>NZ_BMRM01000063.1 GCF_014648635.1 Streptomyces cinerochromogenes | reverse complement strand
AGACCAGTGAGCTATTACGCACTCTTTCAAGGGTGGCTGCTTCTAAGCCAACCTCCTGGTTGTCTGTGCGACTCCACATCCTTTCCCACTTAGCGTACGCTTAGGGGCCTTAGTCGATGCTCTGGGCTGTTTCCCTCTCGACCATGGAGCTTATCCCCCACAGTCTCACTGCCGCGCTCTCACTTACCGGCATTCGGAGTTTGGCTAAGGTCAGTAACCCGGTAGGGCCCATCGCCTATCCAGTGCTCTACCTCCGGCAAGAAACACACGACGCTGCACCTAAATGCATTTCGGGGAGAACCAGCTATCACGGAGTTTGATTGGCCTTTCACCCCTAACCACAGGTCATCCCCCAGGTTTTCAACCCTGGTGGGTTCGGTCCTCCACGAAGTCTTACCTCCGCTTCAACCTGCCCATGGCTAGATCACTCCGCTTCGGGTCTTGAGCGTGCTACTGAATCGCCCTATTCGGACTCGCTTTCGCTACGGCTTCCCCACCCGGGTTAACCTCGCAACACA
>NZ_BMRM01000062.1 GCF_014648635.1 Streptomyces cinerochromogenes | reverse complement strand
GGTGGGCGTTGGTGCCGGAGACGCCGAAGGAGCTGATGGCGGCGCGGCGGGGGTGGTCGGTGGTGGGCCAGGGGTGGTCGTGGGTGAGGAGGGTGATGTTGCCGGTGGTCCAGTCGACGTGGGGGGTGGGGTGGTCGATGTGGAGGGTGCGGGGGAGGTGGGCGTGGCGGATCGCCATGGTCATTTTGATGATGCCGGCGATGCCGGAGGCGGCTTGGGTGTGGCCGATGTTGGATTTGACGGAGCCGAGGTAGAGGGGGTGGGTGGGGTGGTGTTGTCCGTAGGTGGCGAGGAGGGCTTGGGCTTCGATGGGGTCGCCGAGTCGGGTGCCGGTGCCGTGGGCTTCGACGGCGTCGATGTCGGCGGGGGTGAGGCGGGCGTTGGTGAGGGCTTGGTGGATGACGCGTTGTTGGGCGGGGCCGTTGGGTGCGGTGAGGCCGCTGCTGGCGCCGTCCTGGTTGAGGGCGGAGCCGCGGATGAGGGCGAGGACGGGGTGGTTGTTGCGGCGGGCGTCGGTGAGGCGTTCGAGGACGAGGACGCCGGCGCCTTCGCCCCA
>NZ_BMRM01000061.1 GCF_014648635.1 Streptomyces cinerochromogenes | reverse complement strand
CGCAGGCCGCCGCGGGTGTGGCCGGTGTGATCAAGATGGTGCAGGCGATGCGGCACGGCACGCTGCCGCGCACGCTGCACGTGGACGCGCCCTCTCCCGAGGTCGACTGGACCGCGGGCGCGGTGGAGCTGTTGACCGAGGAGCGCGAGTGGGCGCGTGCGGGCCGCCCGCGCCGGGCGGGTGTCTCCTCGTTCGGCGTGTCCGGCACCAACGCCCACGTGGTACTGGAAGAAGCCCCCGAGGTCACCGAGCCGGTGCCCGCGGCCGAACCGCCCGCCCTTCCCTGGATTCTGTCGGCGCGCTCCGAGGACGCGCTGCGCGCCCAGGCCGCACGGCTCGCGGACTGGCTGCAAGACGACACCGACCTCCTCGGTACCGCCTGTTCCCTCGCCACCGGCCGGGCGGCGCTGCCGCACCGCGCGGTCGTCGTCGGCACCGGCCGCGCCGAACTCGCCGACGGCCTCGCCGCGTTGGCGGCCGACCGCATCGCCACCCACGTGGAGACCGGCCGCGCCCGCGACCACCGCACCACCGCGTTCGTGTTCGCGGGTCAGGGTGCGCAGCGGGCGGGGATGGGTGCGGAACTCGCGTCCGCCTATCCGGTGTTCGGTGAGGTGTTCGCCGAGGTGTGCGGGGCGTTCGACGCGGTGCTGGAGCGCCCGTTGGGTGAG
>NZ_BMRM01000060.1 GCF_014648635.1 Streptomyces cinerochromogenes | reverse complement strand
GCTCCGTCAACCTCGGCGCCTTCGTCGACACCACCGCCGCGGACATCGACTGGGAACGGCTGGACGACACCGTCCGCACCGCCGTCACCTTCCTCGACCGCGTGGTCGACATCAACTTCTACCCCACCGAACAGGCCGGCCGCTCCAACGCCAAGTGGCGCCCCGTCGGCCTGGGCGTCATGGGCCTGCAGGACGTCTTCTTCAAGCTGCGCCTGCCCTTCGACTCCCCCCAGGCCAAGGCCCTGTCCACCCGGATCGCCGAGCGCATCATGCTCGCCGCCTACGAGGCCTCCACCGACCTCGCCGAACGCAACGGCCCCCTCCCCGCCTGGGACCAGACCCGCACCGCCCGCGGCATCCTCCACCCCGACCACTACGACACCGACCTGACCTGGCCGGAGCGCTGGGACGCCCTGCGCAGGCGCGTGGCGGAGACGGGCATGCGCAACTCGCTGCTCCTCGCGATCGCGCCGACGGCCACCATCGCGTCCATCGCGGGGGTGTACGAGTGCATCGAGCCGCAGGTCTCCAACCTGTTCAAGCGCGAGACCCTCTCCGGTGAGTTCCTCCAGGTCAACTCCTACCTGGTCCAGGACCTCAAGGACCTCGGCGTCTGGGACGCCCGCACCCGCGAGGCCCTGCGCGACTCCAACGGCTCCGTCCAGCAGTTCCTGTGGATCCCGGAGGAGATCCGCGCCCTGTACCGCACGGCCTGGGAGATCCCCC
>NZ_BMRM01000059.1 GCF_014648635.1 Streptomyces cinerochromogenes | reverse complement strand
GCTCCGTCAACCTCGGCGCCTTCGTCGACACCACCGCCGCGGACATCGACTGGGAACGACTGGACGACACCGTCCGCACCGCCGTCACCTTCCTCGACCGCGTGGTCGACATCAACTTCTACCCCACCGAACAGGCCGGCCGCTCCAACGCCAAGTGGCGCCCCGTCGGCCTGGGCGTCATGGGCCTGCAGGACGTCTTCTTCAAACTGCGCCTGCCCTTCGACTCCCCCCAGGCCAAGGCCCTGTCCACCCGGATCGCCGAGCGCATCATGCTCGCCGCCTACGAGGCCTCCACCGACCTCGCCGAACGCAACGGCCCCCTCCCCGCCTGGGACCAGACCCGCACCGCCCGCGGCATCCTCCACCCCGACCACTACGACACCCACTTCGCGTGGCCGCAGCGGTGGGCGGCGCTGCGGAGGCGTGTCGCCGCGGTCGGCCTGCGGAACGCCCTGCTGCTGGCGATCGCCCCCACCTCGACCATCGCGTCCATCGCGGGGGTGTACGAGTGCATCGAGCCGCAGGTCTCCAACCTGTTCAAGCGCGAGACCCTCTCCGGTGAGTTCCTCCAGGTCAACTCCTACCTGGTCCAGGACCTCAAGGACCTCGGCGTCTGGGACGCCCGCACCCGCGAGGCCCTGCGCGACTCGAACGGCTCCGTGCAGGACTTCCTGTGGATCCCGGAGGAGATCCGCGCCCTGTACCGCACGGCCTGGGAGATCCCCC
>NZ_BMRM01000058.1 GCF_014648635.1 Streptomyces cinerochromogenes | reverse complement strand
CCCCCGACCCCGTCAGCGGCGCCGACGAGGTCGTGGCGTTCGCCCGGGAGCACGGCCTGCCGATCGCGATCAAGGCCGCCTTCGGCGGCGGCGGGCGCGGCCTGAAGGTCGCCCGGACCCTGGAGGAGGTCCCCGAGCTGTACGAGTCCGCCGTCCGTGAGGCGGTGGCCGCGTTCGGCCGCGGCGAGTGCTTCGTCGAGCGCTACCTGGACCGTCCCCGGCACGTGGAGACCCAGTGCCTGGCCGACAAGCACGGCAACGTGGTCGTCGTCTCCACCCGTGACTGCTCCCTGCAGCGCCGCCACCAGAAGCTGGTGGAGGAGGCCCCGGCGCCGTTCCTGTCCCAGGAGCAGGTCGCCGAGCTGTACCGGGCCTCGAAGGCGATCCTGAAGGAGGCCCGCTACGAGGGCGCCGGCACGTGCGAGTTCCTCGTCGGCCAGGACGGCACGATCTCCTTCCTGGAGGTCAACACCCGTCTGCAGGTCGAGCACCCGGTGACCGAGGAGGTCGCCGGCATCGACCTGGTCCGTGAGATGTTCCGCATCGCCGACGGCGAGGAACTCGGCTACGGCGACCCGGTGCTGCGCGGTCACTCGTTCGAGTTCCGTATCAACGGCGAGGACCCGGGCCGCAACTTCCTGCCCGCGCCGGGCACGGTCACCCGGTTCGACGCGCCGTCCGGTCCGGGTGTCCGTCTGGACGCGGGCGTGGAGTCGGGCAGCGTCATCGGCCCGGCCTGGGACTCGCTGCTGGCCAAGCTGATCGTGACCGGCCGCACCCGCAAGGAGGCCCTGGAGCGGGCCGCCCGCGCGCTGGAGGAGTTCCAGGTCGAGGGCATGGCCACCGCGATCCCGTTCCACCGCGCGGTCGTCAGGGACCCGGCGTTCGCCCCCGAACTGACCGGCTC
>NZ_BMRM01000057.1 GCF_014648635.1 Streptomyces cinerochromogenes | reverse complement strand
TCACCCGGGCACGGTTGGCGAACCCGCCCGCGCGCAGCGCCTCGGTGACCGACAGGTAGGCGTCGGGCAGGTCGATGTACTTGCCGACCAGCGCCAGGGTGACCTCGTGGTCGGGGTTGTGGACCCGGTCCAGCAGGTCGTCCCAGGTCGTCCAGTCCACGTCCCGGAACGGCAGGTCCAGCTTGCGCACCACGTAGGCGTCCAGGCCCTCGGCGTGCACGACCTTGGGGATGTCGTAGATCGAGCGGGCGTCGGGGCAGGCCACCACCGCGGCCTCGTCCACGTCGCACATCAGGGAGATCTTCCGCTTGATCGCGGTGGGCACCTCCCGGTCGCAGCGCAGCACGATCGCGTCCGGCTGGATACCGATGTTCCTGAGCGCGGCCACCGAGTGCTGGGTCGGCTTGGTCTTCAGCTCGCCCGACGGGCCGATGTAGGGCAGCAGGGAGATGTGCACCACGAAGACGTTGTCCCGGCCGACCTCGTGGCGGACCTGGCGCACCGTCTCCAGGAACGGCAGCGACTCGATGTCACCGACCGTGCCGCCGACCTCGGTGATGACCACGTCGACCTCGTCGGTGGCCATCCGCCGGATGCGGTGCTTGATCTCGTTGGTGATGTGCGGGATGACCTGCACCGTGTCGCCCAGGTACTCCCCGCGCCGCTCCTTGGCGATCACGGTGGAGTAGACCTGGCCGGTGGTGACGTTCGCGGTGCCGTCCAGGTCGCGGTCCAGGAACCGCTCGTAGTGGCCGATGTCCAGGTCGGTCTCGGCGCCGTCGTTGGTGACGAACACCTCACCGTGCTGGAAGGGGTTCATCGTGCCCGGGTCGACGTTCAGGTACGGGTCGAGCTTCTGCATCACGACACGCAGGCCCCGCGCCTTGAGCAGCATGCCCAGGCTGGAGG
>NZ_BMRM01000056.1 GCF_014648635.1 Streptomyces cinerochromogenes | reverse complement strand
CTGGCCTATCAACCCAGTCGTCTACTGGGAGCCTTACCCCATCAAGTGGGTGGGAGTCCTCATCTCGAAGCAGGCTTCCCGCTTAGATGCTTTCAGCGGTTATCCCTCCCGAACGTAGCCAACCAGCCATGCCCTTGGCAGAACAACTGGCACACCAGAGGTTCGTCCGTCCCGGTCCTCTCGTACTAGGGACAGCCCTTCTCAAGACTCCTACGCGCACAGCGGATAGGGACCGAACTGTCTCACGACGTTCTAAACCCAGCTCGCGTACCGCTTTAATGGGCGAACAGCCCAACCCTTGGGACCGACTCCAGCCCCAGGATGCGACGAGCCGACATCGAGGTGCCAAACCATCCCGTCGATATGGACTCTTGGGGAAGATCAGCCTGTTATCCCCGGGGTACCTTTTATCCGTTGAGCGACGGCGCTTCCACAAGCCACCGCCGGATCACTAGTCCCGACTTTCGTCCCTGCTCGACCCGTCGGTCTCACAGTCAAGCTCCCTTGTGCACTTACACTCAACACCTGATTGCCAACCAGGCTGAGGGAACCTTTGGGCGCCTCCGTTACCCTTTAGGAGGCAACCGCCCCAGTTAAACTACCCATCAGACACTGTCCCTGATCCGGATCACGGACCCAGGTTAGACATCCAGCACGACCAGACTGGTATTTCAACGACGACTCCACAAACACTGGCGTGCCTGCTTCACAGTCTCCCAGCTATCCTACACAAGCCGAACCGAACACCAATATCAAACTGTAGTAAAGGTCCCGGGGTCTTTCCGTCCTGCTGCGCGAAACGAGCATCTTTACTCGTAGTGCAATTTCACCGGGCCTATGGTTGAGACAGTCGAGAAGTCGTTACGCCATTCGTGCAGGTCGGAACTTACCCGACAAGGAATTTCGCTACCTTAGGATGGTTATAGTTACCACCGCCGTTTACTGGCGCTTAAGTTCTCAGCTTCGCCCACCCGAAAGTGAGCTAACCGGTCCCCTTAACGTTCCAGCACCGGGCAGGCGTCAGTCCGTATACATCGCCTTACGGCTTCGCACGG
>NZ_BMRM01000054.1 GCF_014648635.1 Streptomyces cinerochromogenes | reverse complement strand
CGCAACAGGACCACCAGTTCCTGAAGACCTTCAACACCGTCACCACCACCAGCCCCGGCACGAACCCGGTCACGGCACCGGTGACGGGCGGCGGCACCACGCCGGCGCCCTCCACCGGCACCGATCCCGGCACACCCGAGACCCCCGGCCCCGGTACCGGCACCACGGGCAGCGGGCCCAAGGCCGCGCCGGGCGGCGGTATCGACCTGTCGATCTGGCAGCTCCAGGAACCGGTCGGCTCCCCGGGGTCGCCGACCACCGTCGCCGCTTCCCGGCTCCAGGGCGGCTACCAGGACTCCTACTTCCACACCGACAGCGACGGCGCCCTGACCTTCTGGTCGCCCGAGCAGGGCGTCACCACGCCCAACTCCAAGTACCCCCGCTCGGAGCTGCGCGAGACCGCCGAGTGGCCGCTCGGCGGCACCCACCGGATGAGCGCCACCCTGCGCGTGCTGTCCGTGCCGTCCAGCGTGTGCGTCGGACAGATCCACCTGGGTTCCGGCGGCTCGTCCACCAAGCCGCTCCTGGAGCTGTACTACCAGTCCGACGGCGACATCGTGCTGGGCACCGAGAACTCGCCCGCCGGGGGCCAGACCCGGCACACGGTGGGCCACGTACCGCTCGGCGGGGAATGGAGCTACACCATCGGTGTCTCCGGCGGCGACACCATCGACCTCACGGTCGACGGGAGCACCACCCACTACCCGATCGCCGACTCCTTCAAGCAGTACCGGCAGTACTTCAAGGCCGGGGCCTACAACCAGTCCGCGTCGGGCAGCAGCACGAACGGCGCCAGGGTCGCGTTCTACGCGCTGAGCGTCTCCCACGGCTGATCCGCCCCGCACCCCGGAAACGGCAGGGCCCGGCGCCACCGGCGCCGGGCCCTGCCGCCCTCGAGGGGGAACAGCCTCAGTACAGGTCGGTGCACCTGCCGTTCTGGAACAGGGGGCCCTCGACCACCGGCAGGCCGGAACCGGGGTTCAGCACCACGGTGTTGAGCCCTCCGTGCGCGCCGGCGGTGACCTTGTCGGCGCAGGCCTGCACCGCGGACTCGCTGTCCCCGGCGGCTCCGCCGACGTACATGTCGAGCCAGGTGGTCGCCCCCTGAGGCGCCGTCTTCAGGCTGTGGCAGGGCCCGTTCTGCGGGCTGCCGCCGTCACCGCAGGCGTCCTCCACGATGAAGTACCGCCGCACCCGCGGCATGTAGAAACGGGTACCGGCGGGGTAGTCCAGCGTGTCCTTGCCGCCCTCCAGGCTGTGCCCGACCGCGAGCGTGATCGGATCGGCGTACGTACCGGTGCCGCCGGCCTGCTGGTGCAGAACCGGATGGGAGATCCGGGCGCTGCCCCGCGGGGTGTTGTCGAACCAGGTGTACCCGGTGGTGAACGCGGTGTCGATGGTCCGGCCGGACCCACCGGACCCACCGGACCCACCGGACCCACCGGACCCACCGGTCCCGCCGGCACCCCCACGGCTGCCGCCGCTCGCGCCGGGCGCGCCGGGGGTGGCGCTGGCCTCGGGTGCCTCGGGTGCCGGCGTACCGCTCTCCGTGGGCACGGGAACCGCGCTCTGCGTCGGCATGGGGCTCGCACCGGGGCTGGTGGTGGTGACGGTGTTGAAGGTCTTCAGGAACTGGTGGTCCTGTTGCG
>NZ_BMRM01000053.1 GCF_014648635.1 Streptomyces cinerochromogenes | reverse complement strand
CGATGGTACTGCAGGGGGGACCCTGTGGGAGAGTAGGACGCCGCCGAACAAATTTTGAAAGAGGGCCCACACCGAAAAGGTGTGGGCCCTTTTTGTATGTGTTTCTCCGGGCGCGGGATCAGTGGGATGGTGACGGCGGCCGTGAAAATTCTTCCCTCGACCGCGGCAACCTTTGTGTGCGCGGCGGCAACTGGCGGGTAACCGGGGCCGGATCACGGCCCGCAGTGCCAGAAGGACATGCCGTTGTCAGATCAGAACCGCTCTCATCGTCGCCGTCCGGCAACCCGCCGTGTGCTCGCCGCCGCCGTCGTCCTCGCCGCGGCGGGTGCCTCCGTACCGCTGGTCGCGCTGGCCGCACGCACGCCGGAGGCCCGCACACCGACCCTGGCCACCGCGGCGGCCGACAGCAGCCGCTACTTCGGCACGGCGGTGTCCTCGGGCAGGCTCGGTGACTCGACGTATTCCACGATTCTCGACCGGGAGTTCAACATGATCACCCCGGAGAACGAGATGAAGTGGGACGCCACCGAACCCTCCCGCGGCAGCTTCGACTTCGGCCCGGCCGACCGGATCGTCGGCCACGCCACCGGGCACGGGCAGCGGATGCGCGGCCACACCCTGGTGTGGCACTCCCAACTGCCCGGCTGGGTCAAGTCCATCACCGACGCCAACACCCTGCGCAGTGTGATGGACAAGCACATCACCACCGAGATGACCCACTACAAGGGCAAGATCTACGCCTGGGACGTGGTCAACGAGGCGTTCGCCGACGGCGGCAGCGGCCGGCACCGCAGCTCGGTCTTCCAGGACGTGCTGGGCAACGGCTTCATCGAGGAAGCCTTCCGCACGGCCCGGAACGCCGACCCCTCCGCCAAGCTCTGCTACAACGACTACAACATCGAGAACTGGACCGACGCCAAGACGCAGGGCGTCTACGCGATGGTCAAGGACTTCAAGTCCCGCGGTGTGCCCATCGACTGCGTCGGTTTCCAGAGCCACTTCGGCGCCGGCGGCCCGCCGGCCAGCTTCCAGACCACTCTGTCCAAGTTCGCCGCGCTCGGCGTGGACGTCCAGATCACCGAACTGGACATCGCCCGGGCGTCCGCCACCGCGTACGCCGACACCGTGCAGGACTGTCTCAACGTCGCTCGCTGCACGGGCATCACGGTGTGGGGCATCCGCGACAGCGACTCCTGGCGCACCGGTGAGGACCCGCTGCTGTTCGACGCGAGCGGCAACAAGAAGCCCGCCTACAGCGCGGTGCTCACCGCCCTGGGCAGCGCCGGCGGCGGCACGCCGGACACAGGCGGCATCACCTCCGGCGCGGTCTACACGCTCTCCGACGTGGCCGCCGGACGCGTTCTCGACGAGCCCGCGGGATACAACGGCAACGGCACCCCGCTCCAGGTGTGGGACGCCGGCGGTGCCTCCAACCAGCAGTGGCGTGCCGGCCGCAACAGCGACGGCTCCTACACGCTGACCAACGTCGCCAGCGGCCGGGTACTGGACGAGCCGGCCAACCAGACGGGCAACGGGACGAGGACGCAGGTCTGGGACTCCAACGGCGGCGCCAACCAGCACTGGCGGGCCGCCCGGAACAGCGACGGCTCCTACACGCTGACCAACGTCGCCAGCGGACGGGCACTGGAGATTCCCGGCGGTCGGACCGCCAACGGCACTCCCGTCCAGATCGGGGACACCAACGGCGGCGGCGCCAACCAGCACTGGAACTTCAAGCCGACCGCGGCGCCGAAGAGCAACACCTGTGCTCTTCCCTCGACCTACCGGTGGACGTCGACGGGTGCGCTGGCGCAGCCGGCGAACGGATGGGACGCGGTGAAGGACTTCACCACCGTGACGTACAACGGCAAGCACCTGGTCTACGCGTCCAACGTGTCGGGCTCGTCGTACGGCTCGATGATGTTCAAGCCCTTCACGAACTGGTCGGACATGGCGTCGGCCGGCCAGACCGGCATGAACCAGAAAGCGGTGGCGCCCACGCTGTTCTACTTCGCGCCCAAGAAGATCTGGGTGCTGGCGAACCAGTGGGGTGGGTGGCCGTTCGTCTACCGCACGTCGAGCGACCCCACCAACCCCAACGGCTGGTCCGCTCCGCAGC
>NZ_BMRM01000052.1 GCF_014648635.1 Streptomyces cinerochromogenes | reverse complement strand
GCTGTTCGCACTCCAGGCCCGCCGGTGGCTACCCGGCCGCGGCACCCGTCACCGGGCGGACGACGGTGTGCATCCGCTCGCCGTCGTACTCCACCGTCTCGCCAGGAAGGATCAGCAGCCCAGGCTCGCCGTCCTGCCAGGCTGCGCCGATCCGCCGCACCTGGACCGCCGGCCCTCTGGCACCGGTCATGAAGACTGTCGGGTCGATCTCCCAGCCGTGACCAGTCAGCCACTGCTTCAGCACCGCGGCGTCCGTGTCGGGCGCCTCGCGCGGCCACTCGTACACCTGGCTCTCCACGCTCGTGTCCCCCTTCGGTGTGGCCGGAACCCCGGCACCGCACCGATCCTCCCAGCAGCCACCGGCACAGGCTGGACAATCATCCGGCCCCTGGCCCCTCGGCCGCTGCTGTCGACGGAAAACAGCTGGGATTGGACGGCTCAGCCCCGCGCGAGTTCAAGAAACTGAACGCTGTGCCGGTGCTCTCTGCCCCACTGCTCACCGAGCCCCGTCATGGCCGCGAAGAACGCGAACAGCAGCTCATGCGGCCCGGTGGGGTCGTAGATGCCGGGCAGGACGCTATGGAGGGCGGCGAAGTCGGCGTGTACCTGTGCGACGGCCTCCGGATATGCCCCAGCCGCGGCGGCCGACCGGCGAAGCACCCCCGGCGGGAGATCGTCGACGCGATCCGCTACGTCGTGGACACCGGATGCAAATGGCGGGTCCTACCTGCAGATTTCCCATGCCGGCGCACGGTCTGGGGGTTCATGGCCCGCTGGGCAGCGGCCGGGATCGTCGGCCAGATCCGCGACCATCTCGCCGGCCGGATCCGTCGCGACATGGGCAAAGACCCCCGAGCCGTGGCCACCGTGATCGGCTCCCAGAGCGTGAAAGCGGCCGAGACCGTCTCCAAGACCACCCTCGGCTACGACGCGGGCAAGAAGATCAACGGCCGCAAGCGCCACCTGGTCGTCGACACCCCCGGCCTGCCCCTCATGGTCATAGTCACCCCCGCCGACCTCCACGACGCCGCAGCCGCCAAGGAAGTCCTCTTCTGCCTCTGCCTGATGCACCCCGAGATCGCCATCGTCTGGGCAGACTCCGTCTACGCCGGCGAACTCGTCGACTGGGCAAAACAGCACCTCAACCTCACCCGCACCGGTCAGCCGCCCCAAGGACACCTCCGGCTTCGTCGTACTTCCCCGCCGCTGGGTCGTCGAGAGGTCACTCGCGTGGATGATGCAGGCCCGCCGGCATGCCCGCCGGCATGCCCGCGACTACGAACGGCTCATCCGGCACTCCGAGACCCTGATCACCTGGGCCGCCATCACCCTCATGCCCCGCCGTCTCGCACGGAAGGGCGCCGCCCCCCAGCTGGCCCAGGAAGCCCCACCTCTCCTCCTGACCTGGGGCTTCCCAGACAGCAGGGCCCAGATCAGCGAGCGAAAGACCGTGTCATGGCGGACAATCCACAAGGCGATGCGTCACCCGAGCGGGACGCGTGCTGAAGTCAAGGGCCCAGCGTTAAGATGAGCGGCGATGCGCGTGATCGTCCCGATGTTGTCCTCGAACAGATGCGCCTGCATGCCAGCCGCTCGGGCGGCCTCCACGTTGGCGGCGACATCGTCTATGAAGAGACAGCTCTCCGGCCCCACCTCCAAGCTGGCGCAAGCAGCTTCGAAGGCACGCAGGTCAGGCTTCTCCATGCCGATCTCGTGCGAGTAGACGATCTGATCGACCAGTTCGTCGAAGTGGTACAGCGCCGTCTCCCGCTCCCGAGCCCCGACGAAGCTGTTGCTCAGGATGCCCAGCCTGCATCGTCCCTGCAGCCCCCGCACATAGGCGATGAGTTCATCGTTCGGCGTTCCCAGATACTCCGCCCACAGGTCAGCCATGAAGGCTTCGACCTGGTGAACGTCGAGACCCAAGCGTGATGCCACTTCCCAGCGCACGTCTCGTTCGCTGATGCTCCCGACGCTTCCAGCACGCCACACGTCGCGCATCCGCTCATGCACGGTGCCCAGCGGCAGCTCCAGCCGCTCTTCCCACCGTTGAACCCATCCGGTTTCCGGCGTGATCTCCAGCACGCCGCCGATGTCGAGAATGACGCAGGTCGTGGTCACCCGAACTCCCCCCTTCGTCCCGCCTGGTCAGCGAGCACACTCCTGTGATCTACGAAGACACTGTCGTCCTTCCCTTGGGGGCAAGGTCAAGCAATCTTGGAACCCTGTGACAGCCCTGTTGCGAGCCGCTGACACGACTCGGCCGCATCAGCAGGTGCCGTCGAAACGCGTGACGCGAGGCGAAGCAGCACCGGGGATCAGAAACACGCACTCAGGTGTAACGCCTCACGCTGCCACTCTGTCCGTATGGCATCAAGGCCTTGACGCAGGAGGACCACTGACGGCGGCGAGCGGATGCGCACCGTGCCACGCCCGGTGACGGGTGCCGCGGCCGGGTAGCCACCGGCGGGCCTGGAGTGCGAACAGC
>NZ_BMRM01000051.1 GCF_014648635.1 Streptomyces cinerochromogenes | reverse complement strand
ACGACCCGGAGAGAGCCGAAGACATGCGCGTCGAGATCTGGAGCGACATCGCCTGCCCCTGGTGCTATGTGGGCAAGGCCCGCTTCGAGAAGGCGCTCGCTGCCTTCCCGCACCGTGACGAGGTCGAGGTGGTGCACCGCTCCTTCGAGCTGGACCCGGGCCGCGCCAAGGGCGATGTGCAGCCGGTCATCACCATGCTGACCAGGAAGTACGGCATGAGCGAGGCGCAGGCCCAGGCCGGCGAGGACAACCTGGGCGCCCAGGCCGCCGCCGAGGGCCTGGACTACCGCACCCGGGACCGCGACCACGGCAACACCTTCGACATGCACCGCCTGCTGCACCTCGCCAAGGAGCACGGCAGGCAGGACGAGCTCGTCCAGATCCTGTACCGGGCGAACTTCGCCGAGGAGCGGTCCGTCTTCACCGAGGGCGACGAACGGCTCGTGGAGCTGGCCGTGGAGGCCGGTCTGGACGCCGAGACCGTCCGCACGGTGCTCGCCGACCCGACCGCCTACGCCGACGAGGTCCGCGCCGACGAGCGGGAGGCGGCCCAGCTCGGCGCCACCGGTGTGCCCTTCTTCGTCCTCGACCGGAAGTACGGCGTCTCCGGCGCCCAGCCCGCCGAGGTCTTCACCGAGGCGCTGACCCAGGCCTGGGGCGAGCGCTCCCCGCTGAAGCTCGTCGACCAGGGCGGCCACGGGGACGCGGCGGCCTGCGGCCCGGACGGGTGCGCGGTCCCGCAGCACTGAGAAACCGCAGGTCGGCGCCGTCGTATAAGGGCCACTACGAGGCTCCACGTAAAAGTTCGCCATGGACGGGCAGTTCCGTGGGACGCAGAGTGGACCCATGGAGACCACGGAGACGTTCGACCGACTCGTCCGCGCCGAGTTCCGCCCGGAGACCAGCTACCTCAACACCGCGAGCAGCGGCCTGCTGCCCGCCCGCACCGTCACCGCCCTCCAGGAGGCGGCCCTGCTGCGGGCACAGGGCCGGCCGCTGCTGCCGCTGTACGAGGAGGTGGAGGTGTGCCGGGCCGCGTTCGCCCGGCTCGCCGGTGTCCCGGCCGACCGGGTCGCGGCGGGCGCCTCGGTCGCCGCGCACACCGGCGTGATCGCCGCCTCGCTCCCGGCGGGCGCCGAAGTCCTCACCGCCGAGGACGACTTCACCTCCGTCCTCAACCCCTTCCACGTCCGCGGCGACCTCAAGGTCCGCGCGGTCCCGCTGGAGCGGATCGCCGAGTCCGTCCGGCCGGGCACCGCGCTCGTCGCGGTCAGCGCCGCCCAGTCCGCCGACGGGCGGGTCGCCGACCTGCCCGCCCTGCGCGAGGCCGCCCGCGCCCACGGCGCCCGCACCTACGTCGACTTCTCGCAGGCCGCCGGCTGGCTGCCGCTGGAGGCGGACGCCTACGACTTCACGGCCAGCGTCTCCTTCAAGTGGCTGATGGGCCCGCACGGCGCGGCCTTCCTCACCGTCCCGGAGGACTTCGGCGGGCTCACCCCGCTGCTCGCGGGCTGGGTCGCGGCCGAGCACCCGTGGGACAGCTGCTACGGCCCGGTGGCCGAACTCGCCCGCTCCGCCCGGCGGTTCGACCTCACCCATGCCCTGTTCACCTTCGCCGGCCTGCGCCGGTCCCTCGAACTGATCGAGGAACTGGGCGTGGCGGCGATCCACGCCCACGACCTCGCCCTCGCCGACCGCTTCCGCGCCGGCCTCGCCCGACTCGGCCACGAGCCCCTGCCCGCGCCCGGTTCCGCGATCGTCTCGGTGCCCGGGCTCGGCTCCCGGCAGCCCGCGCTCGGCGAGGCCGGCATCGAGGTCTCGGACCGCGCGGGCAACCTGCGCGCGGCCTTCCACCTCTACAACACGGCCGCGGACGTCGACCGGCTGCTGGACGCGCTGTCCGGCTGACAGGACCGGGCCGGGCCCCCGTCCCACACGAGGAGGCCCGGCCCGGTGGTCCCACCAGGGGGTGCTGCTTCACCGGGGTGGAGCAGCGGCGGCCGGAATCCGGTTCACCGGACCGGCGTGAAGTCCCGCGCCCCGATGAACTCGGGGCGTCGCACGGGTGCCGCGAACGGCTCGACCGCGGTGTTCTCCACGCTGTTGAACACGATGAACACGTTGCTGCGCGGGAACGGCGTGATGTTGTCGCCCGAGCCGTGCATGCAGTTGCAGTCGAACCAGGTCGCCGAGCCGGCCTTCCCGGTGAACAGCCGGATGCCGTACTCGCTCGCCAGCGAGGTCAGTGCCTCGTCCGACGGCGTGCCCGCGTCCTGCATCTGGAGGGACTTCTTGTAGTTGTCCTTCGGCGTGGCGCCCGCACAGCCCAGGAAGGTCCGGTGCGAGCCGGGCATGATCATGAGCCCGCCGTTGGTGTCGTGGTTCTCGGTCAGCGCGATCGAGACGGACACGGTCCGCATGTTCGGCAGGCCGTCCTCGGCGTGCCAGGTCTCGAAGTCGGAGTGCCAGTAGAAGCCGCTCGCGCCGAAGCCGGGCTTGACGTTGATGCGGGACTGGTGGACGTACACGTCGGAGCCGAGGATCTGCCGGGCCCGGCCGACGACCCGCTCGTCCCGCACCAGGTTCGCGAACACCTCGCTGATCCGGTGCACCTCGAAGACCGAGCGGATCTCCTTCGACTTCGGCTCCACGATGGACCGCTCGTCGGCGCGGATCGCCGGGTCGGCCACCAGCCGGTCCAGCTCACGCTTGTAGACCGCGACCTCGTCCGGGGTGATGAGCTGGTCGACGGCGAGGAAGCCGTCCCGCTCGTACGCCCGGAGGTCGGCCTCCGCGATCGGGCCCGGGGTGTCCGGGGCGCCCCAGACGACGGGGTCCTGGCGGGGGACGGTCACCTCGGTGGTGCCGCGGGTGGGGTAGAGGTCCTTCACGGTGGCGGTGGTCATGGCTCTCACACCTCCTCGGGCTCGGTGAGCAGCGGGTAGACGCCGTTCTCGTCGTGGTCCTCCCGTCCGGTGACCGGCGGGTTGAACACGCAGATGCAGTGGAAGTCCTCCTTGACGCGCAGCGTGTGCCGCTCGTGTCCGTCGAGGAGGTACATGGTGCCGGGGGTGATCGTGTACGTCTTCCCGGCCTCGTGGTCGGTCAGTTCGGCCTCGCCCCGGGTGCAGACGACGGCCTCGATGTGGTTGGCGTACCACATCGACGTCTCCGTCCCGGCGTACAGGATCGTCTCGTGCAGGGAGAATCCGACCCGCTCCCTGGCGAGGACGATCCGCTTGCTCTCCCAGGTGCCGGACGCCGCCTTCACATGGCGGTCGGTTCCTTCGATGTCCTTGAACGATCGGACGATCACGGGGTGCGTCTCCTCCTAGCTGGTCAGGCGGTTTCCCGGACGGCACGGGCGAGGACGCCGAGGCCCTCGTCCAGCTCGTCGGGGGTGATGGTGAGGGCGGGCAGCAGCTTGACGACCTCGCTCTCGGGGCCGGACGTCTCGATGAGCAGCCCGAGGTCGAAGGCGCGCCGCGCCACCCGCGAGGCCCGGTCCTTGGCGTGGAACTCCAGGCCCCACACGAGCCCGCGCCCGCGGTACTCCTTGACGTCGGCGAGGTTCTCCTCGGTGATGGAGATCAGGGCCTGCTCGACCTGCTCCCCGCGGGTGCGGGTCTGCTTCTCCATCGCGGAGCCGTCGGTCCAGTACGTCTCCAGGGC
>NZ_BMRM01000050.1 GCF_014648635.1 Streptomyces cinerochromogenes | reverse complement strand
GGTGCCCGCCGTGTCGACCTGCCCACCTACGCCTTCCAACGCGAACGCTTCTGGCTCGACGTCCCCGCGCCCCTGACCCGTTCCTCGGACGAAGCCTTCTGGGCCGCCGTCCAGAGCGGTGACCTCGCCGGCCTGCTGGGCGTGGCGGAAGACGCCGGCCTCGACGCCGTACTGCCCACCCTCGCCTCCTGGCACGACAGGGAGCGCGCCGACGCGGTCGTGGACCGCTGGCGGCACAAGGTCCGCTGGACCCCGCTCCCCGAAGCCGCCGGCGCCGTACTGACCGGCAGGTGGCTGCTGGTCAGTACGGCGGACGACGAGCCGCTCCTCGCCGACGTCACCACCGCCCTGAGCGAGCACGGTGCCGAGGTCACACACCTCGCACTGCCGCGGGACGCCGACCGGCGGACGACCGCCGAGCTGCTCCGCGACACCGGCACCGACGGTCTCGGCGGAGTGCTGTCACTGCTCGCGTCGGCCGACCGCCCGGTGCACGCGGCCCTCGCCCTCGTCCAGACGCTCGCCGACGCGGAGATCACCGTTCCGCTGTGGTACGCCACATCCCGGTCCGTGGCAGTCACCGGCACGGAAGCGATCCCGGAAGCCGCCGTCGCCGCGGCGGGTGTCCGAGGCCTCGGCCGGGTCGTCCGCCTTGAGGCCCCGGACCGCTGGGGCGGGCTGGTCGACCTGCCCGGCACGCTGGACGAGCGGACCCGACGCCGGCTCGCCGCCGTCCTGGCCGGCACCGAGGACGAGTGCGCGGTACGCGACAACGGCACCTTCGCGGCCCGACTCGTACGAGCCGCCGACGCTCCCCGCCGCGAGTGGCGGCCCCGCGGCACGGTCCTCGTGACCGGCGGCACGGGCGCCCTCGGCGCACAGGTCGCCCAGCGGCTCGCCGAGCGCGGAGCGGAGCACCTGCTGCTGGTCAGCAGGCGGGGCCCGGCGGCCGACGGCGCCGCCGAACTGGTCCGTGCCATCGAAGCCGCGGGCGCCACGGCGACCGTGGCCGCGTGCGACGTCGCCGACCCCGAGGCGGTCGCGGCCCTGCTGGCGCGGATACCCGCCGACGCACCGCTGACCGCCGTGGTCCACACGGCGGGCGTCCTCTCCGACGCACCGCTGGACACCCTCGCCCCGGACCAGGTCACCGCCGTGCTCCGGGCCAAGGCCGACGCCGCCCGGGTCCTGCACACCGCGACGGCCGGACTCGACCTGGACGCGTTCGTGCTGTTCTCCTCGCTCGCCGGCACCCTCGGCAACCCCGGGCAGGCCGCGTACGCCGCCGCGAACGCCGTACTCGACACGCTCGCCGCGCATCGCCGGACCCTCGGACTGCCCGGCACCGCCATCGCCTGGGGTCCCTGGGCGGGCGGCGGCATGCTCGACGAGGCCGTGGCGGAACGACTGCGCCGCGCCGGTGTCAAGCCGCTCGACCCCGGACACGCCCTGGTCGCCCTCGACCGTGCCGTGGCCGCCACGGACGCGCTCAGCGTCGTCGCCGACGCCGACTGGACCGGCCTCGCCGCCGGCTCCATGCTGGCCGAGCACTCCGGCCCGGCGACCGTCGAGGCACCCACGGCGCTCACCGGCCCCGACCGCGAGCGCGCCGCACTGGACCTCGTGCGGTCCGCCGCCGCCGCCGTCCTCGGCCGCTCGGGCGCGGCGGACGTCGAGCCCGACACCGCCTTCCGCGACCTGGGCTTCGACTCCATGGCAGCCGTCCAGCTGCGCAACCGGCTCTCCGCCGCCACCGGGGTCGCGCTCCCCGCGACCGCCGTGTTCGACTATTCGAGCGCCCGCGCCCTGGCCGCCCACCTGCTCGCCCTGGCGACCGGGGAGACCACGGGCTCCGACGGCGCGACCGTGCTCCCGGCCACGGCCGTTCACGCGGACGACCCCATCGCGATCGTGGGCATGGCCTGCCGCTTCCCGGGCGACGTGACCTCCCCCGAGGACCTGTGGCGGCTGCTCGCCGACGGAGTGGACGCCATGGGACCCATTCCGGCCGACCGCCGGTGGGGCCCCAGCGAGGTCTACGCCGAAGGCGGATTCCTGCGCGGCGCCGCGGAGTTCGACGCGGACTTCTTCGGGATCAGCCCGCGCGAGGCGCTGGTCATGGACCCGCAGCAGCGGCTCGCCCTGGAGACCGGCTGGGAGGCCTTCGAACGCGCGGGTATCAACCCGCACACGGTGCGCGGAACGTCCGTCGGTGTCTTCCTCGGCACCAACGGCCAGGACTACGTGAGCCTCCTCGCCGGTGCCACCGACGACCACGCGGGACACATCGGCACAGGCAACGCGGCCAGCGTGCTGTCGGGCCGCATCGCCTACGTCCTGGGCCTGGAGGGCCCGGCGGTCACCGTCGACACCGCGTGCTCCTCCTCGCTGGTCGCCCTGCACTGGGCGGTCCAGGCGCTGCGGTCGGGGGAGTGCTCGATGGCCCTGGCGGGTGGTGTGACCGTCATGGCCACCCCGGGCGCCTTCGACGAGTTCTCCCGCCAGCGGGGTCTCGCGGCGGACGGGCGCTGCAAGTCCTTCGCCGCCGCGGCCGACGGAACCGGCTGGGGCGAGGGTGTCGGCATGCTCCTGGTGGAGCGGCTGTCGGACGCGCGTCGCAACGGGCACACGGTGCTGGCGGTGGTGCGTGGTTCCGCGGTGAACCAGGACGGTGCGTCGAACGGTCTGACGGCCCCGAACGGTCCCTCGCAGCAGCGGGTGATCCGGCAGGCCCTCGCGGGCGCCGGGCTCGTGCCGGGCGACGTGGACGCGGTGGAGGCGCACGGCACCGGCACCACCCTGGGCGACCCCATCGAGGCGCAGGCGCTGCTGGCCACCTACGGCCAGGAGCGGGACGAGCCGCTGTGGCTGGGGTCGGTGAAGTCCAACATCGGGCACACGCAGGCCGCCGCGGGTGTGGCCGGTGTGATCAAGATGGTGCAGGCGATGCGGCACGGGACGCTGCCCCGTACGCTCCACGTGGACGCGCCGTCCCCGCACGTCGACTGGACCGCCGGCGCGGTCGAGCTGCTGACCGAGGAGCGCGAGTGGGCGCGTGCGGGCCGCCCGCGCCGGGCGGGCGTGTCCTCGTTCGGCGTGTCCGGCACCAACGCCCACGTCGTCCTCGAGGAGGCACCGGACGACACGGAGCCCACCCGGCCGGCCGAACTGCCCGCCGTGCCCTGGGTGGTGTCGGCACGGTCCGAGACCGCGCTGGGGGCCCAGATCGAGCGGCTGCGTACGTTCGTCACCGAGCACCCCCAGGCACGACCGGCCGACATCGGTCTCAGCCTTGCCACCGGCCGGGCCGCACTGGCCCACCGCGTGACGGCGGTCGGCCGGACCACCGAGGAACTCCTCACCGCCCTTGACAACGCCCACCCCACAACGGCCCGCGAGGCCCGGACCGCGTTCGTGTTCGCGGGTCAGGGTGCGCAGCGGGCGGGGATGGGTGCGGAACTCGCTGCGGCCTATCCGGTGTTCGGTGGGGTGTTCGCCGAGGTGTGCGGGGCGTTCGACGCGGTGCTGGATCGTTCGTTGGGTGAGGTGATCGCCGAGGGTGGTGCGGAGCTGGACCGGACGGTGTTCGCGCAGGCGGGGCTGTTCGCGTTCGAGGTGGCGTTGTTCCGGCTGCTGGAGTCGTGGGGTGTGACGCCGGATGCCGTGCTGGGTCATTCGGTGGGTGAGCTGGCGGCGGCGTATGTGGCGGGTGTGTGGTCTCTTGAGGATGCCGTGCGGGTGGTGGCGGCTCGGGGCCGGTTGATGCAGGCGTTGCCGGAGGGTGGCGCGATGGTGGCCGTTGAGGTGGCCGAGCACGAGCTGGAGTTGGGGGAGGGGGTGGAGCTGGCGGCGGTCAACGGTCCGTCGTCGGTGGTGTTGTCGGGTGATGAGGAGGCTGTGCTGGCGGAGGCCGCGCGGTGGGCGGGGCGTCGTTCGAAGCGGCTGTCGGTCAGTCATGCGTTCCATTCGCATCGGATGGATCCGGTGCTGGAGGACTTCCGGCGGGTGCTGGAGTCCGTGACGTTCCGTGTCCCGTCGCTGCCGTTCGTGTCGACGGTGACCGGTGGTGTGGTGACGGACGAGGTGTGCGACCCCGGTTACTGGGTGCGCAACGTGCGGGAGACGGTCCGCTTCGCCGATGCCGTGGTGGCGTCGGGGGCGGGTGTCTTCGTGGAGCTGGCGCCGGACGCGGTGTTGTCGGGGCCGGTGGCGGAGTCCGTCGAGGGCGCGGTGTGTGTTCCCGCGCAGCGTGCGGGCAGGCCGGCCGCGCAGGCCGTGGTGACGGCTTTGGGCGTCCTGCACGCCCAGGGCGTCGATGTCGGGTGGGACCGGTTCTTCGCCGGTACC
>NZ_BMRM01000049.1 GCF_014648635.1 Streptomyces cinerochromogenes | reverse complement strand
ACGACCCGGAGAGAGCCGAAGACATGCGCGTCGAGATCTGGAGCGACATCGCCTGCCCTTGGACCAACAGAGCCATAGGTCAGCGCACAGTCCCTGACCAGCGCAGACGAACGCAGGAAGCCCCGCCCGTGCGCTACGGCGGATGAGCGCACAGACGGGGCCAACGGTCACGCGGACCGCGCTACAGGCTCCCACGGATGGGCACGGGGTTGTCCGGCGAGTCCAGCCACACCCGCTCGCCGTCGCCGTCGACGGTCAGGCCGAATCGCTCGAAACCGGGTCGGCCCTGTTTCTCCCACCAGAGATAGGCAGTCTCAACCTCGTCCCAGAGTCGGCGCGGGCCGGATTGGTAGACCTCGAATTCCTCGCGGTCTTTCTCATAGTCCGCTGTCGCCCACGACGTGACGGCTGTGTCCCGCAGCCACAGCGTGTAAGAGCCGTCGCCGTACGACTCCATCCACGGAAACGCCTCAGGCACCTGCACGCCGATGGCGAACATGACCGGCCAGTCGCCCACGGCGTCCGGGGAAATCGGTGTGACGCTGCGAGTGCCGTCCGCAGGCCACTTTCGGTCGCCGAGGTATTCACGGACGTGCGTCCGCTTCACCCGCTGATCCCGCAGCCGCATGAACGCCGATGAGCCGACGAACGGACCAGACGCCGAACCGTCCTCGGCAACGGTCAGTCGAACCACCCCTTCCCCGCCGTAGGTCGGCCCCCACGGGGAAACGATGATTCCGCCCGGTTTCGTCTGCTCGATCCAGCGACGGGGAACACGCCCGATCGATGCCGTGGCGATCACCCGGTCATAGGGGGCACCCTCGGCGTACCCCTCGACCCCATCCCCGATGATCGAGACGGGATCGAATCCGGCGGCATTCAGACGCTTGCGCGCCTCCCTCGCGCTGTCCCCGTCCACCTCAACGGTGAACACGTTCTCAGAGCCGAGGCGGTGACACAGCAGCGCGGCATTCCAGCCGGTACCGGTTCCGATCTCCAACACCCGCTGACCCGGTTCGACGCTCAACGCGACCAGCATCGAAAACACCATGGTCGGCATGGAGTTGGAGCTTGAGGGGATCTTGCCTTTACCGGGTCCGGTGTACACGCCGTCGTCCCATTGGGTCGTGATCGGCGCGTCACGGTAAACCGCCGACCACCAGACGTCGGGTTCTTCGCTGCGAATTACGCGGTCATCCTGGCGGTTCATGCCGGCTCGGCCCGGCCAGATCATTTCCGGGATGAACAGATGACGGGGCACTGCCTGATAGGCGGGCAGCCAATCGCTTGTCAGCGCACCCTTTTCCATGAGGACGGAGGCGAGTCCCTCAGGACCCGCCCCCTTCACGTCGTCAGTGCTCACAGATCAGCGACCGTCCGCCGGACCCTGGCCGTCGTTGGTGTTGCCACCCTCGTCCGAGCCGCCCCCGCCGTGCTTGTTGCCGCTGTCGCTGTCGTCCTGCGGGTTGCCGGGGTCGTTCATCGTGAGCCACGGTGCACGCATTTTCGTACCTCCCACCTATCAGGGAACCGACACGCTGTTACGAGTCGGGGTATTGCCCGCCCCTGCCGGAAATCGAATGGAAGACGGGGAGCCTTCGATTCTCATGCGTCAGCGGGGGCGGAGTTCAAGAAGCCCAACCACGGGCGACTATCAGCGCGACGGTAGTAGCCCAAGCGAGCCACGCGAGAACCGCCAGCAATCCGCGTGGGGGCCGCTTCACAGCGGGTGGACCCGGGACGGGCGAGCCTGCCATTCCCGACCCCCGCCCTGCGGCCGGACGAATGCTTGAGTGACCTTGATCCGCTCGGCGGGCGTTGCTGCCGGATCTTCCCAATCCTTGATGATCTCGGCCAGGATGCCGACCCGCTGTCCGTCCGTCACAGGCTTGCCGAGATGAGCTTTGCTGACAGCCATCACGCCCCCTTCCGCCGGTCGCAGCGCTCGCACGGAAACCGGCAGGGAGGCAGGGAGTTGGGCGGGAACGCGATCACGCCGGACGCCGGGTCAAGGGTGCCGCCGCACTCCGCCCACCAGTCGCCGCCTGCGGGCCGACCAGACCCGTCTATGAGGCTGAGCTCCGGAGGCTGTAAGGCGCTCACGCCGGCGCTGACGCGCTTCTGAGGGGCGCTCATGACTTGCCCTCGGTCGGGCACTCAACGCAGGCGTACGGTCGGCGGTTGGGTTCCTCGCCGGACGGTTTCACCCGCCGGACGACTTCCAGACTGGCGAACGGCTTGTGACACCTGCGGCACTTCTCACCCTTTGGCGCGTATGTCGTGTACTCGCCCTGTTGTGCGTTCGCGTCCAGTCCGACGCGACTCTGAGTACTGGCCAGCTCCTGGCGACCGGCGGTGAACCCCGGAGGGCCGAACGCCCCCCTGGTGCCCGGTAGTTGCGCCGGTGATCCGCTGTGTCCAATCAGCTCGGTCATGTGCCGATGGTGCCCCACCCGTCTGGACGTTTCTCTCGTCGCACCGGGGACACTTGGGACGCTGGCGGCTAGGGTCTGAGAAGGCCCAAAAGGACAGCGCTAGGGGGTTGACTTGAACGCTGCACTTAGGTCCGCCATGACAGACGCCAACCTAACGCCCCGTCAGCTTGCATACCGGGTAGGGGTATCCACTAAGCAGGTGGAAAGATGGCTAAGCAATGCTGACCTCACACCGCATGCCAGGAATCGCGCTGATGCCTGCCGTGCACTGGGAGTGAATGAAGAGATGTTGTGGCCCAAAGCTGTGCAAGAGCGCGTCAAAACGGGAAACGACAAGGAACTAGTTCACAGCTACCCCTATCGGTCGGCTTGTCCATCCACGGTATGGACCGAGCTAATCGAACGCGCGAGCGAGGAGCTGTTCTTCGCCGGTTACACGAATTACTTTTTCTGGACGCAGGTACCGCACTTCGCGGAAACCATCCGGCGTAAGTCAGAAGACGGATGCCGCGTGAGGTTCCTGCTCGGCCACCCGGAAGGTGAGGTAACCCGACAGCGCGAGCAAATCGAAGATGTGGCGCTGTCGGTATCGACGCGAATCCGAATCACCCTTGAGCACCTAGAGCGCCTCGGCCCACTGGAAAGGGTGGAGACCCGTTTCTCCGCCCCGCTCGACGCGATCAATCACGTCAGCCTCTCAGTCTTTCGGTTCGACAGCGAGGCACTTGTAACTCCACATCTCGCGCGCCTGGTCGGGCACGACTCCCCGCTGCTGCACTTGCGCCGACAGAGCGACGGGGGCATGTTTGACCGTTTCGCCGAGCACGCAGAGGAACTGTGGGACCGCGCCGAGCGGCTGACTGCCTAGGAATTTAAGGGGCCGAAAATCCCTTGGAACTACCGGCCTAGCGGCATCCTGGGCCCCGAAGTCGGCTAGAACCCCCGCCTTTCTTTCGAAGGTGCGCCCGAAACACAGAAAACCCCCGACAGCGGAAAGCCATCGGGGGCAGCACCTCCCAGCGCTGGTAGGTGGTCATGCGACACCACGCCACGCGCGGAGAAATCTAGGTCCTTTCGTGCCGTCGTCATTAAGTGCGGCGCTCGCGGTCACCGCAAAGTCATCGACGGCCTTAGCCGGCACGCCGGTAGCCGCATAAACCCAATCAACTGACAGACCCGCTGCGGATTGCAATCGCTCGAACCGACTGTCATCATCGTCGACTTCTAATAGCCGCTCAGCCGACTCACGAGCAAAGCTCCTCTTATAGACGAGATCCAGTGCGATATCCCGCACCCTGTACGCGTCGTGGCGCGGCTGCCGTCTCTCCTTGAGGTGTTCTGCCCTTACAGATATCAATACTCCATCCCGCTGCACCCTCCCCGTGACGATGGAGCCAACAACACCCCCGACTGCACCCGCTGTCGCACCTAGTACCGCTGCTAGTCCCGCATCCATGACGGCATTGTCCCGGTGACGTTAGCGCGCTGTCGAGACCACAGCGCGATTCAGCGCCTCGGGGTGTGGCTACCAGCGTCGATGTTGTCGGCGTAGCCGGTACGGAAGTGTCGGTATCCCGCGCCGTCAACGAGACGCACGAGTGAATCCATAGGCACCGAACACGGCGGCACGGTATGCAGCGTCGCGCATTGCGGGAACCTCCAGGTACGCAAAAAGCCCCCTCGCCCGGTCCCCATCACATACCAAGCGAGGGGGCTGACCAGCGAGCGTCACGCCGTCCAAGTGCGCGTGAATCCAACTCGCCGAAGATGAGGGAAACGCGGGTGATGGCTGCACAGACAGCTAGCACCTACCAACGTTGGGAGGTGGTCAGCAGCACCCGGCCGAATGAACGACCGGGTTACTCGTTCGCTGTTGGAGACGGATTCCGCCTCCACCTTTCATGCGGTGTGTGGGTTAAGCGCAAGGGTTGAAAAACGGCCCGAAGCCGACCGAGGGTCCTAGATCGTTATGGGCTCGATATTGAAGCACCCTAGGAGTCTTCCGGGCTGACCCAATCATCACTTTCTTCCAGATCGGAAATCAAAAGCGTCATTGGGGTTTGGTCGTGAGACAGGAAATGACCAGCGCCGTCAGCAAGCACCTGCATGGCCTCTACGGCATCGTACGGCCTTTCCCTGATGTATTCGCCCAGCGTTGACCAGTACATGTCTAGGACATATTTATCAGCGCCGAGCTGATGCATCCGGTACAGCAGAGCAACGGTTCCCGGAATTCGCGCCGGGTTGAAAGACCACCCGTCCTCAAGATCCCGGCGGGTGTCGTCCGAAAGTTTTCCACTCTGCGCGAGCACATAGTCGATGAACGGATCGGCGGAACCGAACATATGAAGTCCCTTCATTGTGGTTGTAGCGAGGGGTATTCTATGTGTGCCGTAGGCGACTTACACACACTCGCTGGCACATAAATTTCCGCGAGTTCAGCGGGGGAGCCGACGGCGGGCACCCAAAGGCCAAGCTCTTTGAGTTCGTCGTCCTCAAAACCGAGGGCGTGAAGCGCCGGGTAGTCGTCGCGGGGCATCTGTCTTGGTCCCGTCTCGAAGTCGGACCGCCCTGATGCGCTGGCGCTCCGGCATCGGCACGGCCCTGCACGCGGCCTGCGTGGAGCAGTGGCGTG
>NZ_BMRM01000048.1 GCF_014648635.1 Streptomyces cinerochromogenes | reverse complement strand
AACGTGGTCTTGCCCACGCCGAAGCCGCCCGCCACCACGATCTTCGCGGAGGTGGTGGAGCGGGAAGGACCGCCGCTAGAGCTTGCGAAGTCCACTGAGCACCCTTTCGAGCAGTGTCACGTCTGGCTGGCCACCGGCGTTCTCGTCGCCGCCGGGCTGATGGATGGCGACCAGGCCCGCCTCCGCCAAGTCGGCGACGAGGATCCTGGCCACGCCGAGAGGGATCGTGAGGAGGGCCGAGATCTCGGCCACTGACTTGATCTCCCGGCAGAGGTTGCAGATCCGCTGATGCTCGGGCAACTGGCCCTGCATCTGGTGCGGAGCGGCGGTGGTGTGCACCAGCGCCTCGATGGCGAGCTGGTAGCGCGGGCGGGTCCGGCCGCCGGTCATGGCGTACGGACGCACCAGGGGGTTGTTGGCCGCCGCGGCGGGGGCCGGCTCCGGTCGGCGCTGCGGCTGGACCGGCTGGATGCGCGGGGCCGGCGGCTGGTCGTACGGCGACGGGCCGGGGCCCTGCGGGGCGTACGGCTGCCGGTGGGCGGGGGTGGAGGGGAAGTTGTACCGGTTCGCCGAACCGTCGCCCTGACCCTGGGCAGGGCCGTACGACCAGTTGCCCGAAGACGAACCGCCTGGGGGTGTTGCCACTTTCTCCTCCTCCGACTGCGCCGGGCACCCATCCGTGTGGAGCCGCGTCCCGAAACCTTACGGCCCCGGGACGCGAATACGCACCGTACGTTAATTAGTTGAGAAGGCTTCCCTGGAGCTCCGCACGGAGGTCCGGGGTGAGGACCGTGCCCGCGCGGTCCACCAGAAGGGCCATCTCGTACCCGATGAGGCCGATGTCCGCCTCCGGGTGGGCCAGGACCGCGAGCGAGGACCCGTCGGAGATGGACATGATGAAGAGGAATCCCCGCTCCATCTCCACAACCGTCTGATTCACGCTGCCTCCCTCGAAGATCCGGGAGGCGCCTGCCGTCAGAGACGTCAGACCGGAGGCGACGGCCGCGAGCTGGTCGGCGCGGTCGCGGGGAAAGCCTTCGGACATCGCCAGAAGGAGTCCGTCGGCGGAGACCACCACCGTGTGGGACACCCCCGGGGTGTTGTCCACGAAGTTGGTGATCAACCAGTTCAGGTTCTGTGCCGCCTGGCTCATCGGGCTCACACTAACGCTCCTGGTTGTAGGTGCTGTCAGGACCGAAGCCCTGGCCGTTCGTTTCACTGCCTGCGCTGCGTCCGCGCTGGACGCCCCGGCGCAGGTTGCTCAGCCTGCCCCGGACGTCCTCCGGGGCGCGGGAGACCTGTGGGCCTCCCTGGGGGGTGGTCTCGGCGGAACCCTCGACCAGGTTGGCCTTGGGTACCCGCCGCGGCAGACCGGAGGCGGTGACCCCGCCTGCCTTGGGCTTACGGAGCTGGGCGGCCTGCTGCCACCGCTCGTCGTTCGCCGACCGCCAGCCGCTGTCGCCGCTCGCCCCCGGCGCGTTGCCCGGTGCGGGAGCCGGCGCTTCCTGCTGCACGCGCGCCGTGCCGTTGGGGGAGCCGGCGCCGTGGGAACCGCTCGCGGTGGACCCGCGGCGGGGCAGCCCGGCGTCGGTCAGCTCGTGTGCGGCGGGAGATGCCGTTTCCGGACGGTCGAAGCCTACGCCGTTCCGCTCACTCGCGTCAGCGGCCTGCGAGGATTCCGCTTCCGGAGCGTACTGGGCCGGGTAGCCGTTCTGGTAGCCGTCCTGCTGGGGCCAGTCGTCCTGGTAGGACGGCGTCTGGGCAGGCTCCGCATACGCGGACGCGGGCTCCGGGTAGCCGCCATGGCCCAAGTAGCCGTCGGTCTGCGGCTGCTCGCCGTTCGGCGCGTAGTACTGCCCGTCGTACTGCTGCTCGTACGACGCGTGGCTCTGCTCCTCGTACGCGGGCGTCTCGTACGCCTGCCGGTGCTGCTCCTCGTACGGCTGCTGCGGCTGCTCCGGGTACGACGGCGCCTCGTACGTCTGCTCGGGCTGCTCGTCGTACGCCTGCCGCTGTTCGTCGTACGCCTGCTGCTGCTCGGCGGGCTGCTGGCCGTGGTTCTGGGACTCCAGGGCGGCGCGGCGCTCCTCACGCATCAGGGAGCGGCCGACGGGGTCCAGTTCCCGGATGTCGTCGGGGACCTCCGTGTACCGGCTGTCGTCGAAGCCGAGTTCCGCGGCGGTGCGCAGCGGCTGCGACTGACCGAAGTCCTCACCCCGGAACTGCTGCTCCGGAATGATCTGCGAGACGGTGAACTCGTCGCGGTCCAGCGGGGCCTCGCCGCCACCGCCGTGCGTGATCGCGTCCGGCAGCATGACCAGGGAGGTCGTACCGGCCTGCTCGCCGGAGGGGCGCAGCTGGACCCGGATGCCGTGCCGGTCGGACAGCCGGCCGACCACGAACAGGCCCATGCGCTGGGAGATCGCGGCGTCCACGGTCGGCGGGTTGGCCAGCTTGTGGTTGATGTCCGCGAAGTCCTCGGCGGTCAGGCCGATGCCCTTGTCGTGGATCTCGATCATGACGCGGCCGTCGGGGAGACGGGTCGCGGTGACGCGGACCTTGGTCTGCGGGGAGGAGAACGTGGTGGCGTTCTCCAGCAGCTCGGCCAGCAGGTGCACGAGGTCGGTGACCGCGCGGCCGTGGATCTCGGCCTCCGGGACGCCGGACAGCTCGATGCGCTCGTACTGCTCCACCTCGGAGGAGGCGGCGCGCAGCACGTCGATCAGCGGGACCGGCTGGTCCCAGCGGCGGCCGGGCTCCTCGCCGGCGAGGACCAGGAGGTTCTCGCCGTTGCGGCGCATACGGGTGGCCAGGTGGTCCAGCTTGAAGAGGTTCTCCAGCTGGTCCGGGTCGGCCTCGTTGTTCTCCAGGTCGGTGATCAGGGTCAGCTGGCCCTCGATCAGCGACTGGTTGCGGCGCGACAGGTTGGTGAAGATCGCGTTGATGTTGCCCCGCAGCAGCGCCTGCTCGGAGGCGAGCCGGACCGCCTCGCGGTGGACCTGGTCGAAGGCGCGGGCGACCTCGCCGATCTCGTCCTTGGTGGTGATCGGGATCGGCGCCACCCGGGTGTCGACCCGGCCGGGGTCGGTACGGGACAGCTGGTCGACCAGCATCGGCAGCCGCTGCTCGGCGATGCCGAAGGCGGCGTTGCGCAGCTGGCGCATCGCGCGGCTCATCTGGCGGGCCACCAGGCCGGCCAGGATGAACGCGGCCAGCAGCGCGATCACGACGACCGCACCGGTGATGAACGCCGAGGTCTTGGCGTCGTCGGCGATGCTCGACGCCTCGCTCACCGCCTTGTCGGCCATGTCCGACTCGATCTGGCGGTACGCCTTGTACTTCAGCGTGTTGACCGCCCACCAGTTCTCGGCGGTGAGTCCGTTCGCCGCGAGCTGGTCACGGGTGAGCGTGCTGGTGTCCTTCATGCCGGCGACCAGGGTCACCATCTTGACCGGGTCGGACGGCGGGGGGACGTACTTCGGGTTGCTCGCCTTGGCCTTCGCGGCCAGACCGGCGGCGTCCGTCCTGATCTGGGTCTCGGCGTCCGTCAGCTTCTGCGCGTCGGCCTCGGTGCCACCACCGATGTACTCCTCCCGGGCGATGCGCTCCAGATAGGCGTACGAGGCGAGGGAGGTCCGCTGGGTCGTCAGGTTCGGGTCGTCCGGACCGGGCTTGACCAGCAGGTGCGTGCCGATCGACCGCTCCAGCGAGAGCGCCGCCTTGGTCAGCGAGATGGCGTAGACGGTACGGCCGTAGGAGGTGATGTTGCCGGTGCCCAGACCGAGTTCGTTGGCGAACTCCATCAGGGGGTGGCTGATGTCGACGTAGCCCTCTTCGGTCTGCACGCCGATCTTCTTGGAGGTGTACGCGGCCTGCCGCAGCTCGACCAGGTGGGGCTCGACCTCGTGGAAGAGCTTCAGCCGGCGTTCGAGGCCCGCGTCGGACGGCATGCTCTGCGTCGCCTCCTTGAAGGCGGCGGCGGCCTGGTCCGTGGCCTTGCGCGCGTCCGCAACCGTCTGCTTGCTGGCCGCGTCCTTCTTCTTCAGCAGCAGCGGCGCCGCGGTGACGTCACGCTCGCTCTCCAGCGCGTCGGCGTAGGTGAGGGCGGCGCGCACCAGACGGGCGGTGTTCTCGGCGTCGCGGGCTTCCTGCCAGGTGTCGATCGAACTCTTCACCTGGAAGCCGCCCATGACGAGACCGACCGCCACGGGTATGAGCAGGATCGCGTTCAGTCGGGTCGGCACCCGCCAGTTCCGCGGGGAGAGACGGCCGCCGCTGGACGCGGGAGTGGCCGCCGGTTCCGCACCGGGAACGGGGGCGGGCGCCGCAGCGCGCGGCGGCGGGGTGAAGTTGCCCCGCGCCGACGGCTCGGGACCGTTCTTGCTTCGCCTCACTCGACCAACAACCTCTCGGCGGTCGGCACCTACGTCGTGCCGCAGTCTCTCAGAGCCCGGTTCGCCATCGACCACCAGTGCGTACGCGGTACGCCCTCAGTACGTCGTCGACCATTGGGCAGTTCAGGCATTCCAGCACGTGGACCAGCGCGATTCCAAACAGCGGAAACCGGCGGAGCGCGCACTTGTAAGGGCCAGATAAAACGGTCATAAAGAGCGAGCCCCGCCAAAAGGCGGGGCTTTCGTGCGCACAGCGGTACCGCGCGACCGCGTCGCGTGGCGGCACCGGGCGATTCCTCTGCCGAACTGTTATGAACACCGGAGCCGACCGTGTCAAAGGCCACAGTCGGCTCCCGAACCCTTTACGACAACTGCCGTACGGCCCGTCGCACTTGAGTGCTACTTCAGCCGTGCCATCAGGGCGTGCTCCACCAGCGTGATCAGCGCGCTCTTGGCGTCCGCGCGGTGGCGGGCGTCGGTCGTGATGATCGGGGTGTCCGGCCCGATCTGCAGCGCTTCCCGTACCTCGTCGGGCGCGTACGGCTGCTGGCCGTCGAAGCCGTTGAGGGCGATGACGAAGGGCAGGCCGCTGTTCTCGAAGTAGTCGACCGCGGGGAAGCAGTCGGCCAGGCGCCGGGTGTCCACGAGCACCACCGCGCCGATGGCGCCGCGGACCAGGTCGTCCCACATGAACCAGAAGCGGTCCTGGCCC
>NZ_BMRM01000047.1 GCF_014648635.1 Streptomyces cinerochromogenes | reverse complement strand
CATCCGCGAACACCGGGAACGCCGCATACAGCTCACGGCCCATACCCACCCGCTGCGAGCCCTGGCCCGTGAACAGCACACCCAAGCGCCCCGGAACCACGGCCTGCGCACGCACCGACGCCAGGCCCTCCCGCGCCTCGTCCACCGAACCCGCGACCACCACCGCACGGTGATCGAAACGCGCACGCGCCGTCACCAGCGAGTAGGCCGTGTCCGTGAGGCTCACGTCCGGGTGCCGTTCTAGATGGTCGGCCAGGCGCCGGGCCTGCGCGTTCACCGCATCGGCCGTCCTGCCCGAGAGAACGAGGGGGACCGCCCCGCGCGTCGTGGTCGGCTCGGGAAGGTCGTTCTCGACGGCTTCCAGGATGACGTGCGCATTGGTGCCGCTGATGCCGAACGCCGACACACCCGCACGCCGAGGACGATCCACCTCAGGCCACGCCCGCGACTCCGTCAGCAACTCCACCGCACCCGCCGACCAGTCCACCTTCGGCGACGGCGCGTCCACGTGCAGAGTCTTCGGCAGCACACCGTGCCGCATCGCCTGCACCATCTTGATCACACCCGCCACACCCGCGGTCGCCTGGGTGTGACCGAGGTTGGACTTCACCGAGCCGAGCCACAACGGCCGGTCTGCCGGGCGCCCTTGGCCGTACGTCGCGATCAGGGCCTGCGCCTCGATCGGATCACCCAGCGACGTACCCGTACCGTGCGCCTCCACCGCGTCGACGTCCGCGGCGAGCAGCCCGGAGTTGGTCAGTGCCTGGCGGATGACGCGTCGCTGCGAGGGACCATTGGGCGCGGTGAGACCATTGGACGCGCCGTCCTGGTTGACCGCGCTGCCGCGCACCAGGGCCAGTACGTCGTGGCCGTTGCGGCGGGCGTCCGACAGGCGCTCCAGCAGGACCAGGCCCACACCCTCCGCCCACGACGTACCGTCCGCACCTTCGGCGAACGCCTTGCAGCGGGCGTCCGCCGCCAGCCCTCGCTGCCGGGAGAAGGCCACGAAGGCGCCCGGCGTGGCCATCACGGACACGCCGCCGGCGAGCGCGAGTGAGCACTCTCCACTGCGCAGGGCCTGGGCGGCAAGGTGGATGGCGACCAGCGCCGAAGAACAGGCGGTGTCGATGGAGACGGCGGGGCCTTCGAAGCCGAAGGTGTACGAGACACGGCCGGAGGTGACCGCGCCGGCGCTGCCGGTCAGGGCGTAGCCCTCGGTGCTGGACTCCCCGCCCTCAAGGCTCGGGATGTAGTCCTGGGGCTTGGTACCGGCGAACACACCCACATTGCGGCCACGCAGCGAAGTCGGGTCGATGCCCGCACGCTCGAAGACCTCCCAGGAGGTCTCCAGCAACAGCCGCTGCTGCGGGTCCATCGCCACGGCCTCGCGCGGACTGATGCCGAAGAAGGCGGCGTCGAAATCGGCGGCGTCGGTGACGAAACCGCCCTCCCTGACATACGACTTGCCGGGGCGCTCGGGGTCGGGGTCGAACAGCCCGTTCACGTCCCAGCCGCGGTCGGTCGGGAACGGCGAGATGGCGTCGCGTCCCCCGGCGACCAGCTCCCACAGCTCCTCCGGCGAGGAGACGCCTCCCGGGAGACGGCAGCCCATGGCGACGATCGCGATCGGGTCCGTCTTCTCGGATTCGACCTCGCGCAGCCGCTTGCGCGCCTGGCTGAGATCGGCGAGGGCTCGCTTGAGGTAGTCGCGCAGCTTGTCGTCGTTCGTGCTCATGGAAAGTCCTTCTGCTCAACAGGTGTGGGGGCGGGCGGCGCTGCTGTCAGGAAGAACCGAGCTCGTTCTCCGCGAAGCTGAAGAGTTCGTCGTCGGAGGCGGATTCCAGGTCGAAGTGCGCCTCGTCCTCCGCAGGGGCACCGGACGACGCGTACCGGGACGCCAGGGTCTGCAAGCGCTTGGCCGTCTGTGCCATGACATCGTCGTCCAGCGACGTACTGCTCAACGCCGCTTCCAGCCTGTCCAGTTCGGCGAGTACAGACATCGGCGAGACGCCGAGTTGTTCCAGAAGGGCGTCGGCGAGGGCGGCCGGCGTCGGGTGGTCGAACACCGCCGAGGCGGGGAGCTGGAGACCCGTGGCCGCCGCGAGCCGGTTGCGCAGTTCCACGGCTGTGAGCGAGTCGAAACCGAGGTCCTTGAAGGCACGGTCCGGCGCGACCGCGTTTCGCTGGCGTCCGCCCAGAACGGCCACGGCATCGGCCGTGACCAGATCCACCAGGGCGCGCTGCCGCTCGGGCTCAGCCATCGTCGCCAACTGGTCGATCAGGGACTCTCCGGCCGCGCCGCCGGCGCCGTCGGCGGCACCGGTGCGGGCGATCCGGCGCGGCTGGCGTACCAACCCCCGCAGCATCGACGGCAACTGATCGTTGCCTGCCTGCTCGGTGAGTGTGGGAAGGTCGAACTTGACCGGTGCCAGGACGGGTTCGTCGGCGCCGAGGCCGGCATCGAAGAGTGCCATGCCTTCCTCCGCGGACAGCGGCCGGATACCACTGCGCCGCATCCGCGCCCGATCCGACTCCCCCAGCGAGCCCGTCATCGCACTCGACTCGCCCCACAACCCCCACGCCAACGACACCGCCGGCAGACCCTGCGCACGACGCCAGCCCGCGAAAGCGTCCAGGAACGCGTTCGCCGCCGCGTAGTTCCCCTGCCCCGCACCACCCAGCACACCCGACGCCGACGAATACAACACGAACGCATCCAGATCCAGAGCCCGCGTCGCCTCATGCAACGCCAACACCGCATCCACCTTCGGCCGGAACACCCCCGCCAACCGCTCCGCAGTCAGACCCGAGAACACCCCGTCATCCAGCACACCCGCGGTATGCACCACCCCCACCAGCGGAGCATCCACAGGCACCCGCGCCAACACCCCCGCCAACGCCTCACGATCCGCCACATCACACGCCACGGCGGTGACGGTCGCTCCGGCCGCCTCGAGTTCCGCCGTCAGCTCCTGTGCGCCGGGGGCCTCCGGACCGCGGCGGCTGGTCAGCAGCAGGTGGCGCACACCATGTGCCGCGACAAGATGCCGGGCCACCAGGCCACCCAGTGTTCCGGTACCGCCGGTGACCAGAACCGTCCCACCAGCACGGAACACCGACCGCCCCGCAGAACGCTCCACCCCGGCACGCACCAGCCTCGGCACGAACATCCCGCCCGAACGCACCGCCACCTGCGACTCACCACAACCAGCCACACCCGCCGGCACCACACCCCCCACACCCACGTCCAGCAAAACCACCCGGCCAGGACTCTCCGCCTGCGCCGAACGCACCAGACCCCACACCGCAGCCGCCACCGGATCCACCACACCGGCATCGCCACCGACCGCCACCGCACCCCGCGACACCACCACCAGCCGGCCCCCACCCGGCGACGCAAGGAACGACTGCACACCAGCCAGAACACCAGCCGAAACCTCGCGCACAGCCTCAGCGTCCACAGAACTCGACACAGAGCCCGACCGGGGAACCTCCAGGATTTCCACCCCGACACCGTCCGTGCCCTCCGACACCGGCACCGGCACAGACGTCCACTCCACCCGGAACAGCGACTCGCCACCACCCGCCCCGGACACCCTCAACTGCTCCTCGGCGACCGCCCGCAGCACCAGCGACTCCACCGACGCCACCGGAACACCCTCACCATCGGCGAGTTCGAGCGTTACGGATTCGGGTCCGGTGGGCCTCATGCGTACCCGCAGGGCGGTGGCACCGGAGGCATGCAGTGTCACGCCGTTCCACGCGAACGGCAGGATGAGCCTGCCCTCCTCGGCTTTGCGCTCCGTGAAGGCCCCACAGTGCAGGACCGCGTCGAGAAGCGCGGGATGCACACCGAAACCGGCCACCGCCTCGGTGTCCTCCGCCGGGAGCGCGACCTCGGCGTAGATGTCCTCGCCCAGGGTCCACAACGAGCTGAGCCCCTGGAACAGCGGCCCGTACCCATAACCGGCGGCCGCCTGGTCCGCGTAGAAGCCGGTCAGGTCGACAGACTGCGCACCCTCCGGGGGCCACACCCCGAAGACGGCGTCCGGAACCGACGCGACCTCATCGAGCTGACCTGCGGCGTGACGCACCCACGGCGTGCCGGGCTCAGCGTCGTCCGGCCGCGAATACACCGCCACCGGTCGTACACCGTCCGTGTCCTCACCGACAGACACCTGGATACGCACCGCGCCCCTGTCAGGGATCACCAGCGGAGCCTCGATAGCGAGCTCCCGCAGAGAACGCGCACCGACCTCGTCCCCCGCACGAATCGCCAACTCCACCAGAGCAGCACTCGGCAGCGTCACCACGCCCGACACGGTGTGATCCGCCAGCCACGGGTGCGCTGCCAGGGAGAGCCGGCCGGTGCACACCACGCCACCGGTGTCGGGCACACCCACGACGATGTCGAGCAGCGGATGCCCGGCAGCCAGCGCGGGATCCCCGCCCGACGACGTCGGAGTCAGCCAGTAACGCTGGTGCTGGAAGGCATACGTCGGCAGAGCCACACGGTGCGCCCCGGTGCCGGAGAACACCTTCTCCCAGTCGACGTCGACGCCCCGGGTGTGGAGCCGGCCCAGGGTCGTCATCAGGGCCCGGTCCTCGGGCACGTCCCGCCGCAGGGAGGGTACACAGTCCTGCTCGACCATTCCGGACAGGACACCGTCGGGGCCCAACTCCAGGAACGTGGACACCTTCTCCGCCCGCATGGCCTGCACACCATCGTGGAAGCGGACCGTGCCCCGCACGTGCTCCACCCAGTACTCCGGCGAGCACAGCCGCTCCGGATCCGCCAGCTCACCAGTCAGGTTCGACACCACCGGAAGGGACGGCTCGTGATACGTCAGCCCGGCCGCGACCTGACGGAACTCCTCCAGCATCGGATCCATCAACGGCGAGTGGAACGCGTGCGAGACCCGCAGGCGCTTCACCCGACGCCCCTCGAAGCGGGCCACAACGGCCTCGACCTCATCCTGGACGCCGGACAGCACCAGCGAGGCGGCCCCGTTCACCGCGGCGACGCTCACGCCCGCGGTCAGCAACGGCGCGACCTCCTCCTCCGCCGCCTCCACCGCAACCATCACACCCCCGGCGGGCAACGCCTGCATCAGCC
>NZ_BMRM01000046.1 GCF_014648635.1 Streptomyces cinerochromogenes | reverse complement strand
GCCGGTGCCGTCGGCGGCGGCGGCGAAGGGTTTGCAGCGTCCGTCCGCCGCGAGCCCGCCCTGCCGGGCGAACTCCACGAACACGCCCGGCGTCGACATGACCGTCACACCGCCGGCCAGGGCGAGGGAGCACTCGCCCGAGCGCAGGGCGTGGGCGGCCTGGTGGACCGCGACGAGGGAGGAGGAGCAGGCGGTGTCCACCGTCACCGCGGGCCCCTCCAGGCCGAACGTGTAGGCGAGGCGGCCCGAGGCCACACTGCCGGCACTGCCGTTGCCCAGGTAGCCCTCCACCTCCTTCGGGGCGCGCACCACGCGGCTGCCGTAGTCGCTGTACATCACCCCGAGGAAGACCCCCGTCGGGCTGCCGCGCAGCGCCTCCGGGGTGAGGCGGGCCCGTTCGAAGGCCTCCCAGGCGATCTCCAGCAGGATCCGCTGCTGCGGGTCCATCGCCAGCGCCTCACGCGGACTGATCCCGAAGAACTCCGGGTCGAAGTCCGCGCAGTCGTGGAGGAACCCGCCGGGCCTCGGCCGGCCGGTCTCGTCGGCCGCCAGCCGGGCGAGGTCCCAGCCGCGGTCGGCGGGCGGCTCCGCCAGCGCGTCCCGGCCCTCGGCGACCAGCTCCCACAGCTCCTCGGGGCTGGTGACACCGCCGGGGAACCGGCAGGCCATGCTCACCACGGCGATCGGCTCCCGCGCCCGCGCCTCCACCTCCTCCAGACGGGCCCGGGTCCGCTGCCCCTCCTCGACCGCGCGCTTCAGATAGGCGCGCAGCTTCGTCTCATCCGCCATGCGTTCCACACCTTTCAGTCAGCCGGCACGACGGCGCGTCAGTCGGCGGTGCCGAACCCGTTGTCCACCAGGTCGAACAGTTCTTCGTCGGTGGCCTCGTCGAGCGCGGGCCGCAGGTCCGCCGCGCCGGCTGCGGCCAGTTCGGCGAGCAGGTCCGTCAGCCGTTCCACCGCCCGACGCCGCGTGTCGTCGTCCTCCCGCGTGCCGCGCAGGGCGGAAGCCAGGCGGTCCAGATCGGTGAGCACGGACCCCGCCGCTTCCGGCGGGGCCAGCAGGTCGCCGAGCCGGCCGGCGACCGCGAGCGGCGTCGGGTGGTCGAAGACGAGCGTGGTCGGCAGCCGCAGCCCGGTGGCGGCGGCGAGCCGGTTGCGCAGCTCCACCGCGGCCAGCGAGTCGAAGCCCAGGTCCACGAAGCCGCGTCCCTCCGGCACGGCGTCCGCCGACGCGTGCCCCAGCACCGAGGCGGCCGTGGCGCGGACGAGGCCGAGCAGCACCTGTGCGCGTTCGGCCCCGGGCAGCGCGTCGAGACCGGTGAGCACGGGCGCCCCGGTCCCGGTGCCGCCTCCGGTGGCCGTCCCCGTCCGCGCCGCGGGGGCGAGGTCGCGCAGGACCGGCCGGACCGCCCCGGCCGCGGCCTGCTCCCGCAGGGCCCCGGTGTCGAGCAGCAGCGGTACGAGCACCGCCTCGCCGGACCCCAGTGCCCCGTCGAGGAGGGCGAGGCCCTGCTCGACGGAGAGGGGACGCGTCCCGGAGCGCGCGATGCGGGCGACGTCCGCGTCCGACAGGTGGCCGGTCATGCCGCTGCGCCGCTCCCAGAAGCCCCAGGCCAGGGACGTACCGGGCAGGCCGCTCGCCCGGCGGCGCAGGGCCAGCGCGTCCAGGGCCGCGTTCGCCGCGGCGTAGACCGCCTGCCCGGCCGTGCCGAGGGTCCCGGAGGCCGAGGAGAACAGCACGAACGCCGCCAGGTCCAGATCGCGGGTCAGCGCGTCCAGGTGCAGGGCCGCGTCGACCTTCGGCCGGGTGACCCGCTCCAGCTGCTCCGGGGTCGCGGCGGTCACCACCGCGTCGTCGAGGGCACCGGCCGCGTGGATCACCGCCGACACCGGGGCGCCGCCGCCGGCGAGATCCGCGAACAGCGCCGCCAGCGCGTCCCGGTCGGTCACGTCGCAGGCGACCGCCCGTACCGTGGCGCCCTGGCCGGACAGTTCGGCCACCAGCTCCGGCGCCCCGGGGGCCGCGTCGCCCTGACGGCTGACCAGCAGCAGCCGCCGGACCCCGTGCGCGTCCACCAGGTGCCGGGCCACCACGGCGCCGAGGGTGCCGGTACCGCCCGTGATCAGCACGGTGCCGTCGCCGAACGCCGGCGCACCGGCACCGGACGGCTCCGCGCGGTGCGTGTGCAGGCGGGGCACGTGCACCTTGCCCGCCCGCACCGCGCACTGGGGTTCGCCGGCGGTCAGGGCCGCGGCGAGCTGTCCGGCGGCGGGACGGGTGGGGTCGACGTCGGCCAGGACCAGCCGCCCGGGGTGTTCGGTCTGCGCCGAGCGCACCAGCCCCCAGACGGCGGCGCCCGCGAGGTCCGGGACGTCCGACGGGTGCGCGGGCACGGCCCGCCGGGTGACGAACACCAGCCGGGCCTCCGCGTACCGGTCGTCGCCGAGGAACTCCCGAAGGAGGGCCAGTGCCCAGGCGGAGGCCTGCCGTACGGCGTCCGCACCGGCGCCTGCGGGATCCGCGCCGTGTGCCGTGGGGTGGGGGCCGGCGCTTGTGGGGTTCGGGCCGTGTGCCGTGGGGTTGGGGCCGGCGCTTGTGGGGTTCGGGCCGTGTGCCGTGGGGTTGGGGCCGGCGCTTGTGGGGTTCGGGCCGTGTGCCGTGGGGTTGGGGCCGGCGCTTGTGGGGTTCGGGCCGGGTGCCGTGGGGTTGGGGCCGGCGCTTGTGGGGTTCGGGCCGGGTGCCGTGGGGTTGGGGCCGGCGCCTGCGGGATCCGCGCCGGGTGCCGAGGGGTTGGGGCCGGCGCTTGTGGGGTCAGCGCCGTCTGTCGCGGGGTACGCGCCGTCTGCCGTGGTGTCCGCGGCGTCTGTCGCGGGGCCCGGCGGCCAGAACGCGACGATCGTGTCCGGCCGGGCGGCACCCGCGTCCAGGCTCTCGGTCAGCGCGCCGAGGGAGGCGTGGTGCACCGTCTCCGCCAGGAGGTCCGGGCCGGCGCCGGTCCCGGCGGACCCGAGCAGCGCCCAGCGGCCGGCCGCCGGCCGGTCCGCCGGGGCCGCGGCCGGCGCCACGGGCCAGGCGAGCCGCAGCAGCCCGCCGTCCCGTCCCGGGCGGGCGGAGGCGAGACGCGCGGGATCCACCGGCCGCAGGGCGAGCGAGCCGACCGTGGCCACCGGGTTCCCGGCCCGGTCGGACAGGGCGACGGACACGCTGTCCCGGCCGGTGGGCGTCACACGGACCCGCAGTGCCGTGGCGCCCGGGGTGTGCAGGCGGACGTCGCTCCAGGAGAACGGAAGCAGCGTGCGCTGGTCCCGGGGCGCCTCCGACCGGTCGCCGTCCGGCAGGGAGACGGCGTGCAGGGCCGCGTCCAGCAGGGCCGGGTGCAGGCCGAACAGCGCGGCACCGGCCGGCTGCCCCGCGTCCGGTTCCACCTCGGCGAAGACCGAACCGCCGGCCCGCCAGGCGGCGCGCAGCCCCTGGAAGGCGGGCCCATAGCCGTATCCCCGTTCGGCCAGCCGGGCGTAGTGGCCGCGGACCTCGACCGGGGTGGCACCGGGCGGCGGCCAGGCCTCCCTGTCCCGGGGCGCCGGTTCGCCGTCCGGGGCGAGCAGTCCGGTCGCGTGGGTCGTCCAGGGCGCGTCGTCCTCGTCCCGCGCGTACACGCCGACGGTCCAGCCGTCCCCGTCGTCCTGCCGCCGGGCCACCACCTGGACCGTCACACCGCCGTCCGCCGGCAGCGCGAGCGGAGCCTGCACGGTCAGGTCCCGGACCTGCCGGTGTCCGGTGAGTTCGCCCGCGCGCAGGGCGAGTTCGAGGAACGCGGTGCCGGGCAGCAGGACGGTGCCGTGCACCGTGTGGTCGGCCAGCCAGGGATGCGTGCGCACCGACAGCCGCCCGGTCAGCACCAGCGAGTCACCGGTCGCCGCCGGGACGGCCGCGTCGACCAGCGGATGGCCGTCGGCCTCCACCCCGCTGACCACGGCTCCCGCCGCGGTGGGCCGGTCGTCCAGCCAGTAGCTCCGCCGCTGGAAGGCGTAGGTCGGCAGCTCGGCCCGGCGCCCCCGGCGGCCGTCGAACGCCGGGGTCCAGTCGACCGGGACGCCCTCCACCCACAGGGCGGCCGCCGCCTTCAGGAAGCCGGCGGGGCCCGCGTCGTCGCGGCGCAGCGATCCGGTGACGAGGGCGTCCGCCGCCTCGGCGTGGTCCATCGTCTCCTGCACCGGCACCACGAGCACGGGGTGCGGGCTGACCTCCAGGAAGACGTCGTAGCCCTGCCGGGCCAGCGCGTCGGTGACCTCCGCGAGCCGCACCGGGCGGCGCAGGTTCTCGTACCAGTACGCGGCCCCCAGACCGGCGTCCGTGACGAGGTCGCCGGTGACGGTCGAGCGGAACGCCGTGTGGGGCGGGGCGGGTTCGATGTCCCGCAGCGCGGTGAGCAGGGTGTCGCGCACCTCCTCGACCTGGGCCGAGTGGGAGGCGTAGTCCACGGGGACGCGCCGGGCCCGCGTCCCCTCGGCGGCACAGTGGTCCAGCAGTTCCCGCAGCGCCCCGGTCTCGCCGGACACCACCACGGACGACGGACTGTTGACGGCCGCGACCGACAGCCGGCCGTCCCAGCGGGCCAGGAGCCGCGCGGCATCGGCCTCGCCCAGGGCCACGGTCGCCATGCCGCCGCGTCCGGCCAGCGCCCGCAGCGCCTGGCTGCGGACGGCCACCACGCGCGCCGCGTCCCGCAACGACAGCGCGCCCGCCACGCACGCGGCGGCGATCTCGCCCTGCGAGTGGCCCACGACGACGTCCGGTTCCACGCCCGTCGCCCGCCACAGCGCGCTGAGCGACACCATCACCGCGAACAGCGCCGGCTGCACGATGTCCACCCGCTCCAGCCAGTCCGGCTCCGCCGTGCCGCGCAGCACGGCGAGCAGGTCCCAGTCCACGTACGGCGCGAGGGCGGCCGCGCACTCCTCCAGGGAGCGGCGGAACACCGGTGCGGAGTCCAGCAGTCCGGCGGCCATCCCGGCGAACTGCGCGCCCTGGCCCGGAAAGACGAACACGGTCTTCGGCCGCGCCCCTGAGGAGAGCCGCTCGTCCGGGATCCGGCCCGTGACGACGGCCGGCGACTGCTCGCCACGGGCCAGCGCCGCGAGGCCCTCCGTGAGACCGTCCCGGCCGGGTGCCACCACGACGGCACGGTGCGCGAAGACGGACCGGGTGGTCACCAGCGCGTGCCCGATGTCCGCCGCCGTCACGTCCCCGTGGGAGCGCGCGTACGACAGCAGGCGCGCCGCCTGCGCCTGGAGGGCCTGCCCCGTCACGGCGGAGACCGGCCACGGCACCACGGCCGGCTCCGGCCCGTCGTTCTCGCGGTCGTTGTTGGTGTCGGGGGTGGGGGGTGCTTGTTCGAGGATGA
>NZ_BMRM01000045.1 GCF_014648635.1 Streptomyces cinerochromogenes | reverse complement strand
GGGCGTCGGTGGGTGTCGTACCGGATGCGGTGGTGGGTCACTCGCAGGGTGAGATCGCCGCTGCTTGTGTGGCCGGTGCGTTGTCGCTGGAGGACGCCGCCCGGATCGTCGCCGTTCGTAGTCAGGTGATCGCCGGGGAGTTGGCGGGCCGGGGCGGGATGGCGTCGGTGGCGCTGTCCGAGGAAGAGGCTGTCGCCCGGATCGCCGCCTGGGGCGGGCGCGTTGAGGTCGCGGCTGTCAACAGTCCCACCTCGGTGGTGGTCGCCGGTGACGCGGAGGCGCTGGACGAGGCGCTGGCCGTGCTGGAGGCCGACGGTGTCCGTGTCCGCCGGGTGGCGGTGGACTACGCCTCGCACACGCGTCATGTCGAGGCGATCGAGACTGCGTTGGGGAAGGCGTTCGCGGACATTCGCAGCCAGGCCCCGCTGGTGCCGTTCTTCTCCACGGTCACCGGTGAGTGGATCCGCGAGGCGGGCGTGCTCGACGGCGGCTACTGGTACCGCAACCTCCGCAACCAGGTCCGTTTCGGCCCGGCCATCACCGCGCTTCTCGCCGAGGGCCACACGGTGTTCGTCGAGTCCAGTGCCCATCCGGTCCTCGTCCAGCCGGTCAACGAGATCGTCGACGAGACGCGCGCGGACGCGGTGGCCACCGGCTCGCTACGCCGTGAAGAGGGCGGCCTGCGCAGGCTGCTGACGTCGATGGCCGAGGTGTTCGTCCAAGGCGTCGCCGTCGACTGGACGGCCGTGCTGCCCGAAGGCAGCGGCGACACCCCTGTCGACCTGCCGACGTACGCGTTCGACCACCGGCACTACTGGCTGAAGACCGCTCCGGCCACGGACGCCGCCTCGCTCGGCCAGTCCGCCGCCGACCACCCCCTGCTGGGCGCGGTCGTCCCGCTGCCCCAGTCGGACGGGCTGGTCTTCACCTCCCGGCTCTCCCTGCGCACGCACCCCTGGCTGGCCGATCACGTCGTCGGCGGCGCGATCGTCGTCCCGGCCGCCGGCCTGGTCGAACTCGCCCTGCGCGCCGGTGACGAGGCCGGCGCGGGCACCCTGGACGAACTGACCGTCGAGACACCGCTGGTGCTGCCCGAGGAGGGCGGCACACGCGTCCAGGTCGCCGTCGGCGGCCCCGACGACACCGGTGCCCGCACCGTCGACATCTACGCGTCCGGCGAGGACACCGAACCCGCCGCGTGGACCCGGCACGCCACCGGACGGCTGGCGCCCGCCCCGCTCACCCCCGCCGAGGCGAGCGCCGACCTGAGGCTGTGGCCGCCCACCGGCGCCCGCCCGGCCGACGCCGACGAGCTGTACGACGACCTGCTCCGCCTCGGTCACCCCTTCGGCCCCGCCTTCCGGGGCGTACGGACGCTGTGGCGGCGCGGTGACGAGGTCTTCGCCGAGGTCGCCCTGCCGGAGGAGCAGCGGGCGGGCGCCGAGCGGTTCGGCATCCACCCGGCGCTGCTCGACGCCGCCGTGCAGTCCGGGCTGCGGCACGCGGCGACGGCCGACCCGGACGGCGCCGGACAGCGGCTGTGGCAGCCCGCCGCATGGCAGGGGGTCACGCTGCACGCCACCGGCGCGACCACGCTCCGCGTGCGGCTCGCCCCGTCCGGATCGGGCCGGCTCGCGCTGGAGGCCGCCGACGAGGCCGGTGGACTCGTGATGACCCTGGACGCCCTGGGCTTCCTGCCGGTCTCCGCCGACCAGCTGACGGCGGCCGCGGGCGACGGCGGCCACTCCCTGTTCCGCGTCGAGTGGACGGAACTGCCCCCGGGCTCCGCCGAGACGCAGGTGCCGCAGTGGGTGCCGCTGTTCCACGCGGACGAGGTCGAGATCCTCGCCGGTGCGGCGACCGGCCCCCTCGTCGCCGTGGTCGAGGCCGTGACCCCCGACGGCACCGCCGACGCCGCCCTGGCCCAGACCGACCGGATGCTGGCCGTGCTCCAGGCCTGGTTCGCCGCGCCCACCCTGGAGGAGTCCCGGCTGGTCGTCCTCACCCGGGGCGCCGTGCCCGCGGGCGGCGACGAGGCCGTGACCGACCCGGTCGGCGCGGCCGTCTGGGGCCTGGTCCGGGCGGCCCAGGCGGAGAACCCCGGCCGGATCGTCCTGATCGACACCGACACCGACCTGGACATCGCCTACGGCACCGCCGTGGAGCCGCTGCTCGCCGCGGTCCTCGCCTCCGGCGAGCCGCAGGTGGCGGTGCGCGGCACGGAGCTGTCGGTGCCGCGCCTGGTGCGGGCGGCCGAGAGCGAGCCGACGGTGGCGTTCCGCCCCGAGGGCACCGTGCTCGTCACCGGCGGCACCGGCTCCCTCGGCGGACTGCTGGCCCGGCACCTGGTCGAGCGGCACGGCGTACGGCACCTGGTGCTGGCGAGCCGGCGCGGCGCGGACGCCGAGGGCGCCACCGGGCTGGCGGACGAACTCGCCGAGCTGGGCGCCGAGTCGGTGTCCCTGGTCGCCGCGGACGTCTCCGACCGCACGGCGGTGGCGGAGCTGCTGGACGCGATCCCGGCGGAGCACCCCCTGACGGGCGTGGTGCACACGGCCGGTGTCCTGGACGACGGCGTGATCAGCGCCCTCACCCCCGAACGGATGGCGGGCGTCTTCGCCCCCAAGGCGAACGCCGCCGCCCACCTGGACGAACTGACCCGTGGCCTGGACCTGGCGGTCTTCGCCGTCTACTCCTCCGGCGCCGGCCTGTTCGGCTCCGCCGGCCAGGGCAACTACGCCGCCGCCAACGCCTACCTCGACGGCCTGATGGCCCGCCGCCGCGCCGCCGGACTGCCGGCCGTGTCGCTGGCCTGGGGCCTGTGGGAGCAGAGCACCGGCCTGACGGCCCACCTCAGCGCCGCGGACCAGGCCCGCATGGGCCGGGGCGGCGTGCGCGCCCTCACCCCCGAGGAGGGCCTGGCCCTCTTCGACACGGCGCTCGGCGCCGAGCAGGCCCTCGTCGTCCCGATCAAGCTCGACCTGCGCGCCGCCCGCGCCGACGCGGCCTCCGGCGGCACGGTCCAGCCCCTGATGCGCGGTCTGATCCGGGTCACCCGGCAGGCCGCCCGGACGACCGCAGCGGACCGCAGCGGCGGCGGCCTCGCCGACCGGCTCGCCGGACTCTCCCCGCAGGAGCAGGAGGCGCTGCTCCTGGACGTCGTCCGCGGCCAGGTCGCCACCGTCCTCGGGCACGCCGGCGCCGACCAGGTCAGGGCGGAGAAGGCGTTCAAGGACGCCGGGTTCGACTCCCTCACCTCCGTGGAGCTGCGCAACCGCATCCGCGAGGCCACCGGGCTGAGCCTGCCGACGACCGTCGTCTTCGACTATCCGACCCCGCTCGCCCTCGCCCGCCACCTGCACAGCCACTTCGGCCAGGTCACCGCCGCCCCGGCGGCCCCGGAACCGGCCGCGGCCCCGGCCGACCCGGGCGAGCCGATCGCGATCGTCGGCATGGCCTGCCGGCTGCCCGGCGGTGTCACCGGCCCCGAGGACCTCTGGGACCTGGTGGCCGAGGGCCGGGACGCCATGTCCGGCTTCCCGTCCGACCGCGGCTGGGACCTGGAGAGCCTGTTCGACTCCGACCCCGGACGCGTCGGGACGTCGTACGTCGACCAGGGCGGCTTCCTCTACGACGCCGGCCTGTTCGACGCGGGCTTCTTCGGCATCTCCCCGCGCGAGGCGCTGGCGATGGACCCGCAGCAGCGGCTCCTCCTCGAAACGTCCTGGGAGGCCCTGGAGCGGGCCGGTATCGACCCGCTGTCGCTGAAGGGCACGGACGTCGGCGTCTTCTCCGGCGTGATGACCCAGGGCTACGGCTTCGGCGGCGAACTCCCGCCGGAACTCGCCGGGTTCACCGCCACCGGCTCCGCGGGCAGCGTGGCCTCCGGCCGGGTGTCGTACGTCTTCGGCCTGGAAGGCCCCGCGGTGACCGTGGACACGGCCTGCTCCTCGTCCCTGGTCGCCATCCACCTCGCCGCGCAGGCCCTGCGCGGCGGCGAGTGCTCGATGGCCCTGGCCGGCGGCGCGACCGTCCTCGCCAACCCGTACACCTTCGTGGAGTTCTCCCGCCAGCAGGCGCTCTCGCCCGACGGCCGCTGCAAGGCGTTCTCCTCGTCCGCCGACGGCACCGGCTGGGCCGAGGGCGCGGGCGTCGTCGTCCTGGAGCGCCTCTCCGAGGCCCGCCGCAAGGGCCACCGGGTCCTCGCGGTCCTCCGCGGCTCGGCCGTCAACCAGGACGGCGCGTCCAACGGCCTCACCGCCCCGAACGGGCCCTCCCAGCAGCGCGTCATCCGCAAGGCGCTGGCCAGCGCCGGACTGACCGCGTCCGAGGTGGACGCCGTGGAGGCGCACGGCACGGGCACCGTCCTCGGCGACCCGATCGAGGCCCAGGCGCTGCTCGCCACCTACGGCCAGGACCGCGCGGAACCGCTCTGGATCGGCTCGGTGAAGTCCAACATCGGGCACGCCCAGGCCGCCGCCGGTGTCGCCGGGGTCATCAAGACCGTCGAGGCGCTGCGGCACGCGGTCCTGCCGCCCACCCTCCACGTCGACCAGCCGTCGACCGAGGTGGACTGGTCGGCGGGCGCGGTGGAGGTGCTCACCGAGGCCCGCGCCTGGCCGGAGACCGGCCGCCCGCGCCGCGCCGGCGTCTCCGCCTTCGGCGTCAGCGGCACCAACGCCCACGTCATCCTGGAACAGGCCCCCGAGGAGCCGTCCCCGGCGGCCCCCGCCGACGGCGTACTGCCGCTGGTGGTCACCGCGCGGAGCGCCGGCGCCCTCGCCGGACAGGCCGCACGGCTCGCCGAGTTCGTCCAGGCGACCGACGCCTCCCCGGCGGCCGTCGCCGGAGCGCTCGTCGCCCGGCGGGCGATGCTGTCCGAGCGCGCCGTGGTCGTCGCCGGCACCCGCGAGGACGCGGCGACCGGGCTGGCGGCGCTGGCCGCGGGCGAGCCCTCACCGCTCGTCGTCACCGGCTCCGAGAGCACCGGCGGAACGGTGTTCGTCTTCCCCGGCCAGGGCTCGCAGCGCCTCGGCATGGGCCGCGAGCTGTACGACCGCTACCCGGTCTTCGCCCGCGCCCTGGACGAGGCCTGCGCCGCGCTGGACGCCCAGCTCGCCGGCTGGGCGGACCACTCCGTCAAGGACGTCGTCTTCGGCGACGTCGGCAACGCGGGCGGCGGCCTGCTGGACCAGACGGTGTTCACCCAGGCCGGGCTGTTCGCGGTGGAGTCGGCGTTGTTCCGGCTGGTGGAGTCCTGGGGTGTACGGCCGGACGTGCTGGCCGGGCACTCGATCGGTGAGGTCGTGGCCGCGCATGTGGCCGGGGTGCTGTCGCTGGAGGACGCGGCGGCGCTGGTGGCGGCGCGGGGCCGGCTGATGCAGGCCCTGGCACCGGGCGGCGCGATGGTCGCGGTGGCCGCGACCGAGGCGGAGATCGCCGACCACCTCGGCGCGGGCGTCGACCTCGCCGCCGTCAACGCGCCCGGCTCGGTGGTCCTGTCCGGTGACGAGGGAGCCGTCACGGCTGTCGCGGAGAAGCTGCGCGAGCAGGGCCGCCGGGTCAAGCGGCTGACCGTCTCGCATGCTTTCCATTCGGTGCTGATGGAGCCGATGCTGGCCGACTTCGCGCAGGCTCTGTCGGGGCTGACGT
>NZ_BMRM01000044.1 GCF_014648635.1 Streptomyces cinerochromogenes | reverse complement strand
CCGGGCCCGACCGGACGGCGTTCGACGCCGCGATCGACCTGATCTGCATCAACACCCCGATCAGCTTTCTCAAAGCCACGCCTTCGCATCTGGAGGTGCTGGCCGCTCACCTGGAGAGCCGTGGGGCCCGTCACCACATCACGACGATCGTGGCCGGGGGTGAGAACCTCACGCCGCAGCTCGTCGCGCGGCTGTTGGAGGCCAGTAGTACGCGGACGACGGTCAGCAACGAGTACGGTGCGACCGAGGGTTCGGTGGCGAACGTGATGAGCCTGACGACGGAGCCGGACCCGCACGGCGGCACGACGACTCTGGGCCGGGCCATCACCAACACCACCGTCTACGTCGTGGACCACCACAACCAGCCCGCCCCGGTCGGTGTCCCGGGCCATGCCCTGCTGGGTGGTGTCTGCCTGGCCCGGCACTACCACGACCGGCCCGAGCTGACCGGGCAGCGCTTCACCCCCAACCCCCTCACCCCGCCGCGTCCCGATCCGCGGGTCTACCACACCGGTGACCTGGTGAAGTGGCGTGCGGACGGGACGCTGGAGTTCATCGGCCGGATCGACAACCAGGTCAAGCTGCGCGGCTACCGCATCGAACTCGGCGAGATCGAGAACGCGCTGACCACGCACCCCCACGTCCACACCACAGCCGTCACCGTCCGGGAGGACACCCCCGGCAACAAGCAGCTCGTCGCCTACGTCGTTCCCGCTGCGGGACACGCCCCCGGCGTCGGCGACTTGCGCGCCCACCTTCAGGGGCAGCTGCCCGACTACATGGTCCCGAGCCTCTACGTCACCCTCGACCACCTCCCCCTGACACCCAACGGGAAGGTCGACACAAAGGCCCTGCCCGCCCCCGACCACCACCGGCCCGAACTCGCCACCACCTACACCGCACCCCGCACCTCGACGGAGGAGATCATCGCCGGCGTGTGGTCCGACGTCCTCGGTGTCGACACCGTCGGCATCCACGACAACTTCTTCGAACTGGGGGGACACTCACTGCTCGCGACGCAGGCGACGTCGCGCCTGCGGCAGCGGCTCGGTGTGGACGTCCCCGTGCGTGCCCTCTTCACCTCGCCCACAGTGGCGACACTGGCCGTGGTCGTGCGCGAACTGGAGACGGCCGGCGAGGCGCCGCTGGCCCCGGTCGACCGTGGCAGCGGTCCACTGCCGCTGTCGTTCGCGCAACAACGGCTCTGGTTCCTGGACCAGTTGACCCCGGGCAGCGCCGAATACCTCGTGCCGTTCGGGCTGCGGGTGCGGGGCGCGCTCGACGTCGGTGCGCTGGGCGCGGCGTTCACCGGCCTGGTGGCCCGGCACGAGGTGCTGCGAACCCGGTTCGTCACCGACGACACGGGCCGCCCCGCGCAGGTCGTGGACGCGCCGTGGTCGGTCACACCGGTGGTGCACGACGTACGGACCGTCCCGACGGTCGACAGGGAGCGGGCCGCGTCGGAGATCATGGCGGCCGAGGCCCGGAGGCCGTTCGAGCTGGACGGTGGTCGGCTCCTGCGCGTGGATGTGGTGCGGCTCGCGGACGAAGATCAGTACCTGTTGCTGACACTCCACCACATCGTGTCGGACGGCTGGTCGTCCGGGATCCTGGCGCGCGAGCTGCGCGAGCTGTACGCGGCAGCTGTCGCCGGACGCGAGGCGACGCTTCCCGAACTGCCTGTCCAGTACGCGGACTTCGCCGTCTGGCAACGGGAGCAGCTCAGCGGTGACTTCCTGGAGGGACAGCTGGCGTACTGGCGCGAGCGCCTTTCGGGAGTACCGACCCTGGAGCTGCCGACCGACCACGGACGGCCGGCCGAGAGGGAGGGCGCCGAGGGCGACACCGTGTACTTCTCGGTGCCGTCGGAGGTGACGGAGGCGCTGCGGGCGACGGCGAGCGGGCAGGGCGCGAGCCTGTTCATGGCGTTGCTGGCGCTGTTCCAGATCGTGCTGGCCCGCTACTGCCGCCAGGACGACATCGCGGTCGGCACCCCGATCGCCGGCCGCAACCGCGCCGAGACCGAGGACCTGATCGGCTTCTTCGTCAACACCCTGGTCCTACGCACCGACCTGTCGGGCGACCCGACGTTCACCGAACTCCTCGACCGCGTCAGGGACACCGCGCTCGGCGCCTACGACCACCAGGACCTCCCCTTCGAACGCCTCGTCGACGAGCTGGCCCCCGACCGGGACCTGTCCCGCAACCCGCTCTTCCAGACCCTCTTCGTCTTCCAGAACACCCCGGAGGGCAACGCCTGGAGCCTGCCCGGCCTGGCGGTCGAGCAAGTCGGTGTGAGCGGTCAGGACGCCAAGTTCGATCTCCAGCTGACCGCCGCGGAAGCGGGTGGCGAGCTGCTGGCAGCCGTGGAGTACCGGACGGATCTGTTCGAGCAGGCGACGATCGAGCGGTTGGCCGGTCACCTCGCGACGCTGGCCGCGTCGGTGGCGGCCACGCCGCAGGCGCGTCTGTCCGAGCTGAACATGCTGACGGTGGGGGAGCGGCGGGAAGTCCTGGTGGACTGGAACGGTGTCTCGGGCCCGTACCCGGACACGGCAACGATCCATCGGCTGATCGAGGACCGCGTCGCCACCCACCCCGACGCGACCGCTGTGACGTTCGGTGGTGAACACTGGTCGTACGGGGAGATCAACGTGCGTGCCAACCAGCTGGCCCATCATCTGCGGGGCATGGGTGTCACCCCGGACACGCTGATCGCGGTCTGCCTGGACCGCTCTCCCGACCTGATCGCGACCCTCCTGGGCATCCTGAAGGCCGGTGCCGCGTTCGTTCCCCTGGACCCGGACTACCCCACCGACCGCATCACCTACATGATCAACGACACCCGGACGCCGCTGGTCATCACCAGCACCGATCTGGCCCACCGCCTGCCCGACACGCTCGACCGCCTGATGGTCGACACCCAGTGGCCGGCCGGACCGGACACCAACCCCCAGCCCGTCGCCTCACCGGATGACCTCGCCTACGTCATCTACACGTCGGGTTCCACGGGTAGGCCGAAGGGGGTGGCGCTGGAGCACCGTGGTGTCGTCAACTACCTGCACTGGTGCGACGAGAACTATCCCGCTGGTCCCGCGGGCGGTATCGGCAGCATTCTGTACTCGTCGGTGACGTTCGATCTGACGATCACGGCGTTGTTCCTGCCTCTGATCCAGGGCCAGCAGCTCGCCATCCCTGTCACCGGGCCCGACCGGACGGCGTTCGACGCCGCGATCGACCTGATCTGCATCAACACCCCCATCAGCTTTCTCAAAGCCACCCCCTCCCACCTGGAGGTGCTGGCCGCTCACCTGGAGAGCCGCGGGGCCCGTCACCACATCGCCACGATCGTGGCCGGGGGTGAGAACCTCACGCCCCAGCTCGTCGCACGGCTGTTGAAGGCCAGTAGTACGCGGACGACGGTCAGCAACGAGTACGGTGCGACCGAGGGTTCGGTGGCGAACGTGATGAGCCTGACGACGGAGCCGGACCCGCACGGCGGCACGACGACTCTGGGCCGGGCCATCACCAACACGACCGTCTACGTCGTCGATCACCACAACCAGCCCGCCCCCGTCGGTGTCCCGGGCCATGCTCTGCTGGGTGGTGTCTGCCTGGCCCGGCACTACCACGACCGGCCCGAGCTGACCGGGCAGCGCTTCACCCCCAACCCCCTCGCCCCGCCGCGTCCTGATCCGCGGGTCTACCACACCGGTGACCTGGTGAAGTGGCGTGCGGACGGGACGCTGGAGTTCATCGGCCGGATCGACAACCAGGTCAAGCTGCGCGGTTACCGCATCGAACTCGGCGAGATCGAGAACGCGCTGACCACCCACCCCCACGTCCACACCACCGCCGTCACCGTCCGCGAGGACACCCCCGGCAACAAGCAGCTCGTCGCCTACGTTGTTCCCGCTGTGGGGCACGCCCCCGGCGTCGGCGACCTGCGGGCCCACCTTCAGGGGCAGCTGCCCGACTACATGGTCCCCAGCCTCTACGTCACCCTCGACCACCTCCCCCTGACACCCAACGGGAAGGTCGACACCAAGGCTCTGCCCGCCCCCGACCACCACCGACCCGAACTCGCCACCACCTACACCGCACCCCGGACGGACACCGAGCGCACCCTTGCCGCGATCTGGTCCGAGATCCTCGGCATCGACACCGTCGGCATCCACGACAACTTCTTCGAACTGGGCGGCGACTCGATCATCAGCATCCAGATGATCGCCCGCGCCAAGAAATTCGGTGTGCACCTCACCCCGCGGCTGATCTTCAAGAACCAGACGATCGCCGAGATCGCGGTCCACGCCGGTACGGCCACGCCGGTCGACGCGGAGCAGGGCCGTGTGGTGGGCGAGGTCCCGCTGACACCGATCCAGCACTGGTTCTTCGAGAAGGACCTGCCGGCGTTCGACCACTTCAACCAGGCCGAACTCCTCGTCACCGACGGACTCGACCCCGACGTGCTGCGGCTCGCGCTGGCCGACCTGATCGAGCATCACGACGCGCTGCGGCTGCGCTGCACGGACGGGGCGTCCGGCCGGCGGCAGTACCTGGACGAGTCCGTGGACACCGGCGTCCTCGACGTGCACGACCTGTCCGGCGTCGCGGACGAGTCCCTGGAGTCGGTGTCGCTGCACATCGCGGAGGAGACGCAGCAGAGCCTCGACCTGGCCAAGGGCCCGCTGCTGCGGGCCGCCCTTCAGGAGCTGGGGCCCACACGCGGGCAGCGGCTGCTCATCGTCGTACACCACCTGGCGGTCGACGGCGTGTCCTGGCGGATCCTGCTGGAGGACCTGGGCAGTTGCTACGAGCGCCGGGCTGCCGGACTCGCGCCCCTGCTGCCGGCCAAGACGACGTCGTTCCGGTCGTGGGCTCAGCGACTGCACGGCTTCGCCGACTCGGCGCAGGCGCGGGCGGAGTTCGCCTACTGGGCCGAGCCCAAGCCGGCCGGCCGGGTGCCGCGTGACCGGGACGGCCGCAACGACCTGGGGTCCGCCGCCGGCGTCGTGGCGACGCTCAGCCCCGAGGAGACCCGTGCCCTGCTGCGGGACGTGCCGAAGGTCTTCAGCACCCAGATCAACGACGCGTTGCTCACCGCGCTGGCGCACGCCCTGCGAGACTGGACGGGGGACGACGAGACCCTGATCGGTCTGGAGGGGCACGGCCGCGAGGATCTGTTCCCCGACGTGGACCTGTCACGGACGGTGGGGTGGTTCACGTCCGTCTTCCCCGTCGCCCTGCGACTGGCGCCAGGAGCCACCAGTGCGGTGGCCTCGCTCGACTCCGTCCGCGAGCAGCTGGCGCGGATCCCCAACAAGGGCGTCGGCTACGGCATCCTGCGCCACCTCGGCGCCCCGGACCTGGCCTCCGTACTGCGCCGGCAGCCCACTCCGGAAGTGAACTTCAACTACCTGGGGCAGTTCACGAGGGACCTGCCGGGCATCGGGCGGTACGCCGGTCCCGAAGAGCCCAAGGGCCACTCGATCAGCCCGGACGGCATGCGCTGGAACGTGCTGGACGTGACCGCCGCCGTCGAGGGCGACACGTTCGGCCTGTACATCAACTACTCGACCGCGCTGCACGACCGGCGCACCGTCGAGCACCTGGCCGACGGCGTCCTCCGTCACCTGCGCGAGCTGATCGCCGGCAGCGCCGACGGAGCCGCCGACGCCCGCCGGGAGTCCCCTGGCGTTCCCCTCACCGATGTCGGTGACGCCGACATGGCCGCGATCCTGAAGAGGTTCTCGATATGAGCGCGCACAACGTGGAAGACGTCTACGGGCTCTCGCCCCTGCAGTTCGGCATGCTGTACCACTCGCTGGAGGACACCTCCGACACCCGCCCCTACATGGTGCAGATGACGGAGGAGATCGAAGGGCCCTTCGACGAGACGCTGTTCGGCACCGCCTGGCAGCAGCTCGTCGACCGGCACTCGATCCTGCGCAGTGCGTTCGTGTGGGAGGGCGTGTCGGAGCCGGTGCAGGTGGTGCAGCGCCGGGCCCCCCTCCCCTTCGAGGTGAGGGACCTGCGTGGACTGTCCGGTCAGGAGGAGCGGCTCGACGCCTTCCTGGCGGAGGACTGGGCCCGGGGGTTCGACCTGTCACGGGCCCCCCTGGTCCGGGTCACCGTGCTGCGCATGACGGAGGAACGCCGGATCGTCGTCTGGTCGTTCCACCACATCCTCCTCGACGGCTGGAGTGTGCAGATCCTCCAGAAGGAGCTGTTCGCGCTCTACCGCGCACTGCTCGACGGCACCCCCGCCGAGCTGCCGCCGACGGTCCCGTACCGCCGGTACATCGAGTGGCTCAACTCCCGGCGGGACGACGGCTCCGCGGCGTTCTGGTCCGACTACCTCGCGGGCGTCACCGAGCCCACCGCCCTGCACGTCGACCGGGACACCGGGGACACAGGAGTCGGCGAGTTCGAGGTGTGCGCCTCCGCGGAGCTGTTCGCGCGGGCCCGGGACTACGCCAAGTCCCAGCGCGTCACCATGAACACTCTGGTACAGGGCCTGTGGTCGATCCTGCTCTCACGGTACAGCCGCCAGGACGAGGTGCTGTTCGGGTCGACCATCTCGGGCCGCTCGATCGATCTGCCCGGCGTGGAGTCGATGATGGGCCTCTTCATCAACACGCTGCCGGTGCGCGGCCGGCTCACGGGCGACATGGTCGTCTCCGAATGGCTGCGGGACCTCCAGGACGAACAACTGGACATGCGGCAGTGGGAGTACTGCCACCTGGTCGACGTGCAGAAGCACAGCAGGATCCCGCGCGGCGAGCCGCTGTTCCGGTCCATCCTCGTCTTCGAGAACTACCCGGTGGTGCAGAAGCCGTCGGACTTCCCCGAGGGACTGACCCGGCGCCTGGTGAACTGCGTGGAGCGCACCGGGTACCCGCTGACCCTCGTCGTGTCGGCGGGCCGGGCCCTGGAGTTCCGCCTCGTCTACGACCGGAGCAGGTTCGACGCGGAATCGGTCGAGCGCATGGCCGGCCACCTGCTGGCCCTGCTGACCTCCGTCGTGGACTCGCCCGGGGCACGCATCGGCGACCTCAACATGCTCACGGAGCGGGAGCGGCGGGAAGTCCTGGTGGACTGGAACGGTGTCTCGGGCCCGTACCCGGACACGGCGACGATCCATCGGCTGATCGAGGACCGCGTCGCCACCCACCCCGACGCGACCGCGGTGACGTTCGGTGGTGAACACTGGACGTACGCCGGCATCAACGCCCGTGCCAACCGGCTCGCGCACCACCTGCGGGGGACGGGTGTCACCCCGGACACGCTGATCGCGGTCTGCCTGGACCGCTCTCCCGACCTGATCG
>NZ_BMRM01000043.1 GCF_014648635.1 Streptomyces cinerochromogenes | reverse complement strand
CCCCGCGTCCTCGCCCACCAACTCCGCACGCAAGAACTCCGCCAGCACAACCGGCGACGGATAATCAAAGACCAACGTCGCCGACAACCGAAGCCCCGTCACGGCACTCAACCGGTTCCGCAACTCCACCGCCGTCAACGAATCAAAACCCAGATCGTTGAACGCCTGCCCGGCACCGATACTCGCCGCGTCCGCATGCCCCAGCACCACCGCGACCTCACCCAACACCAACTCCACCAGATGACGCTCCTGCCCCTCACGAGACAGCACGGCGAGCCGGCCCGCCAACGAATCCCCCACACCACCAGCACCCACCAGGGCACCACGCACCGCACGACGCGGCTGACGCACCAACCCCCGCAGTACCGGCGGCAACTGTCCAGTCCGTGCCTGCTCCGTCAGGACGGCGAAGTCGAACTTCAGCGGCACAAGGGTGGACGCCTCGCCGGACAGGGCCGTGTCGAGCAGGGCCATGCCGTCCTCGGTGGCCAGCGGGAGCACTCCGCCCCGGCCCATACGGGCCTGGTCCGACTCGCTCATCGTCGCGATCATGCCGGCGGACTCGGCCCAGAGGCCCCAGGCCAGTGAGACGGCGGGCAGACCCTGCGCACGGCGCCACTGGGCGAAGGCGTCCAGGAACGCGTTCGCGGCCGAGTAGTTGCCCTGTCCCGGACCTCCGATCACACCGGCGGCCGAGGAGAACAGGACGAACGCGTCCACGTTCATGTCGTGTGTCAGCTCGTGCAGGATGAGTGCCGCATCGACCTTGGGCCGGAAGGTGGCGCCGATCCGCTCCTGTGTGAGGCTCGCGATCACACCGTCGTCGAGGATTCCCGCCGCGTGCACGATTCCGGTGAGCGGCGCGTCGGGCGAGACCGTCGCGAGCAGCTTCTTCACCGCCCTGCGTTTGGACATATCGCACGCCACGACGGTGACGGTCGCTCCGGCCGCCTCAAGTTCGGCCGTCAGCTCCTGGGCGCCGGGGGCCTCCGGTCCGCGACGGCTGGTCAGCAGCAGGTGGCGCACACCGTATGCGGCGACGAGATGCCGGGCGACCAGGCCGCCCAGTGTTCCGGTGCCGCCGGTGACGAGTACCGTGCCCGCGGGGTCCAGTTCGGGCCCGGTACCGGAATCGGCCGCGGCACGCACCAGCCGGGGTGTGTGGACGACGCCGGCGCGTACCGCTACCTGAGGCTCTCCGGTGGTCAAGACGCCCGCCAGGGCCGGCCGGGACGCCTGGACCTCGTCCACGTCCATGAGGAGGACGCGGTCCGGGTTCTCGGCCTGTGCCGCGCGCACCAGACCCCAGACCGCGGCACCCGCCGGGTCGGTCACCTCGGTGTCGTCAAAGACACCGACCGCGCCGCGCGTCACGACGAGCAGGCGCGACGAGTCGAGTTCCGGCGCGGCAAGGAACGCCTGAACGATGCCGAGGACACGGCCGACGAGGCCGCGGACCCGTTCGGGGCTGACGACGCCGTCGACGGCGTCGACGACCAGTACTTCGGGCATCGACGCGCCGGACCGCACCAACTCCTCGATGTCCATGGCCATGGACACGGTGTGCGGGACGACCGCGGCGGTGACGCTCGCCGTTGCCTCGGCCGGCAGCGCGGCCCATTCGACGGAGAACAGGGAGTCCGTCCCGGGCCCGGTCCGGCCGGCGGCCTTGACCTGGTCCTCGGCGACCGCCCGCAACACCAGCGACTCCACCGACGCCACCGGGGCGCCCTCACCATCGGCGAGTTCGAGCGTTACGGATTCGGGTCCGGTGGGCCTCATGCGTACCCGCAGGGCGGTGGCACCGGAGGCATGCAGCGTCACGCCGTTCCACGCGAACGGCAGGATGAGCCTGCCCTCCTCGGCTTTGCGCTCCGTGAAGGCCCCACAGTGCAGGACCGCGTCGAGAAGCGCGGGATGCACACCGAAACCGGCCACCGCCTCGATGTCCTCCGCCGGGAGCGCGACCTCGGCGTAGATGTCCTCGCCCAGGGTCCACAACGAGCTGAGACCCTGGAACAGCGGCCCGTACCCATAACCGGCGGCCGCCTGGTCCGCGTAGAAACCGGTCAGGTCGACAGACTGCGCACCCTCCGGGGGCCACACCCCGAAGACGGCATCCGGAACCGACGCGACCTCATCGAGCTGACCTGCGGCGTGACGCACCCACGGCGTGCCGGGCTCAGCGTCGTCCGGCCGCGAATACACCGCCACCGGTCGTACACCGCCCGTCTCCTCACCAACAGACACCTGGATACGCACCGCGCCCCTGTCAGGGATCACCACAGGCGTCTCGATGATCAGTTCACTGAGGGAACGCGCACCGACCTCGTCCCCGGCGCGGATCGCGAGTTCCACGAGGGCGGTGCCCGGCAGCAGGACCGTGCCGGACACGGAATGATCCGCCAGCCACGGGTGCGCTGCCAGGGAGAGCCGGCCGGTACATACGACACCACCCGTGTCAGGAACACTGATCACCGTGTCGAGCAAGGGATGTCCGGTCGCCAGCGCGGGATCCCCGCCGGACGACGTCGGAGTCAGCCAGTAACGCTGGTGCTGGAAGGCATACGTGGGCAGGGCCACGCGGTGTGCGCCGGTGCCGGAGAACACCTTCTCCCAGTCCACGTCGACGCCGCGGGTGTGCAGCCGGCCCAGGGTGGTCATCAGGGCCCGGTCCTCGGGGACGTCCCGCCGCAGGGAGGGCACGCAGTCCTGCTCGACCATCCCGGACAGGACACCGTCGGGGCCCAACTCCAGGAACGTGGACACCTCCTCCGCCCGCATGGCCTGCACACCGTCGTGGAAGCGGACCGTGCCCCGCACGTGCTCCACCCAGTACTCCGGCGAGCACAGCCGCTCCGGGTCGGCCAGGTGTCCGGTCAGGTTGGACACCACCGGTATGGAGGGCTGGTGGTAGGTGAGCCCGGCCGCGATCTGACGGAACTCCTCCAGCATCGGATCCATCAACGGCGAGTGGAACGCGTGCGAGACCCGCAGGCGCTTCACCCGACGCCCCTCGAAGCGGGCCACAACGGCCTCGACCTCTTCCTGGACGCCGGACAGCACCAGCGAGGTGGCCCCGTTCACGGCGGCGACGCTCACGCCCGCGGTCAGCAACGGCGTGACCTCGTCCTCCGTCGCCTCCACCGCGACCATCACCCCACCGGCGGGCAAGGCCTGCATCAGCCGGCCACGCGCCACCACCAGCGCCGCCGCGTCCTCCAGCGACCACACGCCCGCCAGATAAGCCGCCGTCACCTCACCGACCGAATGACCGGCGAGGCAGTGGGGACGCACGCCCCACGACTGAACGAGCCGGAAGAGCGCCACCTCGACAGCGAACAGCGCCGGCTGCGCATACCCCGTCTCGTCGATCGGGTCGCCGGAGTCGAAGACCACATCCTTGAGTGAACGGTCCAGGCTCTTGTCGACTGCCGCGCACACCTCGTCGAAGGCATCCGCGAACACCGGGAACGCCGCATACAGCTCACGGCCCATACCGACCCGCTGCGAGCCCTGGCCCGTGAACAGCACACCCAGGCGCCCCGGAACCACGGCCTGCGCACGCACCGACGCCAGGCTCTCCCGCGCCTCGTCCACCGAACCCGCGACCACCACCGCACGGTGATCGAAACGCGCACGCGCCGTCACCAGCGAGTAGGCGGTATCCGTGAGGCTCACGTCCGGATGCCGTTCCAGATGGTCGGCCAGGCGCCGGGCCTGCGCGTTCACCGCGTCGGCCGTCCTGCCCGAGAGAACGAGGGGGACCGCCCCGTGCGTCGTGGTCGGCTCGGGAAGGTCGTTCTCGACGGCTTCCAGGATGACGTGCGCGTTGGTGCCGCTGATGCCGAAGGAGGAGACGGCGGCCCGCCGAGGGCGGTTCTCCGGGGTCTGCCACTCGCGTGACTCGGTGAGGAGTTCCACCGCACCCGCCGACCAGTCCACCTTCGGCGACGGCGCGTCCACGTGCAGAGTCTTCGGCAGCACACCGTGCCGCATCGCCTGCACCATCTTGATCACACCCGCCACACCGGCCGCGGCCTGCGCGTGACCGATGTTCGACTTCAACGACCCTAACCACAACGGACGGTCATCACCCGGTCGCTCCTGACCGTACGTCGCGATCAGCGCCTGCGCCTCGATCGGGTCACCCAGCGACGTACCCGTACCGTGCGCCTCCACCGCGTCGACATCAGCCGCCGACAGACCCGCACTCGCCAACGCCTGACGAATCACACGCTGCTGCGAAGGACCATTCGGCGCGGTCAGACCGTTGGACGCGCCGTCCTGGTTCACCGCACTGCCCCGGACGACCGCCAGCACCTCATGGCCGTTGCGCCGGGCGTCCGAAAGCCGCTCCAGCAGGACCAGGCCCACACCCTCCGCCCACGACGTACCATCGGCACCCGCGGCGAACGACTTGCACCGGCCGTCCGCCGCCAGACCCCGCTGTCGCGAGAACTCGATGAAGCTCCCTGGCTGGGCCATGACGGCAACGCCGCCGGCCAGGGCGAGCGTGCACTCGCCGTTGCGCAGGGCCTGCATCGCGGAGTGCATCGCCACCAGCGACGACGAACACGCTGTGTCAACCGTCACCGCCGGGCCCTCGAAACCGAAGGTGTACGACACCCGGCCCGAGACGATGCTGCCGGCGGCGACGGCCGACTCGTAGTCGTGGTACATCACACCGGCGAAGACGCCCGTCCGGCTTCCCTTCAACGAGATCGGATCGATCCCGGCCCGCTCCAACACCTCCCACGACGTCTCCAGCAGCAACCGCTGCTGCGGATCCATCGCCAACGCCTCACGCGGGGAGATCCCGAAGAAAGCCGGGTCGAACTCCCCAGCGTCGTGGAGGAAGCCGCCCTCGCGAACGTAGGACTTGTCGGCCAGGCCGGGGGTGGGGTCGTAGAGACCTTCGATGTCCCAGCCCCGGTCCTCCGGGAACGATGTGATGCCGTCACGTTCTTCGACCACGAGACGCCACAGGTCCTCCGGCGAGGAGACGCCACCGGGCAGTCGGCACGCGGCCGACACGATCGCGATCGGTTCGGACGAGGCTGCAAGGACCCGGTCGCGCTCCTCCTTGAGCTGCTCGTTCTCCGTGAGCGAGGCGCGCAGTGCCGCGACAAGCTGGTCCTGGGACACAGACATACTTGGGTTCCTCCGTAGGCCGCGGCGGGCTCAGTTGTGGGTGTTGCCCATCGCGCGTTCGATGAGGTCGGCGACGTCCATGTCGGCGATCAGGTGCGCGGCGTTCTGCCGTACGTCCGAAGGGGCGGCGGTAGCCGCACCGGGGTCCGCGGCTCCGGGGACCGCAGTCACCAGATGCATCAACTGCCGCAGCACACCCAGCTCTTCGAGCCGCTTGAGCGGGACGGAGGCGAGGACCTTGCGCAGCTCGATCTCGTCCACGTCGGTGAGCTCCACGGTTCCGGCCGCAGCGACCGGAACCAGTTCCGCGCGCAGGTGCTCGGCGATCGCGGCGGGTGAAGGGTAGTCAAAGATCAGCGTGGCCGGCAGTTGGATGCCCGTCGCTCCGGCCAGCCGGTTGCGAAGCTCGACCGCGGTGAGCGAGTCGAATCCCATGTCGCTGAACGCCTGTCCCGGAGTGATGTTCTCGGCGTCGGCGTGCCCGAGCACAACGGCGACTTCGTCGCGGACCAGGTTCAGCAGTGTCTCGGACTGCTCCTCCTCCGGGAGCCCCGCCAATCGGGCCGAGAGGGAATCGGCGCGGACAGGTACGCCCGTGGCGGCAGCGCGCCAAGGCCGGCGCACCAGGCCCTGCAGCATGGGAGCCAGTCGACCGGCTTCCGCTTGTGCGCTGAGGGTGGGGAGGTCGAACTTGACGGGTATCAGGGTGGGTTCGTCGGTGGTGAGGCCGGCATCGAAGAGTGCCATGCCCTCTGCCGCGGACAGCGGCCGGATACCACTGCGCCGCATCCGCGCCTGATCGGACTCCCCGAGCGAGCCCGTCATCGCACTCGACTCGCCCCACAACCCCCACGCCAACGACACCGCCGGCAGACCCTGCGCACGACGCCACTGAGCAAAAGCGTCCAGGAACGCGTTCGCCGCCGCGTAATTCCCCTGCCCCGCACCACCCAGCACACCCGAAGCCGACGAATACAACACAAACGCATCCAGATCCAGAGCCCGCGTCACCTCATGCAACGCCAACACCGCATCCACCTTCGGCCGGAACACCCCCGCCAACCGCTCCGCAGTCAGACCCGAGAACACCCCGTCATCCAGCACACCCGCGGTATGCACCACCCCCACCAAGGGAGCATCCACAGGCACCCGCGCCAACACCCCCGCCAACGCCTCACGATCCGCCACATCACACGCCACGACGGTGACGGTCGCTCCGGCCGCCTCGAGTTCCGCCGTCAGCTCCCGTGCCCCGGGGGCCTCCGGACCACGACGGCTGGTCAGCAGCAGGTGGCGCACACCATGTGCCGCGACAAGATGCCGGGCCACCAGACCACCCAGTGTTCCGGTACCGCCGGTGACCAGAACCGTCCCACCAGCACGGAACACCGACCGCCCCGCAGAACGCTCCACCCCGGCACGCACCAGCCTCGGCACGAACACCCCACTCGAACGCACCGCCACCTGCGACTCACCACAACCAGCCACACCCGCCAGCACCCCACCCGCCGGCACCACACCCCCCACACCCACATCCAGCAAAACCACCCGGCCAGGACTCTCCGCCTGCGCCGAACGCACCAACCCCCACACCGCAGCCGCCACCGGATCCACCACACCGGCATCGCCACCGACCGCCACCGCACCCCGCGACACCACCACCAGCCGACCCCCACCCGACGACGCAAGGAACGACTGCACCCCAGCCAGAACACCAGCCGTCACGTCCCGGACAACCTCAGCGTCCAACGGTTCGTCCACGGCTCCAGCAACCGACGAGACCGACCTGGGAACCTCCAGGACCTCCACCTCGACACCGTCAGCGCCCTCAGACACCGGCACCGCCACCGGCGACCACTCCACCCGGAACAGCGAACCACCACCAGCCCCGGACACCCTCAACTGCTCCTCGGCAACCGCCCGCAGCACCAGCGACTCCACCGACGCCACCGGAGCACCCTCGCCGTCGGCCAGATCCAGCGACAGCGACTCCGGCCCCGTGGACGTCAGCCGAACACGCAGAGACGACGCACCTGCGGCATGCAGCGACACACCACTCCACGCGAACGGCAGGAACAACCCCCCGCCGTCCGGCCCGCGCTCACCGAGGAAGGCTCCCGCGTGCAACGCGGCATCCAAAAGCGCCGGATGCAGACCGAACCCACCGGCCGACTCCACCTCACCCACCGGCAACCCGACCTCACCGAAGACCACGTCCCCACGCCGCCACACCGCACGCAGCCCCTGAAACACAGGCCCGTAGTCGTAGCCCCGGCCAGCCAACTCTTCGTACAGGTCCGACATCTCCACCGCCGCCGCGCCCTCCGGCGGCCAGACGCCAAACCCGGCCGTGGGAGCAGGAGCCTCCGCACTGAGGCGACCGCTCGCATGGCGCACCCAGGGCGTGTCGGGCTCGGCGTCGTCCGGCCGCGAATACACCGCCACCGACCGCGCACCGTCCGTGTCCTCACCAACAGACACCTGGATACGCACGGAGCCGTGCTCGGGGATCACCACAGGCGCTTCGATGATCAGTTCACTGAGGGAACGTGCACCGACCTCGTCCCCGGCACGGATCGCGAGTTCCACGAGGGCGGTACCCGGCAGCAGGACCACACCCGACACCGCATGATCCGCCAGCCACGGGTGCGCTGCCAGGGAGAGCCGGCCGGTGCACACCACGCCACCGGTGTCGGGCACACCCACGACGATGTCGAGCAGCGGATGCCCGGCAGCCAGCGCGGGATCCCCGCCGGACGACGTCGGAGTCAGCCAGTAACGCTGGTGCTGGAAGGCATACGTCGGCAGGGCCACCCGGTGCGCCCCGGTACCGGAGAACACCTTCTCCCAGTCCACGTCGACGCCCCGGGTGTGCAGCCGGCCCAGGGTCGTCATCAGGGCCCGGTCCTCGGGCACGTCCCGCCGCAGGGAGGGTACACAGTCCTGCTCGACCATCCCGGACAGGACACCGTCGGGGCCCAACTCCAGGAAGGTCGAGACCTTCTCCGCCCGCATGGCCTGCACACCATCGTGGAAACGGACCGTGCCCCGAACATGCCCCACCCAGTACTCCGGCGAGCACAACCGCTCCGGATCCGCCAGCTCACCGGTCAGGTTCGACACCACCGGAATGGAGGGCTGGTGGTAGGTGAGCCCGGCCGCGACCTGACGGAACTCCTCCAGCATCGGGTCCATCAACGGCGAGTGGAACGCGTGCGAGACCCGCAGCCGCTTCACCCGCCGCCCCTCAAGACGGCCCACCACCGCCTCGACCTCCGCCTGGTCACCGGACAGCACCAGCGAGGTCGCCCCGTTCACCGCGGCGACGCTCACGCCCGCGGTCAGCAACGGCGTGACCTCGTCCTCCGCCGCCTCCACCGCAACCATCACACCCCCGGCGGGCAACGCCTGCATCAGCCGGCCACGCGCCACCACCAGCGCCGCCGCATCCTCCAGCGACCACACACCCGCCAGATACGCAGCCGTCACCTCACCGACCGAATGACCCGCCAGAACATCAGCAACCACACCCCACGACTGAACAAGCCGGAAGAGCGCCACCTCGACGGCGAACAGCGCCGGCTGCGCATACCCCGTCTCATCCAGCAGGTCCCCACCCTCGAAGACCACATCCT
>NZ_BMRM01000042.1 GCF_014648635.1 Streptomyces cinerochromogenes | reverse complement strand
CGCCGACCCGTTCACGGTCCACACCCGCTGGATCGAGACCGAGTTCGTCAACGACATCCCGCCGTACGGTGCGGAGGCGGATGCCGGCGACGAGGGCGAGCCGGGCCGCGAGACCGTCGTCGTGGAGGTCGCCGGCAGGCGTCTGGAGGTCTCCCTCCCGGCCTCTCTGGGCATGTCCCTGGCCCGCACGGGCCTCGCGGCCGGCGCCAGGCCGAAGCGCCGCGCGGCGAAGAAGTCCGGCCCCGTCGCCTCCGGCGACACCCTCGCCTCCCCGATGCAGGGCACGATCGTCAAGGTGGCTGTCGAGGACGGTCAGGAGGTCCGGGAGGGCGACCTGGTCGTCGTCCTGGAGGCCATGAAGATGGAACAGCCCCTCAACGCCCACAAGGCGGGCATCGTCAAGGGCCTGAGCGCCGAGGTGGGCGCGGCCGTCACCGCGGGTGCCGCGATCTGCGAGATCACGGTCTGAGGCGACGGCCGGCCCGCGCTCACGCGGTCTTCAGCGTGCCGCCGTCGATGACGTAGTCGGCGCCGGTGATGTTGCCGGCGGCGGTGTCGGAGAGGAGGAAGGTGACCAGGGTGGCGACCTCCTCGGGCTCCAGGAGGCGGCCGGTGGTGATGCCGAGGTCCTTCGGCATCTGCTCGAGGTACTCGCCGAGTTCGGTGCCGGCTTCGGCGGCCACCCTGCCGCCGAAGCCCTCCGGGGCCTCCCACACGGAGGTGCGGGCGACCCCGGGGGACACGGTGTTGACGCGCACGCCGTGCGGCCCGAACTCCTCGGCCAGGGCCTTGCCCAGCGCGGTGAGCGCGGCCTTGGCGGCGCTGTAGGCCACGGGGCTCGCGGCGGGCAGCCGGGACGCGATGGACCCGATGTTGACCATCGCGCCGCGGTTCTCGATCAGGCTGGGCAGGGCGGCCCGGCTGGCGCGGACCGCGCTGAGCAGGTTGATGTCGAGGGCGCGTTGCCACTCGGTGTCGTCCGTGTCGAGGAAACCGGCCGGGCGCAGGTCGTCGCCGGCCCCGACGTTGTTCACCAGGAGATCGATGCCGCCCAGCTCCGCCAGGGCGCGGTCGACGAGCGTGGTGACGCCCTCGGCGGTGCTCAGGTCGGCGGAGACGGTGACGGCCCCGGTCTCCGCCAGTTCGGGCGTGATCGTGCGGGCGGCGCCCACGACCCGGACGCCCTCGCCGGTGAGCATCCGGACGGTCGCCAACCCGATGCCCCGGCTGGCCCCGGTGACGACGGCCCTCTTGGAAGCGAGGTCGAGCTGCATGGTGCTCCGTTCTCGATGTCGGTTCCGTGCTCCTCAGCCCAGACAGCGGTACAGGTAGGCGGCGGAGGCCAGCGTCATGTGGTGGTGCCAGCCGGGGTAGGAGCGTCCTTCGAAGTCCAGCAGCCCCAGGTCGTTCTGCAGGCGCTGCACGGTGCGGCCGGTCAGCTCCGAGCGGAGCGCGAGCGCGTGGACGGCCTGGGGAGACGCCTCGCGCAGCGAGGTCACCCAGAAACGCGACGGCTGCCGCCGGGCGGCGGGTATCTCCGCCACGAGCCGCAGCGTCCGCCGGGCCGCCGGCGAGGCGGCCCGCGGGGAGTGGAAGCGCACGGTGGCCGAGCCCAGGCGGATGCCCTCGCCGTGCAGGGACGGTGTCGTGCGGACGAGGCCCTCCAGCAGGCCGGCCGCGGTGGTCGTCCGCATCGCCGCCGGGTCGGCGGCCTCTCTTCCCGGCAGGATCGCGGTGAACGGCTGGTGCGCCGGCACCTCGATCACGAAGTCCCTGCCGGACTGGTGGAGCTGGGCTGCCAGGCGGGAGGGGTCGCGGCTGTGGTCGAGGCTGTGGACGAGCGGAGCGGACACGGCCACCCCGTCCGCGGCGGACCGGGCGAGCATGTTCAGGGTGAGCGCCCACGCGGGGCGCGGGGTCACGTCGTGCGGGATCCTGGCGCGCCGGCGCCGCTCCGGATCGTCGCACCAGGTGTCGTTCAGCACGAGCTGCCAGTGCACCGGGACGCTCCTGCGGCCGTCCGTGAGGAAGAGGCCGATCCCCACCTGGCAGTTGATGTGCCGGCCGCTCTCGGGCACCAGGCGCTGCTGCAGGCCCACGGACTGGGTGCCGCCCCTGCGCAGCAGCACCGCCCCCGTCGTCCAGACGGCGTTGGGCATCAGGTCGGCGGCGATGCGGGAGAGCTCCCTGCGGGGCGCCTCCCAGTCCCAGGGGCTCGAGGTGATGAACTGCTGCAGGGACTGGGAGGCGGCGGAGGGCAGGCCCAGGATCCGGGCCATGTGGCGCCCCGACTTGCGTCCCGGTGTGGACAGCAGGCCGCGCAGGTAGACGGCGGCCCACCGGCGCTGGTCGCTGCGGGGGAGGTGACCGAAGACCCGCTCGCTGTAGGCGGTGAGGTCGGGGTGGCCTGAACGCCCTGGTCGGGGCGGGGCGGTGAGGACGGCTGCGGCGTGTGTGCTCATGGCTGACCTCCTCGGAACCTGTTCAGTCGGCCGACGGCGCTGGCGGCCCAATAAACATAGCAATATTTTTTCTTTTGCGGTTGCGAGTGAGGCCGAGGTCACTCCGCCGCTGGTCCGGCCGCGGTTCCGCGTGGTGGAGGGCGGTGGGCGCCGGGTGTCCAAGGTCGCGTCCCGCGCGGCGAGTTGACCAAATGCCATCGAGCACTTGCCCCGTACATCTTTGCGCGGCAAGCATACGCAGCGACCGAGAGAACAGCTGTTCTAGGACGGCGAGGGGGGAAGCGGACCTCAGCGTTCACGCTGTGGACGTCTACGGGATCTTCAGTCGGGCTTCGGTTCCGCGCGGGCGCCGGCGAGGCCGAACGGCCTTGTGCCCCGGGTGCGGCCGCGCCGCGCCGGCCGGGTGAGCGCCGGCCGGCCTGTACACCATCGCAACCGATACACACGCGTGCCGCGAGCGGTTCCGGGCGCTCCGGCGCCGATCGGCCCCTCGTCACGGGCAGCCGGAAGTAACGACAAGGACGGAGGTTGGTCCGGTGGAAGTTATGGAACGGGGGATTCGGATGTTCGGCAGGGAAACCGATCGACAGTCGATGGCGTCTGTGCTCGACTCGGTGGCAGCGGGAGGCACCAACAGTCTCCTGGTGATCGAGGGCCGGGCGGGCGTCGGAAAGACGACCATGCTCTCGGAGCTGGCGCGGCTCGCCCGCAGCCGTGGCTTCACCGTCGAGTTCCCGGCAGACCTCTCCGTATCCGCCGTACTGCCGGAGTCACCCCGATTCTCCCCCGCCGCACCGAAGCTGATCGTCGTGGACGGCGTCGAGGACGCCGGTCCGGCGGTGGTCACCGCCCTCTGCGACGCCCTCGCGCGCATGACCGGGCGTGGGTGCCTGCTGGCCTTCGCCGTGCGTCCCGGACGGGTGAGCGACTGCCTGCGCCGGATCAGCCCGGGCGGCCGTGTGCGCGTGGCCAGGACGCAGTTGGGGGAGCTGTCGAAGCGGGACGCGCTGCTGCTGTGCGCCGAGCTCGCCGGGGCGCGTCCCTCACCCGAACTGGCCTGCCTCGTGGAGTCGGCGGGCGGCAATCCGCTCCTGGTGACCGAGCTGGTCGGCGGTCTGATGGAGGAGGGCGGGATCGAGGTCCTCGACGGCGTGGCCTGGCTGCGGTCGCCGGCGCTGCCGGAGCGGATCCAGGTCGTCGTCCGGGGCTATCTGTCCTCCCTGTCGGAGGGCAGCCGGCACATGCTCCGTGTCGCCGCGGTGCTGAACACCGCGCTGCGGCCCGCCCAGCTGTCCTCCCTGGCGGCGTTCCTCGGCAAGTCCACGGCCACGCTCATGCCGTTGCTGGACGAGGCGCTCGAAGCGGGGCTGCTGATGGACAGCGAGGGCAAGCTCGTCTTCCCCGGCGCCCTGCTCCGCAGGGTGGTCGCCGAGTCCGTGCCGTGGTCCATGCGGCAGGCGCTGATCCACGAGGCGAGGACGCAGCAGAGCGCCGAGAGCGAGCCCCTCGCCCCCCGCCCGCCCCTGCCCGGCGCCGAACCGCCGGTCGAGTACGAGGAGGTGGCGACCGTGCGGCACGCGCACGCCGCCGGGGCGCGGCCGGTGCGCGGGGACGGCCTCGGCCTCTCCGCGCCCTCCGCGGTGGGGGTCGTCGACGTCGCCGGCCCCCGGGGCGGGCACGCCGACCTGACCACGCGTGAACTGGAGGTCCTCCGGTGCGTGGCCAAGGCGATGAGCAACCGCCAGGTCGGACGGCACCTGTCCATCACCGAGGGCACCGTCAAACGGCACATGAGGAACATCTTCCGGAAACTCGACGCGACCTCGCGCATCGACGCGGTGAACAAGGTGGGGCCCCTGATAGCGGCGCAGCCCCGGCTCAGGTCCTGAGGCCCCGGCCGTGTCCCGCGTGACCGCCGGCCACGCGGGACACGGCACGCTCACACCTGCGGGAGGGCACCGCCGTCGATCACGTGCGTGGTGCCCGTGATGCGGGCGGCACGGTCGGACACCAGGAAGGACACCAGGTCGGCGACGTCCTCCGGCTCGGTCGTGCCGGGCAGCGGAGCACCCTCCGCCTGGACCATCATGTGCACCGCGGCGTCGCCGTCCTCGCCCGTCGCCCCCGTGATGTGCCGGGCGACCAGGTCCATGGCGGGCGTGCGGACCAGACCGGGCAGCACGGTGTTCACGCGTACGTCGTAGGGCGCCACCTCGGTGGCGAGGCCCTTGGCGTAGTTGACCAGTGCGGCCTTCGCCGCGCCGTAGTGCAGCAGCGCCCCGGCGGGCCGGCGGGCGACGGTCGAGGCGATCTCGACGACGACACCGCTGCGCTGCTCGATCATCGACGGCAGCAGCGCCCGGTCCAGGCGTACGGCGGCGAGGCAGTTCGTCATGAACGCCTCCGTCCACGCCTCGTCGGACAGGGACGCGTAACCGTCCAGGTGGGGCATCCCCCCGCCGCTCGCGCCGCCCGCGTTGTTGACGACGATGTCCACGCCGCCGAGTATGCCGAGCGCCGTGTCGGCCAGGTGCGCGACCCCTTCCCGGGTGCTCAGGTCCGCGGTCACCAGCCGTACGGAGCCGGGCAGGTCGTCGCTCTCCTTGCGCGCCGAGGTCACCACGGTGGCCCCCTGGGCGGCCAGCCGCCGGACGATGGCCAGGCCGATGCCGCGGGTGCCGCCGGTGACCACGGCCCGCTTTCCCCGCAGGCCGGTCGAGGTGATGGTGCTGTCGGACATGGTGGGTTTCCTTCGGTGAAGCGCTGCTGGGCGCGTGGGTGGGTGGCGGGCGCGGTGGAACGGGAGGCCGGCGTCCGCGGTCAGCCGGCCGGCCGGCGCGAGGCCGCCTGCCGTTGCGCGGCGAGCTCGGCGATGCCCTGGTTGCCCTCCGCCCAGAGCACCGTCATAGCGATCTCGTCGATCTTCCAGCCGCCGGCGGAGCGCACCAGGTGGAACCGGTACCGTCCGCCGATCCGCCACAGCGGCGAACCCAGCGGGTTGTCCAGCCGATGGGTGGCCTGGAAGGAGGCGGTGCACCGCGCCGTGTCACCGTCCACGGTCACCAGGTGGTTGGTCATCAGGTGCTGCGAGCTGTCGTAGCCGCCGATCACCGCGGCCCAGGAGTCCACCAGCTCCTGTGCGGGCATCGTGGACGGGGAACCGCCCAGCAGGCTGGTGTGGTCCACGAGCACCTTGTCGGTGAACAGGGCGGTGACCTCGGCCCATTCGTGCAGGTCCGTGTGCCAGCCCATGCGGTCGCAGGTCTCCACGACGGCGGAACGGTCGTCCATGCGGGCTCCTTGTCCGGGGGTGGGGGTGTTCACCGCTGCTCACCAGGTCACGGGGAGCGTGTGCAGGCCCTCCAGCGTCATGCCGACCTTCATCGACACCTCCTCCAGGGGGACGGCCAGTTCGAGCGTGGGGATGCGCCGGAAGAGCGTGCCGAAGACGATCTCCAGCTCGGCCCGGGCCAGGTTCTCGCCCAGGCACCGGTGCGGTCCGTGACCGAAGGCCAGATGGCCCTGGGTGGACCGGCGGATGTCGAAGGTGTCCGGGTCCTCGAAGACGGTGCCGTCCCTGTTCGCCGCGGCGGTCGACAGGATGACCCCGTCCCCCTTCCTGATCGTCTGCCCGGCGACGGTGACGTCGTCGGTGGCGACGCGCAGCGTGGTGAGGTCGGCGATGGACAAGAAGCGCATCAGCTCCTCCACCGCGCCCGGCAGCAGCGTCGGGTCCGCACGCAGCAGCGCCAGCTGGTCGGGGTGCTCCAGCAGGGTGAGGGTGCCGAGGCCGATCATGCTCGTGGTCGTCTCCTGGCCGCCGATGAGCAGGGCGACCATCAGCTTCGACACCTCGATGCCGGTCAGTTCGCCGGTGTGCAGCCGCTCGGTGATGAGCGTGCTGAGCATGTCGTCGGCGAGGTGGTCCTGCTTCGCCTCGACCACCTGGACGAGGTAGTCGAGCAGTTCCCGCCCCGCGAGTACCGCCTGCTCCAGGTCGGGGGCCTGCATGATGCCCTGGGCGTGCCGCTCGAAGAGCTCGTGCTCCTCGTAGGAGATGCCGAGCAGCCGGCAGATGACCCGCGAGGGCAGGGGCCGGCCGAGGACCGCGATCAGGTCGACCGGGGGCTCGTGCCCCAGCAGTTCGGTGACCAGGTCGTCGGCCACCTCCTGGATCATCGGCCGCATCCGCTCCACCTGCTTGGCGGTGAAGCGCGGCAGCAGCATGCGCCGGCGCGAGCGGTGGCGTTCCCCGTCCAGGCCGAACAGCTCCTGGGTGAACTCGGGGAAGTTCTTCTCGCGTTCGGCGAGGATCGGGAAGGCCGGGTTGTCGTGGTCGGAGGAGAACAGGGCCGCGTCGGCGAACATCTCACGGGCCTCGTGGTGCCGCGTCACCAGCCAGGCGGTCCGGCCGTCGTACAGCCGTACCCGCGACAGGGGGCCCTGCTCGTCCAGGTCGGTGTACTCGGTGGGCGGGTGGTAGGGGCAGCCCCGGCGCATCGGGTAGGCGGGCAGCTCCCCGGGGGCCCCGTGGGCCTGGGGGGTGGTCGTGGGCGCGTCGCTCATGGCGTTCCTCTCGGATTCAGGGGGAGGGGGGTGTCGCAGGGCGTGGCCGGCGGGTCAGGATCCGGTGCCGCGCGCCTGCCGGGTGAGCCAGTCGTGGACCGACCGCGCGACCGCGGGGGCGTCGTCCTCGACGATCGTGAAGTGGTCGCCGGGGACCTTCTCGACGGCCATGGGGAACGGCAGTTCGCGGTCGGTGAGGTCGGGCGGCGGCTCCTCGCCCTCGGCGGCCGGCAGGGGATCCGTGGCCTGCACCAGGACGGTGGGGGCCCGGGTGGCGGCCGGGACGTGGTCGGCGAACAGCCGCAGATAGGCGCCCATCGCCGTCCAGCGCACGTGGTCGATGCGGCCGAACACCTCCTCGCGCTCGAACATGCCCCGGGTCAGCGCGGGCTGGACCAGCGGCAGCCGGCTGTCGAGGAAGTAGGTGTCCAGAAGCACCACCGCGGCCGGCCCGTGGCCCTGCCGCTCCAGGTGCGCGGCGACGGCGTTGGCGAGCCAGCCCCCCGAGGAGTACCCGGCCAGGGCGTAGCCGCCGCCCTGGGCGCAGTCGAGCACCGCCCGCGCCTGGGCCGCCACCAGGGCGTCGAGATCGGCGGGCAGCGACTCGCCGTCCACGAAGCCCGGCACCGGCACCGCCCGCACCGCGCGCCGGCCGTCCAGGGCCGCGGCGATGCGCGCGTACTGCAGGGGGCTGGACGAGGCGCCGATGCTGGGGAAGCAGATCAGCGCCGGCTGCTCGGGGCCGTCCGACAGCCGCACCGGAGCGCCCGCGGCGCCGTCCTGACCGGCGGAGAAGGCCGGGCGCAGCCGGGAGGCGGCCATCAGGAACGCGTTGCCCTCGTCGATCCTGCCCTGCGCACAGGCCGTCCGGTACAGGGCGTCGACGGTGTCCGACGGGCCGGAGGGGGCGGCGCCCCGCGCGGGTTCGCCGGCGTCCACCAGCTGCCCGATCCGTTCGGCCAGCGCCGCCGGGGTGGAGCTGTCGAAGACCACCGTCGCGGGCAGGTGCAGCCCCGTCGCCCGGCCGAGGGCGGCGCGCAGCTCCACGGCCGTCAGCGAGTCGAACCCCGACTCCAGGAACGGCTTCGTGTCGTCGAACCGCTCCGACGGGCCGTACCCGAGCACCTCGGCGGCATGGGTGCGGATCAACTCCCGCAGGGCGGCCGTGCGTTCGGCCGTGTCGAGGCCGGCCAGGGACAGCCGCCGTCCGCCGGCGGGCGTCTCCGTGCCCGCGCCCGTACCTGTGCCCGTGTCCGTGTCCGTCTCCGTGCCCGGGTGGGCCGGTGCGGCGGGCGGGGGGACGAGGGAGCGCAGAACGGCCGGTACGCCACCGCGCTCCACCGCGCCGCGCAGCACCGCCGTGTCGAGCCGCACCGGCACGAGGGCCGGTTCCCCGTCCGCCCATGCCGAGTCCAGCAGGGTCAGGCCCTCCTCGGGGGTGAGCGGGACCACGCCGGCGCGGGACAGCCGGGAGCGGGCGGTGCCGTCGAGGGAGGCGGTCATCCCGGCGTCCTCCGCCCAGGGACCCCAGGCCAGCGAGGTCGCGGGCAGCCCGTGGGCGGCCCGGTGGTGTGCCAGCGCGTCCAGGAAGGCGTTGGCCGCCGCGTAGTTGGCCTGCCCGGCGGCGCCCAGGACGCCCGCGGCCGAGGAGAACAGGACGAAACCGGTCAGCGGCAGGTCCCGGGTCAGCTCGTGCAGATGGAACGCGGACGCGGCCTTGGCCCGCAGCACCGCGTCCAGGCGCTCCGGGGTGAGCGAGGTGAGGACGCCGTCGTCGATCACACCCGCCGCGTGGACCACCGCGCACAGGGGGTGCTCCGGCGGCAGGTCCGCGAGCAGGTCCGCGAGCGCGTCCCGGTCGGCGACGTCGCACGCGGCGAGCCTGACCTCCGCGCCCAGCTCCGTCAGTTCGGCGGCCAGCCGCACGGCGCCCTCGGCGCGCGGGCCGCGGCGGCTCGCGAGGACGAGGTGGCGTACGCCGTGCCGGGCGACCAGGCGCCGGGCGACCCGCCCGCCCAGGCCCCCGGTGCCCCCGGTCACCAGCACGGTGCCGTCCGGGTCGAGGCCGGGCCGCCGGTCGTCCGACGCCGTGACACGGCTCAGCCGGGGCGCGCACGACCGGCCCCGGCGCAGGGCGAGCTGCGGCTCGTACGACCCGAGGGCGGACGCCAGCGCACGGGCGGACGCCGGGGTCCCGTCCGTGTCGATCAGCAGGAAGCGGTCCGGGTGCTCCGTCTGCGCGGACCGGACGAGCCCCCACACCGGGGCCTGGGCCAGCGAGGGCGCACCGTCCGCCGGGCCGGCGGACACGGCCCGCTCGGTGACGAACGCCAGCCGGAGCGCGGCGAACCGGGGGTCGCTCACCCAGGTCCGCGTCGCCGCCAGGACGTCGTGGAGGAGCCCGCGCCCGGCCTCCAGGGGCGTCGGCACGTCGGCGGGCGGGGCGCAGGCGAGCAGCACCACGTCCGGCGGCGGCGTACCCGCGTCGAGGGCGTCTCCCAGCTCGGCGAGGCCGGCGAAGGCGGTGAGCCGGGCCCCGGCGGACTCCAGGCCGTCGGACAGAGCGGTGCCGTACGCGCCGACGACCGCGCAGCGCGCCGCCGGCCCCGCACCGGGTGACCTGGTCTCCTGCCAGTCGACCCGGTAGAGGGTGTCCCGCAACCGGGCGCCCGGAGTGCCCAGTCGGGCACGCGAGACGGGGCGCAGGGTGAGCGAGCGGACCGAGAGGACCGGCCGCCCCTCGGCGTCGGTGGCGCTCACCGCCACGGCGGAGGGACCCGCCGGCGCCAGCCTGACCCGCAGCACGGACGCCCCGCCCCGGTGCAGGGTCACGCCGCTCCAGGCGAACGGGACGTGGGCCCCGGACCCGGCCGGGAGGAGACCGCCGGCGCCGATGCCGTGCAGGGCCGCGTCCAGCAGCGCCGGGTGCACACCGAACCCGGCGGCCGGCCCGCCCGGGTCCCCCGCGGGCAGGGACACCTCCGCGAAGACCTCGCTGCCGCGCCGCCAGGCCGAGCGCAGGCCCCGGAACACCGGGCCGTAGCCCAGCCCGGCGGACGCCAGGGCGTCGTAGAGCCCGGACACGTCGACCGGGGTCGCGCCCTCCGGCGGCCACGCCGGGCCGGCCGGGCGCTCCGGTGCGGCCGGTGCGCCGAGCAGCCCGGTGGCATGACGCGTCCACGGCTCGTCGGCGCCGGAGCCGTCCGGCCGCGCGTGGACGGTCACCGGACGGCGCCCGGCGGTGTCGGGAGCACCCACGAAGAGCTGCACCTCGACGTCGTCGTCCGCAGGGACCACCAGCGGCGCCTCCAGGGTGAACTCCTCGACGGCGCCCCGCCCCGCCTCCCGGCCGGCCGCCAGCGCCATGTCCACCAGCGCCGCTCCGGGCAGGATCGTGGTGCCCAGCACCGAGTGGTCGGCGAGCCAGGGATGGTCCGACGCGGACAGCCGGCCGGTGAAGAGGATCCCGTCCTCCGCGGGCAGCTCGACACCGGTACCGAGCACCGGGTGCCCGGTCCGCCGCGCCCCCGCCGGGCGGCCCGGCTCCGCGGCGCGCACGCCGTCCTCCGCGTCCAGCCAGAAGCGACGGCGCTGGAAGGGGTACGTCGGCAGGTCGACCGGCCGCGGGTCGGTGCCGTCGAAGTACGCGTCCCAGTCCACCGCGACGCCGGCCGCGTACGCCCGGGACACCGCCGTGACCAGCGACCGCGCCTCCGGCCGGCCGGCGCGCGCACACGCCGCCAGCACGGTGTCCTCCGCGTCCGCGTCCGGCAGACAGCCGCGGGCCATGGCGGTCAGCACCCCGTCCGGGCCCAGCTCCAGGAACGTACCGGCGCCCTGGCCGTGCAGGGCGCGGACGGCGTCCAGGAACCGGACGGCCTCGCGCGCGTGCCGCACCCAGTAGTCGGCCGAACGCAGCTCCTGCGAGGTCGCCGGCGCCCCGGTCAGCGTGGACACCAGCGGGACGCGCGGCGCCCGGAACTCCAGGCCCCGCGCCACGCGCCGGAACTCCTCCAGCATGCCGTCCATGTGCGGGGAGTGGAACGCGTGGCTGACCTGGAGCCGCCGGGTCTTGCGTCCCCGCGCGGCGAAGAGCCCGGCCGCCCGGGTCACGGCGTCCTCGTCCCCGCTGAGGACCACCGAGGCCGGTCCGTTGACCGCGGCGACGGCGACCGCGCCGCCGGCCCCGTCGAGCACCGGCAGCACCTCCTCCTCGCCGGCCTGCACGGCCACCATCGCGCCGCCCGACGGCATGGCCTGCATCAGCCGGCCGCGCGCCGCCACCAGCAGAGCGGCGTCCGGCAGGGACAGGACGTCCACGGCGTGGGCCGCGGCCAGTTCGCCGACCGAGTGACCGGCGACGACGTCCGGGCGCAGCCCCCAGTGCTCCAGCAGCCGGAACAGCGCGACCTCGAACGCGAACAGGGCCGGCTGCGCGTACGCCGTACGGTCCAGCAGGCCGTCCGGCCGCTCCTCGGCGAACATGACGTCCTTGAGCGGGTGGTCCAGATGGACGTCGACGTGCTTGCAGACGGTGTCCAGGGCGTCGGCGAACACCGGGAACGCCTCGTACAACTCCCGGCCCATCCCCGCGCGTTGGCTGCCCTGGCCGGTGAACAGGAAGGCCGTCCGGGAGGAACCGCGCACCCCCCGGACGAGCCCCGGCGCCGTCCTCCCCGCCGCCAGCGCCTCCAGGGCGCGCCGCACCTCGTCCCGGCGGCGGGCCACCACGACCGCCCGGTGGTCCATGGCCGCCCGCCGGGTCAGCGACCAGGCAAGGTCGCGGGCCGCGTCGCCGGGCCGCCGCTCCAGATGGGTCAGCAGGCGGCGGGCCTGGTCCCGCAGCGCGTCCTCGGTCCTGGCGGACAGCAGCCACGGCAGGTCGGCCTCGCCGTCGTTCTCGCGGTCGTTGTTGGTGTCGGGGGTGGGGGGTGCTTGTTCGAGGATGA
>NZ_BMRM01000041.1 GCF_014648635.1 Streptomyces cinerochromogenes | reverse complement strand
CGGAAGGGCGGTTCCGGGGCTCGAAGGTGGTCGAAACGAGTGCTGTCCGGGACGCGCGTTTCGGGGTGATTTGACGTTGCGGTGCTGACTCCCGTGCTGGTTTGGTGCTGACTAAAAGCCCACGTCATCACCCGTGCTCATCCCTCCCGTGCTGACTTGGTGCTGACTACGCTCCGTTGAACTCGGACATCTTGGGGCCGATCGGCTCAGGGCCGTTGCGTGGCAGGCGACCTGAACGAGAGGCCGACCCGGCTTTGCCGCGACAGATCGAGACCTTCGCGCACGCCTTGGACAAGCCGAGTATCCTCCGCCTCGCTCCACACCCGACCGTGCCTGGACCTGGGCTTCTGCTCCTGCACGCCTTCCCCCACCGATGTCGTCCGCTGTGCAGGCAGTATGCCCGCCGGCACTGACAGGTACGGGGGGCGTAGGCATCACGGAGGCCGCACATCGCGAAGACCTGGAGCATCGGGGCCGACAGGCAAGTGATCCGCAGTGAGCCCTCGTGTGGAGGTGGCTGCCCCTTGCGCTCCGGGCGGGTCGGCCGTTCGTGGCCAGCGGGCAACGGTTCGTCTTGATCAGGTCTAAGTCCGGCATCAGCTGAGCAACAGGCGCCCGAGTCCGGCCCGACGCCGTGGAGAGTTGCCGCCGTGAGCGACCCCCTCCTTCATTACCTCGTCCGCGCCGTCGAGCTGCTCGGCGTCGTCGGCTTCGCGACGACCCTCCTGGCCTGGAAGCTGGCCAACGTCTCCCGTGAGCGGCAGGCCCGGCAGGACGAACTGACCGCGTTGGAGAAGCAGGCTGACGCCGTGATCGTCGCCGTCGCCGACCTACGCGCGGTCGCCAGCATGAACCGCCTGCTGTGGGAGCGGCCCCTCGAACGCCTCACCGCCGTGGGCCTGGCAGCGATCACGTTCCACGCCGGTCGGGCCGGTGCGCGGATCATGGGGGGCACCGAGTGGCTGAGCCAGACAGTAGGCATGGGAGCGGCCGCACAGCTCATCGCCCGCGAGGTGCATGCCAACAAGGCCGCTGTGGCTGCCGTGCGCGAACCGATGAAGCACGTCACCGTGGCCCTTGCGCCGTTGGTCCGCCACCCGGATCAGCGGGTAGCGACGACGGCGGAGGAGTTGCTGGCAGCTACTTCCGCCATCCTCGATCATCCCCGGCTCGAGGCCGCGCTCGCTGCGTTCGGAGAAGCGGTCCGGGCAGCAGTGCAGCCGGTTCCGTCCGGTTGGAGGCGCCTGCTCAGGCATTCCCCTCAAGGCGGCCCTCGCTGACTCTGGTCGCCGCCGATCAGGTGCGGGTTGTCGATCAGGGCCTCGTAGTCGGCTTCGGCGACGTCCTCGCACGGCCGCCGGCAGTTGCGGCAGTAGACCTCCAGGGCGTCCACGCGGGTGCCCGCGATGTGCCTTGAGTGGCGGGGCCGCAGCCGACGGGGGCGCGTCCAGCGGTGTATCGAACAGATCGGCAAAGAGCTGCAGCTCAAGTTGGTCGCGTACAACCGCGGTTCCCACGTACGGCCTCCCAGGTACATCAGTGGCCCCCTGCGTCAACGCCTCGATGCCATATGGACGGAGTGGCAGCGTGAGGCGTTAAACCTGGGGCGCGGGGGAGGTCGGGAGAACGCAGGAACCCCCGCCGTCGAGCGGGGGTTCCTGGCCGTGCGGGCGCCGGTCAGCGGCGGGCTTGCCGGTGCCTGTTCCAGGCCTGCGCGGCGCGTTGCATAGGCATCGCCCAGGCGTCTTCGCTCTGCTCGGCGATCGAGTCCCAGAGGCGTTGCTGGACGCGGGCGAGGGCGTCGAGGCCTTCGGTCGGCGCGAGCTTCCATGCCGGGTGAGCAGCGGCGACGCTCTCCGCCTGCTCAGCGGTGTGGCCGAGGGCCATGAGCCAGAGCAGCCACAGTGCCGGGTCGATCCAGGCGGCTCCGAGGGAGGCCCATCCCCAGTCCACGAACAGGGCGCCGTGGCCGGTGATGAGGACGTTGTGCGGGTTCCACTCGGTGTGCAGCAGGCTGTTCCCGGCAAACCATGACAGGTCTGCCGGGTCGTCCACGTACGTCCGCAGGCGGTGCGGCATGGTCTTCAGCTCGAAGCCCGGGGCGGGGACGTCGGCGAGCCGGACCATGGTGGCCATGACGGTGGGCAGGTCGAGTGAGCCGGGCGTGTAGTCGGCATGGCCGCCGTCCACGTACTCGAAGCCCAGCAGGCTCCAGCCGTCCTCTTCGACGTGCCACAGCAGCTGTGGGGCGATGCCGCGGACGATCGGGCTGATCTGCGCTTCCCGCTTCTGGGTCCACACCCGCGGATGATCGAGAGGCAGGCCCTTGACGAACAGCGTGCGCTCGGCGGTGCGGACCCGGGCGGCGACGGAGCTGTTCAGGCCCGCGTTGATGGCGCCGACGTCGACCACGGGGCCGCTGACCTTCTCGATCAGCCGCCGCACGGTGTCCGGAAGCTGGGTAAGGCGCTCGGTGGGCAATGGACTCTCCTGTTGCAGTCGGGGCGCCGGGGCCGCGCACGGGCGCGGCCCCGGCAGTCCGTTCTACTGGTAGGGGTTGTCGTCGTTGCAGCCGGGCACGGTGCCCGCGGTGAGCGAGTCGACGTCACCGACCAGCGTGGGCTCGTCCGGTTCCAGGACGACAGCCTCCGGCTGGCGCGTCAGCTCGACCATGACAGCGGTCATGGGGCTACCTCATTCCGTGGTGGCAGTAATTTTCGAGTGGTGCCTTCGCCTCCTGGAAGACTCTTGCCATCGGCCTGCATACCCGGCACGTGCCGGACAGCTTGCAGCCGCTGCATCCTCCGGTGCGAAGCATGAGGGTCTCGGCGATGCCGCCGAGTCGGGCCAGACCTTCCACGCCTTCAGCGATCAGGTCGATGTTCGGGTCGCGGCCGACCTTGCAGATCGACGCCCGGCCGAACGGATCGGCGTGGAAGAACGTCACGCCGGCCGGGCAGCCGGTGAACGGCTTCCGGTGGGTGAGGTACTCGGGCGACTGCTGCGGCAGGGGCTCAGCAGTGCCGTGGATCGTCGGCGAGATGTTCGCGTACTCGCGGAACCGCAAACCGAGACTGCGCGCCCACGCGCGCATCGCCTCCGCCTCGTGCGCGTTCTCGCGAACGATGATCAGACTGAGGTCGACGTTCAGCCCCGCGGCGACCGCACCCTGCAGGCCGGCCGCGAACCGCTCGAACGCGCCACGGTTGCGGGTGACGGCGTCGTACGTCTCAGCGGTTGCGCCGTACACGCTCAGCGTCAACTTCGTCGGCGGGTAGGTGCGCAGCAGGTTCAGGATGTGGTCCCTGTGCAGCCGGGACCCGTTCGAAAGGATCTCCACCTGCATGCCGAGCTTGTGCGCGAGCCGGTACGCCTCAGGGAAATCAGGGTCGATCAGTGGTTCCCCGCCGGTGATCTGCAGCCAGATCACGCCCGCGTCCCGCATGACGGCCAGGAGCTGGCGCTTGCCGTCCATGTCCAGGCCCTCGAAGCGCTTCTTGCCGAGGTAGCACATCGGGCAGTCGTAGTCACAGCCCAGGTTGATCTCCCACGTGGCCCGGCTGAACTCGTACGGCCCCGCCTCGCGCATCAGCAGGACATCACCGACCCGGCGGTCGGCCAGGTCCACGCTCCACTGCTCCCGAACCGGGTCGGTGAGCCACGAGGGCATCACCTCCGGCCCGGCTGCTAGAACGCGCAGTTCCTCGAACCGGGCCCGGGGCAGCTGCACGGCCTTGGCGCTGCCCGGCCGCAGGACCAGGCGTCGCTCGCCGAATGGTGTCGCAACGAGCTCATGCACGTTGTATTCCCTTCTCTTGAGACCCGGCGGCGAGCTACCACCAGGCGTTCGGGGTCGGCCAGGAGCTCAGGCACTGGACAGGCGATCAGGGCAGGGCTGTGAAGCCAGGAGTCTTGGGGGGCAAGGCGCCCGGGGCCCAAGCCGGCCCCTACTGGGCCCCGATGCGGATCGTTGCGCCGGCCTCCTGGAGCAGCGTTCGCACCAGTGACTTGGTCAGTCCGTGTCTCTCCGCCAGATCTGGGACGGCCAACCGGCTCCCCTCGTACTCACCCCTCAGGGAGGCCGCCAAACGGGCACGCTGCTCCCCAGTCGGGCGGAATACGGTCACGGGGTAGGTGCCAGGACGGCGGGAAGGCCGTGCACCGCCGCGCCCGCGGAAGGTCACACCAGCCTCATCCAGGAGGCGATGGAGGAAGCCGTATGACCTCCCTGTTTCCCGTATCAGGTCACGGATCGACGCTCCTGCCTCGTACCGCTTCCTCAGCTCCTTACCAAGAGCTGCCCGGTCTTCGCCGCCCACGCGTTCCCCGGGCTTGGGCCAGTCGGTGATCTCAGCTTCGACGCGCGAGGTCGTCTGCATGTCGCTGCTGTCCCCTACTTCGACGGCTCGGCTGCCGGGCGCATCTGCCGGTCGTACTCGGCGTGCGGACCAAGCCCCAGATCCTGTCGGCGCGCATCCAGTCGCTCCGGATGCTCGATCAGGTAGGGCTTGACCCCGCCGGCACCGTCGTCCTGGTACTGCGTGCCGTAGACCTGCGGCCGGGCCTCGGCCACCCTCACGCGGTCCGTGAGGTACGCGTAGTGAGTCACGGGCACCTGTCCAGCGAGCGCCGCGTGCGTGATCAGCTCCAGGGACCGCCGCTGAAACCATGGGTCGTGGTCGGCGTGTTGCGCGATCAGCCATGCCGCGTCCGCGCCCTCTTCGCCCACGAGGTCGACTCCCGGCCAGCCGTACTCACCGACGACCACCTTCAGCCAGGCGGTGTTGTCCCTGTCGATGGTCTGCACCATCAGCCCGTCCTCGTGCTCCGCGGACTTCGCGGCCCGCTGCCGGGCTTCCTGTTCAGCGGTTCTTCGCTTCAGCAGCTCGGCGGCGATGTCAGGCAACTGCACTGCTATTCCTTTCGAATAGGTGTCGTAGGTGGGTGGTCAGGGCCGGTTCTCTGGACAACCGCGACAGGGGGCACGGGCGTAGGTCGGCCATGGGCGGCGCGCTGATCGAACTTTCAGGCGGCCTTGTCGGTGGCGAGGCGATGCTCCGTGTCGAGGATCTCGTTGAACCTGCGGTCGGTGCGGCCCTCAGCCTCCGCCTCGCGGAAGCTGCCGAACCGCTCCCAGTAGGTGCGGAGGACGGGCAGTTCCATCACCGCGCGCGCTTGTACACGCAGGGTGCGCGGGGTCAGCAGTCCGACCCAGAACTCCGCGGACAGGAAGGCCAAGCTCCGGTTCGCGTGCACGAACTTCGCGTACTCCTCGGCGGGTACGTCCTCGGCCGTCCACGCTTCTCGCAGCTCGGGAACAGTGGCCGTGTCCTTGCAGAACGTCTGGTGCATTCTCGTGGCCTGGAGCACCAGCGCCCGGCGGCCCTGTCGCTCGGCCTGTACCAGACGTGCGACTCCGATCGCGGCAAGCGTGACGAGAGCGTGCGAGGTCTTCATCCAGGTGACCTTTCGTAGACAGTTCAGGTCCGCTGCCAGCCGCCTACAGGGGCGACTGGCACGGGGTGTGGAGCCCGTCCCTCACCAAAGCCCTGCATGTGTCTGGCGGGGACGGGAGTCGTGCACTCGCCTCAGCCCTCGGTGGGCAGGAAGGCGAGAAAAAGACGGTGGGCGAAGAGGTCCTCCAGCAGCGCCTCGTACTCGGCCCGGTCTGTGGTGATCGCCGGCCGGGCGATGGCGACGATGCCGTCCGCATAGCCCTGCTCGGCGTACCGACGCGCCGCTCGCCATCCACTGCGCCGCCCGATGGGCGGCGGCTGCCCGGCGTCGGCGAAAACCGTCGCGGTCAGACCCATGCCGGCTGCGATCACATACCTCTCGATCAGAGCGAGATCGGCTCGGCGCTCCTCAGCAGTGGACGCGAGAACGTACGGGGCGACCCGAACAACGCGCCCGCTGCGGACCACGGAGGTGGTGATCTCGGACATGTACTCGCGTCTCAGCGCTTCAAGGCCATCCGGGCGGGGCAAGGTGCTGCGTCTGTGAGGGCTCACGTCGCTGTCCCTTGAGTGAAGCCCCAGCCGCCACGCCCGTGGGGGACGGTGGACTGCGTGACGTGCCGGGGAGCCGGTACCGCGTGCGGAGAGAGAAGGAGGTGCTCACCGCACGCAGAGATCAGGAGATGGTGCTCAGCAACGAGCCGAGGACCGTCTCGCTCGGCACGGGGCCGGGGCGGAACTGGTCGAGGTACTGCCGCAGCGGCCCAGGGGGCACGAGTCGGTCACTGCGGCACCGCCTCAGCCAGTAGGGTCCGGGCTGCTCGGTCTGGCCCAGCGGCGGGAGTGCCAGCTGGTGAGGCGTGCCCAGGCACGTCGCGAACCGGTGCGGCGCTCGCGCCCACTGGTCACTCGTCCCCGGTGGCACGAGCCAGATCAGCCATCCGCGCTGCTGGTCCTCGATGACGGGACCGCAGGCGTCCGCAGCGTCGTTCAGGCCCCGTTGAGTCTCGTCCATCAGCCTGACCGCTCCGTACGCGGCGGGGCCGTTCGCGGTGACCACAGCGTCGAAGTAGTTTCCGCCCAGCGGAAGGGTGAGCTGCCGTCCCGCGGTCAGGTCCATCAGGCGTCGGATGCGGTCGGTCAGAGTTTCCATGTCCTCGGCCGGCACGCGTGGGGGTCCATCCCCCCGATATGCCCCACCGCCGAACTCGGCCGGCGGAGCGGAAGGCCGCACCTTGCCGATGCTGCCGCGCTGCGGCAGGACCGTCGTCATGCTGCCTCATCCCAGCAGCCGGAGACGACCGCCTGCACGGTCTTGCCCACCACGTCCCCGCCCTCCTGCAGCACGTACCAGTCCAGCTTCACGCCCTGGCGCTGCACGAGGCCCAAGCCGGACTCCGGCCCGCCGCGCACCGCGGCCTCGAAGCCGGGGAAGGTCGGCGCGGCATCGTCCACCTGGACGAGTAATTCGCCCGTCTCCGGAAGCACGATGAGCCGCAGAGACACACTTCCGTCGGAGAACGGCCGGCCGTGCCTGGCTCCGTTGTCAGCGAGTTCGCCGGCGACTCGTGCCGCGACATCGACGTCACCACCCCAGTGCGACACCGTCAGGCGCGAACGGGACCGAATCCGGGCCTCGCGACGAATCCCGTCGGTCGCCGGGAGCTGGAAGTTCCAGCGGTATGCATCGCCTGCCGGTGCCAAGAGGGTGAGAACCATCGGGCGGCTCGCCAAACCGGCCAAGGTCATTCGCTCAGACGGCGGTGCTTCGGCGTCTGTCAGGGCGTTGCACTGCTGCGTTCGCGGCTTCACGAGGGACTCCCAGTCGGATTGTGCTCGGTCATGCACTCTCAGCGAGGACCGGTAGGAGCCTGGCAGGACGGCACGGACGGCTCTACCCCCAAAGGCACCTCTGGTTGGGCCGCAGAATGGACGGACTTCCTCGGAACTTCCTCGGACTGTCCTCGGACTTTGTAAGTACCCTCTGAAAGGGGCCACTTGAGCGCGGCAGCGTTCTACCGTCAGGGCACTGACGTGCTAAGCGGATGGATGGGGAGGCGTCATGTTGTTCTTCCGCCAAGTCTGTGAGGCCCAGGGCATACAACACCCCGACAACTTCCTCTCGAAGTACCGGGAGGCGGCGGCACGGATGGGCCTTCAGAACGCGGACGAACCCGCCCCGAAAACCATCGAGGGATGGCTGTACGAGGGGCGGAAGCCGCAGAGGGTCTTCCGGCAAATCCTTGTCGAGATGCTCGGCTACAGCATCGATGCCCTGTGGTCTGAGGTGCCCGAGCGCGGCACGCCGCATCACACCCCTTTGGCCAGCGCGTCACCTACTGGACTCCGTGCCGAGGTCGGCATGGACCTGACCGAGATGAAAAGGACGGGTGTTATGGCTGTGCGACGCGCGAAAGAGTTCCTTCTGGGAGCAGACCGAGAGCGGGTAGGCGACGACACGCTCGGACTCCTCGATGACGAGGTGCAGCGACTGGTGACCACCTACCCGCGTCAGCCGCTGGCGGCGGTCTGGAACGACCTGCTGGAGACCCACGACCAGGTCTTCCGCCTCCTGGAGGGCGGCCGCGTGCGGCCTTCGCAGTTGCGTGACCTGTACGTCAAGGGAGCCATCCTGTCATTCCTCGTGGCCAAGGGCTTCAACGACATGGAGGAGCCCCACCAGGCCATGACCATGACCCGGGTCGCCGCGGCCTGCGCCCGCGATGCTGAACACCCGGGGCTCATCGCCCTCAGCGACGGCCTGAAGAGCCTGATCGCCTACTGGTCGGACAAGCCGGAGGACGCTCAGCACTACGCCAGCCAGGGTGCCGAGACCGCTGCCAACCTCCGCGGGACCGTCGGCCTGTGGCTGCTCGGACTCAAGGCCCGGGCCGCTGCCGTTCTCGGTGACGAGGAAACCGTACGGCTCGCCAACCGACAGGCGACCGACCGACGAGAGCAGGTCGTCCCCGACGACTTGGACGAACTGGGCGGGCTCTTCACCTACGCCCGGGAGAAGCAGCTCTACTACACCGTGGAGGCCGAAGCGCTGCTCGGCCATGGGCACGCCGACCTGATCGGCCAGGCGGAGGAGGCCGTCGCGGGCTTTAGCGACCCTAACTCCCCGACCTGGGCGTTCGGCGACCTCGCGGGCGCGCAGTGCGATCTGGCGTTGATCCGGCTGCACAGCGGAGACGTCGAAGGTACGGCCGCCGCGCTCCGGCCGGTTCTCGACCTGCCTTCTTCGCATCGCAACAACGGCATCGTGGTGTCGGCGATGCGGGTCCGAGGCGCGCTGATGAGCAGCCCCGCGCACGCGGCGGTCGCCGGCCGGGAGCTGAGAGCAGAGATCGAATCGTTCTCCACGACTCGGCCGGCGCTGCCTCGCGGGTAGGCTCCGGAGCCATGTACCCGATCAGTCGATCCAGCGCGCGCCTCAACCTCCGGGAGTTGGAAATTGAGGATGTGGACGCGGTGTTCGCCATCTACGGCAGCCCAGAAGCGACAGAGCATCTCAGCTTCGAAGCGCGTACCCGTGAGCAGGTCCGTCAGATCGTAGCCCGGTCGATCGCCGCCGTGAGCGAGACGCCGCGTACCGAATATGCGCTCGCTGTCACTGAACGGGACTCGGACGAGCTGATCGGATTCGGCCGCTTGGCCCTTGACCCCCACCAGCAGCGCGGAGCCACCATCGGCTTCGCGCTGCGTCCGAATGTGTGGGGCGCGGGGTACGGCGCAGAGACGGTGCGGCTGCTGCTTGGCGTTGGCTTCGAAGATCTCGGCCTCCACCGCATATGGGGCGCGCGTTCCCCGCTCAACGAGGCGTCGGCCAGGACCATGACGGCAGTGGGCATGGTCGAGGAGGGCACAATCCGCGAGCACGTGTTGAAGGCTGGGAAATGGCGGGACTCGGTGGTCCACGCCATCCTCGATCGCGAATGGCGCGCGGGAGGCCCGTGAGACGTTCACGTGCACGGGGCACACGCCTCTGTGCCTGATCAAGCATCGTCCAGCAGCCCCCGGAACAGCCGATGCCTTTCCCCAGTCGCTGACCTGTTACCTGCCCACCTTCACTCCGAACACTGCCGCGCGGCCCGCCGCTGAGCTGATCACCACCGTCCGCGCATCGCGCGCTCTGCTGGCTGCCGGTGACCGGCGCACCGCAACTGTTCAGACCTGGGATGCCGTGCGCAGAGCGTTCCGGCAGGGCTCAGACAACGCTCTGCCCGCGATCCAGCGCATTGAACGCAGTGCTGCCACGGCCGGCCTGCAGATGCGCGTATTGCTACACGACCTGCTCAGTGCGGACATCGACGACCCCGAGCAGTGGAGGGCCCTGATGGAGCGTTTGCGAGAGGTGCTGCCGCAGCTTGCCGACGCGCCGCCTGCTGCGCGCCGTCTCGACGACTTCCTCCGCTACATTCCCCTACTCGCACCGCATGCCGAAGCGGTGGGCAACGACACGGCACCGATGATGTCGGTGGCCACCTCCATCCAGCGAGCCAAGGGCGAGACGCACGCGGCCTCCCTCATCCTGGAGTGCCTCGACAGCCGCGGCCGCAAGTACGACGTCCACGAGACACTCGCGCTCGTGGCCCAGTCAAAGGATGTCGCCGATGCCCCAGTCACGGTGCGCAAAGCGGCTCAGCTGCTCTTCGTGGGGGCGACCCGCCCCACACATCTGCTGGGCTTCGCCGCGCACCGGAACCGCATCGAACCCCATCTCGGGGCACTACAGGCCCGCGGGTGGCTGGTGCGGTCCGTGTCCCACGAGCGGTGAGGGAACGAAGTCCCGTCGCGATTCGTTATCCAGCGTCCCGAAGGGCTTGGCCGCCACGAGAGCTTCGCCGAGGTCACCAGCGCGCTCGGTTGCGGGGCAGGCCTACTGTAAGCAGTCGAGGATCTGCCGAGGGCCTCACATCGGGCAGGAGGCGCAAGGTCCTCATGGGATGTGGAGCAGGAGAGTATCCGGCCTCGGGGGAGGAGATGGGCTCTCATGGCGGTTGTCGTGGACTTGAACCTTGCCGTAGCTGCCTGTCGAGACCCCTTCGTGCGGGCGGCTGCCACAGCACTGCGGGTTAGCCGGATTGTCCTGAAGCTGCTCCTCCCCGGACTGACGCATACCGGACCGTGCCGAGGCCGGTGGCGCGGCCAGTAGTTCAAGGGCGTCCTCTGGAGGCACTTGCTCCCTCAGGGGCTCTCCTCCTCGTCCTTCTTCGGCAGCACGCGCAGAGCCATCACGGTGCCTTCAGCGCCGAAGGAAACCGGACCCCACAGCGGGGCCGTGGTGCTGGTCGGGTAGGTGTCGCGTAGCTCGTAAGCCCGGTTCCGGTATGCCTCTACCTGTCCCTTGACCAGCAGGTCGTACAATTCCTCGGCCATCCCTGAGAACGCCTCGACACGGATCCGGTTGAGTCGGAACACTTGATCGGTTCCGACGTAGACCGTCGAGCCTATCTTGTGCCGCGCGTCCCGGACGCTGGACGAACCGGCGAAGGTCTGCTGCTTGTAGTGCTTGTGGCCCTGCTTGTCGGTCAGGTACTGGCCTATCTCCATGCCCGCTCCGGCGAACGCCAGCTGGCCTGCGGCTCCAGTGCGCGTGAGCAGCTGGCCATACCAGCCAAGCTCCTTGCGTGGGATGAGGAACCCGTCCTGGATCCGTTCTCTGTGGCCGTCGACAGGTACCTTCACCGCGCCGGCGTACGCGAGGTTCCGTTCCGACAGCACCGCGTCCGCACTCCCTCGCCCTGTGGCCGGCCTTGCGGGCAGCAGTCCTTCGCCCGGCGCCTGCAGAGCGTTGACGGTGATGCCGTCCAGCGCGAGTAGTTCGGTGGACATCAAGAGGCACGGCGTGGTGTTCCGCTCGGCGAGGTGGAAGTGCTCGGCGCGCTCGCTGCCCCTGGCCAGCTGCTTGAACGCTGAGCGGTCAGCCTTGGCGGTGCGCTTGGTGGCCTTCTGATGGTTGCCGTTGACCGTCACCACGAAGACGCGCGACGGCTCGCCTGGGCGCCATGCTTCGATGAAGAAGTCGGGTCGTGGCCGGGCGCCCAGGGACGGTCGCGGGCCTGAGCGCGCGAAGCCCGCCAGGAGTATGGCTTCCGCGTCCAGCGTGGAGACCATGTGGCCCGGAAAGCGGTTCCGGATGGCGCGTTCGGCGACGGCGAGTCCGAAGGCTCGGCCCAGTTCCCGTGCCTGCATGGCCCTGTAGGAGAGTTCGGGGCTTTGGCCTTCGTCGGTGAGGGCCATGTGGCCGCTGGGACCGGTAGCCATGGCCTGGCAGTACTTCAGTGCTTGCCAGTGTTCGGCCAGTCCTCTGCCGCGTCCCTGACGGGCGAGGGTGGTGGCTCGCGCGAAGACGCCCAGCAGGTCCCAGGGGGTGGCGACGAGATCCTGAGGATCGGCGCCTTGTAATGGTCCGAGTTCGGGTTTGCGAGGACTCGGTTCTTTCTCGTCCTGTTTCCGTGCGCGCTGTCGATCGATGGCCGCGGCCACCTTGTTCGTGTCCGCGACCAGAGCGGCGTTCGAATTTATGCGGACCGAGATCTGTGAGCTGAGCCGGTCGAGTATCTCTTCGGTAGATGCTGGCATGGCTCGGCACCGTACGAGCGCAGGTACGGGCGCACGCAAGTGCGCATGGGCGCTCGGCATTGCCTCAGGAGGGCGGGCGCGATCGCCGGTCCGCCTGGCAGGCCAGGAGGACAAAGTCACCGTGTCTTGAGGTACCTCGCCTGCTCAGTGATCGCATGGCGTTGTCCATCTTCGAGCGGTTGGCTCGTCCCTGTCGGCTCAGGCATTCGGTAACACTGAGTATCCATGTGCGGACGTCGTCGGGGGCAATGGAGCGCGCTGCGACGCAGGTCGGCCAGCGCGGAGTCAGCACGTCACGAACCCCGTGCTGGTTCCGTGCATGACTTTGAGGGCCGGAATCATAGAAAACCGCAGGTCCTAGCCCCGATCGAATGAGTTGTCGTACCACTCGATGGTGGTCCCGATGAGGCTGGCGGCGACGATGCGGGGGAGGCTGGCGGGGGGTGGGGGAGCGGTGGTTCCGGAGGCCATGTGCGCCACTTCC
>NZ_BMRM01000040.1 GCF_014648635.1 Streptomyces cinerochromogenes | reverse complement strand
AGCTGTTCGTCCGCGGCGCGCGGGTCGACTGGGCGGCGGTCCTGCCGAAGGGTGCCACCGAGGCCCAGGTGGACCTGCCGACGTATGCCTTCGAGCACCGTCACTACTGGCTCCAGACGGCACCGGCCACGGACGCGGTCGCGCTCGGTCAGAGTACGGCCGACCATCCGCTGCTCGGTGCGGTCGTGGAGGTTCCGGAGACGGGCGGTCTGCTGTGCACGTCGCGGTTGTCGCTGCGTACGCATCCGTGGCTGGCGGACCACGCGGTGGGCGGGGTGGTGCTGGTGCCCGGTACCGGGCTGGTCGAACTCGCGGTGCGTGCCGGTGACCAGGCCGGCTGCGGGGTGCTGGACGAACTGGTCATCGAGGCCCCGCTGGTCGTGCCCGAGCAGGGCGGTGTCCGGGTCCAGGTCGCCGTCGGAGGACCGGACGACAGCGGTTCGCGGACCGTGGCCGTCTACTCGGCCCGCGAGAACACCGCCGGCGAGATCGGCACCGATACCTGGACCCGCCACGCCACCGGAACCGTGACCCCCTCGGCGGCGGACACCCCCGCCTTCGACACCACCGTCTGGCCCCCGGCCGGCGCCGAACCGGTCGGCCTCGACACCGCCTCCTTCTACGCCGACCTGGCGAGCCACGGCTACGCCTACGGCCCCGCGTTCCAGGGCCTGCGCGCGGTGTGGCGGCGCGGTGAGGAGATCTTCGCCGAGGTCACCCTGCCGGACGAGCAGCGCGACGAGGCGACCCGGTTCGGCCTCCACCCCGCCCTGCTGGACGCCGCCCTGCACACCGACGCCTTCGCCCAGCCCGACGACGGACACAACGTCCTGCCGTTCGCCTGGAACGGCCTGGTCCTGCACGCCGCCGGCGCCTCCGCCCTGCGGGTGCGGATCGCCCCGCGCGGCACCGACGTCCTGTCCCTCGTGGCGGCCGACGAGAACGGCGGACTCGTCCTCACCGTCGACTCGGTGACCTTCCGCCCGGTGGACGTCGGACAGCTCGACGCCGCCGCGACGGCCGACCAGGGCCGCGACGCCCTGTTCGCCGTCGACTGGACCGAACTGACCACACCCGCCGAGACCCCGGCGCTCACCTGGCAGCGGGTCACCACCGCCGCCGAGGTGACCGCGCTGAAGGACGAGGTCCCGCAGGCCGCCGTCCTGGAACTGCACGGCACCGGCGACGACGACGGCGACGGCACCGAGGCCCTCACCCGGACCACCGCCGCCCTGGAGGTCCTCCAGGCGTGGCTCGCCGACACCGAGTTCGAGGACGCGCGGCTGCTGGTGGTGACCCGGGGCGCGGTGCCCGCGGGCGGCGCCGCCACGGTCACCGACGCGGCCGGCGCGGCGGTCTGGGGCCTGGTCCGCGCGGCCCAGGCCGAGAACCCCGACCGGATCGTCCTGCTCGACCTGGACCCGGCCGCCGACACCCCCTCCGACGACCTCGTCGCCCCGGTCCTCGCCTCCGGCGAGCCGCAGGTGGCGGTGCGCGGCGAGGTGCTGTCGGTGCCGCGCCTGGTGCGGGCGGCCGAGAGCGAGCCGACGGTGGCGTTCCGTCCCGAGGGCACGGTCCTCGTCACCGGCGGCACCGGCTCGCTGGGCGCGCTGGTGGCCCGGCACCTGGTCGAACGGCACGGCGTACGGCACCTCGTGCTGGCCGGCCGACGCGGACCGGACGCCGAGGGCGCCGCGGAACTCGCGGACGAACTGGCCGAGCTGGGCGCCGAGTCGGTGTCCCTGGTCGCCGCGGACGTCTCCGACCGCACGGCGGTGGCGGAGCTGCTGGACTCCGTCCCGGCGGAGCACCCCCTGACCGGTGTGATCCACACCGCCGGTGTCCTGGACGACGGCGTGATCAGCGCCCTCACCCCCGAACGCCTCGCCCGCGTCTTCGCCCCCAAGGTGAGCGCGGTACGGCACCTGGACGAGCTGACCCGCGGCCTGGACCTGACGGCGTTCGCCGTCTTCTCCTCCGCCTCCGGCCTGTTCGGCTCGGCCGGCCAGGGCAACTACGCCGCCGCCAACGCCTACCTCGACGCGGTCGCCCACCAGCGCCGGGCGGCCGGACTGCCCGCCACCTCGCTCGCCTGGGGCCTGTGGGAGCAGACCCGTGGCATGACCGCCCACCTGGGCGCCGCCGACCAGGCCCGGATGAGCCGGGGCGGCGTCCTGCCCATCGGCCCCGCCGAGGGCATGCGACTCCTGGACGCGGCCCTGGACACCGCGGAGGCCCTCCTGGTCCCCATCAAGCTCGACCTGCGGGCCCTGCGCGCCGACGCCACGGCCGGACGCGCCGTGCAGCCCCTGCTGCGCGGCCTGGTCCGCACCGGCCGCCAGCCGGTCCGCGCCACGGCCGGGGACGGCACCGGCGGACTCACCCGCCGGCTCGCCGCACTCGCCCCGCAGGAGCAGGAGGCACTGCTCCTGGACCTCGTCCGCGGCCACGTCGCGACCGTCCTCGGCCACGCCGGGGCCGAGCAGGTCGGTCCCGAGACGGCGTTCAAGGACGCCGGTTTCGACTCGCTCACCTCCGTCGAACTGCGCAACCGGCTCCGCGAGACCACAGGCCTCAAACTCGCCGCCACCGTCGTGTTCGACTACCCGAACCCGCTCGCTCTGGCCCGCCACCTCCACGCGGAACTGGGCACCACCAACGACGCCCTGTCGCTGGTGCACGAAAAGATCGAGGACATCGAGTCACTGATCGCCGGACTGCTTTCCGACGAGTCCAAGAAGGCCGACATCGTGCTTCGCCTCCAGGGCCTGGTCGCGAAGTGCAACGGAGCCGTCGAGGAGACCGAGGGTTCCGCCGTGGCGGACCAGCTGGAATCCGCCTCCGCCGATGAAGTCCTCGACTTCATCAACGACGAACTCGGAATCGTCTGACCGTCACGTTGTCGCGGACCGTCAAACCCTCGGTGAGGAATGGAAGATGGCCACAGAGCAGGAACTCCTCAAGTACCTCAAGCGCGTCACGACCGAACTGCACGACCTGCGCCGGCAGGTCCGGCGGAGCGCGGACGAGCCGGTCGCGATCGTCGGCATGGCCTGCCGGCTGCCCGGCGGCGTGACGACGCCGGAGGAGCTGTGGCGCCTGGTCGCCGAGGGCCGGGACGCCGTGTCCGACTTCCCCGCCGACCGCGGCTGGGACCTGGACGCCCTGTTCGACGACGACCCGGACAAGACGGGCACCACCTACGCCCGCCAGGGCGGATTCCTGCGGGACGCCGGCCTGTTCGACGCCGAGTTCTTCGGGATCTCCCCGCGTGAGGCGCTGGCGATGGACCCGCAGCAGCGCCTGCTGCTGGAGACGTCCTGGGAGGCACTCGAACAGGCCGGCATCGACCCGCTCTCCCTGAAGGGCGCGGACGTCGGCGTCTTCAACGGCATCATGGGCGTCGACTACTTCTTCGGCGGCAACCTCCCCGCGGAACTGGAGGGCTACGCCGGCACCGGCGGTGCGGGCAGCGTCGCATCCGGCCGCATCTCCTACGTCTTCGGCTTCGAAGGCCCCGCCGTCACCGTCGACACCGCCTGCTCCTCCTCCCTCGTCGCGATCCACCTCGCCGCCCAGGCCCTGCGGCGCGGCGAGTGCTCGATGGCCCTCGCCGGCGGAGCCACCGTCATGGCCACCCCGCACACCTTCGTCGACTTCTCCCGGCAGCGGGGTCTGGCCTCGGACGGCCGCTGCAAGTCCTACGCCGACGCGGCCGACGGCACGGGCTGGGCCGAGGGCGCCGGAGTCGTCGTACTGGAGCGGCTGTCGGAGGCGCAGCGCAAGGGTCACCGGGTCCTGGCGGTGGTGCGGGGCAGCGCGGTGAACCAGGACGGCGCGTCCAACGGCCTCACCGCCCCCAACGGTCCGTCGCAGCAGCGGGTGATCCGCAAGGCGCTGGCGGCGGCCGGCCTGACCCCGGCGGACGTCGACGCGGTGGAGGGCCACGGCACGGGCACCGTCCTCGGCGACCCCATCGAGGCGCAGGCGCTCCTCGCCACCTACGGCCAGGACCGCGAACAGCCGCTGTACCTGGGCTCCTTGAAGTCCAACGTCGGTCACACGCAGGCCGCCGCCGGTGTCGCCGGCGTCATCAAGATGGTGCAGGCCCTGCGCCACGGCATCCTGCCCGCCACCCTGCACGCCGACGAACCCAGCACCCGCGTCGACTGGGACGCCGGCGCCGTCCGGCTCCTCCACCGGACCAGCCCCTGGCCGGAGATCGACCGGCTCCGCCGGGTGGGCGTGTCCGGCTTCGGCGTCAGCGGCACCAACGCCCACGTGATCCTGGAGCAGGCACCGGAGGAACCCGCCACCGAGCCGACGGCACCGGCACCGGCCGACGATGTCGTGCCGGTGGTCGTGTCCGCCCGGAGCGCCGGTGCGCTGGCGGGGCAGGCGGGGCGACTGGCCGCCTTCGTCGGCGACAGCGACACCCCGCTGGCGGCCGTCGCCGGGGCCCTGGTCTCGCAGCGGGCCCTGCTGCCCGAGCGGGCCGTGATCGTCACCGGGTCGCGGGAGGAGGCGGCGGCCGGGCTGAGGGCACTGGCCGAGGGGGAGAGCGCCCCTTCGGTGGTCACGGGCACGGGGGCCGACGGGAAGACGGTGTTCGTGTTCCCGGGACAGGGCTCGCAACGCGTGGGTATGGGCCGCGAGTTGTATACCGCGTATCCGGTCTTCGCGCAGGCGTTGGACGAGGCCTGCGCCGCCCTGGACGGGCAGCTCGACCTGGATCACTCGGTCAGGGACGTGGTCTTCGGTGACGCGGGTGACGGTCTGCTGGACCAGACGGTGTTCACCCAGGCCGGGCTGTTCGCGGTGGAGTCGGCGTTGTTCCGGCTGGTGGAGTCCTGGGGTGTACGGCCGGACGTGCTGGCCGGGCACTCCATCGGCGAGGTCGTCGCCGCGCATGTGGCCGGGGTGCTGTCGCTGGAGGACGCGGCGACGCTGGTCGCGGCGCGCGGCCGGCTGATGCAGGCCCTGGCACCGGGCGGCGCGATGGTCGCGGTGGCCGCGACCGAGGCGGAGATCACCGACCACCTCGGTGACGGTGTGGACTTGGCGGCGGTGAACGCGCCCGGTTCGATGGTCCTGTCCGGTGACGAGGCGGCTGTGCTGGCGGTGGCGGAGAAGCTGCGCGAGCAGGGCCGCCGGGTCAAGCGGCTGACCGTCTCGCACGCTTTCCACTCGGTGCTGATGGAGCCGATGCTGGCCGACTTCGCGCAGGCTCTGTCGGGGCTGACGTGGAACGAGCCGGTGGTCCCGGTCGTGTCGAACGTGACCGGAGAGCTGGCCGAGCCGGGCCAGTTGACCGACCCGGCCTACTGGGTCGAGCACGTCCGTCGTCCCGTCCGTTTCGCGGACGGTATCAAGGCCTCCGGCGGATCGGTGTTCCTGGAACTGGGCCCCGGCGGCGCCCTGACCGGTGCCATCGCGGAGTCCGCGGGCGAGGACGCGGTGAGCGTGCCCGCCCTGCGCGACGAGCGTGGCGAGGCGGAGACGCTGCTGCTGTCCGTAGCGGAGCTGTTCGTGCGCGGTGCGCAGGTGGAGTGGGCGGCCCTGCTCCCCGAGGGCGCCACCGACGTTCATGTGGACCTGCCGACGTACGCCTTCGACCACCAGCACTACTGGCTGCGCATGACGGAGTCGGTGGTCGACGCGGCGGCCCTGGGGCTGGCCGGTGCCGGGCACCCGCTGCTGGGCGCGGTGGTGCCGTTGCCGCAGTCGGACGGGCTGGTCCTCACCTCGCGGCTGTCCCTGCGCACGCATCCCTGGCTGGCGGACCATGCCGTCGGGGGAGTGGTGGTCGTGCCCGGTGCCGGGCTGGTGGAGCTGGCCGTGCGGGCCGGTGACGAGGTCGGCTGCGGAGTGCTGGACGAACTGGTCGTCGAGGCACCGCTGATCGTTCCCGAACAGGGCGCCGTACGCGTCCAGATCACCGTCGGCGGACCGGACGGGACCGGTGCCCGGAGCGTGGAGGTGTACGCGGCCCCCGACGACACCGCCGAGGCGGGCGGGCCGGTCACCTGGACCCGGCACGCCACCGGAATCCTCGCGCCGGCGGCCGGCACCGCCGCGACCGGCGGCTTCGACTTCACCGCCTGGCCGCCGCCCGGCGCACAGCGGGCCGGCACGGACGAGCTGTACGCCGAGCTGATCGCCCACGGCCACGCCTACGGCCCCCTCTTCCAGGGCCTGCGCGGCCTGTGGCGGCGCGGAGACGAGCTGTTCGCCGAGGCCGCGCTGGCGGAGGAGGACCAGACCGAGGCCGACCGGTACGGCGTGCACCCGGCGCTGCTGGACGCCGTCCTGCACCCCGCCGTCCGGGAAGCCGTCGCCGGTGACGCCGCCCAGGTGTGGCAGCCGCTGGAATGGAACAAGGTCGTCCTGCACGCCACGGGTGCCACGGTGCTGCGCGCCCGGCTCGTACGGTCCGCCGCCGGCGTCGTGTCGGTCGAGGCCGCCGACGAGACCGGCGGCCCGGTCCTGACCGCGGACGCCGTGACCCTGCGGCCGGTCCCCGCGGAGCGCCTGGCGTCCTCGGACCTCACCCCCGGCGCCGCCGACGCGCTGTTCCGGGTGGAGTGGACCGAGCTGCCCGCCCCCCGGCCGGCCCGGACGGTACCGGACTGGATCGCGCTGACCGACGCGAGCGAGGTGACGGCGCTGACGGACGGCACCGAGCTGCCGTCCGCCGCCGTGCTCGACTGCGCCGCGGACGGCGTGGACGGTGTGGACGACACCGCCGCGCTGACGCTGACCAGCAGGACGCTGGCCGTCGTGCAGGCCTGGCTGGCCGAGCCCCGGCTCGAAGGCATGCGCCTCGTCGTACGGACCCGGGGTGCCGTGCCCGCGGGCGGGGACGCGGACGTGACCGACCCGGCCGCGGCGGCCGTCTGGGGCCTGATCCGTGTGGCCCAGGCGGAGAACCCGGACCGGATCGTCCTGCTCGACACGGACACGCCCGCCGGTACCGACGACGAGCCGCTGCTCGCCGCCGCACTGGCCGCCGGCGAACCCCAGATCGCCGTACGCGGCACCCGCCTGTTCGCGCCGAGGCTCGCCCGCCCCGAGCAGCAGGACGTGCCGGTCGCGTTCGACCCGGCCGGGGCGGTCCTGGTCACGGGCGGCACCGGCTCCCTGGGAGCCCTGGTCGCCCGGCACCTGGTGGAGCGGCACGGGGTACGGCATCTGGTGCTGGCCAGTCGGCGGGGTCCGGCGGCCGAGGGCGCCGAGGAACTGGTGGCCGGGCTGTCGGAACTGGGTGCCGAGTCGGTGTCCGTGGTGGCGTGCGACGTGTCGGACCGGGAGTCCGTGGCCGAGCTGCTGACCTCGGTGTCTGCGGAGCGTCCGCTGTCGGGTGTGGTGCACACGGCGGGTGTCCTGGACGACGGTGTGATCGGTGCGTTGACGCCGGAGCGGCTGGCCGGGGTGTTCGCGCCGAAGGTCGGCGCGGTCGCGCACCTGGACGAGCTGACGCGCGAACTGGTCCCGGACCTGGGCGCGTTCGTGGTGTTCTCGTCGGCTGCCGGTGTGTTCGGCTCGGCGGGGCAGGGCAACTACGCGGCGGCGAACGCCTGTCTGGACGCTGTGATGCAGCGCCGGCGGGCCGCCGGGCTGCCGGGTGTGTCGCTGGCGTGGGGTCTGTGGGAGCAGGCCACCGGCATGACCGCCCACCTGAACGACGTCGACCAGGCCCGCATGAACCGCGGCGGATTCCAGGCGATCGCCCCCGACGAGGGCCTCGACCTCTTCGACGCGGCCCTGCACACCGGTGACAGCCTCCTCGTCCCGATCAAGCTGGACCTGAGGGCCATACGCGCCGAGGCCGCGGCAGGCGGCGAGATACCAGCCCTGCTGCGCACGCTGATCCCCCACAGCCGGCGCGCCGCCGCCCGGATCGCCGCCGGACGCGGCAGCGGCCTGGCCGGCCGGCTCGCGGGCCTGACCCCGGCCGAGCAGGAGGCCCTGCTGCTGGACCTGGTCCGCACCCACGTCGCGACCGTGCTCGGCCACAGCGGCCCCGAGAAGGTCAAGGCCGACAAGGCGTTCAAGGACGCCGGTTTCGACTCCCTCACCGCCGTCCAACTGCGCAACCGGCTCCGCGAGACCACCCGGCTCAGCCTCCCGGCCACCCTCGTGTACGACTACCCGACCCCGCTCGCCCTCGCCCGCTTCCTGCGCGACGAACTGGACGGAACGAACGGCAACGTCACCGGCGCGGCGGCCCCCACGGTCGTCGTGGCCGACCCGGACGAGCCGATCGCCGTCGTCGGCATGGCCTGCCGCCTGCCCGGCGGCGTCAACAGCCCCGAGGATCTGTGGCGGTTGGTGGCCGAGGGCCGCGACGCCATCTCCGGGTTCCCCGCCGACCGGGGCTGGGACGTGGACGACATCTTCGACACCGACCCCGACACCATCGGCACGTCCTACGTCGACCAGGGCGGCTTCCTCCACGAGGCGGGCCTGTTCGACGCCGGCTTCTTCGGGATCTCCCCGCGCGAGGCGCTGGCCATGGACCCGCAGCAGCGGCTCCTGCTGGAGACCTCCTGGGAAGCACTGGAACGGGCGGGCGTCGACCCGTCCGCGCTGAAGGGCACCGACGTCGGCGTGTTCTCCGGCGTCATGACCCAGGGCTACGGCATCGGCGGCGACATCCCGCCCGAGCTGGGCGGCTTCACGGCCACCGGCTCCGCGGTGAGCGTGGCCTCGGGCCGGGTCTCCTACGCCTTCGGCTTCGAGGGCCCCGCCGTCACCGTCGACACCGCCTGCTCCTCCTCCCTGGTCGCCATGCACCTCGCCGCACAGGCCCTGCGCGGCGGCGAGTGCTCCCTCGCGCTCGCCGGCGGCGCGACCATCATGGCGACCCCCGGCACCTTCGTGGAGTTCTCCCGGCAGCGGGCCCTCGCCCCCGACGGCCGCTGCAAGGCCTTCTCCTCCACCGCGGACGGCACCGGCTGGGCCGAGGGCGTCGGCGTGGTCGTCCTGGAACGCCTCTCGGAGGCACGCCGCAAGGGCCACCGCGTCCTCGCCGTGCTGCGCGGCAGCGCGATCAACCAGGACGGCGCCTCCAACGGCCTCACCGCCCCCAACGGCCCCTCCCAGCAGCGGGTGATCCGCCGCGCACTCGCGGCGGCCGGACTCACCGCGTCCGACGTCGACGCGGTGGAGGCCCACGGCACCGGCACCGCGCTCGGCGACCCCATCGAGGCCCAGGCACTCCTCGCCACCTACGGCCGTGACCGCGAAGAGCCCTTGTGGCTGGGCTCGGTGAAGTCCAACATCGGCCACACGCAGGCCGCCGCCGGTGTCGCCGGCGTCATCAAGATGGTCGAGGCCCTACGGCACGGCGTGCTCCCCCCGACCCTCCACGTGGCCGAACCCACCCCGCAGGTCGACTGGTCGGCCGGCGCCGTCGAACTGCTCACCGAGGCCCGGCAGTGGCCCGACACCGGCCGGCCGCGCCGCGTCGGCGTCTCCTCCTTCGGCCTCAGCGGCACCAACGCCCACCTCATCTTCGAGCAGGCCCCGGAACAGCCCGCCGCTCCCCGTGAGCCGCATGACGGAGTGGTACCGCTGGTGGTCTCGGCCGCGTCGGAGGCCGCGCTGATCGGCCAGGCCGAGCGGCTGGCCGCGTTCCTCGGTGACACGGACGCCTCGCCGGCGGAGGTCGCGGGGGCGCTCGCGGCCCGGCGGGCGGTGCTGTCGGAGCGGGCCGTGGTGGTCGCCGGGTCGCGGGACGAGGCGGTGGCCGGGCTGGCGGCGCTGGCGAACGGCGAGAGCAGTCCTGCCGTGGTGAGCGGTGGCGCGGGGGCTGCTGGGCGGACGGTGCTCGTGTTTCCGGGTCAGGGGTCGCAGTGGCTGGGGATGGGCCGGGAGTTGCTGGAGTCGTCGCCGGTGTTCGCGGAGCGGGTCGAGGAGTGTGCCCGGGCGTTGGAGCCGTGGGTGGACTGGGACTTGAAGGCCGTTCTGCGGGGTGATGTCGATCTGCTGGACCGGGTGGATGTGGTCCAGCCGGCGAGTTTCGCGGTGATGGTCGGTCTGGCGGCGGTGTGGGCGTCGGTGGGTGTCCTGCCGGATGCGGTGGTGGGTCACTCGCAGGGTGAGATCGCGGCGGCTTGTGTGGCGGGTGCGTTGTCGCTGGAGGACGCGGCCCGGATCGTCGCGGTTCGTAGTCAGGTGATCGCCGGGGAGTTGGCGGGCCGGGGCGGGATGGCGTCGGTGGCACTGTCCGAGGACGAGGCCGCCGCCCGGATCGCCGCCTGGGGCGGGCGCGTTGAGGTCGCGGCTGTCAACAGTCCCACCTCGGTGGTGGTCGCCGGTGACGCGGAGGCGCTGGACGAGGCGCTGGCCGTGCTGGAGGCCGACGGCGTCCGTGTCCGTCGCGTGGCGGTGGACTACGCCTCGCACACCCGTCATGTCGAGGCGATCGAGACCGCGTTGGCGGAGGCGTTCGCCGACATTCGCAGCCAGGCCCCGCTGGTGCCGTTCTTCTCGACGGTGACCGGTGAGTGGATCCGCGAGGCGGGCGTGCTCGACGGCGGCTACTGGTACCGGAACCTGCGCAGTCAGGTGCGTTTCGGTCCGGCGGTGGCTTCGTTGCTGGCCGAGGGTCACACGGTGTTCGTGGAGTCCAGTGCCCATCCGGTCCTCGTCCAGCCGGTCAACGAGATCGTGGACGAGGCGACGGTGGAGTCCGACACCGTCGTCACCGGGTCCCTGCGCCGTGAAGAGGGCGGTCTGCGGCGGCTGTTCGCGTCGATGGCCGCCGTGTTCGTCAAGGGCGTGGCCGTGGACTGGACGGGCGTCCTGCACGCCGGTGCCGACGGCGCGCAGGTGGACCTGCCGACGTACGCGTTCGACCACCGGCACTACTGGCTGAAGCCGACGCCCGCGGCGGACGCCGCCGCCCTCGGGCAGACCGGTACCGACCACCCCCTGCTCGGCGCTGTGGTCCAAGTACCGGAGACGGGAGGCGTGTTGTGCACGTCCCGGCTGTCTCTGCGCACGCACCCCTGGCTGGCGGACCACGCGGTCGGCGGCGCGGTGCTCGTGCCCGGTACCGGGCTGGTGGAGCTGGCCGTGCGAGCCGGTGACGAGGTGGGCTTCGGGGTACTGGAGGAACTGGTCATCGAGGCCCCGCTGGTGCTCCCGGAGCAGGGCGGGGTACGCGTCCAGGTCGCCGTCGGCGGTCCGGAGGAGACGGGGACCCGTACGGTCGCCGTGTACTCGGCACCCGAGGACGCCACCGGGGACATCGGCGTCGACGCCTGGACCCGGCACGCCACCGGCACCCTGACCGCGTCGGCAGCGGCCGACCCGGCCCCGCCGGTCGCCGACCTCGCCGTGTGGCCGCCCACCGGCGCACGGCAGGTGGACGTCTCCGGCGGCTACGAGCTGCTGGCCGCGGCCGGCTACGGCTACGGGCCGGTCTTCCAGGGCGTACGGGCCCTGTGGCGGCGCGGTGACGACCTCTTCGCCGAGGTCGCCCTGCCCGAGGACCAGCGGGCCGGCGCCGCCCGGTTCGGCATCCACCCGGCGCTGCTCGACGCCGCACTGCACCCCGCGATGCTGGATGTGGCGCTGGCCGACCCCGAGGGCGAGAACCGCACCGACGACGGCGACGGCGTCCACCTCCCGTTCGGCTGGAACGGGCTGAGCCTGCACGCGGTCGGCGCCTCGGCGCTGCGCGTACGCCTGACCCGGTCCGCGCCCGACTCCTTGTCCCTGGACGCGGCGGACGAGACCGGCGCACCGGTGCTCACGCTGCGCTCGCTGGTCTCCCGGGCCGTCTCCGCCGACCAGCTCGGCGCGGCGGCCGACGACAGCCGGCAGTCCCTGTTCCGCGTCGACTGGACGGAGCTGCCCGGCACCGCGGAACCGGGCACCGACCTGCCGCCCGCCTGGGTCCCGATCACCGAGCCCGCGCATGTCGCCGCGCTGACCGACGGCTCGGGCGTGCCCCCGGTGGTTGTGCTGGAAGCCGGCCGCACCGAGACGGCGGACGACGCGGCGGCACTGGCCGTGACCGGCCGGGTGCTGGAGATCGTCCAGGCCTGGCTGGCCGGACCCGGCCTCGAAGCAGCTCAGCTGGTCGTCGTCACCCGGGGTGCGGTGCCCGCCGGCGGGGAGCAGGCGGTGACTGATCCGGCCGCTGCGGCGGTCTGGGGTCTGGTACGGGTCGCGCAGGCGGAGAACCCTGACCGGATCGTTCTGCTGGATGTGTCCGACGGTGTGGAGGTGGAGTCGTCGCTGGCGGCGGTTCTGGCTGCTGGTGAGCCCCAGGTGGCGGTTCGCGATGACCGTTTGTTCGCGCCGAGGCTGGCGCGGACGGAGCCGGCCGGGGGACCGGTCGCTGTCGATGCGGCGGGGTCGGTGCTGGTCACGGGTGGTACGGGTGCGCTGGGTGCGTTGGTGGCGCGGCATCTGGTGGAGCGGTATGGGGTGCGGCACCTGGTGCTGGCGAGCCGGCGGGGTTCGGCGGCCGAGGGAGTTTCGGAGTTGGTGGCCGGGCTGTCGGAGTCGGGTGCGGAGTCGGTGTCCGTGGTGGCGTGCGACGTGTCGGACCGGGCGTCGGTGGCGGAGTTGCTGACTTCGGTGGTGGCGGAGCGCCCGTTGACGGGTGTGGTGCACACGGCGGGTGTGCTGGACGACGGTGTGTTCGGGGCGTTGACGCGTGAGAGGTTGGCCGGGGTGTTCGCGCCGAAGGTGGGCGCGGTGACGCATCTGGACGAGCTGACGCGTGAACTCGCGCCCGGTCTCGGCATGTTCGTTGTGTTCTCGTCGGCTGCGGGGGTGTTCGGTTCGGCGGGTCAGGGCAACTATGCGGCGGCGAACGCGTATCTGGACGCGGTGGTCCAGCGTCGCCGGGCCGCCGGGCTGCCGGGTGTGTCGCTGGCGTGGGGTCTGTGGGAGCAGGCCACCGGCATGACCGCCCACCTCGACACCGCCGACCAGGCCCGGGTGAGCCGGAGCCGCAGCCAGACCATCGCCACCGACGAGGGACTGGACCTCTTCGACGCGGCCCTGCGCGCCGGCGACCCCCTGCTCGTCCCGATCAAGCTGGACCTGCGGTCCCTGCGGGCCGACGCCACGGCCGGGCGTGGCCTACCGTCCCTGCTGCGCGGCTTGGTCAAGGTGCCCCGGCAGGCCGCACGGGCAGCCGCCGCCACCGACACCACCGGCGAACTCGCGCGGAAGCTCGCCGGGTTGGACGCGGCGGAGCAGGAGGCGCTGCTGCTGGACCTGGTGCGCACGCACGCGGCGACCGTGCTCGCGCACGCCGGCCCCGAGGGCATCAAGCCGGACACGGCGTTCCGTGACTCCGGGTTCGACTCGCTGACCTCGGTCGAACTGCGCAACCGGCTCCGTGACGCCACCGGCCTCAAGCTGCCCGCCACGGCCGTCTTCGACCACCCCACCCCCCTGGCCCTGGCCCGTCACCTGCACGGCGAGCTGGGCGAGACGACGGCGACCGTCCCGGCACCGGCGACGGCCCCCGCGCTCGCCGACCCGGACGAGCCGATCGCGATCGTCGGCATGGCCTGCCGCCTCCCCGGCGGCGTCAACAGCCCGGAGGAGCTGTGGCGGTTGGTGTCCGAGGGCCGCGACGCGATGTCCGGCTTCCCCGACGACCGCGGCTGGGACCTGGAGGGCCTGTTCGACGCCGACCCCGACAAGGCCGGCACGTCGTACGTCGACCAGGGCGGCTTCCTGCACGAGGCGGGCCTGTTCGACGCCGGCTTCTGGGGGATCTCCCCGCGTGAGGCGCTGGCGATGGATCCGCAGCAGCGGCTCCTCCTCGAAACGTCCTGGGAGGCCCTGGAGCGGGCCGGTATCGACCCGCTGTCGCTGAAGGGCACGGACGTCGGTGTCTTCTCCGGCCTGATGGGCCAGGGCTACGGCTCCGGCGGGGAAGTCCCCGCCGAGCTGGAGGGGTTCGTCACCACCGGCGCCGGCAGCAGTGTGGCCTCGGGCCGGGTGTCGTACGTCTTCGGCTTCGAGGGCCCCGCCGTCACCGTGGACACGGCCTGCTCCTCCTCCCTGGTCGCCATGCACCTCGCCGCCCAGGCCCTGCGCGGCGGCGAGTGCTCCCTGGCCCTGGCCAGCGGCGCGGCCGTCATGTCCAGCCCCGGCGCCTTCGTCCAGTTCTCCCGGCAGCGGGGTCTGGCCTCGGACGGACGCTGCAAGTCGTACGCCGACGCGGCCGACGGCACGGGCTGGGCCGAGGGCGCGGGTGTGGTCGTACTGGAGCGGCTGTCGGAGGCGCAGCGCAAGGGGCACCGGGTCCTGGCGGTGGTGCGGGGCAGCGCGGTGAACCAGGACGGCGCGTCCAACGGGCTGACGGCTCCGAACGGTCCGTCGCAGCAGCGGGTCATCCGCAAGGCGCTCGCCAACGCCGGGCTGACGACGGCGGACGTCGACGCGGTGGAGGGCCACGGCACCGGCACCGTCCTCGGCGACCCGATCGAGGCCCAGGCCCTGCTCGCCACCTACGGCAAGGGCCGCGATCCGGAACGGCCGCTCTGGCTCGGCTCGTTGAAGTCGAACATCGGCCACACCCAGGCCGCCTCCGGCGTGGCCGGCGTGATCAAGATGGTGGAGGCGATGCAGCACGGCATCCTGCCGCCCACCCTGCACGTCGACGCGCCGTCGTCCCAGGTGGACTGGACGTCCGGTGCCGTGGAACTCCTCACCGAGGCACGTGACTGGCCCGACACCGGACGCCCCCGCCGGGTCGGCGTCTCCTCCTTCGGCCTGAGCGGCACCAACGCCCACCTCATTCTGGAGCAGGCGCCGGAGGGCGCCGACACGCAGGAACCGGTCCTGCCGGCCGGTGGTGTGACGCCGCTCGTGCTGTCGGCCCGGAGCGCCGGTGCGCTGGCGGGGCAGGCGGGGCGACTGGCCGCCTTCGTCGGCGACAGCGACACCCCGCTGGCGGCCGTCGCGGGTGCGCTGGTGTCCCGGAGGGCGGTGCTGTCCGAGCGGGCCGTGATCGTCGCCGGGTCACCGGAGGAAGCGGTGGCCGCACTGGAGTCGGTGGCTGCCGGCGAACCCTCACCACTCGTGGTCACGGGCACGGGGACCGACGGGAAGACGGTGTTCGTGTTCCCGGGACAGGGCTCCCAACGGACCCGTATGGGCCGCGAGTTGTATGCCACGTATCCGGTCTTCGCGCAGGCGTTGGACGAGGCCTGCGCCGCCCTGGACGGGCAGCTC
>NZ_BMRM01000039.1 GCF_014648635.1 Streptomyces cinerochromogenes | reverse complement strand
TACCGGATGCGGTGGTGGGTCACTCGCAGGGTGAGATCGCGGCCGCCTGTGTCGCCGGTGCCCTGTCGCTGGAGGACGCCGCCCGGATCGTCGCCGTTCGTAGCCAGGTGATCGCCGGGGAGCTGGCGGGCCGGGGCGGGATGGCGTCGGTGGCGCTGTCCGAGGACGAGGCTGCCGCTCGGATTGCCGCCTGGGGCGGGCGCGTTGAGGTCGCGGCTGTCAACAGTCCCAGCTCGGTGGTGGTCGCCGGTGACGCGGAGGCGCTGGACGAGGCGCTGGCCGTGCTGGAGGCCGACGGCGTCCGCGTCCGGCGGGTGGCGGTGGACTATGCCTCCCACACCCGTCATGTCGAGGCGATCGAGGGCGCGTTGGCGGAGGCGTTCGCCGACATTCGCAGCCAGGCCCCGCTGGTGCCGTTCTTCTCCACGGTCACCGGTGAGTGGATCCGCGAGGCGGGCGTGCTCGACGGCGGCTACTGGTACCGCAACCTGCGCAGTCAGGTGCGTTTCGGTCCGGCGGTGGCCTCGTTGCTGGCCGAGGGTCACACGGTGTTCGTGGAGTCCAGTGCCCATCCGGTCCTCGTCCAGCCGGTCAACGAGATCGTGGACGAGGCGACGGCGGAGTCCGACACCGTCGTCACCGGGTCCCTGCGCCGTGAAGAGGGCGGTCTGCGGCGGCTGCTCGCGTCGATGGCCGCCGTGTTCGTCAAGGGCGTTGCGGTCGACTGGACGGGCGTCCTGCACGCCGGTGCCGACGGCGCGCAGGTGGACCTGCCGACCTACGCGTTCGACCACCGGCACTACTGGCTGAAGCCGACGCCCGCGGCGGACGCCGCCGCCCTCGGGCAGACCGGTACCGACCACCCCCTGCTGGGTGCGGTGGTCGGGCGGCCGGACTCCGGGGGGTTCATGACGACCTCGCGGTGGTCCCTGCGCTCGCAGCCGTGGCTGGGTGAGCACCTCGTCGGGGACGACGCGGTGCTGGTGCCGAACGCGGCCCTGGTGGAGCTGGCGGTCCGGCTCGGCGACGAGGCCGGCGTGCCGGTCGTGGCGGAGCTGACCGTCGAGCGGCCCGTCGTCCTGCCGGTGCGCGGCGGGCGGGCCGTCCAGACCGTGGTGGGCGGCGCCGACGACAGCGGACGGCGTACGGTCGAGGTGTACTCGCGCGCGGACGACTCCGCGCCGGACGCCTCCTGGACGCGGCACGCGCACGGCACGCTCGCGCCCGCCGCCCCTGCGGAGGCGGACGGGGACCGGCCGGCCGGCGGGACCGGCGTCGAGGTGGCCCTCGGGGAGAGCGCCGGGGACGCCGACCGGTACGGCGTACACCCCACCCTGCTCGACGCGGCCGTACGGACGGCACTGCCCGCCGGGACCCTCGCGGTCACCTGGCGCGGCGTCAGCCTGCTGGCGTCCGGGGCGACCGCCGTCACCGTGCGTTCGGCGGGGGCGGCCGGTGAGGGCACCCGGCTCGACCTGACCGACCCTGCCGGGCGGCCCGTGCTGACCGTCGACGCGGTGCTGTCCGAACCGTTCGACCCGGCGCGCGCCGGACTCGCCGAGGCGCTCACCCACGACGCACTGTTCCGCGTCGACTGGACGGAGCTGCCCCTGCCCGCGGGTGACGGGGCACCGGCCGTCGTCACCGTACGGACCGCGCAGGACGTCGATGCCGGTGCTGCGGACACGGACGTCCTGCTGTACGGCGTCGACCCCGCGGTGACCGACCCGCGTACGGCCCTCACCGCCGCGCTCGCCGTCCTCCAGGCCTGGCTGGCCGAACCGGCCCTGGAGCGGACCCGGTTGGTCGTGACGGTCGGCGCGGACGGCACGGACCTCGCCACGGCCGCCGTCCGAGGGCTGCTGCGGTCCGCGCAGTCCGAGCATCCCGGCCGGATCGTGCTGGCGGAGTACGACCAACAGGGAGAGCCGGGAGAGCCGGGACAGGGACGGGACGGCGGTGCGGTGGTGCGGGCCGCGCTGCCCGGGCTGCTCGCCTCCGGTGAACCGGTGATCCGTCTGCGGGCCACGGGTGCCGAAGTGCCGCGGCTGGTCCGGGCCGGGGCTCCCGCGGCGGAAGACGGCGTCCCGCAGCCGGGCCGGGCGCTCGATCCGGACGGGACCGTGCTCATCACCGGCGGTACCGGCACGCTCGGCGCGCTCACCGCCCGGCACCTGGTCGCCGAGCACGGCGTCCGCCATCTGCTCCTGCTGAGCCGGCGCGGCCCCGAGGCGGACGGCGCGGCCGCGCTGTGCGAGGAGCTGACCGCGCTCGGCGCCACCGTCACCGTCGTCGCCTGCGACACCGGCGACCGGGACCGGCTCGCGGCCGTCCTGGACGCCGTGGACGCCGGTCACCCGCTGACCGCCGTCCTGCACACCGCCGGCGTCCTGGACGACGGCGTGCTCACCGCGCTCACCCCGGAGCGCGTCGACACCGTCCTGCGGCCCAAGCTGGACGCCGCCCTGCTGCTGGACGAGCTGACGCGGGAGTGCGACCTCGCGGCGTTCGTCCTGTTCTCCTCGGCCGCCAACGTCTTCGGCAACCCGGGCCAGGCCAACTACGCCGCCGCCAACGCCGCCCTGGACGCGCTCGCCCGGCGCCGCCGCGAACAGGGGCTGCCCGGTGTCTCGCTCGCCTGGGGCTACTGGGAGCGGGCCAGCGGCATGACCGGGCACCTCGGCGCCGCCGACCTGCACCGCAACCGGCGGCTCGGCATGGCCGCCCTGTCCGAGGCCGAGGGCATGGCCCTGCTGGACCTCGCCCTGCGCCCCGGCAGCGCGCTGCCCGCCGCCCCGGTGGCCGCCAAACTGGACCTGCCCGCCCTGCGCGCCGCGGCCCGTACGGCGCCCGTGGCGCCCCTGCTGCGGGGCCTCGCCCCCACACCGCGCTCGCTGGCCCGCGCCGCCGGCAGCGCGGACCAGGGCGGCCTGCGGGACCGGCTGGCCGCGCTGGACCCGGCGGCCCAGCTGGCCCTGCTGCTGGACCTGGTCCGGCGCGACGCCGCCGACGTGCTCGGCCACGGCAGCGCCGCCGCCGTCCGCGCCGACCGGGCCTTCAAGGACGCCGGGTTCGACTCGCTGACCGCGGTGGAGCTGCGCAACCGGCTGGCGAACGCCACCGGTCTCACGCTGCCCTCGGCCGTCGTCTTCGACTACCCCAAGCCGACCGCGCTCGCCGAGCACCTGCGCGCCCGGCTCGTCGGCGACTCCCGTCCCGACGCCCCCGCCGCCACGGCCACCGCGTCCGACGAACCGATCGCGATCGTCGCGATGGCCTGCCGCTTCCCGGCGGGGGTGCACAGCCCGGAGGACCTGTGGCGGGTCGTGGCCGACGGGGTCGACGCCGTCACCGAGTTCCCCGCCGACCGGGGCTGGGACATCGACCGGCTCTACGACGCCGATCCCGACAAGGCCGGTACGACCTACGTGCGGCACGGCGCGTTCCTGGACGACGCGCCCGGCTTCGACGCCGCCTTCTTCGGCATCTCCCCGAACGAGGCCCTCGCCATGGACCCGCAGCAGCGGCTGCTGCTGGAGACGTCCTGGGAGGCGTTCGAACGCGCCGCGATCGACCCGACCGGGCTGGGCGGCCGGGACATCGGCGTCTTCGTCGGCGTCAACAGTCACGACTACACCGTGCGGATGCACCACGCGACCGACGCCGAGGGCTTCCGGCTCACCGGTGGCTCCGGCAGCGTCGTGTCGGGCCGCGTCGCCTACCACTTCGGCTTCGAGGGCCCGGCCGTCACCATCGACACCGCCTGCTCCTCCTCCCTGGTCGCCCTGCACCTGGCCGCCCAGGCGCTGCGCAACGGGGAGTGCTCCATGGCGCTCGCCGGCGGTGTCATGGTGATGGGCAACGTGGAGACGTTCATCGAGTTCTCCCGGCAGCGCGGCCTGGCCCCGGACGGACGGTGCAAGGCGTTCGCGGACGGCGCGGACGGCACCGGCTGGTCCGAGGGCGTCGGCGTGCTGCTGGTCGAGCGGCTGTCCGAGGCACGGCGGCGGGGTCACCAGGTGCTCGCCGTGATCCGCGGCTCGGCCGTCAACCAGGACGGCGCGTCCAACGGCCTCACCGCCCCCAACGGGCCCTCCCAGCAGCGCGTCATCCGCCGGGCGCTCGCCAACGCCGGGCTGACGACGGCGGACGTCGACGCGGTGGAGGCGCACGGCACGGGCACCGTCCTCGGCGACCCGATCGAGGCCCAGGCCCTGCTCGCCACCTACGGCCAGGACCGCGAACAGCCGCTGTACCTGGGCTCGGTGAAGTCGAACATCGGTCACACCCAGGCCGCCGCCGGCGTCGCCGGCGTCATCAAGATGGTCATGGCGATGCGACACGGCCTGCTGCCCCGCACCCTGCACGTGGACCGGCCGTCCCGCCACGTGGACTGGTCGGCGGGCGCCGTGGAGGTGCTCACCGAGGCCCGTACCTGGCCGGAGACCGGCCGCCCGCGCCGCGCCGGCGTCTCCGCCTTCGGCATCGGCGGCACCAACGCCCACCTGGTCCTGGAACAGGCCCCGGCGGCGGAGCGGGTACCAGCGGGCGAGCCGGGGCCCGCGGACGGCGTGGGGCCGGCCGCGGCCGCCGGTGGCGCCCTCCTCCCGTTCCCCCTCTCCGCCCGCACCGCCGCCGGGCTGCGCGGCCAGGCCGCCCGGCTCGCGGACTGGGTGGCGGAGCGGACCGCGATGCCGCTCGCGGCCACGGCGCACGCGCTGGGCACCGCCCGCGCCCACCTCGACCACCGCGCGGTCGTCCTCGCCGCCGACCGGGACCGCCTCACCGGTGCCCTGCGCGCGCTCGCCGAGGGCACCGCCGACGCGGACACCGTCACCGGCGGCCCGGCCGACGGCAAGCTCGCCTTCCTGTTCACCGGACAGGGCAGCCAGTGGGCCGGTATGGGCCGCGAACTCGCCGCCGCCCACCCCGTGTTCCGGGAGGCGTTCGACGCCGCCTGCGCCGCCGTGGAAAGGCACCTGGACGGCCTCGAACACCCCCTGAAGGACGTGGTGTTCGCCGAGCCCGGCACCGAACGGGCCGCCCTGCTCGACCAGACCCTCTACACCCAGGCCGCCCTGTTCGCCCTGGAGACCGCGCTGTTCCGGCTGTTCACCTCCTGGGGCGTACGGCCCGACCTCCTCGCGGGCCACTCGGTCGGCGAGATCGCCGCCGCGCACGCCGCCGGCATCCTCGACCTGGCGGACGCCGGTGAACTGGTCGCGGCACGCGGCCGGTTGATGCAGGCGCTGCCCGAGGGCGGGGCGATGATCGCCGTCGAGGCCACCGAGGCCGACGTCACCCCGCTGCTCACCCGGACGCCGGGGACCGTCGGCATCGCGGCGGTCAACGGGCCGCGGGCGCTGGTGCTGTCCGGCGCCGAGGACGCCGTACTCGCCGTCGCCGCGCGCCTCGCCCAGGACGGGCACCGCACCCGCCGCCTGACCGTCAGCCACGCCTTCCACTCCGCGCTGATGGAGCCGATGCTCGACGAACTGCGCGCCGTGGCCGCCCGCCTCCGGTACCGGCCGGGCACCCTCCCCGTCGTCTCGACGCTCACCGGCGCCCTCGCCGAGGACGGGCTGCTCGCCACCCCCGAGTACTGGGTGGACCAGGCCCGGCACGCCGTGCGGTTCGCCGACGCCGTCACCGCCCTGCGCGACCAGGGCGCCGTCACCCACCTGGAGCTGGGCCCCGGCGGCGTGCTCAGCGCCATGGCCCTCGGCACGCTCGGGCCGGACACCCGCGGCTGCGTCACCACCCTGCGCCGGGACACCGCCGAGGACACCGCCGTGTCCACCGCGCTCGCCGAACTGCACGTGCGGGGCGTACCGGTCGACTGGACCGCCGTCCTCGGCCGCCCGGACCCGGTCGTCGGCCCCGACCTGCCCACCTACGCCTTCCAGCACCAGCGGTACTGGGTCGAGGGCGGCACCGCGACCGACGCCGAGGCACTCGGCGCCCGGTCCGCCGGCCACCCGCTGCTGGGCGGCGTCGTGGAGGTCCCCGGCGAGCACGGCGGCACCGGCGTCGTCCTCACCGGCCGGCTCTCCCGGCGCAGCCCCGGCCTGCACGCCGGCGGGGGAGGGGCCGTACCGGCCGGTGTCCTGCTGGAGCTGCTGGTCCGGGCCGGCGACGAGACCGGCGGCGGCACCGTCGAGCGGATCACCGTCGACGCCCCCCTCGTCGTCCCCGACCACGGCGACCTCCAGCTCCGCGTCTTCGTGGACGCGCCCGGACCCGACGGGGCGCGCGCGGCCACCGTGCACAGCCGGCCGGCCGGACACGAGGGCCAACCGTGGCTGCGGCACGCCCGCGCCACCCTCACGCCCGGGGTTCCCGAGCACGCCTTCGACCTGCGCGCCTGGCCGGACGAGCCCGCCGAGGACGCTGCCCCGGCCGGGGCGCGCGGCCTGTGGCGGCGAGGCGGCCGGATCCTCGCCGACATCGCCCTGCCGGGCGAACTCGCCGACGAGGTGGACGAGTTCAGCCTCCACCCGGTGCTCATCGACACCGCCCTGCGGATCGCCGCCGAGGACGCCGTCGTCACCCTGACCGAGTGCGCCGCCCTCGCCGTGTACGCGGTCGGCGCCACCGAGCTGCGGGTGCGCGTCACCCCGGACGCCGACGGCCGCCACCTGCTGGAGCTGGCCGACCCCGACGGCCGGCCCGTGGCCCTGCTCGGCCCGCTGACGCTGACGGCCGCCGAAGCGGTCGTACCGGAAGCCGACGTGCCGGAAACGCCCGTACGGGAGGCCGGGGTACCGGAAGCAGGCGCTCTGGAGGCGCTCGTACCGGAGGCCGCCGCGCCCGGAACCGCCCCCGTCGCGAGCACGCCCGGCTCCGCCCCCGCCCGCCGCGTCATCCGCCGCACCCCGGCCGCCGACGGCAACGAGCTGGCCGCCCGGCTGGCCGGGCTCGCCGACGCCGAACAGCGCCGCGTCCTGCTGGAACTGGTCCGGGAGAGCACCGCGGCCGTCCTCGGCCACCGGGACACGGACGACTTCGACGAGGGCCAGCCGTTCAAGAACCTCGGTTTCGACTCGCTCACCGCCGTCAAACTCCGCAACCGGCTGCACGACTTCACCGGCGTCAGCCTGCCCAGCAGCCTGGTCTTCGACCACCCGACACCGGCCCTGCTCGCCGACCACCTGCGCGGCGAACTCCTCGGCACCCGCCCGGAGACCCCCGCACCCGTCCGGCGCGGCACCGCGGACCCGGACGAGCCGATCGCCATCATCGCCATGAGCAGCAGGCTGCCCGGCGGCGTCAACAGCCCCGAGGACCTGTGGCAGCTCGTCATGGACCGGCGCGACGCCATCTCCGGCTTCCCCACCGACCGTGACTGGGACATCGACCGGCTCTACCACCCCGACCCGGCCCACCCCGGCACCAGCTACACCCGGGCGGGCGGCTTCCTGCACGACGCCGCCCGGTTCGACGCCCAGCTCTTCGGCATCTCGCCGCGCGAGGCCCTGGCCATGGACCCGCAGCAGCGGCTCCTGCTGGAGACCTCCTGGGAGGCCATGGAACGGGCCGGCATCGACCCGCTGTCCACCCGCGGCCAGGACATCGGCGTCTTCACCGGCATCGTCCACCACGACTACGTCACCCGGCTGCGCCAGGTCCCCGAGGACGTCCAGGGCTACACGATGACCGGCACGGCCGCGAGCGTGGCCTCGGGCCGGGTGTCGTACGTCTTCGGCTTCGAGGGCCCCGCCGTCACCGTCGACACCGCCTGCTCCTCGTCCCTGGTCGCCATGCACCTGGCCGCCCAGGCCCTGCGCGGCGGCGAGTGCTCCCTCGCGCTCGCCGGCGGCGCCACCGTCATGGCCACCCCGGACGCCTTCCTGGAGTTCTCCCGGCAGCGCGGCCTGTCCGCCGACGGCCGCTGCAAGGCGTACTCGTCCACCGCCGACGGCACCGGCTGGGCCGAGGGCGTCGGCGTGGTCCTGCTGGAGCGGCTGTCCGAGGCGCGCCGCAACGGCCACCGGGTGCTGGCGGTGCTGCGCGGCAGCGCGGTCAACCAGGACGGCGCCTCCAACGGCCTGACCGCCCCCAACGGCCCCTCCCAGCAGCGGGTGATCCGCAGCGCGCTGGCGTCCGCCGGGCTGAAGCCCGCCGACGTGGACGCGGTGGAGGGCCACGGCACCGGCACCGTCCTCGGCGACCCGATCGAGGTCCAGGCGCTGCTCGCCACCTACGGCCAGGACCGCGAACAGCCGCTGTACCTGGGCTCGGTGAAGTCGAACATCGGTCACACCCAGGCCGCCGCCGGCGTCGCCGGGGTGATCAAGATGGTGGAGGCGATGCGGCACGGCGTCCTGCCGCCCACCCTGAACGTCGCCGAACCCACCCCCCAGGTGGACTGGTCCGCGGGCGCGGTCGAACTCCTCACCGAGGCCCGCGAGTGGACCCGTACCGGCCGGCCGCGCCGGGCCGCCGTCTCCTCGTTCGGCGCGAGCGGCACCAACGCGCACGTCATCCTGGAGGAGGCACCCGACACCGAGCCGCCCACCCGGCCGGCGGCGTCCGGCACCGAGCCGCTCACCCTGCCGACGGTGCCCGCCGGCGTCGTACCGCTGGTGGTGTCGGCCCGCAGTACGGCCGCCCTCGCCGCCCAGGCCGGACGCCTGGCGGCCTTCGTCACCGGTGCCGAGACCTCCCCGGCCGAGGTCGCCGGGGCCCTCGTCGCCCGGCGGGCCCTGCTGTCCGAGCGGGCCGTGGTCGTCGCCGGCGCCCGCGACGAGGCACTGACGGGGCTGGGCGCGCTGGCCCGGGGCGAGAGCAGCCCCCTCGTCGTGACCGGAACGGTCGCCGGCTCCGGCGGCCCCGGCCGGACCGTGCTCGTCTTCCCCGGTCAGGGGTCGCAGTGGCTGGGGATGGGCCGGGAGTTGCTGGAGTCGTCGCCGGTGTTCGCGGAGCGGGTCGAGGAGTGTGCCCGGGCGCTGGAGCCGTGGGTGGACTGGGACTTGAAGGCCGTTCTGCGCGGTGATGTCGATCTGCTGGACCGCGTGGACGTCGTCCAGCCGGCGAGCTTCTCCGTGAACGTCGCCCTGGCGGCGGTGTGGGCGTCGGTGGGTGTCGTACCGGACGCGGTGGTGGGTCACTCGCAGGGTGAGATCGCGGCGGCTTGTGTGGCGGGTGCGTTGTCGCTGGAGGACGCGGCCCGGATTGTCGCCGTTCGTAGTCAGGTGATCGCCGGTGAGCTGGCGGGCCGGGGCGGGATGGCGTCGGTGGCACTGTCCGAGGCTGACGCTGTTGCTCGGATTGCCGCCTGGGACGGGCGCGTCGAGGTCGCGGCTGTCAACAGTCCCACCTCGGTGGTGGTCGCCGGTGACGCGGAGGCGCTGGACGAGGCCCTGGCCGTGCTGGAGGCCGACGGTGTCCGTGTCCGGCGGGTGGCGGTGGACTATGCCTCCCACACTCGTCATGTCGAGGCGATCGAGGGCGCGTTGGCGGAGGCGTTCGCGGACGTCCGCAGCCAGGCCCCGCTGGTGCCGTTCTTCTCGACGGTGACCGGTGAGTGGGTGCGTGAGGCGGGGGTCCTGGACGGCGGCTACTGGTACCGGAACCTGCGCAGTCAGGTCCGCTTCGGACCGGCGGTGGCCGCGTTGCTGGCCGAGGGCCACACGGTGTTCGTGGAGTCCAGCGCCCACCCGGTCCTCGTCCAGCCCGTGAACGAGATCTTCGACGAGGCCGCCGCCGACAAGGTCCGGCTCCGCGCCGTCGCCGGCGGCTCCCTGCGCCGCGAGGAAGGCGGCCCGCGGCGGCTGCTCGCGTCGATGGCCGAGCTGTTCGTCAAGGGCGTGGCCGTGGACTGGACGGGCGTCCTGCCCGCCGCAGCCCGTGACGCCGACGTGGACCTGCCGACGTACGCCTTCGACCGGCAGCACTTCTGGCTGCGGGAGGCGGACACCGGCACGGACGGCGCACCCGCCGCCGAGGGCGCCGAGAACGACTTCTGGACCGCCGTCGAACAGGCCGACGCCGACTCCCTCGCCCGGCTCCTCGACCTGGCCGCCGCCGACCAGCGCGACGCGCTGCGCACCGTCGTACCCGTGCTCGCCGACTGGCGCGGCCGGCGGCGCGAGCGGTCGGCGGCCGAGAAGCTGCGCTACCACGTCACCTGGCGGCCCCTCGACCAGGAGGGCACCGGCGTTCCCGGCGGCACCTGGCTGGCCGTCGTACCTGCCGGGCGGCCGGCGGACTCGCCGCTGGACGAGCTGCTGCGGGAACTCACCGCACAGGGGCTCGACCTGCTCCCGCTGGAGGTCACCGCGGCCGACACCGACCGCGCCCGGCTCGGCGAACGCCTGTCGGCCGCCCTCGCCGAACACGCTGTGACCGGTGTGCTGTCCCTGCTCGCCCTCGACCCCGGCGGCGCGGACGGCCCGCAGGACCCCGTCCCGCTGACCGCGGCCACCCTCGCCCTGGTACAGGCGCTCGGCGACAGCGGGGCCACACAGCCGCTGTGGTGCCTGACCCGGGGCGCGGTCAACACCGGCATCCAGGACACCGTCACCGCCCCGGCACAGGCGGCCGTCTGGGGCATCGGCCGGGCCGCCGCCCTGGAACGCGGCGACCGCTGGGGCGGGCTGATCGACCTGCCCGCCACGCTCGACACCCGCGCCGTCCGCCACCTGCTCGGCGCCCTCGGCCACCCGGGAGACGACGACCAGCTGGCCGTACGCCGGTCCGGCGTCCACACCCGCAGGCTGCTCCGCAAGACCGCCCCCGACCCGGCCGCCGGATCCGGCTGGCAGCCCGCCGGCACCGTCCTGGTGACCGGCGGCGCCGAGGGCCTCGGCCGGCACGCCTCCCTGTGGCTCGCCCGGTCCGGCGCCCGGCGCCTCCTCGTCACCACCACGGCCGGCGCACCCGACGGCGCGCTCGACGCGCTCACCGCCGAAGTCGCCGCGCTCGGCACCGGCACCACCGTCGAGACCTGCGCCGACACCGACCGGGCCGCCATCGAGCGCCTGCTCGCCGAAACCCCCGGCGACCAGCCCCTCACCGCCGTCGTGCACACCGCGGACATCGCCCGCACCAGCACCGTGGACGACACCGGCGTACCCGAACTCACCGAGGTGTTCACCGCCAAGGTCGACACCGCCCGCTGGCTCGCCGAACGGTTCGCCGACACCCCCCTCGACGCGTTCGTGGTGTTCTCCTCGATCGCCGGCATCTGGGGCGGTGGCGGCCAGGGACCGTCCGGCGCGGCCAACGCCGTCCTGGACGCCCTCGTGGAGTGGCGGCGCGGCCACGGCCATCCGGCCACCGCGATCGCCTGGGGCGCGCTGGACGAGACCGGCGTCGGCATGGACGAGGACACCCTGACCCAGCTGCGCCGGCGCGGTGTCCTGCCGATGGCCCCGCAGATCGCCCTCACCGCCTTCGAACAGGCCGTCCAGGCCCAGGAGAAGGCCGTCACGGTCGTCGACATGGACTGGGGCGCCTTCATCCCGGCGTTCACCTCGGTCCGGCCCAGCCCGCTCTTCGCCGACCTGCCCGAGGCGCAGGAAGCGCTGCGGGCCACCCAGCCGGACACCGAGAACGGCGACACCACCGCCGGCCTCGTGGACTCCCTGCGCGACGTCCCCGAGGCCGAGCAGAACCGCATCCTGCTCCGGCTGGTGTGCGGACACGCCGCCACGGTCCTCGGCCACAGCGGCGCGGAGAGCATCGGGCCCCTCCAGGCCTTCCAGGAGGTCGGCTTCGACTCGCTCGCCGCCGTCAACCTGCGCAACAGCCTCCACGTGGCGACCGGCCTCCGGCTGCCCGCCACCCTCATCTTCGACTACCCCACGCCGGACGCCCTCGTCGGCTACCTGCGCTCCGAACTCATCCGGGACGCGGACGACGGGCTCGACGGGCGGGAGGACGACCTCAGGCGAGCCCTCGCCACCGTCCCCCTCGCCCGGTTCAGGGACGCCGGCGTCCTGGACACCCTGCTCGGCCTCGTGGACACCGAGGACGCCCCGGCGTCCGGGACGCCCGAAGGGGCGGACCCGGCCGAGGACGACGAGACCCTGATCGACGCCATGGACGTTGCCGATCTCGTGCAGCGTGCTCTGGGCAGGACGAGCTGACCCCATGACAGCGGACGCACCACGGAGGACGGATATGTCGGGCCCGGACGACCAGATCGTCAACGCGCTGCGCGCCTCCCTCAAGGAGAACGCGCGCCTGCAGCAGGAGAACACCAAACTCGCGGCGGCCGTTGCCGAGCCCATCGCCATCGTCTCCATGGCCTGCCGGTACGCGGGGGGCATCCGCACCCCCGAGGACCTGTGGCGGGTGGTGAGCGACGGCACCGACGTCTACACGGCGTTCCCGGAGGACCGCGGCTGGGACCTGGAGGGCCTCTACCACCCCGACCCGGACAACCCCGGCACCACCTACGTCCGCGAGGGCGCCTTCCTGCACGACGCCGGCGAGTTCGACGCCGCGTTCTTCGGCATCTCGCCGCGCGAGGCCCTCGCCATGGACCCGCAGCAGCGCCAGCTCCTCGAAGTGTCCTGGGAGACCCTGGAACGCGCCGGCATCGACCCGCACTCGCTGCGCGGCAGCGACACCGGCGTCTTCGCCGGCATCGTCCACCAGGACTACGCCCCCGACCTCAGCGGCCACGAGGGCTTCCTCAGCCTGGAGCGGGCCCTCGGCACGTCGGGCGGTATCGCCTCCGGCCGCGTCGCCTACACCCTCGGCCTGGAGGGGCCCGCGGTCACCGTCGACACCATGTGCTCCTCGTCGCTGGTCGCCATCCACCTCGCCATGCAGGCGCTGCGCCGCGGCGAGTGCTCCATGGCACTCGCCGGCGGCTCCACCGTGATGTCCACGCCCGGCGGCTTCGTCGGCTTCGCCCGCCAGCGCGGCCTCGCCCTCGACGGCCGCATCAAGTCCTACGCCGCCGCGGCCGACGGCTCCAGCTGGGCCGAGGGCGTCGGTGTCGTCCTCCTCGAAACGCTGTCCCAGGCCCGCGAGCGCGGCCACCGCGTCCTCGCCGTCATCCGCGGCTCCGCCGTCAACCAGGACGGCGCCTCCAACGGCCTCACCGCCCCCAACGGCCCCTCCCAGCAGCGGGTCATCCGCAAGGCCCTGGCCGGTGCCGGACTGACCACCGCCGACGTCGACATGGTCGAGGGCCACGGCACCGGCACCGTCCTCGGCGACCCCATCGAGGCCCAGGCCATCCTCGCCACCTACGGCCAGGACCGCCCCGCCGGACAGCCGCTGCGGCTCGGCTCCGTCAAGTCCGTCATCGGCCACACCCAGGCCGCCTCCGGTGTCGCCGGCGTCATCAACATGGTGCAGGCGCTGCGCCACGGCACGATGCCGGCCACCCGGCACATCGACGCCCCCACCCCGCAGGTCGACTGGTCCTCCGGCGCCGTCGAACTGCTCACCGAGGCCCAGCGGTGGCCCGACACCGGGCGCCCGCGCCGCGCCGGCGTGTCCTCGTTCGGCGCCAGCGGCACCAACGCCCACCTGATCCTCGAACAGGCCCCCGAGATCCCCGAGACCCCGGCCGAGGCACCCGACGCTCCCGGCGAGCCGTACGACGGTGTGCTGCCGCTGGTCGTGTCCGCGGCCTCCGCCGCCTCCCTCACCGGCCAGGCCGGCCGCCTCGCCGCCTTCCTGGACAGCGCCCCCGGCACCCCGCTCGCGGACATCGCCGGCACCCTCGCCACCCGGCGCGCCGTCCTCGGCGAACGCGCGGTCGTCGTCGCGGACACCCACGACGAGGCCCTCGCCGCGCTCACCGCCCTCGCCCGCGACGAACAGGCGCCCGGCACCGTCCGCGGCGCCGCCACCGCGGCCGGCGCCGGCAAGACCGTCCTCGTCTTCCCCGGGCAGGGCACCCAGTGGATCGGCATGGGCCGCGAACTCCTCGACTCCTCCCCGGTGTTCGCCGCCCGCATCGAGGAGTGCGCCCGGGCCCTGGAACGCTGGGTCGACTGGGACCTGAAGGCCGTCCTGCGCGGCGAGGCCGAGACCGAGCTGCTGACCCGCGTGGACGTCGTGCAGCCCGCGAGCTTCGCCGTGGCCGTGGGCCTGGCGGCCGTCTGGGCCTCCGTCGGCGTCGTACCGGACGCGGTGATCGGCCACTCGCAGGGCGAGATCGCCGCCGCCTGCGTGGCGGGCGCGCTCACCCTGGACGACGCCGCCCGCATCGTCGCCGTCCGCAGCCAGGTCATCCGCGGCCGGCTCGCCGGGCTCGGCGGCATGGCGTCCGTCGCGCTCACCGAGGACGACGTCACCGCCCGGCTGGAGCGCTGGGCCGGCCGGGTCGAGGTCGCCGCCGTCAACGGGCCGGCCTCCGTCGTGATCGCCGGCGACGCCGAGGCCCTCGACGAGGTCCTGGACGCCCTGGAGGACCAGGGCGTGCGGGTGCGCCGCATCGCCGTGGACTACGCCTCCCACAGCCGCCACGTCCAGGCCGTCCAGGAGGCCCTCACCGAGGCCTTCGCGGACATCCGCGGCCAGGCGCCGGCGATCCCCTTCCTGTCCACCGTGACCGGCGAGTGGGTCCGCGAGGCCGGCGTCCTCGACGGCGGCTACTGGTACCGCAACCTCCGCAACCAGGTCCGCTTCGGCCCCGCCGCGGCCACCCTCCTCGCCGAGGGCCACACGCTGTTCGTGGAGTCCAGCGCCCACCCCGTCCTCGTCCAGCCCCTCACCGAGATCGCCGACGCCGACGCCGTCGACGCCGTGGTCACCGGTTCCCTGCGCCGCGACGACGGCGGCCTGCGCCGGCTCCTCACCTCCATGGCCGAGGTCTTCACGGCCGGTGCCGCCGTCGACTGGCAGGGCATCCTCCCCGAGGCCGCCCGCACCGCCCACGCCGACCTGCCGACGTACGCCTTCGACCACCGCCACTACTGGATCCAGCTCACCGCGAACGGCACCGACGCCGCCTCCCTCGGCGTCACCGGCACCGACCACCCGCTGCTCGGCGCCGTCGTCCCGCTGCCCCAGACCGACGGACTGGTCTTCACCTCCCGGCTCTCCCTGCGCACCCACCCCTGGCTCGCCGACCACGCCATGCAGGGCGTCGTGATCGTCCCCGGCACCGTCTACGTCGACCTCGCCGTCCGCGCCGGCGACGAGTTCGGCTGCGGCACCCTCGAAGAACTCGTCATCGAGGCCCCCCTCGTCCTGCCCGCACAGGGCGCCGTCCGCGTCCAGGTCGCCGTCGGCGGCGCCACCCCGAACGGCTCCCGCACCGTCGACGTCTACTCGCTGCGCGAGGACGCCACCGACGACGACGGCCACGGCGAGTGGACCCGGCACGCCACCGGCCTGCTGTCCGGCACACCCGCGACGTTCACCGCGCCCGCCGTCGACTACGCCGCCTGGCCGCCGCCCGGCGCCGAACCCGTCGCCATCGACGACTTCTACGCCGACCTCGTCGCCCGCGGCTACTCCTACGGCCCCGCCTTCCAGGGCCTGCGCGGCGTGTGGCGGCGCGGCGACGAACTCTTCGCCGAGGCCGCCCTGCCGCAGGACCACAGGGAGAACGCCGACAGGTTCGCCATCCACCCGGCGCTCCTCGACGCCGCCCTGCACACCAACGCCTTCGCCAACCCCGACGACGACCGCAACGTCCTGCCGTTCGCCTGGAACGGACTCGTCCTGCACGCCGAGGGCGCCACCGCCCTCCGCGTCCGGGTCGCCCCCGCCGGCCCCGACGCCCTCTCCTTCCAGGCCGCCGACGAGACCGGCGCCCTCGTCCTCACCATGGACTCCCTGGTGTCCCTGCCGGTCTCCGCCGAACAGCTCGGCGTCGCCGCCGGCGCCGACCAGGACGCCCTGTTCGCCGTCGACTGGGTGCAGCTGCCCGCCGCCGAAGGCGCCACGACCGCGCCCACCTGGGTGCCCGTCGGCGACGCCGACGACGTCACCGCGCTCACCGCCCGCGAGACCGCCCCCGCCGCCGCGATCCTCGACGCCGACAGCGGCGGCGCCGACGCCCTGACCCTGACCACCCGGGTCCTGCGCGTCCTCAAGGCCTGGCTGGCCACCCCCGGACTGGAAGCCGCCCGGCTCGTGGTGGCCACCCGGGGCGCGGTCGCCGCCGGCGGCGACAGCACCGTCACCGACCCGGCCGGCGCCGCCGTCTGGGGCCTCGTCCGCGCCGCCCAGGCCGAGAACCCCGACCGGGTGGTCCTCGCCGACCTGGACCCGGCCACCGCCACCGGCGCCGGCCCCGTCCTCGGCCGGCTCCTCGCCACCGGCGAACCCCAGCTCGCCGTCCGCGGCACCACCCTGTCCGCGCCCCGCCTGGTCCGCCCCGAACCCACCGGCACCCGGCCCGCCGGCACCGACGAGTCCGCCACCGAGCCCGCCGGCACCCCCGAGCCCCCCGCCGCGTTCGACCCCGACGGCACCGTCCTGATCACCGGCGGCACCGGCTCGCTCGGCGCGCTCGTCGCCCGCCACCTGGTCGAACGGCACGGCGTACGCCACCTGCTGCTCGCCGGCCGGCGCGGCCCCGACGCCGACGGCGCCACCGGACTCACCGCCGAACTCACCGGCCTCGGCGCCACCGTCTCCGTCGTCGCCTGCGACGTCTCCGACGGCGACGCGGTCACCGCACTGCTGCGCGGCATACCCGCCGAGCACCCGCTGACCGGCCTGGTGCACCTCGCCGGCGTCCTCGACGACGGTGTGATCAGCGCCCTCACCGAGGAGCGGATCGCCGGGGTCTTCGCCCCCAAGGCCACCGCCGTACGGCACCTGGACGAGCTGACCCGCGAACTCGCCCCCGGCCTCCGCTCGTTCGTGGTGTTCTCCTCCGCCGCCGCCCTGCTGGGCTCCGCGGGCCAGGGCAACTACGCGGCCGCCAACGCCTACCTGGACGCCGCGATGGCCCACCGCCGCGCGGCCGGTCTGCCGGGCGTCTCCCTCGCCTGGGGCCTGTGGGAGCAGAACACCGGGCTCACCGCCCACCTCAGCGAGACCGACCAGGCCCGCATGAGCCGCGGCGGCGTCCTCGCCCTCACCCCCGACGAGGGCCTCGCCCTCCTCGACACCGGCCTGCACAGCGACCGCGCCCTGCTCGTCCCGATCAAGCTGGACCTGCGCGCCCTGCGCTCCGACGCCGCGGGCGGCGCCGCCGTACCGCACCTGCTGCGCGGCCTGGTCCGGGCCGGCCGGCGCTCCGCCCGGGCAGCGGCCGGCGACGGCAGCGGCCTGCTGCGCCGCCTCGCCGGGCTGCCCGAGACCGAACAGGAAGCCGTCCTGCTGGGCATCATCCAGGCCGAGGCCACCGCCGTCCTCGGCTTCAGCGGACCCGAACTCGCCCAGGGCACCCGTGGTTTCGGCGACATCGGCTTCGACTCGCTCACCGCGATCGAACTGCGCAACCGGCTCTCCGCCGCCACCGGCGTCAAACTGCCCGCCACGCTCATCTTCGACTACCCGACCCCCGTCGCCCTCGCCCGCCACCTGCGCGAGGAACTCGGCGAGAGCGCCGCCGGCGCCACCGCCCCCACCGTGGTCGCCACCGACCCGGACGAGCCCATCGCCATCGTCGGCATGGCCTGCCGGCTGCCCGGCGGCGTCACCGACCCGGCCGGCCTGTGGCGGCTCGTCACCGAACGCCGCGACGGCATCACGGAGTTCCCCGACGACCGCGGCTGGAACCTGGACGAACTGTTCGACGCCGACCCCGACAAGGCCGGCACCTCCTACGTCCACAAGAGCGGATTCCTGCACGGTGCCGCGGAGTTCGACGCCGAGTTCTTCGGCATCTCCCCCCGCGAGGCGCTGGCCATGGACCCGCAGCAGCGGCTGCTGCTGGAGGCCACCTGGGAGGCCCTGGAGAACACCGGCATCGACCCCAGCTCGACCCGCGGCGCCGACATCGGCGTCTTCTCCGGCGTCTCCATCCACGACTACCTGGAGTCCCTCAGCAACATGCCCCCCGAGCTGGAGGGCTACGTCACCACCGCCACCGCCGGCAGCGTGGCCTCGGGCCGGGTGTCGTACGTCTTCGGCTTCGAGGGCCCCGCGGTCACCGTGGACACGGCCTGCTCCTCGTCCCTGGTCGCCATGCACCTGGCCGCCCAGGCCCTGCGGCAGGGCGAGTGCTCCCTCGCGCTGGCCGGCGGCGTCGCCGTGATGGGCTCGCCCATCGGCGTGCTCGGCATGTCCCGCCAGCGCGGCCTCGCCGCCGACGGCCGGGTCAAGGCCTTCTCCGACGGCGCCGACGGCACCATCCTCTCCGAGGGCGTCGGCATCGTCGTCCTGGAGCGCCTGTCCGAGGCCCGCCGCAACGGACACCAGGTCCTGGCGGTCCTCCGCGGCTCGGCCGTCAACCAGGACGGCGCCTCCAACGGCCTGACCGCCCCCAACGGCCCCTCGCAGCAGCGGGTGATCCGCCGGGCCCTGTCGGCGGCCGGGCTCGCCCCGACGGACGTCGACGCGGTCGAGGCCCACGGCACGGGCACCGCCCTCGGTGACCCCATCGAGGCGCAGGCGCTCCTCGCCACCTACGGCCGCGACCGCGAACAGCCGCTCTGGCTGGGCTCGTTGAAGTCCAACATCGGCCACACCCAGGCCGCCGCCGGTGTCGCCGGCGTCATCAAGATGGTCCAGGCCCTGCGGCACGGCGTCCTGCCCGCCACGCTGAACGTCACCGAGCCGACCCCGCAGGTCGACTGGTCGGCCGGCGCCGTCGAGCTGCTGACCGAGGAACGGGAATGGCCGCACACCGGCCGCCCGCGCCGGGCCGGCGTCTCCTCCTTCGGCATCAGCGGCACCAACGCCCACGTCATCCTGGAACAGGCCCCCGAGGAACCCGCCGTCACGCGTGAGCCGCACGAGGGTGTGGTGCCGCTGGTGGTCTCGGCCGCGTCGGAGGGTTCGCTGGCGGGTCAGGCCGAGCGGCTGGCCGTGTTCGCCGCTGACACCGATGCGTCTGTGGCCGACCTCGCGGGTGCGCTGGTGCGGCGGCGGGCGGTGCTGTCGGAGCGGGCCGTGGTGGTCGCCGGGTCGCGGGACGAGGCGGTGGCCGGGCTGGCGGCGCTGGCCAACGGTGAAAGTCATCCCGCTGTGGTGAGCGGTGGCGCGGGCGCATCCGGCCGGACCGTGCTCGTCTTCCCCGGTCAGGGGTCGCAGTGGCTGGGGATGGGCCGGGAGTTGCTGGAGTCCTCGCCGGTGTTCGCCGAGCGGGTCGAGGAGTGTGCCCGGGCGCTGGA
>NZ_BMRM01000038.1 GCF_014648635.1 Streptomyces cinerochromogenes | reverse complement strand
CGGTCAGACCCTTGCCGAGCGAGGAGGCGACACCCCCGGTGACGAAGATGTGCTTGGTCGTCGTGGTTTTGGGCGGCATGGCCAAGAGGGGGCTCCCGTGGTCGCGGTCTGGAGGTGCGGTACGGCGTCCCTCCCGGGCGTTTCCGGGGGTGCCGTCGCTGCGGTTCGGGGGGCCCCGTTCGGATTTCCTGTCGGGGTGGCTCCCACCGGTCCACGGGCTACCAGCGTATCAGCGCCTGGCCGGGATGGCTTCCGAGCACACTCCGTGCCCGCCCGGACGCGCGACGCGGTCACACGCGTCACCATTGTCCGTCCGGACGTACTCCTGACACACCCTTCTCACCCGGCGGTCACTCGTTCGGCCCACATGGGTTGCCCGGAGCGGCACGCACATCATCTACGTGCGTCGTATCCTGCTCGGACATTCGCTGCCGAGCCCGGCCGGAACGACGGCACACCCCCGCCAACATCACCCGGAACAACGAGAGCGCGGCAGTTCGTTGAGCAAAGACTGTCGTGTTGCCTCAGGGCTCGGCGGGCTGCTTTGCTTCACCGCTCAACGACGCACAACAACGACCCCTTGACCGCACTAGCGACAGCCCCCTGCGCGGGGGTGTGACGTGGCCGTTCGACTGGAGTTGCACGTGGCCGGGCGCATCGAAGACTACGCACTCATCGGAGACATGCAGACCGCGGCGCTGGTCTGCCGGGATGGCACGGTGGACTGGCTGTGCCTGCCCCGCTTCGACTCGCATGCCATCTTCGCCGGCCTGCTGGGCACCGAGGAGCACGGCTTCTGGCGGCTCGGCCCGGCGCACGCCGTCGACGCCAAGCCGCCCACGGCCGCCCGGCGCAGCTACCGCGGTGACTCGTTGATCCTGGAATCGGAGTGGGACACACCGCGCGGCACGGTCCGTGTGACCGATTTCATGCCCCCGCGTGACGGCGCCCCGCAGCTGATCCGGATCGTGGAGGGCGTCACCGGCCGGGTGCCGATGCGCTCGGCCCTCAGGATGCGGTTCTCCTACGGCCGGGTGGTGCCCTGGGTGCACAAGCACGAGGGCCGCACGGTCGCGGTGGCCGGGCCGGACTCGGTGTGGTTCGACACGGAGGCCGAGACCTACGGCAAGGCGCTCACCACGTACGCCGACTTCACGGTCGCCCCGGGTGACCGGATCACCTTCACGATCTCCTGGCAGCCCTCGCACAAGCAGCCGCCGCCGCTGCCGGAGCCGGAGGCCTCGCTGGAGGCGACGGAGGACTTCTGGCGCGAGTGGGTCGAGCACTGTACGTACCACGGGCCGTACCGCGAGGCGGTGATCCGCTCGCTGATCACCCTGAAGGCGCTGACGTACGCCCCGACCGGCGGCATCGTCGCCGCCCCCACCACCTCCCTGCCGGAGGACATCGGGGGCGTGCGCAACTGGGACTACCGCTACACCTGGCTGCGGGACGCGGCGATCACCCTGTCCTCGCTGCTGCGCACGGGCTACCGCGAGGAGGCCCGCGCCTGGCGCGAGTGGCTGCTGCGCGCCGTCGCCGGCGACCCGGAGAACCTGCAGATCATGTACGGCATCGCCGGCGAGCGCGAGCTGGGCGAGGCCGAGCTGGACTGGCTGCCCGGCTACGAGAACTCGGCCCCGGTCCGGGTCGGCAACGGCGCCGCGCACCAGCTCCAGCTGGACGTGTACGGCGAGGTCACCGAGGCCCTGCACCTGGGCCACATGACCGGCCTGGCGCGCAACGACTACGCCTCGCTCCTTCAGCTGAAGCTGATCCGCTACCTGGAGGACCACTGGCAGGAGCCGGACGAGGGCATCTGGGAGGTGCGCGGCCCGCGCCGGCACTTCGTGCACTCCAAGGTGATGGCCTGGGTCGCGGTGGACCGCACGATCAAGCTCATCGAGTCCGGGGACGCGGACGGCCCGCTGGAGCGCTGGCGCGAGCTGCGCGACGACATCCACCGGGACGTGTGCGAGAAGGGCTACGACAAGGAGCGCAACACCTTCACCCAGTCCTACGGCTCGCAGGAGCTGGACGCCTCCCTGCTGCTCATCCCGCAGATGGGCTTCCTGCCGCCGGACGACAAGCGGGTGATCGGCACGATCGAGGCGATCCAGCGCGAGCTGTCCACCCCGGACGGGTTCATCCTGCGCTACCCGACGGAGGGCGACAACGCGGGCGTCGACGGTCTGCCGGGCGACGAGGGCGCCTTCCTGGCGTGCTCGTTCTGGATGGCGGACGACCTGGCGATGATCGGCCGGGTCGACGAGGCCCGCAAGCTGTTCGAGAAGCTCCTCGCGCTGCGCAACGACCTCGGTCTGCTCGCCGAGGAGTGGGACCCGCGCCTGAAGCGCCAGGTGGGCAACTTCCCGCAGGCCTTCAGCCATGTGCCCCTGATCGACACGGCCCTGCGCCTGACGGCCTCGGGGGCGTACGGCGGCTGACCCGCCCCCGGCCCAGGGCCTCGCGACCCCGGCATGGTCCGGAAGAGAGGCCCTAGGCTGGAAGCCGGACCTCCGATCCGCTCCACGGCCCGGCAAGGGGGCGGCCATGGCTTCCAAGGCGCACACCGCCCTCGCGGCGCTCCGTGCGGAACTGGCCGGCGAGGTGTTCGCGCCGGGGGATCCCGGGTACGACGGCGCGCGGGCGGTCCCCAACGCCAGGACCGACCGGCGTCCGGCCGTGATCGCCCGGTGCGCGCACGTGACGGACGTGGTGCGGGCGGTGCGCTTCGCACGGGAGCTGGACCTGCGCATCGCGGTGCGCGGCGGCGGGCTGGGCCTGGCGGGCACCCTGGTGGACGGCGCGCTGGAGGTGGACCTGCGCCGGATGCACGAGGTGACCGTCGACCCGGCGGCCGAGGCGGCCCGGGTGGGCGGCGGGGCCACGGTGGGCCACCTCGACCGGGCCACGCTCCCGTACGGCCTCGCGGCGACCGTCGGCCGGACCGCGGCCGTCGGGGTCGCCGGCTGTGTCCTGGGCGGCGGCACCGGCCCGCTGGACCGCGCCGTCGGGCCCGTCGCGGACCATCTCGTCGGGGTGGAGCTGGTGACCGCCGACGCCGAGCGGGTGCACGCCAACGCCGACGAGAACCCGGAGCTGTTCCGGGCGCTGCACGGCGGGGGCGGCAACTTCGGCATCGCGACCGCGCTGACCCTGACGCTGCACGAGCTGCCCCGGCTCGCCGCCGTCGCGGTGCTGTACCGGCCGGAGGCGGGCCCGGCCGTGGTCCGCGCGTTCCGCGAGGTCGTCGGCGGCGGCCCGGACGAGGCGGGCGGGACGGCGCTGTACCTGTCCGGGCGGCCGGCGCCGAGCTGCGCCGCGCTGGTGACGTACGCGGGCGGCGAGGAGGAGCTGGGCGCGCTGGCCGGGCCGCTGACGGCGCTCCCCCACGAGGGGGAGGTGTGCGGTGCCCGGGCGCTGGGGCTGCCGTATCCGCCCGGGGGGTTGCGGGCCCACTGGTCGGCCCAGTGCCTGACCGCTCTGCCCGACGCGGCCGTGGACACCGTCTGCGCCCTGGCGGCGGACCCGCCGGCGCCGGGCTCCCGGCTCATGCTGCTGCCGCTCGGCGGTGCGGTCGCCGCCGGAGCCGGCGGTCATCGGCTGCCGTACCAGGGGGCGGCCTGGATCATGCACCCCTTCGCCTGCTGGGCGGACCCGGCCGACGACGAGCGGGCCCTCGCCTGGGTGCGGGACGCGTGCGCCGGCGTACGCCCCTGGAGCACGGACGCCGTCCCCCTCACCCTCATCGGCGACGAGGGCCCCGAGCGGGTCCGGGCGGGCCTGGGCGAGGGGAACCTGCTGGGCCTGGAGAAGGTGAAGCGGCGGTACGACCCCGACAACGTGTTCCGCTTCAACCACAACATCCGGCCGCTGTAGGCGGGAGCTGTCCTGAGCGCGTTCCCGCAGGTAGCGTCCGCTGCATGGACAGCCGTACGGACCACCGACTCGACACCCAGGGCGCCGGCATCACCGTGCAGCGGGCGCTGGAACTGCCCGGCCTGCGCAGCGGGCTGCCGGAGGTCCTGGCGGGCGCCGACCGGCTCGGCCGCACCGTGCGCTGGGTGCACGCGGGCGAGGTCCCGAACATCGCCTCGCTGCTCAAGGGCGGCGAGCTGCTGCTCACCACCGGCTACGGCCTCGGTACCCGGCCAGCCGAGCAGCGGGCGTTCGTCCGGACGCTCGCCGAGCGCGGGATCGCCGCCCTGGTGGTCGAGCTGGGTCCGCGTTTCGCCCGGCTGCCGGCGGCCCTGGTGGACACGGCCCGGGCGGCCGGTCTGCCGCTGGTCCAGCTGCACCGCGAGGTGCCGTTCGTGACGGTGACCGAGGAGATCCACACCGAGATCGTCAACGGCCACTACGCGCTGCTCCAGCGCGCGGAGGAGGTGCACCGGCGGTGCACCGAGGCGCTGCTGGGCGGCGGCGGGGTGCCGCAGGTGCTGGGCATCCTGGCGGACTTCAGCGGCAACCCGGTGTTCCTGGAGACCGCCGACGCCCGGCTGCTGTACGCCGCCGGGGCCGGGCCGGAGGGCGCGGACCCGCTGCAGGTGTGGGAGGGGCTGCGCGGCCCGCAGAAGGAGGTCCCGCCGCCGGCCGGTTCGGTGCTGGTGGACGTGCCCGGCGGCGGGCCCGGGGCGGCCGGTTCCGTGCGTGCCCGGCTGGTGCTGCTGCCGGTGCGGTCCCCGCTGGCCCCGGTGCACCGGATCGCCGCCGAGCGGGCCGCGGGCATCCTGGCCGTGGTGCTGATGCAGGCCCGGCAGGAGGAGGAGCTGGCGGCGCGCGGGCGCGGTGACTTCCTCACCGATCTCGCCGAGGGCCGGATCGCGGCGGAGGACGCCCCGGCGCAGGCCCGGGTGCTCGGCTTCAAGCCCGGCGGCAGCCCGCTGCTGCCCGTGGTGATGCGGATCGGGGACACCCTCTCCCCCGGCGGTGGCTGGGCGGTGCTGGCCCGGGCGGTCTCCGAGGAGCTGGCCGCGGTGGGGGTGCCGGTGCTGCTGGGGGTGCGGCCGGTGGAGGGCCGGGTGCTGGTGCTGCTGGGGCTGCGCTCGGAGTCGGAGCGGGCAGCGGTCGCGGACCGGGTGGCGGCCGCGCTGCGGGCCGGGGTGGAGCGGGCCGGGATGCGCCGGCCGGGCTCGCCGCCGCCGGTGGTGGTCGTCGGGGTGGCGGGCGGCTGGGCGGCGGCCTCGGCGGGGTTGCGGCACGCGGCGGAGACGGCGACGGCGGCCCAGGGCCTGACCGACCGGCCCTGGTACGACGCCCGGCGCCTGGACATCGACCTGCTGCTGTGGCGGCTGCGCGACCACCCGGACCTGGCGGCGTTCGTGGACCGCGCGATCGGCCCGCTGCGCGACCACGACCACCGCTCCAAACCGCCGCTGCTGCCGACCCTGGAGACCTATCTGGCACACGCGGGGCGCAAGGCGGAGACGGCCCGTGAGCTGCACCTGAACCGGCAGACGCTGTACAACCGGCTGGCCCGGATCGGGGAGTTGCTGGGCACCGACCTGGACGACCCGCAGACGGTCCTGGCGTTGAGCCTGGCCCTGCGGGCGCGCCGGCACGTGCCCTGAGGCCGTCAGGCCAGCGGCCTCGGCTGGGTCAACTCGTCGTAGACGCTGAGCACTTGGGCGACGGTCTCGTCCTCGCTCGGCCAGGTGGCGGCCTGCCGGGTGCCGCGCTCGCGCAGCAGTTCCCGGCGGTCGGGGTCGGCTAGCAGCCGTACGACGGTGTCGGCGAGGGCTCCCGGGTCGCCGTACGGGACGAGTTCGGCCGCGTCGCCGACGAGGTCGGGGATCCCGCCGACCCGGGTGGCGACGAGCGGCACGCGGGCGTGCAGGGCCTCCTGGGCGAGGACGGAGCGTGACTCCCACCTGCTGGTCAGCAGCGCCAGATCGGCGGCGGAGAGCAGTTCGGGCACGTCCTCGCGGTGCCCGATGAGCCGCACCGGCAGCTCCTCGTCCTCGATGCGCCGCTGCAGGACCGGCCGCAGCGGCCCCTCCCCCGCGACGACCACCAGCGGTACCGGGTCCAGGTCGCGCCAGGCGCGGGCGGCGTCGAGCAGGACGTCGTAGCCGCGCTGCCGGTCCAGGGAGCCGACCGCGATGAGCAGCGGGCGGCCGGTGGAGCCGAGTTCGGCGCGGATCTTGGGCCGCATCCGGTCGGGGTCGTCCGGGTCCACGAGGTCTTCGGGCCGGCGCCGGCCCGGCAGGGCGACGGCCGCCAGCCGGGCGTCCCGCGCACCGCCGCGCCGGGCCAGGTCGACCAGGTCGGGGCTGGTGCCGAGGACCACGGCCGCGGTCTTCACCACCCGCCGCTCCAGCAGCCGCAGCAGATGCGCCCGCGGGCCCTCGGCGTGGGCCCGGTTGTGCCAGGTGACCACCAGCGGGGTGGTGCGCCCGCCGAGCGCGAGCACGGCCCGGAAGGAGGCGTGCAGGCCGTGCGCGTGCACCAGGTCGGCGTGCGCGCAGGCGGTGCGGAGCGCGGCCACGGAGACGGGGTCGCTGCTGCGGGGCACGTGCACGTGTTCGGCGCCGACCCCGGTGAAGTCGTAGGCGCGGTCGGCCTCCATGGGGGCGCACACCGTGACGCGCACGCCCCTCGCCACGAGTCCCTCGGCCAGGGAGCGCACATGCGCGCTGCTGCCGGCGTTGCCTCCGCCGAGCACCTGCACGGTGCGCAGCGGCGACTGGCCGTGCGGTGCGTTGCTGCTCAGGGGGCTCACGGGGCCGGGGCTCCTGGTTCACGGGGGTTCACGGGGGCGGTCACGAGCGAACGTACAGAACGTAGCGGGCTCCGGGGGGCGGAAGGACGCACCCCGCGCGCCTCCCGCACGGACCGTCCGGACCCGCTGCCCGCCCCGCGTTCCCTGCCAAGCATGCCAGGCCGTACGGCCGTTCAGGGACATCCAGGAGGGCGCACTGCGCGGCGGGCCGGGGCAATGCGCCGGAGCACATCACCCACACGGGTGACGGGACCCCCGCCGGGGCCGAGCGGGGCGTCCGGGCATACGGCGAGGTCAGCCGCTCACAGCACACGGCCTCCCGCGCTCACCCGATCTCCGTACCGGACGCGGCGGCCGGAGCGGCGGCGGACACCGGCAGCCCCGCGCGCCGGTTGCCCACCACGACGAGCGCCCCCGGCGCGGCACCGGGGGCGTGCGCCGGGGAAACCGGCCGGGGCGGGCGGCTGCTACAGGTCCGCCCTGGCCGTGGCCAGCAGTTCCTCCGCGTGCGCGCGGGCCGTCTCGGAATCCTCCTGGCCGGCGAGCATGCGGGACAGCTCGCGGACCCGCTCCTCGCCCTCCAGGACCTTCACGCCGGAGCGGGTGACGGAGCCGTCGTCGGTCTTCTCCACCAGCAGCTGGCGGTCGGCGAACGCGGCGACCTGGGGCAGGTGGGTGACCACGACGACCTGCGCGGTCCTGGCGAGCTTCGCCAGGCGCCGTCCGATCTCGACGGCCGCCTTGCCGCCGACACCGGCGTCGACCTCGTCGAAGAGGTACGTCGGCACCGGGTCGGTGCCCGCGAAGACGACCTCCACGGCCAGCATCACGCGGGACAGCTCACCACCGGACGCGCCCTTGGCGATGGGCCGCGGCGGGGCGCCCGGGTGCGGGGCGAGCAGCAGCTCGACCTCGTCCACGCCCGAGGGGCCGTAGGCGACCGTCCGGCCGCCGACCTCGACGCCCTCGGGGTCCTCGGTCTGCCGGATGTCGAAGGACACGCGCGCGTGGGGCATCGCCAGCGAGGCCAGCTCGGCGGTCACCGCGGCGGCGAACCGCTCGGCGGCCTCCGTCCGCGCGTCCGACAGGGCCTGCGCGAGGCCGCCCAGTTCGGTGCGCAGCGCGTCCCGCTCGGCGGTCAGCTCCTCGATCCGCTCGTCGTCGCCGTCCAGCTCGGTGAGCCGGGCGGCGCTCCGCTCCGCCCAGGCCAGGACGGCGGCGACGTCGTCGCCGTACTTGCGGGTCAGGGCGTTCAGGGCGGCCCGGCGCTCCTCCACGGCGGCCAGCCGCAGCGGATCGGCGTCGAGATCGTCGGCGTACCCGGCCAGCTCGCCGGCCACGTCGCCGAGCAGGATGCCGATCTCCCCGATCCGGTCGGCGAGCGCGGCCAGCGCCGGGTCGTGCGCGCGCACGGCCTCCAGCGCCCGGTGGGCGCCCGCGACGAGCGTCGAGGCGTCGATGCCCTCCGGGTCCTCCGGATTGCCCGCGAGAGCGGCGTGCGCGGCCGTCGCGGCGGACGCCAGCGCCTCGGCGTGCCCCAGCCGCTCGGCCTCCTCGGCCAGCTCCACGTCCTCGCCGGGCCGGGGCTCCACGGCGGCGACCTCGTCCAGCCCGTACCGCAGCATGTCGGCTTCCTGCGCCCGCTCACGCGCGCGCGTGGTGATCTCCTCCAGCTCGGCGGAGACGGCCCGCAGCCGCTTGTAGGCCTCGGTGTACTTGGCGAGGGGCACGGCGACGGCGTCGCCCGCGTACCGGTCGAGCGCCTGCCGCTGCCGGGACAGCTTCAGCAGCCCCTGCTGGTCGGTCTGCCCGTGCACGGCCACCAGGTCGTCGGCCAGCTCGGCGAGCAGCCCGACGGGCACGCTGCGCCCGCCCAGGTGCGCCCGGGAGCGGCCCTCGGCGGACACGGTACGGCTGATCAGCAGGGCACCGTCGTCCAGCTCGGCCCCGGCCTCCTCGGCGCGTACGACGGCGGCGGCGCCGGCGGGTACGGCGACCCGCCCCTCCACGACCGCCTTGTCGGCCCCGATCCGCACGAGCGCCGGGTCCGCCCGGCCGCCGAGCAGCAGCCCCAGGCTGGTGACCACCATGGTCTTGCCCGCACCCGTCTCACCGGTGACCGCGGTGAAGCCGGGCGACAGCTCGACGACGGCATCGTCGATGACCCCGAGTGACCGTATCCGCATCTCCTCCAACACGGAACAGACCATACGAGGTCCGGGGCGGGGAGTGCACACAGGCCGCTCTTTCTAGTGAGGCGCCCCGCGCCAGCCGGTGGTCGGCAGCGCGAACTTCGCCACCAGCCGGTCCGTGAAGGAGGAGTGGTGCAGCCGCGCCAGCCGCACCGGCACCGCGCCGCGCCGCACCTCCACCCGCGCGCCGGGCGGCAGCTCCACGGTCCGCCGCCCGTCGCACCACAGCACACCCGGCGGGATGTGCGGCAGCACCTCCACCGCCAGCACGGAGTCCGGCGAGGTCACCAGCGGCTTCGCGAACAGCGCGTGCGCGCTGATCGGCACCATCAGCAGCGCCTCCACCTCCGGCCACACCACGGGGCCGCCCGCGGAGAACGCGTACGCGGTGGATCCGGTGGGTGTCGACAGGACGACCCCGTCGCAGCCGAACCCGGTCACCGGCCGCCCGTCGATCTCCAGCACGACCTCCAGCAGCTTCTCCGCGCCGGCCTTCTGCACGGCCGCCTCGTTCAGCGCCCAGTCGGTGTGCACGATGTCCCCGTTGCGGTGCACCACGACGTCGACGGTCATCCGCTCCTCGACCTCGTACGACCGCGCCACCACCCGGTCCACCACCCGGTCGAGGTCGTCGCGCTCGGCCTCGGCGAGGAACCCGACGCGCCCGAGGTTGACGCCGAGCATCGGCACCCCGGAGGCCCGCGCGAACTCGGCGCCGCGCAGCAGCGTGCCGTCGCCGCCCAGCACGATCAGCAGCTCGCACCCGTCCAGGCACTGCGGGGTCGCCTCCTTGACGAGGTCCACCTCGTCCGGCAGCGGCAGGTCGCGCGCCTCCTCCTCCAGCACCCGCACCCCGATGCCATGCCGCAGCAGGCCCTTGACGACGAGTTCCGCACTGCGGATCGCCGCGGGCCGCCCGGTGTGGGCGAGCAGGAAAACAGTACGCGCCAGGTTCTGTGTCAACGCGGCCCCTCCGCCACTGCACGGTCGACGTCGGCCGGGTCCACCTGGGGTGCGCCCGCCCGCAGCCAGAGAAAGTACTCGACGTTCCCCGAGGGGCCGGGCAGCGGACTCGCGGTGACGCCCTGCACCCCGAGCCCCAGCTCCCAGGCCTTCTCGGCCACTCCCCGCACGGCCTCCGCCCGCAGCTGCGGACTCCGTACGACACCCCCGCTGCCGAGCCGCTCCTTCCCGACCTCGAACTGCGGCTTGACCATCATCACCAGGTCGGCGTCCGGCGTCACGCACCGCTTCAGGGCGGGCAGCACCAGCCCCAGCGGGATGAAGGACAGATCGCCCACGACAAGATCCACAGGTTCCCCATCGATCGCCTCAAGCGTCAACTCGCGTACGTTCGTACGGTCCTTGACGGTGACGCGTTCATCGTTCCGGAGAGACCAGGCGAGTTGTCCGTAGCCGACGTCCACCGCGACGACGTGGGCGGCGCCCGCGCGCAGCAGGACGTCGGTGAAGCCGCCGGTGGACGCGCCGGCGTCCAGCGCACGGCGGCCCTCGACCACGAGCCCCCGCGGCACGAAGGCCTCCAGCGCCCCGGCGAGCTTGTGACCGCCCCGGGAGACGTACTCGGGATCGCTGTCGTCGGTCTGGACGACGATCGCCGCCGCGGTCTCCACCTGGGTGGCCGGCTTGGTCGCCACGGTCTTGCCGACGGTGACCCGGCCGGCGGCGATCAGCTGGCTGGCGTGCTCGCGCGAGCGGGCGAGCTTCCGGCGGACCAGCTCCGCGTCGAGACGGCGGCGTGCGACTCCTGCCACGTTCGGTTCAGCTCCTGCTCTGGTACGACGATCGAAGGGTGTGACCCGAAGGGTCTCATTGAGGGGCGGCGGTCGGGTGACGGGTGGGAGCCGGAGGTCCCGGGCGGGCGTCGAGCGCGGTCAGCGCGTCGCGCAGCCCCCGGTGTACATCCTCGTACACCTCCAGGTGTCCGTCGGTGGCGAGGTGGTCGGCGTCGGCCAGCCGGTCCAGCCGGGCGTCGACCTCGGCGTTGCCGGTGGGGCTGCGCGGGACGTTCAAAGGGGCCGGGGCCGCGGGGTCGTACGGGGGCTCGGCCTCCGCCACGACGTCCGCGGGGGCCTCGGACACGGACTCGCTCATGCCCAGACGCTACCCCGAAGCGCTGGGGTACCGTCGGGGCGATGGCCACGATCGAGGAGTGCCGCGCCGCACTGGGGAAGCTCTCGGACAACATGCAGGGCGCCGAGGGCGACGTCCGCGCGGCAGCCGCGCTGGACCGCTCGGTGAGCTGCCACATCACCGACCTGGACGTCACCTTCGCGGGCCGGCTGACGGGCGGCCGGATCGAGGTGGACGAGACGTACTCCGGTCCGCCCCGCGAGCGGGCGCAGATCAGGCTCGCCATGGCCGGTGACGACCTGGTGGCCCTGGTGGGCGGCGGGCTGAACTTCGCCACCGCCTGGGGCTCGGGCCGGGTGCGGCTGGAGGCGAGCCTGCTGGACCTGTTCCGGCTGAGGAAGCTGCTGTAGCGGCACCCCGCCCGGCTCAGGAAGCCGCGGTGACCCGCTCGGCACGCGTTCTGCGGGCCGCCGGCACCACCAGCGGGGTCCCCGTCTCCGGGTCCTCGATGACCTGGCAGCGCAGCCCGAAGACCTCCTCGACCAGCTCGGCCGTGACGATGTCGTTCGGGGCGCCCTCGGCGATCACCGTGCCGCCGCGCAGGGCGATGAGGTGGGTGGCGTAGCGGGCGGCGTGGTTGAGGTCGTGCAGCACCGCCACCAGTGTCCGGCCCTGCTCCTCGTGCAGCTCCGCGCACAGGTCGAGGACGTCGATCTGGTGCTGGATGTCCAGATAGGTGGTGGGCTCGTCGAGGAGCAGCAGCGGGGTCTGCTGGGCGAGCGCCATGGCGATCCACACCCGCTGCCGCTGGCCGCCGGACAGCTCGTCCACGTACCGCTCGGCCAGCTCGGCGACCCCGGTCTGCCGCATCGACTCCCGGACGACCCGCTCGTCCTGCGCCGACCACTGGCGCAGCAGTCCCTGGTGCGGGTAGCGGCCCCGGCCGACGAGGTCGGCGACCGTGATGCCGTCGGGTGCGACGGACGACTGCGGCAGCAGGCCCAGGGTCCGCGCGACCTTCTTCGCGGGCATCGACTGGATGGCCTGCCCGTCCAGCAGGACCCGCCCCTGGCTGGGCTTGAGCATCCGCGACAGCGCCCGCAGCAGCGTCGACTTGCCGCACGCGTTCGGGCCGACGATCACCGTGAAGGAGTTGTCGGGGATCTCCACCGAGAGCTGCTCGGCGATGACGCGCTGGTCGTAGGCGAGGGTGACGTTCTCGGCGGACAGGCGGTTCACAGTGCTCCTTGGGTTGTTCGTCGCGCCCGCGGTCGTGGCGGTCATATCCGGCCCGCCCGGCGCTCGGTGACCAGCAGCCACAGCAGGTAGGCGCCGCCGAGGACGCCGGTGACCACGCCGACCGGCAGCTGGTCGGCGCCGAAGGCACGCTGGGAGGCCCAGTCGGCGGCGACCAGCAGGGCCGCCCCCATGCAGAGGGAGGGCACCAGGTTGGGTCCCGGCGAGCGGGTGAGGCGGCGGGCGAGCTGCGGCGCGGTCAGCGCGACGAAGCTGACGGGACCGGCGGCGGCCGTGGCGGCGGCGGTGAGCAGGACGGCGGAGGCCATCAGCAGCAGCCGTACGCGCTGCACCCGCACACCGAGCGCGTGGGAGATGTCGTCGCCCATCTCCATCATCCGCAGACCGCGCGCGTTGGCGAGGACCAGCGGGAAGAGGACGGCGCACAGCCCGAGCAGCGGCCGGACCTGCTCCCAGTCGCGGCCGCTCAGCGAGCCGGTCATCCACACCACCGCGCGGGTCGCGTCGACCAGGTCGGCCTTGGTGAGCAGATAGCCGTTGACCGCCGTCATGACGGCGTTGACGCCGATGCCGACCAGCACCAGCCGGTAGCCGTGCACGCCCTGCTTCCACGCGAGCGCGTAGAGGGCGAAGCCGGTCACCAGGCCGCCGGCCAGCGCGCCCAGGGTGACCTGGGCGGCGCTGCCGGACAGCAGCACGATCACGACCAGCGCGCCGGCCGTCGAGGCCTGCGACAGGCCGAGCAGGTCCGGGCTGCCGAGCGGGTTGCGGGAGACGGACTGGAACAGCGCGCCGCCGAGCCCCAGCGAGGCCCCGACCAGCAGGCCCACGAGGACCCGCGGCAGCCGCAGTTCGTTGACGATGAAGTCCTGGTAGGCGGTGCCGTTCCCGGCGAGCGTCCGCAGTACGTCCGCCGCCGGGATCTTCGCGTCGCCGGTACCGATCAGGGCGACACCCGCGGCGCACGCGGCGGCCAGCAGCAGGACGACGACGATCAGGGCCCGCGGTTCCAGCCGCAGGGAGAGCCCGCCGGGAGTGCGTACGGCGCGGCTCCTGGGGTGTGTCTTCACAGCTGGGCCGTCCTCCGCCGTCGTACGAGAAAGATGAAGACCGGACCGCCGATGACGGCGGTGACGATGCCGACCTGAAGCTCGGCGGGACGGGCCACGACCCGGCCGAGGACATCGGCGCCGAGCAGCAGCACGGGCGCCAGGACCGTGGCGTACGGCAGGATCCAGCGCAGGTCGGGGCCGGTGAAGGAGCGCACGACGTGCGGGACCATCAGGCCGACGAAGACGATCGGGCCGCAGGCGGCGGTCGCCGCGCCGCACAGCAGGACGGCGGCCAGCATGGCCAGCGCCCGGGTGCGGTTGAGGTCGGCGCCGAGGGCACGGGCGGTGTCGTCGCCCATCTCCACGGCGTTCAGCGGGCGGGCCAGGGCCAGCGCGAGGACCGTGCCCACCGCGAGGAACGGCAGCACCTGGGTGATGGTCGAGGAGCCGGCCGACGCGAGGGAACCCACCGTCCAGAACCGCATCTTGGCCAGGGCCGCGCCGTCCATGATCATCACGGCCTGGAGGTAGCCGTACAGGGCCGCGCTGATCGCCGTACCGGCGAGCGCGAGGCGTACCGGGGTGGCGCCCCGGCTGCCGCCGAGGAACCACACCAGCGCGCCGACCGCCGAGGCGCCCAGGAACGCGAACCACACGTACCCGGTCAGGCTCGTGACGCCGGCGTAGGTGATGGCCGTGACGACGGCGGCGGAGGCGCCGGCGTTGATGCCGAGCAGCCCGGGGTCGGCCAGCGGGTTGCGGGTCAGCGCCTGGAGGACCGCGCCGGACAGGCCGAGCGCGGCGCCCACCAGCAGGCCGAGGACGGTGCGCGAGAGCCGCTCGTCCACGACCACGTCGCCGTAGGTCCCCGTGTCGTGGAACAGGCCGTGCCAGACCTGGTCCGGCGACAGCGCCTTGGCCCCGATCGCGATGCTCGCCAGAGCGACGAACACCAGGAGCAGGACCGAGAGCAGGAGCCCAAGGGCCCGCGCCGCCCGGCGGGTCGGGGGCGCGGGGGCGGTCTCCGCGCGCTGTTCCGGAGGACTGTCGACCAACACGAGGTTAGGTTAGCCTACCCTCGCATGGATCACGATCCCCGGTGGCCGGGCAGCGCGCCGGAGACCCGCCGGGCCAGGGGGGACGTCGGGGACCTGGGGGCCCGTCAGAGCCCCAGCCGGGCCAGCGCCTTCTCCGCGTCCAGCGTGCAGGAGCCGTCCCCCGCCGCCGTCCAGGCCGCCGCGCACAGCGCCCGCAGCCCGTCCAGCTCCTCGCCGTCACCGGACAGCTCCAGCCGGTCGGTCCCGGCCGTCGCCGTCCACCCGCCGCACCGGAAACCGTCACCCTCCCGGGCGATCTCCGGCTGGCCGGTGAGCAGCCCGCGCAGATCGGCGTCCACGTACGTCGGCCGGTGCTGCGGCGGCGCGGCGAGCAGCTGCGCGCCGTCGGTGACCCCGGTCAGCACCAGCAGCGAGTCGACCCCGCCGTTGAAGGCTCCCTCGATGTCCGTGTCCAGCCGGTCCCCGACCACCAGCGGCCGCTCGGCACCGGTCCGGATGATCGTCTCCCGGTGCATCGGGGGCAGCGGCTTGCCCGCGACCTGCGGCTCGGCACCCGTCGCGATCCGGACGACCTCCACCGCGGCCCCGTTGCCCGGCGCGATGCCCCGCCCGCTCGGAATCGTCAGATCGGTGTTGGACGCGAACCACGGCACCCCGCGCCGGATCGCGTACGACGCCTCCGCGAACCGCCCCCAGGGCAGCTCCGGACCGCCGTACCCCTGCACGACCGCCGCCGGATCGTCGTCCGCCGACTCCACCGGCACGAGGCCCCGCTCGCGCAGCGCCACCCGCAGCCCCTCACCGCCGATCACCAGCACCCGCGCCCCGGCCGGCACCTGCTCGCTGATCAGCCGCGCGACGGCCTGCGCCGAGGTGATGACGTCGTCCGCACCCGTCGGTATGCCCAGCTCCGTCAGATGCCCGGCCACCGCGTCCGGCGTGCGCAGCGCGTTGTTGGTGACGTACGCCAGATGCATCCCGCCCGTCCGGGCGACCGCCAGCGAGTCGACCGCGTGCGCGATCGCGCTCCCTCCCGCGTACACCACCCCGTCCAGATCGAGCAGCGCCGTGTCGTACGCCTCGCTCAGGGGCTGCCCACTGCCCTCGGGGCTCGTCCTGACGTCCTGGCTCATGTCCGCATCGCTCCTCGTTCACTCGCTTTCCCCCGATCATCCCGCACGCCACTGACACACGTACGATGCCGGGATGGACACAGCAGGTCACTTGGAGGCAACGGCGCGTCGCGGCCTGGAACTCACCCCGTTCCGAGGCCTTCGGTACGACCCGGACCGGGTCGGCAGCCTCGCCTCCGTCACCTCCCCGCCCTACGACGTCGTCGTACGCCCCGACGGCCTGCACCACCTCCAGTCGGCCGACCCGCACAACATCGTCCGGCTGATCCTCCCGGAGGCCGGCACGCCCAGCGCCCGCACCGAACAGGCCGCCGACACGCTGCGCCGCTGGCTGGACGAGGGCATCCTCACCGCCGACCCGGAGCCGGGCCTGTACGTGTACGAGCAGCGGGACGGCGGCGGCATGCTCCAGCGCGGCATCATCGGCGCCCTGCGGGTGACGGAACCCGCCGAGGGCGTGGTGCTGCCCCACGAGGACGTCATGCCGCCCGTGGTCGCCGACCGCGCCGCCCTGATGCGCGCCACCCGCGCGAACCTGGAACCGCTGCTGCTGACCTACCGGGGCGACGGCGCCGCGGCCGAGGTCGTCGAGCGTACGGCGGACCGCCCGCCCCTGCTGGCCACGACCACCGAGGACGGCTTCCACCACCGCCTGTGGTCCGTGACCGACCGCGAGGAGCTGGCCCGCATCCAGACCGACCTCGCCGGCCGCCAGGCCCTGATCGCCGACGGCCACCACCGCTGGGCCACCTACCGGCGCCTGCGCACCGAGCACCCCTCCCCCAGTCCCTGGGACTACGGCCTGGTCCTGCTGGTCGACACCGTGCGCTACCCGCTGCGGGTCCGCGCCATCCACCGGCTGCTGCACGGCCTGCGGGTCACCGACGCCCTTGCGGCGGTGGAGGGCCTGTTCCGGGTACGACACCTCGACGTGCCCCTGCCGGAGGCGCTGGAGGTGCTCGCGGACGCCTCCTGCGCGGGCAACTCCTTCCTGCTGGCCGGAGACGGCGCCTTCCACCTGCTCGACCGCCCCGACCCGGACCTGCTGGCCCGGACGATCCCGGCGGACCGCCCGGCCGCCTGGCGTTCCCTGGACGCCACGGTCCTGCACGCCACGCTGCTGGAGCACATCTGGCGCATCCCCGAGGACTCCCCGGCCCACATCGCCTACATCCACGACGCGGCCGCGACGGTGGAGAAGGCGGAACACGACGGCAGTACGGCCGTCCTGATGCACCCGGTCCGCGAGGAGGTCGTCCGCGACCTGGCCCGGCAGGGCGTGCGGATGCCCCGGAAGTCGACCTCGTTCGGTCCGAAGCCGGCGTCGGGCCTGGTGCTGCGGGCAGTCGAGCTCTGAGCCGGACCGCACCGCGGCGCACCGCCGCCACACCGGCACCACGCGAAAGAGGGCAGACCCCGTGCGGGGTCTGCCCTCTTCTCGGTGACGGACGTCAGTCCTTGTCGCCGGCCTCGCCGCCCTCGACGTCCTCCGAGGAGGTGTCGGCGGGCTCGGCGGGCTCGGGGGAGTGAGCGGACTCGCCGGATTCGTCGGCGCCGTCCTCGGACAGGGCGTCGACGAACTCCACGCCGTCCAGCTCGGCGAGCCGGTCGGAGGCGTCCGTGCTGCCGTCCCGGTCGGCCTCGACGGCCTTCGCGAACCACTCCCGCGCCTCGCGCTCCCGGCCGGCCGCCAGCAGGGCGTCGGCGTACGCGTAGCGCAGGCGGGCGGTCCACGGCTGCACCGAGTTGGAGGCCAGCTCGGGGCTCTGCAGGGTCACGATGGCCGCGTCCAGCTGGCCCATGTCCCGCCGGGCACCGGCGGCGACGAGACGCATCTCGACCTGACCGGCCTTGTCCAGCTTGTGCACCTCCGGGGCGCCGGCCATGTCCAGCGCCTTCTCCGGCCGGCCGAGCCCGCGCTCGCAGTCGGCCATCACCGGCCACAGGTCCACGGTGCCGGTCATCCGCCGGGCGGCCCGGAACTCGGCGAGGGCCTCGCTGTACTTCTGGTTCGCGTACGCGGCGAACCCTGCGGCCTCGCGTACGGCGGCCACACGGGACGCCAGGCGCAGGGCCACCTTGGAGTAGCCGTAGGCGCCCTCGGGGTCCTCGTCGATGAGCCGGGCGACCATCACCAGGTTCTTGGCGACGTCTTCCGCGAGCGTCTTGGGCAGGCTCTGCAGCTCCTGCTTGACGTCCCTGTCGATCTCCTCGCCGGTGACGTCCTCCGGGATCGGCAGCCGCTTGATCGGCTCGCGGTCCCGGTCCCGGTCGCGCTCGTCGCGGAACCGGCCACCGCCCCGGCGGTCGTCCCGCCCGTCACGGCCCCGGAACCCACCGGGCCGCCCACCGCGGTCGCCGCGGTCGTCCCTGCGGTCGTCCCTGCGCGGCCCACGGCCCCCGCGGTCGTCCCGCCCCCGGAAACCGCCGCGCTCACCACGGCTGTCGTCCCGCCGGAAACCGCCTCGGTCGTCACGGCGGTCATCGCGCCGGTCATCGCGGCGGTCGTCACGGCGGTCGTAGCCGGCCCGGTCGTCGCGACGGAAGCCACCACGGTTGTCGTCACGCCGGTCGTCACGGCGGCCGTAGCCGGCGCGGTCGTCGTCCCGACGGTAGGCAGGACGGTCACCGCCGCGGTCACCGCGGTCGTCGCGACGGAACCCGCCGCGGTCCCCACGGTCGTCACGCCGGTCATCGCGCCGGTCGTCACGCCGGAACGCCGGACGCGCACCGCGGTCGTCGCGACGGAAGCCGCCACCACGGCGGTCGTCACGCCGGTCATCGCGACGCTCGTCGCGGCTGTCGTCACGCCGGTCGTAGTCCCGACGGAACCCGCCGCGGTCCCCACGGTCGTCACGCCGGTCGTCACGGCGGTCGTCACGCCGCCCGAAGCCGCCACGGTTGTCCTCACGGCGGCCGTAGCCGGCGCGGTCGTCGTCCCGACGGTAGGAAGGACGGTCACCGCCGCGGTCACCGCGGTCACCGCGGTCGTCGCGACGGAACCCGCCGCGGTCCCCACGGTCGTCACGCCGGTCGTCACGGCGATCGTCACGGCGGAAGCCGCCGCGCTCACCCCGGTCGCGGTCATCCCGCTGGAACCCGGGGCGCGCACCGCGGTCGCCCTCGCGACGGAAGCCGCCACCACGGCTGTCGTCACGCCGGAAACCGCCTCGGTCGTCACGGCGGTCATCGCGGCGGTCATCGCGCCGGTCGTCGCGGCGGCCGTAACCGCCACGGTCGCCACCACGACGGTCACTGTCGCGCCGGTCGTTGTCGCGGCGGAAGCCGCCACGGTCACCCCGGTCACCACTGTCCCGTCGCCGCTGGTCGCGCTCCGGTCGGTCGTCGGGAGAGTTGGTGGACATGGTGACTCCTGTCTTCGGTACCACAAGCATTGTAAAAACAAAAGGACCCCTGGTCCCAGCTGAACGCTGGTGACCAGGGGTCCTCCAAAGATTGTTCGGCGGCGTCCTACTCTCCCACAGGGTCCCCCCTGCAGTACCATCGGCGCTGTGAGGCTTAGCTTCCGGGTTCGGAATGTAACCGGGCGTTTCCCTCACGCTATGACCACCGAAACCCTAATGGTTTCGAGCGAACAAGCACACTCTTCTGTTGTGTCATGAGTTCAGCTCAAAGCCGGCAACCGTTCGTTGCCTCAGAACTTACACAGTGGACGCGAGCATCAATGGACAAGCCCTCGGCCTATTAGTACCAGTCAACTCCACCCGTTA
>NZ_BMRM01000037.1 GCF_014648635.1 Streptomyces cinerochromogenes | reverse complement strand
CCCCTCGACCTGCTGGTCGAGGGGGCTGTCGCGTTGGTAGCGGGGACAGGATTTGAACCTGCGACCTCTGGGTTATGAGCCCAGCGAGCTACCGAGCTGCTCCACCCCGCGTCGGTAGGACCACCCTACGCCACTGGCCCCGTGCTTCTGACCGAATGTCCCCCGGGTTGCGCGACCGGCCTCAGTTTCGGCCGCCGGGACGCCGCCACCGTGTGGTCTTGCTCTCATCAGGGGGGCGCCGGATTACCGATGAGGCGTGTGTCTTCGGCAGGATGGGCGCATGACCGAGATCCGCACACCCCGTCTCCTCCTCCGTAGCTGGCACGACGACGACCTCGTGCCAATGGCGGACATCAACGCGGACCCACGGGTCATGCGCTGGATCGACGACGGCTCGGTGCACGACCTGGACCACACGGCCGAGGCCATCGAGCGATGGGAGGAAGAGTGGGACGAGGAGGGCTTCGGGCTCTTCGCCGTCGAGCTGCTGGCCTCGGGCGAACTGATCGGCTTCACGGGACTGTCCGTGCCCGAGTTCCTGCCGGAGGTGATGCCCGCCGTGGCGATCAGCTGGCGCCTGGGTTCACAGTTCTGGGACCAGGGGTACGCGTCCGAAGCCGCGCACGCCACGCTGGAGTTCGCGCTTCAGGACCGCGGCCTGGACCGCGTCATCAGCATCAGCCAGGTGGGGGACAACGCCTCCGAGAACGTCATCCGCAAGCTCGGCATGGTGCCCGAGCGGGAGACGGTGCACCCGGTGTACGGCTACCCTCTGCGCGTTCACGCCATCGACCTCACCGAGTTCCAGGCGTAAATCGGCCGACCATCGATCATCGCAAGCCAGCCGACCGATGTCCCTACGTCCCCGAGCGCATGGATCGCGACGGTACGGACTCGAGGGACAGAGTGTCCTCCCGTCGCTGACCTGCCACTTTCACGGAACCGCAGACAGAGCCGCAGACAGAGCCAGATGCAAAAGTCCCCATCAACCCACCATCCACCGCGTACACCAGCCATCCTTCAGCGGCGAGGTCCTCGCCGACCGAACTTGTAGGACGTGTTGTGTGCCTGCTTCCAGCCCGGGAGTTCCTCGCCCTTTCGGCGCCGGTAGGGCATCACAAGGTCGTGCCGGTGCCCGGGTAGCCGCCGTCCGCGATCGGCATGGTGCGGCCGACGGCGACCTCAGACGTCGTTGCATGCGGGAGACCAGCGAGTATGTATTGCAACGATCGATCCAAAATGGCTAAGCTGGCAGCATGGCGCGACCGCGGATGTTCGACGAGGAACGGGCCCTGGACGCGGCGATGCACATGTTCTGGGAGAAGGGTTACGAGGCCACTTCCACCCAGGACCTGTGCGAAGCCACCGGACTGGGGCGCAGCAGCATCTACAACACGTTCAAGAGCAAGCACGATCTGTTCGAGCGAGCACTGGCCCACTACATCGACACCATGACCACCGCCCAGCTGGCCGTCCTGGAGGACACGCGCCGCCGCGCCGCCGACCGCATCCGCGACCTGCTCACCATGGTCGTCGACGGCGAGGCCGAGCACCGGGCCGGCGGCCGCAGCCTGGGCTGCCTGACAGTGAACACCACGGTCGAGCTGGCCGCTCGCGACAGCAGGGCGGCGGAACTGCTGGAGCGCGACACAGCCCGCAGGCTCGCGGTGCTGCGCGCGGTGATCGAGGAGGGTCGCCGCGACGGCAGCGTCACCTCCCAGCGGGACGCCGGAGCACTGGCCCGATTCATCAACGCCGCGATCGGCGGCATGCGCATCTCCAGCCAGGGCGGCGCTGACCGGACCGCACTGGAGTCGATCGCCGAAGTCACCCTCGACGCACTGACCCGCTGACCCACTCGCCACCCGGGCGCTGCCTGCACATGCCCACGTTTTGAACTGATCAATCCATATCTCTTCATCGCAACGTCACCCGGCCCCACGCCGGTCGGCGTCGACCTCCAAGGAGACAAGACCGTGCCCCGTGCCGTATACGTCCTGGCACTCGGCATCTTCGCCATGGTGACCAGCGAGTTCGTGGTCGCCGGACTGATGCCGCAGATGGCCGACGGCCTGAACGCCACAACCCCGCAGATCGGATACCTCATCACCGCGTTCGCGGTGGCCATGGCGGCCGGGGGGCCCTTCCTCACCGTGGCTCTCATGAAACTCCCGCCGCGGACGGCACTGATGGCGCTGTTCGTCATCTTCCTGGCAGGCAACGTCCTGGCTGCCACCGCGACCGGCTACGCCACGATGATGACCGCGCGAATCATCACCGGCATCGCCTCCCAGGCCTTCTTCGGCGTGGGTATCTCGATGTGCGCCCAGATCACCCGCCCCGAGGTCCGCGGCCGCGCGATCGCTGTCGCGATGAACGGCCTCATGCTCGGCACCCTGCTCGGACTGCCCATCTCCACCCTGGTCGGCGAGCGTTTCGGCTGGCGGGCGGCGTTCTGGACCATCACCACCATCACCGTGATTGCCACCGTGGCCACTTGGTTCGGCGTTCCCCGTATCGAGCGCGTCGAGGGCGGCGGCGGCTTCCGGCACGAGGTCGGCGTCTTCAAGAAGCCCAAGCTGTGGCTGGTGCTGTCCACCAGCACGCTCATCATCGGCGCCACCTTCTCCGCCTTCAGCTACTTCAACCCCATCCTCACCGACCTCGCCGGCTTCTCCACCGGCACCGTCCCCCTCCTGCTGATCGTCTACGGCGCCGCCACCGTCGTCGGCAACAACATCGTCGGCCGCTTCGCCGACCGCCACACCGTCCCCGTACTCGCCGTCGGCCTCGTCATCAACACCGTGTTCCTTACCGGCTTCGCCCTGCTCGCCGACCTGCCCGCACCGGCCGTCGTCTGCATGACGGGCATCGGCCTGGTCGGCGTCACCATGAACCCGGCCATGGCGACCCGCGTCCAGCGAACCGGAAACGCCGGCCCGCTGGTCAACACCGTCCACTCCTCCTTCATCACCCTCGGCATCATCCTCGGCTCCTCCATCGGTGCCGTCGTGCTCGACGCCTGGGGTCTGCGAGCCCCGCTCTGGCTCGGCGCGATCATGGCATTGCTAGGCCTGGCCACCGTCCTGCCCGACCTCGCCCGCCGCTCCATCCCCGCAAGCGGCCTTGCCTCCCCGCGCTGTGCTGAACAGATAGACCGGGTGTGAGCCATTGGGCCACTCGGCAAGGCGGCGGTAGCAGATGACGGCTACCTGTCGTGGCGCGGCGCCGCCTCTCTGAAGGTTCGACGCCCGAGTACAGCAGACCCGTGGCAACGTTCTCCAGGGCGCTGAGCCCGGGCATGAGGAAGAACTGCTGGAAGACGAATCCGATGTCGCGGGCGCGCAGGACGGCCAGTTGGGCCTCGCTGAGTCGGTCCACCGGGTGGCCGGTGACGGCGAGGCTGCCGGAGCTGGGTCGGTCCAGGGTGCCCAGGAGGGCGAGGAGGGTGGACTTGCCGGATCCGGACGGGCCGGCCACGGCGACGAGTTCGCTCTCTTCGATGGTGAGGTTGATGCCGTGCAGGACACGCGTCGGCGGGTCGCTGGGGAACTCGCGGACGACGTCGACCAGGTCCAGGACGGGGACGGGGGCTGTGGTGTCGGTGCTCACTCGGGGATCACCACCTTGGTGCCTTCCTTGATGTCGCCCTTGGTGATCTGCGCTCGGGCGTCGGCGACGAGGCCGATGGTCACGGGTATGAGCTTGTGCTGCCCGCCGGGCTGGATGACTTCGACGCCGTAACCGCCTTCCGCAAGAGCGACGAGAGCGGTGACCGGAACCGCAAGCACCTGAGGGGTTTATGGTCGCTCACGGTGAGGGTGGCCGGTCCGGGGCCGGCCACCCTCACGGTCTTCTGGTCCGCAAGGGACACGGTCACCTCGGACTGCTGCTTGGTGTCCCCGCCCTGCTCCTGTCCACCGCCGTCCTGTTGAGGGGCGCTGATGCTGACGGCAATGACCTTGCCGCTCACCGTCTTTCCGTTCGACCCGACTGGTGGCGACCGCCAAGATTTCCTATGCCGGTGACCTTGAGCACGGTTGTGCCTGTCAGGGATGAGCCCACGACGCCCACGGTCTGGGACACACGCAGGCGGGGCATGTCGAGCACGACGAGCGAGCCGGGGTCGACTTCGCCGGTCTGTGCTTTTCGCACCAAAGGAGGAGCACGGAAGGCCGACCACGTCTGCTCCGTAATCGCCGGTTGCCGACCGGCGCACCCGGACGGACCGTTCCGTCGGTGAGGGTGGAGACGGTGACGGGGCCGGGCCCGCCGCCGTGCGGGAGGGCGGCGGCGGCCAGGCTCTTGGGCGTCTTCCCATGGGGGAGCGGGGTGTCCCCGAGACGGCCGGCTGCGCCCCGACTCCCGTGCGGTGCCGGCCCGGAGGCTTTCTCCAGGAGAGTCAACTCTGCTGTGACGGCGCCTATCTGACGGCCCAACAGGTGTATACCGGTTGTTGGCCGGTGCCGTCGGTGCCGTGGTCCCTCGCCCTCCTCGACCCGACTGTGCGGCGCCGGCGGTGAACACCTGACTCCGCGACCGCCCGTGGCTGAAAAAATACGGTCCGTCATCCGCCGCCGCGCCGGATTGCATGAATATCAGTTCATGCGCGTTATCGGGCGATGTAAAGCCGTCGTGATCGGCGTTTCCTCGAGCCGTTGTCGATCATGTCGGGTGAACGTCCGTAAACATCTCAAAACGGACAGCTCGAAAATTCTTGCAGGTGTCGCGGGTGGCGTGTAGGGTTTCGATTGGTTCGGCCAGACGGGGGAAGGCTGATATGAGCACGTTCGAACCAGACCAAAATTCGGGGCACCTCCTGCCGATGACCACGGCGGGAGGCAGGGGAATGAATAGCGATCCGGCCACCACCCGATTAGAGGACGAGTCGCCGGCATACCGGAAGCGGCGTGACGAAATAGCGGCCCGTGCCGCGGAGCACGTACTCGGCGAGCCCATTGCGGCAGTCGAATACACCGAAGCCGAACACGCGCTGTGGCGCCTGGTCTCCCAGCGGCTGACGGAGCGGCACCGGGACCTCGCGGCGCCGGAGTTCCTCGCCGCCGCCGAGCGTCTTGGTGTGGCCGAAGACGGCGTCCCGCAACTGCAGGACGTGTCCGAGCGCCTGCACGGGCTGACCGGATTCCGGCTGCGACCCGCCCCCGGTGTAGTCCCCTTCGCCCTGTTCTGCGGCTCCCTGGCCGATGGATACTTCCATTCGACCCAGTACCTGCGCGACGGCGCGACCCCCTTCTATTCGACCGAGCCGGACATCCTGCACGAGGTCATCGGGCACGGGAGCGCCATGGCCGACGACCGGTTCGCCGCGCTGTACCGACTGGCCGGCGAGGCCGTGCGCAGGGTCGAATCCGAGACAGCCGTCCAGTTCGTCGCCAAGACCTTCTGGTTCACGGTCGAGTGCGGCCTGCTGGACGCCGTCGACGGGCCCCGCGCCTACGGCGCCAGCATCGTCTCCTCCTACGGCGAGCTGGAGCACTTCCGCTCCGCCGACATCCGGCCGCTCGACATCGCCGACATGGCCCGCGTCGACTACGACATAACCCAGTACCAGACCACCCTTTACAGTGCGCGTTCCCTCGCGCATCTGGAGGACGTCGCGGGTGAATTCTGGGCGTCCTGCGACGATACATCCATTGAGAAACTCCTGGTGGTTGATATATGACTCGGCTCGCAGGACAAGGACCCACTGCACAGCAGAGCCCGGAATCGGAAGTGCTGGACGTCACCGGCATCGGATTCGGTGCCGCAAATCTCGCCCTGGCTGTGGCGCTCCATGAATCGGAAGCGGCGGGGCGAGCCCTTTTCCTGGAGAAGCAGAAGGAATTCGGCTGGCACCGGGGGATGCTCATCGAGGGTTCCTCGCTCCAGGTGTCCTTTCTCAAGGACATCGCCACCATGCGCAATCCCACCAGCGATTTCGGCTTCCTCTCCTATCTGCAGGACAAGGGCCGGCTGGTGGACTTCATCAACCAGCACACCCTGCTGCCCTCACGGATCGAGTACCACGACTACCTCCAGTGGGCCGCCGACCGGCTGAACCACCTGGTCGAGTACGGCGTGGAGGCCACCGGCGTGCGACCGGTGACCGACGCCGGCGAGGTCGTCGCGCTGGACGTACTCGCCGGCGACCGGGTGGTCGCACGGACCAGGAACCTCGTCATCGCCTCCGGCCTGCGCCCGCGGCTGCCCGAGGGCGCCGAGACCGGTGAACGCGTCTGGCACAGCTCCCAGTTGCTGCACCGGCTGCCCGCGTTCGACGAACGCCCGCCCCGCCGGGCCGTCGTGGTCGGCGCCGGCCAGAGCGCGGCCGAGGTCGCCGCGCACCTCATGGAGCGCTACCCGCAGGCCGAGGTGTGCGCGGTGTTCGGCCGCTACGGCTACAGCGTCGCCGACTCCAGCCCCTTCGCCAACCGCGTCTTCGACCCGGCCGCCGTGGACGACTTCTACTTCGCCCCGCCCGAGGTCAAGCAGTCCATCATGCGTTACCACGGCGGCACCAACTACGCCGTCGTGGACGAGGACGTCCTCCGGGACCTCGCCCGCCGCCAGTACGAGCAGAAGGTGACCGGCACCCCACGGCTGCGGCTGATGAACGCCTCCCGCCTGGTGTCCGTCGAACCCCGCGGTGAATCCGCCGCCGTCCGCGTGGAGTTCCTGCCCACCGGCGAACACACCGAACTCGACGCCGACCTGGTCGTCTACGCCACCGGGTACCGGTCGGCCGATCCGGCGGAACTGCTCGGCGGCGTCGGCGACGCCCTCCGCCGGGACGCGGCGGGCGAGTTGCTCATCGGCCGCGACTACCGGCTCAGCACCACCGGGGACTTCCGGTGCGGGATCTACGTCCAGGGCGCCACCGAGGCGACCCACGGCATCGCGTCCACCCTGCTGTCCATGGTGGCGGTCCGCGCGGGCGAGATCGCTCAGTCGATCACCGGCGGCCGGCGCGACCCGGACCGCACCGCCGGCGGCAGGGCAGTGGCGGGGAACAGGGGCTGAAGTGTACGAGCGTCCGCTGTACCGCGAGGACCGCGACGGTGTCGTCCTGGCGTTCCTGCAGCACAACCCACTGGCGTTGGTCGTCACCTCGCACGAGGACGTCCCGGTGGCCACCCACGCGCCGGTGCTGTTCCGGCACGGGCCCGACGAGGCGGACGCCGAGGCGGTCGCCGCGGGCACGGTGCCACTGGCCGGTTCCACCCTGATCGGCCACATGAACGCCGAGAACCCGCAGTGGCGCCGAATGCGCTCGGGCGACCGGGCGCTCATCGTCTTCCAGGGCCCGCACGGCTACGTCTCGCCCACGGTCTACGAGGTCACACCCGCGGCGCCCACCTGGGACTTCACCGCCGTGCACGTGACCGGCACGGTGGAGCCCACCGCCGAACCCGCCGCCGTGCTGGACATCGTCTCCGACACCGCCCGGCGGCTGGAGGGCGGCTTCGGGCGCGGCTGGGACCAGGAGTCCTCCCTGGACTACTTCCGGCAGATCGCGCCCGGCGTGGGCGCTTTCACCCTGCGGATCGAAACCGTGCAGACGATGTTCAAGCTCAGCCAGGAGAAGCCCGCCCCGATGCGGCGGCGCGTGGTCGAGCAGTTCGAAGCAAGCGAGTCCGGCAGCCATCGCGCGCTGGCGAGCATGATGCGCGCCCGCGGACTCACCGACGCCGACCAGGAGCGGGAGACAGCCGGATGACGCAGGGGAGCTCGCGCCGGCCGGGGCTGGACTCGGCACTGAACCGGCTCCGGGAACGCACGGCGAGAACCGGCACGGCACCGTCGGGCATCACCCGTGTCCCCCGGGACCAGCCGCTCCAGCTGTCGTTCGCCCAGCAGCGGCTGTGGTTCCTCGACCGGCTGATGCCGGACAGCGCCTTCTACAACTTCGGCACCGCGGTGCGCGTCCGCGGCCCGCTGGACGCCGGTCTGCTGGCCCGGGCGCTGAGTCTCGTCGTCGCCCGCCACGAGACCCTGCGCACCGTCTTCGCCGACCACGAGGGCGTGCCCGGTGCCGTGGTGCTGCCGCCGGAGCCGGTCACCGTACCCGTCACCGACGCCGCGGACGAGGCCGACGCCGAACGGCTCGCGGGCGACGAGGCCGCACGCCCCTTCGACCTCACCAAGGGCCCCCTGCTCCGCGCCCGTCTGCTGCGGCTCGCCGCCGACGACCACGTCCTGCTGCTGACCGTCCACCACATCGCCACCGACGGCTGGTCGCACGGCCTGCTGTGGACCGAGCTGACCGCGGCCTACACCGCACTGGCCGACGACCGTCAGCCCGCGCTGCCCGAACTGCCCGTCCAGTACGCCGACTTCGCCGCATGGCAGCGCCGCACCCTGCCCCCCGCCGTGCTGGAGCGACGGCTCGCCTTCTGGCAGGACCGCCTGGCCGGCCTGCCCCCGCTGGACCTGCCGCTCGACCGGCCCCGCCCGGCCGTCGCCTCCGCCGAGGGCGGCGTCGTCACCTGGCGCCTGCCGGCGGACGCCGTCGCCGCCGCCCGGGGCGTCGCCGCCCGGCAGGGCGCGACCCTGCACATGACCCTGCTGGCCGCGTTCAGCGCGGTCCTCGGACGCCACGCCCGCACCGAGGACGTGGCCGTCGCCCAGCCCGTCGCCGGCCGCCCCCTGGCCGAGGTCGAGGGACTGATCGGGTTCTTCGTCAACACCGTCGTCACCCGCACCGACCTGTCCGGCGACCCCACGTTCGCGGAGCTGGTCGAACGCGTCCGCGCCGCCTCGGTGGACGAGATGGCGCACCAGGACGTGCCCTTCGAGTACCTGGTCGAACGGCTGGTCCCGGAGCGCGACCTGTCGCGCAACCCGCTGGCCCAGGTCGTCTTCCAGTACGTGCCCCGGCCCGCCGCCCGCCCGGCGCCGTTCCCCGGCACCACCGCCGAACCCTTCGCCGGCGACCGTGCCTTCACCCGCATGGACCTGGAGGTCTACCTCGGCGAGGACGCCGAGGGCGGCGTCGAGGGGCTCGTCAACTACAGCCGTGCCCTGTTCGACCGGGAGACCGTCGAGCGGCTGGCCCGCCATCTGACGGCGCTGCTGCGCGTCGCCTGCGCCCAGCCGGACCGGCCGCTGTCCCGGCTGACGATGACCGACGCCGCCGAGGACGCGGCGCTGGAGCGGACCGCCCGGGGCACCGACGTCCCGCTCCCCGACGCCTCGCTGCCCGAACTGTTCGCCGCCCAGGCCGCCCGCACCCCGGACGCCATCGCCGTCGCCGACGGAACCGAGCAGCTCAGCTACGCCGGGCTCGACCGCGCGGCCAACCGGCTCGCCCACGTCCTGACCGGGCACGGAGTCGGCCCCGAGCGCGTCGTCGCGCTGGCGGCCGAGCGCTCGGCCGGCCTGGTCGTCGCCGTGCTCGCGGTACTCAAGGCGGGCGGTGCCTACCTGCCGCTCGACGTCCGCAACCCGGCCGCCCGGACCCGAGCCGTCCTGGCCGACACCGGCGCCGCACTGCTGCTCACCGACGGCGGCCCCCCGCCCGCCGGCACCGAGCACCTGCCGCGGGTGGACCTGCGCGCCGTCCCCGACGGCACCCCCGGCACGGCCCCGGCGGCGACAGTCGGCCCGGACGGCCTGGCGTACGTGATGTCCACCTCCGGTTCCACCGGCACACCCAAGGCCGTCGCCACCACCCATCGCGCCGTGGCCGCCCTCGCCCTCCACCGGCGCTGGGCCGGCGGGGCCCACGACCGGGTCCTGCTGCACTCCCCGCAGGCGTTCGACGCCTCCACCTACGAACTGTGGTCCCCGCTGCTGTCCGGCCGCCGCGTCGTCGTGGCCCCGCCCGGAGCCCTCGGCCCGCGCTCCCTCGCCCGCGTCGTCGCCGAACAGGGCGTCACCGCGCTGTGGCTGACCTCCGGCCTCTTCGACCTCGTGGCCGAGGAGGACGTCACCTGCCTGGCCGGCGTCCGTGAACTCGTCGTCGGCGGCGACACCGTGTCCCCCGCGACCGTGGCCCGTGTCCGCGCCGCCCACCCGCGGCTGACCGTCGTCAACGGCTACGGCCCCACCGAGACCACCACCTTCGCCACCCTCCACCCGATCGAGCCGTCCGATCCCGCCCCCCGCGGGCGGGTGCCCATCGGCAGCCCCCTGGACAACACCCGTGTCCACGTCCTCGACGACCGGCTGAGGCCCGTCCCGTTCGGCGTGCCCGGCGAACTGTACGTCGGGGGCCCGCGCCTGGCCCGCGGCTACGCCGGCCGCCCGGCGGCCACCGCCGAGCGCTTCCTGCCCGACCCGTCCGGACCGCCGGGCAGCCGCATGTACCGCACCGGCGACGTGGTGCGCCGCCGCCCCGACGGCGTCCTGGAATTCCTGGGCCGCGCCGACGACCAGGCCAAGCTGCGCGGCCTCAGGGTCGAGCCCGGCGAGGTCGAAGCCGTCCTGGCCGCCCACCCCGCCGTCGCGCACACCGCCGTCGTGGTGCGCGGCGACGGCCCGGCCGGCAAGCGGCTCGTCGCCCACGTCGTACCGCGCGCCGGGCACACCACCGACAGCGCGGCGCTGCGCGCGCACGCGGCGGCGGCCCTGCCCGACTACCTGGTGCCCGCCGTGTTCGTCATCGGCGAAGCGCTCCCGCTGACCGCTGCCGGCAAGGTCGACCGGGCCGCGCTGCCCGACGCGGCGGAGAACCCGGAGACCGGCGCGGCCACCCCGCGCACCGACACGGAGCGCGCGCTGTGCGACGTCTTCGCCGAACTGCTCGGCGCCGACGCGGTCGGCGCCGAGGACGACTTCTTCGTGCGCGGCGGGCACTCGCTGCTCGCCACCCGCCTCGTCGCCCGCATCGCCCGCCTCTTCGGCACCGACATCCCGCTGCGGGAGGTTTTCGAGCACCGCACCCCACGGACCCTGGCCGCGGTGGTCGGCGGTGCCGCGCACCCGGCCGACCCGGCGCCGCCGCTGGAGCCGGCGGACCGCGACCGGCCGCTGCCGCTGTCCTTCGCCCAGCAGCGGATGTGGTTCCTGGACCAGCTCACCCCGGGCAGCGCCTCCTCCACCTCCGGCGGTGCCCTGCGGATCCGCGGGCCGCTGGACGCCGACCGGCTCGCCGGCGCCCTGTCGGCCGTCGTCGCCCGCCACGAGACCCTGCGCACCACCTTCACCGTGGCGGACGGCGTGCCCGCCGCGGTCGTCGGCGCCGCCGCCCCGGTCGCCCTGCGCATCGTCGACGTACCCGACGCGGACGCCGCACGCGCCGCGGCCTCCGCCGAACTGTCCACCGGCTTCGACCTGGCACACGGCCCGCTGCTGCGCGCCACGCTGCTCCGGCTCGCCCCCGACGACCACGTCCTCGTCGTCGCCGTGCACCACATCGCGACCGACGGCTGGTCCCAGGCCCTGCTGTGGGCCGAGGTCGCCGCCGCCTACGACGGCACACCGCTGCCCGAACCCCCCGTCCAGTACGGCGACTACGCGCTCTGGCAGCGGTCCTGGCTCTCCGGCGAGGTGCTGGAGCGCCGGGCCGGCTACTGGACCGACCGGCTGGCCGGCCTGGCCCCGCTGGAGCTGCCGCTGGACAAGGCCCGGCCCGCCGTCGCCACCGGCCGGGCGGGCACCCTGCCCTGGCAGCTGCCCGTCGAGCTGATCCGGGACGCCCGCGCCGTCGCCGCCCGCGAGGGCGCCACGCTCTACATGGTGCTCCTGGCCGCGTTCACGCTCGTCCTGTCCCGGTACGCCCGCACCGAGGACGTCGCCGTGGGCGCGCCGATGGCCGGGCGGACCCGTGCCGAGACCGAGGCACTGATCGGTTTCTTCGTCAACGTCGTCGCCATCCGCACCGACCTGTCCGGCGACCCCACCTTCCGGGAACTCCTCGGCCGGGTGCGGGAGGCGGTGGTCGGCGCCGTGGAGCACCAGGACGTCCCCTTCGAACACCTGGTGGAGCGGCTGCGGCCCGAGCGCGACCTGTCCCGCAACCCGCTGGTGCAGGCGGCGTTCCAGCTGCTCACCGACACGCCCCGGCGGACCTGGTGGCAGGGCGCCGAGGCCGAGCCGTTCGACGTCGACCACGCGTACACCCGGATGGACCTGGAGGTGCACGCCGTCGAGACCGGCGACGAGGTCCGCGCGACCGTGCTGTACGCCGCCGACCTGTTCGACGCCGACACCGTCCGCCAGCTGATGCACCACGTGTCGGTCGTCCTGGGCGAGGTGCTCGCCGAACCCGACCGGCCGGTGTCCGCGGCGACGATGCTCGACGCGACCGACCGGCACCGCACCATGGTCGCCTGGAACGACACGGCCGCCCCGCTCCCGGACGGCTCCGTGCCCCGGCTCTACGCCGAACAGGCCGCCCGCACCCCCGACGCCGTCGCGCTGATCTGCGGCGACGAACGCACGACCTACGCGGAACTGGACCGGCTGGCCAACCGCTTCGCCCACCTCCTGCTGGCCCACGGCGTCGGTGCCGACGAACCGGTCGGTGTGGCCACCGGCCGCTCCACCGGCATGGTCGCCGCCGTGCTGGGCGTGCTCAAGGCGGGCGCCGCCTACGTGCCGCTCGACCCCCGCAACCCCCCGGGCCGGACCGAGCGCATCGTGGCCGCCTCCGGGCTGCGCGTCGTCATCGCCGACCGCCCGGTGCCCGGCACCGACGGCGTCACCGTCCTCGACGTGACCGACCCCGGACCCGGACCCGATACCGACCCCGGCATCGACCCGCACCCCGACACCACCGCGTACGTCATCTACACCTCCGGCTCCAGCGGCGAGCCCAAGGGCGTGGCCGTGACCCACCGCAACGTCGTGGTCCTGGCCGCCGACCGGCGCTGGCGGAACGGCAACCACGAACGGGTCCTGCTGCACTACCCGCTGGCCACCGACATCTCCACCTATGAGCTGTGGCCGTTCCTGCTGGCGGGCAAGCAGATCGTCGTAGCCGCCGACGAGCACGTCGAACCGGACACCTTCGACCGGCTCATCCGCGAGCACGGCGTCACCGCCATGTGCCTGCCCGCACCCCTGTTCAGCCTGCTCGCCGAGGAATGCATGGCCTGCTTCGGCGGGCTGCGCGAGGTCCTCACCGGCGGCGAGGCCGTGTCCGGCGAGACCGTCGCCCAGGTGATGGCCGCCCACCCGCACCTGACCGTGCTCGACGCCTACGGGCCGACCGAGGCGACCGCCTTCACCACGCTGTTCCCCATGGAACCGGGCTTCCGCCTCGTCGGCTCCCGCGTGCCCATCGGCGCCCCGATCGACAACACCCGGGTGTACGTCCTCGACGACGCCCTCCGGCCGGCACCGCTCGGCGTGGCGGGCGAACTCGTCATCGGCGGCCCCCGGGTGGCACGCGGCTACCTGGGCCGGCCCGACCTGACCTCCGAGAAGTTCGTGCCGGACCCGTGGGGCGGGCCCGGCGAGCGGATGTACCGCACGGGCGACGTCGTACGGTGGCTGCCCGGCGGTGCGCTGGAGTTCCTCGGCCGCGCCGACGTCCAGGTCAAGATCCGCGGCTTCCGGGTGGAGCCCGGCGAGGTCGAGGCGGCGCTGCTGCGGCACCCGGCCGTCTCGCAAGTCACCGTCGCCGTCCGCGAGGACGTCCCCGGTGACAAGCGCCTGGTGGCCTACGTGGTGCTGGAGCCGGACGCCGGCGACAGCGTGCTGCCCGCGCTGCGCGCCCACGCCGCGGGCGCCGTACCGGACTACATGGTGCCGTCGGCGTTCGTCGCGCTCGACGCGTTCCCGCTGTCCACCACCGGGAAGATCGACCGCCGGGCCCTGCCCGCCCCCGACACCCGCTCGGTCGCCGAGAGCGGCTACGCCGAGCCCGCCACCGAGGCGGAACGGGTGCTGTGCGAGATCTTCGCCGAAGTGCTCGACATCCACCCGGTCGGCGCCGACGACGACTTCTTCGCCCTCGGCGGCCACTCGCTGCTGGCCACCCGCGCGATCGCCCGGATCCGCGCGCGCTTCGGGCCCGACGTCGCGCTCCAGGCGGTGTTCGAACGGCGCACCCCGCGCCGGCTGGCCGAGACGCTCGGCGAGCCCGGAGCGGTGACGGACGTGATCCGGCCGGCCCGCCGCGACGGCGCGCTCCCGCTGTCGTCCTCTCAGCGCCGCCTGTGGTTCCTGGACCGGCTCACCCCGGACAGCGGCTTCTGGAACGTGGCGATGGGCGTGCGCGCCCGTGGCCCGCTCGACGTGGACGCCCTGGGCCGGGCCCTGACCCAGGTGGTCTCCCGCCACGAGGTGCTGCGAACCGTCTTCGCCGCCGCCGCCGGCGAGCCCATGGCCGTCGTCCGGCCCGCGGCCCCGCTCAGCCTGGAGGTCACGGACGTCGCCGACGAGGCCGAGGCACACGCCCTGGCCGAGGCGGACGCCGCGCGCCCCTTCGACCTGGCCCGGGGACCGCTGCTGCGATCCCGGGTGCTGCGGATCGCGGCCGAGGACCACGCCGTCCTGATCACCGCGCACCACGCGGTCACCGACGGCTGGTCGCACGCCGTCTTCTGGGGCGAACTGGCCGAGGCCTACCGCGCCGAACTCGCCGGCGACACCGCCGTACTGCCCGAACTGCCCGTCCAGTACGGCGACTTCGCCATCTGGCAGCGCGACCGGCTCACCGGCGCCGAACGGGAACGGCACCTGGCCTACTGGCGGACCCGGCTCGCCGGCCTGCGCCCCCTGGAGCTGCCCCTGGACCGGCCCCGCCCCGCGGTCGCCGGCTCGGCGGGCGCCTCCCAGCCCTGGCAGCTGCCCCCGGACCTGGTCCGGGCGGCGCGCGCGTTCGGCGACGCCGAGGGCGCCACCCTCTACATGACGCTGCTGACCGCGTTCACCGTGGTCCTGGCCCGATTCGCCGGCACCGAGGACGTCGCCGTCGGCGCACCCGTGGCCGGCCGCACCCGCCCCGAGGTGGAGCGGCTGATCGGCTTCTTCGTCAACATGCTGGTGCTGCGCACCGACACCTCCGGGGACCCCACCTTCCGCGACCTGCTGGGCCGGGTACGCGAGACGGTGGTCGGCGCCATGGACCACCAGGACCTGCCCTTCGAGCACCTCGTCGAGACGCTGGCACCCGAACGGGACCTGTCCCGCAACCCGCTGGTCCAGGTGGTCTTCCAGCTCATGCGGGCACCCGCGGACAAGGGGGACCGCCTCGGCGCCGCCCGGCTGGAACCACTGCTGACCGACCACGCCTTCACCCGCGTCGACCTCGAAGTGCACCTCACCGAGGACGGGGACCGGGTGCGCGGCACCGTGCTGCACTCCACCGCCCTGTTCGAGGCGGAGACGGTCCGCCGGATGCTGCACCACCTGACGGTCCTGCTGCGCAGGGCGCTCGCCGACCCGGACGCGCCGCTGTCGGCGCTCTCGCTGCTGGACGACGAGGACCACCGCCTGCTGCTGGAGCAGTGGAACGACACGGCCCTGCCCTACCGGGACGCCTCGCTCGCGGAGCTGTTCGCCGAGCAGGTGGCCCGCACCCCCGACGCCCCGGCGGTGGAGTGCGAGGACGACGTCCTCACCTACGCCGAGCTGGACCGCGAGGCCGAGCGGATCGCCGCCGGGCTGCGGGCGCACGGGGTACGGCCGGACGACCTCGTCGGCCTCTGTCTGGAACGCAGCACCGCGCAGACGGCCGGCCTGATCGGCATCCTGAAGGCCGGCGCGGCCTACGTGCCGATCGACCCGCACCACCCCCGCGACCGGATCCGGCTCATCGTCGACGACGCCCGGATGACGGTCGCCGTCACCGACCGGCAGCACGCGGACGTCTTCACCGAGGGCACCGCCGTCGTCCTCGTGGACGCCCCCGCCCCGACCCAGCCGTTCCCGGCCGGGACGACGCGGCGACCGGGCCCCGACTCGCTCGCCTACGTCGTCTACACCTCCGGCTCCACCGGCGTGCCCAAGGGCATCGCCATGCCCGCCCGGTGCGTGGTCAACATGCTCGCCTGGCAGAAGAAGGCGGTACCCGGCGGCCCCGGCACCCGGACCGCCCAGTTCACCGCCCTCACCTTCGACGTGTCGGTGCAGGAGGTGCTCTCCGCGCTCCTGTACGGCGAGACACTCGTCATCCCCACCGAGGAGACCCGCCGCGACCCGGCCCGCTTCGCCCGCTGGCTCGACGAGCGGGCCATCGAGCAGATCTTCGTGCCCAACCTGATGATCCGCGCCCTCGCCGAGGAGGCGGCCGCCGGCCGCGCCGAGCTCACCTCGCTGCGGCACATCTCCCAGGCGGGCGAGCCCCTGACACTCGACACCGTGCTGCGCGAGTTCTGCGCCGCCCGGCCCCGGCTGCGCCTGCACAACCACTACGGCTCCACCGAGATCCAGGTCGTCACCGCCTACACCCTGCCCGGCGACGTCGCCGACTGGCCCCAGGCCGCACACCTGGGCGAACCCGTCGACAACGCCCGCGCCTACGTACTGGACGACCGGCTCCGGCCGGTCCCCGTGGGCGTCGCCGGCGAACTGTGCTTCGCCGGCCCCGGGCTCGCCCGCGGCTACGTCGGCAAGCCGGAACTGACGGCGCAGAAGTTCGTGGCCGACCCCTTCGGCCCGCCCGGCTCCCGCCTCTACCGCACCGGGGACCTGGGGCGCTGGCGGCCCGACGGCAGCCTGGAGTACCTGGGCCGACTCGACCACCAGGTCAAGATCCGCGGCTTCCGGGTGGAGCTGGGCGAGGTCGAGGCCGTACTGCTGCGGCACCCGCAGGTGACCCGCGCCGTCGTCGTCGCCCGCGAGGACACCCCGGGCGTCAAGCGGCTCGTCGGCTACGTCGTGCCCGTCCCCGGCACCGACGGGGCACTGCCCGCCCGGCTGCGCGCCCACCTGGCAGACGCGGTACCGGACTACATGGTGCCGTCGGCGCTCGTCCCGCTGGACGCGTTTCCGCTGACCACCACCGGCAAGATCGACCGGGGCGCGCTGCCCGCCCCCGATCTGCGCACCACCCTCGACACCGGCTTCACCGCGCCCCGCACCGGCGAGGAGAAGGCCCTGTGCGAGGTGTTCGCCGAGGTGCTGGAGAGCGAACGCGTCGGCATCGACGACGACTTCTTCGCCCTGGGCGGCCACTCGCTGGTCGCGGCCCGCACGGTCGCCCGGATCCGCGAGGTGCTGGGCGCCGAGGTATCCCTGCGGGAGCTGTTCCAGCACCGCACCCCCCGCGCGCTCGCCGAGGTCGTCGCCGTGTCCCCGCGCTCGGCCGCCGCGCCCCTGGTACCCGTGTCCCGGCAGCGGCCCCTGCCGCTGTCGCTGGGCCAGCTGCGGCTGTGGCGGCTGTACGAGGCCGACCCCCGCAACCCGGTCTGGACCATCCCGCTGGCCGTACGTATCACCGGTGAACTGGACACGGACCTGCTCGGCCGCGCCCTGACCGAGGTCGTCCGCCGCCACGAGGTACTGCGCACGGTCTTCGTGCCCGGCGACGAGCCCACGTCGGTGATCCTGCCCGCCCCGGACATCGCGCTGGAGCCGGTGGACGTACCCGACGAGGCCACCGCCCGCGCCCTGGCCGACGAGGCCGCGGCCCAGCCGTTCGACCTCGTCACCGGCCCCGTGCTCCGGCCCGCCCTGCTGCGGATCGCCCCGGACGACCACGTCCTGCTGCTGACGGTGCACCACATCGCCACCGACGGCTGGTCCCAGGGCGTGCTCTGGTCCGAACTGTCCCGCAGCTACGCGGCACTGCGCGAGAACCGCCCGTCCGGGCTGCCCGAACTCCCGGTCCAGTACGGCGACTTCGCCGTGTGGCAGCGCTCCTGGCTCACCGGCGCCGCACTCGACGCCCAGCTCGACCACTGGCGCCGCCGGCTCGACGGACTGCGGCCCCTCGCCCTTCCGGGCGTCCCGGCCGACGCCGTCCACGACGGCACCGGCGTGCTCACCGAATGGCGGCTGCCCGCCGCCCTGGTCGACACCGCCCGCCGGGTCGGCGCCGAGCACGACGCCACCCTCTACATGACCCTGCTGGCCGCCTTCACCGCCACCCTCGCCCGCTGGACGGGCACCGACGACCTCGCCGTCGGCTCCCCGGTGGCCGGCCGCACCCGGGCCGAGGTCGAGGGGCTGATCGGCTTCTTCGCCAACTTCGTGCCGCTGCGCGTCGACCTCTCCGGGGACCCCTCGTTCGCCGGCCTGCTGGGCCGGGTCCGGGACACCGCCGTCGACGCCTACGCCCACCAAGCCCTGCCCTGGGAACGCGTCGTCGAGGGCCTCGGCCTGGACCCCGAACAGCCGCTGGTCGACGTCGTGTTCCAGCTCGTCAACGTCGAACTGGGCGAACTGGGCCTGCCCGGCGCCCGCGTCGAGCAGTTCACCGGCGGTCAGGCCTACGCCCGCTGGCACCTCGAGGTGCACCTGGTCGAGGACCCCGACGGCGGCCTCACCGGACACGTCGTACACCGCGCGGCCGCCCTCGGCCGACGCGTCGTGGACGCCCTGCTGGCCGGCACCACCGCCCTGCTGCAGGCCGCACTCGCCGACCCCGGCCTGCCCGTCTCCGCACTGCACGCACCGGACCCGCTGGAGGGGACCACCCATGACTGAGCCGCTGGCCGGACCGAAGGCCGCTCAGCCGCCCGCGCTCACGCACCGGCTCGCCGGTCTGCCCGAGCCCGAGCGCCGGCGCGTCGTCCTCGACCTGGTGCTGACGCAGGTCGCGGAGGTCCTCGACCTCGGCACCGCCGCCGACGTACCGCCGGACCGGGCCATCCGCGAACTCGGACTGCGTTCGCTGACCGCCGTGCAACTGCTGCTGCGGCTCAGCCGCGGCACCGGCGTGAAGCTGCCCACCACCGCCATCTACGACCATCCCACCGCCCGCGCCCTCGCGGACGCCCTGGTCGACGCCGCCTCCGGCCGGCACGTCCTGGCCGTCGAGGACGACGAGCCCGTACAGCGCGCGGCCGACGACGACCCGGTCGCCGTGGTCGGCATGGCCTGCCGCTTCCCGGGCGGTGTGACCACCCCCGACGACCTGTGGCGGCTCCTGCTGGAGGAACGCGACGCCATCACACCGTTCCCCACCGACCGCGGCTGGGACCTCGCCGCCCTCGCCGACCCGGACGGCCCCCTGGCCAGCCGCACCCGGCACGGCGGATTCCTCGACGACGTCGCCATGTTCGACGCCGGCTTCTTCGGCATCAGCCCCCGTGAGGCCCAGCTGATGGACCCCCAGCAGCGGCTGCTGCTGGAGACCGGCTGGGAGGCGCTGGAGCGGGCCGGTGTCGCACCCGGATCCTGGCGGGGCGGACGCGTCGGCGTCTTCGTCGGCGCCAACGCCCAGTCCTACTCCTCGCTGCTCGCCGGCATCCCCGAGGGCGGCGACGGACACGCCCTGACCGGCCGCCTGGCCAGCGTGGTGGCCGGCCGCATCGCCTACGTCCTCGGCCTGGAGGGCCCCGCCTTCACGGTGGACACCGCCTGCTCGTCCTCCCTCGTCGCCCTGCACCAGGCGGTGCGTTCGCTGCGCTCGGGCGAGAGCACCCTCGCGCTCGCCGGCGGCGTGACCGTCATGCCGACGCCGGAACTGTTCGTCGACTTCACCAAGCAGGGCGGTCTGTCCGAGGACGGCCGCTGCCGCTCGTACGCCAAGGCCGCCGACGGACTCGGCTGGTCCGAGGGCGCCGGCATGCTCCTGCTGGAGCGGCTGTCCGACGCCCGCCGCCACGGCCACCCGGTGCTCGCCCTGATGCCCGGCACCGCCGTCAACCAGGACGGCGCCTCCAACGGGCTCACCGCGCCGAGCGGCGCCGCCCAGCAGCGCGTCGTACGACAGGCACTGGCCGACGCCGGACTGCGCCCCGGTGACGTGGACGCCGTCGAGGGACACGGCACCGGCACCACGCTGGGCGACCCCATCGAGGCCCAGGCCCTGCTCGCCTCCTACGGGCAGGACCGCGACCGGCCGCTGTGGCTGGGCTCGCTGAAGTCCAACCTCGGCCACGCCCAGGCCGCCGCCGGCGTCGGCGGAGTCATCAAGACCGTACTGGCGCTCCAGCACGGACTGCTGCCCAGGACGCTCCACGTCGACGAGCCCACCCCGCACGTGGACTGGGTGTCCGGCGACGTGCGGCTGCTGACCGAGGCCCGCCCCTGGCCCCGCGGCGAACGCCCGCGCCGGGCCGGTGTGTCGTCGTTCGGCGTCAGCGGCACCAACGCCCATGTGATCGTGGCGGAAGCACCCGAAGAGCCCGAAGCGGAGGACGTGTCGCCCAAGCAGCCGGGCGGTTCGGTCCCCGTGCCCTGGCAGCTGTCCGCGCGCAGCGAGACCGCCCTGCTCGAACAGGCCGCCCGGCTGCGCGCGTTCGTCGCGGCCGACCCGGAACTCCAGCCCGCCTCCGTCGCGCTCACCCTGGCCACCCGCCGCACCGCGTTCGAGCACCGCGCTGCCGTCGTGGGCCGCGACCGCGCCGAACTGCTGGCCGCACTGGACGTGCTCGCCGCGGGCGGCGCCGACCCGGCCGTGGTCCGCGGCACCGCCGGAGCCGACGGCAGCGTCGTCTTCGTCTTCGCCGGCCAGGGCGGCCAGTGGCTCGGCATGGGCGTCGAACTCCTCGACACCAACCCGGTGTTCGCCGCCCGCATGGCCGAGTGCGAACGCGCCCTCGCGCCCTGGCTGGACTGGTCGGTCGTGGACGTGCTGCGCGACGCCGAGGGCGCGCCGCCGCTGAGCCGCGTCGACGTCGTGCAGCCCGTGCTGTTCGCGCTCATGGTCTCGCTGGCCGCCGTGTGGCGCTCGCACGGTGTCGTGCCGGCAGCCGTGGTCGGCCACTCCCAGGGCGAGATCGCCGCCGCCTGCGTCGCCGGCGCCCTCACCCTGGACGATGCCGCGAAGACCGTCGCGCTGCGCGCCAAGGCCGTGGCCGACCTGCCCGGCAGTTGTGGCATGGCCTTCGTCGCCGCCCCCGCCGCCGACGTCGAGAAGATGCTGGAGCGCTGGCCCGGCCGGCTCGGCGTCGCCGCCGCCAACAGCCCCCGCTCGCTGGTCGTCGCGGGCGACCGCGAGGCGCTGGAGGAACTGCTCGACCTCTGCGACGACGAAGGGCTGCGCGCCGGCCGGGTCGCCGCCGACTACGCCTCGCACTCCCCGCAGGTGGAAGCCGTACGCACCCGGCTGCTCGCCGAACTCAAGGGCATCCGCCCGCAGGACGGCGGCATCCCGCTGTACTCCACCGTCACCGCGGACTGGATCGACGGCAGCGAACTGGGCGCCCGCTACTGGTACCGCAACCTGCGCGAGCCCGTGCTCTTCCAGGACGCGATCAGCGGACTGCTCGACGCCGGCCACCACGCGTTCGTGGAGATCAGCCCGCACCCCGTGCTCACCGTCGCCATGCAGCAGACCGCCGAGGCCGCGGGCACCGACCTGCGCGTGGCCGCCACCCTGCGCCGCGACGAGAGCGACCGGCTGCGCTTCACCACCGCACTGGCCGAAGTGGCCGCCGCCGGTGTGCCCGTCGACTGGCAGCCCCTGTTCGACACCGTCCGCGCCCGCCCCGTCGAACTGCCCACCTACCCCTTCCAGCGCGAGCGCTACTGGCTCGCCCCCGGCACCACAGGCCCCGGCGACCTGACCGCTGTCGGCCTCACCGCCGGCGGGCATCCGCTGCTCGGCGCCGAGGCCGACCTCCCCGCCGACGGAGGCCTGCTCCTCACCGGCCGGATCAGCCCCGAGACCCACTCCTGGCTGACCGAGCACACCGTGCTGGGCACCGTCCTGCTGCCCGGCACCGCGGTCCTGGAGATGGCCGCCCACGCCGGCCACCGGCTCGGCTGCGCCCAGGTCGAGGAACTGACCCTGTCCGCGCCGATCGGAGTGCCCGCCGACGGCCTGACCCTGCGCGTCACCGTGCACGGCGCCGACGACGGCGGACGCCGTACCGTCGCCGTCCACACGCACTCCGGCGACGGCTGGACCCAGCACGCCACGGGCGTCCTCGCACCGTCCGTACCCGCCGAGCCCGTACCCGCCGAGCCCGTGCCCGGCGAGTGGCCCCCGGCCGGCGCGGAGCCGATCCCGGTGGACGGCGTCTACGACCGCTTCGCCGCCCGCGGCTACGGCTACGGCCCCGCCTTCCGGGGCCTGCGCGCCCTGTGGCGCCGGGACACCGAGGTCTACGCCGAGGTGGAACTCCCCGAGACCGCAGCCACCACCGGGCACCTCGTACACCCGGCGCTGCTCGACGCCGTCACCCAGGCCGTGCCCGCCGCCGAGCCCGAGGACGCGCCCCTGCTGCTGCCGTTCTCCTGGACCGGGGTGACCGTGCATCCCGCGACCACCCGTGTCCTGCGCGTGCGCGCCGCCCGGGAGAGCGCCGACACGCTGCGCCTGACCGCCACCGACCGCGAGGGCCGGCCCGTCGTGGAACTGGCCGCGCTGCGACTGCGGCCGGCGTCGCCCGGACAGCTCGCCGCCGTGGCCGCCGTCGGCACACGCGACGCGCTGTTCCGCGTGGCGTGGCAGACCCCCGGCGCCGAGGCACCGGCCGCCGCGCGCTGCACCGTCCTGGGCGCGGAACCGGCGGGTCTCACCGCGCCCACGAGCGCGACCCTCGCCGCCGTCGACGCCGGCACGACGGACCTCGTCCTCGCTCCCGTCACCACCGCAGCCGACGTCGTCGCCGAGACCCACCGGGCCACCGCCCAGGTGCTGGAGCTGCTGCGCGACTGGCTCGCCGACGACCGGTTCGCCCACGCCCGGCTGGCCGTCGTCACCCGGCACGCCGTCGCCGTCCACCCGGGCGAGGAACCCGACCCGGCCGCCGCCGCGGTCTGGGGCCTGGTCCGCTCCGCACAGACCGAACACCCCGGCCGGTTCCTGCTCGTCGACACCGACGGCACGCCCGCCTCCCTCGCCGCGGTACCCGCCGTCGGCGACGAACCGCAGAGCGCGCTGCGCGACGGCGAACGCCTCGTCGCCCGGCTGACCCGCGCCCCCGAGACCGTGCTGCGCCCGCCCGCCGGCGCCGACGCCTGGCGCGTCGACGCGGTACGGCCCGGCAGCATCGACGGCGTCGACACCGTCGCCGCCCCCGACGCCACCGCCCCCCTGGCCCCCGGCCAGGTGCGCATCGCCGTCCGCGCCGCGGGCGTGAACTTCCGGGACGTGCTCTGCGCGCTCGACATGTACCCGGACGAGGTCGACGCGATCGGCTCCGAGGCCGCGGGCACCGTGGTCGAGGTGGCCCCGGACGTCACCGGCCTCGCCGTCGGCGACCGTGTCCTCGGCATGGTGCCGGGCGGCTTCGGCCCCCTCGCGGTCGTGGACCGGCGGCTCGTGGTGCCCGTCCCCGCCGGCTGGTCCTGGGTCCGGGCCGCGGCCCTGCCGTCCGTGTTCGCCACCGCCCGCTACGCACTCGTCGACCTCGCCGGGGTCGGGGCGGGGGACCGGGTGCTGGTGCACGCGGCGGCGGGCGGTGTCGGCATGGCCGCCGTCCAGGTGGCCCGGTTGCTGGGGGCGGAGGTGTACGCGACGGCGAGTCCCGGCAAGCACGGGGTGCTGCGGGCGGCCGGTCTGGACGAGGCGCACGTGGCGTCGTCGCGGGACACCTCGTTCGCGGGGAAGTTCCCGCGGATGGACGTCGTGCTGAACTCCCTGGCGGGTGAGTTCGTGGACGCGTCCCTGCGGCTGCTGGGGCCGGGCGGCCGGTTCGTGGAACTCGGCAAGACCGACCTGCGCGACCCCGCGGACCTGCCCGACGGCATCACCTACCTCCCGTTCGACCTGCTACGGGACGCCGGTCACGACCGCGTCCAGAGCCTGCTGACCGAGATCGTCGCCCACGCCGAGGCGGGCGAGGTGACCGGCCTGCCCACCCGCACCTGGCCGCTCGCCGACGCACGCACCGCGTTCCGGTACATGGCCCGGGCCCGGCACACCGGGAAGATCGTGCTGACCGTCGCGCCCTACGCCGACGGCACCGTCCTGATCACCGGCGCCGGCGTGCTCGGCGGCCTGCTCGCCCGGCACCTGGTGGCCGAACACGGCGCCCGGGACCTGGTGCTGGCCAGCCGTCGCGGCGCCGCCGCCCCCGGCAGCGCGGACCTGGTCGCCGAACTGGCCGCGGCGGGCGCCACCGTCCGCTTCGAGACCTGCGACGTGACCGACCGCACCGCCCTCGGCACACTGCTCGCCCGGCTGACCGCCGAGGCACCGCTGACCGCGGTGGTGCACACCGCGGGCGCCCTCGACGACGGCGTGCTGACCGAACTCGGCGCCGACCGGCTGCCGTCCGTGCTGCGCCCGAAGGCCGACGCCGCCTGGCACCTGCACGAACTCACCACGGGCATGGACCTGTCCGCGTTCGTGCTGTTCTCCTCGGCGGCGGCCACCCTCGGCACCCCCGCGCAGGCCAACTACGCGGCCGCCAACGCCTTCCTCGACGCGCTCGCCGAACGGCGCCGCGCCGCCGGCCTGCCCGCCACCGCCACGGCCTGGGGCCTGTGGGCCGACGCCACCGGCCTCACCGGGCACCTGGACGCCGCCGACATCGCCCGCGCCGGCCGCAACCGCATCGTGCCCATGGCCGCCGCCGAGGGACTGGCCCTCTTCGACGCGGCCACCCGCACCGGCGAGGCCGTGACCGTCACCGCCCGCCTGGACCTCGCCTCCGCCACCGCGGCGCCCGTACCACCGCTGCTGCACGGCCTGGTCGCCGCCCCGGCCGGCCCGTCCGCCGCCCGCCCCGTGACCGACGCGACGGCCCTGGTGGCACGGATCACCGCACTGCCCGCACCCGAGCGCGCCCCCGCGCTGCTCGACGTGGTCCGCGGCCAGGTGGCCGACGTCCTGGGGCACCGGGGGAGCGAGGCGGTGGCAGCCGGCCGGGGCTTCAAGGAACTGGGCTTCGACTCGCTGACCGCCGTCGAACTGCGCAACCGTCTCGGCGCCGCCACCGGCCTGCGCCTGCCCACCACCATCGTGTTCGACCACCCCAACCCCGCCGCGCTCGCCGACCACCTGCTCGGCGCGCTCCTGCCGAGCGGGTCCGACGAGGCGAGCGCCGACCGGATCATCGCCGATCTGGCCCGGGTGGAGAGCGCACTGGGCGCCCTGCCGGCGGAGGGCGCCGACCGCGCCCGGGTGGCGGCGCACCTCCGGGAACTGGCGGCCCGCTGGGACGCCGACGCGACCGGTGAGGCACCCGAGCGGACCGCGCTCGACGGCGTCACCGCCGACGAACTCTTCGACCTGATCGACCGGGGCATCTCTTGATCCGCGCCGAACGAACCGCACGGGGGTGCACCCATGGCTGACGAGACCAAACTGCTCGACTACCTCAAGCAGGTCACGGGCGACCTCCAGATCGCCCGGCGCCGGCTGCGCGAGGCCGAGGCCCGCGACCGCGAGCCGATCGCGATCGTGGGCATGGCCTGCCGCTACCCCGGCGGCGTGACCTCCCCCGAGGACCTGTGGCGGCTGGTGACCACCGGGACCGACGCGGTCGCCGCGTTCCCCACGGACCGCGGCTGGGACATGGCATCGGTCTACGACCCCGACCCCGACCGGCCCGGCACCTCGTACGCCCGCGAGGGCGGCTTCCTCACCGGGGCGGCGGACTTCGACGCCGGCTTCTTCGGGATCAGCCCGCGCGAGGCGCTGGCGATGGACCCGCAGCAGCGGCTGGTGCTGGAGACCTCCTGGGAGGCCCTGGAGCGGGCCGGCATCGACCCGGCCGGCCTGCGCGGCAGCGCCACCGGCGTGTTCGTCGGCTTCAGCAGCGAGGACTACTCCGACATCACCGGCACGGTGGCCACCGAACTGGAGGGGTACGTCGTCACCGGCACCTCGCCCAGCGTGCTCTCGGGCCGGGTCTCCTACACCCTCGGCCTGGAGGGCCCCGCCCTCTCCGTGGACACCGCCTGCTCCTCCTCCCTGGTCGCCCTGCACCTCGCCGTCCGCTCGCTGCGCGCCGGGGAGTGCACGCTGGCGCTCACCGGCGGGGCGACCGTGCTGTCCACGCCCGCCGTGTTCACCGAGTACAGCCGGCAGCGGGCCCTCGCCGCCGACGGCCGCTGCAAGGCGTTCGCCGCGGCGGCCGACGGGTTCGGCTTCGCCGAGGGCGCGGGCATGCTCGTCCTGGAACGGCTGTCGGACGCCCGCCGCAACGGCCACCCCGTGCTGGCCGTGGTCCGCGGCACCGCGATCAACCAGGACGGCGCGAGCAGCGGGCTCACCGCCCCGAACGGACTCGCGCAGCAGCGCGTGATCCGCCAGGCCCTGGCCGACGCACGCCTGGCCGGGAGCCAGGTGGACGCCGTCGAGGCGCACGGTACGGGCACGCGGCTGGGGGACCCGATCGAGGCGCAGGCGCTGCTGGCCACCTATGGTCAGGAGCGGGACGAGCCGTTGTGGCTGGGGTCGGTGAAGTCCAACATCGGGCACACGCAGGCCGCCGCGGGTGTGGCCGGTGTGATCAAGATGGTGCAGGCGATGCGGCACGGGACGCTGCCGCGCACGCTGCACGTGGACCAGCCGTCCCCGCACGTCGACTGGGCCGCCGGCGCCGTGGAACTCCTCACCGAGGAGCGGGAGTGGCCGCGCACGGAGCAGCCGCGCCGCGCGGGCGTGTCGTCGTTCGGTGTCTCCGGCACCAACGCCCACGCCATCCTGGAGCAGGCACCCGAGCAGACCGGGTCCACCGGCGAGCCCACGGACCGCACCCTGCCCGTCGTCCCGTGGACGCTGTCCTCCCGTACGGCGGCCGGCCTGCGCGCCCAGGCCGAACGCCTCCTCACCCACCGGCCCGCGCTCGACGCGGACCCGTACGACGTGGCCCTCGCCCTCGCCACCACCCGCTCGGCCTTCGAACACCGCGCGGTCGTGCTGGGCGCGGACCGCGATGCGCTGCTCGCCGCTGTAGCCGCCGTCGCGGAGGGCGCCGAGTCCGCCGACGTGGTCCGCGGCCGCGCCGTGGGTGACGGCCGGGTGGTGTTCGTGTTCCCGGGTCAGGGGGCGCAGTGGGTGGGGATGGCGGTGGATCTGTTGGATTCGTCGTCGGTGTTCGCGGGGCGGATGGCGGAGTGTGCGGCGGCTGTGGAGCCGTTCGTGGACTGGTCGTTGCTTGATGTGGTGCGGGGTGTGGAGGGTGCTCCGGGGCTGGACCGGGTGGATGTGGTGCAGCCGGTGCTGTGGGCGGTGATGGTGTCGTTGGCGGAGGTGTGGCGTTCGTATGGCGTCGTGCCGTCGGCGGTGGTGGGGCATTCGCAGGGGGAGATCGCGGCCGCGTGTGTGGCGGGCGCCCTGTCCCTGGCGGACGGCGCCCGCGTCGTCGCCCTGCGGTCGCGGCTCATCGCCGAGCGGCTGGCCGGCCGGGGCGGCATGATCTCCGTGGCCCTGCCCGAGGCCGCCGTCACGGAACGGCTCGGCCCCTGGGCCGGGCGCGTCTCGGTCGCCGCGCTCAACGGCCCCTCCTCGGTCGTCCTCAGCGGCGACCCCGAAGCCCTGGACGAGATCATGGCCGCCTGGCCGGCCGACGGGACACGGCTGCGCCGCATCGCCGTCGACTACGCCTCCCACTCGGCCCACGTGGAGTCCATCGAAGCCGACCTGCGCGACGCGCTCGCCGGACTGCGGCCCGGCACGGCCGACCTCGTCTTCCACTCCACCCTGCTCGGCGAACCCCTCGGCGAGACGCCGCTCGACGCCGACTACTGGTACCGCAACCTCCGCGAACCCGTACGGTTCGCCCCCGCGATCGGCGACCTGCTCCACACCGGCCACGACGTGTTCGTCGAGATCAGCCCCCACCCGGTGCTGACGGCCGCCGTGCAGGACACCGCCGAGACCGCCGAGCGGACCGCCGTCGTCGTCGGCACCCTGCGCCGTGACGAGGACGGCCCACGCCGCCTCCTCACCTCCCTCGCCGAGGCCGCCGTCCAGGGCGTCCCCGTCGACTGGACGGCGGCCTGCCCCGACGGACGCCACGTCGACCTGCCCACCTACGCCTTCCAGCGCCGCCGGTTCTGGCCCCGCGGCCCGGTCGCCTCCGACGCCGGCGGCCTCGGTCTCACCGGCGCCGGCCACCCGCTCCTCGGCGCCGTCACCCCCCTCGCCGGCACCGGCGACCTGGTGTTCACGGGACGCGTCCCGGCGGGCACCGAGCTGCCGGCCGGCACCGTGCTCGACCTGGCCCTGCACGCGGCCGGCGACCGCACGCTCGGTGAACTGACCGAGGAGGCACCGCTCGACGCCGCCGGCACGGCCCTCCGCCTCCAGGTCACCCTGGGCACGGAGAACGAGGACGGCACCCGCCCGGTCGCCGTGCACTCCCGGCCCGCCGACGCCGGCGACGACCAGCCCTGGACCCGGCACGCCACCGGCGTCCTCCTGCCGCACACCGGCACCGCCCCGGCGACCGCGCCGGCGGACGCGGACACCGACCTGACCGTCGAGCTGACCGACGAGACCGCCGGCGGCTGGGGCGTACACCCCGCCCTGCTCGCCGACGCCCTCGCGGCCGTGCGCCCCGGCCTGGTCCCCGGCGCCTGGCGCGGCGTCACCCTGCACGCCGTGGGCGCCACCCGGTTGCGGGTACGGCTGCACCCCGCGGCCGCGGAGACGGACGCCTTCACCCTGCACGCCACCGACGACACCGGGGCCCTCGTGCTCACCGCCGACGCGGTGACCCTGCGCCCGCCGGCCACGGCCGGTCCCGGCCGGGACCACGAGCTGTACCGGGTCGAGTGGACGCCCGTCCCGCTGCCCGCGGCCGACGTCGATGGCATCGCCGTACTCGGCGACCTCCCCCTGCCCGGCTACCCGTCCTGCCCCGGCCCGTCCGCCGTCACCGCCCTGGACACACTGCCCGGCACCCTCGTGCTGCCGTGCCGGCAGCAGCGGCCGGACGACACCGCCGGCGCGGCCCACGCCGCCACCCGGCGCGTGCTGAGCGTCCTCCAGGAGTGGCTCGCCGACGAGCGGCTGGCCGGCACCCGGCTGGTCGTCCTCACCCACGGCGCGGTCCCGGTCGAGCACGAGGACGTCACCGACCTCGCCCACGCGCCCGTGTGGGGCCTGATCCGCTCCGCCCGCGCCGAACACCCCGGCCGGCTGGTGCTGGTCGACGTCGACGGCCCCGACGCACTCCAGCAACTGCCCGCCGTCCTCGCCACCGGCGAACCCGAGATCGCCGTACGTTCCGGCCGGGTCCTCGCGCCCCGGCTGGTCCGGGCCGCGCGCACCGACGAGCCCGCGAGCGGGCCGGCCCCCTGGCCGTCCGACGGCGTCGTCCTCGTCACCGGCGGCACCGGTACGCTCGGCGCGCTCTGCGCCCGCCACCTGGTGACCGTGCACGGCGTACGCCGGCTCGTCCTGGCCGGCCGGCGCGGCGAGGCGGCACCCGAGGCCGTCGCCCTCGCCGACGAACTCCGCGCCCTCGGCGCCGAGGTGACCGTCGCCGCCTGCGACGCCGCCGACCGCACCCGGCTGGCCGCACTGATCGACCGGATCACCGCACGGCACCCGCTCGCCGGTGTCGTCCACGCCGCGGGCGTCCTGGACGACGGCGTCATCTCCTCGCAGACCCCCGAACGGCTCGCCACGGCGCTCCGCCCCAAGGTCGACGCCGCCTGGAACCTGCACGAACTCACCGCCCCCCACCGGCCGGCCGTCTTCGTGCTGTTCTCCTCCACCTCCGGCCTCTTCGGCGCGCCCGGCCAGGGCAACTACGCGGCCGGCAACGCCTTCGTGGACGCCCTCGCCGCCCACCGCCGGGCCCAGGGGCTGCCCGCCACCTCCCAGGTGTGGGGCCTGTGGGCGCACGCCAGCGGGATGACCGGCCACCTGGGCACCGCCGACCTGCGCCGCGCGGCCCGCGACGGCGTGGTGCCGCTGCCGACGTCCGACGCGCTGGCCCTGTTCGACCGTGCCACCGCCGGCAGCCACCCGGTCCTCGTCCCCGCCTGGCTGGACCTCACCTCGTTCGCCTCCGGGACGACCGCCGTACCGGCACTGATGCGCAGGCTGGTCCGCGGCCCCGCCCGCCGCGCCGCCACCGCGGACGCGGGAGCGGACACCCTGGCCGGGAAGCTCGGCGGCCTCACCGCCGCGGAACGCGAACGGACCCTGCTCGCCCTCGTCCGCTCGCACGCCGCGGTGGTCCTCGGCCACACCGACGACACCGCCGTGACCCCGGGCCGGGCGTTCAAGGAGCTGGGCTTCGACTCGCTGACCGCCGTCGAACTGCGCAACCGGCTGGCCGCCGTCACCGGGCTGCGGCTGCCCGCGACCCTCGTGTTCGACCACCCCGACCCCCGGGCGCTGGCCGGGCACCTGCTGGAGCGACTGCTCGGCGAACGCGCCGAGGAGACGGCACCGGCCCCGGCCCGTCCCGTCGCCGACGATCCCATCGCGATCGTGGGCATGGCATGCCGCTACCCCGGTGGCGTGACCTCGCCCGAGGACCTGTGGCGGCTGCTCGCCGACGAGCGCGACGCGCTCTCCCCGTTCCCGGAGGACCGGGGCTGGGACGTCGCGGGCCTGTACCACCCCGACCCCGAGCACGCGGGCACGTCGTACGTGCGGGAGGGCGGCTTCCTCGCGGACGTCGCCGGGTTCGACGCGGACTTCTTCGGGATCAGCCCGCGCGAGGCGCTGGCGATGGACCCGCAGCAGCGGCTCGCCCTGGAGACCGCCTGGGAGGCCGTCGAACGCGCCGGCATCGACCCGAAGTCCCTGCGCCACGCGGACGTCGGCGTGTACCTCGGCACCAACGGCCAGGACTACGCCCAGCTGGTGCGAAGGACCGTCGAGAGCGCCGAAGGCTACGTCGGCATCGGCAACTCGGCCAGTGTGCTGTCGGGCCGTATCGCCTACGTCCTCGGCCTGGAGGGCCCCGCGGTCACCGTCGACACCGCCTGCTCGGCGTCGCTGGTCGCGCTGCACTGGGCGATCCAGGCGCTGCGCAGCGGCGAGTGCTCCATGGCGCTCGCGGGCGGTGTCACCGTCATGTCCGCCCCCGACGTCTTCGTCGACTTCTCGCGCCAGCGGGGACTCGCGGCGGACGGCCGCTGCAAGTCCTTCGCCGCGGCGGCCGACGGCACCGGCTGGTCGGAGGGAGCCGGCATGCTCCTCGTGGAGCGCCTGTCGGACGCCCGCCGCAACGGCCACCGGGCGCTGGCCGTCGTCCGCGGCTCCGCGATCAACCAGGACGGTGCGTCGAACGGTCTGACGGCGCCGAACGGTCCGTCGCAGCAGCGGGTGATCCGGCAGGCGCTCGCGGGCGCCGGGCTCGCGCCCGCGGACGTGGACGCGGTGGAGGCGCACGGTACGGGCACGCGGCTGGGGGACCCGATCGAGGCGCAGGCGCTGCTGGCGACGTACGGTCAGGAGCGGGACGAGCCGCTGTGGCTGGGCTCGGTGAAGTCCAACATCGGGCACACGCAGGCCGCCGCCGGTGTCGCCGGTGTGATCAAGATGGTCCAGGCGATGCGGCACGGCGTGCTGCCCCGCACGCTGCACGTGGACGAGCCGTCCCCCGAGGTCGACTGGACCGCGGGCGAGGTGGAGCTGCTGACGGAGGCCCGGGAGTGGGCGCGTGCGGGCCACCCGCGCCGGGCGGGTGTCTCGTCGTTCGGGGTGTCCGGCACCAACGCCCACGTCGTCCTGGAAGAAGCACCCGAGGACCCCCAGCCGACGCCGCCCGCCGAACCGCCCGTCGTGCCCTGGGTGGTGTCGGCGCGGTCCGAGGCCGCTCTGCGTGGGCAGGTCGAGCGGCTGCGTGCGTTCGTCACCGAGCACCCCGAGGCGCGTCCGGCCGACATCGGCCTCGGCCTGGCCACCGCACGCTCCCGCTTCGAGTACGGCGCCGTCGTCGTCGGCACCGACCGCGAGGAACTCCTCGCCGCGCTGACGGACCCCGAGCTGCTGCACGCACGTGACGGCCTGACCGCGTTCGTGTTCGCGGGGCAGGGTGCGCAGCGGGCGGGGATGGGTGCGGAACTCGCGTCCGCCTATCCGGTGTTCGGTGGGGTGTTCGCCGAGGTGTGCGGGGCGTTCGACGCGGTGCTGGAGCGCCCGTTGGGTGAG
>NZ_BMRM01000036.1 GCF_014648635.1 Streptomyces cinerochromogenes | reverse complement strand
CGGAGGCCGCCTCGAAGGTGTTGCCGTGCATCGGGTCGGTCACCCAGGCCACCGTCGCGCCCGACGCCGTGACCTTCTCCACCAGCTCCGGGAGCCTGTCGCGGATCTTGCCGGCGCCCATGCGGACGATGAAGGTCAGCCGGCCCGGCTCCCGCTCGGGGTCGAGGCGGTCGATGTACCGCAGCGCCTCCTCGGCCGTCGTGGTCGGGCCGAGCTTGATGCCGATCGGATTGCGGATCTTCGAGGCGAACTCGATGTGCGCGTGGTCCATCTGCCGGGTGCGCTCACCGATCCACACCATGTGCGCGGAGACGTCGTACAGCTTGCCGGTGCGCGAGTCGACCCGGGTCAGGGCGGACTCGTAGTCCAGCAGCAGCGCCTCGTGCGAGGAGTAGAACTCGACGGTCTTGAACTCCTCCGGGTCGGTGCCGCAGGCCCGCATGAAGTTCAGCGCGTTGTCGATCTCCCGCGCCAGCTGCTCGTAGCGCTGGCCGGAGGGCGAGGTGCGCACGAAGTCCTGGTTCCAGGCGTGCACCTGGCGCAGGTCGGCGTAACCGCCGGTGGTGAAGGCGCGCACCAGGTTCAGCGTGGACGCCGAGGCGTGGTACATGCGCTTGAGCCGCTCGGGGTCCGGGATGCGGCTGGCCTCGGTGAAGTCGAAGCCGTTGACGGAGTCGCCCCGGTACACCGGGAGCGTCACGCCGTCGCGGGTCTCGGTCGGCTTGGAGCGGGGCTTGGAGTACTGGCCCGCGATCCGGCCGACCTTCACCACCGGCACGGAGGCCGCGTAGGTCAGCACGGCGCCCATCTGGAGCAGCGTCTTGAGCTTGTTGCGGATGTGGTCGGCGGACACCGCGTCGAAGGCCTCGGCGCAGTCGCCGCCCTGGAGGAGGAACGCCTCTCCCTTGGCGACGGCCGCCATCCGGGCGCGCAGCTGGTCGCACTCGCCCGCGAAGACGAGCGGCGGATACGACTCGAGGTCCGCGATCACTGCGCGCAGAGCCTCGGGGTCGGGGTACTCGGGCTGCTGCGCCGCGGGCAGGTCTCGCCAGGTGTTGCCAGCACTCGGGCTGGTCTTAGCGTTCACGGTCACCTCGTAAACATTACGGGGTCGAGTCCGGGGATTTTTCCCCCGGCTCGAAGAGTGAGACGGCGCGATCACCCCGCGGACGATCCGGTGGGTGCGGTAGGGTTCCTCGCATGTGCGCGCTGTCGATCCAGAACTGGTGGTGGACCGCTTCTCCGGCGGCCCGCTGATCGCGCGTACGACAGACTTCGCGAAGGCCGCCCGAGGGGCGGCCTTCGGCGTGTCCGGGGTCGTTCCTCACCGCAGTCGGCCGCATCGGCCGACCACACCGACGGAAGAGGAACCATGGATCTGGCCCAGCTGCTGCACGACCCCCGCCCCTTCGCCCTGCTCCGCCGCCGCACCCCGGGCCGCGACGAGAACCTGGTGGAGGTGCTGCTCGGCCCGGTGACCAGCCGGGACCGGCTCGCCGACCTGCCCGACGAGGGGCTCGCGCTCGTCCCGTTCCGGCAGATCCGCGAGCGCGGCTTCGACGTCCGCGACGACGGCACCCCGCTGCTGGTGCTGACCCCCGAGGAGTCGTACGAGATCCCGCTCGCCGAGGCGCTGGCACAGCTCCCCGCGCACGAGGTACGGGTGGAGGGCGGGGGCTTCGACGTCGGGGACGAGGAGTACGGCGAGATCGTCGGGCGGGTGCTGCGCGAGGAGATCGGCCGGGGGGAGGGCGCGAACTTCGTGATCCGGCGGACGTACGAGGGCGCGCTCCCCGGCTTCGGCCGCGCGGACGCGCTGGCGCTGTTCCGGCGGCTGCTGGCGGGCGAGCGGGGCGCGTACTGGACGTTCGTGGTGCACACCGGCGACCGGACGCTGGTGGGGGCGAGTCCGGAGGTGCACGTCCGGATGTCCGGCGGCACGGTCGTCATGAACCCGATCAGCGGGACGTACCGCTATCCCGCCGAGGGACCGACCCCCGAGCATCTGCTCGGCTTCCTCGCCGACGGCAAGGAGATCGAGGAACTGTCGATGGTCGTCGACGAGGAGCTGAAGATGATGTGCACCGTCGGCGACATGGGCGGGGTCGTCGTCGGGCCGCGGCTGAAGGAGATGGCGCACCTCGCGCACACCGAGTACGAGCTGCGCGGGAGGTCCTCCCTGGATGTGCGGGAGGTGCTGCGCGAGACGATGTTCGCGGCCACGGTGACCGGGTCGCCGGTGCAGAACGCGTGCCGGGTGATCGAGCGGTACGAGCCCCTCGGGCCGGACGGCGTCGGGCGCGGGTACTACGCCGGTGCGCTCGCGCTGCTGGGGCGGGACTTGGGGGGCGCGCAGACCCTGGACTCCCCCATCCTGATCCGTACCGCCGACATCTCCGCCGACGGGCGGCTGCGCGTGCCCGTCGGGGCGACGCTGGTGCGCGGCTCGGACCCGGCGGGCGAGGTCGCGGAGACGCACGCGAAGGCGGCGGGGGTGCTGGCGGCTCTCGGGGTGCGTCCGGGACGGCCGGCCGCGGAGTCGGTGCGGCCCCGGCTGGCCGACGATCCGCGGGTGCGGGCGGCCCTGGACGGGCGCCGCTCGTCGCTGGCGCCGTTCTGGCTGCGGATGCAGGAGCGGACGGGGGAACTGGACGGGCGCGCGCTGATCGTGGACGGCGAGGACACCTTCACCGCGATGCTGGCGCACGTGCTGCGGTCGAGCGGGCTGGACGTGGACGTCCGGCGGTACGACGAGCCGGGGCTGCGGGAGGCGGTGCTCGCGCACGAGGGCACGGTGGTGCTCGGACCCGGCCCCGGTGACCCCCGCGACCTGGGCGACCCCAAGATGCGGTTCCTGCGGGGCCTGGCCGCCGAGCTGATCCGGGGCCACCGGCACGGGGTGCTCGGCGTCTGCCTGGGGCACGAGCTGGTCGCGGCGGAGCTGGGGCTGGAGATCGTGCGGAAGCAGGTGCCGTACCAGGGGGCGCAGACGGAGATCGACCTGTTCGGGCGGCCGGAGACGGTCGGCTTCTACAACAGCTTCGTCGCGCGCTGCGACGAGGAGGCGGCCCGTGAGCTGGCGGCGCACGGGGTGGAGGTGAGCCGGGCGGAGAACGGCGAGGTGCACGCCCTGCGGGGTCCGGGGTTCGCGGGGGTGCAGTTCCATCCGGAGTCGGTCCTCACCCTGAACGGGGCGGCGGTCGTGCGGGACCTGGTCGGCCAGGTGCGCCGCACGACCGTGTAGCCCTGCGGGGCTGCCGTCAGCCGAAGAACACGCCCACCTCCTCGTAGAGCTTCGGGTCGACCGTCTTCAGTCTGGCGGTGGCGTCGGCGAGGGGGACGCGGACGATGTCGGTGCCGCGCAGGGCGACCATCTTCCCGAAGTCGCCCTCGCGGACGCAGTCGATGGCGTGGAGGCCGAAGCGGGTGGCGAGCCAGCGGTCGAAGGCGCTGGGGGTGCCGCCGCGCTGCACGTGTCCGAGGACCGTGGTGCGGGCCTCCTTGCCGGTGCGCTTCTCGATCTCCTTGGCGAGCCACTCGCCGACCCCGGAGAGCCGGACGTGCCCGAAGGAGTCCAGCGACTGGTCCTTCAGCACCATGTCGCCGTCCTTCGGCATGGCGCCCTCGGCGACGACCACGATCGGGGCGTACGACGCCCGGAAGCGGGAGGTCACCCAGTCGCAGACCTGGTCGACGTCGAAGCGCTGCTCGGGGATGAGGATGACGTTGGCGCCGCCGGCCAGGCCCGAGTGCAGGGCGATCCAGCCGGCGTGCCGGCCCATCACCTCCACCACCAGGACCCGCATGTGGGACTCGGCGGTGGTGTGCAGCCGGTCGATGGCCTCGGTGGCGATGTTGACGGCGGTGTCGAAGCCGAAGGTGTAGTCGGTGGCGGACAGGTCGTTGTCGATGGTCTTCGGCACGCCGACGCAGGGCACGCCGTACTCGCCGGACAGGCGGGCCGCGACGCCGAGGGTGTCCTCGCCGCCGATCGCGATCAGGGCCTGGATCTCCTGCTTGGCCAGGTTGTCCTTGATGCGCCGGATGCCGTCCTGCACCTTCAGGGGGTTGGTGCGCGAGGAGCCGAGGATGGTGCCGCCGCGGGGCAGGATGCCGCGTACCGCGGGGATGTCGAGGCGGATGGCGTCGCCTTCGAGGGGGCCGCGCCAGCCGTCCTTGAAGCCGACGAAGTCATAGCCGTACTCCTGCACGCCCTTGCGGACGACGCCCCGGATGACGGCGTTGAGCCCGGGGCAGTCGCCGCCTCCGGTCAGTACTCCGACCCGCATGGAAATGTCCCTTCACCGCGCTTGCCTGACGACCGGTCACGCTAATGGTGATTCAGGTCACACCGGGATAGGGCGGAAGGGTGATTTCGGTGCGTGGCGCCGGAAACCGGCCTACTCGTCGTCGAGTCCGCGTTCTATCGCGTACCGGACCAGCTCCACCCTGTTGTGCAACTGGAGCTTGCCGAGGGTGTTCTGCACGTGGTTCTGCACCGTGCGGTGGGAGATGACGAGGCGTTCGGCGATCTGCTTGTAGCTCAGGCCCTTCGCCACCAGCCGCAGCACCTCCGTCTCCCGGTCCGTCAGCCGGGGCGCGCCGGGCTCCTCGGCGTCCGGGGCGGACACGGGCTCGGCGGCCAGCCGGCGGTACTCGCCGAGGACCAGCCCGGCGAGGCCCGGCGTGAACACCGGGTCGCCGACGGCGGTGCGGCGCACCGCGTCCAGCAGTTCCTCGGTGGAGGCCGACTTCAGCAGATAGCCGGTCGCACCGGACTTCACGGCCTCCAGCACGTCCGCGTGCTCGCCGCTCGCCGACAGGACGAGGACCCGCAACGCCGGGTTGTGGCCCACGAGTTCCTTGCACACCTGGACGCCGGGCTTGGCGGGCAGGTTGAGGTCCAGCACGAGGACGTCGGGGGCGGCGGCCTTGGCGCGGCGGACCGCCTGCTCGCCGTCGCCGGCGGTGGCGACCACCTCGAAGCCGGACTCGGCCAGGTCGCGGGCGACCGCGTCCCGCCACATGGGGTGGTCGTCCACCACCATGACCTTGATCGGGTCCTGCTGCTGCGTCATCGCTGCTCCGCCTTCTTCCCCCGCGCCCGCGCGGCGCCCTTCGGTACCTTCAGTTCGACTTCCGTGCCCTGCCCGGGGACGGAGACGATCTCGGCGCTGCCGCCGAGGTCGCGCAGCCGGCCCCGGATCGACAGGGCCACCCCGAGCCGCCCCTCCCCCTCGGCCTGCGCGAGCCGTCCCTCGGGGATGCCGGGGCCGTCGTCCCGGACGGTGACGACGATCTCGTCCGGTTCGTCCTCGACCAGGATCCAGGCCCGCGCGTCCTCCCCGACGTGCCGGCGCACGTTGTCCAGGGCGGCGCCGACCGCGGCGGCCACCTCGCGGGCCGCGGCGGGCGGCAGCAGCACCGGGGCGCCGGGCTCGGCGAGGCTGACGTGGGCACGTGCGTAGCCGGCGAGCAGGGAGCGCAGGTCGACCGGTCCGGCCGGTGCGTCCTCGTCCGGCTCCTCGGCGGCGCGTACGACGGCTCCGGCGGAGGGGCCTTGCGGGAGCCGGGACACGGGCACCAGGCCGCCCGACACCAGCGTGCGCAGGGCCACCTCCTGCTCCCCGGCCAGCCGGCCCAGCTCGGCCGCCTCGCCGCCGAGGGCCGCGCCCCGGCGCTTGACCATGGCCAGCACCTGCAGCACGCCGTCGTGGATGTCCCGGGCCAGCCGCTCCCGCTCCCGGGTCGCGGCCTCGATCTCCAGTGCGCGGGCGAGGGTGCGCTCGGAGGCGCGGGCCACCTCCACGACGTAGCCGATGGCGATGGAGGCGACCCAGACGAGGATGACGTTGTGCACGGTGTCCCGGGCGGGGTGGCCGCGCTCGACCAGGTTGACGGCGGCGACGGCCGTGGAGGCGACGGCCGCCCAGCGCCAGCCGCCCTTGATGGCGAAGGCCAGCACCGCGCCGGCCGTCCATATCGACGGCAGCGTGGGACCGCCGCCCGCGATCCGCTCGTGGCTGTCGGCGACGGGGGTGAGGAGGATGCCGACGAGGGCGACGGTCAGGTCGGCGGCCAGGAACCGCCGGGTGCAGCCGGCCGCGCTCGTCACCTTGGGCAGGGTGGCGAGGGTCCACACGGCCAGGACGGCGTAGTAGCCGACGGCGACCCAGGGCCGCACGAAGTGGTCGTACGCGGTGGCGCACAGGCCGATGGCGTACAGCATGGTCAGGACGCGGTATCCGGCGAGCGCGCGCCACAGCGGCAGCTCGACCGACATCCTCATGACGCCCCGCTCGGCGGTTCGTCCGCCACCGGCGCGCCCTACGGCCGCCTCACGCTCGCGCTCGGGCATCTCCCCCGGTCCCCCCCGGCTCCCCGTGTCCCCCGGTCTACGACTCGTCCTGCTTCGTCCCGGCCTTCCCGGCCTTCTCCGCTTCCTTGGCCGCCTTCGCCGCCTTGGCCGCCTCGGCTATCTGGCGCTTGGCGGCGGTGGCGTACATGTCGACGTACTCCTGGCCGGACAGCTTCATGATCTCGTACATGACCTCGTCGGTCAGGGCGCGCAGCACGAAGCGGTCGTGCTCCATGCCCTGGTAGCGGCTGAAGTCCATGGGCTTGCCGATGCGGATGCCGGGCCGCATCAGCTTGGGCACGACCTTGCCGGGCGGCTGGATCTTCTCCGTGTCGATCATGGCGACCGGGATGACCGGCGCGCCGGTGGCGAGCGCCACGCGCGCGAGGCCGCCGGGCTTGCCCCGGTAGAGCCGCCCGTCCGGCGAGCGGGTGCCCTCCGGGTAGATCCCGAACAACTCACCGCGCTCCAGCACCTCGATGCCGCTGCGGATCGCCGCCTCACCGGCGCCGCGCGCCCCGGAGCGGTCCACCGGGAGCTGGCCGACGCCCTTGAAGAAGGCCGCGGTGAGGCGGCCCTTCACGCCCGGGGTGGTGAAGTACTCGGCCTTGGCGATGAAGGTGACCTTGCGGTCCAGCACGGCCGGCAGGAAGAACGAGTCCGAGAAGGACAGGTGATTGCTGGCCAGGATGGCCGGGCCCGTGGCCGGGATGTTCTCCAGGCCCTCCACCCAGGGCCTGAAGGCAACCTTCAGCGGCCCTCCGATGGCGACCTTCATCGTGCCGTACAACACCCGTGTGCCTCCTGGTTCCGTCGGAGAGACCTTAACCCGGAGCGCCGACAATGGGCCCGACGACCCTGGTCGGTGTCGGTGCGGTCGCGTACGGTGAAGCACATGCCAGTTCTCCCCGGAGCCGAGCCGTACCGCCACGAGGGCGGGGAGGTGGGGGTTCTCCTCTGCCACGGCTTCACCGGCTCACCCCAGTCGCTGCGCCCCTGGGCGGAGCACCACGCGGCCCGCGGTCTGACCGTGTCCCTGCCGCTGCTGCCCGGCCACGGCACCCGCTGGGAGGACATGCAGCTCACCACCTGGCAGGACTGGTACGCGGAGGTGGACCGCGAACTGCGCGTCCTCACCGAGCGCTGCTCCCGGGTCTTCGTCGCGGGCCTGTCGATGGGCGGGGCGCTGGCGCTCCGGCTCGCCGCCCGGCACAGCGGGCGGGTCGCGGGCGTGGTGGTCGTCAACCCGGCGAACCGGGTGCACGGCCTGTCGGCGTACGCCCTTCCGGTGGCCCGGCACCTCGTGCGGACGGCGAAGGGCATCGCCAGCGACATCGCCGAGCCGGGCGTGGCGGAGCTGGGGTACGACCGGGTGCCGCTGCACGCGGCGCACTCGCTGCGGATGTTCCTGCGCCGGCTGGACGGCGAGCTGCCCCAGGTCACCCAGCCGTTGCTGCTGCTGCGCAGCGCCCAGGACCACGTCGTGCCGGCGGCCGACTCGGCACGGGTGCTGAGCCGGGTGTCGTCCACGGACGTCACGGAGATCGTGCTGGAACACAGCTACCACGTGGCGACGTTGGACAAGGATGCGGACCGGGTCTTCGAGGAGAGCCTCGCCTTCATCGGCCGGCTCGCACCCATCGTCGGCAAGGAAGGGACGGCCGCAGTTGGCTGAGCACGACTCCGACCGTGAGGACCGCGAGGGCCGTGAGGACCGCGAGGGCCAGGACGGCCACGAGGCCCGCGAGCCGGACAGGCAGGAGGTGCCGTTCGACGAGGACGCCGCCTGGCGGGCCATCGTCGCCGGGTACGGCGAGGAGCCGCCGGACCCGCCGGGCGCCCGGCCGTTCAAGCCGGTGGAGGACCTCGCGCTGCTGGAGAAGAACACGGCGAAGAACCCGGTGGTGAACCCCGCGGCGAACCCTGCGGCGAATCCGGCGCAGGATCCGGTGGGGGACGCGGCGAAGGACGCCGTGAAGGACGCGGTGAAAGACACGGAGAGCGCCCCCGGCGGCGACACGGGGAACTCCGCCGCCCGGCCGCTGGGCGGCTCGGTCTCCTTCGCGCCCGGCGTCGGCCCCCGCGACTACAGCGTGGCCGAGCCGTCCGACGACGACTTCGACGAGGACGACGAGGGCCACTTCGTCCCGCCGGAGCCGCCGCCGCTGCCGGCCGCGGACACGACCGCCAGATTCGCCTGGCTCGGCGTGGCCGGCGGTCCCGTCCTGCTCCTGCTGGCGGTCCTGCTCGGCTGGGACATGACCTGGTGGCTGACGACCCTGGGCATCGGCGGCTTCCTCGGCGGCTTCGTGACGCTGGTGGCGCGGATGCGGACGGACGACGAGGAGGACGACGGCGACCCCGGACGCGGAGCGGTGGTCTGACCGGCCGGCGCGGTCGGCTCAGGCCGGGATCCTGAGGGCGGCGAGGACCGGGAGGTGGTCCGTGGCCGCCCTCAGGTCTGCCGGGCGCACCCCCGGCTGGTCCAGCGGGACGCCGCAGCCGAGGACCTCGATGCCCTGGGTGGCGAAGATCGCGTCGATGCGCTGGCGGGGGTCGGCGGGGGTGGAGGTGAACTCGCCGCCCCAGGGTGCGGTGGTACGGCAGTCCTGGAGGTCCTCGGCGAGCCGGCGGAAGGTGCGGCCGTCGGGGCGTTCGTTGAGGTCGCCGCCCGCGACCGCGTGCTCCACGCCGAGTCCGGCGAGCCGGTCGAGGAGCATCCCGCCCTGGTCGTGGCGCTCGTCCTGCCGGAGGGAGAGGTGGCAGCTGAGCACGCCGAGGCGGGCGCCGCCGAAGCGGACCACCGCCGTGGCGAAGCCGCGCCGGTGGAGGCCCGGGGTGAGGGGCAGCAGGACGTCCTCGGTGCGCTCGACGGTGGCGCGCAGACCGCACAGGATCGCCGGCCCCGCTGCCGTGGCGCCCCCGGTGAGGATGACCTGGCCGGAGGCCGCCGCGAGCCGGGCGAGCTTCTTGCGCCAGCGGAAGAAGCGGGGGGCCTCCTGGAGGAGGACCAGGTCCGGGGCGCAGGCGGTGATCACTCTGGCCAGGGCGGCGGTGTCGTCCCGCATCGAGCGGATGTTGTAGCTGAGGACGCGGACGACGGCGGAACCGTCGGGCTCCGTACGGGAGTTGGGCAGCAGCTCCATGTGGATCAATGTACGCCCGACGGAGCGGGGCGCGAGGCGTGGTGCGGCCCCGCGCCCCTGTGCGGGCACACTCGCCGTCACATGACGGGGTCGGGCTCCCGGGCCAGGTCCGCCGCGCCCACCAGGCCCGCCTTGTTGCCCAGCTGCGCCGCGATCACGTCGGCCATCGGGCGCCAGTTGGCGCCGACCAGCCAGCGCTTGTACGACGTGCGGATCGGGTCGAGGACCAGGTCGCCCTCGTCGGAGAGGCCGCCGCCGACGATGAACGCGGACGGGTCGAAGAGGGAGGCCAGATCGGCCAGGCCGGCACCGGCCCAGCGGGCCAGCTCCCGGTAGGAGTCCACGGCGACCGGGTCGCCCTGGCGGGCGGCCATGGAGATGTGCTTGCCCTCGATGCCGTCGGGGGTGCCGTCGCCGAGCGAGAGCAGGGTCTCGGCGCGCTCGGGGGTGGCGTTGGCGCGCTGCTTGGCGTAGCGGACCAGGGCGCGGCCGGAGGCGTACTGCTCCCAGCAGCCCTGCGAGCCGCAGCCGCAGAGCAGGCCGTCCGGGACCATCCGGATGTGGCCGAACTCGGCGGCCACGCCGAAGTGGCCGCGGCGCAGCTTGTTGCCGATGATGATGCCGCCGCCGAGACCGGTGCCGAGCGTGATGCAGATGACGTTGCGGTGGCCCTTGCCCGCGCCGAACTTGTACTCGCCCCAGGCGGCGGCGTTGGCGTCGTTCTCGACCACGACCGGGAGGCCGGTACGGGCCTGGACCTTCTCCTTGAGCGGCTCGTTGCGCCAGTCGATGTTCGGCGCGAAGTACACCGTGGACCGCTGCCGGTTGACGTAACCGGCCGCGCCGATGCCCACCCCGACGATCTCGTGCCCGGCGCGCGCACCCTCCACCGCCGAGGCGATGGCGTCCACGATGGCCTCGGGCGTGGTGGGGGTCGGCACCTTGAAGGTCGAGAGGATGTTGCCTTCCTCGTCGACCACGCCGGCCGCGATCTTCGTGCCGCCGATGTCGACGCCGATGGTGAGTCCCATGAATCCCTCAGTTTCGGTCGAGCCCCGCTACGGCCAACCGTACCCGAGGCCCTGCCGTGCGAGGGCTTCAGTCCAGGTCGATGCGTTCCCCCGGGCCGGTGCCCTCGCCCCCGTCGCGCCGGTCCGGCCGGTCGTCCGCGGGGCCGGCCGCCGGGTCGGCGGTGCGGGAGGTCCAGCGGTGTTCCTGGGCCTGGACGGCGGAGCGGTAGGCGGCGAGCAGCTCGCTGCCGGCCGCGGCCAGGTGGTCGAACACGTCCGGGTTGCGGTCTATGACCGGCTCGACGGCGGCCTTCGCCTGCTGGACGACCTGCCGCACCATCTGCTGGGCGGCGGGCCCGGCGAGGCCGCCGAGGAGCGGTGACGGGAGGCCGGACAGCTTGTCGGCCACCGTGTCCACGAGTTTCCTCAGTTCCTCGGCCGCGGAACCGGGGGGCGGGCCGTGCTCGGCGCGGCGGCGGGCCCGCTCGGCGTCGAGGTCCTCGGCGCAGGCCGTGGACCAGGCGTCGGCGTCGGTCGCCCTCGCCGGCTCCTCCTCGCGGGGGTCGGGTGCGGGGCGCTCTTCGCTCATGGCGGCTCCTGACTACGGTTCGCCCTTACGACGTTACCCGAACGGGGGTGCCGCGTTCACCGTCCCCGGGCGGGCCACAGGTCGGGGTCCGGGGCGAAGCGGATGCGCAGCTCGCCGTCCTGGAGTCCGGCTCCGGCGACGGTGCAGCGGCGCAGGGCGGAGGGCAGCGGAACGATCCGGCGGAAGGGGCCCGCGGTGATCAGGAGTTCGTCGCCGCGCCGGACGAGGTCGAGTTCGTCCCGTATCGCGCCGGGCAGCGGGAGGTGCCAGACGAGCACGCCGTCCTCGGCGATCCGGTCGGTGACGGGCCACTCGACCGGGGCGGTCGCCGGGTTGACGGCGGGTACGGCGAGGGCGGTGAGGTCGTCGGGGCCGTGCGGGTCGCGGCCGAGGTGCGGGACGGGGTGGACGTCGTAGGGCTCCTGCCAGTCGGCGAGCGTCTTGCGCTGCTGGGCGAGGAGCGACAGGAGGGGGGCGAAGGCCGGTGCGGGGTGGTCGTCGGGCGACGGGTGGGCGGGCCGGCCGTCCGGGACGGTCTCGGGCAGGGTGCGGTTGGCGATCAGGGCCTCGGTGGGCAGGCCGCGCAGGGCGAGGCCGAGGGTGGCGGTGCGGACGGCGTCGGCACCGGCCGGGCCGGGTTCGGCGACCAGGCGTACGGCGGTGTCCCGGTCGGTGAGGACGGCGTCGACGGCGGCCAGCTCGACGTCCCAGCGGGCCGCCGTCTCGTACAGCCAGTCGGCGGGCATGGGGACGCCGGCCAGCCGGCCGAGGACCGGGCGCAGGGCGCGGGCGGCCTGCCGCTCGGGCGGCAGCAGGCGGCGCAGGTAGCGGCGCAGCTCCTCGGGGAGGCCGAGCAGGGCGAGGGCCTGCGGCAGGGGAGGGAGGTCGACGACGAGGAGGTCGTAGCGCTCACAGAGGGCCGCGTCCCGCAGGGCGCGCAGGAAGGACAGTTCCTCGGCGCCGGGCAGCGGGGTGACCTCCTCGGCGTCCAGGCGGGCGGCGCCGAGGAGGTCGAGGACGTTCGCGGCGCGGGTCTGGAAGGCGGTGAGGTCCTGCCGGAAGCGTGCGGCGGCATCGGGCCGCCAGGCGGTGAGGTGCCCGGTGACCTCGGTGGGGGCCGGTCCTGTCGCGGTGCCCAGGGCCGCGCCGAGGGTGTCGGTGCGGTCGGCGCCGAGCAGGAGGGTGCGGGTGCCCTCGGCCGCGGCGCGCAGTGCGGTGGCGGCGGCGACGGTCGTACGCCCGCTGCCGCCCGGGCCCGTGATCAGGATGGTGCGCATGAGGGTGAACGCTACCGCCGTGCACGGGAATCAGCCGGAGCGACTGCTCCTGCCCCGGCTCCTACACCAGCTTCGGACCCGGCCCCTGCTCCGGTGCCGGCTCCTGCCCCGCCTCGTGCTCCGGTGCCGACTCCGGCTCCTGCTCCGGTCCCGTCTCCACCCGCTTCTTCAGGCCCGCCAGCGCCCGGTCGATGATGACCTTCTCCGCCTTGCGCTTGATCATGCCGAGCATGGGGATCTTGACGTCGACGGTGAGCCGGTAGGTGACCTCGGTGGCGCCCGCGCCCGCCGGCCTCAGCGCGTAGGAGCCGTCGAGGGAGCGGAGCATCTGGGACTTGACCAGGGTCCAGGAGACCTGGTCGGCACCCGTCCAGGTGTAGGCGAGGGTCTGGTCGTCCTTGATGGCACCGGCGTCCATGACGAGGCGCACCTGCTCGGCGCGGCCCTGCTCGTCGGTGGCGAGGACCTCCGCCTCCTTCACCTCGCCGGTCCAGTCCGGGTAGCGGGCGAAGTCGGCGATCACCGCCATGACGTCGGCCGGAGCCGCCTCGATCGTGATGCTCGAACTGGTGTGTTCCGCCATCGCCGTGGCTCCTCCAGATGCGGGCCGGTGGGAGAGATCCGCGTGCGCCGGTCTGCGCACGTGTGTGCAGCGTGAAGGCTACCGCGCCACCGGCCCGCCGCCTTCACCGCGCCCGCCGGGCCTCACCATTCCAGTGCCCAGGGCGTGCCGGTCCCGGCGAAGTGCCCCACGTTCACACACTCGGTGGCGCCGATCCGCATCCGGCGCGCCAGCGGCTGGTGGACGTGCCCGAACAGCGCGTACCGCGGCCGGGTGCGGCGGATGGCGTCCAGCAGGGCCCGGCTGCCCCGCTCGAAGCGGCGGGCCACGGTGTCGTAGACCAGCTCGGGCACCTCCGGCGGGATGTGGGTGCACAGCACGTCGACCTCGCCGACGGCCTCGATCTTCGCCGCGTACTCCTCGTCGCTGATCTCGAACGGCGTGCGCATCGGGGTGCGCAGCCCGCCGCCGACGAAGCCGAAGACACGGCCGCCGATCTCCACCCGCTGTCCGTCGAGGACGGTGGTGCCGGGCCGGACGTACTCCGGCCACAGCCGCGGCATGTCGACATTGCCGTAGGTGGCGTACGTCGGTGTGGGGAACGCGGCGAACAGCTCGGCGTACTGCTTGCGCACGGCCGCCTCGATGGCGGTGGCCCGGTCGGCGCCGATGCCGGCCCACAGCCGGGCGCCGAACGCGCGGGCCTCCTCGAAGCGGCGGGCGGTGCGCAGTTCCACGATGCGGTCGGCGTTCTCCTTGCCGAACAGGTCCGGGAAGATGCCGCGCGAGTGGTCGGCGTAGTCGAGGAAGAGGACGAGGTCGCCGAGGCAGATCAGGGCGTCCGCGCCGTCGCCGGCCCGGGCCAGGTCACGGGCGTTGCCGTGCACGTCGCTGACCACGTGGACGCGGGTCCGTCGGTCGCCGGTGCGTGTGGAAGCCATGACGATCAAGCGTAGGCGGAGCGGTGCACCTGTGAACAGTGCCGGTCCAACCTGCGGTTACTCGCCGGTCGGTCAGGCCGTGGACTACTGTGCGCGAAGGAACGCCCACGTGTGTGACGCAGCGAACATCTCGCCGGGACCCCCTGTCGTAGACGCCATACCGGCGGGTAACGTCCGGGCAGTCCAGTCGTGCTCTGGTTTTCAACATGTGAATCCTCATGTGCATCCTCATGTGGTTCGTCATGCTGATCCGGAGCACTCGCCCGAGCCTTGGACCGCACCGTCGCATCGCACAACGTCGTGGCGCCGGCGCCCTAAGAGGAGCAGCAGTCTTGCGCGAGTTCAGCCTTCCGGCTTTGTACGAGGTCCCTGCGGACGGCAATCTGACCGACATCGTCCGCAGAAACGCCGCGCAGCATCCCGACGTCGCCGTCATCGCCCGCAAGGTGGCCGGTGCCTGGCAGGACGTGTCGGCGCGGGAGTTCCTGGCCGAGGTGCACGCCGCCGCCAAGGGCCTCATCGCCTCCGGCGTGCAGCCGGGCGACCGGGTGGGCCTGATGTCCCGCACGCGGTACGAGTGGACGCTGCTCGACTTCGCGATCTGGAGCGCGGGCGCGATCACCGTGCCGGTGTACGAGACCAGCTCGCCGGAGCAGGTGCAGTGGATCCTCAGCGACTCGGGCGCGACGGCCTGCGTCACCGAGCTGGCGGGCCACACGGCCGCCGTCGAGTCGGTCCGCGACCGGCTGCCCGCGCTCAAGCACGTCTGGCAGATCGAGGCCGGCGGCGTGGAGGAGCTGGGGCGCCTCGGACTGGACGTCAGCGACGCGACGGTGGAGGAACGCAGCTCGCTGGCGCGGGCCGACGACCCGGCGACCATCGTCTACACGAGCGGCACCACCGGGCGCCCCAAGGGCTGTGTGCTCACCCACCGCAGCTTCTTCGCCGAGTGCGGGAACGTCGTGGAGCGGCTGCGTCCGCTGTTCCGCACCGGTGAGTGCTCGGTCCTGCTCTTCCTTCCGCTCGCCCATGTCTTCGGGCGGCTGGTGCAGGTGGCGCCGATGATGGCGCCGATCAAGCTGGGCTGCGTCCCGGACATCAAGAACCTCACCGACGAGCTGGCCGCGTTCCGGCCGACGCTGATCCTCGGTGTGCCGCGGGTCTTCGAGAAGGTCTACAACTCGGCGCGGGCCAAGGCGCAGGCCGACGGCAAGGGCGCGGTCTTCGACAAGGCGGCGGACACCGCGATCGCCTACAGCAAGGCGCTGGACAGCCCGTCGGGCCCGTCCTTCGGCCTGAAGCTCAAGCACAAGGTGTTCGACAAGCTGGTCTACAGCAAGCTGCGCGCGGTCCTCGGCGGCCGGGGCGAGTACGCCATCTCCGGCGGTGCCCCGCTGGGCGAGCGGCTCGGGCACTTCTTCCGGGGCATCGGCTTCTCGGTGCTGGAGGGCTACGGCCTGACCGAGTCCTGTGCGGCGACCGCGTTCAACCCCTGGGACCGGCAGAAGATCGGCACGGTCGGCCAGCCGCTGCCCGGCTCGGTGGTCCGCATCGCCGACGACGGCGAGGTGCTGCTGCACGGCGAGCACCTGTTCAAGGAGTACTGGAACAACCCGGGCGCGACCGCGGAGGCGCTGGCCGACGGCTGGTTCCACACCGGTGACATCGGCACCCTGGACGAGGACGGCTACCTCAGGATCACCGGCCGGAAGAAGGAGATCATCGTCACGGCGGGCGGCAAGAACGTGGCCCCGGCGGTGATCGAGGACCGGATCCGGGCGCACGCGCTGGTCGCGGAGTGCATGGTGGTGGGCGACGGGCGGCCGTTCGTGGGCGCGCTGGTCACCATCGACGAGGAGTTCCTGGGCCGTTGGGCCGCCGAGCACGGCAAGCCGACGGGCTCCACCGCGGCGTCGCTGAAGGACGACCCGGATCTGAACGCCGCGATCCAGACGGCCGTGGACGACGGCAACGCCGCGGTGTCGAAGGCGGAATCGGTGCGGAAGTTCCGCATTCTGTCCTCCCAGTTCACGGAGGAGTCGGGCCACCTCACCCCGTCGCTGAAGCTGAAGCGGAACGTGGTGGCGAAGGACTACGCGGACGAGATCGAGGCGATCTACGCCAAGTGATCCCGGCGGTGCCTCATGGCGCGGTGTCCTCGGCGAGGACCCGCGCCATCGTGCGTTCGGCGAGCGCGGTGATGGTGACGAAGGGGTTCACGCCGATCGAGCCGGGCACGAGCGAGCCGTCGGTGACGTAGAGCTTCGTGTACCCCTTCACCCGGCCGTAGCCGTCGGTCGCCCTGCCCAGCACACAGCCGCCGAGCGGGTGGTAGGTGAAGTCGTCGGCGAAGACCTTGCCGGACGAGCCGAAGAGGTCGTACCGGTAGACGGTGGCGTTGGCCGCGTTGACGCGGTCGAAGAGCTTCCTGGCCATGGCGACCGACACGGCGCTCTGGTCGGCGGTCCAGCCGAGTCTCACCGCGCCGGACGAGCTGTCGTACGTGAACGACGCCCGCTCGGGGTTCCTGGTGATCGCCAGGTACAGGCTGATCCAGTGCTCGAAGCCCATGGGCAGCGGGGCGATCTCCGCGAAGACCGGGTTGTCGGGGTTGGCCCAGTCGTCGATGCCCATGACGGGCATGGTGGCCTGGTCGGCGCCGACGGTGTCCCACACGTGGTTGGCGCGGCCGAGCATGGTGTTGCCGTTGGTGCCCCAGCCCGCGCCGACGGCCGGGGCGAGGTCGGGCAGGGTGCCGGTGTCCCGGGCGCGGACGAGGAGTTCGGTGGTGCCGAGGCTGCCGCCGGCCAGGAACAGGTAGGTGCAGCCGTACTGCTTCCGCTCCACGACCGCGCCGGTGGCGTCGATCCGGTCGGCGGTCAGGACGTACGACCCGTCGCCCGCCCGGCCGACCGAGGTGACCTTCTCCAGGGTGTGGATGGTGACGTTGCCGGTGCCGAGGGCGGCGGCCAGGTAGGTCTTGTCGAGGCTGCGCTTGCCGTGGTTGTTGCCGTAGATGACCTCGCCCGCGAGCGCGGACCTGGTGGCGGTGCCGGCGGCCTCGCGCTGCATGTAGCCGAAGTCGTAGACGTTCGGCACGAAGGTGGTGCGCAGGCCGGCGCTGGCGGCGGCCTTCCGGGAGGTCCGGGTGAACCGGTACCACTCGGTCGACTCGAACCAGGCCGGGTCGATCGAGTTGACGCCGAGCATGGCGCGGGCGCGCGGGAAGTACGTGCCGTACATGTCGTCGGCGTCGACGCCCGGGAACTGCTCGGTGAAGTAGGAGCGGGGCGGGGTGACGGCCATGCCGCCGTTGACCAGGGAGCCGCCGCCGACGCCGCGGCCGACGTAGACGGACATGTGGTCGTGGTGCACCCGGTCCAGGACGCCCGGGTAGGGGCTGATGGCCCGGTTGACCACGTCCAGCCAGAGGAAGGTGGCGAGCGGGGCCTCGGTGCGGCTGCGGAACCACATGGAGCGCCGGTCGGGGGCGGTGGTGGAGCAGAAGACCCTGCCGTCGGCGCCGGCGGTGTCCCAGAGGCCTCCCATCTCCAGCACGAGGGTGCGGATGCCGGCCTGGCCGAGGCGGAGGGCGGCGACCGCGCCGCCGTAGCCGGAGCCGACGACGATCGCCGGGGCGCTGTCCGCGGGGGCGGGTTCCGCCGCGCGGGCGGACTGGAGGCCGATGCGGGTGAAACCGAGGGTGGCGGCGGTCTGCAGCGCGGCCACACCCAGGATCTGACGTCTCGTCAGTTGTGGTGTCATGTGCGCAGCATGGGCGGACTTTCGGGTTCCGCCTAGGGTGCCGGCACGGTTCAGAGCAACGCCTTCAGCCTCTCCGCCAGCAGGTCCCAGCGCCACTTCTCCTCGACCCACCGCCGGCCCCGTTCACCCATCCTGCGGCGCAGCTCGGGGTCCTGGAGCAGGGCCACGACCCGCTCGGCCGTCTGCTCGGCCGAGCCGCCCCGGACCACCCAGCCCGTCTCGCCCTCCAGGACCGCGTCCGGGGCGCCGCCGGAGTCGCCCGCGACGACCGGCAGGCCCGTCGCGGAGGCCTCCAGGTAGACGATGCCGAGGCCCTCCACGTCCAGGCCGCCGCGGCGGGTGCGGCAGGGCATGGCGAAGACGTCGCCGGCGCCGTAGTGGGCGGGCAGCTCGGACCAGGGCACGGCGCCGGTGAAGCGGACCGAGCCGGCGACACCGGTCTCGTCCGCCATCCGGCGCAGGTCCTTCTCGTACGGGCCGCCGCCGACGATCAGCAGGACGGTGTCCGGTTCGGCGGCGAGGATGCGGGGCATGGCCCGGATCAGCGTGTCCTGGCCCTTGCGCGGCACCAGCCGGGAGACGCAGACGACCACCGGGCGGTCGGTCAGGCCGAGCCGCGCGCGGACCTCGTCGCCGCCGGAGCCGGGGTGGAAGGTCTTCTCGTCGACCCCCGGGGGCAGCTGCACCATCCGCGCGGCCGCCTGGGGGGTGAGCGCGGTCGCTATCCGGGAGCGGGTGTACTCGCCGAGGTAGGTGATCGTGTCCGTGGACTCGCCGATCCGGCGCAGCAGCTGCCGGGCGGCGGGCAGCTGGGCCCAGCCGGCCTCGTGGCCGTGGGTGGTGGCCACCAGCCGCTCGGCGCCGGCCCTGCGCAGCGCGGGTGCCATCAGGCCGAGCGGGGCCGCCGCACCGAACCACACGGAGGTGCACCCGTGCTCACGCAGCAGCCCGGCCGCCCGCCGGGTGGCCTGCGGGGTGGGCAGCAGCATGGTCGCACGGTCCCGTACGACGGTGAAGGGCTGCTCGGCGTCGAAGGCGGCGGTGGCCTCGGTCCCCTCCCGGCCGCGCTTCCAGGTGGAGGCGTAGACGACCAGCCGGCCGGGGTCCAGGCGGAGGGCCATGTTGTGCAGGAAGGCCTGGATACCGCCCGGCCGGGGCGGGAAGTCGTTGGTGACGATCAGGGTCTTGTGCATCGCCGCCGACCCTACCGAATGGGCCGTCCGCGGCCGGGCCCGGCCGAGTCTGTGGCCCGCGCACAGGCGCGCAGGACATCATGGTCGCTCGAAGCGGATTCGAACGGCACGGCGATCGACGGCACGGCGGTCGACGCCAGGGCGATCGGCGCGGGAATCGGACGGCAGGGGATCACGTGGAGACGAAGGGTGCCGGGCGGTCCCCGGCCTGGCTGCTCGGGACCTGGGGCGTCACTCGTGCGGTGCTGCTGCTCTTCGTCTTCCGGGTGTACGCCTTCCCGGGCCCCGACGTCACCTCGGACGTGTCGGTGATCTACCGGGGCTGGTACGAGGTCCTGCGGCAAGGAACGTTTCCGCTGGACGACGTGACCTGGCAGTACCCGCCGGCCGCGGCGCTGCCGGTCCTCTCCCCCGCCGTGCTGCCCTTCCTGTCGTACCCGCACGCCTTCTTCGTGCTGGCCTGCCTCGCCGACGCCGTCGTGCTGGCGCTGCTGGTGTGCGCGGGGCGGCGGACCGGACGGTCGCCGCGCGGGGCCTGGGTGTGGGTGGCGGGCGTGCCGCTGCTGGGCCCCACGGTCTACGCCCGCTACGACGTGATGGTGACCGCGGTGGCCGTGGCGGCGCTGCTCGCCGGATCCCGGCGCCCGCGGGTGATGGGGGCGCTGGCGGCGGCGGGGGCGCTGCTGAAGGTGTGGCCGGCGCTGCTGCTGGTCGGTGCCGTGCGCCGGCGGGCGTGGGCGTCGGCGGTGGTGACCGCGGCGGGCCTGGCGCTGCTGTTCGCGGTGTCCATGCCGGGGGCGTTCGCGTTCCTGACCTTCCAGCGGGACCGGGGCACCGAGGTGGAGTCGCTGGGCGCGCTGGTCTTCCACGTGGCCCGGCACTTCGGCTGGCGGGGCGAGGTGCTGCTGAACTACGGGTCGATCGAGTTCCTGGGCCCGTACGTGGACCGGGTCAGCACGGCCGCGCTGGCGCTGACCGGGGCCGCGTTCGGCTGGCTGCTGCTGTGGCGGGTGCGCGCGGCCCGCTTCGAGCCGCACACCCTCGCCGACGCGGCGCTGACGGCGGTGCTGCTGTTCACGGTGACCAGCCGGGTGATCAGCCCGCAGTACCTGGTGTGGCTGGTCGGCCTGGCCGCCGTGTGCCTGACACACCGGGCGAGCCGGATGGGGGCGCCCGCGCTGCTGGTCCTCCTCGCGTCCTTCGTGACGGTCCTGGAGTTCCCGCTCGGTTTCTCGCACGTGGTGACGAGCGACTGGTACGGCGTGACGCTGCTGGCGGTGCGCAACGGCCTGCTGGTCGCGGCCACGGTCACGGCGGCCCGCCGGCTGTGGCGGGCGACCGTCCCGCCGGCCGCGGCCTCCCCCTTCCCGCCTCAGGCCGCCCGCGCGAAGGAGACGCCCGTCTCCTCCTGACGCCGGGCCCGCCGGCCAGGTCCGCTTCGACACGGTCCCGGCCTTCCTGCGGCACCTGGACGACCCCGCCGGGCAGGCCGAGCGGGAGTGGCTGCGCGAGGCCGGCGGGGTGCTCAGCCGAGCTGGTGCGTGACGTACGCGCGCCAGCGGGCGGTGAACTCCCGCGGTGTCGTCCCGAGCACCTTCTCCAGGGCCTCCTCGACCGCGCCCGCCCGCCTCGGGTGGGCGCCGACGGACCGGTAGAAGGCGTCGAGCCGGGCGGTGCCCCACCGGTCGGCGATCATCCGGCAGGCCAGCCAGCCGCCCTCGTAGGCCCGCGCCAGCTTCGCCGGCTCGCGGGTGAAGCCGAAGTCCTGGTCGGCGGGGAGCTGTTGGGGCACCTCGCCGTCCCGGACGGCACGGGCGAGTTCCGGGGCGGCCTCGGCCGGGGTGCGGCCGGTGCCGAGGTAGCCGATCCAGTCGGCGTAGCCCTCGGAGAGCCACAGCGGGGTGGCGGCGGTGGTGCGTGCCCGGGTGGCGACATGGGTCGTCTCATGGGTGAGGACGACCTGCTTGCCGGCGTCGCCGAGCAGGGCGTACGCCTCCGGGTTGACCACCACCCGGTCCGCCGGAGCCCGGCCCGTCCCTCCGGCCTCGCCGGTCGTGACGGCGGCGATGCCCCGGTAGTCGGCGGCCGGAGAGCCCAGCAGCGACGCCATGCCCGCCAGGGACCGCGGGACCAGCACGACGACCCGGCGGCTCCAGTCGGTGCCCCAGGCCCCGGAGACGGCCGGGACCGCCCGGTCGGCCAGCCGGGCGTACGTCCTCAGGTCGGCGGCGGAGGCGCCGGTGCCGAGCACCAGGCTGTGCGCGCCCCTGACCGCGGTCACCGTGCCCTGGTCCCACAGCTGCTGCCCGGTCTTCCCGGCGGGCTCGTCGGCGGTGACGTACCAGCGGCCGTCGGCGGTGCGGGCCAGGGTGAGGGTGCGGCGGGTGCCGACGGGGGCCCGGTCGTAGCCGGCGACCCGGTAGCGCAGCTCGGCGTCGGCGGTGGCCCCCGAGGCGGTGCGGCGCAGGGCACCGACCCGGTAGCTCCAGGAGGCCAGCGGGAGCGCGCGCAGCCGGGTGTAGTCGCCGCGGGCGCCGGTGGTGCCGTACGCCGTCTCGTCGTGGCCGAGGAGGGCCGCCGCGCGCCGGTCGAGGACCTGCTGCACCTCGGCGCGCGCGGAGTCGGTCGCGGTCGGCCGGTCGCACCCGGTCAGCGGCAGCAGCAGACCGAGCCCCACGGCTCCGATGCTCCACGCCCGCCTGCGACCAGCCACGCGCCGATCGTACGGTGCCGGGCGCGGTCAGGGCCGGGTGACCGAGGAGACCGGCATCATCCCGACCGGGTCGTAGCGCACCGGGGCGCCGGGGTAGGGCGCGTGGATGACCTGGCCGTTGCCCGCGTACATCGCCACATGGCTGGCGTCGGAGCGGTAGACGACCAGGTCGCCGGGGCGGGCCTGGGAGAGCGGGACCTGCCGGCCGGCGAACCGCTGTTCCTGCGAGGTGCGCGGCAGATGGATGCCGGCGTGCGCGTACGCCCACTGCATGAGGCCCGAACAGTCGAAGCCGGAGGGGCCGTTGGCGCCCCACACGTAGGGGCGGCCGAGGGCCGAGCGGGCGGCGGCCAGGGCGGCAGCGGCGCGGCCCTCGGGGGCGGCGGCGCCGGTCGGCTCGGGCAGGTCCGCGCGGCTGCCGCGGGAGGCCCGGTCGTAGGCGGCGCGCTCACCGGCGGGCAGGGCGTTGATCAGCTGCCGGGCCCGGGCGAGCTTCCGCTCCACGGTCCGCTTGTGCGCGGCCACCGCCTTGCGGCTGCGCTCCAGCTCGGCGAGGGTCCCGGCCGCCTCCGCGCGCTCCTGGGCGAGCGCGCGCAGCACGGACTGCAACTCCCTGAGCCGGCCTGCCTGCCGGGCGCCGATGCGGTCGAGCGTGGACGCCTTGTCCAGGTAGTCGTCCGGGTCCGCGGAGAAGAGCAGGGCGACCGCCGGATCGATGCCGCCGGAGCGGTACTGGGCGCCCGCGAGGGAACCGAGCTGCTCGCGCAGCTCGTTGACGCGCTGCTGCTGCCGGGCGATGTGGTCCTGGGTGTCCCGGATCTCCCGGCGCAGCCGGCCGGCGTTCTCGTCGGCCTTGTCGTAGGCCTGGGTCGCCTTCTCGGCCTCCTCGTACAGGCGGTCCACCTCGGCCCGGGTGTCGGCGCCGGGCGCGGCCTGCGCCGGTACGGCGCCGAGCGCGGCCGCGGCCGACAACACGCACAGGGCGAGGGCGCCACGGTCGAATCCGGGCGGTGCAAGGCGGCGATGGGACCCCACGGCAGTCCTTCTGCTGGCGGACACAGACCGTTCCCCGGCGCGCGGGGACGGGGAGGCCCCGGCGCCGGGGAAACGCGGCAGACAGTAGCCGTGCGGAGGGGCCCGGACCAAAGACCTCCGGGTCAACACAGGGTGACGCCCCGCCGCTGACGCAGGTCACCGGCGGGGCGTGGAGTCATCCCGGGTCCCGGGGATTCGCCCGTTCGGGCGCCCCCGTGTCCGTGTGTCGGTCCGTGTACCGGGCCGTGTGGCGTGTCCGTGGGGGCCGGGGGTCAGACCCGGACGCCCCACATGAACGGGCCGCCGATCGTGCTCATGGACTCGTAACGGACCACCGTGCCGGTGCGCGGGGCGTGCAGGACCTGGCCGTTGCCCGCGTAGAGGCCGACGTGGTGCAGGTCGTTGAAGAAGAAGACCAGGTCGCCGACCTTCAGGTCGTTGACCGAAGTGATCCTCGTACCGATCTGCGACTGCGCCTCGGCGGTGCGCGGGATGGAGACGCCGGCCTGGGCGTAGGCCCAGGAGGTCAGGCCCGAGCAGTCGAAGGAGGAGGGGCCGGTGGCGCCGTAGACGTAGGGCGAGCCGAGCCGGGTCTGGGCGGCGGCGAAGGCCGCCTGGGCGCGGTTGGAGGCGGGCGGGGCGTCGCCGAGGTCCACGCGCTCGGTGGAGGAGCGGTTGGCGCGCTGCTCCTTCTCGGCGAGCTGCGCCTTCTCCTTGGCGGTCAGGGTGTTCAGGAGCTTCTGCGCCTCGGCGAGCTTGCCCTGGACTTCCTTCTTCTTGTTGCCCAGTTCGGTGCGGGTGGCGGAGAGGTCCTTGAGCTTCTCGGTGGCCTCGGCCCGCTCCTGGGCGAGTTCGCGCTGTTTGTCCTGGATCTTCTTCAGCGCGTCGACCTGCTGGCTGCTCAACTGGTCGAGCGTGGACGCCTTGTCGAGGTAGTCGTCCGGGTCGGAGGAGAGGAAGAGCTGCACCGAGGCGTCGATGCCGCCGGAGCGGTACTGGGCGGTGGCCAGCGAACCCAGGCCGTCGCGCAGCTTGTTGAGCTCCTCCTGGCCGCGGGCGACGTTGTCCTGGATGGTGGCTATTTCCTTCTGCAGCTTCTGCTGCTTCTCCTTGGCGCCGTTGTACTTCTCGGTCGCCTGCTCCGCCTGCTCGTAGAGCTTGTCGACCTTCGCCTTGACCTCGTCCTTGCCGAGCTTCTCGCTCGGCGCGGCGTTGGCGGCGTTGGCGCTGAGCGCGACGGCAGCGGCGGCAGCGGTGGTGAGCACGGTCACGCGAGTGCGGCTCGGCTGCTTGGGTCGACGGTGGGACGCCACGGAGGACGAACTCCTTCTTGTGAGTGATCACCCGTTCGGAGGTTCGAGCCCAGACCCTAGTGACCCAGTTGTGATCAGTTCAAATCCCACAGCAAAAAATCTCGTCACGCAATGCATTCTTTGCACACAACTCACCTGCAGTGAGACCTGCTTGACACTACGTTGCGTGACGATACGGTCAATTCGGGCATTGCCTCTGCCCGTTGGACCTTCAGGACAGTCGCTTGAGAAGCACCGCAGAGGCCACCGGTCGGGCACCCGCCCGCGCGACCCCGTCGGCGACCTCCCGGTCGGTGGAGGCGACGATGACCGGACGCCCCGGCGGCTCGGCGCGCACCAGCTGGCGGATCAGCTCGTCGGCCGTGACGCCCGGCTTGGAGAACAGCACCCGCACCCCGCGCGGCGGCGCGAGCAGCACCGGCGCGGCGAGTTCGGCGCCGTCGAAGACACACGTCACCTCGGCCCCGGTCTGCGCGGCGAGCGCCGACAACTGGCCCAGCAGCCGCAACCGCTGCTTCTCCAGCGGCATCTGCGGATAGCCGGTCTTGGTCACGTTGTACCCGTCGACGACCAGATGCGCCTGCGGCAGCGCCAGCAGCTGGTCGAGGATGGCCGGGTCGTTCTCGGACAGCGCGCGGGCGGCGATGTCCTTCGGGGTCATCCGGCCCGGCTCGACCGCGTCCACCGTCTCGGCGGGGCGCACCGACACCGGAGGCAGGGCGAGTTCGCGCCGGAGCCCCTGGGTCGCGTCCAGCAGGGTGTCGAGCAGCAGCCGCACCCGCATGTCCTCCACGCTGCGGCCCTCGCGCGCGGCCCTGCGGGTGGCCTCCAGCGCGGCCTCGGCCTCGCCCAGGCGGGCCTTGAGCCGGCGCGCCTCGCTCTCCGCGGCCGACACCTGCGTCTGCGCCTCGGTGCGCACGGTGTCCATCTCGCCCTGCGCCTTGCGCAGCGCGGCCTCGCCCCGCTTGACGTCGCTGAGGGCGGCGCGCAGCTTGCGGTGAAGCGATTCCGCTTCCTTCCGGGCCGACTCCAGCTCCGCGCGCAGCCGTTCGGTCTCGGCGCGGGTGTGCTCCCGGGCCTGCGCCAACTCCGTCCGCAGCCGCTCCAGTTCGGCCCGGCTCTCCTCGTCGGCGCGCTCGGCGTCCGCGCGCTGGGCCTCCTCGCCGGCCGCGGTGACCAGCTTCACCCAGCCCGCCGGGCGCAGCACGTAGGCGGCGGCCGCCACGTCGAGCGGGTCCGCGGCCGGGGGCGGGGAGCCGGAGTCGAGGGCGCCGCAGAGTTCCGGCTGGGCCTCCCTGTACTTCTCCCCGATCCGCTGCCGGAACAGCGGATCGGTCTCCAGCGCCGCCGCCATCGCGTTCCCGGCGAACTTCGCCCGGCGATTGGGGGCGAACCGGGCGTACTGTCTCAGCTGGGCGGGCAGTTCCGCCACGGTCAGCCCGCCGAAGCCGTCCGACACGATCTGTACGACACGCCGGCGCACGCCGTCGGGCAGCGGACGGTCAAGCACCTCAGCGGTGCCGTCGCCCGGCCCCCCGCCTGCGGTCTCCACCATCCGTCACACCCCAATACCGGAAAAAAGCCTCCCCGGGGGCCGCTCCGCTCAGGAGCCGGCGCCCGGCCTGTCCACGAGTTCCACCTGGTCCACCGCGTTGCACCAGCGACAGCGCACCGATTCGATGGTCTCACTGACCACCTCGCGCTCCTCCACGGTCGGCTCGCCGGCCAGGTCGAGGTGGACGTACTCGACGACCTTCGACGAGCGGGTGACGTCGAACCGGGTGAGGTTGCCGCAGAGGGTGCAGCGCCATCGTGTCGTGGCCGTCGGCAGGGGAACCGTCATGGTGACTGTTCTCTTCCTTCTCGTGTCGGTCCGCGCCGTCCCCCGACGCGTGTGGCTCGTAACCCTACGGCCTGCCGGGGACTCGCCGCCCGTCTGTTCACGGCGGCGAGGCGGTCTGTCAGCTTGCGTCCCGTTACGTCATGCTCTGTAGTCATGATCAGTACCTGGAGCGGGGCGGCCGGCAGGACATCCGGAGCGGCCCGGGGCACCTCGGCCCCGATGACGTACGGCCTCATCGCCCTGTGCGCCCTGATCTTCGCGCTCGGCCCCGCCTCCGGGCTGGTCCCCGGGTACGGCTCCGGGGACGCGCTGCTCGCGGCGCAGCGGGCGTACTTCCGCCACTGGGGCGTGGTCCCGGCCGAGCTGTTCGGGAAACCCGCCGGGGCGGCGCTCACCCCGGCCACCGCGCTCTTCGTGCACGGCAGCTGGGTGCACCTGCTCGGCAACATGCTCTTCCTCTTCGTCTTCGGGGCGATGACCGAGGAGCGGATGGGCCGGGTGGAGTTCACCCTCTTCTACGTCGGCTGCGGCTACCTCGCGCTGCTGGGGTACGCGGCGGCCAACGCCACGTCCGGGCAGTCGCTGGTGGGCGCCTCCGGGGCGGTGTCGGCGGTCCTCGGGGCGTTCCTCTACCTGTTCCCCCGGGCGCGGGTGACCAGTCTCCTGCCGTTCCTGTTCTTCCTGCCGCTGCGCTTCCCCGCGTGGGTGGTGCTGCCGCTGTGGGCGGCCCTCCAGTGGCTCGCGGCGGGACGGGCCTCGGACGGCCCCGGGGTGGCCTATCTCGCGCACCTCGTGGGGTTCGGGCTGGGCTTCGGCTACGCGTGGGTGCGGTACGGCCGTGGGACTAGAGTGAAAGCCGCCCCAGCTCCGGTCACCGAGGGAGAGAAACAGCCGTGATCACCGCGATCGTCCTGATCAAGACCAGCGTGGACCGGATCCCCGAGATCGCGGAGCGGATCGCCGCGCTCGACAGCGTCAGCGAGGTCTTCTCGGTCACCGGCACCTACGACCTGATCGCCATGGTCCGGGTCCGCCGTCACGACGACCTCGCCGAGGTCATCCCGGGCCGGATCAGCAAGATCCCCGGCGTGGAGGCCACGGACACCCACGTCGCCTTCCGCACCTACTCCCAGCACGACCTGGAAGCCGCCTTCGCGATCGGCCTCGACAACTAGCCCCTGATCTGCACCGCCGCGATGCCCGTGCCCGAGGGGACGTAGAGGCGGCCGGCGTGGACGACCGGGGTGTGCTGGTCGTCGCCCGCGTCACGGCCGAGGGCCGCGCTCCAGCGCTGCTTCCCGCCCAGGTCCAGTGCCCAGACCCGGTCGCCCGCGCGGACGTACACGGTGTCGCCGGCCACGACCGCCCACGGCTGGGCCGCGCTGCCCCTGAGGTCGTACGCCCAGGCGCGCGAGCCGTCGGCCGCCCGGACGGCGTACACGGTGCCCTGCTCCGTACCGAGGGCCAGTGCGCGGCTGCCCGCGCCGAGCGGCCCGGTGTCGGTCTCCCTGCGCCACAGCCGGCGGCCGTCCGAGACGCGGAAGCCCTGGCGTTCGGCGGCGGTGTCCGCGAACAGGGTGGTGCCCGCGAGGGCGACGGCCGTGACGTCGGTGCCCGCGGACACCTGCCACCTGCGGGAACCGTCCCGCGCGTCCAGCGCCAGCAGGACGTCGCCGTAGCTGCCGGTGCAGATCACCCCGCCCGCGACGAGGGGCGTGCCGGTGGGGCCGGCCGGGGTGGTGGCGGTCCACCTCTCGCTGCCGTCGGAGGCGTAGCAGCGCAGCCCGCCCGCGGCCGTGCCGCCGATGGAGACCAGCACGTCCGAGCCGAGCAGGACGGGGACGGCGTACCCGCGGTCGCCGAGGGTGCGGGTCCACAGCGGGCTGCCGGACGGGCTCACCGCGGTCAGCCTGCGCTCGTCCTCGGCGTCGAACCCCACCACGCAGTACACAGCGTCCCGGGTGGCCACGGGGGTGGAGACGTCGTCGCCGAGCCGGACCTTCCAGCGCCTGGAGCCGTCCCGGGAGACGGCGTGCAGGACGCCGCCGGAGGTGCCGGCGTAGACGACGGAGCCGTCCGGGGAGAGCGCGCAGCACGCCCCGTCCAGGCCGCCGATGCCGCCGAGGTCGTAGTTCCAGCGCAGCACCGCGGGCCGGTCGGCGCTCCGGCTCGCCGCCACGGCGGGGGCCGAAGCCTCCGACGAGCGGTAGCTGCCGTGCAGGCTCTCGGTGCTGACGCCCCGCTCCAGCAGCCAGCCGGCCACGCCCGCCCCGGCCACGGCGGCCGCTCCGCCGGCGACGGCCTTCAGCAGACGGCGGCGGCCGGGGGCGACGGGGCCGCGGCGGGGGAACGGAGCGGGTGAGTCAGGGGTGGTGGCGTCGGCGGGGGCGGGGGCCGGGGTGTCGGGAGCGGTCGCGGGGGCCGGGACGGGAGCGGGGGCCGGGACGGCGGGGGCGGGGGCGGGTGAGTCGGGTGCGGGTGAGTCAGGACGGCCGGCGTCGGCGGCCGGGGCCAGGTATTCGACGCCGCTGGGGCGGTCGTCGGCGGACGGGCGGTGCCGGGCGGCGGGACCGTACCAGCCCGGGCGGACGGCCGTACGCAGGGTGTCCGGGGTGAAGCCGGCGCCCGCCACCACCTCGGCCGGTTCCGGGCGCTCCAGCGGGTCCTCGCGCAGACAGGCCGCCACCAGCGGACGGATGTCCTCCGGCACGCCGGACAGGTCGACGTCGCGGGTGAGGATGCGCAGCAGGACCACCGAGTCCTGGCCCTCGCCGAAGGGTTCCCGGCCGCCCGCCGCGTAGGCGAGGACCGCGCCGAGGGAGAAGACGTCGCTCGGCGGGCCGACCTGGCCCCCGTTGCGGATCTGCTCCGGGGAGACGTAGCCGACCGAGCCGACGACCGCGCCGGTGCGGGTCAGCGCGGTGGCCTCCAGGGCCCGTACGATGCCGAAGTCGATGACCCGGGGCCCGTCCGGGCCGAGCAGGATGTTCGACGGTTTCAGGTCCCGGTGGACCAGCCCCTTGGCGTGGATGGCGGCCAGCGCCTCGCCGAGCGCGGCGGCGAGGATCCGGACCGCCGGCCCGGGCAGCGCGCCGTGGTCCAGGACCGCGTCCCGCAGGTTCGGACCGGGTACGAACTCCGTGGCCATCCAGGGCCGTTCGGCCTCGGTGTCGGCGTCCACGACCCGTGCGGTGTACGTGCCCGCGCCGCCGACGGTCCGGGCGGCGCGCACCTCGTGGCGGAAGCGGGCGCGGAAGGTGCGGTCCTCGGCGTGCTCGGCCCGCACCACCTTCACCGCGAGCCTGAGGCCCGTGCGCGACTCGGCGAGGTAGACCTCGCCCATGCCGCCGGCACCGAGTCGGTGCATGACGGTGTACGGGCCGATGCGGCGCGGGTCCGCTGCGCGCAGCGCGTGCACTCCGTGCTCCCCCCGGTCTAGCTGCTGCCAGGGGGAGTGTATGCGGCGCCACCGGACCGGTGGACGTCGCCCGGCCGTCCGCCGGGTACGGGGGGACGGCGCGTGCGGGTCCGTCGCGGTGTCCCGCGCGACCCCCGCGCCCCGTGGGGCGCCGCCCTCACCTCCGGTCTCAGACCGCCGGGACGCAGCGGCCCTCCTCGGTGCGGTACCGCCACTTGGCGCCGTCCCGCACCAGTTCCCTCACCGCGGCGACGAAGCGCTCGACGTGTTCGTCGGGGGTGCCGGCGCCGAAGCTGACGCGGATGGCGTTGAGGGACTTCTCGCCGGGGGCCGCCTCGGGGGCGCCGCACTCGCCCTGGCTCTGGGGGTCGCTGCCGAGCAGGGTGCGGACCAAGGGGTGGGCGCAGAAGAGGCCGTCGCGGACGCCGATGCCGTACTCGGCGGAGAGGGCGGCGGCGAAGTGGGAGCTGTTCCAGCCCTCGACGACGAAGGAGAGGACGCCGACCCGCGGGGCGTCGTCGCCGAACAGGGAGAGGATCCTCACCTCCGGGACCTCGGCGAGGCCCTCGCGGACCGTGCGGACGAGGTGCTGCTCGCGGGCGACGAGGCTGTCCCAGCCGGCCTCGGTCAGGGCCTTGCAGGCCGACGCGATGGCGTAGGCGCCGATGACGTTCGGGGAGCCGGCCTCGTGGCGGGCCGCGGTCTCGTGCCACTCGACGGCCACTCCCCCGTCCTCGCGCCGGGTGACCTTGCGGCTGGCGCCGCCGCCCGCGAGGTACGGCTCGGCCGCCTGGAGCCAGTCGGCGCGGCCGGCCAGGACGCCGGAGCCGAAGGGGGCGTACAGCTTGTGTCCGGAGAAGGCGATCCAGTCGACGTCGAGGTCGGTGACGGACACCGGGTGGTGCGGGGCGAGTTGCGCGGCGTCCAGGACGATGCGGGCGCCGTGGGCGTGCGCGGCGGCGGCCAGCTCGCGCACCGGCCACAGCTCGCCGGTGACGTTGGAGGCGCCGGTGACGCAGACCAGGGCCGGGCCGTGGGGGTCGCGGTCGGCGAGGGCCCGCTCCAGGGTCCGGACGGCCTGCTGCGGGGTGCTCGGGGCGTCGAGGTAGGTGACCCGCGCGTCCTGCCAGGGCAGCAGGGAGGCGTGGTGCTCGGTCTCGAAGACGAAGACCTGGCAGTCGGCCGGGATCACCCGGGCGAGGAGGTTGAGGGAGTCCGTCGTGGAGCGGGTGAAGACGACCTGGTCGGCGGGCCGGCAGCCGAGGAACTCGGCGACCGTGTTCCGCGCGTTCTCGAACAGGTCCGTGGAGAGCTGGGAGAGGTAGCCGGCCCCGCGGTGGACGCTGCCGTAGTACGGGGCGTACGCGGCGACGTCGTCCCAGACGCGCTGGAGGGCGGGGGCGCTGGCCGCGTAGTCCAGGGCGGCGTAGGTGACTTCGCCGCCGGTGACGAGCGGGACGGTGACATCCCGCCCCAGAACGGGCAGAGGGGTGCAAACGGTCTGGTCGGAGGCAGCGCTGGAGACGGACATGGCGGAACTCCCGTGAGACGAAGAGGAAGAAGAGAGAAAGGGTGTGCGGAGGCGGGGCTCTGCGGCCCTAACGCATTCGCTTGCTCACGGAAGACTCCTCGACGACCAGGATCCCTGGGTTCGTGAGGGATCCGCGCTTGCCGTGCACCTTGCTGTGCACGGCCTGGTCTTCACCCGGGGCACCCCGCCACGGACGGAGGGTTGCCGGACAGTCGGCCGGGGCCTCATGACTGTCACTCATGACCTGGTTCAGGAACGTACGCGATGTGATCGTCGTCCCGCAACCCGTGTCCGGATCGCGGGACGACGCCCGGTGGGGCCGGGAGGTCCTAGGGCCTCTCTTCCGGATCAGGCCGGCTGCGGGCGACGGTGCCTGTCGGCCGACCCGAGCGGGGTCCGGTGCGTGCAGCCGCAAGGCGGAGGAGGGCGTCGACGCGGAGCGTCGACAACCGACGACAACGCCGCGGATGTGCGTGCCGGACCCCGCGACCCCGGCGTGATCCGGAAGAGAGGCCCTAGGCGTTGCTGACGGCCACCCAGCGCTCCAGGGTGCGCTTCGCGGCGCCCGAGTCGATCGACTCCGCGGCCTTCGCCATGCCGGCCCGCAGCTGCTCGGCGAGCGGCGCGTCCGTCGGCCGGAGGGCCACCAGGGCCGCCGCCGAGTTCAGCAGGACGGCGTCCCGTACGGCGCCCGTCTCGCCGTCCAGCAGCCGCCGGGCGACCTCCGCGTTGTAGGAGGCGTCGGCGCCGCGCAGGGCGTCCACCGGGACGAGGTCGATGCCCACGTCCCGCGGGTCGAAGGTCTCCTCCTGCACCTTGCCGTCCCGGACCACCCAGACCCGGGAGGGAGCCGTGACGGTCAGCTCGTCCAGGCCGTCGTCGCCCCGGAAGACCAGCGCGGAGTTGCCCCGCTCGGCGAGGACACCCGCGACGATCGGCGCCATCCGGGGGTCGGCCACCCCGACGGCCTGCGCCCGCACCTGGGCCGGGTTGGTGAGCGGGCCCAGCACGTTGAAGGTGGTCCGGATGCCCAACTGGGCGCGGGCCGGGGCCACATGGCGCAGGGACGGGTGGAACCGGACGGCGAAGCAGATGGTGATGCCGGCTTCCTCGGCGACCTCGGCGACCCGCTGCGGGGTCAGGTTCAGGTTGATCCCGAGCTTCTCCAGGACGTCGGAGGAGCCGGAGGCGGAGGACGCGGCGCGGTTGCCGTGCTTGACGACCTTCGCGCCCGTGCCGGCGACGACGATCGAGGACATGGTGGAGATGTTCACCGTCTTGGCGCCGTCGCCGCCGGTGCCGACGATGTCCACGGCCGGCCCGGGCACCTCGATGACGTTCGCGTGCGCGTACATGGTCCGGACGAGTCCGGTGATCTCCTGGACCGTCTCGCCCTTGGCCCGCAGCGCCACCATGAAGGCGGCGATCTGCGCGTCGGTCGCCTCCCCGCGCATGATCAGGTCCATCGCCCAGGCCGTGTCGTCGGCGGACAGGTCCCGGCCGTCCAGCAGACCGTTCAGCAGGGCGGGCCAGGAGCGGCCCGCCGCGGTGTCGCCTCCAGCGGGGGTCACAGCGCTCATCAGCCGCTCCTCGTACAGATTCCTGCTCCGTCGTACACCACCCTATCCAGCCGGAGGCATGGCGAAGGGCCCCGTCCGGGTTGCGGACGGGGCCCTTCAGCGTGGCGTGGCGACGCGGGGATCAGTGGTGGCCGTGGCCGCTCGTGATCTCCTTGTACTCCTCGACGGTCGGCTTCGGGATCTGGTTGTCCTCGCCGTAGTAGGCGGTGGAGAGCTTCACGCGCAGCTTCTCCGAGGCCTTCACCTTGCGCTCGACACCGTTCTCGTCGACCGTCGGACCGATCTCGGCCGGCTTGTACTGCTCGTGCGCGGTGAGCGTGTGCAGCTGCTCCTGGCTGAGCGGCTCGTGCACCTCGATGAACTCACCGTGCGGCAGCCGCTTGATGATGCCGGTCTCGCGGCCGTGCAGCACCTTGTCGCGGTCGCGGCGCTGGAGGCCGAGGCAGATCCGCTTGGTGACGATGAACGCGATGACCGGTCCGGCGAAGAAGGAGATCCGGACGAACCAGGTGACGGCGTTGATCGACAGGTGGAAGTGGGTGGCGAAGAGGTCGTTGCCACCGCCGACCAGGCCCACCATGTAGACCGTCACCCAGGCGACACCGAACGCGGTACGGGTCGGGGCGTTGCGCGGGCGGTCCAGGATGTGGTGCTCGCGCTTGTCGCCGGTGACCCAGGACTCGATGAACGGGTAGACCGCGATCGCCGCCAGGACGAGACCGAAGAGCACCAGCGGGATGAACACGCCCAGGACGAGCGTGTGGCCCCAGAAGTTGATCTCCCAGCCCGGCATGTAGCGGACGAGGCCCTCGGCGAAGCCCATGTACCAGTCGGGCTGGGCGCCCGTGGACACCTGGTCCGGACGGTAGGGGCCCATGGCCCAGATCGGGTTGATCTGCGCGACCGCGGCGATGGCCGCGATGACACCGAAGACCAGGAAGAAGAAGCCTCCGGCCTTGGCCATGTACACCGGCAGCAGCGGCATGCCGACGACGTTCTTCTCGCTCTTTCCGGGACCCGCGAACTGCGTGTGCTTGTGGTAGAAGACCAGGATCAGGTGCGCCACCATCAGGCCGAGCATGATGCCCGGCAGCAGCAGGATGTGGATCGAGTAGAACCGGGCGACGAAGTCGTGGCCGGGGAACTCGCCGCCGAAGAGGAACATCGAGATGTACGTGCCGACGATCGGCATGGACAGGATCGCGCCCTCGGTGAAGCGGACACCGGTGCCGGAGAGCAGGTCGTCCGGGAGCGAGTAACCGGTGAAGCCGGTGAACATGCCGAGGACGAACAGCAGGAAGCCGAACAGCCAGTTGATCTCACGCGGCTTGCGGAACGCACCGGTGAAGAACACGCGCATCATGTGCACGAACATGCCGGCGAGGAAGATCAGCGCGGCCCAGTGGTGGATCTGCCGGATGAGCAGACCACCGCGCACGTCGAAGGAGATGTGCAGGGTCGAGCTGAACGCCTCGGACATCAGCTGTCCCTGGAGCGGGACGTAGCTGCCGTGGTACTCCACCTCGTTCATCGACGGGTGGAAGAACAGCGTCAGGTAGACACCCGTCAGGATGATGATGATGAAGCTGTACATGCACACTTCGCCCAACATGAACGACCAGTGGTCGGGGAAGATCTTGCGCATGTTGGCCTTGGCGAGGGAGTAGATCCCGAGCCGGCCGTCGGCCCAGTCGGCGATGCGCTCGCCGGCCGGTGCCTTCCCGCGAGAGGAGCGGGGCTCTTCGTTCGGTGTAGTGCTCATCCGCGCTCCCAGAATGCAGGACCGACGGGCTCCTCGAAGTCGCCGAGCGCCTGGAGGTAACCCTCACTGTCCACGCCGATGCGCAGCTGCGGCAGGGCGTGGCCGGCGGGGCCGAAGATCACTCGGGCACCGTCGGAGAGGTCGAAGGTGGACTGGTGGCACGGGCACAGCACGTGGTGCGTCTGCTGCTCGTACAGCGAGATCGGGCAGCCGACGTGGGTGCAGATCTTCGAGTACGCGACGATGCCCTCGTGCGACCACGCCAGCTCGCGCTTGTCCTTGATGTTGCCCGGCTGGATCCGGACGATCATCAGGGCCGCCTTGGCGATCTCGTTCTGGAAGTCCTCGTCGTGCTCCTCCAGGCCGTCCGGCTTGGCGAAGGTGAGCGAGCCCACGGCGACGTCCTCGGGACGCAGCGGCTGGTTCGTGTTCATGTTGACCAGGCGCTTGCCCTTGGCCCACATGGTGTGGCGGAGCTTGGTCCCCGGCGCCGGGCCGAGACCACCGAGCAGCATGACGCCGGACAGCGGCACGAGGGCCAGCGCGCCGAACATGGTGGTGCGGATCAGCTTGCGGCGGCCGAGCGCCGACTCCTTGGCGCCCTGGCGGAAGTCCGCGTGGACCTTCGCCCGGACGTCGGCGGGAGCCTCGATGGGGTGCCGGTCGTCGGCGACCTCCACGTCGGACATCAGGGTGCGGGCCCAGTGGACCGCGCCCGCGCCGATGCAGAACAGCGCCACGCCCAGGGTCAGGCCGAGCGCGAAGTTCATCGCGCTGATGTGCCCGATCGGGAAGACGAAGATCGACTTGTCGTTCGGGATGGCCAGGTACGCGACGATGAAGCCGATGGTGGCCAGCATCGACACCGTGAACAGCAGGGCCACCATGCGCTCGGACCGCTTGGCGGCCCGCTCGTCGATGTCCTGGATCCGGTGCTCGTGCGGCGGCAGCCCCGGGTCGGCGAACGGGTTCTCCTCGTCCGCGACCCCTACCGCGCCGTGTGCGTGGTCCTGCTCAGCGGGCAGGTTCTCTTCTGGAATGTCTTGGCTACTCATGACTTCTTGGCCTTTGCGGTCCGAGCGGCGACCCAGACGGCGACCGCGATCAGCGCGCCGAGGCCGAAGATCCAGGCGAACAGACCCTCGCTGACCGGACCGAGGCCGCCCAGCTCCATACCGCCGGGGTTGTCGGTCTCATCGCCGTTGACCGCGTTCAGGTACGCGATGATGTCCTTCTTGTTCTTCTCCGACATCGTGGTGTCGGGGAAGGACGGCATGTTCTGCGGACCCGTCTGCATGGCCTCGTAGATGTGCTTGGGAGCGACACCCTCCAGGCTCGGCGCGTACTTGCCCTTGGTCAGGGCGCCGCCCTTGCCGGTGAAGTTGTGGCACTGCGCGCAGTTGGTGCGGAACAGCTCGCCGCCCTTGGCGACGTCCGCTCCGGCGGGACCGTACTGCTGCTCGGTGGGCACGCTCGGGCCGGCACCCAGCGAGGCGACGTACGCGGCGAGCTGGTCGATCTGGGCCTGCGTGTAGACGGGCTTCTTGCGCGGGACCTGGGCGCCCTGCGAGGTCGCGGCGGGCATACGGCCGGTGCCGACCTGGAAGTCGACAGCGGCGGCACCCACGCCGACGAGGCTCGGGCCGTCGGAGGAGCCCTGGCCACCGGTGCCGTGGCAGCTGGCGCAGCCGACCTCGTAGAGCTTCTTGCCCTCCTTGATGGTCAGGGACTGGGAGGATTCATCGGCCTGCGCCTTGCCCGCGGGCGCGAACGCGGCGTACAGCCCCCCAGTGGCCGCCAGCGCGAGGAGTAGGACGACGACCGCCGCCAGCGGATGGCGTCGTCGTGCGGAGAGCTTTTTCACGGATTACCCCGGTGTCAGGATCTTCTGCGTCGGTGCTTCTGGATGTGCGGGAGCGGTCCCGGCTACTTGATCAGGTAGATCGTGGCGAAGAGGCCGATCCAGACGACATCGACGAAGTGCCAGTAGTAGGACACGACGATGGCGGCGGTCGCCTGCTCGTGGGTGAACCTCTTGGCCATGTAGGTGCGGCCGAGGACCAGCAGGAAGGCGATGAGACCGCCCGTCACGTGCAGGCCGTGGAAGCCGGTGGTCAGGTAGAACACCGAGCCGTACGGGTCCGAGGACAGCGAGATGCCGTCCTTCTTCACCAGCTCCGTGTACTCGTAGATCTGACCGCCGATGAAGATCGCACCCATGATGAAGGTGAGGATGAACCAGCCACGGAGCTTCTTCACATCGCCGCGCTCGGCCGCGAACACGCCGAGCTGACAGGTGAGGGAGGAGAGCACCAGGATCGTGGTGTTCGTGGCGGAGAAGGGCACGTTGAGTGCCTCCGCCTGTTCCTTCCAGTGGACCGGTCCGGTCACCGACCGGAGGGTGAAGTACATCGCGAAGAGGGCCGCGAAGAACATCAGCTCGGAACTCAGCCAGATGATGGTTCCGACGCTGGTGAGGTTCGGCCGGTTGACCGACGGGTGCGCGTGCCCGGTTTCTACTGTCGTTGCTGTCGCCACGACCGACATTATGTCGGTCGCTTATCTCGCGCTCACTCCGGGGGGTGCCGTTCGGAGTGTTGCCACCCGCCGGACCGGTCTTGACGTGGTGTTCGACGTGGTGTTCACGGGCACGACGACGGGAGTAACATCCGCCGGAACGGGCCTGCCCGTCCTGTCCGTACGACGCTGACGTCTCGGAGGAACAATGCAGCCGACCGCCACGGTGCTGGTCTACAGCGACGACTCCACCACCCGCGAGCAAGTACGGCTGGCCGCCGGGCGTCGGCCGGCTCCGGACGTCCCCCTGGTGGAGTTCGTGGAGTGCGCGACCCCGGACGCGGTGCTGCGGGAGCTGGACAGGGGCGGCATCGACGTGTGCGTGCTCGACGGCGAGGCCGTGCCGATGGGCGGCATGGGGGTGTGCCGGCAGATCAAGGACGAGGTGTTCAACTGCCCGCCGGTGCTGCTGCTGATGGGGCGGCCCCAGGACGCCTGGCTGGCCACGTGGAGCCGGGCGGACGCGGCGGTGACCCTGCCGGTGGATCCGGTGGAGTTCGCCTCGGCGCTGGCTTCCCTGCTGCGGCAGAGGCGGTTGGTGGAGGCCTAGTGGGGCGGGGCGCCGGGTTCGTGGGCGAGTGCGGGCCGGTGGGTCCTCCTCGCGCAGTTCCCCGCGCCCCTTCATCACACCGCCGCCGGCTGGATGCGCAGCGCGTCCGACGGGGCCGGGCCGTCCGGTCTGCCGTTGAAGAGGGCGCTGCCCGCGCGCCACTTCTGCCAGTCGACGTTCCAGTCGCCGAAGCCGTTGCCGAAGGGCTCCATGTCGTCGCCGTTCGAGTTGATCACCTTGACGATGTCGCCCTCGCGCACGGTGTCGAAGAACCACTCGGCGTTGGACGTGCTCATACCGGTGCAGCCGTGGCTGACGTTGGCGTAGCCCTGTGAGCCCACGGACCAGGGCGCCGCGTGGACGTACTCGCCGGACCAGGTGACCCGGGTGGCGTAGTAGACCGGCAGGTCGTAGGAGTCGGCGCTGCCCTCGGCGATGCCGACCGTGGTGCCGCGCATGCGTACGAAGTACTGCTTGGCCAGGACCACCTTGACGCCGTTGCGGGTCTCGAAGCCGGGCTTGCCCGTCGTGACGGGGATCTGGTTGATCTCCTGGCCGTTCTTGTAGACCGTCATCTGGTGCGCGGCGGCGTCGGTGACGGCCTCGATCCTGTCGCCCGTGGTGATCGTCAGCGGCTTGGAGGCGCCGCCCCACAGCCGGTCGCCGACCTTGACGCCGTCCAGGTTGCTGTGCACCTGGATGGTGGCGTGGACGGGCCAGTACTCCTTGGGGCGGTAGTGGAGTTCCTTGTTGTCCACCCAGTGCCAGGCGCCCGGCACGGCCGGCGTGGAGTCCACCCGCAGGGCGCGCTCCACGACGGCGCGCTGCGCCTTGTCCTTGATCTCGTGGTCGAGCTGGGCCGTGATCGGCTGTCCGACCCCGTAGGTGCCCTTCTCCGGCCCGAACGTGACGCCCAGGCGCTTCTTGCTGGTGGGCTTGCTGGTGTCGAAGGTGAGGACCTTGCGGCCGGGTGCGCCGTCCTCGTCCTCGGTGCTCACCGTGACCGTGTAGTGGGCGTTGGCGGCCAGCGGCGAGGTGCTGTGCCAGCGGCTGCCGTCGGCGGCGAGTTCGCCCGCCACATAGCGCCCTGTGGAGTCCTGGGCGGTGACGTCGGTGATCCTGCCCTCACCGCTGTTGGCGGTGACCTCCAGGGGCTTGTCCGGGTCGGCCCGCTTCCCCGCTTCGGTGGGGCCGTTGAAGGAGATCAGGCCCGCTGCGTCGTACGGCCTGGCCGACAGGGGGTTGCCGTCCGAACCGCAAGCGGTGACGCCCGCGCCGAGGGCGGTCACCAGCAGCGTGCAGCTGACGACGGTGCGGGTCCGCGGAGTGTGGTTCATATGATCACGCTATGAGCTGGAGACCGTACCGGCGCGGCAGGTAACTCGTACGAGGGAACGACACTGCGGCAAAGGAAGGACGCGCCGGGGCCTACGGAAAAGCCGGGAGCCCGGACCCCCCGAGGGGGGTCCGGGCTCCCGGCGCGTTCCGCGTGTCCTACTGGGTGCGGTTCTCACCGTGGTAGTACTCGAACACCCAGCCGAACAGGCCGACCACGATGAACGGGGCGGCGAAGTAGATCAGCCACCAGCCGACCGCGATGCTGAGGAAGGCGATCGCGCCGCCGAAGCCCAGCATGAGCGGCTGCCAGCTGTGCGGGCTGAAGAAGCCCAGCTCGCCCGCGTCGTCCGCGACGTCGGCCTCCTTGTCGTCCTGGGCGCCCGCGTCGACCCGCCGGGCGGTGAAGCCCAGGTAGAAGCCGATCATGACGCTCAGGCCGAAGGCCAGGAAGAGCGCGGTGGTTCCGGCCGGCTCCTTCGACCACACGCCATACACGATGGCCATGATCAGGATGAAGACGCTCAGCCAGATGAACATCCGACCCTGGATCTTCACTTGCCGGCCTCCTTGCTGCCCGCGACGGCGGTGCCGTGACCGGCGTGCTCAAGCTGCTCGAGCGCGGCGATCTCAGGGTGGTGCAGGTCGAACGCCGGGGATTCGCTGCGGATCCGCGGCAGGGTGAGGAAGTTGTGCCGCGGCGGCGGGCAGGAGGTCGCCCACTCCAGCGAGCGGCCGTAGCCCCACGGGTCGTCGACCTCGACCTTCTTGCCGTACTTGGCGGTCTTCCAGACGTTGTAGAGGAACGGCAGGATCGACAGGCCGAGCAGGAAGGAGCTGATGGTCGACACCGTGTTCAGCGCGGTGAAGCCGTCGGCCGCCAGGTAGTCGGCGTAGCGGCGCGGCATGCCCTCGGCGCCCAGCCAGTGCTGGACCAGGAAGGTGCCGTGGAAGCCGATGAACAGCGTCCAGAAGGTGATCTTGCCGAGGCGCTCGTCCAGCATCTTGCCGGTCCACTTCGGCCACCAGAAGTGGAAGCCGGAGAACATCGCGAAGACGACCGTACCGAAGACGACGTAGTGGAAGTGGGCCACCACGAAGTACGAGTCCGAGACGTGGAAGTCCATGGGCGGCGAGGCCAGGATGACACCGGTCAGACCACCGAACGTGAAGGTGATCAGGAAGCCGGTCGCCCAGAGCATCGGTGTCTCGAAGGACAGCGATCCCTTCCACATCGTGCCGATCCAGTTGAAGAACTTCACACCGGTCGGGACCGCGATCAGGAAGGTCATGAAGGAGAAGAACGGCAGCAGCACACCGCCGGTGACGTACATGTGGTGGGCCCACACGGTCACGGACAGACCGGCGATCGCGACGGTCGCGGCGATCAGACCCATGTAGCCGAACATCGGCTTGCGGGAGAACACCGGGATCACTTCGCTGATGATGCCGAAGAACGGCAGCGCGATGATGTACACCTCTGGATGGCCGAAGAACCAGAAGAGGTGTTGCCACAGCAGGGCTCCGCCGTTGGCCGGGTCGAAGACGTGGGCGCCGAACTTGCGGTCCGCCTCCAGGGCGAACAGCGCGGCGGCCAGCACCGGGAAGGCCAGCAGGACCAGCACACCGGTCAGCAGCACGTTCCACACGAAGATCGGCATGCGGAACATGGTCATGCCGGGGGCGCGCATGCAGATGATCGTGGTGATGAAGTTGACCGAACCGAGGATGGTGCCGAAGCCGGAGAAGGCCAGACCCATGATCCACATGTCGGCGCCGA
>NZ_BMRM01000035.1 GCF_014648635.1 Streptomyces cinerochromogenes | reverse complement strand
TCGACGGGTTCCGGATCGTCGACGACCACTTCCGCACCGCGCCCGCCGAGGCCAACGCGCCGCTGCTGCTGGGCCTGCTGGGCATCTGGTACGACAACTTCCACGACGCCCAGTCGCACGCCGTGCTGCCGTACAGCCACTACCTCTCCAGGTTCACGGCCTACCTCCAGCAGCTGGACATGGAGTCCAACGGCAAGTCCGTGCAGCGGGACGGCCGGCCGGTGGAGTGGCAGACCGGACCGGTGGTGTGGGGCACCCCGGGCACCAACGGGCAGCACGCCTACTACCAGTTGATCCACCAGGGCACCAAGCTGATCCCGGCGGACTTCATCGGCTTCGCCGAGCCGGTCGCCGAGCTGAGCGAGGAGCTGAAGGCCCAGCACGACCTGTTGATGGCCAACTTCTTCGCCCAGACCCAGGCGCTCGCCTTCGGCAAGACGGCGGAGGAGGTCCGCGCGGAGGGCGTGCCCGAGGAGCTGGTCCCGCACAAGACCTTCCAGGGCAACCGGCCGACCACCACGATCCTCGCCCGGAAGCTGACCCCGTCGGTGCTCGGCCAGCTCATCGCCCTCTACGAGCACAAGGTGTTCGTCCAGGGCGCGGTGTGGAACATCGACTCCTTCGACCAGTGGGGCGTGGAGCTGGGCAAGGTCCTCGCCAAGCGCGTCGAGCCCGCGCTCACCGAGGGCGCCGACGTCCCCGGCCTGGACGCGTCGACCAAGGCGCTGGTCGCCACGTACCGGGAGCTGCGCGGCCGGAGCTGACCCGCCACCGGCCGCCGTCGGCGCCCGGCGACCTGGATTCCGGCTCCGCCTGACGCCGGGTTCAGGCCACCGCGCTCAGCGTGTCCGCGAGGCGTCGGCGGGCCGCGCGGGACGCGGGCAGGGTGGCCAGCGCCGCCGCTCCCAGCACGGCGGCCGTGCCCAGGAGGAGCAGCAGACCGGGGGAGGGGGACTGGGCGATTCCGGCACCGATGCCGCTGGAACCGCCCTGGGCGTCGATCAGCCGGCGGGCCAGCGGCAGCCCCAGCGCCGTACCGGCGACGGCCGCGGCCAGGGCCGTACAGCTCGTCGCCGTCACGGTGATCGCGGTGATCTGCCGCGGGGACATGCCGATCGCCCGGAGCGCCAGCACGTCCCGCTCGCCCTCGCGGACGCTGCCGCCGATCGCGGTGAGCAGCTCGACCAGCCCGATGAGGGCCAGCACGGCGATCAGTCCGGCGACGACACCGCGCAGCGGGGAGAGCCCGTCGGCGGGGTTCGTGACCGGATGCACCTCCAGGTGGCCGCGGTCGGCCGAGGCGAGCGCGGCGGCCACGCGGTGCGGGTCGGCGCCCGGGCGCAGCCGCAGTTCGTAGAAGGCCGGGGCCAGCTGCGGGTCGTTCTCGCGGAGGGTGTCCAGGGAGGTGGTCACCACCCGGCCGGCGTTGCGCGGTTCGAGGGCGCGGCCGACGATGTGCAGGATCTGCGGCCGGTCGCCCACCGTCATCCGCACCCAGTCGCCGACCCGGGCGTGCAGCAGGTCGAGCAGGCCCTGGCCGGCCACCGCCTCGTCCGGTCCCCGGGCGGCGCGGCCCTCGGCGAGGGCGTAGGGGTAGGGCTCGGCGCGGGTGCCGATGCCGCGCAGGGCGATGGTGCCGGTCTGGCCGGGGACCAGCGCGGCCACCTCCACGCCCGGGTAGGCGGCGCCGACCCGGGGATCACCGGTCAGCACGGTCCGTACGCCGGAGGGGTCCAGGGCGCCGTCCGAGCGGACGGTGAGCGCCGTCGGCAGCCCCACCCGTTCGGGGCTGCTGTGGAGACGGTCGAGGGTGGTCCAGGCGCTGAGCGCCACGACGATGAGCACCAGCGGCAGGGTCAGCCGGGCCACGGAGGCCAGGGACCGGCCGCGACCCGCGAACGCCTTGTGGCAGCCGAGGACCAGCGCGGCCGGCAGCCGCAGGCCGAGGGCGAGGCGGGCCGGCCCGGTCAGCCGGCCGCCCCCCGGCGCGGCCGGGCGCGGTACCGGAACCGGGGGCACCCGGCCCGCCCGCCAGGCCGCGAGCCCCGTGGTCAGGCCGATGAACAGCACCGCGCCCGCCGGTACCGCGCACAGCGCCAGGGTGTGCCCGGGCAGCCCCTGCCACACCCCCACCGCGTCCCCGAGCCGCCCCGGGATCCGGCTGCCCAGCCCCTCGGTGAGGGCCGCGGCGGCCACGGCACCGAGCAGGGCGTACGCCAGGTGCTGGAGAAGGAAGATCCGTACCACCTGGCCGGGTGTGAAGCCGATCGCCTTCAGCACCGACAGGTCCCGCAGATGCCCGCGGATCCGGGTGGCGATCGCGCCGTGCACCGCGAACCCGGCGGCGATCAGGGCGCCCAGGCCGAACAGCCCGAGCACCTGGCCCAGCAGCCGGCCCGCACCCTGGGCCTCCGCCCGGGCCTGCTGCCAGGTGGAGACCTCGCCGACAGCGCCGGCGCCCAGCACGGTGACGGCGCGCTGGACGGCGTAGTCCGTGTCGGCCGGATCGCCGAGCCGCAGCCCGATGACCTGGCCGGCCGGGGTGCGCACCGCCGACGGCAGCGCCCACACCAGTCCGGGCTGCTCGCCGGGGCGGTACGGGGGTTCGGCGCTGTCCGCGACGCCCTCGACGGTGAGGGTGCGGGCGGTGCCGGGCAGGGTCAGGGTGTCACCGGGCTCGGCCAGCAGGGCGCGGGCCAGGCTGCTCTCCAGCACCACGCCGTCCGGCGCGGCCGGATCCAGCCAGCGCCCGGCGGTGAGCAGGGGCCGGCCGACGGAGGGGAGGTCCGGGGTGCCGCGCAGTTCCACGGCGGCACGGGTGCCGCGGGCGGCGACGGTGGCGGACTCGGTGCGGTAGGGGCCGGCGACGGAGCTGACGCCGTCGAGCCGGGCCAGCTTCCCGGCGTCGGCGGACCGGGCGGTGTGCAGCCACACATGGGCTCCGCGCGCTTCGGCGAAGGTCCGCTCCCAGGGGTTCGTGGCATAGCCGAACAGGGCGGTGGCCAGCAGCAGCGAGGCGACGATGCCGGCGGTCGCCAGCACCAGGAACAGCGCCTCGCCGCGGTGGGTGCGCAGGTCGGAGTGGGCCCAGCGCAGGGTGGCTCGTACGTCCCTCAGGTCCAGCACGGTCAGTCCCTCAGCTCCAGCACCCCGGAGATGCCGCCACGGCGGGGTGCCGGGGTGCCGTCCAGGGTCGCGTCGTCGGCTATGCGGCCGTCGAAGAAGCTGATCACCCGGTCCGCGGCGCTGGCCAGCCGGGCGTCGTGGGTGACGAGGACGATGCTCTGGCCGCGTCCGTGGAAGCGGGTCAGCAGCCGCATCACCTCGCGGGTGCCCTTGCTGTCGAGGCTGCCGGCCGGCTCGTCCGCGAGCAGCAGCGGCGGATGGTTGACCAGCGCCCGGGCGAGCGCGACCCGCTGCTGTTCGCCGCCGGACAGCTCGCCCGGCATGCTGCGCTCCTTGCCCTCGAGGCCCAGCTCGGCCAGGAGCGCCTCCCGCTCGGCGCGGGCCTTCTTCGGCGGGACGCCGGCCAGCAGGGCGGGCAGTTCGACGTTGTCGGCGACGGACAGGTTCGACACCAGGTTGAAGAACTGGAAGACGAATCCGATGGCCTTCCTGCGCTCCACCGCCCAGCGGGCCTCGCTGAAGGAGTCGGTGCACCGGCCGTCGAGCCAGACGCTGCCCCGGTCCGGCCGCTGCAGTCCGCCGAGCAGGTGCAGCAGCGTGGACTTGCCCGCCCCGGACGGCCCGGTGATCGCCACGAACTCGCCCCGGGCCACGCTCAGGTCCACCCCGCGCACGGCGTGCGCGGGCGCACCCTCGCCGTGGTGGGTCTTGACCAGGCCCTCGGCCCGCAGAACCGGAGTGCCCTCGGCCCGCGGAACCGGAGTGCCCTCGGCCCGCGGAACCGGAGTGTCCTCGCTCATTCCAGTTCCTCCTGGCACCGCTCCAGCCAGTCGAGGTCGGCCTGCAGGTGCAGCATCGCGCCCTCGATCAGCAGGTGGGCGATTCGGTTGTCCCGGCTCTCGGCCGCGGCCAGCTTCGACAGGTTGCGCATGGTGTTGAGGTACTGGCGCCGCTGTTTGTTGATGAGGGCGATCTGGTCGGCGAGACCGGTCTGCGGGGCGAGGGCGAGCTTCATGAAGAACTCGTCCCGCACCCGCGGCTCGTCCTCGGTCTCCTCGAACCAGGCGCGCAGCGCCTCACGCCCGGCGTCGGTGAGCTGGTAGACCTTCTTGTTGGGCCGGCTGGACTGCTCGACGTCCTCGCCCTCGATCAGCCCGGACTTCTCCAGGCGGCCGAGGGTGACGTAGATCTGGCCGACGTTCGGCTGAGGGTACGCGGCGCCCAGCAGTTGCTCAAGGTCCTGCTTCAGCTCGTAACCGTGGGCCGGGCCACGGGCGAGGAGTGCCAGGAGGTGCAGGCGCACTCGTGCTGTCCTCCTGTCTGCTCCATGTGCTCCACGCCCTAGTATCGCGCATACCTAACAGGTATACATGGCCTCTGTCCCCGGGCGAGGGTGCCCGGGGTGCCGGTGTACAGGGAGGAACCTATGCGGTGGATACGCACCGCCGGTAGGGGCCTTCTCGTTCTCGTCGTGATCCTGGCCGGGTACGTCGCCTCCGGCGCCCGTGCCGACGAGGCCGGCCGGGGCGGTCGCGGCCCGCTCACCCTGGCCACCGCCGGCGACCTGACCGGCTACCTCGGCCCGCTGCTCCAGGGCTGGAACCGCACCCATCCCGGCGAGCGGGTCACCCTGGTCGAGCTGCCGGACTCCGCCGACGAGACGCACGCGCAGATGACGACCGACCTGCGCGGCGGTGACCGGGGCCGGTTCGACGTGCTGAACATCGACGTCGACTGGACCTCCGAGTTCGCGGCGGCCGGCTGGATCCGTCCGCTGCCCCGTGACCGCTTCCCGCTGGACAGCTTCCTGCCGCCGGTCGTGGACACGGCGACGTACGACGGACGGTTGTACGCGGTCCCGTATGTCACGAATGCCGGACTTCTCCTGTATCGCAAGGACATTCTCGACAAAGAGGGCGTGTCTCCGCCGCACACCTGGGCCGAGCTGGAGCGCGATGCGAAGACGCTCGCGCCGAAGTACGGACTCGACGGGTACGCGGGCCAGTTCCTGCCGTACGAGGGCCTCACCGTGAACGCGGCCGAGGCGGTGTACTCGGCGGGCGGCACCATCCTCGGCGGCGAGGGCACTCGTGTCACCGTCGACTCGGCCGCGGCCCGCGAGGGCATCGGCTTCCTCGCCCGGGGCGTCCGCGAGGGCTGGATCCCCAGGCGGGCGCTGACGTACAAGGAGGAGGAGTCCAAGCAGGCCTTCCAGGACGGCAGGCTGCTCTTCCTGCGCAACTGGCCCTATGCCTACGCCGTCGCCTCGGAACCGGGCTCGAAGGTCGCCGGGAAGATCGGCGCCGTACCGCTGCCGGGTCCCCATGGACCGGGGACCAGTGTCCTCGGCGGGTCCAATCTCGCGGTCAACGCCCATGCCCGGCACCCGGACTCCGCCGCGCGTCTGATCGCCTATCTGACCAGCGCGCCCGTGCAGCGCCAGGTGCTCACCCGGGGCGCGCTGCCGCCCGTGCGCGCCGCGCTGTACGAAGACCCCGTGCTGACCGGGCGGTTCCCGTATCTGGCGACCCTGCGCACGGCCGTCCTCACCGCCCGGCCGCGCCCCAAGAGCCCGCACTACGACCAGGTCAGCCTGGCCGTGCAGGCGGTCGTGCAGGACGCGCTCACCGGGCGCCAGACGCCCGGGCAGGCCGTGCGCCGGCTGGCGCGCGAACTCGACGCCATCGCCCACCGATAGGCCGCTCTCTAGTTACTTGTTAAGTAACGCGGACATCTCAACTGGCATCTGAATGCCCCGGTGAGTCCGAATTTGTCTCCCCAACTCTCCGGTAACCACTGTTCTTTTCGTTGACACAGTCGCGACACGCCTACCTAACATGCATGCATGTTGAGTAAGTACCACTGGTGGCGGGACGCCGTGATCTACCAGGTCTACGTCCGCAGCTTCCTGGACAGCACCGGCGACGGCATCGGTGATCTCGCGGGCGTCCGGGCCGGACTGCCGTACCTGAAGAAGCTCGGCGTCGACGGGATCTGGCTGAGCCCGTTCTACCCCTCGCCGCAGCACGACCACGGCTACGACGTGGCCGACTACCGCGACGTCGACCCGGTCTTCGGCGACCTCGCCGAGTTCGACCTGCTGATGGCGGCGGCCCGGCGGCTCGGCATCAAGGTGCTGCTCGACATCGTCCCCAACCACTGCTCCAGCGAGCACCCGTGGTTCCGCGAGGCCCTGGACGGCGAGCCCGGCAGCCCGGCCCGCGCCCGCTTCCACTTCGCCGACGGCCGCGGCCCCGACGGCAGCGAGCCGCCCAACAACTGGCACGCCATGTTCGGCGGCCCGGCCTGGACCAGGGTCGCCGACGGCCAGTGGTACCTGCACATGTTCACGCCCGAGCAGCCCGACTGGAACTGGCGCAACCCCGAGATCCCCGACGAGTTCGACCGCGTCCTGCGGTTCTGGCTGGACCGGGGCGTGGACGGCTTCCGCATCGACGTCGCCGCCGGCCTCTTCAAGCACCCCCGGCTGCCCGACTCCGACGACCCGGAGGCCGACGCCCGCACCCGCGACTCGGTCAACCCGCTCGCCTGGAACCAGCCCGAGGTGCACGAGGTGTGGCGCCGCTGGCGCTCCATCTGCGACGAGTACGCCGACCGGGACGGCCGCGAACGCCTGCTCGTCGGCGAGGTCTCCGTCCCCACCGCCCGCGAACACGCCCTGTACGTCCGCCCCGACGAACTCCACCAGGCCTTCTTCTTCGACCTGCTCGGCGCCCCCTGGGACGCCGACGCCTTCCACAAGGTCATCTCCGAGGCCATGCAGGACATCGCCGGCACCGGCTCCACGGTCACCTGGGTCCTCAACAACCACGACCAGGTCCGCACCGTCACCCGCTACGGCGAACCCGCCCCCGGCGGCAGCGGCCTCGGCGCCGCCCGCGCCCGCGCCGCCGCGCTGCTGATGCTGGCGCTGCCCGGAGCCGCGTACATCTACCAGGGCGAGGAACTGGGCCTGCCGGAGGTCGTCGACCTGCCCGACGACGTGCTCACCGACCCGATCTTCCGGCGCACCGGAAGCCGCGCCCGCATCCGCGACGGCTGCCGGGTGCCGCTGCCCTGGTCCGGGCAGGCCTCCCCGTTCGGCTTCACCTCCGGTGCGGAGGGCGCCAAGCCCTGGCTGCCGCAGCCCGACTACTTCGCCGAGTACGCCACCGACCGTGCCCTCGCCGACACCCGCTCCTTCTGGCACCTGTACCGGGACGGCCTCCAACTGCGCAAGTCGTTGCCGCAGTTGGGGGAGGGCCCGCTGGAGTGGCTGGACAGCCCGCCGGGCGTCCTCGCCTTCACCCGCGGCGACGGCCTGGTCTGCGCCGTCAACTTCGGTACGGCGGGCGCCCCCGCGCCCGTCCCCGGCACCCCCCTGCTCTCCAGCGGCCCCTGCCCGCCCGGCGTCCTGCCCGGCGCCACCGCGGCCTGGTGGCTGAACGACCTCTGATCACCCCTCCCGACTGAAAGGTCCGTCAACGATGATGCGACGACGTACGACCCTGCTCACCGGCTGCACCGCCCTCGTCCTCGCCCTCGGCGCCACCGCCTGCGGCGGCGGGGAGGTCTCCGCGGGCGGCGGCGACAAGGCGCTCAGCGGCCAGACCGTCACCGTGGCCGGCGTCTGGTCCGGCAGCGAGCAGAAGAACTTCCAGAAGGTGCTGGACGCCTTCACCGAGAAGACCGGCGCCAAGACCCAGTTCGTGTCCACCGGCGACAACGTCTCCACGGTCGTCGGCAGCAAGATCGAGGGCGGCAACGCGCCCGACGTCGTGATGGTCCCGCAGGTCGGCGTCCTGCAGCAGTTCGCGAAGAAGGGCTGGCTCAAGCCGCTCTCGCCTACCGCCCAGCAGACCATCGGCGCCGACTACGCGCCCGTCTGGAAGAAGTACGGCAGCGTCGACGGCACCCTCTACGGCCTCTACTTCAAGGCCGCCCACAAGTCCACGGTCTGGTACAGCCCCGACGCCCTCACCCAGGCCGGGGTCAAGCCCCCGAAGACGTACGACGAGCTGCTCAAGGCCGGGCACACCGTCTCCGACTCCGGCCTCGCCGCGTTCGCCGTCGCGGGACAGGACGGCTGGACCCTCACCGACTGGTTCGAGAACGTCTACCTCTCCCAGGCCGGACCCGAGAAGTACGACGCCCTCGCCGCCCACAAGCTCAAGTGGACCGACCCCACCGTGGTGAAGGCGCTCACCACCCTCGGCAAGCTCTTCAAGGACAGGCAGCTCGTCGCCGGCGGCCAGAAGGAGGCCCTCAACACCGACTTCCCCGGCTCGGTGGAGAAGGTGTTCGGCCCCAAGCCGGAGGCCGGCATGGTCTACGAGGGCGACTTCGTCGCCGGTGTCGCGCACGACCAGTTCGGCAAGGCCATCGGCAAGGACGCGGACTTCTTCCCCTTCCCCGCGGTCGACGGCGGAACCGCCCCCGTGGTCAGCGGCGGTGACGCGGCCGTCGTCCTCAAGGACGGCAAGAACGCCAAGGCCGGCATGAAGCTCCTGGAGTACCTCGCGACCCCCGAGGCCGCGGCCGTCTGGGCGAAGGCCGGCGGCTTCCTGTCCCCGAACAAGAAGCTCGACCTCGCCTCCTACGCCGACGACGTGTCCCGCGCCACCGCCAAGTCCCTCGTCGGCGCCGGCGACTCGGTCCGCTTCGACATGTCCGACCAGGCCCCGGCGGCCTTCGGCGGCACGAAGGGCACGGGCGAGTGGAAGCTGCTCCAGGACTTCCTGCGCGACCCGTCGGACCCGAAGGGCACCGCGGCGAAGCTCGAAGCCGCGGCGGCCAAGGCCTACCAGGACTGAGCGGCAGCACACCATGACCGCCACCACCGCTCTGAAGCAGCAGGCGGGCCCGCAGCCCGCCGCCGGCCCGGCGCCCACGCGCCGCGGCCGGCGGCGCGGCCGGACGGTCGCCCTGCTCTTCGTCTTCCCCGCGCTGCTCCTGCTCGGCGCGCTCGTCGTCTACCCGGTGCTGTTCTCCGTCGGCCGCAGCTTCTTCGACGCCTCCGGCACCCGGTTCGTCGGCGGCGACAACTACACGGAGATGTTCCGCGACCCGGCCACCCTGAAGGCCATCCGCAACACCACCATCTGGGTCGTCGTCGCCCCCGCCCTGCTCACCGGCCTCGGCCTGATCCTGGCCGTCCTGGTGGAGAAGGTCCGCTGGGCGACCGCCTTCAAACTGCTCCTCTTCATGCCGATGGCGGTGTCCTTCCTCGCCGCCGGCATCATCTTCCGGCTCGCCTACGACGAGGACCCCGACAAGGGCGTGCTGAACGCGGCCGTCGTCTCCGTCCACGACGCCTTCGAGGGCACCTCGACCTACCCGACGGCCCGCGGCCGCACCGGACTGCTCACCCAGGACCCGGACGGCTCCTACCGTACGACCGCCCACCCGGGCGGACCGGTCACGCTCCCCATGGTCGGCGTCCTGCCCAAGGACCTGCCCGCACAGGCCAGGCCCGCCGCACCGGCCCCGCACACGACCGGACCCGGTGAACTGCGCGGTGTCGTCTACCTGGACTTCACCCCGGGCGGGGGAGGGAAGCAGGGCAGGGTCGACCCCAAGGAGAGCGGCCTGCCCGGCATGAAGGTCGAGGCGGTGCGCGACGGAAAGACGGTCGCGAGCACGACCACCGCCGCCGACGGCTCCTTCCGCTTCACCGGACTGCACGACGGCTCGTACACGGTGAAGCTCCCGAAGTCGAACTTCGCCCCGCCCTACCAGGGCGTCTCCTGGCTCGGTCCGACCCTCGTCACCCCGGCGATCATCGGCGCCTACCTGTGGATCTGGACGGGCTTCGCGATGGTCCTGATCGGCGCGGGCCTCTCCACGCTCCCGCGGGACGCCCTGGAGGCCGCCCGGATGGACGGCGCCAACGAGTGGCAGATCTTCCGCCGGATCACCGTGCCGCTGCTCGCGCCCGTACTCACCGTGGTCTTCGTGACTCTCGTGATCAACGTGATGAAGGTCTTCGACCTCGTCTACATCATCGCGCCGGGACCGGTGCAGGAGGACGCCACCGTCCTCGCCACCCAGATGTGGCTGGTCTCCTTCGGCGGCGGCAACGACCAGGGCCTCGGCAGCGCCCTCGGCGTGCTCCTGCTGCTGCTGGTGATCCCCGCGATGGTCTTCAACGTCCGCCGCTTCCGCAACAGCCAACGATGAGGAGTCAGCGATGAACGCGATCAGGAGAGGCCTGGGCAGCGCCCTGGTGCAGGCGTTCCTGGTGGTGATCGGCCTGGTCTGGCTGACCCCGCTGGCGGGCCTGTTCCTGTCCTCCCTCCGCTCGGCCCAGGACACCGCCAAGGGCGGCTGGTGGACGGCGCTGGCCAGCCCCGGCCAGCTGTCCTTCGACAACTACGCGGCGCTGCTGAAGAACGCCGGCATCACCCAGGCCTTCTGGAACACCGTGCTGATCTCGGTGCCGGCCACCACCCTGGTCGTCGTCATCGCGGCCCTCGCCGGATACGCCTTCGCCTGGCTGGACTTCCCGCTCCGGGAACCCCTGTTCCTGCTGGTGGTCGCCCTGTTGGTGGTGCCGGTGCAGATCGGCCTGCTCCCCGTCGCCAAACTCTTCGGCGCCCTGGGCCTGTTCGGCACGATCCCCGGAGTGGTCCTCTTCCACGTCGCCTACGGCCTGCCCTTCGCCGTCTTCCTGCTCCGCAACTACTTCGCGGACATCCCGAAGGAGATGCTGGAGGCGGCCCGGATGGACGGCGGCAGCGAGTGGCGCATCTTCACCCGCCTCGTCCTGCCGGTGGGCCGCCCGGCGATCGCCTCGCTCGCCATCTTCCAGTTCCTGTGGGTCTGGAACGACATGCTGGTCGCCCTGCTCTTCGCCGACAGCTCCGCCCAGCCGCTGACCGTGCAACTCCAGTCCCAGATCCGCCAGTTCGGCAGCAACATCGACGTCCTGGCCCCGGGCGCGTTCCTGTCCCTGATCGTGCCGGTGGTGGTGTTCTTCGCCTTCCAGCGGCACTTCGTGCAGGGCGTGATGGCCGGGTCGGTCAAATAGCGGCGGCGGGGGCCGAAGCCCCCGCCGCCACTACTCGGCTCCCGACGTCACGCGGACGCCGGCGGATACAGCGACCTCGGCAGCTGGGAAGCCGCCGCCGAGTCCAGGAGCCACAGGGTGCGGGAGCGGCCGTAGGCGCCCGCCGCGGGGGCCTGGATCTCGCCCGCGCCCGACAGGGCGATGGCCGCGGCCTCCGCCTTGTCCTCGCCGGCCGCGAGGAGCCAGACCTCGCGGGCCGCGCGGATCGCCGGGAGGGTGAGGGAGATCCGGGTCGGCGGCGGCTTGGGGGCGCCGTGGACGCCGACCACCGTGCGCTCCGTCTCCCGGACCGCGGGCAGCTCGGGGAAGAGCGAGGCCACGTGGGTGTCCGGGCCGACGCCCAGCATCAGGACGTCGAAGGTCGGCACGGAGCCGTGGTTCTCGGGACCGGCCGCCTTCGCCAGCTCCGCCGCGTACGCCTCCGCCGCCGCCTCGACGTCCGCGCCGTACGGGCCGTCGGAGGCGGGCATGGCGTGCACGCGCTCCGGGTCCAGCGGCACGGAGTCCAGCAGCGCCTCGCGGGCCTGCGTGACATTGCGCTCGGGGTCGCCCTCGGGGAGGTAGCGCTCGTCGCCCCACCACAGGTCGAGGCGGCTCCAGTCGACGGCGTCCCGGGCGGGGGCCGCCGCCAGCGCGGCCAGCAGGCCGTTGCCGTTGCGGCCGCCGGTGAGGACCACGGACGCGGTGCCCCGGGAGGCCTGCGCGTCCACGATCTTCGTGATCAGGCGGGCCGCGGCGGCCTGCGCCATCAGCTCCTTGTCGCGGTGGACGACCAGCTGCGGAGTGCTCACTTCGCCGTCGCCTTCCTCGCCGGTGCCTTCTTCGCGGTCCGGGCCGCCGCCTTCTTCGCGGGGGCCTTGGCCGCTTCCTCGACCGGTTCCGGTTCCGCGACCGGTTCGGCCGGGGCCTCGGACGTCTGCTGCGGAACCGTGTTCAGCCGCTCCACGCCGAAGCGCAGCGCCGACGCGTAGGTGTCGTCCGGGTCCAGCCGGCGCAGCTCCTCCGCGATCAGCTCGGCGGTGTCCCGCCGCTTCAGCGCCACCGCGCGGGCCGGCTGGCCCTCGATGGACAGCGTGGCCAGCGAGCCGTCGGCCCGGTCCAGCGTGATCGGGCCCTGAGTGGTGTCCATGCGGACCGCCGTCAGACCGGGGCCCGACGACAGCGAACGCTTCACCGGCACGTCCAGCCGGTCCGCGAGCCACATCGCCAGCAGCTCACAGCTCGGGTTGAACTCCTCGCCCTCCACCTCCACGGCCTTCACCTCACAGGTGACCTGGTCGAGCGCCGCCGCGAGCATGGAACGCCACGGCGTGATCCTCGTCCAGGACAGGTCGGTGTCGCCGGGCGTGTAGGCCGCGGCGCGGGCCGACAGCTCCCGCACCGGCTGCTCGGAGGCGTAGCTGTCGGTGACCCGGCGCTGGGCGAGCGCGCCCAGCGGGTCCTTCGCCGGGTCGAGCGGGGCGTTCACCGGCCACCACACGACCACCGGGGCGTCCGGCAGCAGCAGCGGCAGGACCACCGAGTCGGCGTGGTCGGCCGCCTCGCCGTACAGCCGCAGGACGACCGTCTCGCCGGTGCCCGCGTCCGCGCCCACCCGCACCTCGGCGTCCAGACGCGAGGTCGTACGGTCGCGCGGGGAGCGGGAGACCCGCTTGATCACCACGAGTGTGCGCGAGGGGTGCTCGCGCGAGGCGTCGTTGGCGGCCTTCAGGGCGTCGTAGGCGTTCTCCTCGTCGGTGACGAGGACGAGGGTCAGCACCATGCCGACGGCGGGTGTGCCGATGGCGCGGCGGCCCTGCACGAGCGCCTTGTTGATCGCTCCGGCGGTGGTGTCGGTCAGGTCTATCTTCATGGCCGGCGCCAGCTCCGTCCGTCTCGTGCGAGCATCTCGTCCGCTTCCACGGGACCCCAGGTGCCCGACTTGTACTGCGCGGGCCTGCCGTGCTTGTCCCAGTACTCCTCGATCGGGTCGAGGATCTTCCAGGACAGCTCGACCTCCTCCGTGCGCGGGAAGAGGTTGGCGTCGCCGAGCAGGACGTCGAGGATGAGCCGCTCGTACGCCTCCGGGCTGGACTCCGTGAACGACTCGCCGTAGGCGAAGTCCATGGAGACGTCCCGGATCTCCATCGAGGTGCCCGGCACCTTGGAACCGAAGCGGACCGTGACGCCCTCGTCCGGCTGGACCCGGATGACGATCGCGTTCTGGCCCAGTTCCTCGGTGGCCGTGGTGTCGAACGGGGAGTGCGGGGCGCGCTGGAAGACGACCGCGATCTCGGTGACGCGGCGGCCGAGGCGCTTGCCGGTGCGCAGGTAGAAGGGGACGCCCGCCCAGCGGCGGTTGTCGATCTCCAGCTTGACCGCGGCGTAGGTGTCGGTCTTCGACTTGGCGTCGATGCCCTCTTCTTCGAGGTAGCCGATGACCTTCTCGCCGCCCTGCCAGCCCGCCGCGTACTGCCCGCGCACGGTGTTGGCGCCCAGGTCCTTCGGCAGCCGGACGGCGCCGAGCACCTTCTCCTTCTCCGCGGCCAGCGCGTCCGCGTCGAAGGAGGCCGGCTCCTCCATCGCGGTGAGCGCCATCAGCTGGAGCAGGTGGTTCTGGATGACGTCCCGGGCGGCGCCGATGCCGTCGTAGTAGCCGGCCCGGCCGCCGATGCCGATGTCCTCGGCCATCGTGATCTGCACGTGGTCCACGAAGGACCGGTTCCAGATCGGCTCGAACATCGTGTTGGCGAAGCGCAGCGCCAGGATGTTCTGGACGGTCTCCTTGCCGAGGTAGTGGTCGATCCGGAACACCTGCTCCGGCTCGAACACCTCGTGCACGACCTTGTTCAGCTCCTCGGCCGACTTCAGGTCGTGGCCGAACGGCTTCTCGATGACCGCGCGCCGCCAGGAGCCACTGCTCTGGTCGGCCAGGCCGTGCTTCTTCAGCTGCTGGATGACCACCGGGAAGGAGCGCGGCGGCACGGACAGGTAGAAGGCGAAGTTGCCGCCCGTGCCCTGTGCCTTGTCCAGCTCCTCGATGGTGGCGCGCAGCCGCTCGAACGCCTCGTCGTCGTCGAAGGTGCCCTGGACGAAGCGCATCCCCTGGATGAGCTGCTGCCAGACCTCCTCACGGAACGGAGTGCGCGAGTGTTCCTTCACCGCGTCGTGCACGACCTGGGCGAAGTCCTCGTGCTCCCAGTCGCGGCGGGCGAAGCCCACCAGCGAGAACCCCGGCGGCAGCAGACCCCGGTTGGCGAGGTCGTACACGGCCGGCATCAGCTTCTTGCGCGACAGGTCGCCCGTGACACCGAAGATGACCAGGCCCGACGGCCCCGCGATGCGCGGGAGCCGTCGGTCGGCCGGGTCACGAAGCGGGTTCGCTCCGGAACCGGAAACGGGTGACAACTCAGCCCTCCGAAGGGGCGAGGCGTTCGAGCTCCGCCTGGGTGGACTTGAGCAGGTCGTTCCAGGACGCCTCGAACTTCTCGACGCCCTCCTCCTCCAGTACCCGCACGACGTCGTCGTAGGAGATGCCGAGCCTCTCCAGGGCGTCGAGGTCGGCACGGGCCTGCTCGTAGGTGCCGGCGATGGTGTTGCCGGTGATCTCACCGTGGTCGTCGGTGGCCTCCAGCGTGGCCTCCGGCATGGTGTTGACCGTGTTGGGGGCGACCAGCTCGGTGACGTACAGGGTGTCCGGGTACGCCGGGTCCTTCACGCCGGTCGACGCCCACAGCGGACGCTGCTTGTTGGCGCCCGCGTTCTCCAGCGCGCTCCAGCGGTCCGAGGAGAAGACCTCCTCGTACGCCTGGTAGGCGAGCCGGGCGTTGGCGAGGGCGGCCTTGCCGCGCAGCGCCTTGGCCTCGTCGGTGCCGATGCCGTCCAGCCGCTTGTCGATCTCGGTGTCCACGCGGGACACGAAGAAGGACGCCACGGAGTGGATCTTGGACAGGTCCAGGCCGCGCTCCTTGGCCTTCTCCAGACCGCTCAGGTAGGCGTCCATGACCGCGCGGTAGCGCTCCAGCGAGAAGATCAGCGTGACGTTGACGCTGATGCCGAGGCCGATGACCTCGGTGATCGCCGGGATGCCCGCCATGGTGGCCGGGATCTTGATGAGGGTGTTCGGGCGGTCCACCAGCCAGGCCAGCTGCTTGGCCTCGGCGACGGTGGCGTGCTCGTTGTGCGCCAGGCGCGGGTCGACCTCGATGGAGACCCGGCCGTCCTGGCCGCCCGTGGCGTCGAAGACCGGGCGCAGGATGTCGGCGGCGTCACGGACGTCCGCCGTCGTGATCATGCGGATGGCCTCTTCGACGGTGACCTTGCGGGCGGCGAGGTCCGACAGCTGCTGGTCGTACCCGTCGCCCTGGGAGATCGCCTTCTGGAAGATCGTCGGGTTGGTGGTGACGCCCACGACGTGCTGCTGGTCGATCAGCTCGGCGAGGTTGCCGGACGTGATCCGCTTGCGCGACAGGTCGTCCAGCCAGATCGCGACGCCTTCCTCGGAGAGGCGCTTGAGTGCGTCTGTCATGGAATTACATCTCCTACGTGTCGTATGTGAGCGTCAGCGCTGGGCGTCGGCGAGGGATTCCCGCGCCTTCGCGGCCACGTTCTCCGCAGTGAAGCCGAACTCCCGGAAGAGCACCTTGCCGTCGGCCGACGCGCCGAAGTGCTCCAGGGAAACGATGCGGCCGGCATCCCCCACGTACTTGTGCCAGGTCAGGCCGATGCCCGCCTCGACGGACACGCGGGCCTTGACGGACGGCGGCAGCACGGAGTCCCGGTACCCCTGGTCCTGCTGCTCGAACCACTCCACGGACGGCATCGAGACGACGCGCGTGGGCACGCCCTCGGCCTGGAGCCGCTCGCGCGCCTCGACGGCGACGTGCACCTCGGAACCGGTGGCGATCAGGATCACTTGGGCCTCGCCGCCCTCGGCCTCGAACAGGACGTAGCCGCCCTTGGCCGCGTCCTCGTTCGGCTCGTACGTCGGCACGCCTTGGCGGGTGAGCGCGAGGCCGTGCGGCTGGCCCTTGCCGAACTCCTTCGTCCAGCGCCTGAGGATCTCGCGCCAGGCGATCGCGGTCTCGTTGGCGTCCGCCGGGCGGACGATGTTCAGACCGGGGATCGCGCGCAGCGAGGCCAGGTGCTCGACCGGCTGGTGGGTGGGGCCGTCCTCGCCGAGGCCGATGGAGTCGTGCGTCCACACGTACGTCACCGGCAGGTGCATCAGGGCCGACAGGCGCACGGCGTTGCGCATGTAGTCGGAGAAGACGAGGAAGGTGCCGCCGTAGACGCGGGTGTTGCCGTGCAGGGTGATGCCGTTCAGCTCCGCGCCCATCGAGTGCTCGCGGATGCCGAAGTGGATCGTGCGGCCGTACGGGTTGGCCTCCGGCAGCGGGTTGCCCTCGGGCAGGAAGGAGCTGTCCTTGTCGATGGTCGTGTTGTTCGACCCGGCGAGGTCGGCGGAGCCGCCCCACAGCTCGGGGATCACCGCGCCCAGCGCCTGCAGCACCTTGCCGGACGCGGCACGCGTCGCGACGGCCTTGCCGGGCTCGAAGACCGGGAGCTTCTCCTCCCAGCCGGTGGGCAGCTCGCCCTTGCTGATCCGGTCGAAGTCGGCGGCCCGCTCCGGGTTCGCCTCCCGCCACACCTGGAGGGACTTCTCCCACTCGGCCTTCGCCTCGGCACCCCGCTCCAGCGCCTTGCGGGTGTGGGCGATGACCTCGTCGGCCACCTCGAAGGACTGCTCCGGGTCGAAGCCGAGGACGCGCTTGGTGGCCGCGACCTCCTCGTCGCCCAGCGCCGAGCCGTGCGCGGCCTCGGTGTTCTGCGCGTTCGGGGCCGGCCAGGCGATGATCGAGCGCATCGCGATGAAGGACGGCCTGTCCGTGACCCGCTTCGCCTCCTGGATCGCGGCGAAGATCGCCGCCGGGTCCAGGTCGCCGTTCTCCTTGGCCTCCACGCGCTGCACGTGCCAGCCGTAGGCCTCGTACCGCTTGACGGTGTCCTCGGAGACGGCCGTCTCGGTGTCGCCCTCGATCGAGATGTGGTTGTCGTCCCACAGCAGGATCAGGTTGCCGAGCTTCTGGTGGCCGGCCAGCGAGGACGCCTCGGCGGAGATGCCCTCCTGGAGGCAGCCGTCACCGGCGATGCAGTAGACGAAGTGGTCGAAGGGAGACTCGCCGGCCGGGGCCTCCGGGTCGAACAGACCGCGCTCGTAGCGGGCGGCCATCGCCATGCCCACCGCGTTGGCCACACCCTGGCCCAGCGGGCCCGTGGTGGTCTCGACACCCTTGGTGTGCCCGTACTCCGGGTGACCGGGGGTCTTCGAACCCCAGGTCCGGAACGCCTTCAGATCGTCCAGCTCCAGGCCGAAGCCGGCCAGGTACAGCTGGGTGTAGAGGGTCAGGGAGGAGTGGCCGGCGGACAGCACGAAACGGTCGCGGCCGGTCCACTCCGGGTCGGCCGGGTCATGCCGCATCACCTTCTGGAAGAGGGTGTAGGCGGCCGGGGCCAGGCTCATCGCCGTACCGGGATGGCCGTTGCCGACCTTCTGTACGGCGTCGGCGGCCAGGACCCGGGCGGTGTCCACGGCCCGCTGGTCCAGCTCGGTCCACTCAAGGTCTGTGGTGGTCGGCTTGGTGCTCACCCTGGGTCAGGGCTCCTCTCCACATGTCGGTCGCCGGTCGTCGGGGCATGTGCCCCCCGGCCGCCGGCGTGCTGGGCGCCCACCGGCCGTTGTCGAGCCTACCCCCGTGAGGACGTGCGTTTTTTCGAGTAATTCCAGACTGCCGGGAGTCCGCGCGATCCGCCTCCCGACTGGCCAGAACATGCCATGTGGCACATGAATACGGAGCCGGTCATCTGAGCGCTCAATCGAGTGCCCTGTCCCCTCTTATGGGGCGCCTCCTGCCCGGGGCCGCCAACACGACCCCACCCCCGCGAAGGCCGGGGTATGGGCAACGTCTAAAGTGGCGTGGTACGCGCGAGCCTTTACCGCGACTTCACACGGGAAGGCTTGCTGGGATGTCTCTGTCAGGGGTGTGCGTGACGGCCGTCGAATCCCGTCCTGGGGGCACCTCCCAGGCCCTTAAGGCTCTGGGGGAGGGTGTGGTTCCTGGTGCGAACCAGGGCCCGGTTCATCGGCCGTTCGGGGCCCGTGTCAAGGCGTTCGTGGCGCTGACCAAGCCGCGGATCATCGAGCTGCTGCTCATCACCACCGTTCCGGTCATGTTCCTCGCGCAGCAGGGTGTGCCCGACCTGACGCTGGTCCTGCTGACCTGCCTCGGCGGCTACCTCTCCGCGGGCGGCGCCAACGCGCTGAACATGTACATCGACCGGGACATCGACGCCCTGATGGACCGCACCTCCCAGCGGCCCCTGGTGACCGGCATGGTCAGCCCGGTCGAGTGCCTGGTCTTCGGCATCACCCTGGCGGTCGTCTCGACACTGCTGTTCGGCCTCACCGTCAACTGGCTGAGCGCCTGGCTCTCCCTCGGGGCACTCCTCTTCTACGTCGTCGTCTACACCATGATCCTCAAGCGGCGGACGTCGCAGAACATCGTGTGGGGCGGCATCGCGGGCTGCATGCCCGTGCTCATCGGCTGGTCGGCGGTGACCGACTCGCTCTCCTGGGCGCCGGTCGTCCTGTTCATGGTGATCTTCTTCTGGACCCCGCCGCACTACTGGCCGCTGTCCATGAAGGTGAAGGACGACTACGCGCGCGTGGGCGTGCCGATGCTGCCGGTCATCGCCTCCAACAAGGTCGTGGCCCGGCAGATCGTCCTCTACAGCTGGGTCATGGTCGCCGTCTCCCTGCTCCTCACCCCCCTCGGCTACACCGGCTGGTTCTACACGGCCGTCGCACTGGCGGCCGGCGGATGGTGGCTGTGGGAGGCGCACGCGCTGCAGAACCGGGCCAAGGCCGAGGTCACGGGCGCGAAGCTGAAGGAGATGCGGCTGTTCCACTGGTCGATCACCTATGTGTCGCTGCTGTTCGTGGCGATCGCGGTGGACCCCTTCCTGCGCTGACGCACGTCACAGAAGCCTGCTCTCGCCAGTCGATCTACTCGTCGGTAGCATCGTGGCCATGGCAGACACGCAGCAGGTTGACGCGAGGGCCGAGCGCACGGTGGCCAGGCTCGCCCGGGAGATCAGCGCCTTCTCCAAGGCCCACGGCGGCGCCGAGGGCCAGGTGGCCTACATCGGCCGGCGCGGCGCCCGCATCGTCCTCGTCGGCGAGGACGGCGGCTGGGGCGACCTGGTGGCCCCCACGTACGAGGTCGCCGAGAAGGCCGTCGAGAAGGCGGGCCTCACGGTCCACGAGTCCTTCGACGGCGAGTTCGCGGCGAAGGTGACCACGGGTCCGTACGAGTGGAAGCGGATGGCCGGTATCCAGGTCGGCGGCTGACGCGCGCTCGGTGTTCGGCGTGCGTTCGGCGGCCGGCGCGCATCCCTTTCGGCCGGCTGCCGCCACCTGAACCCGGTTCACCCGTTAGGACGGGTAAGGCAGCACAGCGCGTCCTCACGGGGAGCCCGGATGATCGAAACGCCGTCCCTCGTGGACCAGTACTGCCACGGCGTACTGCGGACGGAACTGGGCCTCGGCACCTTCGAGGCCCAGCTGGCGCGCACCGAGGGGTCGCCCGCCCCCGGCACCACCCTCTTCGACACCCAGACCGGCTTCGCCGTACGGCGCTGGTGCCCGCCCCTGCTCGGCCTGGAACCGCACTGCCCGCCCGCCCGCTACCTGGCCCGGCGCCGGGAACTGGGCGTGCTGGAGTCGGGCCGCAGGCTGCTGCGCGGCAGCGGCATCACGACGTACCTGGTCGACACCGGCCTGCCCGGCGACCTCACCGGCCCCGCCGAGCTGGCCGGCGCGGGCGACGCCGAGGCCCGGGAGATCGTCCGGCTGGAGCTGCTCGCCGAGCAGGTCGCCGACACCTCCGGCACCGTGGAGTCCTTCCTGGCCAACCTCGCCGAGTCGGTGCACGGGGCCGCGGCGACCGCCGTCGCCTTCACCTCCGTCGCGGGCCTCCGGCACGGACTGGCCCTCGCCCCCGAGCCCCCGGGACCGGGGGAGGTGCGGGGTGCGGCGGGCCGCTGGCTGGCCCGGCGGCGGGTCGGCGGCGCGCTCACCGACCCCGTCCTGCTGCGGCACCTGCTGTGGATCGCCGTCGCCTCGGGCCTGCCCCTGCAACTGCACGCGGGCCTCGGCGAGCCCGGCTCCCGCATCGACCGTACGGACCCGGTGCTGCTGACGGACTTCGTCCGGGCCACCGCCGGCCTCGGCACCGACCTGATCCTGCTGCACTGCTACCCGTACCACCGCCACGCCGCCCACCTGGCCGGCGTCTTCCCGCACGTCTACGCCGACTCGGGCGCCGCGCTCGTACGCACCGGCGCCCGTGCGGCCACGGTCCTCGCCGAGATCCTGGAGCTGGCCCCCTTCGGCAAGATCCTCTTCTCCACCGGCGCGCAGGGCCTGCCCGAACTGCACGTCGTCGGCGCCCGCCTCTTCCGCGAGGCCCTCGGCCGGGTACTGGGCGGCTGGGTCGCCGAGGGAGCCTGGTCCCCGGAGGACGCCCAGCGCGTGGCCCGCCTGATCGCGGCGGACAACGCGCGCCGGGTGTACGGACTCGGCTGAGCCGCCCAGACTGGGCGGATGACGACGACCGCGCCCCTGCTCGACGGGTTCCTGCACGCCCTGCTGCCCCTGCGCCCCCGCGCTCTCTGGGCGCACGGCTCCCTGGCCGCCGGCGACTACCAGGAGGGCCGCAGCGACCTCGACCTGATCGCCGTCCTGCCCGGCCCCGTCACCCCGGGGACCTTACGACGGCTGGTCGGGCTGCACCGGCGACTGCGGAGGCAACCGCTCGCGGCGAAGCTCCACTGCACCTACGTGACGCCGGCCACCCTGCACGACGCGGACCGCTCGCACCTCACCTGGGCGCACGAACGGCTGATGCGCCGCCCGGTCACCCCCGTCACCCGGCGCGAGCTGCACGCCTTCGGACGCGTGCTGTACGGCGAGACCCCGGCCGCGCTGCTCCCGCCGGTACCGGACGGGCAGCTGGCCGGCTTCGTCGTCCGCGACCAGCGGGAGTTCTGGCGCCCGGCGGTCGACAAGGCGCGGCTGTGGCGGCAGGACGTCTGGGTCGACCTGGGCCTGCTGACCTTCGCCCGGGCCACGGTGACCCTCCGTGACGGCCGCCTGATCTCCAAACGGGAGGCCCTGACCGAGCTGGCGGCGCTGGGGGCTCCGGCGGAGGTCGTCGAGGACGTCACCCGCCGCCGGTACGGCACCCCGGACCCGGCCTCCACCGCCTGGCTCACCCGGCGCGCCGAGCTGACCCGCGCCTATCTGGCGCCGGCGATCGACGCCCTCGTCGCGGCGTCCGGGTGACTCACGCGCGCGTGGCGACCGGCACCGCGGCCGAGGGGGCCGGCAGGTCCGGGCCGGTCTCCGGGCGCTCGCGCAGCGAGAGCAGGACGCGCAGGACCCAGATCCACATCACCGTGGAGCCGAGCATGTGCGCGGCCACCAGCGCTTCCGGGAGGTGGGTGAAGTACTGGACGTAGCCCACGGCCCCCTGGGCCAGCAGGACGACGAACAGCTCACGCGTCCGGGCCGGCGGGGCCTTCGGCGCGTCGACCGCCTTCAGGACGAACCACAGGGCGAACGTCAGCGTCGCCACGATCCAGGCGAGCACCGCGTGCAGCTTGGAGACGGTCTCCCAGTCGATCGGGATGCGCTCGACCTCGCTGGAGTCGCCGGCGTGCGGGCCGGCCCCGGTCACCACCGTGCCGACCGCGATGAGCAGCACGGACGCGGCCACCAGGAACCACACCAGCTGCTGCACCGCCTTGCCGACCAGCGGACGCGGCGCACCGTCACCCTCCCGGGTGCGCTGCCACATCACCGTGGCGATGGCGATCAGGGCCGTGGACAGCAGGAAGTGCGCGGCGACCGTGTAGGGGTTCAGGCCGACCAGGACGACGATGCCGCCGAGCACCGCGTTGCCCATGACGACCCAGAACTGGGCCCAGCCCAGCCGGGTCAGGCCGCGCCGCCAGGGCTTCTGGGAGCGGGCCGCGATGATCGCCCAGCCGACGGCCGCGCACAGCACGTACGTCAGCATGCGGTTGCCGAACTCGATGATCCCGTGGAAGCCCATGGCCCGGGTGGTGGTCAGCGAGTCGTCGGTGCAGGTGGGCCAGGTCGGGCAGCCGAGGCCCGAGCCGGTGAGGCGGACGGCGCCGCCGGTGACGACGATGACGACCGACATCACGAGCGCGGCGAGGGCCGCCCGTCGGACGGTCCGGGGGTCCGGGGTCCAGCGGTCGGCGATGAAGGCGAGCGGGTTGCGGAGGGCCGCTTCGGCGTCGGCGCGGGTCAGCTTTGGCACGCCCACCATCGTAGGCCGCCGCTTGTGCATGCGTTCACGAGGGTGCGGACCGTCACTCCTCCGCGTCACTCCCAGCGGAAGAACCTCCCCGCCGCCGCCAGGCCCACGACCGCCCACACGGCGAGGATCCCCAGGTCGCCCCAGGGCATGCCGGCGCCGTGCTGGAGGACGTCCCGCAGGCCGTCCGAGAGGGCGGAGACGGGCAGCAGACCGAGCACGTGCCGGCCGGCGGAGCCGAACTTCTCCAGCGGCACGATGACCCCGCCGCCCACGAGGAGCAGCAGGAAGACCAGGTTGGCGGCGGCCAGCGTCGCCTCCGCCTTCAGCGTGCCCGCCATCAGCAGGCCGAGCCCGGAGAAGGCGGCCGTGCCGGCGACGAGCAGCAGCAGGACGGTGGCGGGGTTGCCGTGCGGTGACCAGCCGAGCGCGAAGGCGATGACGGTCAGCAGGACGATCTGGAGGATCTCCGTGACCAGGACGGACGCCGTCTTCGCGGTCATCAGGCCCCAGCGCGGCAGCGGCGAGGAGGCGAGCCGCTTCAGGACGCCGTAGCGGCGTTCGAAGCCCGTGGCGATGGCCTGCCCCGTGAACGCCGTCGACATCACGGCCAGCGCCAGGATGCCGGGGGTGAGGAAGTCGACGGCCTCGCCCTTGCCGGTGTCCACGATGTCGACCGAGCTGAAGAGCACCAGCAGCAGGGTCGGGATGACGACCGTCAGCAGCAGCTGCTCGCCGTTGCGCAGCAGCATCTTCGTCTCCAGCGCCGCCTGCGCCGCGATCATGCGGGGGAGCGGGGCGGCTCCGGGCTTCGGCGTGTACGTACCCACGGTCACGAGCGCAGCTCCTTGCCGGTCAGCTCCAGAAAGACGTCCTCCAGCGTGTGCCGTTCCACCGAGATCCGGTCGGGCATCACCCCGTGCTGGGCGCACCAGGAGGTGACCGTGGCCAGCAGCTGGGGGTCGACCTTGCCGACGACCCGGTAGGCGCCCGGGGTCAGCTCGGCGGCCGTGCAGTCGGCCGGGAGCGCCTTGAGCAGGGAGCCGACGTCGAGGCCGGGGCGGCCGGTGAACCGCAGGGTGTTCTCGGCGCCGCCCTTGCACAGCTCCTCCGGGGAGCCCTGGGCGATGACCCGGCCGCCGTCGATGATCGCGACGTCGTCGGCGAGCTGCTCGGCCTCGTCCATGTGGTGCGTGGTGAGGATCACCGAGACGCCGTCGGCGCGCAGGTCCCGCACCAGGTCCCAGGTGGCCCGGCGGGCCTGCGGGTCGAGTCCGGCGGTCGGCTCGTCCAGGAACACCAGCTCCGGGCGGCCCACGACGGCCATGGCGAGCGCGAGCCGCTGCTGCTGGCCGCCGGAGAGCCGGCGGTAGGAGGTGCGGCCGCAGGAGCCGAGGCCGAGGCGTTCGACGAGGGCGTCGACGTCCAGCGGGTGCGCGTGCAGCCTGGCGACGTGCCGGAGCATCTCGTCGGCGCGGGCGCCCGAGTACACGCCTCCGGACTGGAGCATCACGCCGATGCGGGGCCGCAGCTCGGCGGAGTCCCGCACCGGGTCGAGGCCCAGGACGCGCACCGTGCCGGAATCCGGCTTCCGGTACCCCTCGCAGGTCTCGACCGTGGTCGTCTTCCCCGCCCCGTTGGGGCCGAGTACGGCGGTCACGCCCGGCTGGGCCACCAGGTCGAGGCCGTTCACCGCGGTCTTCGTGCCGTACCGCTTCACCAGGGCCTGGACCTGGACCACGGGCTCACTTCGCATGGCTCCAGAGTCTAGGGAGCGCGCGCGCCGGTCAGGCGGCCGGGTGGGAAGGAGTCCCCGGACCGCGGCGAGCGCCCCTGCGTTCACCCGGCCGGGGGAGCTGGGCGAGGAATGCCGGAGGAGGGTCCCGCCGGTGTCCGCACCCCGCGGGCGCAGGGCGGTGGTGAGGGTGTCCCGGGTGACAACAGGGCCGGTCGGAGGGGGTGCGGGCGGGGTACGGCCGTGCTTCGGACGTGGGCATCGGGGCGCCGTCGCACCGCCCGGGCGGCGACCGGGCGATGATCGATCAAAGATCGTTTCCGCAGGTCAGATTAGGTATGCCTAAGTGACGCAGGGCACCTCCGGTGACCCGGACGGCGCTTGTCAGGCTCCGCGGAATTACGCAACAATGGCGTTGTGAAAAACGTCGGCGAGGCTCGGGAGACCCCCACGGGTGCCCCCCAGGAGGAGCTAGCGACCGGTGAGCGCTCGACGCGCAACCGGGTCGCGCGGTCCATCCTGGACCACGGTCCGTCGACCGTCGCCGAACTCGCCGGCCGGCTGGGGCTGACCCAGGCGGCCGTCCGGCGTCACCTGGACGCACTGGTCGCGGACGACGTGGTGGAGGCCCGCGAGCAGCGGGTGTACGGCACGCGCACGCGTGGCCGCCCCGCCAAGGTCTTCGCGCTCACGGACTGCGGCCGGGACGCCTTCGACCAGTCGTACGACAAGCTCGCCGCGGACGCGCTCCGCTGGATCGCCGAGCAGGGAGGCGGCCCCGAGGCGGTGGCCGCCTTCGCCCGCGCGCGGATCGCCGCCCAGGCGAGCGCGTACCGCAAGGCGATCGAGGCCGTGACCCCCGACAAGCGCGCCGAAGCGCTGGCCAAGGCCTTGAGTGTCGACGGGTACGCTGCTACGGCGCGCAGCGCACCGGTCGGCGAGCAGCTCTGCCAGCACCACTGCCCGGTCGCTCACGTCGCGGAACAGTTCCCGCAGCTGTGCGAGGCGGAGACGGAGATCTTCGCAGAGCTGCTGGGCACCCACGTCCAGCGGCTGGCGACCATCGCGCACGGCGACGGCGTCTGCACGACGTTCATCCCCAAGACATCCACTGACGCACCTGCAAGCACGGCCGGGAGGAACCCCGCATGACTCTCCCCACGGAGACTGCCCACCCTGAGCTGGAGGGCCTGGGCAAGTACGAATACGGCTGGGCCGACTCCGACGTGGCCGGTGCCTCCGCCAGGCGCGGCCTGAACGAGGACGTCGTCCGCGACATCTCGGGCAAGAAGTCCGAGCCGGAGTGGATGACCAAGCTGCGCCTGAAGGGCCTGAAGCTCTTCGAGAAGAAGCCGATGCCGAACTGGGGCTCCGACCTCTCGGGCATCGACTTCGACAACATCAAGTACTTCGTGCGCTCCACGGAGAAGCAGGCGGAGTCCTGGGAGGACCTGCCCGAGGACATCAAGAACACCTACGACAAGCTGGGCATCCCGGAGGCCGAGAAGCAGCGCCTCGTCGCCGGTGTCGCCGCCCAGTACGAGTCGGAGGTCGTCTACCACCAGATCCGCGAGGACCTGGAGGAGCAGGGCGTCATCTTCCTCGACACCGACACCGCCCTGAAGGAGCACCCGGAGCTCTTCAAGGAGTACTTCGGCACGGTCATCCCGGCCGGCGACAACAAGTTCGCCGCGCTGAACACGGCCGTGTGGTCCGGCGGCTCCTTCATCTACGTCCCGAAGGGCGTCCACGTCGAGATCCCGCTCCAGGCCTACTTCCGGATCAACACGGAGAACATGGGCCAGTTCGAGCGGACCCTGATCATCGTCGACGAGGGTGCCTACGTGCACTACGTCGAGGGCTGCACCGCGCCGATCTACAAGTCGGACTCGCTGCACTCCGCGGTGGTCGAGATCATCGTCAAGAAGAACGCCCGCTGCCGTTACACGACCATCCAGAACTGGTCGAACAACGTCTACAACCTGGTCACCAAGCGCGCCGTGGCCTACGAGGGCGCGACCATGGAGTGGATCGACGGCAACATCGGCTCCAAGGTGACGATGAAGTACCCGGCTGTCTACCTGATGGGCGAGCACGCCAAGGGCGAGACCCTCTCCATCGCCTTCGCGGGCGAGGGGCAGCACCAGGACGCGGGCGCCAAGATGGTCCACATGGCCCCGAACACCTCGTCCAACATCGTGTCGAAGTCGGTCGCGCGCGGTGGCGGCCGTACGTCCTACCGCGGTCTGATCGAGATCGGCGAGGGCGCCGCCGGCTCCAAGTCCAACGTGCTCTGCGACGCGCTGCTGGTCGACACCGTCTCCCGGTCGGACACGTACCCGTACGTCGACGTCCGCGAGGACGACGTCTCCATGGGCCACGAGGCCACCGTCTCCAAGGTCTCCGAGGACCAGCTCTTCTACCTGATGAGCCGCGGCCTCTCCGAGGACGAGGCCATGGCGATGATCGTGCGCGGCTTCGTCGAGCCGATCGCCAAGGAGCTGCCGATGGAGTACGCGCTGGAGCTCAACCGGCTGATCGAGCTGCAGATGGAGGGCGCGGTCGGCTGACGACCGCCCCCATCGCCAGCAGACGTCTTACTCAGGAAAGAGAGCACTACGACAGCCATGGCTGAGGCCCAGAACATCCCCGTGGGTTCCACCACCGCGGGCTCGATCGCGGTCGCCGCGGAGTCGACCGTCGTCTCGCGCATGAGTGCGCCCCCGTCCTTCGACGTCGCGGACTTCCCGGTCCCGCACGGCCGTGAGGAGGAGTGGCGCTTCACCCCGCTGGAGCGGCTGCGCGGGCTGCACGACGGCACCGCCGTCGCGAACGGCGACGGTGTGAAGGTCGACGTCCAGGCCCCCGAGGGCGTCACCGTCGAGACCGTCGGCCGCGGCGACGCGCGCCTCGGCAAGGCGGGCACCCCGGTGGACCGCATCGCCGCCCAGGCGTACTCCGCCTTCGAGAAGGCCTCGGTCGTGACCGTCGCCAAGGAGACCGTCCTCACCGAGCCGATTCGCATCGCCGTGCACGGCCAGGGCGGCACCGCCTTCGGCCACCAGGTGATCGAGCTGGGCGCCTTCGCCGAGGCCGTCGTGGTCATCGACCACACCGGTGACGCGGTGCTCGCCGCCAACGTCGACTACATCCTCGGCGACGGCGCCAAGCTGACCGTCGTCTCCGTCCAGGACTGGGACGACAAGGCCGTCCACGTCGCCCAGCACAACGCGCTGGTCGGCCGGGACGCCTCCTTCAAGTCCGTGGTCGTCACCTTCGGCGGTGACGTGGTGCGCCTGCACCCGCGCGTGGAGTACGCCGGCCCCGGCGGCGAGGCCGAGCTGTTCGGCCTGTACTTCACCGACGCCGGCCAGCACCAGGAGCACCGCCTGCTGGTCACCCACAACACCCCGCACTGCAAGTCGAACGTCGTCTACAAGGGCGCGCTCCAGGGCGACAACGCGCACGCGGTCTGGATCGGCGACGTGCTCATCGAGGCCAGGGCCGAGGGCACCGACACCTACGAGATGAACCGCAACCTGGTCCTCACGGACGGCGCGCGCGTCGACTCGGTGCCGAACCTGGAGATCGAGACCGGCGAGATCGTCGGCGCCGGCCACGCCTCCGCCACCGGCCGCTTCGACGACGAGCAGCTCTTCTACCTGATGGCCCGCGGCATCCCGGAGCACGAGGCCCGCCGCCTGGTGGTCCGCGGCTTCTTCGCCGAGCTGGTCCAGCAGATCGGTGTCGCCGACATCGAGGAGCGCCTGCTCGCCAAGATCGAGGAAGAGCTGGAGGCTTCGGTCGCATGACGTCGTTCGTACGCGCCTGCGGGCTGAGCGAGCTGGAGGAGGACACCCCGAAGCGGGTGGAACTCGACGGCACGCCGATCTCGGTCGTCAGGACCGAGGGCGAGGTGTTCGCCATCCACGACATCTGCTCCCACGCGAACGTCTCCCTCTCCGAGGGCGAGGTGGAGGACTGCCAGATCGAGTGCTGGCTGCACGGCTCCGCCTTCGACCTGCGCACCGGCAAGCCGTCCGGCCTCCCCGCGACGCGCCCCGTCCCCGTATACCCCGTAAAGATCGAAGGGGACGACGTTCTCGTCTCCCTCACCCAGGAGTCCTGAGGCACCCATGGCAACGCTTGAAATCCGAGACCTGCACGTCACCGTCGAGGCCGACAACGCCACGAAGGAGATCCTCAAGGGCGTCGACCTCACCGTGAAGCAGGGCGAGACGCACGCCATCATGGGCCCCAACGGCTCCGGCAAGTCGACCCTCGCCTACTCCCTCGCGGGTCACCCGAAGTACACGATCACCAGCGGCACCGTGCTGCTCGACGGCGAGGACGTCCTGGAGATGTCCGTCGACGAGCGCGCCCGCGCGGGCCTGTTCCTGGCGATGCAGTACCCGGTCGAGGTCCCCGGCGTCTCGGTCTCCAACTTCCTGCGCACCTCCGCCACCGCGGTCCGCGGCGAGGCCCCCAAGCTGCGCACCTGGGTGAAGGAGGTCAAGGAGGCCATGGAGCGCCTCAACATGGACCCGTCCTTCGCCGAGCGCAACGTCAACGAGGGCTTCTCCGGCGGTGAGAAGAAGCGCCACGAGATCCTCCAGCTGGAGCTGCTCAAGCCGAAGGTCGCGATCCTGGACGAGACCGACTCCGGCCTCGACGTCGACGCGCTCCGCATCGTCTCCGAGGGCGTCAACCGCGTCCGTGAGACCGGCGAGGTCGGCACCCTGCTGATCACGCACTACACGCGCATCCTGCGCTACATCAAGCCCGACCACGTCCACGTGTTCGCCGGCGGCCGCATCGTCGAGTCCGGCGGTCCGGAGCTCGCGGACAAGCTGGAGAACGAGGGCTACGAGTCGTACGTGAAGGGTGGCGCATCCGCGTGACACAGCTGCCGGGCCTCCTCGACACCGAGGCGATCCGCAAGGACTTCCCCGTACTGGACCGCGTCGTCCACGACGGCAGGAAGCTCGTGTACCTGGACAACGCGGCGACCTCGCAGAAGCCGCGCCAGGTGCTGGACGCCCTGAGCGAGTACTACGAGCGCTACAACGCCAACGTCCACCGCGGTGTGCATGTGCTCGCCGAGGAGGCCACGGCGCTGTACGAGGGCGCGCGCGACAAGGTCGCCGCGTTCGTCAACGCGCCGAGCCGCGACGAGGTGATCTTCACCAAGAACGCCTCCGAGTCGCTGAACCTCGTGGCGAACATGCTGGGCTGGGCCGACGAGCCCTACCGGGTGGACCACGAGACCGAGATCGTCATCACGGAGATGGAGCACCACTCCAACATCGTGCCGTGGCAGCTGCTGGCGCAGCGCACGGGCGCGAAGCTGAAGTGGTTCGGTCTCACCGACGACGGCCGGCTCGACCTGTCGAACATCGAGGAGATCATCACGGAGAAGACGAAGATCGTCTCCTTCGTGCTGGTGTCCAACATCCTGGGCACGGTCAACCCGGTCGAGACGATAATCCGCCGCGCCCAGGAGGTCGGCGCCCTCGTCTGCATCGACGCCTCCCAGGCCGCGCCGCACATGCCGCTGGACGTGCAGGCCCTGCAGGCCGACTTCGTGGCCTTCACCGGCCACAAGATGTGCGGCCCGACCGGCATCGGCGTCCTGTGGGGCCGCCAGGAGCTCCTGGAGGACCTTCCCCCCTTCCTCGGCGGCGGCGAGATGATCGAGACGGTCTCGATGCACTCGTCCACCTACGCACCGGCGCCGCACAAGTTCGAGGCGGGCACGCCCCCGATCGCGCAGGCGGTCGGTCTCGGCGCGGCCATCGACTACCTCCAGTCGATCGGCATGGACAAGATCCTCGCCCATGAGCACGCGCTGACGGAGTACGCGGTGCGGCGCCTGGCCGAGGTCCCCGACCTCCGCATCATCGGCCCGACCACGGCCGAGGACCGGGGCGCGGCGATCTCCTTCACGCTGGGGGACATCCACCCGCACGACGTGGGCCAGGTCCTGGACGAGCAGGGCATCGCGGTCCGGGTCGGCCACCACTGCGCCCGTCCGGTCTGCCTCCGCTACGGAATTCCCGCGACCACGCGAGCGTCGTTCTATCTGTACTCCACGCCGGCCGAGATCGACGCTCTGGTCGACGGCCTGGAGCACGTACGGAACTTCTTCGGCTGAGAGGCGTGTCGACACCGTGAAGCTGGATTCGATGTACCAGGACGTCATCCTGGACCACTACAAGAACCCGCACGGGCGTGGTCTGAGGGACGGCGACGCCGAGGTGCACCACGTGAACCCGACCTGCGGCGACGAGATCACCCTGCGCGTGAAGTACGACGGCACGAAGATCGAGGACGTCTCGTACGAGGGCCAGGGCTGTTCGATCAGCCAGGCCTCGGCCTCCGTGCTCAACGAGCTGCTGGTGGGCAAGGACCTGGCGGACGCGCAGAAGATCCAGGAGACCTTCCTGGAGCTGATGCAGTCCAAGGGCAGGATCGAGCCCGACGACGCGATGGAGGAGGTCCTGGAGGACGCGGTCGCGTTCGCCGGTGTCTCCAAGTACCCCGCGCGGGTCAAGTGCGCCCTCCTCAGCTGGATGGCGTGGAAGGACGCGACGGCCCAGGCGCTGGATGGCGCCGACGCCGAAAGGAAGACGGCATGACCGACACCGCTGAGATGAAGCCGGCCTCCGAGGAGGAGCTGCGCGAGGCTCTGATGGACGTCGTCGACCCCGAGCTGGGCATCGACGTCGTCAACCTCGGCCTGATCTACGGCATCCACATCGACGACTCCAACGTCGCCACCGTGGACATGACCCTGACCTCGGCGGCCTGCCCGCTGACGGACGTCATCGAGGACCAGGCCAAGTCCGCCACGGACGGCCTCGTCAACGAACTCCGCATCAACTGGGTCTGGATGCCGCCGTGGGGTCCGGACAAGATCACGGACGACGGCCGCGAGCAGCTTCGGGCGCTCGGCTTCAACGTCTGACACAGCACCCGCGCGAGGGGGCCGTGGCCAAGGGGCCACGGCCCCCTTCCGTCTGCTCAGGCCAGCCCGTCCACCAGCAGGAACGCCGAGTCCGCGCGGTACAGGCCGGTGTTCTGGTAGGGGTCCAGCCGTAGCTGGAAGTTCCGGTGGCGCAGGAAGCGGCCGGGGTAGTTGACCGACTCCAGCATCACGGCTCCGGAGGCGGACCGCCGGGGGCAGAAGGTGGCGTCCTGCCGGAAGAGCCGGGAGCCGTCGGCCCGTTCGGCGCGCAGGAGGAAGTCACGGTGGCGCAGGTAGCTGCCGTCGGCCGTGGTGAAGGAGGAGCAGCGGGCGTCCGCCAGGCCCTCGACGCGGGTGAAGGTGGCGGCGCGGCGGGCCGGGGCCGAGGTGACGGGTTCCAGCCGCACCAAGCCGTCGCTGACCTGCCAGTAGCGGTCGGGGTAGTTGAGGGAGCGGACCGAGGTGCGGGGCTGCGTCGGCCGGGGGGAACCGGGGCTCGGGGTGGGGGAGTGGGCGGGGGTGCGCTCCGCGCGGGTGGGGGACGGGGGCGGGGACGGGGGTGAGGACGTGGGGTCCCCGGTGGACGCGGGGGTCGCCGTGGTGCTCGCCGGTGAGGCGGACGGGGAGGCGAAGGAGAGCAGGCCGGGGCCGTTGTCGGGCGGTGTCACCGGTGCGGTGGCCTTCGTCCGTGGGGACTGGTCGTCCATGGCGGTCACGGTCACGCAGGCGGCGGCGACCGCCAGGACCAGTGCGGCGGCCAGCCCGAGTCTTCGGGTGCGGGGGGTGTTTTCAGGCACGGGCCCGCACAGTAGTGGAGGCGGTACCGCCTGCGAGCGGTTTCTATGAAAGTGCAACTTTCTCGTTGTGTACGGCCGTACACGATCGTTGTGTACGCTCGTACACATGGGATATCTGCTGCTCGCCGGTGCCATCGCCGCCGAGGTCGCCGCCACCACGGCGATGAAGTACAGCGAGGGGTTCAGCCGGCTCTGGCCCTCGCTCGTGACCGCGCTGGGCTACCTCGTCTCCTTCGCCCTGCTCGCCCAGACCCTCAGAAGCGTCCAGATCGGCACGGCGTACGCCATCTGGTCCGGCGTGGGCACCGCGGCCATCGCCGTCCTCGGCCTGCTGCTGTTCGGGGAGGGGCTGAGCCCGGCCAAGGTCGCCGGGATCGTGCTGATCATCGGGGGAGTGGTGGTGCTCAACCTCGGCGGGGCGGCGCACTGATGGCCCGGCGGCACGACCCCGAGCGCCGGCAGCGGATCATCGACGCGGCGATCCGCGTGGTCGGCCGGGACGGCATCGCCGGACTGAGCCACCGCACGGTCGCGGCCGAGGCGGACGTACCGCTCGGCTCCACGACGTACCACTTCGCCACCCTGGAAGAGCTGCTGGTGGCCGCGTTGCGGCAGTCGAACGAGGGATTCGGCCGGGTGCTGGCCGAACTGCTGCCCCAGGGCACCGGCCCGGACGGCCTCGCCGCGGATCTCGCCCGGGCGCTCGGGCAGTGGCTGGCGGGCGGGCGGACCGGCGTGGAACTGGAGTACGAGCTGTACCTCGCGGCACTGCGCCGCCCCGCGCTGCGCCCCGTCGCCGCCGAGTGGACCGAGGGCGCCGCCGCGCTGCTGGCCCGCCGCACCGACCCGGTCACCGCCCGCGCCCTGCTCGCGCTCATGGACGGGATCTGCCTCCAGGTGCTGCTGACGGGCGGTTCGTACGACGAGGAGCACGCGCGCGCCGCGCTGGCTCGGCTGATCCCCTGAACCCGCGCCCGGCACATGAGACGCGGTTCGCCCTCACCACCCCACCCACGTTAGGTTTTCTCCCATGACCGAGTCTGCAACCCGTACCACCGGCGCCGTCGCCGCCGGCCTCGCCACGATCGCCTCCGACGGCACCGTTCTCGACACCTGGTTCCCGGCCCCCGAGCTGGTCGAGGCGCCGGGCCCGGCCGGCACCGAGCGGCTGACCGCCGAGCAGGCGGCGGAGCTGCTGGGCGGCGGCGCGACCGCGGCGACCGGCCCGGACGCCCGCCGGGGTGTCGAGGTGGTCGCGGTCCGCACGGTCATCGCCTCGCTGGACGAGAAGCCGATCGACGCGCACGACGTCTACCTGCGCCTGCACCTGCTCTCGCACCGCCTGGTCAAGCCGCACGGCCAGAACCTGGACGGCATCTTCGGCCACCTCGCCAACGTCGCCTGGACCTCGCTCGGTCCGGTCGCCGTGGACGACCTGGAGAAGGTGCGCCTCAACGCCCGCGCCGAGGGCCTGCACCTCCAGGTGACCTCGGTCGACAAGTTCCCACGCATGACGGACTACGTCGCCCCCAAGGGCGTGCGCATCGCCGACGCCGACCGGGTCCGCCTCGGCGCGCACCTCGCGGCCGGCACCACGGTCATGCACGAGGGCTTCGTCAACTTCAACGCCGGCACGCTCGGCACCTCCATGGTCGAGGGCCGGATCTCCGCGGGCGTCGTGGTCGGCGACGGCTCGGACATCGGCGGCGGCGCCTCCACCATGGGCACCCTGTCCGGCGGCGGCAACGTGATCATCTCCATCGGCGAGCGCTGCCTGGTCGGCGCGGAGGCGGGCGTCGGCATCGCGCTCGGCGACGAGTGCGTGGTCGAGGCCGGCCTGTACGTCACCGCGGGCACCCGGGTCACCATGCCCGACGGCCAGATCGTCAAGGCCCGCGAGCTGAACGGCGCCTCGAACATCCTCTTCCGCCGCAACTCGGTCACCGGCACGGTCGAGGCCCGGCCGAACAACGCGGTCTGGGGCGGCCTGAACGACATCCTGCACAGCCACAACTGACCACCGGCGGCCGATGAGCGCCTCAAGCTGAGAGCCGCCTTCTTCTCGGCCGCCGCAGCGCCCCGCACCACCATCGAGGTGCGGGGCGCTGCGCTGTGCGGGGCGGGTGGTGGGGGCCGTTGGGTCAGGGCAGGTCCGGGGCCAGGGCCAGGGGGAACATGACCCTGGTGAGGAACTGCCAGGACGCGGTCGCCGGCATGCCGTCGGCGGCGGCCGGGGTGTCACCGGGGCTCGGGGCGGGCAGGGGGGCCGCGGTGGTCCGGCGGGTGAGGAGGCACTCCTCCAGGAAGGCGAGGACCCGGAGGTGATAGGCCCGCGCCGCCCAGCCGAGGCTGATGTTGTGACCGGCGTCCGGCTGGTGGTCCACCCGTACCCGCGTGGAGGCCAGCGGAGCGGTCAGGTCGGCCACGGCCCGGGCGTCGGACCGCCACCACGGTTCCTGCTCGGCGAAGGTGAAGCGGACCGGTGCCCGCACCGAGGCGGCGATGCCGGGGTACATGTCCGGCCAGAGGGGGAACTCCCGGATCTCCTGGGCCGGGATCGGCGCCAGCAGCGCACGGCACCGGCGGAAGGTCCCCGCGGGGTACAGGCCCGGGTCGCCCCAGTGCCGGTACCAGTCCATACGACCGGTCCCGTGCCGCGGGATCGTGTCCGCCGCCGCCGGTGTGCTGCCCAGCCCGGAGACGTCCAGACCGATGATGCTCTCCTCGTGGTCCTGCGCGGCCATGGCGAGCCCGGGCTTCGCCCCGTTGGAGTGCGCCACGACGAAGAAGCCGTCCCCGGTCCCGTGGGTGCGCGCGAAGTCCCGCAGGGCGGCACGCAGCAGCATGGCCTGCTCCTGGGTGCCGAGCCCCTCCGGCAGGAAGGGTGCCGACTCCCCGTACCCGGGCCGGTCCAGCGCGAGGACCGTGAAGCCGAGGTCCGCGCCCAGCTCCAGCAGCGAGTGCCCGGGCTCGGTGTGGCCGTCGAAGTACCCGGCCCGGATCCCGCCGCCGTGCAGCGCCACGACGACGGCGCGCGGGGCGCCGGACGACGGCTCGGCGAGCAGCCCGGAGACCGGGACGCCCAGCGCGTCCAGGACGATCTCGCGGGAGGCGGGAGCGGCGGCGCGTGACGATTGCGGCATGGAGTTCCTTCCCCGTTCGGCAGGTCGCGCCGTCACTCGGGACGGTCCGCTCCGAGGAGCGCGTCCAGTTCGCTGATCGCCTGCGCCGGGTCCGTGAAATGGATGGCGTGCCAGCCGGCCTGCCTCGCCCCCGCGCAGTTCTTCTCGATGTCGTCGATCAGCACGCATTCGTGCGGCAGGAATCCGGTGCGCTCCTCGGCGACGCGGAAGATGCCCGTCTCCGGTTTGCGGCTCCCCACCTCGAACGACATGACCAGCTCCTTGAAGAGCCCCTCGGGCGCGACGACCCGGCGCCAGTGTTCGTCCCAGGCCGGCACCATGTTGGACATCAGCCCGACGAACACCCCGTCGGCGTTCAGCCGCCGCAGATGCGCGACCCACGGCTCGTTGGCCGTACGGCCCTCGAACCAGCGCGCCGGGAAGTCGGACAGGTCCACGTCCACCCCCTCGTCGGCCCGCAGTACCTCCTCGACCTGCGCCGACCACTCCTCCTGGGTGACGAGGGGGGTGTCGAGCGGCGCCAGCAGGTCCACCCCGTAGGAGGCGGCGACCTTCTCCATGGCCGTGAGCAGCTGCTGCGGGGAAATGCCGATCTTCCCGCAGAAGTTGGCCACCGTCACCTTGGTGGACGGAACCTCCAGAACGCCTCCGTAGTCCGTCCAGACGGCGCGGACCGGAGAGCCTGCGGATCCCTGCATGTGTACCCCCTGTCGGTGCGGACGCGGTGCCATGCTCACTGCCCCATCGCCAGGCCGCCGCCGACCGGAACCGAGGCTCCGGTCACGTACGAGGCCGCGTCGCTCGCGAGGAACCTGACGACCTCGGCGACCTCCGTGGGCGTTCCGGTGCGGCGCAGCGCGGTCTGCGCCAGCAGGCCCTCGCGGCGCTTCTCCTTCACGCCCTTGATCATGTCGGTCTCGATCAGGCCGGGGGTCACCATGTTGACCGTGATGTTCCGGGAGCCGAGTTCCCAGGCGAGCGAGCGGGTGAGACCGAGCAGCCCGGCCTTGGAGGAGGCGTAGTTGGCCTGGCCCGGGGAGCCGAGGAACCCCATCACCGACGACATGAAGACGATGCGCCCCCACCGGGCACGCACCATGTCGGGAGCGACGAGGCGGGCGAAGCGGAACGCCGCGACCAGGTTCGTCTCCATGACGTCCCGGAAGGCGTCCTCGGACATCAGCGGGGCCAGCGCGTCCTTGGTGATGCCGGCGTTGGCGACCAGCACCTGGACCGGGCCGAACTGCTGGGCGACCTCGGCGAGGGCGCGCTCCGTGTCGTCGCGGTCGGTGACGTCGCAGCGTACGCCGAAGAACTCGGCGGGAGGCTCGCCGTTGCGGTAGGTGACGGCCACCTTGTCGCCGGCATCCGCCATGACCCGCGCGATCTCCAGTCCGATGCCTCGGTTTCCGCCGGTCACCAGGACGGTCCTGCTCATTTCAGCTCCTCGCTGTGGGAAAGGTACGACTGCGCCGGGTGAGAGCGGTCAGCCGGTGGTCGCCGACGGGCGGACCTCGGTGCTGATGGCGGCCACGGTCGTGTCCGACTGCTCGAAGGTCACCGCGACCCGGTTCAAAGAGCCCTCACGGGAATCCCGGACGGCGCTGATCCGTACCGGGGAATCCAGTTCGGCGAAACGGGAGAACGAGGCTTCGAGTGCGGACAGGGAAAGGGTCCGCTGAAATCCGCCGGCGGACTCGTGGGCCGATGTCAGCAGCAGCGCCGACTGGCGTGCGGCCTCCATCAGGACCATGGCCGGAATGTGGTCGTAGTCGTGGTCGAAAAGGCCGCTGTTGCCGAAGTCGGGCGCCAGTACGGCGGAGAGGGAACCCCGCTCCGTGTCGCACTCGGCATCGGCGAGGACGACGTTCGCCGGGTTGACGCGCCCCACCCGGGCCGGCTGCTCGGTGGTCCGGGCGGCGCCGCCCGGCGTGCGGAACGCCGAGGTCATGGGCGGCGTGCTGCCGCGCTGCATGAACCGGAGCGCCGCGTACTGCGCGGTGGGCGCGGAGCTGACCCGGATGTGCGCGGTTCCCACCGTCTCCCAGGCCAGTTCCATCCCGATGTCGAAACGCAGGGCGGTGATGCGGTTCCGGCGGTCGTACGTCGGCGTCATGGTCTCGCTCAGGAGCAGTTCGCCCGGCTTGCCGCCGACGACCAGGGCGGCGCTGTCCCGCAGGCCGATGGCCCAGTCGTTGACCATGAAGGTGGTTTCGAGCGGGACGTCCAGCTGCGCGTGGGCGCCGTAGATGGACGCCTGGCGGCAGATCTCCAGCAGGAGCAGCGGGTCGTGTGTCGCGGGGATTCCCGTGTGGTCGTTGAAGTATCCGTGGGACAGCGGGAGTTGCGCCGCGGACCGGAAGGTGAGCTCGCCGGTCTGTTCCATCCCGGTGACGAAGACCTCGGCGACGGAAGCCCGGTGGACCATACGCCGGTCCACGGTCCGGTGGAATCCGAGCGTTTCCCGTTCTTCTGGCTTCCGCAGTTCCGGAGTAATCTCCGAGAGCGTCACGACCGAGGCCCTCCCTTAGCTGTGTGAATTCCGCGCCCGTCGGCCTTGATTCACGAACGTAGGGTTCGCCGCTGACCGGCTCAAGGGAGGTACCACTTAGAAAGAGGCGCGTATACCTCCTAGGAGGTATACGCGCGGGCATGAAAAAAGGCCGCGGCGCGGGGGCCGCGGCCTGCGGGGGGAATCGCTAGGCGGAGCAGGTGAGCGCGTCGGGGATCATGGCGAAGGTCTCCTCGACCAGCTTCATGAGGGTGTCGCGGCCTCCCTGGGAACCCTGGGCCGTCCACTGCAGGGACGCCGTGTGCCAGGCGGCCACGAAGATCTCCACCGTCAGTTGCAGACGCATCCGGTCCACGTCGGTGCGGGCGCCTTCGGTCACCGTCTCCACGATGGCGCGCGTGGTCTCCTGGCAGTACCCCAGGCTGTGCGCCTGGAGCGCGGGGACGCCCTCCGACAGCGCACGGGTGGCCAGGAAGCGGCGGTCCCAGTCCGGGTCCATGGCGCCCAGCGTGGTGTCGAGGGCGACGCGCAGCGTCTCCAGGAGCGGGCCGTCCAGCTTCAGGGTGGCCACATAGTCCAGGTACGCCGACCACAGATCGCTGTCGGCGGCGAGTGCCACGTCCTCCTTGGACCGGTAGTTCCGGAAGAAGGTGCGCTTCGACACCTCCACCGTGTCGCACAGGTCGTCGAGCGTGGTGGCGTCGTACCCGCGTTCGGTGAAGAGACGCAGCGCGGTCTCGGCCAGGGCTCGGCGCGTGCGCAGCTTCTTCCGTTCCCGCAGCGGCAGGTCGCGCAGATCATCACTCACACCGAGGAGTTTACCACCCAGAAGCTGTTGCGCTTTGACAGCTAGTGCCACTTGGTGGCACTGTCGCCTTGGTGGCCGACTGTGGCTGTTCGAACGTCCCCTGAAGGAGCCTGAACTCGTGACTACCGTTCCTACGGGCCGCTCACGTCCAGCGATCACGCTGGTAGTGGTGCTGCTGGCCTTCGTCACCGTCCCGATGTCGATCTCCGGAGCGGCCGTCGCCCTGCCGGACATCGGTGACGACCTGCACACCGCGGGTGCACCCCTGCAATGGGTCATGAACGCCTACAACCTGACGTTCGCCTCGTTCATGCTGGTCACCGGATCCGCCGCCGACCTGTTCGGGCGCCGTCGGGCCTTCGCCACCGGTGCGTCGGTGTTCGCCGTCGGCTCGCTCGCCGCGGCGGTCGCCCCCGGCATCGTGCTGCTGGACATCGCCCGTGCCCTGTCCGGCGTCGGCGCGGCGGGCGTGTTCGCCAGCGGTGGCGCGATCCTGGCCACGACCTTCGACGGCGCCGCCCGCACCCGGGCCTTCGCAGCCCTCGGCAGCGCCGCCGGTCTCGGCCTGGCGGCCGGCCCCACCCTGTCCGGCTGGCTCGTCGGCGCCCTCGGCTGGCGCGCCACCTTCGGGCTGCACGCGGCGCTGGTCGCCGTCGCCCTGGCCGGCATCGGCTTCGTCGCCGAGTCCCGCGCCCCGCAGCGCCCCCGGCTCGACGTCACCGGCGCCGTGGTGTTCGTCGCCGGCCTCGGCCTGCTCGTCCTCGGCGCGGTCCAGGGCCCCGAGTGGGGCTGGGCGAGCCCCGGTGTGCTGGCCCTGCTCGTGGTCGGCGTGGGCCTGCTGGTGTTCTTCGTCGTGCTCCAGTCGCGCTCCGCGGCCCCGGTGCTGGACCTGACGCTGGTGAAGAACCGCCGGTTCTTCGCGCTCTGCATGGTCCCGGTGGTGTCGACCTTCGGCTTCGTGACGCTGCTGACGTACCTGCCCACCTACCTCGTGGGTGCGAGCGGCTTCTCCGCCGGGCGCGCCGGCACCGTGCTGCTCCTGATGACCGCGCCGGTGCTCCTCGCCCCGCCGCTGTCCGGAGCCCTGGTCAACCGGGGTGTGTCGCCCCGCGTGCTGATCACGCTCTCGCTGGTGCTGTTCGCCGGCGGCAACGCCTGGCTCACGGTGATCGAGTCCGACAGCTCCGTCGCCGCGATCGCCGGTCCGCTGCTGATGACCGGCCTGGGCGCCGGCATCTCGTTCGGTGTGGGCGACGGTACGGCGATGAGCCTGGTCGAGCCGGAGCAGGCCGGTATGGCCACCGGGTTCCTCAACACCATGCGCATCGGCAGCGAGGCCATCGTCATCGCCGTGTACGGCGCGGTCCTGGTCAGCCTCATCAGCACCCGCGTCGGATCGCAGGAACTGGCCGCGAAGGTCGCCGCCGGCGACCAGTCCGTCAGCGGCTCCGGGGTGCTGGCCGACGGGTTCACGCACGCCCTGCACATCGCGCTGTACGGCACGGCCGCCGTGTGCGCGGTCGGCGCGGTGGCCATCGCCGCCGCACTGGCCCCGCCGCGCCGGGACACCGCCGCGGCGACTCCCGCGCGCGAGGACGCCCAGCTGCCCACCGAGGTGGCCTGACCGGCCCCCGAAGGCCCCGCGCGGCCGCGCAGTCGACAGTGACGACGCCCTGCCACCCCCGACCGTCGCGGGTGGCAGGGCGTCGTCCGCCCAGCCGTAACCCCTCCGTGGACGTGCCGCGGCATGTCCCCCGGTGAGTAAGGAACTCCCGTGACGGAACTGCACGAGGCCCCGTGCCCCGCACCGGACGACGTGGCGCGGATGTACGACCACTCCTCCGCCCTCCTGGCCGAGGCGACGGGCGATGACCTGCCCCCCGGGGACGGGCGCGGTCACGACCGGAGCACCTCGGTCCCGGACGCCTTCGACGCCTCCGACACCCTGACCGGCCTGGTCGCCGACCGCCTCGCCCTCTCGCCCGGCATGCGCGTCCTCGACTTCGGCTGCGGCAGCGGGCGCCCCGCCGTGTACGTGGCGCGGACGTACGACGTGCGGGTCACCGGCGTCACCATCGGTTCCGGGCAGGCCGGGCCGGTCCGGGCGCACCCCGGGGCGGGGGAGGGCGCGGGGCGGGTGACGTTCGAGCACGTGGACGCGATGGCCCTGCCGTTCCCGGACGGCGGTTTCGACGCCGTGTACGCCATCGACTCCCTCCTGCACATGGACGACCGGGCCCGGGTGATCGCCGAGGCGGCCCGGGTGCTGCGGCCCGGCGGCAGGCTCGTCCTGGCCAACCCCTATGTGGTGGGCGCGCTCACCGCGGCGGAGGCCGGGATCGTGGCCGCCGGCCGCGAGCTGTTCCGGATGCCGCCGCTCGGGGATGCCGGCGACTACCTCCGGCACCTGGCGGCGGCGGGGCTCGGTCTCGTGGAGATCCTGGACATCGGCGAGAACGTGCGCCGCAGCCATGCCCTCGCGGCGGCCGCGATCCGGCACGCCGGCGAGGGCCGGCACGGAGTGTCCCGGCAGCGGCTGAGCGAGGCCGCCGACATCATCGAGCGCTTCGCGGCGCTGCCGCAGGTCAGCTACGGCCTGATCGTCGCGCGCGCCCGGTGAGCCGGGCCGACCGGCCGCCGGGGCACGGATCGGCCGCCGGGCACACGCGGCGGCCGGGGTCGCGGGGCGGAAAGCGCTCGCTTCCGCCCCGCGGCCCCGGCCGTCCCTGCCGTCGGTGTCAGTCCCGCTGCTCGACCGTCACGGTGCTGGAGAAGACGGGCAGTTCGCCCTGACGGCCGTGGACCGTGACGGTCATGCGGCCGTCGCCGTCGTGGACGAAGGGTTCGGCGGTGATCAGGCAGCGCCGGTCGAACTCGACGTAGCGGTAGAACGTCGTGTCGAAGGCGACGGGCACCACCGTCAGCGGCGCCGCCATGGCCTGCGCGGTCTGCGCGGCGGCCTCCAGCAGCACCATGCCGGGGATGTGGTCGTGCGGGTGGTCGAAGAGCACACGGTGTGAGGTGTCGACACGCAACAGCCAGGTCCGGTCGCCCGGGGCGGGGGACAGGACCACGTTGCCGGCGTCGCCGCGGCCGACGAGCGCGGCCGGTACCGGGGGAGTGAGGGGAAGGGCCCGCGCGAAGGCGCTCTTCGCATCGGCGTAGTCGCCGCGCAGGCGGTCGTAGATGGCCGGGGGGTGGGTGCTGTACCGCAGTGCGGCGGTACCTATGGGCCTGCCCGCGAGCGAGGCCTCCACGTGCGAGGTCAGGTGCACCGAGCCCAGCCGGCGCCGCTTGACCTGTGTGTGGGTGATGAGCAGTTCGACCTCGGCGGGGTGCGTCCCCGTCGACAGCGCCCCGGGGTCGACGGTGGACCGTATCTGTTCCCAGCCCAGGCGATGGGTCAGGGGTATGTCGTGGACGGTGTGCGTCAGCAGCGCGAGTGCCTGGCGCAGGCTCTCCGTCAGCAGCAGGGAGCTGTAGCGGCCGCCCTCGGCGTAGAAGCCGTGGTGCTGCGGCCAGCGCGCGGTGACTAACTGGGACGTCTCGGAAATCGGGTGCCAGTCCGTTACCAGGGCTTCCTCCTGGACGGACTTGCGCACCAGACTTCCGGTGGCGGTCGGTCCGGCCGCGTCTCGTGTAGTGATCTTGGTGAGCGTCATGACGCGTTGTCTCCCCCTGAGGTCGGGCGATGTACTGAGCCGCCGGGGCGCAGGTGCATCCCTCTGTCGCCACTAAGATAAAGAATAGTTTTTTTCTTGACCAGGTCGAATGGGTGGGGTGCAGATGGCGGTGCGAGAGGTGAAGCAGGAGAGAGCCGCGCGGACGCGGGCGGCTCTGATACGCGCGGCGGCGGAGGTGTTCGCGGAGTCGGGCTTCGCCGGCGCCAGCGTCTCGAGGATCGCCGAGCGCGCGGGCCTGACCCTGGGAGCGGTGTACTTCCACTTCAAGTCCAAGGAGGAGCTGGCGCGTGAGATCGTCACGAGCCAGCCCGACCTCGTCGTGCCGCCGCAGGACTCCCATGGCCTGCAGCACGCCATCGACGTCACGCTGACGTGGGCCTACCAGCTCCTCGACGACCCCGTCCTGCAGGCGGGCGCCCGCCTGGTGATGGACCAGGAGCACTTCGTCCCCAAGAGCGAGAACTCCCACCAGCAGTGGATGTCCATCCTGCTGCGGGACTTCAGGGACGCGCAGGTCCGCCGGGAGCTGAGGCTCGGGGTGGACGTGGAGGCGTACGCCCGACTGGTCGTCAGCGCCTGCACCGGTGCGCAGATGCAGGCGCAGCTGGAGACCTCCCGCAGCGACCTGCCGTACCGCGTCGAAGAGGTCTGGCGATGTCTGCTCCCCGCGGTCGCCGTGCCCAGCGCGGCCAAGAAGATGCAGTTCGGCAGGGAACGGGGAGTGGCGGAATGAAGCCGTGGGGGGAGACCGGCCCGAGGATCGTGGTGACCGGCGCGACCGGGGCGGTGGGCCGGCACCTCGCCCGGCGCCTGGGCGCCGGGGGCCAGGCCCGGCTGCTGGTCCGCGACGAGCAGAAGGCGGCACGGCTGGGGCTGCCGGACGACGGTGTCGTCACCGGTGACTACCAGGACCGCTCCCGCCTGGAAGAGGTGCTGGCCGGGGCGGACGCCGTCTTCGTGGTGACCGCCAACCCGCTGCGTCCCGCGGACGACGCGAACATCCTGGCCGCCGCCCGCGCCCGGGGGGTGCGACGCGCGGTGAAGCTGTCCTGGACCGCCGTCGCCGACCCGGACGCCACCGACCTGATCGCGCGCTGGAACCGCGACAGCGAGGCCCTGCTGCACGACTCGGGCCTCGACTGGACGGTGCTGCGGATGCGTTCGCCCATGAGCAACACGCTGGCCTGGGCCTCCACCATCCGCACGGAGTCCGTCGTCAGGAGCTTCGTGGGGGACGCCCCCACGGCGTGCGTCGACCCGCGCGACGTGGCCGAGGCCGCCGCGCGGGTGCTCACCGAGCCCGGCCACGAGTCCCGGACGTACGCGCTGACCGGCCCGCGGGAGCTGACTCCGCGGGAACAGACCCGGCAGCTGGCCGACGTGCTGCACCGCCCGCTGCGCTTCGAGGAGCTGACGGCGCAGCAGGCCCTGGCCCGCTGGCGCGAACGCCTGCCGGAGCCGCTCGCGCAGGCGCTCCTGGAGGTCGCCGAGCGGCGCCAGGGCCCCGGCACCACGCCCGGACACGGCGGGGAGGACGACCTGGAGGCCCTCCTGGGGCACGCGGCCACCCCCTACCGGCAGTGGGCCGCGGACCACGCCGCGCACTTCGCCTGAACACCGCGTACGTGCATGACCACGAGAGGACTACGGGGACACACCATGCCGACACCCCATGGACTGCTGCGGAACAAGACCGTGATGATCACGGGTGCCTCCAGCGGCATCGGCGCGGCGGCGGCGCGACTGTTCGCCGAACAGGGAGCGGCGGTGACGCTCATGGCGCGCCGGGAGGAGAAACTGCGCGCGCTCGCCCGTGACATCGAGGCCGCGGGCGGCCGCGCCCTGGTGACCGCCGGGGACGTGACCGAGCCGGACGACGTCGAACGGGCGGTCAAGGACACCGTGGCCCGGTTCGGCCGCCTGGACGCGGCGTTCAACAACGCCGGCTGGGGCTCGATCGGAACTCCGCTCCACGAGACGGACGACGCCGTCTTCCGGCAGATCATGGACGTCAACGTGCAGGGAGTCTGGAACTGCCTCAAGCGCCAGATCCCGGTGATGCTGGAACAGGGCCACGGCGCGGTCGTCAACACGTGCAGCACCGCGGGCGCGTTCGCCACCGGCGCCGTCGCGCCCTACGTCGCGGCCAAGCACGCGGTGCTCGGGCTGACGAAGGCCGCCGCGGCCGAGTACGGCGAGCGGGGGATCCGGGTCAACGCCCTGATGGTCGGCAGCACGCGCACCGAGCTGATGGAGACGGCCATGGAGCAGGTCCCGCAGCTGGAGGAGGCCGCCGTCACCCGGGCCATCCAGCGCCGCCTCGCCGACCCGCTGGAGGTGGCGCAGGCGGCGGCGTGGCTCTGCAGCGATCAGGCCTCCTTCGTCACCGGGGCCGGTGTCCCGGTGGACGGTGGATGCAGCGCCGTGTGAGACGACCGGCGGTCGTGCCCGGCGACCGGACGCACCACGCCGCCGGGGACGCCGTCCGGCAGGCCGTCGCGGGCGTCCAGGGGCAGGGTGATGCCGGGCACGGCCTGCCGCCAGATGCGCGCGAGGCGCCGGACGCTGTCGCGCCGCCCCTCGTGGCACGCGGGGTGCCGCAGGGTCGCCTCGATCCCGGAGACCAGATGGATCGCCATGTCGGCGATGGCCCACACGTCGGTGCCCGGGGGCTTCTGGCCGGGCGGTGTCTGCTGCAGCCGCTCGCAGACGGCCGGCGCCCACAGGGCGTGCCACTGGTGACGGGTGCCGGAGTCCTCCCGGGCCAGCCGCGCGGCCGCCCGCACCGCCGGGTCCCGCTCCAGCAGATCGACCAGGGCGAGGGTCAGGGACGCCACGTACTGCACCGGGGGCCCGTCATGCCGGGACAGCCGCTCCACCAGGGCCCGGGTCGCCGCGTTGCCCTCTTCCATGACGGAGTCCGCCAGATCCCGTTTCGAGGCGAAGTGGAAGGTCAGCGCCCCCATCGAGATGTCCGCCGAGCGGGCTATCTGCGCGAGTGACGAGCCGGTGTACCCGTGGCGGTCGAACTCCCTGGCGGCCGCCCTGAGCAAGGTACGACGTGTCCATATGGCTCTCTCCTGCTTCGCCATGTCCCTTCCTGAACGGCCCCACTGGGTGTCCCCGCGCCTGTGAGGTTAACTCCCGGTTCGCCCCGGCGGACAGGTAAAAAACAAAAAAGTTACTTTAATGTTTTGGAGTCCTGTGGATGCGCCCGACCCGTGGGCCCGCCCGGGGTCCACGGGTCGGCCGGAGCCCACGGGGCGGGCCGGCTGCGCGCACTCACCGGCGCGGGGACGGGGCTCCGGACGGGCGGGCCACCACGGCACAGCCCACGCTGCCGTCGGGGCCGACCGACGTGATCACGGCGGCCCGCTCGCGTCCGGTGTCCTGGCGTCCGTCCTGCCAGCGGGCCAGTACGGCGGCCAGCTGGAGCGCGCCGTTCGCGCTGTCCGTCTCTCCCAGGACCTGCTGGACCGCCAGCCGCCGCGGGCCTTGCGCGGGGGAGAAGACCTCGCGCAGGGCGGCTTCCTCCACCCGCGCCCAGCCGCGCCGGCCGGACGCTCCGGGCGCCGCCACCGCCACGTCCTCCGGGGCGATCTCGCTGCGGACCAGCGCGGTCCGCACGCAGTCGGCCAGCCGCCGGGAGACACCGGGCAGACCGTCGGCCGGATCGGCGAAGCCCACGTCACAGGCGAGCAGCCGGGCCAGCGGACGAGGTCCCTCCGCGTGCTCGTCCGGGGCCTGCAGGACGAAGACCGCACCGCCTTCGCCGAGCGGGACGCCCGCGGCCGTGCCCCCGGAGCGGTGCCAGGCCCAGGCGCGCTGCGCCGACAGCTCCTCGAAGGCGCCGGTGAGCAGCCGCCGGGCGTGTCCGGCCAGCAGCGCGGTGCGCGCGAAGCGCAGGGCGTGCAGGCCCGCCAGCGGACCGCCCGAGACGGTCGAGTTCACGCCGGTGAGACCGAGCCGGATCGCCGCCCTGCCCGCCGCCGAGTTCATCAGGATGCCCGGGAAATGGGAGGGGTTGACGAAGTAGGGAAGCTCCTGGACGAAGGTGTCCCGGATGAACTCGCCGACCCTGCCGGTGCTGCCCACCGAGGTCCCGAGCACGATGCCGGTGTCCGCCGGCTCGGTCTGCGCGGCCTGCTCCGGCAGCTCCCCCAGGGCGAGCGAGCAGGCCACGGAGACCAGCTGGTCCGTCCTCGTCAGCCGGCCCAGCCCCTTGCGGCCCAGGGTGTCCGCCGGGCTGAAGCCGGGCACGGACCGCACGTCCAGCCCCGGCGGGTAGTCGCCCGCCGCCGCCTCCCCGGCCGGGCCGCCCTCCGCTGCCGTTCCCCGCAGCAGTGCGTCCGCGATCGGGTCCAGGCCCTGTCCCGCCGTGCTGAACACCGTGCACCCGACCACGTCGACGGGCGTCACGGGCGGGGGAGCGGGGGCCGCCGCGGTGCGCGACACGGTGGGCCTGCTCGTCGTTGACACTGCACTCATGCGGCTATATCTCCGAAGATCGTGACGGCGTTGTTCCCGCCGAAGGCGAACCCGTGGTTCTCCACGACGCGCGGCCGCTGGGCGCGTGACGTCCTCGGCACGCAGTCGACATCCGGTCCGAGCGCGGGGTCCACGGTCCGGACGGTGGTGCTGGCCGGCAGGAACCCCTCGTGGAGGGCGGCGCAGGACACGAGCGCGCCGAACGCGGCCGCCGCGCCCATGGTGTGCCCGAGCGCCGACTTGATCGAGCTGATCGGCGGGACCCGTCCGTCGAAGGCATCCCGTACGGCCGCGATCTCGGTGGAGTCGTTCGCCTCGGTGCCGGTGCCGTGGGCGCAGATGTAGTCCACGTCCTCCGGCTTGATCCCGGCGTTGCGGTGGGCACGCCTGATGCACTCCGCGATGGAGGGCGCGTGCGGGTTCGTCATGTGGTGGGCGTCGCACGACATGCCGTAGCCGAGCACCTCGGCGTAGATGCGGGCGCCCCGCTCGAGAGCCGCTTCGAGCGGCTCCAGCAGCAGGGCGGCACCGCCCTCCGCGGTGACGATCCCGTCGCGGTGCTCGTCGAAGGGCCGGGGCACGTCGGCCGCGAGGGCGCCGAGCCGGTGGAAGCCGGCGTGCGTGTGCCGGTTGGACGCGTCGGCCCCGCCGCACAGCGCCAGGTCGACCTCACCGGAGCGGATCAGGTCGTAGGCGTACCCCACGGAGTAGTTGCCGGCCGCACAGGCGGTGCCCAGGGTGAGCGCCTCCCCGGACAGGCCCAGCTCGACGTTGACGGCCGCCGAGATCCGGCCGGCGTCCACCTGGCCGATCAGGCGGGCGTCGAGCCGGTCGGGACCCTGCGAGACCCACTGCTCGCCGAGGTCCTCGAGGACCTGGGACTCGCCGTTCGTGGTGCCGAAGCAGCTCGCCGTACGGACCGAGGACAGCGTCTGCTCCCCGACCCCCGCGTCCTCGACCGCCATCCGGGCCGCGGCGGCGGCGAACTGGCTGCTGCGCCCCCACTCCTCGGGGGAGACGCGGTGCAGGTGGGCGGAGGGGGTGAAGTCGCGGACCTCGCCGGCAAGCACATGCTCGAACCCGGTGGCATCGAACTGTCCGATCGGACCGATTCCACTACGGCCGGCCCGGAGCGCGGCGATGAACTGCCGGGCGCCGATGCCCAGACTGCTCACCGCCCCCAGGCCGGTGACGACCACACGCCGCCCGTCCCGGTCAGGCACTGACGGCCTCCGCACCGCTGTGCCGGCCGATGACCTCGAACACCGTCGCCATGTTGTCCAGCTCGACGATGTCCTCCTGCGGCACCTTGATGCGCAGATCGCGCTCGAACCGCGAGTACATCTCGATCACGAGGAGCGAGTCCGCGTCGAAGTCGTCGGCGAAGCTGCTGGTGTCCGTCAGCTCGTCCAGGTCCACTTCCAGGACGTCGGCCACGATCTGCCGGGCCTTCTCACGCAGATCGTCCTGAAGAACGTTCTCGCTCATCCTCATCCTCCGTCGAAATCGGTCTCACAGGAGCTGTTTCACCGACCACCAAACCGGGTTCTCGGTTCCGGGGCAAGCGTCACCAAAGTGACACGGCATGTATCGCACAGGGTACGGGGGGTGTCACCTATTGCCTGGGTGCGCGCGTTCCTCCCCGCTTTTATGTAGCTTCTATCCAGCTTTTATCAACGGCGTGCAGACTGACATGAAGTTGATTTCTATCAGCTGGGGAGACTGGTGCAGGAATGAAACCCGCCGGGTCAATAGGAATAACAGCCGCCTCGATATGGCTGCCCGAGGACCGGTCGCGTGCGGCCGACATGGTGGAAAGCCGCGGGCTGCGCGCCCGGGACGCCCGGGGGCTCGCCCACGCATCGCTCCCCGTGGCCCGGGACATCGCGGCGCCCGAAATGGCGGTGCTGGCGGCTCGTGGCGCTCTGCGGTCCGCGGACGTCGCCGCGGACCGTCTGGACGCGCTCTGCCACGCCTGGATGTACTACCAGGGGCATGACCTGTGGTCGCCCCCGCACTACATCGCCCACGAGATCGGCGCGCTGCGGGCGGTGCCCTTCGGGATCCAGCAGGTGTGCAACGGCGGTGCCGCGGCCGTCGAACTGATGGCGGCCTACCTCTCCACCTCGCAGATCACCGGCTCCGGTACGTCCGGGTCCGGCCGGCCGAAGTGGGGGATGGTCACCACCGCAGACCGTTTCGTGGAGCCCGGTTTCGACCGCTGGTCGAGCGACTACGGGGTGGCGTACGGGGACGGTTCGACCGCGGTGGTGCTGCGCAGCCCGGCCGGCCCGGACGATCCGCTGCGCCTGCTCGCGGCGGCCACCGTGGCGGCTCCGGAGCTGGAGAGCATGCACCGGGGCGCCGACCCCTTCGCGTCGGCCCCGCACTCGTTCCGCGCGAAGGTGGACATGCGCGCCACCAAGCGTGCCTATCTGCACCGGCACGGCGACCTGGACTTCTCCGAGGTCAACGAACGCGCGGTCCACTCCGTGGTCGACACCGTGCTGCGGGACGCCGGAGTGGGCCCGGACGACCCCCGGCTGCAGTACGCCGTGCTGCCCCGGTTCGGCATGAAGCTGCTGACCGAGAACTGGATTCCCGTGCTGTCCGCGCGCGTCGGGGCCAAGGTCGAGAATTTCGGTCAGGACACCGGACACCTCGGCGCGGGCGACGCCATCGCGAATATCGCGGACTTGCTGAAGGGGCGGTTTCTCGCTCCCGGAGAGATGGCTCTCGTCTTCAGTGCGGGAGCGGGATTCACGTGGTCGTGCCTGCTGGTCCAAGCGACGGGCGGGGCGAGCGGAAATGATTGAGGAACTGCTCGACCGGCCCGCCGTGGGGTCCGACGGATTCCACGCCCCGGAGCACCCGTCGCTCCTTCCCGAGGAGGAGATCGCGTCCTCCTCCATGTCGCGGGAGCGGCGGCTCAAGTTCGCCGCCGTGCGGACGTGCGCGCGTGAGGGCCTGCGCCGGCTGGGCGTCAGCACGGCCCCGATACTGCGGGGGCCCTCCGGGGAACCCGTGTGGCCCTCCGGGATCGTCGGCAGCATGACCCACTGCACCGGCTACCACGCCGCCGCGGTCGCGCCCTCGGACGAGGTCGCCGCGATCGGAATCGACGCGGAGGCCAACCGCCCGCTGCGCTACCGCGAGATGCTCGGCCTCATCACGACCGCCGAGGAGCGCGCCTGGATAGCGGAGATGGAGTCCGCGTACCCGGAGGTGAGCTGGGCGCGGCTGGTCTTCACGGCCAAGGAGAGCGTGTTCAAGGCTTGGTTCTCCCTCACCCGGCACCGGCTGGGGCTCGGTGAGATCCTCGTCCACGTCGATCCCCTGAGCGGGGAGTTCCATGCGCGGACGTCGACGCCGCACGGCAGTGCGGGCGACGCGTTCCCGAACCGACTGACCGGGCGCTGGATGGCGCGCGACGGCCTGCTGGTCGCGGCGCTGTCGATCCGCCGTTCCGCCCGGATGCACGAAGAGGTGTGACAGACATGCGCAAGGTGCTCATCGCCAACCGTGGCGAAATCGCTGTCCGCGTGGCCCGGGCCTGCCGGGACGCCGGGATCGCGAGCGTGGCCGTCTACGCCGACCCGGACCGGGACGCGTCGCATGTCCGCGCCGCGGATGAGGCGTTCGCTCTGGGCGGTGACACCCCGGCGACCAGTTACCTGGTCATCGACAAGATCCTGAACGCCGCACGCGAGTCCGGTGCGGACGCCGTCCATCCGGGTTACGGCTTCCTCTCGGAGAACGCCGACTTCGCCCAGGCGGTGCTGGACGCGGGCCTGATCTGGATCGGCCCGCCCCCGCAGGCCATCCGCGACCTGGGCGACAAGGTCGCCGCCCGGCACATCGCCCAGCGCGCCGGCGCCCCCCTGGTCGCCGGCA
>NZ_BMRM01000034.1 GCF_014648635.1 Streptomyces cinerochromogenes | reverse complement strand
GGTAGTAGCCCGGCACGATCCGGTCCAGCACGCTGGTGTCCGCCTGCCCGCTGGCGGCCGTGTGGTTGTAGACGACGTCCATGACGACCCTGAGGCCGTCCCCGTTCAGCGCCTGCACCATCTTGCGGAACTGCACGGTACGGGCCGTGCCGTCCGGGTCGGTGGCGTACGAGCCCTCCGGGACCGTGTAGTGGAACGGGTCGTAACCCCAGTTGTAGGCGTCCTTCGCGGCGGTCTTCGCCACGCACTCCTGCTGCTTGTCGGAGTCGGCCGGGTAGGAGGACAGGTCGCAGTCGGTGCTCGCCTGGTCGGCCTTCCTCTCCGGGATGGTGGCGATGTCGAAGGCGGGCAGCAGGTGCACGTACGAGGTGCCCGACTTCGCGAGCTGCCGCAGGTGCCTGGAGCCGTCGCTGTTCTTGTCCGTGAAGGCCAGGTAGGTGCCCTGGTCCTTGGCCGGGACGGTCTTGTCGGCGACCGAGAAGTCCCGGATGTGCAGCTCCTGGATCTGCGCGTCCTTCAGCGGTACGGCCTTGGCCTTGCGCAGACCCGACCAGCCGCTCGGGGCGAGGGAGCGGTCGTTCAGGTCGACGACCAGGCTGCGCTCGGAGTTCGCGGTCAGCGCGACCGAGTACGGGTCGGTGACCTCGTTGGTGACCACCTTGCGGACGCTGGGCGCCCAGACCTTCACGACGTACCGGTAGGCCTTGCCCTTCCAGGAGGCGGGGCCGGTGACGGACCAGACGCCGGTGGTGGCGTTGCGGTGCATCTTCACGGCCGTGCCGTCGAGGTCGAGGTGGACCGACTGGGCCGTCGGCGCCCACACGGAGAGGGTCGGCCTGCCGTCGTGGAAGACCGGGCCGAGGCTGCTCTTCGTCGCGCCGGAGTACAGGTCGTCCAGCGCGCCGGCGATCTGCACCCCGGTCGCGGCCAGTACGGCACCGTTCGCCGCACGCTGCGAGGCCACCAGCTGCCCGCCGAGCGCCGAGCGCACCCGGTCCCGGTCACGCGGGTCCACCGACCAGGCCGTGTAGTCCTTCAGGTGCGGGAACTTCGCCTTCTGGGCGTCGGTGAGCGTCGTCTTCCCCAGCCGGATCCAGCGCTCGTCGTCGCTGGTCAGCGTCCCGTCCTTGACGGTGATCGAGCCGTCGCGGGAGTACAGCAGCTGGGTGGAGGCGGCACCGTCGACCCCGTTCCAGGCGACGGTGTCCCGGTCGATCCACACCGCCTTGGAGGTGGTCAGGTCCAGCGCGGCGGCGCTGCCGGCGGGCTGGGGCAGCAGGTACTGCTCCTGGCCGTTCAACAGCCAGACCTCGTTGCCGAAGGCCCTGAGGTCCAGGGACTGGTCGGCCGGGAGGTCCTTCTCGTCGCCCTTGTGGAGGATGTAGCTGACACTGGTGGCACCCTCGGTGAGCGGCACCTCGAAGACCGCGCCATAGGCATCAGTCTTCACCGGCTTCAGCGGGTCCGACCAGTCGGTGGGGTGGGCGGCACCCGTCCAGACGTGCAGGCCCCAGCCGTCGTAGGCGCCGTCGGCGCGGTGGTAGTGCAGGACGGCCTTGGTCTTGTCCTGGGCGGGGTGGTCGGGCCGCCGGGTGAGGACGTCCGTCTTCCCCTGCTCGATCCACACCTCGCCCGTTCTGGTGACGTCGATGCTCCGGTCGGCGGAGACGTCCTTGTCGCCGTCCTTGTCGATGACGAGGAAGCCGACGTTCGAGGCGCCGGGCCTCAGCTTGACGTAGGCGAAGGCGCCGTAGGAGTCCCGGCCGGTGAAGGGGTGGCTGGCCGGCCAGTTCGTGGCCTCGCCGTCGGCGAGGTCGCCCCAGGCGTACAGGCCCCAGTCGGCGTAGTCGCCGTCCGTGCGCTTGTAGTGGACGATCGCGTAGTCCCGGGAGGAGGCCGTGGGGACCTCGGGTGCGGGCGGTGTGCCGGTGGTGCTGCTCGCCGTGGCGCTCGCGGTGTCTCCGGCCGTGTCGACGACGACGGCCTTGTAGCGCAGTGTGGTACCGGCGGGCACGTCCCGGCCGAGGGTCTGGGTGACCTGGTAGGGGGCGTGGTCGGCGGAGCCGAGCGTCTTCCACGTCCCGTTGCCGACCTGGGCGGCGAAGACGACCCGGTTGAGCTGCCCGCCGTCGAGGTCGGCCTTCAGTACGGCCGTCCCGGTGGCCCCGGCGGCCGGCGCGGTCAGGGTGATCACCGGCTTGGCGGTGGGCTTGGCGAGGGTGCCGGCGGCCTTGTAGACGACGGCGGAGCCGGCCGGGACGGTGACGGTGACCTTCCGGCCGGTGTCGGACGTCATCGAGCCGGTGGCGCCGTAGACGCCCCGGTACGACATGTCCGCGGATCCCGTCGCGAACGTCGCCGTCTTCTCGGAGCCGGCGTTGTTGAAGGCGACGACGTACTCCTGGCCCGTCCGGGCGTCGGTGCGCGTGAAGGCGTAGACGCCGGGCCCGTCGGCCGCGTACCGCTCCTCCTGCACGCCGTCGGTCAGCGCCGGCTCCGCCTTGCGGAGCTTCGCGAGCGCGGCGATCTGCCGGTACAGCGGGGCCCCGGTGTCGTAGGCGGCCTCGGCGTGGGTGCGGTCGGTGCCGATCTCGTCGTCGTCCAGGTAGTCGGCGACCTGGGAGGCGAACATGGTCTGGCGGGCGTCCTTGTCGCCGCCGGAGCCGGTGAAGCCCTGCTCGTCGCCGTAGTAGACGACCGGGTTGCCCCGGCTGAGGAACATCAGCTCGTTGGCGAGCCGGTCCTTCTTCAGGAGCTCGGCGTCGGTCGCCTTCGGGTCGTCCTGCTTCAGGAAGTACCCGATGCGGCCCATGTCGTGGTTGCCGAGGAAGGTGACCTGCTCGTACGCGTTGGCCTTGTCGGTGGTGTACCGGTAGTCGTCACCGAAGACGCTCGCGAGCCTGCGCGCGCTGCCGCCCTGGGAGGCGTAGGCGCGGGCCGCGTCCTGGAAGGGGAAGTCGAGGGTGGCGTCGAGGCGGCCCTGGGTGACGTACGGGGAGGTGACGGCGGTGTCGGCGGAGTAGACCTCGCCGAACATGAAGAAGTTCTTCCGTCCGCGCGCGGCCGCGTACCGGTCCAGCGCGGTCGCCCACTGGGTCCAGAACTCCATGTTCACGTGCTTGACGGTGTCGATCCGGAAGCCGTCGACGGCGAAGTCCTTCACCCACCGCTCGTAGATCTTCTCCATCCCGTGGACGACCTCGGGACGCTCGGTCCACAGGTCGTCCAGGCCGGAGAAGTCGCCGTAGGTGGTGGACTCCCCGGCGTAGGTGGAGTCGCCCCGGTTGTGGTACATCGTCGGGTCGTTGAGCCAGGCCGGGACCTTGCCGCTGCCCGCGGCCTTCGGGGTGTAGGGGAAGGAGGCGCGGGAGACGGCCGGGAACGTCCGGCTGCCGTCGGCGTGGTCGGCGTCGTCGAAGGGCCTGCCGTCCTCGGTCAGGTACGGGAAGGCGCCCTTGGACAGGTAGTCGTACGCCTTCTGCTCGTAGTCCACGACGTCGGCGGTGTGGTTGGTGATGACGTCGAAGAAGACCTTCATGCCCTTGGCGTGGGCCTTGGAGATGAGGTTCTTGAGGTCGCCGTTGGTGCCGAAGTGCGGGTCGACCTGGGTGAAGTCGGTGATCCAGTAACCGTGGTAGCCGGCCGAGGCGTTGCTTCCGGTGCCCTGCACCGGGCGGTTCTTGAAGATCGGCGCCAGCCAGATGGCGGTGGTGCCGAGCCCCTTGATGTAGTCCAGCTTCCCCGTCAGGCCCTTGAGGTCGCCGCCCTGGTAGAAGCCCTTGTCGGTGGGGTCGTAGCCGGTGGAGAGGCGGGAGCCGGTGAGGCCGCCCCGGTCGTTGGAGGTGTCGCCGTTGGCGAACCGGTCCGGCATGACGAAGTAGAACTGCTCGCGGGTGTCGTCGTGCCGGGCGGGTACGGCGGCGAGCTTCGCGTCCGAGGGGGGTGCGGGCGGGGTGGCGGCCCGGGCGGCCGGCACCTGGACCAGGGCTGCGGCGAGGGCCATGCCGGTGACGGCGGCGGCCCTTCTGCGATACGGCGTACGGCGCGTGCGCGGCGCCGGCCATCTCGGTATCACGGGTCGTGACTCCTAGGATTGCGGCTGACACTTACGGCACGGTGCGTGAAACCTCCGGCAAGAGGCTTCACGCACCGTCAGGCGGTGCTTCAGCAGCTCGACTTGCCGGCGTAGATCGCGAGTGCCGTGTTCGAGCCGAGGGTCGCGGTGAACTGTCCGCTGGAGTTCACGCTCACCGTGGTGTTGTTCTGGACGTTGCAGTACGTCCCGGCGGGCAGGGACGTCTGGTAGGTGCGGGTCAGCGACGAGGACTCGTGGTTGATCGCCACGTAGCCCTTGGCGCCCCGGCCGAACGCGATCGCGTTGTTGCCGTTGTCCCACCAGTTGCCGACCGCCTGGCCGCGGGTCGCGTTGCGGAAGGCGACCATGGACTTGATCTCGGGCCAGGCGTGCTGGCACTTCCAGCCGTCCTGCCAGCAGGCGTTCACCCGGCCGCCGTTGGGCGGGCCGGCGTCGGCGTCCGACCACTCGTAGCCGGAGTTGATGTCGGGGGCGCCGTAGGGCCAGGCCAGCATGTAGACGTTGGCCAGGGTGTAGGTGGCGCCGTTCTTGTAGTTCAGGGTGCTGCCGTTGCGCTCGGTGTCGTGGTTGTCCACGAAGACACCGGCGGACGAGCTGCCGAGGTAGCCCCAGCCCTCGCCGTAGTTGTTCAGGTAGGCGAGCTTCTCGCTGGTGAAGACGCGCTTGAGGTCGTAGGCGTAGCGGAACTCCTGGACGTCCCCGTTGCCGGTGTACTCGCCGGGCTGGACGGCCTCGCCCGCCCCGTAGATGACCTCCTGCTTCCAGTAGACGGACGGGTTGCTCAGGCGGCTCTTGATGTTCGCCAGGTCGTCGGCGGGTATGTGCTTGGCCGCGTCGATGCGGAAGCCGTCGACACCGAGACCGAGCAGGTCGTTCATGTAGCCGGCGATCGTCTTGCGGACGTACTCCTCACCGGTGTCGAGGTCGGCGAGGCCGACGAGTTCGCAGTGCTGCACGTTCCAGCGGTCGGAGTAGTTCGACACCTGGGAGGTGCAGTCGTCGAAGTCGTAGGAGGAGTACAGGCCCGGGTAGTCGTACTTCGTGTACGACGAGCCGCCGGTGCCGGTGCCGGAGCCCGCCGACATGTGGTTGACGACGGTGTCCACCACGACCTTCACACCCGCCGCGTGGCAGGTGTTCACCATGTCCCGGAACGCGGTGCGGTCACCGAGGCGGCCCGCGATCTTGTACGACACCGGCTGGTACGACGTCCACCACTGCGAGCCCTGTATGTGCTCGGCGGGCGGGGAGACCTGGACGTAGCCGTAGCCGGCGGGGCCGAGGGTGCTGGTGCACTCCTTGGCCACCGAGGCGTAGTTCCACTCGAAGAGGACGGCGGTGACGTCCTTGGTGCCGGGCGGGGAGGCCTCAGCGGTAGTCGGGGTCATGCCAACCAGAGCGGCTGCGGTGAGGGCTGCCGCCACGGGGAGGGTTCTGCGTGCCATGTGTGGGGTCCTTCGACGTTGAAGGCGACAAGGGCCGCTGAAGGCGCTTGCTGAAATCTTTCAGCAAACTTGCGGTGACGCAGATGTTAAAGGCCCGCTGGCCGAAAGGCAGCGGGCCGTTGTGAACTTGATGCAAGAACTTTCAGACGGGCGGTCAGCCGGCCGTGGACCACCACACGGTGGTGTCGCCGGGCACCTTGGCCTCGCCGTCCGCCTCGGTCACCTCACCACTGGTCAGCAGGACGCGGCCGTAAGCCGGGGTCGTCACGGACTCCCCGGTGGTGTTCGCGACGCACACGAACTCGCCCCGCCGGAAGGCCAGGACGCCCTCGGGTGCCCGCAGCCACTCCACCGCGTCGCCCGCGCCCAGGTCGGGCTGGGCACGGCGCGCGCGCAGCGCGGAGCGGTACAGCTCCAGCGTCGAGCCGGGCACTCCGGTCTGCGCCTCCACGCTCAGCTCGCCCCAGACCGGCGGCTGGGGCAGCCAGCTGCCGCCGCTGCCGAAGCCGTACGAGGAGCCCTCGCGGGTCCACGGGATCGGCACCCGGCACCCGTCGCGGAAGCCGTCCTGGCCGGCGCCCCGGAAGTACGCCGGGTCCTGGCGCACCTCGTCGGGCAGGTCCACGACGTCGGGCAGGCCCAGCTCCTCGCCCTGGTAGAGGTAGGCCGAGCCGGGCAGGGCCAGCATCAGGAGGGTGGCGGCGCGGGCCCGGCGCAGGCCCAGCGCGCGGTCGCCCGCCGTGCGGATCTGGGTGCCGAGGCCGGGCGGGTTGGCGAAGCGGGTGGCGTGCCGGGTGACGTCGTGGTTGGACAGCACCCAGGTGGCGGGGGCGCCGACCGGGCGCATGGCCTCCAGGGTGCGGTCGATGACCGTACGGAGTTCCTCCGCGTCCCACTCCGTGCCCAGGTACTGGAAGTTGAAGGCCTGGTGCAGCTCGTCCGGGCGGACGTAGCGGGCGGTGCGCTCGACGGTCGGGGTCCAGGCCTCCGCCACAAAGATGCGCTCGCCCGCGTATTCGTCCAGGATCGTGCGCCACTGGCGGTAGACGGCGTGCACACCGTCCTGGTCGAAGAACGGCATGACATCGTTGCCCAGCAGTTTGAGCTGGTCGTGGGAGCCGAGGTCCGGCAGGCCCTCCGCCTTGACCAGGCCGTGGGCGACGTCGATGCGGAAGCCGTCCACGCCCATGTCCAGCCAGAAGCGCAGGATGGAGCGGAACTCGTCGCCGACGGCCGGGTGCTCCCAGTTGAAGTCGGGCTGCTCGGGGGCGAAGAGGTGCAGGTACCACTCCCCGGGCGTGCCGTCGGGCTCCGTGACCCGGGTCCAGGCCGGGCCGCCGAAGATGGACTCCCAGTCGTTGGGCGGGAGCTCGCCGTCCTTCCCCTTGCCGGGGCGGAAGTGGTAGCGCTCGCGCAGCGGGGAGCCGGGGCCCTCGGCGAGGGCGCGCTTGAACCACTCGTGCTGGTCGGAGGAGTGGTTGGGCACGAGGTCCACGATGATGCGCAGGCCGTGCGCGTGGGCGTCGCGGATCAGCGCGTCGGCGTCCAGCAGGGAGCCGAACATCGGGTCGACGGCACGGTAGTCGGCGACGTCGTAGCCGGCGTCGGCCTGCGGGGAGGCGTAGAAGGGGCTCAGCCACACGGCGTCGACGCCGAGGTCACGCAGATAGGGCAGACGGGAGCGTACGCCCTCCAGGTCGCCCATGCCGTCGCCGTTGCTGTCGGCGAAGCTGCGGGGATAGACCTGGTAGATGACCGCGTCCCGCCACCAGTCGCGGCGGTCGGTGACGGCGGCAAAGTGGCGGGCCGGTGCGGCGGAGTGCTGCTGGCTCATGGCGTCCTTGATACGTAACTGGGGCATGGTGGGCGGTCGGTGGGTGCGGCGGGCGAGGCGGGCCGCGGTGACAGCGGGGTCGGATGGACACCGCGGCCCGCCTGGACGGTGGCGGGCGTCAGCCCTTGGTGCCGCCGGCGGTGAGGCCGGTGACGAGGTTCTTCTGCACGAGGTAGAAGAACACGGTCACGGGTATCGCGATCAGCACCGCGGTGGCGGCCATGTAGTTCCACTGGGCGTCGTGCTCGCTGACGAAGGTCTGCAGGCCGACGGCGAAGGTGTACTTGGAGTCGTCCAGCAGGAAGGTCGTCGCGAAGGCGACCTCGCCGACGGCGGTGATGAAGTTGTAGAACGCGGCCACGGCCAGGCCCGGGCGGGCCAGCGGCAGGATCAGCCGAAAGAAGGTGCCGAAGGGGCTGAGCCCGTCCACGCGTCCGGCCTCGTCGATCTCGAAGGGGATGGTGTCGAAGTACCCCTTGAGCAGCCAGGCGCTGTACGGCACGGCGGTGGTGCAGTTGATGAGGATCAGCGCCCAGTAGGTGTCGATGAGGCCGAGTTCGCTGAAGATCTCGTACATCGGCACGATCAGGATGGCGATCGGGAAGGCCTGGGTGAGCAGCAGGACCCACATCAGCTGCTTGTAGCCGGGGAAGCGCATCCGGGAGACCGCGTAGCCGGTGGTGGCGGCGACCAGGACACCGATCAGCGTGGTGCCGAGGGCCACGATCATGGTCGACTTGAACCAGTCGAGGAACGCGGTGTTCTCCAGCACGAAGCTGAAGTTGGAGAAGGTCGCCTTGCCCGCGATGCCGCGCGGGTGCAGGTAGTCCTCCTTGTCCGGGCCGAGCGAGAGGTAGCACAGCCAGGCCACCGGGGCCAGGGCGATCAGGCTCGCCACGACGAGGCCGCCGTGCAGCAGGGCGACACCGAGCGGTCCGCGCTCGCCGCGCCGGCGGCCGCGGCGCCGGGGCGCGGGTGCGGGGGCCGGGGCGGTCTCGGTCTTGTCCAGGGTGGTGGTGCTCATGGCGGCGGCTCCTGCGGCGTCAGACGGCGAGCTGGTCATTGCGCTTCAGCCAGCGGAAGTAGAAGGAGGTGAAGACGGTGAGGATCGACAGCAGCAGCACGCCGTACGCGGCGGACTGGGCGAAGTCGCGCGGCTGCTGGCCGAAGCCCAGCGTGTAGGCCCAGGTGACGAGGATCTGGGCGTCCGGCGCGGAGTTCTTGCCGAACAGCAGGAAGATGATGACGAACTGGTTGAAGGTCCAGATGATGCCGAGCAGCACGACGGTGGAGCTGACCGAGCGCAGCCCGGGCAGGGTGACGTGCCGGAAGCGCTGCCAGGCACTCGCGCCGTCCATCTCCGCGGCCTCGTAGAGCGAGGAGTCGATCGACTGCAGGCCGCCGAGCAGGGACAGCATCATGAACGGCACACCGCACCAGGTGTTGACCATGATCGCGGCGAAGCGCTGCCAGAAGGTGTCCTCCAGCCACTCGGGCTGGGGCAGGTGCAGGGCGCCGAGGATCTGGTTGAGCACGCCGGAGTCGGCGAGCATGATCCGCCAGGAGAAGACGGTGACGAAGGTCGGCACGGCCCAGGGCAGGACGAGCAGCAGCCGGTAGGCGGTGCGGCCGCGCAGCTTCTGGTTGAGCATGAGCGCGAGGCCGAGTCCGATGGTGTAGTGCAGGGCCACGCAGGCGACCGTCCAGAAGACGGTCCACAGGAAGTGCGACCAGAACCGGTCGTAGGCCGTCGGGCCGAACAGGATGTCCCGGTAGTTGTCGAGGCCGATGAACTTGTAGGTGGCGTCGATGTGGTTGACGCCGATCGTGCGCGCCGAGTTGAGGCTGTTGGCGTCCGTGAGGGTGAGGTAGAAGCCCCGCACCAGCGGGTAGCCCACGAGGACGCCGAGCACGACGACCACCGGGGCGATCATCGCGTAGGCGTACCAGTACTTCTGCAAGCCGTTCCGCACGCGCTGCCCCAGCCCGGGACGAGGCGCGCGGTCACCGCGGCGCTTGCCGGTCGCGCGGTCGATGGCGACTGTCATGGTTCGACACCTTCAAACGTTCAAGGGGTTGGGCCGGGCACAGGCGGTGGCCGCCGGATCCTTCCCCCCCTCCTTGCGGTGGGAGGATCCGACGGCCACGCGGACTCACTTGCTGAAGCCGTCGACCAGCTTGGAGATGGCCAGCTCGGCGTTGTCCAGGCCCTTGTCCAGCGACTCCTTGCCGCTGGCGACCTTGGGCAGCTCGGTGTCGAGCGGGCCCCACAGGGAGCTGTACTCGGGCAGCGCCGGGCGGGGCTGCGCGGCGGCCAGGACGCCCTGGTAGCCGGCGATGCCCGGGTCGGTCTTGACCTTGTCGGTGTAGGCGTCGGAGCGGGTGGGCAGGGTGGAGTTCTTCAGCGCGATGGTCTCCTGGGCCTGCGCCGAGGTCATGAACTTCACGAACTTCAGGGCCGCCGCCTGGTGGGCCTGGTCGGAGCCGGCGTAGACCGAGAGGTTGTGGCCGCCGGTCGGGGCGCCCGCCTTGCCGGCGGAGCCGGCCGGGACGGTGGCGATGCCGAGGTTCGACTTGTCCTTGAAGGCGCTGCCCTTGTAGAAGTTCGTGATCTCCCAGGGGCCCTGGATGATCGCGGCGACCTTGCCGTTGACGAACGCGTCCTGGATGTGGGCGTAGGCGTCGGCGGTGGCGTCGGCCTTGTGCAGGCCCTTGCCGTCGAACAGGCTCAGCCAGGTGCCGTAGGCCTTCTTCGCGGCGGCCGAGTTCACCGTGATCTTCTTGGCGGCGACGTCGACGGTGTCGGTGCCCTCGCCGTAGAGGAAGGTCTGGGCGTAGTAGGCCTGGGTGGAGCCCCAGTAGCCGTCGACCTGGGCCTTGTCCTTGATCTTGGCGGCGTCGGCCTTCAGCTCGTCCCAGGTCTTGGGGGCCTCGGTGATGCCGGCCTTCTTGAACAGGGCCTTGTTGTAGACCAGAGCGAGGGTGTCGGTGACGAACGGCACGCCGTAGGTCTTGCCCTCGTACTGGGCCTGCTTGATCAGGTTCGGCTCGAACTTGCCCTGGTCGGCGAGGGCCTCCGTGCCGTCCAGCGGCAGGAAGAAGCCCTTCTTGGCGAAGGCGGGGGTCCAGCCGACCTCGGAGCGCAGGATGTCCGGGGCGCCCTTGGCGCCGGCCGCGGTGTCGAACTTGTTCTGCGCCTGGTCGAAGGGGACGTTGACGTACTTGACCTTGATGTCCTTGTGCGCGGCCTCGAACTGCTGGACCAGGGCCTTGTACGTCGGCGCCTCGTTCGTGGCGTTGGAGGTGTCCCACCAGGTGATGGTGACCGGGCCGTCCGACTTCCCGCTGTCGCTCCCGCCGCACGCCGTCGCCGTCAGGGCGAGGGACGCCACCAGCGCGGAGGCCGCTATGCCACGCCGCATGAGTTCTCCTTGAGGGTTAAGCCCGAGTGGTACAGAGGGCGGTCCCGTCCGCCTCTGCGACTTGCCGACTGCGCCGTTGCCGCGGCCGGGCGACTGGGAACGTAACAGCGATGTAAGCGTTGCGAAAGACCTTGCAGAAAAAAAGTGCAAGAGGACACGATGGTTACCGGCCCGTGACCGGCCGTCGACCGCGCCGCAACCCGGTGGTGGCGGCGCCGAGCGGCGGGGACGACACTTGTGCAAGACTCTGCAAGCTCTTGCCACCAGATTTCCGAGGGAGCGCGATGACGCAGCAACCCACGGCCGGCCGTGCGCCCGCCCGCGCCCGGCGTCCGGCCGGTGTGCAAGGGCAGATACGACCGGTACAGTCCAGTCCCGTGACCACACGGCTTGCCGACATCGCTGCGCAGGCGGGGGTGAGCGAAGCGACCGTCAGCCGGGTCCTCAACGGGAAGCCGGGCGTCGCCGCCACCACCCGCCAGTCCGTGCTCGCCGCCCTGGACGTGCTGGGCTACGAACGGCCGGTACGGCTGCGGCAGCGCAGCGAGGGCCTGGTGGGCCTGATCACGCCGGAGCTGGAGAATCCGATATTCCCGGCCCTGGCCCAGGTCATCGGACAGGCGCTGACCCGCCAGGGCTACACGCCGGTGCTCGCCACCCAGACCCCGGGCGGGTCGACGGAGGACGAGCTGACCGAGATGCTGGTGGACCGGGGGGTCGCCGGGATCATCTACGTCTCCGGGCTGCACGCGGACACCACCGCCGACATGCAGCGCTACGAGCGGCTGCGCGCACAGGGCGTGCCCTTCGTGCTGGTGGACGGGTTCTCGCCGAAGGTGCAGGCGCCGTTCATCTCCCCCGACGACCGGGCGGCCATGGCGCTCGCGGTGACGCACCTGGCGTCGCTGGGGCACACCCGGATCGGGCTCGCGCTCGGGCCGAAGCGGTTCGTGCCGGTGCAGCGCAAGATCGAGGGTTTCGTCCGGGCGATGCAGGACCAGCTCGGGCTGAGCGCGGAGACCGTCGAGGCGGATCTCGTGCAGCACTCGCTGTACACGCTGGAGGGCGGCCAGGCGGCCGCGACGGCGCTGATCGAGCGGGACTGCACGGCGGTGGTCTGCGCCAGCGACATGATGGCGCTCGGCGCGATACGGGCGGCCCGGCAGCGCGGCCTGGAGGTCCCCCGGGACGTGTCCGTGGTCGGCTTCGACGACTCCCCGCTGATCGCCTTCACCGACCCTCCGCTGACCACGGTCCGCAAGCCGGTCCCGGCGATGGGGCAGGCGGCGGTGCGCACCCTGCTGGAGGAGATAGGCGGGACGCCGGCTCCGCACAGCGAGTTCGTGTTCATGCCGGAGCTGGTGGTGCGCGGTTCGACTGCTTCTGCCCCGCATGTCCTCCGTACGTCGTAGAAGGTGCGTTGCGGACCCTTCCTTGGGATGATCGGCCGAGGAGGCCTTTTCTGGCAGACTCTGTGGCTATGACTGACTCGACCGTGACACAGCCGGAAGGGCGCGAGGAGGTGGCCGTTCCGGGAGCCGTCACGGGTGAGGACCGACGGGGCCCGCTGGGCCGGATGCGTCGACCGCGACGGCCCCGCCTGTGGTTCGAGATCCTTCTGATCGCGGTGAGTTACTGGACGTACTCACTGATCCGCAACGCCGTGCCCGAGCAGCGGCACGAGGCGCTGCGCAACGCGGACTGGATCTGGCGGGCCGAGCACCGGATCGGCATCTCTGTCGAGCAGTCGGTCAACCACGCCGTGAACTCGGTGTCCTGGCTCATCGTCGGGATGAACTACTACTACGCCACCCTGCACTTCGTGGTCACGCTCGGGGTGCTGGTGTGGCTGTACCGGTGGCATCCCGGCCGGTACGCGGCGACCCGTCTGGTGCTGTTCGCGACGACGGGCGTGGCCCTCGTCGGCTACTACCTGTTCCCGCTCGCGCCGCCCCGGCTGATGCGCGGCGGGCACTTCGTGGACACCGTGATGGTGCACCACACCTGGGGTTCGATGGCCTCCGGCGACCTCAAGCACATGTCCAACCAGTACGCGGCGATGCCGTCGATGCACATCGGCTGGTCGCTGTGGTGCGGGCTGACGATCTTCGCGCTGGCGTCGGTGCCGTGGGTGCGGGTGCTGGGCCTGCTGTACCCGGCGGCCACCCTGCTGGTGATCGTCGCCACCGCCAACCACTTCTGGCTGGACGCGGTCGGCGGGGTGCTCTGCCTGGCCTTCGGGTGCGCGGTGGCCCGGGCGTGGTACGGCAGCCTCCCGCACGCCCTGCCGCGGCTGGTGCCGGGGTCCCGGCGGGAGCCGGCCGGGGCGGTTCAGTCCGCGTAGCCCCGGGCCGGCCGGCATGGCCCCGGGCCGGTCGGCGTGGCGCTACGGCCGGCCGGCCGGCGTGGCGCCGGGGCCGGTCCGTCCGTGCGGCTCCGGGGGCGGTCGACGTGACGCCAAGGCCGGTCCGTCCGCGCAGCTCCGGAGGCGGTCAATCCGCGTAGCCCTGGAGCCGGTCGGTCTGCGTGGCGCCTGGGCCGGTCGGTCCGTGTAGCCCCGGGGCCGGTCAGTCCGCGTAGAACAGCTCGTCGACCACCGTGCGCGCCCGGCGGGTGGTACGGCGGTAGGCGTCCAGCATGTCCCCGGCGTGCCCGGCGCCGTAGCCCAGGTAGCGGCCCACGGCGGCCAGCTCGCGCGGCTCGGTGGGGAAGGTGTCGCCGGCCCGGCCGCGGACCAGCATGACCGCGTTGCGCACCCGGGTGGCCAGCACCCACGCCTCGTCCAGGATCTCCCTGTCCTCGGCGCTCAGCAGCCCGGCCTCGCGGGCCGCGGACAGGGCCTGGCGGGTACGGGTGGTGCGCAGGGCGGGGACGTGGTGGCCGTGGCGCAACTGGAGCAGCTGGACCGTCCACTCGACGTCGGACAGGCCGCCGGGGCCGAGCTTGGTGTGCAGCCGGGGGTCGGCGCCGCGCGGCAGCCGCTCGGACTCCATCCGGGCCTTCAGCCGGCGGATCTCGCGGACGGCGTCCTCCGTCAGCCCCTGCCGGGGGTAGCGCAGCGGGTCGACCAGCTCGACGAAGCGCCGGCCCAGCTCCTCGTCGCCGGCGACCGGCTCGGCCCGCAGCAGCGCCTGTGACTCCCAGACCAGGGACCAGCGGCGGTAGTACGCCTCGTACGACTTCAGGGTGCGCACCAGCGGGCCGGACTTGCCCTCCGGGCGCAGGTCGGCGTCGATCAGCAGGGGCGGGTCGGAGCTGGGCAGCTGGAGCAGGCGGCGCATCTCGGCGACGACCTTGTTGGCGGCGGCGGAGGCCTCGTGCTCGTCCACGCCGTCCTGCGGCTCGTGCACGAACAGCACGTCGGCGTCGGAGCCGTAGCCCAGCTCGTGCCCGCCGAAGCGGCCCATCCCGATGATCGCGAACCGGGTGGGCAGGGTGTCGCCCCAGCCGTCCCGGACCACCGCGCGCAGGGTGCCGGCGAGGGTGGCCGCGGTCAGGTCGGAGACGGCCGCGCCGACCCGGTCCACCAGGGCGCCCTGGTCGGCCTCGGCGGCACTGGCCTCGGTGCCGTAGGAGGCGACGATGTCGGCGGCGGCGGTGCGGAACAGCTCGCGGCGGCGGACGCCGCGGGCCGCGGTGACGCCCTGCGCGGCGTTCTCCGCGCGGCCCACGGCCGCCATGATCTCCTGCTCCAGGGCGGCGCGGCGCCGCGGTTCCAGGCCGCCGCCGTCGCCGTCGCCGAGCAGGGCGACCGCCTCGGGGGCGCGCATCAGCAGGTCGGGGGCGAGGCGGCCCGCCGACAGGACGCGGGCCAGGTTCTCCGCCGCCGCGCCCTCGTCGCGCAGCAGCCGCAGGTACCAGGGGGTCTTGCCGAGCGCGTCGGAGACCTTGCGGAAGTTCAGCAGGCCGGCGTCGGGGTCGGCGGAGTCGGCGAACCATCCGAGCAGCACCGGGAGCAGGGTGCGCTGGATCGCGGCCTTGCGGGTCACGCCGGAGGCGAGGGCCTCCAGGTGGCGCAGGGCGGCGGCCGGGTCGGCGTAGCCGAGGGCGATGAGGCGTTCCCGGGCCGCCACGGCGCTCAGCCGGGCCTCGCCGGGGGCGAGCTGGGCGACCGCGTCGAGCAGCGGGCGGTAGAAGAGCTTCTCGTGCAGGCGGCGTACGACGGTGGTGTGCCGCTTCCACTCGCGGTTCAGCTCGCCCACCGGATCGGTGCGCAGGCCCAGGGAACGGCCGATGCGGCGCTGGTCCGGCTCGGACTCCGGGACGAGGTGGGTGCGGCGCAGCCGGTACAGCTGGATGCGGTGCTCCATGGAGCGCAGGAAGCGGTACGCCTCGTCCAGGCGGGCGGCGTCCTCGCGGCCGACGTAGCCGCCGGCGGCGAGGGCCTGGAGGGCGTCCAGGGTGGTGCCGCTGCGCAGGGCGGGGTCGGTGCGGCCGTGCACCAGCTGGAGGAGCTGGACGGCGAACTCGACGTCGCGGAGGCCGCCGGGGCCGAGTTTCAGCTCTCTGTCGATCTCGGCGGCGGGGATGTTCTCGACGACGCGGCGGCGCATCTTCTGGACGTCGGGGACGAAGTTGTCGCGGTCCGCGGCCTTCCAGACGAGGGGTTCCAGGGCGTCGACGTACGCCTCGCCGAGCGCCGGGTCGCCGGCCACCGGGCGGGCCTTGAGGAGGGCCTGGAACTCCCAGGTCTTGGCCCAGCGCTGGTAGTAGGCGAGGTGGCTGCTGAGGGTGCGGACGAGGGGGCCGTTGCGGCCCTCGGGGCGCAGGTTGGCGTCCACCGGCCAGATGGAGCCCTCGACGGTCGTCTCGGAGCAGATCCGCATCAGGTGGGAGGCGAGTTTCGTGGCGGACCTGAGGGCCTGGTGCTCGGGGGTGCCCTCGGTGGGCTCCGCCACGAAGATCACGTCCACGTCGGAGACGTAGTTCAGCTCGTGGCCGCCGCACTTGCCCATCGCGATCACCGCGAGGCGGCAGGCGGCGGCGTCCTCGGGGGCGGCGCGCTCGGCGAGGGACAGGGCCGTGCGGAGGGTGGCGGTGGCCAGGTCGGCGAGTTCCGCGGCGGTCTCGGCGACGTCGGTGGTGCCGCAGACGTCGCGGGCGGCGATGGACAGCAGGCAGCGGCGGTAGGCGACGCGGAGGGAGACCGGGTCGGTGGCGGTGGCGAGGCCCTGTTCGAACTCCGTGACGCCGGGGTGGAGGTCGTGGGGTTCGTAGGTGACCAGGGCGTGCCAGTCGCCGGGGTGGCGCGCGAGGTGGTCGGCGAGGGCGGCGGAGGCACCGAGGACGCCCAGCAGGCGGTCGCGCAGGGGCTTGGCCGCGATGAGGGTGTCCAGCAGTTCGCGGTGGGCGGTGGGGCCGGGCTGGGCCTCCAGCAGGCGGACCAGGCCGTGCAGGGCCAGGTCGGGGTCGGCGGTCGCGCCCAGGGCTTCGAGGAGGACCGGGTCGTCGCGGACGGCGGCCAGTTCGGGACCGTCCAGGAGGCCCTCGGCGGCGGAGGGGTCGGTGAAGCCGTGTCGCAGCAGACGGGTGAAGGTACTGCTCCTGCGGCCCGGCGTCATGTCCGTGGTCTCCCCTCGGATCTGCTGTGGTACTGGCCAGAGCCTAACCGGAGGGGGGCCGGGGGGCTTCGTCTGCGGGTGGTCGGCGGGCGGTGGTGGGGGTGCGCTGGTGCGGGAGCCTCGTCCGCAGGAGGTCCTGGAGGGTACGGGCCGCGGTGGGGGCGGCGTCCCCGCAGCAGTTGTTGAAGAGGATGTGCAGCTCGTCGGTGACCTCCGCCAGGGCCTGGACGCGGGGCAGCCACGCGAGCAGCTCCCGCTCGGTGTACGCGTGCCGGAAGCGGTCCTCCTTCGTTCCCGTGCCCCAGTGGGGGCTGCGTCCGTGGAAGCGGACCACCGCGAGGCGGGCGCTGGTGGCCGGTGTGTCCGCGGGCATGGAGGTCGGTAAGCCCTGGACGGTGTCGACGGCCACCGCGGTGGCGTCCAGGTCCTTGAGGAAGGCGGTGGTGCGGGGGGCCCGGGCGGGGTGCCACCAGGCGGGGTCGCGGAACTCGACGGCGAACGGCCAGCCGCGGGCGCGTTCGCGGGCGGTGCGGACGAAGGCCTCGGCGTCCGGGCCGGGGGCGAGGGAGGGCGGGAACTGGAAGAGGAGGGTGCCCAGGCGGCCGGAGCGCAGCAGAGGGGTCAGCGCTTCGGCGTAGCGGGTCCAGACCTCCGTGCGCAGGGCCTCGTCGCGGGGGTGGCCGCGCAGGTCGGCGGGGAGCGCGGCCGGGCGGGTGCGGTGGCCGGTGAGGAGGGAGAACGCCTTGACGTCGAAGCGGAAGCCGGGGGGTGTGCGGTCCGCCCAGAGGGTGGTGGTGCGGGGCGTGGGCAGGGCGTAGTAGGGGGAGTCGGCCTCGACCACGGGGAAGCGGGTCGCGTAGTGGCGCAGGCGTTTCTCGGCGTCGCGGTGGCCGGGTGGGTACCAGCCGCTCCTGAGCAGTTCGGGGTCGGTCCAGCCGCAGGTGCCGATGAGGATCTCCGCCATGCGGCTGTGAGTACCCGGCGTTCATCCGGTCTTCACCCGGGAGGTTGGCCGGCGTGGGCCGCGGGCATGTTGGCGTGAGCATGCTCTGTCCGCACCGCCAGCCGTCCATCCTTTCCCGGAGGTTGATGTGTCCGGCAGTTCTGCCCGTTCGGCGTATCGCCGTGCCCGAGCCGTCGTGGCGTCCGCGGCCGCCCTCGCCGCAGCCGCGGTCGGGCTGTGGACCGGACTCGGCGGGGGGTCCGCGCACGCCGCGGGCGCCGTGCCCAGCCCGGACCACGTGGTCGTCGTGGTCTTCGAGAACCATGCCTACAGCCAGGTCATCGGTTCCTCCAGCGCGCCGTACATCAACTCGCTGAAGACGGGGGGTGCCAACCTCACCCAGTCCTACGCCGAGACCCATCCGAGCCAGCCGAACTACTTCGCGATGTTCTCCGGGTCCACCCAGGGGATCACCGACGACAGCTGCTACACGCCGGGCTTCTCGTCCGCGCCCAACCTCGCCTCCGAGCTGATCGCCGCAGGCCGCAGCTGGGCCAGCTACAACGAGTCGCTGCCGAGCCAGGGCTCCACCACGTGCAGCAGCGGCAACTACGCCCGCAAGCACAACCCGTGGTTCGGGTTCGGCAACGTGCCGACGTCGACCGCGAAGACGTTTGCGCAGTTCCCGACCGACTACACGACGCTGCCGCAGCTGTCGTTCGTGGTGCCGAACCTGTGCAGCGACATGCACGACTGCTCGGTGTCCACCGGTGACACCTGGCTGAAGAACAACCTGGGTGCCTACGCGACGTGGGCCAAGACGCACAACAGCCTGCTGGTGGTGACGTTCGACGAGGACAACCGGCTGAGCGGCAACCGGATCCCCACCGTGTTCTACGGGCAGCCCGTCACCGCCGGCTCCAGCTCCTCCACCACCTACAACCACTACGACCTGCTGCGGACCCTGGAGGACACCCAGGGGCTCGGCACGCACGCGGGCAACGCGGCCTCCGCCCAGGACATCACCGGCATCTGGGCGTCCTGACGTGTACGTAGCGGACAGCCGTGCCAGTACGTCCGCTCACGCCGCCGTCCGGCCCTCGGCCGGGCGGCGCCGTGCCGCGGTCGCCCCGACCGTGCTCGCCCTGGGCACGGTGAGCCTGGTCACCGACGTCTCGTCGGAGATGGTGACGGCGGTGCTGCCGCTGTACCTGGTGAGCGGACTGGGCCTGTCGCCGCTGGGGTTCGGGCTGCTGGACGGGATCTACAACGGATTCTCGGCGCTCGTCCGGCTGGTGGGCGGGCACTTCGCCGACCGGGGCGGCGGACGGCACAAGTGGGTCGCCGGGATCGGGTACGGCATCTCGGCCGTGTGCAAGCCGCTGCTGCTGGTGGCGCACGCCCTGACGCCGATCGGGGTCGTGCTCGCCGCCGACCGGACGGGCAAGGGGCTGCGGACGGCTCCGCGTGACGCGCTGATCTCGCTGGCCAGTACGCCCGGGACGCGCGGGCGGGCCTTCGGGGTGCACCGGGCGATGGACACGGCCGGGGCCCTGCTCGGGCCGCTGGCGGCGTTCCTGATCCTGCGGGCCACCGTGGACGGGTACGACGCGGTGTTCACCGTCAGCTTCTGTGTCGCCGTGCTGGGCGTCCTGGTGCTGGTCCTGTTCGTGCCGGGCGGGCGGGGCGGGCCGGGCGGGCCGGGGGAGGCGGCGCCGGCCGAACGGCCGACCGTCCGTGCGGCCCTCGCCCTGCTGCGCCGCCGCGACCTGCGCCGGATCACCGTCTGCGCGCTGCTGCTGGGCCTCGCCACGGTCAGCGACTCCTTCGTCTACCTGCTGCTCCAGCGCCGCCTCGGGGTGCCCGACCGCTGGTTCGCGCTGCTGCCGCTGGGTACGGCCGCCGCGTTCCTGCTGCTGGCCGTGCCGCTCGGCCGGCTCGCGGACCGGGTGGGCCGCTGGGCGGTCTTCCTCGCCGGCCACGGCGCCCTGCTCGTCGCGTACGCGCTGCTGCTCACCTCGTGGCACGGCGCGGGCCTGCCCTACCTGGTGCTCGCCCTGCACGGCGGCTTCTACGCGGCCACCGACGGGGTGCTGATGGCCGCCGCCTCGGACAGCGTGCCCGACGGGCTGCGCTCCTCCGGGCTCGCCGTCGTCCAGACCGGGCAGGCGCTGACCCGGTTCGCCTGCTCGCTGCTGTTCGGCGCGGCCTGGACCGTGTGGGGCGACCGGGCGGCGCTGGCGGGCGCGGCGGCGGCACTGGCCGCGTGCGCCGCGTTCTCCCTCACCCTGCGCCCGGAGAGGACGGTGACCGCATGACCGTACGCCGTCGCGTGCTGATCCTGGTCTCGGCCGTCGCCGTGCTGGCGGCGGTCGGGCTGGCCTCCGTGCTGCACGCCTCCGCGCGGGCGGACCGGCGTGACCACGTCCAGGCGGGCGGGCCGCGCGTCACCCCGGGCGCGGTGACGCTGCGGGATCCCGGACGGCTGGTGTTCCGGAACATGGCGTGGGGGCCGCACCGGGACGAGCTGACCGCCGTGCCCGCGGACGCCCCGGGCGGCCCGCGCACCGCCTCCGGCCTCAAGTGCCTGCGCTTCTACGCCGCTTCGGGCGCCGGAGTCTGTCTGCAGGCCGTGCACGGGGCCGTGTCGGACACTTATCGTGCGCTGGTCCTGGACTCCCGGCTGCGGACCGTGCACCGGTACGACGTGCCGGGCATCCCCTCACGGGCACGGGTCTCCCCCACCGGGCACTTCGCCGCGTGGACGGCGTTCGTGGGCGGCGACTCGTACGCCGGGACGGACTTCTCCACCCGCGCGGCGATCGTGGACACCCGCAGCGGGGAGCTGATCCCGTCCCTGGAGGCCTTCCGGATCGTCAGGGACGGGCATCCGTACCGGGCGGCGGACGCCAACTTCTGGGGCGTCACGTTCGCGGCCGACGACCGCACGTTCTACGCGACGCTGGCCACCAAGGGGCGGACCTACCTGGTCCGCGGCGACCTGCGCCGCCGTACGGTCACCACGCTGCACGCCGACGTGGAGTGCCCGTCCCTGTCGCCGGACGGCACCCGCGTCGCCTACAAGAAGCGGGTCGCGGGCCTGCCGAAGGACGCCCCCTGGCGCCTGTACGTCCTGGACCTGCGCACGATGCGCGAGACGCCGCTCGCAGAGACCCGGAGCGTGGACGACCAGGCGGTGTGGAAGGACGCCCGCACGGTCGTGTACGCGCTGCCCGGGGACTACGGCGCCGACCTGTACGAGGTCCCGGCGGACGGGTCGGGGCGGGCGCACAGGATCAGCTCGGCCGCGGTGTCACCGGCCTACCTCGACTAGGGGGGCGTCAACGGCCTGCCTCGGCCAGGGGCCGTCAACCCGGTGGCCCGGGTTTTCCGTCATCACGGTGACGCCGGGTGCCGCGTCCCAAAGCCGCGGCGGGCCGCCCCGGAGACTTTCCGGACGGTGGCCGGGCGGCCGTCGGGAAGGTGAGGGCACGGGATGGGCGAGAGCAGGATCCTGGTCGCGGTGCCGGAGCATCCGCGCGCCGAGGGCGCCGGGGCCGAACAGCTGCGCAAGATCCGGGACGCGGTGGAGGCGGACGGCTTCGGGGTGCGCTGGGCGGTCAGCGCCGAGGACGCGGACGCGGTGCTGCGCACCGAGGCGGGGCTGGCGGCGGCCCTGGTGGCCTGGGACCTGCCCGGGGGCGCGCGGCCGGCCGGCGACGGTCCCGGCGCCGCGCTCGCCAAGCCGGCCGAGATCACCGGCGGGGCCTCCGACGGGGCCTGTGGCGGGGCGGCCGTGCTGCGGCGGATCGGGCGGCGCTACCGGGACCTGCCGGTGTTCCTGGTCATGGCCGAAGAGGGCGTGCGGGAGCTGCCGCTGTGGGTGTCGGAGACGGTCGTCGGCTACGTCTGGCCGCTGGAGGACACCCCCCACTTCATCGCGGGCCGGATCACCAGCGCCGCCCGCGCCTACCGGGAGGACGTGCTGCCGCCGTTCTTCCGGGCGCTGCGCCGCTTCGACGACGCCCACGAGTACTCCTGGCACACCCCGGCCCACTCCGGTGGCGTCGCCTTCCTCAAGTCGCCCGCCGGGCGCGCCTTCCACGACTACTTCGGCGAACGGCTGCTCCGCTCCGACCTGTCGATCTCGGTGGAGGAGCTGGGCTCGCTGTTCGAGCACACCGGTCCGATCGGGGAGGCGGAGCGCAACGCGGCCCGCGTCTTCGGCGCCGACCTCAGCTACTTCGTGCTGCACGGCGACTCCACCTGCAACCGTCTCGTCGGCCACTACAGCGTCACCCGTGACGAACTCGCCCTGGTGGACCGCAACTGCCACAAGTCGGTCCTGCACGGACTGGTCGTCTCCGGCGCCCGGCCGGTGTACCTGGTGCCCACGCGCAACGGGTACGGCCTCGCGGGCCCGCTGCCCCCGGCCGAGCTGGCGGCGGACTCGATCGCGGCCCGGATCGCCGCGCACCCGCTCGCCGGGGGCGCCGTCTCCCGGGACCCCCAGTACGCGGTGTTCACCAACTCGACCTACGACGGCCTGAGCTACGCCGCCGTACCGGCCGCGAAGGCCCTCGCGGCCAGCACGCCCCGGGTCCACTTCGACGAGGCGTGGTTCGCGTACGCCCGCTTCCACCCGCTGTACCGGGGCCGGTACGGCATGTCGGTGGACGCGGACGCCTTCCCCGGCCCGGACCGGCCGACGGTCTTCGCGACCCAGTCCACGCACAAGCTGCTGGCCGCGCTGTCGCAGTCGGCGATGGTGCACGTACGGCCCGCGCCCCGGGCGCCGGTGGAGCACGACCGGTTCAACGAGGCCCTGATGATGCACGGCACCACCTCGCCCCTGTACCCGATGATCGCCTCGCTGGACGTGGCGACGGCCATGATGGACGGGCCGCAGGGCGAGTGGCTGGTGGACGAGGCGGTGACGGAGGCGATCCGCTTCCGGCAGGAGATGGTGCGGCTCGGACGCCGGGTGGCGAGCGCCGGGGACCGGCCGCCGTGGTTCTTCGGCGTCTGGCAGCCGGAGGAGGTCACCGACCCGGCGACGGGCGAACGGCTGCCCTTCGACGAGGCCCCGCCGGAGCTGCTGCGCACCGAGCAGTCCTGCTGGCTGCTGGAGCCGGGCGCCGCCTGGCACGGCTTCCCCGGGCTGACCGAGGGCCACTGCATGCTGGACCCGGTCAAGGTCACGCTGACCTGCCCCGGCATCACCGCCACCGGCGAGATGGCCGAGGAGGGCATCCCGGCGCGCGTCCTGACGGCGTACCTGGCCACCCGGAACATCGTGGTCGAGAAGACCGACAGCTACACCACGCTGATCCTCTTCTCGATGGGCATCACGAAGGGCAAGTGGGGCACGCTGCTGGACGCCCTGATGGACTTCAAGGCCCTGTACGACGCCGACGCCCCCCTCGACCGCGTCCTGCCGGCGGCGGTCGCCGCGCACCCCCGCCGCTACTCGGGCCTGACCCTGCGCGAGCTGTGCCGGCAGATGCACGAGCAGCTGCGCTCGGCCCGCCTGGTGGAGCTGCTGGACACGGCGTTCCAGCGGCTCCCGGAGCCGGTCCATCCGCCCCAGCACTGCTACCAGCGCCTGGTCCGGGGCGGCACGGAACGGGTCCGGATCGCCGACGCCGCGCACCGGGTGGCGGCGGCGATGGTCACGGTCACCCCGCCCGGCATCCCGGTCCTGATGCCGGGCGAGTCCACCGGCACCCCCGACGGCCCCCTGCTGCGCTACCTCACGGCCCTGGAGACCTTCGACCGCCACTTCCCGGGCTTCCGCAGCGAGACCCACGGGGTGACGATCGACGAGGACAGCGGGGACTACGAGATCGAGGTCCTGCGGCCGGAGTGACACCGGGGGTCTCCTGACGCCGAGGTCCGCGCCCGCGTCAAGCCACGCATTCCCGGGACGTGCCTCCGCACCCGGCATGCGGCCTACTCGATGCACGGGCTCTCGCCGAGCCGCCCCCGGGGAATGCCCGGGGGCGGCTTCCGGGACGGGGAGTCCCGCTGCCGAGGGCCCCCTGACCGACGAGGAGGCCCTCGGCAGTTCCCGTCTCTCACAGAAGGAGAACTGCCATGCCTCGCACATCCCACAGACATCACCTGGTGATGCTCACCGTCACCGCCGCCCTGGCCGCAGGAGCCGCCATGCTGCCGGCCGGCGCCTTCGCCGCCACCCCGCACACCGGCACCGTGGCCGTGCAGCCGTCCAAGAGAGGCCACGGACACCACCCCGGGGGCCGCGCCCCCACGGGTGACCGGCACCGGCCCGGCGCCGGCGCGGGCTGCGGCTCCTGCGGCGCCCCTGCGGGCGGCACACCGGGCGGCACCTCCGAAGCCGGCGGCACCGCAGGCGGCAACACAGAAGGCGGCGTCCCCATCACCGGCACACCCGGCGACAACACGGAAGGCGGCGTCCCCATCACCGGCACACCCGGCGACAACACGGAAGGCGGCGTCCCCATCACCGGCGGCACCTGAGCCGGGGGGCGGTACCCGCCCCGGTAACGCCCGTGCCGAAACGCCCCGGGGCCGGCGGTCCGCGACCGTCGGCCCCAGGGGATCGTTTCGGCGGAGACCCGCCGTGACCTGTGCTTACAGCACCGGCAGGTTCTTCCGCAGCTCGAAGGCGGTGACCTCCGAGCGGTACTCCTCCCACTCCGACTTCTTGTTGCGCAGGAAGAAGTCGAAGACGTGCTCGCCGAGGGTCTCGGCGACCAGGTCGCTGCTCTCCATGAGGGTCAGGGCCTCGCCGAGGTTCTGCGGGAGGGGCTCGATGCCCATGGCGCGCCGCTCGGCGTTGGACAGGGCCCAGACGTCGTCCTCGGCGCCCGGAGGCAGCTCGTAGCCCTCCTCGATGCCCTTCAGGCCCGCGGCCAGCAGGACGGCGTAGGCCAGGTAGGGGTTGGCGCCGGAGTCGATGGAGCGGACCTCCACGCGCGCGGAGCCGGTCTTGCCCGGCTTGTACATCGGGACGCGGACCAGGGCGCTGCGGTTGTTGTGGCCCCAGCAGATGTAGGAGGGGGCTTCACCGCCGGCGCCCGCCGTGCGCTCGGAGCCGCCCCAGATGCGCTTGTAGGAGTTCACCCACTGGTTGGTGACCGCGGAGATCTCCGCGGCGTGCCGCAGCAGGCCCGCGATGAAGGAGCGGCCGACCTTGGAGAGCTGGTACTCCGCGCCGGACTCGTAGAACGCGTTGCGGTCGCCCTCGAAGAGGGACAGGTGGGTGTGCATGCCGCTGCCGGGGTGCTCGGAGAACGGCTTCGGCATGAAGGTCGCCTGGACGCCCTGCTCCAGCGCCACCTGCTTCATGACCAGGCGGAAGGTCATGATGTTGTCGGCCGTGGAGAGCGCGTCGGCGTAGCGCAGGTCGATCTCCTGCTGGCCGGGGGCGCCCTCGTGGTGGGAGAACTCCACCGAGATGCCCATGGACTCCAGCATGGTGATCGCCTGGCGGCGGAAGTCCATGCCGACGTTGGTGGGCGTGTGGTCGAAGTAGCCGGAGTTGTCGGCCGGGGTCGGGCGGGAGCCGTCCAGCGGGCGGTCCTTCAGCAGGAAGAACTCGATCTCCGGGTGGGTGTAGAAGGTGAAGCCCAGGTCGGAGGTGCGGGCGAGGGCGCGCTTGAGGACGTAGCGCGGGTCGGCGAAGGACGGGGAGCCGTCCGGCATGAGGATGTCGCAGAACATGCGGGCCGTGCCGGGGGTCTCCGCGCGCCACGGCAGGACCTGGAAGGTGGACGGGTCCGGCTTGGCGATCATGTCGGACTCGTAGACCCGGGCGAAGCCCTCGATGGCGGAGCCGTCGAAGCCGATGCCCTCGTCGAAGGCCTGTTCCAGCTCCGCGGGGGCCACGGCGACGGACTTGAGGAAGCCCAGCACGTCCGTGAACCACAGGCGTACGAACCGGATGTCGCGCTCCTCCAAGGTCCGGAGCACGAACTCCTGCTGCTTGTCCATCTTCCGCTTCCCCATCCTTGCTGGTCAGGCCGCCTGTCCCCCGTGCCACGGGAGGCGGTCGGGCACCTGAGCATCCCACCACAACACCATTTCACGCGCGTTGCGGACCTTGATCGCCCGAGCGTCTTCGGCCTGAACGCCTGTCGTACGGCAGGTGTCCTTCTCTGTCGCCCATCTTGCCTGCTCGCACCGGCATCCGTAATGGCCGATCCGCTTCGTACGTGACCGACACCACGCCCGCTAAATTTGCATCCCAAATGCAAGTTTTCATAGCGTGCGCGTCAGCCGAGTTCTCCGAGGAGTCCCGATGCTGACCGAGCAGTCCGCAGCCACCGTCCGTGCCACCCTGCCCGCCGTCGGCGCGGCGATCGGCGCGATCACCGAGCGCTTCTACGCCCGCCTCTTCGACGCCCACCCCGGCCTGCTGCGCGACCTCTTCAACCGCGGCAACCAGGCGGCCGGCACCCAGCGGCAGGCCCTCGCCGGTTCGATCGCCGCCTTCGCCACGCATCTGCTGGACCACCCGGAGACACGGCCGGACGCGATGCTGGGCCGCATCGCCCACAAGCACGCCTCCCTCGGCGTCGCCCCCGAGCAGTACGACGTCGTCCACGAGCACCTCTTCGCCGCCATCGTCGAGGTCCTCGGCGAGGCCGTCACGCCGGAGGTGGCCGCCGCCTGGGACGAGGTGTACTGGCTGATGGCGAACGCGCTGATCGCGATCGAGAAGCGGCTGTACGAGGAGAGCGGCGGCCCGGGCCTGCGCGCCTTCCGGGTCGAGGAGCGCGTCGAGGAGACCGCCGACGTCGTCACCTTCCGGCTGCGGCCGGCCGACGACGGCCCGGTGGCCGCCTTCCGCGCCGGGCAGTACGTCTCGGTCGGCGTCACCCTGCCCGACGGCGCCCGGCAGATACGGCAGTACAGCCTGTCCGGGGCGCCCGGCGGGGCGGTGCGCCAGATCACCGTCAAGCGCGTGCACGGCGGGGCCACGCCCGACGGCGAGGTCTCCCACCACCTCCACACGCGCGTGCACCCCGGCGACATCGTGGAACTCTCCGAGCCCTTCGGCGACCTCACCCTCTCCGACGCGCCGGACACCCCCCTGCTGCTCGCCTCGGCCGGCATCGGCGTGACCCCGATGGTCGCGATGCTGGCCGACCTCGCGGCCGGCGGCCACCGCGCCCCGGTCACCGTCGTCCACGGCGACCGCTCCCCCGCCGACCACGCCCTGCGCGCCGACCACACGGCCTACGCCGGCAAGCTGCCCGACGCCTGCGTGCACTTCTTCTACGAGCAGGGCGCCGGGCCCGGCACCCGGACCGGCCTGGTCGACCTGGCGGACATCGCCGTACGGCCCGGCACGCGCGCGTACCTGTGCGGCCCGCTGCCCTTCATGCGCGCGGTCCGTACCCAGCTGATCGGGAAGGGCGTGGCTCCGGCGGACATCCACTACGAGGTGTTCGGGCCGGACCTGTGGCTGGCGCAGGGCTGACGGGCGGCGCCCCGCGAGGGGCGCTCAGTCCAGGCCCGGTCTCCGGGAGATCCCCAGCAGGAGCGGTCCCGTCGGCTCGTCGACGATCTCGGCGAGGGTGACGGAGTCCAGCGCCGCGTAGAACGCCTCCCGAGCCCCGCGCAAGGCGCCCCGCAGACGGCAGCCGGAGCGCAGCGGGCAGGGAGGCGTTCCCTGGGCGATGCCGTCGCAGTCCACCACGTCCCCGTCGCCCTCGAAGGTCCGCACCACCGCGCCCACCGACGCCGTACGCCCCCGCTCCGTCAGCGCCAGTCCGCCGCCCCGGCCGCGCCGGGCGTGGACCAGGCCCAGGCGCTGGAGTTCGGCGACGACCTTGGCGGCGTGCGTGTAGGGGACGTCCATGTCCGCGGCGACCTGGCGGGTCGTGGGCACGGCGTCGGCGACGACGGCGAGTCGCATCAGGACGCGCAGGGCCAGGTCGGTGGAGCGCAGCAGCCGCATACCGCGAGCGTAGGTAAGACGCATACGGCGTTCAAATTTCCTGGCTCCGCATCATCCGATTCCTGCGCCCTCCCTACGGAAGTGCGGCCCCGCCGCATTACGATCAGCGAGCCCCACCGTCCCGTCCCCTTCCGCAGAAGGACACGCCTCATGGGTTCCGGCAAGAACAGCAGCACCGCGGCGCGCAAGGCGCGCATCGAGGAGATGCGGCGCGCGGAGCGTGCCCGCGAGCGCCGCAACCGGGTGCTCACCATCGCCGCCAGCGCGGTGGTCGTCGTCGGTCTCGTCGTCGGCGGGGTCGTCCTGGTGAGGTCGCAGGACGACTCCGGCAAGGACCAGGCGACGCCGAGCGGCGACGCCAAGGGTTCCGGGGACTCCGGGCACTTCACCACCGGCAAGGACGGGGTGAAGACCTGGTCGGGCAAGCTGTCCCGGACGCACGTGACGACCAAGGTGTCGTACCCGATGCACCCGCCGGTCGGCGGCAACCACAACCCGGTCTGGCTGAACTGCAACGGTGACGTCTACACCAAGCCGGTGGCGGACGAGAACGCCGTGCACGCGCTGGAGCACGGCGCGGTCTGGGTGACGTACACCGGCAAGGCGCCGAAGGCGGACGTCGACGCGCTCGCGGCCAAGGTGAAGAAGACGCCGTACTCGCTGATGAGCCCGTACGAGAACCAGGACGCCCCGCTGCTGCTGTCGGCGTGGGGCCACCAGGTGGCGGTGAAGAGCGCGAAGGATCCGGAAGTGGACAAGTTCTTCGCCACCTACGTGCAGGGTCAGCAGACGCCCGAGCCGGGCGCCTCGTGCACCGGCGGGGTCATGAAGTGAGGCGGCAGCACATCGGCTGGGCCGCGGGGGCCGCGGCGGCGGTGCTCGTCGCGGCCGGCGCGATCACGTACGCGGTCGCCGAGGACAGCGGCGGACCGGACCCGAAGACGCCGGGCGCGCAGTCGGCGGACGCCGGTTTCGCGCGGGACATGGCCGTCCACCACCAGCAGGCCGTCGAGATGTCGTACATCGTGCGGGACCGCACGAAGGACGAGGAGGTGCGGCGGCTCGCGTACGACATCGCGCAGACCCAGGCCAACCAGCGCGGGATGCTGCTGGGCTGGCTGGACCTGTGGGAGCTGCCCAAGGTGTCCGCCGACCCGCCGATGACCTGGATGGGCATGGGCGGCATGGCCTCCGGCAAGGACGGCGCGCTGATGCCGGGCATGGCGACCAACACCGAGCTGAAGAAGCTCCAGTCGCTCAGCGGCAAGCAGGCCGAGGTCTTCTACCTCCAGCTGATGACGGCCCATCACAAGGGCGGGATCCACATGGCCGAGGGCTGTGTCGCCAAGTGCACCGTCGGCGTGGAGAAGCGGCTCGCGCAGGGCATGGTCGACGCGCAGCAGTCGGAGATCGAGCTGATGGCCGGGATGCTCAAGGAGCGGGGCGCGCAACCCCGTTCGTAACACCACCGTCCGGACGAAAGCGTCAAATCCCCCTACGGGGGCGGTTACTTGAGCTTCTCTTGACTTTCACGTTCCCCTGACATGAACGGTTCACCGAGAGAGTGGCCCCCATCGTGTGATCCATTCGCCGGCCGACACCGCCGCGGGCCGGCGCGCGCATCCACGTGGTACCGACCACCACTACATGCATGCGAACCGCATCGCAGGGGGTTCTATGAGATCCAACCGCGCCACCGTGCGCGCCGGTGTGAGCATGGCAGCGACACTGCCCATGATCGCCGGTGCGCTGGCGCTGGGCATACCCGCGGCACACGCTGCGGACAGCCCCGCTCGTGACGTCCTGAAGAACACCAAGCCGCTGTGGGCCACGGCCAAGGCGGACAAGGGCGCCACCTCGGACAGCGCCCGGGTCAAGGCCCGCGTCTACCTCGCCGGCAAGGACGCGGCCGGCCTCGCCGCCTACGCCAGGGCGGTGTCCGACCCCAGCTCGCCGCTGTACGGCAAGTACCTGAGCGCCAAGAAGGCCCAGGCCCGCTTCGGCGCCACCAAGGCCCAGGTCGGCGCGGTCACATCCTGGCTGAAGTCGGCCGGCCTGACCGTCACCGCGGTCACCCCCCACTACGTCGCCGTCTCCGGTGACGTGGCCGCCGCCGAGAAGGCGTTCGGCACCCAGCTGCACAACTTCGCCAAGGGCTCGAAGACCTACCGCGCCCCGGCCGCCGCGGCCTCCGTCCCGGCCGCCCTCAAGGGCGCCGTGCTCACGGTCACCGGCCTGGACAACGCCCCGCACAAGGCGAACCACGACGACCAGCTCCCGCCCCCGGACGCGGTGTTCAAGAACTCGGGCCCGTTCTCCTCGTACTACGGCTCGAACATCGCGACGACGCTCCCGGACGCGTACGGCTCGAAGATCCCGTACGCGGTCAAGGGCTACACGGGCAAGCAGCTGCGCGCCGCGTACGGCGCGGGCACGTACACCGGCCGCGGCGTCCGCATCGCGATCACCGACGCGTACGCCTCCCCGACGATCGCCTACGACGCGGGCGCGTACGCGCTGAAGAACGGTGACGCGGCCTGGAAGACCGGCCAGCTGCACCAGTCGCTGCCGAAGAACTACACCAAGACCGAGGAGTGCGGGGCCGCCGGCTGGTACGGCGAGGAGACCCTGGACGTCGAGGCGGTCCACGCGGTCGCCCCGAACGCCGACGTCACCTACGTCGGCGCTGCCTCCTGCTACGACGACGACCTGCTGGACTCCCTCAGCAAGGTCGTCGACAGCCACCTGGCCGACATCGTCTCCAACTCCTGGGGCGACGTCGAGGCCAACCAGACGCCGGACCTCGCCGCCGCCTACGACCAGGTCTTCCAGCTGGGCGCGGTCCAGGGCATCGGCTTCTACTTCTCCTCCGGCGACGACGGCGACCAGGTCGCCAACACCGGCGTGAAGCAGGTCGACACCCCCGCCAACTCCGCCTGGGTCACCGCGGTCGGCGGCACCTCCCTGGCCGTCGGCAAGGGCGACAAGTACCTGTGGGAGACCGGCTGGGGCACCGAGAAGGCCTCGCTGTCGGCCGACGGCAAGAGCTGGGCCGGCTTCCCCGGCACGTTCACCTCCGGCGCGGGCGGCGGCACCAGCAAGACGGTGCCGCAGCCGTACTACCAGAAGGGGATCGTGCCGAAGGAGCTGGCCACCGCCAACAACGCCGCCGGCAACCGCGTCGTCCCCGACATCGCGGCCATCGCCGACCCGAACACCGGCTTCCTCGTCGGCCAGACCCAGACCTTCCCCGACGGCACCGAGCAGTACAGCGAGTACCGCATCGGCGGAACCTCGCTGGCCGCCCCGGTCATCGCGGCGGTCCAGGCCCTGGCCCAGGAGGCCCGCGGCGGCAAGGCCATCGGCTTCGCCAACCCGTCGATCTACGCCAAGTACGGCAAGCAGGGCGTCTACCACGACGTCACGGACGACCCGACGGGGTCCGGCCTGGCCGTGGCCCGGATCGACTTCGTCAACGGCTTCGACGCCTCCGGCGGCCTCGCGACCTCGGCCCGCAGCCTGGGCAAGGACAGCTCCCTGAAGGCCGTGAAGGGCTACGACGACGTCACCGGCGTGGGTTCGCCCGCGGGTGGGTACGTGCAGTCGTTCCGGAAGCGGTAATCCTCCGGATCAGGTGAGGGGCGTGGGGCCTTGGCGGCCTCACGCCCCTTTGCGTTCCTCGGTTACTGGGACTTGAGGGCGGCGATGAAGGGGGTCCAGGCGGTGGGGGTGAGGAGGAGGCTGGGGCCGTGGGGGACCTTTGAGTCGCGGACGGGGATGAGGCCGGGGATGCCGTCCGCTACTTCGACGCAGTTGCCGCCGTCACCGTTGCTGTAGCTGCTCTTGAACCAGAGAGCGTCACTCAAGTCGATCCGGTTGCTTGCCATTTCGGAAATCCTCTGCCGCTGCCTTGATCTTGGCGAGGGACGTGTCTGGTGACAGCGCGACGGCCCTGAGCCGATCGTATGCCTTGCGGTATTGCTTCACGAGGGCCGGATCGTCAATGGTGTCGCCGCTGTAGGACGCCTCGGTGTAGATCAGCGGGGGAGCGTCGGGGAACACCATGACCATGATGGAGGCGGCCATCAAGGGATACGCACCGCACGTCCGCGGAACGATCTGCGGAGTGATCCGGCGCCGCTCGGCCAAGGCCACGACGCGGTCGAGCTGTTCCGCCATTTCCAGCGGAGGGAGGATCGGTTCCCTGATCAGCGACTCGTGCAGGATCGCCCAGTACTCCGGGGTGGTGTGGTCGTCCTCGAAGATGCGGGCACGCGCGAGACGGGCCGTCACCTTTTCTTCCACCCACTCATCGAGGGCTCCCGGGTGAGCCGACCGGACCAGCGCCCGCGCGTACGGCGCCGTCTGGAGCAGCCCGGGGAACGTGATGGGACACCACTCCTCGATGGACTCCGCGTGCTTCTCCGCCTCCAGAACCTTCTCGAAGTACGCGGCATGCGGCCCCCTCCTCGCCCTCCGCACATCCTCACACCGCCGCTCGAAGAACCCGTCGGTCTTCAGCACCCGATCCGCATGCCGGGCCAGATCGATCGGCATCCTCCGCTCCCCGCGCTCGATGTCGCTGAGGTACGTCTTGCCGTAGAAGCTGCCCTCGAGGAACGCCTCCAGCGACAGCCCCGCCGCCTCCCTCTTCCACCGCAACTCCTTGCCGTAGAAGGTCGGGACGCTCATCGAGCCGTCGATGTCCTTACCGCGAGCCACCGCTCACCCTCCTCCGCTGCCCTGGTCGCGAACGCGAAACCCCTTTCACGGTAGCGGGGTTGGCGACAGGCTGTGAGGAGTTCGTCACAGAGCGCACAGAAGGTTGCCGCCCCTCATGCCGGACCACTCCCCCACCGCCTACGACGTGACCCTCTGCGTCGAGGATCTCCGCGCCGCGCTCGCCCTGCACGGCATCACGCTCCCCTCCCTCCGCGTCGACCTGCCGGGCTTCGCGGGTACGTACGCCCCGCCCGCCGGGCTCGTCACGCTCGGGAACTGCAACACGGCCACGGCGCGTGCGCTGGCCGCCGTGCTGAGGAAGGCGGCGGCGGAGTGCTGACGCTGCTGGAGCTGGAGCTGCTCGCGACACCGAAGGCCGCACCGGACCTGCGCCACCGCCTCCGGGACCACGGCTTCGACGTCCGCCTGTGCGCGACGGAGCTGCTGACGAACGTCATCGACCACCTGGGCGAGGGCACCCCGGTGACCGTACGGGTGATCGGTACGGCGGCGCCGCACGGCCGTACCCGCATCGAGGTGACCGACCCCGAGCCACGCGCGTTGCCCGCCCTGCTGCCCGCCACGCAGACGGAGGAGTCGGGGCGGGGACTGGCTCTCGTGGACGCCCTCGCAGAGCGGTGGGGCGTGGAACGGGGGCCGGACCGGAAGACGGTGTGGTGTGAGCTGCGGGACTGCGGCGGGGAGCGAGAAACCGGACGCACGCCTCTTGACCACTGATACCTACTGGTCAGTACGCTCCAGTCATCCCTCGACGACACCGGTGTCCTTTCCCTGCGCCTGCGGCGAATCGGCGTCTTCCGCCGTCCCCACTCGCCCTCGGGCACGGCCTCCCGCAACCCGGGAGGCGCTCCGCGCAGTCCCCGTCAGACGCGCCGCCGAGCGCGTTTCCCCACCGCTCCCCGTGAGGCTCCCCGTGCAGAGATCCCTCCTGAACAGATCCCTCGTCGCCACGGCCGTCGCCGCGACCGGCGTGCTCCTCGCCGTGCAGGCGCCCGCTTCCGCAGCGCAGGCGGCCGGCAGCTCCGCCTTCCGCTCCGGCAGCAACCCGGTCCTCTTCGTGCACGGCTACACCGGTGACGGCGGCAACTGGAACACCATGGCCTCCCGCTTCAGGAACGACGGCTGGCCGTCCTCCTACCTGGACCAGTGGACCTACGACTGGCGCCAGTCGAACGCCACGACCGCCCAGCAGCTCTCCGCCGAGGTCGACCGCCTGCTCGCGGCGACCGGCGCCACCCAGGTCGACATCGTCAGCCACTCCATGGGCGGGCTCTCCTCGCGCTACTACCTCAAGAACCTCGCGGGAACGGCCAAGGTCGACGCCTGGGTGTCCCTGGGCGGCCCGAACCACGGGACCGACAGCGCCAACAGCTGCCTCGACACGTCCTGCACCGAGATGCGCATCGGCTCGGACTTCCTCGCCGCGCTCAACTCCGGCGACGAGACACCCGGTTCGGCTCGCTACGCGACCTGGTGGTCCCCCTGCGACACGGTGATCAACCCCGACAGCTCCGTCCCCCTGTCCGGCGCGACCAACACCGAGACCGCCTGCCTCACCCACACGGACCTGTTCAACGACGCAACGGTCTACACCGAGGTCCGGAACACGATCAACCGCTGACCCCACCCCACCCGGCCCCCGGGGTGACACGGCGATGGGCAGATCCGTGCCGGGGGGCGGGAGGGAAAGGGCAGGTGAGCGGGTCGGGGTGCCGGTGCCGGGTGGCACACATCCGCCAATCGCCGATGTCCGGGAGGGGAGGGGCTGGGGGGCGGGTGCGTGCTCGACACTTGCCGGGGGAGGTGCCGTGGGGATCGAGCTGGAGTTGCGTGTCGGGCGGGCGCCGGCGCGGGGGAAAGGGCGGCGGCGGGAGGTCGTGGTCCGGGCCTCGCACGAGCACGGGGAGATGCTCGCGCCGGCCCTGGAGGGGGTGACCGGGGGGCGGCTCGCCCGGATCGACCCCTACCGGGACACCCGCTTCACCGACCAGGACGCGCAGGCCGCCCTGCCGGAGGTGGCCGCCCTCGTACGGGAGTGCGCCGACCCCTCCCGGGAGGCCGCCCTGGTCGATCTCGCCGAGATGCTGGAGGCCTGCGCGGCGATGCCGGGGAGCTGTCTCTGGTTCATCGGCGACTAGGGCCTCTCTTCCGGATCAGGCCGGCTGCGGACGACGGTGCCTGTCGGCCGACCCGAGCGGGGTCCGGTGCGTGCAGCCGCAAGGCGGAGGAGGGCGTCGACGCGGAGCGTCGACAACCGACGACAACGCCGCGGATGTGCGTGCCGGACCCCGCGACCCCGGCATGATCCGGAAGAGAGGCCCTTAGGCCGGACCAGGCCCCTCCGGCCGGCCCCTGAGGGCTCGCCTCAGCCTCGCAGTGCCCCCGACCCTTCCGGCACCCGCGACGCGACGATCCGGCCCGCCGACGGGGTCGCCCGCCTGCGGTCCACGGCGTACGCCACGCTCGCCACGCCCAGCCCCAGCACCGCCAGGGCCGCTCCCGCGAGGGCGGGGGACGTCGTACCGAAGCCGGCCGCGAGGGCCAGGCCGCCGATCCAGGCGCCGCCGGCGTTGGCCAGGTTGAAGGCCGCCTGGTTGGCCGAGGAGGCGAGGGAGGGAGCCGCCGACGCCTTCTCCATCACCATGAGCTGGAGCGGGGAGCCGGTCACGAAGGCCGCCGTGCCCAGCAGGGTCACCGCCAGGGCCGCGCTCCACTCCGCCCGCATCAGCAGCGGGAACAGCAGGAGCACGGCCCCCAGGGACGCCAGGCCGCCGAAGAGGGTGCCGCGCAGGGAGTGGTCCGCCAGCCGGCCGCCCAGGAGGTTGCCGGCCGTGGCGCCGACGCCGAAGAGGGCCAGGAGCAGGGTCACGTTCGTCTCCGCGTAACCCGCCGTGTCCGTCAGCATCGGCGTGACGTAGCTGTAGGCCGCGAACAGCGCGCCGAAGCCCGCCACCGTCGTACCGAGGGCCAGCCAGACCGGCACGGACCGCAGGGCGGCCAGTTCGCCGCGCAGACCCGCCGACGAGGCCGCGTGTTCCCGGTCGTGGGGGATCAGGAGGGCCAGCGACGCTATCGCCGCGACCCCGATCGCGCTCACTCCGAGGAAGGCGGCCCGCCAGCCCAGGTGCTGGCCCACCAGCGTGGCCACGGGAACGCCCGCGATGTTGGCGACGGTCAGGCCGAGGAACATCAGGGACACCGAGCGGGCCTTGCGCTCGGGCGGGACCATCGCCGTGGCGACGACCGCGCCCACGCCGAAGAAGGCGCCGTGCGGCAGGCCGCTGAGGAAGCGGGCGGCCAGCAGGGAGCCGTTCCCGGGGGCGAACGCCGACAGGGCGTTGCCGGCCACGAACAGGACCATGAGGGAGATCAGGACCGTGCGGCGGGGCATGCGCGCGGTGAGCGCGGCCAGCAGGGGGGCGCCGATGACGACGCCGAGCGCGTACGCCGAGACCAGGTGGCCGGCGGTGGGGAGGGAGATGTCCAGGTCGTCCGCGACGTCGGGCAGGAGGCCCATCATCACGAACTCGGTCGTACCGATACCGAAGGCGCCGACGGCCAGTGCGAGCAGGGCCAGGGGCATGGAGGGGCCTGTGCCTTTCGAAGCGGGGGAGCGGAGTTCCGTCACACGATAAGTTCAGTTCCGGAACAAAGTCTCCCGAGCCCCGTATTCCAACCGCTCACGAGGACGTGTCGAGCCTCACACGTGCCGCCACCGGCAGGTGGTCGCTGTGGGTGCGCGGCAGCGTCCAGCTGCTCTCCGGCTCGGCGCCCCGGACCATGATCTGGTCGATGCGCGCCATCGGGAACGACGCCGGCCAGCTGAACCCGAAGCCGCTGCCCGCCGCGCCCTGCGTGGAGCGCAGCTGCGAGGTGACCGCGTTGAGCGCGCGGTCGTTCATCGTGCCGTTGAGGTCGCCGAGGAGGACGACCCGCTTGAGCGGCTCGTCGGCGATGGCCTCGCCCAGCGCGTCGGCGCTCTTGTCCCGCTGCCGGGCGGTGAACCCGGCCTCCATCTTCACCCGCACCGAGGGCAGGTGGGCGACGTAGACCGCGATCGGGCCCCGGGGCGTGGCGAGCGTGGCGCGCATGGCCCGCTTCCAGCCGAGCTTGATGTCCACGGCCTCGACGCCGGTCATCGGGTACTTGCTCCACAGGCCGACCGTGCCGACCACCGCGTGGTACTTGTACGTCGGCGCGAGCGCCTTCTCGTAGACGGGGACGGAGGACGCGGGGAGTTCCTCAAGGGCCAGGACGTCGGCGCCGGAGGCGGCCACGTCCCGCGCGGTCGCGGCCGGGTCGGGGTTGTCGGCGTTGACGTTGTGGGTGGCCACCATGAGGTCGCCGCCGCTGCCCGTCCTGTCGGTCAGCAGCCCGCCGAAGAGGTTGAGCCAGACGATCGCCGGGAGGACGACCGCGAGCAGGGCGGTCGCCGACTTCCGGACGAAGCCGGCGACCAGCAGCACCGGGATGGCCAGGCCCAGCCAGGGCAGAAACGTCTCGGTGAGCGAGCCGAGGTTGCCCACCGCGTTGGGGATGTGGGCGTGCACCAGCATCACCAGGGCGAGCAGCAGGGCGAGGACGGCCAGGACGAGGCCGCGCCGCCAGATCCGCGGATCGTTCCGCCAGCCGGCGAACAGGCGGTGCGCGAGGCGCCGAAGCCGGGATCCCGGTCGCTCGGGCTCCGAGCCGCCGCCCACCGTCTCCGTCATGTACGCCTGCTGCGCCATACCGTCTGCCTCACTGCCTGCCGTGCACACCGTTCGCCCCCGTGCTCTTCCGACCCTAGGGGATGATCGGCTCCGATCCCGCCGTCCCATGACGGCCGTACGGAAGACGAGGACGAACGAGCCGGGGCGGGGAGTTCCGGTTACCCCCTCGACCGGCGCGGTCTGTGACAGAACGCGCACACGAGCGCTACGAGGCTGTCGACCTGACGGGCCGTAGGCCGTCCAGGACCGCGTCGACGATCTGTTCCGCGAGGCCCTCGGGCAGGTCGGCCTCGGGGCGCATGACGGAGCGGACGAGCATGGGGCCGACGAACATGTCGTTGGCCAGGTCCAGGTCGACGTCCGCCCGGATCTCGCCGTTCTCCTGCCCGCGCCGCAGTACGTCCAGGGCGAGGACGCGCCGGGGCACTATCACGCTCGCGTGGTACGCCGCCCACACCTTGGGGGCGGACTTCATCTGGGCGTACACGTTGTGCAGGATCGCCGAGGAGCGGCTGACGAGTCCCCGCTGGCGCAGGGCCTCCAGCAGCACCACGAGGTCGTCGCGCACGGAGGTGCCGGGGAGTTGGGGGTCGGGGGGTTCGGCGGCGCGTACGACGTCGACGAAGAGTTCCTCCTTGCCGCTCCAGCGGCGGTAGATGGTGGCCTTGCCGACCCCGGCCGTGCGCGCGACCCGCTCGATGGACAGCTCGGCGAGGGGCACGCCCTCCTCCAGGAGCTTCATCACGCCCTCCAGAATGGCGCGTTCCACGGCTTCGCTGCGCGGGCGGCCACGGGCGGGTCCGTCCGGGCGCGAGCGCTGGTCGGCAAGGCTCACGTGTTCCGTCCTCTCACTGTGCTGCGGGAATTGTCCCGCAGCGGCCTCCTTCCCCCGTGGAACCGCGCGCGGAGCTCACTCCCCGGCGGCGACCAGTTCCGGTTCCTCCTCGCGCCGCCGGCCGGCCGGCGGCCTGCCCGGCAGGAACAGGGCGGTCACCACGGCGCCGATCAGCGCGACGCCCGTACCGCACAGGGCGGTGACGTGCATGGCGTGCAGGAAGGCGTCGTGGGCGGGGGTGACGAGGGCCTCGCCGCGCGGGCCGAGCTTCTCGGCGACGCCGAGGGTGGCCTCGATGGACTCGCCGGCGGTGGCGCGCACGCCCGGCGGCAGCAGGCCGAGCTTGTCCTCGATGCCGTCGCGGTAGGAGGTGGCGAGCACCGAGCCGAGGACGGCGATGCCGAGGGCGCCGCCGACCTGGCGGAAGGTGTTGCTGAGCGCGGAGGCGGAGCCGGCCTTCTCACGGGGCAGGGCCTGCATGATGACGACGGAGGTCGGCGTCATGATGTGCGCCATGCCGGTGCCCATGAGGAAGAAGACGACCTCCAGCAGCCAGATGGGCGTGTCGGCCTCGAAGGCGGCGAACGCGGCCAGGGTCGCCGCGATCAGCAGCAGGCCCCCGGTGGTGACGGCCTTGTTGCCGAACCGGTCGACCAGGAGCCGGGCGCGCGGCGCGAACAGCAGCTGGGCGATGGCGAGCGGCAGCATCAGCACGCCGGACTCCAGCGGGGAGTAGCCGCGCACGCTCTGGGTGTAGAAGACGCCGAAGAACGTGACGCCCATCAGCGCGAAGAAGACCAGCGCGATGGCGCTCATGGCGGCCGAGAAGACCTTGTTGCGGAAGTAGGTGACGTCCAGGGAGGGGTGGTCGCTGCGCTTCTCGAAGACGACGAAGGCGGCCAGGACGGCGAGGCCGGCGAGGATGGTGGCCAGCACCTTGGCGTCGGTGAAGTCGGCGAGTTCGCCGCCCTTGATGATGCCGTAGACCAGCAGGACCAGGCCGACGACGGACAGGACCACGCCGACGGGGTCGAGGCGGCCGGGCCTGGGGTCGCGGGAGTCGGGCACCAGCCAGGCCATCAGGGCCAGCGCGACGATCACGATGGGCACGTTGACGAAGAAGACCGAGCCCCACCAGAAGTGGTCGAGCAGCGCGCCGCCGGTGATCGGGCCGATGGCGATGGCGAGGCCGACGCCGCCGGCCCAGATGCCGATGGCCTTGGGCTGCTCCTCGCGCTCGAAGACGTTCATGAGGACGGCGAGGGTGGCGGGCATCACGAAGGCGGCACCGAGGGCCATCAGGGCGCGGTAGGCGATCAGCTGGCCGGGCGAGCCCGACTCGGCGGCGAGTGCGGAGCCGATGCCGAACACGGCGATCCCGCCGAGCAGCACCTTCTTGCGGCCGATGCGGTCGCCGACGAGTCCGGCGGTGAACAGCAGGCCGGCGAAGACGAGGGTGTAGGCGTTGATCGCCCACTCGATCTCGCTCTGGGTGGCGCCGAGGCCGGTCGGCGCGGGGGTCGCGATGGTCTTGATCGCGACGTTCAGGATCGAGTTGTCGAGCACGACGATGAGCAGGCTCAGCATGAGCACGCCGAGGATCGCCCAGCGGCGCCGGTGGACCGCTTCCGGTATTCGGGAGGCAGGGACGGGACTTGTCATGGGTTCGAGCCTACGATCATTCCGATACGGAACCGTCTCGTATCTTATTTTTTTACCGATGCCTTACTCACCGGGGTCTTACGTACCCCGGGTTCCCGGCCCGGGCGGGGGATCACAGGGGGTACCCCTGGCCTCCGATGGCACGAGGTGCCACCATGGAGGCGATCCGGAGACGCCGTAAGGGCGCTTCGAGATGACTGAAGGAGCCGTTGCCATGACGCAGCTTTCGGCTGCCCAGAACAAGCCCTCCGACGGCAGCAAGGCGCTGTACGGGGGGAAGGGCACCCGCCGCATCACCGTCCGCGACATCGCCCTCGCCAAGGAGCGGGGCGAGAAGTGGCCCATGCTCACCGCCTACGACGCGATGACCGCGTCCGTCTTCGACGAGGCCGGGATCCCGGTGATGCTCGTCGGCGACTCGGCGGGCAACTGCCACCTCGGGTACGACACCACCGTGCCCGTCACCCTCGACGAGATGACCATGCTGTCCGCCGCGGTGGTCCGCGGCACGCAGCGCGCCCTCATCGTCGGCGACCTCCCGTTCGGCTCCTACCAGGAGGGCCCGGTGCAGGCGCTGCGCTCGGCGACCCGGCTGGTGAAGGAGGCCGGGGTCGGCGCCGTCAAGCTGGAGGGCGGCGAACGGTCGTACGAACAGATCCGGCTGCTGGTGGAGTCCGGCATCCCGGTCATGGCCCACATCGGGCTGACCCCGCAGTCCGTCAACGCCATGGGCTACCGCGTACAGGGGCGCGGCGAGGAGGCGGCGCAGCAGCTGCTGCGGGACGCCAAGTCCGTGCAGGACGCGGGCGCCTTCGCGGTGGTGCTGGAGCTGGTGCCGGCGGAGCTGGCGGCCGAGGTGACACGGGTCCTGCACATCCCGACGGTCGGCATCGGAGCCGGGCCCGAGACGGACGCGCAGGTGCTCGTCTGGACCGACATGCTGGGCCTGACGTCCGGCCGGGTGCCGAAGTTCGTGAAGAAGTACGCGAACCTCCGTCAGGTCATGGGCGACGCGGCGAAGGCGTTCGCGGAGGACGTCGTCGGCGGAACGTTCCCGCTGGAGGAGCACTCCGTCCACTGAGCCACTGCGGCACCACCGGGCAGCCCGCCGATCATCCCCCGTCGGCGGGCTGGCCCGTCTTTGTGGCGGGTGTCGGCGATCCGTCGGTCGGCGCGGGCCGGTGTCGGTCGGGTGTCGGTGGTTTGTCGGTGGGTCCTGGCACTGTCGTCGGCATGACACGCATCGATGACAACCCCGCCGGCGGACGCTCCGCCGTGACCGTACGGGGACTGGTCAAGCACTACGGCGAGACCAAGGCGCTGGACGGCGTCGACCTGGACGTGCGCGAGGGCACCGTGATGGGTGTGCTCGGGCCGAACGGCGCCGGCAAGACCACCCTCGTACGGATCCTGTCCACCCTGATCACCCCCGACGCCGGGCAGGCCACCGTGGCCGGCTACGACGTCGTGCACCAGCCGCGTCAGCTGCGCCGGGTGATCGGACTGACCGGCCAGTACGCCTCGGTGGACGAGAAGCTGCCGGGCTGGGAGAACCTCTACCTGATCGGCCGGCTGCTGGACCTGTCCCGCAAGGACGCCCGGGCCCGCGCCGACGAGCTGCTGGAGCGGTTCTCGCTGACGGAGGCCGCCCGGCGCCCGGCGGGCACCTACTCCGGCGGTATGCGCAGGCGCCTCGACCTGGCCGCCTCCATGATCGGCCGGCCCGCCGTGCTGTACCTGGACGAGCCGACCACCGGGCTCGACCCCCGCACCCGCAACGAGGTGTGGGACGAGGTGAAGGCGATGGTCGGCGACGGCGTCACCGTGCTGCTCACCACCCAGTACATGGAGGAGGCCGAGCAGCTCGCCTCCGAGCTGACCGTGGTGGACCGGGGCAAGGTCATCGCGAACGGCGGCATCGAGGAGCTGAAGGCCCGCGTCGGCGGACGCACGCTCCGGGTGCGGCCGGTGGACCCGCTGGAGCTGCGCCCGCTCGCCGGCATGCTGGACGAGCTGGGCATCACCGGGCTCGCCGCCACCACCGTCGACGCCGAGACCGGCACCCTGCTGGTGCCGATCCTGAGCGACGAGCAGCTGACCGCCGTGGTCGGCGCGGTCACCGCGCGCGGCATCACGCTCTCCTCCGTCACCACCGAACTGCCCAGCCTGGACGAGGTGTTCCTGTCCCTCACCGGCCACCGCGCCAGTGCCCCGCAGGACACCGTGCCCGCCGACGACCGCCAGGAGGTCGCCGTATGAGTTCCGCCACCCTCTCCCCCGCCGCCGCGAAGGCCGACACCCCGATCCCGCTGCGGGCCCACCTGCGGCACACCGGCGCGCTGATCCGCCGCAACCTGCTGTGGATCCGGCAGGACCCGGAGTCGATGTTCGACGCCATCCTGTTCCCGGTCATCTTCACCCTGCTGTTCGTGTACGTCTTCGGCGGCTCCATCGGGCAGTCGCTGGGCGGCGGCCAGGAGCGGTACGTCCAGTACGTCATCCCCGGGCTCATGGCCATGATGGGCATGAACATGGCCCAGGGTGTGGGCACCGGTTTCAACCAGGACTTCAACTCCGGTGTCATGGACCGCTTCCGGTCCCTGCCGATCGGCCGCGGCTCGGTGCTCTTCGCGAAGATCGCGGTGGAGCTGATGCGGATGCTGTTCGCGACCGCGGTGCTGATGGTGGTCGCCGTCGCGGTGGGCTACGACATCAAGGACTGGGCCGGGATGCTGGCCTCGGTCGGGCTGTCCGCGGTGTTCGGCTCGGCGCTGATGTGGGTGTTCCTGACCCTCGGCGTGGTGATGAAGAACGCCCAGTCGGTACAGGCGATGGGCTTCCTGGTGCTGATGCCGCTGCAGTTCGGCTCGTCGATCTTCGCGCCGCCCGCCTCCATGCCGGGCTGGCTCCAGGCGTTCACCGACTACAACCCGCTGTCCACGCTGGCCGACACCGCGCGCGGCCTGATGGAGGGCGGCCCCATCGCGCACGACCTGTGGGTGACGGTGATCTGGTCGGTCGGTCTGACCGTGGTCATGGCGCCGGTCGCGATCCACAAGTTCCGCACCAAGAGCTGACGGCACGAAGAGCCGGCGGCACCGGGAGCCGACAGCGGGAAGAGGCCGGCAGCGGGGGGAAGCCGGCGTCGCGCGGCGCTCAGACCAGGGCGGTGGCCTCCGCGAGGGAGAGGCCACCGCCCTCGGCGTACGCGGCCTCGTACGACCGCGTGTCCAGGGCCCGGCGGATACGGGCCTCGGTCAGCTCGCGGCAGCGCCGCTCCACCCCGGAGACCACGTGCTCGGGCGGCAGCAGCGCGCCGGCGGCGCCCAGGCAGCGGGCGGCGTCGGTGGCGCGGGCGCCGCCGTCGGCGCGGGCGAGGGCCATCGCGGCGACGGTCAGGCCGATGGAGTGCAGATGGGGGGTGACGGCCGTGGTCAGCGGGTCGGTGGCGAGGTCGAGCGCCCTGCGGGCCCGTGCCAGGGCCTCCTCGGTGCGGTCGTCCACGGCGTCCAGCCAGGCCTCCTGGCAGACGATGATCGCGTCGAAGACGATGAAGTGCGCGATCGCGATCTCCTCGCGCAGCAGCCGCAGCTGTTCCCGTGCCTCCTCGGTGCGGTCGGTCAGGCCGAGCCAGACGGCGAGGAAGAGCCGGGCGGCGGGCATCGCCTCGTTGTGGGTGCCGTCCTGGCTGGCGATGACCTCGCGGAGCATCCGCTCGCCGCGCTCGGTCTCTCCGGCCTCCATCAGCACGTTGCCGAGCCGGGCGCGGAGCACGGCCACCTGGGCGCGGGCGCCGAGGCGTTCGGCGTGTGCGACGGCCGCCCGGTAGTCGGCGGCGGCCTCCCGGTGGGCGCCCTTGCGTTCGTGGGCCTCGCCGCGGGCGGACAGGGCCTCGGTGGTGCCCCAGGCGTCGCCGAGGCGGCGGTAGATCTCCAGGGACTCGTCGGCGTCGCGGGTGGCGTCGCCGGCCGAGGCGGTGCGGTTGGCGAGGAAGTTGGCGCGCAGGTGGAGGGCGCCGGCCAGCTCCCACTCGAAGCCCGGGGTGTTCCGGCAGGTCTGCACGGCGGCGTCCGCGATGGCACGCAGCCGGTGCGCGCCGCCGGTCAGCAGCTCGGCGAAGAACCACAGCATGCCCGGGGGGCGGCAGGTCTGCGGCAGACCGGGCTCGTAGACCTGGGCGACCGCGCGGAGCTTGGCCTGGGCCTCGGGGGTCTGCCAGTCCTCGATCTCGGTGTCCATGCAGGCCAGATGGGCCAGGTGGACGCCGCGCCGGGCCTCGGCGAGGATCTCGCCGGTGTACGGGGGCGGGGCGTCGGTGCAGCGCTGCCAGACGGGGGCGGCGCGGCGGACCGGCTCGGCGAACGGGTCGGGGCCGAGCGCCATGGCCTCCCGGCACCAGGTGCGGGTCTCGATGCGCTGGTCGCGCATCTGCCAGAACCAGAGCAGGGACAGGACCAGGCAGAGGGCCTCCTGTTCGTCGCGTTCGGCGACGGCGTGCCGGAAGGCGGTGCGCAGGTTCTCGTACTCCAGCTGGAACCGGTCGATGGCGGCGCGCTGTTCGGGGCCGCGCAGCAGCGGGTCGGTGGTGCGGGCGAGTTCGCGGTAGTGGACCAGGTGGGCGCGTTCGGCCTCGCCGCGGCGGCCGGTCTCGGCGAGGCGTTCGGCGGCGTACTCGGCGACGGTCTCCAGCAGCCGGTAGCGCATGCCGCCGTCGGCCGCGGGGGCGGCGACCACCAGGGACTTGTCGACCAGGGAGCCGAGGGCGTCCAGGGCGGCCGGGCCGCACACGGCCTCGGCGGCGGCCAGGTCGCAGCCGCCGGCGAAGACGGACAGCCGGGCGAGGACGTCGCGCTCGCCTGCGTCCAGCAGGTCCCAGGACCAGTCCACGACGGCTCTGAGGGTCTGCTGGCGGGGCAGCAGGGTGCGGCTGCCGGAGGTGAGCAGCCGGAACCGGTCGTCCAGCCGGTCCGCTATCTGGCGGGGCGTGAGCATGCGCAGCCGGGCCGCCGCCAGCTCGATCGCCAGGGGCAGTCCGTCCAGGCGGCGGCAGATCTCGGCGCACGCCCCGGGGTCGTCCTCGGTCCGGAAGCCCGGGCGGGCCGCCGCGCCCCGGTCGGCGAGCAGCCGCAGCGCGACCGGCTCGGGCAGCGGCTCCACGGGCCGCAGCAGCTCCCCCGGTACGCCGAGGGGTTCGCGGCTGGTGGCGAGGACGGTCAGCTCGGGGCAGCGGGCCAGCAGCCGCTCGGTGAGCCGGGCGGCGGCGTCGACGACGTGCTCGCAGTTGTCGAGGATGATCAGCATGCGGCGCCGGGCGCAGTGCTCCACGAGCCGTTCGACGGGGTCGGCGTGCCGTTCGGAGACCGCGCGCATGCCGTCCACGCCGGCGCCGTGCAGCACGGTCTCCCGGGCGCCGATCGCGGTGAGCACGGCCTGCGGTACGGCGTCGGGGTCGTCCACGGGGGCCAGCTCGGCGAGCCAGACCCCGTCCCGCAGGGTGGGCCGTACCGCCTCGGCGGCCTCCAGGGACAGCCGGGTCTTCCCGGCGCCGCCGGGTCCGAGGAGGGTGACCAGGCGGGCCGCGGTGAGGTCGGCGCCGATGGCCCGGATGTCGCTCTCCCGGCCGACGAAGGAGGTGAGCCGGGCGGGCAGGTTGCCCGGGCGGTCCGCGGGCCGGCCCGGGGCGGGTCCGGCGGGCGGGGGTTCCTCGCCGAGCAGTTCGGCGTGCAGGGCGCGCAGGTCGGGGCCGGGGTCGGAGCCGAGCCGGTCCGCGAGCAGGCGGCGTACGTCGTCGTAGGCGGCGAGGGCCTGGGCGGGGCGGCCGGCGTCGCGCAGGGCGCGCAGCCGCAGCGCCTGGAGCCGCTCGTCCAGGGGGTGGCTGTCGCACAGGGCGGTCAGTTCGGGCAGCGCCCGCTCGGCCTCGCCGAGGGCGAGGGCGGCGGTGTGCCGGGCCCGCTGGGCGTCGAGTCTGCGGGTCTCCCAGCGGGCCGCCTCGGCGGTGCGGTCGGGCAGGTCGGCCAGGGCGGGCCCGTGCCACAGGGCGAGGGCGTCGTCGAGGACGGCGGCGGCCTTGGCCGGGTCGCCGTCGGCGAGGGCGGCGAGGCCGTCGCCGGTGAGCCGGTCGAAGCGGGTGAGGTCCACGTCGTCGGGGGCGGCGGTGAGCCGGTAGCCGCCGTCGGCGGAGGCGACGGCGTCGGCGCCGAGGGCCCGCCGGAGCCGGCCGACGAGCGCCTGGAGGGCACCGGCGGCGTCCGCGGGCGGGTCGGCGCCCCACACCTCGTCCACCAGCACGGGCGCGGGCACGGTCCGCCCGGCCCGCAGCGCGAGCACACTCAGCAGGGCACGCAGCCGCGCCCCGCCGACCGGGACGGCCGTACCGTCGGGACGGATTGCCTGGGTGGTGCCGAGCAGCCGATAGCGCACGGGGTCCATTGTCCCCGGTGCCGTCAGGGGCGGGCGCCGGCGGTCGGGACTTCGAGGGTGACGAGGACGCCGGCCTGGTCGCGGCTGCGGCGCGGCCCGGGACCGCCGGCCGTCTCCTCCCGACGGAACCACTTGGGGCAGCTGTCGACCGGCTCCAGCGACCACTCTTCCGGCACCGGCTCGAAGGTGCGTGAACCCGGTCCGGTCTCGGCGTAGACCTGGTACACCAGCTCGATGGCGCGGACGTGGCCGGTGGTGTCGTGCGGGACGTCGCCGTGGTTCTCCACCCACGCGTCGGCGCCGTACCACTGTCCGTCCGCGTGCTCCTCGTCCACGGCGACCAGCGGCCAGGCGACCTGCTTGCCCACGCCGAACGGGCGACCGCAGCACTCCATCTGCCAGCTCTCGTAGAACACCTTCATCAGTGCCATCTCTCCACCTTCCAGGAACCGGACGGCCGTGGCGAGGCGTTTTCCTGGTGAGCCCCGGCCGGGTACGGTCGGCCTGCCGACCGCCCCGCACCAGGAGGAGCCCGCCCCATGACCACCGCCACCAGCCGTCGCGGCGACCGGCAGATCAGTCCCGTGTTCGTCGGCATACTGGCCGTGACGGCGGTGACCGGCTGGGCCACCTGGACCGGGTTCGCCGCGCAGCCGGGAATCGCGGTGTTCCTGTTCGTGACGGCGGCCTGGATCGTCTCGCTGTGCCTGCACGAGTACGCGCACGCGCGCACCGCCCTGCACGGCGGGGACATCACGGTCGGCGCGAAGGGCTATCTCACGCTGAACCCGCTGAAGTACACGCACGCGCTGCTGAGCATCGTGCTCCCGGTGCTGTTCGTGATCATGGGCGGGATCGGTCTGCCCGGCGGGGCGGTGTTCATCGAGCGGAGCCGCATCCCGGGCCGCTGGCGGCACAGTCTGATCTCGGCGGCCGGCCCGCTGGCGAACGTGCTGTTCGCGGCGGTGTGCACGGCCCCCTTCTGGCTGGACGCGCTGGACGGCGTCCCCGCGGAGTTCCGGTTCGCGCTGGCGTTCCTGGCGCTGCTGCAGGTGACGGCGGCGCTGCTGAACTTCCTGCCGGTGCCGGGCCTGGACGGCTACGGCGTGATCGAGCCCTGGCTGTCGTACAACGTGAAGCGGCAGGTGGAGCCGTTCGCCCCGTTCGGTCTGCTGTTCGTGTTCGCGCTGCTGTGGCTGCCGTCGGTCAACGGCGCGTTCTTCGACGTGATCGACGCGATCATGCGGGCGCTGCACGTCGACGGCTTCTCCCAGTACTGCGGACAGGAGCTGTACCGGTTCTGGGAGGGCACCAACGACTACTGCTCGGTCAGCCGGTGACGGACCCGCTCCGGCCGGCCCTGCCGCGCTTGACGTAGTACCACGTCATGTTGGACGACAGGCCCGCCAGGAGCACCCAGACGATCCCCAGCCAGCTGCCCCGGGCGAAGGAGACGACCGCGGCGGCCACGGCGAGGACGCAGACGACGAGGGGGTAGAGGGCGATGCGGGGCATGGTGGGTCGGCTCCTGTCGGGGACACTGCGCGGTGACTGCTTCGCCGACCAGTGTCCCCCATCGCCCTTCGCGGCTCACACGTCGGTGACGCGGAGCCCGGCGTGTGCCTTGTACCGGCGGTTGACGGAGATCAGGTTCGCGACCAGCGACTCCACCTGGTGGGCGTTGCGCAGCCGGCCGGCGAAGACGCCGCGCATGCCGGGGATGCGCCCGGCCAGCGCCTGCACGATCTCCACGTCGGCGCGGTCCTCGCCGAGCACCATCACGTCGGTGTCGATCTGCTCGATCTCCGGGTCCTGGAGCAGGACGGCCGACAGGTGGTGGAAGGCTGCGGTGACCCGGGAGTCCGGCAGCAGCGCGGCGGCCTGCTCGGCGGCGCTGCCCTCCTCCGGCTTGAGCGCGTAGGCGCCCTTCTTGTCGAAGCCGAGCGGGTTGACGCAGTCCACGACGAGCTTGCCGGCCAGCTCCTCGCGCAGCGACTTCAGGGTGTCGCCGTGGCCGTCCCACGGTACGGCGACGATCACGATGTCGCTGCGGCGCGCGGTCTCGGCGTTGTCGGCGCCCTCGATGCCGTGGCCGAGTTCGTCGGCGGCGGCCCGGGCGCGCTCGGCGGCGCGGGAGCCGATGATCACCTTCTGGCCGGCCCGGGCGAGCCGGTAGGCGAGGCCCTTGCCCTGCGGTCCGGTGCCGCCGAGCACGCCGACGACGTACCCGGAGACGTCGGGCAGGTCCCAGGGGTCCTTGGCGGGGGCCTTGGCAGGGGTCTGTGCGCTGTCGGTAGAGGTCATGGGCCGACTCTACGTCCGCCGCCGGGCCGGTAGCGGCTCAGGTCAGCCGGTGCACGGGCACCCGGCGGAAGGTGATCGTCTCGTAGGCGCCGAAGTCGCCCGTCTCGTGGAGCAGGCCGACGGTGTGCGGGTCGACGCGGACCAGGTCGGAGTAGGCGGCGGGGAGCCCGTCGGCGGTGTACGCGGTGCGCCAGGTGGTGCCGCCGTCGTGGGAGGCGCGGATCGTCATCAGGGCGCGGGCGCCGCCGGGGTCGGCGGGGGCGGAGAAGAGCAGCACGTCGGGGTCGCGGAGCTGGAGCACGGCGGCCTCGCAGACCGGCGCGGCCAGTCCGGCCTGCGGGCGGAAGGGCTTCACGAGGGTCTTCCCGCCGTCCTCGGAGCGGGCGTCGGCGCGGTTGCCGGGTGAGGGGGAGTCGTTGCGGGTGTTGAGGTAGACGCGGCCGTCGGGGAGTTCGGCGGCGGTGGTCTCGTTGACGTTGACGTAGCCGTCGGTGTTCTCGTCCAGGTAGCCGAGGTACCAGGTCTCGCCGTGGTCGTCGCTGAGCAGGCAGTGCCCGCTGTTGTACTTCGCCTCGGCGCCGGTGTCGGTGCCGGTGGGCGGCAGGGTGTGGTTGGCCGGGACGAGGACGCGGCCGGAGGTGAGCTGGAGGGCGTGGCCGGGGGTGGTGGCGTACCAGCGCCAGCCGGGCCTCTTCACCTGCGGGGTGATCTCCCTGGGCTCGGACCACGTCAGCCCGTCGTCGTCGCTGTGTTGCACCCACACTCGCCGGCCGTCGGCGTCGGAGACCTGGCCGCGCAGGATGGCGGCCTCGGTGGCGGAGGCGGAGGCCCGTATGTGCACGAGCAGGATCCGGCCGGTGTCCAGGACGACGGGGGCGGGGTTGCCGGCGAGGTCCGTGCCGTTGCGCGCGGCGGCCTGGAGGGGTCCCCAGGTGCGGCCGCCGTCGGCGGACCGTTTCAGCACGATGTCGATGTGCCCGTGGTCGGCGGCGGAGTCGACGCGGCCCTCGCAGAAGGCGAGCAGGGTGCCGGACCGGGAGGCGACGACGGCCGGTATGCGGAAGCTCGCGTATCCCTCGCGGCCCGCGCGGAAGGGGACGGTCACGTCGGTCATCGGGCGGCTCCTGAAGGCCTGCGGACGGGCCGTCACCATCCCCGGGTCGGGCGAATTCCGGGTGAACTCCGCGTCACGGGTGAGTGGTTGCGGCAGGATGCGGTCGCATGGACGCCGTACGGGTCGCGTTGCTGCGGGAAGTGCTCGCCGGGACCGAGTGGCTGGGGGCCACCCGGAGGTTCGCGGGGGTGCTGCGCGGGTCGGTGGTGGCGCACGGGGGCGGGCTGCTGCTGGTGGGCACGCCGGAGTACGAGCCCTGGCACCTGGCCGCGCACCTGGTGGACGAGGCGGCCTGGTCGGGCACGCCGGAGCTGGCGCCGACGCTGGTACGGCATCACGCGCGCCCCTCGGATCCCGCGCATCTGGCGGTCGGGCCGGGACGGCTCGCGGCGGCGCGGCGCGGTGAGACCCTGCTGGTCGTGGCGCCCGGGGAACCGGCGCCGCTGCTGGAGCGGGTGCACGACGCCCGGCGGGCCGGGGTGACGGTGCTGGCGCTGGGCGCGGGCGGGGGCGAGCTGGCCGCGATGGCCCATGACACGCTGGCCGTGCCTCAGGGGGCGGAACTGGACCTGGACACCGTGCAGCACCTGGTCAGCGCGGCGGCCGGGGAGAACGCGGGCTCTTTGAGGGTGCGACGGGGGTTCCGGGACCGCCTGTCCCGCTGGACGGAAGCGCTGACGGCTCCCCCGCCGGCCCCCTGGTGACCCGCCCGGCCGCCGGTCCGCCGTGCCGCCGTGCTCAGGGGCGGGTGCCCGGTGTCCCGGCCCCGGAGGTCCGCTCAGCTCTCTTCCGTGCTGCCGCCGGCGGGCGCGTCGTGCCAGCGGGGGTCGTTCTCCCACTGGAGGTTGCGTTCGGCGGCGGTCTCCATCGCGTGCCGGGCCTCGTCCGGGGACGCGTACGGCCCGAAGCGGTCCTTGCCCGGGCAGTCCGGGCCCTCCTCGACCTTCTTGTGCTCCAGGCAGTAGTACCACTCGCCCGGCTTGCCGGCGGTGCGCTTCTTGAACAGGGCCATGACCAGCTCCTCTCGCCACCGACATGTTCCCCCATGTCCGCTGGTTAGACTCGCTGACATGTCTGGCCAGTCGCTGCTCGTACCAGGGGAGCTGTCTCCCACCCGTTCGGTTCCCGGAAACATCCGCCGCCCCGAGTACGTCGGCAAGCCCGCGCCGACGCCGTACACCGGGCCGGAGGTGCAGACCCCCGAGACCATCGAGGCGATGCGGACCGCCGGCCGTATCGCCGCGCGGGCGATGGCGGAGGCCGCGAAGATCATCGCGCCCGGGGTCACCACGGACCAGCTGGACAAGGTCGCCCACGAGTACATGTGCGACCACGGCGCCTATCCCTCCACGCTGGGCTACCGGGGCTTCCCGAAGTCGCTGTGCACGTCGGTCAACGAGGTCATCTGCCACGGCATCCCGGACTCGACCGTGCTGCGCGACGGCGACATCGTCAACCTGGACGTGACGGCGTACATCGGCGGGGTGCACGGCGACAACAACGCCACCTACCTGGTGGGTGACGTCGACGAGGAGTCGCGGCTGCTGGTGGAGCGCACCCGGGAGTCGCTCGACCGGGCGATCAAGGCGGTGAAGCCGGGCCGGCAGATCAACGTCATCGGCCGGGTCATCGAGTCGTACGCCAAGCGCTTCGGCTACGGCGTGGTCCGGGACTTCACCGGCCACGGCATCAGCACGTCGTTCCACTCGGGGCTGATCATCCCGCACTACGACAGCCCGCACGCGACGGCGGTGATGCAGCCGGGGATGACCTTCACGATCGAGCCCATGCTGACGCTCGGCACCCACGAGTACGACATGTGGGACGACGGCTGGACGGTCGTGACGAAGGACCGCAAGCGGACCGCGCAGTTCGAGCACACCCTGGTCGTGACGGACACCGGCGCGGAGATCCTGACCCTCCCCTGAGCACCGCGCGGGGCGCGTGAGCCCTGGACGACCGGGTCCCCCGCACCGCGTGCGGGGGACCCGGGTCGCATCAGCGCAGGTAGTCGCTGCAGTGGGCGCCGGACCAGGTCACGTGGTTCTCCAGCGAGGTCAGCGAGCCGGCGTACGGGCTGCAGACGGCCTCGTCGTCGTCCTTGGTGTCGTAGTTGGTGGCACCGGCCGTCGTCGCGCCGGCGGCGGCGAGAGCGGCGGCGAGGCAGGTCGCGGCCACGACTGATCTGATGCGCATGGTGCTCCTCTCGGGGAGGCGGAGTGGTCACGCCCAGTGGTCCCCGTTCGCCCTCGCGCGCACACGCGGATCCACCCGGACGGGCGCTCGAACGGTCACCCGGGCGCCGCACCGGCCGCCGGCGCGTCGCCGCGGTGTGTCAGCGCTCCAGGCGGACGCGCCCGCCGACCTCGATCCACCCGTGCGGCTGGGGCGCGGTCAGGATCTGCGAGCCCCGGCCCTGGGTGATGTTGAGGGCCCGGCCCAGCCGTTCGGTCAGGAGCAGGGCCGCGGCGCCGGTCGCCTCGTCCTCCTCGATGCCGTCGTCGCGGCCGGGGAAGGCGCGGGCCCGGACCCGCCCGGCCGCCTCGTCCTCCCAGGCCCAGGCGTAGATCCACTCCCCCTTCGGCGGCACCGGGAGCGCGTCCACCTCGGCGGCGCTCGGGTACTGGCGCAGGGTGCGCGGCGGCGCCCACTCCGCGCGGGCCTCGATCCAGCTGAACTCTCCGTCCAGCCGGGTGCCGACGACTCCGGCCGGGGTGACCAGTTCGGGTACGTCGAGCAGCCAGGCCGTGCCTACGCAGGGGTGACCGGCGAAGGGCAGCCGGAGGGTGGGCGTGTAGATGTCGATCACTCCGCGCTCGGGGTCGTCCACGAACACGGTCTCGCTGAAGCCGAGTTTGCCGGCGAGGGCCTGCCGGTCGCTCCGCTCGGGAAGCACCGAGCCGTCGCGGACGACTCCCAGCTCGTTGCCGTAGCCGCCGTTCGGTCCGCAGAAGACGCGGAGTACGTCGTAGTCAGTCACCGGGGAATTGAAACACCGCGGCCCCGGCGAGCGCTTACCAGGCGTGCCCCCGGACCCTTGACGTCGCCTTTGCCGTTTGTTGCCGTCTCTTTTGAGACGTCGCCATCAAGCCGTGTCCGTGACGTGACGGTGAGAGCTGAATCACGGCACCCAGGGGTATGGGTGAGGTAAGCCTCATGTAAGTTAGGGCAGCCTCACCAGATCAGATCCGCTTGGAGCCTGCATGCGAGCCGTCCGACTGACCGTCACCGCCGCCGCCACCGCGGCGGCTCTGACCGCCCTCTCGGCCTGCACCGCGAAGAGCGACGCCAAGGACGGCGACGCCATCCAGGTCACGGCCGCCGACTCGAAGTGCGACACCTCCAGCACGTCGGTGCCGGCCGGTCAGGTCACGCTCAAGATCGAGAACAAGGGCTCGAAGGCGACCGAGGTCGAGATCCTGTTCCCGGACGACCGGATCGTCTCCGAGAAGGAGAACATCGGCCCGGGCACCAAGTACACGCTGACCGCCGAGGTGAAGGCCGGGTCGTACGAGATCGCCTGCCGGCCCGGCATGAAGGGCCACGGTGTGCGGCAGAAGCTGACCGTGACCGGCGGTGGCGGCGCCAAGCGGGACCCGCGGCTGGACAAGGCCGTCGCCGACTACCGCCAGTACGCCCAGGACCAGGCCGACGAGACGCTGCCGAAGGCCGAGACCTTCGTGAAGGCGGTCAAGGACGGCGACCTGGACGCCGCGAAGAAGGCCTACGGCCTCTCCCGCCTCGGCTGGGAGCGCACCGAGCCGGTCGCCGAGTCCTTCGGTGACATCGATCCGAAGGTCGACGTCCGCGAGGACGGCCTGGAGGCCGGCCAGAAGTGGACCGGCTGGCACCGGCTGGAGAAGGCCCTCTGGCAGGACAAGAAGATCGGCGCGCAGGAGAAGGCCCTCGCCGACCAGCTGCTGACGGACCTCAGGGACTGGCAGGGCCGGGTCGGCAAGGCCGAGATCACCCCGACCTCCATGGCCAACGGCGCCAAGGAGCTGCTGGACGAGGTCGCCACCGGCAAGGTCACCGGCGAGGAGGACCGCTACGCCCACACCGACCTGGTCGACTTCAAGGGCAACGTCGAGGGCGCCCAGAAGGCGTACGAGCTGCTGAAGCCGGTCGCCGCGAAGAACGACCCGGCGCTGACCAAGGAGCTGGACCGGCAGTTCGCGGCGCTGGACACGCTGCTCGACACGTACCGGACGGACAAGACGTCGTACGACTTCGTCTCCTACGACAAGGTCGGCAAGGACCAGCGCAAGGAGCTGTCGGACGCGGTGAACGCGCTCGCCGAGCCGCTGTCCAAGCTCGCCGCCGCGGTCGTGAAGTAAGCAGGGGGGCACGAGCGATGACCGAGATCCAGGAGACCCAGGAGGCCCGGGAGCCCCGGGAGAACAGTCCGTCGCGTCGGGCGCTGATCGGCTGGGGCGGTGCCGGGCTCGCGCTCGGGGCCGCCGTGGCCGGCGGGGCCGTGGCGATGGCCAGGACGGGCGACGACATGGACCCCGCCGCCGCCGGGACGGGCGCCGCGGTGGAGTTCCACGGCACCCACCAGGCCGGCATCGCGACGCCGGTCCAGGACCGCCTGCACTTCGCCGCGTTCGACGTGAAGACCGAGGACCGCGACGCGTTCGTCCAGATGCTGAAGGACTGGACGGCGGCGGCCCGCCGGATGACCGCGGGCAAGGCGGTCGGCGAGGGCGCCTACGGCGGACTCGCCGAGGCCCCGCCGGACGACACCGGTGAGGCGCTCGGGCTCAAGCCGTCCCGGCTGACGCTGACCATCGGCTTCGGGCCGTCCCTGTTCGACAAGTTCGACCTGAAGGACCGGCGGCCGGAGGCCCTGGTCGACCTGCCCAGGTTCCCCGGCGACAACCTGGACCGCGCCCGCACCGGCGGGGACCTGTGCGTCCAGGCCTGCGCCGACGATCCGCAGGTCGCCGTGCACGCCATCCGCAACCTCGCCCGGATCGGCTTCGGCAAGGTCGCCATCCGCTGGTCGCAGCTCGGTTTCGGCAAGACCTCCTCGACCACCCCGGACGCGCAGACCCCGCGCAACCTGATGGGCTTCAAGGACGGCACCCGCAACATCGCGGGCACCGAGACCGACCGGCTGAAGAAGTTCGTGTGGGTCGGCGAGGGCGACGGGCCGGACTGGATGACCGGCGGGTCGTACCTGGTCGCCCGGCGGATCCGGATGAACATCGAGACCTGGGACCGCACCTCGCTCCAGGAGCAGGAGGACGTGTTCGGCCGCGACAAGCGCGAGGGCGCCCCGGTCGGCAAGGCCAAGGAGCACGACGAGCCGTTCCTGAAGGCGATGAAGCCGGACGCGCACGTGCGGCTCGCCCACCCCGACTCCAACAACGGGATCACCATCCTGCGCCGGGGCTACTCGTTCACCGACGGCACCGACGGCCTGGGCCGGCTCGACGCGGGCCTGTTCTTCCTCGCCTACCAGCGGGACGTACGCAAGGGCTTCATCCCGCTCCAGCGCAAGCTCTCCGCGCACGACGCGCTCAACGAGTACATCCAGCACGTCGGTTCCGCGGTCTTCGCGGTCCCGCCCGGCGTCCGGGACTCCGGTGACTGGTGGGGCCGCACGCTGTTCTCGAAGGAGGCCTAGCCGGTGTTCTCCAACTACCTGATCGGCCTGCGCGAGGGGCTGGAGGCGTCGCTCGTCGTCTGCATCCTGATCGCCTACCTGGTCAAGACCGGCCGCAAGGACGCCCTGAAGCCGATCTGGATCGGCATCGGCATCGCGATCGCCATCGCCATGGGCTTCGGCTGCGCCCTGGAGTTCGGCTCCCAGGAGCTGACCTTCCAGGCGCAGGAGGCGCTCGGCGGCTCCCTGTCGGTCATCGCCGTGGGCCTGGTGACCTGGATGGTGTTCTGGATGCGGCGCACCGCCCGGCACCTGAAGTCGGAGCTGCACGGCAGGCTGGACGCGGCCCTGAAGCTCGGCACGGGCGCGCTGGTCGCCACCGCCTTCCTCGCCGTCGGCCGGGAGGGCCTGGAGACCGCGCTGTTCGTGTGGGCGTCGGTGCACGCGGCGAGCGACGGCACCCCGCGCCCGCTGGTCGGCGTCGCCCTGGGCCTGGCCACGGCGGTCCTCCTGGGCTGGCTGTTCTACCGGGGTGCCCTGAGGATCAACCTCGCCAAGTTCTTCACCTGGACCGGCGGCATGCTGGTCGTGGTCGCGGCGGGCGTGCTCGCGTACGGCTTCCACGACCTGCAGGAGGCCGGCTGGATCCCGGGCATCAACGAGCTGGCCTTCGACATCAGCGGCGTCATCCCGCCGGACAGCTGGTACGGCACCCTGCTGAAGGGCGTGTTCAACTTCCAGCCCGACCCGACGGTCGTCCAGATCACGGTGTGGGCGCTGTACCTGGTCCCGGTGCTCGCGCTGTTCCTCTCCCCGGTAGGGTTCGCCTCCGGAAAGGGGAAGGTGAAGGAGCCCGATGACCAGGGAACGCAGCCGTCGACGGCTTCGCAGGCGTGACCGGAACGCACTCATAGCGGCCTCGCTGACCGCTTTGTCGCTCACCGCGAGCGGATGCGTGGTGGTGCACGGGGAGCGCGAGGTGCTCCCCGCGGCCACCCGCGCCGAGGCCGCCAAGGCCCTCACCGCGTTCACCGACGCGTACAACAAGGCCGACAAGGCCTACGACAGCTCCCTGGACGCGCCCTATGTGACCGGCGCCCTCGCCGACATCGACGCGGCCCGGCTGAAGGCCGGGCACGTCAACAGCCCGTCCGGGAACGCCGGCCACAGCCCGCTGAAGCTGACGGACGTGCGGATCACGATCCCGAAGAAGGCCGGCTGGCCCCGCTGGTTCGTCGCCGACGCCAAGGGCAACAAGGGCGGCAGCTACCGCTGGGTGCTGGTCTTCACCCGGGGCGACCTCGGCGAGCGCTGGCGCGTGGCCTATCTGACGCTCATGGCCCCCGGCACGGTCCCGGAGTTCACCAAGGACGAGGACGGCTGGGCCGAGGCCGTGCCCGCCGGCACCACGCAACTGGCCGTGCGCCCGGACGAGCTGAGCGCGTCGTACGCGTCCTACCTGAAGAGCGGCGGGAAGACCTTCGCCGACGGCCGCGACACCAGCAAGCTGCGCGCGGACCGTGCCAAGGAGGCCCGGAAGCCCGGCCTGGTCCGCCAGTTCATCGACGAGCCGCTCACCCACGGCGCCTACGCGCCGCTCGCGCTGCGCACGGCGGACGGCGGGGCGCTGGTCTTCTTCACCACGCACCACTACGAGAAGCAGACCGCCTACACCGGCGGCCTGGTGCAGGTCCCGAACAAGTCCGTGCAGGCCCTGGTCAAGGGCGAGGTGAAGCAGTCCCTGACGATGGAGTCGATCGCCAACGAGGCCGTCCTCGACCCGGCCGGCAGCGGCCCGGTACGGATGCTGGGGCGGGTCCAGGGACTGACGGCCGCCCAGGGCGAGTAGGCCGGCTGCCGGTCAGTGGTGCAGGGGCCAGGCCGTGCCGTGCCGGCCGGCCTCGGCGCCCACGTGCCGGGCGCAGGCGTCGGTGAGCGCCTCCAGCAGGCTCAGCGGGTCGGGCAACGGGTGCTCGGGGCCGCGCACCCAGCGCACCTGCCGGTCGTCGACGCCGGGCAGCCGGGCGGGCGGTACGAGGACGTAGGAGCCCCGGCAGTGCCAGCGCAGGCCGGGGTGCTCGTCCATCGTCTCCGGGTGGCAGTCCAGCTCGCAGGGCCACCACTCGTCCTCGTCCTCGGGGGTGCCCCGGGTGAGGGTGAAGAACAGCATGCGGCCGTCGTCGCTCTCGGCGACCGGTCCGACCTCGACGCCGGAGCCGAGCAGCCGCTCCATGGCCTCCCGGCCCGCCGCCAGCGGCACGTCCAGCACGTCGTGCACCATGCCGGTGGCGGTGATGAAGTTCGCCTGCGGCTGGTGCCGGGCCCACCGCTCGACCTGGGCGCGGTCGGTGGTGGACTGGGTCTGCCAGGCGAAGGACACCGGGTGCCGGGCCGGGGTGGGACAGCCCACGCGGTCGCAGGAGCAGCGGTAGCCGTCGGCGGGGTGCGCGGCGGGTGCGAGGGGCAGTCCGGCCGCCGCGGCGGCCAGCAGGAGGGTCTCACGGCCGCCGTCGTCCGCGGCGGCCTCCTTCGTGCGGCGTCCGAGCAGCCACTGGGAGAGTTTGCTCTGCCGGCCGCTCCGGCCGCCGAACGTCGCGCTCATCTATCCCCTCGGTCCCGTGCTCGCCTCGCTGGTGTGCGGACAGCATGCCCTATCGTCCCATCTTCACGTACTTCGGGGGCCCGGAAGGCGTGGTGCGGAAGCACTCAACGGGGTGCGATGCCGTACAGGGCGTATTCGACCAGGGTGTCCGTGTAGTCGTACGAGATCGGTCCGGTCCGTTGCAGCCAGCGTTGCGCGAGCGGGGACACGAACAGCTCCAGCGCGATCCGCGGGTCGACGTCGGCCCGGACCGCCCCCGCCGCCTGTGCCGAGCGCAGGCGGGCGACGTACAGCTGGAGCTGCGGTTCGAGGAGTCCGCTCACGACCTCGCGGCCGAGCTGCTCGTTGACCACGCCCTCCGCGGCCAGCGCCCGCGCCGGCACGTCGAAGCGCGGGTCGAGCAGTTCGTCCACCGTGGCCCGCAGCACCGCCTTGAGGTCGGCGGCCAGGTCGCCGGTGTCCGGGACGGCGGCGTCCGGCTCCTGGCCGGCCGCCCGGGCCGTCTGCCCGGCGAGGTCCAGGAACGCCTCCAGCAGGACGTCCGCCTTGGACGACCACCACCGGTAGATGGTCTGCTTGCCGACCCCGGCCCGGGCGGCGATGGCCTCGACGGTGGTCTTCGGGTAGCCGACCTCGCCGACCAGGGCGAGGGCGGCGGCGTAGATCGCCCGGCGGGACTTCTCGCTGCGGCGGGTGGCGTCGGGGGTGGGCTTGTCGACCATGGGGTCGAAAGTAACAAGCCGGGGCGGCGGGCTACGACGCGGAGTCGTGCGGCGGCCAGGCGTCGCCCCAGTCGGCGTCCCGGGCGGCCTTGTACAGGTCGCCGTGGCGCTTGGTGACCGTCGTACGGCGCAGCCGCTCCTCCCTCTCGCACAGGTCGAGCAGCACCTGGCCCTTGCGCAGCTGCGGGCGCCGGACCACGCGGGCGGGGGCGGGTTCGGCGGGCAGCCGGGTGGCGGCGACGTAGCTGAACTTCTCGTCCTCGTACGCCAGCGAGCCGCCCTTGACCTGGCGGTGCAGGGAGGAGCGGCCGACGCGGGCGGAGAAGTGGCACCAGTCCGTGCCGGGCGCGATGGGGCAGGCGGCGCTGTGCGGGCAGGGGGCGGCGACGCGGAAGCCGGCGCGGACCAGCCGGTCGCGGGCCTCGATGATCCGCTGGTATCCGGCCGGGGTGCCGGCCTCGACGATCACGACGGTCTGCGCGGCGCCGGCGGCGGCGTCGACGAGGGCGGCCCGGTCGGGCTCGGCGAGTTCGTTGAGGACGTACGACACCGTGACCAGGTCGGTGGCGGCCAGGGTGAGGTCCTCGCCGATCCGGGCGCGCTGCCAGCGGGCGCCGGCCAGGGCCGGGTTGGCGGCGGCCAGCTGCCGGCCGAGGGCGAGGGCGGGCTCGGCCCAGTCCAGCACGGTGACGCCGCGCTCGCCCGGCCAGGTCTCGGTGACGGCCCAGGTGGCGGCGCCGGTGCCGCCGCCGACGTCGGTGTGGCTGCCGGGGGTCCAGTCGGGGAGGGTGTCGGCGAAGGCCGTGAGCGCGGAGTGGACGGCCTCGAAGGTGGCCGGCATGCGGTAGGCGGCGTACGCGGCGACGTCGGCGCGGTCGCGGAGGATCGGGGCGTGGGTCGGGGTGTCGCCGCGGTAGGTGGCGATCAGCCGGTCCACGGCGGCGGTGACCTCTGTGGGGGGCAGGCCGTGGAGCAGGTCGGCCAGGGCCGTGCGGAGGGTTGCGGCCGGGGAGGCGGGGTCGTTCACCCGGCGATTCTATGGCGCCCGTGCCTCCGGCTGGTTCGGCGGTTCCGGGGTGCCCCGCACTGGTGCCGGCCTGCTGGGGGCGGGGTCAGGGCAGGGCCCTTGCCAGGTGTGTGGCCAGTTGTGCTCGTGGGGCGCTGTCCGGGGGGCGGCGGCGGGGGTGGACCGTGTTGGCCAGGAGGACGAGGAAGGTGTCGGTCGCCGGGTCCAGGACCAGGGACGTGCCGGTGAAACCGGTGTGGCCCACCGCGCCGCGGCCGGCGAGTTCGCCCATGAACCAGGGCTGGTCCAGGGCGAAGCCCAGGCCGGGCGGGGTGAAGAGCAGCTCCACGAAGTCGGGGCCGAGGATGCGCGCGGGGCCGTAGGAGCCGCCCGCGAGGAGGGCGCGGCAGAAGACGGCGAGGTCGGGTGCGGTGGAGAAGAGGCCGGCGTGGCCGGCGACCCCGCCGAGCGCCCAGGCGTTCTCGTCGTGGACGACGCCCCGCAGCATCCCCCGGTCGGCCTTGGCCCACGGCCGCCGCTGGTCCTCGGTGGCCGCGGCGCCGGGGCAGGGCCCGAACGCGGTGGCGGTCATGCCGAGCGGCCGGGTGATGCCGTCCCGGACGAGGACGTCGAGGGTGCGGCCGGTGATGCGCTCCAGGACGTGCTGGAGCAGGAGCATGTTGAGGTCCGAGTACCGGTGGTGCCCCGGCTCGGCGGACGGGGCCTCGGCGCGCAGGAGGGCGAGGCGGGTGGCGTCGTCGGGGCAGTCGTACAGGGGGAGTTCGGGGCGCAGGCCGGAGGTGTGGGTGAGCAGCTGCCGTACCGTGACGCCGTACGCGGCGGCGGCGTGGAACTCGGGCAGGTAGTCGCCGACCCGGGCGTCCATGCCGAGGGTGCCGCGCTCGATCTGCTGCACGGCGGCGACGGACGTGAACAGCTTGGTGAGGGAGGCCAGGTCGAAGGGGGTGTCGAGGGTGGCCGGGACCCGGGCGGCGGGCGGCAGCTCGACACCGGTGCCGGACTCGGGGTCGTAGGAGGAGTAGCGCACCGCCCAGCCCGACGCCTCGGCGACGGCGATCACGGGTCCGCGGCCGGCCAGCACGACGGCGCCGGCCGCCCAGGGGCGCTCGCCGGCGGTGAGGGCGCGCACCTCGTCGACCAGGCGGGCCAGGGCGGCGGGGTCCAGCCCGGCCCGTTCCGGTGTGCCGGTGCGCAGTCTCGGGACGCTCAGCTCTCGTCTCCCTCCGAGCCCGCACGGGCGGTCGCCCGTGTCGTCCAGGGACGGCACAGTCCCACGAAGCAGGCCACCGCGACCAGTGCTCCGGCCAGCTGGACGACGGCCATGGGTACGGCGGTGTGCTCCCCGGCGACGCCGACGAGCGGGGAGGCGACCGCGCCGACGAGGAAGGAGGAGGTGCCGAGCAGCGCGGAGGCGGAGCCGGCGGCGTGCCGGGTGCGCAGCAGGGCGAGGGACTGGGCGTTGGGGAGCGTGATGCCCATCGCCGACATCAGGACGAACAGGGCGGCGGCGACGGGGACGAGCCCGGTGTCGCCGAGGGCGCCGGTGGCCATCAGCAGCAGGGCGGTCGCGGCGAGCGCGATCACGGTCAGTCCCACGGCGAGCACCTTGTCCAGGCTGACCCGGCCGACCAGCAGCTTGCCGTTGATCTGCCCGGCGGCGACCAGGCCGACGGAGTTGAGGCCGAACAGCAGGCTGAAGGTCTGCGGGGAGGCGCCGTAGATCTCCTGGATCACGAAGGGGGACGCGCTGACGTAGGCGAACAGCGCGGCGAAGGCGAAGCCGCCGGCGAGCATGTAGCCGGTGAAGGGCAGGTCGGCGAGGAGGGTGCGCATCGCGCGCAGGGTCTCGCCCATGCCGCCGCGGTGTCGTTCGGCCGGGGGCAGGGTCTCCGGCAGCCGCAGCCAGACCAGGGCGGTGAGCAGCGCGCCGATCACCGTGAGCACCACGAACACGCCCCGCCAGTCCGTCACCCGCAGGATCTGGCCGCCGACCAGCGGGGCCACGATGGGGGCGGCGCCGGAGATCAGCATCAGGGTGGAGAAGAAGCGGGCCATGGCGACCCCGTCGTACAGGTCGCGTACGACGGCCCGGGCGATGACCACCCCGGCCGCGCCGGCGAGCCCCTGCACCAGCCGGAAGGCGGTCAGCGTCTCGACGGTGGGCGCGAGGGCGCACAGGGCGGTGGCGGCGAGGTAGACGGCGAGCCCGGTGAGCAGCGGGCGGCGTCTTCCCCAGCGGTCGCTCAGGGGGCCCACGACCAGCTGGCCGAGCGCGAGTCCGGCCATGCAGGCGGTGAGGGTGAGCTGGACGGTGACGGCGGGGGCGTGCAGGGAGCGGGTGACCTGCGGCAGGGACGGCAGGTACATGTCCATGGCGAGCGGGGTCGTCGCGGTGAGGCCGCCGAGGAGGAAGGTGACCAGGGGGCCGGTGCGGGACGCGGCCCGGGCGGGTGAGGGTGCGGTGGCGGAGGCGGACCGCCGGTCCTGTTCCGGTGTCGGTGCCGCCGCGTGGTCCGGCATGTGCCCCTCCCTGCTGCTGTGCTGCTGCTTGCCTGACATCGCTGTCGTCGGTACGACCGGCACCTATGCTCTCAGCTCGTACACACTGCCGAGGCACACGTGAGCGAGGGTGGGGATGGCGGAGCGGAGCGTGCGGTGGGGGATCCTGGCGACGGGCGGGATCGCGGCGGCGTTCGCGGCGGATCTGGTCGATCTGGCGGACGCGGAGATCGTGGCGGTGGCCTCACGCCGCCGGGAGTCGGCGGAGGCGTTCGCCGAGCGGTTCGGGGTGGGGCGGGCGTACGGCGACTGGGAGTCGCTGGCGGCGGACCCGGAGGTCGACGTGGTGTACGTCGCCACTCCCCACGCGGCGCACCGTGCGGCGGCCGGGCTGTGCCTGGGGGCGGGCCGGAACGTGCTGTGCGAGAAGCCGTTCACGCTGAACCTGCGCGAGGCGGAGGAACTCGTCGCGCTGGCGCGGGAGCACGACCGCTTCCTGATGGAGGCGATGTGGATGTACTGCAATCCGCTGGTGCGGCGGTTGAAGGAGCTGGTGGACGACGGGGCGATCGGTGACGTGCGCACCGTGCAGGCCGACTTCGGGCTGGCCGGTCACCTCTTGCCGGAGGCGCGGAATGGAGCGCTGCCCGCAGCGCACCGGCTGCGGGATCCGGCGCTGGGCGGCGGGGCGCTGCTGGACCTGGGCGTGTACCCGGTGTCGTTCGCGCAGCTGCTGCTGGGCGAGCCGGAGGGGATCGCCGCGAGCGCGGTGCTGTCGCCGGAGGGCGTCGACCTCCAGACGGGGGCGGTGCTGTCCTGGGAGAGCGGGGCGCTGGCCTCGCTGCACTGCTCGATCGTCGGGGGTACGGCGGTGACCGCGTCGGTCACCGGTGCGCGCGGCCGGATTGACATCCCGTCCGGTTTCTTCCATCCCGACCGGTTCGTCCTCCACCGGGACGGCCGTGACCCCGAGGAGTTCGCCGCCGACCCGGCCGACGGGCCGCGCACCAGCCTGCGGCACGAGGCGGCGGAGGTCATGCGGGCGCTGCGGGCGGGCGAGAAGGAGTCGCCGCTGGTGCCGCTGGAGGGGACGCTCGCGGTGATGCGCACGCTGGACGCGGTGCGGGAGCGGATCGGGGTGCGGTATCCCGGGGAGGAGGGGAAGGATGGGAAGGACGCGGCGGGTGACGCGGTGGTCCCGCTCGTCGGCTAACCGTATGGCGGACAGCGGATTCCGCATCGCGGACTCGCCGCCTACGCTGCCGTGCCATGACTGACACGCACTCGAAGATCGCGGTGGTGACGGGGGCCGGCTCGGGCATCGGGCGGGCCGTCGCCGTGGAGCTGCTGCGCGCCGGCTGGTCGGTGGCACTGGCCGGCCGGCGCGCCGAGCCGCTCACGGAGACGGCGGCACTGGTGCCGGGGGCGGCCTCGCTCGCCGTACCGGCCGACGTGTCCCGGCCCGAGGACGTCGACGCGCTGTTCACGGCGGCCGTGGAGCGGTTCGGCCGGCTGGACCTGCTGTTCAACAACGCGGGGACCTTCGGACCCGGCGGGGTGCCGGTGGAGGAACTGCCGTACGAGGCCTGGCGGCACGTGGTGGACACCAACCTCAACGGGGCGTTCCTGTGCGCCCAGGCGGCCTACCGGCGGATGAAGGAGCAGGACCCGCAGGGCGGCCGCATCATCAACAACGGCTCCGTCTCGGCCCACACGCCCCGCCCGCACTCGGTCGCCTACACCGCGACCAAGCACGCGCTGACCGGTCTGACCAAGTCGCTGTCGCTGGACGGGCGGCCGTACCGGATCGCGGTCGGGCAGATCGACATCGGCAACGCGGCGACCGACATGACGGCCCGGATGCAGACGGGAGCGCTCCAGGCGAACGGGGAGGTGGCCCCGGAACCGGTGATGGACGTGGCCGATGTGGCGCGCACGGTGCGGCACATGGCGGAGCTGCCGCTGGAGGCGAACGTGCAGTTCGCGACGGTGCTGGCGACGACGATGCCGTACATCGGGCGGGGTTGAGCGAAGCTCCGGACGCCCGCACAAGTGGAAGTAGAACATCCGCGCTATTGCGGCCGGTCGTGGACCTGTGCTCAACTTTTCTCCACGAGAGCTTCACATCTGACGCACGAAAGTTCCGCGGCCACTGCGAGGGGGGAGGCGGCGGCCGTTCCACCGGGCCGGAGTTGGGGGTGGACCTCGCGGCGGACCGCGGGTACACGCCGGCCGGTGGAACGGCCGCCGCACTGCGTCACACGGCGTCGCCCGGTCCGCTTCCACTCTCCTCCGGCGCCGTCGCCGCCCGTGCCCGACGCCGGCGCAGGGCCCAGGCGCCCGCCCCCAGGACCGCCAGCGCCCCGGCGGCGCCGGCGCTGGCCTGCCACCCCGAGCCGCCCCCGGACGCGGGGCCGGGCGCGCCGGCCGCCGCCTGTACGGCCTTGCGCCCGGGCGCCGGGCTCGCGCTCGCCCCGCCCTCGCTGAGCGGTTCGACCAGCAGGCCCACGGGCTGCGCCGAACGCCCGTGGGTGAAGCCCCAGTCGAGCAGCGCGGCGGTGTGCTCGTAGACGGCGTTGCCACCGGACTCGGGGTGCATGACGGTGACCAGCAGGGTGCGCCCGCCACGGGTGGCCGCGCCGGTGAAGGTGTTGCCGGCGTGGCTGGTGTAGCCGTTCTTGACACCGATCAGGCCGTCGTATGTCTTCAGGCCCCATGCCCCGGTCAGCAGGCGGTCGGTGTTCTGGATCTGGAACGTCTTCTTGCCGCCCGCAGGGAAGTCGGCGGTCCGCGTGCCGCAGTAGCCGCGGAAGTCGGCGTCCTTCAGGCCGTGGCGGGCGAAGAGCGTGAGGTCGTACGCCGACGAGAGCTGCCCCTTGTGATCGAAGCCGTCGGGGCTGACCACATGGGTGTCCAGGGCCTGGAGGTCCTCGGCCTTGGCCTGCATCTCGGCGACGGTCCGGGCGATGCCGCCGTTCATGTGGGACAGCACGTGCACGGCGTCGTTGCCCGAGCGCAGGAACACGCCCTGCCACAACTGCTCGACGGTGTAGGTGATGCCGGGCTTGATGCCGACGAGGCTGGAGCCGGCCGGGACGTCGGCGAGATCGGCGTCGGTGACCTTGTACCGCTCGGTGCGGTCGAACTTCTTCAGCACGGTGTCCGCGAACAGCATCTTCAGCGTGGACGCGGGCGCGAGCCGGCGGTGCGCGTGGAACGCGGCGAGCACCTCCCCGCTCTCGCAGTCGGCGACCAGCCAGGCCTGGGCGGTGAGCTTCCCGGGCAGTCCGGAGGCACCGCGCACCTGGACGCCGGTGCGGGCCAGACGCTCACCGCCGACGACCGGCGTCGCGGCGGCGGCCTCGGTGGCCGTGGACAGGGGAAGGGCGGCGGCCGTCAGCCCGAGGACGGCACGCCGGCTGAGCCGGGAACATTCGCGCACCCGGGGACCGTACACCGCTTCGAGCAGGGGATTAGCGACCCGTGGGGCCCGACGGACCGGAATTTGCCGCGTTATGAGAATCCGATGAGTCACCCCGCTTCCCCGGCCCTCGCACTCCCTCCGCCCAGGGGCCCTCGACGGCGTGCCCGGGCAGCCGGGCGGGCGGCCCGGCGCCGGCCGCGCCCGTACCGCCCCGGGGACCGCTCACCTGCCGAGCAGGCGGTCGATCTCGGCCAGCTGGGCGGCGGTGAGCGGCCCCTTCGCGAGCGCCCCGGCGTTCTCCTCGGCCTGGGCGACGGTCCGGAAGCCGGGGATCGGCACGGTGCGCGGGCTGCGGGCCCACAGCCAGGCGAGGGCGCCCTGGGCGAGGGTCCGGCCGCCGCTGGTGAGGACGGACCGGACGGCGTCGATCCGGGCCAGCCACCGGGGGTCGGCACCGGAGCCGTCCTCCGCGTACCCGGGGAGCCAGGCGGGCGGCCGGCTGCGGATGTCCCCGGCCTCGAGCGGTCCGCCGCGCCGCCCCGCCAGCAGCCCCATGGCGAGCGGACTGCGGTCGACGCTGGCCAGTTCCAGCCGCTCGCACAGCTCCACCATGCCGGGCGCGTCCTGCAGGACGTTGAGGCGGTGCTGTACGGCCGTGGCGTGCGGGCCCTCGGCGAAGACGGCGGCCCGTGCGGGATCGTCGGTGCTCCAGCCGTAGGCGCGTACGAGTCCCTCCCGCACGAACTCCTCGCACGCGTCGCGGAGTTCGGCGGCGCGGGCCGGGTCGGCGTCGGAGAGGTGCAGCTGGTACAGGTCGACGCGGTCGGTGCCGAGGCGGCGCAGGGAGGCGGTGAGGGCCCGCCGGGCGTACTCCGGGGTGTCGTCGGTGCCGGTGAGGGTACGGGTGTCCGGGTCGAAGACGTTGCCCCACTTGGTGGCGAGGACGACGTCGTCGCGCCGTGTGCCCAGGGCCCGGCCCAGGATCTCCTCGCTGTGCCCGGTGCCGTAGGAGTCGGCCGTGTCGAAGAAGGTGACGCCGAGGTCGAGCGCCCTGCGGACCGCCCGTACGGACTCGTCGTCGTCCACCTTCCCCCAGCCGACGGGCTGTCCGTCGGCGGTCCGGTGCTCGCCTCCGATGGCCCAGCACCCGAACCCGAGTGCGCTCACCTCTGTGCCGCTGCGTCCCAGCGTCCGTGTCGTCATGGGCGGGACGCTAGAAGGTGGAGCGCACGCGAACACAAGCCCCCGGAGGGCTTCTTACGCCTGTCCGGTCTCGAAGCGTGAGATCCGTCCGTCGTCGTCGACGGTGAAGTTCCACTTGGTGCGCATCTCGCCCCAGGTGTCGTTGCTGTAGCGGGCCAGCAGGGTGCGGCCGCCGTCGGACTCGTTGTCGACCTCCATGTGACCGTGGGAGGAGAAGATCTCCCGGTCGGTCCACTCGGCGAGGTCCCGGTCCAAGCCGTCGTCGGCCATGGTCGCGCCGGGCGCGAGCAGCGACATGAAGCCCTCGCGGTCGTGTGCGTTGACGGCGTGGACGAAGGCCCGGACGGCCGGCTCGCTGAGCTTGGCTGGCTGAATCGTCATGGCGTCAGGCTCACACCGCTCCCCCGGTCCCGCCACCCGAACGCCACCCAGGACGCGCCGGACGGCGTCGGCGGTGCGAGGGTGGGCACACGGGAGGGACCTGTCCGCCTGTCTGCCGGGGAGTCACCGTGACCTGTTACGACCGACGTGATCTGGGCCTGCTGCTGCTCCGGCTGGGCACCGGCGGAGTGCTGGCGGCCCACGGCGCGCAGAAGCTGTTCGGCTGGTTCGGCGGCCACGGACTGGAAGGCACCGGCCAGTTCATGGAGTCCGTCGGCTACGCCCCGGGCAAGGCGAGCGCCACCGCGGCGGGCCTGGCGGAGGCGGGCGGCGGCACGCTGCTGGCGCTGGGCCTCGCCACTCCGGCGGCGGGCGCGGCGGCGGCCGGCGCGATGGCCGGGGCGTCGGCGGTCCACGCGCCCAACGGCTTCTTCGCCCAGGAGGGCGGCTACGAGCACGCGGCGACCCTGGGCCTGGCCGCGGCCGGACTCGCCGTCACCGGCCCCGGCCGGCTCTCCCTCGACCACGTGCTCGGGCACGTCTTCGACCGCGGCTGGATGGTCCCTGCCGCCCTCGGCGCGACGGCGGCGGCGACGGCCGTGGTGGTGGGCACGCGCAACCGGCGGCTGCGGCGGCAGAGGGAAGGCGAGCAGGAGGCGTTGTTCGAGGAGTGACGGCCGCCGCGCGGGAACGGCCGCTGTTCGCGCGGGACGGCCGCTGACCGGTGATCACGTTCGACGGTCGCTGACCGGTGACCACGTTCGACGGTCGCCGACCGGTGACCACGTTCGCCGTTCGTGAGGGCCGGCCGGAAGGCGCCGGTGCGGAGGCGCCGTTCGGGCGGAGAGGCGGTGCGTCGCGTTTCGGCCATCTTCGTGTCGCCGCCGCCTCCGCCCCTCGCGCCACAGCCCGCCTGCCGACCGGCCACGGCCGTCCGCACCCCGCCCGCGTGCCCTCCGCGGACGGGGCGGAGGAGCCCGCCGAACCCTTGTCGGGGCTGGCGTCCCGGGCCGTCTCCTCCCTCGTTGTCCGAACAACGAACACGCCCCGGGACACTACATCTGGGGTTCGTTGCACGGCGAGACACAAGATGTATGCTCCCACCTGATTTCGGCGACACCTGAGACGCCCACGGCACAGCGGGCCCCTCAGGCACTGGCGTCTGTCTTCCCACGCCTTGCCACCCCTGTGTCCCGGGCCCCGTTTTCCACCGACGAGGGAGCACCACGTGACCCTGGCTCCGAGCCACCCGGTTCCGCTCACCGAGGAGTACCCGCAGCGGGATCCGGAGCCCGCGCTGCTGCGGACCCTGACCGAGCTGACCGCCGACCTGCCCGACGCCGATCCCGGCCGGGTGGCCGCCGCCGCGCTGCGGGGCCGGTCCTCGCGGGCCGACGAGGCGGAGCTGCGTGAGCTGGCCACGGAGGCCGCCGCCGGCCTGATCGCGGAGGACCCCGCCTACTCGAAGCTGGCCGCCCGGCTGCTGACCCTGACCATCCGGGGCGAGGCCGCCTCCCAGGGCGTGGCCTCCTTCACCGAGTCCGTCGCCGTCGGGCAGCGCGAGGGCCTGGTCGCCGACGGCACGGCGGAGTTCGTCCGCGCCCACGCCGAACGGCTGGACGCCCTGGCGGAGTCGGCGGTGGCGGAGGGCGCCGACGACCGGTTCGGCTACTTCGGCCTGCGCACCCTCTACAGCCGCTACCTGCTGCGCCACCCCCTCACCCGCAAGGTGATCGAGACGCCCCAGCACTTCATGCTGCGCGTGGCGAGCGGGCTGACGGCGGACCACACGGCCCGCTCGGTGGACGAAGTCGCGGCGCTGTACGGCCTGATGAGCCGCCTGGACTACCTGCCCTCCTCCCCCACCCTGTTCAACTCCGGCACACCGCGCCCGCAGATGTCCGCGTGCTACCTGCTGGACTCCCCGCTGGACGAGCTGGACTCCATCTACGACCGCTACCACCAGGTGGCCCGGCTCTCCAAGCACGCGGGCGGCATCGGTCTCGCCTACTCCCGTATCCGCTCCCGCGGCTCCTACATCCGGGGGACGAACGGGCACTCCAACGGCATCGTGCCGTTCCTGAAGACCCTGGACG
>NZ_BMRM01000033.1 GCF_014648635.1 Streptomyces cinerochromogenes | reverse complement strand
GCCCTCCTGGCCGCCTTCCTCGAAGCTCTTCCGCACCGGGGCCCGTCCGAGGCCGCGATGCGCTGCCAGGTGTGACAAAACAGCCAAGGGCTACCTCACAGACCGCCCCGCCACCTTGGCGCCTCGAAGATCTGCGTTCCCACACGTCCAACCAGCGCGACGTGAACCTGTGAGAGTGCATGACCATCAAGGAAGAGCTGTTCGCCCCGGCCGACGCGCTGTGCCAGGTGGCTGCGTGCCAAGCCTTCACCACGGGGCTCATGTGGTCGGCAGACAGGCCGGGCGCCGCAGGCGCGTCGGCCCACGCCGCCATCGTGATGGAAGCGAGCGACGAGGACCGGTTTCCCACCTCGAAGTGGGAGGCGGGAGAGGTGGCGTCGGTGGTGTCCCGGGCAGTCCGGATAATGCCCTCGGAGGGCCGGAGCCTGCTGCGCCGGTGGACAGAAGCCCACCGGAAAGCCGCAGCGCAGGGCTTCCCTGCTGAACAGCAGAGGAGAGGAATGCTGGTCGAAAGGGCTTTCAGTACGCAGGACGTATTCGTGTCAGACCGGTTTGTCCGCTGGCGTGAGCACGTCTTACGGACGTATGTGCCGGCCGAGGTCGACAGTGATCAAGCGGCCAACTTCGCGGCTTCGCAGCGAATCCTGGACCTGGGGGGCGTACAGCTGTGGACGATGGAGCACTCGCCGATGACACTGCGGCGAACGCAGAAGCTGATCCAGCAGTCCGACCCCGAGTTCTACCATCTCTCGCTCAACCTGCGCGGGACGATGGGGCTCACCAGCTCCGATCACGAAGCCGAATACGAACCGTACGACCTGGTTCTCCACGACACCTCACGGCCCCACCTCATACGGGCGATCACCAGCCACGACGAGGAAACGATCCTGGGAACAGGGCTCTTCATCCCCCGGAAGCTGCTGCCACTGCCGGAGAACGCGATCGACTCTCTGAGAGTGCGGCGATTATCTGGGCGTGAGGGTATCGGGGCGCTGCTCGCCCAGTTCCTCACCCAGGTGAACCGGGACTCCGGCTCCTACCGGCCCGACGACGGACCGCGACTGGGAACCGTGGCGGTGGACCTACTTTCTGCACTGTTCGCCCATGCCCTCGAAGCCGACAGGTCCCTCCCCCCGGAAACCCACCGACAGACCCTCGTACTGCGCATCCGTGCCTTCGTCCAAGGGCGCCTGCATGATCCGCAATTGACGCCGCCTGCCATCGCCGCCGCACACCACATCTCCACCAGCTACCTGCACCGCCTCTTCCAGGAGCATGGACTCACAGTTTCCGGCTGGATCCGGCGACAGCGTCTCGAACACGCCCGCCGCGACCTGGCCGACCCTGCGCTGCACGGAACTCCCATCCACTTGATCGCCTCCCGCTGGGGCTACCCCCAAGCCGCTGACTTCAGCCGCGCGTTCCGTAACGCATACGGCATACCTCCGAAGGACTACCGGCGCCATGGCTCCGCCTCGGCCGGTTATTCCGGGAACAGCCTTGCGGCCGACCACACCCGCGAGCAGAGGCACAGCTAACTCATTTGTGTGCTCTGTGCTAACGACTCGTCAGTCACTGAGCCTTTTCAGCGTGGCCAACGATCGGGTGATGACCTCGGTGCCGCAACGGACAGGGCTCCCGTGCCGTTGGGTGAGGTGTTCGAAGTCTCAACCTGCCGTCCAGGAGCCCTGTTGGTTCCCTCCTGCCGCACTCGACCTGCCTCATGCGTCGAGGGTGTGGAGGAAACGTCCCCTTGGGCTGCGGGACCATTGATCGGTGAGGCCAGGGGCCCAGTCATCTACTTCGCGCTGCGGTGGGACAGGGCAGAAGAGGCGTCCGCCTATGCGGCAGCCCTCGCCGACTCGATGGGGCTGGTCTGCTTCGATCCCCAGCAGAGACGACTCAGGCCCTGATGGTCCTGGCCGGGCGACGGTAGCCGATCAGAAGTGCTGCTAGACCGACGAAGGCGAGGAAGTGCTCGGCCTTGCGTTCGTAGCGACGATGCAGGCGTCGGCAGCCGGCCCTCAGCCCGGAGGGGTCTGATCGACGGTGCAGGGCTCTCCGGCCGCCTTCTGGACTGGCCCTGTCGTCCGGCGGCCTGTCGTCGGTCGGGTCGTCCGGCAACGGATGCCGGGGTACCACCCCTTTTCTCTCCGTACACGCGTGGGCCCCCGTGCGCACGGTCCGAGTCGGGCTCCAGCTGCGTCGGATTCGGCGAGCAGGATCCGGTACACCCGTCCGGCCGTGCCCGGGCGGTGCGCTGGTGGAGGCCGTCACGCGGCGTGGGGCGGACCGCGAGGACACCCGTGAGGAGAGGCAGAGCCAAAGTCACCACGATCTTGAGGGGCCATCGCGTCAGCGATGGCCCCTCAAGGTCCCACTCAACAGGCTCCGTCCTTGCGAACTTTCGGAGGCGACGGGATCAGCGGGTGGGCGGGACGAACTCGGGCTGGTCGAGCAGGCGCAGCCAGCTTCCGTCGGACTGACGCCTGACGACCTGCGCCCGCGCGCCGGTCCCATCCTTGGGTGGGGTCGAGGTGAGGGCGATGTCGCCGCTGATCAACGTCGGCAGCGGCTGTTCCGGCTCGAAGCGGGGACCGTTGGCCAGCACCTTCTCCCATAGCGCACGGATCGCATCCCGCCCCACCGTCAGCTCGCCGGGCGGGTAGGCCATCACTGCGTCCTCTTCGTACAGCGCGGCGACCCCGGCCGCGTCACCGGCATTGGATCGCTCAACGAACAAGCGGGTGATGTCCTCGGGTCGCATCGCCTTCTCGTACTCCGGCATGGGTTCCTCCTGACGTCGGGATCCGGCACTTCTCAGCGTGATCGCCCGCCAGTCAGAAGTCCAACAGATGGATCTTCTGCAAACTAGAATTCGTAGGCATGGAACTAAGGCAGCTGGAATACTTCGTCGCAGTCGCCGAAGAGCAGAACTTCACCCGTGCGGCCGAGCGGGTGCACATCAGTCAGTCCGGCGTCAGCGCCCAGATCCGCCAGCTCGAACGGGAACTCGGTGCCGAACTGTTCGACCGGTCGGCCCGAACCGTCACCCTCACCGTCGCGGGGAAGGCCGCACTCGAACACGCCCGCGCCGCACTCGCCGCAGCGGGGGCAGTCGGCCAGGCAGTGGGCGAGGTGACCGACCTGATCCGGGGCCGGCTCACCGTTGGGATGGTCATCGGCTGCACCCTCACCCCGCTCTTCGAAGCCCTCGCCGAATTTCACCAGGCGCATCCCGGTGTGGAGATCTCACTGCTGGAGGACAGCTCCGACCGGCTTGCCGAAGGGGTACGTACCGGCGCCGTCGACTTGGCACTCATCGGGACCGCAACGGCCACCCCCGACGGGCTGGACGCGCTGACAATCATCAGCGAACGGCTCATCGCGGCAGTCCCGGGCGGGCACCCCTTGGCGAAACAGCGACGGGTCACCCTACGCGACCTGATTGCCTACCCGATCGTGTGCATGCCACTCGGCACCGGCCTGCGCGCCGTATTTGACCAGGCTTGCGCCGCACAGAGCCTCCAACCCTCGATCGCGCTACAAGCCAGCGCCGCGGATGCCATTGCAGACCTCGCCGCCCGCGGGCTCGGCGTCGCCATCCTCAGCAACTCGATGGCCGCCAGCTACCGCGACCGGCTCACCGCCCGCACCATCGATGATGTCGAAACACCAGCATTGCTCGCTCTGATCTGGAAGAGCGCACACAACCCCTCGGTACGCGAGCTGCTCGTGCACAGCCGACAAGCCTTCACGGACTTTGTGGGGGTGCACCAGTAGAGGCCGACCCAGCGGCTTCACTACAAACCCACGGGGCCATCCCCCAAATGTGAGGCAACAGACCCTCGGGTTCCCGCCGACTGGCCTTCAGTTTCCGCGAACTCGCGGGCCTCTAGGGCCTCGGGGAACATCGCTACAGCGGTTGACGCTGAGAGCGATCACGGTCAGGGCGTGAATGCGCTGACGCGGTTCTCGTATTCGCGGCGGGCCTTGCGCTGGGCCGGAACCGCGCCGGACGCCCAGGGTGCCGTCGAGCGGCTGGCAGCGGGCGAGGAGCTTGCGGTGCACGGCCGGAACGGCGGTGACGCGCAGGGTGTAGCTCTGGCCGCGCCGTACGGTCGCCCCCTGGTCGAGCGCGATCCGCTCGGCGGGCTCGAGTTCGGTGGTGGGGAGGAAGTCGGCGACCTTGCCCGGCATGTCGAGGGTGACCAGGAGCTCCACGGCCGGGGTGTCCACCGTGGTGGCGGTGTGGTCGCGGGCGAGGGCGGCGATCGAGCGGCCTTCCAGGTGGGCGGTGCGGACATCGCCGGTCTTCGCGGTCGTTTGACGACAGAGAGGCCGTCCGCCACGGCAGGCGAGGAGTCGGGTCCCGCGGCCGGTGGCTGCGGGGACTCGGGGCCGGTGCCGATGCGGGTCAGACCTTGAGGGTGACCCTGCCCCTGCTGCATGCAAACGCGTGCGTAGTACTGGGTGTCGTGGGTGGAGCCGGCGGTGGGGGCGAACCAGTAGCCCTACTCCTTGATGGTTCGGGAGCTGCTGTTGGTCAGGATGTAGGTGCCGGGTTCCAGGTCGGGGAAGAGGACCTCGACGTGGAGGTTCCCGGACGAGTCCACCCTCTGGTCAAAGTCCCTGGATTCAAGGAGGAGGCTGGTGCCTTCCTTGTTCAGCCACAGGGTTCCCTTGATCGATGCCTGTCCGTAGGGGGCGTTGCCGTCCCGGTAATGGGCGGAGCCCCAGTAGTACTGAGCGGTCGCGGCCCACGCCGCGATCAGCGCCTTGTTGCCGTTCTTGAGGATGGCGGGAGTGAGGGAGACCTGGTGGGTGACGCGGGACCAGGCGTCGTTGCCGTAGTCGGTCACCTTCGCCCCCGAGGCTGTCTCGCCCCATGACACTACGTGGGCCATGGTCGGCGGGACGGGCTTGGGCTCCTCCACCGGCTCGGGCCGCTCGGCCAAGACACGCTCGGGTCGGCGGTAGACACCGCGGCCGACCAGCATCAGCGCCTCGGTCTCCGCCCCTGCAGGCCCGGAGGAAAACGTCAGCAGGGCTGGGGCGTGGCTGGACCCGCGCCCCTTGAGGTCTTTGCCCTTGCTCCAGCCGTCCTTCTTCGTCCACGTGCGGTGATGCAGTGCGTCGCTGTCAGCAAGGGGGTAGACGGCGTGGAGCTGCCCGTCGTAGCAGGCCAGGCCGGCGCCGTCACGGGCCAGCGGCGCGTCGGGGATCGGTGTGGGCTCGCAAGCGGGTACTACTCGCCTGAGCCGGACGACCGAGTTCCGGCTACTTCAGCAGCTGGAAGCCGGGCTGCCGAGCCCATGCTCTGAGGAACTCCGCCGAACCGTACGCGGTGGGCCACGGATCGGTCGTCATTGCGATGACGCCGGGGAGACCGGCCACTATGGGTACCTGGTCCTCACCTAGTTCGGCGTTGACAACGCCACCAGTCACGTCCATGACGGCGGCGGTCAGTAGGGCCGTGACGACGTGGTCGACTGGACGGTTACAGAAGGCGACGACATGGACGGCGTGGGCCGGCGTGAAGCCGATGAGGGGCTCCTGATCGACTTCGTCGGCGTGCTCGGCTTCGAAGACGGACTCGTCGCCGATGCTGGGCCCCATGGCGGAGACCAGGACGGGCCGCCGCCCGTCCACGCCCCCGGTGTCCGAGATACCTAGGCTCTCCGCATGAATGTTCAGGTCGTACTCGCCGACCCGCTTCTCCTCAAGCCGTGCCGAGGAGCGAACCAGAAGGTCACGGAGCTGCTGAATCGCAGCGGGGACGGCCCGCGCCAACTCGATCACCAACACCGGTCCACTCATGGCTCGGAGCCTAACCAGCCGGAACCGTCCTTCCCACCTCATTACTCAGCGTGCACGCATCACAGAAGGTGAGCCAGAGCCCAAACTCGCGAACAACGCCAAACCCGTCCGTACTGATGCGCCAGTTGGTGTGCGGTACCTTCACGCATCCTGCAGTAAGGCCGGCAGTGTGTGGCCCCGGACGGCCGGGCGCAGGCGCGTGCAGTTCTGCAGCGGGGGTGGCTGTTACTTCAGACCGAGTCGTTGTTCAGCGGTGACCAGTCTGAGGCGATGGCTTGCTGGGCTGCTGTGAGGGTGACCCGTCCGTTGCAGATGGCTGTGTGTAGGCGGGTCTCGACTTTGTCCTTGTCGTTGTTCGGGCCGGCGCCCGGCCTGTGCCCGGGGCTCGGCGGTTCTACCCAGAGGTTGCGGGGATCGTTCGGGTCCCCGCCCAGTTGCAGTGAGACCAGGTGGTCGTACTCGGCGTCGTGCAGGCTCGCCTTGTCGGTTTTGTAGTCCTAGGAGGCAGCGTTCGCGATCTTCTCACGGCCTGTCACCGAGGCTGGGGGGACGGATTTTCGAGGTGTACCCGTGGGGGTCGCAGATGGTGGCCTTGAGGGTCTGGGTGGTGACCTTCGGGTTCAGTGCACCGGGGGTGCAGTGGCTGTCGGGCAGCGGCTGGGTGTGGTCGTGCCGGTAGTGGCAGGTGCCCGGTGGCGGCTGCTTCTGCACGGTGTAGTGGTCCTGGGGGCCGGGCCCGTAGGGAAGGGATGAGCCGGTGGCGCCGGCCGGCCTCGCGCCGAGGCCGAGCGCGGCACTGGCGGCAAGCATGCCCGCAGCAGTGAACGCGCGGTGGTACGTAGTCATGGACGCCCAGTTCTGCAGACCGCAGAGCACATCGGCGGCGGCGTGGTCACGTCCACCACTTCGTGCGGCCTGTCATGCGATCTACGGCCGGTGATCACCGGCCGGACAGGAACCTACCCTCCCGGCCGACAGAGTGACCAGCCATCACGGGACGCTGTACACCCCTCGGTGGGTGGGGGATTGGCGGCGGACCCACCGTCCAATCGACCGTAGTCCGTCAATCGACCGTAGTCGTCCGGGACTGCGCCTTCGTGCATTCCGGTTCGCGAAAGCCCGTGGCCAAGTCTCGGCCGTCGTCGGGGCGCGTTTCGTTCAGATCAGAGGGGTGATCTGGTCTTCGATACCGAGCAGGGCCCGGCCGTACATCTCGGTCGCGATGGCAGGGTTGACCATGGCATGCCGCGTACCAGTCTCCAGATCCCGCCACATGCGCTGCAGCGGACTGTCCTCGGCGAAACTCCGGGCCCCGTGGACATTCAGCAGCAGGTCGAGTGCCTCTCGTGCGCAGCGGGCGACTGTGCCGATGTCCATGCGCGCCCGGGTCCGGTTGACCAGGGGCATGTACTGGCCGCTCGCCGCCCAGTTGTCGACATCGTCCGCGGCACGCAGCAGGTGCAGGGTTGCGGTGTCGATCAATGATGCTGCCTCGGCGAGTTGCATCTGGGTGGAGGGTGCCTCGCGTGCCTGTGCGTAGTGCGTATGCGAAATGCCCCGGCCGGTGGCGAGGGATGCCAGCACCAGTTCCATCGCGCCGCGGGCCAGGCCCAGCAGTGGGCCGGCGAGTGACAGGGCGAGCGTCGGGACGAACGCCGCACGGTAGAGGGCCTCGTCCTTGAACTCGGTCGGGTAAGTGCCCTGCAGCGCGTGTGTCACCGACAGGATGCGGTGGGCCGGGACAACGACGCCGTCGGCGATGAGGGTGTTGCTGCCGGTGCCGCGCATCCCGGCAACCTGCCAGGTGTCCTCGATCGTCAACTGGTTCATGGGGACCAGGGCCAGTGCTTGGTCTCCGCGCTCGCCGCACTCGCCCGTGAGCGTCATGCCGAGCAGCGCCCATCGGGCGTGCAGACAACCGGAGGCAAACCCCCACCGTCCGCTGACGATGGTGCCCGCGTCGGCCGTCCTGCCGGTCCCATGGGGTGGCAGGACAGCACAGGCACGGGTGCCGGGGTCCTGGGCGTAGACCTCACGCTGCGTGCGTTGGGGGTAGAGGCCGATGAGCCAGCCCGAGATGTTGATCAGGCTGGTGGTCCAGGCAGTCGATCCGCAGCCGCGGCCGAGTTCCGAACCCACTTGGACCAGCGTGCGGATACACGCCTGATGGCCCCCGAGCCGCTGGGGAACGGTGAGGCTGAACAGGCCGGCCCCATCGAGTGCCGCGATGTTCTCCGGAGCAACACAGCGGTCCTGATCGGTGCGGGCTGCATTGCGCCGGAGTAACTCGACCAAGGCTGCGGCCCGTCCGGGCAGCGTGGCCTGCTCGATGTCTGGGGCAGGTTCCGCGGCACCCATCGTCATGGGAGGTCCCTCCGTCACATGTGAAAGGGGCAGGCAAGAGGCCAGCGGCCAGTACCGGCACCGTACCCGTATGCCTGCCCGTGACTCTGGTACGGGCCACTTGCTGCACAGGACCGAAAGTGCGGCCCTGCAGCCTCGTCAAGAAGGACGACCCCCGCATTCGCGGACTTTCCGTGGGTGGTTGCTTGTGTCGTCGGTTCCCCACGGGTTGGGAGGCTGACGGGGAGAAGGAAATGGCTGTTGACAGCCGTGGCCGTCGGGAAGGCGCCACTCACCAGGGCTCTGAACCGCTCGCGGCGGTGACTCAAGCCGAATCGAACCCAGCACCGCAAGGCGCTGGGACCGGAAATACGGGCTCGGCCGGCCCAGCGTGTTCCTGCTTCAGGATGCCGGGGTGCACTGGGAGATCTGCTCTTGCCGTGGATCCGATGCCATGCCGGCTGTCCGCGGGCTTGCAGGCCCGACTGTGTGTTCGACCCGGTGGCCACGTGTCTGCGGGTGGTCGCCGACCACCGCAGCCCGCCTCCCAGCGCCTGCCTGCGACCACCGGGAACACACACCGGCGGCAAGTCTTCGCCTTGAGCACCGACCGCGACGCCCTGGTCGGCCAGCTTCGGCGGTGCTCCAACACGCCCATCACCGACACCCTCGCCCGCTGAACGGCGCAGGCCCGGCCAGCGCCGGTCAGCTCGGTGTTTGGTGCATGTCCAGGTATCAGCGCAGCCGTACGCCCGGCTGCCCGGCCTCTCGTGTGGGGCGTTCCACCGCGGTGGTCGCCCACAGCAACGCGAACGCTTCCTGGACGCCTTGGAGAAGGTGGCTGCAGGGCCGCAGGCAGAAGGCGCTCAAGCGCAACGCCCCCTGTGCGGCTGCGCGCCGGTGCCGCACGGTCGTCAGAGGGCCTGTGTCACGGCGGTATGCAGCTCGCGTACGCCGCTGGTGCGTGGGTGTCGATCGGTGAGTTCGGTGACGATGCGGCGGATGGCGGGCCGGTCGCGGACTTCGCCGGGGCTGGCGCGGTAGGCGTCCAGCAGTGCGCGGGTGGTCTGTTCGGGCCGCTGCCAGGCCCACCAGGCGCGTGCCATGTCGGTGCCCAGCCGGGCTTTGCGTTCGGCGGTCGGGAAGTGCTCGGGCCGCAGGTTCTTCCCGGCGTCGAGTGCGGCGCCGACGTCACCGAGTGCCCAGTGCACGCCGACCGCGTACAGGTCGACGGCGGCTGGGCTGATGGCGGTGCCGGCGTCCGATCCGGATGAGCGCGCTGGGGCGCCGCTGCGCGGCTGACTGCAGTGCTGTCGTGCTGTTCCAGAGCGGGTCAACGGGCACGCGTCCCTCCCACACCGCACAGACAGGGGCCCCTCCACGCTACGGGCGCCGGCTGGGCCGCGTCGAGCCGCTTGCACGACGTGCAAACACCATGCACACAAAGAGAGTTGATCGCCGAGAAGCTCGTTGGTCCGGTGTGCTGGACGCACAGCCCCGCGCCGTGGGGCACCCGTCCATCGGAGGCACACCATGGCAACCAACACCGCTGTTGCATCTCCCGCGGCCGCCGACCCGATGACCGTCCCGGTCCGCTCCGCACGCGACCTAGTGCCGGCCGGCCTGTGGGACAAGCAGGTCGGGCTCCTCATGCGGGACTACCCCTATGACTCGGTCATGGCCGCCCGGGTCCTCGGCCAGGGCTACGCCTACCTGCTGACCGCGATGAACCACCGGGGCCAGTCGCTGGGGCTGGCACCCAGCAAGCTCGTCGACATCGGCGTCCACACGGTCATCCTCGACACCGTCGCGTACGCCGAACTGTGCGAGAAGTACAACGCCGGACAGTTCCTGCACCACGTGCCCAAGGTGGACATGAAGAACGATGGCTCCGTGCTGAAGGCGGCCCACATCGTCGCCGTCGACGGCTGGGAGGTCGTCCTGCCGCTGTGGACGGACGCCGACTGCGGCCCGTGCCACCCCGGCAACGACTCGCACTGACCACCCCAATGGCGAGCTCCCCGGGCGCCGGCCACACGAGAGGGGCCCGAGAGCACGCCCGGGTGAGATTTCGGCGAACCGGCCCGCGGCCCGCTCCCGGCCGCCAGGATGGTTCGGGTGACCAGCAGCACCGCAGACCTCTGGCACCACTACGGCTGCGCCCGCGCCACCCGTGACCGCACCGTTCCCGCCACCTTCTCCTGGAGCTGGGGCCAGGACACCGGACCTGGCCCTGAGGTCCTCGGCCACCTGACCGGCCGCTGCGTGGGCGACCTCGGCGCCGGCACCGCCCGGCACGCAGCACACCTGGCGGTCCACCACCAGCCCGCCGAGGTCACCGCCGTCGACGCCTCGCCCGCCCAGCACGCCATGGCAACCGACCTCTACGCCCACCTGGCCCCCCGCCTGCGGATCGTGCAGTCCGACGCGGTGTCCCACCTGCGGGCGATGCCCGGCGCGTACGACGCGCTGTACAGCGTCTTCGGCGCCGTGGACTTCACCGACCCCCGCGAGTTGCTGCCCGCGGCGGCAACCTCCCTCAAACCGGGCGGGCATCTGGTGTTCGCGACCCTCGCCCACTACCTGAGCGGGACGCCCGCCCAGCCCGATGCCGTGGCTGCCGACATCCCGGCAAAGACACCGGACGGCGAAGCCACCACCATGCGCCGCTGGGTCCTCCAGGAGCACGTGTGGACCAAGCTGCTCGACGAGGCCGGATTCACCAACATCACCATCGACGTGCTCCCTGCCACCAACAGCGGACCGCGCACCGCCGACACCCTGCTGGTGAGCGCATACCACCCGTCCTAGCACAGGACACAGCCTCGCCAGCGACGTCCGACGACGAGCTGAAGCTGCTGCACACCTGGAACGGACCCCTGCAAGCGAGAGCCTCCACGACTGGCCGGGGCAAGCTAGGGACGCGCTGGCCGGCCGGCTCGGTCAAAGCTCCAGTCATGACACACGGCCCTCCAGCCTCCTCGCCTCAAACCGGCGGCCAGGGGACCGTCGCCCGCGGCACCACCGTGCTCCCGCTGCAGCCTGCTCTGCTGCATGAGCGGCCCGGCCCATTGCGCCCATAAGGAGTAGCGCTCGTTCATGCCGCAGCGCAACGGGCATACGGGGAGGCATGCGTTCAGTCGGCCGGCAGGCGCGGCAGCATGTGGAGGCGCCTGCGGCCCTACCGTCTCGGAGGTTGACCATGCATCTGGCTGAGCTGCTCGTGGATGCGATGCGCCGGCATCACCTGAGTGCCGAGGCGCTCGCCTACGCCACCGGAATCCGCACTCCACGGATCCGAGCGTTCATCGAAGACGGGACCGAAGGCCCTGTTCGCCCGACGCCCAAAGAAGTCACAGAACTGGCTACGGCATTGGCCCTGCCGCTGCATGAGGTACTGCAGGTAAGCCAGGAACGCTGTGCCGTAACGACCGCGGCGAGCTGAGCACGGAAGCCGTCCCACTTCGGCTCAGCCGCCCAGCCCGGCGACAGGTCGGGGGTGTTCATTGCGATGGTGAGCATCGGCTCGGGCAGAGTCCAGGACATGCCCGGATGCCTTCCACGCCGCCCGTGAAGCCACCCGCCGCGCCCCTCCACCTGCATGAGGTACTGACCCAGCGCGCGCCGCCCGGACGGTCGCCTGCACCGCCTCGGCCCATCCGTCCAGCAGTGCGGGCACCCGCGAGGCAAACGGCCGGCCGCGGGTCTGGGGTTCCGGTTCGCTGCCCGCGGTTCACCAGTAGGCAGGAACATCGGGGTGCTTGCGTTGGTGAGGCCGGTCTGCTGGATATCTCGCCCTGGCCCGAACCAGGTCGCCGAGGGCTCGCGGGCGATGGGCGAGCGCCGCGCGGTCGAAGCCCTCGTGGGGCCCCGACTGCGCGGTCGCGGGGGGTTACTGTCCGATCGGGTTGAGGTAGGTGCCCGGGTGGGTGGCGCCGTCCTGCTTCAGGATCTGGCCGCCGAACGGCCACTTCAGGGTGAAGTGCTTCGTCTCGTTCGGCGGGGTGACCAGGAACGTCGCGGGGACGAACTTCTTCTTCTGCGGCGTGGACCTGGCAACGGGGAGCAGGTTGATGCTGAAGTCCGTCGTGTCCCCCCGCCCCAGGGTGATCTTCGTGGGCCTCTTGGAGGAGCGCGTCAGGGACCAGGTGCCGTCAGTCTTCTGGGCGCCGACCATGTCGACACCGGCGAAGCCGGACAGGGTGCAGGTGCGGTTGCTCTTATTGGTGAACCAGATGAACGCCTGCGTCTGCGTGCCGGTCCGCCCCATGTCCGGCTTCGCGTCGTCCCCGGTGGCGAAACCGGCCTTCAGGTCAGTGGTGTGGCAACGCGTCGGCGCGGCCTTGGCGGTGGCGGCCGAGGCCGGGACGGCGGCGGTGCCGGCGGCGACGATCGCCGCAAGGGCCACGGTGGCCGTTTTGGTCTTCATGACCTGTTCGGTTCCCCTCGAATACGACTCGGTGCGCGAGGTCAGTGCGCACCCACGCACCTGTAGACGCTCGATGTCCGGCGGAGGTTCGTTGCGGCGGGCAACGTTTCTGCCGCGTACGGTGGGGCGCCGCCTGGGACACCCCCCCCGGGGCCGGGAGCCCGCCGGGGACCGGTCCCACGGCACCGCTGGCCGGGCCGTCGGGCAGTCCGGTCTCGATCTCGCGGATGTGCCGCTGCCAGGCCGGCGCCCGCTCCCGCTCCCGTTCGCCCACCGTCTCCAGCAGCCCCCACTGCGGCGCGGCCGCCGCCGCGGGGGAGCCCACCACGGCGAAGCTGGGATCGGCGAACAGCAGCGAGGCCAGCATCGGCGCCTGAGGCCCAGTCCGTCGAGATGCCCGGTCGCGGTGCTAGGGCGGCCGTCGTTGGGCCAGCGGAAGCTGACAGACGGCATTCGGTGGCGGGTGCGGACCGATGCTCCGTGGCGGGATCTGCCGTCGGAGTACGGGCCTTGGCAGACGGTCTACGGACTCTTCCGCGGCTGGCAATGCGACGGCGCCGAACTGCTGACCCGGCTGCAGGCCCGGGTAGACGCGGACGGGCTGATCACGTGGGAGGTCAACGTCGACTCCACGATCTGCCAGGCCCATCAGCAGGCCGCAGGCGCCCGCCGCGACGGACCGGCCCAGAAGGAACCGCTGGGCGGATCCCGCACCGAGCCAGATGACCACGGTCTGGGTCGGTCACGGGGAGGCTTTCTCACCTGAGAACAGGGCCAACGGCCGCTGTCTCTGCTGGTCACCGCAGGTCAGCGCGGCGACAGTCCTCAGTTCGCCGCCGTCATGGAAGGCATCAGGGCGTCCCGCACCGGACCGGGCCGTCCCCGTGTCCGGCCGCTGCGGGTGCGGGGCGACAAGGCGTTCTCCTCCCGCGCCAACCGGGCCTACCTTCGAAAGCGCGGAATCCGCTGCACGATCCCGGAGCCTGCCGACCAGGCCGCCCACCGCAAGCGGCGGGGGAAGGCCGGCGGGCGGCCTCCAGCAGCACGCGCGGTGCCTCAGCGGCGGGGCGGCCAGGTCCGGTCCCGCTCACAGTCAGGTCCAGCGCATGCCGATGTTGGAGAGCTGCTCGACTCGCTCGGGGGACGGTGTGGCGGCTCTGCTGCTGTGAGTGGGTGGTGGGGTGGCAGTGGGTGGTTGTCAGCGGAATCGTGATGCGGGTGTCCTGGTAGTGGGTGTGGGGCGGGGTTGTGGTCGCGGTCATGGGGTGACCAAGCGGCTGTTGTGGGGCGGTTAGCGGGTCTGGTCGCTGGCTGTCATGGGTTTCGCTGTGGCAGGGCCCCGGTGGGTGTCGGGCCTGCGCCGGGAAGAAGGGGCGGCACCTACCGCCGTCAGGATTCGGCGGCGGACACGTGGCAAGCCAACTCGGTGGCCAGGCGTCGCATGACCGTGCGGTTGGCGTGCCGCATCGTGGCCCGTACGACAGGGGCCAGCAGCCGGTCGGCGAGCGGGGCGCGTACCCACGTGTACGTGAACGATACGCGGGCCCCGCCGGTGGGCAGCGGTTCGATGGTGTAGGTGCCGCGGCCCTGCCGCCGGCCGGCCGCGCTGACGTTGCGTTCGACGATGCGCCGAGGGGCCTCGGCCTCGACGACATCGATGGTGACGTCGGTCTTCGTGCCGCCCAGCGCGGCGGTGACCGTGGCGCACGATCCGATGCCCCTGGCCGGACCGGTGTAGCGCCAGTTGGTCAGGTAGTGGTCGGTGAACCGCTCGTGGTTCGCCATGACGTCGAGGAAGCCGTAGACCTGCTCGGGAGTCTGAGGTACGTCGATCGACACGATGACAGACTTCATGTACCGCACGGTACATGCGCCATGTACCGATTGGTACAGTCGTGACGTGGTGACCATGGACGACTCGCATCCCGAGGGCGAGGCCGAGCAAGGCGCGCATGGGGCTCGGCGCGCACAACTGGTGGACGCGGCTGTCGACCACGTCGCGGCACACGGCATCGCGGACCTGAGCCTGCGCAGGCTGGGCGCCGCGATCGGCGTCAGCCACCGCATGCTGATCCACTACTTCGGCTCCAAGGAACAGCTGCTCGCTGAGATCGTCCGGACGTCGGAGCGACGCCAGCGCGACGTGCTGTCCCGGCTCCGCCTGGAGCCCGGTCTCTCGCCCGCCGATGTCGCGCGGCTGCTGTGGCGGCAGCTTACGGCCCCTCGGCTGGCCGGTCAGGAGCGGCTCTTCTTCGAAATCTGCGGGCACGCGCTGCGCGGCCGCCCCGAGGCCGCCCCGGTCCTCGAAGGGCTGGTGACGGACTGGCTGGAACCGCTCGTGGCCGCCGAGGTCGGGGCGGGGGCGGACCCTGCCGTGGCCCGGAACCGGGCCAGGCTGGGACTCGCCGCCGTCCGCGGCCTGCTGCTGGACCTGCTCGCCACCGGTGACCGCGCCGGCGTCGACGCGGCGATGGAGGAGTTCCTCCGGCTGTACTACGGCTCGGAGTGAGGAGATCACCGATCAGGCCTGAACCGTCGAGTTTCAGCTCGAGGGCGAGGCCGCCGGGAGTGCCCCGGGCCCGGGCAGGTGGTCCCGTCCCTGCGCCAGCATCGGCGTCACCGGGGAGCGTAGCTCCATGGCTCCGGTGTACGACCACAACGCCCGGACCGCGACTCTGCAGAGCGCCGATGGATGGGTGGCATCACCGCGGACGCAGACCCGGAGGTATCGGTGATTTCTGAGCGATGAGCAGGCCGAGGCGTACGGGACGTTCGCCGAGGTGTCGGCGGCGTCGAACCGGTCGAAGGCGGACCAGGACCCCGCCACCTGGCTTCCCTCGGCTGCCGGTCACCGCTGCCAGTACGTCACCGACTGGGTCGCCGACAAAATCCGCTGGGGCCTGGGCATCGACACTGTCGAGCGTGACGCCCTGGTCGGCCAGCTCGACCGGTGCTCCAACACGCCCATCACCATCGCCCTCGCCCGCTGAACGGGCGTTCGTCGCGGTTGCGGGGCGGGTCGTCGGGATGGGGCGGGGCGGGCGGGTTGGTGGTGGCGGGGTGGTGCCAGCCCTGCCAGGTGGGCAGGGGCCAGGAAGGTTCGGCCGTGTTGCCGCTGCCCGCGTCGGCGGGTGCGCTGTGGGGCGGGGGCGGGGTTCATCACTTGTCGGCTTCCTGGTATTCGTCGTAGAACCCGAATCCGGCGGTTGCGGCGGGGCGGGTGTCGTCCTCCGGGGGGAGGAGGAGGGGAGGAGGTCGTCGATGCTGTCGTCCTTTCCGTGCTGCGCTGACTCGCCGGTTATTGGGGTCGGTGCCGTAGTGCGGGTGCCTTGCGGCGGGGACCGGGAGCGTGGTGGCGCGGGCGAGGAGAGCTTGTTCGGTGGTGGGGGCGTGGCCGCTGTGGACGCGGCGCATGAGCTGGTCGAGGGCATCAGCCAGGCCGGCCTCATGCCGCTGGCTGTCGTCCCGGTCGGCGACGGGGGAGGCCTGGCCGCGGTACGGGGCGAGGAGATCGTGGTCGTAGGTGCGGTGGTGGATTGTGATGCCGGCGGGGGTGATGGCCTGTCAGCGCACGGGCAGCAGCTCGAGGTAGTCGCTGCCGGTCAGCGGGACGGGCACGTACCCGGCGACGCGACCAGCGCGGCCCACATCTGGTTTGCGGTGAGGGCCTTTTTCGGCATCATCGGGTGGCGCAGGCCTTCGTGGGGCTGGTGGTGGTAGTGCACCAGCCAACCGTCGAGCAGGTCCTGGAGCTGGGGGACGCTGTAGCAGGCCTCTTGTTCAGTGTCGGGGCCGCGGCGGGTGACGTCGGATCCGGTGTAGCCGGGCAGGTGTTGGCGGAGCAGGTGGTTGAGGGTGTCGAAGGTCCGTCCGACGATGCCTTTGGCGGTAGGGGCGCGGGGCGGGGCAGGCTGGGCGCTGATGCCGAGGTGTTCGCAGGCGGCGGTGAACGCGGCGGAGACGAAGGCTTTGCCGCGGTCGGCGACGATCGTCTCGGGCAGGACGAAGGACCAAGCTGCAGTCCCGGTCAGTCGTTCGTCCAGCGCGGTCGGCCGCTGGTGGGGGAGTGCGGGGGCGTGGTCCAGGATGTCCGGCGAAATTGGGTGGGCGGGGTGCGGAACGGTCATCTCTGCCAGCAGCAGCGCCGCGTCGACGGCCTTGGTCGCATTCGGGCACGGCACGGCGGCGGGGATGGCGCGGGCGGTGACGTCGACGGCGATGGTGGGTTCGGGCCGGGCGAGGCGGCCGGCGTCGAAGAGGGCGAGGACGTCCAGGCGGGTGGTGTCGACCTGGACCTGCTCGCCGGGCCGCAGCGCCGTAGCTGGGGTGAACGCCCGCCCGTCGAAACGCTCACGCCGTCGGACGCAGGCGGAGCGGCAGGATTGCGGCCGGTCGTGGCTGCACCGTCCGGTCCCGGCTCCGGACAGGTGGCGGGGGAGTGACCCGATAGAGCCTCCTGCATGCTCGGTAGCGGCGCGTGATTGCCGTCCAGGGTGTGCAGCTGATCGTGCAACGCGGTGATCTCCGCACGGACACGCTCGCGTTCCTTCTCGACGAGCTCCAGGTCGGCATCGATTTTGGCCGCATAGTCCGTTCTGAGGGTGAGAAGTTCCAAGACCGCTTCCCCTATGACGTCCAGCGTCCCGCAGAAGTGCGCACTCCGGGGGGACGCTAGCGTCCGCACGGCAATGCCCGGCCACTGAGAACGAAGGGGGACCGCTTCTTTGCCCGACCATGCGCGCAACGTGGTCAGTTGTCGTCATCGGCCGACCAGTTGCATATCACGACGGGGTCAGGCGGCGCCGAGTTTTGAGGTGTCTAGCTGCTGCGTGGTTCCGAACACCTCGTCGAATGGGAGGGAGTATCTCGTGGGCACCAGGTGGTAGGGGGAGCCTGAGCCTGCGGTGGGTTGCGGACCTGTGCGGCCCAGTATCAGGACGTCCAGGGGAGTGAGGACGTCGAGGTTGTCGAAGACGTAGCAGATCGGCAGCTGCGTCCATGCGGCGAGCTGGAGGTGCGCCATGACGGCGGCCCGCTCCACCGCATGGCGCTGGGTGATGCGGCTGGTCATGCGGCTCTTGCAGTCGATCAAAAACACCTGCCGGTCCTTGGCGGCCACCCGATCGGGTGTCCACCGCAGCGAACTCTCGGTGCCCCGCAGGGCGACTCGCACCGCCTCTGTCAGCACGCCCTGGCCCCAGGGGCTGACGTCCCATCCGCGCAGGGCGAGTTCCTCAGCGACACGTTTTTCGTGCGCGTCGCCCACGGCCTTCCTTTGCTGAAAGCTCGTCATACCGGCAAGTGTTGCTCTCCTCCTCAACGTCGAAACAACCCGGTGCCCCGTCTCGGAAACGCCTGGCCAGGGGTGTTGGCGGTCGTTGTCGTTCATTGGCGTTCATGGGTGTCCGTCGGTGTCTCCCTGAGTCTCATGGCGTCTCACTCTGCCTCGAAACAACATGACCGGATCTGACCCCTGCCGCCGTGGGCCGGGAGCTGCGGCCCACCTGCCGTGCGTCTTTCATCTCACCGTGGCGGGACGCGGCTTCAAGGTGCTGCCTTCCGCGCCGTTTCGGAGGGACACGAGGGCTGCCAGGTGATCACCTTCCTGGTGTGGCGTTGCTCGGTGCGTCGCGTTGGCAGGCGCAGCAGATCTCGTCGTGTTCCCTGAGGGGCTGCCAGGCGGCCAGGAGACGGCAGCGGAGCAGTTGGTCGAGGAGATCCTCCACCTGCTGCGGGGCGTGACCGCCGAGCCGGGCAAGGACGTCGCCTTCCGGGCTTCCGAAGCCGTCGGACGTGTGGGCCGGCAGGACCAGAGCGGTGAGCTGCACCGCGGGGGACGTCCCGCGCGGCGCGATCAGCTGGACGGGGCGCAGGGCCTGGTGGGATGGGCGGGCGCGGACGCGACGACCGGATGTCTGGGTCTGCGTGTCCGCAGTCTGGAGCCGAGGGAACAGGAGAACCAAGACCACCAGCGGACACGGGGGAGCCATTCCACAGCGGTTCCCGCTTCGAGTGGGGGCGTTGGAGCGTTCCGTGTCTGTGCGGCTCCCTCTGCACGAGGGCTTGCACCTGTGAGGCGTACGTGCACCGCACGGAAGATGGGTGCCACCCGGCCCGGTGTGGTGGTGCACACGCCTCTGGTGTATCCACCGGATCGCGTCGCCGGGCGGGCAGGTGATGTGGTTCCAGCCCGCCTTCGCGGTCAGCGGGCGTGGGGGTGTTCCGCGGGCAGCCCGCCTCTCAACGCCGCCTGATCGCCGAAGCCCGTACCGGGCTACCTGCCGGGCCTGCCGCGCGGGTCGCCTCGGGAAGCGGGTCGGCCCGTCGGGCTACGTCGAGCAGCGCGTGCAGGCCGCGCTCGGCCGCACCGAGCCGGGGCCGCCACTGGGCGACGATGCTGACCGGGCGGATCCGCTCGGTCAGCCGCAACTCGACCAGCTCCCCCTCCTGTAGCTCCCGGGTTACCGCCAGTTCCGGCAGCAGCGTCACCCCGTGCCCGTGTCCGGTCAGCCGAAGCAGTGCTGACAACGAGCCCTGGATCATCGCCAGTTGGTCCCCGGCCAGCAGATCGCGGCCGAAGCGGTCCACCAGCATCTCCGAGGTGCACCCACGCTCGGCCACCAGGAAGTCGTACCGCAGCATGTCTCCGGGCGTCACGACGTCCTTGCGGGCCAGCGGATGGCTCGGCGCCGCGACCAGTACCGTCCGGTCGTGCCCGACGACCGTGTGCGGACCGAGGGCCCCGATGCCGTTGTCGTACTGGAAGACCAGGTCCAACTCGCCTGCGCTGAAGGCCGCTTCCAGTGTCCGCCGGTTGGCGACCGTCAGCTCCGCGTCCACGCCGCTGTCGGTGCCGTTCGCCCCGTACTCCAGCGCGGCGAGCACATCCGGCATCCACACGTGTGCCAGCGACTCCTGCGCCCCGATCCGCAGCCGAGGCCGGTCGCCGCGCGCCGCCCGGCGCATCTGCTCCTCCAGTTCCAGGGCCTCGCGGGCGTGCGGCAGCAGCCGGGCGCCGGCCTCCGTGAGCACCGCCCCGGTGCCCGAGCGCACCAGCACGCTCACCCCGAGATCCGCCTCGAGCCGCTTGATCTGGGCGCTGAGGCTCGACTGCGCGTATCCCAGCGCCTGGGCGGCGGCGGAGATGCCGCCCTGGTCGGCGACCGCGACGAGAGCGCGCAGATAGCGAGAGTCCACGGCGGCAGCATAATCCCCCATCGGACTTTCCGATGGGGGTATCGGATGTGCGGCGTCGCAGGTCCAGGGCCGTTGGCGCACGCTGCGGTCATGACCACAGCCGACTCCCCGACCCGCCCCGCCGGCGTCGCGACGCCGGGGGCGTCTGCCGGGACGCCCGCACCGTCCACGCCGCTCGCCAAGCTGACGTTCGCCGGCATCGCCGCCGGCAACCTGCTCGTCCTGCTCGACACCTCGATCCTCAACGTGGCCGTGCCCGACGTGCAGAAGTCTCTGCACCCGGCCGCCGCCGCGCTGCCCTGGGCCGTCGACGCCTACACCGTCGTCTTCGCCGGGCTGCTGCTCGCCGGCGGCGTCATCGCCGACAGATGGGGTGCCCGGCGCGTGTACGCCACCGCGCTCGGCCTCTTCGCCGCCCTGTCCCTCGTGTGCGCCCTCGCGCCCGACGTCGGCGCCCTCATCGCCGGCCGGGCGCTGCTCGGGGCCGCGGGCGCCGGTCTGGTGCCCGCCTCCCTGGCGCTGCTGATCCACCTGAACCCCGACCCCGCACGGCGCACCCGCGCCATCGGCGCCTGGACCGCGCTCAGCGGCCTGGGAGCCGCCGCCGGACCGGTACTCGGCGGCGCCCTGGTCGAACTCGGCGGCTGGCGGCTGGTGTTCCTCGTCAACCCGCCGATCGCGCTGGCCGCGCTGCTCCTTGCCCGCCGGCTGCCCGTACCGCCGCTGCGTGCCACCCGAGCCCTGGACCGTCCGGGCCTCGCCCTGTCCACCGCCGGGCTCGGCCTGCTCACCTTCGGCCTGGTCGAGGCCGGCACGCAGGGCTGGGGCTCGCCGCAGGCCCTGACGCCCGTCGCGGCCGCACTGGTCTGCTTCGTCGTGGTCGCCCTCGTCGAGCGCCGGGCGGCCTCCCCGGTCCTGCCACCGGCCCTGCTGGCGCTGCCCGGAGTACGGGCCGCGATGGTCGCCGCCGCAGTGTCCTGCTTCGCCTACTTCGGTGGTATGTACATGTTCGCGGTATGGCTGCAGCGCACCTACCGTCTGCCCCCGTTCGAGGCCGGTCTCGCCTCGCTGCCGATCGCCTTCCCCGTCTGTGTCATGCCGTTCTTCACCGGCCGGCTCGTCGCCCGCCACGGCCCCCGCCCGATCCTGCTGACCGGCATGTCCGCCGCCGTCGTCTCCGGTGTGCTGCTGGCCTTCGCCAGGGGTCAGCACCCGCCGCTGCCGCTGATCCTCGCCGCCGAGCTGGCCCTCGCCGCGACCGGCACCCTGTCCATCCCCGGCGCCGCCGCCGCGATGGCCGTCTCCGCCCCTCCGGAGTACGCCGCCACCAGCCAGGGCGCACTCAACGGCATCCGTCAGGCCGGCTCGGCCCTCGGCGTCGCGGTGCTCGGCACCCTCGGCGCGCTCACCGCCTCCGGCTACGTCCTCATCGGCACAGGCCTGGCGGCAGTGCTCCTGGTGGCGAAGGCGACGGCGGGGCCGAGGGCCTGAGTTTCCCCGTTGGGGGCGATGGCGGCGGTGCCGCCCGGCGCCGTGCTGGGTGCGCTGCGATCAAGAGATGATGTCCACCCGTGATCGCAGCGTGGCCGCATCCAGCAAGAACTATCGGTACTCGACGAACCTGCAGGTCGTGATCGACGCCAACAGCCGCCTGGTGGTGGCGATCGGCCTGCCGCTGCCCGGCAGCCGCAACGACGGCCGGGCGTTCACGGAGTTTGGCGTCGAGCGAGCCTGCGCGGCACACCGACCATCGCCGACGGCGGATACCAGGGCACCGGCCCGCTCATCCCGCACCGCAAACGCCGAGGTCAGACTCACCTCAGCCCACAGCAAGAAGCGGAAGACGCCGTCCACCGCCGGGTGCGAGCCCGGGTGGAACACGCCCTGTCGCGGTTGAAGAACTGGAAGATCCTGCGGGACTGCCTGCTCAAGGGCCACGGTGTTCACCGGGCGATGCTCGGCATCGCTCGGCTCCACAACCTGGCCCTCACGGGATAGTCACCGCGCCATACGGGACAACCTCTAGGCCCGCTCTGGCTTTGTTCACGACTCTCGACAGAGGTGGTCCATCACTTCGGGAGGCGCCCTGACGTGGTCGTGTTCGATGTTCATGAGAAGCAGCAGCACTGAACCTCGGCCCCAGCGAGGGCATGGTGAGGGCTCCCGGTAGCGTCACCGGGACACTCGCGCTGAAGTAGAGGGCACCCACTCGTGAACCTGGGCATCGTCGGGCAGGCCGCCGGGTTGTTCGCCGTCAGCAACATCGACGACATCCTGATCCTGTCGCTGTTCTTCGCCCAGGGCGCCGGACAGCACGGCTCCGTTCGCCGGATCGTCGTCGGCCAGTACCTCGGCTTCGCCGCCATCCTCGCCGTGGCGGTCGCCGCCGCGTTCGGCGCCACCTTCCTGCCCGAGCCGGCGATCCCCTACCTCGGCCTGCTGCCCCTCGCCCTGGGGCTCAAGGCGGCCTGGCAGGCGTGGAAGCACCGCGACGACGAGGACGACGAACAGGAGACGACCGAGGGCGGCCCGAAGGCACTGGAGGTCGCCGCGGTCACGTCCGCCAACGGCGGCGACAACATCGGGGTCTACGTTCCCGTCCTCGCCACCGCCGGCGTCGGCGGCATGAGCGTGTACGCGATCGTCTTCCTGATCCTGGTGGCCGTGTGGTGCTTCGCGGGCCGCTTCTTCGCCACCCGCCCCGTCATCGCCAAGGCCCTCAGCCGCTGGGGACACATCCTGCTGCCCCTGGTCCTGATCACCATCGGCCTGCTCATCCTCATCGAGGGCGGCGTCTTCGGCCTGTGAGGCACCTGGAACTCCCAGGCAGGGAGCCCGTTCGAATTCCCACACCGTCCACGCACCTCCCAAACTGGTGCACATGTGCTGTCGAACCTGGTGAGCAGAGCCACCCCGCTCTCAGCACCGGCGCCCGCAGCCATGCGATCCGGCTGCAGGAGCCGCCCACGCGGGTACGTCCTTGCACGGCCGGACCGGGCCCGAACCAACCCGGTCCGGCAAAGCGTCCATCCCGTCGCACCGGAACTCGCCTATGGAGCCGCCTCACCACGAGCACGCCCTTACCGCAGTGCGTAGGTGGCCGCGCCGACGATGGAAGTCACGAAGGTGGAGGCCAGGGCGGCGGGTGCGACGGTGGCGACCGGTGCGCCGCGGCCGACGAGGATCGGGCCGAGCAGCGAGCCGCCCCCGATTTTGTAGATGCCGCCGGCCACGCCGACAGCCAGGGCCAGTGACGTCGTTGCGTGGGGCGAAGGCTGGTGGCGAGTGTGAGGTGGGGCCGGGCGTACGGTCCGCAGCTCAGTGAACTCACCTTCGTGGTGAACAACGACTCGCGACAGGTCGCCTGGCAGCTGTTCGTCGAGTCGGTGACGCGTGTGTCGGTGCAGCGACTCGACGACGAGGACGGCCTGCTGCGGGAGGCCCTGACGTCCCTGTACGGTCTGTTCGCGACCACCCGGGAAACGCTGAAGGTTAGTCGCCCCTCCACTCATGTGAGCGTCGGGATGACCGTGGAGTGCCTGGCCGTGAACTTTCTCAACCTCGAACTGCGTCCGTTTCTGTCCCGTTGGCACCCGCGTCTGCGGGCCTTCGAGGAGGCGTCACCGGGACGTCCCGAGACGGAGTGGCCCCTCGCTGCGGACTGCCGCGCCGAACTGCGGCTGCTCCAGGACAATGCCCGCCACTACCTGTTGGCGTTCGCGCGACTCGCCGGCGTCCGGGACGCTGAAGCGATGATCGACGCACCCTTGGGTCACTGCCCCCGTACCGTGGCGCTGCCCCGTTGACCCGTGAGCAGCTGGCACCCCAGGGAGCCGTGTCCGACCGGACCCGCCTGCCGGGCCGGTACGGTGCTCCTTGTGGAGCACAGAGGACCGTGGACCAGGTACAGCAGTACGACGCCGTACCGCACCCCCCGTTTTCAGGCACACCGTGACGAGGTCACCGGACCTGACGGACGGCGTGGCGACTACGACTGGGTCCAGGCACCCGACCAGGTGCGGGTGGCGGCTCTCGTCGACGGGCAGCTCCTCCTGGTCGAGCAGTACCACTACCTTGCCGGTGCCCTGTGGCAGCTGCCCGGCGGGGCCGTCGACCCGGACGACGACGACGCGTTGAGCGCGGCGCGGCGTGAGCTGGCCGAGGAGACGGGGTACCACGGCGGCACCTGGATCGGGCACGGCTTCCTCCACCCCCTTCCGGGCCTCACCAACTGCCGGGTCCACCTGTGGCGCGTCGACCAGCCGACGTCCGGTCCGACCGCTGCGGAGTCGTCCGAGGCGGACCTCAGGGTCCTCCGCGTCCCTCTGCCGGAAGCCGTCGCTGCCGTACGCGAGGGCCGGCTCCGCTGCGCTCCCAGCGCCGCACTGGTCCTGTCGCTGACGGGCTGAGCAGGACCGTCCACGGGGTGTGGAGGTTGGTTCGCCCCCGGGCTGCGGCGCCCCGGCGTCGGCCCGGGCGAAGCCCGCCGTCCCGCGCGCCGGGCTCTGCCGTCCCGCTGGACGCGGGCCTCGTCGCCGCCGCGGACCATGGCGCCTGGCAGGTCGGTCTATGGGGTTGGTCCGGGGGGGGCTCTCCCGGCGGTTATCAGGCGCCGCAGGGGGTGTTGTTGTTGCGGAGGCTGTGTGTGGTGTCGTTGAGTTGGTAGGAGCGCAGGTCGCTGATGGTGCTGCCTTCGCGTCCGATGCAGACGTGCCGGCCGAAGTAGTTGTCCTTCTGGTAGACGCGTGCGGTGAGGCTGCTGTTGTTGATGATGGAGCTGCCCTCGCCGCGGATGTAGTCCGGCAGGTGCCGCACCGACCCGTCGACGGCGCGTTTGACGTAGGGCTGGCCGTTGAAGTCGATGTCGGACGAGGAGTTGCTCGAGTTGTCCTTCAACGGCCCCGGTGACTACCGGCTGCGCGTGCATGCGCGCAGCCGGGACACCGCCGTCGACCTCGCCCCGGACGATGCCACCGAGTGGTACCTCATCCAGGTATGGCCCGCACCCGTTCAGGAGGCTGTGGTGCTCCGTCGGACCGACAGCTACGGCATCAGCGTTGGAGCGCAGTGACCGTAGCTGCACCGGAGCTGCTGCAGTGACAGCCGTGAGCCCGGACACGGGTCCGGGCTCACGGCCGTTTGCAGCGCCGGCGCTGGACAGGGGCCGAGGTTCTGGAGGTCGGCGGTGAAGCGGGGGAGTGTCTCGTACGCGGGCAGGGTGCCCTTCGGGCAGCACGACGAAGCCCTGCGGCGGTTGCCGGGGGCTGGGTAGGCGGTCGTTCCTTGGCAGTGTGTGTAGGTGGTGCTCGGTGGTGCCCTTCAGGGGGGTTGTCGGGTGCGGCCGGAGAGCGATGACACTGGCTCGCCGACCGGAGCCGCTTCCCGTGTGACGGGCACCTGAAAGGAAAGTTCGGCTGCTGCTCCCGCGCGGCGGGACGTGTGACTTCTCGCACCGTGCCTGAACCGGGCAAGCCCCCCGACCGACTGCCTCTCTTTCTCCTGCGAAGCACAGACTGGCGAAACGGCAGGGGCGCTCCCTGATCATCACCAGCAACAGGGCGCCGAGCGACTGGTATCCGCTCTTCCCCAACCCCGTCGTCGCGGAGTGACTTCTGGACCGGCTGATCAACGCTGGCCACCAGGTGATCAGAACGGCCCAAGCCAGCGGCCCAACAAGCGGCCCAAGGGCCCAGCCGACCCTACCGATCCGAAGCGGTAGCCAACCGCCCAGCCCTGCAGACGGGCCCGTCCCGGACGCGGTGACATGATCCTCTCCGGACCCTGCACGAACCGGAGAGGATCATGTTGCATCTGCTGTCACTGCACTACACGGCCCCGGAACAGGCTGCGGAGCCCTTCATCCCCGGCCACGTCGCCTACCTGGAACGACACCATCAGGACGGCACCTTTCTGGTCTCCGGCCAAACCGTCCCCACGTCAATTGGCGGCGTGATCATCGCCCACGGCGTCGACCGCTCCGCGATCGAGGAGATCACCGCTCAAGACCCCTTCGTCGTCAACAACGTCGCGGAATACACCATCACCACGATCACTCCAGGACGCGTGCACCCTGCCTTGAACGAGGTGCTGAACCCGGGCTGTTGACCCTCACCGGTTGTCGCCACTCACCTCCTCAGCCCTCAGATGACCAGTGCACACCGGACGGGAGGGTGGGGAATTCGCTGACCACAGGGGTGAGGAATTCGCCAGCAGGCGGACGGCCTCCGGGATGCGATGTGATCGTCGACACCGTAGCCGCGCGGCGGAACGATGGGCGGCCCGGACCGCGGGTCCGGCGTATGCGAGCTGTGGGTGGACGTCGAGTGCGGGAGGCGGCCGGATACCGCGCTCCACCGGCTGTACGGCACGGTCACGTACGTCGAGCCCGATACCGGCCGGGTGGGCTTCTCCCCCACCGGCGGCCACCCGGCCGTCGCGCTGCCGGTCCACCGGATCGTCGCGCTCTCCGGCGACCGCCAGCGGCGCGGTGTCGGCCAGGTGCCCGCCCACGAACCGGTGGACAAACGCTGAAGGGATCGCGCCACCGCGGGCTTGCGGTGCTGCCAGAAACCGTGCGGCACCGGGCCGGGCGGCTCATGACGGGAACGGCCTCCTCCGGCAGGGCGGCCGGCGGCATGGAGGTGTCGCGGCGCGCATCCGGCTGACCACCTCCCTGTCGGCGCTGCGCGGCCCTGCCGTGCGCCGGCTGCTCGCCCTGCGGCAGGACCAGAAACTGACGACCCGGCATGTACGGCTGATGGCTCAGTCGTTGGAAGTGACCGAGCGGACGGTGTGGCGGTGGCTTGCCGCTGCCGAGCGTGACGAGGCCGCGGCCGCGGAGCCCGGGGCGCGGGCCCAGAGCAAGGACCGCTTCTCCGTCACTCCGGAAGTGCGCCGCCTGCTGGCCTTGTGGAAGGGCAACGTCGCGGCGGTGCATCGTGAGCTGACCGCTCGCGCGGCCAGGGGCGAGGGGGATCCGCCTCCGTCGATTCCGACGCTGCACCGGGCGATCCGCCGTGATCTGACGCCGGGGGAGCGGGCCGGGCTCGCGGGAGGGGAGCGGGCGATCCGCAAGCACGATGTGTTCCTGGCCCCGCCGCGGGGCTGGCGCAACCAGGTGGGGGAGACCGACCACTTCCAGGTGCCGGTGCTGGTCGACGTCGAGGGCAAGGCCCGCAGGCCGTGGATCACCTGGTTCACCGACTGCTCGACGAACGCGATCACCGGCATCGCGGTCACGCCGGGGGATCCGTCGTGGGAGTCGGTGCTGGCCGCGCTGCGCTCCGCGGTCCTGCGTGAGGAACCCTACGGCCCGTTCGGCGGCGTGCCCGAGAAGGTACGGGTGGACCGTGGTAAGGAATTCCTGTCCCGGACGGTGACCGCCGCGTTCGATCTGCTGGACGTGACGGTGGAGGACCTGCCCGCCTACACCCCGCACCTCAAGGGCACCGTGGAGGGCCTGAACCGGGCGGTGGAGGGCATGTTCCTGGCCGCGCTGCCCGGCTATGCCCGCCAGCCGCGCCCCGGCAAACGGGCTTCCCGGCCGGAGGACGAGGTGCTGCTTGGCTTCGAGGACTTCACCGCCCGGCTGCTGGATTGGACGCTGTGGTGGAACACCGAGCACCGCCCCTCACCGTTGCGGGGCAGGACTCCGCTTCAGGCGTGGCAGGACGATCCCACCCCGCTGCGGGACGTGCCGGCCGCGGATCTGCGGACGTTCACCCTTGAGGACGCCGGTACCCGCACGCTGACCACCCGCGGCATCCGCTTCCGCAGACGCGACTACGTGGGTGCGTGGATGACCGGCCAGGCCGGGATCCAGGTCCGTATCCGTTTCATGCCTCACCACGACCACCGCATCGAGGTCTACCACGCCGCCACCGGCCGCTACCTGGGCCCCGCGGACCTGGCCGACCAGGCCACCGACGAACAGATCAGCGCGTACGAAGGGCGCGGTCCGCTCGCGCACGCCGCCCGAAGAAGGACCTTCAGGCCTCGCAGCGCGAGCGCTACGCCGCCGTGAACCAGCCCGAAGCCCCCCGGCGGCTCGGCGCGCTGACCACCGCGCAGGCCGACGCCGAACTCGCCCAGACCGCCGACTCCGACCTCGCGCAGCTCGCGATGCCAGACCTCATCCCGCACGCCGCGCACGGCCGACTGGCGCACCCCGGCTTCCCTGGCCGCATTGACCACACCAGGGCCGCCCGTCCGGCACCCGTACGGCCGTGACGGCGCCTCCGCCCCGGACGGCCGCGACGGGCGGGCCGCACCTTCCACCACCGATGAAGACGGAGACGCCTCGTGACCGCGGCCACCTACCAGTACGTCGACCTGCCGGACGCCTCCGTGGTCACCACCCGCGCGCTGCTGGCGGCGCGGGAGAACATCACCGACACGGTCGCCGCACGCGCGATGATGTGCATCCACGGCGGTGCCGGCTTCGGTAAGACCCTCGCCGTCAACATCTGCCTGCGCGCACTCGAACCGGGCGAGGACGTCCGCAAGATCACTTTCCGGGCCCGGCCCACGGCCCGTGCGGTGCGCTATGAACTGCTCACCGCGCTGGACCTGGCCGGCGAGCCACCGCGCCACCCCAGCGAGTTCGACCGCCTGCTGAAGACGGCCCTGGCCGAACGCCCCCGCACCTTCCTCGTCGACGAGGCGCAGTGGCTCAACGGGGAGGCGTTCGAATACCTCCGCTACCTGTGGGACGAACCCTCCACCCGGCTCGCGATCATTTTCGTCGGTGGCGCGGGCTGCCACACCGTGCTGCGCCGCGAGCCGATGCTCTCCTCCCGCATCTTCATCTGGCAGCAGTTCACCCGCCTCACACCCGACGAGGTCCTCGAGATCATCCCGCTGTTCCACCCGGTCTGGGCCGACGCCGACCCCAAGGACATCACCTTCGCCGACAGCCACGCCGCACACGGCAACTTCCGCGCCTGGGCCCAGCTGACCGCCCACACCCGCACCGCCCTGGCCCGCACCGCCCTGGCCCGCACCGCCCTGGCCCGCACAGGTCGCCCGCGCGTCGACCAGGAGCTGCTGCGCTGGGCCTTCAGCCGCCTCGCCTGACCACACCGCCCATGCCTCCGCCCCGCCGCACCCGTCCGTCACCGTGGTTCTCGACCGCCACGACGACACGCTGCACACGCACACCGCTCTGGCCGCCCACCATCCGCCGTCCGGCCGGATCACCCTGCACCCCGGCCCGGGCACCACCAGCGAAACCGGCCTCGCCCACGACCTTCTCGCCGCCCTGGGCAAACCACCCCCCTACTCCCGGGCCGCTTTCCCGGCGGCCGCCAGCCCGCCTGGGAAGCCGCCACGGCCTGGATGACCGCCCTGCCCGTCACCCGGCTGACCGTCCTGCGCGCCCACCGCCTCACCGCCCGCCACACGATGCGACTCCTGCAGCTACAGGACCGCACCGGTCTCCACCTGACCCTGGTCTGCCACCGCCCACACCTTCCCGCCGCTCTGCACAAGGCCCTGCGGACGGCCGACTACTCCCTCACCGCCGACTTCGAGGCCGCCCGCCGCCACTACTACGGCACGCCTGTCGCCGAACCCCCGCCCGCAGACGAGCCTGCCGCGCCAGCCAGCCGGTGGCTCATCCTGCCGGCACGGGAACGCCTCGTCTCCTACGACAGCCCCCGCCCCTGCGCCGACCCGTGCACGCCGCCCCCGATCGCCTGGCGGCACCGCCCACCGCCCGTGCCTCTCACCGCGCACACCGCCCAGCGCGTCGCCTATCGGCTGCACGCGGCGAGTGCACACCCTCGCCTGGCCGCAGCCGTCGCCGCCGCACTGTTCACCGGCGCCTCCCTCCAGCAACTCGCCACCGCACGCCCCCGCGACTACGACGACGCCGCGACCACACTCGCCCTGCACGACCGCGCCCGCTACACCGACGGCTGCGCCGCCTACCCCGTACCGCCCTGGGCGGGCATCTTCCTGCGGGCCGCGGCCTGCTTCACCCGGCTCCTTTCCGGCGAGGACCAGGAGCTGCTCGCCGCGCCAGGTGACCGCGGGCACCTGCTGTGCATGGCGGAGACGGCCAGGCTGCGCCCGCCCCAGCCGCCCACAGCCCGCCGCAAAAGCCCGGTCGGACGTGTGGAGTGGGATTGGCGCGAGCGCCAGGAAGCCGAGAGGTATAGAGCGATTCCGGCTGACCGAGCGAAGCCGTCGCGACGCTGACCACCCTGCAGTGCTCGCTCGATGGGCCAGGCTCAGCCGATCGAGAAGTCGGCGAACTCGACGTCGCTGAAAACCACGTGCAGGCCGTGGGCCCGGCGGCCCCACTCGCGAAAGTAGGCGTGCCCCAGCGCACGGGCGAGTATGACCGTCTGCTGCTGCTCGCCCGCGCCGGCATCCCGGGCGGCGAACAGCTCCCGGGCTACCTCTCCCGGCAGGTCCTGGGTGATCCACCGCACCCGCGGATCGTCCGAAGACCCGGCAGGAGCCGTGAACCCAAATCGCGCACGGGTATGGAAGACGAAGCCTTCCGCCTCTGCCTGGGGACGTCGACGGGCCCGTATCCGGGGCTGCCACCGAGCCAGCACCGCTTCCTCGATCGCCCGGACCTGCAGCGGACCGGGCAGACGACGTGCTCCGGACTTCTTCGTCACCCACCGCTGCACAGTGCGCTGCGACACCCCCAGCGCCGTGGCCACCCTCCCGGTAGAACCCTGGTGCGCCACCAGTAAAAACCGCAGGCGCTTGAGGGAATGGGCCGGGTGCGTAATGCGCGCTCCAGTCCCTGCTCGATCTGTCCCACGTCCGCCTCCCCAAGCGACCAGCCGGCACGGACGGCGCCCCCACAGTCCGCAGCGTCCAGTTCTCCCGCATCGCCCGCCCCTGCCTGCCAGTTTCTGCATTCTCGGGACAGCACTGGATGACGCAGGCTAAGAGCCCCCTGGGGGAACCGGCGACAAGCTGGCGGCGTGCGTCAGGACGGACGTTGCCGGCACCCCGGTGCTGTCCTTCGGTACCGAGTCCCACCAAGGTATGAGGCCGAAAAGTCCCGCCGGATGGAGGCCTGGACCGTCCGGATGCCGCACCCATCCAGGCCGTGTGATCCCACGGGGCGGGGCGGCCAGGCGGAGCCGGAGAGAGACGTGCCGGGCAAGACCACACCACTTCCGTCACTGGTGCGCCGCGATGCACCGTCGTCGATTCCTCACGTTCCCCGGGCTGTTGACGGTGGCATGCGTGAGACTGCGAAGGTGCTGAACGGTCTCCTTTTCGCGGTCACTCCGTGGTTGGTCCTGGTCGCAATGGCTCTGTTCGTCGTTCCTGGGCCAGTTCAGCGCTGGGGATCGGCGTCTTTGGAGCGCTTCGAGCGATGGCGTGCCGACTCGGGGGTGCGTCGAGCTGCTCCGCTTCTGACGCAGATGCTGTTGGTGCCGCCGCGCATTCAAGATCGTGTCGGCGGCCATGGGTTGGCCCCGGGGTATGTCGTGCGGTGGTGGCGTGCCCGGCCTCTGGCCGGGCCGTTCAAGATCATCCGGTTTGTGCTGCTGCTGTACATCGTGGGGCACGTCGACGACGTGATCGACTGGGAAGGTTTGCGGTGGAGCGCGGACCCCGGACCGCATCCTGGTGTGAAGCAGGAACTGCTCAGCAGTTTCGTGGCCGTGCCGAGGGCGGTGGTCACCTGGGACTCCTCCGCGATCAGCAGAGTGTCGGCGCTCTCGCTCGTGGTCCTGATTCTGATCGCCGAGGTGCGGGTCATCAAGCGTGTCAATCTGACCAGCTCCGGCAGAGGCACCACACTGGCCGCCTACGACCTTGAGGGCCTCACCGGACGTGCGGACGGGAACAGCGCTCGCATGGAGGACCGACGCTGCTGGCCGGTCGTGGCCCTGCTGACGGTCGCTGCCCAGTGTGCCGCGGTTCTTCGACGCTGGGAGGAAACCCAGCCGGACTGCCAGATCCCACGCGTCTCCGTGCAGCCGGTCGAGCGCGCCATCTGGAGGGCCCACCGCACCCGCCGCGCCAGAGCCAGACGACACAACGAACGGCAGTTCAAAGCCCATGCCGCCCTGGTGGTGGGCGCGCTGCGGCAAGCCGAAGCACGACAGGACTCTAAGCCGGGCCCTGCCCTGGAGGACCTCACCGTGATGCTCCTGACCATCGCCGAACGCTACGAGGGCCGTATCGACGACCTTCTCGACGCAGACCACCTCGCAGGCGTGACTCCGGCCGCACCGAGAGAGCGTCTGCGGGGGATCGTGGTGGGGTTCACGGTCGTCCTGGTGATGGCTGGCGCAGCGTTCCTCGGCCTGCCCGACGCGGCTCTCGTCCCTCTGCTGCCGGTCGTGGTCATCTTCGTCGCGGTCGTAGTCAATCGCGGGCGGATGCCAACCGCGGGGCAGCTCACCGATCTGATCATCCCCCGATGAGCAGCGCCCTCTCCTGAAGCCCGGCGGGGAGCTGATCCACGGTGCCTCCTTCAGAAGATCCATGAAGACCGTGGCCGGACCTCAGCCGATGAGTGGGCGGAGCACGTGGATACCGACGGCTGTGGTCAGACCAACGGCACCGCCGCTGAGGAAGGTGAGCCCTCCCGACAACCAGGCCGATGACGACCGCGATCAGAAGGACGACGGCAACCTGCGGCCCGTACGCCATGCGTACGCTTTCACGGGCGCCACGGGTACGCAGTACGTCTGGTTATGTCCATCGCATGCCGATGGTGGAGAGCTGCTCTACTCGCTCGGGCGACAGCGTCGCGGCTCGACTGCGCTGATTCCCGATCCATGCACCAAGCCGGATCTGCCGTTCCTCCTGGCCCTGGCCGCTGCCGCCCTTCCCGTCGCCGACGACGATCGTTTCGACGTGCTTCCTCGGTACCCGCAGATGTCCTTCGCGCTGGTAGTACTGCGTGGCGGCGGCGAGGTTGAGCGCCCATTTGTCGGCCTGCGTACGGCGCGGTCGCGGCTTTTCGCCGTCGGTGGCGGGCTTGATCCCGAGGACGTGCTCGCACAGCCATTGCTGTGCGCCTGTGAGCTTCTCCCAGCCGAGTCGCTGAGCCCGTACCCACCGCCCCAGGTCCTCGCCCCGGTGCACGACGACGCCCGGCTCCGTCGGCATCTCGCCGCCGGCCTGCAGGTGTTGCCGGGTGAGGTGGAAGGCGCGCTGCCACTCCACCGGCCAGGCCGGGCACCTATGGCGTAGCTGATGGTGTGCTTATTGATCTTGATTGTGGCCTGCTGTTGTTCAGTTGTACTGGGTGGTAGTCCTGGTCAGTCGGTGGGGTTTATGCGGAACGGAGTGTCCGGTGTCCGGGGATACCTGGGTTGAGCTGGGTGTTTGGTGTTGCGCAGTGTGCTGAGCGGTGTGGTGGTTTTTGCTCAGTGTGGTTGGCGCGTCTATAGGTGCCGGTGCTGGCCGGCTGTGGGGGGCTGGGGCGGTGTGGGTGCGGGTTGGTTCAGCGGGTGGTGAGGCGTTGCCAGAGCAGGTCGTGGTCGGCGGGTGCGAGGCGGGTCAGGTGGAGGCGGCGGGCGAGGTGGTGGAGGAAGGCGGTCTGCTGGGTGCGGGTCAGGGGGGTGTGGCGGGGTAGGCGGTCGAGGGTTGTGGCGAGGGTGAGGGTTTCGGGGTAGGTGATCAGGGTCCGGCAGGTCAGGGCGGGGGAGGCCGGGCCTGGGGTGAGGTGGGGGTTGGCGGTGGTGAGCTGGTGCAGGCGGGTGTGCCAGCGGGTGTGGAGGTGCTGGTGGTGGTCGTACCAGCGGGTGGTGATCGTGGTGGCCCAGCTCAGGGAAGCCGTGGTGGGCGGTCGGCGGGCGGTGAGGCGGGCGTGGGTGAGTTCGGGCAGGGTGCGGATGTCGAGGGGGATGCGCTGTCGGGGGTCGCTGGAGGCTTGCTGGTGACGGGTGCAGAGCATGGCCCGGGGCAGGTCGGGCGCGGGGTGGATCCACGCGGGGGCGGCGTGGTGGGGCGGGCGGCGCAGGGTGCAGGCGGTGCAGGCCGGCAGGGGCTGCACGGCGGGGGTGAGGGGCTGCCAGCGGGCGGTGGCGGTGGGGGCGGTGGCGATGGTGGCGGGCGGGGGGCGGCGGCTCAGTGCGCGGTTGAGGTGGGCGGGCGGGATGCGGGTGAAGGCGGCCAGGCGGCGGGCGGCTTCGCAGCTGAGGTGGAGTTCGGTGGCGTGCGGGGCGGCGGGGGTGCCGGTGGCGGTGATGTGCAGGCCGTCCAGGAGGTGGGCGGGGGAGAGGTGGTAGGCGGCGGCGAGGCGGGTGAGGTAGGAGGCTGCCGTTTCGCGGGGCAGCGGTCGCACGCGCAGCGCACCGGGCGGGCTGGGCCACATCGTGCCGGGCCGCACCGCGGGCGTGGGGCGGGTCCGGGTGGGGGCGGTCACCGGCCGGGGCGGGTGCGGCGGGCGGGGGTGCGGGGCCGGTAGTGCTCTTCGGCGAGGTGGTCCAGTGCGATGCTGTCCAGCAGGGTCTTGGTGATGCGCTCGGTGCCTTCACAGATGGCTTCGATGGCGGCCTGGCGGATCAGGCGTGAGAGGCTGCCGATGCGTCCGGCGGTCCGTTCGTGCAGGTACGGCGCCAGCCTGGGCAGGCTGCCGGTGCGGTGCGCGGTGAGGTCGAGGGCCGCTTCCAGGGTGGCGATCAGCTCGCGGAACGGCTCGCGGTGGCCGGCGCGGGCGGGCAGCGCTCCGCAGTCGATCAGAGAGGCGCGTCCGGCCAGCTGTGCGCCGCGTACTCCGCTGAAAACGGCGCTGGCGGTGACATCGATGCCTGCGTAGACGAATGTGGCGCCGATACGTTCGGTGAGGTCCTTGAGCCAGTCGGCGGCCTCCGCGCCGCTGGAGGAGCGCGGGTTGAGCCGGTGGATCTCGTCGATCAGCACGAGCTTGACGCCAGCCGTGGTGTAGGTGTGGCAGACGGCGGTCGTGATCTGCGCGGTGGTCATGCGGCCGGTCACGGGGATGCCGAGGTAGCGGGCGAACTCGGCAGCCAGGGTCTTGGCGGTGGCGCCGGGCGGTACCAGCACGTAGGCGACGGGCACGCTGGTGTCGCCCGGGTGGGCGCGGCGGGTGTGGGCGAGGTGGCAGGTGCGGCCGACCTGGAGCAGCGCGGTGGTCTTGCCGGTGGTGGCCGGGCCGGTGACGATCAGCGACGGCCGGGCTGTGGCCTGCTGGTGGCGGCCGAGGATCATCAGGGTGCGGACCTGGCGTGCCAGGGATTCGATGGCCGGGGTGCGCACGGTGACGAACTGCGAGTGGTAGGCCAGGCGTTCCTCCGCCGAGCGGGCTGCCTGGCCCGGCTGCGGCGGCGTGGGGGGTGCGGCGTGGGCGAACCGGGCGAAGCCGTCGAACGTCGTCACCGTGCCCGCGGCCGCCTCCCCTTCGTTCGGGGGCGAAGGACGGGCAGGGCTCACCACAGTTCGGCCTCCTGGTCGGCGTCGTACAGCGTCAGCGCGCCGCTTCCCGGCAGCGTGAGTGCGCCGGACTCATCGGCGCCGACGTCGTCCCGGTCTTCGGCGGGGGATCGGGCGTCCAGCGCATCCAGGCTGTCCTCCGCCTCCGTTGCGGCCTGGGCCGCAGTACGGTGCGGTGCTGCCGGTTCGCCGCCTGCTGCCTGGGAGGCTGCCTTCCCGGCGCGCGGGCCCGGCGCCGTGGCGGGCACGGCCGGCGGCGCCGGTGTGGTGGGCCGGGTGTGGCGCAGGATCTGGTCGGCGGCCTCGGCGAGGACGGCTTCGTGTGCCTCGCGTTCGGCGCGCTGCTCGAGGGTGCTGCGGATGTGGCGCCAGGTGGTCTCGCTCATGGGCGCGTGGACGTGGTCGCGGTGGATCCACGGGATCTCGTGCAGGTGTCCGTCGGGCAGGCGGAGGTAGATCTGGCGGACGTCGTGCGGGTTGAGGTGGACCTCCCACTTGCCGCCGGGGCCGGTGGGGCAGGACCGTCCTCGGTGTTCGTTGAGGATGGCGTGGTCGTAGGTGCGGTAGTTGATGCGGATGCCGCGGCCGGTGACCGGGTGGAAGCGCACCGGCAGCAGTTCCGTGTAGTCGGCTCCGGTCAGCGGCAGCGGCACATAGCCGCTCGCGCCCAGCAGCGCACCCCACATCTCGCCCGGGGACAGCGCCTTCTTGGGCAGGAAGGGGTGGCGCAGCCCGTCGTGGGGGCGGTGCTGCCAGCACGCGGTGATCCACTCGTCCAGCAGTTCCTGCATCTGGGCCACGGTGAAGCGGGCTTCGTCTTCCACCGCCCCGCCGCGCGCCAGGATGTGGGGGCCGGTGTAGCCGGCGGCGTGCTGGGTGAAAAGGGTGTTAATGCTGCCGAATGTCCGTTCCACGGCGCCCTTGGCGGTGGGAGAGCGGGGCGGGGCGGGCTGCACGCTCACCCCGAGGGATTCACAGGCGGCCAGGAAAGCGGCGGAGAGGAACACCCGCCCGCGGTCGATGACGATCGTCTCCGGCACCACCACCGGCCGCGCCGCCGCCTGTTCAAGCCGCGCGTCCAGGGCGAGGAGCCGGTCGTAGGGGACGGCGGCGTGGGCCAGGCGCAGATGCTCGCCCCAGCCGGGCCGCACCGGGTGGGGCACGGCCATCTCCGCCAGCAGCAGGGCCGCGTCCACCGCCTGGGTGCTCTGCTCGCGCAGCACGGCCGCCACCACCGACCGTGTTGCCACGTCCAGGGCGATCGTGAGCTCCGGGCGCACCGGCTTTCCGCCCTCGCCGATGGCCATGATGTCCAGCCGGGTGGTGTCGACCTGCACCAGCTCCCCCGGCCGCAGCGCCACCACCGGCGTGAACGGCCGCACCGGCACGGCGGTGGCGGTGCGGGCGGGACGCCCCGGGTGTTCCAGCGGATCGGCCAGGACCCGCACCAGCCGGTTGAACGTCGACGGCGCCGGCAGCGCCACCGCGCCCGGACCGTGGACCTCGGCCAGGACCTGCCCGGTCACCTCCCGCAGCCCCTTCAGCGTGCCCGTGGAGCGGCCGCGCTGGCGGCGCAGCGCCTCCAGTACCGCGGCCACCACCCGCTCATCCGCACGCCCGGTCGCGCTCGACGGCTTACGCTGCCGGACCAGGCCCATGACGCCGCCCGTGTGGTAGCGGGCGCGCATGCGGCGCACGGTGGCCCGGCTGACCCGCGGCCAGCCCAGGGCCGCGAGTTCGTCGGCCTTGGCCTGCTCCCGCTCGGCCATCGAGGTGCGCTGCGGGTCGTACTCGGGCCGGGGGGAGCCGGTGCTGCCGGGCCCGTCGGGCAGCCCGGTCTCGATCTCGCGGATGTGCCGCTGCCAGGCCATCGCCCTCTCCCGCTCCCGTTCGGGCACCGCCTCCAAAAGACCCCACGGCGCCGCGGCGGGGACCGGGCAGTCCACCACCGCGAAGGTGGGATCGGCGAACAGCAGCGAGGTCAGAACCGAGGCCGTCTGCCCGTCCTCGTCGACGAGGCGTACCGAGGCCCCGGCCACGGCGGCCACCTGCCAGGGGCGGCCCTCGAACGTCACATACGCCCCGAGTTTGACCTGCCGGCGCCGGGCGGCGGCCACAGCGCGGGCCGGGCGGCCGGGGGTGCTCACCACTGTCCGGCCTCCGCCTCGGCGTCATACACCGACAACCCGCCCGGTACCACGGCCACCTTGCCGCCGCTGGCGGTGCCGGGCACCGCACCGCCGGTCCCGCCCCGGGCAGCCGCTTGCCGGGACTGCGCCGCGGCGAGGGAGGGGCCTGCTCTGTCGCTGCCCGGCTGCACACCACCGTCGGCACCGGCACCGGCACCGGCGGCGCGGTGCGCGAGGACCGTGCCCGTGCGGCGCCGAAGCAGCTCGTCGAAGGGCCGCAAGCCGTGCTCGCCCTGCGCCCAGGGCACCGCGTGGAGCTGGCCGTCGGGCAGCCGGACGAAGACCTGCCGCGGGTCATGAGGATGGTGGTGGACCTCGAACCGGTCCCCGCGGCCGCGGTGTTCGTCCAGGCACGCATCGTCGTAGCAGCGCCCGCCCAGCCGGATCCCGGATTCGGTCACCGCGCTCCGCCGGGCTGGCAGCAGTTCGCCGTAGGCCTGCCCGGCCAGCGGCAGCGGCACCCTCCCGGCCGCGCCCAGCAGCACCTGCCACATCTCCTGGGGCGTCAGCCCCGCCCGGGGCAGCAGCGGATGCCGCAACTGCTCCTGGGGACGGTGGTGCCAGACACCAGTGATCCATTCGTCCAGCAGGTCCTGCAGCTGCGGCATGCTCCAGTACACCCCGTCCGCCCGGTCCTCCTGTCCGGCGGTGACGGCCGGCCGGACTGCCACCGCGTGCCGGGTGAACAGGCCGGCGAGCACCTGAAGCGTGCGCAGCGCACCACTGGCGGCGCCCGCCGCCCTCGGCGGGGCCGGCTCCAGGCTGATGCTCAGGCTCTCGCACACGGTCAGGTGCGCCGAGGTGATACCGGCCGGCCCCCGGTCGAGGACGAGTGTCTCGGGGACGGCCGCCGGACGCGACGCGGTGGCCTCGATCCGATCGGGCAAGGACATCAGCCGCTGCACCGGCCCGCCCGCGTGGGCCTGTTCCAGCAGGGCGGGCCAGCCCGGGCGCAGCGACCGGGGCACGGCCATCTCGGCCAGCAGCACCGACAGCTCCACCGGCCCGTCCTGCTCCGCGTGCAGCACGGCGGCCAGCACGCAGCCGCTCGCCTGGTCCAGCGCGGCCGTCACCGCCACCACCACCGGGGTCCCGTCCTCGCCCACCGCGCCGACCGGCAGCCGGGCGGTGGCTACCTGCACCCGCTCCCCGGGCCGCAGCGCGGCAGGCGGGCCACCGGCCCGGCCGCCCGCGGTGGCGGTACGCGCCGCGCTACCCGGCGGCTCGGCCGGATCCGCCAGCGCCTTCACCAGCCGGTACAGCGACGAACGGGCAGGCAGCCGCACCTGATGCGGCCCGTGGGTGTCCGCCACGATCTGCTCCGTCAGCTCAATGACCTGCCGGATGGTGGTCTTCCTCCGTCCTCGGCACCGGCGCAGCGCCTCCAGCACGGCGGCCACCACCCGCTCGTCCGTACGCCCGGTGGGAGACGGGCCCCGCAGGTGGCGCTTGTCGACCAGCCCCCACAGGCCCTGCCGGCCGTAGACCAGCCGCATCCGCTGCACCGTGGCCCGGCTCACCCTGGCCCAGCCCAGCCCCGTGAGCTCCTGGGCCTTGGCCGCTTCCCGCTCGGCCAGGGTGAAGGCCCGCGGGTCGTACTCGGGCCTCGGCGTGCCGCTTCCGGGGCCGCCCGGCAACCCGGTCTCCACCTCGCGGATGTGCCGCAGCCAGGCCAGGGCCCGCTCCTGCGCCGCCAGTGGCACCGCCTCCCACAGCACCGGGGTGACCGGCTGCGCGGCGGGCGCGCCGATCACCGCGAAGCCGGGCGCGACCACCAGACGGGCAGCCAGCACACAGGCGGTGGCTCCATCCCCGGCCACCAGATACACCCGTCCGTCGGCCAGGCCAATCACCTGCCAGGCGCGGTCCTCGAACCGGACCTGCGCACCCACCTCAACGCACCGCCCACCAGGGACGGCCGTACGGTTCCTGCTCACCTCGCGTGCTGCTCCCGCTCCCGCTCCTGCTCCGCGTCGTCCTCGACCGGGTCCGGGCGGCCGGCCGAGACGAGGGTGTGCTCGCCCAGCGGCCGGGTCAGGTCCGCGGTCAGCCGCCCGCTCCACAGCGCGTGGTAGAGCACCGGCAGTGTCGTGAGTGCATCCCCCGCCGCCGTGGCCCCGGCCATCAGCGGCCGCGGCGCGGCGAACGCCTCCAGCACTGCCTGCTCGAGCCCGCCGGCATCGCGGTGGCGGGGATGGCGGTAGCCGGCCAGCCACCGCACATTCGCCGCCACCACCGCATCCGGCGGCCCCAGGCGCCGGTAGGCGAACCCCACCGCCTGACACGCGGCGCCCAGCACCGCGGCGGCGCGCGCGGCCCGCTCCCCGGTCGGCGCCGTGGTGGCAGGGCAGTCGGCCAGCAGGGCGCGCCCGTCGGCGTAGCGGGCGAACACCTGCGGCACCCAGGTGAGCACCCGCCCGCTGTCAGGATCGCGCCAGATCAGTCGCACCGGCCGCGCCGACAGCCCCACCACCTGCGCATCGCGGTCCAGCAGCATCAGTTGCGTGCACATCGCCTGCGAACCGTGCATCACATGCCGCCCGGTCGTGGCCGACCACCACCAGCCCGGCCCCCACCGCCGCCCCGGCACCACCGGGAACGCTGCCACCGGCGCCAACTGCTCGAACTTGACCGCGACGGCCGCCTCCACCCAGCGGCGCTGCACGAGCGTGCCGTCCACACCCGTGAACTCCGCCTCCACCGAGCCGGGTCCCGGTACCCGGTAGACGCTGCCGGCGACGGCGGGTAAGCCGGCCGGCGTGCCGTCCTGGCTGCTGTCGATGATCACGTACTCCACACAACGTCATACCGGTCGCGCCGCGCAGGCGAACCGGCCGGTAACCAGGTCAAGTTCTTCTCGGCTCTCGGCCCCATGCCATGTGCGTGCCCCACGCTGCCACCTGATGCCGCCCGTGTCAGTGCAGGCCCCTGCACCTTCCCGCCCGCCCCGCGAGCAACGTGCGCGCCACGCGGAGCGGCTCTCCGCTGCACAATGAGGCATCTTCAGTCACCCGGAAGGAAGACATGCCGCCGATGCCGCCAACGCGCATCCCTGTGGTCGCAGTGGACACCACAGAGTTCTTCACCGACCTCACCCTCTCGAAAATCGCCTGGTCGCAGATGCGTGTCTGGGCCCTGAAGGGCCATGCCGAGCTATGGGTCCCGGAGGTCGTGATCCAAGAGGCAACGCGGCACTACCGGGGCCACCTCGACGACCATTTGAGGAAGCTGAGCGACGCCGACAACGCCCTGTACGAACTGGCCTGGGACCGGGACAGCCAGTCCTCCGTCGAGCCACGGCACGACGAAGTCGCCGCTCTGCAGAGCGGCTACGAGAAGTGGCTTCGAGCGCGCCTGGACAGGGTCGGCGCGGTCATCCTGCCCCTCCCACGCATGTCCCACGAAGAGATCCTGAGACGCATGCTGCGTGAGGAACGGCCTTTCCGAGCCAAGGGCGGCGGAGGGAAGAAGGGCTCGGACGGATACCGCGACATGCTCATCTGGGCGAGCATCGCCGAGCACGGAGCCGAACGCCTCGGCCCCGACGACACTCTGTACTTCATCACCAGCAACCACAGCGACTTCTGCGAAGACCAGAAGACCAGCACGGTCGCCCGTGCCCTCCTCGCGGACCTCACCGGACAGCCACCGCAGGACAAACAGGTCTACGCCATGGGCTTGCAGCCCCTGGACGGCAAGATCCCGGCGGTACAGCGCCTGGACAGGCTGACGGACCTTGCCCAGATCTTGCCGAAGAGCGCACAGGACACCGCCGAGCTGACGTTCCAGGACCGGCTGGCGACGGATGCTCACCTGCGCACCCGCCTGCAACAGGCTGTCAAAGATGCGTGTGACGAGCTGGCCGGCAGGGAGATCGACGACGTCGACCGGGTCGAGCCGTACGGAGCCGGCCTGGACTTCGACGAACTCCGTCTCCCACTCGACGAGCCACGCCTTGCGGCGATCGACGTGCACCCGGACACCGTACGAGCTGCTGTCTACGGAACCGATCCCGACGCCGAGCCCGCTCAGCTCCTCGCCACCGTCACCGCCGAGGCCGAAGCCCACGTGGAGGGCTTCCTCCACGTCTCCGAGCACGACCAGGACTCCGACTTCTCAGTCTCCCTCGTCAACGACTACACCTACGAAGCGGAAGGCACTCGCCCGGTAGTTCTCCACTTCAACGCCCGCTTCGACCCTGACCACGAGAACACCATCGAGCTCGATCTGGAGAAAGCCACCCCATTGGGCAACTGACGTCCGAGTAGACCGCCTACCAGAGCGCGCTTCACAGTCCCACGGCACCAGCCTTCGAGGCGTCAGCCGTCGTCCCCTGCCGCGGCCAGGATCTCCGCGAGTTCCCGGGCGGGCAGCCGCAACCACTGGGCCACGTCCTCCAGCGCCACCCCGGCGGCGACCGCCGCGGCGGCGGTATGCACAAGCGCCTGGTCGATCAGACCGGCGCTGTGGCTGAGCTGCTCCAGCAGCGTGCGGGCCACCTCAGCCGTGGTGCCGTTCTGCACACCGCGCAGTTGCCCGAGCCCCTCCCGGGCATCGCTGAGCAGTTGGTCAAGGTGCAGGCGGTGTTCGGCGGGCACGGCGGCACGCCACCGCGTACCGGTACCGCCCGCCTTCCTCTCCGCAGCCAGGACCCGCAGCTGCCCGGCCATCATCGCGGGCTGCTGTTCCCGCTTCACGAACCACGGATCGTCCCGCCACCCCGGCGGCCCGCCTCCGCGCCGGCCGCGCACGATTGTGCCCATCCAGTCGATCAGCGGTCCGCCGTAGTCAACCGCGCACAGCGGCCCCAGCCAGTCCCGTCCCACCCGTTCGCCCAGCCGGCGGCAGAACGCCCCGTCGGCGGGCAGCGGCCGTGGCCGCCCCGCGCCACTGTCCGTCCACACCAGCTCGGCCATGGCCGGGTCCAGCAGCGCGTCGGCCACGGCCACCACCTCGGGGAAGACTGCCGCATCCCGGCCCACGATCCGCCACCGCCCTAGATCCGTTCCGGCGTCGCCACCCGCCAACTGGTGCAGGCGGCGCGGCCAGAGCTCCTCCTGCTCCCAGTGCAGAGCCTGCTCCCACCACCGGGCCACCGCCGCATGGGCCGCCGTGAATGCCTGCTCCGGATCCACCCCGGCCCGCCCCGCACGCCGCGCCACACTCGCCCACCGCCTTTGTGCCTGTACCACCTCCGGGAGACGGCGCAGATCCAAAAACTCCAGCGGCTGGTCGGCGTCCGCGTCCAGCAGCCACCGTGCGTGCCGCACGCACACCCGTCGCCAGCGCGGCAGGTACCGCACCGCCCGCACCGCCTGCCCGGTGCGCCGCGCGGTGCACAACCGGCACCCGAACGCGGCCGGCCCCACCACCGCGCCCGCCGCCCGCCACCGCGCCTGCGCCACGGCGGCCTCCCGGCCGGTGCCGGTCCTCGGATCGTCCACGGTGAACCCCGGCAGTGCCCGCGCCAGCACTTCCGGCCCCATCCCGCACAGCTCGGCGAGCACACCCCGCCCGGCCTCGTTGAGGACGACCTCCGCATCGGCGCGCACACCCCCGCCCTCGTGCCGCACGGGGGAGTTACGGCACGTCCACAGCCGCAGCACGCCCGCGGCCGGCAGGCTGTAGCGGTCCGCGGCCCGGTTGATCAGCGACGCGGTCAGCTCCCCAGCCAGCGGCACGGTCCGTAACGCCCCTGCTGCCACAGCTCTCCTCACGCCTGACCGCCACGGCCCCGCCCCGGCCGGGCACGGTACCCCATCATGACCCGGCGCCCACCTGCGCAGCCAGGGCAAATGTCCGCACCGCGGGCACAGGCGCGCAACGCGGCGCACACCGCGCCCTGGCCACCAGCGCCGCTGCGCACCACCCGACGATGCGCTGACATGCCCGCCCGGCTGCAGAGCTTGTTGGCCAAGACGCGGATTTGCGACAGCAGGCCGGTCCGCGCCAGCGCATCGGGCACCGTCTGACCGTCCATGCGGAACCGGCACACCCGCCCGGCACAGGGAGCCGCCCGGCCTATTCTTCCCCGGTTCGCAGGAGAGTGCCGTTGGCCCCCGGGGCGTAGGTACGGCGTGCATTCTTCTCGATCTTGCGCGCGACTTCCTCAGCCAGGTCCACACCCTGCATCTGGGCAAGCCCCACCAGGTACAGGAACACGTCGGCCAGCTCTTCGCCCCGGTCGGGAAGCTGCTTGCGCCAGGCCGTGAAAGCTTCACCGACCTCCGCCGTCAGGAGCCCGAACTCCAGCGGCACGTCTGTGGTGTTGAACCCTTTGCTGAGCTTGTTCTCCCAGGCGAGCCTCTGCGCCTCGGCGATGTCCACGATGGTCCCCTCGGCAGCGTGGTCCGTTGTCTTGCGGCACCCTAGCGAGGCCCGCCGGAGCTGATGGGCGAAAGCCGTGCGAGGTCAGCCGAGACGGTCGCCACGCGCCGCCGAATCCGCGGCCGGCTCGTCGTCGTAAAGGGTGTTGCACAACGCAGTCAGCGCTGGTTTCACCCCATGATCTGCCCTGTCGAGCGCGTCGCTTGGTCCGATTTCCTGGCGACTGGCAATGCCTGCTGATGTTCGCGCGAGGCGCTGCGCGATCTTCCGGACCGATGTGCAACACCCTTTAGCCGTGGAGCGGCGAACAGCCCTCAGCGCTCGGCGGGGTGGAAAGGTGCAACGGCCGGCCCTTGGGCGCGGTCCGACGAGGCGCCGCTGCCGCTCACCGTCCGGCGCGTCGCCGTGCCGGCCTGGGTTACAGCTCGAATTCGAGGTCGATCAGGTCGGTGAGTTCGACTTCGAGGCCCTGGGCGCGGCGGCCGCTGTCGCGGAAGTAGACCTCGCCGAGGGCTTCGGCGGCGATCTGGCGGAGCTGGTCCTCGGTGAGTCCGGCCTCCTGGGCTTGGAATAGGCGGCCGGCGTGCTGTGGGGGCAGGGCGAGGGTGAGGTGGCGTACACGGGCGTCGTCGGTGCTGCCGGGGGCGGCGGTGTAGCCGAACCGGGCCTGGACATCGATCATGATGCCTGCGGTGGTGGCCGCGGTCTGCTTGGCCTTGGCCCTGATCTGCGGCTGCCAGCGCACGCGAACTTCACGCTCGAGGCGGTCGGCAAGCTCCGGGCGGGGCTTTTTGATCTGGTTCTTCACGTACCGTTCGACGGTGCGCTGGGTGATGCCGAGCAGCTCGGCCACCCGCCGGGTGCTGCGCTGGTGCTGGCGGACCAGGTAGCGCATCTGCGCGCCGGCGGATTTCGGGATGGGGCGCGTGAACGCCTCCTGCACCGCCTTGTCGAGTTCTTCGCCGATCGTGACCACCGACCCCTGCCCCCTTACTCTCCGGTGTCCTTGGCGGTGACCTCGCCGGTCTTGATGTAGCGGGCGAGGTTGGCGACATGGCCGTCGCCGGCGAGCTGTTCGAGCACTTCCAGCCCCCACAGCACGCTCTGGGTGCCCTCGTGCTTGACCATGCCCGGGCTGACGCCGAGCCGGAAGCTGCCGGGCACGGTCTTGCCGCCGGCGTCGTAGGGCAGGACGTCCAGCGGACTGGGCCCGTCGGCGGCGTACACCGCGCAGTCGGAGAGGACCGCGACCGGGTACTGCCCGGTGGCCGCGGCCAGATGCAGCATCTTGCGGTGCATGTTGATCCGGGCCCGGGAGATCACGGCGGCGCGGATGTCCGGGCGCCACGTCGGCCGGGCGAGGGCGGGCCAGGGCTGTCCCGGCCTCCAGCCGCCGCCGCGCGCCTTCTCCCGCAGCTTGCCGATGCCGCCCTTGACGGTCATCTTGATGGCGTCCACGACGATGCCCAGCTCCGGATCGCGGCTCTTGTAGCCGTCCATCGCCTCCAGGAACTCGGTCGGGGGCAGCTTCTCGCCCACCCCGAGATCCTTCATGGTGGCGACGTAGGCGTCGCGCAGCCGCTTGTACCAGCCGTCCAGGAACCGGCCGCTCTCGGTACGCACCCAGGCCTCGACGGGGGCAACGTCGTAGCCGAGTTCGACGGCGTACGCCACGGTGGGGGTGGCGTACCAGGCCGGCCCCTCAGGGCGCCGTCCGGTCGGCGTGAACGGGCTGGGCAGCAGATCACCGTCGAGGTCGCGCCACTGCCTGCCGACCTTCACCCGGTTCAGGTCGACGTGGGAGAGGTCGACCAGCCAGGAGCCGGGCAGCGCCGGGTCGAAGGCCGGATCGGTGACGTGGACCGGCGGTGACGCGAGGCCGACGACGGCGCCGTTGGCGGCCGCGCCGAAGGCGAGGTTGACGTCGATACCGACCAGGTGGCGCTTCATGCACTCGGCGTCGGTCAGGTCCCGGGCCCAGTCGTAGGCCTCCTCGAACAGCTTCTCCTCGGGGCCGCGCACGTGGAAGCGCGGCAGGTCGGCGAGGACAGGGTGGCCGTCGGGTGCTTCGCACGGCGCCGGGTCCATCGCCTCGGTGCCCAGCGACCCGGGCCGGTGCTCGCGGTGGCGCCGGCCGTCGGCGTCCGGCTCGCTCGCACGGGTCGGCGGGTTCAGCGCGGTCATCAACTGCAAGCCCGTCACGGCAGGAGAGCCGACCGGTGTCATCACCCGTTGCGCGTATACGCCCAGCACCCGGGCCAGCTCTGCCGGCTCCAGCTGCGCGGCATGACCCCAGGCGCGGCCGTCCAGGGCGTGCCAGGACGGGATGCACAGCTGCACGCACCGCCGGCGGCTGCCCTGCGCGGGACGGTAGATCCGCGCCCACGGCCCCAGCCCCCGCTTGGTCAGCTTCCACTCGGCCCGCTCAAGCTGCTTGATGGCCTTGTGCCCCTCCGCCAGCCGCCCGGCGAGCCGCTCCTCGTGCGACAGCGTGGCGGGCAGGCCGTAGCGTTCGCACGCGGCCTCGGTGAGGACCAGCAGGGGGTCGGCGTCCTTGCCCGAGCCGTGCAGCTTCTCCGCCCCGAGCTGCGCTTCGGTGAGCGTCCACTCGATGAGGGCGGGCAGGGACTTGGCGGGCACGTCCAGGATCAGACCGCCGACGCCGTAGCCGGTCACCTGCCGGTCGGTGTCGGCGTCGAGGACGAGCAGCGGGCCGTGCACGTATCCGCCGCCGGGCGCGGGCGTGTTGGCCGGGGCGGCCTTGCTCGCACCCGGACGGCGCGTGCCGTGCGACGCTCGCTCGGCACGCGGTCGCGACACGGCGGCCGGTGCCCGAACGGCCGCCGCTGGAGGAGTGGAGGCAGACTCCTCGGCGGCGTCGGCCCCGGTCGCGTCGGGTGCGCCGCTCGCCGACACGGTCGGCGGGCTCACCCTCGGCGTCGACGGCGCCGCTGCCGCGGACTGGGCCTGCGCTGCGGGCGCCGGAGCGGGCTGCGGCACCGCGGTGTCCTCCATCTCGGCACCGGTGCCCTCCGGGGCGGGGTAGAGCGTGGCGAGCTGTTCCAGCATGCGCGCGTACGCCTCACGCTCCGGCGGCCTCGGCTCGGTCTTACCCGACTCCCACGCGCCGACGGTCGCCCGCCGCACCTTCAGCGCGGCGGCCACCTCGTCCAGGGTGAGCGCGTGAGCCTGGCGCAACCGCCTACGCTCCGCCGGCGGCGGCAGCGGGGACCGGGACGCGACCAGCGCGTCGACGGCATCGAACAGCTCGGACATGGGACACCTCCACCCTCATCCTACCCGTAGAACGGACCTACGGCGTACATATCGCGCACTTTCTACGTACGGATTGCGTTCGGTGGTAGTGTCCGTGAAGGCCTCCCGACGAGTTAAGGAAGCGCTGCATGACTGTGCTGCCGCGCCCCGGCCGCTCCGAGCGGTCCCGGCTCTTTCCCGATCAGGCGGACGCGGTGAACCGGCTCGTACGCCACCTGGGCCGCCCGGGGACACGGGGACTGTTCGTGTCGGCGACAGGGACCGGGAAGACACTCGTGTCCATCCGCGTCGCGGACCAACTCGACGCACGCCTGGTGCTGTTCGTGGTGCCCACGCTGGACCTGGCGGCGCAGACCGCCCTGGCCTGGCGGGCGGACGGCCACGGCGAGCACATGGTGATCGTCTCCTCCCTGGACACAGCCGGCCGGGACGACATGGTCGCCGCCCGGATCATGTCGACCACCAGCCCGCACGCGCTGGGCGGTCTGATGTCGGTAGTGGGGGAGGCAGAGGACCAGATCCGGGCACTGACGGTGATCTGCACCTACGACTCCCTGAACAAGATCGAGGAGACCCAGAACACGGGGTACGACGTCCCGCCGTTCGACCTCGCGGTCATGGACGAAGCGCACCGGATCGCGGGCCGCTCGGACAAGAAGTGGGCCATCGCCAACGACGCGCAGCGCATCCGCGCCGACCGCCGCCTCTACATGACCGCCACGCCCCGCATCTTCGCCGCGCCCGAGCTGGCGGAGTCGGCCGACACCACCCGCCCGCGCCGCCGACGCCCGGCCGGCCCGGACGTCGACGCGTTCGCCAACTCCATGGACAACGAGGCCGTCTACGGCAAGAAGGTCGTCGAATACCCCCTCGCGAGGGCTGTGGCGGACGGCCGGGCCGCGGACTACCGCATCGTGGTGCCCACCCTCACCGACACCGACCTGCGCCGCCGCCTGAACCTGCCCGCCCCCGGCACCACGGCCACCGGCGCCGCCATGTCCCGGCAGGAGAAGGACGACGGCGCGCTACGCACGACCGCCTTGCACCTGGCCGTCCTGCGCGCCATGACCGAGCACGGCCTGAAGAAGGTCCTGGTCTACTTCCACCTGGTCTCCGACGCCCGCCGCTTCGCCCGCGAACTCCCGCACACCCTGCGCCTGCTGACCCGCACCGACCCCGGCCTCGTCCCGGACATCACCCCCCAACTGTTCTTCGCCCACGGCGAGCACACCCCCGCCCAGCGCGCCGGCATCTTCGCCGGCTTCGCCGCCGCCGACACCGCGATCCTCGCCAACTCGAAGCTAATCGCCGAAGGTGTCGACATCCCCTCCGTCGACGCGATCGTCTTCGCCGACCCCACCCGCAGCGTCATCCGCTGCGTCCAGGCCCTCGGCCGCGCCCTGCGCCTGGACGTCTCCGGCAAGACCGCCTCCCTGGTCGTCCCCGTCTACATCCCGCCGGGCGCCGATGGCGAGAACATCCTGGGCACCGCGTATGAGCCGGTGTGGGCGATCGCCTGCGCGCTGGCCAGCCACGACCACCGCATCCTCGAACGCCTCCCCGACAAGGCCAACCGGCTACCCAAGGAGACCAGCGATGTCATCGCCCGGCGCTGGCACTTCGACTTCACCGTCCATCCCGAGCGCATCGCCCAGGCGATGGACCTCATCTCCTTCGACCCTCGCGACCCGGCCGTCTCCCGCTCCCGTCGCCTCGGGCTCGCGGCCGCCCGCTCCTACCGCGACGAGTACGGCCACCTCGACGTCCCCGCCGACTACACCGACCCCACCGGCTACCGGCTCGGCACCTTCATCACCACCATGCGCGACGCCGCGAAAGCCGGCCGCCTCGAAGCCGACTGGATCGCCGAACTCGACGCCCTCGGCATGATCTGGGACAAGCACGACGCTGCCTGGCGCGCCCGCCTCGCCGCGGCCGCCGACTACCACCGCACCCACGGCCACCTCGCCGCCCCCGCCACCACCCCCGTCGGTGCCTGGCTCGCCGAACAACGCCACCTCGCCACCAAGGGCGAACTCGGCCCCGCCCGCGCCGACGCCCTCACTACCCTCGATGCCGACTGGCGTCTGCCGCACGGAGCGGACTGGCACCGCAAATACCACCTGCTGCGCGCCCACCTCGCCACCGGAGCCGACCCCGCCGCCCTCACCCGCGACACCCAGCTCGGCGGCGTGAAGATCGGCTCCTGGCTGCACCGCCAGCTCACCACCTGGCAAGCTCTCACCGATGGTCAGCAGCAGCTGATGACCGCCCTCGGCCTCACCCCCGAGGCCAACCCGCTCGCCCCCGCCCCCCGTACCCGCCGCACCTTCGCCCAGACCGTTCAGCTCCTGGAGCTCTTCCTGCACCGCGAAGGCCGCATTCCCTCCGCCCGCGAGACGATCCGCGTCGACGGCGACACCGTCAGGATCGGCGCCTGGCTCGCCAAGGCCCGCACCAAGCACCGCACCGGCCAGCTCCCCGACCACCACGTACGCCTGGTCGACGCCCTCTTCGACGGAGACTGGACCGACGAGAACGCTGCTCCAGCGGCCCTTGTGTAGTTCCGGCCCGATGCGCTCAGCCGTGGCCACGCCGCTCCGTCGCTCACGCCGCAGCGTCCGGCGTGCCTCCCGGCGCGGTCAGCGGCGCAACAGGCGGGATGCATGATCGTGGACACTGCCACTGCGCAACCGGCCCTTCCGCCCTTCACGTGCCCTGCTTGGTGCGACTGGAAGCACCAAGCAGACACAGGTGTCGCGTTTCTCGAGGGCGTTGTGCACATGGTGATGGGGCCGGGCCTTGCCGTTCCCCGGCATGGCCGGGCGGGCTGGCTGGAGTTCATGCTGACCCTGACATCCGGCGGATCTCCCAACGGCGCACCGCAGCCGCCTCATATCGAGGTCGAGGTGACCGGCGAGGACGGTCGGCTGTCCAGCCGGGACGACGTCGCGGGACTCATTCACGAGCTGCGGGCGATGGCAGCAACTCTGGAGACATGGATGGGGCATCTTCCCGGGTGAGGCCGGCCTCCGCGGCGTCGCCGGTCCGGCCGCGCCCGCCCGCGGCCCCCTCCTGGCCGGTCGTGACCACCCGGGTCGGCGGCGGCCAAGACCGGGGGTCCCTCAAGCGCCGGGCTGGGGTCGCCCCGCCCTCTTCGACGGGCACTGGACGGGGGCCGGCGTTCCGGCGACGGCCCCTCCATTCCGGTAACAGCTGTTACCATAGCGGTATGGCGAAGACACAACTGGGCGCGCGCGTGGATGAGGACGTTGCCGAACTCGCGAAGAAGCGCGCCGCCGACCTGGGACTGAGCATCGGGGACTACCTCGCCCGGCTGGTACAGGACGATGCCAGCGGCCTGCGCGCCCGAGCGGTGGACGCGGCCGCACGCTTCCTGGCCGAACACCAGGCCGTCTTCGACGAGGCCGAACAAGCCCAGCAGACACCCCGGGGAGCACACGCGGCCTGATGGACCTGCACATCGACGTTCCCTGGATCCTGCAAGTCGCCGAGGCCGCCGGCGCGGACGACCCGGCCCCCGACGACTACGGCGTTCCCGTCTCGGCGGTCGCCCGCCACCGGGCCGAGATTTTCGAGCAGCCCGTCTACGGCGGCCCCTACGCCAAAGCCGCCGCCCTGGTGCACACACTGGGCCGGTGCCGCTGGCTGGAGCGCTCCAACATGGCCGTCGCCGCCGCGTCCGGCGTCATGTATCTCGAAGCCGCCGGCATTTCGGTCAAGCCTGGCCGTGAGGACGCCATCGCTCTGAAGGACCTGCTCCTTGACCCCGCCTGCACCGCGGGGAAGATCGCCGCTCTGCTGCGGACCTGGCCCACCACCACCTGAGGCCAAAGCCTGCCACCGCTTCCCAGGGCCAGGCCGCGGGAGCAGGCCGCTCGGGCAGAGCGGTGACAGGCCTTTGCCTGACGGGACCCGGTGGCGGTGCCGTCAGCCGGTTGCCTCCAAGCAGTGTTGAACGGTGTGCATTCGACCAGGTCGGGGCTGCACCGGACGGCCAGCCGTCACCCGGGCCGACTGACCGGCGGCTTGGTAGCTGTGGGGCCTTCGCGTCGCGCGGCCGGGCGTTCACAGGGCCGCCCGCTTGGGAAGCCACCGAGGCGCGGCTCCGTCGATCAGGCGCGCGGGTGGGCCCCGTACCCTCATGCGCGGTGACAGCCGGTCCAGCTATTCGCGTTTGGCGGTGTCCGCCGTGTCGCAGGGATGGGGGGAGCGTGTCCGGGTTCAGGTGTCCGGGACGCTGGGGATGCCGCATCGGAGGGGGCACTATGAGTTGGATTCAGCCGGTCGCCAATGGACTGCGTAGCGATCACCCGGTTCCGGGACTGCCGTTCATCAACGACGAGCGGCTGCCCTTGGACAACCCCGACGCGATCGAGCGGACCGGCCGCAACCAGGGCGAAGGGCTGTGGGGGCGCACGGATCCCTTACCCGACGGGGGATGGGTGGCCTTCACGACCGAAACGAAGAACCGCGCCTACGCGTGGGCTGTCCACCAGCACCCCACGTACGGCCGCACCGTCTTGCTGATCCGCGACCAGGACATGAGTGACCTGCACCACGACTGGACGTACGGGCGCAACGGGTTCCTCTACCGGCACGGCGGCTACTGGTGGGACGGAACCGCATGGCACCGGCCGGGTCAGGTCGTCGACCGCGCCTACGAAAACTACGACGCCCGCCCGGTGGAGGACGCCGTCACCGTCACGGCCGCAGACCTCCTGACCCACCCGGGAGAACCGGGCAACGCCCGGATCATGAAGATCGCGGACTTCACCGCTTTGGATGAACCACTGCCCCACTGGCGCGATCATCTCGCCCTGTGGGCCGCGTCCCGCCGGCCCGGCGCCCTGCCGCTCGACCGATGCGTCATCGACCTGCGGGCCCCGGAACTCCAACCGGCTCGCCTCGTCGACCGAACGGGCCTGGCGCAGATCGCGGGACTGGCACCTGACGACCTGCCCGACCCGAAGTACGGGCGCAGCAAACTGCCTGTTCCCCAGACCGAAACCGCCGAGGGCCCGCGCTGGTCCGAACCCGTGGCCCGCGACTGGGCCGAGCAGCACCGCAGGGTTCACGGACCGCAGACGCTCCTGTCCGCGACGACGGCATTCGGTACCCAGCAGCCCCGCGGCCTTGTCGCCGACCACAACCGCCTGACGAAGATCATCAGCGACGTCCTCAAGGACCCGGACAGCCCCCAGCGAAAGAGCGGTTTCAAGCGAGGCAAGACGACACCTGAGGAGTCCGCTGCGCAGCTCGCCTGGTGGCCCGCGGTCGCCCTCAGCGATGACACCAACGGCTTCATCCCTGTCGCGGCCCTGCGCACCACGCTGGTCGAGGCGGTTGTCGGAGGCCTCGCCGAAGACGTCGAGCGGGCCGGGAAGAAGAATAGGGCCGGTGTCTCCCTCGGGGACATCAGGAGGGACGTCGTCAAGCTCCTTGACTGGTACATCCTGCGGGAGCCGGGCGGGACGCCGGTACTCTTCGGCGAGATCTGCCTGCTCGCCCGCGTGCGCCTCGGGTTGGAGCCCAGGGACGTCGGTGACCTCCTGCGACGGTCCCTCCACCTCGACAGCGAGTTGGACGGCGAGACCGTCGATGCCCTGCTGGACCTGGCGCTTCCCCCCTCCGCCAAAAGAGCCGAAGACCGCTGAACGAAGACCGCTGAACGTGACCGCCCAGGGTCTGCTGGCCGTTCGTCAGGACCCGCGGGCTGGGGTTCCACGTCTCCGCGAAGCGTCGACCGCTTCAGCTGCTAGCAGGGCTGGTGTGGAGTGCCTGGCGTATGCGGGGGGCGGCGGTGCGGTTGCCGGCGATGTGGCTGAAGTGCTGGGCGGATTCGGGGTGGTCGCGCAGGACGGCGGCGATGACAGATGCGGCCTCACTGGCGGCCGGCGCGGTCATGCCGAACCGGCCGATCTTTACCCGCCGAGCTCCCTGACCTCGCCGCGCGGATCGACACAGAGCAGCTGGAAAGTCGTCTTGAAGCTGTAGTCATCCCAGTCGTCCCGAACCAGGAAGGCCTGCCTCGGCGCGGGGGAGACAGGCCGCCCACGGATGGGCAGGACAGGGAACTGCACGGTTCCTCCGGAAGACACCTCGGCCTGCGGCCGGGCGCGTCAGAAACAGAGAACGCAACCGCCCTCGTGCGAGCGTCGCTGCTCCCGGCGAAGCAGCGCCGGGCCCTTCTCGGCTGTCAGGCCGTGGCTCGCCAGACCTGGGCCAACGCGACGGACGGCAGCCGCCGCTTACTGGTCGGGGCGGACGGCCTGGACGCCGGTGCCCGCGTACGCCTTCGGTGTCAGGGTGAGCAGGAACCGGCCGCTGGGGTGGCGGCGGAGGGCCGGGCGGCGTGGACGGCGGCGAATGAGCGCCCGAACCGCAGCAGCTCGGTGGCGGTGACTGCGGCGTCGGTGTCGAAGGGTTCGATCCGGATGAACCGCAACCCCTTGATGTAGCCGAGCAGCTCGGGCCGCTCGGCGTCGCCGGCCGTCAGCGACAGCACCGGCGCGTACAGGTCCCCGAGTCCGCCGGAGGCCTGCAGGTAGAACGCCGCGACCGCCTCGTTGCACGGATCCTTCGGGTCGTACAGCGCCCCCGCGGTCGTGTGGTCCAGGATCGACCGCGATCCCCGCCACTACGCGGCCGCCCGCGGACCGTGCGAGGAGGCACCCAGGCGCTCCAGCAGCGCCCGGGCCTTCGCCTCGGCCTCCGGGCTCGGCGCGCTGCCGAGAGCGGAGGCGAGCTCGGCGCGCGCCAGCTCGGCCCGCTCGGCCACCAGCTGGGCCAGCCGGTCCCGAGCGGCCGGTAGTCCCGCGACCCGCGCACGTCCCATACCCGAGAGGGCACTGAGCGACCTGATGCCCGGCGCCGGGGACGGGGCCCATGCACGAGAGCCACATCAAGCCCGTGCCGTGCTGCACGCCAGGGCGCTGCAGCTGCCGGACCCGGGCACTGGCTGTGTGTCCGGGCGTGCGGCGAGGAAGATGGACGGAGGGCTCCCGTTCCGTGTAACCCCCGAGCCGGGACAGCAGCGTCCGCGGGGCCCGCCCGGCAGTGCCTGCTCGCTCCCGGGCGACGGCCCCGCCTGCGCCCGCCGGGTCTCTCCGCCTGGTGACCGGCGCCGCGATGGCCCGGCCTCGGCCGCTCGCCGACAACGTGGAGTGGCAGCGGGCCTCAGCGGCGCGCGGACGCGGCACGGCCGTGGAAGTGATCCCCGCAGCCGCACCGCGACGCGCGCTGCCCGCTGCGGCCCGGCCGGAGCAGCGGGAGAGCGCCGGGGCCGACCTGTGGCGCCTCGAGCGCTCGGAGGGGCTTGTCGCGCTGGAAGGCGGGGCGAGGACCAAGCCTCACCCCTCGGCCGCGATGGACCACCGGTGCCAGCCCCGCATCCCGCTCAGTAGTGGATGTTCCAGCCCAGGGCCTCGGCGACGACCTGGAGACCGACCTCCAGCTGCCGGATCGAGGGAGCGGACCGCTCCCGGTTCCCGCCCGCGTGGCTCTCGGTGCGCGGCTGGCTTCGCCCGGAACCGGCGTCGTGAAACGCGCGCGCGGGCCACCGCGGCCGACACCTGGCTCACCAGCTCCGGCGGGGGTCGCCTGGCGCCCTTGCCTCCGGCCGGGGGTCACCTTGTCCGCGCGTCCAGCTTGCCCGCCCACCTCCATCTGCGGCCTGGCCGGAGCCCGCAGCGCGGTGTCGGCCTGGGCGGTCATGCTGGTGTGGTGCAGAACTGGTGGGCTCCGCGCAGTGTGGTGCGTAGTTTCCGCTGGGTGGCCCGGCTGTCGAGGCGTACGTCGAGGGCACCGGGAAGCGTGCTGTGGGCCCGCAGGCCCGTGGGCAGCCGGGAGGCGTCCAGGCCGTCACGCCTGGCGATGAGGATGCCGAGCTCGTGACGGCTCACAGCGTCGGGCCCTGCGAGATGGTGGACGTCGGCCGCGTCGCCACACGCCAGTTCCAGGAGGGCGGCGGCCAGGTCGGCGACGTGCACCGGGCAGCGGATGTCGTCGGTGAACAGGACACCGTCGCGGGTACCGGTGGCCAGTTCCTGCACAACGCGCTCATGCATGGAATCCCCGTCGCCGATGATCAGCGACGTGCGGGCGACGACGGCCTGCGGATGCGCGAGGAGGATCCCGGTCTCTGCTGCCGCCTTCGCCGCTCCGTACGGGGTGACGGGGTCAGGGAGGCACGACTCGTCGTAGTGGACTCGGGCGCCGGAGAACACCGCGTCGCTGGACACGTGGACCAGGCGGCTTCCCTGCTTCGCCGCCGCCATCGCCAGCAGGATGGGCCCCTGAGCCGTCACCGCCCAGTCGGTTTTGCCGCTGGAGGCGTTGACGACAATGTCCGCGCCGACTTCGGCCATGACGGCGTCCACGCGTCCGGGGTCCCGCAGGTCAAGTGGGTACCACGCGGCGTGGGAAGTGGTGCCGGGCCTGGTCGCGTAGGTCGCGGCCGTTGCGTGCCCGGCCGCTGCCGCCTGCCGGATCAACGCCGTGCCCAGGAAGCCACTGCCGCCGATGACCAAGACCGTCATGACACGACACGGTAGACCGTCCCGGCCGGTACCGGACAACGGCGCCACAGCCAGCTCGCGGCGGTGCTCGGGCAGCGGCACCGTACTGGTTCCACTTGATCGACTCGGACAGCAGCGTACGAAGAAACGACCGATCACGCTCCGGCCTGTGGATAACCCGGATTTCGCGGCGTGGTGGAACCCGACCATGGCCCCGACCACGGCTGGTCAGGGTCGGGTTTGTCCCGCAGGAGCGACGCGCTATGCTGCCGAACGGCTAGGCGCGTACAGCCCCCCGCCGTCGGCTCCCACGCAGCAGGCGATCCCGGGTGAAGGTCTCACAAGGCCCGCGTCCCCGTAGATCATCAAGCGCATCGAGCAACCGGGGCGGGCACGGCGTGGGCAAGGTCCGCCGGAATCCGAGACGACGATGCCGAAGAAGCAGACCCGCGCCGCTCAGCTTGCCCGCCAGATCCAGGCTGTGACCGGCCTGCCGTACACCCGATGCCTCAAGATGTTCGAGCCCTCCGAGGGCAGCTGGGCCCGACTTGCCCGCGAACTGCGGGCGACGGGCCTGATCGAGGCCGCCGACCACCTCCTGGCCGTCGATGCCGTGACCACAGAGGCGAGCACGTGGCTCTCTGCGGGAGGGGAGATTGAGCGGCTCTTCTACTACACCGACAACAAGCGGGTCCAGCGGACGTATAACGCGTGCTCAGACGCCGCTGACGCGGCCCTGAAGCGGGCCGGGTTCGACAGGCTCTCATACGACTCCGACGCCGAGGTGTACCACGCGGCCTTCCTCGCCCTGTCGAAGGCCGGGACGCTGCCCGACGGCCGAACGCTTGCCCGCGCCGCCCTCGACGTCTTCGCCGATGACCCGACGTGGTGCTCGGACGTCATCCGCTCCAAGGGACGGTCCCCCTTCACGTACGACACCGCCGCCGGCCTCACCGGCCCCGGCACACCGACCGCCGTGGCCGCCAGGAAAGCCGCCCGCGCGATGGCCCGCGCGGCCGCCGTCCCGTTCAACGGGGACGAGGAGTGGTACGAAGCGGCAGGGATCATGGTCGAGGTGATGTGGCACGCGGGCGAGGCCGCCGGACTGTCTCCGCTGGAGGGGCGCCCAAACTGCCAAGACCACCTGCGGGACTTCATGGACGGTGAGATCCCCCAGCGGTGACGGGGCGGTGGGGCGGCCGAACGGACAAGTCCAGCAGGACGACCGCCTCGCCAGTCACCCAACCCGGCGAGCTCGTCAGGGTGAGCCGGCCTCTGCGGGAGGGCAGGGCTGCCGATTCGGTCGTCGAGAGCCCGACGTCAGGCGAGAGCGCTGCGGAGGTAGGCGGGCAGCGCCTGGCAGATGATCGGGTCCGCTTCCCAGACAGGAGCGGTGAGTTGGTCGGCAGTGATGACGACGTCGCAGCCGTGGTCGGTGCGGACGACGACGCGGAACGTTTCGCCCCGGCTGTCCCGGCCGGCCAGGTAGGCGGCCAGGACAGTCCGGCCCAGCTCGGCGGGGTCCGCGCCGGTGGTCGCCCGACCGAAGTCCTTGCAAATCCACACGCCGCTGAACCGTTCGTGCATCAGGATCTCCCACCGCACGCAAGCGGGCATGTCGTCGCCTAACACAACGCGATCATGCCCCCACCCGCCGGTCTCCCGTACCGCTACCTGCGAGTACTGGCCAGAAAGCGCGCCTTCCGCACCAAGGACGAGGACGGCTGGAACTTGCCAGGCCCGCGCGTCACCCGCACCCCGGCCCGGGGCATCAAAAACGGCTACCTCGCGCGGCCCGTGCTGCCGCCCTGTTCGAGGGGGACTGGACGACCGAGGACGCCGTCCCCGCCGTCCTGGTGTAGGCACCGCCCCGCCTGCAGCACGGCGCAGCCGCCCCGACACTCCAGCCGCACAGCTGCCCCCGGACGGTGACCGAACCTGCGTCACGCCCCTTGGCTCCCACCAGGCCGGTGGGCCCTGCGCGGTTCCAGCCACACCGTCCTTCCCTGAGGCCGTTTCCCGCGCCCGTCCGCCCCGGACGGCCGTGTGGTGGACTTGATCTCCACGAGCCGTACGTAGCCGTCGCTGGATACGAGGATGGCGTCGGCCCCGGTGTCGGACGCGAGGCCGTTGCGCCGCGCGGGACCCATCAGCTCCCGGTAGAGATTGGCGAAGGCGGTGTCCGGCTGGGAACCGCGCACAGGCAACATCAAGGTGTGGTGCGTCTTACGGTCAAGGGCGGAGCCACCCCCGGGGTTCGCCTCAAGGACACGGCGGAGCTGCTCCCTTGTCCGCACAGGCTGCTGCGCGTCGTGAGGCGCCGTGACGGGACCCGTGGAGGCCCGACGCCACGCCTTCTGCCACTGGGCGAGCGTGCGCTGGCCGGTGACACCGCAGCCCCGCAGGAAGGCCTCGCAGTGGTTCCAGGCGGGGAGCTTGACCTTCCGGTGGACGATCCGGTAGAGGGTCCCGAGGGGAAGTAGGAACACCTCACGCTCGCTGGGGATCCCACTCGGCTGCGGGACCGTGCCGGCCCGCTGTTGAACGGTGCGCAGCGGTGGCGCCCCGGCGCTCTCGTAGACGGCCGCGAGTGCGGCGGTGAAGTCCTGGCGGGTGCGGATGTTGTCGACCCCGGGAGCGTGGAGCTGGCGCAGGATGCCGCGGTCCTTGGCCCGGGCCCGTCTCCACAGCTGAAGCGCCTTGTGCTCCTGCTGCGGGGTGGCCTCGCAGCCGCGCACATACGCCACGACGGTGGTTTCCTTCGGCAGGGCGTGACCGCCGGCCGCGCGCTTGAGGGTGGCGGCCGAGACGGCCAGGGCCGGATCGCCGAGCGCGACGGTGCGTTCGGCGAGTTCGGCGAAGGTGAGCTGGGCCCGCTGCCGCAGGTTCTCCAGCATCGAGCCCAGAGCGGCACCGGGCGAGCCGGCGGGGGCGGTTCGCACCGCACGCATGCTCTTCGCCCCCCTCTACCGGCGGGCGGCGGCGTTCAGCGCGGCCGCGAGGGCCTGCAGCAGCAGACGGCCGCCCCCGCCGACGGCGTAGACGGCGGCGCCGATCGCCCCGCACCCGGCGAGGAGGATGAGCACGTCACGCACCGGCATGCCGGTGGCGGCCAGAGGTGCGCCGAGGAGGGGGAAGACGCTGATGCCGAAGGCCTGCGCGGCGGTGACCGGCGCCCGGGACGGGCGGCCGCGGCCGCGGTCGGGCGTGGGGGTGCCCTTGAGGGTGGTGGACATGCTGGACTGCCTTCCTGACAGACGGGCGGGCCGCCGACGACTTCGATGCCGACGACCCGCACGGGCGATGTGCTACTGGCCGCAAAAACCGGTGCCCCTGAGGCAGTTGACGCTGCCGTGCCCCGGTGCAGTGCAGGATGCCACGCCCCGTCACACCCGCGTGGTTCCTCGGCTCACGTACGTTCTAGGCGCCTTATCAATTGCTCAACGGCCGGAACGAGAGCGTCCGCCCAACCCACGCCTCGCCGACCAGTGCCTTCTGTCGAGTTCGACGGGCAGGCCACCTTGTTCGTGGGCTCACCGGCGTTCCACGTTGCCTTGCCGCGGCCGGGCTGTGACGGGAACCTGGTTACTAACCACGTTCGAGCGTCGGGATGGTGTGGGGGCGGCCCCAGCAGGCCTGCTGGGGCCGCCCCCACACCATCCCGACCTCGGGCCTCCCTGACACGCTACTGGCCGCAAACCGAAGCAACCCAGGGACACCGCAGACCGGTTGACGCCGGGCCTGCACCGGCGGGACCGGCCCGACAGCGGGCCGGCCCCGTCACACTTCCTCGACGGGCAACTCGCACGCCCGCAGAGTGCCCCCGGCGTGGTGATGCCTGTTCCTTCCTGCTCACAACGCCGGCCGGGCTGGGCCGGCCGCGAATCTCACGGTGCGGGGCAGGGATCCGCCGTCCCGGTCCCGCACCGTGTGCCCGGCGGCCGGCAACCACGGATGCCAAGGTGGGCGACGATCTTCCGCACCAGCGGCCGGGGGCTACTGGAACCACCTCGGTACACCCTCGACGTGTTGTCTCCGCACTTCCACCGAGCCATGCAGCGCTGGCACGCTGCTGGGAGCCGCTGTGTTGAGGCCGCCTGGTACGAGGGGTGGCTGGCCGACCCTGCGAGTCAGCCCGGCTCGCTGCGGTCGATCATGGCGCGCAGCTTCTCGCGCAGGTCGACACGCTCCTGGACGGAAAGCCGAGCTGCTGCCTCGGCCTCCCGGGCGGCGATCTCCTCATCGTCGTACTCCGGCCACAGGAAGTCCGGCGCGGGGGAGTTGAGGTAGCCCAGGCCGAGGACTTCGTAGTCGTCCGGCTCCTTCAGCTGGCCGGTCTTCCGCTTGATGTCCTCGCTCTGCTCCAAGCGCAGGAGTGCGCGGTCGGCCGCCTCGCACGAGGTGAGGGCAGGCGGCTCGTCGCGCACGACGGGGGGCGGTTGTCCCCAGGGGCGCCGTGCGGGGGCGTCGGCGAAGAGACTGCGGTGGACGTCCAGCCAGTGTCTCCTGCGGGCGGCGGGCATGGAGAGGGCGTCTATGAAGGCGGTGAGCAGCGTCTCGGTGGGAGGTATCTGTCCGTGCAGGACCTGGTGGAGGGTCGAGTGGGGCAACCGCGTCTCGCCGTTCTCGTCGCGGCCCGCGTTCTTCTCCAGCTGGTGCAGCGGCGGATACCCGCCCTCGATCCGCATGAAGATCATCGACTCGACGAACTGGGCGCGCGAAGTGACCCTCTCCGGGCCGACATTCCGCGCGCTCGGCGGCAGGACCTCCTCCGCCTTCGCGGCGTACCAGGCCCGCACCAGGTCGTCCTCCTTGCGGCCACAGGCGCGGGTGATGGCCTTCACGGTCTCCAGCCGGGGCACCTCCTCTCCGCCCAGGTAGCGGCCTACGGCGCGCTCCGAGACCCCGCTGTCTTTGGCGAGCGCCGCGAAGGTCTTGCCCGAGACCTCCTTGGCGTCGCGCAGACGCTGGACGAGAGCCCGCAGCTTGGGGGGCGTGCTGGCCGGGATGGGGCTGAGCGGACGGCCGGCCATCTCAGAGCGCCCCGACGATCGGGCGCCGCACGTCCAGGCGGGACCCCGGCCGGGCCCGCGCGAGCCGGCCGGCGGCCGCGGCTGCCAGCGCCCCCAGCACGGCGGGCACCTCGTGGCCGGTCACGGCCACCGCGGTGACGGCCAGGACGACGATGACGATGACGACGGCGTCGCCGGCCGGGAGGCGGTCGGCGAGCGGGTATGGGATGCCGCACTCGGCGGCCACCGCGACGACCGCACCGGCCGTGGCCCGGTGGGCGGAGAAGACGAACATGGTGCTCCTCGAACTGATGACGCAACAGATGTGGCTCGCGGCAGGGCCGTTGGGGGCGAGGCGCCCCGAGGGCCCTGGCGAGGCCTCGATCGTGGCACCCGACCGCCCCGGCGTGCCAGGCCGATCACCCGCATTCCGGCACCCCTGTCCACACGGACGTGCCGTCGTCACGCGAGGCCTCCACCTCCCATCACCGCAGGTCAGCTAGGTGAGGGCATGGCATTCCGTCATCTTGTCCAATGTGGCGAACCCCGAAGCGGTAGCGCTCTCCGCCACGCTCCTTGAGAAGCGCGGACCGCCGGCCCGTACACCACACCACGTCCCTGCCGATCACCGCAGTACGAGAAGCGGACGACGCACCACGTTCGCCCGGGCCGCCGTCCCGCAGCAACCCACCATCGGCGGCGCGCCAGAGAGAGGATGCACCTTCCCCTCGACCGGCCGGCGTTGTCAGTGCCGCGCCGTAGGGTGCCGGGCATGGCCCGTTCCTGGACACGACTGCATGAGCATCTCGGGGCTGCGCCCGGCCCCGTGGACTTCGACATGGTCGCCAAGGCGGCTGCCGACCGGCTGGCGGAGTCAGACGACCTGGACTGGAAGGAACAGCTTCCCCAGCCCCCGCGGGAGGGCCGCTGGAACGAATTGGCCAAGGACGTCGCCGCGATGGCCAACACCCGCGGCGGCCTGATCATCTTCGGCGTGCGGGATGCCACGTGCGAGCTGGTCGGCATCGACGCGGACGAGGTGAACGTCGAGCAGTACGCCCAGTGGGTCCGCCGACGGCGCCACCAGCGTGCTCGTCGCCGACGTCCCGGCCAGCCCCATGGCCCCCCACCTCGTCTACGGCACCGCCGCCCGCGACAAGGACCAGCAGGCCGCCGTCGCCCCCTACCGCGACCGCGACCACACCGCCTGGATGGCCGAGCACCAACTCGAACGCGCCTACCGCGACCGTTTCACCCGCGCTCAGCGCGCCGAGGACGAAGCGCACCACCTGCTCGCCCACGCTGCGGACACCGTGTCCGCCCAGTACATCGAGCCGGCCGCCTACGTCTTCGCCCTGGCCCGCCCCGAGCGCCCGCTGCCGCGCAGCGCTCCCCGCCTGACCCGCGAAGAGACCACCGCGGTGGTCCAGGCCGCCCGCCGCCAGGGCGGTGATCCGATGAGACCCGGCCCCCTGACCAGCCTGGAGGTCGTCACCGGCAACCCGCGGCCCGGCCTGCGCCGCTGGGTCCTCAGCACGCTCCTCCTGCCGGGCGCCCGCGAAGTCCACGCCGAACTCCACCATGACGGGACCGTGCTGCTGGCCGCCAACGTCTCTTGGAACGCCGCACGCCACCTGGTCGCCGGTGACCTGCCCGACGCGGGCGTCGCGGTTTCCCAGGACTTCATCGGCGCCTGCTGCCGCGACCTGACCACCACCGCCTGGGAACTGGCCCGCCGGCTGCGGGTGGACAGCGCGCTGCAACTGACCGCAACCCTCACCGCCGTCCCTTCCTCTCCGACGACACCGCCGCCCGCCCTGGTCCCGGTCATCACCGCTTTCGGCGGCTTCACCGACGTTCCCGCCCACGCCCGCCACCCCCGCCGGATCCAGCCCGTCACCGCCACACTGACCCCGCTCGACGAGGCCGAAGCCCTTAAGGAGACCGCACAGGACCTGTTCACCGACGTGATGAACCAGTTCGGCCTCGACCCGCAGCTCTGAGCACCCAGAAGCTCGCCCCACCCAGACGAGAATGAGCAGACCCCCGTGTTCCAGCACACCCCTATCTACAGCCGTCTCATCGCCGAACACGGCGACGTCCCCGCCCAGGTACGTGGTGAAGCCGATCGCATACACCGCCACCTGGCACAGACGATGCACCTGCCCGCACCGCACGCTGCACCCACCCCGGGCCCGTTGCACGCCGCTTCGCGACCAGGTCCCGGCAGGCTGGCCGCCGCGCCGTGACCCCGGCCCGACGGCCGTCGTTGTTCTGGCTGGTGCCGCCCCTTGCCCGCGCTGTGACGGTGCCCGGCCGAGTGCCGCGTCAGCCCACGACTGACGCGGACGGGTAGGCCCTAGACGCGCCGCGTCACTCACAGCGCCCCGCCCGTAGTGGCCACGCCACACAGTAGGCCCGGGATCGTGGGACCGGCCGTAAGGGACGGCACGGCCATGACCTCCACCCACCCGCGCAAGCGGCCGCAGCGGCGCAGTGAGATCCCTCACGGCCCGCAGCAGGACACGGGCCTGCAGCAGATCCGCGACGCCCTGCCGCCCGCGCCCGCCCCCTGCACGGTCGAGCCCGCTCCGCGCCCGGTGGGCGACGGGGTGCCACCGGAGCTGCTGGCGCTGGTGTCCCACCACTGCCGCCGCATCAACGCCTACCTCGCCCGCGCCCAGCACCTGCAGACCCTGCACGGCGACAGCGTGAGGCAGTGGCAGCGCCTGGTCCTGTACGCCCTGACCGACGCCCTCGCCCACAACCACCTCCTCGTCGGCACCCTCGCCGCCCACCTCCAGCGCCAGCACCTCGACCCCGACCTGCTGCGCCGCTACCTGCAGTCCCCTGACCCCGACCGCTACATCACCGTTGAGGCCGTCGAGCACCTCGACGGCCTGACCGGGGCCGTTCCCGAGGAAGCGGCCGAGCCGGTCTGGACGGCCGTCGGCCGGCAGATCGCCCGCGACGGCCGCTTCAGTTAGCCGTACCGGGGCGTAGTGCCCGGCGTATGCGGGTGTCGGCGGTGCGGTCGTCGGCTATATGGCTGAAGTGCTGTGCGGATTCCGGGTGGTCGCGCAGGACGTCGGCGATGACGGATGCGGCCTCACTCGTCAGAGCCCGCAGCCAGGGGCCGATTTTGTCCTGGGCGCTCCACTGGTCCCAGGCGCCGTCCCAGGTGCACATGGCGTGGGCGGCCTCCTCCAGCAGGTCCCAGTCACGGTGGTCGGCGGCGTAGGAGCAGATGCCGTGCAGCCAGATCACGACCGCTGCGGCGTCGCCGAACTGCACGGTGTGGGTGTCGTCTCCGTGCACGTGCTCTGCCAGGGCGTGCAGGAGGCTGTGAGCCTGGGCGGGGTCTCGTGCCAGGGCCGGTCCCGCCTGCCGGGTGTCGAGGCGGGCGAGCACGCCGATGTGAAGTTCGTAGTCCTCTGGGTGGCTGCCGATCAGGGTCAGCAGAGTGTCGACGGCGGCCGAGTCGCCGGTGCCGGCGGCTTCGAGCAGTGTCTCGGCCGTAGGGAGGGGGTCTTCGGCGATGACCGCGTGCTCGCGGTCGATCATGGCGAGCAGGTCGCTGACGGTCTGGGGGCGGCGTTGAGGATCCTGGTGGGTGGCGGCGCGCACGATGCTGCGCCACGGCCCGGGAGGGGGCAGCAGTGGCAGGTTGGTCTCCGGCAGCTTGCCGGTGAGGGCCCAGGCGATGACTCTGCCGATGCTGTAGATGTCGCTGGACGCCGTGGCGTCGTGGGGTGCCTTGAACAGTTCCGGGGCGGCGAATCCCTCGGTGCCGATGAAGTGGCCGGTGCGGCCCACCTTGGTGGTCTGGCCTCGCGGCCGGCGGCCGATGCCCCAGTCGGCGAGGGTCCAGCGGTCGTTGAAGTAGAGGATGTTCGACGGTTTGATGTCGCGATGCAGCCAGCCGTGCTCGTGCGCGGTGGCGAGTACCGAGGCCAGGGCGTCGACCAGGGCGCGCAGCTCGACTGGTTCCCGCAGCAGCTCTTGGCGTTCTGCGGCGGTCGCGTCCGCCCAGGGCATCACGAACCAGGTGTGTTCGGCGCCGAAGTCGAGAATCGGCATGGCGTGGGGATGACCGTCCAGCAGCTGGCCGATCTCGATCTCCCGCCGCATACGGGCCACTTGGCGCTCGGCCGGGTGCTTGTTGTGCAGCTTCTTCAGCGCGACGGTGGTGCCGAGGGTCTTGTGGGTCGCTTTGAACACGTTGGCCTGGCCCCCGTCCGGGACCGGTGTGCGCGGGCAGTCGTAGTCCTTGCGCACGCCACGAGCGGCATGGCGGACCGCGGCGTAGGCGTCCTGGCCGGAGGGTGCAAACGGCGGGGCGGCTGGGGGAGCAGGGTGGGGGGTGCCGGGGTGCGCCGGTATCCGGCGGGCCGCGTATACCGGGTAGCCGCTGACGGTGCGCTTCTCGGCGAGCTCGTAGCCGTCGGGGGCCAGATGGCCGTTGACCAGTGTCAGCAGCTGCTGGACCTCACCGGGGTCCGTCCGCACCGCGGGGTGGATCATTTCCGCCAGGAAACGGAGCAGGACCTCGTCGGCGCCGTCGGCGAGCCCGAAGCGCTCGTCATCGAAGACCCAGTCGTCGTCCCAGTCCTCGGGGTTGTTGTAGCGGTGCTGGAGGATGTCGCCCTCGGCTGTGGTGAACCGCAGGTCATGGCTCTTCAGGCGGTCCAGGTCGTACAGCCTGCGCAGGAAGGTGACCTCGTCCAGGCTCCCCGACCAGCTCACACCGGCTCCGCGCAGCGCATCGAACAGGTGCCGCCGGGTGACGTCGGTGATGGCCGCCGACGGTCCTGCGGATAGGTCGCTGCCCCGGAACCGGCCGACGACGGTGTCGACGGAAACGGTGCGGAGCAAGGACGTGCCCGTCACGCTCTCGGCGCGGGCGCGGGAGAAGAGGTCCAGATCGAAGGAGACGTCATTGAGGGCCCGCAGGACGGTGTGCTGCAGATCGGAACCCAGCTCACGCAGCCGCTCGTAGTACGTGTCCCTCAGCCCGAGCGAGAAGAAGTCTCCGTCCAGGGTCTCGAAACCGTCCGGCAGCGGCGTCCTGGCCGGCGCCACCATGCCGAATTGGCCGATCTTGACGGCGCCGATCTCCCTGACCTCACCGCCTGAACCGACACAGAGCAGCTGGAAAGTCGTCTTAAAGCTGTAGTCGTCCCAGTTGTCCCGAACCAGGAAGGCCTGCCCCGGCAGGGGAGAGACGGGCCGCCCGCGGACGGGTAGGACAGCGAACTGCACGGTTCCTCCGGAAGGCGCCTCGGCCTGCGGCCGGGCGTATCAGAAAGCCGCCCTTGGACGAGCGGTGCGTTCCCGGCGAAGCAGTCGGGCTCTTCGCAAGGTCAGGCGGCGGCCCAGGCCCGGGGCGGTGCGCCGGTCGCGACGGCAGGGCCGGCGCGGGCACCGCCTTCTGCCGCCGGGGCGGCGGACGGTTACTGGTCGGGGTGGACGGCTTGGATGCCGGTGCCCGCGTACGCCTTGGGGGTCAGGGTGAGCAGGTACCGGCCCGCGGGGTGGGCGGCGGAGGGGCGGGCGGCGTGGATGGCGTGGACGGCGGCCCAGGAGTGCCCGAAGCGCAGGAGTTCGGTAGCGGTGACCGCAGCGTCGGTATCGAAGGCCTCGATCCGGATGAACCGCAGCCCCTTGATGTAGCCGAGCAGGCCGGGCCGCTCGGTGTCGCCGGCCGTCAGGGAGAGCACCGGCGCATATAGATCACCGAGGCCGCCGGAGGCCTGGACGTAGAACGCGGCGACCGCCTCGTTGAACGGGTCCTTCGGGTCGTACAACGCGCCTGCGGTCGTGTGGTCCAGGACGACCGCGATGCCCGCCACTACGCGGCTGCCCGCGGACCGTGCGCGGCGCCGCCCAGGCGCTCCAGCAGTGTCCGGGCCTTCGCCTCGGCCTCGGGGCTCGGCGCGCTGCCGAGAGCGGAGGCGAGCTCGGCGCGGGCCAGCTCAGCCCGCTCGGCGTATTCGGCCTGCGTGGGCGTGCTCTGCGCGAGGTCCTCGACCAGGCTGCGGATGGTGGTGCCGTGCTCGGCGGCCAGCTGGGCGAGCCGGTCCCGCGCGGCCGTGCTCACCTTGATGCTCGTCTCGTCTGCTGCCATGTTCCTCACTCTACCGCGTGCCTCTACTGTGGGTAGAGGAAACGTGCCATACGCCCGGCGCGGGCACGGCCTTCGGCCGCGATTGGTACGCGAGATGTCCGCTGGAGGTCCTACGGTGCTGCTGAGGCGGCACCGTAGCCCCCACATGCGCCGCCTAGAACAGTGCGCCGGGGAACTCCCGCCGCGTGGCCGCCCGGACCGGGCCGCGGGCTGCTGCGCGTCCCTCGCCTTGTCCGCAGGCGACGGAGGTCAGATGGAGGGCGGGGCGGTGGTCGGCGGGGCGGTGGTCGGCGGCAGGGTGGATGGCTGTTCGGCGTGATCCTGTCCGTGTCTGAGGTGGCGGACCTGAATGCGGTGGCGGTCGTGGAACGGGAGTAGTTCGGGGAGCACGGCGGCGACGTCTTCCAGGCCGGCGGCGAGGTATGCGGGTAGAGATCTTCCGTTGCGGTGCGCTTCCCGGCCGAGTGATCGCGCCAGCATGTTGAGGGCTACCTCGATGCCGGGGGTCAACTTCTCGCGGCGGACTTTCATGAGGTCGAGACCGATGGCGATGGCCCTGAGCCCCGAGGTGAGTGCGGTGGTGTCGTCGCGGGCCCAGGGGTCCGGATGGATGCCGAGGGGCGTGCGCAGGGAGCGCGGGGGTGTGGGGCGTGCCCCAAGGCTGTCGGTAATGCGGAGGTAGGCGTCGATGTAGGGACGCTGCTGCGCAGGGCGGCGGACCCTGCAGGCGGTCAGGAACGCCTGCATCTGCCACACGGAAGCGGGCAGGGATTTGCGGTTGACGATCCGCGAGGCCGTGGCGAGCGGCACCCGTGCGAGGTTTCGCAGGGGCGGGGCGCCGGCGTTTTCGTAGGCGGCGGCGAGAGCGGCGCCGAGGTCGTCGGCGGTGCGGATGAGGGCTGGGTGGGGGGCGTTGAGGTGGCGCATCCGGTCGCGCTGGGCGGTGCGGCCGCGGGTGCGCAGGAGGCGAGCCCTGGCGAAGTCGTCGGGACCGCCTCGACAGGCCCGGACGTAGGCGTCGAGGACGGCCGGGGTGGGGGCGGCGGTGCCGGACTCCGCGCGCTGGACGGCGCCGCGGGAGATGCTGGCGGCCTGGGCCAGGGCGCGCTGGGGCAGCCGCGCGGCGCGCCGCAGGGCGGTCAGATGGTCGGCGAGGCGGGCGAAGGGACGCTCAGGGGTGTCGGCGGGGACACGGGTCATGCCGGGCCTCCTACTTGCCCGCGCCGCGTACGGCGGCCTCGGCGAGGACAGTGAGCAGACGGCGGCCGCTGCCAGCCGCGGCCAGGGTGGCCGCGCCGATCGCGCCCAGGCCGCCCAGCAGCGTGAAGATGGTCTCCAGCGGGGCCCCGGCGAGGAACAGGCCGTTGCCCAACACCAGGACGGACAGCAGCAGGATCAGCGCATGCGTGGGGCCGAACCGCCCCGCGGGCCGGGCCGGTTCCGCGCCGTCCGCCGCGGCAGGGTGGAGGCACGAGCAGGGTGCAGCCGGGCCGACCGCAGGCGCGGCTGGGTGGGCCGGGAGGGCGGCAAAGGTGTCGCTCATGGTGCGCAGGACTCCGTCCTGACGGGGGCCGCCGGCAGAACGCCAGGGCCCGGGGTACTGGTCGCAACACTGCTTGGCCCGCGGGCAGTTGGACCCTGCCGGTCATCGGGCTGCGCGGCACAAGCCTTCCACGCACGGCCGTCGCCCCGCCGCACCCTGGGTCCCTTTTGGCCGTTATGGGCAATTCTGGCCCCACGGGTGTTCCCCACTCCGCAATCCAATCCGCAGCCCGGCCGAGGCGTCAGCACCGGCATCCCACCGGCGACCTGCCGGCACCCCGTCGTGGGCGCGGCCCACCGTTCGTTCCGGCAGAGTTGTCATCTAAGTCCCTTCACCAAGATGGTGGTGGACAGCACGACACCGGCGGCGAGTTCGGCGGTGTCCTCCTGACGGTTCCTGGTCGCAAGCCCGAACCCGTCTCGGCACCCTGGCAGGCGCGTTGGACCCGCGTCTGCCGACACGTTGGTCCGGCATCCCACTCGGGTGCCGGACCGACGCGCATGCCGTCCACACCCGTTCACAGGCACTCGCCGGGAGGCCGGCGCCGGGCACTCGCCGGAGACCGGCGCGGGGAACGGCCTGTGCTGCTCATCGCGCGCCGCCCACCTGTTGGCGCTCCGCGGCAGGGCTCGCCCGTCGGTTGCACGGGGGCGAGCACCCGCTCTATCCGACGCCGCCCGCACCGCAGTCCGCCTCCCTCGATCTCCTGCCGCGCGTAGTGCCCTCACACCTACCGCGGGGCAGACCGAACAGGCCGCTAGTTCAACGACTTGATCCCCGCCGCCGAGGAGCCGTTCATCTCTGCGCCCCGGCCGGCCGGCCCTCCACGCTCCGCCGCGTGGCTGTGCCGGTGCAGATCCGACTCGGTGCTCCTCGTTGCACCGGGCCGCAGCTACCGCTGCCCGGGGTGCTGGTGCGCCGCGACCGCGGCCGGAACGGGTGGCTTCGCAGCTCCGTCGAGAGAATGTGACCCACGTCACCCCTCGTCGAGAGAGGGTGTCGGGTCGCCCGGGGACCGTCGATTGGCCCGAGTCGCTGACCAGCAAGTCTATAGAGAACCCTACAGAAAATGAGGACCTCGAATAGGCGCTCCGCGACCCGGGAACCCTGGAAAATCGCTAAGGATTGTTGGAGAGAGGTCACCCGAGAGGTCGCCGAGCGAACAACCCGGCCGTGGGCTTGCGGTAATGTGATCCTTCCCTGACGGATCATCGCCGATTGGCGGTCTGGATACCAGAAGGGAGGTATGACGCATGTCCGAGCCTGCTCCCGACGGCAGGCCGGCGAGGACCAAGCTGCTTCGCCGCATCCTGCGGGCCATCGCCCGCCTGCGGCTCGTGGCCACTGTCCTGCGGTTTGTCTACTACGCGCTGCGCGTGCTGGACGAACTGACGGACTGAGCTGCGGAAAAGCGGGGAGGACCCGCCCCGGTGCAACGGGACGGGCCCTCAGTCCACGTCGTGCCGTGTGGGCCTCGTGCACGTTTTCCAGGGTGCGAGGCCCACACCCATGTGTGGACTGCTAACCGCTAGGCTAGCACGTTCCCAAATCTAATTGGTGACCAACATTTGCTCCCCGACTTTTGGGCTGGGGTGTTTGATTTGCCCGGTGATTGCAAATTGATCCGGTCGCACGATTGACCCGGCGGCTGGCTTTGACGTCGCCCGGCGATTGCTGCGCGCCTGCCGCCGCTAATTGAGGCTGAGCGATTGCGATTAGGGCAGACAACTTTGCGGCGGTTGCCGTCCCGGTGCCAAACCGCATCCCTTCTGGGCGCCGCAGGTCGCGTCACCACAGGCAGTGACTCCCGCGTATCGCCAGCTCAGAAGCAGGTTGTCTGCGGGATGTATGCGGCAGGCCACGGGCGTCCCTGCCACAGTCGGACGCTGCGGCAGGGACGCCGAGGACCTCCACAAGCTGAGCCTCAACTGCCCATGCCTGGCTGGCAGTGAGGCTTGAGTCGTCGCGTGAAGCATGCTCTGCCAGGTCCGTCGGTACCATGTGTCGACGGACCCGGAAACGCTCAGCGAGTCGTTTTCTGAGGCAGCAACGGCCACTGGTTCCCATAATTTTGTGCTGCCCAAAATGCTCGGCACCCCCTCTGACCTGCGGAGACACGAGACAACTGGTGCTATAGAGTGGAGCAGCGGTTCGCCAGTCGCCCCCGCGTCACCGGCGCCGTGACAGCGGACGCGCTGACGGCGATGGGGAGGCAGCCAGCCCGGTCAGCCCGCCGGCTCAGCGCCCGAGCGCCCGAGCGGCCGTGTCGCCGCCGGAGTCCGATCACTCGGCGACAGTCCGCAGGCCGACGGCGCTGATCCCCGCACAGCCCGAGGCGCCACTCAGATGATCACGGCCAGCCCCTCGCGGTCCCCTCACCGACCGCCGGCCGCCGCGTTGCGGAGTCTCCCGGGCGGAAAGACGCACTCTCGGATCGCTCCCACCGGTCTTGCGGTTCCGCCAACAAGCGCAGCAGTCACCCAGGCTGCGGCGCCACCACGTCATCCGGCTGTCCCGACGCCCGTTCTCCAGGATCGTCATCTTCGCCGCCGCTCATGGCTCCCCCTGAGGCCGACAGTTCGCGTACGGTCCGCATCCAGGTCTCGCCGAACCCAACGGGCCCGGTGTCGTCGCCGGGGAGACTGAAGATGCCCGGGTCCTCGCCGAGCTGCTCCATCAGCGTCTCGTACAGGCTGTCCAGGAGCGGCTCCGTGCACATCGCCAGGGACTCGGCGAACTGCACGGGGGAGGGGCTGATGGCGATCATGTGGTCCAAGAACGCGAACATGCCCCAGGCGTCGATCCGCTGCCGCAGTGCGGCCTGTGCCGGGGTGTCCGGCAGGAGCAGTCCGTGCAGCATGTACAGCCCGTAGAACCCGCGCAGGCCGACCAGTACCTCCCGCGCCCGTACCAGCCCCTCGTCGCTGGCCCGTCGCACTGGTCCCGCGGTGTCCGCGTGCTGCTGGAGCAGCCCCCAGTCCACCGGCGGCCCTTCACCGCGCTCCGCCTTGCCGAGTGCCTGCGCCCAGTCCTCGACCGTCAGGTCGAACATGCCGGAGGCGGCGAGGGCCTGAGCCAGCGCGTCGGCCCCGACCTCCTGCGCCCCGAAGCCGATCGCGGCGACCAGGTGGACCATGCTCCTGGAGTCCGGCCCCTCCGCCTCGACGGGCACGTCACCGCCGGCTTCGAGCGCGGCGCGTACCAGGGCCGGGTTCGCCGCCCCACGGTAGGGCTTCATGAGCCGGCCGGCGACCTCGTACAGCGCATCCTGCCCCTCCTCACCGGCCCCGGCCACGCTGCGCGCGAACGCCACCAGACGCTGCGACACCGACCTCTCCAGCACCCACACAAGGGCATCCCGGACGGCCCCGATCGGGGGCTCCGGCACCGGGGCCGCTCCGGGGCGCACCGGTAGGCCGGCCTCGGCGAACCACTCCAGCACGGCCAGCCGCCTATCCCGCCCTTGCCGAAGGTGCCGCGCGAGCGCCGCCGCGCTCTCGACCACTACCCGGTCCACGGTGTCCACCACCGACCCCCGGCCCCGTCCGAGCCCCCGGCGCCGGTGCCGCGGCAGCAGCCCGGCCCGCCGCCAGCCCTCCAGCTGGCTGGCCGTCACCACCACTCCACGTCCGCCGAGTTCACGGATCACCTGCTGGTCAGCCGGGCTCGGTGCTCCTCGTGCCATGCCATCCATTACAACCCCGGGAAGTGACATTTTCTGCGGAATCCCGCATCTGGCTCACTGGCCTTCGACACCACCCCGGTACCCGCGCCAACTCCAAGGAGCCAGCCCGACCATGACCCCAGAGCACCGAACCAACACCCGAACCAGAACCGCCACCACCCTCACCACCGGATTGCTCACCACCCTCATCACCCTCGCCCTCCACCACGCCGGCCACCTGACGAGCCTCCTGTCCTTCCTCACCGCCGTGCTTGGCGCGATCACCGTCACCCTCGCCCTCACCGCGGTCTTCGCCCCCAACACCTCCACCCGCCAAGCCGCCACCCGCACCCTCGACCTCCTGCTGCGCCTAGTGCCGTGGTACACACCCCGAGGCTGCCCCACGCGACCCCAGCGACCGCCAACCTGATCTCCACCCGGGAGGCACTACCCCCAGATCCGGATTCCCGGAAACTTCTGAGCAAAGGAAACACCCCCACCTCCCCCTTGGTAGCCAGCCGCCCGCGAAGCGGGCCAAGTCCGGGAGCGCAGCGGACGGACGCCAAGGCCGCGGAACCGCGGCCGCCTGAGCCTGCTTCAGCAGGCTCAGGCCCCTGGAGCGCAGCGCAAGGGGCCACCGGCTCAAGCGCAGCGCAGGGCCGGAAGACACCAGCCCCAATCCTGGATTCACCGAAAGTTCCCACCGAAGGAAACACGGCTCGGAGCGCAGCGCAGAGCCCACCCCTCGCAACGCGAGGGGTGACACTTCGTCAACCCCCGCGCAACGCGCGGGGGTTCGCTGGGAAGCTGCGCAGCAGCTTCTTACCCGCTCCGCGGG
>NZ_BMRM01000032.1 GCF_014648635.1 Streptomyces cinerochromogenes | reverse complement strand
ACGGCAGTAGCTGCGCACCTCGGACTCCAGGGTCTCGAAGACGCTGAGGTCGGGCTGGACGATGGTCACGCCGGCACCTGGTCGCGCAGGGCCGCCTGGACGAAGTCGGTGAAGGTGTCCACCGACTCGAAGTCGTCCGCGTCCAGTTCCTCCGGGTCGACGGTCAGGCCTATGGAGTTCTCCAGGGCCATCAGCATCTCCAGCATGGTGGTGGAGTCCAGGTGCAGGTCGTCGAAGAGCCTGACCTCGCCGCGCAGCCCGGTCACCGGGCGCTCCAGCACATCGGTCAGGGCGGCTTCGAGCGCACGCACGATCGCCTCGCGGTCCATCAGTGGTCCTCCTTGGTCGTCACTTCGCGGAGAGGGTGGGGTGGTCGGCCGACTCGGAGAGCGCGGCCAGCTTCTTGCGGTCGACCTTGCCGTTGCCGTTCGTGGGCAGGGCGTCGGTCAGGACGCAGCGCCGGGGGATCTTGAACGGCTCGATGTGCTGGCGCATCGCCTCGCGCACGGCGTCGGCGCCGATGCCGTCGCCGACCACGAAGAGCACCGCGCCCCGCCGGCCGGCCGGTGGCAGGACGGCCGCGGAGGTCACGCCCTCCACCCGGTGCGCCGCCGCCTCGACCTCGGTCGCGCTGATCCGGAAGCCGCGCTCCTTGTAGAGGTCGTCGCGGCGGCCGGAGAAGTACAGGAAGCCCTCGTCGTCCAGCCAGCCGTAGTCGCCGGTGCGCAGCTCCGGGAAGAGGCCCTCGGCGCGGGGGAAGCGCTCGGCGTTGAGTTCCGGGCGCCGCCAGTATCCGGCCATGACGTGCGGGCCGCGGACGACGATCTGGCCGATCTCGCCGGCCGGCAGCCGCCGCCCCTCGTCGTCGATCACCTCGATCCTGGTGCCGGGCAGGGGGTATCCGCAGGATCCCGGGTGCTCCAGATCGCCGTCCGGCGGCATGATCGCCGCGCGTTTGCACTCGGTGAGCCCGTACATCACCTGGATGCGCAGGTGGGGCAGGGCCTGCCTGAGCGCGCTCATGGTGCCCTCGGACAGGGCGGCACCGGTGTTGGTGAGCAGCCGCAGGTTCCGCAGGGCGCCGGGGCTGCGGCGGACCAGCCAGGCCAGCCGGTCGGCGATCGAGGGCACGCCGGGCAGCACGGTGGCCCGGGTCCTCTCCAGGTGGCTCAGCAGCGGCGGACCGGCCTCCGCCGCCGTGCCCAGGTGGAGCCGGGCCCCGCTGAGGGCGGCGAGGTGGAGCTGGTAGAGGCCGTAGTCGAAGGAGAGCGGCAGCGGGCAGTAGACGACGTCGTCGGCACGGTATCCGAGGCAGGCGTGGATCGCCGAGGCCGCGAACAGCACCTGCTGGTGCGTGCTCACCACCGCCTTGGGCAGTGCGGTCGTCCCGGAGGTGTAGATGAGGCAGACCGGGTCGACGGACAGGGTGCCGGGGTTCCCGGGTGCGGCCGGGGCGGAGGGGCCGGCGCCGAGGGCGCCTTGGAGGAGATCGGCGAGGAGCCGGAAGGCCACGCCGTGGTCCGCGGCGGTCCGGCCCGCGCCGGTGTCGTCGGAGACGAGGAGCACCGGTTCGCAGTCGCGCAGGACGTGCTCCAGGGGACCGCCGCGCACCTCCTCGTGCAGCACGCTGAAGACGGCGCCGAGCCGGGAGACGGCGTACACGAGTACGGCCGTGCCGAGTCCGTCGGCGGCGCTCACCACGACCCGGTCACCGGCGCGCACCCCCTGCTCGTGCAGCAGTCCGGCCATGCGGGTACTGGCCCGGGCGAACTCCCGGTAGGTGAGCGAGGCCCCGGTGGTGCTCAGGGCGGTGGAGTCCGGGGCGCGTTCGGCGGCACGGTCGAGCAGGTCGTGCAGCAGCACGGGGGGCGAGGTCATCACGACTCCTTCGCGGTGGTGGACGAAAGCGGTACGTCCCGCGCGGCGGACGGCGGCGCGCTCCCTTCGGTGACGGGCGGCACGTCGGGCCCGGTCGCGGGCGGCGCGCTGCTCCCGGTGGCGAGCGGCGCGTTCCTCCCCGTCGCGGGCGGCACGTGACTCCCGGTCGCCGGCGGCACGTCCGTGGCGGTGGCCGGCCTCGCCCTGGTCATCGGGATCACCGTCGTCGCGGTCGCCGTGCACACCAGCCGTGGGGTGCCGAGGACCTGTACGCCGCTGGGTCCGTGGGCCGGGCTGGCCTCGATGACCTTGTGCGCCTCCAGCTCGACCACCCGGCGCAGCCGGGTCGTGCGCACCAGACGGGCGCGGGCCTCGATGTAGTCACCGGGCCGTACCGGTGCCAGGAAGCGGACGCCGGAGTACTCGGCCAGCAGTCCTTCGTCCTGGTCCGTCCGTGCGGTGATCTCGGTGACGAGATCACCGAAGAGCCGCAGGATGTGCGCACCGTCCACCAGGCCGCCGCCGTAGTGGGCGTCCTCCTGGCCGATGCGCACCCGGAGGAAGGCGGACGCCTCGGCCTCCTGGTGCGTGTCCGCGAGGGACATGGGGGCACCGTCCTCTCTGAGCGTTCTGGCAGGGGGCGGGCCCGCCGGCGTGACCACTGCGAGGGCCACGGCGGCGGCCACGTTCTGCTTGTGGGTGATGGACACCTCGATGGCGGCCGGTCCCAGGGCGGCCGCACGGCCCCGCAGGACGACCACGGGGGCCCCGTCGGCGGCCCGGTCCACGCAGATGTCCCGCGGGGCGACACCGCGCAGCAGCCCGGTGCCCAGCACCTTCACCACGGCTTCCTTGGCGGCGAACCGTCCGGTCAGGAACTCCAGCCGGCGCTCCTCGCCCATGCGGTCGGCCAGCCCGATCTCCTCGGGGGCGTAGCTGAGCCGCAGGAACCACGGCCGGGTCAGCAGCCGGCGCAGCTCCGCGCTGTGCAGGACGTCCACGCCGACCCGGAGGGTGCCGGCCGCGGTGTCCGTCAAGGCGCCTCCTCGCCGTCCAGGCCGACGAGGCGCTGCCGGGCCAGCATGTCCTCGGTCGTGTCCCGTTCCCTGACCAGCCGGGCCCGGCCGCGGTGGACCAGCACCTCGGCGGGGAAGCCGTGGCTGAGGAAGAGACCCGGGGAGGCGGTGGGGCCGTAGGCTCCCGAGCGGCGCACGCCCAGCAGGTCGCCGGGGACGACCTCCGGCAGCGGCACTCTCTTGGCGACCACGTCGTTCGGCGTGCACAGCGGCCCGGTCAGCGTGTAGGGGCGCGCGACGGGGTCCGCGGGGCGGCCGAGGTGGGTCACGGGGAAGTTCCGCTTGACGAAGCTGCCGATGCCGACCGCCGCCATGTGGTGGTTGGTGCCGCCGTCCGCGACGACGAACCACTCCCCTCTCGACTGCTTCACGTAGCGGGCCCGGACGACGTAGGTTCCGGCGTCGGCGGTGAGGAAGCGGCCAAGTTCCATGATCAGCCGGCAGTGCGGGTGGCGCGCGGCGAAGGGGGCGACCACCTCGCGGACGCCGGCGCCGAGCGCGTCGAGGTCGAGGTCGTCCTCGTTCTCGAAGTAGGCGACTCCGAGGCCGCCGCCGAAGTCGACGGTCTCCAGCGGGATGCCCAGGTGGCCCGCCAGGTCCTCGGCCATGGCCAGGATGCCGGCGGTGTTCTGCACGACGTCCGCGTGGTGCAGGAACCGGGTGCCCATGTAGGCGTGCACGCCCTTGACCCGTACGTGCCGCAGCTCCCCCAGGGTCTCCTTGGCGCGGCGCACCTCCTCCTCGTCGATGCCGAACTGCCGCGGCTTGCCGCCCATGGCGAGGCCCGAACCCTTGCTGCCGAAGGACGGGTTCACCCGCAGCAGCACGGGGAACGGCGCTTGTGCCCCGCGCTCACCGACGAGGTCGTCCAACTGGCGGAGTTCCTCCAGGGATTCGCAGACCACGGCATGGATTCCGGCGTCGGCGCAGGCCGCCAGTTCCCGCGCGTCCTTGCCGGGGCCGAGGAAGATGATGTCCCGGGGGCGCACCCCGGCGCGCAGCGCGGTCACCAGCTCGGCGTGCGAGGAGACCTCCGCTCCGGCCCCCTGCGCGCCGAGGAAGGCGCACACGCTGATGTTCGGGTTGGCCTTCAGGGAGTAGAAGACGTCGACCGCCTCGGGCAGCAGGCCGCGCAGCCGGCGGTACGTGTCCTCCAGCACCTCGGCGTCGTAGACGAACAGGGGGGTGCCGAACTCCTCTGCGAGGGCGGTCGCCGGGATGCCCTGGAAGCGGGCCTCCACGGCGCTCACCGCTGCCAGCCGGGCTCGTCGGCAGGCTCGGCGAACATTCCGGCGGAATGGACGGAAAGGACGCGACTGCGCATTGCCTGATTCCCTTCGGTCACGGATTCGGTCACGGATGCGATCACGGATTCGGTCACGGATTCGGCCACGGTCACGGATTTCGTTTCCCGACGAGAAGAATTCTCGGCCGGTTTCCGCCGCCCGGGAAAGAGGTGTCCGGTGGCCACATCCGTCCCTGACCTGTTCAGGCCGCGTCAGGTCTCCCCGCCGTCGGGACGCAGGAGTTCGGGACGCAGCAGCGGCGCTTCGGCCCGCCGCAGCCGCCATGCCGCGAGCCGGGGCCGGCGGGCCACGGCGCGCCGCCACAGCCGCTCCGCCGCGACCTCGGCGCTCGCGAGGTCGGTGCGGCCCAGGAACACGCCGACCACCGGCCAGGGCGCGGCAGCCGCGTGCACGGAGACGTGCTCCAGTCCGTCCTCGCGGGTGGCGCAGGCCCGGAGAAGGGATCCGATGTCGTGAGGCAACGGCTCGCCGCCCGGGGGCGGATCGAGGGTGAGATGCACCAGAAGCATTAGTCGACTATGTCTCGTTCGATATAGTCTCACGATGCGTTACCGCTGGACTTTTCAGGCCAAGGACAGAACCGTCCAGGAATACGGGCGAATTCCCTGCGGCGGGTGCCGTGAAAAGCCGTCGGGCCCGCCGCCGTCGTATGCGACGGCGGCGGGCCCGGTGGCCTGACGGTCAGTCGCCGAAGAGGCCTCTCTGGACGGCGTGGACGCCGGCCTGGAACCTGCTGCGCGCATCCAGGTGAGCCATGAGTGCGGTGGAGATGCGCCGCGCGGTACGGGGTGACACGCCGAGCCGTTTGGCGACCGTCTCGTCGGTGGCTCCCTGGGCCAGGAGTCGTAACGCCTCGTGCTGCTGCGGGGTGAGCGCGTCCTCGGCGGGAGGCTGCACGGGGGCGGCGAACGGCTCGGCCGCCTGCCAGGTGGTCTCGAACAGGGAGCACAGCGTGGCCAGGACGCCGGGCGTGCGGATCACGATCGCCCCGTCCGCGGTGTCGTCACAGTCCGTGGCCATGATGGCGACACGGCGGTCCGCGATGATCATCCGGTTGGGCAGGGTCGGCACGGCCCGCACCTGGGCGCCGACGGAGGTGAGCCACTCGGCGTGTGCCACCGTGGCCGGGTCGTTGCGGATGCTGTCCAGGTAGATCGTGCGGATGGCCACGCCCCGCCCCAGCAGCTCCTGTGTCAGGGGACGGGAGTTGCGCATGTTGTCGGCGGTCTGCGGGCCTCCGGGGGCGAACGTCATCAGCTCGGACCGGACCGCCTTGTTCATCACCGCCAGGTGGTCGCGGATGTTGTCCAGCCCGCGGAGGTGTTCCACATCGTCCCGGGAGGCCTCCGGATCGTCGCCCGCGAACTCGGAGATCAGTCTGACCGCCGCGGCCCGGCTCTCCTCCAGTTGCTGCTGCTGCGCCGCGACCTCGGCCTGCTTGCGGGCCAGCAGGATCTCCATGGCCAGATGTGGCCGTACGGCGTGCAGGCGCCGGGCGTCCCCGCTCGCCGGGCGGATGAGGGCCATCTCGCTGAGCCGGTCGAGAGCGGTGTGTACGGCGCCCTCGGCGAGACCCGTCCGTCTGCAGAGTTCGGTCACACCGTCGTCGGGATGCGCGAGCATCTCCCGGTAGACCGCGTCGGTCGCGGCATCGAGCCCAAGAACGTCAAGCATGTACCAGCGCCCCTTGAGACACCATGCAAGCCCCTCGTCTCGTACGCTTCTTGCTCAGGTGTTTCTCTCGGGCCCCTTACCAGAACTGACACGCTCAAACCGGCCCGCCCCTCGGGCAACGGGCCGGTCCGGCAACGGCGTCGGCCGGAGCAGCCCGGTGTCGCGCTGCTCCGGCCGTGACGACCGACCGCGGTTCAGCGGCTCACTTCCCCTGGTCGGCCGGGCGGAGGGTCCACAGGACGCTCATCTCGCCGGTGACGGCGCCGTCCGCGCGCCGGATCTCGATCGACACCGGGAACTCGGGGCGCTGCCCCGCGTCCAGTTCGGCGACGACCTCGGCGGCCGGGCGGCCCAGCGTGGCGGTCGCGGTGACGGCGCCCATCGCCAGCTTCTTGTAGGCGATCTCGGCCCGCACGGCGAGCGGCACGGCGCGCGAGAGCTGGTCCCCGAAGGCGGCCAGCACGATGGCGCCGCTGGCCGACTCGCCCAGGGTGAACATCGCACCGGCGTGCGGGCCGCCCACGTGGTTGTGGTACGCGCCCTGGTCCGGCAGGGACACCACGGCCTTGTCGGGCGTGGTCTCCAGGAATTCGAGGTTCAGCGTCCGGGCCATGGGCACGGTGGCGGCGAGCATCTCGCCGATCGACATCTGGTCTGCGCTCATGGCCGTCATGTTACTCACGAGTAGCGAAGGCTGGCCAGTGGAGCGCACTAGGGTTACTGGCCATGTGGCCAGATCAGCAGCCGCCAGGGGGCGCGCAGAACCCGCAGGGCAACCCGCAGCAGAACCCGTACCAGCAACCGGGTCACCCGCAGCAGAACCCGTACCAGCAGCCGGGACAGCAGCAGCCGACCCAGCAACAGCCGAACCCGTACCAGCAGCCCGGGTACCAGCAGTACCCGCAGGCCGGCCCGTACGGACAGCAGCAGTGGGGACAGCCCCCCACCGTGCCCGTGCCCGCGACCGAGCCCCCGGGGGGCGGCGGCGGCCGTACGAAACTGATCGCGATCGTCGCGGCCACGGCCGTGGTGGTCACCGCCGCCGTGACCGGCTACCTGGTGCTGGGCGGCTCCGGCGACGAGAAGGCCGACGGCAAGGGCACGCAGACCGTGAGCGCGTCGCCGACCGCCAGCTCCTCCGCCTCGCCCACCTCGTCCACGACCGACAACCCGCGCTCCAACGAGACGGAGAAGCCGACCGTCGCGGGCTGGAAGGTCGTCGTCAACCCCAAGTACGGCACGGCCTTCGAGGTACCCGGGGACTGGGAGGTGGAGCGGCCCGGTGTCTTCTCCTTCTTCGAGGACGAGCAGAAGGGCGACGGCACGGCGTACATCGGCTTCTCCGGCGCCTCGTTCCTGAAACGGAACTACTGCACCTCCGACGCCGGCGGCTACAAGTCGTCGCACGCACTCGCGGGCAGCGGCACCAAGGGCGAGAACGGCGGCAAGGACACCGCGAGCATCGCCCGCGGCGACGCGGCCACCTTCGCGTTCGGCGGGTACACCGACCAGTCGGAGGCCGCCAAGAAGTACCTGACGATCGGCAAGGCGACGTCCTTCACGACGGCGTCGGGCGTCAAGGGCAGCGTCGCGACGTCGTACGTCGTCGGCGCCCCGAAGAAGAACAAGTGCGACACCGACGGCAAGGCCACCACGTTCGCCTTCAAGAACTCGGCGGGCGATTTCGTCTCCTGGACCTTCTACGGCGCCAAGGGCGTCAAGGACGAGGTGCCGGACGCGACCGTCGACAAGATCCTCCGCACGGTACGGCTGCACGGCGACCCCACCACGCAGTGACGGGGAAACCCACTTGTCAGACCGGCGGCCGGGCGGGGACAGTCGGCCGGTGACCCCCGTCTCCGGCTCCTCCCCCGCCCGCCCGCGCAGACCCGCCTGGGCGGGACGCAACTACTCCCTGCTGACCGCGGCCGCCGTCGTGACCGGTCTCGGGGCGAACGGCTCGCTGATCGCCGCCGCGTTCGCCGTGCTGGAGTCGGGCGGCGACGGCGGGGACGTCGGCCTGGTGGCCGCGGCCCGCACCCTGCCGCTGGTGGTGTTCCTGCTCATCGGCGGCGCGGTCGCGGACCGGCTGCCCCGGCACCGGGTGATGGTCGCCGCCAACGCCCTCAACTGCCTCTCCCAGGCGGCGTTCGCGGCCCTCGTGCTCACCGGTGAGCCCCGGCTGTGGCAGATGATGCTGCTCACCGCGCTCGGCGGCACCGGGCAGGCGTTCTTCGGCCCGGCCGCCGAGGGCATGCTGATGTCCTGTGTGGAGGGCGAACAGGCGGGCCGGGCGTTCGCCTTCTTCCGCATGGCCACCCAGGGTGCGGCCCTCGGCGGGGCGGCCCTCGGCGGCGCCCTGGTCGCGGCGGTCGGCCCCGGCTGGGTGCTCGCCGCCGACGCGGCGGCCTTCGCCGTCGCCGCGGCACTGCGTTCCTTCCTCGACGTCGGCCACATCCCGCCGCGCGCGCCGGGCGGGGGCATGCTGGCCGATCTCCGGGAGGGCTGGCGGGAGTTCACCGGCCGGCCGTGGCTGTGGGCCATCGTCGTCCAGTTCTCCGTCGCCAACGCGGTGGTCGGTGCGGCCGAGGCGGTCTACGGCCCGCTCGTCGCCCGGGACAGCCTGGGCGGCGCGGGCCCCTGGGGCCTGGCCCTGGGTGCGTTCGGGGCGGGCACGGTGGCCGGCGCCCTGCTGATGACCCGCTGGAAACCCCGCCGCCTGCTGCTGGCCGGCACCCTGTGCGTCTTCCCGCTGGCCCTGCCCGGTGCCGCACTGGCCGTGCCGGTGCCGGCGGGCGTGCTGTACGGAGTGATGTTCGTCGCGGGTACGACGGTGGAGGTGTTCGGGGTCTCCTGGATGACCGCGCTGCACCAGGAGATCCCCGAGGACAGGCTCTCCCGGGTCTCGGCCTACGACTGGTTCGGCTCGGTCTCCCTCATGCCGCTCGCCACGGCCCTGGCCGGCCCGGCAGAGACCGCCGTAGGCCGCACCGCCGCGCTGTGGGGCTGCGCCGCCCTGGTCGTCCTGGTCACCGCCCTGGTACTCCTGGTCCCGGACGTCCGCACCCTGACCCGCCGCACCCACCCGGTCACCGCCGCCCCGGCCTCAGCCGATGCCGAACGCCCCGTCGGGGGGCGCGGGTGAGGGCACCGCGTCGCTGTCCTCGACCGGTCCGGCCGAGCCGGTGAACTCCCGTAGGGCGGCGCCGTGTTCGACCCGGGCGGGAAACGCGTCCGCAGCGCTGCGGCGGGCCATCGCGGCGATGTCCAGCGGGCGGTGCGAGGCGGCGACCACCGCGTTGCCGAACCGCCGGCCGCGCAGCACCGCCGGCTCGGCGATCAGCGCCAGCTCCTCGAACACCGCCGCCAGTGTGGCGAGTTGGGAGCGCAGGAAGCCGAACGGCGCCGCGTCGGCGAGGTTGGCCAGATAGACCCCGTCCGGCCGGAGCACCCGCTCGGCGGTACGGACGTAGGCGAGCGTGGTCAGATGCGCGGGCACCCGGGACCCGCCGAACACGTCGGCGATCAGCACGTCGGCGTGATCGTCCGGCGCGCCCTCCAGCCAGGCCCGGGCATCGGCCGCGTGCAGGGCGACACCCGAGCCCGCCGGCAGCGGCACGTGCTCGGTGACCAGCTCCAGCAGCGCCCGGTCCGCCTCGACGACGTCCTGCCGTGAGCCGGGCCGGGTGGCCGCCACGTACCGGGGCAGCGTCAGCGCGCCCCCGCCGAGGTGCACCACGCCCAGCGGCGCCCCCTCCGCGGCGAGAGTGTCCAGCACGAACCCCAGCCGCCGCGCGTACTCGAACTCCAGGTACTGCGGGTCGTCGAGATCGACGTACGACTGCGGCGCCCCGTCGACCGTGAGCAGCCAGGCCCGCTCCCGGTCGACGTCCGGCATCAGCTTGGCGGTGCCGTGGTCGGTGGTCCGGGAGACGGGTATCTGCTCTGTCACCCGTTCATTGTGACGCGCAGATCCCCCGGCCCGGTCCAAGGCCCGCCCCACGGCCGCCCGGCGGCTCACCCCACGGCTCACCCCACGGGCCGCCCCGCGTCTCCGCCCCGCGGCTCACCCCACGGCGACGACCGTCCCCGCGCCCACGGTCCTGCCGCCCTCGCGAACGGCGAACCCGAGCCCCGGCTCCAGGGGCACCTCGCGCCCCAGCTCCACGCTCATCTCCACCGTCTCCCCGGGCCGTACGACCCCCTTCTCCCCCAGGTCCACGACCCCGACCACATCCGCGGTCCGGATGTGGAACTGCGGCCGGTACCCGCTGGAGACCGGTGTCGTACGACCCCCCTCGCGTCCGGAGAGCACCTGCACCCGGGCCGTGAACCGGCGGCTCGGCACCACACTCCCCGGCGCCGCCACCACGTGCCCGCGCCGGACCGCGTCCCGTGGCACACCCCGCAGCAGCAACGCCACGTTGTCCCCGGCCTGCGCCTCCTCCATCGGCTTGCCGAAGGTCTCGATCCCGGTGACCACGGTCTCCACGTCCGCGCCCGGCACCGCCACCCGGTCCCCCAGCCGGAGCGTCCCGCGCTCGACCGCACCGGTCACGACGGTCCCGCGCCCGGTGATGGTCAGCACGTTCTCGACGGGCAGCAGGAACGGCGCGTCCAGATACCGCTCCGGCACCGGCACGTACGTGTCCACCGCGTCGAGCAGCGCCTCGATCGACGCCGTCCAGCGCGGCTCGCCCTCCAGCGCCCGCAGCCCGGAGACCCGTACGACGGGTACCGCGTCACCGGGGTAGCCCTGGGCGGTGAGCAGGTCGCGGACCTCCAGCTCGACCAGGTCGGTGAGCTCCTCGTCGCCGGCGTCGGCCTTGTTCAGCGCGACCACGATGTGGTCGACGCCGACCTGCCGGGCGAGCAGCACGTGCTCGGCGGTCTGCGGCATGATCCCGTCGAGCGCGGAGACGACGAGGATCGCCCCGTCGAGCTGGGCGGCGCCGGTGACCATGTTCTTGACGTAGTCGGCGTGGCCCGGCATGTCGACGTGGGCGTAGTGCCGGGTGTCGGTCTCGTACTCGACGTGGGCGATGTTGATGGTGATGCCGCGGGCGGCCTCCTCCGGGGCGCGGTCGATGCGGTCGAACGGCACGAAGGTGCCGGTGCCGCGCCCGGCGAGGACCTTGGTGATGGCGGCGGTCAGGGTCGTCTTGCCGTGGTCGACGTGACCCATGGTGCCGATGTTCAGGTGCGGCTTGGTGCGCGCGTAGGCCGTTGTGGACATGGCTGTACCTCGGAGCCTCTCAGCCGTGAAGGAAGGACGCGGGACCCCGGGGACCGGCCGACCCTCCCCCTGCGGGGTCCGCCGGACGATCCGGAGAGGGTCAGCTTCGGGCGCCGTCGACAGCGGCCACGAGGAGCGGAACGGCAGCCTTCGGCGCGTCCGCGACGGCGGATGCGGCGAGAAGGAAGGCGTACCGGAACATGCCCTCGATCATCGCCGACGGTTCGTACGGCGTCGAACGGTTTTCGGAAATCGCACGCACATTCGAGGAGCGGGGCATGCCGTACCGGCCCCGGCGGGGCTTGCACCCCCCTCCGCACGGGCGTTACCTGGAATCACAGGGGTGACGCTCGACGTGGAGGTGACAGACGTGAAAGCCGTCGTCTACGAAGAGCCGTTCAGCGTGGTGGTGAGGGACGTCCAGGATCCCAGCATCCAGCACCCGAACGACGTGATCGTGCGCGTCACGTCGACCGCGATATGCGGCTCGGACCTGCACATGTACGAGGGCCGCACGGCGGCCGAGTCGGGCATCGTCTTCGGACACGAGAACCTCGGCGTCATCGAGGAGGTCGGCAGCGGCGTGACCTCCCTGTCCGAGGGCGACCGCGTCGTGATGCCCTTCAATGTCGCCTGCGGCTTCTGCAAGAACTGCCTCGCCGGAAAGACCGGCTTCTGCCTGACGGTCAATCCGGGATTCGCGGGCGGCGCCTACGGCTATGTGGCGATGGGCCCGTTCATCGGCGGACAGGCCGAACGGCTGCGGGTGCCCTACGCCGACTTCAACTGCCTCAAGCTGCCACCGGGAGAGGAGTTCGAGACCGACTTCGTCCTGCTCGCCGACATCTTCCCGACCGGCTACCACGGCTGTGAACTCGCCCAGCTGTCCCCCGGGGAGTCCGTGGCCGTCTACGGCGCCGGACCGGTGGGCCTGATGGCCGCCTACTCCGCGCTGCTGCGCGGTGCGTCGAAGGTCTTCTCCGTCGACCGCGTGCCCGAACGGCTCGCCAAGGCCGAGGAGATCGGGGCCATCCCCATCGACTTCACCAAGGGCGACCCGGCCGAGCAGATCAAGGAACAGACCGGAGGTGAGGGAACCGACAAGGGCGTCGACGCCGTCGGCTACCAGGCCCAGGCACACGACGCCAGCCACGAGGAGCCCGCCATCGTCCTCAACGAACTGGTCGAGACGGTACGGCCGACGGGCATGCTCGGCGTACCGGGCCTGTACGTGCCCTCGGACCCCGGCGGGCCGGACGAGCACGCCAAGCACGGCCAGTTGCTGGTCTCCATCGGCCGGATGTTCGAGAAGGGCCAGCAGATGGGCACGGGTCAGTGCAACGTCAAGCGGTACAACCGCCAGCTGCGCGACCTGATCATCGCCGGGCGGGCCAAGCCCAGCTTCGTGGTCTCCCACGAGCTGCCGCTCGACCAGGCGCCGCAGGCGTACGAGAAGTTCGACAAGCGGGTCGAGGGCTACACCAAGGTGGTCCTGCACCCCGGTCACGCTCTCGCCGCGTGAGTCACGGGCAACGGTCACGGGTCCGGGCGCCAGGGACGCCCGGACCTTTCCCCGCCCGCCACTTGACGGCGATCACACACGTTCGTCGGTTAGTGTCGTCGGATGCTCGATGCCAACCGCTCTGGCACCGCCACGGCCTCTCCCCGGGCCGCCGCCACGGAGCTCGCCGTCCCCGTCCCGCCCCCGCTGCGCCCCAGGGGCCTCGTCGCCACCTGCACCCGGGCGCTGTTCTCCCCCTACGCCCGGCTCTCCCTGCTGCTCGCGCTGCTGGCCGGCGCGGCCGCCTGCGTGCTGCTGTTCGAGCCGCAGCGGCTGCTGACGCACGGCTGGCCGCCGCAGCTCGGCGGGGCCGCGGCGGCCGTGGTGTTCGGGGCGGCGTACGGGCTGTGCACGGTGGCGTTCGTCCCGCGCCCCTTGCTGAACCTCGCCGCGGGCGCGCTGTTCGGCTCGCAGCTGGGGCTGACGACGGCACTCGCGGGCACGGTGCTCGGTGCCGGCGTGGCCTTCGGGCTGGGCCGGCTGCTCGGGCAGGACGCGCTGCGCCCGCTGCTGCGGGGCCGCTGGCTGCGGGCGGCCGACGGGCAGCTCAGCCGGCACGGGTTCCGGTCCATGCTGGCCCTGAGGCTCTTCCCCGGGGTGCCGTTCTGGGCGGCGAACTACTGCGCGGCCGTCTCCCGCATGGGCTGGCTGCCCTTCCTGCTGGCCACCGGGCTCGGCTCGATCCCGAACACGGCCGCCTACGCCGTCGCCGGCGCCCGTGCCTCGGCGCCGACCTCCCCCGCCTTCCTGATCGCGATGGCCTGCATCGCCGTACCGGCGCTGGCGGGCACGGTGCTGGCCTGGCGCAAGCGTCACCAGCTGCGCGGCCGGTGAGCGATGTGGTCCAGCATCATCGCCGTGGCCGGCACGCTGCTCGGCGGGGCGTTCACCGCGCTGCTCCAGTCCCGGCGTGAGCGGGCCGCCCGCGCCGAACGGAGAGCGGACGCGCTGCGCGTGGCGCTGGGCGAACTGGTGGCGGTCCTCGGCGACCACCGGCGGGCCCTGTGGCACCGCGAGGACCTGCGGCTGAACGGCGCGGACGCGGAGGCCGTCGAGGCGGCGCGCGCGGTGACCCACGCCACCCGCTCCGCCGTGACCGCCCCCCTGGTCACGGTCTCCGTCCTCGAACCCATCCTCACCGAACCGGCCCGCCGGGCAGCCCTGGCCGCGTTCGCCCTACGGGACGCCCCCGACCACACCGCCCTCGCGGCCCGCCGCGAGGCCGCCATCACCGCGACGGACGAACTGGTGGCGGCGGCGGGCCGGGCCATGGCCCGGTGACGGCCGCCGGGCGCCGGGACCCCGGGCGACCGGCTCGACGCGCCCCCGCCGGGTCACCCCTGGGGGGCGCGGGTCCCTCGCTCAGACGCCTTCCAGGATCATCGCGTTGGCGAGGCCGCCCGCCTCGCACATGGTCTGCAGGGCGTAGCGGGCACCGCGTTCGCGCATCGCGTGGACCAGGGTCGTGGTGAGCCGGGTGCCGCTCGCGCCGAGCGGGTGGCCGAGGGCGATCGCGCCGCCGTGCACGTTGACCTTGGCGAGGTCGGCGCCGGTCTCCTGCTGCCAGGCGAGCACCACGCTGGAGAAGGCCTCGTTGACCTCGAACAGGTCGATGTCGGCCAGGTTCAGCCCGGCCCGGCGCAGCACCTTCTCGGTGGCCGGGACGACCCCGGTGAGCATGAGCAGCGGATCGGAACCGGTCACGGCGAAGCTGTGCAGACGGGCCAGCGGGCGCAGCCCGAGCCGGGCCGCGGTCTCGCTGGAGGTGATCAGGACGGCGGAGGCGCCGTCGTTGACCGGGCTCGCGTTGCCCGCGGTGACGTTCCACTCGATCTGCGGGAAGCGCTCGGCGAAAACGGGGTCGTAGTAGGCGGGCTTGAGCCCGGCGAGGATCTCCGGGGTGCTGTCCGGGCGGACGCACTCGTCGCGGGCGACACCGTCGAGCGGCGCGATCTCGGCGTCGAAGAGCCCGGACCGCCACGCGGCGGCGGCCTTGTGGTGGGAGGAGACCGCGAACTCGTCCATCCGGGCGCGGGTGAGGGACCACTTGGCGGCGATGAGTTCGGCGCTGATCCCCTGCGGTACCAGGCCCTCCGGGTAGCGCTCGGCGACGCCGGGACCGAACGGGTCCTTGCCCGCGGGCACGTTGGACCACATCGGCACCCGGCTCATCGACTCCACACCGCAGGCGACCACGAGGTCGTACGCCCCGGAGATCACCCCCTGCGCGGCGAAGTGCACGGCCTGCTGGGAGGAGCCGCACTGGCGGTCCACGGTGGTGGCCGGGACGGACTCGGGCAGGCCGGCGGCGAGGACGGCGTACCGGGTGGTGTTCATGGCCTGCTCGCCGACCTGGTCGACGGTGCCGCCGATCACGTCGTCGATCAGCACCGGGTCGACGCCGGAGCGCTCGACCAGGGTGCGCAGGGTGTGCGCGAGGAGCTGCACGGGGTGGACGTGGGCGAGGGAGCCGTTCGGCTTGCCCTTGCCGACGGGGGTGCGTACGGCTTCGACGATGACTGCGTCTCGCATGGTGCGGGCCTCCAACGTGACCTGACCGGACGGGCGGCGACCGGAAGGGCTACTAGTGAGTAGCAAATCCGGACTCACCATAGTCCTTTAAGTTGGAAAAACAAACCCTCATCTAGACTGGCCGCATGGCCGCCACCAAGGACCCGCGCCCCTGCTCCATCGCCGACACCCTCGCGCTGGTCGGCGAGAAGTACTCGCTGCTCGTCCTGCGCGAGGTGTGCCTCGGCAACGGCCGCTTCGACCAGCTCGTGCGCAACACCGGCGCCCCGCGCGACATCCTGTCCGCCCGGCTGCGCCGGCTCGTGGAAGCCGGAATCCTCACCAAGCGCCTCTACAGCGAGCGCCCGCAGCGGTTCGAGTACCGGCCCACGCAGGCGGGGCTGGAGCTGGAGCCGGTCCTGATGACCCTCAAGGAGTGGGGCGACCGGCATCTCCGCAAGGGCGCCGACCTGCCGATGGTCGTCGAGCACTCCTGCGGCGGCGAACTGGTCCCGGTGGTCACGTGCAAGGCCTGCGGAGACCCGGTCCGCCACGAGGACCTGACGGCTCACCCGCAGGCCCCGGGCTGGAACCTGGCCGGGCCGACGGCCGCCTAGAGCCTGCCCCTTCGATCCGTCGCAGAAGCCGGCGCCGCCCCCGAAGCCGGCCGGGGACTGCCCGGCCCCTGGTGCCGCGCCGTCGGACGGGCCCGCTACGCTTCGTCCGTCACATGATCACCTCGTCTTCAAACAGCGCTTGGACGCCATACCTTCATGTCTTGGTTTGAATCCCTCGTCCTCGGACTCGTCCAGGGGCTGACCGAGTTCCTGCCCGTCTCCTCCAGCGCGCACCTGCGGCTGACCGCGGCGTTCTCGGGCTGGAAGGACCCGGGCGCGGCCTTCACCGCCATCACGCAGATCGGCACGGAGACCGCGGTCCTCATCTACTTCCGCAAGGACATCGGGCGGATCATCTCGTCCTGGTTCCGCTCGCTGTTCGACAAGGCGATGCGGCACGACCACGACGCGCAGATGGGCTGGCTGGTGATCGTGGGCTCCGTCCCGATCGGGGTGCTGGGCGTGACGCTGAAGGACCAGATCGAGGGGCCGTTCCGCGATCTGCGGGTCACCGCCACCATGCTCATCGTCGTCGGCCTGGTCATCGGCATCGCCGACCGGATGGCGGCCCGCGACGAGACCGGCCGCCGGCACCGGGCACCCAAGCAGCGCAAGACGCTGGAGAACCTGCGGGTCAAGGACGGCCTGATCTTCGGCCTCTGCCAGGCCTGCGCCCTCATCCCCGGCGTCTCCCGCTCCGGCGCGACCATCAGCGGCGGCCTGTTCATGGGCTACAAGCGCGAGGCCGCGGCCCGCTACTCCTTCCTCCTCGCCATCCCCGCCGTCCTCGCCTCCGGCGCCTTCGAGGTGAAGGACTCCCTCGGCGAGGGCCACGTGGACTGGCCGCCGACCCTCTTCGCCACGGTGATCGCCTTCGCCTCCGGCTACGCGGTCATCGCCTGGTTCATGAAGTGGATCTCCAACAAGAGCTTCATGCCGTTCGTCTGGTACCGCATCGCCCTCGGCGTCGTGATCATCGCCCTGGTCGGCGCGGGCGCCCTGAGCCCGCACGCGGCGGAGTCGGCGGGCTGACGGTCCGCACGGTACGCCCGGCCCGCTCCGCCGCCCCTGTTTCGGACATCTTCCGCATGGTCGCGATCCGCCCGTGAGCTGGGCAACGCCCCGGCCGCGCCAGGCACTTCACGGCCGGCGAAGCGCTGCCGGGCGGTGGCGGTGACCAACCCCATACCTTCTGCGTAGCCACGCGGTAGCGGGCTGTCAGTGCTTGCCCCTAGGCTGGTCCGCATGTCCCCCGAAACCCCGCCCCGTGGTTCCGTGCGCTCTGCCGCCGAGGTGAACGAGCAGATCCGGGCGCTGTGGCTGCGTGCGGGCGGCACCCTGTCGGCCGAGGAGCGCGCGGAGTACGAGCTGTTGGTGATCGAGTGGGCCGAGGCGATCCGCGGGCAGGTCATCGAGGCGGCCTGACACCAGCGGGCACCGCGAACCTACGCCCGCAGGTGCGCCAGCGCCTCGTCGGGCGCCGGGTACGGCGTCTCCCGCGGCAACAGCCCGCTCGCGCGCTCCGTTTCGCCCGCCCGCACCAGCGCGCGGATCTCCGTGGCCAGCGGGGTGACGTCCTCGATGCCGACGATCCACTCGTCGGCGTACCGGGCCGCCGCCTCCCCGGAGAGGCCGAGCTGCAAGGAGCGGTACGGCAGCGGGTTCAGGTGCAGGTCCCGCTCCGGGTCCCACTGCACCCGGGCCGGGCTGCTCCGCAGCCGCTGCTTCCAGGCGTCCTGGTCGGCGTGCAGCGCGGGCACGTAGTGGGACAGGCAGGAGTGGCGCAGGGCCCACTCGAAGCCCTCGCGGCTGATGTCGACGGCGAGGACGGTCTCCTGGCCCTCCTTCGTGCCCCAGCCGCAGCGGTACATCATCCACAGGAAGGACGGCTTGATCCAGGTCATCCGGTCCCGCTTCCAGGCGGACGGGAAGCGTCCGGTGCGGGCGGCCGGACGGCCGATCTGCGGGCGGTAGGCCTGGTACACGGTGACCGTGGTGTCGGTGTACCGGGCACGGATACGGAACTTCGGCTCGGTCGCGGTCATTTCGTCGTTCACGGGAACAGCCTCGGCCGCCGCACACGTCCCGCACCACCGAATATTCACCCCGCACGGCTCTTGGCTCCGGCCCCGCCGTGCCCAACACTTGGCCGATGACGCAGCGTGCGGAGTTCGCGACCATGAGGGACCGGCTGGCCGTGGACGACCTGGTGACCGCGTACGCGGTGGCGGTGGACGACGGCGACTGGACGGCGTACCGGGGGCTGTTCACGGCGGACGGCCGGGCCGACTACCGCTCGGCGGGCGGCATCGAGGGCGACGCGGACCGGGTCGCCGCCTGGCTCGCCGAGAACCTGGCCCCCTTCGCCGTGCGCCAGCACCTGATCGTCAACCGCCAGGTGCGCTTCGGCGACCTCGACCAGGACACCGGCGACACCGCCCGCGTCCGCGCCGACTACCTCAACCCCATGCGCCTCGCCCCCCTGCGCCTCCCCGCCGCCGACGGCTGTGCGGCCCCGGACCTGGAGTGCGGCGGACGGTACGACTTCGGACTCCTGCGCACACCGGAGGGCTGGCGGCTGAGCGAGGTCGTCGTCCGGGAGAAGTGGCGCCGCACGCCCCACCGGGGCTGAAACGCGCACCGCCCCGCGTCCCGTGCGCACACTGGAGCCATCGCTGGGTAGGGAGGCTCCTTATGAGGATGATCGACCACTGGCTGACCTCCCCGTGGCGCCGCTCGGCCACCGCGGCCCTGGCCGGCGCCCTTCCCGTGCTCGCGTTCCCCGCTCCCTCCCTGTGGTGGTTCGCCTACGTCGCGCTGGTCCCGTGGATCCTGCTGGCCCGCTCGGCGCCGACCGGGCGGCGGGCCCTGTACGACGGCTGGTGGGGCGGCATCGGCTTCCTGGTGGCGGTGCACCACTGGCTGCTGCCCAGCCTGCACGTGTTCATCTTCCTGATCGCCGCGCTGCTGGGTCTGCTCTGGGCGCCCTGGGGCTGGCTGGTGCGCCGGTTCCTGGGCGGGGTGCCCTCCCCGGGCCGGGCGGCCGTCGCGCTGCTGGTGCTGCCCTCGGCCTGGCTCGCGGTGGAGCTGGTCCGCTCCTGGCAGGGCCTCGGCGGCCCGTGGGGGATGCTCGGCGCCAGCCAGTGGCAGGTGGAACCGGCGCTGCGGCTGGCCTCGGTCGGCGGGGTGTGGCTGCTCAGCTTCCTGGTGGTGGCCGTGAACGTCGCCGCGGCCGTGCTGCTCGCCGTCCGCGCGTCCCGTCTGCCGGCCGTGGCCTCGCTGGTCGCCACGGCCGCCGCGGCCTCGGCCGCGTGGGCGTGGGCGCCGCACCCGGACGTCGGCCGGCGGGTGCGGATCGCCGTCGTACAGCCGGGGATCGTGGCCGGGCAGGGCAGCGGCGACAAGCGGTTCGACCGGGAGGAACAGCTGACCCGGCGGCTCGCCGGACAGGACGTCGACCTGGTCGTGTGGGGCGAGTCCAGCGTCGGCTTCGACCTGGACCACCGCCCCGACCTGGCCCGGCGGCTGACCGCGCTGTCCCGCGAGACCGGCGCCGACGTGCTGGTGAACGTCGACGCCCGCCGCTCCGACCGGCCCGGCATCTACAAGAGTTCGGTGCTGGTCGGCCCGCACGGCCTGACCGGCGACCGGTACGACAAGATGCGGCTGGTGCCGTTCGGCGAGTACATACCGGCCCGTTCGCTGCTCGGCTGGGCCACCTCGGTGGGCCGGGCCGCCGGCGAGGACCGGCGGCGCGGCACCGGGCAGACCGTGATGGACGTCGGGCACGGACTGCGCGTCGGCCCGCTGATCTGCTTCGAGACCGCGTTCCCCGACATGAGCCGGCACCTCGCCGAGGACGGCTCGGACGTCCTCCTCGGCCAGTCCTCCACCTCGTCCTTCCAGCACAGCTGGGCGCCGGAGCAGCACGCCTCGCTGGCCGCGCTGCGGGCCGCCGAGACCGGCCGGCCGGTGGTGCACGCCACGCTGACGGGCGTCTCGGCGGTGTACGGCCCGGGCGGACAGCGCCTCGGCCCGTGGCTCGGCACCGACGCGAGCACCGCGCGGGTGTACGACGTACCGCTCGCGCACGGCGTCACGCCGTACGTCCGCTACGGCGACTGGCCGGTGCACGGCGCGCTGCTGGTGCTGGTCGCGCTGGGCGTGACCGAGGGGACGCGGGCGCTCAGGCTGCGCCGCAGCGCTCCTGAACCGCTCGCACCACCCGCTCGCACAGTTCATGAGTCGCCAGCGCGTCCCTCGCGCTGAGCACCTGCCCGGCGCGTACGGCGTCGAGGAAGGCGAGGACCGCCTGCTCGATGCCGCGCTGCCGGGCCACCGGCACCCAGTCGCCGCGCCGGCGCACCGTGGGCTGCCCCTTGTGGTCGATCATCTCCGCGAGGTTGACCACCTGGCGCTTGGTGTCCTGCCCGGACACCTCCAGGATCTCCTCGCTGGAGCCGCTGAGCCGGTTCATCATCCCGACGGCGGTGAAGCCGTCACCGGCGAGCTGGAGCACGAGGTGGTGGACCAGCCCGTCCTCGACGCGGGCCCGGACGGTCATGTCGTCGACGGGGCCCGGCACCAGGAAGCGCAGGGTGTCGACGACGTGGATGAAGTCGTCCAGGACCATCGAGCGGGGTTCCTCCGGCAGCCCGATCCGGTTCTTCTGCATGAGGATCAGCTCGCGCGGGTGGTCCAGGCACTGGGTGTACCCGGGGGCGTAGCGGCGGTTGAAGCCGACGAACAGCGAGACGCCGCGCTGCTCGGCCAGGCCGGCCAGCCGCTCGGAGTCGGCGAGCCGGTAGGCGAGCGGCTTGTCCACGTACGTCGGCACGCCGGCCTCCAGCAGCCGGGTGACGATCTCGGGGTGCACGGTGGTCGGCGCGTGTACGAAGGCCGCGTCGAGGCCGGCGGCGAGCAGCGAGTCCAGGGTGGTGTGCCGCTGCTCGCGCGGCAGGTGCAGGGTGTCCGCGACGCGGTCCAGGGTGGCGGGCGTACGGGTCTGCAGGTGCAGTTCGACTCCCGGCTGCGTGCCCAGCACCGGCAGGTAGGCCTTCTGCGCGATGTCCCCGAGTCCGATGCAGCCGACCTTCACGTGTTCTCCCTACTGCGTGCCTGCGTGGTGCCTGCCGGAAGCATACGGGGGCCGCCAGTCGGCGATGCCGTCGAAGCTCCGCAGGAAGAGCGCCGGTCCGGCCTGCGACAGGGCCGCGAGCGCCGCGTCGCGTACGGCCACGGCGGCCCGGTTGCCGGTCATGGTGAGGCGGGCGACCCGGACGGCCCGGCGGGCGATCGCGGTCGTCCGGGGGAGGCGGGCGGCGGTGTAGGCGGCGAGGTCCGGGCCGTGGTGGGCGAGGACGACGGCGTCCTCGACGGCCTGGTTGCCGCCCTGGCCGAGGGTCGGGGGCATGGCGTGCGCGGCGTCGCCGAGGAGGACGGTCCGGCCCGAGTGGTGGGCCGGCAGGGGCCGGGCGAGGTGGTGGACGTCGTGCCGGAGCACGTCCGCGGGGCGGGCGGCGGCGAGCACGGCGGGGATCGGGTGGTGCCAGTCGCCGTAGCGGCGCAGGAGTTCGGCCCTCTCGTCGTCCGGTGCCCGCTCCCCCGCCCGGGCCGTGGCCGCCGCGTAGGCGTAGACCCGGCCGTCCCTGAGGGGGTGGGTGCCCCAGAGGCGGCCGCGGCCCCAGGTCTCGTGCGAGGCGAACTCCGCGCCGGGCACCGGGATCAGCAGCCGCCAGGTGGTGAACCCCGCGTACACGGGCCCGGGATGCCCGGGGAACAGGGCGGCGCGGACCCGCGAGCGGATGCCGTCCGCGCCGACGACCAGGTCGGCTTCCAGTTCCTCCTCGCCGACGGTCACGCGGGCGGGCCGGGTCCGGTCGCCGGCGTCGGCGAGGGCGGCGGTCGTCGCGGTGCGGACGGCCCCGGGCGGGAGCAGGGCGGCGAGCCGGCCGACGAGGGTGGCCCGGGGCAGCAGGACCAGGGGGCCGCCGAAGCGGGCGGCGGCGGCCTCGGCACTGGAGCGGGAGAGCCAGCGCCCGCCGGGGGTGCGCAGTCCCCCGTCGCCCTGCCACGCGGCCAGGTCGCGGATCTCCTCGCCGATGCCGAGGACGTCCAGGGCGCGCAGGGCGTTCGGGGCGAGCGAGATGGCGGTGCCGACCGGGGCGAGGGCGGGTGCGCGCTCCAGCACGGTCACGGACCAGCCCCTGAGGTGCAGGGCGGCCGCGGCGGCCAGCCCCCCGATTCCGCCGCCGATGACGATGGCGCGTGCCGGCTGTGCCATGACCCCTCCTCGTGACTACACCTGTAGTACGCGGCGACTCTACTACAGCCGTAGTGAGCGGGGTAGGGTCACCTCATGTCCGCAGCCCGCCCCAGCAGCCCCAGCAGCCCCAGCACCTCCCGCGCCGATCTCGTCGCCGACACCTCCCTCGCCCTGCTCGCCGAGCGCGGCATGCGCGGACTGACCCACCGGGCGGTGGACGAGGCGGCCGGGCTTCCCCTGGGCTCGACGTCGAACGTGGCGCGCACCCGGCAGGCCCTGCTGGAACTCGCGGTACGCCGGCACGCGGAACGGGAGGCCCGCGTACTGGCGCTGGAGGAGATGCCGGACCCGAGCGGCGGGACCGAGGCGCTGGCGGACGGACTGGCACTCGCGGTGCACCGCTCGCTGACCCGCCACCGCGAACTGCTGATCGCCCGGTACGAACTGGCCCTGGAGGCCACCCGCCGCCCCGAGTTGCGCGCCTTCTACGACCGGACGGGCGCCGTCTTCAGGGAGCAGCTGGCGGCGATGCTCACCGCGGCGGGATCGGCCGACCCGGACCGCCATGTGCTGTCCCTGGTCGCCTGGGCGGACGGGCTGATGTTCTCCTGTGCGGCCGGTTCGTTCAGCAGCCGGACACCGGACCTGGAGGAGATCCGCACCGGGCTGCGGGAACTCCTCGGGGGCCTGCTGGGGCCGCGGACCGACGGCGCCGCCGGGGCCTGAACGTCAGCCCCGGCACCGCGGCACCCTCCGCACGGGGAATGCAATCACCCGTACGGGCGCATCCGACTCGGCTACCCGGTGCCGAGCCGGGGCCGAGCCACCAGAGTGGCGCGGGTGTATCGAACGACGACGACCGCAGCGCTTCTGGTCACCGTGGCCGTCTCGGCCCTCTCCGGCTGTGTGACGGTACGGAACCCGGCGACGGCACCGGCGGCACCGCCGGACACCGCGCCCTCCCAGCCGGCCGCGTCCCGCCCGGACGGCAGCGCGGAACCCCGGGTGGTCCAGGCACCGGTCCGCGAGGCGCTGGAGATGGCCGGCCCGTCCCGGCACCCGGCGCGTCCCGGGCCCCCCGTCCGGCACCGCGCCCAGGCCACGCCCGGGTCGACGCACCGGCCCCCGACCCCGCCCGAACCCCCGCGCCCGGCCCGCACCGGACCACCGCACACCGCCTCGCCCACCCCACGCCTGGGACCGGCCCCGGACGTCTGCGCCCTGGGCAAGAGGTACGGCGGCTGGCAGAAGGACAGCCCGGAGGCGAAGATCTGCGAACAGGCGTACGACCACTGACCGGCGCCCCGTAAGCGGCGCGGGGAACCACGCCTACCCGTCCTCCCCCAAGCGCACCGCCAGCCGGCTGATCGCGGCCCGCACGCCCGCGCCGTAGCCGTCGTCGGCGAGGGTGCCCGCGGCCGTACGGGCCCGGAGCAGATGGCTGCGGGCGGCCTCGGCGCGGCCCAGTTTCACGTAGTCCGCGGCCAGGCTGAGGTGCAGGGAGGGGAAGAATCCCCGCACGCTCGCCGGGTCGCCGCCCGCACGGCCGTCGGCCAGCTCCTCCGCCGCCGACAGCGCCCGCAGGTCCCAGGCGAGTTCGTCCGCCGGGTCGTCCTGGGTGTCGGCCAGGTAGTGGGCCAGGGTGCAGCGGTGCAGCGGGTCGCCCTCCTCGCCGATCTCCGCCCAGAGGGCCAGGAAGCGGCTGCGGGCCTCCTCGCGGTCGCCCCCGTGGTGCAGCATGACGACCTGCCCGATCCGCGTCAGCACGGCGTCCGGCGCCACCTGCTCCTGTCGCTCCACCACGGGTGCCCTCCGGACCGTCGGCAATGGGTCGGTCCCGACGCTAACCGGCGTGCGGCGGATTCCCGGACAGGCGGCGCCGTGGCTCCCCCGGGGCGAACCTCAGCCCAGGTTCGGGATCCGCCAGTCGATGGGCTCGTGGCCCTGGGCGGCGATCGCCTCGTTGATCTGGGTGAACGGGCGGGAGCCGAAGAACTTCTTCGCGGAGAGCGGGGAGGGGTGGGCGCCCTTGACCACCGCGTGCCGGGTCTCGTCGATCAGCGGCAGCTTCTTCTGCGCGTAGTTGCCCCACAGGACGAAGACCGCCGGGTCGGGGCGGGAGACCACGGCGCGGATCACCGCGTCCGTGAACTTCTCCCAGCCCATGCCCTTGTGCGAGTTGGCCTCGCCGGCCCGGACCGTGAGGACCGCGTTGAGCAGCAGCACACCCTGCTGGGCCCACGGCATCAGATAGCCGTTGTCCGGGACGGGCAGGCCCAGCTCCTCCTGCATCTCCTTGTAGATGTTCCGCAGGGAGGGCGGGGTCCTGACGCCGGGGCGGACCGAGAAGCACAGGCCGTGGCCCTGGCCCTCGCCGTGGTACGGGTCCTGGCCGAGGATGAGGACCTTCACCTGCTCGTACGGCGTCGCGTCCAGCGCGGCGAAGACCTCCTCGCGCGGCGGATAGACGGGGCCCTTCGCCCGCTCCTCCTCGACGAACTCGGTCAGCTCCTTGAAGTAGGGCTGCTGCAGCTCGTCACCCAGAACCCCGCGCCAGGACTCGGGCAGCATGGCGATGTCGGTCACGTCAACGTCCTCACGATGTCTATCAACTACGGCGTGCGGTCACTTCCAGGATCCAGAACCTACAGGCGACCACTGACAACCGTTGCCGGGAGGGCGTTTCACCAGCTGGTCTTGCGGTGCAGTGTCCACATCATCATGATCGTCGAGGGGTCGAGGGCCTGCTCGCCGCCGGAGATGTCCACGCTGGCCGCCACGAACTGCCGGCCCTGCCACAGCGGGATCAGCCGGGCGTCGTCCACCATGATCTGCTGGGCCTCCTCCACGTCCTTGACGGTCCGGGCGCGGTCGCTCTCGGAGCGCGCGTGGGGCAGCAGCCGGCCGGTGATCTCCTTGGCCGGGTAGGGCGTGCCGAGGGCGTTGTGCTCGCCGACGAACGGGGCGATGAAGTTGTCCGCGTCGGGGAAGTCCGGGAACCAGCCGCGCCCGAACACCGGGTACTCGCCCTTCTGGTAGCCGACCACGTAGCTCTTCCAGGGGCGGCTCTTGAGGGTGATGGCGAACAGGCCCGAGGCGTCCAGCTGCCGCTTCAGCTCCCGGAACATCAGGGCGGTCTCGGAGCCGTAGCGGTCGGTGGTGTACCAGAAGGTGAGCGGGACGGGCCGGGTGATGCCGGCGTCGGAGAGGATCGTGCGGGCCTTGGTGACGCTCGGCTCGCCGTAGTCGTCGAAGAAGGGCGTGGCGTGGCCGGTCAGGCCCTTAGGGACCATCGAGTACAGCGGGTCGACGGTGTCCTTGTATATCTTGTGCGCGATCGCGCCCCGGTCCACGATCTGGGCGATGGCCTTGCGCACGGCGGGCTGCTTGGCCCAGGGGTCCTTGGGGTTGAACACCAGGTAGCTGATGTCGGTGCCGGTGCCGTCGACCAGTTGCAGGTCCTCGTTGTCGTGCTCCTGCAGGGCGAGGATGTCGTCGGCGGCGAGGCCTCGGTAGGTGACGTCGATCTGCTTGTCCCGCAGGGCCTTGACCATGCCGGCGGAGTCCTTGAAGTAGCGGATGGTCACCGCGTCGTTCTGCCGCTCGGCGAAGCCCTTGTAGGCGTCGTTGCGGACCAGGACGGCCTCGGAGCCCTCCTCGTAGGACTTCAGCTCGTACGGCCCGGAGCCGTGCACCGAGGTGTCCTTGCGCAGGGAGGTGGCGGGGTAGTCGTCCGGGTCGACGATCGACATCGCCGGGGTGGCCAGCACGAACGGGAAGGTGGCGTCGGGCTGGTTGAGGTGGAAGGTGATCTCGCGGTCGCCGGAGGTCTCGACCTTGTCCAGGCTGCCGAGCAGCCCGGCGGGGCCCCCGGGGGCGTCGATGGTGCGGATGCGCTCGATCGAGTGCCGGACGGCCTCGGCGGTCAGCGGGTCACCGTCGGAGAACTTCAGGCCGGCCCGCAGCTCGCAGCGGTAGGTGCGGCTGCTGGAGTCGGTGAAGGAGCAGCTCTCGGCCGCGTCGGGCTGGGGGGTGGTGGCGCCGTTGGGGTAGGCGAGGAGCGTCTGGAAGATGTTCCGGTACAGCTCCCAGGAGCCGTCCCAGGCACCGGCCGGGTCCAGCGTGCTGGGGGCGCTGGTGGTGCCCACGACGATCGGGCCCTGGCTGTCGGGATCGCCGTCCGACAACAGACTGCATCCGGCCACCAGGGACAGGGACGCGATCGCCGCGACTTTCCGCAGGAATCGGTTCCGGTTGAACACGCGCACGCTCCTCGATCTGCCGCACCAAGGGTCGGCAGACCATACCGCAGCGTTCGGGCCCCTGAACCTGCCCGGAAACGGACCTTCTTGATCGACTGAGCGGTGACGACGTTGTCATTCCGCTGAGCGGTTCCGCTACCCCCTCCCGGGCGTCGATCCGTCCGAAAATCGACGCCCGGAAGAGATGTCCCGTCTCAGCCGACGCCGGCGTTGAGGAAGATGCCGCCGTCCACGACGAGCGTCTGGCCGGTGACCCAGTCGGACTGCTCGGAGGTGAGGAACGCGGCGGCCCCGCCGATGTCGGAGGGCACACCGAGCCGGCCGAGCGGGTAGGCGGCGGCCGCCTCCTCCTCCCGGCCCTCGTACAGGGCCTGCGCGAACTTCGTCTTGACCACGGCCGGGGCGATCGCGTTGACCCGGACCCCGGGCGCGAACTCGTGCGCCAGCTGCTGGGTCAGGTTGATCATCGCGGCCTTGCTGACGCCGTAGGCGCCGATGAAGGGCGAGGGCGCGAGGCCGGCGACCGAGGCGATGTTGACGATCGCGCCGCCGTTGTCCTTCTGCCAGGCGTGCCAGGTCTTCTGGGCGAAGCCGAGCGCGGAGATCACGTTCGTCTCGAAGACCTTGCGGGCGACGTCCAGGTCGAGGTCCGCGATCGGGCCGAACACGGGGTTGGTGCCCGCGTTGTTGACCAGGAAGTCGACCCGGCCGAAGGCCGCCATGGTGCGCTCGACGACCTCGGTCTGGTGGTTCAGGTCGTGCGCCTTGCCGGCGACGGCGATGACCCGTTCGGCGCCGAGCTGCTCGGCGGCCTCCTTCAGGGCGTCCTCGCCGCGGCCGGTGATGCAGACGCGGTCGCCGCGCGCGACGAGCGCCTCGGCGACGCCGTAGCCGATGCCTCGGCTGGCGCCGGTGACGATGGCGACCTTGCCGGACAGCTCCGGGAGTTCAGTCATGTCCGTGTTTCCCCTGGATCCCTTAGTCGAGCGGTCCGCCGGCGACGTACAGCACCTGGCCGGAGACGAAGCCGGCCGCCTCGCCGGTGAAGAAGGCGATGGCGTTGGCGATGTCCTCGGGCTCGCCGACGCGCTGCACGGGGATCTGGGTGGCGGCGGCCTTCTTGAAGTCCTCGAAGCCCATGCCGACGCGGTCGGCGGTGGCCTTGGTCATCTCGGTGGCGATGAAGCCGGGGGCGACGGCGTTGGCGGTGATGCCGAACTTGCCCAGCTCGATGGCGAGGGTCTTGGTGAAGCCCTGCAGGCCCGCCTTGGCGGCCGAGTAGTTGGCCTGGCCGCGGTTGCCGAGCGCCGAGGAGGAGGAGAGGTTGACGATCCGGCCCCAACCGGCGTCCACCATGTGCTTCTGGACGGCCTTGGTCATCAGGAACGAGCCGCGCAGGTGCACGTTCAGGACGGTGTCCCAGTCGGAGACGCTCATCTTGAACAGCAGGTTGTCGCGCAGCACACCCGCGTTGTTGACCAGGATCGTCGGAGCGCCGAGCTCCTCCGCGATCCGGGCGACGGCCGCCTCGACCTGCGCCTCGTCGGAGACGTCCGCCCCGACCGCGACGGCCTTGCCGCCGGCCGCGGTGATCTTCTCGACGGTGTCCTTGCAGGCGGCCTCGTCCAGGTCGATCACGGCGACCGCGTGGCCCTCGGCGGCCAGTCGTACGGCGGTGGCGGCGCCGATGCCGCGTGCCGCGCCGGTGACGATCGCGACCCGCTGTTGGGTGGTGGACATTGCTGCTTCTCCTCGCCCTTGAGAGAACGTCTTGAGAGACCTGTCGGGCCCTCCGGGAGGGCCCCTGGTGCGGTGAGCGACCGCTTAGTACCTTCAGCACCCGTGACGCTAGAAGCCCTGGCACGCGGTGTCAACGGCACATCCGGCCGGTGTGATCCATTACCTCACCAGGAGGTCCAGCAACCGCTCCGTCTCGGCGGCCGGGTCGGCGGTCAGACCGGTGTGCACCGGACCGGGCTGGACCACGGTGGAGCGCGGCGCGATCAGCCAGCGGTAGCGGCGCCCCGCGTCGTCGCCGGCCGCCTGTCCGGCCTGCTCGCCGCCCGCGCAGTGGCGCTCGATCGCACCGAGCGCTGCGCGCACCCCCGCCACGTCGGCGGCCGGGTCCAGCGCCAGCAGCCGGGCCTCGTCCAGATGGGTGCGGGCGCCGACGTAGCCCCGGGCGCGGCAGTAGACGACCACGCCCGCGTTGATGCACTCCCCGCGCTCCACCCGGGGCACGACCCGCAGCAGCGCGTACTCGAACACGTCCCGGTCACCGCCCTGGCCCGCCCGGGTGATGTGCCGCTCGGTCACATGGCCGGCCATGTGGATGTGGCGCTCGCTCACTTGCCCTCCTCCTGTCCGGCGCCGAGGCCGGTGATCCGCTCCGCGATGACGGCCGCCCGCGCGAGCAGCGGCCGCGCGTAGGCCCGGCGCAGCTCGTCCGGGGTGTCGAAGCCGGGCTCGTCGGCGAGCCAGGCCTCCGGGATCTCGGCGGTGACCTCGGCGAGCAGGTCCTCGGTGACCCGGGGGGCCAGCTCGGCCGCGGCGGCGGCGACGTCCGGGGCGAAGCGGGCGAGGGCGTGGTCGGAGGCGTCGTAGGGGCGGGCCGCCGAGGCTTCGGCGGCGGGCCAGTTGTGGTGCCAGATCATGGTGGCGCCGTGGTCGATGAGCCACAGCTCGCCCTGGTGCACCAGCAGGTTGGGGTTGCGCCAGGAGCGGTCGACGTTGTTGATGAGCGCGTCGAACCAGACGATCCGGCCCGCCTCCCCGGGGCTCACCGGGAAGGCGAGCGGGTCGTAGCCGAGGGCGCCGGACAGGAAGTCCATGCCGAGGTTGACGCCGCCGCTGCCCCGGAGCAGGTCCTGCACCTGCTGTTCGGGCTCGCCGAGCCCGAGGACGGGGTCCAGCTGCACGGTGACCAGCCGGGGCATGCGGAATCCGAGGCGCCGGGCGAGTTCGCCGCACACCACCTCGGCGACCAGGGTCTTGCGGCCCTGTCCGGCGCCGGTGAACTTCATGACGTAGGTCCCGAAGTCGTCGGCCTCGACGAGCCCCGGCAGCGAGCCGCCCTCACGCAGGGGCGTGATGTAGCGGGTCGCGGTGACCTCTTTCAGCATTTTTCCGGGCCGTCCATCTCTTCAGCCTTGCACATGCAAGATCGATCTCGACGGGGCGCAGCAGCAGGACTCGCCCGTGGGCGGCCCCGGGAGAGTCCGGGAGCAGGCCGTCCCTGGCCGTCCGCCCCTTGGTTCCGGCCGCGGGCATGAAGTGAGCATAGTAACCGAGGGTGATCACTGGCGAGGAGTACCGGGGGGGGCACGGCGCGCCAGGAGGTGGCGCGGCAGCAGCGGCGGGCCCGGACCGCCGGAGCCTGCACGGAAGGGAGCCCGGACCGCCGGCGCGACTGCGCGGAGCAGACCCGGACCGCCGGAGCCTGCGCGGAGCAGACCCGGACCGCCGGAGCCTGCGCGGAGGGGAGCCCGGGCCGCCGGAGCGACTGCGCGGGGACCCGGACCGCCGGCGCGACTGCGCGGAGGGGAGCCCGCTGCGAGGAGGCGGCACCCCGGGCGACGCAGGTGCGGCCGACGGTCCCGGGCCGCCCGTTCGCCTGTTCGCCCGTTCGCCCGACCGCTCGACCGCCGACCGCCGACCGCCGACCGCCGACCGCCGACCGCCGACCGCCGACCGCCGATCCCAGCCGCCCAGCCGCCCAGCCGTCCAGCCGCCCAGCCGACGATCCCGGTCCCGGCCGCCCCCTCGGCCTCGTGGAGGCGTGCCCCGGTCATCCGAACGTGCCGGGGCGCGCCTCCCGGATCACTGCGGCAGAGGGCGGACGCGCAGTGCGCGGCACGCCGGGCCGGAGGTCTGCGTGCCGTCGTCGGTCAGGTCGAAGGCCGAGTGGTGCAGCGGGCACACCAGACGGGTCGCCGCGGCGTTCACGTGGGCGTGCCGCAGCAGGCCGCCCCGGTGCGGACAGCGCGCCTCGACGAGCACGCCGTCCTGACCGTCGGGGCCCTGCCACTCCACGGCCACCGTGTCGGCGTCCAGTTGGCGGACCCGGGGCCGCCCTGCCGTCCGCTCCGGGCCGCTCACCGGCCTGCCTCCGCGCGGGCCCGGCTTACCGCCGCCTCGGTGGCACGGGCGATGGTCGCACTGGTCAGTTCGACACCGGCCCAGACCCTGTCCAGGTCCGCGCCGTGCTCCCGGTCCCAGGCGCGCAGCGCGGCCAGCATCTCGCGGCTGTGGAACGCGTCGATGTGCAGGTGCTCGTCGTAGTACTGGCCGTTGGCGATGCCCAACCGGGCGCAGGCCGCGGCGTAGCAGCGGAAGCCGTAGAGCACGCTGGACTCGAAGTAGGCGTAGGCGCCGAGGAAGTAGTCGGGGGTGGGCGCCCGGGAGGCCAGCCAGTGGAAGAGGTTGACATAGGCGAGCGTCTCCTCGCAGGCCCTGGCGGCGTGGTGGAAGGGGTCGGTGGACAGTCCCAGCTCCACCATCAGCTTCTCGTACAGCCGGGCGTGCTCCTGCGCCTCGTTGCCGCACCCGAACTCGTCGATGAGCACGCGCATCACCGCCATGCGGGCCCGGGGCGTCAGCCGCGGCAGCACGCCCAGGTGCGACTGCGACTCCACCAGGCCGTCCACGGCGAACTGCCCCGCGACGTAGGCGAACTCGGCCGCCGTCGCCTGCTCGGCCAGGTACCGCTCGCTGGGCGAGGGATCGTTCTCCTCGCGGCGCAGGCGCTGTTCCAGCGCGTCGAGGAGGTCGTCCAGCGAGCCGAAGGCGGGCGCCGCGGCCGCCAGCGCGTCCGCCTCGGCGCGCGGCCAGGCCGCCTCCAGCGCGAGCAGTTCGGCATACCCGGCGGCGTCGGGGACGGTGCGGTTGTGCCAGTAGAGCCGTTGCTGCACGGTGGCCGACCGCGGCAGCGCCGGGGTCCCGCCCGCCCTCGTGATCACGGCGCCGCCTCCGCCGCCGCGGCGGCCGCGCGCACGTCCTGGGCCGTGGTGTCCGTGCCGATGACGCCCCGCGCGACCAGGGCGCGCTTGACATGGAGGTACCAGTCGTCGCGCAGGATGCCGTAGGTCTCGCACGCCGTGTCGACCTCGGCCTGGAGCTCCGGCGTCGGGTGCCGCAGCAGCGCCGCGCACAGCGCCGGCTCCAGGTTGGCCAGGGGGCCGATGAACCCCGCGACGCCGGGGACCTGGAGCAGCAGGTTCTCCCAGCCCTCGAAGACGGGCACGCCCAGGCCGGCCGCCACCAGCTGCCGGGTGAACGCCGGGTCGCCGCTGGACTCCTTCACCCCGATCACACCCGGGAGCCGGCAGACGCGTGCGAGCGTCCCGGCCTCGATGCGGTTGCCGGACAGGGCCTCCTCGTTGTACACGAGCACCGGCGACCCCGCGCCGAGGACCCGCTCGTAGTGGGTGACGATGTCTTCCTGGCCGACACCCGCGCCGAAGGGCGTGGTGACCGCCACCGCGTCGGCGCCCAGCTCGGCGGCGAGCCGGGTCCGGGCCACCACGGCGGCGGTGTCGGGCAGTTGGACGCCGGCGATGACCGGCAGGCCGTCGGCACAGTGCACGGTGGCCGCCACCATGTCGCGCCACTGCGCCTCGGTCAGCAGCCAGCCCTCGCCCGAGCTGAGGGTCGGCATCAGGGCGGTCACCCCGGCGCGGACCGAGTCGACCAGCCGTGCCACGTCGTCCGCGCGGACCCGGCCCTGCCGGTCGAGCGGGGTGACCAGCGGCACGACCACGCCGGAGAGGGGCGCGCCCCCGGTGTGCGGGCGGGTGGAGTCCGGGCCGGAGGCGGGCCGGGCCGCGCCGGTTTCCAGGGCGACGCCGGAGCTTGGCCGCGCCGGGGACCTCCGCGGGGTCTCAGCGTTCGTCATGGTGAGTCCACATCGTCGTCGGGGCAGGAAATGCGGTCCAGCGCGGCCGGGTCGACGCGCAGCGCCAGCGACCGGCGGTACAGCTCCTCCAGCCGAGGGGGGAACGCCTCCTCCGGACCGTCCGGGGGCGCGCTCAGCAGTTCTCCGGGGCCGGGACGTGCGTGCAGACGCGGCGACGCGCTGTACAGCCGGCCGCCGCGGTGCACGGCCGGAGCCAGCACCAGTGCGTCGGCGATCGGCAGGCCCTTGAGCGCGGGGGCCTCCAGCGCGGTGCGCACGTCGTCCTGCCGCAGGCCGAAGCGGGCGATCCGCAGTTCGCTGTGCAGGTTGTCCATGAAGGGGTAGTAGGCGTCCTGCTCGTCGCGTGGCCGCCGCCAGATCAGGTCGTCGCACAGCCCCACCTGCTCCAGCGTCATGGCCAGCGGCCGGCGCGCCGCCAGGTGCCGGACGAAGAGGTTCTTGCAGGCGGTCCTGACCCTGTCGTCGGTGCTGTGCATGCCCATGAACACCGAGGCGTCGATGAGCGTCCCCAGGCCCGGGACGGCCCCCGGGAGCGGGGCGCCCGCCTCACCGCTCATGGGAGGCGGAGCCCAGCGTCTCGCGGATGACCCGTACGGCGGCGGCGAACTGCTCCGGCGGGCGCGCCAGCGCGATCCTCACGAACCGCTCGCCCCGGCCCGGGTTGTCCCAGTAGAAGTAGTTCCCCGGCAGCACGTAGACCTCGGACTGGAGCAGCCGCGCGTGGATGTCCTGCGCGGTGAGCCCGGAGGGCAGGATGCGCAGCCAGGCGACGCTGGTGTCCACCCGCGCGTCCAGCAGTTCCAGGACCGAACCGGGCAGTTCGCGCCGCAGCGTGGCCCGGTTGGTGTCGATCACCTCGCGCACCGAGGCGAAGGAGTCCGCGACGGAGTCCTCGACGTACTGGGTGAGGAAGTTCAGCACGAAGGGGGAGACGTTGAGCAGCACGGAGGTGTGCAGGTTGTATACCTCTTCGTAGATGTCCGCGCTCGCCGTCAGCAGGGCGCACTTGGCGTCCTGGACCGGCCACGTCTTCCCCGTGTCCTCGATGGCGAGGTAGCTGGCGCCGGACTCCTCCAGCATGCGGTACACGTCGGGGCGCTGGGCCAGGCCGTTGTGCAGGGCGAAGGAGGCGAAGCAGAAGTCCAGTATGAGCAGCTTGCGCTGGTCGCGGCAGAACCGCAGGACCTCCTCGAAGCCCCGGCCGCCGTCGGTGAACAGCGTGAATCCGGTGGGGTTGTTGGGGTCGACCAGGTACAGCGCGTCCGTCCGGACCAGGCGGGTCAGCTCCGTGTACACGGTGTCCGGGTCCGCCAGCGCTTCCTCGGGCAGGGCGGCGGGCGGCGTCCCCAGGTACTTGAGGAGGTCCACCAGGTTGTCGAAGCAGGGTTCGACCAGGGAGACGGTGTGGTCGTGCCGGCGCAGGTACATCGCCGCGACCATGGTGGACACGCTGGCCGAGTACGACAGCAGGGTGCGGCCCAGGCCGGGCGCGGTCGTCTGGCCGTGCAGGCGGAAGAAAGCCTCGGTGAACTGCCGCTCGAAATGCGCCTGCTGCCGTTCCTCCGACTCGTACCACAGCGCGGGAAGTCGCGCGACGATCTTGTCCTGGCTGCCGGACTGCCGCTGATGCGTGTGTGCGTCCGCCAGGTTGTACCGGGTGCGCAGTGCCTTGATCTCGTGCTGGGTGAGGTCGATCAAATCCTGGGCTGACATATCCGCTCCTCGCACAGGACGGCATTCGCATGCTGATGACGCTGATGACGCCAGGAATGGTAGGGAGCGCGAGCGGCCGGGGCCACGCCAGAAATGATGAGGAACCATTGGCGGAGTCAAACGGCGGGCTATCCGAAAGTACGCTGGTGGAATAGCGTGTTCCGCCAATAACCTGCCCGCATGACCTCAAGTGAATCGGGCGGGGCCGGGCAACCGGCGGCGGGAACGGCGCCTTCTCGGACCGTGGGCGCGCTTTACGCGGCGCTCGGCACCGCGCTGGCGGGCACCTCCTTCGTGGCCACGAGCCTGCTGACGCACTACCCGTTTCTGAGCGGCCAGACCCTGCGGTTCGCCCTGGGTGCGCTGAGCCTGTCGCTGCTGTCCGTCGTCGGGCGCGCGCCCTGGCCGCGGCCGACCGGAACCGAGTGGGCGCTGCTGGCGCTGCTGGCCGGGACCGGCCTGGTCGGCTTCAATCTGGCCTGTCTGGCCGCGCTGCGCTCCGCCGAGCCCGCCGTACTCGGCGTGATCGTCGGTGCCACCCCGCTGCTGGTGGCGATCGCCGGCCCCCTGCTGAGCCGGCGCCGGGTATCAGGGCGTCTGATCGCCTCGGCCGCGCTGGTGGTCGCCGGTGCCGCGCTGCTCGTCGGTTTCGGGCGCGGCAGCGCGGGCGGCTTCGGGTTCTCCCTGCTGGCGCTGCTGGGCGAGGTCTCCTTCACCTTGCTGGCGGTGCCGCTGCTGCCCCGGCTGGGGGCGATCCCGGTGGCGACCTACGTCTGTGTGCTGGCCACGGTCGAGATGGGTGTCCTGACCGCGGCGGTCGAACTGCCCGCCGGGGAGCTGCGCTGGCCGCACGCACGCGAACTGGGTGCCCTGTGCTACCTGGCGGTGGCGGTGACCGCCGCGGCGTTCATCTTCTACTACCTCGGCCTGCGCACCCTCGGCCCGGAGGCGACCAGCCTGTTCGCCGGGCTCATCCCGGTCGCGGCGGCGTTCACCGCGCCGATCGTCGGCAGCGGCACGCTCGGCGCGGCCCAGGTCACCGGCAGCATCCTGGTCGGTACGGGACTCAGCGCGGGCTTGTCCGCGCCGGCCCGTGACGCCGGACCCACGCCCGGCGGGCCCGCGTCCGAAGGACCGGAATCCGGTGCGGCAGATCCGAAAGTGCCGGTACCGACGGCGGATGACGACGGGTGAACTTTCGTCATTTCGCCTGGTAGCGGGCCAGGAGCCGCATTTCTAGCATGAGGGGGCCAGGTCCCCCGCAGGGCCGCATCCGGCATCTCGGCGCCACCGCGCCGCATCTCCTTCCCTCTCCCGTGAGGATGCGAAATCCATGACCACCACGCATGTCGTCCTGAGCGCCGCAGACCTTCCGGACCACTGGTACAACATCGTTCCCGACCTGCCGGCGAGCCCGCCGCCCGCGCTGCACCCGCAGACGCTGGAGCCGCTGCGTCCTGAGGACCTCTCAGGCCTGCTGCCCCAGGGCGTCATCGAGCAGGAGTTCTCCGAGGAGCGCTGGATCGAGATCCCGGACCGGGTGCGCGAGCTGTACCAGATCTGGCGGCCCTCCCCGCTGCACCGGGCGACGCGGCTGGAGCGCGCGCTGGACACCCCGGCCCGGATCTACTTCAAGTACGAGGGCGTCTCACCCGCGGGGTCCCACAAGCCCAACACCGCCATCGCCCAGGCGTTCTACGCGGCCGAGGACGGTGTACGCCGGCTGACCAGCGAGACCGGGGCCGGGCAGTGGGGCTCGGCGCTGTCCTTCGCGGGCTCGCTGTTCGGTCTGGACGTCACCGTCTACATGGTCCGCTCCTCCTTCCAGCAGAAGCCCTACCGGCGCATCCTGATGGAGACCTGGGGTGCCGAGGTGCACCCGTCGCCCAGTCCGCTCACGGAGGCCGGGCGCGCGGTGCTGGCGGAGACCCCCGACTCCCCGGGTTCGATCGGCATCGCCATCAGCGAGGCCGTGCAGGACGCGCTCAGCCGCGAGGACACCCGCTTCGCGCTCGGCTCGATCTCCAACAACGTACTGATCCACCAGTCGGTGATCGGCCTGGAGGCCAAGAAGCAGCTGGAGATCGCCGACGACTACCCCGACGTGGTGGTGGGCTGCGTCGGCGGCGGCTCCGGCTACGCCGGCCTGTCCTATCCGTTCCTGTACGACACCCTGTCCGGCAAGCGCTCCGGCACCCGCTTCGTCGCGGTCGAGCCGGACGCCTGCCCCAGCCTCACCCGGGGCACCTACGCCTACGACTATCCGGACACCGCCTCGCTCGGCCCGGTGCTGCCGATGTTCACCCTCGGGCACAACTTCATGCCCGCCCCCATCCACGCCGGCGGCCTGCGCCACCACGGCAGTTCCCCGACCATGGGGACGCTGGTGCAGCACGGCCACGTGCAGGCGCGCTCGGTCTCGCAGACCGACATCTTCAGCGCGGCCGTGCTCTTCGCCCGCAATGAGGGCTTCGTGATGGCTCCGGAGTCCGCCCACGGCGTGCGCGGGGCGATCGACGAGGCGCTGGCCGCACGGGAGGCGGGCGAAGCGCGGGCGATCCTCGTCCACGTCTCCGGGCACGGCAACTTCGACATGGCGGCCTACGACTCCTACCTGGCCCACACGTTGACCGACCACGAGCCGGACCAGGCGGAGATCGAGCGGGCCCTCGGTGAGCTGCCCTCGGCGAAGATCCCGGTCTGAGACCGGGCGACGGTGCCGTCGCGCCGTACTCGGGCCGCGCACCCGCTCAGGGGTGCGCGGCCCGATGGCGCGGCGCGGCCCGGCTCAGTCGACCAGGCCGGCCTCGACGGCGTACAGCGCCGCCTCGACGCGGTTGCGCAGCCCCAGTTTCGCCAGCAGGTTCTGCACGTGGGACTTCACGGTGCTTTCGCTGAGCGTGAGTTGCACGGAGATCTCGGCGTTGGTGCGGCCCCGGCCGAGCAGGCGCAGCACGTCGTGTTCCCGGGGCGTCAGCTGGCAGGGCGTGGAGGTGGAGGCCGGCCTCGGCAGCGCGGACGGGGAGAGGGTCGCCGACGGGAGCCGGCGCTCTGCCGGTCCGGCCGCGGCGACCGGTGCCGGGAAGAGGGAGTAGCCGGCGACGAGCATGTGCAGCGCGGCCACCAGGTCGTCGACCTGCGCGCTGCGCAGCAGCGTTCCGTCGGCGTCCTTTCCGATGAGGCCGATCGTCGCGGAGTCGCACAGGGAGTCGCTGACCAGTGCCAGCACCTTGCCCTGCCAGTCCTTGGCCTGCCGCAGCGTCGCCGAGGAGCCGTTGGGGCTCTCGACGGTGTGGACGACGACGTGCGGCTTGGTCTCGGCCATCAGCGTCACCGCCTCGTGGTGGTCGCACGCCTCGGCCACGACGTCGATTCCGGACTTGCAGCGCAGTACCGCCCCCAGGCCGCTGCGCGTGATCGGCGACGCGTCCAGAATGAGGACGCGAATAACAGTGGTCTCCGAAGGTTGTTGCGACTTTAAGTTCTCCACGTGCCGATTCCCCCGTCTTTTCCGCAGAAGTGGATCTTCACTTGCACGAACGCGGTCGAAAGCGCATTGGTGTCGGAACCCCGAGGTCGAAGGATAGACGACGAGCCGCCGAATCCCACCGGTGAGACGGTAAACGGTCCCGCAAACTCCGTGTGCGGCGGGTCGGCTCGTAACCACCGCGCGAGAAATGCGGGGCCGGCAACCGTGGGGAGCGGATCATGCTCCCGGGTCCGTGCGCGGCCGCGCGGCGCACCTCCCTGTACCAGACATTCCGAACTCCTGCGGAGTTGCCCGGAATGCCGGGCTCGCGCGTCGATTGTCCGAAACACGGCCGAAAGCTGGCGGAAATCCGGTCGTGTCGACCGGTCCCGGCGGAGCCGCGCCGGGCGGGAAGGATCTGGGTGCCCGTCTGAACGGCCGTCGCCCCCGGGCCGTACCCCATGACGGACCACGACAAGCTCCGCGGAAGGGAACCTCACATGACCAGCCCATCCCTCCACCCCGCAGCGGGACCGGCCCGCCGTACCGTCATGGCGGCGGCCGGAGCGGCGGGGCTCGCCGCCGCGCTGACCGCCTGCGGCTCGGACGACGACTCGTCCGCCGGTGCCGCCACCGGGTCAGACTCCGCCGGTTCCGGCGGTTCCGCTCAGGACAGCAGCGGCACTGCGGCGGGCGGCGGCGCCGCCCTCGCGAAGACCGCGGACATCCCCGAGGGCGGCGGCAGGATCTTCAAGGACCACGGTGTCGTGGTCACGCAGCCGACGGCGGGCACCTACAAGGCGTTCTCGTCCAAGTGCACCCACCAGGGCTGTGCGGTGGGCAGCGTGGCGAACGGCGTGATCGTCTGCCCCTGCCACCACAGCGAGTTCTCCGTGACGGACGGCAGCGTGAAGAAGGGACCGGCCACACAGGCGCTGGCGGCGGCGAAGATCACCGTCTCCGGCGACGAGATCAAGCTGGCCTGAGCCCCGCTCGGCGCCGCGCGTGCACCCGTGCGAGGCAGCCGATCACCTCGTCGGTGGTCGCGACCGTGGCGACCAGCGCGAGGGTGTTGCGGAGCATCGCCCGGGTGTACTCGGCGGGCACCCCCGCGACGGCGTCGGACGGGACGACGGCGGTGTAGCCGAGGTTGACGGCGTCGAACACCGCGTTGGGGACGGCCACGTTGGCCGAGACCCCGGTGACGACCAGCGTGCGGCAGCCGAGGTTGCGCAGCAGGGCGTCGACGTCGGTGCCGTGGACCGGGGACAGCCCGTGCAGCCGCCGTACGACGAAGTCCTCCTCGGCGACCTCGATCGGGGGTGCCACCCGGACCGCCGTGCTGCCGCTGAGCTGCTGCACGGGGAGCCGTTCGGCGGCCCGGAACAGGCGGGCGTTACGACTGGCGCCCCGGCCGTCGGGACGGCGCTCGGCGACCGCGTGGATCACCTGCACCCCGGTCTCGTGGGCGGCGGCGACCAGCCGGGCCACGTTGCGCAGGGCACCCGACGAACGTGCCTCGCGGGCGAGTTCGGGCAGGGCGCTGTCCGGGCCGACGACCCCCTGCTGGCACTCGACGGTGAGCAGGACGGTGCTCCCGGGATCGAGGAGGTCGTCGAGTCGCTCGTACGACGGCATGGCACGCGCCCCCTTGAAGACGACGGCTTCTCTTTTCTGACGTGATGTCAGAGGATCACCATAGTTTTCTGACACGACGTGGGAGAAGAGGGGGCAGCATGACCGTCACTCAGCAGCGCCGGGGCCGGAGGATCATGATGACACCCGGCGAGCTGGACGCGTTCCTCACCAGTCAGCGCACCTGCCGGGTCGCGACCGTCTCGGCCGACGGAACGCCGCACGTGAGCGCGCTGTGGTTCGCCTGGGACGGCACCTCGCTGTGGCTGTACTCGGTGGTGCGCAGCCGGCGCTGGGCCCAGCTGAGCCGGGATCCGCGGGTGGCCGTCGTGGTCGACTCCGGTGAGGAGTACGACCAGTTGCGCGGGGTCGAGCTGTCCGGCCGGGTGGAGTTCGTGGGCGAGGTGCCGCGCACGGGCGAGCTGTGCGCCGAACTGGACACGGCGGAGACGCTGTTCGCGCGCAAGAACTTCGGTCTGGACGAGATGCCGCACGACGGCCGGCACGCGTGGGCCCGGCTGACCCCGGAGAAGATCGTCTCCTGGGACTTCCGGAAGCTGGGCGGGGCGTGAGCGCGGTCAGCCGAGCTTCCGCGCGGCCGTGCGCAGGGCGTCCACGGCCGCGCGGATCGAGGGCCGCCGGTCGGCGTCCGCCCGCCACACCACGTACACATGACGGCGCACGTGCTGCCTGAGCGGTACCAGCACCACGCCGTCGGGCACCGGGTGCCGGCCCAGCAGCGGCGCGATGCACACCCCCAGCCCGGCGGCCACGAGCCCCAGCTGGGTGTGGGTCTCGCCCGCGCGGTGGCCGACGATCGGCTCGACACCCTTGGACCTGAGGGTGAACATCAGCCACTCGTGGCAGAACTCGCCCTCGCCCCAGGTGATCCACTCGTCCTCGGCGAACTCGGTGAGGTCGACCTCGTCCCGGTCCGCGAGCCGGTGCCCGACGGGCATGGCGACCTCGGCCGGGTCGTCCAGCAGGGGCGCCTTGACCAGGCCGTCGGGGACGGGCATCGGCTTGTTGTACCAGTCCAGGACCACGGCGAGGTCGAGATCGCCGCGGACGACCCCGGCGATGCCGTTCTCCGGCTCCAGCTCGCTGGAGCGCACCCGCAGGCCGGGGTGTGCGCTGCGCAGCGCGCCGAGCGCGGCGGGGAAGAGGCCGCGGGCTGCGGTGGGGAAGGCCGACAGCCGCAGCTCGCCGACGACCTGGCCGCGGTGCGCCTCCAGGTCCGACTCGGCCAGCTCGACCTGCGACAGGATGCGTGCCGCGTGCTCCGACAGCAGCCGGCCGGCGTCCGTGAGCCGGACACCCCGGCCGTTCTTGGCGAGGAGCTGCTGGCCGACCTCCCGCTCCAGCTTGCCCAGCTGCTGCGAGACCGCGGACGTGGTGACGTGCAGCGCTTCGGCGGCGGCGCTGACGGAGCCGTGCCGGGCCAGGGCGTCGAGGGTGCGCAGGCGCTCCAGATTCAACATGTAAGCGATTCTAAGAGGTACCCGGCGAGAAATCTCGATTGTGCTACGAGGTTCGGTCCCGCATCGTGGAGGCCATGAGCACGGTCACCCCTGCGTCCCGCACCCGGTCCTCCTCCCCCGCCACCACCGGCCCCCGCCCCCGCCTCGGCTGGCGGCTCCGTTTCGGCGCCCTGTCCCTGATCTGGGGCTTCAGCTTCCTCTTGATCAAGGTGGGGACCGAGGGGTACGCGCCCTTCCAGGTCACCCTCGGACGGCTGCTGTTCGGTACGGCGGTGCTGGGTGCGGCGATGGCGGTGAAGCGGGAGCGGCTGCCGCGCGGGGCCCGGCTGTGGGGGCACATGGCCGTCGCCGCGTTCCTGCTGAACGCCCTGCCGTTCTCCCTGTTCGCCTACTCCGAGCTGACGATCCCGTCCACCCTGGCCGGCATCTGCAACGCGACCTCCCCCCTGTGGGGCATGGCCCTCTCCCTGGTCGCCCTGTCGGAGGACCGCCCCACCCGGGTGCGCGTCGCCGGCCTCGGCCTGGGCTTCCTGGGCGTCCTCACCGTGCTCGGCGCCTGGCAGGGCTTCCACGGCCTGGACGCCACGGGCACGGCGATGGCGCTCCTGGCCTCGCTGAGCTACCCGGTGGGGTGGATCTACGTCCGGCGCACCCTGGCCGGCACCGGGAACTCCCACCTGTCGATGACCGGGGGCCAGTTGCTGCTGGCCACCGTCCAGCTGGCCGTGGTGACCCCGCTGTTCACCAGCGCCCCGGACCACTTCTCCCCGGTGCCGCTGCTGGCCGTCGCGGCGCTGGGAGCGCTGGGGACCGGACTGGCGGTGCTGATCCAGTACGGACTCGTCGCGGAAGTCGGCCCCACCACCGCCCAGATGGTCACCTACTTCATTCCCGTCATCGCCACGGCCGCGGGGGTGGCGATCCTCGGGGAGTCGCTGCGGTGGACCACGCCGGTGGGAGCGGTGATCGTCCTCGCGGGAGCGGCACTCACCCAGGTGCGCGGCAGGAGCGCGTGACGGTCTGCTCGACCGGCACCTCCGTCACGCGCGCCACGTCGGCCATCGTCCACCCCGCCCGAGGCATGATCCGGAAGAGAGGCCCGGGCGGGTCAGGCCGGCCGGGCCTCGACGGCACGGCAGCGCGAGGTGTCCGGCCGTACGCACACGCGCTCAGCCGTACGCGCGGGCCGGAGACGGGCGTACGGCCGCAGCCACCGCGTCGGCCAGCGGGGCGATGTCCTCCTCGGTGAGCGGTGAGACCGTGACGCGGACGCCCTGGGGGGAGGCCAGACGGAAGCGGGCTCCCGGGGCCACCGCCCAGCCCGCCTGGACGAGCCGGGCCACCGCGGCCGTCTCGTCGGGGACCGGCACCCAGACGTTCATGCCGCTGCGGCCGTGGGCGACGACACCCCGCTCCGCCAGCGCGTCGACCAGCCCCTCCCTGCGGGTTCGGTACGACTCCGCCACCGCCGCCCGGTCCACCGCGCCGCGCGTCCACAGGTGGGCCACGGTCCGTTGCAGCAGCAGGCTCACCCAGCCGGGGCCGAGGCGCTGGCGGCCCCGGACCCGGTCGACGGTGACGGGGTCCCCGGTGAGGACGGCGAGTCGCAGGTCGGGGCCGTAGGCCTTGGCGGCGGAGCGGGCGAAGGCCCAGTGCCGGGTGGTGCCCGCGAGGGGGTGCAGGGGCAGGTCGACGATGCCGTGGCCGTGGTCGTCCTCGATGAGCAGGGTCTCCGGGTGGTCGCGCAGCACGGCGCGCAGGGCACGCGCGCGCGTGGCGGTCACCGAGGCGCCGGTCGGGTTCTGGGCCCGGTCGGTCACGATCACGGCGCGGGCCCCGGACTCCAGGGCGCGGCGCAGATCGTCCGCGCGCGGTCCGTCGTCGTCCACGCCGACCGGGGCCGTGTGCAGACCGAGGGCGGGAACGAGGTCGAGGAGGCTGCCCCAGCCGGGATCCTCGACGGCGACGGTGTCGCCGGGGCGGAGGTGCGCGGCGAGGAGGCGTTCGATGGCGTCCAGGGAGCCGGAGGTCACGGTCAGCGGGCCCGCGGGGACGCCGTCGGCGTCCAGTTCGGCGCGGGCGACGCGGGCGAGGCCGGCGTCCACGGGGTCGTCGCCGTAGAGGACGGGACGGCCGTCGCTCCGCTCGGCCGCCGCGGCGAGGGCCGGGGCCAGGCGGGGCAGCAGGGCCGGGTCCGGGTTGCCCGTGGAGAGGTCACGGCCACCGGGCGGCACCTCCACCCGCAGCTGCTCCCGGCCGGTGGTGGCCGGCCTGGGGCGGACACGACTCCCCCGGCGCCCGGCCGTCTCGATCACCCCGCGCTCACGCAGCGTGCGGTAGGCGGCCGCGACCGTGTTCGGGTTCACCCCCAGCCGGTCCGCCAACTCCCGCATGGGCGGCAGTGGTTGCCCAGGCTGCAGCTGCCCCGCGCCGACCGCCTGCTCGACGCTGGCGGCGATCTCGGCTGCGCCCCGCCCGGTGATCCGATATTCTCCTAGCACAAAGAACATTATGCACTAGTACAAAGATCGGTGCACAGTCCGCCGCCGTCGAGGGGATCACCATGCAGGGCACGACCGAGGACACCCGGGCCACCGCCTACCAGCCGACCGACCGGACCGTGCCCACGCGCTCCGCCGACCGGGCGTCGTACGACAGGGAGCTGGTGCACGCCATCCTGGACGAGGGGTACGTCTGCCACCTCGGCTTCGTCCGGGACGGCGCCCCGGTGGTGCTGCCGACGCTGTACGGCCGGGTCGGCGAGCGGCTGTACGTCCACGGGTCCACCGGTTCGCGCCCGCTGCGGATGACCGGCCAGACCGACCCCGGTCTGCCGGTGTGCCTGACGGTGACCCACGTCGACGGTCTGGTGCTGGCCCGCTCCGCCTTCCACCACTCGATCAACTACCGCTCGGTCGTGGTGCACGGCATCGCGCACGAGGTCACCGACCCCGAGGAGCGGCGCCTCGCCCTGGACGCGCTGGTCGACCACGTCGTCCCGGGCCGGGCCGCCGACTCCCGGCCCGCGAACAAGAAGGAGCTGGCCGCCACCGCCGTCATCCGCCTGGACCTGGAGGAGGTCTCGGCGAAGGTCCGCACCGGCGGCGCCAACGACGAGCCGGACGACCTCTCGCTGCCGCACTGGGCCGGGGTCGTCCCGCTCCGCAAGGGCTACGACGCCCCGGTCCCCAACGCCGACCTGACGCCCGGCATCGAGCTGCCGGACTACCTGGCGGCGCGGTAACGGCGCGGCTCCCCCCCCTCACACCGGGACCGCGTCCCGCCGGCCGTCGCGGGCCTCGCTCACGGCGAGGCCCGCGACGGCTCCGAGCAGCAGCGCGGTGCCGGCCACCGTGGCCGGCGTGAGCCGTTCGCCGAGCAGGACGACGGCGAGCACGGCCGCGGTCACCGGCTCCAGCAGCATGATCACGGAGACGGTCGCGGACCGGACGACGGCGGCTCCGGCGAAGTAGAGGGCGTAGGCGAGGGCCGTGGGCACGGCGGCGATGTAGAGCAGCAGCCACAGCAGCCGGACCGGGTGGGCCGTGTGCGGGAGCAGCCCCTCGTGCACCGCGAACGGCAGCAGGCACAGGCTGGTCACCGTGAAGGCCCCCACCGTGGCGCCCCCGGCGTCCGTGCCGCCGTCCCTGCCCCACCAGCGGGTGAGCAGGGTCATGACGGCGTAGCCCGCCGCCGAGGCCAGGGCCGACAGCACACCCGCCGGACGGACGGTCGCGGCCGAGCCGCCGAGGGTGAGCACGGCCAGCCCGGCGAGCGCACCGGCGACCGCCGTGACACCGCCCGCGCCGAGCCGCTCGCCGAGCAGCACCCGGGCCCCGAGCGCGATGAGCACGGGGCCCGCGCCGAGGGTCACGACGGTGGCCACGGCCAGCCCGGTCGACGCCACGGCCGCGAAGTACGCGGTCTGGAACACGGCGAGACCGAGCCCGGTGGCCAGGGCCCGCGTGATCCAGCGGCGCGTGGACCCGGCCGTGGCCGCGGCCGTCGACGTGGTCGCAGCCGTGGCTGTGGCTGCGGTTCTGGCTGCGGCCGTACGGCGGGCGCGCGGGCGCAGCAGCCGGCCGGCCGAGAGGAGGGCCAGGCCCAGCGCGCAGCGCCAGAAGGAGAGGGCGAAGGCGCCCAGGTCACTGGCCCGGTAGACCAGCGAGGCGGCGGCGCCCGCGGTGCCCCAGGCGGCACCGGTGACGATCAGATACAGCAGGCCACGCCCGACGGGCAGGCCGGACGCGGGGTGCGACGAATGCGACGTCGGCAAGGGAATCTCTCCGCAGAAGCGCACGCGTACGTGCGAAGTTCGGTTGCGTCCCCGCCTCGGCGGGGCGCACGGACTTCTTCTGCGGGCAGCACCGTCCAGCCCGGCGCGTGTGTGCGCCGGGCGATGACCGGAGGCCCGCCTCAGGCGGCCGGGGGCGGAAGGACGAGTGCGTTGTGCGGCATGGCCCGGACTCTAGGCGGCGGTGCCCCGGGCGGACAACTCCCTTTCCGCGCCGCCTGAGGCGACCGGTTCCGGGGAGCCCTTGGCCGGGGTGGAGGACTGGGCGATGAACGCGCCGGCCAGGACGACCGCGCCACCGGCGACCTGCGGCGCGCTCAGGTGCTCGCCGAGCAGCACCCAGGCCAGCACGGTCGCGATGACCGCCTCCAGGCAGGCGACGACACCGGCGACCTGCGGCGACAGCCGGCGCACGGACAGGACGCCCGTGACGTACGCGATCACGGTGGCGACCAGCACGATCCAGGCGAGCAGGGCGGCGGCCGGTACGGCGGTGCCGCCCATGTCCGCGGAGCCGGCGAGCACCGACCAGTCCATGCTCCAGGGCCGGGCCACGACCGTCAGCACGGCGGCGCCGACGAGCAGGCCGTACGCGATGACACCGAGCGGGTCCGGCGCCGCGTCGCCCGCGTCGCTGCCCTGGTCGGACAGGACGAAGTAGCCGACCTGGCAGCAGGCGGCGCCGAGGGCGAAGACCAGGCCCAGCGCGTCGAAGCTCAGCCCGGACCAGACCTCGACCACACAGGCGAGGCCGCCTGCCGCGAGGACCACGCCGAACGCGGCGGCACGGGTGACGGGCCGCCGCTGCACGAACCGCACCCAGCCCAGCACCAGGGCGGGGGCCAGGTACTCGACGAGCAGGGCCACGCCGACCGGTATGCGGGACAGCGCGGCGAAGTAGCAGGCCTGGACACCGGCGACGGCGAGCAGTCCGAACCCGGCGAGCAGCGCGGGCCGGCGGCGGGGCAGGACCCGGTGCCGTACGGCTGTCGGCAGCATCACCAGGGCGGCGCCCGCCACCCGCAACCACACCACGTGCAGCGGTTCGAGCCCCGCCTCGATCAACGGCTTGGCGGCCACTCCGGAACCGCCGAAGGCCAGCGCCGACACGATCGCGAGACCGAGCCCGGCTCCCTTGCCGGGGCTGTGGTGACTGCTCACAGACGTATGCACCGGCACATGATGACAGGCACCGACAGGAGCGTCATCCCCGGTGACACCTGTCTCAGCTGGTGGACCGCCGGATGCCCAGGCGGTCAGCGGGCCGCGCCGTCGTCGGCGTACCCGCCGGCTCCCGCCTCGATCCGCGCCGACAGCTCGCGGGCCGGGATGCCGGCCCGTTCCAGTACCTCGACGGCCCGGGACCGCGGGTCCGCGACGAGCGCGGCGAGCAGGTCGGTACCGCCGACCCGGGGTGCGCCCCGGCGCCGGGCGCGGGCAGCCGCGTCCGCGAGCGCGGCTGCCGCGGCGGGAGACCAACCGTCGGCAACCCCGCCCGATGGGTCGGCGGGAGCGGCCGGGGCGGGTACGAGGGGGAGCGCGCCGGAGTCCTCCACCCCGGCCTGCCACCGCAGGCCGTAGCCGATGCTGCGCTGCACGAGGTAGCCGAGGAGGCGGGCGAGCCGTTGCGGTCCGCCGACGGCGGCCCGGACCTCGGGGTCGTGTTCCAGCAGGGCGTGGAGGAGATGGGCGGTGTCGGTGTGCCGGTCCCCGTCCCGCACGGCCCGGCGGCGGGCACCGGCGACCACCGCTGCCAGCTCGGCGTCGAGCCCGGCAGCGTCGTCCGGATGCGGAACTGCTCCGTCCGGGGCGGTCCGAGGGGCTGTACTGGGGTGCACATCCCCTAGCTCATCAGCCTCAACGGGACGAGGCATCCACGAGGGGAACCATTTTCGCGTCCCACGCCGAGTGGACATCGCCGCCTCGGATCTCATCCTTACGGAGGAGATCTGACCCGTCCCGCCCAGGGTCGGCACTCCCTCGGAGCACTTCTGACGGTTCATCAGTATTGAATGTTCGCGCCCCTGCCGCTACGTTCCGCGACACCGTAGCCCGATAGGCCCGATCCGAAGGGGTGGTCGCATGGCCGAAGTCAGCGCGGAGGCACGCATCCAGGCGCCGGCCGAGAAGGTGTGGGCCCGGCTCACCGACTGGCCGTCGTACGGGGCGTGGAACGCGACCCACACCAGCTTCCCCGGGGGCGGTCCGCAGACGCTGGCCGTGGGCGGGACGTTCCAGGAGAACATGAAGCTGATGGGTTTCCCGGCGGAGGTCGACTGGACCATCGAGGAACTGGAGCCGGCCCGGGTGTTCGCCATCCGCGGCAAGGGCCCGATGGCGGTGACCGTCGCCACCCGCTACACCCTGACTCCGGACGGGGACGCGACGAGGGTCCGGATCGACGGCGAATTCACCGGCGCGGCGGTGTCGCTGATGGCGGGCAGGCTCAAGGACTCGGCGACGGCCGCCCTGCACGAGTCGCTGCGCAAGCTCGACGGACTGGTGGCCTGATCCCGGCCGGGGCCGGACCGGGGCTCGGCCCGGGCCCGGACACGCGAAGGCGCCCCGCGCGTCGACACGCGGGGCGCCCGGGCCGTCGTACCTCAGTGCTCGTCGGCGAGGATGAGGTACAGCTTCTTGCGGGCGTCGTTGATGACGGCCAGCGCCTTCTCGCGCTGTTCCTTGCTGCCCGTCTTCCAGACCTGCCCGAAGGCCTCCATCAGGCCGAAACCGGCCTGGCGGATCTCACCGAGGGCCTCCCAGTCGACTCCGCGCGAGGCCTCCTCCCAGGGGGCGTCCGCCACCTCCTCGACGGCGGCCCGTCCGCTCTCGGTCAGTGAGAACAGCTTCTTGCCGCCCTCGCTCTCACTGGCGATCAGCCCCTCGTCCTCCAGCAGTTGGAGCGTGGGGTAGACCGAGCCGGGGCTGGGCTTCCAGGCGCCGCCGCTGCGTTCGGCGATCTCCTGGATCATCTCGTAGCCGTGCATGGGCCGGTCCTTGAGCAGGACCAGGATCGAGGCGCGCACATCGCCGCGCCGCGCCCGCCCTCGCGGACCTCCTCGCCCGCGCGGCCCCCAGGACCCCGGACCGAATCCGGGCCCGCCGGGGCCGAATCCCGGGCCGCCCGGCCCGAAGGGACCGAAGGCGGCCCGCCGCCCCTCGAAGCCGCCGAAGCCGCCCATGCCCCGCCGGCCGGGGCCCTCGTGCCGATGTCCACGCTCGAATCCGTGGGTACGCATCGCGATCACTCCATTCCATCGCCGATCTGTCATGTTCGTATCGCGTATCGTTCGCGATGCCTCAACGATATATCGGTATCGATGGCATGACAAGCCCCTTGTCCGGGCGGGGAGGAGTGGCGGCCGGGCGGGAGGAGTGGCCGGGTGGGGAGGCGTTCGGCCGGTTCAGCCGGTCCGCTCGGCCGCCCGCAGCGGGCAGCCGGTGCCGACGCGGGCGGTGAGGTCGGCGCGGAGCGCCGCCAACGCGGCCATGCGCGCGTCGACGATCCGGATCTTGTCCTCGAACAGGGCGGACAGGGCCTCGGCGCTGTCCGGCGCGTCCCGCAGTTCCGCGCCGTGCCGGGCGATCTCGGCCAGGGTGAACCCGAGCGCCTGCGCGGTGCGCACGTACTCCAGCCAGGTCACCGTCTCCGGCGGGAAGTCACGGTAGCCGTTGGGCAGCCGGTCACCCTCGATCAGGCCGATCTTCTCGTAGAAGCGCAGCGTGTCCTTGGACACCCCGGTGCGCGCGGCCAGTTCTCCGATCCGCATGACTCCCCCGCCGCTCGGTCGACTTGACCTTGGAGCGTACTCCGCTGTCTAGCGTGGGCGGCGCCCGAACGAGCCCGTCCGAGGAGGCCCGATGCACCCTGCCGCCCCCGCCTACCTGCGCGTCGTCCGCGCCAGCGGCTGGTACGACCTGATCGTCACCGCCGGTTTCGCGACGCCCTGGACCTACGCGCTGGTCCACCGGCTCCTGTCGGCCGGGGGCGAGACCGCCGGCCTCGGCGCGATGCCCGCGCTCACCCCGATGCAGATGCTGTACGCCAACCTGATGGGCTCGGTGGTGGTGGTCTGGTCCGTCCTGCGCGTCGTACGGCCCCTGCCCCTGCACGGCCTCCTCGACGGGGCCGCACGCGTGCTGTTCTCGCTGTGGCAGGCGTACGCGCTGGCCCACGGCGGGCCGCGGGTGCTGTGGCCCTTCCTGGTCGTGGAGGTGTCGTTCGGCGTCGTCCAGCTCGCCCCGTGGCTGCGCGCGCACGCGACCGCGGCCGGCCGGAACGGGGTGCGGCGCTCGTGAACCAGTCCGCCACTCGGGAATTGGCCTTGGTCCGGGGGCTCCCGGAGCCACTAGCGTCGGCGCCATGCGCATGCGAATCGTGGACGCCTTCACCGACCGCCCCTTCGCCGGCAACCCGGCCGGAGTCCTGCTCCTGGACGACGTCTTCCCGGACGACGACTGGCTCCAGAACGTCGCGATGGAGGTCAACCACGCCGAGACGGCCTTCGCGCACCCGCTGCCCGAGGGCGGCGAGGCGGACTGGGCGCTGCGCTGGTTCACACCCGTCGCCGAGGTCGCGATGTGCGGGCACGCCACCCTCGCGACGGCCCACGTCCTGCACACGACCGGCGCGCACGAGGGCCCGGTACGGTTCGCCACCCGCAGCGGAGTGCTGATCGCCACGCCCGCGCCGGACGGCTCGGTCACCCTCGACTTCCCGACCGCCCCGCTCACCCCGGTCGAGGTGCCGGCCGGGGTCGCCGAGGCGCTGGGCGCGGAGCCGGTCGCCGTCTTCGACACCGGCCCGAACGTCGGCGACCTGCTGGTGGAACTGGCCGACGAGAAGACCGTCCTCGGGCTCTCCCCCGACCACCGTGCCCTGGGCGCCTACTCCTCCCGGGGCGTCATCGCCACCGCCCGCGCCGACGACCCGTCCCGCGGCTACGACTTCGTCTCCCGCTGCTTCTTCCCGAACGTCGGCATCGACGAGGACCCGGTGACCGGCAGCGCCCACACCGCGCTCGCACCGCACTGGGCGGCCCGGCTCGGCCGCGACGACCTCACCGGGCTCCAGGCCTCCCGCCGTACCGGGCTGGTCCGCACCGGCCTGCGGGGCGAACGCACGCTGCTCACCGGCCGCGCGGTGACGGTCATCGAGGGCGAGCTGCGCGCCTGACGGCCTGCTCAGGCGGTCGGCAGCCAGCCCACCCTGCCGGCGAGGAGGGCGTAGCCGACGAAGGCACCGATGTCGAGCAGGGAGTGCGCGACGACCAGCGGACCGACGCGGCCCCAGCGGCGGTAGAGCAGGACGAAGACCACGCCCATGACCATGTTGCCGAGGAAGCCGCCGATGCCCTGGTAGAGGTGGTACGAACCGCGCAGGACCGCGCTGGCGACCAGCGCGGTCCCCGGGCTCCAGCCCAACTGGCCGAGCCTGCGCAGCAGATAGCCGACGACGATCACCTCTTCGAGGATCGCGTTCTGCAGCGCGGAGAGGATCAGCACCGGGTACTTCCACCACACGTCCGGGAGTGCCTCGGGGACGACGGTGAGGTTGAAGCCGAGGCCGCGGGCGGCGAGGTAGAAGGCGATGCCGGTGCTGCCGATCACGGCCGCGACGCCGGCGCCGCGGCCGAGGTCGGGCCAGGGCCGGGTACGGTCGAAGCCGAGGGCGCGCAGGCTCGTGCCCTCGCGCAGCAGCAGGTGGGCGACGAGTGCCACGGGGACCAGCGCGGTGGCGATGCCGAAGAGCTGCCAGGCCAGGTCCAGCCAGGGGCGGCCGGGCGCGGCCGAGGCGTTGAGGGTGGCCGCCTGGTCCTTGAGGCCGCCCGGCTTGGTGACCGAGCCGATGAAGCTGATCAGCGCGGACACCCCGCTCGCCCCGAGCGAGAGCCCCAGCACGAGCAGCGTCTCGTCCCGCAGGACCCGCCGCGCACGCTCCCCCGCCGCGGACTCAGCCACCGACCCAGCCTCCACCTGCACCCCTGCCTCCAGCGACCTCACGGGCCCATGACCCACCTTCGCGTGGCAAGGATCCCAGAAGGAACCGCGGGGAACGCGCGATGCCCCCGAAAGCCCGGCATCTGATCCTGACGGCGCTCGACCACACCGGCACCTCGGCCTGCGCCCGTCGATGCCGCCGCACCCTCTTCTCCGCCGCACCCTCTTTCCGCCGCAACGGCGCTCGGCCCCCGCGGCACGGACCGGCGGTCGGTACGGCGGTCGGCCCCCGCCGGGCCCCCTCAGCTCAACGGTCAGCCCCCACCGGGACCCTCTCAGCTCAGCGGTCAGCCCCCGCCGGGACCTCCTCAGCCCAGCGGTCGGGCTCCCGGCACCCCAGCGGCCCCGGCTCCACCCTCACCCCAGCGGCCCCGGCACCCCGTCACCCCAGCGGTACCGGCTCCGGCAAGCCCACCGGCCACGTGTGCACCGGCTCCCCTCCGTGCATCAGCTCGGCGTACCGCCGCGTCGTCGCCGCCAGGGCCGCCTCCCGCGACAGTCCCTGCTCCAGCGCCCGGTGGAACGTGGCCGCCTGCCAGGACGCCCCGTTGACCCGGCGCCGGCAGCGTTCCTCGATCACGCCCAGGTAGAGGTCGCGGTCGGCGGCCTCCACCCCCCACGCGTCCAGCCCGGCCGCCGCGAGCGGCAGCAACTCGTCGCGGACCAGCGTCACCGCGTCGACCTCGCCCGTGCCGCCGTAGCGTCCCCGCCGTGGCCAGACGAAGCGGGCGTCGATGCCGTACCGGCACGCCGCGTCGAAGTTCGCCTCCGCCGCCTCGAACGGCAGCCGTGTCCACACCGGCCGGGACTCCTCGGCGAGGGCGCGGACGAGGCCGTAGTAGAAGGCCGAGTTGGCGATCACGTCGGTGATGGTCGGCCCGGCGGGCAGCACCCGGTTCTCCACGCGCAGGTGCGGGACGCCGTCCGCGATGCCGTACACCGGCCGGTTCCAGCGGTAGATCGTGCCGTTGTGCAGGACGAGTTCGGCGAGCTTGGGCACCCCGCCGGCCTCGACGACCTCCAGCGGCTCCTCGTCGTCGCACAGCGGCAGCAGGGCCGGGAAGTAGCGCAGGTTCTCCTCGAACAGGTCGTACGCGGAGGAGATCCACCGCTCGCCGAACCAGGTGCGCGGCCGCACGCCCTGCGCCTGGAGCTCGGGCGGCCGGGTGTCGGTGGACTGCAGGAACAGCGGGGGCCTGGACTCGCGCCACAGCTCGTGCCCGAAGAGGAACGGCGAGTTGGCGCCCACGGCGATCTGCGCGGCGCTGGCCGCCTGGGCCGCGTTCCACACGTCGGCGAAGCGCCCCGGGGTGACCTGGAGGTGCAGCTGCACGGAGGTGCACGCGGCCTCGGGCACGATCGACTTCGAGGTGCACACGAGGTGCTCCACGCCGTCGATGTCGAGCCGGAAGTCCTCCCCGCGCGCGGCGACGATCTGGTCGTTGAGGAGGGTGTAGCGGTCGACCGCGGAGAGGTTGGAGGAGACCAGGTCGTCCCGGTCGAGGGTGGGCAGGATGCCGATCATCACGATGCCCGCGTCCACCTCCGACGCCTTCCGGTCGGCGTAGGCGAGCGAGGTGCGCAGTTCCTCCGCGAGCCGGTCGAATACCCGGCCACCCAATCGGTGGGGGGCTATGTTGACTTCCAGGTTGAACATGGCGAGTTCTGTTTGGAAATCGCGACTCGCGATGCGCTCAAGTACCTGTCCGTTCAACATTCTCGGCATGCCGTCGGAGCCCGCGAGATTCAGTTCGATCTCGACTCCCATGAGGTTCTTGGGGCGATCGAATCGCTTCTCGCGCAGCAGCCGCTCCAGCCCCGTCAGACACTTCTGGAGCTTTTCGCGGTATCGCTGGCGATCGGACAGGTCGAACTGCCCTGCCACGACCTTCTCCCCCATCGAACTGTCCCTCCTCGGACGGGCGGGCCGACGATCCGGCCGCCGGGCTCCCGGGTCAGGGAGGATGATGCCCAGCGGAAGCGATCGATAACGTCCCGCGCGGGCTCCTCGCCCGCTACTCTTTCTGAATGTTCCCGGCGGCACATTCACGAGGCATGCCGCAGGGCGTACCACCGGGTGCCCCGTTCGCCTCGTGAAAAACGCCGATGACATTCGGCCGACCGTTACCGGCGCGTATGCCGAGGTCAGCGGCGAGGGCCCGCTCCGGAAAACGGGATTATTTCCGCACATCGACGGCGTAATTCAGCCTTGCCCGGCCGACCGGAATCCGATAGCCGAAACACCGGCCGAACACACGTCGTATAAACTTCGTCCACAAGGCACAAGGTTGGCGCCCTCGGTGCTGGTTTCCGCGGTGTTCCTGTCGTCACGGTTGACGGGCGACAGACCGAGCCGCACTCTCTTTCACACCAAACCGGGCCCCCACCTCTCCGGCCTTCCGTGAGCAGACAGCGCCGTCCGCCCCACCCTCCTCGCGCCGCCGCGCCTGTCGAATGAGAGGCGACCCACATGCCCCTGCACGTGCCCCCTGCCCCCGCGCCTGCCCTGCGCTCCGTCCTCACCGCCCTCGGTTCCCCGACCGCGGTCCGTGAGGCCCGTACTCCCTCCCTGCGTGCCGCGCAGGGTCCCGCGACACCCGAACTGCCGCTGCCGGTCCACGTCCTGGACCGGATCACCGCGCAAGGCCTGTCCGCGACGAGGCTGACCGGCTGGCGTTTCCTGATCCGGTGCGGCGACCGGGCGGTGGCCGCGGCCGAGACCATGCTCACCCCCGACGGCTGGGCCTTCTCGCACTTCTTCGAGGGCCCCTACGTCACCTCCACCGAGCGCGCCCTGCAGCAGGCGGAGACGCTGCAACAGCCGTACCAGGCACGCCTGTTGTCCGTACCCGGTCTGTACATGCTCACGCTCTGGCTGCACGGGGACTGCTCCGGCGACGGCACCGAGGGCCATCCGGCCGCCACCGATCTGCTCGTTCCGCTGGCGCCGGCACCGCCCGGCATCCCGGCACACCGTCCGTTCCGGGTCGCCGAGTTGCTCCCGGTGCTGACCCATCGCGCGACTCCTCTCCCACTGCTCGGCTCGCCGGTCCTCGGCTCGCCCGCCTGACCCCGCACGCGTACCCCGCTGCCCGGAAGGGAAGCGGGGTACGCGTGTGCTCTGCACCTCTGCGGCTCTCCGCCTGTCCCCCTGTACGCCCGTACACCTCTCCGCGCCTCACGCCTTCACGGCCGGGACCATCCGGACTAGTCCCATCCGGCCACCGAGAACCACCCGAAGTGACAGTGCAGTTGGGCTGAACCGTCCGGGCGGGTGACGCGTCATGAACCTGTGAGAAGCGGTGCCGTGAAATACCTGCGGAATCACGCCCAGAGGACAACACTGGGTTCCGACCGACTCTTCATTCACGGGGGACGGACATGATCACATCAGAGCGAAAGATCCCGCCCATGTGCCAGCACCAGCCGCCGTGCCCGACAGCCGAATCCGCCGACCGGGAGTCCGCCCGCCTCGTGGCGCACCACCCGGAGCAGGGGTGGAGCCTGCTGTGCAACGGCGTCCTGCTCTTCGAGGACACCGGTGAGCTGCTGCCGGACGGCCGCGTCATCGCCCCGCACCGCCCGCTGGGTGCGGGTCAGGTGATGACCGCCGCCTGAGCACGGCACAGTGACCCGAGGGGCCGGTCGCACGCACCCGGTGCGCACCGGCCCCGACGCGTGTCCGGACCTGACCGCGCACGGTGACGGGCCGCTGGCGCAGTGCTTCCCGCAGCGCCAGGCACGCGGGCAGGCTTGCGAGGCGGGACCGTGACGGTCCCCCTGGCGGGTGCCGAGCCGGCGAGGGCGCGCGGGCCGTCCGGCTGGTCGGATCGCCGGTACGGGAGTGGGATGGAAGGAAGGAGCGAGGACCTTGCAGTCGGGCACGCCTGCGGAGCCGCACCCCGCCGGTGCCCGGCCGGAACGGTGGAGTCATGTCCGGTAACGACGCCTCGGCGGTCGCGCGCGTGGTGGTCGGCGTCAGCGGCTCCCTCAACAGCGTCACGGCCCTGCGCCGGGCCACCGCGTTGGCCCGCCGGCTGGGAGCCGAACTGTGGCCGGTGCTGGCCTGGGAACCCCCGGGCGGTGACCCCGCCGCCCGGCGCGGCCCCGCCCCCGGTCTGCTGGTCCAGGAGTGGCAGCGACTGGCCAAGCAGCGGCTGGCCTCGGTGCTCGACGAGATCTTCGGCGCGGAGGGCCCCGGCGTGCCGATGCACGCCCTCGTCGTCCGCGGCACCCCGGGCCGGGCCCTGGTGGCCACAGCGAACCGGGACGACGACGTCCTGGTCGTGGGCACCGGCCGGCGCGGTCTGCAGCGAGCCTTCTCCGGCCGGGTCTCCCGCCACTGCGTGGGCCACGCCCACTGCCCGGTCCTGGCGGTCCCGCCGTCCCCGCTGGAGTCCGATCTGCTGTCCGTCCACCGCCGCAACACCTGGCACCTGCGGATCGACACGCGGGGGCTGTGACACGGGCGCCGCGGCGAGGGCGTTACCGTCCCGTCAGGAATCACCGCCCGCCCGTCAGGGCGCCGTCAAGGCAGGACACGCACGACCGTCGGCGGACTACCGTTTCTCTTATGGAGCACCGCGACGACACCCGCCCCCAGACGGCCGGCTCGTACCCGTCCGGCGCCGGGACCGTGGTGTACGACCGCGACTGGGCCGACGACGTACGCCGGTCGGTCCGCTGCGCCGGCGCCCTGCTGGGCCTGCTGCTGTGCGTCGACTGGACGGCCGGCGGGCTGACCTGGTGGCGCGGGGCCGTGTGGCTCCTGCTGGCGGTGCTGCTGCTCCTCGTCCTGTTCCCGGTCCGTGTGTCGGCCGGGCCCGGCTGGCTGGCCACCCGCCGTCTGCCGGCGCTGCGCCCCCGCCGGGTCCGTACCGACCTGCTGGCCTCGGTACGCCCGCTGGACGGCGTCACCCATCGCCTGGTGCTGCGCGACACCCTCGGCAACCGGGTCGAGATCGACCCGGAGGTCCTGCTCCGCAACCCGGAGCTGTGGTACCGCCTCGCCGAGGGCGCCCACGTCTCCGAGGCGGCCGGCACCCTGCGCTCCGGCACGGCCGCCCTGCACCGTCTGGCCCGCCGCGTGGACCGCGAGACCGCCCTCGCCGTGTTCCGGGCGTCCGGTCTGGAGTGACGCTCGGTGGCCGCCGCGCGATCGGCCCCGCCCGGCCCCACCCGCCCGGCCGCGCACCGGCCGGACCCCGGCCCAGCGCTCCCGGCCTCCCCTTCCCTCTGCGGCGACGTCACTCCTGCGCCATTCTTAACGCAAGCTTGACGCCTCCCCAGCCCTGATCCATGGGCCCGAGCGTCACGCTCTGCTTACGCTGGTGCCGCCGTCCGCGTGATGGCCGAAAACACCTGAGCCGCATCTCTGGAGCACGCCGATGGTCACGACCGAGCGCCCTCCCAGTACCAGCCGCCTGCGCGCCTGGATGCTGGAGGGACTGTCCGACATGGGCAAGGCCGGTGGCCACACCGGACCGCACGCCGAGCCGGAACCCCCGCACCGGGGCCAGCGCTGGTGGCGGGTGATGTGCCTGACCGGCGTCGACTACTTCTCCACCCTCGGCTACCAGCCCGGCATCGCGGCCCTGGCGGCCGGCCTGCTCTCGCCCATCGCGACGATCGTGCTGGTCGTCGTCACCCTGGCCGGCGCCCTGCCGGTCTACCGCCGGGTGGCCGACGAGAGCCCGCACGGCGAGGGCTCGATCGCGATGCTGGAGCGCCTGCTGTCGTTCTGGCAGGGCAAGCTCTTCGTGCTCACCCTGCTGGGCTTCGCGGCGACGGACTTCCTGATCACCATCACGCTGTCCGCCGCCGACGCCTCGACCCACCTGGTGGAGAACCCGCATCTGACCGAGGCCCTGCAGGGCAAGCAGATGCTGATCACACTGTTCCTCGTGGCACTGCTCGGCGCGGTGTTCCTCAAGGGCTTCCTGGAGGCCGTCGGAGTCGCGGTCGCCCTGGTCGGGGTGTACCTCGCCCTCAACGTCGTCGTCGTGATCACCGGCCTGTGGCACGTCGTCACCGCCGGGCACGTGATCACCGACTGGAGCAGCGCACTGACCGCCGAGCACGGGAACGTCTTCGTGATGATCGGCGTGGCGCTCATCGTCTTCCCGAAGCTCGCCCTCGGCCTCTCCGGCTTCGAGACCGGTGTCGCCGTCATGCCGCACGTCCAGGGCGACCCGGAGGACACCGAGGAACACCCCAGGGGTCGTATACGCGACACCAAGAAGCTCCTGACCACCGCCGCGCTGATCATGAGCGGCTTCCTGATCACGACCAGCTTCATCACGACGCTGCTGATCCCGGAGAAGGAGTTCAGGACGGGCGGCGACGCCAACGGCCGCGCGCTCGCCTACCTCGCCCACGAGTACCTCGGCAGCGCCTTCGGCACGGTGTACGACGTCTCGACCATCGCCATCCTGTGGTTCGCGGGCGCCTCCGCCATGGCCGGCCTGCTCAACCTGATGCCGCGCTACCTGCCCCGCTACGGCATGGCCCCGCACTGGGCGCGCGCCGTCCGCCCGATGGTCATCGTCTTCACCCTGGTCGCCTTCCTGGTGACCTGGATCTTCGACGCCAACGTCGACAAGCAGGGCGGCGCCTACGCCACCGGCGTGCTGGTGCTGATCAGCTCCGCCGCGATCGCGGTGACCATCGCCGCGCGCAAGGCGGGGCAGCGCGGCTGGACGATCGCCTTCGCGGTGATCTCGGCGGTCTTCCTCTACACCACCGTCGTGAACGTCATCGAGCGTCCGGACGGCGTGAAGATCGGTGCCTGCTTCATCGCGGGCATCATCCTCGTCTCACTGCTGTCCCGGCTGGCCCGCGCCTTCGAGCTGCGCGTGACCAGTGTGTCGCTCGACCCGATGGCGGAACGTTTCATCCGGGACATGGCCAGCCGGAAGATGCGCTTCATCGCCAATGAACCGGGCCACCGCGACAAGGCCGAGTACCGCGACAAGATCGAGCAGATCCGCGCCGACAACGACATGCCGGAGCAGGAGGACTTCGTCTTCGCCGAGGTCACGGTCACCGACCCGTCCGAGTTCGAGGCGGGCCTGACGGTGCGCGGCGAGGTGCTGCACGGGCGCTACCGGGTGCTGACGCTGGAGTCCGCCTCCATCCCGAACGCCCTCGCCGCGCTGCTGCTGCACGTCCGTGACGTCACGGGCTGCATCCCGCACATCTACTTCGAGTGGACCGAGGGCAACCCGTTCGCCAACTTCCTCCGCTTCTTCCTCTTCGGCCAGGGCGAGGTCGCCCCGGTCACCCGCGAGGTGCTGCGCGAGGCCGAACCGGACCGCAACCGCCGGCCGCGGGTCCACACGGGCTGAGGCGCACCGGCCCCCAGGTCCTCGGTTCCCGGTACGTGGCCCTATCGTGACCGGCATGCAGTCCTACACCATCGGCCAGGCCGCGCGGCTGCTCGGCGTCAGCCCGGACACCGCCCGCCGCTGGGCCGACGCCGGCCGGGTGGCCACCCACCGCGACGAGTCCGGGCGGCGGCTCATCGACGGCAGGGATCTCGCCGCGTTCTCCGTCGAACTGGCCAAGGGGGGCGGTGCCGAGGAGGACGCCTCGCACACCTCGGTCCGCAACGCCTTCCCCGGCATCGTCACCGCGATCAAGCTCGGCGACGTCGCCGCCCAGGTGGAGATCCAGGCGGGCCCGCACCGGCTCGTGTCGCTGCTGACCCGCGAGGCCGTGGAGGAGCTGGGACTGGAGGTCGGCATGGAGGCCACCGCCCGCGTGAAGTCCACGAACGTGCACGTCGACCGCACCTGACCCGACCGCGCTCACCGCTCACCGCCATCACGCACGGCGGTCACGCACGGCCACCACTGACCGCGCACGACTCACCGCGCACCACTCACCGCGCACGACTCACTGCTCGCCACTCGCCGCTCGCCTCACCGGCAGAGCGGCGTTCGGCATGTCGTAGACCGTGAGCACCGTACAAACGCACATGCGAGCCACACGCCACGAGTTCCCGGCTCATGCGATATGACAAGGGACTTACACCTGGCAGATGCGGCAGTATCATCGCGGCACGGCCGATGCCCGGCCGTACCAGGGGCGCGACAGTTGTCCGACAGAACCCGAGGAGTAGATCCGTGATGACCCGTTCCGTGCGCCGGACCCGGCGGATGCTGAAGCTGGCCGGTGCGGGAGCCGCCGCCCTGATGGCCCTCAGCGCCTGCTCCTCCTCGTCGGACGCGAAGAAGTCCGGCTCGTCGGACGCGTCCGCCTCCCCCAAGCTCTCCGGCACGGTCACCGTGTTCGCGGCGGCCTCCCTGAAAGAGAGCTTCACGACCCTGGGCAAGGAGTTCGAGCACGAGCACCCCGGCACCGAGGTCAGCTTCAACTTCGGCGGCAGCGACACCCTCGCCGCCAGCATCACCGGCGGTGCCCCCGCGGACGTCTTCGCCGCCGCCAGCCCCAAGACGATGAAGATCGTGACGGACAAGGGCGACGCGACCGGCGCCCCGGCCACCTTCGTGCGCAACCAGCTGGAGATCGCCACCCTGCCGGGCAACCCCGACGAGGTGGCCTCCCTGAAGGACCTCACCAAGTCCGGCCTGAAGGTCGTCCTGTGCGACAAGAGCGTGCCCTGCGGCGCCGCCGCGCAGAAGGCCCTGGACGCGGCCGAGCTGAAGCTGACCCCGGTCTCCTACGAGCAGGACGTCAAGGCGGCGCTGAACAAGGTGCAGCTGAAGGAGGCGGACGCCGCGGTCGTCTACAAGACCGATGTGAAGGCCGCCGGTGGCAAGGTGGAGGGCGTGGAGTTCCCCGAGTCCGCCGACGCGGTCAACGACTACCCGATCGCGCTGCTGAAGGACGCGCCGAACGCCGAGACCGCCAAGGCGTTCATCGCCCTCGTGCGCTCCGCCAAGGGCCAGAAGGTGCTGAGCCAGGCCGGGTTCCTCAAGCCGTGACCCCGCTCGACAAGCCCGGCGCCGCGACCGGTCCCCGCACGGACCGGCCGCGGCGCCGCCGCGCCGGCACGGGGGGCCGGCGCGGGGTGCCGTTGCCGCTGCTGCTGCCGGGCCTGCTCGCCCTGGCGTTCCTGCTGCTGCCGCTGCTCGCACTACTGGTCCGCGCGCCCTGGCGCAGCCTTCCCGACCAGCTGACCAGCGCCGAGGTGTGGCAGGCGCTGCGGCTGTCCCTGGTCACCGCGACCGCGGCGACCGCCGTCAGCCTCGTCCTCGGCGTACCGCTGGCCTGGCTGCTGGCCCGTACGGAGTTCCCCGGCCGCGGCCTCGTACGGGCCCTGGTCACCCTGCCGCTGGTGCTCCCGCCGGTCGTCGGCGGTGTGGCCCTGCTCCTCGCCCTCGGCCGCAACGGCGTCATCGGCAGATGGCTCGACTCCTGGTTCGGGATCACCCTGCCGTTCACCACCACCGGGGTGGTGATCGCGGAGGCGTTCGTCGCGATGCCCTTCCTGGTCATCAGCGTCGAGGGCACCCTGCGCGCCGCCGACCCGCGCTACGAGGAGGCGGCCACCACACTCGGTGCCTCCCGCTTCACCGCGTTCCGCCGGGTCACCCTGCCCCTCATCGCGCCCGGCATCGCGGCCGGCGCGGTCCTGGCCTGGGCCCGGGCACTCGGCGAGTTCGGCGCGACGATCACGTTCGCGGGCAACTTCCCCGGCCGCACCCAGACCATGCCCCTCGCGGTCTACCTCGCCCTCCAGAACGACCCCGAGGCCGCCATCGCCCTCAGCCTGGTCCTGCTGGCCGTGTCGATCGCGGTCCTGGCAGGGCTCCGGGACCGCTGGATGACGACGACATCATGACGACTCCCCACCCGACGTCCCCGAACGACACCGACCGGCATCCCCAGCGCCGGCCCCAGCCCCAGCCCCAGTCCGAGCCCCCCGGCCTCGACGCCCACCTGATCGTCGACAGGGGCGCCTTCCACCTGGACGTCACCCTGACCGCGGGCCCGGGCGACGTCCTCGCCCTCCTCGGCCCCAACGGCGCCGGCAAGACCACCGCCCTCCGCGCCCTCGCCGGCCTCACCCCGCTCACGGCCGGCCACCTGCACCTGGACGGCACCCCCCTGACGGACACTCCCCCGGAGTCCCGCCCGGTCGGCGTCGTCTTCCAGGACTACCTCCTCTTCCCCCACCTGTCCGCCCTGGACAACGTCGCCTTCGGCCCCCGCTGCCGCGGCGCGGGCAGGGCGGAGGCCCGCTCCCGGGCGGCGGCCTGGCTGGACCGGATGGGTCTGGCCGACCACGCCGGCGCCAGGCCCCGCAGCCTCTCCGGCGGCCAGGCCCAGCGCGTGGCCCTCGCCCGCGCCCTGGCCACCGGCCCCCGGCTGCTGCTCCTCGACGAGCCGCTGGCGGCCCTGGACGCCCGTACCCGCCTGGAGGTCCGCGCCCAGCTCCGCCGCCACCTGGCCGCGTTCGAGGCGGTCTCCGTCCTGGTCACCCACGACCCGCTGGACGCCATGGTGCTCGCGGACCGGCTGGTGGTCATCGAGGACGGCCGGGTCGTCCAGGAGGGCACCCCCGCCGACATCGCCCGCCACCCCCGCACGGACTACATCGCCCAGCTCGTCGGCCTCAACCTCTACCGGGGACAGGCAGCCGGCCACACGGTACGACTCGACGCCGGGCCCGCGATCACGACCACGGAGGTGCTGTCCGGACCGGTCTTCGTGGCGTTCCCGCCGTCCGCCGTCACCCTGTTCCGGGACCGGCCCTCCGGCGCCAGCGCGCGCAACCTGTGGCGCTGCGAGGTCGCCGGGCTGGAGACGCACGGCGACCAGATCCGCGCCGACCTCACCGGCGAGCTGCCGCTCGCGGCGGATCTGACGACCGTCGCCGCCGCCGAGCTGGACCTGCACCCGGGTGCACCGGTCTGGGCGACGGTCAAGGCGACGCAGACCCACGCATACCCGGCCTGAGCGGACCGGCGCTCTACGGTGGGTGCCCATGACCCTGAGCATCCGCAACCAGCTCCCCGGCACCGTCACCGAGGTGCACTTCGGCGAGGTCATGGCCACCGTCAAGCTCCGCCTCACCGGCGGCCAGGACCTCACCGCGGTCATCACCCTGGAGGCCGCGCGGGACCTCGCCCTGTCCGAGGGCACCACGGTCCGCGCCCTGGTGAAGTCCACCGAGGTGTCCCTGGCCACCGCCCCGGTCCACCGTGTCTCCATCCGCAACCAGCTGCCCGGCACCGTCACCCACGTGGCCACCGGCGGTGCCATGGCCACCGTGCGGATCGGCATCGAGGGCGGCCGGCTGACCTCGGCCATCACCCAGGAGTCCGCCGCCGACCTGGACCTCGCCGAGGGCACCCCGGTGATCGCCCTGATCAAGTCGACGGAGGTGGCCCTGGCCACGGCCTGATGCCCGACGTCCGACGGCGAAGGGCCCCGCCCGGACATCGTCCGGACGGGGCCCTTCGGCCACGGCTCGCTCAGTCCTCGTACGCGTCCAGAGGCGGGCAGGAGCACACCAGGTTGCGGTCGCCGAAGGCCTGGTCGATGCGGCGCACCGGCGGCCAGTACTTGTCGGCGGCCGAGACCCCGGCCGGGAAGACGGCCTCCTCACGGCTGTAGGCGTGCGTCCACTCACCACCGAGCGCGGCGGCGGTGTGCGGGGCGTTGCGCAGCGGGTTGTCCTCGGCGGACCACTCGCCGGAGCCGACCTTCTCGATCTCCGCGCGGATGGCGATCATCGCCTCGCAGAAACGGTCCAGCTCGGTGAGGTCCTCCGACTCGGTCGGCTCGATCATCAGCGTGCCGGCCACCGGGAAGGACATGGTCGGCGCGTGGAAGCCGTAGTCGATCAGGCGCTTGGCCACGTCGTCCACGCTCACGCCGGTCGCCTTGGTCAGCGGGCGCAGGTCGATGATGCACTCGTGCGCGACGAGGCCGCCGGGGCCGGTGTAGAGGACCGGGTAGTGCGGCTCCAGGCGCTTGGCGATGTAGTTCGCGGAGAGCACGGCCACCTGCGTGGCCCGCTTCAGGCCCTCGCCGCCCATCAGACGGACGTACGCCCACGAGATCGGCAGGATGCCCGCGCTGCCCCAGGGGGCCGCCGAGATCGGGCCCACGCCCGTCTCCGGGCCGGCCTCCGGCTGGAGGGGGTGGTTGGGCAGGTACGGCGCCAGGTGCGAGCGGACCGCGACCGGGCCGACGCCCGGACCGCCGCCACCGTGCGGGATGCAGAAGGTCTTGTGCAGGTTCAGGTGGGAGACGTCGCCGCCGAAGTGGCCCGGCTTGGCCACTCCGACCAGGGCGTTGAGGTTGGCGCCGTCCACGTACACCTGGCCGCCCGCCTCGTGGACCTGGGCGCAGATGTCGGCGACGTGCTCCTCGAACACACCGTGCGTCGACGGGTAGGTGATCATCAGCACCGCCAGCTCGTCGCGGTACTGCTCGATCTTCGCCCGCAGGTCCGCGACGTCGATCTCGCCGTCCTCGGCGGTCTTGACGACGACGACCTTCATGCCGGCCATCACGGCGCTGGCCGCGTTGGTGCCGTGCGCGGAGGACGGGATGAGGCAGACGGTGCGCTGCTCGTCGCCGTTGGCCCGGTGGTAGCCGCGTACGGCGAGCAGACCGGCCAGCTCGCCCTGCGAACCGGCGTTCGGCTGGAGCGAGACCTTGTCGTAGCCGGTGACCTCGGCGAGACGGTCCTCCAGCTCGTGGATGAGGGTGAGGTAGCCCTCGGCCTGCTCGGCGGGCGCGAAGGGGTGCAGCTGCCCGAACTCGGGCCAGGTGACCGGCTCCATCTCGGTGGTCGCGTTGAGCTTCATGGTGCAGGAGCCCAGCGGGATCATGCCGCGGTCGAGCGCGTAGTCGCGGTCGGCCAGCTTGCGCAGGTAGCGCAGCATCGCGGTCTCGGAGCGGTGCTGGTGGAAGACCGGGTGGGTGAGGTAGTCGTCGGTGCGCAGCAGCGCCTCGGGCAGGGTGTCCTCGGCGGTGGCGTCCAGCGCCTCGATGTCGCCCGCGACGCCGAAGGCGGCGAAGACGGCCTCCAGCTGGGCCCGGTCGGTGGTCTCGTCGCAGGCGGCCGAGACGTGGTCGGCGTCGACGAGGCGCAGGTTGACGCCGTTCTCCCGGGCGGCGGCGACGACCTCGGCGGCCTTGCCGGGCACGCGCGCGGTGACGGTGTCGAAGTAGGCGCCGTGGACGATCTCCACGCCCCCGGCCTTCAGGCCCCCGGCGAGGATCGTGGCGTAGCGGTGCGTGCGCCGCGCGATGGTCCTCAGGCCCTCCGGGCCGTGGTACACGGCGTACATGCCGGCCATCACGGCGAGCAGCACCTGCGCGGTGCAGATGTTGCTGGTGGCCTTCTCGCGGCGGATGTGCTGCTCACGGGTCTGCAGCGCGAGCCGGTACGCCTTGTTGCCGTCGGCGTCGACGGAGACACCGACGAGGCGGCCGGGGAGGCTGCGGGCGAACTTCTCGTGCACGGCCATGTAGCCGGCGTGCGGGCCGCCGAAGCCCATCGGCACGCCGAAGCGCTGGGTGGTGCCGACGGCGATGTCCGCGCCCAGCTCCCCCGGCGAGGTCAGCAGGGTCAGCGCGAGCAGGTCGGCGGCGACGGTGACGAGGGCGCCCAGCTCGTGCGCCCGGTCGATGACCGGCTTGATGTCGCGCACGGCACCGGAGGCGCCCGGGTACTGGATCAGCACGCCGTTGATCTCGCGCTCGGCGATCTCCGCCGGGATGCCCTCGCTGAGGTCGGCGACGACGACCTCGACGCCGGTCGGCTCGGCACGGGTCTCGATCACGGCGATGGTCTGCGGCAGCGCGTCCGCGTCGACCAGGAACAGGCCCTTCTTGTTCTTGCCCATGCGCCGGGACAGCGCCATCGCCTCGGCGGCCGCGGTGCCCTCGTCCAGGAGGGAGGCGCCGGACGTGGGCAGGCCGGTGAGCTCGGCGACCATCGTCTGGAAGTTCAGCAGGGCCTCCAGACGGCCCTGGGAGATCTCCGGCTGGTAGGGCGTGTAGGCCGTGTACCAGGCGGGGTTCTCCATGACGTTGCGCAGGATGACCGGCGGCGTGAAGGTGCCGTGGTAGCCCAGGCCGATCATGGAACCGAGGACCTGGTTCCGGTCGGCGAGCGAACGCAGCTCGGCGAGCACCTCGGCCTCGGTGCGGGCGCCCGGGAGGTCCAGGGCATCGGCGTTCTTGATCACATCCGGGACCGCGGCGGCGGTCAGCTCGTCGAGCGAGCCGTACCCGACCTGCGCGAGCATCTTGGCCCGCGCCTCCTGGTCGGGGCCGATGTGGCGCTGCTCGAACGGGATGCCCGCTTCGAGCTCGGAGAGCGGAGTGCGATGGGCGGTCATTGCGGAGGCCTCCTGGGTCTGGCGCGACCTTCGAGGGGCACCCCGGTACGGATACCCCAACGGCCTCCCCCTCTGTCATCTCAACCTGAGAGCTTCACCGGGCGCCCCAGGGACGCCGGCTTTCACCGTCGGTGAGGGCGGAAGCCGTCGACATCCGCCCTGCTTTCCAGAGTGACCTCGTCCGTGCGGTACGTGAGCCTGAGAGATTCCGGGGAGGAGTTGCTCCTTCGGCGCCTCCGACGAGGTCGGAGGACTCTCCCGCACGGGGTCAGCAGCCGCTGTCAGCGTACCAGCGAGGTCAACGGCGGAGGCTTCGAGTGGCCGCCTCCGCGAATGTGCTCTTTTGTAGTGCTTACGGATGAGTTGCGACCACGTGGAGGGAGAGGGACCGTGCAGACCGACATCGATCCGCGCAACCTGATCGGCCGCAAGGCGTTCGACCGCAATGGCACCAAGATCGGCACCATTGACGAGGTGTACCTGGACGACGCCACCGGCGTGCCCGAGTGGGCGGCCATACGCACCGGCCTGTTCTCCCGGGACGCCTTCGTGCCGCTGGAGCCCAGCGAACTGGTCGAGGGCACCCTGCACGTCCCCTTCGAGCGCGCCCTGATCAAGGATGCCCCCGACTTCGGAGTCGGCCGCCATCTCTCCCCCGAACAGGAACTCCAGCTCTACCACCACTACGGCCTGGACGTGGCCTCACCCCCCACGGTCCCGGACCGCGACTTCGGCAAACTGGCGGGCTCGGAGGAGCCCTGAGCCGCCAGGTCCGCAACCAAGGGCAACGGATCGGCACCCTCCAGCGCGGGATCGTCCACGAAGAACGTCCGTACCCGGCCGGGCTCGGACCGGGGCGTCTCGAACCGCACGGTCACCCGCCCCAGCCCGCTCCCCTGCACCCACCCGTGCCCGTACTCCGCGTGCCGCACGTCCTGCCCGGCCCGCCACTGCCGTTCGACGGGCTCCACCCGCTCCACCACGGCCTCGGTGACGGTCTCCTCCGGCGCCTCGGCAGCCCGCGCGGGCAGGGCCTGCGCGAACAGGTCCTCCTGCGTGTAGTCGGCGAGCCCGGACACCCCCACTCCGAGCAGCCGCACCCCGCCCGTGGTGTCCACGGAGTCCAGCAGCCGCGCCGCCGCCTCACGGATCACCGCGGGGTCGTCCGTGGGTCCTCTGAGCGTCTCGGAGCGGGTCAGCGTGGAGAAGTCGTACCGCCGTACCTTCAGCACGATGGTCCGCCCGGACAGCCCGGCCCCGCGCAGCCGCCCCACGCACCGGTCGGCCAGCCGCTGCACCTCCAGACCGACCCGCAGCCGGTCGTGGATGTCCACGTCGTAGGTGTCCTCCACCGACACCGACTTGGTCTCCCGCTCGGCCACCACGGGCCGCTCGTCCCGGGCCAGGGCCATGGCGTACAGCGCGTGCCCGTGCGCCTTGCCGAGCAGCCGGACCAGCTCGTCCTCCCCGGCCTCCGCCAGCTCCTCCACCGTGGTGATCCCTGCCCTGCGCAGATGGTCACCGGTGGCCGGCCCGACCCCCGGCAGGGTCCGCACCGGCATCGGCGCCAGCAGCGCCCGCTCGGTGCCGGGCTCGATCAGCACCAGGCCGTCCGGCTTGGCCTGCTCGGAGGCGATCTTCGCCAGCATCTTCGAGGCGGCGAGCCCCACGGAGCCGGTGAGACCCGTGACCGCCCGGATGTCCGCGCGCAGCTTCCGACCGGCCCGCCGGGCCGATTCCTCGTCCCAGGCCGCTCCCCCGGCCTCCAGGTCCACGAACGCCTCGTCCAGGCTCAGCGGCTCCACCAGCGGTGACAGCTCCCGCAGCAGCGCCATCACCTGCTCGCTGATCGCCCGGTACAGGCTGAAGCGCGGCACCAGATAAGCGGCGTTCGGCGCCAGCCGGCGGGCCTGCGCCATCGGCATCGCCGAGTGGACCCCGAACACCCGCGCCTCGTACGACGCGGTGGCCACCACACCGCGCGGTCCCAGCCCGCCCACCACGACCGCCTTCCCGCGCAGACTCGGCTTGGACGCCTGCTCCACCGAGGCGAAGAAGGCATCCATGTCGAGATGAAGGATCGTGGGCGCGTTTCTCACATCTCCGATGCTGCACCACGGCACTGACAATGCGGTGGCGCCGGAGTGCCCGACCGGGGCGCCGCGGTCAGACCGCCCGGTTGCGGCGCCGCGCCAGTTCGTCCGCGGGGTTCTGCCCGACGAGGGTCTCGCCGGTGTCGATGCGCTCGCCGTGCAGCTGCGAGAGCGCGCTTTCCACGTCCCGCCACACCACGCCGACGGCGATCCCGAAGATGCCCTGCCCGCCCTGCAGCAGGGCGTGGACCTCGTCCGGCGAGGTGCACTCGTACACGGTGGCACCGTCGCTCATCAGGGTCATCCGCTCCAGGTCGCGGAAACCGCGTTCCCTGAGGTGCTGGACGGCCGTGCGGATGTTCTGCAGCGACACCCCGGTGTCCAGGAACCGCTTCACGATCTTCAGGACGACGACGTCCCGGAAGCTGTACAGCCGCTGGGTGCCCGATCCGTAGGCGGGCCGCACACTGGGCTCGACCAGGCCGGTGCGGGCCCAGTAGTCGAGCTGCCGATAAGTGATGCCGGCCGCCGCGCAGGCCGTGGGCCCGCGGTAACCGATCTGTTCGGACGTCATGGCCGCCACCCCTCCGCCGTTCGGCACCGCCGTCGGCAGCTGCGGAGCGTGATCGACCGCGCTGCCGGGATGGGGGTGACCCCCGCCTGAGCGCAGCCGCGGGCTCGGGGGCGGGTACGGACCGCTCTCCCCGAAACTGCGTCCGGGGGCACCCCCAGCCGTACCGTCGCCGCTGGTTCTCACGCCGACCTCCGTCCTTGACCTGCCTTCTCGACGGTAGGCAGTCACCAGGGGTGCGTCAACGATCGCCACACTCGGCACGCCGAGTGATAATCACCCTAGGAGTGGTTTCCCGTGTCCCACCGCGGGGAAAGGCTAGCCGAATGCGCTGACGGGGGGCCGGAGGACGCTCTCACCGGCCGGCGGCAATTGCCGGTCGCGAGCCGCGCGAGGCCGCCGTCCGCCCCGGTGGAACCCCGGGACCGACGGGCGGGCCCCGGTCTCACTGACTGCTGGTGCCGAAGTCCTCGGGCGAGATCTGGTCGAGGAACTCGCGGAACTTCTCCACCTCGTCCTCCTGCTCGTCCGGAATGGCGATGCCCGCGTCGTCCAGCACCGTGTCGCTGCCGTAGATCGGCGTTCCGGTGCGCAGGGCCAGCGCTATGGCATCGGAGGGGCGGGCGCTGACCTCGACCCCACTGGCGAACACCAGCTCCGCGTAGAAGACGCCTTCCCGCAGATCGGTGATGCGCACTTCGGTCAGCTCCTGGCCGACGGCCTCCAGCACGTCCTTGAACAGGTCGTGGGTCAGCGGTCGCGCGGGGGCCATGCCCTGCTGGGCGAAGGCGATCGCCGTCGCCTCCCCCGGTCCGATCCAGATGGGGAGGTAACGGTCGCCCCCCACTTCGCGCAGGAGCACGATCGGCTGGTTGGAGGGCATTTCGACCCGGACACCTACGACATCGAGCTCGTTCACACAGCAACCCTAGGCCGTGCCCGGGACGTTTGGGTAGTCGGGCCGGGAACAGGTGCCCGATCCGGCCGCTCCGGGGCCCTCCGCGCTCAGGGCAGCCGCACGCCCAGAGCGGTCTGCACCAGAGCCGCGTGCAGCTTCACCGTGAGGGCCGCCAGCTCCTTCGTACGGGCCTCGGCGTGCGCCCTGGTCTGCGGGTTCCGGTGGCGTTTGAGCGGGGCCACCACCTGGTCGACCAGCCCCGCCTCACGGTCGGCGGCGGCCTTCATCACCCGGAGGTGGCGCGGTTCGATCCCGAACCGGCCCAGCTCGGCGATGAGCGAGGCCACGGTGACGGCCTCGGCGTCGTACGCCCCGTCCTCCAGGGGAGCGATGAGCCCGTAGGACTCCCACTCCTTCAGGTCCCCCTCGTCGATGTCCGCCGCGACCAGCAGCTCGGCCCGGCCGACCCGGGCCACCGTGGGCCCCTCCACGGACAGCGGCATGTCGTCCCCCGTGCGCTGGCGCCCGACCACGGGCAGCGCTACGGCCTCACCGCGCTCCATGGCGTCCAGGTGCTCCCGGATCACCTTGAGCGGCAGGTAGTGGTCCCGCTGCATCCGCAGGACGTGAGCGAGGCGCTCGACGTCGCCGGCGCTGAACTTGCGGTACCCCGACGGGGTCCGCTGCGGCTCGATGAGCCCCTCCGACTCCAGGAAGCGGATCTTGGAGATGGTGACTTCGGGGAACTCGTCGCGCAGCACGTTCAGCACCGTGCCGATGCTCATCAGCCCACTGTCCCTGGCGGCGGTACCGCTTCCGGCACCGCCGCTCGGTGTTTGCAGCATGGACCTTCCCTGGGGGTTCCCCCGGACGTCAGTCCGGGGGTGGGTCAGATGCCCTGCCGGCTCGCGTAGAACACCAGCCGGTACTTGCCGATCTGCACTTCGTCACCGTTCGACAGAGCGACCTGGTCGATGCGCTCCCGGTTGACGTACGTGCCGTTCAGGCTGCCCACGTCGGCCACCGTGAAGGAGCCGTCCGGGGAGCGCCGGAACTCCACGTGCCGCCGGGAGACCGTCACGTCGTCCAGGAAGATGTCGCTCTGCGGGTGACGGCCGGCCGTGGTGAGGTCGCTGTCCAGCAGGAAGCGGCTGCCCGAGTTCGGGCCGCGGCGCACCACCAGCAGCGCCGATCCCACCGGCAGCGCGTCCACCGCGGCCTGCGCCTCCGGGGAGAGCATCGGCAGCGGCGTCTGACCGGTGGCCTCGGAGTCGTACGCCTCCAGGCCGGAGATCGAGATGGTGGACGTCGTCTCGGAGGCCCGCTCGGGCGCCACCCCGGGTCGCAGCGGCGCCCCACAGTGGGAGCAGAACCGGGCGTTCTCCGCATTCCGGTTACCGCACCTCGTACACACCAGGACCGACATCGACGGATCCTCCTGCCGCGGCTGCCCCGCCGGGGCGTTGGACGCGTACGGGTCGGAGGCAAACCCTCCACCCGTACCTGAGGTTGACGGTTGCCCGAAACCTATGCCGCCGGACTGGGCAGGGTCAACAGACGCCGCGCCCTGACCACGGGAAATGTCACCGCCCGGACCAGCGACCTGGTCCCGGAACAGCGGGCGCTGGCCCTCCGCGTCAGGCTGTGCGCGATGACGGGCGGTCGCGTTGTCGCTGCCCTCTCGCGCGCTCTTGCCGAACAACTTCGCAAACAACTTCACGGGCGATTCCCCTTGACCGAAACAGACCCGCCCGTGGGGCAGGACGAACCCTGATTGCCTACACCGGCCGAGCCGGACATTCTCACAACGTCCGTATCCACCAGACAGTTTCCACCACGCACCACCTCTTCGGTGCGCCGACCCCCCGCAACCTCATGCCCCTGCCGGACGACCCGCATGCACCACCCGTTCACTGGGAGGACAACCGAGCGTAGTCAGGCCGCTTCGCCTGCCGCAAGGCGTCCACGACGATCTTGCCCGACTGCTCGACGGTCACCGTGGCCTGCTCCTTCTCCAGAGTCTGCACCACGCCTCCAGGGATGTTCAGCGCCGGCTCGAGGTCCTGCGGCTTGCCGATGACCTTGAAACGATAGGGAGCGTTGATCTTGTTCCCGTCGACGCTCACGCTCCTGCCGGAGTCGGTGAAGTAGGTGCCGGCGACCACCCGGACCCCGTTGACCTGGATCGCCTCCGCGCCGGCCGCGCGCAACTCCTGGATCGCGTCGAGCAGCATGTCCGCCTGGACCGTCCCCTTCGTGTCCTCGATCGTCATGGTGATGCCGGGACCCTGCGCCGCCACGGTGCCCGCCAGGATGCCGAGTTGCCTCTTCTTCTCGGCGGTCTGCCGGCGCGCCTCGGCGGCCTGGTCGGAGCTGGTCTGCAGCTCCTGACGCTGCTTTTCGAGTCCCTGCTTCTCGTCCTCAAGACGCTGAGTACGCGCATCCAGTTCATCGAGGATGCGTACAAGATCTTCCTGACGCGCGCCACGCAGCGCGCTGTCGGTGTCGCTGTTGGACGCCACCTGTACGGCAAGGCCGAAGCCGAGGCCGAACAGGAGCAGCGCGACGATGAGTTGGGCACGGGTGAAACGCGGCGGCCACAGCCCCTTGACGAGCCGCTGCCGGCCCGTCAGCGCCTGCTGCGCCCGCGCTTCGGCCGACTGCTGCCCGGCCGCGGGCGCGGGTGCGGGCACCTCGGCCGGCAGCTCCCTGCGCAGCCGGTTCTCCTGCTGCGCATCACGGCCATCACGGCCATTGCGGTCGTCGCGGCCATTGCGGTCGTCGCGGCCATTGCGGTCGTCGCGGTCATTGCCGTCGTTACGGTCGTTCTGTTCGCTCATCGGTGTCACGCCCGGAACACGTGCCGCCGGATCGCCGCGGCGTTGGAGAAGATACGGATGCCGAGGACCACGACGACGCCCGTGGACAGCTGCGCGCCCACGCCCAGTTTGTCCCCGAGGAACACGATGAGGGCGGCGACGACCACGTTCGACAGGAACGACACGACGAAGACCTTGTCGTCGAAGATGCCGTCCAGCATGGCCCGCAGGCCGCCGAAGACGGCGTCCAGTGCCGCGACGACGGCGATCGGCAGATAAGGCTCGACGACCGCCGGAACCTCGGGCCGGACCAACAGGCCGGCCACGACTCCCACGACGAGGCCCAGTACGGCGATCACGATGTGCCCTTCTCGGTTTTCTCGGACTTCGGCTGTGCTGTACGTACGATCACACTGGGGGCGGCGGGCAGCCGGACGTCCCCCTCCGTGGAGATGGTGGCGCGGATGCCGTAGTTCTCCTCCAGGGCGTGCAGGTACAGGCCGTCGGCGCTGTCCTGGAACCTGGTGCTCAACCTCTGCCCGTCCCCCACCGCCAGCACCGTGTACGGCGGCACCAGCGGCCTGTTGTCGACCAGTATCGCGTCACCCGCGGCCCTGATCGCGGACAGGGCGGTCAGCCGCTGCCCGTTGACGGAGATCGCCTCGGCCCCGGAGGCCCACAGTCCGTTGACCACGCGCTGCATGTCGCGGTCGCGCACCCGGCCGGTGTCGGAGAAACCCGAGGTCTCGCGAGGGTTGGAGCCGTCCCCGCCACCGCTCGCCTCCTTGGCGTCGTCCACGACGAGCCTGACCCCGGGGCCGTGCACCGCGGTGGCACCCGAGAGCAGGCCGACCAGGTCCGCCTCGGAGCCGCCGCCGCTCGACCTCAGGGCCGCCCGCTGACGCGCGCTGACATCGTCGCGCAGCGTGTCGACCGTCTTCTCCAGCTGGTCCGCGTCCGCGGTCTCCTTGTCGACACGGTCGATCAGCTCCTGGCGCTCCTTGGCCACGACGGGTGCCGCCACCCGCGCCTGTGCCGCGCCCAGGGTCACCACCAGCGCAGCGAGCACGAGACCGCCCGCCAGGCCCAGCTTGGCCCGGAGCGTCTTCGGCAGGCCGCCCTCGCCCTGGGACTTCCTGCGGGCTGCGGCCTCGGCGTACCCGTCGTCCAGGCTGTGGTCCATGACGTTGGTGATCAACGACATGGAGGCGTCCGGGCGCTGGGCCCGCGGAGGGCTGCTCCGAACGGGGGGTTGCTGCGGCATGCCGCACATCGTCGCATGTCGCGAGCAGTACCTCCGAACGGCCCCACCGGCGTGCCGGACAGGCCCCCTTGGGGGACACTTGTCCGGCACGCGTGCGTGCAGCGACTTCGGCCGTCCAGGCCGCCGGAGCTACCGGCCGGCGCTGTCCACGACCGCCGACCACTCGTCCAGCAGCGCCTGTGCGGAGGCGTCGTCGGGCCCCTCGGCCCACAGATGCGTGACCGCCTCGGCCGGGTCGGGCAGCACCATCACCCAGCGCCCGTCGGTCTCCACGACCCGCACACCGTCGGTCGTGTCGACAAAGCGGTCCCCTGCGGCCTCGACCACCCGCCGCATCACCAGTCCCTTGACGGCCCACGGCGTCGCCAGGTCGCGCTTGAGGACGTGCGCCCGCGGGATCCGGGCGTCGATCTGGCTCAGCGTGAGCTGCGTCCGCGCCACCAGCCCGATGAGGCGTACGAAGGCGGCCGTGCCGTCGTAGACGCCGCTGAACTCGGGCACGATGAACCCGCCCTTGCCGTCGCCGCCGAAGATGGTGCCTTCCTCGCGCCCCACGCGCGTGAGGTCGTCGGGCGAGGTGGTGGTCCACTCGACCTGGGTACCGTGGTAGGCGGCCACCTGCTCGGCGATCCGGGTCGTGGTGACCGGCAGCGCCACCCGCCCGCTGCGCCGCTCGGCGGCCACCAGGTCCAGCATGACCAGCAGCGCACGGTCGTCCTCGATGATCCGGCCCTTCTCGTCGACGAGCGACAGCCGCTCGCCGACCGGGTCGAACCGCACGCCGAACGCGGCACCCGAGGACGCCACGATCTCCCCGAGCCGCACCAGCCCCTTCCGCCGCATCTCGGCCGTCTCCGTGGGCCGGGACTCGTCCAGACCGGGGTTGATGGTCAGCGAGTCCACACCGAGCTTGCCGAGCAGGCTGGGCAGCACGAGCCCGGCACTGCCGTTCGAGGCGTCCACGACCACCTTGAGACCCGACTCGGCTATCCCGGTCGTGTCGACGTTCCGCAGCAGCGATCCGGTGTACGAGTCGAAGACGCTGGCCGGGAAGTACAGGTCACCGATCTCCCCGGGGAACGCCCGCCGGTACTCCTGGCGCGCGAACACCCGGTCCAGCTTGCGCTGGCTGCCCTGCGAGAGGTCCGCGCCCTGTCCGTCGAAGAACATGATGTCGACCGAGTCCGGGACACCCGGCGAGGTCCGGATCATGATGCCGCCGGCGCTGCCCCGCGCGGTCTGCTGCCGGGCCACGGGCAGCGGCACGTTCTCCAGGTCGCGTACGTCGATGGCGCTGGCCTGGAGCGCGGAGATCACCGCCCGCTTGAGCGCCCGGGCACCCCGGGAGTGGTCGCGGGCCGTGGTGACCGTGGAGCCCTTCTTCAGGGTCGTCGCGTAGGCGCCGGCGAGCCGTACGGCCAGCTCCGGCGTGATCTCCACGTTCAGGATGCCCGAGACACCCCGGGCGCCGAACAGGTGCGCCTGTCCCCGGGACTCCCAGATCACCGAGGTGTTGACGAAGGCTCCGGCCTCGATGGTCTTGAACGGGTACACGCGGACGTTGCCCTGAACGATCGATTCCTCACCGATCAGGCACTCGTCACCGATGACCGCGCCGTCCTCGATCCGGGCGGCACGCATGATGTCGGTGTTCTTGCCGACGACGCAGCCGCGCAGGTTGCTGTGCTGCCCGATGTACACGTTGTCGTGCACGACGGCCTTGTGCAGGAAGGCACCGCTCTTGACGACGACGTTGGAGCCGACGACGGTGTGCTCCCGGATCTCCGCGCCGGCCTCGACCTTCGCGTAGTCGCCGATGTACAGCGGCCCGCGCAGCACGGCGTCGGGGTGCACCTCGGCCCCTTCGGCCACCCAGACGCCCGGAGAGATCTCGAAGCCGTCGATGTCGACGTTGACCTTGCCCTCGAGGACGTCCGCCTGGGCCTTCACGTAGCTCTCGTGGGTACCGACGTCCTCCCAGTAGCCCTCGGCGACATAGCCGTAGATCGGCTTGCCTTCCTTCATCAGCTGCGGGAAGACATCGCCGGACCAGTCGACGGGCACATCGGCTTCGACGTAGTTGAAGACCTCGGGCTCCATGACGTAGATGCCCGTGTTCACCGTGTCGGAGAAGACCTGCCCCCAGGTCGGCTTCTCCAGGAAGCGCTCGACCTTGCCTTCCTCGTCCACGATGGTGATGCCGAACTCCAGCGGATTGGGCACGCGGGTCAGGCAGACCGTGACCAGCGCACCCTTCTCCTTGTGGAAATTGATCAGATCGGTGAGGTCGAAGTCGGTCAGGGCATCACCGGAGATGACGAGGAAGGCATCGTCCTTCAACGCCTCCTCGGCGTTCTTGACGCTTCCGGCGGTACCGAGTGGCTTCTCCTCGTTGGCGTACGTGAGCTCCATGCCGAGCTCTTCGCCGTCACCGAAGTAGTTCTTTACGAGGGACGCCAGGAACTGCACGGTGACCACGGTCTCGTTGAGCCCGTGCTTTTTGAGCAGTCGCAGCACATGCTCCATGATCGGGCGATTCGCCACGGGCAGGAGCGGCTTGGGCATGCTGGAGGTCATTGGGCGAAGGCGCGTGCCTTCGCCGCCGGCCATCACGACGGCCTTCATGTCGGAAGCGTCCTCCTAAAGAGATGACTGTCTAGCCGACTTCACCCGTCCAAAGTGTCCCGCATTTCACGGCGGGCGGCCATCGGACGACTTTGTCCAGACAAGAGACGGGCTCAATCGGCCACGGCGTCCGCACGCACCAGACGGCGGACTTGTACTACGTACAGCACTCCTGCCCACCAATAGAGGGTTGTACCCCATCCTGCGAACGCCCACCCGAAAACTGCGGCGAGTGACGCGAACCATCCGTTTCCGTCGCTGAGGAGCAGGAGCGGGAAGGCGTACATGAGGTTGAACGTGGCGGCCTTCCCGAGGAAGTTCACCTGCGGCGGCGGATAGCCGTGCCGGCGGAGGATGCCCACCATGACCAGGAGAACCAGCTCCCGGGCCAGCAGGAGGGCGGTGAGCCAGAGCGGGAGGATTTCCCGCCAGGTCAGCCCGAGCAGCGTGGACAGGACGTAGAGCCGGTCGGCCGCGGGGTCGAGCAGCCGGCCGAGGCTGCTGATCTGGTTCCAGCGCCGGGCGAGCTTGCCGTCCAGATAGTCGCTGACCCCGCTGAACGCGAGCACCAGGAGGGCCCAGCCATCGCTCTTGGGGCCGCCGAACTCCGGCCTGAGGATCAACCACAGGAAGAGGGGTACGCCGACGAGCCGCGCCATGCTGAGGATGTTGGGGATGGTGAGGACCCGGTCTGTCTGGACGCGGGTCTCCTGGACCTCCACCCGGGGGCCTCCTGTGCGAAATGAGCCAACGATGCCCCCTGACCTTACCTCAACGCAAAAAAGCTCCGGCCCCTGGGCAGTGCCCAAGAGCCGGAGCTTCAAAAGGAGTTCGGCGGTGTCCTACTCTCCCACAGGGTCCCCCCTGCAGTACCATCGGCGCTGTGAGGCTTAGCTT
>NZ_BMRM01000031.1 GCF_014648635.1 Streptomyces cinerochromogenes | reverse complement strand
GCCGCGGGAACGCCACATCGGGCGCGCCGATCTGCAGCGGCATGATCCAGTTCGCGAAGCCCGCGAACAGCGGCGTCGCGAACATCAGCAGCATCACGGTGCCGTGCATCGTGAACGCCTGGTTGAACTGCTCGTTCGACATGAACTGCAGGCCCGGCCGGGCCAGCTCGGCGCGCATGAGCAGCGCCATCACGCCACCGATCAGGAAGAACGCGAACGACGTCGCCAGATACAGCGTGCCGATCGTCTTGTGGTCGGTGGTCGTCAGCCACTTCACCACGACATTGCCGGGCTGCTTGCGCCTGACCGGCAGCTCGTCAGCGTATGTGCCTTCAGCTGCCGCGGCACCCTGGGGTTCGTTGAGGATGCTCACAGGTTGTTCGTCTCCCGGTTCTTCTCGTGGCTCGTCTGCGCGATGCCGGCGGGAATGTAACCGGTCTGCCCCTTCTTGGCGAGGTCCTTGAGGTGCTGCTCGTAACGCTCGGGGGAGACGACCTTCACGTTGAACAGCATCCGGGAGTGGTCGACGCCGCACAGCTCGGCGCACTTGCCGAGGAAGGTGCCCTCCTTGTTGGGGGTCACCTGGAAGGCGTTGGTGTGGCCCGGGATGACGTCCTGCTTCATGAGGAACGGCACCACCCAGAAGGAGTGGATGACGTCACGCGAGGTCAGGACGAAGCGGACCGTCTTGCCCTTGGGGAGCCAGAGCGTCGGACCGGGGTTGTTCGTCTGCGGGTTCCGCGTGCCGGGCGTACCGACGTCGTAGACACCGCCGGCGTTCGCCGGGAATGCCTTCTTGAACCGGTCCGGAATGGCGTCCAGGTTCTTGTCGGTCTTGGCATCGCCGGTGGAACCCGGGACGTTCTCGATGTAGTTGAAGCCCCAGCTCCACTGGAAGCCCACCACGTTGACGGTGACGTCGGGCTTCTTGTCGGTGAGGCTGAGCAGCTTCGACTCGTCCCGGGCCGTGAAGTAGAAGAGCACCGAGATGATGATGATCGGGACCACCGTGTACAGGGCCTCGATCGGCATGTTGTACCGGGTCTGCGGAGGAACCTCGACCTTGGTGCGGCTGCGCCGGTGGAAGAAAGCACTCCACAGGATCAGGCCCCACACCAGCACGCCGACGGCGAGCGCGGCAGCCCAGGAGCCCTGCCACAGGGAGAGGATCCGCGGAGCCTCTTCCGTGGTCGGGGTGGGCATGCCAAGGCGGGGGAAGTCCTTGTATGTGCAACCGGTTGCGGTCGCCAGGACCAGGCCCGCGGTCAGTGCCTGCAGCAGCTTCCGCCGCATCGGGCGCCGCGGCGAGCGGTCGGAGCCGTTGGGACTCACGTAGCGCCTTCCCGAGAGTCTCGCCCGCGCGGTCGGCTGCGGCCTTCTCGCTGGTCGGTCGCCGCCCTGCGTCGGGCAGGGGTTTGGATGTTTATGCGGACCAAACCCTAGCCCACCCTCTCCGAGGGTTCGCGGGGAGGGGTGCCTACTGGCTCGGGTGGTTCGCTTGATTGGCGGCTGCGAGTCGATCATGGCTGGTCGCGCCGGTCGCCGCGCCCCCGGACCGGCCGCCTCCGCCGGGGACTTAACGTTGCCGTATGGCCTACTTTGACGCTGCCTCCGCCGTTCCTCTCCATCCTGTGGCCCGTCAGGCCCTGTTGGCCTCTTTGGATGACGGGTGGGCCGATCCCGCCCGGCTCCACCGGGAGGGGCGCAAGGCGCGGATGCTGCTGGACGCCTCGCGGGAGGCGGCCGCGGAGGCCGTCGGCTGCCGGGCCGACGAGGTGGTGTTCACGTCGTCCGGCACCCGGGCCGTACACAGCGGCGTCGCGGGGGCGTTGGCCGGGCGGCGGAGGGTGGGACGCCACCTGATCGTGTCGTCCGTCGAACACTCCTGCGTACTCCATTCGGCGGAGGTGTGCGAGGCGGAGGGCGCAGACGTCACCCGGGTGGCCGTCAGCCGGACGGGAGCCGTCGACCCGGCGGGGTACGCGGCCGCGCTCCGGGCGGACACCGCGCTGGCGTGCCTGCAGTCGGCCAACCACGAGGTGGGGACCGTACAGCCGGTGGCCGAGGTGGCCGAGATGTGCCGGGCGGCGGGGGTGCCGCTGCTGGTGGACGCGGCGCAGTCGCTGGGCTGGGGGCCGGTCGAGGGCGACTGGTCGCTGCTCGCGGCCAGCGCGCACAAGTGGGGCGGGCCGTCGGGGGTCGGGCTGCTCGTCGTGCGCAAGGGGGTGCGGTTCGCCGCCCAGGGGCCGGTGGACGAGCGGGAGTCCGGCCGGGCGCCCGGGTTCGAGAACCTCCCGGCCATCGTGGCGGCCGTGGCCTCGCTGCGCGCGGTGCGGGCCGAGGCGGCCCAGGAGGCGGTGCGGCTGCGGGAGCTGACGGCGCGGATCCGGGCGCGGGTGCCGGAGCTGGTGCCGGACGTGGAGGTGGTCGGCGACGCCGAGCGCCGGCTGCCCGGGATCGTCACCTTCTCCTGCCTCTACGTCGACGGCGAGGCCCTGCTGCACGAGCTGGACCGGGCCGGCTTCTCGGTCTCCTCCGGCTCCTCCTGCACGAGCAGCACGCTGACGCCCAGCCATGTGCTCAAGGCCATGGGCGTGCTCAGCGAGGGCAACGTGCGGGTGTCCCTGCCGCCCGGCACGGCCGAGGCGGACGTGGAGCGGTTCCTCCGGGTGCTGCCGCAGGCGGTGGCGGGCGTCCGGGAGAAGCTGGGGGCGCCGGCCCCGGCCCCGGCGACGGCCGTCCGGGCGGAGGAACTGGTCGTCGACTCGCTGGGCAAGCGCTGCCCGATCCCGGTCATCGAGCTGGCGAAGGTGTTCGGGGACGTCCCGGTGGGCGGGACCGTCCGGGTCCTCTCCGACGACGAGGCGGCCCGGCTGGACATCCCGGCGTGGTGCGAGATGCGGGGGCAGGAGTACGTCGGGGAGGAGCCGGCGGAGAAGGGGACGGCGTACCTGGTGCGCAGGGTGGGCTGAGAGGCCGGCCCCTGGGGCCTCTCAGCCGGATCATGCCGGGGTCGCGTCTTCCGGATCATGCCGGGGTCGCGGTGCCGGGCCGGCCGACAGGCACCGCCGCCCGCGGCCGGGCTGATCCAAACGAAACCCCCTAGCCCAGGTGGGCCCGCACTTCCCGGCCCGCGTCCTCGCCGTACGCCTTCACGAACCGCTCCATGAAGTGCCCCCGCCGCAGCTGGTACTCCTGCGTGCCGACCGTCTCGATGACCAGCGTGGCGAGCATGCACCCGACCTGGGCGGCGCGCTCCAGGGAGACGCCCCAGGCCAGTCCGGACAGGAAGCCCGCGCGGAAGGCGTCGCCGACGCCCGTGGGGTCGGCCTTGCGCTCCTCCTCCGGGCAGCCGACCTCGATCGGGTCCTCGCCGTCCCGCTCGATGCGCACGCCGCGCGAGCCGAGCGTGGTCACCCGGTGGCCGACCTTGGAGAGGATCTCGGCGTCGGTCCAGCCGGTCTTGGACTCGATGAGCCCCTTCTCGTACTCGTTGGAGAACAGGTAGGTCGAGCCGTCCAGCAGTATCCGGATCTCCTCGCCCTCCATCCGGGCGATCTGCTGGGAGAAGTCGGCGGCGAACGGGATGTTCCGGGAGCGGCACTCCTCGGTGTGGCGGAGCATCGCCTCGGGGTCGTCGGCGCCGATGAGGACGAGGTCGAGGCCGCCCACGCGGTCCGCCACGGTCTTCAGCTCGATCAGCCGGGCCTCGCTCATCGCGCCCGTGTAGAAGGAGCCGATCTGGTTGTGGTCGGCGTCGGTCGTGCACACGAAGCGGGCGGTGTGCAGGGTCTCGGAGATGCGGACCGAGGCGGTGTCCACGCCGTGCCGGTCGAGCCAGGCCCGGTACTCGTCGAAGTCGAAGCCGGCGGCGCCGACCAGGACCGGCGCGGTGCCGAGCTGGCCCATGCCGAAGGCGATGTTGGCTCCGACGCCGCCGCGGCGCACGTCGAGGTTGTCGACCAGGAAGGAGAGCGAAACCGTGTGCAGCTGGTCCGCGACGAACTGGTCGGCGAAGCGGCCGGGGAAGGTCATGAGGTGGTCGGTGGCGATGGAGCCGGTGACTGCGATGCGCACGACGGGGTTCTCCTGCGGAAATAAGAAGGTGCGCGCGTGAGCGCTCGTTGGAAGGGCGGTGGTGGGAGACGGGAGGGCGGGTTGACAGTTCACGCTACCCGGTCGGAAGCCGTCGCTGAAGCAGGCAAAACTACCCGATAGTAGCTCTTTCTTCGCCCCCTGCGCCGTGCCTACGGTGCGGGCATGACGAACCTCAAGGTCACCTCCCACGCCCCGGCCGACCTCGACGGCGATCTCGCCGCGCTGCGCGGGGACTGCGCCCGGATGGCCCCGCACTGGACGGTCCCGGAGCACGCCGAGCCCCGGCCGGTGCCGCCGTCCCTCATCCACGGGGTGAGCGTGCCCGCGCGGTCCGCCCGGCTGCTGGACGCGATGTCCGACTACGGCGACTGACCTGGGAGCGCGTGCCCGGGAACCGCCGGCTCCCCTCCCGCGTCCCATCGCCGTCCCCCGCGCAGGGGGCGCGGGACACGAGCAGCGAGGAGCGATGCGGTGGACACCGAGCGGCCTGAGCGCCCCGAAGGGGCGGACCCGCAGTCGACGACGGCGCACCCGGGCCGGACGAGTGGCCGGCGCCCCACCGCCGTCGTCGTCGCCGTCGCCACCGCGGCCGTCCTCCTGGTCGGTGGCGGTGGCGCCTACCTCGCGGCGAGCGGCGGCCCGGACGGCCGTTCCGGCACCCCGGCCGCGCCCGGCGGAGCCGGCCGCACTCCCCCGCCGCTCACCCTGGACGGCTGGACGAGCAGCGGAACCGGCGGTGTCGCGCCCGGCGAGCCGGACCCGCACGGCACCCGGTACGTCGCGAGGGGCGAGCTGCCGGAGGGACCCGGTTCGGCACCGGTGTACGAGCCGCGGGCCGAGGTCGGCCGGGAGCAGGTGGTGCGGCTGGCGAAGGCGCTCGGGATCGACGGGGCGCCGGTGGCCGAGGGCCGGATCTGGCGGGTCGGCGGCCAGGACGGGTCCGGGCCGGTGCTGCGGGTGAACCGGGACGCGCCGGGCAGCTGGAGCTTCGACCGGTACGCGCCCGGCACGGACGACTGCCGGAAGGTGACCGTCTGCGCGCACGACCCGGGTGCTCCGGCCGGTGACCCGGTGAGCGTGGCGGACGCCGAGAAGGCGGCGGCGCCGGTGCTGAAGGCGGCGGGGCTGGACGACGCCAAGACCGACGCGAGCCAGGTGATGGGCGCCCGGCGGGTGGTGAACGCGGATCCGGTGGTGGGCGGGCTGCCCACGTACGGCTGGACGACCGGCCTGACCGTAGACCGGACCGGCGAGCTGGTCGGCGGCCACGGGCTGCTCGCCACGCCGGTGAAGGGCGACACGTACCCGGTGCTGGACGCCGGGAAGACGCTGGAGCTGCTGAACGGGCCGGCGAAGGACGGCCACCGGATGGGGATCGGCGGGTGCGCCACCCCGGTGCCGCTGAAGGACCGGCTGGAGCAGCCGTGCGGCGCGTCCACGGGCGCGCCGGGGAAGCCGTCGGCGAAGCGGGACACGACCCCGGACACGAACACGGACACGAACACCGTCACGGTCGAGAAGGCGGTGTTCGGGCTGGCCGCGCACTCCGTCGGCGGACGGCAGACGCTGGTGCCGTCCTGGCTGTTCCGGGTGCGGGGGTCCGCGGCGGACGGCGCGTTCACGGTGACGTATCCGGCGGTCGATCCGGAGTACCTGACGTCGCGGACGGCCTCAGCGCCCTCGGCACCGTCCTCGGCGCCGCCGTCCGCCGGCGCGCCCGCCGGGAGCCGGAGCGTGAGGGTGAACGCCTACACGGCCGACGGGCGGACGCTGAACCTGAGCTTCTACGGCGGGGTGTGCGCCGACTACCGGACCTCGGCGCGGGAGAGCGGCGGGCGGGTGACGGTGACGGTCACCGAGAAGCCCTGGCCGGGCCGGGTGTGCGTGCTGATCGCGAAGGAGTACGTGAAGACGGTGACGCTGCACTCGCCGCTGGACGGGCGGACGGTGGTCGACGCGGACGGCCAGGCGGTCCCGAAGGCGAAGCCGGGCTCCCTGCGGCCGGACGCGTCGGCCCGGCCGCGCTAGGGGGTTTCGTTTGGATCAGCCCGGGTCCGCGACGCCCGGCACGGCACCTCGCCGCGTTGTCGGACCACCCGAGTACGCCCAGTACGCGGGTGATCCTCCGCCTCGCGATGCACCGCACCGGACGCCGCGGCCTGATCCGACCCGATCCAAACGAAACCCCTAGGCCTCTCGTCCGGAACCCCGCGACCCCGGCATGATCCGGAAGAGACGCCCCAGGGCGCGCGGACGCCGACGCGGCGGCCCAGTCGCGCCAGGGCGGCGAGAACGCCGAGGCGGCGGCCCCCGGAAGGGGACCGCCGCCTCGTTCGCGTCCGGTGTCGGCTCGGCTCAGCTGAAGGAGTCGCCGCAGGCGCAGGAGCCGGTCGCGTTGGGGTTGTCGATCGTGAAGCCCTGCTTCTCGATCGTGTCCACGAAGTCGACGGTGGCGCCGCCCAGGTACGGGGCGCTCATCCGGTCCGTGACGACCTTGACCCCGCCGAAGTCCTTCACGACGTCGCCGTCGAGCGAGCGCTCGTCGAAGAAGAGCTGGTAACGCAGACCGGAGCAGCCGCCGGGCTGGACGGCGACGCGCAGCGCGAGGTCGTCGCGGCCTTCCTGGTCGAGCAGGGCCTTGACCTTGGCCGCGGCGGCGTCGGTCAGGATGATGCCGTCGGTGACGGTGGTGGTCTCGTCCGATACGGACATCTACATCTCTCCCGGGTTGTACGGAGACTGCTTGCCGACGAGTGCAACCGGCGAATCAGCGGATTCATTCCGGGCCGGGCATTCGCGTTGTCGCGTTTTTTCTCGCTTCCTCATGCTCGCACATGCCCGGGAAGGCGGACAGGCGCCCGGAGAGGGACGCCGACGGGATTCACGTCACATGGACGCTATGGCCATCGTCAAAGTGACGTGAAGCAGTTATGATAGATAGCGTCAGTTAGACGAAAAGTAGAAAGGGTGCGTGTCGTGACCACCGCCCAGACCCCGGAGCTCGACGTGCAGCCGACTCCGCTCGCCCTGCTGCTGCTCGGCCGCGAGGCCGACCCGAAGAGCGAGCGGGGCGTCGAGTGCCCCGGTGACCTGCCGTCGCCGTCCGACCCCGACCTGGTCGAGCGTGCCCGCGCGGCCAAGGAGAAGCTCGGCGACAAGGTCTTCGTGCTCGGCCACCACTACCAGCGCGACGAGGTCATCCAGTTCGCCGATGTCACGGGCGACTCCTTCAAGCTGGCCCGGGACGCGGCGGCGCGCCCGGAGGCCGAGTACATCGTCTTCTGCGGTGTGCACTTCATGGCGGAGTCGGCGGACATCCTGACCTCCGACGACCAGAAGGTGGTCCTGCCCGACCTCGCCGCCGGCTGCTCCATGGCCGACATGGCGACGGCCGAGCAGGTCGCCGAGTGCTGGGACGTGCTGACCGAGGCCGGGATCGCCGAGCAGGTGGTCCCCGTCTCGTACATGAACTCCTCGGCCGACATCAAGGCGTTCACCGGCAAGCACGGCGGCACCATCTGCACCTCGTCCAACGCCAAGCGCGCCCTGGACTGGGCCTTCGAGCAGGGCGAGAAGGTCCTCTTCCTGCCGGACCAGCACCTGGGCCGCAACACCGCCGTCCGGGACATGGGCATGTCCCTGGACGACTGCGTGGTCTACAACCCGCACAAGCCGAACGGCGGGCTGACCGCGGACGAGCTGCGCGCCGCGAAGATGATCCTCTGGCGCGGCCACTGCTCGGTCCACGGCCGGTTCAGCCTGGACTCGGTCAACGACGTGCGCGCGCGCATCCCCGGTGTGAACGTCCTGGTCCACCCCGAGTGCAAGCACGAGGTCGTGGCCGCGGCGGACTACGTCGGCTCGACCGAGTACATCATCAAGGCCCTCGAAGCCGCCCCGGCCGGCTCGAAGTGGGCCATCGGCACGGAGCTGAACCTGGTCCGCCGGCTGGCGAACCGTTTCGCCCCCGAGGGCAAGGAGATCGTCTTCCTCGACAAGACGGTCTGCTTCTGCTCGACCATGAACCGCATCGACCTGCCCCACCTGGTCTGGGCCCTGGAGTCCCTGGCCGAGGGCAACCTGGTCAACCGCATCGAGGTCGACAAGGAGACCGAGGCGTTCGCCAAGCTCGCGCTGGAGCGGATGCTGGCGCTGCCGTAGCCTCCGGCGGTCGTGACGCGCGCAAAGGGGGGCCGCACCACCAGGTGCGGCCCCCCTTTTTTCGCGCTGCGGCTTTTCGCGCTGCGGCTAGACCTGCGCCGGCTGCGGTTCCTCGGAGGCCTCGGCCGTCGGCTGCCTCTTCGCCGCCCGCTTCTTCGCCCTGCGCTCCTTGCGCAGCTCCAGCATCGCGTAGAGCGTCGGGACGAGGAGCAGGGTCAGCAGGGTCGAGGTGATCAGGCCGCCGATGACGACCACCGCCAGCGGCTGGGCGATGAAGCCGCCCTCGCCGGTGACCCCCAGGGCCATCGGGAGCAGGGCGAAGATCGTCGCCAGCGCCGTCATCAGGATCGGGCGGAGCCGGTGCCGGCCGCCCTCGATCACGGCTTCCACCACGCCGTGGCCCTGGGCGCGGTACTGGTTGATCAGGTCGATCAGCACGATCGCGTTGGTCACCACGATGCCGATCAGCATCAGCATGCCGATCATCGCGGGCACGCCCAGCGGGGTGCCGGTGGCGACCAGCAGGCCGATCGCGCCCGTCGCCGCGAAGGGAACGGACACCAGCAGGATCAGCGGCTGGGCGAGCGAGCGGAAGGTCGCCACCAGCAGCATGAAGACGATCGCGATGGCCGCCAGCATGGCCAGGCCCAGGTTCTTGAAGGCGTCGTCCTGGTCGGAGGAGACACCGCCGATCTCGGCCGTGGCGCCCGCCGGCAGCTTCAGGGCCTTGATCTTCGACTGGAGCCTGGTGCTGATCGCGCCCGTGTTGTCACCGGTCGGCCGGGCCGTGACGGTGGCCGCGCGCTGCCCGTCGATGCGGGTCATGGACACCGGGCCGTCCACCAGCTTCACCGTGGCGATGTCGCCCAGCCGCACCGGGCCGAGGCGCAGCTTCCGCAGCTGGTCCAGCGTGGTCGCGGGCTTCGCCGAGCGGACGACGACGTCCCGCTCGGTGTCGTCCAGGACCGCCTTGGCCGCCGTCGTGCCGCGCACGGCCTGGGCCACCGCGGCGCCCAGCTTCTGGTCGTCGAACCCGGCGGCCGCCGCCTCGGCGTTCGCCCTGACGGAGATCCGCGGCACGCTTCGCGCGAGGTCGCTGCTGACGTCCGTGACGTGGTCGAGGCCGGCGACCGTGGAGCGGACCTGCTCCGCCGCCGTGCGCAGCGCCTTCGGGTCGGACGCCTTCACCACGACGCTCAGGTCCTGGTTGCCGAAGCCGTCACCGGCCGACACGGTGGTCGTACCGATGCCCTTGAGCTTCCTCAGGCCGTCCTCCAGGTCCTTCTGCACGTCGTCGTAGGACGCGGAGTCCTTGAGCATGACCTGGTAGGACGCCTGGTTGGTGTCGGTGCCGCCGCCGAAGGCCGCCATGAAGCCGGAGGAGCCGACGGTGACCTGGTAGTCCTTCACGCCCTCGGTGGAGGCGAGCAGCTTCTCGACCCGCCTGGCCTGGGCGTCGGTGGCGGCCAGGCTGGTGCCGGGCTTCAGCTTCTGCTTGACGGTGAGGACCTCCTGCTCGCCCTGGTCGAAGAAGTTCGTCTTCAGCAGGCCGGACATGCCGAAGGTGACGACCAGGACGACGATCGCCAGGGCCACGCTGGTGAGGCGGCGGCGGGTGGCGAACCGCAGGACGGGGACGTAGGCGCGCTGGAGGCGGCTGTTCGCCTCCTTCTCCTCGGCCCTGCGGCGGGCCTCCGCCGCGTCCGCCGGGGTGTTCTTCGGGGCGCGCAGGAACCAGTACGACAGGACCGGCACGACCGTCAGCGACACCAGCAGGGAGGCCAGCAGGGCCGCCGTCACCGTGATGCTGAACGAGCCGAACAGGGCGCCCACCATGCCGCCGACCAGGCCGATCGGCAGGAACACGGCGACCGTGGTGAGAGTGGAGGAGGTGACCGCGCCGGCCACCTCGCGCACCGCGGTGAGGATGGCCTCCCTGCGCTCCTCGCCGTAGCCGAGGTGGCGCTTGATGTTCTCCAGGACCACGATCGAGTCGTCCACGACCCGGCCGATGGCGATGGTCAGCGCGCCCAGGGTGAGCATGTTCAGCGACAGGTCGCGCGTCCACAGCACCAGCAGGGCCAGCACCACCGACAGCGGGATGGACACCGCCGTGACCAGGGTGGAGCGGATCGAGGTCAGGAAGACCAGGATCACCAGGACCGCGAAGAGCAGGCCGAGCGCGCCCTCCGTGGTCAGGCCCTTGATGGACTTGGAGACGGCCGGGCCCTGGTCGCTGACCACCGTGAGCTTCGCGCCCGCGCCGAGGTCCTCGCGCAGGCCGGGCAGCTTGTCCTCGACCGCGTCGGAGATGGAGACCGCGCTGCCGTCGTGGTCCATCGTCACGTTGACGGCGAGGCTGGGCCTGCCGTCGGTGCGGGTGATCGAGTCGGCCGGGGCCGGCTGCTCCTTGACGGTCGCCACGTCGGCGAGCCGCACGGGGTGCTTCGCGCCCTCGCCGGTGACCCGGAGGTCCCTGATCTGCCGCAGGGAGGTGAAGCCGCCGCCGACCTGGACGGTGCGGCTCGCGCCGTCCTCGTCGAAGGAGCCGGCCGGGACGGTGGCGCCGCCCGCCTGGAGGGCCTGGCCGAGCGCGGCGGGGGTGAGGCCGGCCCGGGCGAGCTTCGCGTCGTCCGGGGTGACGGTGACCTGGAGGTCACGGACGCCCATGACCTGCACGCGGCCCACGCCGTCGATGTCCTTCAGCGCCGGTACGACGGTCGTGTCGAGCTGGTCGGCGAGGGCCTGCTGGTCCTTGTCGGAGGTGACGGCGAGGACGACGGTCGGCATGTCGTCCGTGGAGCCGGAGACCACCTGCGGGTCGACGTCGTCCGGGAGCCGGTTGCGGGCCCGGTTCACGGCCTGCTGGACGTCGGAGACGATCCGCTTGGTGTCGTTGCCGTAGTCGAAGGACGCCATGATCACGGCGTTGCCCTCGCTCGCGGTGGAGGTGACACCGGTGACGCCGTCGACGCCCTGGAGGTTGTCCTCGATGGGCTCGACGACCTGCTTCTCGACCACGTCGGGCGAGGCGCCCTGGTACGGCGCGATCACCGACACCATGGGCAGTTCTATGGTGGGCAGCAGCTGCTGTTTGATCTGGGGTATCGCGATCAGCCCGAAGGCGAGCGCGACGAGGGACACGAGCCCGACGAGGGCCCGCTGGGCGAGGCTGAATCTGGACAGCCAGGACATGGATCAGGGTCTCTCTTCTGTGAGCGGCAGAAGCGGCGAGGGGACGCGGTGGGCGCCCACACCACCACCCTGATCCATCTCGGGGTGCCGTTCCGTAGGCCCCAGGTCCCGTTCCCTTACCCGGCCCCTACTCCCCGCGCAGTACGCGTGGGTGGAGATCAGTCCATCCTCGGGCGTACCAGTCCCGACTCGTACGCGATGACGACGAGCTGCGCCCGGTCCCGCGCGCCCAGCTTGGCCATGGCCCGGTTGACGTGCGTCTTCACCGTCAGCGGGCTGACCTCCAGGCGCTCGGCGATCTCGTCGTTGGAGTGGCCGCCGGCGACCTGGACGAGGACCTCCCGCTCGCGGCCGGTGAGCGTGCCGAGCCGCTCGGAGCGGGCCGGGTCGGGTCCGTCGCCGTCGTCGCCCCGGGCGAGGAAGCGGGCGATCAGCCCCTTGGTGGCGGCCGGGGACAGCAGCGCCTCACCGTCCGCCGCGACCCGGATGGCATTCAGCAGCTCCACCGGCTCGCTGCCCTTGCCGAGGAAGCCGGAGGCGCCGGCGCGCAGCGCCTGGACGACGTAGTCGTCGACCTCGAACGTGGTCAGGATGACCACCCGGACCCGGGCGAGCGACGGGTCGGCGCTGATCAGCCGGGTCGCGGCGAGGCCGTCCGTGCCGGGCATCCGGATGTCCATGAGGACGATGTCCGGGGCGTGCTCCCGGGCCAGCCGGACCGCCTCCGCACCGTCGGAGGCCTCCCCCACCACCTCCATGTCGGGCTCGGAGTCGACCAGCACCCGGAACGCGCTGCGCAGCAGTGCCTGGTCGTCCGCGAGCAGGACACGGATGGTCATACGGGCTCCCCCTGGGCCGGCGTCGTCTTGACCGGCAGGATCGCATGCACGCGGAAGCCGCCGCCGTAGCGGGGCCCGGTGGTCAGGGTGCCGCCGAGGGCGGTGACCCGCTCGCGCATGCCGAGCAGCCCGTGCCCGCCGCCGGCCGCGGGCGCGCCGGGCGACCCCGAGCCGTCGTCCAGGACGGTCACCTCCACGTGCGGTCCGACCCGTACGACGCTCACCTCGGCCTCGGCCTCGGGGCCGGCGTGCTTCTGCACGTTGGTCAGGGCCTCCTGGACGATCCGGTAGGCGGCCAGGTCGACGGCGGCGGGGAGTTCGGTGCCCTGGTCGGCGCGGGCCACGGCCACCGGCAGGCCCGCGCTGCGGAAGGTGTCGGCCAGCTCCTCCAGTCGGCTCAGGCCCGGGGCGGGTTCGGTGGGGGCCGCCGGGTCGCCGGACTGGCGGAGCAGGCCGACGGTGGCGCGGAGTTCGTTCAGCGCGCTGCGGCTGGCCTCGCGGACGTGCGCGAGGGCCTCCTTGGCCTGGTCGGGCCGCTTGTCCATGACATGGGCGGCGACACCCGCCTGCACGTTGACCAGGGCGATGTGGTGGGCGACGACGTCGTGCAGGTCGCGGGCGATCCGCAGGCGCTCCTCGGCGACCCGGCGGCGGGCCTCCTCCTCGCGGGTGCGTTCGGCGCGTTCCGCGCGGTCCCGGATGGCCTGGACGACGGCGCGCCGGCTGCGGACCGCGTCGCCCGCGGTGGCGCCGATACCGGTCCAGGCGAGGACGCCCAGGTTCTCCTGGGCGTACCAGGGCAGCGGGCCGGCGAGCATCGCGGCGGCCGTCAGCACGGTCATGGTGAGCAGGCCGAGGCGCCAGGTGGTGGGGCGGTCGGTGGTCGCGGCGACGGTGTAGAGGGCGACGACGGCGGACATCGCGACCGGGGCGCGCGGGTCGCCGGTGACGCACTCGACGAGGGAGACGGTGCCGGTGACGGCCAGGACCGTCCGGGGTGCGCGGCGGCGGAACACCAGCGCCGCGGCGCCGGCCAGCATGAGGAGGAGGCTGAGGGCGGCCGGGGTGCGCAGGTCCCAGGTGACGCCGTGCTCCCGCCGGGGCACGGCGAAGGAACCGGCGACCATGCAGGCCAGGACGCCCGCGGCGAGAACCGCGTCCGCCGCCAGCGGGTGGGCCTTGAGCCTGCACCGGGCGCTGTCGAGAGTGCTCACGGGGGGAACAGTACGGCGCCCTTCCCCCGCGGTCAGGTCTACGTCCGGTGCGGGTGCCGGGCCGGGGCGGGGCGCTGCTCGCCGGCAGGCGCCTCCTCCGAGCTCTTCGAGCGGGGGTACCCCGGGCGCCCACCCGTGCCGCCGCGGCGGCACGACCGCCCGCGGCCACGAGCGCCCCGGCCTGTCAGGCGCTCACCCGGGGATCAGTCCCTCGTCACCGAGGAGGGCCCGGACCTCCTCCAGCGTCGCGTCCCGGGCCGGCAGGATCAGTTCCGAGGGTTCCAGGGAGTCGTCCGGCAGCGGCTTGCCGAGGCGGTGGACGGCATCCAGCAGGGCGGTGAGCGTCCGGCGGAAGCCCTCGCCGTCGCCGCTCTCCAGCTCGGCCAGCAGTTCGTCGTCCAGCTGGTTCAGCTCGGCGAGGTGGCTGTCGTCCAGCCTCACCTGGCCCTCCCCCATGATCCGTACGATCACGTCGGCCTCCTCGGCTCGGGCCCCGGCGCCGGGCTACTGCTTGTCGAAGCGCGGGGTGTCCTGCGGCTGCTGCTGGGACTGCCCCTGACCGGTGCCGCCCTCGAGGGCCTGCTGCGGGGAGCCCCCGGCCAGCTCGGCCTTCATGCGCTGCAGTTCCAGCTCTACATCCGTACCACCGGAGAGCCGGTCCAGCTCGGCCTGGATGTCGTCCTTGTGCATGCCGGACTGGTCGTCGAGGGCGCCGGAGGCGAGCAGCTCGTCGATGGCGCCGGCCCGGGCCTGCATCTGGGCGGTCTTGTCCTCGGCGCGCTGGATGGCGAGGCCGACGTCGCCCATCTCCTCGGAGATGCCGGAGAAGGCCTCGCCGATGCGGGTCTGGGCCTGGGCGGCGGTGTAGGTGGCCTTGATGGTCTCCTTCTTCGTACGGAAGGCGTCCACCTTGGCCTGGAGGCGCTGGGCCGCCAGGGTGAGCTTCTCCTCCTCGCCCTGGAGGGTCGCGTGCTGGGTCTCCAGGTCCGTCACCTGCTGCTGGAGGGCGGCCTTGCGGGACAGCGCCTCCCGGGCCAGGTCCTCGCGGCCGAGCGCGAGCGCCTTGCGGCCCTGGTCCTCCAGCTTGGCGGACTGCTGCTGGAGCTGGTTCAGCTGGAGTTCCAGGCGCTTGCGGCTGGTGGCCACGTCGGCCACGCCGCGCCGCACCTTCTGCAGCAGCTCCAGCTGCTTCTGGTAGGAGTAATCGAGGGTCTCGCGCGGGTCCTCGGCCCGGTCAAGGGCCTTGTTCGCCTTCGCGCGGAAGATCATCCCCATACGCTTCATGACACCGCTCATGGGCTTCGCGCGCCCCCTTCTGACGGACTCCAGCTCACAGATCCTGCGACAGGACCCACAGTACGGGCCCTGCTTCCATTACCGCACTGTTCCCGGGGTGATGCGCTCATCCCCGAGAACGACTGCGGGCCGCTCCGCTCCGGCGTGAGGAGTAGGTGATCCACCCTGTACGGACGTCCGGCGTTGCCGGATCGTTCCCCACCGGGCTGGGGTCCATGCCGGTGCAGCCCTTACCCTTGGGTTTTGTGTTCCGTAGCCGTGCCAAGGACGAGAAGGCCCCCGCCGACAAGGCTCAGGTGACCCTCTCCAAGCAGCCCCGTGACCCGCAGGCCCCGAAGGGCAGGCCCACGCCCAAGCGCAGTGAGGCCCAGACCCAGCGGCGCAGCGTGGCCCACACGCCCACCAACCGCAAGGAGGCCGCGAAGCGCCAGCGCGAGGAGCGGCGCCAGGCCCTGGAGCGGCAGCGCCAGGCGCTGGCGTCCGGTGACGAGCGCTATCTGCCCGCCCGGGACAAGGGCCCGGTCCGCAAGTTCGCCCGCGACTGGGTGGACTCGCGGTTCAACGTGGCGGAGTTCTTCCTGCCGCTCGCCGTGGTCATCCTGGTGCTGAGCGTGGTGAAGGTGCCCTCGATCCAGAGCATCGCGCTGCTGCTGTGGCTGATCGTGATCGTGCTGATCGTGCTGGACGGGGCGGTGAGCGGTTTCCGGCTGAAGAAGCGGCTCAAGGAGCGCTTCCCGGACCAGAACACGCGCGGCGCGGTCGCCTACGCGCTGCTGCGGTCCCTGCAGATGCGCCGGCTCCGGCTGCCGAAGCCGCAGGTGAAGCGCGGAGAGCGGCCCTGAGCGCTGACGCTTTCACCGGGGACGCGGCCGACGCCCGGCCGAACCGGCTGGGCGGGCTGCGGGATGTCGTCAGCCAGGAACTGGTGGCGCGGCAGCTCGACGAGCAGATATCCGGGCGGTTCCCGGTCGGGCGGCGGCTGCGGGTGCTCGACGTGGGGATGGGCCGGGGCGCGCAGGCGCTGCGGCTGGCCCGGCTCGGCCACCAGGTGACCGGCGTGGAGCGCGACCCGACGATGGTCGCCGCCGCCCGGGAGGCCGTGGCCCGGGAGCCGGAGGGCATCCGGGAGCGGGTCCGGCTGGTGGAGGGCGACGGGCGGGACACGGGTGTGCACTTCCTGCCGGGCAGCTTCGACGTGGTGCTGTGCCACGCCGTCCTGATGTACGTCGAGGAGCCCGACCCGCTGGTGGCGGGCCTGGCCCGGATGCTGGCCCCCGGCGGTCTGCTCTCCCTGCTGGTGCGCAACGGCGACGCACTCGCCATGCGTCCCGGCCTCGGCGGTGACTGGGCGGGCGCCCTGGCCGCCTTCGACACCACCGCCTACCGCAACCGCCTGGGCGTGTCCGTCCGCGCCGACCGCCTGGCCTCCCTCACCGCCACGCTCGACGGCATCGCCGCCCCGCTGCACGCCTGGTACGGCGTCCGCGTCTTCACGGACACGGCGGCGGACGACGCGGCGGTCCCCCCGGACCTCGACACGCTGCTCGCGGTGGAGGAGCGGGCCGGGCGCACGGACCCGTACCGCGGGGTGGCGGCGCTGCTGCATCTGTGCGGGGTACGCGGCTGAGCCCGTTCGGGGCAACAGCGGGAGCCGGGTGATCACCCTGCGGTGAGACTCGGGGCATGGACGCTTTCCGTACCCGTGCGCAGGCCCTCCGGGCGGCCGTCCGCAGGGCCGTGCCGGTGGCCTGCGCGTTGCTCGCCGCCGGCTGCACCACTCCGCTCGCTCCCGCCGCGCAGGACGCTCCGGCGAGCGTCCGGGCGGCCGTGCCGAAGGCCGGGACCGACCTGCAGGACCAGTACCAGCGGGTCATCAAGGAGGTCCTGCCGTCGGTCGTGCAGATCCAGGCGAGCCGGGAACTGGGCTCCGGGGTGGTGTACGACGACAAGGGGCACATCGTCACCAACGCGCACGTGGTCGGCTCGGAGAAGACCTTCCAGGTCACCACGGCCAACAACGAGGAGCCGCTGACCGCGAGCCTGGTCTTCTCCTACCCCGAGCAGGACCTCGCCGTGATCCGGCTGGACCGGGTGCGGGACGGGCTGAAGCCGGCGGTGATCGGGAACTCGGAGAAGGTGCAGGTCGGGCAGATCGTGCTGGCCATGGGTTCGCCGCTGGGGCTGTCGTCCAGCGTGACCCAGGGCATCGTCTCGGCGACCGGACGGACCGTCAGCGAGGGGGACACGGGCGGCGGTACGGGCGCGACCATCGCGAACATGGTGCAGACGTCGGCCGCGATCAACCCCGGCAACAGCGGCGGCGCCCTGGTGAACCTGGACGGGCAGGTGATCGGCATCCCGACGCTCGCGGCGGCCGACCCCAGCCTCGGGGGCAGTACGGCGCCCGGCATCGGGTTCGCGATCCCGGCGTCGATGGTGAAGACGGTCGCCGACCAGATCATCAGGCGGGGCAAGGTCGTCGACTCCGGGCGGGCGGCCCTCGACATCACCGGGCGGACCTTCCTGAACGACCAGTACCAGCCGATCGGGGTGGCGGTGGTCAGCGTGCGCGCCGGCGGCGCGGCCGACAGGGCGGGCCTGCGGCCCGGGGACATCATCCTCGAACTGGGTGGCCGGCCCGTCACCACCATGACCTCGCTCGCCGAGGCGCTGGCGGTGGACAGGCCGGGCCGGCGGACGTCGGTGACGTACCAGCGCGACGGCGCCGAGAAGACGGTCGAGGTGACGCTGGGCGAGCAGTGAGGAGGGCGGCCCCTCCTCACCCCCGCTCGACGCCGGGTCAGGCGTCGGCCTGCAGGCTCATCGGCCCGTAGATCTCGCTGGTCTCCTCGAACAGCCGCACCTGGTCGGCGCCGCCCTCCAGCAGCGCCTTCCAGTGCTCGCCGATCCAGGACTCGGCGTCGCCCTGCGTGGTGAACTCCTCGGGCTGCACCGCCGGCTGGACCTCCGTCCCGTCGGCCTTCTCGAACCGCCACGTCCATGCCGTCATGTGGGCCTCCTTTGATCCAACACCTGCCCGGCAGCCTAGCCGGAAGCGCAAGACCTGCGGGGACAGGCGAAAATCGGTCCGTGGACATCACTTTGCTCGGTACCGGTGCCCCGGCGGGGCTGCCTCGACCCGACTGTTCCTGTGCCGCCTGTGCGACCGCGCTCGGGCCGGACGCGCGGGCCGCGACCGCGGTGCTGGTCGACGGCGCGCTGCTGCTCGACCTGACACCGGGCGCGGCCTTCGCGGCGGCGCGCGCCGGGCATTCGCTGGGCGGGGTACGGCAGGTGCTGCTGTCGCACCCGCACGACGGCCCGGCGGTGGAGGTGCCGGCCGGGCTGCCGCAGCCCGGGCGGGTGCCGGACGGGCGGGAGCTGGCGCTGCTGACGGGGCATCGGGTGCGGGCGGTGGCGATGGACGCGGGCGGCACCGGCTACGCGGTGACCGGGCCGGACGGGCAGCGGCTGCTGTACCTGCCGCCGGGCGGGGCGCCGGCCGGCCTGGCGGAGGCGTCGGCGGAGTCGTACGACATGCTCCTCGCGGACGTCGTGGGCCGTCCGGACGCGCTCGCCCGGCTGCGCGCGGCCGGCTCGGTCGGCCCCACGACGGACGTCATCGCCGTCCACCTCGACCACGACGTGCCGCCCGGCGCGGAGTTGCGGCGCCGGCTGGCGGCGAACGGGGCGCGGGCGGTGCCGGACGGTACGACGCTGGTGGTCGGGGCGTACGAGGACGTGCCGGACGTGCCACGCCGGACGCTGGTGCTGGGCGGGGCGCGCTCGGGGAAGTCGGTGGAGGCGGAGCGGCGGCTGGAGACCTTCCCGGAGGTGCTGTACGCGGCGACGGGCGGCACGCGGGGCGGGGACGGCGAGTGGGCGGCACGGGTGGCCGCGCACCGGGAGCGGCGGCCGGGGTCGTGGCGTACGACGGAGACGACGGACCTGGTGCCGCTGCTGGCCGAGGACGGGCCGCCGCTGCTGATCGACTGCCTGTCGCTGTGGCTGACGGACGTGATGGACTCCGTGGGGGCGTGGGACGACGCGGAGTGGGCGGGCGGCGGCGAGAAGGCCCTGCGGGAGCGGGTACGGGAGCTGACGTCCGCGGTCCGGGCCACGCGCCGGACCGTGGTCGCGGTGTCCAACGAGGTCGGCTCCGGGATCGTCCCCGCGACCGCCTCCGGCCGGCGGTACCGGGACGAACTGGGGCGGCTGAACGCGGCGTTCGGGGCGGAGTGCGAGCAGGTGCTGCTGGTGGTGGCGGGGCAGGCGTGGGTGCTCCGGGGCTGACGGGGGCTAGGGCCTGCCTTTCCGCGCCACCACCCGGTAGGCGTTCGAGAAGCGTGTGCGGCGCAGCAGCGGAGCGCACCCGTGGTCCAGGGCCGCGGCCACGTCCATGAGGGGTGAGGCCGCCAGTTGGAGCACGGGGTGGAGGTGGGCCAGGCAGAGGGCGACGGCGGCCGCGAGGTCGTAGGGGACGTGGGGGGCCTTGCGGTCGGTGACGAGGATCGTGCAGCCCAGGGACTCCAGTTCGGTGCGGAGGTTGGCCAGGGGCACCAGGTGCAGGTGGCGCGGCTGGCCGTAGGGCAGCCACCGTCTGCCGAGCAGCGTGGCGAACAGGCAGCGCGGGTCCGGGACTTCGACGACCAGGTGGCCGCCGGGCCGCAGCACGGTCAGCGCGGCGCGGAGTTCGGCGCGCGGGTCGGGTGCCTGCTCCAGGTGGTGGAACATGGTGACGACGTCGTAGCGGGCGCGCAGCCGGTCCGCCATCCCCGGGGTCGAGAGATAGCCGCGGTGCGCCTCCTCCACCCGCCCCTCCAGCAGCGCCTGCTCCACCCGGGCCGTCGGATCCAGCCCGTCGAAGCTGGTGTACGGGAAGAACTCCTTCGCCGCCTCCGGGAAGCGGGCGTGGCCGGTGCCGACGTCCAGCCAGCTCTCCGGTTCGCGCAGGTCCGACAGCCGCCAGGCGGTGGCGCGGTGCCGGCGCCGGACCGCCTTCTCGGAGCGGACGCGGGCGGCGAACTCCTCCAGCTGTCTCTCGTAGACGTCCCGGTGGAAGAAGGCGAGTCCCTCCGCGGTGAGCCGCGGGTTCTGGAAGCCGTGGCCGCAGTCCCGGCAGGCGTCGAGGGCGAAGGTGCCCGCGCGGTGCCGCAGCGGGTCGGGCGCGCGCACCCGGGTGCGCAGGTTCCGTGAGCCGCACCAGGGGCAGTCCTCGCGGCGCGGCTCCTGGAAGGGGTCGTGGGCGGGGGTGAACTGCGGGGTGAGGGGCGAGGTCGGCATGGGCGGCTCCCTGTGCGACATTCCGCGGCAAACCGGAACGTATGGGATCAGGTACCGAGGTGCAATGACGTGGTGGGGGTGTGGTGGCGACGTGGCGCGGAAGCCGTCGTTCGCTGGCGGTACTGTTCGGCGAATGAGCAGCCTTAATCTGGACGACTTCACCGATCTGATCGAGCGCCCGGACGGGGGCGTACGCCGTGACGCCGAGACCCGGCGGGAGCGCCAGATCGTGCCGCCGGGAGCGCTGGGCCGCCTGGACGAGCTGGGCGAGTGGCTGGCCGCCGCGCGGGGCACGGTACCGGTGCGGCCGGTCGAACGGCCGCGGGTGGTGCTCTTCGCCGGCGACCACGGCATCGCCGGGCTGGGCGTCTCGGCGCGACCCGCGGGCGGGGCGGAGCAGCTGGTGCGGGCGGTGCTGGAGGGCGCGAGCCCGGTGTCCGTGCTCGCGCGCCGGCTGGAGGTGCCGGTACGGGTCGTGGACATGGGCCTGGACTGCGAGCCGGACACCCTGCCGAAGGACGTGACCCGGCACCGGGTACGGCGGGGCAGCGGCCGTATCGACGTGGAGGACGCGCTCACCCCGGAGGAGGCGGAGGCGGCGCTGCTCGCGGGTGTCGCGGTCGCCGACGAGGAGGCCGACTCGGGCACCGACCTCGTGGTGCTGGGCGATGTCAGCGTGGGCGGGACCACGCCGGCGGCGGTGCTGATCGCCGCGCTGTGCGGGACCGACGCCTCCGTGGTGACCGGGCGGGGCGGGGTCGCGATCGACGACCTGGCGTGGATGCGCAAGTGCGCGGCGATCCGGGACGCGCTGCGGCGGGCCCGGCCGGTGCTCGGGGACCAGCTGCAGCTGCTGGCGGCGGTGGGCGGGGCGGACCTCGCGGCGATGACCGGGTTCCTCCTGCAGTGCGCGGTGCGGAAGCTGCCGGTGATCCTCGACGGGGTGGTGGCCGCCGCGTGCGCGCTGGTCGCCCAGCGGGTCGCGTTCCGGGCGCCGGACTGGTGGCTGGCCGGACACGACAGCGGGGAGCCGGGGCAGGCCAAGGCCCTGGACAGGATGGCCCTGGAGCCGCTGCTGGAGCAGGGCGTGAAGGTCGGCGAGGGCGTGGGCGCGCTGCTGGCGCTGCCGCTGGTCAGGGCCGCGGCGGCGCTGGCCGCGGAGCTTCCCGAGAAGCCGGGGGACGACACGGAGCCGGAGGAGGAGGGCAAGGCGGCGCAGTAGCCGGCCACGAACGGGCCGGCACCGCCGGATCCCACCGCCGGATCCCGCCGCCGGATCCCGCCGCCGGATCCCGCCGCCGGGGCGGAGCGCCGTCCCGTGGAACGCCGTCCCGGTGATGCGCCGCCCAGATGAAGCGCCGCCGCGGTGGAGCAGAAGGGCGGGTGTCGTCACGCGGGCAAGGGATCCGGAGTCGGAATAGCGCGGTTCGACCCGCCCTCCCCCATATGATCCTTCTCCATGGGAGATGCCCGAATTGCCGGGGAGCAGCGAGTCGAGGCGGCGCGGACGGGTGAGCGGGTGCGGCGGTCCACCGGGGTGTCCCGGAGGGCCGCCGCGTGCGCCGTCTGGTATCTGCGGACCGTCGCCTTCATCAACTTCCTCAGCGCGGTGTGGGTCTCGCTCGGCCAGGACGTGCGCCGGCACAACCAGGACGACTTCTTCACCCCGTACCTGCTGACGGCCGGCTTCGCCTCCGGGGTCCTCACCGCCTTCCTGGCCATCACCATGCGGCGCCGGAAGCGGGCCGCGTGGATCCTCAACCTGGTGGTGAGCGGGCTCTTCCTGGCACTGCTCGCCTTCGCCATGGCGTTCCCGGAGATCCGGCGGTACCCGCAGAACTGGGTCTCCCTCGCCCTGACCGCCGCCTTCGTGGGCGCGCTGCTCGCCGGACGGCGCGAGTTCTACGCCAAGGGCGACCGGTCCAACCCCCGGCTCGCGGCCGTGGTGGCCGTCGGCGGCGGGCTGGCGGCGAGCCTGCTGGCCGGGCTGCTGGTGACGGTCACCAACCAGGCGCCGGACGCGGCCCGTTCCACGTTCCCGGAGCGCTGGCACTACGGCACCCTGCGGCTGGTGTCGGTGGCGGCCGAGGAGTCCCGCTTCCCGGGGATCGACCCGCCGAACTGGGCCAACGTGGCGGTCAACGTGCTCAGCACGGCCCTCCTCCTCGCCGTCCTCTACGCCGCCTTCCGTTCCCGGCGGGCCGTGGACCCGCTCACCGAGGACGACGAGAAGCGGCTGCGCGAGCTGCTGGAGCGGCACGGCGAGCGGGACTCCCTCGGCTACTTCGCGCTGCGCCGGGAGAAGAGCGTCGTGTGGTCGCCGACCGGGAAGGCGGCCGTCGCCTACCGGGTGGTGGGCGGGGTGAGCCTGGCGTCCGGCGACCCGATCGGGGATCCGGAGGCGTGGCCGGGGGCGATCGCGCCGTGGCTCGCCGAGGCGCGGGCGCACGGCTGGATCCCGGCGGTGATGGGCGCGGGCGAGGAGGCCGGGACGGTGTACGCCCGGCACGGTCTGGACGCGCTGGAACTCGGGGACGAGGCGATCGTGGAGGTCTCCGAGTTCACGCTGGAGGGCCGGGCCATGCGCACCGTCCGGCAGGCCTACAACCGGGTGCGGCGGGCCGGGTACCGGGTGCGCATCCGGCGGCACGAGGACATCCCGGAGGAGGAGATGGCCTTCCTCGTCGAGCGTGCCGACGACTGGCGGGACGGCGCCACCGAGCGCGGCTTCAGCATGGCGCTGGGGCGGCTCGGGGACCCCGGGGACGGCCGGTGCGTGATGCTGGAGTGCACGGACGCCGAGGGGCGGCTGCGCGCGCTGCTCTCCTTCGTGCCGTGGGGGCCGCACGGGCTGTCCCTGGACCTGATGCGGCGCGACCGGAACGCCGACGGTTCCGACGGTTCCGCCAACGGGCTGATGGAGTTCATGGTCATCGAGCTGCTGCGGCGGGCCGACGAGACCGGGATCACGCAGGTCTCACTGAACTTCGCGATGTTCCGGTCGGTCTTCGAACGTGGCGCACGCCTCGGCGCCGGGCCGGTGCTGAGGCTGTGGCGCTCGCTGCTCAGCTTCTTCTCACGCTGGTGGCAGATCGAGTCGCTGTACCGCGCCAACGCCAAGTACCGGCCCATCTGGGAACCGCGGTTCCTGCTCTTCGAGAAGAGCGCGGACCTGCCACGCATCGGCCTCGCCTCGGCGCGGGCGGAGGGGTTCCTGGGGGGCCTGTCGCCGGAGTGCCGCCGTCCGCCCGCAGGGCGGGTCCCGCGGCGTCCGGGGCGTGCGCTCGCAAGGCGCCGGGGCGCCCGCGACGGGGGTGACCCCGCGCGGGCGAGGCCGAGCGTGGCCGAGGAGCCGCGCGGGCCGTCCGGCGACACGGCGAGCGCGCGTGCCGGGCGTCGCGGGGCGGGCGGGAATCCGGCGGCGGGCCCCGCGGCGCCGGGACTGCCGGAGCGGGTGCACCGCAGGCACCTGGACACGCACCGATGAGACACGTTCGACGGGGGACGCTCGATGGCCGGAACGCTCGACGGGGGCACGTTCGATGAGGGACGCGCGATGAGGGCGCTCGCCCGCTGGGCGAGGGCCGAGTGGGGGCCGCTCGCCACCGCCGTGCGCGAGCCGCTGCGCCGGCGGGGGCCGGCGGCCGTACCGATGAGCCTGGCGGCGGTGGGTCTGACGGCGTTCCTGCAGTACGTGCAGAACCAGCCGTGGGGGTACCAGCTCGTGCAGAACGCGGGTGCCGTACGGGCCGAGGACCCGCTGTGGCTGGCCCTGCTGCGCACCCCCCTGTCGCTGTTCGTGCCCGCGCTGGACCTGCCGGTGTGGGGGGCGCTGGCGCAGATCCTGCTGGTGTTCGGGATCGCCGAGCTGTGCCTGGGCCGGTGGCGGACGCTGACGATCGCCTACGTCGCCACGCTCGCCGGCACCCTGTACGCGCGCCTGGGCACCACCCTCGGCGCGCACGCCCCGTTCGGGTTGCCGTGGACCGACGAGCAGGTGGTGGACACCGGGCCGTCGGCGGCCGTGGTGGGGCTGGCGGTGTTCGTGAGCTGGCGGTACGGCGCCTATGTGACGGCGGGCGCGGTGACGCTGGCCATGGTCGCGGAGGTGCTGCTGAAGGAGAACCTGGCCGGCAAGGAGCACCTGGCCGCGCTGATGGCGGTGGGGCTGCTGTGCCTGCTGGCGGCGCTGCGGCAGCGCCGGCGGAGCCTGCCGGGCCGCGCCCGCCGCCCGTGGGGGCCGGGCGGGAGCGGTCAGCGGTGGCCGGGCAGGCGTGCCGGGCGGGGGTCGGGTCTGCCGCCGATCCAGTCCTGAAGGGCGCGGCGCGGCCGGGCCCAGCGGCGGTCGTGCCGGTAGACGCGCAGGGCGGCCCGGGCGCGGGCGCGGGGGCGACGGCCGTAGAAGCGGCGGGCCCACGGGGAGCCGGGGCGGGCGAGCCGGACCGCTCCGACGAGTGCCACCAGCGGGACGATCACTCCGAAGAGCGCGGTGGGGGTCTTGCCCTTGGCCAGGGCGACGAGCGACAGGAGGAAGTTCCCGGCGACGGTGGCGATGGCACCGCCGCGGTCGTGCAGTTCCTCCTGGGAGAGGTTGTCGACACCGAACGGGGAGAAGCCGGCGAGCAGCAGGCCGACGAGGGCGGCGGTGAGCACGACCACCTCGACGCTCTTGCGGCCCTCCTCGGTCCAGTACACGTCGTCCAGGTGCAGGACCAGCGCGAACTCGTCCAGGACCAGGCCGGTGCCCATGCCGAACAGCACGGCGGAGACGGCCGCTCCGGCGCCGTGCCGGTCGCTGGCGACCGCGCCGAAGCCGCCGACGACGGTGAGGACGACCCCGGGGACGACGTGGTGGATGTGCAGCCCGCCCGCCCTGACGTCCCCGAAGGGGCCCCTGCCCGCCCGGATCAGACGGGTGACGGCCCGGGTGACGACGAAGGTCAGCACGAACGCGGCGAGGGCGAGCAGCAACGGGAGTTTGCCCGGCTCGACGATGTTCCGCACCCACCAGTGCCCCATGTGCGCACTGTAGCCCCGGCTCCGGTCGGCGGCGCTCCGGCCGCCCGGTAGCCTGCGCCGGTGCTCAAGTCTGCTCCCCTCGACGGCCTCCGCTTCGCCTTCGGCACGCTCACCGTGCTGCCCGTACGGGTGCACCGCTGGGACCGGGAGGCCGCACGCGGGGGCATGCTGTGCGCCCCGCTGGCCGGGCTGGTCGTCGGCGGCTGCGCGGCCGGGCTCGGCCTGCTGCTGCTCCTGCTCGGCGCGGGCCCGCTGCTCGCCGCCGTCGCCTCGGTCGCCGTACCGGCCGCGCTGACGCGGGGGCTGCACCTCGACGGGCTCGCCGACACCGCCGACGGGCTGGGCAGCGGCAAGCCCGCCGAGGACGCGCTGCGGATCATGAAGCAGTCGGACATCGGGCCGTTCGGTGTGCTGACCCTCGTCCTGGTGCTGCTGGCCCAGGCGGCCGTGCTGGCGCAGCTGTACGACGGCTCCTGGGCCCGGGGTGCCGTGGCGGCCGTGGCCTCGGCGGTCACGGGCCGGCTGGCGCTCACCCTGGCCGCCCGCGCCGGCGTGCCGGCCGCCCGTCCGGAGGGGCTGGGGGCGGCGGTGGCCGGGGCGGTGCCGACGGCCGCCGCCCTGGGGACCGGGATCGGGGTGGTGGCGGTGGCCGGGGCGGCGGGTGCGCACGCCGCCGTCGCGGTGGCCGCGGGGGCCGGCGGGGCCGAGGTGCTGCTGCGGGTGTGCGTCCGCAGGTTCGGCGGGGTGACCGGAGACGTGTTCGGGGCGGTCGCGGAGACGGCCGCGACCGTGTCCCTCGTGGTGCTGGCTCTCGGCCGGTAGCGCCGGGGCGCGCCGGTTCTCCCGGGCGGTGGTTCCACGGCGGTGGTCCCACGGCGGATCAGGGGACATCATGCGGACGCGGGGGGTGGACGTGGACCCCACGCCACACGCGGGTGAACACCCGAAGGAATGAGCGAACGCACCCACACGCGTAGTCTCGTCCCGGGTGTTCGCCGACAGGGTGAAGGCCCCGGTTGCCACCAGTCCCCAGGCCTGGACCTAGGGTCGGCTCTCGGGCCCGGTCGACCCACCCCTTGATCGGCCACAGCAACTTCACATCGGAAGCGAGAATTCACCACCGTGACTGCTCTGACTCTCAGCACCGCCGCGGCGCCCGGCCTGCGGGCCGACGCGATCGTGATCGGTGTCGCCAAGGGCGCCCAGGGGCCCGTCGTCGCGCCCGGCGCCGAGGCCGTGGACAAGGCGTACGACGGCAAGCTGGCCGGCGTCCTGGAGACCCTCGGCGCCTCGGGTGCCGAGGGCGAGCTGACGAAGCTGCCCGCCCCGGCCGGCTTCAAGGCCCCGCTCGTGGTGGCGGTGGGCCTCGGCGAGGAGCCCGGCGACGAGAACGCCGAGGACGGCGAGAACGGCTACGACGCCGAGGCGCTGCGCAAGGCCGCCGGTGTGGCCGCCCGGGCGCTCACCGGGGCGAGGAAGGCCGCGTTCGCGCTGCCCGTCGACGGCCCCGGTGCCCTCGGCGCGATCAGCGAGGGCATCCTGCTCGGCGCCTACTCCTTCGACGCCTACAAGGGCAGCGCCCAGGACACCGGGAACGCCAAGGGCAAGAACGGCAAGGGCCCGCTGGCCGAGGCCGCGCTGCTCGGCGGCAAGCCGCGCGACGCCGCGCACAAGGGCGCCCTCGCCCGCGCGGTCGCGGTCTCCGAGGAGCTGAACCGCGCCCGCGACCTGATCAACATGCCGCCGAACGACCTCGACCCCGCGGCCTTCGCCCAGATCGCGCAGACCGCGGCCAAGGAGCACGGCCTCAAGGTGCAGGTGCTCGACGAGAAGGCGCTGACCAAGGGCGGCTACGGCGGCATCCTCGGCGTCGGCGGCGGCTCGGCGTCCGCCCCGCGCCTGGTGAAGCTGTCGTACCGGCACCCGAAGGCGGAGAAGCACCTGGCCTTCGTCGGCAAGGGCATCACCTACGACTCGGGCGGCATCTCGCTGAAGCCGGCCGGGCACAACGAGACGATGAAGTGCGACATGAGCGGTGCCGCCGCCGTGTTCGCCGCGGTCGTCGCCGCCGCGCGCCTCGGCCTGGAGGTCAACGTCACCGGCTGGCTGGCGCTGGCCGAGAACATGCCGTCCGGCTCCGCCGTGCGCCCGGGCGACGTGCTGCGCATGTACAGCGGCAAGACGGTGGAGGTGCTCAACACCGACGCCGAGGGCCGGCTGGTGCTCGCCGACGCGCTGTGGGCGGCCTCGCAGGAGAACCCGGACGCGATCGTGGACGTGGCCACGCTGACCGGCGCGATGATGCTGGCGCTGGGCAGCCGGACCTTCGGCGTCATGGCCAACGACGACGCGTTCCGCTCCGCGGTGTACGAGGCGGCCGAGGAGGTCGGCGAGCCGGCCTGGCCGATGCCGCTGCCGGAGCACCTGCGCAAGGGCATGGAATCGCCCGTCGCCGACATCGCGAACATGGGCGAGCGGTGGGGCGGCGGACTGGTCGCCGGCCTGTTCCTGCGCGAGTTCGTGGGCGAGGGGATCACCTGGGCCCACCTCGACATCGCCGGCCCGGCGTTCAACGAGGGCGGGGCCTTCGGGTACACGCCGAAGGGCGGTACCGGTTCCGCCGTGCGCACGCTGGTGCGTCTCGCCGAGCTGACCGCCGCGGGTGACCTGGGCTGACGTCCGCCCAACAGCCCGGTTCGGCTGCTTGTTCCGCAGCTCGCCGCGTGGGGGCTGGTCGCGCCCACGCGGCGGAGCCGCATATCGAACACAGCCTCGCGCCCCTGTGGGGCGCTCTAGTGGGGTGTCTCACACTCCAGCCCGGCGCATCGTTCGCCTCGAACAAGTGCAAAGATGGAGCCCGGCAGGACAGGGCCCCCACCGAAGGGCCGAAGCATCAAGCGGCCGGACACCAGCCGCCTGCCGGTCATCGGAGACCGGCGCACGGCGCACATGCATGGAGGACGTGACGTGGCGAACGACGCCAGCACCGTTTTCGACCTAGTGATCCTCGGCGGTGGTAGCGGTGGTTACGCCGCGGCCCTGCGCGGGGCGCAGCTGGGCCTGGACGTCGCCCTGATCGAGAAGGACAAGGTCGGCGGCACCTGCCTGCACCGGGGCTGCATCCCCACCAAGGCCCTGCTGCACGCGGGCGAGATCGCCGACCAGGCCCGCGAGAGCGAGCAGTTCGGTGTGAAGGCCACCTTCGAGGGCATCGACGTGCCGGCCGTCCACAAGTACAAGGACGACGTCATCTCGGGCCTGTACAAGGGTCTGCAGGGGCTCATCGCCTCCCGCAAGGTCACCTACATCGAGGGTGAGGGGCGTCTGTCCTCCCCCACCTCCGTGGACGTGAACGGCCAGCGCATCCAGGGCCGCCACGTCCTGCTGGCGACCGGCTCCGTGCCGAAGTCGCTGCCGGGCCTGGAGATCGACGGCGACCGCATCATCTCCTCCGACCACGCCCTCGTCCTGGACCGCGTGCCGAAGTCCGCGATCATCCTGGGCGGCGGTGTCATCGGTGTCGAGTTCGCCTCGGCGTGGAAGTCCTTCGGTTCCGACGTCACCGTCATCGAGGGCCTGAAGCACCTCGTCCCGGTGGAGGACGAGAACAGCTCGAAGCTTCTTGAGCGCGCGTTCCGCAAGCGCGGCATCAAGTTCAACCTGGGCACCTTCTTCCAGAAGGCCGAGTACACCCAGGACGGCGTGAAGGTCACCCTGGCCGACGGCAAGGAGTTCGAGGCCGAGGTCCTGCTGGTGGCCGTCGGCCGCGGCCCGGTCTCGCAGGGCCTGGGCTACGAGGAGGCCGGGGTCGCCATGGACCGCGGTTACGTCCTCGTCGACGAGTACATGCGCACCAACGTCCCGACCATCTCCGCCGTCGGTGACCTCGTCCCGACGCTCCAGCTCGCGCACGTCGGCTTCGCCGAGGGCATCCTGGTGGCGGAGCGTCTGGCCGGTCTGAAGGTCGTTCCGATCGACTACGACGGTGTCCCGCGGGTGACGTACTGCCACCCGGAGGTCGCCTCCGTCGGTATCACCGAGGCCAAGGCCAAGGAGATCTACGGCGCGGACAAGGTCGTCGCCCTGAAGTACAACCTGGCGGGCAACGGAAAGAGCAAGATCCTCAAGACCGCGGGCGAGATCAAGCTCGTCCAGGTCAAGGACGGTGCCGTGGTCGGCGTCCACATGGTCGGCGACCGCATGGGTGAGCAGGTCGGCGAGGCGCAGCTGATCTACAACTGGGAGGCGCTGCCGGCCGAGGTCGCCCAGCTCATCCACGCCCACCCGACGCAGAACGAGGCGCTCGGCGAGGCCCACCTGGCCCTGGCCGGCAAGCCGCTGCACTCCCACGACTGAGCCTTCGGTCAACGGGCGCGACGACACAGACTTTCCGCAATTCGTTAGGAGCAACCGAAACCATGGCGGTTTCCGTAACCCTTCCGGCGCTCGGTGAGAGCGTCACCGAGGGCACTGTCACCCGCTGGCTGAAGGCCGAGGGCGAACGCGTCGAGGCCGACGAGCCGCTGCTCGAGGTCTCGACCGACAAGGTCGACACCGAGATCCCGGCCCCCGCCTCCGGCGTGCTGGCCTCCATCAAGGTCGCCGAGGACGAGACGGTCGAGGTCGGCGCCGAGCTGGCCCTGATCGACGACGGCACGGGTGCGCCCGCCGCCGCCCCGGCCCCCGCCGCCGCCGAGGCCCCCGCCCCGGCTCCGGCCGCCGAGCCGGCCCCCGCCCCGGTCGCCGAGGCCCCGGCCGCCCCGGCTCCCGCCCCCGCCGCCGAGGCCGCTCCGGCCGCCCCGGCCGGTGGCGCCGAGGGCACGGACGTGGTCCTGCCCGCGCTCGGCGAGTCCGTCACCGAGGGCACCGTCACCCGCTGGCTGAAGTCGGTCGGCGACAGCGTCGAGGCCGACGAGCCGCTGCTCGAGGTCTCCACGGACAAGGTCGACACCGAGATCCCGGCGCCCGCCTCCGGCGTGCTGCTGGAGATCACGGTCGGCGAGGACGAGACCGCCGAGGTCGGCGCCAAGCTCGCCGTCATCGGCGCCCCGGGTGCCGCTCCGGCGCCCGCCCCGGCCCCGGCCGCCGCTGCCCCGGCTCCTGCCCCGGCGCCCGCTCCGGCTCCGGCGCCCGCTCCGGCTCCGGCTCCGGCCCCCGCTCCGGCCCCCGCCGCTCCGGCTCCGGCGCCCGCCGCCGCTGCCCCGGCCGCCCCGGCCCCGGCTCCGGCGCCCGCCCCGGCTCCGGTCACCCCGGCCACCGCGCCGACCTCCCCGACCGCCACCCAGGCGACGGACGAGGGCGCGTACGTGACCCCGCTGGTGCGCAAGCTCGCCGCCGAGAACGGCGTCGACCTGGCCACAGTCAAGGGCACCGGCGTCGGCGGCCGCATCCGCAAGCAGGACGTCATCGCCGCCGCCGAGGCCGCGAAGGCCGCCGCCGCCCCGGCTCCGGCCGCCGCAGCCCCGGCCGCCGCCAAGAAGGCCCCGGCGCTGGAGGTCTCCCCCCTGCGCGGCCAGACCGTCAAGATGCCGCGGATCCGCAAGGTCATCGGCGACAACATGGTCAAGGCGCTGCACGAGCAGGCCCAGCTGTCGTCGGTCGTCGAGGTCGACGTCACCCGCCTGATGAAGCTGCGCGCCAAGGCGAAGGACTCCTTCGCGGCCCGCGAGGGCGTCAAGCTCTCCCCGATGCCGTTCTTCGTCAAGGCCGCCGCGCAGGCGCTGAAGGCCCACCCGGTCATCAACGCCAAGATCAACGAGGCCGAGGGGACCATCACCTACTTCGACACCGAGAACATCGGTATCGCGGTGGACTCCGAGAAGGGCCTGATGACCCCGGTCATCAAGAACGCCGGCGACCTCAACATCGCGGGCATCGCCAAGGCCACGGCGGAGCTGGCGGGCAAGGTCCGGGCCAGCAAGATCACGCCCGACGAGCTGTCCGGCGCGACCTTCACCATCTCCAACACCGGTTCGCGCGGTGCCCTGTTCGACACGATCATCGTGCCGCCGGGCCAGGTCGCGATCCTCGGCATCGGTGCCACGGTCAAGCGTCCGGCGGTCATCGAGACCGAGGAGGGCACGGTCATCGGCGTCCGCGACATGACCTACCTGACCCTCTCCTACGACCACCGCCTGGTCGACGGCGCCGACGCGGCCCGTTACCTGACGGCGGTCAAGGCGATCCTGGAGGCGGGCGAGTTCGAGGTCGAGCTGGGCCTCTGAGTCCCGTCCCCTGCGGCACCCCGTCCGGAGCTTCTCCGGGCGGGGTGTTCGTGTTTGTCGGCATACGGAGCGTGTAAGCCTCGTCTCACCTGCACCAAAGCACCCCCACGCGCCCTACCCGCGGAGCGAACCGGCCTTATTGTCTAAACGTCAGCCCTCCCTAAGGAGCCCTCATGACCGCGCCCGTCGTCCACTCGCTGCGCGAGCAGATCCGCGAGCACATCGTGGAGGGAATCGTCAGCGGGCGCTGGCAGCCGGGCGAGCGCATCGTGGAGCGCCGGATCGCCACCGAGCTGGAGGTCAGCCAGACCCCGGTCCGCGAGGCCCTGCGCGAGCTGGAGTCGCTCCGCCTGATCGAGTCGGCCCCCAACAAGGGCGTACGCGTCCGCAACCTCACCGCCGCCGACCTGGAGGAGAGCTACCCGGTCCGGGCCGGCCTGGAGGCCATCGCGGCGGAGCTGGCGGCGGAGCGCCTCGCGGAGGACTGCTCGGCGCTGGAACCGCACGTCCTGGCCCTGTACGAGGCCGACCGGGAGGCGGACGGCACGGCCCAGGTGCGGCACACGGTCGGCTTCCACCGGGAGCTGGTCCGCGCCGCGCACAACTCGGTGCTGCTGCACACGTGGGAGGGGCTCGGCATCGAGGTCTTCACGGCGCTGTCGATCCGCTGGCTGGGTACGGTCCAGCAGTCGTACGCGGAGGAGCACGAGGAGCTGGTGCAGGCGTTCAAGCGCCGGGACCCGCGGATCGCGGAGCTGGTGAAGGCGCACGTGCTGGGCTGCGCGCCGCGCGCCTGACCCGCCCGGTTCAGTCGAGCACGCCTACGCTCAAACGCCGCCCCACCTGCGAAAACAAGGCTCCGGCGCGTCACCGGGTGCCATTACTGAAGGCACCGCGTGCCTACTTTCTCCAAATCAAGAGGTTTTCGCCCTCAACCCTTTGATCGATCATCGATCAGGGGGTTACAGTCGCCGACGGACTTCCACCGAAGTCCCTGCCCTGTCCTGCCAAAGACCAAGGGCACCCCCGAACCCTTACCGATGAGGGAACCCCCTTCGACTGAGGAAGGCGGCGACATGACCGACCCCAACGCCATCCAGCCGAGCGCGCTCGACCAGCTCCCGGACCGCGACCCGGAGGAGACCGCCGAGTGGCAGGCCTCCCTGGACGCCGTCGCCAGGGAGGCCGGGCCGCACCGCGCCGCGTACCTGATGCGCCGCACGCTGGAGCGCGCCGAGGCGGGCGGCATCGCGCTGCCGAAGCTCCTCGAGACCGACTACGTCAACACCATCCCCACCTCCGCCGAGCCGGGCGTGCCCGGCGACCCGGAGATGGAGGCCCGGATCACCGCCTGGAACCGCTGGAACGCGGCCGCGATGGTGACCCGGGGCGCGAAGCACGGCGTCGGCGGCCACATCGCCACCTTCGCCTCCGCCGCCTGGCTGTACGAGACCGGCTTCAACCACTTCTTCAAGGGCAAGGAGGGCGACGGCTCCGGCGACCAGCTGTACATCCAGGGCCACGCCTCCCCCGGCATCTACGCCCGCGCCTTCCTGGACGGCCGCCTGAACGAGGCGCACCTGGACAACTTCCGCCAGGAGGCCGCCGGCAACGGCCTGCCGTCGTACCCGCACCCGCGCCGCCTTCCCTGGCTGTGGGAGTTCCCGACGGTGTCGATGGGCCTCGGCCCGCTCTCCGCGATCTACCAGGCGCGCTTCAACCGCTACCTGACCAACCGCGGCATCAAGGACGTCTCCGCCTCCCACGTCTGGGCCTTCCTCGGCGACGGCGAGATGGACGAGCCGGAGTCGACGGCGGCCCTCGCGCTCGCCGCCCGTGAGGAGCTGGACAACCTCACCTTCGTCATCAACTGCAACCTGCAGCGCCTCGACGGCCCGGTCCGCGCCAACTTCAAGATCGTGCAGGAGCTGGAGGCCCAGTTCCGCGGCGCCGGCTGGAACGTCATCAAGACGCTGTGGGGCACGGCCTGGGACGAGCTGTTCCAGCTCGACACCACCGGTGCGCTGGTACGCCGGCTGCGCGAGGTACCGGACGCGCAGATCCAGACGTACCAGACCCGCGGCGCCGCCTACATCCGCGAGGACTTCTTCGGCAAGGACCCGGCGCTCGCCGAGATGGCGAAGCTGCTGAGCGACGACAAGATCCTGGAGTGTTTCCACCTCTCCCGCGGCGGCCACGAGGCCCGCAAGGTCTACGCCGCGTACAAGGCCGCCGTCGAGCACAAGGGCGCGCCGACCGTGATCCTCGCCCAGACGGTCAAGGGCCACACCCTCGGCGAGGGCTTCGCGTCGAAGAACGCCAACCACCAGATGAAGAAGCTCTCGGTGGACGAGTTCAAGACGATGCGGGACCTGCTGGACCTGCCGATCAAGGACAGCGACTTCGTCGACGGCGTGGTGCCCTACGGCCACCCGGGCGCCGACTCCCCCGAGGTCCGCTACCTCCAGGAGCGCCGCGCGGCCCTCGGCGGCCCGGCCCCGGCCCGCCGTACGCACGCGCTGGCCCCGCTGCCGGCCCCGGCCGAGAAGGCCTTCGCCTCCTTCGACAAGGGCTCCGGCTCGCAGAACGTCGCCACCACCATGGCCTTCGTCCGCCTGGTCAAGGACCTGGTCCGCGACAAGGAGACCGGCAAGCGCTGGGTGCCGATCGTCCCCGACGAGGCGCGCACCTTCGGCATGGAGAGCCTCTTCCCGTCCCTGGGCATCTACTCCCCCAAGGGCCAGACGTACGAGCCGGTCGACCGCGACCAGCTGATGTACTACAAGGAGGCCAAGAACGGCCAGATCCTCAACGAGGGGATCACCGAGGCCGGTTCGATGGCCGACTTCATCGCCGCGTCCACCGCGTACGCGACGCACGGCGAGGCGATGATCCCGTTCTACATCTTCTACTCGATGTTCGGCTGGCAGCGCACCGCCGACCAGATGTGGCAGCTCGGCGACCAGCTCGGCCGCGGCTTCCTCGTCGGCGCCACCGCGGGCCGTACGACCCTGACGGGCGAGGGCCTGCAGCACGCCGACGGCCACTCCCCGGTCATCGCCGCGACCAACCCGGCCGCGCTGACGTACGACCCCGCGTTCGCCTACGAGATCGCGGTGATCGTCCGTGAGGGTCTGCGCCGGATGTACGGCGAGGCCAAGCCGGGCGAGGACCAGAACGTCTTCTACTACCTGACGGTCTACAACGAGCCGCTGCCGCAGCCGGCGAAGCCGCAGGGCCTCGGCATCGACGAGGGCATCGTCAAGGGCCTGTACCGCTTCAACACGGCGGAGTCCGCGGGCGTGACCGTGGCGGCCAACGCCCCGCGCATCCAGCTGCTGGGCTCGGGCACGGCGATCCACTGGGCCCTCGAAGCCCAGAAGCTGCTCGCCGAGGAGTGGGGTGTGGCCGCCGACGTGTGGTCCGCCACCTCCTGGTCCGAGCTGCGCCGGGACGCCATGGAGGCCGACGCGGCGCTGCTGCGCGGCGAGGAGCGGGTGCCGTACGTCCGCCAGGCGCTCCAGGGCGCCGAGGGCCCGGTCCTCGCGGTGTCCGACTACATGCGCCAGGTCCCGGACCAGATCGCGCAGTGGGTCGAGCAGGACTGGTCCTCGCTGGGCGCCGACGGCTTCGGTCTGTCGGACACCCGTGAGGCCGCCCGCCGCCACTTCGGCGTCGACGCCCCGTCGATCGTCGTGGCGGCCCTCGCCCAGCTGGCCCGCCGCGGCGAGGTCAAGGCGACGGCGGTCAAGGAGGCCCGGGAGAAGTACGGGCTGTAAGGCACCGCTCTCCTGAGGAGGCCCCCGCTTCGGCGGGGGCCTCTTGCATGATGTGCGCATGCGCGCCGCTCGTCTCATCAAGATGGTTCTGCTCCTCCAGTCCCGGCCCGCCATGACGGCGGCCGAGCTGGCGCGGGAGCTGGAGGTGTCGGAGCGCACCGTGACGCGGGACGCGCAGGCGCTGTCGGAGGCGGGGGTGCCGGTGTACGCGGAGCGGGGGCGGGTCGGCGGGTACCGGCTGGTCGGGGGGTACCGGACGCGGCTGACCGGGCTGGCCCGGAGCGAGGCCGAGGCGCTGTTCCTGAGCGGGGTGCCGGGGGCGCTCAGGGAGATGGGGCTCGAGGACGCGGCCTCGGCGGCCCGGCTGAAGGTGTCCGCCGCGCTGCTGCCCTCGCTGCGGGACGCGCCGGACACGGCCGCGCAGCGGTTCCACCTGGACGCGCCCGCCTGGTTCCGGGAGCCGGAGGCGCCCGCGCTGCTGCCGGTGCTCGCCGAGGCGGTGTGGGACGACCGGCGGGTCGGCGCGGTGTACCGGCGCGGGGAGACGGCGGTGGAGCGGCTGCTGGAGCCGTACGGGCTCGTGCTGAAGGCGGGGGTCTGGTACCTGTGCGCGCGGGTGGCGGGAAGCGGCTCCTTCCGGACGTACCGGATCGACCGGTTCGACGACGTCGACGTTCTCGGCGAACGCTTCGACCGCGACCCGGACTTCGACCTGCCCGGCTTCTGGGCGGAGCAGGCCGAGCGGTTCGCCCGGTCGATCCTGCGGGCGGAGGTGGTCGTACGGCTGTCCCCGGAGGGCGTGCGCCGGCTGCCGTACGCCGTGGATCCGCTCGGCGCGCGGGAGGCGCTGCGGAGCCCTGGCGAGCCGGATGCCGAGGGATGGGTGACGGTGACGCTGCCCGTGGAGTCGGAGGAGGTCGCGCACGGCCAGCTGACGGCGCTGGGCGCGGAGGCGGAGGTGCTGGCTCCGGAGGGTCTGCGGGAGCGGTTCGCGGCGGACGCGGCCCGGGTCGCCGCGCTGTACCGCCGTACGGAGGGCCGGTGAGATCCCCCCGACTCCGCGTGCGGCCCACCGGCCGAGGCCCGATGCTGGTTCCGTGATGGACGAGACGGAGTTCTGGGAGCTGATCGACTCCAGCCGGGAGGCCGCCGAGGGCGACCCGGAGGAGCAGGCCGACGCGCTCCTGGAACGGCTGCTCCAGCTGGACCCCGAGCTGGTGCTGGACTTCGCCCGTCACTTCGAGGCCCGCTACAACCGCGCCTATCGCTGGGACCTGTGGGGCGCGGCCTGGCTGCTGCTGGACGGGTGCAGCGACGACGCGTTCGACTTCTTCCGGTGCTGGCTGATCGGCCAGGGCCGGGAGGTCTTCGAGGGCGCCCTGCACGAGCCGGACGCGCTGGCCGGGCTGCTGGGCGAGTTCGACGGGGAGGTCGACGGCGACGGCGAGGAACTGGGGTACGCGGCGGACGAGGCGTACGAGCAGCTGACCGGCACCGTCGCCCCCGACCTGGGCATCGCCCCGGCGCCCGCCGAACCGGAGGGCACCCCGCTGGACCTGGAGGACGACCGGGCACTGGCGCAGCGGTACCCCCGCCTGTGGGAGCGGTTCAGGGGGTGATGCCGGGGTGGTGCATCGGGGCCGCGTTGGCCTGGTCGAGGGCGGACGCGGTGACCGCGGCCGGGCCCAGGAGAACGGTCAGGGCCGCGCACAGCACCGCCCAGGGCCCGCGGCCGGCCGGTCTGCGTCCACCGCGCCGTGACGCGGCTGCGCCCCGACGGCTGTCCGTGCCGCTCATCCTGTCCCCGCCTCCGGTCGCCTGCGCTGTCCTGCCCGACCGTAGGACGCGGGCCCGGGCACGGGCTGCGTGTCGCCTGTGGCGCGGCTGTGGGCGGGGGCGGGGCCGGGCGGGGGCGCCGGCTGCCGGGTTCCCTCGGCCGCGCCGGCGACGGCCCCGGCCCCGCTCCGTGTGCGCGGCGGGCCGTCCTGGCTCAGTGGTTCTCGAGCGGCAGCAGTTCGGTCGTGAGCGCTTCCAGGAAGGCGCGGCGGGACGGCACCGGGCCTACCGGGCGCACCACGAACTTCGACAGGCCGGCGCCGACGAGCCGGCGCAGCCGTTCGCGTGCGCCGTCCCAGCCCCAGCACAGCAGGGTGCGCGGATCGGCGACGTCGGGACGGTCCCGGTGCAGACGCGCCAGCAGGGCGTCCACCGCCCGCTCGTCGGCGTCGTCCGGCACGATCGTCAGGTGGGTGCCGTAGTGGTCCTCCTCGATCGTCCGGCCCGCACGGTCGGCGGCGCGGACGATCCGGTCCCGGCAGACCTCCGCCTCGGCCGGGGTGACGTTGCTGCCGAGCCAGCCGTCGCCGAGCCGTCCGACCCGGTCCAGCGCCGCGGGGACCCGCCCGCTCAGCCACAGGTCCGGGGGCCGGGCCGGCAGCGGCGCGACCGAGGCCCCGGCCAGCCGGAAGAAGCGGCCCTCGTGGGTGACGACCGGCTCGGTCAGCAGGGCCCGCACCACCTGCAGCGCCTCGTCGAACACCTCGGCGCGGCGCCCGTCCGGCACGGCGAACACCGTCCGGTCGGCCCGCAGGGCCGGGCGGACCCCGAAGACCGGCAGGACACGGCGCGGGGCCAGCGCGGCCAGGCTCGCCAGTTGTGCCGCCACCACCGCCGGGTTCCGCCCGGGCAGGACCACCACGCTCGTGCCCAGCTTCAGCCTCGTGGTGAGCCCGGCCGCGTAGCCGATGCCGACCAGCGGATCGACCGCCCCGGGTGCCGAGACCAGGTCCGAGAACCACACCGAGTCGCACCCCAGCTCTTCCAGGTCGGCCAGTAATCCGGGCAGTTCGGCCAGGCCGCCGGACGCGCCCCGCTCCGGGACGTCCCCCACACCGATACGGATCTTCATACCGGCCATCCCAGCACCGGACGGCCCCGCGCGCCAGCAGTCCGTCGAAGAGCAGCAGGCAGCCGGCCGCCCCGTGCGTCCCGTGATGTGCGTTGTGTCGCCTGGTGGAACCATCGTCCTGGTCCGGGTCGTTCCTGGGGGTACACACGTACGTGACCGGTTCTGTCGCCCGGTGGCCGCCCCAGGCCGCGTGCTGATCAGCGGACCGATCCCGTCCGTACTGAGGGGTCCGAGAGAAAGGCGGCTCCGTGGACCTGCTGGACCTGCTGCTCGTGCTGCTGATCGTCGTCTACGCGGTGTCCGGATACCGGCGCGGGCTGGTGGCCGGCTGTGTCTCGCTGGCCGGGTTCGTGGGCGGCGCGGCGGTCGGCGTGTGGCTGCTGCCGTGGGTGACGGGCCAGGTGGAGCGGGGCACGGCGGCGACGGTGCTCGCGGTGGGGACGCTGCTGCTGCCGGGGGTGGTCGGGCACGAGCTGGCGGGCCGGCTGGCGCTGCGGCTGCGCGGGGAGCTGGACCGGGGCCCGCTCCGGGTGGCGGACGGGGTGGGGGGCGCGGCGGCGAACTCGGTCGCGGTGCTCGTCGTGGCCTGGGTGGCGGCGAGCGTGCTGAGCGCGGCCCCGTCGCAGCCCCTGACGGCGGCGATACGGAACTCGACACTGCTCGGCGCGGTGCAGCAGACGATGCCGCAGACCACGCCCGCGTGGTTCTCGCGGGCCACCTCCGCGCTGGCCGAGGCGGGCTTCCCGCAGGTGTTCAACCCGTTCGAGAACGAGTCGACGGCCCAGGTGCCCCGGCCGACCGGGGACAGCGTCACCCCGGCGGCGGCCCGCGCGGCCCGGCTCAGCTCGGTGAAGATCGAGGGGACCGCGGGCGGGGAGGGCCGTGAGGGCAGCGGGTTCGTGTACGCACCGCAGCGGGTCATGACCAACGCGCACGTGGTGGCCGGCATCGACGGCCCGGGCGTGCGGGTCGGCGGGGTCGGGCCGTCGTACCCGGCGCGGGTGGTGCTCTTCGACCCGGACCGGGACGTGGCGGTGCTGTACGTGCCGGAGCTGCGGGCGCCGGTGCTGCGGTTCGACCCGGGTGCCGCGCGCGGGGACCCGGCCGTGGTCGCGGGCTACCCGCAGAACGGGGCGCTGGACCTGCAGGCGGCGACGGTGGGGAGCCGGGTCCGGGCGACCGGCCGGAACATCTACGACGACCGCACGGTCACCCGGGAGATCTATCCGGTCCGCTCCACGGTCCGGCCGGGCAACTCCGGCGGGCCGCTGCTGACCACGGACGGCCGGGTGTTCGGGATGATCTTCGCCCGGTCCACCTCGGACGCCGAGACGGGGTACGCGCTGACGGCGGCCGAGGTGGCGGACGACGCCCGGCACGCGGCGACGGCGACGGCACGGGTGGACACGGGCGCGCTGGTCGACTCCTAGCCGGTGCCGCCCGGTTCCCGGGGGCGGCGGGCCTACAGTCCGCGGCCCATGCACACGTCGTCGACGTACCGGCCGTCGATGAGGAACTCCTCCGGCAGCACGCCCTCGACGGCGAACCCCTCGGAGGCGTACAGGGTGCGGGCCGGGGTGTTGTGCCCGAGCACGCGCAGGGTGAGGCGGCGCGCCCCGCGCCGTCGCGCCTCGGCGACGGCGGCCCGGATGAGCGCGCGCCCGACGCCCCGCCCGCGTGCGTCGTCGGCGACGGCGAACCCCTGGATCGCCAGGACGTGCGCGTTGGAGGCGAGCGGGGTGGGGTGGGCGAGGCGGATGTAGCCGAGGACGCGTCCGCCGGACTCGGCGACGAGGAAGTCCTCCGGCCGGTGCCGCTCGTCGAAGAACGGCGGGTACGGCGGCTGCGGCCGGGGGGCCACGGCGTGCAGGGTGGACCAGGTGTCCCGGTCGAGGACGGCGAGTTCTTCCTCGTCGGCGGCCTGGGCGATGCGTATGGACGGCTCGGGCATGACGATCACCCTACGGCGCGCGGTTCCGGCGGCCCCAACGGGTTGCCGGCCGCCCGTGCGGTCATGCTGGGAGCATGGAACGATCACGCATCGCGGTGGCCGGCGCGTCCGGTCTCATCGGCAGCGCCCTGGTGCGGTCCCTGACCGCGGACGGGCACGAGGTGGTACGGCTGGTGCGCCGGGCACCCCGGGGCGCGGACGAGGTCCGCTGGGACCCGGAGCGGGGTGACGTCGACGCGGCCGGGCTGGCCGGGTGCGACGCGGTGGTCAACCTGGCGGGGGCCGGGGTGGGCGACCGGCGCTGGACTCCCGAGTACAAGCGGGTCATGCGGGACAGCAGGGTGCTGGGCACGGCCGCGCTGGCCGAGGCGGTGGCCGCGCTGCCGCGCCCGCCGCGGGTGTTCGTGAACGGCAGCGCGATCGGCTTCTACGGCGACACGGGCGACCGGGTGGTGGACGAGGAGGCGCCGCCGGGCGACGGCTTCCTGGCCGGGCTGTGCGTGGAGTGGGAGGAGGCGGCGGCACCCGCCGAGGAGGCGGGGGTGCGGACGGTGTTCGCCCGCACGGGCCTGGTGGTGGCCCGGGGCGGCGGGGCCTGGGGGCGGCTGTTCCCGCTGTTCCGGGCGGGGCTCGGGGGCAGGCTGGGCGACGGGCGGCAGTACTGGTCGTACATCGCGCTGCACGACGAGGTGGCCGCGCTCCGGCATCTCATCGACCACGACGGCCTCTTCGGTCCCTTCAACCTGACCGCTCCCCAGCCGCTGACCAACGCCGAGATCACCGCGGCGATGGGCCGGGTGCTGCACCGGCCGGCGGTGTGCGCGGTGCCGGCCCCGGTGCTGCGGGCGGCGCTCGGGGAGATGGCCGGGGACGTACTGGGCAGCCAGCGGGTGGTGCCGAGGCGGCTGCTGGAGTCGGGGTTCCGGTTCGCGTTCCCGGGTATCGACGAGGCGATCCGCGCGGCCGGGTGACACCGGCGAACGGAAGTGACCGTATGCGACCTCCATGCGACCGTGCCCTGTTGATGCGCGACTGCTCCTGACCGATCACGGCCCTACCCTCGACCCGAACTCGGGTATCCGTGGCGCCTGTTGGGGGCATGACGTCTCCACCGGCCGCGCAACCACAGGAGGGGCCTCGTGCTTGAGCCCGCGTACCAGGTGGACGTCGTCATCGTGGGAGCCGGAATCGCCGGTCTCTCGGCGGCCCACCGGCTGACCAGTGCAGGAATCACCACCGCGGTCCTGGAGGCCGCCCCCTACGTCGGCGGCCGCATGTCGACCGAGAAGGTCGACGGCTTCCGGCTCGACCGCATCGGGCAGCTGCTGTCCACGTCCTATCCCGAACTCCGCCTCTCCCCGGGCCTGGACGCCCTGACCCTGCGCCGCTTCGCGCCCGGCGTCCTGCTGCACCGCGACGGCCGCACCCAGCGCGCGGGCGCGCCGGCGGCCGGCGGTAGCGCACGGGGCGCACGGGGCGCACTCCATGTGGTGCGCGCCCTCGCCGGCGCCCCCCGGAGTACGGCGGCCACGCCCGCCGCGCCGGTGGGCGGCGCGGTGGACCAGGCCCGGCTGGGCGCCGCGCTCGGCCGGATCGCGGCGACCCCCGTCGAACGCGTCCTGGCCCGCCCCGAGATGCCGGCCGCCCAGGCGCTCGCCCGGCGCGGGGTGCCGCCCCGCACCGTCGACGGCTTCCTGCGCCCGCTGCTGGCCGCGCTGCTGTGCGACCCGGGGCTGACCACGTCCAGCAGGTGCGCCGACCTGGCGCTGCACGCCTTCGCGAGCGGCCGGCTGTGCGTGCCGGAGGGCGGCGCGGAGACGCTGCCGGTGCTGCTGGCACGGGCGCTGCCGCCGGGCACCGTGCACACCGGGGTGCGGGTCACCTCGGTCTCCACGACCTCCGTGGCCACCGCCGAGCACGGGGAGATCCGCTGCCGCGCGGTGCTGCTGGCGACGGACGCGCGGGCCGCGGCCGAGCTGCTGCCGGGGCTGCGGGTGCCGGACTTCCACCCGGTGACGGTCGTCCACCACACCACCGACGACCCGGCGGCGGTCTTCGCCACGGGCAGCTCGCTGCTGCTGGACGCCGACCGGGGCGGACCGGTCGCCCACACGGCCGTCCTCAGCAACGTGGACCCGAGCCGGGCGCCGGCCGGCCGCGTCCTGATCTCCTCCACGGTGCTGGGCACCCCGCCGGAAGGGGTGGACACGGCGGTCCGCATCCACCTCTCCCGCCTCTACGGCACCTCCACGCGCCGCTGGGAGACGCTGGCCGTCCACCACACCCCCGAGGCGGTCCCGGCCATGCGCCCCCCGCACGACCTGCGCCGCCCGGTACGCCTCCTGGCCGGTCTCTACGTCTGCGGCGACCACCGCGACACCAGCACCGTCCAGGGCGCCCTGCATTCGGCCCACCGCGCCGCGTCAGCGATCCTGGCGGACCTGGGCGCGACGGGCTCGATGCACAGCGCGGACCCGGCCCCGACGATGCCGAAGGCGGCGTAGCGCGACCGAAGGGGCGCGGGGAACCGCGCGCCCGGCCCCGTCGGCGCGGCACCCGGCGAACCACCGGGACTACCCCAGCGCCGCCACCTTCTCCCGGTACACCCTCACCGGCGCCGCGTCCCGGTAGGGCTCCAGCCGGCGCTCGAAGTCCTTCACGTACTCCACGGCGCGAGCCGACCGCATCTCCGCGGCCTGTCCCGCCGCCTCCGCCGCCAGCGCGCACGCCTGGTCGAGTTCGCCGAGGCCGAGCCGGGCCGTGGCGAGGACGATCCGGCAGAACAGCCGGCTGCGGGCATGGATCGGCGCCCGCAGCTGGAGCGACCGCTCGGCGTGCTGCACGGCGGCCCGGAACTGCTGGAGGTCGCGGTGGCAGTGGCCGAACTCGTCGGCGAGCTGTGCCTCGTCGAAGAACACGGCCCAGTACGGCACCTCGTCCCCCGGCCGGGCCGCCTCCAGGGCGCGCTCGGCCCGCACCAGCGCCGCGGTGCACGCCCGCACCTCGCCCAGGACGGCGTGCGCCCGCGCCTCGGACGCGTGCAGCAGCGCCTGGACGACCGGCACGGCGCCCGTGCCGACGCCCTGCTGGGCGACCCGCGCCAGCTGCACGGCCTCCCTGCCGTGGCCGAGGTAGACGGCCTGGCGGCTCATGGTCACCAGGACGTAGGAGCCGTAGGCCCGGTCACCGGCCGCCTGGGCGAGCCGCAGGGCCTGGACGAAGTAGCGCTGGGCGAGCCCGTGCGCGGCGATGTCGTACGAGGTCCAGCCCGCGAGCCGGGTCAGGTCGGCGGCGGCGCCGAACAGCCGGCGGCCGGTCTGCTCGTCGTAGGAGCCGCGGAGCATCGGCTCGCACTCGTGCTCCAGGTAGCGCACCAGCGCCTGCCGGGCGTGGCCGCCGCCGAAGCGGTCGTCGAGGGTGCGGAACAGCTCGCCGACCGAGTGCAGCGCGGCGATGTCACCGCCGGTGACCTTGTGCCCGGCGGCACGCTCGGCATGCCCGCGCACCCGGGGCGGCAGCAGCGGCTGGGGCCTGGCCGCGCCGGGCCGGCCCTGCGGCGGCACCCGGGGGGCCGGTTCGCGGGCCACCCGGTCGTCGGCCTTGCCGATCAGCCAGTCCCGGCTGGGCACCACGAGCCCGGCCGGGGTGAACGCGATCTTGCGCAGTTCGGCGTGGCTGCCGGAGTCCTTGCGCCACAGCCCGCTGACGATGTCGACGGCCTCCTCCGGGGTGGCCGCGAACTCCAGCCCCGCGTACACCGGCGCGCAGGCGTCCAGGCCGAGGTCCTGCGCGGTGAGCCGGCGTCCGAGCCGGCGGGTGAACACCTCGGCGATGAGGGCCGGGGTCGTCCCGCGCGGCTGCTGTCCGCGCAGCCAGCGGGTGACCGATGTCTTGTCGTATCTGAGGTCCAGCCCGTGCTCCAGGCCGAGCTGGTCGACGCGACGGGCCAGACCCGCGTTGGAGAACCCCGCTTCTGCGATGAGCGCGGCGAGCTGGCGGTTGGGGGTGCGCTGCGCGGGTCGGTCCGTCATCTGCGGTGCGGTCTCCTGCCTTCCGGGCCTGTCGACGTGCCCGGATTGCCTTTGAGCAGCCCTTATGGCCTCACGAACGGCGCGAATGTAGCGGAGAGTGAGCAGACGGTCGCATACTTCCCCGGGCATTCATCCGATCGTGTGAGGAACGCCCGCAGGGCTGACGTACACCGGTCGGACGTACAGTGGCGTGGGCGCGATACATGCCTGACACACCCATCGCCGAGGGAGGCGCTTGCCGTGAGTGAGTTGCGGTTCGTCCGCATGGGCTTCGGAGCGGATGCCGTCGAGTACCAGCGGGCCTGGGAAGAGCAGCGCCGGGTGCACGCGGCCCGGTTCGCCGACGAGGTCCCGGACACCGTGATCCTGCTGGAGCACCCCCCGGTGTACACCGCCGGCCGGCGCACCGAGGACAGTGAGCGCCCGCTGGACGGAACCCCGGTCATCGACGTGGACCGCGGCGGCAAGATCACCTGGCACGGCCCGGGCCAGCTCGTGGGCTACCCGATCCAGAAGCTCCCCCGCCCGGTGGACGTGGTCGCGCACGTGCGGCGGCTGGAGGAGGCGATCATCCGCACCTGCGCCGAGTTCGGCCTGGAGACCACCCGGGTCGAGGGACGCAGCGGGGTGTGGGTGCTCGGCGACCCGGTCGAGCAGCGGCCGAAGCTCGGCGGGCTCTCCCTGGACTTCGACCCGCGGCTGCAGGACGAGGAGTTCGACCCCCGGCTGAACGGCCCCGAGTACGCCCCCTCCAACGCGGGCCAGCGCCGGGAGGACCGCAAGATCGCCCAGATCGGCATCCGGGTGGCCAAGGGCGTCACCATGCACGGCTTCTCGTTCAACGTGCACCCCGACATGAAGTGGTTCGACCGGATCATCCCGTGCGGCATCCGGGACGCGGGCGTCGCCTCCCTCGCGGGCGAGCTGGGCCGGGACGTCACCATCGAGGAGGTCCTGCCGGTGATCGAGAAGCACCTGCGGGACATCCTGGAGAACGCCGAGCTGAAGCCGCGGGTGATCGAGACGGCGTCCGCCTGATCGTCCGTGGGGGGAATGCGCCCTGCGACTGCGGGGTTGGCCTCAGCGGCAGGGCGCGAACAGTACGGGCGTACCCTGGTGTGCGCCGAAGAATCGAAGTCACAGGGAGCCGACGTGTCCGCAGTCTCACCCGACGGACGCAAGATGCTGCGCCTGGAGGTCCGCAACAGCCAGACCCCCATCGAGCGCAAGCCCGAGTGGATCAAGACCCGGGCGAAAATGGGCCCCGAGTACTCGAAGATGCAGAACCTCGTGAAGAGCGAGGGGCTGCACACGGTGTGCCAGGAAGCCGGCTGCCCGAACATCTACGAGTGCTGGGAGGACCGCGAGGCGACCTTCCTCATCGGCGGCGACCAGTGCACCCGGCGCTGTGACTTCTGCCAGATCGACACCGGCAAGCCCGAGGCGCTCGACCGCGACGAGCCGCGCCGCGTCGGCGAGTCCGTGGTCACCATGGACCTGAACTACGCCACCATCACCGGCGTCGCCCGCGACGACCTGGAGGACGGCGGCGCCTGGCTGTACGCCGAGACCGTGCGCCAGATCCACCAGCAGACGGCGGACCGCGAGGGCGGCCGCACCAAGGTCGAGCTGCTGGCCCCCGACTTCAACGCGGTCCCGGAGCAGCTGGCGGAGGTCTTCGCCTCCCGTCCGGAGGTCTTCGCGCACAACGTCGAGACGGTCCCGCGGATCTTCAAGCGGATCCGCCCCGGCTTCCGCTACGAGCGCTCGCTGAAGGTGATCACCGAGGCCCGCGACTACGGCCTGGTCACCAAGTCGAACCTGATCCTCGGCATGGGCGAGACCCGCGAGGAGGTCAGCGAGGCGCTGAAGCAGCTGCACGACGCGGGCTGCGAGCTCGTCACCATCACCCAGTACCTGCGCCCGTCCGTCCGGCACCACCCGGTGGAGCGCTGGGTGAAGCCGCACGAGTTCGTGGAGCTGAAGGAGGAGGCCGAGCAGATCGGCTTCTCCGGCGTGATGTCCGGCCCGCTGGTGCGGTCCTCCTACCGCGCCGGGCGGCTGTACCAGATGGCGATCGAGAAGCGTGGCACCTACGTCGCCGCCCAGGCGGTGTGAGCCGAGCGTGTGAATTCACGCACAAGCACTTACCGGCCAGTAATGGCCGAGTCGACGCGGTCCCGCCCGTCCTCGCTGATGAGGGCGGCGCCGGGGCCGCGTCGCCGTTCGGCCGCGCCCCGACAAGGCTTCACGGGCGTTTGACCGGCCGGTCACGCCCTGGTAACACCAAACAGTGACTCTGGTATCACGCCCCTTATCACCACTGCTCCGAGGGGGGACCTCGCTCATGCAGGCCGCACCCGTACGTGCCACCGCCATCCCGTCCTTCACCGACGCCCTCCGCGCCGTCGAGTCCCTGCTCATGAGCGCCGGACAGCGCACCGCCCGCCGCAACGCCTGGACCTCCGTCCTGGAGGACCGCCGCCGCGCCAAGGACCGGGTCGAGGCCGAGCGGTTCCTGCAGCAGGCCGCCGGCCGCTCCTGACGCCCGGGCGCCGCCGCCCCGGCTCCCCCGCCGGGCACTGCCGTCGTCCGCACTCCCGGGGGACACGTAGACTTCGTGGCATGGCGAGGAAGGAAACCGCGGCGGACGCCGCGAACGCAGGGCGACTGAAGCAGATCGCCCTCACGTACAAGATGACCCGCAAGGCCGACTCGAAGATCGGTCTTGTACTCGCGGCCGTCGGCATCGGCACCCTCGGTGTCTTCCTCGCGATCGGCTTCCTGATCGGTCACCCGGTCTACCTGGGCATCTTCGGCCTGCTGATCGCCCTGCTGGCGACGGCGATCGTGTTCGGCCGCCGGGCCGAGCGGGCCGCCTTCGGTCAGATGGAGGGGCAGCCGGGCGCCGCCGCGGCCGTGCTGGACAACGTCGGCCGGGGCTGGACGACGACGCCGGCCGTGGCGATGAACCGCAGCCAGGACGTGGTGCACCGCGCGGTCGGCAAGGCGGGCATCGTGCTGGTCGCCGAGGGCAACCCGAACCGGGTGAAGAGCCTGCTGGCCGCCGAGAAGAAGAAGATGAACCGCATCGTCGCGGACGTGCCCGTGCACGACCTGATCGTCGGCACCGGCGAGGGCCAGGTCGAGCTGAAGAAGCTCCGCACCACCATGCTGAAGCTGCCGCGCGTGCTCACCGGCCCCCAGGTGACCGCCACCAACGACCGGCTGCGGGCCATGGGCGACCTGATGAGCAACATGCCGCTGCCGAAGGGCCCCATGCCCAAGGGGATGAAGCTTCCCAAGGGCGGTCCGCGGGGACGCTGACCCCGTCGTCCGGCCGCGGCACCGTCGCGGCCGGTCGCGCCCACGCGGGCGGAGCCGCCTCTCGGTGCGGCCCCGCCCGCGTCTCTATGGGGTCACGGCGCTCCCTGACACGCCGCCCAACGGAGTATCCGCCCGGTAATCGGGTCATGCGCTCCTAGCCTCGGCATGTGACAAAACGACACATTGCGTACCTGGCGTGCACCACGGCCCTCGTCGGCGCGTTCACCGGCACCACCCCGGCGTCGGCCGCCCACCGGACCCTCGTGGTGCACCCGGGTGAGTCGATCCAGAAGGCGGTCAACGCCGCCAAGGCCGGCGACACGGTGTTCGTGCTCGCCGGCACCTACCGCGAGAGCGTCACGGTGAAGACGGCGGGCCTGACCCTGCGCGGCGCCGGCCCCGGCACCGTGATCCAGCCCTCCAAGAAGAAGACCAAGCCCGCCCCGCACGGCAAGAAGACCGCCAAGAAGACCGGCACGAAGACCGGCAAGAAGGCAGCCGTCACCTGTCTTTCGGACGGCAACGGCATCTGCGTCGTCGGGGGCAGGAACAAGCCCCTGAAGGGCGTCACCGTCTCCGACCTGAAGGTGACCGGCTTCGCCAGGAGCGGCCTGTTCTCCATGGGCACCGACCGGCTGACCGTGAAGCGTGTCATCGCCGAGCGCAACGGCCAGTGGGGCATCGCCCAGGAACACTCCACCCGAGGGGTGTTCCGGAACAACACCGCCCTGGGCAACGGGGACGCGGGGCTGTTCCTCGCCAACAACGTCAAGGCCGAGCAGGGCGCCACGGACAGCAAGGGCGCCGTGGTCGACCACAACCGCCTGCAGGACAACCGGATCGGCATCACCGTCCGCCGCCTGCGCAACCTCGCCGTCACGCGCAACTACGTCACCGGCAACTGCGCCGGCGTGTTCGTCGTCGGCGACGAGAACAAGCCGCGGGCCGGCGCCCTCACCGTCAGCGACAACCTGGTCGTGCAGAACAACAAGTACTGCCCGAAGACCGCCCGGCTGCCCTATCTGAAGGGCTCCGGCATCGTGCTGACCGGCACCGAGAACGCCCTGGTCACACGGAACCGGGTCACCGGCCACCAGGGCAGGTCCCCGCTGTCGGGCGGCATCGTCCTGTTCAAGAGCTTCGTCGGCGCCCCCAGCGAGAAGAACCGGATCACCGGCAACCGGCTGGCGGACAACTCCCCGGCGGACCTCGTCAACCAGGAGACCGCCAAGAGCGGCAACGCCTTCAGCGGCAACGCCTGCCGGGCCTCCAAGCCCGCGGGCCTGTGCTGACCGGACGGCCGTACCCGATCCACGCAAGGAAGGAAGGCGGCACATGACCGCACCATCCCGCGCGCCCTCGGCTCCCGCGGAGCCGGGGACACCCCCCTCCCCTCCCCCGTCGATGCGACTGCGCGAACTGGCGTTCGGGGCGGCCTGCTCCGCCGCGGTCCGCGCCGCCGCCCGGCTGGGCGTCGCCGACGCGCTCGGGGACGCCCCCATGACCGTGGAGACCCTGGCGGCGGCGGTGCACAGCGAGCCGCGTCCGCTGCGCCGGCTGCTGCGCGCCCTGTCCTGCTACGGCGTCTTCGCCGAGCGGCCCGACGGAACGTTCACCCACACGGAGATGTCCCGGCTGCTGCGCGAGGACGACCCGAACAGCCTGCGGGCCATCGCCATGTGGTGCACCGAGCCGTGGACCTGGGACGCCTGGCCCCTGCTGGACCAGGCGGTGCGCACCGGCCGGAACGTCGTGGAGGACCTCTACGGCAAGGAGTTCTTCGCCTACCTCAACGAGGACGCCCCCGAGTCCGCGGACGTCTTCAACCGCGCGATGACCCGCTCCAGCGAGCAGTCGGCGCGGGAGGTGGCGGCCCTGCTGGACCTGTCCGGCAGCCGCTCGGTCGCGGACATCGGCGGCGGCCAGGGGCACGTGGTGGCGAGCCTGCTGGACAAGTACCCGGCGATGCAGGGCAGCCTGCTCGACCTGCCCCGCGTGGTGGAGAACGCCCTGCCCCGGCTGCGCGAGGGCGGCGACCTCGCCGACCGGGTGCGGATCGTGCCCGGTGACGTCCGGGAGGCGGTCCCCGTCGAGGCCGACGCCTACATCATCAAGAACATCCTGGAGTGGGACGACGAGAGCACGGCCCGACTGCTGCGCAACGTCGTCGAGGCGGGCGGCCCCGGCACCCGGGTGATCGTCATCGAGAACCTGGTGGACGACACCCCCTCGATGCGGTTCAGCACCGCGATGGACCTGCTGCTGCTCCTGAACGTCGGCGGGGCCAAGCACACGACCGACAGCATGGTCGGCCGGCTGGAGGCGGCGGGCCTGGCCGTCGGTGAGATCCAGCCGGTGAACCCGTTCCTGCACGCGTTCGACTGCATCGTCCCCGCGTAAGCGGCTCCCCCGCGCCCCGAGGGGCGCGGGGCTCACTCGATGTGCGGCTCCGCCGCGCGAGCACGACCGGCCACGACGCGGCCGCGGACGGCCGGCAACCCCGTCGCGGCTTTCCCGGCGGAGCGCTCAGTCGCGCTCCCACAGGTAGAAGCGCTCGGCCATGGCGTCCTTCGGGGACCGCCAGGTCTCCGGGTCGTACGCGCTGACGTACGCCGAAAGCCGCTCGCTGACCTCCCGGAACTCGGGGTGGGAGGTGATCTTGGCGATGGCCGGTCCGGGCTCCCGGTCGGACTCGATGAGGTGCATGTACACATCGCCGAACTGGAAGAGGCTGCGCCGGACGACACCGACGAGGTGCGGCAGCTCTCCCCGGTCGGACTCCGCGAACACCTTGGCGATGTCGGGGGCGGAGCCCGGGGCCATGCGGGCGACGATCAGGGCCTGGTGCACGGTCGTCTCCTGTCGTCCGGCTCAGTCGGCGATGGCCGTGGCGGGCCGGTGACCGGATGCCGCCTTCTCGATCTTCTCCCGGATCAGCTCCAGCTGGATCTTGGAGTTGCTGTTGATGTTGTCGGTCATCCAGTCGTCGTCGACGGGCGCGTCCGGCTTCATCTCGAAGTCCTGCGTCCAGACCATCCGGGTGCCGGCGGGGACCTCCTCGTACCGCCAGTGGATGTTCATGTGGGCGAAGGGTCCGGTCTCCACCCGGCGCGCCTTGACGGTGCGGGTGGCGCGGTCCGGCTCGCGCTCGGAGACCCAGCTCCAGACCGTGCCGTTCTCGTCCGGGTGCATGGTGAGCCGGAAGGTCGTCTTCTCGCCCTCCCGCTTGAGGATCTCCACCGACGCGTACTCGCTGAACAGCTGCGGCCAGCGTTCCAGGTCGTTGGTCATGTCCCAGACCAGGTCCAGCGGGGCGGCGATGGTGATCTCGTTCTGGGTGTGTCCTGCCATGTCAGGCTCCTGCCATGAGGGTGCTGTTGACGAGGTTGAGGAACTGCTGGGGTGTCTTGCAGCGTTCCGCGTCGACCGGCATCGGGGTGCCGTGCGTGTTCTCCAGCTCGCCGACGATGCCGAGCAGGCCGAGCGAGTCGACGCCGAGGACGTCGAACCCGGTGTCCGGCTTCTCCTTGAGCTGGTCCGGGCTCACGGTGACCCCGGCGGCCTTCTTCATCAGCGCGGCGAGTTCTTCGACGGTGATCTCGGGCATGGTGCTTCCTCCTTCTCTGTGCTCACTGCCTTTTCTGGACTCACTGCGCGGTGCCGCGTCGCAGCACCAGCGCCGAGTTCGACCCCATGAGTCCGCGGCTGAGGACCAGCGCCGTCCGCAGTTCGGCGGCGCGGGCCCGGCCGGTGACGAGGTCGAGGTCGTGGCAGACGTCGAAGACGTTCGGCGTCGGCGGGATCAGTCCGTGCTCCATCGCGAGCACGGCCGCCGCGGTGTCCAGTACGGGGGCCGCGCAGTAGCCCCGGCCGAACCCGGTCTTCGGCGCGGTGACCGGGACCCGGGTGCCGTGCTCGCCGAGGGCGTCGGCCAGGGCCAGCGCCTCGGCCCGGTCCGCCTCCGGGACGCCGAGGGCGTCGGCGAAGACCACGTCGATCTCCTCCGGGGCGCAGTCGGCCTCCCGCAGGGCCTGCCGGACGGCGTGGGCCAGACCGTCGCGGGAGTCCGCCCAGCGGGAGGCGCCGGTGAAGGTGGCCCCGTGTCCGGCCACGTAGGCCCGGATGCGGGCGCCGCGGGCCGAGGCGGTGCCCGCGGCCTCCACCACGAGCATCCCGCCGCCCTCGGCGGGCACGAACCCGCAGGCCCCGTCCGTGAACGGGCGGTACGCCCGGGACGGGTCCGTCTCGCGGCTCAGTTCCTCGTAGCCGAGCTGGCAGACCATCGAGTACGGCGCGAGCGGCGCCTCGGTGGAGCCGGCCACGATCACGTCGGTGCCGCGCCGTACCGCCCGGGCCGCGTGGGCGAGGGCGTCCAGGCCGCCGGCCTCGTCGGAGGCGACGACCGAGCAGGGTCCCTTGAAGCCGCGGCGGATGGACACCTGGCCGGTGCTCGCGGCGTAGAACCAGGCGATGGACTGGTACGGCCCGACGAACCGGCTGCCCTTGCCCCACAGCTGCTGCAGTTCGCGCTGGCCGAACTCACCGCCGCCGGAGCCGGCCGCGGTGACCACGCCGATGGAGTAGGGCGCGTCGGGCACGCTGGCCGGCCCGATCCGGGCGTCGTCCAGCGCGAAGTCGGCCGCGGCCATGGCGTAGTGCGTGAACCGGTCGGTCTGGACGAGGAAGCGCTCCTCGATCGTCGCCGCCGGGTCGAAGGCGCGGACCTCACCGGCCACCTTGAGGGGAAGGTGCTCACAGCCCTCGCGGGTGACCCGGTCGAGGACGCTGAGGCCCTCCTGGGTGGCCTTCCAGAAGGTGCCGGTGGTGGTGCCGTTGGGCGCGACCACACCGATGCCGGTGATGGCCGCCTGCCGGTCCTGCGGTTCGCTCATCGTGTCCTCACTCCCTCGGCCGGGTCAGGATCACCGCGGACTGGAAGCCTCCGAACCCGCTGCCCACGGACAGCACGCTGGTCAGCTTCCGTTCGCGGGCGACGCGCGGGACGTAGTCCAGGTCGCACTCGGGGTCGGGGATCTCGTAGTTCGCGGTCGGCGGGACGACCTGCTTGGCGAGTGCCAGCACACAGGCGACCAGCTCGATGGCGCCGATCGCCCCGAGGGAGTGCCCCACCATGGACTTGATGGAGCTCATCGGGGTGTCGTAGGCGTGGCGGCCGAGCGCCCGCTTCACGGCCGCCGTCTCGTGGCGGTCGTTCTGCCGGGTGCCGGAGCCGTGCGCGTTGACGTAGTCGATCGCCGTGGGGTCGAGCCGCGCCTGGTGGAGGGCGGTGTCGATGGCCCGCGCCATCTCCAGGCCCTCCTTGGTCAGGCCGGTCATGTGGTAGGCGTTGCCGAAGGTGGCGTAGCCGCCGAACTCGCAGTACACGTGGGCACCGCGGGCCCGGGCGTGTTCCAGTTCCTCCAGGACGAGCACCGCGCCGCCCTCGCCCATGACGAAGCCGTCACGGTTGTTGTCGAAGGGCCGGGAGGCGTGCGCGGGGTCGTCGTTGTTCGGGGACGTGGCCTTGATCGCGTCGAAGCAGGCCATGGTGATCGGGGAGATCGGGGAGTCCGACGCCCCCGCGATGCATATGTCGGCCCGGCCTTCCTGGACGGTGTGGAAGGCGTAGCCGACGGCGTCCAGTCCGGAGGTGCAGCCGGTGGAGACGGTCTGCACCGGACCCCGGGCTCCGAAACGCTCCGCCACCGCGGAGGCCACGGTGCTCGGCGAGAACGCCCGGTGCAGCTGCGGCTCCGCCTCGGTGTGGTCGACGTCCCAGCGCTGGCCCCGGTGGCTGACCAGGACGTAGTCGTGCTCCAGCCGGGTGGTGCCGCCGACGGCGGTGCCCAGGGAGACACCGACCCGCCAGGGGTCCTCCCGGCCGAGGTCGAGACCGGAGTCCCGGACCGCCTCCTCGCCGGCGACCAGGGCGAACTGTATGTACCGGTCCGCCCGTTCGACCTGCTCGGCGTCCAGGCCGTGGGCGGCGGGGTCGAAATCGCACTCGGCGGCGATCCGGGACCTCAGCCCGGTCGGGTCGAAGAACGTGATGCCCCGCGTCGCGGTACGGCCTTCGGCGAGCAGCTCCCAGAACGCCGGTACGCCGATCCCGCCGGGGGCGACGACGCCTATGCCGGTGACCGCCACGCGCCGGTTCATGAGCGGACCTGTTCCCGCTCGGCGGCGACGGGTGTCTCCTCCGTGTCGACGTGGCCGAGGGCCGGCCGGGGGGCCAGCGGGCCCAGGTGGAAGACGATCCGCGCCTCCACGTTGCCCACGTTGCGGAACCGGTGCCGCATGTTGATGGGGATCATCAGCCCCTGCTCGGGCCGCAGCGGGTGCGGCTCGCCGTCCAGGTCGACCTCCAGCTGGCCGCAGAGGACGTACACGAACTCCTCGGAGTAGGGGTGGTAGTGCTCCCCGATGCGGTCGCCGGGCTGCACGATGGCCACGCCCATGAAGCCGCTGGTGGAGCCCACCGTCGCCGGGGTGAGCATGGCGCGCAGATCGCCGCCGCGCCGGGTGTTGGGCTCGATCTCGCTGAGATCGATGATCTTCGGAAGGGGTTTGATCACGGCGTTCCTCCGTTGGGTGTACTGGCCCTGCCGGGTCAGGCGTCGGGCGAGCGGCGGTCGGTGACGAGGTCCATGCCGACGGGCTCGCCGTCCAGCAGAGCGCTCAGCGCGCTCTGCCGCCCGGGCTCCGGCAGCACGGCCCGGCCTCCGGGGCCGGGGGCTACGTCGACCAGCCGTACGACGACGTCGTCGCGCTGGAAGATCGTGCTGCGCAGGACCGGGCTGTCCGGGTCCGCCGCCGCCGCCTCGTCCTGCTGGGCGAGCAGTTCCGCCAGCTGCATCCCGTCGCCCGGGCGGGCCGGGTAGTACAGCGCCCTGCGCTCGCCCTCGGTGAGTTCGTCCGCGGTGACGTGGTGCACGGCCGGCAGCGCCGCCCGGGTGAAGAACACCCGCGCCGACTCCTGGTCGTTCAGGTCCCGCTCCTGCTCCAGGTAGGGGTTGATGGCCTCCTCGACGGCCCGCACCTCCGGCTGCCGGGCGACGTGCCGCAGCGCCGCGAGCAGGTCGCCGCGCACCTCGATGGCCCGCACGACCCGGTTGCCGTGCATGAACAGCGAGGTCCGGCACAGCCGGGTGGTCTCGTCGACCTTCGCCCGGGGCGAGGCGTAGTCGGCGAGGATCCGCTTGACCTGCGCCTCGCTGCCCGGCTTGACCGTGAAGGTGAGCGCGTGCCGGATCACTCCGTCGCCGATCCGCGGCGACGCCTGGAGCCGGCGCCGCGCCCCGGAGGCGGCGGCCTCCCCGCCGCCGGTCTCCCGGACGATGTGGAAGCGCAGCGACCGGGTGTCCCGGACGCAGCTGTGCAGCGGCTCCACCATCCGGACGTGCTCCTCGCTGTTCACCCAGGTGAGGAACGGCGGGGCGCTCTCCCACTCGCTGGTGATGAGCCATTGGGAGGGATTCTCGATCGACTGGCACAGCTGGTCGCTGACATGGCCGGGCACCTGCGCCACCTGGTTGCACAGTTGCTCGTAGGCCTCCAGGAACTGCTGCTGGGCGCCGTCGTGGACGTCCACGAGCAGGACGACCCGGAGACGGGAGCCGTCGAACACGGACTGGGAGACCCGTTTCGACACCTGACGCGTCGACGGGGCCGAAATCTTTTCCGACGTGGTGGTGGTCATGCTGCGCATCTCCTTCACGGGGGCAGAGGCGAACGCCGGCGGCCGATGACGCGACGTCAGCGCTTCTTGATCCTGTGCCGCTTCCCGCGGTGTGCGCGACTCGCGTGAACCACGTGGGTGATTGCGCACGCGAAACCCGTCCCACAGGGCACAGAAAGAGCGACGCGCCTCACATCCCGACCCCTGCCTCTGGAGCCTTGATGCAGCACAAAGCCGATCACCAGGTGCCCGTCCTCGTCGTGGGCGGCTCCCTGGTGGGCCTGTCCCTCTCCCTGTTCCTGGGCCGTCTCGGCGTACCGCACATGCTCGTCGAGCGGCACTCCGGGACCTCGATCCACCCACGTGGCCGCGGCAACAACCTCCGGACGATGGAGCTGTACCGGGTGGCCGGCGTCGAGCCGGACATCAAGGCGGCGGCCTCGCTGCTCGCGGACAACCACGGCATCCTCCAGACCCCGACCCTGGTCGGCGACGCCGGCGAATGGCTGTTCAGGGAGATCGACCCGGGCGGCGGACTGGCGAAGTTCAGCCCCACGACCTGGTGCCTGTGCAGCCAGAACGATCTCGAACCGGTGCTGCTGAAGGGGGCCCGCGCGCTCGGCGGGGACCTGCGCTACTTCCACGAGATGGAGGGCTTCGAGCAGGACCCCGAAGGAGTGACGGCGTTCGTCCGGGACCGCGACAGCGACTCGATGTACACCGTCCGGGCGGACTACCTGGTCGCGTGCGACGGCCCGCGCAGCCCCGTGCGCCGCCGCCTCGGCATCGGGCAGAGCGGACCCGGGGACCTCTTCGCCAACGTGAGCGTCACCTTCCGGTCCAAGCTGCTCGCCGACACGGTCGGCGACCGGCACTTCATCTGCTGCTACCTCACCAACCCGCAGGCCGACGGCGCCCTGCTGCCCGTCGACAACAAGGAGCACTGGGTCTTCCACGCCCCCTGGCACCCGGAGCACGGCGAGACGCTGGAGGAGTTCACCGAGGAACGGCTCCAGCGGCACATCCGGCTGGCCGTCGGCGTCCCCGACCTCGACGTCGAGATCACCGGCAAGGCGTCCTGGCGCGCCGCGGAACGCGTCGCCGAGCGGTACTCGGCCGGCCGGGTCCTGCTCGCCGGCGACTCCGCGCACGAGATGTCCCCGACCGGCGCCTTCGGCTCCAACACCGGCATCCAGGACGCCCACAACCTGGCCTGGAAGCTGTCCGCCGTCCTCGACGGCTGGGCCGGACCCGGCCTGCTGGACACCTACGACACCGAGCGGCGGCCCGTCGCCCTCGCCACCAGCGCCCGCGCCTCGGCCCGCTCGGTGGAGCACGCCCACCCCGGCTTCGCCCCCACGCCCGGCGTCGGCGGCGGTCCGCGCAGCGGCATCCTCCCGGTGGTCCTCGCCTACCGCTATCTGGAGGGCGCGGTCCTGGGCGCCGACCCGGCCCACCCGGTCGTGCCCGACGGGGTGCGGCTGACCGCGGACCCGGGCAGCCGGGCCCCGCACCTGTGGCTGCGCCGCGCGGGCGAGCGGCTGTCCACGGTCGACCTGTACGAGCGCTCCCTGGTGCTGCTCTGCGACGCGGGCTCGGCCGCGGGGCAGGCCTGGCACGCCGCCGCCCGGAGCATCGCCGGCTCGGACGGCGTACGCCTGGAGGCGTACCGGATCGGCACCGGGCCGGACGCCGACCTCACCTACGACGGCGAGGGCCCCGCAGGCGGCACCGACTGGGCGGCCGCGCACGGTACGACGGCGGACGGCGCGGTGCTGGTACGGCCGGACGGGTTCGTGGCGTGGCGCGCGGCGGGGGCCGCGGGGGACGCGGAGGGGGAGCTGCGGCAGGCGGTGACGACCGTGCTGCGGAGAGGCTGAAACACGTGATCCCGGTGGCGCGGGCCACCGGGATCACGCGTACGGGTCACCGGGATCACGCGTTCGGGTCCCTACCCTTCGCTCAGATGCGTACCTCGACCGTCCTGGCGAGCCGGTCGTGCAGGCCGCGGCCGTCGCGGTCCCAGACCAGGGCGGGGACGGCGAGGCACAGCAGGACCGTGCGCAGCAGGGCGCGCCCCGGGCTGACCGTGCCGGTCTCCAGGGCCACGACGCGGATGCCGAAGAGGCGCTTGCCCGGGGTGAAGCCGACCGTGCCGACGGTCAGGGCGCTCAGGACGAAGAAGACGCCGAGCGCCCAGTTGCTCGTAGCCGGGCTGTAGCCGTGGGTGATCAGGCCGTATGCGATCAGGACGCACAGCGCCCAGTCCACGGCGAGTGCGCCGAGCCGCCGTCCCGGCCGTGCGACCGAGTTCGGTCCGTGCTCCGGGAGGCCGAGCTGCTCGCCCCGGTATCCGAAGTCCGCGCCCGCCTCTTCCATGGCCGCGCGGGGGCCGGAGAGCCACGATCCGATTGCCTGCCTGTTGTCCACCCGTCCACGGTACTGCGCCCGGTTTCGGGCACTACGCGCAGGGGGGCGCCGGGGCTACCGTGGACATGTGGCCGGTTAACTTCTGCGAAACAAACGGGTCACGCCCGAGAAATCACCCGTCCCTAGGGTCGAGACCAGCGTGTGCCACCGCACTGGCCGCACGAACGATCTACCACCCCGGCGAGGACGGTCGGGAGTAGGAGGAGCTGGATGTTCCAGAACGCCGACGAGGCCAAGAAGTTCATCGCGGACGAGGACGTCAAGTTCGTCGACGTCCGGTTCTGCGACCTGCCGGGCGTCATGCAGCACTTCACGGTGCCCGTTGAGGCGTTCGACCCGGACGAGGAGCTGGCCTTCGACGGATCGTCGATCCGTGGTTTCCAGGCCATCCACGAGTCCGACATGGCTCTGCGTGCCGACCTGTCCACCGCCCGTGTGGACCCGTTCCGCCGCGACAAGACCCTCAACATCAACTTCTTCATCCACGACCCGATCACGGGCGAGCAGTACTCCCGTGACCCGCGGAACGTCGCGAAGAAGGCGGAGGCGTACCTGGCGTCGACCGGCATCGCCGACACGGCGTACTTCGGCCCCGAGGCCGAGTTCTACGTCTTCGACTCCGTCCGCTTCGCCACCTCGGCGAACGAGTCCTTCTACCACATCGACTCCGAGGCGGGTGCCTGGAACACCGGCGCCCTGGAGAACAACCGCGGGTACAAGGTCCGGTACAAGGGCGGTTACTTCCCGGTCCCGCCGGTCGACCACTTCGCCGACCTGCGCGCCGAGATCTCCCTGGAGCTGGACAAGCAGGGCCTGAAGGTCGAGCGCCAGCACCACGAGGTGGGCACCGCCGGCCAGGCGGAGATCAACTACAAGTTCAACACCCTGCTCGCCGCCGCCGACGACCTGCAGCTCTTCAAGTACATCGTGAAGAACGTCGCCTGGCGCAACGGCAAGACCGCGACCTTCATGCCGAAGCCGATCTTCGGTGACAACGGCTCCGGCATGCACGTGCACCAGTCGCTGTGGGCCAACGGCGACCCGCTGTTCTACGACGAGGCCGGTTACGCGGGCCTGTCGGACACCGCCCGCTACTACATCGGCGGCATCCTCAAGCACGCTCCGTCGCTGCTGGCCTTCACCAACCCGACGGTGAACTCCTACCACCGCCTGGTGCCGGGCTTCGAGGCGCCGATCAACCTGGTGTACTCGCAGCGCAACCGCTCCGCCGCGATGCGTATCCCGATCACGGGCTCCAACCCGAAGGCCAAGCGCGTCGAGTTCCGCGCGCCCGACTCCTCCGGCAACCCGTACCTCGCCTTCTCGGCGCTGCTCCTCGCGGGCCTCGACGGCATCAAGAACAAGATCGAGCCGGCCGAGCCGATCGACAAGGACCTGTACGAGCTGGCTCCCGAGGAGCACGCGAACGTCGCCCAGGTCCCGACCTCGCTGAACGCGGTCCTCGACGCCCTCGAGGCCGACCACGAGTTCCTCCTCCAGGGCGACGTGTTCACGTCCGACCTGATCGAGACGTGGATCGACTTCAAGCGCACCAACGAGATCGCCCCGCTCCAGCTGCGTCCGCACCCGCACGAGTTCGAGCTGTACTTCGACGTGTGATATCGCCCCAGGTCAGAGCGGGTTTCCGCGCTCCTGGGCCGTCTGTGGGCCGTCGGCCGGCTCTCCCCTCGGGAGAGCCGGCCGACGGCTTTTCCGTCTCCCGGTCACCGGGCCTTTCCGGGCCAGCCCCGCCGCGGAGCCCCCGGGTGCTTCGGGTGGCCGTGGTCAGTCCAGCGAGGAGGCCGACGGTACGACCACGCCGTAGAGGTCCTCCACGATGGCGAGGGCACTGTGGTGGAGCTGGGCCGCGGGGACCTCGCCGAGCGGTGTGCGCAGGGGGCGGGTCGCGGAGGCCGCGGCGACGACGGTGGGGCGGTTGCCGCGGAGGAAGGCGCCCTGGGCGGTGAACAGGACGCACATGTGGGTCATGAAGCCGGCGATCACGACGTCCTTGTGGCCGGCGGCGTCCACGTGGTCGGCGAGGTCGGTGCCGCGGAAGGCGTCGGGGACGGTCTTGACGACGACGGGCTCGCCCTCGGCCGGGGCCACGCGGGGGTGGATGCGGCCGATCTCGGCGCGGATGTCGTAGGGGGTGCCCTCGCCGCCGTCGTTGACGATGTGGACGACCCGGGCGCCCGCTGCCCGCGCCCGGGCCAGCAGCTCGGCGGCGGCGTCGAGGGCGGCCTCCCAGCCCTCCAGCTCCATGACGCCCCGGGTGTAGGTGTTCTGGTAGTCGACCAGGATCAGCGTGGAGTCGGCGAGCGAGGCGGGGGTCTGGTCGAGGCCGTTCAGTGCGCGCAGGGTCGTCGTGGGCATGGCACGCCCTTTCGTGGTGGGTGGGTGTCGTGGGTACGAAGATCACGCTAGGAGCCGGGCCCGCATGGCGGCAATGTCAGGTAACTTGCAGATCCGGACATCGGGCGGGCGACCAGGGGAGCGGGCGTGGGTGGGGTGCGGCGGCTCGTCGTCGTCATGCTGTTCGAGGGCGTGGACCTGCTGGACGTCACCGGGCCGCCGGAGGTGTTCGCCCTGCTGCGGCGGGAGATCGGGGACGACGGCGGGTACCGGGTGGTGCTGGCCGGCGAGAGCATGGATCCCGTGACCACCGCCGCGGGGGTGCGGGTACTGCCCGATCTCACCTTCGAGGAGGTGTCGGGGCAGGCCATCGACACGCTGCTGGTGCCGGGGTCGGTCGAGGTCGACGGGGAGGGCCGGGTGCACGCGCTCGCCGATGCCGGCGTCGTCGGCCGGGTGCGGATGCTCGCCGCCCGGAGCCGGCGCATCGCCTCCGTCTGCGTGGGCGCCCATCTGCTCGCCGCCGCCGGGCTGCTGGACGGCAGGCGCGCCACCACCCACTGGTCGACCGCGCAGCAGCTCGCCGCCGACCACCCCTCGGTCGAGGTCGACGCCGACCCGATCTTCATCCGCGACGGCGGGGTGTGGACCGGCGCGGGCATCACCGCCTGCCTGGATCTGTCCCTCGCGCTCGTCGCCGAGGACTTCGGGGAGGCCGTCGCCCTGCGGGTCGCCCGTCAGCTCGTCATGTACCTGAAGCGGCCGGGCGGGCAGAGCCAGTTCAGCGTCCCCGTGGAGCCCGTCTCGACCACCCCGCGCATGGCCGGGCTGCGCCACTTCGTCGCCGAGTACCTCGCCGGGCCGCTGACCATCGCCGACCTCGCCCGGCACGCCCATGTCAGCGAGCGCCAGCTGACCCGCGTCTTCAAGACGGAACTCGGCATGACCCCGGCCGCCTACATCGAGGCGGCCCGCGTCGAGGCGGCCCGGAACCGGCTGGAGACCACCGACGACACCCTGGACCGGGTCGCGTCCGCGTGCGGTTTCGGTACGACGGACACCCTGATCCGGGCGTTCCGCCGCAAGCTGGACACGACACCCACCGCGTACCGGTCCCGTTTCCGCCGTTCCGGATGACCGGACGATCTGCCGGCCGGCCCCGTGCAACCTTTCGCGCTTCTCAAACTTCCTATTGTCGGGGGATCATGCCCCCGGACTCTGTCGGACGAGAGAGGTTGAACGGGGATGCCCGAACACGAGGACTGGGAGCGCGAGTTCGATCACAGGTGGGCGAACTCGGCCGAGCACAAGGAGCCCTCCGCCCGGGCCCGGATGCTCGCCGCCCGCTGGAAGGAGAACCCGCCGGAGCCGGCTCCCTTCCGTGCCGACCCGGACCCGGTGCCACGCCGGTCCTCCTGGGTGTCGACGGCCGTGGTGCTCGGCTGCGTGGCGGTGGTCATCGTGCTGCTGGGCTACGCACAGATGCGCTCGCCGTACTGACGCACGGCGACAGCCACCCGCACAGCGGCCCCGCGTCGGCGCACGGCGAGCGCAGAGCGATCTTTGCCCGGCCTGGGGCCGTTCGGGACCACTTCATGGGAATCGGCAGGTGCACACTGGACAGCGGGACGAGTGCCTGACTGCGGGGTGATGCACGATGCAGAGCCGCTTCCGGAGCGATCGGCGGCTGACCGTACGCATGGGTCTCACGCTGTTCCTGCTCGGACTGCTGTACGTGGGCTTCGTCGCCGCGCTGATCGTGCTGCTGAAGTCCTGGGTGCTGGTCGCCGTCCTGATCGGCGCGCTGTTCGTGGCGCAGTTCTGGTTCTCCGACCGGATCGCGATGTTCGCGATGCGCGGGCGGGTCGTGGAGCGGGCGGAGTATCCCGGGCTGCACGCCGTGGTCGACCGGCTGTGCGCCCTCGCCGACCTGCCCAAGCCGGTGGTGGCCGTGTCCGAGATGGACATGCCGAACGCGTTCGCGACCGGGCGCAGCGCCGATCACGCGGTGGTCTGCGTGACCACGGGGCTGCTGCGCCGGCTGGAGCCCGCCGAGCTGGAGGGCGTGCTGGCGCACGAGCTGGCGCACGTGCGGCACAAGGACGTCGCCGTCATCACGATCGCCTCCTTCCTCGGGGTGGTCGCGGGTCTGATCGTCCGGTTCGCGTTCTACTCCCAGGTCTTCGGCGGCGGCCGCCGGGACCAGAACACCGCCGCCGTGCTCGCCGCCGTGCTGGGGGTGTCGGCGGCCGTGTACGCGATCAGCTTCCTGCTGATCCGGGCGCTGTCCCGGTACCGCGAGCTGGCGGCCGACCGCGCGGCGGCGCTCCTGACCGGCCGGCCCTCGGCGCTGGCGGCGGCCCTCACCAAGGTCTCCGGGGAGATCGCGAGGATCCCGACGAAGGATCTGCGGACGGCCCAGGCGTTCAACGCGTTCTACTTCACCCCGGCGACCGGCCGGGAGGGAGGCATCGAGCGGTTCTTCGCCACCCACCCGAGCCTGGAGCAGCGGCTCGCGCAGCTGGGCCGGATCTCGGCGGAGCTGGGCGAGGCCGCCGCCCCCAAAGGCCCGGCCCCGGGCACCGGCACCTCGGGGAAGGCGGGCTGACCGGTGGGGCTGCTGGACATCCTGCTGGGCCGTACGAAGCCGGCCGCGCCCGATCTCGACCAGTTGTTCGCGCTGCCGTCGGCGGCCGTGACGCTTCAGGCGGCGGCCGGTTTCACGCCCACCGGCAGCGGAGCGGTGTGCTTCGCCACGGTAGAGGGCGCGGCCTTCGAGCAGACGCACCGGGAGGTGCAGGCACTGCTGGACGCGGACATCGACCGCACCGGGCCGCCGGTCGAGCTGCGCCGGGACGGCTACGGCTACTCCTGGCTGGTGTCCCGGCGCTCCCCCGACCAGCTGCCCGATCTGGTCAACGACCTGCACGCGGTGAACACCTCGCTGGAGATCAACGGCTTCGGCCCGCAGCTGCTGTGCTCCCTGGCCGGCTTCCGGGACGACGGCGGCCGGCGGCTGGCGCTCGTGTACCTCTACAAGCGCGGGTCCTTCTACCCCTTCGCCCCGCTGCCCGGAGCCGCCGAGCGGCGGGACACCGCGCTGGAGCTGCAGCTGAGGGCCACGCTCGGGGACGACCTGCGGATCGAGCCGGACCTGGGGCGCTGGTTCCCGGTGTGGGGCGCCCCCGGCCTGTGACGGCCGGTGACGCCCCCCTTCACCTCGCGCCGGGCCGCTCACGGCGGTAGCGGCGCTCCCACTTGGCCTGCCGGTCCCGGCGCTCCCGGTACGCCCGGTAGCTGTCGGGCAGGGCGCCGGAGCCGGCGGGCGGGGACGCGGTCGGGCCCGTGCCGGGCGAGGCCGGGGTGGTGCCGGGCGAGCCGCGCCCGTGCGTCGCGTACAGATACAGCAGGGCGACGGCGGCGAGCCACCAGAGATGGTTTCCGATTCCGAGGATCACCAGGACGACGGTCCCGGTCGCGAGAATGCCACGCATGACGGACCTCCGTGGGGTGAGTTGGGCGGGGAAAGAGTGGAGTGCGGGTGTTTCGCCTCCGTTTGTTCAGCGTAGGGAGGGCGTGAGCGCCGGTGCATCCCGTTTTCCGGAGGGAACGGGACGCCGGGTGCCCCCAGCGGCTGGGAGCACCCGGCGTCGGGTGTGCAGGTATGCAGGTGTGGAGGTGTCGGGGCGTCGGGCGCGGTTCAGCGCGAGGAGCGCATCAGCGCCCGGACCATGCGGCACGTCGTGTCGGACGGGGCATGCATGCCGATCCGCTCGGCCGTGCTGCGAATCGTCTCGTTCGGCGCCTGGTCCGGCAGGTACACCCCGGAGTCGAGCAGGGCTATGGCCAGGCGCATGGCCTTCAGGCGGCGGTTGTGCGCGACGTACCACTCGCGCGGCCGTCCGGCCGGCAGCGGTCGCTTCGCCACGGGCTCGTAGGGCGAGTCGAACAGCACGGAACGCCGGGCGGTGGACTGGGTCGGCAACGGCTTCGGCTTCAGGGCGGCAGCGGGCACAGGCATCCTCCTGTCGCGGTCGGGCAGTCCGCCGGGGTTCCGGCGGCTCCCTCGAACACTGCTCCCAGTCTACCGGCGGGCACTGACAATCGGGGGTGCGCGGACAGAGGCAAAGCCGCAGGTGGGCGCCGGAATTGGCGGGCTGTCACAGGCGGTGGAGGTGAGGCGGGCGAGGTGTCGTGAATTCGAACATGAGTCAATGCCGAGTACCGTGTCCGGCATGGAGATCTGGATCAACCCGGCCTGCTCGAAGTGCCGTAGCGCGCTCAGCCTGCTGGATGCGGAGAAGGCCGACTACACCGTCCGCCGCTACCTGGAGGACGTGCCGAGCGAGGACGAGATCAGGGCCGTGCTGGAGCGGCTGAACCTGGAGCCGTGGGACATCACCCGCACCCAGGAGCCGGCCGCGAAGGAGCTGGGGCTCAAGGACTGGCCGCGGGACGCGGACGCCCGGGACCGGTGGGTCACCGCGCTCGCCGAGCACCCCAAGCTCATCCAGCGCCCGATCATCACCGCGGACGACGGAACGACGCTGGTGGCCCGCACCGAGGAGGCCGTACGGGAGGCCCTCGCCCACAGCAAGAGCTGAGCACGGCTCAACTCCCGTGTGACGCAGGTTACTTCACCGGCTCGGGCAACCGCTGAGTAACCCCGTTCGGTATCTCGTACATAGCGGCGTACGCTCCCCTACCTCTTCAGGAGGCGCGCATGTCGCGCAGGAGAACTCTCGGTACGAAGAAGAAGATCGCGCTGCTCGTCAGTGCCGCGGCGGTGGCGGGCGGCGGGGCCTTCGCGCTGGCGTCCACCTCGAACGCCGCGCAGAGCCCGCACGACGCCAAGACGCTGTCGGCCGGGGACTCCACGGTGTGCCAGGGGCTGGCCACGGCCCTCGGCAACAACGAGAAGTTCATCGCGGACCAGAAGGCGAAACCGGACGCCCAGTCGGCGGCCCGGATCGCCAACCGCGAGAAGGTCATCGAACAGATCAAGGTCCAGCAGAAGGCGGCGGGCTGCACCGTTGGGGAGTCGGCTCAGGACTCCCAGGCGGGACAGGGCGGCGACGCCCAGCAGGGCGCGGGCCAGCAGCAGGGCAACGGCCAGCAGGGTCAGCAGGGTCAGCAGCAGGGCAACGGCCAGCAGGCCGGGGGTGCGCAGCAGGGCGACGGTCAGCAGGCGGGCGGCGCTCAGCAGGGCGGCCAGCAGGCCGGAGGCGCTCAGCAGGCCGCCGGCGAGCAGGTCTGCAAGGGCTCCACCGTGACGCTCTCCGGCGAGGGCGGCGCCCCGGCGGCGTCCAGCAACCAGTTCCCGGCGGGGACGACCCTGAAGGTCACCAACCTGGACAACAACAAGTCCACGACGGTGAAGGTGACGTCCGTCTCCGGCAGCTGCGTCCTGCTCAACAACGCGGCCTTCGAACAGGTCCGGGAGCCCGGAAAGTTCCTCATCCGCCGGGCTGTGATCGAGAAGGTCGGGTGAGGTGGGGCCGGCGACCGCGACGGGGGTGGCGGTCGCCGGCCGTCCCATAGCGCAGTACCGTCCGCCTCACCATGTGAGACACGGCACAGAAGCGCCAGGTAACACGGGGTTCACATACGAGCAATGGACGGGAAACGGCCCGTTGACAGGCTGCCCGGCAGTTCGAGCGGCGCACCGGTGCCGCAGCGCCGCAGCACCCGCGACGACGAGTGAGCCCGCCCCACCCCCGAAGGAAGTGGCCCCGTGACCTTCAAGGCCGAGTACATCTGGATCGACGGCACCGCCCCGACCGCCAAGCTGCGTTCCAAGACGAAGATCATCACGGGTGCCCCGGCCGGTCTCGACGCGCTGCCCATCTGGGGCTTCGACGGCTCCTCCACCAACCAGGCCGAGGGCCACTCCTCGGACCGCGTGCTCAAGCCGGTCTTCACCTGCCCGGACCCGATCCGCGGCGGCGACGACATCCTCGTGCTGTGCGAGGTCCTCGACATCGACATGACCCCGCACCGGTCCAACACCCGTGCCGCGCTGGCCGAGGTCGCCGAGCGGTTCGCCGCCCAGGAGCCCATCTTCGGCATCGAGCAGGAGTACACCTTCTTCGACGGCTCGCGTCCGCTGGGCTTCCCCGAGAACGGCTTCCCGGCCCCGCAGGGCGGCTACTACTGCGGTGTCGGCGCCGACGAGATCTTCGGCCGCGAGATCGTCGAGGCCCACCTGGACAACTGCCTGAAGGCGGGTCTCGCCATCTCGGGCATCAACGCCGAGGTCATGCCCGGCCAGTGGGAGTTCCAGGTCGGCCCGGTCTCCCCGCTCGAGGTCTCCGACCAGCTGTGGGTGGCCCGCTGGCTGCTGTACCGCACCGCCGAGGACTTCGGTGTCTCCGCGACCCTGGACCCGAAGCCGGTCAAGGGCGACTGGAACGGCGCGGGCGCGCACACCAACTTCTCCACCAAGGCGATGCGCGAGGGCTACGACGCGATCATCACCGCCTGCGAGTCCCTCGGTGAGGGCTCCAAGCCCCTGGACCACGTCAAGAACTACGGCGCCGGCATCGACGAGCGCCTGACGGGCCTGCACGAGACCGCCCCCTGGGACAAGTACTCCTACGGCGTCTCCGACCGCGGCGCCTCGGTCCGCATCCCGTGGCAGGTCGAGAAGGACGGCAAGGGCTACATCGAGGACCGCCGCCCGAACGCCAACGTCGACCCGTACGTGGTGACCCGCCTGCTGGTGGACACCTGCTGCTCCGCGCTGGAGAAGGCCGGCCAGGTCTGATCCGCCGAGCTCCACCGAGGGGCGCCCGCCGTCACGGCGGGCGCCCCTCGCGCGCGTTCTGACCCGCCCGCGCCCCGCCGTTGTCCGGGAAGTGAGACGGCGATCCGGCCACGGCCGGGCCGCGGCAGACCGCTGACCAGGCCCGGGAGCCGGGGCTGCGGGTGGACGCAACGTCAGTTTCACGCCAGAGAAGCGTCCACGCAGTGAGAGGAGGCTCCTGCCCGGCGCACGCCTCTGCTTCAATAGGCTCATGGCCGGCTTCCAGAAGATCACAGCGACGGGTCGCCACGACCTTGAGCCGTTCTGGCCTTCCCGTCAGCACCACGACTTCGACCGTGTGTGTTGCCGCGCGACGAACGCGCGGGCCCTCTAAAGCCGTAACCCCCGGCCTTCGGCCAGCGCGAAACGACGTACGTCCTCCGGCGCGCCCGACCACGAATCGCGGCCGCCGCACCTCCCGACGAACTCCTCGCGCGAAAGAGCTGACCTCTCATGGCGACCTCCCGTTCCCTCTTCACCGCCACCCTGGCCACCCCCGCCCCGAACGGCGCCCGGCACCGGCTGCGCGCCGTCGACCGGGACGAGGTGGTTGACGTCTCCGACTTCCTGCCGCCGGGCGCCACCTGGCTGCCCGCCCCGCAGCACACCCTGCCCGCCCTGCCGGGCCGGCCGCCGATGGTCGGCTACCTGGTGCTGGTCCCGGCCGACCAGCGGCCCCCGTTCCTGCCGGCCGCGGCCTGGGAGCAGCCGGAGACCGACGCGGACGCCGGCCCCGAACCCCTGGTGCGGATCGACACCGTGCAGCGCACCGCCAGCGTCGACGGCCGCGAACTCGACCTGACCTACCTGGAGTTCGAGCTGCTCGCCCACCTCGTGGCGCACCCGCACCGGGTGCACACCCGCGACCAGCTGGTCTCCACGGTGTGGGGGTACGGCCATGTCGGCGACGGCCGCACCGTCGACGTGCACATCGCCCGGCTGCGCCGCAAGCTGGGCGCCGAGCACCGCAAGACGATCCAGACGGTGCGCCGGGTCGGCTACAAGTACACCCCGCCGACGGGCCGCTGACGGTTCTGCCCTCGGCAGAGTGCCGCACCGCCACGGCCCCGGACCGGGCACGATCCGGGCATGAGACTTCTCGTGCTGGGCGGAACGGAGTTCGTGGGACGGGCCGTGGTGGAGGCCGCGCTCGGGCGCGGCTGGGAGGTGACCGTCTTCCACCGGGGACGGCACCGGCCCCCGGCCGGGGTGCGGTCGCTGCACGGTGACCGCACCGAGCCCGGCGGTCTCGCCGCCCTCGCCGCGGACCGCGGTGACGGCTGGGACGCCGTGGTCGACACCTGGTCCTCCGCTCCGCGCGCCGTGGACGAGGCGGCCCGGCTGCTGCGCGGCCGGGCGGGGCGGTACGCGTACGTCTCCAGCCGGTCGGTGTACGTCTGGCCCTGGCCGCGCGGGGGCGCCGAGGACGCCCCGCTGGTCGAGGGCGCCGCGGACGCCGGTTCGACGGACTACGCGACGGACAAGCGCGGCGGCGAACTGGCCGCCGTCGGGGCCTTCGGCGCGGCGGACTCGCTGCTGGTACGGGCCGGGCTGATCCTCGGCCCGTACGAGAACGTGGGCCGGCTGCCCTGGTGGCTGACCCGGATCGCCCGCGGCGGCCCGGTCCTCGCCCCCGGCCCGCGCGAGCTGCCGCTGCAGTACGTCGACGCACGCGACCTCGCGAACTGGCTGCTCGGCGCGCTGGAGCAGGGGCTGTCCGGGCCGTACAACCTGGTCGGCCCGCCCGGCCACACCACCATGGGCGAGCTGCTCCGGGCCTGCCTGCGGGTCACCGGCGCGGACGCGGAGCTGCGCTGGACGGACCCGGAGCCGATCCTGGAGGCCGGGATCGAGCCGTGGACCGAGCTGCCGGTGTGGGTGCCGCCGGGCGGCGAGATGTACGACGCCGTGCACGGCGCGGACGTGTCGCGGGCGGTGGCGACGGGGCTGGTGTGCCGGCCGGTGGGCGAGACCGTCGCGGACACCTGGCGGTGGCTGACGCGGATCGGGGGCACCGCGCCCCAGCGGCCCGACCGCACCCTCAAGGGCCTGGACCCCCGGGTGGAGGCGAAGGTGCTGGCGGGGGCCGGGGGTGTACCTGGCACCACCCTCAGGGAGGGGCCCTCGGACGACTGACCCGGCCGCGGGCCGTCGGCGAGACTGGCGGCATGGACACCGACAAAGACAGAGCCGCTTTCCGGACCCGGGCCAGGGAGGCGCTGCTGGCCGCCGTGCAGGGGCTGGTGCTGGCCGTCGTGGTGCTGCCGTGCGGTGTGGCGTTCCTCGTCCTGACCCTCGTCTCGATCGTGCTGATACCGCTCGGCGTCGGCCTCTTCACCACCCCGGCGGTCCTCACCGGCGTCCGGGCCCTGGCGGACGCCCGCAGGAGGCTCGCGGCCGAGTGGTGCGGGGTCCGGATCCCGGCGGCGTACCGGCCGCTCCCGGAGAGCGCCAACCCGTGGACGCGCACGGTCGCGCTGCTCCGGGACCCGCAGGTGCGGCGGGACGTGCTCTGGCTGCCGGTGGACATGACCGCGGGCTTCGTCACCGCGCTGCTGCCGGCCGTGCTGGTGTTCTACCCGGTCGAGGGGTTCCTGCTGGCGGCCGGGCTGTGGCGGGCGTACGTCCCCGGCTCGGGCGACCCCTACTGGTACGGCTTCGTGCCGGTCACCGGCCAGGCCACGGCCCTCGGGGCGGCCGCACTCGGCGCCCTCGTCCTCGTCGGCACCTGGCGCTTCGTCCCGCGCCTGCTCACCGTGCACTTCACGCTCACGCGGGCGGTGATCGGCGCCTCCCGCGCGGCGCTCGCCGAGCGGGTCCAGGTGCTCACCGAGACCCGGCGGGACGCGGTCGACACCTCCGCCGCCGAGCTGCGCCGCATCGAACGGGACCTGCACGACGGGGCGCAGGCCCGGCTGGTCGCCATGGGCATGGACCTCGGCACCATCGAGATGCTGGTCGAGCGGGACCCGGCGCAGGCGAAGAAGCTGCTCGCGCAGGCCCGCCGGAACTCCGCCGAGGCTTTGGAGGAGCTGCGCGACCTGGTGCGCGGCATCCATCCGCCGGTCCTCGCCGAACGGGGGCTCGGCGACGCCGTACGGGCACTGGCGCTCCGGCTGCCGCTCGCCACGGAGGTGACGGTGGAACTGCCCGGCCGTGCGGACGCGCCGGTCGAGTCGGCGGCCTACTTCGCGGTCAACGAGGTGCTCACCAACGCGGTCAAGCACTCCGGTGCCGACCGGGTCCGGGTCGACGTGTACCACACCGACGGCCGGCTGCGGGTGACCGTCACCGACAACGGCCGGGGCGGGGCGGCGGTGGGGGCGGGCTCGGGGCTCGCCGGGATCGAGCGCCGGCTCGGTACATTCGACGGCGTCCTGGCCGTCAGCAGCCCCGCCGGCGGTCCCACCATGGTGACCCTGGAGATCCCGTGCGTGTTGTCCTAGCCGAAGACCTCTTCCTGCTGCGCGACGGGCTGGTGCGGATGCTGGAGGCGTACGGCTTCGAGATCGCGGCGGCCGTGGAGTCCGGGCCGGAACTCACCCGGGCGCTGGAGGAGTTGCGGCCCGACGTCGCGGTGGTCGACGTACGCCTGCCGCCCACGCACACCGACGAGGGCCTGCAGTGCGCGCTCGCGGCCCGGCGGGCGCGGCCGGGCCTGCCGGTGCTGGTCCTCTCCCAGCACGTGGAGCAGCTGTACGCGCGCGAGCTGCTCGCGGACGGCACCGGCGGGGTCGGCTATCTGCTGAAGGACCGGGTCTTCGACGCGGAGCAGTTCGTCGACGCCGTACGGCGGGTGGCGGCGGGCGGTACGGCGATGGACCCGCAGGTGATCCAGCAGCTGCTGTCCAGGCGGTCGGCCGGCGGGACACCGCTCGACCGTCTCACCCCGCGCGAGCGGGAGGTGCTGGAGCTGATGGCGCAGGGGCGGTCCAACGCGGGTATCGCGGCGCAGCTCGTGGTGACGGAACGGGCGATCGCCAAGCACACCTCCAACATCTTCGCCAAGCTCCAACTGGAGGTGTCGGACGACGACAACCGGCGCGTGCTCGCGGTCCTCGCCCATCTGGACCGGGACCGCTGATCTGCCAACTGCCCTGTTTCTGCGAGGAATTTGTGAGACCGGTGAACACCTCCGGGACGGCGTCCGTATGTAGGGACGCCGCTTCACTCCTGTCGGGCGCCTCGATGCTGCCCCGCAAGGAAGTCAGAGGAGTTCCATGGGACGCAACACACGAAAACGCCGTACGCCGCTGGCCGCCAAGGCCATAGCCGCATCGGCGGCCCTAGCGCTCGGTGGGGGCGGGCTGATCTGGGCGAACTTCTACGCCTCGGCGCACGAGTCGAACAACCAGTCGTGGGGAGGCAACTCGACCAAGGCCGCGACGGCGCAGGTCGCGACCATCTCCTGCCCGGACGTCGGCCAGAAGCTGACGAACGTGCCGAACAGGGCACGTCAGGGCGTGGCGACGGAGTTGGCGAACCTCGACAAGCAGATCACCGAGGCCTACAGCCGGCTCGCCTCCACCCGGGACGCGCAGACGAGGGACGCGAGCTTCGTGCAGAACGCGATCGTCGGCCCCCTCAAGGAGAAGCGGGCGGCGACGATCGACCGGATCCGCATCGACATCCAGCGGGTCGGCGGTTCCTTCGACAACGCGCTCAAGCAGCTCGCCTCCTGCACGACGCAGACCGTCAACCAGACGAACGCCGGCGGCCAGCAACAGGGCGGCCAGCAGCAGAACGGCGGCCAGCAACAGGGCGGTCAGCAGCAGAACGGCGGCCAGCAGCAGGGCCAGAACGGGCAGCAGGGGAACATCGGCGGGCAGGCCGGCAACGGCCCGGTCGCGGCCGACTTCGTCGACATCACCAAGGTGGCCCCGAACGTCCAGGGCAAGCCGCGCAAGACCGGCAACGCCTCGACCGGTACGTTCACCACGCGCTGCGGTGTGAACGCCAACAAGAACTTCAACACCGACAACGTGATCGTGGCGCCCGGCGTGACCAACGGCGCGCACCACCTGCACGACTACGTCGGCAACCAGAAGATCAACGCGTTCTCCAGCAACAACACGTTCCTGCAGGGCGGCACCAGCTGCCAGAACGGGAGCGACCTGTCGTCGTACTACTGGCCGGTGGTCCGCATCCAGGACGGCACCCAGGACTTCGACCAGAACAAGGACGGCGGCGGCAAGGAAGGCAACGTCGGCCGCATCCTGACCCCGGCCCAGGCCGAGATCAAGTACGTGGGCAGCCCGGCCAGCAAGGTCGTCCCGATGCCGCAGTTCCTGCGCATCATCACCGGTGACGCCAAGACCACGACCAACGGCCTGGCGAACGCCAACGCGCACTGGAGCTGCACCGGCTTCGAGAACAAGGTGCAGCTGACGCAGCAGTACCCGATCTGCCCGCAGGGCAGCAAGGTGGTGCGCTCGTTCGCCTTCCAGAGCTGCTGGGACGGGCAGAACATCGACAGCGCCAACCACCGCACCCATGTGGCCTTCGCCGACCCGGCCAGCGGTGTCTGCCCGAACGGGTTCAAGGCGATCCCGCAGCTGACGATGCGGCTCGTCTACAACATCAACCCGCCGACCGTCCAGAACGGCCAGGTCAAGAACGCCTACGCGGTGGACGGCTTCCCGGAGCAGCTGCACAAGGCGGCCACGGACCACGACGACTTCATCAGCGTCACGAAGAACGGTCTGGCCAACAAGATCGCCAACTGCATCAACCGCGGTCAGAACTGCGCGTGACCCCCACCACGCGCCCCTGACAGAAGGCCGGTGACGAGATCCCCCTCCCGTCACCGGCCTTCGCCGTGTCCGCGGCCGTCAGCCGCTGTGCGCGGCGCCGTGCGCGTGGTGGTCGACACCGTCCTCCAGGTCGCCGCCGAGCGTGCCGCGCAGCGCCTTGACCACCCCGTCGTCGCCGACGGCGACCCATTTGCGGCCGACCAGGTAGTGACCGCCGTAGTCCTTCGCGTCGTTGATCCACTCGCGCTGGCCGCGGTCGGTGGCGAAGGTGGCGAGGATGAACCGGCCGTCGGGGTTGCGGCAGATGGCCTGGCGGATCTCGTCGGCGTCGGTCTGCATGTTCGGCCGGCACTTCACCTCGGCGGCCAGACGCTCCAGGCTGCCGGTCGCGGTGGGCGGCACCGCGTCGGTGTGCCCCCCGCCCGAGCCGCAGCCCGCCAGCGCGAGCAGGGCCACTGCGCCGAGCGTCAGTCGCGTCAACCTCATCTGTTCCTCCGGTCCTGGTGTACCGAGCATGCCCCAGCTCCTTCGGATACGGCCGCCGCGCGCGAAGCGCTCAAATCCACCGGCCCGGCGGGCACGGGCGGGCGGCCGTCCACGGGAGCGCGCACGGGAACCACCCGTCCGGCGGTGACCAACCACCGGCTCGCTCGTTCTCCCGGACGTGCAGTCACAGGATGTATCCCAGCGTCAGGCACCCCATTCCGCCCGCGGCACCGGCACGGTCGACGTCGAGCAGGCCGAGGCCGCGCTCGTGGAGCACTATCCCCGGCTGGTCCGGCTCGCCTACCTGGTGCTGCCGCCGGGCCTCGGCCGCAGCCGCCGGGTGCTGACCGCACACGCCCTCGCCCAGCGCGCCCTGCCCCGCGGCCGCAAGCAGCCGGCCGTGCTGCCGGCGCAGGCCTCGGGCCGGGAGGACGACCCGGGGTACGCCTGCCTGCGCGAGCGGGTCCTGCGGGCGGCCCTGGAGGCGGCCCGCCCCCGCAAGGGCCTGCCCCGGCTCGCCCAGCTGCCGCCGCCGCTCCCCCAGGTGTGGGGGCTGAGGCTGTTCCCGCGCTCGGGCGGCGCCGACGAACTCGCCCTGGACCAGCGGCTGTCCGCCCTGTCCGCCCCGGCCCGCGCCGCCTACGTCCTGCGCGGCCTGGAGCAGCTGGCCGACCCGGACGTCCGCGAGATCCTCGCGGCCGCCGGGGTGAGCGACCCGGGCGGCGCGCTGGCCTCGGCGAACGGTGTGCCCGCCCAGCCCGGGCTGCTCTCCTCCCCCGAGTTCGACCCGTGCTCGCTGCAGGCCCGGCCCACCGACCTGATGCGCCGCCGCCAGCACACCCGGGCCGTCCTCGCCGCCGCCGCGGCGCTCGCGGTGTGCGGCGCGCTGGTCGCCCTGCCGGGCGGCGGCTGGGGCCCCGACGGCGCCGCCGCGCCCTCCTACGCCGAGAACCCGGCCGCCGAGGCCGCCCTCGACCCGGGCAGGCTGACCCGTGTCTCCCCCACCGCCTGGCGCACCTCGGCCCGCACCGACTTCTCCGTGTGGCCCGCGCGCGGCCCGCTCACCGATGACAAGGCCCTGCTGCGCCGCGCCCTCGCGGTCTGGGCCCGCCCCGGGGAGACGGTCCGCGTCTCGGCGACCCCCGGCACCCAGACCGGCGGCCCGGCCGGCCCGCCCCAGCTGCTGTACGCGGGCGAGGTCGACGCCGCCCGCGTGGTGGTCCTCTACGACGGCCTGCGCGTCGCCCGGTACGCCGAGCCGGAGAACGGCACGCAGGGCGCGGCCCTGGACTTCGCCCGGGTCGACGGCGCGACCGGTGCCGGGGCGAGCGCGCTGGTGCTGGGCCGCTCCGACGGCAACGTCCGCTATCTGACCGCCCCCTGGGTGACGAAGGCGGCCCAGCGGGACCTGACGAAGCCCGACGCGGCCGCGGCACCGCTCCCCCTCTCCGACGGGGTGACCGCACCGCTGGCCAGCTCCGCCCTGCGGCCCGGCAGCTGCACGTCCTGGACGGTGCTCCAGCTGACCGACGCCTCCGGTACGCGGCTGGCGACCGACCTCGGCGAGCTGGTCCCGGCCCGTCTCACGGCCGGCCGGCCCGGCTCGGAGGGGGAGGCGTCCGGCGCGGAGGGGCTGCGCACCTGGGCGCCGTTCGCCTGCTCCCTGTCGGCGGAGCGCTCGGCGGGCATCCGGAGCGTGAACGCGTGGGCGTTCGCCGAGCAGCCGCTGCCCGATGCAGGAGGGTCCGCCGCATGGGTGTGCACCCGGGCGGAGACCTGGCGCGGCGACGGCACGGCCGCGCTGGCGCAGTTCCGCACGCCGGGCGGGGCGGCCGGGGCGGTCGTCGCCAAGGGCACGGACGTGCCGGCCTGCGGGCCGCGTGACCCGCACGTGCTGGCCGGGGTGCTGTGGAAGTCGGCGGCGGGCAGCTGGTACCTGCTGGCGGCGGGGAGCAGGGACACCTCGTCGATCCGGGCCACGGGCGGGGTGACCGCGTCGGGGCAGGGACCGCTGCTGGCGGCGAAGGCGGAGCAGGGTGCGCGGGCCGATCTGAAGGGCACCCTGGCGGGCGGGCGGGAGATCAGCGGGCTGCACTAGCTGACACTGGCGTCAACAAGGTGGTGCGCGGGGCTTCTCAGCGCCCTTACCCGCCAGTACATTGACGCCATGTCTAACACGCAGGCCCGGGTGCCGCTCAAGGCACGCAAGGTGTCCTTCTCCTGGGACGGCACGCCGCTGCACTGGGTGCCGGGGGATCCCTTCACCACGCACACCATCAACGTGCTGCACCTGCTGCTGCCCGCCGGTGAGCGCTGGTTCGTGCACGTGTACAAGCAGGTGCTCCCGTACATCCGTGACGAGCGGCTCCGCGAGGACGTCATCGGGTTCATCGGCCAGGAGGCGATGCACTCGCAGGCCCATGACGAGGTGCTGCCCCACCTGAGGGAGCAGGGGCTCGACCCGACGCCGTACACCGCCCAGGTCGACTGGTTCTTCGAGAAGCTGCTCGGCGACCGGACCCTGCCGCCGGGCAGGGCGCGCAGGTGGTGGCTGATGGAGCGGGTCGCGCTCATCGCGGCCATCGAGCACTACACGGCGTTCCTCGGCGACTGGGTGCTCAACGCCGAGGAGCTGGACCGGCGCGGCGCCGACCCCACCATGCTGGACCTGCTGCGCTGGCACGGCGCCGAGGAGGTCGAGCACCGCTCGGTCGCCTTCGAGCTGTTCCTGCACGTCGACGGCAGCTACCGCCGGCGCGTGCGCACCTGGGCCACCGCCTTCACGGCACTGGTGTTCCTGTGGCAGCGCGGGACGCGGTTCTTCATGGAGAACGATCCCACCCTGGTCGACGGCAAGGCCTCGCTGAAGGACTTCCACGTCCGCGGCCGGCAGGGCCTGCTGCCCTCGACCGGAGACATGCTCCGGTCCGTCCCCCGCTACCTGAGCCGGGGGTACCACCCCTCGCAGGAGGGCGACACCGCGCAGGCCGTCGCCTACCTGGCCGCCTCCCCCGCGGCCACGGCGGCGGAGCGGAGGGCCGCGTGATGCCGAAGCCGCGTACCGTCGCGCTCGTCGCGGGCGCCGTGCTGCTGGCCCGGGGCGCCCTGCGCCGCCGCGTCCGGGTCTCGCCGCTGTGGCCACTGCCCGCGCTGGAGGAGCCCACGTCGGGCCGGCCGCGCTCGCGGGCCCTGCGGCTGCTGGTCGCCTCGCACGAGACGGTGGCCGAGGGGGTCGTCCGGCTCCGGCTGGAAGGCCGGGACCTGCCGCGCTGGGAGCCCGGCGCGCATCTCGACCTGGTGCTGCCGTCGGGGCTCGTCCGGCAGTACTCGCTGTGCGGCGACCCCGGGGACACCTCCTCGTACACCGTCGCGACCCGGCTGGTCGAGGACGGGCGGGGCGGCTCGCGCGAGGTGCACGAGCAGCTGGCCGAGGGCATGGAGCTGGAGGTGCGGGGGCCGCGGAACCGCTTCCCGCTGGTCGAGGCGGAGTCGTACGTCTTCGTCGCCGGCGGGATCGGGATCACCCCGCTGCTGCCGATGCTGCGGGCGCTCCCGGACGGTGCCGACTGGCGGCTGCTGTACGCGGGCCGCGAGCGGGCCTCGATGCCGTTCCTGGAGGAGGTCGTGAAGCTGGGCGGTGACCGGGTGACCGTGGTGGAGGGACGGCCCGATCTCGACGCACTGGAGGTGCCCGCAGGGGCCGCCGTCTACTGCTGCGGTCCCGAAGGGCTCATGGCGGCCGTCGCGGAACGCTTCCCGGACGTCCGTCTCGAACGGTTCGCGCCCGGTGCGCCGGCCGGCGGCGACTTTGGTTTCGAGCTGGAACTGCGGCGCAGCGGGCGGACGCTGACCGTGCCGGCCGGCACCACCGTGCTGGACGCCGTGCGCGAGGAGCTGCCGGACACCGCCTACTCCTGTGCGCAGGGGTTCTGCGGGACCTGCCAACAGCGGGTGCTGGAAGGGGAGGTCGACCACCGGGACGAGTTGCTGACGGACGCCGAGCGCCGCGACTCGATGCTGATCTGTGTGTCCCGGTCCCGGAGCGATCGCCTGGTGCTCGACATGTGAGCACAAACGGCCGAATCCGATCGGTAAAGTGTTCGCATGAGTTCCGGGGTTCGCCGCAGGATGGGCGTCGAGGAGCGTCGGCAGCAGCTGATCGGTGTCGCCCTCGACCTGTTCAGCCGACGCTCGCCCGACGAGGTCTCCATCGACGAGATAGCCACGGCGGCGGGCATCTCACGCCCGCTCGTCTACCACTACTTCCCGGGCAAACTCAGCCTGTACGAGGCCGCGTTGAAGCGTGCCTCGGAGGATCTCGCGAGCCGGTTCGCCGAGCCCCACGAGGGTCCGCTCGGCGCCCGGCTGCTGCGGGTGATGGGCCGCTTCTTCGACTTCGTGGACGAGCACGGCCCCGGTTTCTCGGCGCTGATGCGCGGCGGCCCGGCCGTGACCGTGGGCGGAGCCCACTCGATGAGCCACGTGTCCGCGACGAACGCGCTCATCGACTCCGTACGGCAGGCCGCCTATGACCAGATCCTTTCGCACCTGGGCGTGACCGAGGCGTCCCCGCGCCTGGAGCTGGTGGTGCGCTCCTGGATCTCGCTCGCCGAGTCCACGGCGCTGATCTGGCTGGACGGCCGGCGCATCCCGCGCGCCGAGCTGGAGACCCAGCTGGTGCACGACTTCGCCGCGCTGGCCGCCGTCAGCGCCGCCCACGACGAGGACATGGCCGTCCTGCTCCGCGCGATGGTGAAGGAAGAGCCGGCCGACGGCCCCTTCGCGGAGCTGGTCGGCCGGCTCATCGCCCTCGGTTCCTGAACGGTCGCTAGCGGTCGGACTTCCGGTACGACGGATCGAGGTCCTGGACCTCGGCGGAGGCGTGCAGGGCGAACGCCCCGTCCGCCACATGCCTGCCGAGCAGCTCCAGCGCCGTCTCCGTCAGCTTCGCCTTCGTCTCCTCGCTGCGGCCGGCGAGGAGCCCGATCGTCACGTGCACGACGGCGTGCCCGCGCGCCCCGGGATCCTCGTACCCGAACACGGTGTACGCGCTCGGCCGGAACTGCGTCTTGCAGGCCTCCGGCTTCGCCGCCGCGATCTCCACGGTCGCCTCGTGCAGCGCCCGGGCGAAGCCCTCGCGGTCGAAGGCGTCCTCCATGAGGTCGGAGTAGTCGATGGTGATCTGCGGCATGCGCACTCCCGTTCTACGGCAACGGCCTCACCCTAGTTCCCCGCCCGGGTGAACACGGCGACGGTCCGCGCCGGCACGGTGAACGTGCCCGTGCCGGTCGTGTAGGCGGCGGTCTTCACCGTCTCGTCGGCTCCGGCCGCCTGCACCGGGTGCAGCCGGTAGCGCTGTCCGGCGAGCGCCGGGACGCGCTGCTCCTGCTGCTGCGGGGTGGCGTTGAAGACGACGACCAGGTCACCGAGGCGCATGGTGATCACGCCCGGTGTCTCGTCCTTCCCGGACAGCGGGAACGACAGCTGCTCCTGCACCCGGGCGGCCGTGCCGAGGGAGAACGCCTTCTCGGTGGTGCGGATCTTCAGCAGGTCGCGGTAGGCGGCGGAGGCGCCGGTGATCTGCGGGCAGCCGACCTTCACGCTCGTGAGCAGCGGCCGGGCGTAGTCCCACTTGGCGGCGTTGTCGGCGGCCGGGGGCAGTCCGCGTCCGAAGCCGTTGCCGTCGGCGCAGTTCCAGTGGATGGCGTTGAACCAGTCGCCGCTGTCGAAGGAGTTGCGGTCCAGGGACTTGGAACGCAGCAGGTCGGTGCCCGCCTGGGACAGCGCGGGCCCCTGTGAGAGGGCGGCGGTGG
>NZ_BMRM01000030.1 GCF_014648635.1 Streptomyces cinerochromogenes | reverse complement strand
ACGGCAGTAGCTGCGCACCTCGGACTCCAGGGTCTCGAAGACGCTGAGGTCGGGCTGGGTGATGGTCACGGTGAATCGCTCCTCAGTGGGCGGTGGACGCGGTCAGCGGGCCGATGCGGTAGAGGACTTCGGGGTCGTGCGGGCCGTCCGGGAACAGGTCGGCGGGGAACAGCAGCTCGCGGCCCACCCGTGCGCCGTGCCGCTCGGCGAACGCGGTGAACAGCCGCTCGGAGGCGGTGTTGCCGGGCGTGATGGTGGTCTCCAGCTCGGTGATCCCGCGTTCGGCGGTGAGCCGGGCGGCCAGCCCGTCCAGCAGCCTGGCGGCGATGCCGCGGCCCCGGTGGGCGGGGTCGACGGCCACCTGCCAGACGAGCAGGGTGCGGGGCCGGTCCGGCCGCAGGTATCCGGTGACGAAGCCGACCGGCTCCCCGTCCGCCCCGCGTGCCACCGCGGAGGTGGCGGCGAAGTCCCGGCACCACAGCACATAGCTGTAGGACGAGTTCAGGTCGAGGGTTTTCGAGTCCTTGGCGAGACGCCAGAGCGCGGCCCCGTCGGTCGGTGCCGGCCGTTCGATGAGCAGGTCTGCGGATGCGGCAGTCATGCGGCACGAATTTAGCGAGGCGAATTCGAAAATGCACGGGAGTGGTTCCCGGGGCCACTCGTCGCCTCAACGGAATGTCCGTAATGTCCTGCGATAAATCAGGGCAAATCGCCGTCGCTGTGGATTGTGTCACAGCCCGGAAACCGCCGGAAACCCGCCTGCAAAGTCCCCTGTTTAGCTCTGCAAAAAGGGGGCAGAAGAAGACGGGAAGCTATCGTCCGGTAAATTGGCGGGAATTGTGAAAGTGAATTGAATGGGAAGGGGATTTACAGGGGACGGAGAGAAGGGGATTCGAGTGGGGGAGCGGGCGGACCGGGGCCGGCTACTGCCAGACCTTCTCCACCGCCCGGCGGGCGGCCTCCGGGTCCACCGGCAGGCCCTGCTCCGCGAGTGCCGCGCCCAGCGCCGCCAGACAGCCGAGCACCGCACCCGGGGTCGCGTCGGGGCCGTAGTGGTTGACGCGGATCATCTCCCTCGCCAGCGCGCCGCCGCCGGCCGCCAGCGGCAGCACCGGATCGGCCGCCAGGGCGCGGGCCACCAGCTCCGCGGCCACCACCCCGGACGGCACCCGCAGGGTCGTGGCGACCGGCGCCGCGTCCCGCTCCTCATGCACGTACGACTCCAGGCCCCCGCCCAGCGCCACCGCGCCGGCCCGCGTCGCCAGCGCGGCGCGCCGGTGCCGGGCCATCACCGTCTCCAGGCCGTCCGACTCGATCCGCTCCAGGCAGGCCTGAAGGGCGAGCATCTCCAGCTGCGCCGGAGCGTGCGGCAGCGCTGTGCGGCCGGCGTCGATCCAGCGCTCCTTCCAGTCCAGCAGGGAGAGGTAGGAGCGGCGCGGGGCGCTCGGGTTGGCGGCCATCCGGGCCCACGCCCGCTCGCTCACCGAGATCGCCGACACCCCCGCCGGGCCGCCCATCGCCTTCTGCGCCCCGATCACGCACAGGTCCACGCCCCACGCGTCCGGCAGCACCGGCTCCGCGCCCACCGAGGCCACCGCGTCCAGGTAGAAGAGCGCGCCCTGCTCCCGGACCGCCTCACCGATCTCCGCGACCGGGTTGGTGTTGCCGGTCGCCGCCTCGGCGTGCACCAGCGACACGAAGTCGATCTCCGGGTGGGCGGCGAACGCCTCCCGGACCTGCCCGGCGGTCACCGCCGTGTGGAACGGGACGGAGAGGTCGTACACCGTGGCGCCGGCGTCCCGCAGCCAGTTGCCGAAGGTCTGGCCGTACGGGCCCGTGATCACGTTCAGGGCCACGGTGCCCGGGCCGGCCGCCGCGCGGATCGCGCCCTCCAGCGGCAGCAGCGCCTCGCCCTGGGTGACCAGGACGTCCTGCCGGGTGTCCAGCAGCCGGGCCACGCCGTCCTCGATGGCGGCGAAGCGCTCGGCACTCAGCGGGGGCAGGTCGAGGAAGGGGTGGGTCACGGCGGCGCTCTCTTCGCTCTCGGGGCTGGGTCGGGAAGGTCGACTTCACCGATCTTAGGTCGAAAGCCTTCGTAACCATCGGTTTGATTTGAGAGACTCAAACCCTTCCTTATAATCGGAAGCCACAGTTCCCGCTCAGGAGATCTCCCCATGAAAACGCTCGCAGGGCGCCGGACCCGCCTTCTGGCCGCCACCACCGCGACCGCCGCACTCGTGCTCGTCGTGGCCGGCTGCTCCTCCAGCGACTCGGGGAGCGGCAAGACCACCGTCAAGGGTGTCCACCTCGCCAAGGCCGGTCAGCTGACCACCTGCACCCACCTGCCCTACCCGCCGTTCCAGTCGGAGATCAACGGCAAGGTGCAGGGCTTCGACGTCTCCCTGATCGACCTCGTCGCCAAGGACCTCGGCGTCAAGCAGCAGATCCTCGACACGCCCTTCGAGAACTTCAAGACCGGCGCCTTCCTGAACTCGGGCGAGTGCGACCTGGCCGCCGCCGGCATGACCATCACCGACGAGCGCAAGAAGAACGTCGACTTCTCCGACCCGTACTTCGAGGCCACCCAGGCCGTCCTCGTCGACAAGAGCAGCGGGATCAACTCGCTCGCCGACGTCAAGGCCAAGGGCAAGAAGCTCGGCGCCCAGGCGCAGACCACCGGCGAGGACTACGTCAAGGGCAAGGGCTACGACCCGATCTCCTTCGAGTCCTCCGACGCCGTCCTCAACGGCCTGCGCACCGGCCAGGTCCAGGCCGTCGTCATCGACTTCCCGGTCGTCCAGGGCTGGCTGAAGGACAAGGCCAACGCGGACAAGTTCAAGGTGGTCGACAACCTCAAGACCGGTGAGCAGTACGGCTTCACCGTCAAGAAGGGCAACAAGGCGCTGCTCGACGCCATCAACAAGGCGCTCAAGACCGCCAAGGCCGACGGCACCTACAAGAAGATCTACGAGCAGTGGATCGGCCCGTACGACGCCTCCGTCGCCTCTCCCGCCGCCTCATGACCGATACGGACGCCACCACCCTCCAGCCGAAGAAAAAGGGACTGACCCGGCGCCAGAAGCGCAGGGTGTCGCAGGGCGCGCAGTACGCCGTCTTCGTCGCCGCCGTGATCGCCTTCGCGGTCACGGCGGACTGGGGCCGGCTGCAGAACCAGTTCGCCCAGGCCGACATCGCCCGGCAGATGTTCCCGGACGTCATCACGCTGGCGCTGAAGAACACCGTGCTCTACACGCTGTCCGGCTTCGTCGTCGGCCTCGTCCTCGGCATGGTCATCGCGCTGATGCGGCTGTCCTCCGTGGGCCCCTACCGCTGGCTGGCCGGCGTCTACATCGAGATCTTCCGGGGCCTGCCCGCCCTGCTGATCTTCATCTTCGTCGGTGTGGCCGTCCCGCTCGCCTTCCCGGGCACGGAGATCCCGGGCGGCACCTACGGCAAGGTCGCCCTCGCGCTCGGCCTGGTCTCGGCCGCGTACATGGCGGAGACCATCCGCGCCGGCATCCAGGCGGTGCCCAAGGGACAGATGGAGGCGGCCCGCTCGCTCGGCTTCTCGCCCGCGAAGGCCATGGTCTCCATCATCGTCCCGCAGGCCTTCCGGATCATCCTGCCGCCGCTCACCAACGAACTCGTCCTGCTCTTCAAGGACTCCTCGCTGGTGCTGTTCCTCGGTGTCACCCTGGAGGAGCGGGAACTGTCCAAGTTCGGCCGCGACCTCGCCAGCACCACCGCCAACTCCACGCCGATCCTGGTCGCGGGCCTGTGCTACCTGCTGGTCACCATCCCGCTCAGCTTCGTCGTCCGCCGTATGGAATCCAAGGCCCAGGAGGCGATCCGGTGAGCCGCCCGGAGATCGAGGTCCGCGGACTGCACAAGTCCTTCGGCGACAACGAGGTGCTGCGCGGCATCGACCTGGAGATCGGCCAGGGCGAGGTCGTCTGCGTCATCGGCCCCTCCGGCTCGGGCAAGTCGACGCTGCTGCGCTGCGTGAACCTGCTGGAGGAACCCAGCAAGGGGCAGGTCTTCGTCGGCGGCACCGAGGTGACCGACCCCGACGTCGACATCGACGCCGTACGCCGCCGCATCGGCATGGTCTTCCAGCAGTTCAACCTCTTCCCGCACCTGGACGTCACCGGGAACCTCACGCTGCCCCAGCGCCGGGTCCTCGGCCGGGACAAGGAGACGGCCGCGCGCGTCGCCGCCGAGAACCTCGCCCGCGTCGGCCTCTCCGAGAAGGCGGACGCCTACCCGTCCTCCCTCTCCGGCGGCCAGCAGCAGCGCGTCGCCATCGCCCGCGCGCTCGCCATGGGCCCCGAGGTGATGCTCTTCGACGAGCCGACCTCCGCGCTCGACCCGGAGCTGGTCGGCGACGTCCTCGCCGTCATGCGCAGGCTCGCGCGGGAGGGCATGACGATGATGGTCGTCACCCACGAGATGACCTTCGCCCGCGAGGTCGCCGACCGGGTCGTCTTCATGGACGGCGGCGTGATCGTCGAGGACGGCAGCCCGGAGCGGGTGATCGGCGACCCGCAGCACGAGCGCACCCGGCACTTCCTGTCCCGCCTGCTCGACCCGGCGATGGCCGAGGTGGAGGAGGAGATCTCCGACCAGGTGGGGAAGTCCGAGCCGTAGGTCGTTAAGGTGCGGTGCATGAGCGATGGTGCCGTGCTGCACGTGAAGGGCCGGGTCCTGGCGGGGCCGGACGACGTCCGCGACGAGCTGTGGGTCGTAGGGGGCCGGATCTCCTACGACCGCCCCGCCGGCGCCCGCGACGTGCGGACCGTCACGGGCTGGGCGCTGCCCGGCCTGGTCGACGCGCACTGCCATGTCGGCCTCGACGCGCACGGCCCGGTCGACGCGGGCACCGCCGAGAAGCAGGCGCTCACCGACCGGGACGCGGGCACCCTGCTGATCCGCGACGCGGGCTCGCCCTCCGACACCCGCTGGATCGACGACCGGGCCGACCTGCCGAAGATCATCCGGGCGGGCCGGCACATCGCCCGCACCCGCCGCTACATCCGCAACTACGCCTGGGAGATCGAGCCGGACGACCTCGTCGCCCACGTCGCCCGGGAAGCCCGGCGCGGCGACGGCTGGGTCAAGCTGGTCGGCGACTGGATCGACCGCGACCTCGGCGACCTGGCGCCCTGCTGGCCGCGCGAGGCCGTGGAGGCGGCCATCGCCGAGGCCCACCGGCTCGGCGCCCGCGTCACCGCCCACTGCTTCGCCGAGAACTCCCTGCGCGACCTGGTCGAAGCCGGGATCGACTGCATCGAGCACGCGACCGGCCTCACCGAGGACCTGATTCCGCTGTTCGCCGAGCGGGGCGTCGCGATCGTCCCGACCCTCGTCAACATCGCCACCTTCCCCCGGCTCGCCGACGGCGGCGACAAGAAGTTCCCGCAGTGGTCCGCCCATATGCGCCGGCTGCACGAGCGGCGCTACGACACCGTCCGCGCCGCCTACGACGCCGGCATCCCGGTCTTCGTCGGCACGGACGCCGGCGGCTCACTGGCCCACGGGCTCGTCGCCGAGGAGGTCGCCGAGCTGGTCACCGCCGGCATCCCGCCGGTCGACGCCCTCGCCGCCGGCAGCTGGGCCGCCCGCGCCTGGCTCGGCCGGCCCGGCCTGGAGGAGGGCGCCCCGGCCGACCTCGTGGTCTACGAGGCCGATCCGCGGGCCGACGTACGGGTGCTGGCGGCGCCGCGGCGGGTGGTGCTGAACGGCCGGGTCGTCGAGTAGGTGTGCGCGCGGCACGCCCCCCATTCGAATCGGCGAGCGATGGATCCACGTTTGGGTGAAGTGACCCGGGAACGCTGACCGTTCACCCACAGTGGGGACAAGGTTGACGGGTCCCAAGCTTGTCCCGTCTGGGGGTCCCACCGCCTTGAACAGCAACAACTTCCGCATGCCCGCACGCCGTCTCGCCGCGCTCGCGACGGCGACGGCCCTCGCCTCGGCGCCCGTGGTCCTGGGGGGCGCGGGCGCCGCGCACGCGACCGACGAACACGGTCGCGCCTCCGCCGTCGTGCTGCGCACCGGGCTCGACGTGTCCCTGCTCGACAAGACCGTGAACGTCCCGCTCGCGGTCTCCCTCAACGAGGTCCAGGCCCCTCGGAGCGCCGACCGGACGGCCCTGTCCGCCCGGCTCGACGGCGTGAACGGCGGCCGGCCGTTCACCGTGCTCGGCGCGGACGTCGCCGAGGCGAAGGCCACGGTGACCGCGCGGCGCGCCGAGGGCTCGGTCCGCGTCGCCCACGCCAGGCTGCACGTCCCCGGCCTGCCCCTGCTGTCCCTCGTCGAGGCCGACGCGATCACCGCCAAGGCGACCTGCGAGGCCGGCCGGGCACCGGCCGCCTCCGCGAACGTCCTCGGCGCCGTCACCGTCCTCGGCAAGCGCGTCACCCTGACCGCCGGCGGCCCGGCCGAGGTGAAGGTCCCCGGCGTCGGCGAGGTCCGCCTCGACCTCTCCCAGCGGCGCACCACGACCCGTACGGCCGCCGCGACCGCCCTCGAACTCAAGGTCTCCGTCAATCCGTTGAAGCTCAACGTGGCCGACGTGGAGGGCACCGTCACCCTGGCCAGGGCCACCTGCGACTCCCCGATGGCCCCGCCCACCGGAAAGCCGGTTCCCCGCCACGACCCGGCCGGCCCCCGCCCCCAGGGCGGAACCTCCGAGGCAGGCCTCGCGGAGACGGGCGGCAGCCCGGCCACCCCGTACATCGCGGGCGGCGCACTCGCGCTGCTGCTGGCGGGCGGGGGAGCGGTGGTGATGGCCCGCCGCCGGAAGAACTGACCGGCCCCGGCCGCTCCCCGCCCCGCGGGTCACCCCGGGGGGGGAGCGGCCCCCCGGTCCGCCGCGTCGGTGCCGGCGAGCGCGGCCGACAGCGCCCTCAGGAAGCCGTTGGCCGTCTCCCGGTCCCGGACGGCGACCCGCACCCACTCCTCGCCGAGCCCCGGGAACGTGTCGCCCCGCCGCACCGCGTAGCCGAGGTCGCGCAGCCGGCGCCGCACCCCGGCCGCCCCCGGCATCCGCACCAGCACGAACGGGCCCTCCGCGGGCTCAGCCACCCGCACCCCGAGGGGGGCGAGGGAACCCAGCCCGGCCAGCAGATGCGCCCGGTCCGCCGCGATGCGGTGCGCCGCGTGCCCCGCCTCGGCCAGCGCCCGCGGCGCCACACAGGCCCGCGCGGCCGCCAGCGCCGGCGTCGACACCGGCCACAGCGGCTGGGCCCGCTCCAGCTCGGCGACGGTCTCCGCGGGAGCCAGCACATAGCCGATGCGCAGCCCGGCCAGCCCCCAGGTCTTGGTGAGGCTGCGCAGCACCACGAGACCCGGTACGTCGGTCCGCCCGGCCAGCGTCTCCCGCTCACCGGGCACCGCGTCCATGAACGCCTCGTCCACCACCAGCGTCCGGCCCGGACGGGCGAGCCGGACGATCGCGTCCGCCGGATGCAGCACCGACGTCGGATTGGTGGGGTTGCCGATCACCACCAGGTCGGCGCCCTCCGGCACGGCCGCCGGATCCAGCCGGAACCCGTCCTCCGCCCGCAGCAGCACCCGGTCCACACTGTGCCCGGCGTCCCGCAGCGCGGCCTCCGGCTCCGTGAACTGCGGGTGCACCACGACCGGCCGGCGGACCTTCAGCGCGCGGGCGAGCAGCACGAACGCCTCCGCGGCCCCCGCCGTCAGCAGCACCCGCTCCACCGGCAGCCCGTGCCGCTCCGCCACCGCCGCCCGCGCGGCCCGCCCGTCCGGGTAGGCCGCGAGGGACGACAGCGAACCGGCGATCTCCTCCCGCAGCCACGAGGGGGGCGTGTCCGCACGGACGTTGACGGCGAGGTCGACCAACCCGGCCCCGTCGTCGCGCACTTCGGCGTCCCCGTGGTGCCGCAGATCGGGCCCGGTCCCGGCGGAGGGCTCAGTGCGCATGGCTGTGCGAGTGCCCGCCGTGGTGGTGGCCGTGCCCGTGGTGGTGGCCGTCGTCGTCCGGGTGGAAGTGCGGCTGCTGCGGCAGTCCCACCTTGTCCTCGAAGCCCGGCAGCGCGATCCGGTACACGCACGAGTCGCAGTTCATGCGCAGATCACCCTTGACGGCCTCCTCGTACCGCTCCATCACCAGGTCCAGCAGCTCCGGCTCCGGCCCGATGACGTCCGCCGACCGCACGTCCAGGTCCGGGTGCGCCGCCGCCCACTCCCCGGTCTGCTGCCGCACCCGGTCCGGCAGGATGCCGGTGAAGAGGAAGTAGGGGAGCACGACGATGCTCCGCGCCCCCAGCGCCGCGCACCGGTCCAGGCCGCTCGGCACGTCTGGCGCCGCGAGCGACACGAACGCCGTCTCCACCCCGCCGTACCCACGGCCCTCCCACAGCAGCCGCGCCGCCTTGAACACCTCGGCGTTGGCGTCGGGGTCGGTCGAGCCGCGCCCGACCAGCAGCACCGTCACCTCCGAGCGGTCCGTGTCGCCGAGCACCTCCTCCAGCCGCCGCTCCAGCACGTTCAGCAGCGCCGGGTGCGGGCCCAGCGGGCGGCCGTAGGTGTACGAGATGCCCGGGTGCCGCTCCTTCTCGCGGGCCAGCGCCGCCGGGATGTCGCCCTTGGCGTGCCCGGCGGACACCAGCATCAGCGGCACGGCGGCGAACCGGCGTACGCCCTGTTCGACCAGCTCGGTGACGGCCTCGCCCAGCGGCGGCGGGGACAGTTCGATGAAGCCGCCGGCGACGGGCAGCCCGGGGTGGCGGCGCCCCAGCTCCCGGACGAAGTCGCGGAACGCCTCGGCTCCGGCGTCGTCACGGGTGCCGTGTCCGGCGATGAGCAGGGCGGGCGGGGTGGTCACGAGGTCTCCTCGGAGTGCGGAACGGGGTGGTACAGCAGGGCGTTGAGCGCGGCGGACGCGACCGCCGACCCGCCCTTCTCGGACACGTTGCTCACGGCGGGCAGCCCGCTCTCGCGCAACGCGGCCTTGGACTCGACCGCGCCGACGAAGCCGACGGGCAGGCCGATGACGAGGGCCGGGGCGGCGTCCAGGGTCAGCAGCTCCTCCAGCGCGGTCGGCGCGTTGCCGATCACCCAGAGGGCGCCGGGACCGACCTGCTCGAACGCGAGCCGGATCGCGTGCGCCGACCGGGTCAGCCCCGGACCGGCCACGGCGTCCCGCAGCCGGCAGACGGTCTCCCGCCGGGTGATCCCGGCGGCCACCATCTCGACGTCCACGACCACCGGCGCCCCGGCGTGCAGCGCCGCGTGCGCCGTCTCCAGCTCGCCCTCGTCCATGACGAGGTCGGTCGCGTACTCCAGGTCGGCGGCGGAGTGGATGACCCGCTCCACCACCGCCCGGGTCAGCGGCGGGAAGTGCGAGGTGTCCAGGCGGGCGCGCAGCCGCCGGTAGGACTCCTGCTCGATCGGGTGGACGACGCGGTTCACTCGGCCCCCTCCTGCGACGCCTGCCAGCGGTAGCCGCGCGGCGTCACCATGCGCCCCGCGATCTCACGGGTCGCCGTGTTGCCCACGGTCACGACCGTCATCATGTCGACCGTCGCCGGGTCCAGCGCGGCGAGCGTGGTGACCCGCGCCGACTCGTCCGGCCGGGAGGCGTTGCGGACGACACCGACGGGTGTCGTCGGCTCCCGGTGCCCGGAGAGGATCGCGAGCGCCTTGGGCAGCTGCCAGTCCCGGCCCCGGGAGCGCGGGTTGTAGAAGGTGACGACGAGGTCCGCCTCGGCCGCCGCGCGCACCCGGCGCTCGATGACCTCCCACGGCGTGTGCAGGTCGGACAGGCTGATGGACACGTGGTCGTGGCCCAGCGGCGCCCCCAGGACCGCCCCGGCGGCCAGCGCGGCCGTCACCCCGGGCACCCCGACCACGTCGATGTCGTCGGAGGCCTCCGCGAGCGCGGGGGAGGCCATGGCGTACACGCCCGCGTCCCCGCTGCCGATCAGCGCGACCGCGTGCCCCTCGCGGGCCTGTGCGACCGCCGTACGGGCCCGCTCCTCCTCCGCGCCGAGCCCCGACTCCAGCACCCGGGTGCCGGGCCGCAGCAGGTCGCGGATCTGGTCCACGTACTGGTCGAGCCCGACCAGTACCGAGGCCCGCCGCAGCTCGGCCGCCGCCCGCGGGGTGAGCAGGTCCCGGGCGCCCGGCCCGAGCCCGACCACCGCGAGCCGCCCGCGCCCGGGCCGCCGTACGACGGCACAGGTCGCCATGGCCGGCCGCCCCGCCGACTTCCGCTTCGGGACGAGGAGTTCACCGCCCCGGACCAGCGCGGCGGCCTCCGCCACCGACGGGGTGCCGACGGCCGCGAGCGGCGCGTCCGACGGGTTGGGCACCTCGACCGCCGCCAACTCCTCGGCGGAGTACGTCACCAGGGGCACCCCGAGCCGCTCGGCGGCCGCCACGATGCCCGGCTCCTCCGCCTTGGCGTCGACGGTGGCCAGCTCGGCGACCGACGCCGACGACAGCCCCGCCTCCCGCAGCGCCCCCTCGACCAGCGCGAGGACCTCCCCGGCCGGCGCCCCCTTCGACGCGCCCACCCCGACCACCAGCGACGGAGGCCGGAGCAGCACCTCCCGCTCGCCCGCCGGGACGGCCCGGTCGGTGACCCGGATCGTGTACGACCCCTGGTCCGCGACGGGCAGCGGCGGCAGCGGCCACGCCACCTCCGCCTCCAGCGCCACCGGTTCGCCGTCCAGCAGCGCCCGGGACACCGCGGCGACCGCGCCCTCGTACGGCAGGCCCAGCGTGTCCAGCCCGGGCAGCCCCGCCGAGTCCGTCGCGGTCGTCACCACCGGCTCGGCACCGAGCACCTCGCCGACCTCACGGGCCAGCTCGTTGGCGCCGCCGCCGTGCCCGCCGAGCAGCGACACCGCGAACCGGCCGGCCTCGTCCACGCACACCACACCCGGGTCGGCCGCCTTGCCGGCGAGCAGCGGCGCCAGCAGCCGTACCACCGCCCCCGTCGCCAGGAAGCACACCACCTGCTCGCACTCCGCGAACGCGGCCCGCACGGCCTCCCCGACGGGACCCTCGTAGACGCGCGTACGCTCCGGCCAGGCCGCGGCCAGCCGGTCCCGCGCCGCCGCCCCCGCCGCGGTGGCGGAAATCAGGCCGATCACTGGACTACTCCTTCACTAGGCGCCGTGGTTCTCACGCCCCACAGCAGAAACACAGGATTGGTGGCCGCCAGCCGGGTCACGTCACCCGGCAGCGGCGCCAGCCGCGAGGCCTGCAACAGCACCCCGTCGCAGGCGAACCCGGCACCGGTCAGCGCCGCGCGGGCCGCCGGCACCCGGTCCAGCGCGGCCACGGCCACGACGACCGCCCGCCGCGCCCGCCGGGCACACGCGGCCACCACGGCGGGCAGCTCCCGGCCCCCGCCGCCGACGAACACCGCGTCCGGATCACCGGCCAGATCCTCCAGGGCCCCCGGCGCCGAGCCGTGCACCACGTCCACGTCGACGCCGTGGGCGCGCGCGTTGGCCCGGATCCGCTCGACCCCGTCGGCCGCCTTCTCCACGGCGACGACGGCCGCGCCGAGCCGCGCGCACTCCACCGCGACCGAACCCGAGCCGGCGCCCACGTCCCACACCAGGTCCCCGAGGCGCGGCCCCAGCCGGGCCAGGGCCAGCGCCCGCACCTCGAACTTGGTGATCATCGAATCCCGGTGCGCGAACGCGTCCTCCGCCAGCGCCCACCCGGCCGGAGCCCCGGGCACCCCGGCGACCGTCCGCACCGCACCGAGCGCCCGCGCCTCGTCCAGGCACAGCACCACGCTCACCGCCGTACCCCAGTCCCGGGCCGCCGCCTCCGCGGGCGTCACCCGCTCCACGCGCTCCCGCCGCGGATCACCGAGGGCGCTCGCCACCACCAGCACCCGGTCCGGCGGCACCGCCGCCCCCAGCTCGGCGGGCCCGGCGCCCGGTCCGGTGAGCACGGCCACCTTCGGCCGGGCCCGGCACACGTTCACCGCCGTCCGCAGCTCCCGGCCGTGCGCGCTGACCACGACCGCGTCGTCCCAGGGCAGCCCGATCCGGGCGAAGGCGGCGGCCACCGAGGACACCCCCGGCCGCACGTCCAGCAGCCCGGGACCGAACCGCTCGGCCAGCACCCGCACGATCCCGAAGAACCCCGGGTCCCCGGAGGCCAGCACGACCACCGGCAGCTCCTTGCCGACGTACTCGGCCACCGTGTCCAGGGCGGGAGCCAGCGGCCCGAGCACCACCCGCTCCGCCCCCTCCGGCAGCCGTACGGCGTCCAGGTGCCGCCGCCCGCCGACCACCAGCGCGGCCCCGGCGAGGACGTCCGCGGGCACCGGAGCCCCGGTCCCCGTACCGACGACCGTGATCAACTCTTCGCCCTCTGCTCGCGCAGCGCCCGCCGCGCCTCGGGATCGGCCTTGCGGTAGCCGTGGAAGTGACCCGGGTGGTACAGGTGCGAGCGCGTCCCGTGGGCGTCCAGCGCCGGACCGACCAGGAACAGCGTGTGCTTCCAGAGCTTGTGCTCCTTGACCGTCTCCTCCAGCGTGCCGATCGTGCACGTCACGACCAGCTCCTCCGGCCAGGTCGCCTGGTACGCGACCACGACCGGCGTGTTCGTGGGGTAGCCGCCCTCCAGCAGCTCCCGCACCAGCTGCCCGCTGCGGGCCGCCGACAGGAAGACCGCCATGGTCGTGCCGTGACGGGCGAACTCGCGCACCTCCTCACCGGGAGGCATCGGGGTCTTGCCGCCGCCCAGCCGGGTCAGCACCACCGACTGCGCGACCTCCGGGATCGTCAGCTCGCGCTGCGCCAGCGCGGCCACCGCGGAGAACGAGGACACCCCGGGCACGACCTCGGTCGCGATACCGATCTCCCGGCAGCGGTCCAGCTGCTCCTGCGTGCCGCCCCACAGGGCCGGGTCACCGGAGTGGATCCGGGCCACCCGCAGCCCCTCCTCGAACGCACGTCGGTAGACCGCGACGACGTCCTCCAGCGACATCGTCGCCGAGTCCAGGACCTCGGCGTCCTCGCGGGCGTGTTCGAGGACCTCGGCCTGGACCAGGCTCGCGGCCCAGATCACGACGTCGGCCTCGGCGATGGCCCGTGCGGCACGGAACGTCAGCAGGTCGGCGGCGCCGGGGCCGGCACCGACGAAGGTCACCTTGCCGGTGGTGGCATCGGCCATGGGAATCGGTCCTCTCCTACGAGTACTGCGGTTGTGGCTGTCGGACGTGCGGGAACGCGGGTCGATCCGATAGCAAGGGGCTATGGCGGTCTTCGTCGCGCTCGGCGCGTTCCTCATGACGCTGGCCGGCGGCTGGACGGCACAGCGCGTGACCGACCGCCGCCACCTGGTCCTGGGCCTGGCCGGCGGGCTGATGCTGGGCGTGGTCGGCCTGGACCTGCTGCCGGAAGCCCTCCGGGCGGCGGGCACCGAGGTCTACGGCGTCCCGGCCGCGCTCCTGCTGTTCGTGGCCGGCTTCCTCCTCGCCCACCTGGTGGAACGCCTGCTGGCGGCCCGCCGTGCAGCCCACGGCGCCGGCGAACGCAACCACAGGGCGCCGGAGGTGGGCCTCACGGCGGCCGCGGCGATGGTGGGCCACAGCCTGATGGACGGTGTGGCGATCGGCGCGTCCTTCCAGGTGGGCGGCGGCATGGGTACCGCGGTGGCGCTCGCCGTCATCGCCCACGACTTCGCGGACGGCTTCAACACCTTCACCCTCACCAGCCTCTACGGCAACGCCCGCCGCAAGGCCCTCGCCATGCTCTTCGCGGACGCCGTCGCCCCCGTCGCCGGAGCTGCCGCGTCCTCCTTCCTCACCATCCCCGAGGGCCTCCTCGGCGGCTATCTCGGCCTGTTCGGCGGCGCCCTGCTCTACCTCGCCGCGGCCGAGATCCTCCCCGAGGCCCACCACGAGCACCCCGCCCGCTCGACCCTGCTGTGCACGGTCGCCGGCGCGGCGTTCATCTGGCTGGTGGTCGGCGTCACCGGCTGACGCGGACGCCGTCACAGCTTCCCGCCCCGCCCGCCGTCGCGCCGCGCGGGCGCGATCAGCGTCGACAGGTACGGCAGGGCGGCCCCGTCCAGCTCGGCGGCCGGCCGCACCGACTCCTCCGGCAGCCCGAGCGCCGACCCCCACACGGCGTCCCCGATCCGCCCCGTCTCCCGCAGCGCCCGGGCCACCTCGGCGGCCTGCCGCCCGAACTTGTACGCCACCACCGTCCCCGGCCCGGCCAGCGCCTCCTTCAGCACCGCCGACCCGGCGGTCACCGGGACGAGGGTGAGCGGCTCGGTCCCCTCGGTCAGCACGGCACCCGAACGCGCCGCGAGATCCTGCATGGCGGTGATCCCCGGCACCGTCTCCACGACGACACCCGGCACCAGCTCCGCGATGGTCTGCGCGAGATAGGTGAACGTCGAGTACACATTGGGATCGCCGATGGTGGCGAAGGCGACCACACCGTGCTCCCTGAGCAGCCCGGCGACCCGCTCGCCCGCCGCGTCCCAGGCGGCCTCCCGGCGCGCCCGGTCCGTCCGCTCGTTCAGCGCGAACACCACCCGGACGATCTTGTCCTGGGTCACGTAGTGCGACACGGTCGCCTCGGCGCGCCCCCGCTCGCCCGTGTCCATGACGGGGACGACGACGACATCGGCGGCCCGCAGCGCGTTGACCCCCTTCACGGTCACCAGCTCCGGATCCCCGGGACCGACCCCGACCCCGACCAGCCTGCTGCTCATGACGTCCGGCACCTCTCCACGAACCGACGGGCGACACCGGGCCGGGACGCCCAGTGCGTGTGCAGATAACTCGCGTGCACGCCCTGCTGTACGAAACCCTCGACCCGCCGGACCGGAGCCCGCACGCCCCAGGCGGGAGCGGCACCGGCACCCGGCTCGACGACGGTGCGGTGGAACTCGTGCCCCCGCATCCGTGTCCCGGCCGCCGCCAGCACACTGTCGCCGACGGCCACGGCGTCCCGGTAGCCGAGGGTCAGCCGATCGGACATCCGCGCGGTCGCGTCCAGCACCCCGCACATGGGCTGCCCGTCCAGCTCACGGCAGAGGTAGAGCAGCCCGGCACACTCGGCGGCCACGGGGGCGCCGGACAGGGCCAGTGCGGCGACGGCCTCGCGCAGCGGCGCGTTGGCGGACAGCTCGGCGGCGTACACCTCCGGGAAGCCGCCTCCGATGACCAGCCCGGCGGTTCCCCCGGGCAGTCGCGCGTCCCGCAGCGGGTCGAAGGTGACGACCTCGGCACCGGCGGCGGTGAGCAGCTCGGTGTGCTCGGCGTAGGAGAAGGTGAAGGCGGGGCCGCCGGCGACGGCGACGACGGGGGCTCGCTCCCCGGCGGACCGAGTCGGCTGGTGGGTGGGCGAGGCGGGGTCCCAGGGGGCGGGGTCCCCCGGGAGGGCACCGGCACTCCGGGCGAGTGCCTCCAGCGCCTGAAGGTCACACCCCCGTACCACCTGCTCGGCCATCGAAGCCACCGCTTCGACCGCCGCGGAACGCCGTTCGGCGACCGGGACCAGCCCCAGGTGCCGCGACGGGGTCTCCACCTGGGCCACCCGTCGCAGCACCCCGAGGACGGGCACCCCGGCCGAATCCAGCGCCTCCCGGAGAAGTTCCTCGTGCCGGTCGGACCCGACCTTGTTCAGGATCACGCCTCCGACCCGCACCCGCGGGTCCCACGACGCGAACCCGTGCACCAGCGCCGCCACCGACCGCGACTGCGAGGACGCGTCCACGACGAGCACGACCGGCGCCCCCAGCAGCTTGGCGACCTGCGCGGTGGACGCCAGCTCGCCTTCGCCGCCGGCCCCGTCGTACAGCCCCATCACGCCCTCGACCACGGCCAGGTCGCACCCCCGCGCCCCGTGCAGGAACAGCGGAGCGACCAGCTCCGGCCCGCACAGGTACGCGTCCAGGTTGCGCCCCACCCGCCCGGTCGCGAGGGCGTGGTACCCGGGGTCGATGTAGTCCGGCCCGACCTTGTGCGGGGACACGGCGAGCCCCCGCGCGGCGAACGCGGCCATCAGCCCCGTGGCGACGGTGGTCTTGCCGCTGCCCGAGGAGGGCGCGGCGACGACCAGCCGGGGAACGGCAGTCACCACTCGATGCCCTTCTGGCCCTTCTGCCCCACGTCCATGGGGTGCTTGACCTTGGACATGTCGGTGACGAGGTCGGCGAGGTCCACCAGCTTCTCCGGCGCGTTCCGCCCGGTGATCACGACATGCTGGGTACCGGGCCGGTTCCGCAGCACCTCCACGACCTCGTCGGTGTCGACCCAGCCCCAGTGCATCGGGTACGCGAACTCGTCCAGCACGTACAGCCGGTACGTCTCGGCGGCCAGGTCCCGCTTGACCTGCTCCCAGCCCTCGCGGGCCTTCTCCTCGTTGTCCATCTGGGCGTCCCGCTGGACCCACGACCAGCCCTCGCCCATCTTGTGCCAGTCGACGGTCCCGCCCTCGCCGGAGGCACCGAGCACCCGCAGCGCGTTCTCCTCGCCGACCTTCCACTTCGCCGACTTGACGAACTGGAACACCCCGATGGGCCACCCCTGGTTCCAGGCGCGCAGCGCGAGCCCGAACGCGGCGGTGGACTTGCCCTTGCCGACGCCCGTGTGCACGACGACCAGCGGCCGGTTGCGGCGCTGACGGGTCGTCAGGCCGTCGTCCGGTACGACACTCGGCTGTCCCTGCGGCATTACGCGGCCCTCCTGCTGCCCTGAATCCCCTTCACGAGCCCGGCGATCGAGTCCGCCCGCAGCTCGTCCAACGTCACGGCCGTACCGCCCAGCTCACCCGCGAGCTTCCCGGCCAGCCCCAGCCGCACCGGCCCCGACTCGCAGTCCACGACCACCGAGGCGACCTGCCCGGCCGCGAACAGCCCGGCGGCCCGGGAGGCGAGCAGCAGCGGCTCCGGACCACCGGTGGCCCGCCCGTCCGTCACCACGACCACCAGCGGCCGCCGCGCCGGATCCCGCAGCCGCTCCACCCGCAGCACCTCGTGCGCCTTGAGCAGCCCGGCCGCGAGCGGCGTACGCCCCCCGGTGGGCAGCGACTCCAGCCGTACGGCGGCGGCGTCGACGGACGACGTCGGCGGCAGCGCGACCTCGGCCGCCGCCCCCCGGAACGTCACGAGCCCCACCTTGTCCCGCCGCTGGTACGCGTCCAGCAGCAGCGACAGCACAGCCCCCTTCACGGCGCTCATCCGCTGCCGCGCGGCCATCGACCCGGAGGCGTCCACGACGAACAGCACGAGGTTCCCCTCGCGCCCCTCCCGGGTGGCCTGCCGCAGATCGTCCCGGCGCACGACCAGCCCGGGACCGGACCGCCCCCGCGCCCGCTGGTGCGGCGCGGCGGCCTGCACGGTCGCCGCCAGGTGCAGCTTGGTCAGCGCCCCCTGGGGCCGCCGGGCCCCCGTGGTCCGCCCGTGCTCGGTCCGCGCCCGGGACCGCCGACCGGCCGCGCCCTCACCGATGCCGGGCACGCTCAGCACCCTGGTCCGGAACGGCTCGGCGGCCCGCACGGCCGACTGCTGCTGCCCGCCGGACGCCTGCGGCTGCCCGCCCTCACCGGCCTCCGGCCGGGCGGCGTCACCCCCGTCACCCTGCGGACCGGACTCGGGCTGCGGCTGCCCGCCGCCGCCACCGGGACCGTCCGGGCCGGGATCGTCGTCGTCCCCGCCGTCCCCGCCGTTCCCGCCGTCCCCGCCGTTCCCATCGTCCCCGGAGAACTGCTCCAGCGTCTCGTCCAGCTTGTCCTCGTCCAGACCCGGCGCGTCGAACGGGTTCCGCCGCCGCCGGTGCGGCAGCGCGAGCAGCGCCGCCTGCCGCACGTCCTCGGCGAGCACATCGGTCCGCCCCGCCCACGCGGCCAGCGCGGTGGCGGTCCGCGCCATGACGATGTCGGCGCGCATCCCGTCCACCTCGAAGGCCGCACAGGTCGCCGCGATCTGCCTCAGCGCCCCGTCGCCCAGCCGCACCGACGGCAGCAACGCCCGCGCGGCGACGATCCGCTGCCGCACGGCGGCCTCCTCGTCGGCCCAGCGGGCGGCGAAGGCGGCGGGGTCGTCGTCGTACGCCAGCCGGCGCCGGACGACCTCCACCCGCTGCTCCGGCTCCCGCGAGGCCGCGACCTCCACGGTGAGCCCGAACCGGTCCAGCAGCTGGGGCCGCAGCTCGCCCTCTTCCGGGTTCATGGTGCCGACGAGCAGGAACTTCGAGGCGTGCCGCACGGACACGCCCTCGCGCTCCACGTACGAGGCCCCCATCGCCGCCGCGTCCAGCAGCAGGTCGACCAGGTGGTCGTGGAGGAGGTTGACCTCGTCGACGTAGAGGATCCCGCGGTGCGCGTCGGCCAGCAGGCCCGGCTCGAAGGCCTTCACGCCCTCCGCGAGCGCCCGCTCGATGTCCAGCGCGCCGACCAGCCGGTCCTCGGAGGCGCCGACGGGCAGCTCGACCATCCGCGCGGGCCGCTCGGTGCCCCGGCCCGGCTCGTGCGGACCGTCCGGGCACGCGGGATCGGGCGAGGCCGGGTCGCACGAGAACCGGCACCCGGGCACGACGGCCACCGCGGGCAGCAGCACCGACAGCGCCCGCACCGCCGTCGACTTGGCGGTGCCCTTCTCACCGCGCACCAGCACACCGCCGACCGCCGGCGACACGGCGTTCAGCAGCAGCGCGAGCCGCAGGTCGTCCTGGCCGACGACGGCCGTAAAGGGGAACGGGGTGGTCACTGGTCGCCCTCCAAGTCGCCTTCCAGCTCCAGGTAGGTGGCGCGCAGCCGCTCCAGCGTGTCCGCGTCCGGCTCCGCCCACAGCCCGCGGTCCGCCGCCTCCAGCAGACGCTCGGTGATGCCGCGCAGCGCCCATGGGTTGGACTTCTTCATGAAGTCCCGGTTCTCCGGGTCGAAGACGTACTCCGCGCTCAGCTTCTCGTACATCCAGTCGTCGACCACGCCCGCCGTCGCGTCGTAGCCGAACAGGTAGTCCACGGTCGCCGCCATCTCGAAGGCGCCCTTGTAGCCGTGCCGGCGCATGGCCGCCGTCCAGCGCGGGTTGACCACGCGGGCCCGGAACACCCGGTGGGTCTCCTCGCCGAGCGTCCGCGTCCTCACCTGGTCCGGTACGGCCGAATCGCCCACGTACGCCTCGGGGTTGGCGCCCGTCAGGTGCCGCACCATGGCGACCATGCCGCCGTGGTACTGGAAGTAGTCGTCGGCGTCGACCAGGTCGTGCTCACGCGTGTCGACGTTCTTCGCCGCCACCGCGATCCGCCGGAACGCCGTCTCCATGTCCCCGCGCGCCGCCCGCCCGTCGAGCCCGCGCCCGTAGGCGTAGCCGCCCCAGACGGCGTACACCTCGGCCAGGTCCGCGTCGCTGCGCCAGTTCCGGGCGTCGATCAGCGGCAGCAGACCCGCGCCGTACGCGCCCGGCTTCGAACCGAAGATACGGGCCGTCGCGCGCCGCCGGTCGCCGTGCTCGGCCGCGTCCTCGTCCACGTGCGCCCGCACGTAGTTGGAGTCGGCCGGCTCCTCCAGCTCCGCCACCGCCCGTACCGCGTCGTCGATCAGACCGACCACATGCGGGAACGCGTCCCGGAAAAACCCGGAGATGCGGACGGTGACGTCGATGCGCGGGCGCCCCAGCTCCGCCAGGGGAACCACCTCGAAGCCCGTCACCCGCCGCGAGGCCTCGTCCCACACCGGACGGCAGCCCAGCAGCGCGAGGATCTCGGCGATGTCGTCGCCCTGGGTGCGCATCGCGGACGTGCCCCAGACCGTCAGGCCCACGGACTTCGGGTACTCACCGGTGTCCTGGAGATAGCGCGCGACCAGGGAGTCCGCCAGCGACTGGCCGACCTCCCAGCTGAGCCGGGACGGAATGGCCTTGGGGTCGACCGAGTAGAAGTTCCGGCCCGTCGGCAGGACGTTGACCAGGCCCCGGGTCGGGGAACCCGACGGACCCGCCGGGACGTAGCCGCCGTCCAGGGCCCGCAGGATGTGCCCGATCTCGTCGGTGGTCCGCGCCAGACGCGGGACGACCTCGTCGCACGCGAACTCCAGCACGGCGACCGCGTCGGGGAGTTCGGCGCCGAGCGCGCCCCGCAGGACCGCCGGGACGACCGCGCGGTCCCACGCCCGCGCCTCCATCTCCTCCGCGACCCGCCGGCACAGCTGCTCCAGCAGGTCGATCGCGTCGGAAGCGGTCCGGGACGGGCCGTCCACCAGGTCCGTCAGCTCCACCGGCACCTTCACCGGGGCGCCCGGCTCGGCCAGCAGCTCCTTCTCCTCCAGCCCGAAGTGGGCCGCCAGCGAGGCCCGCAGACCGGGCAGCGCGTTCGCCCGGCCGCCCCACACCTGCGAGGCGCGCAGGACGGCCAGCACCAGGTTCACCCGGGGCTCGCCGACCGGGCCGCCGCCGAGGATGTGCAGGCCGTCCCGGATCTGCACGTCCTTGATCTCGCACAGATAGCCGTCGATGTGCATGACGAACTCGTCGAACGCGTCGTCGTCCGGCTGCTCGTCCACGTGCAGGTCGTGGTGCAGCTCGGCCGCCTTCACCAGCGTCCAGATCTGGGCGCGGACGGCCGGGGCCTTCGCCGGGTCCAGGTCGGAGACGAGCGCGTACTCGTCCAGCAGCTGCTCCAGCTTGGCCAGGTCACCGTAGGTGTCGGCGCGCGCCATCGGCGGCACCAGGTGGTCGACCACCGTGGCGTGCCCGCGCCGCTTGGCCTGCGTGCCCTCGCCGGGGTCGTTGACGATGAACGGGTAGACGAGCGGCAGGTCGCCGAGGACGGCGTCCGGGGCGCAGCCGCGCGACAGGCCGAGGCCCTTGCCGGGCAGCCACTCCATCGTGCCGTGCTTGCCCATGTGCACGATCGCGTCCGCGCCGAAGCCCCCCTCCGATGGAGCGGCCTCCAGCCAGCGGTAGGCCGCCATGTAGTGGTGGGAGGGCGGCATGTCCGGGTCGTGGTAGATCGCGATCGGGTTCTCGCCGAAGCCGCGCGGCGGCTGGATCATCACGACGACGTTCCCGAACCGCAGGCTGGCCAGCACGATGTCGTCGCCGTCCACGTAGAGGCCGCCCGGCGGCTCGCCCCACGCCTCCCGCATGGCTTCCCTGAGGCCGGGGTCGAGCTTCTCGAACCACGCCCGGTAGTCGGCCAGCGGCACCCGCGCGGGCGCCGCGGCCAGCTGCTCCTCGGTCAGCCACTCGACGTCGTGGCCGCCGGCCTCGATGAGGCGGTGGATCAGCTCGTCGCCGCCGGAGGGGTACTCGGTGAGCCCGTACCCGGCGTCCCGCAGCGCGTCCAGCACCCGTACCGCCGACGCGGGCGTGTCCAGGCCGACCGCGTTGCCGACCCGGGAGTGCTTGGTCGGGTACGCGGTGAAGACCAGGGCGACCTTCTTCTCGGCGTTCGGCTTGTGCCGCAGCCGGGCGTGCCTGACGGCGATCCCGGCGACGCGGGCGGCCCGCTCGGGGTCGGCGACGTACACCGGCACCTCGTCGGGGCCCTGCTCCTTGAAGGAGAACGGGACGGTGATCAGCCGGCCGTCGAACTCCGGGATCGCCACCTGCATCGCGGCGTCCATCGGGGACAGGGCGGCGTCGGACTCCTCCCACGCGGCCCGCGAGGAGGTGAGGCACAGCCCCTGCAGCACGGGGACGTCGAGGTCGGCGAGCGCGCCGATGTCCCAGGACTCCTCGTCGCCGCCCGCCGAGGCCTGCGAGGCGTGCGTGCCGCCGGCCGCGAGCACGGTGGCGACCAGCGCGTCGGCCCGGCCCAGCAGCTCGTACAGCCCGGCGTCCGCCCCGCGCAGCGAACCGCAGTACACCGGAAGGGCGTTGGCGCCCTGTGCCTCGATCGCCTCGCACAGGGTGTCCACGAAGGCGGTGTTGCCGCTGAGTTCGTGCGCCCGGTAGAACAGCACGCCCACGGTCGGCCGGCCGCCCCGGACCTCGTACGCGCCGTGCACGCCGAACTCCGGCATCTTCCGCGGCTCCTCGAAGCCCTCGCCGGTCAGCAGCACGGTGTCGGACAGGAACCGGGACAGCTCCAGCAGGTTCGCGGGGCCGCCCTCGACCAGGTACTTCAGCGCCTCCGCGACCACACCGGCCGGTACGGACGACTCCGCCATCAGCTCGGCGTCCGGCACGGTCTCGCCGCCCAGCAGCACGGTCGGGATGCCGGACGCCTTCAGCGCGGCCAGCCCGTCCTCCCAGGCGCGCTTGCCGCCCAGCAGCCGTACGACGGCGAGGTCCGCGCCCTCGACCAGGCCCGGCAGTTCCCCGGCGACGTCGACCCGGGTGGGGTTGCCGATGCGGTAGCCGGCGCCGGAGGCCCGGGCCGCCAGCAGATCCGTGTCGGCGGTCGACAACAACAACACTGTGCTCATGCGGGCGCTCCCGGTGGAATGAAAGGCAGTCCTTGCGGCGCGCCCGACTCGATGAGCCGCCACAGCGCGTCCGTGTCCGCGTGCTGTTCGATGAGGTCGCCGAGCCGGTCGAGCTGCTCCTCGCGCAGCGCGGCGAAGGAAGTGTCCGGCGCGGGCACGAAGCGGCGGCCCGCGGCGGCGGCCACCTCGCGCAGGAAGGCCCGGCGGAAGCCGTCCGACTCCAGCGAGCCGTGCCAGTGGGTGCCCCAGGTCTGGCCGACCCGGCAGCCGTCCAGGAAGGGCTCGCCGCCCTCGACGGTGGCCACGCCGTGGTGGATCTCGTAGCCGTCGACCCGCTCGCCGAGGGCTTCGCCGCTGGGCCGGGTGAGGGTCTTCTCGCGGGCGAAGCGCACCCGGACGGGCAGCACGCCGAGGCCCGGGACGGCTCCGGCGCGGGACTCGACCTCGTCCTCGATGTGCTCGCCGAGGATCTGGAAGCCGCCGCAGACGCCGAGGACGGGGCGCTGTTCGACGGCCCGCCGTACGAGCGCGTCCGCGAGCCCGCGCTCCCGCAGCCACTCCAGCGCCCGCACGGTCCCGCGCGTGCCCGGCACCACCACGAGGTCGGCGTCCGCCAGCTCCTCCGGCCGGTCCACGAACCGCACCACGACACCCGGTTCGGCGGCCAGCGCGTCCACGTCGGTGAAGTTGGACATCAGCGGGATCGCGCACACGGCGACCCGCAGCACGTCCTCGCCGACCGGGGGAGCGACCGTGGACTCCCGCACGGTGCCGCGCAGCGACACCCTCAGCCCGTCCTCCTCGTCGATGCCGAGCCCGTGCCGGAACGGCAGCACGCCGTACGTCCGCCGCCCGGTGAGGTCCCGGAGCATGTCCAGCCCGGGCTCCAGCAGGGAGACGTCGCCCCGGAACTTGTTCACCAGGAACCCGGCGACCAGTTCCTGGTCCTCCGGGGAGAGCAGGGCGACGGTGCCGAAGAAGGACGCGAAGACGCCCCCGCGGTCGATGTCGCCGACGACGAGCACGGGCAGCCGCGCGTTGCGTGCGATGCCCATGTTGACGATGTCCGTCCGACGGAGGTTGATCTCGGCCGGACTGCCCGCCCCCTCACAGATCACCGCGTCATACGTGCCCCGCAACTCGGCCAGGCAGTCCAGCACCGTGCCCAGCAGCCGCTGCTGGCGCCCGCCGTGGTACCCGCGTGCGCTCAGCTCGCCCACCGGCTTGCCGAGCAGCACCACCTGGCTGCTCTGCTCGCCGCCGGGCTTGAGCAGCACCGGGTTCATCAGCGCGGTCGGCTCGACCCGGCAGGCCTGCGCCTGCATCGCCTGCGCCCGCCCGATCTCCGCGCCCTCGCGGGTGACGAACGAGTTCAGCGACATGTTCTGCGCCTTGAACGGCGCGACCTTCACCCCCTGGCGTACCAGCCAGCGGCAGATGCCGGCCGTCACGACGCTCTTGCCGGCGTCGGAGGTGGTGCCGGCGACGAGGAGACCACCGTTCACTTCCCGCGTCCTTTCAGCAGCCGGCGTGCGGCGAGCGTGCCGGCGAGGGCGAGCAGGCCGACGCGGCGGGAGAGCCGTACGGCCCGGTCGATGTCGGTGACCCGGACCGGCCGCCCGGCGGCGCCGTTGAGTACGGGCCGGTGCTCGGTACGGCCGCCGTAGGAGAGCGTCCCGCCCAGGCGTACGCCGAGGGCACCCGCGAAGGAGGCCTCCACGGGACCGGCGTTGGGGCTCGGGTGCCTGCCCGCGTCCGTCCTCCAGGCGCGCAGGGCACCGCGCGGATCGGGTCCGGCCGCGGCGGCGAGTACGGCGGTCAGCCGGGCCCCCGGCCAGCCGGCGACGTCGTCGAGGCGGGCGGAGGCCCAGCCGAAGCGCCGCAGCCGGGGGGACTTGTGACCCACCATCGCGTCCAGGGTGTTGACCGCCCGGAACCCGAGGAGCCCCGGGACCCCCGCCACGGCACCCCAGACGAGGGCGCCGACGACGGCGTCCGAGGTGTTCTCGGCGACCGACTCGACCACGGCCCGGGCGATGCCGTCGGCGTCCAGCGCCTGCGGGTCCCGGCCGCACAGGTGGGGCAGCCGGGCCCGTGCGGCCTCGACGTCCCCGGCCTCCAGGGCGCGCCCGACGGCACGGGCCTCGCGGGCGAGCGAGGTGCCGCCGACGACGGCCCAGGTGGCGGCGGCGGTCAGCGCGACGGAGGCGGTGGGGGAGGGGCGTACGGCGCGTGCGGCAAGTGCGCCGAGCGCGACGGCGCCACCGGCGCACACGGTGGTGTGCAGGGCGCCCCAGCCGCGGTGGTCGTGCCACAACGCGCCTTCCACGGCCCCGGCCGCCCGGCCGAAAGCGGCGACGGGATGCCCGCGGCGGGGATCGCCGAGGAGCAGGTCGCCGAGGACGCCGGCGGCGGCGCCGTACGCGTACGTGCGATCGGCACCCATCGGCTCAGCCGGCCGTGGGCGCAGGAACGGTCCCGGTAGGCCTGGTGCTGGTCCTCGATCGGCAGCCGAGCATGGCGATATGTGTCCTCACTCAGGGTGTCCGCGCCCTGGTTCGACGTGTACCGGCGGTGAGAGTTCCTGGCTCCCGGGGTGTTCTTCCCCGGTGACAGTGGCGGGACCGCGCCGGATTCGCACCGGCTTCCTCTCCTGCCGCCGTAGATGGCCTGGGCAGTCCACCACGCGCCCGGAACGGCCGTCAACTTGCCTTTGACCTGCGTGGGGAGAGTGTGCCGATCCCCACACCGCCGGGCGTGCGGGGTGTGCCCGGGTACGGCGGAGGCTCCCTGCGCGGCGTGCGCAGGGAGCCTCCGGTGGTGCGTGGTCAGGCCTTGGCCACGATCAGGTTGATGCCGTACGCCACCGCCGCCGCGCAGGCCGCGAAGCAGAGGTAGGCGCCGGTGACGGCGAGCGCGGCGGAGCCGCCCTGCGCCGTGGCCTTCTCGCGCCGGTTCAGGCCCGCGATGCCGAGGGTGAACAGGGTCACCAGGGCCACGGTGACCCCGAGGCTGACGCCGAACACGGAGCCCAGGGCTGCCCAGTCGATCTTCATGTCGGAGCTGCTTTCTCGTAACCGTGTGCTCGGGGTCAGACCGCGGCGGCCGGCGGGGTGGCCGGGGCGGCGGGGGCCGGTTCGGCGGCCGGGGCGGAGAGGGTCACCGGGGCGGGGATGGTGGCCGTCAGGTCCTCGGTGACCGTGCCCACCGGGGGCGGGGTCACGGCGGCGATGGCGGCGGTGACGACACCGGCCGGCTCGTCGGTCTCCTCGACCACGTTGGTGTGGTCGACGACCTCGCGGCGGGAGATCTTCCAGATCGCGGCGGACGCGGCGATCAGGAAGACGGCGACGACGGCGGTGCCCCAGTCACCCAGGTCGGTGACGGACTCGGCGCCCGCGCCGACCAGCGCGGCGGCCGGGAGGGTGAGCGCCCAGGCGACGAACATGCGGGTCGCGGTGGACCAGCGGACCACACCGCCCTTGCGGCCCAGGCCCGCGCCCATCACCGAGCCGGAGACGACGTGGGTGGTGGAGAGGGAGAAGCCGAGGTGGGAGGAGGCCAGGATGGCGGTCGCGGCGCTGGTCTGGGCGGCGAAGCCCTGGCGCGGCTCCAGGTCGGTCAGGCCCTTGCCCATGGTGCGGATGATGCGCCAGCCGCCGATGTAGGTGCCGAGCGCGATGGCCAGGCCGGCGGAGAGGATCACCCAGGTGGGAGGGTTGGAGCCGGGGGCGATCGAGCCGCCCGCGACGAGGGCGAGGGTGATGATGCCCATCGTCTTCTGGGCGTCGTTGGTGCCGTGCGCGAGGGAGACCAGGCCGGCGGAGGCGATCTGGCCGGCGCGGTAGCCCTTGCGGGTGGCCTCGCCGTCGGCGGTGCCGCCGATGCCGTAGGAGAACCGGGTGGCCAGCAGCGAGGCGAGGCCCGCCACGACCGGCGCGGCGACGGCCGGGAGCAGCACCTTGGTGACGAGGACGTCACCGTGGACGGCGCCGAAGCCGGCGGAGGCGACGGTGGCGCCCACCAGGCCGCCCATCAGGGCGTGCGAGGAGCTGGACGGCAGGCCCACCAGCCAGGTCAGCAGGTTCCAGAGGATCGCGCCGACCAGGGCGGCGAAGATGACCTCGGGACGGATGCCGGTCTCGTCGACGAGACCCTTGGAGATCGTGTTCGCGACCTCCACGGAGAGGAAGGCGCCCACAAGATTGAGGACGGCGGACATGGCAACCGCGATCTTCGGCTTCAGGGCGCCTGTGGAGATGGTGGTGGCCATCGCGTTCGCGGTGTCGTGGAAACCGTTCGTGAAATCGAACGCGAGAGCGGTTATCACCACTATCGCGAGGATCAGCGAGAAGCTTTCCATTTACCCAGGCAATCGTTCGAGGTCATTGGCTGGATGAACGTAGGCAACCTGGGTGAACGCAAGATGAACTGAGGCGGGCGTGGGGATGTCCGTAACGCGCGTACGAGGTTCCGCTTTGCTCTCCCGGCCCAGGCGCCCCTTGGCTACCGGCCCCGGGCCAGGACCCGCAGCCTGCTCAGGGAGCCGTTGAAGAGATTCTGGTCACCCGGCAGCCGGCCCTTGGTGCCGTACTGCCAGAACGTCCAGTAACGCCAGCCGCCGGGCAGGGTGCCCGGCCGCGAGGTGCCGTGACGGGCGATCCACAGGGCGTGCGTGGAGGAGAAGGCGCGGCTGTTCCCGGTGCACAGCCTCCACCACTGGGCTGTGGTGTAGATCACCGGCCGGCGGCCGGTCTCCCGCTTGATCTCGTCGCTGAACGACCGGATCCAGCGGACCATCCGGTTCCTGCCCAGCCCGTAGCACTTGTGCCGCGCGTCGTACGGGTTGTACTCGATGTCCAGCGCGGGCGGCAGCGTCCAGCCGTCCGCCCGCCAGTCCCCGCCGTGCCGCACGAAGTAGGCGGCCTGCCGGGCCCCGGAGGACCGGTCGGGCCGCGCGAAGTGGTACGCGCCCCGGATCAGGCCGGCCTCGCGGGCGCCGGTGTACTGCCCGGGGAAGTAGGGGTTGCGGTAGTCCGTGGACTCGGTCGCCTTGATGTACGCGAACCGGGCGCCCCTGGCCCGGGCGGCGGCCCAGTCGACCCGCTTCTGGTGCGACGACACGTCATGCCCCCGGGGCAGCCCGGCGCCGACCCTCAGCAGCCCGGCCGCGTCCGGCCCCGCCGCCTCCGGCGCCGCGGCGGCGTCCGGCCCCGCCGCGTCCGGCTCCGTGGCGGCGTCCGGTCGCAGCGGTCCGGTCGGCTGCGGGGAGTCCGCCGGTGTCGACGCCGCCGGTGCGGACGCCGCCGGTGCGGACGCAGGCGGTGCGGCCGGCCCGGTCGGTGCGGTCGGTGCGGCCCACGCGGGTGCGGGGCCCGCGAGGGTGAGGGCCGCCGTGGCCGCGGTGAGAACCGCGGCGCGGCGGCGGGCGAGGGTGCGTTCACGGGCCATGCGTCTCCCCGGGGTCGCGGACGGCGACAGCCCTCGCCCTCGCGGGCGGCGGCGGTCGTCCAGTGGGCAAGAGGGACCATTGAAAAGCCCGGAGATCACCGCATGGGTGACGATATGGTGCGGTTTTGGATGTTCAGTCGTAGAATCCGCCCGTTCGGCCGTGTGCTCTCCGCACGGTCTCCGCGCGGAAGCCGCCGCCCCCGCCCGCTCCCCGCGCCCCCGGCTGGCAGGATCACCGCATGGCTGAACCGCTTCTGCACACGGACGACGGGCACGAGGACGAGGCACGGCTCTGGGCGGAACTGGTCGCGACGGCGCGCCGCACCGTCGCCGACGGACTGGTCGTCGGCACCTCCGGCAACGTCTCCGCCCGCATCGGGGACCTGGTGCTGGTCACCCCCTCGGGCGTTCCCTACGACCGGCTCACCCCCGCCGACATCACCGGCGTCGACCTCACCGGACGCCAGGTGCTCGGCACGCTCGTCCCGACCAGCGAGCTGCCCATGCACCTCGCCGTCTACCGCACCACCGACGCCCGTGCCGTCGTCCACACCCACGCCGTGCACGCGACCGCGGTCTCCACGCTCGTGCCCGAGCTGCCCCCGGTCCACTACATGGCCGGCGCCCTCGGCGGTCCCGTACGGGTCGCCCCCTACGCCACCTACGGCACCGACGAACTGGCCGGGAACATGCTCCGCGCCCTCGCCGGCCGCTCCGGCTGCCTGCTGCAGAACCACGGCACGATCACCTACGGCGCCACCCTCGACCAGGCCTACGACCGCACCGCCCAGCTGGAGTGGATGTGCCGGCTGTGGCTGACGGCGTCCTCGGTGCCGGGCCTGACACCGTCCCTGCTCACGGAGGCACAACTGACGCAGGCCGGGGAACGCTTGAAGGGGTACGGCCAACGGAGGTGACCCCGTGCCCCGCAACAACCCGCCCCGATCCCTGACCGCTCCGCTCGACCTGCTCCGTCGCACCGGTGCGAGCCGGCCGGGCCCGATCCGCCGCACCGGCGCCCGGCGCCCCCCGCTTCCACTGGCCGGGGGCCCGGTCCGCGCCGACACTGGACCCGTGCGCACCGCAAAGGCGACCGCCACCGCACTCACCGCCGTCCTGGCGGCCGGCACGGCTTCCGTGGTCGCCGGCCGGCTCGCCAGCGCCGCCGCGCTGAAGGCGCCCGCGGGGCGTCCGCTGCCCACCGAGCCCCGCCTCACCGTGCACGGCACGGCCGCCGGCCGGATCACGCTCACCCGTGACCTGGCCGCGCTGCGCCCCGGCACCTACGGACTGGCCGGTGACGGCTCCCACGCGGTCGTCGGCCCCGTCCTGGAGGCCGCCGAGCACACCGCCGACACCGTCGTACGCCGCCTGGAACGCGTCACCCACGGCACCCTCGCCCCCGGCGACGCGGTGTGGCTCACCCCGAACCTGTACGTCGGCGACCCCGGCGCCGCCCTCGGCCTGGACCACGCCGACGTCGACGTGCCCGGGGAACTCGGATCCCTGCCCGCCTGGTTCGTGCCCGGCGACCGGAACACCTGGGTGATCGCCGTCCACGGCCTCGGCACCACCCGGGAACACGTCCTCAACGTCATGGGCTTCCTGCACGGCCGCCGGCTGCCGGTCCTCGCCCTCGCCTACCGCGGCGACCTCGGCGCCCCGCGTCCGCCGGACGGGCTGAACCACCTCGGCGAGACCGAGTGGCGGGACGTCGAGGCGGCGATCCGCTACGCCCTGCGCCACGGCGCCCGCCGGGTCGTCCTGCTCGGCTGGTCCACCGGCGCCACCATGGTCCTGCGCGCCGCCGAACGCTCCGCCGTCCGCGACCGCGTCGCCGGGCTCGTCCTCGACTCGCCGGTGCTCAGCTGGGAGGCCACGCTGCGCGCCCTGGCCCGGGCCCGGCACACGCCGTCGTCGCTGCTGCCGCTCGCCGTGCGGGCCGCGCAGGGCCGGGCCGGACTGTACGCCGACGGGACCGCCGGGACCGCCGGGACCGCCGACGCCGCCCGGCTGCGGGTGCCCACCCTGATCTGCCACAGCCCGGACGACCAGGTCGCCCCCTACGAGTTCTCCCGCAGGCTCGCCCGCCGCCGCGCCGACCTCGTCTCCCTGCACACCGTCGCGCACGCCCCGCACGGGGCCATGTGGAACGCGGACCCCGGGGAGTACGAGGAACAGCTGCGCCGGTTCCTGACCCCGCTGATGTGACACCCGGACCCCGGACCCCGGACAGGCGGACCCCCGGCCCCCGGGCCCCGCCCCCGGACCGCATCCGGCCGACACCGGCACGAAGCATTCCGTTTCAGGCCGTACGGTTGGCGCGATCGCGTCGCTCCGGCCCGTCCCGCGCCCCGTGCATTGGCCAGCCCGGTAGCCCGCCGTGACATTCCGTTTGGGTTTTCGGACCGTCAACCGGAAGACTGCACCCGTGACGTCCCGTATCCCGCGCGACTCCAGGCTCCGACTCGTCCGACCGCGACCCCTGGCCGCCGCCCCCAGAGCTGTGAACCAGCGGCGCCCACAGCGCCCCGCACCCCGGCCGCCGGAGGGCACACCCGCCCCGGCCGAACTGGCCGGAATGGCCCGCACCAGGCTGGCCGGCGCGGCCCGCGTCGCCCGCTGGGCCGACGCCGCCCTCGGCCCCGGCCGCACCGGTGCCACCACCGACGGCAAGGCCACCCTCTCCGCCGCCACCGCCGAACGCGCCGCCGCCGAACTGGGCCTGACCGCCGCTCAGGTGCGCGCCGACTGGGACACCGCCCGCCTCGCCGGACTCGTCGAGGTGCACGGCGACAGCGCGCGTCCCGGCTGGCGGCTGCGCGCCTGGGACCGCGACGACAGCGCCGTACTGCGCGGCTGGGTCGCGCTCTTCGACGCCTGGTCGCTCGCCTGCCCGGAACCCGACGGGCACGAACCGGCCGCCGTCGCCGAGGTCGTCTCGGCCATGCCCCAGGTGCTCTCCTTCCTCCAGCTGTCCGCCGGCCCGGTCCCGGTCGAACAGCTGCTCGACCTGCTCCAGCAGCGGGTCACCGAACTGCGCACCGAACGCTGCGAGGTCTCCTACGAGCCCGGCACCGGCGAGCCCGCCGGATCCCCGGTCCCCGCGGACCCGGCACCCGCCGAGGACGCCCCGCTCGCCCCGCTGCTCGACTGGGCGCTGAGCGCCCTCGCCGCCGTCGGCGCCCTCACCTACGGCGACGGCCAGGCCACGCTCACCCCGCTGGGCAGCTGGGCGGTCTGGGTCAAGCTGGAGCAGATCTGCGTGGCCGCGCAGAGCCCCGCCGGCAACATCGAGCAGTCCGCCGAGGACATGCTCCGCGGCTGCGCCCAGCTCCGCCCCAACGCGGCCCGCGCCGAGTACCGCGCCTGGCTCGCCGCGCGCCCCGTCGGCAGCGCTGTCACCGAGCTGATCGGCGCCGCCCGCGGCGACGACGCCCTGCTGCGCGGCCTGGCCTTCGAGGCGCTGCGCGTCGTCGGGGCCCCCGCCGAGCCCGACGTACGGTCCGTCGTGGACGAGCCGGCGCTGCGGCCGTACGCGCTGCTGTGGCTCGCCGAGCACGACGGGATCGACCCGGAGGACGCCCACGAGGTGCTCACCCGGGAGGAGGCCACCTGGCTGTGGGTGGACACCGCCGCCGCCGTCGCCGACCACGGCGAGGCGCCGATGCTGGTCCGGCACCTGGAGTCCGCCGTGCAGCCCACCGTGCCCCAGCTGCTCGACGAGGTCCGCGCCGTCGGCCACCCGCGCACCGTGCAGGTCCTGGTCGCGCTCGCCGCCGCCCACCCCGACCCGGCCCTGGCCAAGGCCGTCCGCCGGGCCGCGTTCCAGGTGCACACCGGCGGCTGAGCCGGAGGCCGAGCGGTACAGGAGGGGGGAGGAGCGCGGCGGAGCGGCTCAGACGCCGAGGTCGGGGGCGTACGTCCCGAAGCTCCAGACATTGCCCTCGGCGTCCCGGGCCATGTAGTCCCGCGAGCCGTAGTCCTGGTCCGTCGGGGGCACCAGGATCTCCACGCCGTGCTCGACGGCCCGCTGGTGGTGCGCGTCCACGTCGTCCACCACGACGTACACCCCGGCGGGTCCGGCGTCCTTCATCACCGTGTCGAAGACACCGCCGCGGCCCTTGGAGCCGATCATCACCGCGCCGTTGCCCTGGACCAGCTCGGCGTGCATCACCGTGCCGTCCTCCGTCTCGTACACCGACAGCTCGGTGAAGCCCAGGGCCTCCGTCAGCTGCCGGATCGCCGCCCTCGCGTCCGCGTACAGCAGCGTGGGACAGATGCCCGGCCGTGCGCCGCCGCCCGTGCCCGCCATGCCGATCACTCCTTCGTGCACCGGTTCCGCCATGCGTCTGCGAGTCTCGCAGCCGCCACCGACAACGCCCCGGCGGAAGGCTCCCGGAACCCCGCCGCCGGGCGAACCGCCGAACGGGGGACATCCCGTCCGCACCTGCCGGGACAGCCCGCCGGCCCGGCCGGCGGTGACTACGCTCGGCGCCTGATCCGGACGGCGGAGACCAGGAGGGGGCAAGGTGGCGCTTCCACCCCACTCCCCCCGCCCGACCGCCGCGGGCGGCCCCCGCCGCGCCGCCGCAGCCCGCCCCCGCCGGCCCGTCGCAGCCCGCCCCCGCGGGGCCGGCCCGCCCGCCCGGCCCCGCACCCCCGCCCTGCTCCGCCGCGCCGCCGCCGGCCTCCTCGTCGCGGTCCTCGCGCTCGGTCTGCTCGGGGCGGCCCGCCACCTCAGGCCCGCCCCCTACGGCGACCGCCTGCTGAACCGCGCGCAGGGCGAACCCGGGCCGGGTCAGTGGGCGGCGCGGGCGCACGCCGGTGCCGTGGCCGGCTTCGACAGCCGTACCGGCGCGCTGCGGTGGCGCTACGCGCGCGCGGGGCACCGCCCGCTCGCCGTGCTCCCCGCCCGCGGGGAGGTGATCGCGCTCTGGGACGACGGGCTGCTCACCGACACCGACGGCCGGTCCGTGCGCTGGCACCGGGCGCTGCCCGACGCGGCCGAGTGGCTCCCGGCCCAGGGCGGCACCGGCGTGCTGCGCCCCCTCGGCCGCGGCATCCTGGCGGTCGTCACCCCGCGCCGGGTCACCGCGTACCGCACCGCCGACGGGGACCTGCGCTGGGTGCTGCCCGCCCGCACGGGCTGCGCGTTCCGGCCGGAGAGCGCCCTGTGGCGGGGCACGGCCCTGCTCCTGGCCCAGCCGTGCGCGGACTCCGCCTGGACCGGCCAGCTCGTGGCCCTGGACGACCTGGGCCGGATCGCGCCCGGCCGCACCCCGCTGGGCAACGATCTGCCCAGCTCGCGGCCCGGGCGCCGGCCGCGGCGCCCGGACGCAGGAAAAGCCCTTGCACGCCCCCGTTAGACTGGTCCCCATGGCCATTCTCCTCGCGCATTAGACGGCGGGAACGTCCTCAGCCGCCCACCCGCCAATCTCCCTGTACGCCCTGGAGTCTGTCCTTGATCTCCGCCTCCGGTATCGAGCTGCGCGCCGGTGCGCGCGTCCTCATCGAGAACGCCACCTTCCGTGTCGCCAAGGGTGACCGCATCGGCCTCGTCGGCCGCAACGGCGCGGGCAAGACCACCCTCACCAAGGTCCTCGCCGGTGAAGGCATCCCCGCCTCCGGCACCGTCACCCGCTCCGGCGAGGTCGGCTACCTCCCGCAGGACCCCCGCACCGGCGACCTCGACGTCCTCGCCCGCGACCGCGTCCTCTCCGCGCGCGGCCTGGACGTGCTGATCCGCAAGATGCGCGAGAACGAGGAGCGCATCGCGAACGGCAAGGGCTCCACGCGCGAGAAGGCCCTGAAGCAGTACGAGCGCCAGGAGACGGAGTTCCTCACCAAGGGCGGGTACGCCGCCGAGGCCGAGGCCGCCACCATCGCCGCCGCGCTGAACCTGCCCGACCGGGTGCTCGGCCAGCCGCTGCACACGCTCTCCGGCGGTCAGCGCCGCCGTATCGAGCTGGCCCGGATCCTCTTCTCGGACGCCGACACCCTGCTGCTCGACGAGCCGACCAACCACCTCGACGCGGACTCGATCATCTGGCTGCGGGACTACCTGAAGACCTACCGCGGCGGCTTCATCGTGATCTCCCACGACGTCGACCTGGTCGAGACGGTCGTCAACAAGGTGTTCTACCTGGACGCCAACCGCGCCCAGATCGACGTCTACAACATGGGCTGGAAGCTCTACCAGCAGCAGCGTGAGGCCGACGAGAAGCGCCGCAAGCGCGAGCGGCAGAACGCCGAGAAGAAGGCCGCGGCCCTCCATTCGCAGGCCGACAAGATGCGGGCCAAGGCGACCAAGACGGTCGCCGCGCAGAACATGGCCAAGCGTGCCGACAAGCTCCTCGCGGGCCTGGAGGCGGTGCGGATGCAGGACAAGGTCGCCAAGCTCCGCTTCCCCGAGCCCGCGCCCTGCGGCAAGACCCCGCTGACCGCCGAGGGCCTGTCGAAGTCGTACGGCTCGCTGGAGATCTTCACCGACGTCGACCTCGCCATCGACAAGGGCTCGCGGGTCGTCATCCTCGGCCTCAACGGCGCCGGCAAGACCACGCTGCTGCGGCTGCTCGCGGGCGTGGAGACGCCGGACACCGGCCAGGTCGTCCCCGGTCACGGCCTCAAGCTCGGCTACTACGCGCAGGAGCACGAGACCCTGGACGCCGACCGCACGGTCCTGGAGAACATGCGCTCGGCCGCCCCCGACATGGACCTGGTCGAGGTCCGCAAGGTGCTCGGGTCGTTCCTGTTCTCCGGCGACGACGTCGACAAGCCGGCCGGGGTCCTCTCCGGCGGCGAGAAGACCCGCCTCGCCCTGGCCACCCTGGTCGTCTCCTCCGCGAACGTGCTGCTCCTGGACGAGCCGACCAACAACCTGGACCCCGCCAGCCGCGAGGAGATCCTCGGCGCCCTGCGCACCTACAAGGGCGCGGTCGTCCTCGTCACCCACGACGAGGGGGCCGTCGAGGCGCTCCAGCCGGAGCGGATCATCCTGCTCCCGGACGGCGTCGAGGACCTGTGGGGGGCCGGCTACGCGGATCTCGTCGCCCTGGCGTGACCGACCCGGCGTGACGGACCCCGCGTGATCGAAAGCCTGATCCACTCTGTATGGATCATTCGGCCGATCCGTGATCCATCATCTGTGTGAGATCTCCTCGTATCGAGGTGTGTCGTACACGGATTTTCCGGCCGATCCCCTGGCAGTCGGGGGGTCGGCCGGTCCGCGTCTCTGACCTGGTACTTCGCGAATCCACCCGTACGGCCCCTCGGACAGCACCCGGTGGAATTCCTGCTTCCGCTTGTGGGGATCGGCTCCTGTCGTCACAACGATGTCTCACCGACCTTGCCGAATGGGTGGCCATCGGGCCCGGGAGGGGTGATCATGAGGAGACCAGAGCGCACTTCCCATGAGGAGGCACGGGTGGCCGAGACTCTGAAGAAGGGCAGCCGGGTGACCGGCGCCGCGCGCGACAAGCTCGCGGCAGACCTGAAGAAGAAGTACGACTCCGGTGCGAGCATCCGGGCGCTGGCCGAGGAGACCGGCCGCTCGTATGGCTTCGTGCACCGGATGCTCAGCGAGTCGGGCGTCACGCTCCGTGGGCGTGGCGGAGCGACCCGGGGCAAGAAGGCCGCTTCGTCCTGACTCCGGGCGGCCCATCGGCTTCGATGGTGGCCACCCGGTCGGCGGACCGACCGGCCGGGTGGTTACTGTGCAGTCACTTAGCTTCGCTCTGCTGACCGCACCCATCGGAGGCGCCCCATGGCTTCGCCCGAGCAGGACCTCGCTCCCGCACTCGACAAGGACGGCGTACGGCTCACCGTCGACGACGCGCTCGCCACGGTGACGCTGACCAACCCGGCCAAGCGCAACGCACAGAGCCCCGCCCTGTGGCGGGCGCTCGCCGAGGCCGGGCGGCTGCTGCCGGGCTCCGTCCGCGTCGTCGTGCTGCGGGGCGAGGGCAAGTCCTTCTCCGCCGGGCTGGACCGCCAGATGTTCACCCCGGAGGGGATCCCGGGCGAGCCGTCCTTCATCGAACTCGCGCGCCGTGACGACGCCGGGCTCGACGCGACCATCGCCGAATACCAGGAGGCGTTCACCTGGTGGCGGCGGACCGACCTCGTGTCCATCGCCGCCGTCCAGGGACATGCCATCGGGGCCGGCTTCCAGCTCGCGCTCGGCTGCGACCTGCGGGTCGTCGCCGACGACGTGCAGTTCGCCATGCGCGAGACCAGCCTCGGCCTCGTACCCGACCTGACCGGCACGCACCTGCTGGTCGGGCTCGTCGGATACGCCCGCGCGCTGGAGATCTGCGCGACCGGCCGGTTCGTCGGGGCCGAGGAGGCGGTGTCGAGCGGGCTGGCCAACCTCGCGGTGCCCGCCGGCGAACTCGACGGTGCCGTACGGGACCTGGCGGCCGCGCTGCTGGCCGCGCCGCGGGACGCCGTCGTGGAGACCAAGGCGCTGCTCCAGGGTGCGGTGGACCGTACGTACGACGAGCAGCGCGCGGCCGAGCGGGCCGCCCAGGCCCGGCGGCTGCGGGACCTGGCCGGCCTCGGCGAATGACCTCCCCGGTCGGCCCCGGGCAGCTCCCGGCGGTGACCGGCACGGTCACCGCCGGCCTGTCCGGCAGGACGTCGCGCGCCGTCGCGCGGGCCTGCCCGGCCACGTCCGGGGCCCGGTGCGCCGAGCAGCTCGCCGGTTCCCCGCGGAGCCGGTGACGCGCCGCCCCGGCCGGCCGGGATGCCGATCGACGGACACCGGCGACGGCGCGAGCGCGTCCCCGCGGCGGAGGTCCGGCCGGGGGAGGCCGAGCACCGTGCTCACCGGGTCGGACGGGCGGTGAGCGGGTGCCGTGCGGCCGTCAGAATCCGTGCCGCGAGCCGCCGTCCACCGGCACCATGACCCCGGTCAGGTACGAGGCCGCCGGCGACAGCAGGAACGCCGCCACCCGCCCGAACTCCTGCGGCGCCCCGTACCTCCGCAGCGGAATCCGCGACTCACTGGCCGCCCGCGTGGCGTCGGGGTCGGCCGAGCGCGCGTCCAGCTCGCGCACGCGGTCCGTGTCGATGCGCCCCGGCACCAGCCCGACCACCCGGATCCCGCGCGGCCCCAGCTCGTCGGAGAGGGACTTGGCGAACCCGGCGAGTCCGGGCCGCAGCCCGTTGGACACGGTCAGCCCGGGGATCGGCTCGTACACCGAGCCCGAGAGCACGAACCCGATGACACCGCCCTCCTCCAACTCGGCCGCCGCCGCGCGAGCGAGCCGCACCGCGCCCAGGAACACCGACTCGAACGCGGCACGCCACTGCTCGTCGGTGATGTCGGCGGCGAACCCGGGCGGCGGCCCGCCCACGCTCACCAGCACCCCGTGGAAGCCGCCGAAGTGCTCACGGGCCGCGGCGACCAGCCGCTCGGGGGCCTCCGCGTCGGCGTTGTCCACGGCCACGCCCACCGCGTTCGGGCCCAGTTCGGCGGCCGCGTCGGCGACCCGCTTCTCGTCCCGGCCCGTGACGACCACCTTCGCCCCGTCCGCGATCAGCTCCCGCGCGGTGGCGTTGCCCAGCCCGCGGGTGGCGCCGGTGACGACGTACACCCTGTCCTTCAGTCCAAGATCCATGGCCCTATCCTGCCTGCTCGCACCCGAACAGGGTGAGGGCGGTGTCCACCAGGCCGACATGGCTGAAGGCCTGCGGGAAGTTGCCCAGCTGGCGGCCGTCCAACGGGTCGTACTCCTCGGCCAGCAGACCCACGTCGTTGCACAGGCCCACCAGCCGGTCGAACAGTTCGCGCGCCTCCTCCGTCCGGCCGGTCAGATGCAGCGCGTCGGCCAGCCAGAACGAGCAGGCGAGAAAGGCGCCCTCGCCGCCCGGCAGCCCGTCGACCACCGAGTCGTCGGTGTCGTAGCGGCGCAGGAAGCCGCCGTGGCCGAGGTCGTCGCGGATCGCGTCGACCGTGCCGACCACCCGCGGGTCGTCCGGCGGCAGGAAGCCCACGCGCGGGATGAGCAGCAGGGAGGCGTCGAGTTCCCGGGAACCGTAGGACTGGGTGAAGGTGTTGCGCTCCGGGTCGAAGCCCTTCTCGCACACCTCCCGGTGCACCTCGTCCCGCAGCCTGCGCCAGCCCTCCAGGTCGCCGCTCAGCTCCTGGTGCTTCTCCAGGGTCTGCACGGCCCGGTCGGCGGCCACCCACACCATCAGCTTGGAGTGCACGAACTGCCGCCGGCCGCCGCGCACCTCCCACAGCCCCTCGTCCGGCTGCCGCCACGCCGACTCCAGGAACGTCATCAGCGAGCGCTGCAGGGCCCACATGTGCGGCTTGGTGGGCAGGCCGGAGGAGCGGGCCAGCGACAGCGCGTCCATCACCTCGCCGTACACGTCGAGCTGGAGCTGGTCGACGGCGGCGTTGCCGCTGCGTACGGGGGAGGCGCCGCCGAAGCCGGGCAGCCAGGGCAGTTCGGTCTCCGACAGCCGCCGTTCGCCCGCGACGCCGTACATGATCTGCAGGTCGGCCGGGTTGCCGGCGACGGCGCGCAGCAGCCAGTCCCGCCAGGCCTCGGCCTCCTCGTGGTAGCCCGCCCTCAGCAGCACGCCGAGCGTGAGGGTGGCGTCGCGCAGCCAGCAGTACCGGTAGTCCCAGTTGCGCACGCCGCCCGGCTGCTCGGGCAGCGAGGTGGTCGGCGCGGCGACGATCCCGCCGGTCGGGGCGTAGGTGAGGGCCTTGAGGGTGATGAGGGAGCGGACGACCGCGTCCCGGTACGGGCCGTCGTAGCGGCACCGGCGGGCCCAGCGTCGCCAGTCGGTGACACTGCTCTCCAGCGCCTCGTACGGGTCGATGAGCGGCGGACGCTTCTCGTGCGAGGGGTGCCAGGTGAGCACGAACGCGATCCGCTCGCCCTCGGCGACGGTGAACTCCGCGTGGGTGCCGAAGTCCTCGCCCCAGGTGCGCACGGCCGGCTCGGACCGCAGCCAGACGGAGTCCGGCCCGGCGACGGCCACCCGGTGACCGTCCGAGCGGCGCACCCACGGTGTGATCGAGCCGTAGTCGAAGCGCAGGCGCACCGTGCTGCGGACGGTGACCCGGCCGCTGACCCCCTCCACGATCCGTACGAGGTCGGGGGCGCGCTCGCGCTGCGGCATCAGGTCGGTGACGCGCACCGTGCCCTCGGCCGTCTCCCACTCGGTGTCCAGGACGAGGGTGTCGGGCCGGTAGGCGCGGCGGGCGCAGACGTCCGCTCCCACGGGTGCGATCCGCCAGTGGCCGTGGTCCTCGTCGCCCAGCAGCCGGGCGAAGCAGGCACCGGAGTCGAAGCGCGGCAGGCAGAGCCAGTCGATCGAGCCGTCCCTGCCGACCAGGGCCGCGGTCTGCTCGTCTCCGATGAGGGCGTAGTCCTCGATGCGCGCGTTCACGGGATGCGGTTTCCCGGCGGACCAGGGGGCCAATCAGCGGTGCGCCGGGGGAGTGAGGCTGTCTCCCCGCGGGAGCCCGGGTCCGGGGACCCCTGGGGTCACACCGCGGCCGACTCGCTCTCCTCCGGCGTCCTCTCCTGCGGCTGCCGCTCCGCCGCGGCCTCCTCCCGGTCGCGGATCTCCCGCCGGACCAGGAACCACCAGCCGACCGGAACGGCCGCCGCGAACAGCCACCACTGGATCATGTACGCGTAGTTCAGCGGGGCGTCCTCGCTGCCCGGGTCGGAGATCTGCTCCGGGGAGCCGCTCTTGGCCCGGGGCGCGGTCTGCTGGATGTAGCCGCCGAGCACGTCGGCGCCGAGCCGGTGTGCCTCCTCGGCGCTGTTGATCAGCATGATCTGCCGGTCGGGGAGGCCCTTGACGTTCTTGATGCCGCTCGCCGCGGTGGTCTCGTCGGCCATCAGGCGCCCCGTGACGGTGATCCGGCCGGCCGGCGGGGCGGGGACCTTCGGGAAGGCGGTCTGCACGCCGTTCGCGGGGATCCAGCCGCGGTTGACCAGCAGCACCTTGCCGTCGTCGAGGACGAACGGGGTGAGGACGTGGAAACCCACCTGGTCGTCGGAGTTCGTCCGGCGCCGGACCACGACCTCCCTGGCGGTGTCGAAGGTGCCGGTCGCGGTGACCGTGCGGTACTTCTCGGCGCGGGTCACCTGGTGTCCGGGGGAGGTCAGCCGCTCGACCGGGACCGGCTCGGCGTGCAGCGCCGTGGAGACCAGGTCGTTGCGGGCGGTGCGCTCCTCGTACCGGTGCTGCTGCCAGAAGCCCAGCCGGATCATCGTCGGGATCAGCGCGATCGCGACGAGCGTGAGGATCACCCACTGGCGGGACAACAGGAAGCGGTAACGGTGCACCCCACGACGGTACCTCCGGACCGTGGGGTGCATTCGGGCGGGTACCGGGTCAGACGTGGTCGACGATCCCCGCCTTCCCCTGTTCCCGGGCGCAGTGGGCGCCGCAGTAGAACATGCCTTCGGCCTCCACGCCCTGGCCGATGATGGAGACCTTGCAGTTCTCGCAGACCGGGGCCATGCGGTGGATCGCGCAGGAGAAGCAGTCGAAGACGTGGACGGCACCCTGTGCGCGGACCTCGAAGGTCATCCCGTAGTCATTGCCGCAAACTTCGCATTTCGCCATGCGCCACAGGGTGGGCCGTCGCCGGTCCCCGGGCGAGCCGGGGCCGGGTGAGTCGTGCGGCAATCACCCGTCCGTACGATCACCCGACCGTGTGGCGTCTACTCGTCGGCGGGCTCGACGTCCCCGAGCAACTGTCCGAACGCGGCCTCGTCCACGACCGGGGTGCCGTACTGCCGGGCCTTGACCGTCTTCGACGTGCCCGAGTCGGGGTCGTTGGTCACCAGCAGGCTGGTCAGCCGGGAGATGCTGGTGGCGACATGCAGCCCGGCCTCGACGGCGCGGTCCTCCAGCAGCTCCCGCTCGGTCGACGTGTCGCCGGAGAAGGCCACCCGCATGCCCTGTTTGAGGCGTTTGCCGTCTTCGTAGCGCCCCGGGTTGGGATAGGGGCATGCGGGCCTTTTGCGGGAGGGGCGCCAACTGCTGCCCCGGTAGCCGCCGTAGCCGCCCGACGACTGCCGCGGCACCGGCCGGTCCGACCACTCCGTCAGCGGCCGGCACTCCAGCAGCGGCAGCCGGACGCCGCCCGCCGCCGCGGCCCGCAGACTGGGCCGGAACGCCTCCGCCAGCACCCGTGCGTCGTCCAGCGCGTGGTGCGCCCGCTGCTGCACGACCCCGAAGTGCGCCGCCAGCGACTCCAGCTTGTGGTTCGGCAGCGGCAGCCCCAGCTCCTTCGACAGCGCGATGGTGCACAGCCGCTGGCGCACCGGCGCCTCGCGCCGCACGCGCGCGTACTCCCGCGCGATCATCTGCCAGTCGAAGACCGCGTTGTGCGCGACGAGCACCCGGCCGTCCAGCCGGGCGGCGAACTCCTCGGCGATGTCACCGAACAGCGGCGCGCCGTCGAGCACCTCGCTCGTCAGACCGTGTATCCACACCGGTCCCGGATCCCGCTCCGGGTTGACCAGCGTGTACCAGTGGTCCTCGACCTCCCCGCGCGCGTCCAGCCGGTAGACGGCCGCGGAGATGATCCGGTCGTCCCGGGCCAGGCCGGTGGTCTCCACGTCAACGACCGCGTATCCCTTCGGATACGCGGCCGGCCACTGGGTGGGGGAGGACACTGCGGTCGCACGGTCTTCGAGCATGGTCACTGAGGATACGGGCCACGACTGACAACGCGGTCCCTCAGGCCCCCACCGCCCGCCCCGGGCTCGCCCTCCCGCTCGGTCACCGCACACACATGCCCCGGGCCGGGCGAGTTCGGCGGTCGTACGCCGGTCACCGCGGCGCCGCCCCGACGGCCCGCGCCGCAGGCCCGCCGCGGCACGTCGGCGCGCCAACCGCCCGTATCCGCAGGGCCGCCGCGGCGCGTCGGCGAACCCCCGCCGGAGCACGCGGGGTTGACGCGGCCACAGTGCCTCACCCGGCCGCTTCCCGAGGGCGGGGAGCGGCCGGTGCGCGGGGCGTCGGTGCGGCGCCCGGGCCCCGGGGGTGGGATCCTCCCTGCTGTGACGGAACCCACCCACGACGAGGCCCACGGCGGCGCCCTGGGCTCCCGGCTGAACTGGCTCCGCGCGGCCGTGCTCGGCGCGAACGACGGCATCGTCTCCACCGCGGGACTGGTCGTCGGCGTGGCCGGCGCGACCGGGAGCCGGAGCGCCCTGCTCACCGCCGGACTGGCCGGCCTGCTCGCCGGCTCCATGTCCATGGCGGCCGGCGAGTACGTCTCCGTGTCCACCCAGCGCGACTCCGAGATGGCCGCGCTGGCCCTGGAGAAGCGGGAGCTGCGCGAACAGCCCGAGGCCGAACTGCGGGAGCTGACCGCACTGCTGGAGGGGCGCGGCCTGTCCCACCAGGTGGCCCGCGAGGCCGCCGAACAGCTCACCGCGCGCGACGCGCTGAAGGCCCACGCGCGCGTGGAGCTGGGCATCGACCCCGACGAGCTGACCAACCCCTGGAGCGCGGCCTGGGCGAGCTTCCTGTCGTTCACCGTGGGCGCGCTGCTGCCCCTGCTGGCCATCGTCCTGCCCCCGCCGGGCCTGCGCCTGACCGTCACCGTCGTCTCCGTCCTGGCCGCCCTCGTCCTCACCGGCTGGACCAGCGCCCGCCTGGGCGCCGCCGACCCGAGGCGGGCGGTGCTGCGCAACGTGGCGGGCGGGGCGCTGGCGATGGGGGTGACCTACGGGGCGGGGAGCCTGCTGGGGGCGGTGGGGGCCTGACCGCACCTCGCCGCGCGCCCCGCGCGGGAGGCGACGTACCGTGAAGGGCGCACGGCCACCCCGAGCGCACCCCGCGACCTCGCACCACCCCGCACGAGAAGGATCCCCGTCATGCGCGCCACCACCATCCACGCCCCGTACGACATGCGCGTGGAGGACGTTCCCGAGCCCGTGGTGCAACTGCCCACCGACGCCGTCGTGCGGGTGCTGCGGGCCTGCATCTGCGGCAGCGACCTGTGGGCCTACCGCGGTGAGGCGGCCCGGCAGCCGGGGCAGCGGATCGGGCACGAGTTCCTCGGGATCGTCGAGGAGACCGGCTCCGACGTGAGCACCGTCAGGCGCGGTGACCTGGTGGTCGCGCCCTTCATGTGGTCCGACGGCGTCTGCGACTACTGCCGCGAGGGCCTGACCACGTCCTGCGAGCACGGCGGCTTCTGGGGCTCCGTCGGCTACGACGGCGGCCAGGGCGAGGCCGTACGCGTGCCCTTCGCCGACGGCACCCTCGTCCGGCTGCCGAAGGAAGCGGCGTCCGACGACCACCTGCTGTCCGCCCTGCTGACCCTCTCCGACGTCCTCGGCACCGGCCACCACGCCGCCCTCGGCGCGGGCGCCCGGCCCGGCGCCACGGTCGCCGTCGTCGGTGACGGCGCGGTCGGCCTGTGTGCCGTCCTGGCCGCCAAGCGGCTCGGCGCCGAGCGGATCATCGCGCTCGGCCGGCACGAGGTCCGCACCGACATCGCGCGCCGGTTCGGCGCCACCGACGTCGTCGCCGAGCGCGGGGACGCGGCCGTCGAGGCCGTCCGCGAACTGACCCGCGGGCAGGGCGCCCACTCCGTCGTGGAGGCGGTCGGCACCGAGCAGTCCATGCGGACGGCCGTCGACATCACCCGCGACGGCGGCGCCATCGGCTTCGTGGGCGTGCCCCACGGCAGCGGCACCGGCCTGGACCTCGGTGTGATGTTCGACCGCAACATCGCCCTGCGCGGCGGCGTCGCCCCGGTCCGCGCCTACATCCCCGACCTGCTGCCCGACGTGCTCGACGGCACGATCGACCCTTCCCCGGTGTTCGACATGACCGTCGACATCGAGGGCGTCCCGTCCGGCTACAAGGCCATGGACGAGCGCACGGCCCTGAAGGTGCTCGTCACCAACGGCAACTGACCGACGAGGCCCCGGGACGCCCCGACAGGGCCCCTACGACTGCGGGGCTCGGTACCGCGGGGCCTGGTGCGACCGCGGGGCCTGGTACGGCCGCGGGGCCTGGTGCGACCGGCCGGGCCCGGACTCACCGCCACGCGGCCGGCTCCGCTCCCCAGGGTGTGGCAGGCCGGGCCCAGTCGGTGGGGGCGCCGGTGAAGGACACGGCCGGGCGGGCGTGCCGCAGCCGGCCGAGGGGGCTGTCGGTCTCCGTCAGCCAGGGGTCCGGGCCCGGGCAGGGCGCGCCCTGGTCCGCGACCGCCGGGTGGATGCCGTTCGTCAGCCAGTGGGCGGTCCGGGCCAGCGCCAGCCGGACCAGCCGGCTCCCGCCGTCGTACGACTGCTCGGTCAGGGCCCGCAGCACGGCCGCCGCCAGCAGGTAGCCCGTGCCGTGGTCCAGGGCCTGCGCGGGCAGCGCGCCGGGCCGGTCCGCCGTGCCCTCGGTGACCGCGATGCCGGTCGCGACCTGCACCAGGCTGTCGAAGCCGCGCCGCCCGGCCCACGGCCCGTACCCGCCCCACGCCGACACCTGGGCCACGACCAGACCGGGGTGCCGCTCGGCCAGCGCGCACGGGGCGAGCCCGAACCGGTCGAGGGCGCCCGGCCGGTACCCGGTCACCACGACGTCGGCCGTGCTCAGCAACTCCTCCAGGGTGTCCCGGCCGGCGCCCAGATCCAGCGTGGCGGACCGCTTGCCGAAGCCCGTGTCGGCGTGCAGGTCCGGGAGTTCCGGCAACCACGGGGCGTCCACGCGCAGCACGTCCGCGCCCAGCAGGGCCAGGGTGCGGGTGGCGACCGGGCCCGCCAGCACCCGGGTCAGGTCCAGCACGCGCAGCCCGGCCGCGGGCAGCAGGGGAGCGGCGGCCCGGTCCAGGGACGGCAGCACGCGCGCGGGTGCCGTGTCCAGCACCGCCCGCTCGACCAGCGGCCGTGCGGCCATCTCGGCGGCCTGCGGGTGCGCCCGCCACTCCCGCGGGGTGCGCAGGGCCACGGCGAGACCGCCGGCGTCCTGGACGGCCTCCTCGGTCTCCAGCGCGGAGCACTCGGCGAGCCGGCCGGCGACCCGCTCCGCCGAGGCGTCCGCCGGCAGGCCCAGCGCGGCGAGCAGCCGGTCCCGGTGGTGCGGATAGTTGGCGTGGGTGCGCACCCAGCCGTCGGCGGTGCGCCAGAACCGCGACAGCGGCGCGAACGCCACCGGCGCCCGGCCGTCGACCTGGACCAGTCGCTCGCTGTGGAAGGCCGCCGCCACCGCGCCGTCGTCCACGGTGACCGCCGGCACCTCCGCGAACCCGGCCCGCCGCGCCCCCAGCTCCGCGGCGGCCAGCGCACACGCCCCCACGCACGCGCGTGCCAGCTCCCGGACGGGCAGCCGCGCTTCCAGCACGTCCCGGCGCACGACGGCCGAGACATGCGACAGCAGACCGGGCCGCCCGCCCAGCGCCTCCCAGGCATCCTTGATTTCAGTCATGACTTCACTATGCATTATTGATTCAATCAACATCAGCAGCGATGGCGATCAAGAGTGCATGGTGAGGTGGACGCCCTGGATGTGAACCGCCGGCTACTTGACCGCCCGCAACGCGTTGACGACACCGAAGCCGTAGAAGCCGTTCACCCGCTTGCCCCCGGCGCACGTCGCGTCCACGACTCCGTCGCCGTCACCGTCGTACGGCTCCGTCGGGCAGCCCGGGTTGTCCGCCTGCGCCTTCAGCAGAGCCTGCAGCTCGGCCGGAGTGGCGTGCGGGTGCGCCGACTTGAGCAGCGCGGCCACCGCGGCGACGTGCGGCGAGGCCATGGAGGTGCCCTGCAGGAAGCCGTACTGGTTGTTCGGCAGGGTGGACAGGATGCGGCCGTTCTTCGACGGCGTGTCCGGGATCTGGTACTTGTCGCCGCCCGGACCGGCGACGTCGACCACGCCCCGGCCGTAGCTGGAGTAGTACGACTTGGCGCCCTTCACGCCCACCGCGCTGACGGTCACCACGCCGGGCAGCTGGGTCGGCACGTCGAAGCACTCGTGCGGGTCGACCGTGCGGGTGTGGGCCGTCGAGTCGTCGGGGCTGGAGTCGTCCACGATCGCGTCGGCGTCCAGGTCGTCGTTGGAGTTGCCCGCCGAGGCGACGTTGAGCGTGCCCTTGCGCTGTGCGTACAGCTGAGCCCTGTTGACCGCGTCAACGATGGCACGTTGATCGGGGTCGTCCATGCAGTTGTACAGCCATGGATCGACGTAGTAGCTGTTGTTGGTGATCTCGATGCCGTGGTCCGCGGCGAACACGAACGCGCAGACCACGCTCTCCGGGTAGAACAGCGAAGTCGAGTCCGGCTGGGCCACGGTGATGCTCGCGACCTTCACCCCGGGCGCCACCCCCGCCACGCCGATGCCGTTGCGGGCCGCGGCGATCTCACCGGCCACATGGGTGCCGTGGTAGTGGTCGGCGTCCGCCGGCCGCCACGCGCCGTACGTGGTGTCCGCCTTGCCGCTCACGCAGTTCGCCGACTGGGACGCGGAGAAGTTCGGGGCGATGTCCGGATGGGTGTCGTCGACGCCCGTGTCGATGACCCCGACCGTCACGTTCCGGCTGCCCGGGTTGATCCGGGCGGCCCTGTCGGCGCCGATCGCCCGCAGGTCCCACTGGTCGGCCTCCAGCGGCTCCTCGCCCGCCGCCGCACTCGCCGCGAGCCGTGTCAGCTCCGCCCGGGACAGCACCTGGGCCGCGCCCTCCTCCGTGGTCCCCGCCGCGCTGAGCGGTGCCGTGCGGGTCGCGCCCGCCGAGTCGACCCCGCGCACCGCACGCATCCGCGCGCCGAAGTCCGGGTTCGCGGAGTGGGCGACGATGACGCCGATCCGGTCGTAACCGGCCACGACCGTCCCGCCGTTGCGCACTATCTCGCGCCGCACGGACTCGATCGTGCGGTGGTCGGTGCGGGTGTTGACCACGTAGGCGAGATTCGGACCGTCCGCCGCCCGCGCCACCGTGCCGGCGGCGGGCGCCGCCGAGGCCACCGACGGCAGGAAGCCGAGCGAGGCGGTCAGCGACAGCACGACCGGCACGGCGAGCGCGAGGCGGCGTCTGGAGCGCAGATGAGCCATGGGATCTCCACATCATCCGGATACGGAACCGCCCGAGACACAGGTGGTGCTCGGGCAGGTACATGACGAGTGGTGCAGGCCGAAGCTATCTGCCGCGCGCGATCTCCGAAAGAGTCCGGCGGACGTGAACCGGTCCGCACGGGGCGCCGTGACCGTGGACGGGGGATCCGTCGAGCCGGCACCCCCGCCGCCGGGATCACACAACGGAGTCGCATCGCGACTACCGGTAACGTGACCCCCGGTCCTGTGAGGCCAGACAGCGCATGTCCGTGACGCGAGGAGAGCCCGTGGCTACCGAGACACCGCCACCCGCGAAACCCCCAGCTTCCCTTCCCTCCACCGAGGAGTTCACCGAGGTGCAGCAGAGCGCGGAGTTCGGTGAACTGCGCCGCGCCCACCGCTCCTTCGCCTTCCCGCTGACCATCGCCTTCACCGCCTGGTACCTGCTGTACGTCCTGCTCTCCAACTACGCGGGCGATTTCATGGGCACCAAGGTCGTCGGCAACATCAACGTGGCCCTCGTCCTGGGCCTCGCCCAGTTCCTCACCACGTTCCTCATCGCCTGGTGGTACGCGCGGCACGCCGCCGCCGAGCTCGACCCGAAGGCCGAGGCCATCAAGTCCCGGATGGAGGGCGGAGCATGAGCCCCGCGTCGCACACCCTGCTCGCCGCCGGCGAGGCGAGCGAGCACCGGACGCTGATCATCACCCTGTTCGCGGTGTTCGTCGCCGCGACCCTCGTCATCACCGTCTGGGCCGGCCGGCAGACCAAGGACGCCGCCGACTTCTACGCCGGCGGACGGCAGTTCACCGGCTTCCAGAACGGCCTCGCCGTCTCCGGCGACTACATGTCCGCCGCGTCCTTCCTCGGCATCGCCGGCGCCATCGCCCTCTTCGGCTACGACGGCTTCCTGTACTCCATCGGCTTCCTCGTCGCCTGGCTCGTCGCCCTGCTCCTGGTCGCCGAACCGCTGCGCAACTCGGGCCGCTACACCATGGGTGACGTACTGGCCTACCGGATGCGCCAGCGCCCCGTCCGCACCGCCGCCGGTACCTCCACGATCGTCGTGTCGATCTTCTACCTGCTCGCGCAGATGGCCGGCGCCGGCGTCCTCGTCTCCCTGCTCCTCGGCATCACCAGCGACGGCGGCAAGATCGGCATCGTCGCCCTGGTCGGCGTGCTGATGATCGTGTACGTCACCATCGGCGGCATGAAGGGCACCACCTGGGTCCAGATGGTCAAGGCGGTCCTGCTGATCATCGGCGCCCTGCTGCTGACCTTCCTGGTGCTGCTGAAGTTCGACTTCAACATCTCCGACCTGCTCGGCAGGGCCGCCGACAACAGCGGCAAGGGCAGCGCGTTCCTGGAGCCCGGCCTGAAGTACGGCGCCACCGGCACCACCAAGCTGGACTTCCTCTCGCTCGGCATCGCCCTCGTCCTCGGCACCGCCGGCCTGCCGCACATCCTGATCCGCTTCTACACGGTCCCCACCGCCAAGGCCGCCCGGAAGTCCGTGATCTGGGCGATCGGCCTGATCGGCGCCTTCTACCTGATGACCCTCGCCCTCGGCTTCGGTGCCGCCGCGCTCATCAAACCGGACGAGATCATCGCCTCCAACAAGGCGGGCAACACGGCGGCCCCCCTGCTGGCCCTGCACCTGGGCGGCGTCGACTCCGGCTGGGGAGCCGTCCTGCTCGCCACCATCTCCGCGGTCGCCTTCGCCACGATCCTCGCGGTCGTCGCCGGCCTGACCCTGGCCTCCTCGTCCTCGTTCGCCCACGACATCTACGCGAACGTCATCAGGAAGGGACAGGCCACCGAGAAGCAGGAGGTGAGCGCCGCCCGATGGGCCACCGTCGGCATCGGCGCGGTCTCCATCGTGCTCGGCGCCCTGGCCCGCGATCTGAACGTGGCGGGCCTCGTCGCCCTCGCCTTCGCGGTCGCCGCCTCCGCCAACCTGCCGACCATCCTCTACAGCCTGTTCTGGAAGCGGTTCACCACCACGGGCGCGCTGTGGTCCATCTACGGAGGCCTGGTCACCGCGGTCGGCCTGGTGCTGTTCTCCCCGGTCGTCTCCGGCAAGCCGACCTCGATGTTCCCGGAGGCCGACTTCCAGTGGTTCCCGCTGGAGAACCCCGGCATCATCTCCATCCCGGTCGGGTTCCTCCTCGGCGTCGTGGGCACCCTGATGTCGAAGGAGGCCCCGGACGAGGGCAAGTACGCGGAACTGGAGGTGCGGTCCCTGACCGGCACCGGGGCGCACTGAGGATTCCTACGGACGACCGCGTCGCAGGGGACTGTACGGTCCTACGACGCGGTCGCGCCGTACCTCGTGGGATCAGGTCGCTGTCGATGTCGGTGAGGTCACGTAGGCTCACAGGTGACGGAGGACGTACGCACCACCGAAAATGAGTGACCGGGAGAGGGAGGGGGCCCACGTGCTCATCGACACCTACGGCCGAGTGGCCACCGACCTGAGGGTCTCGCTGACCGACCGGTGCAACCTGCGCTGCACCTACTGCATGCCCGAGGAGGGCCTGCAGTGGCTGGCCAAGCCCGACCTGCTCACGGACGACGAGATCGTCCGGCTCATCGACATCGCGGTCCGCGTCCTCGGCGTCGAGGAGGTCCGCTTCACCGGCGGCGAACCGCTGCTGCGCCCCGGCCTGGTCGGCATCGTCGAGCGCGTGGCGGCCCTGGACCCGCGCCCGCAGATGTCCCTCACCACCAACGGCATCGGCCTCCACCGCACCGCGACCGCCCTGAAGGCGGCGGGCCTGGACCGGGTCAACGTCTCCCTGGACACCCTCCGCCCGGACGTCTTCAAGACCCTCACCCGCCGCGACCGCCACAAGGACGTGCTGGACGGCCTCGAAGCCGCCCGCGAGGCCGGTCTGACCCCCGTCAAGGTCAACACCGTCCTGATGCCGGGGCTGAACGACGACGAGGCCCCGGACCTCCTCGCCTGGGCGATGGAGCACGAGTACGAGCTGCGGTTCATCGAGCAGATGCCCCTGGACGCCCAGCACGGCTGGAAGCGGGAGGGCATGGTCACCGCCGGGGACATCCTCGCGTCCCTGCGCACCCGCTTCGACCTCAGCCCCGAGGGCGCGGACGAGCGCGGCTCGGCACCGGCGGAACGCTGGGTCGTCGACGGCGGTCCGCACCGGGTCGGTGTGATCGCCTCGGTCACCCGGCCGTTCTGCGCCGCCTGCGACCGCACCCGCCTCACCGCCGACGGCCAGATACGCACCTGCCTGTTCGCCACCGAGGAGACCGACCTGCGCGCGGCGCTGCGCTCGGGCGCCCCGGACGAGGAGATCGCCCGCATCTGGCGCCAGGCGATGTGGGGCAAGAAGGCCGGAGCCGGCCTGGACGACCCGTCGTTCGTGCAGCCGGACCGCCCGATGTCCGCGATCGGCGGCTAGACCCGGCGGTCCGGACCGGGCGACGGGGCTCAAGGTCCCGGGCTCAAGGGCACCGCGGGATCGGGCCCCGAGTTCAAGGGCGCCCCGGGTTCAGGTCCCGGGTTCAGGCCTCCTCGGCCGCCCGCCACTCCTCGAACGCCACCACGTCCTTCAGGAATCCCCGGACCCCGAGGAACTGCGACAGATGCTCGCGGTGCTCCTCGCAGGCCAGCCATGTCTTGCGCCGCTCCGGGGTGTGGACCTTCGGGTTGTTCCACGCCAGCACCCACACGGCGGCGGCACGGCAGCCCTTGGCGGAGCAGATCGGCGTCTCGTCACTCACGGTTTCGTCTCGGGGTCGTCTCACGAAGGGGCGCAAACAGGGCGACGCCGGGCAGCCACGGGGGGAGCTGCCCGGCGTCGGTCCATCGCTCCGACGGGGGATGCGGAGCGCGTACGCAGTATGTCACGGGTACCCCGCCGCCCGGCACCGGAACAGCAGGATTGATCTGAGCTTTTCTTGAGCATGGCGCATAAATGCATTCCGCTTCGGCCGCGTCCGCCCTGCTCAGACGGGTCCGGGGCGCTCACCGCGCACTCCGGCCGCCGGATTCGGCGGCACGTCCTCGCCCTCGGACTTCTCCTGGACCGGCGAGATCATCGGCCGCACCGGCGTGGCGACGAACGTCGACGGAAGGGACGGCGGCCGCTCCCGGCCCGCGTTGGCGATCACCACGGCGATGTAGGGCAGGACCGCGCCGAGCACCAGCGCGGCGATGGCGACATGCCGCTCGACGTTCCACAGGGCGACCGCCAGGATCACCGAGACGGTACGGATCGACATCGAGATCACGTAACGCCGCTGCCGTCCCCGCACATCCTCGGCGAGCCCGGTCCGGGCACCGGTGATCCGGAACACCTGAGCGCTGCCGCCGTGCTGTTTCCGCATCACATTCCACCATCCGCCCGCATCGGACTCTTCCCGGCCCGCACCCTCGTCCACACCCGGCGGGGAAACCGGGCCGGGACACCTCCCACGGTACGCCGCGCCCCCGCCGCCTTCGAGACCGGGTCGCCCTCTGCCTGCGACGACACCCGGACCCCCGCCGCGCACGGGGGAACCCGACGTGCGCCGTACGGCGGACCGAACCACACTGGCTGCAATGCTCACGTCGAGCCGTACGAGGAGGCAGCCATGGGCTGGTTGTGGGCGATCATCGTGGGATTCGTGCTGGGCCTCATCGCCAAGGCGATCATCCCGGGCAAACAGCACAGCCCCCTGTGGCTGACCACGATCTGCGGCATGCTGGGCGCCATCGTGGGCAACGCGGTCGCCCGCGCGGTCGGCGTGGAGGCGACCCCGGGCATCGACTGGAGCCGGCACATCTTCCAGCTCGTGGCCGCCATCATCATCGTCGCGGCCGTGGACGCCCTCTACATGGCGACGCTGGGCAAGCGGAAGCAGCAGCAGCGGGCCTGAGCCTTCGCAGGCCTGCGAAGGCCTGCGAAGACAGGGGCGCGGGGCCGCGTCGGCGTCCCCACGCCCCCGACGGCGCTCAGGCGCCCGTGACCTCCACTGCGGCCAGGTTCTTCTTCCCGCGCCGCAGCACCAGCCACCGCCCGTGAATCAGATCCTCCGCCGCCGGCACCGCGTCCTCGGCGGTGACCTTCACGTTGTTCACGTAGGCCCCGCCCTCCTTCACGGTCCGCCGCGCGGCGGACTTGCTGGCGACCAGGCCGACCTCGGCGAACAGGTCCACCACCGGAGCCAGCTCGGTGACCTGGACGTTCGGCACCTCGGCCAGCGCCGCGGCCAGCGTCCGCCCGTCCAGCTCGGCCAGCTCGCCCTGCCCGAACAGGGCACGCGACGCGGCGATCACCGCGGCCGTCTGGTCGGCGCCGTGCACCAGCGTCGTCAGCTCCTCGGCGAGCGCCCGCTGAGCCGCCCGGGCCTGCGGACGCTCCTGCGTCTGCCGCTCCAGCTCCTCGATCTCCTCACGGGACCTGAAGCTGAAGATGCGCAGGAACTTGGAGACGTCCCGGTCGTCCGCGTTGACCCAGAACTGGTAGAACGCGTACGGCGTGGTCATCTCCGGGTCGAGCCACACCGTCCCGGACTCGGTCTTGCCGAACTTGGTGCCGTCCGCCTTGGTGATCAGCGGGGTGCCCAGCGCGTGCACCACGGCGTCCGGCTCGGCCCGGTGGATCAGGTCCGTGCCCGAGGTGAGGTTGCCCCACTGGTCGCTGCCGCCGGTCTGCAGCGTGCAGCCGTGCCGCCGGTACAGCTCCAGGAAGTCCATGCCCTGCAGGATCTGGTAGCTGAACTCGGTGTAGCTGATGCCCGCGTCGGAGTTGAGCCGCCGGGAGACGGCCTCCTTGGCGATCATCTTGTTGACCCGGAAGTGCTTGCCGATGTCCCGCAGGAACTCGATGGCCGACAGGCCCTGGGTCCAGTCCAGGTTGTTGACCATCACCGCGGCGTTCGGACCGTCGAAGTGGAGCAGCGGCTCGATCTGCGCGCGCAGCCGCTCCACCCAGCCGGCCACGACCTCCGGCGCGTTCAGCGTGCGCTCGGCCGTGGGCTTCGGGTCGCCGATGAGACCCGTGGCACCGCCGACCAGCGCCAGCGGACGGTTGCCCGCCTCCTGGATGCGGCGCATCGTCAGGATCTGCACCAGGTTGCCGAGGTGCAGGCTGGGCGCGGTCGGGTCGAAGCCGCAATAGAACGTGACGGGACCGTCCGCGAACGCCTTGCGCAGTGCGTCCTCGTCCGTGGAGAGGGCGATGAGCCCCCGCCACTTCAGCTCGTCGACGATGTCCGTCACGGTTCTCGTGTCTCCTTGGTGATCTTCTGGCGGCCGGGTGACACCCGACCACGAACGTCTACGAGGTTATACGCCCTGGCTGACAGAGCTCATGTTGAAATCGGGGATCCGCAGCGCGGGCATCGCGGCCCGGGTGAACCAGTCGCTCCACTCACGCGGGAGCGTCTTCTCGGTCCGCCCCGCCTCCGTGGCCCGGCCCAGCAGGTCCACCGGCGACTCGTTGAACCGGAAGTTGTTCACCTGCCCGGTCACCTCACCGTTCTCCACGAGGTAGACGCCGTCCCGGGTCAGGCCCGTCAGCAGCAGCGTGGCCGGGTCGACCTCGCGGATGTACCACAGGCAGGTCAGCAGCAGCCCGCGCTCGGTGTCCGCGACCATCTCCTCCAGGGACCGGTTGCCGCCGTCCAGGATCAGGTTCCCGAGCGCCGGCGCGACCGGCAGCCCGGTCAGGGCGGCGCTGTGCCGGGTCGTCGTCAGGTGCCGCAGCACGCCCCTGCTGATCCACTCCGTGGCGTGGGCCGGCAGCCCGTTGTCGAACACCGACTGGTCGCCGCCGGAGGAGTGGGCGATGAGGAAGGGCGGGCACTCCAGACCCGGCTCGTTCGGGTCGCTGCGCAGGGTCAGCGGCAGCTCGCTCAGCCTCTCGCCGACCCGGGTGCCGCCGCCCGGCTTGGAGAACACCGTCCGGCCCTCGGCCGCGTCCCGGCCCGACGCCGACCACAGCTGGTAGATGAGCAGGTCCGCCACGGCGGTGGGCGGCAGCAGCGTCTCGTAGCGCCCCGCGGGCAGGTCGACGCGCCGCTCCGCCCAGCCGAGCCGTACGGCCAGCTCGGCGTCGAGTGCGCCCGGGTCGACGTCCTTGAAGTCCCGGGTGGACCGGCCGGCCCACGCCGAACGGGTGCGGTCCGGGGACTTGGCGTTCAGCTCCAGGGTGCCGGTGGGCTGGTCGTGCCTGAGGCGCAGCCCGGTGGACGTGCCCAGGTACGTCGACACCAGCTCGTGGTTGGCGAAGCCGTACAGCTCCCGGTCGCCGGCACGCGCGCGTGCGAAGGCCTCGCCGAGGGCCGGGGCGAAGTCGGCGAACACGGCGGAGGACGTCTCGGCGGGCGCGTCCGTGAAGTCCGGTGACTCCGGCACCCCGCTGACCAGCGGCTGCGCGTCCTCGGCGGGCCCGGCACCGCGCGCGGCGGCCTCGGCGGCCCGCACCAGCGGCTCCAGCTCCTCCGCGGTGACCGCGGACCGTGACACCACCCCCGAGGCGGTGCCCTCCTTGCCGTCCACGGTGGCGATCACGGTGAGCGTACGGCCCCGGGTCACGCCGTTGGTGGTGAGCGCGTTGCCCGCCCAGCGCAGGTTGGCGGTCGAGTGCTCGTCGGCGATGACGACACAGCCGTCGGCGCGGGACAGCGCGAGTGCCTGCTCGACGACTTCGTGCGGCTTGTTGGTGCGGGCGCTCATCGGCCGGCCTCCTGCGTGGTGTTCAGAATGTTGACGCCCTTGAAGAGGGCGGACGGGCACCCGTGGGACACGGCGGCCACCTGGCCCGGCTGGGCCTTGCCGCAGTTGAAGGCACCGCCGAGGACGTACGTCTGCGGTCCGCCCACGGCGGCCATCGAGCCCCAGAAGTCCGTGGTCGTGGCCTGGTAGGCGACGTCCTTCAGCTGCCCGGTGATCCGCCCGTTCTCGATCTTGAAGAAGCGCTGGCCGGTGAACTGGAAGTTGTACCGCTGCATGTCGATCGACCAGGACCGGTCGCCGACCACGTAGATGCCCCGGTCGACGCCCCCGATCAGGTCCTCCGTGGACAGCCCGGCCGGATCCGGCCGCAGCGACACGTTGGCCATGCGCTGCACCGGGACGTGCGCGGGCGAGTCGGCGTACGCGCAGCCGTTGGAGCGCTCGAACCCGGTCAGACGGGCGATCCGCCGGTCCAGCTGGTAGCCGACGAGCGTGCCGTCCTTCACGAGGTCCCAGGACTGGGCCTCGACGCCCTCGTCGTCGTAGCCGATGGTGGCGAGGCCGTGCTCGGCGGTGCGGTCACCGGTGACGTTCATCAGCTCGGAGCCGTACCGCAGCTTGCCCAGCTGGTCGAAGGTGGCGAAGGAGGTGCCGGCGTACGCGGCCTCGTAGCCGAGCGCCCGGTCCAGCTCCGTCGCGTGCCCGATGGACTCGTGGATGGTCAGCCACAGATTGGACGGGTCGATCACCAGGTCGTACAGGCCCGGTTCCACGCTGGGCGCCCGCATCTTCTCGGCGAGCAGCTCGGGGATCCGCTCCAGCTCGGCGTCCCAGTCCCAGCCGGTCCCGGTCAGGTACTCCCAGCCGCGGCCCACCGGCGGCGCGAGGGTGCGCATCGAGTCGAACTCCCCGCTCGACTCGTCGACCGACACCGCCGTGAGCTGCGGATGCAGCCGCACCCGCTGCTGGGTCGTCACCGTCCCGGCCGTGTCGGCGTAGAACTTGTTCTCGTGGACGGTGAGCAGCGAGGCGTCCACGTGGTCGACGCCGTTCGCGCGCAGCAGCCGGCCGCTCCACTCCGCGAGCAGCGCCGACTTCTCCTCGTCCGGCACCGAGAACGGGTCGATCTCGTACGACGAGACCCACGTCCTGTCGGCGTGCACCGGCTCGTCGGCCAGCTCCACCCGCTCGTCCGACCCGGCGGCCTTGATCACCTGCGCGGACAACTTCGCCATGGCCACCGCCTGCGAGGCGACCCGGGCGGCGGCGTCCATGGTCAGATCGACCCCGGAGGCGAAGCCCCACGTACCGCCGTGCACGACCCGGACCGCGTACCCGAGGTCGGTGGTGTCCGAGGATCCGGCGGGCTTGCCGTCCCGCAGCCGCCAGGCGGCGCTGCGCACCCGCTCGAACCGGAAGTCCGCGTGCTCGGCGCCCAGCGCACGCGCGCGTGCGAGCGCGGCGTCGGCGAGCGCCCGTAGGGGAAGCGCCGTGAAGGCTTCGTCGATGGAATGAGGCACGGAGGTCTCCCTGCTGTCGTGGCCTGTCGGGTCCGATCATGTCCCGGGAGCGGCCCGGCGGACCACATGTTTCGGGTCCGGGAACCGGCTCGTTCTGTAGGGACCCGACAGTGACACCCCCGCGCCACTGTCGGTGCCCGCTTGCCCGCGGACGCGGCGGTACCGATAGGTTTTCGACTGAAGCCGCCTGCCATCCACGGGTTCGGGCGGATGTGTCAGACCGCTATCGAAAGGGTGATCCGTTGAGCCGCTCGGTTCTCGTCACCGGAGGCAACCGGGGCATCGGCCTCGCCATCGCCCGCGCTTTCGCCGACGCCGGCGACAAGGTCGCGATCACGTACCGCTCGGGTGAGCCGCCGGCCGGCTTCCTGGCCGTCAAGTGCGACATCACCGACCCGGAGCAGGTGGAGCAGGCCTACAAGGAGATCGAGGACCAGCACGGTCCGGTGGAGGTCCTGGTCGCCAACGCCGGCGTCACCAAGGACCAGCTGCTGATGCGGATGTCCGAGGAGGACTTCACCTCGGTCATCGACACCAACCTGACGGGCACCTTCCGGGTCGTCAAGCGCGCCAACCGCGGCATGCTGCGCGCGAAGAAGGGCCGGGTCGTCCTCATCTCGTCGGTGGTCGGTCTGCTCGGCTCGGCGGGCCAGGCGAACTACGCCGCCTCCAAGGCCGCCCTGGTCGGCTTCGCGCGTTCCCTCGCCCGGGAGCTGGGCTCGCGCAACATCACCTTCAACGTCGTCGCGCCCGGCTTCGTCGACACCGACATGACCAAGGCGCTCACCGACGAGCAGCGCGACAACATCGTGTCGCAGGTGCCGCTCGGCCGTTACGCGCAGCCGGAGGAGATCGCCGCGACGGTGCGGTTCCTCGCCTCGGACGACGCCTCGTACATCACTGGAGCCGTCATTCCGGTTGACGGCGGACTGGGAATGGGTCACTGATCACCATGAGCGGAATTCTTGAGGGCAAGCGCATCCTGGTCACCGGGGTGCTGATGGAGTCCTCCATCGCCTTCCACGTCGCCAAGCTCGCCCAGGAGCAGGGCGCCGAGATCATCCTGACCGCGTTCCCGCGGCCCACCCTGACCGAGCGCATCGCCAAGAAGCTCCCCAAGCCGGCCAAGGTCATCGAGCTGGACGTCACCAACGACGAGCACCTCGCGCGTCTGGCCGACGTGGTCGGCGAGGAGCTGGGCGGCCTCGACGGCATCGTCCACTCCATCGGCTTCGCGCCGCAGGACGCGCTCGGCGGCAACTTCCTGAACACGCCGTTCGAGTCGGTGGCCACCGCCATGCACGTCTCGGCGTTCTCCCTGAAGTCGCTGACCATGGCCTGCCTGCCGCTGATGCAGAACGGCGGCTCGGTCGTCGGCCTCACCTTCGACGCCCAGTACGCCTGGCCGCAGTACGACTGGATGGGCCCGGCCAAGGCCGCGCTGGAGGCGACCAGCCGCTACATGGCGCGCGACCTGGGCAAGCAGAACATCCGCTGCAACCTCATCTCGGCGGGCCCGATCGGTTCCATGGCCGCCAAGTCCATCCCGGGCTTCAGCGAGCTGGCCTCCGTGTGGGACACCCGTGCCCCGCTGGAGTGGGACCTGAAGGACCCGGAGCCGGCCGGCCGCGGTGTCGTCGCCCTGCTGAGCGACTGGTTCCCGAAGACCACGGGCGAGATCATCCACGTCGACGGCGGCCTGCACGCCATCGGCGCCTGACCTCCCGCAGCACACCGACGCCCCGTCTCCCGCCGCCGGCGGGGGAGCGGGGCGTCACCCGTTCGGCTCACCGGCCGGGCCGCCGCCGCGCAGGCGGCGCACCCTGGATTACGCCTTCCCGCACGTCCCTCCGCAGCCCGGCCGAGGAGGTCCCCTTGTGCGCCTGTCCCGCAGCCTGGCCCCGGTGACCGTGGCCCTGGTCCTCGTGCTGTCCCTGCCGTACGACGCGCTGCCCCACGCGCGCGTGAGCGACGCCAAGCCGCCCCCGCCGAGCCGGTTCGGCGCCTCCTGCCGTACGGCGGTCCGCGGCTCCCATGTGGAGGCCTACTGCCACAACCCCTATGTCGACATCGACCGGGTACGGCTGCACATCGAGTGCGCCCGCTGGTGGGACATCGACAGCGACAGCGCCCCGGTGGACGCCTGGCCCGCCATGACCGTACGGCTGACGGGCCGGTGCTGGAAGGAGGTCCGCTCGGTCTGGATCAGCCACCAGAAGGCGCGGTGAACCGGCCCGGGTCGCACAGGAACGGATAGCTCGCGGCCTCGGTCGCCGCCGCCTCCGCGTCCCCGGCGCGGATCGCGTCCAGCAGGCGCGAGTGGTCCATGTGGGTCTCCGGGGTCAGCTCCGCCCCGACGTCCGCGCGCAGCCAGTCCCGCAGCACCTCGCCCAGGTCGGCGTACATCGCGGTCATCACGTCGTTGTGGGAGGCGGCCACCACGGCCAGGTGGAAGGTGGCGTCGGCCGCCACGAAGGCTTCCGCGTCGCCGGTCTCCCATGCCTCCTCACGCCGGGCCATCAGCGTGTCCAGCTGTTTGAGGTCCTTCTCGGTGCGCCGTTCGGCGGCCAGCTTCGCCGCGGCCGACTCCAGCGTGGCCCGCAGCTCGGCGATGTGCCGCGGGTCGGCGCCGGCGAAGCGGCGGTGCATCACGCCGGCCAGCTCGCTCGTGGCCACCACGTAGGTGCCGGAGCCCTGGCGGATGTCCAGCAGACCGTTGTGGGCGAGCGCGCGGACGGCCTCGCGGACGGTGTTGCGGGCGACACCGAGCTGCTCGACCAGTTCCGGCTCCGTCGGGATGCGCGAGCCGACCGGCCACTCGCCGGAGGTGATCTGCTGCCGCAACGCGGCGATGACCTGCTCGGACAGCGCCGATCGGCGCGGGTGGCTCAAAGGCATGGCACACCTTCGCACGACAGGCCCGCGCGCGTGGGCCGCGGGGATGGACAACCAATCATCCCATGATTCTATGATGGGTCTCATGGTTAGTGAGGAAACCCGGACAGTGGAGACCCGTACGGCGATGTCATCGACCGAACGCGGCACGGCCGGCGCCGCCCGGGAGGCGGCGCCCGGCGCGACGCACCGCACGCGTGCGTGGGCGGCCCGGCTGGTCGTCCTCGGCATCGTGCTCTCCGCGCTCAACCTCCGCCCCGCCATCACGAGCCTCGGCGCCCTCCTGGAGGAGGTCCGCGACGGGCTCGGCATGAGCGGCAGCGTCGCCGGCCTGCTCACCTCCGTGCCCCCGCTGTGCTTCGCCGTCTTCGGCGTCACCGCGCCCCGCCTGGCCCGCCGCTTCGGCCCGGCCGCCGTGGTGTGCGCCGGCATGGCCGCCATCGCCACCGGCCTGCTCGTACGGCCGTACGTCGGCGGCACGGCCGGATTCCTGGCCGCCAGCGCGCTCGCCCTCATGGGCATCGCCGTCAGCAACGTCCTGATGCCGGTCATCGTCAAGCGCTGGTTCCCCGACCGGGTCGGCTCCATGACCGGCCTGTACTCGATGGCCCTCGCCCTCGGCACCTCCCTCGCCGCCGCGGTGACCGTCCCCCTGACCGACGCCATGGGCGGCGGCTGGCAGCCAGGCCTCGCCGTGTGGGCGGCCCTCGCCGCCGCCGCGGTGCTGCCCTGGCTCCCCCTCGTCCGCGACCGCGGCACCGCCGCCCGGCCGGAGGGGCCGGTGCGCGAGCCCGCGGACCAGCACGCTCCGCTGCGGATCACCCGCAGCCGCACGGCCTGGGCCCTCGCCGTCTTCTTCGGTCTCCAGGCCACCGCCGCCTACATCACCATGGGCTGGATGCCGCAGATCTTCCGGGACGCCGGCGTCCCGGCGGGCACCGCGGGCGTGCTGCTCGCCGTCACCATGGTGATGGGCGTCCCGCTGGCCTTCGTCATCCCGCGGGTCGCCACCCGGCTGCCCCACCAGGGCCCGATCGTGCTGGTCCTGGGCGCCTGCGGACTCGCCGGGTACGCCGGGCTGTACCTCGCCCCGGCCGGCGGCTCCTGGGCCTGGGCGCTGCTGCTGGGCGTGTCCAACTGCGCCTTCCCGCTCGCGCTGACCATGGTCGGCATGCGGGCCCGCAGCGGTCCGGGCGTGGTCCAGCTGTCCGCGTTCGCGCAGAGCACCGGCTACCTGATCTCCATCCCCGGCCCGCTGCTGGTCGGCGTCCTCTACCAGCAGAGCGGCGGCTGGGGGCTGCCGATCGCCCTCATGGCGGGCCTCATGGTGCCGCAGATGGTGGTGGGCTTCCTGGCGGGCCGCGACCGCACGGTGGAGGAGGAGGCGACGCGCTGACCCGCCGGGGTGCCCCGGCGCCGCCGGACGCGGGGCGGGGTGCGAGACTGGGCGCATGCAGCCTGTGCTCGACCCGAACCCCAAGAACGGCCAGAAGAAGATGCTGCTCGTCTTCGGCTCGTTCCTCGCCATCTTCGTGATCATCGCCATCGTGGCGACCATCGCCTCCCCCTGACGGCGGCCCCGCCCCCGGCCCGGGGTGGGGCTGGCCCCCCCATCCCCTAGGGGGTCAGGGTCAGGGTCAACTGGGTGGAAGTCCGGATGGGTTGGCGGCCCCGGATTCCGTAGCTTCGAGAAGTGACCGCGGCAGGCGGTCACGGACCCGCTCGAAGACCCACGGAGGCGACCATGCCGGCCCGCACCCACTCCCGGCCCCACCCGGCGACCACGGGCGGCGTCGACACCAGGCTGCCCTGGTGGGCGCTCGCCCTGCCCGCCCTCGCGTTCCTCGTGCTGCTCGCCCTGATACTGAACCCGTCGGACGCCCACGCGGCGAGCGGCGACCCGGCGATCGCGCGCCTCCTGGAACGCGCCCAGCAGCTCCTCGCACGCTGACGGCAGGCCCCCTCACGCGGTGAATCCGCATGTCAACTCCCTGCGCCGGGTGGCCTGTTTCATGCGAAGCTGGGTCCCATGAGCGTCGCAGAACCCCGCAGGATCGTCCTCTTCCGGCATGCGAAAGCCGACTGGCCCCAGGTCCCCGACCACGAGCGCCCGCTCGCCGAGCGGGGCCGCACGGACGCCGCAGTCGCCGGACGCAAGCTGGCCGACACCGGCATCACCTTCGACCTGGCCCTGTGCTCCACGGCGACCCGCACCCGCGAGACGTGGAAGCTCGCCGTCCACGAGCTGACGCACCGGCCGAAAACCGTCTACGAGGAGCGGGTGTACGAGGCCTCGCCCGGCGAGCTGATCGCCGTGCTGAACGAGGTACCGGACGAGGCGCGCAACGTGATCCTGATCGGCCACAACCCCGGCGTGCACGGCCTGGCCGACATCCTGGCCGGCGCGGCCGAGGACGACGCTCGCGCGCGGATGAACCGCCGCGGTTTCCCCGCCGCCGCCTTCGCCCTGCTCTCCTTCGACGGCCCCTGGAAGAGCCTGGAGCCCGCCGTGGCCACGCTCACGGACTACTGGGCGCCCTCCGACTGATCCGCCGGCCGACCCGGCCGAGGCAGGGCGCCGACGCCGGAGGGCCCGGCACCGCACAGGGTGCCGGGCCCTTTCGGGGGCGGGAAGGCCGTGGGGCCCCGCTCAGCCCTCGTCGTCGTGCATGTCGGCGGCCTCGACCTCTTCCCGGGTGATGCCGAGCAGGTAGAGGACCGTGTCGAGGAAGGGGAAGTTCACCGCCGTGTGCGCCGCCTCGCGCACCACCGGCTTGGCGTTGAAGGCCACGCCCAGGCCCGCCGCGTTCAGCATGTCCAGGTCGTTGGCGCCGTCGCCGATCGCCACCGTCTGCGCCAGCGGCACCCCGGCCTCCGCGGCGAACCGGCGCAGCAGCCGGGCCTTGCCCGCCCGGTCCACGATCTCGCCGGTGACCCGGCCGGTCAGCTTGCCGTCGACGATCTCCAGCGTGTTGGCCTGCGCGAAGTCCAAGCCCAACCGTTCCTTCAGATCATCGGTGACCTGGGTGAAGCCGCCGGAGACGACCCCCACCTGGTAGCCGAGGCGCTTCAGGGTACGGATCAGCGTGCGCGCGCCCGGCGTCAGCCGGACCTCCTGGCGCACCTTCTCCACCACCGACGCGTCCAGCCCCTTCAGCAGGGCCACGCGCGCGTGCAGCGACTGCTCGAAGTCCAGCTCCCCGCGCATCGCCGCCGCCGTCACCTCGGCGACCTGGTCCTCGCAGCCGGCGTGCGCGGCGAACAGCTCGATGACCTCGTCCTGGATCAGGGTCGAGTCCACGTCCATGACCACCAGTCGCTGGGCACGCCGGTGCAGACCGGCCGAGACCACCGCGATGTCGACACCCAGTGCCGCCGCGTCGGAGGCCAGCGCCGTGCGCAGCGGTCCGGTCTCCACACCGGACACCGCGAACTCCACCGCCGTCACCGGGTACTTGGCGAGCCGGAAGATACGGTCGATGTTGCCGCCGGCCTTCGCGATCCGGGCGGCGATCGCGGCCGTCGACTCGGCGGTGAGCGGATGGCCGAGGACGGTCACCAGGGAGCGGCCGAGGCCGCGCGGCCGGTTGTCGCCGTGCCCCGAGATGATCTCCGCCTGCATCTTCATCGACTCGGCCCAGCTGTGCACGGTGGCCCGCAGGTCGCCCTCCAGACCGGCCGGGGGCTGGGTCACCAGCACGCACAGCACCAGGCGGCCCCGGGTGACGACCTGCTCGATGTCGACCACGTCGACGAGGTAGGCGGCCAGGGTGTCGAACAGGCCGGCCGTGATGCCCGGCCGGTCCTTGCCGAAGATCTTGACGAGGAGGGTGGGGACCTCGGAGGTCTCTGAGGCGGAGGTCTGCGAAGCGCTCATGGTGTCACCACCGTATCCGGCACCCAGTGCCTTCCGCCCCTGAGGTCCGCCTGACGGACACGGAACAACAGGTGTCCGGCCGGTGACGGCGACCTTGCCGGCGGAGAACGGCGCCGCGCCGGGGCGGGGGCGGGGCAGGTGCGGCGTGGGTGCGGTGCGGGTGCGGTGTGGGTGCGGTGTGGGTCTGGGGGCGGGGGTGGCTCGATGGGGGAGCGGACGGGGGTGCGGCGGTGCGGGCTCGGACGGGGGGCCGGTGCGGTGCCGTCCTGACGGCAGGCCGACCCGGCTCCACCACGAGGGTCCCACGAGCGGCTTCGGACGGCAGGTCCACGGGGGCGGAAGTGGGGAGTCGGGAGGCCCACCGGGGCGCGGTCGGGAGCCGGGAGGCCCGAGGGGGCGGGGCCGAGGGCGGGCCTGACGCCGTGCACGCGTTGCCGGCCCGCCGTCCTGGCGTCCCGGGCCCCGCTGTCCCGGTCGGCCCGCTGTCCTGGCCCGCCGCTGTCCTGGCCCGCCGCTGTCCTGGCCGGCCCGCCGTCCCGCCGTCCCGGCCCCCGCCCGCCCCCGCCCATCCCGGCTGGCCCGCCACCTGGCGTCGACGGCACCCCGCCTCGACCGGCCCGCCGGCGCCGAGTACCTCCGGGACCAGCCGAGTGCCTCCGGGGCCATGGGACGCCCCGCGATGGCCGCGCCCCGCGCACTTCCCCGGCCGCGGGCCCACCGTGCCCCACCGCCGTGCCCCCGGCTGCCCCCCGCCGTGCCCCCCCGGGCTGCCCCTCTGCCCCGCCGCCCCGCACCGCCGTACCCCGAGCCGCCGATCCGGCTTCCACCCTCCCCGCACCCCCCGCGCCCCCCGGCGCACCACGCCCCGGCACGCGAGGAGTTCAGCCGAAGCCCCCACAACTCCCGCCGGACGGAGGCGTCGTGGAGAGGACCGGCGGGGTGCGTCGGAGCGCGCGTCGGCGCCCTTGGCAAGGCCCGGGTTTCGGTCAGGCGGCCGGGCCTGAAATAGTGCCCCACGATGTTCGACATCCCTAGACTCCCTGCGACGGGGGGAATTCGGGGGACAACTCAGTGGGGCATGGAGTGCCGGAACTCGTACTCGAAACAAACGGACGTACCTGGACGCTTGATCCATCCAGGTCATACACCCTCGGACGCGATCCGCAGGGGGACATCGTCTTCGACGACGCCAGGGTGTCCTGGCGGCACGCCACGGTCAGCTTCAACGGCCGCAGTTGGGCCATCGAAGACCATGGCAGCACCAACGGCACGTTCGTGCAGGGCCAGCGCATCCAGCACGTGGAGATCGGTCCGGGCTCGGCGCTGCACCTCGGCAACGCGACCGACGGGCCGCGGCTGAACCTGTCCGCGGCCACGGCCCCGGTCGGCGGCCCGGCACAGCAGCCCCAGCAGCCGCAGGCGGCGGCCCCGTACGCGCCGCAGGGCGCCGACGCACCCGGCTGGGCCCAGCAGGCCGCCCCGCAGCAGGCCGTGCCCCACCAGGCACCGCCACAGCAGCAGGCCCAGGCCGGCTGGCAGCAGCCGCCCGCCTTCCCGCAGCAGCAGGGCGGCGTCCCGGCCGAGCAGTACGTACAGAACACGCCCGGTGGTGGCGCGGGGGCGCCGCCGGTCCACGGCGACCGGAGCCCGACCACGTTCCACCAGTTCGCGCTCGGCCGCGTGATGCGCATCGGCCGTGCCCTGGAGAACGACCTGGTCGTGTCCGACCTCCAGGTCTCCCGGAACCACGCCGAGTTCCACGCCACGCCCGACGGCCGCTTCGAGATCCGTGACCTCGGCTCGCACAACGGCACCTACGTCAACGGTCAGCCGATCGCCAAGGGCGGCTCGGCGCTGCTCGGCCCGAGCGACATCGTGGGCGTCGGCCACTCGACGTTCCGGATCGTCGGCGACCGGCTTGAGGAGTTCGTCGACACCGGTGAGGTCTCCTTCTCGGCCCGCCACCTGACCGTCACGGTCGACGGCGGCAAGCAGATCCTGAAGGACGTCTCCTTCGGCGTGCCCGAGAAGTCGCTGGTCGCCGTGATCGGACCGTCCGGTTCCGGCAAGTCGACCCTGCTCAAGGCGCTCACCGGCTACCGGCCCGCCAACCAGGGCGAGGTCCTCTACGACAACCGGAACCTGTACAAGCAGTTCGCCGAGCTGCGCCAGCGCATCGGTCTGGTCCCGCAGGACGACATCCTGCACAAGGAGCTGACCGTCAAGAAGGCCCTGAAGTACGCGGCCAAGCTGCGCTTCCCGGCCGACACCACGGCGCAGGAACGCGACGCCCGCATCGACGAGGTGCTGCGCGAGCTGAAGCTCGACATCCACAAGGACAAGAAGGTCACCTCGCTCTCCGGCGGTCAGCGCAAGCGCGTGTCGGTGGCGCTGGAGCTGCTCACCAAGCCGTCGCTGATCTTCCTGGACGAGCCGACCTCCGGTCTCGACCCGGGCATGGACCGCGACGTCATGCAGCTGCTGCGCGGCCTCGCCGACGACGGCCGCACCGTCCTCGTCGTCACCCACTCGGTGGCCGAGCTGGCCCTGTGCGACAAGCTGCTGGTGATGGCGCCGGGCGGCGCGGTCGCCTACTTCGGCCCGCCGGAGGAGGCGCTGAACTTCTTCGGCTACGACAGCTGGGCCGACGTCTTCTCCGCCTTCGAGAACTACCGCGACTACGACTGGGCGGGCCGCTGGAAGGGCTCGCAGCACTACCAGATGTACGCCGCGGACGTGGACTCGGTCGCCCCGCAGGCGGTGCAGATGCCGCCGATGCAGGCGATCAGGCCGCCCAAGCCGCAGGGCTGGTTCTCCCAGTTCGTCACCCTGGTGCGGCGCTATGTGTCGGTCATCGCCTCCGACCGCGGCTTCCTGGCGCTGATGGTGCTCCTGCCGGCCGTCATCGGCTCGGTCAGCCTGCTGATCCACCCGGACCGCGGCCTGCTGCCCAACGGCCCCAACCCGCAGACCGGCCAGATCGTGCCCAACGGCACCGCCACCACCGTGCTGCTGATCCTGGCGGTCGGCGCCTGCTTCGCCGGTGCCGCCAACTCCGTCCGCGAGCTGATCAAGGAACGGGTGATCTACGAGCGGGAGCGGGCGACGGGGCTGTCCCGGTCGGCGTACCTGATGTCGAAGGTGTTCGTGCTCGGCGTGATCACCGGGTTCCAGGGCCTGCTGGTCGGCGTCATCGGCTTCGGCCGGCGTGAGGTCCCGGACGAGGGCCTCGTCCTCGGTCACGCCACCCTGCTGGAGCTGTCCCTGCCGATCATGGGGCTGGGCTTCGCGGCGATGATGTTCGGCCTGATCATCTCCTCGCTGGTGAAGACGGCCGAGAAGACCATGCCGCTGCTGGTCATGTTCGCGATCATCCAGGTCGTCTTCACGGGCTGCCTGTTCGCCCTGCACGGCACGGTCGGCGTCAACGAGTTCTCGTACCTGATGCCGTCCCGCTGGGCGGTCGCCGCGGCCGGCACCACGCTGGACTTCAACCGGATCAGCCCGCCGGAGACCGCCGGCGACAACGACCCGCTGTGGAACCACACGGTGGGCGCCTGGGCCGGGGACATGATCGCCCTGATCGCGCTCGGTGTGGTCTGCGGCTTCTTCGTGGCCCGCTTCCTGCGCCGCCACGAGCCGGAGGTCATGCGCAAGTAGGCCCCGCGCCGGCAGCGCGTGTGTGTACGACGCCGAAGGGCGGCGCCCCGTGACCGGGGTGCCGCCCTTCGGCGTTGCGTCGCAGAGGTCCCGCGCCAGGGCCTCAGTACGCGCTGTTGACGTTGTCGATCGAGCCGTACCGGTGGGCCGCGTAGTTGGCGGCGGCGGTGATGTTCGCGACCGGGTCGTAGATGTTCCAGGACGTGCCCGCGACGTGGTAGGCCTGGAAGGTCGGGGGGATCACCTGCAGCAGACCCTTGGACGGGATGCCGTTGACGGCGTTGATGTCCCAGTTGTTGATGGCCATGGGGTTGCCGGAGGACTCCCGCATGATGTTGCGGTGCAGACCGCTGTAGCTGCCCGGGATGCCCTTGGCCTTCATGATGTCCAGGGCCTGGCGGATCCAGCCGTCGAGGTTGTTCGCGTACGTCTTCGCGGCGACCGGCTGCATCTGCGGGCGCTCCACGGAGCGGGTGGCGGCGGCCTTGGCGGCGCGCACCTGCGCGGCCTTCTTCGCGGCGGCTTCGGCGGCGGCCTTCTTGGCGGCGGCCTCCACGGCCTTGGCGGCGGCGGCCTTCTTCGCGGCGGCCGCGTCGGCGGCCTTCTTCTGCGCCGCGAAGGCGTCGAGCTTGAGGGTGTCGGCGGCGAACTGGTCCGTGACCGTGCCCTTGACGTTCTGCAGGACGGTGCCGGCGGCGGCCTGGGAGGTCGCGACCTGGGAGGCCGTGGCCGGGGCACCGGTGGTGACGGTCTCGGCGCTGCTGGGAGCGGCCGAGAGGGCCAGGGCGGCGGTGCCCAGCGCAGCGACACCGGCAACGGCGATCTTGTGCTGCTTGGTCAGCGCGCGACTATAAGCTCGGTTGAGGATGTTCTTGGGCATGGCTGATGGACCTCTTCGTGTAGCGCGGAGGTCGCTCCTGCGTCCGCCGGGGGAATCAGCTCCTCCCGCACGAACGCCGCTGGGCGTGAACCCTGCGGCGCTGAGCGACGGAAGCAATTCTTAGCTGGCGCAAAATGCCCAGGCAAAGGTGTGACGTACTATCCGGGATAGTGGATCAGGGATGGGCAAAACGGGACAGACAGGGCCGTCTGTCCCGTTCATGTGGGGCGGTTTATCTCCTATGCCCTTTCGTACGTGATGCAGGCCCTATGTGCGGGCTCACACCGGGCGCCCGGCCGTCTCACCATCCGTTGCCGGCGCAACGCGATGCGTGAGGGCTCTCGTCCGGAAGGATGAGATGGACGTCGCCGAACTCGTGCCACAGGTAGCGCCCGCGCAGCGCCTCCTCGTAGGCCCGGCCGACCGCAGCCCTCCCGGCGACCGCCTCCAGCATCAGCAGATGGGAGGCCTCCGGTTCGTGCAGCCCGGTCAGCAGCCCGTCCACCACCCGCACCCCGCGCCCGGGCGCCACCACCAGATCCGTCCACCCCCGGGCCGCCCGCACCACCCCGTCCGGGCCCGCGGCCGACTCCACGGCCCGCACGGCCGTCGTCCCCACCGCGATCACCCGGCCACCACCGGCCCGCACGGCGTTGATCACCCGCGCCGACGCCTCCGGCACCGCGAACCGCTCCGGATACGGCGGCTCGTGCGCCTCCGCCGACGACACACCCGTGTGCAGGGTCACCGGCGCGAACTGCACGCCCCGGCTCACCAGCTCCGCCACCAGCCGCGCGGTGAACGGCCGGGCCGCACTCGGCATCTCCGCGCTGCCCGCCCCGTCCGGCGAGGCCAGCGCGAACACCGTCCGGTACACGGACAGCGGCTGGTCCTTCTCCGTATAGGAGTAGCGAATGGGCCGCCCGTGCTCCCGCAGCACCTCCGCCACGTCCGCCCCTGCGGCCCGCGCCCACCACAGCCGCTTCCCGTCCGCACTCAGCGGTTCCTCCAGCAGCAGCCGGCCCCCGCCCGGCAAGGACACCCTTGTCCCCGCGGGCGAGCCCGCACGCGCGCGCGTAGTGCCGCGCCCGTCCGGATCCCGCAGCTCCACCGCCCACCGACCGTCGTCCCCGCGCGTGGAGACGTGCACCACCACGCGCGCGTGCCCGATCCGCCCGTTCACCGCGGCGGCCAGCGTCTCGGAGGTGTTCACCACCAGCAGGTCCCCGGCCCGCAGCAGCCGCGGCAGCTCGCGGAACGCGTGATGCGCCACCGCCGTACCGCGCGACACCAGCAGCCGTACGGCGTCCCGCCCCAGCCCGGGCCCCCGCTGCTCGGCCGGCACGCGCGCGTACAGCTCCTCGGGCACCCTCCCCCACTCCCGGACAGGCCCGTGCGGGGGCACCCCCGCCGCCGGCGTCACCGTGCCTCCAGCAGCGCCGCCGCGGTGTACCGGCCGCTCGCCGGGCGCCGGTCGAGCAGTCGCAGGAAGGCCGGCGCGATCTCCTCCGGCGCCGGCGTCCCCGACAGATCCTCGTCCGGTTCCGCCGCGGCCAGCATGTCCGTCCGCATCCCGCCCGGATCCACCCACCAGACCCGCAGCCCCGGCTCCTCCACCGCGAGCACCGCGGACAGCTGGTCCAGCGCCGCCTTCGTCGCGCCGTAGGCGCCCCACGTCCGGTAGGCCTCCACGGCCGCGTCCGAGCTGACGTTCACCACCGCGCCGGCGGGCGCCCTCCGCAGCAGCGGCAGCGCCTCCTGGAGGAGCCCCAGCGGAGCCACCAGGTTCGTCTCCAGCGCCGCCCGGAAGCCCTCCAGCGGCTGACCGCCCAGCGGCACCAGCGGCTCGGCACCCAGGATCCCCGCGTTGTTCACCACCAGATCGAGACCGCCGAGTCCCTGCGCGGCCGCGACCAGCACCGCCCGGTGCCCGCTGCCGGTGACGTCCCCCGGCAGCGCCACCACGCGCGTGCCGTGCTTCGCACCGTGCCGCGTGACGGCCGCGGCGGCCTCCTTCAGACCGTCGGCGCCCCGCGCGCCGAGCACCAGGTCCCAGCCCCGCGCGGCCAGCGCCTCGGCGAGCGCCCGCCCCAGCCCCCTCGAGGCCCCCGTGATGATCGCTACCGGCATGACTACCGTCCCCTCGTCACCCACCGCCCCCGACGGGCGGTGGCCACACCGTAGGAACGGCACCGCCCGGGCCGCCTCGGACGCGGGCCGCAAAGCTCCAGGGCCCTTCGACGTACGCCCCCAGCCTCGGCCCGGACACCTACGTCTCCCGCCCAAGGCCGTCGACCTACGTCTCCCGCCCAGGACCATGGACCTACGTCTCCCGCCCAGGGCCGCCGACCTGAGCCTTTCCCGCCCGGCCCCACGCCCCCCGCCCTACGCCCCGCCTCGGTGACCTACGCCCCCCGTCCCGGGCCGAGCGGACCGGCGCTCGCCGTCCCGGGGCGGATCCGCGCTGTCGGACCCCGCCGGTACCGTGAGGGCATGAGTCAAGGCCCCCGGTCCGGCCTCGCCGCGGTGAGTTCCGCGCTGCTGGCCATGAGCAGGCACCTGGAGGTGCGCGACGTCCTCAAGACGATCGTCGCCTCCGCCCGCGAGCTGCTCGACGCGCAGTACGCCGCCCTCGGCGTCCCCGACGACCACGGCGGCTTCGCCCAGTTCGTCGTGGACGGCGTCAGCGACGCCCAGTGGCGCGCCATCGGCCCGCTCCCGCGCCAGCACGGCATCCTCGCCGCGATGCTGCACCAGGCGGAGGCCGAGCGCCTCGCCGACGTGCGCAAGGACCCCCGCTTCGAGGGCTGGCCGGCCGCCCACCCCGACCTGGTCGACTTCCTGGGCCTGCCGATCAAGGACGGCGACGAGGTCATCGGCGCCCTGTTCCTCGCGAACAAGCGCTGCGCCAAACCGGAGGGAAGCTGCGGCTTCACGCAGGACGACGAGGAACTGCTCGCCATCCTCGCCCAGCACGCCGCCATCGCCCTCACCAACGCCCGCCTCTACGAGCGCAGCCGCGAACTGACCATCGCCGAGGAACGCTCCCGCCTCGCCCACGAACTGCACGACGCGGTCAGCCAGAAGCTGTTCTCCCTGCGCCTGACCGCCCAGGCGGCAGCCGCGCTCGTGGACCGCGACCCCGCCCGCGCCAAGGGCGAACTGCACCAGGTGGCCTGTCTCGCCGCCGAGGCCGTCGACGAACTGCGCGCCGCCGTGGTGGAGTTGCGGCCCGCCGAGCTGGACGAGGACGGCCTGGTCGCCACCCTGCGCACCCAGACCAAGGTCCTCGACCGCGCCCACAGCGCGCGCGTGACCTTCACCAGCAACGGCTTCCGCGCCCTGCCCGCCGCCCAGGAGGAGGCCCTGCTCCGGGTCGCCCAGGAGGCCCTGCACAACGCCCTGCGCCACTCCGGCGCCGACCGGGTCGACGTCAGCGTGGAGCGGCGCGGCGGCGGAGCCGTCCTGCGCGTCACCGACGACGGCGGCGGCTTCGACCCCACGGCCGTCCGCCGCGCCGGACGCCACCTCGGCCTGGTCTCGATGCGGGACCGGGCGAGCGGGGTCGGCGGCACGCTGACCGTGGAATCGGCGCCCGGCAAGGGCACCACGATCGAGATGGAGGTCCCCGGTGGGTGAACCGATCAAGGTGCTGCTGGTCGACGACCACCAGGTCGTCCGCCGGGGCCTGCGCACCTTCCTGGAGGTCCAGGACGACATCGAGGTCGTCGGCGAGGCCGCCGACGGCACGGAGGGAGTCGCCCGCACCGAGGACCTGCGGCCCGACATCGTCCTCATGGACGTCAAGATGCCGGGCATGGACGGCATCGACGCCCTGCGCAGACTGCGCGAACTCGACAACCCCGCGCGCGTGCTGATCGTCACCAGCTTCACCGAGCAGCGCACGGTCGTCCCCGCCCTGCGCGCGGGCGCCGCCGGGTACGTCTACAAGGACGTGGACCCCGACGCCCTGGCCGCCGCCATCCGCTCCGTGCACGCCGGGCACGTCCTGCTCCAGCCGGAGGTCGCCGACGCCCTGCTCTCCCAGGAGGAAGCCCACACCGGCCAGGGCAGGGGCGGGTCGCTCACCGAGCGGGAACGCGAGGTGCTCGGCCTGATCGCGGACGGCCGCTCCAACCGGGAGATAGCCCGCGCTCTCGTCCTGTCCGAGAAGACCGTCAAGACGCACGTCTCCAACATCCTGATGAAGCTCGACCTCGCCGACCGCACCCAGGCCGCGCTGTGGGCCGTACGCCACGGCGTGACCGGCTGAGACGCCCCACCGACGTCTCACCCGAGGCGACACGGAGGGTTACGGCCCAGGCAGAGATTCATACCGTCGTGGGAATGTCACCCGGACGGCGCATCCTGCGGTGATCTCCGCCGTTCTCCAGTGCGTGCCGCGGTGATCGCCGCGGTGAAAGCCCAGGAGGGGTAGACAGTGAAGAACCTGAAGAAGGCAGCGGCCGTGACGATGGTGGCCGGTGGCCTGGTGGCCGCAGGTGCCGGCCTGGCCTCCGCCCACGGCGGCGCCCACGCGGCCGGCGAGGCCGCCGGCTCCCCGGGCGTCGGCTCGGGCAACGTCGCCCAGGTCCCGGTCCACGTCCCGGTGAACGCGGTCGGCAACAGCGTGAACGTCATCGGCGTGCTGAACCCGGCCTTCGGCAACCTCGGCCTGAACCACTGAGGACCGCCCGGCGGCGCCCCCAGGCCTCCCGGACCCACCGGGAGGCCTGTCGGCCGCCCGGGGGCGCGGTTACCGCGCTCCCCGTTCCCGTTCCTCCACGTACGCGTTGTACGCCGCCACCTGCGCCCGCCGGGCCGTCCGCTCGACCGGCCTCAGCGCCTCCGCCCGCGCCCTCATCTCGGCCGAGCTGACCGCACCCCCGTGCCCGTTGCCGTACGCCAGCGACACCAGCAGGCCCACCCGCCGAGCCAGCTCCAACACCCGGACCGCACGCGGCGGGTACCCCGGTGCCAGCACCTCGCGCCCACGCTCGGCCCGCGCCCGGTAGGCGTCGATCGCCGCCTCCGCCACCGGACCCGACCCGGCGACATCCAGCTTCGACAGCACCTCGGTCGCCTCCCTGAGCGCCTCCGCCAGCTCCCGCTCGGCCTCGCCCAGCGACGGAACGTCGGCGGGCGGCGCCTGGCGCACCGGCAGCACGTGCCAGACCACCTCGACGTGCACATCACCCTCCGGCCCGGCCTCGTCCACCTCGGGCACCAGCCCGAACGCGGCGCCGTGACAGACCACCGCCTCCTCGGCCTCCAGCGCCCGCGCGTTGAACTCCGGCGGACCGCTCAGCCCCAGCGGATGCCCCGGCGCCGGCAGCGCCACCCGCAGCCCGCTCACCCCCAGCGCGCGCAGCCGCCCCAGCGCGAGCGTCAGCCCGACCGGCGCGGACTCGCCGGGCAGCCCCTCCACCCGGTGCACCGCGTCCTCGCCCACGATGGCGAGTGCGGCGTCATCCGGAGAGGCAAGTCCGGCCAAAAGGGCATTTCCCCAAGCGGCAAGGCGTCCTGAACGCGGTTCCGAGAGCATGCCCCCACCCTAAGGACCGGACCGATGGAATGGAGCGGGGCACTCGTGGCGTAGATTTCATAAGGGCTGCGCCCACCGGCGCGGCGGACCCGAGCCACAGGCGTACGCGAGTGCCGAGACCGGCCACACTGCAAGGGGAGACAACGCGCTCATGAGCGATGTTCTGGAGCTTCAGGACGTATCCGTGGTCCGTGAGGGCCGGGCTCTGGTGGACCAGGTCTCCTGGTCGGTGAAGGAGGGCGAGCGCTGGGTCATCCTCGGTCCGAACGGCGCCGGCAAGACCACCCTCCTGAACGTCGCCTCCAGCTACCTCTTCCCCAGCAAGGGCACCGCCACCATCCTCGGCGACACCCTCGGCAAGGTCGACGTCTTCGATCTGCGCCCCCGCATCGGCATGGCCGGTATCGCCATGGCCGACAAGCTCCCCAAGCGCCAGACCGTCCTGGAGACGGTGCTCACGGCCGCCTACGGCATGACCGCCACCTGGCACGAGGACTACGACGAGGTCGACGAGCAGCGCGCCCGCGCCTTCCTGGACCGCCTCGGCATGAGCGACTACCTGGACCGGAAGTTCGGCACCCTCTCCGAGGGCGAGCGCAAGCGCACCCTGATCGCCCGCGCCCTGATGACCGACCCCGAGCTGCTCCTGCTGGACGAGCCCGCCGCCGGTCTCGACCTCGGCGGCCGCGAGGACCTGGTCCGCCGCCTCGGCCGGCTCGCCCGCGACCCCATCGCCCCCTCCATGATCATGGTCACGCACCACGTCGAGGAGATCGCTCCCGGCTTCACCCACGTCCTCATGATCCGCCAGGGCAAGGTCCTCGCCGCCGGCCCGCTCGAGCTGGAACTCACCTCCCGCAACCTCTCCCTCTGCTTCGGCCTCCCGCTCGTCGTGGAGCAGGTCGGCGACCGCTGGACCGCCCAGGGCCTGCCCCTGTCCTGACCCCGCTGCTCCCCCCTTCGCGCCCTGTCCGCCGCCCGACCACGGCCCTACCATGACCATGTGAACGACATCGACGCATGGGTGTGGTGGCTCGTCGGCGCGGCGGCGCTCGGAATCCCCCTCGTGGTCACCGCGATGCCGGAGTTCGGCATGCTCGCGGTGGGAGCCGTCGCGGCGGCGGTCGTCTCCGCCCTCGGCTTCGACGCCGTCCTCCAGGTCCTCACGTTCGTCGTCGTCTCCGTCGCCCTCATCGCCGTCGTCCGGCCCATCGCGGCCCGACACGGCCGACAGCGCCCCCAACTCGCCACCGGCGTCGAGGCGTTGAAGGGCAGGCAGGCCGTCGTGCTGGAACGGGTCGACGCGTCCGGCGGCCGCATCAAACTCGCAGGGGAGGTCTGGTCGGCCCGTGCCCTCGACACCGGCCGCGCCTACGACGTGGGCCAGGAGGTGGACGTCGTGGACATCGAAGGAGCCACCGCGATCGTCATCTGAGGACAACTCACCGAGAACGACTCACGAGTTGCGCGACGGTCTGTCAGACTCGACCAGCAAGATCCTCAACAGTCATGAGATCGGCCGAAGGCGCCGAGGCGGAGAAGGGTACGGGGAACGACGATGGAACCGGTCATCATCGTCTTGATCATCCTGGTGGTGTTGGTCTTCATCGCCCTGATCAAGACCATCCAAGTCATCCCACAGGCCAGCGCCGCCATCGTGGAGCGCTTCGGCCGCTACACGCGGACGCTGAACGCGGGACTCAACATCGTGGTCCCGTTCATCGACACCATCCGCAACCGCATCGACCTGCGCGAACAGGTCGTACCGTTCCCGCCGCAGCCGGTGATCACCCAGGACAACCTGGTCGTGAACATCGACACGGTCATCTACTACCAGGTCACCGACGCCCGGGCCGCCACCTACGAGGTCGCCAGCTACATCCAGGCGATCGAGCAGCTCACCGTCACCACGCTGCGCAACATCATCGGCGGCATGGACCTCGAACGGACCCTGACCTCCCGCGAGGAGATCAACGCGGCCCTGCGCGGCGTCCTCGACGAGGCCACCGGCAAGTGGGGCATCCGCGTCAACCGCGTCGAACTCAAGGCCATCGAGCCGCCCACCTCCATCCAGGACTCGATGGAGAAGCAGATGCGCGCCGACCGGGACAAGCGCGCCGCGATCCTCACCGCGGAAGGCACCCGCCAGGCCGCCATCCTCACCGCCGAGGGCGAGAAGCAGTCCCAGATCCTGCGCGCCGAGGGCGAGGCCAAGGCGGCGGCCCTGCGCGCCGAGGGCGAGGCCCAGGCCGTCCGCACGGTCTTCGAGGCCATCCACGCGGGCGACCCCGACCAGAAGCTCCTGTCCTACCAGTACCTCCAGATGCTCCCCAAGATCGCGGAGGGCGACGCCAACAAGCTCTGGATCGTCCCCAGCGAAATCGGCGACGCCCTCAAGGGCCTCTCCGGAGCGATGGGCAACTTCGGCCCCCTGGGCGGAGGTTCGGGCAACGGCGGGTCGTCGGGCAACGGCGGCACGACCGGCACCGAGCGCCGGGAGAAGCCGAGCATCGACTGAGGCACGGGAAAACGCCGGGTTCCTCCCGCGCCCCCTCAGGGGCGCGGGGAACCGCGCGAGAGGCGACGGACGGCCCGTGGCCGCCGGCCGACAGAACCCGGCAGACGCCTAGGCCGCGTCCCGAGCGAGCCACTCGGGAAGGGCGTCGAAGTCCTCGGCCCCCAGCGCGAGCAACATCGCATCGGCCGGCGTCGGCTCGAACGGCTCCCGCAACAGCGCCATCCCCGCCTCCTCCGGAGTCCGGTTCGCCTTCCGGTGGTTGTCCTCCGCACACGCGGCGACCGTATTCAGCCACGTGTCCTGCCCACCCTGCGACCGCGGCACCACATGGTCCACGGTCGTCGCCCGGCGCCCGCAGTACGCGCACCGGTGCCGGTCCCGTACCAGCACCCCCCGCCGCGACCACGGGGCTTGTCTTCGGAACGGCACCCGCACGTACCGGCACAACCGGATGACCCGAGGCGCTGGTATGTCGACATCGGCACCCCGCATCCGCAGCACGGGATGGGCCTGCTCGACCACGGCCTTGTCCTGCAGCACCAGCACCACCGCACGGTTCAACGTCACCGTCGACAGCGGCTCGAAGCTCGCGTTCAGAACCAACGTGTCACGCATCCAGCCCACCTCCCGTGTGCACCTGCCCACCCCCCGGCGGGCTTGGATCAACTCTGGACGGGCGCGCCGAGATGGACAACGCAATAAAAAATGCCCGCCTCCGATCACTTCCAAGACCGGAGGCGGGCAAACGTTCAATGAAGCCTTGGCTGAATCCGTGCGCCGGGGTCAGCCCTGCGCGGGGTTCTCGTACTCACCGATGAGCTGGGCACGCGCGATCGTGTGGAACCGCAGGTTGAAGCCGACGACAGCCGGAGACGCGTCCGCGTCCGGACCCAGCTTCTCCTGGTCCACCGCGTACACCGTGAAGACGTACCGGTGCGGACCGTCCCCGGGCGGCGGAGCGGCACCGCCGAAGTCCTTCGTCCCGTAGTCGTTCCGCGCGTGAACGGCACCCGGGGGAAGCCCCTCGAACTTGCCGCTGCCCGCACCCGCCGGCAGCTCCGTCACCGAGGCCGGGATGTCGAACAGGACCCAGTGCCAGAACCCGCTGCCGGTCGGCGCGTCGGGGTCGTAGCACGTCACGGCGAAGCTCTTGGTCTCCGGCGGGAAACCCTCCCAGCGCAGCTGCGGCGAGGTGTTGCCCTCCGCGTGGACCTGGGCGCTCTTCAGCGTCGCGCCCTCCGCGATGTCCTCGCTCGTCACCGTGAACGACGGCACGGGCGGGTGGAAATCGTGGGGGAGCGGCCGCCGCTTGAGCTCGGTCACCTCGGTACCTCCTGATCGATGATCTGGAACCAGCAACTCCGAGCCTAGAACCAGTTGCGCTTGCTGCCGACCTCGGACAGCCACTGGTTGAGGTAAGCCGCCCAGTCGGTCCCCTGCCAGTCGTTCAGCCCCACCTGGAAGGACCGGTAGGTGTCGCTGCCCTCGCTGAACAGACCCGGCTTCTTGTCCATCTCCAGGACGACGTCCATCGCGTGCTCGTCGGCGACGAAGCTCAGCTCCACCTGGTTCAGACCCCGGTACTGCGACGGCGGGAAGAACTCGATCTCCTGGTAGAACGGCAGCTTCTGCCGCGTACCCCGGATGTGGCCGCGCTCCATGTCCGCGTTCTTGAAGCGGAAGCCCAGCTGGATGAACGCGTCCAGGATCGCCTTCTGCGCCGGCAGCGGGTGCACGTTGATCGGGTCCAGGTCGCCGGAGTCCACGGCCCGCGCGATCGCCAGCTCGGTGGTCACACCGATGTTCATCCCGCGCAGTGCCTGGCCGTCGATCATGGTGACCGGCGTCTCCCAGGGGATCTCCAGCCCGAACGGCACCGCGTGCACGGCCCCCGCCTGCAGCTCGAAGGCCCCGCCGAGCTGCACCTTCGTGAACTCGATGTCCTGCTTGTACTCCTGGTCGCCGCTCTCGACCTCGACCTTGGCCTGGAGCCCGACGGACAGCCCCTCGATGTTCTGGTTCACGGACCCGCCCTGGATCCGCACCTCGCCCTGGACGACACCACCCGGTACGACGTTGACCTCGGTCAGCACCGTCTCGACCGACGCCCCGCCGGCCCCCAGGCTCGCGAGCAGCTTCTTGAACGCCATGACTCTCCCTTTACGAATGGACCCTCGACCCGTACAAACGCGATCCGCCCACGTCCGGTTCCGCCGGTGCGGCGCCCCGTCTGGACTACCCTCGGAGGGCATGATCGCGCCCCCGGACCGTACGCCACTGCCCCGAAGCTTCTTCGACCGCCCGGTCCTGGAGGCCGCGCCCGACCTCCTCGGCCGCATCCTGGTCCGGACGACACCCGACGGCCCGATCGCCCTCCGTCTCACGGAGGTGGAGGCCTACGACGGCCAGAACGACCCCGGCTCCCACGCCTACCGCGGCCGCACCGCACGCAACGCGGTGATGTTCGGCCCGCCCGGACACGTGTACGTCTACTTCACCTACGGCATGTGGCACTGCATGAACCTCGTCTGCGGACCCGAGGGCCGGGCCGGAGCGGTGCTGCTCCGCGCGGGCGAGGTCGTGGAGGGCGCCGAGCTGGCCCGCAAGCGACGCGTTTCGGCCCGGAACGACAAGGAACTGGCCAAGGGCCCGGCCCGGCTGGCCACCGCCCTGGAGGTCGACCGGGCCCTGGACGGCACGGACGCGTGCACCTCCGGCGAGACCCCCCTGAGGATGTTGACCGGGACCCCGGTCCCCTCCGGCCAGGTACGCAGCGGTCCCCGCACCGGTGTCGCCGGCGAGGGCGGAAACGGCGACCTCCACCCCTGGCGCTTCTGGGTCGCCGACGACCCGACCGTCAGCCCCTACCGCGCCCACGCTCCGAGGCGCCGCCGAAGTTGACTCGGCCCGGCAAGGTGCGTAATGTGGCCCGAGCCGCTGAACCGGGTACGGCGATCGCCTGCAGCCGGAGCGGCCAACCCACTACCTAGCCACAACCCTTCAACGGGGTCGTTTCTGGCGCGCTCGCGCGTCCGAATTCGAACTCGCGGGACTCGATTATGAGTCGCCGAGGGAAGCCGCTAAAGTAGTGAACGTCGAAAGGCCGGAGGCGAAAGCCAAAAGCCCGCAGACGAATCCCGCCGACCGGGAATCGGATACCGATAAGGATCTGATAGAGTCGGAAACGCAAGACCGAAGGGAAGCGCCCGGAGGAAAGCCCG
>NZ_BMRM01000029.1 GCF_014648635.1 Streptomyces cinerochromogenes | reverse complement strand
CGACGTGGGCGTCCGCTCCCTCCAGGAACACGCGGAACACCTCACCGCAGCCCGCGACCAGTCCTGCGATCAGCCCCGCGATCATTCCTGACAGCGCACAACGCCGAGGGGGGACACCGGAGTCGGTGTCCCCCCTCGGCGTGTGGGCCGGTGCCGGTCAGCTGGTGACGGCCGGGCCCGAGGTGTCGAAGGCCAGGGTGACGGCGAGGGCGCCGAGGACCGTGCCCATCATGTAGCGCTGCACCTTCAGCCAGGAGGGGCGGCGGGAGAGGAAGACGGCGATGGTGCCGGCGGCGAGCACGATGGTCAGGTTGACCGCGATGCTGACCACGATCTGGAACGAACCGAGGATGATGCCCTGGAGCAGGATGTGGCCCCGGTCGAGGTCGATGAACTGGGGGATCAGGGACAGGTACATGATGGCGATCTTCGGGTTGAGCAGGTTCGTCATCAGGCCCATGGTGAACAGCTTGCGCGGCGAGTCGTGCGGCACGTCCTGCGGGTCGAAGACGGAGATGCCGCCCGGTTTCAGGGCGTTCCAGGCCAGGTAGGCGAGGTAGGCGGCACCCGCCAGCTTGACCGCGACGTACAGCTCGGGCACGGCGAGGAAGACGACCGACAGGCCCAGGTTCGCGGCGAGCAGGTACATCATGAAGCCCAGGGCCACACCGCCGAGGGAGATGATCCCGGCGCGCCTTCCCTGGGTGATGCTGCGGGAGACGAGATAGATCATGTTGGGGCCGGGGGTGAGCACCATGCCGAGTGCCACCACCGAGACGCCGAGGATTCCGCTCAGTTCAACCATGAAAACCCCTCATTCGTAGGTGCGTTGCGCCGTCGTTCTCCGCGTGCGCCGTGTCGGCGCCGGCGTCGTGCCCGGCCTCGGCGAGGTCGTGGACGATGTCGTGCAGGAGATGGCGGGTGAAGAAGTCGACGGTGAGCCGCGGATCGCCCAGGCGCGGGTCGTCGCGGTGCCAGTCGTCGGTGGTCAGCAGGGCCAGGCGGCGGGCCAGGGCTTCGGCGGCCCGCCCCAGCTCCTCCGCGACGTGCCGGGGTTCCTCGTCCCGGTAGTGGGGGGCGCTCTCGGGGTGGTCCGCCGATGCTCCGGGCATCGCACCGGGGGCCGGCGTCGGAGCAATCTCGGATTGCCCCAGGATTGCATCGAGTCGGGTGTGGAACAGCAGGCACATGTCCCGGACGTGGCAGCCGCATTCCAGGGGCGTCCAGGCGGGGACGCCCGTGCGCCGGCCGCCGAGGTCCGGGTCGCGGAGCGTCCCCTGCCAGGCGGCGGCGTACTCACGCAGCGCGTCGGCGATGGCGTCCTGCCTGATCAGCCGGGATCGGAAGCCGCACTGGCGGCAGTCGGGCAGGGGCGCGGGAGTGCGGCCGAGCGGTGACCGGGGCGGGGTCGTCGTCGTCTTCACTGAGCCCAGGACTCCCTTCCTGACCTCGGGGCAATGCCCGGAGCATAAGGCAGGGCAATAGCTCAATGCAACTGACCCATTGCACCGAGTGCAATGCTGTGGTTGGATGGAGGCGGCCCGGAGCGGACGAGGGGAGCACGAGGCGTGAAGGACTATCAGAGCGTCGCCGACGCGGTGGCCGAGGAGATCCGGTCCGGCGTCCTCCGGCCCGGCGACCGCCTCCCCCCGCAGCGCGAGTTCGCCCGGCAGCAGGGCATCGCCAACTCCACCGCCACCCGCGTGTACCAGGAGCTGGCCCGGCGCGGCCTGACCGTGGGCGAGGTGGGACGCGGCACGTTCGTGCGCGCGGTTCCCGCGGCGTCCGGTGCCGCCCTGCCCGCGCTGACCGAGCCGGCGGCCGGCCGGGTCGACCTGGAGCTGAACTACCCGGCCGTGCCCGAGCAGAGCGCGCTGCTCGCCGAAGGGCTCAGCGGGCTGCTGCGCCCCGACGCCCTCGGGTACGCCCTGCTGCCGGTCGGCACGTCCGGCCTGCCGGCCGTCCAGGAGTCCGCCGCCGACACCCTCGCCCGCGGCGGCTGGCGCCCCGCCCCCGCGCAGGTCCTCTTCGCGGGCAACGGACGGCAGGCCATCTCGGCCGTCATCACCGCCCTGGTGCCGCCCGGCGGGCGCCTCGGCGTCGAGGAGCTGACCTATCCGGTCATCAAGGCCGTGGCCGCCCGGCTCGCCATCACCCTCGTCCCGCTGGCCATGGACGACGACGGCCTGGTCCCGGAGGCGGTCGCGGAGGCCCACGCCGCGGCCCCGCTGCACGCCGTCTACGTCCAGCCGAGGCTGCACAACCCGCTCTCGCTGACGATGCCCGAGCGGCGCGTCGAACAGCTGGCGGAGGTCCTGCTGCGGCTCGGGATCCCGGCGGTCGAGGACGCCATCTGGGCGTTCCTGCGCGACGAACTGCCGCCGCTCGCGGCCTACGCTCCCGAGCGGACCGTGCTGATCGACAGCCTGTCCAAGCGCATCGCACCCGGCCTGACGCTCGGCTTCGCGGTGGCACCGCCGGCCCTGACGAGCGAGATCGCCGTCTCCCTGCGCTCGGGCGGCTGGTCCCCCATGCGGTTCGCGCTGGAGGCCGCCCACCGCTGGCAGCAGGACGGCACCGTGAAGAAGCTGGTGGCCGCCAAGCAGCGGGAAGCGGCCGTACGTCAGGAGATCGCGGGCCGGCACCTCGCCGGTTTCGCGGTGCGGAGCCATCCGCGCTCCTATCACTGCTGGTGGCAACTGCCCCGCCCGTGGCGGGCGGACACGTTCGTCGCGGCGGCGGCGCGGCACGGCATCGGGGTGGTGCCCGCCGCCGCGTTCACCGTGGGCGGCAGCCAGGCACCCAACGCCGTTCGCCTGGGCCTCGCCTCCCCGCAGCCGGAGGTCCTGTCGCAGGCGCTCGGCAAGCTGGTCGAACTCGCCCGGTCCGCCCCGGACGACCTCGTCACCGACTGACGCCGGCCCGCGCCGCACCGGCGGACAGGCCGGGCGGCGGGAACGTCCCCCCGTGAGGGAGGCACTCGTCCGGAAGGATGCCGTCGCGCAGGACGCTGTCGTACGCCTCCCGGTAGCGGCGTTCGAACTCCGCGAAGGCCTCCGCCTCGTCCGCCGTTCCGCGCAGGAACCCGTCGAGGGCCCGGGCGGCGAGTCCGGCGCCCCGGCACGCCAGGTGCGTCCCGAGGGACGGCAGCGACTGCGCCCCGACCGCGCACGCCGCGTCGCCGACGAGCAGCATCCCGCGGCGCCACAGCCGGTGGTCGGTGTACGACCAGTGCGGGCGCACCCGGACCCGGCCGGGGCCGCCGGCCGCCCGGGCGGCCCCCGTCAGGAGGTCCCTGACCGGCGGACACGCCTCGGCGAAGCCGGACAGCGCGCCCTCCGGATCCGCGCGCACCCGGTCCGCCAGGTCCGGCCGCACCACGGCGCCCACCTGGGTGAGCCCGTCGCCGGCCGGTGCGGTCCAGAACCAGCCGTTGCCGAACGGGAAGCGCCGGGGGCCCTCCGCCCGGCCGGTGTCCGCCCTGAAGCAGGCGTACACGGCCAGCCCGGACGAGCCGCGGGCGCCGGCGACATGACGGCGCAGCAGGCTGTCACCGCCCGAGGCGTCCACGACACAGCGGGCCCGCGCGGTGCGGGCCGGCGCCCCCTCCGGGAGGTGGCGCAGCCCGGCCACGCGCTCGCCCTCGATGACGACGTTGACCGCGGTGGACCGCTGCCGTACGACCCCGCCCGGGAGGACACCCGGACAGGGGTCACGCTCCAGCAGGAGCACCCGGTGCCCCCGGCCGGCCACCAGGGCCGCCGTGAGCATCCCGGCGGTGCCCGCGCCGGCGACCACGACGTCGTACGGCTCGCTGGACATACCTCTTTCCCTCCCGGGCACGTGCACAGTGAAAACTTCCACTCGGAGGCGAACTGCTGACACTCTTCCGGGAAAACCGCTCATCCCACCGAAAGAACTACGGAAAGCACCCCGAACCCCGGGACATCCCCCCGGAGACGGAACAGAGAATTCCCTCTCGACGAAATTCGGTCTGATTGGCTGAAATCAGCCCCAGGCCGAGTCGTCGTCCGTCGTGGCGATACCCACGACAACGGCGGTGCAGACGCGGCCGTACCGGGCAGTCTGGTACATCTTCGATACCTCGCCAGTGTGAGTAGTTCCATGTTTAGCAATATCCCGCGTGGCTGGCGGTGATGATCATTCGCGGCCCAGGCCAGGCCGAAAGTCCTGGCAAGAGCCCGCTCTACCGCGTCCCCCCACGTGATCAATGATGCTGACGTGCGGACCGGGAAGCGAGGGGGACAGGCGTCGGGATCACGCAACGCGCCAACACGAAGGTGGGACATATGTGCCAGGAAGAGGACATCGAGGAGAAGGACGACGGCCGAAAGCGCGCCGACGGAACATCGCCGGGCGTGTATTTCTGCGCTCAAGGACTGGAGCGTTACCGCGAAGCCCTCAATGACGGGACGATCTCGGGGGACGTTCCCGAATGCCTCATCGCTTACCGGCTGCTGCGCCCCGTTCCGGGCATCGCCGGACTGTACGTCCCGATCCCCCCGAAAGTCGCCGAGGCGGAACTCTCCCGCTCCGTGGTCCGAGAGATCGAACAGCACGAGAATACGCTGTCGTCACTGCGCTCGTCCTTCGTGGCCGCCCAGAGCCTCTACCACCGGGCCCAGCACGACACCGGGGTCCCCATCGAGTCCCTGAGGGGCGCCGACGTGATCAGCCAGTCCCTGCGGCTGGTCGTCGAGGCCTGCACGGAGGAACTGCTCACGGCACAGCCGGGCGGCGGCCGCTCCCCCGCCCTGCTCGCCGAGGCCCTGCCCCGCGACCTGGCGATCCTCCAGCGCGGCGTCACCCAGCGGACGCTCTACCAGCACAGCGTCCGCTCCCACCAGCCCACCCTCGCCTACATCGAGCGCGTGACGGCCGAAGGCGCCCAGGTCCGCACCGTGGACGAGGTGTTCGAGCGCCTCATCATCTGTGACCGCTCGGTGGCCTTCATCCCCGGCATCCCCGAACGCAAGAACGCGGCACTGGCCGTCCGGCACCCCGGCGCCGTCGCCTTCCTCGTCAAGGTCTTCGAGCACACCTGGGCGCGCGCCCGACCCGTCTCCATCGCACCCGAACAGCACCGCCCGGACCTGGTGACCGACTCGGTCCGCGCCGCCGTCCTCCGCATGGTCGTCACCGGCCACACCGACGAGGCGATCGCCGCCCGCCTGGGCATGAGTTCCCGTACGGTCTCCGCCCACATCAAGAAGGTCGCCGAGGCCCTGGGCAGCCGCAGCCGCGCCGAACTCGGCTACCTCATCTGCCAGCGCCGCCTGCTCGTCCTGGAGGAGCCGGTCGGTTCCGCCTGACGGGAGACGGGCGGCGGCGCCGGACCGCCCCGGCCGGGCGGCGGCACCGCTGAGGCACGGCCGCCCGGCCGGGGCGGGTGGCAGCCCCGCCGGACAACCCGGCGGGGCTTCGCCGTCCCCGTCGCCCCACGCGCTCCCGCACCGGTCTCACAGGCGCAGGTCGTGGATGCCGCCGTCGACGGCGAGGACCGTGCCGGTGGTGCCGGAGGCGTCGACGGCCAGATAGGCGATGGCCTCGCCGACCTCCGCGGGCCGCGCCAGACGCCCCAGCGGATGGCGGTCGTTCAGCGCGTCCCGCGCCGCCTCCGGGTCGGCGTTCAAGGCCAGCACCCGCTGGATCCAGGGGGTGTCGACGGCGCCGGGGGCCACGGCGTTGACACGGATGCCCTCCCGGACGTGGTCGGCGGCCATCGCCAGGGTCAGGGAGCGGACGGCGCCCTTGGAGGCGGAGTACAGGACGCGGTTCGGCACGCCCATCGAGGCGAAGACGGAGCAGGTGTTGACGATCGCGGCGGCCGGGGAGCGGCGCAGGTACGGCAGCGCGGCGCGGGCCAGGCGGACCATGCCGACGACGTTCACGTCCAGCACGCGGTGCCACTCCTCGTCCGCGTTGTCGGCGACCGTGCCCTGGGCGGCGATGCCGGCGTTGTTGACGACGACGTCGATGCGGCCGAAGCGCTCCACGGCCTCGGCCACGGCACCGCGCACGGAGGCGTCGTCGGTGACGTCGCAGGCGATCCCGACGGCGGGCGCGGCCACCTCGTCGGGTTTCAGGTCGAGGGCGGCGACCCGCACGCCCCGGGCGGTGAGCGCGGCCGCGGCGGCCGCCCCGATACCGGACGCGCCGCCGCTCACCACGGCCACGAGGGAATCGGACGTCTGCTGTACTGCGCTGTCGGTGACCACGGCCGGCGCCTCCTGGGAAACGGTCTGCGGATCGAGGAAGGGGGGAAGGGGGGAACCGGGACCTCGGCCGGTCCTCAGCGCGCGCCGCGTTCCAGGCGCTCCAGGAGCGGGTGGACCTCCGCGCCGGCGGCCCCCACCGCCCGCCGCGCCCACCAGGCCGCCGCGAGGTTGGACGTCAGCAGCGTGGTCCGGCCGGCCTCGCGGTCGAGTTCGGCGAGGGCGGCCAGCGTGCCCATGCCCGTGCCCGTGAAGAGGACGGCCCCGTCGTCGGGCAGGCCGGCGGCGCGTACCCGCTCCAGGAGGGTCCGGGTCGTCACCCGGTACGGATCGAACTCGTGGTCCTTCTCCTCCGGGTCCGGCACGGCCGGGGCGAGGACGACCCGGTCGACCGCGACTCCGGCCTCCTCCCAGAAGGAACGGGACGTCTCCGTCAGCCAGTCCCAGTAGGGGGAGACGAGCGTCAGGCGGGATATCCCGAAGTGCTCGCACACCGCGAGGATGGCCCGCGTCGTCGACTGCACGGGGTAGCCGAAGCGTTCCGACAGTTCGGCGACGAAAGCGCGGTCGCCCTCGGGTCCCAGCAGATAGTGCGAGGCGTTGCACGCCACCACGGCGGCGTCCAGACGCATACGGCCGAAGGTGCCGAGCGTGTCCGCGAGAACGTCGTTGTACCGCAGCATCGTTTCCTTCACGCCCATTCCGGGAGTCAGCGGGAAACGCGTGGTGTACACATTCAGCTCGGCGCCGACGAGACGGTTGAACTCCGGTTCTGCCAGCGGGTTTTCCGGCGGCACGACCAGCCCGAGGCGGGGCAGCGGGAAAATGTCCATGGCGGCACGTTAGTTGCTGCTCAGGGCATCGGCGGCGGTAATCCGGCGGACTTGACATTCCACCAGGGCAATCTTGCAACTCCGTCCCGTCTTGACACTCCTTGACAATCCACTACAGAGAATTGACGGGGCTGCTCTTACTCTTTCCCGCGGTGCGTTGGAAGGTGGTGGACCGTCACCCGCCTCACGAACGGAGTCGATCCATGTCCAGCGCCACCCTCACCGGCGCCTGCCCCGAGTGCGAGACCGATCTGACCGTCCCGCCGGTCGTCCAGGGCGAGACGCTCTCCTGCCCCGAGTGCATGCTGACCCTCCGCGTGGAGGACGTCACCGACGGCCGGCTGACCCTGGAGATGGTCGAGGTCCAGCTGCGCGACTGGGGGCAGTGACAGCATGTCCGACGCCCCGTCCGTATCCATGTCGGCGACCCTGGCCGCCGACGAGGCCCTGGACACCAGGCGCCGAGCCGGGGAACAGGTGCTGGCGATGGCGGGCGGGGAGATCGGTCTGCCCGTGCTGCCCGCACTGCGCCGGCGGCTCGCCGCCGCCGCGGACGAGAACGCGTACGGCCCCGTGTCCGGCAGCCGGGCGCTGCGCGCCGCGGCCGCCGGGTACTGGGGGCGGCGCGGCCTCGCCACCGATCCCGGGCTGGTCGTGGCCGGTCCGGGCAGCAAGCCGCTGCTGTTCGCGCTGCTGCTGGCCATCGGCGGGGACGTGGTCGTGCCGGTGCCCAGCTGGGTCAGCTACGCCGCCCAGGCCCGGCTCGCGGGCGCCCGTCCCGTCCCCGTGCCCATCGCCGCGGGCCGGGGCGGGGTGCCGGACCCGGAGCTGCTGCGCGCGGCCGTCACCGCGGCGCGCTCGGCGGGCAGGGATCCCCGGTGCGTGGTGGTGACCCTGCCGGACAACCCGACCGGGGCCGTCGCCCCGCCCGACACGGTGCGGCGTCTGGCGGCCGTGGCCCGGGAACTCGACCTCGTCGTCGTCTCCGACGAGATCTACTGCGACCTCGTCTACGACACCTCGCTCCCCGTCGAGTCCCCGGCCCGGCACGCCCCGGAGCGCACCGTCGTCACCACCGGGCTCACCAAGAACCTGGCCGTCGGCGGCTGGCGCACCGGTGTGGCCCGGCTCCCCGACAGCGGGCCGGGGCGCTTGCTGCACGGCCGTCTCGTCTCGGTCGCCAGCCAGATCTGGTCGAGCCCTCCGGCGCCGGTGCAGGCCGCGGCCGCGTACGCCTTCGGCGAGCCGCCGGAGATCACCGAACGTGTCGCCGCGAGCCGACGGCTGCACGAGAGCGTGGTGCGCGCGGTCGCCGGCCGGCTCACCGACGCGGGCGCGCTCCTCGGCCCGGTCCGCGCGACCTGTTACCTGTACCCGGACTTCGAACCGCTGCGGGACCGGCTGGCCCGGATCCACGACGTGCACGGCGGTGCGGACCTGGTCCGGTTCCTGGTCGAGCGGCACGGCGTCGGGGTGCTCCCGGCGAGCGCGTTCGGGGAGCCCGGCGACCCGTTGCGGATCCGGGTCGCGACCAGCCGTCTGTACGGCGAGGACGACGAGCGGCGCACCGCCGCGCTCATGGCGCCGGACCCGCTCGAACTGCCCTGGATCCACCGGAACCTGGAGCAGTTCGGCGCCGCACTGGCCGATCTCACCGGCGCCCGCACCGCGCGGCCCTGATCCGTTCCCGCCCCGGGAGGACCCTTCCACGCCGGGCTCGCCCCTCACCTCGAAGGCACCCACCATGACAAGCGCCGAGCCGACCACCGGCACCGCCACCCCAGTCCCCGCACCCGGGCAGACGCCCGCGGCGCAGCAGAAGCTGCCGATGGCCGCGCTGCTCGCGCTGGCCGTCGCGGTGTTCATCACCAGTCTCACCGAGACCCTGCCCGCCGGGCTGCTGCCCGACATGAGTTCCAGCCTGCACACCAGCGAGTCGGCCACCGGGCAGACGGTGACCGTCTACGCGCTGGGGACGGTGCTCACCGCGATCCCGCTGTCCGCGGCCACCGCGGGCTGGCCCCGCAAGCGGCTGCTGCTGACCGCCATGGCCGGTTTCGCCGTCGCCAACACCGTGACCGCCCTGTCGGCGAACTACCCGCTCACCCTGGCCGCCCGGTTCGTCGCCGGTGTCGCCGCCGGCCTGGCGTGGGCCCTGCTGGCCGGCTACGCCCGCCGTATGGTCGCCCCGCACCAGGAGGGCCGCGCCATCGCGATCGCCATGGCCGGGATCCCCGTCGCCCTGTCCCTGGGCGTGCCGGCCGGGACGTTCGTGGGGCGGGTGGTCTCCTGGCAGGCCGCCTTCCTCGCGATGACCGCCCTGACCGTGGTGCTGCTCGGGTGGATCACGGCCGCCGCACCCGACCACCCCGGTCAGCCGGCCGGCGGCAAGATCCCCATGCGCAGCACCCTGCGCGTGCCGGGCGTCGCCGCGGTGCTGACCGTCACCCTGGTCTTCGTCCTGGCCCACACCCTCCTGTACGCCTACATCGCCACCTTCCTCGACGACATCGGCATGGGCGACCGGGCGGACGCGGTCCTGCTCGTCTTCGGCGTCGCCTGCCTGGTCAGCATCTGGGTCGTCGGCGCGGGCATCCACCGCCACCTGCGCACCCTGACCATCGTGAGCACCCTGCTGGTCGGCGTCGCCGTCGCCGTCATGGGCGCCTTCTCCGGGACCGACGCCCTGGTCTACGTCGCCGCCGCCCTGTGGGGGCTCGGCTGGGGCGGGGTGCCCACCCTGCTGCAGACCGCGGGCGGCCAGGCGGGCGGGGAGGCGGCCGAGGCGGCCCAGGCCATGCTGGTCACCCTGTGGAACGTCGCGATGGCCGGCGGCGGCATCGCCGGCGGCCTCCTGCTGGACGCCGTGGGAGCGGACGCCTTCCCCTGGACGGTGCTGGTCCTCCTGGTCCCGGTCCTCGCGATCGTGCTCGCCTCCCGTACCCACGGGTTCCCGGCCCCCCACTCATCCGCCCACTCCTGAGGAGACCCTGACAGCCATGTCCATCATCTTCGAGTGCGAGTACCAGGGCCGGCGGTACGCGGGCCACGGCCTGCCGGTGCCCGGCAGCCCCCTCACCCTGTACCCGGTGGCCGACGGCCAGTTGCAGGCCGCGCTCGTCACCGGCGACGGCCCCGGGGACCTGCTGTCCGCCGTGGCCGGGCAGAGCGGGCGGATCGAGGTGGAACCGGGCGGCGCCGGCCTGAGGTTCCTCCCGCCGCTGCTGCCCACCGCCTCCAACAACGCCCTGATCAACGGCTTCATGGGCACGCACCGCTCCAAGTTCGACCGGGCCCCGGAACCGGACGAGGAGTTCACCGCCCCGAACTACTACATCAAGGGCTTCGGTTCCTGGCTGAGGATGCCCGACGAGCCGCTCACCACCCCGGCCGACCCCGTCTGGCTGCTGGAGGAACCCGAGGTCGTCCTGGTGTACGCCAACGACGAGGAGGGAGTCCCGCACTACGCCGGCTACACCTTCGGCAACGACCTGAACGACATCGGCCTGCACCTGAAGAACCCGTGGGCGTGGACGCCGTACGCCAAGCTGTGCGAGACCTCGATCACGCCGTGGCTGTTCCTCGGCACCCCGCCCGAGAAGGTGACCGGCAGCGTCACCATCGAGCGTGACGGCGCCCGGGCCTGGCAGGGCGGCTTCTCGTGCGGCGCCGACTCCCTCTTCCACCGGATCCCGGACATGGCGGAGTACCTGTTCTCGTACCCGGCGCTGCGCCGGCCCGGCCTGGTCAACTACCTGTTCCTCGGCGCGGACAAGGCCACCTACCACGACGGCTTCCGGATCGAGAACGGCGACCGGATGGTCATCGACGTGTCCAGCCACGGCGTGGTCCTGGCGAACGAGGTCCGGTACGGGGCCGCCGCCCCGAGGTAGCCGGGACGGATCCCTCAGGCGCTCGGGCCGGGGTGTGCGGGTTCGCTTCCCCCGCACACCCCGGCCCGGGCCTTTTCTCATGACGGACCGCGCACACGTGCGCGACGACGAAGGGACACCGACGATGGCCTACGGCCTGTCCGTTCTCGACCTGGTGGCGGTCGGAGAGGGCCACACCCCGCGGGAGGCGCTGCGGACCTCCGCGCTCCTCGCCCGGCTGGCCGAAGCCCGCGGTTTCCGGCGCTACTGGGTCGCCGAGCACCACTCGATGCCCGGCATAGCCAGCAGCAGCCCCGCGGTGATCCTGGCGTACCTCGCCGCGCAGACCGACCGGATCCGGCTGGGTTCCGGGGGCGTGATGCTGCCCCACCACGCCCCTCTGGTCGTCGCCGAGCAGTTCCACACCCTGGAGGCGATGGCCCCCGGGCGGGTGGACCTGGGACTCGGGCGCGCCCCGGGCACCGACCAGGTGACCGCGCGGGCACTGCGGCGGACCGACGGGCCGGCGACGGGCGACTCCTTCCCGGCCGACGTCGCCGAACTCATGGCCTTCCTCGACGACGACTTCCCCGAAGGGCACCCGTACCGCCGCCGCGTGCACGCGGTACCCGGCCCGGTCCAGGGGGACTCGGTGGGGCGGCCCGCCGTGTGGCTGCTCGGCTCCTCCGGGTTCAGCGCCCGGCTGGCCGGACTGCTGGGGCTGCCCTTCGCCTTCGCGCACCACTTCGCCGCCCGCAACACCCTCCCCGCGCTGGAGCTGTACCGGCAGTCGTTCCGCCCCTCCCCCGCGCTGGCCGAGCCCTACACCGTCGTGGGCGTCTTCGCGTTCGCCGCGGAGACCGAGGAGCAGGCCCGGGACCAGGCGCGCACCGGGGCCCTGACCACGGTGCGGTTCCGCAGCGGACGCCCGGGGCTCGTGCCCACCCCCGCGGAGGCCAGGTCCCACGTGTTCACCGCGAACGAGCAGGAGATCCTCGCCGGCTGGCTGGAGAACGCCGTCCACGGCACACCGGACTCGGTGCGGGACCAGCTGGACACGCTGGCGAAGTACACGGACGCCGACGAACTCATGCTCGCCTCCAACGCGCACGGCCTGGAGGAGCGGCTCATGTCGCTGTCCCTGATCGCCGACAGCTACGGACTTCCCCACGCGGGCCCCTGGCCGGCGTAGGACGCCGTGGCCACGCGAGAGCACGGCGGCACCGCCCGAGGGCAGTGCCGCCGCGCTGTGCGGGGCGGGCCGGGTCAGGTTCCGGCGAGGCGCCGCCTGAGCTCCGCCTTCTTCACCTTGCCGGTGAGGGTCTTGGGCAGGGCCTCGACCAGTTCCAGCCGGTCCGGCAGGAAGCGGGGGTCCTGCCCGCGGTCGAGCAGGTGCTCCCGGACCTCCCGGAGCGCGGGCCGGACCCCGCCGCGGGGCACGACGAAGGCCACCAGGGGGTCGTCCGTCCGCCCGGTGGGCCCGACCAGCGTCGCCTCGGCGATCCTCGGGTGGGCGCAGAGGATCGCCTCCAGCTCGGCCATCGGGACGACGATCCCGTCCCGCAGGACGGCGTCCTTCGCCCGGCCCAGGACGCGGATGCCGCCACGGCCGTCCTCCCGCGCCACATCGCCGGTGTCGAACCAGCCGTCCGCGGTCAGTTCCGCGTCGAAGGCGCGCTGGTTGCGGTAGTAGCCGAGCGCCTGGGAGGCGCCGCGCACCCGCAGCCGGCCCACCGGGGCCCGCCGGCCGGGGTCGTCGCACCGGTCGATGCGGATCTCCATGGCGTCGATCGCCCGGCCGTGGCTGTGCGCGGACCAGTCCTGGTCGTAGTCGAGCCGGCTGATGGTGATCGGGCCGAACTCCGACATGCCCCACACCGAGTACGTGGCGGTGTCGAACGTGTCGCGCAACTCGTCCACCAGCTCCTGGAGCACCGGTTGGGCCCCGGTGACGGTGTAGCGGAGGCTGGCCACGTCGTGCCGGTCGGCGCGCTGGGCCGCCGCCACACCGAGGAGCGTGGGCGGCGGACCGTACAGCAGGGTGGCCCGGTACCGCTCCGCCAGGTCCAGCAGGCTGGTGTGGTTCCTGCCGTCCTGGAAGGCGATCGTCCCGCCGAGCATCACGCCCGCGAGGATGCCCTGGCCGAAGCCGGAGTAGTGCACCAGCGGCGTGGTGACGACGGCCACCAGGTCGTCGCGGAGCAGGAAGGTGTCCACGTAGCCGCGCACGCCCGAGTGCACGGTGTTCTGGCTGTGGACGACTCCCTTGGAGAAGCCGGTCGTACCGGAGGTGAACAGCACCACGAACGGCTCGTCGGGGCCGAGCGCGCGGCCCTCCAGGTCGCCCATGTGCGTGTCCTCCCAGGGCACCGCCACGAAGCGCTCGTGGAAGTCGAGGGTGCCCTCGGGAGCCTGGCCGCCGACCACGGCGACCCGCTCCAGCGGCAGTTCGTCGCGGAGCGCGGCGATGTTCCGGGCGAGCGGGTGTCCGTCCCACTCGGCGACCGTGACGCACAGCCGGGCCCCGGTGAGTTCGAGGCGGTGGCGCAGTTCCTCGCCCTGGCACTCCGGCGCGATGGGACAGATGACGGCGCCGACGGCCATGCACGCGTACATCAGCGGCACCATCTCCCACCGGTTGGGCAGCTGGACCGCGACGACGTCCCCCCGCCGGACGTCGAGTTCGAGCAGCGCTCCGGCGAACCGGTCGGTGAGGAGGGCGAGTTCGGCGTAGTCGAGGGTGTCGGTACGCGCCTCGCCCAGGCGGCGCCCGGCGACGGCCAGCTTCCGCGGCCGTGTCCGGGCCTGCCGCCGCAGGTCGTCGAGGAACGTCTCGTCCCTCCACCAGCCGCGCGACCGGTACTCGGCCGCGCGGTCCGTGGCCGGCGCCGGGGCCGGCGCCGGTATGTGTGCGGGGGGAACGATCGTCGTCATCGCAGTTCTCCGCGTCGCACCGCGAGCAGCTCCGGCAGCGGGTCGCCGGCGCGTCCGGCGGCGATCTCCAGCAGGGCCCGGGTGTTGTCCCGTACCCGGTCGCCGATCCAGTCGAAGACCCACGCCTTGCGCGCCTCGGCCGCCAGCTCGAAGGGCACGACCCGGGTGACGGCGAGGGCCGCCGCGCCGGCGCCGCCGATGTTGGCGATGACGCCCGGCACCAGGGTGGCGCCGGCCGCCCGGGCCTTCTCCCGCCCCTCGGCGTCGGAGGCGAGGTTGGCGCCCTCGACCACCAGGCCGGCGCGCAGCCGGTGCGCGTTCCCGGCGTTCAGGGCGTGCTTCTGGGCGGCGAGGACCAGCAGGTCGGCGTCGACGTCGAGCCAGGCGTCGGGGCCGCTGGAGAGGGTGACGTGCTCGGGCAGGCGGGAGCGGTCGATCAGCCCGAACTCGTCGGTGACGGCGATCAGGTCGGCCACCGGCAGCCGGTCGGCGCTGATGGTGCCCTGTGCGTCCGCGACGCCCACGACGACGTGGCCGCGGTCCTCCAGGAACCGGGCGACCGCCCGGCCCACCGCGCCGAAGCCCTGCACCACGACCCGGGCGGGTCCGGTACGGCCGCTCGCCTCCAGGGCGGTGACGGCGGCGACGCCGACGCCGTGCCCGGTGACGTCGATGAGCGGCTCGTAGTAGGTGCGCCAGTCGATCGGCATGTCCGGGGCGCCCAGCCGGTAGCGCGGGTCGTAGCCCGCCTCGTCGAAGAAGACGGCCCGGTCGGCGGGGGTGACGCCCATGTCGATGCCGAGGTGGATGCCGCCGTGCAGCAGCGGCTTGACGGTGCGTCCGAAGGTGCGGAAGGTCTCCTCGCGGTTGCTGCCGTCGGAGACGATGCCGCCCTTGGCGCCGCCGATGCGCAGGCCCGCGAGGGTGAACTTCTGGGTCATGTCGCGGGCGAGGCCGGCCACCTCCTCCCGGGTCACCCCGGGGGTCATCCGGACGCCGCCCATCGCGAGGCCGTCGACCAGGGTGTCGATCACGACCCAGCTCCTGAGGGTGCCGCCGCTGCCGTTCAGGTGCACGACGAGCGCGGGATCCCGCGTGGTGGTGTCGTCGAGGCTCATGTGCCGAGTACTCCCATCGGTTCGTGAGGTGCGTTCACTGGTAGAGCTGTGCGAAGCCCCGCAGGATCTCCAGGCCGTCGCTGCGGAACTCAAGGTGCGCCTGGGAGCCGTAGATCCGGCCGTCGTCGGAGCGCAGGAACTCCACGGGCGCGTGCTCGGAGCGGCCGATGGAGCGGAAGCCCTCCGGGGCCTGCTCCAGGTAGAGGGTGTGCCGGTGGAAGACCGTCACCGTGGGCTTCACATGGCTGAAGAGGGGTTCTTCCTTGTCGACCTGGACCTCGTAGCCGCCGACCCGCTGGGGGCCCTCGGCCAGCTGTCCGCCGTTCGCGACCGCGAGGATCTGCATGCCGCCGCAGATCCCGAACACGGGGACGTCGGCGTTCATGACGAGGTCCACGAGCGGCTTGTAGTACTCCTGGTCGTAGGCCCGTACCTTGGTGCCGCTCAGGACGATCGCCTGGTAGCGGCCGTCGAGCCGGGCGGGCACGGAGGCCGCGTCGACGGTGTCGGTGTCCGAGCCCAGCGCTTCGAAGCGGCCGCGGAGCTGTTTCAGGGACAGGGTGCGGTTGTTGACGACCAGCACACGGGTTTTCGCCACGGTGGTGCTCCTCAGGTTCGGGTGATGACGGTGCCGGTGCGGGCGGCGAGCAGGTCCGTGACCGGTGCGCTGCCGATGACGACCCGTTCCACGCCCCGGTCCAGGGCCTCGCCCGCGGCCCGCAGCTTCTTGCGCATGCCTCCGGTGGCCCCCTTGTCGCGGAACGCGGCCGCCGCCTCGGCGGTGATCTCGGACACCGGCTCGCCGTCGATCAGCAGGTGGGCGACGTCGGTGACGAGGATCAGGTCGGTGGCACCGGTGGCCCCGGCGATGGCGGCCGCGGCCCGGTCGGCGTCGGTGTTCACCTCCTGGCCCGCCTCGTTCCGGGCCAGCGGCGTGACCAGGCAGGCGTCTCCGGGCCGCAGCCCGGTCAGCGGCGCCGGGTCGACGCCGGTGATCGGGCCGACCAGGTTCTCCAGCTCGACCAGCTGCTTGTCCTTCCACCACCAGCGCTCGCCGGCGCCGGCCCGGACCAGGCCGTCGCTGCCGAGCAGCCGCCGGGCGGTGATGCCGCGCTGTTCGAGCCGCTTCAGCACCTCCCGGCCCAGCTCGGCGCTGACGGTCCTGATGTCCTCGATGACCTCGGGGGTGGTCCAGCGGCTCTGGTTGCCGTAGCGGTCGCGCAGGACCGCGGAGGGCTCGCTGTAGCGGGGGCTGAGCTGCTTCAGCGGCTTGGACCAGCCGTGCACGAGGACCAGCGGCCGCTCCTGTCCGTGCCCCGCGAGGTCGTCCCACCAGCCGCCGTCGAGGTCGGCCAGGCAGCTGCCGCCGAGCTTGACCACGGTCGGGGGGTGCTGTGCCGGTGTCGCGTTCATGCGGGCATCACCGGCTGCATGGTCAGGCCCGTGTCCTCGGGCAGGCGGAAGCGCTTGTTCACTGCCTGGACGGCCTGGCCGGCGGCGCCCTTGACCAGGTTGTCGAGGGCGGCGAGGACGACGATCCGGCCGCCGTCCGGGTCGTGCAGGGCGGTGACGTCGCAGTAGTTGGAGCCGAGCACGGCCTGCGGGTCGGGCACCGGGATCAGCGTCTCGTTGTGCCGGCGGACCCGGACGAACCGGTGCTCCTTGTAGAACCTGAGGTAGGCGCGCTGGAGTTCCCGCTGGTCCACCCGCTCGTCGGGGTACACGTAGCAGCTGGCCAGCAGTCCGCGCACATGCGACACCCCGTACGCCGACATGGCCAGGGAGCCGACGCTGCCGGGCTTGCTGCGCTGCAGGAAGTCGCTGACCTCGGCGGCGTGCCGGTGGCCGGTGGGGGCGTACGGTGCGATGGCGCCGTTGCGCAGCGGGTGCAGGTCCGGGACGCGCATCTGCAGACCGCCGCCGCTGGAACCGCTCTTGCCGTCGATCACCACGGTCCGCAGGTTCAGCCCGAGCCCTAGAGTGAGCGGGGCGAGTCCCAGGGTGATGGCGGTGGCGTAGCAGCCGGGCACCGAGATCAGGGCGGCGTCCACCAGCTGGTCGCCGACCAGTTCCGGCACCCCGTACACGAAGCGGTCGGCCAGCCCGGTGGTCCGCTCGGCCTTCGGGTACCAGCGTTCGTGCAGCTCCGGGGTGCGGATCCGGAAGGCGCCGCTGAGGTCGGCCACGCAGGGGACGCGGTCGGCGAGTTCCGCGGCGAGCCGGGCGGAGACCGGGGCGGGCGTGGCGAGGAACACCACGTCGCACCGCTCGGCCACCCGGTCGGCCGTGACGGGCTCGACGGTCAGGCCCAGGTCGAGACGGAGCCCCGGGTGCAGCTCGGCCGGCCGCCGGCCCGCGCTGGAGTCGCCGCCCAGGAAGGTCAGTTCCATCTCGGGGTGCTGGGTGACCAGCCTGATGAGTTCGCCGCCGGCGAGCCCGGAGGCGCCGACGATTCCCACACGGATCATTCGAGTGTCTCCTGGACGTGACGGACCACGACCGACGCGATGTCGACCCCGGTCGTGGAGGCCACTCCCCGCCAGGCGGGGGCGTGGTTGACCTCGTTGACGAGATAGCCGGCCGGGGTCTTGAACAGGTCGACCCCGTAGATGCCGCTGCCGAGCCGGTCCACGACGCCGTCCACGATCTTCTGCACGTCGGGGTCGTGGGCGAGGGCCCGGCTCTGGTTGCCGAGGGCCGCGTTGCTGCGCCAGTCGGCGCCCGCGCTCTCGAACTCCGCGGCGGCGACGATCTCCCGGCCGACGACCAGGCAGCGGATCGAGCCGCCGCCCAGGTAGGGCTCCACCAGGCAGGCCTGCTCGAAGGCGTGGCCGAGGTCCTCGACGTAGTCGTAGACGGACTGCGCCAGGTCGGCGTCGCGGACCAGGGTCACCCGCTTGCCCATCCCGCCGTAGACCGGCTTGAGCACGACCGGCACGCCCAGCTCGTCCAGTGCCTTCTCGAAGTCCTTGCGGGACAGGGCGAGCCGGAAGTCCGGCACCGGGACACCGGCCTCGCGCAGGACGGCGCGCAGGACGAGCTTGTTCTCGCAGGAGTGGATCGCGGAGGCGGAGTTGAGGACGCGGAAGCCGTCGGCCTCGGCGAGGGTGGCGATCAGGCCGCCCCGGGTGTAGCTGCGGCTGCGCACCATGAGCGCGTCGTAGCCCTTGACGGAGAGGGCGTCGCGGTGGCCGGCGCACAGGGACTCGTCGTTGACCCAGTCGATCCGCAGGCCGAAGTCCTGGGCGGTCTCGATCAGCCGGCGTTCCTCCCAGCCGACCCGGTCCGCGACGATGGCGACTCGGTTGGCCATGTCACTGGCCCCAGTCGCGGAGCTGGACCTCGACCATCTGGAGGGTCAGCCGGCCGCCGTCGATGCCCTCGATGCGCAGGGTCAGCATGCACTCGGGGCAGGACAGCGTCTCGCCCTCGACCATCTCGGGCACGGTCAGGTCGGTCTCGCACTCGGGGCACGAGCCGGTGAGAACAGCGGTGCTCATCGCAGAACTCCGTTCACGGTGAGGGGTGAAGGGTGAGGGGGCGGGAGAAGGGAGAGAGGGTTCGTGCGGTCGCGGCGCGGGACGCGCTCAGGCGGCCTGGAAGTCGATGGCGGCCTTGCGGACCGCCTCCTGGTCCAGCACGGGGGCGCCGTTGCTCTCCTGCCGCCGGACGAGCCAGGCGGTGAAGGCTTCGGCGTCGACGTCGATGTCCGAGCCGGCCAGTGCCCACGTGACGAGGGCGGGGGTGAGGCGGGTGCGGACCCGCAGCTCCCGGGTGTTGCCGACGAGTTCGGCCGGCAGCGTCTCGTACGCCTCCGGGTGGCTCAGCTGGCCCGGCAGCTCGTAGGCGAAGGCGTGCGGCGTCGTCGGGCCGGACTGGAAGGCGCTGCCGAGACCGGCTCCCCTGAGGGCCGCCCGGGACAGCTCCGTGAGGTGGGTCAGGTCGAAGCGGGTGTCGCCGTGGACGACGCGCAGCGAGGTGAGCAGCTCGGCCAGGGGGGCGTTGCCGCCGCGCTCGCCGATGCCGCCGACGGTGGCCGAGATCCACTGGGCTCCCGCGCGGACGGCGGCGAGGGAGTTGGCGACGGCCATGCCGAGCATGTTGTGGGAGTGGATCTCGATCTCGGAGCCGTCGATGGCGGTGAGGTCGGAGATCACCTCCTCCATCTGCCAGGGCGAGAGGTAGGCGACGGTCTCGGCGAGCCGGAACCGGTCGGCTCCGGCCTCGAAGCCCGCGGTGACGTAGGGCACGAGCCGGCCCTTGGGGGTGCGGGCGCCGTCCTCACCGCTGAACGTGACGTGGAAGCCGCGCTCCTTGGCCTGCTCGATCGCCGAACGCGCCAGCACGTGGAGGAACTTGGCGCTGGGCGAGCCGAGTTTCAGCTTGGCGTGCTGCTCGGAGGTGGGGATGGAGTACATGATGTGCCGCACGCCCAGGCGCTCGGCCTCGTCCAGGGCCTTCTTGACCTGCTCGCGGTCGCGCACCACCACGAGGGTCATGCTGCGCTCGGGGCCGATCGTCTCGTGCGTGGCGAGGACCAGGTCGGCGTCCTTGGAGTTCGGGCCGGAGACCATGCCGACCTCGACCAGGTCGACACCGGTCCTCACCAACAGCTCGGAGATGACCGTGGCGTCCTTCGGACCGAATTCGACGCCTCCCATGTGGGCGGAGTCGCGCAGGGTCGCGTCGGACAGACGGGGCGGCTGCGGAAGGCTGTCCTCGTTCTCTGATTCAGCCATTGCGTTCCCTCCTTTTCCAGAGCCTGCTTCCTTTTCGACACGGAACATGCTGCGCGCCCCCGTGCAAAGAAGCGGTGGCCGCTCTGTCAGAGCTGTGTCAAGGGCTGTCAGGGAATGTCAGGCCCGCCAAGAAGTGCGAATGATTCTCGGAAACGGACCATTCCGGGAACCGCTTGTTGTTTTCCTTTGAATGAAAACCGCTCCCGCCGGCTGGGCCGGCGGGAGCGGTTTCGGGGCCGTCGTACGGGGACGGGGTCCGTCAGGCGGTGTATCCGCCGTCCACGGCGAGGGCGGTACCGGTGATGTAGCGGCCGGCCGGGCCCGCCAGGTAGGCCACCGCGGCGGCGATGTCCTCGGCCTCGCCGTAGCGGCCCAGGGCGGTGAGGGAGGCCTGCCACTCGGCGGAGTCACCGTCGGCCGGGTTCATGTCGGTGTCGATCGGGCCCGGGTCCACGACGGTGGCGGTGATCCCGCGCGGCCCCAGCTCCCGGGCGAGGCCCTTGGTCAGGCCGACGAGCGCGGTCTTGGCCATCGCCTGGAGGACGAAGTTCCCGGCGGGGACCCTGCCGTTGAAGCAGGAGCCGATGCTGATGATCCGGCCGCCGTCGCCCATGTGCCGGGCGGCGGCCTGGGAGGCCAGGAACACCGACCGGACGTCGGCGGCGAGCACCTTGTCGAGGTACTCGGTGGTCACCTCGTCCAGCGGGCCGTAGGCGAGGAAGCCCGCGTTGTTCACCAGGATGTCGATGCCGCCCAGCTCGCGCACCGTCTGCTCCACGGCCTCGGCCGCGTCGTTCGGCCGGGTCAGGTCGGCCCGGACGACCGCGGCCCTGCCGCCGTTCTCCTCGATGCTCTTGGCGACCCCGCGGGCCTGGTCCTCCGCCTGCACGTAGGTCAGCGCGACCGCGGCACCCGCGTCGGCCAGCCGCTTCGCCACCGCCGCGCCGATACCGCGGCTGCCGCCGGTCACCAACGCCACTTTGCCGGTCAGGTCACTCATGGGACTTCCTCCGTAGACGGCTCGATGTTCGTCGCACCGCTACGCTAGAAGTTGACACCGGTGTGAGATTCAAGTCCTCCACGACGGCAAGGGGCCGGAAGATGCGGATCGGTGAACTGGCCAGGCGCAGCGGGGTGAGCGAGCGGTCGCTGCGCTACTACGAGGCCCAGGGGCTGCTCACCGCCGAACGGACCCCCGGCGGCCACCGCGACTACGGCGAGTGGGCCGTCGACCGGGTCGTCCGCATCCAGGCGCTCTACGCCGCCGGACTGAACAGCAAGAAGATCGCCCAGCTGCTGCCGTGCATGCGCGACGGCGACGGCACACCGAGCGCGAGCGCGACCCCCCGGCTCGTGGACGAGCTGACCGCGGAACGCGACCGGCTCGACCGGATGATCGCCGACCTGGTCCGCTCCCGCGACGTCCTGGACGGCATCATCAGCACCGCCTCGGAAGGCCTGGGCGCCGCCGCGCTGTCCGGCACAGGCGGCGGCTGACCTCCCGGGGCGGTTCAGGCCGCCTTGTCCGCCAGTGCGGCCAGGGCGGTGCGGGCGTGGTGCTCCGCCTCGGCGGGGCCCAGCCACGCACCGCGCTCGAACGCCTCGGTGAAGGCCCGCCCGCCCAGGACGCCCTGGGCCGCCGCGGTGATCCGGTCGGCGTCACCGCGTTCCGCGGGGGGCAGGGGTGCGCCCACGCTGCGGCGCGCGGCGTGGGCGGCGCCGAGGAGCAGGGCCGCGCAGGTGGCGCCGGAGCGGTGCCCGCACAGCGCGGCCGTGCCGGCGAGGCCCTCCAGGGAGAGGGCGAGGGCGCGCGGCTCGTCCAGCCGGCGGGCGATGCGCAGACCGCGCAGGTGGTGGGCGGCGGACCGGGCGGCGTCGCCGCGGAGTTCGGCGATGAACCCGAGCTCGGCGTGGAGCAGATGGTCACCGGCCGGTGAGGAGACGTCGGCGTGGGCGTCGCGGATGCGCAGCAGGTGCGCCTCGGCCGCGTCGATGTCCCCGGAGCGCCGCGCGCCGAGCGCCAGGCCCATGTCCGCGTGGATCTCGCCGTACTTGTAGCCCTGTTCGACGGCGATACGGCGGGCCTGCTCATGCAGTTCGCGGGCGCGGTCGAAGTCCTGGGCGAGCAGGGCGAGCCGGCCGAGCCCGGACAGCCGGGCCGACACCTCGGCCTCCAGGCTCAGCTCCCGGGCGATCTGGAGCCCCTCGTGCTGGCGGTGCGCCGCCTGTGCGTACTCCCCCTTGATCTCGGCGAGCGCGGCGAGCGGTGAGACGGTCTGCAGTTCGCCCCAGCGGTCGCCCAGCTCGCGGAAGAGGGCGCGGCTGCGCCGTCCGTCGCGGGCCAGGCCGTCCAGGTCCCCGCGGACCAGGGCGAGCGCCGCCCGCAGGCCCAGCGCCGCGGCGATGCCCCACTGCTCGTCCGCGGCCTCGAAGTGCAGGAGCGCGCGGGTGTTCAGCGCACGGCTGCCGTCCAGGTCGCCGACGCTGAACCTGCCGTAGGCGTTCAGCCACAGCGCCCGGGCGCGGCGCACGGGGTCGGGTACGGCGTCGGCGCAGCAGGTCACCGTGCGCTCCCCGGTCAGCAGCACGAACCCGGAGTGCAGCAGGGCGAGTTCCGGGTCGCAGTGGCCGGCGGTGGCCGCGAGGACGGCGGCCAGGGCGCGGCGACCCTCGGTGAGCCGGCCGCGCAGCAGCCACCACCAGGACAGGGCGGTGGCGAGCCGGACGGCCTCCTCGCTGCGCCCGTCGGCGGCCCGTCGCACCGCCTCGTCGAGGGCGGCGCGCAGGTTGCACGCCTCGGTGTCCAGGCGGGCGAGCCAGTCCCGCTGCCCGGGACCGCGCAGCCGGTGCTCGGCGCGTTCGGCGAGCGCGAGGTAGTGGTGCAGGTGGCGTTCGCGGGCCGCGGCCTCGTCGGCGGTCTCGTGCAACCGCTCGGTGGCGTAGGCGGCGACGGACTCCAGGAGGCGGTAGCGGGGGCCGGCGGGGCCGTCCGTGACGACCACGAGGGACTTCTCCACCAGCCGGGTGACGAGGTCGAGCACATCGGCGCCGGCCACGCCCTCCCCCGCGCACACCGCCTCCGCCGCGTCGAGGCCGCAGCCGTCGCGGTGCACGGCGAGACGGCTGAGGACGAGGCGTTCGGGCGGACTGAGCAGCTCCCAGCTCCAGTCGATCATCGCGCGCAGGGTCTGCTGGCGGGCCGGCGCGCCCCGCTGCCCGGAGGTCAGCACCCGGAACCGGTCGCCGAGGCGGGCGGCCAGCTCCCTCACGCCCAGGGCGCGCACCCGGGTCGCCGCCAGTTCCAGGGCGAGCGGGATGCCGTCCAGGCGGCGGCAGATCTCGGCCACGGCGGCGTGCTCGGGCCCTTCGCCCGCGCCGAGCCGGAAACCGGGCGCGCAGGCGGCGGCCCGCTCGGTGAACAGGCGTACGGCGTCCGGGGTGGGGAGCGGCTCGACCAGGAACACGGCCTCGCCGGCCAGGGCCAGCGGTTCCTGGCTGGTGGTGAGGATGCGCAGCTGCGGGGCGCTGCGCAGGAGCAGCGCGACCAGCTCGGCGGTGGCCGCGACGACGTGTTCGCAGTTGTCCAGCACCAGCAGGGTACGGCGGTCACGCAGGGCGGCGGTCAGCCGGTGCACGGGGGAGGCGGCCCCGGTGCCGGTGGCGGGCGGGGCGGAGGGGGCGTCGTCCCGGATGCCGAGGGTCGCGGCGACGAGGCCGGCGAGGTCGTCCGGGCCGGCACTGCGCACCCCCGCGAACTCCACGAACCAGGCCCCGTCGGGCAGCTCCCCGCCACCGGTCACCGCGTCGTGCGCGGCGGCCACGGCCAGGCGGGTCTTGCCGACCCCACCGGGCCCGGTGAGGGTCACGAGCCGCTGCCGCCCGAGCATCCGGGAGATCCGCCCGAGCGCCTCCTCCCGGCCGATGAGCGCGGTGAGGGGCACGGGAAGGGTGGCCGACGGGGCGGCGGCCCGCGGGACGTCGGGGTGCGCACCTGGGTGGGCGGAGGCGGGGGTCGTGGGAGCCGTGGGGGTCGTGCGCGTAGTGGGGGGCGTAGGCGTGGTGGGGATCGTAGGCGTCGTGGGGGTCGTAAGCGCCGCGGGGGTCGTAAGCGCCGTGGGGGTCGGCGGTGCCGGTCGGGCGGACGGGGAGGCGGTGGGCGCCACCGCGGCGTACGAGGAACCGGGGTGGGGCGGAGCCGTGGAGGGCAGCGTCGCGTCCAGGTCCGGGTCCTGGCGGAGCATGGCCTGGTGGAGGGCGCTCAGGGCGGGGGCGGGGCAGGCGCCCAGTTCGGTGGCGAGGCGGGTGCGCAGGTCCTCGTACGACGCGAGGGCCTCGCCCTGGTGGCCGGCCCGGTACAGCGCCCGCATCTGCACGGCCCGCAGCCGCTCCCGCAACGGGTGCTCGGTCACGAGCGCGGCCAGTTCGCCGGCGAGCAGCAGGTGGTCCCCCGCCGCCAGGCGTGCCTCGGCCCGCTCCTCCAGCACGGCCAGCCGCTGTTCCGCGAGGCACTCCCGGGCCGCGCGGACGAACCCCTCGTCGGCGAAGTCCGCGTACGCCGGCCCCCGCCACAGTCCGAGGGCCTCGGTGAGCAGGCCGGCCCGCCTCCGCGGGTCCGCGACGGAGCGTGCCTCGGCGACGAGCCGGCCGAAGCGGTCGGCGTCCACGTCGTCGGCGGGGCCGAGCCGCAGCCCGTACCCCGGCGGCTGCCGCAGCAGCCGTTCCCGGCCGAGCACCCGGCGCAGCTGCGAGACCTTGGCCTGCAGCGCGCCCGCCGGATTGCCGGGGAGACGGTCGCCCCACAGGTCGTCGATGAGCCGGTCCGCGGAGACGGGGCCGCCGTCGTGCGCGAGCAGATCCGCCAGCAGCGCCCGCACCTTGGTCTCGGGGACCTGAAGCTGCTCCCCGTCGTCGTCCCACACCGCGAGTGGTCCGAGCACCCCTAACCGCATGTGCACCACCGTACCCGTTCCGTAATGCGTCCGCTCGGTTCCGGTTCCGCCCTGGGCCCGATCCGTTCCGACACCGGCCCCGACCCGTTCCGGCACCGGCTCCGAAGCGTTCCCGAAGGCTTTCCGAAGCATTCCCGAAGTGGCCGCGCGCACAGTCGTGACTCCCCGGATGTCCGGCTGCCGGGTGTGCCCGGCGGCGTCACGGCAGGCCCCCTCCTCCCCGGCCGCGCCCCCGGGCTTCGCACCAGCAGATACGGAGTACACCCCATGAGCGCCTCACCCGAAACCGCCGCCGCTGCCGCCCCCGGTGCCGCGCCGCCCACCGGGCGGGCGGGCGAGGAGCCGCGGCAGAGACTGCCGATGCTCGCACTGCTCGCCCTGGCCACCGCGGTGTTCGTCACCAGCCTGACCGAGACGCTGCCCGCGGGCCTGCTCCCCGACATGAGCCACGACCTGAGGGTGAGCGAGTCCGCGACGGGGCAGACGGTCACGATCTACGCCATCGGCACCGCGCTCACCGCGATCCCGCTGACGGCGGCCACCGCGGGCTGGCGGCGCAAGCGGCTGCTGCTCACCGCCGTCGCGGGCTTCGCCGTGGCCAACACGGTCACGGCCCTGTCGTCCGTCTACGGCCTGACGATGGTGGCCCGCTTCCTCGCGGGCGTCGCCGCGGGCCTCGCGTGGGCCCTGCTCGCCGGCTACGCGCGCCGCATGGCACCGGCCCCCCTCCAGGGCCGGGCCATCGCCGTCGCCATGGCGGGCATCCCGGTGGCGCTCTCCCTCGGCGTGCCCGCCGGGACCTTCCTCGGCCAGGCCCTCGGCTGGCGCTGGGCGTTCCTGGCGATGACGGCGCTCACGGTGGTGCTACTGCTGTGGATCACCGTCGCCGTGCCCGACTACCCGGGCCTGCGGCAGGGCGAACGCCCCCGGATGCTGCGGGCGCTGGGTGTCCCGGGTGTGCGCCCGGTGCTCTTCGTGACGCTCGTCTTCGTGCTCGCCCACACGGTGCTGTACGCGTACATCGCCACCTTCCTGGACGGCCTGGACATGGGCGGCCAGACCGATCTGGTCCTGCTCGCCTTCGGTGTCACCTCGCTGCTCGGCATCTGGATCGTGGGCGCCCGGATCCAGCACCGGCTGCGCGCGCTGACCGTCGCCAGCACCCTGCTGGTGGCTGCCGCCGCCGCGCTGCTCGCGGTGCTGAGCGACGGCGGCCCCCTGGTGTACGTCGCCGCCGCCCTGTGGGGGCTGGGCTGGGGCGGACTGCCCACCCTGCTGCAGACCGCCGTCGGCGACGCGGGCGGCGACCAGGCCGACGCGGCGCAGGCGATGCTCGTCACGCTCTGGAACGTGGCCATGGCCGGCGGCGGCGTGCTGGGCGGTGTGCTGCTCGACGCGACGGGCAGCGGTTCCTTCCCCTGGACGGTGCTGCTGCTCCTGGTGCCGGTGTTGGCCGTGGTGCTCGCCGCGCGCCGTCACGGCTTCCCGGCGCGACGGCGCGCAACGTGATGTTCATACACCGGTGATGGTTCGCGGGCTTTCTTCCGGACCTTCTTGGCCAGTGGCACCGGCCTTGGGCGGAATACCCGCCTCACGCTGCCTGACCAGTGGAAACCGGTCTCCTTCCGCGGGTCGCGGGAGGGGCGCAAGGGCTTTCACCGGCCTCCTGACCGACCTCGGCCGCACCCCTCCCCCGACCCTGTTCCCGCTGGTCAGCGGCCGAAATGTCAAAGTGACAGCACGACGCGTGAATTTGGCGATGCAGCCGGTAGCTTTGTCCCTCGTACGACTGCCCGTACATCCACACGGACACTGTGGGGCGACACGACTGCGAGGGGGCGTAGTTCAACATGTCGTCATTGGGAGTGCGCGTCGCTGCCGGGGATCGCGAGCGCATACAAACGTTTGTTGAAAGCGTATTCAATCCACTGCACCGGGCGGAACAACGCCGCTGGGCCCGGGCCTACTTGTGGGGGCTGATCCACACCCCCGGCAAGAAGACCCCGCGCCGCATGGCCGAGGCCGGCTTACTGCCGGCCGGGGCGGCGCACGGTCTGCACCAGTTCATCAACAGCAGCACCTGGGGCTGGGAACCGGTGCGCCGCGCGCTCGGCCGGACCATCGCGGCGCACCGGCCGGCGTACGCCTGGACGGTCGCCGACGTCCTGATCCCGAAGCAGGGCGAGCACTCGGTGGGGGTGCACCGTCGCCTGGACCAAGCGACCGGACGCACCGTCAACTGCCAGCGCGGTGTGGGGCTCTTCCTGTCGACGGGCTCCCGGTGCTTCCCCGTCGACTGGAGCCTCGTCCTCGACGGAGCCTGGGACTGGGACGATCTGCGCAGGCGCCGGGCGCGGATACCGGACACGGAGACCGGGCGCCCCGTGGGGGCGTTCGTCCTCGGCTTCGCCGCCGGGGTCACCGCGGCGCACCCGCCGCTGCCCACGGCGCCCTGGGTGCTGAACCTGACGCAGCGGTGCGACGACGCGAGCGGTGTCATGGCCGGACTCGCCCGCCGGGGGCTCGACTTCGTGTGCGAGGTCGACTCCGGGCAGATCGTCCTCGTCGGACGTCCCTCCCCGAGGGTGATCACGGTCGGCGAGCTGATGGAGGAACCGCACGCCCGGCAGCCGCATGTGCTCCTGCGCCCCACCGAGCACGGGATCTCCCGGGCCGTACGGGTCAACGTGTACACGGGGCCGGTCCGTCTGTCCCAGCGCGGGGCCGCCAAGGACGGCGTCCCGCGGGCGTACCACATCCTCGAACAGCTCTCCGCCGACGGCGCCCAGCCGTCCCGGTACTGGGTCACCAGCCTGATGGGCCGGGGCGTGGAGGAGGTCCTGGCGCTGGCCTGGAGCCAGGCCCTCGCCCGCCGGACCGTGGCCGTGCTGCGGGAGGGATTCGGTGTGCTCGACTTCGAGGGCCGTTCCTTCCCCGGCTGGCACCACCACATGACCATGGTCTCGGCAGCGTACGCCTACCAGCAGCTGTACGGCGCTCCCGGCGCCGTCCCCGCGCCGGCCACGGGGCTGGCCGCGGCCGGCACCGATGCCGCGGGCTACTGGGCGGACGCCGGAGCGAAAGGCCTGGGAGCGTGAAGAGAGTGCTGGTCGTGGAGCCGGACGCCACCGCGGCCGAGGCTACGGCGGGTGATCTGCGCCGGCAGGGCTACGCCGCCCACACCGTCGACCGGGGCGCACGGATCCTGCGTTCCTACCATGACGCCGATCTGGTGCTGCTCTCCCTGGACCTGCCCGACATCGACGGACTGGAGGTCTGCCGCACCCTGCGGGCGGAAAGCGATATTCCGCTGATCGCCTGCACGCACCGGGACAACGAACTGGAAAGGGTGCTCGCGCTCAAGGCGGGAGCGGACGACTGCGTGCTGAGGACCTGGAGTCCGCGGGAGATCGGCGCGCGGATCGAAGCGGTGCTGCGGCGCACCCGTCCGCACTCCGTCGGCGCCGACAGCATCTCGCTCCGGCCGCTGCACATCGACCCGCGGACGCGGGAGGTGCGGCTGCGCGACCGTGTCGTCGACGTGACGGCCACGGAGTTCGAGTTGCTCTACACCCTGGCCGCCCGGCCCGACTCCGTCGTGTCGCGCAAGGAGCTGATGGCCAAGGTCTGGGGCAGCAACTGGGTGAGCACCAGCCGCACCATCGACACGCACGTGAGCAGCCTGCGGGCGAAACTCGGCTCCAGCCGCTGGATCATCACGGTCCGCGGGGTCGGCTACCGCATGGGGCACGTCGGGCAGCTCCCGGAGGTGTCCGCGGGCTGACCCGCCCGGCCCGCTGCCCAGGGCCCCGGGCACACGCGGTGCCGGTCACCGCGCTGCCCGGGGCCGCTTCCCCCGCATCCGAGAACCCGCGCCTGACAAGGAGCACCGTGCCGAAGCAGATCCACCTCGCGGCCCAGCTGCCGGGCATCCACAACGTCACCGTCTGGTCGGACCCACGCTCCGGGAGCCAGATCGCCATCGGCTCCTTCGTGCACCTCGCGCGGACCGCGGAGCGCGGGAAGTTCGACTTCTTCTTCCTCGCCGAAGGGCTGCGGCTGCGCGAACACAAGGGCCGCGTCTACGAGCTGGACGTGGCCGGCCGCCCGGACAACCTGACGATGCTGAGCGCCCTGGCCGCCGCCACCACGCGGCTCGGGGTCGCCGCCACCGTCAACGCCACGTTCAACGAGCCGTACGAGGTGGCGCGCCGGCTGGCGACCCTGGACCACCTCAGCGGCGGACGGGCCGGCTGGAACGTGGTGACCAGCTTCGACGCCTTCACCGGGGAGAACTTCCGCCGCGGCGGCTTCCTCGCCGAGGCCGACCGCTACTCCCGCGCCGCCGAGTTCCTCGCGACGGCGCGTGAGCTGTGGGACAGCTGGCACGGAGCGGATGTGCCCGCGGACCCGGTGTCCGGGCGGTTCGTGCGCCCCGGGGCCGGCGCGTTCACCCACCACGGCGGGCACTTCGACATCGCGGGGCGGTTCACCACCCCGCGCAGCCCGCAGGGGCACCCGGTGGTCATCCAGGCCGGGGAGTCCGACGCGGGCCGTGACTTCGCGGCCTCGGACGCCGAGGTGGTGTTCAGCAAGTACAACCGGCTGGAGGAGGCCCGCGCCTTCTACCGGGACGTCAAGGGCCGGCTCGCCCGGTACGGCCGCTCACCGGACGACCTGCGGATCATGCCCACCGCCACCGTCGTCGTCGCCGACACCGACGCGGAGGCCGCGGCCTACGCCGACGAGATCACCCGCGCCCAGGTGAGCCCGCAGACCGCGATCGCCCACCTGGAGGCCGTCTGGGGCCGCGACCTGTCCGCGTACGACCCGGACGGGCCGCTGCCCGACATCGACCCCGAACCCGAGTCGCTGGTCCTGAAGGGTCACTCCGTGTTCCGCACGGGCCGGGCGGAGACCGCCCGGCGCTGGCGGGCCCTCGCCCACGAACGCGGGCTGAGCATCCGCGAACTGGTCATCGAGGTGCACGGCGGCCAGACCTTCGTCGGCAGCCCGCACACCGTCGCCGACGCCGTCGACCACTTCGTGCAGACCGACGGCGCGGACGGCTTCGTCTTCGCCACGCACCTGACGCCCGGCGGCCTGGACGACTTCGTCGACCGGGTGGTGCCCCTGCTCCAGGAGAAGGGCGTCCACCGCCCCGACTACACCGGCACGACGCTGCGGGACCACCTCGGCCTGCGCCGGCCGCCGGACACCGGGCGCACGTCCAGAACCGCTTCGGCCCAGTGGGAAGGCAGTGCATCGTGAACGACAGCCCGCTGCACCTCGCCGTCGCCCTGGACGGCGCCGGCTGGCATCCCGCGGCCTGGCGGTCCGAGGGCGCCCGGCCCGGCGCCCTGTTCACGCCCGGGTACTGGGCGGACCTGGTCGCCGAAGCCGAGCGCGGCCTCCTCGACCTCGTCACCTTCGAGGACGCGCTCGGCCCGCAGTCGGCCGCGCCGCACCGCCCCGACGACCGGACCGACCAGGTCCGCGGCAGCCTGGACGCGGTCCTGCTCGCCTCCCATCTCGCCCTGCTCACCACGCGCATCGGCCTGGTCCCCACGGTCAACGTCACCCACACCGAGCCCTTCCACGTCGCCGTCGGCATCGCCACCCTCGACCACGTCAGCGAGGGCCGCGCGGGATGGCGCCCGCAGATCGCCTCGCGCGCCGCCGACGCCGCCCACTTCGGCCGCCGTACGACCCCGCAGCTGACCGACGACGACCTGCGCGACCCCGAGCTGATCGCCGCGCGGCTGCGCCCGCTGTTCGCGGAGGCCGCCGACGTGGTGGAGGTGGCCCGGCGGCTCTGGGACAGCTGGGAGGACGACGCGGAGATACGGGACACCGCCACGGGCCGCTTCCTCGACCGCGACAAGCTGCACCACATCGACTTCGAGGGCGCCTGGTTCAGCGTCAGGGGCCCCTCGATCACCCCGCGCCCGCCGCAGGGCCAGCCGGTGGTGGCGAGCCTCGCGCACGCCTCGACACCGTACGAGTTCGCGGCGCGCGCCAGCGACGTCGTCTTCGTGACGCCGTTCGACCGCGCGGGCGCCACGGCGGTCCTCGCGCAGGTGGCCGAGGCCGCCGACCGGGTGGGCCGGGACCTGCGGGACCGGCCGCTGCGCAGGTTCGCCGACCTGGTCGTCCTCCTCGACGACGAGCCCGGCGCCGCCGCCCGCCGCAAGGAACGCCTGGACGCGCTGGCCGGCGCGGAGTACACCTCGGACGCCCTGGTCTTCACGGGCACCCCCGGTGAGCTGGCCGACCTGCTGCTCGACTGGCGCACCGCCGGACTGGACGGCTTCCGCCTGCGCCCCGGGGCGCTGCCGCACGACCTCACCGCCGTCACCCGGCGGCTGGTCCCGGAACTGCGCCGCCGCGGCGCGTACCGCAGCGCGTACGGCACCGGGACCCTCCGCGAGCGGCTGGGCCTGCCGACGCCCCGCAACCGGTACGCCGGGCAGGGCTGACCACCGCCGGCGAGCGGTGTTCCGGGCAGCGTTCAGCGGGTGTCGTTCACCGGGCGTCGTCGGGGACGCCGAGCCCGGTCAGCGCGCCCACCGGGTCGGGGTCCGGGGTGCCGCGGGGCCACCAGTCGTCCTGGCCGGGCTCCGACTCGTAGGCGTACCAGAGGCCGTCGCGGCCGAGGCGGAGCTGGACGTGGCCGCGGGGGTGGGTGAGCCGGTTGCGCCAAGGGCGGAACGCCGGGAGGTCGGCGGCGAGCAGCAGCGGGCGGGCCCGGTCGAAACGCCCGGCGGGCGGATCCCAGGGCTCCTCCAGGACGGCCAGGCCCGCGGGGCCGCCCTGCCGCCACGCGGCGACGGCACGCGCCAGGTCGACCGGGGTACGGCCGACGGCGTCGGCGAGCGTGGCGTACAGCGCCCGGGTGGCCGCGGTCAGCCCGGAACCGGGGCGAGCCGCGGCGAGCCGTACCGCGTCCTGCCACAGGGTCAGCTCGCCGACCGGGTCGCGTCCGGTGCCGAGCAGGGCGTGGGCGCGGGCGGCCGCGTCGGTGGCCAGCTGGTCCAGCGCGAAGGGGTCCGGGCCGCCGGGTGCCGAGGGGTAGACCGGAGGCTGCCCGGGGTGCGGGGGCACCGGCGACGGCGGGGGCAGCGGCGGGCGTTCGCGCGCGGCGAGGGCCTCGGTGGCCCGGACGCCGGGCAGGGTCTGCGGCTGTGCTTCCCGCGCGGCGCGGGCGGCGCTGCGCCGGGACAGCGCGTCGAGCAGTTCCTTCTCGCCCCGGCCGCGCAGCAGGAGCAGCACGAACGGGTCGGCGTCGAGCAGGCGGGCGGTCTGGTAGCAGAGGGCGGCGGCGTGCTTGCAGGGGTGGCCGGAGTCGGGGCAGCTGCACCGGGGGGTGAGGTCGCCGGGCCCGGGCAGAAGGGGCACGCCGCAGTCGGCGAGCGAGTGGGGCAGCTCCTTGTCGAGCAGCGCCGCGATGTGCCCGGGCCGGTCGGCCGCGGTGTCGAGGAACCTCTCCCAGTCCTCGTCCCCCAGGGTCCGCACCCGGACCTGCACCCGGTAGGGGCGGGGCCGGCTGCCGCGCACATAGGCCAGCACCAGCCCCGGGGTGACGGTGATCGCGTCCACGTGCCCCCGCTCCGCGTACCCCCGTCCGCGCGCCAGCCGCCTGCCGTCCAAGGCCCCCCGCTCCAGCGCCGCCACCCAGGCGTTCCCCCACCAGGTCCCGGCGAACGGCGTCTCCTCCCCCGCCTTCTCCCGCACCGCGAACGCCGGGAACGTACGCCGGAGCTCGGTGTCGCGGTGGGGGGTGGCCATGGTGGGGGGCACTTGGGGGGTCGCCGGTGTGACGGGGGCGACCGGACCGGCCGGGGCGGGGGCCGGGGGCGGGACCGGGACGGGGGACGACGGGGCTGACGTCGGCGTGGGAGGCTGCGTCGGCGTGGACGTGGGCGTGGGCGTCGGCGAGGTCGGCTCGGTGGGCGCGGGGGTGCCGTGGGCGGGGTGTTCCGGCTCGTCGGGGGTGTCCGTCCACGTGGGCATGCGGAAGGCGTTCGCCAGGTAGTGCCGCATCTCCTGCGCGGCTTTCGCCCTGGCGGCCCGGGCCTCCCCCTCCGGCGCGGGCGCCGCGGGACCGGTCGGCGCCGGTGCCCGCCGCTCACGCCGGGGCTCCGCCGCCCGGGCGCGCAGGGCCTCCCGGCGGGCCGCACGCAGCGCCTCCCGCGCGGCATCCCCGGGACGCCCACCCGTGGCACCGACAGCACCGGAACCGTCACGGGCACCGTCAGCACGGGCACCGGCACTGGCAGGACCGGCACCGCCAACACCCCCACCGCCAACACCGGCACCGGCCGCACCCGAACCGGCCGCACCCGAACCACCCGGCCCCGCTTCCGCCGCGGCGCGCGCCGGCTCCTCCTGCCCCGCGCCCGCCACCGGATCGGTGACGTCGCCCGCCGGCGCCCCGTCATCGGCCCCCGACGTGTCTCCCCGCCGCGCGGAGAAGGCAGCCCGGAGCGCCGCCCGCGCCGCATCCCCGGGCCGCACCGCACCCCCGGGCCGCGCCGCGCTCTCGCGGGACGGCACCTCGCGGGTCAGGTCCTCCGCCCCGGCCTCGCCGCCACCGGACAGCACCCCACGCGCCGCATCGCCCGGCTGACCGCCACCACCGGACGACACCGTCGCCGGCAGGTCACCCGACTCACCGCCACCACCGGACGGCACCGTCGCCGGCAGATCGCCCGGCTCCGCCTCCGTGCCGTCGGTGCCGGTGCCTGCTCCGTGGCGGGCCGCCCGCAGGGCGCGGCGGGCGGCGTCCGCGGGGCGGGGGTCGTCGGGGCCGGTCATGGCGTCCTCCGCAGGGAGACCAGGTCGGAGAGTTCACGGTCCGTGAGTTCGGTGAGCGCGGCCTCGCCGGAGCCGAGGACGGCGTCGGCCAGGGCGCGCTTGGAGGCGAGCATCTCGGCGATGCGGTCCTCCACCGTGCCCTCGGTGACCAGGCGGTGGACCTGGACGGGCTGGGTCTGCCCGATGCGGTACGCGCGGTCCGTGGCCTGTTCCTCGACGGCAGGGTTCCACCAGCGGTCGAAGTGGACGACATGGCCGGCCCGGGTCAGGTTGAGGCCGGTGCCGGCGGCCTTCAGGGACAGCACCAGGACCGGGGTCTCGCCGCTCTGGAAGCGGTCGACCATGCGCTCGCGCTCGGGCACCGGCGTGCCGCCGTGCAGCAGGTCGACGGGGACCGCGCGGGCGGACAGGTGGGCGGTGAGGAGGCGGGCCATGCCGACGTACTGGGTGAAGACGAGGGCCGAGCCGTCCTCCGCGAGGAGGGTGTCCAGCAGCTCGTCGAGGAGGGCGAGTTTGCCGGAGCGGGCGGCCAGGCGGTCGGGGTCCGGCTGCTCCTTCAGGTAGAGCGCGGGGTGGTCGCAGATCTGCTTCAGCGCGCCGAGCAGCTTCAGCACCAGGCCCCGGCGGGCCATGCCCTGCGCCGTCTCGATGGCCAGCATGGACTCGCGCACCACCGCCTCGTACAGCGCGGCCTGCTCCCGGGTGAGCGGCACCGGGTGGTCGGTCTCCGTCTTGGGCGGCAGCTCGGGCACGATGCCGGGGTCGGACTTCTTGCGGCGCAGCAGGAAGGGCCGGACCAGGCGGGCGAGGCGCTCCACGGCGTCCGTGTCCTCGCCGTTCTCGACGGCTCGGGCGTGGCGGGCGCGGAAGGACTTCAGCGGGCCGAGGAGGCCGGGGGTGGTCCAGTCGAGCAGGGCCCACAGTTCGGAGAGGTTGTTCTCCACGGGGGTGCCCGTCAGCGCCACGCGCGCGGGGGACGGGATGGTGCGCAGCGCCTTGGCGGTGGCGGAGTAGGGGTTCTTCACGTGCTGTGCCTCGTCGGCGACGACCATGCCCCAGGGCTGCCGCGCCAGCTGCGCGGCGGTGGAGCGCATGGTGCCGTACGTGGTGAGGACGAAACCGCCGGTCACGTCCTCCAGGGTGCGCTCGGGGCCGTGGAAGCGGCGGACGGGGACGCCGGGGGCGAAGCGGGTGATCTCCCGCTGCCAGTTGCCGAGGAGGCTGGCCGGGCAGACGACGAGGGTCGGCTCGGTGCGGGCCCGCTTCAGGTGCAGGGCGATGAGGGTGACGGTCTTGCCGAGGCCCATGTCGTCGGCGAGACAGCCGCCGAGGCCGAGGGAGGTCATGAGGTCGAGCCAGGCCAGGCCGCGCAGCTGGTAGTCGCGGAGGACGGCGTTCAGGCCGGGGGGCGGGGCGGCGGGGTGCAGGCCCGCGGTGAGCCGGTCGCGGAGGGCGGCCAGCGCGCCGGCGGGGACGACGTCGACGGTCTCGCCGTCCACCTCGGCCTCGCCGGTGAGGGCGACGGACAGCGCGTCGACCGGGTCGAGCAGGCCGAGTTCGCGCTTGCGGGCCTTGCGGACCAGGGCGGGGTCGACCAGCACCCAGCGGTCGCGCAGCCGGACGACAGGGCGGTGGGCCTCGGCGAGGGTGTCCATCTCGGCCTCGCTGAGCGGGTCGCCGCCGATCGCCAGCTGCCAGCGGAACCGGAGCAGGTCCTCGCTCTCGAAGAAGCCGGTGCCGTCGGTCGCGGAGCCGGGCGCCGGGCGGACCACCGCGGTGGCGGTCAGGTCGCGGGCGAGGTCGCGGGGCCAGTGGACGGCGACCCCGGCGGCGGCGAGCCGGCCCGCCGCCACGCCGAGCAGGTCGCCCAGCTCCTCCTCGGTGAGGGCGAGGACGTCGGGCACGTCCTGTTCGGTGAGGCGGTCCAGGGGCGGCCACACCCGGGCGGCACGCCGGACGGCGAGGGCGGTGTCCACGCGCGCGCGGGGTCCGAACGCCGCGTCGGCCCCGCCCGTCCACAGGGCCGCCGCGTCGGTCACCAGGGTGGGGTCGGCGAGGCTGTGCACCTGCACGATCGCCGCCCCCGCGGCACGCGTTCCCTCCCGTGCGCCGGCGTCGAACACGTCGTACGCGGACAGGTCCAGGCGCAGCGAGATCCGGACGCCCGCGTCCATCCCGGCGGCGACCTCGGCCGCCCAGGCGTGGGCCTCGGGCAGGTGCTGGGGCTCGCGGGCCGCGTAGGGCCGGCCGGCGGTGAAGGGGGCCGCGGGCGTGCGGGGCAGGGTGTCGGCGACCGCGTCCAGGAAGGAGCGGACCAGGGCCTCCGGTTCGGGCAGGCACAGCGGGCCCGGGCCGGGCAGGGGCACCGCGTGGCCCTCGGCGGGCAGGGCCGCGGCGACGGCGCGCAGGTGGGCGATGTCCTCGGGCTCCAGCGGGCCGGCCCGCCAGGCGTCGTGGCCGCCCGGGGTGAGGCCCGGGAGCAGCCGGCCGCGGGCGACGAGCCGCAGCGCGTGCAGGGCGGCGGCGCCCCAGCAGGCGGTGGCCGGGTGGGCGGCCGGGTCGCGCCGGGCGCGGACCAGCAGCGGCAGGGCCTCGGCGAGCGGCAGGGTCAGGGCGGGCACCTGCCGGCGGCGCACTCCGGGACCGTGCCGTCGTACGACCGTCAGCTCCTCGGCGGTCGCACCGGCACCCTCGGGCAGCGGGGCGCCGTCGGGGTCCCAGAAGGCGAGGCGGCCCTGGCGGGGCAGGGGCGCGGGCAGGTAGACGGACGCGAGACGCACCGGGACCGGGTGCCCGGCACCCGTCTGAGGGGAACCCCCTGTGCGCTCGGCCACCGCAGCCGTGCCGCTCATACGTCCTGCCACCTCCCGCCCGTGTCCCGGATCAGTCGTCTCCGACTCTACGGGCGGGGTCTGACAATCGGCTCCGGGGCCGGTCGGGGCCCGGCTACGGCACCGTGCGGGAGACGACGAACACCATCGGCTGCCGGGGGTCGGACAGGTTGACGACCACGTCCTGGGTGGGTGCCGGGTTCCTCTGTTCGTGGGTCAGGCCGTACCACGGGCCCGGGCCGCCGAAGGTCCAGCCGCTGACCTTCCGGTCGCGTTCGCCGACGGCGATCTCGTTCTTCCTCAGCTGGTCGCGGCGGACGCCCATGGCCCCCAGGAAGCTGTCCAGGCCGGCGGGGTTGGTGCGGAACTGGACGTAGAGACGGCTGGTCTTCCAGTTGTTCGTCTCGTAGGAGGCGATGTCGTCGGCGGGGTGCGGGACGGTCACCTGGTACAGGCGGCGCTGGACCTTCGACGGCCAGCCCGGGGTGAGGCCGGTCGCCGAGTACTTGGCCTCCTTGTCCTTGCCGCTGTCGCGGCTCTGGTTCGCGGAGATCACCAGGTAGCCGGCCGGGACGCCGATGAGCAGGACGATGATCAGCAGGGTGAGGGCCCGCCGCTTCGCCTTGTGCCGGGGGTCCTCGACGGGCCGCTGCGGCTCGTCGGGCGGGCCGCCCTGGTGGGGCAGCGACGAGGTCATGCGGTGTCCTGGTCGCGGCGGCCCTGGACGTACCGCTCGTAGCGCTCGTACCGCTCCACCCGGCGCCGCTTGGCCCGGCGGAAGCGGCGGGCGACCAGCCGGGCCAGGTCGGCGGCGCCCACCATGCCGGCCTCGGGGCCGAGCTGGGCGCGGGTGATGCGGGCCTCGGGGCGGTAGCCGCGGCCGGTGAGGTGGCGCTTGAAGGCGTCCCGGGCCGGGCCGATGAGCAGGTCGTCGGCGGCCGAGACACCGCCGCCGATGACGAAGCAGGAGGGGTCGAGGGCGGCGGCGAGGTTGGCGATGCCGACGCCGAGCCACTGGCCGATGTCCTGGAGCAGCTCCACGCACATCGCGTCGCCCTCGCGGGCCAGCTCGGTGATCATCGGGCCGGTGATCTCGTGGATGTTGCCCTTGACGTGCTCGATGATCCCGTAGGCCACCGGGGAGTCGGCCGCGGCCAGTTCCCTGGCCTCGCGGACGAGGGCGTTGCCGGAGCTGTACTGCTCCCAGCAGCCGCGGTTGCCGCACGGGCAGCGGTGCCCGCCGGGGACGACCTGCATGTGGCCGAACTCTCCGGCGACACCGAACTTGCCGCGCTTGACCTGGCCGTCCTCCAGGATGGCGCCGCCGATGCCCGTGCCGAGGGTGATCATGACCAGGTGGTCCTCGCCGCGGCCGGCGCCGAAGCGCCACTCGGCCCAGGCGGCGGTGTTGGCGTCGTTGTCGACCAGGACCGGCACGGCGAGGCGGCCGGCGATGCGGTCGCGCAGGGGTTCGTTGCGCCAGGACAGGTGGGGGGCGAACAGGACGCGGTTGCGGTCGGCGTCGACCCAGCCGGCGGCGCCGATGCCGACCGCGTGCACGTCGTGCCGGTCGGACAGGTCCAGGACCAGCTCGACGATGGTGTCCTCGACGACCTTGGGGCTCTTGGACTTGTCCGGGGTCTCCGTGCGGAGCTTCTCCAGGATGTTGCCGTCGGCGTCCACGACGCCCGCCATGACCTTGGTGCCGCCGATGTCGATACCGACCGTGGGCACCCGGGGCGCGGTCAGGTGGGACCGGCGCTCTCGGGTGCCGACGGTGCGCAGGACCGGGGCTCGGCGGGAGCCGATGGGGGCGGTGAGGTCGCGGTAGGTGCTCATCGTGGGTCGATTCTGCCGCACGCTCACGCCGGGTGCTGCGCAGGGCAGGGCCAGGGGGTGCGCGTCTCAGGTCCGCTGGAGTTCGTGGACCAGGGCGTCCAGGTCCGCTCCGCCCGCCATCTGCTTCGTCAGGTCGTCCAGTGTGATCTCGTCCCGTGTGTGATGGCCCACCATGGTGCCGCGCCGCAACAGCACGAAACGGTCGCCCACCAGGTAGGCGTGATGCGGATTGTGGGTGATCAAGACAACACCCAGGCCTTCGTCCCGTGCCGCCGCCACATATTTCAGGACCACACCGGACTGCTTCACGCCCAGGGCCGCCGTCGGCTCGTCCAGGACCAGGACCTTCGCGCCGAAGTGGACCGCCCTCGCGATGGCGACACACTGGCGCTCGCCGCCCGAGAGGGTGCCGATGGGCTGGTCGACGTCGCGGAGGTCGATACCCATGCGCAGGAGCGCCTCACGGGTGGTGCGGCGCATGAGGTCGGTGTCGAGGCGCTTGAAGGGGCCGGCGCCCTTGCGGGGCTCGGAGCCGAGGAAGAAGTTGCGCCAGACCGGCATGAGGGGGACGACGGCGAGGTCCTGGTACACCGTGGCGATGCCCCGGTCCAGGGCGTCGCGCGGGGAGGAGAGGGTGGTCTCCTCGCCCTCGATGCGCAGGGTGCCGGCGTCGTGCCGGTGCAGGCCCGCGATCACCTTGATCAGCGTCGACTTGCCCGCGCCGTTGTCGCCGAGGACGCAGGTGATCTGGCCCGCGTGGACCTCCAGCGAGACCCCTTCCAGGGCGCGGACGGTGCCGTAGTGCTTGCTGACGTCGGTCAGCTCCACGAGTGTCACTTGGTGGCCTCCGCGCGCTTCTTGACCCAGGCGTTGAGCAGGGTCGCGAGGAGCAGCATCGCTCCGAGGAAGAACTTGAACCAGTCGGGGTTCCACTCGGCGAAGACGATGCCCTTGCTGGTCATGCCGAAGAGGAGGGCGCCCACGGCGGAGCCGATCGCGCTGCCGTGGCCGCCGGTGATCAGACAGCCGCCGATGACGGCCGCGATGATGTAGATCAGCTCGTTGCCGACGCCCTCGCCGGACTGGACGGCGTCGAAGGAGAACAGCAGGTGCTGGCCGGAGATCCAGGCGCCGAACGCGACGCCCATGTAGAGGCCGATCTTGGTCCGGGCGACCGGGACGCCGACCGCGCGGGCCGCGTCCTCGTTGCCGCCGACGGCGAAGATCCAGTTGCCGGTGCGGGTGCGCAGCAGGATCCAGGAGGCGAGGGCGACCAGGCCGAGCCACCACAGGATGGTGACCTTGACGTCGACGCCGCCGACGCCGATGGTCGAGGCGAAGACGGCGTGGGCGCTCTCGAAGCCCTCCATGTCGGCGATGGTCTTGGTGGAGACGGTGCCGTCGATCAGCTTGGTGAAGCCGAGGTTCATGCCGGTGAGCATCAGGAAGGTGCCCAGCGTGATGATGAAGCTGGGCAGCTTGGTGCGGGTGAGCATGAAGCCGTTGAAGGCGCCGACGGCCAGGGTGACCAGCAGGGACACGCCGACGCCGACCCAGGTGTTGGCGGTCATCTGGTAGCTGAACATCGAGGAGACCAGCGCGGAGGAGGTCACGAGGACGCCCGCCGAGAGGTCGAACTCGCCGCCGATCATCAGCAGGGCCACGGGTACGGCCATGATGCCGATGGTCGAGGAGGCGTACAGGACCGTGCTGAGGCTGGAGGCGCGCAGGAAGCCGTCGGCGGCCAGGGCGAAGAAGACGAAGACCGCGAGGGCCCCGACGACCGAGCCGAGTTCGGGGCGGGCCAGCAGCTTCCGCAGCGGAGAGGTCTGCAGAATCCTTTCGTCCGGCATCTTCCCGTCGGTGACCGCGCTCATCGGGTGCCCCGCTCGGTGTACTCCGCGAGGGCGGACGCCTGGTCCCTCGTGATGATCTGCGGGCCGGTCAGGACCGGCTTGCCGCCGCCGAGGACGTCGCCGTTGTACTTGTACAGCCACAGCAGGTCGACGGCCTGGTAGCCCTGGAGGTACGGCTGCTGGTCCACGGCGAAGCCGAGGGTGCCGTCCTTCAGCGAGGCCGCGACCTTGGCGTTGAGGTCGAAGGTGTCGATCTCGGCCTTGCTGCCCGCGTCCGTCCTGGCCTTCACGGCGGTGTCGGCGTAGGGGGCGCCCAGGGTGACCACGGAGTCGATGGAGGTGTCGGCCTGGAGCTTGGCCTCGATCGCGGACTGCACGTCGGGCATGTTGGTGCCGTTGACGTAGAGCTTGCGCAGGGTGCCGCGGAAGGTCTTGGCGACGCCGTCGCAGCGCTGCTCGTGGCCGACGTTGCCCTGCTCGTGCAGGACACACAGGGCCTTCTTCCTCCCGCGCCTGTTCAGCTCGTCGCCGACGGCCTCGCCGGCGATGGTCTCGTCCTGGCCGATGTGGGTGAGGGCGCCGAAGGCCTTGGACTCCTCGGAGCCGGAGTTCACCGTGATCACCGGGATGCCGGCCTTCTCGGCGCGGGCCACGGCGGCCTTCATGGCGTCCGGCTTGGCGAGGGTGACGATGATGCCGTCGACCTTCTTGTCCACCGCCGCGTCGACCAGCTGGGCCTGCTGCTGGGCCTCGTCGTCGTGCGAGTACAGGAAGTTGATGTTGTCCTTGACGGCGGCCTGCTTGGCACCGCTCTGCACGATGTCCCAGAAGGTGTCGCCGTCTCCCGAGTGGGTGATCATCGCGAAGGTCCAGCGGGGGGTGTTCACCGCCGCCCGCCCCTGGGCCGCGGCGGCCTTGCGGGCGTCCTCCGCCCGCTTGCCTCCGGTGCTGCTGCACGCCGCCAGGGACACGGAGAGTGCCCCCGCCAGCGCTATGCCTACCCAGGTCCGAAACCGTGCCACGAGGCCGTGCCCTTCTTGCCGTGTTCTTCCATGCGCAAGGGGCCGTCGATCGCATCAGCGGCCCCAAACGCTCCAGTATCGAACACGGGGGACACCCATGACATGACCGGGGAGCCCCCACGGGCCGCATTGTCCGGACATTGCGACGAAGCGGGGCGGTCGCTCAGGGGCGTACGAGCAGCTGGAACTCGAAGGAGTAGCGGCTCGGGCGGTAGGTGTGGTCGCCGAACTCGACTGCGCGGCCGGTGTCGTCGTACGTGGTGCGCTGCATGGTCAGCAGCGGGGCCCCCTCGGTCTCGCCGAGCCGCTCGGCCTCGGCGGCCGTGGCGCCGCGGGCGCCGATGGACTGGCGGGCGCTGTGCAGGGTGATCCCGGCGGAGCGCATCAGCCGGTACAGGCCGGTGGCCTCCAGCTGGTCGGTGTCGAGGTCGAGCAGGCCGGGCGGCAGGTGGTTGAGCAGGTACGCCATCGGTTCGCCGTGCGCGAGGCGGAGCCGCTCGACGCGGTGGACGTCACTGCCCTCGGCGACCCCCAGGGCGGCTGCGACCGTGGCGGAGGCCGGGACGACCGTGTTGACGAGGACCTTCGTCGCGGGGCGCTGCCCGGCCGCCTCCAGGTCGTCGTAGAGGCTGCTCAGCTCCAGCGGGCGCTTGACCTGGCTGTGCACGACCTGGGTGCCCACGCCCCGGCGCCGCACGAGGAGCCCCTTGTCGACGAGGGACTGGATGGCCTGGCGGACGGTGGGCCGGGACAGACCGAGCCGTGCGGCCAGCTCGATCTCGTTGCCCAGCAGGCTGCCCGGGGTGAGGCTGCCCTGCTCGATGGCGGCCTCCAGCTGCTGGGAGAGCTGGAAGTACAACGGCACCGGGGAGCTTCGGTCCACACGGAGGTCGAGCGACACGGTCGGGTCCACATCTGGTTTCGGCACGGGCTCGAGCGTAGTCCCGTGCCCGGTTGACGGGAAGTTGTGTAGTCCGGTTGTCCGGACATGCACATTGACAGGGTGCGGGGTCCGCCCTCACTTTGTTTCCATGCGCATCGGGGTCATCGGTACGGGCCGCATCGGCACCCTTCACGCGAGGACGCTCAGCCGCCACCGGGAGGTCGGATCCCTGATCCTCACGGACGCGGACCCGGCGCGGGCGCAGGAGCTGGCGCACCGGCTGGGCGAGACGGCGGCGCCGGGCGTGGACGAGATCTTCCGGTGGGGCGTGGACGCGGTGGTGATCACCACGGCGACGGCGGCCCACGCGGAGTACATCGGCCGGGCGGCCCGCTCGGGTCTGCCGGTCTTCTGCGAGAAGCCGATCGCGCTGGACCTGCCGGGCACCCTGCACGCGCTCGCCGAGGTGGAGACGGCCGGGACGGTCCTGCAGATGGGCTTCCAACGGCGGTTCGACGCGGGCTACGCCGGCGCCCGGGAGGCCGTCGGCGCCGGCCGGCTCGGACGGCTGCACACCGTGCGCGCCCTGACCTGCGACCAGGCCCCTCCCCCGGCCGCGTGGCTGCCGCTGTCCGGCGGGCTGTTCCGGGACACACTGATCCACGACTTCGACGTGCTGCGCTGGGTGACCGGCCGTGAGGTGCGCGAGGTGTACGCCACCGGTTCGGACCGCGGCCCCGCGATGTTCCGGGAGGCCGGGGACGTCGACACGGGCGCGGCGCTGCTCACGCTGGACGACGGCACCCTGGCCTCGGCGACGGCGACCCGGCTGAACGGCGCCGGCTACGACGTCCGCATGGAGCTGGCCGGGGAGCGCGACACGGTCGTGGTCGGCCTGGACGACCGTACGCCCCTCGCGTCCACCGAGCCGACCGGTCCGCCGCCCGCGGACAAGCCGTGGACGGGGTTCCTGGAACGCTTCGGCCCCGCCTACGAGGCCGAGCTGAACGCCTTCGTGGAGGTCGTGCGCGGCGAGCGGCCCAACCCCTGCGACGGCCGGGAGGCGCTGCAGGCCCTGCGGATCGCCGAGGCCTGCGAGCGCTCCCGCCGCGAGCGGCGCCCGGTGCCGCTCGCGGAGATCCCGGGCGGCCGGCAGACGGCGTACGGCTGAGAGGGGCGTACGGCCGAGGGCGTACGGCCGAGGGCGTACGGCCGAGGGGCGCACGACCGCTGTCCGGACTCCCGTTCGCCCGCTACCAGCGCACCGGCAGGCTTCTGACGCCCCGCATGAGCAGACCCGGCAGCCACTCTCCCGGTGCGCCGTCCAGGGCGAGGCCGGGCGCGCGGTCCAGGAGGGTGCCGAGGGCGATCCTGCCCTCCAGGCGGGCCAGGGGTGCGCCCAGGCAGTAGTGGATGCCGTGGCCGAAGGCGAGGTGGCCGCGGGTGTCGCGGCGGATGTCGAAGCGGTCCGGCTGCGCGTACCGTCCGGCGTCGCGGTGGGCGGCGGTGAGACCGACGAGCACGCCCTGGCCCCGCCCTATCCGGGTGCCGGCGATCTCCAGTGGTTCGGCGGCGTACCGGAAGGTGGCGTTCTGCACCGGGCCCTCCCAGCGCAGCGTCTCCTCCACCGCCGCGTCGAGGAGGGCCGGGTCGGCGCGCAGGGCCGCGAGCTGGTCGGGGTGGGTGAGCAGGGCGAGGACGGCGTTGCCGATGAGGTTGACCGTGGTCTCGTGGCCGGCGATGAGCAGCAGGTAGGCCAGGCCGCGCAACTCCTGCGCGGAGAGCCGGTCGCCGTCCTCGGCGGTGGTGCGGATCAGGTCGCTCAGCAGGTCGCCCGTGGGCCCGGCGCGGCGCTTGTCCTCGATCAGCTCGGTGAGGTACTCGGCGAGGCGGACGGTCGCGGCCTGCTCGCTGTCCTCGCCGGTCGGCGCGACGACCTCCGTGGAGAGCTTCCGGAACTCCGCGCGGTCCATCTCGGGGACGCCGAGCAGCTCGCAGATGACCGTGATCGGCAACGGGTAGGCGAGGGCGTCGATGAGGTCGGCGCGGCCGCGCGGCAGCATCTCGTCGAGCAGTTCGTCGGTGATCTGCTGGACGCGCGGGCGCAGTTGCTCGACCCGGCGCATGGTGAACGCGCGCGCGACCAGGCCGCGCAGGCGCGTGTGCTGCGGAGGGTCCGCCGTCAGCAGGTACTTGCCGATCAGCTGCTCGTCCAGCGGCACCTCGCCGATCTTGGCGGTGTCCTTGGCCAGCCGGGCGTCGGCGAGGGCGGCCCGCGCCTCCTCGTACCCCACGACCAGCCAGGTCTCCCAGGGTCCTCCCGGCGTGGCGAACCGGACCCGGTGCACGGGGCCCTGTTCGCGCAGTCGTGCGTAGACCGGGTGCGGGTCCCGGCGGAGTGCGTCGCCGTACTCCGTCAGGTCGATCACTGGTTCCATGTCCTCCCCTTACGGACAGCCCCGAGGTCCCGGACAGCCGCCGGTACCCGGACAACGCGCACGGCGGCCGGCTAGTGCCCGTCGCCGCCGTCCGTCAGCCCGGCGTCGTAGGCGAGCAGAGCGATCTGGACCCGGTTGTCGAGGCCGAGCTTGGCGAGGATGCGCGAGACATGGGCCTTGACGGTGGCCACGCTGAGGAAGAGCTCGGCGGCGATCTGCGCGTTGGCCAGTCCCCGGCCGACGGCGACGGCGACCTCGCGTTCGCGGTCGTTGAGGACGGCGAGCCGCTCGCGCGCACGGGTCTGCCGGGAGTCGGCGGCGGCGCCGGCCGCGTGCCGCATCAGCTGCCGGGTGACGGCGGGCGACAGGACCGGGTCGCCGGCGGCGACCCGGCGCACGGCGTCGACGATCTCGGCGGGCGGGGTGTCCTTCAGCACGAAGCCGGCGGCTCCGGCGCGCAGGGCGTGCAGCACCTGTTCGTCGGCGTGGAAGGTGGTGAGCACCACGACCTGCGGGGCGTCCGGCCGCGCGCGCAGCCGCCGCGTCGCGGTGATGCCGTCCACCGCCGGCATCCGGATGTCCATCAGCACGACGTCCGGCCGGACCCGCCGCACGACGTCCTCGGCCTCCGCCCCGTCGGCCGCCTCCCCCACGATCTCGATGCCCTCGGCCCCTCCGATCATCAGCGCCAGACCGGCGCGGACGAGGGGGTCGTCATCGACGAGGAGCAGTCTGATCGGCGTCGCAGTCATGGGGGTTACGTAATCACGGGCGCGGCGTGGCACACACGCGCGTACGGAACAGGGCTCCCGGCCGCACCGCGTCGGCGGCCGGGCACACGCGCGTGTGCCGTCCGCGTCGAGCGGTGCCCGCTGACGACGGGCCCCGGGCTCGCCGGGGTCACGGCCACGGCAGCCACCCCCGTACCTCGAAGCCCCCGTCGGGCCGCACCCCGTGGCGCAGGTGGCCGCCGGCCAGCGTGGCGCGTTCCGTGAGGCCGATCAGGCCCTGGCCGGAGCCGGGGACGGGGGGTACCTCGGCGGGCGGGGCGGGGTTGGTGACCGTGACCGTCAGGCCGTCGCCGGGGGTGCCGGCGAGGCGGACCCCGACCACGGTGCCGGGGGCGTGCTTGCGGGCGTTGGTCAGGGCCTCCTGGGCGATGCGGTAGGCGGTGCGGCCGACGGAGGCGGGGACGGCGCCCGGGTCGGCGACGCGGTGGTCCAGGGTGATCTCCATGCCGGCCTCGCGGCACTCGGCGACGAGGGCGTCCAGCGCGGCCAGCGTCGGCTGGGGACGCCCGCCGGAGGCCTCCTCGGCCTCGCCGGCCCGCAGTACGCCGATGATCTCCCGCAGGTCCTGGAGGGCCTCGTGGGCGCTCTCCCGGATGACCCCGGCGGCCCGCGCGATCTCCTCGCGGGAGGCGTCCGGCCGGAACTCCAGGGCGCCCGCGTGCACGCTGAGCAGGGTGAGCCGGTGGGCGAGCACGTCGTGCATCTCCCGGGCGATGGCCTCGCGGGCCAGCCGCTGCGCCTGCTCGGCCCGCAGCCGGGCCTCCGTCTCGGCGTGCCGGGCGCGGTCGCGCAGGCTCAGGATGAGCTGCCGTTTGGACCGCACGAACATCCCCCAGCCCACCATCGCGGCGGTGAGCAGCACGCCGGAGGCGACCGCCCCGACGTACGGCACGTCGGGGTCGGGCCGCAGCCGGTAGAAGACCGGGAGCAGCGCCACGGACACCCCGCCCGCCCAGGCCACGTACCGGAAGGGCCGGTGCACGGCGAGCGTGAACAGGGCGACCACGCCTGCGCCGCCCGCGGTGTTCGACAGGAAGGCGACCGGCACCATCGCCACGGCGAGCCCCACCGGCCACCGGCGCCGCAGCCACACGGCGGCGCAGGCGAGCGCGCCCAGCACCTGGTCGAGGGCGGCGTAGCCGTCCGGGAGGTCCTCGTGCCGCAGGCTGTCCGCGCTCAGCAGGCCGATGAACACGGCCAGCAGGAAGCAGGAGAAGTCGACCACCCAGTCGCGCGCCGTGCGCCGGGGCCGCCGGCCGGGGGCCCCGGCGTCCGGGTCCAGTTCGTGGATCAGCGCGGAGGGGAACAGCCACCGGCGGCCCGTGATCCGCTGCGGCGCCCGCGCCCTCTCGTCAGTGCTCACGGTCGGCAAATCTACGCACCCGGGGGCGTGGTGGCGCCGTCCCGTGCGGCCATCGCCTACCGGAGGAGCGGGATCGTCGACCGAAGTCGCACCCTCGTGGACTTTCGGCGCCGGCCGTCGACGCGGGCGCAGCCTTTCGGCGCCGCGCGCTCGCCCCGCGGCCGATGTGCGGGTGCGGGCGGTGGGACGAGAGTCGTGCCATGAAGCGTTTGCTGGAGTTCCTCGGGTTCCTCGCCCTGACGCAGGGCACGGGCGGTCTGGTGTACGAGATCACGGGCAAGGTGCGCTGGGGCGTCACCCAGCAGTGGAGCGTCCTCCACGGCTACGAGATCTACGCGGCCATCGCGCTGATCGTGCTGGCGCTGGCCCTGTTCGCCGCCGCCGAGAGCCGGAAGCCCGACTGAACGCCGGGCCGGTCCGTGGGGGCTCCGTGGAACCGTCGGCCGCGAGGTTAACTTCCCGAGAACTCATCGGACGTCTCGGCAAAAACACCCGTGTTGTCATTGACATGCCATGCTCTACGCGCGTCACCATGGGCGCATGAGAATCCCCCACAGCATCGCCCGGACCGGCGCCGTGGCCGCCGCCCTGTCCGCTCTCCTCGTCGGCGGCACCGTCTCCGCCACCACGGCGGACGCCGCGGTCGGCAGCGTCTGCTACAGCGCGCTGCCCTCGCAGGCGCACGACACGCTCGACCTGATCGATCAGGGCGGCCCCTTCCCCTACTCCCAGGACGGCTCCGTCTTCCAGAACCGCGAAGGCGTCCTCCCCCGGCAGTCCAGCGGGTACTACCACGAGTACACCGTGATCACGCCGGGCTCCTCCACCCGCGGTGCGCGCCGCATCGTCACCGGCCAGGAGTACGAGGAGGACTACTACACCTCCGATCACTACGCCACGTTCAGGCTCGTCGACTTCGACTGCTGAGATCCGGGCCGCCCCGTCGCCTCGCCCCGCGTTCCCCCCACCACTCATCGGGGCGCGGGGCGAGGCCGTTGCGTCACCCGGTGCCCGTCCGGGCGTCCTCGGGCAGGCCGAAGGTGCCGTACTCCGGGCCGCCCGCCGGTTCGTACGTCTGGATGGAGACGCCGGAGCCGGTGACGCGGCCGGAGCGGTGGGTGAAGCGGGCGGGGACCGTGCCGTCCGGGAACAGGCGGTGGCCGGCGCCGAGGACGACCGGGAACGTCAGCAGGTGCAGGGTGTCGACGAGCCCGAGGTCCAGCAGCGAGCGGAGCAGGACGCCGCTGCCGTGGGTCTGGAGTTCGCCGTCCGTGCGCTCCTTCAGGGCCGTGACCTCCTTGGCGAGGTCGCCCGGGACCACGCTGGTGCCGGACCACCCGGGTGCCCGGAGAGTCGAGGAGACGACGTACTTCGGGAGGGAATTCAGCGGGCCGGCGACGGGGTGGGCGGGGTCGGTCACCCTCGGCCAGTAGGAGGCGAAGATGTCGTACGTACGGCGGCCGAGCAGGAAGCCGCCCGCGCGTGCGAAGACCTCGGTGACGAACCGGCCGGAGTCGTCGTCGGCGTGCGGGAAGCTCCAGCCGCCCTGGGTGAAGCCGTCGCGGGTGTCCTCCTCGGGGCCGCCGGGGGCCTGGTGGACACCGTCGAGGGTGACGAAGATCGTGGAGACGAGCGTGCCCATGGCGGGTTCCTTCTTCCGGGTGCGGGGTCTGCTGTCATGGGTGCAGACCCCGCGTCCGCCCGCTTCTCATCGGTCGGGCCGCGTGCCGGGGGAATCCGGCGGCTCCTCGGTCCGGCCGCGCGCCCGGGGGATCCGGTGACGCCTCGGTCCCGCCGCCCGGGGATCCGGCTCAGCCGGCGTGGGTGGAGAACAGTCCGCCGGTCGGGCCCTGCTTGTCGCCGCCCTGGGCCTTCTTCAGCGCGTTGGCGAGCCCCTCGATGGTGAGGGACTGCAGGATCACCCGGCCGTTGCCCTCCAGGGTGGCCAGGGACAGGCCCTCGCCGCCGAACACGGCGTTCATGATCCCCTGGCGGTTGAGGCCGCCGACGCGCTGGACGCCGTACTGGATGCCCTCCTCGAACGCGACCACACAACCGGTGTCGACCTCGATCCGGCCGCCGAAGTCCGCCGGGTTCAGGTCGATGAAGTTGCCCGCGCCGGCGATGATCACCGTGCCGTGCCCGGTGAACTTCTCCAGGACGAAGCCCTCGCCGCCGCTCATGCCGGTCCGGCCGCCGGCGAAGGCGATGCCGAAGTCGACGGTGGACTCGGCGGCCACGAAGGCGTCCTTCTCGGCGAACCACGCGCGCGTGCCGTCCAGCTCCAGGGCGCGCATCTCGCCCGGGAGGACACCCGCGAAGCCGACGGTGCCCTCGCCGCTCTGGGCGGTGAAGTACTGGAAGGCGAGCGACTCGCCCGCGAGCATGCGCTGGCCGACCTGCATGGCGGTGCCCATGGCCTGGCGGAGCAGGCCGCCCATGCCGCCGCCCGAGCCGCTCTGCTGCTGCCCGCCGCCGTTCGACGGGCCGGACAGGCGCGTCTCCATGGTCACGTTCGCCGTCTTGAACAGGAATTTCCCGGCCTCGCAGTACACGGTCTGGCCGGGGCGCAGGTTGACGACCGCCATCTGCATGGCGTTGCCGACGATCTCTTGCTGAAGGGTCACGTGGGAGACAACGCGGGAGGTGGACGGAAGAGTTCCGCACCGGCTCCGTCCGGGCGGGAAACCTGGGCCCGTCCGGGTGGGACACGGATCCGTCCCGGTAGGACACGGATCCGTCCCGGTGGACAAGAGCCCGCCCGTTCGAGAGGGGCAACGGCCCGTCCGTCCAAGAGGACACGGGCCCGTCCAGGCGAGGGCCACGGGTCCGGGCGGGCAGGGCCACGGACCCGGGCGGGTAGCCCCGGACCCGGGCGGGTAGCCCCGGACCCGGGCGGGCGGGAGCCACGGGGCCGGGCGGGTGACGCGTGGGGCGCCCCGGTGCTGTCCAGCCGGGGCGTCCCACGCGCGCGTGTGGACGGGGATCAGCCGCCCAGTTCCTGGTGGCGGGCGGCGAGGCCGCTCGCGCCCTGCTCGGTCAGGGAGCCGAACAGACGCAGCCGCGAGATGCCGCCGTCGGGGAAGATGTCGATCCGCGCGTGCGTGCCGACCGCCGGCTCGGGCAGGACGAAGCGGTGGTTGGTGTCGGGCTGGAGGCGGGTGCGCGGGAGGATCTCGGTCCACTCGCCGGCCCCGCCCGCACCGGCGTCCCTGACGGAGACCGACGCCCAGCCGGCGCTGTTCCCCTTCAGGTAGGCGGTGTCGATCTCGATCGCGCGGATCTGGGACTGCGCGGCGAGCCGGTAGCGGATCCAGTCGTTGCCCTGGTCGCGGCGGCGGCGGGTCTCCCAGCCGTCGTCCATCTTGCGGGAGCGGCCCGGCTGGATGGTGTTGGTCGCCGGGGAGTAGAAGAGGTTCGAGGCGTCCTCGACCTGACCGCCGTTCTCCAGGGCGACCACGTCGAAGGTGCCGAGGACCGCCAGCCACCGCGGGTCCGGGACGACCTCGCCGTGGACGCGCAGGCGGGCGATGCCGCCGTCGGGGTGCTGGTTGACGCGCAGGTGCGTGAAGCGCTGCTCGACGGAGACGGCGAAACCGTTGGCCGCGTGGCCGCCGACGGCCGTGCGCGGGACCAGGGTCGTCCACTTCACGTCGTCGCCGAGCAGCTCCTGCGGGGACGGCGAGCCGGGTACGGAGGTGCCCTCGATCGAGACCGCCTGCGGGTAGTTGCCGCGGAAGTGGGCGGTGTCGACGACGATCCCGCGTACGACGCCCGGCGCGCCGAGCCGGACCAGCGCCCAGTCGTGGTCCTCGGCGGTCGGCCAGGGGTGCTCGGCGGAGACTCCGCGCCGGCGGCGGGTCTCCCAGCCGTCCATGATCTTGCCCTTGTGGCCGAAGTGCTCGGGGTCGAACTCGGCCCGCTCGGGCACCAGCAGGTTCTCCCGCTGGGCGAAGAACTCGTCGTTGGCGGCGATGACACCGGCGCCGAGCTGCCGGTCGGCGAGGTTGGCGTACTGGGTGAAGGGGAAGTCGGCGGTGCGGTAGTCCGCGTACGGGTCGCCGCCTCCGTAAGGGTTCGCGTCGCCGGTGAAACTCGGTATCGCCGTCACGGTGATCAGGGGGTCCTTTCTGGAGTCGGCCGGTGCGGGTGCGGGGGGTGGCTCACTGGGGGCGGGCGAGCAGCGTGCCCTTCGGCGCGGTGAACTCGCCGTCGGCGACGATGCGTTCGCCGCGCAGCCAGGTGGACTTGACGACGCCGTGCAGGGTCCTGCCGGCGTAGGCGGTGACCCGGTTGCGGTGCTGGAGGCCGGCCGGGTCGACGGTGAAGGTCTCGTCGGGGGCGAGGACGGCGAAGTCGGCGTCGCGGCCGGCCTCGATGGCGCCCTTCCGGGTCAGGCCGACGAGGCCGGCGGTCCGCGTGGACATCCAGCGGACGAGGTCCTCCAGGGTGTGACCGCGCTTGCGGGCCTCGGTCCATACGGCGGACAGGCTGAGCTGGAGGCCGGAGATGCCGCCCCAGGCGGTGGCGAAGTCGTCCGTCTTCAGGTCGGCCGTGGACGGCGAGTGGTCGGTGACGACGCAGTCGATGGTGCCGTCGGCGAGGGCCTCCCAGAGGAGGTCCTGGTTGGCGGCCTCCCGGATGGGCGGGCAGCACTTGAACTCGCTGGCGCCGTCGGGGACCTCCTCGGCGGTCAGGGTCAGGTAGTGCGGGCAGGTCTCCACGGTGACGCGGACGCCCTCGGCGCGGGCGGCGCGGATCAGCGGGAGGGCGTCGGCGGAGGACAGGTGCAGCACGTGCACGCGCGCGTTCAGCCGCCGGGCCTGGGCGACGAGGTTCGCGATGGCGGTGTCCTCCGCGTCGCGCGGGCGGGAGGCGAGGAAGTCGGCGTACCGGGGGCCGCCGTGCTGCGGGGCGGCGGCGAGGTGGTGCGGGTCCTCGGCGTGCACGATCAGCAGCCCGTCGAAGCCGGCGATCTCCGCCAGGGACTGGGCGAGCTGGTCCTGGTCGAGGTGCGGGAACTCGTCCACGCCGGACGGGGAGAGGAAGGCCTTGAAGCCGAAGACGCCGGCGTCGTGCAGCGGGCGCAGGTCCTTGACGTTGTCGGGCAGGGCGCCGCCCCAGAAGCCGACGTCGATGTGCGCCTTGTCGGCGGCCACCCGCTGCTTCACCCGGAGGTGGTCGACGGTCGTGGTCGGCGGGAGGGAGTTGAGCGGCATGTCGACCAGGGTGGTGATGCCGCCGGCCGCCGCCGCGCGGGTGGCGGTCCAGAAGCCCTCCCACTCGGTGCGGCCCGGGTCGTTGACGTGCACGTGGGTGTCGACCAGGCCGGGCAGCAGGACGTGGTCGCCGACGTCCTCCAGCCGGGCCGCGGCCGGGACCTCGGCGTCGTAGGGCAGGACCGCGGTGATCTTCCCGGCGGACACGGTGACGGTGGCGGCCCGCGTCCCTTCCGGCGTGATCACGCGCGTGGAGCGCAGCACCAGTTCAGCGTCGGACACCCGAACCCCTCTCTCTACCGCCGTTTTACGTCCAGGAAACGGGATTTACACCCACGTAACGGTTTTCAACGTTCTGTTGAAGGAGTCTTCACTCCCGCTCCCCCGCCGTCAAGAGGCACACTTCCGGGCGGAACGGAGGGAGTACGCGCTCTGGACGTTTCCACAAAGCGGAATTAGAATTCCAGTAGGCAGAACGTAGCTATGTACAAGCGGGGAGTCAACCGGCTGCCGGGTAGGCTTCTGCCCTCCCGCCAGTCCCGAAAGGAACGCGCCGTGCCGACGTCCAGCGCCAGCACCACCGACTCCGCCAAGCCCTCCGCCGCCGGCGGGGTGCAGTCCCTGGAGCGCGCCTTCGACCTGCTCGAGCGGATGGCGGACGCGGGCGGCGAGGTGGGCCTGAGCGAGCTGTCCGCGGCCAGCGGGCTGCCGCTGCCCACCATCCACCGGCTGATGCGCACCCTGGTCGCCTGCGGCTACGTCCGCCAGCAGGCCAACCGGCGGTACGCCCTCGGCCCCCGCCTGATCCGGCTCGGCGAGTCCGCGTCCCGGCTGCTCGGCACCTGGGCGCGGCCCTACCTGGCCCGGCTGGTGGAGGAGACGGGCGAGACGGCGAACATGGCGCTGCTCGACGGGGACGAGATCGTGTACGTCGCACAGGTGCCCTCGAAGCACTCGATGCGGATGTTCACCGAGGTCGGGCGGCGCGTGCTGCCGCACTCCACCGGCGTGGGCAAGGCGCTGCTGGCCGGGGTGCCGGACGACGAGGTGCGGGCGCTGCTGGCCCGGACGGGCATGCCGGCCGCCACGGAGAAGACCATCACCACGCCGGAGGGCTTCCTGGCGGCGCTGGAGGACGTACGGCAGCTGGGGTACGCCGTCGACGACAACGAGCAGGAGATCGGGGTGCGCTGCCTCGCGGTCTCCGTGCCCGACTCCCCCACGGCCGCGGCGATCTCCATCTCCGGGCCGGCGGGACGGGTCACCGAGGCGGCCACGGACAAGATCGTGCCGGTGCTCCAGCAGATCGCCCGCGAACTGTCCGCGGCGCTGGCCAGCCAGAACCCCGGATGACCGGCCCGCGTCGCCGGGGGGTCCGGGCCCCCGGGTGACCGGCGCCCCCGGGGGGGGCGATTCCGGGTGCCCGGCCTGCGTCCCTGGAGGGGACCGGGAACCCGGATGCCCAGCCGCGCCTCCGGGGGATCAGAACCCCGGTGGCCGGCCCGCGCCCCAGAGCACCAGAGCACCAGAGGCACCGGAGCCCCGTCCCCGGGGCGCCCGCCCCGGCCCGCCTGAGTACCCGTACTCAGGCGCCCGCCCCGCCCGCGAGGGCAAGGTGGTGGGCATGGACCTGCCCACCGCCCCGCCGGCCTTCGACGCCACCGAGGGTCCCGGGCCGCACCGCCGCGCCGACCGGGGTGCCGACATCGGGGCAGGGTGCGCGCTGGTGCTGCTGGAGCTGATCGCCCTGGTGGTGGTCTTCGGGCTCTGGTGGCTGTCCGGGTTCCACCTCGACCCGGCCGAGACGGCCACCGCCGACTCGTTGTGGGGCTATCTGGCCGCGGCCGGCGCGGTCGGGGTCCTCGCCGTCGCCGCGGCGGCGGTCGCCGCACGGGCCGGGGCCGTCGTGACCGTCGTCGGCCAGACCGTCATGGCCGTCCTGGTCTGCCTCGTCGTCTTCGCCGGGGCCTCGGCGCAGTCCCACCAGGACCGGGTGTGCCGCGAGAGGCCGTCAGCGCCCGGATGCGCGGTACGGCGTTAGGTCCGGGGCGGCTCGCCGAACAGGTCCACGGCGTCGCGCACCTGCGACAGGCCCCGGGCCAGGGCGCTCATCGAGCCGATCGCGCCGGCTATCAGCAACAGGGAGTTGCGCAGGCGCGGGATCTCCGGCAGGCCGCCCGCGGCCATCGCCGCCAGGGCCGCGAGTTCGTCCTCGGCTACCGCCCGGTCGGGGAAGTCCGCCGGTAACGCGGCGAGTTGGCGGCGCAGCCGGGACACCGCGGTCCGCAGTTCCGCCACCCGCGGGTCCTCGTCGCTGCCGGTCACTGGCCTCTGCCCCAAGCTCCGCAACACAGCCCTCCCCCCTGGCACGCCCTCGTGCGCGGGCCAGTAAACGCCACCCGGTGCGGGGAGCGCCACAGCGCGGACCGAAATTCAGCCCATCGGAACCGGCGCCGGGGAACCGGCCGGTTTCCCGGCGCCGTCGGGTATGCAGGACCCATGACGGACAACCAGGATCTTCAGGGGGAGGTCGCCGGGCTGCTGCTCGCCGCCGGCGGCGGCAGACGGCTCGGCGGACGCCCCAAGGCGCTGCTGCCGCACCGGGGGCGCCCCCTGGTCGAGCACGCGGTCGGGGTGCTGCGCGCGGCCGGGTGCGGGCGGATCCACGTGGTGCTGGGCGCCTCGGCGGCCGAGGTACGGGCCCGCGCCGAGCTGGGCGGCTGCGTGCTGGTGGACAACCCGGACTGGGCGGAGGGGATGGGTTCCTCGCTGCGCGCGGGCCTCGCCTCACTGGCCGGTACGGGGGCGCGGGCGGCCCTGGTGAGCCTGGTGGACCAGCCCGGCATCGGACCGGCCGCGGCGGCCCGGGTGCTCGGCGCGTACGAGGACGGCACCTCGCTGGTCTCGGCCGCCTACGACGGGGTGCGCGGGCACCCGGTGCTGTTCGGCTCGGCGCACTGGGCGGGCATCGCCGCGACGGCCACCGGGGACCGCGGGGCGCGGGACTACCTGAAGGCGCACGCCGCCCGGATCCGGCTCGTGGAGTGCGCGGACGTCGCCGAGCCCTACGACATCGACACCGAGGCCGACCTGAGCCACCTTGAGTGAACGGGGTGGCACCGAGCGCCACCTTGCCTCGAACCAGAGAATCTCGACATCAACAAACCATTGAACTTCCACGATGAGGAAACTACTATCCACTGATCAGAAGCGTCCGACCGCACAGTGGGCGCTCACTGTCCCATTCGTGCCACTTGGCACTAGGTGCCACCGCTGAAGGAAGTGACAGCTCATGTCCGCACCAGCGCCGTCCCCGCTGGCCATCGTCGACGCCGAGCCCCTGCCCCGGCAGGAGGAGGTCCTCACGGACGCGGCGCTCGCCTTCGTGGCGGAGCTGCACCGGCGGTTCACCCCGCGCCGTGACGAACTCCTGGCCCGCCGGGCCGAGCGCCGCGCCGAGATCGCCCGCACCTCCACGCTCGACTTCCTGCCCGAGACGGCCGCGATCCGCGCGGACGACTCCTGGAAGGTCGCCCCGGCCCCGGCCGCGCTGAACGACCGGCGCGTCGAGATCACCGGCCCCACCGACCGCAAGATGACCATCAACGCGCTCAACTCGGGTGCGCGGGTCTGGCTCGCCGACTTCGAGGACGCCTCCGCACCCACCTGGGAGAACGTGGTCCTCGGTCAGCTCAACCTGATCGACGCCTACACCCGGAACATCGACTTCACCGACGGACGCACCGGCAAGTCGTACGCCCTGCGGCCGAACGAGGAGCTGGCGACCGTCGTCATGCGCCCGCGCGGCTGGCACCTGGACGAGCGGCACCTGGTCGACGCCGACGGCCGCGCCGTCCCGGGCGCCTTCGTCGACTTCGGCCTGTACTTCTTCCACAACGCCCAGCGGCTGCTCGACCTCGGCAAGGGCCCCTACTTCTACCTGCCGAAGACCGAGTCCCACCTCGAAGCCCGCCTGTGGAACGAGGTGTTCGTCTTCGCCCAGGACTACGTCGGCATCCCGCAGGGCACCGTCCGCGCCACCGTCCTGATCGAGACCATCACGGCCGCGTACGAGATGGAGGAGATCCTCTACGAACTGCGCGACCACGCCGCCGGGTTGAACGCCGGCCGCTGGGACTACCTGTTCTCCATCGTCAAGAACTTCCGTGACGGCGGGGCGAAGTTCGTCCTCCCGGACCGCAACGCGGTCACGATGACGGCCCCGTTCATGCGGGCGTACACCGAGCTTCTCGTCCGCACCTGCCACAAGCGCGGCGCGCACGCCATCGGCGGCATGGCGGCCTTCATCCCGTCCCGCAAGGACGCCGAGGTCAACAAGGTCGCCTTCGAGAAGGTCCGCGCCGACAAGGACCGCGAGGCGAACGACGGCTTCGACGGCTCCTGGGTCGCCCACCCCGACCTGGTGCCGATCGCCATGGAGTCCTTCGACAAGGTCCTCGGCGACAAGCCGAACCAGAAGGACCGGCTGCGTGAGGACGTCCACGTCGAGGCGGCCGACCTCATCGCGATCGACTCGCTCGAGGCGAAGCCGACGTACGCCGGTCTCGTGGGCGCCGTCCAGGTCGGCATCCGCTACATCGAGGCCTGGCTGCGCGGCCTCGGCGCGGTCGCCATCTTCAACCTGATGGAGGACGCGGCCACCGCCGAGATCTCCCGCTCGCAGATCTGGCAGTGGATCAACGCCGGTGTCGAGTTCGAGAACGGCGACAGGGCCACCCCGGAGCTGGCCCGCAAGGTCGCCGCCGAGGAACTGGACGCCATCCGCAAGGAGATCGGCGAGGAGGCCTTCGCGGCCGGGCACTGGCAGGAGGCGCACGACCTGCTGCTGAGGGTGTCCCTGGACGAGGACTACGCCGACTTCCTCACCCTGCCGGCGTACGAGCAGCTCAAGGGCTGACCCACCGGGCACACGGGTGCGCCGAGCGGCTCCGGGGAGCGCCCCGGGGCCGCTCGCGCGTTCAGCCCAGGTGCACCGACCAGTCCTGTTCCGCCGCCGGCTTGCCGTGCAGGTCCGGGACCCGCTTGAGCCAGTCCGGGCGGCCCGCCTGGGTCTTCGCCGCGCGGGCGGCCTCCTCGGCCGCGAGCTGCTCGCCGCTCGGGAAGTCGGTGGGCAGCCACTCGGCCGAGAGCCGGAGCCGGTCCAGCAGATAGCCGACGTAGGCGTCCCGGACGTCGTCGGGCGTCGCGAACCCTGCGTCCTCGGCCAGCCAGGCGTCCGGCACCTCGGCGACGATCGCGCGCAGCAGCTCCTCCGTCACCAGGGGCGCGAGTTCCGCGTCGGCGGCGCGCACGTCGGGGCCGTAGTGGCCGAGGGCGTGGTGCCGGAAGTCGTACCTGCGGCCCGGGGCCGTGGTGTCCCAGCGGTGGTGGAAGACGAGGGCGGCACCGTGGTCGATGAGCCACAGCCGCGGCGGCACGGTGCCGAGCGTGGGCCAGACCATCAGGTTGGAGCTGTGCACCGTACGGTCGACGTTGACGGTCAGCGCGTCCAGCCAGACGATCCGGCCGGCCTCCAGCGGGTCCACCGGGAAGGTCCGGGCGATCTCCGGGGTGAGGTCCCGGGCGCCCGGCAGGTAGTCCATGCCGAGGTTGACGCCCGCGCTGGCGCCGTGCAGCTCGCGCACCTCCTGGTGCGGTTCGGCGGCGGCGATGTCCGGGTCGAAGTGGACCAGGACCAGTTCCGGGAAGCGCAGGCCGAGCGCGCGGGCGAGCTCCCCGACGATGATCTCGGCGACCAGTGCCTTGTGGCCCTGCGCCGAGCCCGTGAACTTCACGACGTACGTGCCCAGGTCGTCGGCCTCGACGACGCCCGGTACGGAGCCGCCGGAGTGCAGGGGGGCGACGTAGCGGACCGCGGTGACCTCCCTCAGCGGTGCCATGCCGATCCCCGTCCCTTCCGAGCAGCCCGAAGTGAGCATAGTAACCGCGCGTGACGGCGGGCGCGGGGTGACCGGGTCCCCGGGGCCGGTGTCACCACGGGCCGCCGGAGCCGGGAGCGCCCGCCGAGCCGAGGCCGGCGATCGCCCGGGCGACCTCGCCGACGACGGCACGGGTGTCGGACTCCGTCGCCAGATAGGTGGTCATCGTCAGCGGGAGATCGGACAGCGGCTCCCAGCGCCAGCCCGGCAGCTGGGCGGCGGCGGTGTGGGCGACGACCAGGACCGCGTCGCACTCGGCCGCGTGGGCGTGGGCGAGGGCGTGTTCGGTGAACTGGGAGAAGTGCCAGTGCGGCCGGACCCCGGCGGCCTGCGCGGCGGCGATGAGCCCGTGCTGCTCGGTCGGGACCCGGTCCTGGGCGTGCAGCAGGGTGCGCAGCCCGTCCAGGTCGCTCAGCCGGTAGCCGCCCCGGGCCGCCAGGGGATGCCCCGGCCGGACGGCGATGCCCAGCGGGTCACGGCGCACCTCCCGGACCGCGTGGCCGTCGGGAGGCGCCTGGTGGACGAGGCAGATGTCGAGCCTGCCCTGCCGCAGCAGCCGCAGCTGGTCGGAGCTGGTGGCCTCGACGTACTCCGGTGCCGCGTCCGGGACGCGGGCCCGTACGGCGTCCACGGCGGCGATCAGCCAGGCGCCGTCGGTGCCGGGCGGGACGCCGATGGTCACCCGCTGGCGGACGGCCCTGGCTCCGGCGACCGTCTCACGGGTCGCGTCGGCCATCGCCAGCAGCTGGTGGGCGTGGGGCAGCAGCGCCTGGCCGGCCGGGGTGAGCCGGACGCCCCGGGAGGTGCGCTGCAGCAGTTGCTGTCCGAGCTGCCGCTCCAGATGGACGATCTGGCGGCTGAGGGACGGCTGGGAGACCAGGAGCCGCCGGGCGGCGCGGTTGACCGAGCCCTCTTCGGCGACCATGACGAAATACCGAAGGTGACGTAACTCCATCCGGTCCCCCGAGCACCTCTGGTGATGCCTGGTGAGCATATCCGGTCTGCGGCGCAGGACTTGGACGGCGACTGTGACGCCGGTCTCTAATGGAACGATCAGGCCACGAGGCGGGCAGCGGGGCGCCACCGGACCCGGCGCCGCGACGGCGCCCCACGCGGCTGTACGGCACCCGCGACATCACCGCTCGCCCCCGGCGAGTCCCGCACGTCGGCGGCCATCCCGCGCGCGCACGGCTGGAGTACCGCGATGCCCTTCGTCGATCTGCCCGAGGTACGGCTGTTCCACGTCGACCACCCGCCGCCCGCCGACGCCTCCCACCCCGGCGCGCTCACCCTGCCGACCGTCCTGGTGCACGGCCTGTGGGACAGCGCCGACACCTGGCTCCACCAGCTCCCCCACCTGCGGACGCGCTGCCGCACCCTCGCCGTGGACCTGCGCGGGCACGGCCGCACGGGACCGGTGGCGGACGGGGAGTACGCCACGGACCGGCACGCCACCGACCTCGCGGCCTTCGTCGAGCGGGTGGTGGGCGGACCGGTGGTGCTGGTCGGGCATTCGATGGGGGCCTCCGTGGCCACCGTGCTGGCCGCCCGCCGGCCCGACCTCGTCCACGCGCTGGTGGCGATCGACCCGGACTACGCGGGCGACGACGGCAGCCGTGCCCGGCTGCGCGCGCTCGCCGAGGCGCTCGACGGGCCGTCGGCCGAGGACACCGCGGTCCGCCTCGCCACCACCCTGGCCGAGGGCCCCGGGACACCGGCGCACCTGGTCGAACGGCAGCGGCTGGCCGTGCTGTGGCCGGCGCCCGGCACCCGGGCGCGGATCTTCCGGCACAACGCCTTCCACCCGGGCAGCGTCCGGTTCCTGCCCGAGGCCGAGGCCGTGCTGCGCCGGCGCCGCCAGCCGGTGCTGGCCCTGCACCGCGATCCGGCCCGGCTGCGCGCCGACGAGCGGTCCTTCACCCACCCGGACAGCAAGGCCGTCCACGTCACCGGCGCCGGCCACTTCCTCCACCAGGAGCTGCCCGCGTACGTCAACGCCGAGATCGACCGCTGGCTGGCCACGCTGCGCCTGCCCCCGGCCGGCCCGGCCGCGTCCCAGGGCGCCGGGCCCGCCGGCGCGCCGCAACGGGATCCCGTCCCCCACCGAAAGGAACAGTGATGCCTGTTTCCGACGACGCGGCACCCGCCACCGAGGGCCGGCCGAAGGCGGCGCCGCCGTGGACGGCGCGGGGACGCGCCCTGACCGTCACGGTGCTGGTGGTCGCCTCCGCGGTGGTGGTCTTCCTCGACAAGGTCCTCCTCGGGCTCGTCGCCACCCCGATGAGCGACGAACTGCATCTGGACGCGGCCGACTTCGGCACCCTGGCCAGCGCCTCGTACGTGCTGTTCGGCGTGACCTGCCTCGCGGCCGGCTTCACCGCCCAGCGCGTCTCCCCGCGCCTGCTCCTCCTGGTCTGCGGGCTGCTGTGGGCGGTGGGCCAGCTGCCGGCCGTCTTCGCGGTCACCGGGGGCATGCTGTACGGCAGCAGGCTCCTCGTCGGCGCCGCGGAGGGCCCGGCCAGTCCGCTGGCCGTGACCTCGCTGTACTCCTGGTACCCGAACGAGCGGCGCGGGGTGCCGACCGCCTGGTACACCTCGGGGGCCGCGATCGCGAAGATCGCCCTCGCCCCCGTGCTCACCCTGGTCATCGTCACCTTCGGCTGGCGCGCGGGGTTCGTCACCGTCTCCGTCCTCGCGCTGGTGTGGTCGCTCGGCTGGCTCGCCGCGGGCAGGATCGGTCCGTACGGCGCCCAGTCCCGGCCCGCGCCCGCGCCCGCCGGTGCGCCCGAGCCGGCCCGCCCCCCGTCGGTCCCCTGGCGCACGGCACTGGTCAACCGGACCTTCCTGGGCTGCCTGATCGCCCAGCTCACCCAGAGCGCCCTGGCCGCGGTGATCTTCACCTGGCTGCCCTCCTACTTCCACCACGCGCTGGGCTACTCGGAGCTGACCGCCGGCTCCCTGCTCGGACTGCCCAGCGTCGGCGGCATCGTCGCCCTGTTCACGGCCGGCTTCACCGCCGACCGCCTGGTGCGCCGGGGCGTGGGCTCGCGGCGCGCCCGCGGGGTCCTCGGAGGGTCCGTGCTGGCCTGCGCCGGGCTCGTGCTGACCCTTCTGCCGTGGATCCAGCACCCGATCGCCTCCATCGGGATCCTCATGCTCGGGTACGGCGGGTCGGTGAGCCTCAACACCTTCACCAATCCCGTGCTCGCCGAGATCGTCCCGCCGCACCAGCGCTCGGCCATCCTCGGGGTGCTCAACGGTCTCGGTGTCAGCGCCGGCGCCGTCAGCCCCATCGTCTCGGGGATGCTGCTCGACGCGAGCGACACCCCGCAGCAGGGGTACACCCTCACCTTCTTCTGCTTCGGCGCCCTCGTCGCGTTCGGCGGGCTCTGCTTCGCGCTCATGGTCGACCCCGAACGCGACGGCAGGCACGCGCGCTCGCTCCCGACCCCTCTGAACCCGGCAGCCTGAAACCGCCCAAATCCGACACCTTCTGGGTGACTATTATTTGACAGCAGATAATTTTGTTCCTACGGTCACGAGCATGACCCTGGATCTGACACCCGATCAACTGCTGTCCACCACAAGGGCGGTGCGCAAGCGCCTGGACTTCTCCCGCCCCGTCCCGCGCGAGCTGATCGAGGAGTGCGTGGACCTGGCCACCCAGGCACCCACCGGACGCAACCGGCAGCGCTGGCACTTCCTCGTCGTCACCGACGAGGACCAGCGCATGGTCGTCGCCGACATCTACCGCCGCGCCATGGTCACCGGCGGCGGAGCCCCGGTGAACGCCCGCGACCTGCGCCGCATGAACGCCCACCCCGGCACCATGGAGCGCATCTTCGACGGGGTGCAGTACCTCTACGCGAACATCCACCGCGTCCCCGCCTTCGTCATCCCGGCGGTGGAGGGCCGCACGGAACGGGCGTCCGTGCTCGACCAGTCGATGACCTGGGGGTCGATCCTGCCGGCCGTGTGGAGCTTCATGCTCGCGGCCCGCGCGCGGGGCCTGGGCACCTGCTGGACGACCGCCCAGGGGCCCCTGGAGCGCGAGCTGGCCAAGGCCCTCGGCGTGCCCTACGACGAGGTCATGCTCGCCGCGTTCCTGCCACTCGCCTACACCATCGGGACCGACTTCAAGCCCGCCCGCCGCATCCCGCGCGACGAGGTGCTGCACTGGGACACCTGGTAGTCCTCACCGGCCGACCCGGGCGGCGGTCGCCGGGGTGCCGCGGGAGCGGCACCCCGGCGACCGCCTTGTACGTTCCGGAATTACACGCGAGAATTCTGTCAATTCAGCACCGCGCCCTGTCACTTCACTCGGAAGGTATCTCATGGCCGGCTCTTCCGCTTTCGACCGCACCGGTGTCGAGAAAGAGGCCCGTGCGGCCCTCGACGCCTTTCTCGACGGACTCAACAGCCATGACCTGGAGACCTGGACCCGCACCCTGCACTTTCCCCAGATACGGGTGCACGAGGGGGCCGTGACGGTATGGCGGGAGCCGGAGGAGTACATCCGCGCCTCGCAGGCCGAGCTGGAGGCCCTGCTCGCCTCCGGCTGGCACCGCAGCGCCTGGGACGAGGTGGAGTTTCCGCAGGTCTCCGCGGACCAGGTGCACGCCCAGGTGCGGTTCAGCCGGCTCGACGCCGAGGGCCGGCGACTGGCCGTCTTCGACTCGGTCTACGTCGTGACCCGGCAGGACGGGCGCTGGGGAGTGCTCGCCCGGATCGGATACGAAGTGAGCTGAGGTCCGTCTCGGCGGACACGACGAAAACCCGCAGTGGCGGAGCGGGCCGGGGGATTTACCCGCCCCGCCACTGCGGGTGGTTCATTTCGTCGGCCGAGCCGGCCGCGCTTTCCGCGCTTTCCGTGCCGGCCGCACTTTCCGTGCCGGCCGGACTTTCCGCGCCGGCCCGGCTTCCGTGCTTTCCGTCGCCCCGTCCGCCGTCACGGGCCGGCCGGTGCCACGGCTTTTCGCAGAGCGGCGCCGATTCTGGCAGCCAGGACGTGTTCGCCGCCCGCCGTGGGATGCAGTCCGTCGGCGAATATCGCGTCCGCCTCCTGGACCGGCGCGATGCCGAGTCCGTTCACGGTGTGCAGGTTCTTGTCACCGAGGCGCTCCAGCACCCGTACCGCCTCCTCGGTCCGGGCGCGCAGCTGTGCCAGCGTCAGACCGACCCGGTTGGCGGAGTCCTCCCGCTCGGGCGAGGACAGCGGGGTGATCACGGCGATCGGGACGTCGGGGTGACCGTCCCGGATGGTGTCGATGAAGCCGCACACCGCCGGCCCCCAGCTGCGCTCGGAGTAGGTGTCCCGGGTGTGGACGTTGATGCCCAGTTCCAGCGAGACCAGGTCGGCCGGCCGGTCCCGGATCGTCCGCGCCACCACCGGGTCGAGATGCGCCTCCCCGGAGAACCCCAGGTTGTGCAGCCGCCAGCCGTGTTCCGCGGCGATCAGCGCGGTCCACGTCCGCGACGGCCCGGAGGGGAACATGCTCTGCGTGATGGAGCTTCCGTACGCCACCCAGCGCAGGCCGGGGCGGTCGGCCGGACGGACGGTGCCGTGCCCGCGGAAACCGATCTCCGAGACGAGGACCCGTCCGAGGTGCGGCAGCCACACCTCCACGTCCCGCAGCGCGGTCGCGCCGGGACCTTCCGCCCGCCCGGGGGCCAGCGCAACGGTGATCTCGCGTTCGCCGTCGACCTCGGTGCGCAGCGCCAGGGAGCCGTCGACGACGACGTCCAGCGGAGCGTCGGACGTCTCGACGGACAGCCTCAGCACCAGCTCCTCGGCATCGGTGCGGACGCCGCACCGGATGCCCGCGGGCATCGCCGCGAGGCGGCTGAAGTTCGGTGACAGGGTGGTGGCGAGCCGCTCGGCGGCGATGCGCCGGGGCAGCCAGCCCCCGGGGAGCCGTTCCAGCTCCACGAGCCCGTCCCAGCCGAGCCGCGGGTCATCGGGTGTCAGCCACTCGATGCCGCGCGGCCCCGCCTCGGTTCCCGCGGGCCCGCTCACGCGCGTCCGCTTTCGAGTCCGGCGCCCTGCTGCGGGGCCACGGCCTCCTCCGGCGCGGTGCCGGCCTCGTCGCCCGACGAGCGCGGGGCGCCGAGCCCCAGCGCCGAGGCGAGCGCACCGACCAGCGAGAAGAGACCGACGGCGAGGAAGGCGTGGTGGTATCCGCTCACCCCGCCGGTCGCCGCACCGGCCAGCACCGCGGCACCCACGGCGACACCGAGGCCACCGCCCAGCTGGACGGCCGACTGGATCAGCGAGGCCGCGAGGCCCTGCTTGTCGTTGGCGACGCCGCTGACGCCCGCGATGTTGAAGCTCAGGAAGCTCGTGCCGTTGCCCAGGCCGTGGATGATCAGCGCGGGCAGCAGCACCGCCGGGTAGGAGGCGTCCTCACCGGCCCGCAGGAACAGGAAGATACCGAGGCCCTGGAGCAGCAGGCCGATCACCGCGGGCACCCGGAGCCCGGCCTTGCCGATGATGCGCGGGGCGATGTTGACGGCGACCAGGATGGACGCGGCCATCGGGACGATCGCCATGCCGGCCTTCAGCGCGCTGTAGTGCAGCGTGTCCTGGAGGTAGAGCAGGGCGATGAACTGCCAGCCGATCGTGGCGCAGGCCCAGGCGATGCCCACGATGTTGGCGGTGGACAGGGTGCGCGAGCGGAAGATCCCGAGGTCGACCAGAGGGTCGTTGCGGCGCTTCTGGATGACGACGAAGGCGATCAGCAGCAGCACCGAGGCGACCAGGCTGATCACGGTGGTGGAGGAGCCCCAGCCCACCTCGGGGGCCCGGGTCAGCGCGAAGACCAGCAGGAGGACACCGCCGGTCGCGGTGACCGCGCCGAAGGCGTCGAAGCCGGGGCGCCGGCCCTCGTGCGCCTCGTCGGGGGCGATGACGCTGCGCACGGTGAGCAGGACGAGCGCGGCCACGACGAACGGCACGAAGAAGGTCAGCCGCCAGCTCATCGAGGTGAGCACGCCGGAGAAGACCAGGCCGGCCGCGTACCCGCTGGCGCCGGTGAGACCGAACATGCTCATGGCCCGGTTGCGCTCGGGGCCCTCCGGGAACGTGGTGGTGATGATCGACAGGGCGGCCGGCGCGATGAACGCGGCGGCGACACCCTTGATCACACGGGTGAGGATGAGCAGCCCGCCACTCGACACCAGGCCGCCGGCGAGGCTCACGACCGCGAAGACCGCGGTGGCCCAGAAGAACATCCGGCGGCGGCCGAACAGGTCCGCCGCACGTCCGCCCAGGAGCAGGAACCCGCCGTAGGCGACGGCGTATCCCGAGATGATCCACTGCAGTTGCTCGGCGCTGAGGCCCATGTCGTCCTGCATCTCGGGGAGGGCCACACCCATCAGCGAGACGTCCATGGAGTCCAGGAAGAGCTGCGCGCACAGCACCAACAGGACCAGGTTCTTCCGCGCGCTCATCCCCGGCGTCGCCGCTAAGGCGTTCGACTGGCGATCCGACATCTTCCCTGCCATTTCGTCTTGCAGACATCAATCTGCGCGCCAACGATTGGATCGTAAACGTAGCAATCAAATAATCTGCCGTCAAACGATATTGGCCCCAACTTCTGCCGGACGTATCTGTCCTTCACGGGAGTTGGGGCCGGTGCCGGGGCAGCGCAGGACGGCCGGTGCCGCGCCGGGTTCCGCACCCCGCGCGACACCGGCCGTGGTGCCTGTGGTCAGCTGCCCTGCCTGGTCCCCCAGGCCGTGAAGACCGCGAGGGACAGGTCGTGGAAGCCGGGGTCGGCCAGCTCCCGGTAGGCGGCCTCGAAGTCCTCGTCCGTCGCGAGGCCCTCGGCGACCACCGCCTCGCGGGTCTGCTCCAGCGTCAGCCGCCACCACTCGGCCTCGTTGTCGCCGCCGGCGATCCGCTGGAACCTTGCGTCGTACCCGATTCCGTCGAGTCCCTTGTCCCGCAGCGGCACCGGAAGGTTGCGCGCCCACTCGGTGTCGGTGCCCACGGCGCTCTCCAGGTGCTCGCGGAAGGCACGCATGACCTTGCGGTACGCCGGGTGCGGGGAGTCCTTGATGGGGAAGAACGCGGGCTCCTCCAGCAGCAGCACGCCGCCGGGCTTGAGCCACTGGACGAGCCGGGCCACGGCGCGCTCGGGGTCGGGCAGGTGGATGACGACGTACCGGGTGTGGATGAAGTCGAAGGAGCCCTGCGGGAAGTCGTCCGTGTAGACGTCGTGGCGCAGCACGCGCACACCCGCCTCGGAGAGTTCGTCGAGGTAGGTGGTGTCGAGGTCGGTGACGGTGACGTCGGCACCCTGGCCGGCCAGCCAGCGGGCGACCGATCCGCCGCCGCCGCCGACCTCCAGGACGCGGTGCCCGGAGGTCAGGCCGAGGCGCTGGAAGTGTCCGCGGGTGTGGTCGTCCAGTACGGACTCCAGCAGCCGCAGCCGCTCCCGCTCGGTGGCCACGGCGTGGCTGAACACCCCGTCCCGGTAACGCTCCTCGGTCCACTCCCAGCGCTCCTTGGACGCGTCGGTCGGGGCCGCCGTACCGGATGATGCGGTCATCTGCGTTACTCCTTGGATGGTGAGAAGCCGGCAGCGGGCGGATCGCCCGCGGGCGGCTCAGACGAAGGCGAGGATGCGGGCCGGACCGCCCGTGCCGCCGGCGTGCTTGGGGGCGCCGACGACCACCGTGGCACCGATGTCCGGCACGGTGTCCAGGTGTGCCAGGTTCTCGATGCCGTAGAGGCCCGCGGGCAGCAGGACGCGGTGGGTGAAGGGGTCGGCGGGGCGGTTGCCCGGCTCCAGGCTGGGCGTGTCGATGCCGACGCCGACCACCGAGCGCTCCTCGACCAGGAAGTGCGCGGCCTCGACGGAGATGCCGGGATGGCGGTAGTGGCCTTCCTTCTCGTCGTAGTTGAGGAAGGCGCCGGGGACCTCGATGCGCTCGGACCAGCCGTTGTCGACGGCGAGCAGCGCGCCGTCCGGGATGCGGCCGTGCAGGCTCTCCCACCGCAGCAGGTCGTCCACCGACAGTTCGGTGAGGTTGTCCCGGGCCGCCCGCTCCCGCACCCGGACGACCGCGAGCGGGGCGACCAGGTTCTGCGCGGGGATCTGCTCGACGGTCAGGCCGTCGTCGTCGAAGTGGGCGGGCGCGTCGACATGGGTGCCGATGTGTTCGTTGTAGGTGAGTTCGAAGGCGTTGTACTCGTGTTCGGCGAGGTTGGCGAGGCGCCTCATCTCCATGGGTTTCACATAGAGTTCGAAGACCGGCCACTCGGTGCTGAGGACGTGGGTGAGGTCGCGCACGGCACCTCGGGGCACGTAGGGCGCGGAGGTGCCGCCCTGCTCGGCCGTTCCTTCGGCGCGGGTCCGCCGGGAGGGGTCGGGCGGCTCCGCGGAGGCCGCGCCGATGATGGTTTCCGGACTGCACATGGCGTGGGGCTCCCTCAGTCGACCAGGGCCTGATTGACCAGCTGACGCAGGCGGCTGTGCAGCGGGTGCGCGCTCGACGGCATGAGCTGGGTGAAGAACAGCGCGGTCAGTTCCTCCGCGGGGTCCACCCAGAAGATCGTCCCGGCCGCGCTGTGCCAGGCGTACTCCCCCGGACCGGCCGGCACTCCGGCCGCCGCGGGGTCCTCGATCACGGCGAAGCCGAGCCCGAAGCCGACACCGGCGGTCGGCATCTCGGAGAAGACCGGACGGCCCACCGTGTGCAGGTCCTTGCCGCCGGGCAGGTGGTTGCGGCGCATGTGCCGTACGGTGCGGGGGCCGAGGATCCGTTCCCCGTCGAGGGTGCCCTCGCCGAGCAGCATCTGGGTGAAGCGGTGGTAGTCGGCGAGGGTGGTGACCAGTCCGGCGCTGCCGGACAGGCACGCGGGCCTGTGCAGCGCGCCCGCGCCCATGTGGTCGGCGCGGGTCGCCTTCCCGGTGGCCGGGTCCGCGGTGTAGAAGGCGGCGAGCCGGTCGGCCTTCTCCTGCGGGACGTGGAAGGCGGTGTCGGTCATGCCGAGCGGTCCGAGGACCCGCTCGGCGAAGAACTCGTCCAGGCTCCGGCCCGAGGCGACCTCGATGACACGGCCGAGCACATCGCTGGAGACGCCGTAGTTCCAGGCGGTCCCCGGCTCGAAGAGCAGCGGGAAGGAGGCCCACTGCTCACAGCAGGCGGCGAGGTCGAGTCCGGGCGGGGTGGCCCACTCGAAGCCGTTCGCGGTGTAGATCTCGTCCACCGGGTGGGCCCGGTGGAAGCCGTAGGTCAGCCCCGAGGTGTGGCTGAGCAGGTGCTGGATGCGGATGGGGTTCGCGGCCGGCGTGGTGACCGGGCGGGTGGCCGGTCCGCGCTGGTAGACGCGTACGTTCTCGAAGGCCGGGATGTAGCGGCTGACGGGGTCCTGCAGGCCGATGGTGCCGTCCTCGACCAGGGTCATCGCCGCGACCGAGGTGACGGGCTTGGTCATCGACCAGGCGCGGTAGATCGTGTCGCCGTCGGCGGGCAGGCCGTTCTCGACGTCCCGGTGGCCGTACTCGGCGAGGTGGGCCACCTTGCCGCGGCGGGTCACGGCGAGCTGCCAGCCGGGCAGTCGTCCGTCGTCGACATAGGAGGCCAGGTAGTGGTCGAGCCGCCGTAAGCGGTCGGCGTCCAGCCCCACTTCCGCCGGATCGACTTCGGTCTTCAGCTCGGGCACCGTGCCTCCTTGTGATCGGCGTACGATGGTTCGTGTTCAATGGTTCGCGAGCAATAGAACTATAGGAAGAGGTCGACTACCAGAACAAGGGCCTTATTTCGATACTATGCAAATCTCCGAAGTCGAAGGGAAGCGGAGCCGCTCCCCTCACCCGAAGAGGAGTCCGCGCGGTGCGCACGCTGAAGCATCCCAGCCGGGAAGAGATCCAACTCACGGATGTCTTCCACGCGTTGAGCGACCCCACCCGGCTGGCCATCGTCCAGAACCTGGGCGACGCGCACGAGCAGTCGTGCAGCGGCCTGAACATCCCCATGGCCAAGTCGACGCTCTCCCACCACCTGAAGGTCCTGCGGGACGCGGGCCTGACCCACACCCGCGTCGAGGGCACCCACCGCCTGATGTCCCTGCGCCGGGAGGACCTCGACGCCCGCTTCCCGGGCCTCATGGACGTCGTCCTGCGAACCGGGCCGGTCAGCTGACCACACCGACCGCCACCGTGTTCCCCTCCCTGATGTACGCGTGCGGACCGCGCAGCGGGTGGGCGGCGCCTTCGGGGTCGAGGAACTCCCGCCACGGCCCGTCGGCGCCCGCGTCGACCGCCATCCGCGCCACCCGGGCGCAGGCCAGGGTGTAGAACCGCAGCACCTGCGGCGGCATGGGCGCGAAGTGCTCGATCAGCAGGCTGTGCTGGCGCACCGCCGTCAGCCCGGCCCGGTCCAGCCACCGGTACAGCTCTCCGGTGCGCAGCAACTGCCGTGCGTAGCCCGGCTGCCGCGCCGCCCGGCGGAAGAAGTCCGGGAACAGGAACGGATCGCCGGGGCGTACGACGATCAGCCCGGCGTCGAGGTCCTTGACGGCCACGGTCCCGCCGGGCCGTACGACCCGCCGGAACTCGCTCAGGGTCTGGAGGAGTTCCTCGTCGCTGAGGTACTGGGTGGTGTTCGCGCACCAGACGGCGTCGAAGCTGTTGTCGGGGTGGTCCAGCCGCCGGATGTCGCCCTGCCGGACCTCGACCGGGCAGTGACCGCCGTGCGCCCGCATCCGCGCGGCGGCGCGTTCGGCGTTCTCCGCGGCGAGATCGACGGCGCTGACCCGGCCTCCGGGCCCGACCGCCTCGGCCAGCCAGGGCAGGAAGGCACCGGTCCCGCAGCCGGCGTCGAGCACGCTCCATCCGGGCTGGATCCCGGCCGAGTCGAGCGTCGCCCGGTACGGGCCGGCGCAGGCCTCGAAGTGCGCGTCGACGATGTCCTCGTGGGTGAATCCGAGCCCCGTGGAGGCGGTGTAGCCCCAGGAGCCGTGGTCCGTCGTCAGCATCCTCACGGTTCCCTTCGCGCGGTCCGCGCCACGGCGGTGGCGTCGCGGTGCAGTGCGGTGAGCAGGCGGGTGACCTCGCCGGGCGCCTCCAGCGGCGGCAGGTGGCCGACGCCCGGCAGGACGACCAGCCGTCCCCGGGGCAGCGCGCCCGCGGTGGCCCGCGCCTCGGCGGCCGAGACGAGTTCGTCCTCCGCCCCGGCGACGACGAGCGCGGGGACGTCGGTCGCGCGCAGGACGTCCAGGCCGTCCGGCCGGGCGGCGATGGCCTCCTGCGCCCAGGCGACCGACTCGGGTTCGGCCGCCCGCACGGCCGCCAGCAGGTCGCGCAGCAGCGCCGGCCGCCGGGTGCGGCTGGTGGCGCCGAGCAGCGCCGGCGTGGTGGCCTCGACGAGCCGGTCGCGGGCGGCGGGGTCCCGCATGGCCCGGGCGAATCCCGCACGCCGGGCCGCGGCCTCGGCGGTGTCGGCGGCGGCCCGGGTGGACAGCAGGGCCAGGGCGCGGACCCGTCCGGGGTGGCGGCGCAGGAAGGCCAGCGCCGTGTAGCCGCCCATGGAGCAGCCGGCCAGGACGACCCGGTCGACGCCCTGCCGGTCCAGTGCCGCCGCGAGGTCGTCGGCGACGAGGTCGAGCGAGGGCGGTGCGGAACCGAGCGGCGCCCGGCCGAACCCGCGTTGGTCGACGGCCAGCACCCGGTGGCCCAGCGCCGTCAGCTCGTGTGTCTGCGCCCGCCACATCGCCGAGTCCAGCGCCAGCGCGTGCAGCAGGACGAACGGGGTCCGGTCGGCGGCGGTCACCGGTCCGCGCTCCGTCCCGCGGTGGCGAGCGCGCTGCGTTCGGCGGCGGCGACGAACGCGTCCCGTGCGGGGGACGGCGGGGCGTCCCGCAGCCAGGCGAGGGACACCGGGGCGGCCGGGAGGTCCGGCACGGGGATCACCCGGACGCCGGGCGGCAGGCTCCCTTCGAGCGACAGGAACGACAGGTGGACGGCGTCCGAACCGGTCAGCGTCGCCACCAGGTCGGCCGGGGTGCCCATGAGCCGCACCCGGTGGATCGGCCGGCCCCGCGGGGTGCGCAGCGGCACGATCCGGTCCCAGACGTACGGCGGGAAGTCGCCCGGGCAGTGGAAGGCGTCGTAGGGGGCGACGTCCTCGACGGAGAGGGTGTCGCGGGCGGCCAGGGGGTGGCCGGCCCGCACGAGGGCGGCCCGGGGGTCGAAGGCGACGGGCGCGCTGGTGACGATGTCCGGCTCGTGCAGCGCGTACTTGACGAGCATCAGGTCCAGTTCGCCGGCCCGCAGCGGTCGGAACGGTTCGCGGACGTCGTACGGCACGTGGGCCACGCGCGCGGGGTCGTACCCGGCGGCGGCGACGATCCGCGCGGGCTGGGGGGAGGAGCCGTGGACCCCGAGGCGCAGCGGGCGGGGGGCGGCGGGGGGCGGGGGCTTGGGCACCTAGTTCTCCTGGGTCAGTGCGGCGTAGGCCCGCAGGCGGTCCGGATGGTGCTGGTCGGTGTCGACGCGCAGGGCGGCGTAGGGGGCGGGCAGGGCGGTCAGCCGCGGTACGGAGCGCAGGGTCAGCCGGTCTCCGGGGCCGATCGTGCCGTCGATGACGGACTCGGCGAGGAGATGGCCGAGGTGGACCAGCGCGTCGGCCACGGTGAGCTGGGCGGTGGCCAGGTACAGGTCCCGGTGGACGGGCCGCCGGCCGGCGGACGTGCCGGCCCGGGCGCCGGTGCCGGGAACCTCGACGGTGGTGGGGTGCCAGGCCGTGAGCGGGCGCCGTCCGCTGTACGTCCTGAGCAGCCGGCGCAGGCCGGTCGTGGCCGCGTCCGGCGCGGGCGCGGCCCAGGCGGCCGTGGCGTCCGGGGCGACATGGGTGAAGGCGAAGCGCTCGCGCAGGTTGTCGGGGCGGCCCGCCAGGTAGAGGGTGCGGGTGAAGGAGCGGCGCCAGGCGTCGGTCTGCTCCGGGGTGAGGGACAGCACGAACGCGCACGTCTCCCTCGTCCAGGACGGCAGGTCGGCCTCCTGGACGACGGCGACGGCCGACACCTGGCCGGCGGGTGCGGCGCCCGCGGCGGAGCGGATCTCGTCCTTCACGGCGAGCAGGGAGCGCGGGCCGGACAGCCCGGCGGCCGGGAGGTCCGGGCGCGCGGCCCTGAGGCGCTCGGTGGCGACGGTGAGCAGCAGTTCCGGGGAGAGGGTCATAGGTACACCGTGGAGAGCAGGTCGTGGCCGAGGGCCCGGCGGGAGCGGGCCAGCAACGACGAGGTGAGCCGGTAGGGATCGACGTGGGTGTGGGCGCCGCGGTGCCGGCGCAGTTCCTCGTGCAGCTGCGGACCACCGAGCCGGTGGCCGTCCGCCCGGCGCAGCAGCCGTTCGGCCCGGTCGAGGCTCTTGTGCAGCAGGTCGGCGCGGAACGACTGGGCCTGTCCGGGGCCGAGGCCGGCGATGAAGTACAGCCGCACACCGAGCCGGCGTACGTCGGGGTCGCCGTCCGTGCCGAGGGCCCTGAGCAGGGCGCCGGCGGTGTGGTCGTGCCAGCCGCCGTGCCGCGCCGACCGGATCCGCCCGTCGATGGGCACGCGGCCGACGGGGACGCGGTGCACCCGCGGTCCCAGTGCGCCGAGCACCCTCTGGAGGAGCAGGTAGTCGGCGGCCAGCTCGGGGTCGTGGAGGAGCACGACCTCGTCGTACGCGGGTGCCAGCGGGAGCAGTTCGCGCAGGGCGCAGGCGAGGTAGTTGGGCTGCCCGTCGGCGGTCATGATCTGCCGCAGGGGCAGGCCGTACCGGGTGGCGTCGAGGTAGACCGGTCCGCCGCCGGCCCGCTGGTCGAGTCCCATCCCGAGGGTGACGAGCCGCTCGACCATCTCCTCCGTGCCGAGCCCCGGCGGCTGATGGCGGGTCAGTCCCGGGTCGTGGAGGCCGAGGGCGCCGTAGTGCGCGGTCCACAGCCGCAGCACGCGCTCGCTCGCCGGGTGGACCCAGCCGTTGCGCTCCACTTCGTGGGCGTAGGGGCGCAGCGCCTCGGCCGGCGGGGGCGTGTCCTTGCGGAACAGGACGTACAGGTCGCCGATCTCCTCCTCCGACAGCGAGGCGTACGGCAGGTCGCCCTGGGTGCGGTCGAGGAACTCCCAGAAGCCCAGGGTCTGTTCGGTGAGGTGGTAGGTGGTCGGGCTGTAGCGGTAGGTGACGTCCGCGAGCGGGGCGGTGGCCCGGAACATGACGTCGGTCCACAGCAGGCCCTTGAGGTGGCTGGGGGTCAGGGGCTTGGCCGGGGTGACGGTGACGGGAGCGAGCAGGACGGTGGGGCGCTCGGCCGTGCGGCCCGCCGGGGGGTCGGCCCGGTGGCCGGCCCGGTGGTCGGGGAGCGTCATACGGGCTCCTCGCCGGAGACGGCGCGGACCAGTTCCGCGCGCGTCGGCGGCAGCGGGCCGCGCGCCGCGGGCGCCGGGGCCGAGCGGACCCGCTTGCGGAACACCTCGTCGTCGAAGACGTCCTCCGCGGTGTCCAGGCCCATGAGGACCCGGGTCAGGCCGCGCCACACCACGGTGTCGGCGGCGGCCGCGGCCGCGACGGCGGCGAGGGCCGGGCGGCCGTCGGGGGACGGCGTGGCGGGCAGGGGGCCGCCGGTGGCCTGCGCACGCCACAGGGCGGTGCGTGCCGCGTCCTCGCGGACGGCGTGCTCGTACCACGGCCGGTAGACGCGGTCGGCGAGCGCCGCCGCCCGCTCCGCCCGCTCCGCGGCCGGGCCCGTCCCGCCGTCGAGGAGGTCCGCGAGCAGGAACGCGTGGTGCAGCGCCAGGGACATGCCCCGCCCGAACAGCGGGTTGGTGACGCACAGGGAGTCCCCGACCGGGTACAGGCCCGCGACCGGACCGGCCTGCGCGTCGGTCTGGGGGCGCAGGATGTCGGGGGGCAGGGTGATGGGGCGCACGGGGCCGGTCGGCTCCCCCGCGGCGGGGTCGGCCCAGGCGGCGACGTACGGCGAGAGGCGGGCCACCCGGGTGAACGCGGACGGGTGGCGCAGGCCGGTCGTGGCGGGGTCCCGCGTGGGCACGCCGAGCGTGAGGGCGTAGGTGCCGTTGTCGGCGGGGTGCGCCACGGCCGCGTAGTGGCCCCAGATCCCGCCGGCCGCGTTGCCGCGGTTGAGCGGGCCGGGCAGCGGGCCGGGGGACGTCTGCCGGTAGAAGCGGGTGAAGCCGCGGACGCGGGTGGGCGCGGTCAGCTCGGCGGGGACGGGCAGACCCGCGGCCGCCAGCCAGGCCCGCCAGGCCCCCCGGCGTCCGGTGGCGTCCACCACGGCGTGCGCCGGGAGGTGCGCGCCGTCGCCGGTGACGGCCCCGGTCACCCGGCGGCCCGCCGTGGACAGGCCCCGTACGGTGACGCGGTGGCCGAGCGTGACGCCGGGCAGGGACCGTACCGCCTGCCGCAGGACGAGTTCGAGGACCGGGCGGCGTACGGCGAGGGCCACCAGTTCGTCGTCGTCCAGCCGGTCGGGTGCCGCGTCGGTGAGGTCGAGGAGGCGGGCGCCGGCGCCGAGGGCGGCGTCGAGCACGTCGGGGGCGTGCTCGCGCAGCACCCGCACCCCGAGCGAGGTGAGGACGTGGGAGTGGCCGTGCTGCGCGACGGTGGGCCGGTGCCACCGGTCGGCCGCCCGCTGCGCGGGGCCCTCGGGGGGCGGCGGCGCCTGTTCCAGCACCGTGACCGGGAAGCCGCGCCGGCCCAGGGCGAGGGCGCAGGCGAGTCCGGCCACGCTGCCGCCGGCCACCACGACCGGCCGGGTCATCGGCGCCGGCCGTGGACGAAGAAGACCCGCCGGACGTCCTTCACGCAGCGGTCGGGGACCGGGTCGGGCCAGCGTCCGAAGTCGGCTCCCGGCTCGCCGGGCTGGACCGCGGTCACGTCGAAGCCGTACTGCCCGAACAGCGCCTCGGGTTCGTCGCTGCCGAACAGCCAGGGACAGCCCCAGCCCGCGAACACGTCCAGCAGGGGGCGCATGTGCGGCAGCGTGAGGGCCGCCGCGTTGACGAGGTCGGCGGCGACGAGGCTGCCGGGGGCGCAGAAGGCGGCGACCCGTTCCAGCATGCGGCGGGCGTCGTGCTCGGGGATGTAGTACAGCAGCCCCTCGAGCATCCACACGGAGGGCGCGTCCGGGTCGTAGCCGGCGGCGCGGAGCCGGTCCTCCCAGTCGTCGGCGGTGAGGTCGACGGCGACGGTGACGTGATCGACGCGGGGGGTGGCACCGCGCAGCCGCTCCTCCTTGAACGCGAGCACGGCCGGGCGGTCGACCTCGAAGTACCGCAGGTGCGCGGGCCAGTCCAGCCGGTAGGCGCGGGAGTCCATGCCGGCGGGGGCCATGACGAGCTGGGCCGTGCCGGTCTCGCCGACGGCCCGCTGGAGGAAGTCGTCGAAGAACCGGGTCCGGATGGCGTTGTAGTCCGGGGTGCTCGGGATGGAGCGCGGCCGGTCCGGCGGGAAGGTCGCGGCACGGATCTCCGCCAGGAGCCGGGGCCCCGCGTCGCCGACCAGTGTGGCCGCGTACGGGTCCGTGTAGAGCCGGTCCTCGCGGAGGCTCTCCGCGGCGCGCAGGGCGGCGGTGAGCAGGGCGGTCTTCTCGACGGGGTCGGCGGGGTCCAGGACGTGCGTCACGTGCCTTCTCCTCGTGGTGCGTCGGACGCGGCGACCAGTCGTCGCCACTGGGGTTCTTCCTGCCGGAACAGCCGGTCCTTCACCTGGGCGGGCCGGTTGCCGTCGGCCACGCGCGCGTGCCAGTCCCGCTGGAAGCTGTCGGGGTGCAGCAGCCGCAGCTCCGCCCCGCCGAGGCGGCGGTCCCGCAGGGCCCGCGCGTAGCCGGCGGACTGGCCGCCGAGCGCCGTGTCGAGCAGGGCGGTGAACCGCGCGGGGGCGTCCGCCGGCCAGGGGGTCTCCGGGGCGACCGCGAACTGGTACCGGGGCGGCCCGCCGGCGGGTTCGGCGACGCGGCAGGCGACGTTGCGCGCGGTGACGCCGGCGCCGGCCAGGGCCTCCTGCAGCGCCCGGACCACCTGCGCCTCGCGCAGCCGTTCACCGGCCGCGTCCGAGCGGGTGGACCGGCCGGCGTACATCAGGCGCGGAACGCCCCGGACCCGGTCCACCACCCGGACGACGTCGCCGACGGCGTACCGGTACAGGCCTCCGACGTGGCTGAAGACGACGTGGTAGTCGCGGTCCGGTTCGAGGTCCTGCGGGAGGAGGGTCGCGGTGTCGGGCCGGAGGTCGTCGTCGGCGTCGGCGAACTCGTACACGCAGGCGGAGGGGATGAGGGTGCCCGCTGTGGGGTGCGTGTCGAGGGGCACCGCCACCGGCCCCTCCGACGCGGCCACGGGTGCGGGCAGGGCGGCGACCGAGGACCCGAACCGCTCGCGCAGGGCGGGCAGGTACAGGGAGGCCACGCCGGTCGTCCACCCGAACAGGGCGCGGATCCGCGGCCAGACGTCACCGGGCCGCACCTGCCCGGAGGAGTCGGCGAGCGCCTCCAGCCGGGCGGCCAGCGCGGGATCGCCGGGCCCGTACGGCACGCCTCCGAGGGTGCCGTCGCGCACCTCCTTGACGATGCGCTGCCACCACAGCCCCAGCAGGTACGGCACGGCCGCGAGCACCGCCGGGTTGATGCCGATGAGGCCGCGGACGTCGCTGTGCACCGCCAGCCGCAGCCGCAGGTACATCCGTTCGAGGTGGTCGTCGGGTGCCACGGCCGCGCGCAGCGCGGCCCAGGGCGCGGCGGTGCCCATCTCCGCCGCGAGCGGCTCACCGAACGCGGTGCCGAAATCGACCTGGCTGGCGCCGACGTGGGGGTGGCCGTCGGCGGTGACCGGAGGGGCGGCCGGCGGGTCGTGCTTGAGGTTGAGCATCGCGTCGGGCCGGTCCATGAGCTCCGGGAAGCTCTCGATCAGCGGTGCCCAGGCCGCGTAGTAGAAGGGGAAGAACACGGTCTTCATGAAGCGCCGGGTGACCGGGATCTTCTTGTGGGCCCCGGTGCTTCCGCTGCTGGTGAAGTAGACCACCGGGGCGTCGGCGGTGAGGACGCCGGGCTCCCCCGCGGCCATGCGCTCGATCCACGGGGCGTGGGCCGCGTAGTCCTGGATCGGTACGGCCGCCCGGAAGTCCTCCAGGGTGCGGATCGCGGCGAAGTCGTGCCGCCGGCCGAACTCGGTCGCGCGGTTGAAGTCCAGGAGGTCGGTCAGCACGCTCTGCTGCCGGCCCGGCAGGTCGGCCAGCTCGGCGGTGAGCCGCGCCTGTTCGGCGAGGACGCGCCGGCGGTAGCGTTCGGCGTGGCCGGGGGCGCCCCAGCCCAGGTCCGCGCTCATGCGGCGAGCGCCTTGCGTACGGCCGCCACGGTGGTGTCGGTCCCGGTGCTCTCCTCGATCACCGTCACCGGCAGCCGCCCGGTCTCCTCCAGCATCAGCTTCCGCAGGTTCTTCTGGTAGCTCTCGAAGCCGAACCACTCGGGCCGGGGACCGAAGTGCTCCAGGGGGTTGAGGCGGGTGCCCCGGCCCGAGCGGCGCCAGGCGGTCTCCGGCGACACGTCCAGGTAGATCACCGCGCGCGGCTGCGGGAAGGAACGCCACCAGCCGTACAGCGGGTGGGTCGTGAGACCGGCGAGCCGGCACTTGGCGAGGATCTTGTAGTAGTAGGAGTCCATCAGGACCGGTGTCCGCGGGTCCTGCCGTTCCAGCTGGTCCCGCAGGTGGACGACCGCGGTGCCGAGCAGGTGGGCGAGGAAGTCGACGGAGTACGCCCGGCCGAGTTCCGGCAGGACGTCCTCGACGACGCTGCGCCGCAACCGGGTGATCAGCCCGTGCCTCCCGGCCACCAGCTCGTCGTCGGTGGACAGGGTCCGCCAGCCGGGCAGTGCCGCGGACAGCTTCGCCATCACGGAGGACTTCCCGGCGCCGTCGGGGCCCAGCAGGACGTAGAACTGACGATCCGTCACGTCTGTTTCTCCTCCAGTGCGTCCAGGGCTGCCTGGGTGACCTCTTCGGGGGTACGGCCGTCCGTCGCCACCACCGCGGTGGCGACCTCCTCGTACAGGTGCCGGCGTGCCTCCATCAGCTCCCGCCACCGCCTGCGCGGGTTGACCGCCAGCAGCGGGCGGGCCTCGTCGAGCGCGGCGCGCCGGACGGCCTCCTCGGCCCGCATGGAGAGGTAGACCACCCGGTGGCCGGCGAGCAGCGCGCGCGTGTCCGGGTCGAGGACCGCGCCTCCGCCGAGCGCCAGCACACCGTCGTGCTCGGTGAGCGCGGCCCGTACGGCGGCCTTCTCGATGGCACGGAAGGCCGCCTCGCCCTCGTCGACGAAGATCTCGGCGATGGCGCGGCCCTGCGCGGTGACGATGTCCTCGTCGGTGTCCCGGTAGCCCACGCCCAGACGCCCTGCGAGCAGCCGCCCGACGGTGGACTTGCCCACCCCCATCGGCCCGACCAGGACGACCGCGGGCACGCCGCTCACCTGATCCCCAGGCTGTCGAGGTAGGACCGGACGTTGCGGCGGGTCTCGGGGACGCTGTCGCCGCCGAACTTCTCCGCGACGGCGTCCGCGAGGACCAGCGCCGCCATCGCCTCGGCGACGATCCCGGCGGCCGGCACCGCGCACACGTCCGAGCGCTGGTGGTGGGCCTGGGCGGGTTCGCCGGTGGCCACGTCCACCGTGGCCAGCGCCCGCGGCACGGTCGCGATCGGCTTCATCGCCGCCCGCACCCGCAGCAGCTCACCCGTGCTCAGGCCGCCCTCGGTGCCGCCCGAACGGCCCGACGCCCGCCGGATGCCCCCCGGGGCGGGGACGATCTCGTCGTGCGCCTGCGAGCCGGGCACCCGGGCCAGCTCGAAACCGTCCCCGACCTCGACCCCCTTGATCGCCTGGATGCCCATCAGGGCGGCGGCCAGCCGGGCGTCCAGGCGCCGGTCCCAGTGGACGTGGGAGCCGAGCCCGACGGGAACACCGTAGGCCAGGACCTCCACCACACCACCGAGCGTGTCCCCGTCCTCGTGGGCCCGGTCGATCTCCGCGACCATCGCCTTCGAGGCGTCCGCGTCCAGGCAGCGCACCGGATCCGCGTCCAGCCGGGCGACGTCGCCCGGAGTCGGGTGGACCCCGTAGGGGGCCCGGGCGCCGGCCAGCTCCACGACGTGGCTGACGATCTCGATACCGGCCGTCTCCTTCAGGTACGACCGGGCCACCGCGCCCAGCGCCACCCGCGCCGCGGTCTCCCGGGCCGAGGCGCGCTCCAGGACCGGGCGGGCCTCGTCGAAGCCGTACTTCTGCATGCCCGCCAGGTCCGCGTGGCCCGGACGCGGCCGGGTCAGGGGGGCGTTGCGGGCCAGACCCGCCAGCACCTCCGGGTCGACCGGGTCGGCCGCCATGACCTGCTCCCACTTCGGCCACTCGGTGTTGCCCACCATGACCGCGACCGGGGAGCCCAACGTCAGGCCGTGCCGCACCCCGCCCAGGAAGGTGACCTCGTCCCGCTCGAACTTCATCCGCGCACCGCGGCCGTAGCCGAGCCGCCGCCGCGCCAGGTGGTCCGCCACCGTCTCCGTGGTGATCGGCACGCCGGCGGGAAGACCCTCCAGCGTCGCGACCAGCGCGGGACCGTGCGACTCGCCCGCGGTCAGCCAACGCAGCCCGCTCAACGGACACCCCCCGCCCGGCCGGAGTGGTGCGCCGCGACCGCGGCGTACCCGTCCCTGCCCTGCTCCAGAAGGTGCGCCAGCTGTTTCCGGCTCTGCTCCCGGTCGGTGGCGTCCGGTGAGTCCACGCCCTCCAGCGCGGCGAGCAGGACGTCGAGGTCGGCGCTCACCTCGCGCAGGACGGCGGACACCGCGGCGGCGTTGCCGCGCAGCAGGTCGCTCCACAGCTCCGTGTCCAGGTCCGCGGGGCGCAGCAGCTCGCACAGGTCCGGCTCCGTCAGCCGCAGCAGGTGCGGCTGCGGGGGGTGGAAGCGGGCGGCCAGGAGGGCGGTGAGCAGGCGCGGGGCGTGTGCGGTCCGGGCCATCGCCGCGTCGTGGGACGCGTGGTCCATGACGACGGGGACGGCACCGCAGAGCGCGGTCAGCCCCAGGACGCGGTTGAGGGTCTCCCGGGAGGTGGCCGGGGTCGGGGCGAGCACCCAGGGGCGGCCCTCGAAGAGACCGGCCGAGGCGTCGGACCCGGTGAGGTCCGTCAGCGGGTGCCCGGCGAGGTAGTCGGAGTCGTCCGAGCGGGTCGCGTCGGCCGAGCCGGTCGCATCGGCCGAGCCGGTCGCTTGGCCGTCCGCGGCGTCCCGCCCGGCGGTCGCGTCCACGCCGGTCATGTCGGTGTAGGCCTCGGCGAAGCCGACTCGCCGGCAGTGCGCGAGGACGGTGGCGACGCGGCTCGGCGGGACGGCGAGCACCGCCAGGTCCGCCGGCCGGTCCGGAGCGCCGGCCCCGGCTTCGGCCGCCCCGGCCCCGGCCAGGTTCTCGGGTACCAGCCGCACCCGCACGCCGTGGCGTGCCAGCGCCAGTGTCAGCGAGGACGCGATCGTGCCGCCGCCCACCACGGCGACCGTACGCGGAATCATCGGGTCCTTCCTTCCGCTCGTCCGGGCGCGGGTGCGCGCCACCGCCGGCCGGCGTCCCGCCGGTACATCTCCGCCACGAGGAACGCGAGGTCCAGCGACTGACTGTGGTTCAGCCGCGGGTCGCAGGCGGTCTCGTAGCGCTGGTGCAGGTCGTCCACGAAGAT
>NZ_BMRM01000028.1 GCF_014648635.1 Streptomyces cinerochromogenes | reverse complement strand
TCTCCAGATCCGAGGGCGACCCCCAGGTCTCCACGTACGGAGCCGCATACCGCGACGGGAAACCCGTGGCCCCCTTGCCGGAGGGGGCCGGCGCGCCCGTGACGGGGGACGCGGACGACGTGGCCGACGGCTGCTGGGCGGTCGCGGGGCCGGCCGGGTTGTCGGCGTGGGTGAGGGTCTCCCAGGCGACGAACAGGTCGTTCGTGCCGGCGGGGCGGTTGCGCTCGGTGAGCTTGCCGGTCTCGGGCAGGTCCAGGCCCAGCCGGGTGTGCAGGGCGTTGTACCCGACCTCCGTGACCGGCCCCAGGTCCTGCTTCAGGCTGCCGCCGCACAGGGAGGACGGTACGGCGGCGCCCAGCGCGTACCTGGACTGGAACTCCAGTGCCTGCCGCAGGCGCTCGCCCACCTGGGCGTACAGGTCCTGGCCCTGGATCCAGGCGGTCTCGGCGACGTGGGAGATCGCGGAGATGCCGTACCCCGTGTGCGTGAGGTCGCGGCAGGTCTCCTGGGTCAGGCCGGACGTGAAGGCGGACTGGCCCTGCCAGAAGCCGACGGTCGCCGATCTGTCGCCCTCGGCTCCCGTCGCGGTCTTGGGCAGGGCGCCGTCGGAGTCCAGATAGACGTAGGCGGCGACCCGCTTCAGATAGCGGGCCACCGCCTGGTCGTAGCTCGCCCGGTCGTCGAGGAAGACGGAGATGCCGACGGCGGCCTCCATCATGCTCAGTTCCCAGTTGCCGTTGCTCTGCGAGCCTTTCATCACCTCGGGGAGGTAGACGTCGCGCAGCATGGTGGCGAAGCGGTCCGCCTGGGGCCAGGCGGTGTAGGTGGAGCGGATGATCTCCGCGGCCCGCGGCCACACGGAGCCGGCCCAGCCGGTCTGCAACGGCGCGTTGCTGTTGGTGTGGGAGGTGATCGTGGACGACCAGGCGTCCATGATCTCGATGGCCTTCCGGGCGTACTTGTCGTCCTGCGTGATGTACCAGGCGAGGGCGTCGGTGTACGCGGCGATCGCGTCCTGCCGCTCGTCGGTGCACCCGTTGTCGGGCCGGGAGTACGAACCGCACTCCACGGTCTGCCGGGGGTTCGGGGTGCGCGTGAGGGACGCGTAGGGGCTCGCCGTCATCTGGTCGAAGGCGCCCTTCCAGGGCTGGCTGCCCGCCCGCACCTTCTCGCGCACGAAGTCCAGTTGGGGCCTGCTCTCCAGCACCCCCGGGTGCGCGAACGCGGTGGGCGGGGAGGGGTCCGCGTCCTGTCCCGCGAGCGCGGGGACCGCCACGACCGCCGTCATGAGCGTGGCGATCAGGGCGCCGAGGGCGACTCGTTTCTGCTTCTCCGTACAGCGCCCTGGTACTCGGCGGAGAAGTGCGTTGAACATGGGCACGCCTTCCAGAAGCCGGTGGCCGGATTCGTCGGGGACCGGCCGGGGGCGGGCCACCGGCCGGGAACAGGGAGAGCGGCTCCCTCCGGGTGCCGGGATCGCGCCGGTGCCCGATGGAGAGAGCCGCCTCCGCCCGTCATCCTTCCGGCCGGTGGCCGCGGCCCGCCAGAGCGCGGACACCACCGTGCCCCTTAGGCCAGGGGAACTGTCCGAACACCCCGTCAGGCAGGGTTGCCGCCCTGCCAGGTCCGCCAGGCGCGGGTCAGCTCACGTACCGCCGCACGGTCGAGTTCCGGGTCCTGCGCCGCCTCCCCGGGGCCGATCTCGCGCATCATGACGACGCCGGGGACGCCGGGGCCGAGCACCCGGAAGCGGGAGCCGGGCAGGAACAGCACCCGGTGCGGCGACAGCGGGTCGAGGAGGTCCGTACGGCGGCCGTCCACCGACCAGATGAGGAAGTCGGTGTTGCCCGGTTCGGTGCCGGGGCCGACGGCGGAGGCCTCGCACGCGTCCGCGTCGACGACCAGCGGCTGTCCGGCGTACCACTGCCGCATCGCCTCGTCGAGCGTGGCCCGCAGACCGGTCGCCCCGCGGTGTACGGGGAGCAGGCGCAGGCCCGCGCGCAGCGGTTCGGCGCCGGGCGGGCCGGGTGTCCCGTCCGGGCCGGTGCCGTCGGGCTCCGGGGTCCGCGCCAGCCGGCGGAGCACCGCCGCGAGACCGGTGACGGCGTCCGGACCGGGCGGGTCCGGGGTGAGGTCGGGATGCCTGCGCAGGATCTCGGCCGCGACGGACAGGAAGCCCTCGTCCCCGGTGCCCGCGACGGCGGTGCGCGGCCGTGCCTCCCCGGTGTCCGCGACGGCGGTGCGCCGTGCCTCGCCGGTGTGCCCGCCGGGGCGTGGGGCGGGTCTCGCCGGGGCCCGGCCGGCGCGGGCGGCCGCGACGCTGGGGCGGCAGACGCCCAGGCGTACCGCTCGGCGCAGTTCGGGCGGGAACGTCCCTACCAGGTCCGCCGCGAGCTGCCTGAGCCGGGGCAGCGCCTCCTCGGAGCGGGCGTCGCACAGGATCCGTTCCCGGCCGGGTTCCGGGTCGCCGGCCCGCACCTCGGCCGCGTACGGGGGGTCCTGCGGCCCGCGGACCCACAGTCCGCTGCGCACCACCTCCACGACCGCGTCGTCGGCGAGGCGGTACGTGCCGGGGCCGGTCTCCTCCAGGCCGTCGAGCGGCCAGCGGTGCGCCACGGCGAACGGGGACGGCGGGGGGCCGGCGGAGGCGGCGGCCGGCGGCAGGTGCACGAACTGCTGCCCCAGCAGCGGACGGCCGGGCGAGCCGTCCGCTGCCACGCGCAGCACCTCGCCGTCCCCGGGCAGTCCGTTGTACAGACGTACGGGTTCCCCGAGCACCTGGGCGAGTACGTCCCCGAGGTGCCGGCCCCCGCTCAGGCGGGCCGGTCCGTAGCACAGGAACCGCACCGTCGGCCGTACCCCGGGGGACAGGCCCTGCCAGAGCCGGGCGACGTCCGCCACGGGCAGCGCCGGTGCCCCGGGAACGCCCACCACGACGAGCGGTCCGGCGGACACCGGCAGGGTGGACAGGCGCGTCCGGTGTTCGTCCCGCAGCCCGTCCTCCCCCGCCGGGCGCAGCCAGACGCCGGCGGCGACCGGTTCCGCCACGGCCGTGCCGAGCGGCCGGGGCCGGTCGGGCAGGGCGGACTGCCACGTCGGCTTCGGCGAGCGCCGGGAGTCCGGCTCCTTCGCCGAGGCTGTCCGGCGGACCGTCGCCGGTCCGGCCGGGGGCCTGGGCACGCGGTGCGCGTCGGGGGAGGAAGGCACCACCAGCGTCCCGGCCCGCGCTCCTGTCTGGCTGCCGCTCATGCGCTTGCTTCTCCCTGAGAGGGCGGGTCCCCCTGCCGTGGGGCGGGGCCCGGCCGGCCGTCCTTGGAGACCGGCGGCCAACTCTAGGAACACGCCGGCCCGCCGGTAAACCGCGCGCTCCGCGACCGCCTCGCGTGACCTGGCCCTTCCTGACGTGCGGGCACAGACCGTGCCCGTTCGGGCAGGATGCGCCCCGCCCGCGGGCCGGCCGTGCTCCGCTTTCGGGGCACCCTCCCCGAACCGCCCCGGCCCCTCCCCGACGTCCCTGAGGAGAACGGTATGAACCGCTCCCCGGCTGCCGCCGTCCCCGCGTCGTACGACCGTCTGCTCGCACGGCTGGAAGCCGGCACGGCCGGTCCCGGTCTGCCGGACTGGCTGTGGCAGGTGGCCACCGTGCTGTACGACGGGCAGGACGCCGCCGCCGCGAGGGACTGGGCGGCGCGACTGTACGGCGAACTGGCGCGGCTGGGCGGCCGGGTGCCGTTCTCCGTCGTGCACGACTGGCACGCCGGCACCGTCGCGCCGGTGCTGGCGGAGGCGTGCCTCCGGCGGGGCCGGCCGGTGGAACCGCAGGACGCGGTACGGGACCTGCACCTGCGGGCCCTGGCGGGCGAGACGGTCACGGCGGCGGAGTGGGAGGCGGTGCTGCTCCCGGTGCTGCGGGAGGCCTACCGCCTCGCCTACGCCTACGCCGACGCCTTCGCCCAGGCGTACGCCGGGGCCCACGCCTACGCCGTGGCGCACGACTACGGCGCCGAGCGGGCCGCCGAGTTCGCGGGCGAGTACGCCGAGTCGAACACCGGCGCCAACGCGGCCGCCTTCGCCGAGGGCAACGCCCTGGCGAACGCCGGTGCGACAGCGGCGGCGTGGGCGGCGTCCGACGCCCGCGCCTACGCGGAGGCCTGCCCCTTCGCCCACGTGCGGGTCTACGCCCTCGCCTGGGCCGGCCGGGAGCGCGCGGCTGCCCGGGAGGAGGGCGGCGACGAGCAGCGGGAGAGGTTCCGGTCGGCCTGCCGGCGGCTGGCCGACGGGCTGGTGGACAGCCTGACCCGGGCGGTGTCCTGACCCGAACCGGGTTCACGCCTCGGGGCGACGGCCCTTGACGGCGACCCGGCGGCCGTGGCGGGCGTGGGGGTAGTAGTCCCAGACGGCGTGGTGCTGGACGCTGCGGTTGTCCCAGAACACCAGGGTGTCCGGGGTCCAGCGGACCCGGCAGCTCAGCATCGGTGTGCGGGCGACCAGGTCGAAGAGCATGCCGAGCAGCGCCCGGCTCTCCCCGCCGGACAACTGCACGATGTGCGAGGTGTAGGCGGGGTTGACGAACAGCAGCTTGCGGCCGGTCTCGGGGTGGCGCACCACCACCGGGTGTTCGTTCCTGGGCAGCACGTAGCCCTCCGGAGGGGTGTGGCCCTGCCAGGCGACGGCGTCGTCGTGGACCGCGGTCAGGCCGTCCAGGAAGGCCCGCATCGCCGGGGACAGCATCTCGTAGGCGAGGTGCATGTTGGCGAACAGCGTGTCGCCGCCGCTGCCGATGTCCGGGGTGCGGGTGATGTGGAGCATGGAGCCGAGCGCCAGTTCGGGGTTGGAGGTCCCGTCGGCGTGCCAGCCGTGGCCGTCGACGTCGGTGGAGTTCCCGTCGGCGCTGATCTCCAGGACGACCGGGTCGCGGCCCTCCGGGACGGCCACGGGCAGCGGGCGGAGTTCGCCGAAGCGGGCGGCGAAACGCTTGTGGTCCTCTACCGTCAGCCGCTGGTCGCGGAAGACGAGCACGTGGTGTTCGAGGAAGGCGTGCCGGATCTCCTCCAGCTGTGCGTCCGGCAGTTCGCGGGAAAGGTCGACGCCGGCTATCTCGGCGCCGACGACCGGGGTCAGCGGGTCGACGGCGATCGTGTCGTAGACCGTCCTCGGCCTGGTGGTGATGCGTGCGACGGCGTCGCGTACGAACTTCTCCATGGCGGTCTTCTGCGTCTTCCTTCTGCGGGGCGGGGAGTGCGGTCCACCCGGGGGGGGACGGAGGGTGCGGCCGGCCGGGTCACAGGCCGCGGGCCAGCAGGTCGGCGAGGATCATCCGGCCGAAGGCCAGGTTCCCGTGGATGGTGTCGTCGGGCTCGCACAGCTCGGGGCGCTGGACGCCCGTGGAGTCGGTGGCCCGTTCGCGCAGGTCGACGATCTCCACGCCGAGCGGGAGGAGGGCCCGGCGGAGGGTGTCCTGCGCGGCGCGGAAGACCTCCGGATCGGCGTGGCCGGGGACCCGTTGGGGCGGCATCACCGCGAGCGTGCGCAGCCCGAGCCGTCGTACGTGCCGGTAGAAGGCGAGTGCCCCGCGGCTCATGGACAGGACGACGCCGTCGAAGAGCCGGCCGGACAGGAAGCCCGGCGGGAAGCCGTCGCGTACCCGGTAGACCTGCCAGTTCTCGGCGGTGGCGACGAAGTGGGCGCTGAAGCCGAGGGTCGACACCAGGGGCACGGTCAGCGCGCCGAGGGCCGGGATGCCCAGCTCGTCCAGGAAGCGGCGGTAGTGGCGGTCCGCCTCGGGCTTGCGGAACACGATGTCGTCCCCGGCGCCCCCCTCGTCCCGGTCGCCCGCGCGGACGTCGAAGAACTCGGCGAAGAAGTCCCGTCCCGCGCCGATCGGGCCGCCGCGGAAGGGGATGCCCGCTTCCTGTGCCGCCCGGCCGACGGGACCGGCGTGCGAGTCGCCCAGCAGCAGGAAACGGGCGGGGGCCGTCGTACCGGCGGGCGCTGTACTAGCGGGCGTTGTACTAGCGGGGGTTGTAGTAGTCGAGTACGGCGTCATCGCACCAGACGTCCTCTCCGCGGTCGGGCCGGGGGCCGGGGGTGGGCCGCGGGGCGGCGGGGCGTGGGGCGGCCGGGCTCGGGGTGAGCGCGCCGAGGAAGTGGCGCAGGACGAGGGCGACGCCCTCCGGGGTGACCGTGCGCAGGTTCGGTTCGTAGAACGCCGCCTTGAAGGGAGCGCCGGTGACGATCTCGTAGGCGGGGAAGTAGTCGACCTGCTCGTGCTCCTGGGCCAGTTGCCCGGCCACGGCCCGCAGCACGGACTTGGAGTACGTGGTGGCGGTCAGCGCGTGTCCGCCGGTGGCGGTGGCGGTCAGCGGTACGGGCGAGACGGTCAGGACGACGCGGAGCGTCGGGTTGGCGGCGTGGGCGAGCGCGAGGGCGGCCGACAGATCGCGGTACACCTCGGCGAAGGTGGAGTTGTGGAAGACGTGCCGGCCGGCGTCGAAGGTGCCGCGCACGGTGCCGGGGCAGACGGGGTGGACGGCGCCGGTGGCCCGGTCCTCCCAGGCCTCGGTCAGACCCAGGGTGAGGACGAGGCAGCGGGCGGTGGCGAGGGCACCGCCGATGGCCGCCAGGGTCGTGTGCCGGGCGGCCAGCAGCGCCTCCGCCGAGTCGTACCCGTCGGGTTCGACCGTGGGGCGGAACGGGTCGTGGAACCGGCCGTCCTCACGCCACACCTCGTCGGGCGGAACGGTCTCGCCGCTCGCCCAGGACAGCCACTGCCGGAACGCGGCGGCGGTGTGGATGTTGCCGGTGCGGAAGGAGAACACGCCGTACTGGCGGCTTTGCCGCTCGGCGGGGGTGAGTCCGGGCGGCGCGGGCTCGGTGTCGCGCCAGTTCATGCCCCGGTCGCGCAGGGCGGGACCGATGTGGCGCGCGAAGCAGGAGCCGGCGGTGAGGACGGGGTCGTCCTGGCCGAGGGAGAACGCCGGGTTCCACAGGTCCCCGAGGGCGGAGGGCTCCGGCTCGGCCACGGCGGAACGCCAGAAGGAGCGGGGCGGCAGCGACCGGTAGGGATGCGGGCGCGGGTGCGGGTTCTCGTACGAGGTCGGGGCCGGGGTCGGGTTCTGGTGGGGGTGCACGGTGGTGGCCTCAGGTTTCTTCCGGGGCGCGGCGGTGGGGTGCGTGGGCGGCCGTCGCCGCCGCGTCGATCTCCTCGGCCACCGTCCGGACGTGGGGCGGCCGGACGATGCCGTAGTGGTCGGTGTCCAGGACGCGGCGGTGCGACGGCTCGGGCAGGTGGCCCCGCCACCGGTCCAGTTGGTCGTCGGGTTCGCCGAGCGGGGGCAGTCCGGGGACCGGACGGGCCGCGAGCCAGAGCCGGCTGGGCGTGCCGGTCAGGCGCGGCGGCTCGTACGCCGCCATGCTCGCGAGGTTGGCCCGGCAGCAGTGCGCCAGCCGTTCGGCGTAGTCCTTCGCCGCCTGCCCGGCCGCCGTGCCCGTGGCGCCCGTTCCCAGTTCGTGCGCGAAGACCGCGTCGATCCGGGACTCGTCGTAGTCGGCGAAGCGCGGCCCGGCGCCGGGCGGGGGCGGGTCGATGAGGAAGAGACCGTCCGCGGCGCGTCCGCCGGCCTCCGCCTCGGCGGCCATCTGCAGCGCCACCCAGGCGCCGAAGGACCAGCCGGCCAGGTGCAGGCGTCCCCCGCCGTGCGGGAAGCGGCGGCGCAGGGCGGCGAGGTAGTGCCGGGCCCGTTCCGGGAGGGTCCACGGTGGTGCGGGCCGGTGCAGGGCGGGGTCGGCGATCAGGCAGACGGTCAGGTGCGGGCCGAGCGACGACACCAGGGCCCGGTACGCCTGGATGTCACCGCCGACGGGGTGGACCAGGCAGAGCAGGTCGCTTCCCGTGCCCTCCTGCCACACCTCCAGGGGTACGCGGTCGCCGGTGACCGCTCCGGCCGCGCGTGCCGCGTCCGTTGCTTCCGCCGGTCCTGCCTGCTCGCCGAGGAGCGTCAGTACTTCGGTGAGGCTGACCCGGTGGCTCATGCGGGAGAGGTCGAGGTCGACGCCGAAGTTCCGCTTCACCTCGCCGATCAGGTCGAGCAGGGTGAGCGAGTCCGCGCCCAGGTCGTAGAGGGAGGCGTCCGGGTCCAGCTGCTCCTGCCCCAGCCAGCGGCACAGGTACTCGGTGAGCAGTTCGGCGGGCGGGGCGGGTCGTTCGGGGCCCGTCATGGGCTGTTCCGGCGGGGGAACGGGTGCTCCGGCGGGGGTCTCGTAGTGTCCGCGGGCCTGTTCGAGGGGGATCGTGGACACCAGCAGGTGCGGCAGTTGCAGGTGCAGGGCCCGTCCGAACACCCGGCGGCCCTCCGCGACGCCGATGCCGACGGCCAGGTGTGCCTGGTGCCGGGCGTCGGACCGCAGGGCGTCGCGGGCCATCCCGGTCTCGTTCCAGACGTCCCAGTCGATGCCGATCCGCAGCGTGGTCTCCGCCGGGGTGGCCCGGTGGCGGGCGAAGCCGTCCAGCAGACCGTTGGCCGCGGCGTAGTCGAGCTGTCCGACACCGCCGAACTGGGCCGCCATGGAGGAGCAGTACGCGGCGAACTCCGGCCGGTAGCGCTCGATCAGCGACTCGACCAGCAGGGCGCCGTTGCGTTTCGCGGCGGTGGCCCGCCGCATGGCGGCGGCGTCACGCCGGACGAGGAGTCCTCCGGCCGCCACGCCCACGGCGTGGATCACGCCGTCGAGCCGGTCGGTGTGCCGTTCGACCAGCGCCCGCACCTCCCCCGGCGGCTGCTCGGCCAGGTCGGCCTCGACCAGCCGGACGCGGTCCGCCCAGGCCGCCAGGCCGTCCGGCAGCGACGCCCGACGGGCGACCAGGATCACCCGGCGGTCGCTCCCCTCCAGCAGCCAGGCCGCGAGGGCGCTGCCGATGCCACCCGTGCCGCCCAGGACGAGGTGAACGCCGTCGGGTGCGAGGGGCGGTGCGGTGGCGGGGGGCGGGGGTGCGGGGACCGGCAGGAGGGTCTGCTGCCACCAGTAGCCCTGGCGCAGGGCCAGCCGGTGCGGGTGCGCGGTGGCGGGGTCCGGCTCCGTCAGGACCGGGGCCAGCAGCGGTGCCCAGTCGGCGAGGTCGGGTCCCGGGAGGTCCAGCCAGCGGCCGGTGCCGGCGCGTTCCTGGCGGGGCACCTCGCAGGCGCCGGCCAGGAGGCCGAGTTCCGGCCGGTCCACGGCGCCCTCCACGGGCTGGGCCCGGTGGGAGAGCCAGAAGGCGCGCAGCGGCCCCGTCCCCGTGCGACCGGCCAGCGCCCGGACCAGGGCGGCCGGGGTGTCGACGCAGGCCCAGTGGGCCCGGTCGAGTGACTCCTCGCCCACCGCCCCGTCGACCGCGAGGGGCAGCGCGTGCAGCCAGTCGACCCCCGTACGGGCATCGTCGGCCAGCGCGTCGAGGAGCAGGCCCAGCGAGCCGGGGTCGGCCGGGTCGGCCTGGTGGAGGTCGTCGGCCAGCCGGAGGTGGCGGTCTGCCGCGACGACCTGCACCACCCTGGTGTAGGCCGCCCGCAGGGGGCTCAGCGCGGCCTCGGGCAGCGGCTCGGCCGCCATCACGACCAGCAGGCCGCGGGTGGGTGCGCCGGGTCCTGCGGGCAGGGCCCGGCGCAGCCGTACCCAGTGCGGCTGGTGCAGCCACTCGGTCTCGGGCAGGCGTCGCGGGCCGTCGGAGGGCACCGGCGCGGGGGCGGAGGGGACGCGCTCGAAGTCGTGGTCGTCCAGGCGGAACGCGGGCGGCGGGAAGTCCCAGGGGGCCTGCGCCGGTCCGTCCGGCCAGCGGATCGCCCGGCCCGCCAGCCAGGCGTCGGCCAGCTCCCGGGCCGTACGGTCCGCGGCGGGCAGGCTCTCCTCCCCCGGTGTCACCTCGGTGCCGGCGGCCGTGCGCAGCCAGGCCACCGCGGTGGCGGCGTCCGGGCAGACCTCCGCCGTCCGCCAGCGGTGCGCGGGCCGGCCGGCCTGGAGGTGCCGCAGCACCTGGGGGTAGGCCTCGGGGCGGGACCGGAGGTAGTCGGCGATGCGGGAGGCGTCGGTGCGCAGGCCCTCCGGGCTGCTGCTGGACAGGAGCAGACAGGGCGGGGCGGCGGGGGGTGCGGCCGGTGCCTGCGCCGCCTCCCGCGGCTCTTCCAGCAGCAGGTGGGCGTTGGTGCCGCCGATGCCGAAGCTGCTCACGGCCGCGACGCGCGGCCGGTCCCCCGGCCACGGGCGGGCCTCGGTGGGGATGTGGAACGGCGTGAGGTCGCCGATCCGCGGGTTGACGCGGCGGAAACCGGCATGGGGCGGGATGACGCCGTGGTGGACGGCCAGGGCGGCCCGCACCAGTCCCACCACTCCGGCCGCGGCGCCGAGATGGCCGATCTGGCTCTTCACCGAGGCCAGCGCGCAGCTGTCCGCCGTGCCGAGGTCCAGGGCCTGGCGGAGCGCGGCCACCTCGACGGGGTCGCCGAGCCGGGTGCCGGTGCCGTGGGCCTCGACGTAGCCGACGTCGGCGCCGGTACGGCCGCCGCGCCGCAGGGCGGCCCGGATCACCTCGCGCTGGCCGGCCAGGGACGGGGCGCTGTAGCCGAGTTTGCCGGCGCCGTCGTTGTTGAGGGCGGAGCCGGTGACCACCGCGTAGACGGTGTCGCCGTCGCGCAGCGCGAGCCGCAGGGGTTTGAGTACGACCACACCGACGCCGCTGGCGCCGATGGTGCCGTCGGCGTCGTCGCTGAAGGGCCGGCAGTGCCCGTCCGCGGAGAAGATGTGCTGGGGCTGGTAGACGTAGCCGCCGGTCAGCTGGGGGTCGACGAGCACGCCCCCGGCCAGCATCACCTCGGCGTCGCCCTGGCGCAGCAGGCCGGCCGCGAGGTGGACGGCCACCAGGGAGCTGGCGCAGGCGGCCTGCACGGTGAACGCCGGTCCGGTCAGGCCCAGGTGGTAGGCGGCCTTGGTGGCGAGGAAGTCCTTCTCGTGGTGCAGGGCCAGCTGGAAGCCGTCGGGCAGCTGCGCCGGGTCGGCCTCGCGCAGCATGGCCTGGAAGTACGTGTTCTCCCCGCAGGCCGCGACCAGGCCGACGGTCCGCCGGGCCGGGTCGGCGATGCCGGCGTGGGCGAGCGCCTGCGCACAGTTCATCAGCAGGTGGCGCTGCTGCGGGTCCATGAGGCGCGCGTCCCGTCGGCTGATCCCGAAGTGCTCCGGGTCGAAGGCCAGCGGACCGGCCAGCTGACTGCGGGCGCCGACGAGCCCGTCCGCCGCGTCGAAGTACTCGACGCCGGTGCCGCCGTCGCGCACCATCCGCCAGAAGGAGGCCAGGTCGTCGGCACCGGGCAGCCGCACCGCCATGCCGATGACGGCCACCGGTTCGTCGGTCCCGGGCGGCGGGACCGCGACCGCGGAACCGGCCGCCGTGCCGACGGCCGGAGACCGGTCCGTCGCGTTGCCGGACGGAGGACCGGGCGGCGTGGGCGGGTGGTCTTCCAGGAAGCGGGTCAGCCGGCGGACGGTGACGTGTTCGAACAGGTCGGGGACGGTCAGCCGGAGGCCCAGTTCCGTGGTGCAGCGCAGGTGGAAGCGCATCAGGGTGAGGCTGGAGGCTCCGGCGTCGAAGAAGCGCTGGTCGGGGTCGATCGGTGTGCCCGTCACGGACTCGAACAGGGCGGTGAGGCGGGCCTGGAGCGGGGAGTGGCCGGCGGGCTGGAGCGGGGACTGGTGGGAGGTGACAGGGCGTGAGGTCAGGTCCTCGCCGGGGGCGGTGAGCGCTCGGCGGCGGTCGAGTTTGCCGCTGGGGGTGCGCGGCAGCGCGTGCAGGCGGCGGAAGCGGTGGATCCGTACGTGAGGAGGCAGCAGCGGGGTCAGGTGACGTGCCAGTTCCTCCGGTGACGGCGGCTCGTCCCGGCACTGGAGGCAGGCGGTCAGCCGCTCCCCGTCCGGGACGACCACGGCGTTGACGATCCCCGGGTGCCGCAGCAGCGCGGCCTCGACCTGGCCGAGTTCCAGCCGGTGGCCGCTGAGTTTGATCTGCTGGTCGTCGCGGCCGAGGTAGTGCAGGAGCCCCTCGTGGTCGAACCGGGCCCGGTCGCCGGTGCGGTAGAACAGCCCGAGGCCGGGCAGGTCCACGAAACGGGTGCGGTTCGGTTCGGCGTCGCCCAGGTAGCAGCGCGAGACCAGCGGGCCGCCGATCAGCAGCCGGCCGGGGCGGCCCGGCGGGACGGGCTGGTCGGCCTCGTCCACGACGCGCAGCCAGGTGTTGGCCACGGGGCGGCCGATCGCCGGTCGTTCCGGCCACCGGCGGGGGTCGCCGTCCAGGCGGAGCGCGCTGACGACGTGCGTCTCGGTCGGGCCGTAGTGGTTGAACAGGCGTGCGCCGGGCATCCCGGCGAACCACCGGCGGATGGCGTCCGTGCACAGCAGCTGTTCGCCCGCCGTGATCACCTCGCGCAGCCGCGAGGGGTAGCGGCCGAGGTGGACGGCGTGCTCGGCGAGGAGCTGCAGGGCGACGTACGGCATGTGGACGCGCTCCACGCCGGCCGACTCCAGCTGGGCCAGCAGCGCGGGCGGGTCCTGCCGCCAGCCGGGCCGGACCAGGTGCAGGCAGCCGCCGCCGCACAGGGTGCCGAAGATCTCCTGGAACGACACGTCGAAGGAGAGCATGGAGAACTGCTGGGTGACGGCCGGTGCGCCCAGGCCACCGGACTCGTGCTGCCACTGCAGGAGGTTGCACAGGACCCGGTCGGACACCTGAACGCCCTTGGGGGTGCCCGTGGAGCCGGAGGTGAACAGGGTGTACAGGGGCCGTCGGCCCCGGTGCGGCGGACGTGCGGGCGCGGGCGCGGTGGACAGGACGACGGGGTGGCGGGGCAGGTCCGGCGGGGCGATCGCGTCGAGTGCGGGCTCGCCGTCCGGCGCGACCAGGACGCACAGCGGGCGTGCCCGGTCCAGGATCTCGCGCAGCAGGGCCGGCGGGTAGCCGGGGTCGAGCGGTACGGCGGTGATGTTGAGGCGGGCCAGGGCGAGCAGCGCCACCACGTGTTCGACCGAGGGCTCCAGGTGGAGCGCGACGGCGCGCGGACCGTCGTCGTCCCCGGGCGGCTCGGGGAACCGCTCCAGGAGTTCGGCGGCCAGCGCCGCGGCATGGGTGTTCAGCCGGGCGTAGCTGAGGGTGCGGTCACCGGAGGCCAGGGCGGGGGCGGCGGGCGTCAGGCCGACCTGGCGGGCGAACGCCTCGGCCACCGTGACGCAGGCCGGCTCCGCCGAGGGGCCGCGGCCGGGGTCCGGAAGGCTGTGCCGGTACGGCGCCGCCAACTGTGCGGGGCTGGTGTCGGGTGCCCCGGCCAGCCGGTCCAGTCCGTCCCGGAAGAGGCCGGCCAGCGCCTGCACCTCCGGGGCGGTGAAGGCGCCGTCGGCGTACTCCCACAGGCAGTCGAAGCCGTCCGCGTGCTCGACCACGGACAGGGTCAGCGGGCACTTGGCGTGGGCCGGGGCGAGCCATGCGGGGCGGGTGTCGCAGCCCGGCAGCGCCAGCGCGGAGAAGTCGGTGTTCTCCAGGACGAACAGGAAGTCGAACGGCGTACCGTCGCCCCGGCCGTCCCGGTCGGCCAGGACGTCGGCGAGGGCCACGTCCTGCCGGTCCAGGACGGCCTGCGCGGCGGCGGCCTGGCGCAGCAGCCCGGCGCGCAGCGTCGCGCGGGGCGCGACCCGCAGCGGCAGCAGCACCGTGTTGGCGAACATGCCGACGCTGCGCTCGAACTCCTGCACGGGACGGTTGGCGACCGGGCTCGCGATCCGCAGCCACGAGCGGCCCGTGACGCCGTACAGGCTCCAGGCGAAGACACCCAGCAGCACCTGGAAGCGGGTGAGCCCCAGTTCGGAGCAGAGCCGGTCCAGGGCGGTACGGCGCACCGGGTCGAGGGTCGTGCGCAGGAGGCGGCCCCGGGCGCGGGCCGCCCGGGACATGACCGGTTCCCCCGCCTCCCGCTCCGCTTCCGCCCCTTCCGCCCCTTCCGCCCCTTCCTCCTCGTCCGCCTCCGTCCGGGCGTAGTGGGACCGCAGTTCGGCGCGCTGGGCCCGGTAGTCCGGCCGGGTGAACCAGTCGGCCTGCCAGGCGGCGAAGTCCAGCGGGGTCGGCGCCGCCGGGGCGTCCTCGTCCGTCGCGGCCGCGTACTCCTGGGAGAGGTCGCGGAAGAGGACGTTGAGCGACCAGCCGTCGACCGCGATGTGGTGCAGGTGCAGCAGCAGGACGCCGCCGCCCTCGCCGTGCGCCAGCCAGCGCGCCCGCAGCAGGCGGGGGCGGGCCAGGTCGAAGGGCGTGGCGAAGAAGCGACCGGCGAGGTCGCTGTGATCCCCGTGAGGGCCTTGGTCTCCTTGGTCTCCTTGGTCCCCGCGTCCGCCCCCGGCACCGCCCGGGGCCCCTTCGGCAGCACCCGGGGTCCCTTCGGTGGCGCCCGGGTCCGTGGGCGGCTCCGTCCACGGGTCGTACGGCTCCCCCACCACCTGGCGCAGTCCCTCGGCGGTGGCTTCGAACGCGGTGCGCAGTGCCGGGTGCCGCACCACCAGCCGGTGCAGCGCGCGGCGCAGTGCCGCGCTGTCGACGGTGCCGTGGATCCGGAAGGACAGGCCGACGTTGTAGGCGCAGGACGCGGGGTCGCGCTGGTGCAGCAGCCAGAGCCGCTGCTGCTCGGAGGTGGCCGGCGCGGAGCGGGCACCGGCCGGGACTGGCGGCGCCGGGTACGGCGAACGGCCCGTGCCGCGTCCGGCCTCGACGGCGGCGGCCAGTTCCGCGATGGCGGCGCCCAGCACCAGGCGCTGGGGCAGTTCGCAGCCCCAGCGCCGGCGCACCTCGGAGCGCAGGCGCAGGGCCTTCAGCGAGTCGCCTCCGCTGGGGATCCAGCGGTCGTCCGGGCGCAGGCCCGCCACGCCCAGCACCCGGCCGGCCAGGTCGAGCACCTGACGCTGCAACGGGGTGGCGGTCGCGGCCGTGGCCGTGCCCTCGGCGCGCCGCCAGGGCTGGTGGTCGTCGCGCCGCAGCAGGGCGGCCTGGTCGGTCTTGCCGTTGGCGTTCAGCGGGAGTTCGTCGACCAGGTGGAGGCGGTGCGGCCGCATGTACGGCGGCAGGCCGGCCGCCAGGTGGCGGTCGAAGTCGTCGAAGTCGAGGCCGGGCCCGGGCACCAGGTAGGCCAGCAGCTCGTTGACGCCCTGCTCCTCGTCCCGGCGCGTGCAGACGTGGGCCTGCCGGACCGCCGGGTGGGCCAGGATGTGGCGTTCCAGCTCGCCGGGCTCGATACGGAAGCCGCGGACCTTCACCTGCCGGTCGGCGCGCCCCACGTAGGTGAGGAGACCGTCGGCGCCGCGTGTCACCAGGTCGCCGGTGCGGTAGTAGCGGGTGCGGCCTCCGTCGTGCCAGGGCAGCCGTACGAAGCGGCGCGCGGTCTCGTCCGGCAGGTTGCGGTAGCCGGCCGCCAGCGCGTCCCCGGCGAGGAGGAGTTCGCCCACCTCGCCGGTGGCGGCCGGGCGGACGCCGTCGGCGACCACGAGTGCCTCGGTGCCCGGCAGCGTCCGGCCGATGGGCACCACGTCGCCGGCGAAGTCGCGCGGGATGGGGTGGCACAGGGCGAAGGTGGTGGCCTCCGTGGGGCCGTAGACGTTGTGGAGCTGGGTGGGGCTCGCGCTGTTGTCCCGGTACCAGCGGCGGATCAGCGGGGCGTTGAGCTGCTCACCGCCGACCAGCACCTGGCCGACGCCGGCGAAGCAGTCCGGGACCCTGTCGACCACGGCGTTGAAGAGCGCCACGGTCATGAAGAGCGTGTCGACGCGCCGGCGCCGCAGCTCGGCGGCGAGCAGGTCGGGGGTCTGTACGACGTCGTCCTCGAAGACCACGCAGCAGCCGCCGGTCAGCAGTGGGACCCACACCTCGAAGCTCAGCGCGTCGAACGCGGGGTTGGACAGGCAGGCGTAGCGCGCGCCTTCGGGCAGATCGAGGTAGCCGGGCCGGGCCAGCCGCAGGATTCCGGCGTCGCGTACTTCGACGCCTTTGGGACGGCCGGTGGTGCCGGAGGTGTAGAAGACGAAGGAGACCGGCGCGGTGCGGGGCGGGAGGGGGGCGTCCGTGACGTCCATGGCCGCCGGGGTCGAGGTGGTTGGGGTGGTCGGCGCGGCCGGGGTGGCCGGGGCGGTGGTGAGCAGGGGGGCCACCGCGAGGGGGGTCACGCCGGCAGGCAGGCCGTCGGGGGGCTGCTCCTCGGTGTGGATCAGGGCCACGGAGGCCGAGTCGGTGAGGATGTGGTCGCGTCGCCCGGGTGGGCTCTGGGCGTCGAGCGGTACCACCACCGCGCCCAGGCGCAGGATGCCGAGCATCGCGCAGACCAGCTGCCAGGACCTCGGCAGGCAGACCGCCACGGCCTGGCCGGGCCGGATACCGGCGCGGCGCAGGGCGGCGGCCACGGTGGCGCTGGCGGAGTCGAGTCCGGCGTAGTCGAGGCGGCGTGCGCCGTCGACCACGGCGGCGGCGTCCGGAGTACGGCGGGCCTGGGCGAGCACACTCGCGGCCAGACCTGCCGCCCGGGGCACGGACGGTGCGGGGGCCCCGGCGGCCGAGACGGGTGCGGTGGCCCCCGGCGCGGCCGAGACGGCAGCCCCGCCGGCCGCAACGGATGCGGCGGCCCCGGGCACGGACGGGGCGGTGGCCCCGGCGGCCAGGACGGGGGCGGCCGGGACGGGCACGGAGGGGCCGGCGGCCGGGGTGGCGGCCCCGGCGGCCGAGACAGATACGGCGGCCCCAGGCACGGACGAGGCGGGGGCCCCGGGCATGGACGGGGCGGGGGCCGGGGTGGGCGGGGCGGGGGTGGTGGGGGTCGGTTTCATCATGTTCTCCGCGCCGGACCGGGCCGGGCCTCGTCGGGTGCCGGACGGGACGCCGGCCGGTGGTCCAGCTCGGACGCGAGCAGCCCGGCCACGGCCGGCAGCCCGGCGGGTTCCAGGACTTCCCAGTGGTCGCAGTCCAGTCGCTCCACGCGCAGCCCGCCGCCGGCGCGACGGCGCCAGTGGTCACCGGCCGCCCGCAGCTCCGGTTCGCCGAGTCCGCGTGCGGCCTGCAGCAGCACCAGCCGGGCCGGGGTGGACGGCGCCCGGTAGGCGCCCGCGGCCGCCCGGTTGTGGTTGTAGACGTGGAAGTACCGCTCGATCTGCTCGTCCTCGATGCCGGGGTACATGCCGTTGAACCGGACGAGTTTCTCCCGGAACTCGGCCATCCCCACCGGCTGGATCGCGGCGCGCGCGGCGTCGTCGTCGCTGCCGTGCGTGTCGAGGAGGACCACGCTCAGGTCGGTGTGCCCGGCCTCGGCCAGCCGGCGTCCCATCTCGTGGGCGACCAGGCCGCCGAAGGAGAGGCCGGTGAGCACGAGCGGCCCGCCGAGCAGTGGTTCGATGAGCCGCAGGTAGTCGTCCGCCATGGCCTCGACCGAGGGCAGGAAGCTCTCACCGGGGTTCAGTCCCGGGGACTGGATGCCGTAGACGCCGTAGTCCTCCGGGAGGGCCCTGGCCAGCGGGAGGTAGCAGAAGGCGGTGCCGCCGCCGGGGTGCACGCAGACGACGTGGCGGGACCCGTCGCCCTCGCGGAACGCGATGAGGCTGCCGGGGGGCCGGGCCGTGGCACCCTGGCGCAGCCGTCCGCCGAGCGCCTCGATGGTGGGGTGCAGCATGATGTCGCGGACGGGCAGCGGCACGCCGAACGTCTCGCGGACGGCGTGGGCGAGTCTGATGGCGGAGATCGACGTACCGCCGAGGTCGAAGAAGTCGTCCCGGACGCCGATGCCGGGGTGGAGCAGCAGCCGTTTCCAGATCCGGTAGAGCGCCAGCTCGATGTGGTCACGCGGGGTCGAGGTGTTGACCTGGGCCGGTCCGGCCGTCCGCGCCCGCGCCAGCAGCGCCTCGCGGTCGAGCTTGCCGTTGGGTGTCCGCGGCAGCCGCGGCACCTCCACGAAGCGTTCGGGGAGCATGTGGGCGGGGAGGCGGCGGGCGAGCGCGGCACGCCACTCGCCCGCCGGCCGGGGCGCGGCGTCGCCCCGGCCGATCCCGGCGACCAGGCGGGCGCCGCCGGTCCCGTCGGGCTCGGCCAGGACCACGGCCTCCGGGACGCCCGGCAGCTCCAGCAGCGCGGCCTCCACCTCGCCGGGTTCGACGCGGAAGCCGCGCACCTTCACCTGCTGGTCGGCGCGTCCGGCGAACTCCAGCCGGCCGTCGGACCGCCACCGGGCCAGGTCCCCGGTGCGGTACATGCGGGTGCCGGGCGGCCCGTAGGGGTCGGCGACGAACCGCTCCGCCGTCAGCCCGGGCCGGCCGAGGTAGCCGCGGGCCAGGCCGGCGCCGGCGACGTACAGCTCCCCGCGGAATCCCGGCGGGACCGGCCGCAGCCGCGCGTCGAGGACGTAGACGCGGGTGCCGGCCACGGGTGTGCCGATGGGCGGGGTCCCGGCTCCGGACAGCGGGGCGCTCATCGTGGCGCAGACCGTGGTCTCGGTCGGTCCGTACGCGTTGACCATGCTGCGGCCGGGCGACCACTGCGCGACCAGGGCCGGCGGACACGCCTCACCGGCCACCACGAGGGTCATGCCGTCCGGCAGGGCGTCGTCGGGGAGCACCGCCAGCGCGGTGGGAGGCAGGGTGGCGTGGGTGACGGCGTGCCGGCGCAGCACCCCGGCCAGGTCCTCCCCCGGCAGCAGCTGCTCCGCCGGCGCCATCACCAGCCGCGCGCCGGACAGGAGCGCCATGCACATCTCCCAGACGGCGGCGTCGAAGCTCGGTGAGGCGAACTGGAGCACCCGGCTGTCCGCGGTGACGGCGAGGCGCTCGAGCTGGCTCGCCGAGAGGCCGGCGATGCCCGTGTGGGTGACGACCACCCCCTTGGGCCGGCCGGTCGAACCGGAGGTGTAGATGACGTACGCCGGGGACTCCGGCCGGAGCGGGGCGGTGCGCTCGGCGTCGGTGAGGTCGGCCGCGTCCGCCGGGTGGGCGGGTTCCGGGGCGCCCGCCGGGGCCGTGTCGTCCAGGAGGACCAGCGGGGCGGTCGTGCCGGGCAGGGCGGGCGCGGTGGCCGTGTCGGTGAGGACACAGGCCGGGGTGGCGTCGGTGAGCATGTACGCGATCCGGTCGGCCGGGTAGGCGGGGTCGACCGGCAGGTAGGCGCCGCCGGCCTTCAGGACCGCCAGGGTCGCCACCAGCCACCGGACCGACCGGGGCAGGGCCACCGCCACCAGGCGTTCGGGGCCCACGCCCAGCCCGACCAGGTGCCGGGCCAGCCGGTTCGCCCGTGCGTTCAGCTCTCCGTACGACAGCGACACCGGGCCGAACTCGACCGCCACGGCCTGCGGGGCGGCGCGTACCCGTTCCTCGAACAGCGCGGGGAAGGGCACCGCGGGGGCCTCGCGGCCCGAGTCCCCCCAGTCGTCCAGCAGCTGCGCCCGCTCGGGCGGGGTCAGCAACTCCAGTGCGGACACCGGGAGTTCCGGATCTGCTGCCATCTGGGTCAGGATCCGCCGGAGGTGCCGGACGTGCCGCTCGACCGTCTCCGGGTCGAACAGGGCGGTCGCGTAGTCCAGGGTGCCGGTGACGCGGTCGCCCTCCTCGGCCAGCGACAGGGCGAGGTCGAACTTGGCGCCGGCGCAGGGCGCGTCCAGCGCAGTCACGTCGAGGTCCGGCAGCACCGGCGCGTCGCCCCCGGCGTTCTGCCAGGCGAACATCACCTGGAACAGCGGCGTGTGGGCCGGACTGCGGTGCGGTCCGACCGTCTCCACCACCTGCTCGAACGGCAGGTCCTGGTGGGTCAGCGCCCCCAGGGTCGCCACGCGGACGCGCCGGAGCAGCTCGGCCGCCGACGGATCGCCGGAGAGGTCGACGCGCAGCGCCAGGCTGTTGACGAAGAACCCGACGAGCCCTTCGAGTTCGGCCCGGCCGCGGTTGGCCGTCGGCGTGCCGATCACCACGTCGGTCTGCCCGGACCACCGGGAGAGCACCAGCGCCCACCCGGTCAGCAGGGTCATGAAGAGGGTGCTGCGGTTGCGCCGGGCCAGGGTCCGCAGGGCGGTGGTGAGTTCCGCGTCGAACGCGACGCGGAGCTGCGCACCCCGGTAGTCCTGCTCGGCCGGGCGCGGACGGTCGGTCGGCAGGTCCAGCAGGGCGGGGGCGTCCGCGAGGGTCTCGCGCCAGTACGCGGTCTGCCGGGCCGCCGCGTCCGCGGAGAGCCGGCCCCGCTGCCGGGCGGCGTGGTCGGCGTACCGCACGGGCAGCGGCGGCAGCGGATCGCCGCCGCCCGCGCGGAACGCCGTGTACAGGGCGCCGAGTTCCCGGGTGAGGACACCGGTCGACCAGCCGTCCGACACGATGTGGTGGGCGGTGACCAGCAGCACGTGCCGGTCGGCGGCCAGCACCACCAGCCGGCCGCGGAACAGGGGGCCCCGGGCGAGGTCGAACGGGGCGGTGGCCTCCTCGCGGCGGAGGGCGGTGAGCCGGTCCTCCGCGTCCGGCCGGCCGGCCAGGTCGTGCACCGTCAGCGGGAAGCCCCCGCCGGGCGGGGCGAACCGCTGGAACACCTCGCCGTCCACGGCGGTCAGGCGGGCCCGCAGGGCCTCGTGGCGGTCGGCCAGCCGGTCCAGCGCGCGGACCAGCGCGCCCCGGTCCAGGGGTCCGCGCAGCTCGTACGCCAGCGGCATGTGGTACGCCTCGCCCGCTCCGGGCAGCTGGGCCAGGAACCAGAGCCGCCGCTGCGAAAAGGAGCACGGGAACGCGGTGGTGGTGTGCTGCGGCAAGGCCGGCTTTTCCCCTCGGGCTCGTCACCTTCGTGCGGTCGGGCACGCACGCTATGGACGGTGGAAACGATTCGGGCAACGATTTTCGGCCCCGTCGACACACCGATCATTGGTCCGCCCGGAGTGCCGGTCAATGACTTTTCGGGCACACCGATCGCGCATTCGGGCAGGCTCGGCCGGAAGTCTCGAAATAGTCCCCGCGGCAGCGAAGATCAGGCAGATCGAGTTCCATTCCCCTGACGGTGACAGGACCTTTTCCATGCCCGATGAGCTGCTCGACGAGGATGGTGCCGAGCACTTCCTGTCGTTCTCCGTTCTCTTCCACGGCGATCTCGACACCGCGGCACTCGACCGCGCCCGCGGGGCCGTGCTGCGCAGGCACCCGGTCCTCACCCGTGGCCGGCTGTTCCGTTCGGTGCTCCAGCCGGTCGGACCACGCGCGTACCGGCTGCTGGTCGTCGCGTCCCGGCGGGTCTTCGACGAGCGGTCGGTGGACGTGTTCGTGAGCGATCTCGCCGCGTCCTACCGCGCGGAGGTGCTGCGCGTCGATCCGGGCCTGCCGGTGCTTCCTCCCACCGGAAGCGAGGAGCTGCGGATCGTCGCCGCCCTGCCGCTGGCGCGGCGGTACTGGGCGGACCATCCGGTCGACGGCGAGCTGCGCCTCCCCGGGCCGTCCGGGGGCGTCCGGGGGGCCGGGGACGGCGGGCCGCTGGAGGTGCGGACGGCGGGGAGGCTGCGGGACGCGCTCCATGCGGTGGCCGAGCACATCGGTGTCACCCCCTTCGTGCTGCTGGTGGCGTCCGTGCACGCCGTGCTGTTCCGGTACGGCAACACGGCGCCGGCCACGGCCCTCGACCTCGACACGCGCACCCCGGGCGAGCACGCGCGCATCGGTGCCCTCGTCACCGAGCTGCCCTTCTCCTCCGCGCCGCGGGGCGGCACCCCGTTCGCGGAGTTCGCCCGCCAGGTCGGTGCCGGGCTGCGCGCACTGCACCGGGTGCGCGACGTCCCGCCGGCCCGCGTCGGGCAGGGGCCGGGCCCGGCCCCCGTCCGGCTGGCCTACCGGCGGTGGACCTCGGCGCCGCGCTTCCCCGGTGTCGTCGCCACGGTGGAACGGGGAGCGCGGGCCGTCCCCGTCCGCCACGCCCTCGACATCGCCGTGCTGGACACCCCGGACGGCATCGAGGCGGCCTTCCGCCACCCGCCGGCCTCGCTGACGGGCGACGGCGTCCGGGGCATCGCCCGGCACTGGCTGGCCGTGCTGAGCCATGTCGCGACCGCCCCGGACACGGTGCTGGCCGGACTGCCCCTGCCGGGCCCCGCGGAGGAGGAGAACCGGCTGCTCGCCGCGCACGGCGGCACGCCCGCGGGCCGTTCCCGGGTGACCGTCCCGGAACTGTTCGCGGAGCAGGTGGCCCGCGGGCCCGGCGCGGTCGCCGTGGTCCACGGGAACCGCCGGCTCACCTACGCGGAACTGGACGCCGTCGCGGCCCGCGTCGCCGGCCGGCTGCGCGGCAAGGGCGTCGGTCCGGGAGATCTGGTCGCGGTGCGGGCGGGCCGGACGGAGCTGCTGCCGGCCGGGCTGCTCGGTGTCCTCAAGGCCGGGGCGGCGTATCTTCCCCTCGACCCGGAGTACCCGGCGGAGCGCCTGGAGTTCATCGTCGCGGACTCGGGAGCCGCCTGCGAACTGGGGGACGCCGACCTGGTGGCCGCCGCCGAGGATCCCGCGCCCTTCGCCCCGGCGGCCGACGCGTCCCCTCCCCCGTCCCCGTCCCCCGACGACCTGGCCTACGTCATCTACACCTCCGGCTCGACCGGCCGCCCCAAGGGCGTGCGGATCGAGCACCGGTCCCTGGTCAACCTGCTGCTGTCGATGCGGGACCTGCTGGACTCCCGGCCGGGGGACCGCTGGCTGGCGGCGGCCTCGGCGGCGTTCGACATGTCCGTACCGGAGTTCTTCCTGCCGCTGGTCACCGGCGGCACGGTGGTCATGGCGGACGGGACCCGCACGCGTGACGGCGCGGCGCTGCGCGAACTGGTCGACCGGGCCCGGGTGACCCACATGCAGGCGACGCCGACCGGCTGGGCGATGCTCCTGGACGCCGGCTTCAGCGGGCCGGGGATCACGGCGGTCACCGGCGGGGAGGCGCTCCCCCTGGCGCTGGCCCGGCGGCTGCGCCCGAGGGTCGGCAGGCTCGTCAACCTGTACGGGCCGACCGAGGCGACCGTCTGGTCCACGGCGGACGAGGTCGGTCCCGACCCGGAGCGGGTGACGATCGGCCGTCCGCTGGCGAACACCCGGGCGTACGTGCTCGACGGGCGCCTGTCACCGGTGCCGGTGGGCGGCTCCGGTGACCTCTACCTGGCCGGCGCCGGACTCGCCCGCGGCTACCTCGGCCGGCCGGAGCTGGACCGGGAGCGTTTCCTGCCGGACCCCTTCGGGCCGCCGGGCAGCCGCATGTACCGCACCGGGGACCGGGCGCGGCGGCTCGACGACGGGCGGCTCGACTTCCTCGGCCGGACCGACGGCCAGGTCAAGCTGCGGGGGTACCGGATCGAGCTGGGCGAGATCGAGTCCCGGCTGCTCGCCGTGCCCGGGGTGGACCAGGCCGCCGCCGCGGTACGGGAGGACAGGCTGGTGGGGTACGTCGTCGGCGGGGCGGACCCGGGCGACCTGAGGCGCGCGCTGGCCGCGTCGCTGCCCGCGTACATGGTGCCCGAGGTGTTCGTCTCCGTGGGGAGCCTGCCGGTCACCCCGAACGGCAAGCTCGACCGCCCGGCGCTCCCGTCCCCGCCGGACCCGGCACCCGCGGACGGGGCGGACCAGGTGGCTGGGGCCGGCCGGACGGACGGGGCCTCCGGGGCGGAACGGGAGGAGGACGTGGCGGAGTCGGTACGGCGGATCTGGTGCGAGGTGCTGCGGGTGCCGGAGGTGGGCGACACCGAGGACCTGTTCGACCTCGGCGGACACTCGGTCACGGTGGCCCGGATCTCGGCACGGATCCTGGACCGGCTGGGCGTCGAGGTGCCGCTGCACGTGTTCTTCGACACCCCGACCGTCCAGGGCCTGGCCACGGTGATCACCGGTCTGCGCACCCGGCCCTGACCCCGCCTTCGCCGGGGCCCGCACGGCAGGCCGGGCACCGGCGAAGGCCCCCGGGGCCCGGTCAGTCCTTGCTGATCTCCCAGAAGCGGAACACCGTGGAAGGGTCCAGGCAGTAGTCGACGCCGTGGACGCCGTCGCGGACGACCGCGTACTGCTTGGCCTGCCACACCGGCAGGACGGGGATCTCCCGGGCCACGATGTCCTGCAGCTCGCCGAACGCCTCGTCGGCATCCTCGCGGTGGCTCTCGGCGGCGGTACTCGGGATCAGCTCGTCGGTGACGGTGCGGTTCTCGTAGTGGTTGCCCAGGACGTTGCCCTTGCCGAAGAAGGGGGCCGTGAAGTTGTCGGCGTCGGGGTAGTCCGGCACCCAGCCCTTGACGTAGACCCCGTACCTGCCCGCGGCGATGTCCCGCTCGTACCGGTCGAACCGCACGGACTTCACGTCGGCGTCGAACAGCCCGCTGGCGTTGAGCTGTGCGGCGATCGCCCGCATCTCCTGGTCCGTGGCCGGGCCGTAGCGGACGGGGGTGGACCAGAGGGTCAGCCTCACCTTGCCGGTGATGCCGTCGGCGCGCAGCACGGCGGCGGCCGCCTCCCTGGAGGGACGGCCGCCGTACCGGTCGAAGAAGGCCGTCGTGTGGCCGCCGATGCCGGCCGGGACGATCGAGTAGAGCGGGATCGCCGTGTCCCGGTAGACCTCCTTGACGAGGGCGTCCCGGTCGAGCACGTGGGCGATGGCCCTGCGTACGGAGAGTCTCCCGGCGACGGGGTCGCGCATGTCGAAGACCAGGTGCTGGACCTCGGCGCTGCTGCCCTCCACCACCTCGACGTCCCGGTGGCCGATCTGGAGGCTGAGGTCGGAGATGTCCAGGGCGGTCAGGCCCCGGTAGGCGATGTCGACCCGGCCGTCGACGAGGGCCCGCTGGAGGGCGTCCTGGTCGCCGTGGAAGAACCTCAGCCGGACGCCGGAGTTCTTCACCCTGGCGTTCCCCTTGTAGTGCTCGTTGACCGAGAAGACGGCCTCGCCCTTGCTGAAGTGGTCCAGCTTGTAGGGTCCGGAACCGACCGCCGCGCCGTCCGTGCGCAGCTCCCTCGGGTCGTACTGCCGGTGATCCACGATGGAGCCCGCGCCGGACGCTATTTTGCTGGGGAACGTGGCGTCCGGGACTTTCAGCTTGAATATGACGGTCCGCTCGTCCGGCGTCTCGATACGGTCCAGAGAACCGAACATGACCGCCGGGCCGGCCGGGTCGTTGATGCGCACGGTGCGGTCGAAGGAGAATTTGACGTCCTGTGACGTCAGGGGGTCTCCGTTGCTGAATCGCAGACCGTCCTTGAGAACGCATGTGTAGGTCTTGGCGTGGCCGTCCGTGAAAGAGCACGTGTCGGCGGCGTCCGGCTCGGGTTCGGTTCCTCCGGCGGGAAAACTGAGCAGCGACTGGAAGACATTGTTGAACAACAGCCACGAGCCGGGGTCGTAGCCGGAGGCCGGGTCCGTGGCGAGCACGCCGTCGGACATCCCGACCACCACGCGGGGGCTCTCGCCGAGGGTGGTGCACCCGGTCAGCAGAGCGAGCGCCAGTCCGGCGGGGGCGAGCCGGGCCGGCCACTGGTTGAGCATGTTCACCGAATGTGTGCCTCGTCTTGGGGTCTCACTGATCCGCGGACCGCTCGTCGCCTTCGGGCGGGTGCGGTCCGCAGCCGCGCGGAAGGGCCCCGGCCGGAAGGGCTCCGGGCCGTCGGGGACCGCGGCGGATCACGGGGGGGGGCGGACGGCCTGATCGCCACGGGAGCGCGTGGAAGGCGCCCGGGACTGCCGATCGGGAGGGCCGGTCGAGAGCACTCTAGGGCCGCCGGATCACCGGACCCCGCGTCCGCGGAGGCACTGTCCGAAGAGGCAGCGGTTGTGCACGGACACCCGCTTCCGGTGCCGTCACCCCCACCGCACCGGCAGCCGCCGGGGGCCGTGGACGAGCATGCCGGGCCGCCAGGCGACGGCCGCCGGGCTGGTGTCCAGGCGGAGATCGGGGAAGCGCCGTAGCAGGGCCCGGACGGCGGTACGGGCCTCCAGCCGTGCGAGCGGGGCGCCGAGGCAGTGGTGGATGCCGTGTCCGAAGGCGATGTGGCCCCGCGCGGGGCGGCGGATGTCGAAGCGGTCCGGGTCGGGGAAGCGAGCCGGGTCGCGGTTGGCGTCGGCGACGACGACCAGGACCGGCTCGCCGCCGCCGGGGATCACCGTGCCGCCGATGTCGACCGGTTCGGTGGTGAAGCGGAACGTCGCCGCCTCCACCGGTCCGTCGTAGCGCAGCATCTCCTCCACCGCCGCGTCGACGAGGCTCATGTCCGCGCGCAGCGCGGCGAGTTGCCCGGGGTGGGTGAGCAGGGCCAGCACGCCGTTGGAGATCAGGTTGGCCGTGGTCTCGTGACCCGCCACCAACAGCAGCCAGGCGGTGCCGACCAGTTCCTCCGGGCTGAGCCGGTCGCCGTCGTCGTCACTGGTGCGGACCAGGGCGCTCATCAGGTCGTCGCCGGCCTCGCGGCGCTTGTCGTCCAGCAGCCGGGCGAGGTAGGCGCCCATCTCCCGGCTCGCCTTCCCCCGCACCTGCGGATCGGGGTGGGAGAACACGTCGGTGCTCCAGGTCCGGAACGCGGCGCGGTCCAGCGTCGGTACGCCGAGCAGTTCGCAGATCACCGTCATGGACAGCGGGAACGCCAGGGCCTCGACGAGGTCGGCCCGCCCGTCCGGCCGTGCCCGCATCGCGTCGAGCAGCGCCTCGGTGATCTCCTCGACGCGCGGGGCCAGTCGCTCGACCCGGCGCGGGGTGAACTCGCGGGCGACCAGCTTGCGCAGCCGGCCGTGGTCCGGCGGGTCGGAGTTGAGCATGTTCGGTCCGGAGGCCGGCCGCACCACGGAGAAGGTGGGTGCCGCCCGCGCCCAGGACTTGACGAGGCGGGGGTCGGCGAGCGCGGCCCGCGCGGCTTCGTACCCGACGACGAGCCACGCCTCGTAGCCCTCGGGCACCCGCACCCGGTGCACGGGGCCGGTCTCGCTGAGCGCCGCGTACACCGGGTAGGGGTCGTTGACGAACTCCTCGCCCAGCGCGGCGAGGTCGAGGATGCCGGCCGTCGGCATGGGGCTCCTTGGGAGACGCGGGGCGGAGGAGGGGTGCGGGTGCGGGCGGTGCGTCAGCCGAGGTCCACCAGGTAGTGGTTGGTGGTCGTACCCTTCGCGGCACCCGTCCAGCCCTTCGAGGCGGTGAAGTGGGCCGTGCCGACGTAGAAGCTCTTGTCGGGGTTGGTGTTGTAGACGCCGTACACCTTGCCGTACGTGCTGCCGGAGACGAGGGGGAGCTGCCCGCACGTGCCGGGCGAGATGAGCGTGGTGGAGATGCCGCCCTGCTGGGGGAGGGTCGCGTAGGCGGTGTAGTTGCCGTACGCGCAGACCTTGAAGGTGTGGGCGGTGGCGGCCGACGCCGGCCCCGCCGTGCCCGCCAGCACGGCTCCGGTCAGGCAGGACACCGCACCGATGGCCAGGGAGGCCTTGCGGGCCGCCTTGGAGGTCAGCTTCATGACGTTCTCCGTTCCGTTCGGTGGTACGCAAAAACAGCCGATACCGGCGGTGGGTCGATGTGCGGGACGTTGGGGGAGTGCCACCCACGACGAGGAACGTCCGACCGCGTCGAAGGGATGAGCCGTCCGCCGGCGGGCGAACCGGCCCCACGCACCCCGCCCGGCCGGGAGATGCGCACTCCCGGCCGGGCGGGGGCGGTCGTCACCAGGACGGGGGGAAGACCCCGGCGGTGCTGTGCGTGCTTCCGGGATGGTCGACCGCGGCGACCGTGGCCACGGCGCCGAACGCCAGCACGGCCGCGATCAGACCGCCCACGAGAGCACCGAGGCTCCTCCGGCGATTGCTTTGCATCGTCCAGACCTTTCGTCGTGCGGGGAACGCCCTGTTCGGGCATGTGAAAGTGTGCGCAGGTCCTGGTCCCGGCGGACCGCCGCAGGACCGGGCGTGCCCCCAGGGACGGCGATGCCGCCCGACGGGGCACTGTGGGCGAGGCCGACGAGGCGCAGTCGAGCACGGTTGCGCACGGCGCGGCCCGCCCGGGTTCCGCCCGGCCGGACCGGGGCGGGGACGGGTGCCGGCACCGTTGTGCGGCGCCGGGCACCCGGGTACGTCCGCCGGCCCTTCCGCGGGTCAGGTCACGAGGGAGGATCCGTGCCCCGGCCATCCGCTACCGGTCGGCATCGACGGACGCACGAGGACGCTATGCGACCGCGCTCGGCCTGCGGCGTTCCGTGCCTGCCCCTTTGCCCTTTCGGGCAGCGAGGCGTCACTCCTGCCCCGTCGTGCCGGCCCCGGCCTGCGCGGAAACGTTCCTACGCACCACGAACCAGCCGCCCACCAGCGTCCCCACGACCAGCGGGAGGCACTCGACCGTGGTGCGGGAGACACCGCCGTCCTGCCACATCAGCACCACGATGGAGGCGAGGAAGACCAGGGTGACCACCTGGGTGTAGGGGGCCCAGGGCAGCCGGTAGGCGGGACGGGTGACGGTGCCGTCCTGCGCGCGCTTCCAGAACAGCAGCGAACAGATCATGATCATGCCCCAGGTCCCGATGATGCCGAACGAGGCGAAGTTGATGACGATCTCGAACGCCTTGCCGGGCATCGCGTAGTTGAGGACGACGCCGAGGACCCCGAAGCCGGCCGTCAGCAGGATGCCGCCGTACGGCACTCCGCCGCGGTTCATCACGCCCGTGAACCGGGGCGCGGAACCCGACAGGGACATGGAGCGCAGGATGCGTCCGGTCGAGTACAGGCCCGAATTGAGGCTGGACAGGGCGGCGGTCAGGACGATGAGGTTCATGACGTCGGCCGCGCCCGGGACGCCGAGCCTGGTGAAGACGGTGACGAAGGGGCTCTCCCCGGAGGCGTAGACCGAGGACGGCAGCAGCAGCGCGAGCAGGACGACGGACCCGACGTAGAAGAAGCCGACGCGCCACATGATCGAGTTGACGGCCTTCGGGATGATCTTCTCCGGGTGTTCGGTCTCGCCGGCCGCGATGCCGCACAGCTCGACGCCCGCGTAGGCGAAGACGACCCCCTGGATCAGGAGCAGCATCGGCGTCCACCCGTGCGGGAACAGACCGCCGTGGCCGGTGACGGTCGCGAGCCCCGGGGTGTGGCCGCCGACGTCGTGCCGGGTGACCACCAGGTAGAGGCCGACGAGCAGGAACACCACGAGGGCGGAGACCTTGATGACGGCGAACCAGAACTCCATCTCGCCGAAGTACTTCACCGAGATCAGGTTGGCCGTCAGCACGACGGCCAGGGCGATCAGGGCGAGCACCCACTGCGGGACGTCGGAGAAGGCGGACCAGAAGTGGGCGTAGGTGGCGACGGCCGTGATGTCGGCGACGGCGGTGGTCGCCCAGTTGACGAAGTAGAGCCAGCCGGCCGTGTACGCGCCCCTCTCCCCCATGAACTCCCGCGAGTACGACACGAACGCGCCGGAGGAGGGCCGGTGGAGCACGAGTTCGCCCAGCGCCCGCACGACGAGGAAGGCGAAGACGCCGCACACGGCGTAGGCGATGAAGAGGGACGGGCCGGCGCTGTGCAGCCGGCCGCCCGCGCCGAGGAAGAGGCCCGTGCCGATCGCACCGCCCACCGCGATCATGTTGACGTGCCGTGACTTCAGGTCCTTCTGGTAGCCGGCGTCGCCCGCGTCGACGTGGGGGGTGCCGGCGGCCGGCGTCGCGGCGGCCCGCGGGAGATCGGCCGCGGTCGTGAGGGGATCGTTCATGGTGGTCGCTCACCTTCGGGGTGTCTGCACTGAGCGGGAACCGGGGTCCGCGCAGGGCGGAACCGGCGGACGCCACGCGGCCGCCGGATCATCCGGTTCATGACGTGCGGTGCCGGGTGCCACGGCGTGACGCCGGTGGCGTGCCGTGGGCTGCGCAAGGGGTCCCGGTCGCACCGCTCGGAGCAGTCTGGGGGCGGACGGCCGCCGTCCGCCCGGTCCCGCGTCCCGCGATGCCCGATGGGACAGGGGGCGTACCCGAAGGGGACGGATGGTGACCGGCAGGTGTCGGACCGTGGACAGGACAGCGCCGACCGGACTGCCGCGGGGGCGAGCCGGGGCGGCGCTCCTCCCCTCCCCCGGCTCCCGGCGCGTCAGACCGCCGGCCGTTCCCCCGCCGCCGCCCGCCTCAGCGCGTCCGTCTCCAGCAGCAGACTCGCCGCGCCGCCGGGGTTGAGCAGCAGGCGCTGCTCCGGCTCCAGGAGGTCGAGCAGCAGGGTGACCGGCACGGCCTCGTAGGCCAGCCGTCCCAGGGCGTCGACCTGCGCGGCGGAGGTGTGGACGGGGATGACGGGGATGCCGTCCGGGGTGGCGGCCAGGAGCGGGCGCCCCTCGGGATCGACCGGTACGGCCACCTCGGCCTCCGCCAGGCGCCGTGTCACCTCCTCGGCCGGGCCGTAGCCGGTGACCGCGAGCTGGACGGCCTCGTCGACCTCGTCGGTCGGCGGCGGCCAGCCGCGGGCCGACGGCGAGGCCCGGTACTCCTCGTTCTCCCGCCACTCGACGATCTCGCCCGCCGCGTCCGTGCGCCACTCCCCCCGCACCGCCCAGGACGGCGGCGGCCCCTCACCGGACCACGCCGGGTCCACCATGCCCAGCCAGTGATCGGGTGCCCGCTTGGCGGCCGCGCGCAGGTCGGGCGGTATCCCGGGGGCGTCGCGCGGGTCACCGGCCGCCCGGGAGTCGTCCTGCGGTGGCGTGCCGGACGCTTGTTCCGGGCCGGGCGCCGTCCATGGGTCGTCGGCGTTCGTCATCGGTCTCCTCGGTGTCGGTCGTCGTGGTGACGGCTGCGGGGCCGGAGTCTGGTACCGGAACGGGGCCGCCGGTCCGGGGGCTGCTCCGGGCGGCGGGCAGGCGCGGGTGCAGGCGCGGACGTGGACGCGGGGTCGGCGGGCTCGGGGCGTCCGGAGTGGAAGGCCGGCCACGCGACCTCGTCACGGTCACTCGGCGGTGCGAGCGACAGCCCCAGGTCCGCGCGGGCCGTGGGTGCCTGGACGACGCGCCCCGTCTCGTCGTTCCCCGCACCGGAACGCAGCACCGTCACGACGGCCTGCCGGCGCAGGTCCTCACGGCTCACACCCGGGTCCTGCGGTGCGTCACGGCTCGCCGACCGCCCCCGTGGCACCACGGAGAAGTGGGAGTCGTCCATGACCGCGACGGTGCCGGCCCCGCTCTGGAGCTCCCGCAGCGTCTCCTGCACCACCTGCCGCAGCTCGGCCAGGACCGCCTCGCCCCGGCGCAGGCTCGTCCGCATCGCCGCGTCGGCCCGGCCCGGCAGGGGCAGCACACCGCCGTTGCCCCCGGCCTCGACCCGCACCCGCGGCCAGGGCAGCCCGGACCGGTGGTCCGCCAGAGCCTGGTGCGCGACCTCCCGCGCGAACCGGTGCGCCTCCGCCCGCTGTTCCGCCGACAGGCCCTCCGCCTGCTCGGCGAACCGCACGATGTGCCGGGACACAGCGGCCGGCGGACGCGCCGGCGCCGAGGGCGCCCGGGGGGCGGGCACCGCCTCGGACGGCACCGGCCGGGTGTGCCGCTCCCCGTCGGCCGCGGCCCGCTCCACCGGTGCCGCCCCGCCGGACGCCTCCGACGCGGTCGCCCGCGCCGGTCCGTCGGCGTCTGCCCGCCGGGGCCGGAAGGTCCGCCACTCCGGAACCTCGTCGCGGCTCTCTGCCACCAGCTCCAGGGTGCCGATCGCCCTGCTGCTCGGCGCGTACACCACGCGGCCGATTTCGTCGGCCACCATCTGCGCCACGTTGCGGCCCGGTTGCGCGGCGTCGCCACCCGTGAGGCAGGAGACCAGGACGACGGGGGCCTCCGCCGGCAGCCGGCTGAAGCTCGGCCGGCGCTTCAGGAACCGGCCGAGATTGGTCCCGTCCACCCGCACGGTCCCGGCCGTGGTGGGCACCATGACGTGCCCGGGGGCGCCGTGAACCAACATGAAGTACGGGGTGACCCCCGGCAGGTCACGCTTCCACGGCAGCTTCCGGACCGAGTCGGGCCGGGGAACGCGGCTGCCGTCGACCCGGTCCCGCACCCGGGAGGACTTCCGGCTCCCGAACCTGGTGGCCTGGTTCCCGAAGGGATCGGCCCAGTCCTCCCGCGGTACCCAGGCCCGTCCCAGCGGCCTGTTCTGCTCGTCCTGGATCGTGTACTGGACGATGTCCGTCTCGGCGACCGGCCGGCCCTGCAGCGTCGTCAGCCGCGCGGGCCCGGGCGGGAGCACGTCGGCGCGCGCCTCTCCCGTCCGGCTGACGAGATCGTCGGGCAGGCTGCGCAGCCACCGTGCGTCCGGCTGACCGCCGCCGCCCGTCACCACGGTCGGCCGGCCCGCGCTGTCCGTCGAGAGCCCGGGCCGCACCTTGCCGGTGTACGACCACACGGTACGGCCCGTGCGGGCGGCGATGAGCCGCGGCAGTTCCAGACCGCCCGCGCCGCCGTGTGACATGACCAGCACCACGGGCACGTCGGCGGGGAGCGCCTGCACGTCGGCACGCGCCGCCAGGTGGTCCGCGAACTCCTCCGGACGCATGGACTGCGGGTCCGTCGCCGTCCGTACCAGGACGGACCGGGGCGTGCCGCCGGCGAGGACGAAGAACGGCACCGGTGCCGAGGCGGAGTCCCACAGGGCGGCCTCCCCCTCGTCGCCGCCCGGCGCGACCGTGTCCAGGGGACGGGCACCGGGCTGCCGGAAGTCCAGGCCCAGGGCGCCGGCGTCCGTCACGACCGTCACCGGGTCGGGTACCGGAACGCTCCTCTGCCACCGCGTCAGGACCCGACGCTCCGCCACCGCCGGTCCCGGGACCGGCTCCGGTGGCACCGACCGGCCGGTGGGCTCCGCGGAGGACAGGACGGCGAAGCCGTCATCCGGCGTGGCGCCGGCTGTCACCGGTACCTCCGTGCCGCCCTCCTCGTCGTCGGCGAGCGTGACCCGGTCGTCCCGCAGTCCCGGTGCCGCGTCCGTGTCCCGGCCCACCGCCGGACCGGTGGACGGCTCCGGGCGCACCGGCGGGGCCTCCTCGCGGTCCGGTTCGGTGAGCGCGCGGGGCCCGCTCGGCGTGCCCGCACCGCCGGGTGCGGGTTCGGGCCGCGGACCGTCCTGCGGGGCCTGGTCGTCGGCCGTCAGGTACGGGGTGAGGAGTGCCTCCGTTCGGGTCAGGATCCCCTCCAGCCGGCCGGCCGTGCCGTCGTCGAGGTCGTGGGCGTCGCGGACCGCGCCACGCAGCGCGTCCAGGACCAGCCGGGCCTCACCGGCCGTGTGCTCCGTGACCGGCCGTTCCGCCGCCTCCCAGGCCCGGTACAGCAGGTCGGGCAGGCCGGGGTGGAGGGGGCCGAGACGGCGTTCGGCCTCGGTGCGGACCGCGTGGTCGAGGGTGAGGCCCGGCTGCCAGGACGCCCGGTGGAGCGCGCCCAGTGCGGTCGCGTCGAGTCCCAGCTCCTCGACCGCCCTGCGGGACGACGGGGTGAGCAGGCCGGCCGCCTGGGCGCGCCCGGCGGTCAGCGTGCCGTCCGCCTGCCGGGTCCGGGGGTCGAACGGGTACACGCGGCCGAAGGGTTCCGCCCAGCGGCTGACGGTCCGGCCGTCCGGGCCGGTGACGTCGACGCGGACCGGCAGGTTCAGCTCGTGGGCGACGTCGCGGACCAGGTGGTCCACGGACAGCGCGGTGAACGGCACCAGCAGCGGCAGGCGGGCCGGGCGCGCGGGGAGGTCCTCGCGGGCGGTGAGGGCATCCCGGACCCGGTTCACCTCCCTGATCACGGCGTCGACCGAGTCGTCAGCGGGGCGGGCGGTGCCGGAGGTGTCCGTGCCCGGCGGCTCCTCCCGGCCGCCGTCGAGCAGGCGCTCGTACCGTGCCAGGCTCTCCGGTGTCCCGGCGCCGGGGTCCGCCGAGCGGGCGGCGGCCAGGTCGGCGCGGAGGGTGTCCACCGCCCAGCGCAGCACGGTGCGCCGGGCGCGGGCCTCCAGGGCCGCGCGGTCCAGGCGGAGCACCGCCGCGTCGAGCGGGCCGGCGGCCGCGTCCCGGACGCCGCGGGCCACGGCCTGGTGCAGCCGGGCGGGAGTCATGCCCGGTTCGTCCGCGGCCTGCTCCATCAGCGCACCGAGGTCGACGGCGTGGGCGCGGTCCAGGGCCGCCCAGCGCCCGGCGCCGAGGGCCGGCGGGAGGGGCGTCCGCCGCAGCCGGTCCAGCAGCTCCTCGACCTCGGCCTGGAACAGCTCCGCGTACACGTCACCGGTGAACGGGTCGCTGTGCAGGGTGTCGCCCTCGGTGGTCGCCCGGCCCACCAGGTTCCGGACGTAGCTCTCGGCCACCAGCCGGTAACGCCCGCGCAGCCGCACCAGGTGAACCGGTCCCTGCTGCTTGATGTGCTGCTCGCGCCGGTAGTTCTCGGTGCCCGCGCCGCCCAGGTTGCTGCCGGTGTTCCAGGACGCCGACGCGCCGCCCGACCCGGTGTACGGCGGGTAGGCGTGGCCGTCCGGTGTCCGTGCCGGGTCGTGCGGGGCCAGGACGCCCGCCGCGGAGGTGCCCGCGCTGGCGGAGGGGCGCCAGCGGTCGTTGCTCGCGCTGGCCGTCGTACCGCTCTGGTGCTTGGTGTAGCGGCCGGTGCCGGTGCCGTGGACCGGGCCGAGGACCTCCAGGTCGAACAGGTCGCCCTCCAGGTACAGCCGGGCCCGCCGTGAGGAGTGGCCCGGCACGAAGAGGGTGTCGGTGAGCAGGTGGCGTCCGCCGGCCGTGGCCGGGAGCAGGTGGTTGGTCAGGTGGCCGCGGCTCATCAGCTGCCGGACGGTGAGGCTGGTGCGCACCCGCGCGCCGTCCGCGTCCGGGCCGAAGAGCCGGGTCATCAGCCGCAGGGCGGCCGGCAGCGCGTCGTCCAGCAGGACGCCGGTGACGTACGCGTCGCCGGGCAGCGGGGGCAGCGGCCGCAGGTCGCGGTCGGTCCGCGGTCCGTACAGCGGGTGGAACTCGGCCAGTCCGCGCGGCACCTGGAGGTCCAGCACGCCGGAGGCGGTCGTGGTGCCGGTGGTGGGGCGGCCGGTGGACAGGACGCGGGAGAACCTGGCCAGCAGGTTGTTCAGCGGCCGGCCGGCCATGTCGAGGAGGGTGACGGTGGCGGTGAGGTCGAAGGGGAAGCGGGCCACATAGGTGCCGTTCCACGCGTACGCCGTCTGTTCCGTGGTGCCCGTCTCGGCCCGGGTGACGCCCCGGTGCGCTCCCTGTCCGACGCCGATCCCGCCGCTGTGGGACGTGTGCGCCTCGCCGGCGCCGAGCCGGCCCGCGGTGAGGGCCTGGGAGACGTCCCGTGAGGTGCCGGCCGCGGTGCTGGTGTAGCCGTGCCCGTAGTTCTCCAGGCCGGTCTCGGGCCGGAAGTCACGCACCTCCGGTCCCGCCTTGAGGGCGACGGACAGGTTGATCGCGACGATGCCGGTCGTCAGCCAGCCTTCGGGGGCGACCAGGTGGAACGTGTGGCCGTGGGGCGAGAGCAGGTCCTCCAGCATCGCCGAGTCACGGCCCTCCGCCAGCAGGGACTGGAGGAAGTTCGCCTGGAGCCGGCCGATCCTGCGCCCGTCGCCGGTCCACAGCTCCGGCCGGGAGGTCAGCAGTCCGGGCGCGACCCGGTCCACCAGCTCGCGCACGATGTCGTAGGTCGACCGGCCGTCGTCGTAGCCGAACGCGTGCACCCCGCTGTGGCCGAGGATCCGGCCGCCGCGGTCCTGGCGGGTCAGGTACTCGGGGAAGCCCACGTCGGGGAAGCGGCTCTCGGGTTCCCTCAGGTCGTGCCGGAAGCGACGGTTGAAGGCGGTGCGGGTCCGCTCGTCGAGTACCGGCAGGCCACCGTTGTCGTGCAGCCGGGCCAGCAGGCCGGCCAGGTCCCGGCGGCTCGCCTTGAGCGCGTCGAGTGCCTCCGGGGCGTCGGGGCCGTCGGGCGCGTCCAGCACCCAGCGCGACAGGACGCCCGCGACCGTGTTGCCGCTGAGCCTGACCTTTCCGTCGTACCAGCGGTTCATGACGTCGACGAGCTGCTGGTCGGAGACCGGCAGGACGTCCCTGGCGTACTGCTCCAGCGCGTCCGGCTCGGACAGCAGGTAGAGGGCGGTGCGGCCGGTGACCTCCTGCCGGTCCGACCGGTGGGTGCCCGGCAGCAGCTTCGCTGTCTTCTCCAGGCGGCTGCGGACCTCGAAGTCCACCTCGGTGCGGTAGGCGTACGCCCGGTTGAAGTCGAGCTGGATCAGCTCCTTGGCGCCGGTGCGGCCCTGGCTCGCGGAGGTGTTCCACTGCCAGTTCCGGGAGGCGCCGGCCTCGCCCTGGACGGACACGTCGCCCGCCGCGCCGCCGACGGTGACGCCGGCCTGTGCCCAGGACACGCCCGCGGACGACGTGTCGGTGGCGTTGGTCTGGGTCATCCACAGCTTGATCACGCCCAGGACGAACTTGTCCGGGGTGGCCCCGGCGAACACGGAGCGTCCCATGCGGCCCCGTACGTCGATCGCGCCGAAGGTGTCGCGGAAGCCGGTGTCGACGAAATGGTCGCTGGTCAAGCGCCCGTTCAGCGCCTCCTTCAGGTGGGCCCGCAGGTAGGTGGTGCTGAGGGACGAGGTCAGTTCCTGGTCCGCGTGCCCCTGCGGGCCGGTGAGTTCGCCCAGTACGGTCGTGGCCGCGTCGTACAGGCCGGTGACGTCGACGTGGTAGACCACCGCACGGTCGAGCACCGAGGCGGGCGTGCGGCGCAGCGACGTCGTGCCGGGGTGGTCGAGACCGCCGAGCGGCGGGAGGTAGGCGATGGTCCGCTGCCCGGAGAGCGTGATCGGCCGCGGGTCGCGCGCACCCGGCCGGATCCGGCCCCGCAGACCGCTGTGCTGGAGTTCCAGGGTCGCGGTGAGGTCGATGTACAGGGCGTGCTTGTGGACGGTGCCCGGGTACTCCAGCAGTTCGGGACGGTTGTTGAGGTAGGAGACGCCCTCGGTGGCGCCCACCGAGCGCCGTACGTCGAAGCCGGTGACGGCGCCCCTGAGGTGGCCGGTCAGGCCCTTGAGCCGGAAGCTGAGCCCGACCGACCTGCTGCCGCCGCTGGAATGGCCGCCGGTGTCCATGCCCATGGCGAGGTTCACCACGGCCACCTCGTCGGTGGCGCCGAGGTACTCCGGCGTCCTCTCCTCGGACCTGGACGCGCGCAGGGTGATCTTGACGGCGTCCAGGTCGAGGGTGGTGCCGAGGGCGCCACGGCGCCGGTACATGGTGATGACCAGGCCGGACTGGTGCAGTTGGTCGTAGTGCGACTCCAGTCCGCGCAGGGAGATCCACTTGTTCAGCTTCTCCTGGTTCTCCAGCAGGCTGTCCAGCTCGTCGGCCTGCGTCCACCAGCGCCCGCCGGCCAGCGGCGTCGACTCGTCGGCGGGCAGGAAGCCGAGCCGGACGAGTTCCCGGGCCAGCCCGTCCCGCAGGGCTCGCACCGTGCCCTCCTCGAACTCGACGATGCCCATGCCGATGCCGCGGCCCTCGGCGACGTGCGGCGGTACGTCGACGTGCTCGTCGGGGCGGGGGACGGTGCCGCGGATCCGGTCGGGCTCGTACGGCACGGTCCGCGCCGGCGCGGGAGTGAGCGCCGCGGCCTCGGCGGCCCCCGCGCCCGGGGTGTCCGTGGCGTCCGTGGCGGCTTCGTCGTCCGTCGACAGCGCCTCCTCGTCCACCGGGAGGCCGTGCCGGTACGCCTCGGTCTCCCGGACCCGCACCAGGCCCCGGCCGAGGACGGAAGGCGTGGCGACCGGCTCCGCGTCACCGCGCACCGCCACCAGGGCGTAGTGGAGGAACTCCAGCTCGTAGGCGTTCGTGTGCTTGGTGAAGCGGGGCACCACGACCCACAGACCGGTGCGGCCGGCGCTGTTGCCGTCGGAGTTGGACCACGTCATCGCCAGCGCGGCGCTGACACCCAGGCCGAAGTCGGGGTGCGTGAACGGCAGCGGGGCCAGGTTGAGTTCCGCCGACGGCAGGCTGACCGTGGTGGAGTTGCCGATCGTGTGGCTGCCGCTGGTGCCGTCGATCGCGGTCCTGACGTTCTCGATCGGGGCGTTCTCGCTGGTGGCGCCGACCCGGGTGCCGCGGGAGTACCGCACCGTGCGCACCTGGACGGTCGCGACCGGCCTGCCGTGCCGGTCGTGCAGGGCGAAGGCGTAGCCGGCGGCGTCACCGACGGCCTCGTCCAGGTGGGCGTCGAGGTTCCACAGCTTCTGGAGCAGCTCGTCGCGGGGCACGCTGCCGACCGGCAGTTCCAGCCCCTGCTGGTGCGCGGCGGCGACGATCCGGTCGAACAGGGCGGGCAGGCCGGTGAGGCCGGACGCGTAGTACACGGCCGGGAGCCGGTGTTCGAGACCGCCGGTGCCCGTCGCGACGACCTGCTCCGGTGCCTGCTGGAGGTAGTGCTCGGGCACGTAGAGCAGCAGCCTGTGGTCGCCCTCGGTCGCGACCCGGACCGGCGGCACGTCCTCCCAGCGGCGCCGGGCCTCCGTGCGGACCCGCACCGTCCAGTGCGGCCGGTAGGCGACCATCGTGGAGTCGGCGTTGGCCAGCTCCACGTGACCGCCCTCGGCGTCGCCCACCCGGCTGGTGGACCGGCTGGAGGCGTTGGCCGTGCCGGAGACGCCCGCGCCGACCCGGGCGACCTGGAGCACGCCGGGGCCGAGGCCGATGCCGTACGAGAGGGAGATCCCGGCGCGTGTGGCACCGGTCGGGCCCGCGTGGGTCTCCACGTGGGCGCCGGTCAGGTAGGAGGCGTTGATGGCCTGGTTGGCGTGGAACGGTTCGGGGGCGGTGTCACGGGTCGGCACCAGGCCCAGGGGGCCGGACGGCACGTCGGCCCCGGACTCGCCGGACACGGCGTTCTCCGGCCCCGACTCCGGCCCCGGCCCCGGCTCTTCCGGGATGGTCTCCAGCGCCGAGGGACCGTCGTACGACCCGTCCGGCCGGGTGACCGTCCTCGGGTCCCGCGGGTCGAGCGTGATCAGCGCCTCCACGCCGCCCAGCGGGACGAGCAGGCCCGCGTTCGCGAACGCGCCCTCGCCCGGCACCAGATAGCGGTAGTTGCTGAGCAGGCGCTGCGGCAACTGGGCCCAGACCGTCTCCGGGACGCTCCGTCCGGTCTGCCCGACCAGGCTCCGCAGGGTCCGGACGACCTCGGGGACGTACGGCAGTCCGGCACGCGGAATGCCGATGGTCCGGGCCGCGGGGTGCACGTCGAGGGGTTCGCCGAGCGCCGGGCCCCGGGGGACGCCGGTGGGCCGGGGCGGCGGGAAGAGGTGCGGCAGGGCCTGCTCCAGTCCGCCGGCCAGACGCCCGTCGCGGTCCAGCGGGAGCATGGCGTACAGCCCGCCGGGCACCTCGATGCGCAGCGCCCGGCGGGCACCGTTCTCCAGCTGGACGACCGCCGTCACGCCCAGCTCGTGGTGGCGGTAGCGGCGGGTGGCCTCCCGGTTCTCCTCATGGGTACCGCCCGCCTCGAAGCCCTCCTTGTGGCCGGTGCGCACGCCGTACACGTCGAAGCCCAGCCGGTCGAAGACGCGGTGCCCGTCCGCGCTGCCGCCCGCCTCGGGGCCGAGGGAGATCACACCGCCGCGGGAGCTGCTCTGCTCGCTCTTGGGGCTGGTGTGGTCCTGCTGGTACCGGCGCGCCTTGAACTCGACGCCCTCGACGGGGCCGATCACCTTGGCCGAGGTCAGCTCGAAGCCGACGATGACGGTGCGTCCGCCGACCGGCACCCGGTAGCGGTGTTGCAGCAGCTCGGCGATGTTGGCGCGCAGCATCGTGGACGAGGTGTGGTGGTCGTAGTTCATGCCGGCCGTGGTCAGGGGGTCCAGGCCGGTCAGCCCCCACGTCTCCGGGCGGTCCAGGTCGGGTTCGCGTACGGACGTGAGCGCGGCGGCCTTGGCCCACCGCTGCACGGCGTGCGCGGCCGGCACGTCCCACGCGTGGATGTAGTCGGTGAGCGCCTCCGGCGGCGGCGCGGGCCGGTCCTCGACCGGCGCCGTCCAGCGAGGCGTCCCCTGGGGCCGCACCGGTGCGACGACCGGCGGCACCGGCTGTTCCACGGGGAGCGTCAGGTGCGTCGGGACGAGCAGCCGTACGTCGCCGGTGACCGGTGCGTGGTCGCCGAGGCCGTCGTCCTGCCAGGTCCACACCCGCACCGGGTCGCTCCGGCGGGCCGCGCCGCGACCGCGCAGCAGCGCCGCCACGCGCAGGGCCGCGTCCCGCACGGCCTGCGCCGGCACCGCCAGCGCGGCGGGCGGTTCGGTGGTCGCACCCAGCCGGATACGGAAGGTGAGGTGGTGCTCGAACTCCTCCGAGCCCTCCCGGGTGTTGGCCCGCGCGATGTCGACGACCTGGCGGGCGGTCTCGTGCGACCGCTCCCGGCTCATGCCGTAGGACGCCTCGATCTCGGTGCCGCCGTGGCCTTCGTGGTCGCCGATGCGGGTGCGGGTGCTGAGGCCGGCACCGGCGTGGAAGGAACGCTCGCTGCCGCTCTTCTCCTCGGTGACCCCTTCCGAGCGCAGGGTGAGCCTGACCTTCGGGCGGGAGCGGTGGGCGTGCGGCGCGGCCAGGTCGGCGGTCACCATGACCCACACGTACCGGGTGCTGCCGAAGGGGCCGCTGACGGGGAACCAGCGGGCGACACCGGTACCGGTCAGGGCGGTGTACTGGGTCTGGAGCGCGTCCGAGGAGAAGGTGACGCCGAGCGCCCGCAGCAGGTGCTCGCGGGCCGACCCCTTCCTGCCGAGCACGCCGCGGCCTTCCAGCCGCGCCACGATCGTCTTCAGGACGTCGTCGGCGCGCAGCCGTTCCACGTGGGCGGCGCCGGGCAGGGGGCGGCCGAGGAGGTGGGTGCGGGCCAGTACGCCGGGCGTGGACGCCGTGGACTCCCCCGGCGTGGCCCGCACCTGTCCGGGCTCCGGTGCGGACTGCGGCGGCTCGGTCGGAGCGGGGCCGCTCTCCGTCCGCGCGAGGTGCGAGGGGCCGGCCTGGGGCGCGTCGTCCGGCACGGTCCGGGCGGCGTCCTCGGAGGCACCCGCGGTCCCGGGCCCGGCGGTCGCCGGCTCGGCGGGGGGCGGCAGCAGGTCGGGCACGCGGCGCTCGGGCACCAGCATCTCCAGCCCGTGCTCGACGCGCAGATAGCGGACGAACTCCTCCTGCTTGCCGCCCTTGGTGCGTCGCACCAGCACCTGGAGGACCGGGGTCGCCTCGACGACGTGCGTCTCCTCCCGGTACGTGGCGCGGCTGATCTCCACCACGCCCCGCATCCGTTCCCGGCCGCGGCCCCGTCCCCAGCGCACTCCGGCCTGGGCCAGCGCGACGGCGCGCAGCCCCGTTCCGCCCTGTCCGTGGCTCCCGTGGGCGGGGGCCGTCTCCTCGCCCTCCTGCCGGGCCAGGACCGAGCCGCCCTCGTGGTGCGCGCCGCCGCTCGCGAGGGCCCCGACGCCGAACTGCGGGCCGATGTTCGCGCTCAGGCCCGCCTGCCAGCCGCTCTTCTCCGCGCGGGCGTAGCGGTCGGTCGACTGCGCGTACTGCTCGATCTCCGTGTCGCCCGCGGTCCTGCCCAGGTCCTTGCCGGAGAACGCGCGCAGCCGCAGCCGCACCTCGTAGCTCCAGCCGTCGCGCTTGGGCAGCACGGTGCCGTGTCCGTCCGGGCCGGTCAGGACACCGAGGCGGGCGGCGAGCGCGGTGGAATCGGTCAGGGCCGACAGCTCCGCGGGCCAGTTGGCGGAGTCGGCCAGCCATCCCGCGGGCAGTCCGGCGAGCCGGGCGTAGCCGGTGGCCGCCAGGTGCGTCAGCTGCGGCATGGCGAGGAAGGCGGGGTACACGCCACCGGTGTGGCCCCGCGCGAAGTCGACCTCCGGCTGCCCGGTGGGCCAGGCGCGCAGGTAGGTGGTGCGGCCCAGCTCGGCGATCCGGGCCGGGTCGCGCGGCTCGGCGGGGGCGTTGTGCCGGGGCACCACGATCGTGGTGGTGAGGTACGGCCGTTCGATCCACCAGCGTTCCGCGGGACGGCGCCGGTCCGGGCGCTCCGGGCCCAGCGACAGCTCCCAGACCGTGCGGTAGACCCCCTCGTCGACCTCGCCCTCGACCTCGGTCCGGCGGTAGACGGTGTTGGCCGTGGTGAACTGCTCTTCCTCGGACCGTTCGAAACCGCCACGGGCCGTCATGCCGCCGACCCGCAGCCGGGTGGAGCCGCCGAGCGGCACCAGCACGCCGCCGCCCGCGCCGGCCTCGGCGCTCCACTCGGTGCCCCGCCGGCCCGTCACCGTCTCGGTACGGGCGGCGCGGGCGTTGACGGTCATCGAGTAGCTGCGCCCGGGCGTGCGGTCGAGCAGGATCGCCTTGACCGACGCGCGGTAGCGTTCCCCGCCCACGGTGACCATGTGCACGGTCTCCTCCAGCGGCAGCCTGCCCTCCAGGGCGGGCCTGCCGAAGTGCAGGCCGAGCTGCGCCTCCACCGCCGCCCAGTCGGCGGAGCGCCGCACCGCGGACGGCACCATCTGCTTCAGTGCCCAGCTCAGCTGGTCCAGGACGACCTCCGAGCCCGCCATGTCCACGGCCATGGCGAAGCCGAGGCCGCGTCGCGCGGCCAGCGCCGGCGGCTCGGCGGGCCCCTCCTGGGCCCCGTCCACCGCTTCCGGCGCCCGCCTGTGGGCGGGGTGCAGCTCTCGCGGGGGCTCCATCGACCGTACGGGCGCGGTGCCCGACTGCCGCAGCAGTTCCCGAACCGGGGCGGAGGTCTGCACCGGTTCAGGCCGGTCCGTGGCCGCGTCGGGCTCCAGGCCGGGGGTGCGGACGGCGCCCAGCACCCGCTGCTCGAAGCCGGCCGCGCCCCGCCCGTCCCGCCAGGGCAGCCCGATCTCCGCCTCGGCCGTCTCGGACACCGTCCCGATGCGCGGGTGGGTCGGGGAGTCGACGGTGACGGTGAGCCGCAGCCGGGCCCGGTAGCGGGCCTGTGTCTCACGGAAGTTGAGGACGGTGTGGCCCAGGGTCTGCGAGGTGACCGTGAGGCCGGCGCCGGTGCCGCGGTCGAAGCCGACGCCGAACAGGGGCAGCAGGCCCTTGGCGGCCGGGTCGGCGGCCCCGTCGGTGACCGGCATGGCGAAGCCGTACGCGTTGTAGCCGAAGGAGATGCCCGCGCTGCCGCTGCCCGACCTGCCGACCCCCCGGGCCGTACCGCCGCCGAGGTCCTCACGGATCTGGACGCCGTCGGTGGTCCCGGCGAACTCCAGGGCGTCGATCTCGGCCCGCACCCGCAGCCGGCCGCGGAACGACCGCCGTCCGGCGGCGCCGGGCACATGGATCTCCCCGGAGATGTCGCCGTTGGTCATCCACCACCGGCCGCGGGTGCGGGCGGCCCGCTCGTTGAGCAGTTCCCGCGCCTCGGTCATGAACCGTTCGGCCGTGCCGGCGCCCGTCCCGGCCCCGAGCACCGCCCGGTGCAGCGCCGCCAGCAGCGGCCCCATGTCGACGGCGTTCAGCACGACCCGGTCCGGTCCCAGCCGGGCCTCGCCGGGCGGGAGCGCCGCGGCGGGCTCGTCCATGGGGGGACGCGGCGCGTCGACGCCGGTGTACTCGCCGGGGAACTCCACCCGCAGACCACGGTCGTGGACGGCGTCGGGGCGGTGCCGGACACCGTCCACGTAGACGTCCACCCGCACCCCGGCCAGGAACGGCTTGGTCCCGCCGATGAACAGCGTCCGGCCCGAGATGGCGTTGCGCCGCTGGGTCTCGGAGCGCCGGGCGGCCGACTCCGCCCGCAGCTGCGGTACGCCGAGGATCATCGCGGAGGCCACGGCGGAGGCGGTGCTGAAGCCGAGCAGCAGGGCCGAGTCGGCGCCGAGCGTGCGCTCGCGGTGGCGTTCCCCGCTGCCGCTGGTCGTCGCGAACCGGACGCTGTACTCGCGTACGGCCGACTCCCGCTCGTCGGCGGGACGCAGCTCCGCGAGGAGCGGACGCAGCCAGACCAGCCGGCCGTGGGAGACCAGTGTCACGCCGTGGGTGAGGAGGTCCTCCCAGGCGTGCCGGTCGGTGGTGGCCAGCAGGGTGTGCAGCGCGGTCTCGACGTCACCGGCGAGGTTCCGGTCCGGCAGCCCGGCGGCGACCTGCCGGGCGAAGTCACGGGCGCCCGCGTCGTCGAAGCTGCCGGTACCGCTCACGGAGGCGTGCCCGAGCGGGCCGTGGTCGAGGTACCAGGGGTACTCGAGGCGGGGCCGGAGGATCTCGGCGGCGTCGGCTGCCGCCACGGTCCCGGCGGCCTCGGTCCCGGTGGCTTCCGCGACCTCGGGGGTCCCGGTGGCTTCCGCGACCTCGGTGGGCGGGAGGGCGGACGTCCCGGCGAGGAGGGCGTCCGGCCGCGCGGCGAGCGGGCGGAAACCGCGCGGTGTGCCGCCGGAGAACTCCTCGTCGGAACTGTCGGTGTCGGCGCCGCCGGGGGCTCCGAAGGACATCTCGCCCAGGTCCTCGTCCCCGAAGTCCTCCTGGAAGTCGTCCTGGAAGTCCTCCCCGGCGTGCGGCACCCGGGGAACGTGCACGGTGACCGTGGCGCGGCTGAGCAGGGCCGCCCGGTCCTGCCCGGTGGCCAGGTCGTCCTCGGACAGCTCCCCGCCGCGGGAGACGGCGAGGACCACGACGGGCTCCCTGGTGCCCGTGTTCTCGTACCCGAGCGCGGCGGCACGCCGGGCGAAGGACGCACGCAGCAGCGCGGCGACCGCCTCGGCACGGCGGCGGCCGGCGTCCAGGCCCAGTCCGTCGGCACCGGTGCCCGCCGCGTAGCCGGTCACGGTGACCACCGGCCGCAGCAGCGGGTCGGAGAACCCCGGTACGGCGTCCGGCGCGACCCGGGCGGCCAGCCCCTCGACCACCGGCAGCTGGTCGGCGGGCACCTCGCCGGAGCCGTCCGGGAACACCACGGTGGCGGCCACGGCGGACCGGGGCCGGAACGTGCGGTAGTCGCCCGGGGCCGCGTTGTCGCCGACCTTCACGTAGGGCCGGGGCGTACCGTGCTCGGCGATTCCGCTGAGGTCCACCTCCCCGGTGGGCGCGTACACCGTCGTGCCGAGGTGGTCGGCCACCTGCTGGGCGAGGCCGTCGTCATGGGCGCCCACCTCACAGGCGACCAGCACCACACCCGCGTCGGGGTGCCGCGCCCGCAGCTCGCGCAGACTGGGCCGGCGCCGCAGCATGTCGGCCACCTCGGGCCCGAAGAGGGGCCGCTGCCGGCCCGCCGCGTCCTCGACGGCGAGGTAGGCCGCGTCGGCGTGCGACGACACGAAGTAGTGGCCGGCGCCGGACCACGGCGCGGGCTCCCGGACGAACGGGTCGTACGGGAGCCGCTGCCGCATGAAGACACCGGTCGTGGCCGGGTCGTACAGCGCCCAGGCGGGTGCGCGGTCCGCCCATTCGGCCGTACCGAAGTAGGCGCGGCCGACGACGGTGCCCGCGTCGGAGACGATCCGGTGGGACAGCGGCTCGCCCTCTTCCGTGGGCGCGGCGTTGAGCAGCCGCGGGTCGGGGCGGCGGTACCCGTACCCGTACTCCAGGTCCCGGTCGTACCCGAACTCGTCCTCGTCCTCCGCCACGTCCTGGGCCGGCCGGGGCGCCGGTGCGGGGGTGCGGGGCACGTGGACGGTGACCGTGGCGCGGTGCAGCAGGGCGGCCGGGTCCTGGGCTCCCGCCAGGTCCTCGTCCGGCACGTCCCGGCCCCGGGAGAGCGCGAGCACCACGACGCCCGCCGCGCGCTCGGCGCCGTCCTGTCCGAGGGCGGTGAAGTGGTCGGCGAGGGCGTTGCGGACGGCCGTGGAGACGTTGTCGGCCCGGGTCTGGGCGGTGGCGATCCCCTGGAGGTCCGTGCCGCTGCCGGGGGCGTAGCCGGTGACCGTGACGACGGGCTTGAGCAAGGGTGTGCCGATCCCGGACAGCACGGACCGGACGACATCGACGGCCAGGTCGTCCACGACCGTGAGCTGGTCGGGTGTCAGTTCGCTGGAGCCGTCGGCGAAGGACACGGTGGTCGCGGCGTCGGGCCGGGGGCGGAAGGTGCGGTACTCGGCGTCGCCCTCGTCGCTGTCCAGCCAGGGGCGGGCGGCCTCCCCCGGGGTGCGCATGATGGCGACGGACGTGGTCGGCCCGTACACGGTGACGCCGAGGTGGTCCGCCAACTGCTGGGCGAGGCCGTCGTCGAAGGCGCCGGCCCCGCAGGCGACCATGACGACGCCCGCCTGCGGGTTCTGCGCCCGCAGTGCCCGCAGGCTGGGACGCCGGCGCAGCATCTGCGCCGCCTGTGCGCCGTACAGGTACCGCTGGCTGCCCGTGGCGTCCTCGACGGCGAGGATCCCGCCGTTCCCGTGCGCCGACAGGAAGTACTGCCTGTCCCCCGTCCACGGAGCCGGGCGTTCGGTCTTGTCCCACTGCCCGGTCTGGAAGTAGGTGGCCTCGGAAGCGGGGTCGTAGGCGGCCCAGTGCCGCGCGCGGTCGGCCCAGTCCTGCTCGTTGTGGTAGGCTCGGCCGACGACGGTGCCCGCGTCGGAGACGATCCGGTGGCTGGTGACGTCCTCGTCCGGCTCGCGGAATCCGCCCAGCGGGGTGCCGCCCAGCAGGCGGGGCCGGGTCCGGAGCTGCTCCTCCGTCAGCGGCTCCATCGTGGACCCGGATTCCAGGTCCGCCGTCGCGGCCTCCGCGTCCGCCACGCGGCGGCGGGCGGCCGCCACGCGTTCGACGGCCGCCGGGTGGGCACCCGTGCTGCTGTGCTCCTCCAGAGCCCTGAGCGCCGACTCGGCACGGAACAGTTCGGTGTTCGCGGAGGCGTGCTCCTCCCGGGCCGCGATCTCCTCGTCGGGCGAGACCCGGACGGTGCCCGGCGGCCGTTCCGCCTCCTGCTCGTCGTCCTGCTCCTGTCGCGCCTTGCCCTTGTCCGCCGCGGGCCGCGACCTGTCCTCTCCGCCGTCCCGGGCGAGGAGCGCCTCCAGGTTCTCGACGGGCACGTAGAAGACGGCCGCCTCGTCGCTGACCGTCACGTCGACCGCGCGCGGTCTGCCGGTCGCCGGGCGGTGGACGATGTGCCAGGTGATCGAGGTCGCCTCCACCCGGGAGAACGTCCGGTCCCCCTGCCGGACCAAGGCCCCGCCGGTGACCGCTGACCCGCCGGCCGCGTGTGCCATCCGGGCACCCGAACCGGCGGTACCCGCGGCGCCCCTGAGGGAGCCCTGGGCGTCCTGGACGGTCGTGCCGGGCAGCGTGCCGTCGCCGTCCTCGCGCGGTGCCGACGCCCGCAGTCCCCGGATGTCCGCGCTGATCTCCAGGTGTCCGGGCAGGTCGGCGCTGGTGCCCGGCACCGTCACCGGCTCGTGCAGGGTGCCCTGCGCGGCGAGATCGAGGAACCACCGGCTCAGGTAGGGCGGGCTGAAGATCGCCGCGATCTTGGACCGCAGCACGAAGAGACCACCCTGCCAGGAGTTGGCGGCCGGGGAGGCTCCCGTGCGGGGCCCGCGCGTCGCGAAGAGTCCTTCCGTCGCCGCCCGCAGCGCCGCCAGGTCGCCGACGGTGCCCAGGTACGCCTCCCGGAGCGGCTCCGAGGTCAGGCGCACTCCCTGTCGTGTGTACTCGACCGGCGCCTTCGGCACCACCAGGGCCGGCGGGCGCGGGGCCGGAAGCGGCCGGGGCTGGGTGAGTTCTTCCCGGTAGCCGAGGCGGAGGGAGTCGGGCAGCACCTGCGTGGCGAGCCGGTGGTACTGGTGCCGTCCGATCAGCGGCAGGCCGATGCCGATGGCCGGCGAGGACGCGCTGAGCGCCCAGTGCAGGTCCAGGCCGGCGGTGATCTCCACGTCGAACGCGGTCGTCCACGGGCGGGCGGCGTGCTGGAAACCGGTGCTCGTACGGTGGCCGGTTCGCGCCTGTCCGCCCGGAGTGGCGGCCTGGCCGACCGCGGGGACGAAGCCCGACACGGCGCGCTGCGGGGCGTCGGAGTCGATCAGGGCCAGCTGGTCGGCGAGGGCGGGCTGCCCGGCACCGTCCTGGAGCGGGGTGCTCGCACGCTCGACGGCGCGCTGGCTCCGGCCTTCCAGGACGTGGCCGCCGGGCTCCTGGCCGAGCGCCCGCGGATGGGTGAGCCTGGCCGTGAGGGTGACCCGGGCCGTCGTCGTCCACAGTCCGCTCCGGTGGGGCACCAGGATCGGCAGGCCCGCCAGCATGGTCTCCAGCAGGGCCTTGGTGCCCTGGTGGGCGGCCGTCTTCCACAACTCGGCCGCCACCGCCTCGGCGTGCTCCGGGGAGAGCAGCTCGCGGATCCTGGGCAGCAGGTCCCGGACGAACGGCCTCAGGTCGGGGACCGAGAGCAGCGCGGCGTGGTCGAAGCCGTCACCGCGCAGCACGTTGGCGGGGGCCAGCGCCCGGGCGGGGGCCGGTACGGGTTCCTGCTCCTGGGCCGGTTCCGCCTGCGCTTCGGCCGGGGCGGTCACGAGCCCGCGGTCCAGGGCTGTCTCCCGCTGCAGCAGCGCCAGTCCGGGCGCCGTCACCGGGTCGCCGGTGACCTCCCGCTCGGCCGTCCGCCGGGAGCTGGAACGGCCGAGGAGACCGACCTGCCGCTCCGTCCAGCGGCGCACCGTGACGTGGAACGTGACGGGTGCGTCGGCCCACACGTGCGCGCCGGTCGTGAGGTCGACCCGGTCGCTCTGCCCGCTCGCGGTGCGGTCCCCGGACACCCGGCCCCGGCGCGTGTGCCGGAACTCGGGCCCGGAACGGTTGAGGTCCGGCAACTGCCCCTCGACGGGATCGCCGTCCGCCGACGTGCCGGGGGCGAAGGACAGGGACGTGCCGACGGACGCGTACAGGGACAGGCTGTCGTCGGTCTCCACGTGCCGGACCAGGGCGGTGCCCAGGGTGTGGTCGTAGTGGTAGGCGTGCCCGCTCTCCCCGAGCGCGGTCAGCGGGCCTGCCGTGGCCCGCACCGACACCTCCGCCCACTGCGGCAGGCCGAGGGAGCTGCGGCCGACCGGTCGGGTCCACAGCGGGTACGGGGCTCCGGCGAAGTCCCGTACCCGGGGCGCCAGTCCGGTCACGGCGGTGCGCAGCGAGGCCTCGTCGAGGGGGGCCAGCACGGGCACGCCGGCCTGCCGCAGCAGATCGGTGATGTGCGGCAGCAGGTGGTCGGTGCGCACCATGTGCAGGGTGTCCTGCGGCAGGCGGCCGTCCCCGGGGGTCCAGGTGGGTGCCGGACCACCGCTGGTGGGACGCGGTGTCCGGACGGCGGCACCCGTGTCGTCGAACCTGCTCTCCAGGTCCAGGGTCCGGACGGCGCGGCCGTCGCCGTCGTCCTCCATGACCAGGTCCTCGGAGACGAGCAGTCCGGCCCGGACCGGCAACGGTCCGGAGGAGACCGGATCGGCTGCCGTCTCCCCCCGGCCGGTGAGGCGCTCCACGGTGACGTCGAACCGTACGGGTCCGCTGAACTCGGACACCCACAGCGATCCGCCGCCGGAAGCCCCGCCCGCGTGGAAACCGCCGGCCTCGGTGACCGATCCGCTCCAGCTGGCGCCGGGCGCGAGACGGCCGCCGGCTGCGTCCGCGGCCGTGTCCGCGAGCAGCCCGGCCAGCGGCACTTCGACGCCCGCGGCGAGCTTCCACAGCCGGGTCGCCGAGCTGGTCAGGTCGTAGTACGAGCCGTAGTAGACGTCCATCTGCCCGCGCCGGGAACGGACGTAGGCGAAGTCGTCCGGGTCGAAGGCGGCGCGGACGGTGACCCTGATGTGTTCCGGTCCGGCCGGGCCGGGGCGGGTCAGCACCAGGGCATGGCCCTGACCGGCGAGGTGGTGCATACGGCGGGTCAGGCCGGTCTCGCTCAGGGCCTCGTCCAGGATCAGCTGGTTGCGCACCTGGTGCCGCTCCGGCGCCGCGGGCCGCCGGAGCAGGGGGCCCGCGGCCTCGGGGGCGGGGACGTCTCCCCAGGGGTCGCGGGTCGTCAGGAAGCCCGGGAAGTGGTCGTGGACCAGTTCCAGCACGCGCAGACGCACCCGTTCGGCGGCTGTCGCGTCGAGGTGGTCGACACGGCTGGCGGGCGGCAGCCAGTCGCGGAACAGCGCGGGCAGGCGCAGGGTGCGGTCCGGGGCCGTACGGGCGGCGGTGTCGGGGTCGGCTGTGGCGGCGACCGAGGTGTCGGGGGTGGCGGCGGTGGCGGCCAGCACCTCGGGGGCGGCCGGGTCCTGCCGCCGCACCGCGAGGCGGTCCGCGTCGGACACGAGCATGCGTACCCGGGCGGTGAGCCAGGTCTCCGGACCGCCGCGCCCGCCGAGTCCCCGGGTGTCCACCCGGACGTCGAACTCGACGACGGTGGTGGGCTCGTCGGTGTAACGGAGCCGGTTGAGTTCCACGCTGCCGGCCTGCTGGCCGGGCCGGGAGAACCGCACGGTGCGCACGTAGGACAGCGAGGGCAGCGGGATCGGGAGCCCCACGGCGGTCGTCACCAGGGAGACGGCGTCGGAGACACCGGTGGTGGAGGCGTCCCACTGGGTGGCCGGCGCGCCGACCGCGCCCAGGCGGACGTCGTCCGCGTCGGCCCGCGTCAGCTCGTCGAGGCCGGCCACGACGCGCGGGTTGTGGAAGGAGGCGCGCACCCGGACCGCGTCGGGCCGGCCGGTACCGGAGAACACCGGCACCGACCGGTATCCGCCGGCGGCGGCCTGGTGCAGTCCGGCCATCAGGGTCCGCACCCGGGCGAAGGCGTCGAGCGTCTCGAAGGCCGGGGAGAACGGATCGGACAGGGCCGGGTCCACCGCGGCGAACACGGCGGCCCGGTACTCGGCCGCGCCGCTGACGGACTCCAGCCACGAGACCGGCGGCAGGGCGATCGGCGCGCCGACGGCGGCGGGGCGGGGCGCCCGGCCGGCCGGGTCCCCGTGGTGGTGTGCGGCGGCCGTCGGGGCGCGGCCGTCCCGGACGGCGTCCAGGGCCGCGCGCAGCCCGGCGGTGCCGGCCTCCGGCGTGCCGGACCACTCCTGCCACAGCGCGGCGGTGGCGTGCCGTACGCCGTCGGGGCGCGGCAGTTCGCGTACGGCCTCGCGCGGGTGGCGGGCGTCGAGGGAGCCCTCGACGACGGTCTGCCACCGCCGCGGGTCCTGGCCGCGGCTCTGGACCACGAGGTCGACGCCCACGTCGTAGCGGAAGTCCACGGCCCGGTCCGAGGACGGCCGGAGGGTACGGGTGGTGCCGAAGGTGGAGGAGACGGTGAAGTCGGTGGTCTTGCCGGACCCGACGAGCAGGGTCCGCAGTGCGGCGCCGGCCGTGGCGAGGGGCGGTACGAGCGCGAGCGCCTGCGAGAACGGCAGGGCGGTGGCCGCGTCGACACCGTGGTTGACCGCGCGGTTGGCCGAGGCCGTCTCCCGCCAGTCCAGCACCTGGGGGGTGCGCCGGTCGCCGCTCGACCACGGGGTGGTGCCGGTGTCCTCGGCGAGGGGTGCGCCGTGCGGGTCGGTGAGCTGGGTCCAGTCGCCGAGCCGCAGCCGGACGGTGACGGCCACCGGGCCGCCGGGCAGCCCGAGCACCACGGAGACCCGGTCGGCGACGGCCTGGCGCAGGACTTCGGCGAGGCCGGCGTTGTCGAAGTACTCCGCCAGGGCGTCGGCGGCCCGCTCTCCGGACCGCTCCGGCAGCAGCGCCAGGACCCCCTCGCGGATCGCCGTCGGCAGCCGGTCGTCGGCGAACGCGTACGTCTCGGCGCCGGTGCCGTGCCGGAAGCCGGCGGACACGGTGTGGGCGGCCGGCGCGAAGACCAGGCCGGCGTCGCGGCGGTCGCGGGCCCGCGCGGACGTCTCGGCGGACGGCACGGACGTCCCCGTTGCCTGCGGGGGACGAGCCTCCGCGGGCTGCGCGACGGGACCGGGCGCGGTCTGCCCTTCCTGCGAGGCCGGGGGCGGGGCCGCCGCGGAGGCGGGTCCCCCGGCGGACGCGGTGCCCCCGGTGGTCACGGGGCCCCCGGTGGCGAGGAGCGTGTCCAGGCTGGGCACGGCCTCCGGGCGCGGCTCCAGCAGGGCGTGGTCGAGGCGTTCCGCCTCCGGGGTACCGGGTGTGGCTGCCAGCCGCACCACGTCCTCGTCGGACCGGTCGCCGGCCGGGGAGGCCTCGTCGGTGCCGTCGGGGACGTCGACGGTCCCGTCGCCCTGGAACGTGGTGCCCGCCGTGCCGGGCAGCGCGGTCAGCCAGCCCGCCCGGCCGCGGAACGGCTCGACGTACAGCCGGCCGGAGGACCGGAAGCCGACGGCGCCGGTCGGTCCGGTCACCGGCATCCCCAGGCTGTCCGCCAGGCCCTGGACGTACGGCGTCTCGGTCAGGGCGCCGGGACGTCCGGTGTAGCAGACGACGGTCACCACGGCGCTGTCCACGCGGTCCACCGCGCCGCGCCGGAACGCCTCGAATCCCGCCTGGCGGCGCAGCAGGGCCCCGGTCTCCTCGCCGGTGAACTCCACCGAGCGGCCGTCCCGGGTGTGCAGGCGCACGGTGGCCCCGCCGACGGGGCCGTGGGCGACGAGGAAGTGCCTGGGGGCGCCGCCGCCCCACGGGTTGGTGCCGGTGACGCCCGTGTCCCCGTCCGTGGCCCGCCCGGCGTGGAAGGAGGTGGTGTCCGGCAGGGCACGGAAGGCGGACTCGGCCCGGGCCAGCTCGCGGGGGCTCAGCGACACGTGGCCGATGACACGGCCGGTGCGCAGGTCCGCGAACGGCGTCATCAGCAGCGTACGGAAGTGGAACAGCTCGCCGGTCACCGACCGGACGTGGTCGCCCGGGTCGTCACCCCGGTTCCGGGGCACGGCCGACGAGGCGTCCGGGTCGGGTTCGACGCGCATCCAGTGGCCCGTGGGCAGGTCGCCGTCCGCGTCCAGGACGGTGCGTATCTCCAGGGCCCCGAAGGCGTTGCCGACCAGGTCGACCCGGCCGCTGTGCGTCCACACCGTGACGCCGGCCCGGTCCGCCACCGCCCTGGCCAGGTCCAGGCCGTACCTGGCACCGTCGTTCGTCACCAGCCACAGCGGGCGGTCCGCGACGCGGTTGCGGGCGGCCAGCTGTGCGAAGGCGTCCAGCGACAGCCGCACCCGCTCGCCGCCCCGGTGGCCCACCACGGCGGGGGCCTCGGGTGCCACGCCCGGGTCGAATGTGAACCTCAGCAGGAAGCCGTCCGGCGGCGTCAGCAGACGGGACGCGTCCCCGCGGTCCTCGTGGGGGTCGCCCAGGTCGAGTCCCACGACGGCGCCGGAACCGTCGAACAGGGGGCGGACGTCGAGGGCCGGCGGAAGGTGGCCGTCCGGCACCGGGGAGGCGGGGACGGCCTTTTCCGCGCCGTCCGCGTCGCCGCCCCGCACCGTGGACGGCCCGCGCCCGGCCGACCGCCCGGGCGCGTCCAGCGTGATCACGGACTCCCCGTAGGCCCCGGTGTCCAGCCCCAGGTCGCGCAGGGCGCCGCGGGTCTCCTCCAGCCGGGCCCGCGTCCTGGGCAGCACACGGGTGTGGTGGGCCGACTGCGCCGCGTTCTCCTCGGCCAGGGCGGTGTGATAGCTCACCAGTGCCTCGGTGAGGCGGGACAGGTCGGCGTCCACCACGGGCGGCGGGGCTTCGGCGGGCCCTGCCGCCGGGGCCGCCCCGGTGTCCTTGCGCTTGCCCCTGCCCTTGCCGGCGGCGGCCCGGGCCGCCGCCGCGTCCGCCTCGGCCCGCTGCGCGGCTTCGCGCACCAGTGCCAGGGAGGACACCAGTGCGGGGTGGTTGCGCACCGCGTCGAGGTCCAGCGGTCCGTCGCTGTACCGGCTGCTGTGTCCCTCCCACTTGTACCGGTTGCCCTGGCGCGCCGTGCTGACGGCGTACACGAGCACGTCCACGCGGCCGTCGGGCGCCAGCACGTAGGCGAACGAGGCACCGCCGCTGCCGCTGTCCAGGTGCACGTGCAGGGCGCGGTTGACCCGTACCTCGCTCTCGCGGGGCCGCAGGCTGCCGTCGGCCACCCGGCGCAGCACCGTCCGCTGTGCCTCCGTCAGCCGGTCCGGCCGTACGTGCCGGGCGTAGACGAGCCGGTCGCCGTACTCCCAGCTGTCGGGCCGCAGCGGGGCGAACGCCGCCAGGCGCTCCGCGACCCGGGCGGCCTCCGCCGCCTCGCGGCCCTCCCGCTCCGCACGTGACCGCGCCCAGACCGGCCGCGCCACCTCGGCCACCCGGTCGTGGTAGTCGCCGTCCAGCAGTACACCGGTCCGGTCCAGCCAGGTCCGGAAGTCGTTCTCGAAGTGCTCCAGTCCCGCCTCGCCGGTGCGCAGGAACGTGCCGAACGCGTGGTCCGGCCAGAGTGAGGGGTTCTGGCTCAGGTCGTCCGCCACGGTCGGTGAGGCGATCAGCAGCGGCAGCAGCTCCGGGTTCTCGCCCAGCGCCCTGACCACCACCCCGCCCGCGGATCCCAGCAGCAGCTCCGCGGCCTCCGGCACCGAGGCGAGCGCCTGCGCCCAGACCGATGGCCGGGCGGGCCGCGGGGCCGTCTGCCGGCCGGTGGGGCCCGGCCGTGCCGACCGGTCGCGGCCCGCGGCCTCGGGCCGACGCTCCCGGGGGGCCGTGGTCGTCCGCGCGGGGGCGGCGGCACCGGACACCGCGTCCGGCAGCGCCTGTGGTGAGGCGTCCTCGGCGAGCTGCCGGAAGCGGTCGGCGTCCTGGGCGAGGGTGCGCAGCGCGGCGGTGAAGCCGGCGTTCCGCGACGCGGGCCCGTGCCACTCGGCCGTGGCCAGGAAACGCTCGGCGAACGCCGGACGGTCGTTCAGGAAGTGGGTGAGATCCGCGTTCGACAGCAGTCGCCGCAGCTCCGCCGCGGACGTCTCCTGCGGTACCGGCGCCCGGTCGGCCAGGACGCGCAGCAGCGCCTCCCGTGAGGCCAGCCGGCGCGTCAGCCGAGCGGTCAGTGCCTCGGCGACGACCCGGCCGGCCCGCGCCGCCCGCCACAGCGGACCGTCCGTCCGTGCCTGCTCCAGCAGGCCGTGGCCGCGCAGCAGCGCGTCCGTCAGCCACGGCGCCTGCCGCAGCTCCACCGCGATCCGCGGCTGGTCCGTCATCGCCTCCGCGAGACCGCGCACCGCGGTCAGGGCCAGGCGCAGCCCGTGCCCCGCTCCGGCGAGGTCGCCCGCCACCTCCGGCTGCCGGCGCAGCAGCCGGTGCACCGCCGGGCGGCGCGCGAGCAGCGCGGGGATGCCCTCGTCCGACGCGAGTGCCGCCACCAGGGCGGGAGCGGCCAGGGCCGTCCGGGTCAGTTCGGTGTCCCCCAGTACCGTGCGCACCTGCTGCGGGTGGGCCGACAGCGCGCGCCTGAGCGGCCTGTCGCCCAGCAGCGTCACGTAGTCGTCCTCGTGGGCGAACAGGTCCGGGTTGTCCGCCAGGGCCTCCGCCATGCCGGGCACGACCCGGAGCATCAGCAGCAGGTCCGGCTGCCGGGCCAGCGCCTTCACCATCGCAAGGCTGCTCACCGCCGCCCGCACCGTCTGTGCGCCCCGGTCCTGCCGCAGCTCCTGCGCGAGCTCCTGCCGCAGCGCCCGGTCGGTCACCAGTACGTCACCGATCGGGCCGTGGTCGGCGACGACGCGTGCCACGTCCTCGCTGTTCACCAGCAGGTCGCGCTCGGCACCGCGGGTGAAGTGGGCGAGGGCCTCGGGCCGGTACAGCAGCACCCGGCTCAGTTCCGGGTTCCTGATGTAGGAGGGGATGGCCGAGGGGGCGTTGAGCAGCCACTGGCGGGTGCCGGGCCTGTGGAGGAACACCCGGTAGAAGTAGTCGGAGGTGCGCAGCGCACGCGTCAGCTCGGGATGGTCGTGGACCAGCGGCAGGACGTTGAGGGACGGGTCGAGGAGCAGGTCGACCAGTGCGGGCCGGGCCTTGAGGGTCTCGAACAGCTCGGTGTTCCGCAGGAAGCCGACGGCGAACGCCTCCCGGGTGGTGGCGAGTCCGAGGAGCGGCCGGGCGTCCGGCCGGCGGATCGCCGTGTTGACGGTCAGCAGCCGTTCGGTCGTCTCCGGCGTCAGACCCAGTCGCCCGGACCACGCGCGGAGTTCGTGCGCCGCCTCCTCCTCGGGCCGGGAGAACAGCCCCGCCAGCCGCAGGTCGCCGTCCTCGAAGGCGACGCCCTCCCGGGACAGCACGGGTTCGCCGGTACTCCTGACGGCGGCCAGCAGGTCGTTGATCCAGGCGCGGCTCGTTCTGCTCGCGGCCGCCTTGGCCTCCGCCACGCGGGTGAGAGCGGCGTCGAGGCCGCCGCTGTCCAGCGCCTCGGCGAAACCGGGACGGGCGATGGCCTCGGCGAACGCTTCCGGCACGCTGAGCAGCAGGTCCGACGCGGGCACCGGGAGCGGCCGTTCGCGCTCCAGCGCGGCAAGCAGCTCCGGCGTCCGGAACAGGCGCGCCCAGTGGTTGGCGGAGAGGGGAAGCCGGTGACGCCGGGCCAGTTCGGCCACCGCGCGCGGATGCGCCCGGAGATGGTCCAGCTGCTCGCGGTCGACCAGGGCGGGTACCGCGTTGGGGTTCGCGCCGAGGAGCGTCAGCAGCGCGTTGCCGTTCTCCAGGAGAGCGTCCGCCACCTCCGGGCCGGCGCCGAGCCGTTGCAGCAGGAGGCCGGAGCCGGGCACGGTCAGGAAGCCGACGATCCGGTCGTCGGTGGCCAGTCGCGGCGCCAGACCCGCGAGCGGGAGGACGAGTTCCCGGAAGTCGTTGCTCGCGGCCGTGTACTCCGCCAGACCGGCGTTGGAGTGGAGAACGCCCAGCACCCAGGGGTGGCTGCTGATGGCGTCGCCGATCTGCTCCAGGGTCGGTCCACCGCCCGGACCGTGGATCTCCTGGCTGAGCACGGGGTGACGCAGCACCGCGCGCAGGACACCGGGCAGCAGCAGTTCGTCGGCGTCGCCGGCGGCCAGCAGTTCCCGGAGGGGTTCGGCTTCGGGCCGCAGCAGCCGGCGGTACTCGTGCGGGTACACGAGCAGATCGGGGCGGCGCACGAGCACCGCGGACAGTCCCTTCTGCCGCCGCAGGGCCCCGGCGAGTTCCGGGTCGGACAGGACCGCGTCGAGAGCCGGGGTGCCGGGCCGGGACAGCGCCGGCGGACGCGCCGCCCCCAGTGCGCCGGCCAGTGCCTCGTCGGGGACGCCGTCGAACGCGCGCGGATCGTACGACAGGGCCTCGGCCACCGCGGGGTTCCCCGCCGCCGCCTCGATCAGCTCCCTGGACCGCGAGATCCTGGAGCCGAAGCCGGGGGTGTCCGGCAGGACGTCGACGAGCAGCGGGCTGCCGGCGAGGACGTCGAGCACCGAGGTGTCGGCCATGGCCAGGTCCAGGAGACCGGGCACCTGGAGGACCGCGTAGACCTGGTCGGCGTGGGTGCGCAGGGCGGCGCGCACCTCATGGTGCTTGAAGAGCCGCCGGTGGTCGAGGTGTGCGGCGGAGCCCGTACGGGTGGCGGACCACAGGCCGGCGATCAGGGCCTTCTCCTGCATGAGGGCCTCGGCCCGGGGCACGGGACGGTCGGCTCGGCGCAGCGCGTCGGCGATGCCCGGCACCTTGGCGGCGAGCAGGGCGAGATGCATGCCCTGACCGGCCAGCAGGGCCTGGACCAGGTCCGTCTGCGAGCGCAGCGCGTTCGCCAGGCCGGGGACGTGGAACAGCGACCGGGTCCACTGCGCTCCGGTCTCCACCGCCTCGACCAGTTCCCGCCGTCCCGACGAGGACTTCGCCAGCAGGGCGCCGAGGTGGGCGGGCGTGTCGACGAACTCGGCCGCGCTGTGCGGATCCCGCTCCGGGAGGGTCTTCAGCACGTCGAGGAAGGCCGGCGAGACCGCCAGCACCTCCGGCATGTCGGGGTGGGCGAACAGGAAGGGCGTCAGGGCCGGGTGCTCGGCGGCCTGTTCGACCAGATGGACCGCGTCGGGGCGCAGCATCCGGGTGACGGCCGGGGAGTTGCCTTCCTCGGCCCACCTGGCGTCCTCGCCGAGCAGCCGGGCCATCGCCCGCACCGGCCATTCCTCGTGCCAGCCCGACCGCTGGGCGACGGCGATCAGCCGCTCACCGACGATGCGCTTCGCGAACTCGGGTACGGCGGCCTCCCGCGCGGCCGCCTCCAGGCGCCGGCGCCCTTCCCGGGTGAGCGGTACCGGTTCCGCCGCCGGCGGGGCGGTGGCCGGCCCCGCGGCGGCGGGGGCCGTGCCCTGCTCCGCGGTCCGGCCCGCCCTGCGCCGCTTGGACCTGCCGCCGCCCGACGCCGTCGCCGAGCCCTGGGCGGGTTCGTCCCCGGCCAGCTCGATCACCAGCTCGTCGCCGTCCGCGCGGGACGAGCCCGGTTCCCCGGCCACGCCCGGCTCCGGCTCCGGCGTCCGGACCGTTCCCGCCCCGGCGTCCTGTGCCGTCCTCCGGCCGTCGGTGTCCTCCCGGGCCGCGACGGGCCCCTCGGTGTCGTCCTCCGCCGCACCGGACCGCCCGGCACGCACCGCTTCCGGCCTCGGCGCGTCGTCCTGTACCGGCTCCGGCTCCGGCGTCCGGACCGTTCCCGCCCCGGCGTCCTGTGCCGTCCTCCGGCCGTCGGCGTCCTCCCGGGCCGCGACGGGCCCCTCGGCGTCGTCCTCCGCCGCACCGGACCGCCCGGAACGCACCGCTTCCGGCCCCGGCACGTCGTCCTGTACCGGCTCCGGGCCGTCGTCGTCCTGTACCGGCTCCGGGCCGTCGTCGTCCTGTACCGGCTCCGGGCCCTCGGTACGCACCGGCCCGGGCCGCGCGCCCGGCGTCCGCCCGGACTCCGGCCGCGTCTCCCGCTCCGCGTCGGACGGCGCCGCCCGCTCGGTGTCCCCGGCCGGGCGGGGCACCGTCAGGCCGGGAGGGAGGTCCAGGGTGCGCAGCACCGTGGTGCCGAGCACCCAGCGGGTGCCGGCCGGCCCCTCGACGCGCAGCACGACGAGCGAGCGGACCAGGTAGCCCGGTGTGGGACCGGCGGCACCGGCCGGCGCGGGCACGCCGAACTTCAGGTAGTCGCGCCGGTAGGCGTTGGTCGCCGCGGACCCGCCCTGGCCCGCGCGGTTCTGGGCGTTCGGCAGCGTGAGCCGGACGCGGTGGGTCTGGTCCTGCGTCAGCGGTGTGGTGAACCGGGTGCTGACCGCCGGGGCGACCGTGGTGGAGGCGCTCGTACCGGACGAGTCGGAGGCCACGCGGACGTCGTCCAGGGCGGTGGGGCCCTCGGCCAGGACCTCCTGCGGGAACAGCCGCAGCCTTACGGACGTCGCGTCACTGGTGCCCGTGCGTCCCATGAAACGGCCGACGGCGCTCCGGTCGAGCAGTACGCCCGCGTCGTCGTCGCCCGGCCGCACCAGCCGGGCGAGCCGGATCAGCAGGGCCTCGTGCGACAGCGAGGTGTGCATCCGGTCCACACCGGCGAGCGCCGGGTCGACCTGCCGCAGGGCCTCCGCGAGCTGCGCCGCGGCGTCGAAGACCTCGAAGGAGAACGGCCGCTCCGGCACCCAGTGGCCGCCCGTCAGGGCGGGGCGGACGGCGAGCGGCACGCCCTCCACGTCGACCGCGACCGCGTCCCCGGGCGCCGCCCGCCACGCGGAGGGGTCCTGGGCGAGGACGTCGGGGACGGGCCGTGCCAGCCGGGTGGCATCACCCGGCTCGGCGGGCAGGTCGGTGCGGTCGAAGCGGAGCGTGACGCGCGCGTCGACGGAGGCGTGCAGGTCCGCGAGGGCGACGCCGCCGGCCACCGCGTCGGCGAGCCGGGCGACGGGCGCCCCGGTCAGCGGGGTCCTGCGCACGGTCGCCTGGATCTCGTACGGGATGTCGGGGAACTCCACCAGCCGGCCCGACCGGCGCCAGACACGGGTCTCCCGAGAGGCGGACACCGAGGCGCCCACCGCGCGTTCGGCGGACAGCGCGAGGGTGGTCTGCACCCGCCGGCCCTGGTACTGGAGCACGGGCATCGCGTCCAGTTCGTGACCCCGGGAGTGGGAGACGCTCTGTCCGGCGGCGCCGGGCACCGGCAGGTCGCCGTCGCGTCCGCTGCCGTGTGCGGCCGAGCGGGTCAGCTCCGAGGTGTCCGGGGCCGGGTACCCGCGCAGCGCGTCCAGGTCGGCGTCCGGCTTCGGGCGGGCCGCGAGCCGCACCTCGACCAGGCTCGGTGTCAGCCAGCCGCGGTGTACGAAGTGGAGCGCCACGCGTCCTTCGGGGCCCGCGGCGATCAGAGCGCGCAGGGCCACCGGGGAGGTGCGGTCGGCGATCCAGGAGGCGACGCCGGGCACGTAGTCGGCGCTTCCCGGGACGGTCGTCCCCGGTGCCGCCGCCTCCACGGCGCGCGTGACGCGGTCCCGGAGGGCGCCGCGCGGACCGTCGAGGACGGTCCGGGTGACGGCGCCCTGCCCGATCTGGTGGGTCGCCCGGTACCACGCCGGCAGGGTCAGGTCGGCAGCCGGCACGGCCGGGGTGAGTCCGAGGACGCGGGTGAGCGGGAAGTGCGCGGCCAGCTCGCTGTCGGGCAGCAGGAACTCCACGGCGTCCGGCGCCCTGACGCCGAAGGTCCGCTCCGTGTGGGGGCCGCCGGCCAGCGTCCCGGACACCACGTTCCGGCGGCCCACGCGGACCGTCACCTCGTAGGTGGCGTCGGCCGTGAAGCGGTGCAGCCGGGTGTTGTTGTCGGCGGTGACCCGCGCGTTCGACGCGTTGTCCGCGACGGTCACACCGGCCGAGGTGCCCGAGGAGTGCGCGTAGCGCCCGCTCGGGAAGAACCCGACCGTCGGTCCGTAGGCACCGCTGACGGTCAGCCCCTGCTGCCGCCCGCTGCCCACCGACCGGGTCACCGAGGAGGTGTCCGCCGAGTACAGCCAGGTCTCCAGGCTCATGGCGGGCGGTTCCTCGCGCATCCGCACGCCGGTCAGATAGGCCCTGACCGTCACCGAGACGTCGGTGCCCGAGGCCAGTCCGTAGCTGCCGATCCCTTCCAGCACGAACCCGTCGCCGAACACGGCCAGGGCGTTGCCGGTGAGCTGCTGCGAGGAGAGCGCGGAGCGCAGCACCTGCTGCGCCATGCTGTCCGCGTCGGTGAGCGAACCGCCCACCGCGGAGCGCGCCGTCCACCGCCAGGCCCCGTCCGCGGCCCGCACGACACGGCCCAGCGGTCCCGCCGCGCCGTCCGACGCCCAGGCTCCGGTGAGGCGTTCGGCCGTCTCCGGGTCGTCGGCGAGGGCCGCCGACAGGTCGAGCGGCTCCCCGGTCCGCGGCGCGGCCGCGGCCGTGCCCAGCACCCGGCTCACGGCGTCGGCCAGGGCGCCGCCCCCCGACACCCGGTCCACGAAGGCCGTCTCCGGAAGCCGTTGCAGCTCGCCGGAGTCGGCGGCGGCCCGGAGCCGCTCCAGTTCCCCGTCGCTCACCGGGAAGGCGTCCACGGCGGGCTCGAGCGCGGGTCGCGCGGGCCCGGCCGTCCGAGGTGCCGTCTCGGTGCGGTACGTGGGCAGCGCGAGGCCCAGCGTGCCGTCCGCGACGACCGGCCGGGGTGCCGGGCCGTGGCTCCAGGTCAGCTCCAGCCGCAGGCGCACCGGGACGTCGAAGACCTGAAGGCCGTCGTCCGCCGAGGAGACCACGTACTTCTCCTGGCCCACCAGGGAACCGGTGCCGGTGGTCGTGGCGGTCTGCCGACTGTACGAGTACTCGGATCCGAGGCCCTGCAACGGCAGGTCCCCATGGCGTTCCAGCGGGTTGCTGAGCGCGCCGGACCCGGTCACCGACCAGGCGACGGGGGCCACCGTGCGCTGTTCCTGGCCGGGTCGGGCGAACCCGGACCAGTTGTTCACCTGGACGCCGGGCAGCGACCGGACCGCCTCGACCGGTCCGTCGCCCCGGCGCTCGGCGGACAGCCGGAGGGCGACCCGCTGGGTGTCGGCCGCGGTCGGCAGCTCGAACCAGACCGTGTGCCCTCCGTCGATGAGTTCGTCCGCCGCGGCCCGCAGCGATTCGCCGGAGCGGGCGTGATCCAGGGTGCGGGCGTTGACCAGCCGGCGGGCCCGGGCTGCCTCGCCGGCCCAGCCGTCCCCGGCCGCCGAGGGCAGGAAGCCGTGCTCACGCAGCCAGCGCTCGGCCAGGTCGAACAGCGGCCCGGTGCCGTCGACGCGCAGGGTCGTGGTGGAGATGCCCAGCGAGCGCAGCCCGGCCACCTCGGGTGGGAGCCGGCGCGGGGCGGCATCCGTGACGCCCTCCAGCGCGGCGCGGGACGGCACCTGGAACACCACCGGGTACGACCCGAGTCCGACGCGGGTGTCCAAGGGGCCGCCCGGCGCCGGGAACGCCCGGTCCCGGCCGGGACGGACCAGCTCCACCACGAGGCCCACCCCGCCCCGCACCCGGAACAGGGGCCCGCCCCACTCCAGCGCCTGCGATCTGGTGACCTCCCCGCCGGAGCCCAGGCCGTACGACACCTGGTGGCGTGCTCCGGCGTTCAGCGACACCGAACCGCCGACCGGATCCGTCACGCTCTCGGTCCGCGGCGCCGAGAAGCCCAGCGAGACGCTCAGGTCGGCGCCCGCCGCGTTGGTGACGGTCGCCTGCCCGGTGACCCGTACCGTGCGCACCACCATCTGCATGAGGTCCGCCTCGGGGGCCGCCGGGCCGACGGTCTCCTCGTGGCCGGTGAGGACCGCGTGCACCCGGAAGTGGCCCAGCACGGAGCCGTCGCCGGTCAGCAGCACCGGTGAGCTGTGCCATCCGCTCAGCATCCTGGGCAGTGCGTCGCGCAGGTTGCGGGCGCCGAAGAAGCGCCGCAGGTCCTCCCGGGACGCCTCCGTCGCCCCGTCGAGGTGATCCGCGAAGGAGTCTTCCACCGCGTGCAGCACGCGGTCCGGGGCGAGCACCGTCTCCACCGCGTACAGCGGTGTCTCACGCACCGCCGCCCGCAGCGGGGCGGCCTGCCGCTCGGCCGCGTCGGACCGGACCACGGCGGCCGGGCTCTCCTGCGGCACCTCCTGACCGGCGTCCGGGCCCGTGTCCGCCGTCTCGGTCCGCGCAAGGAACTCCGGGAACCAGACCGCGATCCGGCCTTGCTCCTGCTCGGCGGTCCAGTCACCGGCCGCCTGCGCGGCATCGGTCCGCACCTGCCAGCGCATCCGGTACTCGAACGGCACCGTGCCGCCGAGCGTGGTGGTGATGGACAGCGACTGGGCGCCGCCCGCGGCGCTCACGGACGTCGACAGCTGGTTGCGGACCACGTTGACCTGCGGCTGCACCACGACCTGGCGCAGCGGACCGGCGGTCGGCACGTCCCAGACGTGGCTGTAGTTGAACTGGAAGGTCCGCAGGTCGGCCGTACCGGAGGAGTTGCCCGCCTCCGAGTAGCCCGCGCCCCAGCGCTGCACCCGGTTGGGCACGCCGTCGGCCAGCCCGTCCAGCAGTTCGGGCGCGGACCGGGGATCGTCCAGCCGCAGCCGTACGTGGACGGTCCGGCGCGCGCCACGGTGTTCCAGCGGCAGCCGCAGCCCGGTCTCGCTGCGCACGTCGGCCCACTCGTGGATCAGGTAGGCGGAGGTCAGCCTGGCGGCGATCCGCCGTCGGAGGTCCTCGTCGCGCCCGGTGCTCCCCTCCAGTCGCCGGGCCACCTGGTCGCGCAGCCACTCGACGGTCGTCTCGGGCACCAGGCCGAGGTGGGTGGTGCCCTGGGCTCCGTCGAAGGCCGAGCCGAAGGTGCGGACGTGGTCACTCAGTTCCGGTACGGCGTCCGTCGGCTCCGGTGCGGCGACCGCCGGCTCCGGTACGGCGACCGCCGGTGCCACCCCGGTCCCGGACGCCGGCGGCGACTCCGCCGGCCGGTCGCGGAGGGCCTGGTCGAGCGGGGCGTCCAGACTGCGCGGCTCGTCCGGCCGCGGGCCGGACACCGCAGCGTCCGGCTCCGCCGCCGCCGTGCCGTCGACCGGCACGACGACCGGTTCGGCCGGGACGGTGCTGGGCCCGGCCTGGTTCGCGTCCCGGGCGGTTGCGTCCGCCGCCTCGGCGAGCGGGCCGGCGCCCGGCGGGAAGAGACGCGTGTACGGCCCGGCCAGCCGCCGGGCGGCCTCCTCGCCGTCCGTGTGCAGGACGCGGGCGACCTCGGCCAGCCGCCGGTGGTGCTCCTCGCGCACCGTCTCGGAGTCCATCACCATCGGGGTGCGCACGTACCCGCTGGCCCTGCTCAGCAGCGCCGTGGCGGCCGGGACGGAGAGGTCCAGCCGCGCCGCCAGCCAGGCCGCGGTGTCCGCCGGCACCGGCTCGGTGTTCCGCGGCGGTGCCGTCACGCCGTCCGCGTCCGTACGGGCCTCGGGGTCCAGCCCCAGGTTCCGCAGTGTCCGGCGGGCGTCTCGCAGCGCCCCGAGCGCCTGCGCCTGCGCACGCGACTGGGCCCTCTTGTCCCGCATCCGCCGGACGGCGTCCTGCCCGGCCACGGCCGCGTGGTACGCGGCCAGGGCGTCCGCGAGCCGCGCCAGCCCGGCATCCGGCGGCGCCGCTGACGCCTCGTCGGCGGGCCGGGTGTCCCGGGCGCCTGCGGGGGCCTTGCCCTTGCGGTCCTCGCGCACCTGCCCGGCCCGCTCCGCCGCCTGCTTCACGCGGGCCGTCGACGCCACGAGGGCGGGCTCGTTGCGCGCCGCCTCGATGTCCAGCGGGCCGTCCACGTAGCGGGCGCTGTGCCCGTCCCACTGGTACTTGTTCCCCTGTCGCGCGGTGCTGACGGCGTACACGAGTACGTCCACCCGGCCGTCGTCGGCGAGGACGTACGCGAACGAGGCACCGCCGTCGCCTCCGTCCAGGTGGACGTGCAGCGCCTGGTTCGCCGCCACCGCGTTCTCCCGCTCCCGCGGCCGGCGCTGCCCCGAGGCGACCTCCCGCAGTACCCGCGACTGCTCCCGCGTCAGCCGGTCCGTACGGACGTGCCGGGCGTGGACCAGCCGGCCGCTGTGCTCCCAGGTGTCGGGCCGGTGGGGCTGGAAGGCGGCCAGCCGGTCCGCGACGCGGGTCGCCTCCTCGGCCCGCTCGGCTTCCCGGTGCGCGCGTGCCCGGTCCCATACGTGGTGTGCCAGGTCCCTGACACGGCCGTGGAAGTCCCCCTCCAGAACGGCGCCCAGCCGGTCGAGCCAGTGGTGGAAGTCGGTGTCGAAGTCCGTGAGTGCGCTCGCGTCCCGGGTGAGGAACGTGTCGAAGACGTAGTCGCGCCAGGCGGCGGGGTCCCGGGCCAGGTCCTCCAGCACCGCGGGGGCGGCCAGGAGCAGAGGCAGGAGTTCCGGATGCCGGCCCAGTTCACCGGCCGCGTCCGCACCCTCCGCACTCAGCAGCAGGTCCGCGGCCTCGGGCACGGAAGCCAGCGCCTCCGCCCACACGGAACCCGGCTCGGGCTCCGTCGTTCCTCTCCCGACGTCCGCCACCCTGGGCGTGTCGGTGCGGGCGGGAGCCGGTGCGGCGGTGTTCCGCGCCGTGCCGTCCTGGGGGGCCGTCCGCTCCCGCCCGGGAGCGGCGGCGGACTCCAGGGCCGCCGGCAGCCGCTCCCCGGTGGGGTCCGCGACGAGCTGCCGGAAGCCTTCGCTGTCGCGTGCCAAGTCCCTCAGCCGGCCGGCGACGTCCGGAACCTCCAGCGCGCGGGTGTACCACGCGCGTGTGGTGAAGAACCGCTCGGCGAACGAGCGGTGGCCGTCCAGGAAGCGGGTCAGACCGGGGTCGGCGAGCAGCCGCCGGAGGTCGTGAGGAGCGATGCCGGCCAGGTCGCCGGGCCGCTCCCGCACCTGTTCGAGGAGCGCGTCACGGCCGGCCAGCCGGCGCACCGCCCTGGGCGTCAGAGCATCGGCGAACTCCCGTGCCGCCCGTGCCGCCCGCCACAGCGGACTGTTGCGGACCGCGTGGTCGGCCAGTCCGTGGCTACGCACCAGCGCCTGCTCCAGCCACGGGGCGGCGCGCAGGTCCTGACCGATCCGGGGATCGGCGGCCATCGCCTCGGCCAGGCCGGGGATGGCGCCGAGTGCCGTGCGCAGCGCGCGGCCGTCCCCGTCCGGAGGGGTCGTCAGGGCCGCCACCAGGTCCGGTTGTCCGCGCAGCAGCCGGTGCACCGCCTCGCCGAGCGGACGCCGTGCCAGCAGGGGCGCCAGGCCGGGGTCGGCCGCGAGCGCGGCCACGACGGCCGGGGTCCGTATCGCCGTCTCCAGCAGCTCGGGGGAGCGCAGCACCTCCTCCGCCTGCTCCGGGTGCCGTTCGAACGCTGTCAGCAGGTCTCCGACACCCATGAACCGGCTGAAGTGGGGCGCGTCGGTGAAGGCCTCCGGATGGTCGGCCACCGCCCGGGCCACGGCGGTGAACCGGCGCAGCATCTCCGTCACCGGCGGGAACTGCGCGGCGGTCTCGGCGACCGGGAGGCCACTCGTCACGGCCCGGATGACCTCGGTGTCCTCGGCCGCGCCCGTGAGGTGCCGGACCAGCTGTGCGGTCAGGGCGGGAGTGGCCAGCAACAGGTCCGCGACCGGTCCGCCGTCCGCGAGGACGCTGGTCACGGCCGGCTCCTCGTCCACCAGTCTGACGAGGGCGGGGTCCCTGCGCGCTTCTCTGTAACGCTGTTGCTCCACGACGAAGAGCCTGGCCAGGTCGGGGTTGTCGACCAGCCCGCGGGTGAACTCCGGGAAGGAGGTCAGGACGCTGGCGGCGGTCGGGTCGTGCATGACGTACCGGTAGAGGTAGTCGTTGGTCCGCAGGGCCGCGGTGAGGTCCGGGTTCTCCACGAGCGGGACCAGGAGCGAGGACGTGTCGTCCTGGATCCGCTCCAGCAGGCCGGGCCGCGCCTCGAGGGTGTCCGCCAGCTCCGGGTCGACGAGCAGGCGGGAGCCGATGGCGAGGCTGCGCCGGGCGGCGGCCAGCAGGGGGGCGTTCCGCCGGACCCTGTCCTCGGCGGCCAGGAACCTGTCCCGGTACTCCCGGTGAGCGGGGTCCGACACCGTGTTCGCGATCGTGCTCCTGGCGTCGTCCTGCGGGAGGTTCCACAGATCGGCCCAGAAGCCGTCGTCCACGGTCACGGAGACGCCCTCGGGGGACAGCACGGCGTCCCCGCCGTACGTCGTGACGATCCTCTCCAGGTCCTTCACCCAGGTCTTGCTCTTCTTCTTCCTGGCGTTGTGCGCCTTCCGTTCCGCGGCGACGGCCGACACCTCGGCCTGGAACGCGGGGTCGTCCAGGGCCGCGACGAGGCCGGGACGCGCGATCGCCTCACGGAGGGCCTCCGGCGCCGAGGCGAGCAGGCTCAGCAGGTTCTGGTTGCGGCTCAGGCCCGCGAGCAGCTCCGGGGAGTGGAAGAACGTGTTCCAGTGGGCGGTGGTGAGCCGGAGCGGAGGCCGGGAGGCCAGCTCTGTCACGACGGCCGGGTGGGGGCGGAGGTTCGCCACCGCCTCGTCGTCGACGACGTCCAGGACGCGCCGGTCGTGACCGGCCATCCGGATCAGGGCGCTGTCGTTGCGGAACAGGACGTCCAGCAGCTGCCGCGTGTCCCCCGGGCGCGCCACCATGTCCTCGAATCCGGCCAGCCCGAGGTGGGTGAAGGGCCGTTCGTCGGTGGGCCGCACGGCCCAGACGTCGAGAAGCACGCGGGTGGGCGCGAGCACCGACCTGCTGGTGAGGAACTGGGCCGCCCCCGGGTTGGAGAAGACCATCTCCCCCACGCGCGGATCGGCCTCGGCGGCCTCGGCGAGTGCCCGGCGCGGATTGCCCGGGGCGGCTCGCAGGACCTGCGGGTCCCGGGTGAACCAGTCCCGCAGCGACCGGTGGCGCAGCACCGCCCGCAGCAGGTTCGGAGCGACCAGGGGGGAACCCTGCCGCACCAGCGGACGCAGCTCCGCGGCCCCGGGACCGAGCAGCCGCCGGTACTCGTGGGGGTCCGCCAGCAGACCGGGATGGTCCAGCAGACCCTTCATGAGGCCGTCGTCGGCCCGGAGGACCGCCGACAGGCCCGGCTCGGCCGCCAGGACGGCGTCCAGTCCGGGATGGGCGGCCCGGACGCGCGGCAGCAGCCCGTCTCCGGCGGCCCGCGGCCGGCGCCCCGCCGTGGCGGCCGGCGCGGGCGCGGACACGTCGCGCAGCGCATCCGCGAGACGGTCCTCCGGCACCGCGTCGAAGCGCGCCGGGTCACGCGAGAGCCAGTCGGCGACCGCCGGATTGTCCACCGCCGCCGTGAGCGCTCCCGGGTCGGCCGCCAGGCGTTCCGCGAAACGGGGGATGTCCGTGAGGATGTCGACCAGCCGCGGGCTGCGCGCCAGGACGTCCAGCAGGCCGGGGTTGCGCGTGACAGCCGACAGCAGTTCGGGGGCACGGATCAGCAGGGGTACCTGGTCGGCGTGCAACTGGAGCCGGGCACGCAGTCTCCGGTTGCCGATCAGCGCCGGGTAGTCGACGGCGGCGGGCTCGTCGGACCACGCGTTCTCGAACAGGGAGCGGGCCAGGGTCCATTCGTGGGAGAGAGCCCGCGCGCTCTCCACGGAGCCGGCCGCCACCGCCGCGGCGAGGCCGGGAAGGAGGGAGATGATCTCGCTGACGGGACCGGCGCCCGCGACGGCGAGGATGTGGGGGACCTGTCCGTTGAGGCTCCTGGGCAGTCCGGGCGCCATCAGCAGCTTGCCGGCGGCCGGTGACCGGCTCTCGATCGCCTCCACCAGCTCCCGTCGGCCGTCGGCGGACGGCGCGAGCAGGTCGTCCAGGTACTCGGGATTCCGCTCGTACCTCCTCACGGTGCCCGGCTGCAGCCGGCTCAACCCGGTCAGCAGCGTGCCGGCGTCGGACAGCACCTCCAGATGCTGCGGGCGCGCCCGGAGCACCGCGCCCAGCACGGGCTGCCGGACGACCGCCCGGAGCACGTGCAGATGAGCCGGATGGGTCAGCGCGTCGAGCAGCCGGGCGTGCTGGGGTTCCTTCCACCGCGGGTCGGCCGCGATCATCCGGGCGAGGTCGGCGGCCGGCCAGTCCTCGCGCCAGCTGCGGGAGGCGGCCCTGGTCAGGGCGTCGGTCAGGGCGTCGGGGCCGATCGTCGCGGCGGCACTGCCCTCCAGCGCCCGGCCGGCCGCCTCGGCGAGCAGCCGACGCGTGCGTGCCGGAAGCTGGGCGGCGGTGGACGTGGCGGCCGACGGAGCGGCACCCGGGGCCGCCTGCCCGAGGGACCTGATGCCGGGGGTCTGCGCGGCCAGTTCGTCGGCCAGGGTCTGCGCCCACGTGTCGTTCCCCGTCCGGCCGTACGCCTCCAGGACCAGGAGCGTCGCACGGCGCTGTGCGGACATCAGCTGCTCGGTCACGACGCCGCCGTCCGACAGCAGCGTGGGGTTGACCATCCCGGACGCCACGGTCAGCAGCTCCGTGAACCGTGCGTCGCCGAACTCCTGGCGGAGCCGCAGCTCCATGGCCTCCAGCGGCTCGGGGACGGCGTCGAGATCCATCTGCTCCGCCGCCGGCCAGTCCGGCAGCGCGCCGGTGCCCGTTTCGTCGGCACCCTGCGGGAGCGAGGCGAGCCAGTCGTCGAGCTCGGTGAGGGCGGCCGCCTCCTCCGGCATCAGCGCGTACGCGTCGAGCGTCGCCAGGTAGTCGGCGACGGGGTCACCGATCATCGGCCACCCGTGCGTGAAGAGGTCGGCCTCCGTCTGGCCGGGCAGCGGGAACATGCCGCCGAACCCGGCGTCCTGCTCCTGGACACCTCCGGACGGGCCGACCGTACCGGCCTCCCCGAGCAGTGACGGAGCGCCGAAGTACCCCTCGGCGTCGAACTCGGGCGCGGCCGGGCCGGCACTCGTGTGCCGGACGTCGCCGGGCTCGGACGTCCCCGGCGGGAGAAGGCCGGACAGGGTGCCGTCCGCTTCGCCCGTGCCGAGGACCTGCGCCTCGCCCGTGCCGGAGTCCTGCGCCGTCTCCATGCCGACGTCCCGCAGGCTGCTGTCCTGTGCCATCTCCATGTCGGCGTCCCGCAGGCTGCTGTCCTGCGCCGTACCAGGGCCGGGTACCTGGGGAGCGGTCTCGTCAGCCGCCCGTGCGGCCGTACCGGATCCGCCCGGCGCCGTGACGGCCGTCGGCACACCGCCGGACTGCCCCGGGGCCGGCAGCAGCCCGGACTGGCGGCCGAGGATCCAGTCGCCCCAGGCAGCGCCGAACGCGGTCCGGATGTCCCTGCGTTCGTCGTCGCCCAGCCGGATCCTGTGCTGCAGGCTCCTGATCCACGCCGCGAGATCGAAGGTGGCCCGCTGCCCGATGTCCACCGCCGCGATGTCGGCGTCCGGCGGCGGGACCGTGAGGTCGCCGTTCCTGCTCGCGATGTACGCCCTCGCCGCCGCCATCGCGTCCTGAGTGGACCAGCGCATGCCCAGGGCGTCCCAGGCGTCCACCTCGTCCTGGGGCAGCTTCCTCCGGTCGAGACGCAGCTGGTACAGCGCGCGCCCGAGGTCGCGCTGAGTGCCCGAGGCGTCGGTGACCCAGGACTCGCGCGGTGCCTCCAGGTGCCCCTTGCCGGTGAAGAACCGCACGGCGGCCCTGTACTTCCAGTCCCTCCGCAGGCTGAGCGGTATCCGGTCCTCCGCCGGTGCCCCGGGTGGCGGAGCCGCACGGCGGCCCGCGACGTCCGGCGCTGCCGGTGCGTCCGTGCCGGCCGAGGACGGACCGGCCGCCGACGGCCCGGTGTCGCCGGCCCCTTGCCCGGCCGCCGGGGTGGTCGGGCCGGTCCGGGCACCCGGGCGGCGCGTCCGCTCCGGGTAGCGCAGCACGTACTCCCATTCGAGACGTTCCAGGGCTGCCGGCGCCGGGGGCTGTCCGAGCACACCGCCGACGTAGTCGGCGACGTAGCCGAACGTCAGCGGTCGCTGCCCCGCGTGGTCACGCTCCCGCTTGCGCAGGTCCGCGAGCAGGCGCTTCTTCCGTTCGTCGGACAGGGGCAGGGCCTCCGCGTCGGCGCTGCGCGGCTGGGCGGAAGCCGCCCAGAGCCTCGCCCGCCACTGCCGGGTCACCGCATCGAGCGCGGCGAGCCGCAGGTCCTCCGCGGCCGGCCCCGGCACGGTGCTCGCGGACGGATCGCCGACGGTCCCGGCGGACGTCCCGGAGGGCTGCTGCGTTCCGGCCGGAAGGGCGCGGCCGACGGCTGGTGCCGCCGACGGCCCTGCGGCCCTTCGTGCCCCGCTCGGCCGGGCCGGCTTGTCGGAGGGACCGGGAAGGATCCGGTCGGCCCACCCTGCGCCGAGCGTCTGCCGGATGGTCTCGCGCTGCTGTCTGGTCAGGCTGAGGAGCGAGGCGTGGGCGAGCGTCCGGGTCCAGTGCGCGAGGTCGAAGCGAGGAGCAGGCCAGTCCGGCACCCGCACCGCCTGGATCTCGGTGTCCGGCGGCGGAGCGTCGGGACGGCCCCTGTCCCTCAGATAGATCCCGGCGGCCTTCATGGCGTCCGCGGTCGACCAGCGCATGCCGATCGATTCCCAGCGGTCGACGTCCTGCTGGGACATCGTCCGCCGGCTGCGGTCGCGGAGGTTCTTGATGTGCTTGCCCAGCGGCACCTCGCCGGCTTCCGTGGTGACGACGAGATCGGTCGGCACCTCCAGGTTCCCGTGCCGCCGGAAATAGGCGTCCGCCTCGGCCAGGTACTCCGCCTCCGACACCTTTCGCCGCGCGGCACGCGGGGCCGGGGCCGGGGGCGCGACGGAGGCCTGCCGGTACTCCCAGTGCAGCCGTTCCATCTGTTCGCGGTCCAGCCGCAGGCCCAGGGTGTCGCGGACCCGGTCGGCGACCGCGCCGAAGGTGAGCCGCTGCCCGTCCGCGCCGGCCCGTGGTTCCCCGAGATACCGGAAGAGCTCGTCCCGCTGTTCCTGCGTCGGCCACTGCCTCCAGAAGGGCCGTTCGAAGGGCTGGTGCCCTGCCGTGGAGTCCCAGGCCCTGGCCCGCCACTCCTCCGACTGCGCTGCCTCACCGGCGTCGGTGAGGAGGTCGGCGCCGACCGGTGCGGCGAGGGTGCTGTCCGGGGCCTGCTGCTCCGGCTCCGGGGTTCTCCCGAACAGCTCGGCCATCAGGTCGTCGCCGGTCACCGGCCGGGGTTCGTCGAAGCGCGGCATGAACGCCGGGCGCGGTGCCGGTCCGGACGTCTCCGTCCGCCCGCCGGACCGCAGCCCCGACGGCCCCGCCCCCGGCGTGGTGTCGGGCAGCTCTCCGCGCGCGCGCCGCGAGGGCGCACCGCCCGGCCTCGTGACGCCGTCGCGCTGCCCCCTGGCCCCGCTGTCGAGCGGCTCGGGACCGGTCTCGGCCGGGTCGAGGAGCCGGGCCGGCAGGACGTGGCTGCCCAGACCGTTCCGGGGCGCACCGGGCATGGTCTGCACCAGGCTCCGTGACCACGGGGGGAGGACGACCGTGTCGACCGGCTGGAGCGGGCTGCCGCCCAGCGTGCTGAAGGTGACGGATGCCACCAGGCCGCGGAGTTCCGGTCGGGCGGCGATGAATCCGACGACCGCGTCCCACAGGTCGTCGGGGCGGGGGCGGCTACGGATCATCGGCGCGACCTGGGCCAGGTTGAGGTTCCCGGGCTGGCGGTACAGGCCCTGGACCAGGGTGACCAGCGCGGCGCGGGCGACCCGGAGATCCTCCGCGCGGTCGTACGCGGGCGCGGTGGCCGCGCCCGCCGCCGTGCCCTGCCCGGGCTGCGGCGGCAGCCAGGACTGGGCGGACGCGAGCGTGAGCACCGCGGGTGAGATGGTGACCACGCCGTCCAGCCCGTCCGGCAGGCCGACGCGGCGGGCCAGCGTCCGCCAGACCGTGGGGCTGGGACCGCTGCGCATCAGCACCTCGTCCCGCATCGTCTGCCGCGAGTGGGACAGCACGTCGGGGGCGAGCGGGCGCCGTGCGGACCGCTCGTCCGGAAGTACCTCTTCGTTCTGCAGCTGCACGGACCGCAGCATGTTCTCGGCCGGCGTCCGTGTGTAGTTCCCCCGGATCACGTCCCGGTAGGGGTCCAGGAAGGCGTGCCCGGCGGGTGCGATCAGAACCGCGTTCCACGGCCGGCCTCCGTGCCGCGCCATGCCGAAGCCGTGCGGGGAGTCGACGACTCGCCGGAGTTCGCCGGTCAGATCACCGGCGATCGCGTTGTCCAGGTCGTTCGCCACACCGCCGAACCGGTCCAGGACCTCCAGGCGCAGCATGTCGCTGGCGGCCGCGTACGCCACGCCCACCGCCCGCGCGATCTCGGCCCGGTAGATACCCTCCAGCATCATGGGGGACGTCGCGGAGAAGATCTCGTCGACGTTGACCAGTCTCACCCGTGCGGCACGCGCCCACTGGAGCATGTCCAGCACGTCGGCCAGCCGGCGGTTCGCGTGCCTCCTGTCGGCCGACGTCTTCGCGGCGGCCTCGGCGGCGGCGAACTCGGCGCGTGTGACGTCGGTCCACAGGATGACGGTGAAGTCCGGCTGGGAGGACGCCAGTCTTTCGAGGTTCCAGCGGAAGCCGCTCGTGGCCCCTTCGTCGCGCAGCGGTCCGCCGAGCCAGATGGCGTGCGTGAGCTTGGCGATCCTGGTCGCCTTCGGCAGGACGGGCATCGTGGCACGGCTCATCGACCGCCGACCGGATTCGACCACGGTTTCAGGCCGCCGGGGCAGCGCGGAGGGCCGCAGCTCCTCCGCCCGCGGGGCCGGCCGGGTCATGTCCACGGCCTCGAAGAACGCCGCGCGCTGGGCGGCCTTCAGCTGGGAGAAGTCGTAGCCGCGCAGGAACTCGGGCGCCGGGGGCGCCTGCCGCTGCCCGTAGACGTCCGGTCCGAGGATCCGCGCGATCGCGGCGGCGTCCGGGTCACCGCCGAGGCCGTGCCCACGGCGTACGTCGAAGCCGGACGCGAGACCGCGTTGCAGCTCGCGGACCTCCGGGCCCACTTCCCACTCCGTCGGGGCCGCACCGCCGAAGGCGCCGGCGCCCAGCATCTGCGCCGTTGACCGGATACCCGGCGTCTCCGCGGTGAGCAGGTCGGCCAGTGCCACGGCCTGTGCCACGCTGTTCGTCCGCCCTAGCGTCTCTACGATGCGCAGCAGCCCTCGCTGCTGTGTCTCCCTCAGCCGTTCGCTCGCCGGGTCGCCGGCCGCCAGCGCGGCGGGCTGGAGCAGGGCGGACGCCTGGCGGGCGAGGGCTTCGAAGGTGTCCCGGCCGAACTCCCGGCGCAGCCGCAGCTCCATCGCGCCGGCCGTCTCGCCGATGCCGTCACCGTCCGCGCGCGCCGGCTCGGCGGCCTCCGGGTCGGTGGTGTCTCCCCGGAAGAGCTCCGTCACGGGGGTGTCCGACTGCTCCTGTGCCCCGCCGTCCGACGGCCGGCCTTCGCCGACATGCGGCGTGACCAGCCCGAGGGATCCGTGTCCGGAGGACGACGAACCGGCCTGCTGCCGCGTCGTGTCCGTGAGCGGAGCGCCGGCCCGGATCCCGGCCGGCGCCGGATCGGCGCCGAGTTCCGCGGCCCGACGCCGGGCCGCCCGCTCGTCCTGGGTGTGCAGGACGGCGGCGACCTCCAGCACGCGCCGGCGGTGGGCCTCGCGCAGCGCCTCGGTCTCCGCCTCGCCGCTGATGGTCCGCTTCGGCGGCATGAGCCGGCCTGCCTTGCCGATCAGGGCGGCCAGCCGGCCGTGGTCCAGGCCGCGCAGTTCCGGCGGCAGCGCGTCGGCCGGACGCTCACCCGGGGCCCGTCCCTTGCCCTTGTCGTCGCCGCGCAGGGTGAGCAGCTGCGCCGCCTCCAGGCCCACGCCGAACGCGTCGGTGTACTCGGCCTCGTGGGCGGCCCAGGACGTGGACAGCGCCTGGGGCGCCCACAGCAGTTCGTACGCGGCCAGGAAGTCGGCCCGGAAGTCCTCGGCGTGCTCCTCCCACCGCTGCCGGGCCGTGTCGTCGTCGGGGCGCAGGGTGTGGAAGGACCGCGCGGCGTCGTACAGGGCGGCGTCGGACCAGGACTCGAAGGCGAGGTGCGCGGGCAACGCCCGGGCCTGCTCGGCAAGCAGGGCGTCCCACTGGCGGGCCGCGCCGGCCAGCTCGTCGGCGGCGACCGGGCGGCCGGTGAACAGCGCGTCGAAGGCGGCGAGCAGCCGCTCGTCCAGGCCGGACCGAGCACGGGCGACGTCGGCGTCGGTCAGCGCCTGGGGGCCGTGGGCCGCGCGCCACCGGTCGAGCTGTTCGTCGAAGAGGCGCGCGGAGGCGGTGAGCACGCCGTCCCGGGCGTGCCGCACGGTGAGCCAGGTGTGCAGCCGGTCCCGGCCGGTCAGTTCGGCGTACGCGGTGTGCCAGCGCTCCAGCCGGGCCCGGACGTCTTCGAGGCCGGCGGTCACGCCGTCGTGGCCGAAGAGCTGCTCGAAGTGGTCGTCGACGGCGGCGGCCACGGAGACGCCCAGGGTGCGGCGGAGCGTGGGGCGGACCTGGTCGAAGGAGACCGGGAACCGGTCGAGGAAGGCCCGGCCCGTGCCGGTGGCGGAGTCGGCCCAGGAGGCGACGGCGTCCGCGACGTCCTCCTGCGAGCGCAGGATCGCCGCCTCGCGCGCCGCCTGGAGGGCCAGCCGGCCGGGCAGCGCGTCGAGGACCGTGCGCACCCGGTCCTGCCAGACGCCCGGCAGCGCCCGGCCGCCGTCGGCCAGCCCTGCCACGGACGCCGCGCTCGGGAAGACCGTGGCGAACGCCTCCCGCAGCGAACGGCGGGCGTCTTCGCGGATCCGGTTCCGGCCCGCCTCGGACACCTCGGTGTGCTCGGCGCCGAAGGCGGCGAGCAGGTCACGGGTGCCCTGGTCGAGCCGGTCGCGGAAGGCTCCGTCCGCCAGCTGCTCCACCACCGCGTCGATCCGGGAGAGCTGGCCGAAGAGCAGCGCGTACCGCTCGAACTCCCCGTCCAGGCCGGAGACGAGGGTGCGCAGCAGCCGGGCCGTCTGCCGCACCACCAGGCTGTCACCGGTGCGGACCTCGGTGCCGGAGACGAGGGTGTTCTCGAGTATCCCCTCCCACCGGTCGCGGAAGTCGCCGGCGGCCAGCTCGCGCACCGACTCGGCCATGTCGAGGACCAGCTCGAAGGGTTCCGGCGTGCCGTCGGCCAGCCGGCCCCGCCAGGCATCGGTCAGCCGCAGGCCCCAGTCGTGGAAGGCACGCTGGAACGCCTCTTCGCCACGGACCACGGCCAGTTCGCGGGCCGCCCGCAGGGAGAAGGCGTCCCACAGCCGCTCCGTCGCCGGACGGTCCGTGGCCGGCTCGTCGAACCGGTCCGCATTCTCCCGGACCCGTTCGCGGACCGCGGCCAGCCGTTCCTGGGACACGCCCGGGGCCTCTTCCCGCGCCCACTGGCGGAACGCCTCGTCGAAGGCGTTGTCCGGCTCCGTCGTCGTGGCGCCCGAGGATGCCCCGTCGTCGTCGGTGGCGGCCGCGGAGTCCTCGGTACGGTCCTGCGCCAGCAGGTCGGCGTAGCGGCGGTGCAGCTCCCGCTGCGCTTCCTGCCACGCCGGGACCCGCCAGTCGTCCTCGGCGGCGGCCTGGGGGTGCGGTGCGAGGAACTCCGCGGGCAGGGCGGTGTACCGGGTCTGGTCGGCGGTGGCCAGGTGGGCGTCGCGCAGTGCGGCGATGTGGCGCCGGGTCCAGTCGGCCGTGGCGGCGTGGGACAGCGTCACCCTGTCGTGGGCGGCGCCGCCGAGCTGACGGGCGAGGTCCAGGTACGCCGTGTGCCGGGAGGCGGCGACCTCGCGCAGCGCGGCGGCCTGCGCGTCGAAGCGGGCCAGCACCTGTTCGCGGGCCTGCGGGCTGTACAGGTGGAGCCGGTCGGTCAGCGGTGCGGCGAGTGCCCGGCGCCGCTCCTCGTACCAGCCCGTCAGCTCACGGTCCCAGGCCGAGTCGGCCGTGAACCGCGCCAGGTGGTCGGCGAGGGCGCTGTTGTGGGCCGCTGCGGTCCGTGCCCGCCGCTGCGCGTACAGCGCGGCCTGGCGCACGTCCTCGTCGAGCCGCGCCAGCCGTTCCCGGCGCCCGGCCTCGTCGTCGACGGCCATGGCCTCGGCGCGTTCGGCGACGTACTGCTGTCGCAGCCGGGCCAGCTGTCCGGCGTACCAGCGGCGTGCCGGGCCGTGCCACTCCGCCCGGCCGTCGGTCAGGTCGGCGCGTCCGCCCGCACCGCCGCGGAGGACGGTGTCGAAGGCGGCACGGGCCTGCCGCTCGGCGGTCCAGGCGGCGTGCGCCTCGGCGTACCGCCGCCCGAACTCCTGGACCAGGCCGGCCAGGCGGGCCGACGGCTGTCCGGCGGCCTCCCGCTGGAACTCCTCCGCCAGTGCCACCGCCGGCTGGGCGTTCGCGAAGGCTTCGCCGTGCCGCGTGTCCGGCACGGTCGAGGCGACGTCACGGTGGAAGACCTCCGCCGCCTCCGCCTCGGCGGCCAGCCGCTCGCGGACGGAGGTGAGCCGCGCGGTCAGGTCCGCCAGGGCCGCGCCGCGGGCAGTGGTCAGCTCGCCGGGGCCCGTGGCCGTACGGTCCCCGGTCCAGGCGTCGGCGAACGCCTCCCGGGCGGCGGCGACCTGCTCCGCCGCCTGCGGGGTGCGCAGTTCGGGGTAGGGCGTCAGCCGCGTCTCGAACTCGCCGTACGCCCGGTCGCGCGCCTCGACGGCGTCGCGGAGCCCGGCCAGGGCCTCGGGAGCGGGTGCCTGCGCCGAGGGCTCGTCGGTCCGGCTGGTTGCCGCTCGGGGCGGGGCGGCGGACAGCGGGGGTGGTGGCGGCTGCTCCTCGCGGGCGGTGAGGAGTTCCTGGGCCTGGAGCCGGCCGTCCCCGTCGCCGTCCCGGGCCGTCCGGACCGCACCGTCGGCGGTGGCCGGCGTCTCGGACGGGGTACGGGTGTCGCGGGTGATCTCCAGCCGGGCCAGGTCCAGTGTCCACCGCGGTTCGCGCTGCCACGCCTGGACTGCCTCGTCCTCGGTCCGGGTCCGGTCGCTCAGCTGCTGCCACCGCTGCCGTGCCTCGTCCGCGAGGGCGGCGCGGACCGTCGCCTCGCCGTCCGGGGAGGAGGTGCGGGCAGCGGCGTCCCACTCCTGGGAGAACCAGGACCTCAGCTCCGAAAGACCCCGCTGGTAGTCGCCGGCCACCCGGGCCGAGCGGATCTCGGCCTGCGGGATCTCGACCTGGCGGGCCAGGTCCTCCAGCACCGCGCCCTTGCCCAGCATGCCCTGGAAGTTGGCGGCCACCTGCTGCCGCCACCGCAGGCTCTCCGCCTGGGCGCGCTCGCGCACCTCGGCGTCCCTCGGCTCCCGGAGTGCGGCGCTGTCCGCCTCCCACTCGTCGCGCACCGTGCTGCCGAACGCGTCGCCGCGCTCCTTCTCGCGCTCCAGCCAGCCGCGCAGATCGCGATCGGAGGGGCCGTAGATGTCGTGGTAGCCGCGGGCCCAGTCGCCGCGGAAGTCCCCCGCCAGCCGGTCGAAGGTCTCGTCGGTGACCGTGTAACCGCGCACGGGGCGCTCGGTCAGCTCGTCGAGCCCCGGCCCGGACAGCCGGTGGAAGGCGGTGCCGCCGTCGCGCAGCGCACGCTCCATGCCCCACTCGAACCGCAGCCGGTCCGACAGGGACCGCTCCGCGGACGGCAGGTACTCACGGAAGACGGTCGCCACGCCCGTCGCGACCCGCTCCAGGTCCCACGCGCCGTCCTCGGTGCGCCCGGCGAGTTCGCGGAAGACCCGGGTGACGTCCTCCCGCAGTCCTTCGCGGGCGCGCTGGGCGCCGGGCCCTTCCGCCTCCAGACGGTCGAACATCCGGTCCGCCTCGGCCAGGGCGCGGTCCAGGCCGACCTGGTACTCCAACCGGGTCGGCAGCTCGGCGGCCAGCCGCTCCTGGGTCTCGCGCAGCTGTGCGGCGTACTCCTCCCACTGCTCGCGGGTCAGCGCGCGCGGGTGCCTGCCCGCGAGAAGCTTCTCGCCCTCGGCAGTCAGATCCGCGCGGTGGGAGGCGATCACCGCCTCGGTGTCGACAGCGGCGGCGTCCGCCGGGTCGTGCCGGGTGGACCGCTGCCATTCCGCGCGCCGGGCCTCGACCTCACGGCCGGTCGCGGCCTTCAGGTCCTCCTCGGCGACCCGGGCGCGCAGCCGCGCCTCCCATCGGTCGCGGAAGTTCTCCAGCTGGCCGCGCAGGGCGTGGCGCTGTTCCCGGAAACGCTCGTACTCCATCCAGCGGGTCGGCGTGCCGTCCCCGCCGGGCAGGGTGCGGGTCGTGACCTCGAACTCCTCGCGGAAGTCGGTACGGATCTCACGCACCCACGGTGTCTCCCCGTCGGCACCCACCCGCCTGCTGAGGAAGTCGAAGGTGTCGGCGGCCTCGGCCGCCAGTTCCAGGCGGGTGCGCAGGCCGCGGGTGAGGTCCCGCATCCCGGCATCCTGCGTGCGGTACAGGTGGGACCAGTCGAAGGAGTCGACACGCTCGCCGTCGCGCCACATGTCCTCGGCGGCGCGGTACACCTCGCTGGCGGCGGCGTCGGCGAAGTCCTCTCGGACCTGCCGGAGTTCCTCCTCCGACATGGGCTGGCGGCGTCCGGCGGTCTCACCGTCGAAGACCTCGTTCGCCGTGCGCCGGGCCAGGTGGGCGGCGGCGGACAGCTCGAACTCGTCGTGCAGCCCGGCGGACAGCCGGTCGAACGTCTCGGCGAACTCGGAGCGGGAGATCTCGCCGCGCCGGTACTCGGCGTAGGACTCCTGCCAGCGCTCGTCGAACCGGGACTTCACCTCCTCCATCCACTGGCGGCGGACCTGCTCGACGAGTTCCGGCGTGACCTCGGCGCGCCCGGGGACGTCCGCTCCGGCGCCGCGCTCGCCGTCCGCCGTGCCACGGCCGCCGTCCTCCGCGAGCGCCGCGCGCTCCTCGATGACGCGCTGCTGTTCCGCCTCGGCGATCCGGAGACGGATCGCGTCGATGTCGTCGGGGCCCCGGAAGACGGGGTCGGGGTCGGCGAGGCGCCCGGCGAACGCCTCCTCCACCCGGCGGTCGGCCTCCTGCTGCTGCCGGAACCGGTCCTGCTCCTCCTCGAACCGGTCCCGGTGCGTGTCGAGCAGGCGTTCCTGCTCCCGGCCCCACCGCTGGGCGCGGCCCTGGTCGTCGCCGTGGAACGTGTACGGCTCGTAGCGCCCGGTGCCGTTGCCCGGCGCGAGGCCGGCGTCGTGTTCACCGCCGCCCTGGTACGTGGGCGGTTTTCCGTCCCCGCCGTCACCGTCGCCGTCCCGGGCCGGGGACGCCTGGTCCCCGGGCTGCTCCGGGTGCCGCCGCGCCGTCGCGTGGTCGGCGGACGCCGCGCCCGGACCGCCGGCTTCCCCCTCGCGGCCGGACGCTGCCGAGGGCTGCGCCCGCACCTCGGTCCGCTCGCCGCCCGGTCCAGCGTGGCCGCCGTCCCCCGGGCTCTCGGTACGCACGTTCGGCGCACCCTGCTCAGCGGCTGCGCCCGGCCGGGCATCACCACCGCCGCCACGCACCGCGGTGTCCGGCCGCACACCGGCACCCTGACCCGCCGCCGCCGACGACTCACCGGCGCCCCGCGAACCGGGACCGGTCACCTCGCCCAACGCACCCGGCCGCACATTCCCGCCGTCACCAGGAACCCCGGCACGCACGCCCGGCGCACCCCGCTCCGCCACCACACCCGGCCGCGCATCCGCACCACCACGGGCCACACTGTCCGCCCGCACACCGGCACCCTGACCCGCCGCCGACGACTCACCGACACCCCGTGCACCGGGACCGGTCACCTCGCCCAACGCACCCGGCCGCACGTTCCCGCCGTCACCCGGAACCCCGGCACGCAC
>NZ_BMRM01000027.1 GCF_014648635.1 Streptomyces cinerochromogenes | reverse complement strand
GCCGGTGCCGTCGGCGGCGGCGGCGAAGGGTTTGCAGCGTCCGTCCGCCGCGAGCCCGTCCTGCCGGGCGAACTCCACGAAGGCGTTGGGGGTGGCCATCACGGTGACACCGCCGGCCAGGGCGAGGGAGCACTCGCCCGAGCGCAGGGCGTGGGCGGCCTGGTGCACGGCGACGAGGGAGGAGGAGCAGGCGGTGTCCACCGTCACCGCGGGGCCGGTCAGCCCCAGCAGGTACGACGTGCGTCCCGCGGCCACCGCCGCCGTACTGCCGGTCAGCCGGTAACCGGCCACCTCGTCCGGCTCGTTCACGCGGGACGCGAACGCGTACCCCTGGTGCGTCAGTCCCACGAAGACACCCGACGGGCTGTCCCGCAGCGACAGCGGGTCGATGCCGGCGCGCTCCAGGGCCTCCCAGACGATCTCCAGCCACAGCCGCTGCTGGGGGTCCATCGCCAGCGCCTCACGGGGACTGATCCCGAAGAACTCGGCGTCGAAACCCGCCGCGTCGTCGAGGAAGGCGCCCGCGCGCACATGGCTCGTCCCCGGGCGGCCGGGCTCCGGGGCGTAGAGGGCGTCGAGGTCCCAGTGGCGGTCCGCCGGCAGGTCCGAGACCGCGTCGGTGCCCTCGGCGACCAGCCGCCACAGGGCCTCCGGGGAGTCGACGCCCCCGGGGAACCGGCAGCCCATGCCGACGATCGCGATCGGCTCGTACGGCCGTTCCTCCGCGTCGCGCAGCCGGTCCCGGGTCTGCCGCAGTTCGGTGGTGACGAGCTTCAGGTACTGGCGAAGTTTGTCCTCGGCGGCGGTCACGAGATCCCCAGCTCCTTGTTGACGATGTCGAACATCTCCTCGTCGGTCGCCGCCGTCAGCACGTCGGCGTCGGCGCCGGCGGTGTCCTGCGGCCGCTCCCACTTCCACAGCAGCGTCCGCAGCCGGGCGACGACGGGGCCGCGGGCGTCGGGCTCCAGCGCCTCCACGAGGTCCTCCAGCCGCTCCAGATGGCCGAGCGGGTCCGTCTGCCGCGTGTCGTCCGGCACCAGGCAGGCGCACAGGAACCGGGCCAGCGCCACCGGGTTGGCGTGGTCGAAGACCACCGTGGTGGGCAGCGTGAGACCGGTGGCCTCCATCAGCCGGTTGCGCAGCGCCACGGAGGCCATCGAGTCGAAGCCGGCCTCCTTGAAGCCCGTCGTGGCCCGGACGCGGTCGGCGGAGACGTGCCCCAGCGTGTCGGCCGCGTGGCTGCGCACCAGTTCCAGCAGCACCTCCTGCCGGCCCTCGGGGTCCAGCCCGGCGAGGCGCTGCCGCAGGCCGTCGGTGTGCCCGGGGTCCGTGGCGCCCCGCAGGGCCCGCTGGGCGTCGGGCAGGTCGTTCAGCAGGGCACGGGGCCGGGCGAGGGTGTAGGCGGGGGCGAACCGGGCCCAGTCGACCGCGGCGAACGCGGTGGTGGTCTCGTCGCGGTCCAGTGCCGCCCGCAGTCCCGCGAGCGCCGTCTCCGGGGCCATCAGCGGCACCCCGCGCCTGCTCAGCAGGTCCTCGGCGCCCTCGGCGGCCGCCATGCCCGCGCCGCCCCACGCGCCCCAGGCCACCGAGGTCGCCGGGAGGCCCCGGCCGCGGCGCGCGCCGGCCAGCGCGTCGAGGAACGCGTTGCCCGCCGCGTACGCCGCCTGTCCGGTGTTGCCCCACAGGCCCGCGCCGGAGGAGAACAGCACGAACGCCTGCGGCGACCTGCCGGGGCCGCCGTCGAAGACGGCGTCCAGGGCGCGGGCGCCGGCCAGCTTGCCGGCGAGCACCTCGGCGATCCCGGCGGGTGTGCACGCGGTGAGCGGTGTCTCGGCGCCGATCACGCCCGCGGCGTGCACCACCGTGTCGACCGGGTGCTCCGCGGGCAGCGACGCGACGACGCGCTCCAGCTCCTCCCGGTCGGTGAGGTCGCAGGCGGCGATCGTCACCTCGGCGCCCAGGTCCCGCAGTTCCGCCGTCAGCTCGGCCGCCCCCGGCGCGTCGGCGCCGCGCCGGCTGAGCAGGACGAGACGGGGGGCGCCCTGGGCGGCGAGCCAGCGCGCGACCTGTGCGCCGAGCGCTCCCGTCCCGCCGGTCACCAGCGCGCTGCCCGACGGTTTCCAGGTGCGCCGCACCGGCGTCTCGTGCAGCGGCGAGCGGACCAGCCGGCAGCCGTGCACCCCGTCGTCCCGCAGGGCCAGCTGGTCCTCGCCGCCCGGGTCGGCGAGCACCGCGAGGAGCCGCGCCAGCGCCTCCTCGTCCGGGCCGTCCGGCAGGTCGGCCAGGCCGCCCCAGCGCTGCGGCTGCTCCAGCGCCGCGACCCGGCCGAGGCCCCAGACGGCCGCCTGGAGGGGGTGCCGTACCGGGTCGTCGGGGCCGGTGGACACGGCGCCCCGGGTCAGGGCCCACACGGGGGCGTCCACGTCCGCGTCGCCCAGCGCCTGGATCAGGGCCGTGGTCATGGCGAGCCCGCGCGGCAGCGCCGAGCCGTCCTCCACCGGCCGCTCGTCCAGGGAGAGGAACGACACCACCCGGGCCGGCGGCTCCGCCCCGGCCGTCTCGCGCAGCCGACGGGCCAGCTCCTCCCGGTCGGCGGCCTCCGCGGCACCGACGCGGAGATGACGTGCCCGGCGGCCCGCCCGGCCGCAGGCCGCCAGGAGTTCCTCCACCGGGCCGTCCACGCCGGCACAGGAGACGACCAGCCAGCCGCCGGACCCGTCGGCCGTGACACCGGGACCGGACGGCCGCCCGCCGTCGGCACCGGGACCGGGCAGCCGCCTGCCGTCGGCACCGGAATCGGGCAGCCGTACCCCGCCGGTACCCGGAGCGGGCAACCGGACCCAGTCCACGCGGTAGCGGTGCTCGTCGATCCGGGCGGCGGAGCGGTCGGCCGCCCGGTCCGGTGCCGGCTGCAGCCAGTACCGCTCGCGCTGGAAGGCGTACGTCGGCAGCTCGACCGTGCGGGCGCCGGTGTCCGCGAGGACGGCCGGCCAGTCCACCGGGACGCCCCGGACATGCGCCTCGGCGAGGGCCGTCAGCAGGGTCCGGGGCGCGGGCTGGTCCCGGCGGGCGACGGCGGCGAACACGGTGCCGGGCGAGGCCGCGCAGCTCTCGCCCATCGCCGTGAGCACCGCGTCGGGGCCGAGTTCCAGGAACACGCCGACCCCGTGCTCCTCCAGGGCCCGTACCGCGTCGTGGAAGCGCACGGTCTCCCGGGCGTGCCGCACCCAGTACTCCGGCGCGCACACCTCCTCGGCGCTCACCAGCCCGCCGGTGAGCGCCGAGACGACGGGGATCCGCGGCGCGTCGAGGCGGACACCGCGCAGTACGGCGGCGAACTCCTCCAGCATCGCGTCCATGAGGGGCGAGTGGAACGCGTGGCTCACCCGGAGCCGGCTGGTGCGCCGCCCCAGCGCCGAGAAGTGGGCGGCCACCGCCGCCGCGGCCTCCTCCGCGCCCGCGACCACCAGCGAGGACGGCCCGTTCACCGCCGCCAGCCCGGCGCCGTCGGCGCCGTCCGCCGTGTCCGTCAGCAGGGGCGCGACCTCCTCCTCGGTCGCCTCGATCGCGAACATCGCGCCGCCCGGCGGGAGGTGTTGCATCAGGCGTCCGCGGGCCGCCACCACGGCGGCCGCGTCCGGCAGGGAGAGCACCCCGGCCACGTGTGCCGCCGCCAGCTCCCCGACGGAGTGCCCGGACACGTACTGCGGGCGCACGCCCCAGGACTCCACCAGCCGGAACAGGGCGACCTCCACCGCGAACAGCGCGGGCTGCGCCCAGCCGGTGCCGTCCACCAGCCCCTCGGTGCCCGGCCGCGCGAAGACGACGTCCCGCAGGGGCCGTTCGAGGTGCGGGTCGAGCGCGGCGCACACCGCGTCGAAGGCCCGCGCGAACGCGGGGTACCGGTCGTACAGCTCCCGCCCCATGCCCGCCCACTGCGCGCCCTGGCCGGTGAACAGCACGGCCAGCGCGGCCTCGGCCGCCTCGCCCCGGGCACCCGCCGCGGGCCGCTCGCCGCGGCCGACCCGCAGCAGTCCCTCGGCCAGCTCGGCCGCGTCCGCCGCCACGACCACCGCGCGGTGCTCGAACGTCGAGCGGGTCGTCGCCAGCGAGTACGCCACGTCGGGCAGCCGCGGGGAGGGACCGTCCGTCAGACGCGCGTGCAGCCGCAGCGCCTGGGCCCGCAACGCCTCCGCGCCGCGGCCCGACAGGAGGTACGGCAGGAAGCCGGAAGCCGCAGGGGCGTCGCCGGTGTCCGCACGGCCGGTGTCGCCGGTGCCGCGCGGGTCGGCTGCGGGGGCCTCCTCCAGCACCACGTGCGCGTTGGTGCCGCTGATGCCGAAGGAGGACACGGCGGCGCGCCGGGGCCGGCCCTCGTCCGTCCACGGCCGGGCGTCGGTCAGCAGCTCCACGGCACCGGCCGACCAGTCCACCTTCGTGCTGGCCCGCTCGGCGTGCAGGGTCCGCGGGAGCGTCCGGTGCCGCAGCGCCTGCACCATCTTGATGACACCGGCGACACCGGACGCGGCCTGGGTGTGACCGAGGTTCGACTTCACCGAGCCCAGCCACAGCGGACGCCCCGCCGGGCGGTCCTGGCCGTACGTCGCGAGGATCGCCTGCGCCTCGATCGGATCGCCCAGGGGGGTGCCCGTGCCGTGCCCCTCGACCACGTCGACCTCGGCCGGGGACAGGCCCGCGTCCTGCAGCGCCTGCCGGATCACCCGCTCCTGCGCCGGCCCGCTGGGCGCCGTCAGACCGCTGCTCGCCCCGTCCTGGTTCACCGCGCTGCCGCGCAGCACCGCCAGCACCGGGCGGCCGTTGCGCCGGGCGTCGGACAGCCGCTCCAGCAGCAGCACGCCGACGCCCTCGCTCCACCCGGCGCCGTCGGCCGCGTCGGCGAACGACTTGCACCGGCCGTCCCGGGCCAGCCCGCGCTGCCGGCTGAACTCCACGAAGGTGCCGGGCGTCGACATCACCGTCGCCCCGCCCGCGAAGGCCAGCGAGCAGTCGCCCCGGCGCAGCGCCTGCATGGCCAGGTGGAGCGCCACCAGGGACGAGGAGCACGCCGTGTCCACGCTGATCGCCGGGCCCTGGAGACCCAGCGCGTACGCGATCCGCCCCGAGGCCACGCTGCCCGCGCTGCCGGTGCCGAGGTACCCCTCCACGTCGTCGGCGTCCAGACCGGGCCGGGAGCCGTAGTCGTGGTACATGATCCCGGCGAAGACGCCCGCGCTGCTGCCCCGCAGGGAGTGCGGGTCGATCCCGGCCCGCTCGGCGGCCTCCCACGCGGTCTCCAGCAGCAGCCTCTGCTGCGGGTCCATGGCGAGCGCCTCACGCGGGGAGATCCCGAAGAACCCGGCGTCGAACTCGGCGGCGTCGTACAGGAACCCGCCCTCGCGGACGTACGACGTCCCCGGCTGGTCGGGGTCGGACGAGAACAGGGAGGCCAGGTCCCAGCCGCGGTCGGCGGGGAACCCGGACACCGCGTCGCGGCCCTCCAGGACCAGCTCCCACAGCTCCTCCGGAGAGCGCACCCCGGCCGGGTAGCGGCAGCCCATTCCCACGACGGCGATCGGCTCGGCCGACGCCCGCACCGCGGTGCGCAGCCGCTCGTTCTCCTTCAGCGCGGTGCGCAGCGCCTCGACCACCGCTTCCGGCGATGTGGCCATGAATCCTCCGTAACCAACCGAATCCGAGATCAGAACGTGTCGCCGCCGAACGCGGTGCGCACGAGGTCGTCGACGTCCATGGCGTCGATGCCGGACCCCTCGCCCCCGGCGTCCCCGGCCGCGGGGCCGGGGTCCGTGGCGGTGTCCCCGTCGGCGAGCCGCAGCAGGTCCGCCAGGAGACCGGCCCGCTGGAAGCGCGCCAGCGGGACCGAGGCGAGGACCTCCCGGAGCTTTCGCTCCCGCGCCTCGGACTCGGTGGGTTCGCGGCTCTCCGGGAACAGCCGGTCGCACAGGAAGCGGGCCGTGTCGGCGGGGGTCGGCCGGTCGAAGACGAGCGTCGCGGGCAGCGGCAGGCCGGTCGCGGCCCGCAGCCGGGTTCGCAGCTCCACCGCGGTCAGGGAGTCGAAGCCCATCTCCAGGAAGCCGCGGGTGTCGGCGACCTCCTCCGGGGAGGCGAGCCCCAGCACGGTCGCCGCCTCCTGGCGCACCAGGCGCAGCACCGCCGGGTACCGCTCGCCGGCCGGGAGCGCGGCCGCCTCCGCCAGGAACGTCCCGCCGGACCCGTCGCCCGCGTCCCGGCCCGGCCGGCGCCGCCCCGCCCGCACCAGCGAGCGCAGCGGCACCGGCACCAGCTCCGGCCGGCCCGCCGCCAGGGACGCCAGGTCGAGTCGCAGCGGCACCAGTGCGGCGCTCCGGGCGCGCAGCGCGGTGTCGAACAGGGCCAGGCCCTCGTCGGTGGGTAGCCGGCCCACCCCGGAGCGGGCCATGCGCCGCAGATCGGCGTCGGACAGCGCCCGGGTGAGACCACTGCGCCGCTCCCACATGCCCCACGCCAGCGAGGTGGCCGGCAGGCCCGCGGCGCGCCGCTCGTGCGCGAGCGCGTCGAGGAAGGCGTTCGCCGCCGCGTAGCCGCCCTGGCCGGGCGTGCCCAGCACCCCCGCGGCCGAGGAGAACAGCACGAAGGCCGACAGGCCCGCGTCCCGGGTGAGTTCGTGCAGGTGCAGCGCGCCGTCCACCTTCGGGCGCAGCACCCGGTCGATCCGCTCGGGGGTGAGCGAGGTGACCACGCCGTCGTCCAGCACCCCGGCGGCGTGCACCACCGCCGTGAGCGGGTGCTCCGCGGGTACGGCGCCGAGGACCGCGGCCAGCGCCGCCCGGTCGGCGACGTCGCAGGCCGCCACCGTCACGTGGGCGCCCAACGCCTCCAGTTCGGCCCGGAGTTCGGCCGCCCCCTCGGCCCGCGGGCCGCTGCGGCTGGTGAGCAGCAGCCGGGTGACGCCGTGCCCGGCCACCAGGTGGCGGGCGACCAGCGCGCCCAGACCGCTGGTGCCGCCGGTGACCAGCACGGTGCCGCCGGGCGCGAACGACGCCTCCACCGGCCCGCCACCGACGGCCAGGCCACCACCGGCGGGCAGACCGGTACCGGTGGGCTGCCCGGTTTCGGCGGGCTGCCCGGGGTCGGAGGGTCCGGTGCCGGTGGGTATCGCGGTACCGGTGGGCTGCCCGGTTTCGGCGGGCTGCCCGGGGTCGGAGGGTCCGGTGCCGGTGGGCATCGCGGCACCGGCGGGCTGCTCGGTTTCGGCGGGCAGTTCGGTGCCGACGGGCACACCGGTGCCGGCGGGCTGCCCGGTGCGGGCGGGCTGCCCGGTGTCGGAGGGTCCCGTGCCGGTGGGCTGCTGGGTGCCGGTGGGTGTTGCGGCACCGACGGCCAGGCCGCCACCGGCGGGCTGCTCGGTTTCGGCGGGCCGTCCGGTGCCGACGGGCACACCGGTACCGGTGGGCTGCCCGGTGTCGGAGGGTCCGGTTCCGGTGGGCTGCTCCGTTCCGGCGGGCTGCTCGGCGGTCGTGGGGACCCGGGCCAGGCGTACCGCCGATGCGACGCCGTCCCGGACGACCACCTGGGGTTCACCGGACTCCACCGCGGCCGCCAGCACCTGGTGGGAGGCCGCCGTGTCGTCCGTGTCCACCAGGACGAACCGGCCCGGGTGCTCCGACTGCGCCGCCCGCACCAGCCCCCACACGGGCGCCTGGCGCAGATCCGGCCGTTCGTCGCCGAACGTCATCGCGTGCCGGGTGACGAAGACCAGCCGCGCCCCCTCGAACCGGTCGTCCGCGAGCCAGTCCTGCACCCGGGCGAGCGCCGCCCGCGTCTGCGCGTGCGCGGCGGCGGCGGTGTCGCCGTGCCGTCCGGCCGCCGCCGGGGGTACCAGCACGACCTCGGGCACCGGCGCGCCCTCGGCGACCGCGGCGGTCAGGTCGTCCAGGCCGGCGTGGACGGGCAGGTGACGGCCGAGGGCGGCCGTCAGGGCCGGTCCGGGCTCGCCCAGGACCGCCCAGGCGGCCGTGGACGGCCCGGCGGGCGCGGGCAGGGTCAGCTGTTCGCCGATGACCTGGAACAGGGAACGGTGCCGGGCCGAGCGGGCGTTCCGGAGCCGCTCGGGGGACAGCGGGCGCAGCAGCAGGGACTCCACCGAGAGCACCGGGCGTCCGTCCGGGTCGGCGGCTGTCAGGCGGACCGTGTCGGGGCCGGCGGGCGACAGCCGCACGCGCAGGGTGTCCGCTCCCGCCCGGTGCAGCCGGACGCCCTTCCAGGCGTAGGGCAGCCGGGGGTCGGCGGGGTCGGCCAGCAGCCCGCCCAGGACGATCGCGTGCAGGGCGGCGTCGGACAGTGCGGGATGCACCCCGTACCGTCCGGCCTCCGTGGCGTCGGGCAGCCGTACCTCGGCATGGACGTCCGCACCGTCGCGCCACACCGCGCGCAGCCCCTGGAAGGCGGGTCCGTACTCCAGTCCGGCGGCGGCCAGCAGGGCGTAGCCGGTGTCCAGGGCCACGGGTTCGGCGCCCGCCGGCGGCCACTGCGGCAGGGGTTCCCACGGCTCGGTGCCGCCGGTGCCGAGCACGCCGACGGCGTGCCGCAGCCACGGTGTGTCCGCGGGCGCGCCCTCGGCGCGGGAGTGCACCTCGACGCCTCCCCGGCCGGTGCCGTCCGGACCGGTCACCGTCACCCGCAGCTGCACGCCCGTGTCCCCGTCGAGGACCAGCGGCTCCACCAGGGTGAGGTCCTCGACCAGGTCGTGTCCGCTCTCCTCGCAGGCCCGCAGGGCCAGTTCGAGCAGGCCCGTGCCCGGGAACAGCACGGTGCCCAGCACCGCGTGGTCGGCGAGCCAGGGCTGGGCCCCGGTCGACAGGCGTCCCGCCAGCACGGTGTCGGCGGAGCCGGGCAGCGTGACCACGGCGCCCAGCAGCGGATGGTGGGCCGTCCCGAGACCGGCCGCCGCCAGGTCGCCCGCCCCGCCGCGGCGCTCCAGCCAGTACCGGTCCCCGCCGAACGGATACGTCGGCAGCGCCGCCGCCCGCGCGCCGTTCCGGGGGAAGGCCCGCGCCCAGTCCACGTGCCCGCCCCGGGTGTGCAGCTCGGCGAGCGAGGCGAGGAACCGCCGCGGGCCGCCGTCCTCGCGGCGCAGCGAACCCACCGTCGCGCCGTCGGCCACCCCGGCGGCGTCCATGGTCTCCTGGATCGCCGGGACCAGCACCGGATGGGGACTGGCCTCGACGAAGACGTCGTAGCCCTCCGTCAGGAGCAGCCGGGTCACCGGCTCCAGGAGCACGGTCTCGCGCAGGTTGCGGTACCAGTACGCGGCGTCCAGCCCGGTGGTGTCCAGCCGGGTGCCGGTGACCGTGGAATAGAAGGGGATCTCCGCGGGCCGGGGCGCAAGAGGCGCCAGCTCCCGGAGCAGTTCGTCCCGCACCTGCTCCACGTGCGGCGAGTGCGAGGCGTAGTCGACGGGGAGGACGCGGGTGCGCACCCCGTCGGCCGCGCACCCGGCCACGAACTCCTCCAGCGCGTCCGGGTCACCGGAGACGACCGTGGAGGAGGCGCCGTTCACCGACGCCACGGAGATCCGCCCCTCCCAGGGCGCCGTCCGCGCGGACACCTCGGCCTCGCCGAGGGCCACGGACACCATGCCGCCCTTGCCGGACAGCGCGGCCAGCGCCCTGCTGCGCAGGGCCACCGCCCGCGCGGCGTCCTCCAGGGTCAGCGCGCCCGCCACACAGGCCGCGGCGATCTCCCCCTGGCTGTGCCCCATCACGGCGTCCGGCCGCACACCGTGGGACTGCCACAGCCGGGCCAGCGACACCATGACCGCGAACAGCGCCGGCTGGACGACGTCCACCCGGTCCAGCGGCGGCGCGTCCCCGGCGCCGAGCAGCACATCCGTCAGCGACCAGTCGACGTAGGGGGCCAGCGCCGCCTCGCACTCCCGTATCCGGCGCGCGAACTCCTCGTCGGCGGCGTACAGTCCGGCGCCCATGCCCGCCCACTGCGAGCCCTGACCGGAGAACACGAAGACCGTCCGCTCCCGGGCGCGGGCCGTGCCCCGGACGACGGCGTCGGTCTCCCGGCCCTCGGCCAGCGCGCCCAGCGCGTCCCGCAGCTCCCCGGGCCCGGTGCCGAGGACGACGGCCCGGTGGTCGAGGGTGGCGCGGGTCGTGGCCAGGGCGTGGCCGATCGCGGCCGGGTCGGCCCCGGGGCGGTCGGCGAGGTGGCCCAGCAGCCGCCGGGCCTGCGCGCGCAGGGCCTCGCCGGTCTTCGCGGACAGCACCCACGGCACGACGGCCGCGCCCTGGCCGCCGTCCGGCGCCGCCTCTCCCGCGTCCCCTGCGTCCCGCGTCTCCTTAGGCTGTTCGACGATGACGTGGGCGTTGGTGCCGCTGATGCCGAACGAGGAGACCGCGGCCCGCCGGGCCCGTCCGCCGTCCGGCCACGGCCGGGCCTCGGTCAGCAGCGCGAGACCGCTCGACGGCCAGTCCACCTCGGGCGTCGGCCGGTCGACGTGCAGGGTGCGGGGGAGCACTCCGTGCTCCATCGCCGCCACCATCTTGATCAGTCCGGCCATGCCCGCGGCGGCCTGCGTGTGCCCGATGTTGGACTTCACCGAGCCCAGCCACAGCGGCCGGCCGGCCTCCCGCTCCCTGCCGTACACGGCCGCGAGGGCCTGGGCCTCGATCGGGTCGCCGAGCCGGGTGCCCGTGCCGTGTGCCTCCACGGCGTCGACGTCCGCCGGGGACAGCCCGGCGTCGGCCAGCGCCTGCCGGATCACCCGCTGCTGCGAGGGGCCGTTCGGCGCGGTCAGCCCGTTGCTCGCGCCGTCGGAGTTGACCGCCGTACCGCGGACCAGGGCGAGGACCGGGTGGCCGTTGCGGCGGGCGTCGGACAGCCGCTCCAGCAGCAGGGTGCCGACCCCCTCGCCCCAGCCGGTGCCGTCCGCCGCCGCGGCGAAGGCCTTGCACCGGCCGTCGGCGGACAGCCCCCGCTGGCGGCTGAACTCCAGGAAGATGTCGGGTGTGGCCATGACGGCGGCGGCGCCGGCCAGGGCGAGGGAGCACTCGCCGCGCCGCAGGGACTGCACGGCCATGTGCAGGGCCACCAGCGACGAGGAGCAGGCGGTGTCGATCGTCACCGCCGGGCCCTCCACCCCGAAGGCGTAGGCGATCCGGCCGGACATCACGCTCGCCGTGCTGCCGGTCAGCAGATAGCCGCCGAGTTCGTCGGGGGCCTGCCGGGGGTCCGAGGGGTAGCCCTGGGCCGCGGCCCCGACGAAGACGCCGACCTGGTCGCCCTTGAGGGACGTCGGATCGATGCCCGCCCGCTCCAGCGCCTCCCACGAGGTCTCCAGGAGCAGCCGCTGCTGGGGGTCCATGGCCAGCGCCTCGCGGGGGCTGATCCCGAACAGGGCGGCGTCGAACCGCGCGGCGTCGTCCAGGAAGCCGCCCACCCGCACATAGGTGGTGCCGGGCCGGGAGCCGTCCGGGTCGTACAGGCTCTCCGTGTCCCATCCGCGGTCGGACGGGAACGGACGGACCGTGTCGGCCTCCTCGGACACCAGCCGCCACAGGTCCTCCGGCGTGGTGACGCCCCCGGGGTAGCGGCAGCTCATCGAGACGATCGCGATCGGGTCGTCGTCCACCGGCCCGCGCGGCGCGGCGGCGGCCGGGGCGGCGGCGGGTAGGGAGCCCAGCACCTGCTCCCGCAGGTGGCGGGCGAGTTCGACGGGGGTCGGGTAGTCGAAGACGACCGTGGAGGACAGCTGCGTCCCGGCGGCCTGGCCCAGGCGGTTGCGCAGCTCCACCCCGGTGAGCGAGTCGAAGCCGAGTTCCTTGAAGGTGCGGTCGGCGGCGACCGGCGCGCCGTCGGCGTGCCCGAGGACCGTCGCCGCGTGCTCGCGCACCAGGTCCAGCAGGGCCCGCTCGGCCTCCGCGGGCGGCAGCGCGCCCAGCCGGTCGCGCAGCGGCGCGGCCCCGGCCGGCCCGCCCGTGCCGCGGCCGGCCCGCGGCTTCGGCTTCCCGGCCAGGGCGCGCAGCAGGTACGGCACGTCCTCGGCCCGGCCGCGGCGCAGTACCGCCGTGTCCGCCCTGGCCGGCACCAGGGCGGGTGCCGCGGTGCCGAGGGCGGCGTCGAAGAGGGCCAGCCCCTCCTCGTCGGTGAGCGGGACCAGGCCGGTGCGGCCCAGCCGGACCAGGTCCACCTCGGCGAGGCCGCCGAGCATGCTGTCGGAGTGCCCCCACGGCCCCCAGGCCAGCGACACCGCGGGCCGCCCGGACGCCCTGCGGTGGTGCGCCAGGGCGTCCAGCAGGGCGTTGGCCGCCGCGTAGTTCGCCTGGCCGGCCCCGCCGAGCAGGCCGGCCGTGGAGGAGAAGAGCACGAACGCGGACAGGTCCATGGACCGGGTGAGTTCGTCCAGCAGCAGCGCCGCGTCCGCCTTGGGCCGCACTACGGTGTCCAGCCGCTCCGGGGTGAGCGAGGTCAGCACGCCGTCGTCCAGGACGCCCGCGGTGTGCACGACGGCGGTCAGCGGACGGTCGGCGGGTACGGCGGCGAGCAGCCGCTCCAGCGCCCTCCGGTCGGAGACGTCGCCGTCCGACACGGTCACGGTGGCGCCCAGCGCGCCCAGTTCGGCCACCAGCTCCGCCGCGCCGGGTGCCGCGGACCCGCGGCGGCTGACCAGCAGCAGGTGCCGTACTCCGTGCCGTTCCACCAGGCGCCGGGCGACCGCCGAGCCCAGCGCGCCGGTGCCGCCCGTGACCAGCACGGTGCCGTCCGGGTCGAGCGGGGCCGGCACGGTGAGCACCACCTTGCCGACGTGCCGCGCCTGGCTGAGGAAGCGCAGCGCCTCCACGGCGTGGCGCACGTCCCACGAGGTCACCGGCGACAGCCGCAGCACCCCTCGCCCGAACAGGGCGAGCAACACGGCCAGCATCTCCCGGATCCGGTCCGGGCCGGCCTCGACCAGGTCGAACGCCCGGTAGCGGACCCCGTCGTGCGCCTCGGCGACCGCGGCGCCGTCCCGGACGTCGGTCTTGCCCATCTCCAGGAACCGGCCGCCGGGGGCCAGCAGTCCCAGGGAGGCGTCCACGAACTCCCCGGCGAGCGAGTTCAGGACGACGTCCACACCGCGCCCCCGCCCCGCGTCGCGGAACTTCTCCGCGAACTCCAGCGACCGGGAGGAGGCGATGTGGCGGTCGTCCAGCCCCAGCGCGCGCAGGGCGTCCCACTTCGCGGGGCTCGCCGTCGCGTACACCTCGGCGCCGAGGTGCCGGGCCAGCTGCACGGCGGCCATGCCGACGCCGCCGGCGCCCGCGTGCACCAGCACCGACTCGCCGGGCCGCAGGTCCGCGAGGTCCACCAGCGCGTAGTACGCGGTGAGGAAGACCGCCGGTACGGACGCGGCCTCGGCGAAGGACCAGCCGTCCGGGATCCTCGCCACCATGCGGTGGTCGGTGACGGCGACGGGGCCGATCCCGCCGAACACCATGCCCGTCACCCGGTCCCCGGGCGCCAGTCCGTCGACACCGGGGCCCACGTCGAGGACCACGCCCGCACCCTCGACGCCGAGCGGACCGGCCTCGCCGGGGTACATGCCGAGGGCGTTGAGCGCGTCGCGGAAGTTCAGTCCCGCGGCCCGCACGCCCAGCCGTACCTGCCCCTCGGACAGCGGCCCGGCGGCCTGCGGGTACGGCTCCAGGACCAGCCCCTCCAGCGTGCCGCGCCGCTCGGACCCCAGCCGCCAGGCCGGTTCCGCCGGCACGGCGAGCGCCTCGCCGGCACGGTCGCGGACCAGCAGCGGCACCAGCAGCTCACCGCGCCGCACCGCCAGTTGCGGATGCCCGGAGCGGACGGCGGCGGACAGCGCCGGACACGACGCCGGGTCCCCGTCGAGGTCGACCAGGGTGAACCGGCCCGGGTGCTCCGACTGGGCGGTGCGCAGCAGACCCCACACCGCGCTGTACGGCAGGTCGGCGACGTCCTCCTGTCCGGCGGCGACGGCCCGGCGGGTCAGCACGACGAGCCGGGAGCCCGCCGGTTCGTCCCGCGCCAGCCAGGCGCGGACGAGACCGAGCGCCCGGCGTGCCGCCGCCCGCACGGCGTCGGCACGGCCGGCGGCGGAACCGCCCGCGTCCGGCGAGGCCAGCGGCACCAGGACCGCGTCCGGGACGGGGTCACCCGCCTCCACCGCCCGGGACAGCGCCTCCAGGTCCGGGTACCGCGACACCGGCACCGTCCCGCCGGTGAGGGCCGGCGCGACGTCCGGGAGGTCCGCCCCCACGACCGCCCAGTGCGCCGGCGCGTCCCCGTCCCGGGGCGGGTCCACCGTCTCCCACCGCAGCCGGAACAGGTGGTCGCGCGCGGCGGCACCGGCCGCGTCGGCGGGGCCGGGTGCGGCGGCGCGCAGCGCGAGCGCCTCGGCCGCCAGCACGGGCCGGCCGGTGCCGTCGGCGGCCAGCACGGACACCGCGTCCGTGCCCGCCGGGGCGAGCCGCACCCGCAGCGACGGGGCGCCCACGGCGTGCCGCCGCACCCCCCGCCAGGAGAACGGGAGCCGGGCCCGGTCCCACGCGGGACCCACGACGCCCAGCGCGACCCCGTGCAGCGCGGAGTCCAGCAGCGCCGGGTGGAGCCCGAAGCCCGAGGTGTCCGCCCCGTCCGGCAGCCCCGCCTCCACGAACAGTTCGTCCCCGCGGCGCCAGGCCGCCCGCAGTCCCTGGAACACCGGCCCGTAGTCCAGGCCGGTCTCCGCCATCACCGCGTACAGGCCGTCGGTGTCGATCCGCTCCGCCCCGGCGGGCGGCCACACCGCGAGGCCGTCGGGCTCGGCCGGCGCGTGGTCCCGCGCGAGGACACCCGTGGCGTGCGTCGTCCACGGCTCGTCGTCGTCCCGGCCGTCCGGGCGCGCGTACACGGTCAGCGGGCGCCGCCCGGAGTCGTCCGCCGCGCCCACGCGCACCTGGACCGCCACCGCGCCCCGCGCGGGCAGCTCCAGCGGAGTGTGGAAGGTCAGCTCCTCCAGGTGGTCGAGGCCGGCCCGTTCGCCCGCGTGCAGCGCCAGTTCCAGGAGCCCGGTCCCGGGCAGCAGGGCACGGCCGAACACCGTGTGGTCGGCGATCCAGCCGTGGACGCCGGCCGAGAGCCGGCCGGTGAAGAGCAGGGCGTCGTCGTCGGCCAGGGACACCACGGCGCCGAGCAGCGGATGGCCGGCCGCGGTCAGTCCGGCGGTGCCCACGGCCGTGGTGGAGGCGGGGGGAGTCAGCCAGTGACGCTCGGACCGGAAGGGGTAGACGGGCAGTTCGACCGTGCGTGCCCCCCTCCCGGCGTAGAACGCCCGCCAGTCCACGGGGACGCCGCGCGTGTGCAGCCAGGCCAGCGCCCCGGTGAGCGACGGCTCCTCGGCCCGGTCGGGTCGCAGCGTCGCGCTCAGCGCGGCGTCGTCGGCGGTCAGGCTGTCCTGGCCCGCCGCCGCGAGCACACCGCCGGGGCCCAGCTCCAGGAACGTACGGACACCGGCGGCCTCCATGGCCCGTACGGCGTCCGCGAACCGCACCGTGCCCCGGGCGTGCCGCACCCAGTACTCCGGCGTACCGATCTCCTCGGCCGACACCTCCCGCCCGGTCAGCGTCGAGACGACCGGCAGCGACGGGGCGGAGAACGCCAGCGTCCCGACCACCGCGCGGAACTCCGCCAGCATGGGCTCGATCAGCGGCGAGTGGAAGGCGTGGCTGACCGTCAGCTCCCGGGTCTTGCGGCCCCGCTCCGCGAAGCGGCCGGCGATCTCCCGCACGGTGCGTGCCTCGCCGGCCACGACCACCGACTCCGGCCCGTTCACCGCGGCGAGATCCACGAGGCCGGCGTGATCCTCGAGGAGGGGCCGCACCTCCTCCTCACCCGCCTGTACGGCGACCATGGCGCCGCCCCCGGGCAGGGCCTGCATCAGCCGGCCGCGCGCCGCCACCAGCGTCGCGGCGTCCGCCAGCGACAGCACCCCGGCCGCATGGGCGGCGCTCACCTCGCCGACGGAGTGGCCCGCCAGCCGGTCCGGGCGCACCCCCCAGTGCGCCAGCAGCCGGAAGAGCGCCACCTCCACGGCGAACAGGGCCGGCTGCGTGTACGCGGTCCGGTCCAGCGTGCCGTCGTCCGAGGCCGCGAACACCACCTCGCGCAGCGGCCGGTCCAGGTGCGGGTCCAGGGCGGCGCACACCTCGTCGAACGCCTCGGCGAACACCGGCGACGCCGCGTACAGCTCGCGTCCCATGCCCGCGCGCTGGCTGCCCTGCCCGGAGAACAGGAACCCCAGCCTGCCCCGGGAGGCGGTGCCGAGGGTCACCCGCGGATCGCTGCGGTCCTCGGCCAGGGCGGCCAGCGCGCGGGTGAAGCCGTCGCCGTCGTCCGCGACGATCGCGGCCCGGTGCGCGAACGCCGAGCGGGTGGTGGCGAGCGACCAGCCGACGTCGACCGCCGAGCGGGTCGTGGCGAGCGACCGGCCGACGTCGTCCGCCGCCGGGTCCCGCTCGCCGAGCCGGGCCAGCAGCCGCGCCGCCTGCTCCCGCAGCGCCTCGGGCGTACGGCCGGAGAGCACCCAGGGCACCGCGCGCGGCGGCGCGTCCGCCACGGCGAGGGGCGGGGGAGCGTCGTCGGCGGGCGGCTCCTCGAGGACCAGATGGGCGTTGGTGCCGCTGATCCCGAACGACGACACCCCGGCGCGGCGCGGACGGTCGCCCCGCGGCCACGCGACGGCCCGCGTCAGCAGTTCGACCCGCCCCGCGGACCAGTCCACGTGCGGGGTCGGCGCGTCGACGTGCAGGGTCCGCGGCAGTGTGCCGTGCCGCATCGCCAGCACCATCTTGATGACCCCGGCGACCCCGGCCGCGGCCTGCGTGTGGCCGATGTTCGACTTCACCGAGCCCAGCCACAGCGGAGTCGTACGCCCCCTGCCGTAGGTGGCCAGCAGGGCCTGCGCCTCGATCGGGTCGCCCAGCGTGGTCGCGGTGCCGTGCGCCTCGACGGCGTCCACGTCGGCCGCGGACAGCCCCGCGCTCGCCAGCGCCTGCTGGATCACCCGTTGCTGCGCGGGGCCGTTCGGGGCGGCGAGGCCGTTGCTCGCCCCGTCCTGGTTCATGGCGCTGCCGCGCACCACGGCCAGCACCCGGTGCCCGTGGCGCCGGGCGTCCGACAACCGCTCCAGCAGCAGGACACCGACGCCCTCGGCCAGTCCGGTGCCGTCGGCCGCCGCCGCGAAGGACCGGCACCGGCCGTCCTGGGACAGGCCGCGCTGCCGGCTGAAGCCCTGCAGCTGCGCCGGGGTCGTCATGAGGGTGACACCGCCGGCGAGCGCGAGGGTGCACTCGTCGCGGCGCAGCGCCTGGCACGCGGTGTGGATCGCCACCAGGGACGCGGAGCAGGCGGTGTCGATCGTGACGGCCGGCCCCTCCAGGCCCAGCGTGTACGCGATCCGGCCGGAGAGCACGCTCGCCGCGCCCGCCGTCAGGAAGTAGCCCTCGTACTCGCCGAGTTCGGCCGGCCGGACCCGGGTCGCGTAGTCCTGGAACGCGGTCCCCATGTAGACGCCGGTACGGCTTCCGTGCAGGCTCCCCGGGTCGATCCCGGCGCGCTCCACGGTCTCCCACGCGGTCTCCAGCAGGAGCCGCTGCTGCGGGTCCATGGCGACCGCTTCGCGCGGGCTGATCCCGAAGAACTCCGCGTCGAACCGGTCGATGCCGTCGAGGAACCCGCCCTGCCGCGTGTACACCGTGCCCGGGCTGTCCGGGTCCGGGTCGTACAGGGCCTCCAGGTCCCAGCCCCGGTCCTCCGGCAGGCCCGAGACCGCGTCCCCGCCGGAGGCGACGAGCTGCCAGAAGTCGTCAGGCGTGCGCACACCGCCGGGAAGCCGGCAGCCCATGCCCACGATGGCGATCGGCTCCTGCGCGGCGGCGGTCAGCTCCTCGTTCTCCTGCCGCAGCCGTTCCGTCTCCCTCATGGACGCGCGCAGCGCCTCGACGATTTTCTCCGGCGACGTGGCCATGTCCCCTCACAGATCTGTTGCCTTGGAACGAATCGGATGCGGGCGGTCGGCCGCGGTCACGGCTCCTGCTCGCCGAGCGCGAGGCGCACGAGGTCGTCGGCGTCCATGTCGTTGATCCGCTGCTGCGCGGACTCGATCCGCCGGGTGCGGGCCCGCTCCCGGTCGGACACGGGCGCGCCCCCCTCGTCCTCGTCCTCGCCGTCGCCGTCGCCGTCGTCGTCGGCGCCGGTGCCGGGGGCGGCGGTGGCCAGCAGCAGGTCCGCCAGCTGGGCCACCGTGGGATGGTCGAAGACGGCGGTGACCGGGATGCTCAGCCCGGTGTCGGCCCGGAGCCGGTTGCGCAGCTCCACCGAGCGCACGGAGTCGACGCCCAGGTCCTTGAACCGCCGGTCCTCGCCGACGGCGTCCGGCCCGGAGTGCCCGAGCACCGCCGCCACCTGCGTCCGCACGATCAGGGAGACCGTCTCCCGGCGCTGGACGGGGCTCAGCGGGGCGAGCCGCTGCGCCAGCGTCGCCGTACCCTCCCCGGGCGTCGGCGGCGTCTCCTCCAGCGCCCGGCGGACTTCGGGCAGGTCGGAGAAGAGCCGGTTCGCCCCGGTGGCGCCGAACGCCGCGGACAGCGACGGCCAGTCCACGTCGGCGAGCACCGGCGTCGGATCGTCGCCGAGCAGGCACCGGGCCAGGGCGCCGGTCGCCGGCTCCGGGCCGAGCAGCCGCAGTCCGCGCCGGACGACGGCCCGCGCCATGCCGTCCCGGGTCATCATGCCGTCGCCGTCCCAGGGGCCCCAGATCACGGAGGTCGCCGGCAGTCCGCGGGCGCGCCGGTGCTGCGCGAGCGCGTCCAGGAACGCGTTGGCCGCCGCGTAGGCGCCGTTGCCGGTGCTGCCCCACATCCCCGACACCGAGGAGAACAGCACGAACGCGTCCAGCTCCCGGTCCCGGGTGAGGTCGTGCAGGTGCTGCGCCGCGTCGGCCTTCGCCCGTACCACCTCGGCGAAGCGCTCGGGGGTCAGCTCGTCGAGCGGGGTGTTCTCGATGATCCCGGCGGCGTGCACGACCGCCCTGACCGGGTCGCCGGCGGCGTCGAGGCCGTCGAGCAGCGCGGCGAGCGCCGCCCGGTCGGAGACGTCGCACGCGAGGGTGCTGACCCGCACGCCCCGCTCGGCCGGCAGGGCCGCCGCGGCGGCGGCCCCGGGCGCGTCCGGCCCGCTCCGGCTGACCAGGACGAGGTGTTCGGCGCCCTGGTCCGCCAGCCATGCCGCGGTGTGCCGGCCGAGCGCACCGGTGCCGCCGGTGACGAGCACGGTGCCCGAGAACCGCGGGGCGCGGTCTCCGGGAGCCGCCTGCCACGCCGCGCGGACCAGCCGGCGCACGAAGACGCCCTCGGCGCGCAGCGCCACCTCGCTCTCGCCCCCGGGGTCCGCCAGTACCCCCGGCAGCAGCCCGACCGCCGTCCGGTCCAGGTCCGCCGGCAGGTCGACCAGTCCGCCCCAGCGTTCGGGGCACTCCACGGCGGCGACCCGGCCCAGACCCCAGACCTGGGCCCGCACCGGAGCGGCCGGCTCCGCACCGCCGACCGCGACGGCGCCCCGGGTGGCACACCACAGCGGCGCCCGCACCCCGGCGTCCTCCAGGGCCTGCAGCAGGGTCAGCACGCCCCGCCAGTCCCCGGACCGCGACGGCAGCACCGCGTCGGCGGGCGCCGGCGGCACCAGCACCAGCAGCCCCGACGGCTCCGGGCCGTCGGCCGCCGCGGACCGCACCGCCTTGGCCAGTTCCCCGCGTTCACCGCCGAGCCGCAGCGGCACCGCCCGCGCACGGCCGCCGAGCGCGCCGAGGACGGCGGCCTCCGCGTCCCGCGCCTCCTCGTCGTCCCGGGCGTCCTCGTCCACCAGCACGAGCCAGCTGCCCGCGGGCGGGCCGGCCGGAGTGTGCTGAGCCGGCCGCCAGGTGACCCGGTAGCGCCAGGAGTCGGCCGCCGCCGCGGCCGTCCGCCGCTCGTGCCATGCCGACAGCGCCGGCAGGACGGCCCGCAGGGCGGCCTCGTCCCGCACCCCGATCTCGGCGGCGAGCCCCTCCGCGTCACCGCGGGCCACGATGTCCCAGAACCGGGTGTGTGTCCCCGCCGTCTCCGCCCCGCCGTCCGTCCCGGCCGCGGGCGCGGACGGCGCGAGCCAGTACCGCTCGTGCTGGAAGGCGTAGGTGGGCAGTTCGACCAGGGCCGCGCCGGTGCCGCCGAAGGCCCCGGACCAGTCCACGGGCGCCCCGAGCACCTGGGCCCGGGCCACCGAGGTCACGAAGCGCCGCAGGCCGCCGTCGTCCCGGCGCAGCGAGCCCACCACCGCGCCGCCCCGGCCGACCGACTCGACGGCCTCCTCGATGTCGCTCCCTAGGACGGGGTGCGGGCTGATCTCCAGGACGAGCGTGTGCCCCTTGGCGAGCACCGTGCGCAGGGTCCCGTCGAAGCGGACCGTCTCCCGCAGATTGCGGTACCAGTACGCGGCGTCGAGGGCGCGGGTGTCCAGGACGTCCCCGGTCACCGTGGAGTGGAAGGGGACGTCGGCGGCGCGGGGCGTGATGTCGCGCAGCGCCTCCGTCAACTCCTCGCGGACGGCCTCGACCTGAGCGGAGTGCGCGGCGTAGCCGACCGGGATCCGCTTGGCCCGTACACCCCGTTCGGCGCACACGGCCAGCAGGTCGTCCAGGGCCGCCGGTTCGCCGGAGACCACCACCGACCGGGGGCCGTTGACCACGGCGACGTCCAGCCGCCCGTCCCAGCACGGCAGCCGCCGTACCTCCGCGTCCGGCAGTGACACCGACACCATGCCGCCCCGGCCGGCCAGCGAGACCAGCGACCGGCTGCGCAGCGCCACGATCCGGGCGGCGTCCTCCAGGGAGAGCGCGCCGGCCACGCACGCCGCGGCGATCTCCCCCTGGCTGTGCCCCACCACGGCCGTCGGCCGCACCCCGTAGGACTCCCACAGCCGGGCCAGCGACACCATCATGGCGAACAGCGCCGGCTGTACGACGTCGACCCGCTCCAGCGTCGGCGCGCCCGGCTCCCCGCGCAGCACGTCGAGCAGCGACCAGTCGACCACCCGGCCCAGCGCGGCGGCGCACTCCCGCATGCGCTCGGCGAACACCGGTGAGGTGCCGAGCAGTTCGACCGCCATCCGCGGCCACTGCGCTCCCTGCCCGGGGAAGACGAAGACCCGCTCCGCGTCGGGCGCGGCCACTCCCCGCACCACCCCGTCCGGCGTGCTCCCGGCCAGCAGGACGTCCAGCGCGTCCGTCAGCTCCCGCCGGTCCGCCCCGATCAGGACGGCGCGGTGCTCCAGCGCGGCCCGGGTGCTCGCCAGCGAGTGGCCCACGTCGGCGGGGGAGAGGCCGGGCCTGTCCGCCAGGTACGACCGCAGGGCGGCGGCCTGCCCGCGCAGGGCCTGTGCGGTCTTCGCCGACAGCGGCCACGGTACGACGGCGAGCGGCGCCGGCTGTTCCCCGTCCTCCGGGGTCCGCTCCGGGGTGTCCTCCGGAGCCTCCTCCAGGATCGCGTGGACGTTCGTGCCGCTGATCCCGAACGAGGAGATGCCCGCACGGCGGACCCGCTCGCCCCGGGGCCACGGCAGCGGCTCGGTCAGCAGCGCGACCGCGCCCGCCGACCAGTCCACGTGCGGGGTCGGCTCGTCGATGTTCAGGCTGGCGGGGAGGCTGCCGTGGCGCAGCGCCATCACCATCTTGATCACGGCGGCCACGCCCGCGGCCGCCTGGGTGTGGCCGATGTTCGACTTCACCGAGCCCAGCCGCAACGGCCGTTCGGCGGGGCGCCCCCGCCCGTACGTGGCGAGGAGGGCCTGGGCCTCGATGGGGTCGCCCAGCGTCGTACCGGTGCCGTGCGCCTCCACGGCGTCGACGTCGGCGGCCGACAGCCCCGCGTCGGCGAGCGCCTGCCGGATCACCCGCTCCTGCGACGGGCCGTTGGGCGCGGTGAGCCCGTTGCTGGCGCCGTCCTGGTTGACGGCCGAGCCGCGCAGCACCGCCAGGACCCGGTGCCCGTGGCGCCGGGCGTCCGACAGCCGCTCCAGGACCAGCATGCCGACGCCCTCGCTCCAGCCGGTGCCGTCGGCGGACCGGGCGAACGGCTTGCACCGGCCGTCGGGCGCCAGGCCCCCCGCCCCCGCGAACTCGGTGAACATGCCGGGCGTCGCCATCACCGTCACCCCGCCGGCCAGGGCCAGTTCGCACTCGCCCGCCGACAGGGAGCGGGCGGCCAGGTGGAGCGCCGTCAGCGAGGACGAGCAGGCGGTGTCCACGGTGACGGCGGGCCCTTCGAGGCCGAGGGCGTAGGCGACGCGGCCCGAGATGACGCTGGGCGTGCCGCCCGTGAGCTGGTAGCCCTGGGTGCCGTGCGACGGGTCGCCCAGGCGGGGCCCGTAGTCCTGGGCGGTGGCGCCGGCGAACACCCCCACCTGCCGGCCGCGCAGCCCGCTCGGGTCGACGCCGGCCCGCTCCAGGGCCTCCCAGGAGGTCTCCAGCACCAGCCGCTGCTGCGGGTCCATGGCGAGGGCCTCGCGCGGGCTGATGCCGAAGAACGCCGCGTCGAACCCGGCCGCGTCGTGGAGGAAGCCGCCGACCTTGGCGTAGCGCACGTCCGGGTTCTGGGGGTCCCGCAACACGACGTCGGGCCACTCCCGGTCGGCCGGGAACGCGGAGAGCCCGTGTCTGCCGTCGGCCACCAGGCGCCACAGGTCCTCCGGTGAGCGGACCCCGCCGGGGAAGCGGCAGCCCATGCCCACGATCGCGATCGGCTCGTCGGAGCGCGGCGCGGCGGGTGCGGGGTCGGCGGCGCCGGTCGGCTCGCCCGACAGCTCGGCCGCCAGGAAGCGCGCCAGCTCGGCGGGGGTCGGGAAGTTGTAGACCAGCGTGGGCGGCAGACCGGCCAGGCCCGTCGCCTCGGCGACCCGGTCGCGGAACTCGACCGCGGTGAGCGAGTCGAAGCCCAGCTCCTTGAACGTCAGGCGGATGTCCACGGTCTGCGCGGACAGATGCCCGAGAACGGTCGCCACACAGGTCCGCACCAGCTCCAGCGGATCGGCACCGGGCTCTCGGGCGGGGCGCGGGGACGGCGGCGCCGGCACCGAGGCGGCGGAGGACCCCACGCCGGGCCTGGCCCCGGATTCCGCGCCGGATGCCGCCCCGGATCCCGCGCCGGGCTGCTCGCCGGGCCTGGCCCCGGATTCCGCGCCGGATGCCGCCCCGGATCCCGCGCCGGGCTGCTCGCCGGACCTCGCCCCGGATTCCGCGCCCGGTCCCTCGCCGGACCTCGCCCTGGATCCCGCCCCGGGCTCCGCGCCGGGCCTGGCCCCGGATCCCACGCCCGGTTCCTCGACGGGCCCCGCCCCGGATTCCACTCCGGGCTCCGCGGATCCCGTGCCGGTTCCCTCGACGCGCTCCTCGAACCAGAACGGGCGGCGCTGGAAGGCGTACGTGGGCAGATCGACCCGCGCGGGCGCCCACCCGGTGAGCACCGCCCAGTCGACCGCGGCACCGCGCACGTACGCCTCGGCGAGCGCGGCGGTGACGGTCTGCTCCTCCGGCCGGCCGTCCCGCAGCACGGCGACGACCGCGCCGCCGGGCGGGGAGCCGACCGCGGACAGGCTCTCGCGGGTCATCGCGGCCAGCCCGCCCGGACCCAGCTCCCAGAAGCCGGTGACTCCCTCGGCGCGCAGCAGGCGCACACCGTCGTCGTACCGTACGGACGCGCGGATGTGCCGGGCCCAGTAGTCGGCGGACGCCAGCTCCTCCGCCGTCGCGAGCCGTCCCGTGACGTTGGAGACCACGGGTGTCTCCGGCCTGCCGAAGGCCAGCCCCTCGGCGACGGCCCGGAACTCGTCGAGTATGCCGTCCATGTGCGGCGAGTGGAACGCGTGACTGACCCGCAGGTGCCTGGTCCGGCGCCCGGCGGCCCGGAAGTGCGCCGCGACCTCGTCCGCCGCCGCCCGGTCCCCGGAGACCACCGTGGCGCGCGGGCCGTTGAGGGCGGCGACGGCCAGCCGGCCGTCGTACCGGGACAGCGCGGCGCGGACCTCCCGCTCGTCGGCCTCGACGGCGACCATGGCACCGCCCGCGGTGGCCCGCTGCATCAGCCGGCCGCGCGCGGCCACCAGAGCACTGGCGTCCGCGAGGTCCAGCACCCCGGACGCGTGCGCCGCGGTGAGTTCACCGACGGAGTGGCCCATCAGATAGTCCGGGACCACCCCGCACGCCCGCATCAGGCGGTACAGGGCGGTCTCCACGGCGAACAGCGCGGCCTGGGTGAACAGGGTCTCGTCCAGCAGCGCCGCCTCGGGGGTGCCGGGCTCGGCGAAGAGCAGGTCCTTCAGGGGGCGCGGCAGGTGCGGGTCGAGTGCGGCGCACACCTCGTCCAGCGCGGCGGCGAACACGGGGACCGCCGCGTGGAGCCGGCGCCCCATGCCGGGACGCTGGCTGCCCTGCCCGGAGAACAGGAAGGCCGTCCGGCCGCCGTCCCGGGTGCTGCCCCGCACCAGGTGGGGGGCCGGTACCCCGTCCGCCAGGGCCGCCAGGCCGGACAGGTGCTCGCCCGGCTCACGGCCGAGGACCACCGCGCGTTCCTCGTGCGCGGTGCGGTGGGCGTCCAGCGAGAACCCCACGGCCTCCGCGTCCAGTGCGGGGCGGGCGGCGACGTGCGCGCGCAGCCGCTCCGCCTGGGCGCGCAGCGCGCCGGGGGAGCGGGCCGACACCACCCAGGGCAGCAGGCGGGCGTCGGCGTCCGGCCGGCGGGACGCGGCGGGCCGCGGTGCCGGAGTCCGGGCCGGTGCCGGCTCGGACAGCACCACATGGCAGTTGGTGCCGCCCATGCCGAACGAACTGACCCCCGCCACCAGCCGGGCGTCCTCCCGCGGCCACGGTTCCGGGTCCGTCGGCACCCGCAGGTTCCACGCGTCGAGGTCGATCCCCGGGTGGGGGTCGGTGAAGTTCAGAGACGGCGGGATCAACCGGTGCCTGATGCTCAGTGCCGTCTTGATGAGCCCGGCGACACCCGCCGCCGCCTCCAGGTGCCCGATGTTGGTCTTCACCGAGCCCACGCGCAGCGCGGGCCGTCCGCCCGCCCCGCCGTCGCCGAACACCGCCCCGAGCGCGGCCGACTCGACCGGGTCGCCCCTCCGGGTCCCGGTGCCGTGCAGCTCGACGTACTGCACCTCGGCGGGATCGACGCCCGCCCTGCCGTACGCCTCGCGCAGCAGCGCCTCCTGCGCGCCGGCCCGGGGCACGGTGAGCCCCTCGCTCGCGCCGCCGCTGTTCACCGCGCCCGCCTCGATCACGCAGTAGACGCGGTCGCCGTCGGCCAGTGCCGCCGAGAGCGGCTTGAGGACGACGTAACCGGCTCCTTCGCCGCGTACGTACCCGTTGGCGCGCGCGTCGAGGGTGTGGCACCGCCCGTCCGGGGACAGGGCGCCGAACTTCTCGGAGTACAGGGTGCTCTCGGGGGCGAGGTTGAGGCTGACCCCGCCGGCGAGGGCGAGCACCGACTCGCCCCGGCGCAGGCTCTCGCAGGCGGTGTGCACCGCCACCAGCGAGGACGACTGCCCGGTGTCGATCACCATGCTCGGGCCGAGCAGGTCGAAGGTGTACGACACCCGGTTGGCGATGATGCCGCGGTGCAGGCCCGTCATGCTGTGCTGCGTGGCGCTGCCCGGCCCCGCGCGGTGCTGGAGCGTGGCGTAGTCGTCCCACATGGCACCCACGAACACACCGACCTTGCGGCCCCTGAGGTCGCCCGCGACGATGCCGGCGTCCTCGAAGGCCTCCCAGCCCAGTTCCAGCGTCAGGCGCTGCTGCGGGTCCATGGCGGCCGCCTCGCGGGGCGAGATGCCGAAGAACTCGGGATCGAACCCGGCGACGTCGTCCAGGTAGCCGCCGGGACGGGCGGCGAGCCGGCGCCCGGGAGCGGGCGTGGCCGAGACGGCGCTGTCACCGCCCCTGAGCAGCTCCCAGAAGGCCGCCGGGCCGTCGGCGTGGGGGAACCGGCATGCCAGGCCGACGACGGCGACCGGGTCGCTCGGCGCGCCGGCGTGCTCGTCCGGGATCGTTCGGGCAGTTCGCATACGTGTCCCCCAGGAGGCCGGTGCCGTTCACGGCAGGGCAGGTAGGAACAGGGCAGGCAGGAACAGGGCAGGCAGGAACGGGCAGACAGGCACAGGCAGACAGGCACAGCGCAGGCAGGAACAGGCAGGCACAGCGCAGGCGGAAACAGGCAGAAACAGGCAGGAAAAGGCAGGCGCGTCCGGCGGGGCGTTCAGCGGGGGTTCGGCACGGGGCGCCGCTTCCGCTTCGGCCGCAGCAGGTACCACTCGACGAACAGCAGGTGCCCGATGACCGCGGCCCAGGTGGCGGTCGCGTAGGCCTGTTCGTAGTTGAGGCCGAAGGCCACGAAAATGGCGTTGAGCGGGCGCAGCGTCACCGTGGAGGTGGTCATCGCGACGTTCCTCAGCATCCACTTGCGGTGCTCGCCGTACTTGCGCCGGCGGCCGGTCAGGTAACCGGAGACACCGGTGACGATCCAGCACGCGTCCATGAACAGCAGGGCGACGGCCACGTCCGGCCCGCTGGTCGTCAGCAGCGAATCGGGAATCGCCAGGGCCGCGGACGGGAAGACCCCGGCGAAGAAGTACACGCGCCCCAGGACGCGGTGGGTGCGCGGACGGCGCGCCCGGTACCAGGGCCAGACCTGCACCCAGGCGAGGACGATCGCCACCACCGCCGTGTAGATGTGGACGACGAACAGCGGGTAGTGCCAGGGCAGATCGGTCCGGATCCCCAGCCTGCTGGTCGACGGGTCGAGCGTGAGATAACGGGAGATGCCGAACGCGGCGAACCCCACGCAGTAGACCGCGAGGCACGCCACCCAGGTCATTTCCCGCCGACTGGGCTTTGTGACCTGAGCTGTTTCGAGCGGGCGCTCCGCCGTCACGGAAACTTCCCGGACACCGTCCACAGCATCCCCTTTCTTCGCCGCTAACCTGAGGGATCCCTGGGATGTTAGGAAAGGAAGAGGCGCCTGAGCGGGCCCTGCCCACCTAGGGGACACCCGGTGTGCCTCTTTGGTGGTACGCGGCGCTCCGGCCCCCGAATCACGTGCTTCTTTTGTTGAGTTCCCGCGGCGGACGGTGCCGGGTAGCGTTTTTCTCCGAATTCACATCCTGCCCGATGGATTCGCTGAAGCTTTCCGGATACATCTGCCTAAGGGGACCGCTGGCACATGCGCATCGTTCGCTACCACGAATTCGGGCCGTCGAGTGTTCTGCGGGTCGAGGAGGCGGAGACACCGCGTCCCGGGCCCGGCGAGGTGCTGGTACGGGTGGAGGCGATCGGCGTCGACCAGGCCGATGTGCAGCGGCGGCGCGGCGAGCATCCCGTGTCCGCCCCGGTGCTGCCGGCCTGTCCCGCCGCGGATGTCGTCGGCGTGGTCGAGCAGGCCGGCGCGGAGGTGCCCGCCGGGCACGTCGGCGCCCGCGTGGTGGTGTGGAAGGCGCAGAACGCCTACGCGGACCACGTGATCGCCCCGCTGGACCGGATCACGCCCGTCCCGGACGGCCTGGACCCGGCGGAGGCCACGGTCATGGGGTCCACCGGGCGCGTCGCCGTGCAGGTCGTCAACTCGGGGCAGCTGCGCGCCGGGGAGAGCGTGCTGGTGCACGGGGCGGCCGGCGCCGTGGGGCACATGGCGCTGCAGATCGCCAAGGCCCGGGGCGCGTATCCCGTGATCGCGACCGCGAGTTCCCCGGAGAAGCTGGACTTCGCCCGCTCCCTGGGCGCGGACGTCACCGTCGACTACGGCCGGTCCGACTGGGCGGAGCAGGTGAGCAAGGCCGTGGACGGGCGAGGCGTGGACGTGATCCTCAACGGCATCGGTGGCGAACTCCTCCACGACGACGTGGAGTTGCTGGCCCCGTACGGCCGGCTCGTCTTCTACGGCGCCTCGGGCAGCCCGACGGCACGCCCCGTCCTGCCGTTCCTCGACGTCCTCGGCATGAAGTACGTGACCGGATTCAGCATGGCCGCGCTGCTGCGGCACCGTCCCGATCTCGCCGAGTCCGGGACGCGCCAGCTCTTCGACGCCGTCGCCGGCGGGGCCGTACGCCCCGTGGTCGCGGCGCGCGTCCCCCTGTCCGACGTCGCCCGTGCCCACGACCTGGTGGAGTCACGCGCCAGCCGCGGCCGTGTCGTGCTCGTGCCGTGAGGAGAACACCCGACGTGACCACACCAGGAACGCATTTCTCAGACCGGGAAGGGGACACCATGGCCGAGCAGTCCGACACCGAGGTGCTCATCGTCGGGGCGGGACCGGTGGGCCTCGCCCTGGGCGTCGACCTGCTGCGCCGCGGGGTCTCCGTGCGCGTCGTCGACCGCGACCCCAGCCACCACCCCCACTCCAAGTCCCTGGCGCTGTGGCCACGGGCGCTGGAGAGCTTCCACCGCATGGGCCTCATCGAGCCCCTGCTCGACCGGTCGCTGACGGTGGGCGCGCTCAAGTACTACCTGGGCGACAGGGTCATCCGGGTCGGCTTCGGCAGCCTGGACGGCAGCCGGTACCGCTATCCGGTCACCCTGCCGCAGAGCGCCACCGAGGAGGTCCTGCGCCAGGGCTTCGCGGACGCGGGCGGCAAGGTCGAGTACGGCACCGAGTTCGTCGGCTTCACCGAGGACTCCCGCGGAGTACGCGCCACGCTGCTCGCCGGCGGCCAGGAGGTCGAGGCGAGGGCGCGGTACCTGGTCGGCTGCGACGGGGCCCACAGCACGGTCCGGCAGCGCCTCGGCGTGGCCTTCGAAGGGGCCACCTACCCGCAGCAGTTCCTGGTCGCGGACGGGGTGTGGGAGACCAGCCTGCCGCAGAACGAGACGCACTACTTCATGGACCCCTCCGGGATCCTGGTCGTCACCAGCCTGCCCGAGGGCAAGGCCCGCGTCTTCCTCGGCCTGCGCGAGGAGGTGCCCGAGGACCGACTGGCCGAGACCGCGCAGCGGCTGGCCGAGGCCCGGTGCACGGTGCCGATCCGGGCCGTGGGCGAGCTGCAGACCGGCATCTTCCGCATCCACCGCCGCATGGCGGACCGCTTCCGGGTGGGACGCGTCCTCCTCGCCGGCGACGCGGCCCACATCCACAGCCCCGCCGGGGCCCAGGGGCTCAACACCGGGCTGGAGGACGCGGCATCGCTGGCCTGGCGCCTCGCGGGGATCCAGAGGTACGGCCTCACCCCGGACACCCTGGAGGAATGGGACCGGGAACGGCGGCACACGGCCGCCTCCGTGGTCGCCGACAGCGACCGGCAGACCCGGATGTGGACCCTGAGCGGCTGGCGGCGGTCCGTGCGGGACGTCGCGCTGGAAGGCGCCGCCCGTGCCGGCGTCCTCGACCGGTTCGTCGCGCCCCGCCAGGCACAGCTCACCCTGTCCTACCCCGGTGACGGCACCGGGACCGGCAGGCTCCGCAGCGGCATGCGCCTGCCCGACGTCCCGCTGGAGGGACGGGCCGACCAGTCCTGGCTGCACGACAAGGTGGCCCGGGACGCGCCGGTGCTCCTGCTGTTCGCGGCCGACAACCGGCACCCGGAGCGGCTGGAGAGCACCCGGCAGGCCGCGCGGCGGCTGCTGTCGGAGCGGGCCGGGGGCCCCGGATACCGCACGGCGGTGCTCCTCAGCGCGCGCATCCCCGAGTCCTCGGTCCACGACTCCGGGCTGGAGGAGATCAACGACCCGGGAGCCGACATCCACCGGCGCTTCGCGGTCGGCAGGCCGTGCGCCGTCGAGGTCCGGCCCGACGCCACGGTCGGCGCCGTCTTCGAGCTGAAGGAGGGCTCGTCGCTGGTGCGCCCCGCCCGGCGCCGCGTCCGTTTCTGACCGCGGGGCCGTACGGCCGGCGAGGAGAGGCGGACCGTACGGCAGGCAAGGAGAAGGGGAGCGGGGTGGCTCTGTTCCAAATGCTCGGTCCGCTCGTGGCGGAGCCCCGGGCGCCCGGGGACCGGCTCACCGTGCCGCGGGGCCCGAAAGTGCGGAAGCTGCTGTGCCTCTTCCTCCTGCACCCGGGCACGATCGTGACGCTGAACCAGATCATGGACGAACTCTGGGGGGAGGAGGCGGTCGACAGCGCCGTCCCCACGGTGCGGACACACGTGTACCACCTGCGGCGCGTGCTCGCCCAGCGCGGCGCGGGCGGCGCACACGGCGCGATGATCCACACCACCAGCTCGGGATACGTGCTGGACCTCGGGGACGACGGCACCGACGTGCTGGCCTTCCGCTCCTCCGCCCGGCGCGGCGCCGACCTGCTCAGGGCGGGGGACCACGCGGCGGCGGCCCGCGAACTGCGCGGCGCGCTCGCGCAGTGGCGCGGTCCGGCGCTCGGCGACGTCTGCCACGGCCGCGTCCTGGAGCAGGAGGTCGTCCACCTGGAGGGCCAGCGGCAGGACGCGCTGCACCAGCGGATCATCGCCGACCTGCACCTCGGCGACCACCGCCGCATCATCGGCGAACTGCGCCGGCTGGTGGCCGCGGAACCGCTCAACGAATGGCTCTACGGCTGCCTGATCGAAAGCCTCTACCACAGCGGCCTGCGCAACGAGGCGCTGCGCGCGTACCGGCAGATCCGCCACACGCTGGACACGGAGCTGGGTCTGGAACCCGCCCCGTTCCTGCAGGAGATGCAGCAGATGATTCTCGACCCCGCGGCGGGGACCGTTCCCCGCTCCGGATCCCTCATGACCCAAGCGTTCCCGACCCTTGCATGAAGGTGGCAGTGATGAAGGTTGTTGCGGACTACGACAAGTGCTGTGCCGCGGGGCAGTGCGCGATCCTCGCCCCCGACGTCTTCGACCAGGACGAGGACGACGGGATCGTACTGGTCCTCGACCCCGAACCCCCGGCCCATCTGCACGACGCGGTGCTCCAGGCCGTCACGGCCTGCCCCGGCTCGGCCCTCAAGGCGCTGCGGTGAGCCCTGGGACCATCGTGGTGGCCGGCGCCTCGGCCGCCGGCCTCTCCGCGGCGGAGACCCTGCGCAGGAAGGGCTACGACGGGCGTCTCGTCGTCATCGGCGACGAGCCGCACCCGCCCTACGAGCGTCCGCCGCTGTCCAAGCAGGTCCTGACGGGCGAGTGGGACGAACAGCGGACCGCCATGCGCGACCCCGCGGCCCTCGACGGGAGCGCACTCGACCTGCGCCTCGGCGTCCGCGCCCGCGGACTCGACCTCGGCGGCCGGCGGGTGATCCTCGACGACGGCGAACACCTCGCGTTCGACGGCCTGATCATCGCGACCGGCGTCCGCGCCCGCACCCTCGCCGGCGCGCAGGCGCTCTCGGGTGTGCACACCCTGCGCACACTGGACGACCTGGCCGCCCTGCGGGCCAGCCTGTGGGCCGGCGGCACCGTGGCGGTCGTCGGCTCCGGGCCGCTCGGCATGGAGGTGGCCTCCTCCCTCACCGCACGCAACGCCCACGAGGTGACCGTCATCACCGACGAGTCGGTCCCGATGGAGCGGGTCTTCGGCCCCGCCGTCGGCGAGATGCTCGGCCGGATCCACCGGAGCAGAGGGGTCAAGCTGCACACCGGGCAGACGGTGACCGGGCTGGCGGGCACCCGGGGAAGGGTGTCGGGCGTCCGTCTCGCGGACGGGACCACGGTCCCGGCGGACACCGTCGTGCTGGCGATCGGATCCGTACCGAACACCGAGTGGCTCGCCGGGAGCGGGCTCACCGTCGACCGCGGCGTCCGCTGCGACGCGTACAGCGCGGCGGCCCCCCTCGTGTACGCCGCCGGGGACGTCGCCCACTGGGACCACCGCGTCCACGGCGAACCCGTGCGCACCGAGCACCGCATCAACGCCACCGAGCAGGGTGCCGTGGCCGCGCACAACCTGCTGTCCGAACTGGGCGCCGCACCGGAACCGCGCGCCGCGTACACCCCGGTCCCCTACTTCTGGTCCGACCAGTACGCGCTGAAGCTCCAGGCGTACGGCCTGCTGCACGGCGCGGACCGCGTCGAGGTGCCGTACGCGGACCTGGACGACCCCGACCGCCCCCGGCTCGCCGCGTTCTACGCGCGCCAGGGCCTGGTGAGGGGCGTGCTCGGGACCGGGATCCCGCCCCGGGTCCTGCGCGAGCTGCGCGGACTGGTCACGCTCCCGAAGCCGTGGGAGGACATCCGCGGCCGGGCCGCCGAACTGCTCGCCGCCCTGGGCAGCCCCCGCCACCCCGCCGTGACGCGGGACGCCGACCGAGGAAAGGCACGATGACGACCAGCCCGAGGACACCCGCCGCCCGGACCGCCGCGGCCGGGGACGACAGCGGCGAGCGGAGCACCGGCCTCGGCGGCCTGCTGGTGAGGGCCGCGGCGGACTTCCCGGAACACGGGCTGCGCTACTGCACGGCGGAACGCCCTTCGGGGCACACCCTCCAGACCTATCCGGAGCTGCTCGCGGAGTCGCTCCGCCTGCTGGGCGCCCTGCGGGCCGAGGGCGTCCGCCCGGGCCGTGTCGTGGCGCTGCTGCTGGAGCGGCCGGAGGAGTTCGTGCCGGCCCTGTGGGCCTGCCTGCTTGGAGGGATCACCGCGTGCCCGCTGGTGCCCCTGCGCAGCGATCCGCAGCGCTGGGCCGCCCAGTTGGGCCACGTCGACGCCCTGCTCGACGGGCCGCTCGTCCTCACCGACCGGCGCACCCGCGAGGAACTCCCCGCCGTCGAGGGGCTGACGGTCACCACGGTCGAGGAACTGACCGCCGCCGCCCCGGACGCCCCCGCGGCCCCGCCGGCCGCCGGCGACCCCGACGACGTCGCGCTGCTGGTCCTCACCTCCGGCTCCACCGGCGCCGCCAAGGCGGTCCGGCTCACCCACGGCAACCTGCTCGCCTCCATGGCGGCCAAGGCCCGCACACAGTCGCTCACCGCGGCCGACGTGACGCTCAACTGGATCTCCTACGACCACGTCGCCGCGCTGCTGGAGGCCCACCTGCTGCCGCTGTCGGTCGGCGCCGTACAGGTGCAGGCGCCCCCGGAGACGGTGCTGGCCGACCCGCTGCACTTCCTCCGGCTGATCGACGCCCACCGGGTCACCATGACGTTCACCCCGAACTTCCTGCTCGGCCTGATCAACAAGGCGCTCGACCGGCAGCCCTCCCCGCCGGCCCTCGACCTGTCCTGCCTGCGGTACATCGTCTCCGGCGGGGAGGCCAACCCGGTGGCCACCGGAGTGGCGTTCCTCGACCGGCTGGCTCCCCACGGACTGCGCCGCGGGGCCCTGTGGCCCGCCTTCGGCATGACCGAGACCTGCGCCGGCAGCATCTACAACCGGGAGTTCCCCGACGCCGACCGGGACAGCGAGTTCGCCGCGGTCGGACGGCCCGTCGACGGGCTCCGGATCAGGATCGCCGCCGGCGACGGCACCCCGCTCGCCGACTCGGAGACCGGCGAGGTCCAGCTCACCGGCCCGATGATCACCGACGGGTACTGGAACGACAAGGAGGCGACCCAGGCGGCGTTCACGGCGGACGGCTGGTTCCGCACCGGCGACCTCGGCCGGCTCGACGGGGGCCGGCTGACCCTGGTCGGGCGCAGCAAGGACAGCATCATCGTCAACGGCGTCAACTACTACAGCCACGACCTGGAATCGGTCCTCGACGGCCTCGAAGGCATCGCCCGGTCCTATGTCGCCGCGTTCCCCACACGCCCGCCGGGCAGCGACACCGAGCAGCTCGCGGTCGCCTTCGCCGTCACCCCCGACGTCGCCGGCGACGAGGCGGCACTGCACCGCCTGCTCATCGCCGTCCGGAACACCGCCGTACTGCACTGGGGATTCCGCCCGGCGGTGCTGCTCCCGCTGCCTGAGGACGCCTTCCCGAAGACGAGCCTCGGCAAGATCCAGCGCTCGCTCATGCGGCGGCGGCTGGAGTCCGGCGACTACGCCGGACACCTCACGGCGGTCCAGGAGCTGGTCACCCGGCAGCTGGGCGGCTACACCGCCCCGGAGGGCGAGACCGAGCGGACGCTGACCGGGCTGTACGGCGACCTCGTGGAACAGGACCCGGGCACCATCAGCGCCACCGCCGGCTTCTTCGACCTCGGCGGCACCTCCCTGGACATCCTGCGCCTCAAGCGCCTGATCGCCGAGCGCTTCCCCGGCGTGGACCTTCCGGTGCTCGCGATCCTCACCTCGCCCAGCGTCCGCGCCCTGGCCGCGCTGATCGACGCCGGGCAGGGCGGCGGACCCGTGCCGTACGACCCGGTCGTCCCGCTGCAGACCACCGGCGAGGGCACCCCGCTGTTCTGCGTCCACCCCGGCGTCGGCGAAGTGCTCGTCTTCGTCAACCTGGCCAAGTACTTCGCCCACGAGCGGCCCTTCTACGCCCTGCGGGCCCGCGGGTTCAACCCGGGGGAGAAGCCCTTCGAGACCTTCGACGAGATGGCGCGCACCTACGCGGACGCCATCCGGGCCAGGCAGCCGCACGGCCCCTACGCCCTCGCCGGGTACTCCTTCGGCGCGGCCGTCGCCTTCGAGGTGGCCAAGCTGCTGGAGGCGGACGGCGAGCGGGTGGACTTCCTGGGCAGCTTCAACCTGCCCCCGCACATCAAGTACCGCATGGACGAGCTGGACTTCGTGGAGACCGCGGTCAACCTGGCGATGTTCCTGGACCTGGTCACCGGGCAGCGGGCGGCCACCCTGCCCGCCGAACTCCGCCCGCTGGGCCGGCAAGAACAGCTCGCCCGGCTGATCGACCTCGCCGACCCGGACCGGCTCGCCGAACTCGACCTCGACCTGGCCCGGTTCACCGCCTGGGCGGAACTCGCCGACGGCCTCACCGACCTCGGCCGCAGCTACCGGCCGGCCGGCAGCGTCGCCCGGATGAGCGTCTTCTACGCCGTCCCCCTGCGCGGCACGAAGCAGGACTGGCGGGACAAGGAGCTGAGCCGCTGGGCGGACTTCACCCGCGAGGAACCCCGGTACATCGACGTGCCCGGCGAGCACTACACCCTCATGGGCCCCCGGCACGTGGCCGTCTTCCAGTCGCTGCTGCGCGCGGAACTCGACCGGGCCCTCACCGGCCGGGCACAAGACCGAACGCACGACCGAGCACAAGAGCGAGCACAAGACCGAGCACATGACTGAACACCCGCACGACACCACCTGGCCGGCCGGGAAGAAGATCCTGATCACCGGCGCGACCGGCCTGGTCGCCCGCACCGTGGCCGAGACGCTCGCCGCACACAACGAGGTGTGGTGCCTCGGCCGGTTCCGGGACCCCGCCCTGGAGCACCGGTTCCGGCAGCGGGGGATCCGGACCTGGCGCTGGGACATGGCCGGCGACGAACTCCACGGCCTGCCCCGCGACTTCACCCACGTGCTGCACGCGGCGGTCGAGCGCGGCGACGGGGACTTCGAGGACGCGGTGGCGGTGAACTCCGTCGCCGCCGGCCGCCTGATGACCCACTGCCGCGCCGCCGAGGCCTTCCTGTACGTCTCCACCAGCGCGGTCTACGCCCCCCAGGCGCCCGACCACCGGCACACCGAGTCCGACCCGCTGGGCACCGCGTCGGCGTGGCTGCCGGCCTACCCGGTGGGCAAGCTGGCCACCGAGGGCGCCGTCCGCGCGCTCGCCGTGGCCCTGGGCCTGCCCACCACCATCGCCCGGCTCAACGTGGCCTACGGGCCGCACGGGCACGGCGGGCTCCCCGTCATCTACTTCCGGCAGATGCTCGCCGGGGAACCGATCGCCGTACCCCCCGCCGGCCAGCACTACTGCTCCCCGATCCACACCGACGACATCGCCCGGCACGTGCCCCGGCTGTGGGCCGCGGCGGCGGCGCCCGCGACCGTCGTGAACTGGGGCGGGGACGAGACCGTCGGGGTGCGGGACCTGATGTCCCACGTCTCCCGCCTCACCGGGGTCCCCGTCGACTTCGCCCCCAGCGACGTCACCCGCGCCGTCATCGCGTACGACACCACCCGCCGCCGCGGCATCACGGGCGACTGCGCGTGGTCCTGGCGCGAGGGGGTCCGGCAGGTGCTGGACGCGCACTTCCCCGGCACCGTGCAAGCCGCTCCCGAAGAGAGGTCTGTCCAACCGTGACCACCGAGACACCGACCGAGCCGTACGTGCTGGGCCTGCTGGAACGCGCGCTCAGCGCCGGCTGCGCCGCCTCGCTGCGCGCGGCCGTGAGGCTGGGCCTCGCCGACGCCCTCGGCGACACCCCGGCCACGGCCGGCGAGCTGGCCACGGCGGTCGGCGCCGACCCGGACGCGCTGCACCGCCTGCTGCGCTCGCTCACCTGCCACGAGGTCTTCGCCGAGGACGCCGGGGGCCGGTTCGTCCACACCGAGGTCTCGCGGCTGCTGCGCACGGGCACCCCGGACAGCCTGGACCAGCTCGTGCTGTGGATGACCGAACCCTGGACCTGGGAACTGTGGGGCCGGCTCGACGAGTCGGTCCGCACCGGCAGGGACGTCTTCACCGACCTGCACGGCCAGGAGTTCTTCGAGCACGTGCACACCGCCTGGCCCGAGTCCGCGGCCGTCTTCGACCGCGCCATGACCCAGGCGAGCACGCAGTCCGCCCGGGCCGTGGCGCGGGCCCTGCCGCTGGACGGCGCGCGGACGGTCGCGGACGTCGGCGGCGGACAGGGCTTCCTGCTCGCCTCCCTGCTCGAACACCACCCCGGCCTGCACGGGATCCTCTTCGACCGGCCGGACGTGGTCGCGGGCGCCGACCCCCGGCTGCGCGACGGCGGCGCGCTCGCCGGCCGGACCCGGATCCTGACCGGCGACTGCCGCAAGGAGGTACCGGACGGCGTCGACGCGTACGTGTTCAAGAACGTCCTCGGCATGAACGACGAGGACGCCGCCCTCGTCCTCGGCACCGTGATGCGCACGGCCCGCGCCGGAGCCCGGGTGCTCGTCGTGGAGAACCTCGTGGACGACGGCCCGGGACAGCGGTTCAGCACCGCGATGGACCTGCGGATGCTGCTCACCGTCGGCGGGCGCAAACACACCCGCCAGGGCCTGGTCGGCCTCGTGGAGCGCGCGGGGCTCACCGTCCGGGAGGTACGGCCGGTCGACTCCTACCAGCACCTGATCGACGCCGCGGTGCCCGCGTGAGCGCCCCGGGCACCGACCCGTCCGGGGACCGGGCCGAGGACCGGGCCGAGCCCGCGGACGTCCTGGTCGTGGGCGCGGGACCCACCGGACTGCTGCTGGCCGGAGACCTCGCCGCCGCCGGGGTGCGGGTCACCCTGCTGGAGCGGCGCGCGCACGCCGACGCCAACCTGACCCGCGCCTTCGCCGTGCACGCCCGCAGCCTGGAGGTGCTGGACGCCCGCGGCCTCGGCGACGAACTGGTCACCCTCGGCCGGACGGCACCCGTCGTCGGCGTCTTCGGCAGGCTCGAACTGCACCTGCACCGGCTGCGCAGCCGCTACCCGTTCGTGCTGATCACCCCCCAGTACAACACCGAGCGGCTGCTGGAGCGGCGCGCGCTCGCCGCCGGCGTGCGGATCGTACGGGGTGCCGAGGTGGTGGCGCTGCGCCGGCGGGCCGGGGCCGTCGAGGCGGACACGGCCGGGGCGGGTACCTTCCGCGCCGCGTACCTGGTCGGCTGCGACGGGGTGCGCAGTGCCGTCCGGCGGCTGACCGGCATCGGCTTCCCCGGCCGGTCGGTGCTGCGCTCGGTGATGCTGGCCGACGTCCGGCTCGAGGAGCTGCCCACCGAGGCGGTGACCACCAACGCCAACCGGTACGGCTTCGCCTCGCTGGTGCCGTTCGGCGACGGCTGGTACCGGGCCATCGGCTGGATCGCCGGGGACGACCGCCCCGACGACGCGCCGGTGGAGCCGGAGGAGCTGGCCGGGCTGCTGCGCCGGGTGCTCGGCTCGGACCACGGCCTGCACGAACCGCGCTGGATCTCCCGCTTCCACACCGACGAGCGGCAGGCGGTGCGCTACCGCGACGGCCGGGTGCTCCTGGCCGGCGATGCCGCGCACGTGCACTCCCCGGCCGGCGGCATGGGCATGAACACCGGGCTGCAGGACGCCGCCAACCTGGGCTGGAAGCTGGCCGCCGTGGTGCAGGGCCGGGCCGGGGAGCCCCTCCTCGACTCCTACCAGCGGGAGCGGTACCCGGTCGGCAGGCAGACCCTGCGGATCTCCGGTGCGATCACCCGGGGCGTGCTGAGCGCCCCGCGCAGCAGCACCGTGCGCCGGCTGCGCGACCTGGCCCTGCCGGCGGTCTCCCGGCTGAGTTCGCTCACGGCGCTCGGCGAGAGCCGGCTCTCCGGCATCGGCGTCTCCTACCCGGCGCCGCGCGGCAGCCACCGGCTCACCGGGCAGCGGGTGCCCGACCTCCGGCTCGCCGGCGGCCGGCGCCTGTACGAGGTGCTGCGGGACGGACGCTTCGTCCTGGTCACCCGGGGGCGGCCGGTGCCGGGGACCCCGTGGCTGAACGTCGCCGCCCCCGCCGGGGAGCTGCGCACCACCCTGCTGGTCCGCCCGGACGGCCACATCGCCTGGGCCGCCGACGAGCCGGACCCCGGGGCCCTGCGCGGGGAACTGCAGCGGTGGCCGGTGCTGGGCTAGGACGCGCCGCTCAGAGCGCGGGCAGCGCCTCGTACCGCGCCAGCAGCCCGTCGGCCGTCTCCGGGCCGGCGGGCAGCAGCGGCGCGCGGACCGGGCCGGCGGGCAGCCCGAGGCGGGTCAGCAGGGCCTTCGCGGTGACCGTGCCGGGCAGGCCCGCGCCCGTCATCGCCTCGGTCAGCGGCGTGACGGCCAGCTGGAGCTCGGCGGCCCGTGCGGTGTCCCCGGCGTCGAAGGCGGCCGGGATCGCGGCGATGTGGGCCGGTGCGGCGTTCGCGACCGTGCTCACACAGCCCGCCGCGCCGACCGCGTACAGCGCCAGCACGTGCTCGTCGCAGCCCGCGTAGTACGCCAGGTCCGTCGCGGCCAGCACCTTCAGGGTGCCGAGGACGTCGTAGGAGCAGTCCTTGACGGCCACGATCCGCGGATGCGCGGCGAGCCGGATCATCGTCTCCGGTTCGATGCGGGTGCCGGTGCGGCCCGGGATGTCGTAGAGCATCACCGGTACCTCGCTCGCGTCGGCGACCTGGCGGAAGTGGGCGGCCACGGCCTCCTGCGGCGGCCGGCTGTAGTACGGCGTCACCACCAGCACGCCGTCGGCGCCCGCCTTGCCGGCCGCGAGCGCCAGCTCCACCGTGTGCCGGGTGTCGGCGGTGCCCACGCCCGCGACCAGCGCGACCCGGTCGCCCACCGCCTCCCGTACGGCCGCGACCAGCCGCGCCTTCTCCTCGTCGGTGGTGGTGGGCGACTCGCCCGTGGTGCCGTTCAGGACCAGGCCGTCACAGCCCCGCGCCACCAGGTGCGCGGCGAGCCGCTGGGCGCCGTCCAGGTCGAGCGCGCCGGACCCGGTGAACGGCGTGACCATGGCGCAGAGGACGCGGCCGAAGGGCGAGGGTGTGCGGGAACTCGTCATGGAGGTAGTCTCGGCAACCCGTCGGTGAAGCTCTACTTAATTCTTCTACGAGGTATCGATAAAGATTGCTGAACATTCCTGGGCTCCCCCGCGGGTACCCGGGGGGTCACCCAGGGAGGAGGCGGCATACCGATGAGGCACAGGAACGCGCACCGCTCGGGCGCCAAGGGCCCCGACGAGCTGCGGCAGCAGATCGAGCAGGCACGGCACCGGCTCGGCGACACGGTCGCCCACATGAGGGGCCGGGCCGAGGTGAGGGACAGGGCCCGGGTACGGGCCGCCGACCTGTTGGACAAGGCCGGCGCCATGACCGGCCAGCTGCGCGCCGGCGCCGCCCAGGCGGGGCACGGTGTGCAGGACCGGGCGGCCAGGGCGGGACACCTGGTGCAGGAACAGGCCGCCCGGGCGGGCCACACCGCGCAGGAACGCATGGCGAAGGCAGGTCACCTGGTGCAGGAGCGGGCCGGACACGGCACGCACACCGTACGGGACCGGGCACTGCGGGCCGGGCGCACCGCGCGGCACGACCTGCGGGCACCGCGGCCGGTCAGGTCCGTCATGGGCACCGCCGCCCGGCATCCGCGCCCGGCACTGCTCCTCGGCGCGGCGGGCGCCGCCGTGGTCGGCGCCGCCGTGATCTGGCGCCGCATCGACCGCCGCCGGTGAGCATCGACCGCCGCCGGTGACCGGGCCCCGATCCCGGCACCCCCTCACGGCACCGGCCCACGGCACGGCGGGGCCGGCCGGACACCCCGTCCGGCCGGCCCCGCCGCCCGGTCACGGACGGAACCGCAGCACCTGCGGGTCGTGGTCGCTGATCTGGTCGTGGAACTCCGAGTTGACGTGCACGCTGTCGTACTCGAAGTCGCAGCCGCGGCGGATCGCCGGGCTGACCAGGATCTGGTCGAGGACCTGCTGGTTGCCCTGGTAGTCGTAGGTGTAGCGCTCGCTCTTCGGCAGCGACTTGATCGCCGACCACAGCTCGCCGTCGCCCTCCAGGATCTTCGCGGTCCCGGAGAACTCGAAGTCGTTCATGTCGCCGAGCGCGACGACCTCCGCGTTCTTCTGCACGGACAGGATGTCCTTGACGAACGCGTTCACCGCGGTCGCCTGCGCGTGCCGCTGGACCTCCGAGCTGCGCACCGGCGGCTGGTACTGCGAGGTCAGACCCTGGTCGCCGCCCTTGGAGTTGAGGTGGTTGGCGATCACGAACACGGTCTTGCCGTGGAAGACGAACTCGCCCGCGAGCGGCTTGCGGCTGTTGGCCCAGGCCGCGTTCGCCGGGTCGATCCGGCCCGGGGAGGCCGTCAGCCGGGCCTTGCCCTGCACCTTGGTGACACCGACCGCGGTGGTCGAGTCGCCGCCCGCGCGGTCCGTGAAGGACACCCGCTCCGGGTTGAACAGGAACACCTGGCGGATGTTGCCGCCGGGCTCCCCGCCGTCCTGGTCGTTGACCGGGTTGATCGAGCGCCAGTCGTACGTCGGGCCGCCCGCCGCGGCGATCGCGTCGATCAGCTTCGTCACGGTCCGGTCCGCGTCGACCGTGCCGTCGTCCTTGGCGCCGTTGTTGTCCTGGATCTCCTCCAGCGACACGATGTCCGGCGACTGGAGGTTGTGCACGATCGCGGAGGCGTGCTGGTCGAAGGTGGCGTCCGACGGGTCGAGGTTCTCCACGTTGTACGTCGCCACCGCCAGCTCGCGGCCCGACTGCTTCTGCGTCGTCTCCCGCTCCAGGCCGCCGCTCTCCAGCGTGCCGAGCCTGCTCGCGACGAGGGTGTAGCCGCCGAACTGGTTGAAGTCCAGCGGGCCGGTGGTGGCGCCCCGGAGGGTGTCGCCGACGTCCGCCTTCGGGAAGTCGGCGGTCGCGCCCAGCGACTGGATCTGGAGCCGGCCGGTGTTCTGCGCGTCGTAGGAGCCGTAGACCGTGCCGCCGCGGCGGCTGCGGTGCTCCCACGGCTTCACGGTGACCCACAGCTCGCTGTACGGGTCGGTCGCGGTGACCACGCGGGCGTCGGCGACCTGGACGTTCATGCCCTCCAGGGACTCGTAGTAGTCCAGGGCGTACGCCGACGGGTCCAGCGCGAGACCGTTGATCGAGCCCCCCGCGGCGCTGTCGCCCGCCGGGGCGTACGCGTCCGGCACCGCGTCCTCGTCCACGACGACCGGCGCCGGGACCGCGTTGCCGGTGGAGACCGTGGTGACCGTCGGCTTGGTGATCTCCGTCACCGACTGGTTGCCGGACGAGGTGCCGCCCGGGACGTACTCGGAGACCGTGCCGGTCACCGTCACCGCGTCACCGGCCGCGACCTTCGGCGCCGAGCCGGTGAAGACGAACACGCCCTCGCTGGTGGCCGGGTCGTCGTCCGGCGTCGGGTCCTGGAGCCAGAAGCCCTTGGAGGAGCCGTAGGTGCGCGTGGCCGTGACGACGCCGGGCACGTCTGTCACCTTCTGCCCGGCGAACGGGGATATCCGGGTCGTGCCCTGGATGTCGTGGACACGCACCGAGTCGGCGTGCGCGGGCGAGGTGAGGACGACGGCCGACGCGGCGGAACAGACGGCGGCGACGGTGAGCGCGGCGAGGCGCGCGGAAGACCTGCTCGGCAAGGGATCCCTCCGGGGACGTGACGATGCGCCGGGACGAGGGTGGAACGGGAGCGTGTGGGGCTCGTGGCCCTCAGTGACACGCATAGAGCCGAGTGAACAGTTGTCCCCCCAACTTCTACGCGCGTCAATCTCCTGCCTGGCGCGGGGAGTTGTCAAGGTTTCGGCCATGTACGGCCGCTTACGGGGAGATGAACCGGGCGGCATGGGTGGAAATCCGTCTACGCTGAGCGGCTGAGCCCGTTCACGGTCCGAGGAGAACCAGCCGATGTCAGACAGCTCCCCCCTGCCGCCCGTACGGCTGCACCCCGAAGCGGAGCTGGCGCGCGCCGCGCTGTCCACGCCGGTGCTGTCCCGGGCCGCCCGCCTCGCCCGCTGGGCCGGCCCCGACACCCGTGTCGACGCCGGCGGCGCACTGGCCGAGGAGCAGCTGCCGGCCGCCGCCGAGCTGCTCGGACTCACCGGTGACGACGCCGCCGCGTACGCCAGTGAGGCCTGGCGGGTCGCCGTGGACACCGGCCTGGTCGAGATCGCGGACGAGGAGGCCGGCACCGTCCGGGCCGGCGAGGAGCTGAAGCTGCTCACCGGCGGCTCCCCGCACGACGTGCTCACCGTGTGGCTCGCCGCTCTGGAGACCGTCCTCGCCGACGCGGCCGTCCCCGATCTGGACGACCTGGTCGACGCGCTGGAGGAAGGCGGCGAGGTCGATTTCTCGTCACTCGACTGGGACCCCGGGGCCGAGGCGGATTTCCTCGACGGCGTCCTCGGCAACCTCTACCTGCTGACCGTCAGTGAGGACGGCCCCGGCGACGGCCCCGTCCCGCTGCCCGCCCTCGCCGCCTCCGTGATCGTCCCCGACGACATGGGCGAGCCCACCAACGACGTCCTGGAGCAGGTCTCCGACGCCATGATGCGGCTGGACGACCAGTTCCGGGCGCTGGAGCCGGTCGGGCTCGTCGCCTACCAGCCGGTGGACGAGGCACTGATGGCCGACGCCGACGAGGAACCCGCCGCGCTGGACGACACCGACGTCTCCCGCTACGGCATGGTCCGGCTCACCCCGCTCGGCGTGTACGGGCTGCGCGCCCGGCTGCTGGAGGCCGGGTTCGCCGCCCCCGTCGTCGGGGAGCTGGCCGACAAGGGCGCGGACGCGCTGCTCGACGGCACCGCCCGGTTCGGCCGGTCCGCCGCCCGCGCCGAGACCGAGCAGTGGCTCGCCCGCCGCGAAACGCTCGCCGCCGCCCGGGAGTTGCTCGCCGCGGCCCGCGGCGCGGACGCCGGCGCACCGCTGCGCAGGCTGCGCTGCCAGCAGGCGCTGTCGCTGCTGGGCATGGAGGCCGAACCCGCCCTGCGTGAGGTGCTCGACGATCCCGAGCTGGGCGGACTCGCCCGGGTGTGGCTCAGCGAGCGGGGCGCCGCCGAGGTGCCGGCGCCGTCCCAGGACATGGTGTTCTGGCTGACCGTCGACACGCTGGCCGCACAGCTGGCGGCCGAGGGCAACTCCGAGGAACTGCGGGCCCTGGTCGAGGGCCTCGCCGCGCAGCACAGCGGGTTCTTCGCGGCGGCCTGGCGGGTGGACCACCCCGCCACCGCCGAGGTACTGGACGCGATGGGCCGCCTCCACCCCGACAAGAAGGTGGCCAAGGAGGCCCGCAAGGCCGCGTTCAAGGCGCGCTCTCAGCAAGGGAACTGACGGCACGGCCGGCACGACCGGCCGGCCGCCTCTCCTGTTGTCCCTTCCGGTGACGCTCCGGGCACTTTTCCTGGCGATGGGGTCGTGCAGACGGATTCACGGAACAGGCGCCCTGGTGGTGGCCCGGCGTTCAACTCCCGTTCACAGGTGGACGGGAGCGTGTGCGCCGAACCGAGGCCCCCCACCCTCCACGGCACCACCACCCCGTCGTCACAGGAGACACCATGTCGCTCACCCGCAGGGACTTCGCCAGAAAATCCGCGATCACCGGGGCCGGGGTCGCCCTGGCGGGCAGCGTCGGCGCCCTCGCCACCGCGCCGAACGCCCTCGCCGCCACGGACGACGAGAGCGCCGCAGCCGACTCCGCGCACGGGGGCCACCACCACGGCGTCGGCTACGGCCCGCTGATCGCCGACCCGAACGGCATCCTCGCCCTGCCCGCCGGCTTCCGCTACGAGATCATCACCTACAGCGGCAGGACCAGGCTGGAGTCCGGCGAGTTCACCCCGTCCAACCACGACGGCACGGCCACCTTCGAGGGCCCGCGCGGCACCACCCTGCTCGTCAACAACCACGAGCTGGCCGGCGCCCGCGCCAACTGGCCGCACCCGGTCCCGCTCACCGAGGGCCTGGTCTACGACCCGGCGGCGGCCGGCGGCTGCACCGTCGTCGAGGTCCGCCACGGCGGCCATGTCGCCGAGTGGGTGGGCATCGCAGGCACCGCCACCAACTGCGCGGGCGGCAGCACCCCGTGGGGCACCTGGCTGACCTGCGAGGAGACCGAGGACAAGGCCGGCAAGAACGGCTTCACCAAGGACCACGGCTACGTCTTCGAGGTCGACCCGGAGGACCGCCGGGCCAACCGTGACCCGAAGCCGATCAAGGCCCTGGGCCGCTACGCCCACGAGGCCGTCGTGGTCGACCCCAAGCGCGGCCACCTCTACCTCACCGAGGACGCCTCCGGCCCCAACGGCCTGTTCTACCGCTGGACCCCGCCGGAGGGCTTCCGCCACGGCCGCGGCAAGCTGCGCACCCTCGCCGACGACGCGGGCGTGCTCCAGGCGTTCAAGTGCTTCGACTCCGGAGGCAAGTTCGTGGACGACCTGTCCCGCGCCACCAGGACCGGCACCGTGTACGGCGTCGACTGGGTGGACGTCCCCGACCGCGACGCCCGCACCGTCTCGGTGCGCAAGCAGTTCACCGACGGCCAGGTCACCCGCGCCCGCAAGCTGGAGGGCATGTGGTGGGGCGACGGCGGCGTCTACGTCGTCTCCTCCTTCGCCCGCTCGGAGAGCCCGGTCCAGCACGACGGCCAGGTCTGGTTCTACGACCCCAAGCGCCGCACGCTGACCCTGAAGGTGCTGCTCGGCGTCAACCCGGCCCCGGCCGAGGACGGCGCCTTCGACGGCCCCGACAACATCACCGTCTCCCCGTACGGCGGCCTGGTCATCGCCGAGGACGGCGAGGGCGTCCAGCACCTGTTCGGCGCCACCGAGAGCGGGCGGACCTACCCGATCGCCCGCAACGAGCTGAACATCGGCACCGCGGAGGAGCCGGAGTACAGCGAGTTCACCGGCGTCACCTTCTCGCCCGACGGCAGGACCCTCTTCGCCAACATCCAGACGCCCGGCATCATGCTCGCCATCACCGGCCCCTGGAAGCGGCACAAGCGGTAACGGCGGAAGCGCCCGCCGATTCGCTCCCGACAGCAACCGGGGATGGTCTCCGCTTTCCTGCTCGATAAGCTGTGGAGAGGGTCCCCGGTCTGCAAGGAGTGAGTCGATGACGCAGGGCAGGCCCATGCGCGCGGACGCTCGGCGCAACTACGAGCGGTTGCTGAAGGTGGCGGCCGAGGCCTTCGCCGAGTACGGCGAGAACGCGTCACTCGACGACATCGCCAAGCGGGCGGGCGTCGGCTCGGGCACGCTCTACCGGCACTTCCCGACCCGCGGGGCACTGCTGGAGGCGGCGTACGTCGACCGGATCGAGGCGCTCGGCGTGCGCGCCGGTGAACTGGCGCAGGACCTGCCGCCGGGCGAGGCGCTCATGGAGTGGCTCTACGAGCTGGCGGTCGCCACCCTTCAGGTGCGGGGGATGAAGGCCCTGCTCAGCTCGGCGGTGACGGACGGGAGCGGCGCGGCGGCACCACCGGCCTGCGGGTCCGTCGTCAAGGGCGCGGCGGCCCGGCTGGTGGACGCGGCACAGGCGGAGGGCACCTTGCGGGCCGATGTGCAGCCGATCGAGGTCCTGCGCCTGGCGCACGGCGTGGCCATGGCGGCCGAGCTGGCGCAGGGGGAGCCGGGGGAGATCCGCCGGTACCTGCGCCTGCTGGCGGAGGGGCTGCGGGCCGGCTGAGGCGACGGCCGGCCCCCCCGGGGGGGCCGGCACGCCGGGCCGCGCCGGCCTACAGGGCGCGGGCCCCCGGATCCACCATGTTCCGCACCGTGCGGGCCTTCACGAAGTCCCCCAGCGCCGTCATGTCCCACTCCCCGGAGAACTGGCGGATGAGCTTGGCCATCATCACGCCCGTCTGCGGCTGCGCACCGGTGAGGTCGAAACGGACCAGTTCCTCGCCGGTGGCCGCGTCGACCAGACGGCAGTAGGCCTTCGCGACCTCCGTGAACTTCTGCCCGGAGAAGGAGTTCACCGTGAACACCAGCCCGGTGACCTCCTGCGGCAGCCGGCCGAGGTCGACCGTGATGACCTCGTCGTCGCCCCCGCCCTCACCGGTCAGGTTGTCCCCGGAGTGGCGGACCGCGCCGTTCAGGATCGTCAGCTTGCCGAAGTAGCAGCTGTCGATGTGGTTGCGCTGCGGGCCGTAGGCGATGACCGAGGCGTCCAGGTCGATGTCCTTGCCCCGGAACGCCGGCTCCCAGCCGAGCCCCATCCGCACCTGCGAGAGCAGCGGCCGGCCGCCCTTGACGAGGGACACGGTCTGGTTCTTCTGCAGGCTGACCCGGCCCTTGTCCAGGTTGATCTTCCCGGCACCCGGCGCGGGCGCGGCCGGGGCCGCGGGCACCGGGGGCGCGGACGGGGCGACCGGCGGCTGCGGGGCGACCGGGGGCGGGCTGACCGGCTGCGGCGGGGCCGCGGGGGCGGCGGCCGGCTGCGGGGGTGCCGCGGGGGCTGCGACCGGGGCGGCGGCCGGCTCCTCCACCGTCACGCCGAAGTCCGTCGCGATGCCCGCGAGCCCGTTCGCGTACCCCTGGCCGACGGCCCGCGCCTTCCACTGGCCGCCCCGGCGGTAGATCTCCACGATCACCAGCGCGGTCTCGGCGCCGAGCTGCGGCGGCGTGAACGTCGCCAGCACGGCACCCCCGTCCGCGTCCCGGACCGTGGCCGTCGGCTCGATGCCCTGGAAGGTCTGCCCGGCCGCGTCCGGACTGGCCGTGACGACGATCTTCTCGATCTCCGGCGGCACGGCGGCGGTGTCGACCGTGACCGCGTCGGGCGCCGTACCCCCGCCCGACCGGTACGTCACGCCCGGTCCCGTGGGCTGGTTGTAGAAGATGAAATCGTCGTCGGACCGCACCTTGCCGTCGCCGGTGAGCAGCAGGCCCGACACGTCGAGCCGCACCGGAGAGGACACGTCCACCGTCACGCGCGCGGCCGGAAGAGGGATGTTCGAGCCAGGGGTCATAGCTGTCATGCCGGGTGAACGAACGACACCGCTTTACCGTTCCCTTACCGGACGGAACCCGCCGAACGGCCTACGGCACCACCACGATCTTCCGCCCCACCCCCGCCGCGAACTGCTCCAGCGCCTGCGGGTACCGCTCCAGCGGGATCCGGTCGCTGATGAAGACGGCCGGGTCCAGCACCCCGTTCGCGAACAGCTCCGCCGCCCGCTCGAAGCTGTGCAGCACCGCCATCGAGCCGGTGATCGTGATCTCCTGGTTGTAGATCCGGTACGGGTCGATCGTCACCCGTGTCGCGTAGTCCGCCACCCCGAACTGCAGGAAGGTGCCGGCCTTCGCCACCCGGTCCAGGCCGTCCTGGATCGCCGCCGCGTTGCCGGTCGCGTCGACCACCACGTCCCAGCCCTGCGGGCGGTCCAGTTCGTCGGCGTTCGCCGCGGCGGCCGAGACGCCGAGGAGGCGGGCCGTCTCCAGCCGGGCGGGGTTGACGTCGACCACGTCCACGCTCGCCGCGCCGGTCCGCTTGGCCAGCTCCAGCATCATCAGGCCCATGGTTCCCGAGCCGTAGACCAGAACGTGGGCGCCGAGCCGGGAGCGCAGGACGTCGTAGCCGCGGACGGCGCAGGACAGGGGTTCCACCAGGGCCGCGTCCTCGGTGCGCACGTGCTCGGGCAGCTTGACGCAGTTGGCGACCGGGGCCACCGCGTACCGCGCCGCGCCGCCCGCCGTCGTCACGCCGATCGCGGCCCACCGCTCGCACAGGTTGTTGTGGCCGGTGCGGCAGTACCGGCACTCGTGGCAGTACAGGGACGGGTCCACCGCGACCCGGTCGCCCACCGACACCTCCGTGACCTGGGTGCCGACCCCGACGACCTCGCCCGCGAACTCGTGCCCGGGGACGATCGGCAGCTTCGGCGCGAACTCGCCCTGGAGGATGTGCAGGTCGGTGCCGCACAGGCCGCAGGCCGCGACCTCGACGACCACCTCGCGGGGGCCGGGCGTGGGGTCGGGGACCTCGGTGACCACGGCGCGGCCCACGGACTCGATGACGGCGGCCTTCATTTCACGGCTCCCAACGACAGGCCCTGGACCAGCTTGTCCTGGGCGGCGAACCCCGCGGCGAGCACCGGCAGGGAGATGACGAGCGACGCGGCGCACACCTTGGCCAGGAACAGGCCCTGGCTGGTGATGAAGCCGGTCAGGAAGACGGGGGCGGTCTCGGCGACGACGCCCGTGAGGACCCGGGCGAAGAGCAGTTCGTTCCAGCTGAAGATGAAGCAGATCAGGGCGGTGGCGGCGATGCCGGGCAGGGCGATCGGGGCCACCACGCGCGCGAGGACGGTCGGCAGCCGGGCGCCGTCGACCCGCGCCGCCTCGATGACCGCGACGGGCACCTCGGCGAGGAAGGACTGCATCATCCACACCGCGATCGGCAGGTTCATGGAGGTGTAGAGGACGACCAGCAGCCAGATGTTGTCGAGCATCCCGGCGTTCTTGGCGAACAGGTAGAGGGGGAGGAGGCCCGCCACCGCCGGCAGCATCTTCGTGGAGAGGAAGAAGAACAGGACGTCCGTCCACTTCCTCACCGGCCGGATCGACAGCGCGTAGGCCGCCGGGAGGGCCAGCAGGAGGACGAGGAGCGTGGAGGCGACCGAGGCCACCGCGGAGTTGACGAGCGCGGGCCACGGGCTCGCCCCGCCGTCGCTGCCGAAGAACTCGCGGTAGCCGTCGAGGGTCAGGGAGGCGGCGAAGGACGGCGGGTTCGTCGCCGCGTCCGCCTCGGCGTGGAAGGACGTCAGGGCCATCCACGCGATCGGCAGGAAGAACACGATCCCGGCGAGCCAGGCCAGCAGGCCGAGTCCGTGACGGCGCAGTACGGCGCTCATGCGGGGGACACCTCCTCGCGGAACAGGGACGACACCACGCGCAGCGCGAAGGTCGCGATGACGATCGAGCCGATGACGACGAGCACGCCGGCGGCCGAGGCCAGGCCGTTCTCGTGGGCCTGGTAGAAGCTCTGGTAGACGGTGTAGGGCAGGTTGGCGGTGCCGAGTCCGCCGGAGGTGATCGTGAAGACCGCGTCGAAGTTCTGGACGATGTAGATCGAGCCCAGCAGGGCGCCGAGTTCCAGGTAGCGGCGCAGGTGCGGGAGGGTCAGGTGGCGGAAGATCTGCCAGTCGCTCGCGCCGTCGACCCGGGCGGCCTCGATCTGCTGCTGGTCCCGGCTCTGCAGGCCGGCCAGCAGGATCAGCATCATGAACGGCGTCCACTGCCACACCAGGGAGGCCTCGACCGCGAGCAGCGGGGTGCGGGAGACCCAGTCCGGCTGTGGGCCGCCGACATAGTGCAGCAACCCGTTGAACAAGCCGTATTCGGGGTTGTAGAGCACATGTTTCCAGAGCAGGGCCGCGGCGACCGGCACCACCAGGAAGGGCGCGATGAGCAGGGTGCGGACGACACCCCGGCCGCGGAACCTGCGGTCCAGCAGCAGCGCCAGCGCCAGCCCGAGGACCAGGCTGGCCAGCACCACCGCCGCCGTGAGCAGCACGGTCGTCCACACCGAGTGGCGCAGGTCGGCGTCGGTCAGCACCTGGCGGTAGTTGTCCAGGCCGGTGAAGCGGCGGGCCTTGGGGTAGAGGGCGTTCCAGTCGAAGAAGGAGATCACCAGCGTGGCCACGAACGGCAGCTGGGTCACCGCGATCATGAAGACGAGGGCGGGCAGCAGCGGGGCGCGGGTGGCCCAGGCGCGCAGCCGGGCCGAGGGCTGCCCCACCGTTCTCCCGGGGGTGGCCGCGAGGGGGGCCGTGGTCGTCGCTGTCATCGTCCCTCGTACTCCTTCGAGATCTTCTCGGCGAGCGCCTGCGATGTCTTCAAGGCGGCCTCCACGGACCGGCGTCCGGCGATGGCCGCGCTGATCTCCTGCGAGACCCGGGTGCCGAGGTCGGTGAACTCGGGGATGCCGACGAACTGGATGCCGGGCGCGGGCCGCGGCTGCACGCCGGGGTCGTCCGGCCGGGCGCTCTCGATGGCCTGCCTGGTCATCTCCTGGAACGCGGCGGCCGACTTCCGGTAGTCGGCGTGGGCGTAGGTCGACGCCCGTTTGCCCGCGGGTACGTTCGACCAGCCGCTGGTCTCGCCGACCAGCTGCTCGTAGCCCTTGCCCGACGCCCAGGACACGAACTTCCAGGCCTTGTCGGGGTTGCGGGAGGACTGCTGGATGCCCCAGGCCCAGGTGTAGAGCCAGCCGGAGGACCGGGTCCGCTCGACGGGGGCGGGCGCGTAGCCGAGCTTGCCCCTGACCGGGGAGCCGGCCGCCTCCAGCAGCCCGGCCGCGGAGGTGGCGTCGTACCACATGGCGACCTTGCCCTGGGTCATGTTGTTCAGGCACTCGGCGAAGCCGGACTGGGCGGCGCCGGACTCGCCGTGCGCGCGGACCAGGTCGACGTAGAACTTCGTCGCCTTCTCGAAGGCGGGCGAGTCGAGCCGGGCCCTCCAGTCCTTGTCGAACCAGGTGCCGCCGAAGGTGTTCACGACGGTGGTGAGCGGTGCCATCAGCTCGCCCCAGCCGGGCAGCCCGCGCAGGCAGATGCCCCGCATGCCGGGCCGGGCGCCGTCCGCCTTCGCGGCCAGGTCGGCGACCTGCCGCCAGGTGGGGTGGGCGGGCATCGTCAGGCCCTTGGCCGCGAACACGTCCTTGCGGTACATGAGGAAGGACGACTCGCCGTAGAACGGCTGCCCGTAGAGCTTGCCGTCGTCGCCGGTGAGGGACTGGCGCATCGGCTTCAGGACGTCCTGCTCGTCGTACGACGGGTCCTTCGCGACGTAGGTGTCCATCTCGTGCAGCCAGCCGTTGCGGGCGTAGATCGGTATCTCGTAGTTGGACAGGGTGGCCACGTCGTACTGGCCGGCCTGGTTGGCGAAGTCCTGGCTGATCTTGTCGCGGACGTCGTTCTCGGGCAGGACCGTGAAGTTGACCTTGATGCCGGTGTCCTTGGTGAAGTGGGCGGCGGTCAGCTTCTGCAGCTCGGTCATCTGGGGGTTGTTGACCATCAGGACGTTGATGGCGTCGCCGCCGGAACCGGTCCCGCCGGCGCCGGCCCAGCAGCCGGAGAGCAGCGGGGCGAGCAGCGTCCCTGCGGCGGCCAGGGCGAGCGTGGCTCGCGGCCTCCGTCGGCTCGGGGTGCGCATGGATCGCTCCTGAAGATATGGGGAGTACGGGGACATAAGGGGCGTTCGGAGGTGCGGAACGCCCCGCAGGGGAGGGCGAGTGGGAACAGTCAGACCCGGATGACCTGCGGGCCCAGCAGGGAGTAGCGGTGGGCCTCGGCGGCCGGGAGGAGGGTGCTGGTCACGATCGCCTCCAGCGCGCCGATCTCCGCGAACCGGCAGAAGCTGACCGCGCCGAACTTGGTGTGCACGCCCGCGAAGACCGTGCGCCGGGCGGCCCGGACGGCCTGGGCCTTGACCTCGCTGACCGCGGGGTCGGGGGTGGTCAGGCCGTGGTCGCGGGAGATGCCGTTGGCCCCGATGTAGGCCAGGTCGATCACGAAGCCGGCCAGCATCTTCGTCGTCCAGTGGTCGACGGTGGCCAGCGTGCCCGGGCGGACCCGGCCGCCGAGCAGCAGCACGGAGATCCGGTCGGCCTCCGCGAGGGCGCCCGCGACCGGCAGGGACGCGGTGACCACGGTCAGCGGCCGGTCCCCGGGCAGTGCCTCGGCGATGAGCTGCGGGGTGAAGCCCTCGTCGACGAAGACCGTCTCGGCGTCCCCGAGCAGCTCGGCCGCCGCGGCGGCGATCCGGCGCTTCTCGGGCACATGGCTGGTGGCGCGGAAGGCGAGGGTCGTCTCGAAGCCGGCGCTCTCCACCGGGTAGGCGCCGCCGTGGGTGCGGCGGACCAGGCCGTGGTCCTCCAGGGCGCGCAGATCGCGCCGGACGGTCTCCTTGGCCACGCCGAGGGCGGCGGCGAGCGCGGTGACGTCCACCGAGCCGGTGGCGCGGGCGACCCGCACGATCTCGCGCTGGCGTTCTTCCGCCGTTCTGGTGGTCATGTCGTCACCCACTTCCCTGTGGAACTGCCCGTTCGGGCCCATGGGGGAAGTTCTACCGCCGGTGCGCGTCGCTGACCAGGCCTGTTGCGGGCCCGATGCTGCCCGCTTGCGCCCGCTTGGCACGGGCCGTGCCCGCCGCGGACCTGCGCGGCTGCCCGGGACGGAGTGGGATCGGGCACGCCGGATGCCCGGATGCGGCGGCGGGCGGGCCCGTTCGGTGCCCGCCCGCGCGCGTGGACGATCGTTTCCGGCCGCCGGGGGCCGCGCCGGAGCCGGCGAAGGCCGCCGGGAGCCGCCCGGGGGCCTTCGCGGGGCTCAGTACGGCCAGATCGGCGGGTCGTTCACGAAGTGGCCGCCCAGGTGGCTGTGGGCCGGGTTCTCCGGGTCCAGTCCGCCCTGCTCGGCGATGAGCTTCTCGGCGTACGGCTCGGAGTCGTCCTGCGGCTCGTAGCCGAGCGAGCGCGCGGTGGTCAGGTCCCACCACAGGCGGGTGTTGGCGGAGGAGCCGTAGACCACCGTGTGGCCGACCTCCTCGGCGGTCAGGGCCGCGTGGAAGAGGCGGGCGCCGTCGGCCGGGCTCATCCACACCGAGAGCATGCGGACGCTGGTGGGCTCCGGGAAGCAGGAGCCGATGCGCACGGAGACGGTCTCCAGGCCGTGCTTGTCCCAGTAGAGCTGGGCCAGGTCCTCGCCGAAGGACTTCGACAGGCCGTAGAAGGTGTCGGGGCGGCGCGGGGTGTCGACGGGGATCAGCGGATCGCCCGCGCGCGGGGCAGGGGTGAAGCCGACGGCGTGGTTGGAGGAGGCGAAGACGATCCGCGGCACGCCCTCCTGGCGGGCGGCCTCGTACAGGTTGTAGGTGCCCTCGATGTTCGACCGCAGGATCTTCTCGAAGGGCGCCTCCAGGGAGATCCCCGCGAGGTGCACGACCGCGTCCACGCCCCGCACCGCCTCGCGCAGGGCCTCCCTGTCGGCGAGGTCGGCGGTGATCGCGTCCGGCTCGCCCTCGACGGTCCGCACGTCCAGCAGGCGCAGCGTGTAGCCGTACTCCGGCAGCAGGGACCGCATCAGGGTGCCGAGCCCGCCGGCGGCGCCGGTGAGCAGGATCGTACGGGGAGCGGGCATCCTCGGTTCTCCTTGTGGCCGGCATTCACATACGTGGACACGCTAGAGAGTTTGCCGAGTACCGTCAAGTGTCGCGCGCTCTCGGCGATCTCGCTTCCCGCCGAGGTGATTTCGCTCGCCGCCGGCACGCGTGTGCCCGCTTGACCCGCCACAACGGGGCCCTCTAGCGTGGTCGTTCAGACATATGGACGTGGATCAGAAACATGCACCGGCCTGTTCCAAGGGAGAGCCCGTGACGCCAGCCCCTCTGACCGAACGGCTCCGCGACCCGAGCGGGCCGCTCTTCTTCCCCGTCACGGCCTACGGCCCCGGCGGCTCACTCGACCTGGACGTCTACCGCACCCATGTGCGCCGGGGCGTGGCCGCCGGTGCCGCCGCCGTCTTCGCCGCCTGCGGCACCGGTGAGTTCCACGCGCTGCTGCCGGAGGAGTTCCAGGCCTGCGTCCGGGCGGCCGTCGAGGCGGCCGAGGGGCGCGTCCCGGTCGTCGCGGGCGCCGGCTACGGCACCGCGCTCGCCGTCCGCTACGCGCACCTCGCCGCCGACGCGGGCGCCGACGGCGTCCTCGCCCTGCCGCCGTACCTCGTCCTCGCCGGCCAGGAGGGACTGCTGCGCCACTACCGGGAGATCGCCGCGGCCACCGACCTGCCCGTCATCGTCTACCAGCGCGACAACGCCGTCCTCACCCCCTCCACCGCCGTCGAACTGGCCCGCACCGACGGTGTCATCGGCCTCAAGGACGGCCTCGGCGACCTCGACCTCATGCAGCGCGTCGTCAGCGCCGTCCGCACCGAGGCCCCCGGCGACTTCCTCTACTTCAACGGCCTGCCCACCGCCGAGCTGACCCAGCTCGCCTACCGCGCCCTCGGCATCACCCTCTACTCCTCCGCGGTGTTCTGCTTCGTACCGGAGATCGCCCTCGCCTTCCACCGCGCCCTGCGCACCGGCGACCTGCCCACCGCGCACCGCCTCCTCGACGGCTTCTACCGCCCGTTCGTGGACCTGCGCGCCCAGGGCCGCGGCTACGCCGTCTCCCTCGTCAAGGCCGGGGTGCGGCTGCGCGGCCTGGACGTCGGCGAGGTCCGGCCCCCGCTGCACGAACCGGCCGAGGACCACGTCAAACAGCTCGCCCAGCTGATCGAGCGCGGCTACGCACTGCTGGAGGAGGACGCGTGAAGGCGTCGGCGTTCGTCTACCCCTGGGACGTCGACGGGGACCCCGCCGCCCCCGAGCGGATCGCCGGGCTCGGCGTGGAGCAGGTGACCCTGGCCTCCGCCTACCACTCCACCCGCGCCCTCACCCCCCGCCACCCCCGCCACCGCATCGTCACCGCCGAGTACGCGGCCGTCCTCTACCCGCCGGGCGACCGCTGGGCGGGCCGCGGTCTGCGCCCCTACCCCGCCGGCCGCTGGGCCCCCGGCGACGCCTACGGCCGGGCCGCCGACGCCCTCGCCGCGGCCGGCCTGGAGGTGCACACCTGGGTCGTCCTCGCCCACAACTCCCGCCTGGGCGCCGAACACCCCGACACCTCCGTCGTCAACGCCTACGGCGACCGCTACCCGTGGGCGCCCTGCGTCGCCCAGCCCGCCACGCGCGCGTACCTGGTCGACCTGGCCGCCGAGGCCGCCGTACGCCCCGGCGCGCACGGCACCGAACTGGAGTCCCTCGGCTGGTACGGGCTGGCGCACCTGCACGCCCACGACAAGACCGCCGGCGTCGACGTCGGGGACGCCGGGCAGTACCTGATGTCCCTGTGCTTCTGCCCGTCCTGCCGGGCGGGCTACGGCGAGCGGGGCCTGGACGCCGACGCGCTCGCCGCGGCCGTACGCGAGGCGCTGGAACCGCTGTGGCGGTGCACGGCCGACGACGCGGGCTGGCCCACCGTGGAGAAACTGCTCGGCGAGGACACGGCCGCCGCCACGCGCGCGTGGCGCGACACCGCCGCCCGCACCCTCCAGGAGGAGGCCGTCGCCGCCGTACGCGCCGCCGCACCCGACGGCTTCCAGGTGCTGCTCCACGCCGACCCGGTCACCTACCACTGCGGCGCCAACGCGGGCGTCGACCCCGCCCACATCCTGTCCGTGGCCGACGGCGTCGTGGTGCCCTGCACCGGCGGTACGGCCCTGCTGGCGCCCTTCGCCGGGCAGGCGCGGGCGGGGACGGTGCTGGCCGCCAACCTCACGGTCGTCTCCGGCATGGGCGGCAGCCCCGGCACGCTCGCGGCGGACGCGGCACGCGCGCGTGCCGACGGCGCGACGGAACTGCGGCTCTATCACGCGGGGTTGGCGTCCGACGGGGACCTCGCGGCGGTCCGGGAGGCACTCTCCGCGCGCTGAGCCAGCGGCAGCGCCGTCAGCAGCAGCGCGAGGCCGTACAGCGGCAGCAGCAGCGCAGGGCCGGCCAGTTCGACCAGGCCGGCCCCCAGCGCGAGGCCGAGCACGTTCGGGGTGAACAGGAGCGTGTGGGCGGTGGCCGTCGCCCGGCCGAGCAGCGGGCCGGGGGTCTCCCGCTGGACCGCGGTGAGCGCCGCGATCAGCACGCAGGGCAGCCCCAGACCGCCCGCCGCGCTGCAGGCCCAGGCCACCGGGTCCCACGGCACCGCCCGCGCCGCCACCGCGGCCCCCGTCAGCGCGATCCCGGCCGCCGCGAGGCGCCGCGCGCCCAGCCGCCGCAGCGCCGGCCCGGCGAGCAGCCCGGCGGCCACCGAGCCGGCGCCCTGGACGGCGTACAGCACACCCGTGTAGGCGGGGGAGTGGCCGAGGCGGTCGACCACGGCGTACAGCGTCGTGCTGCCCAGCGCGGCCAGCAGCATCGTCGTACCGCCCGCCCGGACCAGCGGGCGCAGCAGCGGGTGGCCCCACAGGTGCCGGACGCCCTCCGCGGTCTGCCTCCGCCAGCTCTCGCCGGACCGGGCGGGCCGCTCCTCGCGCACCCGCAGCAGGGCGCACAGCCCGGCGGCGAGCACGAAGGTCGCGGCGTCCAGACAGGCCACGGCCGGACCGCCGTACACCGTGTAGAGGCCTGCCCCGGTCAGCGGGGCGACGAGCTTCATCCCCTCCGTGACGGCCATCCGCAGCCCGTTGAAGTCACCGAGCAGCTCCGGGCCCACCGCGGCGGTCACCAGCGCCGACCCGGCGGCGTCGTGGACGACCCCGGCGGTGCCGTACAGGAAGAGGACGGTGAACAGCAGCCACAGGCGGCCGGGGGAGCCGACGGCGAAGAGGGCGGGCAGCAGGGCCGCCAGGCCCAGGTCCAGGGCGATGAGCAGGGGTCTGCGCGGCAGGCGGTCGGCGAGCGTGCCCAGGGCCGGCCCCGCCAGGGTGGGCGCCCACATCGCGAGCATGCACAGGGCGGCCAGGCCGTCGGAGCCGGTCAGCTCCTTCACCCACACGCCCGACGCCAGCCACAGCGAGGAGGTGCCGAAGCCGGACACCACCAGGGCCGTCAGGTACAGCGCCGCGTTGCGGTCCCGCAGCACGCGGAACAGGGTCAGGGAGGTCGTCATGCCCGGTCATCGTGGGCCTAAGGCGGGGGGCCGCGGATCGGGAAGGTGCCCTAGGTGTGCGCGGGCGTCGTGCGCGGCGGCGACAATCCGTCGGAACCTGGCACTGCTGCCCCTGGGGCGCCCGGGCCCGGAAACCTACCGTCGACCGCATGCGCTACCTCGCCCCCCTTCTGGTCGGCCTGCTCTACGTCACCCTCATGTCCCTCGTCCCGGAACGCCACCGGCGCCGCCTGAACGCCGTCATGGTGGCCGGTGCCGGGGCCGCCTACCTCAGCGGCGGCGGCCTCGGCGGCTGGGAGTTCGCGTTCACGGCGGTCGCCACCTGTGTCGCCTACCGGGGCCTGGACTCCTGGGCGTTCATCGGCGTCGGCTGGCTGCTGCACACCGTCTGGGACGTCGTCCACCACCTCAAGGGCCATCCGATCATCCCCTTCGCCCACGACGCGTCGTTCGGCTGCGCGCTGTGCGACCCGGTGATCGCCGTCTGGTGCCTGGGCGGCGGCCGTGCGCCGTGGGAGTGGACGCGCCGCACCGATGAGTTTCCGGGCGCCGGCCGGTCAGCCCTCGGTACGCGGAGCGCGACCCCGAAGGAGTGACCATGACCGTGATCGACCTCGGCCCGCAGACCGGGATCGTGGCCCGGCTCGCCGAGTCCGTGACCGACGAACAGCTGACCGCCGCGACACCGTGCCCGGGCCAGGCGGTGCGCCATCTGCTGGGCCATCTGCTGATGCTGTCCGTGGCCTTCCGGGACGCCGCCCGCAAGGACCTGGGTCCCACGACCGACACCAGCCCGACCGCCGTGGCCTGGGACCTCGGTCCCGGCTGGCGCGAGGAACTGCCGAAGGCGCTGGACGAGCTGGCCGACGCCTGGCGCGACCCGGCCGCCTGGACCGGCGGCACCCGCGCCGGCGGGGTGGACCTGCCGGGCGCGGTCGCGGGCGCCGTCGTCGCCGACGAGCTGGTGATCCACGGCTGGGACCTGGCCCGCGCCACCGGCCAGGACTACACCCCGGACCCGGCCGCCCTCGACTCGGCCCTCGCCTTCCTCCGCGCCGCGGCCGACGACCCGGACCGCGGCAACGGCCTCTTCGGCCCGGTCGTCCCGGTCCCGCCGGACGCCCCCCTGCTGGACCGGGCGGTCGGCTTGAGCGGGCGGGACCCGGGGTGGGGGAGCGGGGGAGCGCCTGAGGCGTGAGGCGAGCGCCGCCCGCGCCTCACGTCGTGTCCGGGTGACCGTGGCCGTCGGCGGCCCGGTGTCTGAGTAGCGGAGCGGCTTCCGTATGAGTAGCTCCGCCGGTGTGCCACACCCCCCGCCCCCGCTTCACTGGCCGCATGACGACATCGCACAGCGCGCCGCCCGCGCCCGCCCCCGGCAAGGGGGAGCGGGACCCCCGGGGCTGGGTGGCCCCGGCGATCGCCACGGCCCTGATGGTCCCGCTCGGCCTGCTCGCCCTCCTCCTCGGCGGACTGTCCGCGATGGCCACGGACAGCTGCGGCCCCGACCACTGCCCGGCCGCCCTCGACACGGCGCTGGCCCGGATCGACGGCATGACGGACATCGGCGGCCCGCTCGCCGGCGCGGCCCTGTTCACCGCGTGGCTGCTGCCCTGGACCCGCCGCTGGTCGGCCCCGCGCGTCTGGCTGGCCCTCGGCGCGCTGGTCCCGCCCCTGGCCGTGCTGTACCTGGTGCTCACGCTGCCCGCGCCCTGACCACCACCTCAGCCGCCTGACCCCACATGGCCCGACCCGGGGCCGACCAGCCGTCGCCGGGCGGCGGGAAGTGGCGTATCCGGTCTACGGTGCCCCTGAGAGGGGGCAATCCGATCGGGTACGGAGGAGACCACCATGCAGGAGCACTACGTGTGGGTGACGACACGCCGCCTTCAGCCGGGAACCCACGACGACTTCGAGAGGGCGTGGCGCCCGGAGCCCGCACCGCAGGGCCTGCACCGGGCCTACGCCTACTGGTCCGAGGACGGACAGGAGATCACCGGCGTGTCGTTCTGGGACTCCCGGGAGGCGTGCGACGCGTGGCGGGCCTCCGAGTCGGAGGCGCGGCGGCGGGCGGCCATGGCCCCGTACGTCGCCGAGGAGCGCGAAGGCTTCTACCGCGGCCGCGAACTCGCCCTGCCCAGCACCACCCGCGGGTGAACGCGGCGCCCCGGGTCACCGCGCCTACGGTGGAGACATGAGCGAGATCGTCGTCGTGTACGAGCGCGAACACCCCCTGGCCGCGCGCACCCCTGCGGAGGGACCGCCCGACGCGGAACGGCTCCCCCGCAGGGTGCACGCGGCGCCCGCCGCCCCCGGCAGGCCCGACGCCGCCGGCCCACGGACCCTGTGCGGCAAGGACACCTTCGCCATGACGAAGGCTCCTCGGGCGCCTTCGCCGCGCCCCGGCGAGCCGTGGTACCCCGACGAGTACGCGTCCCTGGTCTGCCCGGACTGCGACGCGGTGATGGAGATCTGACCTGACCCGGGCCCGTCGCGTCGTACGCTCCTTCTCATGCCGCTCACCCTCACCGTCCTCGGTACCGCCTCGCCCCACCCGGGCCCGGACCGGCCCTGCTCCGGGTACCTGCTGTCCGGCGGGGGCGCCGAGGTGTGGGTGGACGCGGGGCCCGGGACGTTCGCCGCGTTGCAGCGGCACACGGATCCCGCGCGGCTCACCGCGATCTGGATCTCCCATCTGCACGCCGACCACAGCGCCGACCTGCTCGCCGCCGCCTACGCGTTCGCCTTCGGCAGGATGACCCCGCCCGCCCCGGTCCCGGTGTACGCGCCGGAGGGCTGCGCACGCCGGCTGGCCGGTTTCCTCGGGCGGCCGGACGTCGACTTCCTCAAGGGCGTCTTCGACTTCCGCGACCTGTACGACGGCCACGACGTCCGGCACTGGAACCTCCGCCTGACCTCCCGCGCCGTCGCCCACGGCACCGAGGCGTACGGGCTGCGCGCCGAATGCCAGGGCAGTGTGCTGGCGTACTCGGGGGACAGCGGCCCCTGCCCCGCGCTCACCGAACTCGCCGCCCGCGCCGACCTGTTCCTGTGCGAGGCCGACATCGACGTCCATCGCGACGGCGAACAGGTCCACCTGACACCGGAGGACGCCGGCCGCGTCGCCGCCGAGGCCCGGGTGCGCGAGCTGCTCGTCACCCACGTCGGCCCCACGCTCAGCCGCGAGTCGGCCACCGCGCGCGCCGCCACCGCCTCCGGCCGGCCCACGTTCACCGCCGTCGAGGGCCACATCCACAGCGTCTGAGCACTTCCCGACTTCCTTTGTCAGAAGCATTGACGAAAGCCGGGCCCCCTCCTACCTTCAACGCGTCGTACTCCGTACGTCATATATGAGACGCGATATGTGAGATCCGAGAGGGCCGCATGACCTCTGTGCCCACCCCGATCCCGTCCCGCACGCAGTACGTGCTGGACGCGATCAAACACCGCATCCTCACCGGACGGCTGACCCCCGGTCAGCCCCTGGTCGAGGCGGAGCTGGCCGCGCAGTTCGGGGTGTCCAAGACCCCGGTGCGGGAGGCGCTGAAGACCCTCGCCGGGACCGGCCTGGTCGTGATGAGCCAGTACAAGGGCGTCACGGTGCGCATGGTGGACGCGGACATGGCGCGCGAGGTCTACGACGTACGCCTGCTGCTCGAACCCGAGGCCCTGCGCCGGGCCGTCGCGCGAGGCGCCTCCCTCGACGCCGCCCGGTCCGCGCTGACCCGCGCCGACACCGCCACCGACACCGCCGAACGCTCCCTCGCCAACCGGGACTTCCACCGCGCGCTCTACCTGCCGTGCGGCAACCCGCTGCTCGGCCGGATGCTGGACGAGGTCCGCGACCAGGCCGCCCTCGTCTCCGCCGTCGCCTGGTCCGCCGACCCCTCCTGGGAGCGGGAGGCCGAGGAGCACCGGGAGATCCTGCGGCTCGCGCTGGACGGCGACGCGGACGGCGCCGCGAGCGCCCTGCACGCCCACATCGCGTCCTTCGTACGCCGTGCGTTCCCCGAGCCCCTCCCCGAGGAAGGCCAGAAATGAGCAGCGTGACGTTCGAGACCCAACGGGCGGCCCTGGCCGACGTGGTGGCCATCCCGGTGACCCCCTTCGCCGAGGACGGCTCCGTCGACACCGGCACCCACCGGGCCCTGCTGCGCCGCCTGCTCGACGGCGGGATCAGAACCCTCACCCCCAACGGCAACACCGGCGAGTTCTACGCCCTCACCCCCGAGGAGCGCCGCCTGGTCACCGAGCTGACCGTCGAGGAGGCCGGCGACCGCGCCACCCTGCTCGTCGGCGTCGGACACGACCTGCCCACCGCGATCGCCTCCGCCCGGCACGCCCGCGACGCCGGCGCCCAGATGGTGATGGTCCACCAGCCGGTGCACCCGTACGTCTCGGCGGCCGGCTGGGTCGACTACCACCGGGCCATCGCCGAGGCCGTCCCGGAGCTGGGCGTGGTGCCGTACCTGCGCAGCCCCCAGCTCCCCGGCGCCCGGCTCGCCGAACTCGCCGACCACTGTCCGAACGTGATCGGCGTCAAGTACGCCGTGCCGGACGCCGCCCGGTTCGCGGCCTTCGCCCGGGACGCGGGCCTGGACCGCTTCGTCTGGGTCGCCGGCCTCGCCGAACCGTACGCGCCCTCCTACTTCTCCGCCGGCGCCACCGGCTTCACCTCCGGGCTCGTGAACGTCTCCCCGGCCGTCTCGCTGAACATGATCGAAGCGCTTCGATCCGGTGACTACCCGGCCGCCATGAAGGTCTGGGAGCAGATCCGCCGCTTCGAGGAGCTGCGCGCCGCGCACGGCAACGCCAACAACGTCACCGTCGTCAAGGAGGCCCTCGCCGCGCTCGGCCTGTGCCGCCGCGACGTCCGGCCGCCGAGCAGGCCGCTGCCGGAGGACGAGCGCGCCGAGGTCGCCGCCATCGCCGCCGGGTGGTCGATATGACCGGCGGGAAGCGTCCCGAGGAACTCAGAAGCCACCAGTGGTACGGCACCGAGGGGCTCCGCTCCTTCAGCCACCGCGCCCGCACCCGCCAGCTCGGCTACCTGCCCGAGGAGCACCTCGGCAAGCCGGTCATCGCGATCCTCAACACCTGGTCCGACATCAACCCCTGCCATGTCCACCTCCGCGACCGCGCCCAGGCCGTCAAGCGCGGGGTGTGGCAGGCGGGCGGCTTCCCGCTGGAGTTCCCGGTCTCCACCCTCAGCGAGACCTTCCAGAAGCCGACCCCCATGCTCTACCGCAACCTGCTCGCGATGGAGACCGAGGAACTGCTGCGCTCCTACCCGGTCGACGGCGCGGTGCTCATGGGCGGCTGCGACAAGTCCACGCCCGCGCTGCTGATGGGCGCCGCCTCCGTGGACCTGCCCGCCGTCTTCGTCCCGGCCGGTCCCATGCTGCCGGGCCACTGGCGCGGCGAGGTCCTCGGTTCCGGCACCGACATGTGGAAGTACTGGGACGACAAGCGGGCCGGCCTCATCGGCGACTGCGAGATGGCCGAGCTGGAGAGCGGCCTGGCCCGCTCGCCCGGCCACTGCATGACGATGGGCACGGCGTCCACGCTCACCGCCGCGGCCGAGGCGCTGGGGGTGACCGTGCCGGGGGCGTCCAGCATCCCGGCGGTGGACTCCGGGCACGATCGGATGGCGGCGCGATCCGGCATGAGGATCGTTGAACAAGTCCACAAGGGACGCAGACTCTCCGACATCCTCACCCCCGAGGCCTTCGAGGACGCGGTCACCACCGTGCTCGGCCTCGGCGGCTCCACCAACGCCGTGATCCACCTGATCGCCATGGCCGGCCGTGCCGGTGTCCGGCTCACCCTGGACGACTTCGACCGCATCGCCCGCACGGTCCCGGTCCTCGCCAACGTCCGCCCCGGTGGCCGGACGTACCTGATGGAGGACTTCCACTTCGCCGGCGGCCTGCCCGGCTTCCTCTCCCGGATCACCGACCTGCTCCACCTGGACCGGCCGACGGTGTCGTACGACACCCTGCGCGAGCAGCTCACCGGCGCGCAGGTCCACGACGACGACGTCATCCGCACCCGGGACAACCCGGTCGCCGGCGAGGGCGGGGTCGCCGTACTGCGCGGCAACCTGTGCCCGGACGGCGCGGTCATCAAGCACATCGCCGCCGAGCCCCACCTGCTCGAGCACACCGGCCGGGCCGTCGTCTTCGACGACTACCGGACCATGCAGCGCACCATCAACGACCCGTCGCTCGGCATCACCGCCGACAGCGTGCTGGTGCTGCGCAACGCCGGCCCCAAGGGCGGCCCGGGCATGCCCGAGTACGGCATGCTGCCGATCCCGGACCACCTGCTCAAGCAGGGCGTGCGGGACATGGTCCGGATCTCCGACGCCCGGATGAGCGGCACGAGTTACGGCGCCTGCGTGCTGCACATCGCCCCCGAGTCGTACATCGGCGGCCCCCTGGCGCTCGTCCGCACCGGAGACCTCATCACCCTGGACGTCGGGGCCCGCAGCCTCCATCTCCACGTGGACGACGCGGAGCTGGACCGCAGGCGGGCCGAGTGGACGCCGCCGCCCGCCCGGTACGAACGCGGCTACGGCGCCCTCTACAACGAGCAGATCACCCAGGCCGACACCGGCTGCGACTTCGCGTTCCTGGCCCGCCCGGGCACCGTGCCGGACCCGTACGCCGGCTGACCCCCCCGCACACCGGTCGTTGAAGCGCTTCAAGCACGCGCATGTAGCAAGCGCTTCCTGCACCCGCTGCAACCGCCCGCCCGTCACCCGACCACCGCCCCTCACGGACGCCCTTCGGGCGGCACCTATCGACTGCGAACGGAGAACAGTCATGGCCCAAGCCGCAGCCGTGGCGAAACCGCCCGCGCCACCCCGGCGGCGCCGTGCCTCCGCGACCCCGCGCAGGCTGCCGTACCTGCTGATCGCCCCGGCGGCCCTGCTGATGCTGGGCTTCATCGCCTACCCGGTGCTCAGCGTCTTCTACTACAGCCTGCAGAACTACAACCCCACCAAACCGTGGCGGAACGGCTTCGCCGGCCTCGACAACTTCACCCGGCTCTTCGCCCACGACCCGCAGTTCCGGGACACGCTGACCTTCAGCGCCAAGTGGGTCGTGGTCGAGGTCGGGCTGCAACTGCTCTTCGGCCTGGCGCTGGCGCTCATCGTCAACCAGACCTTCGTCGGCCGGGCGCTGGGCCGGGCGCTGGTCTTCTCGCCCTGGGCCGTCTCCGGCGTACTGACCTCCGCGATCTGGGTGCTGCTCTACAACTCCCAGACGGGCATCACCCGTTACCTGGCGGACGCCGGCATCGGCTCCTACGGCACCAGCTGGCTGTCGGACCCCTCGACCGTCTTCCCGGCGGCGGTGGTCGCCGACCTCTGGCGGGGCGTCCCCTTCTTCGCGATCCTCATCCTCGCCGACCTCCAGTCCGTCTCCAAGGACCTGTACGAGGCCGCCGAGGTCGACGGCGCGAGCCGGCTCAAGCAGTTCCGGCACATCACCCTGCCCCACCTGAAGGACGCCATCGTGCTCTCCACGCTGCTGCGCGCGGTGTGGGAGTTCAACAACGTCGACCTGCTCTACACGCTGACCGGCGGCGGCCCGGCGGGGGAGACCACGACCCTCCCCCTCTACATCGCCAACACCAGCGTCGACGCCCACAACTTCGGCTACGCCTCCGCCCTGACCACGGTGGCGTTCGTGATCCTGCTCTTCTGCTCGATCGTCTACCTGCGGCTGAGCAAGTTCGGAGGCGACTCCAAGTGATCACCGAGATCGCTCCCGCACCCCGGAAGGCGGCGGCCGAGCCCGTCGGGACCCGCACGGGGCGCCGCTCCTGGGACGAGGTCCCGCGCTGGCAGATCTACGTCCCCCTGACGGTCTACCTCCTGTTCACGCTGGTCCCCTTCTACTGGATCCTGCTCTTCGCGCTCCGCCCGGCCGGCTCCACCTCGCTGGTCCCCTGGCCCATGACCTTCGAGCACTTCGAGAAGGTGTGGACCGAGCGCAGCTTCGGCACCTACTTCACCAACAGCGTCTACGTCGGCCTCGCCACCCTGGTGCTGACCACCGTGGTCGCCCTGGCCGGCGGGTACGCGCTCGCCCGCTTCGACTTCCGGCTCAAGCGCGGCTTCATGCTGGCCCTGCTGTGCTCCCAGTTCGTGCCGGGCGCGCTGCTGCTGGTGCCGCTGTTCCAGATCTTCGCCAAGCTGTCGATGATCAACTCCCTCGGCAGCGTCGTCATCGCCGAGACCGTCTTCCAGCTGCCGCTGTCGATGATCCTGATCAGCGGGTTCATCCGGAACGTGCCGTACTCCCTGGAGGAGGCCGCCTGGGTGGACGGCTGCAACCGGCTCACGGCCTTCCGGATCGTCGTCCTGCCGCTGCTGCGGCCCGGCCTGGTCGCCGTCGGCTCCTTCGCCTTCGTCCACGCCTGGAACCACTTCCTGTTCGCCCTGATGTTCCTCTCCGACCAGGGCAAGCAGACCATCCCGGTCGGCCTCGACACCCTGATGAGCGCGGACAGCGTCGACCTCGGTGCCCTGGCGGCGGGCGGCATCATCGCGGCCCTACCCGTGGTGATCGTGTTCGCCTTCATCCAGAAGTGGCTGATCACCGGCTTCAGCGCGGGGGCGGTGAAGGGATGAGCGTCGACGTCGTCCTCGCGGGCGCGCGCGGCCACGGCCGCTGGCACCTGGACAACATCCGCCGGCTCCAGGGCGCGGGCCTCGTCCGGCTGGCCGGCATCTGCGAGCTGACCCCGCTGACCGGCGAGGAGATCCCCGACGGACTCGGCACGCCCGAGCAGTCCGCCGACCTCGGCGCGCTCCTGGACTCCACCGGCGCGCGGATCGCCGTGATCTGCACGCCGATCCCCACCCACACCGACCTGGCCCTCACCGCCGCCGCGCGCGGGGTGCACCTGCTGCTGGAGAAGCCGCCCGCACCTTCGTACGCCGAGTTCCGCCGCATGGCCGACGGGGTCCTAAAGGCCGGGGTGGCCTGCCAGATCGGCTTCCAGTCGCTCGGCTCGCACGCGGTCCCCGCGATCCGGCGCCTCATCGCCGAGGGCGCGATCGGCGAGGTCACCGGGGTCGGCGGGGCCGGGGCCTGGGCCCGGGACGAGGCCTACTACCGGCGGGCGCCCTGGGCGGGCCGGCGCCGGCTGAACGGGGCCGACGTGGTCGACGGGGTCCTCACCAACCCCCTCGCGCACGCCGTCGCCACCGGCCTCGCCCTGCTCGGCACGGACCGCGCCGAGGACGTCACCGGCATCGAGACCGAGCTGCTGCGCGCCAACGCCATCCAGTCCGACGACACCTCCTGCGTCCGCGTCCACACCCCGCACGGCCCGGTCACGGTCGCGGCGACCCTGTGCGCCGAACACCCCGGGGAGCCGTACCTGCTGGTGCACGGCGGCAGCGGCCGGATCACCTTCTGGTACAAGCAGGACCGGGTGCTGCTCCAGCGCACCGGCCACGGCCCGGAGGAGACCGAGTACGGCCGCACCGACCTGCTGGAGAACCTCGTCGGGCACCTGGAGCACGGCACGCCGCTGCTGGTCCCGCCGGACGACACCGGTGCCTTCATGCGGGTCGTCGAGGCCGTCCGCACGGCCCCCGACCCGGCACCGCTGCCCGGGCACGCCTGGCGGCTGCTGCCCGACGGGCACCGCCGGATCGTGCCCGGCATCGACGGCCTGGTCGCCGCGTCCGCCGCCACCCTCGCCCTCTACTCCGAACTGGGCGCTCCCTGGTCCCCGCCCGGCCGCCCCGTGCCGAACGACCATCCGAACGACCTGCCGAACGACCTGCCGAACGAGGTGAGCACCTGATGACGTCCCCCGACAGCCTGGTCCTGCGGGTCGCGGGCCGCCCGGTCGGCCGCTACGTCACCCGGCCCGAGCTGCCCGCCCGGCTCTCCCCGCGCCCCCACCTGCACCCCGTCACCACCCTGGCCGGCACGGCGGTCACCGAGGTGAGCCCCGCCGACCACGCACACCACCTCGGCGTCGGTGTCGCCGTTCCCGATGTCGAGGGGCACAACTTCTGGGGCGGCCGGACCTTCGTCCGCGACCGGGGCCCGGCCGAACTGGACAACCACGGCGCCCAGCGGCACACCGCCTTCCAGCTCCGCGACCCCGACGGCTTCGTGGAGGAACTGCGCTGGGTGGCCGCCGGAACCGAGCTGCTGCGCGAGCGCCGTACGGTCGCGGCCACCGGACTCACCGACACCGCCTGGGCGCTGGACTTCACCTTCTCCCTCACCAACGTCACCACCGCGCCCCTGTCGATCGGCAGCCCCGCCACCAACGGCCGGCCCGGCGCGGCCTACGGCGGCTTCTTCTGGCGGGCCCGCAAGGAGTCCCGGGCCCCGGAGGTCTTCACCGCCGACCGGTACGGCGAGGCGGAGACGCACGGCACCCGGGCCGACTGGCTCGCGCTGGCGGGCGAGGGCTGGACGCTGGTGTTCACCGGGGCCACCGAGGACACCCGCCGGGACCCGTGGTTCGTCCGGGCCGCCGAGTACCCCGGCGTGGGCTCCTCCCTCGCGCACACCCGGCGGCTGCCCGTCCCGCCCGGCGCGACCGTCGTACGCCGGGTGGTCACGGTCGTCGCCGACGGCACCCCGACCCGGGGCGAGGCGGCGGCCCTGGCCCGCAAGGCGGTGAGCCAGTGACCGCCCCCGGCACCTACACCAACCCGGTCCTGAACGCCGACTGGTCCGACCCGGACGTGGTCCGCGTCGGCGACGACTTCTACCTCACCGCCTCCAGCTTCGGCCGCGCCCCCGGCCTGCCCCTGCTGCACTCCCGCGACCTCGTCCACTGGACCCTCGTCGGCCACGCCCTGGAACGCCTCGAACCGGAGGAGGAGTTCGCGGCACCCCGGCACGACCGCGGGGTCTGGGCACCCTCCATCCGGCACCACGACGACCGCTTCTGGATCTTCTGGGGCGACCCCGACCAGGGCATCTTCCAGGTCAACGCACCCGAGATCCGCGGCCCCTGGACCCGCCCGCACCTCGTCAAGGCCGGCAAGGGGCTGATCGACCCGTGCCCCCTGTGGGACGACGGGACCGGCGAGGCCTACCTCGTGCACGCCTGGGCCAGGTCCCGCTCCGGCGTCAAGAACCGGCTCACCGGCCACCGGATGCACCCCGACGGCACCTCGCTGCCCGACGAGGGCAAGGTGATCGTCGACGGGGACCGCATCCCCGGCTGGTTCACCCTGGAAGGGCCCAAGCTCTACCGGCACGACGGCTGGTTCTGGATCCTCGCCCCCGCCGGGGGAGTGGAGACCGGCTGGCAGGGCGCGTTCCGCTCACGCGGCTTCTTCGGCCCGTACGAGGAACGGATCGTCCTGGAGCAGAAGGACACCGACGTCAACGGGCCGCACCAGGGCGGCTGGGTGCGCACCGCGGCCGGCGAGGACTGGTTCCTGCACTTCCAGCAGCGCGGCGCCTACGGCAGGGTGGTCCACCTCCAGCCGATGCGCTGGGGCGACGACGGCTGGCCGGTCCTCGGCGACGAGGGCGCCCCCGTCGCCGTACACCGCCGGCCCGCGCTGCCGCCGCAGCCGCCGGCCGCGCCCGCCACCGACGACGACTTCCCCGGCGGACGGTACGGCCGCCAGTGGCAGTGGACCGCCAACCCCGGCGACGGCTGGGCCACCCAGACCTCCGCGGACGGCCTGCGGCTGACCTGCGTCCGCTCGGCCGACGCCCACGATCCGCGGAAGCTTCCCCACGTCCTCACCCAGCGGCTGCCCGGCCTGCCGAGCGCGGTCGAGGTCGAGCTGCGGCTGGACGGCACCGAGCCGGGTGCGCGGGCGGGGCTCGTGGTGCTCGGGGACGCGTGCGCGTGGATCGGCCTGGAGCGCGGGAGGGACGGCACGGTCCGCCTCGTGCACCGGTTCGCGGAGGCGGTGGCCGACCGGGAGCGCGACGCCGGGGTGCCCTGCCTCGCTCCCGAGGGGCGGGCGCGGCTGCGGATCGAGGCCGGGACGGGGGCGCGCTGCCGGTTCCGGTACGACGTCGGGGACGGCCCGCGCCCGTCCGGGCCCGTCTTCGCGGCCACCCCCTGGCGCTGGGTCGGCGCCCTGCTCGGCCTGTTCGCCGTCGCGCCCGAGGGGCCGGGACCCGCCGGGACGGCGACGTTCACCCGGTTCCGGATCACGCCCCTGTAGTCCCCGCCCCGGTCACGGGCTTCTCCGGCCCGCAGCGGCGGACCGGTCGCTGACGACCTCCCCCCACACACAGCCGCACCCATCGGATCCACAAGAAGAGAGCCGACCATGACAAGCAGCATCCGCATCCGCATCCGCAGAAGCAGGCGTGCCGCCCTGGCCGTCGCCCTGGGCTCCGTGCTCGCCCTGACCGCCACCGCCTGCGGCGACGACGGCAGCGGCGGCGCGGGGGACAAGGGGAACGAGGGCTCCGGCAAGGGCACGATCACCTTCTGGGACAACAACGGCGGTGTCCGCACCGACGTCTGGAAGCAGATCATCGCCGACTTCCAGAACAAGTACCCCGACATCAAGGTCGACTACGTCGGCGTGCCCGCCGCGAGCGTGCAGTCCAAGTACGACACCGCCATCCAGGGCGGCGGCCTGCCGGACGTCGGCGGGGTCGGTACGGCGATGCTCGCCGAGGTCGCCGCGCAGGGCGCGCTGGAGCCGCTGGACGACCGGATCTCCGGCAGCCCGCTGAACGGCAAGCTCAACGCCACGTTCCTGGAGGGCGTGAAGGCCGCCGGCGGTGACGGCAGGACGTACACCGTGCCGACCTCCGCGAACAACGGCACGCTGTGGTACCGCACCGACCTGTTCCGCGCGGCCGAGCTGGACCCGCCGACCACCTGGACGAACTTCTACAAGGCCGCCGGCAGACTCACCGACAAGGGCAGGAACGCGTTCGGGTACACCATCCGCGGCGGCGAGGGCTCCATCGCCCAGGCCCTGGACGCCATGTACGGGCAGAGCGGCATCACGTCCTTCTGGAACGGCGACGAGACCACCGTCAACGACCCGAAGAACGTCGCCGCGCTGGAGAAGTACGTCGGCCTGTACAAGAAGGACACCCCGTCCGCCGACGTGAACAACGACTTCACCAAGATGGTCGCCCAGTGGGACTCCGGCACGATCGGGATGCTCAGCCACAACCTGGGTTCCTACGCCGACCACCAGAAGGCGCTGAAGGGCAGGTTCAGGGGCGTCCCCAACCCCACCCTGGACGACGGGACACGGGTGCAGGTGTCCAACCCGGTCGACGGGCTCGCGCTGTTCAGGTCCAGCAAGAACAAGGCGGCCGCGTGGAAGTTCATCGAGTTCGCCGCCTCGCACGCCTCCAACAGCAGGTGGAACCGGAACGCGGGGCAGGTGCCGGCCAACACCGAGGCGGTGCGGGACGCGTGGGTGCAGTCGTCCGAGCCGACGAAGCTCGCCGCGGAGGCGTTGAACGGGTCCAGCACGAAGATCGTCCAGTTGCCGTACTACCTTCCTGACTGGAACACCATTTCGAAGTCGGACAACGAGCCGAACTTCCAGAAGGTGCTGCTCGGGAAGCTGAGCGCGAAGGAATTCCTGGACACGCTGGCCGACCAGCTCAATGCCGCGCAGGCCGACTGGAAGAAGAACCGCCGGTAGCCCGGACGGTTCTTGTCCGTGGGGGCCGCGGGGCGGTCCGTGGCTGGTCGCGCAGTTCCCCGCGCCCCTGGGACGTCGTGTTCTCCCGAGTCGAAAGGCACAGGTTGTGTCCCTTACCCGTAGACAGGTCACGTCCGCCGCGATGGCCGCCGTTCCCGCTGCCGGGCGTTCCCGTCGGGAATCGCGCACCCTCTACATCGCCGGTGATTCGACGGCCGCACAGAAGTACGCCGACGCCGCTCCCGAGACCGGGTGGGGAATGGCCCTCCCCTTCTTCCTCGGAAAGGGAATGAAAGTCGCCGACCACGCGGTGAACGGGCGGAGTTCGAAGAGCTTCGTGGACGAAGGGCGGCTCGACGCGATCCTCGCCGGGATCCGGCCCGGGGACGTCCTGCTCATCCAGTTCGGGCACAACGACGAGAAGGCCGGCGACCCGACCCGCTCCACCGAGCCGTGGTCGACGTACCAGCGGTATCTGCGGCTCTACGTCGAGGGCGCCCGTGCCCGTGGTGCCCGGCCGGTCCTCGCCACCCCCGTCGAACGCCGCAGGTTCGACGCCGAGGGCAACGCCCTGCCGACCCACGGCGACTACCCGGCGGCGATGCGGGCGCTCGCCGGTGAGGAGGGCGTCGCGCTGCTGGACACCGAGGCGCTGTCGCTCGCTCTGTGGCAGCGGCTCGGGGCGGAGGAGACGAAGACCTACTTCAACTGGACCGCCACCGAACAGGACAACACGCACTTCAACCCGCCGGGCGCGATCGCCGTGGCCCGGCTCGTGGCGCAGGAACTGCTGCGCACCCGGGTGCTGGCCCGGCGCGACGTCGTACGGCTGCACGAGGACGTCCCGGCGTCCTGGATCACCTGGCCGCCCGCACCCGCATCCTGACCTTCGTCATCGAGGAGAGCCGCACCGTGCGTACACAGAAATGTCATGGACGTGTCATAGCTGCCCTGGTGGGCGGCACAGCCCTCGCCCTCGCCGTCACCGGCACCGCCTCCGCGTCGCCTTCCGTGCGGCCGGCCCACCGCGCCGGCCCCGACCGGCAGGTACTGCCCGCCCGGGACGGCTGGGCGGCGTACGGCACCGGCACGACCGGCGGGGCCGCCGCCGACGCCGCGCACGTGTACACCGTGACCACCTGGGAGCAGTTCAAGGCGGCCCTGGCGGACGGCGGCAGCGCGCCGAGGATCGTCCGGGTCAAGGGCCTGATCGACGCCGACGGGCCGGACTGCGCGTCCTTCGCCGCGCCCGGGTACGACTTCGACGCCTACCTGAGGACCTACGACCCGGCGGTGTGGGGCCGTACCAGGACCCTCGACGCCGAGCCCGACGACAGCCCCGAGGGCCTGCGCCGCGCCTCCGCGGCGCACCAGGACGCCTTCGTCAAGGCCGCCGTCCCGGCGAACACGACCATCGTCGGCATCGGCCGCGACGCCGGCTTCAAGGGCGCCAGCCTGCAGATCCAGGGCGTCGACAACGTCATCGTCCGCAACCTGACCTTCGAGAGCCCCCTCGACTGCTTCCCGCAGTGGGACCCGACCGACACCGCCGACGGCAACTGGAACTCCGAGTACGACAGCGCCGTCGTCCACGGCTCGACCCATGTGTGGATGGACCACAACACGTTCACCGACGGGGAGCACCCGGACAGCACCCTGCCGTCGTACTACGGCCGGATCTACCAGCAGCACGACGGCGAGCTGGACATCGTCAAGGGCGCCGACCTCGTCACCGCCTCCTGGAACGTCTTCGAGGACCACGACAAGACGATCCTCGTCGGCAACAGCGACAGCGCCGCCACGGCCGCCGTCGACCGCGGGCACCTGAAGGTCACCTTCCACCACAACCTGTTCCGGAACCTGGTGGAACGCGCCCCGCGGGTCCGCTTCGGGCAGGTGGACTCGTACGACAACCACTTCGTCGCCGGCGAGGGCTACTCCTACAGCTACGGCATCGGCATGGAGTCGCAGCTCGTCGCCGAGCACAACGCGTTCACGCTGCCGGCGGGCGTGAAGGCCGGTGCGGTGCTGAAGAAGTGGAAGGAGGCGCCGGTCACCGCCGGCGACAACTACGTCAACGGCGAGCCGACGGACCTCGTCGCCGTCCACAACGCGCAGGTGCCCGGCGAGATCCTGCGGTCCGGGGCCGGCTGGACGCCGGTCCTGCGCACCAGGGTGGACCGGCCGCAGGCCGTCCCCGGCATCGTCGACCACCGCGCGGGCGCCGGCCACCTGCGCTGACCCCCGGGGGGCCGGGCCCGTCGGCCCCCTCTTCACGAAGGAGAACAGCCGTGCCCCTCTCCCGACGGGGTTTCCTCACCGCGGGCACCGCGGCCACCGCCGCGCTCGCCCTGACGGCCGCCCCCGCGCACGCCCTCACCACCCGCCCGTTCGGCCGCTACGGCTCCCCGGCCCGCCGCCTCACCCCCGGCACCCTCTACGTCGACCCGTACGGCCGGGGCGACTTCGCCACCGTCCAGGCCGCGGTGACCGCCGCCACCGGCAGCGGCCGGACCCTCGTGATCGCCCCCGGCCGCTACCGGGAGACGGTCGCCGTCGACGCCGGCCGCACGGAGATGACCTGGATCGGCGCCTCCGAGAACCCCCGGGACGTGGTGGTCGTCCACGACCGCGCGGCCGGCACCCCCAAGCCCGGCGGCGGCACCTACGGCACTACGGGTTCGGCGACCGCCACCGTCCAGGCCGACGGTTTCACCGCCCGCTGGATCACCTTCGCCAACGACTGGCTGCGCGCCGACCACCCGGAGACCAGCGGCACCCAGGCCGTCGCCCTGAAGGCGCAGGGCGACCGCGGCGCCTTCCTGCACTGCCGCTTCCTCGGCCACCAGGACACCCTGTACGCCGACTCCATGGCCCTCGGTGCCCTGGCCCGCCAGTACTACGCCCACTGCTACGTCGAGGGAGACGTCGACTTCGTCTTCGGCCGGGCGACGGCGGTCTACGAACACTGCCACTTCCGCACCCTGAACCGCACGGACCTGGCCGCGGCGCCCTACGGCTTCGTCTTCGCGCCCTCCACGGCCGCCGCCGACCCGCGCGGCTACCTCGTCACCCACAGCCGCGTCAGCAGCGAGGCCCCCGACGCCTTCTACAAGCTGGCCCGCCCCTGGGTCCCCAGCTCCGACCCCACCGCCCGCCCGATGCTCACCGTCCGCGACACCCGGCTCGGCCCCGGCATCGACGCGGCCGCCCCCTACACCGACATGTCGGCGGCCCACCCCTGGCAGAACCAGCGGTTCGCCGAGTACCGCAACACCGGCCCCGGCGCGGTCGTCACCGTCCCGGAGAACCGGCCCCGGCTCACCGCCGCCCAGGCCGCGCTGCACACACCGGCGGCGTACCTGGGCGACTGGAACCCCCGCTGACCCTCCTCGTGCGTCCGCACAGGCGGTGGGCGTGGCCTCGCCGGCAGAAGGGTGGCTTCTGCATCAGCACCCGCCACCCCATACCGCCTCCAGATCCCGGCAGCGGACCGTGATGCGCGCGTCGGTCAGCGCGATCTCGTGCACACAGCCGCCGTCCTCATCCGGCAGGATCTCGTCGAGGAGCACCGTGTCGACCGCCATCCAGTCGATGGAGTGCTCGTAGTCGATGGACAGGTGCCGCACGCCCGTGTAGCTGATGCGCAGCCCCGACTCGTGCTTGAACCGGTTCGGCGCGAACTCCAGCACCAGCCGGCCGCTCTTGTCGGTCGCCGGATGGATCCCGGCCAGCTCCAGGTCCTTGACGCACCGGTCGGCGCGGGGAATGTCGTAGTGCCCCGGCTCGGAGACGAAGGCCCAGGCGCCGGGCGGGAGCACGCCGCGCAGGCGAGGGAGTTCGGCCAGGTAGGCGGAGGGGTCGAGGAAGAATCCGTAGCCGTCCCAGCGGGTCTCGACGAATCTCATGGTCCTGTTCACCACTGTGCGAAGGGTTCCCGTGCGGCAACGTCCGGGCAGGCACGGTCAAGCGCGCGCCGGAAGTCGTGGGCCAGGGCCGCCAGCATGTCCTCGACGTCCGCAAGAGAAGCTGTCCCGGTCGCCGGGTCGGGGATCCAGTCGGTCCGGGTCGTGCAGGTCAGGGTGACCTGTTCGCCGGCCGGGACGAAACCGACGACTCGTTCGACCCCCTGGCCGTAGAAGTCGATCCGTGCCCGGTCCCTCCGGCCGAGGGCCGTCCGTACCTGCGGGAGCTGCTCGATGACCGAGGAGAGGTCGTAGGAGACGTCCACGGGCCATGCGTCCTGTCCGAACCCCGACACGCGGAAGCGGCAGTCCGTCTCGGCCAGAAGCTCACAGGCGTCCATGACCAGGGACGCGTAGTCCTCGGAAAGACCGAGGCCGTGTGCCACCGGGATGTCGGAGGCGGGCGGGGACACGGTCATGCGGAAGGGCACGGCGCTGCTCACTTCCTCAGGATAGGGAAGGCTGTTCTGTCTGGTGGAAAGCCGGTGGGCCATCGCGTCAAGTGAGCGTCAGGCGAAGGCAATCGGAGGGCAATGCTCCGGGCTGGGGGTGCCACGCGGCGCGCGTATCGATCGGATAACGGGGCTCGCCCTACGTGTGTGATGCGCGTAGACAGTCTGTGACCTGGTACATCACTTTCATCCACCAGATCCGGAGAACTTATGCGGAAGTCCCACAAGGCGGTCGCGGCCGGGGCCGCCTGTCTCGTCGCCGGTGCGGCGCTGTACGGCGCGGGCGCGGCCACGGCCGGTCAGTCGACGGCGAACTCCACCCACGAGCCGTACAACATAGGCGTCCTGGTGAAGGACATCGACACCTACTACGGCACCACCGCCGACAGCGACGGCGTCTACCAGGCGTCGCCGGACAGCCCGTACGCCGAGGACCTGGCGCGCATCGACGCCGACGCCAGGCGCTACATCGACAAGGCGGCCCGCAAGGCGCACCGGCACGGCGAGAAGCCGGCCGTCGTCTTCGACATCGACGACACGCTGCTGCTCAGCCTGGACTACGAGAAGCGCACCAACTACACGTACAACTCCACCACGTGGAACGACTACGTGAACAAGGCCGACCGCCCGGCCGTCTTCGGCAGCCCCGAGCTGGTGCGGTACGCCGAGTCCAAGGGCGTCGAGGTCTTCTACAACTCCGGGCTGAGCGAGGGGCAGCGCGCCGCCGCGGTCGCCAACCTGAAGAAGATCGGCGCCGATGTGAACCTCGACGCCGGCCACATGTTCCTCAAGGACAAGGCCAACCCGCCGGCCTACCTGAAGGACTGCGCCACCGCGGCCGCCTGGAACTGCACGACGGTGCAGTACAAGTCCGGGACGCGCAAGCACATCGAGGACGACCTGGGCTACGAGATCATCGCCAACTTCGGCGACCAGTACTCGGACCTGGAGGGCGGGTACGCGAACCGCACGTACAAGCTGCCGAACCCGACGTACTTCGTCAGCTGAGCCCTGTCCCGCCGAGCCTTATCCGTACGTCCTGAGCAGCCGCTCGTACTCGGCCCCCGTCACCGGCAGCACCGTGCCGTGGCGGGGGCTCGCCGGCAGCGCGTAGTCCGCGGAAGGGGTCCACTTCCCGGACGCGAGGTCCGTCGTCTCGAACGGCACGTACCCGCGCAGGCCGTACTCGTCGATGAACAGGTACCACTTCTTCCCGGTGTTGGACCTGAAGACCGTCGGGCCCTCGCCGCGCGCGAGGGTGTCGCCGCCGACGCAGTCGGCGACGAAGTCGTACGAGGTGTCGGTCAGGTTCCGCGACTTCTCCGCGGTGATGAACTTCGAGCAGGGCGAGCCGGACGACGGATCCCGTTCGTCCTTGGTGAAGCGGTAGTACGTCCCCTTGTCCTTGATGACCGTCGAGTCGATGACCGAGTAGCCGGGGTCGTCCCAGACCTGGGGCGCGCTGAAGGTGCGGAAGTCCTCGGTCGTCGCGTAGAGCATGCGGTTGTACGTGGAGCCGGTGTGCTCCGGGTCGTCGTCGGCGTACAGCTTCGACGCCCAGAAGACCACGTACCGGTGCAGCCTGCTGTCCCAGTAGGCCTCCGGCGCCCAGGTGTTGCCCGCGTTGTCGGGCGCCACCCTCACCAGCCGCTGGTCGGTCCAGTGGACCAGGTCGGTGGACTCCCACACCATGACGGACCTGCTGCCGTGCCGCTGGACGTGGTCCCAGCTGCCGCTGCTGTTCCGGTACATCCGCAGGTCGGTGGCGAGGAGGTAGAACCGGTCGCCCTTGGGGGAGCGGATCACGAACGGGTCGCGCAGGCCCTTCTCCCCGATCGTCGAGGTCAGCACCGGCTGCCCGCCGTTCACCTCGCGCCAGTGCAGCGGGTCGTCGCCCTGGCTGAGCGCGTAGCGGATCTGTTCGCCGTCGGCCGTGCCCTCGCCGGTGAAGTAGACGAAGAGATAGCCCGCGTTCTTCGACCGCGCGGTGTCCGCGGAGCCGGGCGGGGCGGCCGCCAGGGTGAGGAGGAGGGCGAGGAGCGGGCCCAGCAGTGTTCTGAGACGCATGACAGTCCTGTGTGAGCGTGAGGGGTTCTGTTGCGTGCTGTGGGTTTGTGCGTCCTCGGAGTGTCACCAGTGGGGCGCAGCTCGTCAATCGGTGTGCGCGGGAGCGGGACGGCCGAAAGTTTCGGCCGGTTGTCGCGCGGGCGCGGCCGCGCCCGGAGGGGCGCGGGGAACCGTGCGGCCGGCCCGTCACCGGGCCGCGCCCGCCAAGTTACGCGTCATCACCCGAGCCGGTCTGCGCATGCACGGCGAAGTCACCGGTCACCGCATACGTACGTCCCCCGGTCACACCGGTCATGACATACCTGTCGGCCCCCGCGTCGCGCCCCCCGCGCGCATGGTTGTACTGCCCCGCGAACACCCACTCGCCCGCCGGGACCGTACGCCCCTCCTTCAGCGTCCACGTGTAGACGACGAACCCGTCCTTCTCCGTGACGCTCTGGCTGAAGTCGCCCTCCGGCAGCGATCGCCACGCCCCCGTCGACGTGACCCCGCCGGTCTGGGCGACCTTCAGCTCGACGGTCAGGGAGGACAGCGGCTCGGAGGTCTTCAGGGTCAGGTCGCTCTGCGCCCAGAAGTCGTTGCTGTGCAAGTCCACCGAGCCGTCCGACCACAGGGGGCCGTCCTGTTCGGCGCGCGCCACCGGTGGCTCGGACGTGGCGGTGGCCTTCGGGGTGCCGGCCGGGGAGGAACCGGGCGTGCGGGACGGCTGGCCGGCACCGCCCCCGCTGGGCGCCGGGTCCGCGGAGTGAACGGGCGGAGGGGGCGTCGGCGCGGACGACTCGGAGGGCGTCGGCGACACCGCCACCGTCTGCCGGGCCGGCGGGTCGTCCTTCCGTACCGCGGACGCCACCGCGTAGCCCCCGACCGCGAGCACACCGGCCACCGCGGCCGTCGCGGTGACCACCCGGATCCAGCCGGTCACCGGCGGGCGTCCGGCCCGGTGGCCGGTGCGGGACCCCTCCGCCATGCCGCGTTCCACCCGGGCCAGGATGCGCGCCCGGTCGGGTTCGTGGGCCTCGGCCGCCTCGTGCAGCCGGGCGCGCAGCTCGTCGTGCACGTCCTGCTGCCTCATCGGTTCCTTCCTCCGCTCTGACCGGCCCGGGCCGCCATCACCGCGTGCACCCGCCGCGGGTCGCCCTGCGGGCCGAGCAGCCGCTGCAGTTCGGCCATGCCCTTGGACGTCTGGCTCTTTACCGTACCCACCGAGACTCCGAGCGCGAGCGCGGTGTCCTTCTCCGACAGGTCGAACGCGTGCCGGAGCACCACGCACGCCCGTTTCCGGAACGGCAGTCTGCGCAGCGCCTCCTGGACGTCCACCACACCGGCGACGTCCGGGTTCTCGGTCCGCTCCTCGCCCCGTGGCCAGAACAGCGCGATCCTTCGCCGCTCGCGCACCGCGCTGCGGATCCGGGTGCGGGCCAGGTTGGCGACCACGCCCCGCGCGTACGCCACCGGATGGTCGGCCGCGCGCACCCGGTCCCAGCGGTGCCACAGGGCCAGCAGGGCGTCCGCCGCCAGGTCGTCGGCGGCGTCCGGCTCACCGGTCAACAGGTGGGCGAGGCGGGCCAGTTCGGCGTAGTGCCGTTCGAAGAAGGCATGGAACTCCACGGAGGCTGCGTCGTCGACGACTGTGCCCACGGGTGACCTCTTCTCGATACACGCTGTGTGAGTGTCATGTGAATGACATGCGAGGGTCCAGGGGAGGGCCCGGACGGAGATCCGGAAGCGTAGCAGTGATCATTTCACGTGCTCGTACGGGGGGCCGGACATCGTATGGCCCACCGAACTCGATGACGTAACACGGAGAAAACCTGAAACGGGTTCGACACGGGAACAATCCAGCCAGCATCCGCACACCGATCATCAGGTGACGAGGAGGGGGACCATGTCCGTCGACCGGTACTTCAGGATCTCCGAGCGGGGATCCACGCTCGGGCGCGAGATACGCGGCGGCTTCGCCACGTTCTTCACGATGGCCTACATTCTTGTCCTGAACCCGATCATCCTGGGCAGCGCGAAGGACAAGTACGGGCACGTCCTGGACACCGGCCAACTCGTCACCGCGACCGCGCTGGTGGCCTGCGTGATGACGGTCGTCATGGGCGTCGGCGGCAACCTCCCGCTCGCCATCGCCGCCGGACTCGGGCTCAACGCGGTCGTCGCCTTCCAGCTCGCCCCGCTGATGAGCTGGGCGGACGCGATGGGCCTGGTCGTCCTCGAAGGCCTCGTCATCTGCGTGCTGGTCCTCACCGGACTCCGGGAAGCCGTCATGCGCGCCATCCCGCAGCAGCTGAAGCAGGCCATCGGCGTCGGCATCGGCCTGTTCATCGCCTTCATCGGCTTCGTGGACGCCGGGTTCGTCAGCCGGATCCCGGACGCCGCCCACACCACCGTGCCGGTCCAGCTCGGCGCCGTCGGCCGGCTCACCGGCTGGCCGGTGCTGGTCTTCTGCCTCGGTGTGCTGCTCACCGTCGCGCTGCTGGCCCGCGGGGTGAAGGGCGCGATCCTCATCAGCATCGTGACGATGACCGTCGTCGCGATCGTCGTCGACGCCGTCGCCGACGTCGGCAGCTGGGGCCTGACCACGCCCAGGGTCCCCGACGAGGTCGTCGCCGCCCCGGACTTCGGACTGGTCGGTCACTTCAGCCTGTTCGGCGGCTTCGCCGAGGCCGGTGTCCTCACCGCCGTCCTGCTGGTCTTCACCCTCATCCTGTCGGACTTCTTCGACGCCATGGGCACGATCGTCGGCATCACCGCGGAGGCCGGCCTGCTGGACGACAAGGGGCAGGTGCCCGGCATCGGCCGGGTGCTGTTCATCGACGGCGCCGCGGCCGTCGCCGGCGGTGTCGGCTCGGCCTCCTCCAACACCGCCTACATCGAGTCCGCCGCCGGCGTCGGCGAGGGCGCCCGCACCGGCTTCGCCAACCTGGTCACCGGCGCCCTCTTCGGCCTCGCCCTGTTCCTCACGCCGCTGCTCACCATCGTCCCGCTCCAGGCGGCGGCGCCCGCGCTGATCGCCGTCGGCTTCCTGATGATGACCCACGTCAAGCACATCGACTGGGACCGCTACGACATCGCCGTCCCGGCCTTCCTCACCATCGCCGCGATGCCGTTCACCTACTCCATCACCGACGGCATCGGGGCGGGCTTCCTGTCCTACGTCGTCATCAAGGCGGTGCTGGGGAAGGCGCGGGAGGTCGACTGGCTGCTGTGGGGCGTCTCCGCGCTGTTCCTGGTGTACTTCGCGATCGACCCGGTGGAGCAGCTGCTGGGCGTGAGGTGAGGCCGGGACCTCACTTCAGCGCCGCCTGCATCATCGCCTTGGCCACCGGCGCCGCCAGACCGTTGCCGCTCACCTCCGAGCGGGCCGCGTCCGACTGCTCCACCATCACCGCGACCGCGACCTCCTTGTCGTTGCTGTCGGACTTGGCGTAGGAGGTGAACCAGGCGTACGGCGTCTTGCTGTTGTTCTCGCCGTGCTGGGCGGTACCGGTCTTGCCGCCGACGGTCGCCCCGTCGATCAGCGCGTTCGTACCGGTGCCGTCCTTCACCACCGTCCGCATCGCCGACTGGAGCTGCTCGGCGGTGGTGGAGCTGATGACCTCCTCGGTGTCCGCGCTGTCGTCGAAGTCCTTCAGCACGTCACCGCCGCTGTCGGTGATCCGCGCGACCATGTGCGGCGCCACCTGCTTGCCGCCGTCTGCGATGGTCGCGGACACCAGGGCCATCTGGAGGGGCGTGGCCGTGACGTCGAACTGGCCGATGCCGGTCAGGGCGGTCTGCGCCTTGTCCATGCCGGACGGGTACACGCTGGGGTAGGCCCGCACCGGCACGTCCTGCGCCTCGTTGTTGAAGCCGAACTTCTCGGCCATGGCCCTCACCTTGTCCTGGCCGAGGTCGACGGCCATCTTGCCGAAGACGTTGTTGCAGGAGTACTGGAGGGCCACGCGGATCGAGGCGTTCCGGCACGGCGCGGACTTGTTCTCGTTGGACAGCGGGCGCACCGTGCCCGGCAGGGTGTACGGGTCGGGGCTGTCGGTGTGCTGGTCCACGTCGTCGTACAGCCCGTCCTCCAGCGCGGCGGCCGCGACGACCAGCTTGAACGTCGAGCCCGGCGGCAGCGGCTGGCGCAGCGCGCGGTTGGTGAGCGGCTTGTCCTTGTCCGCGTTGAGCGACTTCCAGGCCTTGCCCGCCGTGTTGGCGTCGGTGAGCGAGGACGGGTCGTACGACGGCGTCGACACCGCCGCGAGGATCCTGCCGGTTCTGGGGTCGATCGCGACGGCGCCGCCCTTCTTGTCGCCCAGCGCCCGGTAGGCCGCCTTCTGCACGGCCGGGTCGATCGTGGTGACCACGTCGCCCGGTTCGGCGCGCTTCCCGGTGACCGTGTCCATCACGGTCTTCAGCCGGTTGTCCGTGCCGTTGAGCAGGTCCTTGTAGATGCCCTCCAGCTGGGTGGGGGCGTAGGCCTGCGAGGCGTAGCCCGTCACCGCGGCGTACAGCTCACCGTCCGTGTACGTCCGTTTGTACGCGAGGTCGCTTCCCTTCGTCCGGGTGGAGCCGGTGACGGCGTCTCCGCCCACGATGATGTTCCCCAGGGGCCGCGAGTAGGTCGCGATCGCGTTCCGCCGGTTGTCGTTGTCGTCCGCGAGGGCCTTGCCGTCGTAGAACTGCAGCCATGTCGCCCTGACCAGCAGGGAGAGCACCAGCAGCAGCGCGAAGACGGACGCCCGCCTGATCGTCTTGTTCATCCCGCCGGGAAGACGATCGGGAGCGGGGCAATCGTTCCCGTACGACCGGATTTCTCATCCGGGGTTCATCTCGTCCGGCGGTTCAGGACGCCCCCAGGATCAGCACGACCTCCTCGATCTCCCGGCCCCGCGCACCGGCGTACCCGTGCGCCCGGGCCGTCTCGCGGAAGCCGCACTTCTCCAGGACGCGCAGCGAGCCGGCGTTGTCGGCCGCCGCCCGCGCGTACAGCGGCCGTTCGGGGACCTCGGCGAGCAGGGCCCGCAGCGCGGCGGTCGCCACGCCCCGGCCCCAGTACGCGCGGTCGATCCAGTACGTCACCTCCCGCTCGCCGGCCGTGCCGTAGACGGACGCGGTGCCGACCACCTGTCCGTCGGCCAGCACCGTGCGCAGCACCTCGGAGGACTCCCGCAGGCGCCGCCAGTGGACCGCGAAGGCGTCCGGGTCGTACGGGTCCTCGGGGCCGAACGCGGCCATCCGCGTGGCCTCCGGGTCGGTCATCAGCCGGTGGAACACCGGCAGGTCACTGTCCCGTACGGCCCGCAGCGCGATCTCCATGGAGCCGAGCCTACGGCCCCGGGGGCCTCAGAGCCTGCGGGTCGCGAGCGTCAGCCGGTCCCGCGCGTCGAACAGCGCGTCCTTGATCATCTGCTCGTGGGCGGGGGTCAGCCGGGCCACCGGCACCGAGCAGCTGATGGCGTCGCGCGCGGGCGTGCGGTACGGGATCGCCACGCCGAAGCAGCGCAGGCCCAGGGTGTTCTCCTCACGGTCGACCGCGAAGCCCTGCTCCCGGATCTGGTGCAGCTCCTCGATGAGCCGCTCCCGGTCGGTGAGGGTGTTCTCGGTGAGCGCGGGCAGGGTCTCCGGCAGGAGTTTGCGGACCTGCTCGTCGGTGTAGGTGGCGAGGATCGCCTTGCCGAGCGAGGTGGAGTGGGCCGGGAGCCGGCGGCCGACGCGGGTGAAGGGGCGCAGGTAGTGCTGGGACTGGCGGGTGGCCAGGTAGACCACGTTGGTGCCGTCGAGACGGGCCAGGTGGATGGTCTCCGTGGTGTCGTCGGAGAGCCGGTCCAGGGTCGGGCGGGCCGCGGCCACGACCTCGTCGCCGTCGATGTAGGAGGTGCCGACCAGCAGCGCCCGCACCCCGATGCCGTACCGCGTGCCCGTCGCGTCCGTCTCCACCCAGCCCAGCTCCACGAGCGTGCGCAGCAGCATGTACAGGCTGGACTTGGGATATCCCACGGCCTCCTGGACGGCCGCGAGGGAGTGCATACCGGGCCGGCCGGCGAAGTATTCCAGCAGCTCAACGGTCCGTACCGCGGACTTGACCTGCGCCCCGCCCCCTGTGTCGCCTGCCGTCATCGCCCTTGACCCCTTCGTTCGACGAGGACCTGAGTTATATAGTCTCCGAACAGCGAATTCATCATCAGAGACAGTGTTCAGTATATCGAACGCAGCTGATGGGTGAGCCTGGAACGTCGTAGTTGATGCGGCCTTTACTGGGAGGGACCCGCGGTGGCAGCAGCACCAGTCTGGAGTGTCGACCCGCGCACCGGGAAGCAGCGTGAACAGGTTGCGGTGGAGGCCACGGCCCAGGAGGTGGACGCGGCCGTCCGGGCGGCCCACGCCGCGCGCGGCTCCCTCGCCGACCGCACGGTCCGCGCCGCCTTCCTGCGCTCCGCCGCCGCGGGCCTGGACGCGGCCAGGGACGGCCTGGTCGAGACCGCCGACGCGGAGACCGCCCTCGGCCCGGCCCGGCTGACCGGCGAACTCGCCCGCACCTGCTACCAGTTGCGGGCCTTCGCCGACATCGTCGACGAGGGCGCCTTCCTGGACGTCATCATCAACCACCCCGACGACACCGCCACCCCGCCCGTCCCGGACCTGCGCCGTTACAAGGTGCCGCTCGGTGTCGTCGCCGTCTACTCCGCCTCCAACTTCCCCTTCGCCTTCTCCGTCGCCGGCGGCGACACCGCGAGCGCGCTGGCCGCGGGCTGCCCGGTCGTCGTCAAGGCCCACCCCGACCACCCGGCCCTGTCCGAACTGGTCGCCAAGGTGCTGCGCCGGGCCGCCGCCGAACACGGCCTCCCCGAGGGCGTCGTCGGCCTCGTGCACGGCTTCGAGGCGGGCGTCGAGCTGATCAAGCACCCGCTGGTCACCGCGGCCGGCTTCACCGGGTCGGTACGGGGCGGACGGGCGCTCTTCGACGCCGCCGCCGCGCGTCCGGTGCCGATCCCGTTCCACGGCGAGCTGGGTTCCCTCAACCCGGTCCTGGTCACCGAGGCCGCCGCGGCCGAGCGGGCCGAGGAGATCGGCGGCGGGCTCGCCGGCTCGATGACCCTCGGCGTGGGCCAGTTCTGCGTCAAGCCGGGCCTGGTGCTGGTGCCGTCCGGCGCGGCCGGCGACCAGCTGGTGAAGTCCCTGACCGACGCCGTCAGCGACACCGACGCCGGGGTGCTGCTCGACCACCGCATGCGGGACAACTTCCTCGCCGGGGTGGCCGAGCGCGCCCAGCTGCCCGACGTGGACGCGCCGGTCACCCCCGGCGCGGGCGGCGAACACTCGGTCAGCGCCGGGTTCCTCACGGTGCCGGCGGAGAAGCTGGCCGAGGAGGGGGCGTACGACCTGCTGCTGGAGGAGTGCTTCGGGCCGGTCACCGTGGTGGCCCGCTACGCCTCGGAGGCCGAGGCCACGACGGTGCTGTCCCGGCTGCCGGGCAACCTGACGGCGACCGTCCAGGTGTCCTCCGAGGAGGCCGCCGGGCGGGGGCGGGGGCCGGAGCTGCTCGCCGAACTGACGCCGCTGGCCGGCCGCGTGCTGGTCAACGGCTGGCCGACGGGGGTCGCGGTGGCGCCCGCGCAGCACCACGGGGGCCCGTACCCCGCGACCACGTCCACGTCCACCTCGGTGGGCGGTACGGCCATCGAGCGGTGGCTGCGGCCGGTCGTCTACCAGAACGCGCCGGAGGCCTTGCTGCCGGACGAGCTGAAGGACGACAACCCGCTCGGTCTTCCCCGGCGGTTCAACGGGGTCCTGGAGCGGTAGCGCCGAAAGGGGCGCGGCGCGCCGGCGGATGCCGGCGCACCGCGCCCGTTCCCGCCCACGCGGCGGGCCGCATGCCGATACGGCCCCCCGCCCCTCTGGGCGGGGACGGCCGCCCGACGAGAGGTTGACGGAGTTGCACGTACCCGAGCTGCCCTTCTCCCTGGAGGCCTGGGGACCGGACGGCGACTGGACCTACGCGGACGGGGTCCTGACCGGGCGGGCCGGGCCCCGCCAGGACCGGTTCGTGCCGCCCACCGGGGAAGCGCTGGAGCCCGCCGCCGACGCCCCCCGGCTGCTCGGCATGCCGCCCGCAGGGGACTTCCAGCTGATCGCCCGGGTCTCCGTGGCGTTCCGGGACGCGTTCGACGCCGGCGTCCTCTACGTCCACGTCGGCGACCACGCCTGGGCCAAGCTCTGCCTGGAGTACTCCCCGGACGTGCCCACCGTCTGCACAGTGGTCACCCGGGGGCACTCCGACGACGCCAACTCCTTCGCGGTGGAGGGGGAGTCGGTGTGGCTGCGGGTCAGCCGGAGCGGACGGGCCTTCGCCTTCCACGCCTCCCCGGACGGTGAGCGGTGGACCTTCGTCCGGCTCTTCACCCTGGGCGGGGAGAAGGAGACCGGTGCCGCACGGGTCGGGTTCATGGCCCAGTCGCCGGTCGGGGAGGGGTGCGCGGTGACGTACGACCGCATCGGGTTCAGGGCCGGCGCGCCGGGTGATCTGCGAGACGGAAGCTGAGGGCGAGGGCCGGCACGAACAGGGCCGCGCCGAGCAGCAGGCTGGTCCGCATGCCGGTGGTGAAGCCGCCGGTCACCAGCGCGCCGAACACCGCGATGCCGAGCCCGCCCGACACCTGCCGGGCCGCGTTGAGCACACCGGCGGCCAGGCCCGCCCGCTCCGGCGGCACGGCGTCCAGCATCACGGCGGTCAGGGTGGGGATGGCCAGGGCGACACCGACGGCCGGCGGGACGAGGAGGACGGCCGCCACGACGGCGGGGGTGCGGGTGCCGACGGCGAGCAGGGCCAGCAGGCCCGCCACCGTGAGCGCCTGGCCGAGCAGCAGCGGCAGCCGGGGGCCGTGGCGTCCCGCGAGCTTCCCGGCCATCACGTTCGTCACCGGGATCAGCCCGGTCATCGGCAGGAACAGCAGCCCCGCGGCCAGTGCCGAACGTCCCTGGAGCTGCTGGAAGAAGAGCGAGAACAAGAAGATCGTCCCGTAGAACGCCACACTGCACGCCACCCCCGCGGCCACGGCCACCCGCACCGCCCGGTCGCGGAACAGGCCCAGCGGGACGACCGGGTGCGGCCGCCGTGCCTCGATCCGGACGAACACCGCGGTCGCGGCGACGGCCACGGCACCGGCCGCGAGGCCCGTCGTACCGCCCTCGATGACCGCGAACGTCAGGGCCGTCAGGGCGAGCACGGCCGTCGCCTGGCCCGGCAGGTCCAGCGGCGCGGGCCGGCGCTCCGAGCGCGGGGTGCGCACCAGCAGGACCAGGGCCGCGAGGCCCAGCGGCAGGTTGACGAAGAAGATCCCCCGCCACCCCCACGACGTGGTCAGAGCCCCGCCCGCCACCGGTCCGAGGGCCAGCGCCGTCGAACTGCCGGCCGCCCAGGTGGCCACGGCACGGCCCCGCCGCGCCGGATCGGGGTGGGCCTGCCGTACCAGGGCCAGTGAGGCGGGCAGCACCACCGCCGCGGCCGCCCCCTGCACCACCCGCGCGCCGATCAGCACCGGCAGGGTCGGCGCCAGTCCGCAGGCCGCCGAGGCGAGCGTGAACAGCGCGACCCCGACGGCGTAGGCGCGGCTCGCTCCGGCCCGGTCCGCGAAGGCGCCGGTCGAGAGCATGAGGGCGGCGAAGGCGAGGGTGTAGGCGTCCACCACCCACTGGAGTCCGGACATCCCGCCGCCGAGGGAGGAACCGATCGCCGGCAGAGCGACGTTCACGATGGTCGCGTCGAGGGTGATCAGCCCGGAGCCGAGCACGGCCGCCGCGAGCGTGAGGGCCGGTGAGGTGCTCGGCTGCCGTGTCCTGCCGGAGAGTCCGGGTGGCATGAGGGTCTGTTCTGTCGGCATGCCCTCATGCTGCTGATCTTCCCCGGCCTACAGTAGTGACCTGAATGCCATGCATCCGGAGGTTCTGGCCATGCTGCGTATCGCGGTCGTCGCGTCCCCGCCCGTGTCGATGTTCAACCTCGCCATCCCCGAGCTGCTCTTCGACAAGGTGCGGGTCGACGGCCGCCCCGGCTACGAGGTGGTGATCTGCGCACCCGACCCCGGTCCCGTGCCCACCACCGGCGGGCTCCGGCTGCACGTGCCGCGCGGCCTGGAGGCGCTTCAGGAGGCGGACACCGTGATCGTCGCCGGCACCGGGCAGCCCTTCTCCCCGGACCCGCGGGTGCTGAGCGCCCTGCGCGCCTTCGCCGCCACGGGCAGGCGCATCGCCTCCATCTGCTCCGGCGCCTTCACGCTCGCCGAGGCGGGCCTGCTCAAGGGCCGCAAGGCCACCACGTACTGGCAGCACGCCGAGGAGATGCGCCGCCGCCACCCCGACATCGACGTCCAGGGCGATGTCCTCTACGCCCAGGACGGCCCGTTCCTGACCTCCTCCGGTTACGCCGCCGGCATCGACCTGTGCCTGCACATCATCCGCACCGACTACGGCGCCGCCGTCGCCAACGAGGTCGCCCGGCTCGCCCTGGTCGCCCCGGTCCGGCCCGGCGGGCAGACCCAGTTCACCCAGACCCCGCTGCCGCCCGAGCGCGGCACCGTCTGCGCCGACACCCGCGGCTGGGCCATGCGCAACCTGGACAAACCGCTCACCCTGGCCGACCTCGCCCGGCACGCCGGGGTCTCCGTACGCACCCTCACCCGCCGGTTCCACGCCGAGAGCGGGGTCAGCCCGTTGCAGTGGCTGCTGCACCAGCGCATCGAGCGCGCCAAGGAACTGCTGGAGACCACCCGGCTGCCCATGGACCAGGTGGCCGCCGCCTGCGGTCTCGGCACCGCCGACTCGCTCCGCGCCCATCTGGTCCGCCGTACCGGCCTCACCCCGAGCGCGTACCGGGCCCAGTTCAGCCGCCACGGAACCGGGCGGCGGGCGGCGTCGTCTTCCGCTGCGTGATCAGTGACCGTGTGACAGGGGCCCGCGTGATCCGCACCGCCCTGCCCGCCGAGGCGGAGACGATCGCCGCGCTGCACCGCCGGGCCCGCTCGACGTACTACCCCGACGGCCTCCCGGACGACGGCATCGACTGGACCGCGGCCTGGCGCGGTGCCGTCGGGCGCCCCGACGGGCAGGTGCTGTGTGTCGTGGAGGAGGGCACGATCACCGGCATCGCCTCCTTCCGGCCCCCGGAGGACGGCCCCGCCGGCACGGTCAAGCTGTACCAGTTCCACGTCGACCCCGACCGCTGGCGCTCCGGCATCGGCACGGCCCTGCACGCGGCCTGCGTGGAGCAGTGGCGTG
>NZ_BMRM01000026.1 GCF_014648635.1 Streptomyces cinerochromogenes | reverse complement strand
GCCCGGCGCACCCTGCCCCGCCACCACACCCGGCCGCGCATCCGCACCACCACGGGCCATACTGTCCGCCCGCACACCGGCACCCTGACCCGCCGCCGACGACTCACCAGCACCCCGTGCACCGGGACCAGTCGCCTCGCCCAACGCACCCGGCCGGGCTGCCGTGCCGGCGCCCGGTGCCGCCTCGGTGCGGACGGTGGGAGCCGTGGAGCCGCCGTCGGCAGCGGCCTCCGGCCCACCGGCCGTTCGGGGCGTGGTGGCGGGGGCGGGCTGGACGGGAGCGGACTGAGCGGTGGTGGACGGCCGGGGCGGTACGGCGTTCCCCGCCGCCGTGGGTGTCTCGGTTCCGCGCACGGCACCCTCCGGCCGGCCGGCAGCCGCCGGCGCGGCATCGGTGGCACCCGGTCGCGCGGCGGACGGGGTTCCGCCGCCGAGCGCGGTCGTCTCGCCGCCGGTGCCCCGGGTCGCTGCGGCACCGTCGCCGACGGCGCGTCCCGGGAGCCCTCCGGCCTGGCCGTTCGCACCGGGCTCCGCGGCCCGCTGCGGTGCCGTGCCGCCATCGACGCCCGCCGGACCTTCGGACCGCACGGTGCCCACAGGGCTGTCCGGCCTCGCGGGGCCCGCGCCGGGAACGGTCTCCGCACCACGTACCCCTGCACCGCGCGCCCCGGCGGGCTCACCGCCGTCGCCCACCGCCGTACGTCCAAGTTCGCCGGCCCCAACGGAACCGGCACCCCGGTCCGGCGGCACGCCGCCGGCGGCCGTCGCGGGTTCCTGCGGCCGTGGGACGCCCGCGTCCGGGCCCGGTTGCGCACCGCGGGCCGCGGGCGTCTCCGCGCCGTCGGTACCGGTGGTCCTGACGACGGGCGGGACGGTCGTGCGGTCCGTCCCGGGTTCCGTCGCGCGGGGAGCCCCCTCCCGGACCTCCGGCGTCTGCTCGGTCGTCGGCGGATCGGCCGGTCCGGCACGGTTCGCCGTGCCGCCGGCTGCCGGGGCCGGCTCTCCGCCCTCGAAGCCGGGCAGCCCCGCGGCGGGCCGGCCGGCCGGTGGCGCGGCACCGGTACCGGCGGGGTCGGGGGCTCCGCCGCGCACCACGGGTTCCGTCCGCGTGGCGGCGGCTCCGGGGGCGCCCGGCGCCCCGGCACCCGCGCCACGAGCCGTTCCCGCGCCCGCAGGGACGGCTGTCACGGGCGCGGGAACGGCGGTCTCGGAGTAGAGCGGCAGGGTGTCGGCCGACGACGAACGACCGGGGGTCCGCGGACCGGCGCCGTACGGGGGCAGGCCAGGGCTGTTCACGCCGTCGGGCGAGTCGAACGGGGCCTTGGTGGAGAGCGACTTGACCGCGTCGGCCAGCCCCTCCGTCGGCGGTACGTCCTGCTTGCGGCCCCCGCCCGTGCCCGGCGCGCCGAGCATGGCACCGGCCGCGCCGGCCAGGAAGGCCAGTCCGAGGTCCTGATCGGCACCGAGCGCGGCGTTGACGGCCGCGCCGCCGGCCACACCGGACACGCCGCCGACCGTGACACGCCCGAGGAGCGAGTTGGCGAACTTGGGCGCGAACTGGGAGGCGACGCCGGAGAACGCGCCGAAGACGGCGCCGCCGATGGCACCGCCGAGAGCCATGTTCCTGATGGCGTTCGGGTCGAGGTGCTTGCGCGTGCCCTCGAGGATCTCGATGGCCTGGAGGAGGGTTTCCAGTCCCGTCATGGACGCCGCGCCGATGGCGGCCGACATGAACAGCCGCCGCATGATCGCCATGATCACCTGCCGCACGCCCATGATGAGCGCGGGCACGGCGGCCAGACCGAACAACGTGTTCGCGAGGAAGGCCAGTTCCGCGAGCATCCAGGACAGCATCGCGATGGTCATGTTGGTCGCGTGCTCGGTCTCGAGAGCGTACTCGTCGCTCTTCAGACGCAGGTTCTCGGCCGCCTTCGCCAGCTCGGGCAGTGTGGTGCCCAGCGTCCGCATGTAGCCGTCGAACGCTTCGGCCGGAGTCCCGTTGACATTGGCGAGAACGGAGTTGCGGACCGACTTGACCTCGCCCATCATGCCCATGAGCTGCTGGGCGAGGTCGCCCCAGACCTCGCCCTGCTGGCGCAGCAGGGCGGGGTCGGCCTCCGGCAGCCGGGTGCCGGTGATGAGCGCGGCCCACCGGAGGGGCTCGGGGACAGGACTCACGCGCGTCCGCCGCGCCCGCCGCCGCTGCCGCCACGGGTCTGGGTGCCACCGATCTGCCCGTTGAGCCGCCCCGTGACCTGCATGGCATTCTCGTTGGCGTTCGAGAAGACCTTGGCCATGGAGCGCAGATTCTCCGCGGAGGTGCCCAGTACCTCGTGGATCCCGCTGCCGGCCTTGATGATGTCCTCGGCGACGGGGACGTAACCGGCGGCGAACCGCTGGCCGGGCTTGTCGTTCCCCCACGCCTTGGAGCCGTCCGCGGCGATCCGGGCCGCCGCCTCCTTGAAAGCTCCGCCCAGACGCTCGGCCAACGCCACCAGCGGCACGCTCGCGCTCTGGAGCCCGTCGGGGTTGACGATGAACGTGTTGTCAGGCATGGCAGGCTCCGTTCCGAACGGGTGGGTCAGGGAGTCGGCTGGTGGGCCTGGGCGGGTCGGCGCCGCCGGGCCTCAGGGGCGGCGGGTACGGCCTGCCGCGGGAGGAAGGACGTGACGAGCCGGTTCCGGGCTGTCCGGGGACCGGCGCCGGCCCGTCACACCGCGCGGCCCCGTTCGACGTACTCCCGTACCGCGTCCGGCATGGCCGGCTCGGACGGAATCAGCTGCGTCACATCGGCCGTACCGCGCAGCAGTTGCTCCGCGTCGAGACCTTGGGGCAGGTGCGGGGCCATGACCTCGGCAACGGCCGCGGTGGCCTTGGCTCTTGCCTCCTGGACGGTGCCCACGATCAGATCGGCCAGCTCCTTGGGGGCCATGCCGCGGTAGGCACCGGTGGGGAACTCCACCGACAGCAGCTCGCCCTGCGGTCCGACCGTGACCTTCATGGCCTGTGCCTTGGCCGTGGCGGTGCCCGTCACCTCGCGCATGCGGTTCTGCAGCTCGCCGATCTGCGCCAACTGGGCCTCGTAGCCGGCCCGCAGTTCCTCGAGCTGCTCGTCGAACGGCGTGGACACCTGCTCGCTCCTCATGGGTCGGACGTCCGGGCGGTCCCCGGCGCGGAGCCGGCGGCGCGCGAGGCGGTCACAGCCTCTGCCCCCTACGGAAACACGGCCCGTGCCCGGCAGAGAACCGCAGCTCACAAGGCGTGCCCGCGCGAACACCGGCCCTGTCCGAACAGACGCGCGGCGAACGGCTCACACCGCGCCGTCGGCGTCCCCGGCCGTTCCTGGCTCCGACCGTGCGTCCAGTGCGTCCAGTGCGTCGAGGAGCGGCTGCGTCTCCACGGTGAGGGAGACGGCTCCGGCCGGGTTGAGGTAGAGCAGGTGCCCGGGCGGAAGCAGGGCGACGACGTCCCGGCAGGGCATGACCTGGTAGGCCAGTCTCCCGGCCGCGTCCACCTGGAGCTGGGCGGTGAAGGCGGGCAGTACCGCGGTGCCCTCCGGGGTCACCGCGGTGACGACTCCGCCGTCCGGGCGGACGTGCACGGCGAGTTCACCCACGACGAGGGCGCGTACGACCTCCTCGAAGCGGCCGTATCCGGTGGCGACCCGTTGCACCGCGTGGTCCGCCGGGTCCGTGGGCGGGGCCCAGCCGAGCGCGGCGGGCGAGGGGCGGTAGGTGTCGTTCTCCTGCCACTCGACGATCTCTCCGCTCGCGTCCGAGCGCCAGCGGCCGATGACGGCCCAGTCCGGCGGCGGTCCCTCGGCCTCGCTCCAGGCCGGGTCGACCATCCCGAGCCAGTGGTCGGGGGCCCGGCGTGCGGCTTCCCGGATGTCGTCGGGCGGTTCCGGCACGACGGGGCTGGCGGCTGTGATCGGTGCAGTGGGTGTGGCAGCCGGGACGGGCGGTGTGGGGCGGGTGCTGCTGACGCTCATGGATCCGTACTCCTTGGCGGCCGCGGCGGCCGGGGCGCTGTGGGACGTGGGGGGGGCGAGGAGGTGGATGACGGGCGAGCCGCCCGTGCCGGACGGTGGCGGGCCGTCCGGCACGGGCGGTGGAAGGACCGGGTGAACGGTGCCTAGCCGAGGGAGTCCGGTACGACGGGACGGGCGCCCCAGGTCGAGGCGTCCTGCGTCAGCAGGTCGACCATGCCCTTGTCTTCGGCGTCGTCGTCCTCCTGCTCGCCGTCCGCTGCGGTCCGCCCGGTTTCCCCGGCCTCCGGCTCCTCCGGCGGCTCGCCGGCCCCGTTCCCGCAGCGGATCTCGTCGGGGTCGAGGTGCACGGCCGCCGCGCCCTGAGCCGTTGTGCCGGCCCGCGCGGCCGGCCGCCAGGTGGTCAGCTCCGGCTCGGCGAAGGGAGCGGTGCCCGGGTCCACCGTGCGCTCGGCGGCGCGGACGGTGCCCGTGCCTTCCGCCTCCCAGACGGCGGGCGCGGCGGTGGCGTACCCGGTGGTGCTCTGTCCGTGCTCGTCGACGGCGCCGGAGCCCTGCCCCGCGAAGGCGAGCATCAGCATGCCGAATCCGGCCGCAGCCACGTCCCATGCGGAGGTGTCGTCGGCCGCTTCGGACCGCGCGGGCACGGGGACACGGTCATCGGGCAGGTCCGGCAGCGGGACGGCGATCGCCGGTTCGCCGGGAACGGCCTCCGCCCCCTCCGGCCCCGTGCCGGCCGCGGCCGCTCGCTGTGCGGTGACGGCCGCCTGCGCGACCGAGGGGGCCGTAGCGCCGGTCGGCACGACGGCGGGGAACCCCTGCGCCGGTGTGTCGGGGGATTCCTGCGCCGGTGCGGCGGGGGCCGACGGTGCCTCCGTCTCGGCTTCGCCGTCGGGCGACCACACCGCGGACGAACCGCCGAGCAGCGCGGACGACGTGGTGGGGCCGCCCTCGTCCTGACCGCTGCCCGAGCGCGCGTCCTCGGTTCCCCGGCGTGCCGCCGGCATGACCGGCAGGGGCAGCACGGGTACGGGCATCGCCGACGCGGTGCCGGCCGTGCCGGACAGTCCGGAACCGCCGGCCGGTGCTCCGGCAACCGGCCCCGTCTCCGCGCCCGCTTCTCCGGCACCGGTCCAGGGCGTGGTCCCGGCATCCAACAGCCCGGACGTGTCGGGCCGTTCGCCGCCCGACGTGTTCGCGGCCCCGGCGCCCGCGGCGCCCGTACCCGGAGCCATCGGCATGAACGGCATCCCTGCCGCCACACCAGCGCCCTCACCCGCACCGGGCACCGAGGACGCCTCCGGCTGCGCCGCCTCGGCCACACCCGTCACCGGCAGCGACGAACCCGCCCCCAGCCCGGACAGACCCGCACCACCGGCCGCCGCACCCGCCACCGGCTCCGCCTCCGGCAACCCGCCCAACTCCGCACCACCGGACCACGGCTTCACCTCACCACCCAACAGGCCGGAGGCGTCCGGACGTTCGGCACCCGCACCACCCTGCCCACCAGCACCCGGCGCACCCATACCCGGAGCCATCGGCATCATCGGCATCCCGGCCGCCACACCAGCGCCCTCACCCGCACCGGGCACCGAAGACGCCGCCGACTGCGCCGCCTCGGCCAGACCCGTCACCGGCAGCGACGAACCCGCCCCCAGCCCGGACAGACCCGCACCACCGGCCGCCGCACCCGCCACCGGCTCCGCCTCCGGCAACCCGCCCAACTCCGCACCACCGGACCACGGCTTCACCTCACCGCCCAACAGGCCGGAGGCGTCCGGACGTTCGGCACCCGCACCACCCTGCGCACCAGCACCCGGCGCACCCATACCCGGAGCCATCGGCATCATCGGCATCCCGGCCGCCACACCAGCGCCCTCACCCGCACCGGGCACCGAGGACGCCGCCGGCTGCGCCGCCTCGGCCACACCCGTCACCGGCAGCGACGAACCCGCCCCCAGCCCGGACAGACCCGCACCACCGGCCGCCGCACCCGCCACCGGCTCCGCCTCCGGCAACCCGCCCAACTCAGCACCACCGGACCACGGCTTCACCTCACCGCCCAACAGGCCGGAGGCGTCCGGACGTTCGGCACCCGTGCCATTCTGCGTCCCCGCGCCCGTACCCGGGGACATCGGCATCATCGGCATACCCGCGCCACCGGCGGAACCCAGCGCCGACGCATCGGGCAGGCCGGGGGCGGAGGCGAGACTGGAGGACGGCATCGCGGCGGGCGTGCCCACGCCGGGGGCGCTGCTCAGGAGGTCGCTCGGCAGCGCCGCCGCACCGGTGCCGCCGGCGGATCCGAGGTCCGGCGTGCCGATCGTCCCGGTCTCCGGGAGGGAGGCTCCCGTGCCGCCGGCGCCCAGCTGCGGCGCATCGGCCCCGCCGGTCCAGGCCGAGACGGGTGTGTTCAGGCCCTGACCCGAGGTCGAGGAACCGGTGTTCCCCGTCGTCGGCCTGCCCACGGAGCCGAACCCGGGCAGCGGGACGGCGCTGCCCGGGACGGTGCCGGTGCCGGTGCCGGTGGACGGATCGAGGTTCAGGCCGGTGCCCGTCGAGCCGGGGAACGGATCGACCGTGCCGGTGCCCCCGGTCCCGGTGGGCAGACCCGGTGCCGTGGTGCCGCCGGTGAACGGGTCCACGGTCCCGCCCGTGCCGCCCGCGTTGCCGGTGCCCGTGTCGGGGAAGGTCAGGTCGGGCGAGCCCGCCCCGCCGGAGCCGAGGCCGCCGGTCGAAGTGACGCCGGGGAACGGCGAGATCGAGCCGGTGGTACCGGGGTCCCCGGTCGTGCCCAGGTCGCCCGTCCCTCCCCCGCCGGTCGTGGCCAGGTCGGGCAGGGAGGTGCCGCCGGGGAAGGGGGACGGCGAGCCGGTACCGCCCTCTCCGCCGCCACCGCCCAAGGTGCTCAGATCGGGCGCGCCGCTGCCGCCGCCCCCGCCGCCCAGGGTGCTCAGGTCGGGTCCGCCGCTGCCGCCGCCCCCGTCGCCGCCCAGGGTGCTCAGGTCGGGTCCGCCGCCGGTGCCGCCGCCTCCACCCGTGCTCAGGTCGGGTCCGCCCTTGCCGCCGCCCGTGCTGCCGGGGTCCTTGACCGGCGAGACGACCGGCTTGGGCTGCACACGGCCGAGTACCTGGTTGACCTGGGCGTAGTTGGTGGCGAGTTTCTTCAGCTCGGCACGCATGTCGTCCGTCATCATCTGCACCAGCTCGGGCTTCTGGCTGATCGGCATGAGCCCGTTGGCCATGGGCTTGACGCCGAGCCGGGCCGCCTGGTTGGCGTACCAGGAGTCGATGGCGTGGATGTTGGCCTGGGCGACGGTGAGCGCGTTGGCGCTCCAGACGAGGTTCTGGGCGACGGAACTGCCGGTGGCACCGCCGCCGAGGGCTTCGGCGTTGGAGACGACCTGCTTCGAGAACGTGGTCATCGTGTCCAGGAAGGCGTCCGCCGCGCCGCCCTGCCAGGGCGCGCCGTCGCCACCGGCCAGGGCTTTCGCCTGGTCGGCCAGGCTCGTGGCGACCATCGCCATGACCTGCTGGACGAACTGGAAGTCGTTCGCCGCCGCCACCAAGGTCTGCGGGGAAGCCACGGACGAGGCGCGGGCGTCCCCGCCCTCACCGGGCACCAGGGCGGAGCCACCCGTGATGGCCGCCATGATCTGCTTCCAGTCCCAGCTGTCGTAGTCGGACGGGGAGCCCTGGACCGTGGGGTCGGCGTAGATCCCGGTGCCGTCGTCGTGGAATCCGCCCTGGTTGTAGTCCGGCATCAGCCTGCGCTCTCGTCTGGGGCCTCGGCCTCCGGCACGCGAGCACGACCACGGCGGAGGGACCGAGCGCTGTTTACGTCCATGCCTGAGCCGCTGTCGGTGGCACCGGGTCCCGGTGCCACCGACAGCGGCGGGTGTTGCGGTTATGCCTTGGTACTGCCTGTTCCGGAGCCCGTGCTGGTCGACGATCCACCGACGGTTGCACCGCTGTCGTTTCCCAGCCGCTGGAAGTCCGCCAGGGCGTCGCTCAGCGCGTCCTGGAGGTCGCTGGTCTTCAGCTTGGCGAGCTGGGACGCCGTCGTGTACTTCTTGCTGACCGACCGCATCCCGTCGCTGATGTCCTGGAGGCCTTCCGCCAGGTCGGCGAGGACGTTGTAGTACTTCTGCTGGAGACCGCCGCCGCCGTTGGCACCGGAGGTGGTGGACCGCAGCTGGTAGGCGTCGTAGAAGGCGCCCGGGTGGACGACCGCGGCCGAGCCGGATGCCATCCGGTTGCGCGCCTCGATGACGTGCGGCACGAGCTGGGCGATGTTCTTGGCGAACTGGTCCATGGAGGCCGTGTTGACGGCCTCCTTGCCGGAGCCTCCCTCACCGCCCTTGGGCACGGGCGGCGGGTCCGGAGCCTTCCCGCCGTCCGGGTTGTTGACCGTCTCCGGCTTGTGGACGGTCGTGGGGTCCCACGCCTGGGGCGGTCCGGGATCCGGGGCGGGACCCTTCCCACCGGGTGTGTCGGGACGGACCGGTATGGCCGCCACGGTCAGCCGGCCCAGGTCTTGACGCCGAAGTTGTGCGCATCGAGGTACTCGTCCCGGCACAGGGCGGCGGCCTTCTGGGCGGCCGCGGCCTGCTGCTGCATCTGGGTGACGGTGTCCCCCCAGTTGATCTTGCGCTGGTCGAACAGCTCCTTGACGTCGCTGATCCAGCCGGAGAGCGCCTTGGTGTTGCCACCGGCGAACTGCTGGTTGAGCTCGTTGATCTCTGACTGTACGGTGTTCAACTGATCCAGCGTCTCGTTGAAGGCCTGCCAGTCGACCGCATAGCTCTCGGCCATGTGCGTTTCCTCCTCAGGTGACGCGCGGTGCCCTTGAAGGTGTGTTCACGGCACGGCGCGGAAGTTGGTCGGGGGCGCCGCTCAGAAGCCCTGGAGCCGGACGGGCTCGACGCTGCCGCTGCGCAGGGTGGCCGTCGTCTGCGTGGTCGCGCTGTGGGCCTTGGCGTGGGCGTTACCGGTCCCGATGATGCGCTGGTGCATCTCGTCGAGGACCGAGCCGACCCTCTCGTAGTTGGCCATCCACCCTTCGAGCGCCTGCTGGAACGCGACGCCGGCCTCGCCCTTCCATCCCTGCTCCGCCCTATTGGCCAGTTCCCTCATGCGCTTGAAGGACGCCCTGTGCCTCTCCAGAGTCTGCAGGTGGACCTGTGCAGACTGATTCATTCCGAGTAGGTCTACGGCCTCGGTGGACGATGCCATACCGATCCCTCCAGTCAGCTCGAACGTGCCGCGCGGCTCGTTGCCCGCGTGATTCCATCCTGTTCGGCAAGCGGACCCGGGCACAGCGTCCGATGCCTGTCCTGCCCGGTGGGACAGGCTCTCTGCCCGTGCGCTCCGGCCGCGCGGCCCTCCCCGGACGCCGCGACGCCGGGGTGACCCGAACGACAGGCCCTAGGTGTCTCGACCCGCAGCGTTGTTCACGCGGCTGACGGGTGGCCGGCCGCCGAGTGCGGTGTGGCAGCGGCACCTAGGCGCTCGCCGTCGCCTCCCGGGCGTCGTCCACGGCCTCCTCGTCCAGCAGTGTGAGCAGGTCGGACACGTCCCCGGCGCGCAGGACACGCGTGACGGCCAGATCGGCCAGCCGGTCGGCGAAGGCGTGCGCGTCGAAGGCCCCCCTCGCCGCGGGAACCCGTGTGAAGTACTCGGTCAGGGCCTCGAACGTCCCGTCATCGGCCTCCAGACCGGTCACCGCCAGCCGTCGCACGGTCAGCTGCGCCAGTTCCCCGGGGGTGTACGGCGCGAAGTCGGTCCGTCCCGCGAAGACGGCGGCCAGTTCGGTGCCCGGCGCGCTGCCCAGCAGGCCGGCCAGCGGGCCGGGCTCGCCGGAGAGGACCAGCACCACGTCGTCCCGGAGGGCGGCCAGTTCCCGTACCGCGGTGAGCAGCGCCGTGCGCTCGGGGAGGGCGCGGGCGGCGAAGAACTCGTCGAGTTCCAGCACCAGTACGCCGCCCGTCGCCTCGTCGAACGCGGTCAGCACATTGATCTCCGCCTGACCGGGCCAGCGGGCCGGCCAGCCGGACATCGGCACCCGGTACACCGCGCCGGTGGGGAGCAGACCGAGTTCGGCGAGCGCCCGCGCGTACAGCACGGCCACCGCGTCCCGGCCGCTGCCCTCGGAGCCGGCGAACACCAGGTTGGCCCGCCCGGCCAGGGGTTCGCCCCGGCGGTGCGAGGGCACCAGCGCGGCCAGGCGGTCGTGGAGTGCCCGGCGCACGTCGTCGAGGCCGACGAGTCCGGCGAGGCGGGCGACGGCGTGGCCGGCCACGGACTCAGGCGGGGCCTGGCCCGCCGTCGCGGCCGCACCCGCACCGGCGTCAGCGGCAACGGGGGTGGGAGCGGGAGCGGCGGCGTCGTCCTCCGGGCCCCCGGGGGCCTCCGGTACCGTCTCGACGTCGGCCTCGGTCAGCCGGCTCAGCTCGGAGTCGCTGCCCGGCGGGGACACGGCGAGCCGGGACGCCTGTCTGTTGATCATCGACTCGAAGACCTGGCGGGCGACGCGGCCGTTGCCGAACGTGGGCCCCTTCGGGATGTGCGCGAAGTAGCGGCCCACGGCCTCCAGGGCGCCGTCGGTGAGTTCGTAGAAGTGCTTGGCGCACAGGCCCCGCACGATGGTGACCAGTTCCTCCACCGTGTAGTTGGGGAACTCCACCGTGCGCGAGAAACGCGAGGCCATTCCGGGGTTGGAGGCCAGGAACTGGTCCATGTGCTCGGAGTAGCCGGCGGCGATGACCACGACCTCGTCGCGGTGGTCCTCCATGAGCTTCATCAGGGTCTCGACGGCCTCCTGACCGAAGTCCGGGCCGGTGCCCTTGGACTGGTTGGTCAGGGTGTACGCCTCGTCGATGAACAGCACACCGCCGAGGGCCCGGTTGAAGACCTCCGTGGTCTTGATGGCCGTACCGCCGATGATCTGTGCGACGAGGTCGGCGCGGGACACCTCCACCATGTGTCCCTGGGTCAGGATGCCGAGTTCGGCGAGGACGGCGCCGTAGAGGCGGGCCACCGTGGTCTTGCCGGTGCCGGGCGGTCCGGCGAACACCAGGTGCCGGCTCATCGGCGGCATGGGCAGACCCATCTCCTCGCGCCGCCGCGCCATCTTGTTCAGGTTGATGAGGCCGGTGACCTCCTGCTTGACGCTCTCCAGGCCGACCAGCGCGTCCATCTCGGCCAGCGGGCCGGTGCCGGCGTGGCGGGAGGTGGGGCGCGCGTCGGGGCCGGGAGCGTTCCCGGTGTCCGACCACCGGTGTCCGGCCGCCGGTTCCGCGGTGCCGGCGTCGTCCGCGCCGGTCACGTCGACGGCCTCGAAACGGGGGTTGAGGCGCAGCTGGTGCAGTGCCTGGCCGCCGTTGTCCCGTATCTCGCAGTCCTGGATCCGCACCGGCTCCTCGGTGTTGGTGCGGATGCCGTCGCCGGTGTTGTCGAAGACCACGCAGTGGGTGACGTCGGCGCGGCCGCCGGCCTGGATGTGCACCCCGTGGCCGTGGGCGCCGTGCACCCGGCAGCCGACGGCGGTGAGGTCGCCGCCCCCCGCCACCCGGACGCCGTCCGCGTCCGACGCGACGACCTCGGTGTCCTTCAGCTCCGCCCGCGCGTCGGTCCCGACGAGCACTCCGCAGTCGCGCAGGACGCTCGCCGCGGCGACGGCGGTGGCCCCGGCGACCGCCAGGCCGGGCGCGCCCACGGCGCCGAGGCGCACGCCGGTGAGCCGGGCCGTCGCGCCCTCGCGGACGTCGACGGCCGGTCCTGACGCCGCCGCCAGCTCCGTGTCGCGCAGCGTCAGTTCGGCGCCGCCGGCCGCGCGGGCGCCGGTGCCGCCGGAGACGGACAGCTGCTCGCCGTCCACGGTGGCGCCGTCGACGAGGAGTCCCTCGCCGCTCGCGTCGCTCACCCGGACCGACCGGAGCACGGGCGCGCTGCCGCCGTCGACCCGGATGCCGACGGGTGAGCCGGTCACCAGGCAGTTCTCCAGGTACGGTCTCGCGGACTCGGTGATCCGTACGCCGGTGCGGGCGGCGCCCGTGATCGAGCAGCCGCGCAGGTGCGGGGCGGAGCCGGCGCTGACGAGGACGGACTCCGCGCCGGAGCCGGTGAAGACGCAGTCGGTGAGGGCGACCTCGCCGCGGCTGGTGAGGTAGGCGTCGAGTCCCGTGCTGGCGGTCACGGTGACCGCGCGCAGTTCGGCGCCGCCGCTCTGCTCGACGACCAGGGCGGGCTGGGCGCTGGCGGTGATCTCGGTGGTCTCCACGACGGCACGGGCGCTGCCGTTGACGCAGACGCCGTTGCCGCCGGTCTCCTCCAGCCGGCAGTCGCGCACGGTCAGCCGTCCGTGTTCGGCGACGACGATCGCGGAGGACCGGGTCCGGGCCACCGTGGTCTGTTCGACGACGTTGGCGCCGGACGACGTGACCACGATGCCCGCGCCGCCGGCTCCCGTCACCCGGCACGAGCGGGCGATGAGGGTTCCGCGCTGCCAGGCCAGGATGCCGGCCCAGGCGTCGCCGGAGACCGTGCACTGCTGGAGGGACGCCTCGCCGTGGCGTACCTCGACGACCGGTATCTGTTCGCTGCCGCCCTCCAGGGCGAGCCCGTTGAGCTGGGCCGCCTCGGCGGCGATCACCACGGCGCTGGCGGTGCCGCCGTCGACGCGGACGCCGCCCGGCTCGGAGCCCGCGGCCAGGGTGACGACCCGGTCGATGACGAGGGCCTCGCGGTAGGTGCCCGCGGCGATGGTGATCAGGGCGCCGTCGGCCGCGTCGGCCAGGGCCTGGCCGATGGTGCGGTACGGCGCGGAGCCGTCCTGGGAGACCAGCAGCATCTGCCGGCTCATGGTGCAGTCCTCTTTCCGGGCGGGGGCGGTGGGGCGGGGGGTGGGGGAAGGACGAGTCCGGGCGGGGCGGTGAACCGGACGGCCTGCTCGGGCGTAAAGCCCGAGGCCGTTCCGGGTTCGGCGGCCTGCCAGCTCCGGTCCGCCTGTTCGAGTCCCGACAGGGCCATGTCGTCCAGCGCGGTGCGGCCGGTGTCGACGCGGCCGTCGGCGGAGATCTCCGACGCGGACAGTTCGCGCAGCAGTACGGCCCGCCGGTCGCCGTCGCGGACCGCCAGCACCTTGAAGGTCGTGCCGGGCAGGAAGAGCACGCGGGCCGGCTGGTCGGGGGCAAGCAGGGCGGTGCGGCGCGCGGTCATCGACCAGATCAGAATGTCGGTGTCACCGGGCAGTTCCGGCGCGGCGGCGGTCAGCGCCCAGCAGAACGCCCACTCGGTGACGAGGGTGCGGTGCCGGTACCAGTCCCACTCGGCGCCGCCGAGCGCGGCGCGCAGGACGGTGGCACCCCGGTAGGAGGGCAGTCTGCGCACTCCCGCGGCCACGCAGCGGGCGAGCGGGATGTGCGGGCCCACGGTGGCCGCGCGCACCTGACGGTCCAGCAGGGCGCTGTCGCCGCGCAGGTAGAGGCGGGCGGCCACCAGGTCCGTGAGGACGTCCTCGGTGGGGGTCTGGGCGGTGCCGCGCAGACCCGGTACCTCGGACAGGAGGCGGGCGACCGCGCCGGCGCCGTCGTTGTACTGCTGCCGGAAGGCGCCCCGCAGCCACTCGCGTTCCCGCGCGACGCCGTCGCGGGGCGGCACCGCGCAGGCGGCCGGGCTCGGTACGGCCTGGACGCGGGCACCGGCGGCGGCTCCGGGCAACGCCCGCCCGCCCGCCACCGCCTGCGTCGCGTCCGGTGCCCGCCCGGTGGACCCACCGGTCCCGCCGCCCGGGGCCGGGGGCACGGCCCCGGCGCGGGCACGGCCGTCGGCGTCCGGCACGGGTACCGCCGCGGACTGCGGCACGGAGCCGGCCGAAGACTGCGGCACGGAGCCGGCCTGCGACGGTGGCACGAGAGCGACCTGCGCCGGCGGCACAGAGCCGGCCGAAGACTGCGATACGGGGTCGGCCTGCGACTGCGGCACAGGACCGGCCGGCTGCTGCGCGTCGGCGCCCGCGTCCGGTCGCCCGGTTCCGGGGTCGCCGGGCGCGGCACCGTCCACGCTTGGGGACGCGGGCACCGGGCCGGGCGCGGGAAGGCCGGGCGACGAGACCAGCCTGAGCGACGGGAGGGGCGGCGCCGACGGCAGGGGGCGAGACGATCTCCCGGGAGGCGGCGAGCCGTCCGGTACCCCTGCGGCGGGCGCACCGCCCGGGGACGGCGCACCACCGGAACCAGGACCGGCGGGCGCACCGCCCGGGGACGGCGCACCACCGGAACCCGGCCCGGCGGGCGCGTCCCGCCCGGACGGGACCTCGCCGGGAGCCGGGTCGGCGTGCTCCTCCGGCAGGGCAGCTGGCAGACCCGACGCGGGGCCCTCCGGCGGACCGGCGGGCAAGTGACCACGTCCGTCCCCGGAAGGGCCGGCGGGCAAGTGAAGACCACCTCCGTGCCCGGAAGGACCGGCGGACGGCTGAAGTCCACGCTCGCCCCCGTAGGGCTCCGCCTGCGGCGCCGTGACGGCACCCGCCGGGCCGCCGGGAACGTCCGGCCCGGGACCGGCCATGCCGTCAGGCACCGCAGGCCTCCGCTCCCCCGACAGGACCAGCTCACCGGCGCCCACCGCCTGTGCGGACACCGCTCCGGTCACGGCCGCCCCGGCCCCCCGCCCGGCGGGCACGTCACCGAAGGAGGGTGCCGCGGTCGCCAACCGGAGCCGCGGGCCGGTGCCACCCGGCGCCCGGGCGTCGCCCGGGGCACCTGAGCGGGCGGATGCTCCCATGGCGGCGGAAGCCTCGGCGTCGGCTCCGTACGCGTCGGCGGCCGGCCCCGGGGTCGCGCCGGCGGGGCCCTCCGTTCCGTACGCGTCCGCGGTCGGCTCCGGACCACGGCCGATGCCCGCGTCACCCACCGGTGCGAAGCTCTCGTCACCGATCCTTGCGGGGCCCGCGTCACCCGCCCTTGCGGGGCCCGTGGCCGGTTCGCGCGGGCCCGTCTCCCGGGCCAGTTGCACCGCCGGCACCAGTCTGGCCATGGCGCGCAGCGCGGGGTCGAGCCGTTGCAGCAGGCGCTCGGCGAGTTCGCGCATCCGGCCGCCACCGTGCCGGGAGGTGCCGAAGACGACGTTGACGTGCCGGGCGGACGGCGCGGCCGAACGGATGGCGGCGGCCTCCTCGTCGTCCTCAAAGACCGGCCCGGACGCCCTGGACGCCCCGGACGCCCCGGGTTCTTCGCCTTCCTCGCCTTCCTCGCCTTCCCCGGCCGGACGCAGCCACAGGCCGCTGGGCACCACTTCCAGCACGGCCCCGTCGTAGCGGTACCGGCCCGGGGCCGTCTCGGGGAGGTCGCCGAACGCGGAGCGGTGGCCGACCACCACGGGCGCGGTCGGCCGGCCGCCGGTCAGCCGGGCCGGGGCGAAGCGCAGTTGCCGCGCGAAGACCGCCCAGCCGGGAGAGCCGTCGGCGTCCAGGGCGTGCACGTCGGGTGCGTCCCCGGCGGCATGGCTCACCGGCAGGCCGTTGTCGAAGGTCACGGGGACGTCGAGCCGGTCGGCCAGGGCCTGGCCGGGGCCGGTGCCGTCCGGTACCGCGAGGGGCCCGTAGGGGACGAACCTGACCAGGTCCCGGACGCCGGGCAGCAGCGAGTGCCAGAACCGGGAGACGTCGTCCAGCGGCAGCGCGTCCCCGCCCGGGCAGCCGAGGACCACGGTCAGCAGGTCGGGCCGGTACGCCAGCCGGGAGACCAGCACGTTCCGGTGCGGGGAGAGCGCGCCGTCGTGGCCGTCGCCGTGCAGCCACACCCCGCTGGGCAGCGGATCGACCACCGTCCGGCCGCTGGTCCGCCAGGCCTGGTCGGAGACGGTGAACTCCCAGGCGGGCTTCGGGAACCGGCGCGAGAGGGGGGTGGGCGACCGGCGCGGCAGCAGACGTACCCAGCCCGGTCCGCGGTCGGCGGGGATGTAGAGCACACCGCCGGCCGCCGGGACCACCACGCCGTCGGGTACGACGACCGCGCGGTCCAGCCGGTCGGCGAGCCACTGCCCCACCGGTACGGTCCCGCCCGGCGGCGTACGGCCCATGACGAGGCGGTAGCCGTCGGAGGTGCCCCGGCCCAGCAGCCGGGCGACGACCGGCCAGGTGCCGTCGGCGGGCTCAGGGGGCAGGTCCAGGACGACGACCTGGTGGTCGGGGTCGTCGGGGAGTCCCTCGGCGAAGGCGAGGGCCTGCGCGTTCAGCTCGCCCCTGGGGTGGATCAGCAGCGCGTGGCCGGCCCTGCGGGAGCCCAGGTCGACCGCCGCGGCGTCCCGGCGCAGCCTCGCTCCGAGCGCCATCAGCGGCCCTTCGAGGGGGTGGCGGAGGGGGTGGACGTAGCGGACGGGTAGACGGGGACGGGCGCCAGGGCGGCGGGGCGGGACAGGGCCGGGCCGGTGGGCAGGAGGTCGAGGACGGCCCGGGGCACGGTGCGCGCCTGCCCGCTGCCGTAGCCCAGTGCGGAGAGCGCGTCGGAGTCCGCGAGCGGGTACTTCACGCCCAGGTCGGTGACCAGGTAGACCTGGGCGGCGGTGCCGCGCGGCGGCAGCGGCAGGGCCTGGAGCAGCAGTCCGCGGCCGACGGGGACGTCGACCGGCGGCGGGGTGGCGGCGGGGCGCTTCTCCAGGGTCACCGCGGTGCGCACGTGGGTGCCGCCGGTGACGCGCTGGCGCAGGCACACGGCCGACGTGCCCGGGCGCAGGACGGGGCCGGCGAGGAAGTCGGGCAGCCGGTGCAGCAGGGACCGGTCGGCCGAGGCGCCGGCGGCGGCGATGTCCCGGGGGGTCACCTCGCGGGGCTCGGCCGCGTCCTCGCTGGTGGCGAGCAGTTCGAACTCGGTACGGGTCAGGGGGGCCAGGCCGTCGGAGCGCAGCACGTAGAACTGGGTGCCGCCGCGGCCGTCGGGGGCGGAGGTGAACACGTCGCCGACGCGGGCCGGGCGGTCGGCGATCCGGGGCGCCTGTCTGCCGTGGCCGGGTATGCCGGCGGCGGCCACGGTGGGGCCGGCGGGCAGCGCCGCCAGCCAGCTGTCGGGGGCGGGCAGGGGGTCCTGTCCGTCCAGTTGCAGCGCGATGAGGGCGGAACGGTCGCCGACGCGGTACCGGACGCCGTTCCACAGCAGGTACTCGGTGCCGTCGGCGGCGCGCAGCAGGGCGCGCCGGGCGGTCACCGGGGCGGAGGACGCGGACGGGTCGTCGGGCGCGAGGTCCAGCGTCTCGCCCTTGTTCCGGCCCGGGGCCAGGCAGCGGGTCCAGTCGCCGGTCAGCAGCGCCGCGGCCTGGGGGACGGAGTCGGGGGCGGAGGGGATGCCGATCTCCGCTCCCCGGCGCACGTCGGCCAGCGAGTTGCGGGAGACGGTGTGCACGCCGGTGCCGCCGCCCCCGCCGGCGGCGCCGAGCAGCGCGGAGGCGTAGTTGGCGACCGGGTGCAGGACGCCGTCGACGTAGAGGAAGCGGGTCCCGGTCTCCTTCTCCACGACGATGGCGTTCGGTTTGGCCCAGGCCGTGTTGCCGCCGGGCTTGATCAGCCCGTAGACGGCGAACCCGGCGCAGGCGATGACACCGAACAGCACTCCGAGCACGACGCCCAGGACGCTCCGGCGGGCCGGCGGCTCCCCGGTGGCGGGTTCTCCCGACACCAGCGCTGCCGCGAGCCTCCCGGTGGCGAACTGGTAGGCGTGGACGTGGTCACGACGGCTTTGCACGGGGTCCTCTCAGCCGGCCAGGGTGCGGAAGTACCAGTACACGTGCAGGACCTGGAGCAGCAGCGGGATCAGGGCGACGGCGGTGACCGTCTCCAGGATGTCGGCGGTGTGGCCCCAGATCGGCAGGAGCCGCAGCGTGGCCGGGCGCCGGGCCGCGAGCAGGGCCGCGACGGCCGCGAGCAGGAGCACGGCCAGCACGGCGCGGGCCTGGGGGCCGCCGGGCACCAGCAGCCAGGCGAGGGTGAGGATCAGGCCGAGCGTGCCGGCGCAGGCCAGTGAGACGCGCTGCCAGATCTCGGTGACGCTGCGGGAGCGCAGGGTCACGGCGGCGGCGAGGGTCAGGGCGAGCAGCCAGTCGAACCAGCCGGCGCGGCGGGTCAGGAGCACGAGGTCCAGGGCGTAGACGACGGACGCGCCGACGGTGAAGAGGGTGAGGTGGGCGTCGGCTGCGGCGACCCGGCGGGCGACGGCGGGTTCCGTGGCGGGCTCGATGTCCTCCTGGAGTTCGTCGGCGTTGCGCGGCAGCTGGGGGACGCGCAGCCCGGCCAGGCGCAGGAAGAGCCGGGGGGCGACGGTGCTGAGAACGAACAGGGCGACGGCGACCACCGAACAGGCGGTGGTCACGGACCAGCCGAGGTCGAGGGTGAGCAGGGAGCCGGCCTCGGCGGCGACCGACGTCGTCAGCAGCGCGCCGAACACCTGGACGGGCACCTTGCCGGAGAGCAGCAGGGCGGTCGCGGCGACGGCCGCGCAGGCGGCGCCGACGAGGAGTTCGTGTCCGGTGGGCGCCAGGAGTCCGATCGGGCCGCGCCGGGCGGTCAGGCCGGCCGCCGCGGCGAACGCCCAGCCCGCCCCTCCGGTCACCAGCACGGTGCCCGTGTCGGCGCCGGCCCGTGCGGCCAGGACGCAGCCGGTGAGCAGGGCCACGGCGACGGCACCCGACTGTGCCGCCCCGGCTCCCGCGGATTCGGCGGCCAGGGTGAACAGGGCGAGCACCGCCAGCGCGAGGCAGGCCAGGGCCAGGAAGAGACGCCGGGTCAGCTCGGGCCGCCAGCGGTCGGGGCGGGTGCCGACGACCGTGGCGACGCCGTCGGCGATGTCGTCGAAGACGAGCGGTGGCAGGATCTGCTCCACCGGGCGCAGGTAGAGGACGTCGCCGTCGCGCAGCCCCAGGGACTCCGGGGTGTCGTCGAGGTCCAGCGGCTCCTCGCCCAGGCGTTGCAGGACGTATCCGCCGGGGGGCGCGCCGTCCGGCGCGAGCCGTGCGGTGAGTACGGGCAGCAGCGTGCCCAGGGTGACGGTCGCGGGCACGCCCAGGTCGGCGCGGTTCTCGGGTCCGGCCACGGTGATCCGGCAGACGGCCGTGCCGTCGAGGTCCGGCATGATGCTGGAGAGGGACATGGGGGCTTTGTCTCCTGTGGGGCGGCCTGGGCGGTGGCGGGGCGGCGGGGTCCGGTCCGCCGGTGGAGGGTCAGGCGTCGTCGACCAGGCCGGTCTGGACGAGCCGGATGCCGCGCCGGGTGACCAGCTGGGCGCGGCCGGGGACGAGGGTGCGGGGTCTCGCCTCGCCGATGAACTTGCCCTCCTCCTTGGGGTAGGAGAGCACCAGGGCCGGGTTGCCGAGTTCCCAGATGCGGAGCAGCAGCGGTTCCATCATGGCGCGCATGGCACTGGAGGTGGACCGGGCTATGACCATGTGCATGCCGATGTGGGCTCCCTGGGAGAGCAGCGGGACGAGCGGGGTGGTGGGGCTGTCCAGGCTGCTGGTGACGAACAGGTCGTAGTCGTCGAGCAGGATGAACAGGCGCGGCCCCTGCCACCAGTCGCGCTGGGCCAGTTGCTCGGGCGAGACGTCGGGGCCGGGCAGCCGCTTGGACATGGACACCACGGCGCTGTTGGCCAGCTCCCGCAGCCCGTCGGCGTCGACGGTGTACCCGGCGCGGTACTCCTCCGGCACGTCGGCGAGGAGTCCGCGTCCGGGGTCGCCGAGCAGGATCCGCGCCTCGTCGGGTGTGAAGCGGGTGGTGATCGCCCGGGCGATCAGCCTCAGGGCGTTGGTCTTGCCGGTCTCGCCGTCGCCGAAGACGAGCAGGTTCGGCGTGGCGGAGAAGTCGTGCCAGACCGGCTGGAGGCGCTGTTCGTCCCAGCCCAGGCTGACCCGCAGGTCGCCCTCGGGCGCGGGGAGCCGGCCGACGGGCAGGGTGCTCGGCAGCAGCCGTACGCCGGGGGCGGTGCGCCCGGTCCAGAAGGTGCCGATCTCGGCGGCGGCGATCTTGGTGGCGGCGGTGAGGTCGTCGGTGGCCGAGGAGCTGTCCAGCCGGGGCAGCGCGGACAGGAAGTGGTGGCCGGAGGAGGTCAGTCCGCGGCCGGGCTGCTGCGGGACGCCCGCGGCCTGGCGGCTTCCGACCTCGGACTCGATCGTGTCGCCGAGCCGCAGCTCGAACTTGGTGCCGATCAGGTCGCGCAGCTTGTTGCGGATCTCCGACCAGCGGACCGCGGACACCACGACGTGGATGCCGAAGGACAGGCCGCGCGCGGCGATGGCGGTGATGCGGTCGTCGAGGTCGTCGTACTCCTGGCGCAGCGTCCCCCAGCCGTCCACGACCAGGAAGACGTCCCCGTGGGGGTCGTCGACGCCGCCCCGCCGCCGCAGTTCGCGGTAGGCCGCCATCGACTCGACGCCGCGCGCGGTGAAGATCTGCTCGCGGCGCTCCAGGAGCTGGTCGATCTCCTCGACGCTGCGCAGCACCTTGTCGCGCTCCAGCCGGGTGGCGACCGAGCCGACGTGCGGGAGGCCGGCGGTGGAGACCAGGCCGCCGCCGCTGAGGTCGAGGCAGTAGAACTGGACCTCCTCGGGGGTGTGGGTGAGGGCCAGCGACAGCATCAGGGTGCGCAGCAGCGCGGACTTGCCGGTCTGCGGGGCGCCGGCCACGCCCACGTGCCCGCCCGCTCCGGAGAGGTCGGCGACGAGGAGTTCGCGGACCTGCTCGTGCGGTCGGTCGACCATGCCGAGCGGCGCCCGCAGGCTGCCCAGGTCGGGGGACTCGGCGGTCATGCCGCGCACCGGGTCGGGAACGATGCCGGGCAGCAGCTGGTCGAGGCTGGGCGACTCGGCGAGCGGCGGCAGCCAGACCTGGCGGGCGGGCGGACCGGCGTCCGCGAGGCGTTCGATGAGGACGTCCAGGAGGCTCTCGTCGCTGTCCGGCCGGGTGGCGGGCTCGGGTTCGGGGCGGGTCTCGGCCGGCTCTTCCGGCTCCGGTGCCGGGCGCTGCTGGTCGAGGCCGAAGTCCACGAGTTCGCCGGGGCGTGCCGTCGCGGGCGCGGCGGCCGGTCCCTCGGCGGGTGCCTCGGGGCAGGGACCGGAGACGTAGGCGGCCTTGAACCGCACCAGGTTGGTGGTGTCCACCCGCAGGTAGCCGTTGCCGGGTGTGGAGGGCAGCTCGTACGCCCCGGCGACACCGATGACGCTGCGGGACTCCATGGAGGAGAAGGTGCGCAGCGCGATGCGGTAGGACAGGTGTCCTTCGACGCGGTGGATGCGTCCCTCGTCCAGTCGCTGCGACGCCAGCAGCAGATGCACCCCGAGGCTTCGGCCCACGCGGCCGATCGTGACGAACAGTTCGACGAACTCGGGCTTGCTCGCAAGGAGTTCGGAGAACTCGTCGACGATGACCAGCAGGGAGGGCAGCGGGGCGAGGGGGGCGCCGGCCAGCCGTGCCTTCTCGTACTCGTACAGCGAGGCGTGCCCGCTGGCCCTGAGCAGTTCCTGCCGGCGGATCAGCTCGCCGTTGATGGAGTCCTGCATGCGGTCCACCAGCGGCAGTTCGTCGGCGAGGTTGGTGATGACGGCCGAGGTGTGCGGCAGGCGTTCCATGTTGAGGAAGGTGGCGCCGCCCTTGAAGTCGACCAGGACGAAGTTCAGGATCTCGGAGGAATGCGTGGCGGCGAGTCCGATGACGAGGGTGCGCAGCAGTTCGCTCTTGCCGGAGCCGGTGGCGCCGATCAGCATGCCGTGCGGGCCCATGCCGGACTGGGCGGACTCCTTCAGGTCGAGTTCGACGACCTCGCCGTCCTCGGTGACCCCGATGGGTACGCGCAGCCGCGCCGCCTGGTCGGTGCGGCGCCGCCACTGGGTGGCGACGTCGAAGGCGCGCGGGTCGCGGATGCCGAGCAGGGCGGTGAGTTCGAAGTCGGCCTCGAACGGGTTGTCCGTCAGGTCGATGGTGCCGCCGGTGCGCAGGGGGGCCAGCAGCCGGGCCAGGTTCTCGGCGGCGTCCACGCCGAGCGCGTCCGCCTCGGCCCGGGCCTGGGTGTCGTCGCCGACCGGGAAGGAGACGGTGCCGTTCTCCGCGGTCAGGCGCAGGACGGAGGGGCCGCCCGGCATGGCGCCCGTGAGGTCGAGCAGGACGGTGTTGCGCAGTCCGTTGCCCAGCAGGCGCGATTCGGCCGGGATCTGCGCCCGGTGGGCGACGACCACGACGAAGGGTTCGGCGACGCCGGGGGTCGCCTGGGGGTCGTGGTCACCCCGGTCGAGGACGTCCGGCCCGAGCAGCTCGATCAGCTCGGCGTGGTCGGTGGCCACCAGGCGCAGCGGGCCCGCCTGGTCCCGTTCCCGTGGGTGGGCGTTGTGGGGCAGCCACTTCACCCACTCCCAGGCGTCCCGGTCCCGCGGGTCGGTGAGGACGGCCACGCGCAGTTCGTCGGGCGAGTGCAGGGCGACCAGCTGTCCGAGCATGGCGCGCACCAGGTCAAGGGCGTCCTCGATGTCTCCGGCGAACTCCACGCTGGTGAAGCTGCGCAGGGCGACGGGGATCGGCATGCCCGGCACGGTCTGGAACGCCTCGGTGAAGCGGCGCAGCGAGATGGCGGTGAGCGGGTCGAGGTCCTCGACGGGCTTGGTCTGCGGCGGGATCAGCTCCAACGCGGCACGCCGGGTGCCGAGTCCGATGCGGACCTTGGCGAAGTCGTCGTGGGCGGCGCGGCGTTCCCACACCCGGGGGCCCTGGACCAGCGACCACAGCTGGCGGGGCGGGGGGTTGTCGTACACGGCGGCGGTGACCTGGGCGGCGGCGGCCTCGCGTACCTGGCCCCGCAGCTGGGCCAGGTAGCGCATGTAGTCACGGCGTTCCGCCCGCATCCGCCGTTTGCGTTCGAAGCCGGACCGGCCCAGCTGGCCGAGTCCCATGGACATCATGCCGATGCCCATCATCCCGGACATCATGTACGTCGACGTGGAGCCGCCGACGACGAACATCATCCCCATCGCTCCGGCGCCGATGCCCATGGGCAGCATGACGACAACGGAACCGAGGTCGGCCATGGCGGGTTCGCCGAGCACCGGGGGCTGGGCCAGCTCGATCTGGCCTTCCGGTGTCTGGGGTCCCGATGCGCGCGGCGGGCGCTTGACGATGGTGGTGTTCATCAGGTGGATCTCCAGCCGGCGAGACCTTGTGCGGGGCGGGGAATGGGGTGACGGGCACCGACCGGGGCCGACCGGGGGGAGGAACCCTGCCGTGCCGCCCGCCTCCGGGGAGAGGGACGGGCGACGCGGAGGGAGCCCGTCCCGGCCCTCGGGGGTGGCGGGTGGGACGGACGATCAGGAGGGGCGGCCCCTCGGGGGACGGGGCGTCACATGGCGGTACCCGTCGACCACAGCACCGCGCCGCCCGAGCGGATGGTGACGTTCCCGTCGGTCCCCAGGACGAGTTGGGCGCCGTCGTGGCCGTCGGTGCGGGAGGACCAGGCGGTCACCCCGTCCTGGGTGTAGACCGCGAAGTTGCCGTCGGCCTGGAAGACCGCCTTGGCGCCCTGCCCGACGGTGCCGGACCACCACAGCGGGGTGCCCTTCGTGTCGTAGAGCACGAGGTTGCCGTCGCCCTGGAAGGCGAGGGTGATCCGGTTGGTGGCCCAGCTCTGCCCGGGTTCGAGGACGGCGGTGCCGTTCACGACGGTCGAGGTCCAGTGCTGCTGCGGCGGCTGCTGCTGCCGTGGGCTGCCGCTGGTCCGGGGGGTCTTGCTCGGTGCCGGGCTGTTGCTCTGCGACATGGGGTGCGCGCTGTGCGTGTCCCGTGTGGGCGAGGCCGCCGCCACCTCGGCGATGCGGTGCCGCCGGCCGTCCGTGGAGCCGTCGTCGCGGGCGGTGTCGGAGGAGGCCCCGGGCCGGGGGGAGGCGCTGCTGCCGGGGCCGGGGTCGTGGTGGTCGGACGCGTAGTCCTCGCCGGCGTCCCCGGCCCCCGCCTTGAAGGTGTGGGCGGGCGCGTCGTCGCCGAACACGGCCGGTGTCAGCAGGAACAGGGCGCTGAGCATGCCCGCTCCGGCCAGGACCGGCTTGGCGAGCGCGAGGCGCAGCCCGCCGCGCCCGCCCCCCGCGGCCTCGGGTGCGGCGGAGCCCGCCCGGTCGCCCCGGTCCCGCCGGCGCCCCCCGGCGCCGGTTCCGGAGGCGTCGGGCTCGCCGTCGTCGCCCGGCACCCCGGTCATCGGCGTGAGGGGTGCGGTGGCGGTACGGTCCGTGGCCGCGGGGGCGGGTACGGCGTGCGGGGCGTCCGGGCCGGCGTCCGGTGCGGTGCGACCGTGGCCCGCGAACTCCCCGGCGGGGGCCGGGCCGCCCTGCCCCGCCTCACCCAGCGGAGCGAGCTGCCAGGGGAGTTCGTTCTCCCACACCGCCTGGCCGGCCGACGCCCCGGTGGTCTGGTCGGGGGGGCCGGGGTCCGGCTCACGGTAGTTCATCTGCATGCCTTTCCCGGTCGACGGGTGGGTGATCGATCTACGGCGACCGATGGGCGTCGCTCTGTGCGCGCCCCGGCCCGGCCGACGGCATCGGAGGACGGGCTGCGGAGGACGGCCGCACGTCTCAGGACGTGGCGGGGTGCCTCGCTGCCCCGACCCTAGGGAGGGCGTGGGACCGGTTACGGGTGTTGAACCGGATCGTGCACGAACGCACGACCGCTCTACCCTTTTCGCCATCCCGGGTCACAGGATGCCCATGCGGATGGCGTACGCGACGGCGTGGGTCCGGTTGCGCAGCTCCAGCCGCTTGACCACGGTCTGTATGACGCTCTTGATCAGGCGCTCGGAGTAGCTGAGCTTGCTGGCGATCTCCACCGTGTCCAGTCCCTCGGCGAGGAGCCTGAGCACGTCGACCTCGCGCTGCGCCAGCTCCACCGGCAGCAGTCCGGCGGGCGACTCGTTCTTCTGCATGGTGCGCATCCGGTCCAGCAGCATGTTCATCAGCACGGGCGGTACGACCGACCGCCCGTGGTGGGCCTCGACGACCGCGACGACGATCTGGCTGAAGCTGGTGAACGGCCGCACCAGGAAGCTCGCCAGGCCGTGGTTGACCGCGAGGGCGAGCTGCTGCTCGGAGATGTGGTCCGCGACCAGCACGGTCCGGATGCGCCCGCCGGTGGTCTGCACGGCCCGGCTCATCGCGGACAGCGTCTTGCCGCTGACCGAGGCGGTGAGCATCACCAGGATGTCGGCGTCGGCCAGTTCGTCGTCCGTCAGCAGCCTGACGCGCTCGTCCGCGGCCAGGAAGGCGGCCGTGCCGTCACGGGTGAGGGGATCGTCGGCCTGTACGACGACTCGCGGCACCGGGCGTGCTTCATCTGTGTACTCAGGCATGGGACTCCTTGTCGAGAGCACGGCACCGCACCCGGCGAGCGCAGAGCCCGGGCCGCTGCGGCGCCAGGAGCCGTGCCGACCGACGGATCGGTCCTGGTCCGCGCCGGACCCGTGGACTGCGGGGGTGCGTCCTCACTTGCTCGGAACCGATCCTGGCAGGAGTCCCGGCGGCTCCCCCGGCTTCGCAGTCGATCAGTGCACTGTGAAACAAGAGCCGTGCCCCGGTGTGCAATGTCACCGTCACTCGGGGCAGGGCAACGCCCGGCCCCGTCAAGGGGGTTCACGCCTGAGAACAGGTGGTGCCGGTCAGTCGCCGTCCGCCGGGGTCCAGGCGGCCACGAGGTCCAGCAGGCCGGGGAAGCGGGCGTTCAGGTCGGCGACCCGGACGTGGCTGCGGCGCTCCAGGCCGTACTGGCGCTGGCGGGTGACGCCGGCCTCGCGCAGGGCCCGGAAGTGGTGGGTGAGCGAGGACTTGGGGCGGTCCAGGCCGAACCAGCCGCAGGTGTGGTCGAAGTCCTCGGACTCCAGCAGCAGTTTGCGGACGATCCGCAGCCGCAGCGGGTCGCTGAGCGCGCTCAGCACCGTCTCCAGCCTGAGTTCGCCGACGGCCGGCTCGGGCAGCGGGTCGGGCAGGCCGGCCGGCTCCGGCAGCACCTCGATGGTCATGTGCGGCTCCCTCTCCCGGACTTCCTCTCCCGGACTTCTTGTACGACTCCGATCGTACTGCATGCTAAGTTCGACTCCGCACGTACAAGTACGAGTCAACTCGTACCGCCGGACGCACGGGGAGGACTGTGTCATGACGGAGACGACCACCGAGGTGCGGGCGCCGGGGGCGGCGCACGGCGGCGAGGTGCCCGCACGCTGGATCTGGCTCGCCGCCTGGCCGGTGACGGCGGTGTTCGTGCTGTCCAACGCGGCCACCCCGCTCTATGTGCTGTGGCAGCGCGAGATGGGCTTCGGCAGGGGCACGCTGACCGTGGTCTTCGCCTGCTACATCGCCGGGCTGCTCGGCTCCCTGCTGGTGTCCGGCGTGCTCTCCGACCGGATCGGCCGCAAGCCCGTCCTGCTGCCCGCGCTGGGGCTCGCCCTCGCGGCCTGCCTGGTCTTCGCGACCGCCGGGGGCGTGGCCGCGCTGGTCGTCGCCCGGCTGTGCACCGGCATCGCGGTCGGTGCCGTGGTGTCGGCGGGCATGGCCGCGGTGACGGATGTGGCCGGACCCGCCCGGCGCCGGCTCGCGGCGCTGCTCGCCTCCTGCGCGATGGTGTTCGGCGCGGGGCTCGGACCGCTGCTCGCGGGCGTGCTGTCCGAGACCCTGCCGGCGCCCACGGTCACCGTGTTCGGGGTGGAGGCGGTGCTGCTCGGCACGGCCGTCGCGGTGGTGCTGCGGATGCCGGTACGGCGCCCCGCCGCGGGCGGCACGGGCGCCTGGGTCCGTGTGCCGGGGGTGCCCCGGGGCGCCGGCCGGACCCTCGCCCTGGGCATCGCCGTCTTCGCGCCCGGCATCACCGCCACGTCCTTCGTCCTGTCGCTCGGCCCCTCGCTCCTGTCGGACCTGCTGGGCACGGACAGCCGGATGCTCTCCGGGACCCTGGCCTTCGCGATGTTCCTCGGCGCGACGGGCGTGCAGTTCGCGGTACGGCGCCTGGACCGCCGCACGATCCTGCTCGCCGGCGCCGGCGCCACCGCCCTCGGCATGCTCGCCCTCGTCACCGCCGTCCGCACCGGCTCGGTCCCCGCACTGGGCGCCGCCGCGCTGCTGGGCGGGGCCGGTCAGGGCATGGGGCAGCTGGGCGGCCTGTCCCTGCTGAACTCGACGGTACCGACGGACCGCCTGGCCGAGGCCAACGCCGCACTGAACGTCGGCGGCTACCTCCCCGCCGGACTCCTCCCGGTCACCGCGGGCTACCTGAGCGACGGGCTGGGCCTGGCCACGGGGGCGACGCTCTTCGCCACGGCACTGGCGACCGCGGCGGTGGCCGGGGGCGGCCTGGTACTGCTGGAACGACGGTCCACCGCACGGCGCTAGCGCCCCCGAAGGAGCGCGGGGAACGGCGCGACCGGCCACGACGCACCCGGAGCCCGACGACGACCGCCGCTGGACGGCGGGACCGGTCCCCGCCGACCCCCGCCGGCCCTCGCAGGCGCACGCCGTGCGCCCTCACGCCGACCGCTTGCGGGACGACGTCTTCTTCGCCGCCGCCTTCTTCGCCGTCGTCGCCGTCGCCTTCTTCGCCGCCCCCTCCCCCGCCTTGGACGCCGACTTGCGCGCGGGGGCCGCCTTCTTCGCCGCGGCCGTCTTCTTCGCCGTGGACGTCGACTTCTTGCCGCCGGTCTCCTTGGGTGCGGCCCGCCCCTGCCGCAGGGGTCTGACCTCGGCCTCCGCGGCGCCGGCCCCGCGGGACTCGCGGGCCGCGCGGACGCTGCTCTCCAGGGCCGCCATCAGGTCGAGGACCTTGCCGGCGGCGGGGGCCGGGGCCTCGGGCGGGACCTCCCCGGTGGTCTTCGCGGCGATGACCTCCTCCAGCGCCTCCCGGTACTCGTCGTGCAGGTCGGCCAGGTCGACCTCGCCGAGCGTGTCCATCAGGGCGTCGGCGAGGTCGAGTTCCTTGTCGCGGATGGTGACGTCGGCGTCCGGGGCGACGCCCTCGGGCGCGCGGACCTCGTCGGGCCAGAGCAGGCCGTGCATGGCGATGGCGTCGTCGACGACCCGGAGCATGCCGAGCCGCTCCCGGCCGCGCAGCGCGTACTTGGCGATGGCGACCTTGTTGCTGCGCTTGAGGGCCTCCCGCAGCAGGGTGTACGGCTTCGCCGCGGGCGCCCCGCTCGCCGCGAGGTAGTACGCCGCGCCCATCTGGAGCGGGTCGATGCGGTCGGCCGGCACGAAGGCCACGATCTCGATGGTCCGGGCGGTCGGGATGGGCAGGTGGGACAGGTCCTCGTCGGTGATCGGGATGATCGAGCCGTCGGCGTCCTCGTACCCCTTGCCGATCTCGGCCTGGCTCACCTCCCGGTCCTCCAGCTCGCACACCTTGCGGTAGCGGATGCGGCCGTTGTCCTCGGTGTGGATCTGACGGAAGGCGATGGCGTGGCTCTCGGTCGCGTTCACCAGCTTGATCGGGATGCTGACGAGCCCGAAGGAGATGGCGCCGTTCCATATCGATCGCACGTGCCGCACCCTTCCTTTGGAGATTTATCCGCTTTGTCTGGGATTGTCATCCTATGACGCCTATCACAGAGGTGGAGGGGCGCCGGGTCGCGCTCAGCAACCTGGAGAAGGTGCTGTATCCGGAGACCGGCTTCACCAAAGGGGAGCTGCTGCACTACTACGCGACCACCGCCGGGGCCCTGCTGCCGCATCTGCGTGACCGGGCGGTGTCCTTCCTGCGCTATCCGGACGGCCCGGAGGGGCAGCTGTTCTTCACCAAGAACGTGCCGCCGGGTACGCCCGACTGGGTCACCACCGCCGAGGTGCCGCGCTCCTCGGCGGACAGCCCGGCCCGGATGGTGGTGGTCCAGGACCTGCCGAGCCTGGTGTGGGCGGCGAACCTGGTCACCGAGTTCCACACGCACCAGTGGCTGGTGCAGTCCCCGCAGGAGGCGGACCGGCTGGTCCTCGACCTCGACCCGGGCGCGCCCGCGACCGTCGTGCACTGCTGCGAGGTCGCCCTGTGGCTGCGTGAGCGGCTCGCGGCGGACGGGATCGAGGCGCACGCGAAGACGGCCGGGTCGAAGGGGCTGCACCTGCTGGCGGCGGTGCGCGGGAGTTCCTCCGAACGGACGTCCGAGTACGCGAAGGCGCTGGCGGTGGAGGCCGAGCGGGCGATGCCCCGGCTGGTGGTGCACCGGATGACCAGGAGCCTGAGGCCCGGGAAGGTGTTCGTCGACTGGAGCCAGAACGCGGCCCGCAAGACCACGGCCGCCCCCTACACCGTGCGCGCCCGCCGGATCCCCCTGGTCTCGGCACCGGTGACCTGGGAGGAGGTCGCCGACTGCCGGAGCCCCGCGCAGCTGGAGTTCCGGCCGGAGGACATCGCCCCGCGCCTGCAGGACCTCGGCGACCTGATGGCCCCCCTGACGGATCCGGCGCAGGCCGCACCCCTGCCCTGAGCTACAGCCTCCCCCAGGTGTGGCGGTCCCGGGCCATCCCGTGCAGGGCCTCCACGTCCGCCGGCTTGAGCACCCCGCCCAGCCGGCCGAGGTCCGCCAGCTCGCCGTCCGTCAGGATCCGCACCCCGCGCGGCTCGGCCGTCACGGTCACCTCGGCCGGGCCGACCAGGGCCAGCAGCGGGCGGACCTCGGCGGTCAGGGCGTAGGCGGCGCGGTCGGCGTCGGCGCGCAGCCGGCGCAGCAGCGGCTCGGCCTCGCGGCGGCCGAGGGTGACCATCGGGTCGGCGACCAGCACCCGGGTCCTGCGGGCGTACAGGGCGTGGACGGTGAACAGGCCGCCGGGGCCGATCACCAGGTGGTGGATGCGGTCGCCGCCGGGCAGGGGGAGGGAGTGCAGGGTGTGCCAGCCGGCCCCCTCCAGGCCGTCCAGGGCCTCGCCGACGGTCTGCTCGGCGGTCAGGGCGCGCCGGCGCGGGTCGGGGCGCAGCCGGTGGGCAGGGCCGGGGTCGCGGTCGAGGGCGACGAGCAGGGCCTCGCCGGGGCGGTTGGGGGCCAGGTCGTCGTCCGGGTGCAGGGTGAGCCGGGCGAGTTCCGCGGGGGTGGGGACCGGGGGCGGGCCCACGGTGACCGGGCCGGTCAGGAAGGGGTACAGGGCGGCGAGGACCTCGTCCCCGACGTCCTCGCCGAGCAGGTTGACCCGGCCCGTCTCGCGGTCGTACCAGGCGACGCTGGTCCCGTCCTCGCGGCAGACGTACAGCCGCTCCCGGCCGTGCCGGAAGGCCGGCACCACGCGCAGTCCGCTCATGCGCCATCACCCCTCGACCATGGGAACAGGCGGGGTGCGCCGGGGGCAAGACCGGTTACCGTGGAGGCCGGCCCTGCGAGGGGAGTGGGGGAGGCACCGTTGCGGACCCGCGGAACGCAGCCCGACGTGCCGGCTCCGGAGAGCCCGTGGAACGAGATCGTGCCCGGCCTGTGGATGGGCGGGCACGAGTTCCGGGGCCGCTCCGGACGGCTGGAGTTCGCCGTCGTACGAGACGAGTTCGATCTGGTGCAGTCGCTGCTGCGGCTGCCGGGTTACGGACCCGATCCGGAGGTGGAGCACCATGTGTGGCCGATACCGGACGGACCGCTGGACGGGACGCAGCTCGCCGGGGTGATCCGGCTGGCGCGGGCGGTGAACGAGGCGCTGGACGCCGGCCGCCGGGTGCTCGTGCGCTGCTACCACGGGTACAACCGCTCGGGGCTGGTCGTCGCGCACGCCCTGGTCCAGCGGGGTGACTCGGCCGACCAGGCGATCCAGCTGATCCGGGCCCGGCGCTCGGCGTGGGCGCTGCACAACGAGCTGTTCGTGGAGTACCTGCGGGCGGGCCTGGCGACCGTGCGGCTGCTGGAGGAGCTGGCCGAGTAGCCTCTCCCCCGCGCCGCGCGCGCCGCGCTCACGTCACAGGTGGCGTACGAAGCAGTACAAAGCGTACTTCCGTCAGAATGTAAGGATGCCAGTCCGCCCAGCCGGTCGTGCCGTGCGCACCGCCCTCGCCGTGACCGCCGTCGCCCTGCTCTCGGCGACGGCGGCGGCCTGCGGGGACAGCGGCGCCCTGCAGAGCGCCGGACCGACGCCGACCGCGGCCAGCCCGGCCAGGCTCTGGCCCGATCTGCGCCCGGCGTCCAGCCCGGCCTACCCCTACGACGTGGCGACCCGGAAGACCGTCGAGGGCATCACGGTGCGCGGTGACGACATCCGGAAGGTGGACCCGGTGGACGTCGTCGAGGCGGAGCTGGCGGCGCGCCCCGACGACTACGGATCGAAGGGGGCGTACCACGCGACCGTGGACCGGATGAAGGAGTGCCGGCCGGGCGGGAACCGGGCCCGGTGTCCGCTGCTCAAGCCGTACTACCGGGACCTCACCGGGGACGGCCGGGCCGATCTGACGCTGGGCTTCCGGCTGTACCCGACCAACCAGACGGCGGTACGGGTGTACACGGTCGAGGGGCACAGACTCGTGCAGGTGCTGGCCGACAACGACGCGATCGTCGGGGTGGAGCTGGCCGGCCGGGCGCTGATCGAGCGCTCGCCGGCCGACATCTCCGGCTACGAGTACCGCACCACCTGGGTGTGGGACCCGGGCCAGCGCGCGATGGTGTTCTCCCGCGACGAGTACCTGCACGTCGGCGACGGCCGGCACGGCAGGACCCCGTCACCCTCGCCCTCCCCCGCGGACAGCGCGGCGAGCCCGCGATGAGGCTCACGCTGCCCCACTGGGCCGGGGCCCTCGCCGTCAAGGCCGCCGTGTTCATCACGGTGATGTGCTGTGCGCTGGCGGCGCTGCTCGGCGTCCTCGTCCACGTATCGGTGACCAACCAGACCGTCGGCCAGGCCCGCGACCTGGCGCTGTCCCGGCTCGCCGACGCCACCCAGGCGTACGAGGCCGGGGACACGCTGCTGCCGGGTGCCGGGGTGGACCCGGAGGGGCTGCCCGCGCCGCTGCGGTCGATGGCGGTGGCCGGGGAGCGCGGGACGATGGTGGCCGCCCACCGGGGGCGGCCGTCGATGTGGGCGGCGGGTCCGGTGGCCGGGCACCGGGCGCTGGCCGTGGAGGTCGACTACTCGCAGCAGGCCCGCACCATCGACGGTCTCGACCAGTCGATCCTGTGGTCGTCGGCGCTGGCGATCGGGGCGACGGTGCTGGTCGGCGTGTTCGCGGTGACCCGGGTGACCCGGCGGCTGCACGGCACCGCGCGGGTGGCCCGGCGGATCAGCGCCGGCGACCTGGACGCCCGGGTCGGCGACCCCCGCACGAAGGACCCGACCCGGCCGCAGGACGAGGTCGCCGCGGTCGCGGCCGCGCTGGACACGATGGCCTCCTCGCTCCAGGGCAAGCTGCTGAGCGAGCAGCGGTTCACCGCGGACGTCGCGCACGAGCTGCGCACCCCGCTGACCGGGCTGCACGCGGCGGCGGAGCTGCTGCCCCCGGGGCGGCCGACGGAGCTGGTGCGGGACCGGGTGGCGGCGCTGCGCACGCTCACCGAGGACCTGCTGGAGATCTCCCGGCTGGACACCGGGCGGGAGCGGCCGGCGGTCGGCACGGAGGCGCTGGGCGCGCTGGCCGAGCGGGTGGTACGGGCCTCGGGCACCGACACCGAGGTGCGGATCCTGCGGGACGTCCGGGTGGAGACCGACCGGCGGCGGCTGGAGCGGGTGCTGGGGAACCTGGTGGCCAACGCCCACAAGCACGGGCACCCGCCGGTGGTGCTGACCGTGGACGGGCCCGTGGTGACCGTGCGGGACCACGGGCCCGGGTATCCGGAGTACCTGGTGGCCCACGGCCCGCAGCGGTTCCGCACCGAGGGCGGGGCCAAGGGGCACGGGCTGGGGCTGACCATCGCGGCGGGGCAGGCGGAGGTGCTGGGCGCCGCGCTGACGTTCGCCAACGCGGTGGACGGGGGCGCGGTGGCGACGCTGACGCTGCCCGCAGGGGCGCGCCCGGCCCACTAACAGCACAAAGCCTCACCATTTCGGTAGGTTCCGGACATGACGAAGGCCGGAACCACCCTGGCGGCGGCCCCCGCTCCCGCGCGCGCCCCGCGCCTTCCCCGGCGCCGGGGCGTCGAACTGTCCCTGCTCGTGCTGGCCGTCCTGCTGTCCGTGTACGGCTACTGCGCGGTGGGGCTGGCGCGGACCGGTACCGTGCCGCCCGGCGCCGTCGGGTACGGCGCCGGGCTCGCCGTGCTGGCCCTGTTCGCCCACATCGCGGTCCGGATCCGGGCGCCGTACGCCGATCCGCTGCCCCTGCCCATCGGCGTGCTGCTCAACGGGCTGGGCCTGGTGCTGATCTACCGGCTGGACCTGGAGACCCCGCGCGACCAGGCGGCCCCCACCCAGCTGGTGTGGTCGACGCTCGGGGTGGGCCTGTTCATCGGTGTCGTGCTGGTGCTGCGCGACCACCGGGTGCTCCAGCGGTACGCGTACGTCTGCGTGGTGGCCGCCCTCGCCCTGCTCGCGGCGCCCATCCTGTTCCCGGCGGTGAACGGGGCCCGGATCTGGATCCGGATCGCCGGGTTCTCCATCCAGCCCGGCGAGTTCGCCAAGGTGCTGCTCGCGGTGTTCTTCGCCGCGTACCTGGCCGCCAACCGCAGCGCGCTCGCCTACACCGGCCGCCGGCTGTGGCGGCTGCAGTTCCCGACCGGGCGGGTGCTCGGGCCGATCCTGACGATCTGGCTGCTGAGCGTGGGCGTCCTGGTGCTGGAGCGGGACCTCGGGACCTCGCTGCTGTTCTTCGGGCTCTTCGTGGTGCTGCTGTACGTCGCCACCGGACGCACCGGCTGGATCGCGGTCGGCCTGGTGCTGGCGGTGCTCGGCGCCGTCGCCGTGGGGCATCTGGAGCCCCATGTGGGCGGGCGGATCGAGGACTGGCTGCACCCCTTCGCCACCATCGAGGCCGGACACGGCCCCAACCAGCTCTCGCAGTCGCTGTTCGCCTTCGCCGCCGGCGGGATCCTCGGCACCGGGCTGGGCCTCGGCCACTCCATCCTGATCGGCTTCGCCGTCAAGTCGGACTTCATCCTGGCGACCGCCGGGGAGGAGCTGGGCCTGGCGGGTCTCGCGGGGATCGTGCTGCTGTACGCCCTGCTGGTGGAGCGCGGCTACCGGGCGGGCCTCGCGCTGCGCGAGCCGTTCGGCCGGCTCCTCGCGGTCGGGCTCGCCTCGATCGTGGCGCTCCAGGTGTTCGTGATCGCGGGCGGGGTCACCGGGCTGATCCCGCTGACCGGCATGGCGATGCCGTTCCTCGCCCAGGGCGGCTCCTCGGTGGTCACCAACTGGGCGATCGTGGCGCTGCTGGTCCGGGTGAGCGACTCGGCGCGCAGCCAGTACGACGGCCGGGAGACGCCGTGACCGAGTACGGCGGCCTCCCCGACGGCGGGCGCCCGATGGCGAAGTACATCCGGCACGCCTGCGCCTTCTGCGCCCTGCTGCTGGCGGCCCTGCTGGCCAACGCCACCCGGGTGCAGGTCGTGCAGTCCCGGGAGTACGACGGCAACCCGGCCAACCGCCGCGCCACGATCGCCCGCTACCAGCAGCCGCGCGGGAACATCCTGGTGGGCGGGGCGCCGGTCACCGGGTCGGTGGACACCGGGGAGCAGCTGCGCTACGAACGCACCTACGTCGACGGCCCGTTGTACGCGCCGGTCACCGGCTTCGCCTCGCAGACCTACGGCACCTCGTTCCTGGAGCACGCCGAGGACGGGGTGCTCTCGGGCACCGATCCGCTGCTGACGCCGCTGCCGCTCTGGAACGACGTCACGCGCGCGCCGAACCGCGGCGGGGACGTCGTCACGACCCTCGACCGGCGGGCCCAGGAGGCGGCGTACCGGGGGCTCGCGGGGCGCAAGGGCGCGGTGGCCGCGGTCGAGCCGGCCACGGGCCGCGTGCTGGCACTGGTGAGCAGCCCCTCCTACGACCCGGCGGAGCTGTCCGGCAACAACGAGGCGGTGTCGGCGGCCTGGGACCGGCTGGGCCACGACCCGGAGAAGCCGATGCTGAACCGGGCGGTACGGCAGACCTATCCACCGGGATCGACGTTCAAGGTGGTCACCGCGGCGGCGGCGCTGGACGCGGGCGTGGTGACCGACCTGGACGAGCGCACCGACTCCCCCGACCCCTACCGGCTGCCCGGCACCACCACCCGGCTGACCAACGAGGGCGACGGCTGCCGGGACGCCTCGGTGCGGGACGCCTTCGAGTGGTCCTGCAACACGGTCTTCGCGAAGCTGGGTGTGGACGTGGGGGTGCGGGACATGGCGACCACGGCCCAGGCGTTCGGGTTCAACGACACCGACCTGCGCATCCCCTTCGCCGTGGCGCCGAGCACCTTCGACACGAAGGTGGACCGGGCGCAGCTGGCGCTGTCCTCGATCGGGCAGTACAACACGCGGGCCACCCCGCTGCAGATGGCGATGGTCGCGGCCGCGGTCGCGGACGGCGGCCGGCTGCGTCCGCCGTACCTGGTGGAGCGGACCACCCGGCACGGCGGCGAGACGGTCTCCGGCAGCGGGGCCCGGCCGGGCCGGCAGGTGATGCGGCCGGACACGGCGGCCCGGCTGAGGGAGCTGATGGCCGGTGTGGTGCGGGAGGGCACCGGCACCAACGCGGCCATCCCCGGCGCGCTGGTCGGCGGCAAGACCGGCACCGCCCAGCACGGGGTCGGCAACTCCGGCGTGCCGTACGCCTGGTTCGTGTCCTGGGCGCAGGCCGAGCGTGCGCCCGAGCCGCAGGTGGCGGTGGCGGTCGTGGTGGAGGACGCCTCCGCGGACCGGGGCGAGATCAGCGGCGGCGGCGACGCGGCACCGATCGCGCGGGAGGTGATGCGGGCGGTGCTGCGCCGGTGAGCGGGGCGGCCGGTCAGCGGGTCAGCCGACGGGCCGGAGCATCTCGGAGCGGATGGTGAGGGTCTTCCGGGCGGCGGCGTCCAGGTCCACGTCGCCGGGGTCCTTCCGCCCGAGGCTGACCTCGCCGACGATGGCCGCCGTGTTGCCGTCCGCCCAGGAACAGACCGGGTAGGTGATCGTCGTCCCGGACTGCTTCTGGGTGAGCACCTGGCAGCTGACGGTGGTGTCCGCGCCGGACGGGGTGACGTCCTGGGCGGATTCCTCGACCGTCACGCTGTCGGCCTCGGCGGCGCCCTTGAGCATGTTGTGCCGGACCTCGGACTCGTTCTTGAACCGGCCGTACATGCCGGACACGAGCAGCATGCCCTGGGTGTTGTCGCCGTCCGGGCTGTAGCGGCCGACCGCGGCGTGGATGTCCTTCGCGTCCCAGGCGCCGTCGGCCTCGTCCTCTATCTTCTTCCCCTCGGTGCCGGAGAGGTCCTCGGCGAGGGTGTACTTCCCGTCCAGCAGCGTGTGGGGCAGGGTCAGTTTGTTCTTCGCCGCGGGGAAACCGCTCTCGGCCACCGTGCCGATCACGAGGAGCAGCGCGATCCCGCCCGCGACGACACCGCCCACGATGCCGAGCACCAGCCCGACCCGCCGCTTCTTCGGCGGCGGGGCCATGGGCGGCGCGCCCCAGCCGGGGTACTGCGGCTGGGCCGGGTACGGCTGCTGCTGGGGGTAGGGCTGCTGGGGCGGGTACGGCGAGCCGTACGGCCCGGGGGCCTGCTGGCCGTACGGCTGTTGCTGACCGTACGGCGCCTGCTGGCCGTACGGAGGCTGCTGGCCGTACGGGCCCGGGTTCTGCGGCGGCGGAGGCGTGGACACGCCAGCACGCTACTGCACCCGGGTGACACGACCGGCACCGCACCCCGCGCGGGTCAGTCCTCCGCCGCGCCGGACTCGATCGCCGCCTCCACCTCGGCCACCCGCTCCCGTTCCTCCGCGGCGAAGCGCTCGGCGTCCAGCTGCTCGGCCAGTTCCTCGTCCCGGGCCATCAGCAGGTCCAGGTCGGAGTCGGCCAGCTCCAGGACGCCCATGTCCACGTAGGCCTGCTGGAGCCGCCTGCCCCACAGGCCGATGTCCTTGACGCACGGCACGATGCGGCTGAACAGCAGCTTCCGGAAGAGCCGGAGGAACTCGGACCGTTCGCTCAGCGCCTCCGCCTCGGCCTTCGGGATGCCGAAGTTCTCCAGCACCTCGACCCCGCGCAGCCGGTCGCGCATCAGGTAGCAGCCCTCGATGACGAACTCCTCGCGCTCGCGCAGTTCGGCGTCGGTGAGCTGCCGGTAGTAGTCGCGCAGCGCCATCCGGCCGAAGGCGACGTGCCGGGCCTCGTCCTGCATGACGTAGGTGAGGATCTGCCGGGGCAGCGGCTTGTCCGTGGTGTCCCGGATCATGCCGAACGCGGCCAGCGCCAGGCCCTCGATGAGCACCTGCATGCCCAGGTAGGGCATGTCCCAGCGGCTGTCGCGCAGGGTGTCGCCGAGCAGCGACTGGAGATTGTCGTTGATCGGGTAGACGAGGCCTATCTTCTCGTGCAGGAACCGGCCGTAGATCTCGGCGTGCCGGGCCTCGTCCATGGTCTGGGTCGCGGAGTAGAACTTGGCGTCGAGGTCGGGCACCGACTCCACGATCCGCGCGGCGCAGATCATCGCGCCCTGCTCGCCGTGCAGGAACTGGCTGAACTGCCAGGAGGCGTGGTGCCGGCGCAGCTCGCCCTTGTCCTTCTCGGAGAGCTTGGCCCAGTACGGGGTGCCGTACAGGGACATCGCCTCCTCCGGGGTGCCGAGGGCGTCGTACGGGTCGACCTCCAGGTCCCAGTCGATCCGGGTCCGCCCGTCCCACTGCTTGTCCTTGCCCTTCTGGTACAGGGCGAGCAGGCGGTCGCGTCCGTCGTCGTACTCCCAGCTGAACCGGGCCGCGCCGGCGGCGGGCACCTGCCAGGGGGAGGCTCCGGGGTCGTTGGCGTAGAGGTCATGCGTCGGCATACCCGGCAGGCTCACACGTAGACGCCGGGTCAACAAGTCGCGCGCAAGGGATTGACGGGCTTGCTGACAAGCAGTCTCATAAGAGGCCGGACGACTACCCCCGGGTAACGAGGTGAGGGAGCCATGACGACCCTGACGGAAGCGGACGCGCTCGACGGGCTGCGCGACGCGCTCGGCCTGCTCAAGGACCGGGAACAGGTGGCCGAACGGCTGCTCGTCTCTTCCGCCAAGCACTCCTTCGACCCGGACAAGGAGCTGGACTGGGACGCGCCCTTCGAGGAGGGCAAGTGGTTCTGGCCGCCGGAGCTGGTGTCCCTCTACGACACCCCGATGTGGAAGCGGATGAGCGAGGAGCAGCGGATCCTGCTCTCCCAGCACGAGGCCGCCGCGCTGGCCTCGCTCGGCATCTGGTTCGAGATCATCCTGATGCAGCTGCTCGTCCGGCACATCTACGACAAGGCGGCGACGAGCGCGCACGTGCGGTACGCGCTCACCGAGATCGAGGACGAGTGCCGGCACTCGAAGATGTTCGCCCGGCTGATCTCGCACGGGGGCACGCCCTGGTACCCGGTGAGCCGCGTCCACCAGAACCTCGGCCGCCTCTTCAAGACCATCTCCACGACCCCCGGCTCCTTCACCGCCACGCTCCTCGGCGAGGAGGTCCTGGACTGGATGCAGCGGCTGACGTTCCCGGACGAGCGGGTGCAGCCGCTGATCCGCGGGGTCACCCGCATCCACGTGGTCGAGGAGGCCCGGCACGTCCGGTACGCCCGCGAGGAGCTGCGCCGCCAGATGGTGACCGCCCCGAAGTGGTCCCAGGAGTTCACCCGGGTCACCTCCGGCGAGTTCGCCCGCGTCTTCTCGGTCGCCTTCGTCAACCCCGACGTCTACACCAACGTGGGCCTGGACAAGCGGGAGGCCATGGCCCAGGTGAAGGCCAGCGCACACCGGCGGGAGGTCATGCAGACGGGCGCGAAGCGGCTGACGGACTTCCTGGACGACATCGGGGTGCTGCGGGGCGTGGGGCGGCGCCTGTGGAGGGCGTCGGGCCTGCTGGCGTAGGCCGGCCGGTACGGCCCGGAGGGGTGCGGGAGCCCCCGCGGGCGGCCACGGCGTGCCGGCGGACGGAAGACGGCCGCGGGCGCGCGGCGATTAGGCTGCTGGCCATGACCCCGTCGGCCACCCCCGCATACCGCCGCCTGAGCGTCGAGGAGCGACGAAGTCAGCTCCTCGACGCCGCCCTGGGCCTCTTCGCGCACCGCGCCCCCGAGGAGGTCTCCCTGGACGACGTGGCGGAGGCGGCCGGAGTGTCCCGCCCGCTGGTGTACCGGTACTTCCCGGGCGGCAAGCAGCAGCTGTACGAGGCCGCGCTGCGCTCCGCCGCCGAGGAACTCCGGCAGTGCTTCGACGAGGCCCGCGAGGGCCCCCTGCTGCCCCGCCTGTCCCGCGCCCTGGACCGCTATCTGGCCTTCGTGGACCAGCACGACGCCGGCTTCAGCGCGCTGCTCCAGGGCGGCAGCGTGGCGGAGACCTCCCGCACCACCGCCATAGTGGACGGGGTGCGCCGGTCCGCCGCCGAGCACATCTACCAGCACCTCGGCGTCACCGGCCCCGGGCCGCGGCTGCGCATGACGGTCCGCATGTGGATCACGGCCGTCGAGGCGGCCTCCCTCATCTGGCTGGACGAGGACAAGCAGCCCCCGGCCGGTGAGCTGCGGGACTGGCTGGTGGACCAGTTCGTGGCCGTCCTCACCGTCACCGCGGCCCGCGACCCCCAGACCGCGGCACTCGTCGGCGCGCTCGCCGAGGATGGCCGAGACTGACCTCGTGAAGAGTCAGGACACCCCCTTCGAGGGCGGCCCCATGGACGGGCGGGTGCTGCCCGTCCTGCTCGGTCCCACCGGGCACCCCCCGAAGACGTACGCCATCCCCGTCCCGGACCCGGAGGGCGGCCCGCCCACGGTGCTGGTCTACCGGCGTGTGCCCCGGGGGCACAGCAGGAGGCTGGGGCTGGTCCAGGGGTGGAAGTACGCGTACGACCCGGACGACAGGTCCGGGGGCAGGCTCCGCTGGCCCTGGTCGCGACCGAACGGGTGAATCCGCCGCGCCGCACCGCGCGGGCCTGCTCCTCGCACCCCACCGAAGCGTCCGATTATCACCTTTGCGACTATCCCATCAGCAGAGGTGATGACGTGTCAGGAAGCCTCCTGCGGCTGGCCTGTGCGGCCACGGTGGCGGCCCAGGCCGTTCTCGTGCCCGTACCGGCCGTGGCCGCACCGGACCCGCAGCGGTCCGTGGCCCAGCTGCTGACGGATCTCCAGCGGCTGTACCGGCAGACGGAACAGGCCACCGAGACCTACAACGCCACGACCGAGCAGCTGGAGCGGCAGCGCGCCGAGGTGGCCCGGCTCGACGGCGAACTGGCCCGCGCCCGGCTCGCCCTGCAGGGCAGCCGGACCGATGCCGGGCGCCTGGCCCGGCAGCAGTACCAGAGCAGCGGCGGCCTCGGCCCGTACGTGCGGCTCCTCCTCGCGCCCGACCCGCAGCACGCGCTGGACGAGGGGCACGTCATCGGCGAGCTGGCACGCCAGCGGGCCCGTACGGTGACCCGGCTGGCCACCGCCGAGAAGCGCAAGGACGCGCTGGCCCGTGCCGCCCGCAGGGCCCTCGACACCCAGCTCGCCCTGGCCGGCCGGCAGAAGCGGCAGCGCGACGACGTCCGGGCCGGACTCGCCGACGTGGAACGCCTGCTGGCCGGTCTCACCCCCGACCAGCTCGCCGCGATCGCCCGCCTGGAACAGCAGGGGGTCGCCGAGGCCCAGCGCAGGCTCACCACCGCGGGCGCCCTCCCCGCCGACCGCCCGGCCACCGCGCAGGGCGACCGCGCGGTCCGCTACGCCATGGAGCAGGTCGGCAAGCCGTACGCGTGGGGGGCGGCGGGACCGGACGCGTTCGACTGCTCGGGGCTCACCTCGCAGGCGTGGGCCCACGCGGGGACACCGATCCCGCGCACCAGCCAGGAGCAGTGGGAACAGCTGGAGAGGATCACGCTGAACCAGCTCCGGCCGGGCGATCTGGTGGTGTACTTCCCCGAGGCGACGCACGTCGCCCTGTACGCCGGGGACGGCAGGGTCGTCCAGGCACCGAGGCCGGGCGAGAAGGTCACGGTCTCCCCGATCGCCGGCTACCCGATCCTCGGCGCGGTACGTCCCGGTCCAACAGGGCGGGGCTAGGACCTCTCTTAGCCTTCGCAGAACTTCTTCCCCGCCGCGGCCGCGCCGTCCTCGAATCCGTTCCGGAAGTTGTCGTTGACCGGTACGCGCTTGAGGTCCCGGACGTCGCAGTCGTTCTTCATGGCGGCGTAACCCGCCTTGTAGCCCGCCGCGTACTGCTCCTGGGCGTTCATGCGCGCCCCCTGCTCGGCCGTGCCGCACCTGACCTCGGGGCCACCGACCTGCCGGGCACTGACGGTGCCGGCGGCATGGCTGATCGTCGCGGAGAACGCGCCCGCGGCATCGGTCCGCACAGTGCCCTCGGCTCCGTGGGCGGACTCGACGAACACGGCCTTGCCCGGCTCGAAGTCCTCGCCGACGACCTCCAGGTGCATCGGGCCGTCGGCCCGCGAGACACCGCAGGTGGGCGACGCCGCCGCGGCCGGCGGGGCGGCGGCCGTCACGGCCCCCGCGGTCAACGCCGACACCGCCAGGGGAGTCAGCACCGCCAGGCGTACGCGTCGACCGTCCATGGGAACTCCTACGTGGCTCGTCCCCCTCCGGCCCCTTCACACCAGCGTCCCTCCGCCGGTGAGAGGTGTCAAAAGGGGGACGGTCCCGTCAGGCCCCGGCCACCGAGCCCAGGTAGGCGGCCGTCTTCTCGGGGTCGTAGAAGAAGTCCTCGAAGTCGGCCGGGTCGTTGAACGCGTTGGCGAAACGATCCGCCACCGGCTGGAGCTGTCCGGCCGCGCCGATGAGGTTCAGCACGTGCTCCGGCGGCGGCGCCAGCATGGCGTTGGTCCACTTGGTGACGTGCTGGGCGGTGGCCCAGTACCGGTCGAAGGTCTGCCGCATCCACTCCTCGTCGAACGGCTCGTCCCCGCGCTCCAGGATCGAGGCGAGGTACGCGGCCGCGCACTTGGACGCCGAGTTGGAACCCTGGCCGGTGATCGGGTCGTTGGCGACGACCACGTCGGCCACGCCGAGGACCAGACCGCCGCCGGGCAGCCGGCCGACGGGGTTGCGGACGGTCGGGGCGTACCGCCCGGCCAGCGTGCCGCCGGCGTCGGTGAGTTCGACCTTGGTGGCCCGCGCGTACTCCCAGGGCGTGAACCGCTCCATGAGTTCCAGCGTCAGGGAGAGGTGCTCCGCCGGGTCCTTGACACCCTTGAAGACGTCGAGCGGGCCGCCGGGTATGCCCTCCCAGAACAGGATGTCGGCGCGGCCGGAGGTGGTCAGGGTCGGCATGACGAACAGCTCGCCGACGCCCGGGACCAGGTTGCAGCGGACCGCGTCGAACTCCGGGTGCTCCGGGCGCGGGCCGAGCCCGTGGACGTACGCCACCGCCAGCGCCCGCTGCGGCTCGCTGTACGGGGAGCGTTCGGGGTCGCGGGCGAACATCGACACCAGCTCGCCCTTGCCGGCGGCGACCAGGACGAGGTCGTAGGTGCGGGAGAAGTAGTCCAGGTCGCCGACGGCCGCGCCGTGGATGACCAGCTGGCCGCCGCGCTGCGCGAAGGTCTCCATCCAGCCGGCCATCTTCACCCGCTGGTCGACCGACTGCGCGTAGCCGTCCAGCCTGCCGACCCAGTCGATGGCCCGCTGGGTCGGGCCCGGGTCGTGCGAGCCGGGCGCGGCGACGGAGACGCCGAGTCCCTCGATCTTCGGGGCCTGGGACTCCCAGAAGTTCAGCTGGAGGTCGCGCTCGTGCTGGAGGGCCGTGTCGAACATGCACTGCGTCGACATGACCCGGCCGGAGCGGATCTCGTCCGCGGTCCGGTTCGACATGAGGGTGACCTCGTAGCCGTGCGACTGCAGGCCGAGGGCGAGCTGGAGGCCGGACTGGCCGGCCCCGACGACGAGTATCTTCCGCATGCGGGTGGTGCCTCCTACGGGGGCTGGGGACGGTTCGTGGACTACTCGGGGGTTTCGTCCAGCGCGTGGGCCACCAGGGCCAGGAGGGTCTCGATCACCGAGATCCGGCGCCGCGCGTCCATGATCATGACAGGTATGTGCGGAGGAATCGTGAGGGCCTCGCGCACGTCCTCCGGCTCGAACCGCTCGCTGCCGTCGAAGTGGTTGACCGCGACGACGTAGGGCAGTCCGCAGCTCTCGAAGTAGTCCAGCGCCGGGAAGCAGTCCTTCAGGCGCCGGGTGTCGGCCATGACGACGGCGCCGATCGCGCCGCGCACCAGGTCGTCCCACATGAACCAGAACCGCTGCTGGCCCGGCGTGCCGAACAGGTAGAGCACCAGGTCGTCGTCGAGCGTGATGCGGCCGAAGTCCATGGCCACGGTGGTGGTGAGCTTGCCCGGCGTGGCCGACAGGTCGTCGGTGCCCTCGCTCGCCTCGGTCATCAGCGCCTCGGTCTGCAGGGGCGTGATCTCCGAGACGGAGGTGACGAGGGTGGTCTTGCCGACACCGAAGCCGCCCGCCACCACGATCTTGGTCGCGATGGGAGCGCGCGTTCGGTCCGTCTGCCAGGACCTCAGGTCCTCGTCCGGCTCGGCGAACCCGGCGACGAGGGGGGTGCCCCCGAAGGAGGCGGTGGCGTCAGAGACGGCGGAGTCCACTCAGCACCCTTTCCAGCAGAGCGCGGTCCGGGCGGCCGGTGCCGTGACCGGTTCCGGTGCCGTACACACGGATCTTTCCCTGGTCCGCGAGGTCGCTCAGGAGCACGCGGACCACGCCGAGCGGCATCTTCAGCAGCGCGGCGATCTCGGCCACCGTGCGCATACGGCGGCACAGTTCGACAATGGCCCGCATCTCCGGCATGACCCGGGCGGACAGCGGCGCACTTGTCAGTTCCCTGCGCTCCTCCGGGGCCTCCAGCGCGGCCACGAACGTCTCCACCAGGAGGACGTGGCCGAAGCGGGTACGGCCGCCGGTGAGCGAGTAGGGGCGGACGCGGGCGGGCTTGCGGTCGCCGCCGCGGACCGGGAGCTGTGTCCTCCCCGGTTTCCTCCCGGTGCCGGTCATCGGGCGCTCCCCGTCGACTCGGTCTCCAGGGACTTGCGGAGTTCGCTGCGGAGTTCGGGCGTCAGGACGTGCCCGGCGCGGCCGACGAAGAGCGCCATGTGGTACGCCACGACGCTCATGTCGCACTCGGCGGAGCCGTGCACGCCGAGCAGTGAGCCGTCGCTGATCGACATCACGAACAGGCTGCCCTCCTCCATCGCGACCATGGTGTGCTTGACCCCGCCGAACGCCAGCAGCTTCGCGGCGCCGACGGTGAGGCTGCCGATGCCGGAGACGATGGTGGCGAGGTCCGCGGAGGAGCCCCGGGGGCCCTTCGCGGGACGGGCCTGTCGGGACTGCTCGCTGTGGCCCGGGTCGGACGACAGCAGGAGCAGTCCGTCGGAGGAGACCACGGCGACGGACTGGATGCCGGGTACTTCCTCTACCAGGTTGGTCAGCAGCCAGTGCAGGTTGCGGGCTTCACTGCTCAGTCCGTAGGTAGTGGGCGCGGTCAACTGCTTGCCTCCTCGGCTGTGCCCCCCGTGGCTTCTTCGGCGTGTGCGCGGCTGGTCGGCCGCTTGGTGTTGGCCGTGTGTTCTGCGATCTCCGCCTCCACGTCGCGGTAGCCGGCCTGGGCTCCGCTGCGGAAGCCGCCGAGCCTGCGGCGCAGGGCCTCGGCGTCGACGGAGGTGCTGCGCTGGCGGGGCGGGGCCGCGGGGGCGGTGATCCTGGGTGTGCGCTTGGGGAGGCCCTTGCTGGTGAGCACCTCGGCCTGTGGCGCTTCGTCGGGGTCGTTCGCCCCGGCCCCGCCTTCGGTGTCCGTGTTCCCGGCCGCACCGCCCGTGCGGGCTGCGTGGTCGCCTCCGGGCGGCCCCTGGGGGGCGTCCTCGCCTGCGGCGACCGCCGGGCCGTGGGCGCTGTCCGCCGGCTCGTGGGCACGGGCCGACCGCTCGTGGGAACGGCCCGACAGCTCGTCGGCGCGGTCCGACCGCTCGTGGGGACGGTCCGCCGCCTCGTTCGCCGGCTCCGCCGGGGACTCCGGCAGCAGCAGCTCCATCGTCGTCTCGGCGGGCGTCTCCGCCGGGGGCTTCGGACGGGTCTCGGTGTCCCCGGCGGGCCGGCCGGCGTGTTCGTGGGTGGCCTCCGCGGCCTGTTCACGGGTGGCCTGCGCGGCCTGCTCCGACGCCTCCTCGGCCGCCTCCCGAACCGCCTGTTCCGCCAGGGTGACCAGGGGGTCCTCGTCCTTGGCGCGGGCGGGCAGGACGTTGGAGTTGGCCTCCGCGTCGGCGCCGGGGAGCGTGAGGGTGCCCGTGCCGCCGGGGGTGGTGGTCCGGGGCGGGAGGGCCGTGGGCGGGGCCTCGGTGAGGAGGCCGGACGGGAGGACGACCACCGCCGCGAGGCCGCCCTGCTTCTGCTCGCGCAGCTGCACGCGGACGCCGTGGCGGTGGGCCAGGCGCGCGACGACGTACAGGCCGAGGCCGAGGCCGTCGTCGCCCTCCTGGTCGTAGAGGGACTCGGGGTCGAACTCGGCGAGGCGGGCGTTGAGGCGGGCGAGGCGGTCCTCCGACACGCCGATGCCCTCGTCCTGGACCGACAGCATGACCTCGCCGGACTCCAGGAGCCAGCCGGAGACCTCCACCGGCAGGTCCGGCGGGGAGAACGAGGTGGCGTTCTCCATGAGTTCGGCCAGCAGGTGGGAGAGGTCGTCAGCGGCGAAGCCCGCCACGTGGGCGTGCGGGGGCAGGGCCGCGATGCGGACGCGCTCGTAGCGCTCGATCTCGCTGACCGCCGCCCGGACCACGTCGACCAGCGGCACCGGGCCGGGGTGCTGCTGGACGTGCTCGGTACCGGCGAGGACCAGGAGGTTCTCGCTGTGCCGGCGCATCACCGTGGCGAAGTGGTCGAGCTTGAAGAGCGTGGCGAGGCGGTCCGGGTCCTGCTCGCGGTCCTCCAGGCCCTCGATGACGGCCAGCTGGCGCTCGACCAGGCCCAGGGTGCGCAGCGCCAGGTTGACGAAGGTGGAGCCGATGCTGGTGCGCAGCCGCTCCAGCTGGGCTGCGGAGTCGGCGAGTTCGGCGCGCAGCTCCTCGCGGGCGTCGGCCATCTTCTGCCGCTGGCCGACCAGGTGCTTGCGGTCGGTCTCCAGGGTGGCGACCCGCTCGTGCAGGGCCGCCGCGTGCGCGTGCAGGGCGTTGACCGAGCGGACCACCTGGGCGAACTCGTCGTTGCGGCCCGTGAACGCGATCGGGTCCTGGGCCGCCGGGTCCTCGGCCTCGGCGAGGCGGGCCGAGCCGCGCCGCAGCACCGACAGGGGACGGGTCAGGCTACGGGCCATGGCGGTGGCGACGCCGACCGCGACCAGCAGCAGCACGCCGAGGACCGCGACCCGGATCTCCAGGGCGGTGACGTCGTCGTCGCGGAGCTTTTCGAGGTCCTTGGTGCGGTGGTCGTAGAGCGCGGACTCGGCGCCGCGCATCAGGTCGACGCGGGCGGACAGGGCCGCGTCCAGCTTCTTGGTGCTGGTGGTCAGCTCGCTGTCGGCGAGGGTGGGCTGGTCGGTGAGCGTCGCCAGGTACTTCTCGGCCGAGTTGACCTCGGGGCCGGTGACCGTCGAGGTGTAGGAGTCGACGGCGGCCTTGGGCGCGGTCGCGCGGAAGTCGGCGAGGGACGCGTCGGCGCGCAGCCGGGCCTGCTGGGCGGCCACGGTGAGCGCGTCGCGCTGTTTGCGGTCCGCTTCGCTGCTGGTGGCGGAGGTGGTGGGCAGGCCGGTGGCGGGGTCGATCACCGTCTGGCTGCGGGAGGGGACGTTCAGCGCGGCCAGCAGCAGGCCGCGGGCGGCGGCGGACTGCTGGACGGCGGCGTCCAGTTCGGCCAGGGCGTGGGCGCCGGAGCCGGCCCGCGGGGGCATCTGCTCGGCCAGCTGCTCGGCGAGCCGGTGCAGCGCGGTGATCGTCGCCGAGTACTCCTGGTGGGCCTGGAGGGCGGTGGTCTTGCCGGTGAGCGCGGCCCGGCGCAGCGCGTCGACGCCGTCGAGGGTGGTGCGCAGGTCCGCCGGGGTGTCGGTGTCGGCGCGCAGCTCCTCCACCTGCCGGTCCACGCGGGCGCTGCGGTCCTCGGAGGGCGCCTTGGACCTGGGGCGGCCGGCCGCGATGTACGAGGTGACCTCGTCGCGCTCGTCGGCCAGGGAATGGGCGAGGGTGAGCGCGTCCTGGGTGCGGGCGGCGAGTGTCACCAGCTCCTGGGAGTCGCTGACGTCCCCTGAGGCGGTGAGCAGCGCGGGCGCGCCGGCTCCCGCCACGGCGGCGGCCACCACGGCCACGGCGACGATCAGCCGGGTGCGCACGTGAGTGGGGCGGCCGGAGCCCACGGGGGTCTGGGGGACGGTCCCCTCGGGGGCCGTCTGCCTGCCTGTGCGCCGAGGCCGCTTCTTCTGCACCGGTGCTCGCATTCCTGAACTCGTCTACCCAGGGGCCCGGGTGGCACCCCGTCATCTCGGTGCCAAGTGGTGCGTACACCCGGTTCGTACGGTTCCCGACCCTCCCAGCGCCGGTGGGCAGTGGTCGCGCATCACCTGACCCGCCACCCGAAGGAGTGAACATCGGAGGGGAGTTGGCGGGCAAGTTCCTCTGGCGTGTGCGCGGCTGCCGTACGCCGTGCCGGTTGGACGCGCGCGGCAGGCTTTGGCAGTATTCGCCACCACACCTTCCCGGAGTGCCCCATTCCCGCCCAAACCAGGCGCCTGACCTGCACGGTCATGAGAATGCGCCGAGCGGTTGCCAGCCTTTGGCGGGGCGTGTGAAGGGCTCGTGCAGACTGGCCGGATGCGCACTGATCTCGTTTCGGAACCCGGCGACGCGGCCCGCCCCAACGAGGACTTCGCCGGTGTCGGACTACCCGCTTCCGGACAGGGCGGTTGCGTGATCGTCCTGGACGGGGTGACGCCGCCGAGCGGCGGGACGGGCTGTCTGCATTCCGTCCCCTGGTTCACCGCACGCCTGGGCGGAGCACTGACCGAACTGACCGTTTCCGTCCGAGATCTGACGCTCCCGGAGATTCTCGCGCGGGCGATCCGGCGCACCGCCGACGCCCACGCGGACACCTGTGACCTTTCTCACCCGCGAACCCCCCAGGCAACCGTCGTCCTGACCCGCTGGTCCGCCGCCGAGGTCGAGTACCTGGTGCTGTCCGACTCGGCGTTGCTGCTGCAGGGGCCCGACGGCGCGGTCACGCCGGTGCTGGACGACCGGCTGGCCCGGCTGCCGCGCGCCGCGCTCGCCACCGACGCCCTGGTCGACGCGAACCTGCGCAACAAGGAGGGCGGCTTCTTCACGGCCGCCGCCGATCCCGCGGTGGCCGCGCGGGCGGTCACCGGTGTCCTGCCCCGGCGTGAGGTCCGGGCGCTGGCCGCGCTGACGGACGGCGCGACCCGCTGGACGGAGACGTTCCGGGAGGGCGACTGGACGGCCCTGTTCGACGTGGTCGCGAAGGACGGCGCACGGTCGCTGGTGGAGCGGGTACGGGAGCTGGAGGCGGCGGACCGTGAGGAGCGGGCGTTCCTGGGACGGAGCAAGACGCACGACGACGCGACGGTGGTCTTCGCGGAGCTGTGAGCCGCCGTCCGGCCGCGGCCGACGGAGAGGGCCGCTCCACCGCGCCCCCGTGCCGGTCGCCGCGCCCCCGGGCCGGACCACGGCGACCCCGCGCCAGACCATCGCGGCCCCGTGCCAGACCATCGCGACCCCGCGCCGGACCATCCGGACCCCGCGCCGGACCATGGCGACCCCGCGCCCGGCCATCGGGACCCCGTACCCGGCCCCTCGGGACCCCGTGCCGGACTACTTCGCCATGACGTCGTTCAGCTCGTGGAGCAGCCGGGCCAGTTCCGCGACCTCGGTGCGGTTCCAGTGGGCCAGCTGGCGGACGTAGCGGGCGCGGCGGGCCTCGCGGACCGTGCCGACGCGGCGGCGTCCCTCCTCGGTGAGGGTGACCAGCCAGGCGCGGCCGTCGGCGGGGTCGGGTTCGCGGGCGATCAGGCCCAGGTCCTCCAGGGCCCGCAGCTGGCGGGACATGGTGGCCTTGCCGACGCCGATGTAGGCGGCGAGTTCCGTGGCCCGCTGACCGCCGAGTTCGTCCAGCCGGATGAGCAGGCCGTACGCGGAGGACTCCAGGTCGGGGTGGACCTCGCGGGCCATCTCGCCCTGGTTGGCGCGGGCGCGCCGGAGCAGCACGGTCAACTCGCGCTCCAGCGCCAGGAATTCCTGGTCTGCACCACTGGGCGTCACCTGGCCGGCGGCGCCGTGCGCGTCGCCGTTTCCGTCCTCGTGCACGTCAGCACCCCTGATCGGTTTCGCGGTCCTGAAAGTTTCTGTCAAATGTCGTCATAGCCGCAGCTCCGTAAGTATTTCGCAGGCGTAGACCAACGGCGTCCCCCGGACCCCCTTCCCACGCCGTATCTACGTGCGTAGCTTCTTTACCACGCCCTTAATGGCATGCCCACGCCCAGTGGGCGCGCCGGTGCCGTGAGCCCCCCACACAGCTCTCCCCCCACCCCACTCCCCGGAGGCACGACATGCCCGTGCTCAGACCCGGCTCGCCTCTCTCCCCCCTCTCCCCCCGCGTCCGCTCCCTCCCCCGCCCGCGCCCCCTCGCCGTCCTTCTCACGGCGCTGCTCGCGGCGCTCTCCCTCAGCCTCCCGCTCACCTCCGCGCAGGCCGCGAGCACCCCCAGCCGCGGCTCCGCCCACATGGGCATGGGCGTCCTCGCCCACGACGGCCAGGACGGCACCCCCAGCACCGGGGACGCCACCCAGACCGAGGGCGTGGACGTCTCTGCCTACCAGGGCAACGTCGCCTGGTCGACGCTGTGGAACAGTGGGGTCCGCTGGGCGTACACCAAGGCGACGGAAGGCACGTACTACACGAACCCGTACTTCGCCCAGCAGTACAACGGTTCCTACAACGCCGGCATGATCCGCGGTTCCTACCACTTCGCCACCCCGGACACCACCAGCGGCGCCACCCAGGCCAACTACTTCGTCGACCACGGCGGCGGCTGGTCCCGCGACGGCAAGACGCTGCCCGGCGCCCTCGACATCGAGTGGAACCCGTACGGCGCCGCCTGCTACGGCAAGACCGCGAGCCAGATGGTCAGCTGGATCACCGACTTCATCAACACCTACAGGTCGCGCACCGGCCGCTACCCGGTGATCTACACGGCCACCAGCTGGTGGACCCAGTGCACCGGCGACTACGGCGGCTTCGCGGCGAACAACCCCCTGTGGATCGCCCGCTACGCCTCCGACCCGGGGACGCTGCCGGCCGGGTGGTCGTACTACACCATGTGGCAGTACACCTCCTCCGGCCCGACCGTCGGCGACCACGACAAGTTCAACGGCGCGCTCGACCGGGTGCAGGCACTGGCCCTCGGCTGACTCACCCCCTCCGGCCGGGGGCCCGGGGGTCGCCCCCCGGACAAGCACAGCAACGGCGCGCTCGACCGGGTGCAGGCACTGGCGCTCGGCTGACACACCCCCTCCGGCCGGGGGCCCGGGGGTCGCCCCCCGGACAAGCACAGCAACGGCGCGCTCGACCGGGCGCAGGCACTGGCCCTCGGCCGACACACCCCTCCGGCCGGGGGCCCGGGGGTCGCCCCCCGGACAAGCACAGCAACGGCGCGCTCGACCGGGTGCAGGCACTGGCCCTCGGCCGACACCCCCCTCCGGCCGGGGGCCCGGGTGTCGCCCCCGGACAAGCACAGCAACGGCGCGCTCGACCGGGTGCAGGCACTGACCCTCGGGCCGACAGGCCCCGGCCCGCGGCCGGCGTCCGGGCGGTGGCCCCCGGCGGTGGGGGCCACCGGTTGCACCGCGCTGCGTTGGTGCTCCGCGCCGCCCGGGATCATGCTGGTCAGGAGAGCCTGCCGAGCAAGGGCGAGATGAGCGGCGATGGAGCGACAGTCGACGTACACGGCCACGGCCACCATCGATGAGCAGGGCATCCTGACCGGCTGGAGCGAGGGAGCCCGGCGGCTGCTCGGCTACGACTCCCCGGCCGTGGTCGGCCGGCCCGCCACCGCGCTCCTCGCCACCGACGCCGCCGCGGTCCGGCGGGCGCTGACCGGCCGCACCCGCTGGAACGGCACCGTCCCGCTGCGCCACCGGGACGGCCGGCACGTGGAACTCGGCGTGCTCGCCCACCGCCGCACCACGGGCGCCGGGGCCACCGACTGGCTCGTGGTGAGCGCCGTGACGGCCCGGCCCCAGCCGCCCCGGGGCGAACCGCTGGAGGAGTGGACGTTCCTCCAGTCCCCCTTTCCCCTGGCGATCTTCGACGCGGAGCTGTGCCTGGTGCGCGCCAACCGCCGGCTGGAGCACGCCCTCGCCCTGCCCGAGGCGGCGATGCGCGGGCTGAGCCTCGCCCACATCGTGCCGGGGACCGCGAGCGAGGAGGCTCACCGGGCGATGCGGCTGGCACTGGAGTCCGGCCGGCCGCAGGAGGCGCGGGGCAGGCTCGGCCCCGACCTCGGCCGGACCACCCTGCTCACTCCCCTGAAGGACGCCGACGGCCGGGTGCGGGCCGTCTGCCTGTCCGTGGAGCAGCCGTCCCCGGAGGCCACCGGTCACGCCCGGCCCCCCGCCGAGTCCGAATCCGCCGTGGGGACGGCGGCGGAACAGGCCCGCGCCGCCCAGGAACTGGCCGAGGTCACGGTCCCCCGGCTGGCCGACGCCATGGCCGTCGACCTGCTGGACTCCCCGCTGACCGACACCGGGGCCGGCCGCCCCGGGCCGGAACAGTTCGTGCTGCGCCGGGCCGCCCTGCGCGCCGTCCCCGACGGCCAGGGGTCCGGCTCCGGCACCGGTGTCGGCGAGGCGGTCGTCTGCCCGGCCGGCTCGCCGCCCGCCCGCTGCCTGACGCTGTCCGTCCCCCAGCTGTACGACACGGCGGACCCGGCGGTCGCCGAGTGGGCGGCGCTGGACCCGGGCGCCGCGTGGCTGCGCGCGTCCGGCGCGCACGCCCTGCTGGCGGTGCCCCTGCTCGCCCCGGGCGGCACGCTGGGCGTCGCCGTGTTCGGCCGGCACCCGGAGCGGGGGCCCTTCGGCCCGGAGGAGCTGCGGCTCGCCGAGGAGTTCGCCGCCAAGGCCGCCACCGGCATCGAGCAGGCCCGCGGCTACTCCCGTTCCCGTACCACCACCATGGCCCTGCAGCGCAGCCTGCTGCCGCACACACTGCCCGAGCAGGAGGCCCTGGAGATCGCCACCCGCTACCTGCCGGCCGCGACCCGGGCCGGCGTGGGCGGCGACTGGTTCGACGTGATCCCGCTGTCCGGGGCGCGGGTGGCGCTGGTCGTGGGCGACGTGGTGGGCCACGGCATCCGCGCCTCCGCCACCATGGGCCGGCTGCGCACGGCGGTGCGCACCCTGGCCGACGTCGACCTGCCGGCCGACGAGCTGCTCACCCACCTGGACGACCTGGTGCTGCGGCTCGCCGCCGACGAGGGCAGCGCGGACCCGGACGCGGACAGCGCCGGCGGCATCGGCACGACCTGCCTGTACGCCGTCTACGACCCGGTCACGCGCCGGTGCTCGGTGGCCCGGGCCGGGCATCCGCCGCCCGCCGTGGTGAGCCCGGAGGGCGTCGTCCGCTTCCTCGACGTACCCGCGGGGCCACCGCTGGGGCTCGGCGGGCTGCCCTTCGAGGCGTTCGAGACGGAGCTGCCCGAGGGCAGTCTGCTGGCGCTGTACACCGACGGTCTGCTGGAGGCCCGCGACCACGACATCGACGAGGCGCTGGAGAAGATGTTCACCGCGCTCGGCCGCCCCGCGAAGTCACTGGACTCGGTGTGCGACCGGGTCCTCACCGAGCTGCTCACCCGCCGCCCCGACGACGACATCGCCCTGCTGGTGGCCCGTACGCGGGCGCTGCACGAGGACCTGGTCGCCTCCTGGCAGCTGGACGACGAGTTCACGGTCGTCTCCCTGGCCCGCCGGTACGCCACCGAGCAGCTGTCGGCCTGGGGGCTGGACGAGGCCTCCTTCACCACCGAGCTGATGGTCAGCGAGCTGGTCACCAACGCCATCCGGTACGGCCGCCCGCCCATCCGGCTCCGGCTGATCCACCAGGGCACCAAACTGATCAGCGAGGTCTACGACTCCAGCGGCACCACCCCGCACATGCGGCGGGCCCGGATCTTCGACGAGGGCGGCCGCGGCCTGCTGCTGGTCGCCCAGCTCGCCGACCGCTGGGGCACCCGGCACGACCGGGTGGGCAAGACGGTGTGGGCGGAGCAGTCGCTGACGACACCCTGACCCCGGACGCCGGCCCCGGACGCGGACACACCCCCGCCCCGCCGCGGGGAGCGGGCGGGGCGGGGGCCGGCTAGTACCAGTGGGCCTCCCAGTCGAAATGGTTCCCGTGGTGCTCCAGGTGCCGGTGCTCGTGCGCCGGGGCGTGGACCACCGTCGATGTGACGGCGGGCAGCAGCACGCCTCCAGCGATCGCACCGACCGAGAAGACGATCACGGCCAACTGCCTGCTCCGCCGCCGGCCACCCTCCACGCAGGTCCTGATCAGGTGTTTCATGGTTCTCGCCTGCCTCGTTCGCGGGCCGTGGTCATGTCCGGTGTCGCCGGTGCGCCCCACACGTCCAAGGGGCCGCACCGGCGGGGCGAGGCGGTCAGTCCCAGTCGTTGTCCCAGTAGACCCACTTGCAGATGTACTGGTGGTACCCCTGGTGCCACCAGCAGTAGTAGTACTTGTGGTGGTGGTCGTGGTGCCCGTGGTCGTGGTCGTGGTGCCCGTAACCCTGGTGCGCCGATGCCTGGGCGACCGTCGGCGCCGGGGCCGCGCTCGCGCTGACGGCCGGCAGCATCACCCCGCCGGCGACGGCACCGGCCGAGACGACGATCGCGGCCAGACGCCTGCCCCGCATCCACTGGCGCACCGCGCAGGTACTGATCATGTGCTTCACGGTTCTCTCCTGCCTTGTTCCGCGGGCCCTGGTCGGTGTCCGGTGTCTCCGGTGCGGCCCGCACTTCCAGTAGGCCGGAACGGCGGGGCGGGGTCATGTTCCGAGGACTCGGGACTTGACGGCACGGAACGCGGCCCCTAGGGGGGTGCCCGGAGCACGGGACAGGCCCAGGACGGGGGCTCGGGCGGCTCGGCAGGCGCGGACGGCACGGCAGGGGCGGACGGCGCGGGAGGGGCGGGAGGCGCCGACGTCACGGGAGGAGCGGGCGGCTCGGCCCGCTGCTCGGCGGGGTCCGCGCAGCGGGCGGCCGGGGGCAGGTCCGCGGACGCCGGTACGGCCCCGCCCCGGCCCGCGCCGCCGACGGCGCCGCGCAGGGCCCCGACGAACTCCAGGCAGGTGGCGTAGCGGTCGTCGGGAATCTTCGCCAGGGCCCGGCGCAGGATCTCGTCCGCGGCGGCGGGGATGTCCGGCCGTCTCTTGCTCAGCGCGGGCGGCGGGTCGTACTGGTGGGCCCAGAGCAGCTCCAGGTGGTCCGCCCGCTGGAAGGGCGGGGTGCCCGCGAGGGTCTCGTGGACCACACAGGCGAGGCTGTACTGGTCGGAACGGCCGTCCACCGGGCGGCCGGCGATCCGCTCGGGCGCCACGTAGTCCAGCGTGCCGACGAACTCGCCCGCCGTGGTGAACCCGGTGAGCGACAGGGACTTCTTGGCCAGCCCGAAGTCGGTGAGGTACACGTGCTCCGGGTGGTCGCTGTCGACGCCCTTGGTGATCAGCACGTTGCCGGGCTTGACGTCCCGGTGCACCAGGTCGCGGGCGTGGGCCGCGTCGAGGGCGGAGGCGAGCTGGGCGGCGATGCGCAGCGCGGTCGGCACCGGGAGGGGGCCCTCGCGGTCCAGCAGGGCGCGCAGGTCGAGGCCGGCCACGAAGCACATGGCGATGTACAGCACCCCGTCCGCCTCGCCGGCCTCGAAGACCGGCACGATGTTGGGGTGGTCGATGGCGGCGGCCACCCGGGACTCCTGGGCGAAGCGGCTGCGGAAGGCCTCGTTGCGGGTGTACTCGGGGGCGAGCAGCTTCAGGGCGACCGTGCGGCCGAGACGCAGGTCCTTGGCGCAGTAGACGACGGCCATCCCGCCACGGCCGAGTTCGCGCTCCACCCGGTAGCCCGCGATCTCGGCCCCGATCAGGCCGGAGGCGCTGTCGGGAGCCCACGTCACGTCTGAATTCTACCGAGTGATCCCCTTCCGGGCCCATGGCGGAGACAGGGCCGGCGCGCACGGGGGGGGCCGGCGCGCACGGGGAAGGCCCGGGGCTCCCTCACGGGACCCGGGCCTCCCCCGTCCGGACGCTCGCCCGGAAGCGGTCGTCACGCCGCGAGCGGGACCTCCGGCGCCGCCTCGCTCGTGGCGGGCGCGAGCGCCAGCTCCAGGACCTGGCGGACGTCGGTCACGGCGTGGACGTCCAGCTTGTCCAGCACCTCGGCCGGGACGTCGTCCAGGTCGGGCTCGTTGCGCTTGGGGATGATCACGGTGGTCACCCCGGCGCGGTGGGCGGCGAGCAGCTTCTGCTTCACACCGCCGATCGGCAGCACCCGGCCGGTCAGCGAGACCTCGCCGGTCATGGCGACGTCGGTGCGGACCAGGCGGCCGGAGAGCAGCGAGGCGAGGGCCGTGGTCATCGTGATGCCCGCGCTCGGGCCGTCCTTCGGCACCGCGCCCGCCGGGAAGTGGATGTGCACGCCCCGGTCCTTCAGGTCGGCCACCGGCAGCTCCAGCTCGGCGCCGTGGCTGCGCAGGAAGCTCAGCGCGATCTGCGCCGACTCCTTCATCACGTCACCCAGCTGTCCGGTCAGGGTCAGCCCCGCCGCGCCCGTCTCCGGGTCGGCCAGGGACGCCTCGACGTAGAGCACGTCGCCGCCGGCGCCGGTGACCGCGAGGCCGGTCGCCACACCGGGCACGGCCGTACGGCGCTCGGCCGGGTCCTGGGCGGACTCGGGCACGTGGTGCGGCCGGCCGATCAGCGCGCGCAGGTCGCCGTCGGTGACGGTGAACGGCAGCTCGCGCTCGCCCAGTTCGTGCTGGGCGGCGATCTTCCGCAGCAGCCGGGCGATGGACCGCTCCAGGGTCCGCACGCCCGCCTCGCGGGTGTACTCGCCGGCGAGCTTGCGCAGCGCGCTCTCGTCCAGCGTGACCTCGTCCTCGCCCAGACCGGCCCGCTCCAGCTGGCGCGGGAGCAGGTGGTCGCGGGCGATGACGACCTTCTCGTCCTCGGTGTAGCCGTCCAGGCGGACGATCTCCATCCGGTCGGCGAGCGCCTCCGGGATCGCCTCCAGGACGTTGGCGGTGGCGAGGAAGACCACGTCGGACAGGTCCAGCTCGACCTCCAGGTAGTGGTCCCGGAAGGTGTGGTTCTGCGCCGGGTCGAGCACTTCGAGGAGGGCTGCGGCCGGGTCGCCCCGGAAGTCGGAGCCCACCTTGTCGATCTCGTCCAACAGGACCACCGGGTTCATCGACCCGGCCTCCTTGACGGCCCGCACGATCCGGCCGGGCAGCGCGCCGACGTACGTGCGCCGGTGGCCGCGGATCTCGGCCTCGTCGCGCACGCCGCCGAGGGCGACGCGGACGAACTTGCGGCCCATGGCGTGGGCGACGCTCTCCCCCAGGCTGGTCTTTCCGACACCGGGGGGACCGACCAGGGCGAGTACGGCACCGCCGCGCCGGCCGCCGATGACGCCGAGCCCGCGGTCGGTGCGCCGCTTGCGCACGGCGAGGTACTCGGTGATGCGCTCCTTCACGTCCTCCAGGCCGGCGTGCTCGGCGTCGAGGACCGCCTTGGCGCCCTGGATGTCGTAGGCGTCCTCGGTCCGCTCGTTCCACGGCATCTCCAGGACCGTGTCCAGCCAGGTGCGGATCCAGGAGCCCTCGGGCGACTGGTCGGAGGCGCGCTCCAGCTTGTCGACCTCCTTCAGGGCGGCCTCGCGGACCTTCTCCGGCAGGTCGGCGGCCTCCACGCGGGCGCGGTAGTCGTCGGACTCCTCGGCGGAGTCCTTGGCGTCCCCGTTCAGCTCGCGCAACTCCTTGCGCACCGCCTCCAGCTGACGGCGCAGCAGGAACTCGCGCTGCTGCTTGTCGACGCCCTCCTGGACGTCCTTGGCGATGGTCTCGGCGACCTCCTGCTCGGCGAGGTGGTCGCGCAGCTGCTGCGTGGCGAGCTTGAGACGGGCCACCGGGTCGGCCGTCTCCAGCAGCTCGACCTTCTGCTCGGTGGTCAGGAACGGCGAGTAGCCGGAGTTGTCGGCGAGCGCCGACACGTCGTCGATGGCCTGGACGCGGTCCACGACCTGCCAGGCGCCGCGCTTCTTCAGCCACGTGGTGGCGAGCGCCTTGTACTCCTTGACCAGCTCCGCCACCTGGCCCGGCAGCGGCTCCGGCACGCCCTCCGCGACCCGGGCGCCCTCGACCCAGAGCGCGGCGCCCGGTCCGGTGGTGCCGGCGCCGATGCGGACCCGGCTCCGGCCGCGGATCAGGGCCCCCGGGTCACCGTCGGCCAGCCGGCCGACCTGCTCGACCGTGCCGAGGACTCCGGTCTTGGCGTACGTGCCGTCGATGCGCGGCACCAGCAGCACCTTGGGCTTTCCGGGTTCGGAGCGGGCGGCGGCCTGCGCGGCCTCCACCGCGGCCCGCACCTCGGCGTCGCTCAGGTCCAGCGGAACCACCATCCCGGGCAGCACGACCTCGTCGTCGAGCGGCAGCACGGGCAGGGTCAGCGTGAACGCCGGTGACTCAGCAGCCATGATTTCCCCTTCGGCAGTCAACTTGAGCTATGCCGACTCAATGTTCTGGCGCCTCCCATTGTTCCCGAGGGGGTGTTCGCTGTGAGCGATCATGTGCGCCGAAGGGGTGCCACCGCGGCAGCGGATGCGAGCGCGGGTGCGTCGCGGCCGGCCCCGCGGCTGCCCGCGCGCCTCAGGCCGGCCGGCGCCGGCCGCGTACGAAGGGCCAGGCGGACACGCCGATCGCCAGGGCGATCAGGTGGCCCCAGTCGGTCAGGGGATCCGTGTACGCCAGCAGTCCGTCCACGAGTGCGCCGGCGACCAGCGCCAGCAGGGGCCAGCGCAACCAGGGGCGGAGCAGGCCCGCCAGGGCGCCGGTGCTCGCGGCCACGCCGAAGCTGATGCCGTAGTCCATGCGGTGCAACGAGGATCCGGGCAGGTGGCCGGCGAGGACGGCGAGACCCACCGGGCCCTCGGTGGCGAGGGTGGCCAGGACATGGCCGGCCAGGAAGACGCCGGCGGCCCGCAGCGCGCCCGCCCGCCGCTCCAGCGCGGTGAGCACCAGCACGAAGGCGAGCGCGTACGGCGAGAGGAGCCCGCCCGCGACCCACAGCGCGCTCGCCAGGAGCACCGGCACGGGCGCGCGTACCAGGTGGGCCACGTCCGTGCTGGACTCCTGGTGCAGGGCGTGCACCAGACCCGGGTGGGCGAGGGCCGCGACCAGGGAGGTGACGGCCAGGACGGCCGTGTAGGCGAAGGTGAACGGGGTGCCTGCGGGGGTGGGCAGCAGGTGCAGCGGGCGCCACGGGCGGGACAGCGGGCGGGAGGGGGGTCCGGCCGGAGCGGGGGGCGCGGCGCCGCGCTGGCGGGGTATGCCGTCCAGCAGACCCGCGAGGACCGGGGGCGCGGCGGCGGCCGTGCCGTCCGGAAGGGGCGCGCCCGGCGCCGGCGGGGACACGCCCGGCGAGGGGCCCGTCGTGCTCCGTTCCACGGTGAAGCGCTCCTTCCGTCGCGCCCCACCCTTCGCGCCCGGTGTGCCGCTGTCTATGACCGACGCCACGCGAGAGCGGATTCACAGCAACCTCTCACCGGCCCGCCGCGTCCGGGCCCCGTCCCGCACCACACGTCCGGGGGCGTCATGCGCAATTCCCGTGAACGCCGGGCGCTGTTCGAGCAGGATGGGGGCATGACTGCCGTGTACGACTCCCCTGTGGTCCTTGACCGGCGCGACGGCCCGTACGGCGAGGTGGTCCTGCGCAGGCACGGTGCGCTGCTGCAGATCATCGCCAACGGCTGTTTCCTGATGGACACCTCCGACGGCCGTTCGGAGCGGCTGCTGGTCGACGCGGCCCGTGGCGCGCTGGACGGGCGGCCGGCGCCCGGGGTGCTGATCGGCGGGCTGGGCGTGGGATTCTCGCTCGCACACGCCGCCGCCGACCCCGCCTGGGGGCGGATCACCGTGGTGGAACGGGAGCCCGCCGTGATCGGCTGGCACCGGGACGGACCGCTGGCCGAGGTGTCCGCGGACGCGCTCGCCGATCCGCGGGCCTCGATCGTGGAAGCGGATCTGGTGACGTACGTCAATGAGACATCGGACACGTTCGACGCGCTGTGCCTCGACATCGACAACGGGCCCGGCTGGACCGTCACGGAGGACAACGACAGCCTGTACTCACCGGCCGGACTCGCCGCCTGCGCACGGGTGTTGAGGCCCGGCGGGGTGCTCGCGGTGTGGTCGGCCGAGCCCTCTCCGGAATTTGAAGGAAGCTTGCGGAATGCCGGGTTCCAGCAGGTGCGTACCGAAGAGGTGCCGGTTGCCCGGGGCGTTCCGGACGCCGTCCACCTCGGCGTCCGACCTGGATAGCGACAGCGCGGCGAGTCCCCGTAATGTGCTGCCCTGACGCGGATCATTCAAGCGTCAATCGCAGACATGGGATCACCCCACGGATTCCGGAAAGCAACAACAGGGGCGGGCGATGGAGCAGACACACACCTCCCAGAGCGGCGCGGCGACGACCACCCCGGGCGCACAGCGCCGGGTGCTGGTCGTCGAGGACGATCCCACGATCGTCGACGCCATCGCGGCCCGGCTCCGCGCCGAGGGATTTCTGGTGCAGACGGCGGCCGACGGTCCTGCCGCCGTCGACACGGCCGAGGCCTGGCAGCCCGACCTGCTGATCCTCGACATCATGCTGCCCGGCTTCGACGGGCTGGAGGTGTGCCGGCGGGTACAGGCCCAGCGGCCGGTGCCGGTGCTGATGCTGACCGCGCGGGACGACGAGACGGACATGCTGGTCGGGCTCGGCGTCGGCGCCGACGACTACATGACCAAGCCGTTCTCGATGCGGGAGCTGGCGGCACGCGTGCACGTGCTGCTGCGCCGGGTGGAGCGCGCCGCGCTGGCCGCCGCCACGCCCCGCTCCGGCATCCTGCGCCTCGGCGAGCTGGAGATCGACCACGCGCAGCGCAGGGTGCGGGTGAAGTCCGAGGACGTCCACCTGACACCCACCGAGTTCGACCTGCTGGTGTGCCTGGCGAACACCCCGCGCGCGGTGCTCTCCCGGGAGCAGCTGCTGGCCGAGGTGTGGGACTGGGCGGACGCCTCCGGCACCCGCACGGTCGACAGCCACATCAAGGCGCTGCGGCGGAAGATCGGCGCCGAACGCATCCGTACCGTGCACGGTGTGGGCTACGCGCTGGAGACACCGACCCCGTGAGCGGCGACGGGCGCCGGACCGCACGGAGGAGCCCCGGGACCCTCGGCGAGGAGCCCTGGGGCGGTGTACGCCCGTTCTCGATCAAGACCAAGCTGGGCGCGCTGGTCGTCATCTCGGTGCTGATCACCACCGGTCTGTCGATCGTCGCGGTGCACACCAAGACCGAGCTGCGCTTCATCACGGTCTTCTCGATGATCGCCACCCTGCTGATCACGCAGTTCGTGGCGCACTCGCTCACCATGCCGCTGGACGAGATGAACGCGGTGGCCCGCTCCATCTCCCAGGGCGACTACACCCGCCGGGTGCGCGAGAACCGCCGGGACGAACTCGGCGACCTGGCCCAGACGATCAACGTCATGGCCGATGAGCTGGAGGCCCAGGACAACCAGCGCAAGGAGCTGGTCGCGAACGTCTCCCACGAGCTGCGCACGCCCATCGCCGGGCTGCGGGCGGTGCTGGAGAACATCGTGGACGGGGTCACCCAGGCCGACCCGGAGACCATGCGGACGGCCCTGAAGCAGACCGAGCGGCTCGGCCGCCTGGTGGAGACCCTGCTGGACCTGTCCCGGCTGGACAACGGCGTCGTCCCGCTGAAGCTGCGCCGGTTCGAGGTGTGGCCGTACCTCTCGGGCGTGCTGAAGGAGGCCAACATGGTGGCCTCCGCGCGCGCGGGCATGGCCACCGGTTCCGGCAGCCACACCCGCACGGACGTCCATCTGCACCTCGACGTCTCCCCGCCGGAGCTGACGGCGCACGCCGACCCCGAGCGCATCCACCAGGTCGTCGCCAACCTGATCGACAACGCGGTCAAGCACAGCCCGCCGCACGGCCGGGTGACCGTACGGGCGCGCCGGGGGCCGCAGCCGGAGTCGCTGGAGCTGGAGGTCCTGGACGAGGGCCCCGGCATCCCCCGGTCCGAGTGGCACCGGGTGTTCGAGCGGTTCAACCGGGGTGCCGTCACCCGGCCGCACGGCCCGGGCAGCGACGGCGGTACGGGGCTGGGGCTGGCGATCGCCCGCTGGGCGGTGGATCTCCACGGCGGCCGGATCGGTGTGGCCGAATCCGAGCGGGGCTGCAGGATCATCGTCACTCTCCCGGGCCTGACTTCCGTCTCAAGTTGACGTAAAGTCCGAACCGGAAGCGCAAGATCCACGACGGTCGCCGCCACTCCGCGCAGCTGGACACGTGTGATCAGAGACAGGCCCGCGCCACCCGTCCGACCAGGGTGCGCCGGGCCCGGGCCGACGCACCCTCGCACAGTGGAACCACGCTTGTTTCCCGCCATATCAAGCCCTGAAACAAGATTCTTGATGTGACTTACACGACGATGACCTTGCCCGGCCTGACCTTCCCGCCCAGGGAGGCGTAGCCTTTATTCCCGCTGTCCATCACCTTGTGAAGCGGAAGAGGGCGGTTGCCGCCGTGTCGCCACAGTCCCCCAGTAACTCGAGCATCTCCACCGACGACCAAGCCGGGAAGAACCCCGCTGCCGCGTTCGGTCCGAACGAGTGGCTCGTCGACGAGATCTATCAGCAGTACCTCCAGGACCCGAATTCGGTAGACCGCGCCTGGTGGGACTTCTTCGCCGATTACAAGCCGGGTGCTCCTGCCACCCCGGCTCCGGCAGGTACTGCGGCCACGGGGGCCGCAGAGACCACCACGGCCCCGAAGCCCCAGCCCGCGGCTCCGGCCCCGGCCCCCCAGGCCGCCCCCGCGGCTCCGGCCCCCGCCCCCGCGGCGAAGGCCCCGGCCCCCGCCCCGGCCAAGCCGGCGACGCCCGCACAGGCGCCCGCTCAGCCGAAGGCCAAGGCCGCCCCCGCCACGGAGGCACCCGACGGTCCCGAGTACGTGACGCTGCGTGGCCCGTCGGCCGCCGTCGCGAAGAACATGAACGCCTCGCTGGAGCTGCCGACCGCCACCTCGGTCCGCGCGGTCCCGGTGAAGCTGCTGTTCGACAACCGGATCGTCATCAACAACCACCTGAAGCGCGCCCGGGGCGGGAAGATCTCCTTCACGCACCTGATCGGCTTCGCGATGGTGCAGGCCATCAAGGCCATGCCGTCGATGAACTGGTCGTTCGGCGAGAAGGACGGCAAGCCGACCCTCGTCAAGCCGCCGCACGTCAACCTCGGCCTGGCCATCGACCTGGTCAAGCCGAACGGTGACCGCCAGCTCGTCGTGGCCGCCATCAAGAAGGCCGAGACGCTGAACTTCTTCGAGTTCTGGCAGGCCTACGAGGACATCGTCCGCCGCGCCCGCGAGGGCAAGCTGACGATGGACGACTTCACCGGTGTCACGGTCTCCCTGACCAACCCCGGCGGCCTCGGCACCGTCCACTCCGTGCCGCGTCTGATGCCCGGCCAGTCCGTGATCATGGGCGTCGGCTCCATGGACTACCCGGCGGAGTTCCAGGGCACCAGCCAGGACACCCTGAACAAGCTCGGCATCTCCAAGGTCATGACGCTCACGTCGACCTACGACCACCGGGTCATCCAGGGCGCCGCCTCCGGCGAGTTCCTGCGCACCGTCGCCAACCTGCTGCTCGGCGAGAACGGCTTCTACGACGACATCTTCGAGGCGCTGCGGATCCCGTACGAGCCGGTCCGCTGGCTGCGCGACATCGACGCCTCGCACGACGACGACGTCACCAAGGCCGCCCGCGTCTTCGAGCTGATCCACTCCTACCGGGTCCGCGGCCACGTCATGGCCGACACCGACCCGCTGGAGTACAAGCAGCGCAAGCACCCCGACCTGGACATCGTCGAGCACGGCCTCACCCTGTGGGACCTGGAGCGCGAGTTCGCCGTCGGCGGCTTCGCCGGCAAGTCGATGATGAAGCTGCGCGACATCCTCGGCGTGCTCCGCGACTCGTACTGCCGCACCACCGGCATCGAGTTCATGCACATCCAGGACCCCAAGCAGCGCAAGTGGATCCAGGACCGTGTCGAGCGCCCGCACGCCAAGATGGAGCGTGAGGAGCAGCTGCGGATCCTGCGCCGGCTGAACGCCGCGGAGGCCTTCGAGACGTTCCTGCAGACGAAGTACGTCGGCCAGAAGCGCTTCTCGCTGGAGGGCGGCGAGTCCGTCATCCCGCTGCTCGACGCGGTCATCGACTCCGCGGCCGAATCGCGGCTCGACGAGGTCGTCATCGGCATGGCCCACCGCGGCCGCCTGAACGTCCTCGCCAACATCGTCGGCAAGTCGTACGCGCAGATCTTCCGCGAGTTCGAGGGCAACCTCGACCCGAAGTCGATGCACGGCTCCGGCGACGTGAAGTACCACCTGGGCGCCGAAGGCACGTTCACCGGCCTGGACGGCGAGCAGATCAAGGTCTCCCTGGTGGCGAACCCCTCGCACCTGGAGGCGGTGGACCCGGTCCTGGAGGGCGTCGCCCGCGCCAAGCAGGACATCATCAACAAGGGCGGCACGGACTTCACGGTCCTGCCGGTGGCGATCCACGGCGACGCGGCCTTCGCGGGCCAGGGCGTGGTGGCCGAGACCCTGAACATGTCGCAGCTGCGCGGCTACCGCACCGGCGGCACGGTCCACATCGTCATCAACAACCAGGTCGGCTTCACCGCCGCGCCCGAGTCCTCGCGTTCCTCCATGTACGCGACGGACGTCGCGCGCATGATCGAGGCCCCGATCTTCCACGTGAACGGCGACGACCCCGAGGCCGTCGTGCGCGTCGCGCGGCTCGCCTTCGAGTTCCGCCAGGCGTTCAACAAGGACGTGGTGATCGACCTCATCTGCTACCGCCGCCGCGGTCACAACGAGTCGGACAACCCGGCCTTCACCCAGCCGCTGATGTACGACCTGATCGACAAGAAGCGCTCGGTGCGCAAGCTCTACACCGAGTCCCTCATCGGTCGCGGCGACATCACCCTGGAAGAGGCCGAGCAGGCCCTGCAGGACTACCAGGGCCAGCTCGAGAAGGTCTTCACCGAGGTCCGCGAGGCCACCTCGCAGCCGGCCGCCGGTGACGCCCAGGCCCCGCAGGACGGCTTCCCGGTCGCGGTCCCGACCGCGGTCTCCTCGGAGGTCGTCAAGCGGATCGCCGAGTCCCAGGTCAACATCCCCGACCACATCACCGTCCACCCGCGCCTCCAGCCGCAGCTGCAGCGCCGGGCGGCGATGGTCGAGGACGGCACGATCGACTGGGGCATGGGCGAGACCCTCGCCATCGGCTCCCTGCTGCTGGAGGGCACCCCGGTCCGCCTCGCGGGCCAGGACTCCCAGCGCGGCACCTTCGGCCAGCGGCACGCGGTGCTCATCGACCGGGAGACCGGCGAGGAGTACACCCCGCTGCAGTACCTCTCCGAGGACCAGGCCCGCCTGAACGTCTACAACTCGCTGCTCTCCGAGTACGCGGCGATGGGCTTCGAGTACGGCTACTCGCTGGCCCGCCCCGACGCGCTCGTGATGTGGGAGGCGCAGTTCGGCGACTTCGTCAACGGCGCGCAGACGGTCGTGGACGAGTTCATCTCGTCGGCGGAGCAGAAGTGGAGCCAGACCTCCGGCGTCGTCCTGCTCCTGCCGCACGGCTACGAGGGCCAGGGCCCGGACCACTCGTCCGCGCGTCCCGAGCGGTTCCTGCAGCTGTGCGCGCAGAACAACATGACGGTCGCCATGCCCACCTCGCCGTCGAACTACTTCCACCTCCTGCGGTGGCAGGTGCACAACCCGCACCACAAGCCGCTGGTCGTCTTCACCCCGAAGTCGATGCTGCGTCTGAAGGCCGCGGCCTCGAAGGCGGAGGAGTTCACGACGGGCGAGTTCCGCCCGGTCATCGGCGACAGCACGGTCGACCCGGCCGCGGTGCGCAAGGTCGTCTTCTGCGCCGGCAAGGTCTACTACGACCTGGAGGCCGAGCGGCAGAAGCGCGGTGCCACGGACACCGCGATCATCCGCATCGAGCGGCTGTACCCGCTGCCGGGTGCCGAGCTCCAGGCGGAGGTCAACAAGTACCCGAACGCCGAGAAGTACCTGTGGGCCCAGGAGGAGCCGGCGAACCAGGGTGCCTGGCCGTTCATCGCGCTCAACCTGATCGACCACCTGGACCTGGCGGTCGGCGCGGACATCCCGGCCGGCGAGCGCCTGCGCCGCATCTCGCGCCCGCACTCGTCGTCCCCGGCGGTGGGTTCCGCGAAGCGGCACCAGGCTGAGCAGGAGCAGCTGGTCCGCGAGGTCTTCGAGGCGTAGGGCCCCCGGCGGTCAGTCGAAGACACAGGGCCCGGTACCGAGTTCCGACTCGGTACCGGGCCTTTCGCCTGCTCATGGGGGGCGAGGGAGGACGGCGAGCGGCGCCCGCACTCCCGCCTCAGCCCAGGTACGCCTCGAAGTCCCAGTACGGCCGCACGCGTTGCCGGGCCGACAGCGTGTGCGGGTGCTGGGCGCCCAGGGTGCGGGTCAGGGCCAGCAAGGCGTCCTCCTCCAGCTTTCCGGCCTCCTCCTGTTCGTGCGCCGCCCTCAGATCCGCCGCCAGCGCGACCTGGCACGACAGGGTGAGCGGGTGCTCGTGGCCCAGGGTGTGGCGGGAGCGGCGCAGGGTGTCGCGGCTCAGGTCCACCGCGTCGTCGATCCGCCCGTTGAAGTTGCGCGCGCCGGCCGCGTTGAGGGCACAGCCCAGGACCCACGGATGGTCGGGGCCGAGCGTGGCGCCGAGGCCGGCGAGGGCGGACTCGAACACGGACAGGGCCTCGCCGCGCTCGCCGGCCGCCTGCATCACCAGCCCGGTGTTGGACAGCATCCCGGTGGCCACCGGGTGCGCGGGTCCGAGCAGGCTCCGGTAGCCGGCCTCCGCCTCGTCGATGAGGTCGCGGGCCTGGCTGAGATCGCCGTGTTCCCGCAGGTAGTTGCCGTAGTTGGTGAGGAACGCCAGCGTGCGGTAGTGCTCGCGGCCGTGCAGCTGGATCAGCTGGTCCAGCAGGCCGGCCATGCCCGGACCGACGTCCGCCGCGTGCCCGCCCTCACGGCGCCGGCACATGGCCAGCTGGGAGCGGGCTTCGAGGGTCTGCGGATGCTGCGGGCCGAGCACCTGCACGTGGAGCCGCACGACGGGTTCCTGACGGGCCAGCGCCTCCCGGTACCGGCCGAGCAGGCGCAGGCTGTGGGTGACCGCGTTGCCCGAGTGCAGGGTGTTGATGTGCCGGGCGCGCAGTACGTTCTCGCGCCGGGTCAGGGTCTCCAGGTCGAGGTCGAGCGCCTCGGCGTACCGGCCGAGCATGCGCAGGGTGACGCCGAGGTTGTGCCGGGCGACCAGGGTGGGCGGCTCGTCGGGGCCGAGGAGCCGTTCGTTGCCGTCGAGGACCTCGCGCTGGAGGTCGTAGGCCTCCTGGTAGCGGCCCAGGGAGCGCAGGCCGGAGGCGATGGCGCTCTTGCTGACCAGTTCGCCGATCTCGTTGCGCCGGGGCGCGGCCCGCAGCTGCCGCAGCACGCCCCGGTGCAGCTCGTACAGCTCGCGGAAGCGGCCGCTGTTGCGCAGCATGTTGCCCTCCTGGGTGGCCAGGTCGAGCATCGGCTGGTCGATGGGGTCCATGAAGCGGGACCAGTGCGCGCGCACCTGCTGGGCCAGCTCCAGGCCGTTGCTGTACTCGCCGCTGCGGGTGCAGTACCGCAGGCAGTTCAGCACCAGCTCCTGCACCCGCGGCTGCCGGCTCTCCAGCGCGCCGGAGGGTTCGAGGTGGGGCAGGAGTTCGGCGTAGCGCGGCCAGTTGCGGCTGTCGGCGGGGTTGCCGGGGTCGGCCTCGGCGAGCAGGGTGCGCACCGCCCGCCGGTGCAGTTCGTGGCTGCCGTCGCTGGTCAGCTTGGAGACGATGTCGTGGACCAGCCGGTGCATGTGCACCGACTCCTGGTGCGGGCCCATCTCGGCGGCGAGCGGGCCGCGGGTCTCGCGGGTGAGGACCGAGTAGTTCACCAGGGTGTCCAGGGCCCGGGTCCAGGCCGGCAGGTCGGTGGCCATCCAGCGCAGCTCCTCGGGCAGCTCGGCGCGCGGGTAGGCGCGGATGAGGCCGAGCGGGATGCGTCCGGGGGCGAAGGAGGTGCACAGGCCGAGGACCTCGACGGCCTGCGGCTGGGAGCGGCGCAGCCGGTTGAGCAGGATGGCCCAGGAGGTGAGGGAGGACTGCGGGAAGCCCTCGCCGGTGACGGGCTCGTCGACGGTGGACAGCCGGCGTTCGCGCACCATCCGAAGGTACTCGGCGGCCTCCATGCCGGACTCGCCGAGCCAGGAGGCGGCCTGCACCAGCGGCAGCGGCACGTCGCCGAACTCGGCGGCGACCTCGTCGGCCTCGTGCGCGGTGATGTGCGGCGCGCGGCGCATCAGGTAGGCGGTGGACTCGGGGCGCAGGAACGCGGGGATCTCCAGCACCTCGGTGTGCTCACTCCAGCCCCGGTTGCGGGAGGTGATCAGCACGTGCCCGGGGCCCTGCGGGAGCAGCGAGGTGACGCCGTCGATGTCGTCCCAGCCGTCGAAGACCAGCAGCCAGTTCGCGTACGGCTCCCCGCGCCGCAGCGCGTTGCGGACCGCGCGGATGCGTTCGCCGGGCTCGCCGCCGATGCGCAGGCCGAGTTCGACGGCGAGTTCGCCGAGGCGGTCGCGCTGGATGGTGCGGTCGTCGCTGTTGACCCACCACACCAGGTCGTAGTCGGTGCTGAAGCGGTGCGCGTACTCGGCGGCCAGCTGGGTCTTGCCGATGCCGGACATGCCGACGAGGGTGCAGGCGGAGGCGCCGCGTTCGGCGTCGGCGAGCCGCTGGTGGAGTTCGCCCAGCAGGTCGTCGCGGCCGGTGAAGCGCGGGTTGCGGCGCGGCACCTCGCCCCAGATCTCGCAGCGCTCGTCCGGGTAGCGGATCGGGCCGGGCAGCGCGCGGGGGCGGGCGAGCGGTTCCAGGCCGAGCCGGCGCAGCAGGCGTTCCTCGGCGGCCGCCTCGCTCAGGGCCCACAGGCTGGCCGGTTCGAGGACGGCCGTGGCGGGCAGCAGCGGCCGGTTGGTGAGGTTGACCGCGGCGAACCGGTCGGCGTGGGCGGCGACGAAGCCGCGCAGCGCGTCGTTCCACTCGCCCGGCGGGCGCGGGCCCAGCTCGAAGAACCAGTCGTTGAGGACCAGCAGCACCTGTCCGCTGGCCAGCAGCAGGTCGCCGAGGGAGTCCTCCAGCGGCACCTCGCGCGGCGGGTCCCAGCGCTGCAGGGTGGCCCGGTGTCCGTGCCGCTCCAGGCACTGCGCGATCCACGCCGCCCACGAGCGGTAGTACCCCGGGAAGACCACGAGCACGTGCTCGGGTGCCGTCGTACCGTTCCCGCCCGGCCGCCGCTGTTCCGCCATCGCCGCTCCCTGTTCCGCCGCGGCCGCCTTCTCTCGTGGGCGGCCGCACGCATAACGTAACGCAATACTCCCTCTACGGAGCGTCAGACCGGCGGGTGGGCGCCCACCTGGAGGCGTGCGTGGTGGCTGCCCATGCGCCGGACGAACTCCCTTCCGTACGGGGTCAGTTCATCGGAGTCGGCCAGTACGGACAAGGCCTCGGCGACCTGCTCCCGGCACACCTCGAACCGTTCGGCGGCGCGCCGCCGCCAGGACCGGGCGGGTCCGGTGCGGGCCCGCCACCACAGGTCCATGAGGGCCAGGTGGGCGTAGGCGCCCTGGAGCACGCCGGGGACGGGGCGGGGATCGCGCCGCCAGCCGACCCGGTGCAGGCTGCCGCCGGGCCGCCACAGCGGGACCAGTTCGTCCAGCACGGCCAGCTTCGTGTGGTGGGTCTCGTGCACCAGCAGCTCGGCCAGCTCCCGCCGGTCGGCCGGCAGCTGGGCCAGGACAGCGCCGGGCGCGGTCCGCACGGTGGCGCTGAGCACGGGTCCGGTGCCCTCGGGCGGCGCGAGCGGGACGACGGCGCGGACCAGCGCGAGGGTCTCGGCGGCCCGGGCCGGGTGCGTCGCGGCCAGCAGGGCCAGGGCGTCCCGCCAGCGGGCGGCCCACGCGGCGGGGTCGGCGTACGGGCGCTCGGCCGCGGGCAGCGCCGCCGGCCCGATGCCGCCCGCGGGCACCCGGTGGGGGTCGACGTCGTCGAGTACGGCGGTGCCGCCGGGCAGGGTGCGCAGCGCCGACCAGGCCGGGGCGGAGCCGGCGGTCCACGGGGTGCCGGGTCCGGCGGGCGCGGGGCCGGCGGTCCACCGGGTGCCCGGCCCGTCCGGGGCGGGGCCGGCGGTCCACCGGGTGCCGGGTCCGGCGGGGGCGGGGCCCGGGAGCAGCAGGGTGCGGCCGGCTCCGTCGGTGATCCGCAGCGTCCCGGCCCGGCCGGACAGGCCGACCGGACCCGGGGCGCAGCGCAGCAGCCCGATGCCGGGCAGCGCCAGGGTGCCGTCCGCCGGCGCCCGGGTGGTGGTGAACCGGCAGCCGGCGCGCAGCGCGGCGGCGACGGCCACCGCGCCCAGGCCGGCGAGGCCGTCCGCGAGGTCCGGGCCGTCGGGCGCGGCGAGCGCCGCGGCCAGCCAGGCGCCGGTCGTCGGATAATCGAGGACGGCGCGTACGGCCGTGGCGTCGGCCCGCTCGGCCCGCTCCAGCAGCGCCCAGTCGTCCTCGAAGCACCGCCGTACCGGCGCGGGCAGGGTGCCGCGGGCGCCGTCCACCCGGACCAGGAGGGACTTCAGCAGCAGCATCCGCCGGGTGTGCAGGGCGGCCCCCAGGGCGGCGGTGACCGCGGGCAGCGGGCGGGTGCGGGCCAGGGCGTCGAGGGTTCCGGGCGGGACCGGGCCGACGGGGCCGGCCGGCTCCACCGGCCCCACGGCTCCGGCGGTCATGCCACGGTGTCCTCGCCGTGCAAGGGCTGCCGCGCGGGACCGGCCGAAAACGCACGCCCGGGCCGGCCCGGCACCAGGTCGTCGTCCCCGGTGGTGTACCAGACCCGGCACAGCCCCTCCGGGTCGGCGAGCACCCCGGCGACGGCGGCGAGCACCGCCGGATCGTCCAGGGCGCGCAGTGTCCGCAGGTCGATGTCGGTGAGGTCGGGCGGCGACACGGCCCGCGAGACGTCCTCGCCGGGGCCGGCCACCCGTGTCCTGAACTCCCCCACCTCGGCTCCTCCCTGCCGTGCGCCCGCCCCGCACAGCGCAGTGGCTGCCGACTTCTTCCCGACAGGCCGGAAGCAGAAACCCCGGACGCTCAACTCCGGTCAAGTTCGGTCGCTTCGGACCAGTCCGGGGTCCACGGCCACCACGGCGGTGCGGTGTCCCGCCAGGCCGGCTCCGGCAGCGACCGCCGGTCCACCACCCCCGGGGGGACCGCCTCCGCCCGCCGGGCCAGCTCGACATCGGCCCAGTCGACCTCGCGCAGCGCGCCGACGAGCCGCTGCCACTGCTCCCGGGCCGCCCGGAACGCGCCACGGGCCGCGCCGGGCCGTCCCATCAGCGCCAGGACCGCCCCGCAGCCGTACCGGGCGCGGGCGGCGGTCACCGAACCGGGGTCGCCGCCGTGGGCGGCCGTCGCCTCCCGCTCGGCGTTCTCGTACGCCTGGAGCGCCTCCATCAGCACCGGGGCGCCCGCGTGGTACCAGCCCTCCAGCCGCACCCGGCCCAGCTGGAGCCAGACCTCGGCCCGTACGGCCGCGTCGGTCGCCGCGCGGACCGCCTGGCCCAGCAGGTGCCGGCTCTCGAACAGGTCGGGCAGGAAACCGAGGTGGCGGAAGCGTTGGGCGAGGGCGCTGCCGACCAGTCCCTGGAGCCGGCCGCGGTGGGCGGACCGGGCGGGCAGCGAGGTCAGCGCCTCGCGCAGCACGTACTCGGCCCGGTCCACCACTCCGGCGCCGTCCCCGGCGGAGGCCCGCCGCAGCAGCGACTCGCCCCAGGCGGTGAGCAGCCGGACGCGCAGGGACCCGTCGGCGGGCGCCAGCAGCGCGGCCCGCTCGTACGCCGCGTCGGCCTCCCCGGTCTCCCCGGCGGCGTCGTGGAACGCGGCCAGCGCGGCCAGGCACGGCAGCAGCAGCTCGGGGTCGTCCCCGGCGGCACGCAGCGCCTCGCCGAGCGCCCGCCGGGTCTGCGCGTCCTCGGCCCCGGCCCCGCGCAGCGCCCGCGCGAGATCGAGCAGCGCGGGCCCCCGTACGGCGTCGGACACCCGCTCCCGCTCCAGCACCGCGCAGCCCTCGCGCAGTTCGGGCACGGCGGCACCGGGCCGCCGCAGATCGAGCAGGATCCGCCCGCGCAGCAGCAGCCGGGACCGGTGGGCGGCCACTTCCCAGGGCACGGGCCGTGCCGCGGCGGCGCCGGAGCCGGTCACGCCACCGCGGCCGCCGGCCGGTCCGGCCGGGCCCCCGGGCACGCCGTCCGGCTCCCGGGCGTCGGCCGCCGACAGGGCGGTGTCCCCGCCGTCGGCGGGCACGCCGAGGCCCCCGCGCGGCCGTCGGACCATCCCGCCCGCACCGCCGCCCGGCGCTACGGCGCCCTCGTCGCCGGCCTCGCCCGGTTCCTCGGCGCCCTCCTCGGGCGCGGTCTGCCAGGCGCGGCCCAGGGCGGTGACGCGCGGCCAGGGCGGGGTGTCGGCGTCCAGGGTGCGCAGGGCCTTGGCCAGATGGTCCGTGTCGGCCGTCAGCTGCCACAACTCACGTCGGCAGGCGGCCAGTTCCAGCGCGGACTCGGCCCGCTCCCGGCCGTCGGCGGGGGCGGTCGCACAGGCGGTGGCGAGTTCGGCCTCGGCCTCCCGCAGCAGCCCGGCGCGCCGCCCCTCGGCGCGTGCGCCCGCCGTGCCGGCCTCGGCGCGCAGCACACGGCCGAGGACCAGGCGGGCACGGGCCGTGGAGTCGGGTACGGCGCCGGGGGCGGCCCCCGCCGTGGCGACGCGGGCCTGTTCCCGGGCCCGGCGCAGCAGCTCCGGGTCGGCCAGCTGGCGCCACCGGGCGAGCAGCCGTTCGGCCTCGGTCAGCGGGTCGGGGGTGACCAGGTCCGGCAGGTAGAAGCGCAGCACGCGCGCGGGGATGCGGGCGAACAGCTCGGCCTCCACGCTGCCGGTGCCGTCCCGCGCCGTACCGTCCTCGGCGGGCCGCCCCGTGCCGGCGGCCGGGTCGTGGTCGGCGAGCCGGGCCGCGGCCAGGGCGGCGAAGTTGCGGGTGCCCTTGCCGAAGTGCCGTTCCACATAGGCCGAGCAGTGTTTGAGGACGAGCCCGGCGGTGTCCTGGTCGAGGGAGGACAGCAGCAGGTCCTGCATCCGGGGCGAGTAGGCGAAGCACGGCTGGTCCCCGGTGCCGGGCAGTTGCCGCAGCAGTCCGCCGAGCAGCACCTCGGCCAGCTCCATGGGCCCCGTGTCGGGCAGCATGGCCCGCTGGACCAGCTGCATCACGGGCAGGGTGAGGGGCGCGGCGGCGAGGTAGACGGCCAGCCGCAGCGCGCCGGGCGAGGCGCCGGCGCGGAAGGCGCGCAGCAGGTCGTCGTCGCTGCGGGCCGGCGGTGCGAGGCCGGCGGCGGCCGGTGCGCCGGCGGGGTGGGCGTAGCCGGCCCAGGCGTGCTCGCGGGTCGGTCCGGTGCCGGCGAGCAGCCGGGCGAAGGCCTCGAACGCCTCCGGGGTGGGCTGGAGCACCGGCACGGGCCGGGCACCGGGCGGCGGCTCCTCCCACGGCTCGTCCTCGGGCACGAAGTCGAGGCGCCCGCCGGTCTCGCCGGTGCGGACCAGCAGCCCGGGCTCGGCGGGCAGCGCGGTACGGCCCCACAGCCGCGGCGGCAGCGGCTGGACCACGGCCAGCGGCGCGGTGCGCGGCCAGCGGTGCAGCAGGCGCTGCGCGGTGCCGTTCTGCCACAGGGGTCCCACGCAGTCGCTGATGACGAAGGTGAGCCGGCGCCCGCTGGGGTCGTGCAGCTCGTCGGCGGGGCGCAGCCGGGTGCGCCGGCCGGGACCGGCGGTCGTACCGACGAGCGGGGTGCCGGTGTCGTCGGCGTACAGGTGGTGGACCCGGACGGAGGCGAAGGCTCCGGACTGCTGGCAGGCCTGGCGGAGTTCCTCGACCATCTCGCCCCAGACGGCCATGGCGGGGCCGGTGTCCATGAGCAGCTGGACGTCGCAGCGCCGGCGGCGGCCGGGCCGGGTGACGGGGAGCAGGATGCCGCTGGCGGCGGCCCGGTCGGCGGTGGCGACCTCGTCGATGCGCTCGTCCTGGCCGCGTACGGAGGCGGTGCGGTAGCGGCCGAGGGCACGCAGCGCCTGCTGGAGGCCGAGCAGCCCGGGCAGGGCGCCCGCGGCCGGGGCGCGGACCGGGAAAGCGGCGGGGACGGCGCCGTCGGCCGGGGCGGGGCCGCCGCCGTCGCTCCCAGGACGCGGGGCGTACGCCGGGGTGTGCAGGGGGACGGCGGGGGCGGGCACGTCCCCGCGGGACGCCTGCGCGCCGGTGGGGCCGTCCGGCGCGCGGTCGTCCGTTGGGTGGCCGTCCGGCGTGTGCCGGCCCGGCGCCTGGCCGTCCGACGCCACGGCTTCCCGGCCCGGCACCCCTTCCTGGCCCGTGCCGGACGCGCCCGCGGGGTCCTGGTCCCCGTCCGGGGCCGCGCCGAGCCGCCGGGCCAGCCAGAGCGCGTCCGCCACGTCCTCGGCGGTCGGCTGGAGCCCGCCCTGGCGCAGCTTGCCGATCAGCTCGTCCAGGCGCATCCCCGGCATCCGCCCCTCACCTCGTACGGTCGAGCGGTTGCATCAGCATCTCGGCGATCCGCTCCCGGGTGAGGCCCTGTGCGTGCGGATCGTGCTGGGTGAGGAACAGGGCGTTGAGGAGCTGGTCGGCGGCGAGCACCTCGCCGGGCTCGCGCTCCAGGAACCGGCGGATCAGGTCCGCGCCGGCGGCGGCGCCGTCCGCGCCGAGGTGTGCCTCGACCATGGCGGTGAGCTGCTCCTCGCCGGGCGGGTCCAGCTCCAGCTGCACGCAGCGGCGCAGCAGCGGGGCGGGGAAGTCGCGTTCGCCGTTGGAGGTCAGCACGATCACCGGGAAGGCGGTGCAGGCGATGCGCCCGCCGTGCACGGCCACCCGGTCGCCGTCGTGCGTGAGCACCTCCACCACGGGCTCCCGGTCGGCCAGCCGCTCCAGCTCCGGGATCGCGAACTCGCCCTCCTCCAGGGTGTTCAGCAGGTCGTTGGGCAGGTCGAGATCGCTCTTGTCCAGCTCGTCGATGAGCAGGACGCGGGGCTCGTCGGCGGGCAGCAGCGCGGTGCCGAGCGGCCCGAGCCGGATGTAGGAGCCGATACCGGAGGCCGCGGCCCCCCGGTCGTCCCCCTGGTCGTCCCCGCGGGCGCGCTCCAGCTGGACGTCCTGGAGCCGGGCTATGGCGTCGTACCGGTACAGGCCGTCCTGGAGGGTGGTACGGCTGACGATGGGCCAGCGCAGCACCTTGCCGAGGCCGAGTTCGTGGGCGATCGCGTAGGCGAGGGTCGACTTGCCCGTCCCCGGGTTGCCGGTCACCAGCAGCGGCCGGCGCAGGTAGAGGGCCGCGTTGACCGCGTCGACCTCGGCGGGCCGCGGCGCGTAGTTCTCCACCAGACGGCGGCGCACCCCGAGCCGGCGGGCACTGCTCGGGTCCTCCGGGCCGCTCCCGGCGCCGTCCCGGGAGGCGGCGAAGTCGCGCCAGGGCGGCGGCGCCGGCAACCGCCGCATGCCGTCGTGCGGCTGACCCACACCGCGGTAGATCCGCCAGTCGTTCACCTTGGGCTCCTCCCGGCTCTGGTGATCATGCAGCGGGCCCGGCCGTCCGACGTACGAGGCTACCGCCCGCCGGCCGCGCCCGCCGGGGTTCGCGGGGCCCGGCGCCCCTTCCCGGCCTCCGGCGAACGTCCGTACGGCTCGGTCGAGTTGACGGAGTCGCCGGCGTGTCCACCGGGACGGCGGGGCACCGGCGGTCAGCCGCCGGGCGCGGCCAGCGGCGGCGGCCGCATGCTCTCCGTCCCGTACGGCGACCGGTCCGGCGGGTCGAACAGCACGGCGATCTTCCCGCACAGGCCGTGCGCCCGGGCGGTGTCCGGGTCGGCCAGGCGGATCCGCAGGTCACGGACGGGTCCGTGCAGCCCGTCCGCCCGCCCGGCGAGTCCCAGCAGCGCCGCGGCCTGCTGGTGGAAGTCCCCGCATTCGCCGTGATCATGCCGGTCGCGGCGCCACAGGACCACCGAGTGCCCGGAGCGCAGCGCGTCCTGCATCGCCGCGTAGCCCTCGCCGCTGCCGACGGGACCGCAGTAGACGGGGACGGACGTGTCGCTCATCGCCGACAGTGCGCCGTAGTACGGGTACTTGCCCCCGGACCCGGCCCCCGGCGGATGCCCCTCGGCGGCGGGCCGGCCGTGCAGCGTCCCGTGCGCCAGCGGCCCGCACCGGACCGCCTTCCAGCGCCGGCGCCACTCCGGGGAGGGCGGCAGGCCGTTGCGCCGGACCTCCCGGATGACGACGGTCCGCCGCATCCCGAGCGGCAGGGACCGCTCGTCCAGGAAGTCGTCGTCCTCGTCGTCCTCGTCGTCCTCGTCGTCCGCGTCGTCCGCGTCGTCCTCTCCGGCGAGGCGGGTGTCGGGCAGCAACTGCCAGTCGTCCACCGGGAGGTCGAACAGCCTGCGGGGCAGGAACACCTCGATCGCGGCGAGATGCTCCCCGTGGTCCCCCTGGCACAGCGCCTGCGCCAGCGGCTCCCGCAGCACCTGCGCCAACTCCTCGGCCCGCACGCCCAGATCGTCCCCGGCGACCGGGGTGACGTCCCGCCCGCCGTAGACCAGCTGCACGCTCCAGGGGTGCCGGCCGTAGGTGGCCGGGCCGACTCTGACGAGGACGTCGGTGCGGGTGTCGGGGAGTGGGACTTCCCCGGACACGGAGGGAGGAGCTTCACCGGATACGGGGAGAGGAGCTTCGTCGGGTACGGGCACAGGGGTGGCCACGGGAGGCGTCACGGTGGCGCCGGCGGCCTGGAGCGGCGCTCGGGCGGGCTCGGTGGGCAACGGCGTCCCCGCGACGCACTCGACGGGAGGGGGCACCTCGACGAGGCCGGCGGGGGCGGGTACGTCGACGGCGCCGTTCACCGCGGGCACGAGGGGCGGTGAGACCCCCGCCGTGCCCTCCAGCAGGGCGCGGATGGCCTCGCCGACGGCCCAGTGCCGGTGACCGGCGGCCTGTCCGGCGATCCAGTCGGCGAAGGCCCGCAGATGCCCCGCGTCCACGTCCGCGGCGGGCTCGCGGGCGGTCCGGCGGGCCACGCGGGCGGCGTAGAGCAGTACGGCGTCCAGGTCGACCAGCGTTCCGCCGCCGCCGGGATCCAGCGTGCGCAGGCCGTACAGCAGCGCGGCGCCCTCGCGCCAGGTCCGCACGTGCGGCAGCACCAGCGCCGGCAGGCGCTCGCCGCGCACCTGTGCCTTGACGTCCTCCACGAGATGGACGACCTCGCCGGCTCCGGCCGGTGGCGGCAGCTGGGCGAGATGGCCGTAGAGCCGGGTGCGCAGTTCGGCGGTGACCGCGGAGCCGGAGGGCGGGTGACCGGGCAGGGCGGCCTGGAAGGCGGTCCAGCCGGGGTACGGCGAGGAGGTGCCGAGGAGGCTCGCGTGATGGAGATCGTGGGCGCGCAGCACCTCGCGGACCGTGCGTCCCGCCTCGCGGGAGTCCAGCAGTTCGTAGAGCGCGGTGACCGGGACGGCGACGCCCTCCTCCCGCCGGCGGCCCTTGATCACGCCGATGACGGAGCCGTGCCGCAGGTCGAGCACCGGCCCGCCGGACAGCCCGCCGACCGGCAGGCTCCCGGCGAGCAGCAGGGCGCGTGCGTCGGATCCGGCCAGCTCGCCGGTGCCGTGCCGGACGCCCAGCTCGCCGGTCTGCACCGACCAGCCGTAGAGCCCGACGGGCGTGCGCGGGGTCGCTTCCCGGTCGCCGAGCCACAGGCAGCGCACGTCGTCGGCGCCGGTCACGCGGACGAGGGCGAGGTCGGGGAAGGGCCAGGGGTCACGCGCCGGCTGCGCGCCCGCGGGCCGGGGCGCGACGACGACGGCGGTCCCGGTGCCGGTGCGCGGCTCCGGGGCGCCGGCGGCGGTGCGCTCCTGCCAGGTCACGCTCAGGGCGCTGTCCCCTCGGCACACCGCGGCTCCCCCCTTTCCCACGACGTGGGCGCAGGTCAACAGCCAACCCGGGGCCACGAAGAACCCCGACCCCCAGTACGAGTCACGGTCCGTTGCATACCCGTCACCCGGCGCGCCGATGCGCGCGAGCGAGGGGCGCACCATCTCGTCGTAGGCGCTCATACGGCGCCGGGGGCAGCGGACCGCGGCGGTACGACACCGCCGCCGGGCTCCGCGGGATCCGTGCCGCCCGCCGCCGTGGCGGGCTCGGTCCAGGTCAGGGACACGGTGAGGGAGGACGTGCCGCCGCCCTCGGCGATGGCACTGACGATCTTGCCGGACTGCGCCGTCAGTTCGATTCCGAAGCTGACGGAGACCTCGACGGGGGCCGGTGTGTCCAGACCGGCGCGCAGGGAGCGCACGACGCCCCCGACCGTGCCGGCCAGTCCGCCCGCCATGTCGATGACCCGGTCGCCGAGTCCGGTGTCCCAGTAGCCGCCCTCGTCCAGCGCCTCCTCCTCGGCGGCACTGATCCTGGCCCAGACGACGGTCCCGTCGTCCAGACGCACCCGTTCGACTCCTCCAGCCATGACGCCCCCGTTCGCCGATGGGAGGAGAAGGCTAACTCCCGGGAAGGGGGAGAGGGAGGGGTCGATACGACAAGGCGACCATCCGCCCAGGACCTACTCGTCGTCCTCGTCGTCGAGCCGCGCGAGCCAGGTCGCCAGCCGCTCCACGGGCACCTCGAAGTCCGGGTTCAGGTCCACGAACGTCCGCAGCTGCTCGGCGAGCCACTCAAAGGTGACCTCTTCCTCGCCACGCCGCTTCTCCAACTCCTCGATACCGCGGTCGGTGAAGTACATAGGGCCACGTCTCCTGCATGAACAACAGCCTGCCAACAACTCCCCCCAGCGTATGCGCCCGCCACCGTGCCCCTGCCCACGGAGGGCAGCCACGCCGCCGGAGCCGCGGGCATTCGTGCCACCGGGACTTCCGGCCACCACCCCCGCGCACACCCCGCCCCACGCCGGCGCATCCCCGAACACCACCTCCCAGCGCCGCACGTCCGGAAGCAGCGCCCGCGCACGAAGCCCTCCCCGCCTCCTCCCCCTCCCCCTCCCCGAACGAGTGTCTTGACTTCACCCATCCGCGATATATCGTGTTTACAGCGGGACGCGATATGGCGTGTCCTCGAGCACCGTGACCGGCCGACCGAGGAGGCCCCATGTCCGAGTGGTCCGTCACCGAACCCCGGAAGCTGACCTTCGACAGCCCCGTCCAAGACCTCCACGTCCGCATCGTCAACGGCACGGTCAACGTGGTCGGCACGGACGACGGCCCCGCCCGCCTGGAGGTCTCGGACCTGGAGGGCCCACCCCTGGTGGTCACCCAACGCGACGGCACCCTCACCGTCGCCTACGAGGACCTCCCCTGGAAGGGCTTCCTCAAGTGGCTCGATCCCAACGGCTGGCGCCGCACCACCGTCGTCTCCCTGGCCGTCCCCACCGGCACCCGCGTGGAGGTGGGCGTCGTCGGCGCCACCGCGGTCCTCTCCGGCATCCGCGGCCCCGCCGCGGTGAAGGGCGTCACCGGCGACACCACCCTCGTCGGCCTCTCGGGCCCCGTCCGCGCGGACACCGTCTCGGGCAACGTGGAGGCCCAGGCGGTCACCGGCGACCTCCACTTCCACTCGATCTCGGGCGACCTCACCGTGGTCGAGGGCTCCGGCACCTCCGTACGCGCCGACTCCGTCAGCGGCTCCATGATCGTCGACCTCGACCCGGACGGCCCCACGGACATCGGCCTCACCAGCGTCTCCGGCGAGATCGCCATCCGCCTCCCGCACCCGGCGGACGCCGAGGTGGAGGCGAACACGGCGAGCGGCACGATCTCCAACGCCTTCGACGGACTGCGGGTACACGGCCGGTGGGGCGCCCACAAGATCACCGGACGCCTCGGCGCGGGCACCGGCAAGCTGCGCGCCACCACCGTCTCCGGCTCGATCGCCCTGCTGCGCCGCCCGCCCCGGGACGACGAGGAGAGCACCCCCGGGGAGACCGGGCACCCGAAGCCCCCGGCCCCCGGCGCACCCCACCCGCCCGGCCGCCCCTCGGCCGCCCCGGGAGACAATTCCGTCTCCGGCCGGAACCCCACCGCCTCCGACGCGACCGCTGCCACCGGCACCCCCGACGCCCCCGGTGCCGGCGGAGCCCCGGCCGACGGCACGACCGACACGAAGGTGCTCTGACATGCCTCCCGTCTTCGCCCACGGCCGCCTCCGCCTGTACCTGCTCAAGCTGCTCGACGAGGCCCCGCGTCACGGCTACGAGGTGATCCGGCTCCTGGAGGAGCGCTTCCAGGGGCTCTACGCCCCCTCGGCCGGCACGGTCTACCCCCGCCTGGCCAAGCTGGAGGCGGAGGGCCTGGTCCGGCACACCACCGAGGGCGGCCGCAAGGTGTACGCCATCACGGACGCCGGCCGCGCCGAACTGGCCGACCGCAGCGGCGAGCTGGCCGACCTGGAGCTGGAGATCCGGGAGTCGGTCGCGGAACTGGCCGCCGAGATAAGGGCCGACGTGCGCGGTGCGGCCGGCGACCTGCGCCGCGAGGTGCGCGCCGCCGCCTCCGAGGCCCGCCGGGGCACGAAGGACACCGGGGGCGAGCCCCCTCACGGGGAGTACGGCGAGCCGGACGACAAGGAGGCCTGGAAGGCCGCCAAGGAGGAGATGCGCCGGGTCAAGCAGGAGTGGAAGGAACAGGCACGGCGCGCGAAGGACGAGAGCCGCCGGGCCCGCGAGGAGGCCCAGCGGGCCCGCCGCCAGGCCCAGGAGGCGCAGGCTCGGGCGCGGGCGCAGGCGCAGGAGGAGATCCAGCGCATCGCCCGCCGCGTCCAGGACCGGGTCCAGGACCACTTCACCCGCGGCGACTGGCCGACCGGCCTCCGCGAGGGCCTGACGGAGCTGGCCAGGGAGTTCGGCGAGTTCGGCAAGGACTTCGGGAAGGATGCCGGGAACAACCTCGGCAAGGAGTCCGGCAGGGACCGGGACTTCGCCCGTCCCGCCGACGAGACCCCCGGCCCCGCCTCAGGCGTTCACTACACCTCGCCCCCGAAGGACTTCCCCGCCGGCTACGAGCCCTCCTGGGCCCACGAGGAGTCCACCGGCGACCCGGCCCGCGATCTGGACCGCCTCCTGGACCGCTTCCGCGACGGCATCCGCGACGCGGCCCGCGACCACGGCGTCACCCCCGCCCAGCTGAGCGAGGCCCGGCAGCACCTGTCCACAGCGGCCGCCCGCATCGCGGCCCTGCTCCACACCCCCGCCCGCTGACCCACCGCCCCCGCCGGCCCGGACCCCGCCCGCCCTCCAGCCGAGCGAGCCGACCGTCCGGACCAACCGCTCACCCCCGCCCACACCGGCTCCGCCCACACCGGCCCCGCCCGCTCACCGTCCTGCCGGGCGAGCCGCCTGGGCGGGTGGGCACACCCTCGTCACCGACTCGAACGTCACCCCGTGGTCGGCCAGCACCTCCCCCGCCACCCCCGGCACCACCGTCAACGCCAGCAGCAGGTGCTCGTCGCCGATACGCCGGTCGTGCCGGGCGAGGGCGACCCGCAGGGACCTCTCCAGCACCTCCTTGGCAGCCCGGCCGAAGGCAGGCCGGCGCCCCTGGAGCCGCCCTCGCCGCTCCAGGTCGCCGGACATCGCACCGGGCCCGTGCGCCTCCTCCACCCGTGCCACGATCTCCGACACATCGATCCCCAGCCCCGCCAGAGCCTCCGTGTCGGCCCGGGTCAGCCCGGCCCGCCGCCGCGCCTCGCGCACGGCCCGTCGTACCGGCTCCCGCTCCCCCGGCTCCGCGAGCCCGAGCGCGGCGAGCGCGAACGAGGCCCGGCTGCCCTCGCCGTCGAGGAGGGCCAGCAGCAGATGCTCGGCGTCGACCGTCCTCGCCCCACCGCTCCACGCCTTCTCGACCGCGCCCGTGACCACCGCCCGGGCGTCCTTGGTGAACCGCTCGAACATCAACGCCTCCCGTACTTCTTGTGCACGGCCTGCCTGCTGACACCCAGCTCCGCGGCGATCTCCTGCCACGACCAGCCCTGATGGCGCGCACTGCGCACCTGTACCGCCTCCAGCTGCTCCAGCAGCCGGCGCAGCGCGGCCACGGCCCGCAGTCCGACCCGCGGATCCCGGTCACCGGCGCGCTCGGCGAGATCGGTTGCCTCACTCATGATGTCAATCTAGGTTGACGCGCCGGATCCGTCAACCAAAGTTGACAGGCAGCGCAAGCGAAAGGCGGGCCCGTGTCCCGGACCCGCCTTTCGGCCCCACTCCCGGTCGAACTCCCGGCCCGGCTCCCGAGGAACCCGGGTCCGGATCGGGCAGGTCAGGAATGGGTGAGCACGATCTTCCCGAACTGCTCCCCGGACGCCAGCCGTTCGAAGCCCTCGCGGGCCCGGTCCAGCGGCAGTTCCTCGTCGATGACGGGCCGCACCCCGGTCGCGGCGCAGAAGGCCAGCAGGTCCTCCAGCTCGTCCTTGGTGCCCATGGTGGAGCCGACCACCTTCAGTTCGAGGAAGAAGATCCGGGTCAGCTCCGCGTGCGAGGGCCGGTCGCCGCTGGTGGCACCGGAGATGACGAGCGTTCCGCCCGGCCGCAGGGACTTCACCGAGTGGGACCAGGTGGCGGCGCCCACGGTCTCGATGACCGCGTCCACCCGCTGCGGCAGCCGCGCCCCGGGCTCCACGGCCTCCACCGCACCCAGCTCCAGGGCCCGCTTCCGCTTGGCCTCGTCCCGGCTGGTGGCGAAGACCCGGAGTCCGGCCGCCTTGCCGAGGATGATCGCGGCCGTCGCGACACCGCCGCCCGCGCCCTGCACGAGGACCGAGTCCCCGGGCCGTACACCGGCGTTGGTGAACAGCATCCGGTACGCGGTCAGCCAGGCGGTCGGCAGGCAGGCGGCCTCGGCGAAGGACAGTTCCTTCGGCTTGGGCAGGACGTTCCACGTCGGCACGGCGACCTGTTCGGCGAAGGTGCCCTGGTAGCGCTCGGTGAGGATGGAGCGCGGCTCGTCGGGGCCGACGCCGTGGCCGGTCTGGCCGATGACGGAGTGCAGGACGACCTCGTTGCCGTCCGCGTCGACCCCGGCGGCGTCGCAGCCGAGGATCATCGGCAGCCGGTCCTCCGGGAGGCCGACGCCCCGCAGGGACCAGAGGTCGTGGTGGTTGAGGGAAGCGGCCCGCACCGTGATGGTGCTCCAGCCGGGACGGGCCTCGGGAGCCGGACGCTCCCCCAACTCGAGGCCGGTGAGCGGCTGGTCGCGGTCGATTCGGGCGGCGTAGACAGCGAACATGGTGCCGACGATAGGTGCACGGTGCAGCCGGCGGAACCAGGGTCCCCTGTGACACATGCCCTCTTGCGCAACGGCACCCGTGCGGCGCAGCACCGCGCCGACGCGCCGGGGAGCGCCTCGCCCTCACCCGTTCGGAGGGCGGCCGGGCAGCAGAACGGCCCCGCCCACAGGGGCGGGGCCGTTCGGCGCGACGTCAGCGACGGGCGACGCCCTCGGCCCGGGCGGCGGCGGCAACCGCGGCGGTGACGGCCGGAGCGACCCGCTCGTCGAACGGCGACGGGATCACGTAGTCGGCGGCGAGGTCGTCGCCGACCACCGCGGCCAGCGCCTCCGCCGCGGCGATCTTCATGCCCTCCGTGATCCGCGTGGCCCTCACCTGGAGCGCGCCCGCGAAGATCCCGGGGAAGGCCAGCACGTTGTTGATCTGGTTCGGGAAGTCCGACCGTCCGGTGGCGACGACCGCCGCGTACTTGTGCGCGACGTCGGGGTGCACCTCCGGGTTCGGGTTGGCCATCGCGAACACGAAGGCGCCCTCGGCCATGGAGGCCACGGCCTCCTCCGGGACCGTACCGCCGGAGACGCCGATGAAGACGTCCGCGCCCGCGAGGGCGTCCTCCAGCGAGCCGGTGAGGCCGGCCTTGTTCGTGAAGCCGGCCAGTTCGCGCTTGACCGGGGTCAGGTCCTCCCGGTCGGCCGACACGACGCCCTTGCGGTCCGCGACCGCCACGTCCCCGATGCCGGCCTCGACCAGCATCTTGGCGATGGCGACACCGGCCGCGCCGGCGCCCGAGATGACGGCCCGCAGCTGCCCGATCTCGCGCCGGCTCAGCCGGGCCGCGTTCCGCAGCGCCGCGAGCGTCACGACGGCCGTGCCGTGCTGGTCGTCGTGGAAGACCGGGATGTCCAGCCGCTCCTGGAGCCGGCGCTCGATCTCGAAGCACCGGGGCGCCGAGATGTCCTCCAGGTTCACTCCGCCGAAGGAGGGAGCGAGCCGGACGACGGTCTCGACGATGTCGTCGACGTCGGTGCAGTCGAGCGCGATCGGCACCGCGTCGACACCGCCGAACTGCTTGAAGAGGATCGCCTTGCCCTCCATCACGGGGAGGGAGGCCTGGGGACCGATGTCCCCGAGTCCGAGCACGGCCGTACCGTCGGTGACGACGGCGACGACGCTCGACTTCCATGTGTAGTCGTTGACCAGCTCCGGCTGTTCCGCGATCGCGGTGCACACGCGAGCGACACCGGGCGTGTACGCGAGGGAAAGGTCGTCCTTGTCACGGACCGGCACGGTGGCCTGCACAGCCATTTTGCCGCCGCGGTGCAGGGCGAACACCGGATCGAAGGAATCGAGGGGCTCGGCCCCGCCGTCCTGGTCCGTCGTGCCGTCGCTGCGAGGATTGACGATCTCCGCTGCCACTTTGTTTTACCCCTTAGGTATGCATGGTTTGAGGGTCGACCACTCCTGGTGAGGGGTGGGCGGGCACCGCGTACGGCTCGATTGCGGATACGTACGAGCTCATACGCGACGGGCGCGCCGCACACGCGCCCTGAGCCCCGGATGAGGGGTGTAAAGAACCTTCTTACCGGACGGACGGTGCCCAGGACGAGTCCATTAGGTGCAAGGTCACATCCAGGAACCGGAAAGCGACACGCGGGTGACGCGCGGCCGACGGGCCGGAACGGCGCGAAAACGCCCAAGGACGACCGATGGGGCCCGGGGGGAAGAGTGACCACATAGTGAGACACGCCGAAGATTTTCCGGCTGGAACGCTGGATTCCCGTAGATGTTCGGCGGTGACGGACCAAGGATGTACCGACCTGATGCGGTTCGGGGGTCACCCGTTATCCGATTTTGACATAGCGACTCGCCTGAATGGCGTAGTCCGAATGGCAAGATGCCGTAAACCCACGAGGTCGCGACACCCGAAGGTGTGTGTTTCCGTCGACCCATCGGCAACTCTTCGCATCCGCCGGAGGAACCACGATGACCGCAAGCTCCACCCGTCGTACGACCGCTGCGCGCTCCCGTCTGGCCGCGGCCGGTGCGATCGCGGTCGCAGGGGCCCTGCTGCTCACCGGCTGCGGTGACCAGACCAAGGACAAGAACAACGACTCCGGCGGCGTGTCCACCAGCAGCGCGCCGCTCGCCGACAAGCTCCCGCAGGAGATCCGGAGCAAGGGCAAGATCCGGGTCGGTTCGGACATCGCCTACGCCCCCGTGGAGTACAAGGACTCCGCCGGCAAGGTCGTCGGCCTGGACCCGGACCTGGCGGAGGCGCTGGGCAAGCAGCTCGGGGTGACCTTCGAGTTCCAGAACGGCACCTTCGACGCCCTGCTCACCGGTCTGCGCTCGGACCGGTACGACATCGCGATGTCGGCGATGACGGACAACAAGAACCGTCAGGAGGGCGTCGACCCCGACACGGGCAAGAAGGTCGGCGAGGGCGTCGACTTCGTCGACTACCTGACCGCCGGTGTCTCGATCTACACCCGCAAGGGCGACACCAGGGGGATCACGACCTGGGACGACCTGTGCGGCAAGAAGCTCGCCGTGCAGCGCGGCACCACCTCGGAGGACCTGGCCAAGCAGCAGGCCAAGAAGTGTCCGAGCGGCAAGAAGCTCGCCATCGAGGCCTTCGACGACAACCAGCAGGCCCAGACCCGGCTGCGCTCGGGCGGCGCGGACGCCGTGTCCGCCGACTTCCCGGTGGCCGCGTACGCGGTGAAGACCTCCGGCGGCGGCAAGGACTTCGAGATCGTCGGCGACCAGGTCGAGGCGGCCCCGTACGGCATCGCGGTCTCCAAGACGGAGACGCAGCTGCGCGACGCCCTCCAGGCCGCGATGGACGCGATCATCAAGAACGGCGAGTACCAGAAGATCCTCGAGAAGTGGGGCGCCCAGGACGGCGCCGTCAAGCAGTCCGTGATCAACGGCGGCAAGTGACCCGCGGCAGCCAGCGGCCACCGAGAGGCAATACCCGTGACTGACATCGACAAGACGGCGGGGCCGAAGGACACGCCCCCGGCCGGCGCGGAGGCCATCAAGGCCATCCCGGTCCGGCACTACGGGCGGTACGTCTCCGCCGTCATCGCGATCGCGCTCTTCGTCGCGATCATCTACGCGTTCGGCCAGGGCAGGATCAACTGGCACGCGGTACCGGACTACTTCTTCGACGACCGGATCATGACCGGTGTGGGCAAGACCCTGCTGCTGACGGTGCTCTCGATGCTGATCGGCATCGTCGGCGGCATCGTGCTCGCGGTGATGCGGCTGTCGAAGAACCCGGTGACCTCGTCCATCTCCTGGTTCTACATCTGGTTCTTCCGCGGCACCCCGGTCCTGGTCCAGCTGTTCCTCTGGTTCAACCTGGGCCTGGTCTTCGAGTACATCAACCTGATGCCGTTCTACAAGGACTACTGGTCGAACTTCATGACGCCGCTGCTGACGGCGCTGCTCGGCCTGGGTCTGAACGAGGCGGCGTACATGGCCGAGATCTGCCGGGCGGGCCTGCTCGCGGTGGACGAGGGCCAGACCGAGGCCGCCCACGCGCTCGGCATGAGCCACGGCAAGACGCTGCGCCGGGTGGTCATCCCGCAGGCGATGCGGGTGATCGTGCCGCCGACGGGCAACGAAGTGATCAACATGCTGAAGACGACCTCGCTCGTGGCGGCCGTCCAGTACCCCGAGCTGTTCCGCTACGCCCAGGACATCGGCCAGAACTCCGGCGCCCCGGTGGAGATGTACTTCCTCGCCGCGGCCTGGTACCTGATCATGACCTCGGTGCTGAGCGTGGGCCAGTACTACATCGAGCGGTACTACGCGCGCGGCTCCAGCCGTCAGCTGCCGCCGACGCCGTGGCAGAAGGTGAAGACGAACATGCTCTCTCTGGGCCGTCCTAGTGGAGGCATGGCATGACCGACAAGCTGGACAAGACGCAGGACACCCCCCGGGGGAGCGGCGTCCCGATGGTCAAGGCGGAGGACGTCCACAAGTCCTTCGGCCACGTCGAGGTGCTCAAGGGCATCGACCTGGAGGTGAAGCCGGGCGAGGTGTTCTGCCTCATCGGCCCCTCCGGCTCCGGCAAGTCGACCTTCCTGCGGTGCATCAACCACCTGGAGAAGATCAACGCCGGACGGCTGTACGTCGACGGCGAACTGGTCGGCTACCGCCAGCAGGGCGAGAAGCTGTACGAGCTGCGCGACCGCGAGGTCGCCATGAAGCGCCGGGACATCGGCATGGTCTTCCAGCGCTTCAACCTGTTCCCGCACATGACGGCCGTGGAGAACGTCATGGAGGCGCCGGTGCAGGTCAAGGGCGTGAACCGGACGCAGGCCCGGGAGCACGCGATGCAGCTGCTGGAGCGCGTGGGCCTGGCCGACCGGGCCGGGCACTACCCCTCCCAGCTCTCCGGTGGCCAGCAGCAGCGCGTGGCGATCGCCCGGGCCCTGGCGATGGAGCCGAAGCTGATGCTGTTCGACGAGCCGACCTCGGCCCTGGACCCGGAGCTGGTCGGTGACGTGCTGGACGTCATGCGGGACCTCGCCGAGTCCGGCATGACCATGGTCGTCGTCACGCACGAGATGGGCTTCGCCCGCGAGGTGGGCGACAGCCTGGTGTTCATGGACGGCGGTGTGGTGGTGGAATCCGGCCACCCGCGGGACGTCCTGACGAACCCGCAGCACGAGCGGACGCAGTCCTTCCTGTCGAAGGTGCTCTGACCGAGCGCGCGCCGGCGCCACGACGACGAAGGGGCGGTACGGCTCTCCGTACCGCCCTTCGTCATGCCGCTTCCGTCATGCCGCGTCCGTCACGCCGCTGCGGTCATGCCGCTCCGGTCACGCCTCTCCCCTCGTGCCGCCAGGGCGGCAGCTGGGGCTCGGATTGCCGTTCTCCTCGCGCCTGCGGGGCTACTTGAGGGCGAGCAGCAGCGTGTCGGAGGGCGAGCACCACACCGGGCGGGCCTCGGCGAACCCCTTGTCGCGCAGGACGCGCGCGTGCCAGGCGGCCGGCGGCATGTCGCCCTCGGCGTGCTCGCCGTAGATCTCGAAGCGGCGGGCGGTCGGCTCGCCGAGGACCGGGTCCTGGGCGGCCAGCTGCCACCAGTCGGTCCAGTCGAGGGCGCCGTCGCGCTTGGCCTGATCCATGCGGGCGTGACGCTGGGCGCGCTCGGCCGCGTTGATCCGGGGCGTGGTGTCATCGATCATGTGGTCCGCGTTCATGAAGACACCACCGTCGCGGACCAGCTCCGCGACCTGACCGTAGAGGGTCGCGAGGGGTTCGCTGTGCAGCCAGTGGAGGGCCGTCGCGGTCAGTACGGCGTCGTACGAGTCGTACGGCAGCTTCGCCGGCCAGTCCGGGTCCTTGAGGTCGGCGGTGACGAGAACGACCCGGTCGTCGCCCTCGAAGGTGCCCTGGGCGATGGCGAGCAGCGCCGGGTCGAGGTCGACGCCGGTGCTGGTGGCCCCGGGGAAGCGGCTCAGCAGCCGGGCGGTGATGCTGCCGGTGCCGCAGGCCAGGTCGAGGACGCGCGGGGCCGTACCGACGAGCGCCTCGACCATGTCGAGCATGATCCGGAAGCGTTCCTCGCGGTCCGGCATGTACCACTCCTGCTGCCGGTCCCAGCTCTCCTGCCAGGCCGCCCAGTCGGTTCCGGCACTCGTGGTCATGGACGTCCGACTCCCCTCGATTCGAGTAATACCCTGGAAGCACGACCGGCTGTTACCCGACCGCAGACCCGACGATAATGCGCCCCCGTAAGGACTACAAGTGGAACTGGCCTATTACTCGGATTACGCCGTACGTCTCGTGAACAGCGAGGAACCGGCCCGGGGCAAGGACACCCTGACCACGGTCGAGGCCGTCCGCGACCTCTTCGGCGACAACGCGTCGGCGGCCCGCCGCGCCACCGACGCGGACGTCACGCGCTTCCGTTCCGTCCGGGCGCGGCTGCGCGGGGTCTTCGAGGCGGCGGACAAGGGCGACGAGACCCTGGCCGTGGACCTGCTGAACTCGCTCCTGCTGGAGTTCCCGGTCAGCCCGCAGATCTCCGGGCACGACTTCCGGGACGAGGACGGCCGCCCCCTGTGGCACATGCACCTGGCCGACCACCCGTCCAACGCCACCGCGGGCTACGCGGCGATCGCGGCGATGGGCCTGGCCTTCCACCTCACCGAGTACGGCGTCGACCGCCTCGGCCTGTGCGAGGCGGCCCCCTGCCGCAACGCCTACCTGGACACCTCCACCAACCGCTCCCGCCGCTACTGCTCGGACCGCTGTGCCACCCGCGCCAACGTCGCCGCCTACCGGGCCCGCAAGCGCCTGGAGGCCGACCGGTCGGGCAGCAGCGGCCTCGCCGCCGAGAGCGCCCAGCGCAGCAGCGTCAGCGGCGAGCGCTGACCGGCCCCGAGCGGCCGGAACCGCAGCCACGCCTTGCCCAGGATCAGCTCCTCGGGCACCACCCCGTAGTCCGTGCTGTCCCCGCCGGCGTACGGGTTGTCCCCGAGCACCCACCAGCCCCCCTCGCGCCGCTCCACGGCCCGCTTGACCACCAGCAGGTCCTGCTGGAACGGATGGCGCAGGACCACGACGTCACCGGGCCTGACCGCACCCCCGTACCGCACCAGCAGCTGGTCGCCGTGGTGCAGCGTGGGCACCATGGACGGCCCCGTCACCTCCGCGATCCCGAAGGGCGCCCCGGCCCTCCCCCGTTCGGTCTCCTGCGACAGCTCCGGCATCCCCGGCACCTCCCCGGTCCGTTCCTCCACCAGTCTCAGTCTCACCCTGGACTTTTGTCCTAAGCCCTAGGGGGCACCCGAGAAATCGCCTTCCTCAGGGAGTAATGTCGCACCTGAGAAGACGATCACGAGGAAGGAATGCTCCATGCTTTCCCGCCTGTTTGCCCCCAAGGTCAAGGTCAGCGCCCACTGCGACCTGCCCTGCGGCGTGTACGACCCGGCCCAGGCCCGCATCGAGGCGGAGTCGGTGAAGGCCGTCCAGGAGAAGATGGCCGGTAACGACGACCCCCACTTCCAGGCACGCGCCACCGTCATCAAGGAGCAGCGCGCGGAGCTGGCGAAGCACCACGTCTCCGTGCTCTGGAGCGACTACTTCAAGGCCCCGCACTTCGAGAAGTACCCGGAGCTGCACCAGCTGGTCAACGACGCCCTGAAGGCCCTGTCGGCCGCCAAGGCGTCCACCGACCCGGCGACGGGCCAGAAGGCCCTGGACTACATCGCCCAGATCGACAAGATCTTCTGGGAGACCAAGAAGGCCTGATCTTCCAGCCGCCTTCTGACCTGCAGGTCCTTTGACCGGCAGCGTCTCCTGCACCGCACCGCACCCGGTCCGCAGGCCGCCGAGCACGGCGTCCACGGCGGCCCGGGTGCGGTTTTTTCCTGTCCGGCCGCACCGGGCCGGCCGGCGCGTCAGCCCCCCGGCGGCAGCAGGGCCCTGAGCCGGGGGACCCTCTCGTCCCCGGGGTCGGCCGTGGTGAGCCAGGTGCGGGCGTGGGCCGCGTACGCCCGGGTCTGGGCGGGGCTCGGGTCGGGGCGGCTCAGGGCGGTCAGGAGGACGTCGCCGGCGTAGTAGTGGGTGTCTTGGGCGGCGAGCCAGTCCAGGGTGAGGGTGGCCGTCGTGGGGCCGGGGTGGCCGTCGGCCGGGTTCAGGTCGTGCCGGGCGAGGAGCGGTTGCAGGATGCGGCCGGCCTGGGAGGAGGTGATCCGGCCCGCCAGCCACGTCCGCGCCCGTGCCGCCGCCTGCGCGGCCCGGCCGGTGTCGAGGTCGGGCCGAGCCAGCAGGGCGCGCAGCAGGACCCGTCGCCGGTGCAGGGTGGGGTCGGCGGCGAGCAGCTCCAGGGCCCGGTCCACCAGCCGGTCGGCCTGGTCGCCGCGGATGTCCCGCCGCCACAGGGCGTACGGCAGCAGCGCCTGGGCCGCGCTCTCGTCCTCCAGGCGGGCCAGGACGTGGTCGGCGATGGCGGCGCCCTGCTCGGGGGGCAGCGGGCCCAGCTGGGCGAGCGACGCGAGGCGACGCTGGTCCAGTTCCTCCGGGCTCGCCGCCGCACGCAGCAGGGCGACTTCGGCGGCCAGGCGGCGCTGGTCGGCGTCGAGTCCGCGCTGGGCCAGCAGGGGCCAGACGACCAGCTTGGCCTCCCGGGTGTCGCGGTGGGTCTCCAGCCACCGCACCGCGAGCGCGACGAGCCGGCCCGCGCGGTCCGGATCCGGGTCCGGGTCCTTGCGGGCGAGCAGCGGGCCGAGGACGTACGCGGCATTGGCGGCGCCGCCGTGGTCACCGGCCGACCAGGCCAGGGCGAAGGCCGCGGCCCGGTCGTCCCCGTCCTCGCCCGCGTGCGGGAGGACGGCGCCGAGGACGAACCGCGCCACCTGCTCGGTGTGGCGCGGTTCGAGCCAGTCCAGGGCGACGCCGACGGCCTTCCTGGTCTGCTCCGCGGGGAGGTCTCTTTTGGTGAGCAGGGACTTGAGCACGAACGAGACGGCTTCGGACGCGGCGTCGTCCGTCGCGTGGCGGTCGAGCCAGTCCAGGGCGTACCGGGCGGCCTCCTCGGCCCGCTCCCCGCGGAGCACAATGTGGCTGAGCAGGGAGCTCAGGACGTAGGAGGCCTTCCTGGTGGTGTGGTGGTCCTCCAGCCAGTCGAGGGCGAACGCGCAGGCGAGCCGCGCGTGCTGGTACGGCTCCTCGCTGGGCAGGCCGAGCAGCGCCGAGAGCACCGGGCGGGCCTGCTCTCTCTCGCCGTGGACACCGAGCCAGGCGAGGGCCCATTCACTGACGTAGCCCCTCGTCCCCCGCGGGAGGGAGCGCTGGTCGAGCAGGGGCCAGACGACATAGGCGGCCCGCTCGGACGTGCCGTGGTCGTCCCGGTCCAGCCAGACGAGGGCGTGCTCCACCGCGCTGGTGGTCCAGGCGGTGTCCCAGGCGGGATGCCGGGTCTGCTCCCGGCCGCACAGCACCAGCAGCGGACCGAGCACGAAGGACGCGTCCGGGGCCGTGTCGTTGCTCCGCAGCCATCGCAGGGCGCAGTCCACCGCCCGGGCGGCGGCGTCGGCCGACAGGTCCGAGTGATCGAGCACCTGCCGCAGGACGAAGCTGGCGATCGGGTCCGTCCCACGGGCCCCGAGCCAGGTCAGCGCCCGTTCGATCGCGCGTGTGCGCCGTGGCGTGTCCACCTCCGTCCGTACGAGCAGGGACGGCAGGACGTACGACGCCATCCGCTCCTCCGGGTGGGCGGCGAGCCACTGGTGGGCCAGGTCGACGACGCGGAGGAGCCGGTCCCCGCCCAGGTGCGGCAGGTCCCGCAGGGTGAGGACGGTCCGCAGCACGTGGGCCGTGGCCGCCACGGGAAGGTACCGGCGGATGCCGGCCAGGCCCAGGTCGAGGACGCGTTCCCGCACGGCCGGGGCGAGGTCGTCCCGGTCGAGCAGCGCCGCGAAGACGGGCCGGTGGCGCGGCGCGACACCGTGGGTGGCGAGCCACTCGACCGCCTCGGCCACGGCCGCGGTGCGCACGGGGTCCGGCAGACCGTTCGCGCGGACCAGGGACTCGGCGACAGCGCGGGCGTCGGGCGCGTCGCGGTTGCGGCGCAGCCACGCCACGGCCGCGGTGGCCAGCGGCTCGGGGACGGCGTCGGCCGTGTTGCGGATCGCGGCGGCGAACAGGTTGCGTACGAGGTGCGGGGCCTCCCGTTCGGCGGCCCGCAGCCACGGCGCCACCAGCCGGTCCCACGCGGCGGCGGCACCGGACTGCCAGGGCGGACCGGTCAGCAGGGTCAGCAGGGTGGCGCCGGCCTCGACCCGTTCCGCGGCGGCGCTCAGCCGTTCGCCGAGGGTCGTGGCGTGCGCGTCGAGCCAGCCGTCGCAGACGGTCCGGACCTGGGCCCGCCGCCCCTCGTCGAGGTCGGTCACCCATCGGCGCAGGTGGCCCGCGGCCAGGTGCAGGGTGCGGGTGCTGACGAGGAAGGCCGAGAGCAGTTCCTGGACCGTCTCGGCCCGGAACCAGTCGTCCCGGAAGCAGGCCTGGCGCAGGTAGTCGTCGGTGACGACGTCGTGCATGACGTCGATCTCGCCGCTCTCGCCGTCGGGCAGAACCAGCCATCCCCGGTCCAGCAGGCCGTCGATCACTCCCTTGGCGCCCGTGGCGAGGGCGGGGCCGTCGTGGTGGTCCAGGAGGTACCGGACGGCGTCCTGCACGGCCTGGCGGTCCTGAGGGCAGGCCGCCGCCGCCACGGCCGAGGCGAGCCGCGTCGTCTCGGCCTCGCCGGGGAGGGTGGCGAGGTCCGCCTCCGCGCGCTGCCGGGTCCACACCGTCAGCGGGGCGTACTCGTGCCGCCCGGCGCCGTTCTGAAGCTGCTGCAGCGTGGCGCCCTCGCGCACGGCCGACTGGATCTCCTGGCCCCGCATCAGCACCACGGCCGGTACGGGCCGCCGCCCGCACAGCGCCGCGACGTTTCGTCTGCCGTACTGGTCCACCGCGCCGCCGGCGACTCTGTCCAGGATCCGCTCTGCGACGGCCTGCTGGTGGTCCGGGTCCTGGCACACCTCCTGCGGCGGGTCGAAGACGCGGTGCCACTCCGGATTCTGCCGCTCCACGGCGGGGAGCGCGCCCGGACGCACGGAGGCCACGCAGGCGACCCGCGTGCCCGGTGCCTCCCACTCCGCCAGGTACTCCAGGTCGTTGGCGAGGTGCGTCAGGTTCAGCTCCGCGTAGGTGTCGAGGTAGTCGAAGACGAACAGCACCTTCCTGCCGGGCACCCCGCGCACCACGTCGACGAGGTCCTCGGCCGTGACCGCGGCGCCCACGCCGGCGTGGAACACGGACCAGCCCTCCCCGTCGGCCCGGGCCGCGACCTCGAAGCAGGTGCGGGTCTTGCCGGTGCCCGCCTGGCCGACGAGCATGACACCGCGCACGGCCCGCGGGGTACCGCCCGACAGCCGGCTCCACAGCTGGTGCGGGTCGGCCGGGTGCCTCCCGCCCCGGGGCCGTACGAAGAGCAGCTGGTCGTCCGTCAGGTACTTCTTGCCGTGGACGCTGCGGGCGAGCACCTGGGCGTGCGGACGGACGCCGCGCGGGAGCCGCCGGGGACCTGCCGCCTGCGGCACCACGTCCGGCAGGTCGGCGTGGCGCAGGCTCTGGCGGAGCAGGGCCTCCAGGTCGCGGAGCAGGGCCTCGCCGCCCTCTGCCGCGCTGCCGTCCCCGCTGTCACGGCCGAGCAGTTCGGCCCACCGGCCGACGTGCCCGGCGTCCAGCCGCCCCGGCCCCTCCCAGGCGTGGTGCTGCCCGATGACACCGACGATCCGGCCACCGCTGAACACGGCGGCGCCGGACATGCCCTCCCAGGGCGACTGCGCGGAGCCGGGACCGGCCGGCGGGACCGGGACGTTCAGCTCCAGGGTCCCGCCGCGGCTGTTGGACAGCGGTGCGCAGGTCGTGTCGTGCAGGTGCGCGGCATCGCGGTACCTGCCGGCCGGGTCGTCGCGCATCTTGTAGAGCGGGTAGCCGACCGCGCTGCACGGCAGCGGCCGGTCGTGCTCGCCGACCCGGCCCAGCGGCGTGGGCGCCACCTCGATCCGCGCGCGGTCGGGCGCCACCAGGGTGAGCACGGCGATGTCGATGCCGTCGTGCCGCCACCTCACGTTGGCCGTGAACTCCCGCCCCTCGGGCCGGTCGGAGGGCAGCCGGACGCGTACCCGGGTCACGTCGCGCACGACGTGCGCCGCGGTCAGGACCGTGGCCGCCGCGACGAGGTAGCCCGAACCGCGGGAGGCGCTGCTCCGCTCACCGTCGCCCGGCCCGCCGTCCGGCGGCTCCACGATGATCTGGGCGACCCGTTCCTTCTGGAGCCCGACGCCGCCGGCCGCGCCGCCCGCCGAGACGCCCGTCAACGCTCACCGGGGAGCGCGGTGCCGGATATCAGCGTCCTGGTGGGAGTACCGTCCGCCGCGACGACCTTGGGGTGCAGGGTGAGCGTGATCCGCTGCGTCGTGGCCCCGGCGAGCCTGCCCTCGGTCTCCGCCGTGACGACCCAGAAGCGCACCTTGCCGCCCGCGCCCGCCTCGCGCTCCACGGCGACGGTCGTCTCTATCTCCACCGGCCCCAGCTCGAACCGGAGGGGATCGCCCTCGCCGTCCCTGATGGCGGCGTTCAACTCGTGCCGCAGCGTGCGGATCATGTCGGACAGGTCGATCATGCGTCCCCCTCGACGGCCCTGGACCCGGCGACAGCCCGTGACGGCCGGCCCTCTTCGAGGATACTGAGCATTCGGGCCGGAGGTGCCGAACTGTCGCACCCTGCCCGGTCCTTGCTCTCCGTCCGCCGCCCTCGCTGCCTCCCCGGGCGAGCGGGGCGGTCCGCGGCCCGGACATCCGGAGGCAACCGCTCCGTCGAACGCGGGGACCGTGGTGTGCGGTCCTGTGCGAGGCTGGGGGGATGACCGCACTGGAGGACCTGAGACGGCTGCGCCGGGTGCGCGACCGGATGGACCGTGAGTACGCCGAGCCGCTCGACATGACCGAGCTGGCCCGTGACGCGCTGATGTCGCCGGGGCACTTCCAGCGCAGCTTCCGCAAGGCGTTCGGGGAGACGCCGTACAGCCATCTGATGACCCGCCGGGTCGAGCGGGCCAAGACGCTGCTGCGCCGGGGCGATCTCACCGTGACCGAGGTGTGCCTCGCCGTCGGCTGCACCTCGCTCGGCTCCTTCAGCTCCCGGTTCACCGAGCTGGTCGGGGAGACGCCGAGCGCCTACCGCGCCCGCGACCACGAGGAGAGCGCCGCCATCCCGCCCTGCGTGGCCCGCCGGCTGACCCGGCCGCGCCGCCGCCCGTACTGAGGCGCGACGCGCCCGCCGGTCCTAGGGTGGGTCCATGGACGTGAAACTCGCGCAGTGTTTCCTCGCCGTGGACGACCACGACAAGGCCATCGCCTTCTACCGCGATGTACTGGGCCTGGAGGTGCGCAACGACGTGGGCTTCGAGGGGATGCGCTGGGTGACCATGGGCTCCCCCCTCCAGCCGGACGTGGAGATCGTCCTGGAGCCGCCGGACGCGAGCCCGGACGCCTCCCCCGCGGACAAGCAGGCGCTCAACGAACTCCTCGCCAAGGGCCTGCTGCGCGGGGTCATCTTCACCACGCCCGACTGCGACGCGCTCTACGAGCGGGTGCGGGAATCCGGCGCCGACGTCCTCCAGGAGCCGATGGACCAGCCGTACGGGGTCCGCGACTGCGCCTTCCGGGACCCGGCGGGCAACCAGCTCCGCTTCCTGGAGCGGCCGGCGGGCTGACATCACCTTCCTGGAGCGGCCGGCGGGCTGACATCCCTGCGGCCGCCGTGATGTGCCCAACTACACTCCCCGGATGAGGATCCGCTGGACCTACGCCTTCGCCGACCGCCCCGCCGCGCGTCTCGCCGACGCGTGCGCCTTCTGGACGGCCGCCACCGGCACCCGGCTGTCCGCGTTCCGCGGCGACGGCGGCGAGTTCGTGACGCTGCTGCCCGAGGGCGCGGACCCGGGCGTGAAGCTCCAGGGCGTCACCGGGGGCGAGGGCGGCGCCCACCTCGACCTGTGCACCGACGACGTACGGGAGTTGACCGCGCTCGCCCGGCACCTGGGCGCCGAACCGGTGGCCGACCACGGCGACTGGGCCGTACTGCGCTCCCCCGGCGGGCAGCTGTTCTGCTCCGTCCCCTGGCACGGGGAGGCGGTACGGCCGCCGGTGGTGTCCGGCAGCCGCCTGGACCAGGTGTGCCTCGACATCCCGCCGTCCCGGTACGACGCCGAGTCCGCGTTCTGGGCCCGGCTGACCGGGTGGGACCTGCGGGCGGGCTCCCGGCCGGAGTTCGCCGTGCTGCGACCGCCGGCGGGCCTGCCGCACCGGCTGCTGCTCCAGCGGCTGGACGAGGAGCGCCCGGCCTCGGCGCACCTGGACGTCGCCTGCGCGGACATCGCCGCGGTCCGCGCCCGGCACGAGGAACTGGGCGCCCTCGCCGTACGGGAGGGCGCGCACTGGACGGTGATGCGCGACCCGGCCGGCGGCACGTACTGCCTGACCGGCCGCGACCCGAAGACGGGCGGCCTGCCGGCCGGCGCCGGATAGGTCATCCCCGGGTCATCCCCAGCTCTCCACGTCCACCACGGCCTCGACCGGCACGGGCCCGTACACGTGCGGGAACTCCTCCCCGCCCGGCTCGGCGGACTCGTACTTCACCGGCACCCCGACCCGGGCCGGGTCCACGACCAGGACGACCAGCCGGTCCGGGCCGTCGTAACCGCCGTAGAGGAACTCGGCGATGCGCGGGAGCTGGTCGCGGGTGGAGAAGTGGATGAAGCCCTCCTCCTGGAGCGTGCGGCCCCGGGTGGACATCTCGTACACGCCGCGTTGGCGCGCCGCCTCCCACAGGGAGCGCTCGGTGATGTGGACGATGTACGGAAGCTTCGGCATGCGCCCACGCTACGGTGCTCCCGCCCCACCGTCCCACCGGTTTTCGGAGGGCTCCCGGGCGCCCGCCGCCGACGGATCCCCCGGCCGCCCGGACCCGGGCCGCCCGGACTCGGCGGACCGGCCCGACTCGGCCGACCGACCCGACTCCGCGGACCGGCCGGACTCGGCGGACCGGTCGGACTCGGCGGACGCCGGGCAGTCCGGGTTGCGGCACGGACCGGGGCCCCACACCGGCACCCAGGCCCCCAGGGTCTTGTGGCGCCTGACGACCGTCTCGACGGGCTGTCCGCAGACGCGGCAGACATGTTCCTCGCGGTCCATGCCCTCAGGGTAGGTCGGCGGGAACCTCAGCGCTTCCTGCCGTACGTCCGCACCAGCGCGCCGTTGTCGAAGGTGCGCAGGGACTCCAGGGTGAACTCCTTGAGGTCCAGACCGGTGCCGAACATCGGCATGCCCTTGCCGTAGACGAGGGGGTAGCTCTTGATGACGAGCTCGTCGATCTCCTCGAGCAGCGCTCCGGCGATCCGCGAGCCGCCGCACAGGAGGATGTCGAGCCCGCCGTCCTCCGCCTTCAGCGCGCGGACGCGGCCGGTCAGGTCGTCGGCGACGATCTCGACGTTCGGATGGGGCGAGGCGCCGAGGGTGCGGGAGGCGACGAGTTCGCGCAGGTGGCCGTAGGGGCTGGTGATGCCCTCCCGCAGGGCCACCTCATAGCTGGCCCGGCCCTGGACCACCGTGTCGAAACGCTTGTTCTCCAGGTCGTCGATGCCGAACGTCCTGCGGATGTGGGTGGGCAGGGCGTCCGGCAGCTCCGTCCTGAGGTAGGCCAGGAACTCCTCGTCCAGGAAGCGGTACATCGCGGAGCCGTCTCCGTGCTCGTCGCCGATGAATCCGTCGAGCGAGCAGGCGACGACGTACGAGAGCTTGCGCAAGCGGGTCTCTTTTCATTCGCTCCAGCTGTAGTGGTCCATTTGTAGTACTCCAACTGTCGTGGTGCAAGGGGTTTGCCGGGACAGGCCGGAGCCCCCGGTGACCGTGCGGGGTCAGGAGCCGCACGGGCCGGGGACTCCGGGGTCTTCTCGGCCGCCGGGACGGGCGGCCGTCAGCTGGTGCGCCGGGTCACGAACTCGGCGAGGGCCAGCAGACCGCCCGCCGCCTCGGGATCGGGAACCGCGCGGGCCAGTTCCTGCATGGCCCGGGCCATCCGGTCGGCCGCCTCGGCCTGCGCCCAGTCCCGGCCGCCGGCCCGCTCCACCGCGAGGGCGGTGCGCGCGATCTCCCCGGGCTCCGCCTCCTCCACGCGGTACGGCCTCGCGTACAGCGCGGCGAGTTCGGCCGCCGCCGGGGTGCCGGAGGTGAGCGCCGCCACCACCGGCAGGGACTTCTTGCGGGCGGCGAGATCCGCGCCGGCCGGCTTGCCCGTGTGCCGCGGGTCCCCCCATATCCCGATGACGTCGTCGATCAGCTGGAAGGCGAGCCCGGCCTGGCGGCCGAAGCCGTCCAGCGCGGCCACGTCCTCCTCGCGGGCGCCCGCGTACAGCGCGCCGAGCGCGCAGGCGCAGCCCAGCAGGGCACCGGTCTTGGCCTCGGCCATGGCGAGCACCTCGTCCAGGCCGACCGCGTCCGGGGCGCGCTGCTCCAGGTCGGAGTCGGCGTGCTGCCCCTCGCACAGCTCCACGACACAGGCCGCGAGCCGGGCCGCGGCCGGGACGGAGGCCGGGTGCGGGTCCTCGGCGAGCAGCCGCAGGGCCAGCGCCTGGAGGGCGTCCCCGGCGAGGATCGCGCCGGCGTCACCGAACACGGCCCAGGCCGTCGGCCGGTGCCGGCGGGTGGTGTCCCGGTCCATCACGTCGTCGTGCAGCAGTGTGAAGTTGTGGACCAGCTCGACCGCCGCCGCGGCACGGACCGCCGCCGTACGGGCCGCCGGTCCGCCGAGCGCCGCGGCGGCGGCCAGCACGAGTGCCGGCCTGATCGCCTTGCCCGCGTTGCCCGCCGCCGGGCTGCCGTCGGCGTGCTGCCAGCCGAAGTGGTACAGCCCGATCCGGCGCATGGCGCCGGGCAGCGACTCCACGGCCGCGCGCAGCTCCGGGTCGACCAGGGCCCGGGTGCGCTCCAGCAGTGCCGCCGCCTCCTGCGCGTCGGCCGGGCCGGCGCCTCCCCCGGCCCTCTTCCGCGCCTCCCCCGCCGTGCCGGGACGCGGCACAGCGGTGGAACGTCCTTCGGTCTCCGTCATGAACTCGGCCATGCCTCCCCCTCGCCAGGTCCGCGCAGGCCGGCGTCACCGGCCTTGCCGGACGCATACCCGAAGGGCCTACCCGCACCGGCGGGCGGGAACACGGCCGCGACGTGCGGAAACGTCACCTCCACCGGCCGATCTCGACGTTCTCCAGCACGCCGAGCGCGTCGGGCACCAGGACCGCGGCCGAGTAGTACGCCGTCACCAGGTACTTGATGATGGCCTGTTCGTTGATGCCCATGAACCGGACCGACAGGCTCGGCTCGATCTCGTCCGGGATGCCGGACTGCCTCAGGCCGATGACACCCTGCTCGGCCTCGCCGGTACGCATGGCGATGATGGAGGTCGTACGGGCCTCGCTGACCGGGATCTTGTTGCACGGGTAGATCGGCACCCCGCGCCAGGTGGGGATGCGGTTGCCGGCGATGTCGATGGTCTCCGGGACCAGCCCCCGCTTGTTCAGCTCGCGCCCGATCGCGGCGATCGCGCGCGGGTGGGCCAGCAGGAGCTTGGTGCCCCGGCGGCGGCTGAGCAGCTCGTCCAGGTCGTCCGGGCTGGGCACGCCGTCGTGCGGCTGGATCCGCTGGTCGTACTCGCAGTTGCTGAGCAGGCCGAACTCCGGGTTGTTGACCAGCTCGTGCTCCTGGCGCTCCTTCAGCGCCTCGACCGTCAGCCGCAGCTGCTGCTCGGTCTGGTTCATCGGCTGGTTGTAGAGGTCGGCCACGCGCGTGTGGATGCGCAGCACGGTCTGGGCGATGCTCAGTTCGTACTCGCGGGGCCGTGGCTCGTAGTCCACGAAGGTGTGCGGGATGTCGGGCTCGCCGGAGTGGCCGGCCGCCAGCTCGACCTCCTTCTCGCCGTACTTGTTGGTCCGCTGCTCCGGGATCGCGCGCAGGCGTTCGAGGTGCGCGCGCAGCGAGTCGGAGCGCTCCGCGACCTGTTCGAAGTCCTGGCGGCCGAGGATCAGCACCGTGGTCGGGGTGTCCGCGCGGACGGTGTACTCCCAGATCGCCTCCGGGTCGAGCAGCGACTGGTCGCCGAAGTAGGCGCCGTCGGCGAGGACGCCGAGCACGGCGTCGTCGCCGTAGGGTCCCGTGCCGATCTTCTCCACGCGGCCGTGCGCGAGCAGGTAGACCTCGTCCGTCCGGTTGCCGAAGTCGGCGATCACCTCGCCGGGCGCGAAGTCGCGCTGACGGCAGCGCCGGGCCAGCTCCGTCAGCACCTCCTCGTCCTCGTACGCCCGCAGGGCGGGCAGTTCGCCCAGTTCGTTGGGGATGACCTCGACCTGGTCGCCGGTCTTGACGAAGGTGATGCGACCGTCGCCGACGGCGTAGGTCAGCCTCCTGTTCACCCGGTAGGTGCCGCCCTGGAGGTCGACCCAGGGAAGCGTGCGCAGCAGCCAGCGGGAGCTGATCTCCTGCATCTGCGGAACGGACTTGGTGGTGGTGGCCAGGTTCCGCGCTGCCGCCGTCCCGAGGGACTGCTGCGGCCTGCCCTGATCCGTGCGGACCTCTTCGCCTACCGACATAAAGAAATGCCTCCCGTGTCGTGCCCGGTGCCGATGCGCACGAGCACCGGTCTCGCGTCCGAGCCTTCCAGCACGGAGCGTGGTGGCGCCATTACCCGAAAGAGCGGGAATGGATCATCGGATTAGCGGGCAGAAAGAGGGACCTCGCCCACCCCGGCCCCACCCCTTGCCGACCCGTCCGACCTCTACGGCGCGCCCCGGCTGTCCGGATCGGCTCGCACACCATACGAACGATGTGTACCGGGACGTCCGGTTTCGGTAGAAGCAGGCAGGACATCCGGCCGCGACCGTCGGCCGGGCGGGCACGGCACGAAGGAGTCGGGCATGGCCCCACCCATGTCGGCGAGCGGCTTTCTGGACGCGCTCAGGGCGGAGGGCGTCACGGTCGCCGAGGTCGGCGACTGGCAGCACCACAACCGCAACCACAAGGGCCCCTGGGGGCCCGTCCACGGCGTGATGATCCACCACACGGTGACCCGCGGCAGCGAGCGCACCGTGGAGCTGTGCCGCGACGGCTACGACGGCCTGCCCGGACCGCTGTGCCACGGCGTGATCACGAAGGACGGCACGGTGCACCTGGTCGGCTACGGCCGCGCCAACCACGCCGGGCTGGGTGACGACGAGGTCCTGCGCGCGGTGATCGCCGAGAAGGGGCTGCCGCCGGACAACGAGGCGAACACCGACGGCAACCGGCACTTCTACGGCTTCGAGTGCGAGAACCTCGGCGACGGGGAGGACCCGTGGCCGGAGGAACAGCTGGATGCCGTCGAGCGGGTCGCCGCGGCGCTGTGCCGGCACCACGGGTGGACGGAACGGTCCGTCATCGGCCACCTGGAGTGGCAGCCGGGGAAGATCGACCCGCGGGGCTTCTCGATGTCCTGGCTGAGGGAACGGGTCGCCGAGCGGCTGAAGGGGTAGCGGCGCGGGGGCGGGGGCGGGCGGACGACCGGCGACGCGCGGCGGGCGGCGGGCGGCGGGCGGCGGGCGACAATGAAGCCGTGACCAGCCCCGACCCGCTCACCCCCCTCACCCCCCGCCTCCCCTCCCCCCTGCACGAGATACGTGACGACCGTTTCGGCCGTCGCGGGCTCCGGCTGGTGCTCAAGCGGGACGATCTCATCCACCCGGAGCTGATCGGCAACAAGTGGCGCAAGCTGGTGCCGAACATCGCGGCGGCGCACGGCCGCGCGCTGGTCACCTTCGGCGGGGCCTATTCGAACCACCTGCGGGCCACCGCCGCCGCGGGCCGCCTGCTGGGCCTGTCCACCACCGGAGTGGTCCGGGGCCAGGAGCTGGCGGACCGCCCGCTCAACCCGTCCCTGGCCCGGTGCGCGGCCGACGGCATGCGGCTGCACTTCGTGGACCGGTCGACGTACCGCCGCAAGACCGAACCGGAGACCCTGTCCGCGATCCTGCGCGCGGCCGGCGCCGAGGACGCGTACGTCGTCCCCGAGGGCGGCAGCAACGCCGAGGCGGTGCGCGGCTGCCGTGACCTCGGCGCGGAGCTGCGCGGTCACGCCGAGGTCGTCGCGGTCGCCTGCGGCACCGGCGGCACCCTGGCCGGCCTCGCCGCCGGGCTGGCGGCGAGGCAGCGCGCGCTCGGCATACCGGTCCTGAGGGGCGGCTTCCTGGAGGACGGGATACGGGACCTGCAGGAACGTGCCTTCGGCGCCCGCAGCGGCACCTGGTCCCTGGACGACCGCTTCCACTGCGGCGGTTACGCCCGTACGACCCCGGCCCTGGAGGATTTCGCACGGGACTTCGAGCAGCGCCACGGACTGCCCGTGGAGCGTCTCTATGTCGCCAAGTTGCTGTACGGACTCGTCGCCCTGGCGGAGGAGGGCGCCTTCGCGCGCGGGACGACGATCGCCGCCGTCGTCACGGGACGGCCGTTCCCGGAGCCCCCGGCAGCCGCCCCGTAAGCGGCTCCACCGCGACCACCCCGTACCCCCCGCAGCCGGCCGGCGCGCACGCCCCGCCCCGCACAACCGCCCCACGCCCCGGACGGTCGCCCACAGCCCGGCAACGCCCCGGAGCGGAACGCTAGTGGGCCTCCCTGAAGGCCGCCGCCTCCTCCAGGTCCAGGCGTCTCAGCAGCGCGCGCAGCATCTCGTCGTCGATGTAGCGCAGGTCGCGGAGCTTGACGAAGACCTCGCGTTCGGCGCTGATCATCTCGCGGGAAAGCCGGCGGTAGGTGTCGTCCACGGACTCGCCGGTGACCGGGTTGACCTGGCCGAGCCGCTCCCAGACGGCGTTGCGACGACGCTCCAGGACCATGCGCAGCCGGTCGGCGAGCGGCGGCGGCAGGGTGTTGCGCTCGTCGGAGAGGAGGTCGTCCAGCCGGGCCTCCGCGGCCCGCGAGGCCTGCGCCTGGGCGTTGGCCTCGGCGAGCGTCTCGGCCTGCCGGTCGCGGCCGGGGAACCGCAGCAGCCGGATCAGCGGCGGCAGCGTCACGCCCTGGACGACGAGGGTGCCGATGACGGTGGTGAAGGTCAGGAAGAGGATCAGGTTGCGGGGGCCGTCGGGCATGGTCGGCGGGATCGCGAAGGCGATGGCCAGGGAGACGACACCGCGCATGCCGGCCCACGAGGTGACCATCGCGCCCCGCCAGGTGGGGTTCTCCTCGCGCTCCCTGATGCGCGCGGACAGCAGCCGGGGCAGGAAGGTGGCCGGGTAGACCCAGACGAACCGGGCCACCACCACGACCACGAAGACGGCGACCGCGTACCAGGCGGCGGAGGCGCCCTCGTACTCGCCGAGCCGCTTGAGGACGATCGGCAGCTGCAGACCGATGAGGGCGAAGACCGCGGACTCCAGTACGAAGGCGACCATCTTCCACACCGCCTCCTCCTGGAGCCGGGTGGCGAAGTCGACCTCCCACGCGCGGTGGCCGAGGTACAGGGCGACGACCACGACCGCGAGCACCCCGGAGGCGTGGGCGCCCTCGGCGACGCCGTAGGCGACGAACGGGATCAGCAGCGAGAGCGTGTTCTGCAGCAGGGGCTCGGTCAGGTGGGTGCGCAGCCAGTGCAGGGGCGCCATGAGGACGAGGCCGATGCCGACACCGCCGATCGCGGCGAGCGCGAACTCGCGGATGCCGCCGGCCCAGGTGGCCCCCGCGCCGACGGCCGCGCCGAGCGCGACCTTGTAGGCAGTGATCGCCGTGGCGTCGTTCAGCAGGGACTCGCCCTGCAGGATGGTGGTGATCCGGGAGGGCAGGCCGACCCGGCGCGCGACCGCCGTCGCCGCCACCGCGTCCGGCGGGGCCACCACCGCGCCCAGCACCAGCGCGGCGGTCAGCGGCAGACCGGGGACGAGCAGATGGGCGGCCCAGCCGACGACGACGGTCGCGAAGAGCACGTAGCCCACCGAGAGCAGCGCCACCGGCCGCAGCTGCGCCCGCAGGTCGAGGTAGGAGCTGTCGGTCGCCGAGGTGTACAGCAGCGGGGGCAGCAGCAGCGGCAGGACGATGTGCGGATCGAGGGTGTAGGACGGCACACCGGGGATGTACGAGACCACCAGGCCCGCCGCGACCAGCAGCAGGGGCGCCGGCACGGGGGTGCGCCGCGCCGCCGCGGCCACCGCGGCACTGCCCGCCACCAGCAACAGCAGCGGCATCACGTCCATGGTCTTCGCCCACCCTCGTCTTCGCGCGGCCACCCGCACGCCCGTCGTAATCTGGCAATCATGAAACAGTGCACGCACGCCGCCGCGCTGCCGCACCCGGAACCGGAGCCCCTCGACCCGACCTGTCCCGAGTGCCTGCGGGACGGCACCCACCCCGTACAGCTGCGGTTGTGCCTCACCTGCGGTCACGTCGGCTGCTGCGACTCCTCGCCGGGCCGGCACGCGACGGAGCACCACGAGAAGTCGGGTCACCCGGTGATGCGGACCTTCGAGCCCGGCGAGGACTGGCGGTGGTGCTTCGTCGACCACGTGCTCGTGTGACCCGTGCCCGTACGACCACGGGCTCGTGCGACCCGTGCTCCTGAGCTGGTGAGATGTGCTCGTGTGGGCGAGACCGTCCCGCCCGACCGCCTTCTCGTGTGACACTGCATGCGGCGGCTGCCGCACGACGGTTCGAGCGTCTGACCTCTGGGTACGTCAACCCGGCGCGCGCTCTTCCCATTTGGGCCCGCAAACCCTCTAGACACGGAGCGTATCCACAGCTTTACTGTGAGTGACGCCAGGGGGTTGGGGTCCCGGGGACAGCAACGTTCGGAGCGCGATAGCGTCACCGCTTGAACCACGTACGCGTTACCCCGGGGGGCGACCCTCGGCCCCGTAAAGCTTGTACCACCATGGAGGTGAGGGTGTCCCAGATCGCAGGCGAGCCCGCGGCGAACCAGGACTTCGTGGAAGTCCGGCTTCCGGCTGCGGGTGCCTACCTGTCGGTGCTGCGGACGGCCACGGCCGGTCTGGCGGCCCGCTTGGACTTCACCCTGGACGAGATCGAGGACCTGCGCATCGCCGTGGACGAGGCCTGCGCGATCCTGCTCCAGCAAGCCGTGCCCGGCTCGGTGCTCAGCTGTGTCTTCCGGCTCGTGGACGACTCGCTCGAGGTCACGGTGTCCGCGCCGACCACGGACGGCCACGCCCCGTCGCGGGACACCTTCGCCTGGACCGTGCTGTCGGCCCTCGCGGGCAAGGTCTCGTCCGCCGTGGACGAGGACAAGACGGTCTCGATCAGCCTCTACAAACAGCGCGGCGCCGGCCCCGGGCCGGCGTGAGGAACGGGGACGGGCCGGTGCGGGACGAAGAGCGCGGCACACGGGAGCTGCCGACCGGGGACGGGGGTGCCCCCTGGTCGACCAGCGCCGAGACCTCCGGGGCGGATCCCCGGGACGGTTCCCGGCGCATGGCGGACGGCATCGACGGCATCCCCGAGCAGGCCAGGCCGCACCCGGAGGACGACTCCGCGCGAGCCGGCGGTGACGATGCCGCGGACGGCACACCGCCCCCGGCACGCGACGGCGCCGGAACCGGGGTCCGAGCGGGGGCGAGGCCTCGGGGAAGGGCTACGGGCGGGACGATGAGCGAGCACGAGCGACACGCCGAGGACGACGCGCCGGGCACGGAGGCCGTACAGGCCGTGCAGCACGACGCCCAGGACCGCAGCGGGGCACGGGCGAAGTTCATCGAGCTGCGCACCCTGCGGGAGGGCAGCACGGAGTACGCGGAGCTGCGCAACCAGCTGGTCCGCATGCACCTGCCGCTCGTGGAGCACCTGGCGCGCCGCTTCCGCAACCGCGGCGAGCCGCTGGACGACCTCACGCAGGTCGCGACGATCGGTCTGATCAAGTCCGTCGACCGGTTCGATCCCGAGCGCGGTGTGGAGTTCTCCACGTACGCCACCCCGACCGTCGTCGGCGAGATCAAGCGGCACTTCCGCGACAAGGGCTGGGCGGTCCGGGTGCCGCGCCGGCTCCAGGAGCTGCGGCTCGCGCTGACCACCGCGACGGCCGAGCTGTCCCAGCTGCACGGCCGGTCCCCGACCGTGCACGAGCTGGCCGAGAAGCTCGCCATCTCCGAGGAGGAGGTCCTGGAGGGCCTGGAGTCCGCCAACGCGTACTCCACGCTGTCCCTGGACGTCCCCGACACGGACGACGAGTCGCCCGCGGTCGCCGACACCCTGGGCGCCGAGGACGAGGCGCTGGAGGGCGTGGAGTACCGCGAGTCCCTCAAGCCACTGCTGGAGGACCTGCCGCCGCGCGAGAAGCGGATCCTGCTGCTGCGCTTCTTCGGGAACATGACCCAGTCGCAGATCGCGCAGGAGGTCGGCATCTCCCAGATGCACGTCTCCCGGCTGCTGGCCCGCACACTGGCCCAGCTGCGGGAGAAGCTCCTCGTCGAGGAGTAGGACCGGACCGGCGGGTCCTACTCGGACCGGCCCGGTCCCCTGATCCCGAGGGCCCGGGTCGTCTCCCCGTTGACGAGGAGCACCAGCGCCGCCATGGCGACAGCCGTCACGACGATGCCCACCGGGATGGCGACACCGTCGGAGTGGAGCAGGTTGTAGGCCACCGGAAGGGCCAGGACCTGGGTGATCACCGCGGGCCCCCGGCTCCAGCCGCGTCGCAGCAGCAGACCGCGCGCGGCGAGCAGCGGCAGCAGCGCGAGGACGACCAGGGTGATCCCGAGGGTCACGGCCTGCTGCCGGTCGTCCGGTTCGCCGGCGAGTCCGAGGACGAGCACCCACAGGCCGCCGGCCATGAGGGCGGCGCCCTCCAGTCCGGCCAGCGCCGCCGCGTACGTCAGCCGGCGCGGGCGCGGCTCGGCGGCCGGGTCGGCTGCGGCGGCTTCGGCGGTGTCCGGGGCGGGGTTCTGCTGACTGCTCACCCCAGCAGGGTAGCCCTCCCCCTCCGGCGCCCGGCCGCGCCCCGCGCCCCCGAGTGTCCAGGCTCACGCCCTGGTCTCTTACCGGATCCCTACCTCGGTCTGGGCCGAGTACCCCCCAGTAGGTACGCTGCCTTGCATGCGTGCACTTCTCGTGGTCAATCCGGCGGCTACCACCACAAGCGCACGCAGACGTGACGTGCTGATCCACGCGCTGGCGAGCGAGATGAAGCTGGAGGCGGTCACCACCGAGTACCGCGGCCACGCCCGCGACCTCGGCCGGCAGGCGGCGGAGAGCGACGACATCGACCTGGTGGTGGCCCTCGGCGGCGACGGCACGGTGAACGAGGTCGTCAACGGCCTCCTGCACGCCGGCCCCGCCCCGGACCGCCTGCCCGGTCTGGCCGTCGTCCCCGGCGGTTCCACGAACGTCTTCGCCCGCGCCCTGGGCCTGCCCAACGATCCCGTCGAGGCCACCGGGGCACTGCTGGACGCGCTGCGCGAGGGCAGCGAGCGGGTCGTCGGCCTGGGGCTGACCTCCGGCCCGGCGGGCACCGAGGACGAGGCCGTGCCGGCCCGCTGGTTCACCTTCAACGCCGGGCTCGGGTTCGACGCCGGCGTGGTGGGCCGGGTCGAGCAGCAGCGTGAGCGCGGGAAGAAGTCGACGCACGCTCTCTACGTCCGCCAGGTGATCCGGCAGTTCCTCGGCGAGCCGAACCGCCGGCACGGCTCCATCACTCTGGAGCGGCCCGGCGCGGACCCGGTCGAGGACCTGGTCGTCGCCATAGTCTCGAACACGTCCCCGTGGACGTATCTCGGCAATCGCCCCATGTATACGTCACCTAAGGCCTCGTTCGACACCGGCATCGACGTGCTCGGTCTCAGCCGCCTGTCGACGGCCGCGGTTGCCCGGTATGGCACCCAGTTGCTCACTTCGTCCCCCGACCGGGGACCGCATGGCAAGCACGCCCTCTCCCTGCACGATCTGGACCAGTTCACCTTGCATTCGAAGGTGCCTCTGCCCCTGCAGATGGACGGTGACCACCTGGGGCTGCGCACGAGCGTGACGTTCACAGGCGTACGCCGTGCACTGCGTGTGATTGTGTGAGCGGAACGGGCGAAAGTCCTTTCACTCGAACGTTTAGGCCAGGATCCACCCCATGGAAGTACGGCTGTGACCTAGTCGACACCGAGGAATCAAAAAAAACTTTCCGGAAGGGGTTGTATCCGCCGCTGAGGTTTGCGAGTCTCTACGTGGCGATCGGGACGGCCCGCAACACCGGCCTCCACTGATCACCGGAACCCCTCTTCAAAACACAGGACCACGCCGGGTGAAGACTCGGCGGTCGGCCCTTCACTTGTTGAGGGATTCGTGAAAGCGTTCACATTCACAAGCAACTTGCACGTAATACCAAGGAGAGGTAGCAGCCATGGACTGGCGTCACAACGCCGTTTGCCGCGAGGAAGACCCCGAGCTCTTCTTCCCCATCGGCAACACCGGTCCTGCGCTGCTGCAGATCGAGGAAGCCAAGGCCGTCTGCCGTCGCTGCCCGGTGATCGAGCAGTGTCTGCAGTGGGCGCTTGAGTCCGGCCAGGACTCCGGCGTCTGGGGTGGTCTCAGCGAGGACGAGCGCCGCGCCATGAAGCGCCGCGCCGCTCGCAACCGGGCTCGTCAGGCCTCCGCCTGACACACCCACCCCTGCTGACAGCCTGAGCTTGGCGGCGCGCACAGCACGTGCGCATCTCCCGCCCCCGAGCCGCAGCGCGCAGTATCCCCCGATGCCGCTAGCGATTTAGCAGAGCAGCAACGAGCACGAGCCTCGGACCAATGGCGGTCCGGGGCTTTTTGCTGTGCTCGGGCACCCTGCCGCGAGTGCGCCGCCGAGCCCCTTCCCGGGAAGAGACGGAGCCCCTTCCCGGGAGAGGAAGGTGCCTACTTCTGCGCCCGCACCGGAATGTCGAGGATCACCCGGGTCCCCCGCCCCGGCGCCGGCAGCATGTCGAAGGATCCGCCCAACTCGCCCTCCACCAGCGTCCGTACGATCTGCAGGCCGAGGTTGCCCGAGCGGTGCGGGTCGAAGCCCTCGGGCAGGCCGACCCCGTCGTCCTGGACGGTGACCAGCAGCCGGGCCTCCCTGGTGGTGCCGCCCCGCACCGCCGAGACCTCGACCGTGCCGGTGTCGCCCTCGCGGAAGCCGTGCTCCAGGGCGTTCTGCAGGATCTCGGTGAGGACCATGGACAGCGGGGTGGCGACCTCGGCGTCGAGTATCCCGAACCGTCCGCTGCGCCGGCCGGCCACCTTGCCCGGCGAGATCTCGGCCACCATGGCGAGCACCCGGTCGGCGATGTCGTCGAACTCCACCCGCTCATCCAGGTTCTGAGACAACGTCTCATGGACGATGGCGATGGAGCCGACCCGGCGGACCGCCTCCTCCAGCGCCTCCCGGCCGCGCTCGGACTCGATGCGCCGGGCCTGGAGCCGGAGCAGCGCGGCGACCGTCTGGAGGTTGTTCTTCACCCGGTGGTGGATCTCCCGGATGGTGGCGTCCTTGGTGATCAACTCGCGTTCGCGGCGGCGCAGTTCGGTGACGTCGCGGAGCAGCACCAGCGAACCGATGCGCGTGCCCTTGGGCTTGAGCGGGATGGCCCGGAACTGGATGACGCCGTCGTGGGCCTCGATCTCGAACTCGCGCGGCGCCCAGCCGCTGGCCACCTTGGCCAGTGCCTCGTCCACGGGGCCCCGGGTCGGGGCGAGTTCGGCCGTGGTCTGTCCCAGGTGGTGGCCGACCAGGTCGGAGGCGAGGCCGAGCCGGTGGTAGGCGGACAGCGCGTTCGGGGAGGCGTACTGGACGATGCCGTCCGCGTCCAGCCGGATCAGGCCGTCGCCGACGCGCGGGGAGGCGTCCATGTCGACCTGCTGGTCGGGGAAGGGGAAGGAGCCGGCGGCGATCATCTGCGCCAGGTCGGAGGCGCTCTGGAGATAGGTCAGCTCCAGCCGGCTCGGGGTACGCACGGTGAGCAGGTTGGTGTTCCGGGCGATCACCCCGAGGACGCGGCCCTCACGGCGCACGGGGATGGACTCGACCCGTACGGGGACCTCCTCGCGCCACTCCGGGTCGCCCTCGCGCACGATCCGGCCCTCGTCCAGGGCGGCGTCCAGCATGGGCCGCCGGCCGCGCGGGACCAGGTGGCCGACCATGTCGTCCTGGTAGGAGGTCGGGCCGGTGTTGGGCCGCATCTGGGCGACCGAGACGTACCGGGTGCCGTCCCGGGTGGGGACCCACAGCACCAGGTCGGCGAAGGAGAGGTCGGAGAGCAGCTGCCACTCCGAGACCAGCAGGTGGAGCCACTCGAGATCGGAGTCGTCGAGGGCGGTGTGCTGGCGTACGAGTTCGTTCATGGAGGGCACGTCTGCGAGCGTACCCGGGCCTCGTGGATGGCCGAAAAAACACCCGCGGGCCGCGGCGCCTGGAAGGGACCCTCAACCCTCCCGGCACCGCAGCCCGGAGCATCATCGGCCGCGGGGTGTGCGGTCCCGGTCGGCCGAAGGTCGAGGAGCCGGAGCAGTCAGGGCAGAGAGCGCCGGTTCCTCTGTCCGCCTTCCTGTGCGGGGAAGACGGAGGCTTGTTCTTCTCGATTGTGGACTAGACCACGATGGCGTGTCCATGGTGCGGAGGCGTCCCGCCGCGAGGGCACCGGCACGCGATGCCACGCAGCCTAGCCCGCCCGGGTCGGTCGTGGGACCACATGGCCGTGGCAATTTCCGCGAGTGCATCCGCTCCCTCCCGGCGTGCGCCGTCGCCCGCCTCCCGGGCGGCCCCTTCCGGCGGCCCTCTCCCTGGCCCGCCTCAGCGCCCTCGAACGCCGATTCTGTTAGATTGGTCTAAACCACATAGAGACGCACAGAGCCCTCTCAGAAGGCAGGCCCAGCGTGGAAGTTGTCATCGTTCCGGACGCCGCGGCGGGCGGCGAGCTGATCGCCGAGGCCATGGCCCAGCTGCTGCGACGCAAGCCCGACGCCCTGCTCGGCGTGGCCACCGGCTCCACCCCGCTGCCCATCTACCAGGCGCTGACCGCCAGGGTCCGCGCCGGCTCCGTGGACGCCTCGCGGGCACGGATAGCGCAGCTCGACGAGTACGTGGGGCTGCCCGCGGACCACCCCGAGTCCTACCGCTCGGTGCTGCGCCGCGAGGTGCTGGAGCCGCTCGGCATCGGCATGGACGCGTTCATGGGGCCGGACGGCACGGCCCAGGACGTCCAGGCGGCGTGCGAGGCGTACGACCGCGCGCTCGCCGAGGCCGGCGGGGTGGACCTGCAGCTGCTCGGCATCGGGACCGACGGGCACATCGGTTTCAACGAGCCGTGCTCCTCGCTCGCCTCGCGCACCCGGATCAAGACGCTGACCGAGCAGACGCGGATCGACAACGCCCGCTTCTTCGGCGGCGACATCGAGCAGGTCCCGCACCACGTCATCACCCAGGGCATCGGCACGATCCTGGAGGCACGGCACCTGGTGCTGCTGGCCACCGGCGAGGGCAAGGCGGACGCGGTCGCCGCGACCGTCGAGGGTCCGGTCGCCGCCGTCTGCCCCGCCTCCGCGCTCCAGCTCCACCCGCACGCCACGGTGGTCGTGGACGAGGCCGCCGCGTCCAAGCTCAAGCTGGCCGACTACTTCCGCCACACCTACGCGAACAAGCCGGAGTGGCAGGGCATCTGATCACGGGGGACCGCCCCCGCGGAGCCGGTCCCCTCCCCCTCCTCCCCTTACGCCTCCCCTGCGCCTGCCCCCGCTCCGCCCTCGCGCTGGACTAGACCAACACCGGGTGCGACGGTATACAGAGGGGATCACGGAGCGTGCGGGTGGAGTGCTGACACGGCAACCCGTGCCACGATGTGAGCCGTGGCCGATGGGATGTCGGTCGCTTTCGGCACCGGAGCCGGGAAGGCAGAGCATGAGCACCGACGTCAGCAGTGCGGAGAACGAGGCCGGCACAACCCGTACCGCGCGCGTGCCCAAGTACTACCGCTTGAAGAAGCACCTGCTCGACATGACGGAGACCCAGGCCCCGGGCACACCGGTCCCGCCCGAGCGCACGCTGGCCGCCGAGTTCGACACCTCCCGCACCACGGTGCGCCAGGCCCTGCAGGAGCTGGTGGTGGAGGGCCGGCTGGAGCGCATCCAGGGCAAGGGCACGTTCGTGGCCAAGCCCAAGGTCTCCCAGGCCCTGCAGCTCACCTCCTACACCGAGGACATGCGGGCCCAGGGCCTGGAGCCGACCTCGCAGCTGCTGGACATCGGGTACGTCACCGCGGACGACCGGCTCGCCGAGCTGCTCGACATCACCGCCGGCGGACGCGTGCTGCGCATCGAGCGGCTGCGCATGGCCAACGGCGAGCCGATGGCGATCGAGACCACCCATCTGTCGGCCAAGCGTTTCCCGGCCCTCAGGCGCTCACTGGTGAAGTACACCTCCCTGTACACCGCGCTCGCCGAGGTCTACGACGTCCGCCTCGCCGAGGCCGAGGAGACCATCGAGACCTCCCTGGCCACCCCGCGCGAGGCGGGCCTGCTCGGCACCGACGTGGGCCTGCCGATGCTGATGCTCTCCCGCCACTCGCTGGACCGCGAGGGCAAGCCGGTGGAGTGGGTGCGCTCGGTGTACCGGGGGGACCGGTACAAGTTCGTGGCCCGGCTGAAGCGGCCCGCGGAGTAGCGGAGCGGGGGCGCCGGAAGGACCGCGGGTCCGGCACGTTCGCTGAATCGATATACCGATATGCGGACGAGGTCTTCCACTGTGACGACACCGTCACCTAGATTGCCTGCGCATTACAGGTGATCAGCGAGGGGACGGAGCCGTGGCATGTCCGAAACGCCTGAAGTGAGACCACCGGTGGTGACACCGGGCCGGGTGGTCATCGCCCTGTGTCTCGTCGCGCCCTTCGTGGCGATGCTGTGGGTCGGCTCGTACGCCAAGACGGATCCCGCGTTCATCGGGATCCCGTTCTTCTACTGGTACCAGATGCTCTGGGTGCTGATCTCCACCGCGCTCACCATGCTGGCGTACAAGCTCTGGCAGCGTGACCAGCGCGCCCGCAGGGGCGCGGACGGGGGTGCGGCGAAGTGAAGGACGGCGTCAACGGCGTCGCGCTCGGCGTCTTCATCTTCTTCTTCCTGGCCGTCACGGTCATGGGCTTCCTGGCCGCGCGCTGGCGCAGGGCCGAGGACGAGCACTCCCTGGACGAATGGGGTCTGGGCGGCCGGTCGTTCGGCACCTGGATCACCTGGTTCCTGCTCGGCGGTGACCTGTACACGGCGTACACCTTCGTCGCGGTACCGGCGGCGATCTACGCGGCGGGCGCGGCCGGCTTCTTCGCGGTGCCGTACACGATCCTGGTGTACCCGCTGATCTTCACCTTCCTGCCCCGCCTGTGGTCGGTCTCGCACCGGCACGGGTACGTCACGACCTCCGACTTCGTGCGCGGCCGGTTCGGCTCGAAGGGCCTGTCGCTGGCGGTGGCGGTGACCGGCATCCTCGCCACCATGCCGTACATCGCGCTCCAGCTCGTCGGCATCCAGGCGGTGCTGGACGTGATGGGCGTGGGCGGCGGCGAGAACACCAACTGGTTCGTGAAGGACCTGCCGCTGCTGATCGCCTTCGGTGTGCTGGCGGCCTACACCTACTCGTCCGGTCTGCGCGCCCCCGCGCTGATCGCGTTCGTCAAGGACGCCCTGATCTACATCGTCATCGCGGTGGCGATCATCTACATCCCGATCAAGCTGGGCGGCTTCGACGACATCTTCGCCAAGGCGGGCGAGGCGTTCAGCCAGGTGAATCCGGCCACCGGCAAGCCGCGCGGGGCGCTGGCGCCGGGGGACGCGAACCAGTGGACGTACGCCACGCTGGCCCTCGGTTCCGCGCTCGCGCTGTTCATGTACCCGCACTCGATCACCGCGACCCTGTCGTCCAGGAGCCGTGAGGTGATCCGCCGCAACACCACGATCCTGCCGCTGTACTCCCTGATGCTGGGTCTGCTGGCGCTGCTGGGCTTCATGGCGATCGCGGCCGGGGTGAAGGTCACCAACGGGCAGCTGGCCATCCCGCAGTTGTTCGAGGACATGTTCCCGGACTGGTTCGCGGGCGTCGCCTTCGCGGCGATCGGCATCGGCGCGCTCGTGCCGGCGGCCATCATGTCGATCGCGGCGGCGAACCTCTTCACCCGCAACATCTACCGGGACTTCATCAAGCCGGACGCCACGCCCCGGCAGGAGGCCCAGGTCTCCAAGATCGTCTCGCTGCTGGTGAAGGTCGGCGCCCTGGTCTTCGTCCTCACCATGGACAAGACCGTCGCCATCAACTTCCAGCTGCTGGGCGGCATCTGGATCCTGCAGACCTTCCCGGCCCTCGTCGGCGGCCTGTTCACCCGCTGGTTCCACCGCTGGGCCCTGCTGGCCGGCTGGGCGGCCGGCATGGTCTACGGCACGGCCGCCGCGTACGGCATCGCCTCGCCGACGCAGAAGCACTTCGGCGGCAACGCCAAGGAAATCCCCGGCATCGGCGAGATCGGCTACATCGGCCTCACGGCGTTCGTCCTGAACGTTCTGGTCACCGTGGTCCTGACCGTCGTCCTGAAGGCCCTGAAGGCCCCCGAGGGCGTCGACGAGACCCGGCCGGAGGACTACACGGCCGACGCCGGCGACCCCGGGGTCGAGGTGGAGCTGCCACCGGCGACCGCGGGCGCCGGCCACTGACGGACGCCCGCAGGGGCGCGGACCCACGGCACGGACAACCGGACACACCCGCAGCGGGCCGCCGATGGCACGACCATCGGCGGCCCGTCGGCGTGTACGCCCGCCCCCGCGCGCCGCGGGCGGTGTCACGCTCCACGCCCACGAGTTGACCCTCCGAGAGCAGAGCGGCACAACATCTGGGGGTGCCACGACAACCCGGCACTAGATGTATGCTCGTGCTCGCTGTCGCCGCAGGGGAATCCGGTGCGACTCCGGAACTGTCCCGCAACGGTGAACCTGCGTGCATCCGCGCGCCTGTTGAGTCCGACTGCCTGCCGACAGCGCACACCCGGCCGTCCGGTCCGGGTGGGTTTCCGAACGTCCGGGCCTCGTGGAGTGGGCCGGTGGACGCGACGCCGTGTGCGCTCGTGGCTGCCCCCTGCCCTCCGCCGGGCCCCCGTGCCGAGCGAGGGAGAGCCCCACGTGACCATCGCGCCAGCCGATCCGGCTTCAGTCAGCGAGCTGGAGACCGACGGTCCCGGTGCCGCGCTGCTGCGGACCCTGACCGAGCTGACCGCCGACCTGCCCGACGCCGATCCCGGCCGGGTGGCCGCCGCCGCGCTGCGGGGCCGGTCCTCGCGGGCCGACGAGGCGGAGCTGCGCGAGCTGGCCACGGAGGCCGCCGCCGGCCTGATCGCGGAGGACCCCGCCTACTCGAAGCTGGCCGCCCGGCTGCTGACCCTCACCATCCGGGACGAGGCCGCCTCCCAGGGCGTGACCTCCTTCACCGAGTCCGTCGCCGTCGGGCACCGCGAGGGCCTGATCGCCGACCGCACCGCCGAGTTCGCGCGGCTGCACGCCGAGCGGCTGGACGCGCTGGTCGACCGCGCGGCCGACGACCGGTTCGGCTACTTCGGCCTGCGCACCCTCTACAGCCGCTACCTGCTGCGCCACCCCCTCACCCGCAAGGTGATCGAGACGCCCCAGCACTTCATGCTGCGCGTGGCGAGCGGCCTCGCCGAGGACGACACGGCCCGCTCGGTGGACGAAGTCGCGGCGCTGTACGGCCTGATGAGCCGCCTGGACTACCTGCCCTCCTCCCCCACCCTGTTCAACTCCGGCACGCGGCACCCCCAGATGTCGTCCTGCTACCTGCTGGACTCCCCGCTGGACGAGCTGGACTCCATCTACGACCGCTACCACCAGGTGGCCCGGCTGTCGAAGCACGCCGGCGGCATCGGTCTGTCGTACTCCCGTATCCGCTCGCGGGGTTCGCTGATCCGGGGGACGAACGGGCACTCCAACGGCATCGTGCCGTTCCTGAAGACCCTGGACG
>NZ_BMRM01000025.1 GCF_014648635.1 Streptomyces cinerochromogenes | reverse complement strand
GAGAGCGGAACGGTCGGAGGAATAACCCGACCGTTCACAGCGTCCTCGCTGTGTTTTTCAAAGGAACCTCGACCATCGGATTGCTCCGACGGACGGGGTATCAACATATCTGGCGTTGACTTTTGGCACGCTGTTGAGTTCTCAAGGAACGGTCGCTTCCTTTGTACTCACCCTCTCGGGCTTTCCTCCGGGCGCTTCCCTTCGATGTTTCAAACTCTATCAGGGTTTTTCCGTCTCCCTGACCACCCCCCTGCGAGCATGCAGAAGGAGATCCAGAGATAGGATCTGACGAGTTTGGGTGCTGCCAGAGCAAGGGCGCTTTCGCACACCTCGCCGTCCCGGCAGGAGTACGACTGTACACGGAGCCGTGAAGGCGGTGCAAATCCGTCGGGCTGGTGGTCTAGACCACTACCTGATAGCTTCCATCCGGAACCGCCACTTCACATGACATACGCTGCTGCTCAGTGCGCCGTCCGGGACAGCCAGTGACGGCCCGTGAACAGCTCCACTCCTTGGGAGGCTTCCCATGACCACCGTGACGTCCCCTATTGCCGGGCGTGCCATCGGGCTGGCCGCTGTGCCGGATCCGGTCTTCTCCGGGGCCATGGTCGGCCCGGGCACCGCCATCGACCCCGTGCGTGAGCCCTCCCAGGCCGTGGCGCCCGTGGGCGGCGTCATCGTCTCCTTGCATCCGCACGCGTTCGTCGTGGTGGACGACAGTGGTCACGGGGTGCTCACCCACCTCGGTATCGACACCGTTCAGCTCAACGGCGAGGGTTTCGAGCTGCTCGTCAACAAGGGCGACACCGTTACCCGGGGCCAGGCAGTCGTGCGCTGGGATCCCGCCGCCGTCGAGGCCGCCGGCAAGTCCCCGGTGTGCCCGATCGTCGCGCTGGAAGCCACGGCCGAGTCCCTCTCCGATCTCCGTGACAGCGGTGATGTGAAGGCCGGCGACAGCCTCTTCTCCTGGAACTGACAGCAGGGCCGTCGCAGGGCGGCGAACAGCACAACCATCGCGGCGGCGGGACCCGCCGCACTATTCGGAGACGGGTGAGATGGAGACAACGCTGCGAGGCGTCGGCGTGAGCCATGGCGTGGCGATCGGCGAGGTTCGGCACATGGGCACGGCGGTGCTGGAGCCGCCGGCGAAGCAGATTCCCGCCGAGGACGCGGAGCGGGAACAGGGGCGCGCCCGCCAGGCTGTGGATGCGGTGGCCGCCGACCTGATGGCGCGCGGCAACCTGGCCGGTGGCGAGGCCCAGGCGGTGCTCGAGGCGCAGGCCATGATGGCCCAGGACCCCGAGCTGATGGCGGACGTGGACCGGCGGATCGCCGTCGGCAGCACTGCCGAGCGTGCCGTGTACGACGCCTTCGCGGCGTACCGGGAACTGCTGGCCGGTGCCGGGGAGTACCTCGCCGGGCGCGTGGCCGACCTCGATGACGTGCGGAACCGTATCGTCGCCCGGCTGCTGGGCGTTCCGATGCCGGGTGTCCCGGACAGCGACCAGCCCTACGTGCTGGTGGCCCGGGATCTGGCTCCGGCCGACACGGCTCTGCTCGACCCGTCCCTGGTGCTCGGTTTCGTGACCGAGGAGGGTGGTCCGACCAGTCACAGCGCCATCCTGGCCCGGGCGCTGGGGGTGCCGGCCGTGGTGGCTCTGCCGGGTGCCGGTGAGCTGGCCGAGGGCACGGTGATCGCTGTCGACGGCAGCACCGGTGATGTCTTCGTGAACCCGAGCGAGGAGAAGAAGGCCGAGCTGGAGGCCGCGGCCGCCGAGCGCAAGGCCGCGCTGGCCTCTTCGACGGGTCCGGGTGCGACCGCGGACGGGCACAAGGTGCCGTTGCTGGCCAACGTGGGCGGGCCCGCGGATGTGCCGGCGGCCGTGGAGGCCGGGGCCGAGGGCGTCGGTCTGTTCCGTACCGAGTTCCTGTTCCTGGACGACAGCAAGAACGCTCCTTCCGAGGAGAAGCAGGTGGAGGCCTACCGGCAGGTGCTGGAGGCGTTCCCCGAGGGCCGTGTGGTCGTGCGTGTGCTGGACGCGGGCGCGGACAAGCCGCTGGACTTCCTGACGCCGGCGGACGAGCCGAACCCGGCGCTGGGCGTGCGGGGGCTGCGGACGCTGCTCGACCACCCCGAGGTTCTGCGCACCCAGCTGACGGCGCTGGCGAAGGCGGCCGAGGGTCTGCCCGTCTACCTCGAGGTCATGGCGCCGATGGTGGCGGACCGCAGGGACGCGAAGGCCTTCGCGGACGCCTGCCGTGAGGCGGGACTGCGGGCCAAGTTCGGCGCGATGGTGGAGATCCCGTCGGCCGCGCTGCGGGCGCGGTCGATCCTGCAGGAGGTGGAGTTCCTGTCACTGGGGACCAACGACCTCGCGCAGTACACGTTCGCGGCGGACCGGCAGGTGGGTGCGGTCTCGCGCCTGCAGGACCCGTGGCAGCCGGCGCTGCTCGACCTGGTGGCGCTGTCCGCCGAGGCGGCCAAGGCCGAGGGCAAGAGCTGCGGCGTGTGCGGTGAGGCCGCGTCCGATCCGCTGCTGGCCTGTGTGCTGACCGGTCTGGGTGCCACCTCCCTCTCCATGGGTTCGGCGTCGATTCCGTACGTCCGCGCGACGCTGGCGAAGTACACGCTGGCGCAGTGCGAGCGGGCCGCGGCCGCGGCGCGTGCGGCGGACAGCGCCGAGGAGGCGCGCAGCGCGGCGCAGGCGGTGCTGTCCGGGGAGTAGGCCGTACCGGCGCCTGCGGGGTGCCGGGGCCAGGGGCGTCCTGCCTTCGGGCGGGACGCCCCTGCTGTTTTCCTGTCGCGGTGCCGCCGCTCAGTGGCGGTGGTCCGGTGCCGTGCTCTCCTCTCCGAGGGTCGGGGGTTCGCGGTAGTCGACGCCGGACTCCGGAGGGATGGGGTCGCCGGACTCGACGTCCGTGCAGTAGGCGTCGAAGACCTCGGATGCCGTCAGTGGTTCCAGGGCGCCGCCGCGCAGTCGCCAGCCGTAGACGCGGTCGGCCGTGCCGGTGGCGCTGGTGCGCATGACGAGTCCGCCGGGGCTGCGCGTCGCGAGGCCCAGGGCGAGGACGCTGGTGAATTCCAGGGCCTCGGCCTCGTCCAGGCGGGTCGCGCCGTGGGGGTCCTGGTCGGCGTGCAGGACCGAGACCAGGGTGTCCGGTGGGCCGGAGACGGTGCAGACGAGGTGCCGGTCGCCGGGTGGCGCGGTGTCGAGGATGCGGACCAGGAGCTCGGAGGCGCGGGTGAAGGCCGCCCTGCCGATGTCCTCGCCGCAGGTGGGGCAGGGGCCGAGGCGGGTCAGGAGAGTGGTGGCGTACTCCCAGGTGGCCTGGCGGACGGCTTCGTCTACGAGCGCGGGCAGGAGGTCGGCGAGCGGGCGGCCGTCGTAGGGGATGGTGGGGCCGGTGGCCGCGAGTTCCGCGGTGTACCGGGTCCGGCTGGCCGGGGCTTCCGGGTCGAGGCCGGTGTCCGCGCAGTATGCGGCGTAGTCCTCGGGGTCGAACAGGGCGAGTGTGGTGTGGGTGCCCTGTGCGGCGCGGGCCCTGAGTACGGCCTCCAGTTGCCGGAGGTAGGTGGCGTGGTCGTCGAAGGTGAAGCTTCGGTAGCGCCGCATGGCGCTGAAGTCGTGGTCGTCGGTGAGTACGCCGATGGTGCCGGCGATCTCGCGGCGCAGGACGCGTCGCAGGGTCTGGTGGTCGGTGTGCGCCATGATTTCCCCCAATGCGCAGTCGATCAGTGCTCACTCACCGTAATCGGCGGCACTGACAATGGCAGTGCCGCCGGTGGTCGGCATCCTTGCTGCGAGGGTATTTGCGCAGGTGACGTGGGTGGTGACGCTGCTGGGAGAGCGAATGCGGAGGGTGATGCTCCGTTCGCATCAGGCGCGTTTGCGGGCGAGTTCCTCGTAGAAGCCGAGCAGGGCGAGGTTGTCGATGGAGCCGGGGTTGACCGCCTTGTCCAGCGGGGTGCCCTGGAGCAGGCGCTTGACGGGGACCTCGATGCGTTTGCCGGTGAGGGTGTGCGGGATGCCGGGCACCTCGATGATCTCGTCGGGGACATGGCGCGGTGAGAGCTGTTCCCGGATGGCCCGCTTGACCCGGTCGAGGAGTGCCTCGTCCAGGACGGCACCCGGTGCGAGGTGCACGAACAGCGGCATCCAGTAGCCGCCGTCGGGCTGTTCGACGCCGATGACGAGGGATTCCCTGATCTCGGGCAGGCGCTCGACGACCTCGTAGATGTCGGCCGAGCCCATGCGCACGCCCTGCCGGTTGAGGGTGGAGTCGGAGCGGCCGTGGATGATCACGCTCCCGCGGGAGGTGACGGTGATCCAGTCGCCGTGGCGCCAGACTCCGGGGTAGGTGTCGAAGTAGCTGTCGTGGTAGCGGCTGCCGTCGGGGTCGTTCCAGAAGTGGATCGGCATGGAGGGCATGGGCTGGGTGACGACCAGCTCGCCGACCTCGTCGACGAGGGGCTTGCCGCTCGGGTCCCAGGACTGCAGGTCGGTGCCGAGGCCGGGGGCCTGGAGTTCGCCGGTGTGGACCGGGAGGGTGGGTACGGCGCCGGCGAAGCAGGAGCAGACGTCCGTGCCGCCGCTGACGGAGGCGATCCACAGGTCGGCCCCGCTCTCGGCGAACTCGTCGTGCAGCCAGCGGAAGCCGTCGGGCGGCAGCGGGGAGCCGGTGGTGGCGACGCACTTCACCCGGGACAGGTCGTGGTCGCGGGCCGGGTGGACGCCGGCCTTGCGGCAGGCCATCACGTAGGCGGCGGAGGTGCCGTAGAGGGTGGCTCCGGTGCGTTCGGCGATCCGCCACTGGGCTCCGGTGTCCGGGTAGCCGGGGCTGCCGTCGTAGAGGACGATCGTGGTACCCGTGAGCAGGCCGGAGACGAGGAAGTTCCACATCATCCAGCCGGTCGAGGTGTACCAGAAGAAACGGTCCTTGGGGCCGAGGTCGCAGTGCAGGCCGAGCTGCTTGAGGTGCTCGACCAGGATGCCGCCCTGGGACTGGACGATGGCCTTGGGCAGGCCGGTCGTGCCGGAGGAGTACAGCACCCACAGCGGGTGGTCGAACGGTACCGGTTCGAAGACCGGCTCGGTGTCCCCCGCCGTCAGCGCCGACCACTCCACGGCGCCCTCGGGTGCCTCGGTGCCCAGCAGGGGGATGTGGACGACGGCGCGCAGGGTGGGCAGTTCGCGGCGCAGCTCGGCGACGATCTCGCGGCGGTCGTGCTGCTTGCCGCCGTAGCGGTAGCCGTCGACGGTGAACAGGACGACGGGTTCGACCTGCTGGAAGCGGTCGAGGACGCTGCGGGCGCCGAAGTCGGGGGCGCAGGAGGTCCAGACGGCTCCCACGGCGGCCGTGGCCAGGAGGGCGACGACGGCCTGGGGGATGTTGGGGAGGTAGCCGCTGACGCGGTCGCCGGGGCGCACACCGAGGGCGCGGAGTCCGGCGGCGAGGGAGCCGACCTGGCGGCGCAGCTCGGACCAGGTCACCGGCCGCGGTTCGTGCGTCTCGTCCACGTACAGGAGGGCGGGTTCGTCCGCTCGGTCGGCCGCGGCCCGCAGGGCGTGTTCGGCGTAGTTGAGGGTGGCTCCGGGGAACCACTCGGCGCCGGGCATGTTGCGGTCGCCGAGCACGCGCGCGTAGGGGGTCGAGAACCGTACGTCGAACCACTCCGTGACGGCTTTCCAGAAGGTGTCCAGCTCGTCGATGGACCACTGGTGCAGGGCCGGGTACCCGCCCTCGGCCGGGGCGCCGTGCTGTTCGGCGGCCCATGCCTGGAACCGGGTGATGCGGGCCTCGGCGATCCGCTGGGGATCGGGCTGCCAGAGCGGCTGGGGGTTCGCGGTCGACATTGAAGCGGCTCCCGGGCTGTGCGCGTCGTGTGCGTCGGTCCGCGCACGGGCTGGGGTGTGCGCGTGACGCGGCTGACAGGGACGATGCCATGTGATCGACTTCTACACCAGGGTGCGCCCCACATAGTCCTTGTCATGAAGATGTGGCCCGGGCACGGGTGAACGGCAGTTGAACGACACGCGCGCGTGGGGCGCTCAGTGGCAGGGTGAGCAGCATGGACGGTCGTGACCTGGTGCGTTCGGTGAGTGTGGTCGGTTCGGGGAGGGCGTCTCTGGGGTTGCGTACCGTGCGGGCCTCGTGGCGCAGGAGGCGTCTCGACGCCGCCGGGCTGCCGCGGCGGGGGCCCGAGCGGGCCCGGGTGCCGGGGCAGGTGCAGGGGGTGGAGCCGGGTCCGGGCGGTGGTCTGATCCGCTTCGGCCGCTCGGAGCTGCGGATCGTCGTGGCGGCGAACGGCGCGGTCTTCTGGGGGTGGGACGGAGCGGGTCCGCAGCCGTCGTACGCGCTGGCGGGAAGCGGTCCCGAGCCGGATCCGCGGGCGGTTCTGGAACCGGACAAGGACGGCGGCTGGCGGGTCGTGGCCGAGCGGATGACGGTCGTCGTGTCGCGGCACGGCGCGGTCCAGGTGTGCACGCCGGGCGGGGTGACGCTGCGGCGGTACCTGCCGCCGCGCTGGTGGGAGCCGGTCGACGGGGGCGCGGGCCGGTGGATGCAGCGGTCGGAGGTGGCGGCGGACGCCCGGTTCTTCGGCCTGGGCGGACGCTCGTCCGGGCCCCGGCTGCGGAACGGCAGGTACCGGCTGTGGAACACCGATCCCGGCCGTGCGTTCGGGCCCGGTGACGATCCGCTGTATCTGACGATGCCGGTGCAGCTGGTGGTGGCGGACGCCGGCACGCATCTGGTGTTCCACGACACCACCTGGGACGGCACGGTGGTCCTGCGGGAGGGCGAGGAGGGCGCCGGGTCCGGGCACGACCGGGCGGGCCACTGCGAGGTGCGGATGGACGGTGGTCCGCTGCGCTGCTGGGTGGTGGTGGGGACTCCCGCGCGCGTGCTGCACACGTGGGCCGCGCTGACCGGGGCGCCCGCGCTGCCGCCCGCGTGGGCGCTGGGCCATCACCACGCGCGCTGGGGTTTCGGCAGCGAGCAGGAGGTGCGCCGGATCGTCGCGGGCTACCTGGAGCGCGGGCTGCCGCTGGACGCCGTGCACCTCGACATCGACCACTACGACGAGCACCGGGTGTTCACGGTCGACCAGGAGCGTTTCCCGAAGCTGCCGGTGCTGGCGGAGGAGCTGCGCCGGGACGGTGTCCGGCTGGTGTCGATCGTCGATCCGGCGGTGCCGGCGGAGCCGGGCAACACCGTGTACGAGAGCGGTTCGGCCGCGGACGCGTTCGTGCGGGACGCGCAGGGCCGCCCGGTGCGGGGTGTCGCGTGGGCCGGTGAGTCGGTGTTCCCGGACTTCACGCACGCGCGCGTGCGTGCGTGGTGGGGCGGGCTGTACGAGGAGCGACTGGAGCAGGGCTTCGCGGGGTTCTGGCACGACCTGAACGAACCGACGTCGTTCAGCGCCTTCGGTGAGCCGACCCTGCCGCGTTCGGCACGGCACGCTCTCGAGGGGCGCGGCGGTGACCACCGGGAAGCGCACAACGTGTACGCGCTGTGCATGGCCCAGGCCGCCTACGAGGGGCTGCGGGAGCTGGTGCCCGGGGAGCGGCCCTTCCTGTTCTCCCGCTCGGGGTGGGCGGGGCTGCAGCGGTACGGCGGCACGTGGTCGGGGGACGTGGCGACGGGCTGGCCGGGGCTGCGGGCGTCGCTGTCGCTGGTGCTGGGCCTGGGCCTGTGCGGGGTGCCGTACTCGGGTCCGGACGTGGGCGGTTTCGACGGCAGTCCGTCGCCGGAGCTGTATCTGCGCTGGTTCCAGCTGGGCGCCTATCTGCCGCTGTTCCGTACCCACGCGAGCCTGCGGGCCGGGCGCAGGGAGCCGTGGGAGTTCGGCACCGAGGTGCTGGAGCACGCGCGCGTGGCGCTGCTGGAGCGCCGGAGGCTGCTGCCGTACTTCGTGACGCTCGCGCATCTGGCCCGGCGGACGGGCGCGCCCTATGTCCGGCCGTTGTGGTGGGGGGCGCCGGAGGACCGGGCCCTGCGCGACTGCGAGGACACGTTTCTGCTGGGCGACGGCCTCCTGGTGGCCCCGGTGCTGGAACCGGGTGCCGACCGGCGTGCGGTGCAGCTGCCGCGGGGCCGCTGGTACGACACGGTGACGGAGGAGGTCTACGAGGGCCCGGGGCAGGTCACGGTGGAGGCACCGCTGTCCCGGATACCGGTGCTCGCGCGCGCGGGGGCGGTACTGCCCGTGCGTGGCGCCGACGGCGGGCTGGAGCTGGAGGTGTGGGCACCCGCGCGGGGACGCACCGGGTCCGGGCTGGTGGTGCCGGACCCGGGCGACGGCTGGGACGAACCGGAGATCGAGCGCTACGTCGCCCGCCGGCAGGGAGGCCGGGTGGTGGTCACCCGGGACCGGGAGGACGGCGTGACCGCACCTCCCTACCCGGTGCGTCTGCGGGGGCTCGGCTGAACGGCCGGGCTCACACGTAGCGGCCCTCGAACCACGCCCTGACGGCCACCGTGTGCAGCGGGAAGGCGAGCTCCTCGGGCCTGCGCAGCAGCTGCCAGCCCTCGGTCTCGTCCGTGGGTCCGGAGGGCGGCAGTCCGTCGGCGGGGCGTTCCGGCAGCAGTCCGAACAGCAGCAGGTGCCCGTCGGGTGAACTCATGGCGTCCACGAGCCGCACGTCGCGGGCGGCTGCGTCGATGCCGGTCTCTTCCTTGAGTTCGCGTACGACGGCCTGCTTCCAGTCCTCGCGGTCGTCGACGTAGCCGCCGGGCAGCGCCGTGCCCCCGCGCGCGGGGGCGACGGTGCGGGTGATGACGACGAGGGCCGTTCCCTTGGTGTCGTACACGGGCTGGAGCGCGATCGCGACCGGCAGCGGGTTGCGGTAGGCGACGGTTCCGCAGGACGGGCAGGTGCGGGGCCAGCCGGAGACGCCCTCTCCAAAGGGCGCGCCGCAGCTCGAACAGTGGGAGTCCGGCGCGGAATTGGCAGTTGGGTGCTGAGTTTCGGACACGCGCGGACTGTATCCGATCAGGGGAGGGACGTGTTCCGGTAGCGACGTGTCAGGAACGGGCGCAACAGGAAGAGGCGGCCGGAATCACCCCCGTCGGTCCCGGCCGCCCCTCGTGTACCACGACGCCGTGGGGTGCCGTTCGGTTCACAGAAACGGCCTCCCTATTTCCGGTTGCCCGTGGCACACTCCTGACGCCTCGTCAGATCGGATCACAGGGACACAGGGAGGACCTTTGCCGCACACACGCAAGCCCGCGGTCGCCGGCTGGTTCACCGGTGAGGGTGACGGCTTCCGGCTCCTGGGCACCCGCTGCACGGCCTGCGCCTCGGTCTTCTTCCCGCGCGAGGACGTCCACTGCCGCAACCCGCACTGCGCGGGCGGCCCCCTGGAGGAGATCCCACTGTCACAGAAGGGGCGGATCTGGTCGTACACCGACAGCCGGTACCGCCCGCCGTCACCCTATGTGAGCAATCCGGAACTTCCGTGGGAGCCGTACGCGTTGATCGCGGTGGAGCTGGACGCCGAGCGGATCGTGGTCCTGGGGCAGGCGGCTCCCGGGGTCACCGTCGCCGGACTGACGGTGGGCATGGAGGTGGAGGTCGTCCCCGGTGTGCTCCACCGGGACGCGGAGACGACCTGGACGATCTGGCACTGGCGGCCGACGGGGGTGGCGGCATGACGGACGACGTGGCGGTCCTCGGTGCGGGTATGCACCCCTGGGGCAAGTGGGGCCGGGGCTTCGTGGAGTACGGGACGGCGGCGGCCCGCGCGGCGCTCACGGACGCCGCTCTCGACTGGCGGGACGTCGGATCCGTCGTGGGCGCGGACACGGTGCGCGGCGGCTATCCAGGGCATGTCGCGGGGGCCACCTTCGCCAAGGCCCTGGGCTGGCAGGGAGCCAGGGTGACCAGTGTGTACGCGGCGTGCGCGTCCGGGGCCCAGGCCATCGCCGCCGCGCGGGCCCAGATCCTCGCCGGTCTCGCGGACGTCGTCCTCGTGGTGGGCGCGGACGCCGCGCCGAAGGGATTCTTCCGGCCCGCCGGCGGGGACCGCCCCGACGATCCGGACTGGCTGCGCTTCCGTCTGCTGGGCGCGACGAATCCGGCGTACTTCGGGCTGTACGCGCGGCGGCGGATGGCGGTGCACGGGGACACCCCGGAGGACTTCGCGCTGGTCAAGGTGAAGAACGCCGCGCTCGGAGCGCTCAATCCGTACGCCCGGTACCGCAGACGGGTCACCGCCGAGGAGGTGGCCGCCTCCGCGGTGGTCGCGGATCCGCTGCGGCTGCTGGACATCTGCGCCACGTCCGACGGCGGGGCCGCCCTGGTGCTGTCCAGCCTGGACTTCGCACACCGGCACGGTGCCGTCCGGCCGGTGCGGATCCGGGCGGTGTCGACGGTGACGCCCCGCTTCCCGAACACGGTGCTGGACCTGCCGGACATCGCCACGGACTCCGCGGTCGCGGTGGCGCCCGCGGCGGAGACCTTCCGCGCGTCCATCGCCCGGGCCGCGTACGAGGAGGCGGGCATCGGCCCCGAGGACCTGTCCCTGGCCGAGGTGTACGACCTGTCCACCGCGCTGGAGCTGCAGTGGTACGAGGACCTGGGGCTCTGCGGCGAGGGCGAGGGTGCGAAACTCCTCCGGGAGGGCGTGACCGCCCCGGGCGGCCGGATACCCGTGAACACCAGCGGCGGGCTGGCCTCCTTCGGTGAGGCGGTGCCGGCGCAGGCCATCGCCCAGGTGTGCGAGCTGACCTGGCAGTTGAGAGGCGCGGCGGGGGACCGCCAGGTCGCCGGGGCACGCGTGGGCATCACCGCCAACCAGGGATTGTTCGGGCATGGCTCGTCGGTGGTCGCCGTACGGTGAGCGGGGCCGGGCCTGCGCCTTATGCGCCCCGCGGGGCGATGGGGCGCTTCCACGCTGTGTGATCGGCCCGGAATCCTGCGTGAACGTCTCATGAACTGCGCTTGGGCGTCCGCGGGCAGCGCCATCATGCTCCCGTGCACTCCTGGACGGATAATCTCCGCTTCGCCTTCCAGCCGGTGGTGAACCTGAGGACGGGCGCGGTCGCCGCACTGGAGATACTCGCCCGCCCGGAGACCGGCGATGTCCTGGCCGAGGCCCGCCGGAATCCCGAACTGGACGGCAGGCTGACCGTGCTGGCGCTCCGCGCGGCGGCCCGCAAAGAGACGCTGCTGCCGCTGCACCTGAACGTGTTCGCGGCCACGCTCGCCGACCTCGGCGGCCTCACACCGCTGCGCGACGCCGTGCGCGCGGCGGGACGCATGACCTGGGAGGTGACGCTCGACATCGTCCCGCCCTACACGCACGTGCCGCAGCGGGCCCTGCTGGAGGCGGTGGCCGCGCTGCGCGAACAGGGGTTCCGGATCAGCGCGGACGGCATCGGCGACGGCGACGTACCCCTCAGGCTGCTCACCGACCTCTCCCCCGACCTGGTCAAGCTCGACGCCCCCCTGCTGGCCCGGCCGGCCGCCGTCCGGGCGATGCGGACGCTGTGCGAGGAACTGGGCGCTCTGGTGGCGGTGGAGGGCGTGGAGACCGAGCTCCAGTGCGCGGCTGCCCTGTCGGCCGGCGCCCAGTTGGCCCAGGGTGAGCTGTTCGCGCCGCCGGCCCGGATTCCCGCAGCGGACGTATACGTTCCGCCGCTGACTCCCGGTGCCGTGGCCGCGCCCCGCTCCGGGCCGTCGGTGCGGGAGTTCGTGCGGCCCGCCGCCCTACTGCCGCTGACGGTCTCGGCGGGGCAGGTGCGGGCGCTGCTGACCGGTTCTCCGGACGTCTCGGGGGTGCTGCTGGTGGACCCGGCCGGGCGGCCCGTCCGCTCGGTGCACCGTTCGCGCTTCCTGCTGTCGATGTCCGGCCGCTACGGACACGCCCTGTACGCCGACCGGCCCGCCTTCAAGCTGGGTGACGCGCCCCGCACGGTCGGCGTCGACGCGACGGCGTGGGAGGTGCTGGACGTGGTGGCGGTCGGCGGCCGGGACCGGACCTCCGACGACGTGGCGGTGGTCGACGCACGGGGCAGGTGCGTGGGGGTGGTACGGCTGGCGGATCTGGTGCGGGCTCTGGCCGAGAACCGGGTCGAGGAGGCCGCCGGGCTCAACCCGCTGACCCGGCTGCCCGGTTCGGATGCGATCGTGAGCGAGGTGGACCGGCGGATCTCCGACGGGCGGGCGTTCGCGCTCAGCTGGCTGGACATCGACCACTTCAAGCAGGTCAACGACGGGGCCGGGTTCGCCGCGGGCGACGAGCTGATCCGCGCGGTGGGCCGCGCGCTCCAGCAGGCCGTCGCGGGGCACGCGCGCGTGGGGCACATCGGCGGGGACGACTTCCTGGTGCTGGCCGAGGAGGAGGCGCTCGATCCGCTGGTGGCGGCCGTGCTGGACGCTCCCTGGGCGGCGGGCGGACGCCCGGTCACCCTCTCCCTGGCGACCGTCGTCTGCGGCCCGGGCAGCGTCGGTGACCATCACCAGGCCGCCGCCCATCTCGCCCCGCTGAAGAAGGCCGCCAAGGCTCTGAACGGCGCGAGCTGGGTGCTCGGGCGCGCCGGGCTCCCCGGCCACGAGGTCCGGCGCGGCGGCCCGGGGCCGGCCCCGGCGCCGGCCGGATACGCGGCCGCCGAGCCGGGCTGGTGAAACGGCCGGTCCGGCTACGCCCGTTGCCGCGGACCGGCGCCGCCGGAGCCCGCGAGAAGGCGGGTGTCACCGTCGCCGCCGGCATCCTTGACGCCCCCGGGATGCCGGTGAACACTTCCCGGTGTCGGCCGACATCGCCGTACATTCTCGGCGCTATCAGGCACTTCGGCACGGGTCGGTCCTGCTCCACGGGCCGGTCTTCCAGGGCGGTCCGGCTGCGACACGGCACGCTCGCACGGACGCCGGGCGGGCCGCGGGGTCCTCACCGCCTCCGGCCGGAGTCGCCGAGGGGACCGTCCCGCACGACAGGCCGGGGCCGATCGCCCCCCACCGACGCCAAGGAGCCGCCATGAGCCACGGAGACGTTTTCGTCGGGGAGGTCGTCGGCACCTCGGTTCTGATCCCGTCCGGCGCGGGCGTCTGCGCCGCCGTCCCCTTCGGACACCCCAGGGCGCGGGGCTCGGGCCGGCCCGTGATCGCGTTCGGCCGGGGTTTCGGCGTGCTCGTAGAAATCCGCGCACGCGCGCGTGGGCGCTCCGCACAGGACCACGGCCCGTACCCCGGTCGGCGGGGGTACGGGCCGTGCCTGCCGGTCAGCCGGGCACGGCCTGGCGATGGTCGGCCGCGTACTGCATCGCGTGCCGGACGAGTCCGATGAGCACCTCCTTGACCGACTCCCGGTCGCGCGCGTCGCACAGCAGGACGGGCACGTCGTCGTCCAGGTCGAGCGCCTGGCGGACGGACTCGGCGGGGTACCGGGCCGCTCCCTCGAAACAGTTGACGGCGACGAGGAAGGGTATGGAACGCCGCTCGAAGTAGTCGACAGCGGCGAAGCAGTCCTCCAGACGCCGCGTGTCGGCGAGGACGACGGCACCGAGCGCGCCCTCGGACAGTTCGTCCCACATGAACCAGAACCGCTCCTGCCCGGGCGTCCCGAAGAGGTAGAGCACCAGGTCCTCGCGCACGGTGATGCGGCCGAAGTCCATGGCCACGGTGGTGGTGTGCTTGCCCTCCACACCGCTGGTGTCGTCGACGGGCCGCCCGGCCTCGGTGAGCAGTTCCTCGGTGCGCAGCGGCCTGATCTCGCTGACCGCGCCGACGAGGGTCGTCTTGCCCACGCCGAAACCGCCGGCCACAAGGATCTTGAGCGTGACGGGCTCGACCGGGGGCTTGCCGCGCTCAGAACGCCCGAAGATCATCGGTTTCTTCTCCTGCTTGACGGGGGTCGGGCGACGGTCGGCCGTAGCCGCCGCCACCAGGGGTTTCGATGACGAGTACGTCGCCGGGACCGACGTCGGCCGAGCCGCTCCCGCCGAGGTCGGTGACCGTGCCGTCGGCTCGCTCCACCCGGTTGGCGCCGAGCGCGCCGGGGGCGCCGCCGGCCATGCCGTACGGGGGCACACGGCGGTGCTGGGAGAGCGTGGAGACGGTCATCCGCTCGAGGAACCGGATGCGGCGGACGGCACCGTCGCCGCCGCGCCACCGTCCGGCGCCGCCGCTGCCGCGGCGGACGGCGAACTCCTCCAGGCGGACCGGCAACCGCCACTCCAGGATCTCCGGGTCGGTGAGCCGGGAGTTGGTCATGTGGGTCTGCACCACGTCGGCGCCGGGGAAACCGTCTCCGGCGCCGGATCCGGAGGCGACGGTTTCGTAGTACTGGTGCCGGTCGTTGCCGAAGGTGACGTTGTTCATCGTGCCGGAGCCCTCGGCCTGGACGCCGAGCGCGGCGTAGAGGGCGCCGGTGATGGCCTGCGAGGTCTCCACGTTGCCCGCCACGACGGCGGCGGGTGGTTCGGGAGCGAGCAGGGAGCCGGGCGGCACGATGATGTCCAGAGGGCGCAGACACCCGTCGTTGAGCGGGATGTCGTCGGCGACCAGGGTGCGGAAGACGTACAGGACGGCCGCGTCGACGACCGCGGCGGGCGCGTTGAAGTTGGTGGCGAGCTGTGCGGAGGTGCCGGTGAAGTCGATGGTCGCCCGGCGCTCGGTGCGGTCGACGCGGACCCGGACCCGGATGACGGCACCGGAGTCGGTCTCGTAGGCGTACTCGCCGTCGTCCAGGGCCTCGATGACGCGGCGCACTGCCTCCTCTGCGTTGTCCTGGACGTGCCGCATGTAGGCCTGGACGACGTCGAGGCCGAACTCGCCGATCATGCGGCGGACTTCGTCGACCCCCTTCTGGTTGGCGGCGATCTGGGCGCGCAGGTCGGCCAGGTTGGTGCGCGGGTTGCGGGACGGGTACGGCGCCTCGGTGAGCAGGCGGCGGGTCTCCTCCTCGCGGAAGCGGCCGTTCTCGGTGAGGAGCCAGTTGTCGAAGAGGACGCCCTCCTCCTCGATGGTGCGGCTGTGGGCCGGCATGGAGCCCGGCGCGACACCGCCGATCTCCGCGTGGTGGCCGCGTGAGGCGACGTGGAAGAGGATCCGTGGCTCACTCTGCGTGTCCGTGCCCCGGTCGGTGTCGAAGACGGGGGTGATCACGGTGACGTCCGGCAGATGCGTGCCGCCGTGGTAGGGGTCGTTGACGGCGTAGGTGTCGCCGGGGCGCATGGCGGAGCCGCGGCGACGGATGACCTCTTTGACGCTGGTGCCCATGGAGCCCAGGTGAACGGGGATGTGGGGGGCGTTGGCCACCAGGTTCCCGTCCGGGTCGAACAGGGCGCAGGAGAAGTCCAACCGCTCTTTGATGTTGACGGACTGGGCCGTGGACTCCAGTCGCGCCCCCATCTGTTCGGCGATCGACATGAAGAGGTTGTTGAAGACCTCAAGGAGAACCGGATCGGTTTCCGTGTCGATGTCGGAACTCTGTGTGATCGCCGTGCGTTCCATGAGCAGATGCCCGTCATCGGTCGCGGCGGCCCGCCAGCCGTCGTCCACGACGGTCGTGGCGCCGGCTTCCGTGATGATCGCGGGCCCGGTGACGGTCTCGCCGGGGGGAAGAGCCTCCCGGCGGTGGAGGGGTACGTCGCGCCAGGCGCCGCCGGTGTGGAGACGGACGGTGCCGGGCGCTCGGGAGCGGCCCTCGTACGGGGCGAGGGCGGAGAGATCGGGGGGTGCGGTGAGGCCGGTGGCTTCGACGGAGAGGGCTTCCACGACGACCGGGCGGTCGAGGGTGAAGGAGTACGTGGCGCGATGACGTTCCTCGAAGGCGTGCCTCATCACGTCGGGCTCCGCCAGCTCGACGGTGAGGGTGGTGTCCGTGCCGTCGTAGCGGAGCTGGGCACGGCGGGTGACCTGGATGCGGTCCTCCGGGACGTCCTCGGCGACGAGTTCGGCGCGTGCGGCGGCCTCCAGGTCGTCGGCCGTCTTGCGGATCCCGGGCATGGCGGCGGGTTGCAGATGCGTTTCCACGGACTGTTCGCGCATGGCCGTGGTGTCGGCGAGGCCGATACCGAGTGCGGAGAGCAGACCGGCCATGGGGGGTACGAGGACGGTGCGGATCCCGAGCGACTCGGCGACCCGGCACGCGTGCTGGCCGCCCGCGCCGCCGAAGGTGGTCAGGGCGTAGCGGGTGACGTCGTGCCCCTTCTGGACGGAGATCCGCTTCACGGCGTTGGCGATGTTGGCGACGGCGATCTGCAGGTAGCCCTCGGCCACCTGCTCCGGGGTGCGTTCGTCGCCGGTGCGGTCGTGGATCCGGCGCGCGAGGGCGGTGAACCGGTCACGCACGAGGGCGGCGTCCAGTGGCTGGTCGCCGTCGGGCCCGAACACGGCGGGGAAGTGGGCGGGCTGGATGCGGCCGAGCATCACGTTGGCGTCGGTGACGGTGAGCGGGCCGCCGGCACGGTAGCAGGCGGGGCCGGGGTCGGCGCCGGCCGAGTCGGGGCCGACCCGGTAGCGGGAGCCGTCGAAGTGCAGGACGGAGCCGCCGCCCGCGGCGACGGTGTGGATGTCGAGCATGGGGGCGCGCAGCCGGACGCCCGCGATCTGTGTGGTGAAGACCCGCTCGTACTCGCCGGCGAAGTGGGAGACGTCGGTGGAGGTGCCGCCCATGTCGAAGCCGATGACGCGGTCGAAGCCGGCCCGCTGCGACATACGGGCCATGCCGACGATGCCGCCGGCCGGCCCGGAGAGGACGGCGTCCTTGCCGCGGAACTGTCCGGCCTCCGTCAGCCCGCCGTTGGACTGCATGAACATCAGCCGTACGCCTTGCAGTTCGTCGGCGATGTGCCGCACGTAGCGGCGCAGCACGGGCGAGAGGTAGGCGTCCACGACGGCGGTGTCCCCGCGCGGGACGAGCTTCATCAGCGGACTGACCTCGCTGGACAGCGAGATCTGCGGGAAGCCGGTGCGGGCGGCGAGCTCGCCGACGGCGCGTTCGTGGCCGGGGTGGAGGTGGCTGTGCAGGCAGACGACGGCGATCGCGCGGATCCCGTCGTCGTACGCCTCCCGGAGCGGGCCGGCCAGGGCGTCCAGGTCGGGGGCGCGCAGGACGGTGCCGTCGGCGGCGACGCGCTCGTCCACCTCCAGGACCCGTTCGTGCAGCAGCTCGGGCAGCTCGATGCGGCGGGAGAAGATGCGGGGGCGGTTCTGGTAGGCGATGCGCAGGGCGTCGCGGAAGCCCCGGGTGACGACGAGGAGGGTGCGTTCGCCCTTGCGTTCCAGCAGGGCGTTGGTGGCGACCGTGGTGCCCATGCGGACGGCTTCGACGGGCTCCGGGGAATCGCCGAGGAGCGCCCGCACGCCGGCCACGGCCGCGTCGGCGTACCGGGCCGGGTTGTCGGACAGCAGTTTGTGCGTGAGCAGGCGGCCGTCCGGGCGGCGCGCGACGATGTCGGTGAAGGTGCCGCCCCGGTCGACCCAGAACTGCCAGCCAGTCACGTCGCTACCCCGCTTCCGCGCCGGTCACAGCGCCCGGAGGCCGTTGATCACGTCGCGCAGAATACTCTCGTCCGGCAGCTCGGCCGGGGGGACCGGGCGGTTCACATGGACGAGTTCCGCGTGCACCAGGTCGCCGATGAGAACACGGACGACACCGATGGGCAGATCGAGTTCCGCGGCGAGTTCGGCGACGGACTGCGGTGTGTCCCTGCAGAGTCCGACGATCTCCACGTGTTCGGGGGACAGCGTCGGGTCCGATTCCGGGTCGCCGGTCCCGGGTTCCGCGACCACCACCGCGATCAGGTCGAGGCGGTGCTGGGCCGCACTCGTGGTGCGGCCGCGCGTCATGGCGTACGGACGGACGACCGGCCCGGCCTCGTCGTCGAACCAGTGACTTCTTCCCTGACCGTCTGCGCTCATGCCATCCCACTACCCGTCTGCGGGCAGATCGGTGCGCGGGGCGGTGCCCAGATGCACGCCGACCCGCTTGACCAGGAGCGTCATCTCGTAGGCCACCTGTCCGATGTCCGATTCCGCGTCCGAGAGGACGGCGAGGCAGCTGCCGTCCCCGGCGGCGGTGACGAAGAGGAAGGCGTCGTCCAGCTCGACCACCGTCTGCCGGACGCTGCCCGCGTCGAAGTGTCGGCCCACGCCCTTGGCGAGGCTGTGGAAGCCGGACGCCACGGCGGCCAGATGCTCGCTGTCCTCCCTGGTCAGGTCCTTGGAAACCCCCGTCGGCAGTCCGTCGCCGGACAGAATGACGGCCTTGCGGATGCTGGCGACCCGGTCGACCAGGTCGTCCAGGAGCCAGTTCAGCTCCCCCTTGCCGGTCGCCGTGTGGCCGGTCGCCTTCGGTGCGGTCATCGACCGTCCCCCTTAGTCGTTCCTCGTGCTGTGCCGTTCCGGGCCCCGTCGCCCGCGGCGTTCTCCTCCCGGCCGCGCTGCCAGCCCCGCTGGAGCGAGGCCATCCGGCTGCGGACCTCGTCGGCGTCGCGGTCGGCGGCCGGCGCCGCGCTCTCGGCGCGCCGTTCGGTGTCCTGCTTGAGCTGGGGGGCCAGGCTGGCCTGGCGTACACGCCGGGGCAGCGCTCCGATGCCCGGTTCGGCGCCCGGGTCGGGGCGTGCGTCGCCGGCGGGTGCGGTCGTGCCGCCGCGGGGCGGTGGAGTGTCCGCCGGGCCGCCGGTGCCGGGTGTCCCGGGCCGGGTGCGCCGGGGCAGTGCCGGGGCCTCGGACGTCGTGCCCGCGCCCTCGGCCGGGGTGGCGGAGCGGTCCTCCGTCCGGTCGGTGGGTCCGGCGGGGCGCCGGGAGGCGGTACCGCGGCGGCGGGCGGGCAGCGGGGCCAGTCCGCCCGCGTCGGAGCGGCGCGGACCGGCGGAGGGCCCGGGGTCCGGTTCACCGCGGCGGGGCCGCTGGTCGCTGACGGGCTTGCCGTGCGAGCTGACGAGCTTGGGGGTCTGCCGCCGGGGCAGGGGTATGGCCCCGTGTTCGCCGGTCTCGTCACGGGAGGGCCGGTCGGCCTCCGGGGCGTCCTGCTGCTCGTCGCCACCCGGGCGGGACCGGCGGGGGCGGAACAGGCCGCCGCGCTCGCTGTCCTCGTCCGGGAGGGCGCCGGGGAAGTCGTCCAGCGCGTCGAGATCGACGGGCGCCTCCAGCTCGACCGGGCCGTCCAGCAGGGAGGTCGGCAGGCCGGGCAGTTGCAGGGGCGCCGGGGACCGTCCGGTGGCACGGCCCAGCGCCTGCTCGGTGCCCTTCGCGGGACGGTCCCGGTCGAGCCGGAAGCCGATGCCGTTGGTGTCCGGGACGTCGTCGCTCAGCAGTGCGTCGGGGATGAACACCACCGCCGTGGTGCCGCCGTACGGCGACGGCTGGAGGGAGACCCGGACGTTCTGGCGCTGGGCGAGGCGGCTGACCACGAACAGGCCGAGCCGGTCGGTGTCGGAGAGTTCGAACTCGGGAGTCTCGGCGAGGCGCAGATTGGCGTCCAGGAGAGCCTCGGCCGTCATACCGAGACCCCGGTCGTGGATCTCCAGGGTGAAGCCGTTGGCGACCCGCTCGCCGACGACCTGGACGGCGGTGTGCGGGGGTGAGAAGACGGTGGCGTTCTCCAGCAGTTCGGCCACGAGGTGGGTGAGGTCGGCGACGGCGGGGCCGGTGACGGCGACCCGCGGCAGGCGCCGGACCTCGATGCGCTCGTAGTCCTCGACCTCGGCGACCGCGGCACGGACGACGTCCATGAGCTGCACGGGCCGCCGCCACTGGCGGGAGGGCGCGGCACCGGAGAGGATCACCAGGCCCTCGGCGTGCCGGCGCATCCGGGTGGTGAGGTGGTCCAGGCGGAACAGGTCGGCGAGTTCGTCGGTGTCCTCGGTGCGGCGCTCCATGCTGTCGAGGAGCGTCAGCTGCTTGTGCAGCAGCACCTGGCTGCGGCGGGCGAGATTGACGAAGACCTCGGATACACCGGCGCGCAGTTCGGCCTGTTTGACGGCGGCCTCGACCGCCGCGCGCTGCAGGGTGTTGAGAGCCTGTCCGACCTCGCCGATCTCGGTCTTGTCGTACTCCAGGCGGGGCACCTCGGTCTCGACGTCGACCTCTTCACCCGCGGACAGCCGGCGCATCACGCTGGGCAGCCGGACACCGGACGCCTCGTGCGCCTCCAGGCGCAGCTGGCGCAGGTCGCGGACGAGAGCGCGGCCGACGCGGATGGACAGGAAGACGGAGAGCAGGAGCGCGACCAGGCCGAGGACGCCCGCGATGGCCGCCTCCGCGATGACCTCCACGGCGACGGGGCGCGTACGGTCCTGGAAGCGGTCACCCACCCCGTCGTCCAGGGTGCCCAGTTCGTCGAGGACGCTTGCCGCGGCGGAGTCCCAGCTCTTCGCCGTGACACTGCGGGGGGTGCCGGAGTCCGTGCCGATGACGGCTCGTTCGGCCACGCGCAGCGGGGCCGTGGTGGCGTTGTTCCAGAAGCGTTCGTAGCGTTCGCGCTCGGCGGCGGGCAGCAGCGGCAGGCTGATGTCGTACAGGAGCGTGCGCTGGGCGACGAGGTCGGAGATCTCACGGGTCTCGTCGCGGGTGAGCCGGCCGACGACCAGGGAGGAGCCGAGCAGGGCGTCCTCGCGGGAGAGCAGCTCGCGGGCGCGGGTGATGTTCACGAGGGCTCGGGCCTGCTTGTCGACCTCGACGTCGTCGATGCCGTCGAGGGACGCGATGAGCGCGTAGCAGGGGTCCACGAGGCGGTTGTAGAGCCTGAGCGCCTGGGCGCGGGTGACGGTTCCGTCCTCGACGCCGCGGCGCAGCGTGTCGAGACCGTTGAGGGCGTCCAGGACGGCGGTGAGCTGCTCGCCGTCGTCCGTGTCCAGGTCGTCCCTCAGGTCGTGGTCCTTGGCGTTCCTGCGGAGGGTGCTGATCGTCCGGTCGGTGGCGGCACGGGTGCGGTGCAGTCCCGACAGCGTTTCCGAGGCACGTGGGTCGGCGAGGTAGACGAGGGTCTGACGACGCTCCTGCTGCAGGACGCGGACGGTGTCCTCGGCGGGGTAGCCGATCTGCTCGACGACGTCGGTCACGCGGAACAGCCGGGCGACTTCGCGGCCTGTGAGCACCGTGGCGAAGCCCCAGATGGCGGTCAGGGACACCAGCGGCACGAGAAGCAGCGCCACGATCTTCCGGCGGATCGACTTCCCGCGAAAGCGCATGGCCTCCCCCAGCTCGACCCCCGCCGGCCGGGGGTGCTCATGTCCGTCTACAAACGGCGTGAGCCTACTACCGCCTCACAGTTAACTCGAAGGCATGTCCGGAGGGTGAACTTCCGCTACCGGGGCGGGAGATGACGAGTTGTCCGGGCATTGGGGGAGATTGTCACCGCGATCCCATACCCGTGCCCCGCCCGGCGGCGGGCTCACGGACAGGTGGTTGGCCGGAATTCTTCGCCGGTTGGGAATCTTTGCGGGATCTCGTTCGTCCTTCTCTATGGGAGATGGGGGCGGAATGGGCCACAGGAGCCGTATCCCGCACCCTGGCGGCGTAAAGCAGCGCAAGCCGGGCAGCCACTGGGGAGTCGGGGTTTTCGGACGCCGGGGGCGAGCGGTCTGCTGGCGGTGGGGAGTGACACGGTGATGGGCACGGCGGAGCGGCGCAGGGCGCCCGAGGAGAGCGTGGCGGAGCGCTCGCAGGCGGGGCGGGGCCAAGGGGCGCCGGATCGCGGCATACCGGCGCAAGCGCGCGCCGAAGAGTCCGTCCACGGCGAACGAGGGCACGGCTATCGGACGTTGTGGGTGGAGGAGCCCGCACGGCGGCACCCGATGCCCGATCCGGTGCGCACGGCGGCGGTGCGGGCGGTCCTTGTCATAGCGGTGACGCTGGTCCAGGCGATGGTGGCGTTCCTGTGCACGTTGGCGGGGTCCTGGCTGGCGTTCCCCATGGTGATCAGCAGCGTGGCGAGCACAGTGGCGGCCACCTGGGCCGTGGTCGACGTGTGGGTGACCCGCCAGGTGTGGAACCAGCGGAACGGTGTGGTCTCCGAGCCGAGCAGCACGGCTCGGTCCCTGCGGCGGGAGCGGCGCGCCCGCCGGCGCGAGGAGCGGGCGAGCCTGCGGGAGCAGGGGCGGATACGCCGCAGGGGCGGCGCCGGACAGCTGTCCCACTCCTGATCCCGTCGGCCGGGGCTCGGGGCCCTTACTGCCTACGGCCGGGCCCGGGTCCCGTACCCACTACGCGACCGCATCCGTCGGCGCCGCTGTCCGCCTGTCGTCCCGCTGTCCTTCCGCCCGCCGGAGTTCACGCCGGGCCCGCATGAACGCGCGGGGCCGGTCCACTCCGAGTACGGCGACGGTGCGGCCGTCCCGTTCATAGCGGGCGAGGAACCCGGACGGGCCGGGCAGGCCGCCGTCGGTGATCTCGCCCTCGGTGACGTGGACGGCATCGCCCTCGCGGTACCGGCCGGCGAACTGGATCCGGGAGTCGTACTGGTCGGACCAGAAGTACGGCACCGTGCGGGCGGTGACGCGGGTGTGGCCCGCGAGCAGGTTGGTCACCGCGGCGCGGGGCTGCTCGGTGGCGGAGGTCCAGTGTTCGGCCCGGGTGCCTCCGACGCGGGCGACGTCGCCGACCGCGACGACCTGGGGCAGGGCGGTGACACCACCGTCGTCGCACAGCACGCCGTCGTGCAGAGCGAGGGCCGAGCCGGCCAGCCAGGCGGTGTGGGGGACGGTGCCGATGCCGACGATCACCACGTCGGCGGGCAGCGTGCGGCCGTCGGCGAGGTCGACCCCGGTGACGGTGGTGGCCCCCCGGAGGGCGGCCACGCCGCTGCCGGTGAGGAGGTCGACACCGCCGCGGCGGTGCAGCGCGGCGCACACCGTGGCCATCCGGGCGCCGAGCTGGGGCAGGAGCGGCAGCGGTGCGGCTTCCACCACGGTGACCGCGTGACCGAGCCGGGCGCATGAGGAGGCGGTCTCGGCACCGATGAAACCGCCGCCGATGACGACGACCCGGCGCGGTCCCCGGGTGAGCTCGGCGCGCAGGGCGCGGGCGTCGTCCAGGGTGCGCAGGGTGTGGACGCCGGCCAGGCCGTCGCCGGGCAGCCGGCGAGCGGCGGCGCCGGTGGCGATGACGACGCCGTCGGTGGCCACCGTACGGCCGTCACCGAGGAGGACGGTACGGCCACGGGTGTCGAGCCCGCGGGCGCGGACGCCGAGCAGCCACTCGGCGTCCAGGGCGGCGGTCTCGTCGGCGTCGGCGAGGGACAGTCGGCTCTCGTCGGTTCGGCCGGTCAGGAAGTCCTTGGAGAGAGGAGGCCGGTCATAGGGGCGATGGGGTTCCGCGCCGACGATCACCAGTCGGCCGTCGAAGCCCTGGGCGCGTAGCTCCCGGGCGGCGTAGAGCCCGGCGAGGGAGGCGCCGACGATGGTCACGGTCCTCATACGGCACGGCTCCTGGCGTCGGGTGCGGCGGTGACACCGGTGGCCTTGGCGACCCCGGCGGGGCCAGTGACGTCGGCGGCTCGGGTGACATCGGTGACGCCCGTGGTGTCGGGCGCCGGGCGACGGGGACGGGCCGATGCCGCACCGCGCGGGTGGCTGAGGCCGACGGGGGCGGGATGGCGGTGCCCGGCGTGGGTGGGATGGCGGTGCAAGGCGCCGGCGGGGGCAGGATGGCGATGCCCGGCGGGGGTCATGCGGCCGTGCCCTCCTCGGCGCCGAGGTGGACGTGCACGACGCCGTCCTCCACGGTGACGCGGTGCGTGCGCACGGGGCGCCGGGCCGGCAGACAGGTCGGTTCGCCGGTACGCAGGTCGAAGGAGGCCGCGTGCAGGGGGCACTCGACCAGGCAGCCCTCCAGCCAGCCCTCGGAGAGGGAGGCGTCCTGGTGGGTGCAGGTGTCGTCGATGGCGTACAACTCGCCGTCCTCGGTACGGAACACGGCGATCGGCGGCGCGGTCGCGACGCGGACGGACTCACCCTCGGGGAGGTCTTCGAGGCGGCAGACGGGAATCACGGGCCCCCCTCTCGGTCCGGGACACTCGGTCCGGGACCTGCTCGATGCAGGCGTCAGGGATGCTGCCGGGTTCCCGGACCCACGTCGGTCCGGCCCGGTGACCGCTCACCAACACCCTCGGCATCGGTGCCTTCGCCGAGAAGACGCTGGTCGCGGCCGGTCAGGCGGTGAAGATCGACCCGGCGGCGCGGCCCGAGGCGGCCGGTCTCATCGGCTGCGGGGTGATGGCCGGTTACGGCGCGGCGGTCAACACGGGCAACGTCGGCCGCGGTGATTCGGTCGCCGTCATCGGCTGCGGCGGCGTCGGCAACGCGGCCATCGCGGGCGCCTGTCTGAACGGCGCCATGAAGGTGATCGCCGTCGACATCGACGACAGGAAGCTGGACCAGGCGGAGAAGTTCGGCGCCACGCACACCGTCAACTCCCGGGGCACCGACCCGGTCGAGGCGGTCCGGGAGCTGACCGACGGTCACGGCGTGGACATCGCGATCGACGCGGTCGGCCGCCCCGAGACGTTCCTGCAGGCCTTCTACATGCGCGACCACGCGGGTCTGCTGGTCCAGGTCGGCGTCCCCGCACCCGGGATGAAGGTCGAACTCCCGCTGATCGACGTCTTCTCGCGCGGCGGCGCCGTCAAGTCCTCCTGGTACGGCGACTGCCTGCCGAGCCGGGACTTCCCGTTCCTCATCGACCAGTACCTCTACGGCCTGCTCGACCTCAACGCGTTCGTGTCCGAGACCATCGCCCTGGACCGGGTGGAGGAGGCGTTCGCCAAGATGCGCCGAGGTGAGGTGCTGCGCTCGGTGGTGGTCCTGTGAGCGTGCGCGGGGCCGTACGCGTGGAGCGGGTCGTCACCTCCGGCACGTTCGGCCTGGACGGTGAGACGTTCGACGTCGACAACAACGTCTGGCTGGTCGGCGACGACGCGGAGGTGCTGGTGATCGACGCCGCGCACGACGCCGAGGCGATCCACCGTGCCGCCGCCGGCCGCCGGGTCACCGCCATCGTCTGCACGCACGCCCACGACGACCACATCGACGCGGCGCCCGCGCTCTCCGTCCTGACCGGCGCCCCCGTGCTGCTGCACCCCGGCGACACCGAGCTGTGGTCGCTCACCCACCCGGGCCGCGCGCCGGACGGCGAGCTGACCGACGGCGGCGTCCTCACGGTGGCCGGCGTCGAGCTGCACGTGATCCACACCCCGGGCCACACCTGGGGCAGCTGCTCTCTCCACGCGCCCTTCCTGAACGCCGTCTTCACCGGCGACACCCTCTTCCACGGCGGACCCGGCGCCACCGGCCGCTCCTACTCCGACCGCCCGGCCATCGAGGCCTCCCTCCGCACCCGACTGCTGACCCTGCCGGGTATCACCGTCGTCCACACCGGCCACGGTCCGGATACGACGATCGCCGCCGAGCGGCCGAACGTCCCCGCCGCCTGAACGCCCCGGCCTCACCACCACCCGAGCGCCCCCGGCCTCACCACCACCCGAGCGCCCCCGCCTCCCCGTCGGCGCGACTCCCCCGCACCCGCCATCCCCGCCCCCGCCACCTCGCCATCCCCGCCACCACAAGGAGGGGCATGTCCAGCACACCCGAAGAACCGTCCCAGGGACCCCGTGTCGTCATCGTCGGCGCCGGCATCGTCGGCTGCGGTCTCGCCGACGAGCTGACCGCCCGCGGCTGGACGGACGTCACCGTCCTGGAACAGGGGCCTCTGCCCGCCCCGGGCGGCTCCACCTCGCACGCCCCCGGGCTCGTCTTCCAGACCAACCCGTCGAAGACCCTCACCGAGTTCGCCCGGTACACCGTCGAGAAGTTCCGCGCTCTCGAGGTCGACGGTGTCCCCTGCTTCCACCAGGTCGGCGGCCTCGAACTGGCCACGACCCCCGAACGCCTGGCGGAGCTGCACCGCCGGGCCGGCTACGCCGCCTCCTGGGGCGTCCGCGGCGAGGTCGTGAGCACGGCCCGGTGCAAGGAACTGTGGCCCCTGCTGGACGAGTCGGTGGTCCTCGGCGGCTTCCACACCCCGGACGACGGGCTGGCCCGGGCGCTCCTCGCGGCCCGCGCCCAGATGGACCGCGCCACCGCGCGCGGCGCCCGCTTCCTCGACCGGCACACGGTCACCGGCATCGAGCAGCGGGACGGCCGGGTCACCGCGGTCGTCACCGACCGGGGTGCCTTCCCCGCCGACCACGTCGTCTCGGCGGCCGGTTTCTGGGGTCCGGTGATCGGCCGCATGGCGGGCGTCGACGTACCGCTGCAGCCCCTCGCGCACCAGTACGCGAAGACCGGGCCGCTGCCCGAGCTGAGCGGTGCCACGGCCGAGGCCACGCGGCCCGTCCTCCGCTTCCAGGACCGCGACCTGTACTTCCGCGAGCACGCCGACCGCATCGGGATCGGCTCGTACGCGCACCGGCCGATGCCGGTGGACCCGTTCGCGGTACCGGCGTACGACGAGGCACGCGCCCGGGACATGGAGATGCCGTCCTCGTACCCCTTCACCGCCGAGGACTGGGCGCCGAGCTGGGAGGACTGCCGGCGGCTGCTGCCCGCGCTACGCGCGTCCGGGATCGAGACCGGGTTCAACGGGGTCTTCTCCTTCACACCGGACGGTATGCCGGTGCTCGGGGAGACACGGCGGCTGCGGGGCTTCTGGCTGGCGGAGGCGGTCTGGGTGACCCACTCCGCCGGTGTCGCCAAGGCGGTGGCCGAGTGGATGGTGCACGGGCGGCCGTCCGTCGACGTGCACGAGTGCGACGTCACGCGGTTCGAGGAAGCGCAGCGTTCACCGTCGTACGTCCGTGAACAGGGTTCACAGCAGTTCGTGGAGGTGTACGACGTTCTCCACCCGCTCCAGCCGATGGAGCAGCCCCGTCCCCTCCGCGTGAGCCCCTTCCACGCCCGCCAGCAGCAGCTCGGCGCCTTCTTCCTGGAGGGCACCGGCTGGGAGCGCCCGCACTGGTACGAGGCGAACGCCCCGCTCGTGGACGCCCTCGGCGACCTCCCCGAACGCGACGCCTGGTCGGCCCGCTACTGGTCCCCCGTCGCCGCCGCCGAGGCCAGGGCCACCCGCGAGAGGGTCGCCCTGTACGACATGACCCCGTTGCGCCGCCTGGAGGTGACCGGCCCCGGCGCCCTCGCCTTCCTCGACCGCATGACCAGCAACAACCTCCGCAAGAAGCCCGGCGCGGTCACCTACACCCTGCTCCTGGACGAGACCGGAGGCATCCGCTCCGATCTCACCGTCGCCCGCCTGGCCCCCGACCGCTTCCAGGTCGGCGCCAACTCCCCCGCCGACCTCGACCGGCTCCTCCGTCACGCACCCGAGGGCGTCCAGGTCCGCGACATCACCTCCGGCACCTGCTGCATCGGCGTCTGGGGCCCCCTCGCCCGCGCCCTCGTCCAGCCCCTGACCAGCGACGACTTCTCCCATGAGGGCTTCGGCTACTTCCGGGCCAAACAGACGTACCTCGGCCACGTGCCCGTGACGGCGATGCGCCTGAGCTACGTCGGCGAACTGGGCTGGGAGCTGTACACCACGGCCGACCTGGGCCTCAGGCTGTGGGACACCCTGTGGGAGGCCGGGCAGGAGCTGGGCGTGGTCGCCGCGGGCCGGTCCGCCTTCAACTCGCTGCGGCTGGAGAAGGGATACCGGGCCTGGGGCACCGACATGACCGACGAGCACACCCCCTTCGAGGCGGGCCTCGGCTTCGCCGTCCGCATGGACAAGGAGGACTTCGTCGGCAAGGAGGCACTCCAGCGGGCCGGGAAGCCCGCGCGCAGGCTCACCCCGCTGCTCCTGGACGATCCCGCCGCCGTGGTCCTCGGCAAGGAGCCCGTGTACGTCGACGGCGCCCCGGCCGGTTACGTGACCAGCGCGTCGTACGGCTACACGCTGGGCCGCTGTGTCGCCTACGCCTGGCTGCCGGCCGGCCTCGCCACCGGTACCGGCGTGCACGTCGAGTACTTCGGCGAGAAGGTGCCCGCGACCGTCGCCGACGAGCCGCTGTTCGACCCGGAGATGACCCGCATCCGCCGCTAGGAGGCGCCCGTGTCACCGTCTTACGACGTCATCGTCATCGGACTCGGCGGCATGGGCAGCGCCGCCGCCCACCACCTGTCCGCGCGCGGCGCCCGCGTCCTCGGCCTGGAGAAGTTCGGCCCGGTCCACGACCGCGGCTCCAGCCACGGCGGCTCACGCGTCACCCGGCAGTCGTACTTCGAGGACCCGGCGTACGTACCGCTGCTGCTGCGCGCCTACGAGCTGTACGAGGACCTGGAACGGGCCACCGGGCGGGACATCGCGATCCTGTCGGGCGGGGTGATGGTGGGCCCGCCGCGGTCGCGGACCGTCTCCGGCGCGCTGCGCTCGGCCACCGAGTGGGACCTGCCGCACGAGATGCTGGACGCGAAGGAGATCCGCCGCCGCTTCCCGACGCTCAACCCCCACGACGACGAGGTCGCCCTGTACGAGGCGAAGGCGGGCTTGGTCCGACCCGAGAACATGGTCGCCGCGCACCTCCAGCTGGCCACCCGGCAGGGTGCCGACCTGCACTTCGAGGAGCCGGTGCTGCGCTGGGAGCCGTACCGGGACGGGGTGCGCGTCCATACGGCGGAGAACACCTACACGGCCGGCCGGCTGGTGGTCTGCCCCGGTGCCTGGGCGCCGCGGCTGCTCGCCGACCTGGGGGTGCCGTTCACCGTCGAGCGGCAGGTCATGTACTGGTTCCAGCCGAGGGGCGGCACCGGGCCCTTCCGGCCGGAGAACCATCCGGTCTACATCTGGGAGGACGCGGCCGGCGTCCAGGTCTACGGTTTCCCGGCCATCGACGGGCCGGAGAGGGGCGCCAAGGTCGCCTTCTTCCGCAAGGGGCGGGTGACGACTCCGGAGACCATCGACCGGACGGTGCACGAGGACGAGATCCGGGCCATGGCCGACCACATGTCCCGCTGCGTCCCGGACCTGCCCGGCACCTTCCTCAAGGCCGCCACCTGCATGTACTCCAACACCCCGGACGAGCACTTCGTGATCGCCCAGCACCCCGCGCACCCGGATTCGGTGACCGTGGCCTGCGGTTTCTCCGGGCACGGGTTCAAGTTCGTGCCGGTCGTCGGCGAGATCCTGGCCGACCTTGCGCTGACCGGCTCCACCCCGCATCCGATCGGCCTGTTCGACCCCGCCCGCCCCCACCCCCGACTTCGCCCGAGCGGGGGCACCCCCACCGCCGCCGCGCCCGCCCGAGGAGTCCGCCCGTGACGACGACCCCGACCTCCCGGACCCCGGTCTCCCCGAGTCTCATCGCGACCCTTCCGGGCCACTACTACACCGACCCGGAGGTGTTCCGGCGGGAGCAGGAGAGGATCTTCGAGTCCCTGTGGCTCTGCGCCGTGCGCAGCGCCGATCTGGACAAGCCGGGTGCCTTCCGCACGGTGCAGGTGGGCCGCGAGAGCGTCGTCATCACCCGGAACCGCGCCGGCGAACTGCGCGCCTTCCTCAACGTGTGCCGGCACCGGGGAGCGCGACTGTGCACCGAGCAGGCCGGCGAGGTACGGCGCACCCTCCAGTGCCCGTACCACGCATGGACGTACGACCTTGACGGCACATTGATCGCAGCGCCCAACTTGATCAAGATGCCCGACATCGACCGCGTCGAGTACGGGTTGATCAAGGTGGCTCTGCGCGAGTGGCTCGGCTACGCCTGGGTGTGCCTCGCCGACGAACCGCCCTCCTTCGAGGACACGGTGATGCACGCGGCCGTGGAACGGCTGGGCGACGCCGCCGCCATCGAGCACTACGGCACCGAGCGGCTGGCGCTCGGCAGGCGTGTCACCTACGACGTGCGGGCCAACTGGAAGCTGATCGTCGAGAACTTCATGGAGTGCTACCACTGCGCGACGATCCATCCCGAACTCACCGAGGTGCTCCCGGAGTTCGCGGACGGCTACGCGGCCCAGTACTACGTCGGCCACGGCGCGGAGTTCGGCGCGGACATCGAGGGCTTCACGGTGGACGGCAGCCCGGGCTTCGGCAGGCTCCCCGAGGTGACCGCCGAGCAGGACCGCCGCTACTACGCCATCACCGTCAAACCGACCGTGTTCGTCAACCTTGTCCCCGACCACGTGATCCTGCACCGCATGTTCCCGCTCGCCGAGGACCGCACGGTGGTGGAGTGCGACTGGCTGTACGCCCCGGAGGTGGTGGCCCGGGGCGCGGACGTGTCGAAGTCGGTGGAGCTGTTCCACCGCGTCAACGTCCAGGACTTCGAGGCGTGCGAGCGCACCCAGCCGGCGATGTCCTCGCGCGCGTACCGCCGCGGCGGGGTCCTGGTGCCGAACGAGCACCACATCGGCATCTTCCACGACTGGCTGCTGGACCGACTGGGGGGCGACCGTGCCTGACCTGTTCATCGGCGGTGAGTGGCGGGGCGCCCTGGACGAGCGCACCCGGGAGATCCGCTGTCCCGCCGACGGCTCCCTGGTCGGGGTCGTGGACGAGGCGGGCGGGAAGGACACCGTGGAGGCCGTCGCGGCGGCCCGGCGCGCCTTCGACACCGGCCCCTGGCCGGGCACGCCGGCCGCCGAGCGCGGTGACCTGCTGCTCCGGGTCGCCGGCCTCCTCGCCCGGGACAAGGACGCCCTGGCCCGCGCCGAGTCCCTGGACACGGGCAAGCGGCTGGTGGAGAGCGCGTACGACGTCGATGACGTCGTCGGCTGTTTCCGCTACTTCGGACGGCTGGTCGCGGGCGAGACCGGCCGGGTGATCGACACCGGGCGGGCGGACGTCGACAGCAGGGTGGTGTACGAGCCGGTCGGTGTCTGCGCGCTGATCACGCCCTGGAACTACCCGCTGCTGCAGACCGCGTGGAAGGTCGCCCCGGCGCTCGCGGCCGGCAACACCTTCGTCCTGAAGCCCAGCGAACTGACTCCGCACACCGCGATCCACCTGGTCCGGCTGCTGGCGGAGGCGGGACTGCCGCCGGGCGTGGCCAACCTGGTCCTGGGTGCCGGGCCGGAGGCGGGCGCCCCGCTCGCCGACCACCCGGACGTCGACCTGGTCTCCTTCACCGGCGGGCTGCAGACCGGCCGCCGGCTGATGGCCGCGGCGGCCGGCACGGTGAAGAAGGTCGCGCTGGAACTGGGCGGCAAGAACCCGAACATCGTCTTCGCGGACGCCGGCTTCGAGGCGGCCGTCGACATGGCGCTGACCGCCGTCTTCCTGCACTCCGGGCAGGTCTGCTCGGCCGGGGCCCGGCTGCTGGTCGAGGACGCGCTGCACGACCGGTTCGTGGACGAGGTCGTCCGGCGGGCCCGGCGGATCCGGCTCGGCGGGCCGTTCGACGAGCGGGCTCAGGCCGGGCCGCTGATCTCGGCGGCGCACCGGGCCAAGGTCGAGGCGTACGTCGCGCGGGGGCTCGCGGAGGGCGCGGTGCTGCGCTGCGGCGGCGCCCGGCCCTCAGGGCCCGCCCACGACGAGGGTTTCTACTACCTGCCGACCGTCCTGGACGAGTGCGCGAGCGGTATGTCCGTCGTCCGGGAGGAGTCCTTCGGGCCGGTGCTGACCGTCGAGCGGTTCACCACCGAGGAGGAGGCCGTCCGGCTCGCCAACGACACGGTCTACGGCCTCGCGGGCGCGGTGTGGACCGGCGACGAGGCCAGGGCCGCGCGGGTCGCCGCAGCGCTGCGGGTCGGCACGGTCTGGATCAACGACTACCACCCGTACGTGCCGCAGGCCGAGTGGGGTGGTTACAAGCAGTCCGGGTCCGGGCGCGAACTCGGACCGGCGGGGCTCGCCGAGTACCGCGAGACCAAGCACGTCTGGCGCAACACCGCGCCGGCACCGCAGGGCTGGTTCGACTGACAGCCGAAGGAGTCCGCTCATGACGTCCACCGAGCAATCGCCAGGCCCCCACCACCACGACGACGCCGAACTCGCCGAGTTCGGCTACCGGCCCGAACTCAAGCGCACGTTGGGCAACTTCCACACGTTCGCCGCCGGGATCAGCTACATCTCGATCCTGACCGGCACCTTCCAGCTCTTCTACTTCGGATACGGCAGCGGCGGTCCGGCCTACTGGTGGTCGTGGCCGATGGTGTTCGCCGGCCAGTTCACGGTGGCCCTGTGCTTCGCCGAACTGGCCGCCCGCTACCCGGTGGCCGGCTCGGTCTACAACTGGGCGAAGAAGGTGGGCAATCCGCATGTCGGCTGGCTCACCGGGTGGCTGATGCTGATCGCGTCCATCGTGTCCATCTCGGCGGTCGCGCTGGCCTATCAGCTGACGCTGCCGCAGATCTCGTCCGTGTTCCAGTTCGTGGGGGACGGCACGGGCACGTACGACGTGGCGACCAACGCGGTGGTCCTCGCGACCGTGTTGATCCTCTTCACCACATTGATCAATGCCTTCGGTGTCAAGTTGATGGCCACGATCAACACGGCGGGCGTCTTCATCGAGTTGATCGCGACCGTTGTACTGATCATCCTCTTCGCCGTCCACATCACCCGGGGCCCTCAAGTCGTCATGCAGACGAACCACACGGGATCGGGGTACTCGACGGGTTACCTCGGCGCCTTCCTGGTGGCCTCGCTGGCGTCGGCGTACGTCATGTACGGCTTCGACACCGCCTCCTCCCTCGGCGAGGAGTGCCTGGACCCCTCCCGGAACGCCCCGCGTGCCATCATCCGCGCGATCGTCGCCTCGTTCGTCCTGGGCGGCCTGGTGCTGCTGCTGGCGCTCATGAGCGTCTCCAGCCTCAAGGGAGACAAGCTGTCCACCGACGGCCTGCAGTACGTCGTGCTCGACGTACTCGGTCCTACGGCCGGCAAGGCCATGCTGTGGTGCGTGCTGATCGCGGTCACGGTGTGCGCGCTCGCCGTGCACACGGCGGCGATCCGGCTGGCGTTCGCGATGGCCCGGGACAACAACCTGCCGGCGTCCTCGCTGCTGGCCCGGGTCAGCCCCCGGTTCCGGACCCCGGTCCTGCCGGCCGTGATCATCGGCGTGCTGGCGCTGGCGATCCTCGTGGTCAACATCCGCCAGCCGCAGATCTTCACGGTCGTCACCAGCATCGGGATCATCATGATCTACCTCGCCTACCTGGGTGTCACCGTGCCGATGCTGGTGGCCCGGCTGCGCGGGAGGTGGCGGCCCGCCGACGAGGGCAGGTTCTCGCTGGGCCGCTGGGGGCTGCCCGTCAACCTCGTCGCGGTGGTGTGGGGCGCCGCGATGACGGTCAACCTGATCTGGCCGCGCGCCTCGGTCTACAACGCGTCCGCGCCGTACCACTGGTACCTGCGCTGGGGCGCGGTCCTCTTCGTCGCGGTCATCGCGGGCGGCGGCTTCGCCTACTACTGGTGCGTCCAGCGGCACCGCACCGGCGTGCTCGCCGAGCACCGTCTGGACGCCTCGGCCACCGCCCCGGCCGCTCCCCTCACCGCCCCGGCGGCCGAGTGACTCCGCACGGTCACGGCTTCCCGACCGACCACGCCCGGTCCCGACGGATACCGACCGACCCTGGCGGATACCGACCGACCCCGACTGATAGCGACTGATCCCGACTGGCCAGGAGGTCACATGAGCTTCGATGAGTTCGACTACGTCGTGGTCGGCGGCGGCACCGCGGGCAACGTCGTGGCCGCACGGCTCTCCGAGGACCCCTCCGTGACGGTGTGCGTGCTGGAGGCGGGCCCCAGCGACGTCGGCGACGACGACGTCCTGAAACTGGAGCGCTGGATGGGGCTGCTGGAGTCCGGATACGACTGGGACTACCCGGTCGAGCCGCAGACCAGCGGCAACAGCTTCCTGCGGCACGCGCGCGCGAAGGTGCTGGGCGGCTGTTCGTCGCACAACTCCTGTATCGCCTTCTGGGCACCTGCGGAGGACCTGGACGACTGGGCGGCCCAGGGCTGTACGGGCTGGAGCGCGGCCGACCTGTTCCCGCTCTACCGGCGGCTGGAGAACAACGACGCGCCCGGCGACCACCACGGCCGCACCGGCCCGGTGAGGCTGCGCACGCTCAAGGGCGGTGACCCGTGCGGCGCCGCCCTGCTGGAGGCGTGTGCGCAGGCCGGCATACCGACGGTCCCGTTCAACACCGGCAGGACGGTGGTGCGCGGCGCCAACTGGTTCCAGATCAACTCCGACGAGAACAACATCCGCCAGTCCTCGTCCGTGGCCTATCTCCACCCGGTCCTGGGCAAGCGCCCGAACCTCGACGTCCGGACCGGGGTGCGGGCCGAGAAGCTGGTGCTGGAGGGGCGGCGATGCGTGGGGGCCCGGTACCTGGACCCCGACCTGGTGCACACGCGCACGGTACGGGCCCGCCGCGAGGTGATCGTCTCGTGCGGCTCGATCGACTCCCCGAAACTGCTGATGCTCTCCGGCATCGGCCCGGCCGGGCACCTGCGCGAGGTCGGCGTCGAGGTGCTGGTGGACTCCCCCGGCGTCGGAGAGAACCTCCAGGACCACCCCGAGGGCGTGATCATGTGGGAGGCCAGGCAGCCGATGACCACCACGTCCAGCCAGTGGTGGGAGGCGGGCGTCTTCTACGACACCGAGCCCGGACTGGACCGGCCCGACCTGATGTTCCACTACGGCTCGGTGCCGTTCGACATGAACACCGCGCGCTGGGGCTACCCGACCTCGGAGAACGCCTTCTGCCTGACCCCCAATGTGACGAAGGCGAAGTCGCGGGGCACGGTACGGCTGCGGACGCGGGACTACCGGGACAAGCCGAAGGTGGACCCGCGGTACTTCACGCACGAGCACGACGTGCGGGTGATGACGTACGGGCTGAGGCTGGCCCGCCGGATCGCCGCCCAGCCGGCGCTGAGCGGCTGGGCGGGAGCCGAGCTGGCGCCGGGCCCGGACGTCCGCACGGACGACGAGTTGCTGGACTACATCCACAGGACGCACAACACCGTCTACCACCCGTCCTGCACGGTGAGGATGGGCGCCGACGACGACCCCTCGGCCCCGCTCGACGCACGGCTGCGGGTCAAGGGGGTCGAGGGGCTGCGGGTCGCCGACGGTTCGGTGATGCCGGACCTGATCGCGGTCAACCCGTGCATCACGACGATGGTGATCGGGGAGAAGTGCGCGGACCTCTTGAAGGAGGACGCCTAGAGCGCCCCGGGTCCGTGGGGAACTGCGCGACCGTCCACGGACGGCCCGCGGTTCCCCACGGCCTCGTGGCTACGACGCGCTCGGCGCCGGCTTCCTGAACATCCGCGTCGCCGTGATCTCACTGTGCACCGTCTCCCCGGCCTGGGGAGGCTGGGGCAGCCCCGGCCGGAGGTGCTCCTCCACGCTGATGTACTTCAGGCCCGCCCTGAGGTCGGCGTCGTTGCGCAGGCGGATCACCAGCGGGAACTCGGCGAGGGCGGTCGTGTCGAACAGGCCGGTGGTGTACAGCAGCTGGACGCCCAGGGCGTCGGACACGGCCCGCTGGAGCTCCAGCAGGTAGGTGGCGTTGGCGCGGCCGATCGGGTTGTCCAGGAACAGCGTGCCGGCGTGCCGGTGCTTGTCCCGCCCCCGGTCGTTGGAGCGCAGCGCGGCCATCGTGCAGTACAGGGCGATGGCCGCGGTGAGCAGCTGACCGCCCGAGAACACGTCGCCCATCTGGCCGACGGGGACGCGCTCGGCGCGCAGTACGGCGTCGGGCTTGAGGATCTCGACGGCCACGCCCTTCGGCTGGAGAGCCGCCGCGACGCCCCGCAGCAGCAGCGACATGCCGTCGCGGCGCAGGTCCGAGTTCTTCTTGACGGCCGCACGGGTGGCCTCGTCGATGACCTCGCCCAGGCGTTCGGTGAGCGTGGCCTGGTCGGGCTCCTCGAAGCGGATGCGCAGGAACTCCTGCCCGGACCACTCGCCGAGCCCCTCGGGCAGCCGGGAGAGCCGCTGGGCGGACCGCAGGGTCGCGAGGGCCGACTCCACGAGACCGCGCAGCCGGTCCACGATCGAGTCGCGGTTGCGTTCCAGCTGGGCCAGTTCGTCCGTCAGGACGCGCAGCCGGGGCGCGAACGCGTCCGCCCACTTCTGGGCGTGCTCGGGCAGCGCGGAAGCGGGCAGTTCGCGGATCTGCTGCCGGGCGGGGGTGCGCACCTGTTCGTAGCGCGTGGAGTTGGCGTGCCGGACGAGGACGTCGCTCGCCTCGCGGACGGCCGCCTCGGCGGCGGACAGGTCGGCGGCGCAGCCCCGCAGCGAGCGACGGGCCTCGGCGGCGGAGTGCCGGGCCTCCTCCAGGGTGCCCGGGTAGGCTTCCGGCTCCTCCTGCTCCTCCTCGGTGGTGTGTTCGCGCAGCAGGTCGCGGAGCATCGCCGCGATCTCGTCGAAGCCGCCGGCCGCGTCCTCGGCGGCGCGGTGGGCGGCCAGCAGCTCCGCGTGCGCCTCGCGGGCCTCGGCCAGTGCCTCGGTGCGGGCGGCGAGTTCGGCCGTGGCGGTGCGCAGCAGCGACTGGGCGTGCTCGGCGTCGAGCGGGAGAAGTTCCTCGGGCAGCTCGGTGTGCGCCTCACCGTCCTGCGGTGCGTGCCGCTCGGCCTCGCCGCGCAGCCGGCCGAGCTGCTCGCTCGCGGTCGACACACGGGTCTCCAGCAGCTGCACCAGCTCCTCCGCACGCGCGGCGGCGGCCTGGCGGGAGGGCCCGTCGGAGCCGTCGGGCGACTGGAGCAGCTGCTCGGCGCGGGTGCGGACCTTGTTGCTGAGCCGGTCCAGTTCGGCGCGGGCGGCGCTCTCGTCGCTCTCCGCGCGGGCCTGCTCGGCGCGCAGGTCGGCGCCGACGCCGACCTTCTCGTACACCTGTGAGGCCGCCCGGTAGGCCTCGCGGAGGGCGGGCAGGGACGCCTTCGGGGCGTCCTCCTCGGCGGCGGGTACGTCGTCGGGGGCGCCGGCGATCTCGGAGCGCTCGGCGCGCAGGGCGCGCGCGGTGCGGCGGGCGTCGTCGGCGGCGCGCTGGGCGGCACGGCGGTCCTCGTCGGCGGCGCGGGCGCGCTCCAGGCAGGCCTGGGCGCGGGCCTCGGACTCCGCGGCCTCGTCGGCGAGTTCGCGGAGCTTCGTCTGCCAGCCGGCGCGCTCCCGGAGCCGGAAGGCCAGGCCGGCGAGGGCGTCGGCGGCGCGCCGGGCCTTCTGCGCGGCCTCCTGCCGTTCGTCGCGGATCTGCACGGCCTCGGCGGCGGTCTCCTCGGCCTCCGCGCGCGCGGTGCGTGCCTCGGCGAGTTCGGCCTCGGCCTCCTCGGCGAAGACGCGGGCCTCCTCGGCGGCCCGGGCCAGCTCGGTGAGGCGCCCGGAGGGGCAGCCGGTGCGCCAGGAGGCGAGACGCGCGGCCAGTTCGCGGTCCTTGCCGAGGCGGGCGGCGAGGGCGCGGATCTCGTCGTCGCGCTCGGTGGCCCGCGCGCGCAGGGCCTGGCGCTCCTCGTCGGCCGCGTGCTCGTCGTGCATGGCCGGGTTCGGCGGCACGAGGAAGACGTCGCCGGGGGCGGCGTCGTCGGCGGGGGCCGGGGCGAGCAGGGCGGCCGCGGTGCCGACGGCGACGGCGGAGCGGGGCAGCAGGGCGGCGTCGCCGAGCGCCTCCCGGGCACGCGCGTGCGTGTCGGGGTCGGTGATGATCACACCGTCGACCAGTTCGGGGCGGGCGGCGAGCACGCGCGCGTGGTCGGCGGGGTCGACGGCCTGCGCGAGGTAGCGCCAGCCGGGCAGCGCGGGGATGCCGTGCTCGCCGAGGAACTCGACGGTGGCCAGCACGTCGGGGCCGGGCGGCAGCAGTCCGCCGTCACCGAGGGCGCCGAGGATGCGGGCGTCGTCGGCGGCGGCCGTGCGCAGGTCGAACAGGTGCCGTTCGGCGGTCGACACGGCGTCGTCGAGGAGTTCGCGCAACTCGTCGGCGAAGCGGTCGAGTTCCTCCGGGCTGAGCGTTCCCTCGCCGGCGGCGCGGGGGGCCGGGACGGCGTCGTCCGCGCCGCTGCGGGGGCCGGGAACAGCGGCGCGGGCCGCCGTCGGCGCGCCCGGCAGGCTCAGCAGCTCCGCGAGCCGCTCCTCGGCGGCCAGCGACTCGGCGAGGCGGCGCTCGGCCTCGTAGGCCCGCTCGGCGGCGGTCGCCGCGTCCGAGGCGCGGGCCGCGGTCAGTTCCGCGCGGGACTCGGCGGAGGCCGCCTCGCGCGCGTGCTCGGTGGCCTTGCGGGCGGCCTCGCGGGCCGCGTCCCAGGCGGCGACGGCGGTCTTCTCGGCGTCGCTGGCGGCGAGCGCGGCCCGCGCCGGGTCGGCGTCCGGGGCGCTGTCGTCCAGCCAGCCCGCGCGGACGGCCTCGGCGGTCTCCTGCTCGACCTCGGTGAGCCGCTGGCGCAGGTGCCCGGCCTCGCTGCGGGCCCGCTGCGCCTCGGTGGCGGCGGCGGTGGAGTCCCGGTAGGCGGAGTCGCTGACCTCCTGGAGGGCGGCGGACCGCTCCTCCTCCTCGTTGGCGAGGGACTCGGCGCTCTCGGCGGCGGCGTGCAGGGCCCGTACGAGGTCGACGGCGGCCTTGGCGCGGGCGGCGAGGGCGGGAGCCGCGTCCCGTTCGGCCTCCTGGATGGCCGCGGACACGCGCGCGACGCGGTCGGCGGCGGCACGGTGGCGCAGCACGGCCTCGGCGGCCTGCCAGGCGGAGTGCAGGGTGCGGGCGTCGGCCAGCTCGCGCTTCTGCGCGGCGGCGGACTTCTCGGCGGCGGCCAGCGCCAGCGAGGCGTGCCGGTAGGCGAGTTCGGCGGCGATCAGGGAGCTGCGCTCGCGGGCGCCCTCGGAGTGCGTGACGGCGTACGCGGCGGCCGTGACCCGCTGGGCGAGGTCGGCGGCCCGGATCCGCTCCCGCACGGCCCGCGCGGACAGCCGCCGGGCCAGCGTGCGGGTGCGGCGCTCGGCGCCCGCGTGGATGTCACGCGCGCGTGCGCGCGCCTCGGCGGCCTCCACGATCCGGCCGAGCAGGTCGACGGAGCCGGCGGTGAAGTCCCGTTCGGCGATCAGCTCGGCGCGCCGGCCGAGCTTGTTGCCGAAGCCGCTGACGAGGTCGGCGAGGCCGTCGGTGTCGCGGGTGTCGGTGACCGCGCGCAGCAGCAGGTCGGTGAAGTCGGAGTCCTTCTTGACCGCGAAGAGGCCGGCGGCCTCGCCCTCGTCGGCGTTCATCTCGCGCTGGTAGCGGAAGAGTTCGGGGTCGAGGCCGAGGTCGCCGAGGTGCTCGGTCCAGCGCTCGTGGATCTCCTCCCAGTGCACCTCCAGGTGCGGGTAGGCCTTGCCGGCCTCCATGAGGGCGTCGCGGAAGCCCTTCATGGTGCGGCGGCGGCCGTGTGCGCCGGAGGTGCCCTCGGCGGGCGGCCGTACCGCGGTGGCCTCGGCGACGGGCAGGTTGTCCAGGCTGAGGCCGGGACCGGGCCGGAAGGAGTACCAGGCCTCGGCGAACTTGCGCGGGTCGTTCGACACCTGCCGGCCGCGCCACTCGCTGACCTTGCCGACGACCACGCACTCGCCGGTCTGCACGTGCTGCCACTCCAGGGCCACATGGCCGCAGTCGTCGGCGAGCAGGAACTTGCGCAGCACGCCGGAGCTGGCGCCGCCGAGGGTGTTGCGGTGGCCCGGCAGCATCACCGAGAAGATCAGCTTGAGCAGGACGGACTTGCCGCCGCCGTTCTCCAGGAACAGCACGCCCGCGGGCGCGGGCCGGCGCGGCGGACCGGACGGCTCCTCCTCGAAGAACTCCGCCTGCGTGGGCGCCGGGTCGGGCACGGGCTCGCCGACACCCCGCAGGTCCAGCACGGTGTCGGCGTAGCGCGCACCGGCGGGACCGATGGAGTAGAGGCGGACCCGGGACAGCTCGTACATGGCGGACTCTCGTAAGTCTGGTGAAAGGTGCGGTGGTTCGGGGCGTTCTGGAGCTGCGGGAGCTTCAGGGTGTCAGGAGTGGAACGGCAGCCCGGCGTCGGCCACCAGGTCCAGGTCGTCGGTGTCCTCGGCGGGCAGCAGCGTGGCCGTGCCGTCGGTGACCGGGACGACGCCCAGCTCCAGCAGCTCGGCCAGGGCGGCGCTGCCGGCCATGTCGCGGACCTGGAGCTGGTAGCGGGCGGTGGTGCGGTAGGTGCCGCCGTTGTCGTCGCCGGTGCGCTGCAGAAAGCCCGAGTCGGTGAGGAAGGCCAGGGCCTTCGCCACGATGCCCGTGGTGGAGGCGGCCGGCCGGCGGGCGTCCTTGGTGGCGCCGGTGGCGCTGCGTCTGGCCCAGATCCGCCAGGCGGCCTCCAGGCCCGGCGCGCCGGTCGCCGGGTCGGTGTTCTCGCCCTGCTCCTCGGCGCGCTCCTCCAGGCGGCGGCAGGCCTGCCGTACGAAGGTGTCGACGCCGTTGACGGTGACCCGGCCGATGTAGGAGTCGTCGGACAGGTCCTCGGGGCGCGGGAACGCCAGTGCGGCGACCGCGAGATGGGCGAGTCCGTGCAGGAAGCGGTCGCCGGAGTCGGCGGCGGTGCGACGCGCGTAGTCACCCATGCGGACGGCGAAGACGGAGTCCTCGGCGGCGGTCACGGCCATGCCCGCGCGCGGGGACACCTCCAGCACGACGAGGCCCAGGCCGGCGGCGACGGCGTCCGCGAGCCGGGCGAACGCCGGGTCCTCGCGGTAGCGGCGCAGCAGTTCGGTGTACTCCTGGTCGCGGGCGGGCGCCAGCTTGGGCTGGAGGCCGAAGGCGACGAGCCGCGCCGCGTCGGCGGCGTCGGCGGGGGTGACGGCGGAGCCCGCCGGCGCGGCGGCAGGCTCGGGTTCACTCCGGTCGACGTGCTCGGTCACGGGTTCGGCTCCTTGTCGTGTTCTTGTCCACTCATGCCGCTCATGCTGCTTCCGTCCGGTCCGCGGCCATCCCGGCCGCGTCCAGCAGGGCGGTTCCCACGATCAGGTCCGCCCCGCCGAACTCGGGATCGTCCAGTTCGGTTCCGTCGTCCACGGCGAACAGCAGCTTCTCCTCGCCCTGCCGGTAGGCGGTGCCGACGGCCGGACTGGCCGCGTGGACCGCCAGCAGCGCCACCAGGTACGCCAGGTCCGGGTCACCGGTCCGGCGGGCCTCGGCGAGCAGTCCGGAGAGCCGGCGCGGCGCGTCGGCCGGCAGGTCCAGCAGCTCCGTCGCGGCGGCCAGCTGCTCCTCGCTGAACCGGCTGTCGTCCGGCGTCGCGATCAGGTCGGGTTCGGGCATCTCCGCGCCCAGGTGCTCCCGTTCCACGGGCGGTGTCAGCAGGATGTCGACGAGGTCGGCGACCCGGACGGACACCGGTGTCCGCAGTCCGGTGCCGCGTGCGAAGAACGCGTCGGTGACCCGGATCGCCTGCTCCAGGGGCAGGGGCAGGACGGGGGCGACGAGATGGCCGTAGAGGTCTATGCCGGACGTGGTCGCCGGTGTGGCGAAGGCCTGCCGGTCCTGTTCGGCGCGGAACAGCGGGCCGGCCTCCAGCAGGCGCGACTGGAGCTGGGTGTGGCGCCGGATGCAGTCCTTGACGATGTCGACCAGGTCGGCGGCGCGGCGCTTGTGCTCCGGCTCCTCGGTCTCGTCGCGGGCCTTGCGGATGTTGGTGAGGATGGCGTTCTCGTGGCGGTAGCGCTCGGCCACGTGGTCCAGGGCCTCGGCGATCATGTCGGGCACGGAGTTGAGCCAGTCGACCGCGCGGACGTTGCGCCGGGTGGCCTCCAGGGCGCGGCGGAGCGTCTCGGAGTACTGCACCGTGCGGTACCGGGCCTGCTCGGCGGCGAGCTGGGCGTCGGCGAGGCGGCCGCGGTTGATCAGCACCTCCAGCTTGACCTCGGCGGCGATCTGGGCGCTGGTGACGTCGGTGTCGAGGGCGCCGACCAGGACGTTGACCGCCTCGTCCGTGGTCCGCAGGTAGACCGTGCCGCCGGGGCCCGGGACCTCCTCGATCAGCTTGAAGTCGTAGTCCCGGCGGACGTACGTGCCGTCCGGCGCGAAGGTGCCGTAGACCGCGCGGAAGCCGCGGTCCACGCTGCCGACGTTGATCAGGTTCTCCAGGACCCAGCGGGCCACGCGCTCGTGTTCGGCGGCGGACCGGTGCGGGGCCTGGGCGGCGATGCGCGGGATCAGCCGGGCGACGATCTGCTCGTGGTCGGCGCCGGTGTCGAAGTCCATGTTCAGCGTGACCAGGTCGATGGCGGCCAGCGCCACCTCGGCCATCCCGTACTGCGAGTACTCGCCGGCCAGGTTGGCCTTGCGCGCGTCCAGGTCGTGCAGCGGCGCGGTGCAGGCGAGCGCGCGCAGCCGACGCGCCAGCCCCTCGTCGGCGGCCGGACCCGGAGCCGGGCGCGGCCCCGCGCTGAGCTGGGGCGGAACACGGTCCGTCGATGCAGGCGAAGTCACGGAGCACAGACTAGGTCCTGGGTCTGACATCATCCCAAACGGCTCAGAAGCGACGGCCGTCACAGACGCTCAAGAGACGGTCGTCACAGCAGTCGGAGGGCGGCCGCCGCCGCGGGAGGAGCGACCGCCGCAGAGGCTCGGGGAGGCTCAGGAGGAGCCGGACGGCTCCTCGCCCACCCGCCGCCGGTACACCTCGACCACCCGTTCCAGGGAGTCCGCGAGGTAGGTCTCCAGCAGCCGTTCCGCGCCGCGCCGGTTCCCGGCCTGCAGTTCCTGCAGGATCTGGGCGTTGCGGACGAGGTACGGCTCGTGCAGGCGGCGCGGGTCGTCCACGACGTGGAAGGCCAGGCGCAGCTCGGCGAAGACGCTGCGCATCAGTTCGTCGGTGCGCTCGCTGCCGGCGAGCGAGACCAGTTCCCGGTGGAAGTGGATGTTGGCCGTGCCCAGCCCTTTCCAGTCGTTCTCCGCGGACGCCGTCCGCCCTTCCTCGACCGCCGCGACCAGTCCGCCGAGCCGGTACGGCGGGGCGCCCAGGCCGCGCACGACGGCACACTCGACGAGGGAGCGCGTGCGGTAGATGTCCTCCACGTCCTCGACGGTCAGGACCCGCACGAACACGCCGCGGTTGAGTTCGTGGACCAGCAGGCGCTCATGGGTGAGCAGCCGGAACGCCTCGCGCAGGGTGTTGCGGGAGACGCCGAGGGCCCCGCCGATGCTGTCCTCCGACAGCCGGGTGCCGGGCGGGAAGTAGCCCTCGGCGATGCGGCTTCTGAGGATGTCCGAAACCCGTTCCGCCGTGCTGGTACGCCCCAGGAGGACCCGGTCGCCGGCCAGTCCCGTCAGCTGCTCTGCCATGCCCGGAATTCAATCGCAGACACCAGGACGAAACAACGCGGGTATTGAAGGATCGTTGAACGATCCTCTACGGTGCTCCGCACGGCTCGCTTCCCAGCACCCTCCGTCCCTCTCCTGCGAGGTGCCCATGAGCACGACTCCACCGCCCCGCTCCGCCCCCTCCGCCGGCGTACGCCCGGCACCGGCCGAACGCAGCGCCGAGGACGGCGCGTTCGGCTGGCTGCACGCCCTCGGCCCGCGCGGCCGGCGCGCGTTCGCCGGCGCTTTTGGCGGATACGCCCTGGATTCCTACGACTACTTCACCCTGCCGCTGAGCATGGTGGCGCTCTCGGCGTACTTCGGCCTCGACAGCGGCCAGACCGGCCTGTTCACCACCGTCACGCTGGTGGTCTCGGCGGTCGGCGGCGCCGCGGCGGGCGTGCTCGCGGACCGGGTGGGCCGGGTCCGGGCCCTGATGATCACGGTGATCACGTACGCCGTCTTCACCGTGGCCTGCGGGTTCGCGCCCACCTACGAGACGCTCCTGGTCTTCCGCGCCCTCCAGGGCCTCGGCTTCGGCGGCGAGTGGGCGGTCGGCGCGATCCTGGTCGCCGAGTACGCGAGCGCGCGCCACCGCGGCCGTACGCTCGGCGCGGTCCAGAGCTCCTGGGCGGTCGGCTGGGGACTGGCGGCGATCGTCTACACGCTGGTCTTCTCCTTCGCCGGCGACGACCTGGCCTGGCGGGTGATGTTCTGGACCGGCGCGCTGCCGGCGCTGCTCGTGGTGTGGCTGCGCCGCCGGGTGCACGACGCTCCCGCGGCGACGGCGGCCCGCGAACAGGACCCGGCGCGGGGCTCGTTCGCGGCGATCTTCCGGCCGGGCCGGGACGGCGCCCCGGGGCTGCTGCGCACGACGGTCTTCGCGGGCCTGCTGTCCACCGGCGTGCAGGGCGGCTACTACACGCTGGCGACCTGGGTGCCGACGTACCTGAAGTCCGAGCGCGGTCTGTCGGTCGTCGGCACCGGCGGCTACCTGGCCTTCCTGATCTCCGGCGCCTTCCTCGGCTACCTGACCGGCGGCCACCTGACCGACCGGCTCGGCCGGCGCAACAACATCTGGCTGTTCGCGCTGCTGTCGGCGCTGTGCATCCTGGCGTACGCGAACATCCCGCACGGCGCGAACACCCTGCTGCTGGTGCTCGGTTTCCCGCTCGGCTTCTGCATGTCGGCCATCTTCAGCGGCTTCGGCTCCTACCTGAGCGAGCTGTACCCGACGGCGGTGCGCGGCACCGGCCAGGGCTTCACGTACAACACGGGCCGCGCGGTGGGCGCGGTGTTCCCGACCCTCGTGGGCTTCCTCGCGGACAGCTGGGGCGTCGGCGGCGCGCTGGTCTTCGGCGCGATCGGCTACGGCCTCGCGGCCCTGGCACTGCTCGGGCTGCCGGAGACGCGCGGGAAGGAGCTGGCATGACGCGGGTGAACCGTACCGAGGACCGTCCCGTCACCACGGTCGACGCGCACGCGCACGCGTGGAGCCCGGAAACGGCGCGGGCCCGCTTCCGCGAGGGTCTGGCCGGACCGACCGCCGGAGTCGCGGCGGGGCACACCCAGGCCAACCTGATCGCGGTGCCCGCCGACTGGGCCTACGACATGCTGCTGTTCTGCCAGCGCAACCCCAGGCCCTGCCCCGTGCTGGACGTCACGGACGCGGGCTCCCCGACGACCGTCCTCGCCGGGGGCGCCGATCTCCGGACCGACCTGCCCCGCTACCGGGTATGGCAGGACGGCGAACTGGTGGACGAGCCCACGGACGCGCGCGCGTACTGGCGCGACGACCTGGTGGCGTTCCTCCTCGGGTGCAGCTTCACCTTCGAGTGGGCGCTGGCCCGGGCGGGGGTGCCGATCCGGCACGTCGAGGAGGGCCGGAACGTGCCGATGTACGTGACCGGCCGGGCGTGCCGGGCGGCGGGCCGGCTGCGCGGGCCGATGGTGGTGTCCATGCGGCCGGTGCCGCCGGAGCACCTGCGGGCGGCGATCCGGGAGAGCAGCCTGCTGCCGGCCGTGCACGGCGGCCCGGTGCACTGCGGGGACCCCGCGGCCCTCGGCATCGAGGACCTCGCCCGGCCCGACTTCGGCGACGCGGTGACCGTCGCCGACGGTGAGATCCCGGTGTTCTGGGCCTGCGGGGTGACCCCGCAGGCGGCCGTGATGGCCTCCCGGCCGCCGTTCGCGATCACGCACGCGCCGGGCCAGATGTTCCTGACCGACGCCCGCGACGAGCAGTACCGGCTGGTCGGCGTCGACTGAGGCCCGGCGCACACGGAACGCGGCACGCCGTACCGGAGGCGGCGTACACACCACGGGAGCCCGCGTACGCCGTACCGAACCCGCTTACGCGCCACCGGAACCCGCGTACGCGCCACCGGAACCCGCGTACCAGGAACCTCCACGAGAACGGAGACACGAGAACACCATGACCGCGATCGATCTGAACGCCGACCTCGGCGAGGGCTTCGGCCGCTGGCGGCTGACCGACGACGAACAGCTGCTGTCCGTCGTCACCAGCGCCAACGTGGCCTGCGGCTTCCACGCCGGGGACGCGGCCACCATGCGCCGGGTGTGCGAACGGGCGGCCGAGCGCGGGGTGACGATCGGCGCGCAGGTCTCCTACCGGGACCTGGCGGGTTTCGGGCGGCGCGCGATGGATGTGCCGCCCGCCGAACTGGCGGCCGAGGTGGCCTACCAGATCGGCGCCCTGGAGGTGTTCGCGCGGGCCGCGGGGGCGCGCGTGGCCTACGTCAAACCGCACGGCGCGCTCTACAACCGGGTCGTGCACGACGAGGAGCAGGCCCGCGCGGTGATCGACGGCGTGCGGCTGGCGGACGCCTCGCTGCCGGTGCTGGGCCTGCCCGGCTCGCGCCTGCTGGCGCTGGCCGCCGGGGCGGGCCTGCCGACCGTCACCGAGGCCTTCGCCGACCGCGCCTACACCGACGAGGGCACGCTGGTGCCGCGCGACCGGGACGGCGCCGTCGTGACCGACCCGGACACCGTCGTGGAACGCTCCGTGAGCCTCGCGCGCTCCGGTGAGGTGGTCGCGCACTCCGGCGCGCGGATCCAGGTGCGCGCCCGGTCGTTGTGCCTGCACGGCGACACACCGGGCGCCGTCGGCCTGGCCCGTCGGGTGCGCGAGCGGCTGGTGGCGGCCGGTGTGCGGGTGGAGGCGTTCGCATGAGGGCGCTTCACGTCGGTGACGACGCGCTGCTCGTCGAGGTGTCCTCCGGGGAGGAGGCGCAGGCCCTGCACGCGGAGCTGCTGCGGCGCCGCGCGGAGGGCGCGCTGACGGTCCGCGAGATCGTCCCGGCGGCCCGCACGGTCCTGCTCGACGGGCTGGCCGACCCGGCCCGCTGGGCGTCGGAGCTGACCACCGCGCGGGTGCCGACGCCGCCCTCCCACGCGCGTGAGCTGGTCGAACTGCCCGTACGGTACGACGGCCCGGACCTCGCGGCGGTCGCCGAGCGCTGGGGGGTGACCGAGCGGGAGGCGGCCCGGATCCACGCCGGCACCGAGTTCACGGTGGCCTTCTGCGGTTTCGCGCCCGGCTTCGGCTATCTCACCGGGCTCCCGGACCGCTACCACGTCCCGCGTCGCGCCACCCCGCGCACGTCCGTCCATGCCGGTGCGGTGGCCCTGGCCGGGCCGTACACCGGCGTGTACCCGCGCTCCTCACCGGGCGGCTGGCAGCTGATCGGTACGACGGACGCGGTGCTGTGGGACCACACGCGCGTGCCGGCCGCACTGCTGGCGCCGGGGACGCGCGTCCGGTTCGTCCCGGTGGAGGGCGCATGAGGGCCCTCTGCGCGCGCGTGGGCGCCGTACCGTCGGGGAGCGGGGTGGGCACATGACCGATCGAGCGCTCGTCGTGGTGCGCGCCGGGGCGCTGACCACCGTGCAGGACCGGGGGCGGCCGGGGTACGCGCATCTCGGCGTGCCCCGGTCCGGCGCGCTCGACGCGCCCGCGGCCGCGCTGGTGAACCGGCTCGTCGGCAATCCGCCGGACGCCGCCGTGCTGGAGACCACGCTCAACGGCTGTGCGGTGCGCCCCCGTTCGACGGTGACCGTCGCCGTCGGCGGTGCGCCGTGCCCGGTGTCGGTGGGCGGCCGCCCGGTCGCCTGGGGCGCGCCCGTCGTGGTGCCTGCGGGCGCACTGCTGGAGGTGGGTGCGGCCACGGCCGGCGTACGCAGCTACCTGGCGGTCGGCGGCGGCGTCGCCGTCGAGCCCGTCCTCGGAAGTCGCGCCACCGACCTGCTGTCCGGCCTCGGCCCGGCCCCACTGGCGGACGGCACGGTGCTGCCGCTGGGCGCCCCGGCCGGTCCTCCCGCGCGCGTGGACGGCGCGCCGCAGCCGCGTCCGCCGGCCGAACTCGTGCTCCGGGTGGTCCCGGGCCCGCGCGACGACTGGTTCACGGCGCGGGCGGTCCGGGACCTCGCCACGCGCGCGTACCGGGTGTCCGCGGCGAGCAACCGCATCGGCCTGCGCACCGAGGGGCCCGCGCTGGAGCGGGCCCGGCCCGGTGAACTGCCCAGCGAGGGCATGGTCCTCGGCGCGGTGCAGGTCCCGCCGGACGGGCGCCCGGTGGTCTTCCTCGCGGACCATCCGACCACCGGCGGCTACCCGGTGATCGCGGTGGTCCGCGCCGCCGACCTGCCGGCCGCCGCGCAGGCGCTCCCGGGCACCCCCGTCCGGTTCGTACCGGTACGACGCCGCTGACCCTCGCCGACCGGAACCACCGCGGCGGGGTTCACGGCCTCACCGGCCACCCCGGCCGGGCCCACGGCCCCACCGACCACTCCGGCAGCCACCGCCTCGGGAGCCGCCTCCGCCCCGCCGCCCCCGTGTTCCAAGGACGCCAAGGCCGACGAGAGCGCCGCCGACGCGCGCAGGTCCAGACGGGCGCCGGTGCCCCGCGCGCGGTGGCGGAGTTCGTCGGCGGCGAGGCGCAGCAGCTGCGGCAGCAGGTCGTTGCAGCGCCGGAGCACCCAGCCGGTGCCGGCCGTGGCCAGCCACCAGAGGCTCGCCGTGCGGGTCGGCGCGGGGAACTCCGGCTCGGGCGAGGGCGGCAGGCCGGTGGCGTGGCCGGTCTCGGCGAGCAGGGCGTGGCAGCGGACGGCGAGCTGCCGGTGGCCGCGCTCGCCCGGATGCAGCCGGTCCGCGCTCCACAGGCTCCGGTCGGTGGTCCAGCCGTCGTCCGCGGCGTGCACGTGAAGGGCGCCGTAGCGGTCGGACAGCGCGTGGACGACCGCGTTGACCGCCCGTTGCCGACGGGCCAGCGGCCGGGCGAGGGCGTCCGGGAGCCGGAGCATCGCGCCGGGGTCGGGCAGGCAGGCGGTGAGCAGGGTGGCGTCCTGCCGGGTGAGGGACGCGTAGACGTGGTCGAGGTGGGCGGCCACGGCGTGGATGTCGAAGGTGTGGCGCAGCGTGTCGTTGACGCCGATGACGACGGACACCAGGTCGGGCCGCAGCTCCAGGGCGGCCGGTGTCTGCTTCTCCCGCACGTCCCGGGTCTGCGCCCCGCTGACCGCGAGGTTGGTGAACCGCACCTGCTCGCTGTCCTCGGCGAGGGAGGCCGCCAGCAGCGCGGCCCAGCCCCGCCACCCGGTACCGACCGGGTCGCCCACGCCCTCGGTCAGCGAGTCGCCGAGGGCGACGAACCGGACGGGTCGGCTCCGCCGTCGTGCCGCACCGGCTCTCATGCCACGCCCTCCGGCACGGCGGGCCGGGCGCCGACGGGGCACAGCACCTCGGCGTCGTGGGCCGCCAGGAAGGCCTCCACGGCGGTTCCCCAGCCGAAGCACTCCGCACGCGCGCGTGCCGCTTCCCGCCGCTCGGGCTCGCCGCGGTCCAGGAGCAGTTCCACGGCGTCCGCGAAGGACTCTCCGCCGCCGGCGGCGGTGGCCCCTGCGGACCCGATGACCTCGGGGAGCGCGGACGACGCGCTCGCCACCACCGGTGTGCCGCAGGCCATGGCCTCCAGCGCGGCCAGGCCGAAGGTCTCGGCGGGCCCGGGCGCCAGGCACACGTCGGCGGAGGCCTGGAGCGCGCCGAGGGCCGTCCGGTCGGAGACGTGCCCGAGGAAGGCGACCGGGAGCCCGCGGTCCCGCGCGCGCTGCTCCAGCCGGGCCCGCAGCGGTCCGTCCCCGGCCACCACGAGCACCGCCCGACGCCCGCGCCGCAGCAGCGCCTCCAGGGCGTCCAGGGCCGTGCCGGGGCGCTTCTCGACGGAGAGCCGGGAGGCCATCACGAGCAGTGTCTCGTCCACGCGCGCGTGGCGGCCACGCAGCCCGGCGTCGCGCAACGCGGGGTGGCGTTCCATCAGGTCGACGCCCAGGGGGGCGCGTACGACGTTGCGCGCGCCGATGCGGACGAACTCGCGCTCGGCGAACCCGGTGGTGCACACGACCCGCGAGTAGACGTGCGCGGTACGGGTGTTGAGGGAGTCGGCGGCGCGCCGGGCGAGCGGCTCGGGCAGGCCCCAGGTGCGCAGCACGCCGTCCGTGGTCTCGTGGGAGACCATCACGGCGGGCACGCGCGCGCGTCGGGCCCAGCGGCCGGTCCAGCGCAGGGTGGTCCGGTCGGAGACCTCCAGCCGGTCCGGGGCCAGCTCCTCCAGGAGGGCGGCCACGCGCCGCTTGTCCGTGAGGACGCGGTAGCCGCCGGTGCCGGGGAGCAGCGGGCCGGGCAGGGTGATGACCCGGCCCTGCTCGGTGTCGCGGTCGGTGTGCCGTTCGCCGGGCACGATCAGGACCGGGTCGTGGCCCGCGGCCCGGAAGCCCTTGCCGAGTTCCCGCAGGGCGGTGCGCAGGCCGCCGGAGGCGGGGGCGACGAAGTTGGCGAGACGGACGATGCGCAGGGACCGGCCGGTCATGCCGCCACCGCCGTCCTCCGGGCCGCGAGGACGGCGTCGTAGTGGGCGAGCAGCTGGTCGCCCACGGCGGCCCAGGTGCGGTCCTCGACCGTCGCGCGGGCGGCGGCGCCGTACGCGGCCCGCCGCGCGGGATCGGCGGCCAGGGCGCGGACGGCCTCCTGCACGGCGGTGGCGTCGCGCGGCGGGACCAGCAGGCCGGTGCGGCCGTGGTCGACCAGGTCGAGCGGGCCGCCGGCGGCGGGCGCGACGACCGGGACGCCGCTGGCCATGGCCTCCTGGACGGTCTGGCAGAAGGTCTCGAAGGGCCCGGTGTGCACGAACAGGTCCAGCGAGGCGAAGATCCGGGCCAGTTCGCCGCCGGTGCGGCGGCCCAGGAAGACGGCGCCGGGCAGCGCCTCGGCCAGAGGCGCCCGGCTGGGTCCGTCGCCGACGACCACGAGCCGCACGCCGGCCAGTCCGCAGACTTCCGCGAGGAGTTCGACGTGCTTCTCGGGGGCGAGCCGGCCGACGTAGCCGACGATCAGTTCGCCGTTCGGGGCGAGTTCGCGACGCAGCGCCTCGTCCCGGTGGTCTGGCCGGAAACGTACGGTGTCCACCCCGCGCGGCCACAGCCGTACCCGCGGTACGCCGTGCTCCTCCAGATCGGACCGGGCGGCGTTGGAGGGGGCCAGGGTGCGGTCGGCGGCGGCGTGCACGGTGCGTATCCGCCGCCAGGCGGCGGCCTCGCCGGCGCCCATGTAGGTACGGGCGTAGCCGGCCAGGTCGGTCTGGTAGACGGCGACGGCGGGGATGCCGAGCCGGGCGGCGGCGGCCATGCCGCGGACGCCGAGGACGAAGGGGCTGGCCAGGTGGACCACGTCGGGGCGGTGGGAGACGAGGGCCGCGGCCAGGCGCCGGCTGGGCAGCGCGACGCGGACCTGGGGGTAGCCGGGGAGCGGGAGGGAGGGGATGCGCACGACCGGGCACGGGGCGTCCGTGTCGGGGCCGGTGCCGGGCGCCGGAGCGGGGGCGACGACGAGCGGGTGGTGACCGCGATCTACGAGGTGCCGGGCGGTCTGGAGCGCGCAGTGGGCCACGCCGTTCACATCGGGGGGAAAGGATTCGGTCACGATGACGACACGCATACGGGTGTTGTCGCCGTGCCGGACGTGCCCGCGTCAACGTCGATCTTTCGGCGCGGGGAACGTCCCATGAGCGTTGGGCTGCACACCCGAGCGGGTCAGACGGCCGTCATGGCCGCCTGACCCGCGGGTCATCCGCTGTTCACCCGGCGGGCGCCCGTCCGCCGGGCGGGGGAACGGGAGGGGGTGAGCCGGTGCGGCTCAGCCGAGGGCGGCGTCGGGCCCGAAGCGGCTGCGGACCGCGGTCTGCACCTCGTCCTCCTCGGCCGGATCGGCGGCCAGGCGGCGCAGGCGCTCCACGACCCGGGCGTCACCGGTCTCGGCGTGCCGGGCGGCGAGTTCGCGGGTGGTCTCCTCGCAGTCCCACAGGCACTCGACGGCGAAGCCGGTGGCGAAGGAGGGGTCGGTGGCGGCCAGCGCGCGGGCGGCACGGCCACGGAGGTGGGAGGAGGCCGTCTCGCGGTAGACGTGGCGCAGCACGGGGGCCGCGCAGGCGATGCCGAGGCGTCCGGCACCGTCGACGAGGGTCCACAAGGTGGGCGCGTCCGGCCCCTCTCCGCGTACGGCCTCGCGGAGGGCACCGAGGACGAGGTCGCGGTCCTGGGCGCCGCCACGGCAGGCGAGCATGCGGCCGGCTGCGGCGCCGAGCGCGTCGGGGCGCTGGGCCCAGCCGCGCGCGCGGTCGACGGCGGCGACGCTCCGCATCCGCTCGAAGGCGTCGACGGCGGCCTCCACGACGGGCGCCGTCCCGTCGGCGACGGCGGCCTCGATCAGGTCGAGCGCGTCCCGGTCGTTGCTGTCGGCGAGGTAGCGCAGGGCGGTGCAGCGGGCCCCGTCGGTGCCGGTCCGGGCGGCCCGGAGGATCTCGGGCCGGTCCTCGGGGCCGGCCACGGCCGCCAGGCAGCGGGCGGCGGGCACGTGGAGGGCGGCACCGCGCTCCATGCCCTGCTGGGCCCACTCGAAGACGGCGGCCACGCTCCACCCCGGGCGGGGCCCGGTCGGCCGCAGCTGCCGCTGCCACCGGTCGAAGCAGCCGGTCTCCTGGGCGGCACGCACGCGTGTGGCGATCGATTCGCGCGGGTCCTCGGCCCACAGCCGCCAGGGCCGCGGCTCGAAGGCGTCGCGCACGGCGGCGGCCAGCTCGGCCTCGCCCTCGGGATCGGTGCCGAAGCGGGCCAGGACGGGGGCGGCGAGGGCGCGCAGGCCCGCGTCGTCGTCCCTGAGGGCCAGCTCGTCCAGGGCCCAGGCCCAGTTCGAGCCGTGGGCGGCGTACCTGCGCAGCAGCGCCAGGGCGTCCCGCCGGCCGTAGGAGGCGAGGTGGCCGAGGACGGCCAGGGCCAGGCCGGTGCGGGACTCGTCGGTGTCGAGGATGTCCTCGGGGTCGAAGAGGTGTGCCTCCACGGCGTCCAGCTCGCCGTTCAGGTCGAGGTAGAGCCGGGCGTAGTACAGGGAGCGGTTCTCCACCTGCCAGTCGTGGCGGGGGTCGCGCAGCACACAGTGGTTCAGGGCCGCGAGCGCTTCGGCGCGCGGGGCGGTGAGCGCGTGCAGCGTGCCGTCGCCGCGGCCTCTCTGCAGGAGGCCGAGCAGCGTACCGCTGGGCGCTATGACCGGATCGAACATGGGAAACAGCCTCACATCAAGCGTCGACGCAACCGGGGAACACGCATTACCTGGCCGCGTGACACAACGTCGGAGCGCCCGCCGTCTCTTGCTTGCTGTAGACCATCTCTCTCTGCCTCTCGTCGGTGGCCCATGCGGACCGCATCACGGCCCGCGCGGTGCGGCAACACCTGCCCAGCCATCGCGTCCGTGAATCACGACGTCATGATGACCCGCGGTGTGTGCTGCCGCGACCGTATTTCCGGCGGCCCTGTACCGCCTCCCCCGTTTTCCGTGTCGTACCTGGTCAGTGCGTCGACGTCAGTGGACGCCGAACAGTTCCAGAAGCTCCTTCTTGCCGAACATCCGGGCCGTTTCGACGGCCGACGGCATGCCCGCGGAAGGGTCGGCTCCGCCCTCCAGGAGGGCCTTGATCACGTCCGTCTCACCCTTGAAGACGGCACCTGCGAGCGGGGTCTGACCCCGGTCGTTGACCTGGTCCGCCGCCGCGCCGCGGGCGAGCAGCGCGCGCACCGCGTCGGCGTGGCCGTGGTAGGCGGCGAGCATCACCAGGGAGTCACCGCGGTCGTTGGTGAGGTTGGCCGGAACACCCGCGTCGACATACGCCACGAGCGCTTCGGTCTGCCCCTGCCGGGCCAGATCGAAGATCTTGGTCGCCAGCTCCACGACCTCCGGGTCGGGGGCTTCGCTCATCGGCCGGACCGCCTCTCCATGCTGATTCGGGGACTGCTTCGTACGAGTGAATCGCCAGCGTACTGGCTCGCGTGGCACATGACCCGATGTGCCCGAGGTAAGGATCAGCAGCACCCCCCGCCCAAGGCACCCCAGCCGGTCAACCGGGCCTTGACCGGCTCCTCCGGACGAGGGAAATCAACCGATTTCCACCCAGTTGCACCTTTAATCGTATGGATACATCCTGTGATCCTGGAAGAACTCATGGTGACTGTCCCCCACCTTCGACACCAGGAGGCCCGAAATGATCCTCTCCCTCTCAGGCGTGCTGCTGCTCGGCATCGTCGTCTTCCTGTTCTTCCGCAAGGACGGACTGAAGGGCTCGCACGCCACGGTGTCGGCCCTGTTCGGCTTCTACCTGTCGACCACAGGCATCGCCCCGAGCATCAAAGCCGGCGGGGAGAGCCTGGCCAGCCTCCTGGGCGGCATCAAGTTCTGACGCCGCCCGTCCCGCCCGCACGCACCGACAGGAGTCAGCAGTGGCCCGGCGCCCTCTCCCCCGCATCCTGAGCAAGGACAGCGCCCAGATCGCCCGGACGCAGATCGCCCGGAGCAGGGAGCTGGCCCGGACGGCGGCCGACAGCGCCACCGACGTCCTCCACCCGCTGATCACCGTCACGCGCGGGCTGCGCCTGCTGGCCTCGGCCGGCCGGCGCAGGTGGGCGGACACCCCCAAGGACAGGCGCGGGCCACTGCTGTTCTTCGTGGCCGCCCTGTTCCTGCTCGTGGCCCTGATGCCGTACGGACCGCTGTTCGCCGTCGTCACCGTGATGGCGGCAGCGGCCTGGCAGGGCCGCGACCGCACCCCGTCGGCGCCCGAAGGGCCCGACGAGTCCCAGACCGAACGGCTCCAGGCCCTGTACGAGGCGCTGGTGCCGTACTTCTCCGGCGCCGACGACCCGGCGCCGCTGTACGCGCACGGCGGCGCCTGGGACAAGGCGTTCACCACCCACGAGTTCGACGACGCCGGACGCATCGGGCACCTCGTGATCCGCTACCCCGCGTACTTCCCGGACGGCGAGGCCGAGGCCCGCGCGCGGATCGAGCAGTTGCTCACCGCGAAGGCCGGACGCACCCGGGAGTACCACTTCGCGTGGGACGAGGCGGGCAACCAGCTCACCGTCACCGCCCTCCCCCCGCTGCCCGCCGACATCCCCGCCCAGCGCTTCGTCACCGCGCCCGGCGAGACCGTGCTGGGCTTCACCGACCCCAGCGAGGTCCAGCGCACGCTCCCCCTCTCCTACGGCGAGGAACGGATCGACGTCCCGCCGGTCGTCTGGCGCACCGGCATCCGCTCCACCGAGCCGCACCTGCTGGCCATGGGCCACCCCGGCAGCGGCACGTCCACCCTGCTGCGGTCCATCGCCCTGCAGACCCTCCAGTACGGCGACGTGCTGATCGTCGACGGCGGCGGCACCGGCGAGTACGCCTGTCTGACCGGCCGGGACGGTGTCCTGGGCGTGGAGTGCGCGCTGGCCGGGGCGCTGGCCAGCCTGGAGTGGGCCGCGCAGGAGACCGAGCGGCGGCTCATCGCGGTCAACCTGGCGCGGCAGGCGGGCGACCCGCCGCCGGAGGACACCCGGCGCCCGCTGTGGATCCTGGTGGACCGCCCCGGCGTCTTCGCGCACCTCGCCGCGGCGGACGGCCGCAAGGACCCGCAGGCGCTGCTCCAGGTGCCGCTGCGGCACGGCCGCGCGGCGAACGTGACCGTGGTCGTGGCCGAGCAGTTCGACAGCGCGGAGGCGTTGAGCGACGCGGTACGGCAGCACACGCGCGCGCGTGTCGTGCTCGGGACGGCGGCGCCGCAGCAGGTGGAGGCGGTGCTGGGCGTGCCGCCGCACACGACGCCGATGTCCCATGTGCCGCCCGGGCGGGGATACGCGCGGCTGGGGTCCGGTCCGGTGCACCGCCTGCAGGTACCGCGGACACCCGACCCCTACGACGACGCCACGAGCGACGCCGACCGGCAGGCGGTACTGGGGCTGCTGCCGGCCCGCGCGGGGGCCGGGGCCGGGGAGCCGACGGACCTGACGAAGCCGTCGGAGGAGAAGACCCCGGTGGCCGCGGAGGCCATGGCGGCCGAGAGCTGACCGCGCACCCCGCGCCGCGGCTGGGCGGGGGTTCGCATCGCCTGGCGGCACCGCCAGGGCGCCGCGTGCCGCTGCCGGGGCAGGGGCAGCGGCCGGGTCGCTCACCAGCGCCCCGAAGCTCACCAGCGCCCCGAAGCTCACCAGCGCCCCGAAGGGATGCCTCCCTCAAGCGCTTCGGGCAGGGGGCGCCCCCGGCACCCGCCCGTGCCGCCCCCGGCGGCACGACCGCCCGCAGCCACGGGCGCCCCGGAGGGGCGCGGGGAACTGCGCGAGCAGCCACGAAGGACCCGAGGCCAGGAACGCACCCCGACCCCACGCCACAAGCACGCCAAGCTCCACCCGGCCCACGCCACAAGCACGCCAGGCCCCACCCGGCCCACGCCACAAACGCCGCAGGCCCCGCCCCACCCCGCCTACGCCACAAACGTCCGCGGTGCCTCCGTCCCGCCCGTCGCGCCCGACTCCACCAGTCGGGCCGCGGCGGCGAGTCGTACCGCGGCTTCCTCCGCCACCGCTCCCCCGACGGTGAACGGAAGACGGACGTAGCCCTCGAAGGCGCCGTCGACGCCGAAGCGGGGGCCGGACGGGACGCGGACGCCGGTCCGCTCGCCCGCCTCCGCGAGGCGGGAGCCGGAGAGGCCGCCGGCGCGGACCCACAGGGTCAGACCCCCCTGCGGCACCTCGAACTCCCAGTCCGGCAGCTCCCGCCGGATCGCGGTCACCAGCGCGTCCCGGTTCTCCAGCGCCTGCGCCCGGCGCAGCTCGACCGCCTGCTCCCAGCCCCCGGTGCTGAAGAGCCAGTTCACGGCCAGCTGCTCCAGCACCGGCGTGCCCAGGTCGGCGTAGGCCCGCGCGGCGACCAGGCTGCGGATGACGTCCGGCGCCGCCCGCACCCAGCCGATCCGCATCCCCGCCCAGAACGCCTTGCTGGCCGAGCCGACGGTGATCACCGTGGAGCCCGCCGGGTCGAAGGCGCACACCGGCCGGGGCATGCCACCGTCCCGGAACTCCTCCTCCAGCCACAGCTCGGTCATCGTCTCGTCGGCGACGAGCACCGTCCCGGCCGAGCGGGCGGCGTCCACCAGCCGGCGCCGCTGGTCCTCGCCGGCGAGCGCCCCGGTGGGGTTGTGGAAGTCGGCGACCACGTAGGCGATCCGCGGCGCGGCCTCGCGCAGCACCTGGCGCCAGCGGTCCATGTCCCAGCCGGACAGGCCCTCGGCCATCGCGACGGGGATCAGGCGGGCGCCCGCCTCGCGCATCAGCTGGAGGATGTTGGCGTAGGACGGTGACTCCACGGCGATCCGCTCGCCGCGGCCCGCGAAGAGGTGGCAGATGGCGTCGATGGCGCCCATCGCCCCGGTCGTCACCATGATCTGCTCCGGCATGGTGGGGATCCCGCGCGCGGTGTAGCGCTCGGCGATCATCGAGCGCAGGGCGGGCAGTCCGGCCGGGTAGTCCCCGTGGGTGTGGGCGTACGGCGGCAGTTCCTCCAGCGCGCCCTGCACGGCACGGGTCAGCCACGGCTCGGGCGCCGGGAGCGAGGCGCAGCCCAGGTCGATCACCGAACCGAGGGCCTCGGGGGGCAGGGGTTCCAGGCCGCGTGCCGGGATCGGGTTGCCGGCCGGTACGGCGGTCCAGCTGCCGGCTCCGCGCCGGGACTCCAGGAAGCCCTCGCCGCGCAGCGCCTCGTAGGCCGCCGCGACGGTGGTGCGGCTGACGGACAGGGCCAGGGCCAGTTCGCGTTCCGCGGGCAGCCGCGCGGCCACCGGGACGCGGCCCTCCAGCACCAGCAGGCGGATGCCGTCGGCGAGGGCTCGGTAGGCGGGGGGACGGCGGGTGCCGGGGCCGGCCGGACGGTCCTGCTGTGAGTTGAGGAGCCGGGCGAGCTGCGCGGCTCCCACGGCCGAGGTCCACTGCGCCATGAAGATCAGTCCACCTTCCCCGAATTGGCCATGGATGGCGATTCGTCCCAAGCCACAGAGTGTCATGCGTCAGGCCACCGTCACCACCCAGGGGGGAATTCCCGTGTCCGCTCCCGACCCCGCCACGCCCAGCGCCTCCCCTCCCGGCCGCCATCTCCCCCGCCGGCTGGTCCAGCTGTACGCCGGGCTCACCCTCTACGGCGCGAGTTCCGCGCTGCTCGTGGCGGCGGGGCTCGGGCTGGAGCCGTGGAACGTGCTGCACCAGGGGCTCGCGGAGCTGACCGGGCTGAGCATCGGGGTGGTGTCGATCGTCGTGGGCGCGGCGGTGCTGCTGCTGTGGGTCCCGCTGCGCCAGCGACCCGGGCTCGGCACGGTCTCCAACGTCTTCGTGGTCGGCCTCGCCATGGACGGCACGCTCGCGCTGCTCCCGGACGCCCGTTCCCTCGCCGTGCGGGTCCCGCTGCTGGTGGCGGGCATCGTGCTGAACGGAGCGGCGACGGGCCTGTACATCGCGGCGCGGTTCGGGCCGGGTCCGCGCGACGGGCTGATGACGGGGCTGCACCGGCGCACCGGCCGGTCGATCCGGCTGATGCGGACGGCGGTCGAGGTGGCGGTGGTGGTCACCGGGTTCCTCCTGGGCGGCACCATCGGGGTGGGCACCGTGCTGTACGCGGTGTCCATCGGCCCGCTCGCGCAGGCCTTCCTGCGGGTGTTCGCCCTCCCGTCGGCATCGACGGGCAGCACGGTCGTTGCCGGAGCGACACCCGAACGAGCCATACTGCGTCCGTGACCCTCACGACACCGCGCCCGCGCCACCCCTACCTGGAGCACCCGGGGCCGATCGCCTTCGCCCACCGGGGCGGGGCGGCCGACGGCCTGGAGAACACCGTGGCGCAGTTCCGGCGCGCGGTGGAGCTGGGCTACCGGTACATCGAGACCGATGTGCACGCCTCGGCGGACGGCCGGCTGGTCGCCTTCCACGACGAGACCCTGGACCGGGTCACCGACGGCGCGGGCCGGATCGCCGACCTGCCCTGGACGGAGATTCAGCACGCGCGCGTGGGCGGCCGGGAACCGGTACCGCTGTTCGAGGAGCTGCTGGAGACGTTCCCGGAAACGCGCTGGAACGTCGACATCAAGGCGGAGTCCGCGCTGCGGCCGCTGCTGGAGCTGATCGAGCGCACGAACGCCTGGGACCGGGTCTGCGTGGGCTCCTTCTCCGAGGCACGGGTGCTGCGGGCGCAGCGGCTGGCCGGACCACGGCTGGCCACCTCGTTCGGCACGCGCGGGGTGCTGAACCTGCGGCTGCGCTCCTGGGGGCTGCCGGCCGCGGTGCGCCGCTCGGCGGTGGCCGCGCAGGTACCCGAGGCCCAGTCGGGCGTACCCGTGGTCGACCACCGCTTCGTCCGCGCCGCCCACGCGCGCGGGCTGCAGGTGCACGTGTGGACGATCAACGAAGCGGAACGCATGCACCGGCTCCTCGACCTCGGGGTTGATGGCATCATGACCGATCACATCGACACGTTGCGCAAGGTCATGGAGGAGCGCGGCAACTGGGTCTGACCGCCCGGCCGCCCGGCCCGAGCCTTCGCAGGAGCACGGGGAAGCGAGGGCACGGGTGAGCACCGACACCGTGCGGACCGGGGCGGCGGACGAGGCCGCCGGCCTCCTGCGCGAGCAGCGCGGCTGGTACGTCTACGACTGGGCCTGCTCGGTCTACTCGACGAGTGTCCTCACGGTGTTCCTCGGCCCGTACCTCACCTCGGTCGCCGAGCACGCCGCGGACGGCGACGGCTATGTGCACCCGCTGGGGATCCCGGTCCGCGCGGGCTCCTTCTTCGCCTACTCGGTGTCCCTGTCGGTGATCGTGGCGGTCGTCCTGATGCCGCTGGCGGGCAGCGCGGCCGACCGCACGGGCCGTAAGAAACCGCTGCTCGCCGCGGCGGCGTACACCGGCGCGGCGGCCACCACCGCGATGTTCTTCCTGGACGGCGACCGGTATCTGCTCGGCGGGGTGCTGCTCGTCGTGGCCAACGCGGCGCAGTCGGTCGGGATGATGCTCTACAACTCCTACCTGCCGCAGATCGCCCCGCCCGAGCAGCGCGACGCCGTCTCCTCCCGGGGCTGGGCGTTCGGCTACGCGGCGGGCTCCCTGGTGCTCGTCGCCGACCTGGTGCTCTACTCGGCGCACGACTCCTTCGGCCTCTCCGAGACGGCGGCGGTCCGCGTCTGCCTGGCCTCGGCCGGGCTGTGGTGGGGCGCCTTCACCCTCGTACCGCTGCGCAGGCTGCGCGACCGCCGCACGCGCGTCGCGCACGCGACGGCGACGGCGCCGGGGCTGCGGCAGCTCGCGGCGACGGTCCGGGACATGCGCCGGCACCCGCTGACCCTGGCGTTCCTGCTGGCGTACCTCGTCTACAACGACGGCATCCAGACGGTGATCACCCAGGCCTCGGTCTACGGCTCCGAGGAGCTGGGACTCGGGCAGTCGACGCTCATCGGGGCCGTGCTGCTGGTGCAGGTGCTGGCCGTGGCCGGTGCGCTGGCGATGGGCCGGCTGGCGCGGACGTACGGCGCCCGGCGCACGATCCTCGGCTCGCTGGTGGCCTGGACGCTCACGCTGGCGGCGGGCTGGTTCCTGCCGGCACGGGCGCCGGTGTGGTTCTTCGCGCTGGCCGCCGGCATCGGCCTGGTCCTCGGCGGCAGCCAGGCGCTGTCGAGGTCGCTGTTCTCGCACCTCGTGCCGCCGGGCAAGGAGGCCGAGTACTTCTCCGCGTACGAGATGAGCGACCGCGGGATGAGCTGGCTCGGCCCGCTGCTGTTCGGGGTCACCTACCAGCTGACCGGGAGCTACCGGTCGGCGATCTTCTCCCTGGTGGCCTTCTTCGTCCTGGGTTTCGTCCTGCTCGCGCGGGTACCGGTACGGCGGGCGATCGCCGAGGCGGGCAACCCGGTTCCGGAAAGGATCTAGCGTTGATTTAGCACTCGGCGTGAAAGGGCGGTAGTGTACGCGTTTGGCCTGCCAGGCGTACCGTTACTGCGCGTCAAAGATGCCGAAACGCTGGGTGACATCTGCTAGCAGATGTGACAAACCGGGCGCCTGTGGGTAGAACAAGGGGCGGCTACGACGGCGACGCATGACCCGGAACGGGACTCGGAACGGGAATCTTTACCGCCGACCGGACGTTGACCGGATGACGACGACAGCGACACCTGTCCTGTGGGCGACAAGCCCGGGAGGCACGATTCATGAGTGAGCGAGCTCTTCGCGGTACGCGCCTCGTGGTGACCAGCTACGAGACGGACCGCGGCATCGACCTGGCCCCGCGCCAGGCCGTGGAGTACGCATGTGAGAAGGGGCACCGTTTTGAGATGCCCTTCTCTGTCGAGGCGGAGATCCCGCCGGAGTGGGAGTGCAAGGTCTGCGGCGCCCAGGCACTCCTGGTGGACGGCGACGGCCCTGAGGAGAAGAAGGCCAAGCCCGCGCGTACCCATTGGGACATGCTGATGGAGCGGCGTACCCGTGAGGAACTCGAAGAGGTCCTTGAGGAGCGTCTCGCGGTTCTGCGTTCGGGGGCGATGAACATCGCGGTCCATCCCCGGGACAGCCGCAAGAGCGCCTAGTCCCGGAAGCGGGGCTTCGGCCGGTCTACAGCGCAACGCATCCGACTGCGGGCGCCGTACGTGGATTCCACGTACGGCGCCCGCAGTCTCTTTTTCCTCGCCGGCCGGCGTGTTTCCCGCAGGCCGGCGTCTCGTTCGCAGGCCGGCGTCTCGTTCGCGGGCCGGCGTCCTTTTCGCGGGGTCAGCGCGTCAGCGGCGGGCGGGGGTCCTGCGGGGCGCCGTGCGGCTGGTCGTCCCGGATCACCTCGCCCTGCACCACCCTGCCGTCGGGCCGGTGCATGCGGGCCTGCTGGAAGGCGTCGCCCAGGCTGCCGGGGGCGGCCTTGCGCAGGCTGCGCTTCAGGGCGTTCTCGGCGAAGCGGCCGACCGCCTTCTGGACCGGCGGGAGCAGCAGGAGCAGGCCGGCCGCGTCCGAGACGAGGCCGGGGATCATCAGCAGCAGGCCGCCGAGCATCATCAGGCCGTTGCCGCCGCCGCGCGCCGGCGAGCCGCCCTGCTGCAGTGCCTCGTTCAGGCTCCGGAAGGCGCGGCGGCCCGCCCGCTTGATGACCACGGAGCCGGCCACGACTCCCGCGACGAGCAGCAGGAACACCGTCGGCCCACCCGCCGCGCCCGCGACCACGGTCAGCAGCCAGATCTCCAGCACCAGCCACGCGGCGAGGCCCAGCGGCAGATACCTGCGCAGCCGGGAGGGCCGGCGGCGGGCGGTGTACGGGGAGGTCGGAGCGCCAGTCGTCATGCTCCCAGTGTGCCTGGGCGCGGCTCAGCACGGGATAAGGGGTGCGATCAGCCGACGCCGGACCGCGCCCGGCTCGCCAAGCGGCCGGCCCTCGCTCCGCAAGGCGTGGCTAGGGGTGCTTGTCCTTGCCGGTGAGCTTGCCCAGGCGGTCCCCGACGCCCCAGGCGGTGACCCGCCACAGCGCCTCGACCACGATGTCCCGGCTCATCTTGGAGTCGCCCAGTTCGCGCTCCACGAAGGTGATGGGCACCTCGACCACGTGGTAGCCGGCCTTCACCGCGCGGCGGGCCAGGTCGACCTGGAAGCAGTAGCCCTGCGAGGCGACCTCGCCGAGGCCGAGTCCCTCCAGGGTCTCCCGGCGGAAGGCCCGGAAGCCGCCGGTGACGTCCCGGATCGGTACGTCGAGCATGAGCCGCGAGTAGGTGGAGCCGCCGCGCGAGAGGAACTCACGGGACTTGGGCCAGTTCACGACCCGGCCGCCGGGCACCCAGCGGGAGCCGAGGACCAGGTCGGCGCTCTTGAGGGCGGTGAGCAGCCGGGGCAGTTCCTCCGGCTGGTGGGAGCCGTCGGCGTCCATCTCGATCAGCACGCCGTAGTCCCGCTCGATGCCCCATCGGAAGCCCGCGAGGTAGGCGGCGCCGAGGCCCTCCTTGCCCTTGCGGTGCAGCACCTTGACGTGGTCGTCCTCGGCGGCCAGCTCGTCGGCGAGCTTGCCGGTGCCGTCGGGACTGTTGTCGTCCGCGATCAGTACGTGCGCCTCGGGGACGGCCTTGCGTACCCGGCCGACGATGGTCTTGATGTTCTCCGCCTCGTTGTAGGTCGGGATGATCACCAAGGCCGTGCCGAGCGGACCGAACTGCCTCCCCTGGGCCTTGGCCGCGAGGGTCCCGTCGCCGTCGTTCACTGCTGCCCCTTCATGTCGTACGCAGGGTCCACCATAGTGGCCGTCTCCTGGGAAGACGTGACAGCGCGTGCGTATCGTGGTGTCGATTCCCCAAGAGCGGGGTAAGAGTCGTGCTTTCCGGCACCTTCCGGCCGCCGGTGGGCACGTTTCGGCCGCCCGCGGGCACGTTCGTACCGCGGCGGATGGGGGCCCGGCGCCCTTCGGGCCGACCTGGGACCCGCTGGCTGCGGGTCGACCGAAAGCCGTTGTCTACTGAGCGCCCGGGCCCCACCCGGGTCACACCTGGCCGACCAGCCTGGACGTCCCCTCGTCGGCGCGGGCGCTGAGCCTGGCTCCCAGTGGCGGTGTCCCGGTGCGGCACACCGTCCCTGACCCAGCGGCGCCGCGACGAGTCGGCTGAACGTCCCCCGGTCGGACGTCCGGTGGTGGACTCGGACGAACCTACCGGCCCCTGGCCGGAGAGTGTCAAACCCCCCTCCGACCAGGGCAGACGGCACCGACGTCCCGGCTGGTGCGGAGGATGCGCAGGTCGGGCGGCGTGGCCCCGGCGGCCGGCGGCCGGTGCGCCACCCCGGGAGATCACTCGCCCGGCCGTACGAACACCGTCCGTCCGCCCACCACGGTGCGCAGGCAGACCGGCAGATCGCGGCCGGGGGTGAGGTCCGGCAGGCCGGGCGTGCCGGAGCGCGGGTCGGTGGACCAGCGGGCGACCCGGTCGTCGGGGGCCTGCACGACCAGCTCGTCGGTCCGCCAGACGGCGTAGTCGGCGGGTGCGCCCGGGACCAGGACGCCCGCGTCGTCGCGGCCGACGGCCCGCCAGCCGCCGCGGGTGTGCGCGGTGAACGCGGCACGGACGGAGACCCGGTGCTCGGGCGTCCGGTGGAACGCGGCGGCGCGGACCGTGCCCCACGGGTCGAACGGGGTGACCGGGCTGTCGGAACCGAACGCGAGCGGGACGCCGGCGCGGAGCAGCGCGGCGAAGGGGTTGAGGGTGCGGGCCCGCCCGGCACCCAGGCGCCGGGCGTACATGCCGTCCTCGCCGCCCCACAGCGCGTCGAAGGCGGGCTGGACGGAGGCGATCAGGCCCAGCTCGGCGAAGCCGGCGACGGTCTCGGGGGTGAGCATCTCGGCGTGCTCGACGCGGTGCCGGGCGGCGCGGATCCGGGTGAGGCCCACCTTCTCGGCGGCGGCGCGCACGCCCTCGACCACGGTGGCCACGGCGGCGTCGCCGATGGCGTGGAAGCCGGCCTGCAGGCCCGCCTCGGTGCAGGCCACGACGTGGTCGGCGACGGTGTCGGCGTCCAGGTAGGCGGTGCCGGTGTGCCCGGCGTCGGCGTACGGCTCGTGCAGGCAGGCGGTGTGCGAGCCCAGGGCGCCGTCGGCGAACAGGTCGCCCGCGGCACCGGCCGCACCCAGCTCGCGGGCCCTGGCGACCCCTTCCCCGCCCCGCTCGGCCCAGTAGCCGACCACGCGGGGACCCGGCTGTTCGGCGGCGAGCCGCAGCAGGCCGGTGAAGTCGTCCTCGGAGGAGATCTGCGGGCCGCCGCACTCGTGCACGGTGCCGATGCCGAGGGAGGCGGCGTGCGCCAGCGCCGCGCGCTGGGCCTCCTCGCGCTGGACAGGGGTGACGGCGGCGAGGGCGGCCGCACGGACGGCGTGGTGGGCGTCCTTGGTCAGCGGGGCGTCCTCGCGGGACACGTCGCCGCCGACCAGGTCCAGCAGGGCGGTGCTGACGACCGCCGAGTGCACGTCGATCCGGGACAGGTACAGGGGGCGTCCGCCGGTGGCCTCGTCCAGTTCCGCGCGGGTCGGCGGCCGGCCGCCGGGCCAGCGGGCGGCGTCCCAGCCGTGGCCCAGCAGCACCCGGTCGTCGGGGCGGGCGGCGGCGAACTCGCGGATCCGGGCGAGGGCCGCCTCCAGGGAGGGGGCGCCGGACAGGTCGAGGCCGGTCAGGGCGAGACCGGTGGCGGTGGTGTGCACATGGGCGTCGGTGAAGGCCGGGGTGACCAGGGCGCCGTCGAGGTCGACCACCTCGTCCACGCCGTCGGCGAAGGCATCGGCGGCCCCCTCGGAGCCGACCCACGCGACGTGGCCGCGCTCCACCACCATCGCGGTGGCGAAGGGGTCCGCGGGGCTGTGCACCTCGCCGCGGCGGAGCAGGACGGTCTTGGGAGGCTCGGCGGTGCGGTTGCTCATGGCCGACAGTTTCTCCCGGCGCCGGGCGGCAGGTGCACCTGGGGCGCCTCAAACGGCCCCGGCGGCGGGCGGCGGGCGTGCGGCGGCCGTCAGATCTTCGGCGGCCGGGCCTCGTACGGTGTCGAGAGGACCACCGTGGTCCGCGTCGACACCCCGGCCAACGAGCGCAGCCGGGCCAGGAGTTCCTCCAGTTCGTGCGGGGTGGAGACGCGCACCTTGAGGATGTAGTTCTCGTCGCCGGCCACGCTGTGGCAGGCCTCGATCTCGGGGACGCCGGCGAGGCGGTCCGCGATGTCGTCGGGGGCGCTGGGATCGAACGGTTTCACCGAGATGAACGCGGTCAGCGGCAGCCCGACGGCCTCCGGGTCGACCACCGCGGCGTAGCCGCGGATGACGCCACGCTGTTCGAGCCGGCGCACCCGCTGGTGCACGGCCGACGTGGACAGGCCCGTGGCCTTGCCCAGGTCTGTGTAGCTCATCCGCCCGTCCGTGACGAGCAGCTGCACGATCTGACGGTCCAGCTCCTCCATGCCGCCACAACCTACAGGGCGCTTGATCTCCACGGATACCCGAGAGACGCAGGTCATCCCCTGTTCCGCGGAAAAAGCACCGGGAAGGGCACCCGCGCGCGTCATGTGACGAACACCACACGCCTCGAACGGGCTCCGTGATGTTCTCGTGATTACCGCCGAGACGGGACGGGAAGTGCTTGCTGTGGTCGAGGCCGCAGCGCCTTCACGGCCCAGCCTTAGGGGGAGAATCCCATGCAGAGTACCCATCGCCCTGGTCGTTCCGCGTCCGCGCACCGGCAGCCGGTCGCCGAGCCCGAACCGGAGGGCGTCGAACCCGACGCCTTCGACGACGAACTGGACGCCTACGACACCTTCGAGATGTACCGGGTGATCTGCCCGGACTGCGCGCAGCCCATCGCGCTGCTGGCGGACGAGGAGTTCCTGCCGGAGCACGCGCTGTGCGCCTCGCCGTGGAACCCGTTCGGGCTCACGGTGTGCGCGGGTACGGGCCGTGCGGCGGCCGACGCCCGCCCCGCGGACGAGTCCGTCGAGCCGCAGGAGCAGGACACCGCCCTGCTGCTGACGCTCCCCCAGGGTCTGGACTGGCGGACGCAGCCCTTCTCGCACGTCGGCGGCCCGGGCTCGCGCCCGATGCGCGTGCCGGTGATGCGCCGCCAGGCCGCCTGAGCCGGCTCACCCCGCCCAGTACGTGCCCTGCACCATGGCGCGCAGGCTGCCGTGGTGCAGGATCAGCGTGTCCGGGTCCGCCGGGACGGCGGCCTCCCCGAAGTGCACCTGCCGGTAGGCGATGCGCAGCATGACGATCGCGTGCCGCAGGGCGGCGTAGAGGGTGTAGAAGTCCATGTCCCGCGGGGTGTGACCGGTCAGGCGCGCGTACCGGGCCTCGACGCGGTCGCGGCGCAGGAAGTCCGGCAGGCCCCGCTGCCCGGAGCCGGTGGCGAGGTCCTGGAAGAACCGGTGCAGGTAGATCGTCCAGCCGAGGTCCACCTCGCGCGGGGCGGGCGCCGCCATCTCCCAGTCCAGTACGGCGACGGGCTCGAAGCCGTCGTGGACGACGTTCCCGATGCGCGCGTCTCCCCAGGTCAGGACGGGTTCGCCGGGTTCGCGCGGCCACAGCTGCTCCAGCCGGTCGAACGCGGCCTCGATGAGCGGCGAGCGGGCGAGCCCGTCGATCACCCAGGCGTAGTAGGCGCGTTGGGCCGTCACATGCCGGCGCAGCGCGCCCCCCGGGCCCGGCAGGGCGAGGAACTCGGCTTCCGCCGCGGGCACTTGGTCGTGCAGCCGGGCCAGCAGCCCCACCATGGCCGCTTCCAGCTGCTCGCGCTCGGCGTCGCTCGCCGCGTGCAGCCAGTTGCCCTCGTAGGTGTACGGCATGACGTCCGGCGGGACGCGCCCGGCCACCCGTGCCATGACGAGGAACGGCGCCCCGAGCGGGCCGGGGTCCTCCTCCAGCCACAGCACCCGGGGCACCGGCACGTCCGTCCGCTCGGCGACGAGCTTCAGGGTGCGGTACTGGCGGGCCATGTCGTACTCCGGGAAGACGGTGTACGCCGACGGGTCCGCCGCCAGCCGCAGCACGCAGGAGCGGACCGGTGGCCGCGGATGGTCGATGTCGAACAGCAGGGTCTCGCTGGACATGCCGTTGGAAGCCGGGACGGTCACGCCGGCCGCCCGGGCGCCGGGCAGGCGGGCGCCCAGCCAGGCGGTGAGGCGGCGGGTCAGTTCCCCGGGGTCCCGGGTGGTGGTGCGCGGACGCGGTGCCGTGGCCATGACGACGGAGATCCTCCTTACGGCGCCGTGGAGTCGAAGCCGGTGAAGCCGCTCGGGTCGTGCCGGCCGAAGCAGCCGTGCTCGAAGACGCCGTACCCGGTCCGCCCGTCCATGCGGAAGCGTGCGGAGTGGTCGGTGACGCCGTAGGCGGCGAGGGGGTGCGGCGCGGACAGGTCGTAGGTACGGCGGTCCACCCAGCCCCTGCCCTGCCAGGTCCCGTGCTGCCAGTCGTCGGCCGGCGGGTAGCCCGCGCCGATCGCGAGCGGGGAGGAGGCGAGGATCTCCACCTCCAGTTCCTCCGGCTCGCGCGGGTCACCGAGGTGGATGACGGCGCGTTCGGGGTGCCTGGTGCCGGAGCGGTAGCCGATGTCGGCCCGCGGCCAGCCGAGTTGGCGGTCGCGGTGGCCGGGGCGGACGAGGGTGGCGTCGTTCAGGGTGCGGTAGCCGTCGCCGTCCTCCTGGGTGATGACCATCAGGAAGCGGTCCTCGAAGGCCACCGGGCACCAGATCCAGTGGAAGCCCTCGGTGGGGTGGTCGGCGGCGAGCCGGCCGCCGTCCTCGCCGGGGACCGGGCGCACGCCCCAGCTGCGGTCCCGGGTACCGGTCCAGCCCTCCGCCGAGACCGCGAACTCCGTGCCGGCCGCCCGGATCACGCCCGTCACCCGCCCGGCCTGGACGAAGCGGCGGCCCTCCAGGGTGAGCCGGTCACCCCGGCGCTGGAGGTGGTGCGGCTCCCACAGGGCCGGGAAGGCGGCGGTCCAGGTGAGGTCGTACGACAGCCGTGCGTCGGTGCAGACCAGGCGCAGTCGCTGGAGCGGCCGTACCACCTCGATGCGCAGCGGGCCGACGACGAGCCGCATCCGGTCCTCGCCGAGCGCGTCCGAGGCGCGTACGGCGTGCAGGGTGTCCCCGGTGCGCAGCGTGGCGTAGGCGTCGATCACACCCAGGTTGGGGTAGACGCCGAGGCCCAGGATGAGCAGGGCGCGGCCGGTGTGGTCGAAGACGTGGAAGATGCAGCGGTCGTAGGCGTTCCGGTCGCCGGTGGCCACGTGCCTCATGGAGAGCGGCACCTGGTGCACCGGGTACTCGTCGAGCGGTACGGGACGGTCGTCGGCCACGGTCACCCCCTGGGCGATGGTCAGCTGACGGTACGTCAGCCGACCGGAGGTGGCCAGAGCGGCGGCCGGACGGGGGTGGACTGACGCACGATTCCGCCGGGGGGTGACCTGTCCCGCCCTCTCCGCGTTGCCCGGGTATGACCCCCACGTACTCGGCGACCGGGCGTCAGCGCCTCATCTTCGTCCCGCGCCCGGCGGAATCGGTGCCGCCGGGCGCGCCGCCGCAGGACCCGCCCATCTACCGCGATCTCCTGCGCACCTGGGCCGACCGGGGCCGTACCCTGCCGGGCCGCCACGACCCGGAGTGGGTCAGGCTGGCGTCCCCGGCGGTGCTCACGGGCCAGTTCGGCGACCTTCTGGCCCCGCCAGGTGACGGGCGATGACCATCCGCTGGATCTGGTTGGTGCCCTCGACGATCTGCAGGACCTTGGCCTCGCGCATATAGCGCTCGACCGGGAAGTCGGCGGTGTAGCCGTAGCCGCCGAGTATCTGCACCGCGTCCGTGGTGACCTTCATCGCCGTGTCGGTGCAGTGCAGCTTGGCCATGGCGGCCTGCTTGGCGAACGGCCGGCCGGCGTCGCGCAGCCGGGCCGCGGCGAGGTAGAGCGCGCGGCCCGCCTCGATCTGGGTGGCCATGTCGGCGAGCATGAAGCGCAGGCCCTGGAAGTCGGCGATGGGGCGGCCGAACTGGCGGCGCTGGGTCGCGTAGCGGACCGCCTCGTCCAGGGCGGCCTGGGCGAGGCCGACGGCGCAGGCGGCGATGCCGAGCCGGCCGGAGTCGAGCGCGGAGAGGGCGATGGAGAAGCCCTGGCCCTCCTCGCCGATGCGCCGGTCGTCCGGGACGCGGACGCCGTCGAAGTGCACCTGCGCGGTGGGCGAGCCCTTCATGCCCATCTTCTTCTCGGGTGCCGCGCCGCTCACACCGGGCGCGTCGCCGGGCACGAGGAAGGCGGTGATCCCGCGCGGGCCGTCCTCACCGGTGCGGGCCATCACGGTGTAGAAGTCGGCGATGCCGCCGTGGGTGATCCAGGCCTTGGTGCCGTCGATCACCCAGCCGTCGCCGTCCCGGACGGCCTTGGTGCGCAGGGAGGCGGCGTCGGAGCCGGAGGACGGCTCGGACAGGCAGTACGCGCCGAGCAGGCCGCCGCCGAGCATGGCGGGCAGGTGCTCGACCTTCTGCTGCTTGGTGCCGTGGGAGGCGAGCGCGTAGGTCGCGAGCGTGTGGACGCTGACGCCGAGACCCACGGTGAGGCGGGCGGTGGCCAGCTCCTCCAGGACCTGGAGGTAGACCTCGTAGGGCTGCTCGCCGCCGCCGTAGTCGACGGAGTACGGCAGGCCCAGCAGGCCGGATTCGGAGAGCAGGGTGAAGATCTCGCGTGGGAAGCGGCCCGCGTCCTCCTCCTCCGCGGCCTTCGGCGCGATCTCGCGCTGGGCTATGTCCCGGACGAGGGCGAGCAGGTCTCTCGCCTCTTCCGTGGGCAGTTGACGCTCCACCGGCTGCGGGTCGCGGTCGGACATGGCGTCGGGCTCCTCCCTGTTCGGGCACCGGCGGTCCGGCCCGGGGTGGGGGCGGCTCCGCCTGGTCGTTGCGCTGGGCCACGGACACCCGCTCCCGGGTCTCGGAAGCTGCTGACCTGCGGCATGCGCTGTGAGTATGCCCGATCAACGACCTCCCGTCACCAGTTAACGACCGCTTACTTCAGGAGTCCACTCCGGGCTTCCCGTGGGGCCTCCCGGGGGGCCGCCCCCGGGGCTCCGCCCTGGCCCGAACTGGTCCGAACCATTGACCTAGTGGTCTAGTCCTCCTACTGTGCATGACCAACGCTTTACCGCGTTCATGCCAATCGGCGCGCGATCCCCTCTCCCCCACGAGGAGACACCCGATGCACACTCCCCACCGCTCCCGCTCCCGCTCCCGCTCCCGCTCCCGCTCCCGCTCCCGCGTCCGCGCCCTCGTCTCGGCGGCCTGTACCGCCGCCCTCGGCGCCGGGCTGCTGGCCGGCACGGGCACGGCGACCGCGGCGACGCCCGGCGCCCCGCGGCTGACGGCCGGCTCCAAGGTCGTCGGCTACTTCACCGAATGGGGCACCTACGACCGCAAGTACTACGTCAAGAACATCGAGACCTCCGGCTCCGGCGCCAAGCTCACCCACATCAACTACGCCTTCGGCAACGTCACCGGCGGCAAGTGCGCGATGGGCGACTCCTACGCGGCCACCGACCGGGCCTACACCGCCGCCGAGTCCGTCGACGGCGTCGCCGACACCTGGGACCAGCCGCTGCGCGGCAACTTCAACCAACTGCTGAAGCTGAAGAAGAAGCACCCGGGCCTGAAGATCCTGTGGTCCTTCGGCGGCTGGACCTGGTCCGGGGGCTTCGGCGAGGCCGCGAAGAACCCGGCCGCCTTCGCCCAGTCCTGCTACGACCTGGTGAAGAACTCCAAGTGGGCGGGCCTGTTCGACGGCATCGACATCGACTGGGAGTACCCGAACGCCTGCGGCAACACCTGCGACACCAGCGGGCGGGAGGCCTTCAGGAACCTCGTGTCCGCCCTGCGGTCGAAGTTCGGCTCCGGGAACCTGGTGACCGCCGCGATCACCGCGGACGCCACCGGCGGCGGCAAGATCGACGCGGCGGACTACGCGGGCGCCGCCGCCTACGTCGACTGGTACAACCCGATGACCTACGACTATTTCGGCGCCTGGGACACCACCGGCCCGACCGCCCCGCACTCCCCGCTGAACTCCTACGCGGGCATCCCCAAGGCGAACTACTACACCTCGGCGACCGTCGCCAAGCTCAAGGGCCTCGGCATCCCGGCCTCCAAGCTGCTGCTCGGCATCGGCTTCTACGGACGCGGCTGGACCGGCGTCACCCAGACGACCCCCGGCGGTACCGCCACCGGCCCGGCCGCCGGAACGTACGAGCAGGGCATCGAGGACTACAAGGTGCTCAGGACCAAGTGCCCGGCGAACGGCACCGTCGGCGGCACCGCCTACGCCAAGTGCGGCAGCGACTGGTGGAGTTACGACACCCCGGCCACCATCGCGACGAAGATGTCGTACAAGAACCAGCAGGGCCTCGGCGGCACCTTCTTCTGGGAGCTGAGCGGCGACACCGCGAACGGTGAGCTGATCAAGGCGATCAACTGACGGTTCTCCCCGGTTCAGCCGTCCCGGCGGGCGGGCGGCGGGGCGGGGTGGGCGGGGTCCAGCTCCTCGATGGCGCGCAGGGCCCCGCCGAGCGTCTTCACCAGCAGCTCGCGCATCGTGTCGCGGGACAGGCGCGGACGGTCGATCCAGTCCAGGGTGGCGCCCTCCACACTGCACACCCAGGACAGCAGGCCCGTCCGGGCCAGCGGGGAGATGTCGCCGCGGCCGTAGGCCCCTTCGGCGATCGTGGCGATGATCGCCTCGCGCACGCCGTCCCGGATCGCGTGCACCTCGGTGTCGAAACCGACGCCGCCGCTGACGATGGTGCGGTAGGCGGCCTGGTGCTGTTCGGCGTAGCGCAGGTAGCCGTCGATCGTGCGGTGCACGCGGTCCACGGCGGGCAGCCGCAGGCCGCCCGCGGCGGAGGTGACCAGGTCGGCGACGGAGTCCTGGATGATCGCCAGGTAGTAGCCGCGCTTGGACCGGAAGTAGTAGTAGATCAGCCCCTTGGCGACCTGCGCCTGGCGGGCGATGTCGTCCATGGACAGCGCGTCGTAGGACGTGTCGGCGAACAACTTCCGGCCGATGGCGATGAGTTCGGCGCGGCGCGCCACGGAGCGCTCGGTGCCCCGCACCCGGGTGGCGGCACGCTGCTGCGGCAAGTTCACGATCGACCCTGGTCTAGGCGCGACGGGACGTCCGCAGTATGTCAGAACAAGCCTCGCGCGTGAGCGGTCGGTTCAGAGCAGTCCGAGCTGGGTCACGAGCATCGCCAGCACCGCGACGAGGACCCATCCCATGACGTGCTCGACGATCTTCGGGCCGTCCTCCCGGGGGCCGCCGGTGCGGACGCGGGAGGCGGTGGCGGGGTGTGCGGTCATGCTGTCACTCGCAGAGGTGATCGGACGTACAGAAGCAGGGATCGGACGTGCGGAACAGGACTCCCCCACTCCCTTCTTCCACCTTGCCACCCGCGCGGGCGTGCGCGGTGATGAGCTTGGTCACACGCGTCCGCGCCGCACACCTCCGCCACACACCCGCGGTGGGCTCCCCCGGCATCCGCTCTCAGTGCACGCCCACCGCGGCGAGCGCCTTGCGCTGGTGCGGGGTCGGGTGAGCGGGGAAGTAGAGGTAGCAGACCCCTCCGGTGCCGGAGACGACCTTGCCGGAGGCGTTGTACCGCTTGGTCCTGAGCCAGATGTTCTCCCACTCGCGCCGCTTGTAGACGCGCCGCACCGTCTCGTCGCTCGGCGAGGCGGGATCGCCCGCGATCACGTCCCCGTCCGCGGTGAAGCCGATGACCGTCATCAGGTGGCCGGAGGTGCCGTAACCCGCGCCCGTCAGCTCGTTCTTGAGGAACGACTGCGACGTTATGGCCGGGATTCCGGCCGCGATCAGCGTCTCCAGGTCGGTGAGGGAGGCCAGCCGGGTGACCACGCCCTGGAGGCCCTCGAAGGTGGCCGCGTAGGCGGCGTTGAAGGGCCAGTTGCCGCAGCCCTGGTACTGGTGGTCGTAGGTGAAGCGGGCCGCGTGGCACACCTGCGGGTCGGCGTAGGACGGATCCACCCAGGACAGCTGCTCCGGGGTGAGCCGGCCGCCCCAGTACTCGATGACCATCTGCGAGGAGGTGGGGCTGCACCAGGCCTCGCCGCCGTTGTCGTACTCGGGGTACTGGCCCTTGTGGATCTCCTGGGAGTAGCGCGGTACGGCCAGTTCCTGGGCGAGGCCGGGGGCGGAGGCCGGGACCGTGAACCGGTCGGGGATGTCGGAGCCCATCGCGCCGAGCCGCCAGACGGTCGGGGTGAGCCGCGTACCGGGCCGCCGGTAGAGGGTGAGGCGCAGCCGGTACGAGGACAGGCGCAGGCCGGTGCCCGCGTCGTCGATGGCGAAGGTGTCCGTCCAGACCGTGCTCCTGCCGTCGGTCTGGTCGTCCACCGAGGTCCGCTTGATGTCCTGGTCGCCGGCCGCCCAGCGGCCCATCACGTACCAGGGCGTGTCGGTGCCGTCGGAGTACGTGCCCCGCAGCTCGACCTGGAGCCAGGTGCCCTCGGGGGTGTGCGCGTTCCAGGAGGCGATGACCTCGGTCGCGGGCACGGTGAGCCGGTGCACCGGGGAGGTCCAGGTGGCGTACTCCCAGGTGGCGGTGGTGCCGGTGTGCGGGTCCGTGTAGTCGGTACGGCCGGCGGGGGCGCCGATCACGATGCCGGGGCGCCGTCCGGACACCGCCCGCGCGCCCTGGGCGGTGCCGCAACGCCAGTCGCGGTACGTCGTCCAGGCGTGGTAGTCGATCGGGCGGGCCGGTGCCTGGCCGGGGTCGTCGGCGGCGGAGTGCGGTGCGGCGGCGGCCACGGGGGCCGCGGTGCCGGTCACCGCCGCGGCGACGGCCACGGCCAGAACGGTTCTGCGGGACGGCTCTTGGGCTCTGCTCATGGGCGCGACGACCCCCAGGGTGTCCGAAGCGGGCTGGTCCGGTGCGGTAACTATGGAGCAGGCCGGATTCCGCTGCCAGCACTTCGGCGCATGCCGCGGCACGAATATTGGTCTCGGCCAATGGCGGGGGCCCTGCCCGGCACGGTCAGACGAGGTCCATCGCCGCCACCTCGTCGGGGCGTCCGTAGCTCACCGGTCCCTGGAAGCGGCGGCGGGCCGTGGCGAACCACCACACCGTGGCCACCAGCAGGACGACGGCGAGGGCGATCGGCGCGTAGTTGAAGGAGTCGACGGTGATCGGCGAGGCCTGCGGCAGCATGAAGAGGAGGCTGCTGAGCAGGATCCAGGTCACCGCCAGCCAGCCGATCGGCCTGCCCCAGCGGCCCAGGTGCCAGGGCCCGGGCTGGAACGCGTCACCGAGCCGCAGCCGCAGAAAGATCGGCACGGCGTAGGCGAGGAAGAGCCCGACCACGTTGACGCTGACGATCGCGGTGAACGCCGTGTGCGACCACCAGCCCGGCACCACCAGCGCCAGCGAGCAGGCGACCGCGAGCCACACCGCCTTCACCGGCGTACGGGTGCGCAGCGAGACCGAGTGCCACCAGCGGGAGCCGGGCATGGCGCCGTCCCGGGAGAACGCGAAGATCTGCCGGGTGTTGCTGGTGAGGTTGGCCAGACCGCAGAAGAGCATCGCGCCGATGACGATGAGGAGCATCACCTTGGCCACCCCCAGGCCGAGGCCGTCGACGAGGATCTGGACGGGCGGCGCCGCGGCACCGGCCACCTCGGCGTAGTCACCGATGCTGTAGACGAGCGCCAGCATCAGGACCAGGCCGGCGACCGCCGAACAGCCGATGGCGCGGGTGATGCCCTTCGGCGCACTGACCGTCGCGCGGACCGTTTCCTCGGACATGTGGAAGCTGCCGTCGAACCCGGTGAACGTCCAGCTGGTGACCAGCAGGCCGAGCATGCCGCCGTAAAGCCCGCTCGCAAAGCCGGTGTTGTTCTCGAAATGCGTCACGAAAGACGCGGACTGGTGATGATCGGGCATCACTGTGAGTGCGCCCACGATCACGACGAGTCCGATCAGCAGCCACCACACGGAAATGCGGTTCAGTACGGCGACGAGCTGCACGGTATAAGTGTTGGCGAGTCCCTGCAGGACGATGACGAGGGCTGTGATGAGGACCGTCTGGTGGGCGGTCGGCCGGTAGGACGGCCACTGCAACTGCACGAACACCTGGATGAAGGTGGCGGCGGCGTAGCCGGTGGCGGCGGTGCCGCCGATCTGGCCCACGAAGTTCAGCCAGCCCGTGAACCACGACCAGGCACCTTTGTGCCGCTTGGCGAGTTTTCCCGCGGAGAAATACAGGGCGCCGCTCGTCGGGTAGGCGGAGGCGACTTCCGCCATGGCCGCCCCGATGAGCAGCACCATGAGCGAGACGCCGATCCAGCCGAACACGAGAATGCGCGGGCCGCCCGCGTTCATGCCGAATCCGAAGGACGAGAAAATACCGGAGAGGATATTGATGATGGTGAAGGAGATCGCGAAGTTGTCGAATGCCTGGAAGCGTCGGGTCAGTTTCCGCGGATAACCCATCGCGTGCAGGGTGGCGTCGTCGTCGAGCACGACGGAGTCCGCCGCGCGGGCCCGTGGCCGGGGGGTCGACATCCGTTCCGACACAGATCGGCCTTTCTCTCGGTGGGGGGAGGGGGACGAGCGGGTCAGGCGGGCCCCGGGACGGGCAGGCCGCAGGCGCGCCGGGCCCGGGAGAGCTGTTCGGCGGGGTCGCCGAAGGCGCTCCAGGGCATGCGGGACGCGTACGGGCCCATCGCGGTGAAGACCGCCCGGGCCTCGAACTCGCGCCGGCCCATGACCAGCGCGTGCCCGAGGTAGGCCAGGTCGAGCACCGGGGTGAAGCGGTAACCGGCCACCGTGGGAAGCCAGTTCTGGTAGATCGCCAGCGCGGTGGAGCGCCACTGGGGCTGCTCCCAGACCCGGTCGGCGAGCAGCTGGGTGGGGTTGTAGCTCTCCACCAGGGCGACCAGGGGCAGCAGCCGCAGGGCGGAGTCGGCGGGCGCCCGCTGGCTGAGGAAGGCGGCGACGTCCCAGGCCGCGGTGACCGAGCCGCCGTAGCGCGTGAAGAAGCAGGACAGGAAGCGGTGGTGGGCCTCACGGTGCCAGGGGTCCAGGGACAGGATGTGCGCGAACAGGCGCCAGGGGCCGGACGGGGCGGTGAGCAGGCCCTGCGGGGCGGGGTCGCGCAGCCGGTGCAGCCGGGCCATGGCGAGCCGGGCGACCCAGGGGGTGGGGTCCGCGGGGGCCGCTTCGGCGGCGCGGTCGCAGGCGGTCAGCGCGATCCGTTCCAGCACCTCGGCGCGGTCGTCGCGGGCGTCGGCGGCCCGCAGTGCGCGCTGCACGGCGACCCGGGCCCACATCAGCGCCGCCTCGGGCGTGGGTTCCTCGGCGAGCCAGCGTTCCACCAGGTCGCTGCCGGCCGCCTCGGAGGCGAGCACCAGGGAGCGGTGGGCGCGCAGGGCGAAGTCGGAACGGGTCTCGGCGAGCGCCTCGTGGGCGTATCGATAACGCCCGGCCCGCACGTCGACGCATACGCTCGCCAGGACGCGGTCGTCGGCCGCCGGATGCCATACGTACTGCCCGTCGAATAACTCCGCGGCCATGTCCCCCTGCCTACTCCCCGTTCGACGCATCACGTTGCGCAGGAGGCACCTTACTCAGCGTGGGGCACACCTGGAACGCCGAATTCGACATATCGGTCACGGGATTCAGAATGTTTATTCGGTATCATTGACTGGCCGCCAGCCGGTGGTTCAAAAGGCGACTACTGCTGGACTGTTTCACGGAAAACCCACACACCGGACCACCAGCCCCGCCGCCGACACGACATCCGCGGCACCACACCCGCAACACCGACACCCCGGGAATCACCATTCACGACCTCGCCGCCCGGCTGCACGGACTCCCTCCCTCCCTGGGACCGGTCCGGCTGATCGCCGTCGACGGGCACGCCGGCTCCGGGAAGTCGACCTTCGCCGGACGGCTGGCGCGGGCCCTGGGCGGGGCTCCGGTGCTCCATCTCGACGACATCGCCAGCCACGAACAGCTCTTCGCCTGGACCGGCCGGCTCATGACCCAGGTGATCGAGCCGCTGGCCCGCGGCGAGGACGCGCACTACACCCCGTACGACTGGCGGGCCCGCGCCTTCGGCGACCCGGTCCCGCTCCCGCCCGCACCCGTCGTCCTGATCGAGGGCGTCGGCGCCGGCCGGTCCGCCCTGCGGCCGCACCTGGCCCGGCTACTGTGGATGGAGCTGCCCCGGGAGGAGTCCTGGACGCGCGGCCGACGGCGGGACGGCGCCGAGCAGCACGCGTTCTGGGACGGCTGGGTCGCGGCGGAGCGAGCGCACTTCGCCGCCGACCCTTCACGCCCCCACGCCGATCTGCTGGTGCTGCAGCGACCGGAGGGATACGAGGTGCTGCCGGGGCCCGGAGCGACTCCCGATGTCGGACAGATTGTCACTCAGCGTGACGGGCCGTCCCGGATGTGGTGAAGCGGTGAAGACCCCCGTGGGGGAACTTCTCCGAGTGCTCCAACTTCGCTTGACCCGGGAGCCGTACAGGTCTTACGTTCTCAATGTGCGGCTTTCGGAGCCGCCCACTCACGCGAAGCCCCCGGTTGTTCCCCCGTGACCGGGGGCTTCGTTCTGCCCGGGACACGGTTTCCCGGGCACCCCGCGCACCGGTTCTCTCACCCTCGGTCACGAAACGCCGTGCGCCCCGTCTGCTCCCACCTCGCCGAACGGCCCGTGCGGCACCCTTCGGCCCGTGCGGCCACGCGGGTACGATGCCCTCGGTGCGACCTTCGGGCGGCTGCCTCGCGCACCTGCAACTCCGGTCCGCGGCACAGCGGTTCGACCGCGGCGGCCGCCGGGCGACTGCCCGGTGGTGAACCACGGGGACACGGTTTGTGGGGGGACGTGATGGACTTCGGCACGCAGGGCCCCGAGGCCCCGGCCGACCTCGCCTGGCTGCGGGGCGTGGACGCCTACACGATGGGCGCCTACCCGCAGGCGGAGGAGGAGTTCCGCACCGCGGTGCGGATCGACCCGGGCATGGCCGACGGCTGGCTCGGACTGCACGCGCTGCGGGTCGACACGACCACCGCGCTGCTGCGGATGTTCCGCCACCGCGACCGCTTCGGCGAACAGCGCACCCGGCACCGCCGCGCCCTCAACTCCTGGTACTGGCTGGGGTGGTGGGTGCAGCCGGTGCTGGAGAGCCCGCGCGACCTGCTGCTGGCGCACGCCTCCCACTGGCTGGACGGCCGGCACGTGCCCGAGCTGGACCGCGCGCTCGCCGGGCTGCCCCCGGTCGACGCCGACCCGCAGGTCCGCTTCCTGCACGCCTGCCGCGCCTATCTGGTCAAGGACTGGGAGCAGTTGGTCCGGCACACCGACCCGCTGCTGGACGACACGTTGCTCGGCATCGAGGCCGGACTGTTCGGCGGCATGGCCCGGGTCCGGCTGGAGATGTACGGCCAGGCCGAACCACTGCTGGCGGCGGCGCTGATGCGGTGCCGCAGCGAGCAGCCGCAGCGCAAGGAGCTGCGGTACTGGCTGGCGAGGGCCCACGAGGGAACGGGACGGTCGGCCGCCGCGCTCCCCCTGTACCGGGCGGTGCACCGGGTCGACCCGGCTTTCATGGACACCTCCGCCCGGCTCGCCGCGATCGCCGAGGGCGACGGGTACGACGAGACGGCCGGCCTCGCCGCGATCACGCTGACCGGCGCGGGGCAGGACACGGTGGACGGACCGGACGGGTTCGATCCGCTGTTCGGCACGGAGGGCCGGGACCTGCGGCTGCCCGAACCCGATCTGCCGACCGGCCCGCTGCCGTCGGTGACCGACCCCTCGGTACGGACGAAGACGGGTGTGCCGGGGGTGCCCGGGATGTCCGCCTCGCCGATCCCGACCGGCCCGACGGACCCCGCGTTACTCGAACAGGCGCTCGCGGAGCTGGAGCGCATGGTGGGCCTGGAACCGGTCAAGCGCCAGGTCAAGGCGTTGTCCGCGCAGTTGAACATGGCGCGGCTGCGGGCCGGTCAGGGGTTGCCGGTGCAGCCGCCCAAACGGCACTTCGTCTTCTCCGGGCCGTCGGGGACGGGCAAGACCACGGTCGCGCGGATCCTCGGCCGCGTCTTCTACGCCCTGGGGCTCCTGGGCGGTGACCACCTGGTGGAGGCGCAGCGGGCCGACCTGGTCGGCGAGTACCTGGGGCAGACGGCGGTGAAGGCCAACGAGCTGATCGACTCCGCGATCGGCGGGGTGCTCTTCGTGGACGAGGCGTACGCGCTGTCCAACTCCGGGTACGGCAAGGGGGACGCCTACGGCGACGAGGCGCTGCAGGTGCTGCTGAAGCGTGCCGAGGACAACCGGGACCACCTGGTGGTGATCCTCGCCGGCTACCCGGAGGGCATGGACCGCCTGCTCGCCGCCAACCCCGGACTGTCCTCGCGGTTCACCACCCGGGTGGACTTCCCCTCCTACCGGCCGCTGGAGCTGACCGAGATCGGCAAGGTGCTCGCGGCGGAGAACGGGGACCTGTGGGACGAGGAGGCGCTGGACGAGCTGCGGTCCATCGCCGGGCACGTGGTCGACCAGGGGTGGATCGACGAGCTGGGCAACGGGCGGTTCCTGCGGACGCTGTACGAGAAGAGCTGTGCGTACCGGGATCTGCGGCTGTCGACGTACCCGGGGGCCCTGTCCCGGGAGGACCTGGCGACCCTGCGGCTGCCCGACCTGATGCAGGCCTACGGGGAGGTGCTGTCGGGGCGGGGGCCGCAGGATCCGTCGTCCTACAGCTAGGCCATCGCGCCGGCCTCCTCCGGTTCCCCGCTCGCCCTCGGTTCGCTCGTCCTCGGTCCGGTCGCCCTCGGTCCGGTCGCCCTCGGTCCGGTCACCTTCGTCTCGGGCGCCTCCCGGTGCGCGGGGTCGCGGACCTCGCCCACCAGCATCTCCAGCACGTCCTCCAGCGCCACCAGGCCCAGGACCCTGCCGGTCGCGTCGGCGACCTGGGCGAGATGCGTGGCCGCACGGCGCATGACCGTCAGGGCGTCGTCCAGGGGCAGCTCGGCGCGGAGGGTGGCCATGGGGCGCCACACCTGCTGGGGGACGGCCCGGTCGGAGTCCTCCAGGTCGAGGACGTCCTTGACGTGCACGTACCCCATGAAGGGGCCCTTCTCGGTGGCCGCGACCGGGAAGCGGGAGTAGCCCGTGCGGGCGGTCAGCTCCACGATCTGCCCCGGGGTGACCGAGGGCTCCACCGTGACCAGGGACTCGCGCCGCAGCAGGACGTCCGTCACCGGGCGGGAGCCCAGTTCCAGGGCGTCCTCCAGGCGCTCGCGCTCCTCCGGGTCGAGGAGGCCCGCCTGGCCGGAGTCCTCCAGCAGGCGGTTGAGCTGCTCGGTGGTGACGACCGCCTCCACCTCGTCCTTCGGCTCGACCCGGAACAGCCGCAGGATGCCCTGGGCGCAGGCGCCGAGGGACGCCGTGATGGGCCTGCACAGACGGGCGAACCAGACCAGGCCCGGGCTGAGCCACAGCGCAACCTTCTCCGGGGCGGCCATGGCGAGGTTCTTCGGCACCATCTCGCCGATGACCAGGTGGAAGAAGACCACGGCGGCCAGGGCGATGACGTAGCCGAGGGGGTGGATCACGCCGTGCGGCAGGTGGATCCACTCGAACACCGGCTCCAGCAGGTGCGCCACCGTCGGCTCGGCGACCGCGCCGAGCGTCAGGGAGCAGACGGTGATGCCGAACTGGGCCGCGGCCATCATCTGCGGCAGCCGTTCGAGGCCGTACAGCACCTGGCGGGCCCGGGCGGTGCCGAGCGGTTCGACCTGGCTGCGGCGGACGGAGACGAGCGCGAACTCGGCGCCGACGAAGAAGCCGTTGGCGAGCACGAGCAGCGCGGCGAAGACCAGTTGCAGGACGCTCACCGGGCGGCCTCCATCACGTTCGCCACCGGAGCCGTCCTGACCAGGCGGACCCGTTCGGCGCGGTAGTGGCCGACCTGGCGGACCGAGAGCCGCCAGCCGGGCAGCTCGGCCCGGTCGCCGGGGGCCGGGATCCGGCCCAGCAGGTCGGCGACCAGCCCGGCGACGGTCTCGTACGGCCCCTCGGGCACGTCGAGGCCTATGCGCTGCAGGATGTCGACGCGGCAGCTGCCGTCCGCGTCCCAGGCGGGCCTGCCGTCCTCGGGCGGGGCGGGGGCCAGCTCGGGCATGTCCTTGGCGTCGTGCTCGTCGCGGACCTCGCCGATCAGCTCCTCGACGATGTCCTCCAGGGTGACCACGCCGGCCGTGCCGCCGTACTCGTCGACGACGACCGCGATGGGCTGCTCGGAGCGGAGCCGGGCGAGCAGCGGCTGGACCGGCAGGGTCTCCGGGACGAGCAGCGCCTTTCGGGCGATGCGGGTCACCGGGGTGCGCAGGCGGTCGTGCACGGGGATCGCCAGCGCGTCCTTCAGATGGGCCATGCCGACGACGTCGTCGATCTTCTCCCGGTAGACGGGGAAGCGGGACAGGCCGGTGGCCCGGGTGAGGTTGACGACGTCCTCGGCGGTGGCCGAGTCCTGCAGCGCGCTCACCTTCACGCGCGGGGTCATCACGTGCTGCGCGGTCAGCTCGCCCAGGGACAGGGTGCGGACGAACAGGTCGGCCGTGTCCTGCTCCAGGGCGCCGGCCTGGGCGGAGTGCCGGGCCAGGGAGACGAGCTCGCCGGGGGTGCGGGCGGAGGCCAGCTCCTCGGCGGGTTCGACGCCGAGGGCGCGGACCAGCCGGTTGGCGACCGTGTTCAGCGCGGAGATCACCGGGCGGAACAGGCGGGAGAAGCGGGCCTGCGGGCCGGCGACGAAGCGCGCGACCTGCAGGGGCCGGGACACCGCCCAGTTCTTGGGTACGAGCTCGCCGATCACCATCTGGATCGCGGAGGCCAGCAGCATGCCGACGACCACGGCGATGCCGGAGGCGGCGCCCCGGGGGACGCCGAGCGCGCCGAACGGGCCGCGCAGCAGCGCGGCCAGGGCCGGTTCGGCGAGCATGCCGACGACCAGGGAGGTGATGGTGATGCCGAGCTGGGTGCCGGAGAGCTGGAACGACAGCTCCTTCAGCGACTCCACGACCCGGTGGGCGCGGCCGTCGCCGTCGGCGGCGGCCTGCTCGGCTTCCGGTCGCTCGACCGTCACCAGGCCGAACTCCGCCGCCACGAAGAATCCGTTGGCGAGGATCAGCAGGAACGCCGCTCCGAGGAGCAGCAGGGGGATGGTCACGCTGCCACCGCCTTCCCGTGATGTCGGGCAGGGGTGGCGCAGGTACTACAGGACGATCCGTCCATCGCTGGAGGGAGTCACTCCTCGGGTAGCAGGAGCCCCTGGGCACCGGGCGGTGCGCAGGGGCGGAGGCGCAGCGAACAGGCCTCCGCCCACCAGATTAATCAAGATCTGGGTTCGTGCGGCAGGGTGGACGGCGCCGAGTGGGCCTCGACGAGCGCGCGCAGGGCCCTGGCGTCGGCGATGGCCCGCTGCTTGGCGATGCCCGGCTGGATGCCGAGCGCGGCCAGGCTGGTGCCGTCACCGAGGTCGAGGAAGACCCACGGGTCGCCCGGCCGGAGGTTCACGCGGAGGATCTCCGCCCAGGCCAGACGCCGCTTGCCGGCGATGTTGACGACGGTGACACCGGAGTCGTCGGCGACCACCTTCACCCGGGCCAGCCGGGCCAGCGCCCAGAAGATCAGCGCCCCGGTGACGGCGAAGGTCAGCCGCGAGCCCGGGCCGATGTCGAGCAGCAGCGCGATCCCGGATATCACCACGAAGATCGCGACTCCGGCGGTGAGCAGGATCGCCCGGGTGTGACCGGGCCGGAAGGTGACGGGGAGGTCGGGCAGGGGGGTCGGGTCGGACATCGGTCGGCGTATCCCTCTACAGGCGGCAGGCGTGGATGGCCGTGGTCAGGATGGCGCGGGCGCCGATGGCGTAGAGGTCGTCCATGATCCGCTGTGCCTCCTTGGCGGGGACCATGGCGCGGACCGCGACCCAGCCCTCGTTGTGCAGCGGGGAGACGGTCGGGGACTCCAGGCCCGGGGTGAGGGCGACGGCCTTCTCCAGCTGCTCGACCCGGCAGTCGTAGTCCATCATCACGTACGTCCGGGCGACCAGGACGCCCTGGAGGCGGCGCAGGAACTGCTGGACCTTCGGCTCCTCGGCGTCGGCGCCGGTGCGGCGGACGACGATCGCCTCGGACTTCATGATCGGCTCGCCGAAGACCTCCAGGCCCGCGTTGCGCAGGCTGGTGCCGGTCTCCACGACGTCGGCGATGACCTCGGCGACGCCCAGCTCGATCGCGGTCTCGACGGCGCCGTCCAGGTGGACGACGGAGGCGTCGACGCCGCTGTCGGCGAGGTGGCCCGCGACGATGCCCTCGTAGGAGGTGGCGACCGTCTTGCCCTTGAGGTCCTCGATGCCGTTCGCGGTGCCGGGCTTGGCGGCGAAGCGGAAGGTGGAGCGGGCGAAACCGAGCGGCAGGATCTCCTCGGCGTCGGCGCCGGAGTCGATCAGCAGGTCACGGCCGGTGATGCCGATGTCGAGGCGGCCGGAGGAGACGTAGATCGCGATGTCGCGGGGGCGGAGGTAGAAGAACTCGACCTCGTTCTCCGGGTCGACGATGCGCAGCTCTTTGGACTCGCGCCGCTGCTGGTAGCCGGCCTCATGCAGCATCTCCGCCGCAGGGCCGGACAGTGAACCCTTGTTGGGGACGGCGATGCGCAGCATGAGGTCGGCTTCCTTTGCTCGTTCTCTACGGGAGGGGGTGCGGGGGTGCGGCTTACAGGTGGGCGTAGACGTCGTCCAGGGAGATGCCCCGGGCGACCATCATCACCTGGACGTGGTACAGCAGCTGCGAGATCTCCTCGGCGGCCGCCTCCTTGCCCTCGTACTCGGCGGCCATCCAGACCTCGGCGGCCTCCTCGACGACCTTCTTGCCGATGGCATGGACGCCCTTGCCGACCAGCTCTGCGGTGCGGGAGGTGGCGGGATCGCCGTGGGCGGCCTTCTGCTGCAGCTCGGTGAAGAGCTGCTCGAACGTCTTCTTGGACATGGTGAGCCCCACCCTACGCGGTGCGGGCGACTCCCTAGTGCCAGGGTTCGGATACTGAGCGGAGCGTGGCCGCCGTCGCCACCGCGGCGGTCACCGCCTCGTGGCCCTTGTCCTCGTTCGAGCCCTCCAGGCCGGCCCGGTCCAGGGCCTGCTCCTCGGTGTCGCAGGTGAGCAGACCGAAGCCGACGGGGACGCCGGTCTCGACGGAGACCTGGGTGAGGCCCTGGGTGACGCCCTGGCACACGTAGTCGAAGTGGGGGGTGCCGCCCCGGATGACGACGCCGAGGGCGACCACGGCGTCGTAGCCGCGGCCCGCGAGGACCTTGGCGGCGACCGGCAGCTCGAAGCTGCCGGGGACCCGGATCAGGGTCGGCTCGTCGATGCCCAGGTCGTGCAGGGCGCGCAGGGCGCCGTTCACCAGACCGTCCATCACCTTCTCGTGCCACTGCGCCGCGATGACCGCGACCCGCAGGTCGCTCACGTTGCGTACGGACAGCTCCGGTGCACCCTTGCCGCTCACGTCTCTCCTCAGTGCTTTCTTGCTTACTGGTTGCCGCAGGTGGCCGCGGACGCCGGTACGGCGGGCGTGTCCAGCCAGGGCAGGTCGTGCCCCATCCGGTCCCGCTTGGTGCGCAGGTACCGGAGGTTGTGCTCGCCGGCCTGGACGGGCATCGGCTCGCGGCCGGTGACCTTCAGGCCGTGGCGCAGCAGCGCGTCGGTCTTGTCGGGGTTGTTGGTCATCAGCCGGACGCCGCGCACGCCGAGGTCGGCGAGGATCCGCGCGCCGGCGCCGTAGTCGCGGGCGTCGGCGGGCAGGCCGAGTTCGAGGTTGGCGTCCAGGGTGTCGTGGCCCTGCTCCTGGAGCTCGTAGGCGCGCAGCTTGGACAGCAGGCCGATGCCGCGCCCCTCGTGTCCGCGCAGGTAGACGACGACGCCCCGGCCCTCGGCCTGGATGCGTTCCAGGGCGGCGTCCAGCTGGGGGCCGCAGTCGCAGCGCAGGGAGCCGAAGACGTCGCCGGTGAGGCATTCGGAGTGGACGCGGACCAGGACGTCCTCGCCGTCGCCGATCTCGCCGTGGACGAGGGCGACGTGTTCGACGCCGTCGACGGTGGACCGGTAGCCGTAGGCGGTGAAGGTGCCGTGCCGGGTGGGCAGGCGGGTCTCGGCCTCGCGGCGGACGGTGGGCTCGCTGCTGCGGCGGTAGGCGATCAGGTCCTCGATGGAGATGATCGTCAGGCCGTGCTTGCGGGCGAACGGGATCAGTTCGGGCAGCCGGAGCATCCGGCCGTCCTCGCCGGCGATCTCCACGATGGCGCCGGCCGGGCGGAGCCCCGCGAGCCGGGCGAGGTCGACGGCGGCCTCGGTGTGGCCGTTGCGGGTGAGGACGCCGCCGGACCGGGCGCGCAGCGGGAAGACGTGGCCGGGGCGGACGAAGTCGGCCGGCTCGGCCGTGCCGCTCGCGAGCAGCTGGAGCGTGGTGGCGCGGTCGGAGGCCGAGATGCCGGTGCTCACACCGTGAGCGGCGGAGGCGTCCACGGAGACGGTGAACGCGGTCTTCATCGACTCGGTGTTGTCCTCGACCATCTGCGGCAGCCGCAGCCGGTCCAGTTCCCCGCCCTCCATGGGAGCGCAGATCAACCCGCGGCACTCGCTCATCATGAACGCCACGATCTCGGGGGTCGCCTTCTCGGCGGCGATGACGAGGTCGCCCTCGTTCTCCCGGTCCTCGTCGTCCACGACGACCACCGGGCGGCCCGCGGCGATGTCCGCGATGGCCTGCTCGACCGGGTCGAGCGCGAAGTCCTCGGTGTCGGCGGGGTCGTACAGCAGCGGTGCCGAGGTCATGCCGGCGCTCCTTCCAGTGCGGGCTGCGGGCCCCGGCGGGAGCGCAGCCACCAGTCGCGCATGCCCCACAGGACGAGTGCGCCGTAGATGACGTAGACGAAGCCGGAGAAGGCGTAGCCGTTGGCGAAGTTGAGGGGGACGCCGACGAGGTCGACGAGCAGCCAGGCGAACCAGAACTCGACCATGCCCTTGGCCTGGGCGTACATCGCGACGACGGTGCCGACGAAGATGTAGGCGTCGGGCCAGGGGTCCCAGGACAGCTTCGGGTAGGCGGTGAACAGGAGGGCGACGGCGACCGTGCCGACGGCGGCCGCGGCGAGCATGAGGCCGCGCTCGCGCCAGCTGGCGAAGCGTACGGTGATCCGGCCGTCGTCGGCCGTGCCCCGGCCGCGCTGCCACTGCCACCAGCCGTACAGCGCGACGGCCATGACGACGGCCTGCTTGCCGGCGCTGCCGGTCAGATGGCCGTAGAAGGCGGCGAAGAGGACGAGGCCGGAGAGGAACTGGAGGGGCCAGGTCCACAGGGAGCGGCGCCAGCCGAGGGCGAGGGTGATGAGGCCCAGGATGTTGCCGATCATGTCCGACCAGATGATGTGCTGGCCGAAGAGGGTGAACGCCTCGGAGTTCATCCAGGTCACTTGCCGGCCCCCTGCCCGGCCGCGAGCAGCCGCTCCACGTACTTGGCGATGACGTCCACTTCGAGGTTGACCGGGTCGCCGGGCTGCTTCACGCCGAGCGTGGTGAGGGCGAGGGTGGTCGGGATGAGGCTGACGGTGAAGTGGTCGGGGCCGGCGTCCACGACGGTGAGGCTGATGCCGTCGACGGTGATGGAGCCCTTCTCCACGACGTACCGGGAGAGCTGCGCGGGAAGGGAGATCTTCACGATCTCCCAGTTCTCGGAGGGTGTGCGGGCCAGGATCTCGCCGGTGCCGTCCACGTGTCCCTGCACGATGTGACCGCCGAGACGGGCGCCGACGGCGGTGGGGCGTTCCAGGTTGACGCGGGAGCCCACGGTGAGCGCGCCGAGGCTGGAGCGGTTCAGGGTCTCGGCCATGACGTCGGCGGTGAACTCGTCACCCTCGTGCTCGACGACCGTGAGACAGACCCCGTTCACGGCGATGGAGTCGCCGTGCTGCGCGCCCTCGGTCACGACGGGGCCGCGGAGCCGGAAGCGGGAGGCGTCGCCGAGGTTCTCGACGGCGGTGACCTCACCCAGCTCTTCGACGATTCCGGTGAACACTTCCCGGGTCCTCCTGCCTCTTGGGGCACGGACTCCGGGGCCTGTCGATGACGACAGAATCTACGGATGAGCACACACCGGGGCGTCGCCGGAACGGACGCGTCCGCGCACGGACACGTCCCGATACGGCGGCGCGCACACGGATACGCATGCCCGCCCGCCGCGCACTGCCTCCCATCCGGACTTTAACCGTCGGTCCAGGAATTTCACCTGGTCAACCGGCCGCTGGAAGCGACCGGGTCGCGGACTGTAACCGCCGGTTCGGACTTTCACCGACCCCGGAGTGCGCTGCTTCTGGTACAGGGCCAGTGTGCCACGACCGGTACTCGTCCATGGGGGTGACGGGTGTGGGCTCGCTCACAGTCCGTGCCGTCGGTCTCGCGCCCCGCAGCCGCGCCGGTCAACTGCGCGGTGGGACGGGAGTGTTGAGCGCGGTCCGGACCATTGACCGTACTGGTCTAGTCCTTTTAGGGTGCGGGCGGGCCCGGTGGCGGTGACGACGGCCCTTGCCCGCCGCCGGGCCGCCAAGGCGGTCCCCCGAGAAAATCCGCCGCGTGATGTCACGTTTCCGGGGCTCCGGCCGGTCCCAGTGGACGAAGGGCGCTCCAGCGGGGAGCGTCCGGTGTCCGAAGGGACGGAGAACGGCATGACCACGATCCTGGTGACCGGCGGAACCGGCACGCTCGGCCGGCTCGTCGTCGAGCGGCTGCGGGCGGACGGGCACGAGGTCCGGGTGCTCAGCCGGCGCACGCCGCCGTACGCCGTCGACCTGCGTACGGGCGGTGCCGGCCTGGACGCGGCGCTGGCCGGCGCGGAGACGGTCGTGCACTGCGCCAGCTCGCCCAGGGGCGGCGACGAGCAGGCGGCCCTGAACCTGCTGGCGGCGGCCCGGCGGGCCGGGGTGGGCCATCTGCTGTACATCTCGATCGTCGGCGTCGACCGGGTGCCCTTCCCCTACTACCGGACCAAGCTCGCCGTGGAGCGGATGGTCGAGGAGTCCGGGCTCGGCTGGACCGTGCTGCGGGCGACGCAGTTCCACGACCTGGTGGTCACGCTCCTCCAGGGCCTGGCCAAGTCGCCGGTGCTGGCGGTCCCGGCGGGGGTGCCGGACCAGCCGGTCGAGGTCGCCGAGGTGGCCGAGCGGCTGGCGGAGCTGGCACTCGCGGCTCCGGCCGGGCGGGTGCCGGACCTGGGCGGCCCGCAGGTGCGGACGTTCGACTCGCTGGCCCGCGCCTATCTGCGGGCGACCGGCCGGCGCCGCCCGGTGGTGCGGGTGCCGCTGTTCGGGAAGGTGTACCGGGCCTTCCGCGCGGGCGGGCACACGGCGCCGGAGAGGGCGGTGGGCAAGGGGACCTTCGAGGAGTACCTGGAGCGGAGGTTCGGGCAGGGGGCACGCTGACGGGCGGACCGGTGCCAGGCCGGGCAGGGGCACGCTGACGGACGGACCCGTGCCAGTCCGGGCAGGGGCACGCTGACGGACGGACCCGTGCCAGTCCGGGCAGGGGCACGCTGACGGACGGACCCGTGCCAGTCCGGGCAGGGGCACGCTGACAGGCGGGCCGGTGCCAGTACAGTCACGCGCATGACGGCACCGGTGATCCGCGCGATCGAGTGGGACGGGACGGCGTGGGACGACCCGTCCGCGGAGCAGATCCACGATCTGCTGGCGGACATGAGTCTGACCTGGCGGTTCGTCATCGTGGAGCGGCTGGACCGGGAACCGGTCGACCAGCACTACATCCAGGTGTACCTCAACGACGACCTGAGCTACCGGGTGGAGTACCGCGAGGGCGGTCCGGACCGGCACTTCCAGGCCCATGTGCCGCGCGAGAACGAGGCCTTCGCCGTCGAGCCGGTGGCCGAGGTGGTGCAGGCCTGGGCCTTCGGGCGGCCGGGCTGGCGGGAGGCGCTCGCCTGGGTCCCCTGGCGGCCGGAGGAGCAGCTCCGCCCCTGACTCCCCCGGGGGCTCACACCCCGGACCGCTCCGGCGGCGCGAACAGCTCGTCCTGCGCCCGGTCCCGGGCGGTCAGAAGCGCTCCGCGCAGTACGGCCGTCCCGCCGAGGGTGCTCGCGCGCACCTCGGTGACCAGCGGCGACATCCGGCGCAGCCGCTCCTCCACCAGCCCGGCGAGCACCGCGCCCCCGGCCTGCCCCACCTCCCCGCCGAGCACCACACAGCCGGGGTCGAGCACGGCCACCACGGAGGCGACCCCGACGGCGACCCGGTCGGCGAGGGCCCGCAGGAAGCGGGCGGGGGCGGCACCGGCCGCGGCGGTGGCCACCGCTCCCACGGGCACGTCGGTCACCGCAGGGACGTCGGCCACCGCCCCCCGCACCACCTCGGCCGCCCCGGGCCCGTCGGCCGTGGCCGGGGCCGGCAGGCCGTGTTCCCCCGCCAGGGAGACGACCGCCGCGGCGCCAGTCAGGGAGTGGAAGCCGCCGGCGCAGTCGCCGGCCGAGGGCAGGGTGTCCGTGCCCGGTACCGGCAGGAAGCCGATCTCGCCGGTGCCGCCGGAGGCGCCGCGGCGCAGGGTGCCGTCCAGGACGACCGCGGCACCGACGCCGTGGCCGAGCCAGAGCAGGACGAAGGTGTCCCGGTCCCGCGCGGCGCCCTCGCGCTGTTCGGCCAGGGCGGCCAGGTTGGTCTCGTTCTCCACGGTGACCCGGGCGCCGGGCAGCCGCTCCTGCAGGGTGGCGGCCAGGCTGCGGTGCCAGGCGGGCAGCCCGGCCGAGTCGCGGAGGTCTCCGGTGGCCGGGTCGATCAGGCCGGGCGCGCCGATGCCGACGGTGTGCAGCCTCCCCCACCCCCCGGCACCCTCGCGCGGGGGCGCCCCCATGGCGCCGGCCTCCTTCACGGCGTTCTCCACCGCGGTCACGGCCTGCTCGACGGCGGGTCCGGTCCCGGTGTCCCCGTCGATCGGCACGGACGCCTCCGCGAGCACCCGCCCGAGCAGGTCGGAGACGAGGACGAGGACGCCCTCGGTGCGGACGTCGAGCGCGGCGAGGTGGGCGCGGTCGGCGACGATGCCGTAGAGCCGGGCGTTCGGGCCACGGCGCTGTGCGCCGGACTCGCCGACCACGGTGATCAGTCCGGAGGCCGTGAGCCGGTCGACCAGGTCGGCGACGGTCGGCCGGGACAGTCCGGTCAGCTGCTTCAGCTGCCCTGCCGTGAGCGGGCCTTCCTGCTGCAACAGCCGCAGGGCCAGCCGGTCGTTGATGGCCCTGGCGGTGCTGGGTGATGCGGGCATGACGGGATCCTCCCAGATCGCCGACGCGGTGGTCCCTATCTATCAGGCAGGGTTCCTGATAGTTTACGGCGCAGTCGCGAGACGCCGGTGCCGGGCGCGCCCGGGGAGGGGACAGGATCATGAGAGACGTGACGCACGCGCCAGGCGGGGTCAGGCGCGCCCGGTACGCCGTGGCGGCCGTCTTCGCGGTGCACGGTGCCGTGACCGGTTCGTTCGCGACCCGGGTGCCGTGGATCCAGGACCACGCCTCGCTCGGTGCGGGCCAGCTGGGGTTCGCGCTGGCCTTCACGGCCTTCGGCGCCTCCTGCGCGATGCCGCTGGCCGGCCGGATCAGCCACCGCTTCGGCAGCCGCACGGCACTGCGCGGCCTGCTCGCGCTGTGGACGCTCTCCCTGGTGCTGCCGTCGGTCGCGCCGAACCTCGTCACGCTGTGCCTGGCGATGTTCGTCTACGGCGCGAGCGCGGGCATGGCCGACGTCGCGATGAACGCGCTCGGCGTGGAGGTGGAGCGGCTGCTCGGGAAGTCGATCATGTCGGGGCTGCACGGCATGTGGAGTGCGGGCGCGCTGGTCGGCTCGGCGGCCGGCACCCTCGCCGCGCACCTCGGTGCGGACGCGCGCCTGCACTTCGCGCTCGCGGCGGCCACGCTCACCCTGCTGGGCTTCACGGCCTGCGCCTGGGTGCTGGACCTCCAGCCGGCCGAGGACGACGAACCGCCGCCGCGGTTCGCGCTGCCGCCGCGCTCCGCGCTGCTGATCGGCACGGTCGGCTTCTGCGCGGTGTTCGCGGAGGGCGCGAGCCTGGACTGGTCGGCGGTGTTCCTGCGGGACCGGCTGGAGAGTTCGGCCGGACTGGCGGCGGCCTCCACGACCGGGTTCATGCTGACCATGGCGGTCGCCCGGATCGCCGGGGACGCGGTGGTGAACCGCTTCGGCGCGGTCCGCACCGTACGGGCCGGCGGTGTCCTCGCGGGGCTCGGCGGGCTGCTGATCGTGCTCGCCGGGCATCCGGCGGTGGCGATGGCGGGGTTCGCGCTGATGGGGCTCGGCATCGCGGTGGTCGTACCGCTGTGCTTCGCGGCGGCCGGGCACGCCGGCCCCAACCCCAGCCAGGCCATCGCGGGCGTGGCGACCATCACCTACACCTCGGGGCTGGTCGCCCCGAGCCTGATCGGCGGGGTGGCCCAGGCCACCAGCCTGGTGGTGTCCTTCGGGGTGGTGACGGCGCTGGCGTGCGGGCTCGCGGTGTGCGCGGGCGTGCTGCGCACCGCCGAGCGCGGGCGCGGGGAGGTCAGCCGGCGGGCCTCAGCAGTTCCCGACCCGCGGCCCTGAAGGTCTCGGTCCAGGGCGCGGGACGCATGGTCGCCGGGTCCAGCCGGACCAGCACGCGGGTGCCCCGGGCGTAGGTCTCGGTGCCGTCGGCCGAGCAGAACCGGAAGCCGTAGGTGAGCCCGGTGGTGCCCAGTCGCTCCAGCCAGAGGTGGACGGCGTAGGTACCGGGGCGGGTGACCGGGGCCTCGTAGGTGATCCGGAGTTCCTTGACCGCGTTGCAGGCGTCGCCGGCCGCCGCCCAGTCGCCGTCGAAGCGGACGCCGTGCTCGTTCCACAGCTCCGTCCAGGCGCGTTCGACCATGAGCGGGTAGCGGGCGTTGTGCAGCAGCCCGAGCGCGTCGAGGTCGTCGAAGTGGACGGTGACGGGCATCAGCCGGCCGTGGGAGACGGCGGGGGCGATCGGGGCTTCGGCGGTCACGGAAAGGGCTCCTGGGCGGTGCGGGAGGGGTGGTGACACCCCCGTACACCACCATACTAAGCGACCGCTCAGAAGCCCGGCCGGGAAGCCCCCCAGGTCAGCGGGGGTCAGCCCGCTATCGAGTCCAGCTGCTCGGCGGCCGGCCGCAGCGCCCAGAGGTCTCCGCCGGGCGGCGCCTCCACCTTCGCCAGCGCCGCCCGGGCCGCCGGGGCGCCGGCGTCGGCCGCCGCGTGCACGACGTCGGTGGCCGCGTACCGGTGGAACTCCAGCTCGGGGTGGGGCCAGGCGGCGGCTCCGGTCGCGGCCGGCAGCAGGTAGTCGACCGCCTTGGACAGGCTCTGCCCGTCCGGCCCCGTGTGGCGCCAGAGGTTCACGCCCACGTGCCGGCCGATGGCGGCGAGCCGGGTGTGGGCGACCAGGTCGAAGGCGGAGTAGTGCCAGCTGCGGGTGCGGGCGAGTTCCTGCGGCTGGCCGCCGTCGGCCGCGATCTGCGGGTCGATCCGCTGTGCGCGGGCGTCCAGCACGGTCCGCCGGGCGAGCGCGGTGTCGCCGGTGGCGTAGGCGAGGGCGGCGAGCTGCATGTCGTAGAAGGTGCCGTGGTTGTTGGCGGCGGCACCCTCCTGCCTGCCGAAGTCGCTGTTCCTCAGCCAGCCCAGGAAGTCGGTGTTCCACTGCTTCGTCGCGGCCCTGTCGTGCGCCGTCCAGCCCGGGGCGCCGGCGGCGAGGATCGCCTGTGCGTCCAGGACGCCGGTGTAGGACTGCGCGAAGTCGATGATGCCGATGGCCCGGCCGTCGTACCGGCAGGGGATGAACTGGGCGTGGTCCAGGTCGGGGTTCATCCGGGTGGCCGGGTCCAGGAACCAGGTGCGCAGGATCCGCCCGGCCTTCTCGGCGTAGCTGCGCCTGCCGGTGTAGTACCAGGCGAGGGCGAGGTCGTACGTCGCGTCGAAGACCTTCTCCGCGTCCTGCCGGTCGGTCCCGCTGTCGACCTCCGGATTGCGCCGGCCGTCACGCTGGACGTACGGGCAGCCCCAGGGGTTGTCGGCGGTGGGGGCGGTGGTGGGCCACCAGTAGGGGGCCTGGCTGAGGTACTCGTGGACGTCGCCGCCGGGGGCCGGCCTGGGCTTGTCGACGACCGTCCAGGGGCCCTGGTCCAGCCAGCCGTCCGCCCGTGCGGTCAGGTCCGCGAGGGCGCGGCGCAGGCGGGGGTCGCGGTCCAGGCGGGCGCGGGTCTGCTGGAGGCGGGTGCCGTCGAGGACGGCGGTGCGCGGCACTTCGGCCGGTGCCGCGTGGGCGGAGGGGACGAGCAGGGCCGCGGAGGCCGCGACGACGGCGAGGAGCGCGGCCGCACGGGGTCTTCCACTCACTGGGCACTCCGATCTCCGATCACACACGATCAGGCGCACGATCAGATACGTGAACGTGGTTCATGAGCAGGACCGTGTGAGCGTAGAGCCGCCGACTACCCCTGACAATGGTTCGGACCGGCTTCACGTAATCCAAGAAGCTTCACGCAATCCAAGAAAGCGAACCCCACCATGGACCTCGGCGTGCGCTGGAAACTGCACGGTGACGGGCGCACGCCCGCGCCCGGAGCGGTGGTACGCCCCGACGAACGGCTCTCCTGGCCCCGCACCCTGGGTCTGGGCGCACAGCACGTGGTCGCCATGTTCGGCGCCTCCTTCGTGGCCCCCGTGCTCATGGGCCTGGACCCGAACCTCGCGATCATGATGTCGGGCGTGGCGACCATGATCTTCCTGCTCGCCACCCGCGGCCGGGTGCCGAGCTACCTCGGCTGCTCCCTGTCGTTCGTGGGTGTGGCCGCCGTGATCCGCGCCCAGGGCGGCACCAGCGCGACCGTGACCGGCGCGGTCCTGGTCGTCGGTGTGGTGCTCTTCCTGGTGGGCCTCGCCGTGCAGCGCTTCGGCGCGCGGATCATCCACGCCGCCATGCCGCCCATCGTCACCGGCGCGGTCGTGATGCTGATCGGCTTCAACCTGGCCCCGGTCACCGCGTCCACGTACTGGCCGCAGGACCAGTGGACGGCCCTGCTCGTGATGCTGTTCACCGGCCTGGCCGTCGTCTGCCTGCGCGGTTTCTGGTCCCGGATCGCCATCTTCCTGGGCCTGGTGTTCGGGTACGGCATCTCCTGGGCCTTCGACCGGATCTTCGGCAGGATCCACTCGGCGGACCCGAGCGGCAAGGTCACCGACCACTGGCGGCTGGACCTCTCCGGCGTCTCCAAGGCCGACTGGATCGGCCTGCCCTCCTTCCACGGACCGTCCTTCCAGTGGTCGGCGATCCTGGTCGCGCTGCCGGTGGTGATCGCCCTCGTCGCCGAGAACGCGGGCCACGTCAAGGCGGTCGGCGAGATGACCGGCGACCCGCTGGACGACAAGCTCGGTACGGCGATCTCGGCGGACGGCGTCGCCTCCGTGCTGTCGACGGCCGTCGGCGGCCCGCCCAACACCACCTACTCCGAGAACATCGGCGTGATGGCGGCGACCCGCGTCTACTCCACCGCCGCCTACTGGGCCGCCGCCTGCTTCGCGCTGCTCTTCGGCGTGTGCCCGAAGTTCGGCGCGGTCGTGGCCGCGATCCCGGGCGGTGTCCTCGGCGGCATCACCGTCATCCTCTACGGCATGATCGGCCTGCTCGGCGCCCAGATCTGGCTGCACGCCAAGGTGGACCTGCGCAACCCGCTGAACCTGGTGCCGGCCGCCGCGGGCATCATCATCGGCGTCGGCAACGTCTCCATGAAGTTCACCGACACCTTCTCGCTCAGCGGCATCGCCCTCGGCACCCTGGTCGTCATCACCGGCTACCACGCGCTGCGCGCCTTCGCCCCGGCGCATCTGAAGCGGCAGGAGCCGCTGCTGGACGAGGGCACGTCCTCCTACGACAAGGAGGCGGGCCCGGACGCGGCGGCGCCGCGCGCCGAGTCGTAGCCCGGCGTTCCCCCGTTCCGGCGAAGCACCGGGCCGGTCGGCACACCGGCCGGTCCCGGGCTGGGACCCTTCCCCCATGGTGCAGCTGGAACACCTCACCGCCCCCGTCGACGCCGTCGTGGAGCGGATGCGCGCGCTCGACGCGGCCCTGCCCGCACGGGACGGGATCGCCGTGTTCAACCGCGTCTACCTCGCCGTCACCGAGGAGATCGACCGGTGCCTGGACGCCGGGGAGTTCCCGGACCCGCGTGCGGCGACCGCGCTGGACGTGCGGTTCGCCGAGCGCTACCTGGCGGCGGTCGACGCGGTCGCCGCGGACCGCCGCCCGCCCGCCTGCTGGCGGCCGCTGTTCCAGCTTCGCCGCCATCCCGGGGTACGGCCGCTGCAGTTCGCGCTGGCCGGCATCAACGCCCACATCGGGCACGACCTGGCGCTGGCCGTGGTCGACGCCTGTCGCACGCTGGGCTGCGAACCGGCCGACCTGGAGGACGAGTTCGACCGGGTCGGCGATCTCCTCGTATCGCTGGAGGAACGCATCCGCGAGGATCTGATGCCGGGCCCCGACCTGCTCCAGATCGCCGACCCGCTCACCCATCTGCTGGGCTCCTGGAGCCTGGAGCGGGCCCGCGACGCGACCTGGGCCGCGGCCCGGGCCCTGTGGGCGCTGCGGCACTGCGGCGACGTCGCCGAGGAGTTCACCGAACGGCTGGACGCGGCGGTCGGGTTCGCGGGCCGGATGCTGCTGACGCCCCTTCCCGGCTGAGCGCGGAACGGGAAAAGGCGCGGGCGGCCGGAGTCGAGCCGGCCGCCCGCGCCTTCGTCGGGTTCCCGGGTCAGTCCTCGGGAAGCTCCACCGGCGCGATCTCGTCGTAGACGTCACCCGGGCCCGGGTTCGCCGCGTCGGTCGTGCCGCCGAAGTGGTGCATGACGCCCCAGACCGCGTTCAGGGCGGTCTGGATCGCGCCCTCGGCCCAGCCGGCCGTCCAGGAGATGTCGTCGCCGGCGAGGAAGATGCCCCGCTTGTCCTCGGGCAGCCGGTCCTGCATGAAGTGGGTGAACAGGCGCCGCTGGTAGCGGTAGTGGCCCGGCAGGTTGGCCTTGAACGCGCCCATGAAGTAGGGCTCGTTCTCCCAGGAGACCGTCACCGGGTTGCCGATGATGTGCTTCCTGATGTCGACCTTCGGGTAGATCTCGCCGAGCGACTTCAGCATGACCTCCATCCGCTCGTTCGCGGACAGCGGCAGCCACTTCAGGCTGTCGTCGCACCAGGTGTAGGACAGGCAGATGACGGCGGGCTTGTCCGGACCGTCGTCCAGCAGGTAGGTGCCGCGGGTCATGCGGTCGGTGAGCGTCATCGACATGACGTCCCGGCCGGTCTCCTCGTCCTTGTCCAGCCAGAACGGCCGGTCGACCGGGACGAAGAGCTTGGAGGACTCCATGTAGTGGGTGCGCTCGATCGCGGTCCAGTGGTCGATCGGGAACAGCGAGTCGTCGCAGGCGATCTTGGACAGCAGCATCCAGGACTGGGCGGTGAAGATCGCCGCCTTGTAGGTGCGGATGTCGCCGTTCGCGTCCGTCACGGTGATCTGGTTGCCGGCGGTGCGGTGCAGGCGGGTCACGGCCGGGCGGGGCTCGCCGTTCTCGTGCAGCTTCGCCAGCGAGGTGCCGTAGGCCCAGTGGACGATCTTCTCCGGCTCGCGCTCCCACAGGCGCAACGGCAGCTGCTGGGAGCCGCCGACGATGCCGCGGTGGTGGTCGTCGGCCTCGGTGTAGACGACGCGGAGGATCTCCAGGATGGAGTTCGGGAAGTCGGTGTCCCAGCCGCCGGTGCCGAAACCGACCTGGCCGAAGATCTCGCGGTGCCGGAAGGACTTGAAGGCCTCGGAGTCGCAGAGGAAGCCGTAGAAGGTCTGGTTGTCGAGCTTCTCGACCAGCTTCGCCCAGATCTCGCGGATGCGCGGCACGTCCCGCTCGCGCATGGCGCGGTTCATGTCGGAGAAGTCGGCGCCCTCCTCCAGACACTTGTTCCAGGCCTCGGCGACGTCCCGGTACACCTGGGGCAGGTCGTCGATCGTCTCGGCGTAGTGCGACTCGCCCTTGAGGTCGACCACGGTCGACGGGGTCGCCTCGGCGAGCGGGTTCGGGAACGGCCTGGTCTGCAGGTCGACCAGGTCGATGTAGTGCTGGAGCGCGGTGGAGGACGGCGGGAAGCGCATGGCGCCCATCTCGGCGGTCAGCGAGTCGTCGCAGCCCTCGAAGCCGACCGTGCGGAGCCGGCCGCCGATCTGGTCGGCCTCGTAGACGACGGGCTTGAGGCCCATCTTCATCAGCTCGTAGGCGGCCACGATGCCGGACAGGCCACCGCCGATGATCGCGACCTCCGTGCCGTGCTCGGTGGCCGGGATCTGGCCGAGGCCCGCCGGGTGGGCGAGGAAGTCGTCGTAGGCGTAGGGGAAGTCCGGGCCGAACATGGTGATCGGCGGCTGCTGCTCGTCGGTGTGCTCGACGGCGTTGGGCACCGTGGACGTCATGGGGTACGGACTCCTTGCACGAGGTGAAACGGGGGGAGGGCTGGGGGCGGCGGCTCAGACCAGGGAGCCGTACAGACCGGGGCGGCGGTCCTTCAGGTACGGGTTGTTCTCCCGGGAGGCGGCCAGGAAGGCGGGGTCGGCGTCCGCGACCACGAGCTGCTCGGCGCGGCCGGCGCGGGTGCGGGCGACGCCGTCGGGACCGGCGAGGACGGAGAGGCCGACGAACTCGAACTCCCCTTCCTGACCGACCCGGTTGACGTAGGCGACGTACATCTGGCTCTCGAAGGCGCGCACCGGGATCACCGACTCGGCGACGAACTGGAAGGGGTGCATCTGCGCGGTCGGTACGACGAGGAGGTCGGTGCCGGCCAGGGCGTGGGCGCGGACGTTCTCCGGGAACTCGACGTCGTAGCAGATCAGCAGGCCCACGGTGAGACCGTTCAGCTCGGCCTGGACGACCTGCTGCTCGCCCGGCGTGAAGTGGTCCCGCTCGAAGCAGCCGAAGAGGTGGGTCTTGCGGTAGTTCGCGAGGCGGGTGCCGTCGGCGCTGATCAGCTGGGCGGAGTTGAAGACGGTCTCGCCGTCGCGCTCCGGGTAGCCGTAGAGGACGGCGAGGCCGTGCCGGGTGGCGATCTCGGCGACCGCGTCGGCGGAGTCGCCGTCGGCGGGCTCGGCGAGGCGGGCGATGGCGTCGCCGATCGCGTACCCGGTGAGGAACATCTCCGGCGCGGCCAGCAGCCCGGCACCCGCGGCGGCGGCCCGGCCCGCGGCCTCGTCGAGGACCTTGAGGTTCTCGGCGACGGAGCCTGGGCGGCCGGAGCTCTGGAGCAGGGCGGTGCGCATGCGTGATCCTCACCGGAACGGGGGTTTAGGGGGGTCAGAAAGAAGGTACGGTCGGCGCGCTCGGCCGGACAAGAAGGAGCCGTTGCGCGCCGGTGCGCGGATCGTTGCGTGGAGCGGGGGTCGCACGGCGATTCGTTGCGCGCCCGCCGCCGGACAGCTCCCGCGGCGGGGCGGATCACGCGCCTGACCTGCGGCGGTGACCTCGGTGCAGGCTGCCGGCCCGGAGCCCCACACGCGAACGGCGTCCGGGCGGTAGCGGTCCTACGACCACTACCGCCCGGACGCCGTCGGCCTCAGAGTGCGGAACGCCCCCGGGGGGCGGCGCGGGGAACTGCGCGAGCACCCTGCACGCCGCGCACCCGCCCTGTGACCGGGCACCCGGGACGTGAGCCGCCCTTACCCCGGTGCCCCCGAGGAGAACCTCCGCAGCAGGGGCGACAGCACCAGCACCGACTTGGTCCGCTCCACGAACGGCTCCCCGGCGATCCGCTCCAGCACCCGCTCGAAGTGACGCATGTCCGACGCGAAGACCTGGGCGATCGCGTCCGCGTCACCGGTGACGGTGGACGCGGCCACGACCTCCTGGTACCGCTCCAGACCCCGCTGGATGGTCTCCGGCGAGGTGTTGCGCCGGCAGTAGATCTCGATGTACCCCTCGGTCTCCCAGCCGAGCGCCGCCGGATCCACCCGCACGGTGAATCCGGTGATCGCTCCGGTGGCCCGCAGCCGGTCCACGCGCCGCTTCACCGCGGGCGCGGACAGGCCGACCATCTGCCCGATGTCCGCGTAGGAGCGGCGGGCGTCCTCGGCGAGGGCGTGCACGATGCGTTCGTCGAGATCGTTCAGCACAGGGGGCGGTTCACTTCTTCGGTCCGGTCACTTCTCCACCGTCACCGCGAGACCCTCACCGGTTGCGAGACGGGCACGGCGGTAGCCGTAGAGGAAGTAGAACACGAGCCCGGCCGCCATCCAGAATCCGAAGACCACCCAGGTGACGGTGTCGAGGCTGAACATGTTGTACGCGCAGAACAGGAAGCCCAGCACCGGCAGGACCGGCCCGAACGGCACCTTGAAGGTGCGCTCGAGCTCCGGGCGCTTGTAGCGCAGGACGATCACCGCGATGTTGACCAGGCCGAAGGCGAACAGGGTGCCGATGCTGGTGGCGTCGACCAGCTTGCCGAGCGGGATGAAGGCGGCGAGCACACCGCAGAAGAGCGACACGATCACCGTGTTGAGACGCGGCGCGCCGGTCTTGGGGTGGATCTTGCCGAGCGCCTTCGGCACCAGGCCGTCGCGGGACATCGCGAAGAGGATGCGGGTCTGGCCGTAGAGCACGGTGAGCACCACGCTCGCGATGGAGATGACCGCGCCGAGCGCCAGCAGGGTGCCCCAGAAGGTCTGACCGCTGACGTCGGTCATGATCGCGGCGAGGGCGGCCTCGGAGCCGTCGAACTTCTTCCAGTTCCAGGCGCCGACGGCGACACCCGCGACGAGGACGTAGAGCGCGGTCACGATGATCAGCGACAGCATGATCGCCCGCGGCAGGTCCCGCTTGGGGTCCCTCGCCTCCTCACCGGCGGTGGAGGCGGCGTCGAAGCCGATGTACGAGAAGAACAGCGAGGCACCGGCGGCGCTGACCCCGGTCATGCCGAGCGGCATGAAGTCGGCGTAGTTGCCGGACTTGAAGCCCATGAAGCCGATCGCGCAGAACAGCACCAGGGCGGCGATCTTCACGCAGACCATGATCGTGTTGGCGCGGGCGGACTCCCGCGCGCCGCCGAGCAGGAACGCCATCGCCAGGAGCACGACGATCAGGGCGGGCAGGTTGACGATGCCGCCCTCACCCGGCGCCGAGGACAGCGAGGCCGGGATGGTCACCCCGATGGTGCCGTCGAGCAGCTCGTTGAGGTACTCGCCCCAGCCGACGGCGACGGCGGCCACCGACACGCCGTACTCCAGCACCAGACACCAGCCGCAGACCCAGGCGACCAGCTCACCCATCGTTGCGTACGCATACGAGTAGGAGGAGCCGGCGACGGGGATGCTGCCCGCCAGTTCGGCGTACGACAGGGCCGAGAACAGCGCCGTGAGGCCGGCCAGGACGAAGGCCAGGGTGACCGCGGGGCCGGCCTTGGGAACGGCGTCGCCGAGGACGACGAAAATGCCGGTGCCGAGGGTGGCACCGATGCTGATCATGGTCAGCTGCCACAGCCCGAGAGAGCGCCGAAGCTGCCCTCCCTCACCCTGGCCGCCCTCCGCGACCAGGAGTTCCACGGGCTTGCGACGCATCAGGCGCGCGGCGACGCCCTGGGACGCGGGGGCGGCCGGTATCTGGTTCTGCGCTGGTGCGCCTTGGTCGAGCACGCGCTGGCTCCTTATCGCTGCCGATGGTTCGGGGATGCGGCCGGCGTGACGGCCGGCCCTCGTGGTGGGGACCGGTGGAACCTGCAAAGGGCAGGAACCCACCGAGCGGGGTCCCCGCCACGCACGTACTAGCGCAGCACCCTACGAGGCGGGCCTTCACGGGCGTAATGCAGCAACCTTGCGCATCCCCGCATGATCATTGCGTTCCTCGGGGCGGAATGACAAATCGTTGCGCGGGACCTGTCGACCGTTGCGCGGGGGCCCCGGCGCCCCGTTTTGTCCACCGCGCCGACGACGCGCCACGGGACACGCCGACGAGGCGTCATCGGACGTGCCGACGGGGACGCCACCGGACACGCCGACGGCCCCCGTCGTTCCCGGGCTCGGGAACGACGGGGGCCGTCGGTACGGGGCGTGCGGGTCAGCTCCAGCTGGCGTGCAGCGGCTTGCCCTCGGCGTAGCCGGCCGCGCTCTGGATGCCGACGATGGCCTTCTCGGCGAACTCCTCCAGGGAGCCGGCGCCGGCGTAGGTGCAGGAGGAGCGGACGCCCGCGATGATCGAGTCGATCAGGTCCTCGACGCCCGGACGGGCCGGGTCGAGGAACATGCGGGAGGTGGAGATGCCCTCCTCGAACAGCGCCTTGCGGGCACGGTCGTACGCCGACTCCTCGGACGTGCGGTTGCGCACCGCGCGCGCGGAGGCCATGCCGAAGGACTCCTTGTAGGCGCGGCCCTGGGCGTCGTGCTGGAGGTCGCCGGGCGACTCGTAGGTGCCCGCGAACCAGGAGCCGACCATCACGTTGGACGCGCCGGCGGCGAGCGCCATGGCGACGTCGCGCGGGTGCCGGACACCGCCGTCGGCCCACACGTGCTTGCCGTACTTCTTCGCCTCGGCGGCGCACTCCAGGACGGCGGAGAACTGCGGGCGACCCACGCCGGTCATCATGCGGGTGGTGCACATGGCGCCCGGGCCGACACCGACCTTGATGATGTCCGCCCCCGCGTCGATCAGGTCCTTGACGCCCTCGGCGGAGACGATGTTGCCCGCGGCGATCGGCACGTGCGGGTCGAGCGCGCGCACCACCTTGATGGCGTTGATCATCGACTCCTGGTGGCCGTGCGCGGTGTCGATGACGAGCGTGTCCACGCCCGCGTCGAGCAGCTGCTTGGCCTTGCCCGCCACATCGCCGTTGATGCCGACGGCGGCGGCGATCCGCAGCCTGCCGTTCGCGTCCACGGCCGGCGTGTACAGGGTGGCCCGCAGGGCGCCCTTGCGGGTGAGGATGCCGGCGAGCCTGCCGTCCTTGTCGACAGCCGGGGCGTAGCGGCGGTTGTGGTGGTCGAGGGTGTTGAAGGCCTCGCGCGGGTCGATGTCCGCGTCCAGCAGGAGCAGGTCCTTGGACATGACCACTTCGAGCTGGGTGAAGCGGTCGACGCCGGACAGGTCGGCGTCGGTGACGACACCGACGGGCCGCTGGTTCTCGTCCACGACCACACCGGCGTTGTGCGCCCGCTTGGGCAGCAGCGCCAGGGCGTCGGCGACGGTCTGGTGCGGGGCCAGCACGATCGGGGTGTCCAGCACCAGGTGGCGGCTCTTCACCCAGGAGACGACGTCGGTGACGACGTCGATCGGGATGTCCTGCGGGATGACCACCAGGCCGCCGCGGCGGGCCACCGTCTCGGCCATCCGGCGGCCGGCGATGGCGGTCATGTTGGCGACGACGAGCGGGATGGTGGTGCCCGTGCCGTCCGGCGAGGCGAGGTCCACGCCCTGACGCGAGCCCACCGCGGAGCGGCTCGGCACCATGAACACGTCGTCGTACGTCAGGTCGTACGCGGGCTGGATGTCATTGAGGAAACGCACGTGCTGCACATCCCAGTCGATCAGAGGCGACCCCCTGACAGGTGTGCCAGGGGGAAAGAGCACGTACTTCATTCTCCCATGGCGGGGCATGCGGCATGCCCTGACAGAACATCCAGGGTCGCCGTCGATCACCTAGGAGGTTCCTCCAAGGGCGAGGACGACGGTGAGGGCCTCCGTCCGGTCCGCGGCCTCCGTGAACACCTCCTCGGCGGTGCGCCACTCCTCCGGCGCGGCGTCGGCGTACGGCCGCCAGCCCCGGACGACGATCAGCAGCCCCTGCTCCACGGCGCCCTCGGGCCAGACCGTGTGGTCGGAGAGGGAGTCGGCCAGCGCGTCCCAGTTCCGGCCGAACCAGTCGGGCAGCGCCAGGGCCCGGGCGACCCGGTCCATCAGGGCCGCCTTGCCCGTGACCCCGTCCAGGTCCAGGGTGACCGTGTACCGGCCGCCCAGGTCTTCCGTCATCTCAGCACCGCCCGGAACGTCTCGTAGTGATCATCGGTGTAGTAGATCTCCCCGGCCCGCCCGGTGACGAGGCGCCGGGCGCCGCGGTCGCGGGAGCCGGGGGTCGGCACCGTGTACTCGTGGTAGTAGCCGCGCGGGTGCCTCGGCAGACGGCCCTCGAAGTTCCCGAAGACGGCCCCGTCCTTGGCGTAGGGGAAGGGACCGCCCCGGTCGATGAGGGCCAGTGTCCTGCGGGCCTCGGCGGGCAGCCGGGACTGCGGGACGGTGGCCGTGCCCCGCGCCCAGGCCGGGGCGGACGCGGCCGGTGGGGCCGAGGAGGCCCGCGAGGCGTGGGAGGCGTGGGAGGCCGGGCCGGAGGCGCTGGAGCACCCCGTCAGGAGGACGGCGAGACAGACCAGCAGCCCGGCGAGGGCACGGGGGACGAACCGCGGCGGCATGCGGACGATGCTGCCACGGCCGTCCCGTCGCGAGCCCGCCGCGACCCGCTGTCAGACCCCGTCGGGATCCTGACGGTTGAGCGCCGGCTTCGGCGTGGGGCCCGCCGTCATCAGGTAGTCGGCGGCCGAGGTGTCGGTCACCAGGCTGGTGACCAGCCCCGAGCGCAGCACCGCGTCGATCGCGGCGGCCTTGCGCTGCCCGCCCGCGATCGCCACGACCTCCGGGATGCGGCGCAGCTGGTCGGCCTTGACCGTGATGCACCGCTCCCCCAGGTCCCGACCGATCCGGCGGCCCTCCGCGTCGAAGAGGTGCGCCGACATCTCGGCGGCGACACCGAGCGAGGCGTAGTGCGCGCGCTCCTCGTCGCTGAGCATGTCGTGGACGGTGGAGATGCCCGGCTCCCAGGAGCCGATGGAGACACAGGCGACCGTGACCTTGTCGAAGTACTCGAAGGCCCGGGCGATCCCGGTCTGGTGGCGCAGCGCCGCGGCGGTGGCCGCGTCCGGGAGCAGCATCGGGGCGTAGATGGGGTGGGCGTCGCCGCCCGACACCTGGGCGGCCCGGCGGACCGCCTCCACCGAGCCGCGCTCGGCGGTCCCGGCGTCGTACACGCCCGTCAGCTGCACCACCGTGCACGGCGGCAGCCGGTCGAGTGCCGCCGCCATGTGGATGGTGGACCGGCCCCAGGCCAGCCCGAGCACGTCGCCCTCGTTGACGAGTTCGCCGAGCAGGTCGGCGGCGACCTCCCCGAGGTTCTCGGGGTCGGGGGTCTCCTCCGACTCGGGCGGGGACTCGACCACGACGGCGTGCCTGAGGCCGTAGCGGGCACGGAGCGCGTCGGAACGCTCGGCGTCCAGCTCGGCCGGGACACGGATCTCGATGCGTACGAGATCCCGTTCGAGGGCCGTCTCCAGGACCCGGGCCACCTTGAAGCGGCTGACGCCGAACTCCTCCGCGATCTGGATCTTGGACTTGCCCTCGAGGTAGAAGCGGCGGGCCATGGCCGCCGCCTGCACCAGCTCAGCGGGTCCCATCCGCATGGCTGACCGGCCCGCCGACATACCCGACACGGCGATCTCCTCACTGCTGTTCACACTCTGGATTCGCCGTTCATCCTTGCAGATTCGGCGCGACTGCTCCGCCCTGATGGGCGGCGTTCATTCAAGCGTTCACTTCGCCGTGGCTCAGTGGTCGCATGCCCAGGTCGCCCGGGCGGTGGCCGCCTCCGCCTGCGTGCGCAGGGCGCGTACGGCCTCCGCCGGGTCCTTCGCCCCGTAGACGGCCGAGCCGGCGACGAACACGTCCGCTCCCGCGTCCGCGCACCGCTCGATCGTCGAGGCCGAGACACCGCCGTCGACCTGCAGCCACAGCTGCAGACCGTGCTTGTCGATCAGCTCACGGGTGCGGCGGATCTTCGGCAGCATGATGTCGAGGAACGCCTGGCCGCCGAAGCCCGGCTCCACCGTCATGATGAGCAGCATGTCGAGTTCCGGCAGCAGGTCCTCGAACGGCTCGATCGGCGTCGCGGGCTTGAGCGCCATGGAGGCACGGGCCCCCTTGGCGCGGATCTCCCGGGCGAGCCGCACGGGGGCGGCCGCCGCCTCCACGTGGAAGGTGACGGACGAGGCCCCCGCCTCGACGTACTGGGGGGCCCACCGGTCGGGGTCCTCGATCATCAGGTGGCAGTCCAGCGGGGTGTCCGTCGCACGGGCCAGGGACTCCACGACCGGCACGCCGAGCGTGAGGTTCGGGACGAAGTGGTTGTCCATGACGTCGACGTGGAGCCAGTCGGCGCCTTGGACCGCCTTGGCCTCCTCCGCGAGGCGGGCGAAGTCGGCGGACAGGATGCTGGGGTTGATCTGCACGGCCATGACCCAAGCCTGCCATGCCGCTGCGCCGGGCTGTAGCGGCGGTCCACGGGTTGGGTCGCGGCCGCGGGCCGTCGTGGGGCGCTCGCGCACTCCCCCGCGCCCCTTCGGGGCACGCCGGCCGGGCCCGCGTTACGCGGTTCTCCGGATGAGCGCCAGGTACATCGCGTCCGTGCCGTGTACGTGGGGCCAGAGCTGCACGTCCGGGCCCTCGCCCAGGTCGGGTACGCCGGGCAGGAGCGGGCGGGCGTCGATCAGCTCCGTGTCCGGGCGCTGTTTGAGGACGTCGGAGACGACCGCGCGGGTCTCCGCCAGGTGCGGGGAGCAGGTGGCGTAGCCGACGACACCGCCGACGCGGACGGAGTCCAGGGCGGTGCGGAGCAGGCCGCGCTGGAGCGGGGCGAAGTTCTCGAGGTCCTCGGGGCGGCGGCGCCAGCGGGCCTCCGGGCGGCGGCGGAGGGCGCCGAGGCCGGTGCAGGGCACGTCGACCAGGACCCGGTCGAAGCTGCCGGGACGCCACGGCGGGCGGGTGCCGTCGGCGGCGATGACCTGGTACGGCCCCGGGTTGCCGTGCAGGGCCCGGGCCACCAGTCCGGCGCGGTGCGGCTGCTTCTCGGAGGCGAGCAGTGCGGCCCCGCGCTCGGCGGCGAGCGCGGCGAGCAGCGCGGCCTTGCCGCCGGGCCCCGCGCAGCCGTCGAGCCACTTCTCGTCGGGCCCGTCGAGCGGGGCGTTCGCCACCGCGAGGGCGACCAGCTGGCTGCCCTCGTCCTGGACACCGGCCCGCCCCTCGCGCACGGCCTCGACCGCGCCGGGCTCACCGCCCTCGGCGAGCCGCACGGCGTACGGCGACCAGCGGCCGGCCACGGCGGCGTCCTCGCGGAGCAGTTCCTCGGTGGTGGCCCGGCCGGGGCGGGCGACCAGCGTCACCTCGGGGCGCTCGTTGTCCGCCGCGAGCAGCTTCTCGATGCCGGCCCGGCCGCCGCCGAGGGAGTCCCACAGTGCGGAGACGACCCAGCGGGGGTGCGAGTGGACGACGGCGAGGTGGTCCTCGGGGTCCTCGTCGTAGGGCGGCGCGACCTTCTCGATCCAGCCGTCGAGATCGTCCTGGGCCACCTTCCGCAGCACGGCGTTGACGAACTTGGCCCGCCCGTCACCGAGCACGACCCGGGCCAGCTCCACGGAGGCGGAGACGGCGGCATGGGTCGGGATCCGGGTGCCGAGCAACTGGTGGACGCCGAGGCCCAGTACGTCGAGCACCGGCGGGTCGACCTCGCGCAGCGGCCGGTCGACGCAGGCGGCGATGACGGCGTCGTAGGTGCCCTGCCGGCGCAGCGTGCCGTAGACCAGCTCGGTGGCGAGGGCGGCGTCCCGGGCGTCGAAGTCGCCCTTCTCGCGGGCCTTCCTGAGCAGCGGGGGCAGCACGAGGTTGGCGTACGCGTCCCGCTCGTCCACCGCGCGCAGCGCCTCGAAGGCCAGGATGCGGACGGGGTCCTTCTGGGGACGGCGGTAGGGCTTGGCGGGCCTGCGCGGCCGCCGGGACTGCTCGCTCACGAAAAAGGTGCTCCGGGTGTGAAGAGAGGAATGCGCCTCCAGCGTACGTCGCCGAAGCCCCGCCCCCACCGCCCGGGTTCCTCGGCACCGTTCCGGTCTCCTGGCGCGCACCGCGCCGGTCCGCCCGGAAAGCCCCGCACCGGTTCCCTCGCACGTACCGCGCCGGTCCCTTCGCAAGCACGGTGCCGGTCCACCCGGAACCCGCACCGGTCGCCTCGCAGACTCCGTGCCGGTCCCCCACGAGCACCGCGCCGGTCCTCCCCAGCACCGCGCCGGTCCCCCGGAGTGCCGACCGCCGGCCGCCCGGGTGGACCGCGCCGGTGTCGTCCGAGGCGTCAGCCGAGCGTCTCGCCCTCCGCGATGCGTACCCCCCGCGCCCAGTCGGCCGCGCGCATCGGCTTCTTGCCCTGGGCCTGGACCCACAGCAGCTCGACGGCGTAGGAACCGGTGCCCACGTGGACGCTGTTCTTGCCCACCGCGAGCCGGCCGGGGGCGAGGTCGGTCCGGTCGGGTACGGGCGTGACCTGGATCAGCTTGAGCCGCTCGCCGCGGAAGACGGTCCAGGCGCCGGGCGCCGGGGTGCAGCCGCGTACCACCCGGTCGACGCGCAGCGCGGGCGCCGCCCAGTCGACCTGGGCGTCCTCCACGGTGATCTTCGGCGCGACGGTGATGCCCTCGGCGGGCTGCGGTACGGCCTTCAGGGTGCCGTCCTCGATGCCGTCCATGGTGGCGGCGAGCAGCCCGGCGCCCGCGAAGGCGAGCCGGGTGAGCAGGTCACCGCTGGTGTCGGTGGGGCGGATCTCCTCGGTCACGGTGCCGTAGACCGGCCCGGAGTCCAGCCCCTCCTCGATGAGGAAGGTGGACGCGCCCGTGATCTCGTCGCCGGCCATGATGGCGTGCTGCACCGGCGCCGCTCCGCGCCAGGCGGGCAGCAGCGAGAAGTGCAGGTTGACCCAGCCGTGCGCGGGGATGTCCAGGGCGGCCCTCGGCAGCAGGGCGCCGTAGGCCACGACCGGGCAGCAGTCCGGCGCGATCTCCCCGAGCCGCTCCAGGAACTCCGGGTCCCGCGGCTTCAGCGGCTTCAGCACCTCGATCCCGGCTTCCTCCGCCCGCTCGGCCACGGGCGACGCGACCAGTCGGCGCCCGCGCCCGGCCGGCGCGTCGGGCCGCGTGACGACGGCGGCCACCTCGTGCCGTCCTGAGGCGAGCAGGGCGTCCAGAGCGGGAACGGCGACCTCGGGGGTACCGGCGAAGACGAGCTTCATGGGCGGGATCGGGCCTCTCGGGCGGGGGTCGGCGGGCAGCGCACCAGTCTATGACCATGAACCCGCGCCGCACGGCGCACGGGTGGGCAGGCGGCGTACGCATATGCCCGTACGCCCCCACCCCGTGACCAGCGGAGCACAAGAACGTTGGTCAAGAAAGAGTTGACCACATCGGGCTGCTGTCGCGGCCCAATTCCTTTCAACGCCGGTTCGAGAGGCTTGTTCATGGCCGACCATGCAACCCACGACGCCCAGGCCCGGGCCAGCCTGCACTTGCTGGTGCGGGACATCGAGCGGGTCCGCCGGCAGGTGGACGCGCTGCGCACGCTCACCGCCCAGTTGGGCAACGTCTACCGCCCGCGCCGCACCGGCCCGTCCACGGGCTTCGTCGTCTACGGACGCGCTCCCGCCCCGACGGTCCGCCTCGCCCAGGAACTCCGGGACAGTGTCGAAACCCTGGTCACGGCCGCCGTGGACTTCGACCGCTCGCTCGGCTTCTCCTGGGACGCGGTGGGCTCGGCGCTCGGGGTGACCAAGCAGGCGGTGCACCGACGCTACGGCGCGCGCCGCGCCGCGGCCCAGGCGGCGGCCGAGGCGGAGCGGTCGCCGGAGCCGTCCGGCACCCGCACGCTCAACGTGACCACGGGCCTGCCCACCGTCCCCGCGGCCCGCTCCATGCCGACCCAGCCGACCGCGGGCAGCCCGACACTGCGCGACGACGCCCGCCCGACGGCCTTCCCCGGCCCGCGCAACGGCTGACTCCCCCGTCGCCGTTCCCGTCCCGCACGCCTCGTCACCCGCCCCTTCCCGTCCCTGCCCTCCCGGCCCGTCCCCGGGAGGGCAGCCGCGTGCGCGGACCGTCCGCTCCTGCCCGTCCGTCCCTGTCCTCGCGACCTGCCCGCGGGCCTCTCCCCGCGTCAGCCGATGTCCGGTGGGTCGATCCGCACCCGTACCGCCTCCGCGCCGCCCCGGGCCATGCGCGCGGCCTGGGCGGTCTTGAGGGCGGCGGCCAGCGCGGCTCCCCGGCCCGGGGGTACGCGGACCAGGGCCCGGTCCCAGTGCTCGCCGGGTGGCGGTGCGCCGGGTCTGCGCGGCCGGCCGGGCGGCGCGGGCGGCAGCGGTACCGGCCCGAGCACCTCGGCGTCCGGCGGCAGCTCGACGGCCGCCAGGAACTCGCCGACGGCCTCGGGCGGCCCGGACACGGCCGCCATCCGGGACACCGGCGGGAAACCCAGCTCGGCCCGCTCGGCCAGCTCCCGCACGGCATGCCCGACCGGGTCCCAGCGCACCAGCGCCTGCACGGGCCGCAGGGTCGGCTCGGCCACCACGACCACCGTGCCGCCCTCGCCCTGGGGCCGCACCAGCGCTCCGGCCGCGATCCACCGGCGCAGGGCGTCCTCACCGGCCCGCAGGTCGGGCCGCCCGAGCATGGCCCAGCCGTCCAGCAGCAGGGCCGCCGCGTAGCCGCCCTCGGCGACGGGTTCGGCGCCCGGGGTGCTGACGACCAGCGCGGGAGTGTCGGGCACGGTGTCCAGCACGTGCTCGCGCCCGGAGGTGCGCACCGGTACGGCGGGGAAGGCCCGGCCCAGTTCCTCGGCGGTGCGGCGGGCGCCCACGATCTGCGCGCGGAGCCGGAAGCCGCCGCACTCCGGGCAGTGCCAGGCGCCCTCCTCGCGTCCGCACCAGCCGCACCGCAGCACGCCGGCGTCCTGTCCCTGGAGCGGACCGGCGCAGTGCCGGCAGCGAGCGGGTGCCCGGCACTGCGCGCAGGCCATGCGGGGCACGTAACCCCGCCGGGGCACCTGCACCAGCACGGGTCCGTGCCGCAGTCCCTCCCGGGCCGCCTGCCAGGCGAGGGTGGGCAGCCGGGCGGCGCGGGCGGCCTCGTCGCGCGCGAGGTCCTGGTCCCCGACCGTCCGGACGAGGGGCGCGCTGAGCCGTACCTGGTCCCGTCCGGCGACCAGCGGCCGGGCCCAGCCGCTCTCGACGAGCTGGGCGGCCTCCACGGTGCAGCTCCGGCTCCCCAGCAGGAAGGCGCACTTGTCCTGCGCGGCGCGCAGCAGGAGGACGTCGCGGGCGTGCGGCTGCGGGGCGTGCTGCTCGCTGTGGTTGTCGTCCCCGTCGTCCCAGATCGCGACGAGCCCCAGCTCCTGCACGGGCGCGAACATCGCCGCCCGGGTCCCCACGACCGCCCGGACGGAGCCGCGCCGCACCGCCAGCCACTGCGCGTACCGCTTCTCGGGCCCGGCGTCGGCCGTGAGCAGCGCGTGCCGGCCCGCACCGAGCAGCGCGGTCAGCGCGGTGTCCACACGCGCGGCGGCCCGCCCGTCCGGTACGACGACGAGGGCGCCGCGCCCGGAGGCGAGCGTGGCGGCGACGGCCCGGGCCAGCTCCTCGCTCCACAGCGGCCCCGGCAGCGCGTTCCACACGGCCCTGGGCGCCCCTGAGGAGGCCAGCGCGTCGAGGAAGGCGCCCCCGTGCTCGTACCGCGCCCAGGAGCCGGTGTCCGGTGCCTTCGGCGGGGGCAGCGGCGCCGGGGACGGGCGTTGCTCGGCGCGGGCGTTGCGCGGGGGTACGGCCAGCTGCAGCACGTCGGCGAGGCTGCCGGCGTACCGGTCGGCGACGGCCCGGGCGAGGCCGAGCAGTTCCTCGCTCAGCACCCGCTCCGGGGACACGACCTGGGCGAGGGCGGCCAGCGGTCCGGAGTAGTCGGACTCGGCGCGCCGCTCGATCAGGAAGCCGTCGATGAGCCCGCCGCCCTCGCGTCGTCCCTCGCGCACCCGGTGCCGCCCGGCCCCGAACCGCACCCGGACGCGCACGCCGGGCTGTGCCTCGGCGTCCAGCTCCTCGGGCACGGCGTAGTCGAAGTACCGGTCGAGGTGCAGCACGCCCTTGTCGACCAGCACCCGGGCGACGGGCAGCTCCCCGGCGAGCGCGGCCCCCCGCCATGTCCGGGGCTTGGCCCGCGGCGCCCTGGCCTGGCGCACGCTCTCCCGGATGAGCGCGAGCTGCTCCGGCGGCGCCCCCTCGGCCCCGCCGCCCCCGTCCGCTCCGGGAACCCCGTTCTCGCTGCTCACGCTTGCATTCTTACCAAACGCCACCGACAACGCCGCCGCGCGCCCGACCCCGCCCCCGGCTGTGCGCGCCTGGGCTCACGGCCATGACCGGATCGGACGGAGGGGTCCGTGCAGGTCGACGATCCGGGCGGGAGCACCGTCGCGGACGGGCAGGGGACGGGGGCCGGGATCGGGGAGGCCGGCCGTCCCCGGCGCCGCATCCGGCCGGCGCCCGCCGACCGGTCCGGAACACGCCGAGGCCCGGCCCCCCGAAGGGAGGCCGGGCCTCGCGAGCGGTCGGCCGGGTTACAGGCCCGCGGCCTTGCGCAGGGCGTCCACGCGGTCGGTGCGCTCCCAGGTGAAGTCGGGCAGCTCGCGGCCGAAGTGGCCGTAGGCCGCCGTCTGGGAGTAGATCGGGCGGAGCAGGTCGAGGTCGCGGATGATCGCGGCCGGGCGGAGGTCGAAGACCTCGTCGATCGCCTTCTCGATCTTCTCGTGGTCGACCTTGGCGGTGCCGAAGGTCTCCACGAACAGACCGACGGGCTCGGCCTTGCCGATCGCGTAGGCGACCTGGACCTCGCAGCGGGAGGCCAGGCCCGCCGCGACCACGTTCTTCGCCACCCAGCGCATGGCGTACGCGGCCGAGCGGTCGACCTTGGACGGGTCCTTGCCGGAGAAGGCGCCGCCGCCGTGGCGGGCCATGCCGCCGTAGGTGTCGATGATGATCTTGCGGCCGGTCAGGCCGGCGTCGCCCATCGGGCCGCCGATCTCGAAACGGCCGGTCGGGTTCACCAGCAGCCGGTAGCCCTCGGTCTCCAGCTTGATGCCCTCCTCCAGCAGCGCCTTCAGCTCCGGCTCCACGACGAACTCGCGGATGTCGGGGGCGAGCAGCGACTCCAGGTCGATGTCGGAGGCGTGCTGCGAGGAGACGACCACCGTGTCGAGGCGGACGGCCTTGTCGCCGTCGTACTCGATGGTGACCTGCGTCTTGCCGTCCGGGCGCAGGTAGGGGATGGTGCCGTTCTTGCGGACCTCGGAGAGGCGCTTGGACAGCCGGTGCGCGAGGAAGATCGGCAGCGGCATCAGGGTCGGCGTCTCGTCGGAGGCGTAGCCGAACATCAGGCCCTGGTCGCCCGCGCCCTGCTTGTCCAGCTCGTCGTCGTCGCCCTCGACCCGGGCCTCGTAGGCCGCGTCCACGCCCTGCGCGATGTCCGGGGACTGCGCGCCGATGGACACCGACACACCGCAGGAGGCGCCGTCGAAGCCCTTCTTCGAGGAGTCGTAGCCGATCTCCAGGATCTTGCTGCGGACCAGGGTCGCGATGTCCGCGTAGGCCTTGGTCGTGACCTCGCCGGCCACGTGCACCAGGCCGGTGGTGATCAGCGTCTCCACGGCGACCCGGGAGGTCGGGTCCTCGCGCAGGAGCGCGTCGAGAATGGTGTCGCTGATCTGGTCAGCGATCTTGTCGGGGTGACCCTCGGTCACGGACTCCGAGGTGAACAGGCGACGGGACACAACGCTCCCTGTGGTTGCAGCGGCTGCTGGCTGATCATTTGCGGTCGACGCGGGGCTGCGCCCGGCGCCGACCGTGACAGTTTATCGGTCGCACTCGGTCGGCGGGCCACTGTCTCCCCACTTGGGAACGCTGTGACCTGCGGCACGGGCATTCTGCACAATGGCGAGCGGCCTTGGCCAGGGCCGCCACGCCCGATTTGAGCGTGGCGCGGGCCCGACCCGAGCCTGGCGTGGGCCCGGCGCGGAGTTCGCCCGATCGCCTGGCGGACCTTAGCCCAGTCGCCGCACGACCAGGTCCCAGACCGTGTCGGCGAGGGCTTCCTTGGGGCCGTGCGGCACCGGGGTCTCGCTGCCGTCGGCGCCCAGGACGACGGCCTCGTTCTCCTCGGCGCCGAAGGTCTTGCGCTCCCCCACCTCGTTGACCACGAGCAGGTCGCAGCCCTTGCGGGCGAGCTTGGCGCGGCCGTTGGCGAGGACGTCGTCGGTCTCGGCGGCGAAGCCGACGATCACCTGCCCGGGGCGGGCGCGGTCGGCGGAGATCTCCGCGAGGATGTCCGGATTCCGCACCAGGACGATCGGGGCGGGCTCCTGGCCGTCCTTCTTCTTGATCTTCCCGGCGGCGTACGCGGCCGGGCGGAAGTCGGCGACGGCGGCGGCCATGACCACGGCGTCGGCGTCCGCGGCGGCCTTCAGGACGGCCTCGCGCAGCTGCACGGCGGTGCCCACCCGGACGACGTCCACGCCCGCCGGGTCGGGCAGGCCCGCGTTGGCCGAAACCAGCGTCACCCGGGCGCCGCGGGCGGCGGCGGTGCGGGCGAGGGCGTACCCCTGCTTGCCGGAGGAGCGGTTGCCGAGGAAGCGGACGGGGTCGAGGGGCTCGCGGGTGCCGCCGGCGGAGACGACGACGTGCCGGCCCGCGAGGTCGGGCTCGGTGACGCCCCGGGCCAGCACCCGGCGGCACACCTCGAAGATCTCCCCCGGCTCGGGCAGCCGGCCCTTGCCGGTGTCGACGCCGGTGAGGCGGCCGACGGCGGGCTCGATGACGACGGCGCCGCGGCGGCGCAGCGTGGCCACGTTGTCCTGGGTGGCCGGGTGCTCCCACATCTCGGTGTGCATGGCCGGGGCGAAGACCACGGGACATCGGGCGGTGAGGAGGGTGTTGGTCAGCAGGTCGTCGGCGAGGCCGTGGGCGGCCTTGGCGAGCATGTCGGCGGTGGCCGGGGCGACCACCACGAGGTCGGCGTGCTGGCCGATGCGGACGTGCGGGACCTGGTGGACGTCGTCCCAGACCTCGGTGGAGACGGGGTTGCCGGACAGGGCCGACCAGGTGGCGGCGCCGACGAAGTGCAGCGCGGAGGCGGTGGGCACCACGCGGACGTCGTGGCCCGACTCCGTGAACCTTCTCAGCAGTTCACAGGCCTTGTAGGCGGCGATGCCACCGCTGACCCCCAGCACGACCCTCGGCTTGTCCACCGTGTCTCCCCGGACTCGACAACGTACGACGCAAACGTACGACTCCATGACACACCACAGGCCCGGCAGGGTGACTGCCGGGCCTGTGGATAAGTCGATCTCAGTCTGACAGTAGTACTGCGCGTACTACTGCGCCGGGCCCTCGACGGCCTCGGAGGTCAGCAGACCGGCGTTGATCTCGCGCAGGGCGATCGAGAGCGGCTTCTCGTGGACGTGGGTGTCGACGAGCGGACCGACGTACTCAAGGAGGCCCTCACCGAGCTGCGAATAGTACGCGTTGATCTGGCGGGCACGCTTGGCCGCGTAGATCACGAGGCTGTACTTCGAGTCGGTCGCCTCAAGAAGCTCGTCGATCGGCGGGTTGATGATGCCCTCGGGCGCGGTGATGGAAGAGGACACGCTCTACCTTCCGATGGAATGGAAAAGAATCAGACAATCGTGATCACAGTCACGATCACACAACGTCCATCAAGGCTAGCAGCTCGCGAGCCACGTCCTCGACGGAGGTGTTGACCAAGGTCTCGTCGAACTCCGGCTCGGCCGCCAGCTCGGTCTTCGCCGCCGCCAGGCGGCGCTCGATGACCTCGGGCGGCTCGGTCCCCCGGCCGGTCAGCCTGCGCACCAGCTCCTCCCAGGAGGGCGGAGCCAGGAACACCAGCTGGGCGTCGGACATGGACTCGCGGACCTGCCGGGCGCCCTGGAGGTCGATCTCCAGCAGCACGGGCTCGCCCTTCTCCAGCCGCTCCAGCACGGCCGCGCGGGGCGTGCCGTAGCGGTTGCCGGCGAACTCGGCCCACTCCAGCAGCTCGCCGTTGGCGATCAGCTTGTCCATCTCCTCGTCGGTGACGAAGAAGTAGTGGACTCCGTGCTGCTCGCCGGGGCGCGGCTTGCGGGTGGTGGCCGACACCGAGAGCCAGACCTCGGGGTGTTCCTTGCGCATATGGGCGACGACCGTGCTCTTGCCGACCCCCGAGGGGCCGGAGAGCACGGTCAGCCGCGGACGTTCACTCATGCAGCGATTATTCCAGTAATCCCGGAGTGCCCGGGACTCCCGGGTCCGCCGGGAGGCGGACTCAGGAGCCGGTGCTGCCGAACTCACGCTCCAGGGAGGCGATCTGGTTGGAACCGAGACCGCGCACGCGGCGGCTCTCGGAGATGCCCAGACGCTCCATGATCTGCTTGGCGCGGACCTTGCCCACGCCCGGCAGGGACTCCAGCAGCGCGGAGACCTTCATCTTGCCGATGACGTCGTTTTCCTGGCCCTGCTTGATGACCTCGTGCAGGGAGGCGCCGGAGTGCTTGAGTCGATTCTTGACCTCGGCCCGCTCCCGGCGAGCCGCGGCGGCCTTTTCGAGCGCGGCTGCGCGCTGTTCAGGGGTAAGGGGCGGAAGAGCCACGCCTACGTCACCTCGGATGTCGAACTGTCGGATACGGACCGGTGAGGAACCTAGTCGCCCCACACCTGGGGAGCTACGAGCAACACGCTGCCCGTCCTCCCCCACTGTTTGAGGGGCGCGGGAGGTGCCCCCACTGCTCGGAGACTAGCGGGCAAGTCCGCCAGAGTCAGCGAGAACAGCGGAAAAGTCCTGGTCAGCCTCCGTGAGGCCAGACATTTAAGACAAATTGCCCTCGATTTGAGGATGTATTCACTCTCAACTCGGCGCGATCCCGTCCGGCCCGGCGCGCGGCCGGCCGCGCGCCGGGCACGCGGCCGGGGCTCAGACGCCGGCGACGGCCGCCCGGATCTCCGCGGCGAACCGCTCGGCCGCCCCGCGCAGCGCGCTGACGTCGGGACCGTGACGCAGAACACCCCGGCTGACGTTCGGCACCACGTTGCGCACGGCCGCCCCGAAGACCCCGGGGAGGTCGGCCGGCGTCGCGCCCTGGGCGCCGATGCCGGGCGCGAGCAGCGGGCCGCCCATGTCCAGGTCGTAGGTCGACAGGTCGCCGAGCGTGGCCCCGACCACGGCGCCGAAGGAGCCCAGCGGCTCCTCCCCCGCGTTCTCGGCCGCCAGGTGGGCCAGCATGGTCGCCCCGACGGTCCGGCCGTCGGCGCGGACCGCGTGCTGCACCTCGCCGCCCTCCGGGTTCGAGGTCAGCGCCAGCACGAACAGGCCGGCGCCGCTCTGGCGGGCCAGCGCGACGGCCGGGCTCAGCGAGCCGTAGCCGAGGTACGGCGAGACGGTCAGGGCGTCGGAGAACAGCGGGGCGTCCGGGTGCAGGAACGCCTCGGCGTAGGCGGCCATGGTCGAGCCGATGTCGCCGCGCTTGGCGTCCATCACGACCAGCGCACCGGCCTCCCGCGCCTCCTGCACGGACTTCTCCAGGACGGCGAGGCCACGCGAACCGAACCGCTCGAAGAAGGCGCTCTGCGGCTTCAGGACGGCCACCCGGTCGGCCATGGCCTCGACGACCGTGCGGCTGAACCGCTCCAGGCCGGCGACGTCGTCGTCCAGGCCCCACTCGGCGAGCAGGGAGGCGTGCGGGTCGATGCCGACGCACAGCGGGCCACGCTCGTCCATGGCGCGGCGCAGCCGTGCGCCGAAGGGCTCCAACGGGCTCATGCGGGCTTCCTCACGTCGGCGCCGACCGCGTCGGCGAGGGTGGCGTAGGGGCTGGTGCGCAGGCGGGCGGCGAGGCCCTTGTGGATCGACCGGCACCAGAAGGGGCCCTCGTAGATGAAGGCGCTGTACCCCTGGACCAGGGTGGCACCGGCCAGGATGCGCTGCCAGGCGTCCTCGGCGGTCTCGATGCCACCGACCCCCACCAGGGTGATCCGGTCGCCCACGCGCGCGTACAGGCGGCGCAGGACCTCCAGGGAGCGCTCCTTGAGCGGGGCCCCGGACAGCCCGCCGGTCTCCTGCACCAGCGCGGGCGCCGACCGCAGGCCGAGGCCCTCGCGCGCGATGGTGGTGTTGGTGGCGATGATGCCGTCCAGGCCCAGCTCCACGGCGAGGTCGGCGACGGCGTCGATGTCCTCGTCGGCGAGGTCCGGGGCGATCTTCACCAGCAGCGGGACGCGCCGGTTCGCCACCGTGCGGTCGGCGGCCTCGCGGACGGCGGTGAGCAGCGGACGCAGGTGGTCCACCGCCTGGAGGTTGCGCAGCCCGGGCGTGTTCGGCGAGGAGACGTTGACGACCAGGTAGTCCGCGTACGCCGCGAGACGCTCGGCGGACTTCACGTAGTCGGCGACGGCCTCCGCCTCCGGGACGATCTTCGTCTTGCCGATGTTGACGCCGACCACGGTCCGGAAGACCGGCTCGCGGGTGGCGAGGCGGGCGGCCACGGCGAGCGAACCGTCGTTGTTGAAGCCCATACGGTTGATCAGCGCCCGGTCCGCGACCAGGCGGAACAGCCGCTTCTTCGGGTTGCCGGGCTGCGGCTCCCCCGTCACCGTGCCGATCTCGACGTGGTCGAAGCCCAGCATCGACATCCCGTCGATCGCGACGGCGTTCTTGTCGAAGCCGGCGGCGAGCCCGAAGGGGCCGTGCATGCGCAGTCCGAAGGCCTCCGTGCGCAGCTCCTTGTAGCGGGGCGCGAGGGCAGCCGCGAGGAACGTGCGCAGCACGGGGATCCGGACGGCGAGGCGGATCCAGCGGAAGGCCAGGTAGTGGGCCTTCTCGGGGTCCATCCGTGTGAAAACCAGACGGAAGAAGAGTTCGTACATGTCCCTGTGTCCTCATGAAGAGGGGGACACCGTTTCCGGTGTCCCCCTCAAGGGCTGCTAGTCGCGGGCTGCGGTGAGGTGTTCCGCGTGTTCCTGGAGGGAGCGGACGCCCACGTCG
>NZ_BMRM01000024.1 GCF_014648635.1 Streptomyces cinerochromogenes | reverse complement strand
TCTCCAGATCCGAGGGCGACCCCCAGGTCTCCACGTACGGAGCCGCATACCGCGACGGCCACCCCCCGCCGCCCGGACCGCCGTCGGGCGCCGGCTCCCCGCTGCGCACCGGCTCGGGAGACGCGGACGGCGGCTCGATGGCCTCGCCGCCGTCGGTGACGAACTTCCAGGTGATGCCCTTGACGAGGCCCTTCTCCAGGGGGGCCAGTTTCTGGAACGCGGTCTGGCTGAGGTCTATGTGCCCGGCGGCGCACGAGGGGCACATGTCCTTGACGGGCACGGTGATCGTCTTGCCGTTGTACGTCACCTGGACGTCGACCCCCCGGCACAGCCGGTCCTGGTTGGGGTCGGCGGACGTCCACCACTCGTGGGACACGGCGACGAGGTCCTCACTGGCCGCGTCGACCCTGCTGCCGCAGGCGCCGTACCCGCTGTCGTTGTAGTACGTCATCTGGCCGGAGATGGTCTGGGCGCTGACCGGGTTGTCGGCCAGCGCCAGGGACACACCTCCCAAGGTGACGGTCACCAGGGCGACGGCACCGCCCGCGATGATCCGGTTCCGGATGGACACGCAATCTCCTGGTCGGTCTCATGTGGTGTGGATCGCTTCTCGACTCGCCGGGCCGATCATTGGAGAAGCGGAAGGGAGATGGCAGCGGTCCGCCGCGCCGTCTGCCCGGCGAGCCACTCACTCCGCCTCTTCGGTCACTCCGCCCGCACCCGCCGGGACCGCAACGGCCCGCCGCCGCGCTCGTCCCCGGCCCGGGGCGCCATGTCCTCTCGTGCACGGGCCGCCGTCCGAAAGGGCACGCTTCCGCCGGACTCCTTGAGGCCCGGCGGCCGCACCTGCTGCGATGACCGTGCCGGGTCGGCGGCTCAGGCCCGGGCAGGCGCAGCACCGGGCGGGAGACACGGCGACCAGTGAGCGGGCGAGGACCTGTGCGGCGGTGGACAACCGGTCTCGGCCCCTTGAGGACGCTCGCCTCACGGTGGGCCGGACCGTCCCGTCCCAGCCGGTCCGGCCCCCTCTACCTGCTCGCGTCCGACGCCGGGGAGTCGGCACGACTTGCCGCGACCGCCGACGCGTTGAGCGGCGGGGAACACGACCAGGCGACCGTGGTGGTCTCCGCGAGCATCGCCGGGTCCACCGTCCTGTGGCAGCACCTCGCACCGGTGCTGGACGAGTGCGGCCGGACCGGGATCACCGGCGTACGGCTGCTGTGGGCCGGCGCGGGAGCCGACCTGCCGGACCGCCCCGCTCCCGCCAGGCGCGTCGCCGACACCTGGGGCCTGGACGTCGTCGCCCCCGCCGGCCCGGTGGTCGTCGCCCCCGGCGGCACGCTCTTCACCCCCGCCGAACCAGGCGGCTGGCGGCACTTCGCCCCCGGCCTGGCACCCCGGCCGCTCGGGCTGCGCCATCCCGTGCCGAGCTGGGAGGACGCGGCGGCACGGCTGACGGCCGACGCCGTCGACGGGCATGTGGTCGAGCCCGTCCCCGCGGGCGTGCTGATCCGGACGGCGGGACCGGTCCCGGACGCCGAACGGGCCGTCGCCGCCTCGATCCCCGTGGACGAGCACCGGCTCGCCGTCGTGGTGGGCACCCCCGGCACGCCCCCCGTCTCCGCGCGGGCCCTGGCCGAACTGCTCGCCCTGCTGCCCTCACGGGCCCGCGCCGCCGCCCGCCTCGTCCCCGGGGACGGACGCGACCTGCTGGGCGGCGGCCAGGAGACCGCCGACCTGCTGGGCACCGAGGTGGAGGTGGTGAGCGGGGTCCCCGTCCTGCTGGAGCGCGCGGACGGCGCGGACGAGGACTGGGCCGTGGTGCTGATCGGAGCGGACGGCGAACCGACCTGGCGGCCCTACGTGGAGGCCGTCGCCTGCCGCCCGGCTTCCGGCGGTCCCGCCCCGGCACCGCGCGTCCTGCGCTGGCGGCCGCCCGTCGCCGGACTGGCCGCCGGCCCCCGGGACGGGGTCCTGCTCCTGGACGACGTGTGGCAGGTCGCCGTCACCCGCGCGGGACTGTGGGTGGGCCCCCACGGCGACGTACCCGCGGAGGCGTCCGGGCGAGCGCTCGCCGCCGACACGGTGACCGTCGACGTCGGTGCGCCCGGGCAGCGGCTCGACGACCGGCTGTGGCCCGTGCTCGACACGTTGGTGGAGGGACTGGAACCGTCGGTGCGGGCGCGGACGACGCTGCACGTGCTCGGCAGGTGCGGTCCGCAGGGACGGCGCCTGCTGCGCCGCCTCGCCGAACGAGGGGACCTCGCCCTGGAGTACCGCCAGGACGACGGCGCGGAGGAGACGGCCGCCGAGCCGGCCGCGCCCCACGCGGACGCCGACACCGCCCAGGCTCCTTGGCACGCCTCGCCGATGAGCGTACGGGTCCGGCGCGTGTCCGCCCCGCCCGCGCCGGTGGTCGACACCCCGGCCGTGCCCGCCGCGGCCGCGGTGAGGGCCCCGGTGCCGCCGGGCTACGCCCAGGCACTCGCCGCGAGCCGCTCGGTGGGCGGACCGGGCGGCCGTTCCGTCCCGGTCCCCTGGAAGGTCGCACGCGAGGCACCGACAGGACTGTCGACCGCGCCGACCGCTCCCGCCCCCACGGCCACGTCCACGTTCACACAGAGCACGGCCCCCACTCCCGTGCCCCAGGGGCCACCGGCCCCACGAACACAGCCCCCGTCACCGGCACCGGCACCGGCACCCGCGCCGGCACCAGCACCGGCACCCGCGCCGGCACCAGCACCGGCACCCGCGCCGGCACCGGCGCCGCCCCACCGCGCGCCCCAGGGGCTTGCGCCTGCCCGGCCCGCCACCGAGGGGCCTGCGCCCGCCCGGCCCACAACCCAGGCCCCCGCGCCCGTCCGGCCCCCCACCCCGGAGCACTCACCCGCACCCACCACCCCGGAACGCCGAGCCGCCCTCCCCGTCCGCATCACTCCGCTGCACCGGAGCAGTCCGGCCGACCGGCAGGCGGTCCAGGCCCTGGCCGGTGAGCAGTGGTGGCAGCAACAGGCGGCCGTGGCCCGTACGTTGATGGTGGTGCCGGGGCTGCGCATGCACCAGCAGAGCGAGGAGACGCCCGCGGACCTCGTCGCGGTGCGCTGTTTCCTCACCCTGGACGACGGCCCGCTGAGCTGGACCTGGCTGGAACGGCGCCTCGCGCTGGGGGCGGACGAGGCGCTGCCCTACCTGTCCTGTCTGGCATCCGGACTACGGCGGCTCCCGTCGTACCGCGGGGTCGTCGTCCGCGACGCCGGCACCCTCCCCCCGGGGGCGAGCGCACTGCCCCCCGGTACGGAACTGTGCGAGCCGGGCCCGGTCGGCGCCCTGGCGCTGGACGGCGCTCCCGCGTCGGCAGCCGACCGGTACCTCGTCTGGTCGGTGACCGGCCGGCGGGTGCGCGGCCTGTTCACCCCGGGTCCCGCCGGCGGGCCCGCCGGGCACGGCGAGGAGGTCGTCTTCGGCCCCGGTACCCGCTTCAGGGTCCTCGGGACCCAAGGGCGGCCCGGCGCCATGACGGTACTGCTGCGTGAGGTGACCGACGGCGGCCCCGCCGCTCGTTCCGGTGAGCAGGAGGCCGGGGACCGGGCCGCCCTGGGAGCACTGCGGCAGGCGGCGGACCGGGAACCGGCGGCCGGCCCCGCCGCTTCGTGGCCGCCCCGCCTCGCCGGACAGCTGGCCGAACGCCCCCCGGAGGCGGACGACCGCGCCTGATCAGGCCGTCCGGCCCCGCCGGGCCGGACACCCCCACCCCCAGCAGAGGAGAACAGCATGTCCGCTGAGCGCAGGACGCCACGGCGCGGCGCACCGCCGGAAGCCGCCGACCAGTTGAGGATGCGGCGGGCGGTGGTCCTGTCCACCGCCACCGAGCCCGCCGCCGGCTCCGACACCGGCGAGTCGCCTCGGACGGCCCCGGCCCCGGTCCCGCCCGCCCGGCAGCTCCGCGACGGCGCGCCGACAGCCGGCCTGCGGACCGTGGGCGCCCGCCGCCGGGAGGAGGCACCGGAACCCGAGGGCGGTACGGCGGACGGCGCCGCGCCCGCCGGCGGCAAGCCCAGCCAGCGGCCGATGCTGGCCGCCGCCGCGGTCGCCGGAGCGGTCCTGGTCGCGCTGCCGCTGGCACTGAGCCACAACGACAAGGACGGCGAGACCGACTTCGAGGCATCCGGCCGGCAGTCCCCCTCGCCGCGGACGGTCGGCCCCGACTTCACCATCGACGTCCCGACCCACCCCACCCCCGCGACCTCGTCCCGCTCCGCCCCGGCTCCCTCCGCCTCGTCTCCGTCCGCCCCGTCTCGCTCCACCCCGTCCTCCGCGTCCCCCGAACCCCACACCTCCTCGTCACCCCCCGCGCCGGCCCCGAGCATCCGCGTCTCCCCCCGCAAGCCGTACCAAGGCCCCGGCATACGCGCCCCCCACCCCGAGACCCCACCCACCCCCCGCGCCACGCAACACGCTCCGACGGCCCTCGCCGGTGGTGCACCGCAGCGGCAGCAGAGCCAGAGCCACCCCGCGTCCGGCACCGGGGAACACCGGACGACGGCCACCACCCGGACGGCCGCCACCAGGACCACCACCACAGGGACCGCCACCACCCGGACCGCCACCACGGGCGGCCCCACCACGTCGCGCAGCACCCCGCACACCACCACCCCGCACACCCCCCGCACCACCCCGACACCGGCGGCCGCGACCCGCGCCACAACCTCAGCGGCACCCGCCCCTCCGGCGCCCACTCCCGCCCCGGCCGCGGCGCCCGCCCCCACCCCGCAGACCGCCACCCCGACGGCCGCCCCGACCACCGCGGGCGGTCTGGTGGTCGAGGCCACCCGGGTGCTGGAGCCCGGCACGTCGATCGTGTCCGACCGGGCCACCCTCGCCATGCGGGACGACGGCAACCTGGTCGTCACCGACGAGAACGGCACGGTCCGCTGGTCCTCCCACACCGAGGGCCGGGGCTACCGGACGGTCTTCCAGGCCGACGGCCACCTCGTCGTCTACACCCGCGACGACCAGACGGCCTGGTCCTCCGGGACCGCCGGGCACGACGGGGCCCAGCTCGTGCTGCAGGACGACGGCGACGTGGTGATCCAGCAGGACGGCACGACCCTGTGGGTCAGCGGAACCGCTCACTGAGCGCGACGGGACGGCCCACGGCGCCGGACCGGCCCCGCGCCGGGTCCGGGACCGGGGTCGGGTCCGGGGTCGGCTCCCCCAGACCGGGCGGACGGGCGAACGGGTCCGGTGTGCCGCTCCGCACCGGACCGCTCTCCTCGTCCCCGCGCCACACCCGCAGGGACTCCTCCATCTCCCGCACGACCGCCCCGACCACCGGGACGGGACCGTCCGGCACGACATCCCCCGCGGGCAGCTCCCGCATCATCACGACCGTACGCTCGCCCCGCCGCACCCTGACCTGAAGGACCTCGAACCGCGTTCCCGGCGCGAACAGCACCCTGTCCGGGAGCTCGGGTTCCAGCAGGGCCGTGCGGCGGCCGGTGAGCGAGCGGATGACGATGTCGGCGTTGCCCGTCCGCCCGGGATTGCCGGTGAGGGACGCCGAGCACACCCCGTCCTCGACGACCTGGCGGTGTTCCTCGTACCACCGCGCCCCGGCCTCGTCCAGGTCGGTGCGCAACGCCACCACGCCGTCGTGCACGGGCAGCATCGCCAGCCCCTCCAGGGCCGGCGCGGTCGGCGCCGGCACCGCACCACCGGTGCCCGCGGGTTGCGGGCCGGATCCCCGTCCGTGCACCGTCAGCTGGAGCCGGGCCGCGAGGAGTCCCGCCAGGACGGCCTCGGGTGGAAAGCCCCGGCCCAGCTCGGGGTTCCGCTGGAGCGCCAGGGCGACGACGGCGGCGTCCCTGGGAGACCCCGCGCCGCCGAACGGACCGCCCGCCACCCGCTCCGGCCCCGCCACGGCCTCCTCTCCAGCCCCCGCCTCAGCCCTCTCCTCAAACCCGTGCGCAGGCTTCTCCTCGCCCCCCTCCTCGGCCTCCCCGACCCGTGACGCGCCACCGGCAGGCGGGAGTTCACGGCGCGCGGCGGCCGGCGCGGGCACACCCCACGGCCGGCCGGCGGTCAGCACCCGCACCAGCAGACCGGTCTCCGGCGGCAGGCGCCGCACGACGTCCTCGGCCAGCTGCTGGAGCCGGGGCAGCGCCTCGGCGACGCTGTCGTCGCACAGGATCAGTTCGTGGTGCGGGTCCGGGGGAGCGGCGCGTACCTCGTCGGCGTACGACGGTTCGGCGGAGGGACGTATCCACAGCCCCCAGGGGAGCACCTCCAGCGCGACGCCCGGCCCGCCGCGGTACAGGCCCCGGCGGAGCATCGGCAGGTGGTCGAGGGGCCAGCGGTGGTCGACCGCGAGTGACACGGCGGGCTGTCCGCCCGGCTCCGGGGGCAGGCACAGGTACTCGCGGGCGAGGACGGGCCGCCCGGGAGTCCCGTCCCCCTCCAGGAACCGCACCTCGTCCAGCGGCGCCCGGCCGACGACCGGATCGCTGGTGGGAAAACCGTTGTAGACACGGACCGGCTCGCCGGTCAGGTCGGCGAGGTGCTCGCCGTAGGGACGCCCGCCGGCTCCCCGCGCCCGCCCGAACAGCACGACGCGCATCGTGGACCTGGCGTCCTCCGGAAGCCCCAGCCAGAAACGCGCGACGTCCTCCGGCGCGGGCTCCGGGGCGTCGGGAGTGCCGATCACCACGGTGACCGCCTCGCTCCGGCAGCGCAGCCGGGCGGCCAGGTACCGGCGGTGGCGGTGCTGGGCGGCGTCCTCGCGCACCGGGCGGATCCACACCCCGGCGCTCACCGGTTCGGCCACCGCGTCCCCTCCCACCGGCCGGGGGCGGTCCGGCAGGGTGCCGTCCCACGCGGGCCGGGGGAAACGGCGGGACACGTACCGCTCCCGGCCCTCCGGCGTGGCGAGCACCCAGCCCCGGCCCCGGTCCGCCCCGATGAACAGGGCGCCCCCGGCGGACGGGAGCAGCACCCCGTCCGGTACGACCACGTCCCGCCCCAGCCGCCCGGCCAGCCAGCGTCCCGCGGCGGCGGGGCCCTGCGACGGCGGTCTGCCGAACACCAGCCGCAGGCCGCGCGGACCGGCGGGCACCGCCCGCGCCAGCGCCTCCTCGACCGCGTCCAGCGCCGTGTCCGGCAGGAGGTCCACGACGACGACCGCGTACTCGGGATCGGCTGCCAGGCCGGCGGCGAACAGCAGCGACCGCCGGTCGGGTCCGGTGGCCGGGTGCACCAGCCAGGCGCCGCCGACCCGTTGCACCGCCAGGGCGGCCGGGGGCGCCGCGTGCGGTTCGGCCGGGGGCGCCGCGAGCCGTTCGGCCGGGGGCGCGGACCGGGCCCTCGGCGTCCGCCACGGCCGCTTCCTGCCGCCCGCGCCGCCGCCGTCCCTGCCGCGTGCGGTCACGTGCCTGTCCGCCACAGCGTCAAGTGCCTGTCCGCCGCGCCGCGGAACGGCCGTACGCGAGCGTGCCGCCGGCCGGGGCGGCGAGGGACGGGGGAGCGGGGCACGGGGCAGCGGGGGACGGGGCGGCGGGGGACGGGGGCCGGGTCTCGGCCGGTCCGGTCACCTGACTGGGATTCATCCGGGCATCTCCGTCGTCGTGCTGGGGCCCCGCTCGGCCGTGCCGGAACCCTCGGCCTCGGCCTGACGTCCGGGCCGATGATATAGAGACCGGCCGACGAACACGGGCCGGCCGCCGGGCCCGCGGAGCCTTCGTGCCCCTCCGGGCGGAAACCGTGTCCGCACGGGCACGATCGCGACGACCCCCTCCCGGCCCGCCGTCCCTCGGCCCCGTCAGCGCCCGTGCGCCGCCGGCACACGGAGCCAGATCTCGAAGTGCCCCGTGCCCACGGACGTGCGGTACGACAGGGCGCCGGCCAGCCGGTACCGTCCGCTGGTCCGCATCTCGCCGCGGATCAGCGCCTGGACGTCGCCCGGCTGGTCGGACCAGTCCAGGACGACACCGTCGAACCAGCCGTCGTCGATCGCGGCCCGGTAGCCCTCCGCACCCATGAGGTGGCGGCCCTGACGTCCCGTGTAGTCGATGTAGTAGATCGAGGTCCACAGCGTGTAGTCGGTGAGGCCCTCGCGGCTGAGGTAGTACACGGGCGCCTCGTGCGGCTGGCCCAGCCACTTCTGCCCCGGCCGTACGTTCTTGGCCAGTTCCGGCATCAGATAGGTGGTGCTCGGCCAGATGCCGTAGTTCTGCGCGGACTGCGACATGCCGAGGGTGAGGGCCAGCACCCCGACGGCGATGGCCGCCTGGGGGAACCTGAAGTGCGCTCCCACCAGCCGGGTGAGGCCCACGCCCGCCATCGGGGCGGCGAACAGCAGGCCGTACCCGATGTGCTTGTGCAGGGAGACGCTGGTCTGGAGGTGGATCTGGTACGCGGGCGCGAGCAGCGCGGTGCCGGTGAGGACGGCACCCAGGACCAGGCGCCACCGCGTCCCCGGACCCGCCGGGGCCCGCCGGCCCGGCACCTCGCCGAGCCGCTCGCGGCGCGTGTAGAGCACGGTGCCGAGGCAGGCCAGGGCGAAGAGCAGGCCGCCCCAGCGGAAGCAGTCCCAGGCCATGGCCGGCACCGACGTGGTGCCGTGCGCCCGGTCGGTGGTGGTGCTGCGGATCGCCTGCAGGTAGTCGGTGGTGGCCAGGCCGATGCCGAGCAGGACCACCACACCGCCGGTGAACACCGCACCGAGCCGCAGCGCCTGACGCCCGCCCAGGCGCCGGTGGGCGGCCAGCACCAGCAGGATGGTGACGGTCGGGAGGTACAGCGCGGAGGCGTACTTCACCCCCACCGCGAGGGCCGCCACCGGCGCCGCGGCCAGCGGCAGCGCCCAGTGGCCGCGGGCGAGCCGGATGCCCCGGGTGACCTTGGCGCCCTGGACGCCCTGGACGCCCTGGACGACTCGGATGACCCGGACGACCCGGACGAGGATCCAGGCGCTCAGCGCGAGCAGCAGGATCGCCAGGGCGTCGTAGGTCGCGAAGTTGCCGAGGAACAGCGTCGACTGGCTGACGGCGAAGATCCCCGCGGCGCACAGCGCGGTCCGCTCGTTGAAGAGCATGCGGGTGAAGGAGTAGAGCAGCCCGGTGGCGGCCAGCATGAAGCCGAGGCTCATCAGCCGCACCGCGGTCAGTCCGCCGACGGAGTCCACCCACGCCGCGAGCACGGGGTAGAGGACGGGCGAGCCGGAGAAGTAGGTGCCGAAGCCGCCGTAGTCGGGGGTGCCGTGGAACAGGTGGTCGATCATGGCGTGCCCGGCGTAGACGTACAGCGCCTCGTCCTCGAAGGCGGTGTTGTGCAGGCGCAGGGACAGCATCGCCTGGACGAGCAGCAGACAGGCCAGCAGGGCACGGCTGACCCAGGTCCGGCGGGCACCGGGCGCCGCGGACCAGCCCGTGTCGGGGACCGGCCCGAGCGCCCAGTCGGCCCGGGTGATCTCGTCGAAGGTGTAACCGGGCGCGGGCTCGGGGCGGCCCCGGGCGGGCAGCACCCGCAGCCGCAGCGTCGACTCGGGGTCGTAGGGCCCGTCACCGCGGTACGCCCGCCCCCCGAAGCCGGCCACCGCACCCTCGGTACCCGGTCCCGGACCCTCGGCACCCGGTCCCGGACCCTCGGCGACCGCGCCCAGGCCCTCCGCGACCGGAACCAGTCCCTCGGCGGCCGTCACCGGACCATGGCCGCTCGTCATCGGACCCTCCGCGGTCGTCACGGATGCCTCACGTCGAAGCCGAAGTGCGGGTCGGCGACACCGCGGCGGAAGGCGGCCAGCGCCTCGGGGCTGCTGTCGATCCGCCAGTCCGTCTCCTTGTCGAGGTCGGACCAGACGAAACCGACGACATCCCGGCGGGTGGTCACCGCGCGCAGCAGGTCCCTGATCTCCGCGGGCTTGCGGGCCCCGGACGCCGCGGCGGTCCCGGCGACGAGCACCGGGTTCCGGGTGAAGGCCCTGGCCTTCCTGATGACGGGGGCGAAGAGGGTGTCGAACGTGTGCGGACCGGTCCCGGTGTAGTAGCCGACGAGACCCAGCCAGTCCACGTAGGCGTCACCCGGGTAGTACGACCGCAACCGCGCCGACGCGGCCGGGCCGGCCACCGTGGGGCTCCAGACCCAGATGACGTTCGACACCCCGGTGTCCTGGAAGAGGTCGTGGACGCGCCGCCACGCGCCGACGAACTCCTCCGGCGCCGTCTTGCGGACGCCCCACGGGTACCAGTCGCCGTTCATCTCCTGGGCGAAACTCACGGCGAGCGGCACATTGAGGTCGCGGACGGTCAGCGCGGTACGCCGGACGTAGGCGTCGGCACGGCCCTCGGCGATCGCCCGGAGCGTCGGCTTCCAGGGATCCCAGACGAGGTACGGCAGCATCCGCCGGCGCCACACCGCCAGGGTCTCCCCGGCCGGGAACCCGTCGCCCCAGGAGAGCCGGTAGGACAGCAGGTTGGGCGCCTTGCCGGCCTTCCCGGCCCAGGCGTCGAGGACGCCCGGTGTCACGCGCACCCCGGGAAGGGCGGCTCCCAGGTACTTCCGGCCGTGCGCGGGCCGGATCATCCAGGTGACGTCGAACGGCACGTACGGCGCGGTCCTGACGGAGGGCCCCTGCCCGCCGGCCCCGATCGGCGCCGTACGGCTCGGGGTGCAGCCCGCCGCCGACGTGGCCGCGGCGGCGAGCGCCCAGCCCAGCGCGGCCCTGCGCCCGACGCCGCTCATACGGCGGCCCGCCCGGCCGTGACGACGTCCGGCACGGCGGGACCGGGCTCGCCCGAGGGCTCCGCGGCCCGGGGCAGGACGAGGACCCGCACCACGGCCGCCGCGTAGAACAGCCCGGAGCCGAGCGGGAGGGCGAAGTCCTCCGGCACCATCGTGTCCATCCGCCACAGCGCGGCACCGATCCAGAGCGCGGTGACGGGTACGGTCCACCCCCAGATCCCGATCCACAGGCGCCGGACGTTGTTCCTCCGCGCGCCTCCGGAACCGGTGGGCTGCCAGCCCATGGCGCGGCGGCGCAGCACGTCCCAGACGGCGAAGACGTGCGACCAGCTGTACAGGACCCGCGTCGCCCACGCCTCCAGGCGGTACGGACTGCGGTGCCACAGCGGGTACACGACGACCAGGTAGGCCACACCGGGCAGCAGCAGCCACATGTCGGTGACCTTGACCTGTTCGGGGAAGAACAGCAGCAGCACCGACACGATCAGCGGGCCGGTGAAGATCATCAGGGCCGACTCGATGTAGTAGACGAACCCGGAGACGTAGCAGAGCCGGCTGACGAAGCGCATCCGCACCCGCCAGAAGTTCTCCAGGCTGCCCAGCATGCTCATGGAGGCCATGCACCAGCGGTACTGCTGGCTGTAGTAGGCGCCGACGGTGTCCGGGCACAGACCCGTGGCGAGCGCGAGCGGTACGTACCGCAGGTCCCAGCCGCGCGCCCGCAGGTCGAAGCCGGTGTGCATGTCCTCGGAGTGCTCGATCAGGCTGGTGCCGCCGACCTCGGCGAGGGCGGTGCGCCGGTAGACGGCGCAGGAGCCGACACAGATGGACCCGTCGCTGCGCTGCCGGGAGACCTGGACCGAGCGGTAGAACAACTCCTGTACGGCACCGGCGCCGCGCTCGATCCAGTTCTGCTGGTCGAGGACGCGGAAGAACTGCGGGGACTGCACGATCCCGGTGTCCGGGTCGGCGTCCATGTACGGCAGCAGTTCGTCGAGCAGATCGGCCCGGGGAGCGAAGTCGGCGTCCAGGATGAGGATGAACTCGCTGTCGGAGTGCGCGAAGCCGTAGCGCAGGTTGCCCGCCTTCTTGAACCAGCCGCGGTCGGGCCGCACCAGGTAGCGGAACCCGAAGTCGTCCGCCATGGCGGCGACCTCCGGACTGTCGGAGTCGTCCAGGACGAGCGGCGTGACCCGCCCGGGATAGGCCTCGACCAGCCGCTGCAGGTGCGTCCAGGTGTTGTGCAGCACCGCGATCGGCTCCCCGCACACCGGGAGGAAGACGTCGACCGACGGATACTCCCTCGGCGACCAGGACCGCACCAGCTCACGATGGGCCCGCACGTCGAAGTCAGGGGTGAACAGGTCCAGCCTGAGCGAGATCAGAAAGCCCAGCGCGGACAGCAGCAGCACGGGGGAGAAGAGCCAGATCCACGGCCCGTGCCGCGCCGAGTCGACCTGGCTGTAGAAGACGCAGACGAACCCGAGGAACGACGTGAGGCTCAGCAGCCAGGTGCGGCGCACGACGTAGGAGTACTTCTCGTGGTCGTCGGGAGGCGTGGGAAGCAGCCCCTCCGGCCGCGCCGCGGACAGCCGCGCGGACCCGGCGGACACAAGAACACGGTGGGCAGCCATGACGTCGGCTCCAGGGGCGGCTGGCGAGGATCAGGATGCTGTCCGGACGATCCGGGCCGGGCGACCGGCGCCGCTCGCCCGACAGCACGACGGCCAGGCTAGGAAGCCGTACGCGCGGACACCCTCCTGCGACCGGAAGAGGGGCTGTTGGGGCACGACTCCTGCACCAAGGAACGGAGCGAGGGGGATCGGAGGGCGGTACCCCCAGTAACAAGATCATCATCTCCTGGAGGCCACCGGCCACCACATCCCAGGCGCCCGCTCGGCACAGCAGCACACCCTCAGGCACTGGCTCGGCACCGCCCCACCCCCAGGAGCTCCACCCATGCAGTCAAGCAGCCACCCCACCCCCGCCGCCGCCCCCTCCCTGGACCAGGCCCGCGAGGACTACGAGACCCACCGCCGCTACTGCCGCCAGTGCGCGCTGAACGCCTCCCCGTGCCCGGCGGCGAAACACCTGAGACGCCTCTACAACAACGCGACGAGATCGGCGACCCGATGACCCGATGACCCGATGACGCCGTGCCCCGATGACGCTGCCCCGACGACCTGAGGCGCGAGCACCGGGTTCAGCCCTCCGGCCGCCTCACATTGCTGCCCGCGCCGCCGGGACGAAAGCTTGCAGCCGGACCGACCGATGGTCCGCTCACCCAGTCGGACAGGAGACTCTTCCATGGTGGACGACCCGATTCTGGTGCTGGCGGCGACGGGCGGGCAGGGCAGGGCCGTGACGGACGCGCTGCTGACCCGCGGAGCCCGGGTCCGGGCCCTGGTCCGCGACCCGGCCCGGCCGGCCGCACAGGAGCTGGCGGAACAAGGCGTCGACGTGGTGGCGGGCTCGCTGAACGACCGCGAGTCCCTCACCACGGCGATGCGCGGAGCGACCGCTGTCTTCGCGTTCACCACACCCTTCGAGGCCGGTGTGGAGGCCGAGGTCGAACAGGGCCGCGCGATCCTCGCCGCGGCGACCGGGGCACGCGTCCCGCACCTGGTCCTCAGCTCCGTGGCCGGCGCCGACCAGCACACCGGCGTACCCCACTTCGACAGCAAGGCGCGCATCGAGGCGGAGCTGACCTCGGGGGACGTGCCGTACACGATCCTGGGGCCGACCTACTTCTACGACAACGCGCTGGGCGGAGCGGACCGCATCCTCGCCGGCACCCTGGACCTCCCCCTGCCCCCCGACCGCCCACTCCAACAACTCGCCCGCCAGGACCTGGCCGCCTTCGCGGCGAAGATCCTGCTCGACCCCACCCCTCACACCGGCCACCGCATCGAACTGGCCAGCGACGCCCCCACCCCCACCCAGATGGCAACCGCCCTGACCGAGACCCTGGGCCACGAGGTCCACCACACCCAGGTCCCCCTGGAAACGATCACCAACCCCGACATGCACGCCATGTGGACCTTCCTGAACACCCGCGGCTACCAGGTCGACATCCCCACCCTCCACGCCACCCACCCGGACATCCCCTGGACCCCGTTCACGACGTGGGCCCGCCACACATGGGAAGACCGACGCCCGGGAACGCGCCCGTGAGCGATCCGCCGCTAGCGTCCCGCCCACCGCCACAACTCCCCGATGACCTGGTCCTTGTGGAGGCGAGTTGCCGAGACCTCGCCCGGGCTCGTCATGAACGCCGCGACAGGGGTCCATCGCTGGCCCCCGTTGCGAGCCGTCCATCTGACGGCGGGGAAGTCGGTGATCTCTGTGATGGACTCTCGCGCAATCACACGCGTACGCAGGTAGCCACGGACCGAGAGCCTCCCGCGCTCACACGTCACACCGAGCCGGTATCCCCGCACGGCGAGGACCACGAACCCGATCACAGCGCAACAGGCCACGAGCCGCGAGAAGCCGGAGCCGGCTTGCACCGCGTAGGCACCGGCACCGCCCGCGGGGACAACTCCGAGGCCGCTGTTCGCAAGACGGTTCACCATCGTCGGCGCTAGCTCCACGACGCTCCCCTTCCACGCGGCTGCCTGCCGACGGCAGCGTACTGGGACGCCCATTCCTGCAGTGTGGGTCACGCGCGGGCGGTTACTGGACTGACCGGCGGCGGAGCGGACGGGGGCCCTGAAGAATCGGCCGGCTGAGCAAGCCCGGCTCGTACCGATCCCGCCTCAGCTAGTCGGCATCCTTCGGCAACACCTCGACACGTTCTGCACCGCCGAGGACGGGCGGCTGTTCACCAATGAGCGTGGGGAGTGGTCGGCTCGTCCACGTATTACCGCGTCTGGCAGGAGGCCCGTGCGCTGGCGCTCCCGCCAGCCGCGGTCGCCTCCCTGCTCGCTGCGCGCTGTACGACCTCCGGCACCCGGCGCTGTCGACCTGGCTCAACTCAGGAGTCGACCCGACCGAAGTCGCCGAGCGCGCGGGCAACAGCGTCGAGATGGTGCTGAGCCGTTACGCCAAGTGCATTGACGGACGGCAGGAGATCGCCATCCGCAAGATTGAAGAGTTGCTGCGTACGAGTACGAGTGATCACGTACGGCATCTAGCTCAGGTCCCCGGCTCTGTCTGCGGGCTGAGCCATTGGTGCAGCTGATCTAGGAGAGATCCGAAGATTCCGTTTGGCCCCGCACTTCGCTCCGTGGGCACTACAGTCACTTGTGTGCGGCGTGTCACACTGCGTCGCTTGTCACGGCGACTGGGACCTGAACAACTTTGTGCCCGGTTTGCGTTGATTGGGGGGCATTGTGCAGGAAATGGTCAAGGGTTCGAATGTGACGCTGTCAGCCCTGAGTGACAACGTCGGTTCGGTGATCGTCAGTTTGGGCTGGGGGAGCGCGACCGGTGAAGGGGACGCAGACGTCTCGGTTCTGCTGCTGGACCTGAATGGCAAGGTTCGTAGCGACACCGACTTCTACTTCTACAACAATCCGGTTGCCGCCGACGGGAGCGTGCAGCTTCTGGGTAAAACGCCGACGGTAGACGGAAACGAGGACCGGATCAGCTTCGACCTGACTGCGGTACCCGCTCACGTCGACCGCATAGTTGTAGCTGCTAGCCGTTATAACGGCGCGCGTTTCGGTGAGCTTGAGGACGTGCGGCTGTCGCTGGCGGACGGAGCCGGTGAGGACCTTCTTCGCTTTGTCGTCGACGACGTTGACTCGATGAGTGCGATCATCTTCGGTGAGCTGTATCGGCGCGGAGACGAGTGGAAGTTCCGCGCTGTCGGTCAAGGCTACGACACCGGTCTCGCCGGTCTTGCAACGGACTTCGGCGTCGATATCGAGGACGACGCGGAAGCAGTAGAAGCGCAGGGCGATGAGGCAAGCGAAGATCAAGAGGGCATGACGGCCTCGGCTTCGGTTGATGAGCCGAGTCCACAACGAGCGCCCGCGGTCGTTCCGTCTCCTCGCCAGCCCGAAGGCAGCGAGTCACGGAAGCCGACGACTGCTCGACCTCGTACCGCGAAGAAGAAGGTCATCCTGCCCAAGGTGACCAAGAAGACCTTGGCGGAGAACGAGTCGTGGAGAGAGGCCCGGCTCTTTCCAGTGTCGGCGTTGAAGAGCGACCGGGACCGTGAAGTGCGGGCCACCTCGGTGCTGCTGTCGGTGATGGCGCAGGTGCCGGAGTTCGGCAGGAGGCTGACCGCGGCGTTTGGAGCGCCGGCAGGTCGGATGGAGACCTTCGCTGAGGTCACCCTGCCGCACGGCGACACACCGCGGCGCCCCGACGGGGTGATTCGCGTCGAGCGGGCCGGCAAGCTGTGGACGGCCCTGGTGGAGACGAAGACCAACGGCAACGCCCTCAAGGCTGATCAGGTACAGGCGTACATGGACATCGCCGCGCGCCGTGGCTACGAGGCCGTGATCACGCTGTCGAACGACGTAGCGTTGGAAGGCAGCCCGCTCGTCGATGTCAAGATCGACGGACGGCGCAAGCACAAGGTCGCCCTATGGCACCTGTCTTGGGCAGAAGTGACGCACCAGGCACAGATGCTGATCCGCCACGAGGGTGTTGGCAATGCGGCGCACGCCTGGCTGCTGCAGGAGCTGCTGTACTACCTGCAGCACGACAACTCCGGCTGCCACGGCTTCCAGAACATGGGACCGGCCTGGGTCCCCGTACGCAACGGAATCGACGACGAAACCCTGTGCCAGGGAGACTCGCGCGCACTGGAAGTCGTCGAGAGCTGGGAGCGGCTCATCCGGCAGGTATGTCTCGGTCTGGGCGGCGAACTGGGGCAGAGGGTACTGCCTGTTCAGCGCACAAGGCGGGGAGCGGATCCAGGGGTACGCCGGAGCGGCTTCGCCGATCAGCTCTGCCTCGATGGAAAACTGCAGGCGGAACTGCGCATCGAGGGAACGCCCGGCATTCTGGCGGTCAGCGCGGACCTCCGCACAGGCAAGCTGCGCACCTCTATCGAGATCCCTGCGCCAGAGCAGGGTTACCCCCTGTCCTGGGTGAAACGGCTCATCCGGAACTTGGAAGAAGCACCAGCGACTCTCCACATCGAAACCCTCGTCGACGGGGAGCAAGGTGGCCCGCGGGGTACCTTGGAACGGCTCCGCCCCGAGCCGGCCGACATGCTCCCGAAGGGCAGCGGCACCCGCATCACCGGCTTCCGCCTGTCTTTGGTCAAGAGCATGGGAAGCAGCCGCGGCAACGCTGAGTCCGGCTTCATCCGCAGCGTCGACGACGCGGTGCACCGCTTCTACTCCACCGTGGTGGTCCATTTGGATCGTGCGACACCCCGCCGAGCATCGTCCAAGGGAGGGGCGGCGACGGGCTGAGCCGCAGCAATCACGTTGGCCGGCAGGCTGCGTGTAGCTGCCGTTGGCAGTCGCGGGCTCCTGTCGGCGAAGGGCTACGATCATTGAGTCCGGTGCTGCCGCCTCTGACGCCGGCCGACGACCTGGCCATCAACCCTCCCGGGAAGTCCATACGTGATCTGCTCGATGAATCCGGCCCGGGGCTAATGGAGCGAGTCGTCTCACGGCTTCTGCGGCGGCCCTCGGAATGGGACCCCTGGCGAAAGGGACTGGCGGGGGAACGGCGAGTGGGAGCGGAGCTGAACCGCTTAGGGCGCCACGGTTGGCGCGCCCTGCACTCCATCCCCTTGGCCAACAAAGTGGATATCGATCACTTACTGATCGGGCCTGGTGGTGGTGTTCAGCATCAATACTAAGCACCACCACAGGCGGGCCGTATGGGTCGGGGACGATTCCGTGAAAGTCGATCACGGGAAGCCGGCGCCCTACGCACGCAAGAGCCGGGCAGAGGCCAAGCGGGTCGCCCGAGTGCTTGAGCGCTATTGCGACTTCCCGGTACCGGTGGAGCCGGTGCTCGTCTTCGTCGGTGTCACCGAGCTGAAGGTGGTCGCTACGCAGCTCGATGTCAGGGTGTACCAGGAGCGCCAGGTGTCGGCACTCGCTCCGCTCTCAGGCGTTCTCACGGCCGACCAGGTGGAGCAGGTTTACAGCGTTGCTCGCCACCGTCAGGCGTGGGCTCAGGCTTGAGTTGGTGGCCGCAGTGTGGTGTCGGCAGTCGTCCGGGGCGGCCGTCGGTAGCCCCTGCGGCCTGACGTTTCCATGCCCCACCTGCGGCGATGCTCCAAAACCCCGCCCCCGCCTCGCCCACAGACCCCGACATACACCCACTCCGAGCGGCACACGCCTGCACATACGCGAAGACTCCGGCCTCAGCGTTTCCGCTGTTGACGGGGTCTTTGGGCGCCTCAGCTGGGTGCCCCGGCAGCATTCGAACCTGCGCACACGGGCTCCGGAGTGATTGTGCCGATCACACCTGACAACCGTTTGACCTGCGGCGGGGCAGATTAGGTGGTGGTAGCGACGCAGGCTGTGTCGCAGGTATGGCGCATGCGCCTGGGGAGCGCGGCCAAGGTCTCTTGAGCTATGCACCTACGATGCGCCCACGTCCACCCTTCAACTCTGAGCGCGCATCGACTGACGTACCTGGAACCCATCACCGCCGATCTCATGACGCCGGCCCCAGCTGGACGGGAAGATGAGCCATGGAGACAGTCGTCAGGGTCATCGTGGGGTTGAAGGTCGCCGGCCTGGCGCTTTTCGCCGTCGTGTTGGTCACCAGCATTGCCTACACCATCGCCGTCGGTCCTGAGGAGCCCGAGTCGACCCACGGCTCTACGGCCGTCTGCGAGGACGGAACGGTCTTTCAACCGCCATGGAATGTCTGTGGCGAATCACATGGCTACCTTGATCACTGGACGACCGTGCCCCTGCTGCCCTCGGCAAACCACGTCTTCCCACCGAGTCACCAGCGGTCGCTCCGCTCGATACAGATGAGGACGACTGGCTCACGGCCTATCCCAACGGTTGCTCTGCTGGGGCACCGGTTGCCTCTCCCTGGAATCCTTGCGACTAGCGCTAAGCACCCGTACCCGCCGATAGGTGCATGCGTTAAGTGGACCAGTAACCCGGCTCCGGTGGCGGGCGGTGAGGTTCAACAGGCGTAGATGGGCGTAGCTGTAAAACGTCGCTGGTGCGCTCGGCGAGGGTTCGACCATGCCGGGGTGTATGGGCACTGTCTCCCCCATCGGTGCGATCTTCCCTCTATATGAGCCTGGGGGGCACATGAAGCGAGCTGGCCTTCTATCTGCGGGGGCGTTGGCGGCGCTGCTCGGTGCTGTCGCGTGCAGCGCTTCGTCGCCGCAAGACACCTACTGGGATGGGTACGCACAGGGCGAAATCACCGATACCGCCCTGGACCCGGACCCGGATTACGGCAAGGGAATCGATCCGAAGGATGTCGCGGAATACATAAACGCGTGTGCGTCATGACCAAAGGACTCCGATGCTGAGTACGGCGCGATGCTGCCCGATGACGTTGACTCGGTCCTGTGGATGGCCGGTTGTAACGACGGAGCTCAAGGCACGCCAAACCATTCGGTTCAGGCGCGGCGGCGCCGGTGTCGGCGACCGCCGTGCGGTGCGAGGTCTTGTAGGCGTCAGCGACGGCGTCGAACCCCATCGAGGTTGCCGACCGCGCCGGCAACAGCGTTGAGGTCTTGCTGACCCGATACGCGAAGCGCGCTTCCGTAAAACAGCTCACCGAGCGGGGAAGGTGAGTCGCAGAACGATCTCTCCGTCGTCGATCTCCCCGGTGGGCTCGAACCCGAACTTCTGGTAGAAGGGCCACGGCTCGCCGTCGCCGGGCTCGTAACTGGTCAGCAGCTCGGTGGCGCCGTCCGCGCGCACCAGGGTGGCGACCTGTGTGAGCGCCTCTCGGCCGATCCCTCGCCCCTGGTACTGCTTGTCGACGAGGAGGCGCCAGAGGAAGTGTCGCCCTTTGTAAGGACCGGCCGACGGTTTCCACGACAGCATCACGAAGCCGACTGGCTCATCGCCGTGGTACACGGCGCGGTACCAGGGATTGGCCTCCGGTTTCTTCGTCGCCTCCTTGAGGGAGTGGGACACGGAGGCGACGAATTGCTTCTGGTCGTGTCGGACGCGGAGGGCACGGACGGCATCCCGGTTGTCGTCGGTGATCTCCCGTAGGTGCACGCTCGGGGATCTCATGCCACACCCCTTCCGCATCCGGCAGCTGCGCCGTCCCGGCCCACGTGAAGAGCCGCTACCGGGCGGCATTCCCGCGCATCCGCGTTGTCGAGGCCGCCAGGTCGGACATCTTCGCAGCGTATTCGACCCGGGCGATCTGGAGCGGGACTGGCACGCCGGGCTGTGACCGCGCCCAAGGCAGCTCCTAGGAGAGCGACCTGGCTTGACGCGGTGATGCGCATGCGCAGGCTTCTTCGTCAGTTGGATGGGCTGACCTGGGTAATCGCTCGGCTGCGACCGGCCCCCGTCGACCCGCGGACGAGCCGGATGCCGCAGTCCAAGGTGATCGCGGAAGGTTTCCTTCGAAACTTATCGAAAAGCTATTGACTTATGACACCTGGCGCGCATCGTGATTAGTAGGCCATAACACCGAAAGAGTTGCTAAGTCGATCAGGACGTCTAGTCGGCGTAGTGACCTGGACAGGATGTGGTCCAGGCCCCCGGCAAGCCGGCGCGATACCGAGGCGACAGTGACGACTGAAGTTTCAGGACACGAGCAGTACTACCGGGGACTGTTTTTTTTGCCCTCAGGGCGCGGCCACTGCACTGTGCTCTACCGCGACGGTCAGCCGACCGAGATGAACCGACCCTCAGGGCCCTGGACTTGTCTGGGGGCCTTGCCGTCTGCCGGAGCTGACCTGGGCAGACGCCTCAAGATTCCGTCCACGCCTCGTCCACAGACCCCGGCATACGCCCGCTTCGGGCCGCACACGCCCGCACAAACGCGAAGACCCCGGCCTCAGCGTTTCCGCTGTTGACGGGGTCTTTAGGCACTTCCTGCGAAGTGCCCCCGGCAGGATTCGAACCTGCGCACACGGCTCCGGAGGCCGTTGCTCTATCCCCTGAGCTACGGGGGCGTTGTCGGCTGCGGAGCTTCTCGCTCGCGGCGACGTGTAGAACACTAGCAGGTCCGGAGGGGTGATCAAGAATCCGTTTCCCCGGACGGCGCGGGCGGGTCCCCTGTAGGGGGTGGAAGTGGGGAAAACCCGGACGCGGTGGCCGGTCCGGACCTACTCTCGACGTGTGCCAGGCGCTCCGGGCCGGGTGCTTGTTGTGGACGACAACAAGGTCATCCGGCAGCTGATCAGGGTCAACCTCGAACTGGAAGGGCTAGAGGTCGTGACCGCGGCCGATGGTGCCGAGTGTCTGGACGTGGTGCACCAGGTGCAGCCCGACGTCGTGACGCTCGACGTGGTCATGCCTCGGCTGGACGGGCTCCGCACCGCCGCCCGGCTCCGGGCCGATCCCCGTACGCGCCACCTGCCCCTCGCCATCATCAGTGCCTGCACCCAGTACGAGGTCGAGACCGGCCTCGATGTCGGTGTGGACGCCTTCCTCGCCAAGCCCTTCGAGCCCGCCGAGCTGGTACGGCTGGTGAAGCATCTCATCGAGCGGCGAACCGGGCCTGAGGGCCATGCGGGAGCGGCACTTGGGGCAGCGGCGCGTGGGGGAGATCTCGGTGGTGGAGACCGCGGAGAGGGAGATCACGGCAGAGGAGAGCGGAGCGGGGGAGACCCCGACCGCAGCGGGGGAGACCTGGGCGGGAGCGGAAGCGGCAATGGGGGCGGCAGTAGGGGCGGGGAGATCGACGGGGACGGTGAGTCCGCCGGCCCCAGCGCCCCCCACGACGACGGCGTCCCCGGCGGCATGCCCTTCAGCGGCTAAGCCGGCCTCCCCGGCGGCATGCCCTTCAGCGCCTTAAGCCGGCCTCCCCCTTCGCTGCCACCCCGGTGGCACACCAGCCTCCCCCGTCGCTCCACCTCGGTGGCGCACCAGCCTCCCCCGTCGCCCCACCCCGGTCGCACGCCGGCCCCATCCCAGCCGCCTCCCTGCCGGGCACACCGCACCGCCCCACCTCGCCCCCCCCGACAGCCACCCCACCCCCACCAACCCAAAACCGGCTGGCACCCCCACCCCACCCCCCAACCCATAACCGCCTACCACCCCCACCCCCCTCCTCCCCTACGCTTGTCCCGTGACCCCCGTCGAGCTGTCCCGCGCCGTGCTGCACGCGGTGCGTTGTGCTGTCGATGACGGGGAGCTGAGTGTGGCCGTGCCCGAGCGGGCCGTGGTGAGGGAGCCGGGGCCCGGGGGGTGTGGGGACTTCGCCACCACCATCGCCCTGCAGCTGGCCCGGCCGGCCGGGCAGCCGCCGCGGCGGGTCGCCGAGATCCTTCGGGGCCGTCTTGCCGGTGCCGAGGGGATCCGGGACGTCGTCGTCACGGGGGCGGGGTTCCTCAACATCAGTCTTGAGGAGCAGGTCGATCCCGTCGCGGGGCTGGTGCGGGAGGTCCGGGGGAAGGGCGTCCGGTACGGGCACGGGGACGCGCTCGCCGGGCAGGTCGTCGCGCTGCGGGTGCCGTACGAGGTGCGGGCCGAGGTGGTCGCCGACGCCGTCGTACGCCTGGTGGCGGTCCAGGGCGGGCGCGCCACCGTCGAGCACGGTGAGCCCGCCAACCTGCGGCCCGTGCCCGCGCCCGAGGATCCCGCGCCGCTCGGGGCCGATGCCGCCCGGTGGGCCCTGCTCCACCCCGCGCCGCACGACCGGCCCCGGATCACCGCCGATCACCTGGTCCAGCGGGAGGGCAATCCGCTGTTCCGGGTGCGGTACGCGCACGCCCGGGTCCGTTCCGTCAGCCGCAACGCCGGCCGGCTGGGGTTCGCCGCCGAGCCGGGGCCGCTGGGGGACACGAAGAGCTCCCTGCTCACCCCGCTCGCCGATCACCCTCGTATCCTCGCCGGGGCCGCCATCCACCGTGCCCCGGACCGGCTCGCCCGGCATCTCGTCACCGTCGCCGATGCCGTGCTGCCCCTGCTGCCCTCCGTGCTTCCCGTCGGTGAGGAGAAACCCTCGGCCGCCCACCGGGCCCGGCTGGCGCTTGCCGAAGCCGCCGGGACGGTGCTGGCCGGTGGCCTGTCCCTGCTCGGCATCGACGCACCCGAACATCTCTGAGGCGCCAGAGCAGATGCGCCCCGGAGAGAGACAGAGAGTCTGAGAGCTACGTCATGAGCCGTTCCGCCCATCCCGCCGGGCCCCGCCACGCCGACGTCCTGCCCGAGGGGCACTACTCCGCTCCGCCCGCCGACCTCAACGCCCTGGACCCGAAGGTGTGGGCGCAGACCGTCACGCGCGGCGACGACGGTGCGGTCACGGTCGGCGGGATCCCCGTCGGCCGGCTCGCCGAGGAGTACGGCACCCCCGCCTACATCCTCGACGAGACCGACTTCCGGGCCCGTGCGCGTGCCTGGCGTACCGCGTTCGGTCCGGACGCCGACGTCTTCTACGCCGGGAAGGCCTTCCTCTCCCGGGCCGTCGTGCGGTGGCTGAACGAGGAGGGGCTGAATCTGGACGTCTGCTCCGGCGGCGAGCTGGCCACCGCGCTGTCCGCCGGGATGCCCGCCGACCGCATCGCCTTCCACGGCAACAACAAGTCCGCCGAGGAGATCACCCGGGCCATCGAGGCCGGTGTCGGGCGGATCGTCCTCGACTCCTTCCAGGAGATCGTGCGGGTCGCCCACGCGGCGCAGTCGCTCGGGAAGCGGCAGCGGGTCCAGATCCGGGTCACCGTGGGTGTGGAGGCGCACACCCACGAGTTCATCGCCACCGCCCACGAGGACCAGAAGTTCGGCATCCCGCTGGCCGGCGGGCAGGCCGCCGAGGCCGTGCGGCGGGCCCTGCAGCTCGACGGGCTGGAGCTGATCGGGATCCATTCCCACATCGGGTCGCAGATCTTCGACATGTCCGGCTTCGAGGTGGCCGCCCACCGGGTCGTGGGGCTGCTGAAGGACATCCGTGACGAGCACGGGATCGAGCTGCCCGAGATCGATCTCGGGGGCGGGCTCGGTATCGCCTACACCAGCGACGACGATCCCCGTGAGCCGCACGAGATCGCCAAGGCGCTCACCGAGATCGTCACCCGCGAGTGCGAGGCCGCCCGGCTGCGGACGCCCCGGATCTCCGTCGAGCCCGGGCGCGCCATCGTCGGCCCGACCGCCTTCACGCTGTACGAGGTCGGCACCGTCAAGCCGCTCGACGGGCTGCGGACCTACGTCTCCGTCGACGGCGGCATGTCGGACAACATCCGCACCGCGCTGTACGACGCCGAGTACAGCGTCGCCCTGGTGTCCCGGACCTCCGACGCCGCGCCCATGCTCGCGCGGGTCGTCGGCAAGCACTGCGAGAGCGGGGACATCGTGGTCAAGGACGCGTTCCTGCCCGCGGACCTGGCACCGGGGGACCTCGTCGCCGTACCGGCCACGGGTGCCTACTGCCGGTCCATGGCCAGCAACTACAACCACGTGCTCCGGCCGCCCGTCGTCGCCGTGCGCGACGGTGAGGCCCGGGTGATCGTCCGGCGTGAGACGGAGGAGGATCTTCTGCGTCTCGACGTGGGATGACCCCCACCTGCTGAAACTCGGGCGGCGGAAGAGCAGAGTGGAAGATCTGCGGCTTCCGCCCCTGTGAAAATGAAATAGATGTCTCACGATCCGGACGTAGGGTAGAAACTCCCGTCCGGTGAGTGAGACTGGTCCAACCGTAGACGGTATGAGGAAACGAGGTCGGATGATGCGTACGCGTCCGCTGAAGGTGGCGCTGCTGGGCTGTGGGGTTGTCGGCTCAGAGGTGGCGCGCATCATGACGACGCACGCCGACGACCTCGCGGCCCGGATCGGCGCCCCGGTCGAGCTGGCCGGGGTCGCCGTGCGGCGGCCCGGCAAGGTGCGCGAGGGGATCGACCCGAGCCTGGTCACCACCGACGCCACCGCCCTCGTCAAACGGGGGGACATCGACGTGGTGGTCGAGGTCATCGGGGGGATCGAGCCGGCCCGGACGCTCATCACCACCGCCTTCGAGCACGGCGCCTCCGTCGTCTCCGCCAACAAGGCCCTGCTCGCCCAGGACGGGGCCGCCCTGCACGCCGCGGCGGAACGCAACGGCAAGGACCTCTACTACGAGGCCGCCGTCGCCGGTGCCATCCCGCTGATCCGGCCGCTGCGCGAGTCGCTCGCCGGCGACAAGGTCAACCGGGTGCTCGGCATCGTCAACGGCACCACCAACTTCATCCTCGACAAGATGGACTCCACCGGCGCCGGGTACCAGGAGGCCCTCGACGAGGCCACCGCCCTGGGGTACGCCGAGGCCGACCCGACCGCCGACGTCGAGGGCTTCGACGCCGCCGCCAAGGCCGCCATCCTCGCCGGGATCGCCTTCCACACGCGCGTGCGCCTCGACGACGTCTACCGCGAGGGCATGACCGAGGTCACCGCCGCCGACTTCCGCTCCGCCAAGGAGATGGGCTGCACCATCAAGCTGCTCGCCATCTGCGAGCGGTCGAAGGACGGGACGTCGGTCACCGCGCGCGTGCATCCCGCGATGATTCCGCTCAGCCACCCGCTCGCCTCCGTGCGCGGCGCGTACAACGCCGTCTTCGTGGAGAGCGACGCCGCCGGGCAGCTGATGTTCTACGGCCCCGGCGCCGGCGGTTCGCCCACCGCCTCCGCCGTCCTCGGTGACCTCGTCGCCGTCTGCCGCAACCGGCGGGGCGGTGCCACCGGGCCCGGCGAGTCGGCGTACGCCGACCTGACCGTCTCCCCGATGGGCGAGGTCGTCACCCGGTACCACATCAGCCTCGACGTCGCCGACAAACCGGGCGTGCTCGCCCAGGTCGCGACTGTCTTCGCCGAACACGGCGTGTCGATCGACACCGTTCGGCAGCAGGGCAAGGACGGCGAGGCCTCCCTCGTCGTCGTCACCCACCGGGCCTCGGACGCCTCCCTCTCCGGGACCGTCGAGGCACTGCGCAAGCTCGACACCGTGCGGGGTGTCGCCAGCATCATGCGGGTTGAAGGAGAGTAACCAGCAATGACCCACCAGTGGCGCGGAATCATCGAGGAGTACCGGGACAGGCTGCCGGTATCCGACACCACGCCGGTCGTGACGCTCCGCGAGGGCGGCACGCCCCTCGTGCCCGCGCAGGTGCTCTCCGAGCGCACGGGCTGCGAGGTCCACCTGAAGGTGGAGGGCGCCAACCCGACCGGGTCCTTCAAGGACCGCGGTATGACCATGGCCATCAGCAAGGCCAAGGAGGAGGGCGCGAAGGCTGTCATCTGCGCCTCCACCGGCAACACCTCCGCCTCCGCCGCCGCGTACGCGGTGCGCGCGGGCATGGTGTCGGCCGTCCTGGTGCCGCAGGGCAAGATCGCCCTCGGCAAGATGGGCCAGGCCCTCGTGCACGGCGCGAAGATCCTCCAGGTCGACGGCAACTTCGACGACTGCCTCACCCTGGCGCGGGGCCTGAGCGAGAACTACCCCGTCGCGCTGGTGAATTCGGTCAACCCGGTGCGGATCGAGGGCCAGAAGACGGCCGCCTTCGAGATCGTGGACATGCTCGGCGACGCGCCCGACATCCACGTCCTCCCGGTCGGCAACGCGGGCAACATCACGGCCTACTGGAAGGGCTACAAGGAGTACGCCGCCGACGGCGTCGCCGGTAGAACCCCTCGGATGTGGGGTTTCCAGGCGTCCGGCAGTGCTCCGATCGTGCGCGGCGAGGTCGTCAAGGACCCCTCCACCATCGCCACGGCCATCCGCATCGGCAACCCGGCCTCCTGGCAGTACGCCCTGCAGGCCCGTGACGAGTCCGGCGGCGCCATCGACGAGGTGACGGACCGTGAGATCCTGCGCGCCTACCGCCTGTTGGCCGCGCAGGAGGGCGTCTTCGTGGAGCCCGCCTCCGCCGCCTCCGTGGCCGGTCTGCTCAAGGCCGCCGAGCAGGGCAAGGTCGACCCGGGCCAGCGCATCGTGTGCACCGTCACCGGCAACGGCCTGAAGGACCCGGACTGGGCCGTGGCCGGTGCCCCGCAGCCGGTCACCGTGCCGGTCGACGCGGCCACCGCGGCCGAGCGCCTGGGCCTCGCCTGAGCGTCCGGCGCCGGGGTTCTCCCTGACAGGGAGCACAGGGGGCTTACGACACGCATCGTGCGCCTCCTGTGCGCCCTATGTCGCCACAGAACCTTCCTTCGATAGGCTGTATCCAAACCCGCCCGCTGCATATGCCCTCGCACACGGGCGGCACCGCGCCCTCTGCGCGGCCTGAGGGTCTTTCGTACGTATCGAGTGTCTTCGACAGTCACGCAGCTCAAGGAGAGTCAACGAGCGATGGCCGGTCCAGCGTTCCGAGCCGCCGCCGTCCGGGTGCGCGTTCCCGCCACCAGCGCCAACCTCGGTCCGGGTTTCGACGCCCTGGGCCTGGCCCTGGGGCTCTACGACGACGTGGTCGTCCGGGTGGCCGACTCCGGGCTGCACATCGACATCGCCGGCGAGGGCAGCGAGACCCTGCCGCGGGACGAGAGCCACCTCCTCGTCCGCTCCCTGCGCACGGCCTTCGACCTGCTGGGCGGGCAGCCCCGCGGCCTGGAGATCGTCTGCGCCAACCGCATTCCGCACGGCCGGGGCCTCGGCTCCTCCTCCGCCGCCATCTGCGCCGGCATCGTCGCCGCCCGCGCGGTGACCATAGGCGGCGAGGCCCGTCTGGACGACGCCGCCCTGCTGGAGCTGGCGACCGAGATCGAGGGCCACCCGGACAACGTGGCCGCCTGTCTGCTCGGCGGCTTCACCCTGTCCTGGATGGAGGGCGGCACCGCCCGGGCCATCAGGATGGAGCCGCACGATTCCATCGTTCCGGTGGTTTTCGTGCCCGGAAAGCCGGTTCTGACCGAGACCGCGCGCGGCCTGCTCCCGCGTACCGTCCCGCACGTCGACGCCGCCGCCAACGCGGGCCGCGCCGCCCTGCTCGTCGAGGCCCTGACCAGGCGCCCCGAGCTGCTGCTGCCCGCCACCGAGGACCGCCTGCACCAGGAGTACCGCGCCCCGGCCATGCCGGACAGCGCCGCGCTGGTGGAGCGGCTGCGGGCCGACGGCATCCCGGCCGTGATCTCGGGCGCCGGGCCCACCGTCATGGCCCTCGCCGACGCCGACAGCGCCGACAAGGTCTCCCACCTCGCGGGTGAGGGCTGGGCCGCCAACCGGCTGGACCTGGACGCCCAGGGAGCGAGCGTGCTGCCGCTCGCGACCTCCGGCGTTGATTAACTGCCCACGGTTGCCGGATTTGGAGAGGGGGAATGTTTGTTGGATCCGGTAGTGTTAACCTCAAGTCTGCACCCGACCCCACCATGGCGAGGTGCCTCGTGTCCCCGTCCGGGACAGACATTCTTCCGGGAGCCTCCCGCGCCACTCCGTGTTCCTTGCGTCGTACCTGGGCAGTACGTCGTATGCGAGCACTGAGCGGGCCGCCGGTGGGGGTACCCCCTCTGGGGGAGCTCCGGAATCGGTGCTACCACGCCACGTGACACTGGGTGCCACGGCTCGCGGAAGCGCCATCACCGCACATTTCCTCCGCCGCTTTGGCGGACCACCGCCCCGGCACGGTTCACAGAAGACAGGACCGTAGCCGGACAGCACAACCGGTCGCCGAGCCAGACAGGCCGACGTCCGCTCCAGGGAAGGACCCTTCGTGAGCGACACCACCGATCTGATGGGCGCACGTGTCGAGGAGACCGCTGCCGCGCCCGCCACGGACGCCTCCGCGCCTGCCACCGGTGCCGGCTCCCGGCGGCGCCGCGGTACCGGCCTCGAGGGCATGGTGCTGGCCGAGCTGCAGCAGGTTGCCTCGGGCCTCGGGATCAGGGGCACCGCGCGGATGCGCAAGAGCCAGCTGATCGAGGTCATCAAGGAGGCGCAGGCCGCCGGGGGCGCCCCCGCCGCCAAGGCCGACACCGCCACCGAGACCAAGCCGAAGCGCCGGGCCACCTCCAAGGCCCGCACCGGCGACGACGCCGGGAAGAAGGCGGAGAAGGCGGCCGAGGCCCCCGCCGAGAAGGCCGTGGCCCAGCAGCAGATCGAGATCCCCGGCCAGCCGGCGTCCGACGACGCCCCCACCGAGCGCCGCCGCCGCCGCGCCACCGCCGAGGCGGGCAGCCCGGCCGCGGGCGGCGCCGAGACGGTCGCCGCCGAGGCCAAGGCCGAGCCCAAGGCCGAGACGCCCGCGCAGCAGCAGGGCGAAGCCAAGGGCGACGCCGGTGACGGCGAGGGCCGTGGCCGCCGGGACCGCCGCGAGCGCGGCCGGGACCGCGACCGCCGCAACAAGGGCGACGACCAGCAGGGCCAGGGCGGCGGCCGCCAGGACCGGCAGCAGCAGGGCCAGCCGCAGGGCGGCGGCCGTCAGGACCGCAACGCCGGCCCGCAGGACGACGACGACTTCGAGGGCGGCCGTCGCGGCCGTCGCGGCCGTTACCGTGACCGCCGCGGCCGCCGTGGCCGTGACGAGATCGCCGAGCCGCAGGTCGCCGAGGACGACGTCCTGATCCCGGTCGCGGGCATCCTGGACATCCTCGACAACTACGCCTTCATCCGGACCTCCGGCTACCTGCCCGGCCCGAACGACGTGTACGTCTCCCTCGCCCAGGTCCGCAAGAACGGCCTGCGCAAGGGTGACCACGTCACCGGTGCGGTCCGCCAGCCGAAGGAGGGCGAGCGCCGCGAGAAGTTCAACGCGCTGGTCCGCCTCGACTCCGTCAACGGCATGGCGCCCGAACACGGCCGTGGCCGCCCGGAGTTCAACAAGCTGACCCCGCTCTACCCGCAGGACCGCCTCCGCCTGGAGACGGACCCGGGCGTCCTCACCACCCGCATCATCGACCTGGTGTCGCCGATCGGTAAGGGCCAGCGCGGTCTGATCGTGGCCCCGCCGAAGACCGGCAAGACCATGATCATGCAGGCGGTCGCCAACGCGATCACCCACAACAACCCCGAGTGCCACCTGATGGTCGTCCTCGTCGACGAGCGTCCGGAAGAGGTCACCGACATGCAGCGGTCGGTCAAGGGCGAGGTCATCTCCTCGACCTTCGACCGCCCGGCCGAGGACCACACGACCGTCGCCGAGCTGGCCATCGAGCGGGCCAAGCGACTGGTCGAGCTGGGCCACGACGTGGTCGTGCTGCTCGACTCGATCACGCGTCTGGGCCGCGCCTACAACCTGGCCGCCCCGGCCTCCGGCCGCATCCTGTCCGGTGGTGTCGACTCGACCGCGCTGTACCCGCCGAAGCGGTTCTTCGGCGCGGCGCGGAACATCGAGGACGGCGGCTCGCTGACCATCCTCGCCACCGCCCTGGTGGACACCGGGTCCCGCATGGACGAGGTGATCTTCGAGGAGTTCAAGGGCACCGGCAACATGGAGCTGAAGCTCGACCGGAAGCTCGCCGACAAGCGCATCTTCCCGGCGGTGGACGTGGACGCGTCCGGTACCCGCAAGGAGGAGATCCTGCTCGGTGCCGAGGAGCTGGGCATCGTCTGGAAGCTCCGCCGCGTCCTGCACGCGCTGGACCAGCAGCAGGCGATCGAGCTGCTTCTCGACAAGATGAAGCAGACCAAGTCGAACATCGAGTTCCTGATGCAGATCCAGAAGACGACGCCGACGCCCGGCAACGGCGACTGACGTCCGTCCCAGGCAGCGGAAGGCCGCCCCTCGTCCCCCCAGGGACGGGGGGCGGCCCTTTTTGCCGTGGTGGCCGCGGCAAGGCGGGTACAAGCGTGCCGTAAGGCCACAAGCGAGATCTTTGCCACAGGCGCCCCCGTCGGCATGGGCGTCCGGCAGTACCGGCCCGAGGCGCGAATCCGCAGGTGAGCGCGGCGTGCGCGGACCGGCCGATCACGCAGCGTGCCCGTCGCCGTACCCGGTGGGCACTGTGCGTTGTGCAACCCTTTCCCGAGTTTCTCCGTCTGACCAGGCGGAGCGACGATGGAGCGGTGACGACCGCCCGACCCTGACCGCAGGGGGTATCCGACCGCCGAGATCTAGGAGCGATGTGGCCGCCGAGAGTACTCAGCCCGCCATACCCGAGCCGGGCACGGCCCCGCGCCGCGGAGGCAAGGGCCGCCGACGCAAGGCCCCCAGCACCGGCCGCAAGGCGCTGCGCGCGACGGCCTGGACGGCCGCGGGCGTGGTCGTCCTCGGCGGAGCCGGCGCCGGGTTCCTGTACTTCAAGCTCAACGGCAACCTCCACAGCGTCGACATCAACCAGGCCCTCGGCACCGACCGGCCCACGAAGATCGACAACGGCTCCGAGAACATCCTGGTCCTCGGCTCGGACACCCGCTCCGGCAAGAACAAGAAGCTCGGCGGCGGCACGGACGACGGCAGCGCCCGCTCGGACACCGCGATGATCGTCCACGTGTACAAGGGCCACCAGCGGGCCAGCGTGGTCTCCATTCCCCGGGACACCCTGGTGGACCGCCCTCAGTGCACCGACACCAAGGGCACCGCCCACCCCGCCGCGTCCGGCGTGATGTTCAACGAGGCGTACTCCACCGGCGGCGCGGCCTGCGCGGTGAAGACCGTCGAGTCGATCACCGGCATCCGCATGGACCACTATCTGGAGGTCGACTTCGAGGGCTTCCAGAGGCTCATCGACGACCTCGGCGGGGTCGAGGTCACGACGACCAAGAGCATCAAGGACCCGCAGAGCCACCTCGACCTCAAGGCCGGCACCCACACGCTCGACGGCGAGCAGGCCCTCGGCCTGGTCCGCACCCGGCACGGCGTGGGCGACGGCTCCGACCTCGGCCGCATCCAGCTCCAGCAGGCCTTCGTCAAGGCGCTCATCGACCAGGTCAAGCACGTCGGCGTCCTCTCGAACCCGAAGAAGCTGTACGACCTCGCCGACACCGCCACCAAGGCCGTCACCACCGACTCCGACCTCGGCTCGGTCAACTCCCTGATCGACTTCGCCGGCGGCCTCAAGGGCATCAGCTCGTCCCACATGAAGATGGTCACGATGCCCGTCCAGTACGACCCGGCCAACCCCAACCGCGTCCTGCTGGAGAAGACCAAGGCCCAGCTGGTCTGGAACGCCCTGAAGAACGACAGGCCGATCCCGAAGTCGGCCACGAAGGGCACGGCCACGGGCGAGGCCAAGGGCGTCGTGACCGGCTGACCAGGCCTGCGGGGGCCTCCGCACCCCCGGCCGAGGGCACCCCCGCACCCGGGCTGAGGACGCCCCGCACCCCCGCTGACGGCGGCCCGGTACCGCCGGCTGAGGGCGCCCCGCGCCTCCACTGACGGCTGTCCGGCCCCCGGCTGAGGGCGCCCCGTCCCCCGCTGATGGCGGTCCGGCCCTCGGCTGAGGGCGTCCGGCACCCCCGCTGACGGCGGCCCGGTACTGTCGGCTGAGGGCGTCCCGCGCCTCCGCTGACGGCGGTCCGGCCCCTCCGGCTGAGGGCGTCCGGCACCCCCGCTGACGGCGGTCCCGCACCGCCGGCTGAGGGCGTCCCGCGCCTCCGCTGACGGCGGCCCGGTACCGTCGGCTGAGGGCGTCCCGCACCCCCCGCTGACGGCGGCCCCCCCGACTGACGGCGTCCCGTACCCCCGCCGACGGCTGTCCGGCCCCCCGGCTGAGGGCGCCCCCGCACCCCCCGCTGAGAGCGCCCCCGCGCCCCAGGAATAGAACGCCCGCACCCCCGGTTTGGGAGGATGGCGCCAGTCCTGGCAGACTGGTACGTCGGCTCCGGTTCACGCCCCCGCATCCCGCGATGGCGACCCGGCGCCCTCCCGGAACCTAGGAGACACCTTGAAGCGCGACATCCACCCCGAGTACGTCGAGACGCAGGTCAGCTGCACCTGTGGCGCGTCGTTCACCACCCGTAGCACCATCGAGTCCGGCACCATCCGGGCCGAGGTCTGCTCCGAGTGCCACCCGTTCTACACGGGCAAGCAGAAGATCCTCGACACCGGTGGCCGTGTGGCCCGCTTCGAGGCCCGCTTCGGCAAGGCTGCCGGCTCCAAGAAGTAGCGAGCCCCAATTCGCCGGTCCACGGTCACGCCCGCCACGGGGGTGCCCGGGACCGGCGTTTTTGGTCGCCCGCCCTTCCCCTCACCGCAGTACAGGAGCCGAAAGATGTTCGAGGCCGTCGAGGAACTCGTCGCCGAGCACGCCGATCTGGAGAAGAAGCTCGCCGATCCGTCGGTCCACGCCGACCAGGCGAACGCGCGCAAGCTGAACAAGCGCTACGCCGAGCTGACCCCGATCGTCGCCACCTTCCGCTCCTGGAAGCAGACCGGCGACGACATCGAGACCGCACGCGAGTTCGCCGCCGACGACCCGGACTTCGCCGCCGAGGTCAAGGTCCTGGAGAAGCAGCGCGAGGAGCTGACCGAGAAGCTCCGCCTCCTGCTGATCCCGCGCGACCCGAGTGACGACAAGGACGTCATCCTGGAGATCAAGGCGGGCGCGGGCGGCGACGAGTCGGCGCTGTTCGCCGGCGACCTGCTGCGCATGTACCTGCGCTACGCCGAGCGCGTCGGCTGGAAGACCGAGATCATCGACGCCACCGAGTCGGAGCTGGGCGGCTACAAGGACGTCCAGGTCGCGGTGAAGACCCGCGGGCAGACCGAGCCCGGCCAGGGCGTCTGGGCCCGGCTGAAGTACGAGGGCGGGGTGCACCGGGTGCAGCGCGTCCCGGCCACCGAGTCGCAGGGCCGTATCCACACCTCCGCCGCCGGTGTCCTCGTCACCCCCGAGGCCGAGGAGGTGGACGTGGAGATCAACCCCAACGACCTCCGCATCGACGTCTACCGGTCCTCCGGTCCGGGCGGCCAGTCCGTGAACACCACCGACTCCGCCGTGCGCATCACGCACATCCCGACCGGAGTCGTCGCCTCCTGCCAGAACGAGAAGAGCCAGCTCCAGAACAAGGAGCAGGCCCTGCGCATCCTGCGCTCCAGGCTGCTCGCCATGGCCCAGGAGGAGGCGGAGCGGGAGGCCGCCGACGCCCGCCGCAGCCAGGTCCGCACCGTCGACCGCTCCGAGAAGATCCGCACCTACAACTTCCCGGAGAACCGCATCTCGGACCACCGGGTCGGCTTCAAGGCGTACAACCTGGACCAGGTCCTGGACGGCGACCTCGACGCGGTCATCCAGGCCTGCGTCGACGCCGACTCGGCGGCGAAGCTCGCCGCCGCGTAAGACACGTACGCACGTACGGGCTCAAGCACGAGCACGAGTACGACACGGAGGACTCGCGTGAACCTGCTGCTCGCGGAGGTGGCCCAGGCCACCCAGCGGCTGGCCGACGCCGGCGTGCCCTCGCCGCGCACCGACGCGGAGGAGCTGGCCGCGTTCGTGCACGGCGTGAAGCGCGGCGAACTGCACTCCGTGAAGGACGCCGACTTCGACGCCCGGTACTGGGAGGTCATCGCCCGGCGCGAGCAGCGCGAGCCGCTGCAGCACATCACCGGGCGGGCCTACTTCCGGTACCTGGAACTCCAGGTCGGCCCCGGGGTGTTCGTGCCCCGGCCGGAGACCGAGTCCGTGGTGGGCTGGGCCATAGACGCCGTGCGCGCCATGGACGTGGTCGAGCCCTGCATCGTCGACCTGTGCACCGGCTCCGGCGCCATCGCGCTCGCCCTCGCCCAGGAGGTCCCGCGCTCCCGGGTGCACGCCGTGGAGCTGTCCGATGACGCCCTGGTGTGGACCCGCAAGAACGTGGCCGGCTCCCGTGTCGACCTGCGCCAGGGCGATGCGCTGACCGCCTTCCCGGACCTCGACGGCCAGGTCGACCTGGTCATCTCCAACCCGCCGTACATCCCGCTCACCGAGTGGGAGTACGTCGCCCCCGAGGCCCGCGACTACGACCCGGAGATGGCCCTGTTCTCCGGCGAGGACGGCCTCGACCTCATCCGGGGCATCGAACGCACCGCGCACCGGCTGCTGCGCCCGGGCGGCGTCGTCGTGATCGAGCACGCCGACACCCAGGGCGGCCAGGTGCCGTGGATCTTCACCGAGGAGCGGGGCTGGGCCGACGCGGCCGATCATCCGGACCTCAACAACCGTCCGCGGTTCGCCACCGCCCGCAAGGCGCTGCCGTGAGCATCCCGCAGACCCCCACCCCGCAGCACGTGTACGAGGAGGCCAGCTAGACATGGCACGGCGATACGACACCAACGACGCGACCGACCGCGTGACGGGTCTGCGCGAGGCCGCGTCCGCCGTCCGCCGGGGCGAGCTGGTGGTGCTGCCGACCGACACGGTGTACGGCATCGGCGCCGACGCGTTCTCCTCCGAGGCCGTCGCCGACCTGCTCGCCGCCAAGGGCCGGGGCCGCAACATGCCGACCCCCGTCCTCATCGGCTCCCCGAACACCCTGCACGGTCTCGTCACGGACTTCTCCGAGATGGCCTGGGAGCTGGTCGACGCGTTCTGGCCGGGCGCGCTGACGCTGGTCGCCAAGCACCAGCCGTCCCTCCAGTGGGACCTCGGCGACACCCGCGGCACGGTCGCCGTGCGCATGCCGCTGCACCCCGTCGCCATCGAGCTGCTCACCGAGGTCGGCCCGATGGCCGTCTCCTCGGCGAACCTCACCGGTCACCCGGCGCCCGAGGACTGCGACGCCGCGCAGGAGATGCTCGGCGACTCCGTCTCCGTCTACCTCGACGGCGGCCCCACCCCGGCCAACGTGCCGTCGTCCATCGTGGACGTCTCGCGCCGGGTGCCGGTGCTGCTGCGCGCCGGGGCGCTCTCCGCGGAGGAGCTGCGCAAGGTCGTACCCGACCTTGAGGTGGCGAATTGACGGCCCCTGAGTCCCCCAAGCTCTCGGCTCCGCTCGAGCAGGGGGTGCCCCCATGCGTGGCATAGGCGGCGGCGGGGGCTACAGCGCGGAGGAGACGACGACGTTCGGGTTCCCCCGCGACACCTTCCGCATCCTCCACGTCAGCACCGGCAATGTGTGCCGCTCGCCCATCACCGAGCGGCTGACCCGCCACTTCGTCGCGGAGCGGCTCGGCGTACTCGGCGGCGGGCTGATCGTGGAGAGCGCCGGCACCTGGGGCCACGAGGGGGCGCCCATGGAGTCCCACGCGGAGACCGTGCTGGCCGAGTTCGGCGCGGACCCCTCCGGGTTCACCGGCCGGGAGCTGCTGGACGAGCACGTGATCCGGGCCGACCTGGTGCTCACCGCGACCCGCGACCACCGCGCCCAGGTCATCTCCATGGGGCACTCGGCGGGCCTGCGCACGTTCACCCTGAAGGAGTTCACCCGGCTGGTCCGGGCGATAGATCCGGCCACCCTGCCGCCGCTGGAGGACGGCGTGGTCATGCGGGCCCGGGCGCTGGTGCGCGCGGCGGCGGCCCTGCGCGGCTGGCTGCTCGCCCCGACCGCCGAGGCGGACGAGGTGTACGACCCGTACGGCGCCCCGCTGACCTTCTTCCGGTCCATCGGTGACGAGATACGGGACGCGCTGGATCCGGTGGTGACGGCGCTGACAGGGGTTCCGGCGCGCATGTAGCGCGGACGTGATCCGGCATACGCGTACACAATTCGACATAAACGGGCGAAACAACCGCGCGTGCGCCGCAACCCGGGCCTACATTGGGGATACGTCACCGTCGACCGCCCGGGAGCCCGCCATGTCGGTCACCCCTACCCTCGAGACCGACGTCCTGCGGCGGCAGGACCCGGCGATGGCCGAGATCCTGCTCGGGGAGCTGACGCGGCAGTCGACCACGCTCCAGCTGATCGCCGCCGAGAACTTCTGCTCGCCGGCCGTGCTGGCGGCCCTCGGCTCCGCGCTCGCCAACAAGTACGCCGAGGGCTACCCCGGTGCCCGGCACCACGGCGGCTGCGAACTGGTCGACGTCGCCGAGCGCGCCGCCATCGACCGCGCCAGGGCCCTGTTCGGCGCCGAGCACGCCAACGTCCAGGCCCACTCCGGCTCCTCCGCGGTCCTGGCCGCCTACGCCGCCCTGCTGCGCCCCGGGGACACCGTCCTCGCCCTCGGCCTGCCCTACGGCGGCCACCTCACGCACGGCTCCCCGGCGAACTTCTCCGGCCGCTGGTTCGACTTCGTCGGCTACGGCGTGGACGCGGAGACCGGGCTCATCGACCACGACCAGGTCCGTCACCTGGCGCGCAACCACCGGCCGAAAGCCATCGTGTGCGGCTCGATCGCCTACCCCCGCCACATCGACTACGCCTTCTTCCGCGAGGTCGCCGACGAGGTCGGGGCCTATCTGATCGCGGACGCGGCGCACCCGATCGGGCTGGTCGCCGGGGGTGCGGCCCCGAACCCGGTGCCGTACGCCGACATCGTGTGCGCGACCACCCACAAGGTGCTGCGCGGCCCGCGCGGCGGGATGATCCTGTGCGGGGCCGAGCTGGCCGAGCGTGTCGACCGGGCCGTCTTCCCCTTCACCCAGGGCGGCGCCCAGATGCACACCATCGCCGCCAAGGCCGTCGCGTTCGGCGAGGCGGCAACACCGGCGTTCACCGTGTACGCCCATCAGGTGGTCGCCAACGCCCGGGTGCTCGCCGGTCACCTGGCCGCCGAGGGGCTGGCCGTGACCACCGGCGGCACGGACACCCACCTGATCACCGCGGACCCGGCCCCGCTCGGGGTGGAGGGCCGTACCGCGCGCGGCCGGCTCCTCGCGGCCGGCCTGGTGCTGGACTGCTGCGCGCTGCCGCACGGCGACGGCCGCGGCCTGCGCCTGGGCACGGCCGCGGTCACCACCCAGGGCATGGGCGAGCCGGAGATGGTGCGGATCGCGGCGCTGCTGGCGGCCGTGCTGCGCGGCGAGAGGGAGCCGGCCGCGGCGCGGGAGGAGGTGCGCGCGCTGACCGGCCAGTTTCCGCCGTATCCCGGCTGAACGGGGGTAGCCGACCGGGGTGCACAGCCACGCGTGCAACCATCGTCGCTACCCGGCAGTCCTCATCCATATGCATCCGTCGCTAGGGTGTGGGGCTGTGATGGCCAGCGAGACCTGTGGGGAAGCCCGTGCGTGAATACCTCCTGACGCTCTGCATCACGGCCGCGGTGACGTATCTGCTGACAGGGCCGGTACGCAAGTTCGCGATCGTGGCCGGGGCGATGCCGGAGATCCGGGCCCGGGACGTGCACCGGGAGCCGACTCCGCGCCTCGGCGGTATCGCGATGTTCTTCGGCCTGTGCGCGGGTCTGCTGGTCGCCGACCACCTGACCAACCTCAACGAGGTCTTCGCGAAGTCCAACGAGCCGCGGGCGCTGCTCTCCGGGGCCGCCCTGATCTGGCTGATCGGCGTCCTGGACGACAAGTTCGAGATCGACGCGCTGATCAAGCTGGGCGGTCAGATGATCGCCGCGGGCGTGATGGTCATGCAGGGTCTGACGATCCTGTGGCTGCCCATCCCGGGCGTCGGCAACGTCGCCCTGACCCAGTGGCAGGGCACGCTCCTGACGGTCGCCCTGGTGGTCATCACGATCAACGCGGTGAACTTCGTGGACGGCCTGGACGGTCTCGCGGCCGGCATGGTGTGCATCGCGGCGGGCGCGTTCTTCCTGTACGCCTACCGGATCTGGTACTCGTACGGCATCGAGGCCGCCGCCCCCGGCACGCTGTTCGCGGCCATCCTGATGGGCATGTGCCTGGGCTTCCTGCCGCACAACATGCACCCCGCGCGGATCTTCATGGGCGACTCGGGCTCGATGCTGATCGGCCTGGTGCTGTCGGCCGGCGCGATCTCGATCACCGGCCAGGTGGACCCGGACGCGCTGGCGCTGTTCACGGGTTCGGAGAAGGCGGCGGTCCACCAGACGGTGCCCGTCTACATCCCCCTGCTGCTCCCGCTGACGATCATCGCCGTACCGGCCGCCGACCTGGTCCTGGCGATCGTCCGCCGCACGTGGCGCGGCCAGTCCCCGTTCGCCGCCGACCGCGGCCATCTGCACCACCGGCTGCTGGAGATCGGCCACTCGCACAGCCGGGCCGTGCTGATCATGTACTTCTGGTCGGCGCTGATCGGCTTCGGGGCGCTGGCGTACTCGGTGAACTCGGCGTCGATGTGGATCGTGCTGGGCGTGGTCTTCCTGAGCGCGGTCGGCCTGGTCCTGCTGCTGCTCCCGCGCTTCACCCCGCGTGTGCCGCTGTGGGCCCAGCGGTTCGTGCCGCCGCGGTACCGCAGGCGCGGCCTGGGCGCGGGGACCGCCGTGGCGGCCGAGGCGGCGCAGGACGCGCAGAGCCAGGACGCGCAGAGCCCGCAGGCCCCGCGGAGTTCGGAGCCGGGCGAGCGCACGCCCGTCCCGGCGGGCGCTCGGAACGTCAACGGGGCGACTGCGATCAGCGCTCGTTCGCGTCTGATCGACCGCCGCTGAGACGCTTCAAGGTAAGAATCTGACTAGAGCATTGCCAAGTCGTGGGGGAGCGTATGCCCCCAATACCAGACAAGACGGCTCGGTTTTTGCACAGACGCGCACTGTCACTCTCATGTGTGACAGCAAGCACACCTAGCAGGTAAAGACCTCATCAAATAGTTTGTGATACGGTTCACGAGAACCCCGGATAGGACCGAAGGACCTGAGTGCGACGGTCCGTAGGTGTGAGGTCTCGATCACTCAGCCCGGGACTACGCTCGTCCATGACGACACCCTGCCCCCTTGTGAAAGCGGAGTTGCCGCCATGCCGTCCAATGACGCCCGGATCCTGGCCCAGGCCGCCGTGCCCACGGCTGCCGTCGGCGTGATCGCCGCCGTTGTCAGCGGGGTGGTCGCCGGGGGCAAGGGAGCCATCGGGGCCGTCGTCGGGACGCTGGTGGTGATCGCGTTCATGGGTCTCGGTCTCTACGTGCTCCAGCGCACCGCCAAATCCTTTCCCCAGCTGTTCCAGATGATGGGCCTGATGCTCTACGCGGCCCAGCTGTTGCTGCTGGTCATCTTCGTCGCCCTGTTCAAGAACACGACGCTGTTCAACCCGCGTGCCTTCGCCATCGCGCTCGTGGTCGCCACCCTGACGTGGATCGCCGCGCAGGCGCGTGCGCACATGAAGGCCAAGATCCTCTACGTCGATCCCGAAGCCTCGTCGAAGGGCGACAAGCCCGAGAAGACAGGGCACTCGTCGTGAGGGGTAGGGCCGGGATAAAGGCGCACGAGAGATGCTGCTATCGTCCGGTGCCAACTGCGGCATCGCTGGCGCGGGCATCTGAGCTGACGCCTGCTCAATCGCGAGGCGAGATGCCCCACAGCCGCCCCCACATCCGTAACACCAGTCCCGTGCCGAACCGCGGCCGCACGCCGCGCCGACACAACGAGGTTGCCGTACCTATGCGCCACGATGAAGGAGCCCGCGGTGAGTGCTGACCCGACGCAGACGCTCGCTTTCGACACGAGCTGTCACCTGTTCGACGGGTGCGGCTTCGACACCGTCGCTCCGGGCCTCCACTCGTTCCTCTTCGAGCCGCTCTGGGGCAACGCGGACAGCAACGCGTACTTCAACAAGACCATGCTGCTGGCGCTGCTCGGTTCCGTCATCGTCGTGGGCTTCTTCTGGGCCGCCTTCGCCAAGCCGAAGGTCGTCCCGGGCAAGCTCCAGCTGGTGGCCGAGAGCGGCTACGACTTCATCCGCCGTGGCGTCGTCTACGAGACGATCGGTAAGAAGGAAGGCGAGAAGTACGTCCCGCTGGTCGTCTCGCTGTTCTTCTTCATCTGGATGATGAACCTCTGGTCGATCATCCCGGTCGCCCAGTTCCCGGTCACGGCGATCATCTCGTACCCCGCCGTCCTGGCCGGCATCGTCTACATCCTCTGGGTCTCCCTGACCTTCAAGCGCCACGGCTTCGTCGGTGCCTTCAAGAACTTCACCGGCTACGACAAGTCGCTGGGCGGGGTGCTCCCGCTCTCGATGACGATCGAGCTGTTCTCGAACCTGCTCGTGCGGCCCTTCACCCACGCCGTGCGACTCTTCGCGAACATGTTCGCGGGCCACACCCTGCTGCTGCTCTTCACGGTCGCCAGCTGGTACATGCTCAACGGCATCGGCATCGCCTACTCCGGCGTGTCGTTCGTGATGGTCATCGTCATGACGGCCTTCGAGCTCTTCATCCAGGCTGTTCAGGCCTACGTCTTCGTACTGCTGACCTGCAGCTTCATCCAGGGCGCGCTCGCCGAGCACCACTGAGCCCCCCCACCACCCACCCAGACATCCGGTGGCCAACCCCCACCGGTCATTGAAAGAGAAGGAAGAACCGGCATGTCCGCTCTCGAAACCCTTGCCGCCGGCGTCCAGATCAAGGGCAACCTCGGCTCCATCGGTTACGGTCTCGCCGCCATCGGCCCGGGCGTCGGCGTCGGCATCATCTTCGGTAACGGCACGCAGGCTCTCGCCCGCCAGCCCGAGGCGGCCGGTCTGATCCGCGCCAACCAGATCCTCGGCTTCGCCTTCTGTGAGGCGCTCGCCCTGATCGGTCTGGTCATGCCGTTCGTCTACCCGGCCTCCTGACCCGACCGCCGCGCACCAATAGACGAAAGGCACTGATATGAGCCCCCTGGTTCAGCTGGCGGCTGAGGAGGCCGAGAACCCCCTCATCCCGCCGATCCCAGAGCTCGTCATCGGCCTGATCGCCTTCGTCATCGTCTTCGGCTTCCTCGCCAAGAAGCTCCTCCCGAACATCAACAGGGTTCTGGAAGAGCGCCGCGAAGCCATCGAGGGCGGTATCGAAAAGGCCGAGGCCGCGCAGACCGAGGCCCGTAGCGTCCTTGAGCAGTACAAGGCCCAGCTCGCCGAGGCCCGGCACGAGGCCGCGCGTCTGCGCCAGGAGGCGCAGGAGCAGGGTGCCGCGCTCATCGCCGAGATGCGGGCCGAGGGCCAGCGTCAGCGCGAGGAGATCGTCGCCGCCGGTCACGCCCAGATCGAGGCCGACCGCAAGGCCGCCGCGTCGGCGCTGCGTCAGGACGTCGGCAAGCTCGCCACCGACCTGGCCGGCAAGCTCGTCGGCGAGTCCCTCGAGGACCACGCCCGCCAGAGCCGTGTGATCGACCGTTTCCTCGACGAGCTTGAGGAGAAGGCCGAGGCCACGCGATGAACGGAGCGAGCCGCGAGGCCCTGGCAGCCGCACGTGAGCGTCTCGACGCGCTGACGGACTCCACGTCCGTGGACGCCGCGCAGCTCGCCGACGAGCTGGCGGCCGTCACCGCGCTGCTCGACCGCGAGGCCGGCCTGCGCCGGGTCCTCACCGACCCGGCGCAGCCCGGAGAGGCGAAGGCCCAGCTGGTGCAGCGCCTGATCGGTGGCCAGGTCAGCGGGACCACCGCCGACCTGGTGTCCGGGCTGGCCCGGTCCCGCTGGTCGCAGTCCCGCGACCTGGTGGACGCGCTGGAGGAGCTGGCGGACATCGCCGACCTGACGGCGGCGGAGAAGACCGGCACCCTGGACGACGTCGAGGACGAGCTGTTCCGGTTCGGCCGGATCGTCTCCTCCAGCACCGAGCTGCGCGCCGCGCTCACCGACCGTGCCGCCGGCACCTCGGCCAAGACCGAGCTGCTGCACCGGCTCCTCGGCGGGCGGGCCAAGCCGGCCACCGAGCGTCTGGTGACGCGCCTCGTCACCGCGCCGCGGGGACGTAGCCTGGAGACGGGACTGGAGTCCCTGTCCAAGCTCGCCGCGGAGCGCCGGGACCGCATGGTCGCCGTCGTCACCTCGGCGGTGCCGCTGAGCGACGGGCAGAAGCAGCGCCTCGGCGCCGCCCTGACCAAGCTCTACGGGCGTCGGATGCACCTCAACCTCGACGTCGACCCCGAGGTCGTCGGCGGCATCCGGGTGCAGGTCGGTGACGAGGTCATCAACGGCTCCATCGCGGACCGGCTGGACGAGGCCGCCCGCCGCATGGCGAGCTAGCAGCAACTCGATAGATCGGTCTTTCGGGAAAACCCGACAGACGCAGTACGTACTTACGGCCCTGGTTGGGCCGTGCAGAGGATTCCTGGGGGTCGCCCCCAGACCCCCAAAGTGAAACTTCGGGCCCAACAAGGAGAGCAGGGAACCCAGATGGCGGAGCTCACGATCCGGCCGGAGGAGATCCGGGACGCGCTGGAGAACTTCGTCCAGTCGTACAAGCCGGACGCGGCCTCGCGCGAGGAGGTCGGTACGGTCACCCTTGCCGGCGACGGCATCGCGAAGGTCGAGGGCCTGCCCTCGGCCATGGCCAACGAACTGCTGAAGTTCGAGGACGGCACCCTCGGCCTCGCGCTGAACCTGGAAGAGCGCGAGATCGGTGCCATCGTCCTCGGTGAGTTCAGCGGCATCGAGGAGGGTCAGCCGGTCACCCGCACCGGTGAGGTCCTCTCCGTCGCGGTCGGCGAGGGCTACCTCGGCCGTGTCGTCGACCCGCTCGGCAACCCGATCGACGGCCTCGGCGAGATCGAGACCGACGGCCGCCGCGCCCTTGAGCTGCAGGCCCCCACGGTCATGCAGCGCAAGTCGGTGCACGAGCCGATGGAGACGGGCTACAAGGCCGTCGACGCGATGACCCCGATCGGCCGTGGTCAGCGTCAGCTGATCATCGGTGACCGCCAGACCGGCAAGACCGCCCTGGCCGTCGACACGATCATCAACCAGCGCGACAACTGGCGCTCGGGCGACCCGAAGAAGCAGGTCCGCTGCATCTACGTCGCCATCGGCCAGAAGGGCTCCACCATCGCCGGCGTGCGCCGCGCGCTGGAGGAGAACGGCGCGCTGGAGTACACGACCATCGTCGCCGCCCCGGCGTCCGACCCGGCCGGCTTCAAGTACCTGGCGCCGTACACCGGTTCGGCCATCGGCCAGCACTGGATGTACCAGGGTAAGCACGTCCTGATCATCTTCGACGACCTGTCGAAGCAGGCCGACGCCTACCGCGCCGTGTCGCTGCTGCTGCGCCGCCCGCCGGGCCGTGAGGCCTACCCGGGTGACGTCTTCTACCTGCACTCCCGGCTGCTGGAGCGTTGCGCCAAGCTCTCCGACGACATGGGTGCCGGCTCGATGACCGGTCTCCCGATCGTCGAGACCAAGGCCAACGACGTCTCGGCGTTCATCCCGACCAACGTCATCTCCATCACCGACGGCCAGTGCTTCCTGGAGTCGGACCTGTTCAACGCCGGTCAGCGTCCCGCGCTGAACGTCGGTATCTCCGTCTCCCGAGTCGGTGGTTCCGCCCAGCACAAGGCGATGCGCCAGGTCTCCGGCCGCCTCCGTGTGGACCTCGCCCAGTTCCGTGAGCTGGAGGCGTTCGCCGCCTTCGGTTCCGACCTGGACGCGGCCTCCAAGGCCCAGCTGGAGCGCGGTCAGCGCATGGTCGAGCTGCTGAAGCAGGACCAGTACCAGCCGATGGCCACCGAGGACCAGGTCGTCTCCGTCTGGGCCGGCACCAACGGCCGCATGGACGACGTCCCGGTCGCCGACATCCGCCGCTTCGAGAAGGAGCTGCTGGACTACCTGCACCGCAAGGAGCAGGGTCTGATGACCTCCATCCGCGAGGGCGCCAAGATGTCGGACGACACGATCCAGGCGATCGACGACGCGGTGGCGGAGTTCAAGAAGCAGTTCGAGACCTCGGACGGCAAGCTGCTCGGCGAGGACACTCCTGCCGCTGCTTCCAAGTGACGTAAGGAAGGGACCTGACTCATGGGAGCCCAGCTCCGGGTCTACAAGCGTCGCATCCGATCCGTCACCGCGACCAAGAAGATCACCAAGGCGATGGAGATGATCGCCGCCTCGCGCGTCGTCAAGGCGCAGCGCAAGGTGGCGGCCTCCACGCCCTACGCGACCGAGCTGACGCGCGCGGTCACGGCGGTGGGCACGGGTTCGAACACCAAGCACCCGCTCACCACCGAGGCGGAGAACCCGACCCGTGCCGCGGTCCTGCTCCTCACGAGCGACCGCGGTCTGGCCGGCGCCTTCAACTCCAACGCCATCAAGGCCGCGGAGCAGCTGACCGAGCGCCTGGAGCGCGAGGGCAAGCGGGTCGACACGTACATCGTCGGCCGGCGCGGTGTCGCCCACTACAACTTCCGTGAGCGCACGATCGCTCAGTCGTGGACGGGCTTCACCGACGAGCCGTCGTACGCGGACGCCAAGAAGGTGGCTGCGCCGCTGATCGAGGCGATCGAGAAGGACGCGGCCGACGGTGGTGTGGACGAGCTGCACATCGTCTTCACCGAGTTCGTCTCGATGATGACGCAGACGGCGCTCGACGCCCGGCTGCTGCCGCTGCGGCTCGAAGAGGTCGCCGAGGAGGCTCACCCGAAGGGCGAGATCCTCCCGCTGTACGACTTCGAGCCCTCGGCGGAGGACGTCCTCGACGCCCTGCTGCCGCGGTACGTGGAGAGCCGCATCTACAACGCGCTGCTCCAGTCGGCCGCTTCGAAGCACGCCGCCACGCGGCGCGCGATGAAGTCGGCCACCGACAACGCGGGCGAGCTGATCAACACGCTCTCCCGTCTTGCCAACGCGGCCCGCCAGGCCGAAATCACCCAGGAAATCAGCGAGATCGTCGGTGGCGCGAGCGCCCTGGCCGACGCGACCGCGGGGAGTGACCGATAAATGACCACCACTGTTGAGACCGCGACGGCTACGGGCCGCGTCGCCCGGGTCATCGGCCCGGTCGTCGACGTGGAGTTCCCCGTCGACGCGATGCCGGAGATCTACAACGCCCTCCACGTCGAGGTCGCCGACCCGGCCAACGCGGGCGAGAAGAAGACGCTGACCCTGGAGGTCGCCCAGCACCTGGGTGACGGCCTGGTCCGCACCATCTCCATGCAGCCCACCGACGGCCTGGTCCGCCAGGCCCCGGTCGTCGACACCGGCGACGGCATCACCGTCCCGGTCGGCGACTTCACCAAGGGCAAGGTGTTCAACACCCTCGGTGAGGTGCTGAACGTCGACGAGTCCTACGAGGGCGAGCGCTGGTCCATCCACCGCAAGGCCCCGAACTTCGACGAGCTCGAGTCGAAGACCGAGATGTTCGAGACCGGCGTCAAGGTCATCGACCTGCTGACCCCGTACGTCAAGGGCGGCAAGATCGGTCTGTTCGGCGGCGCCGGCGTCGGCAAGACGGTGCTCATCCAGGAGATGATCTACCGTGTCGCCAACAACCACGACGGTGTCTCCGTGTTCGCCGGTGTCGGTGAGCGCACCCGTGAGGGCAACGACCTGATCGAGGAGATGTCCGACTCGGGCGTCATCGACAAGACCGCGCTGGTCTTCGGTCAGATGGACGAGCCCCCGGGCACCCGTCTGCGCGTCGCGCTGGCCGGCCTGACCATGGCCGAGTACTTCCGTGACGTCCAGAAGCAGGACGTGCTGTTCTTCATCGACAACATCTTCCGCTTCACGCAGGCCGGTTCCGAGGTCTCCACCCTGCTCGGCCGTATGCCGTCCGCGGTGGGTTACCAGCCGAACCTGGCCGACGAGATGGGTCTCCTCCAGGAGCGCATCACCTCGACCCGCGGTCACTCGATCACCTCGATGCAGGCGATCTACGTCCCCGCCGACGACCTGACCGACCCGGCCCCGGCCACCACCTTCGCCCACCTCGACGCGACGACGGTTCTGTCCCGTCCGATCTCCGAGAAGGGCATCTACCCGGCCGTGGACCCGCTGGACTCCACGTCCCGGATCCTGGACCCGCGCTACATCACGCAGGACCACTACAACGCGGCCATGCGCGTGAAGACGATCCTGCAGAAGTACAAGGACCTCCAGGACATCATCGCGATCCTCGGTATCGACGAGCTGGGCGAGGAGGACAAGCTCGTCGTCCACCGTGCCCGTCGTGTGGAGCGCTTCCTGTCCCAGAACACCCACGTCGCCAAGCAGTTCACCGGCGTGGACGGTTCGGACGTGCCCCTGGACGAGTCGATCGCCGCGTTCAACGCGATCTGCGACGGCGAGTACGACCACTTCCCGGAGCAGGCGTTCTTCATGTGCGGTGGTCTCGAGGACCTCAAGAAGAACGCGAAGGAGCTGGGCGTCTCCTGAGCCCCGTGCTCGTGTGAGGGGGCGGGTGCGTCCCGCCCCCTCACTCACGCCCACTAGAATTGACCCCAACACCCGGCACCCCCGCCGGGTGGTGACCCGAGGAGCCACCCTTGGCTGCTGAGCTGCACGTCGAGCTGGTCGCCGCCGACCGCCAGGTCTGGTCCGGCGAGGCCACCCTGGTCGTCGCGCGCACCACGTCCGGCGACATCGGCGTCATGCCCGGTCACCAGCCGCTGCTCGGTGTGCTGGAGTCGGGCCCGGTGACCATCCGTACGAGTGAAGGTGGAACGGTCGTCGCCGCGGTGCACGGCGGTTTCATCTCGTTCGCGGACAACAAGCTCTCGCTGCTGGCCGAGATCGCCGAGCTGTCGGACGAGATCGATGTCCAGCGCACGGAGCGGGAGCTGGAGCGCGCGAAGGCGGAGGGCGACGCCGCCGCCGAGCGTCGCGCGGACGTTCGACTGCGTGCCGCGGCGGCGCGCTAGACGCAGCACGCCGTGCGTTGACGATCCTCAGCCGCGGCTGGGACCGGAGTCATCCGGACCCAGCCGCGGCTGAGGCAAATGTGGGTGTTTTTTACGTTCCGTTACCTAGGAGACGAGGAGGTCGGTGCCGATGGTCCTCGCTCTGACTGTGTGCGGGATCGTAGTGGCGCTCGTGGTGGTGGGGCTGTTCCTGTTCGGTCTGCGCCGCAGGCTGATCCAGCGTTCGGGCGGCACCTTCGACTGTTCCCTGCGCTGGGACGTGCCCGAGAAACCGGACGCGGGCGGCAAGGGCTGGTCCTACGGCGTCGCCCGCTACAACGGCGACCGCATCGAGTGGTACCGGGTCTTCTCCTACGCCTTCCGCCCCCGCCGCACCCTGGAGCGGGCGCAGATCGAGGTGGCCGGCCGCCGGCTGCCCGAGGGCGAGGAGGAGCTGGCGCTGCTGTCCGACGCGGTGATCCTCGCCTGTACCCATCGGGGTATCCGCCTCGAACTCGCCATGAGCGAAGACGCGCTGACCGGATTCCTCGCGTGGCTGGAGGCAGCCCCGCCCGGACAACGAGTGAACGTGGCGTAGCCACGTTCACTCGTTGGTTGGGGGTCCCCCCGGACGAAGTCTGGGGGAGCGTCAATGTCGCTTAGGCGCTCTTACAGGTAGTGCTTCTTACAGGTTGCTGCTGATGGCGTTCACCAGTTCACCGTCGCCGGTGTCGCCGCTGAACTCCCAGAAGAAGGCGCCGCCGAGGCCCTGGGTGTTGGCCCAGGCCATCTTCGACTTGATGGTGGCGGGAGTGTCGTACGACCACCAGTTGCTGCCGCAGTGCGCGTACGCCGTGCCCGCGACGGTGCCGGTGGCCGGGCAGGACGACTTCAGGACCTTGTAGTCCTCGATGCCCTGCTCGTAGGTGCCGGCCGCCGGTCCCGTGGCCGTGCCGCCCGGCGCGTCCTGGGTGACGCCGGTCCAGCCGCGGCCGTAGAAGCCGATGCCGATGAGGAGCTTCTTCGCGGGTACGCCGACCGCCTTGAACTTGGCCATCGCGTCGGCGGTGGTGAAGCCCGCCTTCGGGATGCCGTCGTACGAGGTGAGCGGGGAGTGCGGGGCGGTGGGGCCCTTGGCGTCCCAGGCGCCGAAGAAGTCGTACGTCATCACGTTGTACCAGTCGACGTACTGGGCGGCGCCCGCGTAGTCCGCGGCCTCGATCTTGCCGCCGGCCGAGCCGTCGGCGGTGGTGGCCGCGGTGACCAGGTTGTTCGAGCCGAACTTGGCGCGCAGCGCGGACATCAGGTTCTTGAAGGCCGCGGCACCGGAGGTGTCACAGGTCAGACCGCAGGCGTTCGGGTACTCCCAGTCGATGTCGATGCCGTCGAAGACGTCGGCCCAGCGCGGGTCCTCGACCAGGTCGTAGCAGGACTGGGCGAAGGCGGCCGGGTTCTTCGCCGCGTCCGCGAAGCCGCCGGACCAGGTCCAGCCGCCGAAGGACCACAGCACCTTGATGTTCGGGTACTTGGCCTTCAGCTGGCGCAGCTGGTTGAAGTTGCCGCGCAGCGGCTGGTCCCAGGTGTCGGCGACGCCGCTGACCGACTGGTCGGCGGTGAAGGCCTTGTCGTAGTCGGCGTAGGAGTCGCCGATCGCGCACTTGCCGCCGGTGACGTTGCCGAAGGCGTAGTTGATGTGCGTGATCTTGGCGGCGGAGCCGGACGTCACCAGGTTCTTGACGTTGTAGTTCCGGCCGTAGATGCCCCACTCGGTGAAGTAGCCGAGCTTGACCTTGTCGCCGGTGGGCGGGGGAGTGGTGCCGCCGCCGGTGGTGTGGACCTTGACCGCGCCGCTGACCGGTCCGGTCTGGTCGGCGGTGTCGCGGGCCCGCACGGTGTAGGAGTAGTCGGTGCCGGCGGTCAGCCCGGTGTCGGTGTACGACGTGGTGGTGACCGTGGCGACCTTGGTGCCGTCGCGCAGCACGTCGTAGTTCTTGATGCCCTTGTCGTCGGTGGCCGCGCTCCAGGCGAGCTTCACCGAGGTGTCGGTGACCGAGGAGGCGGTGGGGGTGCCGGGGGCGGAGGGGGCCGCGTCGCCGGGGACCGTCGTGCCGTCGCAGCTGTCGCCGTTGAGCTTGCAGTTGGACGGGGAGCCGGAGCCCGAGCCGTTGAAGCCGAAGGAGACGGAGGCGCCGGGGGCGATGGTGCCGTTCCAGCCGACGTTCTTGGCGGTCCAGTGGTCACCGGAGTTGGTGACCGTGGCGTCCCAGGCCGAGGTGACCTTGGTGCCGGAGGGGAAGTCCCACTCGACGGTCCAGGAGCTGATGGTGCTGGTGCCGGTGTTCTTGACGGTCCACTGACCGCCGAAACCGCTGCCCCAGTCGCTGGTCTTGGTGAAGGTGGCCGTGGCGTTGGCTGCGGCCTGGGCGGGGCTCGCGAGGCCGACCGCGCCGGCCATGGGGAGCAACAGGGTCGCGAATGCCGCCGCGGCTCTGTGTCTGAAGCGCATGCTGCGCCTCCCTCGTCGTCGGGGGTGTCAGGGGCATGACTGAGCCTTCATGCCCACGGTGCTGCGAGGGTAGAAAGGTCTGGACCACAGGTCAATAGGTCTGGACCACTTCGGGGCAAGCGGGACTAGAGACCCAACTCCCGTGCGAGAACCGCCGCTTGCACCCGGCTGCGCAGCTCCAGCTTGGCCAGCAACCGGCTGACGTGCGTCTTCACCGTGCCCTCCGCCATCTCCAGCCGGGCCGCGATCTGCGCGTTGGACAGGCCCTCGCCGATGCAGCCCAGCACCTCCCGCTCCCGCCGGGTCAGCCCCTCCAGCACGGCCGGATCGGCCTCCCCGCCCCGCGCCGGGGCCGAGGCGAACTCGGCGATCAGCCGCCGGGTCACGGCCGGCGCGACGATGCCCTCCCCGCGCGCCACCGTCTTCACCGCCTCCAGCAGGTCCCGCGCCTCGGTGTTCTTGAGCAGGAACCCGGCCGCGCCCGCCCGCAGCGCCCCGAAGACGTACTCGTCGAGGTCGAAGGTGGTCAGCACGAGCACGTCGGCGAGCCGCTCCCCGACGATCCGCCGGGTCGCGGACACCCCGTCCAGCAGGGGCATCTGCACATCCATCAGCACCACGTCGGGCCGCAGCTCCCGGGCCAGCTCCACCGCCCGCTGCCCGTCCGCCGCCTCCCCGGCCACCTCGATGTCGGGCGCGCTGCCCAGGATCAGCACCAGTCCGGCGCGGACGGCGGACTGGTCCTCGGCGACCAGGACCCGGATCATGCTCTCAGTCTCCTTGTGCGAGCGGAAGTTCGGCGCGTACGGCCCACAGGCCCGCCTCGGGACCGGCCTCGAACCGCCCCCCGAGCAGCGCGGCCCGCTCCCGCATGCCGGCGAGCCCGGCACCCGAGCCCGGGACGCGCGGCCGGTCACCGGGCCGGTACGGGCTCGTCACCCGCACCCGCAGCGAGCCGTCGGACTGCCGCAGGCTGACCCGGACGGGTCCGTCCGCCCCGTGTTTGAGCGCGTTGGTCAGCGACTCCTGCACGATCCGGTACGCGGCCAGCTCGACCGGCGCGGGCACGCGGCCGTGGTCGGCGTCCAGCGCGACGTCCAGGCCGTTGACGCGGGCGCCCTCGACCAGGGCGGTGAGCCCCTCCAGGGTGGGCGTGGCGGAGGGTTCCCGGTCGCCGCCGCTGCTGCGCAGGATCCCGATCAGCCGGCGCATCTCGGCCAGCCCCTCGACGCTGTTCTCCCGGATGACGGCCAGCGCGTCCCGGGACGTCTTCGGATCGTCCAGGGAGAGCGCGGCCGTGGAGTGGATGGCGATCGCGGACAGGTGGTTGGCGACCATGTCGTGCAACTCCCTTGCCACCCGCGCCCGTTCCGCCGTCACCGCCTGGGTGCGGTCCATCTCGGCCAGCAGCGCGGTCTGTTCGGCACGCAGCCGGGCGGCCTCGGCGGCGTCACGGTGGTCCCGGACCAGGGCGCCCGTGGCGGCGGGGGCCAGCGCCACCACACCGACGCCGACCCCGATCAGCAGACCGCGTGGATCCCGCCACAGCGCCGCCGGTACGACCCCGCCGAGCACGGTCAGGAACCCGGCGATCCAGGGGATGCGGCGAGCCGAGGCGGGGGTGCCGTACAGCACCGCCGCGTACACCAGGTCGGTGTACAGCACGACGGTGGCCAGGCTGCCGAGCGTCACCGTGTCCAGGGTCAGCGCGGCGGTGCCGACCAGCAGGCCGAGGCGGGGCCGGATCCGGCGCAGCGGCTCACAGGCCGCGATCACCACGAGGGGCACCAGCGGCGCCCAGACCGCGTGCCACAGCACCAGTTCGTCCGTCGACACGCGTGCGTGGATGCCGGGCACCCACAGCAGCACCCCGCCGAGCAGCCCGCCCACGGCGATGTACCAGTCGTCGCGGTGCGGGCGGGGCGGCGTGCGGGCCGTGCCCCCTGTCGTGCGGGCCATGCCCCCTATCCAACACGGCGCCGGGGCGGCTTTCCTGCACCGCGGGGAGGGTGCCGTACTGCGACTTTCGCTTACGCCGGATTCCTCTGCGCCGACGACGACACGTCCGGCCCGGGCCGGGAGCCTGGAGGGGTGGACGAGGGGAGCGAAGTGTGATCGTCGGACTGATCATCGCCTGTGAGGTGGCGTTCTGGGTGCTGCTGGCGGCCGGGCTGGCCTTCCGGTACGCGTTCCGGATGCCGCGCACCGGCCTGGCCCTGCTGCTGTGCGAGCCGCTCCTGGAGGTCGTGCTGTTCGCCGTCACCGCGGTCGACCTGAGGAACGGCGCGGAACCGGACTGGCGGCACGGCCTGGCCGCGGTCTACATCGGTTTCACCGTCGGCCTCGGCCACTCCACCATCAGGTGGGCGGACGCCCGGGTGGCGCACCGCTTCGCCGGCGGCCCGCCTCCCGTGAAGCCGCCCAGGTACGGCACCGCCCGCGCCGTGCACGAGTGGAAGGTCGCCGGCCGCTGGGTCCTGGCCTCGGTGGTCTCCCTCGCGCTGCTCCAGGGCGCGGTCTGGTACGTCGGCGACGCGGGGGACACCGGCTCGCTGCGGGCGTGGCAGGTGCGCATGCTGTGGGTGATCGGCATCAACGTGGTGATCGCCGCGAGCTACACCCTGTTCCCGAAGCGGGAACCGCGGTCCGGCGCGGAGCCGGCCGGGACACCGGTCGAAAAGTCTGTCGACAGCGGGGCGGGTGCGGGGACATCATCACGGCGATGACACGTACCGACACGCCTCCCGCCTGGGACGAGCGCACCCAGCTGACCACGTTCCTCCGCTACGTCCGCGCCACCGCGCGCGCCAAGTGCGAGGAACTCTCCGACGAGGACGCCGTGAAGGCGATCCTTCCCGGCTCGCCGCTGATGACCCTGAGCGGGCTGATCAGCCATCTGCGCTGGGTCGAGTACTACTGGTTCCGGGTCGTCTTCCTGGGGGAGCCGGACGAGGGCCCCTGGACCGAGGAGGACCCCGACCGCGAGATGCGGATCGCCGTCGACATCCCGCTGTCCCGGCTGCTCGACGAGTACGCCGCGGACAGCGCCCGGCACGACGAACTCGTCGCCGCGCACGACCTGGACACCAAGGCGCAGGTGAAGCGGGGCGACGGCGACCCGGTGGACCTGCGCTGGATCCTGCTCCACCTCATCGAGGAGACGGCCCGGCACAATGGCCACCTCGACATCCTGCGCGAGCTGATCGACGGCCGGACCGGCGACTAGGGGATCTCCTCCGGATCAGGCCGGACCCCGCCTGATCCGGAGGAGAGGCCCTAGCGCTCCCCGCCCGGCACCCACAGCACGTCACCGGTCTCCCGGTTGGCGCTGCGGGCCAGGATGAACAGCAGGTCGGAGAGGCGGTTGAGGTAGGTCGCGGTGAGCGGGTTCATCGTCTCGCCGTGCACCTCCAGTGCCGCCCAGGTGGAGCGCTCGGCCCGGCGTACGACCGTGCACGCCTGGTGCAGGAGGGCGGCGCCCGGGGTGCCGCCCGGCAGGATGAAGGAACGCAGTTTCTCCAGCCGCTCGTTGAAGCGGTCGCAGTCCGCCTCCAGCCGGTCGACGTAGAACTGCTCGACCCTGAGGGGCGGGAACTGCGGGTTCTCCACCACCGGTGTCGACAGGTCCGCACCCACGTCGAACAGGTCGTTCTGGACGCGGGTGAGGACCGCGACGATCTCCTCGTCCAGACCGCCCAGCGCGATGGCGGTGCCGATCACCGCGTTCGCCTCGTTGGCGTCCGCGTAGGCGGAGATCCTGAGGTCCGTCTTGGGCACCCGGCTCATGTCACCGAGGCTCGTGGTGCCCTGGTCGCCGGTCCTGGTGTAGATACGCGTCAGATTGACCATACGGCCAGCGTAGTTACGCCCCGGCGGTCCGGAACACCCGTGTGCCCACCGTCACGGACAGCGCGGTGAAGCCGAGGGCGACCAGGGTGCCGTAGAGCATGTGCGGAGTCGTGTAGTGGCCGACGTACGCGTCCCGGACGGCGTCCACCAGGTAGCGGAACGGGACGAAGTGGGACAGCACGTCCAGCCAGGCGGGCGCGAGGGTCATCGGGAGCATCAGGCCGGACAGCAGCATGGAGGGCATCGAGACCGCGTTGATCAGCGGGCCGAACTCCTGCGGGGTGCGGACCTTCATGCCGAGCGCGTACGACACCGAGGCCAGCGACAGCGTGAGCAGTGCGACGAAGGCGAAGCCGATCAGGACGCCCGCCAGCGGTGCGCGCAGGCCCATCACCAGCGCGGCCAGCACCAGCAGCACCGCCTGGAAGACGAACACCGTGGTGTCCCGCAGGGCCCGGCCGAGCAGCAGGGCGAGCCGGCTGACCGGCGTCACCCGCATCCGCTCCACCACCCCCTGCCCCTTTTCGATGATGACCGAGAACCCGGCGAACAGCGCACCGAACAGGCCGAGCTGCAACAGCAGCCCGGGCACCAGCACCTGCCAGGAGCTGCCCTGCCCGCCCAGCGGCAGTTCCGTGAGCAGCGGGCCGAAGAAGAGCAGGTAGAGCAGGGGAGTCAGCACCCCGAAGAGCAGGGCGAAGCGGGAGCGCAGGGACTGGCGGAGGTAGCGGCCGTAGATGAGGGCCGTGTCGTGAAGCAGCATCGTGCGGATCCTGAACCTTGGTCGGGCGTCATACGGCGACGGGGGCGGGGTCGGCCGACGGGGAGGGCCCGCGGCCGGTGATGGCGAGGAAGGTGTCCTGGAGGGTCGCGTCGAGCGAGCCGCCGTGGCGGAGCCTGAGCGCGCTCGGGGTGCCCTCGGCGGCGACCGTGCCCCGGTCCACGATCACCAGCCGGTCGGCGAGGGCGTCGGCCTCGTCCAGGTAGTGGGTGGTCAGGAAGACGGTCGTACCGTGCTCGTCGCGCAGCCGGCGGACCAGCGTCCACAGGTCGGCGCGGCTGGCGGGGTCCAGGCCGGTCGTCGGCTCGTCCAGGAACAGCACCTTGGGACGGTGGGTGAGCGCCATCGCGATGTCCAGGCGCCGGCGCTGGCCCCCGGAGAGCGCGCCGGTCCTCCGGTCCAGGAACGCGGTGAGGTCCAGCTCCTCGGCCAGTTCCGCGGCGCGCGCGACCGCCTCCGCCTTCGGCAGGCGGTACAGCCGGCCCTGGGTGACCAGCTCCTCCCGCACGGTGATCTGTGAGTCGACGCCGCCGGACTGGGCGACGTAGCCGATGGCCCGGCGCACCCCGGCCGGATCGGTGGCGAGGTCGCACCCGGCGACGGTGGCCGCTCCGCCGGTCGGCTTCAGCAGGGTGGTGAGCATCCGCAGGGTGGTCGTCTTGCCGGCGCCGTTGGGGCCGAGGAAGCCGAGGATCTCCCCCTCGCGGACGGTGAGGTCGACGCACCGGACGGCGTCCACGGGGCCGGCCTTGGTCTGGAAGGTGCGGGCGAGGCCCGCCGTACTGATGACTGCTGCCATGCCCCCACAAAAACAGAGTCCCTGAAATTTTGCAACAACTCCAAATTTTTAGGAGGCCCAGCGAAGTTAGGATGCGGGCATGGCTGAGGGGCTCAGGGAGCGGAAGAAGAGGCAGACCCGGCAGTACATCTCCGATGTCGCCACGGGACTGTTCCTGGAGCGCGGCTTCGAGGCGGTGACGGTCGCGGAGATCGCCGAGGCGGCGAACGTCTCGGTCAACACCGTCTACAACTACTTCCCCGCCAAGGAGGACCTCTTCTTCGACCGCTCGGCCGGCGTGGCCGACCGGCTCGCCCGGTGGGTCCGGGGCCGGGACGCGGGGGAGTCCGCCGCGCGCGCCGTCCTGCGCGAACTGCGCGCCGAGGTCGAGGCCGTCTCGCCCCGTGTCGGCCTGTTCGAGGGCTACGACCGCTTCATGCGGGTCATCCACGAGGCGCCGGCGCTGCGCTCCCGGCTGTGGAGCCTCCAGCAGGAGATCCACGACACCCTGGAGGCGGCCCTGCGCGAGGAGACCGGCGCGGCCGACGGCGATCCGCTGCCCGACCTGATGGCCGGTCAGATCTGCTGGGTCCACCAGGCCGTCTTCGTCACCATCGGCCGTGAGATGCTCGCCGGGCGCAAACCGGCCGAAGTGTCACGAGAAGCCCTCGTCCTCCTGGACGACATCGAGGACCTGTTGAGCGAAAAGGTGCTCAACTACGCCGTCCGAGGCGCGGCGTGACCCCAGCCGGTGTGATGTCCGTCAAATGAGACGTGACGCGCGTTACTTACCGGTCACACAGCGGCGCCGGAGCGCTATGGTCCGCCGAGAGGCAGACCTTTCACCGCGTTCATAGGGAGTCGGAGTGGCACGGAAGCTCGCCGTCATCGGGGCCGGTCTCATGGGATCCGGTATCGCTCAGGTCGCCGCGCAGGCGGGCTGGGACGTCGTCCTGCGGGACGTCACCGACGAGGCACTGAAGCGCGGCACCGACGGCATCAAGGCCTCGTACGACAAGTTCGTCGGCAAGGGCAAGCTGGCGGCCGAGGACGCGGAGGCCGCGCTCGCGCGCATCACGGCGACCACCGACCTGGACGCCGCCGCCGACGCGGACATCGTGGTGGAGGCGGTCTTCGAGAAGCTGGAGGTCAAGCACGAGATCTTCCGCGCGCTCGACAAGCTCGTGCGCGAGGACACCGTGCTCGCCTCCAACACCTCCGCCATCCCGATCACCAAGATCGCGGCCGCCACCGAGCGCCCCGAGCGTGTCGTCGGCGTGCACTTCTTCTCGCCGGTGCCGATGATGCAGCTCGTCGAGCTGGTCCGCGGTTACAAGACCAGCGACGAAGCCCTCGCCACCGCCCGGGAGTTCGCCGAGTCCGTCGGCAAGACCTGCATCGTCGTCAACCGTGACGTCGCCGGCTTCGTCACCACCCGGCTCATCTCCGCCCTCGTGGTCGAGGCGACCAAGCTCTACGAGTCCGGAGTGGCGACCGCCGAGGACATCGACCTCGCCTGCAAGCTGGGCTTCGGCCACGCCATGGGCCCGCTCGCCACCGCCGACCTGACCGGCGTGGACATCCTGCTGCACGCCACGAGCAACATCTACACCGAGTCCCAGGACGAGAAGTTCGCCCCGCCGGAGCTGATGCGCCGGATGGTGGACGCCGGTGACATCGGCCGCAAGAGCGGGCAGGGCTTCTACACGTACTGAGTCACCCTCTCCAGGCACGCACACCCCGGGAGTATCACTCCCGGGGGTGAATTCGGTATCGGTTCGCTTACAAGCAGCAACCGGACCGCCACCCGCACAGTCAGACGTTGCACAGCACCGTCACCGAGACGCCAACCGCACTCAACGGGGAGCGCATATGCACATCAGGGGCGACCACGCCGAGCTGGTCGTCGGGGGCCGCCTCGACGTCCGCAGCGCGGCGGACGCCCGTACGGTCCTCCACTCGGCCGTCGACACCGGAGTCGGCGACCTGGTGCTCGACCTGTCCGAACTGGACTCCTGGGACGCCACCGGACTCGGGGTGATCATGGGCGCCCACCGGCGGGCCGGCCGCTGCGGGCGCCGCCTGGTGCTGCGGGGAGTCCCCCCGCAGATGCAGCGCCTGCTGGTCGCCACCCGGCTGCACCGCATCCTCGCCATCGAGGGCGGCATCGGGGTGGAGTCGCTGCCCCGGGTGTGAGGCACCCCTGCCGGGCGGGACCGGGCGCAATCCTCACGAGACCGTGACGTCTCGGACCGTACGGCACCCCGCCCTGTCGGAGATACTGAGCCACGGTTTAGGGTGCGGTCGCCCGCTGCCTCGCAACCCTCGACCCGGCGGGCCCGGACCAGAAGCGACAGCGCGGTGTGCGACAAGGCCGGGAGGGGCCGGAACACGGGCACACGACGCTTTTGGGGGGCTTGAACCCATGGACCCGATCGAGCCGATCGACCCGATCCACACGGGACCCGAGGAACACGGCACGGCGCACGGCCGCCGCCCGCCCCGGGACTCCCTCACCTCCGACTTCGCCCCGGGCACGGCAGCGCCCGCCCGCATGGCCCAGCTCGTCGTGGGCGACCTCCAGCTGACCGTCAACCCCGTCGACGGCAGCGAGATAGAACCCTGCCCGCCGGCCGAGCGCCCCGGCAGGCCCCGCAAGCGCACCCCCGCCGAGCGCGCCGAGGCCGAACGCGCCGCCCGGCCGCCCGTGCCGCCCGGCCCCGCCCGGCCGGCACTGTCCCTGCTGGAACGCCAGGACGAACGCGAACGCCTGGTCCGCCTCCTCGCCCAGGGCCGCTCGGTCCGCCTCACCGGCCCCGCGGGCTCCGGCCGTACCGCCCTGCTCGACCTGGTCGCCGAGGACTGCCTGGACCTCGCCCCCGACGGCGTGGTCCGCCTCAGCGGCCACCACCGCACGGCCGGCGACCTCCTGCACGACCTGTTCCACGCCGTCCACGACGCCCCCCACCACCGCCCCGACCGGGACGAACTGCTCGCCTCGGTCCGGGAGATCGGCGCGGTCGTCGTCCTGGACGACCTGGAGTTCGGCGGCGCCGCCCTGGACGAACTGCGCGACGCCACCCCCGAGTGCGCGTTCCTGTTCGCCGCCACCCCCGACGTGCCCGCGCCCTCCGCCGCGGCCGAGGTGGAGGAGGTCTTCCTGGCCGGCCTCGACCGCAACGCCGGCGTGGAGATCCTCGAGCGCACCGTCGGCCGGGTGCTCACCGAGGAGGAGGCCAACTGGGCCGGCGACCTCTGGTTCGAGTCCGAGGGACTGCCCCTGCGGTTCGTCCAGGCCGGCGCCCTGCTCCGGCAGCGCGACGAACTGCGGGCCAGCACGGGCGCGGTGGACGAGTACGGCGTCTTCGAGGACGTACGCCGGCCGGCGGACCCGCCCGCGGAGCCGGCGGACGACGTTCCGCTGCCCTCCCTCGGCGAGGCCGCGGCCCCCGCGCCGCTGCTCGCCTCCCGGCTCGGCGCCTCCGCCCGGGCCGCCCTCCGCTTCGCGGTCGCCCTCGGCGGCGAGCTGCCCCACCAGGCGCACCTGCCCGCACTGGTCGGCGACACCCACGCGGACGCCGCCCTCGGCGAGCTGGCCGGCTGCGGCCTGGTCTCCCCGGTCGGCTCCCGCTACCGGCTCGCGGCCGGGGTGCAGACCCAGCTGGAGGCGGCCGGATACGCCGACGACGCCGACGACCACGCCCGCACCGCCGCCCAGCACTACGCCTGGTGGGCCGGCCATCCCTCGGTCACCCCCGAGCGGGTGTGCGCGGAGGCCGACGCGGTCCTGGCCGCGCTCGGCGCCGTCGTGCCGCGGACGGCCCCGGCCGCCGACGGCGAGGAGAGCAGCGCCGTACGGCTCGCCCGCACGGCCGCGCCCGCCTTCGCCGCGGGACTCCACTGGAGCGCCTGGGAACGGGCCCTTCGGTACGGTGCGGAAGCCTCGCGGCTGGCCGGCGATGTGCCTGAACAAGCCTATTTCCATCACGAGCTGGGGATACTCGCGCTCTGCACCGGACAGCTCGACCGGGCCCGTGCCGAACTGGAGGCCTCGGGCGGGCTGCGCGGTGCCCTCGCCGACAAGCGCGGTGCGGTCGCCGGCCGCCGCGCGCTGGCCCTGCTCGCCGACCGGGCGGGCGAGGCGCCGGGGCTGCCGGTGCCGGGGGAGGCACGGCACGAGGATCCGGCGCCGCGCCCGGCGCCGGCGCCGGAGCCGTACGAGGGCACGCTGGTCACGCGGCAGCTTCCGCGGCCGGCGGGGCGCGGCGCCGGCATCCGGCGGGTGGCCCGGCGCAACCTGGTGGCGGCCGGTTCCGGGGCGCTGCTCGCCGCGGTGCTCGGCACGGTCGTCACGCTCGGCATGACCTCCGACCCGGACGGCGACCGCAACCCGGCGGGCAAGGTGGAGGTGAACCCGTCGGCGACCCAGGGTCTGGAGGACGGCGGTCCGGCCTCGGACCCGGCCGACACCGGTGACACCGGATCGGCCGGCGGCCGTCCCACCTCGCCGGGCCCCGACGGCAGGTACGGCACGGCGGACGACCCGGTACCGCCCGCCGCCCCCTCCCGCCCGTCGGAGAGCGTCAAGCCCTCCGACCCCGCCGGCCCCTCCGGCTCCCCGTCGAAGTCCCCGACACCGGGCGGCTCGACGAGCGGCGGCACGGGCGGTACGACGGGGGGCTCGACCGGAGGCAGCACCACCGGCGGCTCCACCACCGGTGGTTCCACCACCGGCGGCTCGACGAGCGGCGGCACGGGCGGTACGACGGGGGGCTCCACCGGGAGCACCACCACCGGCGGCTCCACGGACGGCTCGACGACCGGCGGCTCCACGGGCAGCACCACGGGCAGCACCACGAGCGGAGGCGCGACCGGCGGTACGAGCGGCGGCACGAGCGGCGGTACGAGCGGCGGCACGTCCGGCGGAACCACCGGCGGTACCACCGACGGCACGACGACCGGCACCACGAACGGCGGCTCCGCCGGGGGGACGTCGAGCAGCGCGTCGGCGTGATGTGCGGCGGTGCCGACGGGCCCCGGGCCGGTTCGGCACCGCCGGTCCGGCCCGGGCCCGTCGGCTAGAACAGGCGGAGCTTGTCGTCCTCGATGCCGCGCAGGGCGTCGTAGTCCAGGATCTGGCAGTTGATGCCGCGGTCGGTGGCGAGGACGCGCGCCTGGGGCTTGATCTCCTGGGCGGCGAAGATGCCGCGGACCGGCGCCAGATGGGGGTCGCGGTTCAGCAGTTCGAGGTAGCGCGTGAGCTGCTCGACGCCGTCGATCTCGCCCCGGCGCTTGATCTCCACCGCCACCGTCCGGCCCTCGGCGTCCCGGCAGAGGATGTCCACGGGGCCGATCGCGGTCATGTACTCGCGGCGGATGAGGGTGTACCCCTCGCCCAGGGTCTCGATGCGGTCGGCGAGGAGCTCCTGGAGGTGTGCTTCCACGCCGTCCTTGATCAGACCCGGGTCCACACCCAGTTCGTGCGAGGAGTCGTGGAGGATCTCCTCCATCGTGATGATCAGTTTCTCGCCCGCTTTGTTGACGACGGTCCAGACCCCCTCGTCCTCGCCCGTCCCCTCCTTCAGCGTGCAGGGCGGCGACATCCAGTTGAGCGGCTTGTAGGCCCGGTCGTCGGCGTGGATGGAGACGCTGCCGTCCGCCTTGACCAGGATCAGTCGCGGCGCCGAGGGCAGGTGGGCGGTGAGCCGGCCGGCGTAGTCGACCGAGCAGCGGGCAATGACGAGACGCATGGTCGGCAACGCTACTCGACACCCCCCGGTGCTCGCGATCCGCCCGCCCCGCTCCCTGTGGATCGCCCCATTTGTCCCTTGAAACTCTTGTTCATCCCTGGCCGATTGTGGGCGTAACGGGACCGTTCCATATACGCATTCTGCTGGTGTGGTCACCGACCGTTGCCTACCGTAGGGAACGGGAGGTTGCGGCCCCTGTACCGAGCGTGTTCGAAATCGCGAACTCCCTGACCTGTCCGGCAACCCCTGTGCCTCGGGGGTGCGAGAGGAGAACCCATGTCGCTCGACGTCTCACCGGCCCTACTCGAACAGGCCGAGCGAGGCGAGGTCGACGAAGCAGACTTCGTCGACTGCGTCCGGACCTCCCTGCCCTACGCATGGGAGATGATCAGCTCCCTGGTGGCCCAGCTGAAGGTGGACGGCGGCTCCTTCGCCGACAACCAGACGCCCCCGCCGGACGAGCAGGCGCGCGGCCAGCTGCTGCGTGCGCTCGCGAGTGACGCCATCCGCGGCGCCCTCCAGCGGCACTTCGGTGTACGGCTGGCCTTCCAGAACTGCCACCGCGTGGCGGTGTTCCCGCTGGACGCCTCGGTGGACGAGACGCTGGCCCGCTTCACGTCGGTGCGCAGCCAGCTGCTGAACCAGTCGCCGGAGCTGCGGGACTGCTGACGCGGTTCCGGCACGGCCGGGACGGGACAGACGTCGGCTTGCCGCTCCACCGTGGGGGAGGTGCATGCAGGACCGGGGCGGCAAGCCCCCCAGGTGGCTTGCGCGGCGGGCCGGTCAGTGCAGCTGGGGCAGCACCTCGGCGCCCAGGCGCCGCAGGTTCTCCTCCGTGGTCGCGAGGTCGCCCGAGCCCTCCGTCAGGAGGGCGAAGCGGGAGATGCCGGTGCGCTCCGAGGTGGCCGCGAGCCGGTCGGCGGCCAGCCGCGGGGTGCCCACCGGGTGCAGCCCGCAGAGCAGTTCGGTGTAGGCGTACGGGTCGCGCATCGAGCGCGCCCGTCCGTCCACCGTCACATGGGCCCCGAGTCCCTGCCGCAGCCAGCCCGGCATCGCCTTCGTCAGTGTCTCCACCGCGTCCGTGCGCCGGTCGGCGAGCTGGCAGACCCCGGCCGAGACATGGGCGGCGCCCTCGATCTCCTCGGCCGGCCGGCCCGCCGCCCGGGCGCAGCGCCGCCACATGGCGACCATCTCGGCCTTCTCCTCGTCCCCGACGTGCATGCCGAGCAGCATCGGCAGCCCGCGCTCGGCGGCCAGCCGTACGCTCGCCGGTGAGGTGCAGGCGAGGACGACCTCCGGGCCGGGGCTCTCCGCCAGGGCCTCCGAGGGGCGGGGGACGACCGGTACCTCGCGGAAGGAGAACCGCTCTCCGGAGGCCGCCACCGACGGCTCGCCGAGCCAGCGCAGCAGCAGATCGAGCGACTCCGGGAACCCGTGTTCGTACGCCTCCAGGCCCGTGCCGAACACCTCCAGGTCGACCCAGGGGCCGCCCCGCCCGACACCCAGGGTGAACCGGCCGCCGCTGGTGATGTGGAGCAGCGCGGCCTGCTCGCCGAGGGCCACCGGGTGGGCCGTGGGCAGTACGCTGACCGCCGTACCGACCCGGATGCGGCGGGTGCGGCCGAGCAGCAGCGCGGCCAGGGTCACCGCGGACGGGCATGTGCCGTACGGCACGAAGTGGTGCTCGGCGAGCCAGACGGCGTCCAGCCCGGACTGCTCGGCGACCTCCGCCGAGCGGACCGCCCGGTGCAGGGCTTCCCCGGGGCCCTGGCCCGGGAACTGGGCCGCCAGCACAAAACTACCTACGTGCATCGCATTTCCTGCTTCCTTGGCTCCGACCCGGAGCTCCCCCACCCGGCATAACCGTCTGACACGTGCCCAGGACACGGCCTGCCCGGAAGGATTTGCGGATTGTCTGCAGAATGGGTCTCCCTGGAGGGGGACTTGGGTGGGTTGGTTCCTTACGCGTATCCGACGCGTACCCCGCACGGCGGCGCGTAGGCTGGATGGAGCCCGTGCTCCCCGTACAGCCCCGAGAGGTGTCCCGTGTCCCCGCGCCGCAACCGACCGAAGGCAGCCGGATCACCGGGCCGGAGCGCCGAGGACGACCGCACCGGCCGGTACGGCGGCTGGCAGTCCACGGAGAGCTGGCAGGGCGAGGAGTGGAGCGTGCGGCATGTCGCCGGGGCCGGCGCGGAGGGCAAGACCTACCGCTGCCCGGGCTGCGACCAGCTGATCCCGTCCGGTGTCCCGCACGTGGTGGCGTGGCCGGAGCACACGGGCGTCGACGAGCGCCGGCACTGGCACAAGGCCTGCTGGAACGCGAAGGACCGCCGCACCACGCGGGTGCAGCGGTCCCGTAACGCGCCGAGGTTCTGAAGCCGGGGTCCTCCGGGTCGTACGGCTACACGTCCCGGCTCTGCAGCAGCGCGTACGCGCCCGCGTACACCGCCGCCGTCACACCGAGCATGATCCACAGCGGGTCCCAGCCGGACGGCCCGGACTCGGTCAGGGAGTTGGCGTAGAAGACGCTGAGCTGGTTCGGGATCGAGTACTCGAACAGCCACTCACGGAGCTTGTTCAGCGACTCCGAGACCATGAAGAGGGCCAGCACCAGCGGGGCGAGCACCACGCCGATCATGATGGTGATGGCGCCCGCGGAGTGCCGGATGACCGAGCCGATGAGCAGCGACAGCAGGCCGAGCAGCGCGATGTAGAGGCTGATGCCGACGGTGGCCTTCAGCCAGTCCTCGCCGCTGGGCGTGCGGGCGCCGGTGCCGTCCAGCATCGACGCCTGCACCATGGCCACGAAGCCGGACGTCACCAGGGTGAAGGCGAAGGCGACGGCGAAGAACACGATCGACTTGGCGGCGAGCACCCGGGCCCGGCTGGGGCACGCGGTCATCGTCGTACGGATCATGCCGGTGCCGTACTCCGAGGCCGTGGTCAGCACGCCGAGCGTGATGATGCAGATGCTGCCGAGCAGCAGGCCGAAGAAGCCGAAGGACAGCGGGTTCTCGCCGGACAGGCTGGCGGAGTCGGAGTTGGCCTCGACCAGGGCGCCGGCCATCAGGCCGATGCCGACGACGAGCAGCACGAACACGCCGAGCGTCCACATCGTGGAGCGCACCGACTTGATCTTCGTCCACTCGGAGGCCAGCGCGTGCCCGAGGTGGGTGCGCACGACCGGGATCGGCGAGGTGTAGCCGGGGTACGAGCCGCCGGGCGCCGCCTGCCAGTCGGGCGCGGCGGCCGGGGCCTGCGGCATCGGGGGCTGGTGGGTGCTCATCGGGCGTCCTCGGGCTGGGTCGGGTCGGCGGGGGCGGGAGCCGCGCTGGCGGCGGGGGCGGCCGGGGCCGTGGCGGGGGCCGGGGGAGCGCCGGCGGGCGCGGGCGCGGCCGGCGCCTCCTTCGTCAGGGCCGGCGGCTGCGCCTGCGGCGCCGGAGCGGCGGCGGGGGCGGGGGCGGGGGCCTGCGCGGGCGGCTGCGCCTGCGGGGCCTGCGGGGCCTGCGCCGGCTGCTGAGCCGGGGCCGTCGGCTGGGCGTACGGGTTGGCCGTCCCCGCCGGTCCGCCGGGCGCCGTACCCGGTGCCGTGCCCGGGGCACCGCCGTACGGTCCGCCGGGCGGCGTGAACGGCTGGCCGCCCTGCTGGGGCGGCGGCGGGGCGTACCAGCCGGGCTGGCCCTGGCCGGGGACCGGCATGGGCGGCTGGGCGCCGGCCGGCAGCGGCTGCTGGAGGCCCGCCTTCTGGTCGATGGTCGAGCGGTAGTCCACGGCGCCCTGCGTCATCCGCATGTACGCCTCCTCCAGCGAGGCCTGGTGCGGGGACAGCTCCCACAGCCGGACGTCCGCCTCGTGCGCGAGGTCGCTGATGCGGGGCAGCGGCAGCCCGGTCACCCGGAGCGCGCCGTCCTGCTCGGGCAGCACGTGCCCGCCGGCCTCGGTGAGCGCGGAGGTCAGCTTCTCGCGCAGCTGCGGCTCGGTGTCGGGGGTGCGCACCCGGGCGAAGTCGGCCGAGTTGGCCGAGATGAAGTCCTTCACGCTCATGTCGGCGAGCAGTTGTCCGCGCCCGATGACGATGAGGTGGTCGGCGGTCAGCGCCATCTCGCTCATCAGGTGGGAGGAGACGAAGACCGTACGGCCCTCGGCCGCGAGGGCCTTCATCAGGTTGCGGACCCAGAGGATGCCCTCGGGGTCGAGGCCGTTGACCGGCTCGTCGAAGAGCAGCACCTGGGGGTCGCCGAGCAGCGCGGCGGCGATGCCGAGCCGCTGGCCCATGCCGAGGGAGAAGCCCTTGGAGCGCTTCCGGGCCACGCCCTGGAGACCGACGACACCGAGCACCTCGTCCACGCGCCGGGCCGGGATGCCCGACAGCTGGGCGAGGCTCAGCAGGTGGTTGCGGGCGCTCCGGCCGCCGTGCACGGCCTTGGCGTCCAGCAGCGCGCCGACCTGGCGGGGGGCGTTGGGCAGGTTCCGGTACGGGTAGCCGCCGATGGTCACCGACCCGGACGTGGGGTTGTCCAGTCCGAGGATCATCCGCATCGTGGTGGACTTCCCCGAGCCGTTGGGCCCGAGGAAGCCGGTCACGGCCCCCGGCCGCACCTGGAAGGAAAGGTTGTACACGGCGGTCTTGTCGCCGTAGCGCTTGGTCAGGCCGACAGCCTCGATCATGCTCCGCACCCATCGAAAGGTTCAGGACAGCGGGGCACACGCCCCCGTAAGGGTTAGGAGGATATCCAGGCGCTGACGGTTCCGCCCAAAAGAAAGTAAAGCTATGCGTCGCGCTTCCTGAGCAGCGCGTAGCCGACGAGGAGCACCGCGACCACCCACAGCACCATGATCCCCAGGCCGCCCCAGGGGCCGTAGGGCGTGTCGTCGCCGGCTCTCGGCAGCACCTGCATGATCCGCCGGCCCGCCTGGTCCGGCAGATAGCGGCCGACCTTCTTCGTGGCCTCGACGTTGCCGAGGATGTTCGAGACGAGGAAGAAGAACGGCATCAGGATGCCGAGCGACAGCATCGGCGAGCGCAGCATCACCGCCACGCCCATGGAGAACACCGCGATCAGCGTCATGTACAGCCCGCCGCCGATGACCGCCCGCAGCACCCCGGGGTCGCCGAGGGCGGTCCGGTGGGAGCCGAGCATCGCCTGGCCGAGGAAGAACGCGGCGAAGGCGGTCACCATGCCGACGGCGAGCGCGAGCGCCGTGGCCACCGCGACTTTGCCGCACAGGAAGGTGCCGCGCCGCGGTACGGCGGCCAGGGAGACCCGGATCATGCCGGTGCTGTACTCGTTGGAGACGACCAGCACCCCGAACACGATCATCGCGAGCTGGCCGAGGGTCATGCCCGCGAAGCTGGTCACCGTCGGATCGAAGGAGAGCCGTTCCCGCACGGGCATGTTCTCGTACTGACTGTTCGTGAGCGCGGAGATCAGCATCCCGAGGGCCACGGTGACCACCACGGCCAGCGACAGCGTCCACACCGTGGACGCCACCGAACGGATCTTGGTCCACTCGGACCGGATGACCTGTACGGCCGCCATGGTTCTCAGGCCTCCTTCCCGCCGGCGCCCCAGCCGTGTGCGACCGCGGCGGGTCCGGCGTGCGCGTGGTACTCCACGGCCTCGGCCGTCAGCTGCATGAACGCCTCCTCCAACGAAGCCTGCCGCGGGCTCAGCTCGTGCAGCACGAGCCCGTGCCGCGCGGCCAGCTCACCGATCTGCTCCGCCTTGCCGCCCTCCACCTCCAGCGCCTCGCCGCCCGCCTCCACGACGGTGATCCCCGCCTGGTGCAGCACGTCGAGGAGCCGCTCGCGCTGCGGGGAGCGGATCCGCACGTACGACCGCGCGTTCGTCCGGATGAAGTCGGCCATCGAGGTGTCCGCGAGCAGCCGCCCCTGCCCGATGACCACCAGGTGATCGGCCGTCAGCGCCATCTCGCTCATCAGATGGCTCGACACGAACACCGTGCGGCCCTGCGCGGCCAGCGACTTCATCAGGTTCCGGATCCAGTGGATGCCCTCCGGGTCCAGCCCGTTCACCGGCTCGTCGAACATCACGATCCGCGGGTTGCCGAGCAGCGCGGCGGCGATCCCGAGCCGCTGCCCCATGCCGTACGAGAACCCCTTGGTCTTCTTGCGCGCCACGGAGGTCAGCCCGACGGTCTCCAGCACCTCGGCGACCCGGCTGCCCGGGATGCCGTTGCTCTGCGCGAGGCACAGCAGGTGGTGGTAGGCGCTCCGGCCGCCGTGCACGGCCTTGGCGTCCAGCAGTGCGCCGATGTACGTCAGCGGGTCCCTGAGCCGGGCGTAGTGCGTGCCGTCGATGCGGACGTCGCCGGCGGTGGGGTGGTCGAGCCCGAGGATCATCCGCATGGTGGTGGACTTCCCGGCGCCGTTGGGCCCCAGGAACCCCGTCACGACGCCCGGTCTGACGGTGAAGGTCAGACGGTCGACCGCCACCTTGTCGCCGTACCGCTTGGTCAGCCCCTCCAGCTCGATCATGCGGCCACGCTAGGACGGGCTCGGGGCGGCTGCCACTCGAGCTGCCACTCGAGCTGCCACTCGAACCGCCGACGCCGAAGGGGCGGCGGGAACAGGTCCCACCGCCCCTCAGCGGTCGTACGACTGCCCGGACCTACCGGGACTGCTGGGCCGGAACGCCCCGGGAGATCGGCTCGTCGTCGGTGGACGTGCCGGCCGCGGCCACCGCGGCACCGGTCAGCGTGGCCAGCATCTCGCGGACGTTCGTCAGCTGGGCGTTGATGGAGTCGCGGCGGTTGGTGAGCGCCGCCAGCTCGCGCTCGGATTCCGAACGGATCCGGTCGGCCTTGGCGTTGGCGTCCGCGACGATGTCCTCGGCCTGGCGCTGGGCGGTCTCCACCGTCTGGCGGGCGCGGCGCTCGGCGTCGGTGCGCAGCTTCTCCGCCTCCAGGCGCAGCTGCTCGGCCCGGTGCTCGATCTCCGCGAGCCGCTTCTCGGCCTTCTGCTGACGCGAGGCCAGGTCGCGCTCGGACTGCTCGCGGCGCTTGGCCAGGTTGGTCTCGAAGTCGGCGGCGGCCTGCGCGGCCTTGGCGCGGGTCTCCTCGAAGAGGGCGTCCGCCTCCTCGCGCTTGGACTGCGCGTCCTTCTGCGCCTCGGCGCGCAGCTGGGCCGCGTCCGCCTTGGCCTTCTCGACGATCCGGACGCCCTCGTCCTCGGCCTTGGCCTTGCGCTCGGCCGCGTACGACTCGGCGTCGTTGCGGACCTGCTGGGCCGCCGACTCGGCGAGGTCGCGGTGCTGCTCGGCCGCCCGCCGGGCCTCCTCACGCAGCTCCTTGGCCTCTTCCTCGGCCAGCCGCAGGATCTTCTCGACCCGCGCGCCGAGACCCGCGTACGACGGCTCGGCATCCGTGATCTGGGCCTGGGCGTTCTGCGTCTCGAGGTGCAGTTCCTCGATGCGCTTCTCCAGGGCGGTGATGCGGGCGAGAGCGCTGTCACGGTCGGAGACGAGCTTGGAGATACGTTCGTCCACCTGAGCGCGGTCGTATCCACGCCGCACAAGCTCGAAGCCGTAGGGGGAAGTGTCGCTCATGGGGTTCCTGTCGAATGAGACCGGTGAGTGAGGTGATAAGGGGAATCCTAGGGGCCGAAGCGGTGTGTCATCGAGCAGATACGGTTTTGATCTGGAGAATGGCACCCCATTTGGGTGGCTGACCGTCGGACGGCTTGCCACGGAGTCGGGCAAAGCCCCCAGAAGACACCGGAACCTACCCGTTGCGCTAGCTCTCTGACGACTTGCCACCCGAACGGGGGGCGCCCACCGTGGCGCCCGCCTTGACCCCGCCGTCCTTGCCGGACGTGGGCGCCTCGAAGGACTCCAGCGCCTCCAGGACGTCCTGGACCCGGGAGATCTCGGCGTTGATGTCCTCGCGCCGGCGCACCAGGATCTCCAGCTCCCGCTTGCCCTCCTCGACCGTGCGCCGGGCCTCCCGGATCGCCTCCGCCTTCAGCTCCTCGGCCTCCTTGATCAGGCTGGCCTTCTTCTGCTCGGCCTCCTTGAGCAGCCCCTCCGCCTTCTTCACGGCGGCGATCCGCACCTTGCCCGCCTCCGAGCTGGCGTCCGAGACCAGCTCCTTGGCCTTCGCCTCGGCCTTCGCCAGCTGCTCCTCGGCGGCCTTGATGAGCGCGTCGCAGCGGTCGCCGGTGGACTTCATCGTCTCGGCGGCCTCGCGGCGGGCCCGCTCGTGCAGCTCCTCGATCTCGCTGGTGATGCGGTCGCGCAGCTCCTCCGCGCGCTGCCGGATCGCGGTGGCGTCCCGGCGGGCGCCGACCAGCAGCTCGTCCGCGTCCGTCCGCGCCTTCTCCACCCGCGAGTTGCCCTCGATGGTGGCCTCGGAGACGATCCGCTCGGCCTCGCTGCGGGCCGCGCCGACCATGGTGTCGGCCTGCGACTCGGCGTCCGCGGTGGTCTTCAGCGCCTGCTTCTGCGCCTCCGTCAGCAGCTTGTCGGCCTCGGCCGTGGTCTCCGTGATGAGCTTGTCGACCTGCTCGGCCGCCTCCGAACGCCGCTTGTTGGCTTCCTTGCGGGCCTCGTCCAGGGTCCGCTCGGCCTCCTCGCGCGCGGAGCCGACGAGCCGCTCGGCCTCCGCCTCCGCGTCCGCCCTGGCGCGCTCCGCCTCGGCCCGCAGCCGCTCGGCGTGGGCCTGTGCGGAACCGACCGTCTCCGCGGCCTCCGCGCGCAGCCGCTCGGCCTCGTCGGTGGCCTCCGCGAGCAGCTGCTCGGCACCCGCGAGCGCCTCGGCGCGCACCCGGTCGGCCTCGGCGACGGTCTCGCTCTGGAGCCGCTCGGCCTCGTTGCGGGCCTCGGTGATGAGGGTGTCGGCCTGGGTGGCCGCGTCGGAACGGATGCGGTTGGCTTCCTCGCGGGCCTCCGCACGGGCACGCGTCGCCGCCTCGGTGGCCTCGGTGAGCGTCTGCGACGCCTCCGTGCGGATCCGCTCCGCCTCGGCGGCGGTCTCCGCCTGGAGCCGCTCCGCGTCCGCGAGCGCCTCCGTGCGCACCCGGTCGGCCTCGGCGACGGTCTCGCTCTGGAGCCGCTCGGCCTCGTTGCGGGCCTCGGTGATGAGGGTGTCGGCCTGGGTGGCCGCGTCCGAGCGGATGCGGTTGGCGTCCTCGCGGGCGTCCGCGCGGGTACGGGCCGCCGCCTGGTCCGCCTCGGCCAGCGCGTCCGACGCCTCGGTGCGCACGCGCTGGGCGTACTCGCCGGCGTCCGCGCGCAGCCGCTCGGCCTCCGTGATGGCCTCCGCCATCGTCCGCTCGGCCAGCGCCTTGGCGGCCTCCGACTCCTCGTTCGCCTCGCGCCGGATCCGGGTGGCGTCCTCGCTGGCCCGCTCCCGCTCCGCGTAGGCGTCGGCACGGACCCGGTCCGCCTCCTCCTCGGCCTCCCGCTTCGTCCGCTGCGCCGCGTGCTCGGCGGCCGAACGCAGCCCGGCGATCTCCTCCTGCGCCTGCTCGTGCAGCCCGGCGACGGAGTCCCGGACCTGCTGCGCGTGCTGCTCGGCGGCGGCGACCATCTCGGTGGCCCGCCGGTCGGCCTCCTCCACCAGGCGGGTGGCCTCGGTCTGCGCCTCCTCGACCCGCTTGCGGGCGGAGGCCAGCAGCTCCTCGCTCTGCTCGCGGGCCCGCTGCCGCTCCTGGTCGGCCTCCTCACGGGCCGCGCCGAGGAGTTCCTCGGCCTCGCGGCGGCGCCGGGCGGCCTCCTCCTGCGCGGCCGCCAGCGTCTCGGACGCCTCGGCGCCCAGCCGCTCGGCGGCGGCCTGCGCCTCCGCGCGCACCCGGTCGGCGGTGTCCTGCGCCTCCGCCTTCAGCCGCTCGGCCTCGGCGGCGGCCTCGGACCGCAGCCGTACGGCGACGGCCTCGCCCTCGGCACGGGAGGCGGACGCGTCGGCCGCCGCCTCGTCGCGCAGCCGCTCGGCCTCGGCCTCGGCCTGCTGCTGGAGCGTACGGATCCGCTCGGCGGCCTCGCCGCGCAGCCGCTCGGTCTCCTCGGCGGCCTCCCTGCGGATCCGGGCGGCCTCCTCGCGGGCGTCGGCCAGCGCCTGTTCGGCCGACGCCAGCCGCTCCTGCGCCTCCGTCTGGAGCCGCGTCAGCTCCTCGGCGGCCTCGGTACGGCGGGCCTCGACGGCCTTCTCGGTCTCCTCGCGCAGCTCCCGCGCGGCCTTCTCGGCGTCCGCGGCGACCGTCTCGGCCTGCTCGGCGGCCTCGGCGCGCAGCCGCTCGGCCTCCTTGCGGGTGCGCTCCAGGGTCTCCTCGGCCTGCCGGCGCAGGCTCGTGGCGCGCTCGATGGCCTCGGTGCGGACCTTCTCGCTGTCGGCGGTCGCGGTCTGCCGCAGCTCGTCGGCGTCCGCCTTGGCCTTCGCCAGCAGCTCCTCGGCGGACTTGGCCGCCTCCTCGATCTGCGCCACCGCCTCCCGGCGGGCCTCGGCACGGATCGACTCGCCCTCGGCGACCGCGTCGGCGCGCAGCTGCTCGGCCTCGCCGCGCAGCCGGCGGGCCTCCTCCTGCAGCTCGACCGTCTTGGCGCGGTACTCCTTGGTGTCGTCCTTCGCCGCGCCCTTGAGCTGCTCGGCGATGTCGTGCGCCTCGGCGCGCAGCCGGTCCGCCTCGGTCTCGGCCTCCGAGCGGATCCGCTCGGCCTCCTCCGCGGCGGCCCTGGTGGTCTTCCGGGCGTCCTCGGACGCCTTGTTGAGGACCTCCTCGGCGGTCCTGGCCGCCTTGGACAGCTGGGTGGCCGTCTCCTCGGCGGTGATCGTGCGGGCCTTCTCGGCGGCCTCGGCGACGATCTTCTCGGCCTCGGCCCGGGCGTCCGCGACCAGCTGCTCGGCCTCGGACTTGGTGTGCTCGGCCTCCTTGGTGGCCTCCTCGACCAGCCGGGCGACCTGCTCCTTGGCGGTGCGGGTGCGGGTCTCGTTGGCGGCCTCGGCGCTCGCGAGGGCCTTGGCGGCGGCCTCCTTCGCCTCGGTGACCACCTTCTCGGCCTCGGCCTGCGCCTTGCGCAGCGCCTCCTCGGCCGCGGCCATCCGCTCCTCGGCGGCCCGGCTCAGCTCGGCGGCCTGCCGGCGCGCGGTGTCCGACTCGGTGACCGTCGCCGTCCGCAGCTGCTCGGCGTGCTCGGTGGCCTCCTGGGCCTGCGTGGAGGCGGCGTTCAGCAGCCGCTCGGCGTCCGTGCGGGCCCGGCGCAGGATCTGCTCGGCCTCCGCGCGCGCCGACTCGGCCTCGCTCTGCAGCCGCTCCCGGGCCTCCCGGGTCAGCCGCTCGGCCTCCGCACGGGCGGCGGCCATCGCCTGCTCGGCCTCCGCGCGGGACTCCTCCAGCAGCCGGCGCGCCTGCTGCTCCGTCCGGGCACGCAGCTGCTCCGCCCAGGCGACGTTCTCGTTGACGTGCGACTCGACGGTGGCGCGGCGCTCGGCCAGCTCCTGGTCGAGCTGCTGGCGCCGGGTCACCGCCTCCTGGTGCAGCTCGGCCTGGAGCCGGGCGGCCTGCTCGGCGTGCTCCTGGAGGATGCGCTGGGTCTGCGCGCGGGCCTGGCTCAGCTCCCGCTCGGCGTCCTGGCGCAGCTGCTCGGCCTGCATCTGGGCGTTGCGGAGCAACTGCTCGGCCTGGTAGCCGATGTCGCCCGCGTCGTAGGCGGGCCGGGTCATGAGGGTGCGCCGCGCCTCATGCAGCTTGGCACGCAGCACCTCGACCTGGTAGCCGAGGTCCTCGGCGTGCTGGATCGCCTTCTCGCGCTCGGTCCTCAGCCGCTTCATCTCGGCCTCGAACCGAGAGAGGTGGTCGACGTCAGCCGCCGGCTCTCGCTCCTGGCTCTCGTAGCCCCGCACTGCGCGGTCCCATCCGTCCCCTGGTCAGCTTCTCCAACGAGCCTCGTCCTCCGCCGAACGGGGCCCCCGGGGAATGGTGTCAGATCAACGGCGGAGCACGGGCTGCTGCCCCGACGCACGTCCCCCGAAACCCGGACCCCGGCATGCGATCGTCCCCGTTTCAGGGACGATCGCCCCCAACCCTACCGGCCCTTATGTACGGGGGTCAGTGCTCAGGTGACTCAACAGGGGCCGAAGTGACCAGTTCCGTCAGAACACCGTGGCAGTCCTTGGGGTGCAGGAAGGTGATCCGGGACCCCATGGAGCCCCTGCGCGGCTCCTCGTACAGCACCCGGACGCCCTTGCCGCGGATCTCCTCGGAGTCCGCGTCGACGTCCGCCGTGCCGAAGGCGATGTGGTGGACGCCCTCCCCGTTCTTCGCGAGCCACTTGGCGACCGTGGAGTCCTCGCGGACCGGTTCCAGCAGCTGGAGGTAGGAGGCACCGCCGTCCGAGGTCTCGTTGATCTTGAGCATGGCCTCGCGCACGCCCTGTTCCTCGTTGACCTCGGTGTGGAACACCTCGAAGCCGTACGTGGTCCGGTAGAACTCGACGGTCGCGTCGAGGTCGTGGCAGGCGATCCCGATGTGGTCGATTCGCGTCAGCATGAACTCAGTGCAGCGCTCCCGGGGTGGTTACGCAACGTGCGCGCGATCACACCGACAGGCCGGTGACGCCGTGTCCAACCGCTCAGTACATTCGAAGTAAACCCTCGTTCACTCCTCGGCTGCGCGGCAGCTGGAAGGGGATCGCACCTCATGTCTTCTGGAACGACCAGCTCGGTGATCGTCGCGGGCGCCCGGACGCCCATGGGGCGGCTGCTGGGCTCGCTGAAGTCCTTCTCCGGAGCCGACCTGGGCGGCTTCGCGATCAAGGCCGCCCTCGACCGTGCGGGGATCGGCGGCGACCAGGTGCAGTACGTGATCATGGGCCAGGTCCTGCAGGCCGGCGCGGGCCAGATCCCGGCCCGCCAGGCCGCCGTCAAGGCCGGCATCCCCATGAACGTCCCGGCGCTCACCATCAACAAGGTGTGCCTCTCCGGCCTCGACGCCATCGCCCTCGCGGACCAGCTGATCCGCGCCGGCGAGTTCGACATCGTCGTCGCGGGCGGCCAGGAGTCCATGACCAACGCCCCGCACCTGCTCCCGAAGTCCCGCGAGGGCTACAAGTACGGCGCGGTCGAGATGCTCGACGCGATGGCCCACGACGGCCTGACCGACTCCTTCGAGGGCGTCGCCATGGGCGAGTCCACCGAGAAGCACAACACCCGCCTCGGCATCAAGCGCCCCGAGCAGGACGAGATCGCCGCGCTGTCCCACCAGCGGGCCGCCGCCGCCCAGAAGAACGGCCTGTTCGAGGCGGAGATCACCCCGGTGGAGATCCCGCAGCGCAAGGGCGACCCGGTGCTGTTCAGCAAGGACGAGGGCATCCGCGGCGACACCACCGTGGAGTCCCTGGCCAAGCTCCGCCCGGCCTTCGCCAAGGACGGCACGATCACCGCCGGCACCTCCTCGCAGATCTCCGACGGCGCCGCCGCGGTCGTCGTGATGAGCAAGGCCAAGGCCGAGGAGCTGGGCCTGACCTGGCTCGCCGAGATCGGCGCGCACGGCAATGTGGCCGGCCCGGACAACTCGCTGCAGTCGCAGCCGTCCAACGCCATCCAGCACGCCCTCAAGAAGGAGGGCCTGAACGTCTCCGACCTGGACCTCATCGAGATCAACGAGGCCTTCGCCGCCGTCGCCGTGCAGTCAATGAAGGACCTCGGCGTGTCCACGGAAAAGGTGAACGTCAACGGCGGCGCGATCGCGCTGGGCCACCCGATCGGTATGTCCGGCGCCCGGATCGTGCTCCACTTGGCGCTGGAGCTGAAGCGCCGCGGCGGCGGGGTCGGCGCGGCCGCGCTGTGCGGTGGCGGCGGCCAGGGTGACGCCCTGATCGTGCGGGTACCGAAGGCCTGAGACACCGTGGGCCTGAGCCCGGTACCTCAGGTCTCGTTCCGGTACGTCGGTGAAGTGAACGGAGCTGTTTGATGCAGGACGTCTCCTCTCTGGTGGCGCAGGCGAGGGAAGGCCGGCCGCGGGCCGTGGCCCGGCTGATCTCCCTCGTGGAGGGGGCGTCCCCGCAGCTCAGGGAGGTGATGGCGGCGCTCGCGCCGCTCACCGGGAACGCCTATGTGGTCGGCCTGACCGGCTCGCCCGGCGTCGGCAAGTCCACCTCCACCTCCGCGCTCGTCACCGCCTACCGCAAGCAGGGCAAGCGGGTCGGTGTCCTGGCCGTCGACCCCTCGTCCCCGTTCTCCGGCGGCGCGCTGCTCGGCGACCGGGTCCGGATGTCGGAGCACGCCTCCGACCCCGGCGTCTACATCCGCTCGATGGCCACCCGCGGTCACCTCGGCGGCCTGGCCTGGGCGGCCCCGCAGGCCATCCGGGTGCTGGACGCGGCGGGCTGCGACGTGATCCTGGTCGAGACGGTCGGCGTGGGCCAGTCGGAGGTGGAGATCGCCTCCCAGGCGGACACCAGCGTGGTCCTGCTGGCCCCCGGCATGGGCGACGGCATCCAGGCGGCGAAGGCGGGCATCCTGGAGATCGGCGACGTCTACGTCGTCAACAAGGCGGACCGGGACGGTGCCGACGCCACCGCCCGCGAGCTGAACCACATGCTGGGCCTGGGCGAGGCCCGCGGGCCCGGCGACTGGCGGCCGCCGATCGTGAAAACGGTCGCGGCCCGCGCCGAGGGCGTCGACGAGGTGGTGGAGGCCCTGGAGAAGCACCGGGCCTGGATGGAGGAGCGCGGTGTCCTCGCCGAGCGCCGCCGGGCCCGCGCGGCCCGCGAGGTGGAGACCATCGCCGTCACCGCGCTGCGCGAACGCATCGGCGACCTGCACGGCGACCGCCGCCTCAGCGCCCTCGCCGAGCGGATCGTCACCGGCGAACTGGACCCGTACCGCGCGGCCGACGAGCTGGTCACGGGCCTGACACAGGGCTGACCCTCGTCAACTCCGCCGGAGGACTGCTAGGTTCACCGCCATGTTCCTCTCCCTGGCGTAGAGCGCACCCGGGATCGCGGAGCCGTCACACACGGCCACCGCGCCCTTCGGTGTCCCTCTTCCGCCTCTTCCGGAGGAACTCCCGCGTGTCCACGCACCCTTCGCGGCCCTCGTACGCCGCCGTCCTGCGCGTCCCGCACGCGCGCCGCACCTTCACCGCCGCGCTGACGGCCCGCCTGTCCTACGGGACGGTCTCCCTCGCCGTCCTGCTGTCCGTCACCCGGGCCACCGGCTCCTGGGCCGTCTCCGGCCTGGTGCTGTCCCTGTTCGGAGCGACGACGGTCCTCCTGATGCCGCTGCGGGCCGCTCTGATCGACGCCCACGGCCCGCGCCGGGCCCTGCTGCCCATGTCCGTGCTCTACGGCGCCCTGCTGACCGTCCTGGCCGTCCTGACCTGGCGTCCGGGGGCACCGGCGGCGGCCGTCGCCGGAGCGGCCGCGCTCGCGGGCTGCTGCGCGCCGCCGCTGGGCCCGGTCATGCGCGCCCTGTGGTCCGAACTGGTCCCGGACCGGGCGCTGTTGCAGCGCGCCTACAGCCTGGACGGCGTCGCCGAGGAACTGCTGTTCGTCTCCGGTCCGGCCGTGGTCGGCGGGCTCATGGCCTTCGCCCCGCCCGCCGCCGGCATCCTGCTGAGCGCCGCCCTGAACACGGCCGGCACCTGCGCCCTCGTCACCTCCCCGGCGATGACCGCGCCCCGCCCCGCCGCCCGCGGCGAACGGCGGCCGGCCCGGGTGCGGGGCCTGCTGCCGCCGGTCGCGGTCGCCCTGGGCGTGGGGCTCGCCCTCAGCTCCGTGGAGCTGCTGGTGATGGCCTTCGTCACGGAACGCTCCTACGACCCCGCCCTGGTCCCCTGGGTCCTGGGCGCGCTCTCGGCGGGCAGCGCGCTGGGCGGTCTGGCCAACGGGGCGCTGCGCTGGCGTACGACCGCCCGCGCCCGGCTGTACCGGTTCGCCGCGGCCCTGGGTGTGACCCTGGCGGCAGCGGCCCTGGCCCCCACCCTGTGGACCCTCACCGGGGTGATGGCCCTCGCGGGCGCCTTCGTCGCTCCCGCGCTGACCACGGCCTACCTCCTGGCCGACGAATCGGCGACCGAGGCCACCCGCACCCGGGCCGGGGCCTGGGTGAACATGGCGGTCAACACGGGAAGCTCGGGCGGGGCGGCGGTCATGGGCCTGCTGATCGGCCGGGTGCCGCTGGAGGTGTGCTTCCTCCTGGCGGGCTCGGTGGCCGTGCTGCCCGCCGTGGTCGCGCGCCGCACGCTCAGGGACGCCCCCGCTGTCCTCTCAGGTGCTCGGCGATCGGCTTGAGCGCCTTGTCGAGTTCCATCAGCGCGTCGGCCGACAGCAGGTCGATGAAGTGCCGCCGGACCGACGACACGTGGTGCGGCGCGACCTTCCGCATCGTCTCCATGCCGTGCTCGGTGAGCACGGCGTAGAGCCCCCGCCGGTCCGACTCGCAGTTCTCCCGGCGCACCAGGTTCGCGTTCTCCATGCGTGTGATCTGGTGCGAGAGCCGGCTCTTGGACTGGAGGGTCGCGGAGGCGAGGTCGCTCATCCGCATCCGTACGTCTTCCGACTCGGACAGGTTCACGAGGATCTCGTAGTCGTTCATTGTCAGGCCGAACGGCTGCAGATCCTTTTCGAGCTGGTACGTCAACAGCCTGTTGACCTCCAGGTGGGTGCGCCAGGCGCACTGCTCCGCATCGGTCAGCCAGCGCGTGGCCGTCTCGGTCTCCATGAATGAAGTCTACCTAAGAAGTTGAATGACGAACTACTTCGGGTGGTGTGACAGTGCGCACGCGTTCGACGTCACACTCCGCAGACTACCGCTCACAGCCCGAAGCGACGCTGGAGGTCTCCCAGCTGTCCGGGAAGGCGCGGTACGCCCGACGATTGCGGACCGTGTCCGCCCGGTGCCGTTCCGCCACCTCCGGGGACCCCCGGTTCGGGCGGAACCGCCCCCGTCGCGGCCTCGGCCATGAGGGTCTCCGTCGACTGCAGCAGGACCGTCCCGGCGCCCGCGAACTCGAACTGGTGCTCCTCCCCGGAGACCCCGCCGAAGCCCGTCATCGCACGTAGACCGCCCAGTACACCCGTCAGGTACCCGTGGTCGTAGTGATGGAACGGGGACGGGCAGTCGGCCCACCCGACGAGCGCCTGGGGGTCGACCCGGATCGGAGGTTCCATGAACACCACCGGACCGTTAGATGCGGCCACAAACTTTCCGGTTCCGATAAGGGTCAGAAAACCCGGCACGATCGATTGCTTGAGCGCGAGACTTGGCTGAAAAGCGAGCAGATTGCCCGCGCGAATGGTCAAGTTCCCGTCGTCCAGGTCGTAGGAGTTGACGTCGAAGGCCCGGTCGGCCAGCAGCATCTTCCCGGAGCCCTCCGCCACCACCCAGTCGCTCGCGTGCAGTGGCGAATGAAAGGAACTACGGACAAGTCGGTCGAGGCGCCCGAGCCCGATGCCGTTGAACTCGATCGCCCCGTAGTAGGCGATCATCTTTCCCTTCTGCAGGAACCACTGCCCGCCCTTCAGCTCCACGCAGAAGGTGTAGGCGTTCACGTTGTCGTCGGCGGGCAGGGTCACCGGGTCGTACACGACCGGCCCGGCGCCCGGAGTTCCGTGGGTGCTCACAGCTTCTCCTCCGACGCCTGGACGTAGACCGTGCCGTTGCCGCTCAGCTCCAGCTGGAAGGCCTCGCCGGAGCCCCGGCCGACCATCTCGCGCCAGCCGAGCGCGGTGGACAGCCTGTTGCGGACCTCGCCGTGATGGGCGACGTAGGCCTGGGGGTCGACATGGACCGGGTGCTGCGGGGTGACCGGGATCTCGAAGACGCCGCCGTGCGCCATGACGGCCACCGAGCCGTGCCCCTGGAGGGTGGTGGTGAACAGGCCCTGCCCCGTCACCTGCCCCCGCACCATGCCCATGACCCCGCCCTGAGAGCCGAGGAACATCGTGCCCTGCCGCAGCGTGCCCTCGAAGGCGAGCAGCCGGTCCGCCTCGACGTAGAGGGTGTCGCCGGAGAGGGTGATCACATGGACGTGGTGGCCGCCGTGCCCGAAGAAGACCGTGCCGCTGCCCTCCACGGTCATCAGCGGGGCCGCCTCGCCGGCCACCCGGCGCCCGATCATGGACATCAGCCCGCCCTGGCCGCCCTGCACGTTGGGCGTGAAGGACACCTGGCCCCGGTAGGCGAGCATCGCCCCGCGCTGGCTGAACAGCCGCTGCCCCGGCACCACGGTCGCCTCGACCATCTTGGAGTTGATCTCTCGGAAGGTCATCTCACACGTCCCCCGCGATCGTGTTCCGCTCGCTCGGCTGCACGTACACCAGCCCGTCGCCCTCGAAGCGGATCTGGAACGCCTCGCCGCCGCCCTCCCCGAGGAGCGTGCGGAAGGTCACACCGGACTGGAAGGACTGCCGGACGTTCCCCTGGTGGGCCACATAGGCGCCCGGGTCCACGATCAGCGGGTACTGCGGGCTGACCCGGAGGACGACCGCCGGCCCGTCGGAGAGGATCGCCGCCTGGCCGTGGCCCTCCACGGTCGTCGTGAACAGGCCGTTGCCCTGCGAGGCCCCGCGCAGCCCCGTGAACGTCGTGCCCGTTCTCAGCCCCGCGTCCGTCGCCAGCAGGTTGCCCGCCTCGACGCAGAGCTTGTCGCCCCGGAGGCCGACCAGGTTGATCTCGGACGCCCGGTCCGCGAACCAGCAGGTCCCGTGCCCTTTCACCTCCATCACCGTCATCTGTTCGCCGGTGAGCCGCCGGGTCACCATCCCGCGCAGCCCCTCGCCGCCGCCGCTCAGCTTCTTGAAGGCCATCTGCCCGTCGTACGCGACCATCGAGCCGTTCTTCGCCTTGACGGCGTCCCCGGTCATGTCGACGGCGAGCACCTTGCTCCCTTGGAGTCGGAACATCGCCACGCTGCGAAAGTAGCCGCCGGGCAGGTGGACGGAACAGGGCCCGTGGGTGGATACCCACCCTGAGCGGACCCCCAGGGGCGCGGTTTGCCACAATGGGGGAACGCTTGTGCGTGCGTTCACAAACGACTCTCCCACCGAAGGTGACCCGTGGACCTGAAGACAGCCTCCGCCATCCGCCGCCTGCGCCTGGTCTCCGTGCCGGAGGGCATCTCCTGGATCGTGCTCGCGACCTGCACGGTCATCAAGTACACGGTGGCCTCCGGCTTCGACGCGGCCCCGGTGCTCGGCCCGATCCACGGCGTGCTGTTCATCCTCTACGTGCTCTTCTGGCTGGACGCCTGGAACCGCACCAAGTGGAACAAGGGCAAGGCCGCCCTCTACTTCGCGTACTCGTTCATCCCCGGCGGCGGCTTCGTCATCGAGCGCGCGCTGCGCCGTGAGGCCGAGGACGCCGTCATCGCGGCCCGCGCCCGCAAGGAAGGGGTCGTGAACGCATGATCGTCGCCTTCTCCGTGACACCCCTGGGCGTCGGCGAGGACGTGGGGGAGTACGTCGCCGACGCCGTGCGCGTGGTCCGCGAGTCGGGCCTGCCCCACCGCACCGACGCCATGTTCACCTCCGTCGAGGGCGAGTGGGACGAGGTCATGGACGTCGTCAGGCGCGCCGTCGCCGCCGTGGAGGCGCGTGCCCCGCGCGTGTCGCTCGTCCTCAAGGCCGACATCCGGCCCGGTGTGACGGACGGACTGACGTCGAAGGTGGAGACGGTCGAGCGGCACCTCGCCCAGTAGTCCGGCCACCCTGGCGAAACCCCGGTCCTGCGGGCCGGGGTTTTCCCGTCCCGCAGGATTGAGCGATCGCTCAAAGAGGTGTACGTTCGGCGCCAGATGATTTGAGCACTCGCTCAAACACCATGCTGACGTGGGGGAACACATGGGTCTCTACATAGAGACACACATCCGCGCCGACCTCGACGAGCTATGGGCCCGCACCCAGGACCCGGCCCGCCACCAGCGCTGGGACCTGCGCTTCACCGAGATCGCCTACCTCCCGCGCGCGGAGGACGAGCCCCAGCGCTTCCGGTACGCCACGCGCGTCCTGCCGTTCCTCACGGTCTCCGGGGCCGGAGTCGCCGCCGGGGAGAAGGAGCGCCCCGACGGCACCCGCACCTCCGCCCTGCGCTTCGCCTCCCCCGACCCCCTCTCCCTGATCGCCGAGGGCAGCGGCTACTGGCGCTACGTCCCCGACGCCCAGGGCGTCCGCTTCCTCACCGGCTACGACTACCGCCCCCGCTGGGGAGCCCTCGGCGCCCTCGCCGACCGCCTGCTGTTCCGCCCGCTCATGGGCTGGGCGACCGCCTGGTCCTTCGACCGGCTCCGGCTCTGGCTGGAGCGCGGCATCAGCCCCGAGCGGGCCCTGGCCAACTGGCTGGCCGAACTGGCGCTCCGCGCGCTCCTGCTCGCCGGATGCCTGGCCGGGCTGGTGCGCGGCTCCCTCCCCGGCCTGCTCGGCCCCCTCGCCGACGCCACGGCCTACCTCTGCCCGCTGCTGCTCGTGGTCGGCGTCTGGTTCGCCCTGTTCAAGGCGCCGCTCGCCGGCACCCCGGCCGCCCGCCGCTGCCTGCGCGCCCCCGCCGGCCGTGCCCGCACGCCCCGCCTCCTGAAGACACTCCGGCCCCTGCCCCCGCAGTCCCGGGGGATCGTGGAGGAGAACGCATGACCTCGATCTTCCAGACCGCGATGGGCCCCGACTTCCACCGCCTCCACCCGGCCCTGCGGCGCCGCTTCTCGGTGGGCCTGGACAGCGGCGAGGCCTGCACCGGCCGGGGCGTGATGGACCGGATCTGGCACGGACCGGCGTTCGTGAAGCCGTTCCTCGCCCTCGGCGCCACCCGGAACATCCTGGTCCCCCGGACCGGACGCGACATCCCCTTCGTGATCGAGAACGTGCCCTACGCCGACACCTTCGGCCGTGAGACGGTGAGCTTCGTGCGCACCTTCGACCTCCCCGGCCGCGCCCGCCGCTTCGACGCGCAGATGGTGCTCGGCCCCCGGGGCGACCGCATCCTCGACTACCTCGGCACCCACCAGCACCTCGCGAGCGACCTGCACTTGCGCGCCCAGCCCGACGGCTCCCTGCTCATCCGCTCCGGCACCCACCGGTTCCGGGAGGGTCCGGTGGACGTCCGCGTCCCCGAGCTGGTCGGCGCCACGGCCGAGGTGCGGGAGGCGTACGACGAGCGGACCGGGCGCTTCCGCGTCCGGGTCCGGGTGGTGAACCGGTACGTCGGGCCGCTCTTCGGCTACGAGGGCTCCTTCACCGTGTCGTACACCGACGCCCGCGCGCGCGGGGTGCGGCCCGGGCTGCGGCCGGTGCGCGAGGAGGCCCGCGCATGAGCCCGGAGACCGCGAAGGCGCAGGAGACCAAGACCAAGCTGCTGGAGGGGGCGCTGCGGACGCTCACCGAGCAGGGCATCGCCAAGACCTCGGCCCGTACGGTGGCGGCGGCGGCCGGTGTCAACCAGGCGCTCGTCTTCTACCACTTCGGATCGGTGGACGAACTGCTGGCGGCGGCCTGCCGGTACGGCGCGGAGAAGGCCGTGGGCCGGTACCGGGAGCGGCTCGCCGCCGTCGGCTCGCTCACCGAGCTCCTCGCGGTCGGGCGCGAGATCCACGAGCGGGAGCGGGCCGGGGGGCAGGTGGCACTGCTCGGACAGCTGCTCGCCGGCGCGCCGACCCATCCGGCGCTGGGGCCGGCCACGGCGGCCGGGCTCGACCTGTGGATCACCGAGATCGAGCAGGTGCTCCGGCGGGTGCTCGCGCCGACGCCGTTCGGGGAGTTCGCCGATCCGGCGGGGCTGGCGCGGGCCGTGGCGGCGTCCTTCGTGGGGATCGAGCTGTACGAGGGGGTGGACGAGGCGGGGGCGCACGCGGCGCTGGACGCGCTGGAACAGCTGGGGGCGCTGGTGGCCGCGGTGGAGTCGCTCGGGCCGGTCGCCCAGCGGGCGGTCCGCCACCACCTGCGGCGCCGCGGACGCCCCTGACGGCCCGGGCGGGGCCCTCGGCGCACCGCCGTGAGCGCCCGGGGACCGAAAGGCGAGACGGAGCTGACCGGCATATGACCGACGGGTAGGGTCTGATGACGTGCCGAAGCCTCTCAGCCTTCCGTTCGACCCCATCGCCCGTGCCGACGAGCTCTGGAAGCAGCGCTGGGGAAACGTGCCGCCCATGGCCGCGATCACCTCGATCATGCGGGCCCAGCAGATCCTGCTCGCCGAGGTGGACGCGGTGGTCAAGCCGTACGGGCTGACGTTCGCCCGCTACGAGGCGCTGGTGCTGCTCACCTTCTCCAAGGCCGGTGAGCTGCCGATGTCTAAGATCGGTGAGCGGCTGATGGTGCATCCCACGTCCGTGACGAACACCGTGGACCGGCTGGTGAAGTCGGGTCTGGTCGCCAAGCGGCCCAATCCCAACGACGGGCGCGGCACGCTCGCCGTCATCACCGACAAGGGCCGCGAGGTGGTCGACGCGGCCACCCGGGACCTGATGGCCATGGACTTCGGGCTCGGGGTGTACGACGCGGAGGAGTGCCGGGAGATCTTCGCGATGCTCCGGCCGCTGCGGATCGCGGCACACGACTTCGAGGAGCAGTGACCCGGGGCAAGATCTCCCGGAACGGGTGGTTACGCTCATCTCCATGAAAAAAAGCGTGCTGACCCGCTACCGCGTCATGGCCTACACCACCGGCGTGCTGCTGGTGCTGCTCTGCCTGAGCATGATCGCGAAGTACGGGCTGGACGTCGACGGTGCCGCCGACTTCACCCGGGTCGTCGCCATCGCCCACGGCTGGCTGTACGTCGTCTACCTGATCTTCGCCTTCGACCTGGGTTCCAAGGCCAGGATGCCGGTCGGCCGCCAGCTCTGGGTGCTGCTCGCGGGGACGATCCCCACCGCCGCCTTCTTCGTGGAGCGGAAGATCAGCCGCGAGCTGGAGGCCCGGGTCGCCGACGAGGGCCCGGCCGTCGCCAAGGTGTAGCGGATACCGCCGTACGGATGCCGTGCGGCGGTCTGCCATCGACATTTACTAGGACGTCCAAGTAAATTCGAGGGTATGGACGCTCACGCCATCGAGGAGGGCCGCCGACGCTGGCAGGCCCGCTACGACGCCGCGCGCAAGCGCGACGCGGACTTCACCACGCTCTCCGGCGACCCCGTGGAGCCGGTGTACGGGCCCCGACCGGGCGACACGTACGAGGGATTCGAGCGGATCGGCTGGCCCGGGGAGTACCCCTTCACGCGCGGGCTCCATCCGACCGGCTACCGCGGCCGCACCTGGACGATCCGGCAGTTCGCCGGGTTCGGCAACGCCGAGCAGACCAACGAGCGGTACAAGATGATCCTCGCCGCCGGCGGCGGGGGCCTGTCCGTCGCCTTCGACATGCCGACGCTCATGGGGCGGGACTCCGACGATCCCCGGTCGCTCGGCGAGGTCGGGCACTGCGGGGTCGCCATCGACTCGGCCGCCGACATGGAGGTGCTGTTCAAGGACATCCCGCTGGGGGACGTCACCACCTCCATGACCATCAGCGGGCCGGCCGTGCCCGTCTTCTGCATGTACCTGGTGGCCGCCGAGCGGCAGGGGGTCGACCCGGGGGTGCTCAACGGCACCCTCCAGACGGACATCTTCAAGGAGTACATCGCGCAGAAGGAGTGGCTCTTCCAGCCCGAGCCCCATCTGCGGCTGATCGGCGACCTGATGGAGTACTGCGCGGCGGGCATCCCCGCGTACAAGCCGCTGTCCGTCTCCGGCTACCACATCCGCGAGGCCGGGGCCACGGCCGCGCAGGAGCTGGCGTACACGCTGGCGGACGGGTTCGGGTACGTCGAGCTGGGCCTCAGCCGCGGCCTCGACGTCGACGTCTTCGCGCCGGGTCTGTCCTTCTTCTTCGACGCGCACGTCGATTTCTTCGAGGAGATCGCCAAGTTCCGGGCGGCCCGGCGCATCTGGGCGCGGTGGATGCGGGACGTGTACGGGGCGAAGAGCGACAAGGCGCAGTGGCTGCGGTTCCACACGCAGACCGCGGGGGTCTCGCTGACCGCGCAGCAGCCGTACAACAACGTGGTGCGTACGGCGGTGGAGGCGCTGGCCGCCGTGCTCGGCGGGACCAACTCGCTGCACACCAACGCGCTGGACGAGACCCTGGCGCTGCCGAGCGAGCAGGCCGCGGAGATCGCGCTGCGCACGCAGCAGGTGCTGATGGAGGAGACCGGGGTCGCCAACGTGGCCGATCCGCTGGGCGGGGCCTGGTACGTCGAGCAGCTGACGGACCGGATCGAGGCCGACGCGGAGAAGATCTTCGAGCAGATCAAGGAGCGGGGCCTGAGGGCTCACCCGGACGGGCGACACCCGATCGGGCCGATCACGTCCGGGATCCTGCGCGGGATCGAGGACGGCTGGTTCACCGGGGAGATCGCGGAGTCCGCGTTCCGGTACCAGCAGGCGCTGGAGAAGGGTGAGAAGCGGGTCGTCGGCGTCAACGTCCACACCGGGTCCGTCACCGGTGACCTGGAGATCCTGCGGGTCAGCCACGAGGTGGAGCGGGAGCAGGTGCGGGTGCTCGCCGAGCGGAAGGCGGCGCGGGACGAGGCGGCGGTGCGGACGGCGCTGGACGGGATGCTCGCCGCCGCGCGGTCCGGGGCCAACATGATCGAGCCGATGCTGGACGCCGTGCGGGCCGAGGCGACGCTGGGCGAGATCTGCGGCGTGCTGCGCGACGAGTGGGGGGTGTACACGGAGCCCGCCGGTTTCTAGGCGGTTCCGCGGGTCCCAGGCGGTCCCGCGGCTTCCTGGGCGGTTCCGGCGGACGAGGTCAGGCCCAGCAGCAGCACCCGGGTGAAGCTGCGCACCCACTCCTCGTCCGCCGGCTGGCCGCTGACCAGGGTGCGGTGGACCACCGCGCCCGCCACCACGTCGAAGATGAGGTCGCCCGTGCGGGCGGCCTCGGCCGGGTCCGGTTCCGGGGGCAGTTCGCCGCGCCGCTGGGCCCGGGCACGGCCCGCCAGCACCAGGCGCATCTGGCGGTCCACGATGGAGGCGCGGATGCGTTCGCGCAGCGCGTCGTCGCGGGTGGCCTCGGCGACCACCGCCATCAGGCCGCTCTTGGCCTCCGGGCGGGCCAGGATGGCCGCGAACTGCAGGACGACACCCTCGATGTCGGCGGCGAGGCTGCCGCGGTCGGGCAGTTCCAGCTCGTCGAAGAGTTCCGCGACGGCGTCCACGACCAGTTCGTTCTTGCCGGCCCAGCGCCGGTACAGCGTCGTTTTCGCAACCCCGGCCCGGGTGGCGACGTCTCCCAGGGTGAGTTTCGACCAGCCGAGTTCGACGAGAGCCTCGCGGGTCGCGGCCAGGATCGCGGTGTCGGCCGCGGCGCTGCGCGGGCGTCCGGTACGGCTGGCGGGGGTGCGGCTCTGCATTCCACGACCATAACCGGCGGGATCTGCGCGGTCGTGAGGGAGATCACCGGGGTGTGGTGTCGCGCGGTGCCCCCCGGGTATTACGCTACGAGTCGTAGCGAAAGCCCGTGAGGACGTACACGGGTGACGACGCACGGCGCGGGTGGGGACCCGGCGCCGCACACCGCTTTTTCACTCAGGCGCGAGATCGGGGGAGGATAGACGCATGCAGCCACGGAACATGTCCATGAGCGGTGTCGTCGACCTCGCCGCGGTCAAGGCGGCCCAGGAGGCCAAGACCAAGGCCGAGCAGGCACGCGCCGAAGCCGCCCGCCAGGGCGGGACGGGGGCCGTCTCCCCGGCCGATCTCGTCATCGACGTCGATGAGGCGGGGTTCGAGCGGGAGATCCTGCAGCGCTCCGCCGAAGTCCCCGTCGTCATCGACTTCTGGGCCGAGTGGTGTGAGCCCTGCAAGCAGCTGAGCCCGGTCCTGGAGCGGCTGGCCGTCGAGTACAACGGGCGCTTCCTCCTCGCCAAGATCGATGTCGACGCCAACCCGATGCTGATGCAGCAGTTCGGGATCCAGGGTGTCCCGGCCGTGTTCGCCGTCGTGGCCGGACAGGCCCTGCCGCTGTTCCAGGGGGCGGCCCCCGAGCAGCAGATCCGGCAGACCCTGGACCAGCTGGTGCAGGTCGCCGAGCAGCGCTTCGGGCTCACCGGCCTGACCGTCGACCCGGACGCCGAGCCGGGCGGAGCCGCGCCGGCCGCGGCGACCGAGGGGCCGTACGACGCGTTGCTGAACGCCGCCGCGCAGGCGCTGGACGCCGGCGACCTCGCCGGGGCCGTCCAGGCGTACAAGAACGTGCTGGCCGACGACCCGGCCCACCCGGAGGCCAAGCTGGGCCTGGCGCAGGCCGAGCTGCTGCAGCGGGTGCAGGGCATGGACCCGCAGAAGGTGCGCCAGGAGGCCGCCGAGAAGCCGAAGGACATCGCGGCGCAGATCGCCGCCGCCGACCTGGACCTGGTGGGCGGGCACGTCGAGGACGCCTTCGGGCGGCTGATCGAGACCGTGCAGCGCACGGCGGGCGACGACCGGGACGCCGTACGGCTCCGGCTGCTGGAGCTGTTCGAGGTCGTGGGCCAGGAGGATCCGCGGGTCGTGGGCGCGCGCAGGGCGCTCGCCCGGGCCCTGTTCTGACCAGTCGTTAAACGCCACGGCATGTGATGCCGGGGTGAAAGGTTCGCCGACGAGGCGTCACGGCAACCGCGCTTTACCAAATCTTGGTAATCGCGGTTGCTGTTACTCGGAGTAAATCAATGCCGTTGGTCTGTCTGGATTCGTCCAGGGATCAACGGCTTTGCTCTGCCCGTCGATGCCACCGAGCGTGGCACTCCGAGACCGGTCGGTCGTCCTCCGGTTATCCGGCCGTTACTAGCCAGTAACGAACCCCCTTGTGTCCGGGCCGAGAATGCACCACGATCGGCGACGCTCGGTCCATTCCCGTACCCCCGGCAGCCGGTCGGGTCACCGGGAGACTCTGGGTCCCCACCGAGCAGAGCCGGCGGCAGTGGCGCCGGGTCTAGGGCAGGGGGGTCTTCGCCGGCCGGTGAAGCCTGTCCAGCAAGGTTGTGCGTGATGCGTGTCAGGCGCGACCAGTGGTTGTCGCTCGGGGGTGATCGCCGGTGATTCGGGCGCGGTTCGCGCCGCCGAGCGCGGGCGCTCTCCTTTCCGAGGACGTAGCACTTCTCCCATCCCTGCCCGGTTGAGCCGCCGCCTCGGGGCGAGTCCGGGCCAGGAGATGTACGTCCGAGAAGGAGGAAATATGGAGTCCCAGGTGCGTGGCGGGACCAGATGGAAGCGGTTCGCTGTGGTCATGGTGCCCAGCGTCGCCGCTACGGCCGCGATAGGTGTCGCCCTCGCTCAGGGTGCTCTCGCCGCCTCGTTCAGCGTTTCGGGTCAGTCGTTCAAGGTGTCGGCGGACCAGCTGGTCGGTACCGGCTTCGCCCAGTACGGCGCGATCGACAGCGGCTACACGATGGACGGCAAGAAGACGGCGCACCCGGTGGCCGTCTCGGCGTTCAAGCACGCGGAGATCACCAACCTGTGTCAGTCCGTGGTCACGCCCGACGTGCCGATCTTCGGCAACGTCAGCCTGATCCTGCGGGCCGGCGGCGACGGTGCCGAGAAGGTCCAGGCCGACAACATCTACATCGACGTCGCCGACCTCAGCGCCGACGCGACGTTCGACAACATCGACATCGGCGTGGCCGCCAAGGACGCCTCCAAGGGTCCGGGCATGAAGGGGGGCGGCGAGCAGTCCAACCCCTTCGGCTTCGCGCAGCAGGCCGACAAGGCCACGCTGAAGAACGTGAAGCAGACGGCGTGGGCGACCACCGCCGGCACCTTCAAGCTCAGCGGCCTGAAGATGTCGCTGTCGACGGGTGTCAAGGAGTGCTACTAAGCACTCGCTGACGGGCGGGGGAGCCGATGGCGCCCCCGCCCGTCCACACTCCGGCCGCGTCCTCACACGCGGCACACATCACCACCACAGCAACGCCGCACCAGGGAGCTGTTTTCCATGAGCGCCGAGACCCCTGCCGCCGAGCCCGGCCAGTTCACCCGCCGGAGGCTGCAGTTCCGCGCCTGGCGGGGCACACGTCCGTTCTGGGCCGGTCTGTTCGTCATGGTCGGCGGCTTTCTCATCCTGTACTTCCCGTACGCCCACGTGCAGCTGGGCCACATCTCGATGACGATGGGGACGCCCGGCGGCTCCAGTTCCCTGATCATCGGCGGACTGCTCTTCGTCCTCGGGATCATCCTCTGGTTCCAGCAGCACATCCGGGTGTTCGGGGGCGTCGCGGCGATCCTGCTGGCGCTGGTGTCCCTCCCGCTGTCCAACATCGGCGGCTTCATCGTCGGCTTCCTGTGCGCGCTGACCGGCGGGGCGATGGCCATCGCCTGGGCACCGGGCGCGCCCGCGCAGCCGCAGCCGCCGGCCGGAGCGGCACCGGCCCAGGGCGGTTCGCCCGCCGCCGCGCCCCTGCCGGAGCAGCGCGTGTACGGACTGGACGAGCCGAACGACCTGTCAGGAACGAACCCGGCCAACGGGGCGAACGGGAGGCACAGTGCCGGCTGACGAGGTGACCCGCGGGACCGATGTGGACGGGTCCCGCGCGAGAACCGGGCCCCGCCACGCGGCCCCCAGAAAGCCGCTGTTCACCAGGTTCCACATGCCGGCCGGCAAGGCCATAGCCTCCGTGGCGATGCCCACGGCGGTGCTCATGGGCATGGGCTTCACGTCCACGTTCGCCCTCGCCGACAACAACGGCAGCCCGTCCCCGTCGACGTCGGCGAAGAGCCTGACGGCCGACGAGTACAAGGACTGCGTCAAGGCGCTGGACGAGGACAAGGACGCCTCGGCCTCGCCGTCGCCGTCCGCGTCGCCGAGCACGTCGGCCTCGCCGTCGCAGACCGCCGGGAGCGGCAAGACGGAGGAGCCGGGCGGTACCTCTTCGTCGGGTTCAGGTTCCGACGACAAGGCCACCCCCGACCCGACGGCCACCTCGGACTCCGGCTCCTCCGGGTCCGACTCGGGCTCCTCCGGCTCCGGTTCGGGTTCCGCCGGCTCCGACTCGGGGTCGACCGGCTCCGACTCCGGTTCGGCCGGCTCGGGTTCGGGCTCGGGCGGTGACACGGACACGCCGTCGACGTCGCAGACCCAGAGCGGCGGCGGTGGCGTCCTGGACACCATCGGCGACACCCTCGGTGACCTCCTCACCGGCGGCGGTGGCACGGACACGGGCTCCGGCGCGTCGACGCAGACCGCGACGCCGGCACCGACCGCGTCCCCCTCGTCCTCGTCCTCCTCCGCCACGGACACCTCGTCCGGCGGCGGCAAGGACGCGGCCGGCAAGGACACGGGCGGCAGCGCCTCCGACACCGTGAAGGACACGGCGAAGAAGGCCACGGACACCGTCAAGGACACGGCCGGGGACACCACGGGCACCGTCTCCAAGACCGCCGACGACACCACCCGGGCGGCCGGGGACGCGACCGCGACGGCCACGCCGAGCCCGTCCGCGAGCGAGTCCGCCTCCGCCGAGGACTGTCCGGTGGCCACGGACGACGAGGGCGGCGTCGACAACAAGGTGCCGGTGGCCGACGACCCCTGGTACCTGAACGCCAGCTCCCTGCTCCTCAAGGGCGCCGACTACCAGGGCATCGTCCAGGTGAAGACGGCCAACGGCACCACGAAGAAGGTGCTGAAGTACGTCATCTCCGGCGGCACCGACATCGGCGACCTGCACCAGACGGTGAACGACAAGCAGGCGAACAAGACCTACCACGTCCAGGCGGCCAAGGGCTCGACGTCCACCATCACCGGCGGCGACACGGTGATGTACACCGAGAGCATCTCGGGCAACCTGTTCGGGCTGATCCCGGTGACGTTCAGCCCGGACAGCCCGCCCCCGCTGAACATCCCGCTGATCTACTTCACCAACGTCAAGGTGGTCCAGGCGGCCCAGTTCGGCGGCAACCTGCACGTGCCCGGCATGCACGTGTACACGACCGACTGAGCGGTCGTACAAGCCCGGTTCGGGAGCCGCACAACACCGAGGGCGCCCCCTGTCGAAGGGGGCGCCCTCGGTGCCGTACAGGGCCCGTGCCGGACGGGTCAGCCGTTCTGGCCGCCCAGGTGGTGGACACGGAGCATGTTGGTGGTGCCGGGGACCCCGGGGGGCGAGCCGGCGGTGATGATGACGGTGTCGCCCGGGCTGAAGCGGCCGAGCCGGTCGATCTCCTGGTCCACCAGCTCGACCATCTCGTCCGTGGTGTTCACGAACGGCACGACGTGCGACTCCACGCCCCAGCTGAGGGTGAGCTGGTTGCGGGTGCCCTCGTCCGTGGTGAAGGCGATGATCGGCTGGATCGCGCGGTAGCGGGACAGCCGGCGCGCCGTGTCACCGGACTGCGTGAAGGCGATCAGGCCCTTGCCGCCGAGGAAGTCGGCGATCTCGGCGGCCGCGCGGGCCACCGAACCGCCCTGCGTGCGCGGCTTCTTGCCCGGCACGAGCGGCTGGAGGCCCTTGGCGAGCAGCTCCTGCTCGGCCGCGGTGACGATCTTCGACATGGTCTTGACCGTCTCGACCGGGTAGGCGCCCACGCTGGACTCGGCCGACAGCATGACCGCGTCGGCGCCGTCCAGGATCGCGTTGGCGACGTCGGAGGCCTCGGCGCGGGTCGGGCGGGAGTTGGTGATCATCGACTCCATCATCTGGGTCGCGACGATCACCGGCTTGGCGTTGCGCCGGCACATCTCCACCAGGCGCTTCTGCACCATGGGGACCTTCTCCAGCGGGTACTCGACGGCGAGGTCACCACGGGCGACCATCACGCCGTCGAACGCCAGCACGACGGCTTCCATGTTGTCGACCGCCTGCGGCTTCTCCACCTTGGCGATCACCGGGACCCGGCGGCCCTCCTCGTCCATCACGCGGTGGACGTCGTGCACGTCCTTGGCGTCCCGGACGAAGGACAGCGCGACCATGTCGCAGCCCATGCGGAGGGCGAAGCGCAGGTCCTCGACGTCCTTCTCGCTCAGCGCGGGCACGTTGACGGCCGCGCCGGGCAGGTTGATGCCCTTGTGGTCGGAGACGACGCCGCCCTCGATGACGATCGTCCTCACCCGCGGGCCCTCGACGTCCAGGACCTTCAGCTCGACGTTGCCGTCGTTGATCAGGACCTGGTCGCCGCGCGAGACGTCACCCGGCAGCCCCTTGTACGTCGTGCCGCAGATGTGCTTGTCGCCCGGTACGTCCTCGGTCGTGATGACGAACTCGTCACCGCGCTCCAGCTCGACCGGACCCTCGGCGAAGGTCTCCAGGCGGATCTTCGGGCCCTGCAGGTCGGCGAGGACGCCGATGGGACGGCCGGTCTCCTTGGAGGCGGCCCGGACGCGGTCGTACCGCGCCTGGTGCTCGGCGTGGGTGCCGTGGCTGAAGTTGAACCGGGCCACGTTCATGCCCGCCTCGATCATGGCGACGAGCATCTCGTGGGAGTCGACCGCGGGGCCGAGAGTACAGACGATTTTCGAACGGCGCATGGGGCGATCCTATCGGTTTGTTTCGCTACGGAATATTCCGTCTGGCGGAAGATACAAATGAGTGCCACACCGCTCAGGTGGTATTCAGTTGTTCTTTCCGACCAGTGCGTAGGTCTGCGTCGCGATCTCCAGTTCTTCATCCGTCGGCACCACGGCGACCGCCACGCGGGCGGACTCCGGCGAAATGAGCCGCGGCTCGCCGCCGCGCACGGCGTTGCGCTCCGCGTCGACCGCCAGGCCCAGCCCCTCCAGGCCCGCGATCGCCGCCTCGCGCACCTCGGCGGCGTTCTCGCCGACCCCGGCGGTGAAGGCCACCGCGTCCACGGTGCCGAGCACCGCGTAATAGGCGCCGATGTACTTCCTGAGCCGGTGAATGTAAATGTCGAAGGCGAGTGCGGCCTCTTCGTCACCCTCGTCGATCCGGCGGCGGATCTCCCGCATGTCGTTGTCCCCGCACAGACCGAACAGGCCGCTCCTCTTGTTGAGAAGAGTGTCGATCTCGTCCATGGACATATCCCCAACCCGGGCCAAATGGAAGATGACGGCGGGGTCCACATCACCGGAGCGCGTACCCATCACGAGCCCCTCCAAAGGCGTCAGCCCCATGGAGGTGTCCACGCACCGGCCCCTCTCGACCGCGGACGCCGAGGCGCCGTTGCCCAGGTGCAGCACGATCACGTTGACCTCGGACGGGTCCTTGCCCAGCAGCCGCGCGGTCTCCCGCGAGACGTAGGCGTGCGAGGTGCCGTGGAAGCCGTAGCGGCGGATGCGGTGCCGGTCGGCGATCTTCGGGTCGATCGCGTAGCGCGCCGCGGACTCCGGCATCGTCGTGTGGAACGCGGTGTCGAAGACGGCGACCTGGGGCAGGTCGGGGCGCAGCCCCTGCGCGGTGCGGATGCCGGTCAGGTTGGCCGGGTTGTGCAGCGGGGCGACCGGGATCAGCCGCTCGATCTCGGTGAGCACCGCGTCGTCGATGACGGTGGGCTCGGTGAAGAACATCCCGCCGTGCACCACGCGGTGGCCGATCGCGGCCAGCTCCGGGGAGTCCAGGCCCAGTCCGTCGCGGCCCAGCTCCTCGGCGACCGCCTTCAGGGCGGCGTCGTGGTCGGCGATCGGACCGGTGTGCTCACGGGTGTCGCCGCTGGTGAGGCAGGTGTGCTTCAGCCGGGAGGTCTGCTCGCCGATGCGCTCGACCAGGCCCACCGCGAGCCGGCTGCTGTCCCGCATGTCCAGCAGCTGGTACTTCACCGACGAGGAACCGGAGTTGAGGACGAGGACACGGGTGGGGGAGGTCACTGCTGGGACGCCTTCTCGCTGGGGGACGGGGTGCCGCCGGGGGACGGGGCGGGATTCTGGGCCTGGATCGCCGTGATGGCGACGGTGGAGACGATGTCCTGGACGAGGGCGCCCCGGGACAGGTCGTTGACCGGCTTGCGCAGACCCTGCAGGACCGGGCCGACGGCGATCGCGCCGGCCGAACGCTGCACGGCCTTGTAGGTGTTGTTGCCGGTGTTGAGGTCGGGGAAGATCAGCACGCTGGCCTGACCGGCGACGTCCGAGTCGGGCAGCTTGGTCGCGGCGATGGACGGCTCCACCGCCGCGTCGTACTGGATCGGGCCCTCGATCTTCAGGTCCGGCCGGCGCGAGCGGACCAGCTCGGTGGCCTGGCGCACCTTGTCCACGTCGGCGCCCGAACCGGACGTCCCCGTGGAGTACGACAGCATCGCGATCCGCGGCTCCACACCGAACTGCGCGGCCGTGCCCGCCGACTGGATGGCGATGTCCGCGAGCTGCTCGGCGTTCGGGTCCGGGTTGACCGCGCAGTCGCCGTAGACCAGCACCTTGTCGGCCAGGCACATGAAGAACACCGACGAGACGATGGACGCCTCGGGCTTCGTCTTGATGATCTCGAAGGCGGGCCGGATGGTGGCCGCCGTCGAGTGCACCGAGCCGGACACCATGCCGTCGGCCAGGCCCTCCTGGACCATCAGGGTGCCGAAGTAGTTCACGTCGGAGACGACGTCGTAGGCCAGCTCGACGGTGACGCCCTTGTGGGCGCGCAGTGCCGCGTACTTCTCCGCGAAGCTGTCGCGCAGCTCGGAGGTGGCCGGGTCGATCAGCTGGCTGTCGCCGAGGTCGATGCCGAGGTCGGCGGCCTTCTTGCGGATCCGGTCGGCCGGGCCGAGCAGGGTCAGGTCGCACACGCCCCGGCGCAGCAGCACCTCGGCCGCGTGCAGCACCCGCTCCTCGGTGCCCTCGGGGAGGACGACCCGGCGCTTGTCGGCGCGGGCCTGCTCCAGCAGCTTGTGCTCGAACATCATCGGGGTGACCCGGTCGCTGCTCGGCGCGGAGACCCGGCGGGCCAGGCCGGCGGTGTCGGTGTACCGCTCGAACAGGCCGAGCGCGGTCTCCGCCTTGCGCGGGGTGGCCGCGGTCATCTTCCCCTCCATGGAGAAGAGCTGCTCGGCGGTGGGGAAGCTGTTGCCGGACACGGAGAGCACCGGGGTGCCCGGGGCGAGGCGGGCGGCGAGGGTGAGGACCTCCTCGCTCGGCACCTCGTTCAGGGTGAGCAGCACGCCGGCGATCGGCGGGGTGCCGGCGCTGTGCGCGGCGAGCGAGCCCACCACCAGGTCGGCGCGGTCGCCGGGGGTGACGACCAGGCAGCCCGGGGTGAGGGCGCCCAGGAAGTTCGGCAACATGGCGCCGCCGAAGACGAAGCCGAGGGCGTCCCGGGCGAGCCCGGAGTCGTCGCCGAGCAGCACCTTGGCGCCGAGGGTCTGGGCGATCTGGGCGACCGTCGGCGCGGACAGGGCCGGCTCGTCGGGCAGGACGTACGTCGGCACCGGCAGCCGGCCGGCGAGCCGCTCGGCGATCTCGTCGCGGTCCTCGCGGGCCACCCGGTTGGCGACCATGGCGAGCACGTCGCAGCCGAGGCCGTCGTAGGCGCGGTAGGCGTTGCGGGTCTCGGCCAGCACGGACTCGGCGGACTGCCTGCGGCCCCCGACCACCGGGATCACGGAGGCGCCGAACTCGTTGGCGAGGCGGGCGTTGAGGGACAGCTCGTCCGGCAGCTGGGTGCCGGCGTAGTCGGTGCCGAGGACCAGGACGACGTCGTAGTCCCGGGCCACCAGGTGGAAGCGGTCGACCAGGGCGGAGACCAGCTCGTCGGTGCCCTGCTCGGCCTGGAGCGCGGAGGCCTGGTGGTAGTCCATGCCGTAGACGGTCGCCGGGTCCTGCGAGAGGCGGTAGCGCGACCGCAGCAGCTCGAACAGTCGATCGGGGCCGTCGTGGACGAGGGGACGGAACACACCCACCCGGTCGACCTGCCGTGTCAGGAGCTCCATGACCCCCAGCTCCACGACCTGGCGGCCGTCACCGCGGTCGATCCCGGTGACGTACACGCTGCGCGTCACGTGTCCACTCCGTTCCTCATATCGCTCTGTCGCTTCTGTCGCGTCTTCGGCATAAAAATCACTCACCGAGGTGAGTGGAACCCTCTTGACAATACCCCCGCCGACGGATAAGGCGCCCGTCAAGGCTTCACCGGTCCGGCGGACGTGAAACAATCGACACCGGCTCACCGGTACACGACAGCGAGCAGGAGACACAGCACGATGCGCATCGGAGTTCTCACCGCAGGCGGCGACTGCCCCGGCCTGAACGCCGTGATCCGGTCGGTCGTGCACCGGGCGGTGGCGCAGTACGGCGACGAGGTCATCGGCTTCGAGGACGGCTACCGCGGCCTGCTGGACCGCCACTACCGCACCCTCGACCTGGACGCGGTCAGCGGCATCCTGGCCCGCGGCGGCACCATCCTCGGCTCCTCCCGGCTGGAGCGGGACCGGCTGCGCGAGGCCTGCGAGGGCGCGGCCGACATGGTCGAGGAGTTCGGTATCGACGCGCTGATCCCGATCGGCGGCGAGGGCACCCTGACGGCGGCCCGCATGCTGTCCGACGCGGGCCTGCCGGTCGTCGGTGTCCCCAAGACCATCGACAACGACATCTCCTCCACCGACCGCACCTTCGGCTTCGACACCGCCGTCGGCGTGGCGACGGAGGCCATGGACCGCCTGAAGACCACCGCCGAGTCCCACCAGCGCGTGATGGTCGTGGAGGTCATGGGCCGGCACGCCGGCTGGATCGCCCTGGAGTCCGGCATGGCCGCCGGCGCCCACGGCATCTGCCTGCCCGAGCGCCCCTTCGACCCCGCCGACCTGGTCAAGATGGTCGAGGAGCGCTTCGCCCGCGGCAAGAAGTTCGCCGTCATCTGCGTCGCCGAGGGCGCCCACCCCGCCGAGGGCACCATGGACTACGGCAAGGGCGAGATCGACCAGTACGGCCACGAGCGCTTCCAGGGCATCGGCACCGCCCTCGCCTACGAGCTGGAGCGGCGCCTCGGCAAGGAGGCCAAGCCGGTCATCCTCGGACACGTCCAGCGCGGCGGCGTCCCCACCGCCTACGACCGCGTCCTCGCCACCCGCTTCGGCTGGCACGCCGTCGAGGCCGCGCACCGCGGCGAGTTCGGCAGGATGACCGCGCTGCGCGGCACCGACATCGTGATGGTGCCGCTCGCCGAGGCCGTCACCGAGCTGAAGACGGTCCCGAAGGACCGGATGGACGAGGCCGAGTCGGTCTTCTAGGGCCTCTCTTTCGGATCGGGCCGGCTGCGGGGGACGGTGCCTGTCGGCTGACCCGAGCGGGGTCCGGTGCGTGCAGCCGCAAGGCGGAGGAGGGCGTCGACGCGGAGCGTCGACAACCGACGACAACGCCGCGGATGTGCGTGCCGGACCCCGCGACCCCGGCATGATCCGGAAGAGAGGTCCTAGACCGCACCGGCGGCCGGCCCCGCCTCAGGTCCGCTGCTCCACCGCCGTCCAGAAGTTCTCCACGATCCGGTCGAGGAACTCCTGGCCGGACCGGCTGGCACTCCTGCTGCCGCCGCCCCAGCTGAGGGTGGCGGCCATGTGCCCCTGGTAGTCCTGGTGGAGTTCCTGGAGCACTCCTTCGAGGACCTCGGCGTCCACCGGGGCCAGTTTCCGCACCGGCCGCACATAGGCCTGCCAGCGGGTGGTCACCGCGCTGTGCAGCAGCTCGGCCAGCCTCGCCTCGCGGCCGGTGACGGCGACGAAGTCGGGCAGGGCGAGGTCCAGGACCCGCGCGAGCGCGGCCGACTGGCGTTCGTTGCCCTTCCACTGCCTGCTCTCCTCCGCCCGCAGGTACGCGCGCAGGTCCATGCCGACGGCGTGGGCGACGTCCTCGGGCGCGACGGCACGGGCGATGCGGTGCTCGCGCAGGGTCTGCGGGCGGCCGAGGAGTTCGCCCGGGGAACACCACAGCACGCCCGCGAGGGCGGTCAGTTCGGGACTGCTCGGGGCGGCGACACCGCGTTCCCAGGCGATCACCAGATCGGGTGTGACGTACGGCAGCCCGTACGAGGCCCGCAGGCCGTAGGCGACGTGCTCGGGGCCCATGCCGAGCGCGGCGCGCAGCCGGCGGGCCGCCGGGGCGTTGAACGGAGGAGCTGAGGGTTGGCGCACCCGGCACAAGCTAGGGGTGCCGTGACGGGATGGCTACGGTCGGTTCGGACAGGATCACGGATCGTAGGAACGTACGGGGCGATCGCACGACATGACCTGACACTCAGTGTCACCCGCCGTGACCTGGCATTACTCCCGGTCACCCCTTCACCGCGCCGCCCAGCGCGAATCCGCCGCCCAGCCGCCGTGCCACCAGAACGTACAGAAGGACCACCGGCGTCGAGTAGATCACCGAGAACGCGGCGAGCTGGCCGTACGCCACCATGCCCCGGTTGCCGAAGAAGTCGTTGATGCTCACCGAGGCCGGCATCCGGTCCGGGGTGAGCAGCAGCATGAACGGGACGAAGAAGTTCCCCCACATCATCACGAACGAGAACACGGTCACCACGGCGAGCCCCGGCCCCATCAGTGGCAGCACGATCCGCACCAGGGACTGCAGGGCCGAGGCCCCGTCCGTCCAGGCCGCCTCCTCCAGCTCCCTCGGTACTCCGTCCATGAAGTTCTTCGTCAGCCAGATCGCGAACGGCAGCTGCGAGGCGGCGAAGAAGAGGATCGTGCCCTGGAGGGTGTCGATCAGGTTCACCCGGACGAACAGGGCGTACACCGGCACCATGACCGCCGTGATCGGCAGGCTCGTCGCGAACAGGATGGTCAGCAGGAACGGCCGGTTCAGCCGGGACCGGAACCGGGACAGCGGATAGGCGGCGAGCGCGGCGCAGCCGACGGTCAGCGCCGTGGCGCCCCCGCACAGCACCAGGCTGTTCAGCAGCGGGGTGTAGGTGATGTCCGGGGTCAGGATCGCCCGGAAGTTGTCCAGGGTCGGGCTGTCCGGGACCCTGACCCTCAGCCCGGCGTGCGGGTCCACGGCCGACAGCAGCACCCAGGCGAGGGGCAGCGCGAAGGCGGCGGCCACGGCCAGCAGCGACAGGTCGGCGGCGAGCCGCCGGGAGGAGCGCATCCTGGCCATCAGACCTCCGTCCGCAGCAGCCGCAGATAGACGACGGAGAACAGCGAGCCGACGACCAGCAGGAGCAGGGCGACCGCGGTGGCGTACCCGATCATGCTGTTCTGGAAGGCCGTCTCGTACATGAACAGCGGCAGCGTCTGGCTCCGGTCCCCGGGCCCGCCCCGGGTCATCACCCAGATCAGACCGAAGACGGAGAGCGTCTGGAGGGTGTTGAGCATGAGGTTGGTGCCGATGGAGCGCCGGATCATCGGCAGCGTGATGTGCCACAGCCGCCGCCACCCGCCGGCCCCGTCCACCTCGGCGGCCTCCGTGATCTCGGCGGGGATCTCGTCCAGCGCGGCGGAGTACACGAGCATCGAGAACGCCGTCCCGCGCCAGACGTTGGCGAAGGACACGGCGAGGATCGGCAGCGTGAACAGCCAGTTCTGCCGGGGGAGGTGCAGCAGGTCCAGGACCGCGTTCAGGGTGCCCTCGCGCCGGAAGAACGCGTACAGCAGGAACCCGGCGACGACCTCCGGCAGCACCCACGCGGTGACGACGACGGCGCCGGTCACGGTCCGGACGGGCTTCGAGGCCCGCTTCATCAACGCGGCCAGGGCCAGCCCCAGCGTGTTCTGCCCGACCAGCGAGGACACCACCGTGAACACGAGCGTCAGCCAGACGGCGTTCAGGAACGCGTCGTCCCGGAAGGCCCGGCGGAAGTTGGCGAGGCCGACGAAGGAGGAGTGGGCCTGCCCGGTCAGCTGGAGGTCGGTGAAGGCGATCCAGACGCAGTAGGCGATCGGCCCGGCGAGGAAGAGGAGCAGCAGGACCACGGCGGGGGCGAGGGGGAGCGCCCTGACGGCCTGGGCGCCCCGGTGTCCGCGCCTCACTTCTCGACCACTTGGCCGCCGGTGACGTCCTTGACCGTGGCGTCGTAGCCGCTCGCCGCCTCCGCGACCGACAGATCACCGGTCGTGACCCCCTCCATGGCCTCCTGCACGGCGGTCGACACCTTCGGGTACGCCGGGAACGCGGGCCGGTAGTGCGTGCTCGCGACGAGATCGGTGAAGAACCTGATGCCGGGCTGGGCGCGGGCGTAGGCCGGATCGGCGGCGACGTCCTTCCGTACGGCGATCCCGGAGTTGGCGATGTACCACTTCCGCGCGTTGTCCTTCGTCTGCATGGTCCGGACGAAGTCGAAGGCGAGGCCGGGATTGCCCGCCTTGGCAGGGATGGACCAGGTCCAGCCGCCGGACATGCTCACCTTGCCGGGCGACTGCCCGTGCTGGGTGGGCATGGCGGCGAGCCCCAACCGCTTCGACCACTCCGGCCACTCGTGCCCGCTGCCCGGCAGCCAGGCCTGCGGCAGCCAGGACCCGTCGAGGGCGATGCCGAGCTTGCCCTGGGGGAGCAGCTCGCCGTTGACGGTGGTGTTGAAGTTCGGGTCGAGGGCGTCGGAGACGTCGGGGCCGAGTCCGTCCTGGTAGACGGTCTCGACGAAGCGGAGGGAGTCCTTGAAGGCCTGCGACCCCGTGATCCACTTCTTGCTGCCGCTGTCGTACAGCGGATCGTGGGTGCCGTCGCCCGTGCCGTACAGGAGCATCTCGAAGCCCTGCATGGTGGCCCGTTCACCGGCGGGCTTGCCGGTGTAGACGTTGAGCGGGACGACACCGGGGACCTTCCGCTTGATGGTCCGGGCGGCGGCGAGCACGTCGTCCCAGGTCCTCGGCTGCCAGTCGGCGGGCAGCCCCGCCTTGGCGAACACCCGCTTGTCGAACCAGAGCCCGCGGGTGTCGGTCCCGTCCGGAACGCCGTACGTCTTCCCGTCCTCACCCTTCGCCGCCGCCTTCGCGGTGCCGACGAACTGCTTCCAGTCGGGCCACTTGGCGAGGTACGGGTCGAGCGGCTTCAGGTACCCGCTGGTGATGTCGGAGTTGATGAGGAACGTGTCCTCGTAGACCAGGTCCGGGGCGGTCCGCGGCGAGCGCAGCATCTGCTGGAGCTTGGTGTAGTACTCGGCGTCCGGAGCCTTGATCGGCACGAACTGTACTTTCTTGCCGGGGTGGTCGTGCTCGAACTGCTTCTTGATCCCGGCGAGGTAGGTGTCCATCACCTTGACGGAGTTGTCGGTGGACTGCTTGTACGACACCTTGATCGTGTCCGGGCTGCTGCCGGATCCGCCGCCGCAGGCGGTGAGGGCGGTGGCGGCGAGCGCGAGGGCGGTGAGGGGGGCGGCGGTGGGGTGCACGGGCATGACCTCCTGAGCACACGTGAGGGTGGCGCGGAGATTGCTGCCGTGAAGGTAAGAGGAGTGGTCTAGTCAGGTCAATGCGCGTGCGCGGGATTGGACACCGGTGGGGTACAGGAGACCGGCCGACTGCAGGAGACGCGTGGACTACGGGAGGCCGTGGCCTAGCGAAGGCCCGTGGACTACAGGAGGTGGTCCGCCTTGCCGGCCTTGATGTCGCGGATGAGGGCGCGGAGGGCCTCGCGGGTGTCGGTGAGGGGGTGGTCCTCCTGGCCGGCTACGGCGATGTAGGCGTTGCCTTGGGGTCGTGCGTGCCCGGCGTGGGTGCGGGCTTGCGAGGGGGAGTGGAGGAGCGGTGTCAGTCGGGTAGTTCGGTGGCGCGGGCGCGGGCTTGGGCGGCTTCGGTGGGGGCGTTGGCTCGGGTGAAGGCGTCGGCGGCCTTGAGGTAGGTGGTGCGGGCCTCGGCGGGGCGGTGGGCGGCCTGCTGGGCGAGGGCCAGCCCGTGGAGGGTTTGCCCCTCGCCGTACCAGTCCTCGAACTCGTGGCGAAGCCCCAGGGACTTGCCGTACGCCTCGATTGCCTCTTCCACCCGGCCTGCCTCCCGCAGGGCGATGCCGAGGTTGTTCCACGCACTGGCCTCGCGGTGGCGGTCCTCGGCGGTCTGGCAGAGGTCGCGGGCCCGAGTGTGGGCGTGGATCGCCTCTTCCACCCGGCCCGCCTCCCGCAGCGCGAGACCAAGGCCGTCCCACGCACTGGCCTCGCTGTGGCGGTCCCCGACGGCCTGGAGCAGGTCGCGGGCCCGGGCGTAGGCGCCGATTGCCTCTTCCGCCCGGCCGGCATTCCACAGGGAGGTGCCCAGGTTGCTCCATGCCGTGGCCTCGCTGTGGCGGTTCTCGGCGGTCTGGTAGAGGTCGCGGGCCCGGGTGTGGGCGTCGATCGCCTCTTCCGCCCGGCCCGCCGACGTCAGGGCGAGGCCGAGGTGGTCCCACGCGATGGCCTCGCCCAGCCGGTCCCCGGCAAGGCGGGCGGCCTCCCGCGCCGCCTCCGCAACAGTGATCCAGTCGTCGAAATACCGCCGCCAGAGCAGGTACTCCCCCAGACACTGGGCCAGCCTCACCGCCGCGTCCGCGTACCGCTCCTCCCGTCCCCACTCCACCGCAGCGACCAGACCCGCCCGCTCCCCGTCCAGCCACGCCAACGCCTGGCCCCGCTCCGCGAACCGTTCCGGCTCCTCCATCCCGGGCAGCCACCGCAACCGGTTGTCAGCGGCATCCGCCCACCGCCAGTAGAAGTCCAGCACCCGTGCCCGCGCCGCCTCCCCCTCCTTCCGCAGCCCCGCGTCCCCCGCCACCACGCTGGCCCCGAACCCCCGCACCAAGTCGTGTAACCGCCACCGCACCCCGGGAGCCGCCCCGCTGCCGCCCCGCACTGACGCGACGAGATGGGTGGCGGCCAGGTCCTCCAGCAGCGGCAGCACGGATTCCGTTGCGAGGTCCGCGAGGGCCGCGATCGCGTCTGTCCCGGTCTCCGCGCCCGGGGCCAGACAGAGCAGGCGCAGCAGCCGGGCCTGGTCGTGCGGCAGTCGGCGGTAGGAGGTCTCCAGTACAGGGCGCAGGACGAGTGAGCGCCCGTACAGGTCTGTTCCAGGACTGCCGTGGTCGAGGACCGCGGTCGTATCTCCGGCGTCCCGGATCTCGGTCACCACGGACGAGATGTCCCGATGGCGGCGCCGGCGCAGCATGCCCGCCGCGATCTGCAGGGCCAGGGGCAAGTGGCCGCAGAGGTCAGCGAGTTCATGTAGTGCGGCGTATTCGCGTGCCGGGCGGTCGTCACGTTCGTCGGTGCCGTGCAGGGCGCGGGTCACCAGGGCGACCGAGTCTTCGGGCTCGAGCGTCTCAAGGTCGATCAGGCGTACGGGAAGAGCGTCGGGACGGTCCCGGGAGGTGATGAGGACCCGGTGCCGGTCCGTACCGGGCAGCAGAGGTACGTACTGGGACGGGTCAGACGCGTTGTCCAGGACCAGCAGCAGGCGGTCCCGTTCGGCGAGGAGTGCACGGTACGCGTCGTACTGGCGCTCGGTCGTCGGAGGTAGATCCTGCTCCCGTACGCCGAGCGCGTCGAGCAGCGCCAGGACCGCCTGATCCGCCGTAGCCGGATCGTCGTCGTAGCCGCGCAAGTCCACGAAGAGCGTCCCGCCCGGGAACCAGCCCTGCGCGCAGGCCCGGTGTGCCGCCTCCACCGCCAGTGCCGTCTTGCCGATGCCACCCATGCCGGTGACGGCGAAGATGAGCAGCGGAAGCGCGGTCGGGTCGTCCCCGCCGGGTGCGAGGTGGGGGAGCAGGCGGTCCAGCTCCGCCGACCGGCCGGTGAAGCCGAGGGGGCGGGGCGGCAGGGTGGCGGTCGCGCGCGGGACCGGGCCGTGGGTCGTGCCCTTACCGGTCTCCGACCTGCTTGCCGATGACCGTTCCGTAGAAGGTCCCGCCCCGGAAGTCGATGTGGTCGCCGTCCCCGTGGCGTGCTTGGGGTCCCTCCTCGGCGTCGCCGGACCCCGAGCGGCGGGGCTGGTGCTTGCGCAGCATCGCCACCGCCACGGTCGCCGCGTGCGCGGCCGCCCGCTGCTGCGAGCCGCCGGCGTCGGCCCGGCGCTTGTTGCGGTCGGCGCGGTCGCTGACGCCCCGTACGACGAGGGTGTCCACCTGCCCGCTCAGGTGCGCCGCCTGGGCCGCTCCGGAGCCCTCCATCTCGATGGCGCCCGCGTCGTTGTAGTGCTTCTCGATGTGCCGGGCGATGTCCGATCGGGAGTCGGCCAGCACCACGTCACCGGTCGCGATCGGCGCGAAGTGCACGCGGACCTCCGGCAGGTCCCGCGCCGCGGAACGCGCCGCCTGCTCCAGTGCGTGCGAGCCGGGCAGGGCCCTCGGGCGGACCTTGAAACCGTCGTGGGCCTGCTTGCCGCTGTGGATCTCGTAGACCTGGGTGCCCACCACGACGTCGCCTATCTCGATGTCGTCCTTCAGGCTCCCCGCCACCCCGACGAAGAGGATGGCCTCGGGGCGCAGCCACTCGATGAGCTGGGTCGTGAGCGCGGCGGCCCGATCCGCCCCCACACCCAGCTCGCTGATCGCCAGCTGCCAGGCACTGTCCGGCAGCCGGCCGACCTCGACGCGGGTCCCTTTGTCGTGGACGCGTTCCTGCCGCTCCGGGACGTACGCCCGCACAGCGGCGTATTCCAGCGGGAGCGCGGTCAGGACCAGAACGGTGGGTTGAGTCTCCGGCACACTCATAAGGTACTGCTGGGGGAAGGGGTTCGCGTGCCGGAACGAGACGTCACCGTGGGGCAGTTGCTGCTCACCGAGTACCAGACCGTCAAGGACGAGCAGAAGACACGGATCGGGTTCCGGGACAACCTGCTCTACGTCACCCTGACCGTCGTGGCCGCCGTCATCGCCGCCGCGGCGCAGGCCAAGCAGACGGCGATGCTGCTCGCGCTGCCGCCGGTGTGCGTCGTGCTCGGCTGGACGTACCTGGTCAACGACCAGAAGATCTCCGCGATCGGGGCCTACGTCCGGGGTGAGTTGGGGCCCCGGCTCGCCGCGCTGGCCCAGGCCGAGGGGGGCGAGGTCTTCCGCTGGGAGACCGCGCACCGGGGGGACGCCCGGCGCGTCTCCCGGAAGGTCGTGCAGTGCGTGGTGGATCTGCTCGCCTTCTGCGTCGTGCCGTTGAGCGCGCTCGTCGTGTACTGGGTGGGGGGCGACCTCTCGGCCGGGCTGGCGGTCGTGTCCGTGCTGGAGGCGGTCGCGGTCGTGGGGCTGGGGGTGTGCGTCGTGCAGTACGCCGTGCCGTTCGGGGTGGGGGGAGGGGCCGGGTGAGCGATCATGTCGAGTTCCGGGGCGGGGAGTTCAAAGGGCAGGTCATCGGCAAGGCCGAGTTCAAGCAGCAGGCGCCGGCCCCTACCGCCCTGGACGCGCTGCCGCCGAGGGCCGCCGGGTTCACCGGGCGGGACGAGGAGTTGGGGCGTCTGCGCACCGCGCTGGACCCGGCCGGCCCCGGCACCGAACGGGCCGTCCTCGTCACCGCCGTGTCCGGCCTTGGCGGCATCGGCAAGACGGCCCTCGCGGTGCAGGCGGCGTACGCGGCGCGGGAGGCGGGCTGGTTTCCGGGAGGCGTGCTCTTCGTGGACCTGCACGGGTACGACGACGCACCCGTTACCGCCGACCAGGCCCTGCAGTCGCTGCTGCGGGCACTCGGTGTTGAGCCGAACCACATCCCGGTGACGGCGGACGAGCGGGCCGCACTGTACCGGTCGGTGCTGGCTGAGCGGGAGGCGGTGCTGATCGTCGCCGACAACGCGTCCTCACCGGAGCAGGTACGGCCTCTGCTACCCGGTGGCGGGCTGCACAGGGTGCTTGTGACGTCGCGGGACCGGTTGGCTCAACTCGGGGCTCGGCTCGTGCCGTTGGACCTGTTGACGCCCCGGGCGGCGTACGACCTCCTTGATTGCGCGCTGCGAATCGCCGACCCGGCGGACAGCCGGGTGGTGGCGGAGCCGGAGGCGGTGGCACAGCTGGCCGGGTTGTGCGGGCACCTTCCGCTGGCACTCCAGATCGCGGCGGCGCTCCTCGCGGAGGATCCCGGCAGATCGGTGGCGGAACTCGCCGACGAGCTGGCCACCTCGTACGACCGGCTCGACGCCCTGGACGATGGCGAGCGCAGTGTGCGCGCAGCATTCGACCTGTCGTACCGGCGACTTCCCGCGGACGAGGCACGGTTGCTGCGTCTGCTCGCCCTCGCACCGGGACCCGACGTGAGTGAGGAGGTGGCGGCCGTATTGGCCGGGGCGGACGCCCCTCCCCTGCGGCAACTGAAGGCGCTGGCCCGCGCTCACCTTCTCCAGCGGGTACGCGGGCGATGGCGCCTGCACGACCTCGTGCGGGCGTTCTGCGCGGGGGTGACGGCACGTACGGCCGAGCTGTGCGAGGAGGGTGATGCCGCGCGGGAGCGGGTTCTGGCTTGCTACTGCCGGTGGGCGTACGCGGCCGACGACCGCTTGCGGTGGTTGCCGGGGCAAGCGCAGCCCGAAGGCTTCGGCGATCATGCCCAGGCGCTCGCGTGGCTGAACACGGAGCGGGCGTCGCTGGTGGAGGCCGTGCTGTGGGGGCGGGAGGAGCGCTACGCGGCCAGGGCGGTGATTCTGGCGCAGTGTCTGGCGATATACCTCGAGTGGGGGCGGCACTTCGACGACTGGTTCATCGTCAGCCGCACCGCTCAGGAGGCAGCCCGCCGCATCGGGAATCGCCTGGGCGAGGGTCTGGCGTGGACCAGCCTCGGGTGCGCCCTGCGTTACATGGGGCGTTTGCACGAGGCGGTCGACGCGCACCTGCACGCCCGTGACATCTTTCAAGCCGTCGGGGACCGTGAGCACGAGTGCGCCCTGTTGAACAACCTGGGTCTCGCGCTGCGTGACGTCGGCCGAGTGGAAGAGGCGGTCGAGGCGCACAAGCGTGACCGTGACCTGTGCCGCGCTGACGGCGACCAGCACGGCGAGGCCATCGCCTGGACAAGTCTCGGCCGCGCCCTGGAAGCCGCGGGTCGCAGTGCGGAAGCGATCGACGCGCTCATGCGGGCCCGGGAGCTGTTCCGGACCCTCGGGGACCGCCGCTCCGAAGCCGTGACATGGTTCAACCTGGCCGACACCCTGCGGGAGACGGCCCGGGCACCGGAGGCGATCGAGGCGTTCCGCAAGGCTCTGTCGCTCTACCGGGAGAGCAAGGATTGGTACTGGGCCGCCAGGACCCACGCACGCCTGGCCGACATGTACGTGGAAGCCGGCCAGCTCTCCAGCGCCGGCTCCCATTGCCTTCGAGCCGCCGACGCCTACACCCGTGCCAACGCCCCCCAGGAGGCCACCGAAGCCCGTGTCGCCGCAGCCGCCCTCACCCCCCTTGAGAAACCCACCGATATACCAGCTCAGGCCTTCCGACCTGCCCGTACAACGGACTCCGCCCAGCCCTCCCCGCATCCACCAGATGCTCCAGGTACCGCCGTGCGGTGATCCGCGAGATCCCCACCGCCTCGGCCACCCCGGCCGCCGTGAGCCCCTCCGATGCGGCCTCCCGCAACGCGGCCGTCACCCGTTCCAGCGTCGGCCCGCTGAGCCCCTTCGGCAGGGCGGCCGGCGAGGGTGCCCGCAACACCGCCAGCGCCCGGTCCACCTCGTCCTGCCCGCTCGCCTCGCCCACCGCCGCGTGGAACTCGGCGTACCGCACCAGCCGGTCCCTCAGCGTCGCGAAGGTGAAGGGTTTGAGGACGTACTGGACCACCCCCAGCGAGACCCCCTCCCGCACCACCGCCAGGTCCCGCGCCGACGTCACCGCTATCACGTCGGCGTGGTAACCGGCGGCCCGTAGCGACCGGGCCAGTTGCAGTCCGTGCACGTCCGGCAGGTGGAGGTCCAGCAGCAGGAGATCCACCGCCGTGCGGTCCAGGATCCGCCGCGCCTCCGCGCCCGTGTGCGCCTTTCCGACCGCGACGAACCCCGGGACCCGGCCGACGTACATCACGTGCGCGTCGGCGGCCACCGGGTCGTCCTCGACCACCAGCACACGAATGGGCTGCCCGCTCGTCATCCGCCGCCACCCGCCGACGCGCGCAACGGCAACCGCACCTCGAACACCGCTCCGCCCTCGCCGTCCTCACCGGACTCCGTCACCGTCAACGTGCCCTCGTGGCGGGTCACCGCCTGCCGGACCAGGGCCAGCCCGAGTCCCCGCCCGCCGGGGCCGGCGGGCTTGGTGGAGAACCCCCGCTGGAATACCAGGTCGGCATGGGCCGGGTCGACCCCCGGCCCGGTGTCCGAGACCCGCAGCACCACTTCGGCGGGCGTAGCGTACGCCGTCACGGTCACCCGTGCGCGGGTGCTGCCCTGTGCCGCGTCGACCGCGTTGTCGATCAGGTTGCCGAGGATCGTCACGAGGTCGCGGGCGGACAGGTCGTACGGCAGTACGCCGTCGTCCAGGCGGCTGTCCGGCGAGACCACCAGCTCCACGCCCCGCTCGTTCGCCTGGGCGGTCTTGCCGAGCAGCAGCGCGGCCAGCACCGGCTCGCTCACCGCCGCCACCACCTGGTCGGTGAGGGCCTGCGCCAGCTCCAGCTCGGCCGTGGCGAACTCCACCGCCTCCTCGGCCCGGCCCAGCTCGATCAGGGAGACCACCGTGTGGAGGCGGTTCGCGGCCTCGTGCGCCTGGGAGCGCAGCGCCTGGGTGAAGCCCCGCTCCGAGTCCAGCTCGCCCATCAGGGACTGGAGTTCGGTGACGTCCCGGAGCGTCACGACCGTCCCCCGGTGTTCGCCGCCCGACACCGGGGACGTGTTGACCACCAGCACCCGGGACGCCGTCAGGTGCACCTCGTCCACCCGGGGCTCGGAGGAGAGCAGGGCGCCCGTCAGCGGGGCGGGCAGGCCGAGGTCGGCGACCGAGCGGCCGATCGCCTCCTCCTCCGGGCCGACGCCCAGGAGTTCCCGGCCGCCGTCGTTGATCAGCGCCACCCGGTACTGGCCGTCCAGCATCAGCAGCCCCTCCCGGACCGCGTGCAGCGCCGCCTGGTGGTAGTCGTGCATCCGGCTCAGCTCGGTGGCGTTCATGCCGTGGGTGTGGCGGCGCAGCCGGGCGTTGATCACGTACGTGCCGATGGCGCCCAGCAGCAGGGCCACGGCGGCCACCCCGAGCAGGGCGGTGAGCTGGTCCTGGGCCCGGGCGCTGATCGTCTCGACCTTGATGCCGGCGCTGACCAGGCCGACGATCCGGCCGTGGTCGGTGACGGGGGTCACCGCGCGGACGGACGGGCCGAGCGTGCCGGTGTAGGTCTCGGTGAAGGTGCGGCCGTGCAGGGCGGGGCCGATGTTGCCGAGGAAGCGCTTGCCGATCTGCTTCCGGTCGGGGTGGGTCCAGCGGATGCCGGACGGGTTCATGATCGTGACGAAGTCGACGTTGGCGTCCCGTACGACCTGGAGGGCGTACGGCTCCAGCCGGGCCGTGGGGTCGGGGGTGCGGATGGCCGCGCGGACCGAGGGGGAGTCGGCGATGGACCGGGCCACCGCCGTGGCCTGCCGGGCGGCGGCCTCCTCGGCCTGCCGCTGGTCGCTGACGTAGGTGAAGAGCGCGTACCCGGCGACGACCACCGCGATGAGCACGGCCTGCATGGCGAACAGCTGGCCGGCCAGGCTGCGGGCTCGGGGGAAGGCGGGGACGCGCATGTCAGCAGTGTGCCTCTCCGGTTAAGTGTGAACTAAATGAACGGAAGGGTGACCGCCCTCACAGGGCGGGAGATAGTCACGGCATTCCCCGAACATCGCCCGGACGTGAGCCGCACGCCGGTTGTTCGCCGACGAAGACGTCAAGGAGGGCAGTCGTGGCCGCCAGCACTGCCGATACGGCACCTGCCGCGCCCCGCGTGAAGCGGGACCGGACCCATTACCTGTACATCGCCGTCATCGTGGCGGTCGCGCTCGGTATCGCCGTGGGGCTCATCTGGCCCGACGCGGCGGTGGAGCTGAAGCCGCTGGGCACCGGATTCGTGAACCTGATCAAGATGATGATCTCGCCGATCATCTTCTGCACGATCGTGCTCGGTATCGGTTCCGTACGGAAGGCCGCCAAGGTCGGCGCCGTCGGCGGAATCGCCCTCGGCTACTTCCTGGTGATGTCGCTCGTCGCGCTCGCCATCGGCCTCGTCGTCGGAAACGTGCTGCACCCCGGTGACGGGCTGCACATCACCGACGCCATCAAGGCCACCGGGCACGGCCAGGTGTCCGCCGACGCGCTGCCGCCCGTCGACTTCGTGCTGTCGATCATCCCCACCACGTTCGTCTCCGCCTTCACCGAGGGCCAGGTCCTCCAGACCCTGCTGGTGGCCCTGCTCGCCGGGTTCGCGCTCCAGGCCATGGGCTCGGCCGGACAGCCGGTGCTGCGCGGCATCGAGCACATCCAGCGGCTCGTCTTCCGCATCCTGTCCATGGTGATGTGGGCCGCGCCGGTCGGTGCCTTCGGCGCCATCGCGGCGGTCGTCGGGTCGGCCGGCATCGACGCGCTCAAGAGCCTCGCCGTGCTGATGCTCGGCTTCTACGTCACCTGCTTCCTGTTCGTCTTCGTCGTCCTCGGCGCGCTGCTGCGGATCGTCGCGGGTCTGAACGTCTTCTCCCTGTTCAAGTACCTCGCGAGGGAGTTCCTGCTGATCCTGTCGACCTCGTCGTCGGAGTCCGCGCTGCCCCGCCTGATCGCGAAGATGGAGCACCTGGGCGTCAGCCGGCCGGTCGTCGGCATCACCGTGCCGACCGGCTACTCCTTCAACCTCGACGGCACGATGATCTACATGACCATGGCGTCGCTGTACATCGCGGACGCGTTGGGCACGCCGATGTCGATCGGCGAGCAGATCCCGCTGCTGCTCTTCCTGCTGCTGGCGTCCAAGGGCGCGGCCGGCGTCAGCGGCGCGGGGCTCGCCACCCTGGCCGGCGGCCTCCAGTCGCACAAGCCGGCGCTGGTCGACGGTGTCGGTCTGATCGTCGGCATCGACCGGTTCATGAGCGAGGCCCGGGCGCTGACGAACTTCGCGGGCAACGCGGTGGCGACGGTGCTCGTGGGCACGTGGACCAAGGAGATCGACACGGTCCGGGTGCGCAGGGTGCTGGCCGGGGAGCTGCCGTTCGACGAGACCACGCTGGTGGACGAGGGCCACGACGCCGCTCCCGAAGCTCCCGAGCCCCGGGAGAAGGAGCTGGCCAAGGCCTAGGCGCCTGCCGGGTCCGGCCGCCGCGCGGCCGACGGTCCTCTGCGGCCCGTCGCGCGGCCGTCGGCCCGGTGCGGCCCGTCGCGCGGTCCCCTCGCTCCTGGACGCGGCGCTTCGCGCCCGTCCCCCTCGCTCCGGACGTCCGGCCCCGCCTGAACCCGGGCCGGGCGTCCGGTACCGCCGCCGGGCGGCTGAGGTTCCCCCGTACCCCAGCCGCCCGGCTTCCCCCGTTTTCCCGGCCTGCGCCCACCCCCCTTTTTCCGGCCTTCTACGACACCTCGGCCACCAGCGCGGTGGCCCGCGAGGCGGGTACGCCCGCCGCGGTCAGTACGACGACCGTGGCGGAGCGGCCCGCCTCTTCCGCTGCCAGGAGGCCGTCGTTCACCGCCTCCGTCACGGCGAACAGCATCTGCTCGACCACGTACGCGAGGGCCGGCGCGGGCAGCGGGGAGACGAAGGCGCCCTCGTCCAGTCCCCGCTGGAGGAGGCGGACCTTGTCGTCGCGCACGGGGGCGAGGCGGTCGCGGATGCCCTGCACGGTGACGGTGCGCTGGGCCAGCGCGATCAGCAGCCGGTAGCGGTCGGCGACCGGCCACAGCGCGAGCACCGAGCGGGCCAGCGCCTCCGCCGGGTCGGTCACTCCGGCGCGGGCCCGCGCATCCGCGTCCGCCAGCGCCTCCACGGCCCCGTCGACCAGGGTGCTGATCAGCGCCTCCCGGCTGGGGAAGTGGCCGTACACCGTCCGTCGTACGACGCCGGCGGCACGCGCGATCTGGTCCATGGAGGCGTCGGGATCGCGCAGCAGTTCGGCGAGGGCGACGTCGAGGATGCGGCGCCGGTTGGCGTCGGCGCGGCTGCTGTTACCCGTGGTCATGGCGGTCATTCTGCCTTCCTGAGGTCTCCTCCACGCCCTCCCGGGCGGCCCCCGGTCGACTTGCACAGCGATGTGCAACACCCGTACATTGCACACTGTTGTGCAATTGCACGGTGCTGTGCAAGTCCCGTCGCGTACCGAGGAAGGCGACCCCTGCCATGCGACTCGTCATGACCGAACCGGCCGAGAGGACGGACCGGCCCTACCCCCGGCGCTGGTGGGCGCTGCTGGTGCTCTGCCTGAGTCTGCTGATCATCGTGATGGCGAACACCGCCCTCACGGTCGCGGCACCCGACATGACCCGGGACCTCGGGCTCTCCAGCGCCGACCTCCAGTGGGTGATCGACGGCTACACCGTCCCCTACGCGGCGCTGATGCTGCTGCTCGGCGCGATCGGCGACAAGTACAGCCGGCGCGGGGCGCTCGTCCTCGGCCTGGTGGTGTTCGGCGGCGGAGCCGTCTTCGGCTACCTCGCCGACAGCTCCACCACCGTCATCGCGGCCCGCGCCGTGATGGGCGTCGGCGCGGCCCTGATCATGCCGGCCACGCTGTCGCTGCTCGCCGCGACCTTCCCGCGCGCCGAGCGGGCCAAGGCGATCACGCTGTGGACCGCCACCGCCGGGCTCGCCATCGCCGCCGGACCGGTGGTCGCCGGCGCCCTGCTGCGCGACCACGGGTGGTCCTCGACCTTCCTGATCAACGTGCCCGTCGCGGCCGTCGCCATCATCGGCGCCTTCGTCCTGGTCCCGCCGTCCAAGGCCGGCCACCACGACCGCATCGACTACGTCGGCGGAGTGCTGTCGGTGATCTGGACCGGCGCGCTCGTCTACATGATCATCGAGGGCCCGCACTTCGGGTGGGGGGCCAAGGCGGTGACGGCAGCCGTGATCGCCGGGGTGGGCCTGGTCGCCTTCGTCGGCTGGGAGCTGCGCCATCCGCGTCCGATCCTGGACGTGCGCCGCTTCACCGGCCGCCGGTTCGCCGGCTCCAACCTCGCCGTCGCCCTGTTCTTCCTCGCCGTCTTCGGCGCCTTCTACTACCTCACCCAGCACCTGCAGTTCGTCCTCGGCTACGACGCCCTGGAGACCGGTGTGCGCATGCTGCCGCTCGCCGGCGCCGTCTTCGTCGGCTCGGCGCTGACCGGCTGGCTCACCCCGCGGGTCGGCATGAAGTGGACCGTCAGCGCGGGCATGGTCGGCGGTACGGTCGCCCTCGCCCTGCTCACCCGGGTGGACGCGGGCTCCACGTACGGCGACTTCGTGGCACCCCTGGTCATACTGGGCCTCGCCATCGGCCTCGCCCTCTCGCCCTGCACCGACGCGATCATGGGCGCGTTCCCGGAGTCCGAGCTCGGCGTCGGCGGCGCCGTCAACGACACCTCGCTGGAGCTGGGCGGCTCGCTCGGCATCGCCATCCTCGGCTCGCTGCTCGCCACCTCCTACGGCGACCACCTGTCCGACGCCACCGCCGGCAGCAAGCTCCCGGCGAGCGCCCTGGACACCGCGCAGGACTCGGTCGGCGCGGGGTACGCCGTCGCGCACGGCATCGGTGAGAAGGCGCAGCAGGCCGCCGCGCAGGCCCAGCGGGCGGGGGACCCGCAGCAGGCCGCGCAGCTCAAGCAGCAGGCGACCGAACTGGCCGCCGGCGCCCGCCAGATGGCCGACGCGGTGGGCTCCGCCTTCTCCGACGCGGTCGCCCACACCAGCCTGGTCGGCGCGGTGATCCTCGGCATCGGCACGGTCCTGGTGGCCTTCCTGCTGCCGCGCCGCGAGGCCCAGGCGCCGGAGCCGGTGCAGACGCAGGAGCGGGAACCGGCGGACAGCACCGCCGGCTGACGCCTCCCGCCCCTCCCGCACGGGCCGCGGCCCGCCCGGTCCACGAGCCCGGGCGGCCCGCGGCCCGCCGCGCCGCGTACGGCCCGGGTGCCCGGCGCGGCGGCGCCGCAGTAACGTGCCGTACCGATCAACCGGAACGGCATGTTCGAGTCCGGCGTCAGTACAGGTATGTCAGTGCGTACACGGAGGCACGGGGGATGAAGATCGACTGGGACCGGCGGACCTGCGCGCGCAAGGGTCATGTGACCTACGCGCCCGACGATCCCCGGCTGCGCATCAGGCTGCACGCGCGGACCGCGCTCGGGGACGTCTGGCGGTGCCTGCGCTGCGGTGACTTCGTGCTCGGCGAGCCGCGCGCCTCGGGACCGGCCGCCGACGCCCCGCTGGTGCCGCGCGGCAAGGTGCTCCGGGACCTGTTCGTCCTGCGCTTCCTCGCCGTCGAGCGGGCCCTGCGCGGGGTGTTCATCGTGCTGGTCGCGGTCGCGGTGTGGAAGTTCAGCAACAGCCGGGACGCGGTGCGCCGCCTGTTCGAGGAGTACCTCGACGTGTTGCGCCCGGTCTTCCGGCACTTCCACTACGACCTCGACCACTCCCCGGTCGTCGGCTCCCTCCAGAAGGCCTTCGGCTACCAGCGCTCCACGCTGCTGCTGGTGGCCGGCCTGCTGCTGGCCTACGCGCTGATCGAGATCGTCGAGGCGGTCGGCCTCTGGTACGCCAAGCGCTGGGCGGAGTACCTGACGGTCGTCGCCACGGCCGCCTTCCTCCCGCTGGAGATCTACGAACTCACCGAGCACGTCAGCTGGCTGAAGATCGCCACCCTGGTGCTGAACATCCTCGCGGTCCTCTACATCGCCCTCACCAAGCGCCTGTTCGGCCTGCGCGGCGGCCGCCGGAAGTTCGAGGAGGAACGGCACAGCGCCTCCCTGATGGAGGTCGAGGAGTCGGCGGGGCTGGTGGACGCGTAGCGGCGCCGCGGCCTTGCCTTGACGTCGACGTCAAGCCGTACCGTCGTCTACATGCGAATCGGCGAGCTGGCCGCGCGGGCCGGGACCACGACACGCACCCTGCGGTACTACGAGTCGCGGGGGCTGCTGCCGGCCCGGCGGGACGGCAACGGACACCGTACGTACGACGAGAGCGACCTCCGGCTGCTGCGGCAGATCCGCACGCTGCAGGACTTCGGGTTCGACCTGGAGGAGACCCGGCCGTTCGTGGAGTGTCTGCGGGCCGGGCACCCGGAGGGCGACTCCTGTCCGGCCGCGCTCGTGGTCTACCGGCGCAAGCTGGCCGAGCTGGACGCGCTCATCGGGCAGCTGACGTCGGTGCGCGAGACGGTCGCGGGGCAGTTGGCGCGGGCCGAGCGCGCGCGGGACGAACTGGCCGTCGAGGCGCTGGTTCCGGGAGGTCCGGAGCCGTTGTGCGAACTGGGAGGGCAGGAACGGTGACGAAGGCGGCGGGTGTACCCGAGGTGGGGGACGCGGACTTCGACAAGGAGGTACTGGCGTCGGAACTGCCGGTACTGGTGGAGTTCACGGCGGACTGGTGCCCGCCGTGCCGGCAGATGGCGCCGGTGCTCAGCGCCCTCGCCGCGGAGGAGGGCGAGCGGCTGAAGGTCGTCCAGCTGGACGTGGACCACAACCCGGAGACCACGAACGCGTACAAGGTGCTGTCGATGCCGACGTTCATGGTCTTCCAGGGCGGTGAGCCCGTGAAGTCGATGGTGGGTGCGCGGCCCAAGCGGCGCCTGCTGGAGGAGCTGGCCGACGTGCTGTAAAGCGGCCCCGCTCGCAAAGAATCCCCCGGGCAATTGCGTCCGGGGGATTCCTGTGCGTATATTCAATGATTCGTGACTTCATTTCGGCGAGTCGCACATGAGGCCACGAATGACGTTTACTGGGCACAGTATATCCGGGCGGGAGCGGAATTGTCAAACACCGAATTTCCAGACGATGAAATCCGGCACGAACAGGAATTCATCGACGGACTGTACGCGCGCGCGGACGTGCTGCGCGGCGAGGCCGAGACCTCCGTCGCGGACGCGCTCGCCCAGGGCGACAAGCCGATGCAGGCCCGGCTGGAGCGGGACATCCTGGTCGCCGAGCGCTCGGGGCTGCTCGCCGCGCTGAACGCCGTGGACGGCTCGCTCTGCTTCGGCCGGATCGACCTCGCCGACGGCACGAAGCACCACATCGGCCGGATCGGGCTGCGCGAGGACGACACCGAGCGCACCCCGGTCCTCATCGACTGGCGGGCCGACGTCGCCCGCCCCTTCTACCTGGCCACCGGCCACACCCCGATGGGCCTGCGCCGCCGCCGGCACATCGCCACCGAGGGCCGTACCGTCACCTCCCTGCACGACGAGATCCTCGACCTCGGCGACGCCACCCGCACCGGGCACGAGGACCCGAGCGGCGACGCCGTGCTGCTCGCCGCGCTGAACTCGGCCCGCACCGGCCGGATGAGCGACATCGTGCAGACCATCCAGGCCGACCAGGACCGCATCATCCGGGCACCGCACCGGGGCGTGCTGGTCGTCGAGGGCGGACCCGGCACCGGCAAGACGGCGGTCGCCCTGCACCGCGCGGCCTACCTGCTGTACGAGCACCGGGAGCTGCTGGCCCGCCGCGCGGTCCTCATCGTCGGCCCCAACCCGGCCTTCCTCGGCTACATCGGCGAGGTGCTGCCCTCCCTCGGCGAGACCGGCGTCCTGCTGGCCACCGTCGGCGAGCTGTTCCCCGGCGTGAAGGCCACCGCCGCCGACAGCCCCGCGGCCGCCGCCGTCAAGGGCCGCGCCGGCATGGCCGACGTGCTCGCCGCCGTCGTCCGCGACCGGCAGGCGCTGCCCGACCCGGTCCTCGCGATCGAGCACGACCGCGAGGTGCTCATGCTGGACGAGGGCCTGGTCGGCGTGGCCCGGACACGCACCCGCGCCGCCAAGCTGCCGCACAACGTCGCCCGCGAGCACTTCGAGGGATACATCCTCAACACGCTCACCGAGCTGTACGCCGAGCGCGTCGGCACCGACCCCTACGACGGCAGCAGCCTGCTCGACGCCTCGGACATCACCCAGATCCGCGACGAACTCGCCGAGAACCCGGAGGTCTGGGACGCCATCGACCAGCTGTGGCCCCGGATCACCCCGCAGCGGCTGGTCGCCGACTTCCTCGCCGAGCCGGACGGCTACCTGCCGCAGGAGGACGCCGACGCGATCCGCCGCCCGGTGACCCGCGCCTGGACCGTCGCCGACGTGCCCCTGCTGGACGAGGCGGCCGAACTCCTCGGCGAGGACGACCGGCCGGCCAGGGCCCGCGCCGAACGCGAACGCGAGACCCAGGTCGCCTACGCGCAGGGCGTGCTGGACGTCTCCTACGCCTCCCGGACCTACGAGTTCGAGGACAAGGAGGCCGACGACCCGGACGCTTCCGAGGTCCTGTCCGCGCACGACATCATCGACGCCGAGCGGTTCGCCGAGCGGCAGGAGGAGGCCGACCACCGCAGCGCCGCCGAGCGGGCCGCCGCCGACCGCACCTGGGCGTTCGGGCACATCATCGTGGACGAGGCGCAGGAGCTGTCGCCGATGGCCTGGCGGCTGCTGATGCGGCGCTGCCCGACCCGCTCGATGACCCTGGTCGGCGACCCCGCCCAGACGGCGGAGGCGGCCGGCGTCGGCTCCTGGGCGGACATCCTCGCCCCCTATGTCGAGGACCGCTGGGAGCACACCCGCCTCGGCGTCAACTACCGCACCCCCGCCGAGATCATGGACCTCGCGGCGGCCGTGGTCCGCGCCGGCGACCCCGGCTTCCGGCCGCCCAGCTCGGTCCGTTCGACGGGGGTACGGCCCTGGGTGCGCCGGGTCCTGGACGACCTGCCCGGCGCGGTCGCCAAGGCGGTCGCCGAACTCACCCCGGCGGAGGGCAGGCTCGCGGTGATCGCCCCGCGCGCCCTGCACCGCTCCCTGGCCGCCCACCTGGACGGCGTCACGGCCGGCGGCGAACCCGACCTGACCCGTACGGTCGTCCTGCTCGACCCGCGCCAGTCCAAGGGCCTCGAATTCGACTCCGTCCTGGTGGTCGAACCGGGCGCCTACGGCACGAGCGACCTGTACGTGGCCCTCACCCGGGCGACACAGCAGCTCGGCGTGGTGCACACGGGGGAGCTGCCGCCGGGTCTGGCCGACACGGAGTGAGGGCCGGGGCCCGAGGGCAGCCGCTCGCAGACCCCACCACGACGAACCGCCGCGTGTCCTCCCCCTCCGCCCCGCCGGGCGCCCGGGCCCGGGTGTACGCCGGGGCGGAAGGCGAAGGACAGGTCAGGCCGGGCGCAGCCACACCGTCGCCAGTGGGGGCAGGGTCAGCCGGATGCTCGCCGGGCGGCCGTGCCACGGGTGCGGCTCGGGCTTGACGACGTCCGGGTGGGTGGCGCCGCTGCCGCCGTAGCGGGCCGCGTCGGTGTTCAGGGCCTCCGCCCAGGCCGGGACGTCGTCCGGCACACCCAGCCGGTAGTCGTGGCGGACCACCGGGGACAGGTGGGAGACCGCGAGCAGCGGGGTGCCCTCGGCGTCGTGGCGCAGGAACGCGAAGACGTTGTCCTCCGCCGCGTCCCCGGTGATCCACTCGAAGCCCGCCGGGTCGGTGTCCCGCTGCCACAGCGCCGGAGTCGACCGGTACACCGCGTTCAGGTCCCGGACGAGGTCCCGCACGCCCCGGTGGTCCGCCTCGGCGCCGTACTCCGGGTCGAGCAGCCACCAGTCGGGGCCGCGCGCCTCGGACCACTCGGCGCCCTGGGCGAACTCCTGCCCCATGAAGAGGAGCTGCTTGCCCGGGTGGGCCCACATGAAGCCCAGGTAGGCGCGCAGGCCGGCGCGCTGCTGCCACCAGTCGCCCGGCATCTTCGACACCAGGGACCGCTTGCCGTGCACGACCTCGTCGTGGGAGATCGGCAGGACGTAGTTCTCGCTGTAGGCGTACACCATCGAGAAGGTCATCTCGTGGTGGTGGTACTTGCGGTGCACGGGGTCGTGGCTCATGTACTGCAGCGAGTCGTGCATCCAGCCCATGTTCCACTTCAGCCCGAAGCCCAGCCCGCCGAAACCGCTCGGGCCCCTGTGGTGGGTGGGCCGGGTGACACCGTCCCAGGCCGTGGACTCCTCGGCGACGGTCACCACACCGGGGCAGCGCCGGTACACGGTGGCGTTCATCTCCTGCAGGAAGGCCACCGCGTCGAGGTTCTCCCGGCCGCCGTGCTCGTTCGGCGTCCACTGGCCCGGCTCGCGCGAGTAGTCCAGGTAGAGCATCGAGGCGACCGCGTCCACCCGCAGCCCGTCGATGTGGAACTCCTCGCACCAGTACACCGCGTTGGCGACGAGGAAGTTGCGCACCTCGCGCCGGCCGAAGTCGAACTCCAGCGTGCCCCAGTCGGGGTGGGCGGCCCGCCGCGGGTCGTGGTGCTCGTACAGCGGACGCCCGTCGAACTCGGCGAGCGCCCAGTCGTCGCGCGGGAAGTGCGCCGGCACCCAGTCCATCAGCACCCCGATGCCGGCCTGGTGCAGCCGGTCCACCAGGTACTTGAAGTCGTCGGGGGTGCCGAGACGGGCCGTTGGGGCGTAGAAGCCGGTGACCTGGTAGCCCCAGGAGCCGCCGAAGGGATGCTCGGCGACCGGCATCAGCTCCACGTGGGTGAAGCCCGTCTCGCGGACGTAGGCGGGGAGTTCCTCGGCCAGTTCCCGGTAGGTCAGCCCCGGCCGCCAGGACGGCAGGTGCACCTCGTACACCGAGAAGGGCGCCTCGTGCACCGGGGTCTCCGCCCGGCGCGCCAGCCACTCGGCGTCGCCCCACTCGTGGTGCGAGGCGTGCACGATCGAGGAGGTGGCGGGCGGAACCTCGGTACGGCGGGCCAGCGGGTCGGCGCGCAGGGTGCGCGAGCCGTCCGGCCGGGTGATCTCGAACTTGTACAGCTCGCCCTCGCCGATCCCCGGCACGAACAGCTCCCAGACCCCGGTGCCGCCGAGCGAGCGCATCGGGTACCCGGTGCCGTCCCAGAAGGAGAAGGAGCCCGTGACCCGCACGCCCCGCGCGTTCGGCGCCCACACCGCGAACCGGGTCCCGGCGACCTGCTCGTGGGTGGTGACGTGCGCGCCGAGCGCCCGCCACAGCTGCTCGTGCCGGCCCTCCCCGATCAGGTGCAGGTCCAGCTCGCCGAGGGTGGGCAGGAAGCGGTAGGCGTCCTCGGTCTCGTGCACCGTGCCGTCGTACGTCACCAGCAGCCGGTAGACGGGCACCTCGGTGAGCGGCAGCAGGCCGGAGAAGAAGCCGTCACCGTCGTCGTGCAGCTCCGCCCGCAGCTCGTCCGAGACCACGGTGACCGCCTGGGCGTGGGGGCGGAAGGCACGGAAGGCGACCCCGCCCGGGACCGGGTGCGCGCCCAGCACGGAGTGCGGGTCGTGGTGGGTGCCGTGCAGCAGCCGTTCGCGGTCGCCCGCGTCGACGGCCGCGGACAGGGCGGCCTCCACGGCGGGCGCCGGCGCCTGCGCGGGGACCCTGGTCTTCTTCTGGGCCTTGGGGGTCACGGAAGAACCTCCTGGTCGGGCAGGGAGAGGCGGCGCACCGCGCTCAGCGGCACGGGCAGCCAGTCGGGGCGGTGCCGGGCCTCGTAGACGACCTCGTAGACCGCCTTGTCGGTCTCGAAGGCCCGCAGCAGCACCGGGTCGGTACGCGGATCGCGGCCGGCCACCTCCGCGTACCCGGAGCAGTAGGCGGCCCGGCAGGCGTGCGCCCAGTCCCGGGCGGGCGGGGTCACCGTGTGGGCCGCGTAGTCGAAGGAGCGGAGCATCCCCGCGATGTCCCGCACCGGCGGCTGCGGCATGCGCCGCTCGGCCAGCGGACGGGCCGGCTCGCCCTCGAAGTCGATCAGCGACCAGCCCCCGGACGGCGAGCGCAGGCACTGCCCCAGGTGCAGATCGCCGTGCACCCGCTGCGCGGTCCAGGTGCGGCCCTCGGCGGCGAGCTGGCCCAGCGCCCGGTACGCCGAGCACAGCCCGCTCTCGTACGGCCGCAGAGCCGGCACCGCCTGCACGGCCGCCGCCAGCCGCTCGGTCATGCCGTCCACCAGCAGCTCCAGCTGGGCACGGCCGAGGCTGACCGTGGGCAGCGCCCGGGCGAGCGCGGTGTGCACCTCGGCGGTGGCCCGGCCCAGATCCCGGGCCTCGGCGGCGAAGTCCTCGCTCTTGGCCAGCTCGCGCAGGGCCAGTTCCCAGCCGTCGGCGGCACCGCTCACGAACGGCTGCAGCACGGCCAGGACGTACGACGCCCCGCCCACCTCGGCGTGCAGCCAGGCCGTCGGCGCGGGCACCCGGGGGCAGCCCTCGCGGGCCAGGGCGAGGGGTATCTCCAGGTCGGGGTTGACGCCGGGCACGACCCGGCGCAACAGCTTCAGAATGAACGTATCTCCGTAGACCACCGACGAGTTGGACTGCTCGGCGGTCATCAGCCGGGCCACCAGCCCCGCCCGGATGTCCTGCGCCGGGTCGCGCTCGAAGCGCAGCCCGCCGATGCGGGCCCGGGTGCGCAGGGCCTCCAGCAGCACTTCGGCGGGCCGGGGGTCGTACAGGGCCTCGTACACCGTGCGTCCGGCGAGCGGGCCCTCCGTCACGTGTCCGATCAGCGCGGGCGCCAGCCGGGGTGGCAGCGCCTCGCGCACGCCTATGAGGAGCTGGTAGCAGTCGCCGGGATGCGGCGGCGCGCCCGGCGCGGTGGGCTGGTGGACGCGCAGCAGCAGGTGGTACAGGCCGAGCCGGCCGTCGGGCGGAAGCAGTTCGGTGACGGACACGGGGCTGAACCCGGTGATCGGGCGCCCCTTGCCCGCGAACCAGCGCTGTCGGGGCAGCCAGGCGCGCAGCAGGGGATCGAGCGAGGTGAGGAGTGAACCGGTGGTGCCGGAAGAGGTGACCGTTTCCGCCATGGGCGTCAGTCCTTTCCCCGGGGGTCGTCGGGGTGTTACTGATGCGTGCCCCGGGTGGGGCGGTGAAAACGCCGCACCGCCCCACCGGGCTCGCTATACGGGTTCCCGGCGCAGCCGGAACCAGTAGAAGCCGTGCCCCGCGAGGGTGAGCAGGTACGGCAGTTCGCCGATCGCCGGGAACCGGACCCCGCCGAACAGCTCGACGGGGTGCCGCCCGCCGAACCGGCTCAGGTCCAGCTCCGTCGGCTGGGCGAAGCGGGAGAAGTTGTGGACGCACAGCACGAGGTCGTCCTCGTACTCGCGCAGGAACGCCAGCACCGCCGGGTTCGACGACGGCAGCTCGGTGTAGGACCCCAGTCCGAAGGCAGGATTCTGCTTGCGGATCTCGATCATGCGGCGGGTCCAGTGCAGCAGCGACGAGGGCGAGGACATCGACGCCTCGACGTTCGTCACCTGGTAGCCGTAGACCGGGTCCATGATCGTGGGCAGGAAGAGGCGTCCCGGGTCGCAGGACGAGAAGCCGGCGTTGCGGTCGGGCGTCCACTGCATGGGGGTGCGGACGGCGTCGCGGT
>NZ_BMRM01000023.1 GCF_014648635.1 Streptomyces cinerochromogenes | reverse complement strand
CGTGGTTGCGCAGGAAGATGCCCCACTGGCAGCCGGACGGGATCGCGGGGGTCTTGGCCAGGATCTCCGAGACCGGGTAGCGGGATTCCCGCCGTACGGCCATGAAGATGCGCGGCATCACCGGGAAGTGGAACGCCATGTGGCACTCGTCGCCGCCGGTGCGGAAGTCACCGAAGTAGTCGACGACGTCCTCGGGCCACTGGTTGGCCTCCGCCAGCAGCACCTTGTCGGGGTACTGGGCGTCGATCTCCTTGCGCACCCGCCTCAGGAACGCGTGGGTCGCGGGCAGGTTCTCGCAGTTGGTGCCCTCCTGCTGGTACAGGTACGGCACCGCGTCCAGCCGGAACCCGTCGATGCCGAGATCCAGCCAGAACTTCAGCGCGGAGATCATCTCCTCCTGCACGGCCGGGTTCTCGTAGTTCAGGTCCGGCTGGTGCGAGAAGAAGCGGTGCCAGTAGTACTGCTTGCGTACCGGGTCGTACGTCCAGTTGGAGGCCTCGGTGTCGACGAAGATGATCCGGGCGTCCTGGAACTGCTTGTCGTCGTCGGCCCAGACGTAGTAGTCCCCGTACGGACCGTCCGGATCCCGCCTCGACTCCTGGAACCACGGGTGCTGGTCGCTGGTGTGGTTCATGACGAAGTCGATGATGACCCGCATGCCGCGCTGGTGGGCGGAGTCCACGAACTCCACGAAGTCGGCCAGGTCACCGAACTCCGGCAGGACGGCGGTGTAGTCGGAGACGTCGTAACCGCCGTCCCTGAGCGGCGACTTGAAGAACGGCGGCAGCCACAGGCAGTCCACGCCGAGCCACTGCAGATAGTCGAGCTTGGCGGTCAGGCCCTTCAGGTCGCCGACGCCGTCGCCGTTGCTGTCCTGGAAGGAGCGGACGAGCACCTCGTAGAAGACGGCGCGCTTGAACCACTCGGGGTCCCGGTCCTTGGCGGGAGTGTCCTCGAAGGTGTCCGGAACGGGCTCATTGACGATCATATTGTGGGTGACCCTCCGATCTGCGGGGTGGACGGTCGCAGGACGGTGAAGACATGCGCGGGCCTATGACCCGGTTCGAGGCGCACATAGTTGGCCCTGCCCCAGTAGTAGGTCTCGCCGGTCAGCTCATCGCGCACCGGCACGGACTCGTGCCATTCCAGGCCGAGTTGCGGCATGTCCAACGAGACCGTGGCCTCCTGGGTGCTGTGCGGGTCCAGGTTGGCCACCACCAGAACCGTGTTCGACCCGCTCCGCTTCGAGTAGGCGATCACCGCCTCCTTGTCGGCGTGGTGGAAGTGCAGATCGCGCAGCTGACGGAGGGCGGGACTGCGGCGCCGGATGTCGTTGAGCCGGGTGATGAGCGGCGCGATGGTCCGCCCCTCCCGCTCGGCGGCCGCCCAGTCACGCGGCCGGAGCTGGTACTTCTCCGAGTTCAGGTACTCCTCACCGCCCTCCCGCAGCGGGGTGTTCTCACACAGCTCGTAGCCGCTGTAGATGCCCCAGGCGGGGGAGAGGGTGGCGGCGAGCACGGCACGCACCTCGAACGCGGGACGTCCGCCGTGCTGGAGGTAGGCGTGCAGGATGTCCGGGGTGTTGGCGAAGAAGTTGGGCCGCATGTAGGCCGCCGCCTCGCCCGACAGCTCGGTCAGGTACTCGGTCAGCTCCTGCTTGCTGTTGCGCCAGGTGAAGTACGTGTACGACTGCTGGAAGCCGATCTGGGCGAGGGTGTGCATCATCGCGGGCCGGGTGAACGCCTCGGCCAGGAAGATCACGTCCGGGTCCCTGCGGTTGACCTCGCCGATCACCCGCTCCCAGAACACGACCGGCTTGGTGTGCGGGTTGTCCACCCGGAAGATCCGCACGCCGTGCCCCATCCAGTGCCGCAGGATCCGGACGGTCTCCGCGACCAGGCCGTCCATGTCGGCGTCGAAGGCGATGGGGTAGATGTCCTGGTACTTCTTGGGCGGGTTCTCGGCGTAGGCGATGGACCCGTCCGGGCGATGGCGGAACCACTCGGGGTGCTTGTGCACCCAAGGGTGGTCGGGGGAGCACTGCAGGGCGAAGTCCAGGGCTACCTCCAGCCCCAGCCTCCCGGCTTCCGCGACGAAGAAGTCGAAGTCCTCGATCGTGCCCAGATCCGGGTGGACGGCGTCGTGGCCGCCCTCCGGGGAACCGATGGCCCAGGGCACGCCGACATCGTCCGGGCCGGCGGTGAGCGTGTTGTTCGGGCCCTTGCGGAACGTCGTGCCGATGGGGTGGACGGGCGGCAGGTAGACGACGTCGAAGCCCATCCCCGCGATCGCCTCCAGCCGGCGGGCGGCCGTACGGAACGTGCCGTGCGGCCGCTCGGCCGTCCCCTCCGAGCGGGGGAAGAACTCGTACCACGAGCCGTACAGAGCACGCTCGCGCTCCACCAGCAGCGGCATCGGATCGGACGCGGTGACCAGCTCCCGCAGCGGATGCCGGGACAACAGCGCCTCCACCTCCGGGTCCAGCGCCGCCGCGAGCCGCCAGGCGGCCGGCCGGTCCTCGTCCCGCAGCGCCGCCAGTGCCTCCAGCACGGGCCGCCGTTCGGCCTTCGGAACCCCGGCGGCTGCCCGCTCGTACAGCTCCGCGCCCTCCGCCAGCACCAGATCGGTGTCGATACCGGCCGGGATCTTGATCCGCGCCGTGTGCCGCCAGGTGCCGAGCGGGTCCGACCAGGCCTCCACCGTGAAGGTCCAGTGGCCCGGCTCGCCCGCGGTGACGGTGGCGCCCCAGCGGTCGGTCCCCGGGGCGAGTTCCCGCATCGGCGTCCAGGGCCCGGCGCGGCCCGCCGGGTCCCGGAGCACCACGTTCGCCGCGACGGCGTCGTGGCCCTCCCGGAACACGGTGGCCGACACCTCGAAGGACTCCCCGGTCACGGCCTTGGCGGGCCGGCGGCCGCACTGGACGACGGGGCGTACGTCCAGCACGGGGATGCGGCCGAGGGTGGCGGCCGCGCCGGGGGGCGTCGCATCGGCCCTCCCCGCCGCCGTGGTCGTCGGCGGTGTGGTCTTCTTCTTCCCTGCTGCCTTGGTCCTGCTGCTTGTCGGGGGTGCTGACGATGGGTGCTTGGCGGGCATGACCGCTCCTGTCCGCTTCAACGTGGGTGTGGGCGGATGGATATGGGGAGGTGGGTCCTGCGGAGGTGCTGTGGTGCACATGTGGGGCGTGTACCGGAGGAGCCTTACCCACCCGGTTCGGGTGGGCAATCCGGCACTTTGTTAACTACTCACGCGTATGTCTACGCACAAGACCGGTCTCTGCTCTTCGGGTGCCCCACGACCGCTTCTTGACGCCCCGACACCCCGACGGTACGTCCCCACCGACCGCGCGGTAACCACTACCGTCGAAGACGACGACGAGACGTACGACGCCGTACGTCTCACCCCGCAACGCGTCCCGAGGTGGAATGTGAAGGCGATCCGTCGGTTCACCGTCCGTCCCGTTCTCCCCGACCCCCTCCGGCCGCTGAGCGACCTGGCGCGCAACCTGCGCTGGTCCTGGCATGCGGAAACGCGCGACCTCTTCCAGTCCGTCGACCCCGAGGCCTGGGCCTCGGCCGGCGGCGACCCGGTACGGCTGCTGGGCAGTGTGCGGCCGGACCGCCTGGCCGAACTCGCCGCCGACCGGCGGTTCCTGCGCCGCCTCACCGCCGCCGCCGACGACCTGGACGACTATCTGACCGGCGACCGCTGGTACCAGACCCAGTCGGACGGCCTGCCCGCCGCCGTCGCCTACTTCTCCCCGGAGTTCGGCATCACCGCCGCGCTCCCGCAGTACTCCGGCGGCCTGGGCATCCTCGCGGGGGACCACCTCAAGGCGGCCAGCGACCTCGGCGTACCCCTGATCGGCGTCGGGCTCCTCTACCGGCACGGGTACTTCCGGCAGACCCTCTCCCGGGACGGCTGGCAGCAGGAGCACTACCCGGTGCTCGACCCCCACGAACTGCCGCTCACCCAGCTGAAGGAGCCCGACGGCACCCCGGCGCAGGTCTCCCTCGCCCTGCCCGGCGGCACGGCGCTGCGCGCCCGGATCTGGCTGGCGCAGGTGGGCAGGGTGCCCCTGCTGCTCCTGGACTCGGACGTGGAGGAGAACGACTTCGGCGAACGCGGGGTGACCGACCGGCTCTACGGCGGCGGCAGCGAGCACCGGCTCCTCCAGGAGATGCTGCTCGGCATAGGGGGTGTCCGGGCGGTACGGACGTACTGCCGCCTCACCGGCCACCCGGAGCCGGAGGTCTTCCACACCAACGAGGGCCACGCGGGCTTCCTGGGCCTGGAGCGGATCGCCGAACTCTGCGCGGAGGGACTGGACTTCGACTCGGCCCTGGAGGCGGTGCGCGGCGGCACGGTGTTCACCACCCACACCCCCGTCCCGGCCGGTATCGACCGCTTCGACCGGGAACTGGTCGGCCGGCACTTCGGCCCGGACGCCGAACTCCCCGGCATCGACGTGCAGCGGATCCTGGCGCTGGGCTCGGAGACGTACCCCGGCGGCGAGCCCGGCCTCTTCAACATGGCGGTGATGGGCCTCCGCCTCGCCCAGCGCGCGAACGGCGTCTCGCTCCTGCACGGCCAGGTCAGCCGGGAGATGTTCGCGGGCCTGTGGCCGGGATTCGACCCCGAGGAGGTACCCATCACCTCCGTGACCAACGGGGTGCACGCGCCGACCTGGGTGGCCCCGGAGGTCCTGCGCCTCGGCGCCCGCCAGATCGGCTCGGAGCGGACCGAGGACGCGCTGACCGTCGGCGGCTCCGAGCGCTGGGACTCGGTCGCGGAGATCGACGAGCAGGAGATCTGGGAACTGCGCCGCACCCTGCGCGAACAGCTGGTGCAGGAGGTGCGGGAGCGGCTGCGCGTGTCCTGGCGGCAACGGGGCGCCGGCGACGCCGAGTTGGGATGGATCGACGGGGTCCTGGACCCGGACGTCCTGACGATCGGCTTCGCGCGCAGGGTCCCCTCCTACAAGCGCCTGACCCTGATGCTGCGGGACCGGGACCGCCTGACGGACCTGCTCCTGCACCCGGACCACCCGATCCAGATCGTGGTGGCGGGCAAGGCGCACCCGGCGGACGACGGCGGCAAGCGGCTGGTGCAGGAACTGGTCCGCTTCGCCGACGACCCCCGGGTCCGCCACCGCATCGTCTTCCTCCCCGACTACGGCATGGCGATGGCGCAGAAGCTCTACCCCGGCTGCGACGTCTGGCTGAACAACCCCCTGCGCCCCCTGGAGGCCTGCGGCACCTCCGGCATGAAGGCGGCCCTGAACGGCTGCCTCAACCTCTCCGTCCTCGACGGCTGGTGGGACGAATGGTTCCAGCCCGACTTCGGCTGGGCCGTCCCGACGGCGGACGGGGCGTGCACGGACGCCGACCGCCGGGACGACATCGAGGCGGCGGCGCTCTACGACCTCCTGGAACAGCGGGTCGCCCCCCGCTTCTACGAACGCGGTCGCGCCGGCCTCCCCGACCGCTGGATCGAGATGGTCCGCCAGACGCTGAGCCTGCTGGGCCCGAAGGTCCTGGCCGGCCGCATGGTCCGCGAGTACGTCGACCGCCTCTACGCCCCCGCCGCCCAGGCCCACCGCGCCCTGACCCCGGACACCGCCCGGGACCTGGCCGAGTGGAAGTCCCGGGTGCGGTCGGCCTGGCCCGGGGTGAGCGTGGACCACGTGGAGACGACGGCGACCACGGCGACGGCGGAACTGGGCGCGACCGTGGGGCTGAGGGTCCGCGTCGACCTCGGTGATCTGGGGCCGGACGACGTGGAGGTCCAGGCGGTGTCGGGCCGGGTGGACGCGGAGGACCGCATCACGGACGCGACGGCGGTCCCCCTGAAGCCGACGGGCACCCCCGACCTGGAGGGCCGCCTCCTCTACGAGGGCCCCTTGTCCCTGGACCGCACCGGCCCCTACGGCTACACGGTCCGCATCCTCCCCGCACACCGCCTGCTGGCATCGGGCGCGGAGCTGGGGCTGGTGGCGGTGCCTTCGGAGGAGGTGGTGGAGGGGGCGGGGGTTCTGCTCAGGTGAACTACCGTGCGCCGAACGAGGCGATCGCGAGCGATTCCTGGACACTGAGCAGTCGGCATTCGCCGGTTTCGCTGTGCACCGAGACCTGGCAAGGCCCGTAGCAGAGAGCAGGACGACCGAAATCCGACGTCATGCCTCCGACACCCCGGCGCACAGCCTCTTCAGTACCGCCCCGCACCTGCGCGCGTACGCGTGCTGCAACCCCCGCGTGGCCGGACCGCCCGCCCGCGCGTACCACTTGGCGCCCTTGCTGAACGCCGCCACAGTCAGCCAGACGGTGCCGTCGCCGGTGCGGTCTATGACGAAGGCCTCCTCGCCGCACTCGGGGTGGCCTTCGAGGGTGCCGTAGGCCCAGCCGGCGCGGCGGGGTTGTTCGGTGGTCCAGATGATGCGGCAGGGGGCCTTGACGAGGCCGGCCAGGGTGACGGTGACGTCGACGTCGGGGGCCGCGCGGTCGGCGGTGGCGTCGATGCCGACGCCCAGTTCGCGGTGCATCTCCCAGGTCATGACCGCCTCGGCGGCGCGCTGGAACACCGGCCGGCCCTCGCCGAGGCGGGTGCGGACGAGCAGGGGGTGGAAGCCGGGCGGGCAGTACGACAGGTCGTCGCGGGTTGCGCCTACCGGCTCGTAGGTGAAGGGCGCCGAGGACATGGGTCACAAGAGTAGGGCGGCACCCGGGAGAGCCCTCTCCCGGGTGCCGCCCCTCACGAGCCGGGCAGCACTAGCTGACGTTGACCGCCGACCAGGCCGCCGCGACGGCCTGGTACTCGGTGCTGGTGGAGCCGTACAGGGCGGACGCCGCGTTCAGGGTCGCCGTGCGGGCGGCCTTGTAGTTGGTCGTCGAGGTCATGTACGTGGTCAGCGCCTTGTACCAGATCTGCAGCGCCTTGGCCCGGCCGATGCCGGTGACCGTGGCGCCGTTGTACGTCGGGGAGTTGTACGAGACACCGTTGATCGTCTTCGAACCGCTGCCCTCCGAGAGGAGGTAGAAGAAGTGGTTCGCGACGCCGGACGAGTAGTGGACGTCCAGGTTGCCGACGGAGGAGGACCAGTAGTCCGCCGAGCCGCCGTCCTTGCTGGGCTTGTCCATGTAGCGCAGCGGGGTGCCGTCGCCGTTGATGTCGATCTTCTCGCCGATGAGGTAGTCACCGGGGTCGGACGCGTTGTTCGCGAAGAACTCCACGCCGGTGCCGAAGATGTCGGACGTGGCCTCGTTCAGGCCGCCGGACTCACCGGAGTAGTTGAGGCCCGCGGTGTTCGAGGTGACGCCGTGGCTCATCTCGTGGCCGGCGACGTCCAGCGAGGTCAGCGGGTCGGCGTTGCCGGAGCCGTCGCCGTAGGTCATGCAGAAGCAGCTGTCGTCCCAGAACGCGTTCACGTAGGCGTTGCCGTAGTGCACGCGGGAGTAGGCGCCGACACCGTTGTTCTTGATGCCGCTGCGGCCGAACGTGCTCTTGTAGAAGTCCCACGTCTCGGCCGCGCCGTAGGCGGCGTCGGCGGCCGCCGTCTGGTCGGAGGAGGACGTGGAGGCGGTGCCGGTGCCGAAGACGTTGGTCGAGCTGGCCACCAGGGTGCCCGTGCCGGACGTCTTGCGGGCCAGGTTGTAGGTCTTGTGGTTGCCCCGCGCGCTGTCGGTGAGCTGGTACGTCGAGCCCGACTGCACGGAGTTGAGGGTGACCGTGCCGGAGTACAGCGTCTTGCCGGTCGCGTTCTCGATGCCCTGGTACTCGTAGAGCTTCTTGCCGGTGGCCGCGTCGGTGATGACGTGCAGCTGGTTCGGGGTGCCGTCGTCCTGGAGGCCGCCGACGACCGTCTCGTAGGCGAGGACGGGCTTGCCGGAGCCGGCCCAGATGACCTTGCGGGCGCCGTCCGCGGTGGTCTTGGCCGAGCCCAGCGTCCTGGCGGCGGACACCGCCTGCTTCTCGGCCTTGGCCGCGGTGATCTGCGGCTTGAGCGAGGAGACCTTGATGGCCGACTTGGCGGCCTTGGTGACGCCCTGCGTCTTGCCGGACTTCGCGGTGTGGACGATCAGGTCGCCGCCGAGCACCGGCAGGCCGGCGTAGGTGCGCTCGTAGCGGGTGTGGAGCGTGCCGTCGACGTCCTTGACGACGTCCTTGACGACGAGCTTCTCCTTGGCGCCGAGGCCTATCGCGTGCGCGGTGTCGGCCGCGTCGGCCTGGGCGTGCTGGATCAGGGTGGTGCGCGCTGCCGCGGACAGCTGGGTCGGGGCCGCTGCGAGGGGCTTGGCCGTCGGCTGGGCGGAGGCGCTGGTGGTCACACCGGTGGCGAGCAGGGCTCCGGCCGCGACGGCGGTGGCGATGGCCAGAGTCGTGCGCTTGTGACGCGCGTAGAGGGGGCTCACAGAAGCTCCTTCTGGTGGGGAGTCCGGCCAGCGTGGGGTTACTGGCCGACTGTGTGGGGTGGTGAAGTTCTGCGGCGGGTGGAGAGAGAGTGACATCCAGGGCGCGTACATGTCAGGACCCTGAAGTGATGTTGGCTGAAAGTCGACTGGTTGGTGAATGTTTCAGCGGGATGAACGGACGCCGTCCGAGGGCGCTCCACCCTCGGACGGCGCCGTGATTCCAGGCTTTTGGCGTGCCGGTTTACGGGAAGGTCAGCTTCCAGCCGTTGATCGTTCCGGTGTCGTAGGTGGCTTGATCCTGTACCCGCAGCTTCCATGTCCCATTGGCCGGTTCGGCCGAGGCGTTGACCGTGTAGGTCTCGTTCACGTCGTCCGCCGAGTCCGAGGAGCTGAAGTTCTTCAGCCGGTAGGCGGTGCCCGAGGGGCCGACGAGGTCGATCACCAGGTCACCCCGCCAGGTGTGGGTGATGTCGACGCTCACCTGGAGGTTGCTCGGCGCGTTCCCGGTGCGGCCGGAGACGGTGATGGCGGACGTGACGGCGGGGCCGTTGTCCGGCACCGCCACCGGCGTGGTGCTCTCGTACGACGTACCGCCGCCGCCCCCGCCGCCGGAGCGCGAGCCGACCCCGACGCCCGCCCAGGCGTCCTGCACCGCCTTGTACTCGGCGCTGGAGGTGCCGTACAGCTCGCCGGCCGCCGCCAGGGTGCCGGTGCGGGCGCCCGCGTAGTTGGTGGTGGACGTCCACTTGGTGGTCAGCGCCCGGTACCAGATCTGCAGCGCCTTGTCCCGGCCGATGCCGGTGACCGGAAGTCCGTCCGCCGTCGGCGAGTCGTAGCTGACGCCGCCCACGACCTTGGCGCCGCTGCCCTCGCTCAGCAGGTAGAAGAAGTGGTTCGCGGGGCCGGACGAGTAGTGCACGTCCACGCCGCCGATGCCCGAGTACCAGTTGTCCTTGGACGCGCCGTCCTTGCTGGGCTTGTCCATGTAGCGCAGCGGGGTGCCGTCGCCGTTGATGTCGATCTTCTCGCCGACCAGGTAGTCACCGGGGTCCTTGGCGTTGTTCGCGTAGAACTCCACGCCGGCGGCCATGATGTCGCTGGTGGCCTCGTTCAGGCCGCCGGACTCACCGCTGTAGTTGAGGTTCGCGGTGGACGAGGTGACGCCGTGGCTCATCTCGTGGCCGGCGACGTCGATCGAGGTGAGCGGCTTGACGTTGCCGGTGCCGTCGCCGTAGGTCATGCAGAAGCAGCTGTCGTCCCAGAACGCGTTCACGTACGCGTTGCCGTAGTGCACGCGGGAGTAGGCGCCGACACCGTTGTTCTTGATGCCGCTGCGGCCGAAGACGGACTTGTAGAAGTCCCAGGTGAGCGCGGCGCCGTAGTGGGCGTCGGCGCCCGCGGTGGCCGCGTTCGAGGTGGTCCCGTTGCCCCAGGTGTCGCTGGTCTGCGAGAACAGGGTGCCGGTGCCGGAGGTGCCCTTGTTCAGGTTGTACGTCTTGTGGCCGCCGCGCGCCCCGTCGGTGAGCGTGTAGTTCGAGCCCGACTGGGTCGTGGTCAGCGTGACCTGCCCGCTGTACTGGGTGTTGCCGATGCCGTTCTTGACGCCCTGGTACTCGTAGAGCTTCTTGCCGGTGGCCGCGTCGGTGACGACGTGCAGCTGGTTCGGGGTGCCGTCGTCCTGGAGCCCGCCGACCACCGTCTCGTACGCCAGCACGGGCTTGCCGGTGGCCGCCCAGATCACCTTGCGGACGCTGTCCGCGGCCGGCCGGGTGCCGCCGAGGGCCTTCGCGCGCTGCACGGCCTGCTTCTCGGCGGCGGCCTTCGGCACGGCCGGGGTGAGGCCGGTGACCTTCAGCGTGGCGTTCGTGGCCCGGACCACGTCCATCGTCTTGCCCGACTTCGCGGTGGTCACGACCAGGTCGCCGCCGAGCACGGGCAGCCCCGCGTACGTCCGCTCGTACCGCGTGTGCAGGGTGCCGTCGCCGTCCTTGACGACGTCCTTGACGACGAGCTTCTCCTTCGCGCCGAGGCCGATCTGCCGGGCCGCGGCGGCCTTGCCGGCGTCGGCGTCACGGATCAGTTCGGCGCGCTGCGAGGGGGTGAGCCGGACCGCGGAGTGGGCCGGGTCGGCCTTGCCCGCCTGCGGCTTCGCCGGTGCGGCGCCGGCCGTGCCGGACTGGACGGCGACCGCGATCAGGGCGGCGACACCGGTGAGGGCGACGGCGGCGGTGCGGCGGTGCGTGGTGCGGCGGTGCGGGGTGTGGGAGGTGCGTCCGCGAGAGAGATCGGTTCTCAACACTGACTCCTTCTGCATGACCGCGTGTCGCGCGGCCAGGGGAGACCGGACGGTGGGTTGGGACGTCCGGGCAGAACAGGGCGTTACGCGAAAACCACGTGCGGGTGCGGAGCCGGCTCATGCAGACGCGCAGTAACTGTGGGGTTGCTGTGAGTCGGCCAGGGAAGAGTGGCAGGAGATCTCCCTGTCTGTCAGGACCGCGTCACAAAGTTGGCCAGAAATGGTCCGTTGACCGGATGTTCATGTTCGGTATGCGGACGCTTTACGGAGGAGGCGGAGGGGTCGGGCGAGGTCACCCCGGTCCGCTCCACGAGCCCGTCCGCGCGGGCCTTGGGCCAAAACTCGGTGGGCGTTGTCAGTGGCGGTCCGTACGCTCGCGAGTGATGCCCACGACACGTGCAACCACCGACCGATCCGCCGTGCGCACCCTGCTCCGGCTGTGGCCGTACGTCCGCCCGGTACGGGCGCGGCTGTTGACCGCCGCCTTCGTCGCGGTCGTCGCCTCCTGCACCGGACTGGTGATCCCGCTGGTCCTGAAGTGGATGGTCGACGGCCCCGTGGCCGACCGCGACCCGGCGGGCGTGTGGCTCGGCGCGCTGTGCCTGCTGCTGCTCGGCGTCGCCGAGGCCGTCCTGTTCGGCATACGGCGCTGGCTGGTGGCCCGGCCGCTGTCGCACGTCGAGGCGGAGATGCGGGCGGACCTGTACCGGCGGCTGCAACGGCTGCCGGTCGCCTTCCACGACCGCTGGGCGTCCGGCCAGCTGCTCTCCCGGGGCACGACCGACCTGATGCTGCTGCGCATGTTCCTCGCCTTCCCGCTGACGTTCCTGCTCGTCAACGGGGTCACCATCCTCGTCGGCCTGGTCGTCATGCTGCTCCAGGACTGGGTGCTGGGCCTGGTCATCCTGGGGCCCGCCATCCCCGTGATGTGGACCTGCGTGGTCTTCGAACGGCGGTACGCGCAGGTGGCGCGGCGCGCCCAGGACCAGGTCGGCGACCTGACCACGGTGGTCGAGGAGAGCGTGCTCGGCATCCGCGTCATCAAGGGCTTCGGCCGCCACCGCAGCCAGGCCCGCGCGTTCCGTGAACTGTCCGGCCGGCTGCGGGGCACGGAACTGCGCAAGGCGCGGCTGCTGGCCACCATCTGGGGGGTCATCGTCACCCTCCCCGAGGTGGCGATCGGCGCCGCGCTGGTGCTGGGCGCGGTGCGGGTGGCCGACGGGGACCTGTCCGCGGGCACGCTGGTCGCCTTCCTGAGCACGGCACTCGCCCTGCGCTGGCCCGTCGACTCCATCGGGTTCCTGCTGGCGATGAGCCAGGAGGCGGCGACCGCGACCGAGCGGTACTTCGAGGTGATGGACGAGGCGCCGGAGGACCGGGGAGGAGACCGGGCCGCTCGGCCGCGCCTGCCGGAGACACGCGGACTCCGCTTCGAGGACGTCTCGTTCCGCTACCCCGACGCACCCCCCGGCTCCCCGCCCCTGCTCACCCACATCGACCTGCACATCCGCCCCGGCGAGTCCATGGCCCTGGTCGGGGCCACCGGCAGCGGGAAGACGACGCTCACCGCGCTCGTGCCGAGACTGCACGAGGTCACCTCCGGCCGGATCACCCTGGACGGCGTCGACATCACGGCCATGTCCCGGGAGGAGCTGCGCACCAAGGTCGCCGTGGCCTTCGAGGAACCCACCCTCTTCTCCGCGAGCGTCGGCGAGAACGTGCTCATGGGCGCCCCCGACGGTGCCGGGAAGCCGGAGCTGGACCGGGCCCTCGCCATCGCGCAGGCCGACTTCGCGCACGCGCTCCCGCAGGGCACCGACACCCGGGTGGGCGAACAGGGCCTCAGCCTCTCCGGCGGCCAGCGCCAGCGGCTCGCGCTGGCCCGCGCGGTGGTCGGCAGACCGGAGTTCCTGGTGCTGGACGACCCGCTGTCCGCCCTGGACGTGCACACGGAGGCCGCCGTGGAGGCCGCCCTGCGCCGGGTCCTCGCCGACACCACCGCGCTCATCGTGGCCCACCGCCCCTCCACCGTGCTGCTCGCCGACCGGGTCGCCCTGCTCTCGGGCGGCCGGATCGCCGCCGTCGGCACCCACCAGGAACTGCTGCGCCACAACGCCGAGTACGCCCACCTGATGTCCGGGGAACAGGAGGACACCCGTTGACCAGCACGACCTCCACCCCCGCCGTCGCCGACGACGAACCGGCCCGACCGGACGGCTCCGGCGACGAGGGCGACCACGTCGACCGGGACGTGCTGCCCAGCCCGCCCGGCGCCACGGCCGCCCTGCTGCGCTCCCTCCTCGCGCCCCTGCGCGCACGGGTCGCGCTGACCACGCTCCTGCTGCTGCTTCAGCAGGCGGCGGTGCAGGCGGGCCCGCTGCTGGTGGCGTACGCCATCGACCGCGCCGTACCGGCGTTCCGGGACCACCGGCACGGCCCGCTGTACGCGGTGGCCGCCGGCTATCTGCTGTGCGCGCTCGCCTCGGGCGCGCTGCAGTTCGCGTTCATCGAGACCTCCGCGCGGGTCAGCCAGGACGTGCTGCTGGACCTCAGGGGCCGGATCTTCCGGCACGCGCAGGCGCTGAGCATCGACTTCCACGAGCGGTACACCTCCGGCCGGCTGATCTCCCGTTCCACCACGGACGTGGAGTCGCTGCGCGAACTCCTCGACGAGGGGCTCCAGGAGCTGGTGACCGTCATCCTGTCCTTCGTCTACATCTCGGCGCTGCTGCTCTGGCTGGACCTCGGCCTCGGCGCGGTCGCGGTGGCCTCCTTCGTGCCGCTGTACCTGCTGGTCCGGCTCTACCGGCGGCGCGCGGGGCGGGTGTACCGGGCGCGGTCCACGGCGATCGCGGCGGTGATCGTGAAGTTCGTGGAGACGATGAACGGCATCCGGCCGGTGCGCGCCTTCCGCCGGGAGGCCGTGAACGACGCCGAGTTCGCGGTGCTGAACGCCCGGCACGAGCGCGTGAACGGGAACGCGCTGCTGGAGATGGCCCGCTATGTGGTCGGCTCCCGGCTGGTGGCCAACACGGCGGTCGCGGCGATCGTGCTCTGGGGCGCCTACCGGGTGGCGTCCGGCTCCCTGGAGCTGGGCGTGCTGGCGGCGTCGGTGCTGTACCTGCGCCGGCTGTACGACCCGATCGACCGGCTCGGCATGTTCCTGAACTCCTACCAGTCGGCCGCCGCGTCCCTGGAGAAGATCGCCGGCCTGCTGGCCCAGACCCCGTCCGTCCCGGAACCGTCCCAGCCCCGCGAACTCCCCCCTCGGCAAGGCGGCTACCCGGGCCGCGAGGTGGTCTTCGACGGCGTCCGCTTCGCCTACCGCACCGGAGGGGAGGTGCTGCCCCGCTTCGACCTGACCCTGCCGGCCGGGCAGACGGTCGCCGTCGTCGGCTCCACCGGCGCCGGCAAGTCGACCCTGGCGAAGCTGCTGGCCCGCTTCTACGACCCCTCGGCCGGGCGGGTGCTGCTGGACGGCGTGGACCTGCGCGAGCTGCCGGTCCCCGAACTGCGGCGCGGGGTGGTCATGGTGACGCAGGAGGCGTTCCTGTTCTCCGGCACGGTCGCCGACAACATAGCGATCGGCCGGCCCGACGCCACCCGTGAGGAGATCGAGCAGGCCGCGAAGGCGATCGGCGCGCACGAGTTCATCAGCGCGCTGCCCGACGGCTACGACACCGACGTCCGCAAGCGCGGCGGCCGCATCTCCGCCGGGCAGCGCCAACTGGTCGCCTTCGCCCGGGCGCTGCTCGCCGACCCGGCGGTGCTGATCCTGGACGAGGCGACCAGCTCGCTGGACGTCCCGGGGGAGCGGGCGGTGCAGCGGGCCATGGCGACGGTGCTGCGGGGCCGTACCGCCGTGGTGATCGCCCACCGGCTGTCCACCGTGGAGATCGCGGACCGCGTGCTGGTGATGGAACACGGCCGCATCGTCGAGGACGGCCCCCCGGCCGACCTCGTCAAGGGCACGGGCCGCTTCGCGGACCTGCACAAGGCGTGGCGGGACAGCCTGGCCTAGCGGTCGAGTCCCTGTGACCACCGGGGGAGGGCGCTAGAAGTGCTCGACTTCCTGCCCGTCCGGAACCTGGTAGCAGCCGGAGACGACATCCACGCTCAGCATCGGAGGATTGTCCTTCGCCATCTGAACGATGTGCACGCCGGCCTTCTTCGCGTCGTTGTCAGCCGTCAGCCGGAGGTTCTTGTTCTTGCTGGTGTCCGGTCCGTACTCGACGATCTTCCAGCCGTGCCTCGGCAGCGACTCCCTGAGTTGCTGCATGGCTGCCTCAAGGTCACTGGAGGACGCCGGGGTGAAGCTCCACGGGTGGAGGACCCGGAAGTACCTGTCCGGATCCTTGCCCGGACACTCCGTCACTGTCGCGCGACTGTCCGACGCCGACCCCTCGACGCCGATCAGGTCGTAGATGCCGCTGGAAATCCTCTCCGTCGCGTCGGCGGCGTCGCTTGAGGTGCTGGTGCCGGCGTACGGGACATCGTCGTCTTTGCCAGTCATGCTCGTCAGGTGCTCTCCTACTTCACCCAGTAACCGGGCGGATTGAAGGTTTTGTCGGGCCACGGCTTCAGCTCCACGTCGTCGCCCTTCCCGACCACGACCAGCGCCTGGTTCAACAGGCTGCCGGAGCAGGGCTCCCAGTACTTGCCGTGCCCATAGGTGTCCGTCGTCATCTGATGGGCACCGAAGGTGTGGGCGCTCGGGGTTATGCCCCAATCCCCGCCGAGGAAGGGGCCGCCAAGCTCCGGGACCCAGTCTCTGTCGGCTTCTTCGTTCCACACGTGCCCCTCGGGGACGTCCATCTCGTCGGCGCCGGACACCAGAACACCGGGACTGCCCGCGAAGACGACGTCGTCGGCGTTGAGGGTCCCCTTCTGGGCTGCGGCACCGATAACGGTCGATCCGTACGAGTGGCCGATCACGGTCCGGTGGGGTGGCGTATCACCGGAGTGGGACACCTCCAGGCCGTCCAGGAACCTGTTGAACGCCGGTGCACCGTCGTATGCGTAGCTGTCGTGCCGTGCGTCCCTGGCGACCTCGTCGGGCGCGTCGTAACCCAGCCAGGTGATCGTGGAGACGGACTGACCGCCGGACTTGGAGTGGGCCACCTGCCAAAGATTGACCATCCGGTCGACGTTGCCCCCGATGCCGCTCAGGTTCGAAGTCGTACCGGGTACGAAGACGGCCTGGTGGTCCGCGGTGTCCGGGTTTCCGTTGGCGATGATCGCGCGGCCGTCGTCGGCAGGGCTGAATCCCAGCAGATAGGCTTCGGGGAGCCCTCCTACACCACCCGTCGCGTCGAAGCGCCTGTGAATGGCTTCCATGCCTTTGATGGACGCCTTCAGGTGGTGGCGACGCTCACCGTACTTCGCGTTCCAGTCCCTCAACTCGTCGAGGTCGTTCCACGGCGGTTTCGGAATGGAGGCGAGTTCGAGCCGGTAGCGGGCCAGGGTCTCGTCGAGCACCACACGGTTGGCCTCGTCACGGACCGCGGAGGGCAGGCCGTCGAGACTGCCCACGCTGTCGGGGCGGAGGGACAGCCATGCCGCGCGCTGCTCGGGGGTGAGGTCCTTCCACCAGGCCGCGTTGTCCTTCGGACCGCCGTTCTTGGGCGGCTGCGGAAGGGAGTCGAGGTACCTCTTCCCGGCGTCACCCACTCCGTCCTGGTCCGACTTGGTGTCCGACCAGTCCCGTGCGGACACCACCAGATCGTCGTCCGCCTTCAGCGCGCGCAGCTTCGGGGCCCACTTGGCATCCGCGTCCGCGGCTTCCTTCAGGGCATCGCCGATGCGGTCGGCGAACCCCACCGCCTTGCCGAAGTTCGGATTCGGATGGAGGTGCGCGGCCTGTCGGTCGAGTGCCGACGCCCCCGAGTCCTTCGGGCTCAGCCCGACCGCCACGGTGCCTCCTTCGGGCACCTTGCCGTCGACCTCCCTGCCGCCCGCCGGGTAGGTGACCGAACCGTCCGCGCCCACCGTGCATCCCGCTGCCTCGGCGTCAGCCACAGCGGTCTCCAACTTCCGCTTGGCCGCGGCCATGTCGAAGGCGAAGGCGTTCAGCGCGGTGCTGATCAGCGCGCACTCGGTCTGCGCGTAGTGGAAGTTCTGGCCCAGCTTGCTCAGCTCGCACATGGCGGCAGCCGCCGTCTCGCCTTCGAGCTGGTTCCGGATGCCCGCGCGGATCTGGTTCTCGACCGTGTCCTTGGCCGCGCTCGCCGTGCTGCTCATGGCCCGGTAGCCGTCCGCGGCCTCCTCGAACTCGGACGGTCTGAGGGCCCTCAACGTCGCCATGTCCACGGCCGCCGTCACCGGTCCTTCGCCTGGCCGCCGACGGCCTCGGTGTCGTGGTATTCGGCCCCGATCCTGCCCAGAGCGGCCCTCACGTCGCCGTCGGTCATCGACAGATCGCGGCCCGCGCGCTCCAGCAGCCGGCCGAGTTCGCCGCAGCGGCCGTTCACCTCGCCGACGTATTCCTTCCAGGAGTCGTACAACTCCTTCTGGGCGGCGGCGGACAGGCAACCGGTCGTGCCCGCCAGGCCCGCCTGTCCGTCCTCCATCTTCCCGAGCGCCTTGCCGAGGCCGTCCTGCAAGCCCCTGGTGTCCTCGCCGGCCTTCGCCCAGACCTTCATGTCCGACCGCAGACCATCGGCCTTGCCGCCTTTCTTCCCGGCCGGCACCACCTGGTCCAACCGCACAGGCGTGGCGCCGCGTGCCGCGGCCTCCGCCTTCAACTGCTCCCACTCGTCCCAGGACACGCGTGCAGCCCTCCCCGATTCCCCGCAGCCGGCAGGACGCGCCGGCTCGCCAGGCTCCCGGCCGTGAATGACCTGTGTCCCGCACCCAGGGGTACGTTGATCACCACCTCGACGTGACGGATGGCGAAAGCCGGTGCATACCCGTCCGCCGAGGCACGTCACGGCTCGGTCGCCTCACCGTTCACTGCGATGATGCAGCCGGCTGTTCGAGCGGTCGTTAGCACCGAGTCCACAGTTCGTTGGATATGCGTCTACTCGCCACCGAGCAGCGCTTGGTGGCGGTGCCCCGCCGGAACACCCGGCGTGCCCTGTGACGGTCGGCTGCCAGGTACCGCGCCGCTGCCCGTCCACGCAGTGGCGCCGGCGGGCCTACGGCACACCCAGCTCGAACAGCGCGTACCCCGCGTACGAGCCGGAGGCCAGTGCCGCGATGCCCAGCAGGGTGCACTGGACGGGCAGGCTCAGGCGGCGCATGGCGACCGCGAGGGGGAGGAACAGGGGGAAGCAGGGCAGCAGATAGCGGGAGATGTTGGCGACGATCTGCTGGCTGCCGAGGACCAGGACGAGGGTGAGGACGGTGTACAGGACCAGCACCGCCGGCGGGCGCAGCCGCAGCAGCAGGGGCAGCAGGGCGCAGGCGAGCAGGATGACGCCGACGGAGATGACGTCCGCGAAGGGGTACGCGAAGAGGTAGTCGAACTTGCCCACGGGGACGGACGTCAGCACGTCCCAGGTCTGCTTGCCGTAGTCGAACTGGTGGGCCCAGGCGCCCGACTGGAGCTCGAAGTAGCCGTTCAGCTGGCCCATGCGGTTGCCGACCCAGAGCAGATAGCCGAGCAGCCCCAGCGGGGCCAGGGCCATGGCGAGCAGCGGGCGCAGCGCGCCGTCCTCGCGGCGGCGCAGGGAGAGCAGCGCGGCCACGCCGAGCGCGGCGATCAGCGCGGCGGCCGTGGGCCGGTTGAGGCCGGCCGCGAAGGTGAGTACCCCGGCGGTGAGCCAGCGGCGGGTGAGGACGGCGTGGCAGGCCCAGGCGGCCAGGGCCACGTAGAGGGAGTCGGAGTAGACCGCCCACTCCACGCCGGAGCCCGGCCACACCGCCCAGAGCCCGGCCGCCGCGAGTCCGGCGCGCCGGCCGCCGAAGCGCTCGGCGACGGCGTAGACGCCGAGGGCGGCGGCGAAGGAGGCGAGGATCGAGACCAGCAGTCCGGCGCCGTACGAGCCGAGGCCGGTGACCGTCGAGGTCAGCCGGATCAGGGCCGGGTACAGCGGGAAGAACGCCGCAGAGTTGCCCTCCAGCGTGATCAGGCCGGTGGCGCCCGGGACCGGGACGAGCTTCGGGTCGTAGCCGTGCAGCGCGATCTGCTGGTACCACCAGCCGTCCCAGGTGGCCAGCACGTCCCAGGCGTGCGCTCCGCCGCCGAACCGGGGGTGCTTGCCGCGGTAGTCCCCGGCGGAGGACAGCAGGTACAGGAAGGAGCAGAAACCGGCCAGCTTCAGCGTGCCGAACATGGCGAGCACGGGTGCGTGCCGGCGGGCGGCGGCCCGCAGCCGGGAGCCGGGCGCGGAGTCGGGGCCGGCGGGGCGTATGTCGGGCAGGGTGGCGGTCACCGGGCCACCGGCCTCGGCCGGCGGCGGGCCAGGGTGCGCCGCATCCGGGCGATCCCGCGCAGGTCCGCCAGCGCGGTGGCGAGGATGTCGACGCTGCTGTCCGGGTCGTCGACCCAGTCCACCGGCACCTCGTGGATCCTCAGGCCCGCCCGCTCGGCGAGGACCAGCAGTTCGGTGTCGAAGAACCACTCCCCGTCCCGCACCAGCGGCAGCAGCCGCTCGGCGGTCTCCCGCCTGACCGCCTTGAAGCCGCACTGGGCGTCGGAGAACCCGACGGCGAGCGTGCACCGCAGCAGCACGTTGTAACAGCGGGATATGACCTCCCGCTTGGTCCCGCGCACCACCCGCGCGCCGGGCGCCAGCCGGGTGCCGATGGCCAGGTCGGAGTGGCCCGAGATGAGCGGGGCGACCAGCGGCAGCAGCGCGGCGAGTCCGGTGGACAGGTCCACGTCGAGGTACGCCAGCACGGGCGCCCGGGAGCCGGACCAGGCGGCCCTGAGGGCCCGGCCGCGCCCCTTCTGGGGCAGCCGCAGCGAGGCCACCTCGGGGAGTTCGGCGGCCAGCCGGGCGGCGATGGCCGGGGTGCGGTCGGTGCTCGCGTTGTCGGCGATGGTGATCCGGAACGGGTAGGGGAAGGTGTCCCGCAGGTGCGTGTGCAGCCGCCGGACGTTGGGCTCCAGGTCCTTCTCCTCGTTGAACACCGGCACGGCCACGTCCAGGACGGGCTCCCCGTCGGCGGTCGCGGGCGCCCGCAGCGGGGTGCGCCAAGGCGCCGGCGCCGGGGCCGGCGGCCGGCCCGGCCTGCTCGATCGGCTCGGTCGGATGTATGTCACGTGAGTCCCCGTTTGTTCTGGTGTGTCGGGCGTGCCGAGGGCAGGCGCGGGCGGGAGGGGCGGGAGCCGGCTAGTCGCCCGCGCTCACCTCGGACGAGGGTTCGGCGGGCGCGCTCACCGAGGCGGTGGCCGGCGGTGTGGTGCTGCTGTCGTCGCGCGCGGTGGAGGTGGCCGGCGGCGGCGCGTGCGTGGCGGTGGCCGGACCGCCGGTGGTCGCGGGCGGCACGGACGTGGCCGAGGTCCCGTCCGGTGTCGCGGTGTCCGTCGGCGTCGAGGACGGCCCGGACGGCGTGTACGGCGGCGCGCTCGGCGACTCGGTCGGTGACCCGGTCGGCGAACTGCTCGGTGTCGGCCCGGGGCTGCTCATGGGCTGGGGTGCGCTGGGCCGGTCGACGGTGTGGCCGTGCGGCCACAGCAACAGGCCCAGGCCGAGCCCGGCCACCACCAGCACGGAGCCGGCGGTCCGGCGCGCGGTGCGCACCCGGCGCCGGGCCCGCACCCCCGCGCGCAGCGCCTCCCGGTGCCGGGCCTCGAAGGACGCCGGCTGCCGGTCCTGGTGCATGAGCTGCGTCAGCTGCCGCTCGAAGTGATCCATGACTCTTCCCTCACCCCACCGGCTCGATGACGTCGGCCAGGAGCCGGCGCAGCCGGGCCACCCCGCGCGCGGCATGGGACCGGGCCGTGCCCACCGGGCAGCCCAGGGTCTCGGCGACCTGCCGGTCGGGCAGATCCTGGTAGTAGCGCAGGACCACCGCGGCCCGCTGCTGCGGTGTCAGCTGGGCGAGCGCCGCCTCCAGCCGGGACCGCTCGGCCACGGTCGCCGACATGTCACCGGCCGCCGCCACCTCCGGCAGCTGCTCCACGGGCCGCTCGCCCCACCAGCGCCGCCGGGCCGAACGCGCCGCGGCCCGCGCGAGCACCTTGCGCACATAGGCCTCCGGCGCCTCGTCGGCGACCTTCGGCCAGACGAACCACAGCTTGACCAAGGACTCCTGCAACAGGTCCTCGGCGCGGTGCCGGTCCCCTCCGGTGAGCAGACGGGCGAGATGGAACAACACCGACCAGCGGGCCGCCACGAACGCGTCGTACTCACCGGCCCTGGTCTGCTCCATCCCCACGGTCCCCGTTCTCGCCGGCTGTCTTCACCAGGAGAAAGGCCCTTGACCCCCGTCGGCGCTGCACTCGGAGGGCGTGATCCGCGTCACGCACAGGTGTCACACAGGCTCACGCCACCCGCAACAGCAGCACCGTCCGCGCCGGAACCGTGATCTCCGCGCCCGCCCGGTGGACCGTACCGGGCGGTTCGTCCTGCTCCTCCGCCGAGGTGTCCACGACCACCTCGTACCGCTCCGCCCAGGGCGGTCCGGGCAGGACGAAGCCGGTCGGCCCGTCGCCCGCGTGCAGCAGGGCGAGGAAGCTGTCGTCCACCACCGGCGCGCCCCGCTCGTCGCGGCCGGGGATGTCCCGCCCGGACAGGTACATGCCGAGCGTGGCGGCGGGCGCGTACCAGTCGGCCTCGGTCATCTCCGCGCCCCGCGCGGTGAACCAGGCCAGGTCCCGCAGCCCGTCCGCGGTCTGCGCGCGCCCGGAGAAGAAGGCCCGCCGGCGCAGCACCGGGTGCCGGTGGCGCAGCGCGATCAGACGCGAGGTCAGCTCGCACAGCGCCCGCCAGCCGGGCTCCTCCAGCAGCGACCAGTCCACCCAGCTGATCTCGTTGTCCTGGCAGTAGGCGTTGTTGTTGCCGCGCTGGGTGCGGCCCAGCTCGTCGCCCGCGACCAGCATGGGCACACCGGTCGACAGCAGCAGGGTGGTCAGCAGGTTCCGCAGCTGCCTGCGGCGCAGGGCCCGCACGTCCTCGTCGTCGGTCTCCCCCTCGGCGCCGCAGTTCCAGGAGCGGTTGTCGTCGGTGCCGTCCCGGTTGTTCTCGCCGTTGGCCTCGTTGTGCTTGGTCTCGTACGACACCAGGTCGCGCAGGGTGAAGCCGTCGTGCGCGGTGACGAAGTTGACGGAGGCGTACGGGCGCCGGCCGCCCCAGGCGTACAGGTCGCTGGAGCCGGACAGGCGGTAGCCCATCTCGCGCACGTCGGGCAGGGCGTGCCGCCAGAAGTCCCGGACCGCGTTGCGGTAGCGGTCGTTCCACTCGGTCCACAGCGGCGGGAAGGCGCCCACCTGGTAGCCGCCGGAGCCGATGTCCCACGGCTCGGCGATCAGCTTCACCCGGCGCAGCACCGGGTCCTGGGCGATGACCGCCAGGAACGGGGAGAGCATGTCGACGTCGTGCATCGAGCGGGCCAGCGCCGCCGCGAGGTCGAAGCGGAACCCGTCCACGCCCATCTCGGTCACCCAGTAGCGCAGCGAGTCGGTGATCAGGCGCAGCACCTGGGGCTGGACGACGTGCAGGGTGTTGCCGCAGCCGGTGTAGTCGGCGTACCGCCGGGCGTCGCCCTGGAGCCGGTAGTAGCCGCGGTTGTCGATGCCCTTCAGGGACAGCGTCGGCCCCAGCTCGCCCGCCTCCGCCGTGTGGTTGTAGACCACGTCGAGGATCACCTCGATGCCGGCCGCGTGCAGCGCGCGCACCATCCGCTTGAACTCGCCGACCTGCCCCCCGGTCGTACCGGAGGCCGCGTAGGCCGCGTGCGGGGCGAAGTAGCCGATGGAGTTGTAGCCCCAGTAGTTCACGAGGCCCCGGCGTAGCAGGTGGTCCTCGTGCGCGAACTGGTGCACGGGCAGCAGTTCGACGGCCGTGACGCCCAGTTTCACCAGGTGCTCGATCGCGGCCGGGTGCGCGAGCCCCGCGTAGGTGCCGCGCAGCTCCTCGGGGACGCCGGGGTGCAGCTGGGTGAAGCCCCGCACGTGCAGCTCGTAGATGACCGAGTCGGCCCAGGGCGTCTTGGGCCGGCGGTCGTCGGACCAGTCGTCGTCGTCGTGGACGACGACGCCCTTCGGGACGTACGGCGCCGAGTCCCGCTCGTCGCGCACGGTGTCGGCGACCGACTGGTCCGGCCAGTCCCGCACGTGCCCGTACACCTCCGGCGGAAGCCGGAACTCCCCGTCCACGGCGCGCGCGTACGGGTCCAGCAGCAGCTTCGCCGGGTTCCAGCGGGCGCCGGTCCACGGGTCCCAGCGGCCGTCCACCCGGTAGCCGTACCGCTGCCCGGGCATCACACCCGGCACGAACCCGTGCCAGATCTCGTGCGTCAGTTCGGTCAGCGGGATCCGCGTCTCCCGGCCGTGCTCGTCGAAGAGACACACCCGGACCGCCTCCGCACCGGCCGCCCACAGCGCGAAGTTGGTGCCCGCGACCCCGTCCGGGCCGGCCCGGAACCGGGCCCCCAGCGGGGTCGGCGCGCCCGGCCACACGGCCGGGACGGGGGGTACGGCCCGCCGGGTGCCGTTCGCCGCCGCCGGTTGCCCGCTCCCGGCGGCCGGCTCCCCGGCCGGCGCCCGCTGCTCGGCTGCGCTCGTCACTGTCGGCCCCTCTTCTCAGTGGCGCGCCAGCGGTCGGCCCCACCGGGAAGCCGGGAGCGCACCCGCGCGGCGCCCCGGCCGCCGGTACGGCTGCGCCCCGACGGCTCGTGTCGGGCCGGGGCGCCGTCCGCACTGGCGGAGGCTCCCCGGCCTGTCGTCCTTCCCTCTGTTCTGCCCACCGCGTGGCTCGCACTCACGTTTCCCCGGAGCGGGCGCCGTCGTTGAGTCTCGCGTGAGGCACGCAACTGGACGCGCACGGCGCGCGGGGGCCGCGCTGGCCGCCGTACTGACATGGGCGGGGCTGCTCGCGGGCTGCTCCGTGGACGGCCCGGGCCCGCTGGGCATGGGCGGGGCACTGGGCGAGCCCCCGCCCCCCGAGGACGTCATCCGGGTGACCCCCGACGACGGCAGCAAGGCCGTACGCCCCGGCGACCGGCTGCTGGTCCGGGTGCCCGGCGGGCGGCTGGAGAAGGTCACCGTGGTGAAGTCGCAGGACGCCCAGGACTCCCCGGTCCCGGGGCGGATCGGCGAGGACGGGCTGACCTGGCGGCCGGACGAGGACCGGCTGGCGCTGGCCGCGAAGTACACCGTCGACGTGGTCGCCCTGGACTCCCACGGCCGCCGCACGGCCCGGCACACCACCTTCACCACCTACGTCCCCGACCGGCGGTTCATCGCCTACGTCAGCCCGGAGAACCGGGCCACCGTCGGCACCGGCATGATCGTTTCGCTCTCCTTCAGCCAGGAGATCACCGACCGCGCCGCCGTCGAACGCGCCGTCCGCGTCAGCGCCCGGCCTCCGGTGGAGATCCGCCCGCACTGGTTCGGCAAGGGCCGCCTGGACTTCCGCCCCGAGCGCTACTGGAAGCCCGGCACCGAGGTCACCGTCGACCTGGACCTGCGGGACGTCGAGGGCGCCCGCGGCGTCTACGGCCTGCAGGACAAGACGATCTCCTTCACCGTCGGCCGCAGCCAGGTCTCCCTGGTCGACGCGGCCGAGCACACCATGGAGGTGCGGCGCGACGGACAGCTCCTGGCCACCGTCCCCATCACCGCGGGCGCCCCCAAGCACCCGACGTACAACGGGAAGATGGTGGTGATGGACATGCTGGAGGTCACCCGCATGAACAGCCAGACGGTCGGCCTCGGCGCCGAGTACGACATCCCCGACGTCCCGCACGCCATGAAGCTCACCGACTCCGGGACCTTCCTGCACGGCAACTACTGGGCGCCGGACGCCCCCGGCCAGGTCAACGTCAGCCACGGCTGCGTGGGTCTGAGGGACGTCAAGGGCGGCGGCTCGGACACCCCGGCCGGCTGGTTCTTCGACCGCAGCCTCGTCGGGGACGTCGTCGAAGTGGTGAACAGCAAGGACAAGACGGTCGCCCCCGACAACGGCCTCGGCGGGTGGAACATGGGCTGGAAGGAGTGGAAAGCGGGCAGCGCGGTGAAGTAACCAGGTGAGGGGCGGGGGCGGGACGCGGGTGTCGGGCGGAAGTCGCGACGGAACGGTGACCTATGCCTGACACCTCGCTCAAAACCTGGCAGTTAATATGCGCGCACCGAAGTGGTGGGGAGCGGGCCTGAGCACAGGCCCGGCGAGGGGAGAACAACTTGAACATGCGGCCTGTGGCGGGGGCGTCGGCTCGGGGACGGCGAGGCCGTAGGGGACTGGCAGTCATAGCCGGCGCCCTGGTGCTGGCGCTCACCGCGTGCGGCGGGGGCGACGACTCGGGGTCCGGTTCCGGGGACGGCAAGGGCAAGGACGACGGCAGGAAGGGCGGGCAGTCCACGGCCGCCGTCAGCATCGCGCCCCGGTCCGGGGCGACCGGCGTCGACACCAGCGGCGCGCTCAAGGTGAGCGTGGCCCGGGGCAGGCTGACCGAGGTCACCGTCAAGGACACCAAGGGCGCGAAGGTCGACGGCGCCCTCACCGGCGGCGGCTCCTCCTGGACGCCGTCGACCCATCTGGCCGCGGCCACCAAGTACACGGTGCACGCGGTCGCCAAGGACTCCGAGGGCCGCGAGGCCGCCGAGGACGCCACCTTCACCACGCTGACGCCGAAGAACACCTTCGTCGGCTACTTCACGCCCGAGGACGGCTCCACCGTCGGCGTCGGCATGCCGTTCTCCATACGCTTCACCCGGGGCATCACCAGCCCGGAGGCGGTCGAGAAGGCCGTCCGCGTCAAGACCGAGCCGGCCGTCGACGTCGAGGGTCACTGGTTCGGCAACGACCGCCTGGACTTCCGTCCCGAGAAGTACTGGAAGGCCGGCACCAAGGTCACCGTCGACCTCGACCTGGACGGCGTCGAGGGCCGCGACGGCGTCTACGGCAAGCAGCGCAAGACCGTGAAGTTCACCATCGGCCGCAACCAGGTCTCCGTCGTGGACGCCAAGAAGCACACGATGAAGGTCACCCGGGACGGCAAGGTCGTCAAGACGCTCCCGGTCACCACCGGCAAGCCCGGCTACGAGACCTGGAACGGCCAGATGGTCATGAGCGAGAAGCTCGCCGTCACCCGGATGAACGGCGAGACCGTCGGCTACGGCGGCGAGTACGACATCAAGGACGTCCCGCACGCCATCCGCCTCACCACCTCCGGCACCTTCATCCACGGCAACTACTGGGGCGGCGGCGCCTTCGGCAACTACAACGCCAGCCACGGCTGCGTCGGCCTGCGCGACGTGCGCGGCGGTTACGACGGCTCCGTCCCGGCCGCCTGGTTCTTCAACCACTCGATGGTCGGTGACGTGGTGGTGGTCAAGAACTCCCACGACGCCACGGTGGCCCCGGACAACGGCCTCAACGGCTGGAACATGGCGTGGGCGGACTGGAAGAAGTGAGCCCGGTCCGACCCGAGGGCCCGGTGCTGTGACCTACGGCACCGGGCCCCGTGCCGTTAGTGCCCGTTAACCTGCCTCCATGACCGTCACTCTCGAAGTCGCCGAAGGCGTCGGCACCCTGCGGCTGGACCGGCCGCCGATGAACGCCCTGGACATCGCCACCCAGGACCGGCTGAAAGAGCTGGCCGAGGAGGCCACGGACCGCGACGACGTGCGCGCCGTGGTGATCTACGGTGGTGAGCGGGTGTTCGCGGCGGGCGCGGACATCAAGGAGATGCAGAACATGGACCACGCCGCGATGGTCCGTCGCTCCCGCGCCCTGCAGGACTCCTTCACCGCCGTGGCCCGCATCCCCAAGCCCGTCGTCGCCGCCATCACCGGCTACGCGCTCGGCGGCGGCTGCGAGCTGGCCCTGTGCGCCGACTACCGCATCGCCGCCGACAACGCCAAGCTCGGCCAGCCCGAGATCCTGCTCGGCCTGATCCCGGGCGCCGGCGGCACCCAGCGGCTGCCCCGGCTGATCGGCCCCTCCAAGGCCAAGGACCTCATCTTCACGGGCCGTCAGGTCAGGGCCGACGAGGCCCTCGCCATCGGCCTGGTGGACCGGGTCGTCCCGGCCGCCGAGGTGTACGAGCAGGCGCACGCCTGGGCCGCGAAGCTCGCCCAGGGGCCGGCGATCGCGCTGCGCGCGGCGAAGGAGTCCGTCGACACCGGCCTGGAGGCCGACATCGACACCGGGCTCGCCGTCGAACGGAACTGGTTCGCGGGCCTGTTCGCCACCGAGGACCGCGAGCGGGGCATGCGCAGCTTCGTGGAGGAGGGGCCGGGCAAGGCCAAGTTCGTCTGACGGCCGACCGCGTGAACGCTCCGCCGACCGCGGTGGGTCGCCTTGCAGTTGACGCGTCGTCTCATTCGGGTCCCTCGATGGGGCGGTTTATGGGAGCCTTAAGGCAGCCTTAAGCCTGCTGTGTCGAGGGAGTCCGTCGATTGCCGGGAAGCGAGTCGTCGCCGCAGGTCAGCAGGGTCGTACCGGACATCGACATGTCGACGGCATATGCCGATGAGCAGGTGCGGAACCGGGGCGTGCGGGGGGCGTATTCCTCCGGAACGGCCCCCAAGCCCGCTCCGGACGGCCATCATGGGGGCATGGCGGGGCTGGAGGGCATCGAACAGCCGCGGGGACACAGCCGTGCAGCCGCGGCACGCTGGTCGCCCGCGGTCGAGGACGAGCAGGCGCTCAAGGCGCTCGAACTGTTCGGTAACCCGACGGAGGCGGAGGTGCCGCTGCCGTCCCGCCCCGAGTCCGCCGCCACCGCCCGCCGGCTCGCCCAGGTGGTCGTCCTGCGCACCTGGCGGCTCACCCCCAAGCTGGCCGAGGACGCCGTCTTACTCGTCTCCGAGCTCGTCGGCAACGCCGTACGGCACACCGGCGCCCGGGTCTTCGGCCTGCGGATGCGCCGGCGCCCCGGCTGGATCCGGGTGGAGGTCCGCGACCCCTCGCGCGGGCTGCCCTGTCTGATGCCGGTCCAGGAACTCGACGTCAGCGGACGCGGACTGTTCCTGGTGGACAAGCTCTCCGACCGCTGGGGCGTCGACCTGCTGCCGCGGGGCAAGACGACGTGGTTCGAGATGAGGGTCGCCGACCGGTAGCCCTGCCCGGGGTGCCGCCGCACGACCCGACGCCATGGCGAACCGGGCTAATCTCCGGTTTTCCCGCCAAACCACCCTTAAATGGTGCGTGTGACCTCCACCCACCGCCGTGAAGTGCTGCGCGCCGGCGCCGGGATCGTGGCCGGCGGTGCCCTCACCACCGGGTGCGGCACCGGCCGGGCCGCCGCTCCGCCCGCCCCGGCCTCCCCCGCCCGCTCGCCCTCGCCCTCCGCACCCCCGTCGGCGGCCCCCGCCCCCCGGGCCTACCCCGGCCACCCCGCCCAGATCACCCACGGTCCGCGCACCCGTCCCCAGGTGGCCCTCACCTTCCACGGCCAGGGCGACCCCGCCCTGGCCCGCGCGCTGCTCACGACGGCCGAGCGGTACGGCGCCCGGCTCACCGTGCTCGCCGTCGGCAGCTGGCTGGACGAGCACCCGGACCTCGCCCGCCGCGTCCTCGACGGCGGCCACGACCTCGGCAACCACACCCAGCGGCACATCGGCGTCAACTCCCTGCCCGAGGCGGAGGCCCGCCGGGAGATCACCGACTGCGCCGAACGGCTGAAGCGGCTCACCGGCTCCATCGGCACCTGGTTCCGGCCCTCCCGCGCCCCGTCCGCCTCCCCGCTCGTCACCCGGCTGGCCCGCGCCGCCGGCTACCCGCACGTGCTGTCGTACGACGTCGACTCGCTCGACTACACCCGCCCCGGCGCCGCCGCCGTCACCCGGCAGGTCCTCGCCGGCGTACGCGACGGATCGGTGGTGAGCCTGCACTTCGGCTACCCGGACACGGTCGCCGCCCTCCCCGACGTCCTGACCGAACTCGGCCGCCGCGGACTGCGCGCGGTCACCACCACGGAGCTGCTGAGCTGATGCGAACCACGAAAGCCGCCCGCCTGCTGGCCGCCGGTGCCGCCGTCACCGCCCTGACCCTGCTCTCCGCGTGCGGCGGCGGCAGCGGGGACCGCGAGAGCGAGGCCCTCGGCACCAAGGCGCCGGTCCGGCCGCAGGTGAAGAAGCCGCGGGTGAACGTGTTGCCCGGGATGCCACCGGTCGAGGACCCGACCGACCTGTACGCCGCCGACCGGCCGAACCGGCTCTCGCCCGTGGTCAAGGACTTCCCCACCCGGGTGTACGTCCCCAACACCAACTCCGACACCGTCACCGTCATCGACCCCGCGACCTACCGGGTCGTCGAGACCATCAAGGTCGGCCGCCAGCCCCAGCACGTCGTGCCGTCCTGGGACCTGAAGACCCTCTGGGTCAACAACGACCTCGGCAACAGCCTCACCCCGATCGACCCGCGGACCGGCAAGGCCGGCGCACCGGTCGACGTGCACGACCCGTACAACCTGTACTTCACGCCCGACGGCCGGTACGCCGTCGTCATGGCCTCCATGGACCGACAGCTCGTCTTCCGGGACGCGCACACCATGAAGGTCGTCAAGGCCGTCCCGGTCAGCTGCTACGGCGTCAACCACGCCGACTTCTCCATCGACGGCCGCTACTTCATCGTCTCCTGCGAGTTCAGCGGCGAGATCCTCAAGGTCGACACGGCCGGGATGAAGGTCGTCGCCCAGGAGAAACTGCCGCTGCGCGGCGCGATGCCGCAGGACGTCAAGATCTCCCCGGACGGCAAGCTGTTCTACATCGCCGACATGATGGCCCACGGCGTGTGGATCCTGGACGGCGACAGGTTCACCCGGCCCCGGTTCCTGGCCACCGGCAAGGGAGCCCACGGCCTCTACGTCAGCCGCGACTCCCGCGAGATGTACATCTCCAACCGCGGCGAGGGGACCATCTCCGTCTTCGACTTCGCCCAGGACCGGCTCACCAGGAAGTGGCACCTGCCCGGCGGCGGAAGCCCCGACATGGGCGGTGTCTCCGCCGACGGCAAGGTCCTGTGGCTGTCCGGCCGCTACAACTCCGAGGTGTACGCCATCGACACCCGCACCGGCGCCCAGCTGGCCCGCATCAAGGTCGGCAGCGGCCCGCACGGGCTCGCCGTCTACCCCCAGCCCGGCCGCTACTCACTGGGGCACACCGGCATCTTCCGCTGAAGCAGCAGCTCGGCCCCCACCGGACGGTACCCGGCCGCCTGGAACGCCCGCAGGCTGCGGGCGTTGCCCGGGGAGACCTGCGCCCACAGCGGCTCCCCGGCGAGGTGCCGGGCCGCGGTCACCAGCAGCCGCCCGAGCCCCCGCCGCCGGGCCGTGGGCCCCGGCGCGCAGGGCTCGTCCACCTCGACCGACACCTCCAGCCGTCCGGCGACCCCGCGCCCCATGACCAGCACCCCGCCGTCCGCCGTCCAGACCCGGACGTCGTCGCGCCGGTGCCGGGCGTAGGCCGCCCGGGGGTGTCCGGCGCCCTGCACCTCGGTCAGCGCGAGCGGGGGCTCGCCCGCCAGCGGGCCGCCCACCAGGACCGCGTCGACGGTCTCCGCCCGGCGTCCGGTCCGCTCCAGGAGGGCGGTCAGGAACCACGGGTTCATCGTGGCCGCCAGCGGATCGCAGTCCAGGCCGGCCAGGGTCGCGCGGATCCACGCCGGGTCCTCGTCGGTGAAGATCACGGTGTGCGCGGTGAACGACATCACCCCGGCATCCCGCGGCGAGGGCTGCGGTACGACCGTCGTACCGCCGTCCGGCGACGGGAAGACCCCGGCCGCCGCCGCGTCGAGAATGTCCCGCAAGGTCTCCAAGGCCGCTCCTTGAGTCTCCACCCACTGGAAGGCCCAGACTCGCAGACATGATCGAAGACGGCACCGGACTCCTCACCATCGGCGAGCTGGCCCGCGCCACCGGACTGACCGTGCGCACCATCCGCTACTGGTCCGACGAGGGCGTGCTCCTCCCGGTGACCCGGTCGGCCGGCGGCTACCGGCTCTACGGCGCCGGGGACGTCGCCCGCCTGGAGCTGATCCGCACCCTGCGCGAGCTGGGCCTCGGCCTTCAGGACGTGCGCGGGGTGCTGGCCGGCGAGCGGACCGTGGCCCAGGTCGCGGCCACGCACGTGGCGGCGCTGGACGCGCGGATCCGGTCGCTCGGGGTGACCCGTGCGGTGCTGTCGACCGTGGCGCGACGCGGTTCCACCGCAGAGGAGACGACCCTCGTGAACAAGCTGGCGCGACTGTCCGCCGCCGAACGGCAGCGGATCATGGAGGAGTTCGTGGCCGAGACGCTGCACGGACTGGACACCGTGGACCCCGACGTCCGGGAGCGGATCCGGCGCACCGCCGTCCACCTGGCGGAGGACCCCACCCCGGAGGAGGTCGATGCCTGGGTGGAGCTGGCCGAGATGCTCCAGGACCCGGAGTTCCGGGCGCAGATGCGCCGGGCCGTCGAGTTCAACGCGGCCGGCCGGAGGCCCGGCGAGCCGCGCGGGCGGTCCCTGTGGTTCGCCAGGCGGCTCGTGGACCTGGTGGCACCGGCCCGCGAGCGCGGCGTCGAGCCCACGGCCCCGGAAGCGGAGGAGGTGCTGCGCGAACTCTTCGGCGACGCCGACCGCGCCGAGGCGCTGGAGCGCATGACGGCCGGCTTCGACGAGCGCGTGGCCCGCTACCGGGAACTGCTCGCCGTGGTGAACCGGCAGCCCGCTCCACCGCACGCCGAGGACTTCGCCTGGGTGGTCGCCGCACTCCGTGCTCGTGCGGGCCGTTAATCTGACCAGCGTCAGTACGCCAGCACGGCATGAGAAACACGAACAAAAAGGGGCGGATCGGTGGCGGACATCGAGGAAGCACGCAAGCAGTTCCAGCGGATCGACGCGGACGGTGACGGATTCATCACCGCGGCGGAGTTCAAGTCCGCCCTGGCGCAGCAGGGTGACTGGAACGTCACCGAGACGGTCGCGGAGGCCGTCATCAAGTCCCGCGACCTCAACGGCGACAAGGTGCTGTCGTTCGACGAGTTCTGGGCCTACCTGAACAAGTGACCCGGCGACGACAGGGGGTGCCCGCGCCGAACGGCCCGGACACCCCCTGCGTCACACCGTCACCGCACGCGCCGGATCCGCACGCTCCAGCGGCCCCCGTGCCGCTCCAGTGCCAGCGGCAGGCCGAAACAGGCGCCGACCCGGTCCCCGGTGAGCACGGAAGCGACCGGCCCGGAGGCCGGCACCCAGCCGCTCCCGGCCGGGCGGGTCCAGTCCGGTCACCGGCTCGTCCGGGAGCAGCAGCCGCTGGAACTCCTGCGCGGACGGGGGTGACGCCGTCACCCGTCCGGGGGTGGGGCGGAATACTCCCCGGCGCGGGGAGGTTGTCGCGGTCGACAGAAGCATGCACGCGCATGGATCATCCGGAAGGTCAGCCATGAAGATCGGCATCATCGGCGCGGGGAACATCGGCGGCAACCTGACCCGGCGGCTCACCGCCCTCGGCCATGACGTCTCCGTCGCCAACTCCCGCGGCCCCGAGACACTCCGCGAACTGGCCGAGGAGACCGGCGCCACCCCGGTCCGGGCCGAGGACGCGGCCGAGGGCGCCGAGGTCGTGATCGTCACCGTCCCCCTGAAGGCCGTCCCCGGCCTTCCCTCCGGCCTGCTGGACGGCGCGGCCGAGGGTGCCGTCGTGATCGACACCGGCAACTACTACCCACAGCGCGACGGCCGCATCGCCGCCATCGAGGACGAGGGCCTCACCGAGAGCCGCTGGACCGAGCAGCACCTCGGCCACCCCGTGATCAAGGCCTTCAACGGCACCTACGCCCAGGACCTCCTGGACCGCGCCCGCCCCGCGGGCGACCCCGACCGCATGGCCCTCCCCGTCGCCGGCGACGACGAGGGCGCCAAGCGCACGGTCCGCACCCTGATCGACGAGCTGGGCTTCGACACGGTCGACGCCGGCACCATCGCCGACTCCTGGCGCCAGCAGCCCGGCACCCCCGTCTACGGCCTCCGCGCCGGCACGCCCGCCGTGGAGAAGGCCCTGGCGGAGGCCACCCCGGAACGCCCCGCGGACTTCCGGGCCTGACCCGCGCCCGCCTTCCGGGCCCGGGGTCCCCGCCCGGGCCCAGGGCCTCTCTTCCGGATCACGCCGGGGTCGGGAGAGGCCCTACGGCGTGGCCCAGTCGCGCAGGTCGCCCTCCTCGGCGAAGTGCGCCACGTCCTTGTCGTGGGGCTCGCTGGTGTACTGGTGGAACCGCCACTTGGCCTCGATGCGCGGCTTGCCCGCGGTGACGTAGTCGGCGATCCACAGGCCGTCCCCGGCATAGGAGGTGGTGTCGACGTTCAGCCAGAAGTGGCGGTTGCAGTAGAGGACGACCCGGTTGTGCGGCCGTAACTCCTTGAGCTTGCGGATGAAGCGGTCCTTCTCCGCGTTGCTCGCGTGGGTGCCCTCGCCGGTGGTTTCCCAGTCGACGGCGAGGAGGTCGCCGCGGCGGTCGGGGGCGTGGCCGAGGAAGTGCTCGGCCTGGGCGGTGAGGTTGCCGGGCCACAGGAAGTGGTAGAAGCCGACGACCAGGCCCGCGTCGCGGGCGCGCTTGGTCTGCGCCGCGAGTTTCGGGTTGACGTACGAACGGCCCTCCGTCGCCTTGATGAAGACGAAGGAGAGGCCGCCCGTCCCGTAGGAGGAGGACTGGAAGGCGCTCACGTCGATGCCATGCAGCATGTGAAGGTTGTCCCCCGTGGGCGCCGGTCCGGAACCTCAGCTTCGGGTGGTCACCGAACTCAGCACCGACGCCGGCTTCGCCGACCAGTCCGAGGTGATCAGGCTCGCGTGGTTCCTGGCCAACAGGGCGAGGCGCGCGGCGACTTCGGCGTCCGTCGGACTGGTGGAGGAGATCGCCGGGGACACGTTGTGGGCGTCCGTGGCGATCAGGATGTAGTGGTTCGCGGAGTAGAACGAGGTGTCGTAGCCGTTGTTCGCGTAACTGGCCGCGTCACCGTCGAAGAACACGAACCAGGGGCGGATCGAGGCGTCGTAGCGGCCGGTGCGCGGGTCGCCGTTCTCGGCGCCGAGCACGGCCGGGAAGGCCTGGGCCGAGGAGATGCGGCCGGCCGCGTACAGGTCGCGCAGGTGGTCGCCGTACTCCTCGTCCGTCCAGTAGCTGTCGAACGGGTTGGACTGCTCCACCGTGCCCGGGATCAGGTCGAAGAGGAACTTGCCCTTGAGGGAGTCCCGGTCGGGCCAGGCGTTGGCCTTGGCCGCCGCGTCCAGCGTGCTGTACGTCCCGCCGAGCAGGTCGGCCGGCTTGTAGACACTGCCGCCCAGCTTCTGCGCGACCAGTGTGTCGAACTCGTCCGGTCCGAGGCCCCCCTTGTCGTTGAAGCCGACCTTCATCTCGACCTTGACGAGGATGGGCGGGTGGTCGGGGTGGAGCTGGTTCCACGCGGCCATGTTGTCCAGGCAGCCGCCGAGGTCCTGGTTGCGGCTCTTGCTGTACAGCTCGCCCGGGGTCTTCGCCGCCTCGCAGTTGTTGTCGTTGCCCAGGGGGTTGCTGTGGCTGACCCGCCAGCGGTGGCTGATGCTGTCGACGTAGACGTCCAGCTCCAGCAGTGAGGCCCCGGAGTCCAGAGCCTGGGCGAAGTAGGTGTACTTGGCCTTCTCGTACGCGTTGTGCGTACCGATGGCCGTCGTCTCGGAGAACTTCGGCGACGCCGCGTGGGCGTTGCCCGGTGCCACCGCCAGCAGAGCGGCGGCGCCCGCGAGCGCCGCCAGCCGTCTCAGTCCGCGTATCACCGAAATCCCTTTCGCCGCAGTCCAGTTGGCGGCAGCGTAGGGCCGAGCGGTTACCGTACGGTAGCCCCAGGGGGAACATCCTTCCCGGAGTCCATGCTTGGCATGGCCTTGGCATGAGCATGCTCACACTGAGGTGTGCACGGCCTCACCGGGCCGGACACCCACCCCCCGTTTCCTCCACCCCACAAGGAGACATGGTGGTACGACCGAGAAAACTCACCCTGGCAGGCCTCGCGCTCGCCACGGCCGCCGCCGGCCTCGCCGCACTGCCCCCGAACGCCGAAGCGGCCTCCCCGCGCCCCCAGGACCCCACCCCGGCCGCGACCGCGCCCGACATCGACGTCGCCAGGGTCCAGGCACACCTCACCGAACTGGGCGCCATAGCGAGCCGCAACGGCGGCAACCGCAGATCGACCGGCCAGGGCTACCGCGACTCGGTCGCCTACGTGAAGGGCAAGCTCCAGGCGGCCGGATACACCGTCACCGAGCAGGCCTGCTCCTCCGGTTGCACCCGCGGCGCCGGACCCAACCTGATAGCCGAGTGGCCCTACGGCGACGCGTCGAAGGTGTACATGTTCGGCTCCCACCTCGACGGCGTCTCCGCCGGTCCCGGCATCAACGACAACGGCTCCGGCAGCGCGGCCCTCCTGGAGGTCGCCCTGAAACTCGCCGAGACCCGCCCCGCGATGGCGGCCCGCGTCCGCTTCGGCTGGTGGACGGACGAGGAGGCAGGCCTCAACGGCTCGGACTTCTACGTCCGCTCCCTCACCTCCGCCCAGCGCTCCGCGATCAAGGCGTACTACAACTTCGACATGGTCGCCTCGCCCAACGGCGGCTACTTCATCAACCACATCGACTCCGCCGCCGCCGCGCCGATGAAGGCGTACTGGGACTCGCTCAACCTCCGGCCGGAGGAGAACACCGAGGGCGCGGGCCGCTCCGACGACTACTCCTTCGAGGCCTACTCCATCCCGACCTCCGGCTACGCCATGGGCGCGAGCGCCCGCAAGACCTCGGCGCAGGCGGCCAAGTGGGGCGGGACGGCGGGCGCCGCGTACGACCGCTGCTACCACTCCTCCTGCGACACCACCGCCAACATCAACGCCACCGGCCTGAACCGCAGCGCGGACGGTGTCGCCTACACGCTGTGGAAGCAGGCGGTCTCGGCCGGCTGAGCCGCCGGCGGGACGGCGAAGGGAGGCGGACCACAGGGGATCCGCCTCCCTTTCACCGTCCCGCCCGGCCGGGCTAGCACTCGATGATGTTCACCGCGAGCCCGCCCCGCGCCGTCTCCTTGTACTTCACGCTCATGTCCGCGCCGGTGTCCTTCATCGTCTTGATGACCTTGTCCAGGGACACCTTGTGCGAGCCGTCGCCGCGCATCGCCATCTTCGCGGCGGTGACCGCCTTCACCGCGGCCATGCCGTTGCGCTCGATGCACGGGATCTGGACCAGGCCGCCGACCGGGTCGCAGGTCAGGCCGAGGTTGTGCTCCATGCCGATCTCGGCCGCGTTCTCCACCTGCTCGGGGGAGCCGCCGAGCACCTCGGCGAGCGCGCCCGCCGCCATGGAGCAGGCGGAGCCGACCTCGCCCTGGCAGCCGACCTCGGCGCCGGAGATGGACGCGTTCTCCTTGAAGAGCATGCCGATGGCACCCGCGGCCAGCAGGAAGCGGACCACGCCCTCCTCGTCGGCACCCGGCACGAAGTTGATGTAGTAGTGCAGGACCGCCGGGATGATGCCGGCCGCGCCGTTGGTGGGGGCCGTCACCACCCGGCCGCCGGCCGCGTTCTCCTCGTTCACCGCCATCGCGTAGAGCGTGATCCACTCCATGGCGTGCGCCAGCGGGTCGCCCTCGGCGCGCAGCTGGCGGGCCGAGACGGCCGCGCGGCGGCGGACCTTCAGACCGCCGGGCAGGATGCCCTCACGGGACATGCCCCGCTGCACGCACTCGCGCATCACCCGCCAGATCTCCAGCAGGCCCGCGCGGATCTCCTCCTCGGAGCGCCAGGCCCGCTCGTTCTCCAGCATCAGCGAGGAGATCGACAGGCCCGTCTCCTTCGTCAGCCGCAGCAGCTCGTCACCCGTGCGGAACGGGTACTTCAGGACCGTGTCGTCCAGCTTGATCCGGTCCGCGCCCACCGCGTCCTCGTCGACGACGAAGCCGCCGCCGACCGAGTAGTACGTCTTGGAGAGCAGCTCCTCGCCGTCGGCGCCGTACGCCCACAGCGTCATGCCGTTGGCGTGGTACGGCAGGGCCTTGCGGCGGTGCAGCACCAGGTCCCGGTCGAAGTCGAAGGCGATCTCGTGCTCGCCGAGGAGCCTGATCCGGCCCTCGGTCCTGATCGCCTCCACGCGCGCGTCCGCCGTCTCCACGTCCACCGTGCGCGGCGAGTCGCCGGCCAGGCCGAGCAGGACGGCCTTCGGGGTGCCGTGGCCGTGTCCGGTCGCGCCCAGGGAGCCGTACAGCTCCGTGCGGACGGAGGCGGCCTTCTCCAGCAGGCCTTCGTTGCGCAGGCGGCGGGCGAACATCCGCGCCGCCCGCATCGGGCCGACCGTGTGGGAGCTGGACGGGCCGATGCCGATCGAGAACAGGTCGAAGACCGAGATGGCCACGGTCACTCCTCAAGACAACAGGGGGTGGCGGGGCACCCTCGTCCGGGTGCCCCACCGGGGGCTTACTTGTTCAGACCCGGGTACAGCGGGTGCTTGTCGGCGAGCGCCTTCACGCGCGCCTTGAGGGCCTCGGCGTCGTAGGACGGCTTCAGCGCCTCCGCGATCACGTCCGCGACCTCGGCGAAGTCCTCGGCCGTGAAGCCGCGGGTCGCCAGGGCCGGCGTACCGATGCGCAGACCCGAGGTGACCATCGGCGGCCGCGGGTCGTTCGGGACGGCGTTGCGGTTGACCGTGATGCCGACCTCGTGGAGCCGGTCCTCGGCCTGCTGGCCGTCCAGCTCCGACGCACGCAGGTCCACGAGGATCAGGTGCACGTCGGTGCCACCGGACAGCACGTTCACGCCCGCCTCGCGCGCGTCCGGAGCCGTCAGCCGCTCGGCGAGGATGCGCGCACCTTCCACCGTACGACGCTGGCGCTCCTTGAAGTCCTCCGAGGCGGCGACCTTGAAGGAGACCGCCTTCGCCGCGATCACGTGCTCCAGGGGACCGCCCTGGAAGCCCGGGAAGACGGAGGAGTTCAGCTTCTTCGCGAAGTCCTTCTTCGCCAGGATGATGCCGCCGCGCGGCCCGCCCAGCGTCTTGTGGGTGGTGGAGGTGACGACGTCCGCGTACTCCACCGGGTTGGCGTGCAGACCGGCCGCGACCAGGCCCGCGAAGTGCGCCATGTCGACCCACAGGTACGCACCGACCTCGTCGGCGATCCGGCGGAACTCGGCGAAGTCCAGCTCACGCGGGTACGCCGACCAGCCCGCGATGATCACCTTCGGGCGGTGCTCCTTGGCGAGCTTCTCGACCTCGGCCATGTCGACCAGGCCGGTCTCGGCGTCCACGTGGTAGGCGACGACGTCGAACTGCTTGCCGGAGAAGTTCAGCCGCATCCCGTGGGTCAGGTGACCGCCGTGCGCCAGGTCCAGGCCGAGGATGGTGTCCCCGGGCTGGGCCAGCGCGAACAGGGCCGCCTGGTTCGCGGAGGCGCCGGAGTGGGGCTGCACGTTGGCGTACTCGGCGCCGAACAGCTCCTTGACCCGGTCGATGGCGATCTGCTCGGCGACGTCGACGTGCTCGCAGCCGCCGTAGTAACGGCGGCCCGGGTAGCCCTCGGCGTACTTGTTGGTGAGGACCGAGCCCTGCGCCTCCATCACCGCGAGCGGCGCGAAGTTCTCGGAGGCGATCATCTCCAGGGTCGACTGCTGACGGTTCAGCTCGGCGTCGACCGCGGCGGCGATCTCCGGGTCCAGCTCGTGCAGGGGCGTGTTCAGAACAGTCATACGGCTACGACTCCTCAGCCGGCGGAAAAGGCGGTGTACTCGTCGGCGGAGAGCAGATCGGCCGGCTCCTCCGCGACGCGTACCTTGAACAGCCAGCCGCCCTCGAAGGGAGCGGAGTTCACCAGCGACGGGTCGCTGACGACGTCCTCGTTGACCTCGGTGACCTCACCGGTGACCGGCGAGTACAGGTCGGACACCGACTTCGTCGACTCCAGCTCGCCGCAGGTCTCGCCCGCGGACACGGTGGAGCCGACGTCGGGGAGCTGGACGAAGACGACGTCACCGAGCGCGTTGGCCGCGTGCTCCGTGATGCCGACCGTCGCGACGCCGTCCTCGGCGGCCGACAGCCACTCGTGCTCCTTGCTGTAGCGCAGCTGCTGGGGGTTGCTCATGGCCTGAATTCTCCTGTACACGCGGGAGTGCTGATGACGGGGGGACTGCGGAAACCGCTGGTGAGCGGCCGAATGTGCGCAGGGTCACGTGCCGGCCACGGGACGGGGGCCCCGGAGACGGCCGACCGCGCCCAGTCTTTACTTCTGGCGCTTGTAGAACGGCAGCGCCACGACCCGGTACGCCTCGTGGGTGCCCCGGATGTCCACGCCGACGCCCTCGGTGCCCGGCGCGGCGTGCGCGGCGTCGACGTAGGCCATCGCGATCGGCTTGCCCAGGGTGGGGGAGGGGGCGCCGGAGGTGACCTCGCCGATCACCTCGCCGCCGGCGACGACGGCGTACCCGGCGCGCGGCACCCGGCGGCCCTCGGCGACCAGGCCGACGAGCACCCGCGGCGGGTTCTCCTCGGCCCGGGCGGCGGCCCGCGTGAGCGCCTCGCGGCCCACGAAGTCGCCCTCCTTCTCGAACTTCACCACCCGGCCGAGCCCGGCGTCGAACGGCGTGAGGGAGGTGGTCAGCTCGTGCCCGTACAGCGGCATGCCCGCCTCCAGGCGCAGCGTGTCCCGGCAGGACAGCCCGCACGGCACCAGGCCGACGCCCTCGCCGGCCTTGGTCAGCGCCTGCCACAGCTCGACGGCGTGCTCCGGCTTCACGAACAGCTCGAAGCCGTCCTCGCCGGTGTAGCCGGTGCGGGCGATCAGCGCCGGGACACCGGCGACCGTGCCGGGCAGGCCGGCGTAGTACTTCAGACCGTCCAGGTCGGCGTCGGTGAGCGACTTCAGGATCCCCGGGGACTCCGGGCCCTGCACGGCGATCAGCGCGTACGCGTCCCGGTCGTCACGCACCTCGGCGTCGAAGTCGGCGGCGCGCTCGGTGAGCGCGTCCAGCACGACCTGGGCGTTGGAGGCGTTGGCGACGACCATGTACTCGGTCTCGGCCAGCCGGTAGACGATCAGGTCGTCCAGGATGCCGCCGTCGGCCTGGCAGATCATGGTGTAGCGGGCGCGGCCCACGCCGACGGAGGCGATGTTGCCGACCAGGGCGAAGTTCAGGAACGCGGCGGCCTCGGCGCCGGTGACGGTGATCTCGCCCATGTGCGAGAGGTCGAAGAGACCGGCCTTCGTGCGCACGGCGAGGTGCTCGTCGCGCTCGGAGCCGTAGCGCAGCGGCATGTCCCAGCCGGCGAAGTCGGTCATCGTCGCACCGAGCGAGCGATGCACGGCATCGAGCGCGGTGTGGCGGGGTGCAGAACTGCTCATCGGACGGTCGTCTCCCAGGGCAGGCGGACAGGCGAGGAACGTTCCTCCCCATCTGTCATCGGAACCTGAGAGGTTCGCCACGACCGCCACGGGGACGATCACGGCTTGCACCTTGGGTGGAGCCACTGTCTGGAGCGGCCCGCTTTTCAGATGTGCCTCGCCCGCGCGGTAACGGGGCCTGAGAGATTCAAGGGAGGGACTTGCTCCTTCGGCGTCCCAGCGAAGACTGCTGGGAACTCTCCCGCGCGGATTCAAGCGGCCGGTATGCAGTTGGCGGGGTCATCATTGCACGCCGCACCCCGCCCAGCCAGAGCACGCTCCTTGTGACCAACCTGTGGCCGTACGCACACGAACCGCCGACCGTTGCCCATTACCTTCTCTTTACATACAACGGGCATGGGATTGACCGAGCCCACAGGGGAGGACGATCACGGTGAACAGGATCTCGGCCTACGCCGCCGACGCCGGCATCGCGGTGCCGAAGCAGCCCCCCGCCCTGTCCCGTGAGCGCGGCGCGGACCGCCCCGCACCGGTCGTGCGCGACCTGCGCGACCGCGCCGGCCGCAGCCCGCACGCCCTGCTCTTCGGCCCCCGCGACCTGGTGGTGGTCACCGGACTGCCCGGCAGCGGCAAGTCCACCCTGATGCACCGCGCGGTCACCGGCCGGCGCATCGACTCCCAGGACACCCGCGACCGCTGGCAGGCCCGCGTCCCCGGCTTCCTCCCCTACGCCCTGTACCGCCCCCTGGTCCGCCTCGCCCACTACGCCGGACTGCGCCGCGCCCTGCGCACCGGCGAGGGAGTCGTCGTGCACGACTGCGGCACCCAGTCCTGGGTGCGCGCCTGGCTGGCCCGCGAGGCCCGCCGCCGGGGCGCCACCCTGCACCTGCTCCTCCTCGACGTCAGCCCCGAGGCGGCCCGCGAGGGCCAGCGCGAGCGCGGCCGGGGCGTGTCCCGCTACGCCTTCCGCCGCCACCGCCGCTCCACCGCCCGCCTGCTGCGCGCGGTGGAGCGGGGCGAGCTGCCCGCCGGCTGCGGCGCGGCCGTGCTGCTGGACCGGGACGCGGCGGACGTCCTCGGCCGCGTCGGCTTCACCCGGTGAGGGACGCCGGCTCTCACGCGGTGAGGCACTGTCACCGCCACCCGCTAGCCTTTTCGCGCACAGCAGTGATCCCCAGCAGGCGGTAGGCACATGGACTTCCCGGCGGACCTTCCCGCGGACTTCCCGGCACAGGCGCACCCCCACCCGCACGGCGGGTGGCCCGGCAACGAGCTGGAGGAGGTGCTCTCGGCCTCCCTCGGCGTGCCCTCGGCGGGCGGCCGGATCATCGAGGTCCTCGGCCGCAGCCTCCTGTGGATACCGCTGCCGAACGGCGGGGGCCCGGACAGCGGCCCGCTGGACCTGCCGACGACGGACATCGAGGGCCAGACGTACGTCCCCGTGTTCAGCTCCGAGGAACAGCTGCGCCAGGTGGCCGGTGCCCACATGCCGTACACCGTCGCCCCCGCCCTGGAGTTCGCCCGCGGCCTGCCCCCGCAGGCGGGCATCGCGGTCAACCCGGGCGGTGTGGTCGGCGTCCCGCTGCCGCCCGACGCCGTGGCCGAGCTGTGCCGGGCCGGCCGCACCCCGCTCGACGGCCCCAACACCGGCGGCCGGGTGCGCCTCTTCGAGCCCGACTGGCAGGACGACCCGGTCGACTTCCTCTCTGCCGCCTCCGCCGAGTTCGCCGGTACCGGCGTGGTCCTCACCGCCCGCCGCTGCCTGGCCGCCGTCGAGACGGCCGACCCGGTGATGTTCGTCGGCGTGGAACTCTCCCAGTGGGAGGGCGACCTCCGCACCCGCCCCCTGGAGGCCCTGGGCCGGGCGCTGGCCAAGGTGCCGGTCCGGTGGCCGGTCAGCCTGGTCCTCATGGACGTGACGGACGACCCGGTGGCCACCTGGCTGAAGGCGAGCGTGCGCCCCTTCTATCAGTCGGGTCACTGAAGAAGCGCCCCGCAGGGGCGCGGGGCCGCATCCGACATGCGGCCCCGCCGCGGGGCGCGACCACCCACGGACGACCCGCACCCGCGAACGAACAGAAGGCCCCGGCCCACCAGGCGCATAAGCTGTCTCCGAACGCGGGGCACCGACGAAGAAGGGCACGACAAGGTGAGCGCGAGCCACAGCGGCAGCGTCGAGCACACGCTGCGCCAGGTCACGCCCGGACGCTACGACGCCTACGAGGCCCTGCTCCGTGCCCTCGCCACCCCCTCCTCCGGCCAGATCTGGATGCTCCTGTGGCACGGCCAGGCCGGCTCCCCGGACGCCCAGTACGGGGACATGGAGGTCGACGGCTGCCACTACGCCCCCTGCGTCACCTCCGCCCAGGAGCTGTCGGCCAGCGGCTGGAACCGCTCGTACGAAGTGGTCGACGGCCTGGACGTGGCGCGCACCCTCTACCCCGACCACTACGGCCTCTGGCTCAACCCGCACGCCCCGGGCGGCGGCGTCGGCATCCCCTGGCTGGATCTGCGCCGCATCGCCGCCGGCCTGGACCGCCAGCCCGCGGGGCCCCTGCGGCTGTCGGAGCCCGGCATCGAGATCCCCGCGTTCTACGCCCTGCTCGCGCAGAACGCGCACCGGACCCCCGCGCTGCGCTCGCTGCGCCGCGCCTGGGTGCAGCCGGCGCTCGGGGCGCCGTATCTCGCCATCGGTCTGGACGTGTACGACACCTCGCCGGCCGCGGTCGACTCGGTGCGCGCGATGATGCAGCAGTCCATCGGCGCGGTCCCGGAGGGGCTGCCGGTCTCGACGGTCGCCATGACCGACGACTACGACCCGGTGGTGATGTGGATGCGGGCCAACGCGCGCCCCTTCTACGACCGCGAGGCCCACGTCCCCGCGCCCCCGCCGCAGCCCCAGCTCCAGGCCCCGCCGCAGTCACCGGCCGCCGGATACGGCTACCCGCCGGTGCGCGGCGGTTACTGACAACCGGGCGGAGCGACAGGCTTTTTGAGCGTGGGCCGAAGAATTTACAAGGCCGAAACACTTCTGCGCGCGTAGACTTCGCCCGATCGTCCCGAACCGCGCGGATTCGCCGTTCTGTCCCAACTGATGTGCGTCCGATACCCGTTACCCACTGATCGGATAACGGAATCCCCTGGACTGCATCACGGTTGCGCATACTTTCGCCGTCAGCTCTGGCGGGTGATCGCGACGACGCTGAAGACTCCCGACTCAGACGTGAGGTCGAGACCTCATGATCGATGGCAAGTCGACAAAGCCGCAATCCGCGGCAGGCGCAGGCCGGTCACCACCGGCGAGAGGGGTCGCTCACCGTGACCGCACCGATCGAGACCACCGGGGCGGCAGCCGAGGCACAGCCGGAGGCTGTGCTGGAGGGTGTCGGAAAGGGGCAGATCGAGGGTCGTTCCCTGGGCCAGATCGCCTGGACCCGGTTCAAGAAGGACAAGGTGGCCGTCGCGGGCGGCATCATCGTGATCCTGCTGATCCTCCTCGCCGTCCTCTCGCGGCCCATCCAGTCCCTGCTCGGCCTTGACCCCAACGCCTTCAACCAGGACCTGATCGATCCCAACACCTCCCTGCCCAAGGGAAGTTGGGGCGGCATGAGCGCGGACCACCCGCTCGGCGTGGATCCGAAGTTCGGCCGGGACATCGCCACCCGCATCCTGGAAGGCTCCTGGGTGTCGCTGGTGGTCGCCTTCGGCGCCACCATCCTGTCCAACGTGATCGGCGCCGTCATGGGCGTCATCGCGGGGTACTACGGCGGGCGGGTCGACTCGATCATCAGCCGGCTGATGGACACCTTCCTCGCCTTCCCCCTCCTGCTGTTCGCCATCTCCATCTCCGCCACGCTCCAGGGCGGCGCGTTCGGCCTGAACGGACTGCCGCTCCACCTGAGCGTGCTGATCTTCGTCATCGGCTTCTTCAACTGGCCCTACCTGGGCCGGATCGTCCGGGGTCAGACGCTCGCCCTGCGCGAGCGCGAGTTCGTCGACGCCTCCCGGGGCATGGGCGCCAAGGCTCCGTACATCCTGTTCCGGGAGCTGATGCCCAACCTGGTCGGCCCGATCATCGTCTACTCGACGCTGCTCATCCCGACCAACATCCTCTTCGAGGCATCCCTGAGCTTCCTCGGCGTCGGCATCCAGCCCCCGCAGGCGTCCTGGGGCGGCATGCTCCGCGAGGCGGTCAACTTCTACAAGGTCGACCCCCAGTTCATGATCGTCCCCGGACTCGCCATCTTCGTGACCGTGCTGGCGTTCAACCTGCTGGGCGACGGTCTACGCGATGCTCTCGACCCGCGCAGTCGCTGACGCCTGCCACAGAGAGCCTGAAAAGTTTCCAACAATGGAGGGGAAAGCGCCCATCATGCGAAGGTCAGCGCTGGCCGCGATCGCGGCCATCGGCTCCGCCAGCCTGCTCGTTGCAGGCTGCAGCAAGGCCGATGACAACAAGAACGAGAACGGCACCAAGTCGGCCGGGGCCAACGCCGCGACCAAGGGCGTCGTCAACGCGTCCGACAAGAAGGGCGGCACGCTCACCTACGAGCTGTCCGACGTCCCGGACTCGTTCGACCCCGGCAACACGTACTACGCGTACATGTACAACCTGAGCCGGCTGTGGGCCCGCCCGCTGATGACCTTCAAGCCGGGCGCCGGCGAGGAGGGCAACACCCTCGTCCCGGACCTCGCCGCGAGCAAGGGCGTCCCGAGCGACGGCGGCAAGACCTGGACGTACAAGCTGCGTTCGGGCCTGAAGTACGAGGACGGCTCGCCGATCACCTCGAAGGACGTCAAGTACGCCGTCGAGCGCTCGAACTTCGCGCGTGACGTGCTCTCCCTCGGCCCGAACTACTTCCAGCAGTTCCTGGCCGGCGGCGACAAGTACAAGGGCCCGTACAAGGACAAGAGCGACAAGGGCCTGTCCTCCATCGAGACGCCGGACGACACCACCGTCGTCTTCCACCTGAAGCAGGCCTTCCAGGAGTTCGACTACCTGGTCGCCGCCCCGCAGACGGCCCCGGTGCCGAAGGCGAAGGACAAGGGCGTCGACTACGTCAAGAGCATCGTCTCCTCGGGCTCGTACAAGTTCCAGAGCTACGAGGACGGCAAGCAGGCCATCCTGGTGCGCAACGAGAACTGGGACGCGAAGACCGACCCGCTGCGCAAGCAGCTGCCGGACAAGATCGTCGTCAAGCTGAAGGTCAACCCGGAGACGATCGACCAGGACGTCCTCGCCGGCAAGGCGATCGACCTGGCCGGTACCGGCGTCCAGGCCTCGACCCAGGCCGACGTCATCACCGACCCGGACAAGAAGGCAGGCACCGACAACACCTTCGGTGGCCGTCTCGTCTACATGGCGATCAACACCAAGGTCGCGCCGTTCGACAAGGTCGAGTGCCGCAAGGCCGTCCAGTACGCCATCGACAAGGTCTCGGTGCAGACCGCCGAGGGCGGCCCGATCCGCGGTGAGATCGCGTCCACCGTGCTGCCGCCGGACATCCCTGGCTACGCCAAGTCGGACGTCTACGCGACCTCCGGCAACAAGGGTGACGTCGCCAAGGCCAAGGCGCAGCTGAAGGCCTGCGGCAAGTCGTCCATCTCCACGAACATCTCGGCCCGCTCGGACCGTCCGCAGGAGGTCGACGCCGCCACGGCGATCATCAACTCGCTGAAGAAGGTCGGCATCAACGCCAGCCTGAAGCAGTACCCGTCCGGCAAGTACTTCACCGACTACGCCGGTGTGCCGAAGTTCACCGAGAAGCAGAACCTCGGTCTGATCATGATGCAGTGGGGCGCCGACTGGCCCTCGGGCTACGGCTTCCTGCAGCAGATCCTGAACGGCAAGGCGATCAGCCAGTCCGGCAACACCAACCTGGCGCAGTACGACAGCAAGGACGTCAACAACCTGCTGTCCAAGGCGATCGGCACTCAGGACACCACTGAGCGCAACAGCCTCTACACGCAGATCGACAAGAAGACCATGGACGACGCCGTCCTCGTCCCGCTGACCTACTTCAAGGTCCTGCTCGCCCGCCCGCAGAACTACACCAACCTGGTTTCCACGGCGGCCTTCAGCGGTCAGTACGACTACCTCAACATCGGCGTCGCGTCGAAGTAGCAGCCCCGGAAGGCAGGTGAAGGCATTGGTGCCCGCGGGCCTCGCGGCCCGCGGGCACCAGCGCCGATCCCCGTGATCTCGTACATCCTCCGCCGGACGTTCGCGGCAGTGATCCTGCTGCTGGTCGTCTCCGCGGTCACCTTTGCCATCTTCTTCCTGCTGCCGCGCCTCGCCGGCCAGACAGCGGACCAGCTGGCGCAGCAGTACATCGGCAAGAGCCCGTCGAAGGCGGACATCGCCGCGGTCAAGCACAACCTCGGTCTGGACCAGCCCGTCTACGTCCAGTACTGGCACTTCATCAAGGGGATCGTGGCCGGCGCCGACTACAGCATCGGCCCCACCACGGTGCACTGCGACGCGCCCTGCTTCGGCTACTCCTTCAAGAACCACCAGGCGGTGTGGCCGGAGCTCACCTCCCGCATCCCGATCACGCTCTCGCTCGCCGTGGGCGCCGCGGTGCTGTGGCTGCTCTCGGGTGTGGTGGCCGGTGTCATCTCCGCGCTGAAGCCGCGGTCGGTCTACGACCGGGCCTTCATGGGCGTCGCGCTCGCCGGCGTCTCGCTGCCCATGTTCTTCACGGGGAACCTGGCGCTCCTGCTCTTCACCGAACAGTTGCCGATCTTCGGCCGCGACTATGTGCCGTTCACCGAGAACCCCTCTCAGTGGGCCAACACTCTCTTCCCGGCCTGGTGCTCGCTCGCCCTGCTGTACTCCGCCATCTACGCGCGGCTGACCCGCTCGGGGATGCTGGAGACGATGAACGAGGACTTCATCCGCACGGCCCGCGCCAAGGGCCTGCGCGAGCGCAACGTCGTGGTCCGGCATGGTCTGCGCGCGGCCCTCACCCCGATCATCACCGTGTTCGGCATGGACGTCGGCCTTCTGCTCGGCGGCGCCGTGATCACCGAGTACGTGTTCTCGCTGCCCGGTGTCGGCCAGTACGCGGTGCAGGGCATCACCGACAACGACCTGCCCAAGATCCTCGGCGTGACCCTGCTCGCCGCCTTCTTCGTCGTGATCGCAAATCTTGTGGTGGACGTGCTCTACGCCGCCGCCGACCCGCGGGTGAGGCTCTCGTGACCGAACTCTCCAAGACCGGCGCGGCCGTGGGCGAGCCCACCCCCGCCAAGGCGCCCGAGGCGTTCCTGGAGGTCCGCGACCTCAAGGTGCACTTCCCGACCGACGACGGCCTGGTCAAGTCCGTCGACGGACTCAGCTTCTCGCTGGAGAAGGGCAGGACCCTCGCCATCGTGGGCGAGTCCGGCTCCGGCAAGTCGGTCACCTCGCAGGCCATCATGGGCCTGCACCGGCTCGGCACCCGCGGCAAGAACGTGCGGATGTCCGGCGAGATCTGGCTGGACGGCAAGGAACTGGTCTCCGCCGCCCCGGACGAGGTGCGCAAGCTCCGCGGCCGCGAGATGGCGATGATCTTCCAGGACCCGCTGTCCGCGATGCACCCCTACTACAAGGTCGGCGACCAGATCGTCGAGGCCTACCGGGTGCACCACAAGGTCAGCAAGAAGGTCGCCCGCGCGCGGGCCATCGAGATGCTCGACCGGGTCGGCATCCCCGAGCCGGCCAAGCGTGTCGACGGCTACCCGCACGAGTTCTCCGGCGGTATGCGCCAGCGCGCCATGATCGCCATGGCCCTGGTGAACAACCCAGAGCTGCTCATCGCCGACGAGCCGACCACCGCCCTCGACGTGACCGTCCAGGCGCAGATCCTCGACCTGATCCGGGACCTGCAGAAGGAGTTCGGCTCCGCGGTCATCATGATCACGCACGACCTCGGTGTGGTCGCCGAGATCGCCGACGACGTCCTCGTGATGTACGGCGGCCGGTGCGTGGAGCGCGGGCCGGCCGACGAGGTCTTCGACAAGCCGCAGCACCCCTACACCTGGGGTCTGCTCGGCTCGATGCCCCGCATCGACCGCGAGACCTCCGAGCGGCTCATCCCGGTCAAGGGCTCGCCGCCGAGCCTCATCAACGTCCCCTCGGGCTGCGCCTTCCACCCGCGCTGCCCGTACGCGGACATCCCCAAGGGGAACGTCACCCGCACGGTGCGCCCCGAGCTGGAGCTGGTGAGCACCGGGCACTGGTCCGCCTGCCACCTCTCGGCCGAGGACCGCCAGCGGATCTGGACCGAAGAGATTGCGCCCAAGCTGTGAGTGAGACCAAGAAGACGGACGAGGCCGCGATCCCTCAGCAGGCGTCGGCCTCCGAGGGCTCGGCGGACCGCGAGGTGCTGCTCAGGGTCGAGGGCCTGACCAAGCACTTCCCGATCAAGAAGGGCATCCTGCAGCGGCAGGTCGGCGCCGTGAAGGCCGTCGACGGCATCGACTTCGAGGTGCGCAAGGGCGAGACCCTGGGCGTGGTCGGCGAGTCGGGCTGCGGCAAGTCGACCATGGGCCGGGTCATCACCCGGCTCCAGGACCCGACGGGCGGGAAGATCACCTTCGAGGGCCGGGACATCACGCGGCTCAAGACCGGGCAGATGCGCCCGCTGCGCCGCGACATCCAGATGATCTTCCAGGACCCGTACGGCTCCCTGAACCCCCGGCACACCATCGGCTCGATCGTCTCGGCGCCCTTCCGGCTCCAGGGCGTCGAGCCCGAGGGCGGGGTGAAGAAGGAGGTCCAGCGGCTGCTGTCGCTGGTCGGCCTCAGCCCCGAGCACTACAACCGCTACCCGCACGAGTTCTCCGGCGGTCAGCGCCAGCGCATCGGCATCGCCCGCGCGCTCGCCCTGAAGCCGAAGCTGGTCGTGGCGGACGAGCCGGTCTCCGCGCTGGACGTGTCGATCCAGGCGCAGGTCGTGAACCTCATGGACGACCTCCAGGAGGAACTGGGCCTGACCTACGTGATCATCGCCCACGACCTCTCGGTGGTCCGGCACGTCTCGGACCGGATCGCGGTGATGTACCTCGGCAAGATCGTGGAGCTGGCCGACCGCACCTCGCTGTACGAGTCGCCGATGCACCCGTACACCAAGGCGCTGATGTCGGCGGTGCCGGTGCCGGACCCGAAGCGCCGGGGCCAGAAGAGCGAGCGCATCCTGCTCCGCGGCGACGTTCCCTCGCCGATCGCCCCGCCCTCCGGCTGCCGTTTCCACACGCGCTGCTGGAAGGCGACGGAGATCTGCAGGACGACCGAGCCCCAGCTGGTCGAGCTGCGGCCGGGCCAGCGGGTCGCCTGCCACCACCCCGAGAACTTCGCCGACCAGGCCCCGCAGGACACGGTCCTGCTGACGGCGGCGAAGGAGGCCTCGGAACTGGTCCCGGACGCGGTGGCCTCCGGAGGTTCGGCGGAGAAGGAGCCGGCGGCGAAGGAGGCTCCCGAGCCGGCGGAGGCCGTCGAGGCTTCCGAGGTGAAGGAGGCCGCTGAGGCTTCCGAGCCGGAGAAGGCTGCCGAGGCGCCCGTCGAGCCCACCGGGTCCTCCAAGACCGAAGAGGTTTCCGAGGCGTCGGAGACGGCTGCGGACGCCTCGGAGACCACGGAGACCACGGACGTCACGGAGACCACGGAAGAGGCCTCCGAGACCGCGGAAGCTGCGGAAGCCGCCGAGACGGCCGAGGCTCCGGAGGCCGCCGAGACCGCGGAGGCTCCGGAGGGCGCCGAGGCCGCCGAAGCGGTGGAGACCTCCGGCAAGAAGACCGGCCCCGGTGCGAAGACCACGAACGAGGCCGACACCGCCGGCAGCGCCGGTACCCAGGAGTCGACCGACAAGTAGCACATGACGACTGGGCAAAGTCATGTACATGCCTGAACGGGAGAGTGCAGAGTCGTCCGTGTCCGACCACTGATCGGCACGCTCGAAAGGGACGACTCATGTCACTCTCCCGTTCGGCACGTCTGGGGGCCGCGGCCACCGCGGCGGCCTCCTTCCTCGTCGTCGCCGCCTCCTCCGCCCCCACCCCGGGCGCCCCCGGCATCGGCGACCCCTACTTCCCGCAGCTCGGCAACGGCGGCTACGACGCCCGCCACTACGACCTCGACGTCGCCTACGCCCCGGACACCGGCCGCCTGGACGGCCGTACGACGCTCACGGCACGCGCCACCCAGAAGCTCTCCTCCTTCGATCTCGACCTGCAGCGCCTGGAGGTCACCGGCGTCCAGGTCGACGGCAGACGGGCGGAGTTCTCCCGTGACGGCGACGAGATGACCGTCACCCCGCGCCGGGCGCTGTCCGAGGGCCGTGTCTTCACCGTCTCCGTCACCTACGGCGGCGTGCCCGAACCGCTCGGCGGCCCCATCATCTTCGGTTCCGCGTACGGCTGGATGAAGACCGGCGACGGCGTCTTCGTCGCCTGCGAGCCCAACGCCGCCTCGACCTGGTTCCCGTCCAGCGACCACCCCGCCGACAAGGCCACCTACGACATCCGGATCAAGGCCCCGCGGGGCCTGACCGCCGTTTCCAACGGCCGGCTGGTGTCGACGTACGACAAGGGCGGCTCGACCTACACCCACTGGCGCGAGTCGAAGCCGATGGCGACCTACCTCGCCACCGCCACCATCGGGAAGTTCGACGTGCGCACCGGCCGCACCCCCGGCGGAATCCCCGTCTACGTCGCCGTCGACCCCGTGCTGAAGAACAGCGGCGGCGTCGACGTCTACGGCGTCACCGCCGCCGCCACCGACTACTGGTCGCAGGTCTTCGGGCCGTACCCCTTCGAGGAGACCGGTGCGATCGTGGACGACATGCCGCAGGCCGGGTTCTCGCTGGAGGTGCAGAGCAAGCCCGTCTACTCGGCCGTGCGCAACGAGACGACCATCGTGCACGAGCTGGCCCACCAGTGGTTCGGCGACTCGGTGAGCGTGGCGCGGTGGAAGGACACCTGGCTCAACGAGGGCTTCGCCACCTACGCCCAGTGGCTGTGGGCCGAGCACCAGGGCACCCGCTCCGCCCACGACTCCTTCCTCGCCGGGTACAACGCCCGCCCCGCCGACTCCGCCTTCTGGCAGACCGAGGTCGCCGACCCGCAGCGGGACACGATGTTCTCCTCCGCCGTCTACCAGCGTGGCGCGATGACGCTCCAGGTGCTGCGCGAGCGGATCGGCGACAAGGCCTTCTTCGAGCTGCTGCCCGCCTGGACGCGGCTCCACCGGTACGGCAACGCGGACACCGACGACTTCGTCCGCCTCGCCGAGCGGGTGAGCGGGCGGCGGCTGGACGATCTCTTCGGCACCTGGCTGTTCACCACAGGGAAGCCCGCCCTGTGAGCCTGGCTTTGTAAGGTTCACGCCCCGCGACAGGTGAGAATGTCAGGGTGCAGCTCCAGCAACTCTTCAGTCCCTCCGTCCAGCACACGCTCGATGTGATCGGCATCTTCGTGTTCGCGATCTCCGGCGCCCTGCTGGCGGTACGGAAGAACTTCGACGTCTTCGGTATCGCCGTGCTCGCCGAGGTCACCGCGCTGGGCGGCGGGCTGTTCCGCGACCTGGTCATCGGGGCCGTGCCCCCGGCCGCCTTCACCGACCTGGGGTACTTCGTCACCCCGCTGCTCGCCACGCTCGTCGTCTTCTTCCTGCACCCGCACGTCGAGCGCATCCAGGCGGCGGTGCTGGTCTTCGACGCGGCCGGCCTCGGCCTGTTCTGCGTCAGCGGTACGACGAAGGCGTACAGCTTCGGCCTCGGCCTGACCGCGTCGGCGACGCTGGGCCTCGCCACCGCCGTCGGCGGCGGTGTCCTGCGGGACGTGCTGGCCAACGAGGTGCCCTCGCTGCTGCGCTGGGACCGCGACCTCTACGCGGTCCCGGCGATCGTCGGCGCCACGATGGTCGTGCTGTGCATCCGCTACGACGCCCTCACCCCGTTCACCAGCGGGCTCGCGGTCGTCACGGCTTTCGTGCTGCGCCTGCTCGCGATGCGGTACCACTGGCGAGCGCCGCGCGCGTGGAACCGCCGGTCGACGGTGACCGAGGAGTAGCCCCGGGAGTTCCCGGCGCGGTTCCGGGAGTTCCGGGAGCGGTCCCGGCGACGGAGGTGTCGCGCCCCTTGGCCTGGCTCTCGCCCATCTGGAGGGTCAGCCAGCGGAAGACGGTGTCCACCTGCGGGCGCCACAGCGCCATGGTGTGACCGCCCGCGCTGCGCGGCAGGAACACCACCCGCACGGTGGTCGGCGCCTTGGCGGCCGCCTCCAGGGCCAGGCCCGCCTGGTAGCCGTCGCCGGACTGGCCGGAGAGGTACAGCGCGACCGGGGGCGGGGCGGCGGCCTTCCGCAGCATCAGGTAGGGGTTGTTCGCGGCACGCAGGGCGGGGGTCTGCGCGGCGAGCGAGTTGCGCTCGCCGATCGGGTCGTTGTAGCCGGACATGCTCACCGCGGCCCGGTACCGGTCGGGGTGGGCCACGGCCAGCTTGACCGCGCAGTGCGCGCCCGCCGAGTACCCGGCCACCGCCCAGCCCCGGGGGGCCGGCTCGGCCCGGAAGTTGTCCGTGACCATCTTCGGGACGTCGATGCTGAGCCAGGTGTCGGCGTTGACCTGGCCCGGGATGTTGGCGCAGCCGGTGTCGACGCCGGCCAGCAGGTTGGTGCGCGGGGCGACGAGGATGAACGGCGCCACCCGGCCGCTGCGCATCAGCGGCAGCAGCTGCTCGTGGGCCTTCAGCGAGCCGAACCACGCCTTGGCGGAGCCGGGGTAGCCCGGCAGCACCTCCACCACCGGGAACTTCCTGTGCCGGTAGGCCGGGTCGTCGTACTGCGGCGGCAGCCAGACGTAGACCTCGGCGTTCACGCCGGAGACCCGGCCCCTGAGCTGGGTGACGCGCACCCCGCCGGCCGCGCGCATGCCGGGTCCCTGGGCCTGCCTGAAGGTCTGGCGCACCTTGGGCAATCGTTTCACCGAGATCCCGCCGGTGCCGTCCCGGCCGAGGTCGGCGGCCTGCTGGACGTGGTCGCCGGTGCCGAGCAGGTCGGCCCAGTTGTCGTACAGGTTGTTCTGGTTGTTGACCAGCACGAAGACCAGCGTGACGGCCGTGCCCTGGGCGAACAGCAGCATCAGCACCCGGGCCGCCGCGCGCAGCGGCCTGGGTCCGCGCATCCGTGACCACAGGACGAGCGGCAGGAACAGGGCGACCACGGACAGCACGACGGTCGTGTAGAGGAACGGGGTCCCGGTGAGGCTCATGTCCCCTTAGAGGGAGAACGGGGGCCCGGGGTTGAGGACGAGTCCGGACACTTACCGAGAAATTGCCGGACCCTCACCTGACGGCCGGTGTCCGCCCCGTCCAAGCGAGAAAAGCTACCGCTTAGTAGTTTCCTGCTGTACCGTTCAGCCATGCCAGAAGCAGCTTCCGTCCCCGCCGCCCCGGCCCTGATCGGCGACAGCGAATTCGACCGCGACACCGCGGTCACCCGGCGCGAGCCCGGCGTCTACGACATCGACCTCTCGGCCGGCTGGACCATCATCAGCGCCGTCAACGGCGGCTATCTGCTGGCCGTGCTCGGCCGGGCCCTCGCGGACACCCTGCCGCACCCGGACCCGTTCACCGTCTCCGCGCACTACCTGACCGCCTCGCAGCCCGGCCCGGCGGTCGTCCGCACCGAGACCGTGCGCACCGGCCGCACCCTCTCCACCGGCCAGGCCTCGCTCTACCAGTACGACGGCGAGGGCAACGAGGTCGAACGCATCCGCGTCCTCGCCTCCTACGGCGACCTCGCCGCCCTCCCCGACGACGTCCGTACGACGGCCACCCCGCCCGCGATCCCGCCGCTGGAGCAGTGCTTCGGCCCGGAGGACGGGCCGGCCCCGGTCGACGGCAGCTCCGCCATCGCCGACCGGCTGATGCTCAAGCTGGACCCCGCGACCCTCGGCTGGGCGCTCGGCGCGCCCTCCGGCAGGGGCGAGATGCGCGCCTGGTTCGGCCTCGCCGACGGCCGTGACGCCGACCCGCTCTCGCTGCTCCTCGCCGTGGACGCCCTCCCGCCCACCGCCTTCGAGATCGGCCTGAAGGGCTGGGTCCCGACGGTGGAGCTCACCGTCCACGTCCGCCACCGCCCGGCCCCGGGCCCGCTGCGGGTGGCGATCACCACCCGCAACCTGGCCGGCGGCTTCCTGGAGGAGGACGCCGAGGTCTGGGACAGCGAGGACCGGCTGGTCGCCCAGTCGCGCCAGCTGGCCCGCGTCAGGCTCGGCTGAGCGGCTCGCGGCCCAGCCAGGCCGCCAGCTCCTCGTGGACGCCGGCCCCGTCCGGCGTCTCGCGACGGGCGGCGAAGGGCGTCGTTGCGTCGCGGGGGCGGGAGTCCGGCAGCACCGCGCGGGCCGTGGCGAGCGCGAACCCGGCCAGCTCCGGGTCGAGTCCGTCCCGGTGGCCGATCGCCTCGGCGAGGTCCCAGGTGTGCGTGACGATCTCCATGACGTAGCCCGAGAGCGCCGCGTGGCCGGGGACCTCGCCCCAGGGCACCCGCACCGGCGTCGTCATCCGCTCGTCGCTCTCCCAGGCCTTCAGGACCCGGACCCGCACCTCGTCGTAGGCCGCGGCCCAGCCGTCGTCCGCGACCCCCTCGGCGGACGGGTCCACGGCGAGTCCGTCGCCGCCCTCGCCGACCACCGCGATCCGCCGGGTGCCGCCGACGATGTGGCCCAGCAGCCCGCGTACGTCGAACTCGCTGCAGGGGGTCGGCCGGTCCATGTCCTCCGGCCGTACGGTCTTGATCAGGGCGGCCGCCTGTTCGGTGGCGCGGACGTAGAAGGGGCGCGGGTCGATGAACTCGGTGCCGGTCATGGTCTGTCTCTCCCGTGGTGGTGCTCGTGGTCGGTGAGGAGAGGATGCGCGGATAACCTGACACCTCCCGTCAACATTTGCGCGGCACTCGACGGCGGCGCGATCCTGGGCGCGTGAAATCCGACCGGCTCCTGTCGATCCTGCTGCTCCTGCAGACCCGGGGCCGCGTCCCCGCCCCCGAACTCGCCGACCGGCTGGAGGTGTCGGTCCGCACCATCTACCGGGACGTCGAGGCGCTGTCCGCCGCGGGGGTCCCGGTGTACGCCGAGCGCGGCCGGCACGGCGGCATCGAACTCCTCCCCGGTTTCCGCACCGACGTGACGGGGCTGACCGCCGACGAGTCCCGGGCCCTGTTCATCCTGGCCGCCCAGGGCGCCCATGCGGCGCTCGGGCTGGACGCGGCCCTCGGCTCGGCCCTGCGGAAGGTGATGGCCGCGCTCCCGGCGCCGCACCGGCCCGCCGCCGAGGTGACCAGCCGTCGCATCCTGGTCGACGCCACCCGCTGGAAGAGCGGCCCGCAGCAGGCCGTCGACCTGGAGGTGCTCCAGGACGCGGTCTTCTCCGACCGGCGCCTCGGGCTCCGCTACCGGCACAGCGGGCAGCGCGAGCCGCGGTCGTACACCGTGGATCCCTACGGCCTCGTCGCCAAGGCCGGCATCTGGTACCTGGTCGCCGACCGGCGCGGCCTGCCCCGGCTGTTCCGCGCCGACCGGATCCGCTCGGCCCGGCCGCTGGACGAGCCCGTACGGCGCCGGCCCGGAGTCGAACTCGCCGACGCCTGGGAGGAGTTGCGCCGGCAGGTGGAGGAGCGGGAGAACCCGGTCGAGGTCACCGTGCGGGTCCGGCGGGAGCGGCTCGACCTGTTCCAGCGGCTGGTCGCCGCCCAGCTGACGGCCCTGCCCGACGACACCGGCACGGGCGAGTGGGCCACCGCGCGGCTGGCCTACCCGAACCTCCGCGCGGTTCGGCAACTCCTCGGACTCTCCGACCAGGTGGAGGTCCTGGACCCGCCCGAGGCGCGCGCGGAACTGCTGGCGGCGGTGCGTTCGGTCGCGGCGCTGTACGAGGGGGCCGCCGGCCGCGCGCGGCTCGGGTGACTCGTCCTCCTCCTGCTCCTCCGGCAGCGGTGGGCGGTGGCTGCGGCGCTCCGGCGGGAGCCCGGCAGGGCCGGGAGGCGGCTCAGTCGAGCCAGTGGCTGCGGCCGATGCTGATGAGCCGCAGCTGGCGGGTGGCGAGCTGCGTCACCCGCTCCCGCTCCTCCTCCGGGGCCTCCAGTGCCTCCAGGAACAGGGAGGCGGTGACGAGCATCTGGTCGACGTAGAGGTGCGCGAGCATCAGCAGGTCGTCGTCGCTCCAGCCGGCCGCCTCGGGGTCCTTGGCCAGCTCGGTCTTCACCTCCTCGGCGAACCGGGCCAGCTGCGCCCGGATGGCCTCGCGTACCGGCTGGACCCCGCCGTGCCGTTCCCGGGCGATAAAACGGACATGTGCGGGGTACGCGTCTACATGACGGGCGATCAACTCGATGGCACGCGTGATGCGTTCCTCGCTGTCGCCCGTGGTGGACACCGTCGTCCGCACCATCGGATGCAGGCTGCCCAGCGCCTCGTCGACCAGGGCCACACCGAGGTCGGCGGTCGAGCGGAAGTGCCGGTAGAAGGCGGTCGGGGCGACCCCGACGGCCCGGGTGACCTCACGCAGGCCGAGACTGCTCAGGCTCTGCTCCTCGAGCAGGGCGAGGGCCGCGTCGAGGAACGCCTGCCGGGTCTTCTGCTTCTGGGCCTGCCGGATGCCGAGGGTGTGACTCATGTCATCCAGTTAACAACTGTTCTCTGGAATTTTAAAGCCACCGGGAGCGCTAGACTCGAAGTCAGTGAACAACTGTTACTACAACTGTTCACCGAAACTTCACACCGGCTGAAACACGAGGCACCAAGGAGGGGGGATCCGATCCCATGCTGTTCCTCGTCGCCGCGCTCATGCTGCTCGGAGTCGTGCTGGGCACCGTCGCCCACGCACCGCTGACCGTCACCGCCGTCCTGGCCGCCGTCATCGCCGTCTGGCTCGGCGTCTTCGCGATCCGCGAACGCCACGGGCGTCGCCGCCGCACCTCGACGAACTGACCGCGGGCAGGACCCGAGACCCAGGGACCACGGACCCAAGGAGCTGAGCACCATGCAACTCACCGCACCGGCCGACGGCCGCACCGACACCCGCCCGCGCACCCGCGACGCCGACGGCATGGCCGTCGCGTCCTTCATCCTCGGCCTCCTCGGCCTGCTCGTCCTCAACCTCTTCCTCGGCCCGGTCGCCATCGTCCTCGCCGCGGTCTCCCTCTGGCGCGGCACCACCCGCCGCGGCCGCGCCTACCTGGGCCTCGCCCTCGGCGTCGCCGACCTGGCGGTCCTCATCGCGGCCATGCAGATCTCGGGCACGGTCTCCTGGAGCCTGTGACCGGCGACGGGCCCCGAGGACGACGGGGCAACCGCGCGACCCGCCGCGGGCGACCGGGCGAAGACCGCCGCCCTCCCGCAGGTGGCCGGGCCGCACCGCCGCGACCGCCGTACCGCCGTGGGCAGTCATTGCGCATCGCGGAACAGGTGGACACGGCAGGCAGTGCCGGGTGCCTCGCCACCCAGCCCGGGTGCAGTCGGCCCAGGGCGCCCGAAGACCCGCCCGCACCCGATCCCGGCCGCCGCCGACCACAGGGATCCGGCGCCGTAGAATCGGCGTCACCATGGCTTACCTCGACCACGCCGCGACCACCCCGATGCTCCCGGAGGCGGCAGAGGCATTCACCGCCCAGTTGAGCATCACGGGCAACGCCTCCTCCCTCCACGCGTCCGGCCGCCAGGCCCGCCGTACGGTCGAGGAAGCCCGCGAGACCCTCGCCGAAGCGCTCGGCGCCCGCCCCAGCGAGGTCGTCTTCACCTCGGGCGGCACCGAGGCCGACAACCTGGCCGTCAAGGGCCTGTACTGGTCCCGCCGCTCCGCCGACCCGGCCCGCACCCGCGTCCTCGCCAGCCCCGTCGAGCACCACGCCGTCCTGGACGCCGTGCACTGGCTCGGCGAGCAGGAGGGCGCCACCGTGGAGTACCTCCCCGTCGACTCCTACGGCCGCGTCCACCCCGACGCGCTGCGCGAGGCCATCGCCCGCAACCCCGACGACGTCGCCCTGGCCACCGTGATGTGGGCCAACAACGAGATCGGCACGGTCATGCCGGTCCGCGAACTCGCCGACGTCGCCGCCGAGTTCGGTGTCCCGCTGCACGCCGACGCGGTCCAGGCCTTCGGTCAGGTCCCGGTCCACTTCGAGGCCTCGGGCCTCGCCGCCATGACCGTCTCCGGCCACAAGATCGGCGGTCCGTACGGCATCGGCGCCCTGCTCCTCGGCCGTGAGTACACCCCCGTACCCGTCCTGCACGGCGGCGGCCAGGAGCGGCACGTACGCTCCGGCACGCTCGACGTCCCGGCCATCGCCTCCTTCGCCGTCGCCGGCCGGCTCGCCGCCGAGCACCGCGAGTGGTTCGCGCGGGAGATCGGCGCCCTGCGCGACCAGCTGGTCGACGCCGTCCGTACGGCCGTACCGGACGCGCTGCTCGGCGGCGACCCGGCACCCGAGGGCCGGCTCCCGGCCAACGCGCACTTCACCTTCCCCGGCTGCGAGGGCGACTCCCTGCTGCTCCTGCTGGACGCCCAGGGCATCGAGTGCTCCACCGGCTCCGCCTGCACCGCGGGCGTCGCCCAGCCCAGCCACGTCCTCCTCGCCACCGGCGCCGACCCCGAGCTGGCCCGGGGCACCCTGCGCTTCTCCCTGGGCCACACCTCCACCGAGGACGACGTCGAGGCCGTGGCGAAGGCGATCGGCCCGGCGGTCGAACGCGCCCGGGCGGCGGGCCTCACCTAGCCACCCGCTCACCGGCGCCCACCCGGCCCCGGGCGTTCACCCGGCCGCGGTGCTCACCCCGCAGCGGAGGCTCTGGCCCGTTCGGCGCGGACCAGGCGTATGTACCGGTCCCAGTCCCAGAACCGCCCCGGGTCCGTGTGGTCCGTGCCCGGCACCTCCACGTGCCCGATGATGTGCTCCCGGTCCACGGGTATCCCGTACCGCCCGCATATCGCCGCCGTCAGCCGGGCGGAGGCCGCGTACATCGCGTCCGTGAACGACGCGGCGTCCTCCACGAAACCCTCGTGCTCGATGCCGACGCTGCGTTCGTTGTACTCGCGGTTGCCCGCGTGGAAGGCGACGTCCAGCTCGCGGATCAGCTGGGTGATCCGCCCGTCCTTGCGCACGATGTAGTGCGCCGCGGCGCCGTGCGCGGGGTCCTGGAACACCTTCACCGCCGACGCGTAGCCACCCTGGGTGACATGAACGACCACCCGGTCCACCCGGTAGTCGGACGGCCGGTCCGCCCGGCGGTAGTTCGCCGCCGAGGCCGCCACCCAGCGCGCACCCCGGAAGTCCACCGCGCCCGCCACCCGCGGCCTGTCCACCCCGGGCAGCCGCCACCACAGCCGGGACAGCTCCTCCCGGGCCAGCACCGCCGTGCCCACGGCCGCCGCGAGGCCGCCCGCCAGCAGGGCCCGCCGCCCCAGCCGCCGGTCCCCGTCGCCCGCCGGCGACCCCGTGGTCGCCCCAGTCGTCGCCCCCATGTGATCGTCAACGGATATCCGGCCGTCCGGGTTCCCGCGCCCCCGTACTCTGGAAGGGTTATGACTGACACCCCGCAGCGCACCCGCCCCCTCCGCGTCCTCGCCGCCATGTCCGGCGGGGTCGACTCCGCCGTCGCCGCCGCGCGGGCCGCGGAAGCAGGCCACGACGTCACCGGCGTCCACCTCGCGCTCTCAGCGAACCCGCAGTCCTTCCGAACCGGCGCGCGGGGCTGTTGCACGATCGAGGACTCGCGCGACGCCCGTCGCGCCGCCGACGTCATCGGCATCCCGTTCTACGTCTGGGACCTCGCCGACCGCTTCCGCGAGGACGTGGTCGAGGACTTCATCGCCGAGTACGAGGCCGGCCGCACCCCGAACCCGTGCCTGCGCTGCAACGAGAAGATCAAGTTCGCCGCGCTGCTGGACAAGGCGCTGGCCCTCGGCTTCGACGCCGTCTGCACCGGGCACTACGCCAAGGTGATCGTGAACGCGGACGGCTCCCGCGAACTGCACCGCGCCTCCGACATGGCGAAGGACCAGTCGTACGTCCTGGGCGTGCTGGACGAGAAGCAGCTCGCGCACGCGATGTTCCCGCTCGGCGACACGGTCACCACCAAGGAGGAGATCCGCGCGGAGGCCGAGCGCCGGGGCCTGGCCGTGGCCAAGAAGCCCGACTCGCACGACATCTGCTTCATCGCCGACGGCGACACCCAGGGCTTCCTGGCCAAGCGCCTCGGCAAGGCCGAGGGCGACATCGTGGACGAGTCCGGCACCCGGCTGGGCACCCACGAGGGCGCGTACGGCTTCACCATCGGCCAGCGCAAGGGCCTGCGGATCGGCACCCCGGCCCCCGACGGCAAGCCGCGCTACGTGCTCGACATCTCCCCGGTCACCAACACGGTCACCGTCGGCCCCGCCGCCGCCCTGGACGTCACCGCCCTCACCGCGATCAAGCCCCGCTGGTGCGGCACCGCCCCCACCGGCCCCGGCACCTACACCGCCCAGCTGCGCGCCCACGGCGGCGAGACCGAGGTGACCGCCGAGCCGGTCGACGGCGAGCTGCGGGTGACCTTCACCGAACCGGTCCGCGGCGTCGCCCCCGGCCAGGCGATCGTGCTGTACGACGGCACGCGCGTGGTGGGTTCGGCGACGATCGCGTCCACCACGCGCGCGACGGCGGCGGTCTGAGCCGTCCGGGGCCGCCCGCGCGACGGCGGCGGTCTGAGCCGTCCGGGGCCGCCCGCCCGGCGAGGTGTCCACCCCCTAGCCCGCGAGGAACTCCGCCAGCACCGGCCCCAGCACCTCCGGCTCGACCGCGTGCGTCTGGCCCGGCAGGACGCGGTAGGTGCCCCGCGGCACGGCCTCGGCGACCGCCTGGCCCGCCCGGTGCATCCACTCCGGGCTCGCGCCGCCCGTGACCGCGAGCACCGGGACCCGGACGGCGGCGAGCCGGTCCCGGGGGAGCAGGCCGTCGCCCATGACGGCGTCGTCGTGGGCGAGGCTGGGGGCGAGGGCCTCCATGCCGGCCCACATCGGCGACTGGCGGGCGCGCCGGATCATCTCCTCGGCGAGGCCCGTCAGGCGCAGGAACAGCTCCACCGCGTCCCCGCGCCGGTCCTCGGCGAGCGCCTTGCCCAGCTGCTCCTTGTAGACGGCCTCCCGCGCGGCACCGTCCGCCAGGTGGTCGGCGTACGGCACCTCGTACACCGCCGCCCGGGCCACCGGCAGCCCGCTCGCCGCCGCGTGCAGGACCAGGGCGCCGCCGGAGGAGACCCCGAACAGCGCCGCGTCGCCGCCCACCGCGTCGAGCAGGGCGGCCAGGTCCTCCACCTCACGGTCGACCTCGTACGGTGGCGTGTCGCCGCTCTCGCCGCGGCCCCGGCGGTCGTAGACGACGGCCGTGCAGCTGTCCGAGAGGCGCTGCGCCAGGGGCATCATGGTGCCGCCGGTGGACATCGCGCCGCTCACCAGGATCACCGTGGGCCCCTGGCCGGTCACGTGGTACGCGAGGGAGGTGCCGTCGCGGGAAGTCGTCTTCTTGTCCATGGCCGTGCAGACTGCCGTACGACGGGGGACCGACCGGTCAGGACACGTCGGTGTCGTAGAAGCAGTAGTGGTCCTTGATCTCCGCCACCTCCGGCTTGGGGTCCGGGTACGCCCAGACGAGGTCGGGCGCGTCCGGCAGCGACCAGTAGGACGCCGTCCCCTTGAAGGGGCAGACGGTGTGCGTGTCGGAGGGGGTCAGCAGATCGAGGCGTACGTCCTCGGCGGGGAGGTAGTACCGCACCGGACAGCCCGTCTCGTGCAGCTCCAGGGCGCGGTCCGACTCGGCGAGCACCCGGCCGTCGCGCTCCACGCGCACGTGCCGCCCGCTCTTCTCGATGGTGATCGTGTGTCCTTGGGTCATACCCGTTCAGCGTCCGGACGGGCCGTTCTTCTTCCCGCCCGGACCGGGCACCGTACTTTCCGCCCCGACCGGGCACCGTACGGTAGAAGCCATGAACATCTGCGTCTTCCTCTCCGCCGCCGACCTCGACGAGCGTTACACCCGCCCCGCGCGCGAGTTCGCGGAACTGATGGGCAAGGGCGGTCACACGCTGGTCTGGGGCGGCTCCGACGTCGGTCTGATGAAGGTGGTGGCCGACGGCGTGCAGGAGGCGGGCGGCAGGCTGCTGGGCGTCTCCGTGGAGTTCCTCGCGAACAAGGCGCGGCCCGGCGCCGACGAGATGGTCATCGCGGCCGACCTGGCCGAGCGCAAGAAGCTGCTGCTGGAGAAGGCCGACGCCGTGGTGATCATGGTGGGCGGCACCGGCACGCTGGACGAGGCCACCGAGATCCTGGAGCTGAAGAAGCACGGCCGCACCGAGAAGCCCGTGGTGCTGCTGAACACGGCCGGCTTCTACGACGGCCTGAAGCAGCAGTTCCACCGCATGGAGAGCGAGGGCTTCCTGCCCCGCCCGCTGGCCGAGCTGGTCTTCTTCGCGGACGAGCCGGTTCAGGCGCTGGCCTACCTGGAGGAGCAGACCGCCGCGCACTGATGCGAGCATGGCGGGCATGGCTACTCATGTGATCACCGGGGCCGGGTCCGGCATCGGCGCGGCCGTGGCGCGCCGGCTGCACGCGCGCGGGGACGAACTCGTGCTGCACGCGCGCGACGCGGGCCGCGCGAAGGAGCTGGCGGCGGAGTTCCCCGGCGCCCGGACCCTGGTCGGCGACCTCGCGGACCCGGACAAGCTCTCCTGGGCGTTCTCCCACCAGACGCTGCCGGACCGGGTGGACTCCCTGCTGCACGTCGCCGGCGTCGTCGACCTCGGCGAGGTCGGCGAGCTGACCCCGAAGTCCTGGCGCCACCAGCTCGCCGTCAACCTGATCGCGCCCGCCGAGCTGACCCGGCACTTCCTGCCGCAGCTGCGGGCCGCCCGCGGCCATGTGATCTTCGTCAACTCCGGCGCCGGTCTGAGCGCCCACGCCGGCTGGTCCGCGTACGCCGCCTCCAAGCACGGCCTCAAGGCCCTCGCCGACTCCCTGCGCCAGGAGGAGCACGCGCACGGCGTCCGCGTCACCTCGGTCTACCCCGGCCGCACCGCCAGCCCCATGCAGGCCAAGGTCCACCAGCAGGAGGGCAAGGAGTACGACGCCTCGAAGTGGATCGACCCCGAGTCCGTCGCCACGACCATCCTCATGGCCCTCGACCTGCCCAAGGATGCCGAGGTCAACGACCTGACGGTACGACCGGGGCGGTGACGCGGGCGAGCGGGGCGGAGGTCCGGCTCTGGCTGGCGCAGGCGTGGCCGCGGGCCGAGGCGGCGCTCGTCCTCGCCGGTGGTGACGTGCGCGCCTCGCTCGCCGACCGGCCGGTCCTCGGGGAGATCTTCGACGACGCCCGCCTCGCGGAGCTGCGCCATCTCGCCACCGAGGGCGACTTCACCGACGACATCTGCCGGTGCCCCGGAAGCCTGACGGTGGCCCTGCTCGACGCCCGGGGCCTGGTCATCGGCTCCGCGAGCCTCCACGGGGGGACGGACCTCGCGTGGGAGCGGGGCCGCTTCCGCAACAACCTCGCCGTGGCCGACCCGCCGGGACTGCGCGCCCTGCTGCGCCGGTACGGCGCTCACTGGCTGTGAGGTCACGGGCCCGCGTTACGTACCCTGCGGGGGTGAGCGAAAACAGCCAGTTCAGGTTCCCAGGAGCCACCGGTGTCGGGTCCCTGCCCGGTGGCGATGCCCGCGAGGCCGCCAAAACCGCCACCGGATCCTTCGAGGACTTCCCGTTCCTGCCGGAGCTGCCCGCGCGCGGGCCCGGTGCCGACATGATCGGCCGTACCGCCGGGATGCTGGTGGAGCTGTACGCGCGCGTGGAGCCCAGCGGATGGCGGATCGGGGACCGGCCCGGGAGGGACACCAAGCGGGCGCGGTCCTGGCTGGGGGAGGACCTGGACGCCCTGGAGGAGTTCACCCAGGGCTACGAGGGTGATCTGAAGGTGCAGGCGGTCGGCCCGTGGACGCTGGCCGCCGCCCTGGAGCTGAAGAACGGCGAGTCCGCCCTGGCGGATCCCGGCGCCTGCCGTGACCTCGCCGCCTCGCTCGCCGAGGGCCTGCGCCTCCACCTCGCCGAGGTGCGCCGGCGCGTGCCCGGCGCCCGGCTCGTGCTCCAGCTCGACGAGCCCTCCCTCACCGCCGTCCTGCGCGGACAGGTGAGGACCGCCAGCGGCTACCGCACCCACCGCGCCGTGGACCGGCAGATCGTGGAGGCCACGCTGCGGGACGTCGTCGGCGCGCACGCCGGCGGGCCCGTGGTGGTGCACTCCTGTGCCCCGGACGTCCCGTTCGCGCTGCTGCGCCGGGCCGGTGCGGCGGCCGTCTCCTTCGACTTCGCCCTTCTCACCGAGCGTGACGACGACACGATCGGCGAGGCCGTGGAGAGCGGCACCAGTCTGTTCGCCGGTGTCGTGCCGGGCACGGACGGCCCGTTGTCAGACCCTGCCGGTAGCGTCATGGGTGTCAGGACGCTGTGGCGCAGGCTGGGCCTGCATCCGGGGCTGCTCGCGGAAGCGGTCACGGTGACCCCGGCGTGCGGTCTGGCGGGGGCTTCCCCCGCCTACGCGCGCCAGGTGCTCGCCCACTGCGCCCGGGCGGCGAGATCCCTCGCGGACAACCCAGAGTAACGGGAGGACAACACGGTGGCCGGCGACAAGCAGCAGGCGGAGACGGCAGTGCCCGCCGAGGCACGTGACGAGCACGCGCAGCTCGCTGAGCAGATCGAGGAGCACCGCTTCCGGTACTACGTGAAGGACGCTCCCGTCATCAGCGACGCGGAGTTCGACCAGCTCCTGAAGTCCCTGGAGGCCCTGGAGGAGCGGTATCCGGAGCTGCGCACCCCGGACTCGCCCACCCAGAAGGTCGCGGGGTCGTACGAGACGGAGTTCACCGCGGTCGAGCACCGCCAGCGGATGCTCTCCCTGGACAACACGTTCAACGACGACGAGCTGGCCGCCTGGGCGGACCGCATCGCCCGGGAACTCGGCGACCAGACGTACCACTTCCTGTGCGAGCTGAAGGTGGACGGCCTCGCCGTCAACCTCACCTACGAAAAGGGCCGCCTCACGCGTGCGGCGACCCGCGGTGACGGCCGCACCGGCGAGGACATCACGCCGAACGTACGGACGATCGCGGAGATCCCGGACCGCCTGGCGGGCGACAAGGTGCCCGACCTGGTGGAGATCCGCGGCGAGGTGTACTTCCCGATGGAGAAGTTCCTCGAACTCAACGAACGCCTGGTCGCCACCGGTGACAAGCCGTTCGCCAACCCCCGCAACGCCGCGGCCGGTTCGCTGCGCCAGAAGGACCCGCGGGTCACCGCCACCCGTCCGCTGCACATGGTCGTCCACGGCATCGGCGCCCTGGAGGGCTTCACGGGCCTGACCCGGCTCTCCCAGGCCTACGACCTGCTCAGGACCTGGGGCCTGCCCACCTCGCCGCACAACCGCGTGGTCGACGACCTCGACGGCGTACGGGAGTTCATCGCCCACTACGGCGAGAACCGCCACTCCGTCGAGCACGAGATCGACGGAGTCGTGGTCAAGCTGGACGAGATCCGCCTCCAGGGGCGGCTCGGCTCCACCGCGCGGGCCCCCCGCTGGGCCATCGCGTACAAGTACGCGCCGGAGGAGGTCAACACCAAGCTGGTCGACATCAAGGTGGGCGTCGGCCGCACCGGCCGTGTCACGCCGTACGCGCAGGTCGAGCCGGTCACGGTCGCGGGCAGCGAGGTGGAGTTCGCCACCCTGCACAACCAGGAGGTCGTCAAGGCCAAGGGCGTCCTCATCGGCGACACCGTGGTGCTGCGCAAGGCCGGTGACGTGATCCCGGAGATCCTCGGCCCGGTGGTCGACCTGCGGGACGGCACCGAGCGGGAGTTCGTGATGCCGAGCGAGTGCCCCGAGTGCGGGACGGCGCTCAGGCCTATGAAGGAGGGCGACATCGACCTCCGCTGCCCCAACGCCCGTACCTGCCCGGCCCAGTTGCGGGAGCGGGTCTCCTACCTCGCCGGCCGTGAGTGCCTGGACATCGAGCACTTCGGCGCGGTGGCCGCCGCCGCGCTCACCCGCCCGCTGGAGCCGGCCGAGCCGCCGCTGGTGGACGAGGGCGACCTGTTCGACCTGACGGTGGAGAAGCTGCTGCCCATCAAGGCCTACGTCCTCGACCCGGACAGCGGCCTGCCCAAGCACGACCCGAAGACCGGCGAGGAGAAGGTCGTCACGGTCTTCGCCAACCAGAAGGGCGAGCCGAAGAAGAACACCCTCGCCCTGCTGGCGAACATCGAGGCCGCCAAGTCCCGCCCCCTCGCCCGCTTCCTGAACGGGCTGTCGATCCGGCACGTGGGACCGGTCGCGGCGCAGGCCCTCGCGCGCGAGTTCCGGTCCATCGACCGCATCGAACAGGCGACCGAGGAGGAGCTGGCTTCCACCGACGGCGTCGGCCCGATCATCGCCGCCGCGCTCAAGGAGTGGTTCGCCGAGGACTGGCACCGCGAGATCGTCCGCAAGTGGAAGGCCGCGGGCGTCCCGCTGGAGGACGAGTCGTCCGGCGAGGACGAGGGGCCGCGTCCGCTGGAGGGGCTCACGGTCGTCGTCACCGGGACCCTGGAGAACTTCACCCGGGACGGGGCCAAGGAGGCGCTGCAGGGCCAGGGCGCGAAGGTGACCGGTTCGGTGTCGAAGAAGACCTCGTTCGTCGTAGTGGGTGACAACCCCGGATCGAAGTACGACAAGGCGATGCAACTGAAGGTTCCCGTTCTGAACGAGGACGGTTTCAGCGTCCTTCTGGAACAGGGCCCCGAAGCCGCGGCCGAAGTCGCGCTTCCGACCGGGGAGTAGCGGTTGAAGGCCACCCGATCGGCGCATATCAGATGCATACGGGTGGCCCGGGCGCATTCGGGCAACCGTCGGAGACCGCTGCCCGTGGAAGCCTTCCGCGGCCTACTGTTGAGGTGTGCGCCTGCCGTGCCCAGCTGCGGCTGGGGCACCGCCGTGCTCTCCAGGAGCGCGGGGAAGGTTTCTTCGGCGCGGAGCTGCTGATGGTTGTCGGGCATCGGGCCGCGTGGCGTGGGCACCGCCGGCTGTGAGAGGGACGGGAATGGAACCGACCGAGAGCGCCGCCCCGGACTCACGGCTGCGTCTGCGCCGCCGCGCGGTCGCGTGGCGGGGGTACCGGTGGACCGGGCGGCCCCACGGGCGCACGGGCGTGCAGCCCCGCCCGGCCGGACCGGGCACCGCCACCGAGTCCCACGCGCCGCTGCCGGCCATCGAGCCCGCCCCCGGTCTGGCCGGCGCCGACACCGAACGCCACCCGTCCTGGCCGACGCTGCCCGCGGCCCTCGTCGCCGCCGCGGGGTGCGTGCTGGGCGCCGGCTTCTACCGCGCCTACACCGGCCACCACGCCCTCTTCCCCTGCGGCACGGTCGGCTGGGCGCTGGCGCTGCTGACCGGCGTCATCGTCGGCCACCTCGTCATGCTGGGCCGCGCCCGCTGGTGGGGCGGCACCGGATCGGGCGCCGCCCTCACCCTCGCCGTCCTGCTGCTGTACGGCTGGGTGCCCGCCGGCCTGGTCAGCCTCACCGTCGTCGTCCTGGTCGGCATCGCCCGCCGGCACCGCTGGCGGCAGGGGGTGCTGCACGGCGCGGTGGACATCCTCGGCATCGGCGTCGGCGCCCTGCTGCTCGGCGCGTTCGGCCGGGTGCCGAGCGTCGAGCAGCCCTGGCGGCCCGACAGCTGGACCGTCGCCACGGCCCCGCAGATCGTCCTGGTCGCCGTCGCCTACCTCGCGGTCAGCCGCGGCCTGCTGTGGTACCTGCACGCCCCGCGCGGCGGGGTGCCCACCGTCGCCCGTACCGCCCTGGTCAGACAGGGGCTGGTCGCCGTGGCGCTGCTCGGGATCGCGCCCCTGCTGTGCGTCGTCGCCGACGCCCAGCCGATCCTGCTGCCGCTGTTCGCCATCCCGCTCATCGCCCTGGACTCCACGCTGTGGATGGCCCGCGCCCGCGCCGAGGAGCAGCTGCGCGACCCGCTGACCGGGCTGCCCAACCGGCAGTGGCTGCTGGAGCGGATCTGGACAGCCCTGGACGACGCCGAGCGCATCGGGGCCCGCACCGCCCTCATGCTGATCGACCTCGACCGTTTCCGTTCGGTGAACGACACCCTCGGCCATCTGGCCGGTGACCGGCTGCTGCTCCAGATCGCCGACCGGCTCCGGCTCGCCCTGCCCCGCGGCGCCGAGGCCGCCCGGCTCGGCGGTGACGAGTTCGCCGTCTTACTCCCCGTCGCCGACTCCACCACGTCGGCCACGCGCGTCGCCCGCGGCCTCGTCTCCGCCCTCAGCTCCCCGCTCGACCTGGACGGACTCACCCTCGTCCTGGAGGCCAGCGCCGGCGTCGCCGTCTTCCCCGACCACGCCCTGGACGCCGAGGGCCTGCTGCGCCGCGCCGACGTCGCGATGTACCAGGCGAAGCGGGACCGCACGGGCGTCGAGGTCTACGAGTCCAAGCGCGACTCCAACACCCCGGACCGCCTCGGCCTGCTGGGCGACCTGCGCCGGGCGCTGGACGCGCACGAGGTACAGCTCCACTACCAGCCCAAGGTCCGCTTCGACGGACAGGTGGCCGGCCTGGAGGCGCTGGTCCGCTGGGTGCACCCGGAGCGCGGCAAGGTGCCGCCGGACGAGTTCATAGCGATAGCCGAGTCCTCCGGGCTGATGCCCCACCTCACCGAGTACGTGCTGGAGACCGCCCTCGCACAGGTCGCCCGGTGGCGCGCCCAGGGGCTCAGGGTGCCGGTCGCCGTCAACGTCTCCCCGCGCGACGTCCACACGCCCGGCTTCGCCGGATCCGTCGCCGCCCGCCTCGCCCGGCACGGGGTCCCCGCCGGAGCGCTCCAGCTGGAGATCACGGAACACGTCCTGCTGGAGGACCCGCAGCGGGCCGCCGACACCCTCGCCGGCCTCACCGCGCACGGCGTGAAGATGTCCCTGGACGACTTCGGTACCGGCTACTCGTCCCTGGTGCACCTGCGGCGGCTGCCGGTCAGCGAGCTGAAGATCGACCGCTCCTTCGTGGCCCGGCTGGCGGTCGACGCCCAGGACGCCGAGATCGTGCGCTGCACGGTGGATCTGGCGCACTCCCTGGGCCTGCTGGTCGTCGCCGAGGGTGTGGAGGACGACGAGACCTGGGAGCGGCTGCGGGACCTGGGCTGCGACGCGGTGCAGGGCTGGCTGGTCGCCGCGGCGATGCCGCCCGAGGAGACCACGGCGTGGCTGCTGGCGCGGGGATCCCAGGGCTGGCAGCGCCCGCGCGCCGCGTTGCCCGCCACCGAGTAGGTCCTGCCCCTCCGGGACGCCTCACCCCCCGGCTCGGCCGGCGCGGCGGCGGAGCGGTGCGGGACTGCTCCTCGCGGTCCGGCGACACCTCGTAGGACGTCACCTCACAATCTCGTAGGACGTCACCTCACACAGGGAGATCCACCGTGTCACTGTTCGTGCCGGCGTTCGACGAGACCGTGCTCGTCCGGGAGGCCGAGGCCGAGATGGTCGGCGGGGCGCCCGTCGGGGTGAGACTGCTCGCCGACAGCAGCGCGACCGGGGGCGCGCTGTCCACCGTGCGGGTCACGCTCGCCGAGGGCGCCGACGGGGCCCGTCCGCATGTGCACCACAACTCGGCGGAGATGTTCTACCTGCTCGACGGCGAGGCGGAGGTCCTCTCCGGCGACGACGTGGTGACCGCCCGCCGCGGCGACCTGATCATCGTCCCGCCCGACCGCCCGCATGCCTTCGCCGCCGTCCCCGGCAGCACCGCGGACCTGCTCATCGTCATCGCGCCGGGCGTCGAGCGCTTCGAGTACTTCCGTCATCTGCAGCGCGTCCGCCTCGGCGAGGCCACCCCGGAGAGCATCCTCGGCGTGCAGGAGCTGTACGACAACCACTTCCTGAAGAGCGAGACCTGGGACGGACGGCGTCGCTGAGCAGGGGGCCCGGGGGAAACCGTTTCACGGGCACGTGCCCGGGCCCCATAGGATTGGGCCCAAACCACACACTCTCACCCCAGAGGATCGCTGCATGCCTGGCATCACGCGCGAGGAGGTCGCCCACCTCGCCCGGCTGGCGCGTCTGGAGCTGAAGCCCGAAGAACTCGATCACTTCGCAGGCCAGCTGGACGACATCATCGGCGCGGTCGCCCGCGTCAGCGAGGTCGCCGACCAAGACGTACCGCCGACCTCACACCCGCTCCCGCTGACGAACGTCATGCGGTCGGACGAGGTCCGTCCCTCGCTCACCCCCGAGCAGGCGCTCTCCGGCGCCCCGGCCCAGGAGCAGCAGCGTTTCAAGGTGCCGCAGATCCTGGGGGAGGACTGATCCCATGACGGACATCATCAAGCTCACGGCCGCCGAGACCGCCGAGAAGATCGCCTCCGGCGAGCTGACGGCCGTCGAGGTCACGGAGGCCCACCTCGCCCGCATCGAAGCGGTCGACGAGAAGGTGCACGCCTTTCTGCACGTCGACCGCGAGGGCGCACTCGCCCAGGCCCGCGCCGTGGACGACAAGCGCGAGCGCGGCGAGAAGCTCGGCCCGCTGGCCGGCGTCCCGCTCGCGCTCAAGGACATCTTCACCACCGAGGGCGTGCCCACGACCGTCGGCTCGAAGATGCTGGAGGGCTGGATCCCGCCGTACGACGCGACGGTCACCCAGCGGCTGAAGGCCGCCGACGTCGTCATCCTCGGCAAGACCAACATGGACGAGTTCGCCATGGGCTCCTCCACCGAGAACAGCGCCTACGGCCCGACCGGCAACCCGTGGGACCTCACCAAGATCCCCGGCGGCTCCGGCGGCGGCTCCTCCGCCGCGCTGGCCGCGCACATGGCCCCGCTCGCCATCGGCACCGACACCGGCGGCTCCATCCGCCAGCCGGCCGCCGTCACCGGCACCGTCGGCGTGAAGCCGACGTACGGCGCGGTGTCCCGCTACGGCATGGTGGCGTTCTCCTCCTCCCTCGACCAGGGCGGTCCCTGCGCCCGCACGGTCCTGGACGCGGCCCTGCTGCACGAGGTGATCGCCGGGCACGACCCGCTGGACTCCACCTCCATCGACGCCCCGGTCCCGCCGGTGGTCGAGGCCGCCCGCAGCGGCAGCGTCCGGGGGATGCGCGTCGGCGTGGTCAAGCAGTTCCGCGGCGAGGGCTACCAGGCCGGTGTCATCCAGCGCTTCGACGAGTCGGTCGAGCTGCTCAAGGAGCTGGGCGCCGAGATCGTCGAGCTGGACTGCCCGTCCTTCGACCTCGCCCTGTCGGCGTACTACCTGATCGCGCCGTCCGAGTGCTCCTCCAACCTCGCCCGCTTCGACGGCCTGCGCTACGGCCTGCGCACGGGCGACGACGGCACCCACTCGGCCGAGGAGGTCACCTCCCTCACCCGTGAGGCGGGCTTCGGCCCCGAGGTCAAGCGCCGCATCATGCTCGGCACGTACGCCCTGTCGAGCGGCTACTACGACGCGTACTACGGATCGGCGCAGAAGGTCCGCACGCTCATCACGCGTGACTTCGAGAAGGCCTTCGAGCAGGTCGACGTGATCGTCTCCCCGACGACCCCGACGACCGCCTTCGCGATCGGCGAGCGCACCGACGACCCGATGGCGATGTACCTCGCGGACCTGTGCACCATCCCGACCAACCTGGCGGGCAACGCGGCCATGTCCCTGCCCTGCGGCCTCGCCCCGGAGGACAACCTCCCGGTGGGCCTGCAGATCATCGCCCCGGCGATGAAGGACGACCGGCTGTACAAGGTGGGCGCCGCCGTCGAGGCCGCCTTCGTGGAAAAGTGGGGTCACCCGCTGCTGGAGGAGGCACCGTCGCTGTGAGCGCACTGTCCAAGGCCAAGGGCTTCAAGAAGTCCAGGTCCGGTACGTACCTGTCCATGGCCGCCACCGCGTTCGGCGCGGTCGGCGCCGTGAAGCAGATCAAGAAGGCCCGCGCCGAGAACGACACGCTGCGGCTCGTCGACGCCGTCGTCACCGCCGCCGGCATCGCCACCGGCCTCGCCATCCTCTACCGCGAGCTGAAGCGGCTGGGCGACGACGACGTCCTGCTGGGCTGAGAGGGAAGTTTTCACCGTGACCACCACGACCGACCTGGTGTCGTACGAGGACGCGCTGGCGTCGTACGACCCCGTCATGGGCCTCGAGGTCCATGTCGAACTCGGCACCAAGACCAAGATGTTCTGCGGCTGTTCGACCTCGCTCGGCGCCGGCCCGAACACCCAGACCTGCCCGGTCTGCCTCGGCCTGCCCGGCGCGCTCCCGGTCGTCAACGCGACCGGCGTCGAGTCCGCGATCAAGATCGGTCTCGCGCTGAACTGCGAGATCGCCGAGTGGTGCCGCTTCGCCCGGAAGAACTACTTCTATCCGGACATGCCGAAGAACTTCCAGACCTCCCAGTACGACGAGCCGATCGCCTTCAACGGCTACCTCGACGTGCAGCTGGAGGACGGCGAGACCTTCCGCGTGGAGATCGAGCGCGCCCACATGGAGGAGGACACCGGCAAGTCGACGCACGTCGGCGGCGCCACCGGCCGTATCCACGGCGCGTCCCACTCCCTGCTGGACTACAACCGCGCCGGCATCCCGCTGATCGAGATCGTCACCAAGCCGATCGTGGGCGCCGGCGAGCGCGCCCCCGAGGTGGCGAAGGCGTACGTCCGCGAGCTGCGCGAGCTGATCCGTGCCCTCGGTGTGTCCGAGGCCCGCATGGAGATGGGCCAGATGCGCTGCGACGTGAACCTCTCGCTGATGCCCAAGGGCAGCGAGAAGTTCGGTACGCGCTCGGAGACGAAGAACGTCAACTCCCTGCGCTCGGTGGAGCGCGCGGTGCGCTTCGAGATCCAGCGGCACGCGGCCGTGCTGGGCGAGGGCGGCTCGATCGTCCAGGAGACCCGCCACTTCCACGAGGACACCGGGTCCACGACCTCGGGCCGCGTGAAGGAGGAGGCCGAGGACTACCGGTACTTCCCGGAGCCCGACCTGGTGCCGGTCGCACCCTCGCGCGAGTGGGTCGAGGAGATCCGCGCGGCCCTGCCCGAGCTGCCGCTGGCCCGCCGTACCCGGCTGCTCGCCGAGTGGGGCATCTCCGCCACCGACATGCAGGCGATCACCAACGCCGGCGCGCTGGACCTGATCGTCGCCACCATCGACGCCGGTGCCGACGCGGCCGCCGCCCGCAAGTGGTGGATGGGTGAACTGGCGCGCAGCGCCAACGAGTCCGGCAAGGCGCTGGACGAGCTGGCGATCACGCCGCAGCAGGTGGCCCGGGTCACCGAGCTGGTCGCGAAGGGTGACCTGAACGACAAGCTGGCCCGTCAGGTCATCGAGGGCGTCCTCGCGGGCGAGGGCACCCCGGACGAGGTCGTGGAGAAGCGCGGCCTGAAGGTCGTCTCCGACGAGGGCGCGCTGACCGCCGCCGTCGAGGAGGCCATCGCCGGCAACCCGGCCATCGCGGACAAGATCCGCGGCGGCAAGGTGGCCGCGGCCGGCGCCCTGGTCGGCGCGGTCATGAAGGCCACCCGCGGCCAGGCCGACGCGGCCCGCGTCAAGGAGCTGATCCTTCAGAAGCTGGGCGTCGGCGAGGGCTGATCCCCGCTCCGCCGTACGGCCCCGGAGGCCTGCCCTCCGGGGCCGTACGGTTTCCTCGCCCGTCCGCGGCCGAGGCACCGCCCCGCACCGGGGCCTCCCCGCCCGAGGCGGTACGCTCGCCCGCCATGAGTGGACGCACCGATTCCGACACCGAGCCTCCGATATTCGCGGCCGGCGAGGAACGCGGGGACCGCGACAGCGAAACCCGCGAGAACCACGAGGACCGCGAACGCGAGGACCGCGAGAACCACGAGCACCGCGAGGACCAGGAGCAGTACGGGGATCAGGAGCAGTACGAGGACCAGGACGAGGACGGGGAGCACGCCGGGGATGCCGGGCGGGCGCGGTGGACCGCGGCCGGCACCGGCGCGCTGCTGACCCTCGCCGGACTGGCCGCCGCGCTGCTCAGGGCCGCCGGCTCCGCCCCCGCGCTCGTACCCGCCGCCTACGCCCTCGGTGCCGCCGTCTGCGCCCTCGCGGCGGTCCTCGGCTTCCGGGGCCGTACCCGCAGGGCCCTGTGGCTGCTGATCGCCGGGACGATGGTCATGGCGTTCGGCGACCAGTTCGACTGACGTCCCGCATCCGCGCGATGCGGGCGGATATGACCCTCTTCGCGGACTGCATCCGGTTTATGGGCGATTGTTCCCGGCCAAAGATCACACATCGTCTTCTGGGAGCATGCCCGTGGCAGACCTCGCGCGTTGGTGTGTCCGGCACCGCCTGACCACCGTCCTGCTGTGGCTCCTCGCCTTCGGCGGGGTCACGGCGGGCGCGGCCCTGGCCGGTTCGGCGTACACGGACGACTACGAGGTCCCCGGCACCGAGTCCGGCAGCGCGGCCCGACTGCTCCGGGACGCCTTCCCGGGCCTCGGCGGCGACAGCGACACCGTCGTCTGGCACACCGTCAGCGGCACGGTCCGCGCCCCCGACGTCGAGCAGACCATGACCCGCACCCTGCGCCGGATCGCCGCCCTGCCCGGCGTGGCCTCGGTCTCCGGGCCCTACGGCGACCAGGACACCCACCGGATCAGCGCCGACGGCCGCACCGCCTACGCCACCGTCACCTTCGCCCGGCCGGCCGAGGACATCGACCCGGCCGAGGCCGAGGCCGTCGTACGCACCGCCAGGGCCGCCGCGGGCGAGGAACTCCGGGTGGAGCTGGGCGGCGGCGCGATCGGGCTCACCGAGTCCCCGCGGGGGCACACCGCCGAGGCGGTCGGGGTGCTCGTCTCCGCCGTCGTCCTCCACCTCGCCTTCGGCTCGCTCGCCGCCTCACTGCTGCCGATCGCCACCGCGCTGGTCGGTGTCGGCACCGCGTACGCCGGTACCGGGCTGCTCGGACACGTCATGACGGTCGCCGGCTTCGCCCCCGTGCTCGGCACGCTGATCGGTCTCGGCGTGGGCATCGACTACGCCCTGTTCATCGTGACCAGGCACCGGCGCGGCCTGAAACGCGGCCTGGGCGTCGCCGAGGCCGCCGAGCGCGCCGTCGCCACCGCCGGACGCGCCGTCGTCTTCGCGGGCGCGACGGTGTGCATCGCCCTGCTGGGGATGCTGGTACTGCGGCTGGGCTTCCTCAACGGGGTCGCCGTCGCCGCCTGCCTGACGGTCGTGCTCACCGTCGCCGCCTCCGTGACCCTGCTGCCCGCCCTGCTGTCGTACCTCGGCACGCGCGCGCTCAGCCGCCGCGAGCGGCGCCGGCTCGCCGAGGAGGGGCCGTGCCCCGAACTGCCCACCGGTCTCGCCGCCCGCTGGTCGGCGCTGGTCGAACGCCGTCCCAAGCTGCTCGGCTCGCTCGCCCTCCTGGTCGTCGCGGTGCTCGCCCTGCCGGCCCTCTCGCTCCGCCTCGGCACCTCCGACCAGGGCAACGACCCCCGCACCGCCACCACCCGCAGGGCCTACGACCTGCTCGCCGAGGGCTTCGGACCCGGCGTGAACGGGCCGCTGACCCTGGTGACCCGGGTGGACGGCGGCGACGACAAACTCGCGCTGGACAACCTCGACGCCACCCTGCGCGCCACCCCGGGCGTCGCCTCGGTCACCCCGGTCACCTACGCCACCGGCGGGGACACCGCGTACCTCACCGTCGTCCCCGGGTCCGCGCCGCAGTCGGAGGCCACCAGCGACCTGGTCGACCGGCTGCGCACCCACGTGCTCCCGCGCGCGCAGCGCGGCACCTCGCTGGACGTGCGGGTGGGCGGGGTGACCGCCGGCTACGACGACTTCGCGGACGTGATCGTCGGCAAACTGCCGTTGTTCGTCGGCGGGGTGGTCGGCCTCGGCTGCCTCCTGCTGCTGGTCGCCTTCCGCTCGCTCGGGGTTCCGCTGAAGGCCGCCGCGATGAACATCGCCGCCGTCGCCGCCGCGTTCGGCGTCGTCGTCGCCGTCTTCCAGTGGGGCTGGGGCGGCGAACCGCTCGGCCTCGGCCGCGCGGGCCCCGTCGAACCCTTCCTGCCCGTGATCATGGTCTCGGTGCTCTTCGGGCTCTCCATGGACTACCAGGTCTTCCTGGTCGGCCGGATGTACGAGGAGTGGCTGGAGACCGGCGACAACCGGCGCGCCGTCCGCGTGGGCCTCGCCGAGACCAGCCGGGTGATCAACTCCGCCGCGGTCATCATGATCTCGGTGTTCCTCGCCTTCGTGCTCAGCGGTGACCGCGTCATCGCCATGTTCGGCATCGCGCTCGCCTCCGCGGTCGCCGTCGACGCCTTCGTCCTGCGTACGCTCCTCGTTCCCGCCCTGATGCATCTGCTCGGCGCCGCCAACTGGTGGCTGCCCCGCTGGCTCCGGTGCCGCCTGCCGCACGTCAGCATCGAGCCGCCCGGCTGCCGTGCCCGGCATGAGAGGCTCGGCCGGGTCCCGGTGCACGAACTGCGGAAGGAAGAACGGCACGATGTACGCGACATCGCTCGGTGAGGACGGCGCCGAACTGCGGCCCCTGGAGGTGTGGCACGCGCAGGAGGTGCTGGCCAACATAGACCGGGGACGGGAGTTCATCGGCCGGCACATCGGCCTGGCGGACGCGGTGTCCGACCTGGCCGGCGCCCGCGCCTGGCTGAAGTCGTACGCCGACAAGCGCGCCGCGGACGCCGGCAGCCTGCACGGGATCTGGCTGGACGGCACGCTCGTGGGCGGGCTGCTGTTCCGCGTCTGGGACACCCCGAGCGGGGTCTGCGAGGCCGGCTGCTGGCTGGAGCCGGCGGCGGCCGGGCGGGGGCTGGTCACGCGCGGGATGCGGGTGCTGCTCGACTGGGCCGTCGAGGAGCGCGGCATGCACCGGGTGGAGTGGCGCGTGTCCCCGGCCAACGAGCCGAGCATCAACGTCGCCCGGCGGCTCGGCATGACCCGCGAGGGCGTGCTCCGCGAGAACTACCCGCACCACGGGGTGCGCACCAGCACCGAGATCTGGGCGGTGCTCGCACCCGAGTGGCGTGCGGCACGCGCGCGTACCGCGCACGACGATCATTAAGAGACCTCTCAGACAGCGTCCGTACGGTGCCGGGCATGGCAACGAAGACAGCGGAAGGCGCCGAGGCCGGCACCGAGGCGCACAAGGACGACGAGACGGTGGCGGCCGGCACCACCGAGGAGGAGACCGACGGGGGCGAGGCGCGGACCCCTTCGGAGGAGGACGACGAGCTGGAGGGCGTGGTCGCCGACCGGGTGCCCTCCGGGGTCGGCCAGGGCGCCGGAGCCGTCGTCTCCGCGGCCCTCGGCCTGGTCTCGCTCAGCGGCGGCTGGATCGGCACCGTCGCCGGGGCCCGGGAGCAGCTCGTCGGCCAGCTGCGCACCTCCACCGGCGCGAGCGTCGCCACGCAGCTGAAGGAGGTCTACGGCGACGCCTGGCACACCACCGCCCTGTGGGCCGGGCTGTTCGCGCTGGCGGCGCTGGTCACCGCCGTGGTCGTGCTGGTGCGGCCCGCGTTCGGCGCCCCCGGCCGCCCGCAGGCCCCCTGGATCAGGTCGGTCGCCTGGGCGGGCGTCTCGCTCGGCGTCATCGGCCTGCTCCTGGCCGTCCTGAAGTACTCCGACGCCCTCCTCGGCCTGCCCTCGGCCGGCTGAGCGGCCGCACGTCCCAGGGGCCTTAGGGAGTCCGTGAGCATCTCGCGGGCCTCCTAAGGCCCCTTACACGCGCGTACGGCACGGCGGCCGGCCGAAGATGCGGAACTCTCCCGATGTGGCGGACCCCGCTGGGAGACGAAAGTGGAGTCATCGCAGAACGCGAGGCACGACCACCACGACATCGTCTCCCCGGAGGGACCTGCCATGCACGAGTTCGAACTCCACCGGATGCGGTCGGCGGAACTGCGCCGCGAGGCCCAGCAGCACCGCCTGGCCCGCGAGGCCGTCCGCGCCCGCCGCGCCGCCCGCCAGGCGGATGCCGGTCACGGGGCCCCGGCCGCCGAGTCCCATACGGACCGTCCCCGCCGGCTGCGGCTGCCGCGCACCGCGTGACCACGGGGGCGCGGGGCGGCCGTACGGGGGTCGGCCGCTCGACGGTCCAGGGTCGTACGGCTCCCCAGTGGGGGAGCCGTACGGCCCTTCCGGCCGTGGGTGCGACTTTGCAGCCTGCGGGTACCGCTCCGGCGGTGGCCGGTACGGGTCCGGGCACGGCCGGGGCGGCTCCTCCGGCCATCAGTACGACGATCACACCGGGGCTGTGGAAAACCGGTGACCGATCGTCCCGGCCCCGTGCGATGCTCGGGCCCGTGGAGACCAGGTCCGTCAGTCCCGTGTTCGTCGGCCGGACCGACGAGTTGGACACGCTGAACGACGCGCTCGCCCGTGCCGCCGCGGCCGAGCCGCAGGCGCTGCTGCTCGGCGGCGAGGCAGGCGTCGGCAAGACCCGCCTCGTGGAGGAGTTCGCCACGGCCGCGACCCGGCAGGGTGCCGTCGTCGCCGTCGGCGGCTGTGTGGAGATCGGTGCCGACGGGCTGCCCTTCGCCCCCTTCTCCACCGCGCTGCGCGCCCTGCGCGACGCCCTGACCGAGGAGTTCACCGCCGCCGCGGCCGGCCAGGAGGAGGAACTGGCCCGGCTGCTGCCCGACCTCGGCGAGGCCGGCGCCGGCCGCCACGACGAGCAGGGCATGGCCCGCCTGTTCGAACTCACCGCCCGGCTGCTGGAGCGGGTCGCCACCGAGCACCCGGTCGTCCTCGTCCTGGAGGACCTGCACTGGGCCGACGCCTCCACCCGCCACCTCCTCGCCTACCTCTTCCGCACCCTGCGCGCCGGCCGCCTCCTCGTCCTGGCCACCTACCGCTCCGACGACATCCACCGCCGCCACCCGCTGCGCCCCCTGCTCGCCGAACTGGACCGGCTGCGCACCGTCCGCCGCATCGAACTCGCCCGCTTCACCCGCGAGGAGGCCGGCCGGCAGATCGCCGGCATCCTCGCCGCCGAACCCGACCCGGCCCAGGTGGACGAGATCTACGCCCGCTCCGACGGCAACGCCTTCTTCATCGAGGAACTCGCCGTCGCCGCCGCCCAGGGCGACTGCGCCGGTCTCACCGACTCCCTGCGCGACCTGCTCCTGGTCCGGGTCGAGGCACTGCCCGAGAGCGCCCAGCGGGTGGCCCGCGTCGTCGCCGAGGGCGGCTCGACGGTGGAGTACCGGCTGATCGCCGCCGTGGCCCGGCTCACCGAGGACGACCTCATCGAGGCGTTGCGGGCCGCCGTCGGCGCCAACCTCCTCACCGTCACCCGCGCCGGCGACGGCTACCGCTTCCGGCACTCCCTGGTCCGCGAGGCCGTCGCCGACGACCTGCTGCCCGGCGAACGCTCCCGGCTCAACCGCCGCTACGCCGAGGCGTTGGAGGCCGACCCGACGCTGGTCCCCGCCGACGCCCGCGTGATGCGCCTGGCCAGCTACTGGTACCACGCCCACGACGCCGCCAAGGCCCTGCCCGCCGTCCTGGCCGCCGCCGTCGTCGCCCGCCGCCGGCACGCCTACACCGAACAACTCGGGCTGCTGGAACGGGCGATGGAGCTGTGGGACAGCGCCCCGGAGGAAGTGCGCCGGGCCCTGCGCCCGGTCGACTACACCGAGGTCTACCCGCCGTGCGGCTGCGACCCGGCCACCACCCCGCTGCGCTACCTCGACCTGATGGCCGAGGCGGCTGTCGCGGGCCGCTTCGGCGGGGAGCGCGAACGCGCCCTGAAGATCACCAAGCGCGCCCTGCGCCTCCTGGCCGAGGAGCCCGACCCCCTGCGCGCCGCCTGGTTCTGGGTGCAGCGCGCCCGGCTGGTCCAGGCCCTGGCGCGCGGCGACGGCTGGCAGGAACTGGGCACCGCCCAGGACCTGGTGCGCGGCCTGCCGCCGTCCGAGGTGCACGCCGAGGTGCTGGCGGTCGCCGCCAGCTGGTCCATGCAGCGCCGCCCCGGACCCGACGCCCTCACCGCCGCCGAGCGGGCCGTGGAGTACGCGCGCATGGTGGGCGCCCGCGAGACCGAACTGCACGCCCGCCTCACCCTCGGCGTGCTGACGGTGGAGTCCGGCGACCCCGAGGGCGGTCTCACGCAGATGCGGCAGGTCCTGAGCGACACCCGCGCGGAGGGCATGCACCATGTCACGGGCCGTGCCTATGTGAACCTGCCGTCCGCGCTGCAGAGCGTCGGCCGGGACCGGGAGGCCGTCCCCCTGCTGCGCGAGGGCATCGAGTTCTGCCGCGGGTACGGACTGCTGGACTCCGGGGCGTGGGCGTGGGCCAACCTGGCCGAGGCCCAGTACTCGCTCGGCCGGTGGGCGGAGGCAGCCGAGGCCGCCGCGCAGGCGATCCGGATCGGCCACAGCGCCAAGCCCCGCTGCGCGGGTGCCCTGCACCTGGCCCACCTCGCCCTGGGCCGCGGCGACCTCGCCGAGGCCGGCCGGCACCTCGCCGCCGCCCGCGCCTGGTACGGCACACACGATCCGATGCCCCAGCACCTGCTGCCCCTGACCCGCATCACCCTGGGGACGGCCGCCGCCGAGGGCCGGATCACCGACGTCCGCGCGGCCCTGCTCCCGGCCCTGGACGCCGGGTTCCCGACCGGCACCCACCGCTACGGCTGGCCGCTGCTGCTGGCCGCCGCCACCGCGGAGGCCGACGCCCGCACCCTGCCCGCCGCACGGCCCGGCCGTGCCGAGGTCCTCGACCGGCTCTCCGCCGCCGTACGGACCCTCACCACCGGTGTGCCGCTCTGGCAGGCCTACGCCCAGTGGACCCGGGCCGAGCTGCTCCGCGCGGAGGGCCGGGACACCCCGGGCAGCTGGTTCCCGGTCGTCGCCGCCTTCGAGTGCCTGGACCGGCCCTACGACCTCGCCCGGCTCCGCCACCGGCTCGCCGCGGCGCTGCTGGCCGAGGGCGGCGACGACGAACGCGACCGCGCGGGCGAACTGCTCCGGCTGGCCGCCGCGGTCGCCGCCCACCTCGGTGCACGGCCCCTGGCAGACGCCGTCGCCCGGCTCGCCCAGCGCGCCCGCCTCACTCTGACCGGCGCCGGCCGCCGGGCCCCCGCCGACCCGGCCGCGGCGCTCGGCCTCACCAGCCGTGAGCGGGACGTGCTCGGCCTGGTCGCGGCCGGCCGCACCAACCGCCAGATAGCCGAGGAGCTGTTCATCTCACCGAAGACCGCGAGCGTCCACGTCTCCAACATCCTCAGCAAGCTCGGTGTCTCGGGCCGCGGCGAGGCGGCGGCGGTGGCGCACCGGCTGGGACTGTTCACGGCCGGGACGCTCGCTGCCGAATCGCCGGGCTGAGACCTACCCTGAAGAGACCCGGCACTGAGGGGGAGCCGTGTTCAACATGTTCGAGGAACTGTTCGCACCCGGTCGCAAACACACCCGGGACGAACAGAAACGACTGGAACTGACGCGCGAGGACGTGGGCGACAACGATCCCGGTCGCGGCCCGATCGACCTCGCCTCCGGCAAAGCGGTGATACGCCTGCCGGGACCGGATCCGTCAGGGACGGAACCGGAGGAGCAGCCGGCGGCGCCGGAAGCGGGGTGAGCGCGGGCGGCGCCGGGGTCACCGCACCCGCACCTCCAGCACCCGGTCGTCGCCCTTCTTCGGGGTGCCCCGGCCGTCCGTGTTGCTGGTCACCAGCCAGAGCCGGTCGCCGCCCGCCGCGACGACCGTGCGGAGGCGGCCGTAGGTGCCCGTGAGGAAGGCCTGCGGGTCGGCCGAGGCCGAGGTGCCGTTCAGCGGGATGCGCCACAGGCGCTTGCCCTTCAGGCCCGCCATCCAGATCACGCCGTCCACCCGGGCGATGCCGCTGGGGGAGGCGTCGTCGGTGTGCCACTGGGCCAGCGGATTCTGGAAACGGGCGTCGGAGGACCTCCCCTCGGCATCCGGCCAGCCGTAGTTCCCGCCCGGCTTGATCGCGTTCAGCTCGTCCCAGGTGTCCTGCCCGAACTCCGACGCGAACAGCCGCTGTCGGTCGTCCCAGGCCAGACCCTGCACATTGCGGTGGCCGTAGGAGTAGACCGGCGAGCCCGGGAACGGGTTGCCCGGTGCCGGTTCGCCGTCCGGGGTCAGCCGCAGGATCTTGCCGCCCAGCGACTTCCTGTCCTGCGCCAGGCCCTTCTGCCCGCTCTCGCCGGTGCCCGCGTACAGCATGCCGTCCGGGCCGAAGGCGATCCGGCCGCCGTTGTGGATGCGGCCCTTCGGGATGCCCTTGAACACCGTGTCCGGGGCGCCCAGTTGCTCACCGGCCGGTTTCCTCCCGTCGTACAGCATGCGCACGATGCGGTTGTCCGAGGCGGAGGTGAAGTAGGCGTAGACCATGTGGTCCGAGGCGAAGCCGGGGGAGAGGGCGATGCCCAGCAGCCCGCCCTCGCCGGCCGGTGAGACCCCGGAGACCGTGCCCAGCTCGGTGATCCGGCCCGTCTTCTCGTCGATCCTGCTGATCGTGCCCTCGTCCCGGGAGGACACCAGCAGCCCGCCACCGGGCAGCGCGGCCAGCCCCCACGGCGACTTCAGTCCCTCGGCCACGGTGCGCAGCACCCGCACCGAGCCCTTGGCCGGGGGCGGGGACCCGGTGGCCCGCGGGGCGGTGGCGCCCGGCGCGCTCCCGGTCGCCGTCCGCCCGCTCCCGTCCGCCCCGCCCTCCCCGCCGGAGGAGCAGCCGGCCGTCAGCAGCAGGACGGTCACGGCCAGGACGGCCGGTACAGCTCGACGTCGCACGATCATGGTCCCTTCGACGCGGCGGTCCGCACGGCATGCTCTCCCTGTCCAACACCGCCCGCACCCCCGCGGGTTCCCGCACCGAGGCACCCGTTGGAGGGAACCTCAGTCCCACGACCCCTGGGCCGCCGGCAGCCGGGCCACCTCCGCCAGGTCCCGCGCGGTCAGCCGCAGCCCCGCGGCCGCCGCGTTCTGCGCGGCCCACCGCTCCCGCTTGGTGCCCGGCAGCGCGATCACGTGCCGGCCCTGCGCCAGCACCCAGGCCAGCGCCACCTGGGCCGGGGTGACCTCCTCGCCGTGCCGGCGGGCGATGCGCCGCAGCCCCGCCACGATCGGCTGGTTCGCCGCCATCATCTCGGCGGTGAACCGCGGATGCCGGGCCCGTACGTCGTCCGGTTCGAAGCCCTCGCCCGGCGTCAGCGTCCCGGTCAGGAAGCCGTTGCCCAGCGGCATCGCCGCCAGGAAGCCCACGCCCCGCGCCTCGCACCACGGCAGCAGCGACCGCAGCGCCTCCGGCGACCACACCGACAGCTCCGCCTGCACCGCGCTCACCGGGAACACCTGCTGCACGCGCTGCAACTGGCGCAGCGTCGCGTCGTACAGCCCCGCGCCCGTGCGGCGCCCGCCGCGCGCGCCGACCGCGCACAGGCCCAGCGCCCGTACCTTCCCGGCCCGCACCAGGTCCGCCATCGCGCTCCAGGTCTCCTCGACGGGCACCTCGGGGTCGGCGCGGTGCAGCTGGTACAGGTCGATCACGTCCGTCTGGAGCCGGCGCAGCGAGGCGTCGCAGGCCCGCCTCACATAACCGGGGCGGCCGTTGGCCACGATGTGCTGCTCGCCCACCAGCAGCCCCACCTTCGTCGACACGAAGGCCTCCCGGCGCCGCTCCTTGAGCACCCGGCCCAGCAGCAGCTCGTTGGTGAACGGGCCGTACATGTCCGCGGTGTCCAGGAGGTCCGAGCCCAGGTCGAGGGCCCGGTGCACGGTTCTGAGCGACTCCTCCCCCCGCTGCCGGGAACCGCTGTACGCCCAGCTCATCGGCATGCACCCGAGTCCGACGGCCCCCACCGCGAGTCCCCCCGCGCCGATCGTCCTGCGCTCCACCTGCTCGTGAACCTCCCTCTGCCCGGCCCCCAACCTAACCTCTGCACACGCGCGTGCCTGACATAGCCTCCTCGCATGACTTCAGACGTCTGGCTTCCCATTCCGCCCGAGGAGATCGAGGGACTGCCCGAGGGGCCCCGGTACCTGTTCTGGGACGGGGGAGACGACGGTCACCAGCCGTTTCCCGGCGACCCGGCGGAGTGCGCCGTGTACGTGGTGCCGTACATGAAGCGGTTGTCGGTCCGGGTGGGGCCGCTGGAGCACCTGACGAACGTCCGGGTCGTCCAGACGCTCACCGCCGGTGTGGACGACATCACCTCCCGGCTGTCGGTGATCCCGCCGGGGGTACGGCTGTGCAACGCGCGCGGGGTGCACGAGACCAGCACCGCGGAGCTGGCCCTCACCCTGACCCTCGCCGCGCTGCGCGGCATCCCGCAGTTCGTCCGGGACCAGCAGCAGGAGCGCTGGACCGGCGGGTTCCGCCCCGCGCTCGCCGACAGGAACGTCCTGATCGTCGGGTACGGGGCCATCGGCGCCGCCATCGAGGACCGGCTCGTGCCCTTCGAGGTGGCGCGGGTGGCGCGCATCGCGCGCTCCCGGCGCACCACGGCGCGCGGTCTTGTGCACCCGATCACCGATGTGCTCTCCCTGCTTCCGGACGCGGACGTCGTGATCCTCTGCACCCCGCTCACGGAGGCCACCAGGGGGCTCGTCGACGCCGACTTCCTGGCCCGGATGAAGGACGGCGCCCTGCTCGTGAACGTCGCGCGCGGAGCCGTCGTGGACACCAAGGCGCTCCTCGCCGAGCTGGAACGCGGCCGGATCACCGCCGCCCTGGACGTGACGGACCCCGAGCCGCTGCCCCCCGGCCACCCCTTGTGGCAGGCGCCCGGAGTGCTGATCAGCCCGCATGTGGGCGGCCCCTCCTCGGCCTTCCTGCCGCGCGCCAGGCGGTTGCTGGCCGACCAGTTGACCCGGTACGTGAACCAGGAGCCGCTGCGCAACGTGATCCTTACGACCGGACCAGGAACGGCGGGAGCAACCGGGCGGTAACCCCCTTCCGGCACCCTCCGCAACCTTTCGGACGCGGCCCGTACCCGCATCCCCGCTGGTCGTCACGGAGCGTAGAGACGCTATGTCCCTGAGTGACGATCCTGGTGTATCGTCCCGACAGGGGCTGCGCCGCTGACCGTTCGGCGCCGGGGATGGACATTTCAGATTTGTGAGGGGGGCGACGGGCGATGCACGGCCTATGGACGAACGATCCGACGCGGCGGAGCCGCCGACGGCGACCCTGGCGAACGGCAGCGCGCAGACGCGGCCACCACACCAGCCACCACACTCACCACCAGCGCAGGCACAGCGGCCGTCGCAGGCACGCGCATCCGGCGCACCGGGACCGTCGGGACCGGGGAGCGGCGCTCACCGGGAGGCCCCGGTGAGCGCCCCGCCCTCGGTGACGACCCCCCTCGACGGAGCGGTGCGCGCACCGCACCCGCACGAGGCGCCGCCGCCCCGCCGACCCGTCGCCGGTGACAGCCGCCGGCTGACGGAGCAACTCGTCCTCGCCCTGGTCTGCGCGGCCTACGCCGTCGGAGCCGCGTGCGACTGGGGTACGCACGAAGTCGCGCTGATCATGGGTGACTTCGGTCTGACGGCCGCCGCGGGCACCGCCGCCGTCTCCTGCTTCCTGTACGCCCGCAGCCGGCGCGTCCGCTTCCGCTCGGCCTGGCTGCTGTTCGCCCTCTCCTCGACCATGGCCGCGCTGGGCAACGCGGTCTGGGGCTGGTACGAGGTGGTGCTGGGCCGGTCCGTGCCCAGCCCCAGCTACGCCGACCTGTTCTTCCTGTGCTTCGCCCCGCCCGCCATCGTCGGCCTGCTGGTGCTCGCCAAACGGCCGGTGACCCGGGCGGGCTGGATCTGCCTGGGCCTGGACGCCTGGCTGATCGGCGGCTCGCTGCTCACCCTCTCCTGGAGCCTCGCCCTCGCCCAGGCGGCCCGCATCGAGGGGTCGAGCGTGGCGCACGCCGCGCTGTCGCTGGCGTACCCGCTGCTCGACATCGCGCTCGTCAGCATGGTCCTGGCGCTGCACTTCCGCCGCGCCCCGGGCAACCGCACGGCGGTCAACACCGCGATCGGCGCGCTCGCGCTCACCGTGATGTGCGACGCCCTGTTCACCTCCCCGCTGCTGCACAGCAGCTACCACTCCGGGCAGCTGCTGGACGCGGGCTGGTTCGCCGGTTCGCTGCTGCTCGCCTACGCCCCCTGGGCCGCCCCCCGGCGCGGCGGCGCGCAGGAGCCACGCGCGGCCGAGGGCCACACGCGCGTGGTGCACGAGCACGTGCCGGGCCAGCGCAGCGCGGGCCACCTCCCGCCGTCGCTGCCTGCGCCGGGCGGCGAGCACAGCCGGTACCCGGCCGGCCGGCCGCTCACCGGCTCCCTCGCCGCCCTCACGCCGTACCTCGCCGCGGCCGTGTGCACCCTGGGCATCCTGTACAACGTTCTCAACGGCCGCAGGCCCGACCACGTGGTGCTGATCACCGCGGGCGCCGTGGTGCTGGCGCTCGTCATCCGGCAGGGCATCATGCTGCTGGACAACATCACCCTCACCCAGGAACTGGCCCAGAAGGAGAACCACTTCCGCTCCCTGGTGCAGGGCTCCAGCGACGTCATCATGATCGCCGCGCCCAACGGCATCCTGCGGTACGTCTCCCCGGCCGCCGCCGGGGTGTACGGCCGGCCCGCCGAGGACCTGGTGGGCACCGAACTGGCCGCGCTCATCCACCCCGAGGACCTGGGCTGCGTGGTGCACGAGGTGCGCCGCTTCCTCGCCGCCAGCCCGCTGGAGGAGCCCACCACCCGCATCGAGTGCCGGTTCCGCTCCGGCGACGGCGGCTGGCTCAACGTCGAGTCGACCGTCAACCGGCACCACGGCGGCCTCATCTTCAACAGCCGGGACGTCACCGAGAGGGTCCGCCTCCAGGCGCAGCTCCAGCACAACGCCGAGCACGACCCCCTGACCGACCTGCCCAACCGCGCGCTGTTCACCCGGCGCGTGCAGCAGGCCCTGTCCGGCCGGCGGGCCACCGACCGGGGCGCCGCCCTGCGCGGTACGGCGGTGCTCTTCATCGACCTGGACGGTTTCAAGGCCGTCAACGACACGATCGGCCACCAGGCCGGGGACGAGCTGCTGATCCAGGCCGCCCGCAGACTCCAGGACGCGGTCCGGCAGGGCGACACCGCCTCCCGGCTGGGCGGCGACGAGTTCGCGGCCCTGATCGTCGGTGACGGCACCCGGGACCGGGCCGCCCGGGAGCGGAACATCCTGGAGCTGGCCGACCGCCTCAGGGGCACCCTCTCCCAGCCGTACGCCATCGACGGCAACGACGTCCGGGTCAACGCCTCCATCGGCGTCGCGTTCGCCGAACCGGGCCTCGGCGCGGGCGAGTTGCTGCGCAACGCCGACCTGGCGATGTACCGCGCGAAGTCGGCCGGAAAGGGCCGGGTCGAGCTGTACAAACCGCAGATGCAGCAGGACGTCGTCCGCAAGGCGGAGCTGGCCACGCGCCTGCGTGCCGCGCTCCACGACGGCGAGTTCGCGCTGCTGCACCAGCCCGTGGTGGGCCTGCAGAACGGCCGGATCACGGCGGTCTCCGCGCAGGCGCGCTGGCGCTCCTCGCAGGGTGTGCTGTTCACCCCGGCCGAGTTCCTGCGAGTGGCCGAGGACGGCGACAAGACCGCCGAGCTGGACCGCTGGATCCTGCAGGAGGCCGTGGAGCAGGCGGCCGAGCGGGCCGCGACCGGGCTCGCCGTACCGGTGGCGGTCCGGATGAGCGCCCGGCGGCTGCTGGACCGCTCGACGCCGCTCGGCTCGGTGGAGGCGCTGCTGACCCGGTACGGGCTGCCGCCCGGGGCGCTGGTCGTCGAGCTGTCCGACACCGATCCCCGGATCTCCCTGGACGAGCTGGAGCGGCGGCTGACCGCCCTCAGCCGGCTCGGGGTGCGGATCGCGCTGGACGGCTTCGGCAGCGGCTACGCGGCCATCACGGCGCTGCGCAGGCTGCCCGTGGACATCCTCAAGCTCGACCGCGGCCTGGTCGAGGGCGTGGTGGAGTCGGCGCGGCTGCACAAGATCACCAGTGGTCTGCTGCGGATCGCCGGCGATCTCGGCCTCCAGTCGGTGGCCGAGGGCGTGGACCTGCCCGAGCAGGTGGTCGCGCTGCGCGCGATGGGCTGCACGCACGGACAGGGCATGGCGTTCGCCGGTCCGCTGGACGAGTACCGGCTGCGCCGGGCGCTCGGATCCGGCCATTATCCGGTGCCGCACGCCCCGGCCGAACCGGCGTTCGCGGGCAAGGGGCCACGGGTGTACACAGGGGGTGTGTCGGCTGTCATCGGAGGCGGGAGTGCCCTTCGTTCACATTCTGAGACGCCCGTCCCACCCACTTGACACGTGGTGCGTGCCGGGGGGAGGGTCAGTCCCATGCGCACCCGAATTCTCGTACTTGGACAGCGCGTCGGCTGAGCTGGGACCCACCGGAGGACGATCCGGAATCCCCAGCGACCTCACCGGCGCGCTCCCCTCGCTTGCCTTCCGGCACGAGGGGTTTTTTGTTGCACGAGTGCCTTTCGTGCAATGCGTGCACTCCGCCCGAACCTCGCAAAAACCCTCAGCATCGAGAAGAGAATGCCGATGACCGAGCAGGCCACCGGGGCCCACCATCCGCAGCCGCGGCCCCGTTCCGGAGGACAGCAGTCCGCCCCCGTCGAGCACGTCACGGGTGCGCAGTCCCTCATCCGCTCCCTCGAGGAGGTCGGCGCGGACACGGTATTCGGCATTCCCGGCGGCGCGATCCTGCCGGCGTACGACCCGCTGATGGACTCCACCCGGGTGCGCCACGTCCTGGTCCGCCACGAGCAGGGCGCCGGCCACGCGGCCACCGGCTATGCGCAGGCCACCGGCAGGGTCGGCGTCTGCATGGCCACCTCCGGGCCGGGCGCCACCAACCTGGTCACGCCGATCGCCGACGCCCACATGGACTCGGTGCCGCTGGTCGCCATCACCGGCCAGGTCGCCTCCAAGGCGATCGGCACGGACGCCTTCCAGGAGGCGGACATCGTCGGCATCACCATGCCGATCACCAAGCACAACTTCCTGGTCACGAAGGCCGAGGACATCCCGCGGGTCATCGCGGAGGCCTTCCACATCGCCTCCACCGGCCGCCCCGGCCCGGTCCTGGTCGACATCGCCAAGGACGCGCTCCAGGCGAAGACCACCTTCACCTGGCCGCCGGTGATGGACCTGCCCGGCTACCGCCCCGTGACCAAGCCGCACGCCAAGCAGATCCGCGAGGCCGCCAAGCTCATCACCGCCGCCCGCCGGCCCGTCCTGTACGTCGGCGGCGGCGTCCTCAAGGCTCAGGCCACGGCCGAGCTGAAGGTCCTCGCCGAGCTGACCGGCGCGCCGGTCACCACCACCCTGATGGCGCTCGGCGCGTTCCCCGACAGCCACCCGCTGCACCTCGGCATGCCCGGCATGCACGGCAGCGTCGCCGCGGTCACCGCGCTGCAGAAGGCCGACCTGATCGTGGCCCTCGGCGCCCGCTTCGACGACCGCGTCACCGGCAAGCTGGACAGCTTCGCCCCCTACGCCAAGATCGTCCACGCGGACATCGACCCGGCCGAGATCGGCAAGAACCGCGCCGCCGACGTCCCGATCGTCGGCGACGCCCGCGAGGTCATCGCCGACCTGGTCCAGGCCGTGCAGAAGGAGCACAGCGAGGGCCACAAGGGCGACTACACCGCCTGGTGGAGCGACCTGAGCCGCTGGCGCGAGACCTACCCGCTCGGCTACGACCAGCCGGAGGACGGCTCGCTCTCCCCGCAGGCGGTCATCGAGCGGATCGGGCAGCTCGCCCCCGAGGGCACGATCTTCGCGGCGGGCGTCGGCCAGCACCAGATGTGGGCCGCGCACTTCATCCAGTACGACAAGCCCGCCACCTGGCTGAACTCCGGCGGCGCCGGGACGATGGGCTACGCGGTCCCGGCCGCGATGGGCGCCAAGGCCGGGCAGCCGCAGCAGACGGTCTGGGCGATCGACGGCGACGGCTGCTTCCAGATGACCAATCAGGAGCTGACCACCTGCGCCCTGAACAACATCCCGATCAAGGTCGCCATCATCAACAACGGCGCCCTCGGGATGGTCCGCCAGTGGCAGACCCTCTTCTACAACCAGCGCTACTCCAACACCGTGCTGCACAGCGGCCCCGACGACGTCAACCCGGAGGCCAAGGGCACGCGGGTGCCGGACTTCGTGAAGCTGTCGGAGGCCATGGGCTGCGTGGGCCTGCGCTGCGAGCGCCCGGAGGACCTGGACAAGGTCATCGCGGAGGCGAACTCCATCAACGACCGCCCGGTCGTCGTCGACTTCATCGTCCACGAGGACGCGATGGTCTGGCCGATGGTCGCCGCCGGCACCTCCAACGACGAGATCATGGCCGCCCGGGACGTCCGCCCCGACTTCGGCGACAACGAAGACGACTGAGCGAGGAAGACCCCTTAGACATGTCCAAGCACACGCTCTCCGTCCTGGTGGAGAACACGCCGGGCATCCTCGCCCGCATCGCCGCCCTGTTCTCCCGGCGGGGCTTCAACATCGACTCGCTCGCGGTCGGCGTCACCGAGCACCCCGACATCTCCCGCATCACCATCGTGGTGGGCGTCGAGGACCTGCCGCTGGAGCAGGTCACCAAGCAGCTCAACAAGCTCGTCAACGTGCTGAAGATCGTGGAACTGGAGCCCGGCCAGGCCGTGCAGCGCGAACTCGTTCTGGTGAAGGTCCGCGCCGACAACGAGACCCGCTCCCAGATCGTGGAGATCGTCCAGCTGTTCCGCGCCAAGACCGTCGACGTCTCCCCGGAGGCCGTGACCATCGAGGCCACCGGGTCCAGCGAGAAGCTGTCCGCCATGCTCAAGATGCTGGAGCCGTACGGCATCAAGGAGCTGGTCCAGTCCGGCACGATCGCGATCGGCCGCGGCGCCCGTTCGATCACGGACCGCTCGCTGCGCGCTCTCGACCGGACGGCGTAAGACTGAGAACGGGCGGCCGGCGAACCACGGCCGCCCGTATGCCGAGACCCCCGAACTTCCTTCCCGCCCGCCGTCATACGGTGGGACGCACCACCTGCACACAAGGAGAGAACCCAAAGTGGCCGAGCTGTTCTACGACGCCGACGCCGACCTGTCCATCATCCAGGGCCGCAAGGTCGCGGTCATCGGCTACGGCAGCCAGGGCCACGCCCACGCCCTGTCGCTGCGTGACTCCGGTGTGGACGTGCGTGTCGGTCTGCACGAGGGCTCCAAGTCCAAGGCCAAGGCCGAGGAGCAGGGCCTGCGCGTGGTGACCCCGGCCGAGGCCGCCGCCGAGGCCGACGTGATCATGATCCTCGTCCCGGACCCGATCCAGGCCCAGGTCTACGAGGAGTCCATCGCCCCGAACCTGAAGGACGGCGACGCGCTGTTCTTCGGCCACGGCTTCAACATCCGCTTCGGCTTCATCAAGCCCCCGGCCGGCGTCGACGTCGCCATGGTCGCCCCGAAGGGCCCGGGCCACCTGGTCCGCCGCCAGTACGAGGAGGGCCGCGGCGTTCCCTGCATCGCCGCCGTCGAGCAGGACGCCTCCGGCAACGCCTTCGCGCTGGCCCTGTCGTACGCCAAGGGCATCGGCGGCACCCGCGCCGGCGTCATCAAGACCACCTTCACCGAGGAGACCGAGACGGACCTCTTCGGCGAGCAGGCCGTCCTGTGCGGTGGCACCGCGGCCCTCGTCAAGGCGGGCTTCGAGACCCTGACCGAGGCCGGCTACCAGCCGGAGATCGCCTACTTCGAGTGCCTGCACGAGCTGAAGCTGATCGTGGACCTCATGTACGAGGGCGGCCTGGAGAAGATGCGCTGGTCGGTCTCCGAGACCGCCGAGTGGGGCGACTACGTCACGGGCCCGCGGATCATCACCGACGCCACCAAGGCCGAGATGAAGAAGGTCCTCGCCGAGATCCAGGACGGCACCTTCGCCAAGAACTGGATGGACGAGTACCACGGTGGTCTGAAGAAGTACAACGAGTACAAGCAGCAGGACTCCGAGCACCTGCTGGAGACCACCGGCAAGGAGCTGCGCAAGCTGATGAGCTGGGTGAACGAGGAGGCGTAAGCCTTCCGACAGGGGCCGGGGCGCACTGCTCCGGCCCCTGTTGTCCACCTCGTCCAGCCCCGGACGGGTGATCCTTCCGCAGAGGCGCAATGCGACCCCCGCCTCAGCACTACACTGCTGCACAACACGCGTCAGGCCCACAGCGTCGTGCGTCTTCCGCGGCTAGCCCCCCTCCTCCGCCTGCGGCCGTCGGGACGGCCGTCCGCATCGCACATGTGAGGACTCACGTGAGCTCGAAACCTGTCGTACTCATCGCTGAAGAGCTGTCGCCCGCCACCGTCGACGCACTCGGTCCGGACTTCGAGATCCGGCACTGCAACGGCGCGGACCGTGGCGAGCTGATTCCGGCGATCGCCGACGTGGACGCGATCCTGATCCGCTCCGCCACCAAGGTCGACGCCGAGGCCATCTCCGCCGCGAAGAAACTCAAGGTCGTCGCCCGGGCCGGTGTCGGCCTGGACAACGTCGACGTCTCCGCCGCCACCAAGGCCGGCGTGATGGTCGTCAACGCCCCCACCTCCAACATCGTGACCGCCGCCGAGCTGGCCTGCGGTCTGATCCTCGCCACCGCCCGCAACATCCCCCAGGCCAACGCCGCGCTCAAGAACGGCGAGTGGAAGCGCAGCAAGTACACGGGCGTCGAGCTGGCCGAGAAGACGCTGGGCGTCGTGGGCCTGGGCCGCATCGGTGCCCTCGTCGCGCAGCGCATGTCCGCCTTCGGCATGAAGGTCGTCGCCTACGACCCCTACGTGCAGCCCGCGCGGGCCGCGCAGATGGGTGTCAAGGTGCTCTCCCTGGACGAGCTGCTGGAGGTCTCCGACTTCATCACCGTCCACCTGCCCAAGACCCCCGAGACCCTCGGCCTCATCGGCGACGAGGCGCTGCGCAAGGTCAAGCCGTCCGTGCGCATCGTCAACGCCGCCCGCGGCGGCATCGTGGACGAGGCGGCGCTGTTCGCGGCGCTGAAGGAGGGCCGGGTCGCCGGCGCCGGCCTCGACGTGTACGCCAAGGAGCCCTGCACCGACTCCCCGCTCTTCGAGCTGGACCAGGTCGTCTGCACTCCGCACCTGGGCGCCTCGACGGACGAGGCGCAGGAGAAGGCCGGCATCGCCGTCGCCAAGTCCGTCCGCCTCGCCCTCGCCGGCGAGCTGGTGCCGGACGCGGTCAACGTGCAGGGCGGTGTCATCGCCGAGGACGTCAAGCCGGGCCTGCCGCTGGCCGAGCGCCTCGGCCGGATCTTCACCGCGCTCGCCGGTGAGGTCGCGGTCCGCCTCGACGTCGAGGTCTACGGCGAGATCACCCAGCACGACGTGAAGGTGCTGGAGCTGTCCGCGCTCAAGGGTGTCTTCGAGGACGTCGTCGACGAGACCGTGTCCTACGTCAACGCCCCGCTGTTCGCGCAGGAGCGCGGGGTCGAGGTCCGCCTCACCACCAGCTCCGAGTCCGCCGACCACCGCAACGTGGTGACCGTGCGCGGCACGCTGGGCACCGGCGAGGAGGTGTCGGTCTCCGGCACGCTGGCCGGCCCGAAGCACGTCCAGAAGATCGTCGCGGTCGGTGACTACGACGTCGACCTGGCCCTCGCCGACCACATGGTCGTCCTGCGCTACGAGGACCGTCCGGGTGTCGTCGGCACCGTCGGCCGCATCCTCGGCGAGGCGGGCATCAACATCGCCGGCATGCAGGTCGCCCGTGCGGCGGTGGGCGGCGAGGCGCTCGCCGTGCTGACCGTGGACGACACGGTGGGCTCCGGCGTCCTGGCCGAGGTCGCCGCCGAGATCGGGGCCACGTCGGCCCGGTCGGTGAACCTGGTCTGACGTTCCTCCCGGCCGCCCGCCCGACTCCGTCGGCGGGAAGGCCGGGGTCTCGTCCGAGAACGCCGGACGGGCCGACTCTCGTCGGCCCGTCCGGCGTTCTCGTCGTTCCCTACTCGCCCCTCACCTCGATCCTCCGCAGCTTCACCCCCGCCAGCACCGCAGCCAGCGCCAGGATCACCGTGCCCGCGATCGCCGCCCCCTGCATCCCGCCGGTGAACGCCTCCCGCGCCGTGGCGAGGAGGGACGCGCCGGCCCGGCCGGGCAGGTGCGCCGCGTCGGCCAGCGCCCCGCCCAGGGTCTCGCGGGACTCCGCCGGCGCCGCGTCCGGCATCGTGTGGCGGTAGAGGGCCGTACCGACCGAGCCCAGGACCGCCATGCCCAGCGCGCCGCCGAACTCGGTGGCGGTCTCCAGGAGGGAGGAGGCGGTGCCCGCCCGCTCCACCGGCGCGCCGCTCATCGCCAGGTCGGTCAGCTGGGACATCACCATGACCGCCCCGCAGGCGAGGACGCCGGCCGCGGTCAGCACCAGCCACAGGGAGTCGGTGCCGGCGAGGGACAGCAGGCCGTAGCCGGCGGCGCTGACCGCGAAGCCGGCGGCGACGACGTACCCGCGGTGGACGCCCCGCTGGACGAGCTGGGCGGTGACGGGGCCCGCGATCCCGATGAGCACCGACGGGAGCAGGCTCCACAGCGCCGCCTCCAGCGGGCTCTTGCCGAGGACCGACTGCAGGTACTGCGTGGTGAAGACGGCCGAGCCCATCATCCCGAAGGCGCAGACCAGGGTCAGCACCAGCGCCGGGGTGAAGCCGTGGCCCCGGAACAGGGCCGGCGGGATCAGCGGGGAGGTGCCGGTGCGCTGACGGTGGGCGAAGAGGACCGCGAAGAGCAGGCCGACGGTGATGCAGAGGACGTACTGCGCGTGCCAGCCCTCGGAGGGGATCTCCTTGAGGCCGTAGACCACGGGGAGCACGGCGGCCAGGGAGAGCGGGACGCTGAGCCAGTCGAAGCGGCCGGGCGCGGGGTTCTTCGACTCGGGCAGCAGCACCGGGCCGAGGACGAGCAGCAGCGCCATCGCGGGCAGGTTGACCAGGAAGACCGAGCCCCACCAGAAGTGCTCGACCAGGACGCCGCTCATCACCGAGCCGAGGGCGATGCCGCCGGTCATCACGCCGGACCAGAGCCCGATCGCCTTGGCCCGCTGGGCCGGGTCGGTGAACATCGTGCGCAGCAGGGCCATCGTGGACGGCATCAGGGTGGCGCCGCCGATGCCGAGGACCGCGCGGGCCGCGATCAGGGTCTCGGCGCTGTCGGCGTAGGCCGCGAGGAGCGACGCCCCGCCGAAGGCCGCGGCCCCCATGAGCAGGAGCCTGCGGCGGCCGATGCGGTCGCCGAGCGAGCCCATCGTCATCAGCAGGCCGGCCAGCACGAAGCCGTAGATGTCGAAGATCCACAGCTGCTGGGTGCCGCTCGGACGCAGGTCGGCGCTGATCGCGGGGGTCGCGAAGTACAGGACCGAGACGTCCATCGAGACCAGCAGAAGCGGCAGCATCAGCACGCCGAACGCGGTCCATGCGCGGCGTCCGGCGCGGACGGGGGTGGCGGTGCTCGTCGGGTTCGTCGTCATGCCGAGGACTGTACGGGCGTCTTAAACGATTGTCTAGAACACTTGTATAGGTCATGCGTCTAGGACGTCTGTATGGATTCTGGGTAGGGTGACGGCATGGGACACCGTGAGGATCTGCTCGAAGGCGCCAAGCGCTGCCTGCTGGAGAAGGGCTTCCTGCGCACCACCGCGCGGGACGTCGTCAAGGAGTCGGGCACCAACCTGGCGTCGATCGGCTACCACTACGGCTCGAAGGACGCGCTGCTGGTGCAGGCGTACATCTCGCTGATCGAGGGCGTGGGGGAGCGGTTCGACCCGGGGCTCGGCGCGGAGGTGACACAGCCCCCGGGCTCGCTGGAACGCTTCCGGGAGGTGTGGGCCGCGGTCATCCGCACGGTGCCCGGGTCCCGGCCGATCTGGCTGCTCAGCTTCGAGCTGATGTTCCAGGACGAGCGGCTGCAGGAGGTGCGCAAACTCCTCGCGGAGGCGCAGCGGGAGGGCCGCGCGGGGCTCGCCGCCATGTTCACCGGCCTCCCGGAGGCGGACCTCGACCCGGAGACGGTCGAGACCGAGGGCCGGCTCTACCAGACCCTCCTCAACGGGCTCATGGTCCAGTGGCTCTTCGACCCGGACTCCGCGACCACCGCCGACCAGCTCACCGAGGGGCTGCGGCGGGTGATCGAGGGCGTCACCGAGGACTGACCAACCCCCCGCGTCCGCCGGACACCGGCCGGTCCCGCACCGCCGGCGCCAGCGCGCCCAGCATCAGCGCGGCCGTCACCACGAACGCCCAGGGATACCCGGTGCGTCCGGCCAGGACACCGAACGCCGCCGCTCCCACGCCCATGCCGGCGTCGTAGGCCAGGTTCCACAGCGCGGTCACCGTGCCGTAGGCGGGGCGGGAGACCCTGCCGTACAGGAGCGCGAGCGTGGCGTTCTGGGTGACCCCGAAGCCCGTGCCGAACACCGCCGCACCGGCGACGACGGCGACCGGAGCGGAGGCCGCGGCGGTGAGCAGCATCCCGGCGGCCGATGCCAGCAGACCGGGCAGCACCAGCCGCCCGGAACCCTTCCGGTCGCCGTACCGGCCGGCCGCCCAGCGGGCCGCGGTGGTGGTGGCGGGCTGCACCAGCAGCGCCACCGGCACCGCCCCCGCCGCCGCGGGCGCCACGGCCAGCGGCAGGAACGTCACCAGGACGCCGGCGGCGAGCGCGGTGGTGCCGAAGACGAGGGAAGGACGGCGCAGCGGCCCCGAGCGCAGGGCGGCGACCATACCGAGGGTCTTCCGCCCGGCGTCCCGGGACACCGCCGGGCCACCCGGCGCGCTGCCGTCGTCCACGGCCTCCCGCAGCCCCGGCACCGTGGGCACCGCGGCCAGCGCCGCCACCCCCGCCGCCACCGCGACCGACGCGAACCCCGCCTGCCCGGACAGCCACAGGCCCAGCGGCAGCGCGGCCAGGGACGGGACGCCTCCGACCACGCCCACCAGCGCGAGGCCCTCGCCCCGGCGCTCGGCCGGAATCAGCGACGCCGTCAGGGCGCCTCCCGCGACGATCGTCAGCGCGAATCCCAGGCCGCGCACCAGACACACCGTCAGGATCCAGGCCGGCGCGGCGGAGAGGGGCAGCAGCAGGGCGGGCGCGCCCAGCAGGAACAGCCCGGTCGCCAGCGGCCCCCGGGTGCCGTACCGGGCGGTGATCCGCGGCGCGGCCAGTTCGCCCAGCACCGTGGTCAGCATCAACGCGCCCGTGGCGAGACCCGCCCCGCCCCGGCCGGCGTGCGCGGGCACCGCGGACAGCAGCAGGTAGAAGCTCACCGAGGCGCCGACCATGCTCACGAACCGCAGGGCGAGGGCGCGGGTCAGCAGGGGCGGCCGCACGGCCGAAGTCGCCTCGTGGGACAGGGAGTTCGTCATGCGGCCGACGCTAGGCGGCGACCGGACCCCCGGTAAGCTCCAATTCCATGCCTGTGCAGTGGGCCGGTCTGTCCCCCGAGTTGTTGCTGACCGTCGATCGCGGCAGTGGCGAACAGCTGCGCGCCCAGCTGGAACGGCAGCTGAGGGACGCGATCCGCAGCGGCCGGCTCCGGCCCGGCGAACGGCTGCCCTCCTCCCGCGAACTCGCCCGCGCCCTCGGTCTCTCCCGCGGTCTGGTCCAGGACGCCTACGCCCAGCTGCGGGCCGAGGGATACCTGGTCACCCGCGTCGGCTCGGCCACCCGCGTGGCCCCCTCCGCGCCCACGCCGCCCGCCGCCGCACCGCCGCCCACACCCCCCGGGGCGGCGCCGCGCCTCGTCGCCGACTTCCGGCACGGCGTCCCCGACCTGGCCTCCTTCCCGCGCGGCGACTGGCTGTGGGCGGTCCGGGAAGCCGCCCGGACCATGCCGACCGCGGACCTCGACTACGGCGACCCGCGCGGCAGCCGGGCGCTGCGCGAGATCGTCGCCGCCTATCTGCGCCGGGTCCGCGCCGCCGCCGCCGACCCCGCGCACACGGTCGTCGTCTCCGGCTACGCACAGGGCCTCGCCCTCGCCTTCCAGGTCCTGGCCCGGACCGGAGCGCGCGCCGTCGCCCACGAGGAGCCCGGCGCCCCGGCCACCGTGACGGCGGCCGCCCGCGCCGCGGGCCTGAGCGCGGTCCCGGTCCCGGTCGACGCGGACGGCCTCGACGTGACGGCGCTGGAGGCGACCGGGGCCACAGCCGTGGTCGTCACACCGGCCCACCAGTGGCCGACGGGGGTGGCGCTGGCACCGGCCCGCCGCCGCGCCCTGGCCGCGTGGGCGCTGCGCCGGGGCGGCGTCGTCATCGAGGACGACTACGACGCCGAGTTCCGCTACGACAGGGAGCCGGTCGGCGCGCTCCAGGGCCTCGCACCGGACCGGGTGATCTCGATCGGCACGGTCAGCAAGTCCCTGGCCCCCGCCCTGCGCATCGGCTGGCTGCTCAGCCCGCCCGCGCTCACCCCCCGACTGGTGGAGGCGAAGCGGATCGCCGACCGCGGCACGCCCACCCTCGACCAGCTGGCGCTCGCCCTGCTCATCGAGTCCGGCCGCTACGACCGCCACCTGCGCCGCATGCGCACCGCCTACGCGGCCCGCCGCGCCACCCTGGTCGCGGCCCTCGCCGAGCACGCCCCACGGGTACGGCTGACCGGGCTCGCCGCCGGCTTCCACGCGGTGGCCCACCTCCCGGACGGGGTGGAGGAGGACACGGTGATCGGCGAGGCCCTCGCCCGCGGAGTCGGGCTGTACGGCATGAGCGCCTGCCGTTCCCTGCCGGCGGCCGGCCCGGCACGCCTCGTCCTGGGCTTCGGTGACGTACCCGAGCGCGCGATCGCGGAGGGGATCGCCCGGGTCGGGAACCTCCTCGGCTGACCCCGCACCGGCATGCGCCGCCCGCCGCCCGCCGCCGGGTGCGGACCGGGGACCTGCCCGGCCGACCCCGCGCCGGCATGCGGCGCCGCCCCCAGGTCCGGGTGGGGACCTGCCCGGCTGACCCCGCCGCGGCGTGCGGCCTCCACCCCCGGGTCCGCCTCCCGCCCCGATTGCGGACGGCCGCCCGGCGCAGAACAGTGCTCCCATGGGCCGGACCGCACGCCTGGGACGCGGGTCGCGATGCCCGTAGCGGACGCGGGCACGGCGGTGCTGATCGTCGGCGGCGGGCCGGTCGGGCTCACCGCCCGGGCCCTGCTGGCCCGCTGGGGCGTGCCGAGCCTGCTGGTCGAGAAGCACGGCGAGCTGTCGCCCTTCCCCCGCTCCCGGCTGGTCAACGTGCGCTCGATGGAGATCTTCCGGCTGCTCGGACTCGACGGCCCGATCGCCGCCCGCGCGTTCGCCCCGGAGTACGGCCGGGTCCGCTTCCGCGACACCCTGTGCGCCCCCGACGTCGCCACGGCGGCGATGACCGGGGTACGCGCACCGGTCCCGGAGAGCCCGGTGACCGGTGTGGTCACCTCGCAGGACCGGCTGGAGCCGACCCTGCTCGGCGCGACGCAGACGCCGGTGAGGTTCGGGACCGAACTCGTCGGGCTGACCGAGGACCCCGACGGGGTCGTGGCCCTGCTCGCCGACCACCGCGGCGGCGCCGGGGAACGCGTCCGGGCCCGGTACGTCCTCGCGGCCGACGGCGCGCACTCCACCGTCCGGCGACTGCTGGGCATCGGCACCACCGGGCCGGGGGCGCTGGGCGGCTTCACCACCGTCGTCTTCGACGCCGACCTCCGCCGCTGGTGCGCCCGGCGGCCCGCAGGGGTCTACTTCACCGCGCACGGCTCCTTCCTCCCGCTCTATCCCGAGGGCGGCTGGGCCTGGTTCGGCCCCACGCCCCAGGACCCCGCGCACACCGACTGGTACGGCGTCCTCGCGCGCGGTCTCGGGCCCGGCACCGGCATCCGGGCCGAGGTGCGGCGCGTCCAGCACTGGGTGATGCACGCGTTCGTCGCCGACCGCTTCCGCCGGGGCCGGGTGCTGCTGGCCGGTGACGCCGTGCACGCCGTGCCGATCGTCGGCGGGCTCGGCATGAACGCGGGCGTCGCCGATGTGCACAACCTCTGCTGGAAACTGGCCGGCGTGCTCCACGGCTGGGCGGACCCGCGCCTGCTGGAGAGTTACGGGACGGAACGCGGCCCCGTCGCCCACGCGACGCTCCGCCAGGCGGTGGCCAACGCGGAACTGGCGGGCCGGGTGCTGCTGGTCGGTGACGCCGTGCACGCCGTGCCGATCGTCGGCGGGCTCGGCATGAACGCGGGCGTCGCCGATGTGCACAACCTCTGCTGGAAACTGGCCGGCGTGCTCCACGGCTGGGCGGACCCGCGCCTGCTGGAGAGTTACGGGACGGAACGCGGCCCCGTCGCCCACGCGACGCTCCGCCAGGCGGTGGCCAACGCGGAGCTGGCGGGCCGGGTGCTGCACCGGCGCCGGGAACGGCTCCGCACCGGCGCGGCGACCTCCGCGCCGGCCGAGATCCCGTGGTCCGAGCGCTTCTCCGGCCAACTGGGCCTGGTCCTCGGCGTCACCTACCGCTCCGCCGCCGTCCTCTCCGGCGACGGCACCCCGGCCGAGCCGCCGGACCCCGGCACGGACTACGTCCCCACCGCCGAGCCCGGCCGCCGTGTGCCGCATCTCCGGCTCGGCCGCGACCGTTCCACGCTCGACGCCTGCGGCGAGTGGTTCACCCTGCTCGCCCCGGACCCCGCCGCCTGGGTACCGCCACCCGGCACTCCCTGGCCGCTGCGCGTCGAGCCCCTCGCCTCCGAACACGCCGACGCCTGCGGTCTCGCCCCGGACGGCGCGCTGCTCCTGCGCCCCGACGGCCACATCGCCGCCCGCTGGCCCACGCGCCCGCCCGCCGACGCCGGGCTCCGGCACGCCCTCACCGCGATCACCGGCACCGCCACCGGCACCGGCAGCCGGCCCGTCGGACGGTGAGCCGGTCACCGTCGCCGATCCACCAGCCGGTCAGAGCCGTGCCCGCCCAAGCGCCGCCCCCGCTTCACAGCCGTGCCCGCTTCAGCGCCATGTGCAGCAGCAGCCGGTCCTCGCCGTCGTCCAGGTCCAGGCCGGTCAGCTGTTCCACCCGGGACAGGCGGTAGTAGAGCGTCTGGCGGTGGATGCCCAGCTCGGACGCCGTGCGCCCGGCCTGGCCCGCGCAGTCGAGATAGACCTCGGCCGTGCGGGCCAGCTCCCGGTGCGCGGGGGAGAGGAGCGGGCCGACCACGCGGTCGTGCGCGGCCTCCGGCGGCAGCGCGGTCAGCAGCCGGTACGCCCCGATCCGCGCCCACTCGGCGACCGGCCCGAACCGCGGCTCGGCCAGCGCGGCCCGCGCCGCGGCCGCCGCCTCCTGCCAGACCGTGCCCAGCTCGGCGAGGCCGGTGCGCGGCTCGCCGACGCCGGCGGCGCACCCGGCGGCCGCGGGCCCCGCGCTGAAACCCGCGGCGACCGCCGCCGCCACCCGCGCCCCGGCCCCCCGTGCCGCGCCGCCCGCCGCCCCGGCTTCCTTGAGCAGCCGCGTGGCCGCCGCCACCGCGGGGGCGCTCGTCTCCGTGGTCCGCAGCCGGACCAGCAGCGCGAGACTCTGCCCGGCCGCCCCCCACGGCAGCGTGCACAGCGCCGTGGCGTGCGGGATCGTACGCGCGGCCGGGGCGTCGTCCGGGTCGGCCGACGGCCAGGGCGCGACACAGACCAGGGTGTGCGGGCCGTCCGCGCGGGACCCCAGGGCGGTGCGCAGGTCGGCCACCGCCATGTCCCGCTGCCAGCCGCTCTCCGCGGTGAGCACCGCCCGCAGCTCACGGCTCAGCCCCGCCCCGGCCTCCGCCTCGTCGGCGAGCAGCGCGCCGATCCGCCCGGCGACCCGCATGGCGGCGGCCAGCTGGGCGTCGGTCGGCCCGGGGTCGCCGTCCAGCAGCCAGACGTAGCCGAGGACCACGCCCCGGTGCCGGACGGGCAGGCAGATCCGGCCGCGGTAGACACCGGCCTCGGTGCTCGGCGGGATGCGGACCGGGCCGGTGGCGCGGGTGATGCCGAAGCCCTCGAACCAGGCCCGGACCGTGGCCGTGGAGCGCCGGGTCAGGATCGAGCGGGTGCGCACCGGGTCCAGCGCGGACGGGTCCAGCTCGCCCTCGCTGTCGTAGGCCCCGAAGGCGATCAGCTCGAAGTCGCGGTTCTCCAGGGTCGCGGGCGCTCCCAGCAGCTCGGAGATCTCGTCCACCAGCTCCTGGTAGTCCGCCTTGAATTCAGCCGCCACCCGGGCATTCTCCCCCATTTTCCGGCCACCTTCATACATCTGTCTGAGATCCCGGGCACGGATGCGTGACAGCTGTCGATGGCCGACGATCGGAGAAATCCTTAGGTTTCACGGTGGTTCCCCGCGCCGTACCCGAAACGTCGGGTGATGGCCGTATTTGGTGCTTGTCTGTGGAGGTGCCCCGTGCTGGGTCCCGTGATTCTCGCCGCGTCGCGCAGCGACCGGATGCGACGCCTGATCTCGGCGGCCCCGGTGACCAAGCAGGTCGTCGACCGCTTCATCCCCGGCGAGGCCGTGACCGACATCGTCCCGATCGTCAAGGACCTGACGGCCAAGGGCCTGGAGCTGACGATGGACGTCGTCGGCGAGGACATCACCACCCCCGAGCAGGCCACCGCCGCCCGGGACGCCTACCTGGAGCTGATCGACCACCTCAAGCAGCTTCAGCTGGGCGAGCGGGTCGAGATGTCGATCAAGTTGTCGATGTTCGGCCAGGCCCTGCCCGGCGGTCACGAGCTGGCCCTCGCCAACGTCCGCCCGGTGGTCGAGGCCGCCGCCGCCATCGGTACGACGGTGACCCTCGACGCCGAGGACCACACCACCCTGGACTCGATGTTCGCCATCCACGAGGAGCTGCGGAAGGACTTCCCGCAGACCGGCTGCGTCATCCAGGCCTACCTCTTCCGCACCGAGGCCGACGCCCGCCGCCTCGCCGCGTCCGGCAGCCGCGTCCGCCTGGTCAAGGGCGCCTACAAGGAGCCCGCCGAGGTCGCCTACCAGCAGAAGCACGAGATCGACAAGGCGTACGTCCGGATCCTGCGCATCCTGATGGAGGGCGAGGGCTACCCGATGATCGGGTCGCACGACCCGCGCCTGATCGCCATCGCCCAGGAGCTGGCCCACCAGGCCGGCCGTAAGCTCGACGAGTACGAGTTCCAGATGCTGTACGGCATCCGCAGCGAGGAGCACCTGCGGCTCGCCGCCGAGGGCCACCGCATGCGCGTCTACACCGCCTACGGCACCGACTGGTACGGCTACTTCATGCGCCGCCTGGCGGAGAAGCCGGCCAACCTCCGGTTCTTCCTCCGTTCCATGGTCAGCAAGGGCTGAGCCCGAACACCCGCTCACGTACAAGGAGTTACGGATCTCATGGACGCTGTGACCCAGGTCCCCACCCCCGTCAACGAGCCGGTGCACGGCTACGCCCCCGGCTCGCCCGAGCGCGCCCGGCTGGAGGTCAAGCTCAGGGAGCTGGCCGAGAACCCGATCGACCTGCCGATGACCATCGGCGGGGAGAAGCGGCTGGGCGGCGGCGAGCCGTTCGAGGTCGTGCAGCCCCACAACCACAAGGCCGTCCTCGGCACCGGCCGCCACGCCACCCAGCAGGACGCCAAGGACGCCATCGACGCGGCCCTGGCCGCCGCGCCGGCCTGGCGCGCGATGTCCTTCGACGACCGCGCCGCGATCATCCTGCGCGCCGCCGAGCTGCTGGCCGGCCCCTGGCGCGAGACCCTCGCCGCCTCCACCATGCTGGGCCAGTCCAAGACCGCGCAGCAGGCCGAGATCGACACGCCCTGTGAGCTGGTCGACTTCTGGCGCTTCAACGTCCACTACGCCCGCCAGATCCTCGCCGAGCAGCCCCCGGCGAACTCCCCGGGCGTGTGGAACCGCCTGGACCACCGCCCGCTGGAGGGCTTCGTCTACGCGATCACGCCGTTCAACTTCACGGCGATCGCCGGCAACCTGCCCACCGCCCCCGCCCTCATGGGCAACGTGGTGGTCTGGAAGCCGTCCCCGACGCAGACCCACGCGGCCGTGCTCCTCATGCAGCTGCTGGAGGAGGCGGGCCTGCCCAAGGGCGTCATCAACCTCGTCACCGGTGACGGCATCGAGGTCTCCAAGGTCGCCCTGCACCACCGCGACCTGGCCGGCATCCACTTCACCGGCTCGACCAAGACCTTCCAGTACCTGTGGAAGACGGTCGGCACCAACATCGAGAAGTACCGCTCCTACCCGCGCCTGGTCGGCGAGACCGGCGGCAAGGACTTCCTCGTCGCGCACCCGTCGGCCGACCGCGCGGTCCTGAAGACGGCCCTCACCCGGGGTGCCTTCGAGTACCAGGGCCAGAAGTGCAGCGCCACCTCCCGCGCCTACATCCCGGCCTCCATCTGGAACTCCGGTTTCAAGGAGGAGTTCGCGGCCGAGGTCGACTACCTCACCATGGGTGACGTCACCGACCTGTCGAACTTCATCGGCGCCGTCATCGACGACCGCGCGTTCGCCAAGAACAAGGCCGCGATCGACCGCGCCAAGGCGGATCCGTCCTGCACGATCGTCGCGGGCGGCAGCTACGACGACTCGGTGGGCTACTTCGTCCGCCCGACCGTCATCGAGTGCACCGACCCGGAGAACGAGGTCTTCACGACCGAGTACTTCGGCCCGATCCTCGCGGTGCACGTCTACGAGGACGACACGTACGACGAGATGCTGGCCCAGATGGAGTCGGTCTCGGACTACGCCCTCACCGGCTCGGTCATCGCGAACGACCGCGCGGCGGCGGCCTACACGATGGAGAAGCTCCGCTACGCGGCCGGCAACTTCTACATCAACGACAAGTCGACCGGCGCCGTCGTCGGCCAGCAGCCCTTCGGCGGCGGCCGCGCCTCCGGCACCAACGACAAGGCCGGTGCCCCCCAGAACCTCCAGCGCTGGACCCTGACCCGCGCCATCAAGGAGACCCTGGTCCCGCCGACCGACTACACGTACCCGCACATGGGCTGACCCTCACCCCCCGAACACGGGCCGGGAAGCCTGCCGCCGAGCAGACTTCCCGGCCCGTTCCCATGCCAGAGCCCGCGGGCCGGGGAGTCCTGACCGGTCAGGACGGTCTCCGTGGTCGGACACGATACTGGGGGCATGACTCCTCGCCTCCGTCTCGCCCACACCGCCGACCTCGGCCCCGCCGAACTCCGCCGCGTCCGCGCCCTGTTGGACGACGCCTTCGACGGCGACTTCTCCGACGCGGACTGGGACCACGGGCTCGGCGGGATGCACGTGCTGGTGCAGGACGCGCGGGGGCTCGCCGCCCACGGGGCGCTCGTGATGCGCCGGGTCCGGCACGCGGGGCGCTGGCTGCGCACCGGGTACGTGGAGGCCGTCGCCGTGCGGGCCGACGTACGGCGGACGGGGCTCGGCGGGCGGGTGATGGCCGAGCTGGAGCGGGTGATCGACCGGGCCTACGACCTCGGCGCGCTCTCCGCGAGCGACGAGGGTGCCCTGCTGTACGCCGCCCGCGGCTGGCAGCGGTGGCCCGGCCAGGTGCACGCCCTCTCGCCGGACGGGGTCGTGCGGCTGCCGGAGGAGGAGGGCGGCGTGTACCTGCGGGGCGCGCTGGACCCGGCGGGGGAACTGGTCCTCGACTGGCGGGACGGGGACGTCACCTGAGCCGCGCAGGCGGTCCTCGCCTGCGGCGCTCACCCGGTCGGCGTACCCCCCGAACGCGCGAACGCCCAGCTCAGCGCCGTGTGACCCAGTCCACCGTCTCAGATAGTAGGAAGTCCGAGTAATGGTGCAGACAGACGCGGGCCGCTCCCTTAATTTGAAAGGAGCCGAACGTCTCGCTCGATCCAGCGAATGGCGGTCGTGAGCCGGGCCCCGTGCAGGCAACCCCTGCGGCCGAGCGCTCCCCGCCCCTTCCGGCGTCTCGTCACCCCTCACTGCCGTGCTCCACGTAAGCCCAAGGAGTCGATTGCCATGGCCGAGACGACCGTCCGCCCCCGAGTCCGTCACGCGTCCCGCACGAGCGAGTCCGACCGCAAGAACGCCGCCGCCGCCCTCCAGCGCGCCCTGGACCGCCGGGACAACGGCGGCGCGACCGGCCACTGAGCCGGACCACCGGCCGGGAGCCGCATCCCGTCGGGTGCGGCGCGGCCCTCACCCGCCGCGCCGCACCTCGAAGTGGTCGATCCGCCGCCCGTCCTGCGCCAGCGCCGACACCGTGAGCCGCGGTGAGGCGCCCGCCCGGACCTCCACCGACAGCAGCGAGAAGCCGGTGTAGCGCACCCGCGACCACTCCGCCGTCTCCGGCGCGCGGCCCTCGCCCTTCGTCCAGGCGAAGGTCCGCACGGCCTCGTGCCGGGTGGCATGGCCCTCGTAGCTGTCCTGCACGCCCGTGGGGAAGCCGTACAGGTCACGGCCGCCGCCGCCCGCCGTGACGTACACCGTGCCGTCCCGGTCGGGGTCGGTGGAGCCGCCGACCGGCACGGCACGGCCGACCCGTCCGCCCCTGATCGCGTCCGTGCGCTCGTACACGTGGTTGTGCCCGTTGATCACCAGGTCCACCCGGTGTTCCGCGAAGAGCGGCAGCCACTCCCGGCGCACGCCGCCGTCCGAGGCGTGCCGGGAGGTGGAGTAGGCGCAGTGGTGGAAGAAGACCACCACGAAGTCGACGCCCTCGCTCGCGCGCAGCCGGCGCAGCGTGCGGTCCAGCCAGGCCGTCTGCCGGCCGCCGCTGTGGCCGAGGTTGGCGGGGATCTCGTACGACACGTCGTTGGCGTCCAGCGCGACGAACCCGGCGTTGCCGTAGCGGAAGGTGTAGGCGCCCGGCGTGCCGTGCGGGTCGAAACCGGTCTCCGGCAGGGCGAACCGGGCCAGCTGGCCGCCGTAGCCGTCCGCCGAGTACCAGGCCTCCATGTCGTGGTTGCCGGTCGTCACCATCCACGGCACGGTCCGCGCGACCGGCTCGTTCTGCTTCAGGAACAGGTCCCAGGACGCGGGGTCGTAGCCGTCCGTCGTGTGGCCCGTCCCGCTCACGTCCGCGTAGCAGATGTCGCCCGCGTGCAGGTGGAAGGCGGGCTCCTGGCGCAGCAGCAGACGGTCGTTGGCGTCCGCCGCCCGGCTCACGCCCTGGTCGCCGAAGGCCGTGAACACGAACCGCTCCGGGCTCGCGGGCGCCGTGCGGAAGGAGGCGACGGCGGCGCGGTGGGCGGCGGCGGTGGGGTCCCAGCCGTCGTGGCCGACGCCGTAGTAGTACGTCGTGCCGGGCGCGAGGCCGTCCACGGACGCGTGCACGTAGTACTGCTCCAGCGCCGGCCGCACCCCCGCCACCCCGGGCGTGTGCAGCGGGCGGACCTCGGCCGGGATCCGGCGCCCGAGGTCGTCGGGGCGCGGTCCGACCCGCACGTACGGCCGCCGCACCGCCGAGGGCACCTGCCAGGAGATCCGCATCCGGCTGCGCGGATCGGCGCCGAAGGCGAGATGGCGGCCGAACGGGCGCACCGCCCAGCCCGGCACCCGGGAGGCCACCGGCCCCGGCCTCCCGGCGGACGCGGTGCCGCACCCGGTCACCAGACCGCCCGCCACCGCGCCCGCCGTCACCAGGGTGCGGCGCGGGAGCACACGGGTGCGCAGGTACTCGTACTGCTCGGCCATCCTCAGCCGGCCGGCGAGCGGGCGGGGAATGCCGACGTCGGGGGTGTCCATGTCCGAGAACCTTCCACCGGACGCCGACTTCCCCACCGCGCGGGGGTGAACAGCGGCCGACGGGATGACACCCGCAACCCTCCCGAGTGTCCGCATGGCGGACAGGGCGTGTCAGCCGATGGGACGAGGAGTAGGGTGCCCGCATGTCTCGCAGCATCAATCTCGCAGTGATCCCCGGTGACGGCATCGGCCAGGAGGTCGTGGCCGAGGGTCTCAAGGTCCTCTCCGCCGTCCTGCCGCAGGATGTGAAGCTGGAGACCAAGGAGTACGACTTCGGTGCCCGGCGCTACCACGCGACCGGAGAGACCCTCACCGACGCCGACCTGGAGCAGCTCAAGCAGCACGACGCCATCCTGCTCGGCGCGATCGGCGACCCGTCGGTGCCGTCCGGCGTCCTGGAGCGCGGCTTCCTGCTCAAGCTCCGCTTCGCCTTCGACCACCACGTCAACCTGCGCCCGTCGAAACTCCTCCCCGGCGTCGCCACCCCGCTCGCCGGTCAGCCGGAGATCGACTTCGTCGTGGTCCGCGAGGGCACCGAGGGTCCGTACACCGGCAACGGCGGCACCATCCGCAAGGGCACTCCGCACGAGGTCGCCACCGAGGTGTCCGTCAACACCGCCTTCGGTGTCGAGCGCGTGGTCCGCGACGCCTTCGAGCGCGCCCAGGCCCGCCCGCGCAAGAAGCTCACGCTGGTCCACAAGAACAACGTGCTGAGCTTCGCCGGGCACCTGTGGACGAACGTCTTCAACCAGGTGGCCCAGGAGTACCCCGAGGTCACCACCGACTACATCCACGTCGACGCGGCCACCATCTACCTGGTCACCGACCCGGCCCGCTTCGACGTCATCGTCACCGACAACCTCTTCGGCGACATCATCACCGACCTCGCCGCGGCCGTCTCCGGCGGCATCGGCGTGGCCGCGAGCGGGAACATCAACCCCTCCCGCGAGTTCCCCTCGATGTTCGAGCCGGTCCACGGTTCCGCGCCCGACATCGCCGGCCAGGGCAAGGCCGACCCGACCGCCACGGTCCTGTCCGTCGCCCTGCTCCTGCGCCACCTCGGCTACGACGACGAGGCCGACCGCATCGACGCGGCGGTCGCCGCCGACCTCACCGAGCGCGCCGGGAAGCCGGCCCGCTCCACCTCCGGGATCGGCGACGCGCTCGCTGTACGCGTAGCCGGCTGACCCGCCGCGCTACCGCTAGCCGCCGGGTCGCTACCGCACCCGGCGGCTTTTCCTGTGCCTCGCCGGGTGCCACCATCAACCCCTGGGCCGCTTCACCCCGATTCCGTCCGCTACCGCCCCCGCGCGATAATCGAACGCGGAGCCGCGATATGAGGGAATGCTCGGACGTCCTAGCACTGACGACCAGCAGTACAGGCGTGAGCGCGGCCCGTCACTACAACCGGTGAAGGACAACACATGACGACGCCCACGATCGAGCTCAAGCCCTCCGCCAGCCCGCTCGCCGCCGCAGAGCGCGAGGCGATCCTGGCGAACCCCGGGTTCGGCCGCCACTTCACCGACCACATGGTGACGATCAAGTGGACGGAGGGCCGGGGCTGGCACGACGGCCAGCTCGTTCCGTACGCGCCGATCCCCCTCGACCCGGCCACCAACGTCCTGCACTATGCCCAGGAGATCTTCGAGGGCCTGAAGGCCTACCGCCAGCCCGACGGCTCGGTGGCCATGTTCCGCCCGGACCAGAACGCCAAGCGTTTCCAGCGCTCCGCCCGCCGCCTCGCCATGCCCGAGCTGCCGGTCGAGACGTTCATCGAGGCCTGCGACGCCCTGGTCCGCCAGGACGTCGACTGGGTGCCCGCGCACGGCGGCGAGGAGTCGCTGTACCTGCGCCCGTTCATGATCGGCACCGAGGTCGGCCTCGGCGTCAAGCCCGCCAACGAGTACCTGTTCATCGTCATCGCCTCCCCGGCCGGCGCCTACTTCCCGGGCGGCGTCAAGCCGGTCTCCATCTGGGTCTCCGAGGACCGTGTCCGCGCCGTCCCCGGCGGCATGGGCGACGCCAAGACCGGCGGCAACTACGCCGCGTCCCTGCTCGCCCAGGCCGAGGCCGCCGCCAAGGGCTGCGACCAGGTCTGCTACCTCGACGCGGTCGAGCACACGTGGGTCGAGGAGCTGGGCGGGATGAACCTGTACTTCGTGTACGGCAACAAGATCATCACGCCCGCCCTGACCGGCTCCATCCTGGAGGGCGTCACCCGTGACTCCCTGCTGGCCGTCGCCCGTGACCTCGGGTACGAGGCCGAGGAGGGCCGCGTCTCCGTCGACCAGTGGCAGCGCGACTCCGAGAACGGCACCCTCACCGAGGTCTTCGCCTGCGGCACCGCGGCCGTGATCACCCCGGTCGGCACCGTCAAGCGGGCCGGCGGTCAGTGGCAGCAGTCCGGCGGGGAGCCCGGCGAGGTCACCGTGCGCCTGCGCCAGGCCCTCCTGGACCTCCAGCGGGGCACGGCCGGGGACGCGCACGGCTGGATGCACCGCGTCGGCTGACAGCTCAGCGGGAACTGCGGGACAGGCCGTCGGTCGTCTGAGGGTCCGCCGTGGCCTGTCGCGCGGTTCCCCGCGCCCCTTGGGGGCGTTCCTCGGCGAGCGTCAGCAGCAGGTACACCGCGCCGCCGACCAGCCCCGACAGCAGGAAACTGCAGTCCACCCCGCCCGTCCAGGCCAGCAGCGGGCCCTCGTACGACGGCAGGGACACCGCCAGCAGGCCGACCAGCGCGCCCAGCGCCCAGGACGCGGTCGCCCGCGGGTTCCAGCCCGCCCGGTACCAGTAGATCCCGCCCCGCGAGCGGCGGTTGAAGACCTGGAGGGCGTCGGCGTCGTACACACCGCGGCAGCGGACGAAGCCGATGAGGGTGATGACCGCCCAGGGGGTGCCGATGGCGGTGAGCAGGAGGACGAAGGACGTCATCGCGGACTGCGCGTCCCAGGCGTAGTGGCCGGCGAAGACGCAGGCCGTGGCCACGATCGCCACGGTGCAGGTGGCGCGGGCGCGGGAGGCGCGGGGCAGGATCGCGTCCAGGTCCAGGCCCATGGAGTACAGCATCAGCCCCGCGTTGCCGACCGAGCCGGCCGACGCCGACAGCAGCAGCGGGACCAGGTACCAGGTGGGGAGGCGGCGACCAGCGGGCCCGCGTAGTCGGTGGCCGCGCGGGCCGCGTACGCCGTGAAGGTGCCGAAGAGCTGGGGGACCAGCAGGCCGAGAACCAGGCCGAGCCAGGTGGCGTGCAGGACGCGGCGCGAGGTGTGGCGGGCCGGTGAGATGTAGCGGGTGTAGTCGCCGAGCAGCGTGATGAAGGCGATGGGGCCGGACAGGCCCGCCGCCACCGCCGCGAGGAACCAGGTCGGCCAGAAGGAGCCCAGCAGGTAGCCGCCCGCGTCCGGCAGCGCGGCGGTGGTGAAGTGCGGGGCGTAGGCGAGGACGCCGAGCAGCAGCAGGGCCGTCATGCCGACGGCCAGCACCCGGGACATGGCGAGCAGGACCCGGTAGCCGTAGACCGCGCCCGCGACGGTCGCCGCGGCGAGCACCGCGTAGACGAGGGCGTACGACACCCCGTCCGCCGGCACCCCGAAGAGCCGGCCGAGGACCATCAGCATGACGTCCCCGCCGATCCACACCGTCAGCGCGGTGTAGCCGAGCGCCAGCAGCAGTCCGACCACCGAGCCGACGAGCCGGCCGCGCACCCCGAACTGGGCGCCGGAGGAGGTGGACAGGTTGGTCGCGGTGCGCAGGGAGACCAGCGCCAGCGGGGCCGTGAACAGCGTGCCGATCACCGTGCCCGCCACGATCGCGCTCACCGACGCCCACCAGCCGAGGCCGAAGGACGGCGGCAGCCAGCCGAAGATGATCACCCCGAGGCAGAGGTTGGAGCCGAGCAGGATCGACACGAGGTCGCGTGGCCCGCTGGTCCGTTCCCCGTCCGGGATGGTGTCGACACCGCGCTGTTCAATCGGCATGGCTGGTCTCCTTCGACGGCCGCCTCACTGGTTTAGAGCGACGTTCAATGTGACGTGAGGCCTGGCCCTCGGTCAATGCTTCTGTTTCATGAATTCTGTGTTTAGAGTGGTGCTCTAACCTGGTGGAGGCAAGGAGGTGCCGGGTCGTGAGACTGACCCCCACGGAGCGTGACCGGCTGCTGCTCTTCGGAGCCGCCGAGCTGGCCCGGGCCCGCCGGGCGCGCGGTCTGAAGCTGAACGTGCCGGAGGCCACCGCGCTGATCGCGGACACCGTCTGCGAGGCGGCCCGGGACGGCCGGCGGCTCGCCGAGGCCGTCGAGGCGGCCCGCTCGGTGCTCGGCCCCGAGGACGTCCTGCCGGGCGTCTCCGACGTCGTCACCGAGGTGATGGTCGAGGCCGTCTTCGACGACGGCTCCCGGCTCGCGGTCGTCTCCGACCCCATCGGCGGCGGCTCGGGCCCGGAGGGACCCGGCGCGCTGCTGCCGGGCCCCGAGCACCCCGAGCCCGGGCCCGCCCTGCACCTCACCGTCACCAACACCGCGACCGTCCCGGTCTCCGTCACCTCCCACTTCCACTTCTTCGAGGCCAACCCGCGGCTCGACTTCGACCGCGAGCGGGCCTACGGCATGCGCCTCGCCGTGCCCGCAGGGTCCTCGGTGCGCTTCGGGCCGGGGGAGAGCGCCGAGGTCGGACTGGTCCCGATCGGCGGCGACCGGATCGCGATCGGCTTCGCCGGTCTGGTCGACGGGCCGCTGGACGCGCCCGGCGCCAGGGAGGAAGCGCTGCGCAGGGCCGCCGCCTGCGGATACCTGGGAGTTCCCCGTGAGGAGGGCAACCGATGAGCCGACCCGGAGGGCACCCCGCAGAAGCCCGCCGTCTCACCCCCTACGAGTACGCCGCCACCCACGGCCCCCGCGCCGGCGACCGCATCCGCCTCGGCGACAGCGGGCTGACCGTCCGGGTGGAGTCCGACGCCCAGAAGTACGGCGACGAGTTCCTCGCCGGCTTCGGCAAGACCGCCCGCGACGGACTGCACCTCAAGGCCGCCGCCGTCCGCGACACCTGTGACGTCGTGATCAGCAACGTCGTCGTCATCGACCCGGTCCAGGGCATCCGCAAGGTGTCCATCGGCATCCGCGAGGGCCGGATCCACGCCGTCGGGCGGGCCGGCAACCCGGACACCCTCGACGGTGTGGACGTCGTCGTCGGCACCGGCACCTCGATCGTCTCCGGCGAGGGGCTGATCGCCACCGCCGGTGCCGTCGACACCCACGTCCACCTGCTCTCCCCGCGCATCATGGAGGCCTCCCTCGCCTCCGGAGTGACCACGGTCATCGGGCAGGAGTTCGGCCCGGTGTGGGGCGTCGGCGTCAACTCGCCCTGGGCGCTGCGGCACGCCTTCAACGCCTTCGACGCCTGGCCGGTCAACATCGGCTTCCTCGGCCGGGGTTCGTCCTCCCACGCGGCGCCGCTGATCGAGGCCCTGGCCGAGGGCGGGGCCAGCGGGTTCAAGGTGCACGAGGACATGGGCGCCCACACCCGCGCGCTGGACACCGCGCTCCGGGTCGCCGAGGAGCACGACGTCCAGGTGGCCCTGCACAGCGACGGCCTGAACGAGTGCCTGTCGGTCGAGGACACCCTGCGCGTCCTGGAGGGCCGCACGATCCACGCCTTCCACATCGAGGGCTGCGGCGGCGGACACGTACCGAACGTGCTGAAGATGGCCGGCGTCCCGAACGTCATCGGCTCCTCCACCAACCCCACCCTGCCCTTCGGCCGGGACGCGGTCGCCGAGCACTACGGCATGATCGTCTCCGTCCACGACCTCAAGCCCGACCTGCCCGGCGACGCGGCCATGGCCCGCGACCGGATCCGGGCCGGCACGATGGGCGCCGAGGACGTGCTGCACGACCTGGGCGCGATCGGCATCACCTCCTCCGACGCCCAGGGCATGGGCCGGGCCGGTGAGACGGTCCGCCGTACCTTCGCCATGGCCGGGAAGATGAAGGCCGAGCTGGGCCCCCTGGACGGCGACGGCGACGGCGACGACAACGCCCGCGTCCTGCGCTACATGGCCAAGCTGACCATCAACCCGGCCATCGCGCACGGCCTCGCCCACGAGGTCGGCTCGATCGAGGTCGGCAAGCTCGCCGACATCGTGCTGTGGCGCCCGGAGTACTTCGGTGCCAAGCCGCAGCTCGTCCTCAAGGCCGGCTTCCCGGCGTACGGCGTGGTCGGCGACCCGAACGCGGCGACCGACACCTGCGAACCCCTCGTCCTGGGCCCGCAGTTCGGGGCGTACGGCGCGACGGCCGCCGACATCTCGGTGGCGTTCGTCGCCCAGGCCGCCGTCGACCAGGGAGGCGACACGATGCCCACCCGGCGGCGCCGGGTCGCCGTGCGCGGCACCCGCGGCATCGGCCCCGCCGACCTGCGGCTGAACTCCCGCACCGGAGCGGTCGACGTCGACCAGCGCACCGGCCTGGTCACCCTCGACGGCGACCCGCTGCGCTCCGAGCCCGCCGACTCCGTCTCCCTCAACCGCCTGTACTTCCTGTAAGGATCACCATGTCTGCTGCCGCCGACGGCTTCCGCATGCCCGCCGAGTGGACCCCGCACGAGCGCACCTGGATGGCCTGGCCCGGCCCCAACCCCACCTTCGACGACCCGGACGACCTGGCCGCCGCCCGGACCGCCTGGGCGTCCGTCGCCCGCGCGGTCCGCCGCTTCGAGCCGGTGACCGTCGTGTGCGGGCCCGGCCAGGGGGCCGAGGCGCGGGCCCTCCTCGGCCCCGGCATCGACACCGTCGAGCGGGAGCTGGACGACGCCTGGATGCGGGACATCGGCCCCACCTTCCTCACCGACGGCAAGGGCCGGCTGGCCGCCGTCGACTGGACGTTCAACGGCTGGGGCGCCCAGGACTGGGCCCGCTGGGAGCACGACTCCAAGATCGGCGTGTACGTCTCCGACCTCGCGGGCGCGACGACGTACGCCTCGCAGCTGGTCAACGAGGGCGGCGCGATCCACGTCGACGGCGAGGGCACCGTGCTGCTCACCGAGACCGTGCAGCTCGGCCCCGAGCGCAACCCGCACTGGACGAAGGCGGAGGTCGAGGCGGAGATCCACGCCCAGCTCGGCACCCGGAAGGCGATCTGGCTGCCGCGCGGCCTGACCGGGGACTACCCGCCCTACGGCTTCGGCACCCTCGGCCACGTCGACATCGTCGCCGCCTTCGCCCGCCCCGGCGTCGTCGTCGCCCACCACCAGCCGGACCCGGCGCACCCCGACCACGAGGTCACCAAGGAGGTCATCGGCCTGCTGAGGTCGGCGACGGACGCCCGGGGCCGCCGCCTGGAGGTCGTGGAGGTACCCGCGCCCACCGTCCTGGAGGCCGACGGCCACTGGGCCGACTACTCCTACATCAACCACTACCTCTGCAACGGCGGCCTGGTCCTGTGCGGCTTCGACGACCCGCGCGACGAGATCGCCGCCGGCATCTTCCGCCGGCTGTTCCCGGAGCGGACCGTGACCCTGGTGGACGCGCGTACGATCTTCGCGGGCGGAGGCGGTATCCACTGCATCACCCAACAGCAGCCGAAGGTCTGACACGTACAGGAGCAGCAGATGGCCGGTGCGGGCCGGGCGCGCAGGAACGCGCCGCCGCGCGAGGAGGTCCTCGCCACCGCCATGGACATGATCGCCGAGCGCGGTCTGGAGAAGCTCACCATGGCGGGGCTCGGCCGCGAGGTCGGCATGAGCAGCGGCCATCTCCTGTACTACTTCCACTCCAAGGACGAACTGCTGCTCCAGGCCCTGGAATGGAGCGAGGGCCGGCTGGGCGCGGAGCGGGGCCGCCTCCTCGCGGCCCCGGGAACCGCCCGCGAGCGGCTGTCCCACTACGTCGACCTGTACGTCCCCGACGGGCACCGCGACCCGCACTGGACCCTCTGGCTGGAGGTCTGGAACCGCTCGCAGAACGCCGACGACGACGCCCGCGCCCGGCAGGCCGCGATCGAGGGCGCCTGGCACCGCGACCTGGTCGCGCTGATCGCCGAGGGCACCTCCCGCGGGGAGTTCCGCCGGGTGGACGCGGACCGCTTCGCGGCGAGGCTGCGGGCGCTGCTCGACGGGTTCTCCATCCACGTGGCGATCGGGTTGCGCGGGACCGACCGGGAACAAGTCCTCCGGCATGTGCGGGAGTTCATCGAGGACGCGCTCGTGACGTCGTAGCCGAAGGAATCGTCGGCTCCGCCACCGGGCAGGTAACGGCCCATGGGACCACAACACTGGAAGAAGATCTGGGTCGGTTCGGCGGGCAACATGGTCGAGTGGTTCGACTGGTTCGTGTACGCGAGCTTCGCCACCTACTTCGCCGGCGCGTTCTTCCCGAGCGGCAACCCCACGGCCCAGCTGATGAACACCGCCGGCATCTTCGCCGTCGGCTTCTTCATGCGTCCCGTGGGCGGCTGGCTGCTCGGCAGAATCGGTGACCGCAAGGGCCGCAAGGCGGCGCTGACGCTGACCGTCACCCTCATGTCGGCCTCGGCGGTCCTCATCGCCGTCGCCCCGACCTACGCGGTGGCCGGCTACGGCGGAGCCCTCGTGCTGCTCGTCGCCCGGCTGCTCCAGGGCCTGTCGGTGGGCGGCGAGTACGCGGCCAGCGCCACCTACCTCACCGAGGCCTCGGACCCGAAGCGGCGCGGTTTCGCCTCCAGCTTCCAGTACGTCTCCATGACGGCCGGGCAGATCGTCGGCCTCGGCCTCCAGATCGTCCTGCAGCGCACCATGTCCGACGACGCCCTGCACAGCTACGGCTGGCGCATCCCGTTCGTGGTCGGCGCGCTCGGCGCGGCCGTCATCTTCTACCTGCGCCGGAACATGCTGGAGACCGAGGTCTACGCGGAGGACACCTCGCACTCCGAGGAGCGCGGCACGCTGCGCGCGCTGTGGCAGCACAAGCGGGAGGCGTTCCTGGTCGTCGCCCTCACCATGGGCGGCACGGTGGCGTACTACACGTACACCACCTACCTCACCAAGTACCTGTCCAACTCGGCGGGCCTGTCCAAGCAGACCGCGACCCTGGTCTCCTTCACCGCGCTGATCGTCTTCGCCTGCCTCCAGCCGCTCGCGGGCGCCCTCTCCGACCGCATCGGCCGCCGCCCGCTGCTGATCACCTTCGCCGTCGGCTCCACCGTCCTCACGGTGCCGATCATGACGCTGCTCAAGCACGCGGACGGCTACTGGCCCGCCCTCGGCCTCGCCCTGCTCGCGCTGGTCGTGGTCACCGGCTACACCTCCATCAACGCCTGTGTGAAGGCCGAGCTGTTCCCGACCGGGGTGCGCGCGCTCGGCGTGGCCCTGCCGTACGCCGTCGCCAACGCCCTCTTCGGCGGCACGGCGGAATACGTCGCGCTGTGGTTCAAGAAGGGCGGCATCGAGTCGGGCTTCTCCTGGTACGTGGCCGCCTGCGCCGCCGTCTCCCTCGTGGTGTACGTCACCATGCGCGAGACGAAGGACCTGGATCTGGCCCGGGTGAAGGCCGCCCAGGACTCCGGGGAGTCCAGCCTGACGCCCGCATCCTGAGACGGTCGGTGAGCCGGGGGCGGTGCTGTGCCAGACTTCCCCCGTGCTCTCGCTCGCCATGATTATCGGCAGCAGGCGCGCCGGTCCGCAGTGACCGCCTCGTACGACCAGGTGCGGGTGGCCACCGTCGTCCTCGACCCGCGCGCAGACCTCTCGCACCCGCGAGGGGTTTTTTCGTTTTCCGGCCCACCCACAGCCGGGAGACGGAGCGCGAGGGAGCATGGGAGGAACGGTGGAGCCGGTTATTCCGGTACAGACCGAAGATCCACAACAGGAGCCTTGACACCATGACCGAGACGGCAACCAACGAGCTGGACGACTCGTTCCACGTCTTCGACACCACGCTGCGCGACGGCGCGCAGCGCGAGGGCATCAACCTCACCGTCGCGGACAAGCTCGCCATCGCCCGGCACCTGGACGACTTCGGCGTCGGCTTCATCGAGGGCGGCTGGCCCGGCGCCAACCCCCGCGACACCGAGTTCTTCGCCCGCGCGCAGGCGGAGATCGAATTCCGGCACGCCCAGCTGGTCGCGTTCGGTGCCACCCGCCGCGCCGGCGCCAAGGCCGCCGACGACCCGCAGGTCAGGGCGCTGCTGGAGTCCGGCGCCCCGGTGATCACCCTGGTCGCCAAGTCGCACGACCGGCACGTGGAGCTGGCGCTGCGCACCACCCTGGACGAGAACCTGGAGATGGTCCGCGACACCGTGTCGTACCTGAAGGACCAGGGCCGTCGGGTCTTCGTGGACTGCGAGCACTTCTTCGACGGCTACCGCGCCAACCCCGACTACGCCAAGGCGGTCGTCCGCACGGCCTCCGAGGCCGGCGCCGACGTCGTCATCCTCTGCGACACCAACGGCGGCATGCTTCCCGCCCAGGTCCACGCGGTCGTCTCCACCGTCCTCGCCGACACCGGCGCCCGGCTCGGCATCCACGCCCAGGACGACACCGGCTGCGCCGTCGCCAACACCCTGGCCGCCGTCGACGCGGGCGCCACCCACGTGCAGTGCACCGCCAACGGCTACGGCGAACGCGTCGGCAACGCCAACCTGTTCCCGGTGGTCGCGGCCCTGGAGCTGAAGTACGGCAAGAAGGTGCTGCCCGACGGCCGGCTGCGCGAGATGACCCGCATCTCCCACGCCATCGCCGAGGTCGTCAACCTCACCCCCTCCACCCACCAGCCGTACGTCGGCGTCTCCGCGTTCGCGCACAAGGCCGGCCTGCACGCCTCCGCCATCAAGGTCGACCCGGACCTGTACCAGCACATCGACCCCGAGCTGGTCGGCAACACCATGCGCATGCTGGTCTCCGACATGGCGGGCCGCGCCTCGGTCGAGCTGAAGGGCAAGGAACTCGGCATCGACCTGGGCGGCGACCGCGAGCTGGTCGGCCGGGTGGTCGAGCGGGTCAAGGAACGCGAACTGAAGGGCTACACGTACGAGGCTGCCGACGCCTCCTTCGAACTGCTGCTGCGCGCCGAGGTCGAGGGCCGGCCGCTGAAGTACTTCGACGTGGAGTCCTGGCGGGCCATCGTGGAGGACCGTCCCGACGGCACCCACGCCAACGAGGCCACGGTCAAGCTGTGGGCCAAGAGCGAGCGGATCGTCGCCACCGCCGAGGGCAACGGCCCGGTCAACGCCCTGGACCGGGCCCTGCGCGTGGCCCTGGAGAAGATCTACCCGCAGCTCGCCAAGCTGGACCTGGTCGACTACAAGGTCCGCATCCTGGAGGGCAAGCACGGCACCTCCTCCACCACCCGGGTGCTGATCTCCACCTCGGACGGCTCCGGCGAGTGGTCCACGGTCGGGGTGGCCGAGAACGTCATCGCCGCCTCCTGGCAGGCCCTGGAGGACGCGTACACGTACGGCCTGCTCCGCGCGGGCGTGGAGCCGGCCGAGTAGCCACAGTGGAGGTATGACCTCACACACCGGTGACGTGCTGTCCGGGGCCCGCGTCGCGACCCGGCTGCCCGCGCGGGACCTGGACCGGGCCCGGCGTTTCTACGCCGAGAAGCTCGGCCTGTACCCGGTGGACGAGCGGCCCGGCGGGCTGCTGTACCGGTGCGCGGGCGTGGACTTCGTCGTGTTCCGCTCGACGGGGGCCTCGCCCGGCACCTTCACCCAGATGGCCTTCGAGGTGGACGACATCGAGGGGGTCGTCACGGAGCTGCGCCGCCGGGGCGTGGTCTTCGAGGAGGTCGACGTGCCCGGTTTCCGCACCCGGGAGGGCATCGCCGACATCGACGGCACCTACCCGAGCAAGGGCGCGAGCGGGGAGCGCGGCGCCTGGTTCCGCGACAGCGAGGGCAACCTGCTGGGCATCGGCCAGCTGATCCTGTGAGGCCGGCCGGTCCTGCGCGGCGGGCCGGTCCTTCGCGGCCGGCGGCGGGCCGGGAGGCTCGGGGGGCCCGCCACGGGAGGCTCAGGGGGCCCGCCAGATGTTGTCGAAGGCGATGTTCTCGATGCGGCGCCGCTCGCGGACGGCCTCCAGCTCGGTGACCGCGTCGCCGACCGCCAGCAGCACGGTGAGCGCCGCCCGGTCGTCGGGCTCGGCGTCGGCCGGCGGGTCGGTCTGGATGCCGAGGGTGGCGGCGAGACCGGTGAGGACCGGGTCCCGGGACTCCCAGCGGTCGGCCGCGTGCCGCCGGGCGGGCGTGTCGGCCGGGGTCCCGGCCGGGGTGCCGCCGCCGACCGGCCACCAGTGCCGGCGCTTCCCGGTGACCTGCCCGTCGGCCTCCAGCACGTCGCGGTAGGCCACGGCCAGCCCCTCGCCGCGCCGCCACAGCCAGTCCTCGACCGTCTCGTACGGCTCCTCGCGGACGAGCCGCGCCCCGGCCTCGTCCAGCATCCGGTCGCCCGTGGTCAGCACCGGACCGGGCACGATGCGCTCGCCGTCCAGCGTGAGCGCCCGCACCCCGAGCAGGTCGATCAGCTCGGCCCCGGCGAGCGCCAGCGCCAGATCGCCCTGCTCGACGGGACGCTCGCCGGAGACGTCCAGGCTTACGAGGAACAGATCCTGCGGTGTGGTCATACCCCCACCTTGGTCCCCGGACGGCCGATCCGCAGCACGCCACACCGTCCCGCGCTCAGCACGAGTCGTCGGCGAGCCGCTCGAACGCGCCGGAGCTCATCGTCCGGCCGTCCGCCCACACCTGCCCGGGCTTCAGCCGGCCGATCTGCTCGCCGGTGAACTCCATGGTCCCGTTGTAGGAGTCGCCGCCGGTGTAGTGCCCGAACCCCAGGACGTAGTGGTGCCCGGGGAGCAGCCGCCGGGCCCCGCGGTGCCGGGCGTGCCAGCGGGCGGGCGGGTCGAAGAGGGGGAAGTCGGCGTCGCCGCGCAGCCCCTCCTTCTTCGCGTCCCACCCGGTGGTGACGGGGCCCTCCTCGCCGGCGTGGGCCCGCCCGTCCAGGTAGGGGCCCTGGTAGCCGTCGTCCCCGCAGGGCCGCACCATCGCCTGCGGCGTCCCGTCCGCCGCGACCCGGACCCCCGCGAGCGGCAGGTCGACGGCGCCGCAGCCGCTCAGCAGCAGCGTCCCGCCGACGATCCCCGCCGCCACGGCCCCCGTACGTCTCATGCTCCGCCCTACCTCAGTTGCCACTTCTGGTTGGCGGCGCCGGTGCACGACCAGATCTGGATCCGGGTCCCGTTCGCGGACGCGTTGTCCGTGACGTCGAGGCACTTGTCCGCCGCGGTGTTCACCACATCACCGGTGGACGCGTCGTACGACCACCGTTGGGCACCGGTTCCGTTGCAGTCGTACAACTGCACCTTGGCGCCGTCGGCGGTCGAACCGGCGGTCACGTCCAGGCACTTGCCGAGCGCCTGCACCGACCCGTCGGCCTGGACGCTCCACTGCTGGGCGGTGGTGCCGTTGCAGTCGTAGAGCTGCACCGCCGTACCGTTGGCGCCCGAACCGCCCGCCACGTCCAGGCACTTGCCCGCGAGTCCCACGAAGGCGCCGGTGCGCGCGCCGCCGCCGGACTGGGTGCCGGACCAGGTGAAGGTGGCCGAGGTCCTGCCGGGCAGCGAGTAAGTGGCGTGCTGCGAGCCCCAGTCGATGGTGACCGTCTTCGCCGCCGAGGAGGCGTTGTAGGCGATCAGCGCCTTGCTCCCGTCCGGGTTGCGCCAGGCGACGTTGGGCACGGCGGTGGACGCGGTGGAGGCGATCCGCTGGGCGCCGGGACGGACGAACTTGGTCAGGTGGCCCATGTCGTAGTACTCGACGGTGTAGTCCACGGTGCCGCTCGCGCCGTCGCCGTTGTGCACGGTGACCAGGCCGGTGCAGGTGCCGCAGCCGCCGTTGTGCGGGCCCATGTTCTGGTCCACGGCCAGCGACCACTTGGTCACCGACTTCGCCCAGTTGCGGGTGTAGTCGATGATGTTGTTCATGTCCTCGCGCTGCTGGTCGGCGATCCAGGTACCGCCGGAGTGCTCGGTGCCGAAGGCGTCCAGCGCCGGGTACTGGTTGTGTACGGAGGTCTGTTTGCCGATGTCACCGCCGTAGCCGTGCCAGGCGATGCCGCCGAAGTTGGGGTGGCTGCGGACGGCCGGGTCGTCCACGGTCCGGGCGGCGTAGGAGTCGTAGACGTCCCAGTTCCAGTCGTGCGCCAGCACCTTGGTGGTCAGGCCCGCCGCCTGGAGCTTGGGCAGCAGCTCGCTCTTGGTGAAGTACGCGAGACCGTCGGCGTTCCAGCTCATCGACGGGTAGCCGGAGCAGCACGTCGGCTCGTTCTGGGCGGTGACGTAGCGGACGTCGATGCCCTGGTCCTTGTAGGCCTGGAGGTACTTCACGAAGTAGGAGGCGTACGCGCCGTAGTCCTCGGCCTTCAGCCAGCCGCCGTTGAGGGAGCCGCTGTCCTTCATCCAGGCCGGCGCCGTCCATGGCGAGGCCATGACAGTCAGAGAGGGGTTCAGCTGGAGCGCCTGCCTGGTGAGCGGCACGACGTCGGCCAGGTCGTGCGCGATCGAGAACCTGGCCAGGGACGGGTCGGTCTGGCCGGCCGGCACGTCGTCGTAGGTGTAGCCGTAGCGCGCGAGGTCGGAGGCGCCCATCGGGTTGCGCAGGAACGACAGGCCGATGCCGTCCGTCGGCGAGAACAGCTTGCGCAGGGTCGCGTCCCGGGTCGCCTGGGACAGCGCTCCGCTGCTGTTCATCAGCCAGGCGGCGGTGTCCGTGAAGGACGCGCCGCCGCCGGTGAAGGTCTGGTACCGGGTGTTCTCGTCCACGGTGATGTTCTCGCCGCCACCGCCCGTCCCGGACTGGAAGGCGAACGGCGTCTGCGGCTGGAGGCCGCGTACGACGTGCCGGCCGGCGGAGTCGTCGGTGGTGGTGAGCCAGGCGGTGACCTGCTCACCGGCCGCGTGCGCGGGGGGTACGGCCACGCTGAGGCCGGCGGCGGAGAGCAGCCCGGCGAGCAGCAGCCGGACTGTGCGGGGGGTTCTCCTCATGGTGCGTCGCCCTTCCTTGTCGGATCGGCAGAGCTGACGGGTCGTCTTGACGGGGGTGTGTGCCCCTAGTTAACTCACGGCGTGAGCTAAGCCCTGAGTGAATCACGAGAGCCGAGGGAAGGTCCATGCGAAGAACCGCCCTGCTCGCCTCCGCCGCACTCCTCGCCGGTCTGCTGCCCTGGGCGGCGACCGCACGCGCCGCCGACGAACCCGCCCCCGTCCCCGTAGACCGCTTCGAAGGCGAGGTGCCCTTCGCCGCCCAGCCCGCCGAGGGCCTCTTCACCTGGGGCGGCGACACCGACGACCCGCCCGCCCTCCGCCTCGCCGACCGCGCCGACGCCCCCGAGGGCGGCAAGGTCCTCACCGGCGGCTACGACATCAGCGGCTACGGCGGCTTCACCCACGACTTCGCCGCCACCGCACCCGCCCACGACTGGTCCGCCCACCAGGGCATCCGGCTGTGGTGGGAGGGCCGCGACAACGGCAGGAAGATCACCTTCGAGATCAAGGACGGCGGCGCCCACGGCGAGGCCTCCGAACTCTGGACCACCTCCTTCACCGACGACTTCACCGGCTGGAAGCAGATCAGCCTCCCCTTCGCCGACTTCACCTACCGCACCGACTACCAGCCCGTCGGCGGCATCGACCACGTCCTCGGCCTGAAGGAGATGTGGGGTTATTCCGTCACCCTCCCGCCGGGCGCCAAGGGCGACTTCGCCATGGACGGCGTGGAGCTGTACGGCAAGGCCGACCAGACCCTGCGCGCCTCCGTCACCACCGACGCGCCCGTCCGCCCGGTCGAGGAGGGCGGGACGGCGAAGGTGAAGGTCACCGTGGCCACCACCGGCGAGGCGCCCCTCACCGACCCGGTGACCGTCACCTACGCCACGGCGGACGGCACCGCGACCCCCGGCACGGACTACACCCCCGTCTCCGGCACCCTCACCTTCCCCGCCGGCACCGCCTCCGGCACCGCGCGGACCGTGGAGGTGCCCACCCGCCGGGACCGGGCGGCCGAACCCGCCGAGACCATCCCCCTCCGGCTCACGGTCACCGGGGCGAAGGCGCCCGCCGAGACCCCGCAGATCGTGATCGACGCGCACGGACTGCCGTACCTGAACGCGAAGTTGCCGGTGCAGAAGCGGGTCGCCGACCTGCTGAGCCGGATGTCCCTGGCGGAGAAGGCCGGCCAGATGACCCAGGCCGAGCGCGGAGCCGTCGGCCAGGGGGCCGACATCGCCGCCTACGCCCTCGGCTCCCTGCTCTCCGGCGGCGGCTCGACCCCCACGCCCAACACGCCCGGGGCCTGGGCGAAGATGATCGACGCCTTCCAGCTCCGCACACAGGCGACCCGCTTCCAGATCCCCCTGCTCTACGGGGTCGACGCGGTCCACGGCCACAACAACCTCTCCGGCGCCACCGTCATGCCGCACAACATCGGCATCGGCGCGACCCGCGACCCCGGACTCGCCTACAGAACCGGCGCGGTGACGGCGGCCGAGGTCCGGGCCACCGGAGTCCCCTGGGACTTCGCGCCCTGCCTGTGCGTGACCCGCGACGAACGCTGGGGCCGCTCCTACGAGTCCTTCGGCGAGGACCCGGCACTGGTCGAGTCCATGGAGACGGTGATCCAGGGCCTCCAGGGCCGGGCGAACGGCAGGGACCTGAGCCGGAACGACAAGGTGCTCGCCACGGCCAAGCACTTCGTCGGCGACGGCGGCACCGCCTACGGCTCCTCGACCACCGGGACCTACACCATCGACCAGGGCGTCACCACGGTCACCCGCGAGCAGCTGGAGGACATCCACCTGGCGCCGTACCGCGAGGCCGTCGACCGGGGCATCGGCACCGTCATGCCGTCGTACTCCTCCCTGGACATCACCGGCGACGGCAAGGGCGCGGTGAAGATGCACGCCCGCGGCGACATGATCAACGGGGTGCTGAAGGGCCGCATGGGCTTCTCCGGCTTCGTGATCAGCGACTGGAACGCCATCGACCAGCTCCCCGGCGACTACGCGGCCCACGTCCGCGCCTCCGTGAACGCGGGCGTGGACATGATGATGGTGCCGTACGGCTACAAGGAGTTCAGCACCACGCTCGCCGACGAGGTGAAGGCGGGCCGGATCAGCGAGCGGCGGATCGACGACGCGGTCTCCCGCATCCTCACCGAGAAGTTCCGGCTCGGCCTCTTCGAGCACCCGTACGCCGACACCCGCGGCGCCGCCGCCATCGGCTCCCCGGACCACCGGAAGACCGCCCGCCGGGCCGCCGCCGAGTCGCAGGTGCTGCTGAAGAACGCGGGCGGCGTGCTGCCGCTGAAGAAGAGCGAGAAGGTGTACGTCGCCGGGTCCAACGCCGACGACATCGGCAACCAGACCGGCGGCTGGACCCTGACCTGGCAGGGCGCCTCGGGAAACACGGTCCCCGGCACGACGATCCTCCAGGGCCTGCGCAAGGCGGGCGGGAACGTCACCTACTCGAAGGACGCCTCGGCCCCCACCGGCGGCTACGACGTCGGTGTGGTCGTGGTCGGCGAGACCCCGTACGCCGAGGGCGTCGGAGACGTCGGCAACGGCCACGACCTGAACCTGTCCGCCGCCGACCGGGCCGCCGTGGACACGGTGTGCGCGGCCATGAGGTGCGCGGTGCTGATCGTCTCCGGCCGCCCCCAGCTGATCGGGGACCGGCTGGACGAGATCGACGCCCTGGTCGCCTCCTGGCTCCCCGGCACCGAGGGCGAGGGCGTCGCCGACGTCCTCTACGGCAGGCGCCCCTTCACCGGACAGCTCCCGGTCACCTGGCCCAGGTCCGCGTCCCAGCTGCCGATCAACGTGGGCGACCCGGCGTACGACCCGCAGTTCCCCTACGGCTGGGGCCTGACCACCCTCACCGAGGTCCCGAAGGGCGGTACGGCCACCCTGCGCGACCTCGCCGTCCGGGCGACGGCGGCCGAACACCACGGGGACGCCCGCACCGGACGCGCCCTGGTGACCAGGGCCCGGCTGCTCGTCCAGCAGAGGACGGCCGGACACCTGACGGAGGCGGCGGCGAAGCCCTTCGCGGACGCCGACCACCTGCTGCTGACCGGCCGGTACGGAAGGGCGGTGGAGAAGCTGGCGGAGGCCTACCGGGCGGCTTGATCTTCGCCAGGTCCAGAAACGACCGGTTTGGGGAAGCTTCGGGTAGCGTCGAAGCATGAAGGCCGTCCCGCGGACCCGAAGCCTCCCCGCCCTGCTGCTGGCCGCCCTCGCCCTGGCGCTGGCGACCCTCTTCGCGCCCGGAGCGAGCGCGGACACGAGCGTCTCCACGATCGCCCGAGCCCTGCGCCAGAGCCCGGTCTACGTCGACCCGGCGGCCCGCGGCCAGCTGTCCGCCGCGGACGCCGCCACCCTCGCCGACCGCATCAAGGACGCGGACAAACCCCTGTTCATCGCGGTCCTCCCGGCCGGCTACCCCACCGCGAACCTCTTCTCCGAACTCCGCTCCGCCACCGGCGTCACCGGCCTGTACGGCATCCGCCTCGGCGACCGCTTCGACGCCCGCGCCGACTCCTCCGTCATGTCGTCCACGGCCCGGCAGAACCTGGTCCGCAGCGTCCAGGGCGAGGACGCCACGTCCCAGCTGACCGACTTCACCGACCGCGCCCTGGCCAACATGGGCGGCCACGCCCCGCGCAGCTGGGGCGGCTCGGCGGGCGGCGGCCACGGCATGTCCACCACCGGTGTGATCACCACGGTCGCGGTCCTCGCGGCCGCCGGCGCGGGCGCGTACGCGCTGGTCCGGCGCAGCCGCCGGCGCCGCGAGGAGGAGCAGCGGGCCGCCCTGGACCGGCTGCGGGTGGTCGTGGACGAGGACATCACCGCGTTCGGCGAGGAACTCGACCGCCTGGACTTCCACCCCTCGGAGCCGGGCGCCGACAACGCGATGCGCGCCGACTACGAGCGCGCCCTGGACGCCTACGAGACCGCCAAGCAGCGCATGGCCGAGGCACGGAAACCGGAGGACGTCCGGCTCGTCACCGAGGCACTGGAGGACGGCCGCTTCTCCCTCGCCCAGCTGGCCGCCCGCCGCGCACACCGCCCCCTGCCGGAACGCCGCCCCCCGTGCTTCTTCGACCCCCGCCACGGCCCCTCGGTCGCCGACGCCACCTGGACCCCGCCCGGCGGCACCCCCCGCCAGGTCCCCGTCTGCGCCGCCGACGCCACCCGCCTGGCCGACGGCCGCGACCCCGTGATCCGCGAGGTCGACACGGAGTACGGCCGCCGCCCCTACTGGGACGCGGGCCCCGCCTACGGCCCCTGGGCAGGCGGCTACTTCGGCGGCGGCCTCCTCCCCGGCCTCCTCGTCGGCACGGTACTGGGCGGCCTGATGGCAACGCCCACGTACGCCGCCGACTACGGCACCGGGTACGGCGACTTCGGCGGCGGCGGGTACGAGGGCGGCGACGTCTCCGGGACGGATTTCGACGCCGGGGACTTCGGGGGCGGGTTCGGGGACGGGGGCGGCTTCGACGGGGGCGGGGGTGGCGACGGGGACTTCGGCGGGGGCTTCTGAACGCCCCGATCAGCGCGCGTGACGGCGGACGACCTGCCGCCGGGTGGCGTGACGCTCACCGGTCCAGGCGGCTTCAGCGGGCGATGCCGTCGAGGAACTCGCTCCAGGTGGTGGGGGAGAGGGTGAGGACGGGACCGGTGGTGTTCTTGGAGTCGCGGATGTGGATGGCGGTGGGGTGGGTGGCTACCTCCACACAGTTGCCGCCTTCGTTGCTGCTGTAGCTGGACTTGCGCCAGGAGCAGGCGGCTTCGAGGCAGTTGCCGCCTTCGCTACCGCTGTAGCTGGACTTGAACCATGCGAGTGCTGCGGTGTTCATGACTCTCCTAGCAGTCCCTTCAGGCGGCGCTCGCTCTCCTCGCAGGAGAGCGCCTGTGACCGCAGCATCCCATACTTGTGGTAATAGTCACTGACCTCATCTGGGTCATCCACAAGGAAGCTCGCGCGCTGGACTTCCAGGTAGACGAGCCGTTCATGCTCCGAAGTTTCCAGGAGCACCATAGGGCCGTCGAGCGCTGCGTGAGGCGTCTGATCCATGGGCATGAGCTGGAAGCTCATGTGAACCGGCCGCGTGTAATCCAGGATCCGCCGGAACTGCTCACGCATGACGTCCGGACCGCCGACCTCTCGCCGCAGGATGCTCTCCTCCAGGATGAAGTGACCCACGGGAGGCCTCTCCCGCTGCCAAACCAACTGCCGTTCCATGCGGGCATTCACCCACTGCTCGGCGGTCTCACTTCCGAGCGCCGGATAGCGATAGTCGAACACGGCACGGCAGTAGTCCTTGGTCTGGAGGAGCCCAGGGACGAGCAGGCTCTCGTACGACAGGAAGCTCACCGCCTCCTGCTCATGATCCACCAGCCCCTGCGCGAACTGAACGATCCGGTCCCGCACCGGCAGCTTCGCCACCACCACCGCCAACGCCCCACCACTGTCGAGCAGTTCGTCGAACTGCTCGGCGCGGTCCGGCTGAAGGGCTAACCTCCCCTGCTCGATCGACCTCACCGTGTCCACGGAGAGGTTCGCCGCCTCCGCGAACTGTTCCTGCGTGAGACGGGCCTTCCTCCTGAAGTGCGCCACGAGCGCACCGACCGCGTACCAGGAACCGACCTTCTTGGGCCTCGCTGCCTCGTGCATGGCCGTTCCTTTCCCCCGTATGCACGCCGAGCTCTCGTAGTGGACTCGTAGTGATGAGAACTACGACTTCACTCACTGACCCACTCTAGTGACGCACAGTGACACTCGCCTCATGAACGCAGAACCCCAACACCCCCACACGCGCCAGGCGTTCTACCGCCGGGACCGCAGGTCGGTACGGCTCGCACGGGAGTTCGTGCGCGGGACGCTGACGGAATGGGCCGCGGCCGAGCGCAGCGACGACGTACTGCTGTGCGTGAGCGAGTTGGCGACCAACGCCCTCCTCCACGGTGTCCCCGCCGGCCGGGGCTTCCTCCTCCGGCTGGAGCTGCACCGCGACGGCGCCCTGCGCGTGGAGGTGCACGACAGTGGTCCGGGCGAGGTTCGCGCCCCGGAGGCGTCCCCGGACTCGGAACACGGCCGGGGTCTGCTCCTCGTCGCCGCCCTGGCCGACAAGTGGGGCGTGGGGGAGCGGAACCCCGGCAAGATCGTGTGGTGCGAGTTCACGGTGCGGGGTGGCGAGGCGGCCGTCCCGGGTCGGCCGCGGTGACCGTCTGCCGATGACGTGGCCGTGGGGCCGCTCGCGACGGTGCCGCCGCCCCCCCCCACGGCTCAGGCCTGCTTGATGGCCGAGATGTCGAAGACGAGCTTGATCTTGTCCGAGACCAGGACGCCGCCGGTCTCCAGGGCCGCGTTCCAGGTCAGGCCCCACTCCGAGCGCAGGATCTCGGCCTTGCCCTCGAAGCCGACGCGCTCGTTGCCGAAGGGGTCGGTGGCGGAGCCGTTGAACTCCAGGGTGATGGTGAGCGGCTTGGTGACGCCGAGGAGGGAGAGGTCGCCGGTGATGCGGAACTCGTCGCCGCCGAGGGCCTCCGCCTTGGTGGAGCGGAAGGTCATCGTCGGGAACTCCTCGATCTTGAAGAAGTCGGCGGACTTCAGGTGACCGTCGCGGTCGGCGTTGCCGGTCTCGATGCTCGCCATCTGGACGTCGATCTCGGCGGTGGACTGGGCGGGGTCGGCGCCGTCCAGGTGGAGCGTGCCGGTGAAGTCCTCGAAGCCGCCCTTGACGTTCGTGACCATGGCGTGCCGGGCGACGAAGCCGATCGTGCTGTGGGCCGGGTCGATCGTGTAGTCACCGGTCAGCGCGGTCAGGTCGGGGCCGGCGGCGGCCTGGGCGGCGGGGGCGGGGGTGGTGGTCTTGCGGCCGAAGATGCCCATGACGTGCTCCTGGAAGTGCTTGTTGAACGTTGAACGAACTCGTGACTCAGAAGGTAGACCCATTCGGTTCAGTTTTCAACATTAGCCGGAGAGTGTCTGCTCATGTGCGGAGAGTATTCCTGCGTGCCCCCTGGCGGACACCCCGCGCACTCGGGCACCATCTGCCTGCGCCACCTGCACCACCTGCACAGCCGACCCGTACGCACCATGGCCCGCCGCAGGAAGGTCTCCCGTGAAGCCGTTGAAGCTCCGCGCGCTCCTCACCGCGCTCGCCCTCGTCGTCGCCCCCGGTGTCGCCGTCCTCGGTACCGCTACCGAGGCCTTCGCCGTCACCAAGATCAGTCACGCCACCGCCACCCAGATGTTCCGCGATGTCGGCATCACCTGGTCGTCCTCCGGCAACTGCTCCGACCGCAACAACCCCACCTGCACCAGCTTCGAGCAGCTCAACCTCGCCACCGCCCAGGGCGCCCAGACCCTCAAGCGGGCCACCGGCTGCGCGCTCAACATCACCGGCGGCACGGAGACCGGACACGCCTCCGGCACCTACTCCCACTGGAACGGCTACAAGCTCGACTACGGCAAGAACACGTGCGTGACGTCGTACATCAAGAACACCTTCACCTACATCGGCCTCCGCGGCGACGGCGCCCCGCAGTACCAGTCCGGTTCGGGCAACATCTACGCCGACGAGGGCAACCACTGGGACGTCCTCTACTACAACTGCGGCGGCTGCTGAGCCGGCGGTGAGGGCGGTGACCGGCCCCATGGGCCTGACCCGACGCGCACTCCTGCTGGCCGCCGCGCTCGCCGCCGCCCCCGCGCCGGGCGCCCGGGCGGCCGGCGACCCGTACGACACGCTGCGCCGCCGGTGGAACGGCATCACCCTGGGGACCGGGTACGACCCGGGCGTCGAGCCGTACGCCTCCCGGCTCGCCCAACTGGGGCGGCAGGCGCGGGAGTTCCAGGCCGCCATGGCTCCCGCGGCGAACTCCCTGTGGCCCGGGCATCCCTTCGACCCGCCCTCCGGCATCACCTTCAGCTACGGCCGCCTGTGGACCATGGCCCAGGCGTACGCGCAGGGCGGCACCGGTGGCACAGGCGATCCCGGGCTCCTCGCCGACGTACTGCGCGGGCTCGACCACCTCTCGGCCACCGTCTACAACCCGGCCACCACCCGCTACGGCAACTGGTGGGAGTGGCAGATCGGCAGCCCCCGGCTCCTGACGGACATCACCGCCGTCCTGTACGAACAGCTCGGCCCCGAGCGGATCGCGGCGGCCTGCGCGGCCGTCGACCACTTCGTGCCGGACGCCGTGCTCACCGACTACTCCGGGACCTCCACCGGGGCCAACCGCGTCGACCTGTGCCGCTCGGTCGCCCTGCGCGGCATCCTCGGCCGGAACCCGCAGAAGATCTCCCTCGCCCGTGACGCGCTCTCGCCGGTCTTCCCGTACGTCGTCCAGGGGGACGGGCTCTATGCCGACGGGTCCTTCGTCCAGCACACCTGGGTCGCCTACTCGGGGACGTACGGCCAGGTCCTGCTCGACGGCCTGGGACGGCTGTTCGCGCTGCTCGCGGGGTCCGAGTGGGAGGTCGTCGACCCCGCGCGGCACAACGTCCTCGACAGCGTCGAGCGCGCCTACGCGCCCCTGATCCACGACGGACTGGTGATGGACTGCGTCAACGGCCGCGCCGTCAGCCGGGGTTACCTCCGCTCCGACGACCAGCACGTGCTCCGCTCCGACCACTACCACGGGCAGGCCCTGATCGCCGCGATCGCCCTCCTCGCGGACGGTGCGAGCACGGCGGAGCGGGAGCGGTGGTACGGGCGGATCAAGGGCTGGATCGAACGGGACACGGTGGTACCGGTACTGACGTCGCGCCAGTTCGGAATCGCCGATCTCGCGCGGCTGCACGCCGTCGCCGCCTCGCCCGTGCCCTCCGCCCCCGAACCCCTCGGTCACCGGCTCTTCCCGGCCATGGACCGCGCCGTCCACCGCACCCCGCGCTTCACCGCCGCCCTCGCCATGGCCAGCGACCGCATCGCCCACTACGAGTGCGGCAACGGCGAGAACCCGCGCGGCTGGCACACCGGGTCCGGCATGCTCTCCTGGTGGCCACGGGGGCGCGGCGACCAGTACACCGACTGGTACTGGCCCACCGTCGACTGGTACCGGCTGCCCGGCACCACCGTGTCCACCAGGCGCCTCGCCGACCGCGCCGGCGGCGAGTGGGGCGCCCCCAGGCCGGACGTCCGCTGGGTCGGCGGGGCGACGGACGGGACGTACGCGGCGGTCGGCCAGCATCTGAAGGGGCTCGGCTCGACCCTTGAGGCCCGCAAGTCGTGGTTCTTCCTCGCCGACGCCGTGGTCTGCCTGGGCGCCGGGATCAGCTGTTCCGACGGGGTCCCGGTCGAGACGGTCGTGGACAACCGGAACCTGGGGGAGGAGGGCGGGCAGGCCTTCGTACGGGCCGCGCGGTGGGCCCATCTGGAGGGCCACGGCGGGTGGGTCCTGCCCTGCGGCGGAGAGCTGCACACCCTGCGCGAGGACCGCACCGGCGCCTGGTCCGACATCAACACCACCAGCACCGACGAGCGGCGCACCCGCCGCTGGCAGACCCTCTGGCTCGACCACGGCACCGACCCCGTGGCCGCCCGCTACACCTACGCGCTGCTGCCCGGCGCCACCCGCGCCGGGACCGCCCTGCGGGCCGCCGACCGGAACTGGCTGTCCGTCCTCGCCAACGGCACGGACGCCCAGGCCGTCGCCGTACCCGGCCTGGGGCTGAGGGCGTACACCTTCTGGCGGGCCGGTACGGTGGGAGACCTCACCGTCTCGGCCGGCGCGAGCGTGCTCGTCGTCCGCCGGGGCCGTACGGCCACCCTCCACGTGAGCGAGCCGCCCCGCACCGGCGCCCCGCTGGAGCTGGTCTGGGACCATCCGGTACGAGCGGTGGTCCGGGCCGACGACAGCGTGGAGGTCCGTTCGGCGGACCGCCGTCTGAGGCTCCTCGTCACTCCGGGGATGGCATGCTCCACCCATGAATGTGAGGTGGCTCTCAGCTGACGGCTTTGTGGCCCTCCTACAACAGCGTGGCCTTCTGAGCAGTCGGAACGCCTGCATGCCGCCATGGTTCTGTTCACTCGCACCAGGAAAACGGGCCGGAGACTGTACAGAGTCGACGGCTCGCTTTTCTTCGGGTCCTTCGTAAGGTCGCTACATGACCGTTTTGGAAGAGACGACGGGTGAGCCGACCGGCGAGCCGACGGACGCACGCGGACGGGTCGCCGAACTGCACGAGATCCGTGCCCGGGCCGTAGCGGGCCCGAGCGAGAAGGCGACCGAGGCGCAGCACGCCAAGGGCAAGCTGACGGCACGGGAGCGGATCGAGCTGCTCCTCGACCCCGGGTCCTTCCAGGAGGTCGAGCAGCTGCGCCGGCACCGGGCGACCGGCTTCGGCCTGGAGGCCAAGAAGCCGTACACCGACGGTGTCATCACCGGCTGGGGCACGGTGGAGGGCCGTACGGTCTTCGTCTACGCCCACGACTTCCGGATCTTCGGCGGCGCCCTCGGCGAGGCCCACGCCACCAAGATCCACAAGATCATGGACATGGCCATCGCGGCCGGAGCCCCGCTGGTCTCGCTGAACGACGGCGCCGGCGCCCGTATCCAGGAGGGCGTCTCGGCCCTCGCCGGCTACGGCGGCATCTTCCAGCGCAACACCAAGGCGTCGGGTGTCATCCCGCAGATCTCGGTGATGCTCGGCCCGTGCGCGGGCGGCGCGGCCTACAGCCCCGCCCTCACGGACTTCGTCTTCATGGTCCGCGAGACCTCCCAGATGTTCATCACCGGCCCGGACGTGGTCAAGGCCGTGACGGGCGAGGAGATCACCCAGAACGGCCTGGGCGGCGCCGACGTCCACGCGGAGACCTCCGGCGTCTGCCACTTCGCGTACGACGACGAGGAGACCTGCATCGCCGAGGTGCGCTACCTCCTCTCGCTCCTCCCGCAGAACAACCGCGAGAACCCGCCGCGGGCCGAGTCCACGGACCCGGTCGACCGCCGCAGCGACGTACTCCTCGACCTGGTCCCGGCCGACGGCAACCGGCCGTACGACATGGCCAAGGTCATCGAGGAGATCGTCGACGACGGCGAGTACCTGGAGGTCCACGAGCGCTGGGCGCGCAACATCATCTGCGCCCTCGCCCGTCTGGACGGCCAGGTCGTCGGCATCATCGCCAACCAGCCGCAGGTGCTGGCCGGCGTCCTGGACATCGAGGCGTCGGAAAAAGCTGCGCGCTTTGTCCAGATGTGTGACGCTTTCAATATCCCGATCGTCACCTTCCTGGACGTCCCCGGGTTCCTCCCGGGTGTCGACCAGGAACACGGCGGAATCATCCGTCACGGCGCGAAGCTGCTGTACGCCTACTGCAACGCGACCGTGCCGAGGATTTCGCTCATCCTGCGCAAGGCGTACGGAGGTGCCTACATCGTCATGGACTCCCAGTCGATCGGCGCCGACCTGACCTACGCCTGGCCGACGAACGAGATCGCCGTGATGGGCGCGGAGGGCGCGGCCAACGTCATCTTCCGCCGCCAGATCGCCGACGCCGAGGACCCCGAGGCCATGCGGGCCCGCATGGTCAAGGAGTACAAGTCCGAGCTGATGCACCCCTACTACGCGGCCGAACGGGGCCTGGTCGACGACGTCATCGACCCCGCGGAGACCCGTGAGGTGCTGGTCAAGTCCCTGGCCATGCTGCACACCAAGCACGCCGACCTGCCCTCCCGCAAGCACGGCAACCCCCCGCAGTAACCCCGCGGACCCGCCGCGGCAACCCCGCGGACCTCTCTCTCACGGAGACTGACACCCATGAGCACTCCTGACATCCGCGTCGAGAAGGGCCACGCCGAGCCCGAGGAAGTCGCCGCCATCACGGCCGTCCTCATGGCCCGCGCCGCCGCCCGCCCCGAGCCGACGGCCCAGACCCACCGAGGCCGCGCCAAGGCCGGCTGGCGCCGCCTGGAGCGCGAGCCCGGCTTCCGGGCGCCGCACAGCTGGCACTGAGGTTCAGCGCTTGACCGCAGCCCCGCCGCTCCCGTCCGGGAGGGCGGGGCTGCGGTGTGTCCAGTCGATGGTGACGGTGACGCCGGGGAGGTCGGGGGCGGTCAGGGGGCCTTCGGGGGTGTTCCTCCAGCGGTGGCAGTCCGGCCATCACCCGATCGGCGTAAGCGTCCATCCCATCGATCGCCCCACGGGTCCTGTCCGGATCCAGTGGGGCGGCGGGGTACGACAAAGGGGCCCTCTCCGGATGGAAAGGGCCCCTCGCAGCAGGCGGTCCGCTAGCGCAGCCGCGCCATCAGCGCGTGCTCCACCAGCGTGATCAGCGCGCTCTTGGCGTCCGCGCGGTGGCGGGCGTCGGTCGTGATGATCGGGGTGTCGGGGCCGATCTGCAGCGCCTCGCGGACCTCGTCGGGCGAGTACGGCTGCTGGCCGTCGAAGCCGTTGAGGGCGATGACGAAGGGCAGGCCGCTGTTCTCGAAGTAGTCGACCGCGGGGAAGCAGTCGGCCAGGCGCCGGGTGTCGACCAGGACGATCGCGCCGATGGCGCCGCGGACCAGGTCGTCCCACATGAACCAGAAGCGGTCCTGGCCC
>NZ_BMRM01000022.1 GCF_014648635.1 Streptomyces cinerochromogenes | reverse complement strand
TCGTGCGTTGCGCGCATCGATCCCGTCACTCGATCAGTGGCCCCGCTGAAAGACCTCAGTGCCAGTACGTGCGTTCCGGTATCGCCCTGGCGGAGCAGCGTCCTGCCCGCCGGGTGGGTGCGGCGGCGGCCGCTCGTCAACTGCTCCCACGCTTCGCCGGGGACGAGGTCACGCAGTGTCCGGGCCGGCGAAACCCGAGTTTCTTCGCTCATGCGACGAACGTAGACGGCGTCGGGGGCTTCCGGGACGCAATGATCGTTTCTGTTCGCGGCCTTTTCTCTCCTGCCTGATGGGGCCCATCCTCGGATCAAGGTCCACCACCGATGCACACAACCACCGAGGCCGGAGATGCATTTCACGACGCGCCCCACCCTTCAAGGCACCTTCGGCATGGTGTCCTCCACCCACTGGCTCGCCTCGCAGTCGGCGATGGCGGTCCTGGAGGGCGGCGGCAACGCCTTCGACGCCGCCGTGGCCGGCGCGTTCGTGCTGCACGTCGTCGAGCCGCACCTCAACGGGCCGGCCGGCGAGGTGCCGATCCTGCTGGCCCCGGCCGGCGGCGAGTTACGCGTGCTGTGCGGGCAGGGCGTGGCCCCGGCGGGCGCCACGGTGGCCCACTACCGGGGGCTCGGGCTCGACCTCGTACCGGGCACCGGACCGCTCGCCGCCGCCGTGCCCGGCGCCTTCGACGCCTGGCTGCTGCTCCTGCGCGACCACGGCACCGCATCCCTGGACGACGTCCTGAAGTACGCCATCGGGTACGCGGAACACGGGCACGCGCCCGTGGAGAACGTCGGTCTGACCGTCGACAGCGTACGGCGGTTGTTCGAGACCGAGTGGACCTCCTCGGCCGAGGTGTACCTGCCGGGCGGCCGGGCACCCCGCCCCGGCACCCTGCTGCGCAACCCCGCCCTCGCCGCCACCTGGAAGCGGCTGCTGGCCGAGACCGCCGGTGCGGGCGGGCGGGAGGAGCGGATCGACGCCGCGCGCGAGGTGTGGCGGTCCGGCTTCATCGCCGAGGCCCTCGTACGGCAGTCCCGGCGGCCCACCACGGACACCAGCGGCGAGCGGCACACCGGCACGCTCACCGAGGCCGACCTCGCCGGCTGGTCGGCGACCTACGAGACCCCGGTGACGTACGACTGGAACGGCTGGACCGTGTGCAAGGCCGGCCCCTGGAGCCAGGGCCCCGTCCTGCTCCAGCAGCTCGCCCTGCTCCCGCCCGAGCTGCCCGCCCACGGCTCCGCCGACTACGTCCACCTGCTGATCGAGGGCTGCAAACTCGCCATGGCCGACCGCGAGGCGTGGTACGGCGACGCCGCCGAGGTGCCGCTCGCGGACCTGCTGTCGGACGACTACAACGCCGTACGGCGGGCCCTGATCGGCGAGAAGGCCGACCACGAGCTGCGCCCCGGCAGCCCCGGCGGGCGCGTCCCCCGGCTGCCCGCACACGCACGCGCACGCGTGCCGGCCGCCGGCGCACCCGGCTTCGACCCCCTGGGCGCCGGGGAGCCGACCGTCGCCGGGCTGCCCGGCGAGCCGGAGGTCGCCGCCGACGGAACCACCCGCGGCGACACCTGCCACCTCGACGTCGTCGACCGCTGGGGCAACATGATCGCCGCCACGCCCAGCGGCGGCTGGCTCCAGTCCAACCCCGTCGTCCCCGAGCTGGGCTTCCCGCTCGGCACCCGCCTGCAGATGACCTGGCTGGAGGAGGGCCTGCCGGGCTCGCTCACCCCCGGCCGACGGCCCCGCACCACCCTCACCCCGTCCCTCGCGCTGCGCGACGGCGTACCGGTCATGGCGTTCGGCACGCCCGGCGGCGACCAGCAGGACCAGTGGCAGCTGCACTTCTTCCTCGCCGCGGTCCTGCGCGCCCCCGTCCGCGGCGGCCTCGACCTGCAAGGCGCCGTCGACGCCCCGAACTGGCACAACGACAGCTTCCCCAGCTCCTTTCACCCGCGCGGCCGCCGTCCCGGCAGCGTGACCCTGGAGTCCCGCACCGACCCCGCGGTGATCGAGGAGCTGCGGCGGCGCGGCCACGACGTCACCGTCGGCCCCGCCTGGTCCGAGGGACGGCTGTGCGTGGTGGCCCGGGACCCGGAGACCGGCGTCCTGTCGGCGGCGGCCAACCCGCGCGGAATGCAGGGCTACGCCGTCGGCCGCTGACCGCGGTGCCGGCGCCCGGCTGACGGCCGTGCCGACCCCGCGCCGCCCGCACGTGGGCGGACCGGCTCCGCGGCCCCCATCGCCGACAGCGCTCCCCGCCCCGCCGACAGCGCTCCCGCGCCCCGCTGCCCCGGCCGCTCCCGCGCGCCCCGCTGCCCCGGCCGCTCCTCGTCCGAGGGGCACGACCGGGTCGCGCCCCGCGACGGCCCCGCCGCCCCCGCTCTTCACCCCGATTCCACCCCGCGTCCACCGGCCGGGGGCGGGGAGTGTCAGTGGGGCGTGCTCTCATGGAGCACATGATCGAAGAGACGGAAACCATCGAGGAGTTTCTCGCCCGCTGCTCGGCCGACGTGGAGGAGGCGGTCCGCAAGGCCGCCGCGGCCGAGATCCTGCCCCGCTTCCGCCGCCTGGCCGCCCACGAGGTGGACCGGAAGAGCGGCCCGCACGACCTGGTGACGGACGCCGACCGCCTCGCCGAGCTGCGGCTCACCGAGGACCTCGGCTCCCTGCTGCCCGGCTCCCTGGTCGTCGGCGAGGAAGCGGTGCACGCCGACCCGGCGGTCTACGGGGCACTCCAGGGCGACACCCCGGTCTGGATCGTCGACCCGGTGGACGGCACCCGCCAGTTCGTCCACGGCGACGACGGCTTCTGCACCCTGGTGGCGCTCGCGCACCGCGGCGTCGTGATCGCCTCCTGGACCTACGCGGCGGCGCGTGACCAGTTCGCCACCGCCGTCCGCGGCCAGGGCGCGTTCCTCGACGGCCGGCGGCTGTCCGCGGGCGCGCCGGCCCCCGGCCGCGACCTCGTCGTCGCCACCTCCCACCCGGACTACACCACCGACGAGCAGAAGCGCGCGCTGCGCCCCCTGTGGACCGACGGCCTCGCCCCCCGCCCCTGCGGCTCCGCGGGCCTGGAGTACCTCGCCGTCGCCCGGGGCGAGCTGGACGCCGTGGCCTTCTCCTGGGAGGCGGCCTGGGACCACGCGGCCGGCCTGCTCCTGGTCGAGGAGGCGGGCGGCACCCACCTCACGCTGAGCGGCGAGCCGTTCCGCGTCACCGGAGGCAACGCCCTGCCGTTCACCGCCGCCCGGGACGAAGCCACCGCACGCCGGGTCACCGGCCTGCTGCGCACGGCCTCCTGAGCCCTCCGGGCACACCCGGGCCGGGGGAGTGTCAGTCCCCCGGCATATCCTGATCCCGAATGGCCGTCGGCTGACGAAGGGGTCCGAAGGTGCCGTCGATGCTCGATGCGGTCGTGGTGGGTGCGGGACCGAACGGACTGACCGCAGCCGTGGAGCTGGCCCGCCGCGGCTTCTCCGTGGCCCTGTTCGAGGCGAAGCCCACCGTGGGCGGCGGCGCCCGCACCGAGGAGCTGACCCTGCCCGGCTTCCGGCACGACCCGTGCTCGGCCGCGCACCCCCTCGGCATCAACTCCCCGGCGTTCCGCGCGATGCCCCTCGACCGGTACGGCCTGGAGTGGCTGCACGCCCCGCTGCCGATGGCCCACCCGTTCCCGGACGGCACCGCGGCCGTGCTGTCCCGCTCGGTGGCCGAGACCGCCGCCTCCTTCGGACCGCGCGACGCGGGCCCGTACCGCAGACTGGTCGAGCCGCTGCTCGCCCGGTGGGACACCCTCGTCCGGGACTTCATGTCCCTGCCGCTGACCGCGCTCCCGCGCGACCCCGTCACCCTGGCCCGCTTCGGCCTGGCCGGCCTCCCGCCGTCCACCTGGCTGATGCACCGCTTCCACGACGAGCGGTTCAAGGCCCTCTTCGCCGGCCTGGTCGCCCATGTGATGGCACCGCTGGGCGGCCTCGCCACCAGCGCCATCGGACTGGTCTTCGCCCTCTCCGCGCACGCCCGCGGCTGGCCGGTGCCCCGCGGCGGCTCCCAGGCCATCTCCGACGCCCTCGCCGCCTACCTGACCGACCTCGGCGGCGCCGTCCACACCGACTACGAGGTCAAGCGGCTGGACGACCTGCCGCCCGCGCGCGCGTACGTCTTCGACACCTCGCCCGCCGCGCTCGCCCGCATCGCCGGATTCGGCGACTACTACGCGAACTACCGCTACGGGCCCAGCGTCTTCAAGATCGACTACGCGCTGGACGGCCCGGTGCCGTGGACCGCGCCGGAGGCCCGCACCGCCGGCACCGTCCAGATCGGCGCGAGCATGGCCGAGATCGGCACCGCCCTGCGCGCCGCCTCCAAGGAGGGCCGCGCCCCCGACAAGCCGTTCATGATCACCGTGCAGCCCAGCGTGGCCGACCCCGGCCGCGCCCCCGAGGGCAAGCACGTCTTCTGGACCTACGGCCATGTCCCCAACGGCTGGTCGGGCGACCTCACCGACGCCATAGAACGCCAGCTGGAGCGCTTCGCCCCCGGCTTCCGCGACCGCGTGCTCGCCCGCGCCACCGCCGGCCCCGCCGAGATGGCCGCCCGCAACGCCAACTACGTCGGCGGCGACATCGCCTGCGGCGCGGCCTCCGGGCTCCAGCTGCTGCTGCGCCCCCGGCTGTCCCTGTTCCCGTACCACACCCCCCACCCGGCCGTCTTCATCTGCTCCTCGGCCACCCCGCCCGGCCCCGGTGTGCACGGCATGTCGGGCCACAACGCGGCCAAGGCCGTCTGGCGGAGACTGAGGCAGACATGACCACCATCACCCTGGTCCAGGGCGACATCACCCGGCAGCACGCCGACGCCCTCGTCAACGCGGCCAACTCCTCGCTCCTCGGCGGCGGGGGCGTGGACGGCGCGATCCACCGCCGCGGCGGCCCCGCCATCCTGGAGGAGTGCCGCGCGCTGCGCGCCTCCCGGTACGGCAAGGGCCTGCCCACCGGTCAGGCGGTCGCCACCACGGCGGGCGCGCTGGACGCCCGCTGGGTGATCCACACCGTGGGCCCCGTCTACCAGGAGTCGGGCGGTGATCCCGCCCTGCTCGCCTCCTGCTACCGGGAGTCGCTCCGCGTGGCCGACGAGCTGGGTGCCCGGACGGTCGCCTTCCCGGCGATCTCCACCGGTGTGTACCGGTGGCCGATGGACGACGCGGCCCGCATCGCGGTGGAGACGGTACGGAACACGCCGACGGCGGTCGAGGAGGTCCGGTTCGTCCTCTTCGACGACCGTGCGTACGACGCGTTCGCCCGGCACACCGGCTGACGCGCGTCACGGTCCGAGCGCCGCGGGGCCGCCGCGGCTCACCCGAACGGCGCAGCACCCGATGCGTCCGGCCGCTGCCTGGCCAACGCTCGGAGTGCCCGCCCGCTCCCCACGAGCGGGCGGGCCCCGACGGCACGGGGGAGGCAGAAAGGACACGCTCATGAGCCAGGCAGCGCAGCCCACCGGACCCGCCTCCTCGGGCGGCTCGTGGCCGCCGCGGCAGCCCGGGTCCCGGGCCGGCGGCTGGGTGACCGGCGGTGTCACCTTCGCCGGGGTCCTGATGGTGTGCAGCGGCATCCTCGCCGTCCTCCAGGGGATCGCCGCGATAGCCGGGGACGACGTCTACTTCCGCGTCGGCTCCTACGTGTACCGGATGAACCTCACCGGCTGGGGCACGATCCACATCGTCGTCGGCGCCCTGGTCCTGCTGACCGGCATCGGCCTGCTCATGGACATGGCCTGGGCCCGGTTCGCCGGACTGTTCCTCGCCTCGCTCAGCCTGATCGCCCAGTTCCTCTTCCTTCCCTACCAGCCCGTCTGGTCCTTCGTCATGATGGCGATCGACGTCTTCGTGATCTGGGCGCTGGCGTCCCGTCAGGAAGCGGTGAGCTGAGGTCCGGGCGGCCGGTTCAGCCCAGTTCGCGCAGCGCCCGGCCGAGCAGCGCCACACCCTCCGCGACGACACCCGGCGGGGTGGCCGCGTAGCCGAGGACGAGACCGGGCCGGCCGGGCGACTGCCGGTGCCAGGAGAGCGGCTGGCACTTCACACCGCGCGCGAGCGCCGCCGCGGCGAACACCGTGTCGGGCACGTCCGCGGCGTACGTCACCGTCAGATGCAGACCGGCCGCCGCCCCGTGCACCCGCGCGCCCGGAAGGTGCTCGGCGAGCGCGGCGATCATCGCGTCCCGGCGCCTGCGGTGGCGCCCGCGCACCGTCCTGAGGTGCCGGTCCAGGTCACCCGACTCCATCAGCCGCGCCAGCACCAACTGCGGCAGCACCGCGTTGCCCAGGTCGTTGAAGCGCTTGGCGTCGACCAGAGCGCCACGGTACCGGGCCGGGGCCACCAGCCAGCCGATCCGCAGCGCCGGCGCGAGCAGCTTCGACACGCTGCCCAGGTAGCAGACCCGGTCGGCCAGCAGGGCGCGCAGAGCCGGGACCGGCGGCCGGTCGTAGCGGTGCTCGGCGTCGTAGTCGTCCTCCAGGATCAGCCCGCCGCCGCCCGCCCACTCCAGCAGCTCGCGCCGGCGCTCGCCGCTCGTCACCACGCCCGTGGGGAACTGGTGGGCGGGCGTGAGCAGCACGGCCCGGGCGCCGGTCGCCCGCAGCGCGTCCACCCGTACGCCCTGCTCGTCGACCGGCACCGGCGGGGTGGCCAGACCTCCGTGCGCCAGGTGCTGGCGGGCTCCGAGCGAACCGGGATCCTCCACCGCGACCGCGTCGACGCCGTCCGCGCGCAGCACCGGGTGCAGGAGCGTCAGCGCCTGCGCGGTGCCGGCCACGACCAGCACCGCGTCCGGCTCCACCCGCACCCCCCGCATCCGCGCGAGCCACTCGGCGACGGCCCGCCGCAACGGGAGCGCTCCGCGCGGATCGCCGTACCCGAGCTGCTCGGCCGACAGCTCCGCCAGCACGGCGCGCTCGGCCCGCAGCCAGGCCGCCCGCGGAAAGGTGGTGAGATCGGGCCGCCCCGGGGTGAAGTCGACGGCGGCGGGAGCGTCCCGCAACGCGTCCAAGACCTCGGCCGCCGGCACCCCACCGAACATCCCGGCCGGCCCCGGGCCAAGAGACCCCCCGGACTCCCCACCACCCCGCCCGGCACACGGCCCACCGGGCTCACCGTGGTGCCGGCGGGCGTCCGGCCCACCAGGCCCGTTGCCGCTCTGCCCGGCGCACGGCCCACCGGGCTCGCCGTCGTGTCGGCGGGCGTCCGGCCCTTCCGGCTCGCTGTCATCCCGCCGGGGGCGCGGTCCACCGGTCTCACCGTGGTGTCGGCGGGCGTCCGGCCCACCAGGGCCGTTGCCGCTCTGCCCGGCGTACGGCCCACCGGGCTCGCCGTCGTGTCGGCGGGTGTCCGGCCCTTCCGGCTCGCTGTCATCCCGCCGGGGGCGCGGTCCACCGGTCTCGCCGTGGTGTCGGCGGGCGTCCGGCCCACCAAGGCCGTTGCCGCTCTGCCCGGCGCATGGCCCACCGGCCCCGCTGCCGCCCTGCCCACCGCGCTCGTCGCCGCCCCCGCCGTCAGCCCGCCGGCCCCCCGCGCCACCGTCGGCTCCGGGCCCGCACTCACCACCGGGCCCGCCCGCACCGGCGTCGTCGTCGGCGTCCAGGCCCGCGGCGCGGCACGTCGCACCCGCGTGCTGCGGGCCCTCCCCGTCGGCCCGCCCCGCGCCGGACATGGCGGCTTGCGCCGGAGCGGCGCCGGGAACGCTCGGCGGCGAGGCGGTGAACGGGGTCGCGACCACCACCGTGCCTCCGCGGCGGCGGCCCGTCACCTGGCCGTCCTCGGCGAGGCGCCGGTACGCCTCGGTCACCACGCCCCGGGACACGCGCAGTTCCGCGGCGAGCAGACGGGTCGGCGGCAGCCTGCTGCCCACCGTCAGCCGGCCGTCGGCCATCGCCTGCCGCAACCGCCCGGCCAGCCACTCCGCCTTCCCGCCGGCGGGCACGTCGGCGACCGCCAGTTGCAGGAAGTCCGAGCCGCGCGCCGCCGTCTCCGCCGTGTCCCGCCCCTCGTCCACCCGGCTCATGCTGTCACGCGGTCACTGCCCGAAGGCGAACTCCGGCGCACCGGCGGTGAGGACGGCCGCCGCCGTGGTGGCCTGCCAGTGGGCCGCCACCTCCTCCTCGACCGTCTTCAGCACCTCGGCCACCGCCTCCGCGCCCCCGTCGTGCATCGCCTCCGCCACCACCAGCACCCGGCCGGTGTGCGCGCCGACCGCCGAGTGCCCGCTCTGCCGGTGGGTCCAGCGGCGCGCGTGTGCCCGGCCCGCGGAGTCGACGAAGGTCACCTCGCCGGGCGCGGGATGCTCGACGCCACCCCCGAACGCCGTGTACGTCTCGTCCCCGCGGGCCTGGCGTACCTCCAGCAGCGGCCCGGCGATCCGGTCGAGGTCGAGAACCGCCACCGGAACCGCGTACGCCACCGAGACCGCGTTGCACAGGTCCACCAGCGGGTGGATCCGCGGCAGCGCGCCCTCCTTCCGCAGCCGGCGCAGCAGCGACTCCGAGGCGGAGCGGTACTGCGTCGGCCGCAGCCCCATCCGGGTGAAGGCCCGCCGCCAGGCCAGCACCTCGGGGAACTCGCCCTCACCGGCCCGCGCCAGCCGGGCCGCGGCCCGGTCGGTGTACGCGGCGGCGCGGTGCCGGGTGTCGGCGGGGGCGTCGACGCCGGTGGCGTGGAGTACGCCGGCCGACAGTTCGGGGAACGCGGCCCGGACCTCCTCCGCGTGCCGGAACCGCACGCACGTCGAAACGCTCACAACCACGTCCTCCTCGGTGAACGGGACAGGGACCAGGGACCACCCACCCTGCCCGGCCCTTGGCCCGGTGGCCAGGGCCAAACAAGGCCCGGACAACAGGTCCATAAGTCGGCGTGACATCATCGGCCGGGTCCGGGACCGCCCCACGAGGAGCACGACAGACACGATGAACCCCGCTCTGCTGGACGACTTCTCCCTGGAGATGACCGGCAAGGACGTGCCCGGTCTCGAGGAGGCCCGCGACAGCATCCCGCCCGGCACCCGGATCAACATCACCTTCCTGGCCGGCGAGGACACCGGCACCCGGCTGCGGGCCGCCCGCGCGGTCAAGCGGCTCGGTTTCGTCCCCGTACCGCACATCTCCGCGCGCCGGCTGCCCTCCCGGTCCGCCCTGGAGGAGTTCCTCGCCGGACTGGCGGCCGACGGCACCGCCGAGAACGTGTTCGTCGTCGGCGGCGACCCCGCCCGGCCCGAGGGTCCCTACGAGGACGCCCTCGCCGTCCTGCGCACCGGGCTGCTGCGCGGCCACGGCGTCCGGCACGTCGGTATCACCGGCTATCCCGAGGGCCACCCCGGCATAGCCGACCGGACACTGTGGGCCTCGCTCACCGACAAGGCGGCGGCCATCGGGGCGGAACGGTTCACCGGCGACGTCATCACCCAGTTCGGTTTCGACGTCGACCCCGTCCTCACCTGGCTGGAGGCCCTTCGTGCGCGGGGCGTGCACCTGCCCGTCCGCATCGGCGTCCCCGGCCCGGCCGGTGTGCGCCGGCTGCTCGGCTACGCCACCCGGTTCGGCGTCGGCACCAGCGCCTCCGTGGCCCGCAAGTACGGGTTCTCGCTGACCAACCTCATGGGCACGACCGGCCCGGACCGGTTCCTGCGCACGCTCGCCGAGCGGTACGACCCCGACCGGCACGGCTCCGTGAAGGTGCACTTCTACACCTTCGGCGGACTGCGGGCCACCGCCGAGTGGATCACCCGGTTCCGCCAGGACGTGCCCGCGGTCGGTCAGGACGTGCCCGCGGTCGGTCAGGACGTGCCCGCGGTCAGCAGGGGCTGACCGGGTCCCTGGCCAGACGCACGTACGTGTCGGATTTCCGCCAGCGCCCGGGGGGTGCGGTGGCCGATGCTTGACCCATGCAGACAGGGATGCACCTCGACCGGGAGCACTGCGTGCGTGCCGTGCAGTCCAAGGACGCGCGGTTCGACGGATGGTTCTTCACGGCCGTCCTGACCACCGGGATCTACTGCCGGCCGAGCTGCCCGGTCGTACCGCCCAAGCCGGAGAACATGACGTTCCACCCGAGCGCCGCCGCCTGCCAGCAGGCCGGCTTCCGGGCCTGCAAGCGCTGCCGCCCCGACACCAGCCCCGGCTCCCCGGAGTGGAACCGGCGCGCCGACCTGGTGGCCCGGGCCATGCGGCTGATCGCCGACGGGGTCGTGGACCGGGAGGGCGTGCCCGGACTCGCCGCCCGGCTCGGCTACAGCACCCGGCAGGTGGAGCGGCAGCTCCTCGCCGAGCTGGGCGCCGGCCCCCTCGCGCTCGCCCGCGCTCAGCGCGCCCAGACCGCGCGGCTGCTCGTCGAGACCACCACGCTGCCCATGGCGGAGATCGCGTTCGCGGCCGGCTTCTCCTCCATCCGCACCTTCAACGACACCGTCCGCGAAGTCTTCGCCCTGCCCCCGGGCGAGCTGCGCGCCCGCGCGCCCCGGAGCGGGTCCGGCACCCCCGGCGCGCTCACCCTGCGGCTGCCGTTCCGCGCCCCGCTCAACCCGTCCAACCTCTTCGGCCACCTCGCCGCCACCGCCGTACCCGGCGTCGAGGAGTGGCGCGACGGCGCCTACCGGCGCACGCTGCGTCTGCCGTACGGGCACGGCATCGTCGCCCTCGCACCCCGCCCCGACCACATCGCCTGCCGCCTCACCCTCAGCGACCTGCGCGATCTGACCGTGGCCATCAACCGCTGCCGGCGCCTGCTCGACCTGGACGCCGACCCGGTGGCGGTCGACGGCCACCTGCGCACGGACCCCCTCCTCGCGCCCCTGGTCGACAAGGAGCCGGGCCGCCGGGTGCCGCGCACGGTCGACGAGGCCGAGTTCGCCGTCCGGGCCGTCCTCGGCCAGCAGGTCTCCACGGCCGCCGCCCGCACCCACGCGGCCCGCCTGGTCACCGCCCACGGCAAGCCCCTGGACGACCCCGAGGGCGGACTCACCCACCTCTTCCCGTCCCCCGAGGCCCTGGCCGCGGTGGATCCCGACACCCTGGCCATGCCCCGCACCCGGCGTACGACCTTCACCACTCTCGTCCGCCGGCTCGCCGACGGCGAACTGCGCCTGGGGATGGAGTCGGACTGGGCGGAAGCCCGTGCCCGGCTCCTGGACCTGCCCGGCTTCGGGCCCTGGACGGTCGACGTCATCGCCATGCGCGCCCTCGGCGACCCCGACGCCTTCCTCGCCACCGACCTCGGGATCCGGCGCGCCGCGGGGGAGCTGGGCCTGCCCGCCACCCCGGCCGCGCTCACCGCCCGCGCCGAGGCCTGGCGGCCCTGGCGGGCCTACGCGGTCCAGTACCTGTGGGCGACCGACAGCCACCCGATCAACTTCCTGCCCGTATAAGGACTCGCAAGGACTTCGCGATGAAGCAGCACACCGTCATCGACAGCCCCTACGGCCCGCTCACGCTCGTCGCCGACGACGGCGTCCTGTGCGGCCTCTACATGACCGACCAGCGCCACCGTCCGCCGGAGGAGAGCTTCGGCGCACCCGACGACACGCCCTTCGCCGAGGCCCAGGAGCAGCTCACCGCCTACTTCGCGGGCGAGTTGACGGAGTTCACCCTTCAGTTCCGCCTCCAGGGCACCCCGTTCCAGCGCAGCGTCTGGGAGCAGCTGACGCGGATCCCGTACGGCGAGACCCGCTCCTACGGCCAGCTCGCCGACGCCCTCGGCAACCCCAAGGCGTCCCGCGCGGTCGGCCTCGCCAACGGCCGGAACCCGCTCGGCATCATCGTCCCCTGCCACCGCGTCATCGGCGCCGGCGGCGACCTCACCGGCTACGGCGGCGGCCTGGACCGCAAGCGCCGCCTGCTGGACTTCGAACGGGGCACGGCCCTGTTCTGACGCCGTCCCCGCCGCCCCGGGGTCCCCGTCCGCTCCCCGGCGCGCCCGCTATCGGTCCGCGTCCGCGTCCGCGGCCAGACGGCGCAGCAGCGCGGGCAGCGCGGTACCGATCGGCTCGCGGATGATCTCGTCGGCCCGGTCGTCGTACGGCGTGGGTTCCGCGTTGACGATGACCAGCCGGGCGCCGTGGTCCGCGGCCACCCCGGCGAGGCCGGCGGCGGGCTGCACCTGGAGGCTGCTGCCGACGGCGATGAACACCTGGCAGGCCTTGGTGACGGCCACGGCCTGGCCGAGGACCACCGGGTCGAGCCGCTCGCCGAACATCACCGTCGCCGACTTCAGGATGCCGCCGCACTCCAGGCAGGGCGGGTCCTCCTCGCCGGCCTCGACCCGGGCGAGGGCGTCCTCCATGGGGCCGCGCGCGTGGCACCGGGTGCAGACGACACTGCGGGCGGTGCCGTGCAGTTCGAGCACCTTGCGGGCGGGCATGCCGGCGAGCTGGTGCAGTCCGTCCACGTTCTGGGTGATGACCCGGACCGGGACGCCGGACCTCTCCAGCTCGGCGACGGCCCGGTGCGCGGCGTTCGGCTCCGCCTGGAGCGTGCGGTTCTTGCGGCGCATCTGCCAGGAGCGCCGCCGGATCTCCGGGTCCGTCATGTAGTACTCGTACGTCACGAGCTTCTCGGCCTCCGGATCGCGCCGCCACAGCCCGTTGGGCCCGCGGTAGTCGGGGATCCCGGAGTCGGTGGAGATACCGGCTCCGCTGAGCAGCGCGACGAGAGGCTTGGCCATGGCACCGAGCGTAGGGCGGGCACCGGGGCGGCCGCGAGCGGATAAACCCGGCCCCGCCTCCGCGCGGGCACCGCAAGGAGGCGGGGCCGTCAGGCCACGCGCCGGCCGTTCTCCAGCTCCGCCGTGCCCGAGCCGGCCGCGAGGACGTCCAGGGCGACCAGCACCCGGTGGCCCAGCGCGCCGGGCAGGTGCGCGGTGAGGTCCTCGCGGGCGACCAGGCGCCAGGACAGCAGCTCCTCCTCCTGGAGGCGGATCGCCTTCAGGTCGGACTCGGTCAGGACACCGCCGTCGTACAGGTACGCCACCAGGGGCGGCCGGCCCGCGCCGTGCACCCAGTCCACGGCGAGCAGCCGGCCGGGTTCCCGGTCGAGGCCGATCTCCTCCAGCGTCTCCCGGCGGGCGCCCTGGCGCGGGGTCTCCCCGTCGTCGGACTCGATGGTCCCGCCCGGAAGCGCCCACCCCTCCCGGTAGTTGGGCTCGACGAGCAGCACCCGGCCCTCCTCGTCCCGGAAGAGCACGGCGGCGCCGGCGAGGACACGGGGCAGGCTCGCGATGTACGCGGCGAAGTCTTGCGTCGTGGTCATTGGGGAAGGGTAACCAGCCGGCCGGCGGCTACGACCCGCCCGTCGCCAGGCGCAGGGTGCGTTCGGCCAGCGCACTGATCCGTACGCCGTCGAACCCGAACACCGCGCTGCGCACCGTGTCCTCCAGGGGCTCCCGCCAGTGCGCCGGGATGGCCTCCGCCCCGGTGAGGACGCCGGCGACCGAGCCGGCCGTCGCCCCGTTGGAGTCGGTGTCCAGGCCGCCGCGCACGGTCAGGGCGACGGTCCGGGTGAAGTCGCCGTCGCCGTACAGCAGCCCGGCGGCGAGGACGGCGGCGTTCGGGACCGTGTGGATCCAGCCGAGCCCGGCGGTCTCCTCGGACACCGTGGCCAGGGTCTCCTCCCACGGCAGCCGCGTCTCGTGCAGGGACGCGACCCGCCGCACGGTCCGGGCCAGCCGGCTGCTCGCCGGTACGACCGTGAGCGCGGTGTCCAGGGCGTCGCGGACCGTCGGGGCGGTGAACGCCGCCGAGATGAGCGCGGCGGCCCACATCGCGCCGTAGACGCCGTTGCCGGTGTGCGACAGCACCGCGTCCCGGCGGGCCAGACCGGCGGCCCGGACCGGATCGCCCGGGCAGGTCCAGCCGTAGACGTCGGCGCGGATCAGCGCACCGATCCACTCCTGGTACGGGTTGTCGTACGTCGCCGTCACCGGCGGCTTCAGCCCGTTCGCGAGGTTGCGGTACGCGGCCCGTTCCGCCGTGAACGTCTGCAGGTACGGCAGCCTGAGCAGCCACAGGTCGCCGACCTGCTCGGTGCTGAAACCGAAGCCGTGGGTCTCCAGCAGGTGCAGGCCGAGGATCGCGTAGTCCACGTCGTCGTCCCGGCAGCTGCCGTGGATCCGTCCGCGCACGCAACAGCGCCACTCCGGGCGCAGTACGGCGGCCTCGTCGGCGTCGGCCGGCTCGGGCAGGTAGTCGGTCAGCGGCAGGGCCGCGGCCCGGCGCAGATAGCGGTCGATGCGCGCACGGGTCCACACCTCGCCCTGCTCGACCGGCTTGCCGAGCATGTTGCCCGCGATCCGGCCGAGCCAGCCGCCGTGGATGCGGTCGGCCAGGTCCGGTCCGGTGTGCTGGGTGCCCATGGCAGGGGTGTACCCGCATTCCTCAGCCGGCTCCCAGCGGCTTCCCAGGGTTCGGGCGGGGCATGACGGCAGGGGTGTCCTGCGGTTATGGTCACAGCGGCGCGACTGGCCCCGACGTGCGCGGGGCCCGGAGAGCAAGGGGAAGACAAGGTGGCGGACGCTGCAGTGAACGAGACCCGTCGGGTGCTCATCGCCGCGGACAAGTTCAAGGGCTCGCTGACGGCCGTACAGGTCGCCGAGCGGGTGACGGCCGGGCTGCGCCGGGTCGTGCCGGACCTGACGGTCGAGGCGCTGCCCGTGGCCGACGGCGGCGACGGGACCGTGGACGCGGCGGTCGCGGCGGGCTTCGAGCGCCGGGAGGTGCGGGTCGCCGGGCCGCTCGGCGAGGAGGTCACGGCCGCGTTCGCGCTGCGCGACGGCACCGCCGTGGTGGAGATGGCGGAGGCGAGCGGTCTGCAGCGCCTGCCGGCGGGGGTCTTCGCCCCGCTGACCGCCTCCACGTACGGCTCCGGGGAACTGCTGCGGGCCGCGCTGGACGCGGGCGCGCGGACGATCGTGTTCGGCGTCGGCGGCAGCGCCACGACGGACGGCGGCGCGGGCATGCTGTCCGCGCTGGGCGCGCGGTTCCTGACCGAGGAGGGGGGCCCGGTGTCCCCGGGCGGCGGCGGCCTCGCCGACCTGGCCCGGGCGGACCTGTCCGGCCTCGACCCCCGGCTGTCCTCGGTGGAACTGGTGCTCGCGAGCGATGTCGACAACCCGCTGACCGGCCCGAAGGGCGCGCCGGCGGTGTACGGGCCGCAGAAGGGCGCCACTCCGGACGACGTGGAGACCCTGGACGCGGCGCTGGCCCACTTCGCGAAGGTGCTGGAGGCGGAGGCCGGTCCGCGGGCCGCCGCGTACGCGGCGTCGCCGGGGGCGGGCGCGGCGGGCGGCATCGGCTACGGCGCGCTGCTCCTCGGCGCGCGGTTCCGGCCCGGTATCGAGGTCATGCTGGACGTCCTGGGCTTCGCGCCCGCCCTGGAGCGGGCCTCGCTCGTCATCACCGGGGAGGGCTCCCTGGACGAACAGACCCTGCACGGGAAGGCGCCGGCGGGCGTGGCCGCGGCGGCGCGGGCCGCGGGCAAGCAGGTCGTGGCGGTCTGCGGTCGGCTTGCCCTCCCCACGGAGGCACTGCTCCGGGCCGGCATCGCCCAGGCCTACCCCCTGACATCCGTCGAGCCGGACGTCGCGAAGTGCATCGCGGACGCCGGGCCGATCCTGGAACGGGTCGCCGCCCGGATCGCCGAGGACCGCCTGAGCTGACACCCCCGCCGGGGCGTCGGCACAAGCCAAGGGCCCCGGACCGGTCAACGGTCCGGGGCCCCTCGTACAAGCACCCCTACGGCAGCTGCGCCGCCCGAGCCTCGCGGCGGTTGTCGCGGAAGTTGTTCACCCGGCGGGCCGTGGCGAACAGGGGGATCACCGCGCCCATGACCAGCTGGAGCGCACAGCCCGTCTGGAGGAGCAGCTGACCGCTGGGCGCGTCGAACGCCCACGCCGCCAGCAGACCCATCGACAGCACGATCCAGGAGAGCATCGCGCCGGCGAGACGGCCCCGCGGCTTCGGGTACTCCACCCGGCTGACCATGAGCCAGGCCGTCCCCAGGATCGCCAGCAGCGTCGCCACGAACGGCAGCTCCAGCAGCACGATCGAGACGACGGTCAGCGCGCCGAACGGCGAGGGCATGCCCTGGAACATGCCGTCCTTCATGGTCACGCAGCTGAAGCGGGCGAGTCTGAGGACCACGGCCAGCAGCACCACGATCGCGCCCACTGCCGCCACCCGCTGGTGCGCGTCGTCGGCGACCATGCCGTAGACCAGCACGAAGTACGCGGGGGCGAGCCCGAAGCTGATCAGGTCGGACAGGTTGTCCAGCTCCGCGCCCATCGGCGAGGACCGCAGCTTGCGCGCCACCAGGCCGTCGAACAGGTCGAAGACCGCCGCGCAGAGCATCAGGATGACCGCCGTGGCCGCGCTGTGGCGGGCCATGCCGGACTCCTGGCTGCCGGTGAGGTGCGGGATCAGGATGCCGGTGGTGGTGAAGTACACCGCCATGAAGCCGCACGTCGCGTTGCCCAGGGTGAGCGTGTCCGCTATCGAGAGGCGGAGCGAGAGAGGCATCTCCTCCTCTTCGTCCACCTCGTCGGCCTCGGGCACCCAGCCCGCCTGGGTCTCCGGATCAATCACGGTCAATGCGAGTCACCCCAGCCACGGTCTTCTGTCCGACCTCGACCGCGACCTCCACGCCCTCGGGCAGGTAGAGGTCGACACGCGAGCCGAAGCGGATCAGACCGATACGGTCGCCCTGCTCGACCTTCGTGCCCTCGGGGAGGTACGGCACGATGCGGCGGGCCACCGCGCCGGCGATCTGGATCATCTCGATGTCGCCGAGTTCGGTGTCGAAATGCCAGACTACGCGCTCGTTGTTCTCGCTCTCCTTGTTGAAAGCCGGAACAAAGCCGCCGGGGATGTGCTCGACCGACGTCACGGTGCCCGCGAGGGGCGCGCGGTTGACGTGGACGTTGAGCGGGCTCATGAAGATCGCGACGCGGGTCCGCCCGTCCTTCCACGGCATGATGCTCTGCACCACACCGTCGGCGGGGGAGATGACCCGGCCCTCGGCGATCTCGCGCTCGGGGTCGCGGAAGAACCACAGCATGCCCGCCGCGAGCGCGGTGGCGGGCACGGCGACGGCCTTGGCGACGCCCGAGCGGCGAGCGCGGGCCAGGCTGAGGGCTGCGGTGGCGACGGTCGGGAGAAGCCACGGCGATGCTCCGCGCGCGAGGCGTGCGCCTACCAGGCTGTCGCGGTGTGCAGAGGTTTGGCTGTGGGGCATGGATGACCTTCGTAGCGGATGATGCCGCGCTCTGATCGGGGGACGGCGGCTTTCCCGGGATCGTACCGGTCGCGGGCCACAACTCGGCAAGCCAGGAAGCCGAGTCGGCGGCCGAAGAGTGTCTACGGGGTGTGATCTTCTTCTCGAAGAAAACACCCCGTATCCGGACAATCAGCCCTGGAATCGATACTCTTCGAGCAGCCTGCGGCCGATGATCATTTTCTGGATCTCGGCGGTGCCTTCACCGATGAGCAGCATCGGGGCCTCGCGGTACAGTCGCTCGATCTCGTACTCCTTGGAGAAGCCGTAGCCGCCGTGGATCCGGAAGGCGTCCTCCACGACCTCCTTGCAGTACTCGGAGGCGAGGTACTTCGCCATGCCGGCCTCCAGGTCGTTTCGCTCCCCGGAGTCCTTTTTACGTGCGGCGTTCACCATCATCGCATGCGCGGCCTCGACCTTGGTGGCCATCTCCGCGAGCTTGAACTGGATGGCCTGGTGCTGGGCGATCGGCTTGCCGAAGGTGTGCCGCTGCTGGGCGTACTGCACGCCCAGCTCGAAGGCGCGCTGGGCGACACCGCAGCCGCGCGCCGCCACGTTCACCCGGCCGACCTCCACGCCGTCCATCATTTGGTAAAAACCTCGGCCGGTGACCCCGCCGAGCACCCGGTCGGCCGGGACGCGCAGGCCGTCCATGATCAGCTCGGTGGTGTCGACGCCCTTGTAGCCCATCTTCTCGATCTTGCCGGGGATGGTGAGGCCCGGGCGGACCTCGCCGAAGCCCGGCTCCTTCTCGATCAGGAAGGTCGTCATCGACTTGTGCGGCGCCGTGCCCTCGGGGTGTCCTTCGTCACTCCGGACCAGCACGGCCACGAGCGAGGACGTACCCCCGTTCGTCAGCCACATCTTCTGGCCGTTCAGGACGTACTCGTCGCCGTCCCTGACCGCCTTCGACGTGATCGCCGACACGTCGGAGCCCAGGCCCGGCTCCGACATGGAGAAGGCGCCCCGGATGTCACCGGCCGCCATCCTGGGCAGGAAGTGGTCCTTCTGCTCCTGCGTGCCGTGCTGCTTGAGCATGTACGCGACGATGAAGTGGGTGTTGATGATGCCGGACACCGACATCCAGCCGCGGGCGATCTCCTCCACGCACAGCGCGTAGGTGAGGAGCGACTCGCCCAGGCCCCCGTACTCCTCGGGGATCATCAGACCGAACAGACCCAGCTCCTTGAGCCCGTCCACGATCTGCTGCGGGTACTCGTCGCGGTGCTCCAGCTCGGTCGCGACCGGGATGATCTCCTTGTCGACAAAGTCACGGACCGTCGAAAGGATCTCCTGCTGGACGTCGGTCAGACCGGCGGTCTGGGCGAGGCGCGCCATCACTTCTCCTGCTGCTTCAGCTCCGGGCGGCCCGGCTGCTCGCCGCCGCGCTCCTTGATGTACGTCTCGGTGGGCACCATCACCTTGCGGCGGAAGACGCACACCAGGGTGCCGTCCTGCTTGTAACCCTTGGTCTCGACGTAGACGATCCCCCGGTCGTTCTTCGACTTCGACGGCCACTTGTCGAGGACGGTGGTCTCGCCGTAGATCGTGTCGCCGTGGAAGGTCGGCGCGACGTGCCTGAGCGACTCGATCTCCAGGTTGGCGATCGCCTTGCCGGAGATGTCCGGGACGCTCATGCCGAGCAGCAGCGAGTAGACGTAGTTCCCGACGACGACGTTCTTGCCGAAGTCCGTCGTCTTCTCCGCATAGTTCGTGTCCATGTGGAGCGGGTGGTGGTTCATGGTGAGGAGACAGAACAGGTGGTCGTCGTACTCCGTGACCGTCTTGCCCGGCCAGTGCTTGTACGTCGCCCCGACCTCGAACTCCTCGTAGGTGCGTCCGAACTGCATCGCGCTCAGGCCTCCGGGATCTCGAACGTGCTGGTGCGCCGCATGCCGGCGGCGCGGCCCTTGCCCGCGATGACCAGGGCCATCTTGCGGCTGGCCTCGTCGATCATCTCGTCGCCGAGCATCGCGGAGCCCTTCTTGCCGCCCGCCTCGGACGTGTAGTAGTCGTACGCGTCCAGGATCAGCTCGGCGTGGTCGTAGTCCTCCTGGGACGGCGAGAAGATCTCGTTGGACGCCTCGACCTGGCCCGGGTGCAGCACCCACTTGCCGTCGAAGCCGAGCGCGGCGGCGCGCCGCGCGACCTCGCGGTAGCCGTCGACGTTGCGGATCTGGAGGTAGGGGCCGTCGATCGCCTGGAGGTTGTTGGCGCGGGCGGCCATCAGGATCTTCATCAGGATGTAGTGGTAGGCGTCCGCCGGGTAGCCGGGCGGCTGCTCGCCCACGACGAGGGACTTCATGTTGATGGAGGCCATGAAGTCGGCCGGGCCGAAGATGATCGTCTCCAGGCGCGGGGAGGCCTCGGCGATCGCGTTGACGTTGTTCAGGCCCTGCGCGTTCTCGATCTGCGCCTCGATGCCGATCTTGCCGACCTCGAAGCCCATGGTCTTCTCGATCTGCGTCAGCAGCAGGTCCAGCGCGACGACCTGCTCGGCGTTCTGCACCTTCGGCAGCATGATGCAGTCGAGGTTCTGGCCGGCGCCCTCGACCACCGTGACGACGTCGCGGTACGTCCACTCGGTCGTCCAGTCGTTGACGCGGACCACCCGGGTCTTGCCCGTCCAGTCGCCCTCGTTGAGGAACTTGACGATGGTGTGCCGGGCCTCCGGCTTCGCGAGCGGCGCGCACGCGTCCTCCAGGTCCAGGAAGACCTGGTCCGCGGGGAGGCCCTGCGCCTTCTCCAGGAAGCGGGGGTTGCTGCCCGGTACGGCCAGGCAGGAACGCCGCGGGCGAAGGCGGTTGACGGGGGTGGTCATGCGGGGACCTCCAGGGGGTCGAGCTTGTTCGCTTTCCGGATCTCGTCGACGATGCGGCCGATGATCCCGGTGATGTCGAAGTCCTTCGGGGTGAAGACGGCGGCCACTCCGGCTTCCTTCAGCTGCTCGGCGTCACCGTTCGGGATGATGCCACCTGCGATCACCGGTATATCTGTGGCACCGGCCACACGGAGCCGCTGGAGCACGTCCGGGACCAGCCGGGCGTGCGAGCCGGAGAGGATCGACAGGCCCACGGCGTGGACGTCCTCGGCCAGGGCCGCGTCCACGATCTGCTCCGGGGTGAGCCGGATGCCCTGGTAGACCACCTCGAAGCCGGCGTCCCGCGCGCGCACCGCTATCTGCTCGGCGCCGTTGGAGTGCCCGTCCAGGCCGGGCTTGCCGACCAGGAAGCGGAGCTTGCCGACGCCCAGCTCGCGGGCGGTGGCGTCCACCTTCGCGCGGACCTCCGCAAGGGCCGAGCCGGCCTCGGCGGCGACGGCGACCGGCGCGGAGGAGACCCCGGTGGGCGCCCGGTACTCGCCGAACACCTCGCGCAGGGCGCCCGCCCACTCGCCGGTGGTGACCCCGGCGCGGGCGCACTCCAGGGTGGCCTCCATCAGGTTGTCGGTGCCCTTGGCGGCCTCCTTCAGCCGCTCCAGCGCCTTGCAGGGGCGCGGGTGGTTGAAGGGCGGCTGGTAGCGGGTGTCCCGCCAGTGCCTGAGGGACTCGACGACCCGGTTCTCGACCGCCGGGTCCACCGTCTGGATCGCGGTGTCCAGGTCGGCCGTGAGCGGGTTCGGCTCGGTGCCCTCGAAGACGTTGACGCCGACGATCTTCTCCTGCCCGGACTCGATCCGGGCCCGGCGCTCCGCGTGCGAGGCGACCAGCTGCGACTTCAGGTAGCCGGACTCCACGGCGGCCATCGCGCCGCCCATCTCCTGGATCCGGTCCATCTCCGCGAGGACGTCGGTGACCAGCTGGTCCACCTTCGCCTCGATCACCTTCGAGCCCTCGAAGATGTCCTCGTACTCCAGCAGGTCGCTCTCGTAGGCGAGCACCTGCTGGATGCGCAGGCTCCACTGCTGGTCCCAGGGCCGGGGCAGGCCCAGCGCCTCGTTCCAGGCGGGCAGCTGCACGGCACGCGCGCGTGCGTCCTTCGACAGGGTCACCGCCAGCATCTCCAGCACGATCCGCTGGACGTTGTTCTCCGGCTGCGCCTCGGTCAGGCCGAGGGAGTTGACCTGGACGCCGTAGCGGAAGCGGCGCTGCTTGGGGTTCTCGATGCCGTACCGCTCACGGGTGACCTTGTCCCAGATGCGGCCGAACGCCCGCATCTTGCACATCTCCTCGATGAAGCGGACGCCCGCGTTCACGAAGAAGGAGATGCGGGCGACCACGTCCCCCATGCGCTCCTGCGGCACCTGGCCGCTGTCGCGGACGGCGTCGAGGACGGCGATCGCGGTGGACATCGCGTACGCGATCTCCTGCACCGGTGTGGCCCCGGCCTCCTGCAGGTGGTAGCTGCAGATGTTGATCGGGTTCCACTTCGGGATGTGGGAGACCGTGTACGCGATCATGTCCGTCGTCAGGCGGAGCGAGGGCCCCGGCGGGAAGACGTGCGTCCCGCGGGACAGGTACTCCTTGACGATGTCGTTCTGGGTCGTGCCCTGGAGCTTGGTGATGTCCGCGCCCTGCTCCTCCGCGACGACCTGGTAGAGCGCCAGCAGCCACATGGCCGTGGCGTTGATCGTCATCGAGGTGTTCATCTGCTCCAGGGGGATGTCCTGGAACAGCCGGCGCATGTCACCGAGGTGCGCGACGGGCACGCCCACCCGGCCGACCTCGCCGCGCGCGAGGATGTGGTCGGGGTCGTAGCCGGTCTGCGTCGGCAGGTCGAACGCCACCGACAGACCTGTCTGGCCCTTGGCGAGATTGCGCCGGTACAGCTCGTTGGACGCCTCGGCCGTGGAGTGACCGGCGTACGTGCGCATGAGCCACGGCCGGTCCTTCTGACGCTCAGTCATCTATGACCTCGGGTGTCTCAGACGTTGCGGAAGCGGTTGATGGCGTCGATGTGCTGGGCGCGCATCTCCGCGTCGCGCACGCCGAGGCCTTCCTCCGGCGCGAGGCACAGGACGCCGACCTTGCCCTGGTGCAGGTTGCGGTGGACGTCGTACGCCGCCTGGCCGGTCTCCTCCAGGGAGTACGTCTTCGACAGCGTCGGGTGGATCTTGCCCTTGGCGATCAGGCGGTTGGCCTCGTACGCCTCGCGGTAGTTGGCGAAGTGCGAGCCGATGATCCGCTTCAGGGACATCCACAGGTACCGGTTGTCGTACTCGTGCATGTAGCCCGAGGTCGAGGCGCAGGTGGTGATGGTGCCGCCCTTGCGGGTGACGTAGACGGAGGCGCCGAAGGTCTCGCGGCCGGGGTGCTCGAAGACGATGTCGATGTCCTCGCCGCCGGTCAGCTCGCGGATGCGCTTGCCGAAGCGCTTCCACTCCTTGGGGTCCTGGGTGTGCTCGTCCTTCCAGAACTTGTAGCCCTCGGCGTTGCGGTCGATGATCGCCTCGGCGCCCATCGAGCGGCAGATCTCCGCCTTCTGGGGCGAGGAGACGACACAGATCGGGTTGGCACCGCCCGCGAGCGCGAACTGCGTGGCGTACGAGCCGAGTCCGCCGCTCGCGCCCCAGATCAGGACGTTGTCGCCCTGCTTCATGGCGGCGCCGTTGCGGGAGACCAGCTGGCGGTAGGCGGTGGAGTTCACCAGGCCCGGGGCCGCGGCCTCCTCCCAGGTGAGGTGCTTCGGCTTCGGCATCAGCTGGTTCGTCTTGACCAGCGCGATCTCCGCGAGGCCGCCGAAGTTGGTCTCGAAGCCCCAGATGCGCTGCTCGGGGTCGAGCATGGTGTCGTCGTGGCCGTCGGGCGACTCCAGCTCGACGCTCAGGCAGTGCGCGACGACCTCGTCACCGGGCTGCCAGGCGTTGACGCCGGGGCCGGTGCGCAGGACGACGCCCGCGAGGTCGGAGCCGATGATGTGGTACGGCAGGTCGTGGCGCTTGGTCAGCGGCGACAGCCTGCCGTAGCGCTCCAGGAAGGCGAACGTCGACACCGGCTCGAAGATCGAGGTCCACACCGAGTTGTAGTTGACCGAGGAGGCCATGACGGCCACCAGGGCTTCGCCCGGGCCCAGTTCGGGCACGGGCACCTCGTCGAGGTGGATCGACTTGCGCGGGTCCTTGTCGCGGGTCTCCAGACCCGCGAACATCTCCGTCTCGTCCTTGTGCACGGTGATCGCACGGTACGACTCGGGGAGCTGCAGGGCGGCGAAGTCGGCGGACGTGGCGTCCTTCGACTGGATCGCGTCCAGGATGTCCTTCACGGTCACGGTGTTGCCTCCGGCGGTGAGCGCCCTGAGGGAGGGGCGCTGGGGGATCGTCGGTGCTGCTGAGTGCGCTTGAGGGTTTTCGAGGGGTGTGCCGTCGGTTCGGCTCGGTGGTGCTTCGGCAGCGCTTTGTGGCGCGGGAGGGTGCCTGTGACGCAGGCGTCCGGGCGCGCAGGCCGTGGGCTTGCGGGGACAGCCGGCGAGCGAACGGTCTCTGCTCGCCGGCCGCCCGGACCCCCTCAACGTATGACACCGCGTGTCAGGTGGCAAGGCACTGAGTGCCAGAACTTGCTCTCAGATGAAATCTTTACGTAACAAATGAGCGATGATCGATCAACGATCGGGCAAAGGAAACGGGCAGTGGGCGGCACCCAGTGCCGCCCACTGCCCGTTTGTCACGGTCCGACCGGTTACGACCGCTCTTTGAGCGCCTGCTCGATGGTGCGCATCACCTCGTCCAGCGGAGCGTCGGTCCTGGCCACCGTCACCAGCACCTCCCCGTGGGCGGCGGCGGTGGCCGGCGGGGTCCGCGGAGCGCTCTCGCGGCCGGCCCCGATGCCGGTGCCGAAGGTCTTGCGCACGATCGCGAAGGCGTGGTCCAGCTGCGCCTCCACGTCCCCCTGGCCGCCCGCCCGCAGCCAGCGCCTGAGCACGTGGTTGTGCGCGGTGACCACGGCCGAGGCGGCGACCTCGGCCAGCAGCGGGTCGTCGTTGGCGTCGTCGGCGTGCGCGTGCTCGTCGAAGTGACCGAGCAGATAGCGGGTGAAGAGGCGCTCGTAGCGGGCCACGGAGGCGATCTCGGCCTCGCGCAGCGTGGGCACCTCGCGGGTGAGCTTGTAGCGGGCGACCGAGATCTCCGGCCGCGCCGCGTACATCTTCATGACCTCCTTGATGCCCCGGCACACCGTGTCGAGCGGATGCTCGTGCGCGGGGGCGGCGTTGAGGACCGCCTCGGCGCGGATCAGCGTGTCGTCGTGGTCCGGGAAGATCGCCTCTTCCTTGGAGCGGAAGTGGCGGAAGAAGGTGCGCCGGGCGACCCCGGCGGCGGCGGCGATCTCGTCGACGGTGGTGGCTTCGTACCCCTTGGTCGCGAACAGCTCCATGGCTGCTGCCGCCAGTTCTCGGCGCATTTTGAGCCGCTGGGCGGCGGCGCGACTGCCTGCGGCACGTTCCGGCGCGTCGGGCGTAGCTGGTGTACGTGAGGACTTGGCGGGCTGGGACATGACCCGAACGTACTGCATGCGCGCGGCTCTCTGCGCAGGTCCGCGGTGTTCCCCGCCCCCGGGGGGCGGGGCACCGCCGGACCGGGCGGGCGGGGGAGGGCCGCCCGGGTCGAGCAGTCCGCCCCAGTCCGCCTCCGTCCGGAACCAGTCGCCGGCGCCGTCAGCGGCGGGCATACTCGCGGAAGCCGCGGCCGGTCTTGCGGCCGAGGCAGCCCGCGGCCACCAGGTGCTCCAGCAGCGGCGCCGGGGCGAGGCCCGGGTCGCGGAACTCGCGGTGCAGCACCCGCTCGATGGCGAGCGAGACGTCCAGGCCGACCACGTCCAGCAGTTCGAACGGGCCCATCGGGTAGCCGCCGCCGAGCTTCATCGCCGCGTCGATGTCGTCCAGGGACGCGTAGTGGTCCTGCACCATCTTGATCGCGTTGTTCAGGTACGGGAACAGCAGGGCGTTCACGATGAAGCCGGCCCGGTCCCCGCAGTCCACGGCGTGCTTCCTGATCCTCCCGCAGACCTCGCGGACCGTCGCGTGCACGTCGTCGGCGGTCAGCACCGTGCGGACCACCTCGACCAGCTTCATGGCCGGCGCCGGGTTGAAGAAGTGCATGCCGATCACGTCCTGCGGGCGCGAGGTGGCGCGGGCGCAGGCGACGACGGGCAGCGAGGAGGTGGTGGTGGCCAGCACCGCGCCCGGCTTGCACACCTTGTCCAGCGTGGCGAACAGCTGCCGCTTGACCTCCAGGTCCTCCGCGACCGCCTCGACGGCCAGGTCCACCTCGGCGAAGGCGTCGTAGGACCCCGCCGGGACGATCCTCTCCAGGGTCTCGGCGGCGGCCTCGGCGGTCAGCCGGCCCTTGTCGACGGACCGGGCGAGGGACTTGCCGATCCTGGCCCGGGCCGCCTGGGCCTTCTCCTCGCTGCGGGCGGCCAGGACCACCTGGTAGCCCGCCTTGGCGAACACCTCGGCGATGCCGGAGGCCATGGTGCCGGAGCCGGCGACACCGACCGAGCGGACCTGACGGCCCCCGCCGAGCGAGCCGTCCGGCGCCGGGGTCAGCGCGTCCGGCACCACGGTGGCGCTGCCCGGCGCCTCGTAGGTGTAGAAACCACGCCCGGACTTGCGGCCGGTCAGGCCCGCCTCACTGAGCTGCTTGAGGATCGGGGCGGGCGCGTGCAGCCGGTCCCGGGACTCGGCGTACATCGCCTCCAGGACGGTCCGCGCGGTGTCGATGCCGATCAGGTCCAGCAGGGCGAGCGGACCCATCGGCAGGCCGCAGCCGAGCCGCATCGCGGCGTCGATGTCCTCGCGGGAGGCGTACCTGGCCTCGTACATCGCGGCGGCCTGGTTGAGGTAGCCGAACAGCAGTCCGTCGGCGACGAACCCGGGCCGGTCGCCGACCGCGACCGGCTCCTTGCCCAGTTCGAAGGCGAGGTCGGTGACGGCGGCGACGGCCCCCGGCGCGGTCAGCACCGAGGAGACGACCTCGACGAGCTTCATCGCCGGCGCGGGGTTGAAGAAGTGCAGGCCGAGCACGCGCTCCGGCCGGGCCGAGTCCGCGGCCAGCCGGGTCACGGACAGCGCGTTGGTGCCGGTCGCCAGGATCGTCTCCGGGCGGACGATGCCGTCCAGCTCACGGAAGATCTGGTGCTTGATCTCGTACGACTCCGGGGCCACCTCGATGACGAGGTCGGCGTCGGCCGCCGCGGTGAGGTCGGTGGCGGTGCGCACCCGGGCCAGCGCCCCGGCGCGCTCCTCCTCGGTGAGCCGGCCGCGCTCCACGGCACGGGCGGTGGCGGCCTCCAGCGAGGCGAGCGCCTTGGCGGTCCGGTCCTCGCTGATGTCGATGCCGATCACCTCGCGGCCGGCCTTCGCGAGGACCTCGGTGATACCGGTGCCCATGGTGCCGAGGCCGACGACGGCGATCGTCGTGAGCCGGGACGGAGAGCTGCCGGACTGGGGGGACAGGGGAGTGGCCATCGCGGGACTCCAGGAATGAGGGTGACGACGAGGAGCGCGCCGGGTGCGCCGAAGGGCGCACCACGGTGCGAGGAGAGTGCGGGTGTTGCCGGGCTGCGAGCGCACACGCCCGGTGTCGCCGGTGCCACGGGCGTGCACACGCCCGGCAGCGGCAAAGCGTCCGACCGGCTCTGTCCCGAAGCCGGGTCGTACTGCGGTACAGACGGTGTACCGAACCGACAGAACTCGCTCGCGACGGCCGCGTCACCAAACCGTCGCCAGCGGAAGTGCGAGAGGGTTACTCGCTCGTATGAGCTTAACCGGCGGGTAACGAGCGCGCCAGCCCCCGGAGGGAAACCGACTTTGTGATGTACCTCCCTCGCCGGCGACGACCCGCCTACGCTGGCCTCGTGGACGAAGAGTTGCGATCGCTCACGGAGCGCTTACGGCGGGAGTCGGGCGGGACGGCCGGCTTCGACCGCCTGCTGGCCACCGAGGACCACGACGAACTGGCGGAGGTGCTCACCGCGCCCGGACAGCCCCTGTGGGCCCGGGAGCTGGCCGCGTTCCGCCTCGGCCGCGCGGGCGACCGGCGCGCCTTCGAGTCCCTCGTGCTGCTGCTCAACCACCGCGACCCGCCGCGCTGCGCCTCCGCCGCGCACGCCCTCGCCCGGCTCGGCGACCCCCGCACCGCCCGGGCCGCCGCCGCCCTCGCCACCAACGAACTCCGCGTCGCCTACGCCCTGCACCCGGTCCGGCTCCTGGTCGAACTGCGCGCCCCCGAGTCCGTACCCGCGCTGATCACCACGCTGGAGCGGCGGCTGCGCCCGCACGACCCCTACCGGCGGGTGGCCCTGGCGTGCGTGGAGGGCCTGGGCGCGCTCGGCGACGCCCGCGCCCGCCGGGTGCTGAGCGAGGCCCTCGCGCACCCCACGCTCGCCGAGGCGGCGGTGCACGCGCTGGCCCGGATCCCGCAGCAGCAGCGCCGCTGACACCCGGTCAGCCGCCCAGGGTCCGCACGTACCGCACCTCCGGCACGGGCACGCCGTCCACCTCGAAGGGCTCCTCGGCGCCGTCGGACCGGAAACCGGCGCGCTCGTAGAAGCGGCGGGCGGGGGTGTTGCCCTTCAGGACCCACAGCAGCATCCGGGGATACGCCCGGCACCGCTCGACCGCCGCGGCCAGCAACGCCCGGCCGATGCCGCCGCCGAGGTGGTCCGGATCGACGTAGACCGCGTACAGCTCGGCGTCCCCGGTGGGGGAGCCGCCGCCGTCCCGGTAGGGCCCGCACGCCGCCCACCCGACGACCTCGCCGCCCTGCTCGGCGACCAGGTTCACCACCGAGCCGCCGCCCTGCCCGAACCGGGCCCGCCGCCGCTCGGCGTCCGCGGCGACGCTGAGCCCGTCGAGGTACGCCTGGGGCATCAGGCCCCGGTAGGCGTGCTGCCAGCCCCGGATCCGTATCGCGGAGACGCGGTCGCAGTCGGCGAACCGCATCTCGCGGACCGTCAGGGGGCTCACGCGGCCACCACCGCCGGGGGAACCCCCTGTACCGCGGAGGAGGCGGGCAGGCAGCGCCGCAGGTTCTCGAACACCTGGCGGGCCGTCGGATCGGTGGTCGCGACATGCGCGTACCGCGCGGCGGGGAACACCCCGTCGGGGGCGGTGATGCGGGTCGGTTCGCTCATGGGGCCATGGTGGACCATCCCGCCGACAACGCCCCCACGGGCCTTGCGCCTTGCCCGTCGGCCCAAGCCCGGCAGGCCGTGGCCTGACGACGGAAGCCCGGCGGGCCGTGGGCCTAACGACGGATGCCCAGCAGGCCGTGCAGCATCGAGCCGCGGGACGCCGTCGGCGCCGACTTGCCCTTCAGCGGCTTCGGATCCGGCGACTTCGCGCAGACCGCGTCGGCCGGGCCGGCGCCCCGCGGCACCGTGCCGCTGCCCAGGTACGCGGCCAGGTGCCGGTCCAGACAGGTGTTCCCGCTCAGCGTGACGCCGTGGTTGCCGCCGCCCTGCTCGACCACCAGGCTGGAGCGGGCCAGCAGCCGGTGGGCCGTCACCCCGCCGGCGTACGGGGTCGCCGCGTCCTCGGTCGCCTGGAACAGCAGTGCCGGCGGCAGCGAGCGGTTGGAGATGTCCACCGGCTTCCGCGAGGCCGTCGGCCAGAACGCGCAGGGCGCGTTGTACCACGTGTTGTTCCAGGCCAGCAGCGGCGCCTTCGCGTACACCTTCCAGCCGTCCGCGCGCCAGCGGTCCCAGCCGCGCGGCCAGGCCGCGTCACGGCACTGCACCGCCGTGTAGACGCTGTAGCCGTTCTCGCCGGAGGCGTCGACCGCGGCGACGTTCCGGTACGTCCTCACCAGCGGCCCGGTGTCCTTGCGGTGGACGTAGGCCGCGAACGCCTCGGCGAGGTGCGGCCAGTAGCCGTCGTAGTAGGCGCCGGACATGAAGGTGTCCTCCAGCTCGGCGGCCCCGACCCTGCCCCCGGCCGGCTTCTTCGCCAGTGCCGACCGCATCGCGTACCAGAGGGACTCGATCCGTGCCGGGTCCTTGCCGAGTCCGTAGGTCGTGTCGTACTTCGCGATCCAGGCCATCAGCGCGCGGTGGCGGTCGTTGAAGGCGTACTCCTGGCCGAGGTTGTCCTCGTACCAGACGCCGGTCGGGTCGACGATCGAGTCCAGCACCAGGCGGTGCACCCGCTGCGGGTACAGCTTCGCGTAGACGGCGCCCAGGTAGGTGCCGTAGGAGTAGCCGAAGTAGCTGATCCGCGGGGCGCCGAGGGCCCGGCGGACGGCGTCCAGGTCCCGGGCGGTGCTGACGGTGTCCAGGTACGGCAGGACGTCGGCGTACCGGCGGCCGCAGGCGGCGGCGAAGGACCGGGCGCGGTCGAGGTTCGCGCGCTCCACCGCGGGTGTGCCCGGCACGGAGTCCGGGCGCACCGGTGCGAAGTGGCCCGGCGCGCAGTTCAGGGCGGGCGTGCTCCGGCCGACCCCGCGCGGGTCGAAGCCGATGACGTCGTAGCGGGAGGCGACGCTCTTCGGCAGCGCCGAGGCGACGAACCCGGCGAGCGTCAGGCCGCTGCCGCCGGGACCCCCGGGGTTGACCAGCAGCGGGCCCAGCGAGGCCCGCGCGGTGTGCGGGACGCGGGACAGGGCGAGCGTGATCTGCCGGCCCGACGGGTGCGTGTGGTCCAGCGGCACCTTCAGGGACGCGCACTGGAGCCGGGGTTGGTCGCTGATGCCGCACTTCTTCCAGCTGAGCCGCGCGGGCTCCTGCCGGTCGGGCCGGGCGGCCTGTGCGGGAGCGGCGGTGACGGAGCCCGCCAGCACGGCGGCGACTGCGGCCGCGCCCAGCACGGCTGCGCGTGTTCTCATACGGGTCCTCCCGGGACGGAGGGGGGCGGAGAACCGCGAGGCTCACGGTTCTCGGCGGATCGTCCCGGAGTCGGGGCCCTGAAGAACCCGTTCTGTCGATACTTGACCCAATTGGGCCGTGGGATGCCCCCTAACGCCCCGGACGTGCTCACATGAGGCTGAGCTGGACCGCCTCGGAGCCGGTCGGGGCCGGTGCCGGCTCGGCCGGGCGGATCCGCCGGGCCAGTCCCGCGCGCGCGGGCCCGATGCCGTACTCCCGCGCCAGCTCGTGCACCTGACGGGTGATCCGGCGCTGGTACCACCGGGGCGCGTAGGAGCCCTCCGCGTACAGCCGCTCGTACCGCCGCACCAGGTGGGGGTGGTGCCGGCCGAGCCAGGCCGTGAACCACTCCCGGGCACCCGGGCGCAGGTGCAGTACCAAGGGGGTGACGGAGGTGGCCCCGGCCGCCGCGATCGCCCGTACCGTCTCCCGCAGCCGGTCCGGGTGGTCGCTCAGGAACGGGATCACCGGCGCCATCAGCACCCCGCAGCCGATCCCGTGCTCGCCCAGGGTGCGTACGACGTCCAGCCGGCGCTCCGGCGCGGGTGTGCCCGGCTCCACCGTGCGCCACAGCTCGGCGTCGAGGAAGCCGACCGAGACGGAGATGCCCACGTCCGTCACCTCGGCGGCCCGGACCAGCAGCTCCAGGTCGCGCAGGATCAGGGTGCCCTTGGTGAGGATCGAGAACGGGTTCGCGTGGTCGGTGAGCGCGGAGATGATGCCCGGCATCAGCCGGTAGCGGCCCTCGGCACGCTGGTAGCAGTCGACGTTCGTGCCCATCGCCACGTGGTCGCCCTGCCAGCGGCGGGAGGCCAGCTGGCGGCGCAGCACCTCCGGGGCGTTCACCTTGACCACGATCTGGGTGTCGAAGCCGATGCCCGTGTCCAGGTCCAGGTAGCCGTGCGTCTTGCGGGCGAAACAGTAGACGCACGCGTGCGTGCAGCCGCGGTAGGGGTTGACCGTCCACTCGAACGGCATGCGCGAGGCGCCCGGCACCCGGTTCAGCACGGAACGCGCCCGCACCTCGTGGAAGGTGATCCCGCGGAACTCGGGGCCGTCGAACGTCCGGGTGGTCACGGCGTCCGCGCCGAACAGCGCGGCGTCGGCGGCCCGGCCGTGTTCGCTCTCGTCCGTGAGGTTGTCCCAGCGCATGACGCCTCCTCGTGCTCGCCCCGGCCCACAGAATAGAACATGTGTTCCCATGATCGTGCGGACCCCGGGCGCGCCCGTGATCGCGCCCCTGATCGCGGCCCCGATCGCCGCCCCGGTCACGGCCCCCGGTACCGGACCCCGATTTGGGCGGCCGGGCGCCGGGGTGGTTGGCTTGCCCCAACCCCGAGGAACCAGGTCGTGGAGGAACGCAATGGCGCAGGTCGAGGCCACTACGGAGCGGGTCGTCGCGGCGGACGCGGAGAAGGTGTTCGACGCCCTCGCCGACTACCGCGACACCCGGCAGAAGCTGCTGCCCGAGCACTTCAGCGAGTACGAGGTGCGCGAGGGCGGCGACGGCGAGGGCACCCTCGTCCACTGGAAGCTCCAGGCCACCAGCAAGCGGGTGCGCGACTGCCTGCTGGAGGTCAGCGAGCCCACCGACGGCGAGCTGGTGGAGAAGGACCGCAACTCCTCCATGGTCACCACCTGGCGCGTCACCCCCGCCGGTGAGGGAAGGTCGCGGGTCGTCGTCACCACCACCTGGCAGGGCGCCGGCGGCATCGGCGGCTTCTTCGAGAAGACCTTCGCGCCCAAGGGCCTCGGCCGTATCTACGACGCCCTGCTCGCCAGGCTCGCCACCGAGGTCGAGCAGTAAGTCCCCGGATCCCCAGGGCCGTTGGGGCCCTTCACCGGTTCGAGTGGAATCACATCTCGACCGGGTCGGCGCCGTAACTCGTCGCACTTGCCCGGAGTTGTCGCATCGCGCGGGAACCGTGTGGCAGGTGTGACGAGGGGAGCGCTACATGAGCGGGATCACTCTGGACCGGACGGAAACGGTCACCGCGCCACCCGGCCTCCCCGTCCCGGTACCCGCCGAGGCCGTCGGACCGAGCCCCCGCCGCGTGCGGCTGGTCTTCTTCGGGCTGATGCTGGCACTGCTGCTGGCCGCCCTCGACCAGATGATCGTCGCCACCGCCCTGCCGAAGGTCGTCGGCGAACTGCACGGCCTGGACCGGATGTCCTGGGCGATCACCGCCTACCTGCTCACCTCCACCGTCGGCCTGCCGGTCTACGGCAAACTCGGCGACCTGCTCGGCCGCAAGGGCGTCTTCCAGTTCGCCATCGCCGTCTTCGTCCTCGGCTCCGCGCTCGCCGGCCGGGCCGGCACCATGGACCAGCTGATCGCCTTCCGCGCGGTCCAGGGCGTCGGCGCGGGCGGGCTCATGATCGGGGTGCAGGCGATCATCGCCGACATCGTGCCGCCCCGGGAACGCGGCCGGTACATGGGCCTGATCGGGGCCGTCTTCGGCCTCGCCTCCGTCGCAGGCCCGTTGCTCGGCGGCTACTTCACCGACCACCTCTCCTGGCGCTGGTGCTTCTACATCAACGTCCCCTTCGGCCTGGTCACCCTCGCCGTCGTGGCCGTCGTCCTCAAGCTCCCCAGGCCCCGCGCCCGGGCCCGGCTCGACGTGCTCGGCGCGCTGCTCCTCGCCGCCGCCTCCACCTGCCTGGTCCTGCTCACCAGCTGGGGCGGCACCGAGTACGCCTGGGACTCCCGGCAGATCCTCGGCCTCGGCGCCGGCGCCCTGGCCGCCACCGCCCTCTTCCTCGTCGCCGAGCGCTTCGCCGCCGAACCCCTGATCCCGCTCAGGCTGTTCCGCGACTCCGTCTTCGTGGTCAGCGGCCTGGTCGGCCTGGTGATCGGCGTCGCCCTGTTCGGCGCCGCCAGCTATCTGCCGACCTTCCTGCAGATGGTCGACGGGGCCAGCGCCACCGAGTCCGGGCTGCTGATGCTGCCCCTGATGGCCGGGATCGTCGGCGCCTCCGTCATCGGCGGCCAGCTCATCAGCCACACCGGCCGCTACAAGATCTTCCCGCTGCTCGGCGGCGCCGTCGCCACCGCCGGCATGTGGCTGCTGTCCCGGCTGGAGACCGACACGCCCCGGCTGCACTACAGCGTCTGGATGGCCGTCCTCGGCGCAGGCATCGGCCTGGTGATGCCCGTCCTCGTCCTCGCGGTGCAGAACTCCGTGCGCCCCGCCGACCTCGGCAGCGCCACCAGCGCCAACAACTACTTCCGGCAGATCGGCGGCAGCGTCGGCGCCGCCGTCTTCGGCACCCTCTTCGCCGACCGGCTCACCTCCGCGCTGCGCGCGGAACTGCCCGCGGGCGCGGGCACCGGCCTGCCCGACGCCGACTCCCTCACCCCGCAGCTCGTCCACGCGCTGCCCCCGGCCCTGCGCGACGCCTACATCCGCGCCTACGCCGACGCGATGCCCCGGATCTTCCTCTACCTGGTCCCGGTGCTCGCCCTCGGCCTGCTCATCGCCTTCTTCCTCAAGGAGAAACCACTGGTGTCCCACAACACCGCCGAAACGGAGCCGCAGACCGTGACCGCCCCGATCCCCGGCGCCCGTGCGCCCCACGCCGCCGGGATTCCCGTCTGCGGCACCGTGCAGCACCCCGACGGCACCGTGGTGCCCCGCGCGGCCCTCACCCTCATCGACGTCGCCGGGCAGCAGATCGGCCGGGGCGCCAGCGGCGAGGACGGACGGTACGCGCTCAGCACGCCCGGCTCCGGGGCGTACGTGCTGATCGCCGCCGCCGGCGGTCACCAGCCGCAGGCCGTCTCCGTCACCGTCGGCGAACGCCCCGTCGAACTCGACGTCGTCCTCGGCGGCGCCGGACGCCTCGCCGGCAGCGTGCTCACCGCCGACGGCAGCCCCGTCCGGGACGCCACCGTCACCCTCACCAACGTGCACGGCGAGGTCGTCGCCAGCACCCGCAGCGGACGCGAGGGCGGCTACGTCATCACCGAACTGGTCGCCGGCGAGTACACCCTCGCCGCCAGCGCCCCCGCCTTCCGGCCCGCCGCGCTCCCGGTCACCGTGCAGGCCTCCCGGGAGACCCGGCAGGACATCGAACTCGCGGGCGGCGCCGTGCTGCGGGGCACCGTCCGGGCGAGCGGCGGACGGCCGGTGGAGGACGCGCGCGTGACCCTCCTCGACGCCGCCGGCAACGTCGTCGACACCCTCACCACCGGACCCGACGGAACGTTCCGGTTCGTGGATCTGTCCTCCGGCGAGTACACCGTCATCGCCGCAGGTTACCCGCCGGTCGCCACAGTGCTGCAGGTCGCGGGGGGTGGCCGCACGGAGCGCGATCTCCAACTCGGCCACGAGGACTGAGCGGGGCGCGCCACCGCGCGCCGGAGCGATCCGGTGAGGGCAATTCCAGGATTGCCACACATCGCGACCGGACGCCGCCGTACCGTAGTGGCGGGCGGCACAGATCGTTTGCGGACAGCCGTGGGGAGAGAGGGCCTGGGCCATGGACCGTGGCAGCGAGCGGGACACAGTTCCCGGGCGCGGCGCCGGCGACATCGCGGCGGGCCGGATTCCGCTGGCCGTGGTCATCGTCGACCGCGCCGGGCTGGTGTCCCACTGGAGCAGCGGCGCGCGGCGCATGTTCGGCGTGAGCCGGGAGGACGCCGTCGGCCGCATGGCGGCCGACCTGCTGCCGGTCGCCGGCACCCTCCCGGACGACCCGCCGGCCGACGCGGTGCCCGAAGACGCGAGGGCGGCCGACACGGTGCCGGCCGACCTCGTGGCGTACGACGGACCCGGACCCGACCTGGAAGCCTCGCTCGGCGGGCCCACCGGCTACGCCACCGCGGGCCGCGCCCGCCTCCGCCCGCCCGCGCAGCCGTCCGGCGGCGACGAGCGGCTCGACGTGCTGTGGTGGGCCTACCCGCTGGTCGGCCCCGGACCCTCCCGGCTGCTCGTGCTCGCCGCCGACGCCACCCGGCTGCGCGACGAACGCGGCTACGACGACGAGACCGCCGAGCGCATCTCGCCCGGCTTCGCCCGCCACACCGAACTGCCCGCCTCCGACGAACTCGAACGGCGCCTGCCCGACATCCTGCCCAACATGGGCCCCGGACTCAGCGCCCGGATCGTCTCCCAGGTCCTCGAACTCGGCTACCCGGTCCTGGAGTTCAGCCAGTCCGAGCGGGTCCCCGTGAGCCCGTACTGGGGCGTGCCCCGCCGCCCGGGCCGCAGCCGCGCCGCGGCGGCCGGGCCCGCCGGAGCCGTCGTACCCCGGCAGCGGGCGGCGGCCGTGGTCCCGGCCGGCGCCGAACAGGACCTGGAGTACGCCGCCGTCCGCGAGCGGCTGGAGTTCCTCAACGAGGTCAGCTCCCGCATCGGCTCCTCCCTGGACCTCGGAGAGACCATCCGCGAGGTCACCAGCGCCGCCGTACCCCGGTTCGCGGACTTCGCCGGCACCCACCTGCGGGCCGCGGTGCTGGCCGGCGAGGGCTTCCCGGACGGCCCGCCGGACGCCACCACCGTGATGTTCCGGGTCTGGGTCGAGCACAACGACGAACCGGGCCGCTGGGACGACACCGTGCCCGTCGGCGAGGCCTTCGCCTTCCCCGAGCACACCCCGTTCTACCAGTGCATGGTCACCGGCGAGCCGGTGCTCGTCCCGCGGGTCACCGAGGAGCTGTCCCAGCGCATCGCCGGCGAGTTCGAGAAGCGCGACCTCCGGCCGCTCATCGGCGGCCGGTCCCTGCTGATCGTCCCGCTCAAGGCACGCAACGTCGTCCTCGGCTTCATGGTGCTCATGCGCCGCCCCGACCGGCCGCAGTTCGACGACATGGACCGCACCACCGGCGCCGAACTCGCCGCCCGCGCGGGCCTCGTGCTCGACAACGCCCGCATGTACACCTACCAGGAGAACGTCGCCGACACCCTCCAGGACAGCATGCTGCCCCGGGTCGCCCCGCGGATGGCCGGCTGCGACATCGCCACCCGCTACCTGCCCGGCGCCCGGCTCGGCCGGATCGGCGGCGACTGGTTCGACACCATCAAGCTGCCCGGCTCCCGCACCGCCCTCGTCGTCGGCGACGTCATGGGGCACGGCCTCAACTCGGCCGCCATGATGGGCCAGTTGCGCACGGCCGTGCAGACCATGGCCACCATGGAGACCCCGCCCGCCCAGCTGCTGCGCAACCTGGACGACCTGGCCCGCAGGCTCGGCGACAGCTACCTCGCCACCTGCCTGTACGCGGTCTACGACCCGATCCGCGGCGACCTGACCCTCGCCAACGCCGGCCACATCCCGCCCGTGCTGGTGCGCGCCGAGGACGGCAGCAGCGAACTCCTCGACCTGCCCACCGGTGCGCCGATCGGCGTCGGCGGGGTGCCGTTCGAGGCCACCCGGATCAAGGTCCGGCCCGGCGACCGCCTGGTGCTGTGCACCGACGGCCTGGTCGAGGTGCGCGGCACCGACATCGGCGAGGGCCTCGCCGCCCTCTGCGAGTCCGCCGCCCACCCCGCGGCTTCCATGGACGACGCCTGCGACACCATCATCCGCGCCCTCAACACACGCGGCGGACGCAAGGACGACGTCGCCCTCCTCATGGCCCGCCTCAACGGCATCCCCGACGACCACGTCGCCGAGTGGTGGCTCGACCCCGACCCGCGCGAGGTGGCCCGGGCCCGCCGGCTGGTCCGCGAGCGCCTGCTCGACTGGGGTCTGCCGCAGGCCGTGGAGACCGCCGAACTGCTGGTCAGCGAGGTCGTCACCAACGCCGTCCGGCATGCCGGGAGCGACCGGATCGGGCTGCGGGTGGTCCGCACCGACGCGCTGCTGTTCGAGGTCACCGACGACGAACCCGCCCTGCCCGCCATGCTGAACGCCGGCCCCTACGACGACTCGGGCCGCGGACTGCGCGTGGTGAGCCGGCTGGCCGGCGAGTGGGGTGCCAGCGCCACCGGGCACCGGAAGACCGTCTGGTTCGAACAGGCCCTTCACATCTCGTGAACACGGCCGCCCGGCTCTTGCCGTGGGCCCCGGGACCGCGATATCCCGATCACGGAACCGAACCGTGGGGAGATCGCATGAACGTCTCGGAGAACTACCGCAACGCGTGGGAGAGTTACTGGCGCGAGACCTCCGACGCCCGGGGCGAGGCGATATGGGACTCCGACCCCTCCCTGAGCGCCGCGCCGCACAGCGAACTGCTCCTGCCGCACGCCGACCCGGACCGGACCATCGTCGACCTCGGCTGCGGCAACGGCACCCAGACCCGCTACCTGGCCACCCGGTTCGCCCACGCCGTCGGCGTCGACCTCTCGCACGCCGCCGTCGAGCACGCCCGCCGCGCCGCGAACGGCGCCTCCGTCGAGTTCCAGCAGCTCGACCTCACCGACACCGACGCCGTACGCACCCTGCACGACAAGCTCGGCGACGCCCACGTCTACATGCGGGCCGTGATCCACCAGAGCGAACCCGCCGCGCGCCCCGCCGTGGCCGCCGCCGTCGCCGAGCTGATCGGCACCGAGGGACGCGCCTTCGTGGTCGAACTGACCTCCGGCTCCCGGGACGTCCTGAAGCGTGCCGCGTCCGAGCCGGGCGGCCCGGGCCCCAAGCTCCGGCGCGTCTTCCACCACGGACTCAAGCCCGCCGACGCCCCCGACGACGAGATCCCGCGCCTGCTCGCCGAGGCCGGCCTCACCGTCCTGGCCGAGGGCGAGACCACCGTGCCGCAGACCGAGCACCTCGCGGACGGCACCCGGATCGACCTGCCGGCCCACTGGTACGTCCTCGGCAGGGCCTGACCGGAACCGGGGCCGCTCCTTCCCGGCGCGGTCGTAGCCTGGCCGCCGCTCGGCGCGTAACGTGACGAAGCATGAAGATCCTCATCAGTGCCGACATGGAGGGTGCCACCGGCGTCACCTGGCCCGCCGACGTGCTGCCGGGGACACCGCAGTGGGAGCGGTGCCGGTCGATGTTCACCTCGGACGTGAACGCCGCCGTGGAAGGCTTCTTCGACGGAGGCGCGGAGCAGGTCCTGGTCAACGAGGCCCACTGGACCATGCGCAACCTGCTCCTGGAGCGGCTCGACGAGCGGGTCGAGATGCTCACCGGCCGGCACAAGGCGCTGTCCATGGTGGAGGGCGTCCAGCACGGTGACGTCGACGGCATCGCGTTCGTCGGCTACCACGCGGGCGCCGGCATGGAGGGCGTCCTCGCCCACACCTACCTCGCCAACCAGATCACCGGTGTGTGGCTGAACGACGTCCGGGCCAGCGAGGGTCTGCTCAACGCGCACGTCGTCGCCGAGTACGGCGTCCCGGTCGTCCTCGTCACCGGCGACGACGTGGCCTGCGAGGACGCCCTCGGCTACGCGCCGGAGGCACTGAAGGTGGCCGTCAAGGACCATGTGTCGCGGTACGCGGCCGTGTGCCGGACTCCGGCCAGGACCGCGGCCGACATCCGTGCGGCGGCCAAGGAGGCGGCACCGCTGGCGGTCCGTCACGCGCCGGTCGAGGCCGGGCCGTTCACGGTGGCCGTCGAGTTCGACGCCGAGCACCTCGCGATGGCCGCCACCGTCGTCCCCGGCGTGGCGCGGACCGGGGAGCGGAAGGTGGCGTACACCAGCGCCACCATGTACGAGGGGATCAGGACGTTCAAGGCGGTCACCACGATCGCCTCTGCCGCCGTGGAGGAGCAGTATGGCTGACCAGCAGGCCGACGAACTGGCCCTGGCCGAGGTCGTGGAGTTCACCTCCGGCCTGATCCGCATCGACACCACCAACCGCGGCGGCGGCGACTGCCGGGAGCGGCCCGCCGCCGAGTACGCGGCCGAGCGGCTGGCCGGGGCGGCCCTGGAGCCGTTGATGCTGGAGCGCACCCCGGGCCGCACCAACGTGGTGGCCCGGATCGAGGGCACCGACCCGTCCGCCGACGCGCTGCTGGTCCACGGCCATCTCGACGTCGTGCCCGCGGAGGCCGCCGACTGGCGGGTCCACCCCTTCTCCGGCGAGGTCCGCGACGGTGTGGTGTGGGGGCGCGGCGCCGTCGACATGAAGAACATGGACGCGATGATCCTGGCGGTCGTCCGGTCCTGGGCCCGCCAGGGCGTACGGCCCCGCCGCGACCTCGTCATCGCGTTCACCGCCGACGAGGAGGCCAGTGCCGAGGACGGCTCCGGGTTCCTCGCCGACCGGCACCCCGAACTCTTCGAGGGCTGCACGCAGGGCGTCAGCGAGTCGGGCGCCTTCACCTTCCACGACGGGTCCGGCCGGGAGATCTACCCGATCGCCGCGGGGGAGCGGGGCACCGGCTGGCTGAAGCTCACCGCGCGGGGCCGGGCCGGGCACGGCTCCAGGGTGAACCAGGAGAACGCGGTGACCCGGCTCGCCGCCGCCGTCACCCGCATCGGTGAGCACGAGTGGCCGCTCCGCCTCACCCCGACCGTGCGGGCCGCCCTCACCCGGCTCGCCGCGCTGTACGGCATCGACGCCGACCTCACCGACGTGGACCGGCTGCTGGAGAAGCTCGGCCCGGCCGCCCGGCTGGTCGAGGCGACCGTCCGCAACAGCGCCAACCCGACGATGCTCCAGGCCGGTTACAAGCTCAACGTCATCCCCGGCGAGGCGGTCGCCTACGTGGACGGGCGCTACCTCGCGGGCGGCGAGGAGGAGTTCACCGCCACGCTGGACGAGCTGACGGGCCCGGACGTCCGGTGGGAGTTCGAGCACCGCGAGACGGCTCTCCAGGCACCCGTGGACACGCCCCTGTTCGCGCGGATGCGGGCCGCCGTCGAGGAGTTCGCACCCGAGGGGTACGTGGTGCCGTACTGCATGCCGGGCGGCACCGACGCCAAGCAGTTCTCCCGGCTCGGCATCACCGGCTACGGCTTCACCCCCCTGAAGCTGCCCCCGGACCTCGACTACCAGGCGCTCTTCCACGGCGTGGACGAACGGGTGCCCGTGGAGGCGCTGCACTTCGGGGTCCGGGTCCTCGACCGCTTCCTGCGGACGGCGTAGCCGATGGCGGGCGAGGTGCTGACGTCACCGTACGGATCGTGGCCCTCCCCGATCGACGCGGCGCTCGCCGCTGCGCACGACGGGCGCCCGGAGTGGGTGGGCTTCGTCGGGGACGAGGTCTGGTGGACCGAGCCCCGGCCGTCCGAGGGCGGCCGGCGGGCGCTGGTGCGGCGGCGGAACCAGGAGGCGGGCGAGGAGACGGTGCTGCCCGCGCCGTGGAACGTGCGCAGCCGGGTCATCGAGTACGGCGGACGGCCCTGGACCGGGGAGATCCACGACGGCAGGCCGCTGGTCGTCTTCGTGCACTTCGCCGACCAGCGGCTGTACCGGTACGAACCCGGCGGCGAACCCGTCCCGCTCACCCCTCTCTCCCCTGTGGGCGGCGGCCTGCGCTGGGCGGAGCCCCGGCTGGACCTCGCCCGCGGCGAGGTGTGGTGCGTGCTGGAGGAGTTCACCGGGGACGGCCCGGGCGAGGTCCGGCGGGTCCTGGCCGCCGTACCGCTGGACGGCTCGGCCGCCGGCGACCGCGGCGCGGTACGGGAACTGCTCCCGCCCGGCCACCGGTTCGTCACCGGCGCCCGGCTCTCCCCGGACGGCCGGCGCGCCGCCTGGCTGGCCTGGGACCACCCGCGGATGCCGTGGGACGGGACGGAGCTGCTCGTCGCGGAGGTGACGGAGGACGGCCTGCTGAAGGACGCGCGGACGGTCGCCGGCGGACCGGAGGAGGCCGTCGCCCAGGTCGAGTGGTCGGCGGACGGCAGTCTGCTGTACGCCGGCGACCGCAGCGGCTGGTGGAACCTCTACCGCGACGGCACCCCCCTCTGCCCGCGCGAGGAGGAGTTCGGCGGGCCGCTGTGGCAGCTCGGGCTGCGCTGGTTCGCGCCGCTGGACGACGGACTCCTCGCAGTCGTCCACGGACGCGGACCGGCCGTGCTCGGGATACTCGACCCGGAGTCCGGTGAGATCGTCGACGCCGCCGGCCCGTGGACGGAGTTCACCGCCACCCTCGCCACCCACGGCGCACGCGTCGTCGCGGTCGGCGCCGGCCCGCGCACCGCTCACGAGGTGGTCGAACTGGACACCGCCACCGGCCGCACCCGCGTGGTCGGCGCCCGGCACCGGGACCCCGTCGACCCGGCCTACTACCCGGAGCCGCTGACCCGCACCTTCCGCGGCCCGGACGGCCGCGAGGTGCACGCCCACCTCTACCCGCCGCGCCACCCCGCCCGCACCGCGCCCGACGGCGAGCTGCCGCCGTACGTCGTCTGGGCGCACGGCGGCCCCACCAGCCGGGCGCCGCTCGTGCTGGACCTGGCCATCGCCTACTTCACCTCGCGGGGCATCGGGGTCGCCGAGGTGAACTACGGCGGCTCCACCGGATACGGCCGTGCCTACCGGGAGCGGCTGCGCGAGCAGTGGGGCGTGGTCGACGTCGAGGACTGCGCGGCCGTCGCCCGCGCCCTCGCCGACGAGGGCACCGCCGACCCCGCCCGGCTGGCGATCCGCGGCGGCAGCGCCGGCGGCTGGACCGCCGCCGCCTCCCTGACCACGACCGACGTCTACGCCTGCGGCACCGTCGTCTACCCGGTGCTCGACCTCACCACCTGGGGCCCCGACGAGACCCACGACTTCGAGTCCCGCTACCTGGAGTCGCTGGTCGGCCCGCTCGCCGAGGTGCCCGACCGGTACGCCGAACGCTCCCCGACCGCCCACGCCCACCGGCTCACCGCGCCCTTCCTGCTGCTCCAGGGCCTGGACGACGTCATCTGCCCGCCCGCCCAGTGCCACCGCTTCCTCGCCCGGATCGCCGGCCGCGGCGTGCCGCACGCCTACCTCGCCTTCGAGGGCGAGGGGCACGGTTTCCGCCGGGCCGATACGATGACCCGCGCCCTGGAGGCCGAACTGTCCCTGTACGCCCAGGTCTTCCGGCTGGAGCCGGAACCCCCGGTACCGAAGGTGGAGCTGACCCCGTGAACCCACTCGTCCGTCCGCGCCGGCTGGCCCCCGGCGCACGGGTCGCCGTCGTCGCCACCAGCGGGCCGGTGCCCGAGGAACGGCTCCAGGCCGGACTCGACGTGCTGCGCGGCTGGGACCTCGACCCGGTGGCCGGCCCCCATGTCCTGGACCGCCACCCCGGGTTCGGCTACCTCGCCGGCACGGACGCCGACCGCGCCGCCGACTTCCAGAACGCCTGGTGCGACCCCGCCGTGGACGCCGTGCTGTGCGCCCGCGGCGGCTACGGCGCCCAGCGCATCGTCGACCTGCTCGACTGGGACGCCCTGCGGGCCGCCGGGCCCAAGGTCTTCGTCGGGTTCAGCGACCTCACCGTGCTGCACGAGGCCATCGCCACCCGCCTGGGCCTGGCCACGCTGCACGGGCCGATGGCGGCCGGCATCGACTTCGTCAAGAACGCCCGCGCCCAGGACCACCTGCGGGCCACGCTCTTCGCCCCCGAGACGGTCCGTACGATCACTTCCGGCGGCACACCCCTGGTGTCCGGCCGGGCCCGCGGCACCACTCTCGGCGGCTGCCTCTGCCTGCTCGCCGCGGAACTCGGCACCCCGCACGCCCGGCCCTCCGCGCGGGGCGGACTGCTCTGCCTGGAGGACGTGGGCGAGGAGACGTACCGGCTGGACCGGTACCTCACCCAACTCCTGCGCTCCGGCTGGCTGGACGGCGTGCGCGGGGTGCTGCTCGGCTCCTGGCAGGGCTGCGCGGACCACGCCGAGGTGCGGTCCCTGCTCGCCGACCGGCTGGCCCCGCTCGGCGTCCCGGTGGTGGAGGACTTCGGTTTCGGCCACTGCGACGGCGCGCTCACGATCCCCTTCGGGCTCGCGGCCGAACTCGACGCGGACGCGGCCACGCTGACCCTCGACGAGCCCGCCCTGCGCTGACGCCGTAGGCTGGCCGGATGCCGCACCCTGAGTCCCGGTACCTCGCCGAAGGCCCGCGCGTCGCCCTGCGCCCCTTCACCCCGCAGGACGGACCCGAGTTCACCGAGCGGGCCCGGGAGAGCAGGGACCTGCACCGGCCGTGGCTGTTCCCGCCGGACAGCGACGAGGCGTACGCCGACTACGCCGGCCGGCTCATCACGGACCCGGACCGGGCCGGCTTCCTGGTGTGCGAGAAGGACGGCGGCGCCCTCGCCGGCTTCATCAACATCAACAACATCGTGCGGGGCGGCTTCCAGTGCGGCGCCCTCGGCTACGGCGCCTTCGCGCACGCGGCCGGGCGGGGCCTGATGCGCGAAGGCCTGGAGCTGGTGATCGGGTACGCGTTCGGGCCGCTCGGCCTGCACCGGCTGGAGATCAACGTCCAGCCCGGCAACGCCGCCTCCATCGCCCTCGCCCGGGGTGCCGGCTTCCGCCTGGAGGGCTTCTCCCCGGACATGCTCTACGTCGACGGAGCCTGGCGCGACCACGAACGCTGGGCCCTGACCACCGAGATGCGCGGCGGGGCGGCTCAGCCCCGCTGATCCACGTACTCGAAGACCGACCCGTCCGGGTGGACGGCCAGCAGATTGCGGCCCGCCGGCGTCGGCACCGGCCCCGCGACGATCCTGGCGCCCAGCTCGTCGAGCAGCCGACCGGCCTCGTCGACGTCCTTCACGGCGATCGTCGCCGCCACCCTGCGCAGGATCTCCAGCTCCGACTCCGGGCCGCTCATCAGCAGGAAGGAGCCGACCGCGGCGACCTCCACGTCGCCGCGCCCGAAGCGGGAGGCTCTGCCGCCGGTCAGCCGCTCGTAGAAGGGGATCGCGGCTTCGAGGTCGTCGACGCAGATGCGCAGCGAGGCGCCCAGAATCTCCATGCGTCCGAGCCTAGTTGGCGCCCCGCCCGCGCGCAGGCCCCCCGGGCGTTACCGGCTGTGTCCGGCGGGTACCCGCATGGTATGGACCGTTCTGATCACCTGGAACATCTGGACAAGCACCTCGTCGAAGAGCTGGCTCAGGTGGCACGCGAGACGGTACGCGACGAACTGCGCGAGCAGTCCCGCAAGCGACGCCGCACGGCCGTGCTCTACGCCGCGTCGGGCACCGTCGCGCTGTACGCGGGCGGCGCGCTGGCCCTCGCCGTGGGCCTGGCCCTGGCGGCCGGCCTGCCCGGCTGGGCCGCCGCACTGATCACCGCCGCGCTCCTCGGGGCCGTGGCCTACTTCCTGCGCGGCCTGGCCCACTCCGGGAACCGCCGGCACGCCCCGCACCACGTGCTGGGCGGCAGCGCGCCGGCCACCCCGCCGACGGGCCTCGGCATGCCGTACCCCCCGATGCCGGACACCCCGCCGGACACGCCGCATCACCGGGCCTGACGCCGAACCGCGAAAGAAAAAGAGAGGGGCTGTGACGGAGAGGGCGGGGCCGCGGCCCCGCCCTCTCCGTCACAGCCCCTCTTCACTCATCCCTGGAGCTGCGGCAGCACTTTCGTCCGGTAGAAGTCGAAGAAACCCCGCTGGTCCGGCCCGATCTGGTTCACGTACACCCGGTCGAACCCGGCGTCGGCGAACGCCCGCAGCGCCGCCACATGCGCGTCCACGTCGTCCCCGCACACCGTCTTCTCCCGGACCATGTCCTCGGTGACCAGCTCGTGCAGCTGCTCGAAGTGCCGGGGCGAGGGCAGCACCTGCCCCATCTCGCCGGGCAGCAGCTCGTTGTACCAGAGCCGGTGCACCGTACGGACGCACTCGTCGCGGTCGGCGCCGTAGCAGACCTTCACACCGCCGCTGACCGGCTTGGCCCCGCCGCCGCCCTTGCGGAACCGGGTGACCATCTCCTCCTCCGGCATCATCGTGATGTAGCCGTCGCCCACGCGGGCGGCGAGCGCCGTCGCCTTGGGGCCGAAGCCGGAGATGTCGATGGGGACGGGTTCGTCGGGGACGGTGTAGAGGCGGGCGTTCTCCACGGTGTAGTGGGTGCCGTGGTGGTTGACCTCCTCGCCGGTGAACAGCCGGCGCATCACCTGGACCGCCTCCTCCAGCATCTCCAGGCGGACGTGCAGCGGGGGCCAGCGGTCGCCGAGGATGTGCTCGTTCAGTGCCTCGCCGGTGCCCACGCCCAGCCGGAAGCGGCCCTCGGTCATCACCGCGCCGGTCGCCGCGGCCTGGGCCACGACCGCCGGGTGCGTCCGGATGGTCGGGCAGGTCACCGCCGTCTCGACGGGCAGCGACACCGCCTCCGACAGCGCCCCGATCACCGACCACACGAACGCGCTCTGCCCCTGCGCGTCGTTCCACGGATGGAAGTGGTCGGAGATCCACAGCGCCTGGAAGCCGGCCTGCTCGGCCATCCGGGCCTGCTCGATCAGGGCTGCGGGGCCGTGTTCCTCGCTCGCCAGGAAATAGCCGTACTCGGGCATGGGGAAACCTCCGCGCGGGCGAAGCTCATGGGGGTGCGATCCGGTCCCGGCCCGGGTAACCGGCGGCGACCGGGCGAAACTCCGCACGGCGGGGCCCGGCGGCCAGGGCGTCCGGTGCCCGGACCGGCGTACGGGTGACCCGCCCGGCGTTTGGGTGCCCCGGCCACGGTTACGCGGAAGACCTCGGACGAGCGACACCGCCGGAGGCGCACTGTGAGCCGACCTCGCGTGGTGATCATCGGCGCCGGTTTCGCCGGGTACCGGTGCGCCCGCACCCTGGCCCGGATCACCCGGGACCGGGCCGACATCACCCTGCTGAACCCGACCGACTACTTCCTGTACCTGCCGCTGCTGCCGCAGGTCGCCGCCGGCGTCCTGGAGGCCCGCCGGGTCACCGTGTCGCTGCCGGACACCCTGCGCGGAGTGCGCCTGGTGCTCGGCGGGGCGGACGGGGTCGACCTGGACGGGCGCACCGTCCACTACTCCGACCCCGAGGGCGGTGCCGGCAGCCTCGGCTACGACCGGCTGGTGCTGGCCGTCGGCAGCGTCAACAAGCTGCTGCCGGTCCCGGGGGTCGCCGAGCACGCGCACGGGTTCCGCGGGCTGCCCGAGGCGCTGTACCTGCGCGACCACGTGACCCGCCAGGTGGAACTCGCGGCCGCCGAGGACGACCCGGGCAGAAGTGCCGCCCGGTGCACCTTCGTGGTGGTCGGCGCCGGCTACACCGGCACCGAGGTGGCCGCCCAGATGCAGATGCTCACCGACCGGCTGGTCCGCCGGCACCCGCTGCCCGGCGGCGTGCGCCCCCGCTGGATGCTGCTGGACGTGGCACCGCGCGTGCTGCCCGAGCTGGACGAGCGGCTCTCCCGTACCGCCGACCGGGTGCTGCGCGCGCGGGGTGTCGAGGTGCGGACGGGCACCTCGGTGAAGGAGGCCACCCGGGACGGGGTGCTGCTCACCGACGGGGAGTCCGTCGCCTCCCGGACCCTGGTGTGGTGCGTGGGCGTACGGCCGGACCCGCTGGTGGAGACCGTCGGGCAGCCGCTGGAACGCGGGCGGCTGATCGTCGACCCGTATCTGCAACTGCCCGGCCGCACAGACGTGTTCGCCTGCGGGGACGCGGCCGCCGTGCCCGACCTGGAGCGCCCCGGGGAGTTCACCCCCATGACGGCCCAGCACGCCTGGCGGCAGGGCCGGGTGGCCGGGGAGAACGTGGCCGGCTCGCTCGGCCTCGGCCGGCGACGGCGCCCGTACCGCCACCGGGACCTGGGCTTCGCCGTCGATCTGGGCGGGGTCCGGGCGGCGGCCAACCCGTTCGGCGTTCCGCTGTCGGGCCCGGCGGCCGGTGCCGTCACCCGCGGCTACCACCTGGCCGCGTTGCCCGGCAACCGCGTCCGGGTCGCCGCCGACTGGCTGCTGGACGCCCTTCTCCCGCGCCAGGGCGTCCAGTTGGGCCTCGTACGGGCCTGGTCGGTGCCGTTGGACACGGCCTCACCGGAACTGGCGCGGGTACCGGACGGTTCGCAGCCGTCCGCCCAGGCAGGAGACGAACCATGACCCAGGAGTCGACACACAGGCCGGAACCGGGACGGCGGACGGCCGCCGAACCCGGAAGGAACCAGCCGGGCGGTGAACCGGCGAAGAACCAGCCGGGCGGTGAACCGGCGAAGAACCAGCCGGGCGGTGAACCGGCGAAGAACCAGCCGGGCGGTGAACCGGCGAAGAACCAACCGGACGGTGAACCGGCGAAGAACCAACCGGACGGTGAACCGGCGAAGAACCAACCGGACGGAGAGCCGGCGAAGAACCAGCCGGGCGGAGAGCCCGCGCGGAACCGGCCCGGCGGAGAGCCCGCCGCGGGCGGCGCGGACCATCCGGCGCCCGGACCCGTCAAGCGCACCGACACCCCCGACCCCGCGGACCGCGACTGAGGCGCGACACAGCGCACGGAGCCGCGACACAGCGCAAGGAGACCGAGGAGATCCATGAAGACCGACGAACTCGCCGAACTGGGCCAGCAGCTGCGTGTGGACAGCGTGCGGGCGTCCGCCGCCGCGGGATCCGGACACCCCACGTCCTCCATGTCCGCCGCCGACCTGATGGCCGTCCTGCTCGCCCACCACCTCCGCTACGACTTCGAGCGCCCCGAACACCCCGCGAACGACCGGTTCGTGCTGTCCAAGGGACACGCCTCGCCGCTGCTGTACGCCGCGTACAAGGCGGCCGGCGCGATCGAGGACGGCGAACTGGTCACCTTCCGCAAGATCGGCAGCCGGCTGGAGGGCCATCCGACGCCCCGCCGCCTGCCGTGGGTGGAGACGGCCACCGGCTCGCTCGGCCAGGGCCTGCCCGTCGGGGTCGGCATCGCGCTCGCCGGGAAGCGGCTGGACCGCACCGGCTACCGGGTGTGGGTGCTGTGCGGCGACAGCGAGCTGGCGGAGGGCTCGGTGTGGGAGGCCGCCGAACACGCCGGCTACGAGAACCTCGACAACCTGATCGCCATCGTGGACGTCAACCGGCTCGGCCAGCGCGGCCCCACCCGGCACGGCCACGACCTGGACGCCTACGCCCGCCGCTTCCAGGCCTTCGACTGGCACACCATCGAGATCGACGGCCATGACGTCGACGCCATCGACCGGGCCTACGGGGAGGCGCTGTCCACCACCGGGCAGCCCACCGTGATCCTCGCCCGCACCCTGAAGGGCAGGGGCGTGGCCGCCGTCGAGGACCGCGAGGGCCTGCACGGCAAGCCGCTGCCCGAGGCCGAGGAGGCCATCGCCGAACTCGGCGGCCCGCGCGACCTGCGCGTGCGGGTCTCCGAGCCGCAGGCCGCCGCCGCGCTGCGCTCCCTCACCACCGAGGTCGTCCGACTGCCCCACTACGACCTGGGCGACGAGGTCGCGACGCGGGACGCCTTCGGCAAGGCCCTCGCGGCGCTCGGCACCGCCCGCGGTGACGTCGTCGCGCTGGACGGCGAGGTCGGCGACTCCACCCGCACCGAGGAGTTCGCCAAGGCGCACCCCGACCGGTTCTTCGAGTGCTACATCGCCGAGCAGCAGCTCGTCGCCACGGCGGTCGGCATGGCCGCGCGCGGCTGGGTGCCGTACGCCTCGACGTTCGCCGCGTTCCTCACCCGCGCCCACGACTTCGTGCGGATGGCCTCCGTCAGCGGCTCCGGCCTCAACCTGGTCGGCTCGCACGCCGGTGTCGCGATCGGGCAGGACGGGCCCTCCCAGATGGGCCTGGAGGACCTCGCGATGTTCCGGTCCGTGTACGGCTCGACCGTGCTCTACCCCTGCGACGCCAACCAGACCGCCCGGCTGGTCGCGGCCATGGCCGGCCTGGACGGCATCCGCTACCTGCGCACCTCCCGCGGCAAGACCCCGGTGATCTACGGCCCCGACGAGGAGTTCCCCGTCGGCGGCAGCAAGACGCTGCGCTCCAGCGAGGAGGACCGGCTGACGGTCGTCGCGGCCGGGGCGACCGTGCCCGAGGCGCTGGCCGCCGCCGACCGGCTCGCCGCCGACGGCATCCGGGTGCGGGTGATCGACCTGTACTCGGTCAAGCCCGTCGACGCCGGGACCCTGCACCGGGCCGCCGAGGACACCGGCTGCCTGCTCACCGTCGAGGACCACCACCCGGAGGGCGGCCTCGGGGACGCCGTCGCGGAGGCGTTCGGCGACGGCCGTCCGACGCCCCGCCTGGTCCGGCTCGCGGTGCGCACCATGCCGGGCTCCGCCGCGCCCGACGAGCAGCTGCACGCGGCCGGCATCGACGCCGTGGGCATCACGGCGGCGGCCAGGCTGCTGGTCGAGGAGGCGGTCGTGCGATGAGCCGCGGCGACGCGCGGGCCCTGCGGGCCGGCCGCCGCACGGTGCCGATCCAGCGGCCGGGGAAGGTGCTCTTCCCCGGCGGCGGGGGCGCGAAGGAGTACACCAAGGGCGACCTCGCCGACTACTACCGGTCCGTCGCGCCGTACATGCTGCCGCACCTGCGGGGCCGCCCGCTGATGCTGGAGCGGTATCCGGACGGCCTGGACGGCCGGCGCTTCCTGCAGAAGAACACCCCGGAGCACTACCCGGAGTGGATCACCCGCGCCGAGCTGGCCAAGGAGGGCGGCACCGTCACGCACGTCGTCTGCGACGACACCGCCACCCTCCTGTACCTCGCCGACCAGGCCTGCCTCACCCTGCACCGCTGGCTGTCCCGCACCGACCGGGCCGGCGGCGCCGACCATCCCGACCGGCTGGTCTTCGACCTCGATCCGGCCGGCGACGACTTCGCCGCCGTCCGGGACGCGGCCCACCGGGTGCGGGAGCTGCTGGACGAGCTGGGGCTGCCCGCGGCGCCCATGGCCACCGGCTCGCGCGGCCTGCACCTCGTCGTCCCGCTCGACGGCCGCCACGACTTCGACGAGGTGCGGCGGTTCGCCCAGGACGTCGCCGAGCTGGCCGCCTCCCGGCACCCCGACCGGCTCACCACCGAGGCCCGCAAGCAGGACCGCGCGGACCGCCTCTACCTGGACGTGCAGCGCAACGGCTACGCCCAGACCGCCGTCGCCCCCTACAGCGTCCGTGCCCGCCCGGGCGCCCCGGTCGCCGTGCCCCTAGCCTGGAAGCAGGTGGACGATCCGGCACTGGACGCCCGCCGGTGGAGCATCGCCGACGCCGTGGACCAGGCCCGGACGGAGCCGTGGGGCGACCTGCCCGACCGTGGCCGTTCCCTGGACCCGGCCCGACGCCGTCTCGATGACATGCGCTCCTGAGGTTTGGCCAAGGGAGGAACGGCCACACGCAGGGAGAGGTGGCCATGTCGAACACAAACAGCACTTCGGATTCACAGAGTTCACGGAAAGCACAGGACTCTCAGCACTCTGATCACTCCCAGAACTCCGACCACACGCACGAGACGCAGGGCGGTAGCCGCCCCGGGACGAACAGCCGGCGACCGACCCCCGTCGAGGTGCTGCGCCAGGCGCGCAGCCAACTCGCCGAGCTGACCGGACTGGCTCCCGAGTCGGTGTCCTCCTTCGAGGAGACCGAGGAGGGCTGGTCCCTGGAGGTCGAGGTCCTGGAACTCGCCCGGGTCCCGGACACGATGAGCCTGATGGCGAGCTACCAGGTCGAGCTGGACCCGGAGGGCCAGCTGACCGGTTACCGGCGTGTCCGCCGCTACGAACGCGGCAGGGCCGACGCGCGCGGCCGCTGAGCCACGGCGCGTGCTTCCCGCCCGCGCGGACCGTGCACCCACTACGCAGGAGGAGGAATCGCCGGCATGACTGTTGTTCCGGCACAGCAGACCGGAGGCGGAGGCGGCAGCAGCGGTCTCTACGACGTACTCGAGCTGGTCCTGGACCGGGGACTCGTGATCGACGCGTTCGTCCGCGTCTCCCTGGTGGGCATCGAGATCCTGAAGATCGATGTCCGGGTCGTCGTGGCCAGCGTCGACACGTACCTGCGCTTCGCCGAGGCGTGCAACCGCCTGGACCTGGAGTCGGGCCCCCACAAGAGCCCGGGTCTGCCCGAGCTCGTGGGCGACATCACCGAGTCCGGCGCCCGCGGCAAGTCCAAGGGCGCCCTGTCCGGCGCCGCGCAGACCATATCCGACGCCTTCAACCAGGCGCGTCAGGAAGGGGAGACCGAGTCGAGGCCGCGCGCCCGGAAGGCTCCGGCGCGGCGTAAGGAGGAGCAGGAGTGAGCACCTACGTCTACGGGATCACCGCCCGCTCCCACCCGGCGCTGCCCGAGGGCATGACCGGGGTGGGCGAGCCGCCGCGCACCGTCCGCGTGCTCACAGCGGGTGAACTGGCCGCCGTCGTCAGTGACGCGCCCGAGGACCTGCGCCCCAAGCGCCGGGACCTGCTCGCGCACCAGAACGTGCTCGCCGAGGCGAGCGGGGGCGGCTGTGTGCTGCCGATGCGGTTCGGCAGCGTCGCCGACGGCGACGACGCCGTCACCCAGGTGCTCACCGAGCGGGCGGAGCACTACCTGGAGCGGCTGCGCGAGCTGGACGGCAAGGTCGAGTACAACGTCAAGGCCACGCACGTCGAGGAGGCCGTCCTGCACCTGGTGATGGCCGAGAACGCGGACGTCCGCGGCCTCGCCGAGGCCAACCGCAGGGCCGGCGGCGGCAGCTACGACGACAAGATCCGCCTCGGCGAGATGGTCGCCGCCGCCGTCAAGGCCCGGGAGGCCGAGGACGCGCAGACGGTGCAGGGACTGCTCGCACCGGTCGCGTCCGCCGTCAGTGTGGGGCCCGAGTCCACCGGCTGGCTGCTGAACGTGTCGTTCCTGGTGCCACGCGACTCGGCCGAGGACTTCCTGGCCACCGCCGAGCAGGTCCGCAAGAGCCACGCCCATCTGGACCTGAGGGTCAACGGGCCGCTGCCGCCGTACAGCTTCGTCGAGCCCGGCCCGGCGCAGCCCGCGGGCAGCACGGCCGGCGCGGACGCCGGCGCGCAGTAGCGCTCCCGGCCCGGACGGAAAGGAGAACACCGTGGGGCTGATCGGCGAAGTACTGATGCTGCCGTTCGCGCCCGTGCGCGGCAGCGCGTGGGCCATCAGGCAGGTGCTCCGTGAGGCGGAGCGGATCTACTACGACCCCGCCACCGTACGGGCCGAACTCGCCCGCCTGGAAGAGCAACTGGAGGGCGGCGAGATCACCGAGGAGGAGTTCGACCAGCGCGAGGACGAACTGCTCGACCGGCTGGAGACCGCTATGCGCTCCGGCGACACCACAGGCAACGGGACGTGACATGAACCGAACCGCACTGGGCCTCGCCGTAGGGGCCGGATACCTGCTCGGACGTACCAAGAAGCTCAAAATGGCCCTCGCGGTGGGCTCCCTGGTCGCGGGGAAGAAGCTGAACCTCAGCCCGCGGACGGTCGCGGACCTGGTGAACCAGCAGCTGAAGAACAATCCGCAGTTCAAGGAGATCGGCGACCAGCTGCGCCAGGACCTGCGAGGCGTCGGCAAGGCCGCTTCCGGCGCGGTCGCCGAACGGCAGATCAACGCGCTCGCCGACCGGCTGCACGGGCGTACGGCGCAGGTGCGTGATCAGCTGTCCGGCATCGTGCCGTCCCGGTCCGACGAGGAGTCGGGCGAGGAGGACGGCGAGGAGGACGGCCGTCAGAAGTCCGGCGGCGACCGTGACGAAGACCGTCGCGGAAAGCGGTCGCGGGACGAGGACTCGCGTGAGGAGGAACCTCACCGGAGGGCTCCGGCGAAGAAGACGGCGGCCAAGAAGGCCGCGGCCAAGAAGACGGCCCCCGCGAAGAAGACGGCGGCCAAGAAGGCGGCCGGGCCCCGCAAGGCGGCTGCGAAGAAGACGGCTTCGGCTGGGGACGCGGCCTCCGGTGCCGCCTCCCGGCAGTCGAAAGGCGGCGATGACCGATGACCGACACCCTCGGATCCGCCACCTCGGCGGCCGGCAAGGCCACGGGGGCCGCCCAGGGCGGCCCGCTGAGCGCCCTCGCGCACAGTGAGGCGGCCGACCGGCTGAAGGAGGAGGCACAGGAGTACCTGTCCGCGCAGGCCCAGCGCATGCTGTCGGGCCTCGGGCGCAAGCTCGGCGAGACCACCGTCAAGCTCAACGACATCGCCGAGGGCAACAGCCCGGGCTTCGCCAAACTCGCACTCGAGGGCGGGCGCAAGCTCGCCGAGGGCAAGGGCCCGCTGCGCTCGGCCGTGGAGCTGGGCGCCTCCCACGCGAAGGACAACGTGATGGGTGCGCTGAAGAGCCTCGGCGGCAGCAAGGGCAAGAAGGGCGGCGCGGGCAAGAAGCCCACCGTCATCATGGAGTCCGTCGACGTCGGGGTACCGCTGCGCACCGCCTACGACCAGTGGACCCAGTACCAGTCCTTCTCCACCTTCGCCAAGGGCGTCAAGAGCGCGAGCCGTGCCGACGACACCCACTCCGACTGGCGGGCGAAGGTCTTCTGGTCGACCCGGAGCTGGAAGGCGAAGACGACCGAGCAGATACCCGACTACCGCATCCAGTGGACCTCGGAGGGAGCCAAGGGCACCACCAAGGGCGTGGTCTCCTTCCACCGGCTGGAGGAGAACCTCACCCGGGTCCTGCTGGTCATGGAGTACTACCCGACCGGGCTTTTCGAGAAGACCGGCAACATCTGGCGCGCCCAGGGCCGCCGGGCACGGCTGGACCTGAAGAACTTCGCCCGCTTCATCACCCTCAAGGGGGAGGCGGAGGACAGCTGGCGCGGCGAGATCCGCGACGGCGAGGTGGTCCGCAGCCACGAGGACGCCATCGCCGAGGAGGAGGCGGAGGAGTCGGAGGAAGAGGCACCGGAGGAGTCGGAGGAAGAGGAGCCGGAGGAGCCCGAGGCGGAGGCCGAGGGAGCCGAGGAAGAGGAGCCGGAGGAGGCAGAGGCAGAGGAAGAGGAGGAGGAAGGAGAGGAAGAGGCGCCCGAGGCGGAGGCCGAGGAGGAGGAGCCCTACGAGGGCGAGTACGACGAGGAGGGCTCGTACGAGGACGAGGCCGAGGACGAGGGCGAGGCCGAGGACGAGGGGGGCCGGGCGGACGACGAGGAGTACGAGGACGAGGACGAGGACGAGTACGAGGAAGAGGAGCCCGAGTACGCTGAGCGCGGGAGCCGTCGATGACGACGCCCAACCGGTTTCCCGAGCCCTACTACGGGGGCCAGGGCTCGGGAGCGAACCTCGCGGACATCCTGGAGCGCGTGCTCGACAAGGGTGTCGTCATCGCGGGTGACATCAGGATCAACCTCCTCGACATCGAACTGCTCACCGTCAAGCTGCGGCTCATCGTCGCCTCCGTCGACAAGGCCAAGGAGATGGGGATCGACTGGTGGGAGACCGATCCCGCGCTCTCCTCCCGGGCCCGCCGGGACGAGCTGGCCCGGGAGAACGCCGAGCTGCGTGAACGGCTCGCGCGGCTGGAGGAGCTGGAGCCGGGCCGCGCCCCGAAGGAGGCACCATGACCCGACTGCGGTACGTCTACGCCGTCTGCCGCCCCTTCCGGACACCGCTGCAGGCCCAGCTGACGGGTGTCGCGGGCGCCCCGGCGGCGCTGCTGCACCACCACGGGCTGGTCGCGGTCGTCAGTACGGTCCCCGAGGCGGACTTCTGCGAGGAGGCGCTGAAGGCCCATCTGGAGGACCTGGACTGGCTGGCCGCGACCGCCCGCGCCCACCAGGGGGTGGTCGACGCGCTCACCACGGTCACCACCCCGCTTCCGCTGCGGCTCGCGACCGTCTTCCGCGACGACAGCGCCCTGCGCTCGATGATCGAGGCCCGCGAGGACGACTTCCGGCGGCTGCTCGACCGGCTGGACGGCCGGGTCGAGTGGGGTGTGAAGGTGTACCTGGAGCCCGAGCCCGAGCCCGCGGAGGCCGAGCCCGTCGCCGCCGCGCGGCCCGCCAGCGGGCGGGACTACCTGCGCAGCCGGCGCGAGCGCAGCCATGCGCAGGAGGAGAGGTGGCAGCGGGCCGAGCGGTTCGCCCACTCCCTGCACGGACGCCTCGCCGAGCGGGCCGAGGACGTGCGGCTGCACCGCCCGCAGAACTCCGCGATCTCCGGTACCCCGGGACAGAACGTGCTCAACGCCGCCTACCTGGTGCCGCGGGCCCATTCCGAGGAATTCGTGGAACTCGTGGACCGGACGAAGGACGAGGCGCCGGGGATCCGTGTGGAACTCACCGGCCCCTGGGCCGCGTACTCGTTCTCCGGAGAGGCGTCCGGAGCACAGGACGGGGCCGAGGCCGGAGCGGAATCCGGCGTGCATACCGGAGCGGAATCCGGAGAGGGACCGGGGGTGGGGCGGTGACCGTAGTCGAGCGCCGCGAGATCGCGCTGGTCGACCTCCTGGACCGGCTGCTGGCCGGCGGAGTCGTCATCACCGGCGACATCACCCTGCGCATCGCGGACGTCGACCTCGTCCGCATCGACCTGAACGCACTGATCAGCTCCGTGAACGAGCAGGTGCCGTCGCCCTTCGAGGAGCCCTAGGAGCCCCGCATGACCGCGCGCAGTCCGCGCAAGCGTCTCGACCTGGAACCCGACACCGTCGAACGCGACCTGGTGAAGCTCGTGCTCACCGTGGTCGAGCTGCTGCGCCAGCTCATGGAGCGGCAGGCCGTGCGCCGGTTCGACACGGGTGACCTGACCGAGGAGCAGGAGGAGCGGATCGGGCTCACGCTGATGCTGCTGGAGGAGCGGATGGCCGAGCTGCGGGACCGGTACGGCCTGCGGCCCGAGGACCTCAACCTGGACCTCGGGCCGCTCGGACCGCTGCTTCCCCGCGACGGGGCCTAGCGCGGGGACACGCTCACCACCTGGAGACGCTCACCACCTGTACCAGCGACCCCTGCCGCCGCCCGACGTCGTACCGCGGACGAGGAAACCCAGCAGCCACAGGACGAGCACCACCAGGGCGATCCACCACAGGATCTTCAGCGCGAATCCGGCACCGAAGAGAATCAGCACCAGAAGCAGTACCAGCAGGATGGGAACCATGATGTGAACCTCCTGCGCCACGGGTTTCCCAAAGCCCGCGGATCAGGCTTCTTTCCGGCACAGGATCTCTCCGTGCAGGACCGCGAACCAGCCGTCCTCCCGCCGCCCCCATTCCCGCCACGCCTCCGCCACGGCCCGCAGCTGCTCCGCCGTCGCGTGGCCCCCCTGCACGGCCCGCTCCGCGTACGCGGAAGCGACCGTGCGGTCCGCCCACAGGCCGCTCCACCAGGCCCGCTCCTGGGGTGTGGCGAAGGTCCAGGTGCTGGAGGTGGAGGTGACGTCACCCAGCCCGGCCGCCCGCGCCCACGCCGTCAGCCGGCGCCCGGCGTCGGGTTCGCCGCCGCCGGCCCGGGCCACCCGCGCGTACAGGTCCAGCCAGTCGTCCAGGCCGGGCACCGCCGGGTACCAGGTCATCGCCGCGTAGTCCGCGTCCCGTACGGCGATGAACCCGCCCGGCCTCGTCACCCGGTGCATCTCCCGCAGGGCCCGCACGGGATCGCCGACGTGCTGGAGCACCTGGTGGGCGTGGACCACACAGAAGCTGTCGTCCGGGTAGTCCAGGCCGTTGACGTCGGCCACCGCGAAGTCCACGTTCGTCACATCCCGGGCGGCGGCGGTGGCCCGCGCCTGCTCCAGAACGCCCGGCGCCCGGTCGACGCCGGTGACATGGCCGTCGGGGACCAGGGCCGCCAGATCGGCGGTGATCGTGCCGGGCCCGCAGCCGATGTCCAGGACGCGCATGTGGGGCTTCAGCACGCCGAGCAGATAGGCCGCGGAGTTGGCGGCGGTCCGCCAGGTGTGCGAACGCAGCACCGACTCGTGGTGCCCGTGCGTGTAGACGGCGGTCTCCTGCGCTTTCGGCATGGCTGTACCCCTTCACCCTCGGAGGCGGACCGGACGGACGCGCCCGCCGGTACGGGGGCAACGGTACGCGCCCATGCCGAATGATGAGATGGGCGTATTGCCATGCGGACTGACGTGTCATCAGGTCCTCGGCTCCTCGCCGGCCGGCGCCGACCGGGTGTCAGAACGTCAGCGGACGGTAGACCGTCAGCGCCTCCGGCAGCTTCTCCAGCAGCATCTCGCCCGAGACGTCGGTGACCTCGCCGTCGTAGGCCAGCGGGGTGCCCGCCGTGATGCCGGTCAGCCGCAGCCGGTGCACCTGCACCGCCGCGTGCCCGGGGGAGCGGGTCAGCGGGCCCGCCAGGGCCGCGGCGAGCAGCCGCAGCGCGGGCCTGCGGCTGCCGTGCACCACCCGCACGTCCAGCAGGCCGTCCGCCAGATCAGTACGGCGGCCCGGCGCGAGACCCATGCGGTGGTAGACGCCGTTGCCGACGAACAGCAGCCACAGGGGCCGCCGCCCGCCGCCCGCCTCCACCTCCAGCGGGTGCCGGCCGGCGCGCAGCACGCGCAGCGCGCCCAGCACCCCGGCCGGCCAGCCGCCGATCCGGGAGGACCAGCGCTCGCGCGCCCGCACCAGCTCCGGGTACACGCCCAGGCTCAGCGTGTTGAGGAACAGGTGCCTGGTGCCGCGGGTGGTGAACCGGCCGGCGTCCACCCGGACCGCCTCGCCGTGCCGGATCGCCCGGGCCAGCCGGCGTTCGTCCTCCACACCGAGGTCGTAGGCGAAGTGGTTGAGGGTGCCGCCCGGCAGTACCGCGAGCGGCAGGCCGTGCCGCAGGGCGACCTCGGCCGCCGCGTTCACCGTGCCGTCGCCGCCGCACACCCCGAGCACCCGCGCCCGGGCCGCCGCCTTCTCCAGCTCGTCCCGGACCTCCTCCGGGGCGCACTCGACGATCTCCGCCTCCGGCAGCGCGTCGTGCAGCGCGCGCACCCGCTCCGCGCTCCCCGCCGCCCGGTTGGCGACCATCACCAGGCCCTCGCCCTCCGGCAGCGCGGGCGCCTCGGCCCGGGACCGGGCGGGCCGCCGTACCTGGGCGCGGGTCGGCACCAGGCGCCGTACCAGGAAGGCGGCGCCCGCGCCGAGCGCCGCCCCGGCCAGTACGTCGCTCGGGAAGTGCACGCCCGTGTACACACGGGACGCGGCCACCGAGAACGCGACCGGCGCCACCGCCGCGCCCCAGGCCGGGGACTCCAGGGCCACGCCGGTCGCGAAGGCCGCCGCGGACGCCGCGTGCCCGGACGGGAAGGACGTGGTGATCGGCTGCCGCTTCAGCTGCCGCACCAGCGGCACCGGATCCAGCACGGGCCGGGCGCGGCGCACCGAGCGCTTGCCGAGCGTGTTCACGGTCAGCGAGGCCAGGGCGAGCGAGGCCACCCCCCGCACCGCCGCCCGGCGGCCCCTGGGCGTGCGGCTCGCGGCCATCGCGGCGGCCGTCGCGAACCACAGCACACCGTGGTTCGCGCTGCGGCTCAGCCGCGGCAGGACGCGTTCGGCGCCGGGCCAGCGCCGGGAGGCGGCGGCCTCGAACAGCCGGCCGTCGAGATCGAGGAGCGTGCGCAGCGGGGTGCGGGCGGCGGTCGCGGCCGACGTCAGGTCCAGGTCTGGGCTCATGGGGTGCGGTTACCCTGAAGTGCCCGTTTCTTGTGTCCCCGGTGCGCCGTCCGCCGGCGCGGGAGGAGAACCCGGATGCGCCTGCTCCTGGTCCGCCACGGTCAGACCCCGTCCAACGTGGACCACCTGCTGGACACCGCCGTCCCCGGCCCCGGGCTGACCCCCCTCGGCGAGGCGCAGGCCGCCGCGCTGCCCCGGGCGCTCGCCGGTGAGGACATCGAGGCGCTCTACGCCTCCACGCTGGTCCGCACCCAGCTGACCGCCGCCCCGCTGGCCGCCGCCCGCGGCCTGGACGTGACCGTGCGCGCCGGCATCCGCGAGCTGTCCGCCGGCGACCTGGAGATGCTGCCCGGGGACAGCCCGGGGGGCCGGCTGTACCTGCGTACGGTGTTCGCGTGGGCGGCCGGCGACACCGCGCTGCGCATGCCCGGCGGGGAGAGCGGCCAGGAGGCCCTCGCCCGGTACGACGCCGTCGTCGCCGAGGCCGCCGCGAGCGGTGCCCGTGCCGTCGCCATGGTCAGCCACGGTGCCGCGATCCGCGTCTGGACCGCCGCCCGCGCCGACAACGTCGACGTCGCCTTCGCCGCCGCCCGCCCCCTGCAGAACACCGGTGTGGTCGTCCTCGAAGGCTCACCCTCCGACGGCTGGAAGGCCCTGTCCTGGGAGGGTGCCACGGTGGAACCGGCGGGCGGGAGCGGCCCGGCGGGCCAGGCGCTGGGCGCGGCCGGCCGGGCGGCCGCCGGGGGCCGCGCATAAGAGTTTGCCCCGGGCGCGGGCCGCCCCGGAGAATGCCTCCTCATGGGACATCTCGAAGCCGCGCACCTGGAGTACTTCCTCCCCGACGGGAGGGCGCTGCTCGGCGACGTGTCCTTCCGGGTCGGTGAGGGCGCCGTCGTCGCGCTGGTCGGCCCGAACGGCGCCGGCAAGACGACGCTGCTGCGCCTGGTCTCCGGCGAGCTGAAACCGCACGGCGGCACCGTCACCGTCGGCGGCGGGCTCGGCGTGATGCGCCAGTTCGTCGGTTCCGTCCGGGACGAGACGACCGTACGGGACCTGCTGGTCTCCGTCGCCCCGCCCCGCATCCGCGAGGCGGCGAAGGCGGTCGACGAGGCCGAGCACGCCGTCATGACCGTCGACGACGAGGCCGCCCAGCTGCGGTACGCGCAGGCCCTCGCCGACTGGGCCGAGGTCCGCGGCTACGAGGCCGAGACGCTGTGGGACATGTGCACCACCGCCGCGCTCGGCGTGCCCTACGAGCGCGCCCAGTGGCGCCAGGTCCGCACCCTCTCCGGCGGCGAGCAGAAACGGCTCGTGCTGGAGGCGCTGCTGCGCGGCACCGACGAGGTCCTGCTGCTGGACGAGCCGGACAACTACCTCGACGTGCCCGGCAAGCGGTGGCTGGAGGAGCAGCTCGGACAGACCCGCAAGACGGTCCTGTTCGTCTCCCACGACCGGGAACTCCTCGCCCGCGCCGCGCAGAAGATCATCTCCGTGGAGCCCGGCCCCGCCGGCGCCGACGCCTGGGTGCACGGCGGCGGCTTCGCCACCTACCACGAGGCCCGCCGCGAACGCTTCGCCCGCTTCGAGGAGCTGCGCCGCCGCTGGGACGAGAAGCACGCCCAGCTGAAGAAGCTCGTCCTGACGCTCCGCCAGGCCGCCGCCGTCAGCCACGAGATGGCCTCCCGCTACCAGGCCGCCCAGACCCGGCTGCGCAAGTTCGAGGAGGCCGGCCCGCCGCCGGAGCCGCCCCGGGAGCAGGACATCACCATGCGTCTGAAGGGCGGCCGTACCGGCGTACGGGCCGTCACCTGCGAGGCGCTGGAGCTGACCGGCCTGATGAAACCGTTCGACCTGGAGGTCTTCTACGGCGAACGGGTCGCCGTCCTCGGCTCCAACGGCTCCGGCAAGTCCCACTTCCTGCGCCTGCTCGCCGGCGAGGACGTCGCGCACACCGGGAAGTGGAAGCTCGGCGCCCGGGTCGTGCCCGGCCACTTCGCGCAGACCCACGCCCACCCCGAACTCCAGGGCCGCTCCCTCCTCGACATCCTCTGGAAGGAACACGCCCAGGACCGGGGCGCCGCCATGTCCCGGCTGCGCCGCTACGAACTCACCCAGCAGGCCGAGCAGAGCTTCGACCGGCTCTCCGGCGGCCAGCAGGCCCGCTTCCAGATCCTGCTGCTGGAGCTGCGGGGCGCCACCGCCCTGCTCCTGGACGAGCCCACCGACAACCTCGACCTGGAGTCCGCCGAGGCCCTCCAGGAGGGGCTGGAGGCCTTCGAGGGCACCGTCCTCGCCGTCACCCACGACCGCTGGTTCGCCCGCTCCTTCGACCGCTTCCTGGTCTTCGGCAGCGACGGCCGGGTCCGCGAGACAGCGGAGCCGGTCTGGGACGAACGGCGGGTGGAGCGGGCCCGGTAGCCCGGGCCCGCCCGTTCGGCGCCCGCTCCCGCGAAGACCGTCCTGCCGCGAGACCGTCCTGCCGCGCTACGTCCAGCGCAGCAGCGCGCCCATGCCGCCCGCCGGGACGTCCTCGCCGGTGGCCTCCAGGACCGGGGTCAGCGACAGGACCGGCGCGTCCGTCACCACGGCCGCACGGACCAGCGCGTCGTCGGCGCGGGCCGGCCAGGCGTGCTCCTCGCCCAGGTTCCTCAGCTCCGTACGGCGGGCCGCCAGCTGGTCCGGTGCCTCACCGATCCACACCTCGCGGTGCGTGTCCGGTCCGTCCGGGCGGATCAGCAGCTCGGCCAGCCGGTGTTCGCGGGCCGCCTCGATCAGCTGCGGCACCCCCTCGTCGGCGGCCGTCCGCCGCTCCTCGTCGCGCGTCCGGGCGGCCCGGTAGCGGTCCACCTCGGCCAGGATCCGCTCCCGGACGTGCCGGGTACGGATCTCCTCCACCTCACGGGGCAGCAGCCTGCTGCCGATGCCGTGCGCGGCCTCCACCGTCCGCTCGTGCAGATGCCTGGGCAACTGCTCGCGCACCGACCGGCACTCCCGGTCCTCCCCGCACAGGACCAGCAGGTCGGCCCCGGTCTCGGCCTGGCAGGCCGCGAGCGCCTCGGCGATCTCCCGGGCGTTGTGCTCCCAGGTGTTCTCCACCTTCAGCTGGAAGTGCCGCTCGGACCAGTCGGAGGCCTTCGCCCGGTGCATCGGCCACTGCCGGCTGCCCGTGACATGCCCGGCCTCCTCCTGGAGCACCGCGCTGCGCAGCTCGAAGTCGGCCCCGGTGCGGTCGATGTACGCCACCAGCGACACCGGGTCCTCACCGGCCAGGTCCAGCAGCGGCGTGACATGCGGCAGCGTGCCCCAGTGCACCAGGCCCTGGGGCGGGGCCTGGGTCAGCGGGACCTGCAGCGCCACCTCGCCGTCCCGGGCGAACACGGCCCTGCCGTACGGCTCGGTGCTGCGCACGAGCTCCTCCAGCGCGTCCCGTACCGCCCGGCAGGTGGCCTCGTCGGCGCCCTGCTCGCGCAGACGCCGGGACACCGCGTCCGCCGCCAGACGGCGCTGGTGGTGCATGTCCGCGTCGTGCTGGGACAGGTCCATGTATGCGGAGGCCCAGGGCCCCGGATGTTCGTACAGTGGATTCAGGAACGCGAGCTCCACGGATTCCTCCCGGAAATCGCTCGGGGGCAGTGCACGCCGGGCGGGTACCCGAAGCCCATGAACGAACACGACGAGCGGGGCACCACCATGACCGGAGTCGACCCCAGCCGGCTGGACGACCAGCAGCTCATGAAGGAGCTGGAGACCATCCACCGCACGCGCCACGACACACTCCTGTACGGCTCCAACGACGCGCTGCGGGCCCACAACGAGCGCATGGCACAGCTGGAGGGCGAGTATCTGCGCCGCAACCCCCGCCGCCTGGTGAGCGCGGGCCGCACCCGTGAGGGCGCCCGCGAACGAAGCTGCGGCGAGGCGGCCGCTCCGGGCACCCCCGCCACCTGACCCCGGCCCCGCGACCTCCTCCCCGACCCCCACCGCACACCGAAACCCCCACCGCACACCGAAGAGGGCCGGCCCCGGCGGGCCGGCCCTCGACACTCTCCCGTCTCCCGGTACCTCCCGGTACGGTCGACTCTCGCGGCGGTCAGCCGGGCTCGCCGGCGAACACGTGCAGGAACGCGTCGCAGAACGCCTTCAGATCGTCCGGCTTGCGGCTGGTCACCAGCTGGTTGGAGCCGTGGTCGCAGATCTTCACCTGCTCGTCCACCCAGGTGCCGCCGGCGTTGCGGATGTCGGTCCGAAGGCTCGGCCAGGACGTCAGCACCCGGCCGCGTACGACGTCCGCCTCCACCAGCGTCCACGGCGCGTGACAGATCGCGGCCACCGGACGGCCCCGCTCGAAGAAGTCCTTCACGAACGCGACGGCCTTCTCGTCCATCCGCAGGAAGTCCGGGTTCGCGACCCCGCCCGGCAGCACCAGCCCGCCGAACGACCCGGCCGACGTCTCGGCCACGACCTCGTCCACGGGGAACGTGTCCGCCTTGTCCAGGTGGTTGAACGCCTGGATCTTCCCCGGCTCGGTCGACACCAGCACCGGTTCGTGCCCGGCGTCCGAGGCCGCCTTCCACGGCTCGGTCAGCTCGACCTGCTCGACACCCTCCGGTGCCACCAGAAACGCGATACGCATGATTCTCAGTTCCCTTTCACTTTCCTCAGCACCGCCCGGTGGACCCGGGCGCGCCGCTTCCGGGCGCGGGCCGCCCGCCGGCAGCGCACCAGCTCCTCGCCGTACGGCAGCAGCACGCACACGCCGATCGCGAGACCGATGCCCGCCAGGTAGCCCGCCGACAGCGGGCGCCGGCGCGGCACCAGACGCCAGGCGTCCGGATCCCCGCGCCCGCCGGCGAGCAGCGACCGCACCTGATCGGCGTGCAGGCACATCAGCGAGGCCAGCCCGCCGAACGGCAGCGACTCCAGGAAGCTGTGGATGTGCTGCTCGACCGGCCTGACCTCACGGTCGCTGTCGACGGCCGTCCGCACGTCCCACAGCGCCGTCGCCTCGTGCACCGCCGCCGCGCCCAGCTGCACCGACAGCAGCAGCGGGTTGACCTCGTAGCGCAGGGTGAGCGCGATGGGCAGGCCCACCTCGGCCATCATCAGTGAGTGGATCAGGGACTCCTTCGTCCCCGTCGTGTCCTCGATCCGGGTGCGCCGGTGCATCGCCCAGTCCGCGAGCCCCGGCAGGAACCAGCCGGGCAGCAGCCCGTAGAGCAGAAACCGCGTGGTGACGTCCCCCACGTCGACCGTGGCGCCCCGCGCGATCTCCGCCGCCTGATCCCGGCTCATGCGCCGCCCACCAGCGCCTCGGCCAGCTGCTGCACGTTCTCGTACCGGTGCCCGTGCCGGAGCCCGGCCACCGCGTCGACCAGTCCGCCCGGCGCGTTGCCGCGGCGCAGCGCCCGGGCCAGCTCGCCCGCCTTCGCGGGGAAGTCGTGCCGGCTCAGGTGCCGGGCCAGCTCCAGCCGGGTCCGCTCCAGCGCCGCCGGAGAACCCAGGCCGCCCACCGGGCCGCTCCAGACCTCCGGGTCGTCGTCCGCGGCCGGCTCCGGGTCGTGCCACTCCTCGACACGCGTGGGATGGCCGGACCGGAGCAGTCCCTTCAGTTCGTGCTTCATCTCGTCGTCCCGATGGACGCTCAGCCGGTCGCTGCCTCGCTGCATATCTCCCTCCAGAGGGTCGAAGGTCCGCACCGCGTACCCGGTGCCGCGCGTCCGACACGGGGTCCGTGCCGCACGGCTACTGCTTCTGCCGGCCGGGCAGGAACTCCTGCACCTTCGCCTTCAGCCCCTGCTTGATCACCGAACCACGGTCGGCGTCCCCCTTCAGGATCGACGCGGCCGTCGCCTCCATCTGCTCCCAGGTGGCGTGCGGCGGGATCGGCGGTACGGCGGGGTCGGTGAGGAACTCGATGACCACCGGGCCGTCCGCCTCCAGCGCGGCCCGCCAGCCCGACTCCACGTCCTCCGGCTTCTCCACCCGGATGCCGGTCAGCCCGAGCGACCGGGCGAACGCCGCGTACTGCACGTCCGGGATCGACTGCGACGGCAGGAAGGAGGGGGCTCCCTCCATCGCGCGCATCTCCCACGTCACCTGGTTCAGGTCGTGGTTGTTCCACACGGCGACCACGAGCCGCGGATCCGACCAGCGGTCCTGGTACTTCGCGGCCGTGATCATCTCCGCCAGGCCGTTCATCTGCATCGCCCCGTCCCCGACCAGCGCGAACACCGGCCGGTCGGGGTGGGCGAACTTCGCCCCGATCGCGTACGGCACCCCCGGCCCCATCGTCGCCAGCGTCCCGGACAGCGAGCCGCGCATGCCCGGCCGCATCGTGATGTGCCGGGCGTACCAGTTGGCGACCGAACCCGAGTCGGAGGTGAGGATCGCGTTGTCCGGCAGGAGCGGGTCCAGCGCCCGGGCCACGTACTCCGGGTTGATCGGATCGGCCGTCAGAGCGGCCCGCCGCTCCATCGTCTCGTGCCAGCGCTTCACGTTCGCGCACACCGTGTCGTACCACTCGCGTCCGCCGCGGTCCGTCTTCAGCAGCGGGATCAGCCGGCGCAGCGTCGACCGGGCGTCACCGACCAGGTTCACCTCGTACGGGTAGCGCATGCCGATCATGTGCGGGTCGATGTCGATCTGCACGCCGCGCGCCTTGCCGAAGTCCGGCATGAACTGCGTGTACGGGAACGACGAGCCGATCGTCAGCAGCGTGTCGCAGTCCCGCATCATCTCGTACGACGGCCGGCTGCCCAGCAGCCCGATCGGCCCCGTCACGTACGGCAGCTCGTCGCTCAGCACGTCCTTGCCGAGCAGCGCCTTCGCCACCCCCGCGCCGAGCAGCTCGGCGATCTCCCGCACCTCCGCGACCGCACCGGCGGCGCCCTGGCCGACCAGGACGGCCACCTTGTCGCCCGCGTTCAGCACGTCCGCCGCCCGGCGCAGCGCCTCGTCCGTCGGGGTCATGGAGTACTCGCTCATGCCCAGGCTGGAGGGCACCATCTTGAACTCGTGCGTCGGCGGGGAGTAGTCCAGCTCCTGCACGTCGCCCGGGATGATCAGGGCGGTCGGGCAGCGCCGGGCGTACGCCGTGCGGATCGCCCGGTCCAGCACGTTCGGCAGTTGCTCGGGCACCGTCACCGTCTCCACGAACTCCGAGGCGACGTCCTTGTACAGCGTGTGGAGGTCGACCTCCTGCTGGTAGGAGCCGCCCATCGCGGTCCGGTTGGTCTGGCCGACGATCGCCAGCACCGGCACGTGGTCCAGCTTCGCGTCGTACAGACCGTTGAGCAGGTGGATGGCACCGGGCCCCGAGGTCGCCGCGCACACCCCGATGCGCCCGCTGAACTTCGCGTACCCGACGGCCTGGAAGGCGGACATCTCCTCGTGCCGGGACTGGATGAACCGCGGCTGGTCCTCGGCGCGGCCCCAGGCGGCGAGCAGCCCGTTGATGCCGTCGCCCGGATAGCCGAAGACCTGTTCCACGCCCCACGCGCGCAAGCGTTCCAGGATGTGGTCGGCGACCTTGGTGCTCATGGAGAGACCTCCCCGGTGCAGTATGAAGCGGACGGTCCGGTCAGCGGATACCGAGTCACCTGCGAGGTGGACGGAAAACCTCCGGGCCCGTGCCGTCCCGGTGCCGTGGGGATGCCGTCCGGCGCCGTCACCCGGCCGGCCCCGTGTGTCCCGCGAATGGGCTCCGGCCGCGCGCGGTACGGCCACGCGCGGGCTGTCATGGCAGCGAGGGCACGCCCCGTGCCCCCGTACCAGCCCCCGCGCCTGCCGTACCCGGGCGCCGCACGGCGTCTCCGCCGTACCGGTGCGCCGGTGCCCGCCGTACCGCCGCAGTCCGTCCCGGCCCGCCCTCAGTCCCTCGCAGCCCGTCGTCAGTCCGCCCAGTCCGCCGCAGTCCGCCGAGGAGCCCCTCCCATGCGCCGCACCGCCCGCGCCCTGTCCGTCGCCTTCGCCGCCGGTGCCGTGCTCGCCGTCACCGGCCCGGTCGCGCGGGCCGTTCCCGGTGGCCCCACCGCCACCGCGTCCTGCGATCCCGTCACCGCGCTGGTGCCGGACACCCCCGACGGCACGTCACCGGCCGGCATGCCGTGTTCCGAGGGCGGGCTGGAGGGGGCGGTGCCCGACGGGGGCGGGGGCGGGCCGCTCGGTGCGGCACCGGACGGTGCGGGGGCCGACGGTGCCGGGGCCGCCGTCGTGGGGCCGGACGGCGCCGGTCGGCTCGGGGCCGTGCGCGACGGGGTGGGGGAGCCGGGGTCGGGGGAGCCGGGGTCGGGGGAGCCGGCGGCGGGGCGGGAGAGCGCCGGCCCGGTCGGTCCCGGTCAGGACGGGTCCGGGCGCGACGGTACGGGTCAGGTCGGCGCCGGGCCGGACGGTGTCGGGCCGGACGGTGTCGGGCCGGACGGTGCGGGGCGGGAGAGCACCGGGCCGGGCGCCGGCGGGCGCGACAGCACCGGACGCGAGGATTCCGGGCAGGTCGGCGCCGGGCGCGACGGGGGTGCGCAGGACGGTTCCGGGTGGGGGAACACCGGGCGCGACCAGGGGGCACGCGACGACCACGCGTGCCAGGACCCCCGCGGGGCGGACTGCCCGGACGGGCACGGATCGGCAGCCGTCCAGCGAGGCGTGGACGCGGGACAGGGCGGCACCTTCAACGACTCGGTGCCGGCGCTCGCCGCCGGCGCCGCCTGCCTCGCCGCCGCCTGCGCGGGCGCCGTCTACCGGGTGCACGGCCGCCGGCGCTTCCTGAGCGGCGAACCCCCCAGCGTGTGACCTGGGCAACTCCGGCACCGCCCATGGAGGGCCGTCCGGGGGGTAGACAGGTTCCCGAGAGCACCGCCCGGAGATCACGGGAAGACACACGGACTGCGCGGAGGCGGACATGCGGCGGACGGACCCCGGGGAGGACCACGGCCCCGTCCGCTACGGCCCGCCCCTCCCCGCCGACGGCCTGCCCGTGCTCCCGGAACTCTCCGCCGTACTGGCCTCCGCCGCGAGCCGTGCCGACGCCCAGCCCGTCGGCGGCGCCCCCGCCCTGCTGGAGGCCGCCTGCGGCTACTGGACCCGGCGCGGACTGCCCACGGTCCCCGACCAGGTGGCCGCCGGCCCCGGCGCCCCCGCCCTGCTGCTCGCCCTGACCGCCGCGCTCGCCGGCGACGGCGCGGACATCCTCGTGCCCCGGCCCTGCGCCGCCTGGTGGGCGCCGTACGCCCGGGTGCTCGGCCGGCCCGCCTACCACGTGCCGACCCCGGCCGAGAGCGGCGGCGTCCCCGACCCGTACGCGCTGCTGGAGACGGTGCGCCGGGTCCGCGCCGAGGGCGGCGACCCGCGGCTGCTGGTGCTGTCCGTCGCCGACGACCCCACCGCCACCGTCGCCCCGCCCGAACTGCTGCACGAGACCGTGGAGGCCGCCACCGCCGAGGGTCTGCACCTGGTCAGCGACGAGACCTGGCGCGACACCGTGCACGCCCCGCGCGAGACCGTGCTGCTCAGCCCCGCCGAGATGTGGCCCGAGCAGGTCACCGTCGTCACCGACCTGGCCGGCGCCCTGCTGCCGCCCGGCTGGCCCGCCGCCGTCGCCCGCTTCCCGCTCACCGGTGCCGGACGGCACCTCCACGCGCGCGTGCTCGACATCCTCACCGCCCTCGGCGCCCGGATCGCCGCCCCGGTTGCCGCGGCCGCCGGCTACGCCCTCGACGAACCGCCGCCCGTCACCGAACGCCGCGAGGCCACCGTACGGCTGCACGCGCGCGTGGCCGCCGCCGCGCACACCGCGGTCGTCGCCGCCGGCGCGCTGGCCCGGCCCCCGCAGGCCGGCCGCCATCTGTACGCCGACCTCGCCCCGCTGCGCGAACCGCTCGCCGCCCAGGGGGTCGGCGACGCACAGGAACTGGAGGACCTGCTCACCGCCCGGCTCGGCATGCCCGCGCCCGGCGGCCACCGCTTCGGCGACGACCTCGGCGCGCTGCGCGTACGGCTCGCCACCGGGCCGCTGCTGGGCGGCACGGACGAGGACCGCACCGAATGCCTCACGTCACCCGCCCCGTTGGAACTGCCCCACGTGCAACGCGCGTTGACCTCCTTGAGGTCGGCCTTCGACGATCTCCGCGACGCTCAGCGATGGGAGTCCCCTCGATGACGCAGCAGACGCATGAGCCCGGCCCGGCCACGACGACCACAACGACGACCTCAACGGCAACGACCACGGCGGCCACGGCTACGACGGCCACGGCCACGACGAGCACGAGAGCCGCCGAACCCGGCGCACCGACCCCCCTCGCGCCCCCGTCCCCACCCCTGGCCGAGCCCCGCCCGCTGGGCGAACACCGGGTCTGGCCCCGCACGTTCCACGACCGGCTCACCGCCCCGCTGCCCGGCCTGAAGGCCCTCGCCCGCTTCGCCCGCGAAGGCGCCGTGCGCCCCGGCGCCGACGGCCTCGCCGACATCCCCCGCCTGCCGTACGCACCGGCCCCGCCGCCCCGGACCGACACCCGCACCCTCGCCGTCACCTGGGCCGGACACGCCAGCTGGATCGTCCAGGTCGGAGGGCTGACCGTGCTCACCGACCCCGTCTGGTCCCGCCGCATCCTCGGCACCCCGGCCCGCATCACCCCGGTGGGCGTGCCCTGGGAGACCCTGTCCCGCGTCGACGCCGTCGTCATCAGCCACAACCACTACGACCACCTGGACGCCCCCACCCTGCGCCGGCTCCCGCGCGACACCCCCGTGTTCGCCCCCGCCGGACTCGGCCGCTGGTTCCGCCGCCGCCGGTTCACCGTCGTCACCGAGCTGGACTGGTGGGAGGGCGCGGAACTCTCCGGGGTCCGCTTCGACTTCGTCCCCGCCCACCACTGGTCCAAGCGCACCCTCACCGACACCTGCCACAGCCTCTGGGGCGGCTGGGTCCTCACCGCGCCCGACGGACAGCGCGTCTACTTCGCCGGCGACACCGGTTACGGCCACTGGTTCACCCGCATCGGCCGCCGCTACCCCGGCATCGACCTCGCCCTCATGCCGATCGGCGCCTACGACCCCCGCTGGTGGCTCAGCGACGTCCACTGCGACCCCGAGGAAGCGGTGCAGGCCACCCTGGACCTCGGTGCCCGCCGCATGGCCCCCATGCACTGGGCCACGTTCGTCCTGTCGGCGGAGCCCGTGCTGGAACCGCTCACGCGGGTGCGGACGGCCTGGGAGAAGGCGGGGCTGGAGCGAGAGGACCTGTGGGACCTGCCGATCGGCGGTTCAAGAATCCTGGACTGACGCGCGCCCCGCGCGAAGGCGCCGCCACGCACCGGGCGCCACGCTGAGCAGAACGGTCAGCGCCACCGCCACCACGACCCCCTCCCAGGGCTCCCGGAACAGCGAACCCCCCAGGATCCCGATCACCTGGTAGGTGGCCGCCCAGGCCAGACAGGCGGGCAGGTTCCCCCGCGAGAACCGCCGCAACGGCCACTCCGCCATCAGACAGGCCAGCATCACCGGTATCCGCCCCGCGGGGACGAGCCGGGACAGCACCAGGACGGCGACCCCGTGCTCCGCCAGCTTCCCCCGCGCCTGCGCGAGCCGCTCCTCCGGCGCCCGGGCCCGGATCGCCTCCAGCCACCGCGACCCGTTCTTCGACCGCATCCCGCGCCGCCCCAGCCAGTACAGCGCCGCATCCCCCAGGAACGCGGCCAGCGAGGCCGCCACGAACACCAACGCCAGGGAGAGCGGCGCCGTCTGATGGAACGCCACCACCGCCGCCGAACTCACCAGCGCCCCCGTCGGCACGACCGGCACCAGCGCCCCGATCAGCACCAGCAGGAACAACGACGGGTAGCCCGCCGCTTGGGTGTAGTCGGGCGTCACGGCTCTCGACGCGTCCGCGAGCCACGTCACCGCGCGACCTCCAGCCGCACGCTCTCCCCGTGCCCCAGCCTGTGCACCGCCACCCCGGGCGCGGCGGCCGCCGCCAGCCGCACGAACTCCTCACCCGGCGCGTGGAACTCGTGCGGGCGCACGGCGTCCATGCCGATCGGCCAGTACGTCCCGTAGTGCACCGGCACCGCGACCCGCGGCGCCAGCCGGGCCAGTGCCCGCGCCGCCCGCCCCGCGTCCAGATGCCCCTCCCCGAGATACGGCCCCCAGCCGCCCACCGGCAGCAGCGCCACGTCCACCGGCCCGACCCGCTCCGCCATCGCGTCGAACAGCCCGGTGTCCCCGGCGAAGTACGTGCGCGCCTCGCCCTGGACGACGTAGCCCAGCGCGGGCGAGCGCCGCGGGCCCACCGGCAGCCGCCGCCCGTCGTGCAGCGCCGGCACCACCCGGACCAGCAGCCCGCCCGCCCGCACCTCGTCGCCGGGTACCACCTCGGTGATCCGCAGGTGCCGCAGCCGGCGCAGACCGGGTACCGCCCGTGGTGCGCCCCGGGGCACGAGCAGGCGCGTGCCCGGGGCGAAACACTCCAGCGACGGCACGTGCAGATGGTCGGCGTGGAGGTGGGAGACGAGCACCACGTCGGCGCGGCGGGCCTCGGCGGGCGGCACGGCACCCCGGCGCCGGCGCAGATGAGCCAGCCGGCGGGCGAACAGGGGATCGGTGACCACCCGGGTGTTCGCATCCTCCAGCGCACAGGTGGCGTGACCCCACCAGGTGATCTCCACCGGCACCCTCTTCGCCTCCTTCACGCGACTCCCCGAAGCCTACGGGCAGGAGTAGGGTCGGCGGCGAAACCCGGAGGTGAGGGGGACGCCATGGGACAGCTGCGGGGTGCCTTCGGCGCGCTCACGACGGTGCGGGTCACCGCCATCGCGAGCCTGACGCCTCTGGAGGAGCTGGAGGCCGACCCCTTCCTCGTGGACTCGCGCAGCCAGCACGCCATGTGCGCCCGCTGGGCCGCCGAGCGCGGCTACGTGGTCGCCCGGGAACTTCTCGTCGGCGGTCTGCGTTTCGACCACTGCGCGCTCTGGGACGGGGTGCGGCCCGGGGTGGACGTGTTCGTCGCGCCCAGCCTCCGGGTGCTGCGCCGGGCCCTGTCGTCGGTGGAGGAGTTCACCGCCGAGTGCGCGCGCCGGGGGGTGCGGGTGGAGACGGTGGGACGGGCCGAGCCGGCGTACGACGCGCAGATGAAGGCACGGGTGCACCGGCGGCTGTCGATGCCCACGGCCGGCTACGACGGACGGTGACCCGGGAGAAGCCCCTGACGGCCCGCCCGGACGGGCGGCACCCCGTGTGACAAGGTGGAGCACGGCCCGACCGGGCCGGCGAAGCGAGACGGGGCCCGCCCGCCCACGGGGGTGGGGGAGGGCCGGGACACGAGGTGTACGGGGCGTGCGAGGGGTGCGGTGGCGGCGGATCGCCAGTCAGGTCGGGCGGAGCGTCGCCGTATGGGCGGTCTCCACGGTCACCATGCTGGTCCTCGCCGCGCTGCTGCCCGACTTCCAGCTCCAGTCCGCCGACGGTGACAGCACCACCCGGATCGCCGTCACCGCGGCCTGCGGCGCCGGCGCCTTCGGCATCCTGTCGGCCGTGGCCTGGCCGGTCCTGGTCCGACTGCTGCTGCTCGTCCCCGCGTTCGTCCTCGGCCTGCTGGTCTTCTTCCTCAACGGCTCGCTGCTGCTGCTCGCCCTGCGCGTCAACCCCTCCGGCCGCGGCGTGGTCGCCCCGGAGACCGCCGTCATCGTGGCCGCGGCGATGTCCGCCGTCGCCTCCGCCACCGGCGGTGCCCTCGCCGTGCGCGACGACGAGGCCTACCGCCGCCGGCTGCACCGCCTCGCCACCCGCAGCCGCCGCGCCCATCCGCCCTGCCCCACCGCCCCGGGCCTGGTCTGCGTCCAGCTCGACGGCGTCGGCCACGACGTCCTCGCGGACGCCGTCCGCAAGGGCCTGATGCCGACGGTGGCCGGCTGGCTGACCCCCGGCGGCGGCCGGCCGACGGCGGACGGCGGCCGCTCCTCCCACCGCCTCACCCCGTGGCGCACCGACTGGTCCAGCCAGACCGGGGCCAGCCAGCTCGGCATCCTGCACGGCAGTACCTTCGACGTGCCCGCCTTCCGCTGGTACGAGAAGGACCGCGGCGAGGTGATGGTCTGCAACCGGCCGACGAGCGCCGCCGAGCTGCAGCGCCGGGCCGTACGGCACACCGGCGACGGCGGCCTGCTCACCGTCGACGGCGCCAGCCGCGGCAACCTCTTCAGCGGCGGGGCCGGCGAGCAGGCCCTCGTGCTGTCGATCGCCACCCGCCGCCGCGGCCGGGAGAACCGCTCCCGCGCCGGCTACTTCGCCTACTTCTCCGACCCCGCCAACGCCGTCCGCACCGCCCTGTCCTTCGTCGCCGAGGTGGCCCGCGAGATCGGCCAGTCCACCCGCGCCCGCCTGCGCGGGCAGCGTCCGCGCGTCTCCCGGGGCGGCCTCTATCCGTTCGTCCGCGCCTTCGCCACCGTCGTCGAACGGGACGTCGTGGTCGCCGCGGTCATGGGCGACATGCTCGCAGGCCGCACCTCCGTCTACGCCGACCTGGTCGCCTACGACGAGGTCGCCCACCACTCCGGTCCGCACAGCCGGGACGCCGAGAAGGTGCTCCAGCGCCTCGACCGGTCCCTCGCCCTCCTCGAACGCGTCGCCGAACACGCCCCGCGCCCCTACCGGATCGTCGTCCTCTCCGACCACGGACAGAGTCCCGGCGAAACCTTCCGCTCCCGCTACGGCCTCACCCTCGGCGACCTCGTCCGGGCCGGCTGCGGACTGCCCGTCCCGCGCCGGGCGGAGCGGACGCACAGCGGCGCCGAGGCCCGCACCGCCGTCCGTGCCGCCCTGCGCCGGCCGGTGGAGGACAGGGCCGAGCAGCACCGGCCCGCCCGCCGCTCGGAGCCGATCGTGCTGGCCTCCGGCAACCTCGGCCTGGTCTCCTTCCCGGACGTCCCGCACCGCATGACCAAGGAGGAGATCGACGCCCGCCACCCCGCCCTGCTCCCCACCCTCGCCAACCACCCCGGCATCGGCTTCCTGCTGGTGCGCAGCGAGGAGCACGGCGGGCTGGTCCTGGGCGCCCACGGTGCCGAGATCCCGCTGGCCGAGCTGGACGACGAGCCCGGACCGCTGGCCCCCTTCGGCCCCGGCGCCGCCGACGCGGTCCGCCGCACCCACTCCTTCCCGCACACCGCCGACATCATGGTCAACTCGGCCTACGACCCCGTGGACGGCGAGGTCCTCGCCTTCGAGGAGCAGATCGGCTCCCACGGCGGCCTCGGCGGCGCCCAGTCCCGCCCGTTCCTGCTCTCCCCGCGCGATCTGTCCGCCCCGACGGCGGACGGCGGGGAACCGGCCGGTGCCGAGCACGTCCACCGCGTACTGCGCCGCTGGCTGGGCGAGTTGTCGGGCCCCCAGGTACCTCTCGTGCGGGACGTGGAGGAGGAGCGGGCCGCCTGATGGTCCGGCCCCCGGGTACCCGCGCGGCAAGGGTACCGGCGACGTCCTCGGCGGCCTGGCCGAGGACTTCCCGGGGACGTCACCCGCCGTTCACGCCGCGTGGGCCGGTCTTCGGAGTGCGAAGAGCCCGGATGTGATCGGATAGGGGGATCCGGGAACCCCGGAACCGCGACACTCGCGAAAGGAAGCATCGTGGCAACCACGCGCACCGCGCACACCGTCTGGGAAGGCAACCTGCTCGAAGGCAACGGAGTCGTCACCTTCGACTCCTCCGGCATCGGCCAGCAGCCGGTGTCGTGGCCCTCGCGCGCCGAGCAGGCGAACGGCAAGACCAGCCCCGAGGAGCTGATCGCCGCCGCCCACTCCAGCTGCTTCTCCATGGCCCTCTCGCACGGCCTGGCCGGCGCCGGCACCCCGCCCACCCGGCTGGAGACCAAGGCCGACGTCACCTTCCAGCCGGGCGAGGGCATCACCGGCATCCACCTCACCGTGCGCGGCGAGGTGCCCGGTCTGGACGAGGACGGCTTCCGTTCGGCCGCCGAGGACGCCAAGAAGAACTGCCCGGTCAGCCAGGCACTGACCGGTACGACGATCACGCTGACGGCCGAGCTGGCCTGAGGCCCTCACGGCCCGGGTGCCGCGCCCTGCCCAGGGGCGCGGCACCGCGCGCTCCCGGGGCACTCAGAGGGTGGCGCACACCGCGTCCAGCACACCGGCGTACGGCGTGCCGTAGTCGGTCAGCCGCACCCGCAGCCGTTCCAGGCCGTCGCGGTACTCGGTGAGCAGGCCGGTGTCGCCGGTCCGCGCGGTGAACTCCAGCACGGCCGGCAGGAAGTCGGGCAGTTCCCCGCCGCCGCACTCCAGGCCGTGCCGGCGGTACTCCTCCCGGAAGCGGACCAGGGACGTCCCGCGGCGCCGGGCGTCACCGTCGGGCCATCGGCTGAGGTAGAGGCCGTGCCGGTCCGCGAGGCCGAAGACCCGCACATAGTGCGCGGCCAGTTCCCGCCGCGGGGTGAGGGCCGCGTGGTCGGTGAACGCCCGCAGCTGCGGGGCGGCCTCGCGCAGCAGCGGCAGCCGGGCGATCAGGTCGTCGTCCGGATAGGTCAGGCAGAGGGCCGCCGCCTGGTAGAGCACCGCGTCCGAGGGCATCAGGCCTCCTTCGCGTCGTCGGACGTCCGCCGCCTTTCCGGGGCACCCCGTACTCAGAAGCTAGGGGCGGCCCCGGGAACGCACCCGTCCGCAGACCCGTACGGGTCACCCGGGGCTCAGAGCCGCTCGCGGTGCTCCCGCAGCAGTTGCAGCGTGCGCCGGGCGGACGCGGCCCGGGCCGTCATGTGGTCCAGCACCTCCAGGTGCGCGGCCACCTCCCGGCGCGCGTCCAGGTAGAGCGCGCCGGTCAGGTACTCGGTGAACACCATGTCCGGCAGCTCCGGCTCGGCGAACCGGAACAGCGTGAACGGCGCGTACGTCCCCGGGTGCGGGCCCGCCGCGAACTCGGCTATCTGCAGCGTGACCCGGTCCCGTACGGCGTACTCCAGCAGCCGGTCCAGCTGGTCCCGCAGCACCTCCGGGCGCATGCTCACCGGGCGCCGGAGCACCGTCTCGTCCATGATCACCCACAGGTGGGGCGGATCGTCCCGCTCCAGCAGCCGCTGCCGCTCCATGCGCAGCGACACATGCCGCTCCACCGTCTCCGGCGAACTCTGCCCGATCGTCCCGGCCTCCAGCACCGCCCGCGCGTACTCCTCGGTCTGGAGCAGGCCGGGCACGAAGTGCGGCTCGTAGGAGCGGATGATCCGGGCGGCGCCCTCCAGGCTGACGTACAGGCTGAACCAGTCCGGCAGCACGTCGTGGAACCGCTGCCACCAGCCCGGCTGGTTCGCCTCCTCGGCCAGCCGCACGAACGCGTCGGCCTCCTCCTCGGGCACCCCGTAGGTACCCAGCAGCACCTGCACGTAGGGGATCTTCAGCGCGACCTCGGCCATCTCCATCCGCCGTACGGTCGCCGACGCCACCCTGAGGACCCGGGCGGCCTCGTCGCGGCTGAGCCCCGCTGCCTCCCGCAGCTCCTGCAACCGCTTGCCGAGCACCACCTGCCCCACGGTGGGCGCAGCCCGCCGCTCACTCACGCCACGCCCTCCCCTACGCGCCGATCCGCGGGCAGCAGTCTGTCACGGCTCGCCGTCTCGCACACGTGCCCGAGGCGACCGACCGCCCCGGTTCCGGTCAACCCACCAGAGTGTGCAGGTACTTCGCGGTCGCCGGGTCCGCCGGCAGGAACGTCTCGATGGCGAGTTCCGCGACCGTGACGTCCATCGGCGTGTTGAACGTGGAGATGGAGGACACGAACGACAGCACCCGGCCGGCGTGCTCGATGCGCAGCGGCAGCGCGAAGTACGGTACCGGCTCGGCCGGTTCGCCGCCGGGCGGCTCCTGGGCCACCGGGTAGGCCGCCACCTCCTCGTACAGCGCGCGGAGCCGGTCCGAGCGGTGCAGGGCGATCTCCCGCTCCATCTGGGCCAGCAGGTGCCCGCGCCACTCCCGCAGATTCCGGATGCGCGGTGCCAGCCCCTCCGGGTGCAGGGTCAGCCGCATCGCGTTCGGCGCCGGGGCCAGCAGGTGCTCCGGCACGCCCTCCAGCAGCATGGCGATGCCCCGGTTCGCGGCGACGACCGTGTACCCGGCGTCGACCACCAGCGCGGGGTAGGGCTCGTAGCCCCGGATGAGCCGCTCCATGCCGTCGCGCAGCGCGTCCAGCGCCGGATCGTCCAGCGGGGTCTCCGGATAGCGCGGGGCGTAACCGGCCGCGAGCAGCAGGGCGTTGCGCTCGCGCACCGGCACCTCCAGCTGCTCGGCGAGCCGCAGCACCATCTCCTCGCTCGGCCGGGACCGGCCGGTCTCGACGAAACTGATGTGCCGCGCGGAGGAGTCGGCGCGCAGCGCCAGCTCCAGCTGGGAGATCCGGCGCCGCTCCCGCCAGGCGCGCAGCAGCGGGCCGACACCCTTGCCGGTGACGGCGGCGGAGGCGGAGGGACCGGACACGGCGAGAGGCATACCGCCGACCCTAGTACCGCCGGCGTGGCAGGCTGAACCCATGTCCGCCTTCCCCGCACGGGGACAGCACCGAAGGGAGCCCGGCCATGGCCGTCGAACCGCTGTCGCAGAAGGAGATCGAGGACCGGCTGGCCGAACTGCCCGGCTGGTCCCTGGACGGCGACCGCCTCACCCGCTCCTACCGGCTCGGCTCGCACTTCGCGGCGGCGGCGCTGGTCGTGCACATCGCCGGCATCCAGGACGAGCTGGACCACCACTCCGACCTCACCCTCGGCTACCACACCGTCTCCCTCAGCGTGAACACCCACAGCGCGGGCGGCGCCGTCACCGGGAAGGACTTCTCCCTCGCCCGCAGGGTGGAGGACATCGCACCAGGCCACGGGGCACACTGAGCGATGTGCTCGACTACGAGAAAGAAGCCGGCCACTACGACACCCTGCGCGGCGGCGAGGCCCGCGCCCACGAGGCCGCACGGGCCGTCCTCGGCCTGATGGCCGGCACGTCCGGCCGCCTCCTCGACGTCGCCTGCGGCACCGGCATCGTCACCCGGCGGATCGCCGCCGCGCGCCCCGGGCTGCGGGTGACCGGCGTGGACCTCACCCCGGCCATGGTCCGCAGGGCCTCGGCCCGGCTGCCCGGCGCGGTCGTCCGGGCCGACAGCCGCCGGCTGCCCTTCCCCGACGGCACCTTCGACGCGGTCACCAGCATCTGGCTGCTGCACCTGCTGGACGACCCCGAGGACCTGCGCGCGGCGATCGCCGAGTGCGCCCGGGTGCTGCGGCCCGGCGGGGTGTACGTCACCACGGTCGACAAGGCCGCCGCGCACAACGTCGGCAGCGACATCGACACCGTCCTCGCGGCCCGCCCGCGCCGCCCCGCCGTCGACGCCGCGGACACCGTCACCGCGCACGCCGTCCGCGTGGGGCTCCGCCCCGCCGGCCAAGGCTCCTTCCGCGGCACCGGACAGGGCCGCAGCCCCCGCAGCACCATCGCCGACCTGCGCCGCGGCTGGTTCACCCAGCTGCCGCCGGGTGAGCCGCGCACCGAGGAGTTCGCCGCGCGGCTGGCCGCACTCCCCGACCAGGACCGCCCCCGCCCCGACCCGCGCTTCAGCCTGCGGGCCTTCCGCAGACCGGGACCGACGGACGCTCCCGCCGGCGGCTAGGGCAGCTGCGGCTGTACCTCGAAGGTGCCCCACAGGCCCGTCGCGCGGAGCATCCGCAGGAAGCGGGCGCTGTCCGTCACCAGCCGCAGCCGGCCCCGGCGGGCCAGGACGCGGTCGCGGGCCCGGCACAGCACACTCAGGCCGGTGCAGTCGATGAACTCGGTCGGTCTGAGATCCAGGACGAGGTCGGGGCGCGGGCGGGCGGTGAGCGCGTCGAGCCGTTCCGCCAGGGCGGGCGCGGTCAGCAGATCGATCTCTCCGGGCAGCGGGAGCACGGTGGGGCCGGCGGGCAGGGCCGGCCCGGACGGCTCGTGGGTCTCGGACATGATCCCAGCGAACCGGGGCCGCGGGGAACCCGGTAGGGCCGGACGGCCCCACCCGGGTCCTGTGCGGGCCGGCCCCCTCGCGTCGGGCGCGGACACGGCGGTCAGACCAGGCCGCCGCTGCCGTAGGGGGCGTAGAGATCGAGCAGCCGGACCCGGGAGGCGTGCAGCCGCTCGGCGGCCACCCGGCCGACCCACACCGCGATCGTCCGGCCGAACCCGGGGTCCGCGGCGCACAGCGCGCGCACGGAGCCGGCGTCGAACTCCCAGGCCCGGACCGGACTCGTCGCCTCGGCGCCGAGCTGCCACAGGTACGGCGGGAAGTGCCAGGACCGGCCGAGGAGTTCGCCGTGGCCGAGGGTCAGGATGACGGCGGGCCGGCGGCCGGGCACCCGCGCGTCGAGGGCCACGGTGCCGGTGCGTACGATCCAGAAGCGGTCGGCGCGCCGGCCCTCCTCGAACAGCCGGGTGCCGGCCTCGAACGAGACCTCGCGGGCGAGGCACATCAGCGGTTCGCGCCGGCCGGCCGGCAGGGCTTGGGTCATGGTGGTGGCGGAGGTCATCGCTCCGGCTCCCTTCCTGGTGGCTCCTGCCCCCCACCCTGGTCGCGCCGGGCGCCCGCCACCATGGGTCGCATGGGCCCGGGGCCGGGGACCCTTCGGCCCGGGGACACGGGAGCACACGAAGAAGGGCCGGGCGAGGACGGAGGAAGGGAACGGGAAGGGCGCCACCCGCTTCTCGCGGATCCGGATTGCGCGGTGCACGGCAGTCGGCCGCTTCTCCGCGTGGTCGAACGCGTCCTTCCCGCTCCTACCAGCACACCACGGGAACCGTCGGAGCACCAGAGGGGTCAGGAGGCCGTGCAGGTCTTCCCGCCCAGCTCGAACGAGGCCGGCTTCCCGTTCGCACCCGACCGGCTCCCGGTGAAGCCGAACGCCACCGAGGAGCCCGCCGCCACCGTGCCGTTCCAGCTCGCGTTCTTCACCGTCACCGCGGGCCCCGACTGGGTGAAGCCGGCGTTCCACAGCTGGGCGACCTTCTGGCCGTTCGGGAAGGACCAGCCGAGGGACCAGCCGTTCCAGGTCGTCGAGCCGGTGTTGGTGAGCTGTACGTCCGCCTGGAAGCCGTCCGACCACTGGTTGGTGATCTTGTAGGTCACCGCGCAGGCGCCGGCCGGGGTCGGATCCGGTGTCGTACCACCGTCACCGCCTCCGCCCCCGCCGCTCGTGTCGGAGGTGTCGCCGTAGATCACGCCCCGGCCGTTGGTCGCGATGTACACGCGGCCGTAGACCCGCGGGTCGCCGGTGATCGCGGTGCCCGTCCAGCCCCACTGGTGGGCGTCGTCGTTGATGCGCGTCCAGGTCGCGCCCTTGTCCGTGGACCGGAAGATGCCGCGCACCCCGCCGATCCTGGCGCTGGTGTACAGCGTCTGGTACGAGGCTCCGGTCGCGGCCTTGCCGAAACCGATCGTGTCGGCCTGCTCGACGCCCGGCAGCCTGGTGAAGCTCGCGCCGCCGTCCGTGGAGTGCCACAGGCCGTACGCCCCGTCCGCGGCACCGCCCGCCAGCCAGATGTCGCCCTTGGTGCCGGGCAGCGCCTTGAAGCGCACGCTGTCACCGCTCGGCAGGCCCGTCGCCGAGGAGGCGGTGAAGGTCGCGCCGCCGTCGGTACTGACGTAGAACTTCCCGGACCTGAAGCCGTAGAAGGTCTTCGGGTCGACCCGGTCCGACTCCACGATCGCGCCGGACGGGATGCCGCTCGACGCCGACCAGGAGGTACCGAAGCCCGTCGTGTACTGCACACCCGCGCCGGCCGGGCTCCACACGAACCGGCTGCCGTCGGACGCGGCCGCCACCGTGCCGCCCCCGCTGACCCCCGGGGGGTCCGTGCCCGCGAACCAGTCGGCGCCGTTGTCCGTCGAGAACGCGATGTGCGGCCCGGAGTCGAGGTCGCCCACGCGGACGACCGTGTCCGGGTCGGACTCGGCGAAGTCCAGGCTGGTGGTCGTGGTGAAGGTGGGGGAGGTGTACATCATCGACGGCACCTCGGTGAGGTCGGTGTGCCGGAAGCCGCCGATGTCACCGAGGGCGCTGAACAGCCGGGCGCCGCCGGAGGGGGGTGCCGCGAGGTCGTTGACCGCCGTCTCCTCCAGGCCCCGCACCATCGGCTTCACCGTGAAGGTGCCGCCGCTGTCCCACGCGGACAGGTTCTCGGTGCCGTAGATCGTCGCGCCCGTCCCGTACATCATCCGGCCGGAGTCGAAGGGGTCGATCTCCAGGGACTCGGTCATCCACCCCAGTTTCGGCGTCTGTTCGGGCGGGGACGGGTTCGCGCCGAAGGTCAGCCAGGGGGAGGAGGACACGTCGACGGTGTACCGGTTCGAGCGGTTGGGGTACGACGTGTAGTCCCAGGCCTTCGTCCAGGTGCCGCCGCTGTCGGTGGAGCGGAAGATCTGCGTGTCCGGCCACCAGGAGCTGTACGCCGTCGCCATCACCGTGCCCGGGTGCTGCCGGTCGACGGTCAGTCCGCTGAAGCCGTAGGAGGTGTCGGCCTCCGCGACCGGGCTGATGTCCGTCCAGGTGCCGGTCGCCGTCGCGTACCGCCACAGCCGGCCCTTGCCGCCGTCGTAGGGGCCGCCCTTGTCGCTGTAGGCGAGGTACAGGTAGCCGTTCTCGGCGTCGAGGACGCCCTTGTGCGCCAGGTGACCCGTGGGCTGCCCGGCCAGCCGGGTCCAGGTGGCGCCCGCGTCCGTGGAGCGGTAGACGGCGTTGTCCTTGTCGGCGACCCCGACGTAGATCGTCTTCGTCGCGCTCCCGGCCGACCCCGTCGACTCGTCGAAGGTGACCCACACGATGCCCTGGTTGTCGCTCGCGTACCCCGTCGTGTCGCTCGGGTCCTGCCGGTAGGTGCCGGGGTTGGGGAAGTTCGTCACCTGCGACCAGGTCGCCCCGGAGTCCGTCGACCGCCACAGGCCCTTGCCGCTGGGCGCGCCCAGGTACAGCACGCTGTTTTGGTGCGGGTCGATCGCCAGCCGCTCGCCCATGCCCCGGCCGGGCATGTTGCCGCCCAGCTTGAACGGCAGGTCCGCCTTCTGCCAGCTCGCGCCCCGGTCGGCGGAGCGCAGCACCGCGCCGTTCGTCGGATCCCAGCTGTTGGTGTACGTCCCGACGGCCGCGTACACCCGGTCCGGGTCGACCTGGTCGGAGGCCAGGCTCACCACCCCGGTGTGGCCCCACTCGTTCCAGCCGACCGAGTCCAGCAGCGGGGTCCAGCTCTTCGTCGACTCCTGCCAGCGGTAGGCGCCGCCGATGTCGGTGCGGGCGTACACGAGGTTCTTCTCGGAGCGGTTGAAGACGATCCCGGGGACGAAGCCGCCGCCGTCGATCCGGGCGTTCTTCCAGGTGTACGTGTCGGCGGCGAGGGCCGTCTTCGGGGTGCCGGCGGCCAGTGCGGGCGGGGTGCCGGCGAGCAGCCCCGCGGCGAGGGCCAGCACGGCGGTGAGGATACGGGTTCTTCGCACGGTGGGGGTCCTTCCTGGAGGGGAACGCGCGACGACGGGGCGGCCCCCAGTGCGAGTGGGGGCCGCCCGTCGCGGTACACGGAGCCTTGGCGGGGACTGGTTATTCGAGAAGCTCCGCGTACGAGCCCATGGCCAGGGCGATGTCCGCCTCGGCCCAGAACCGGTGGTACGTGAAGACGGGCGCGGCGCCGCCCTTGAGGTAGGCCTCGATCTTCGACCAGTTGGGGTCGCTCTTGTAGAAGGACCGGAGCGAGGAGAACGTGGACGAGGAGTTGATCGCGTCGCCGTTCGGCATGGTGCCGGTCCAGCCGCTCGGCACGTACACGCTGTCACCGAACCGGCTGTAGTCGGCGCGGGTCTCGGGGACGGCGATGCCGAGGCTGTCCTGGTAGTTGTTCCACATGCCGTCCAGCAGCGCCTTCGCCGTGGACTTGGCGGCGCTGTCACCGGACTTGGCGGCGTAGTACGTCAGGGTCTTGGCGTACGCGGCGGCCACGCCGACGTCGTCGGTGTAGTCGGCGACGGTGACGTGCAGTCCGCTGTTGGAGCCGGGGTTCGACGCGTTCCAGGTGTCGGGCTGGCCCGACCACTGGAGGGTGGAGGGGATCCGGTAGGTGCCGTCCGGGTTGATCGTGGTCTTGGACAGCGCCCACTTCACCCACTTGTCGAGGACCGCCTTGGCCTGGGCGTTCCCGGTCTGCTGGTAGTACTCGGCGACCCGCTCCATCGACCACGCCTGGAAGCCGAACCACTGGTTGGACGGCGGGTCGTGGTAGACGGGCTGCCAGTCGTAGTACATGCCGTAGAAGGTCGACGCGCCGGCCGGCGGGCTTGCGTACCGGCCCTGCCAGCTGTTGGTCGCGCCGCCCGCGATGGCGCCCTCGGAGGACTGGAGCCACTGGTAGAACTCCAGCTGCCGCTGGAGCGACTTGCCCCAGTCGGTGGCACCCGTCGACGACTTGGGCTTCAGGTCGGCGTAGGAGCTGAGCGCGTAGGCGGCGAGGGGGTTCTGGTAGCCGCCGTGGACATGGCTGGAGCCGATCCGCCAGGCCCAGCCGGAGGAGGTGTCGGTGGCGCCGCCCCAGGCGTAGTACCAGGACAGCAGGTAGTGCGAGGCGTCCTTGCCGGTGCCGGCCGGGCAGGACGGGCTGGTGCAGTTGCCGATCTTCTTGAAGTACTTGTCGTACATCGCGTACCGGAGGTAGTCGCCCATCTTCGCGGCCTTGGCGACCGTCCCGGACACGTCACCGCCCTTGCCCTGCGCCTTCGCCCACACGTCGGCCCAGTAGGCGGCCTGCACCGCGCGCGCGTCCGCGTCCGGGGCGTCGGTGTACTTCCACTGCTTGGCGTAGGAGCTGTCGCCGGTGAACAGGTCCAGGTAGCCGTTCTTGCCGCCGTACTTGAAGGCGTCGCAGGTCGGCTGCGGGACGGTCTCCCAGACGGATTCCTGCGCACCGCGCTGGAAGGTGTTGATGTACGACGGTCCGGTGGCCGTGGGGCCGGCCTCGCACTTGCCGGGCTCGTTCCCGTAGCCGTAGACGTTGTCCACGTCCTGGATCCAGTGCATGCCGTAGACGTCGTCCGTGCCGTAGGCCGACTTCAGCTCACCGGCGATCGGGTCCGGGCCCACGGACACCGAGGTGTCCAGCTTCGCCGGGTACTCGTTCGGCGTGTCCAGCTCGGGGGCGTACGTCGCCGGCTTGGAGGCGTTGTAGAAGGAGTTGGTCGGCTGGTCGGCGTGCGTGGGGATCATGTACTTCTCCATGAGGTCCCACGCGCCGTTGAACTTCGACCAGTCACCGGTGACCTTGCCGTACATCGCCTGGAGCCAGAGAAGGTAGCTGTACGCCTCCGAGGTGGTCTCGTGGCCCTGGTCCGGGGCCTCGACGATCAGCGTCTCCACCGAGTGGTACGGGATGCCCTCGGGGGAGAAGTAGCCGTTCGCCGGGTTGGTGATCTTCCCGTAGAGGTCCAGGAAACGGGCGTCGTACGCCTTCGACGCGGGCAGCTCGGTGACCGTGACCGTCGCCTTGGTGTGGCCGGTGGCCGAGGCGGTGAAGGTCGCGCTGCCGGTGCCGGAGGAGTCCGCCGTGATGGTCACCGTCTGCGCGGTGTTCCAGTTCGACGGGGTGAAGGTCAGCGAGGAGCCACCGGTCACGGACAGGCCGGTGTTGCCGTCCGTGCGGGCCGTGCTCACGGTGACGTTCGCGCTCGGCTGCGTCGACAGCTTCACCGCGAAGGTGCCCGACTTGCCCTGCTGCACGCCGAGCTGGCCCGGCGAGGCGACCACGGCGGGGCCGGAGGCGACGGTGATGCCGACCGGGGTGGAGGCGGCGGACGCGCCCAGGCTGTCGTACGCCTTCGCCACCAGGGAATGACTGCCCACGGACAAGCTGGAGGCCGAGAGGGAGTACGGCGCGCTCGTGTCCGTGCCCAGCAGCGTGGTGTCGTCGTAGAACTCCACCTTGCTGATGGTCGCGTTGTCGGCCGCCGCCGCGGTCGCCGCGAGCGGCACCGCCTGCCCCTGCGAGTAGACCGCGCCCGCGCTCGGGCTGGTCAGCACGGTCACCGGCGGCTGGTGGGCGCCGGCGCAGGTGGTGCCGTTGACGGCGAAGGAGGTGGGGGCGGTGTTGGTGCCGCTGTAGGTGAACTGGGCACCGGTGGAGACGGCGGCGCCCGCCGCGATGGTGCCGTTGTACGAGGCGTTCTTCGCGGTGACCGTCTGGCCGGACTGCGACCAGGTGCCGTTCCAGCCGCTCGTCAGCTTCTGGTTGCCCGAGTAGGCGTACGTCAGCGTCCAGCCGTCGATGGTGTCCGTGCCGCGGTTGGTGATCGTGAGGTCGGCCGTGAAGCCCGAACCCCAGTCGTTGGTCTTGTAGTCGACGCTGCACTGCACGGACGCCGCGTGGGCGGCGGTGTTTCCGGTGGCGACCATCGACAGGGGCAGGGCGAACGCGGCGGCCACCGCGGTCCACAGCCGGCGCACCGTTCTGCGTTTGCGTCCGGGATCCATGTGCTGGTTCCTCCTTGCGGGCAGGCGGCTCGGGGAGAAGTCAAGGCTTGAACCAGTGGGAGCGCTCCCATAGTGGGGACGGGGCCAGGGGCGGTCAAGGTGCTTGAAGAGTCGAAAAGATTCGACGGATCCGGTTGCGGAAAAGTCAAGCAACTCCCCTGGGCATTCGAGCCACTTGGCGCTACCTTCACTCGCACCAGTGGGAGCGATTCCGTTCAGTCGACGCGTCCGTCACGGCGCGCCACACTGCAAGGAGTCGCTCATGCGACACCCCCCGCGTTCAGTACTTTTAGCCGTCGTCGGGGCGGCCGCGCTCGCGTCGAGCGTGCTCGCCCCGGCGGTCTCGGCCCAGGCGGCCACGCCCGCGTGCACGGTGGAGTACGCCGTCACCAGCCAGTGGGACGGCGGCTTCCAGGGCTCAGTGAAGATCACCAACAACCGGACCGCGCTGAGCGGTTGGAAACTCACCTTCGACCTCGCCGGCGGGCAGAAGGTCACCCAGGGCTGGAACGCCGCGTGGTCCCAGTCCGGCACCACCGTGACCGCGGCCAACGAGAGCTGGAACGGCACGCTCGGCACCGGCGCGAGCGTCAGCGCCGGGTTCCTCGCCTCCTGGTCGGGCGGCAACACCGCGCCCGCCGTGTTCAAGCTCAACGGCACCACCTGCAACGTCGACAGCGAGCCGACCGACCCGCCGCCGACCGACCCGCCCCCGGCCGGCGGCACCGCGCCCGCCCTGCACGTCTCCGGCAACAAGTTCGCCGACGCGGGCGGCAGGACCCGTCGCCTGCTCGGCGTCAACCGCTCCGGCGGCGAGTTCATGTGCGTGCAGGGCTACGGCATCTGGGACGGCCCGGTGGACGACGCGGCGATCAAGGCGATCGCCGACTGGAAGGCCGACGCCGTCCGCATCCCGCTCAACGAGGAGTGCTGGCTGGGCCTTTCGAACATCAAGCCCGAGTACGGCGGTGCGAACTACATCGCCGCCGTCAAGGACCTGGTGGCTCGCGTCGAGGCGCACGGCATGACCCCGATCGTCGAACTGCACTGGTCCTACGGCCAGTACACCGGGAACTCGGCCGGCTGCTCCGACGTGCACGCCACCTGTCAGAAACCGATGCCCGACATGCGGTACGCCCCCGCGTTCTGGGCGTCGGTGGCGAACACCTTCAAGGACGACCGGGCGACCGTGTTCGACCTGTTCAACGAGCCCTACCCGGACCGGGCGACCGCCGGCACCACGGACGCCTGGAAGTGCTGGCGGGACGGCGGCACCTGCCCCGGGATCTCCTACGAGGTCGCCGGCATGCAGGACCTCGTGGACAGCATCCGGGCCACCGGCGCCGAGAACGTCATCATGGCCGGCGGGCTCGCGTACGCGAACGACCTCAGCCAGTGGACCACGTACCGGCCCACAGACCCGGCCGGCAATCTCGCCGCCGCGTACCACGTCTACAACTTCAACACCTGCTCGACCGAGAGCTGCTGGAACTCCACGCTCGCCCCGGTGGCCGCCCAGGTGCCGCTGGTCGCCGGGGAGATCGGTGAGAACACCTGCGCGCACGGGTTCACCGACCAGGTCATGAAGTGGTTCGACGACCGGAACCTGTCGTACCTGGGCTGGACCTGGAACACCTGGGACTGCTCCTCCGGGCCGTCCCTGATCTCCGCCTACGACGGCACGCCCACCGCGTACGGCATCGGGCTGCGCGACCACCTGCGCGCCCTCAACCCGTAGACCCGACCCGTGGATCGATCCGTAGACCGGCCCATGGGCCCAACCCATAGATCCGACCCATATATCCATAGATCCGACCCGTAGATCCCAACGGAACACCGAAGGAACCCGCACTCATGAGTCGTACCACCCACACCACACTGCTGGTGGCCCTGGGGCTTCTCGCCGGCGCCTCCGGCACGGCGTTCGCGGCCCTGCCCTCCGGCTCCGCCTCCGCCGCCGCCGCGCCCTGCGTCGTCGACTACAAGATCCAGAGCCAGTGGGACACCGGCTTCACCGCCGCCGTGACCCTCACCAACAACGGCGCCGCCAAGTCGAGCTGGGCGCTGAAGTGGACGTTCGGCGGCACCCAGAAGGTCACCAGCGGCTGGAGCGCGAAGATCACCCAGAGCGGTACCGCGGTCACCGCCGCCAACGAGAGCTACAACGGCACGCTCGCGACCGGCGGCACGGTCAGCTTCGGCTTCAACGGCTCCTACAGCGGAACCAACTCCGTCCCCGCCACGTTCACGCTCGACGGCGTCACCTGCAACGTCGACGGCGGCACCGGGGGCAGCACCGGCGGCAGCACCGGGGGCAGCACGGGCGGAGACACGGGAGGCAGCACCGGTGGCAGCACCGGTGGCAGCACCGGTGGAGACACGGGAGGCAGCACCGGTGGCAGCACCGGCGGCGGAGGCGACGGGGGCACCGGCAGCCGCGCCGACAACCCCTACGCCGGCGCCAAGGGCTACGTGAACCCCGAGTGGTCGGCCAAGGCCGCCGCCGAGCCGGGCGGCAGCCGTGTCGCCAACCAGCCCACCGCGGTCTGGCTCGACCGGATCGCCGCCATCAACGGCGTCAACGGCGGCATGGGCCTGCGCGCCCACCTGGACGAGGCACTGAAGCAGAAGGGCTCCGGCGAGCTGGTCGTCCAGCTGGTCATCTACGATCTGCCCGGCCGCGACTGCTCCGCCCTCGCCTCCAACGGCGAACTGGGGCCGAACGACATCGACAAGTACAAGACCCAGTACATCGACCCGATCGCGTCGATCCTCTCCGACGCCAAGTACGCGGGCCTGCGGATCGCCACCGTCATCGAACCGGACTCGCTGCCCAACCTGGTCACCAACGCGGGCGGCACCGCCGGCAGCACCGACGCCTGCGCGACCATGAAGTCCAACGGCAACTACGAGAAGGGCGTCAGCTACGCCCTGGACAAGCTGGGCGCCATCCCGAACGTCTACAACTACATCGACGCCGGCCACCACGCCTGGCTCGGCTGGGACTCCAACCTCGGGCCCACCGTCCAGGAGTTCTACAAGGTCGCCACCACCAACGGCGCGAGCCCGAGCGACGTGACCGGCTTCATCGTCAACACGGCCAACTACGGCGCCACCAAGGAGCCGTACTTCAAGGTCACCGACAGCGTCAACGGGCAGACCGTGCGCCAGTCGAAGTGGGTCGACTGGAACCAGTACGTGGACGAGCAGTCCTTCGCCCAGGCGCTGCGCGACAAGCTGGTCTCGGCCGGGTTCAACAGCAACCTCGGCATGCTGATCGACACCTCCCGCAACGGCTGGGGCGGCTCCGCCCGGCCCACCAAGTCCGGCCCGCTGACCTCCGTCGACGACTACGTCAACGGCAGCCGCATCGACCGGCGCGTCCACGCCGGCAACTGGTGCAACCAGAACGGTGCCGGCCTCGGCGAACGGCCGACCGCGGCCCCGGCGGCGGGGATCGACGCCTACGTGTGGATCAAGCCCCCGGGGGAGTCGGACGGAGCCAGCTCCGCCATCGACAACGACGAGGGCAAGGGCTTCGACCGGATGTGCGACCCGACCTACGGCGGCAACGCCCGCAACGGCAACAACCCCAGCGGCGCGCTGCCGAACGCACCGCTGGCCGGGCACTGGTTCTCCACCCAGTTCCAGCAGCTGATGCAGAACGCCTACCCGCCGCTGTCCTGACGCGGTGACCCCGCCGGGACCCGGGTGCCACCCGCCCGGGCCCCGGCGGACACGGCATCCCGCTTTGCCGGAACGGCAACGGAAGTGGCCTCCGCCCGGTGTGCCGTCGCACCCTGACGGCACCCGGAAGAGAGGCTGATCACCATGGCGCACGACCACCGCGAGCACGAGCACGAGCACGAGCACGGACACGGGCACGGACACCGGCACGGACACCGGCACGGGCACGGCACGGACATCGACTGGAACGAGATGGGCCCCCTGCTGGAGTCGCAGGCGGAACTGTTCAGCCCGGTCTACGAACGGGCCATGGCCTGGCTCGGACAGGAGGTGACCGAGCCGGGGCTGATCGTGGACGCGGGCAGCGGTCCCGGAGTGGTCTCCTGCCTGTTCGCCGAGGCGTTCCCCGGGGCCCGGGTCGTCGCCGTCGACGCCACCGCGCCGCTGCTGGAGCGCGCCCGCGCCCGGGCCGCCCGCCAGGGCGTGGCTGATCGCTTCGACACCCTCGCCGGAGAACTGCCCGGTGTGCTGGAGGAGTTGGACTACCCGGCGGACCTGCTGTGGGCCGGCCGCAGCCTGCACCACCTCGGTGACCAGCGGGCCGCGCTCGCCGCGTTCGCCGCGCGGCTCGCCCCCGGCGGCACCCTCGCCCTCCTGGAGGGCGGTCTGCCCTCCCGCTTCCTGCCCCGGGACATCGGCATCGGCCGCCCCGGCCTCCAGGCGCGGATGGACGCGCTGGAGGAGGAGTGGTTCGCCCGGATGCGCGCCGAGCTGCCGGGCTCGGTCGCCGAGACCGAGGACTGGCCCGCCCTGCTGACCTCCGCCGGCCTCAAGCACACCCGCACCCGGACCTTCCTGCTCGACCTGCCCGCCCCCGCCGGCGACCGGGCGCGCGCCTACGTCGCCGCTCACCTGTCCCGGCTGCGCGAGGGCGTCGGGGACGCCCTGGACGCCGAGGACCGCGCCACCCTCGACCGGCTGCTGGACCCGTCCGACCCGGCGAGCGTGCACGTCCGGCCCGACGTGTTCGTGCTGGGCGCGTACACCGTGCACACGGCCGTCCGCCGGGGGTGACGCGGACACTTGACCTGGAGTGCTCTCCAAGTGATGGACTCCCTGCGATCACCGACACCACAGGGGGCCGTACATGACCACGAACAACGCTCCGGTCGCGCTCATCACCGGCGGAGGCACCGGGATCGGCGCGGCCGTCGCCCGGCAGCTGCTGGACGCCGGGTGGCGGGTCACCGTCACCGGGCGCACCGAGCGGCGGCTGCGGGACTTCGCCGACGGACTCGGGAATCCGGAGGAACTGCGGACGGTGGCCGGTGACGCGGCGGCCTTCGCGGACGTCCAGGACGCGGTCGACCGCACGCTCACGGCGTTCGGCCGGCTGGACACCGTCGTCGCCAACGCCGGCTTCGCCACCCACGACACCGTCGCCGAGGGTGACCCGGCCGGCTGGCCCGACATGGTGCTCACCAACGTCCTCGGGCCGGCCCTGCTCATCCGGGCCTCCGTGGAGGCGCTGAAGGAGTCGGGCGGCCGGATCGTCCTCGTCGGCAGCGTCGCCGGGTTCGTGAACGGCCCGGGCAATCTCTACGGCGCCACCAAGTGGGCGATCACCGGGCTGGCCGAGAACACCCGGCGCCAGGTCACGGACTTCGGGATCGGCGTGACGCTGGTCGCCCCCGGCCGGGTGGAGACGCCGTTCTGGGACGGGCTCGGCAGCCTGCCCCCGGGGCATCTCCTCACCGCCGACCAGATCGCCGACTCGGTCGTCTGGGCGATCCGGCAGCCGGCCGGGGTCGACGTCAACACCGTCGTCATACGCCCGTTGGGCCAGCCCAACTGACGTAGATCTCGCCTCAGTTGGCGGCGATGAACTGCTTGGCCAGCTGGTCGCCGAGGGAGACCGCGGCGCTGTGGCTCTCGATGGGGGTGACCTTGGAGTTCTTGAACAGGATGTAGGTCACGCCCGAGTCGGTGCCGCCGGTCTCCGGGTCGGGGTCTATGCCGAGTGCCTTGGCGGTCGCGTACGACGCCTCGCCGATGATCTTCGAGGGGCCGGTGTCACCGACGACGGCGTACTCGACCTTGTTGTTGTAGATGACCGCGACCACGCCGCCGCCCTTGATGCCGGCGTTCGTGTAGTTCCAGATGCTGCTGGTGCTGGGCACCACGACGTACGGCAGGGTCTCCGCCTTCAGCGGCTTGCCGTCGGACTGGTGGAAGGCGGTGTCGTCCTGGTACCAGGGGTCGCGGTCCTCGTTGCAGTTGGTGGTGCGCTGGCCGTCGCAGTCGATGTCCATGTCGGCCTTCCAGAACACCGCGCCGTTCTTGCCGCACACGGGGACCGTGGCCGATGTCTCGTCGTCGGTCTTGTACTTGCCGTTGGAGATCTGCGAACAGGACGTCACCTTGGCGAGCAGGTCGGCGGCGCTGACCGTGCCCTCCTGGGCGGACCCGGGAGCGGAGCGGGGGGCGGCGGCGGAGGCGTGGGCGGGCAGGAGTCCCGCGGCGAGCAGGGCGGTGCCGGAGGCCGCGGCGAGAGTCAGTGTTCGAAGACGCACGTGGGGGGACCCTCCTGTTAGGAAAGTTTCCTTACCGGGTGGCCACCACCGTGGCCCATCGCCATGCCTCCGTCAACCCTGGGGTTGCGAACGGCTGAAATCTGTGCGTATTGCGGTGAATTGCCTGGCCGGAGAGACTGGACGGGCAGGATGTATCCAGATATGTCCGACACCGTCTCGGCGGTCCCCGTACCCCGGAGGTGAGGCTCATGTTCGTACGCGCGGTGTACGCGACCGGAGACCCGGCGCTGCTCGACACGGCCGTCCGGTCACTGAACAGCGAGGGGCGGGACCTGCTGGAGGAACGCCCCGGATACCGCGGGGCGGGCGTGTTCGCGGACCGGGAACTCGGCAAGCTCCTCGCGGTGAGCTGGTGGGAGACCGAGGAGGAGCGGCGGCACAGCGACGAGGTGATGCAGGAGCGGCGCGGGGCGCTGCTGGAACCGTTCGCGGGCACCGTGTCGGTCGCCAACTACGAGGCGGCGGTGCTCCACCAGGTCAGGGCACCGCGGCAGGGCGGCGGACTGCGCTTTTCCAGAATGGAGTTCGACCCGCGCGACGCGGACCTGGTCATCGACACCTTCCGGGCCACGGTGGTGCCGAGGGCCGAGTCGCTGCCCGGGCTGGCCAGGACGGCCCTGCTGATCGACCGCGACCGGGGACGGGCCCTGGCCGGCACCCTGTTCGTCGACCGCGCCTCCATGGCGGCCTCGCGCGCGGCCGTGGCGACCGTGCGCCACGAGGCGTCGGCGAAGGCGCACCTGGACGTCGTCGGGCTGGAGGAGTTCGAGGTGGTGTACGCGGACGTACGCCTGGACTGAGCCGGACGGGCGCCGGGGGGTGAGCCGATGGCACGGCCGTGCGGCCCGCGGTCGGGCGGGGCGCACGGCCGTGTGCGGCGCGGGGCGGTGTCGCCGGGGCCGGGCTGTCAGGCCATGTCGAAGGTGGCCGGGTCGGGGCCGAGCCGCCGGTCCTCGTTGAGCGCGCTGATCGCCGCGAGGTCCTCGACGTCCAGGCTGAAGTCGAACACCTCGATGTTCTCCTTGATCCGGGACGGCGTCACGGACTTCGGGATCACGATGTTGCCCAGCTGGAGGTGCCAGCGCAGCACGATCTGGGCCGGGGTGCGGTTGTGCTTCTGCGCGATCGCGACGATCGCCGGCACCTCCAGCAGGCCCTTGCCCTGGCCGAGCGGCGACCAGGCCTCGGTGGCGATGCCCTGCTGCGCGTGGATCTCGCGCGCCTCGTGCTGCTGCAGGTGCGGGTGCAGCTCGATCTGGTTGACCGCGGGGACGACCGAGGTCTCCGCGAGCAGCCGCCGCAGGTGCTCGGGCAGGAAGTTGGAGACGCCGATGGCGCGGACCCGGCCGTCGGCGAGCAGCTTCTCGAACGCCTTGTAGGTGTCGACGTACCTGTCCTGGGACGGCAGCGGCCAGTGGATCAGGTACAGGTCGACGTAGTCGAGCCCCAGCTTCTCCAGCGACGTGTCGAAGGCACGCAGCGTCGAGTCGTACCCCTGGTCGCTGTTCCAGAGCTTGGTGGTGACGAAGATGTCCTCGCGGGGCAGGCCGGAGGCGGCGATGGCCTTGCCGGTGCCCTCTTCGTTGCCGTAGATCGCAGCGGTGTCGATGCTGCGGTACCCGGCCTCCAGCGCCGTGGCGACGGCCCGCTCGGCCTCGTCGTCCGGCACCTGCCAGACGCCGAAGCCCAGCTGGGGCATCTCGACGCCGTTGTTGAGGATGATCGGGGGGACCTTGCTGCTCACGAGCCTCTTGATCCTTCGGTTGTCGACAGGTGGTACTCCCATGGTCAACGATCACGGGCCGTTCCGCATTCCTGATCGCGCAATCCGCACCGACTGACCGGAGGGTCAGTGCCGGAGGGTCAGTGCCGGAGGGCCGGTGCCGCGGGCCGAGTTTGGCCGGAAACGTATCCGGCGTTCCCGGCCGGGCCATTGACCGGTACGCGCCGGGCCGCGACCCTGTATCGCGCCACCGGTCGTATGACTGAACCTCGTGCACCCATGTGAACCGGCCCTCCCCGGGGCCGCCACCTCCTGCCCGGGTCCCCCACCGAAGAGAGTGATGTCATGAACGCGACAAGAAGAGGCCTGCTGGGTGCCGCTCTCGGCGGCGCGGCCTCCGCCGCCGTCGGCCTGCCGGCGGCGACGCCGGCCCGTGCCGCCTCCTGGCGGCTCAAGTGGTCCCCGTCCGCGAGCCGCGACGGACTCGGCGCGTTCGAGACCGTCGAGGACGACCGCGCGAACTCCCACCCCGCCGGGCAGCCGCACATCCGCGCCACGGGCGACAACTGGCGCTTCGACATGCACACGGTCGACCGGGACACCTCGACCGACCGCCAGCGGCAGGAGGTCACCGGACTGCGCACGAGCGGCAGCAGCTACCTCAAGTGGACCGAGGGCCAGACCTGGCGGATCACGTACTCCATGTACATCCCCGCCAGTCTGAAGGCGACGACCACCTTCACGCACATCATGCAGATGAAGCAGCCGGGCACCGGCACCTCGCCGATCGTCGTGCAGTCCCTGCGGCGGGTGAACGGCAGGCAGACCATCGAGCTGAAGCTCGCCGTCGACGACATCCTGGTGGGCCGCACCGACCTCGACCCGCTGCACGACAGGTGGACGGACGTGGACTTCCAGATCAAGGTCGGCGACGGCTCGGCCGGTTCCGTCCGCTGGATCCTGAAGACCGGCTCCACGACGGTCGTCGACGAGAGCAGGACCGGTGTCGACACCTTCCTCGCCGACCGCGTCCGCCCGAAGTGGGGCATCTACCGCTCCCTCGGTGACACCTCCGGCTCCCTGCAGGACACCTATCTGCTGCTGACCGGCCTGCGCGGCTACCAACTGGCCTGAGGAGACGGCCGGTCACATCTCGTACAGCGCGTCGACCTCGTTCGCGTACGCCTTCTCGATCGCCTTCCGCTTCAGCTTCAGCGACGGTGTCAGCAGTCCGTGCTCCTCCGTGAACGGCTGGGCCAGGATGCGGAAGGTGCGGATCGACTCGGCCTGGGAGACCAGGGTGTTGGCGGCGACCACCGCCCGCCGCACCTCCGTCTCCAGGTCCGGGTCGCGCACCAGCTGGGCCGGGGTCAGCCTCGGCTTGCCGCGCATCTGGAGCCAGTGCTCGACCGCCTCCTGGTCCAGGGTGACCAGGGCGGCGACGAAGGGGCGGTCGTTGCCGACCACGATGCACTGGTTGACCAGGGGGTGTTCGCGGACCCGCTCCTCCAGCACACCGGGCGAGACGCTCTTGCCGCCGGAGGTCACCAGGATCTCCTTCTTGCGGCCGGTGATGGTCAGATAGCCGTCCTCGTCCAGGGAACCGAGGTCGCCGGTGGCGAGCCAGCCGTCGTGCAGGGTCTCGTCCGTGGCCTTCGGGTTGTTGAGGTAGCCCTGGAAGACGTTGCCGCCGTGCAGCCAGATCTCCCCGTCGTCCGCGATGTGCACGGTCACGCCCGGGATGGCCTGGCCCACCGTGCCGTAGCGGGTGCGCTCGGGCGGGTTGGCCGTCGCCGCGGCCGTCGACTCGGTCAGGCCGTAGCCCTCGTAGATCTGCACGCCCGCGCCCGCGAAGAACAGCCCCAGTCGGCGGTCCATGGCCGACCCGCCGGACATCGCGTTCCGGATCCGGCCGCCCATCGCGGCGCGGACCTTCGTGTACACCAGCTTGTCGAACAGCTGGTGCTGCATGCGCAGCCCCGCCGACGGGCCGGGCCCGGTGCCCCAGGCCTTCGCCTCGACCGCCTCCGCGTACTTGACGGCGATGTCGACGGCCTTCTCGAACGGCCCGGCCTTGCCCTCCTTCTCGGCCTTGCGGCGGGCCGCGTTGAACACCTTCTCGAAGATGTACGGCACCGCGAGGATGAACGTCGGCCGGAACGCGGCCAGATCCGGCAGCAGGGCGGCGGCGTGCAGCTGCGGCTGGTGCCCGAAGCGGACCCGGCCGCGGATCGCGGCGATCTCCACCATCCGCCCGAAGACGTGCGCCAGCGGCAGGAACAGCAGCGTGGAGGCCTCGTCGCCCTTCTTCGAGTGGAACACCGGCTCCCAGCGCTGGATCACCGTGTCCGCCTCGAACATGAAGTTGCCGTGCGAGATCACACAGCCCTTGGGGCGGCCCGTGGTGCCGGAGGTGTAGATGACGGTGGCGACCGAGTCCGGGGTGACCGCCTCCCGGTGCCGGTGCACCACCTCGTCGTCCAGGTGCGCCCCGGCGTCGTACAGCTCCTGCACACAGCCGGCGTCCAGCTGCCACAGCTGGCGCAGGTTCGGCAGCCGGTCGATGACGGTGGCGATGGTCATCGCGTGGTCCTCGTGCTCCACGATCGCCGCGGTGACCTCGGCGTCGTGGAGCATCCAGAAGCACTGCTCGGCGGAGGAGGTGGGGTACACGGGCACCACCTGGGCGCCGATGGTCCACAGGGCGAAGTCGAAGAGGGTCCACTCGTAGCGGGTGCGGGACATGATCGCGACCCGGTCGCCGAACCGGACACCGCGGGCGAGCAGGCCCTTGGCGAGGGCCATGACCTCGTCGCGGAACTCGGCGGAGGTCACGTCCCGCCACTGTCCGGCGGCGTCCTTGCGGCCGAGCGCGATGTGCAGGGGGTCGGTCCGGGCATGGTCGAAGACGACGTCTGCCAGACCGCCCACCGGCGGCGGCGACGACGCCAGCGGAGGGTTGGTGAACTCGCGCAACCTCGCTCCCCGTGTCTCGCGCCTCAGTGACGTGGTCTCCATCACCGCACAGCGCGGTGAAAGCTACCCCACCCGGTCGGTGTGCGGGAGGGGTGCGGAAACCGAGCAAACGTCGCGTTCCGCCTGTACGGCCCCCCTGAAATGCCCGCACATGCGGAAGGGCCGGACACGATACTGACGGGTCAGTAAGTTTCGGTACCGTAATCTCCACCGAATCTGTACGCGCCGATTACCGCGCCGGGCAACCCCTGCCCCGCGCTCCGGCGCGCCACCGGCCGCTCCGGCACCGCGGCCTGCGGTGACTTACCGCGGTGACCGCGCGGATCGCGGGCCCCGGGGTCAGCCGCTCCTGCGGCGCAGCCGCTCGCCGCCCGCCAGGACCGCCGCGGCCAGCGCGTGCGCGGCCTCCCCGGCCGGCCCCCGGCGGCGGCCGTGGACCAGGACGAAGTCGACCTTGCCCAGATCCGGCAGGCCCGCGCGGTCGGGCAGCCGGAACAGGCCCGGCGGGATCAGCCGCCGGGAGTGGGCCATCACACCGAGGCCGGCCCGGGCGGCGGCGATCAGTCCGTTGAGGCTGCCGCTCGTGCACACGATCCGCCACGGGCGGCCCTGCTCCTCCAGCACCTCCAGGGCGCGGGCCCGGGTGATGCCCGGCGGCGGGTACACGATCAGCGGAACAGGCCGGTCCGGTTCCAGGCGCAGCCGCTCGGCGCCGATCCACACCAGGTCGTCGCGCCAGACCAGCTCGCCGCGCGGATCCTCCGGGCGCCGCTTGGCCAGCACCAGGTCGAGCTTTCCGGCGGCCAGCTGCTCGTGCAGCGTGCCCGACAGCTCCACCGTCAGCTCCAGGTCGACCTCCGGATGGTCGTAGCGGAAGCCCTCCAGGATCTCCGGCAGCCGGGTCAGCACGAAGTCCTCCGAGGCGCCGAAGCGCAGCCGGCCACGCACGCGCGTGCCGGTGAAGAACGCCGCGGCCTGCTCGTGCGCCTCCAGGATCCGGCGGGCGAAGCCCAGCATCGCCTCCCCGTCCTCGGTCAGCTCCACCGAGTGGGTGTCCCGGGAGAACAGCTGCCGGCCGGCGGCGTCCTCCAGCCGGCGCACATGCTGGCTGACCGTGGACTGGCGCAGCCCCAGCCGCCGGGCGGCCTGCGTGAAGCTCAGCGTCTGGGCGACCGCCAGGAAGGTGCGCAGATGGGTGGGGTCGTACACGACGGCCAAGCGTAGCGGCGCTCATCGCGGATCACGATGGCAGTCAGAGCGGTGTGCGGGATTCCCGATCAGCGCCCGGAGGAGGACGATGGAGAGGGGCCCTGCGGCCCGGGACCGCCCGTCACCCACAGCAATCGGAGCACCGTGAAACGCCTGCGCTGGCCGAGTTGGATGCCGATCGACCCGTACATCGTGCTGCTGCTCGGGACGGTGGGTCTCGCCGCGCTCCTTCCCGCCCGCGGCGCCGCCGCCGACGTCACCTCGGGCGCGTCCACGGCCGCGATCGCCTTCCTCTTCTTCCTCTACGGCGCCCGGCTGTCCACCCGTGAGGCGCTGGACGGACTGCGCCACTGGCGGCTCCACCTCACCGTGCTGGTGTGCACCTTCGTCCTCTTCCCGGTGTTCGGGCTGGCCGCGCGCGCTTCGGTGCCGGTCCTGCTGGACCAGCCGCTCTACCAGGGCCTGCTCTTCCTCACGCTGGTGCCGTCCACGATCCAGTCCTCCATCGCGTTCACCTCGATCGCCCGCGGGAACGTGCCCGCCGCGATCTGCGCCGGGTCCTTCTCCTCCCTCATCGGCATCGTCCTCACCCCGCTGCTCGCGGCGGGCCTGCTCGGCGGCGAGGAGGTCGGCTTCTCGACCGACTCGCTGGTGAAGATCGTGCTCCAGCTGCTCGTGCCGTTCCTCGCCGGGCAGGTGCTGCGGCGCTGGATCGGCGGGTTCGTCACCCGGCACAAGAAGGTCCTCGGCCTCGTCGACCGCGGCTCGATCCTGCTGGTCGTCTACAACGCCTTCAGCGAGGGCATGAACCGGGGCGTGTGGCACCAGGTCAGTCCCGTACGGCTGGCCGGGCTGCTCGGCGTCGAGGCCGTCCTGCTGGCCGTGATGCTGGTCCTGACCTGGTACGGCGCCAGGGCGCTGGGCTTCGGCCGCGAGGACCGGATCGCCATCCAGTTCGCCGGGTCGAAGAAGTCCCTCGCCTCCGGGCTGCCGATGGCGAGCGTCCTGTTCGGCGGCCAGGCCTCCCTGGCCGTCCTGCCGCTGATGCTCTTCCACCAGATGCAGCTGATGGTGTGCGCGGTCATCGCCAAGCGCCGGGCCCGCGATCCCGAGGCGGCCACGGACGCCGATCCCGCGGCGGCCGCGGACGCCCCCGGGGGGTCAGCCGCGGACCCGGTCGAGGGGCAGCCGGAGCACCGTGTCCTGCGGTGACCGCAGCACCTCCGGGTCCTCCAGTTCCCCGTCCGTGAGCGCCCGGTCCCAGACGCGCACCTCGTCCAGCGCACCGGTGAGGAAGGCGCGGCTGTCCATCCGCTGACCGAGGTGGACGCCGAACGGCGAGTTCCGGCTCACCGAGCCCGGGACGTCGGCGACGGAGGACGCCGTACCGTCGACGGACAACGACAGCCGGCCGCCACCTCGGCGCAGGACGGCCTGGTGCCACTTTCCGTCGTTGTAGGCACCGCCCGTGCGCACGTACGCGGTCTGCGGGGCGCCGGCTCCGTTCCGTACGGTGATCAGCCCCTGGACCCGGTTGTTCGCCGGTTCCCCGCGCAGCCACACCTGCGGCTGGCTGGTGCCGGTCCCGCCCATCCACAGCAGTGGCTGCTCCCCGGCGGTCGCCGTGTACCGGAACCACAGCGACACGGTGAAGTCCTTCGTGCCCAGCGGCAGGCCGGCGCGGTACGGCAGGCGTACGGCGTCGTCGGTGCCGTCGAACTCCAGGGCGCTTGCCAGGACGCCGTCCACCTCCTCCGGGTCGCCGAGCACCGCCGCCGGGCGGGCGCGCGCGGCGAGGTCGGCGGTGACCGGGTCGGGGCCGCGGCGCGGGGCGAGCCAGTCCTCGGTGAAGCGGGCGAAGCGGATCTCGTCGCGCGCGTCCACCGCGCCGCCCTCGTAGAGCAGGCCGACCGTGCCGGAGCCGATGCGCACCAGGTCGGAGTAGCCGGACCAGTCCGTGGTGACGACCGTGCCGCGGTCGACGCTGTCCCAGGTCCGGCCGCCGTCGTAGGAGGAGCGGACCATCATCGTGCGGCGCCGGTCGGGATCGCCGGGGCAGGCCAGCAGCAGGCGGTCGCCGAGGCGCAGCAGCGAACCCTGCACCTGCGGGGTGTACAGGCCGGGCAGGTCGCGGAAGGGCGCGGTGAAGCTCGTGCCGCCGTCGCGGCTGACGGCCTGGGTGCGGTGGCCGAGGTCGGTGCCGTCCTGTTCCCGGCCGCTGACCAGGACCGAACCGTCCCCGCGCTCGGCGAGGGTGAGTTCGGAGGGCTTCTGCCGGAAGGTGCCGTCGTCGGCGACCGGCCAGCTGTCGGTGGCGCCGATCCGCCAGTGGCCGCCGTGGTCGTCGCTGACGATCAGGGCCGCGTGGTTGGCGGTGATCCTGCTGCCGTTCCAGGTCTCGGTGTTGACCCCGAAGAGCAGGCGCCCCGCGTACCGGCCGCGGGTGAGCTGGATGCCGTGCACGGGCCCGGTGGCGTACCAGGAGTTCCAGTCGGCGGGCAGGATCTCCGGGCTCAGATCGCGCGGCCGCGACCAGCTCAGGCCGTCGTCGTCGCTGTACTGCAGATGCGGGGTGCGGTCGCAGGGGACGGCGCAACTGGCGCTGTCGGTGCGGCCCGTGTTGTAGGTCTCGGCGAGCCATATGCGGCCGGTGTCCCGGTCCACGACCGGAGCCGGGTTGCCGTGGGTGTCGCCGGCGCCCTCGTTGACCACCTGCAACGGCCCCCAGCTGCGCCCGCCGTCGGTGGAGCGCTTGAGGACGATGTCGATGTCGGCGGCGTCCCCGCAGTTGAGGACCCGGCCCTCGGCGAACGCCAGCAGCGTGCCGTCGGCCGTCCGGACGACCGCCGGGATGCGGAAGCACGCGTAGCCGGGGTCCTGGGCGGCCCTGAACAGCACCTGCTGCGCGAACTCCGCTTTCCCGCCCGCCGGTCGGGCATGGGCCGGATGGGCGGGGGCGAGGGCGAGGAGGAGGCCGGCGACGGTGGCGGCGGCGGTGGCCGGCAATGATCTGAGACGGACCCGCAGACATGACGGCACGGTGCGACCTGCCCTTCGTCGGCCGGACATCTGGACATCCGGACATCCCACGTCCAACGTGCGTCTCATTGACGGTAGTAGGGAGTGGTCCACGTCACAAGAAGCGTGCGGACGGTTACGGGCGCAGGACGACCTTGCCCAGGTTGGCCCGGCTCGTCACCGCCTCGTGTGCCGCCGCCGCGTCCTGAAGGGAGAACTCCGCGTGCACGGCGGGCTTCACGGCGCCCTCGGCGAACAGCCGCCACAGCTCCTGCCGCCACCGCTCGTACAGGTCCGGCCGGCCCCGGGCGATCAGCGCCATCTGGAAGCCGATCACCGACTTGGCGCCCACCAGCAGGTCGTAGGCCCGGACGGTGCCGCCGCCCGAGCTGTAGGCGACCAGGCGGCCGTGCGGGGCGAGCGCGGCGACGGCGGGGCCGAGCAGGTCGCCGCCGACGGCGTCCAGGACGCAGTCGACCGGGTCGCCCCAGCCGTCGTCGCCGTACCGGACGCAGTCGTCCGCGCCGAGCGAGCGTACGAAGTCCGCCTTCGCCGGGTCGGACACCGCTCCCACGACCCGGCCGGCGCCCCGGGCCCGTGCCAGCTGGACGGCGAGATGGCCGACCCCGCTCGCCGCCGCCGTGACAAGGACCGACTCGCCCGGTGCGAGCCGCGCCGCCTCCAGCGCGCCCAGCGCCACCAGGCCGCTGCGCACCAGCGCGACCGCGGTCACGGCGTCGGCGCCGTCCGGTACCGGCGATGCCATGGACTCGTGCACGACGGCGTACTCGGCGTACCCGTGCCCGAAGCACAGCCCGGTCACCCGGTCGCCGGGGCGGAAGCGGGTCACGCCCTCGCCGGCCGCGACCACCTCGCCCGCCAGCTCACCGCCCAGCGGGACCGGCTCCGCGGCCTCGGCCACCTTGCGGACCATCGGCAGGGTGACGCCGACGGCCGCGCAGCGCACCAGCAGTTCTCCGGGGCCGGGTCCGGGGACGGGTGCGTCTTCCAGGAACAGGGGGCCGCCGGTGGACTCGTACCGGACGCGACGCATCGCAACCTCCAGCGGCCGGACGGACCGGCGCGATCGTTGGGAACACCCATGAATTCGTGGGGAGCCCCAACGGTAGGGGAGGTTCGTTGGGAAGTCCAATGATTCTTCGGATAGGCTGCGGGCATGGCCGAAGCACCCCTGCCCGCGATCCGCTCCCTGCCCAGCTGGCTCCTCGGACGGGCCGCCGCGCGGGGCCGCGCCCTGGTCGCCGAGGCCCTCGCCGCCGAGGGGCTGAAGATGTGGCACCACGTCGTGCTCTCCGCCGTCCGGGACCTCGCCCCGGTGGCCCAGGCCGACCTGGGCCGCGGTGTGAGCCTCGACCCCAAGGACGTCGTCGGCATCCTCAACGACCTGCAGTCCGCGGGTCTGGTCGAGCGCGCCCCCGACCCCCGCGACCGGCGCAAGAACGCCGTCTCCCTCACCGAGGAGGGCGCCCGGCTCCTCGTACGCTGCGAGAAGGCGGCACGCGAGGCCAACGACGCGCTGCTCGCCCCGCTGTCCGCCGCCGAACGGGACCGGTTCCTGGACCTGCTGCTGCGGATCTCCGGCACGGACGCCTGACCGGCGCCGGCTCAGCCCCGGGCGGCCGGCTCCCGCAGGACGATCCGCTCCTCGCCCGCGTACACGTTCATCGAGCTGCCGCGCAGGAAGCCCACCAGGGTCAGCCCCGTCTCCGCGGCCAGGTCCACCGCGAGCGACGAGGGCGCCGACACCGCCGCGAGCACGGGTATGCCCGCCATCACCGCCTTCTGCGCCAGCTCGAAGGAGGCCCGGCCGGAGACCATGAGGACCGTCCGGGACAACGGCAGCGCGTCGTCCTGCAGGGCCCGTCCGATCAGTTTGTCGACCGCGTTGTGCCGGCCCACGTCCTCCCGGGTGTCCAGCAGCTGCCCGTCCTCGTCGAACAGCGCCGCCGCGTGCAGGCCCCCGGTCCGGTCGAAGACCCGCTGCGCCGCCCGCAGCCGGTCGGGCAGGGCCGCCAGCAGCTCGGGCGTGACCCGGAGCGGGGGAGTGTCGGCGATCGGCCAGCGCGTGGTCGTACGGACGGCGTCCAGGCTGGCCTTGCCGCACAGCCCGCACGAGGAGGAGGTGTAGACGTTGCGCTCCAGGGTGAAGTCGGGCAGGACCACACCGGGCGTGGTCCTCACGTCGACCACGTTGTAGGTGTTGGAGCCGTCCGCCGTGGCGCCCGCGCAGTAGACGATGTTCTGCAGATCGGCCGCCGAGGCCAGGACGCCCTCGCTCACCAGGAAGCCGGCCGCCAGCGCGAAGTCGTCGCCGGGGGTGCGCATGGTGATCGCGAGCGGCTTGCCGTTCAGCCGGATCTCCAGGGGCTCCTCGGCGACGAGCGTGTCCGGCCGGGCGGAGACCGCGCCGTCCCGGATGCGCAGGACCTTGCGGCGTTCCGTGACTCGTCCCATGTTCTGATCAGCCCCGGTTCTGTACGCGCTGGCAGCCGAAACGGCCCTTCACGGCTCATTGTCCTGCACGGGAAGGACGGCGTGCAGGCCACTGCCGGACAAGGGCGCCGAGGACGACTGGTCCGGCGGGGCCCCGCCCGGCGCGGGCCCGGAGACCGGCCGTGCGCACCGGCCGCGCCCTGCTCGGTGCGGAGGGCGGACGGTGCCGTGGTGGACGCGCGTACACCCGGGGGTCTGAGGAGAGCCGACAATCCCGGCGCCCGATTCCTGTGGCTTCACCTGCCGTCGTACCCGTGAGTCACTGATCAGACTGGTGCATCCCGCTACCCACGGCCACGAGGGGGATTCCCGGAATGAACGGCTCACGCATCGCCGCCATCGGTCACTACCAGCCCGCCCAGGTGCTCACCAACGAGGACCTGACGGGCATGGTCGACACCAGTGACGAGTGGATCCGCAGCCGGGTGGGCATCCGCACCCGGCACATCGCCGGCCCCGACGAGCCCGTGGACGAGCTGGCCGCGCACGCCGCCGCCAAGGCCCTCGCCGCGGCCGGGCTCACCCCCGGCGACATCGACCTGGTGCTCGTCGCCACCTCCACCGCGATCGACCGCTCCCCGAACACCGCCGCCCGCGTCGCGGCCCGGCTCGGCATCCCGCAGCCCGCCGCCATGGACGTCAACGTGGTGTGCGCCGGCTTCACCCACGCCCTGGCCACCGCCGACCACACCCTCCGGGCCGGCGCGGCCACCCGCGCCCTGGTCATCGGCGCCGACAAGATGTCCGACGTCACCGACTGGACCGACCGCAGCACCTGCGTCCTGGTCGGCGACGGAGCCGGGGCCGCCGTCCTGACGTCCTGCCCGCCGGGGGAGGAGCCCGGGATCGGACCGGTGCTGTGGGGGTCGGTGCCGGAGATGGGGCACGCCGTGCGGATCGAGGGCACGCCGCCGCGGTTCGCCCAGGAGGGCCAGAGCGTCTACCGCTGGGCCACCACCCGGCTGCCGGCCATCGCCCGCCAGGCCTGCGAGAAGGCCGGGGTGGCGCCCGAGGACCTCGCCGGGGTCGTCCTGCACCAGGCCAACCTGCGCATCATCGAGCCCCTGGCCGAGAAGCTCGGCGCCGTCAACGCGGTGATCGCCCGCGACGTGACCGAGTCCGGCAACACCTCGGCCGCCAGCATCCCGCTCGCCTTCTCCAAGCTGCTCGAACAGGGCGCGCTCAGCACCGGCGACCCCGTGCTGCTCTTCGGCTTCGGCGGCAACCTGTCGTACGCCGGACAGGTCGTGCGCTGCCCCTGAACAGGGACTCCGTGCGCCCCGCCCCCGGATGCCGTGCGCCGTAGACTGTAGACGAAAGACAATCGATACTGAGCGTCCAGCGCCTGCGTCCAGCGCCCACGCGTCCAGACCCGCCCAGGAGGGGACCGCGATGTTGTCGACCGGACTGCCGCCGGGGGCGGTGCCCAGACTGGAACGGCCCGGACCGCTGCGCGACCGCGTGTACGAGGCACTGCTGGAGCTGATCACCACCCGCGCCCTGCAGCCGGGCCAGCACCTCGTGGAGAGCGAACTCGCCGGGCACCTCGGTGTCTCGCGGCAGCCCGTGCGCGAGGCGCTCCAGCGGCTCAACACCGAGGGATGGGTCGATCTGCGGCCCGCCCAGGGCGCGTTCGTGCACGAGCCGACCGAGGAGGAGGCCGACCAGCTGCTCACGGTCCGCACCCTGCTGGAGGCGGAGGCGGCCCGGCTGGCCGCCGCGCACGCGGGCAGCCCCGGCATCGCCGCGCTGGAGGAGCTGTGCGCCGAGGGCGAGCAGGCGGTGGCGGACGAGGACGTGGACCGCGCGGTCGCCCTCAACGCCGCCTTCCACGCCAAGGTGATGGAGCTGGCCGGCAACACCGTCCTCACCGGACTCGCCGCCCAGGTCGACCGGCGGGTCCGCTGGTACTACACGCCGGTGGCCCGGCAGCGCGGCCGGCAGTCGTGGATCGAGCACCGCGCGCTGATCACCGCGATCGCCGCCCGTGACGAGCAGCGCGCCACCGAGCTGATGCGCGAACACACCGAGCACACCCGGCGGTCGTACCACGAACGCGACGCGAGCTGAGCAACGCACGGCGGAGGGCGGGGAGCGGTCGGCTCCCCGCCCTCCGCCGGACGTCAGGAGGCCGGGTGCGGCCTCGCGGAAGGCACCGCCGGTCCGCCGGTCCGGCCCGGCTGCCGCAGCAGCAGGGCGAGTCCCGCCGCCACCATGGACACCCCGCCCGCCAGTGCGTACGCCCCGTCGTACCCCCAGGCGCCGACCACCATCGAGCCGAGACCGCCGCCGAACAGGCCGCTGACCAGCTTGCCGCTGTACACCAGGCCGTAGTTGGTGGCGTTGTAGTTCTCGCCGAAGTAATCCGGGGTGAGCGCCGCGAACAGCGGGTAGAACGCGCCGCCGCCGAAGCCGGACAGGAACGCGAAGACCAGGAACAGCGGCTCGCTGCGGACGTCACCGGCCCAGATGACACCGAACTGGGCGAGCCCCAGGACGACGATGACGAAGACGAGGGTCCTCTTGCGGCCCCACCGGTCCGACAGCCAGCCCACGACCCCGCGGCCGACGCCGTTGATGACCGCCATCACGCCCATGGAGGAGGCCGCGACCAGCGGGCCGAAGCCGACGTCCTTCGCGAAGTCGACCTGGAAGGAGATGCCGAAGATCGACACACCGGCCGTCATCACGATCGAGACCCACATCAGCGGCAGCATCCCGGTCCGGACGGCCTCGCGCGGCGTGAACTGCCGTACCGCGGGCGGGTTCTGGGCGAGGGAGGCCGCGTTCCCGCGGTCGCCGGAGACGGTGAGCGGGTCGATCTCGGCGGGCCACCAGTTCTTCGGCGGGTCCCTGAAGAAGAACGCCGAGGCGAACACCACGATCAGCACGTACACACCGATCAGGTCGAGCACCTCGCGGTAGTTCGCCGTGTCGAAGGCGTAGTTGAAGATGAAGATGAACGGCAGCGAACCGTACGCGAAGCCGCCGTTGACGAACCCGGTACGGGCGCCGCGCCGTTCCGGGAACCACTTGCCGACCATGTTGATGCAGGTCGCGTACACCAGTCCGGAGCCGGTCCCGCCGACCACGCCGAAGCCGAGGACCGCCCACCACACCTGGCGCAGGTGCGCCAGCGCCACGAAGCCGGCCAGGCACAGGAAGGATCCCGTGAACATCGCGCGGCGCGCGGTCAGTGCGCCCCTCTCGCGCAGCCAGCCCGCCGGGAAGGCGACACCGGCCTGGAAGAACACCCAGACGCTGAGGATCCAGAAGGTGCCGGACTGGCTCCAGCCGTGCGCGCGGGACAGGGTGTCCTCCGCGGAGCCGTACGCGTACTCGAACACGCTGATCGCCATCATCGCGATCCACGGCAGGTACACCATGAGCGAGCGCGGGTGACCGAGGATGTCCCGGTCGGTCTCCCCGATCCGGTACACCCGGCCGTGCGGGTCGGTCACCTCCCGGTACGGCCGGTGCGCGAAGTCCGCGGATCCTGTGCTGTTCCTGGCCATCGGGTCTGCCGTCATGTCACGCCATCTCCTCGCCGAGCGGATGCGGGTCGGGCACGATGCGCCGGGCGTCGGGCCCGCCCGGTGCCTTGAGGGAACAGAGCCGGTACCGCGGGGACCGCCGCCGGTCCGGCCCCCGCCGCTCACCTCATGAACCGCCCCCCAGCAGTCCGGCCGCCCGCGCCCACCGGTACTTCGCGCCGAGCACGGCCACCGGCCTCTCGGTCGTGTACGGGTACGCCACGACCCCCCGTTCGAACAGGTACCGGCAGGCCTCCTCGACCTCGACGTCCCCGGCGAGGGAGGCCACGACCGGCTTCTCGACACCCCGCTCGCGGAACTCGGCGACCAGGCGCGCGGTGAGTTCGGCGAAGACCATCGGCGGGGTGACGACGGTGTGCCAGTAGCCGAGCACCAGGGCGTGGACGCGCGGGTCCGCAAGACCCAGCCGGATCGTCGCCTCGTACGTCGACGGCGGCTCGCCGCCGGTGATGTCCACCGGGTTGCCGGCCGCCCCGAACGGCGGGATGAACCGGCGGAACGCCGCGTCCAGGTCGGGCGGGATCTCCATCAGGGACAGCCCGTGGTCGGTCACCGCGTCCGACAGCAGCACGCCGCTGCCGCCCGCGCCGGTGACGATCACCACGTTGTCCCCCCGAGGGGCGGGCAGGACCGGCAACGCGCGCGCGTACTCCAGCATGTCGTTCAGGCCCGGCGCCCGGATCACCCCGGCCTGCCGGAGGATGTCGTCGTACACGGCGTCGTCGCCCGCGAGCGCGCCGGTGTGCGAGCCGGCCGCCCTCGCTCCCGCCGCCGTACGGCCCGCCTTCAGCACCACGACCGGCTTCTTCGGCACGGTCGCGCGGGCCGCCGCCACGAACGCCCGCCCGTCCTTGAGGTCTTCGAGGTGCATCGCGACGCACTCGGTGTGCGGGTCCTCACCGAACCAGGTCAGCAGGTCGTCCTCGTCGAGGTCCGCCTTGTTGCCGAGGCCGACGATCGCCGACACACCCGTCCGCGTGGTGCGGGCGAAGCCCAGGACGGCCATGCCGATGCCCCCGGACTGCGAGGTCAGCGCCACCCCGCCCTTGACGTCGTACGGCGTGCAGAACGTCGCGCACAGGTCCTGCCAGGTGGAGTAGTAGCCGTAGATGTTCGGGCCGAGCAGGCGGACGCCGTGCCGTTCGGCGATCGCCACGATCTCCGCCTGGAGTCCGTGCTCGCCGGTCTCCGCGAACCCGGAGGGGATCAGCACGGCGTTGGGGACGCCCTTGCGTCCCACCTCCTCCAGGGCCCCGGCCACGAACCGTGCGGGGATGGCGAAGACGGCCACGTCCACCTCGCCGGGCACGTCGGTGACGCTCCTGTACGCCTTGCGGCCCAGGATGTCGTCGGCCCGGGGGTTCACCGGGTGGATGTCGCCGGCGAAGCCGCCGTCGACCAGGTTGCGCATCACCGAGTTGCCGATCTTGCCGGGCTCGTTCGAGGCGCCGATCACGGCGACCGCGCGCGGCTGCATCAGCCGGCGCATCGAGGCGAGGATCTCCTCGCGCGTGTACGTCCGCCGCGGTACCGGCTGCCGCTCGGCGAGGATCACCCGGATGTCCGCCGCGACCGCGCCCCCGGCCGTCGCGATCACCGGGTTGAGGTCCACCTCGGCGATCTCCGGGAAGTCCGCGATCAGTTCGGACACCCGCCGGATCTGCTCGGCCACCGCCCACCGGTCCACCCCGGGCCGCCCGCGGACCCCGCGCAGGATCCGCGCCGACCGGATGGAGTCGAGCATGGACAGCGCCTCGTCGGCGCGGACCGGTGCGAGGCGGAACGTCACGTCCCTCAGCTCCTCGACCAGCACCCCGCCGAGCCCGAACGCCACCACCTTCCCGAACGCGGGATCGGTGACCGCGCCGACGATCAGCTCCTGGCCCGCCGGCAGCAGCTCCTGCACCAGGACGCCGTCGACACGGGCGCCGGCGTCGTACGCGCGCGCGTTCCCGACGATCCGGCGGAACGCGGCCCGCACCTCGGCCGCGCCCTCCACGCCCACGACGACCCCGCCGGCCTCGGTCTTGTGCAGGATGTCCGGCGAGACGACCTTCAGCACCACCGGCCCGCCGAACCGTGCCGCCGCGGCCACCGCCTCGTCCACGTCCGCCGCCAGCTCCTCGCCCGGTACGGCGATCCCGTACGCCTCGGCGAGCACCCTGCCCTCGGGCGCGGTCAGCGCGGTGCGGCCCTCGGCCCGCACGGACCCCAGCAGGGACCGCACCCTGCGTACCCGGTCCTCGGCCCTCACGTCAGATCACCCCGTCCGACTTCAGCAGGCGCAGCTCCTCGTCACCGAGGCCCAGTTCGCCGACGTAGACCTGTTCGTTGTGCTCGCCGAGGAGGGGGGAGCTGGTCACCTCCACGGGGGAGTCGGACAGCTTGAGCGGGCTGCCGACGGTCACGAACTCGCCGCGCTCGGGGTGCGGGACGCGGACCACCATCCCGTTGGCGGCGAGCGAGGGATCCTCGATGATCTCCCGGGTGGACAGGACCGGGCCGCACGGGATGTCGTGCGCGTTCAGCCGCTCGAGCACCTCCCACTTGGGGAGCGTGGCCGACCACTCCTCGATCAGCTGGAACATCTTGTCCAGCTTGGGCAGCCGGGCCTGAGCAGTGGCCCACTCGGGGTCCTCGGCGAGTTCCGGCCGGCCGATGAGTTCGGTGATCGGCCGCCAGCCGGCGGGCTGCACGATGACGTACACGTAGTCGTTCGGGCCGCCCGGTGCGCACCGGACCGCCCAGCCCGGCTGACCGCCGCCGGACGCGTTCCCCGAGCGGGGAACCTCGGTGCCGAAGTCGTCGTTGGGATATTCGGCGAGCGGCCCGTGTGCCAGGCGCTGCTGGTCCCGCAGCTTCACCCGGCACAGGTTGAGGACGGCGTGCTGCATGGCCACGTCGACGCGCTGTCCCCGCCCGGTCCGCTCGCGCTGGAAGAGCGCCGCGAGGATCCCCGCCACGGCGTGCACACCCGTCCCCGAGTCCCCTATCTGGGCCCCCGTCGCCAGCGGCGGCCCGTCCTCGAAACCGGTGGTCGACATCGACCCGCCCATGGCCTGCGCGACGACCTCGTACGCCTTGAAACCGGTGTACGGGCCGTCCCCGAACCCCTTGATGGAGGCATACACGATCCGTGGATTGATCTCCCTGACGCGGTCCCAGGTGAACCCCATCCGGTCGACCGCGCCCGGCCCGAAGTTCTCGACCATGACGTCCGAGCGCCGGATCAGCTCGGTGAGGAGTTCCCTGCCGCGCGTCGTCTTGGTGTTGAGGGTGATGCTCCGCTTGTTGCAGTTGAGCATCGTGAAGTAGAGGGAGTCGACGTCCGGCAGGTCCCGCAGCTGCCTGCGGGTGATGTCACCGGCCGGTGCCTCCAGTTTGAGCACGTCCGCGCCGAGCCAGGCCAGGAGCTGGGTGGCGGAGGGCCCGGACTGGACGTGGGTCATGTCGAGGACGCGGATGCCGTCGAGCGCCTTGGCGGTCACGGGCTTCACCTCACTTGTACATGGTCTGGTTCATGGTCCCGGGGGCGTACGCGTCCGGGTCGACCCAGACGTTGACCAGCGACGGCCTGCCCGACTCACGGGCCCGGCGCAGGGCGGGACCGATGTCGGCGGGGTCGCGGACCTCCTCGCCGTAGCCGCCGAGGATCTGCGCGAACCTGTCGTACGGGACGTCGCCGAGGGTGTTGCCGACCCGCTCGCGGTCCTTGCCGTACTTGGCGGCCTGGCCGTAACGGATCTGGTTCATGGAGGAGTTGTTGCCGACGATGCCGACGAACGGGAGGTCGTAGCGGACGAGGGTCTCGAAGTCCCAGCCGGTGAGCGAGAAGGCGCCGTCCCCGAAGAGGGCGACCACCTCCTTGTCGGGGCGGGCCTGCTTGGCGGCGAGGACGAAGGGGATGCCGACGCCGAGGGTGCCGAGCGGGCCCGGGTCCATCCAGTGGCCGGGCGACTTGGGCTGGACGACCTGCCCGGAGAAGGTGACGATGTCGCCGCCGTCGCCGATGTAGACCGAGTCCTCGGTGAGGAAGTCGTTGATCTCGCTGACCAGCCGGTAGGGGTGGATCGGGGAGGCGTCGGACCGCAGCTGCGGCAGCCGCTTCTCGACCGCCGCCTGCTCGGCCGCCCGCAGCTCGTCCAGCCACGCCTTGCGCTGGGCGGCCCCGCCGTTGATCCGTCCGGTGGCGGCCTCGGTCACCGACTTCAGGACCAGACCGGCGTCGCCGACGATCCCGAGGCCGATGTCGCGGTTCTTGCCGACGGTGCGGTAGTCGAGGTCGATCTGCACGACCGTGGCGGTGGGGGCCAGCCGCCTGCCATAGCCCATGCGGAAGTCGAACGGGGTGCCGACGACCACGATGACATCGGCGTGCGAGAAGGCGTACCGGCGCGAGAGCTGGAAGTGGTGCGGGTCGCCCGGCGGGAGCGTGCCGCGTCCGGCGCCGTTCATGTACGCCGGGAGGTTCAGGGTGCGCACCAGCTCGACGGCGGCCTCGGTGCCCCGGGTCGTCCACACCTGGCTGCCCAGCAGGACCGCCGGTTTCTCCGCGTGCACGAGCAGGTCGGCGAGTTTCTCGATGGCCTCGGGGTCGCCGGCCGAGCGGGTCGAGGCCCGGTAGGCGCCGGCCCGGGGGACGCGGGCCCGGGCGCGCGGCACCTTCGCGTCGAGGACGTCCCGGGGGATCTCCAGGAAGGAGGGGCCGGGCGCGCCGTGGTAGCACTCGCGGAACGCCATCGACACCATGTCCGCCGCGCGTGCGGTGTCCGGCACGGTCGCCGCGAACTTGGTGATCGGCGCCATCATGTCGACGTGCGGGAGGTCCTGCAGGGAGCCCATCCTGTGCTGGGCGAGGGCGCCCTGGCCGCCGATCAGCAGCATCGGCGACTCGGCGCGGAAGGCGTTGGCGACGCCGGTGACGGCGTCGGTGGTCCCCGGCCCCGCGGTGACCACCGCGCAGCCCGGCCTGCCGGTCACCCGGGCGTACCCGTCGGCGGCGTGCGCGGCGACCTGCTCGTGGCGTACGTCCACGACCTCTATTCCCTCGTCCACGCAGCCGTCGTAGATGTCGATGATGTGGCCGCCGCACAGGGTGTAGATGCGGTCGACCCCCTCGGCCTTCAGTGCCTTGGCAACGAGATGACCACCGGAGACCAGGTCCTGGGTGCCGTCGTCGGTGTCGGAGGAGGTGTCGTCGGGCATGGCGGAGTCCTGTCCCTTTCGTCGGGGATGGGTGGCTCGCGAGGTGCTCTGCACGCAACGCATGGACGGATTGCATACAGTCGACGCATACTGTATGAGCCGTCATCCCGCATCGAGCGGACGCTGTCCAGGGGGCGTACACACTTTTCGGCCGCCGGGGCCGCGCGCCCTCCGGCCGGCGGTTCGGGCGGCGCACGACCGGCCTCCCCGCCTGCGGCGCGACGTCGGCGACCACGCTCGGCGCACAAGGCCTCGCGGACGGTATACCGTCGGCGATCCTGCGGCCCCGGGCCGCCCGGCGGACGGATACGCAGGTGAAACGCACTCCGAAACCTTGGTATTGTTGTCCATGTCGCCGCGGGGAACACGCCCCGCAAGGCGGCAGACACCTGGTCCGGGTGGCGGAATGGCAGACGCGCTAGCTTGAGGTGCTAGTGCCCTTTATCGGGCGTGGGGGTTCAAGTCCCCCCTCGGACACCAGCAGAGACCCCAGTTCACCTGGGGTTTTTCTGTTTCTCCGGCTGTGGCGTGACCAACCACGTGACCAACAGCCGAGCGAACTTCCTGGTCAGACCAGGGATGACAGGCCGAGACGGCTGGCACTCGAAGCAACCAGCTTCTTCGCTCCCTCAGCGCGGCGCCTGCCGTACCGCGCCATGGTGTAGCCCGGCGAGTGGTGCCGGGCGTTGGCCGGGGCCACTACCGGGTTCTCGTGATTGTCGAGATCGTTCGTGATCTTCGACGCCCGCCAGTCGTGCAGCCGGAAGTTCTCCGGCAGGTGCAGACGGTTGCGTGCCCTCCGCCAGCGGGCCGACACCTTCTCGGGGTTCTGCGGTCCGCCTGCCTCGCCCCGGTACAGCTTGAATCCGTCACGGGCGAACACGAGGTCATGGTCCACCCAGAGATCCCCGAGCCGCTCCCGCTCCGCGTCCTGGCGCTCCTTCTGCCACTTGAGGATGTTCATCTGGGCTTGGTCTACGTAGATGAGCGACCACTTCCAACCCAGCACTTCACTGCGGCGGCAAGAGGTGGCCGCGTAGGCGGTCCACAGCGGGGCGTCCCGAAGGCAGTGGTGGGTCAGTCCGTCGTCACAGGCCCGGTTGCCGCATGGCTTCCATATCTCTTTGAGGAAGTGCGTCGTCTCGTGATCATTGAGGGTCGGGAAGTCCGGCTGTGCCGCCTTGATCTGCCGTTCCGTGGGCGGGTTGGCAGTGTGGGCGGGGTTGACCGTGAGGAGCTTCCTCCGGTCACCGAGTCCAGCGCCGCCGAGATGATGTTGTGGATGTGGCGGACGCTCTTGGGGCCGAGCGGCTTGTTCCCATCTAGCAAGGGAAGTCCAGAGTCTTGCAATGAGCGGCCTCGAAGGGGGCCGACATCGTGAAGCCACTTACGTGCAGCGGCGAAGCGAAGGAGGGGCGCGCAGCGCCCCCATGGGCGAAGACCCAACGGCGAAGGCGGGACCAGAGAGGGCGGCCATTCGCCGCTCAACCGGAAGCCACTTACGTACGTGCGTGTAGCGGCGAAGATGTAAGCGATAGGGGCGGCCTCCGGCCGCACGGACGGAAGCAGCTTCGACGGAGCGGCCCCGAAGGGGCAGACATCAGGAAGACCGGGAAGCCAGCCAGGTGGGGCGCTGCCGCGCCCCCATAGCGCGAAGCCTCTTCAACTTACAGCGAGAAGCGTGGGCCGCTTACGCGACCACAGAGCGCAGCCACTTACGGCAAGCCCCGAAGGTGTCATTCTCGTGCAGGCTCCGAGTGCCGGCCAGGCTAGGTGCAGCGCTCCCACCTGCCACTTCTCCGCTGCTGCCTACGGTCGCCGCTGCCCTGACGAGGTCTGGAACCGTGGCAGGATCTGAGCTGCTAAGACATGGCGGTCTGTCGCTCACTTGCAAGGGGTCATACCCCCTCCGCTGCTTCAGATGGCGGCTCGGTCACCTGCTCACGCCGCAGTTGCCAGATCAGTGAGTGGCAGATCCACTTGAAGATCTCAACACCCAAGGTGCTCAGCTCGTTTGCCAGCTCCTCAGCCTCTTCGAAGGAGATCTCCACATGGATCGTTGCACTACGCCTCCTGCTGATACTTGCCGTTGCCGTGCTAGGCAAGGGCTCGTCTATCGACACGTGTTCTGGCGCCCATACTCCGTGCACCAAGCGGTTACGCCGGGCAAGAAGCGGCTTGACCGCCCCGAGCATGTTCCGGCACTCGGCGCGCTGGGGCTCCGTTAGCTCGCGGTTGATCTTCACCAGTGCGGTACACATGTCCACCAGCTCGTTGGCCCCGAGGCCCGCAGCCGCTACCTCGCCGTACTTGCTGTCAAGCAGGGCGACCATGAGCTTCCGCAGAAATTCCTCCAGCGACGCACTCGCGCGTGCAACCTCGCCGACCAGCAAGGACATGCGAAGCTGGAGCTGTTCCATCTCCTCTTCCGGGCGAAGCGGCGGAAGCTCATCTTCGAGCACGGGCTGCAACGGCGACTCATCAGGCATGCGGGCCAGGGTAGCGGCGAGACGTGCATCAGTCGTCTCAATAGCCGTCCATAGTGAGACGGTCTGGCCAGTCGTGGGCGGTGTCCGATTCACCCCCACTCTCGCGTCTCGAAACCCGTCTCAAAAAGTCCGTCTCACGGCTGGCTTTCGAGACACGTTTATGAGACGGCCTGGCCATGACCACGAACACCCCGGCCGATCAGGTCGAACGTCACCCCTGCCCGAAGTGCGAAGCCCCCGCTGGTAGCCCCTGCCGTACGGGAGCGGGCAAGGTGGCAGCCAACTACCACACGGGGCGCTTCGCCCTCGTGCCCGCGCTGAAAGCGGAACTCACCGTGAAGATCCCGGCCGACCGCAACCCCGGTAAGCGATGGGTGCAGGGTGCGCCCGTGCCCGTGGTGGCCGAAGCCGTGCCGGGCGCAGCGATACGACTGGGCTATGCCCGGTGCAGCACGGTTGGGCAGGAACTACAGAGCCAGTTGGACATGCTGGCCCGTGCCGACTGCACGCGGGTGTTCTCGGAGAAGATCAGTACCCGTGTGAAGGAGCGGCCGGAACTGGAGAAGGCCCTCACTCTCGCGCGGGAGTTCAGGGCAGCCGCTCCGAACCAGCCAGTCATCCTCACCGTGGTGGAGATGAAGCGCCTTGCCCGCAACGCGGCGGAACTCATGACTCTCTCGTCCACGCTTCAGAAGGACGGCATCCAACTGGAACTCCTCTCCGGTCCCTTGCAGGGCCTGTACGACCCGAACGGGGCAGGCGCCATCGTGTTCGCCGTCCTGGCCGTGGCCGCAGAGGTGGAGCGCGAAGGCATTCGGGAGAAGACGTTGGAGGGGCTGGACACTGCGGCCCGCAAGGGCAACCACGGTGGACGCCCCTCCGTCGTAGACGACGACAAGCTAGCCATAGCCCGTGCCCGGCACGCCAAGGGCGAGAGCGTCACGGCCATCGGCAAGGCTCTGGGGATCTCTCGGGCCACCCTTGTACCGGCACATCGGTGAGAGCGCCTGAGACAGGCGCACAGGGGCGCAGTCAGGCGCTCACCTCCGAGTGCACAGGGACGGGCGGGCGAACTCCAGTGAGCGTCTCCGCGCGGGCGACAAGGCGGGGTGCAAGGTTGGGATACCAGCCACGGGCTACGGCTTGCAGCATCTCGGCCAGGGCCGCGAGTTCCCCGATTCGGCCGGCGGGGGTGTCGAGGATCGGCGCGAACTCCTTGCGAATGCGGGCGGCTACGTCGGGAACAAGCAGGCTGTTGGCGTGGAGGAGTCCCGCGTCATAGCCGAAGGGCACCCGTCCCCACCGCTCCCAGTCCAGCAGGCACAGGGGTGCGGCGGTGAGATTGCCCCAGTGAAGGTCACCGTGACCGGTCACCCGCTCCACCTTGGCGGGGGCAGGGATGCCGAGGAACTGGGGGAAGGCTCGTTCGATCCACCCGTCCCGCACGGTTGCCTTCACTCCCTCCGCTTCAGCGAGGAGGGCAAGGGCTTGGCGAAGGTCCGCCCACCACTGGTCAGGCAACCTCGGGTCGTGGTCGATGTCGGCCCGGTCGGGGGACACGATGGGTTGCGTGAGGTAGTCCAGGACTTCCGACTCGAAGGCCCACTCGCCGTCAGTCCAGTCATGCACCGCGTACAGGTGGGGGCGGGGCACGCCGTCAGGCACCAGCTCCGAGGCGCCGACGATGCCTTCCCCCGCCTTCCTGCCCGCGTTCCTCTTCGCCGTCCGGCTCACCCGTAGCCACCGGTCCCCCGCTCGGCGTCCGAGAGTGACACCGAGGAAGCCCCACGCCAGCGGCCCCGTGCAGGTGAGGCCCAGTGCCTTGGCCGCCCGGCCGTGGGCGGCCTCCATCAGGGCCTGCACCTCCTCATTCACCGGCGAGTCCATCCGTCACCTTCCTGAGTTCCTGGGCCGTCAGCGGCGCAGCCAGAGCCTTGGCCACATCGTCCCAGTGCTCGCGGGTGCTCGCGGAGGTGAGGACGACATCGAGGCCAGGGCACGAGCCAGCGGCCAGCAGGGCAGCGGCTGCGGCCGACAGGCCGGGGCGGATGAGGTTCACCAGTTCGGGTGTCATGGCGTCGAGGAGTTCGCCCCCGTGCAGGGGAGCGGAGCCGAAGGTGATCAGCCCCTCGTCCTTCGCTTGTGCCAGTGGTCCGCCGCCGTTCAGGGCTTGTGTGATGGGGGCATCCATGATCAGGCTGACGGGCATCTGTAAGGCCGTGAAGTGGTGCTCAGCGGAACCGGCCGCCTGCCGGGCGAGCGTGAGCAACTCGGGCACGCTGAGCGCTCCGGAGGTCAGGCCCGACCAGGTGGCGACGCCGTACCCGTCGATCCTGCCCGCATGGGCGAACTCTTCCAGCGCCGTGAAGGCTTCCCGTACACGCCCGTGCAGAACGGCACGGTCAAGGCCATGCCCGTGGTGCTCGGGGTTGTGCACGAACACAAGGTGCACGCGCCCGAGCGCGGCCAAGGATCGCTCCGTCTGCCAGCGGACGAAGCCCCGTTCAAGGCTGTGCCTACCGGCCGCCTCTTCCCGGGGGAGCACTCCCTCAGCCAGGGCGGTGCGGCCTTGCTCCGCCGTGAAGAACCCCGTCTTCGTGGCTACCCGCACGGTCGGGTACTCACCGAGAACCGGGCGCAGCTCCTCATGCGCCAGACCACGGGCGTAGTTCGGGGCCGTGTCCACCCAGGGACTACCGGCGGCCAGGGCGGTGCGTGCCGCCTGACTGACGGCACGCACGCGGTATGTCCCCAGGCAGAGAGCGGCGGTCACAGCGCCGTCCCCACGACTGCGACGGCGTGGCCGTCGATGAGGACGGAGACCAGTTCGGCCACCTCCTTGACCTCCAGTCCGGCGGAGTCGGCGAGTTCGCCGAGCGTGGTCGGCTGGTTGGTCAGCAGCGTGCCCAGCGCGGGCGCGGCGGACTCGGCGAAGTCCCAAGCGGTACCGGCCGCCGAGAAGGTAACCGTGCCCTGTTCGCGGTTCGCCGTCAGGCGGCCCCTCGGAGTGGTGAGCTTGACCGTGATCTCCCCCTGTGCGGGGACGCCGTCCACGTAGGGCAGGGACGGAATCGCGTGGCTCAGGTCCGTCGTGTCGATCGACTCCGCCCATCGTTCCACGAGGCGGGGGTCCGCCATCATGTCGGCCACTTCACGGCGTACGGCGTCGGTGAAGTCCGACTGTTCCGCCAGCGAGCCGAAGCGCGGGATGTCCCTGCGGAGCGCGAGGGACACCCGGAGCTGGTCGACGACCCAGAGCATCAGGTCAGCGCCCGTGTGCGGGACCATCCCGAACGTGAGGTGAAGGGATTCTGTTCCCTGGTCAGCGGTGACCGAGTGCCACCAGCCGCGCGGCAGGTAGAGCACGTCACCCGGGGACAGAACGAGGTCCGCCACCGGGTCGCCCTCCGGCTCCTCCGGCGACTCCACGTCCCGGAAGGTGGGCGCTTCACGGGTCATCCCCCACAGGCGCCACCGCTTCGAGCCGTGCAGTTGGACCACGACCACATCGTGGTCGTCCCAGTGCCGGCCGAAGCCCTCCCGCTCGGTCCACGAGGCGTACACGTTGGCCTGCACGGAAGTCCCAAGGAAGCGTTCCAGTCCCTCCGCAGCCGCCCCCACGGCGGGGTGGATCTTCTCCACCGCGTCCAGGACCAGCGACGCCCCGTCCCTGAGCTGGGCGTGGAAGTCGGACGGCTGGATGCGGGACCAGGTGACCGCTCGGCGGTTCGTGGTCGGGATCGCGTAGCGGTGGAGCGGGACCATCTCGCCGTCGACCGACAGGCGCAGCCGGGGCGGCTCCAGTCGCTGCGTGGCGATGATCCGGTTCAGGTCGTCCCAGGAGAACAGGCCCGCCGTGTCGGCGACCCCGGGGAAGTGCGCGTAGGAGCGGTGGTACGTCTGGGCGAGGAACGTGTCCCCGCCCAGACGCCCCGCCCACGAGGCTGCATCAAGCAACGTGGGCGCTCCCGTCAGTCGTTGCCGTCGGAACGGCCACTGCTGACGTCAGACTCCTGCTCGGCACGGGTGCGCGCGGCCACGATCTTCCGCTTCGCGACGAGCAGGCCACCCCCCTCGGGGGCCACCGAACCGGTGTTCTCTTCCACCATCGGACTACCTCTCTTCTCGGGGAATTCCCGCCGGGAATCCGGCAGGAAGCAAAGGGGGACAGCGACGAGTGCGGCTGTTACCGGATCGCCAGAGTTCCAGCGAGAACCAGGGCACAGCCGCTGAGGATCGCGGCCAGGTAGAGCGGTCCCGCGTACCGGCCAAAGTGGCGCAGCACCCAGTGGCCCAAGCGACGCATCACGTCGATTTCGGCTCCACCGTCACGGGGCGGAGCGCACTGGCAGGCAACGAACTGCGGCCCGTGCACCGAGGGCACCCGCACGGCGGGTACTTGGTCGGCGAACCCAGGATCACCGCATTGCGCGGCTCCACCTGCACCTCGCGCACCGGGCCGTACGTCCGGCCGCCGTCGTACGACACCCGCAGAGTCATACGCCCGGTCACGAGCGCACACCACCATCAGGGCCGAGCGCCCGCCAGTACTCCAGTCCCCGACCTACGCCGTAGCGCACCCGCTCTTCGTTTCGCTCGGTCGCTGTCATGGGGGAAATCATTGGCCCAGAAATCGGCGGCTGTGTAGTTCTTTCCCGTCATGGACTAAAGATCATGAACGGCAGGCGGCAGCCCACTCCGTCAACAAGGCTCGCGCTTCGGCCCCGAACAGCGCGTACCCCTCTAATGTCGAGAACAGTTCCAGATGCATTTCGATGTCGCGTGGATCTCTCAGGATCACGACACCGGTGGTGTTCTCCACAGTGGCCAGGGCGTTGTCGTAGACAGTGAAGGTGTCCATCGGAGCCATGGGCTTGTATCCCGCGATTGGGATGACACCGAGCTTCACATTCGGCAGGTGGGTCAGCGAGGCCAGCCGGTCAATCTGCATCGCCATCGCGGCCGGAGGCAGGAGTGGCCACCTCACGGCCTGTTCGGTGAGGATGAAGGTGAACCGCTTCTTCGTGTCGTAAAGAACCTCCTGCCGCTCCAACTTCCTCACGATCATCTTAGTGACATCAGCCGGGGAATAGGCGAGGCTGGCCCGGATGTACTCAGGGGTGGACAGCAGTCCCGTAATCATCGAGAGCAGGAAGAAACGGAACTCGGTAGAGGAGGATTCGAGCGCGGCAAGTTCGGTCTGCTTCTTTTCCAGTCCTCTGCGGCGCAGCGAGCGCAGGTCTTGCCACTCGGTATTGGCCAGCCTCGCGAGGGCAATGACATCCTCGATGACCTCGGGTGGAGCAACGACAGCCCGGAGGATTCTCTCCAGGTCGAGCAGGCTCGGTTGCGCTTTCCCGTTCTCGATCCGACTGATCTTTGATTGGGACATGTTGCAACGCCGAGCGAGCCGGTCCCCAGTAAGGCCGGCCCGCTTGCGTAGTTCTTTCAGTAGGGCGGCCAATTCTTGCTTCGGCTGCCCCAACTGTTCAGGGTCGAACGTCACCCGCTCACGTACTCCAGGAATGGAACCGACTCGGCAACGGCAATCCGCTTCCACTGCTGATACGGCTCAGGATCACCCTCGTACAGTTCCCGGTTTATCTGCGTCCCGTCCGCCCGGTAGTTCATCAGGACCACCTTGGACTCATCGAACATCCAGAAGTCCTGATCCGGAAGCCCCGGGTTCTCTCGGTCAGTGAGGTCGAGAATGCGGATATCCTCGCCCGCCTTCACGTGGTGCCGGTAGTAATACTCGAATTCGAACCGGAGGTAATCCGAGAGTGGGCGAGTCACGACGTGCACCCTGCCGACGCTCTTCCCCTCCGAGGCCCATTGCCGAACCTCGTCCATCCAGGCCGACGTGTAATTGTCCGGGGATTTCTCTCCGGCGAGGAAGCGCTTCAGCTTCTCCGCTTCCTGGGGCATGGTGTAGACGGGCCGCGTTTCCAGCCGCCACGCCTCATGCTCCATGGAATCGAAGCAGTCATTCCACGCGTCACCATCCAAGTGCACGGACAGCCTCCCTCAGAACGTCCTCGGGGATCTTCACCAGCGCCTCACCTGCCGGAGGCTGGAACGCGGCGCACTGGTCGCCCTGAACAACGATTCCGCCGTCCGTCTCGTCGCGGTAGACGTTCGGGCAGTCCTTCTCTCCGCACTCGCCGTTGCCGTTGCCCGTGAGCCGGGTGAGTGCCGAACGCTCGGACATGCCAAACCCCCTTGCTCTGGCCCCGTTTGGGCCGCCTGCTCACCGACAGTAGAGGGGGTGGCGCTACGCGTCTATGCGTGAACGCGACTATGCGTGTCCTTGCATAAACAGGTCCCCGGCCGCCCTAGCCACCCCCAGTACGTGGTCACGTACGCGCCCGTGCAGACTGGGCGTAGCCCCGTGGCGCGGTCCGGGAAGCCTGACCAGAGACGGACGCGCTGGAGGAGGGTTGGCCACGTGACCAACGCATGACCAACAGAGGCCCGAGAGGGCCTGAAACGGCAGGAAAGAACAGGAGAAACGCCCGCCGAAATCAAGCCTGTCGACGGGCGTTTCCCCAGGTCAGAGTGGTTGGGGGCTGGTGCCCGAGTGGAGAGTTCAAGTCCCCCCTCGGACACCAGCAGAGACCCCAGTCGATCTGGGGTCTCTTCGCGTTCCAGGGCTGTCGGCACCCCTGCGGTCCGGCACGTCGCCGACGTGGGCGGACATCGGTGGACGCACGTAGTTCTCCAGCCGTGCCACCGCGAACCCCTGCTGCCGCACGTGCCGGAGCAGGTTGGCGAACATCTGGGTCATCGTCGTGCCCTTCAGCTCCGCGGGCCCCCGGAAGTGGGCGAGGATGATGTCTCCGGGGCGGAGTCTGCGGCCGGCGTCCTCGTACCGCAGGCCGTGGATCTGCATGGAGGCCCGCCATCCGACGATCGCCCGGGGCCCGCACGCGGCGACCGCCGCCCGGGTGGCGTCGTCGTACGCGCCGTAGGGCGGCCGGAACAGCAGGGGTGCGCTGCCGTACCGCTCGGTGAGGATCTTCTGGGCGCCGCACACCTCCTCCCTCTGACGGGCCGGCGGGAGGCCGGTCAGGACCGGGTGGTGCAGGGTGTGGTTCTGGACGTGGTTGCCCAGCGCCTGAAGCTGCCGGAAGTAGCCGTAGTCGGACCTGATGGCGTCGTCGGTCAGGAACATGGTGATCGGGACCCCCAGGTCGCGCAGTATCCGGACGAACCGGGGGTCCTTCTCCTGGCCGTCGTCGACGGTGATGAACACCACGCGCTGCGTGACCGGAACCCGCGTGACCACCGGTACGGCGCCCGTCGCGGAGAGCTTGACCGGTTTGTCGGCCGGGGGATCGGGGGCCGGGGGCAGCGGGCTCAGGCCCCAGGCGCGCCAGGCGGGGGAGCCGGTGCCCGGCGCGGCGCCGTGCGTGAGGCGGGGGTGCGCCGGTCCGGTGTCCCGACCGGTTCCGCCGCCACCGCCCGCGCCGCCGTCCCCGCCGCAGCCCCCGATCGCCATGGCGGCCGCCACCGCGGCGGTCGCCACCGCGCCCGTCCCCATCCGTCCGAGGCTGCCTCTGCCCGTCCGCCGCTTCACCGTGCCGTTCCACCTCCAAGGGCCCGCAACCCTGGTCGATCGCGGCAGAACGGTAACCCGACAAGACCGGACATATGATCAGCCACTCGGTGGCGAACGGGTGGGCGGCCGAGTGGCGGTGCGCGGAAATTCGCATGCCCCGGTCCCACGGCCCTGCCTAGACTCGCCACGCACCGCGCGCCGCACCGACACGACGGCGGCGCGACGCGTGAGCCGTGACGATCGAGGGGAGCCGGGCCGTGCGTGACCGTACCGCCGTCGTCGTTCCCCCCGCGCGGACCGAGGTGATCCTGGTGTCCTCGTCCGTCCGGTGCCCGCTGCGCGGCCGGCACCGGATGCCCGTGACACCCCGCTGACACCGCGCCGACACCACGGCGGCCCGGCCCGGCCCCACACGCCCGGCCGCCGCCGCACGTCCGCACGCACGTCCGCACGCCTCGGCACACGGGGACCACGGGGAATCGCGCCGCCCCCTTCCAGCACCGCTTCCCGAAAGGCACCGGGCCGTGCGCACCCACATCGACACCCTCGCCGCCGTCCGCAACCTCGGCATCCTCGCCCACGTCGACGCCGGCAAGACCACCGTCACCGAGCGGATCCTGTACGCGACGGGCACCACCCACAAGCGGGGCGAGGTGCACGACGGCACCACCGTCACCGACTTCGACCCGCAGGAACGCGACCGCGGCATCACCATCTTCGCCGCCGCCGTCAGCTGCGCCTGGGACGGCCACCGCATCAACCTCATCGACACCCCCGGCCACGTCGACTTCGCCGACGAGGTCGAGCGCTCGCTGCGCGTCCTCGACGGGGCGGTCGCCGTGTTCGACGCCGTGGCCGGCGTGGAACCGCAGAGCGAGTCGGTGTGGCGGCAGGCCGACCGGCACGGCGTCCCGAGGATCGCGTTCGTCAACAAGCTGGACCGCGCCGGCGCCGATCTCGACCGGGCCGTGGCCTCCATCCGCGACCGGCTGCACCCCGCCCCGCTCGTCGTCCAGCTGCCGATCGGCACCGAGGACGGCTTCACCGGCGTCGTGGACCTGGTGCGGATGCGGTCCCTGGTGTGGGGCGACGACGGTACGGCCGTGCGGGGCGCGGTGCCGGAGGAGCTGCGGGAGGAGGCGGTACGGCGGCGGCGCGCGCTGGAGGAGGCGGTCGCCGAACGGCATCCGGCCGCCCTGGAGGAGTTCTGCGACCGCGAGACGCTCTCCGCCGGGACCCTCACCGCGGCCCTGCGCGACCTCACCCGCACCGGGGACGGCGTGGTCGTGCTGTGCGGCTCCGCCTACCGCAACCGAGGTGTCGAACCGCTGCTGGACGCGGTGGTGGCCTACCTGCCGTCGCCGCTGGACGTCCCCGCCGTACGCGGGACGCGTGACGGCGCCGGGCAGCGGCGGCCCGCCGACCCCCACGCGCCGTTCGCGGGGCTCGTGTTCAAGGTGAACGCGTCCGCCACCGGCCGCCTGGCCTACGTGCGCGTCTACTCGGGCACGATCGAGAAGGGAGACACCGTGGCGGACCCCGGCGGCGGGCGCACCGAGCGGGTGGCGCGGATCCTGCGGGTCATGGCGGACCGGCACGTTCAGCTGGACCGGGCGGTCGCCGGTGACATCGTCGCGCTCGCGGGCGTGAAGGCGGCCCGGGCCGGCGCCACGCTGTGCGATCCCGGCGCACCCCTGCTGCTGGAGGCACCCGTGACCGCCGAGCCCGTGGTGTCCGTCGCCGTCGAGGCACGGCGGAGCACGGACACCGGACGGCTCGCCACGGCGCTCGCCCGGCTCGCCGAGGAGGACCCCTCGCTGGTGGTGCGCACCGACACCGAGACCGGGCAGACCGTCCTGTCCGGGAGGGGCGAACTCCACCTGGAGGTCGCGGTGGAGAAGATCCGCCGCGACGGCGGACCGGAGGTCACCGTGGGCCGGCCCCGGGTGGCGTACCGGGAGACCGTCGTCGGCGGCGTCACCGGGTTCGCGTACCGGCACGTCAAACAGGACGGCGGGGCGGGGCAGTTCGCCCATGTCGTCCTGGACGTGGAGCCGCTCGGTCCCGGACCGGGCACCGTCGGCTTCGAGTTCCGGTCCGCCGTGGTCGGCGGGCGCGTCCCGCAGGAGTACGTCCGTGCGGTGGAGGCCGGCTGCCGGGACGCGCTCGCCGAGGGGCCGCTCGGCGGGCATCCGGTGACCGGGGTGCGCGTCACGCTCACCGACGGCTCCACGCATGTGAAGGACTCCTCCGACACCGCCTTCCGCACCGCCGGCCGGCTCGGTCTGCGCGCGGTCCTGCGGGCCTGTACGACGGTTCTGCTCGAACCGGTCGCCGAGGTCACGGCGACCGTGCCGGAGGACGCGGTCGGCGGGGTGCTCGGTGACCTGGCCGCCCGGCGCGGCCGGGTCGGCGGCTCGGAGAACCGCGGCGGCGCGGCCGTCCTGACCGCGATCGTGCCGCTGGCGGAACTGTTCGGCTACGCGACCCGGTTGCGCAGTCGCACCCAGGGCCGGGGCACCTTCACCACCCGGCCCGCCGGCTACGCACCGGCACCGGCACCGGCACCGGTCCGGTAAGGGGTGCATGCGCCCCCTCGCGCGTCGGCCCGCACCCTGAGCCACCGTGGCCCGTGGCCCCTGGCCCCTGGCCCGTGGCCCGTGGTGCGGGCCGTGCGGTGGCCTGCGCGCCGAAGCCGAAGCCGAAGCCGAAGCCGGTGCCCTCGCCCGGCTCCGGCTGCGGCGGGCGCCGGCCACCAGCACGCGGCGGAACTGCCCGAACCCTTGACGAGCGCCGCCCGGACGGATTAACTCACGTCCTAAATTAAGTCATGAGTGCAATCCCTGAAGGGACACCGGGAGCCATGCGCAGGATCCGAGCCGCGGCCGTAGGCGCCGTCACCCTGTCTCTCGCCCTGGCGGCCACGGCCTGCGGAGGCGGATCGTCCACCGGCGGCGGGTCGAACGACTCGCCCAAGACGCTGACGTACTGGGCCTCCAACCAGGGCGCCAGCGTCGCCGTGGACAAGAAGGTGCTCCAGCCCGAACTCGACAAGTTCGAGCAGCAGACCGGCATCAAGGTGAAGCTGGAGGTCGTGCCCTGGTCGGACCTGCTCAACCGGATCCTGACCGCGACCACCTCCGGCCAGGGCCCCGACGTGCTGAACATCGGCAACACCTGGAGCGCCTCGCTCCAGGCGACCGGCGGGCTGCTGCCCTGGGACGAGCGGAACTTCGCGAAGATAGGCGGCAAGGACCGGTTCGCCGCGACCGCGCTCGGCTCGACCGGCGCCCCGGGCAAGGACCCGGCGGCGGTCCCGCTGTACTCGATGGCGTACGCGCTCTACTACAACAAGCGGATCTTCGCCGACGCCGGCATCGCCAAACCCCCCGCCACCTGGGACGAACTGGTCGCCGACGCCAAGAAGATCAAGGCCCGTGGCACGTCGCCGCTCGGCGCCGAGGGGGCCAACCTGTCGGAGAACATCCACCACGTCTTCGTCTTCGCCAAGCAGCACGGCGCCGACTTCTTCACCGCCGACGGCAAGCCCGACTTCACCGACCCCAAGGTGGTCGCGGCGGTGAAGAGGTACGTCGACCTGATGGCCAAGGACAAGGCCATCCCGGCCGGCGACGCCGAGTACGCGCAGAACCAGTCCGTCAGCGACTTCGCCAAGGGCAGGCAGGCGATGCTGCTGTGGCAGTCCGTCGCCGCCAACCTCAAGTCCCAGGGCATGAGCGAGGACGCCTACGGCATCGCGCCCGTACCGGTGATCTCCGGAAAACCCGGCGGCGGCACCCAGGTCAACTCGGCGGTCATGGGCATCAACATCGCCGTCTTCAAGAACACCCACAACCTCGACGGCGCCACGAAGTTCGTGAAGTTCATGACCTCCGACACCGAGCAGAAGATCCTCAACACGGCCTACAGCTCCATCCCGCCGGTCACGTCCGCCCAGTCGGACCCCGCGTTCGCCGCCCCGGCCACCGCGGTGCTGAAGAACACCCTCGCCACGAGCGCCGCCGCCCTGCCCCAGGTGCCGTCCGAGTCGCAGTTCGAGACGGCGGTCGGTACGGCCGTCAAGGAGCTGTTCGCCGACGCCGCCGCCGGACGCGCCGTCACCACGGACGACGTCAGGGCGAAGCTGGAGAAGGCCCAGCAGCAGATGCCGGCGGCGTGACCACGATGACGACCACCGCGCTGAAGGAACCGGCGCGCGAGACGTCCCCCGGTGCGGCGCGCGAACCCCGCCGCCGCACCGGGCGGATCCGCCGCCTCACCCTGCCGTACCTGCTGCTCCTGCCCGCCCTGCTCCTCGAACTCCTCGTCCACCTGGTGCCGATGGCCATCGGCATAGTCATGAGCTTCAAGCAGCTCACCCAGTTCTACATCCGCGACTGGGGCACCGCCCCCTGGAGCGGCCTCGACAACTACCGGGTGTCGGTCGACTTCGACGCCCCCGTCGGCAAGGCGCTGCTCCAGTCCTTCGGCACCACCGTCGGCTTCACCCTGCTGTCGGTCGGCCTGTGCTGGCTCGTCGGCACCGCCGCCGCGGTCTTCATGCAGGACACCTTCCGCGGGCGCGGCCTGCTGCGCGCCCTGTTCCTGGTGCCGTACGCGCTGCCCGTCTACGCGGCCGTCATCACCTGGGTGTTCATGTTCCAGCACGACAACGGCCTGGTGAACCACGTCCTGCACGACCAGCTGCACCTCACCGACAAGCCGTCCTTCTGGCTCATCGGCGACAACAGCTTCTACGCGCTGCTGACCGTGTCCGTCTGGAAGGGCTGGCCGTTCGCGTTCCTCATCGTCACGGCCGGGCTGCAGAACATCCCCCGGGAGCTGTACGAGGCCGCCGCGCTGGACGGCGCCGGGATGTGGCAGCGGATCCGCCGCATCACGCTGCCGTCGCTGCGCCCGGTCAACCAGGTGCTCGTCCTAGTGCTGTTCCTGTGGACGTTCAACGACTTCAACACGCCGTACGTGCTGTTCGGCAAGGCCGCCCCCGAAGCGGCCGACCTCATCTCCGTGCACATCTACCAGTCCTCGTTCGTCACCTGGAACTTCGGCACCGGATCGGCCATGTCCGTCCTGCTGCTGCTCTTCCTGCTCGTCGTGACGGGCGGATACCTGCTGCTGACCTCGCGCGGACGGAGGGCCGCCGATGCCTAGTCCGCCGACGGCGCCGCCGCGCAACTCGCCCATGGCGCCCCCGCGTTCGTTCCTCTGGTCGCGCCGGGTGTTCCTCACCCTGCTCGCCGGCTTCGTGCTCGTCCCGGTGTACGTGATGGTCTCCAGCTCGCTGAAGCCGCTCGCCGACGTCACCGGCCGGTTCCGCTGGCTGCCCAGCGAGCTGACCGTCCGCCCCTACATCGACATCTGGTCGACCGTGCCGCTCGCCAGGTACTTCGTGAACTCGGTGGTCGTGGCCGGCGCGGCGACCGTCTGCTCGGTGGTCATCGCCGTGTTCGCCGCCTACGCCGTCAGCCGCCACGAGTTCCGCGGCAAACGCGTCTTCACGGTCACCGTGCTGTCGACGCAGATGCTCCCGGGCATCCTCTTCCTGCTCCCGCTCTTCCTGATCTACGTCAACATCGGCAACGCCACCGGTGTCGCCCTGTTCGGCTCCCGCGGCGGGCTGATCCTGACGTACCTCACCTTCTCGCTGCCGTTCTCCATCTGGATGCTGATCGGTTACTTCGACTCGGTGCCGCGCGACCTGGACGAGGCGGCGCTGGTGGACGGCTGCGGCCCGCTCGGCGCCCTGTTCCGGATCGTCGTACCGGCCGCGATCCCGGGCATCGTCGCGGTCGCCGTCTACGCCTTCATGACCGCCTGGGGCGAGGTGCTCTTCGCGTCGGTCATGACCAACGACACCACCCGCACCCTCGCCGTCGGCCTCCAGGGCTACTCCACCCTCTACGACGTCTACTGGAACCAGATCATGGCCGCCTCGCTGGTCGTCAGCGTGCCCGTGGTGGCCGGCTTCCTGCTGATGCAGCGCTATCTCGTCGCGGGTCTGACGGCGGGCGCCGTCAAGTGACCCCCACCCCTGATCCCGAAGGGACTCCCGTGTCCGAACCCATCGACCTCGCCGCACTCCCGCACGACTTCCTGTGGGGCACGGCCACAGCGGCGTACCAGATCGAGGGGGCCGTCGCCGAGGACGGCCGTTCGCCCTCGATCTGGGACACCTTCTCCCACACCCCGGGGAAGATCGCGAACGGCGACAACGGCGACGTCGCCTGCGACCACTACCACCGCTGGCGCGAGGACATCGGGCTGATGCGGCAACTCGGCGTCAACGCCTACCGGTTGTCGGTGGCCTGGCCGCGGGTGGTCCCGGACGGCACCGGCGCGGTGAACCCCAAGGGCCTCGCGTTCTACGACGAACTGGTGGACGCGCTGCTGGAGGCGGGCATCACGCCCTCCGTCACCCTCTACCACTGGGACCTGCCGCAGGTACTCCAGGACCGCGGCGGCTGGCCGGAGCGGGACACCGCCCTGGCGTTCGCCGAGTACGCCTCCGTCGTCGCCGAACGCCTCGGCGACCGCGTCACCCTCTGGGCCACCCTCAACGAGCCCTCCTGCTCCGCCTGGATCGGCCACCTGGAGGGCACGATGGCCCCCGGCCGGCGCGACCTGACCGCCGCCGTCCGCGCCTCCTGCCACCTGCTCCTCGGCCACGGCCTCGCCACCCGGGCGATCCGCGCCGCCGCCCCCGGCGCCCAGGTCGGCATCGTCAACAACCTGTCCACCGTGCACCCGGTCACCGACCGCCCCGAGGACCTGGCGGCGGCCCGCCGGCACGACGGCCATGTCAACCGCTGGTGGCTCGACCCGGTGCACGGCCGCGGCTTCCCCGCCGACATGGTGGAGACCTACGGCGTCGAACCGCCCCTCACGGACGACGACCTGACGGCCATCGCCGCGCCCCTCGACTGGCTCGGGCTCAACTACTACTTCCCGGCGTACGTCACCGACGACCCCGACGGCCCCGCGCCGTACGCCCGCTCCGTCCGCCGCGAGGGCGTTCCGCGCACCGGCATGGACTGGGAGATCGACGCGTCCGGCATCGAGACGCTGCTGCTGCGGCTCACCGAGGAGTACGGCGCCCGGAAGATCTACGTCACCGAGAACGGCTCCGCCTTCCCCGACGTGGTCCGCCCCGACGGCAGCATCGACGACCCCGAGCGCCGGGACTACCTGGAACGCCACCTCGCCGCCTGCGCCTCGGCGGTCCGCAGGGGCGTCCCGCTGGCCGGCTACTTCGCCTGGTCCCTGCTGGACAACTTCGAGTGGGCCTACGGCTACGACAAGCGCTTCGGGCTGGTCCACGTCGACTACCGCACCCAGGCCCGCACGATCAAGGGCAGCGGCCGGCGGTACGCGGACATCGTCCGTGTCCACCGCGCCCAGGCCCGCCGGGCCGCCTGAGCCGGACCACGCACCACCGGAAGATGTTGACGGCGTCAACGAGTTCGTTCATTGCAGGCCCGTAGCCGCCATGTGTACGGTGACCGGTATGACGGACCACTCCGCCCCACCCCCCGGCGGACCCCTTGTCACCGCTTCCGAGATCGCCCGGATCGCCGGGGTCACCCGTGCCGCCGTCTCCAACTGGAGGCGGCGGTACGAGGACTTCCCGGCGCCCGCGGGCGGCAGCGCCACCAGCCCCCTGTTCGACCTGGCCGCCGTGCAGACCTGGCTCGACCGCCAGCGCAAGGGCCAGGACGTCTCCGCGGAGGTCCAGCTGTGGCAGGCGCTGCGGGCCGCCTCCGGTGACGACATGACCGGCGCCCTCGCCGACGCCGCACAGCTCCTCGCCGGCGGACCGGACACCCCGCCGCTGCCCGACGACGTCGTCCGGCCGGCCCGCGAGCTGGCCGCGCAGGGGTCGCCGGGGGAGGTGGTGGAGGCCCTCGCCGAACGGTTCACCGACTCCGTCCGCCGGGCCGGCTCCGACCAGGTCACCGCGCCGCGCATCGTCCGCGCCCTGCGGCACCTCGCCGGCGACGTACCCGCCGGCGCCACCGTCCTCGACCCCGCCTGCGGCATCGGCACCCTCCTCCTCGCCGTCGGGCCACGCCGGGGGACCCGGCGCCGCGGACAGGAGTCCGACGCCCGCAGCGCCCGCTTCGCCCAGCTGCGGGCCGACCTCACCGGACACGAGGACGTCACGATCGTCGCCGGGGACTCCCTCCGCGACGACCACTGGAGCGGACTCCGGGCCGACCTCGTCGTCTGCGACCCTCCGGTCGGCGACAGCGACTGGGGGCGCGAGGACCTGCTGCTCGACTCCCGGTGGGAACTGGGCATCCCCTCCCGCGCCGAAGGCGAACTCGCCTGGCTGCAGCACGCCTACGCGCACACCGCGCCCGGCGGACGCGTGCTCATGGTCATGCCGGCCTCCGTCGCCTACCGCAAGGCCGGCCGGCGCATCCGGGCCGAACTGGTACGGCGGGGGATCCTCGCCCAAGTCACCGCGCTGCCGCCGGGCGTCGCCGCCTCGCACGCCCTGCCCGTGCACCTGTGGGAGCTGCGCCGCCCGGCCACCCCGGGCGCCGCCGCCACCAGCGTGCGCATGGTCGACCTCACCGCCAACGACCCGGACGGCTCCCTGGACCCGGAGCCCGCCCAGACCACCGACGTCCCGCTGATCGACCTCCTGGACGACACCGTCGACCTGACGCCCGGCCGGTACGTCAGGGAGTCGCACCGGGACTACGCGGCCGAATACCTCGCCCTCCGCCGGGAACTCACCCGCGAGCTGCGGAGGCTGGCCGACCTGCTCCCCGAGCTGACGGCCGGCGAGGGTCCCGGCGCACCCGCCGGACCGTCGGTGAGCGTCGCCGACCTCGCCCGGGCCGGCCTCATCGAGTACGGCGACCCGGAACCCGTCTCGGTCAGCGACCAGCTCGACACCGCCTTCCTGCGCGGCTTCCTGCGCAGCGCCGCCAACACCCGCCGCTCCACCAGCGCCAGCGGCACCTTCCGGCTCGACGGCAAGGGCGCCCGCATCCCCCAGATGGACCTCGCCGCCCAGCGCCGCTACGGCGCCGCCTTCAACGCCCTGGAGGAGTTCGAGGAACGCTCCCGCCGCGTCGCCGAACTCACCCGCCAGGCCGCGGAACTGGCCCGCGACGGACTGGGCAACGGCACGCTCACCCCCCGGGAGTGACGGCGCGGCCGGACGGTACGGCGGGCCCGGACGTCGGGGAGCCGGCCGGAGTGGTCGCGCGGCAGGATCCGCACCAGGAGCACCAGCGCAGGGTGTGGCGGATGCGGACCCCGGTGGGACCGCTGTCCCGGGTGGTGACACGGGGCCGGGCGCGTCAGCCCTTCGCGCGGCGGCCGGTCCCGCCCAGCAGGAGCAGCACGGCGAGAGCGGACGTGGCGCACGCCGGTACGAGGAGGCCGGTGCCCCCGGAGCCGAACATGCCCGCGGCGACCACCGCGAGGAACGCGCCGGTGGCCTGGGCGCCGGTGCCGGACGGCATCGGGGCCGCGGTCCAGGGGCGCCGGCGGGGGATCCACAGGCGCAGCAGCTCCGCGGTGGCCGCCAGCGCGATCAGCCGGGAGCCGACGCGCAGCCACAACGGAGGTGTGGTGTCGCCCAGTTCGCCTACGCCGGCCACGGTCAGGAAGGCGAACAGCAGGACCGGCAGCAGCCAGCCGAGGCTCGCGCGGACGTTGGTTCCCGGGGCGCTCTGCCCTGGCCGGGCGGCGGACGCGGAGTCGCCGGGTGTCCGGGGAGCGGGGATCGCCGGCAGGGACTTCTCGGCCGCCCCGGAGACCCCGGATGTCCCGGACGTGCCGGATGCTTCGGAGGCCCCGGACGCCTGGGACGCCCCCGACCGCTGGGACGGCTGGGGCGGCAGGGGACGCAGGGACGGCAGGGGGCGCAGGGCGCGGGACTGGGCGTGGCGCAGACGCGGGCCCGCGTTGCCGTAGCGCTCCACGTGCGCGGTGAGTTCGGCCTGGAGCGCGAGGAGGTCTTCGGCCATCGCGTCGAACTCCGCGCGGCGTTCGGCGGCGAGCCGGTCGGCTTCGCGCGCGGCGTCGGCGAGCCGGGCGAGGGTGTCGGTGCGCAGGCGTACGGCGTCCCCGTGGGCGCTGTCCGCCTCCCGCGGCACCTCGGCCAGCTCCGCCTGGAGCCGGGCCCGTTCGGCCTCGATGATCTCGGCGATCCGGTGCCGCTGGTCCGGCGGCAGCTCGCGCGGCGCCCGGGCCTCGGCGCGGGCCACGGCGGCCCTGCGCCACTCCATCAGCGGACGGCCGCGGTGCTCACCGATGCCGTTGATGTGCACCTTGCGGCCCTGCACGCGGTGGATGTACAGGACCTCGCCGCCCTTGCCGTTGGGCGCCTTGCCCCAGCTGACCCGGGTGAAGTCTGCGGCCGTGCGGATGCCCTCGGCGGCGAGGGCCCGGACCAGGCCGGCGCCGATGCCGTTGACCTCGCTCGCGCTGAGCCGGGTGGCGCGCAGGGAGGCCTCGACGGACTCCCGGCGCAGCACGGCGAGGGCGAGCCGCTCCCGGCGTTCGCGCTTGCCGTCCATACCGTTCAGGCGCCGGTCCAGGGACCGCTCCCGGCGCAGCCGCCGTTCGTGGACGCGTTGCAGCGTCCTGGCGCAGGCGGCCTCGGCGCGGGCGCGGTCCCGGGCCTCGCGGTTCAGCCGGCGGCGGTCGGCCAGCTCGAAGGCGCGGCGCCCGTCCAGGATCCGGCGCAGGGCGCGGATCGCCTCGATCAGCCGGCGGCGTTCGGCGCGTGTCTCCGCGGGCGTCTGCCCGTCGCGCCGCAGGGTGGTGCTCTCGGTCAACGTGTCTCGCTCAGCAGGCGGGGTGCCGGGGGCCCCGGCCCGGGGGCGGGGTGAGGGTGGAGGTGTAGGTCTCGCCGTCCGCCAGCGGGGTGTCGGGGGTGAGCCCGGCGGCGGCCATCCGGTCGTACTCGGCGAGGATCAGGTCCTTGGTGCGGTAACGGCCGTGCTCCTTCAGGTCGTTGTCCCGGGTGACGTTGAAGGTGTCCAGGATGTACGCGGTGTCGTCGCGGGAGACGCCGTACAGGTGGAAGAAGAAGGCGTCCAGTTCGGCCTTGAGCACCGCCCGGCGGTCCGGGTCCCAGCGGAAGGGGGCGCCGGTGTCGCCGAGGTCGCGGGCGAAGCCGCTCAGGTCGGTGGCCGTGTAGGTGAGTTCGGTCAGGCGCGGCACGAGGAAGGAGGCGTGCCGGGCCAGGGTCCCGGGCGTGGGCACGGGGAGCTGGCGGACCACGAAGTAGCTCATGGACGTGCCGCCGATCGACTGGCGGGCCGCGTAGTCCAGCACGAACGAGGACCACACGCTCGCCAGCAGGGCGGCCTGGTCGGTGAGGGCGAGCATGAACTTGTGGCCGAAGCCGTGGGCGGGCGCGACCGCGCAGATCATGGTGCGTTCGTTGCTCTTGTTGGTGATGTCCCGCCAGCCGAGCACCCAGTCGCGCTCCCAGCCCCGCGCCGCCAGCCGCGAACGCACGCCCGCGGACCTGACCTCCTGGCCGTGACGGTCCGTCTCGCCGGTGGGCACGTCCTGCTCGGGCACCCAGTAGCGGGGCATCGGGCAGGCCTGGGCGTCCTGGTGGCGCTCCACCGTGAGCCGCGGCAGCGTGCCCTTGTTCAACTGCTTCTCGGTGGCGCCCTCGTAGGTGGAGAAGCGGTGGTCGTAGTGGTGCAGCATCTTGGCCTCGTACAGCGGCAGCAGCCGCTCCTCGCCGCGGACCAGGACGTTGCCCTTCAGGTTCCACCCCTCCCCGACGAGGTCGTCGAAGGTCTCGCCGCGCTGCGCGTCCGGACGGAAGACACCGGAGTCGTTCGCCATGTCGAACATGCGCAGGAAGGTGACGCCCCAGGGGTTGCCGTCCGCGCGCGACTCGTGCACGAACACCGGCACCCGGCGGTAGATGCCCAGCGTGATCTCGGCGTCCCGGCGGCTGCTGAACACCGGGCAGGTGCCGGTGTTGGGGTTCATCCGCAGGATGTCGTCCGCCGTCAGCCGGTACCGGCGCCCGGCGATCTGCGCGGCCTGGCGCACCTTGAACACCAGCTGCGCCGGCTCGTTCATGTCCCCCGTGCCGCGCAGCGTGAGCAGGCAGAAACGCAGCTGGTTGTGGACGCCGGGGAAGACCTTGTCCTCGTTCTCGAAGTCGTACAGGGCGGCCAGCCGGCCGTGCGTGACCAGGTCCTTGAAGAAGAACTGGGTGGTCGCGTCGGTGGCGATGCCGGTCGGCACGATGATCCCGGTGCGCCCGCGCGGACCGGTCAGGGCACGGTCGGTCTCCGCGAAGACGGCGTAGGTGTTGATGTCGCCGCGGCCGGTCAGCGGGTACCGGCCGCTGACGCGCAGGAAGTGGCTCTCGCCCTCCGCGCGGCGCTTGGCGGCCTCGAACTCCTCGGACAGCAGCCGCCCGTCGGGGTCCTCGCGCAGCGCGGCGATGGCCCGCTTGCGGGCGGCCGCGTTCTTCGCCCGGGCGATCTCGGGGCTGCGCTCGGCGAAGAACTCCTGCTCCTGCAGCTTCACCCGCTCCCACGGCGGGTTGCCCAGCACCGCGTCGAAGCCGCCCGCCCAGCCCGTCTCCGGCCGGACGCCCGCGCCGGACTCCGGGACCGGGAAGACCTCGGGGAACTCCAGGTGCCAGTGGAAGAAGCCGTACTCGTCGCGCAGCCGCAGGATCTCGGCGTGCGTGGCGTCCGGTACGGCGGCCTGGTCGCGTCCGCGCAGCGCCCGGAACACCTGGTCGGTGGGGGCCGCGGGCGCGTTTGGCCGCTTGGGCCAGACGAACGCGGCGCACCAGGCGTCGGCCGCGTGCAGGTCCTGGAGGTAGTCGGCGGACTCGGCGTAGGCGCGGTACGCGGACTCCTGGTGGCGGACGTCGGCGAGGGAGTCGGCGGGGGCGGCGGTGATCCGGGCCAGCTCGGCCGCGTAGCGGCTGTTGCCGACGGCCGGGGCGGCGCCGAACAGCAGCTCGTCCTGTCCGGCGCGCTGGGCCCGGTTGCGCTTCTGGAGGTCGCCCGCGGTCCGCTTGTCGTCGCCCTCGATGGGCTTGAACGCGTCCGTGGGAACGCCGTCGGCGAGCAGCTTCGGGGTCGCGCCGATCAGCCCGTTGCCGTGCTTGACGTGCGCGTCGAGGAAGCCGAGCGGCTTGCCCGGCTCCAGCGCCTCCAGCCACAGCGAGACCTTCGCCAGCTCCACGGCCATGGGGTTGAGGTCCACGCCGTACACGCACCGGGCGACCACCTCGTGCAGGGCGTGGCGGACCGCCTCCGGCGTCGGCTCCGGGTTGCGGTCCCGGACCGCCGCGACCTGCTTGGCGATCCGGCGGGCCGCCGCCACCAGGAAGTGGCCGGAGCCGCACGCCGGGTCGCACACCTTCAGCGACAGCAGCTCGCGCACGATCGCCGCGGCCGGGTCGGTCTCGCCCGCGCGGACCGCCGCCTCCTCGCCGCGCCGCACCGCGTCCTGGATCACCGGGTCCAGCGCGGAGTCCAGCAGGCTCTCGATCAGCGACGCGGGCGTGTAGTAACTCCCCGTCGTCTTACGGGTGTTGCCGGCGGCCTCGATCAGCTCGAAGCTCCGCTCCACCGCGCTGTGGGCCGGCTCCAGCTCCAGCAACGACTCGTAGACCGAGCCGAGTTCCTCCGCGCCCAGCTGCCGGTAGTCCACCGCCCGCCGGCGCCCCGTGCTGCCGTCGCGGACCTCGCACAGGTGGCGCACGGCGGTGAGCAGGGCCTGGTTGGCCAGCTTCAGACCGCGCAGGGGGGCGTCGGCGTCGGTCTCGGTGAACAGGCCGCCCAGGCCCGGCAGGCCCAGCTCGGGAAGGCCCTCCTCCCTACCGAGCGCGGTCAGGACGAGGCGCAGCGCGTCGTAGCGGTCGCCGTGCGCCGTGCCGCGCCGCCTGCGGGCGTGGGCGCGCAGCCGGGCCGACGAGAAGTACCGCTCGTACCGCTCCCGGGCGAGCGGACCGGCGTCGGGCGCGAGCAGCGCGTCCCGGTCCTCGGCGATGAAGACGAACAGCAGCCGGTACACCAGCCGCAGCAGCGCCACCTGCAGCTCCCGGGGGCGGACGTGCTCGCGCAGCGCGCCGTTCTCCGGGTGCCGCAGAAAGCCCGTGCCCAGCACGGTGATCGCCTCCTGCACGCTCCGGCGCAGCTGGTCCAGGGCGCGGGTGCCGCCGGCGACGGCCTCCGTACGCCACTGCTCCAGCCGGCAGGCCGCCGGGGCAGCGCCCTCCGGCACCTCGAACCGGGACACGTGCAGCAGCCGGTACAGCAGCAGGAACTCGCTGAACAGTTCGCCGTCGAAGATCGCCGCCAGGTCGAACTCGACGTACGAGGCGGTGGCCAGGGCGCTGGAGTCGCGCAGCAGCCGCACCTGGCGGCCGTTGGTGAGAAGGGCCCAGAGGTGGGCCTCGGAGCGGTTCAGGCACTCCTGGAGCATCGACTGCGGGGGGACCGTGCCCGCCCCGCCCGGCCGCCGGTCCAGCTCCGCCTGCCAGGCCGTCTGGTGGATCAGGGCGTGGTCCCAGCGGTGCGAGACCGGGAACCGCCTGCCCGGGTCGGAGTCGGCGGCGATGCCGGCCGGGCCGACCGGCAGGAGCCGGCCGAAGCCCAGCTCGCGCCAGAGCGGGGTCAGCCAGTCGGTGCCCGCGCGCCCGGTGGGGTCGGCGGCCGGCCGGCCGCTTGCCGGGTCGTCGGGGAGCCGCTCGCGCAGCTCCCGCCACAGCGGCTTGAGGTACTCCCAGCTGCGCTCGGCCTCGTCGTGCACCGAACGGGAGGAGGGCAGCCCGTAGTCGGCGGGGCTCGTCCCGGGCAGGTCGCGGCCCTCGGCTATGCGGAGCAGCAGGTCGGCCGGCAGCAGCCCGCCGACCGTGTGGACGGCGGTGAACACCTGGGTGCGGGCGGTGGCGGACATGTTCCTCTTTCCTCCTGCTGCGCCCATCGTTCCAGAGGGCCGTGGCAGACCGTCGCCACAGTACACGGCGCGCGGGTCAGCGGGAAGAGTGTCCATCTGTTGACGTCGTCAACGGAGAACCGTTGGTGATCATGGTCGCGTGGCTTAATGCATATGATGTGCAAGTGCGTACTTATAGCGTGAGGCCGGCGACCGCCGCCGACCTCGACCAGGCCAGGTCCGTCATGCTCGACACCGTCTACCGGGACTTCGGCACCGGGTACGTCCCCCGGTGGCACGCCGACATCGTGGACCCGGCCGGCGCCTACCTCGCCCCCGCCCGGCACACGCTGCTCGTGGCCGTCGACGCGGACGGCCGGGTCGTCGGCACCGGCGCCCTCGACGCCCGGGGGCCGCAGCACCCGCCGAACCCGCGCTGGCTGGCCGAGCGGTACCCGTCCGGTCGGACCGCGCAGCTGCGCCGGGTGTACGTGCGCCCCGGGCACCGGCGCCGCGGGATCGCACGCGAACTCGTGGCCCGGCTCCTGGAGTTCGCCGCGGCGGACGGCGGATACCGGTCCGTGTACCTGCACACCGACCCGGCCGTGCCCGGCGCCGAGCCGTTCTGGCGGTCGTTCGGCGCGGTCGTGCACGACGAGCGGCGGGGCGCCGGTGACGGACAGGGGATCGTGCACTTCGAGCTGCCGCTGGGGCGGACGGCTTAATGGAAATGATTATCATGTAGTCTCCTGTTCGTCCTCCCCCCGACCGACCCCGAGTTGAGGAACATGCCTGCCCCGCGCCCCGCCCGACCGCTGGCCGCCCTTCTCGTCGCACCCCTCCTCACGGGGTGCTTCGCCGCCGACTCCGGTACGGCGTCCGGCCCGTCCGCCGACGGCTCGCGACTGCGGGTCGCCCTCGCCTTCCCGCCCGCCGAACGGCTCTCCCCGTACGGCGCCGACGCCACCATCCTCAGCAGGCTCGGCGTCACCGAAGGCCTGACCGCCCTCGACGGCAACGGCTCCGCCACCCCCGCCCTCGCCTCCTCCTGGCGCCGGGAGGACGCCCGCAGCTGGCGGTTCACCCTGCGCGAGGCCACCTTCCAGGACGGCTCCGAGGTCACCGCCCAGGCCGTCGCCGACTCCCTCAACCGGGCCGCCCACGCCGAACCCGCCCCGGCCGCCCTGTCCGGCGTCACGCTCACCGCCGAGCCCGCGGGCCGGAACCGGGTGCGCGTCACCACCGGCCGGCCCGACCTCATCCTGCCGCTGCGCCTGGCCGGTCCGAGCCTCGCCGTGCTGTCCGCGAAGGCCTACCGCACGAAGGACGCCGTCGACCCGGTCGGCACCGGTACCGGCCCCTTCGAGCTGACGGAGGTGAGGGGAAGCTCGTCCGCGGCCCTCGACCGGTACGACGGCTACTGGGGCGGTCGCGCCCAGGCCGCCGGCATCGACGTCCGCTTCGTCGCCGACGGCACCGCCCGCACCAACGCCCTGCGCAGCGGTGACACCGACATCGCCGAGGCCGTGCCCGTGGCGCAGGCCGCCACGCTCCGGCAGGGCACCCGGCGGGAGACCGCCACCACCCGCACCACCAGCCTGCTGCTCAACTCCCGCTCCGGGCCCCTGAAGGACGCCGGGCTGCGCGCCGCCGCCCGCGCCGCCGTCGACACCTCCGGCCTCGCCCGGGACGTGTACGAGGGACACGCCGACCGCGGCGCGGGGATCTACGGCCCCGCCGTCGCCTGGGCCGAGGGCCGACACCTCGCGCCGGCCGGGCGGGCCCGGCCGAAGCGGCCCGACGGGGCCCGGATCACCCTCGCCACCTACGACAACCGGCCCGAACTCCCCGAAGTCGCCCAGGTGCTGAAACAGCAGCTGGAACTGGCTGGGTTCCGGGTGCGGCTCGTCGTGCGCGAGTACTCCCGGCTGGAGAGCGACGCGCTCGCCGGACGGTTCGACGCGTTCGTGCTCGCCCGCAACAGCCTCGTCGACACCGGCGACCCGGTCGCCGTCCTCGCCAGTGACTACACCTGCGACGGCGGCTACAACCTGGCCCGGCTGTGCGACCGGGACGTGGACCGGGCCGTGGCCGCCGCCGAGCGCACCGCCGACACCGCGAAGCGGCAGGACGCGGCACTGCGCGCCGAAGCGGAGATCCTCGGCACCGACGCCGTCGTACCGCTGGTCCACCAGCGGATCGTCACCGGCGTCGGCCGCTCGGTCAGGGGCGTGCTGCTCGACCCGTACGAACGCACCCTCGTCGGCACCGGCACGCGGCGCTGACCGTGCGGACCCTGCTGTGGCGGGCCGCGCTCGCCGGCGCCCTGGTGTGCGGGATCGGCCTGCTGCCCTGGCTCAGCCGCACCGATCCCGCGCTCACCGTGCTCAAGGCCCGGGCCCAGGACCGCGACCCGGACCCCGCCGTGCTCACCGCCATCCGCGAGCAACTCGGCCTGGACGACGGACCGTTGACGCTCCTCGGCCGCTGGCTCGGCGGACTGGCGCGCGGGGACGCCGGCCGGTCCTGGATCTCGGGCGCCGAGGCCGGGCCGGCCGTGCTCCAGGCGCTCGGCGCCTCCCTGCTGCTCATGGGGGTCGCGCTCGTCGTGGCCGGCTGCACGGCCGCCGCCGTCTGCGCCCGCACCCTCCACCGAGGCGGCCGGGTCCGGCCCGGCGGCACCGGCTCCGCGATGCTCGCCGCCCTGCCGGAGTTCCTCACCGCCTCAGTCCTCGCCACCGTCGTCGGCGTACAACTGGGCTGGCTCCCCGCCCTCGGCTGGTACGGCCCCCGCCACACCGTGCTGCCCGCGCTCGCCCTCGGCCTGCCCGCCGGAGCCGTCCTCGGCCGGCTCCTGGACGACCAGCTGCCCGGCGCCTTCACCGAACCCTGGGCGCGGGCCGCCGCCGCACGCGGACTGCCCCGGGCCCGCATCGCCCGGCAGGCGGTACGGCGCTGTCTGCCCGGACTGCTGCCGAACACCGCGCTGTTCGTCGTCGGCATGACCGGCGGCGCCGTCGCCGTGGAGCAGATCTTCGACATCCCCGGCCTCGGCCGCACCACCCTCCAGGCCGCCCTCGCCCAGGATCTGCCCGTCCTCCAGGCGGGCACCCTCGCCCTGGTGCTGCTCGCCGCGCTCGCCGCCGGCGCGGCCCGGCTCGCCGTCCGCCTGCTGACCGGGCCGGCCCTGCGCGACGGCGCCCTGCCCGCCTGGCACCGGCCCGCGCCGGCCGCACGGCGGACCACACCGCTCCTGCTCGGCTCGGCCCTGCTCGCGGTCCTCGGCGCCGGGCTGCCCCGCGACCCGCTCGCCCTGGACACCACCGCGCGCCTCCAACCCCTCTCCCTCACGCACCCGTTCGGCACCGACGCGCTCGGCCGCGACATGCTCGCCCGGGTCGCCCACGGCGCCCTGGACACCCTGCTGCTCGCCCTCGCGATCAGCGCCGGCACGCTCCTCGCCGGGCTGCTCCTCGGACTGCTGCCCCGGCTGTCCGGGCCGCTGGTCGACACCGTCAACGCCGTACCGCCCGTGCTCGCCGCGCTGCTGGTCACCGCCGTCGCCGGCGGCGGCCCGGCCACCCCCGCGCTCGCCGTCGCCGCCGTCGCCTGGGCGCCGCTCGCCGCACACACCTCCGCCCTGCTGCGACAGGAACGCGCCGCCCTCCACCTCACCGCCACCCGGGCCCTCGGCGCCGGACGCCGGTACCTGCTGCGCCACGAACTCCTGCCCGCCGTCGTCCCGTCCGTCACCCGGCACGCCCTGCTGCGGCTGCCCGGAACCGCGCTCGCCCTGGCCTCCCTCGGCTTCCTCGGCCTCGGCGCCCAGCCGCCGTCCCCCGAGTGGGGCCACCTGCTCGCCGAGAACCAGCCCTACGCCGAACGCGCCCCCTGGGCGGTCCTCGCCCCCGCCGCCGTCCTCGCCGTCCTCGGCGCGCTGGCGGTGACGTCCGCGGGCGCCGTACGGCGCCCGGTCCGTCGTACGGCCGAAGCCCCGGTGCGCGCGGTGGAGGCGGCCACCCGATGAGCACCCTGCCGGCCGCCGCCCCCACCGGGGGCACCCGCCTGTCCCCCTTGCTCCGGCTGCTGATCCTCACCCAACTCGCCTTCAACATCGGCTTCTTCGCCGTCCTGCCGTTCCTCGCCGAGCACCTCGGCACGGCGCTCGGCATGGCGGGCTGGCTGGTCGGTGTCGTCCTCGGGCTGCGCACCTTCAGCCAGCAGGGGCTGTTCGTGGTGGGCGGTGCCCTCGCCGACCGGTACGGCGTCCGGCCCGTCGTCCTCACCGGGTGCGCGCTGCGCGTCGCCGGGTTCGTCTGGCTCGGGTACGCCGGACACACCTGGTCGGTGATCGGTTCGGTCCTGCTGATCGGGTTCGCCGCGGCGCTGTTCTCGCCGGCCGTGGAGTCCGAGGTGGCCCGGCAGGCGGTGCTGCGGGAGGAGGCGGGCGGCGGGCCGCGCGCCCGGGTCCTGGCGCTGTTCGGCGTCGCCGGGCAGGCGGGGGCCTTCCTCGGCCCCCTGCTGGGCGCCCTGCTGCTGACCGCCGAGTTCCGCACGGTGTGCCTGGCCGGGGCCGGCGTCTTCGTGGCGGTCCTCGCCGGGCACGCCGCACTGCTGCCCCGGCACATCCCGGGCCGGGAGTCCGTCCGCGTCCGCGGCGGCCTGGGGCCGCTCCTGCGCAACGGCCGCTTCCTCGCCCTGTGCTGCGGCTACGGCGCCCAGCTCCTCGCCTACAACCAGCTCTACCTCGCCCTGCCCGCCGAGGCGGAGCGCGCGGCCGGTTCCCAGGCACCGGTCGCCTGGCTGTTCGCGCTGTCCTCCCTGCTGGTGGTCACGGCCCACCTGCCCGTCACCCGCTGGGCCGGACACCGGCTCACCCCGCGCCGCTCCCTGGCCGCCGGGCTGCTGCTGACCGGCGCCGGATTCGCCGCCGTCGCCGCGGCCCGCCCGGCCGGCTGGACCGGCACGGCCGCACTGGCACCGCTCGCCGCCCTGGTCGTCCTGCTCACTCTCGGCCAGATGCTCGTCGCCCCCGTCGCCCGCGCCTGGCTCCCCGACCTCGCCGAACCCGGCCGCCTCGGCCTCTACACCGGCGCCCTGTCCTCCGTCTCCGGCCTCCTCGTCCTCCTCGGCAGCACCGCCTCCGGCGCCCTCCTCGACCGGGGGCTGCCACCGGCGGTGCCGTGGGCGGTCCTGGCGGCGGTGCCGGCGCTTGCGGTGCCGGCGGTGCTGGTCCTGCCGGGGGAGCCGGGACTCCGGAAGGGAAGGGGCTGAGGTCCGGGATCCCGGCAAGCGACGCCGCGAGACGGTGGCGGCGTGATCCGCGACCGGTGGGAGGGAAGGGGCCGAGTCCGGGCTGCGGCCGGGCGATGCCGCGAGACGGTGGCGGTGTGACCCGTGCTCAGCGTGCGGAAGGGCCCGGACCGGCAGTCGGTCCAGGCCCTCCGGACCGGCAGCCGGTCCCGTCCCGTCTCTCAGCGCGCCGCCAGCTCCAGCAGCGGCGGCTGCTCGACCGGCGCCTCCACCGGCGCCTCCACCGGCGTCCGTGCGTTCCGCCACAGCCACGCGACGTCCCGGCCGAAGGACCACACCAGGGAGCCCAGCGCCAGCAGGACGACGGCGAGGTTGACCGGGCGGGACAGCAGCTCCGCACCCGCGACGAGCAGGCAGACGCCCTGGATCGCGGCGACGGTCTTGCGGGCGAAGGACGGCGGCAGCGGGGCGGTCAGCCAGGGCGCGACACGCGCCGCGGCGACGAACGCGTAGCGCATGCCCCCGATCAGCAGGACCCACGGCCCGAGTTGCGTCGAGACGTACACGCTGAGCACCAGGATCAGGAAGGCGTCGACCTCCATGTCGAAACGCGCGCCGAGCGCCGACGAGGTGCCGGTGCGCCGGGCCACCTTGCCGTCCACGCCGTCCAGCAGCAGCGCCACCGCGGTCAGGGCGACCAGCAGCGTCACCGGCGGCGCGCTCTCGAAGGAGTCCCCGACCAGCGCGGTCACCCCGCCCACCAGGGTGGCCCGGCCGAGCGTGACCCGGTTGGCCGGGCCGAAGGAACGCAGCCGGGAGCGGTGCACGGCCCGGGAGAGGACCGCCCAGGTGGCGAACGCGAAGGCAAGCCCCGTCAGCCAGCCGGCCGGCCCCAGGCCGATCGCCGAACCGAGCAGGGCCAGCAGCAGGAGCTGCACGCCCGCTCCCACGGCGGTCTCCTGCTGGAGCCTCGCGTCATACGTGTTGTTCAGGGCCACCGCACACCCTCCGGCCGAGTGACAGAGTCGATCAACGCCGCGTACTGTGCGCGGCCTGTGCACAACTCGGTACGTGAACAACTTCCCGATCGTTCAGGAGGATGCCGATGAACCCTTCGGCCCGCGCGTTCTGGCTCCGCTCGCCCGGCCACGGCGAGCTGCGCGACGTCACCCTCGCGGAGCCCGCCGAGGACGAGGTCCTGGTGCGCGCCCTGTACTCCGGGGTGAGCCGGGGCACGGAGACGCTCGTCTTCCGCGGCGGGGTGCCGGAGAGCCAACACGCTGCGATGCGGGCCCCGTTCCAGGAGGGCGACTTCCCCGGCCCGGTGAAGTACGGCTACCTCAGCGTGGGCGTGGTCGAGCAGGGCCCGGCTGAGCTGATCGGCCGTACCGTCTTCTGCCTGTACCCGCACCAGAGCCGCTACGTCGTTCCGGTGAGCGCCGTCACCGTGGTGCCCGAGCGGGTGCCCGCCGAACGGGCCGTGCTCGCCGGTACCGTCGAGACCGCCGTGAACGCCCTGTGGGACGCGGCACCGCTGGCCGGCGACCGGATCGCGGTGGTCGGCGGCGGCATGATCGGCTGCGCGGTCGCCGCGCTGCTCGCCCGCTTCCCCGGCGTCCGCCTCCAACTGGTCGACGCCGACCCGGACCGCGCCGGGACCGCCGAGGCGCTCGGCGTCGACTTCGCCGCCCCGGCCGACGCCCTCGGCGACTGCGACCTCGTCGTGCACGCCAGCGCCACCGAGGCCGGCCTGACCCGGGCCCTGCAACTCCTCGCCCCGGAGGGCACCGTCGTGGAGCTGAGCTGGTACGGCGACCGCGGAGTGACCCTCCCGCTCGGCGAGGCCTTCCACTCCCGCCGGCTCACCGTGCGCAGCAGCCAGGTCGGCACCGTCTCCCCGGCCGCCAGGCCCGGCCGCACCTACGCCGACCGGATGGCGCTCGCCCTCGACCTGCTCGCCGACCCCGCGCTGGACGCGCTCATCACCGGGGAGAGCGCTTTCGAGGAACTCCCGCACGTCATGCCCCGGCTGGCCTCCGGCGAGATCCCCGCCCTGTGCCACCGGGTCCGCTACCCGGAGACCGGTCTGACCTGAGAAAAGAGTGAGGAAGGGCTGAACACGGGGAAGCGAAGAGCCGTACTACACGGCATCCCCCGGCGGGCAAGGGCGGGGGACCAGACGCGCCGCACCTGGAGGGTCGTCCGTTGTTCAGCATCACCGTCCGCGATCACATCATGATCGCCCACAGCTTCCGCGGCGAGGTCTTCGGACCCGCGCAGCGCCTGCACGGTGCCACGTTCCTCGTGGACGCCACGTTCCGCCGCGAGCAGCTGGACGAGGACAACATCGTGGTCGACATCGGCCTGGCCACGCAGGAACTGCGCACCATCACCGCGGAGCTGAACTACCGCAACCTCGACGACGAACCCGACTTCAAGGGCGTCAACACCTCCACGGAGTTCCTGGCCAAGGTCATCGCCGACCGGCTCGCCGAGCGGATCGCCAAGGGCGGCCTGGGCGAAGGCGCCAAGGGCCTCGCCGGGATCACCGTCACGCTCCACGAGTCGCACATCGCCTGGGCGAGTTACGAGCGTGGCCTGTGACCGACCTGACCGTGGAGCGGGCCCGCCTCACCTACGTGCCCGCGCAGCCCACCGCCGCCGACCACGCCGGAATCATCCCCATGTCCCTGCGCAGTGTGCACTTCGTGATGCCGGGCGGCGTGGACGACCCGGCCGCGCCGAGCGGCGGCAACGCCTACGACCGCCGGGTCTGCCTGGACCTGCCCGGCTTCGGCTGGCAGGTCACCCGGCACGCCGTGCCCGGCACCTGGCCGCGCCCGGACGCCGCCGCCCGTGACGCGCTCGCCCGCACCCTGCGGGACCTCCCGGACGACACGGTGGTCCTCCTCGACGGGCTCGTCGCCTGCGGGGTGCCGGAGACCGTCGTCCCCGAGGCGCAGCGCCTGCGCCTCGCCGTCCTCGTCCACCTCCCCCTCGGCGACGAGACCGGCCTGGACCCGGCCGTCGCCGCCGACCTCGACGGCCGCGAGCGGGCGGTGCTGCGGGCGGCGGGTGCGGTCATCGCCACCAGCGACTGGGCGGTCCGCCGGCTCGTCTCCCACCACGGCCTCGCCCCCGACCGGGTGCACGTCGCCGCGCCCGGCGCCGACATCGCGCCCCTCGCCCCCGGCACCGACGGGGTCTCCCGGCTGCTGTGCGTGGCGGCCGTGACCCCGCGCAAGGGCCAGCACCGGCTGGTGGAGGCGCTCGCGACCGTCCGGGACCTGCCGTGGACCTGCGAGTGCGTCGGCGGCCTCGGCCACGACCCCGCGTACGTCGCCCACCTGCGGGAGCTGATCGCCCGGTACGGCCTCGCCGACCGCCTGCACCTGACCGGCCCGCGCTCCGGCGCCGCACTCGACGCCTCCTACGCCGCGGCCGACCTGATGGTCCTCACCTCCTACGCCGAGACCTACGGCATGGCGGTCACCGAGGCCCTCGCCCGAGGCATCCCGGTCCTCGCCACCGACGTCGGCGGTCTGCCGGAGGCGGTCGGCCGCGCACCGGACGGCGGGGTGCCCGGCATCCTCGTCCCGCCGGAGGACCCCGCCGCGCTCGCCGCCGAACTGCGCGGCTGGTTCGGCGAACCCGACGTACGCCGCCGCCTCAAGGCCGCGGCCCGCGGCCGGCGTGCCGCGCTCGACGGCTGGGCGGCCACCGCCCGCAGTCTCGCGGGAGTCCTCGGACGGCTCCCGGAACCACCGAGGAGGGCGGCATGAGCGGGGTGCGGGAAGAAGAGGCGGTGCCGGTCCGGTCCGGCCAGGGCGGGCTGATCCCGGCTCAGCCGGGGCCCGGCGCGGGGGAGTCCGCGCGGAAGGAGGAGCCGGCCGTGGACACAGGGAGTGCGGAGCCTCTCGGCAGCGGGTCCGGCAGCGGGTCCGGTACCGGGACCGACGGCACCGCCGACTCCGTCATCGCCGGTGCCGGGCCCGTGGCCCGCCCCGGCGAGCGGAGCACCGTACGGCTGCGGGACGGTGACCCGGAGGAAGCGCCGCGGTACGCGCCCGAGTGGCTCCGGCTGCGGGAAGACGCCGACGCGGTGGCCCGCGCCTCGGAACTGCTCGACCCCCTGCGGATCCGCCTGGCCAACCTGCCGGGCCGGGCGGGCGGACTCGTCGTGCACGACCTGGGCTGCGGCACCGGCTCGATGGGCCGCTGGCTGGCGCCCCGGCTGGACGGCGCCCAGCACTGGATCCTGCACGACCGCGACCCCTACCTGCTGCACTTCGCCGCCGTGGCCTCCCCGCGCTCCGCCTCCGACGGCAGCCGCGTCACGGTCGAGACCCGGCGCGGTGACATCGCCCGGCTCACCCCGGACGCGCTGGCCGGGGCCTCGCTGGTGACCGCGTCCGCGCTGCTCGACGTCCTCACCCGGGAGGAGATCGAGACCCTGGCGGAAGCCTGCGCGGGCGCCGGCTGCCCGGCCCTGCTCACCCTCTCCGTCGCGGGGCGCGTCGAACTCGCCCCGGGCGACCCGCTGGACGCCGAGATCGCCGAGGCGTTCAACGCCCACCAGCGCCGCTCCGGGCTGCTCGGTCCGGACGCGGTCACCGTGGCCTGCGAGGCGTTCGCCGAGCGGGGGGCGACGGTCCGGCTGCACCCCAGTCCGTGGCGGCTCGGTTCCGCGGAGGCCGAACTGACCGAGCAGTGGCTGCGCGGCTGGGTGGGCGCGGCCGTCGAGCAGCGCCCGGAGCTGCGCGACCGCGCCGAGCGGTACCTGCACGACCGGCTCGCCGCCTGCGCGGCCGGCACGCTGCGGGTCACCGTCCACCACAGCGACCTGCTGGCGCTGCCCCGGCCGAGGGGCGGAACGCGGTGAGCGGGCGGACGGCGGCGGGCACCAAGGTGCCGGCGGGGGAGGCCACCGGCACGTACGCGCGTACGGCACCGGCGGAACCGGCGTGCGCGGTACCCGAACCGGCTCCCGCGCGCACGCGTGTCACGCAGGCGCAGGCGCAGGCGCAGGCGCAGGCGGACGCGACGCCCCCGCAGGCGCCCCCCGCCCCCCGGCGCCGTGACTCCCGAGCCCTCCGTACCCACGTCGGCACCCTCGTCGGAGCCGGCATCCTCGCCGCGCTCCTGTGGCGGCTCGGCACCGGGCCGCTGCTGGACGGGCTGCGGCGGATCGACACCGCCGCGGTGCTGGCCGCGGCGGGGATCGGCGCGGTCGCCACCGTGTGCAGCGCGTGGCGCTGGCAGCTGGTGGCGCGGGGGCTGGGGCTGCGGCTGCCGCTGGGCCCCGCCGTCGCCGACTACTACCGGGCGCTGTTCCTGAACGCGGCCCTGCCCGGCGGCATCCTGGGCGATGTGCACCGGGCGGTCCGGCACGGGCAGAGCGCCGGTGATGTGCGGCGCGGGGTGAAGGCGGTGGTCCTGGAGCGGGTCGCCGGGCAGATCGCCCTGGCCGTGGCCGGCGGGGCGCTGCTGCTCACCCTGCCGTCGCCGGTGCGCGCCGAGGTCCGCGGCTTCGCCCCGCTGGTCGCCCTGGCCGTCGTCGGGGCGCTCGCCGTCGCCCTCGCCGTCCGGATGAACCGCCCGCAAGACCGCGGGCGCGGCGGTGCCCTGCGCCGGACGCTCGGCGAGGCCCGTGCGGGCCTCGCGTCCCCCGGGAGCGGACCGGGTGTCGCGCTGTCCTCCGCGATCGTGCTGGCCGGACACCTGGCCACGTTCGTCGTGGCGGCCCGGGTCGCCGGCTCGGCCGCCCCGGTCGCGGTGCTGCTGCCGCTCGCGGTGCTCGCCCTGCTGGCCATGGGCCTGCCGCTGAACGTCGGCGGCTTCGGACCCCGCGAGGGCGTCACCGCCTGGGCGTTCGGCGCGGCGGGGCTCGGCGCGGACACCGGTGTCGCGGTCGCCGTCGTCTACGGCGTCCTCAGCTTCGTGGCGAGCCTGCCGGGCGCCGCCGTCCTGCTCGGACGCTGGTACACGACCGTACGCACCGGCACCACCCCCGCGCGCCCCGCCCTTCCGCCCGGCGACCGGCCGTCGCTCGGTGACAGCCTGTCGGCCGGCGACCGCCCGTCGCCCGGCGACCGCCCGTCGGCCGGGGCCGCCCCCACGGGTCCCGGCCGGCAGGCGGTCGTACCGGACTACTCCGGCTCGGCGCCCCGGGTGAGCAGGGCGAGATACGGCTCGAAGGATTCCGCCAGGCTCGCCAGCAGTTCCTTCCCCTTTTCCGCCGAACCCAGGGAAGGACGGCCGATGACGCCCGATTCGGTATAGGCGGACATTCCCAGGGTGAGCAGATGGCGACGGTCGTCGGCGGTGAAATCGGCCGACTCGTGACCGGGACGGACGAATTCGGGGTGAGCGTGCAGAAGAATCGAGGTCTCGATTTCTCCGGCGTGCATGTCGGTGAGCAGCGAGGTGACCACTCCGGCCCGTTCCCGCGCCGTCTCCCAGTCCTCGGCGGCCGGGAACAGCGCCATCCGCTCACCGCGCGCGGAGGCCTCCTGGACGACGTTGCCCAGCACGTAGTTGCCGCCGTGCCCGTTGACCACGACCAGCGCGTCCACGCCCGAGCGGCGCAGCGACGCCGCGATGTCCGAGACCACCGCGTGCAGGGTCACGGCGGAGATGCTCACGGTCCCCGGCCAGGCCGCGTGTTCGTGCGAGCAGGAGACCGTCAGCGGAGGAAGGAGGTGCACCGGGTACGCGGCGGCCAGCTCCCGCGCCACGGCGCAGGCCACCAGCGTGTCGGTGACCAGCGGAAGGTACGGACCGTGCTGCTCGAAGCTTCCGACGGGAAGGACGGCGACCTGTGCTGACACGCCCGCCCCCCGGGTCCGTACGTCCTCGGTGGTGTCCGTCGGCAGTACGCCGCTCACCACCCCGTACGCCGCCCGCATGCCCGAACCACTCATCTTTTCATGGCCTTTCGTCTCTGCTTTAGGAATCAGATCATGACAGAAAACACCGGCTCGAACCTCGGCGTTCTCGGCAAGAAGTCCCCGCGGCGTTCGGGTGCGGAACGCGTAGTGAATGCACCGCTGCCCACCGTGTACGGCAAATTCCAGGCGGTCGGTTACCTGGACCACGACCGCGGTGACGAGCAAGTGGCCCTGGTGTACGGCGAGATCGGCTCCGAGAACGTGTTGGTCAGGCTGCACTCGGAGTGCCTGACCGGGGACGCGTTCGGCTCCCGGCACTGCGAGTGCGGTGACCAGCTGGAGGCCGCGATGCGCGCGGTGGTCGCCGAAGGCAGCGGCATCGTCGTCTACTTGCGGGGGCACGAGGGCCGCGGCATCGGGCTGCTCGCCAAACTGCGCGCGATGGCGCTGCAGGCGGAGGGCCTGGACACGGTGGAGGCGAACCTCGCGCTGGGCCTGCCGGTCGACGCCCGCGACTACGGCGTGGCCGCCGAGATCCTGCGCGACCTCGGGGTGCGCTCGGTGCGTCTGATGTCCAACAACCCGCGCAAGCGGGAGGCGCTGGTCCTGCACGGAGTCCAGGTCGCCGAGCAGGTGCCGCTGCTGATCGAGCCCTGCGAGAGCAACATCACGTACCTGCGGACCAAGCGGGAACGGATGGACCACCACCTGCCGCACCTGGACGCCGTCGCCCACGGCTCCTGAGCGCCCGGTCGCCGGTTCGGCGGGCGCGGTTCCGGAAAGGATCAGGCGACAGGCGTACGGCGCGCGGTGGAGGAGGCGGCGGGTGAACCTTCGGGCCGAGGTGGTCATCGTCGGTGGTGGGGTGATGGGCACGAGCATCGCCTGGCACCTGGCGCGCGCCGGAGTACGGGACGTCGTCCTCGTCGAACGCGACGAACTCGCCGCCGGCTCCACCTCCAAGGCGGCCGGCGGCGTGCGGGCGCAGTTCTCCGACGAGCTGAACATCCGGCTCGGCGCCCGCAGCCTCGAGGCGTTCGCCCGCTTCGAGGAGGAGATCGGGCAGGACATCGGGCTGCACCGGACCGGCTACCTGTTCCTGCTCTCCACACCGGAGCAGGTGGCCTCCTTCGAGGCGGGCGTGCGGCTGCAGAACTCCCTCGGCGTGCCCAGCCGCCTCATCACCCCCGAGGAGGCCCGCCGGCTCTCCCCGCTGATCCGCACCGACGGCCTGCTGGCCGCCGCGTACTCCCCGGACGACGGTCACTGCACCCCCGAGGCCGTCGTCCACGGCTACGCGCGTGCCGCCCGCGCCCACGGCGCCCGCATCCTGCGCCACACCGAGGTCACCGGCATCGAACTGCACGGCGACACCGTCACCGCGGTCAGCACGACCCTCGGCCGGATCGAGACGGACACGGTGGTCTGCGCGGCCGGCGCCTGGTCCCGGGCGGTCGGCGCGATGGCGGGCGTGGACCTGCCGGTACGGCCGCTGCGCCGGCAGATCGCCGTCACCGGGCCGGTGCCGGGCCTGCCGCCCGCGCTGCCCATGACCATCGACTTCACCACCAGCCTCTACTTCCACCGCGAGGGCCCCGGCCTGCTGCTCGGCATGTCCGACCCGGACGAGAAACCGGGCTTCGCCACCGACACCCACGACCGCTGGATCCCGCGGCTCGCCGAGGCGATGGCGCGGCGCGCCCCCGCCCTGCTGGAGCTGCGCCGCACCGGCGGCTGGGCCGGCCTGTACGAGAACACCCCCGACCACAACGCGCTGATCGGCGAGGCGACTTCCGTCTCCCGTTTCCTGTACGCGACCGGCTTCTCCGGGCACGGCTTCCTCCAGGCACCCGCCGTCGGCGAGGTGATCCGCGACGTGTACCTCGGCCGCGTACCCTTCCTGGACATCAGCCCGCTGAGCGCCGGCCGGTTCGCGGCCGACGCCCCGCGTCCGGAGGCCAACCTGGTATGACCGAGCTGCACCTGTGGCTGCGCCACGAGCCCCGTACGACCGAACGGCGCACGCCGGTCGTGCCCGCCGACGCCCGCCGGCTGGTCGAGGACGGGGTCATACTGACCGTCGAGGAGTCCCCGCAGCGGATCTTCCCCGTGGAGGAGTACGAGGCGGCCGGCTGCCGGCGCGCCCCGGCGGGCTCCTGGGTGACGGCACCCCGGGACGCCGTGATCCTCGGCCTGAAGGAACTCCCGGACGAACCGGCCGCGTTGCCCCACCGGCACCTCTTCTTCGGGCACGCGTACAAGCGGCAGCCGGGCGCCGCCGAACTGCTGCGCAGGTTCGCGGCCGGCGGCGGGGCGCTGCTGGACCTGGAGTACCTGGTGGACGACGAGGGCCGCCGGCTGGCCGCCTTCGGTTTCTGGGCGGGCTATCTGGGCGCCGCCCTCGCCGTGCTCCAGCACCGGGGCCGGCTGGGCGCACCGCTCACGCCCACGGCCAAGGACGACCTGGACGCCGTACTGCGGCCCCGGGCCGGGGACACGGAGTTCACCGCGCTGGTCGTCGGCGCCCTGGGCCGCAGCGGGCGGGGCGCCTCGGCCGCGTTCCGCACCGCGGGCGTCGAGGCGACCCGCTGGGACCTCGCGGAGACCCGCGACCTGGACCGGGAGGCCCTGCTCGGGCACGACGTGATGGTCAACGCGGTCCTCGCGACCAGCCTGGTCCCGCCGTTCCTGCGCGAGGAGGACCTGGACTCCCCGGCCCGCCGGCTGCGCACCCTGTGCGACGTCACCTGTGACGTCGGCTCCCCGTTCAACGTCCTGCCGGTCTACGACCGTACGACGGACTGGACCGAGCCCGTGCGACGGCTGCGCAAGGAGCCCCCGCTGGACCTGATCGCCATCGACAACCTGCCGTCCCTGCTGCCCCGGGAGTCCAGCGCCGACTTCTCGGCGGCCCTGCTGCCGCAGCTGCTCGCCTTCGGCCCGGGCGGCGCCTGGGGCCGCTGTCTCGACCGGTTCCACCAGGCCTGCCGTGAACTCGGTATCCACCAAGGAGAGTTGCCGTCATGACCGACCGTGTCCCGGCGAGCGGAACCGTCCACTGGGTCGGCGCCGGACTGTCCACCGGCAGCGGGCTCGCCGCCCTGTGCCGTACGGCCGGCCGGGTGCTGCTGTGGCACCGCACGGGGGAGCGCGCGGCCGAGGCGCTGGCCGGCCTGGGCCTGACGGGGCACGCCGAGCCCCGCGCCCTCACCCCGGACGCCCTCGCCGCCGCGCTGGAGCCCGGGGACGTCGTCGTGTCGATGCTGCCGGCGCCGGAGCACGCCGGGCTGCTCGCCCTGTGCGTGCGGGCCGGGGCGCACTTCGCCTGCTCCAGCTATGTGTCCCCGGAGGTGCTGGCGCGGGTGCCGGCGGCGCGGGAGGCGGGCGTGGTCGTGCTCGCAGAGGCCGGCCTGGACCCGGGCATCGACCACCTCTTCGCGCACAGCCTCATCGGCCGGGCCCGGGCGCGGATCGGCGAGCACACCCCGGCCGCCTACCGGCTCACCTCCTACTGCGGCGGCGTCCCGGCCGAGCCGAACGACTTCCGCTACCGCTTCAGCTGGGCCCCGCTCGGCGTGCTGGGCGCCCTGCGCTCGCCCGCGCGCTACCTGGAGGACGGCACCGAGACCACCGCCGAGCGCCCCTGGGAGGCGACCCGGCCGCTCGTCCTGGACGGCGAGACCTTCGAGGCGTACCCCAACCGCGACAGCATCCCCTTCATCGGCCAGTACGGACTGCCCGACGCCTGGACCCCGCGCACCTTCGTACGGGGCACCCTGCGGCTGGACGGCTGGCTGAAGGCCTGGCAGCCGGTCTTCGAGGAGCTGACGGCCGGCGACGACGAGCGGATCGCCGCGCTGGCCCGGGAGCTGGCGGCGGCCCACCCCACCACGCCGGCCGACCGCGACCGGGTGGTGCTCTCCGTAGCGCTGGAGGTCGACACCGGCCAGGGCCGCCCCTGGACCGGCGCCTACCTGCTGGACCTGACCGGTGACGCCGAGGAGTCCGCGATGGCCCGCTGCGTCTCCCGCCCGCTCGCCCTCGGCGTCCGCCACATCCTGGACGGCAGCCTGCCGGCCGGGCTGCACCGGGCGGCGGGGAGCGCACAGCGCGCGGACCGCTGGCTGGCCGAACTCGTCGACGAGGGAATGGAGTTCACGCTGACCCTGGGGCAGTAGCCGGCCGGCCGGCCCGGTCCGTCACCGCCGCGTGCACCAGTCGCCGCAGCTCGGGGAAGACCTTCAGTCTCTTCGGGCGCACCTGGGTCATGAACTGCACGGTCAGGTCGTGGGCCGGGTCGACCCAGAAGGCGGTGGTGGCCACGCCGGTCCAGCCGTAGGTGCCGCGGTGGGAGGGGGCCAGGGTGCGCGCGGGATCGATGACGACGGACACGTTGAAGCCGAAACCGAGGCCGTCCATGCCCGGTTCCCGGTGGGCCGGGGCGCCGAAGGAGCGGATGGTGGCCCCGCCCGGCAGCTGGTTCCGGGTCATCAGCGCGTGGGTCCGCGGCGCCAGCAGGCGTACGCCGTCCAGCTCGCCGCCCCGGCGCAGCAGTTCCATGAACCGGTGGACGTCGTGGGCGGAGGAGACCAGGCCGCCGCTGCCGGAGAGGAACCGCGGCCGGCCGCGCACCGGCAGCCCCGGCACCGGCTCGATCCCGCCCTCGTCCGTCTCGCCGTACAGCTCGGCGAGCCGGGGCTCCTGTTCGGGCGTGATGTGGAAGCCGGTGTCGGTCATGCCGAGCGGGCCGAGGATCCGCTCGGCGAAGAACGCGTCCAGGGGCAGCCCGGAGACCACCTCGATCACCCGGCCCAGCACGTTGGAGGCGACTGAGTAGTTCCACTGGGTGCCCGGGTCGAACTGCAACGGCATGCGCGCGTAGACGTCGACGGTCTCCGCGAGGTCCTTGCCCGGCGGCACCGAGTACTCGAGGCCCGCCTCGCGGTAGAGCGCGTCCACGGGGTGGCGGTGGTAGAAGCCGAAGGTCAGGCCCGCGGTGTGGGTGAGCAGATGCCGGATCAGGATCGGGCCGGCGGCCGGGCGGGTGCGTACGCCGGCGCCCTCACCGCCGTCGTACACCCGGGGGTCGGCGAAGGCGGGCAGATGGCGGTCGAGAGGGTCGTCCAGGGACAGCCGGCCCTCCTCCACCAGCAGCAGTACCGCGACCGCGGTGACCGGCTTGGTCATCGAGTAGATCCGCCACAGCGTGTCCGTCCCGACCGGCAGCCCGGCCGCCACGTCCCGCAGGCCGTACGTGGTCAGGTGCGCGACCCGGCCGCCGCGGGCCACGGACACCAGGTAACCCGGCAGCCGCCCCGCGTCGACGTGCTCGGCGAGGCGCCGGTCCAGGCGGTCCAGCGCCTCGGCGTCCAGGCCGGCCTCCGCCGGTTCCACGTCCTGTCGCAGCTGTGCCATCGCTCTTCCTCCGGTCCCGTCGTCCCCGGCGCGCCCCGGCTGCCGCGCCGGTCCGCTCCCGGATCTCATCGTCGCGCAGGAATGCTGGTCGGGAGGGGGTCATCCGGGGTGGGTGTGATCGATTCGACGTCGGTGCCGGTGCCGGTGCCGGTGCCGGTGCGGGTGTCGGTGCGGGTGTCGGTGGGCGCGTCGGCGTCCGCGCGGCCGGGCAGTGCGCGGGCCGCCGGCACGGCGAGGGCCGCCAGGACCGCCAGGGCGAGCAGTGCGGGTCCGGTGCCCACGGCCAGCAGCGCGGTCGCCCCGGCCACGCCCACGGCCGGGCCGACGTTCAGCGCGGTCTGCTGCAGGCCGCCCGCGACCCCGGCCACCGTCACCTCGGCCCGCCGTACGATCACCTGGGTGGCCGCCACCAGCACCGTGCCGAAACCGGCGCCCAGCAGCGCGAACCCGCAGCCCAGGCCGGGCGTCGAGGTGGTCCCGGCGAGGACGAGCACGCCGAGCGCGAGCGCCGCCGCTGCCCCCGCCGTCGTCACCCGCGCGCCGCACCGGCGCAGCAGCGCGGGGCACAGCGCCGCCGACGCCACCATGAGCGCGGCGAGCGGCAGGCTGCGCAGGGCGCTGAGGAACGGGTCCAGGCCGAGGCGGCGCTGGAGGACGTACGTGGCGACGAACAGCGTGCCGGACAGGGACGCGGAGACGGCGACCAGGATGCCGAGCGCCGCCCCGACCGCCCGCGCGCCGATCACCTCGGGCGGCAGCAGCGGGCTCGCCGCGCGCCGCTCGTGCCGGACGAGCAGAGCCGCCGCCACCGCGGACACGGCGAGGCCCGCGACGGAGACGGGCCGGGCCGTGACCGCGTACACGAGGCAGGCCGGCGCCACCGCGAGCAGCACGGCACCCGGCAGGTCCAGCGGGGTGGTACGGGCGGGTGCCGGGCGGGACCCGGGACGCAGCAGGGCCGGCAGACCGAAGGCGAGAGCGGGCAGCACGTTGACGAAGAACACCGCCCGCCAGCCGAACCCGGTCACCAGCGCCCCGCCCACCAGCGGACCCGCGGCCGCCGCCAGCCCGATCGCGGCGGTCCGCACGGCCAGGGGCGAGGCGAGCCGGTCCGGCGGGTACGCGGCTCGCAGCATGCCCAGCGTGGCCGGCTGCAACAGGGCCCCGAACAGGCCCTGCACCGCCCGCAGTCCGATCACCCAGCCCACCGCGGGCGCGAGGCCGATCCCGACCGAGGCGGCGCCGAAGCCCAGCATGCCCAGCCCGAACAGTCGCCGCTGTCCGTGCCGGTCACCGAGCCGCCCGGCGAACACCAGCAGGCTCGCCACCGCGACGAGATAGGCGGTACTGGTCCACTGCACCTCGGCGAACGACGCGTGCAGCTCCCGTTGCAGGCTGGGCTGCGCGACCGTGAGGACCGTACCGTCCAGCGCGACGACCACCGCGCCCGCCACGCTGCTCGCCAGCGTCCAGGGCCGGTTCACCGGCCGTCCCCCCGGCCGCCCAGGTGTGCGGCCAGGACGGTGTCGAGGAGGGGGCCGAAGTCCTCCTCGTCCAGGGCGAGTTGCAGGCTGCGCCAGCGCCACAGCTGAACCGTTCCGTGCAGGTTCGCCCACAGGGCGGCCGCCGCCCGCCGGGCGTCGGCATCGGGATCCACCGTGCCGACCAGGTCCGTGAGCAGGGAGAACAGCGGAAGACTCGTCTCCCTCAGCCCCAGGTGCCCGCTCTCCAGCAGGTCGTGACGGAACATCAGCTCGTACATGCCGGGCTGCTCCAGCGCGAACTCCACGTACGTCCGCGCCAGCGCGGCCACCTGGGCGCGGGGGCCGCCCGTCTCCCGCTCCAGCGCCGCGTGAGCCCGCCCGGCCAGCTCGGTGAAGCCCCGCCGGGCGATGGCGGAGAGCAGCTCCAGGTGGGTGGGGAAGTAGCGGCGCGGCGCCCCGTGCGAGACGCCGGCGCGCCGGGCGATCTCCCGCAGGGTCAGCGCCTGTGCGCCCTCCGCGGCCAGCAGCTCCACGCCCACGTCGACCAGCCGGGCCCGCAGACCCGTGTCCGCATCACTCATGGACACTGTCTACCAGGAGGACGTAGACAGTGTCTACCGAGTTGTGTCCGCGAGGGAATGCGCTGCACCCCGCCCGAGTTGACCCGGATATGACCCAGGACTCCCCGCAGGACGCGCTGCTCGGCCTGCTCTCCGAAGGCCACGCCGGCGTACTCGTCACGCTCCGGCGCGACGGCCGCCCCCAGCTCTCCAACGTCAGCCACGCCTACTACCCCGACGAGCGGGTCATCCGGATCTCGGTCACTGACGACCGCGCCAAGACCCGCAACCTGCGCCGGGACCCGCGTGCCTCGTACCACGTCACCAGCGAGGACCGCTGGGCGTACACCGTCGCCGAGGGCACCGCCGAGCTGACCCCGGTCGCCGCCGACCCGCACGACGACACCGTGGAGGAGCTGATCCGGCTCTACCGGGACGTGCTCGGCGAACACCCGGACTGGGACGACTACCGGGCCGCGATGGTCCGCGACCGCCGCCTGGTGGTGCGGCTGCACGTCGAACGGGCGTACGGCATCCCGCGGAAGGGCTGACCCGGAAGGACCCGAAGGGCTGGGGTCGTAGGGCCGAGGGCGGAGGGCCGGGCCGCGGGGGGCGTCCGGCTCACGGCGCCTCGGCGGTCCGCGCCTCGATCGCCCGCAGTACGGCCACCATGTCCTCACCGCCGTGGCCCCGCGCCACCGTCTCCTCGAACAGGGTGTGGCACACGTCGAGGAGCGGCGAGGCGAGGCGGGCCTTGCGGGCCGCCTCGGCGATCAGCCGGTTGTTCTTCAGCACGTCCAGCGCCGCCGCCTGCACGGCGAAGTCCCGCTCGCGCAGCTTGGGCGCCTTCATCCGGGACACCGCGCTGGCCATCGGGCCCGCGTCCAGCACGTCGAGGAAGAGCCGGCGGTCCAGGCCCTGCCTCTCGGCGAAGTGGAACGCCTCGGTCAGCCCGGTCACCTGGGTGATCAGGAAGATGTTCACCGCCAGCTTCATCAGCAGCGCGCCGGGCACCGCACCGCACCCGAACGCCTCACGGCACATCGGCGCGAGCAGCGGCCGTACGGCGGCCACGGCCTCCTCCTCCCCGGCGAGCATGGCCACCAGCTGCCCCCGCTCCGCCGGGACCCGCGACCCGGAGACGGGCGCCTCGACGTACCGGCCGCCGGCGGCCCGGACGTCGGCCTCCACGGCGTGGGAGTACTCCGGGGAGGTCGTGCCCATGTGCACCACGGTCCGGCCCGCGACCCGCGCGGCCAGTGCGGGCGTGCCTCGGCCGAGCACCGCGTCCACCGCCGCCTCGTCGGCCAGCATGAGCAGCACCACCTCCGCCCGCGCGAACACCTCGGCGGGGTCGGCGGCGACCTCGGCGCCCGCCGCGCGCAGCGGCTCGGCGCGCTCCGGGGTCCGGTTCCAGACCACCAGCGGGGTGCCGGCGGACGCCAGGCGCAGGGCCATGGGCCGGCCCATCACTCCGAGACCGATGAATCCGACGTGCATGGCAGGCCGCCCTCCGCGCCACGGATCGACTATGACACCGGTCATAGTAGCCGCTGCTATGACGGCGGTCATAGAGTGGCGGCAAGGGAACGGAGGTCGGCAGATGAAGCAGGCGGGGCGCGGACCGCGGGAGCGGATGGTGTTCAGCGCGGCCCAGCTCATCCGGCGCAACGGGGTCACCGCGACCGGCATGCGCGAGGTCGCCGCGCACGCGGACGCACCGCGCGGCTCCCTCCAGCACTACTTCCCGGGCGGCAAGGAGCAACTGGTCAACGAGGCGGTGGAGTGGGCCGGCCGGTACGCCGGCAAGCGCGTCGCACGCTTCCTCGCGGAGCTCGAACACCCCACGCCGGGCGGCCTGTTCGCGGCGATGGCCGCCCAGTGGACCGACGAGTACGCGGCGGACGGCTTCACGGCCGGGTGCCCGGTCGCCGCCGCCACGGTCGACTGCGCCACCGGCGACTCCACCCGGCAGGCGGCGGCCGCCGCGTTCGCGGCCTGGCGGGCACCAGTCGCCGGGGCGCTGACGGACATGGGGGTCCCCGCGGACCGCGCCGACTCCCTGGCCACCCTCATGATCAGCACCCTGGAGGGCGCGATCCTGATGGCGCGCGCGGAACGGGACGAACGGTCGCTCACCACGGCGGTACGGGAACTCGGCCCCCTGCTGGACGCCGCCGTGCGCCCCTGAACACGGTGAACACCTCCGGAGTCCGCGCGAACCCGTCAGCCGGCGGCCCGCTCGGCCCTCAGGTAGGCGATCACCATGTCCCCGAGCATGGTCCGGTAGCGCTCGCGCTGGGCCGGGTCCACCAGGTCCCGGCCGAACAGGGCGCCGAAGGTGTGCCGGTTGGCGACCCGGAAGAAGCAGAACGAGCTGATCACCGCGTGCAGGTCGACCGCGTCCACGTCGGCCCTGAACAGCCCGGACTCCTGTCCCGAGGCGAGGATGCGGCGGATGACGTCCAGCGCCGGGGAACCGATCCGGCCGAGCTTCTCGGAGGCCGCGATGTGCTCGGCGCCGTGGATGTTCTCGATGCTGACCAGCCGGATGAAGTCCGGGTGCCGCTCGTGGTGGTCGAAGGTCAGCTCGGCCAGCCGCCGGATCGCGGCCACCGGGTCCAGGTGGTCGACGTCCAGCTCCTGCTCGGCGTCCCGGATCACCCCGTAGGCCCGCTCCAGCACGGCCGTGAACAGCTGCTCCTTGCCGCCGAAGTAGTAGTAGATCATGCGCTTGGTGGTGCGGGTGCGGGCGGCGATCTCGTCGACCCGGGCGCCGTCGTAGCCGGCCCGGGCGAACTCCTGGGTGGCCACGTCGAGGATCTCGGCCTTGGTGCGGGCGGCGTCGCGCACCCGCCCGCCGGGACGTACCGGTTCTTCGACGCTGGTCATCGCTGTCCTTCGGGCTCGTGAGGCGCCGGGGCGGCGCGCTCGTTCGCGTGCCGGTGATTGTAGAAGCAGGCCCGCGGCGCCCGGCGGGACCTTCGGCGGGACCCGCACGGCGGGTGGAGCAGGCGGCGCACATCCCGCGAACTCGGCATCCTCCACGACCGGCCGCCGGGGGTACGGCGCCGCGAACGCGCCGGTGCGGCCGGCGGCCCAGCGCGCCGGGCGCGGCCTCACTGGCGGCTGACCGTGCGGGTGACACCCGCGATCACCGTCGTGGCCAGGATCCAGCCGGTGAGGACGAGGACGTAGGCGAGGGCCTGGTAGCCGCCGCTCGGTGCGAACGCCTCCTCCTGCCCGAAGGAGATCACCGGCAGCAGCAGGTCGAGCGTGTAGAACACCGGGTGGAACGGCGGCGCCTCGCCCGCCTTCAGCGGCTGCGGATGGTGCAGCGCGAACGCGACGGACCCGATCGCCAGCAGCGACAGCAGCCACCCGGCGGCCCGCATCGGCCGGAAGCCGTAGCCGACGGCGACGTCCTGCACCAGCCCCCACAGCCGGCCGTACCACGGGAGTGTGTTCCGGTGCCGGCGCTGCTTGGCGAGCTGCACCAGCCGGGCCGCGTGGTCGTCGCCGACCCGGCGGTAGGCGGCCGTCAACTCCTCGTAGGCGTGCGGGACATAGCCGTCGCGCTGCCGTTCCAGCATGGGCAGCCGCCGCTCGGCCGGCTCGTGCGGGACGAGCGAGGTGTACGTCAGGTCGCCGATCAGCACCTCCTCGGGCAGCGATTCCGGCTCCAGGAACAGCACGTCCAGCTGGGCGCGGCGCAGGTTGAGCGTGCCCTCCATGGGCGGCGCCTTGCGCAGCCACAGCTCGCCGACGGCCGTGCTGCTCGCCTGCAGCGCCGGACCGCCGGGATTCGACAGGACGGTGTACGACAGGTCGAGCCGCCCGGCGATCCGGGCACCGCGCAGGCCCACCCAGCCGTGCACCTCGGCGTTCCGGAGCAGCATGTCGCCCGCCACGGTGAGCGTCTGCGCGTCGAGCGCGGCGCCCCCGGGATTGCCGAGCCGCGCCTCGCCCAGGTTGAGCGATCCGGCGACGGTCGCGCCGTTGAGCCGGATCTGCCCCCGGGTGCGCAGGCCCGGCGCCGCCAGGTCCCCGCCGACGGAGGTCTGGCCCAGCTGGAGCACCGGGCCCTCGGCGTCGGGCACCGTCACCTGGGCGCTCTCCAGGTGGAGGCTGCCGGTGATGCGGGCGCCGCTCAGCCGCAGGGTGCCGGTGAACCGGGTCCGGGTCATGCGCGCGACGCCGTCGATGTGCGTGGCGTGGGCGACCAGCCCGGGCAGGACGGACTCGCTGAGGTTGAGTTCGCGCAGCCGGGCGGCGTAGCACCGCGGGGCCTCGTCGAAGTGGCAGTGCCGCAGCCGTACCGGGTGGTCGATCGCCGCGTACTGCAGATCGAGCAGGCCGGTGATCCGGGCACCCGCGAGGCTCAGTGACGGTATCTCCCCGTCCTGCCGGGGCCCGCCCAGCAGCAGCGCCCGCACCACCTCGGCGCGTACGGTCCGTTCGGCTCCCCAGGTCGCCCCGTCGGCGGGATCCTCGTCGGGTGACTCCCGGAAGTCCACGGACTCCCCACGGGGAAACGCCCGCCACACCCGTTCCTCGGCCGCCGTCAGCTGGTTGGTCTCCACCAGCGGGACTCTGACCCTAGGGGGAAGCGGCTGTCAATCCGCCCCTTGCGCACGGTCGTTGAAGCCGTGTGCCCCCGGGCCGCGGTGAGCGGCGGACCGGGGGCACACACGGGCCGTGCGGTGTTACGGCCGGACGTTCCACTCCGCGATCACCGGTCGGCCGTGTTCCCTCGACAGGCGGCTGACCGTGCCGGTGGCCAGTTGGAACAGCCGGCCCTCGGCGGGCGGCAGGCCCAGCCGGCGGGCGGTGAGCACGCGCAGGAAGTGGGCGTGGGCGACGAGGACCACATCGCCGGCGTCCTCGGCGAGGGCCGCGTCGACGCGGGCCAGGACCCGGTCGGCACGGGCGCCGATCTCCTCCGGTGACTCGCCCGGGTGCCCCTCGGGGCCGGGCGGCACACCGTCGGTCCACAGGTCCCAGCCGGGCCGGCTGCGGTGGATGTCGACGGTGGTGACGCCCTCGTAGCCGCCGTAGTCCCACTCGTGCAGGTCGGGGTCGGGCACGACCCCGGGTATGCCCGCCAGTTCGGCGGTGCGCAGGGCGCGGCTCAGCGGGCTGGCGAGCGCCAGGGCGTAGGTCCGTCCGGTGAGGAGCGGGGCGAGGGACTTGGCCTGTTCCTCGCCGTGCTCCGTCAGGGGCAGGTCGGTCCAGCTGGTGTGCTGTCCCGACAGGCTCCACTCCGTCTCACCGTGGCGGACCAGCAGGAGGTCCCCCACGGCGGGTCAGTCCTTCTTCTCGACCGCGTGGCCGCCGAACTGGTTGCGCAGTGCGGCGATCATCTTCATCTGCGGGGAGTCGTCCTGGCGGGAGGCGAACCGCGCGAAGAGCGAGGCGGTGATCGCCGGGAGCGGGACGGCGTTGTCGATGGCCGCCTCCACGGTCCAGCGGCCCTCGCCGGAGTCCTCCGCGTAGCCGCGCAGCTTCTCCAGGTGCTCGTCCTCGTCGAGGGCGTTCACGGCGAGGTCCAGGAGCCAGGAGCGGATGACGGTGCCCTCCTGCCAGGAACGGAACACCTCGCGGACGTTCTCCACCGAGTGCACCTTCTCCAGCAGCTCCCAGCCCTCGGCGTAGGCCTGCATCATGGCGTACTCGATGCCGTTGTGGACCATCTTGGAGAAGTGTCCGGCACCGACCCGGCCCGCGTGGACGTAGCCGTACGGGCCCTCCGGCTTGAGCGCGTCGAAGATCGGCTGGAGCCGGTCGACGTTCTCCTTGTCGCCGCCGACCATGAGCGCGTAGCCGTTCTCCAGGCCCCAGACACCGCCGGAGACACCGGCGTCCACGAAACCGATGCCCTTGATGCCGAGGGCGGCGGCGTGCTTCTCGTCGTCCGTCCAGCGGGAGTTGCCGCCGTCGATGACCGTGTCGCCGGGCTCCAGCAGGTCGCCGAGTTCGTCGATGACGGTCTGGGTGGCCGTGCCGGCCGGGACCATCACCCACACATGGCGGGGGGCGTCCAGCTTCTCGACCAGTTCGGCCAGGCTCTTGACGTCGGAGACCTCCGGGTTGCGGTCGTAGCCGATGACGGTGTGGCCGGCGCGGCGGATGCGCTCGCGCATGTTGCCGCCCATCTTGCCGAGACCGATGAGACCGAGCTGCATGATCAGTTCTCCGATGCGTTCTTGAGAGTGCGGTAAGCGGCGACCAGGGCCGTGGTGGACGGATCGAGACCGGGCACGTCCGCGCCGCCGGTGAGGGCCGGCTCGACGCGCTTGGCGAGGACCTTGCCCAGCTCCACGCCCCACTGGTCGAAGGAGTCGATGTTCCACACCGCGCCCTGGACGAACACCTTGTGCTCGTAGAGGGCGATGAGCTGGCCGAGCACCGACGGGGTCAGCTCGCGGGCGAGGATCGTGGTGGTCGGCCGGTTGCCCTGGAAGGTCTTGTGCGGGACCAGTTCCTCGGGCACGCCCTCCGCGCGGACCTCCTCCGCCGTCTTGCCGAAGGCGAGCGCCTGGGTCTGGGCGAAGAAGTTGGCCATCAACAGGTCGTGCTGGGCCTTCAGTTCCTCGCTCAGCTCGGCGACCGGGCGGGCGAAGCCGATGAAGTCCGCCGGGATCAGCTTGGTGCCCTGGTGGATCAACTGGTAGTAGGCGTGCTGCCCGTTGGTGCCCGGGGTGCCCCAGACGACCGGTCCGGTCTGCCACTCCACCGGCCGGCCGTCCCGCTGCACGGACTTGCCGTTGGACTCCATGTCCAGCTGCTGGAGGTAGGCGGTGAACTTCGACAGGTAGTGCGAGTACGGCAGCACCGCATGGGTCTGGGCGTCGAAGAAGTTGTCGTACCAGATGCCCAGCAGGCCCAGCAGCAGCGGGGCGTTGGCCTCGGCGGGCGCGGTGCGGAAGTGGTCGTCGACGATCCGGAACCCGTCGA
>NZ_BMRM01000021.1 GCF_014648635.1 Streptomyces cinerochromogenes | reverse complement strand
GGCCGCGGTGCAGGACACGGCCGAGGCCGCTGGGCGGGATGCTGTCGTCGTGGGCAGTCTCCGGCGTGACGAGGACGGCCCGCGCCGCCTCCTCACCTCCCTCGCCGCGCTGCACACCACGGGCACCGACGTCGACTGGACGGCGTACTTCGCGGGCGTCACCGGCCGGGCCGACCTGCCCACCTACCCCTTCCAGCACACGCGCTACTGGCTGACCCCCTCCGGGCCGTCCGCCGGGGAACTGGCCGGAGCGGGCCTCACCGCCGCCGGGCACCCCCTGCTCGGCGCGGCCGTCGACCTCGCCGAGGACGGCGGCCTCGTCCTGACCGGACGGCTCGCCGCCGACCCGGCAGCCTGGACGGCCGACCACGTCGTCCTCGGCACCCCACTGCTGCCCGGCGCGGCACTCGCCGAGCTGGCCCTCGCCGCCGGCGACCGCGCCGGCTGCGCCACCCTGGAAGAACTCGTCCTCGGTACCCCCCTGGCCCTGCCCGAGCGTGGCGCCCTGCGCCTCCAGGTACGGGTGGGCCCCGCCGAAGCCGACCACCGCCGTACGGTCAGCGTGCACGCGCGCCCCGAGGACGGCGACACCCCCTGGACGCGGCACGCCGAGGGCGTCCTCGCCCCCGGGGACGGCACGGCCGGCACACCGCTGACCGAGTGGCCCCCCGCCGGTGCCGCACCCCTGGACGTGTCCGCGCTCTACGACAGCCTCGCCGACCGCGGCCTCGACTACGGGCCGGTCTTCCGCGGCGTCCGCGCGGCCTGGCGGCACGGCGACGACATCCTGGCCGAGACCGAACTGCCCGCGGAAACGGACGAGTCGGACTTCCTGCTGCACCCGGCCCTGCTGGACGCCGCCCTGCACCCGATCGGCCTCGGCGGCCTGGTCGGCGACGGCGGACTCCCCTTCGCCTGGCACGGCCTGCGCGTGCACGCCGTCGGCGCCCGCGCGGCGCGGGTACGGCTCACCCCGCTGGGCGACGAGACCGTCGCCGTCGACCTCGCCGACGGCACAGGCGCCCCCCTGGCCACCGTCGCCTCCCTGCGTCTGCGCGCGGTCACCGCCGGACAGGTCGCCGCCGCCCGCACCCTCACCGACCCGGCCCTGCGCCTGGACTGGCTCCCGGTGGCCGGCACCGCACCCGCGTCCGGCACCGCCGTGGAACTCCTGCGCCTGGACACGACGCACGGCACGGACGCCGGTCCCAAGGCCGTACGCGAGGCCGTGCGCACGGCCCTCACCACGATCCAGGAACGGCTCGCCGAAGACCGGGCCGAACGGCTGGTCGTCGTCACCCGCGACACCGACCTGGCCGGCGCCGCCGTCGGCGGCCTGGTGCGCTCCGCCCAGTCCGAGCACCCGGGCCGCTTCGGTCTCGTCGTGCTCGACGGCCACCCCGACTCCGAACGCGCCCTGCCCACGGCCGCGGCCCTGACCGACGAGCCGTGGATCGCCGTACGGGAAGGGGAGACGTACGTCCCCCGACTCGCTCGGGCCGACGCACAGACGGGCGACGACGTGCCGTTCGGTGCGGACGACGTGGTGCTGGTGACGGGTGGCACGGGTGTGCTGGGGGCGTTGGTGGCCCGGCATCTGGTGGTCGTGCATGGTGTGCGGCGGCTGGTGCTGGTGAGTCGTCGTGGTGGTGGTGAGGAGCTGGTCGCGGAGCTGGCGGCGTCGGGTGCCGTGGTGGATGTGGTGGCGTGTGATGTGTCGGACCGGGCCGCGGTGGAGCGTGTGGTCGGGGCGTATGCGTTGACGGGTGTGGTGCATGCGGCGGGTGTGCTGGACGACGGCACGGTGGAGTCGCTGACGCCGGAGCGGGTCGAGGGGGTGTTGCGGGCGAAGGTCGACGGTGCGTGGCATCTGCACGAGCTGACGGCGGGTCTGGGTCTGCGGGCTTTCGTGTTGTTCTCGTCGTTGGCGGGTGTGGTGGGCAGTGCGGGGCAGGGTGGGTACGCGGCGGCGAACGCCGCGCTGGACGCCCTGGCCGAGTACCGGCGGGCTCGGGGACTGCCCGCCACCTCCATCGCCTGGGGCCCCTGGACCGACGGCATGACCACCGGGCTCCGCCGGGCGGACCTCGCCCGCATCAGCCGGTCCGGCACCCGGACCCTCGGCACCGAGGACGGGCTCGCCCTCTTCGACCAGGCCGTCCGGGGCACGGACGCGCTGGCCGTCGCCGCGCTGTGGGACCTGCCCGCACTGCGCACGGCGCACGCGCTGCCGCCCCTGTTCCACCGGCTCGTCGGGCGCCCGGCCCGGCGGTCCGTCGCCGACGGAACCGTGCCGGGCGCGCAGTGGGCCGACCGGTTCACCGGACTGTCGCCGGCCGAACGCGAACGAGCCGCCGTCGAATGGGTCCGCGAGCAGGCCGCGGCCGTGCTGGGACACGCCTCCGCCGGCGCCGTCGCCGCGGACCGGGCCTTCCTCGACCTCGGCTTCGACTCGCTCACCGCCGTCGAACTGCGCAACCGGCTCACCACGGCGACCGGACTGCGGCTCGGCACCACCGCGGTGTTCGACTACCCCACCCCGGCCGGACTGGCCACGCACCTGCTGGAACGCGTCCTCGGCACCACGGACGGCCCGACCCGGGCCGCCCCCACCGCCGTACCGGCGGACGAGCCGATCGCGATCGTCGGCATGGCCTGCCGCTACCCCGGCGACATCACCTCACCGGACGAGCTGTGGCGCGCCGTCACCGAAGGCCGCGACGCGATCTCCGGGTTCCCCACCGACCGCGGCTGGGACCTGCGCGCCCTGTTCGCCGACGACCCCGAGCGGCCCGGCACCAGCCACACCCGCGAAGGCGGATTCCTGCACGACGCCGGCGACTTCGACGCCGACTTCTTCGGGATCAGCCCGCGTGAGGCGCTCGCCATGGACCCCCAGCAGCGCCTGCTGCTGGAGACCTCCTGGGAGGCGATCGAACGCGCCGGGATCGACCCGGCCTCGCTGCGCGGCAGCCGGACCGGCGTGTACGCGGGCGTCATGTACCACGACTACGCGGCCCGCGTGGACGTCCTGCCCGACGGGGTCGAGGGCTATCTGGGCACCGGCAACTCCGGCAGCATCGCCTCCGGCCGGATCGCCTACGCCCTCGGCCTGGAGGGCCAGGCCGTCACCGTCGACACCGCCTGCTCCTCCTCGCTGGTCGCCCTGCACTGGGCCGTCCGGTCCCTGCGCTCCGGCGAGAGCGACCTGGCCCTGGCCGGCGGCGTCACCGTGATGGCCACCCCGGGCGTCTTCGTCGACTTCTCCCGTCAGCGCGGCCTCGCCACCGACGGACGCTGCAAGTCCTACTCGGCCGACGCGGACGGCACCGGCTGGTCCGAAGGCGTCGGCATGCTCCTCGTCGAGCGGCTCTCCGACGCCCGCCGCAACGGGCACCGGGTGCTCGCCGTCATCCGCGGAACCGCCGTCAACCAGGACGGCGCGTCCAACGGGCTCACCGCGCCCAACGGGCCGTCGCAGCAGCGGGTGATCCGGCAGGCGCTGGCCGACGCCGGTCTGCGGCCGTCGGACGTGGACGCCGTGGAGGGCCACGGCACCGGCACCTCGCTCGGCGACCCGATCGAGGTGGAGGCGCTGCTCGCCGCCTACGGCCAGGAGCGGGACGAACCGCTCTGGCTCGGCTCCGTCAAGTCCAACATCGGACACACCCAGGCCGCCGCCGGTGTCGCCGGTGTGATCAAGATGGTCCAGGCCATGCGGCACGGGACGCTCCCGCGCACGCTGCACGCAGGCGAGCCCTCCCCGCACGTTGACTGGGCCTCGGGCGCCGTGGAACTGCTCACCGAGCAGCGGGAGTGGCCGCGGACGGACCGGCCCCGCCGGGCCGCCGTGTCCTCCTTCGGACTGTCCGGCACCAACGCCCACGTGGTGCTGGAACACGGCGACCAGCCGGCCGAGCCCGTCGAGCGGCCCGCCGTACCCGTCCCGGTGCCCCTGTCGGCGCGTACCGACGCGGGGCTGCGGGCCCAGGCCGACCGGCTCGCCGCGGCACTGACCGCGGACCCCGGCCTGGTCCCGCTGGACATCGCCTACTCGGCGGCCACCGGGCGGGCCCGCCTGGAGCGCCGGGCCAGCATCGTGGCCGCGACCCGGGAGGAACTGCTGGCCGCGCTGGCCGAACCGGGACCGGTCACGGCGGCCGGCACCGGGCACACCGCGTTCCTGTTCACCGGGCAGGGCGCTCAGCGCCCCGGCACCGGCGAGGAACTCGCCGCCGCGCACCCCGCGTTCGCCGCCGCCTACGCCGAGGTGTGCGCCGCGTTCGACGCGATCCTCGACCGGCCGCTGCGCGAGGTCGTCACCACCGGCGACGGCCTCGACGACACCGGGTACGCACAGCCGGCGCTGTTCGCGCTGGAGGTCGCCCTCGGACGGCTCTTCGAGTCCTGGGGCGTCGTCCCCGACCTGCTGCTCGGCCACTCCGTCGGCGAGCTGGCCGCAGCCCACCTGGCCGGCGTCTGGTCGCTGCCCGACGCGGTACGCGTCGTCGCCGCCCGCAGCCGGCTCATGGCCGCCCTGCCCGCCGGCGGTGCGATGGCCGCCATCGAGGCACCCGAGGAGGAGGTGGCCGCCGCACTCGTCGACGGCGCGGTGCTCGCCGCGGTCAACGGCCCCCGGTCCGTGGTCGTCTCCGGAACGCGGGCCGCGGTGCTGGCCACCGCCGCGCTCTTCGCCGGGCGCGGCAGCCGCACCCGGGAGCTGAAGGTGTCGCACGCCTTCCACTCACCGCTGATGGAACCCATGCTCGCGGACTTCGCGGCCGCCCTGGCCGACGTGGAGTTCCAAGCGCCGCGGATCCCGCTGGTGTCCACGCTGACCGGCACCCTCGCCGGCGATGAACTGCGCACCCCCGGCTACTGGGTCCGGCACGTACGCGACACCGTGCGGTTCGCCGACGGCGTCCGCGCCCTCGGGGAGGCCGGCGCCGACACCCTCGTGGAACTCGGCCCGGACGGCGTCCTCACCGCGATGGCCGCTCCGCTGCTGCCGGACACCGCCGTGGCCGTGCCGACACTGCGCGCCGGACGCCCGGAGGCGCCCGCCGTGGCCGCCGCCCTCGGCACCCTGCACGACCGGGGCACGGCGGTGGACTGGCCGGCGTTCTTCACGGACACCGGAGCCCGGGCCGTCGAACTGCCGACGACCGCGTTCCAGCGGACCCGCTACTGGCTGGAGTCCGCGCCCCGCACCGGCGACCTCTCCGCCGCCGGGCTCGCCACCGCCGGCCACCCGCTGCTCGGGGCGGTCGTCGACTCGCCCGACAGCATGCTCCTCACCGGCCGGCTGGACACGGCCACCCACCCCTGGCTGGCCGACCACACCGTCCTGGACACCGTCCTGCTCCCGGGCACGGCCTTCGTGGAACTCGCCCGCGCGGCGGGCGACCGCGCCGGCCTGCCCCGGGTACGGGAACTCACCCTGGCCGCACCGCTCGTGCTGCCCGCGGACGGCTCCGTCCTGGTCCAGGTGCACGTCGGCAGCGCCGTCGACGGGGAACGGCCGGTCACCGTGTCCGCCCGCGCCGACGACGGCCAGGAGTGGACGCGGCACGCCACCGGCGTACTCGCCCCCGCCGCCCAGCCACCCGGCGCCGACCCCCTGCCCTGGCCGCCGCGCGACGCCGAACCGCTGCCACGGGCCGGCCACTACGACGAACTGGCCGCCGCAGGACTCGGTTACGGCCCCGCCTTCCGCGCCCTGCGCGCGGTCTGGCGGCGCGGAGCCGGCCCGACGGCCGAGGTGTTCGCCGAGGTCGGCCCCGCACCGGGCACCGACCCGGCGGGCTTCGGCGTGCACCCGGCGCTGCTCGACACGGCCCTGCACGCGGCCGGCGTCGGCGGACTCACCGCCGCGGGCGTACCGTTCACCTGGACCGACGTCCACGTGCACAGCACCGGCGCCCGCTCGCTGCGGGTCCGGATCACCCCGGACGGAAGCGGCGGGCTGTCCCTGCGCGCAACGGACGACGAGGGCCGCCCCGTGATCGAGGTCGCGGCGCTGCGCCTGCGCGCCCTCGCACCGGAGGACCTGCGCGCCGTACCGGCCGCCGGCGAGACGCTGTACGACCTGGACTGGGTGCCCGTCCCCGTCCCGGCGGCCCCGCGCCCCGCAGGCCGCCGGGCGGTCCTCGCCCCCGCCGACGCCGCCCTGACCGCCGTACTCGGAGCGGACACCGAGACGCTCAAGGACCTCGCCACGGTCCCGGACGACACGGACGTCGTGCTCGCGGCCCTGCCCGCCCGAACCGGCACCGACGTGCCCGAGGCCGTCCGGGCCGCCCTGCGCGACACCCTCGACCTCGTCCAGACCTGGGTGGCGGGCGACCAGTCCGCGGCCCGGCTGGTCGTACTCACCCGCGGCGCGGTCGCGCTCACCGGGGAGCGGCCCGACCTGGCCGGCGCCGCCGTCTGGGGCCTGGTACGCGCCACACAGTCCGAGCACCCCGGCCGGTTCGTACTGGCCGACGTGGACGACGACCCGGCCTCCCTGGCCGCGCTGCCCGCCGCCCTGGCTACGGACGAACCGCAACTGGCGATTCGCGCCGGCACCGTGCGCGCCGCCCGTCTGGTCCGCGCCGCCCCCGCCGAACCCGCCGCCCCGCTGGGCGCGCGCGGCACGGTGCTGGTCACCGGAGCCACCGGCAGCCTCGGTGCCCTGGTCGCCCGTCACCTGGTCGCGGAGCACGGCGCCCAACGGCTGCTCCTGGTCAGCCGGCGGGGGCGGCAACCGGAACTGGCCGCCGAACTCACCGCGGCCGGCGCCCAGGTCCGCTTCGCGGCCTGCGACGTCGCCGACCGGGACGCGCTGTCCGCGCTCCTGGCGAGCGTCGACCCCGAGCACCCCGTGACGACCGTCGTGCACGCCGCGGGAGTCCTCGACGACGGCGTCGTGGCGGCACTCACCCCGGACCGGCTCGACACCGTCCTGCGGCCCAAGGCGGACGCCGCCTGGCACCTGCACGAACTCACCGGCCCCCTCGACGCGTTCGTGCTGTTCTCGTCGGCCGCAGGACTCCTCGGCGCCCCCGGGCAGGCCAACTACGCTGCCGCCAACGCGTTCCTGGACGCCCTCGCGGCCCACCGCCGGGCCGCCGGCCTGCCCGCCGTGTCGATCGCCTGGGGCCCCTGGGCCGACGGCATGGCGGCACAGCTCGACACCCGGCGCGCCTCCCGGGCCGGCCTGCTGCCGCTCGACGCCCCCCTCGGCCTGGCGCTTCTCGACGCCGCCCGGACCGGGGCACCGGCCGCGCCGCTCGCCGCCCGGCTCGACCTGCCCGGGCTGCGCGCCCGGGCGGCCGAACTCCCGCCGGTCCTGCGGGCCCTCGTGCCCGCTCCCGCCCGGACGGCACCCGAGCCGGCCGAGCCGCTCGCGGACACCCTGGCCGCCCTGCCCGCCGGGGAACGTGAACCCCACGCGCTCGACGTCGTGCTGCGGCACACCGCGGACGTGCTCGGCCACGCCACGGCCGACGGCGTCGACCGCGACCGCGGCTTCCAGCAACTCGGCTTCGACTCCCTCATGTCCGTGGAACTGCGCAACCGGCTGGGAGCCGTGGCCGGTCTGAGGCTGCCCGCCACGGTGATCTTCGATCACCCCACGCCCGCCGCGCTCGCGACCCACCTGGTGGCCGAACTGGCCCCCGGCCGCCCCACCGCGGCCTCCCTGCGCACCAGCACGCTCGCCCAACTCGAAGAAGCGGCACCCGAGTTCGCCACCGACCCCGAGCTGCGCGAGGACCTGCGCACCCGGCTGCGGGCACTGCTGCGCACCCTCGACGACCCGGCCCCCGACGAGCCGCTCGCCGAGACCGGCGAGGAGAGCCTCGCCGATCTGCTCGACCTCGCCGACCGGGAGCTGGGGGACTTCTGATGACCGACGACGACCGCACGACCGACCGCACCACCGCACGAGGAGCCACCGCGTTGTCCCAGGAACAGACCGACGACCGCAAGGTCGTGGAAACGCTCAAGCGCCTGACCAACGACCTGCGCCGCGCCAAGCAGCGGCTGCGCGAGGCGGAGGACCGGACGCACGAGCCGATCGCGATCGTCGGCATGGCCTGCCGGTACCCCGGTGGCGTCACCTCGCCGGAAGACCTGTGGCGGCTCGTCCTCGACGGCCGGGACGCCATGGGCGCCTTCCCCACCGACCGGGGCTGGGACCTGACGGCACTCTTCGCCGACGACCCGGAGCGCTCCGGCACCAGCCACACCCGCGAGGGCGGATTCCTGCACGACGCGGGCGAGTTCGACCCCGGCCTGTTCGGGATCAGCCCCCGTGAGGCGCTCGCCATGGACCCCCAGCAGCGGCTGCTCCTGGAGACCGCCTGGGAGGCCGTCGAACGCGCCGGAATCGACCCCACCTCACTGCGCGGCAGCCGCACCGGCGTGTACGCCGGGGTGATGTACCACGACTACGGCACCGGGGCCCACCCCCTGCCCGAGGGCGTCGAGGGTTACCTCGGCCTGGGTACCGCGGGCAGCGTCGCCAGCGGCCGGATCGCCTACACACTGGGCCTGGAGGGCCCCGCCGTCACCATCGACACCGCCTGCTCCTCCTCCCTGGTCGCCCTGCACTCCGCGGTCCGCGCCCTGCGCGCCGGGGAGTGCACCATGGCCCTGGCGGGCGGCGCGACCGTGCTGTCCACCCCGGCCGTGTTCGTGGACTTCTCCCGGCAGGGCGGTCTCGCCGCCGACGGCCGCTGCAAGTCCTACTCGGCCCAGGCCGACGGCACCGGCTGGTCCGAGGGCGTCGGCATGCTCCTCGTGGAGCGGCTCAGCGACGCCGAACGGCTCGGCCACCCCGTCCTCGCCGTGCTGCGCGGCTCCGCGGTCAACCAGGACGGCGCGAGCAGCGGCCTCACCACCCCCAACGGCCCGGCCCAGCAGCGGGTCATCCGGCAGGCGCTGGCCGACGCCCGGCTCACCCCCGCCGACCTGGACCTCGTGGAGGGCCACGGCACCGGTACCCCGCTCGGCGACCCCATCGAGGTGCAGGCGCTGCTCGCCACCTACGGGCAGGACCGCGCCGAGCCGCTCCGGCTGGGCTCGGTGAAGTCCAACATCGGCCACACCCAGGCGGCCGCCGGCGTCGCCGGTGTCATCAAGGCCGTCATGGCCCTCCGGCACGGCGTGCTGCCCGGCACCGCCCACCTGACCGAGCCGACCCCCCAGGTCGACTGGGCCGCCGGCGCGGTGGAACCGCTGCGGGAGTCCCGCCCCTGGCCCCGGACCGGCAGGCCGCGCCGCGCGGCGGTGTCCTCCTTCGGCATCAGCGGAACCAACGCCCACGTCGTCCTGGAGCAGGCCCCCGACACCCCCGCGGCGACCGAGGCCACCGCGGACCGGGCACCCGCGACGCACCCTCCCGCCGCGCAGCCGACCCACCGCACCGGCCAGGGCACACCGGCCCCCGCCGCGGACCGGCCCCGGCCGGCCGCCCTCCCCGTCCCCCTCTCCGCCGCCACCGAGGCCGGTGTCCGCGCCCAGGCGCTCCGGCTGGCCGCCCACCTCGCGGAGCACCCCGAACTCGCCCCGCACGACATCGCGTTCAGCGCCGCCACCGGCCGGGCCGCGCTGGCCGGCCGGGCCGTCGTCCTCGCCGACGACCGCGCCGGACTGCTGGACGGGCTCACCGCGCTGGCCGTGGGACGGCCCAGCCCCGCCGTCGTCACCGGCACCGCCGCGGCCGGCGCCCGCCGCGTCACCTTCGTCTTCCCCGGCCAGGGCGCCCAGTGGGCCGGGATGGCCGTCCCCCTCCTGGAGACCTCCCCGGCGTTCGCGGCCAGGTGGGCGCAGTGCGTCCGCGCGCTCGCCCCCTGGGTGGACTGGTCGCCCGACGAGGCGATCCGCTCCCCGGAGGCACTGGAGCGCGTCGACGTCGTCCAGCCCGTGCTGTGGGCCGTGATGGTCAGCCTCGCCGAACTGTGGCGGGCCGCCGGCGTACGGCCCGACGCCGTGATCGGCCACTCGCAGGGCGAGATCGCCGCCGCCTGCGTCGCCGGCGCCCTCACCCTGGAGGACGGCGCGAAGGTCGTCGCGCTGCGCGCCAAGGCCCTGCTCGCGCTCGCCGGCCGTGGCGGCATGCTGTCCGTGCCGCTGCCCGAGGCGGAGGTCCGCGCCCGGCTCGAGGCCCGGCCCGGCCTCGGTATCGCCGCCGTCAACGGGCCCGCCACCGTGGTGGTGTCCGGCGAGACGGCCGCCCTCGACGAGGCCCAGGCCGCCTGGGAGGCCGACGGCGTCCGGGTGCGCCGCGTCCCGGTCGACTACGCCTCCCACTCCCCGCACGTCACCGAGGTCCGCGACCGCCTCGCGGCCGACCTCGCCGGCCTCACCCCGCGCCCGGCGGACGTGACCTTCTTGTCCACCCTCACCGGGGAACCCCTGGACACCACCGCGCTCGACGCCGGCTACTGGTACCGCAACCTGCGCGAGCCGGTCCGCTTCGAGGCGGCCACCCGGCGCGCCCTGGGGCAGGGCCACCGCGTGTTCATCGAGGTCGGCCCGCACCCCGTGCTCACCCTCGGCGTCCAGCAGACCGCCGAGGCGATGGACGTCCCCGCCGCGGCGATCCCCACCCTGCGCCGGGACCACGGCGACCTGCTCCGCTTCCGCACCGCCCTGGCCGAGGCCGCCGTCGCCGGCGTGCCCGTGGACTGGGTCGCGGAACTCGCCCCGTACGCGCCCCGCCGGGTCGACCTGCCCACCTACGCCTTCCAGCGTGAACGCTTCTGGCTCACCCCCCAGCGGCGCGCCGCCCTGGCCGCCGACACCGGCACCGACCCGTGGGACGGCCGGTTCTGGGACATCGTGGACCGCGCCGACGCCGAGGAACTCTCCCGCGCCCTCGGCGTCGACACCGACGACCCGCTCACCGCCGTCGTACCGGCCCTCGCGCGCTGGCGCCGTCTGCTGCGCGAGCAGTCCGCCGTGGACGACTGGCGCTACACCGTCACCTGGGAACGGCTCGCCGTCCCCGACAGCGCCCGGCTGACCGGACCCTGGCTGCTCGTGGTGCCCGAGGCCCGGGCCGACGACGCCCTCACCGCGCGGTGCGCCGCCGCGCTCACCGGGCACGGGGCCGAGGTCACCACCCTCGTCCTGGGTGCCGCGGACACCGGCCGCGAGGCGCTCACGGCCCGGCTCACCGGCCTCCGCCCGGCCGGGGTGCTGTCCCTGCTCGCCCTGGACGACACCCCGCACCCCGAGCACCCCGCCCTGCCCACCGGACTCGCCCTGGCCGTCCCCCTCGTACAGGCGCTGGGCGACGCCGGCGTCACCGCCCCCCTGTGGTGCGCCACCCGGGGCGCCGTCGCCACCGGCCCCGCCGACCGCGTCACCGCCCCCGCCCAGGCCCAGACCTGGGGCCTGGGCAGGGTCGTCGCGCTGGAACACCCCGACCGCTGGGGCGGCCTGATCGACCTGCCCGAAGAATGGGACGATCGCACCTCCGGCCGGCTGGCCGCCCTCCTCGCCGCCGGCGGCGACGAGGACCAGACGGCGCTGCGCGCCACCGGAGTGTCGGCCCGCCGGCTCACCCGCGCGCCGCTCGGCACCCGGCCCGCCCCCCGGCCCTGGCGGCCGACGGGCACCGTCCTGCTCACCGGCGGCACCGGCGCCCTCGGCCCCCACCTCGTGCGCTGGCTGGCCGAGCAGGGAGCCGAAAGCATCGTGCTGCCCGGCCGTCGCGGCGCCGACGCCCCGATAGCGGCCGAGCTGACCGCCGAACTGGCCGGCACCGGCACCGCGCTGCACTTCCCCGTCTGCGACGTCACCGACCGGGCCCAACTGGCCGCGCTGGTCGGCGACCTGGACGCGGCCGGCACCCCGGTGCGCAGCGTCCTGCACGCCGCCACCGCCCTCGAACTGCGCCCGCTGGCCGACACCCCCGTCGACGCCTTCGCCGGCCAGACGGCCGCCAAGGTGCTCGGCGCCCGTCACCTCGACGAACTCTTCGCCGACCGGGACCTGGACGCCTTCGTGCTGTTCTCCTCGGTCGCCGGAGTCTGGGGAAGCGGACTGCACGCCCCCTACGCCGCCGCCAACGCCTACCTCGACGCCCTCGCCGAGGAGCGCCGGGCCCGCGGCCTGACCGCGACCTCCGTCGCCTGGGGCATCTGGGCCGCCGTCAACGAGTGGGACGGCGTGAACGAGGACGTCGACCCCGAACGCGTCGGCCGCCAGGGCCTGCCGTTCCTCGACCCGGACCTCGCCGTCGCCGGCCTGCGGCAGACCCTCGACCACGACGAGACGAACGTGGTGATCGCCGAGGTCGACTGGACCCGGTTCGTCCCCGTGTTCTGCTCCGCGCGCCGCCGGCCGCTGCTGGAGTCCGTGCCCGAGGCCGCCGCCGTCCTGCGCACCGCCACCGTCGACACCGGCACGGTCTCCGCACTGCGCGAGCGGCTCGGCGCCCTGCCCGAGGCCGGCCGCCGACGGGCCGTCACCGACCTGGTCCGCGAGCACGCCGCCGCCGTCCTCGGCCACGACTCGCCCACGGCACTCCCCGCCGACCGCGCCTTCCGGGACGTCGGCTTCGACTCCATCACCGCGGTCGAACTGCGCAACCGGCTCCGCTCGGCCACCGGCCTGTCCCTGCCCGCCACCCTCGTCTTCGACCACCCGTCACCCGCCGCGCTCGCGGACCGGCTGCTCGCACTGGCCTTCGACACCGGCGTCGCGGACACCGCCGCCCCCGCGGCCGCCGCCGCCACCGACGACGACCCGATCGCCATCGTCGGGCTCAGCTGCCGGTACGCCGGCGGCGTCACCTCCCCGGACGAGCTGTGGCGGCTCGTCACGGCCGGCGAGGACGCGGTGGGCGGCCTGCCCACCGACCGCGGCTGGGACCTCGACGCGCTCTACGACTCCGACCCCGACGCCCGCGGTCGCAGCTACGTCCGGCAGGGAGCGTTCCTCACCGACACCGCCGGTTTCGACGCCGCCTTCTTCGGCATCGCCCCGGCGGAGGCCCGCGCCACCGACCCCCAGCAGCGGCTCCTCCTGGAAGCTGCCTGGGAGGCGTTCGAACACGCCGGCATCGACCCCACCGGCCTGCGCGGCGGACGCGTCGGCGTCTTCGCCGGCGCCAACGTCGGCGACTACGCCTCCAGCCGCGGCCCGGGCGCCGGCGGCTCCGACGGACAGCTGCTGACCGGCAACGTACCGAGCGTGATCTCCGGCCGGATCGCCTACACCTTCGGACTCGAGGGCCCGGCCGTCACCGTGGACACCGCCTGCTCGTCCTCCCTGGTCGCCCTGCACCTGGCCTGCCGGTCGGTGCGCAGCGGCGAGAGCGACCTGGCACTCGCGGGCGGCGTCGCCCTCATGTCCAGCCCGGCCGCGCTGATCGGCTTCTCCGCGCAGCGCGGGCTGTCCGGCGACGGCCGCTGCAAGGCCTTCGCCGACGCCGCCGACGGCACCGGTCTCGCCGAGGGCGTGGGACTGCTGCTGGTGGAGCGGCTCTCCCGGGCCCGCGCCCAGGGCCACCGCGTCCTGGCCCTGGTGCGCGGCTCGGCGATCAACCAGGACGGCGCCTCCAACGGCCTCACCGCCCCGAGCGGCCCCGCCCAGCAGCGCGTCATCACCGCGGCGCTCGCCGACGCCGGGCTGCGGCCCGCCGACGTGGACGCCGTGGAGGCCCACGGCACCGGCACCCGCCTCGGCGACCCGATCGAGGCCCAGGCCCTGCTCGCCACCTACGGCCAGGACCGCACCGAACCCCTCTGGCTCGGCTCGGTGAAGTCCAACATCGGCCACTCCCAGGCCGCTTCCGGCGCGGCCGGCGTGATCAAGACCGTGCAGGCGCTGCGGCACGGCCTGCTGCCCGCCACGCTCCACGTGGACCGGCCCACCACCCAGGTCGACTGGACCACGGGTGCCGTCGCGGTGCTGACCGAGGCCCGTGACTGGCCGGCCGTGGACCGGCCGCGGCGGGCCGCCGTGTCGGCGTTCGGCCTCTCCGGCACCAACGCCCACGTGATCCTGGAACAGGCCCCCGCCGAGGACGCCCCGCCGCCCGCCCCCGACGAGGCACGGCCCGTGGTGTGGCCGCTGCACGGCCGCACCCCGAACGCCCTGCGCGCCCAGGCGGCACGGTTGCGCACCCACCTGGACACCCTCCCCGACGCCCGTCCCGCCGACGTCGGCTGGACCCTCGCGACCGGCCGGGCCGTGTTCGACCACCGCGCCGTCGCGTTCGGCACGGACCGCGCCGAACTGCTGCGCGCACTGGACGCCGTGGCCGCCGGAGCCCCCGACCCCGCGGTCGCCGAGGGCGCGGCCGACGGAGCCGACCGGGTCGTGTTCGTCTTCCCCGGACACGGCGCCCAGTGGCCCGGCATGGCCCGGCAGCTCTTCGACGACTTCCCGGTGTTCCGGGACAGCGTGCTCCAGTGCGCCGACGCCTTCGCCGAGTTCGTCGACTGGTCCCTGCTCGACGTGCTCCGCGACGAAGAGGGGGCACCCCCGCTGCACCGGGTCGACGTGGTCCAGCCCGCCCTGTTCACCATGATGGTGTCGCTGGCCGCGCTGTGGCGGTCGTACGGAGTGGAGCCGTCGGCGGTGGTCGGCCACAGCCAGGGCGAGATCGCCGCCGCGTACGTCGCGGGCGCCCTCGGTCTGCGCGACGCCGCCCGGATCGTCGCCACCCGCGGCAAGGCCTGGCTGACCCTGGCGGGCACCGGTGGCATGGCCTCCGTGGCGCTGCCCGCCGCCGCGGCATCCGAGCGCCTGCGGCCGTGGGGCGACCGCCTGGACATCGCGGCCGTCAACGACCCGCGCTCGGTCACCGTCGCCGGCGACCTCGACGCGCTGGAGGAGTTCCTGACCGGCCTGGAGGCCGAGGGGGTCCGCGTCCGCCGGGTCCGCCAGATCGTCGGCGCGGGTCACACCGCGCACGTCGACGCGCTGCGCGACCAGCTGATCGAGACGCTCGCACCGACCGCGCCGCGCTCCGCGCCCGTCGCGTTCTGCTCCACCGTCACCGGAGAACTGCTCGACACCGCCGCGCTCGACCACCACTACTGGTACCGCAACGCCCGCCGCACCGTCCTGTTCGAACAGGCGGTCCGCACCCTGGCGGAGCAGGGCTACGGCCCCTTCCTGGAGATCAGCGCGCACCCGATGTTCACCGTCGCCGTCCAGGAGACCCTGGAGGACACCGGCGGCGGCGCCACCGTCCTCGCCACCCTGCGCCGCGACGAGGGCGGACGCGACCGGTTCCTGCGCGCCGCCGCCGAGGCCCACGCGGCCGGCGTCACCGTCGACTGGCGGCCGGCCTTCGACGGCACCGGCGCCCGCACGGTCGACCTTCCGACATACGCCTTCCAGCGCACCCGGCACTGGCTGGAGCCCGGCGGCGACAGCGGTGACGTCACGGCCGCCGGCCTGGCCCCCGCCGGACACCCGCTGCTCGGCGCCGTGGTCGAACTCGCCGACGGCGCCCTGGTGCTGACCGGGCGGCTCTCCGGCTCCGCGCCCCCCTGGCCGGGGTCCGAGGCGCCGGCCGCCGCGCTGGTCGACCTCGTCCTGGCCGCGGCCGACCGCGCCGACTGCGCGGCCATCGGCGAACTGACCGCCCACGAACCGCTGACGGTCCCCGCCGGCGGCGCCGACCTCCGGGTCACCGTCGGCGCGCCGGACCCGGCGGGCACCCGTACGGCCGCCGTCCACACCCGTACCGCCGACGGCCCGTGGGTACGCCACGCCGAGGCCGCCCTCGTCACCCGGCCGGCCCCGGGACGGTCCCTCACACAGTGGCCGCCGCCCGGCGCCGAACCGCTGCCGCCGGCCCCCGCGGACCCGGCCGCGCAAGCGGACCGTGCCGGTGCCACCGTGGTCGCCACCTGGCAGCGCGGCGCGGACCTCTTCGCCGAAGTCGCGCTCGACACAGACGCCGCCGAACGGGCCGGCACCTACCCGTTGCACCCGCTGCTGCTGGACGCCGCCCTGCGCCCGCTCCTCGACGACGCGACGGTGCCCACCGCGTGGTCCGGTGTCCGCCTGCACGCGACCGGCGCCCGGACCCTGCGGGTGCACGCCGAACGGACCGGTCCGGACACCGTGGCACTCACCCTGGCCGACCCCGAGGGCGGCCCGGTGCTGACCGTCGGCACCGTCCGGCTCGGCGCCGCGCCCGCGGTGGGAGCCGGCCGGCGGATCGGCCAGGACTCCCTGTTCCGGATGGACTGGGTGCCGGCACCGCTCGCGCCCGCCGCACCCGGCCGCTGGGCCGTGCTCGGCACCGACCCGCTGGGCGCCGCCGGCACCCTGCGCGCCCTCGGCCACACCGTGCGCGGCGCCGCCTCCCCGGCCGCCCTGACCGAGGTGCCCGACGCGCTGCTGCTGACCGCCGTCGGCGCGCCCGGCGAGGCGCCCGCCGAGGCACGGACCGTGCTGCGCGACACCCTGGCGGCCCTCCAGGGCCTCCTCGCCGACGACCGGTTCGCCGCCGTCCCGCTCGTGGTCCTCACCCGGGGCGCGGCGGCCGGTGCGGCGGACGACCTCGCCGGCGCCGCGGCCTGGGGCCTGGTGCGCTCCGCGCAGTCGGAGCACCCCGGCCGCTTCGTCCTGGCCGACATCGACGACGACCCCCGCTCCTGGCGTGCGCTGGGCGGCGTCCCGGCGACGGGGGAGCCGCAGCTCGCGCTCCGGGCCGGCGAGGCCACCGTCCCGCGGCTGGCCCGGCTCACCCCGCCGGACGACCCGGCCCCGTGGCAGCCGGACGGCACCGTCCTGGTCACCGGCGCCTCCGGAGACCTCGGCGCGCTGATCGCGCGGCACCTCGTCGCCACCCACGGGGTCCGGCACCTCATCCTCGCCTCCCGGCGCGGCCCGGCCGCCCCCGGCGCGGCGGAACTCCGCGACGAACTGCGGGCGTCCGCCGCCACGGTCACCTTCGCGGCCTGCGACGTCGCCGACCGCAAGGCGCTCGCCGAACTCCTCGCCGCCGTCCCCGAGGAGCACCCGCTCACCGCGGTCGTGCACAGCGCCTCCGTCCTGGACGACGGTGTGGTCGCCGCACTCGACCCCGACCGGCTGGACACCGCGTTGCGCCCGAAGGCCGACGCGTCCTGGCACCTGCACGAACTGACCCGGCACCTGAACCTGTCCGCCTTCGTGCTGTTCTCCTCGGTGGCGGGCACCTTCGGCGGCCTCGGCCAGGGCAACTACGCCGCGGGCAACGCCTTCCTGGACGCGCTGGCCCGCCACCGCCGCGCCCACGGCCTCCCCGCGACGTCCGTGGCCTGGGGCTGGTGGGCCGAACGCGCCGCCAAGAGCGGGCACGGCACGGTCGCCGACGCGCCCGCCGCCGTCAACGGGATGACCCCGCTCACCGCGGAGGAGGGCCTCGCCCTGTTCGACGCGGCCTGCCACGGCGACGAGCCGTTCGTGGTGGCCGGTGCCCTGCACCTGCGTTCGCTGCGCGCCGCGGCCGGCGAACTGCCCGCGCCGCTGCGCGGCCTCGTCCGGGCCCCCGCCCGCCGAGCCGCCGCCCAGGCCGGCACGAGCGCGCCGACGGTGGCCGGAGAGCTGGCCGGCCGGTCGCCCGCACAGCGGGAGGCGTTCCTGGTGGAGCTGGTCCGGGACGAGACCGCGCTCGTCCTCGGCCATGCCGGCCGGGACGAGGTCCCGGCCCACCACCGGTTCCTCGACCAGGGCTTCGACTCCCTCGCGGCACTCAAGCTGCGCAACCGGCTGACCACCGTCACCGGGCTGCGGCTGCCGCCGACACTGGTCTTCGACCACCCCACCCCGGCGGAGCTGGCCCGCCATCTGCTGGCCGAACTCGCCCCGCCCGCAGACGCCCAACCGCCCGCGTTCGACGACGAGGACGCCGCGACGGCCGTCCTGGTCCTGGAAGAACTCGGCCAGTTGGACGAGGCCATCACGCGCCTGCCCGCCGACGGTCCCGAACGCACGCGCATCGCCGGGCTGTTGACGGATCTGCTGGCCAAGTGGGGGCGATGACGTTGTGCACGGCACTGGCCAAAATCCATGGGCCGTCCGATAGCATCGCCATGATCGCTACGGCAGGGCGGGCCGACCACCGTCCCGGCCGAATCGCGCCAAGGACGCGCGTACGGCCGAGGGCGATCGCTACGCGTGAGCAGGCAGTCACGTCCGGCGCCGCACGCACGCACACAAGGGGGAACTGATGGAGAACGTGCAGGCCTGGGTGCTGCCCGCGGGTCCGCAGGACAGGTCCGGCGGCCCGGTCCGCGGCGAGCTGACCCTCACCCGCATCCCGGTCGCCTCCCCGGGCGAACACGAGGTACTCGTCGAGTCCCTCGTGGGCTGCTGGGAGGCCAACATGGAGCACGCCCTCGCGCGCACCCCCGTCGACATCGTGCGGCAGCGCGGCGAGGACAGGATCGTCATCGGCACCTGCGGCGTCGTCCGCGTGCTGAAGACCGGCCCGGCCGTGCGCGGACTGCGCGAGGGCCAGGAATGCCTGTGGATCCCGTTCGGCCAGGTCGACCGCAACGGCTACGCCGAGACCATCTGCGCCTACGACGCGCCGGGCTCGCCCGGGCTGCTGGCCGAGCGCATGGTCGTCCCCGCCGACCGGCTCGTGCCGCTGCCGTCCGACGGACGCTACCCGCCGGAGCGCTGGGCGCCGTTCGCCCGGTACTTCACCGCATGGGACAACTGGCGCGTCACCAGCCGGTGCTGGCGCAGCCAGGTCGACGACGCCTGGGACGAGCAGCCCCTCGTCCTGGGCTGGGGCGGCGGCGTCGTCTTCGCCGAACTGGAACTGGCCCGCCGCGAGGGCTTCCGCACGGCGATGGTCTCCGGCCGGGAGAGCCGGCTGAAGGAGATCGCCGCGTCCGGTGCGATCGCCGTCGACCGCCGCGAGTTCCCCGACCTGGACTACCTCCGGGCCAAGGAGTCCACCGACCCCGATGCCATGGACCGCTACCGCGCCTCCGAGGCCCGGTTCCTGGAGATCGTCGGCGAACTCTCCGGTGGCCACGGCGTCTCCGTCTTCCTGGACAACCTCGGCGGCGGCCTGCACCGGGCCACCATGAAGAGCCTCGCCCGCGAGGGCGTCGTCTCCACCGTCGGCTGGAAGACCGGCATGCGGCTGTGGAACCTGCGCGCCACCGAGTGCATCAGCCGGCACATCCACGTCCACACCCACGCCTGGCGACTGCAGGACGCCGCCCGCATCCGTGACGTCCAGCAGGAGACGGGCTGGCTGCCCGACATCGCCGACGACCCGGTGACGCCGTTCGCCCGCGTCCCCGAACTGGCCGAGTCCTACCGCCGGGACGACCTCGACACCTACTTCCCGTTGTTCTCCGGCGCCGGGAGGGGCTGAGCCATGAGCCCGCGTTCCTACGACGTGGCGGTCGTCGGCATGGCCTGCGCGTTCCCCGGCGCCCCGGACCTCGGACGGTACTGGGCCAATGTGCTGGCCGGTGCCGACGCGGTCACCGAGGTCCCGCCGGACCGCTGGCAGGCCGACCGCCACTGGGCCGGGGCCGGGGCGGCTCCCGGCGAGCGGTCGCCGTCGAAATGGGGCGGTTTCCTGCCGCCCCTGCCCTTCGACGCGCTCGCCCACGGCGTTCCGCCGAACTCCCTCGGCGCCATCGAGACCGCCCAGCTGCTCGCCCTGGACACCGCCGACCGGGCGCTGGCCGACGCCGGGTACGCCAAGCGCCCGTTCGACCGTGAGACCACCTCGGTGATCTTCGCCGCGGAGGCGGGGGCCGACCTCGCCTCCGCGTACGCGGCACGCTCCCTGCTCGGTCAGCACCTGGAGTCGGTGCCGCAGGAACTGGACGCCCGGCTGCCCCGGCTCACCGAGGACTCCTTCCCCGGCACCCTCGCCAACGTCATCGCCGGCCGGGTCGCCAACCGGCTGGACCTCGGCGGCCCCACCTACACCGTGGACGCGGCCTGCGCCTCCTCGCTGGCCGCGCTCGACCAGGCCTGCAAGGAACTCCTCGCCCACACCAGCGACATGGTCCTGTGCGGGGCCGTCGACACCCACAACGGCCTCCACGACCACCTGCTGTTCGGCTCGGTGCGGGCCCTGTCGCCCACCGGCCGCTGCCGCGCCTTCGACGCCTCCGCCGACGGCATCGTCCTCGCCGAGGGCGTGGCCTGCCTGGTGCTGAAGCGGCTCGCGGACGCCGAACGCGACGGCGACCGCGTCTACGCCGTGATCAAGGCGGTCGGAGCGGGCAGCGACGGGCGCGGCCTCGGCCTGACCGCGCCCCGCCCCGAGGGCCAGCGGCGCGCCCTCGAACGCGCCTACGCCCTGGCGGGCGTGTCACCCCGCGAGGTCGGCCTGGTCGAGGCGCACGGCACCGGCACGGTGCTGGGGGACCGCACCGAACTGGAGACGCTCACCGAGGTGTTCCGCACGGCCGGCGCGCGGCCCGGAGCGTGCTCGCTGGGCTCGGTGAAGTCCCTCATCGGTCACGCCAAGTGCGCGGCCGGCATGGCCGGACTGATCAAGGCCGTCCTCGCCGTGCACACCGGCGTCCGCCCGCCCACCCGCCTCACCGAGCCCAACGCGGCGTGGAACCGGTCGACCAGCCCCTTCGTCTTCGACACCACCGCCCGCCCCTGGGCCGGCCCCGAACGCGTCGCGGGCGTCAGCGCGTTCGGCTTCGGCGGGGTCAACTACCACGCGGTCGTCACCGCCCACCACTCCGACCCGGCGGGACACGCCGTCGCGCCGTCCGCCGGACTGCTGCTGTTCCGCGGCACCGAGGACGAGGTCCGCGACGCCCTGCGGGAGCTGGCAGGCCGGCTGGCCGACGGCGCTCCGGGGCCGGCCGCCCCGACCGCCGTCACCGGCACCGGCCCGACCCGCGTTGCCATCGTCACCGGGGACCCCGCCGCACTGCGGGAACAGCTCGAACTGGCCCTGCGCCTGGAGGACCGCCCCGAGCACGGCGTCCATGTGGGGGACGGCACCCGGCAGCCCGTCGCGCTGCTCTTCCCGGGCCAGGGCAGCCAGCGGCCCGGCATGCTCGTCGACCTCTTCGTCGCCTTCCCGCGCCTGCACCGGTACCTGCGTGCCGAACCCGCACTCGCCGACGCCCTCTTCCCGCCCGCCACCTTCGGCGGCGACCCCCCGCGCCTGGTCGACACCCGGCTCGCCCAGCCCGCCCTCGGCCTCGGCGGACTCGCCGCCCTGGACCTCCTGCGGGCCTGCGGCGTCGCATACGACATGACCGCCGGCCACAGCTACGGCGAGCTGCCCGCCCTCGCCGCCGCCGGCGTCCTCCCCGAGCCGGCCGTACTGCCGCTGAGCGGCGCCCGTGGCGCGGCCATGCACGGCGCGGCGGGTACGGACCCCGGCGCGATGGCCGCGGTCGCCGCGCCCGCCGGCACGGTCACCGACCTGCTGGCCCGGCACGGACTCGCGGACGACGTCACCCCGGCCAACCACAACGCCCCCGGACAACTGGTGCTCGCCGGTTCCGCGGCCGGGATCGACACGGCCGTCGCCGTCCTGCGGGAGGCCGGTCACACCGCCAAGCGGCTCCCGGTCGCGGCGGCCTTCCACACCCGGCGGATGGCCCCGGCCGTCGACGTGTTCGCCGCCGCGCTCGCCGGCCACCGGCTCCACGCACCCCGGGTGCCCGTCTGGTCGGGCGCCACCGCCCGGCCGTACCCCACGGAGCCCGGGGCGATGCGCACACTGCTCGCCGACGCCCTCGCCCGCCCGGTGCGGTTCGCCGAGCAGATCGAGGACATGTACGCGGCCGGCGCCCGCGTCTTCGTGGAAGCGGGCCCGGGCACGGTCCTGACCCGCCTGGTCGGTGAGGTGCTCGCCGGCCGGCCGCACACCGCCCTGTCCGTGGAGGCACCCGGCCGCCCCGGCCTGCCCCACCTGCTCGGCACCCTCGCCGCGCTCGCCGTCCGCGGAACCCCGGTACGGCTGGACGAGTTGACCGGCGACCGCGTACCCCCGCAGGAGCCGGCCCCCGCGACCGCCGGCTGGACCGTCGACGGGCACCTGGTCCGCACCGCGGACGGCACGCCCGTACCCGGCGGTCTGCGGCCCGCCGGACCGCCCGCCACCCTGACCGGCGGCGGCACGCCCGACGGCCGCGACGAGACCGTCATCGAGTTCCTGCGCGGCACGCAGCGGATCGTGGCCGCGCAACAGGAGGTCGTGCTCCGGTACCTCGGCACGGACGCCCCGGCGCCCGAGCGGCCCGCCGCGGAGCCGCCCCGGCAGCCCGCCGGGCCCGAGCCCGAGACGGCCGCACCCGCCGGGACCTCCGCACCGACCGTCCTGGACCTGGTCGCCGCACGCACCGGCTACCCGCCCGCCATGCTCGACCCGGACCTGGACCTGGAAGCCGCCCTCGGCGTCGACTCGCTCAAGCGAACCGAGATCGCCTCCGCCCTGCTCCGGGGCACCCCGGCCGCGGAAGCCGTGGGCGAACTGGCCGACCTGCGCACCATCCGGGCGATGACCGACTGGCTCACCGCCCGCACCGTCCCCGCCCACCAGCCGACCGCCCCGGAGCCGCACGACCGGCCCGCCGACCCGAAGGACACCTCCGGTCAGGTGGGCGGGGCGGAGCCCGAAGGCCGGTCCGCCGGTCCGTCGGACGCCGTCGGCGGCCGGGTAACCGGGGCGGAGGCCGCAGACCCGTCCGCCGGTCCGGCGGACGCTGTCCGTCAGGAGACCGAGGGCCCTTCCCCCGGTCCGTCGGGCGCTGTCCGGCACGTGGTCGAAGCCGTGGCCGAGGAACGGCCGGCCGGCCCGCCGCCGGCCCTGACCCGTGCCGTGGTCAGCGGCGGCGGCGAGATCGCAGACGTACTGGCCGCCCAGCTCAAGGAGAACGGCACCGAAGTCGTCAGCGACCCCGCGGGCTGCGACGCCCTCCTGCTGCTCGACGCCCTCGACGGCGGCGACGGCATCCTGCCCGGCCGGTTCGCCGAACTGCGGGCGGCGATCCTGGGCGGTGTGTCCACCCTGCTGCTGGCCACCTGCCACGCCGCGGGGCCCGCCGGCAGCGGACTGCACGGGCTCGCCCGCGCGGTCTCCCGTGAGCATCCCGGTCTCGCCGTGACCGCCGTCGACCTGCCCGCCGGACTGCCACCGGAGGCCGCGGCCCGGACCCTGCTCGGCGAACTCCGCGCCCCCCGCCCCTCGGTGACGCACACCGCAGGCCACCGGGCCGTCTGGCGGACCCGGCCGGCCCCGCTGCCCGCCGCCGACGTCACCGCCCGCGACCTCGGCCTGGACCGCGACTGCGTGGTGCTCCTCACCGGCGGCGCCCGCGGCATCACCGCACGCGTCGCCCGCGCCCTGGCCGCTCTCACCGGCTGCCACGTCGAACTCGTCGGACGCAGCGAACCCCTCGACGGGCCCATCCTGACCGACGCCGACCTGCGCGCACGCCTGATCGCCGACGGCGGGCGCGACCCGGCCGGAATCGAACGCGCGGTCCGCGCCCACGCCGCCGGCCGGGAGGTCCGGCAGTGCCTGGACGACCTCGCCGAGCGGGCCGCGTCCGTGCGCTACCACCGCGCCGACGTACGCGACCCCGAACGACTGGGCGCCGTCCTGGACGACGTGTACGCCCGGCACGGCCGGCTGGACACCGTCGTCCACGCGGCCGGCCTGGTCCGCGACCGGCTGCTGCGGGACAAGACCCCCGACGAGTTCGCCGAGGTGTACGACACGAAGGTCGCGGGCGCCCGCACCCTGGCCGCCCGGTTGCGGCCCGGCCTGCGCCACCTGGTGCTCTTCGGCAGTATCTCCGGCGTCACCGGCAACCGCGGCCAGACCGACTACGCCGCCGCCAACGACGCCCTGGACACCCTGGCCCGGCACTGGTCCGGCCGGGTCGCCGACCGGGTCCTCGCCCTGGACTGGGGCCCGTGGGCGGCCGAGGCGGGCGGCATGGTCACCGCCGAACTGGAACGGGCGTACGTCCGCAACGGCATCGGCCTGATCGACCCGGAGGACGGTGTACGGGCCTTCCTGCGCGAACTGGCCTTCGGCCGCGACCCGCAGGTGCTGATCACCGCCGGGGACCCCGCCCGGTTCGGGAGCACCCTTGACTGAGATCCTCCTCGCCGCCGCGGACGACCCCGGCACCCTGCGCGCCGCCCTGCGCTCGGGCGGAGGCGGCGGCACCGGTCCCTGCCGCGTCGCCGTGCTCGGCCCCACGGCCGAGCGGGTCGGACAGGCCCTCGCCCTGATCGAGCGGGGCGAGCCCTGGCGCGGCGGCAACGACATCTGGTTCGCGCCCCGCCCCGGGCCCGTCGGCGGTACCGTCTTCCTCTTCCCCGGACTGGACGCCCGCACCGGCCCGCCCCCCGACGACGTCCTCCACTGGCTGGGCCGTCCCGCCGGACCGGTGACCGGCACAGCCACCCTCGCCGAACGCACCCACGCCACCCTGCGGCTCAACCGGGTGCTCCACGCGGCGCTGCTGCGGGCCGGGATCGTCCCGGACGCCATGGCGGGCCACAGCGCGGGGGAGTGGAGCGCGCTGTTCGCGGCGGGCCTCTTCCCCGAGCAGGCGTTCGACGCGTTCTCCCGGACCATGGGTGCCGCCCCGGTCCCGGACGTGGTCTTCGCCGCCGTCGGCCTGCCCGCCGAGGCAGCGGCCCGGCTCGCCGAGGGCGAGCCGCGGGTGGCACTGTCCCACGACAACGCGCCGGACCAGAGCGTGCTGTGCGGCGACGAGGACGCCGTCACCCGCTGCCTCGCCCGGATCGCCGACCCCGAAGTGCCCCGCAGGGTGCTGCCGTTCCGGTCGGGATTCCACTCGCCGATGCTCACCCCGTACCTGCCGGGCTTCTCCGCCGTGTTCGACCGCGTGCCGCTCGCCCGGCCCGCCGTCCCCGTCTGGTCGGCGACCACCGTCGCCCCCTACCCGGACGACGATGCGGAACTGCGAGCCCTGTTGAACCGGCATCTCGTGGAACCGGTGCGGTTCCGCGCCGTGATCGAGCGGATGTACGGGCAGGGCGCCCGCGTCTTCGTCCAGGCCGGCTGCGGCAGCCTCACCCGCTTCGTCGCGGCCACCCTCCACGGCCGGCCGCACCTCACGGTCAGCGCGGGCTCCGCGACGAGGCCGCAGCTCGACCAGCTGCGCTGGGCCGCCGCCGCGCTCTGGGCCGAGGGCCACACCCCGGACCTGACCGCACTCGGCCTGCCGCGGCCCACCGGGGACCTGACCGCACTCGGTCCGCCCCGGTCCGCCCCGGCCCGGACGCCGAACGCCCACCGGGCGACCGGAGCCGACCCGGTCACCACCGTCCACGCGGTACCCGGTGCCCACCCGGTGACGGACGCCTACGAGGCCGCCGTCGCCGCGGTGAGCGCGTCCGTGGAGACCGTCTACCGGACCTGGAAGGAACGGACATGAGCAGCCGACGACACGCGGTCGTGACCGGATCGTCCAGCGGCATCGGCGCGGCCGTCGCCGCCCGGCTGGCCCGGGCGGGCTGGGCGGTCACCGGCTGGGACCGCAGACCCGGCGACGGCACCGGCCTCGCCGACTGGCGCGAGGTGGACGTCTCGGACGCCGAGTCCGTCCAGGCCGCGGCCCGCGAGGTGACCGGCACCGACCTCCTCGTCAACAGCGCGGGCGTCGGGGCCATCGCCCCGTCGGCCGAGCTGAAGCCCCGCACCTGGGAGCGGGTCGTCGGCGTCAACCTCAGCGGCACCTTCTACTGCGCCCAGGCCCTCCTCCCGGCCCTGTCCGCGAACCGCGGACTGGTGGTGAACCTGGCCTCCGTCATGGCCCACCGGGCGGTGCCCGGCCGGGCCGCCTACTGCGCGTCCAAGGCCGGCGTGGTCATGCTCACCGAGGCACTCGGCGTCGAATGGGCCGAGCACGGTGTACGCGTGGTGGCCGTCAGTCCCGCCTACGTCCGCACCCCCCTCGTGGCGGAGGGCTTCGCCCGGGGCAACCTGGACGAGGCCGCCATCGCCGCCCGCACCCCGCTGGGCCGGCTCGCCGAGCCCGAGGAGATCGCCGACCTCGTCCTGACCCTCACCGGCGACGAGTTCGCCTACCTCACCGCCACCACCCTGCGCTTCGACGGCGGCTGGACCGCCGACGGCGTGTTCCCCCGCTGAACAGGCCCACGGACAAGGAGAACCAGACCCGATGCCCGTCACGGACTTCGGCGTCCTCGCGCTCGCCCACGCGCTCGGCGACCCGCATGACGTCGCCGCCACCGCGGCCGACCACGTCGACGACCCCGACCGCGTCCTGCTGTGGGGCTACCGCGGCTACCACCGCGCCCCGGAGGGCACCACCTCCACCGCGCTCGCCGCCCGCGCCGCCGAGAAGGCCCTCGCCAAGGCGGGCGTCGATCCACGCGACCTCGACCTCGTCGTGGTGGCCGACAGCAGTGTTCCCGAATACCTGCTGTGGGACACCTCGGCCGCGGTCGCCCGCGCGATCGGCGCCGGCACGACACCGACGCTGCTGCTCAGCCAGGGCTGCGCGTCCGGCGTCACCGCCTTCCGGCAGATCGCCGGCACCTTCGCGACGCGCACCGACGCCGAGACGGTCCTGCTGGTCGCCGTCAACCAGGTCAGCGAGGCACACACCAACCGCATGCGCTTCAACACCCTGCTCGGCAGCGACGGCGCCGCGGCGGCCGTGCTGCGCCGCGGCCACGGCCGGCTGCGCTGGCTCGCCACCGAACAGCTCACCGACCCCGCCTACGCCGACTTCTACCGGGTCGAGTACGGTGGCGCGACCGCCCCGCACGCCCCCGAGGGAACCGGCAACCCGGACGTCGACCCGCTGGCCCTGGTGTACCGGCACTTCCGCCGGGAGCCCGAGGACCTGGCGAAGTTCGTCCGCGTCATCAACAGCCGCGTCCGCACCGTCTTCGAGGACGCGTGCGACGAGGCCGGTGTCGACCCCGGCCAGGTCAAACGGTTCCTGTTCCTCAACGACAACCAGGAGTCCCTCGCCGACGTCGCCAAGGCCGTCGGCGTGCCCCTCGACCGCACCAACGCCGAACTGGCCAAGGACCTCGGCCACTGCGGCGGCGCCGACCAGCTGATCTGCCTGGACACGCTGCTGGAGCGCGGCGAGCTGGCCGAGGGCGACGTGGTCGCGCTGGCCGGCCTGTCCATCGGCATGCACTGGTACTGCACCCTGCTCGCCGTCTGACCCGGCACGGCCGAGACACACCCGTACCCACCGATCACACGATCACGCCGGTCACGCCGGCACACCGACGAACACGGAGAAGGACGACCATGGCAGAGCTGACCATCCAGGACCTGATCGACGTCTTCAACCGCAGCAACGGCGACCAGGACCCGGTCGAGCCCGAGGGCGACCCGTCGGACGTCACGTTCGCCGCCCTCGGATTCGACTCGCTCACCACGCTGAACGCCGTACGCCGGATCGAGCGCAAGCACGGCGTCGCACTCGGCGAGAACGTGATCAGCGAGGCCCGTACGCCGCGGCAGCTGCTCGACCGCGTCAACGCCGCGCTCTCCGCGGCCTGAAGCCCCAAGGGGGACACGACATGTGCGGAATCACCGGATGGGTGGCCCACGGCGAGGACCTCGCGCGGCACCGGTCCGTCGTCCAGGCGATGACCGACACCATGATCTGCCGCGGGCCGGACGCCGAGGGCGTCTGGATCGACGGACCCGTCGCGTTCGGCCACCGCCGGCTGTCCATCATCGACCCCGAGGGCGGCGCCCAGCCCATGGTCGCCGAACGCGACGGCCGGACCCTGGCGGCCCTCACCTTCTGCGGGGAGATCTACAACTTCCGTGAGCTGCGCGCCGAACTGACCGCCCTCGGGCACACGTTCCGTACCGGCAGCGACACCGAGGTCGTCCTCCTCGCCTACCTCCAGTGGGGTGCCGAGTTCGCCGCCCGGCTCAACGGCATGTTCGCCATCGGCCTGTGGGACGCGACCACCCGCGAACTGCTGCTGGTCCGCGACCCGATCGGGGTCAAGCCGCTCTACTTCGCCCGGACCTCCGACGGCGTGGTGTTCGGCTCGGAACCGAAGGCCGTGCTGGCCCACCGGGGCGTGCCGCGCCGGGTCGACGCCCAGGGTCTCGCCGAGATCCTGGACATGGTCCGCACCCCGGAGATCACGCCGTTCGCCGACCTGACAGAGGTCCGCCCTGGACAGGTGGTGCGGGTGACCGAGGGCGGTCTGACCCGCACCCGGTACTGGCAGCTGACCGCCCGCGAGCACACCGACGACCTGAACACCACGATCACCACCGTGCGGGAGCTGCTGGAGGACATCGTCTCCCGCCAGCTCGTCGCGGACGTCCCGGTCGCCACCCTGCTCTCCGGCGGCCTCGACTCCTCGGCCATCACGGCCCTGGCCCAGCGCGCGCTGAACGCCGAGGGACGCGGTCCGGTCCGCTCGTACTCGGTGGACTTCCAGGGTGCGGCCGACGGTTTCGAACCGGACGCGGTCCGCGGCACGGCCGACGCGCCGTACGTACGGGACTGCGCAGCCCACGTGGGCTCCGACCACAGCGAGGTGCTGCTCGACAGCACCGAGCTGGCCGACCCGGCCGTCCGGGCGGCGATCCTGGGCGCCACCGACCTGCCGCCGGCGTACTGGGGCGACCTGTGGCCGTCGCTGTACCTGCTGTGCCGCGAGATCCGCAAGCGGGCGACGGTGGTGCTGTCCGGCGAGTCCGCCGACGAACTGTTCGGCGGCTACCGCTGGTACCAGCGCCCCGAGGCGGTCGACGCGCCGACGTTCCCCTGGCTCACCCCGGGGTCGGCGCGCATCTTCGGCGGCAGCTCACTGATCGACCAGGGCCTGCTGGAGAAGCTGGACCTGGAGGGCTACCGCGGGGACCGCTACGCCGAGGCCCTCGCCGAAGTGCCGGTGCTGCCGGGGGAGTCCGCGTCCGACCGGCGCATGCGCGAGGTCACCTACCTGAACATCACCCGGTTCATGCAGGCCGTGCTGGACCGCAAGGACCGCATGAGCATGGCCGTCGGCCTGGAGGTCCGGGTGCCGTTCTGCGACCACCGCCTGATGGACTACGTGTTCAACGTGCCCTGGGCGATGAAGTCGTTCGACGGCAGGGAGAAGAGCCTGCTGCGCGCCGCCGTCCGCGACGTGCTGCCGGCCTCGGTCCTGGAACGCACCAAGACCCCGTTCCCCTCCACCCAGGACATCCGCTACGAGCAGGCCCTGCGTGCCGAGCTGCGGGAGGTGCTCGCCGATCCGGACGCGCCGGTGCTGCCGCTGCTCAACACTGCTCGGGTCAAGCGCGTCCTCGGCCGTGAGCTGGACGACTTCAGCATGCCGCACGACCGGGGCGGTATCGAGATGGCCCTGTGGCTCAACCGCTGGCTCGTCTCGTACGACGTGACCGTCACCATCTGACGGCCGACCGCCGGAGCGCCGCCCGCACGGGCCGGGCGGCGCTCCGACCCACCCCGGGCGACCTCGCCGACCACCGTCCGCACCAGCACGTTCCACAGTCAAGTACGTTCCACAGACAGTACGTTCCACCAAGGGGGACACATGGCCGATCGGTCCAGCGCGGCGCACCAGTTGTGGCTGCGCGGCTTCCACCAGCCGACACCGGGAGCGCCGCGCCTGCTGTGCCTGCCGCACGCGGGCGGCTCCGCGAGCTTCTACTTCCCCGTCTCCAAGGCCCTGTCGCCCGCCGTGGAGGTGCTCGCGGTGCAGTACCCCGGCCGCCAGGACCGCAGGCAGGAGCCGCCCGCGGAATCCGTCCAGGAACTCGCGCAGGGTGTGTTCCGCGCCCTGGACGAGCGGGACGACACACCCCTCGCCCTGTTCGGGCACAGCATGGGCGCCATGGTCGGCTTCGAGCTGGCCCGGCTTCTGGAGGACGCCGGGCGGCCTCCCGCGGTGTTCTTCGTCTCCGGCCGCCGGGGCCCCTCCGTCCAGCGGTTCGAGAACGTGCACGAGGGCGACGACGCGCGGCTGATCGAGGAGGTCACCAAGCTCGACGGCACCGACGCGGCGCTGCTCCAGGACGAGGAACTGCTGCGGATGATCCTGCCCGCGCTGCGGGCCGACTACCGCGCGGTGGAGACCTACCAGCCCACCGCCGGACCGCGTCTGAAGAGCCCCTTCGTCGCGCTGACGGGCGACGCCGACCCCCGGGTGACCCCCGACGAGGCCCGGACCTGGTCCCAGGAGACCGACGGCCCCTTCGAACTCCACGTGTACCCCGGGGCCCACTTCTATCTGGTGGCGCAGCAGCAGGCGGTACTGGCCCGGATCGAGGCCACGCTGCAGCGGCTGGCGTCCGGCACCCGCGCGGCGGTCTGACCCCCGTGAAGGAGATACTCAGCGCTGTCCTGTCCGGACAGGCCGGCCCCGCGGACCTCGCGGCCCTGCCGCTGCCCGAGTCGTACCGTGCGATCACCGTGCACAAGGACGAGACGGAGATGTTCGCGGGCATGGAGACCCGCGACAAGGACCCGCGCAAGTCGATCCACCTCGACGAGGTGCCCGTGCCCGAACTGGGTCCGGGCGAGGCCCTGGTGGCCGTCATGGCCTCCTCGGTCAACTACAACTCGGTGTGGACCTCGATCTTCGAGCCGCTGCCGACGTTCGCCTTCCTGGAGCGCTACGGCAAGCTGTCGCCGCTGGCCAAGCGCCACGACCTGCCGTACCACATCATCGGCTCCGACCTGGCGGGCGTCGTCCTGCGCACCGGCCCCGGTGTCAACGCCTGGCAGCCCGGTGACGAGGTCGTGGCGCACTGCCTGAGCGTCGAGCTGGAGTCGCCCGACGGACACGGCGACACCATGATGGACCCCGAGCAGCGGATCTGGGGCTTCGAGACCAACTTCGGCGGTCTCGCGGAGCTGGCGCTGGTGAAGTCCAACCAGCTGATGCCCAAGCCCCGGCATCTGACCTGGGAGGAGGCCGCGGCCCCGGGGCTGGTGAACTCCACCGCGTACCGCCAGCTGGTGTCCCGCAACGGCGCCGGCATGAAGCAGGGCGACAACGTCCTGATCTGGGGCGCGAGCGGCGGACTCGGCTCCTACGCCACCCAGTTGGCGCTGGCCGGCGGCGCGTTCCCGGTGTGTGTGGTCTCCAGCGAGCAGAAGGCCGCCGTCTGCCGGGCCATGGGCGCCGAGGCGATCATCGACCGCAGCGCCGAGGGCTACCGGTTCTGGAGGGACGAGCACACCCAGGACCCGAGGGAGTGGATGCGCTTCGGCAAGCGCATCCGGGAACTCACCGGCGGCGAGGACGTCGACATCGTCTTCGAGCACCCGGGCCGGGAGACCTTCGGCGCCTCGGTGTTCGTCACCCGCAAGGGCGGCACGATCGTCACCTGCGCCTCCACCTCGGGCTACCGCCACGAGTACGACAACCGCTACCTGTGGATGTCACTGAAGAAGATCGTCGGCTCCCACTTCGCCAACTACCGCGAGGCCTGGGAGGCCAACCGCCTGGTCGCCAAGGGCAGGATCCACCCCACCCTGTCGAAGGTCTACCCCCTGGAGGAGACCGGACAGGCCGCCCACGACGTGCACGGCAACCTGCACCAGGGCAAGGTCGGCGTGCTGTGCCTCGCCCCGCGGGAGGGCCTGGGCGTGCGGGACGAGGAGACACGCGCGAAGCACATCGACGCCATCAACCGTTTCCGGCCGCCCACGGCGGCAGCCCCTTCGAAAGGAACGACGTCATGAGCAACCCGTTCGACAACGAGGACGGCCGCTTCTTCGTGGTCGTCAACGACGCCGGTCAGCACTCCCTGTGGCCGGCCTTCGCCGAGATCCCGGCCGGCTGGTCGGTCGTCCACGGCGAGGCCGACAAGGCGTCCTGCCTGGAGTACGTCACCACCCACTGGACCGACATGCGGCCCCGTCAGCTGGCCGAGGCCATGGCGGCGCAGAGCTGACCGGCCGAGCGCGGCGGCGCGGGCGGCACCGGTGACCCGGTGCCGCCCCGGCGGCGTGCCTCGGGCGAGGACCTCGGCGGACTCGATGCGGTCCCGCGTCAGGCGGTGGCGGCGGCGTCGAGGGCGGCGAGTGCTTCGGTGGCCTCGGTCTGGAGCGGGCTTCGCAGTGCGGCGAGGGCGTCGCGGGCGGTGCGCAGTGTCGTGCGGGCTTGCGGGTGTCCCAGGGCGGCGAGTGTCTGACCCAGGTGCAGGCGGGCCCGTTCGGCCCACGCCGACACCTGGGCGGCCTCCAGGGCGCTGAGGGCCTGCCGCAGCGGCGTCTCGGCCTCGTGCCAGCGTCCCAGGGCCGCGAGGTCGTTGCCGATGTGCAGGCGCGTGACGGCGAGGTACAGCGCGATCACCCTGTCCGTCCGGCCGGGGATGCCCGCGCGGCAGATCCGTTCGCTGCGGTGGTGCAGGTCCAGTGCCTCGGCCGCCCGGCCGGTCTCGCGCAGCAGGGTACCCAGGGTGTTGAGGAGTGTCAGCTCGGCCAGCCGGCCCTGCGGCGACTTCTCGGTGGTGATACGGAGGGCGCCCTCGCGCAGCCGCTCCTCGGCCTCCTGCATGCGGCCCTGCCGCTGGAGCGCGCCCGCGCCGTAACCGAGTGCCCAGCCCTCCTGGAGTGTGTCCCGGCACTCGCGGGCCGCCGCGAGCGCGGCGTCGGCACTCGTCAGGGCGGCGGGGGCATCGTGGGTACAGAAGTTGTGGGCCCAGGAGAGGTAGTTGAGGTGGACCGCCTCCTCCCGTCTGCTGCCCAGAAGGCGGGCGGAGGCGGCGGAGAGCCGGAACACCTCCACCCACTGCTCCCAGTGGTGGTTGAGGTCGGAGAACCAGTGCATCGCCTTCGCCGTGTCCAGGACCTGGCGATGACGGCCGGTGTCATGGGCCCGGCGCAGTGAGGCGAGCCACTGGGCCCGCTCGGCCTCCAGCCAGGCCCGCGCCTCGTCGCGGACGGCGGGCGCCGTCTCCGGGTCCGGGTCGTCGTGCGGCACGGTCTGTTCGTGGTCGGTGTCGAAGTGCAGCGCGGCGGCCGTGGCCCGGCGCAGCATCCAGGACGCGGCCCGGTCGAGCGCGGCGTCGCGCACCTCGGGACCGTCCTCGGTGTCCACCTGCTCGGCCGCGTACAGCCTGAGCAGGTCGTGGAAGCGGTAGCGCTCGGTGGCGCCGTCGCTCTGGAGCAGACCGGCGTCGGTGAGTTCCTCCGCGCAGCCCACCGCCTCGTCGTGGGACAGGCCGGACAGGAGCGCGGCGGTCTCGGGGCTGAAATCCGTTCCGGCGGCCAGCGCGGCACGCCGGAGCAACGTCTGTGATTCCGCCGGCAGTTGCCGGTAGGAGAGCGCGAAGGCCGCACGCACCCGCAGACTTCCGGCCTGCAGGCCGTCCAGCCGCCGGCCCTCGGCAGCGAGACGGGCGACGAGCTTGCCGAGGCGTTCGTGGGGCCGGCTGAGGAGCCGCTGGCCGGCGATCCGGACGGCCAGGGGCAGGTGCCCGCACAGGTCGGCGAGATCGCGCGCGGCCTGTGCCTCCGCCCGTACCCGGTCCGGCCCGATGATGCGGGTCAGCAGTTCGACCGCCTCCTCGCGCCGCAGCAGGGCGAGATCGGTGCGGTGGACGGACTCCAGGCCGGCCAGGGAATGGCGGCTGGTCACGAGGGTCAGGGACGGACCGCTGCCGGGCAGCAGGGGGGTCACCTGCGATTCGTCGGCGGCGTTGTCGAGGAGCAGCAGCAGGCGTCGCTCACCGGCCAGGGACCGCCACAGACCGGCACGGTCGTCGGCACCGGCCGGTATCGCCGCGTCGGCGACCCCCAGCGCACCGAGCAGCCGGGCCAGCGCGTCCCGCGGGGTCGTCGGCTCGGGATCCATGCCGTGCAGGTCCAGGGCGAACTGCCCGTCCGGGAAGTGCGGGGCGAGGTGGTGCGCGGCGTGCACCGCGAACGAGGTCTTGCCGAGCCCCGGCTGCCCGGTGACCACGGTGACCACCGGCGCCCCCGCATCGGTGTCCTGCGCCAGTTCCAGCAGCCGGGCCAGCGCCGGGCCGCGGGCGGTGAAGTCCTGGATGTCGCGCGGCAGCGCCAGGGGCCCGCCCCCGGCCGGTCCGGGCGCCGTCCGGAGGCGCGGGCGGCCCAGGGCGGCGGACTTCTCCAGGCCGGCCGCTTCGTCGCTGTCCAGTCCCAGCGCCTCGGCCAGCGCCTGCACCGTACGGCGCTGCGGTCCCCGGGTGCGTCCGCGTTCCATGTCGGCCAGCGCCCTGACGCTCACCCCGGCCACATGCGACAGCGCTTCCCGGCTCAGCCCGCAACGGACCCGCAGGTGCCGCAACCGCTGTCCGAAGTCCCCCGGGGAAGGCGTGCCGTCGTGCACCGTCGATGACCTCGTTTCGTCCGGCTCGTCCGGTTGGGAAGTCCCTGGCAGAAGTATGACCGACGGTACTTCTGCCGGTGGAATCGCCTGGGCGGCGGAAACCGGAAATGGTCGACTGGAGTCAGACGCGGAACGCGCCTGCCGGTACCGCCGGAGGGCGCACGCCACGCGTGAGGTGGTGTGCGCCGTCGTCCGGCTACCGGAACGGCAGGGCAGTCGACCACCTGATCGACCTGATCCGCATATGACACATCGGCCATGGCACCGTGCCGTGGCCCAGAACCACTCACGGGGGATCCTCCATGAACACTGCACGTCACCGCTCCACGCTGCTCGCCGCCGCGGGCACGGTCGTGGCACTGTCGCTCACCGCCTGCCAGAGCGACGGGGACGGCACGTCGTCCGCGCCGACCACCTCGGCCACGGTGGCGTCGTCCCCGGCGGCCGCCGCGCCGACGGCCGGCAAGGCCACCGGCACGTCCGGCTCGACGGGCTCGACCGGCTCGGGGGGTTCGGCGGTGTCGAAGGGCTCGGCCGGCTCCGACGGCGCCTCCGCGGGCTCGACCGGTGCGACCGGCGAGCGGGTGAGCGCTTCCACCGCGGTCTGCACCGCGAAGGACGTCCGTGTCACCGCCGCCACGCAGGACGGGCCGCCCTACACCCACATCGTCCTCACCGCGAGGAACACCAGCGGGCACTCCTGCCGGCTGACGGGCTTCCCGCACATCCAGTTCCTGGAGAGCCACAAGAAGGATGTCCCGGCCGTGGCCAAGAGCAAGCCGGCCACGCCGGTCGTCCTCACCGCGCAAGCCCCGGCCTACGCTCTGGTGAAGCTGTCGGACGGCGGGCTCGACGAGGACAACGAACCCGTGTCGGCGTTCTCCGTCATGCTGGACGGCGACTCCACGGTCATGGCCGTCACCGCGCCGGGCAGCGACGGCATCGCCGTCGACCCGGCGAAGGCCCTCACCGGCTACTGGACGCCTGAACTGCGCAACGGCGCGGACGACTTCTGATCCCAGCCGAGGAGGACGGCCTCCCCGGACGGTCGCGCGGACAGGGCCGCAGAGGGGGTGTCGGCGGTGCCGGAGCGAATGCCGCGCAGTCGTCCGTGCCGGCGCGGTCGGGGCGTCAGGGCTCCGGCTTGTCCGCCTCCCGGATCTCGTGGAGGTGGATGAGGACGTCGAAGGACTTGCCGATCGCCAGGTCCCGTGGCTTCTCGGGGAACTGGGTGCCGATGCCGAGCGTGGGCCGGGCGACGTTCAGCCAGGCCCGCGCGGCAGCCGGGGTCTTGCGGACGTCGAGGTAGAAGTCCCTGTAGGGGACCTGGTCGAGGGTGTACTCGTTCCGGCCCGGCCCGGCAGCGCCCGCGGTGAAGGTCTTCCAGTCACCGCCGAGGGCGGCGTCCTTCGACAGGAACGAGCCCCGGAAGAAGGCGAAGTCGATGGGCAGGTAGTTCTCGCCCATGGTGTCGCGCAGGAACGACCCTTGGGTCCTGGAGTACAGCCCGGGGTTGTCGGAGACGTAACCGACATGGTTGTTGTGCGCCGAGACCAGGACCTTGTCGCCGGTGTGCTCCTGGCACCACGTGACGTTCCGGGCCATCACCTCGTCACGGAACCTCGTCACCGGCGCCGGGCTCGGGAAACCGCTCCGAGAACGCTCCCCGGGGCCCGAACTAGAAGGGGCCGCCCAGGGCATCGCCCACCGCCGCGCCGACGACGGCACCGGCGGCCCGCTCCATCCGCTCCATGGCCGGTAGGACCCCCTCAGTGATGTGATCCATGCCACACTGATGGGTCCGGTTCGTTCCAGGGTATCCGGAAGGGGCGACTCCCGAACGATGGAGGTACGGCGTCCGTTTGCCGACTCTCGCGCATATCCCGTGGACATCTGAGAAAGATCCATCACACAAAGGACATGAGGCTTCACGTCGCCTTCATCGAAAGTCAGGCCAACCGGGTCCCCGGCACCCTGCCGCGGCACACCAAGACCCACCGAACCGGGACGATCACAACGGGCCAATGTAGGGATTGGCCTTGCTGCCGCCCTCGCCCGAGATCCACACTCACTGCTGTACGACGAATGATCGTTCGACTCCTCCTCCAGCTGTGAGCGCTGTTTCCTCCATGCCTCTTCGGCATGTCCGCGTCGCCGTTCCAGCGGCGCGTTCCGGTCTCCCTCTCTCTCGAAGGAGTTCGTCATGTCCCGTAGCCAGAACCAGCAGGACGCCCTGGGGCTTCAGGACCTCGTCCTCGACGCGGACCTGGACCTGGACCTGGATCTCACCGACCTGACGGTGACGTCGCTGCGCGACACCGCGGCGCTGCCCGAGAACGGAGCCTCGTGGGGCTCCTGTTCGTGCCAGGGCTCGTCGTCGTGCGCGCAGCCGCAGGACAACGGACCTGTGGTCCTCTGACCTCGCGCAGGATCCGGACTGACGCCCTTCGAAGCTGAAGGGCGTCAGGTGCCGTCCTGATCCGCCCCCGGTCCCGTGCCACGCGAGGCCGGCGCATGGGGTGGTCATCGTGCGGCCGGCCGGGCAGGCCGGTCCTGCCCGGCCGGCCGCACGAGCCCGCGCCCGCTCCGGCCCTGCCGTCCCGGCGCGGTTCGCCGAGGTGCTCGCCCGGTCCGCGTTCCCGCCTGCTCCACCGGTCCCACCCGCCCACCGACTCGTATGCCGGGAGCCCCTGTCATGTCGTACCCCGTCCCGCCGGCGGCCCCGGTGCGCGTGCCGCCGCCCGACCGGGCCGGCCCGTCCGGACCGGCTGCGACAGACACCCCGGCGGCCGCGTACGACCTGGTGGACCGCCGCGCCCCGGCGGACCCGTACGACGAAGCGGGCCGCTCCGATCCGGCGGACCCGTACGCACGGATGGCGCCCTACGCCCTCGTCCGGACGACCGCGCTGGCGTACCCCGCCGAGAGCGCCCCTTCCGCCGCCGTGCGGACCCTGCTCGCCCGGCTCACCGTTCTGGCGGCCCGGGACACCGCCGTGCGGGCCGCCCTGTGCGAGGACCTCTTCGCCGCGCGCGGCGCGCACGACGAGGATTTCCACCGCCGGGTGGTCCTCCCGCTCCGCCGTGCCCTGCACAACGGCCGCGAGCCGCGCCCCGCCCTCCTCGGCCGACTCGGCACCCTCCCCGAGCGGGTGCCGCGGCTCGCCGAGTGGCTCGCCCTGCGTGAGCTGCGTGCCGGGCTGTCCGACGAACTGGCCTCGGCCGTCCCGCGCGCCCTGGCCGCCGAGCGCGAGGCGCTCGCCGGCCTCTGCCGTTCCTCCGACTTCGCCCGGGCCATCGCGCTGACCAGTGCCGACCTGCTGCGGGCGGTCAACAGGGCCGGTGAGGGCGCGCACGGTCGGCGGGTACGCAAGGAGGAGGCCTCGGTCCTCCGGCACGCCCTGCGGGCCAGCACGAAGACCAGTCCGCTGTCGTGGTTGACGGCCGTCGGGTGGGCGGCCGGACCCTTCGCCGACACGGCCAGCGATGCCGACGCCGATGCCGAAACGGCCGCCGATGCCGACAGGGCCGCCGATGCCGATGCCGAAACGGCCGACGCCGATGCCGCCGCCTCCGGGCCCGAGCCCTCCGCTGCACCGATTTCCGTCGTCAAGGAGAACCGCACGCTCGTCACCGCGCTCACCGCGGCCCTGCTCGACGAGCCGCGCCGCCGCCGCGCCCTTCCCCACCGGCTGACCAGCACAGCGCGGGTGGCCGACGGGCGGGCGCGCTTCGCCCGCGCGGAGGCGCTGTTCGCCGGTGGCCGGTACCTCGTCAGCAGGGAGGACTCGGTGGAGGTGGCCGCCCGCCCCGCGCTGGGCACGCTGGCCGCCGCCCTCGCCGACGGCCCGCTCACCCTCGGCACGCTGACCGCCCGGCTCGCGGCCGGCCTGGGGCGCACGGCCGACGACTGTGCCGTCACGCACTTCGTGGACCGGCTCGCCGACTCGGGACTGCTCGTGCCCGCCGAGCCCGTCGACCCCCAGCACCCCGCTCCCCTCCTGGCACTCGCCGACTGGCTGGGCCAATGGCCCGCGGACGCCTCCCTGGCCGACCGGATCACCCGGCTCGCCCACGACACGGCCCGGTTCTCGGCCACCCCCGCCACAGAACGCCCCGCCCTGCTCACCTCCCTGACCGTGCGCTGGCACGAGCTGCTCGCCGACGCCGGCCGGCCCGTCGCGCCCGACGCGGCCCCGCTGACGGTCCTCACCGAGGATGTCGTCACCCCCGTTCCACTGTCCCCCCGCCGCCCGCCGATCGCGCCGCACACGGAAGCGGACACCACGGCACCGCCGTACGAGGACCGTGCTGCCGGGTACGATCCGTTCACCTCGGCCGATCAGACGGCGCTCACCGAACTCACCTCCCTGGCCGAGCTGTTCGACCTCGGACATGTGATGAGCCGGGTCGCCCGCGACCGCTTCGTCGCCCGCTACGGGGAAGGCGGCGTCTGCCGCGACCCGTGGGACTTCGGCGCCGACACCGCCGCCGCCTGGGAGGAATCCGGCCGCCACGCGGCCCGGCCGTCCGACGACCCCGCACTGCCCGCCGGGCTGGCCGAACTCACGCGGCTGCGTGAGGAGTTCACGGGACTGGCGCGGAAGGCGGCGGGACCCGCCGGGGAGACGGCCGCCGAGGTGGTCCTGCCGGCCGGTCCCGTCCGCGCTCTCGCCGCCCGCCTGCCCGACTGGACGGCCGCCCGACCGCTCAGCTACTCCCTCTTCGTCCAACGGGCCCATGAAGAAGACCTGTTGTGCGTCAACCACGTCTACGGCGGCTGGGGCCGGTTCACCAGCCGCTTCCTCGACGCCCTGCCGGCGGGCGCGGCGGCCGCGGTCGGCGAGCGCCTGCGGCGGGGCCTCGGGGGCGCCCGGGCGGCCCAGATCCGGCCGGTGGGCGGGTTCAACGCCAACCTCCACCCGCTGCTGCTCGCCGAGGAGATCGGACCCGACCACGGACGCACGTCCCTCGCCGAGGCCGACGTGGATCTCGTCCACGACGCGGCCACCGACCGGCTGCGCTTCCGGGTACGGGCGACCGGTGACCTGCTGGACGTTCTCTATCTGGGGTTCCTCGCCCCGGTCATGCTGCCGCAGCGGCTCGCGCCGTACCTCTGCGACCATCCGGCGGGGGCGGTGGACTTCCGCCCCCTGCTGCCCCGGCACGTCATGGACGCGCCGGGCGGACCGGTGGTCCGTACACCACGGCTGCGCCACCGGCATCTGGTGCTGGCCCGGTGTCGCTGGCACCTCGGCCCGGCCGCGCTCGACGCGCTGCGCGCGGACCTCGCAGCGGAGCAACGGGAGGTGCCGGTGGCCGCGGTGACCCGCTGGCGGGCCCTGCTGGACCTGCCGGAGCAGCTGTTCGTGCACCCGGTCCCGCAGCCCCCGGCCGGACGCGCCGTCGACGACTTCGTCGCGCGGCTGCGGGCGCCCAAACCGCAGGCGCTCGACCTGGGCAACGCCCTGCACCTGCGCTGCCTGGGCAACTGGCTGGCACGTCATCCCCGGGGCGTCGTCCTGGAGGAGGCCCTGCCCGTCTTCGGCGGCCGGGACCGTCCCGCCCGTGCCGTCGAGTCCGTCGTGGAGACGTACCGCCCGGCACGCCGCCGTACGGCCGCCTTTGCCGCACCCGCGGACCCGGCCCCGTCCGCGCCCCGTCGAGGAGGCACCCGATGAGCACCTCGGCCGGTCCCGCACGCGCCACCGCACCCGAGGACCCGGCCGTGCCCGGCTCCGCCGTGGCCCTCGACGTGGTGCTGTACGACTACCGCGAGGACAAGGCCCCTCTGCTGCGCGAGGTGGTACTGCCGCTGGCCCGCCGGGCCGCCGCCGAGGGGCTGGCCGCGCACGTCGAACGGCACTGGCTGTACGGCCCGCACGTGCGGCTCCGGCTGCGCGGCACGTCCGGCGCGGTGGCCGAGGCCGCCGAGCGCGCCGCGGCCACCCTGCGCGGCTGGGCCGCCGGCCATCCCTCGGCCGCCCGCGTCGACGAGGAGGAACTGCTCGCCCGGGCCGCGGTCGCCGGCCGCGCTGAGCTGATCGCCCCGCCGTACGGCCCGCTCGTCCCGGACGGCACGGTCCGCGTCGAGCCGGTCGACCAGTCGTCCCTGCGCGCCCTGATCGGGTCCGACGGGGCCCGGCTCCGTGACGACCTGCTGGCGCTGGGCCTGCCGGCGCTGGAGACCGGGTGCGCGTTCCTGACCGGGCACGGTGCCGCGCCCGCCGCCCGGGTACAGCTCGCGGTCGCGGCGCTGGCCGCGCACGCCGCGGCACACCCGCAGGGTCTGGTCGGCGGTCACTACTCGTTCGTCTCGCACCTGGAGGACTTCCTGGTGTACGAGGACGAAGGAGGGCGCCTGCGGGCGGCCTTCGAACGCCGGTGGCAGGCCACCGAACCGGCCGTCACCGCCCTGGTCGGACGGATCACGGGCGGCGGGGCGGCGGGCTGGGAACGCGCCTGGGCCGACTGGTCCGCCGAGGCGTGGCGCATCGCGGAGGAGCGGTTCGCCTCGGGCGCGGACTTCACCGGAGACCCCCTGGAGTACCGGGACCGGGCGGCAGCGCTCGGCGACCGGACGGTGGCCGAGCGCTGGGATCAGGACGTACGCACCCGCTACAGCGAGTTCCACCGCCGGCTGCGCCGCTCGGACCCCGAGGGCAGGATGTGGAGCCGGCCCGACTACCTGATCTACCGGGCCTGTACGAACGCGCTCTACCGGCTGTTCGCGATCTGCGACGTACGGCCCGTGGAGCGGTACTTAGCCGCGCACCTTCTCGTGCGCACGGTGCCGAAGCTCACCGGGCACACCTGGCAGGCGCGCGTCGACGAGGTGATCGCGGCGGTGGAGGGCTCCTCATGACCACCGCTTCCGCCGCATCGGGTGCGCCGGAGAACCCCGTTGCGGGCATGGGGGCCACTCAGTCGGCCCCCGATGCCCCCCTGGCGCCCGAGCCGAGGCCGGTACGGCGGCTCCGGCTGCGGCCCGGCGTGGCCGTCACCCCGCTGCTCGCGGGGCTGCATCTGCGCGGTCGCGGCGTCACGGTCACGCTGGAGGGCAGCCGCGCGCTGCCGGCCCTGTGGCGCCTGCTCTCGGACCGGCTCAGCGCGGACCCGCCCGCTGGGCATCCCTTCGCCGCGGACCCGCTCGCTGTCATGGAGCGCGCGGTGCCCGGTGACGGCCGGGCGCGGGCCGATGCCGGGGCGCGGGCAGACACCGGCAGCGGCGCCCGGGCGGACACCGGAGCCGGGGCCGGGAGCCCGGTCCGGGCCGACGGCGGAGCGGGAGCCGGCACCCGGACCGAGGGCGCCGCGAGCGACCAGGCCGGCCACCGGGTGGAGGCCGCGCTGACCACCCTCACGGCCCGGCTGCGCGAGCACGACCTCCTGGTCGAGCACCCGGACGGTGCCGAACTCCCGCCCTGGCCCGGCTCGTCGGCCGCCCACCCGGCACAGGCCGTCGAGGCGATCCGGGCCGCGCGACCGGTCGTCGCCGCAGCGGATCCCCGGGGTCCGCTAGCCGTGAGCCTCGTCGGGGCGCTCCGCCGCTCGGGGGCGGCCCCCCGGGTCACCACCGATGTCCGGCTGCCCCCGGACCAGGCCGTGATCACGGCTGACGTGCCGTCCGGAGCCGTGGCACTGGCCGTGTCCTGCACCGCCGACGGCGGCTTCGTCACCGAGCCCGGACCCCCGCGCCTCGTCCGCTCCGACGCCGCCACCCTCGCCGGCCGCCTCGCCACAGACGACAGCACCACCACCGGCGCGGCACCGGGGACGCCGAGCGGCCCCGCCGCCACGCGGTCACGGCCGGCCGCGCCCGGCCCGAACCCGTCCGGGACTGCCGTCGGTCCCGGGGCGCCGCAGCGGACGGCTGCCACCGGCGGACCGTCCCGCACGCATGCCGCACTGCTCGCCGGTGCCGCGGCCGGGCGGCTGCTCGCGGCCGTCGCCGGCCTTCCCGATCCCGCCGAACCCGAGAACGCCTCCCGCACGACGGGGGCCCGGCACCCGGCGGTGCTGATCGCCCGGGCCGACCCGCCCACAGCGACGTACCACCCGTGGGCCGCGGCCCCGCGTGCCGGCCGCCGCCGGCCCGACGCCCCGCCCGCACAGGACCTCGGGGAGGCCCTGCGCCGGGTCACGGACCTGGGCGACCCGCGCCTGGGAGTGCTCGACGCGCCGCTGCCCGCGGACCTGCCGCAGCTCCCCGCCTCGCTCGTGTCCTGCCGGACCCCGGCGGGACTCTTGGTCGCCGGGGCGGTACGGACCGACCTCGCCCGGCTGGAAGCGGCCTGCCGGGCCGCCGAACTCGCCCTGGACGACGGCTCGTCGGTCCCGGCGGTCGGGGCGGGCCCCGGCCACGCCCTCGGCCGGGCCCTGCGCCGCGCCGTCCTCGGCGGCATCGAGGGGGAAACCGCCTTGCCCGCGAAGCGGGACCCCGCCGCAGCGGACGCCCGCGGGGGCGCCGCCGGGAACGCTTGCGTGGGTGCTGCCGCGGACGGCTGCGCGGACGGCTGCGCGGACGGCTGCGCCGGCGCCGCCGGGGACGACGCCTGGCGCACGCACCCGCAGGCCCGCCACTGGTGGACCGTGTTGACCGAACGCATGGGCCGGCCCGCCGAACTGTCGGTCCGGCGGCTCGGGCCCGGAGGGGCCCACCTGGCCGTCGTCCGAGTCCGCCCGGCCTCCAGCGGAACCGGTGCCGGCCCCGGCACGGTGAGCCGGGCCGTCGAGGCCACGGCGGCCGACGCCGTGGCCCTCGCCGCCCTGGACGCGGTCACCCGCGTGATGGCGGCGGAGCACGTGCCGGGCCCGGTACGGCACACCGCGCTCAGCGGTGCCGTGGCCCCGCTGGCCGCGTCCGGTGCCGAGCCGGCCGACTGGGCCGACGAGGGATGGACCGACACCTGGCTGGCCGGGATCGCCGCCCGGGAACCAGCCCTGCGCGCCGCTCTGTACCGCCTGACCGGCCTGCGCCCCGCCCCTTGGCGGGGCACCGGCCGGCCCGCTCTCGCCGAGGCCCTGCGCGCCTCCGGATTCACGATCCTGACCGGAGGTCCACGATGAACACCGCGGACGCGTACACCCTGCCCGTCCGGGTCCTCGATCCGGAGGCGGCACTCGCGACCGTCCGGGGAACTGCCGTCGTACGGCTGACCGCGTGGGACCTCGCACTGGCCGAGCGGCTCAGCCGGCACGCCCTGGCCCACCCGGTGCGCCTTGTGCCGGTGCGCGAGGACGGGGCGCTGACCGTGATCGGACCGGTACTCCATCCCCGGGCGCGGGCCTGCGCCGGCTGCGCGGAGTACCAGCGGCTGGCCACTGCGGGCGGCCGGGTGCCGTGGCACAGCCCACGGCTGGCGCTCGGCGGCACCGGCACCCCGCCGCTGGCCGAAGCGGCGCTGCGGCTCGCGGCGGACCTGCTGACGGCCGTCCCGCCGGGACCGCAGCAGTCCGCCGCCGACCGGCACGGCCGGGACACGACCGGCCCGCCGGGACCGGACCCCGGCGCCTCCGGCCCGGTCGCCATCGAGGATTGGGCCGTCGTTCACGTCCTCCACGGCGACCGGTACACCTGGTCCAGCCACCGTGTCCGGCCGGTCGGCGGCTGTCCCGTGTGCCGGCCGCTGCCGGACGACTCCCCGGCCGCCGCCCGCTTGCCCGCCGGCCCCCGGCCGTTGCCCGATCCGTCGGTGCTGCGCGGCGCCAACACCCGGACGACACCCGCCCGGCTGCGGGACGCGTTGCACGACGAGCGGTTCGGCCCGGTGCGCCGGCTCTTTCGGACCGAGGATTCCGCGTTCGCGCTGACCACCGCCTGGGTGACGGACGGCCGCTCGCTCGACGACGGCGGTTACGGTCGGGCGGGCGACTTCGAGTCCAGTGAACGGGTCGCCTTGTTCGAGAGCGTGGAGCGGTTCGCCGGAATGCGGCCCACCGGCCGCCGCACGGTGCTGCGCGCCTCGTACGCCGACCTTGTCGCGGCGGGCGAGCACGCCGTACTCGACCCCGTCCGGCTCGGCCTGCCGGACCCCGAGTTCGACGGCCACCCCGCCCGGCGGACCGTGCCGTACTCCCCGGATCTGGCGCTCGACTGGGTGTACGGCTGGTCGCTCACCGAGCACCGCGCGGTGGCGGTGCCCGAGCACGTGGCGTACTGGGACGTACCGGGCCCGGACCGGCCGCGGGTGGTGTACGAGTCCTCGAACGGCTGCGGACTGGGCAACAGCCCCCAGGAGGCCGCGCTGTACGGGCTGTTCGAGGTCGCCGAACGCGACGCCTTCCTGATGGCCTGGTACGCGCGCACCCCGCTGCCCCGGGTCGCCGTACCCGCGGACGACCCCGAGGTCACCCATCTGGCCGACCGTGCCGTGCTGCTGCGCTACCGCCTGACCCTGCTGGACGCCACCAACGACCTGGGCATACCCGCGGTGATCTCGCTCTGCCGTTACGAGGGCTCGCATCCCGGCGCGCCCCGCGCGTTCCTGGCCGCCGGCGCCCACCACGATCCCCGGGTGGCGATCCGCTCGGCGGTGGCCGAGGTGGTCACCAACGTCCAGGAGGCCGCGCGCCGTTCGGCCCCGGGAGGACCCCGGGACCCGGAGCGGCTGCGACCGATGCTGGACCGCCCCGAGCTGGTGCTGGACCTCGACGACCACGTCGGCCTCAACACGCTGCCCGAAGCGCAGCCCCGGCTGGACTTCCTGTTCACCGACACCCCTCAGGCGCCCTGGCGGGAAAGGTGGCCGGGGGCGCCCGAGCCGGTGACCGACCTGACCCGGCTGCTGGACCGCACCGTCGAGCGGCTGGCCGCCGAGGGCCTGGAGGTCATCGCGGTCACGCAGGACGAGCCGGGCGTACGCGACAGGCTGGGCCTGCACTGCGCCAAGGTGATCGTCCCCGGCACGCTGCCGATGACCTTCGGGCACGTCAACCGCCGCACCACGGGACTGGGCCGGCTGCTGGAAGTACCCCACCGGCTGGGCCGTACCGCCCGGCCACCGCGCCACGACGAACTGCCCCTGCACCCCCATCCCTTCCCGTGAGGACGCGATGACCACCGCCCGCCCCCGCCCGGCCGCCTCCGGGACCACGCCCGAGGACCCCGCGCTGCCCTGGCACAGCTTCCACGTCGCTCTGCACACCGGTGGCGCGGAGACGGACGCGTTCGTCACCGACGACCTCGCCCCGCTGATGGACGCTCTGACCGCCGACTCGCGCGCCGCCTGGTTCTTCATCCGCTACGGCGAGGGCGGCCCCCATCTGCGCATCCGTTTCCGGGGGCCCCTGTCCGCGCGTGCGGCGGCCGAACTGCCCGCCAGACTCGCCGAGTCGGCGGCGGCCCGGCCGGCGCAGTTCACCGGCCCCTGGCCGCTGCGGCACGGCGAGGTGCGCGAGGTCCCCTACGTCCCCGAGACCGAGCGCTACGGCGGCCCTACCGCGCTTCCCCTCGCGGAGGAGGTGTTCGCCCACTCCACCCGTGCGGCCGTCGGAGCCCTGCGCGCGACCCCGGACCGTGCCGCCCGGCTCCCGCTCGCCCTCGACCTCGCCCTCGCCACCGCCCAGGCGCTCGGCCTGGACGAACTCCAGGCCGCGGGCTGGCTGCGCCGGCACGCCGCCTCCTGGCGCTGGATCACCGAGGTGGAGCCGCTGCCCGGGGCAGCCGTCCACTCCCGGGTGAACGCCGTGTTCGCCCTCCAGCGGCCGGCACTGGTACGCCGGGCCGGGGCTCTGCGCACCGCCCTCGACACGGACAGCGCCGCGCCATGGCTGGCGGAGTGGGTACGCCGGGTCCGCGCCGCGGACGCCCGGTTGCGGAACGCCGTGTCCGCCGGGCAGGCCGCCCACCGCCTGCCCTGGGTGTGGGCCTCCCAGCTGCACATGCTGTTCAACCGGCTCGGCGTCACCCCCGACGAGGAGCGCGCCGTCTGCCACCTCGCGGCCCGCACCCTGCTGGAGACCGAGGACGACCCGGGGTTCTTCCCCGCCGGGCACCGCGCGGCCGACTACCAGTACCTGGAGCGCAGCAAGTTCCGGATCGGGCGGCCCGAGGACACCGAGCTGCGCGACCTGCCCCCGCCGTCGGCCCCGGCGACCCGGTCGGCGACCGAACTTCCCCTGCCCTCGGCTCCGCTGCCGGACCTGTCCTTCGCCGAGACACTGCGCCGGCGCGGCTCCGTGCGCGGGCCGCTGTACGGGCCGCTGGACGCGGAGATCCTGGGCGGGGTGCTGTGGTCCGCGTACGCCGAGAGCCACACGACGCACCAGCCGCTCTCCGACGGCACCGTACGCACCCTGCGGCACCGCCCGTACCCGAGCGCCGGTGCCCTCTACAGCGTGCGCGTGCGCCTGGTGGCGCTGGACGTCGCGGGGCTGGCCGCGGGCACGTACCACTGCGTACCGGAGCGCCGCGCCCTGCGGCTGATCGGCCCGGCGCCGGCCGTCGCCGACCTCAAGGCGCTGTCCTCGTATCTCTCCCGGCCGGCGGACGACCCGGACGCGGTGGGCATCGACGAGGCCCCGGCGGTGCTCACGGTCCACCTCGACCTCGGACTGCTGCGCCGCCGCTACGGCCTGCGGGCACTGCGGCTGGGGCTGCTGGAGGCCGGCCACCTCACGCAGACACTGCTGCTCACCGCGGCGGCGTTCGGCCTGTCCACCCTCCCGCTGGGCGGCCTCCACGACGACCTGGCCCATGAACTCCTCGGCCTCGACGGCCTGGACGAGCCGGTGCAGTACCTCCTTCCCTTGGGCCGCCCCGTCCCGCCCGCCCTGCCGACCGCGTCGACCGGGAGCGTCGTCCGAGGACCAGGGTCCTGAGGGGGACGCCGGTCCGGGGCGCGAGTGGCTCATCGGCCCTTCCCGGTGACCATGCTGATCAGGCCGTGGGCTGTGCCGTCGGCAGAGTTGATCCCGGAGATCTCCTCCGTGTCGGCGCAGCGGCGGACCATGGCCTGCTCGTACTCGATGAGCGCCGTCTGGCTGTCGTCGAGGTGCGCGGCGAGAGCCTCACCGGCGCGACGTCGCTGTCGGTGATCAGCGCGGCGAGCTGGCGTCCAGCCGTCGAATTCCTGCGCGATCCGCGCGTTGGGGCCCGTTGCAGCGCATGATGTGGAGCTGGTCCACCGGCTCGGGCCTGCGCCATCGTGGCCTTCGCTGGCATTGGTGGTGGCTGTCGCGGCGCCGGCCTGAGAAGCTGTCCGATGCCGGTGCCGGGCTATTCGGTGAGGGACATTCGAGGTGCATGGCGACGATCAGTCAGTGAACCTTCCGACCGCGCTGCCGCCGGAGCGGGTTGCTGAGATCAACGAGGTCATCGACCGGATCACACGCTGGGCGAGGGACCGCGAAGACATCGTCGGCCTGCTCCTGGTGGGATCGTGCGCCCGCAACACCGCGCGACCGGACTCCGACATCGACGTCGTCCTGCTCACCACGGAGGAATCCCGGTACCTTCGTGAGGATGCCTGGGCCGTGGAACTCGGCCTGGGCGAACCGATCCGCACCCAGCCGTGGGGACCGCTCACGGAACGACGCTGTTCCACGGCCTCCGGCCTGGAAGTCGAGCTGGGCATCGGCTCCCCGACCTGGGCAGGAACAGATCCAGTCGATCATGGGACGCATCGTGTCGTCACCGACGGTGCCCGCGTGTTGCACGACCCGGCAGGCATCCTTGCCGGCCTTCTCGCCGCCTGCTGATCGACCGGCGGATTGTCGGTGGAGCCCTTGGGCCGCTTACCGAGCCGGTGGCCGGGGCCGTCCATGACGACCTGGTGGCTGGCGTTGATCAGCCGCTCCGGCAGGGCGCGGTGTCAGCGCCCGCCGGCGGGACGCCAGTGGGACCCCGGGAGGGGCGTCCTCAGATGGGCTTGCGCCACACGGAGATGTGCTTCGGGGAGTCCTGGGTGAACGGCGCTCCGTCCCAGTCCGCGACGCGCCGTTCCAGCTCGAGGCCCGCGATCCGTGCCATCAGGTCAAGCTCCGCCGGCCATGCGTACCGGTGCCGGGAGCTGCCCCGCCGGTAGCGGCCGTCTTCGCCGTCGCGGGTGAGATGGTGCGAGACGAGAATCTGCTCGACGAGGTCGAAGGTGTCGAAGCCGAGGTGCCGTTCGGAGACGTCGAACGGGACCGCGACCTGCCCGGGCGGGAGGAGCCGCAGTGGCGGCACGCCCAGCTCGACGACGTATCGGCCGCCGGGCGCCAGGTGGCGTGCGGCGTTGCGGAAGCACTCGACCTGCTCGTCCTGAGTGAGCAGGTTCGTGATCGTGTTGTAGACGAGATAGACCAGGGTGAACTCGCCGGGGACGATGGTTGTGGCCATGTCTCCCAGGGCGACCGGGAGCATGTCCTCGTCCATCTTGCGCCGCAAGACCGCCACCATGTGCTCGGACAGTTCGATGCCCACAACGGGTACGCCGCGTTCCCGGAGCGGGACGCCTACTCGTCCGGTTCCGATGGCGAACTCCAGCGCCCGGCCGGTTCCGGCGAGGCTGGTGAGGAAGGTGAGCGTCGGTCCGAGAACAGCGGCCGAGGACATGCCGGTCTCCTCGGTGTCGTAGCGGTCGGCCATAGCACGGGTCCATAGTTCACTGCTCGTCACGGGCGGCCACTCTGCCGGGCGCTGCGGGGACTGTCCACGGATTTACGACCGGAGCAATCGTCAAGACCTGTGGATGAGCTGAAGGCAGATCGGGTTGACGAAGAGCGATGGATGGTCTCGCAACGTTTAGCAGCCCAAGGTCGGCTCGCCCACCGATCTGCTCTGTGGCTGGGGTTCGGCGAAACGGCGCGGGGCAGGGGCGAGTCCTGACTACGGTCCGGCCGTGCCGGTGGAGTTTCCGGAGGGACAGGTGACGGCCCAGGCCGCCTCGATCATCTGAAAGATCTCGCCCACCGCGGCCTGCGGATCGGCCGCCTCACGGGCCAGCGAATAGGCGTCGATCACGAACCTCGCGATCGCCCGGCAGGCCGTTGGGGTCCCTGACAGGTCGGGATCGGCGGCGATGGCCGCTGCCAGCGACTCCGCGTGGCGCAGCCGCATCGACTCTTCGTACTCCCGCAGGGCGGGTGAAGCGTCGATCATGCGCCAGATCGGGGCGGCACTGTCCGCCGTACAGTGCCGCACCAAGGCCTGGATCTCGCGGCGCAGCGCGGGGACGAGCGGCTCGTGCGCCGCCCGGTCGGTGACCGCCCGCACGAGGCGCTGCTCGAAGTCTTCGTCCTGTTCGAAGACCAGGGCCTCTTTCGAGGCGAAATGGGAGAAGAGCGTGGTGACGGCCACGTCGGCCTCGGCGGCCACCTCACGGATGCCCACCGCCTCGTACCCGCGCTCCAGGAAGAGCCGCAGGGCGGCGTCAGCGATCTTCTGGCGGGTCGCGGCCTTCTTGCGCTCACGGCGTCCGGTCGGCACGGTCATGCCCTCACGCTATCAGGTGCAAATCCATAACAGGTTCAAAACACTAACCGTTAGTGTTACGGTCCCTGCATGAAGAAGGTGAGCTTCGCCGAGTTCGGCGGTCCGGACGTTCTGCACCTCATAGATGCCGAGGAGCCCCACGCGGGCCCCGGCCAGATACGCATCGCCGTACGGGCGGCAGGCGTGAACCCCGTCGATTGGAGGCTCCGCGAAGGCCAGGTCCTGGGGGCTCATCCGATCGAGTTGCCCGCCGGAGTGGGGTTGGACGCCGCCGGGGTGGTGGACGAGGTCGGTGAAGGCGTCGAAGGGGTCGAGGTCGGCGACCGCGTGTTCGGCGAAGGCACGAGCACGTATGCCGAGTTCGCCGTGCTGTCGGCCTGGGCCCGTATGCCCGAGGGCCTGACGTTCGAAGAGGCGGCCGGCTACCCCTCCGTGGTGGAGACCGCGCTGCGCATCATCCGCGAGGTCGGTGTGCGATCCGGGCAGACGCTGCTGGTCAGCGGCGCGTCCGGGGGAGTCGGATCGGCGGTGCTGCAGATCGCCCGCGACCGCGGCATCACGGTGATCGGGACCGCCGGGGCAGCGAACCAGGACTATCTGCGCAGCCTGGGCGCCCTCGCCACGACGTACGACGAGGGCTGGGTCGAGCGGGTGCGGCAGCTCGGCCATGTCGACGCAGCCCTCGACCTGGCCGGCTCGGGCGTGATCCGCGAGCTCGTCGAACTGACCGGGGACCCGCAGAAGGTGGTCTCCATCGCCGATCTCGGTGCGCCGGAGCTCGGTGTCCGATTCTCCGGCGTGGCCGGGAGCGTGCCGGAAGCGCTCGCCGAAGCCGTCGGCCTCATCTCGCGAGGAAAGCTCCACATCCCGGTCGAGAAGTCGTACACGCTCGCCGAGGCCGCGGCGGCGCACATCGACAGCCAGGCCGGCCACACACGCGGGCGCCGGGTCCTGGTTGTCTGAAGACCAGACTGCGTGTCGTCCTCAATCAGAAATTGAGGACGACGCCGACCAGGATCCCGCTGCTTGATCGGACGCCGCGGACACGAACTGGCTGACTTCTGCCTCCAGTGCGGCGGCGAGCATCTGGCGCGCTGAGCAGGGGCGTACCTTCCCGACCCGCGCTGCGAACGCGGGCCTGCTCGGACATCACGGGATCATCGGGAAGGTACGCCTTCTGCGTCCAAGAAGCGCGCCCGCGCGGCCCCGTGCCGGAGCGACGGAGCTTCGTGCGCCTGAGACCGACGGCTGCTCGGTCGGCGACGTGCACCGTGACGCACAAGTTCCCGGGCGCACCGCCGTTCTTGCCGGGGCCCCGGTACGGGCGAGCCGACGCACGGGGGTTGTCACCAGCGGGGTCGTACGAGCTGACGAACGGGATCGGTCGAAGCAGTCTGGTTGGCTCAAGGGAGGCAGCCGACCTGTCACCCACGCTCATCCGGCAGTCGTTCTGTCACCACAAGCGAAGATCGGGACCCCGCGGCCGTTCATGGCGCTTCCATGGGCTATGGCCGCTGCACGGGCCGGGTTGGGCGTGTGCCCCCACACGGTGCGGCAGAGGCTCTCATCGGGCAGACCCGGAACCGTCGGGTTGCAGAAGACAGGTGATGGACATGCGAACTGAGGCCGCCAAGCGGGTGGAGCTGGTCTTCTCCCTCTTCGACGCCAATGGCAACGGAGTCATCGACTCCGACGACTTCGACCTGATGACGGGCCGAGTTCTGGAGGCGGCGGCTGCGTCGGACGACAGCGCCAAGGACGCCATCCGCGCCGCGTTCCGCCGCTACTGGACGACGCTGGCCACTGAACTGGACGCCAACGGCGACGGTGTGATCACCGTGGACGAGTTCCGTCCGTTCGTGCTCGACCCCGAGCGCTTCGGTCCCACGATCACCGAGTTCGCCGAGGCGCTCGCCGCACTCGGCGACCCTGACGGGGACGGCCTGATCGAGCGCCCGCTCTTCGTGTCGCTCATGACGGCGATCGGTTTCGAGGAGGCGAACATCCACGCCCTCTTCGACGCCTTCGGCCCGGACGCCGAGGACCGCATCACCGTGGCTACGTGGGCCGCCGGCATCGAGGACTACTACGCGCCGGACCTGGCCGGGATCCCGGGCGACCGACTGGTGGCCGCCCGGACCGTCTGAAACGCCCCGCCAGCGGCATCCTCGGGCGGGAGCGGCGACCACTGCGACGCACCCTGACCGCCGCCTCCATCGGAACGCGTCCCACCGGGCGGGGCCTGCGGCAGGCCCCGCCCTCGTCCCCGTGCGGACGTCGTCATGACCGCCGCGGGCGTCAGGACCGGGGCTTGTGCGCGAACACCCACCGGTTTCCCTCCAGCGCATCGTTCGGTTCGGGGAGAGGGCCACGTCGGTGCCGACGGGTGAAGTCGAAGGGCGTGTACATCAAGGCGGACCAGCCCTTGGCCGTCAGGACGCCCGCCGAGTCGGGTCGTGGCCCCTTGTCGAACAGGTGGAGCAGGTCGATGCCGGTCTGTTCCCGCGTCGCCGTGTAGATCGGGCTGTCGCGGTACACCATCAGGTCCTTTTCCAGTTTGGCCTCGAAGGCCAGCGCGCTGCCCTCGGTGGTCAGCCTGTCCACCATGTCGATGAGGTACGTCTCGGCGGGCCCCGGCAGGTAGAAGAGGAGTCCCTCGGCCAGCCAGACGCTCGGTGCGGCCGGGTCGAAGCCGACGGTGATCAGCGCGGTGATCCAGTCCGCGCGCAGGTCGACCGGTACGGGGACGCGCTTTGCCTTCGGGGTGGCCGCCAGGTCCGCGAGCACGTGGTGCTTGAAATCCAGCACGCCTGCTCGGTCGATCTCGAAGACCGTGCAGCCGGACGGCCAGTCCAGTCGGAAGGCGCGAGTGTCCAGCCCCGCGCCCAGCAGGACCACCTGCCGGGGGCCCGTCCGGACCGACCCGAGCAGGAAGTCGTCGAGGACCCTGGTCCGCAGGCCGAAGTAGCGGGCGAACCGCCCCCACAGCGGGTTGCCGTCCCCGCCCGGGACCTGCTGGATGCGCACCGGCCAGTCCGCGCACGCCGGGGCGGCACGCACGAAGTGTTCCGCGTAGACGTCCTGGGCCAGAGCGTCGTGGCGGTGGGTCTCGATCGCCCGTGCCGCAGCGACCAGGAGGGCGGTCAGACCGACGCCTCCGTCCACGCCTTCCACGTCCGTGTGCTGTGGCGCCGTGCCAGTCATGTCTCCTCCGTCGGCGGGAGCGGGGACCGCGAGCTTCCTGCTCGTCGGATGTGGTGGGTCCGCGGCGCCGCGTCCCGTGCTCACCGGCTCCTCCCGGCCGGGAGGAGGACGGGTTTGACCACGCGGCCGGCCTCGCAGTCACGTTCGGCCTCGTTGATGTCGGTCAGCGGGTAGGTGCGGATGAGCTGATCGAAGGGAAAGCGTCCAGCCTGCCAGAGCCGGGTCAGCAGCGGTATCAGCAGCCCGGGGACGGCGTCGCCTTCACAGATGTGGCGGATGCTGCGGCCCCGGTCGAGTGTGCCCGGTTCGAGCGGTAGCGGGTCGTGGAGCCGTGCCACCAGGCCGAGGCTGCCGGTCGGGCGCAGTGCGCGGAGCCCCTCGTTGACGAGCGGGGCGGAGGCCGTGGTGTCGAGCGCGTACCGCGCGCCGCCGTCGGTGAGCCGCCGGATCCGCTCCGCCAGTCCTGCCGTTCCGGCGAGCAGCGGGATGGCACCGAACCGTTCGGCCAGGGCCAGCCGTCGGGGATGCCGGTCGACGGCCACGGTCAGCGCGCCGGCGGCGGTGGCTGCCATCACCGCGGCCAGGCCCACGGCTCCCGCGCCGAGAACGACGAGGCTGTCGCCCGGGCCGGCACTGAAGGTGTTCAGTACGGCTCCGGCGCCGGTGAGGAAGCCGCAGCCGAGCGGCCCGAGCATTTCGACGGGCAGCTTGGTGTCGACCCGGACGGCGTTGCGGGCCGAGACGAGCGCGTATTCGGCGAAGGAGGACTGGCCGAACCACCGCGGGGCCAGCGCTCTCCCGTCCGCGTCGGTGAGCCGCGGCGCGCCCTCCCCACGTCCTCCGAAGAGGTTGAGGGAGGCGAAGGAGTCGCAGTAGGCAGGAGCCGCGCCGCGGCAGTTCTGGCAGTGCCCGCAGGAGTCGAAGCTCAGCACGACGTGGTCACCGACGCTGATCGCGTTGTCCGGGCCGCCGCCACTGCGCACCACGACCCCGGATCCTTCGTGGCCGAGTACGGCCGGCAACGGGCTGCTGCCGGCCGATCGCCGGACCGCGAGATCGGTCCGGCACATCCCGCAGCCGGCGATCTCGACCAGGAGCTCGCCCGCGGCGGGTTCCGTCCGCAAGGCCACCTCCTCGACCGCGAACGGGTCCTCGTACGAGCGCAGTACGGCCGCCTGGAACCTCATTCCTCACGCCTCCCATTCCTCACGCCTCCCGCGGGCGGTGGACGACGAACGGCCGTAGGCTGCCGGACGGCTCCCACGGTCCGCCCGCCACGCCGACGGCGCTGTCCCTGATGCCCCCGAAGGGCTGCGCCAGGGACGGTTCGGCGTGGTGGCCGATCGAGGCCGTACCGCATTCGCGCCGGTCGGCCGACGTTTCGGCCCGGCCGGGAGGCGAGGCCGGGCCCGACGGCGACGGTCCTGGCGCGCTCGGCGAGAGCTTCGGCGGCCTGGGCGTGGAGCCGGGCGGGGGAGTGGACGCGTGCCAGGCCCGGCGGGACCGGTCGATCACGGTGTCCAGCGTGTCCGGCTGCTGCTTGGGGGCCTCGTCGGAGGCGTCCCCGGTGGCCGGACCGACGACGGCGACCTGCGCGGCCCGGCGTCGGGGGCTGCGGTCGGGCTCGGAGGTGGGCATGCCGGCGGTCAGCTCCCGGCGGTGACGCCGGCCGCGTGCTCGCGGGCCTGCCGGTCCATCTCCGTCCGGAAGGCGGCCACCAGGTGCGGCTGAATCCGTCCGGCGTTGCGGTCGCCGCCCTCGCAGACCGCTCCGCGCACCCCGACGATGTCCGTACCGATGCGGGTCAGCGGGCCGAGGTCGGCCTGCTTCACACTGCCCGCGAGGGCGGCGAGCAGGCCGGCCGTGTGGGCCAGCCGGACGAACTCGGCGCAGGCGTCAGGCGGCACGTGGTCGAACAGCCGCGTCCCGTCCTTGATCGCGGTGTCGAGCATGGCGGCGTCGGTGCCGGAGCGGGCGGCGATGTCGGGCAGGGCGAGCGGGTTGACGCAGCCGATCCGGTGGGCGTCGGCGTAGCCGGAGGCGACGACGAGCGCTTCGGGGCGGTGGTCCTTCACCGCCCGGACGACCGCGCGCATGACGTCGATGCCCTGGTCGGGCGTCGTGCATCCGTAAAGGCCGACCTTGATGTACGTGGCGCCGGAGACGACCGCGCCGAGTGCGGCCTGCGCCACCGTGCCGGGCTTGTACGGGACATCCCCCACGGTCGCGGACACCGGTTTGTCCGCCGGTACCGCGTCGCGGATCTCCCGGATCACCCAGGGGAAGTTGGCACCGAGCGAGCCCTCGTCGGGCTTCTTGACGTCGACGATGTCGAGGTGCTCCGCCGCCTTCGCGCAGTCGAGGGCCTCCTCGACACCGTCCGGGGAGATGAGAAGCAACACCATGGACTCCTTCCGCCGTCAGTCCGCCCGGCCGGGGGACAGGGGACCGCGGATCACCTGGTTCATGTGCGGTGTGCTCATCATTTCCGTCACCCACGGGAACCGGGAGAGCGCACGGAGAATCTATGGGCGCTTCTGCCCACGCATGCCCACGCACGATGCGCCGGGCATCACCGGGCAAAGCAATAAATCTAGTGAGGTTTCGTCCGCGCCGGCACACGCCTGCCAGGACCGGCGGCAACTCGTCTGCCTTCGAGGAACTGACCGCCCTGCCCGTACGTGGGGATCCGGGATCGACGCGATGCTACGGGCGGAAACCCCGACCAAGGGTGCCGTCGTCCATGAACGGCTGGTCCAGGAGCACGGATCCACTGGCAACTACCAGCGTGTGAAGCTCCACCTGCACGAAGCCCGGCCCCGGATCGCGGAAGAGGTCGGCATCGTTCCCGATGAACTGGCGGGTCCGCACCGCCGGTTCGAGGTTCATTCCCGGAGCCCAGGCGCAAGCCGACCGGGGAGATGAGGGCAAGATCCTCGCCCACGCCGGGATCCCGAAGGTCCGGATGCCGTTCCGCTGCACCCGGATGCGGTCGCGTTCGCAGGGCACTACGACTTCGGCATCGAGGTCCTGGCAGCCTGTTCCCCCACCGGCACAGGCCGGGCCGAGCGGCAGGTCGACATCGTCCGGGACCACGTCCTGGCCGGCCAGGCATGTGCCTCCCTCAAGGAGTTGGACTCCGCGTTCACGGCCTGGATGCCTGTGTGGCGGGCCCGGACCCACCACACCCACGGCGGGGTCATCGGCCTGGGGCTGTCCGGGACCACATGGCCTCGCGGCCGCTGCCCGAGACGCCCTATGCCGTCACCCAGCGGCACCTGCGACCGGTCGGCAAGAACTGCCTCGTCGACGCCGCCGGAAGCCTCTTCCTTTCAGCCCGACCTCGACCCGCGCAAGGTGAAGGACCTGTCCACCCTTGTCGTTAGTCGAAGCCAAGGCGAACGCGGCCCTGCTCGGCCCGCCCGGAGTCGGCAAGCCCCACATCGCCGTCGCAGCCTGCCGGGCCGACGCGCCGGCGCCCGCGGCCATCACGCCGACGACGACTGCTGCCCAAGCGAAGGCCGCCTGCGACGCCCAGCTGAGGCGGCACGTGACGACGGGAGCAGCAAGCCCCTCGCCTGTGTCTCCTGGACGAAGCCGTCCGCTGCCGACCGTCAGGCAGCGATCACGGCCTGGCCGGCACCGGACTGGTGCGACGACCACGGCGCCAACAACACCTGCTACGACACCCGCTTCAAGGCATGCGGCATCTTCGCCGCCGACGTCACCGTGCGCGATGTCCACACCGGGCGGGTCACCGGCAAGATGCACTACCTGGCCATCGCCTACGCCTACAGCGACCACAGCATCGAGAGGTGGGCCCACCAGGTCGAACTGGTGCAGGTCGGCGCTTCCGGCGACGCCAAGGGCGGCAGCGCGAACGGCAAGGGCACGTGCAAAGGCAAGTGCAAGGTCAACGACGGCAAGTTCCCCTCCCGGAAGACGGGACAGGACAAGGAGGCCGACGGACAGTTCTTGTTCGACACCACGATCAAGGCCCGGCCCAGGGCGACAAGGGCAACGGGACGGGGACAGCCCACTGGAAGTTCACCAACCCCAGGTGGGCGGCGCCGTGCAGGGACCATCCCCGCACGTGGTGTCGGCTCATGATCGGGGGCCGGCCGGGTTACAGCTGATACCAGTCGTCGCCACCGGCTTGGAGCGAACGGACGAGGTAGTCCTGCAGGTTGTTGGCGACCCATCGACGACTGTCGCTCTCGTGCTCCCAGACGAAGATGTCGGGACGCTCGGGCTTCTGCACGAAGGCGAACTGGTCGCCGCCTCCGTTGTCCCCGAAGAAGAGGAAGGCGTCGAACGTCATGTAGAGCTGCGCGAACGTCTGGTCGGACCAGAAGAGCAGGTTCCTCTCGACGATCTGATCGATGGGCCAGACGGTGTCCACGTGAGTGTGCCCGATTACCCCATTGCTTTCGAGAAGCAATTGCCGAAGCTCCGCCGGCAGCGTTCGCCTGAGTCGCGTCTCCGCCGCGACGAGATCGGATGCCTGGGCCGGTTCCCGGAAGCCCACGCCGGGAAAGACCGCTGTCGCTGCCTGTCTCCACATGATCCGGAGCCTAGCCAACCACCTCCAGGGCGCCTGTACCGCATCGGCGGTGGCAGATGAGCATGCCGGCGATACCAACGAAGGCCAGGAAGTGTTCGGCCTTGCGCTCGTGGCGTCGGTGCAGGCGACGGCACCCGTTCAGCCAGGACATGATGCGCTCAACCACTCAGCGGTGCCGGCCCAGGCGGCCGGATGGCTCGATGCCTCGCTGGGCGATGCGCGGCACGAGCTGCCGGCGCCGTAGCCATCTGCATAGGTGGTCGAAGTCCGCTGATGAAGAACTCCTGCTCCTGGCCGTGCTCCTGGTCCTCCCCGACGTCGCCGAACGCCAGCTTGGTTCGTTCGCTTTCACCGACAGCGTTTGTCGATGAGTTTCAGCAGCAGTCGGCCACCGGCCGACTCGCGGATGTTCAAGAGAAATGACGGCAGCGCTGGGGTCCAGGGGCGGGGCGCGGTGCGCTCAGGCGGCGTGGCGGGTCTTGCGGCGGCGTATGGCGAGGGTGGTGCCGCCGCCACCGGCGGCGATCAGCGTGGCGGCCACGCCGGCAATCGCCGCGGTGTTGTCGTTCGTGCCGGTCTCGGCGAGGTCGGAGCCCTTGGCCGTAGTCGACGGAGCGCTGTTGGTCTTCATGGTCTTGTCGATCCAGCCCGCATATGCGGGCGCGCTGGTGTAGAGGCCGGGGCCCTGCGAGCACGGCACGTTCGGGGCGCCAGGCCCCGAGGTGACGCCGATCAGCTCCCAGCGGCCGTTCCGGCCCTTTTGGACCTGCGGTCCGCCGGAGTCCCCGAAGCACGCCATGGCCTTGGGCACGGTGGTGATCGTGCACAGCCGGGTCCGGTCCGCGTACCCGGGCGCGCACTCGGACTCGGCGCCCCTGCGGGTGTTCAGCTCCTGCAGCCGGTCCGGGAACTTGAACTTGGTGTCGACGGTGGTGCCGAAGCCCAGGAGCCGGGTCGGCGTGCCGGGCCGCCCTGCCTGCTCGGCGATCTTGATGGGTTGCTGGGCGACCGGGCGGTCCAGGCGTATCAGCGCGATGTCGTTTTTGTTGGCGGCCTTGTTGTCGCCGTTCACATAGCCGGGATGGACGTAGGTCCGGTCGATCTTCCGGACGGTGCCGCCGGACTTGCGGTGGTCGCTGCCGACCCGCACGATGCCGTCCAGCTTGAGCCCCTCGCCCTTCACGCAGTGGGCTGCCGTCAGCACCCACTGCTGGTCGATCAGCGACGCCCCACAGTTCCCATCGATCAGACCCTGGTCCGGGGCCGATGCCGGGATGACCGCCATGAACGGGTACCTCTCGGTGGAGTCCGACCCGTTGACGATGGCTCCGGCGCTGCCGGTCATGACGATGACGCAGGCCGCAATGGCCAGAGCGCCGACGGCAGCGGTGCGGGCGGTACGGCGACGCAGCGGCTTGAAGCTGAACACAGAGGGTTCCCTTTTTGCTTGGTGGATCCGTATGCATTCAGCCTCGTCGTCCGGTGCCTGCCGGACCATCCGGGCAGCGGGCCGGTCGATGGTGGGGCCAGCCCCCCTCTGTACTGGGGAAAGCCCGGCGCCCGGAGTGTGGCTTGCCCGGCGAAGGACTTCGCAGAGTGCCGGAGAAGTCCCCGGAGGGAGTCACCCGCCGGCTGCGACCCGGAACGGCCGATGCTTCGACATCTGCGGTATGAACAGCCCCTTTCACCAGGAGCATCCCGATGCTGTCCCAGCAAGAACCGCAGTGCTGTCAAAACTCGTGAACATCACCCGACCGTCGATCGGGGTGACTCCCGATCCCGTGAACAACCGCTGTCACGACCCGTGAATGAAGCCACCAGATGCTCGTACAGCACAGCCGCGGTCTCCTGGTCCGCCGGTGACGGCTTGCCGCCCCGCGCGGACCGGCCCGGCTGCGTTGGCGGGGGCCGGGGTCCTGGACGCCCGCAGGAGGGGCTGGAGACGGATGCTGGCCTGCTTCGGCGGCACCGGCTTGGTCAGCTGGCGCCGTCGAAGCACTCCTTGCCGGGATGTCCGAAGGATGGGTAATAGCAGGCGCGCAGATTCCGAGGGTGGGGGGCGGCGATCATTGTCGTCGTCACTACGTTGTCCTTCGGCTGTGCTGTTGCAACAGCGCTCCGCGGGTGTGCGTTAGGACCGGCGATTTCGATGCGGACGCCAGGGTGAGTGGGCCAGGCGCGTATCCACCCTGCCTGACAGCTGGGGCTGAGCCGGATTTCGAGCGTGCGCCGGGCGACGGTGTCCGGGCGGGAGCCGCTGAAGAAGCCGGCCGAGCCGCGTGGCCCGGAGCGGGAGGCGTACGCCAGGTTGCTGAACAAGCTGGCGGGGCTCTACCCCGCGGCCGCGGCGGCAGCGGGCGCGGCGCCGACCACCTTCACCTGCGAGTCCGCTCCGACAGAGCGGACTCTGTCCACACGCGCGGCCTCCGAGGCTGCGGGCATGACCGCACCCGAGAACACCCAGACCGCTGCTCCTGCCGAGCAGGCCGTGCCGCGCCTGGCGCGCACCGCCAGGCGCACGTCGACGTCACGCCGCCCGGGCACGCGGAAGGCTGCCCCCGCCAACACCCTGGCGGGCGGCACCGACCCGCGCTTCAAAAGCGGACCGCTCGCGGTCGTCGGCGCCGACGGGCAAGTGCTGGCGTACTGCACCGGCGGCCTGGTCCTGGACGTGCCTGCCAAAGAGCACCAAGGCGGTCGTCCAACTGCTGCGGATCTCCCAGCGCACCGTTGAACGGTACGTGAAGGACCAGATCAAGAAGCGCCGCCCGGACCTCGCCGCGCGCCTGGAGCACGAGGTCAAGAAGCGGTGGCAGCCCCAGATCCGCGCCAGAGCCCGGCGGACGGCAGCGACGACCGGAGGCACCGTCATCGACACCCGGGCCCGCATGGGCTACACCGCGCCGATCGGGTCGACGGATGAGGACCGTGTCCGGCACCTGACCGTCGCGCTGCCGCCCCACTCCGCCGCTCGTCTCTTCGAGGCCCAGGAGGCCGGCGCCACCGACCAGCAGCTCCAGGAGATCGTGGCCGAAGGACTCAAGGAGGTGTACTTCCAGGACCGCGGCCGCCGTGCCGACAGCCTGGAAGAGGTCCGCTTCACGGACATCGAGCACCTCGGTTTCGACCTGTAGTCGCCGCACCCCGAACAGCCCGCGAGCCCCCGTGTGACTGAGCGCTTCATTTGGCGATTGAGCGCGTGAGTTGGCGACCAGAGCATCCGGTGTCGATGGCTTGGGAGGCACGGGTGCATTGGGTCTCGCTGCGGGTGACCTGCGTCTGGGGCTCGGCCTCGAAGAGGCTCACGGCCGGCCAGGCGCATGAGCCTCGTCCGAGCGGCACCAAACAGGAGTTCCCGCCTGATAACGCCTTCTGAATCTCAGATGTTGCGGGTGGCGCTCTGCGCCGCGTGCCATGATCGAGGGGCTCGGGGCGACGGCGCACAGGTGAGTCCACGACGGGGAGGGCGCGGTGGAGGGCCAGCTTCTGGGAGGCCGTTACCGGTTGGTCCGGCAGCTTGGCGAGGGCGGCATGGGCGAGGTCTGGGAGGCGCGGGACGAGACGCTGGACCGGCAGGTCGCTGTCAAAGTGATCTCCCTTCTCGCCGGGGGGGGAAAGCCGTGGGGATGAGGCCCGCGCCCGTTTCCTGCGCGAAGCACGGATCACCGCCCGGCTCCAGCATCCGTACATTGTGTCCGTCCACGATCTCGGCGAGAGCGATACGCAGAGAGGCACCGTGCCCTTTCTGGTCATGGAGTTGGTGCGGGGCGAAGGGCTCGACGTCAAGCTCCGCGAAGGCTCCGTCGACCTGGCCGAGGCGGCCCGGTGGGGCGCTCAGATATGTGACGCATTGGGTGACGCGCACGCTCACGGCATCATGCACCGGGACATCAAGCCGTCCAACATCCTCGTCACACCTTCCGGAACGGTGAAGGTCCTCGACTTCGGTGTCGCACGCGCCGCCGACCCCTACGCGACTGCTGACCGGCTGACCCAGACCGGATTCATCGTGGGCACGCCCCCGTACATGGCGCCGGAGCAGGCGCGCGGCCACCCGGAACCGAGGAGCGATCTGTACGCTCTGGGCTGCCTGCTCTTCGAGCTGGTCACCGGCAGGTTGCCGTTCCAGGCACCGGACAACGTCGGCTATCTGACGGCGCATCTGAGCCAGCAGCCACCCGCCCCCAGTTCCGTGGCCGCGGGTGTGCCAGAGGCCTGGGACGCTGTCCTGCTCAGACTTTTGCGCAAGGATCCCACAGAGCGGTACGCGAGTGCCGCCGACGCCGCTCAGGCCCTGCGGAGGCTTGCGGACGCGCCCGAGCCCGTGCCGGCGGCCACCGCACTGCTGACAGAGGTTCGGCCGTCGTCGTCCCCCGGTGGCCCCTCTCCCCGGAAGCCCGTTGCGCCGCGGTCCTGGATCGCGATCGCGGTCTGGTTCCTCATCATGCTGGTGGCCGCCACGGTGACCGCGGCCAATATCGACGGAGCCTATGACGGCCGCGACGTAGCCAGCGGCGTCGGCGCAGTCGCCATCGCCACTGTGGGGCTGATCGTATGGTTCGCCGTGCAGGCAAGACCCCGTTGGCAGGCACGCGTGGCCCTGCCGCTCCGGTTTCTCCCGTCGGCGCTCCTCTTCTGCGCCTACGCCATGGTGGTCGCGTCCGCCGCGGCGGACGACAGCATCGACTGGGGCTACTGGCTGCCCCCTGGCGGGATCTCCATGCTGTCGCTGGCGGGCCTCCTGGCAATGGCCGCGGCCCTCACTTCCCGGACGGAACGCCGGACGCGCGGAATCGGCTACGCCCTCGTCGGCGTCAACGCCGCCGCGGTATGGGGATCATCCACACAGCTGGTCTCGGGTAGTCGGGTCTGGTTTCAGTACGTCGGTTTCGTCCAGCCGCAATGGGTCCCCCTCGCCATAGGCGTGTCGGCCATCGCGCTGTACTGCACGCGCGAGATCAGAACGCGCCGGGCGGGTTCCGCATCGAGGTCTGGACGAACACTGCCGAGCACGACGACGAGAACTGGCTCTCCACGCTCATCTCGCTGATCGCCACGTGCCGCCGCAATGTGCCGGACGGCCCAGTCGAGCACCTCTGCCAGGGGCCCTGGGCGACAGTGAGGCTTTCCACCCTCACTCTGAGCTGGTCAGATGAGGGGTGAGGACGGCCTGGACGAGGTTGGTGAACCGGGTGGTCGAGCACCGCAGTTTGCGGAGGAGCCGCCAGGACTTGAGGGTGGCGACGGCCTGCTCGACGAGGGCCCGGATCTTTGCGTGGTACCGGTTCACCTCCTTCTGGCCTGCGGAGAGGGTCTCCCGCCGGTCAGCCGGTAGGGAACACGGCGAAGCAGGATGCAGGCCAGCACCGGCTGGGAGCTCACATGACGTTCCGGCTCACGAAGCGGGGCCACTTCCACGGCATCAGCCTCGGCCTGCTCGCGCTGGCGGACTACCTTGCCGGGGGCAGCAAGCGCCGACGCCGCGCCCTGTCGCTGTGGGACGAGGACATGCGCAACCGGCAGCAGCACGAGACGGACACCGGCCACCTCCCATCCGGCGGCGGCATGACCGGTGGGCAGCGCCGGGCCGAAATACGCGCCCTCGCCGAGCAGCTCGGCCTGGCCCCGCTGTCCGCACCCAGGACCCACCAGATCCTGCTCACCGCCGCACCGGCCGCGGGCCTGACCGCCGTGAAGGTGGGCGCCGCCTGGCGGGTGGCTTCCGGGTTCGCACACGGCCGCTACTGGCCCAACCTGCGCGCGTCCCAGCCCCGCGCGGTCATCCCGGGAGGCGACGGCCACACCGTCGCCTTCGTCCTGGACGAGGACCAGCACCGGCCGCTCGCCGAGTACCGCGCCCTCGTCTTCCTTGCGCGGGCTGACCACCTTCCCCGGACCGGGACGGCGATGGGTGACGTGCTCCGCCTCGTCCAAACCCTCGCTCCTCGCACACCGACAGCCACACTGTGCGGGGCGGGCTACGGATCCGGGTGAACCGACAGAGACCCTCACCTCCGTGGACCGGCTGGCGGCAGCTACGGGCCAGGGCGACGACGTCCGGCTCGCTCTCGCGGAGCTCGTGAAATCCGGCGATGCCCGTGTCCAGCGCGGCGAGGAGCCGCCCGACGCGGAGCGCCTGGAGGCCCACCGCCGCTTCCGCCTGGTCATGGACTGGGAGCACTTCCACGAGAACCGCATCCGGGTGAGACGCGGGTGTCTGAGGCCGCGCACGGCACCCTGGGGACCAGCGACACGCGCCTGATCGTGCTCCGCGGCAACCGCGCCTCGGCAATCGGCCATCGTGGCCGGCCTGCGCGAGAAGTTCGGCCGCAACCTCGCGATGCTGAGTGCCTTGCGCACGTCGACGTCGGCCACCTGCGCGACTGGAACCGAAAGAAGGACCTGCTCCCCAACGGCCTGGAGACCGTCGTTGACGCGGCCAGTGCCCTGGACGACACGATCCATCAGGTTCTCTCCGGAGCGGCCTGGACGACATTCCCCCGATCGACGGCTGAGGGGCGCCACCGCAGGTACGGTCGGCTTCACGGTACGGAGGACAACACACACCACCCGGACCCAGGGGGTCCAACGGGCGTGGAGAACGAACCGCAGAGCATCCCGTGGCGCGGCGAGTGGCGACGACACCTCCGCTCCGGTCGGGAAATGGATCTCAAGGCGTCGCCGTGGCCTGTTCGGTGGTCAGGCGGACCCGCCAGTCACGGACGTCGTCAGGGGGGATGGAGGCCAGGCGGGCTATCTCCGCGTCGTCGCGGCCGTCGGCCCACGCCAGGATCCGGGTCACGGTGCGGTTCCGCGCGGTGCGGAGGTCCTTGAGTATGCCTTCGAGGCGTTCGACCTCCTCGCCTTCGTAGGCGAGTTGCCGGTCGACGGCGGCCCGTTCGTCGGCGCGCAACTGCTGCAGATAGGCGGGGAGACCGGTCAGCACCAACCCCTCCTCGTGCGCGGCGTTCTGGAAGCGTTCGGCCAGGGCCGCCAGCACGCAGTCGGGCACATCGGCGAGCGTGGCTCCGGGGGGCTTGGCCGCCTCCCAGGTGTCCCTGCCGGCCTCTGTCGTCTCCAACCAGGTGCGGGCCTCCGTCGGGGAACGGTCGCCGCACGCCGTGGCGCGATAGGCGTACAGGGCGGCGCGATGGCCGTAGAAGGTGAAACCGTCCTCGATCTGCCGGTCGGCGGCGCGGCACATCCGCCCCGGGACACCGCCGTAGCCCGAGTCGGGCCGGTAGTCGGCGTAAGCCTCCAGTTCCGCGTCGGTGGCCACTCCCCAGGACGGGTCGCACAAGTCGGGGTTTCTCGCGAGGAACGCGCCGACCTCGACCCGCCACGCGGGGACCGGGCTCATCCGGAGCCGGGGCCAGACGACGTCTCCGGAGGGAGCGAAGGTGTAGGTGGCGGCCTGCTCGATGTCGTCCCAGGCGGTGGCGGCCTCGGCGGACCACTCCAGTTCGCCGGCCGGTCCCGTACGGTGGATCGAGTCCACGAGCCGCTGTACGGCGGGCAGTGTGCGCAGCGCGAGCGCATGCAACTCCTCGGCCGTGAAGAAGCGCCAGGAGTAGCCGCGCCGTTCGTCGTGCGCAAGGTGGGTCAGCAGGTGCACGAGAACGCCGGGGGCCGGCAGTGTCCCATCGCCGAGTGCGCTGCGCGGGACACCGGGGAGCTGGCGTTCCAGGTGCTCGCGCGAGGCTCGCCAGTCGACGTCCCCGAACCAGACCCCACCGCTCTGCGCGTCGATGGCCAGCCACTGGTGGTATCCCACGCCCGGGCCGTCCCGCTCCTCTTGCTGCTCGGCGTCTTCGTCGTGCCAGACGTACTCGGCGGGGGGCGGGTTCAGCCCCACGGCCACGAAGCCGTCCTCCACGCGATAGCCGGTGAGGATGTGGGCTGTGATCGGTGCGCTGTCGGCGGCGGTCATGAGGGGTTTCCTCTCGGTGGAACGGCAACCGCCGCAAACCGTAGGTGTGTCCGTCGGCCACCAGTTCAATTTTGAGTCATTTATGCCTGGCTCGGCGCGGCAGGCGGGCACTGCCGGGGTCCCGGTGTCACGCGAGGTCTACGCGCGTGCAAGTGATCACCAGGTTGGCCATAATTCACGCGGCCTCCACGTTTTATTCGCTTCACGGCATGCTTTTGCAGCTCGCCCTCGCTCGATTCGAAGGCATGTCGGGCGCGTACGGCCGCATGGGACACCGGTCGCCGGATCTGCAAACACCTATTCAAGGTTCCGCTACTGGCCGGGGGTTGCGGCGCGTTCCCCACGAACGCAACGTGCTTGACGCCAGCCGCGGCCGATCCGGCGCGGCCTTTCACCAGCTTCGGCGCGCGGCCTCACGGGCAGCGCGGGCGGCGGCCCGCGGGCTGAGGTCGGTCCCGGTGACGCGGTGCCCGCGCAGCGCCAAGCCGATGGCCTGCGTGCCGATGCCGCAGGAGCAGTCGAGCACCGCCACTCGGTCCCGGCCGATCGGAGCGTCCAGGGCGTCCCCCTGCCGACGGATGCTCGCGTCCCGGTCCGCGTAGATCAGGTGGTAGTCGTCGGCGAGTTCGGCGTAGAAGTGCGCCACCGATGTCCCGGGCACGGCCAGAGGTTACGGTCCCTTGTCGCCGAGGGCCCTGATCGCTCCTCGAACGGGGCGCTCTCCCTCACTGACGGCAGTGCCGCGACGACAGTGCCGCGCTGTGTGGAGGCGTTTTCCCCTGGCGGCTACCACGAGCGCTCGCGGCCGCGCAGAAAGTCGCTGGTGGCGTACAGCCAGCACGCGTACGCGCGGGTCACCAGGGAGCTGGGCACCATGCGGTCGTAGCGCGGCGGGTGGTAGCGGTAGGTGTACTCGGTGGCGGCCAGCCGGGCGATCGGGGAGACCCGCCGGGAACGGAGGTGTTCGTAGCGGCGCAGCACCGAGACGGGGTTTCCCGACCGGTGGGCGAGCAACCGGGCGAGCACCCAGGCGTCCTCCAGTGCCTGGTTGGCGCCCTGGGCGACGATGGGCGGCATCGTGTGAGCCGCGTCGCCGAGCAGGGTCGAGCGTCCGGTGCCCCAGACCCGGCGGACCCGATGGGTGTGGTGCGGGAACATCTCGATCTCCGTCTCCCGAAGGCCCTCCAGTACCGCCGGCACAGGCGCCGCCCAGCGGGCGAAGCGCTCACGGAGCAAGGGCAGGGCGGGTGCCCCGGCCGTGCCGGGGTGCCACGGGAGGCTGAACCACCACTGGAGGGTGTCCGGCCCGGCCGGCAGCAGTCCGCAGAAGCCGGCCCGGCCGTTGATCATGAGCCCGTGGTGCGGACCGGTGATCCGGGAACGACGGTCCGCGAGGCCTTGCCAGGTCGCCCAGCCGGCCGGAACGGTCGGGTCGTGCCCCCACAACTGCCGACGAACGGCGGAGTGGTGGCCGTCGGCGCCCACCAGCAGGTCACCCTCGACCGTGCCGCCGTCCACGAAGACGGCCTGGACGCCGGAGCCGTCCTCCTTGACCTGCGCGCACCGGCGTCCGTACGCGATGGTGCCCTCCGGCAGGCCGTCGGCGAGGCGGGCGAGCAACTCGCGGCGCGGCGCGGTGATGCCGGGATGGCCCAGTCGGCGGGCCGCGTACCCGACGTCGATGGCGTAGAGGTGTCTCCCGGCGTCGGTCCGGGTCTCCAACCGGTCGATCCGGGCGCCCAGTCCGTCGGTGGAGACTCCGAGCGCGCGCAGGATGCCGACTCCTCCACTCCAGACAGTGATTGCCGAGCCTGAGGTCCGGGGGCTCGGCGCCTGCTCCAGCACGGTCACCCGGTGTCCCGTCGTGAGCAGTCCCCGGGCGAGCGCCAGACCGCCGATGCCCGCACCAACTACCAGTACTCGCATGGAAGTTGATCCCCCATTTGTGAATACATCGGCGAGTGGGAGCAATGCGGCGCCCACGCTCATACAGTAAGGACGAGAGTCCTCAAGTGTCACGTCCCACCCGCTACTGGCCTGCAGTCCAGATACCGAGGGTCACTATCGTGCGCACTGATCTGAAGGTTGCCGTCTCCCGTGGAGTGGACCACCTGCTGTCGATCCAGGAACCGGAGGGCTGGTGGTCCCGCTGTCCGGACGCGAATGTGATGGTCGACGCGGTCGACCTCTTCATCCGCGAACTGTTGGGGGTACGCGACGAGCGCATCCTCGCGGCGACCGCCCGCTGGATCCGGTCCCGACAACTACCCGACGCCGGATGGGGCCTGTACCCGGGAGGCCCCGGCGACCTGTCCACCACCGTAGAAGCCTACGTTGCGCTGCGGCTGGCCGGCGACGGTCCGGAGGAACCGCACATGGCGGCCGCGGCCCGTTTCGTCCGCAGCCAGGGGGGCGCCGAACGCTGCCGCCTGGAAGCACACCTGTGGCTGGCCCTGTTCGGCCAGGAGGACTGGCGGGCCGTGCCCACCGTGCTCACCGAGGCGGTGCTGCTGCCTCCGCGCTTTCCGCTGTCGCTCTACCGCCTGTCGACCTGGGCCCGGCTGGCGATGGTGCCGCTCGGCCTGGTCCACCGGACCAGGCCCTGCCACGACCCGGGCTTCCGGACGCAGGAGTTGTGGACCCGCCGCCCCGCCCCGGTCACGCTGCCACCAGCCCTCCGGGCGGTGAACCGCGCGGCCGGCTGGTACAACGAGCACGCGCTCGGCCTGCCGCGCCGCCGGGCGGTCAAGCGTGCCGTCCGGTGGATCGTCGACCGCCAGGAGGCGGACGGCGCCTGGCTGGCTTGCAACGTGGCCTCGGTGTTCTGCCTCCTCGGCCTCCATGCCGCGGGCCTGAGCAAGGAGCACCCCGCGATCCGCGCCGGACTGCGCGGGCTGGACGGCTTCGCCGTATGGCAGGACAGCGCCGACGGCCCCGTCCGCCGGATGAACTGCATGCCCACACCGGTCTGGGACACCGCCCTGTGCGTGACCGCACTGGCCGACGCCGGCCTCGGCACCGACCACCCCGCTCTGCTGCGGGCCGCCCGCTGGCTCGCCGGCCAGGAGGTCACCGCGCACGGTGACTGGGCCATGGCCAGGCCCGGGCGGGCCGCGGGCGGCTGGTCGGTCGGCTTCGTCGAACAGGCATTCCCCGACTGCGACGACACGGCGGTGGTCATCGAGGCGCTTTCCAGGGTGACGGCGTCCGACCCCGTCGAGGCCGCCCGACTGCGCGGCGCCACCGTTCGCGGTACGGCCTGGCTGCTGGCCATGCAGTCCTCGGACGGCGGCTGGGGTGCCTACGACGCGGACAACACCTCATGGGCCGCATCCCGCCTCAGCACCCTCGACTTCACCGAACTGACCGACCGGCCCTGCCCGGACATCACCGCACACGCCCTGGAGAGTCTGGCCCGCCAGGGCCTCCAGGCCGATCCGAGGCTCCGGGCCGCCGTGAGGTGGCTGACGCGTCATCAGGCCGCGGACGGCTCCTGGTTCGGCCGGTGGGGCGCCAACCACCTCTACGGCACCGGAGCGGCGGTCACCGCGATGCTGAGCGCCGGCGTCCCGCCGCACAGCCCACCGGTGCGGCGCGCTATCGACTGGCTGACCGACCACCAGAACTCGGACGGGGGCTGGGGCGAGAGCCTGCGTTCCTACGAGGACCCGGCGTGGTGCGGTCGCGGGCCCTCCACCCCCAGCCAGACCTCCTGGGCACTGCTCGCCCTGCACGCGGCCGGTCTGCCGGCCGACGACGACCGGGTCGACCGGGGGCTGGCATGGCTGGTCGCGGCCCAGCGGGAGGACGGCGGCTGGGACGAGGAGCCGTTCACCGGCACCGTCCTGCCGCGGCAGTTCTACATGAGCTACCCCCTGTACCGCCACCTCTTCCCCGTCATGGCGCTCGGGCGCTACCAGCGCTGATGCCGCCCCGGGTCACCGGCCGCCGTCCGGAACCGGCGCCGCCGCCCCGTCCCGTCCTGGATCTGCGCTGCCCCGAGCCACCGGTGACCACCAGAAACGGAGTCCCGTGAAGAAGCCCAGAGTCAAGGCGAACGACCTCACCCAGTACGACGACCTCGCCGACCAGTGGTGGGATCCGCGCGGCCCCTTCGCCGCGCTCGGCTGGATCGCGGCCGAACGCGGCCGGCGCATCCCACCGGCCGACCGGCCCGGCGCCCGGCTGGTCGACGTCGCCTGCGGCGGCGGTCTGCTCCACCCGCACCTGGCCGGCAAGGGTTACCGGCACATCGGCGTGGACCAGTCCGAGCGCTCGCTGGAGGTGGCCGCCGCCCACGGTGTCGACGAGACGGTCCTGGCCGACGTGGCCAAGCTGCCGTTCGAGGACGACAGCGTGGACGTCGTGGTCGCCGGTCAGTGCCTGGAGCATGTCCCGGACCCGTACGCCGTGGTCACCGAATGCTGCCGCATTCTCCGCCCGGGCGGCACCCTGCTGCTCGACACCATCGCCGACACCTTCCTGGCCCGGATCCTCATCGTCACGCTGACCGAGAACCTCCCGTTGCCCGGAATGGCTCCCAAGGGCTGTCACGACCACCGGCTCTTCGTCAACCGCCTGCGCTTGGTCCAGGCCGCCGCGCTCGGCGGCGTGGAACTGCGCCTGTACGGGCTCTGGCCGCAGGCCCGCGCGCTCATCCCCTGGTTCTTCAAGCTCCGGTCGACGGTTCCGATGTCCCCCACCCGCTCCACCAATGTGATGTTCCAGGCGATCGGTACCAAGCGCCCGCCTGCCCCGGGAAGCGAACGGTGACGGCTGAGCGCGCGACGGCGACGCCCGTCCGGACCCGGCCGGGACCGCGGGCCTGGCTGGTGGCTGCCGGGCCGCCACTCGTCCTGGTCATCGTGCTGCAGGGCCTGTACGCGGTGGCCGCCGCCCGCCATGTGCATCCGCTGGAGCCCTGGCGGGTGGCGCTGACCCTTTTCGTCCTCGTGCCGGACTGTGTCGGACGGCGCTACGTGAACGATTACGAGGACTACGTACGCGGCCTCGACAAGACGGACCGGGTGCGGCCCGAGAGCGCCCTCGCGCAAGGCCTGGACATGCGCCGGCTCCGACTGGCCGGGCTCGGCTGCTTCGCCGTCGCCTGGGCCGGTCTCACCGTGCTGGCCGTCACCACCACCTGGTGGCTGCTGCTCCTGATCGCCCTCTGCTACCTCGCCTACTTCGGCTACGCGGGCGGCCCGCGGCCACTGGGCCACCGGGCGTTGGGCGAGTTGCTGGACTTCGCGGTGACCGGCTTCGGCGTCACACTGATCCTCGCCTGGCTGAACGCGGGCCGGGTCGATGCAACCCTGCTGCTCGCGGCCCTGGGCCCCGGGTTCCTGTTCGCCGCATTGATGCTCCACAACAACGCCCGTGACACGGAGAAGGACGCCGCGGTCGGCAAGACGACCCTGCCGCACGTCATCAGTCCGGCGGTGACGAAGCTGCTGTACGGCGGCTGTCTGACCGGCTTCTACCTGGTCGACGCCGTACTGGCCTGGCGTCTGCACGCGGTCGGCGTGCTGCTGCCGCTGCTCACGCTGCCGTGGGCCGCGGCGCTGGTCGCTGCGGTCGCCCGGTCCCGGATCGGCCCGTCGATGGCCTCCTGGGCCTGGCTGTACTACCTGATGATCGCCGACTTCGTGCTCTTCGCGACGGGAGCGTGGATCTGAGATGCCGTCTGCTGGTACCAGTTCCCCTCCGCCGGACCCGGATCTCCTCCGGCTCGCCGGCGACCTGTCGCGCGTCCGCGACCGAGTCGTCGAGGAGCTGACGCTGGACGACCCGCCGATCGAGGACGCACTGCAGCATCTGATCCGCCACCCGGGCAAACTCCTCCGCCCCGCCCTGGTACTCGGCTCCGCTGGACTGGTCGGTGCCGACGCCCCGGTCAGTGAGCAGGTGGTCACCGCGGGCGCTACGGTCGAACTGCTGCACCTCGCCTCCCTGTGCCACGACGATCTGTGCGACCGGGCCGAGGTTCGCCGCGGCGTGCCCACCGTCAACGCGCGCTACGGCGACGACGCCGCCTTGGTGGTCGGCGACTATCTGCTCGCCTCCGCGCTCGGGCTCGCCGGCGCACTGGGCCCGGAGGCGGCCACCGCCGCCGCACGCTGCGCCCGGCGGATCTGTGTCGGGCAGCTCATCGAGCTCCGCGAGACCGGCGACGTGGGCCGCACCGTCCCCGGCTACCTCGCCGCTGTCGCCGGCAAGACCGCCGAACTCATCTCCTTCAGCGCGCGGTTGGGCGCCCTCGCGGCCGGCGCCGACGAAAGCCGACAGGAGGCTCTGTCCGCCTTCGGCCACCACCTCGGAGTGGCCTTCCAGATCTGGAACGACCTGGGTGACCTCACCGCACCGGGCGAAGGCGCCGGCCGGGACCTCGGCAACGGCGTCTACACCCTGCCCGTCCTCTACGGCTTGGAGGCGGCCGGTGACCGGCTGCGTCCGCTGCTGTCCGCGTCTCCTCGGGACCGGACGGTCGCCGAGGTGGTCGCCGTCCTGCGCGAGTGCGGTGCACTTGATCGGGCCGCCGGCACCGCGGCCGGCCGGCTGAGGTCCGCCTTCGACCGCCTGGAAGCCGCCGGCCTGCCTCGGCCCGCCGGCGTGACGGCGCTGCGAAGGATGCTGGCCCGTCTCCTTCCCGAGGTGGCGGAACTGCTCGACACCCCGCCCAGGACCACTCGACCCGCGGAGGCGGCGCGATGACCACCGCGAAGATTCCCAGGCTCGCGCCCGCCGAGGTGTTGCGGTTCGCCACCGACCCGTTCACCGGGATGCTGCGCGCCCAGCGCCTCCACGGGGACGTGGTGGAGGTCGGGTACGGCCGTCAGCGCTCGACCTTCCTCTTCGGGCCGGAGGCCAACTCCTTCGTCTTCGCCAACCCCCACCTGTTCTCCTGGCGTGACTCCTTCGAGGTGATGCTGCCGGTGCTGGGGGAGAGCGCCCTGCTGGTGAGCGACGGCGAGGGCCACCGCAGGCGCCGCCACCTGGTACTGCCCGCCTTCCACCGCCGCCGCATCGAGGACTACGTCCGTCTCATGGCACACAACACCGCGGCCACCGTGAGCGGTTGGGTCACAGGCCAGCGCGTCGACCTCTACCGGGAACTGCGCGCGCTGATCCGCCGCAACACCGTCGAGTCGCTCTACGGCTCCCGGCTGGCCGCCCAGAACGACGCCATCGGCGCTCGGCTGCAGATCGCCCTCGACGCCACGGACCTGCCCCTCGGCCTGCAACTCTTCCTCACCCGCCTCCCCAATCCGGTCACCGCCCGGGCCAAACGGGCCCGTCGCTGGGTCGCCGCGCGCGTCCAGGCCGAGATCGAGCACCGGCGCCGGCATCCCGAACCGGACGGGGACGGCCTCGGCGCACTGCTCGCGGCCGGGGCCGGCGAGCGCTGCCCGCTCGACGACAGTGAGATCCAGGACCAGGTGATCAGCCTGATCGTGGCCGGTTACGAGACGACGAGTGCCGCCATGGCGTGGGTGGTGCACGCCGCACTGAGCACCCCGGGAATCTGGGAGCGGGCCCGGGAATCCGTCACGTCGCTGCTCGGCGAAGCTCCGGTGACCGTGGAGGCACTGGAGAAACTCGACTACCTGGACGGTGTGGTGCAGGAGGCGCTGCGCCTCCACCCGCCCGTGGTCGTCCTGCCGCGGGTGACGGCCCAGGACGTCGAATTCGCCGGCCACCGGCTGCCGGCCGGCACCCGCCTGGCAATCAGCCCGTACGTGACGCACCGGATGTCGCGGGTCTGGCCCGAGCCCTCCCTGTTCGTCCCCGAGCGGTGGCACAAGCGCCATCCCTTGCACCGGGAGGTGACCCCGGCCGGCTTCCTGCCCTTCGGGGGCGGCCGCCACCGCTGCATCGGCGCGCCATTCGCGACCGCCGAACTCAAGACCATCCTCGTGGAGCTGCTCCGACGGACCGACTTGACACCGTCCGGCCCGGTGACCCCGGTCAGCATCATGGCCATGCGCCCGCGCCGGGGAGTCCCGGTCGTGGTGCGCCGACGAAAGGCAGACTCGCGCGCATGAGGATTTCGATCGTGGGTGGGGGCATCGCCGGCTTGACCAGCGCCCTGAGCTTGCACGCGGCCGGTTTCGAGCCACGGGTGTACGAGGCGGCGCGGACCATCGAAGCGGTCGGCGTGGGGATCAACCTGCTGCCGCACGCCGTGCGGGAACTCGCCGAACTGGGCCTGGCCGACGGGCTGGACGCAATAGCCCTGCGCCCGCGCCGGCTGAGCTACCACGACCGGGACGGCTCGCCCGTGTGGGAGGAACCGCTCGGCGTCGACGCCGGTTACCGCTGGCCCCAGTACTCGGTACACCGCGGCCGCCTGCACCTGCTGCTGCTCGCCGCCGCGCGCGAGCGCCTGGGGCCGGACACCATCCGCACCGGCCTGCGGTTCCAGCGCTTCGAGCAGACCGCGGGCGGCGTCCGGGCCCACTTCCTGGACCGGGCGAGCGGCACCCCGGTGACCGAGGACTCCGACCTGCTGGTCGGTTCCGACGGCATCGACTCCGCCGTCCGTGCCCAACTGCACCCGCAGGAGGGGCCCTCCCACTGGAACGGCGTGCACATGTGGCGCGGCGTCGCACCGTACCCGCACATCCTCGGGGGCCGCTCGATTGTCGTGGCCGGAGGCAGCCCCGGTGACAAGTTCGTCGCCTACCCCATTGAGGACCCCGCGACCGAGGGCGGCGACGCCCTGATGAACTGGGTGCTGGAGACGCGGCACATCCCGTCCGCCGCACCGCTGGACCGCTCCAGCCGCCTCGTCCCGCTGTCGGAGGCCCGCGCCGGCCTGGCGGGCTGGAACCTGCCCTGGATAGACCTGCCCACCCTGATCGGGAACTCCTCGGCGATCTTCGAATACCCGATGCTCGACCGGGACCCGCTGCCCCGCTGGAGCTTCGCCCGGGTCACACTGCTGGGCGACGCCGCGCACCCCATGTTCCCGATGGGGATGAACGGTGGGTCGCAGTCCGTCGTCGACGCCCGGGTGCTGGCCTGGTGCCTGGCGCGGGAGCACGATCCAGTGGCCGCGCTACGCCGTTATGACGAGCTGCGCCGCCCGACGGTCAATGCCATCGTGCTGAGCAACCGGAACCTGGGACCAGAACAGATCATCGCCAGGGCCGCTGAGCACGGCGGTCCGCTGCCCGCCGGCCAGTCCGAGGCCATCGCGAACGGCTACAGGGAGCTGACCGAGGCCACTGTGTCCCAGGTGAATTCGCACCCTTCGTGGACGGTGGCCCGCCACGCGGCCGACCGGGTCCGCTGAAGGCCCGCATGCCCCCCAACACCTCCCGTGCCCGCATTCCGCGGGCTGCCTGGGCGCTCAGCTGAGGCTCGTAGCCGAGGACGATGCCGTTGGCGCCGTTGGTGCGCACATCGAGGCGCGCGTGCCCGTCGGCGGTCTGCGACTCGATACCCGCCGGCCGATTGATCTCCTGCCTGATCGAGAAGCATCGAGCCTGGCCGCCTGGCTCACCCAGCGGCCAGGGATCGAGGTCGTCTGCCGGGACCGCGCCCCGCTCTTCGCGGAAGGCGCCACTGCCGGGGCACCCCAGGCGAAGCAGGTCGCGGACCGCTGGCATTCGTGGCACAACCTCGGGGAGGCCGCTGAGCCGGCTGTCGCCCGACATCGCCAGTGCCTTCGCGTCATGGCCCCCGATCGCGAGACGAAGGCCGAACCACCTGCGCCGCCCGAGGAGAAGGCGGATTCGCCATGGGGAGCGATCGGTTCGCCAACCGTGTCCGAGCCAGGCACGCCACGGTCCACGCACTGCTGGAAACTGGCCACAACCGTCACTCCATCGGGCGTCAGCTCCAGATGACCCACCGCACCGTCAAGAGCCTCGCCGACGCTGCGAAGCCGGAAGACCTCGTTCGCGGCCAGTGGCAGCGCAACCGGACCTCCGTCCTCGACGAGTACAAGCCCTACCTGGACACACGTTGGGACGAGGGCTGCACCAACGCCTGGAAGCTCCGGGAGGAGATCGTCCCCTTGGGCCATCGCGGCAGCTACGGCCGGGTCAGCGCCTACCTCCGAGAGAAGCGCACCTCGCCACGACCGGTCGCCGCGCGGTCGCCGACACCCCGCGTGGTGACGCGATGGATCCTCAGCCGACCCGAGACGCTGACCGAGATCGAACAGCTCCGGCTCAAGGTCGTCCTGGCCAACTGCCCCGAACTCGATGCCCTGACCGGTCACGTCCGGTCCTTCGCCCGTATGCTCACCGAGCGCCAGGGTGAACGACTCCCGCAGTGGCTCGACGCCGTCCGCCAGGACGACCTGCCCAGCCTCCACACTCTCGCCGCCGGCATCGACCGCGACCGCAACGCGGTCATCGCCGGCCTGACGCTGCCCTGGAACTCCGGCGTCGTCGAAGGCCACGTCAACCGGATCATGACGCTCGCGCCAGATGTTCGACCGCGCCGGCTTCGACCTCCTGCGCAAGCGTGTCCTGCTCGCATGACGAAGCCTGCCACCTCGCACCGCAAGAACAGCTATACCGGCTCCTCGTACAGATCGATCTCGGAGGGCCTGCGACCGAGTAGCAGCGCGAGACGCCCCTCCATAGCGGCGAACCACTCATCCAGCTCCGCATCGGCATCGTGGAAGAACCAGGAGTCGAAGCTTCCCAAGGCATCCAGGTCTGGTTCGGCCTCGTATCGGAGTTCGCAGTGAACTTGCACGTGTAGTGGTCGTGCTCGCCGTCATCGTCGGTGACGTCGAACTGCCGGGTGAGGCCCACGGTGAACATCGGTCGCCCACTGAAGGCGTACGTGCCGTGTCGAAAAAGCAAGCCGTCGGAGTCGGGCGTGGCCGCTGTGTCAAAGCGCCAGCGCCCGAAACGCACGAAGGCGAGCCAAGCACCCCGAGTGGTCCGCTCGGCCATCTCCGACTGCCCGGTCGCCAGCTCGGCCCGCGAGAAGTCGAGAGCTTCCTCCGGCCGCGGTCTGTTGGGCACGTCGGATCCCTTCGCACTGGCTCGGAACGCTCGGTGACCGCTGCACAGAAGCTGTGCCAGAACCACTACTCGTGAACAAAGCCAGTCAGCCGAGCCAGAGAACCGAACCACGTACAGGCGCCCCCGTGTGCTGTTGATTCTGTACGCGGCGGTCAGCCGGCCGGCGGCGGTTGCGCGGACGTCCTGGCCCTTGATGTTGCCGGCGTCCAGCGGCGGTCGGGGCGTGATGCGTGCGAGCGGGTTACCTGTGGCAGACGTCAGAACGTGCCGCCGGCGTCGTGGCCACCGATGTCGTGGCCGCCGCCGTGGTGGCTGCCTCCCGCGTCGTGGTGGTGCGTGGTGTGATGCCCGGCGCTGTGGCTGCTTCCACTGCCGGAATGGTGGGTGTGATGGTGGTGGGTCGGCTGTGACGATCCACGACTGTCATGGTCAAGGAGGGGGTGAGCGGCGCTGGAGTCCCCCGCCGCCTTCACCGCCCCGTTCTTCTTCGGCTTCTTGTTCGGCGCCGTGTTCGGCGGTTGCTGAGCGGGAGGCGGGGACGGCTTGGCCGGCTTGGCCGGCTTCGGCTTTGTCACCGGGGGAGGCTTCGCCGGGGGCTCGTCCTTCAGCCACGCTGCGATCCACTGCCAGGCGAAGTAGCCGACGACCGCCCAGAAGCCGATGCCGAGCAAACCTGCCATCAGGTGCACCTCCAGTGCATATACAGCGGCGCGGGGTCAGGCCTCGATGTGGGCGACGACCACGATCGTGCGCAGCGCGGTGATGAAGTAGATGATCCGGACGTCGTCGCGTAGTCGCGCAGGCCCGGGTGGGAGCCGAGGATAGGAGCGCCGGCGACGGGGTCGACGGACAGCACCGCCAGGGTGCGCTCCAGGGCCAGCAGTGCGGCTTCGTCGGTCAGGGCCTCGATCTGCTTCTCCGCCGACTCGGAGAAGATGATGCCGGCCCGGGGCGGGAGTGGCGCGGCATCAGGCGACGTGGCTGCGCGCGGTGTGCAGCTGCGCGAGCTTGCGTTCACGCAGCTCTTCTCATGGCGTGCAGGTCGCCGGGTCGGGCAGGCCGCTGAGCGCGATGTCCTCGAGTACGGCCGCCAGGCGGTCGGCGTTCTCGCGGGTGCGGGCCGCGAAGGCGCGCAGTGCGTTCGCGCCATCGGGCGTCAGCGCCTCCCGGCCGGCGGCCGGGAGCTGGACGTCGTCGGGTGCGGGCTGGTCGCTCATCAGGGGCCTCCAGGACGGAGTTGCGGGCCTGTTGCCACGGTAGCGGCCCCGCGGGGCCGCCCGTGCCCGCTTGACCGGACATCACGGCTCAAGCCGAGGCTGATCCTCCCCGGGCGCTGCCGACGGGACGGCCTGCGTGGTGCGGGAGCCGGCCAGGCGCTCGCGGTGCAGGCACCGCTCGCGCCACCAGGCCAGCCGGTCGGCGGACTCCTGGACCGAGCTCCGAGCGCAGATCGCCGGCCGCCCAGCGACACGCCGACACTGTCCGCTTCGTGCTGTTCGAGGCGCGGCCGGCCGGTCTGACCTTCCCCCAACTGGTCACTGACTTTGGCGGCGTGATGTCGTTGAGGGCTGACGATGTGTGATCGTCGCGGTATGCCTGTGGTGTGAGATATCCGCAGGGTGGTGGGCTGACGCGTGAACGGCAGGCGTTTCGCGAGCGGATCCGGCTGGAGGCTGCGGAGCGATTCGCCGCAGGTGCCTCCAGGGTGGAGGTCGCCAAGGACTTACGGGTGAGTGTGCGCTCGGTGCAGCGCTGGCGCCGGGCCTGGCACGACGCCGGCACCGAGGGGCTGCGGTCTCCCGGGCCCGTGTCGCGGCCCAAGCTGGGTGAGCCCCTGTAAGTGGGAGGAACATCTGCTGGTCGGTACGTTCGACCTGTGGCTGTGCGACGACCCGGACCGCCCCAACACCTGGCTGGTGGTCAGCGTCGGCCTGTGGACCGAGCCGCAGCTGTTCGACCCAGAGCCCGCCGCCCGCTGCGGGCACTTTGACTTCACCCCGCACCACCCGCTGCTGTTCTTGCCGCCTCCATTGGGACCGGCGACCTTCACCGCCGGGGTGACCGGTGGCGCCTTCCCCGACAAGAGCTCCTCGCGCACCGTGGCCGCCGACGCGATCGGCGTGGCCCACCAGTGGACCGTGAACGACCCGGTCGTCCTGGTCGCACGCGTCCGCCGTGATCTCATTACGCTGCTGCCCCATCTGCCCGCACCGCACTGAGACTAGGGCGTATTGTGAAAGTGGGGATGGGGCTCACAGGGCCCAGGAAATTCTTGGGCGGCCAGGGATGTTGATCACGTCATGACTCAAGGACCAGCGCCTCGCCCACTGTCCGACGAAGCCCTCTCCGATCTGCTCGGCAAGCAGCAGTTCGGCACGCTCGCCACTGTCAAGCGCAGTGGCCATCCACACCTGACCACCATGCTGTACAGCTGGGACTCCGAGGCCCGCATCGTGCGGTTCTCAACGACGGTCGACCGCATCAAGGTCGGCCACCTGCGACGCGATCCGCGTGCCTCACTGCATGTGCAGGGCGGCGACGTGTGGTCGTTCGCCGTCGCCGAAGGCGAGGCCGAGGTCTCGGAGATCACGAGGGTTCCTGGCGATGCGGTTGGTCGGGAACTGCTCGGAATGATCCCGCAGGCTGCGAAGCCGGAGAATGAAGACGCGTTTCTGGAGGAGCTGGTTGCCGAGCGCCGAGTGGTCATCCGGTTGAAGGTGGACCGGATGTACGGAACAGCACTCGACATCGACAGCTAGGACGAATCGGGTCGGTGCTGGTCATAGCCACTCGTTGATGGCTGCGACCAGCGCGGTCGCGTGATAGTGGACGGCGAGTTTGATGCCCCATGGATGTCAAGCAGCAGCTGGTGTGCCGTGCCACCGTGCTTCTGGGGACGATCATCTGGTAGATCTCTCGTGCGACGTAGCGTTTGAGGCAGCGGATGGCTTCCCGACAGGTCTTGCCCTCGCTGGCGCGCCGCTCCACGTAGTCGCGGGCGCAGGTGTCCCAGCGCAGGCGAGCTAGGACGATGGTGTAGAGAGCGGGGTTGGCTTGGCGGTCGCCACCTGATCCTCGCGGTGAGGTCGTTACTGGTCACTGCCGGCCAGCACACATCCACAAGATCGTGTTACGAGCTCTCAGGGCTCCCAAACATCAAGGCCCTGGGCAAGCTTCGCTACGTCGTCGAGCAGACCTTCTCGCTCCTGCACCAGTTCAAGCGCCTGGCCGTCCGCTGGGAAAGACGCCTTGACCTGCACGACGCCCTCGTCTCATGTGCCTGAGGCCTCATTTGCTGGAGACGTCTCAAGAAGGTCCGCAGCAGATCAGAAGGGTGGCGGCTCGGAGCTGAGTGACTCGGTGTATCCCAGGGACCACCGTCCGGGAACGATCTCGCAGATCGCATCCAAATCGGCGCGTGTCCGGCCCCGGATGTGAAGCCAACTGTGGGCGCCCAGGCCGTCTTGGCGCAGCAGCTTGCCGGGGGCAGAGAACCAACGCACGGGAAACTCTTCCGGACCGGTCCACATCGGGTAGTCCGGCAGTTGGATCCGTTGAAAGTGTTCGGGCACCGCATCAAGCAGGTCTGCCGGCAGCTCGCAGGCGTTGTACAGCCGTCCTCCGCCGCCGAGCAGCGCCTCGCTCAGTACGAGCTCGACGCAGGCCACGGATACCTGGTCCATGAACGGCACCCAGCCGTGCCGCGCGTGGACGAGCACTGAGGGATCGTCTTGGTCAAGGTCGGTAAGGCGCACGCCCCAGAAGGCGCAGCCCTGGTTCTCGCTGCGGAATACGAGGACACCGCCGTACTCGTCGTGCACAAACATCTCGTGAGGCGGCAGCAGGGGGTCCTGGTTGGCGACCAGGTCGGTCCGGGCTCCGGCGAGCGTATAGAACTCGTGCAGCGCAGTCGGCAGCGAGCAGCCGAGAGCCGCCTCCGCCTGCGCCAGTTCCGCCTCGGGCGTGCCGTCGCCCTCGGTCAACCGATCACCCCAAGCACCAGCAAAACTGCGGATGCCCAGGCCCGCTCCCGATCGGAAATCCCGCCGTCCAGAGCCTCGGCCACGTCGAAGCTGCCACTCATGCCACGCAAGGTATCGGAAGCCTGAGCCGCAGCACCAAGAAGCCATCGGGCCACCCATGGGCGAGCGACCCTCCAGGAACGGTCGGCAGCTCACCAGAGCGGCCAGTATGGATCCGACGATCGCCATCCCTCGACGACCACTTCCAAGACCGTGTGACGAGCTCTTAGGCGATGGGCAGCCGTGCTTGCTGTCCTACCGCGGCGCGTGATCAGATGGCGTCAGCATCGCGTGCCGGTGACGGACTGCGTCAGGCATGGAGGTGTGGAATCGAAGGGGCCGCCATCCGTGGCTTCCCGTGACGGCGACCGTGTAGTCGCCTTGAGTCAGCAGCTTGCGCAAGCGCATCAAGAACTGCGTCGCCAGATCAGCGAGATCAGGACAAGCCTCGGACGCCGCCGGTTGAGCGACGATGTACTTGTCACCCATTGCTTGGCCTTCTGTGCCGCGCTGACCTCGCACCACCAGGGTGAGGACAACGGGATGTTCTCCGAATTACTACGAGAACGCCCGGATCTTGCTGCGACGGTCGCGAAACTTGTTGAGGACCATGAGCTGATCGCCTCGATCCTGTCTCGGGTGAGGGAACTCGCTGACAGGGCTGCAGAATCGCGTGGTTCAGCCCTGGAGTCGATCGGGGGCGAGCTCGACGGATTGGCGGCGATCATGGAGTCTCACTTCAGCTACGAAGAGCGGACGATCAGTAAGGCGCTCGACGACGGAATACCTGATACGGGCTGGTCCGGCATGGTGTTCGAGTTCGGCTTGGCGTGAAGTATCTGATCCGGCGCGGCGAAGTAAGGGGTAGTCAGCCGTCGGTCGGCAGGGCCTCGGCGAAGTCGCGTGATGCCCGGTTTGTGTTCGTGAGGTACCAGGAGGTGAGGGGCGCCGAACGCCGCAAGCCCCACGAACTCGTGTGCTGATAGCTTCGCGTCCGTGATCGTGTATCCGCTGTGGCATGTCGGCCACCAGAATGAAGCCGGCGACGACGGCTCGACAGTGCACGTCGATGAGAGCGGCGTGTTCTGCGATGAGGAGGACGGTGACGACGTAAAGCTGCTCGGCATCTACTCAACCCTCGAACAGGTTGAAGAGCGCATACGTCAGGCTCGACTGCTACCAGGCTTCCGTGATGAACCGGAGTGCTTCCACTTCGACGCCTACGAGCTCGATGAGGACCATTGGACCGAGGGCTTCGTTCGAGTTCCGCCGGGCGAGTAGGCCGGTGGGCAGAGCCCCGGTGGGATGCCGTTCCGTGGTCACGTAAGCCCCAGGGCTTCGGCGTAGTTCCATGACGTTCGGTTCGCGATCACCCGAGGCCGAGGAGCGTGAGGGGTCGGCCAGGGTCGCGGGCGTTGCGACGGAGGCCGGCCGCGATGTACTTCAAACCGGCTGTGCGGAGAGCTCCGATGGCGAGGTTGCGCCAGGTGGCCGTCGAGCGGGGCGCGTTAGCGGTCCGCAGCTGGGAGGCGTCCTTGGCGAAGGTGGTGTCCCGGACGTGGACCAGGGCCTTGATCCTCAGGAGAGCGAGTACTTCGCGCAGCGGCATGCCGTGAAGGCGAGACCTGCACCGAGCAGGGGAAAGACCCTGATGCCGAAGGCCTGCGCGGCGCTGACCGGGGCCCGCCCTAGACGGCTGCGGTCGTCGGGGTCGGGTGCGGTCGTGCCCTCACGGATGGCGGACATGCCGAAATGCCTCCCAGGCATATGGGCGGTTCGGCTGCCCAGCGCCTGACCTGACTCCGCCGCCGCGCCGGCCGGGGGTCACCTTGTCCACGCGTCCAGCTTGTCCTGCCACCTCCACCTCCACCTCCACCTGCGCCCCGGCCCGAGCCCGCAGCGCGGTGTCGGCCTGGGCGGTCACGCTGGTGTGGTGCAGAACTGGTGGGCACCGCGCAGCGTGGTGCGTAGATTCCGCTGGGTGGCCCGGCTGTCGAGGCGTACGTCGAGGGCACCGGGAAGCGTGCTGTGGGCCCGCAGGCCCTTGGGCAGCCGGGAGGCGTCCAGGCCGTCACGCCTGGCGATGAGGATGCCGAGCTCGTGACGGCTCACCGCGTCGGGCCCTGCGAGATGGTGGACGCCGGCCGCGTCGCCGCACGCCAGTTCCAGGAGGGCGGCGGCGAGGTCGGCGACGTGCACCGGGCAGCGGATGTCGTCGGTGAACAGGACACCGTCGCGGGTACCGGCGGCCAGTTCCTGCACAACGCGCTCATGCACGGAATCCCCGTCGCCGATGATCAGCGACGTGCGGGCGACGACGGCCTGCGGATGCACGAGGAGGATCCCGGTCTCCGCTGCCGCCTTCGCCGCCCCGTATGGGGTGACGGGGTCAGGGAGGCACGACTCGTCGTAATGGACTCGGGCGCCGGAGAACACCGCGTCGCTGGACACATGGACCAGGCGGCTTCCATGCTTCGCCGCGGCCATCGCCAGCCGGACGGGCCCCTGAGCCGTCACCGCCCAGTCGGCGTTGCCGCTGGATGCGTTGACGACAAGATCCGCGCCGACTTCGGTCATGACGGCGTCCACGCGTCCGGGATCCCGCAGGTCAAGTTGGTACCACGCGGCGTGGGACGTGGTGCCGGGCTTGGTCGCGTAGGTCGCGGCCGTTGCGTGCCCGGCCCTTGCCGCCTGCCGGATCAACTCGGTGCCCAGGAAGCCACTGCCGCCGATGACCAAGACCGTCATGACGCGACGGTAGACCGTCCCGGCCGGTATCGGACACGGCACTGCGGAAATCATCGGCGGGCGCCGCGCCGATCCCGGCGTCAGCGAGGTGTATAGCCTCGGTGGCCGTCCAGCACCGGGCCGGGACGGCCGTCGCGGGGTACGGCTGCCCGGCCAGGCCGAACCCGGTGCCGGTGGCCTCCTGACGAGTCCTGGTCGCAAGCCCGAAACCGCTTCAGGATCCTCGACAGGCGGGGAGTTCCAGCGATGGGCCACCGAGGGTGACGTGGCCCGCTTCCGGATGATGAAACCGGACCACCGTCAGCGATGATCCGCCGGTCCCGGCGGCGTACCGCCGGCCCCGAACGCAGCGCTCTGTGCTGGCACGCAGCACACGACACGGCTGCGGGACAGGACTGCTCGAGCCGGCCGCCTCAGGCCAAACGATGTGGCAACCCAAGGGAGCCTGCAGACGACAGTTCCCAGTTCGTCCAGCGAACGGCCCCGACGATCCCGGGCAGTGGACGAGACGGTCGGGAACGGTTCGCTGATCCACCCAGCCGGCACCCGTATCACGGGTGAGCCGCGATGAGGTACGGGCGTCACCTCCGGTCGCTACGATGCGCGCCGGGGTCGCGTCCCAGGAGGGCGCGAGAACGCTTCTTGAGGGGGATCACCTGTGTTCGTGCTGTCCATCGTGCTGCTCATAGCGGCCGTCGTCCTCTTTCTCGTCGGCCGGCACCGGGAGGTGACGGGCTGGAAGCTCGGGGCGGCGCTCAGCGTCGTGGCGGGGCTGCTGGCGGCGACGTTCGCCTGTGTGCATGTCGTGAGTGCCTACGAGGTCGGCGTCCCGGTGACCTTCGGGAAGACCGGTACGCCGCTGACGCCCGGCGTGCACTTCAAGTCGCCGTTCACCGACGTCACGTCCTTCTCGACCCGCCCGGTCGATCTCGATCTCAACGGCAAGGACGTCGTCGAGGTCCGCTCCTCGCAGGGCGGTCTGCTGTATGCCGACGTCACCATCAAGTGGGCCGTGGTGCCGGCGAAGGCGGTCGAGCTGTACCGGCTGGCGGGCAGCGAGGAGGCCGTCGAGCAGCGCCTGGTGCTGCCCGACGCCCGCGAGATCATCCGCAACGTCTTCGCCAAGCACACCAGCGAGGAGGGGTACACCTCCGCGCGCGAGCAGATCGGCTCCGAGATCGCTGGCCTCGTCAAGGAGCGTCTGGCGCCGCGCGGGATCGACGTCACCACCGTCAACCTGCGCAATGTGAGGCCGTCGGACAGGCTGCAGGACCAGATCGACAAGAAAATCCAGCAGGAGCAGGCCACCGAGCGGGCCACGGAGGCGGCCCGTACGGCGAAGGCGGAAGCGGAACGCAAACGGATCGAGGCGGAGGGCATCGCCGCCGCCAACAAGATCATCGCACGCTCGCTCAGCGACAAGGTGCTGTACAACGAGTGTCTGGAGGCCTACAAGGAGGCCGCCAAGGCCAACCCGGTCTACGCGGTCCCCTGCGGCACGGACGCCAACGGCACACCGGTGATCGTGGACAGCGGGAAGAGGTGACACCAGGCGTCGAGAGAAAGCTCGGCCGCTGCTCCCGCGTGGCGGGACATGCAGCTGATCGAGCCTCTCTTGCACGTTCAGAGCGGTATGGCGTTGCTCCTACATGATGGATATCGCGCTGATCACAGCCGAGTAGATGTACCGCTACCTGCGCCACGTCGTTGTCCGTGACGGCCGCCGACCGGCCCGTACGACCCTGGTCCAGGCGCTGGAAGCGACTTGGAAACCCGGCCGGGCGATGGATGGGCCGGGGCCTTGCCGTCCTGGTACTGCAACGGTGCTTGCCGTGACTAGCAGCCAGGTCAGTGGCTGTGTCCGCGGCGTTTGCAGTGACTGGTGCGGCTTGGTGTTGACGTCGTCTGCGCCAGGTCGACCAGTGCCGATGTGCTCGACGGGTGTAGGTCCTTGTCCGCGATCGCACGGCGGACCATCGCCCTTGGCCATGGCCACCTTGGTCTCGAAGACGACCTCGTCGTCGATGCCGGCCCTGTGGCACCTGTCGCGGTCGTCGGTCCAGGAGGTGGGCAGATACAGACGCCGGTCGATCAGCGTCCGCCCGCGGCCGGTTGCATAGGCGAGGAAGACGCCGATCCGGCAGTTCTCCGTCCGGCCGACGGTGCCGGAGTACTGCCGTTGCACCCCTGCCGACCGTGCCCCCTTCTTCAGGAAGCCCGTGTCGTCCACGACCAGGACGGCGTCGAGGTCGTCGAGGTGGTCGACCACGTACTGACGCACGTCGTAGAGGACCTCGTCGGCGCCCCACTCGACCCGGTTCAACATCCGGTGGATGCGGTCCGGGCCCGCATGGCCGGCTTCCTCCGCCAGCGTCCAGCCGTTCTTCCGCTGCAGCGGAGCGATCAGACCCCGCATATGAGCCAGTGCGGAACCCCGGGGCTCCGATCTGCGGAAACGGTGCGCGAACCGCCCATGCACAGCTTCCAATTCGCCCGCCCACAACCTGGCATCAGCAAGGCCCCCACCCATAACCACCCCAACGACCAACCTGGCCATAAGTCACAGCAAGCACCGTTGCAGTACCAGGCCCCCACGACCCGCAGCCCGTCGTCGGACGCAAGCAGGCCCCACAGTCTCAGGCCTCCAGTTCAGAGAGGCGCTCGAGGTCGTCATGGGCGTACTCCCGCTCCTCGTCGGTGAGATGGATTGCGGAGGCTCGGGTGAGCGCGGACCTCGCGGTCTCTTCGTCATCGAGGCGCACGGCTACATCCGCACGCAGCACAAGGAGCCGAAGCAACTGCACGGGCGTGGGGGGCTCGTCCTCGATGCGTAGCGCCCGATCGATGATCTTCGCGGCGCCCGCGAGGTCCTCCTTCGAGTCCGCGAGCAGGGATGCGTGATGGAGGGCTCGGGAAAAGGGATCCTTGGGCGCGGGTCGGTGGTGCTGGTCCTGGCTCGTCTGCTGTCCGATGCGGATGCAGTTGCCGCCCGGATCGGTCAAAAGGAACTGCCGCATGCCGTATGACGTGTCCTTCAGCGGCCCGATTCGCGGCAGCCCGCGGGTCGGGATTCTTCCGTACGCCGCCTTGAGGCCAGCCCGGAAGACCTCGTGCAGCCCATCGACATCATCGGTATGGACGTAGCACGTGCTGTAGGACTCGGCCGGTTCGTACTTCTTCAACGCGAAGAAGTGGAGCTGAATGCCGCCGCGCTCCACGACCGCGTACGGGTTGGGGCTCTTCTGCTGGAAGGTCACCTCGAAGCCGAGGACGGTGTAGAAGTCGAGCACAGGCTGGATGGTTCGGCACGGCAGGATCGGGATGGTCGTCTCCATGCCGACAGCGTAGTCAAATTTGAGTAGTAGGGGCGAACGGATTGGCCTCCACCCGCCGCTATCAACGGGCGCATGGTGCGGCAGCCCTAGTACTGCAACGGTGCTTGCCGTGACTTCGCCCCAGAGGGCGACCGCCAGCCGTCATGGGGCGCATGTCAACCGGTCTAAGTCGATCCTCGGTCGCCCCGAAGGGTGACCGTCAGGCTGCTCAGCTCGTCGCCGTCGGCGAAGGCATCGACGTTGTGATCCCCAGCTGCCTCCCGGAGGGCGACCGTCACCTGCTTCTCACCAGCGACCTTGTACGTCTCAAGCTGGTTGCGACCCTAGTGCTGTGACCGGAAACGATCACCGGGTTGCTGTGCTGTCACCTCGAAGGCGGCACATCCCGGGGACGCGAGAATGAGCGCCATGGCAGTGAAACGTGAATGGACGTACGACGGTACGGAGCTGGCTTGGCTCCGAGACCGGCTTGGCCGCGCGGAGTCTGGGCCTGGGCACGTGGTGTCCGAGCTTGTACCGACCGGGTACGAGGCATACGTGCGGATCTTTCATCGCTTCGAGGCCACCGATGGGTCGGGCCGTAGCCGCACGTGGCAAGCCTGGGCCAAGGACTCCGCCGTCCCGTTCCATGCTGAACTGTCCCACTGGTGGCTGCGGGATGAAGGCTGCAGTTCGGGACGCTCCCTGTGGCAGGCCGAAGACGGAGCTCTCGACGACAGCAGTCGGCGGGCGCTGGCTGGTGTACTTGGCGAGGTGTCCGGCGACCAGGTCGTCTACTTCGCCTACGATCTCGCGGCCCTGCTCTGGGGCGAAGATCAGCCGCTCATTCGTCGCGCTTCTCTGGCGGACCTGGAGACCGTGAGGGAAGCGGTGATGAACGTGGTGGGGCAAAGCGGCCCGGAGTTCTGGTGGCCGCAGGATCGCAGCTGGGTGGTCACGACCGACTATGACCTGTTGTCGACCTACGTTGGCTGCTCGGCGAAGACTGCTGAGAGGCTCCTGGGTGACGATGAACTCGAAGCCCTGCCGGTCACCCCGCAGACCCGCGTCGACTGGGAAACCGAGCAGCCACACCACCAGTGACCACGCCGACTCTCACGCGACGAGTGGCCGCCTGCCCCAGCGCATGCCCTTCTCGCTGCGGACGCGGACGCGGACGCGGACGCGGGCGCGTTCGCGCCGCTGAGCGGCCAGGACGTCGGGGCGCCGGGCATTCAGGTTGCGCCAGCGGAGGTAGCGGTGCAACTCCCGGGTCTGGACGGTGTGGTTGGGATGGTTGGAGTTGGCGAGGGTGAGTGGAGACCTGGCCCCGGGCGGCGCGGGAGGTCGCCTGCAAGTGACCGGTCACCGGCTGCGGTGCAGTGCGACCAGCAACTGCCAGACCTGGTCCGCGGCTTCCTCCGGCGCGGCCCTTAGCAGCCCGTGCAGCCAGTCCGCGAGGACACCCGCGAAGGTCGCCGCCACCGCCGACGCGACCAGCGGGGCGTCAGCCGCGCCGGCCAGTTCGCGCTCCTCGAGGCTGCGGGCCCGCAGGTCCCGGTGCAGCACCCGGCCGAGCGGCCCGCCGCCGCCCGGCGCGAGCAGCGACCGGTACAGGGCCGCGTGCGGGGCCAGACCGGTGAAGAACTCCCGCAGCGCGGGCGGGGCGTGGACCGGATCGGGCCGCCCTCGCCAGGCGTGCAGCGCGTCCACCGCCTGCCGTACGACGTCCGCGCACGCGTCGACCGCCAGCGCCTCGATGCCGTCGTAGTGCACATAGAACGTGGCCCGGCCCACCCCGGCCCGGCGCACCAGCGCGGCCACGGCGACCTCCGCCGGCGGTCGCTCAGCGCACTCGGCGAGCAGGGCGGCGCGCAGCCGGGCGCGGGTGCGCGCCGCCCTCGGGTCCTCGTGCGGCGCCCGGCTCATCGTGCGGCGAGGACGGCGGCCAGCGCGAGCGCGCCGGGCAGCGCCTGGGCGAACAGGATGCGGCGGTTGGCCGTGGTGGCGCCGAACACGCCCGCCACCACCACACAGGACAGGAAGAACACCTGGACCCGGAAGCCGGTCGGGTCGGAGGCGAGAAGCCCCCACACCAGCCCGGCCGCGAGGAAGCCGTTGTAGAGCCCCTGGTTGGCGGCCAGCGGAGCGGTCGCCCGGGCCGTCTCCGGGTCGAACCCGTGCAGCCCCCGCCCCGGCTTCCGCTGCCACAGGAACATCTCCAGCACCAGGATGTACATATGCAACACGGCCACCAGGCCGACCAGCACGTTCGCCACGATTTCCATGAGCAGCGAGCCCTCCCCTTCTTGGACAGGTGTCCAGGATAGCTGGACACCTGTCCAAGGAATCACAGGGTCCCGCCACCCCCCTCGGCGCAGCTCCGGTGCCCGTAAGGCCAGCTGGATCTCGAAGCGGGCTGCCGGGGCGTGCAGTAGCTCACCGAACAGCTCGTCCAGCTGCCGCATCCGGTAGCGGACCGTCTGCGGAGCCACCGCGTCCGCGTGTTGCTGGAGCAGTCCCAGTCCACTTCGGGCCCCTCGCCGCGCTCGGCCGCGCTCAGCATCTGTGCCCAGTCTTCGGCCGTCAGCCCGACCATGCCGAACGCTTCGGCCAGCGTCCGCCCCGACCTCCTGCACGCCGAAGCCGATCGCGGCGACCAGGTGCACGATGCTCCTGGCGAGTCCGGCCCTTCCGCCTCGGCGGGCACGTCGCCGCCGGCTTCGAGCGCGGCGCGTACCAGGGCGGGGTTCGCTGCCCCGCAGTAGGGCTTCATGAGCCGGCCGGCGACCTCGTACAGCGCGTCCGGCCCTTCCTCACCCCCCGGCCGCGTCGCGGGCGAACGCCACCAGGCGCTGCGGCACCGACTTCTCCAGCGGTCCCGGTGCCGGAGCCCCCGAGCGGGGGCCGTTCGAGAGGTCCTTGTATGGGTAACCACTCCAGCACGGCCAGCCGCCGGTCTCGCCCCTGCGCCGACGTGGCCCGGCCTCGTCCAGGCGGGAGCCAACCACAGCGCCTTCACCGAGCCCGGCAACACCCCGAGGTGAGAGGGTCAACCACCCTGTCGAGTGACGCCGCATCACCTGTCGGGCGGCCCGTGGCTGGAGATTCAGGAGCGCCGGGCGCCGGCCGGGGACCACCGTGGCGCAGACGACAGGCCCGACCACGAGGCCGACCATGCCCGGGGCGAACCCGACCGCTCGGGCGTGCCCGAAGCGACACGGAATCCGAACAAGCAATCTAATACCGGTATGGACGTGACCGACTTCCCCGACGGCCTCGTGCGGACGCAAGCCGCCTGGAACACCACCTACCAAGCGGTCGCCGCGCCCGGACCCCGAGACACCACCGCCCTGCGCCGCCGCCTGCTGCTCCTGTCCGTCCGGCTGTGGTGGCACCCCTACTGGGAGACCGCCCCCTCCGTGCCGGCGGCACGCTCCGCGCTGCGCCACCTCCCCCGCGCCCACGGAGCCGTCCGGGCCGCGAAACCGGTCGCCCCGCCAGACCAGGAGCACGGGGTTACGGCAAGGGTTGCGCCCATCTGTTGTGCCAAGGGTCGCGCGGCCCGCAGGACCGTCCCCGCGTCCGCACCAGATCACGACGCGGCTTTAGCCGTGGTCGGCCCCTTGACATCCCCGTCTGGTTGCTCTGCCCGTATTCCTTGGCTGGTGTGAAGGAGGAAGGGACGGCCGGACGGGCGGCGCGGCCGGGGATCGGGGCCCGCTCAGCCGGTTGCGCGTCGGCCGGCGCCCGTCGCGACTCGCCGCCGTCAGCCCGGTGGCGGAGCCGGGACGGGAGTCGCCGGCGCCCCGGTGCTGTCCTCCCGGTGCTGGGGCCCGGCAAGGGGTGAGGCGGGAGAGTCCCGCCGGATGGCACCCGATGGCCTTCGCACACTCGTTCCGCATAGGCTTGCCGCTGGCCCGAGTCGCGCCCAGTGGCTGCGGGAGGTCAAGGAAGTGGAGGGCCGATGCCCGAGCAGGCTTCGGCATCCGAGGACGGCGCTACTGACAAGCGCCTGCATCTGGTGCCCGACGAGGTCGTCGAGGGCGGCCGGATGGAGGCGGTGCGCCGCTACGACATCCTCGACACCCCGCCCGACGGCGCGTTCGACCGGGTGGCTGCGCTGGCAGCCCGGCTGTTCGACGTCCCCGTGGCGACGGTGACGATCGTGGACGAGGACCGGATCTGGTTCAAGGCCGCGCACGGCCTGGACGGGGTCAGCGAGATCGGCCGGGACCCGGGCCTGTGCGGCTCCGCGGTGCTGCGCGACGATGCGCTGGTGATTCCCGACACTCTGCTCGACGACGTCGCCTGCGGCAACCCGCTGGTCACCGGTCCGCTGGGAGTTCGGTTCTACGCCGCCGCGCCGATCGCCACCGCGGACGGGCACAAGCTGGGCACGGTCAACGTCCTGGACACCAAGCCCCGCTCCATCACCTCCGACCAGACCGCCACCCTGACCGATCTGGCGGCGATCGTGTTGGACGAGATGGAGCTGCGCCTGTCCGCGCTGCGCACCGTGCGCCAGGAGCAACGCGCCGCCGAGGCTGAGCGGGCGGCCCGGGAGCAGGCGGAAAGGGACAAGGCGGCGATCGCCTCCTTCGCCTCCACCTTGCAGCGCACTCTGTTGCCGCCGGCACTGCCGACAGTGCCCGGCCTGGAGCTGGCCTGTCACTATCACACCGCGTCCGCGCACGACGTGGGCGGCGACTTCTACGATGTCTTCCCCCTGCCCGCCGGGAAGTGGGGACTGTTCCTGGGGGACGTGTGCGGCAAGGGCGCCGAGGCGGCCACCATCACCTCTCTGGCCCGCTACACCCTGCGGGCCTCCGCCCAGCACACGGATGATCCCGTCGCGGTACTTGAGGCTCTGAACAGCGCCCTGCTGGCCGATGTGTGGGCGGGCAGCAGGTTCTGCACCGCTTTCTTCGCCACCCTCACCCCTGACGCGGCCGGCGGCTTCACCGTGGAGCTGGCCACCGGTGGGCACCCCCCGGCCTACCACCTCAGCCCCGCCCCGCCCGAAGCCGGGTCCGCCACCCACACGCGGGTGGAAGCGGTCCATCCCAAGGGCGGCATGCTCATCGGGGCCTTCCCTTGCGCCCGCTTCGCCTCCACCACCCTCCACCTCGCCCCCGGTCAGGCCCTGCTCCTCTACACCGACGGCCTGACCGAGGCACACACCAGCACCGGCACCATGCTCGGTGACGAGGGCCTGACGGCGTTCCTCACCACTCGTCCCGCCTCGTGTGGGGCGGCGCAGTTGATCCAGGACACCGTCGGTCTGCTGCACGCCCTGCCCGAGGGCGCGAGTGACGACGTCGCCCTGCTGGCTCTGTCGGTTCCCACTCCCGACCAGGCCGCCGCCGCGACGGGGGCCGGATCCACCGCACACACTGCCGCCGCGCCCGCCGGCGAGGAGCACTGACACCATGACCGACGACATCGAGCTGACCCTGACCGCCACCTCCGGTCCCGCAGCGGTCGCCACCGTCACGGGTGAGATCGACCTGCACACCGCACCCGGCTTGCGTAGCCGCGCGCTGGAGCTGATCGGCCGGGGCCACCACCACTTGATCCTGGACCTGTCCGGTGTGGGCTATTGCGACTCCGCCGGGCTCAGCGCACTGATCGGCATCTGGCACGGCGCCCAGGACGCCGGCGGCTCCCTGACCCTGGCGGCCATCCCCGACCGGCTGATGCGCATGCTCACCCTCACCGGAGTGGACAGCCTCCTGCCCCACTACCCGAGCACTGCCGACGCGCTCAGCGCCCACCAGGGCGCTCGCAACGCCGTCTGAACCGCTTTTTGGCCAGTCTCGACGTTGCGGGGGTGGCGCGATTCGTCGCCAGGCGGTCGACGGCATCCTGCACCGGGTCCGAAACTTCGCCGGGGAGGTTCCTTTCACACCCGGACGGCCCAGCTGTCCGCCACCGGCCTCGCAGACGGACGTAGCGCGGTGCCGGTGACCGAACGGCCGCCGGGGGAGCGCATGCAGATTTCTCCGGCCTGGCCCTGGCCGCAGCGTCCGGTGCTCGCCACTCGACCGCGTCGCCGGGCTCACCATAGGAAGTCGACGGCGTCCGGCCGCGGCCAGGGCTTCGGGTGCCGCAGCGGCTGCGGCGCCACGGTGTTCTCCATGCAATGCGTCTGCTTCGACCCGGATTCGATCTACGTCACCGGGCCGGGTGCGTACGTGCCGGGGTTGGAGGACATCCGCACTGCGGTCTCGCCTACGTGAGCGTGCGTCCGGACCCGCGGGCACATCGCTGGACCGGTCCTGCCACCGGGGACATCGTCGCCTGGGCGGATGAGTGGATCATCAAGGCGACCTCGCCCGACGGCACCGCGCTCGACATGAGCGGCGTGTCGTCCGACGTGCTGCGCCGGCGACCGGACGGCACCCACATCTACCTGGTCGACAACCCTACGGCCACCGGTACAGCGACGCTTGACTGACTGCGCTCGACAGTACTGCCGACCGCAGGCGAGCCGTGTGGCCCCCACCGGTGGGGCGAACCTCGAGGCGTCGGCCAACACGTCATGCACCTCATGAGGCAGCCGCGGCTCCCCGGGACGCTGCACCGGAACGCCGAGAATCAGTCGCTGCGGCGGCTGTTTCGGCCGGTCCACCCGCGCAGACGATGGGGCTCAGACCGACCGGCAATAGGGTGGCCCGGAGGTGGGAGGCAGCCGAGCGGCCAGGGGCTAGGCGATCACGGAGTCCTCTACGCTCAGTAATCGCAAAGGACAGCCTGACCGCACTGCCATAGTGCCTATTTGATCCCTCCCGTAGGGCAGTGCAGGGTGTATCCATGGCATGGACAGCACCACCGGTCGAGCGCACCAAGCAGCTAGGGGACCTGGGTACCGTAACTGAGCGTCAGATGTTGGAGGGTTGGCTGAACTGGCACCGGGAGACGTTGCTGGCCAAATGCGCCGGGCTTGAGCCGGCCCAATTGGCGCGGACGACCGTAGAGCCGTCGAACCTCACCCTCCTGGGCTTGGTCCGGCACATGGCGGAGGTGGAGCGATGGTGGTTCCGACGAAGCTTTGCGGGTGAGGATATCGGTGATGTCTTCACCGGCCCGTCCGATGGCAATGAGGGACTCGACGGAGTGCGCGCAGCCGATGCGGAGAGAGACTTCGGACTGTTCCGGACCGAGGTCCACGCGTGTGACGCGGCGGCGGCCGGACACGATCTCGACGAGACCTTCGTGTCCTCTCGCGGAGTTTGCCTCAGCCTGCGCTGGGTCTACGTGCTGATGATCCAGGAGTACGCTCGTCACAACGGCCACGCTGACTTCCTTCGGGAGCGGACCGACGGGGCGACGGGCGACTGAGTTTCCTTCTCTGGCCGACCGGGCAGCAGGTGCCCCGGACGTGGTGGGGGCTCCGAGTGGCCACGGGGCCACGCGATGATGGAGTTCTCTGCGCTCGGTGATCGCGAAGGACAGCCGTGCCCGCACTGCCGTCTTGCCTGCTCGAACGCCTGTGGAACCAGTTCGTGGCGACCATCTCGTCCGCGATCAGCATCATGTCGTTCTCCAGATGCAGGCCCCACTGGCGCATGACGTCGGCCACAAGGTCGCGGGCGTCGGGGACCGCGCTGGATACCGGGGCGTAGTCCCGTACGACCGTCACCACCGCATGGCAGGGTGACCCTCTGAGGCCCCCGGCAGGCCGGTGGCGGTACCGGTCTGCCGGGGAGCACCGGCGGTCATGCGAGGCCGACGGTCGAGGACGGGTGGTTGACGCCCCGGCCGTAGCCTGCGGTTCGCGGCTGTCCGTGGCTTGGACGGCGTTTTGACGTCGCGGGGCCGCAGTGTTTGGAGGTGGTCGAGGAGAATGCGGAGGTCGTTCGATGCACGACTCGGGCCCCGAGTTCGCGTGCTCGTTCAGCCCTGCTGTCACGGAAGGACTGCGTCTCGACTCAGCCTCGCTCCTTCGACGCGTTGCCCTCGATGGCCTCGACGACCTTCTTCGCTGTGGCCTTGGCCGAGCCCGGGTTCTGGCCGGTGACGAGGTTGCCGTCGGTCACGACGTAGGAAACGAACGGCAGCGCCGCCTTCTCGTAGAGCGCGCCGCGCTGCTTGGCTTGCTCCTCGGCGTTGTAGGGGACCAGCTTGTCGACGCGGGCGAGGACTTCCTCGGTCCAGGCGAACCCCGTCATCTTGCGGCCGGCGATGAGGTGAGAGCCGTCGGAGAGCCGGGTGTTGAGCAGGCCGCAGTAGCCATGGCAGACCGAGGAAACGACGCCGCCGCGCTCGTAGATCTCGCGGGTGATGCGCTGCAGGCCCTCGTTGTCGGGGAAGTCGTACATCACCGCGTGACCGCCGGTGAAGTAGATCGCGTCGTACTCTGATGGGTCGATCTGGTCAGGGCTCGCCGTGTTCTCGAGCAGCGCCATCTTCCCGGGGTTGGCGCGCCAAGCCTTGGCGGTCTTGTCGTAGTTCGGGAACTTCAGCGCACGCGGCTCGAGAGGCACCGCGCCGCCGGCCGGGCTGACGAGCGTCTGCGCGTAGCCGTGCTCCTCGAAGACGTGCCAGGCGTGCGTGAGCTCGGAGAGCCACAGGCCAGTGGTGTGGGAAGGGTCGTCGTAGTGGCCGACGTTGGTGACGACGTTGAGGACGCGCTTGGTCATGGCTGATCTCCTTTCATGCGGACCGGGGTGGCGAGGTGGCGGGCCGTCATGGCCAGCGTTCGGTCAGCGGACGCCCAGGGCACGCAGCGTCTTGAACGCCCGGGTCAGGATCCGCGCCCACTGCTCGTACTTCACCCCGCGGGGCGGGGTGAAGCCCTGGAGGCGCTGGTGGGCGACGGTCTGGGCTTCGGTGTATTTGAGCAGCCCGTCGGCGCCGTGACGACGGCCGAGGCCCGAGTCGCCCATGCCGTCCATGGGGGCGTCGATACTGCCCCAGGCAGCGGCGAACGCCTCGTTGACGGTGACGGTGCCGACGTGCAGCCGTCCCGCGACCTTGCGCGCCTCGGCGCCGTTGCGGCCCCAGACGCTCCCGTTGAGGCCGTACGGCGTGGCGTTGGCCATCGCCACCGCCTCGTCGACGGACCGGTAGCGGTAGATCGACACTACGGGGCCGAACGTCTCGCGGTCGAACAGCGTCATGTCCGGGGTCACATCGGCCAGGATCGTCGGCTCGTAGAACAGGGGGCCGAGGTCGGGCCGGGCCTTGCCTCCGGCCAGTACGGTCGCGCCTTTCGCCACCGCGTCATCGACGTGCGAGCTGGCGGTCTCGAGCTGCGAGGGGGTGGTCAGCGAGCCCATGTCCATCGAAAAGTCGTAGGCCGCGCCCAGGCGCATGGCCCGGGTGCGTTCGACGAACGCGGTGACGAACGCGTCGTGGATCTCATCGGCGACGTAGAGCCGCTCGATGGACACGCACAGCTGGCCGGCCGAGGGGAAGCAGGCGCCGACGGCGCCGGCGGCGGCCTTCTCGATGTCGGCGTCGGCGAGGACGACCATGGCGTTCTTGCCGCCCAGCTCCAGGGACGCGCCGATCAGCCGCTCGCCCGCGTCGCGCGCGATCCGGCGCCCGCTTGCGGTGGAGCCGGTGAACATCATGTAGTCTCCGCCGGCCATGAGCGCGTCTCCGATGGAGCTGCCACGGCCGACCACCATCTGCCAGACGTCGGCCGGCAGTCCGGCCTCGCGCATCAGGTCCAGCGCCCACAGCGCGGTCAGGGCGGTCTGGGTGTCGGGCTTCTGTACGACGGCGTTGCCGGCCATCAGGGCCGGGAGGGCGTCGCCGGCGGCCATGCTGAGCGGGTAGTTCCAGGGCGAGATGACGGTGACGACGCCCTTGGGGTGGTGCAGCTCGGTGGTGTGGGTCAGCACCGGGATCGCGCCCTTGCGGCGCTTCGGTGAGAGCAGCCGCCGTGCGCTGCGCGCGTAGTAGCGGGCCGTGATCGCGATGTCGCTCACCTCGAGGAACGCGTCGCGACGGGTCTTGCCGCTCTCGGCCTGCATCAGGTCGAGGGCTTCCTCCTGCCGCTGGAGGACGAGGTCGTGGAAGCGCAGCATGATGCGCTTGCGGTCGGCCACCGTGGTGGCTGCCCAGCCGACCTGGGCGGCGCGTGCCCGGGCGAAGGCATCCTCGACGTCGCCGGGGGTGGAGACCGGCAGGTCCGCGAGCGGTGCGCCGGTGTACGGCGAGGTCGCCGCGGCTGGGGAACTGGCGCGGGCCTGTGGCCGGCATTTCACGGTGGCAGCCGGGTGGCGGGGCACGCGCCGCTGACGCTCGACGGGCTGTCCTCGCACCGCAGGCCGCTGTCGGATCTGCTGGGGCTTGACCCGGCGCTGCTGGCAGGCGCGACGGAGGGCCGCATATCCGGCGGAGTGGCGGAGGCCAGTGCGCGCGGTGTACGTTCTCGCCGGGGAATGGTGATCTGATGCGGGTCCGCACAGCGGTCGGCCGTGCGGCATCGAGGTGGTCGCGTGGACGTTATGGGTGGAGCGGCCGGACGGCACCGACTACGACGCTCCGTTCATGGCCAGCGCGGTTCGCGCCAGCCCGCGCAGCCAGGCGTGGGCGTGGTCGGTGTCGTAGCGCTGATGCCACGACAGGTATATGGGTGCCGACGGCAGGTCGAGCGGGAGGGGGAGCACGACCAGGCCGAGGTCGGCGACCGCTGACCGCGTGGTGACTTCGGGGACGGTGATCAGGAGATCGGAGCCGCGCGCGAACTCCAGCGCGGCCGCTTCCGTGGGCGCGGTCGCCACCACGCGGCGGGTGAGGCCGAGCCGCGCGAGGGCGTCGTCGAGGGCGTTGTTGAGGTTTCCACGTCGCGAGACGGTGACGTGCTCAGCGGCGGCGTACCGCTTTGCGGTGACGGTCCTGACGCGGGTGAGGGGGTGCCCCTGCCTCACGACGATGACGAGGCGGGTCTCACCCACGTTCTCGGCTCGGATGTCCGGTGCGCTCGGGCGGTTGGCGTTCGCCTCCAGGTCGACCTCGCCGCGCCGCAACTCGGGGGTGTCGATGCTCGATTCCGCGACGAAGCGCAGTCGCACCCCCGGCGCCTGTCCGCGCACGGCCGCGAGTAGTGCGGGGCCGCTCAGGGCGACCAGGGAATCGTGCCAGCGGAGTGTGAAAGTGCGCTCCAACGTTGCCAGATCGAGTTCACGGCTCGGTGCCAGCACCCCCTGAACCTGGTGCAGCAGCTCGTGCACCTGTTCCCGGACTGCGATCGCATACGGCGTCGGGGTCATCGTGCGGCCGGTGCGCACCAGGATCTGATCCCCGGTCGTGCGCCGAATCCGGCCCAGACTCCGGCTCATCGCGGGGGCGGTGACGTGCAGGCGCGCCGCCGCCCCGGCCACACTGCCCTCCTCCAGCAGCGCGTCGAGCGCGGCGAGCAAATTCAAATCCAATTGCATGTGAGTAATCCTAGCCGTGCTTGACATGCATTTGAAGTTAATGGAAGGGCTGCATACCGTTGAGACGAAAGCGCAAGAAATAACGCGCAGTTCGGCCCTCGACCGGCCTCAGCACCCCTCCTCAGACGGGAGTACCACCATGTCCAAAACGCTCCAGACCACTGACGTCGCCGCCCTCGACGCCGACGTGCTCGCTCAGGCCGCGATCGCCGTGCGTGAGGCGGGTTCGGCGCTGCGCGAGCGCTTCGGCGAGGTGGTCGGCTACCAGACCCGCGAAGAGCTGATGCGCGCGCTCGCCGCCAACGACGAGATGGCCCTCGACATCCTGCGCCCCCGCCTCACGCGCCTGCGCCCGGACGCCGGCTGGGTGGAGGACGAACTGGACGGCGGGGCGCTGCCGCCCGGCGAATGGTGGGTCGTGGATCCGGCCGAAGGCAACGTCAACCACCTGCACGCCCTGCCGGAGTGGGCGGTGACCGCCACCCTCGTGCGCGACAACCAGCCCGTGCTCACCGCGGTCCACCTGCCGTTGACCGGCGAGACCTGCACTGCGCTCACCGGCGCGGGCGCCTACCTCGACGGCCGGCCGCTGCACGTCTCCCAGACCGCGGACCTCGGCCTGAGCATCGTGGCCACCAGCCAGGCCCGGCCGGACGAGGACGAGAAGGTCGTGCGACGCGTCGGCTCCTCGATCACCGCGATGCTCTTCGACGCTCTCGTTGTCCGCACCGCCGTATCCGCGACCCTGCACCTGCTGAATGTGGCCGCCGGCCGGATCGACGCCTTCTGGCAGTTCGCCGGCGCCCGCGCGGACCTGCTTCCCGGAGCGCTGCTCGTCACCGAGGCCGGCGGACAGATCTCCGACGCCGGGGGCCGTCCCTGGACCCCGCAGAGCGAAAGCTTCCTGGCCGCCGCACCCGGCGTCCACGCCGAAGCCGTCGCCACCCTCTCCCACTGACCGCGCACCACAACCCGCACGCACGGAAGGACCACATCATCATGACCACGATCGCAGTTCTCGGAAACGGCCGCGTCGGCGGCAACCTGGCCACAGCCCTCACCCGGGCAGGGCATGAGGTGACCGTCGCGGACCGCACGCCGGGCGCCGCCGCCGACGCCGCCCGCACAGCCCAGATCGTCATCAACGCCACCCCGGGCGCCGGCTCGCTGGACCGGCTCGTCGCCCTGCGCGAGGAACTCCGCGACAAGATCCTCGTCGACGTCTCCAACGCCACCACCGACGGACCGGACGGACTGCCCGCCGACCTGATCTACCCCGGCTCAAGCCTCGCCGAGCAACTCCAGGAAGCGCTCCCCGAAACGCGTGTCGTCAAGACACTCAACACCATGCTCTTCCCGGTGATGACCGCGCCAGCCACGCTCACCCAGGCGCCCGACGCCTTCCTCTCCGGCGAGGACCCGCAGGCCAAGCAGACCGTCCGTGAACTGCTCATCAACCTCGGCTGGCACAAGGAATGGATCACCGACCTCGGCGGGATCCAGACCGCCCGCGCCACAGAGGCCGCGATCCTCTTCGTCCCGCACGTGATTCGGTCCAGCGGATTCACACCCTTCGCGATCTCGATCGCCCGCTGACTGTCGAGCTGCGCCGGCCGGAGGTGGCCGGAGCCGGCTCGCTCCGGCTGGTACCCGCTTGAGGTGCACACCGGCGTTCGCCGGGTCGGGCGCTCCTCTTTCACCTCCGGAACAGGTGATCATGCTCGGCGGCCAGCAGGGGGGCAGTGGGCGAGGCAACTGTCGTGCTGGCCGACACCCCGGGGCGGCTCCAGCTTCCAGACGAGCCGATCGCCGATCTCGACCCGGGTGTTCGGGTGTGCTTGATCCACAGGCCCTTCGGTTGCAGAGCCGTCTGCGGGGCGACGACTCCGGTGATGAACCTGCGGATTTCGGTGAGCCTCTTCCGGATGACGGCGAACTCCTATGCCGGCGCACACAACGGGCGTCGGACCTCGCAAACCGCGGCACACGTGGCGGGACTCGCCGCCTGCCTGCTCCACGTCGAAGGATCTGACCCCTGCGACCGCCGGAGAGCCCATCACCACTCGGACTGTCCCCAACCGCCTGCTCGTCTGTCAGTGGGACCGAAACTGCCGGCGTTCAACAACGCGTCGACCAGCCGGCCATCCCTCTACAGAGGCCCGTACCGTTCGCCGTCGGCCCAATCGGTACCCGGGCGCCGCCGGCAGGCACCCGATGACACCCCGGACACACTGCCTGGCCCCGCCCTAAAAGGCGTTGTCCAGCGTCAGAGTGAGTTCGGCGATCCGCCACCCACCGCAGGACCGGCGCAGGCAGAACTCGTAGACCCCAGTCGAGATCATCTCGATGCTCTCGCCGGTGTTCCTCGTCTACACCGGATAGGCCCGCACCTCAGCGGTACACGGCGTCCGTCGTCGTGACCACGACATCACCCAGGTGGTGCCGCACCCTTCCGGTCCGGGCCGTGTGCCCGTCACGGATGAAGCCGAGCACCGGAGCGCGTCCGGTGACCGGGTCGAGCACTCTCTGTCCGGGCATCGTCAAGGTCCAGGTGGGGTCTTCGGCCAGAACCGCTTCCGGCTCGGGCACATTCAGCTCGTCCAGGGCGTGGGCGTAGTGCGCCACCGCCTGCTGGAGTTCGGCGATCACGAGACCACCGTCAGCACGATCTTGCCTTGGAGGTGGCCCTGCGCGGCTCGCGTGTGTGCACTGCCCGCCTCGGGCAGCGGGTAAGTGCTGTCCACCCCGACCTGGAGCTTGCCCTCGTCGAACAGGCGCCCGATCTCGGCGAGCTGGGGACCGTTGGAACGCACCTGAATGTTCGAGACCGTGATGCCCAGACGCGCCGTCTCTTCCGGGTCATACTGGGCGAAGAACACCGGAAGCATCGTGCCGCCGCGCTTGAGCACGGCCAGGAAGCGTGAGCTGTCCGGGCCACCGACGGTGTCGATCACCAGGTCGACACCGCTGACCACGTCCCCGGCCCGCGTCCTGGTGTAGTCGATGAACTCATCTGCGCCGAGCTTGCGCAGGAACTGCTCGTGCCGGCCCGAGGCCACCGCGATTACGTGTGCCCCCTTCCATTTCGCCAGCTGCACCGCGAAGTGGCCCACTCCACCGGCGGCCCCGTTGACCAGCACGGTCATCCCTGGCCTGATCGGCACCGGCTGGTGCACCTGGCCGGTGAAAGGAGACGGCACGTCGTGGCCGAGATCAACCAGGTACTGCCAGGCCGTAAGCACGGCCATCGGCGCCCCAGCCGCCTGCACGTGGTCGATACCGGCCGGCTTGTGAGCCAGGTCCGAAGCCGGCGCGGCCACGTACTCGGCGTATGTCCGGCCGTCGAATCCGGGGAACCGCAGCATGCCGAAGACCTCGTCACCGACGGCGAACCCCAGCACGTCCGGAGCGACCGCCTGGACCACACCTGACATGTCCGTTCCGGGGATCAGGGGGAACTCCAGGGCCGGCCTCATCTCGGCCGGCATGACCTTCATCCCCTCACGCAGGTACCAGTCCGGCGGGTTGATGCCCGCCGCGTGCACCCGGACGAGCACCTCGCCCGGGCCGATCTCGGGAACCGGCACCTCGTCATACTGCAAAACTTCCGGCCCGCCCGCTTCGTGGAACTGGATCGCCTTCATCTCGCCTGTCGCTTTCTTGGGGAAACGTTGCTCCTTCAGTCAAGGCCCAGGACGGCATGGCCGTCCAAGACCGGTTCGGCAACCCAGCCATTCCGAAACGGCATGACGCGTACGCTGCCAGGGTGAACGATCTCGGACAGGACCTGGAACTGCGGCTGGTGCGCTACTTCACCGTGGTGGCGGCGCACCAGCACTTCGGCCGGGCCGCCGCCGACTTGCACGTGGCCCAGCCGGCGCTGAGCCGCCAGATCCAACGGCTCGAGAGGTATCTCGGCGCACGACTGCTGGACCGCGACCCCAAGGGCACCCGGCTCACTCCGGCCGGCCAGAGGTTCCTCCCCCGTGCCCAAGCCCTGCTGCAGGCCGCCCGTCAGGCCGAGCTGGCCGTGCGTGAACAAGCCGAGATTGAACGAATCGCCATCGGCTACGTTGAAGACCTGGTGATCACTACCGCGGTACGGGAACTGCGCCGCCGTTACCCGGACGCCGAGATCGCCACCCGGTACCTGAGCTGCCGCGACGTCGGGGCGCTGTCCGACAAGCGCGTCGACGCCCTGATCGCGCGGGCCCCGCTGCCGCTCGCCGCCGACGACGTCTTCACCACCCCTCTGTACGAGGAGCCCCGGATGCTCGTGGTCCCGCGCGGCCATCCCTTGGCCGACCGCCCGTCGGTGACCGCGGAAGAACTGGCCGGCGAAGAGACGGCACCGTGCCCGTTCGAGACCGCGGACTGGACTGCCTACCGGATCCTCGGGGCGGGCGTGCCGCCGATCGAGAGCTACGAGGACAAGCTCGAACTCGTCGCGAGTGGCCAGGCGATCGCCGTGCTACCGGTCGGCGATCGGCGTAGCTCACTGCGCCCCAACCTCGTCACCGTCCCGATCGAGGGCGCTCCTTCCAGCCAGGTCGTCCTGGCCAGCCGCAAGGGTGACCCGAATCCGATGATCAGGAATCTCCGGCTGGTGGCCAAGGCCGTCCTGACCGCCCCGGCGGCCTGACCGGGCTCGTCTTCTCCTGCAGCAAGGCGACGCCCAAGGGCCAGGAGGTGCGCATCCTGCGCAACGGGCGGACCCGCTCATGCGGCCAAGATCTCCGTGATCCCACGTGACACCCTGCACGACCCTGGTAACCGTGAAGGGGCAAGCAACCGACAGCACGTCACCGACCCGGAAATCCCCCTCATCGATCATTCGATCAGGGTAGTCGGGTTCCTTTGGCGGCTTACGCGGGCCTACCAGCCAGGGCGCCCGCTCGGGTCTACGGGCCACCTACCGCACACATGGACCAACTAGCGTGCTCAAAGGCGTGTGCGGGCGACGGTGATGCATGTGCGCTGTCCGGATCGGGTGCCTGAGGAGATCTACGGTGGGTGCTGGAGGTGCTGGCCGGTCTGTCTCCGGTCGTGCAGGCGCTGCCGCTGTCTGCGGCCCTGGTCGAACTGAAGAGCGCCCTGCGCGCTACCACGGCACCGACGCGGCTCACCAGGGGAGGTTCTGTGCGTACGGTGCATCTCGCAGCTGGGGGTCGACGTCCGGGTCGGCGTCGGGCCGACGATCACCGTCGCGGCCACCGCCTCCGCCCAGATCACCCATCCCCGGATTCCGTAGCTCCGCGTTTCGGACGTGGCCTGTTTTCACTCCCGGACGTTTCCTTCCTTTTCCTGTCACCAGCCACGCCCTAAGTGGTCGAAGTGGACGGCATTTCGCGCACCAGACGCAGGGGAAGGGTCGGAAGATGATCGAATACGGTCAATCGGCCGACGTAGCACGACCTGGGACATGCCACACCCCGCCCACCAGCTCGCAGAAACGTTTGCTGAACGTCCACCCCAGACGCTTGATACGCAGGCGGGACGGAACAGCCCGGTGCGCAGGTCGGGGACGAAGGCTTCTCGTACGACGCGGCGGAAGCGCCGGCGCTGGGCGGGGGTGAGGTGCTGGAGGTCGGTGGTGAAGCGGGGGAGTGTCTCGTACGTGGGCACGGTGTCCTCCGGGCAGCACGACGAAGCCCCCGGCGGTTGCCGGGGGCTGGGTAGGCGGTCGTCCTTGGCGGTGCCTGTCGGCTGGTGCGTGTAGGTGGTGCTCGGTGGTGTCGTTCAGGTAGCTGCAGGAGAGCGATGACACTGGCGAGCCGCCCGGAGCCGCTTCCCGTCTGACGGGCACCTGAGAAGAACGTTCGGCCCTTCCTCCCGCGTGGTGGCACGTGCGGCTGATCGGGCCTTTATTGCGGGTCAGGTCCGTGTGGCGTGGCTTCCACGATGGATATCGCGCTGATCACTGGCGGGCAGATGTACCGCTACTACCTGCGCCAGGTCGTCGTTGGTGACGGCCGCCGGCCGGCTCCCACGCCCTTGGTCCAGGCGGAGGAAGAGGCCGGGGTCCCGACCGGGCGATGGATGGGCCGGGGCCTTGCCGTGCTCGGCCTCGCGGCGGTGGCGTCGTCACCGAGGCGCAGCTACGCAACCGCTTCGGTGAGGGCTGGCACCCGCGCGCCGACCGGATCGAGGCCGACCAGCTCGCCGCCGGGAAGAAGCCCGCGGCCGCGCGCCCGGCCGGGGCGCTCGGCCGCAAGGTGAAGGTCACCGGGTTCGATCTGGTCTTCCGTCCGCAGCCGACGATCTACCTGTTGTGGGCCCTGGGTGATGACGAGACCCAGCGGTTGATCGAGGCCGCGCACGAGAGGACGATCGCCGCTGTCCTCGCCTGGATCGAGGACGAGGTGGCGGTCCTTCGCTTCGGGGCGAAGGACGTCTACCGGGCTCGCCCGGTGCATGGTCTGGTCGCCGCGCGGTTCCGTCACTACGAGGCGCGCTCCGGGATGCTGCTCCTGCACGACCATCTCCTTGTGTCCGTCAAAGCCCAGCGCCCGCACAAGGACAACAACGGCCAGGGCATCTGAAGTTCGGTGCACTCCACGGCTGGCTCTGTCCACGGGAACGGACAGCGGATGTTCACCACTTTGGGGGCACCAAGGATTCGAACAGACCGCAATCTGAGGCGAAAGGTCCTGAGTCCACGACGCCGACGTGCTGGTCCCCATGACCAAGTGTGGTGAGCCGATGACGGACTTAGCTCAGGGGACGGTCTGCCCGGCTCAGGTCGCGGTATCGCTCGAACGCATCGCGGGCGTCGGGGACGAACTCCTGCTGCCTTACCAGGGACTCGAGCTCTGGCTCGGTGAGCCAGTCGTGCCAGGCGACTTCCTGGACATTCGGCCGGACGGATGCCGTGATGACGACCTCGTGCAGTCCGAGCCAGTAGGGACTGATTGCCCCAGCACACAGAAATTTGAGCACGAAGCGGGGGGCAGCATGAACGCCTAGTTCCTCCGACAGTTCCCGGGCTGCAGCCTCCTCGTACGATTCGCCAACATCAGCGGCACCGCCAAGCATCCAGTTGTACTGACCCGGAAAACGGGACGAATCGTCCGGGCGGCGATGAACAAGGAACCGTCCGTCTTCGTCGCGGCACACGATCGTGGCGATGCGATGAAGCCAGCCCTGACGAATGGCTTGAGCTCGGTCAACGACCCCCAGCACCTGGTCCTGCTCGTCGACGCGCTCAACCAGTTCACCCATGGGCCACACGATGCCAGGGGATGCACACGGCGAAGCCAGCGGGTTCTCACGCTGGCTTGCCCCGCCGGCGGGGCCGAAACGAGAGGGCTGACAAACCATCGCAGCCCATCTCGGAACGGCACCGTCCCAGGTCATCCACATTCGAACAGAGCGGGAGGCAGGTGCCTCCCGAAGTGGTGAATCTGGTCCGTTCTCGCGTACCGCAGCCAACCGGCCCTCCTGAACGAGCACTGACGAAGCTTTCGTCTGCGTCAACGTGCAACCTTTCGGCCCCACTACCGGTCTCCTGCTTGGCGGACCCCACGCGTCACTCGGGAGACTTTCGGTGAACGGCGTGGGGCCCCCGAGAACCAGCGGCCACGCACTCCGTGCGCCCGCCGATTGAGCCCCCTGCCTGCGCGATCACAAGGAGCCTCGACACTCATGCCCGTCCGCACAACGGCTACGCTCGCCACCTTCGTGGTAGCGGGCCTCATCCCCCTCACTCTGCCCACCGCGGCAGCGAGCGCCGCGCCCGCGCGGCACGGCGACGACTTCAACGGCGACGGGTACCGCGACTACGCGTACTCGAGCTTCAGCGCAAGAGGGGGCGGCGGCGTCACCGTGGTCTTCGGCACTGCCACCGGGCCCGGCCCCAAGCAGCAGCGCATCACTCAGGCGAGCCCTGGCGTGCCCGGATCCGACGAGGCCGACGACATGTTCGGCGAAGTGCGGGCCGCCGCCGATTTCGACGGCGACGGATACGGCGACCTCGCGGTGTCAGCGACCGGCGAGAACCATTCTCAGGGCGCCGTGACGATCCTTTGGGGGTCCCCCTCCGGCCTGTCCACGGGTACGGCCCTGCCGAACAAGAACCCGGGTCGCGACAACTACATGGGCAAGGACCTGGCGACCGGCGACTTCAACGGGGACGGCAAGCAGGACCTGGCCGTCATCAACGAGTCCATGACCTACGTCTACCGCGGCCCCTTCAAACGCACCGGTACCACCGGCACCGTGACCAAGCTCGACAAGACGTCGTCCTTCTACGCCACCGCGCTGATCTCCGGCAAGGTCAACGGCGACAAGAAAACCGACCTCGCGATCATTGGTGACGTGGTCAGCCCCGAATACATCGCGTCCGACGTCTGGTTCATCAAGGGGGGCGCGAGCTCACTCACCCCGGGCAAGAGCCTCCGCCTGGAGTCGGAATCCGGAAACGGCGGCAGCTCCGAACGCGGCGGCGACGGTGTCATCGCCGACTTCAACAAGGACGGCTACGGCGACATCGCCGTCGGCACACCCCTCTACTCCAAGCACAAAGGCCGAGTCAGCGTCTGGTACGGCTCGTCCGCCGGCCCGTCCCGGAGCACCCGCCTCACCCAGTCGACCAGTGGCGTCACCGGATCTCCCGAGAACCGGGACGAATTCGGCGCATCCATTTCGGCGGGTGACGTCAACGGCGACGGCTACGCGGATCTCGCAGTCGGCGTGCCGGGCGAGGAGATCGATGACCACGACTACGCGGGCGGCGTGCACATCTTCAAGGGGCGGCCGGGCGGCCTGACCGGTGCCGGCTCACAGTGGTTCGCCCGCAACACCCGAGGCGTCCCGGGTGCGTTGACGGCCGACGAACAGTTCGGTGGCCTGGTACGGCTGCGCGACACGGACGGTGACGGAACGGCCGACCTGTACGTGAGCGGTGCCGGCGCTCTGCGGCTGCCCGGTTCAGCCAGCGGCATCACCACCGCTGGCGCGACGGAATACCACGCGGCACCCATCGACAGCTTCCTGCAGTGATGTGGCGTAGCTGACTCGTGTGGCTGCACCAGCTGCTCCCGGACCTCGCTGAGCAACTGCTCGATCCGGGAGCGGAGCGTCCACCGTGGCTCGCCACCGGGTACCCGAGCCGCCCGACTGCCGCTCGGTCGCCCTGACGCGCAACTGGCCGACCATCGGGGCGGGCTGCTGCTCCCGCCTCAGCCGCCACGGATCACCCCATCCCGGCGGCCCTGCCTCGCGGCGGCGGGCGCGCACCAGCGCCCCCGTGAAGCCGTGCAGCGGGCTGTCGTGGTCGGCGGCGATCCAAGGCCCCAGCCAGGCACGGCCCACCCGCTCGCCCAACCAGCGGCAGAACACATCAGCGCCCCGCGCCCGAGGCCGCGTCCCCCCCGCTTGCCTGCCAGGCCAGCCCGGCCGTCTCCGGCTCCAGCAGCGCCTGCATCACCGCCACCACCTCAGGGAAGATCGCCGCATCCCGGCCCACGATCCGCCACCCTGCAAGCCGAACCCGCATTGCCGCCCGCCAGCCGGTGCAGACGGTGCGGCCAGATCTCCTCCCGCTCCCAGCGCAGGGCCTCATCCCACCACCGGGCCACCACCGCGTGCGCCAGGGCGAACACCTCACCGCCTGCCGCCCCGGAACGCCCCGCACTGCGCGCCACACCCGCCCACCGCCGCTGCGCCGTAGCCACCTCCCGCTCAGGTCGATGTGGGGCGAGGACATGCGCAATCGCCAGCAGCACGAGACGGACACCGGCCACCAGCCCTCCGGCGGCGGTATGAGCGGCGCGCAGCGCCGCGCCGAGATAAGCGCGGATAGCAGTGCATCGGCCTGTCCCCGGCATCTCCAAGACACCGTTGGCGAATCCAGGAAGTTGTGTCTACGGGATCTGCGGGGCATGAGGAAAGCTGTGTCGGTTCAGCACTCGTCGGCAAAGGGGGCCAACTTGCGCAGCCTGTTGGCCCGGTGGTCCGTGTGTGCGAGTACGGGGTTGTCTGTCCTGGGCCGATAGGTGCCGTGGCGGTGTGTCAACGAGGGCGGGAGGTCAGGGCCTTGTTCGAGGGCTTTGAGACTAGGCGGGTCCAGGTCGATGAAGCATCGATTTTCGTTCGCTACGGTGGGGAAGGGCCGCCGGTGGTGCTGCTGCACGGCCATCCCCGGACATCTGCGACCTGGCATCGCGTTGCCCCGTTCCTCGTCCGACGCGGTCTCACCGTGGTCTGTCCCGACCTGCGGGGATACGGCCGGTCCAGGGGTCCGGCGCATACCGCACACCACGCGGGGTACTCCAAGCGGGCCGTCGCTGGTGACGTGGTCGAGGTGATGCGCTCCCTCGGTCATGCCCGGTTCGCGCTCGCCGGGCACGACCGAGGAGGTAGTGTCGCGCTGCGTCTTGCCCTCGATCATCCCGACGCGGTCTCGCGGGTGGCGCTGATCGACTGTCTGCCCCTCACCGAGCACCTGTCCCGCATCACGACCGAGTTCGCCACGCAGTGGTGGCACTGGTTCTTCTTCGCCCAGCCGGACATCCCCGAGCGGGTCATCAACGCTGATCCGGACAGCTGGTACCACGGTGACCCCCAGAGCATGGGGCAGGAAAACTATGACGAGTGGCGCGCGGCCACGAGAAACCCCGACGTGGTGCGGGCGATGCTGGAGGACTACCGGGCCGGTCTCACCGTCGACCGGCGGCACGAGGAGGACGATCGCGCGGCCGGGACACAGATCCAGTGCCCGGCGCTGATCCTCTGGTCACTCCGGGACGACCTTGAGGATCTGTACGGGGACCCGGTGAAGATCTGGCGGCAGTGGGCACCGAACGTACGCGGCCACGGCATCGACTCCGGGCATCACGTGGCCGAAGAGGCTCCAGAAGCGCTCGCATCTTCCCTTACGGATTTCTTCGCCGGACGACCTGGATGAGAAGCCGCTGGACCGCCTCCCGCAGAGCACCGTAGGGAAGTGCTCAGCGCAGCAAAGGCGAATGACGGCGACGACGTGCCGACACCTGCTCACGCTGCGGCCACGTGGTGGACGCTGTCCCCGTGGACGGCGCCTTGATCAATGCCCTGCTGGGCAGAATCCGCTCTGCAGGCTCGCCGGATGCGGTCGTTGCGTGCGGTGGGTGCGGCGCCGTCCGGCTGCATGAGCGCGACGACGAGCTGTTCGCGATGCTGCTGGATCGGGTTCAGAAGCCTCACGCGCACGGGGAGACCAGTAGCTGCAGAGAGCCGCTTTCCGTCCGGGCAGCCCCCATGCCTGGCCGCTGCCGCTGTCACCGCTTGCGACCTTCCTTTCGAACCGCTGTAGCCGCCCTCACTCAGGGCCTGCATGAGATGCCCATGCTCTGGCGGCATTGACCGGAGGGGTTCGAAGCCGAAAGGTTTCCGGAGGCGGCTGGGTGGAGTGGTGGGGGAGTGTTGTGGATCTTGCCTATGTGTCGGAGCGCAAACTCTACGGGCGGCTCGGAATGCGGCCTTCGGCTGTGCAGCAGAGCGTGCAGGCTTCGCTGAAGGTTCCGCCGTTGATCGAGGTGTCGGGAAGCCGGAGCAGGGAGAGGGCGGCTGAGCCCATCGCTGCGCATGCGCTGGTGGAGAATGCACAGAGGATCATCGCCAGTCGCCGTGGGATCCGCTGCCGGTGCGGCGGCGGATCGCCCGGAGACTGTGCGAGGCGATCAGCCCTGAAGTGTGGGTGGTCGACGATGTGTCGTTTCCCAAGTGCGGCCCGGCGTCGGTGGGGGTGGCCCGGCAGTACTGCGGAGCTCTGGCCAAGCGGGCGAGCTGCCAGGTCGCGGTCAGCGTGCACGCGGCCCCCGACACCGCCTCGTGCCCGCTGGAGTGGGAGTTGTTCCTCCCTCAGGAGTGGGCGGACGATGACCGGCGACGGCAGCGGGCCGGGATGCCCGAGGAGGTCGGTCACGTGTCCAAGACGCACTTGGCGTTGGGGCTGCTGGACCGGCTGGCCGGCCAGAGACTGGCGGTGCCGGTGATCGTGGCCGATGCCGGTTACGGCCGCAGCGTCTCCTTCCGGCTCGCTCTGGAAGAACGCGGCTGGTCATACGTGATGGCGGTCGACCCAAAAGAGGTTGCCCGTCCTGGCCCCCCAACCCTGCCCCGCTACCGCGAGGTCGCCAGACATCTGACCGCGCTCGTCGACTCCGGTACCCGATTCGAGCCAGTGACCTGGCGTCAGGGCAGCAAGGGCACGACGACCTCGCGCTTCGCCGGGCTCGAGGTACGGACATCGGGCAAGGAAGCCACCCGAACCGCTCAGGAGGCAGCCGGCGGACGCAGCCGATGGAAGGGGGGTGCTGCCGCTGCGGACTTTGCTGGTCGAGCAGCCCATTGAAGCGGCCGGTCCGACTGGCTACTGGATGACCAACCTGCCCGCCACCACCGCGGTCGCCGACCTGGTGCGGTGGGCGAAGACGCGCTGGCGCATCGAGCACGACTACCGCCGTACTCAAGCACGGCCTGGGCCTGGACCACTTCGAGGGCCGCACCTGGCACGGCTGGCACCGCCACCTCACCCTCGTCACCGCCGCTTAGGCCTTCCTCACCCTGTGATGGCTCGACCCAAAATCCCAGACGCCGGCCTGACCCTCTACCAGGTCCTCGACGCCCTTCAAGACCTGCTGAGGTGCTGGACCGGCACCCGTACCACGTGCGGCCGCCCCCTGCCCAGAATCAGATCCAGAACCTAACGAAGCACCACTAGGGCACGTCGACGTCGTCGAAGAGCGTGAGCATCCGGGTCAGGACGTGCACGCACGCGTCCACGTCGGCGCCGGTGAGGTTGCCGCTCACCTGCCGTAGGGCCGCGTGTTCCCGGGCGTGGACCGCGGTGATGGCCGCCAGGCCGTCGGCGGTCAGCCGGATCAGCGAGGACCGCTGGTGGGCGGGGTTGGGGATGACCTCGACCAGGTGCTGCGCGGCGGCGTCGTTGACCATGCGCTGCACGAACTGCCGGCTGAGGGTCTGGGCGCGGCCCAGTTGGGGGACGGTCATGGGTCCGTGCTGACGCAGCAGGTCCAGGACGGCGCGTACGCCGACGGACAGCCCCTCGATGGACTCGGCCTGTTCCACCTTGCGGTACACCCTCCGGTACAGCGGCCCCACCAGGGCGAACACCTCCGTCAGTCGGTCGGCGAGCTCGTCGGGCGGCAGTGGGGTATCGGTGCCTGTCATGTTCCAAGGATGACACTTCGGTTGCCATCTTCCGACGATGATGACACCTTGGTTGTCATGTCTGCTTTCGCCGAGCACCCCGAGATGCTTTCGTTCGCGACCTCTGACGGCTCGCTCGCCTACCGCGACACCGGCAAGGGGCAACCGCTGGTGCTGCTCCATGCCGGCTTCTTCGATCACAGCATGTGGGACGACCAGACAAGGGCGTTCGCCCCGCACTACCGGGTCATCGCACCGGACGCCCGCGGACACGGTGCCTCCTCGAACGCGACCCGGCCGTTTCGTCCGGCCGACGATCTGGCAGCGCTGCTGCGCCGTCTCGATGCCGGGCCGGCGGTGCTCGTCGGGGTCTCGATGGGCGGGGGTACCGCGGTCGACGTTGCGCTCGAGCATCCGGAACTGGTGCGCGCCGTGGTCGTCAGCGGCGTGGGAACCAGCGAACCGTACTTCGAGGATCCCTGGAGCCTGGAGGTCCTGGGGAAGCAGAACGGCGCACTGGCGGCCGGCGACATCGAGGGCTGGCTGGACGGGCACGTGCGCTTCGCGGCAGGCCCGCACCGCTCGCTCGGTGACGTCGATGCGGACGTCGTGAACCGCCTGCGCGCGATGGCGTCCCGGACGATCTCCAAGCACGCGGCCGGCGAACCGGACTATCGCGTACCCGTTCTCCAGACCTGGCGGCGTGCGGCGTCCATCGACGTTCCTGTCCTGGCGATATGCGGCGCCCTCGACGTGAGCGACCACAGAGCGATGGCCGAGCGTCTGGTCGACGCGGTACCCGACGGCCGCGCGGTGTTCGTGGAGAACACCGCGCACTTCCCCAACATGGAGCGGCCGACCGAGTTCAACGCCCTCCTGGCCGCCTTCCTCGAAGCTCTTCCGCACCGGGGCCCGTCCGAGGCCGCGACTCGCCACCGGGTATGACGAGACGGCCAGGAGCCACCTCACCGGCCGGTACGGCGCCGGTCGTGGACCCGAGGCGGATCAACGCCCGTCGTGCCGCATGGCCTGCTCGCGAAGCGCGTGGACGAGCGCCGTGACGTGGGGCCGGTCACCGCGGCTGATCGCGGCGACGCCAATGTGCCGGGCCGGCCCCGGCGACCTGACCGGGACGGTGCACAGGCCCGGGATCTCCGGGGTGAGCGCGATGGAGGGGATCAGGGAGACGCCCACGCCCGCAGCGACCAGTGAGCGGGCGAAGAAGTAGTCGGTGGTGGTTCCGCGCACGTCCGGATCGAAGCCGGCACGCTCGGCGTAGCGCCGCAGGTATGCCTCGCTCTTCAGACAGCCGAGCACCCAGGGCTCGGTTGCCAGTTCGGCGAGGTCGAGCGCGTCGCGGTGGGCGAGACGGTGTCCTGGCGGCAGGACGACGTACAGGGGGTCCTCCAGGAGCGGCGTCCACTCCAGGCCGGAGCCGGGGCCCGGCCCGACGGGCAGCGGGCCGTCGAAATGGTAGGCCAGGGCGAGGTCCACGGCGCCCTGACGCACGAGCGGCAGGGAGTCCTCGGGTTCGCCTTCCCTGATGTGGACCACGGTGCGGGGATGGTCTGCCGTGAACCGGGCGAGGGCGGCGGGCAGCAGCAGTCTGCCGCCGCTGGTGAAGGTGGCGACGGTGAGCTGGGTACGGCCCGTACTGAGTTGGGCGACCCGCTGCCGTGCGTGTTCGAGTTCTGCCGCGACGGATTCGGCGGCACCGACCATGATGTGGCCGGCCTGGGTGAGGGTGACGCCGCGGGTGCTGCGGGCCACGACCTGCGTGCCGAGGCTGCGCTCCAGGGCGGCCACCTGCTGGGAGACGGCGGACGGGGTGAGACGGAGAGCCGTGGCCGCCCGGTTGAAACTCCCGTGCTCCGCCACCGTCCGCAGCACACGCAGCCGTTGCACATCGATCAACAGTTTTCCTTAATACCCGACCAGTAGATCAGCACTTCTGCTGATGACCGTAGGTCTCCAGGATGGGGGCATGCAAAAGATCTGCGTCATCGGCGGAAGCCGGTATGTCGGAAAACTCCTGGTGCAGCGTCTGCACAGCACCGGCCACCAGGTCACTGTGATCAATCGCGGCTCCACCTCGCCGCCCGTCGGCGTCGAGCACCTCGTTGTCGACAGAAACGACGAGGCCGCCCTGACGGCCGCGCTCGGCTCTCGTACCTTCGACGTCGTGGTGGACCAGGTCTGCTACACCCCGGTGCAGGCCGCGATCGCCGTCCGCGCCTTCGCCGGCCGCACCCGGCGCTACGTCATGACCTCCACCATCGAGGTCTACGACCCGGCGACCGCCGCTCTGCCGGCCGTGCCGTCGGGGACGCCGGTACCGGAGGAGACCCTGGACCCGGCCACCTGGCTGGTGGCCACGGACCTTCCCTGGCACGACGACGCGTACCTGCAGGCGCACTACGCCGAGGGGAAGCGCCAGGCGGAGGCCGTCTTCCTCCGCACCGGCGGCTTCGAGTTCGCCGGCGTGCGCAGCGCCCACGTCCTCGGCGGCGGCGCGCAGGAGTTCACCGGCAGGCTGGCGCACTACGCCGGGCGCATCACCCGGGGCGAAGAGATCACCGTGCACGCGAAGGCCTTGCCCACGGTCTTCATCCACTACCGGGAGCTGGCGGAGCTGCTGCTGTGGGCGGCCGCAGCCCACTTCACCGGCCCGGTGAACGCCTGCTCCGACGGCCCGCTCGACGTGTACGACCTCGCCGCGGTCATCGCCCGGCAGGTGGGCCGGGAGGCCGTGTACCGAACCGTCACGACGGGCGAGGAAGCTTCCCCGTTCTCCCTGGACCGCCACTACGCCATGAGCAACGCCCGCGCGAAGGATCTGGGCTTCTCCTTCTCCCACACCACCGACTGGCTGCCCGGCGCCGTTGTCGAAGCCCTCACCACCGACCCGTCACCCACCGCCTGAGGAACTGACGCCACCGTGCAGTACCGCACCATCGCCCACACCACCGTCAGCGCCATCGGCCTCGGTGCCATGCCGCTGTCCATCGAGCACCGCCCGGACGAGACACAGGCGATCGCCACCATCCACGCCGCCCTCGACGCCGGCGTCACGCTCATCGACACCGCCGACAGCTACCACTGGCACGCCGACGAGGCGGGCCACAACGAACTGCTGATCGCCCGCGCGCTGGCCGGCTACGGGGGTGACACCTCCGGCGTCCTGGTGGCCACCAAGGGCGGCCGTGGCCGTCCCGGAGACGGCAGTTGGACCGTCACCGCCACCCCTGCACACCTCAGACGAGCCGCCGAGGCCTCCGCCAAGCGCCTCGGCGTCGACGCCATCGGCCTGTACCAGCTGCACAAGCCGGACCCGGCCGTGCCCTGGGCGGAGTCCGTCGGCGCGCTGCGCGACCTGCTCGACGCCGGCACGATCCGCGCCGCGGGAATCTCCAACGTCACCACGGCCCAGATCCGCCAGGCACATCAGATCCTCGGCGACGGGCTCGCCTCCGTGCAGAACCAGTACTCGCCCGCCGTCCGCGACAGCGAGCCCGAACTACGGCTGAGCGCACAGCTGGGTCTGGCCTTCCTGCCCTGGAGCCCCCTGGGCGGCCTCTCGCGCAGCTCCCTCGACGGTCCCTCCGGCCCGACGTCCCTCGGCACCGCCTTCCACCGTGTCGCCGCCGAGCGCGGCACCAGTCCCCAGCAAGTCGCCCTGGCCTGGCTGCTGGCCCGCTCCCCGGTAGTGATCCCGGTACCGGGAGCCAGCCGTCCGGCCTCCATCACCGACTCGGCCAGGGCCGCGGACGTCACGCTGAGCGAGGAGGAGCTGGCGCGACTCGAGGACGTCCTGCCGTCCGACCAGAGGCCGCCCAGGGTCGGTCAATGAAGCAATCACCTTCCGAAAAGGGGCGCCTCGAAAGGCGCCCCATGTCGTGCTCAGATCTCAGTAAATACGGATGGATAAGATCTCGTGGACGTGACCCGGATTCCACGAGCTCCACTTCTGAAGGGTGACGGTTTCCAGCGTCGGGTCACTCAGGTTTCGCTGGAACTGCAGAGTCACGACGTTGTTCCCGGATTCCACCCAGTTCACGCCGTAGATGGCGACGGGCATCGATCCGGCATTGGCGAAGCAGAGCGTGTCGCGACCCTCGTTGTTGTGGATTTCGAGGTAGCCGTTCTCGTTACAGTCCGTACGGTTGATGGTCGGCCCGATGGCGGAAGCCGTGCTGGGCGAGGCCACGGCGGCCGTGGCGGGCACGATCGTGGCGGTCAGAGCGGCCGCGGACACTGCTGCTACGCCGAGGAAACGGCGCATGGAAAGCTTCATTCTCTTCCTCTCGCACGAGTAGCTGGAGCCCTCACCGTCTCACACGCCCCCATCCGGCAGAAAGCACTTACTGGCCATGTGCACGCACCCCTTGGCGCCCACGCGGAGCAGGGTGAGCGACACCACGTTTCAACCGGACGTACGAAAGTCTTGCCAGTTGGACAGGGTATTCAGCTGGCCGAGTTCTAAAAGGCGGAAGCCCCGATACCGGAAGAGCGGTCAGCAGCCCGCCGGCCGTCACGCAGATGATCAGCGGCGGAACAGAGATGACTCGTTGCCGGAAGTCAGCTGAAATTCGGGGAATACCAAGCCGTCCCACTTGGTCGCGGGAGGGGCTACCGTTCCCTCCATGCCTTCTGCGCTGGACACGCCCCAGGGAGCGGCCGAACTCGCCGAGTCCCTGCTCGCCCCGCTCGAACATCGCTGGCTGCACACCCAGGCCGTGGCGGTTCGGGCTCACCAGGTTGCCCCAGCCGTGTCCAGGGCGGACAGGGATCTCCTCGTCGCCGCCGCCTGGCTGCACGACATCGGTCACGGGCCTGAGGTGTGTGACACCGGGTTCCATGCTCTCGACGGTGCTCGACACCTTGAGTCGCTGGGTGCGCCGGCGCGTCTGGTGCGGCTGGTCACCCAGTACTCGGGGGTCGTGTACGAGGGGGAGCGGCGCGGGCTCTGGGCTGAGCCGGCGGTCCACGGGCGGGAAGACTCTGCGCTCCTGGACGCCTTGGTCTTCGCCGACATGACGACAGGTCCCGCCGGGCAGTCCGTCGACATCGACACCCGGATCGACGACATGCTGCTCCGGCACGAACCAGGCAGCGAGGTCCACAACGCGATCAGCAAGGCCCGGCCGTACCTGGGTGCCGCGGTGGAGCGCACCTGGCGGCGGTTCGCTGTCTTCATGTCGCTGCGACCGAGTCAGCAGGAGGCCATCGACGGCAGTGGCTGGTGGCCTCCGACGCTCTTCGCCGTGGAGCACCAGGATGCGGAACTGCTGGCCCGGCTGCTCGATACCGGCGCGGACCCCGACGAAGGAAACGGTGCGACTCCGCTCACGCACGCGATCGAGACGGAAGCCGACGTGGCACTGCAGAGCGGAGAGCCGCTCACCGTGGCCACGACTGCGGTGCTCCTCGCCTACGGCGCGGATCCGGCGCTGCGGGACAGCCGCGGCGAGACGCCGCTCGAGGCGGCGGAACGCAACGACCACGTCCTTGCGCTTCGGCTGCTGCGCAGGCATCTGCCAGGCGACGAGGTTCGGGTTTCGAATACCTCGTCGGCTCCTTGCTAGATTCGGCGCAACCCGGCATCGGCAGAGCGCCGATCACTCCGTGAAGGCGGATCACATCAGGTGCGAGGGGACTGCGCACGTCCGGGCACCGCCGTCTCACACAGCGCCGTCGCGTGGAGAGGGGAAGATGTGCAGGATCTGCCCGCGTCAGTGACGGAGCCCGACGGCTCCGTGGTCGTGCGTGTGCTCAGTTACAACATCCGCTCCATGCGCGACGACGTCGCGGCCCTCGCCCGGGTGATCCGGGCCTGCCGGCCCGACATCGTCTGCGTGCAGGAGGCGCCGCGCTTCTTCCGCTGGCGCCAGGCCGCCGCCGGCCTCGCCGGTTCCTGCGGACTCGTGTACGTCTCGGGCGGCGCCCCCGCCTCCGGCCCCATGATCCTCTCCTCGCTCCGCGCCCACGTGGAACGCACGGAGGACGTCCTGCTTCCCCGTACCCCCGGCCTGCACCAGCGTGGCTTCGCGACCGCCGTGCTCCGGTTCGGCCGGGCCCGGCTCGGGGTGCTGAGCTGCCACCTGAGCATCGACGACCGGGAGCGCTATGAGCAAGGACGGCTGCTCCTCGACCGGCTGTCCGCCCTGGACGCGCCGTACGCCGTCGCCGCGGGCGACCTCAACGACCGGCCCGACGGCCGTACCTTCGGCCTGCTCGCGCACGCCCTGCGGGACGGCTGGGCGACGCAGCCGTGGGGGCGTGAGCACACCACCCGGCTGGGCGACCCACTGCAGCGGATCGACGCCGTCTTCGTGACGGAGGGAGTCCAGGTGCTCGGGTGCGGAGTGCCGATGGGGCTGTCGGGGGTCGAGGAACGAGACCTGCGGGCCGCCACGGATCACCTACCGGTGCTGGCCGCCTTGCGGGTGCCCGCCGCGTAATGCTGTGAAGGCCGGACGAGCGCCGGGCGACCGGAGCCGTTCAGAAGGCGTAGCGGATGCGCAGCCAGGGGGTGTGGGCCGCTACCAGTGTGCGCAGGGCCTGGACGGCCTCCGCTTTGACACGGTTGGTGTAGCGGACGTTCAGTGCGCCGTTCTCGGAGCGTTTGCCCTGCTGGAGGGCGGGCTGCCACAGCACCTCCTCGGCTCGGGGGTGCCAGCCGAGGTTCACCTCGTGCAGTTCCCGGTTGTGCGTGAGCATGATCACTTCGCAGGCCGCCTGCCGCTTGACCCGGTCGGGCAGTACGTCGTCGAGCTGCCGGAGGACCTCGGTCCAGGCCTCCTGCCAGCCGGGGCGCAGCACCACGGGGGAGAGGTTGAAGTGGACCTCGTAGCCGGCGTCCAGGAAGTCCGCCGCGGCGGCGATCCGGTCGTCCACCGGTGACGTGCGGATGTCCAGCAGCCGCGAGTCCTCCGGAGGCATCAGCGAGAAACGGATGCGGGTCCGGCCCCGCGGGTCCAGCGCGAGCAGGTCGGGATTGACGAACTTGGTGGCGAACGACGCCTTCGCCGAGCGCGACTGGCGGAAGAACCGCACGAGATCGGCGGTGTTGTCGCTGATCAACGCGTCCACCGAGCAGTCGCCGTTCTCCCCGATGTCGTAGACCCAGGCTGACTCGTCGCACTGGTTCGGTTCCGGTTTCCGGCCCTGGCGTGCGATGTGCCGTGCCAGATGGGCGATGATCGCGTCGATGTTGGTGAAGACGGTGACCGGGTTGGCGTACCCCTTGCGGCGCGGCACGTAGCAGTATGCGCAGGCCATGGCGCACCCGTTCGAGGCGCCGGGGGCGATCCAGTCGGCGGACCGTCCGTTGGGCCGTGTGGTCAGCGTCTTCCGCTCGCCCAGTACCAGCGTCTCCCCCTTCACCCGCACCCATCGGTCGACGTTGCCCTCGTTGCCGTGCAGCCCCGGGATGCCCCAGTGGGAGGGCACCTCGACCACCTCCGCGTCCGGGAAGCGGGCGAGGATCTCACGGCCGCGGGCGGAAGCGGCGGCGGCGGGCTCCGCGTAGACGATCCGCACGGGCAGCAGACGGCGGGCCGCGGGGGAGTCACGGAAGAGGGGGCGGTCCTGCGCTCCCCGTTCGCAGGAGTCGTCGTGTCCGGGCGTACCGTCCTCGTGCGGGGGCGCGCCGGAGCCGAGCGCGTCCAGCCCGAACAGGGCGTCGGCGCCGTCGGCCGGTCGGGCGGAGTGGTGTCGCATGCGTGCTCCGCTCGCGGTGGTGTCGGGGCTGAGGGCCTCACTCCACTGTAGGGGGCTGCCACGGCTACGACGCGTACGGGACACCGCGCCCGGTGCGCCGGACGCGGAGGTCCGTGAGCGGGGCTCACGCGTCGTGGAGCGGGTCGTGGCCCCAGTTCATCAGCGAGTGGCGCCACCGCGTGTCCCGCACCTCTCCGGACGGGCGCTGGGCCAGGTGGCGGCGGACGTAGCCGACCACTTTGCGCATGTGTGCGTAGTCCGCGTCCGAGAGGTCGCCCTTCTTCTTGTGGAGGATCTCCACGATCGTGCGGCCGGAGGCGTGACCGGTGGACTCACCCCCGTCCTTGTGCTGCCCGGCCGCCCGGGACTCCTCCGTCGCCAGCCATTTCTCCAGGGCGGACGGTGTCATGTTCACCAGTTCGCGGAAGGCGTCCCAGATCTCGCGGTGCTCGTCGGAGCCGGCCACGCCGGTCTACTTCTTCTTCCTGAGGGCCGACGGCTTGTGCACGGCCGTGCGGCCCGACTTGTCACTGCGCACCTCGTACTGGGGGTCGCCGGGCGAGGCGTCCACGGTCCGGCCCGCCGCCTCGGTGCGCTCGGTGATCTTCTTCTCCACGGTCCCGGTGGTCTCGCTGCCGTGGCTGCGCCAGGCCACCTTGTCACCCTTGGACGGTCCGTCCTTCCCCGAGGAGCCCTTCGCCTTCGCCATGGTCGTCCTCCTGCTGCGCTGAGGTTCGCGGGTGGGGCACTCCCACCTTGCAGCCGAGGGCCGGCCGCTGCATCCCCAGGAACCCCCAGGTCGGACACCGCCACGATGACACAGCGCGTCGGTCGACCCCACGACGTCCCCGCATCTTGGGCGGACAAGGGCCACCACGGCGGCGTCCCCTCCGTCCGGGTTCCCCTCACGGCCGTCCCACAGCGCGCCGCAGGGCGAGCGCCGCCGCCCCGTCGCGGACCGACGGTCGTGCGGGGCCACACATCCGGCACCCGCTACTCCCCGGCGAACGGCCAGAGCATCGCGGTACGCACAGCCACCTCCGGCGTCTCCGGCACCAAGCTCAGCTTCCTGGCCGCCGACCAGGCGGGCGCGCCGCCCCAGCGTCGTCAGAGGTCTGACCACCAGCGGGTGTTCAGGTGCCGCGCCGGCTCGGAGTGGACACGGGCCTTGCGCGGCCTTGAGCGAACCGCGGTCGCCTGGCCCGCACATGCTCACGGGCAACGCGGCGTGCACCCCGGTCGGCATGCCGCCCTGGCGGGTGCCGTGCATGACACCGTAGCGCCGGCGGATCACGGCAGCGTCGCCGACCCCGTACACGTCGGGGTGGGACACCGACCGCAGCGCGGCGTCGGTGAGGATGCGTCCGTGCTCCTCAACGGCCAGCCGGGCGGCGGCTGCCAGGGGCGCCACCACCCGTGCTCCGCCGGTCCACAGGACCGCGTCGGCCGCGACGCTCTCCCCGCCCGCTGGCTCCACCGCGTCGGGCAGTACCTTCACCACCTCGACGCCGGTGCGCACCCGGACGCCCAGCCGGTCGAGCGCGGCGCGCAGATACGTCCTCGCCCTGCGGTTCACGGCCGTACCGGGCTCCTGTCTGCCCAGCACGGAGGGGAAACAGCACGAGGAGCCAGCGGCGTCGCTGGGCTCAGGCGCCCACGGTTCCGTCGATACCCTCACGCAGGAAGTCCGCGTGCCCGTTGTGGCGGCCGTACTCCAGGAGCACGTGCACCATCACCATCCGCAGCGACACCTCCTCGCCCCATCGTGGCTGGTACCCGGCCTGGTCGAGGGATTCGGCCTCCCGCTCGACACGGCGTGAGTTCTCCACCTCGGCCTCCCAGGCCGCGAACGCCTCCTGCCTGGTCGACGTGCTCGCGTCGTACGCCGCCTGGAAGTCGATCTCATCCGACCAGACCATGGGCGCGTCGTTGTCGTCGAACACGCGACGGAACCACGCACGCTCCACCTCCGCCATGTGCCGCACCAGACCGAGCAGCGAAAGCGTGGACGGCGGCATCGACTGCCGCCGCAGCTCCTCGTCGGTGAGGCCCTCGCACTTCATGGCGAGGGTGGCGCGGTGGTAGTCCAGAAATGCGCGCAGTGTCTCCCGTTCGCTACCGAAATTGGGCGGTCCTATGCGGTTGTCGGCGGTCACTGATGTCCCCCTCGTCCGAGCCTGCGGTCAGGGCCAGTATCCACTCCCACCGACCGCCCCCCGGACCAGGGGCACCGCGCTCAGGGTCAGCCCTCACGCACCAACCGTCGGTCACCTGATTCTGAGGATTGTCTGCCTGTTCCGGCGAGAATGAGCCGCATGGACCGCCTGCTGCACCTCGACCGTACGCTCGACCAGCTGGACCCACCCGCCTGGGGGTCCCCTGCCGCTGACGCGACCCATCTGGTGCGCAAGGTGCATGCGTTGCGGCGTGTGCCCCTGGGCCAACTCGGTCCGGCGGATCTGCGCACCCTCGTCTCACAGCAGGTGGCGCTGCCCTACGTCCTTCCCCTCGCAGTGCGTCTGCTGCTGGAGGAACCGCTGCTTGACGCCTACTTCTACGAGGGTGACCTGCTGCTCGCCGCGGTCAACGCGCCCGCGTCGGCCTGGGCCCGGCTGCCGGATCTGGGTGCGCGGCTGTGCACCCTGGTCAGCGCATTGCCGGAGCCGGCAGTCGCCCGCCTGCCCACCGGAGCCACGGAGGAGCTTGCCCGCTTCGTCAGGTGGGCGGACTCACTCCCCTCCACCAGGTAAGGGCCGACCGCCTTGGTGCCACCGACGAGAGCGCCGACAGGGCCTTGGCAGTGACTTGACGGTGCGACGGTGTCTTCTCCGGGCCGCGCCGTCTGAACGCCGGAAGTCACTCGGGGAAGGCAAGGGAACGAAGGTCAGCGTCCAACATGCGGATCAACTCGCCGACTCGTCCTCCGCCGCTCGGCGCCGCGGGGAAGCGTTTGAGTACGTCAACGACGACGGGTGTGGCACGGTGCACCGTCTGCTCAAGGTGCCTGGCGCCCACGCTCCGATCGTCACCGGCGAGGAGTTCGGCCGCTCTGGCCGCGTGGGCGCCGGCTCCGAGAATGTGCTTGACCTGGGTGGCCTTCGCCAAAGGATGCAGGTAGGCGGCGCCGGCCGCGGACATCGCTGCCCATGCTGCCTCGCGCGCGGCAGCAGTGTCCGTGCTCTTGGCCGCCTTGAGGGCCGCCGACGCTGTGTCGCGAAGAGCTTTCCCGCGTTCGCCGCCGCTGGCGAACTCCCATGCGGCACTGACAGCGTCTCGAGGTCGCGAGTCACCCGGCTGATCGGCCTCGAACACCTTGAGCGCCGCCTCCGCACAGGTCGCGGCGAACGCGGTGACCTCACGAAGGTCCTGCTTGCTCAGAACGATCTCGCTCACTTCCGCTGTCATCGTTTCCTCTTCCACGATCGGGCTGAGCGGTCGGTGCGGCTCGGGTCAGTCGATGCCTACGGGCTCCACAACAGACGGGATCGTAGAAGGCCGCCCGGCGACAGCGAGCCGGAACCGGCCGGCCGACCACTCCGTGAGTCGCCCTACCCCGCAGACAGCCGCCCACGACCACCATGACGTACAGGGGCCCACTGCCGAAGGCGGCATCGTCCAGGCTCAAGTTCCGCTCAAAGCAGCGGCGTCCGCCCCGAGAGCGAGCTCATACTCCCTGAAAGGATCACATACACAGGGGAGAACGCGCATGAAGACCTTGCTCATCCGGACGACGATGCTGGTCCGAGACACGGTCTCCGGCCGTCGGCGCCTCAAGCGGTACACCCACCCGGAGGCCCACCGCCGCAACCACCACCGCGACGCCCACCTCGCCTACCACTACATTCCGACGGCACAGCAGATTCCCGTCACTGGGTCGAGTGGCATGTAAGAGGCTTCGCGCACACCAAGGGCCGGGCTGGGCCGGCACAGGCAGACCGGCGACGGTGTCCTGCCCGGCCCGGGTCGGCGGGCCCACGCCGTGCAGAGGGAACTGGGTCGGCCAGGTCGCCTCCGTCGCCCACCGAGCGCCGGCCCGGCCGGACGCGCACGGAAGTCATCCGATGCCTCCCACGTCCTCCCCGTTCCGCTCGACCGTCCCGGACCGAGCCGAACTCCACCGCACAGGCCTCACTCGGCAGAGGCGTCCTGCCGACACCCGGTAGCCGCCAAGGGGCTGGCCCATAACGATCACCAGGACTGCGCCGCAGCCGGTTGTCGACCAGCCGCGGAGTCAGTCGAGTCCGGTTGCCCATGCCGTCAGCGTGGCGAAGTCGTCCGTGGTCAGGCCGCGTCGTGGGTCGACCCGGTGCAGGAGGGCAAGACCGTCGTGGTGGTTCCTCACCCAGGTGCGGTCCGCCTCCGTGATGTCATCGTCGACCCAGGCGAACGCACGGCCCTTCGCCCACGCGACGATCTCAGGCGTCTTCCAGAACACGCCGTTCCCGGGCTCGGGTCGAGGCGAAGGCCAGGGGATGAAGGGCAACTCGGGTAACCCCAGGACTGGCGCGACGAAGACATTGGCTTCTTCCTCCCACGTCGTCGCCCATACGAGGTCGAAGGGAAGCGCGTCCAGAGCCGGGCCGTGATTCGGGTTGAGCCACACCCGCAGCGGTTTGACCGGCTTGTTCGGCAGCCCCCACTCGGCAAGCCGGCGCCGCTCGGCGGCCTCCCAGCGAGGGGTCAGCAGACGGTGTGTCTCATAGCCCTCGGGCCGGCGGTGCGGCTTCGCGGCGTAGGGGTTCAGTGGTCCGTCGACATCCAGCAACAGCACTGGGCGCACTGGCTCATCCCCCCTCGGTCCTGTGCCGCACGGTACCGGCCGGCCGCTCAGGTCGGCCGGGTCACGGTGCGACTACCCCGGGCCCTGGCCGAGGCCGCGGTGGCCGCGTGGAAACGTGACGAGCTGGGTGGGCGCGCCCCGAGACCCATGAGGAGCGGGCGTCGCAGTAGTCGGGCCGTGGCCGTTGCTGGTCGGCCGGCCCAGCTGGCCCTGACCAGGTGGCCGCCGAACGCAGCCGAGACCTGGTCAAGGGGTACGGCCGGCAGCACGTCCAGTCGTCTTCGATCGGCTATTTCCGGGCGGCTTTCAGTAGCTGGTCGACGGACATTTCGGCCCACCGGGACTTGGTGTTCATTCCGTACGGCTCCTGTTCCGAATCGCTGAGTTCTTCGCTGCCATTGGCTTTGCGCGCGATGGACACGTACAGGTACGGGTCCGTGTCTCCCTTGGCGACAAGAGGGCGCTCGTCCCATGCGTTCCAGGCGGGCAGGATCCACCACGCGCTCACATAGTCCGTGGGGTGCGTGAGGTTCAGCATCTCGCTGCTGTGGTAGATCTTGGCGTGGTAGCGCAGAAAATCGCTTCCAGCGGCAGTGAGCCAGCCCGGACCGTCCCATTCGTGCGCTCCGGTATCAGGGTTCCAGGAGGTCTCTTTCGAATCCGGGTAGTTGTTTCCGAGCTTGCCCCGGTCTGCCCTGATGAACGATGCGTCCGCGTCGATCTCGACACGACCGATCCCTGAGTGCAAGGGCACGTCGATCACGAAATCCCGCGACAGGTCGTCACCCGGATCGAGGCGATCGCCCGGGCCCGCGAAGGTCCCCATGCCCAGCATGCGGGAGGGCTCGTAGACGACGTGTCTCACTGTTTCGTCGAAGTCTTGAAATTCTCGCTTCCAGGTGTCCTGTTTCGTACCCTTTTCCGTGTACCGGGTGGGCCAAGCCACGGCCTTCCAAAGGGTGCCTACCACATAGATCCGTACGGACCCGGTGTTGCGGAACTCCACGTGTTCCGGAACGTGAAGCACTGTGCCGTCCGCGCTCAGTGCGGGCGTCCCGAACGTGACGCTGAACGGCGTCTGCACGGGTGTCGAGTAAGGGACGTACATCTGGGAGTAGGCGAGTCCTGCGATGCCGATGACCGCGGACACCACCACACTCATCGCGACGCCTTTCGGGTGCGGGATGTGCTTCCACACTCCCTGCTGTGTAAGCGTCCACAGCGCCCAGGCCGCCCACAGTGCCAGGCCGATCCACAGCCAGAGGAAGACGGTGTACGACCTGCCCTGGATCTGAGTGATCAGGAACATGAGGTCGGTGACGGTCACGCTGACGACGCCGACAAGCACAGCCGTGCCCGAGTAGCGCAGCGCCCGGTTGCCCCAGTAGTCGCTCACCGCAAGAGCCGCGATCACTTCCACCAGCGAAGCGGTCACGAAGACGACCCCGACGACGCGCCCGCCGTACGCCAGCGCATTGACCGCGTCCTTCGTCCCCACGTGGAAGAGCACGGCGGCGGACACGAGAAGCCCAAGCGCGGTCACGGCACCAGCAGTTCGTCTGCGCCATGGGCGATCGGGCCAGTCGGAAGGGTCTGCCAGCCAATCGACCTGGCCGGGGTCGTCGAGGTCCAGCTCCGGCAGGCCCGCTCGGCGCGCCAGCCGCAGAGGACCGCGTCGCGACCAGGCCCGGCCGACGGTCTCCCCTCGCACCCGCAGGGACCGCTGACCCCGGTCGTCCGGGGCCTCCACGACGACTGTAGGACGGTTGCGCATGAGCCAAGCGTGACAAGACCCTCGGGATCGCTCACGCAATGACGCGCACCCGCATCCCGGTCGGCCTAGCGGGTGCTCGGGAGAACGAGGGAGACGACGACCATCGCAGTGACGGTGAGCGGCACGATCCCGCGTCGCGACCGGATTCGGCAATACCCGTCGGCACCGCCCACGCATACGTCACCGCTGTCACCGGCGTGCTCCCCGATCTCGCTCCCGGCCTGCTCAAGTCGCTGTGCGAGCACGGTCCGGACTTCGTCCTGCCGGAAAGACGCTCCGCTCCAGCGTGGTTCCAACCTGCAGTTCGAAGTCGCCCGCACCCACGAAGTTGCCGTGACGGTCAGGAGAGAGCTGTCCTGACACGTAAACCGTGTCACCGACCTGGCGCAGGGCCGCAGTGGCCGTGTCAGCCGGTCTGGTGGAGGCGGGTGGCGTTGTCGTACGACTCGCGGGCGTCGAGGAGTTCGTCCCAGTGCTGCTCGGTCCAGGCGCAGGCGACCGCCATCGGTTCGAGCAGGCTGTGGCCCAGTGGGGTGAGTTCGTATTCGACGCGCGGGGTGGTGTCGGTGTGGACGGTGCGCTTGATCAGGCCGTCCCGCTCAAGGGAGCGCAGCGACTGCGTGAGCACTTTGGGGGTGACACGGCTGAGTGGTACGCGCAGTTCGGAGTAGCGGCGCGGTCCGGATTCGAGGCAGCGGATGACGAGGGCCGCCCATTTGTCGCCGAACCGGATGGGATTGAGCGAGGACGGACACAACTCGTCGAACATGTCGGCGGACAGCGGTTTCCTCATGGCCTCACGATAACCGGTATCCGGTTGGTAACCACGGCCGTCGTTAACGTCGGTGGACCAGCCAGGGGCACACGGCCTCCGGCCCAGGTGAGAGGCGGTTCGTCGTGAACATCGTGATATTCGGCGCGGGTGGCCGGGCCGGGCGGCAGGCCGTCGCCGAGGCGCACCGGCGCGGCCACCGGGTCACCGCTGTGGTGCGGGACCCCGCGCGTCACAGCGATCTGACCGGCGCGCGGTTGGTGGCGGGCGATGTCACCGACGCGCTGAGCGTCGAGCGGGTGGCCGCCGGGCACGACGCCGCCGTCAGTGCCGCCGTGGATCTGTTCGTACCGGCGCACGGCTTCTTCACCGCCTCCTCCCGCGCACTGAGCACCGGCCTGGCGAAGGCGGACGTGGGCCGCCTGGTGGTGGTCGGTCTCGCATCGATCCTGCCCGGGGCGTCGGGTGCCGCCCTGATGGACGAGCCCGGCTATCCCGACGAGTACCGCTCGTTCTCTCTCGCCCATGCGGCAGGGCTCGACGAGCTCCGGGCCGGCGGCCTGGACTGGGCGTACGTGGCTCCCGCGGGCGACTTCGACCATGACGGCACGCATACCGGCCGGTACCGGGTCGCCGACCACGGGGACCCGGCCAGCCGCATCTCGTACGCGGACTTCGCGATCGCGCTGCTCGACGAGGTCGACGCTCCCCGCCACCACCGCGCCACGGTCAGCGTCCGGGAGAGGTGATGCCGCAGGTCCACGACAGCCCGATCCCTTTCGTCGCCGAGCACATCCGCCGTTTCGAGGAGACCGGCGGCCGGCCCCGGCTGGGTGTGCGCGACCGCTCCTGACGACCCGGGGCCGGAGATCGGGCGAACTGCGCCGCACCGCACTCGTCTGCAGACGCGACGGCGACCGCTGCGTCCTGGCAGCCTCCAACCGCGGTGCGGACCGTCACCCGGCCTGGTACCTCAACCTGCCCGCCGACCCTCACGTCACCCTCCAGGTCGGTGCGCCGGCCTCCACCGCCCGAGCACCCTTCGCCACCGCCACAGAGCGTCTGCGCCTGTGTTCCTTCGGGCGGTGCAGGGGAACCGCGAGGTGCGGTACCCGAACACCGCCGCGCCGGACCACGTGGGCCACCACGACGCCGGCACGGTCGACCGGCTCCTGGACCCGTCGGGCGGCATGCTGCCGGTCGACCAAGGGGAGCAGGCCGGGCCGAGCGCTTTGACCTGAACCGGTGCGGCCGCCGGCACCCCTACTACGGCGGCACCGAGGCGGGTACTACGGCGGCACCGAGGCGGGCCGGCCGTCCGGATCGACATGGGCATCCCGTCGATCCGCGGCCCGTCGTCGAGGTGCTCAACCGCGTGCTTGTCTACTGGAGGGCGCTTACCTCCCTACCCTGACAGCATCGGAACCCAGTGGTCCATCACCATGCGCAGACGCCGACGGTGATCGGCGATCCAGTCCTCCGGCGGGACGAGCGGGACGCGAACGGTGACCATGGACCCGGATTCGTCCTCCACGATCACCTCCGGGCAGCCGTACTCGCCGGCGAGCTGGACGAAGAGGGACGGCCCCCTGCTCATCTCCATCCAGGCCACGTCCTCGCCGGCATCGAGCCGGTCCAGCGCGTCAGCCCAGCTCTCCAGCCTCGCAACGTACAGCGCAACATCGACCCGCCCGGACACGAAGGGCGTTCTCACCACGATCTCGGCGTCGAGTCCGGCGGTCCACCTGGGGTTTCTCCCCAGGACACGGACGGTGACGCTGTTCCCCTCGTCGTCGGCGAGGGAGATGAGCTCCCTCGGCGGACTGTCGCGCATGGCTGCCCCTTTCGTCGGCAAATACGGGGATCCTCGCCTGGCCGGAGGGCCTCTCCCACTCCATTTTGTCAGCCGTTCAAGTACTCCAGCGGCGGTGCGTGTCCCGGTGGTCGGTGGCGGAGCGGGACGGCAGCGGCTGCGATGGAGAGCGGCCTGCCGGAAAGCGTCGTCGCGGGGATCCGGCGCATCGCTCGCCGCCTCATGTCGCCAACGCCTGAGGTCCGTGTCAGCCTGAGGAGGGGGTGCAGCTGCTTGTGCGCCCCGAGTGCAGAGGGCAGAGTGCAGAGGGCAGGAGCAGCCTCATGACGAAGCTGGCCGATGACCTGCGGACTCTGAGCCGTGAGGCCTACGTCTACCTGTATCCGCTGGTGACGATGGACGTCACGCGCGAACGATGCGTGAGCGTGCCGGCTGGTCTCCAACCCGGGTCGGGGCCGCCCAACCAGTTCCACCACATCCGTGAGTTCCCGTCCGCGGACTTCCGTGATGTGGTGCGCCCGAACTTCGACACCCTGTATTCGGCCGCCTGGCTGGACCTGACCCACGGACCGGTCGACGTGTCCGTACAGGACACCGAGGACAGGTACTTCCTGCTGCCGATGCTCGACATGTGGACGGACGTGTTCGCCGCGCCAGGCAAGCGCACGACGGGTACCGGCGCGCAGCGCTACACCCTTGTGATGAACGGTGACCAGGTCGCAGATGCCCAGGACGCCACGATCATCCAGGCGCCGACGCCCTACGTATGGGTCATCGGCCGGACGCAGACCAACGGTCCCGACGACTACAAGTTCGTCAACGCGGTCCAGGACGGCTACACGGTCACCCCGCGCACGCCGGCACCCGGCGAGACCGAGCAGCGCTCCGCACCCGCGGCCGAGGAGCCGCTCTCCTTCGTCAACGGACTCAGCGCCGTCGAGTTCTTCCGCCGCGGCGCCGAGTTGCTGCGCCTGCATCCCCCGCACGCCACGGACTTCTCCGTCCTGGCCCGCATCGCCGGTCTCGGCCTCGTCCCTGGGCGCCCCTTCACGGACAGCGGCTTCGCCCCGGAGCAACTCCGAGAGATCCAGGCGGGCGTCGATGAGGCCCGACAGCAGATGCTCGCCGCCCGCACCTCGTTGGGACGGCAGCTCAACGGATGGGCGGTCGTCACGGAAAACATCGGGGTCTACGGCAACAACTACTTCCAGCGCGCGGTCGTCAGCATGGTCGGGCTCGGCGCCAATCAGCCCGAAGACGCCGTCTATCCGGTTCTCGGTGCCGATGCCGACGGAGAGCCGCTGGTGGGCGAGCGCGACTACGTGCTCCACTTCGACGCCGATGCGATGCCCCCGGTCTCCGCCTTCTGGTCGGTCACCATGTACGACGCGGCAGGCTTCCCGGCACCCAACGAGCCGAACCGCTTCGCGCTCGGCGACCGCGATCGGCTCAGCTACAACGGCGACGGCTCCCTCGACATCCTCATCAGCCACGCCCATCCCGGCCCCGAACGCGAAGCCAACTGGCTTCCCGCCCCCACGGGCCCGCTGGGCGTCACTCTGCGCCTGTACGCGCCCCGCCCGGTGGTGCTCAGCGGATGCTGGGCACCACCCGCTGTACGCAGGTCCTGACACCGACGCACCGCCGTCGCTCCGGCCGGGGCCCGGACCGGCGTGGGTGGGGGAGTGCTCGGCACGGCGCAAGGACTGTGGTGCCCGTGCCGGGCCGGGCGTGGGCTAACTCGTCCAGCTGTGGGCTACGTCGACCACGATCCGGCCGTCCAACTGGGTCACACGGAACGGCAGTCGGGCACGGACACCGAGACCGACCTGCGTCTGCCCCTCGAAGGTGCCGCCGAACCGGGTGTCCCGGAAGGTGTTGTAGCCGCTGACGTTCACGCCGGGCAGGGTCTTGCCCACTTGTCCCGGGTAGGTCGGCGCGCCGGCCTCCAGGTCGTAGCTCCACGCGCCGATGCGGATGTCGAGGATCGCCCCGCCGGCAACGGGTATGTACTCGCCCGTGGGGTCCGCGTAGAACCGGTCCACGTACTGGACGTGGTAACCGATCTGGTCGCCGCCGCCGGGCACGTCGAACACGATGCGGTCGTAGCACTCGTGCTGCCCGGTCCTGACGTTCTCAAGGTGATCGGCCCCCATGGTGGCACCACCCTTGGCGCCGCTGCCCCAGCCCGTCGGGCAGGTCGCTGTCGCGCGCGGTCCCTCCGCCGGGGCCGCGCCAGCGGTGGTCGCCGCCGTCCCCAGCGTGGCTCCCGCGAGCGCGAGCACCGCCACTGCCGCTCTGACACGTCGCATCCTGTCCCCCTTGGTCGCGTGCCTCTGATGCTGGGTGAGACGGGCGGCCGCAGTGGAAGGTTGTACGCGAGACGGGGACAAAAAGGGAATCTTGCCGTCCGTGAGTTGGCGTTGAGCCGCTCGGTTCGATGCGACTCTGGGGGAGTGGTGACGAACAGGCGAGGTGAGGTGGTCCCGGTGGGCGGCGTCACCGCGGACGATCCCGAGCGCCGGCGTCGGCTGCGCGTGTGCGCCTGCGGTGTAGCGTCTGGGGCTGGTTGATCGGCCGGTCGGGGAGGAGACCCCGCGTGGTCTGCGTACCGGGTGTGCGCTGCTGTGGGCAACGGGTGTGGTGCTGCTGGCCTTGGGCTGGTGGGGGGACGACGAAGGTTTCTGGACGGACAGGGCGTTCGTCACCAACGTCTTCTCGTCCGTGACGGCGGCGGCCTTCGGCGTCCCGCTGGCCCTGGTCGTGCTCAACCGCGTCGGGATGGCGCAGGCAGAGGCGGTGGAAGCCCGTGCGGGGCGGCGTCTGGCCGCGCGAGTGGTCGGCGACTTCGCCGCTTCTGTTCCCCGTCTGGTCCCTGGCCCCGCGGGGGTGCTGGATGAGGCGGCGGCTGGACTGCGCGCATCGGAACGCGCCGCTCAGGAGGCGATCAGGAACTGGGAGTCCGGGCAGAACGACAGCGGCCTCACGGAGCTGCGGCAACTGCTGGAGGAGGGAACGCTCGAGCGCGTCCTGGAAGGCTTTCGCACCGCGGTGCGGCCGGGCAAGCGGGCCGTGCGGCGGTGGCCGAGGTCTCGGCGCACTGGTCGTTCCTGAACACGGCCGTGCGCAGTCGGCTGCTGGAGACCGGCGGATCCTGGCTCGCTCCGCATCTGGCCGCCCGGATCGACGAGTACACCGCCCGGCTGACTGCTGACCCCTATATGGACGGCTGGCTGCGGGACCTGGACATCGCGGTGCGACGGTTCAAGAACGGCTCGGACGTCTCCACCGCCCTCCACGAGCTGTGGCGGCAGCTGGAGATGGGATCGGAAGTGGCCGAGGCACTGAGTGGACTCGGCGCACTGAGCCGTGAGGCGTCTGATGCCCTTCAGAACCCGCCGCCCTCGCCGCGCAGAGGCGCGGACAGGTAAGGGCGTTGGACCAGCCGGTGAGCGCCTGGTCGGAGGCGCTTGCGATGCTGCTCTTCTTCTCCTCCTCTCGCTCGGTCAGTACCTGGAGACGCGTCTCGGGGATGCTCCGAAGCCCTTCCCTGAACTGAAGCCCGTAGCTGGTTGCGCCGGCCGATGTCAGAGTTCGAAGGTGGTGGCCACCTGTTCAGCGAGATCGTCTTCCGTCATCCCCGTGTCGACGTGGATGGTGGGCAGTTGGAGACGCTTGGTCTCCTGCTCAAGGAGTCTTGTGAACAGGTGGTCACGTGCGGCCATGTTGCGCTCAGCCCGTGCCGGATCGCTGGTCTTGCTCGTGAAGCCTTCCCCTCTCCCCGACCGGCTTCGGATGGCGGCCTGGCGGAAGGCGGGTGTGGGAAGAAGCCAGACGGCGTGCTCGGGAGCAGCGAGGAGAGGTTTGACAAGGCGCGGCAGCAGCCGAAACCCCTCGACGATGATGCATGGCTCCTGCGGCAGGCGAAGGAGGTCTTCGATGATCAGGCCGAAACCCTCACCTCGAAACCAGTGGAACGTCTCGAGCATGACCTCCGGAGACCGGTTCACCCACCGCTCGTCCATGTCCATGGCGATGAACTCGTGCAGGTAAGGGGCCTCCTCGGGGGTGGTCCGCCCCGCGTGGTCATGCATCACGTCATCGGTCGCGTAGAGACGCCAACCGTAGCGATCGGCGAGTCGGCGGGCGATCGTGGACTTGCCTGCGCCACTCCCTCCACCGATCCAGTAGACGTTCCGCAGCCGTGCCGGAAGCTCTGCGGCATCGGCCACCTCTTCATACCGTCCGTGCTCCATCTTTCTCCGATCCCAGTGGAACGCCAGGCCCTCGGCCTCGCCGAGCCAGTCCGCGCGCATCACTCTCCCCTCCGGGCCGGGAGCTGACCCCTGCCGTGCCCGCCGTACGGTGGACCCGTGCGCGCCCAGTCTCCCGCACCGGAAGGCTCGGTGACCGCCGCCCGCCTCGTCCCCACCGTCGCCGGGACGTCCGGGAGCGACGGACGCCACCGCGCACGCCGACAGCGACCTGCACCTGCTGAGGCCAGGACCTGCCGAGGCCAGGACCCGCCGATGCGGTGGACCGGCACGTGCACCACCTGATGCGGATCGCTCACCACCCGGCAGAACCAGACACAGAACGGAACGAGACCGCAGCTTGTTCTTCAACCAGCGCGGGCGGGTGGCCGGTGATTCTGGCGCTCCCGGCGAAGTGCCTGGCGCTCCACGCTAAGGCGGGCAACCGGTGCGTCCGGCGACGATGGCTGATGGCAACAGCACTTCGGAACCGACTGGGGGAACCAGTGCGCAAACCGCACACGCTGCCCGTGGCGGCGGCCTTCCTGACCGCAACGCTGGCGCTGACAGCGGCGGCTCCGGCCGAGGCCGCAAGCACACTGCGGCACAAGAACTACCGCTCCGGCTACTGCCTGGGCATGCACTCCAGCCGCAGCACCGTCAATCTGACGGACTGCGGCAGCAAACGCACCGTCTGGCGGCCGTACGCGGCGACCAAGGTCGGCGGCGTGAAGTACGTGAAACTCCGGAACCCCTACAACGGCAAGTGTCTGGGCGTGAGCCACGGCTCCGTCGCCGGCGGTGCGGCGCTCGCGTGGGGCAACTGCACCAGCACGAGTGACCACTCGCAGCTGTGGCGGTCGAAGTACATCCGCTCGGGTGTCTACCTGATCGTCAACGCCAAGTCGAAGAAGTGCGTCGGCACCCGGGGCAGTTCGACGGCGAGGATGACCCCGGTGATCCAGGGGCACTGCACCTCGGCGACGGGCAGTACCCAGCTCTGGAAGAAGCTGAGCGGCTGAGCCGGCCCTCGGCAGCGGTGGTCCGGCGCCACGGGATGCCCTCGTCCCGGGTGCCGGACGCCCGCCTCCCTGACCGGTGTCCATCCCGCGGCCGTACGCGCGGTCCCGGTACCCGCAGGGCGTGATGCTCGGACAGGGCGGTGTGCAGGCGGTCCGCCTTCCGCAGCGCCGCGCTGGGGGAGGGGCGAGGAGCCACCGCGGCCTCCTCGGCGGCCGGCTCCTCACCTACGTGTGCGCGGAACTCCTCGCAGGACGTCCGGTGGCGGTCACCGCGTCGGCTGGGCCGTGCCGGTGCGCGCATCGCCTCCCCGTGCCCTGAGCGGCACACCCGCTTCGGTGAGGACGCTGTGCACGAAGCCGTACGACCTGCCATGGGCCTCGGCTATGGAACGGATCGTTCGCCCCTCGCGGTACTCCTTGGTGAAGGTCTCGGCCAGCTCCTTGCGTGCGCTACCCGTGATCCACTTGCCCTTGCGCATGGTGATCTCCTCTCGCGTCGTCGAGCTGTGATCACCGGTTGCCCGGTTCGGCACGCTCCATGCGATCGACCGGCGCGCACCGCTCACCCGAACGTCGTGGCGACCGCGCAGCCTCGGCCGTCCCCCCGCAGCGAGGCTCGCCCCACTCAGGAGGCGAGCCTCGTCACGCGTTCGGGGGTCAGCTCAGCACTGACGCAGTCCTGGAGCCGGGTCGACAGACGTGTACACATCCACGGCCGGCACGTTGCCCCACTGGCCGTTGTCGAGCTGCGTCCAGTACCAGATGTTGTTCCCGCCGCCGTGGGGGTCACCGGGACCCCAGCACGCGAACCAGCTGAACGACGAGTTCAGCGGCCCCCGCACCGCTGAACCGTACGAGCGGTGCTCGTAGCCCTTGGCGCCCACGCGGTTGCCGCACCACAGCTTGCCGTCAGCGCGGACCCCGCACTCGGCAGCGGCCTGACCGGCGGGCTTCGCCGATGCCGGTCCAGCGGCGGTGAGCAGCCCCGCGGCCAGCGCGGCGGTGGCCAGGGCGACGGAAAGCTTCCTGCGTTCGATCACGAGTCCTCCTCGAAAACACTGCCTGGGACCTACCGAGGGAAAGCCGGCGGAGTGAGCGAGCCTGTCGGCCCACCACCGTTGCGTCCCGCGCCGGGTAGAGCACAGCTGTGCGGCACGGACGCTGCGCCGACCCCGGCCCACGACAACCGCTCGTGTCCCGGGACCACCGACGCAGCCGCCGGCACTTCGAGACTGAGCGGTGCCGCCATCGGCTGTCGAGAATGCTCCTGTTGCCCATTCCATGAGGAACCGGGAAACCTCCAGGGAAACCGCCGGAACAGCTGCGCGATGCGGCGGCCTCCCCCCTTGGCAGGCTGCAGGGCGGCCTTCCGGAGGGCCCGTGATCACGTGCGAAGCAGACGGGCTGTGCGACCGGCGGTGACGGACTGGCGCTGGGACTTGGGGCCGAGTGCACGGGCCTGCCCCGTACGACCCTTGCCGGGTCGTACGGGGCAGGCCCGTCAGCCCTGTGCGGTGCCACCCGAGCGCTTGGCCTCAGGCGGCCTGCAACTCCAGCAGTGACGCCACCAGCCGGTCCACCTCCTCCCTCGTGTTGTACAGCGCCAGCGACGCGCGGGCCGCGGAGTCGAGGCCGTAGTGGGCCAGGGCCGGCTGGGCGCAGTGGTGGCCGGCCCGGACGGCGATGCCGTCGTGGTCCAGCCAGTCGGCGATCCCGGTCGGGGTGTGGCCGGGCAGGGTGAAGGTCAGTACGCCGATCCGCTCGGCCGCCGAGCCCAGCACTTCAAGGCCCGGGACCTTGGCCAAGGCCTCCTGGGCGTAGGCCATCAGCTGCGTCTCGTAGTCCGCAACCGCCTTGCGGTCGAAGGCCGTCAGCCAGTTGAGGGCGGCCAGCAGACCGGCCACGCCGGAGATGTGGCCGGTACCGGCTTCGAACCGGTGCGGGACCGCGGCGAACGTCGTACGGTCGAAGCTCACCGACTCGATCATGTTGCCGCCCGACTGCCACGGCGCCATGGTCTGGAGGATCTCCGGCCTGGCGTACAGGGCGCCGATGCCCGTGGGGGCGTAGATCTTGTGGCCGGAGAACGTGTAGAAGTCGGCATCCAGGTCCTGTACGTCGACGGGAAAGTGCGCCACCGCCTGTGCCCCGTCCACCAGTACCTTCGCCCGGTAGCGGTGCGCCAGCGCCGTCATCTCCCGCACCGGCGGCACGGTACCGAGGACGTTCGAGGCATGGCTGACGACCACGAGCCGGGTGCGCGCGGAGAGCAGATCGGCGTACGCGTCCTGATCGATGCTGCCGTCCGGCCGCAGGGGTACGGGCACGACGCGCGCTCGTGTCTGCCTGGCGACCAGTTGCCAGGGCACGATGTTCGCGTGGTGCTCGAGCACCGGCACCAGGATGTCGTCCCCGGGGCCGAGGTTGGCGCGCCCCCAGCTCTGGGCGACCAGGTTGATCGCCTCGGTCGTCCCGCGGACGAAGACGATGCTCTCGGGCGAGGGCGCGCCCAGGAACTGCGCGACCGCGGCCCGACCCGCCTCGTACATCTCGGTCGCTTCACGCGCCATGGTGTGCGCGCCCCGGTGGATGTTGGAGTTGGCAGAGGCGTAGAACGCCGTCAGCGCCTCGATCACCTGCCGGGGCTTCTGCGTGGTGGCGCCGTTGTCCAGCCAGACCAGCGGGTGACCGTTGACCGTCCGGTGCAGAATCGGCACGTCTCGGCGGGCCGCCTCGGGCGAGAAGCCCTGGGAGGCGCCGGACGGCCGGGGAACCATGGCCAGGCCGGTGAGCCCGGAGGACCCGGGAAGCCCGGCCGGACTCGGAGCGGCAGGCGCCGCCAGGCCGGTGAATCCGGCAACGTCAGGAGTAGTCATGGTACTTGAACACCTCGACGTTCTGGAGCACAGCGAGCGCGTCCTCCACCAGCACCGCCGCGTTGAAGTACGCCGTCATCAGGTACGACGTGATGCCCTTCTGGTCCGTGCCCATGTTCTTCATGGCCAGGCCCGGCTCGACCTCGTCGGGGACGCTCGACGGCCGCAGGCCCACCACGCCCTGTTCCGCCTCGCCCAGCCGCATCAGCAGGATCTCGGTCGTACCCCCGCCCGCACCTCCGGACAGCCGCACCTTGTCCGACGGCAGTAGCGGCACCCCGCGCCAGGTCAGCAGCGGAGTACCGAAGCGGTGCTCGATCACCGGGGGCACCCCCCGGCGCGTACATTCGCGGCCGAACGCCGCGATCGCCTTCGGGTGGGCGAGGAAGTACGAGGGCTGCTTCCACACCCGCGTCAGCAGCTCGTCCAGGTCGTCGGGGCTCGGCGCGCCGGTACGCGTCTGTACGCGCTGCCCGGGGGCGACGTTGTTGAACAGCCCGGACTCAGGGTGGTACAGCATCGAAGCCTCCTGCCGCTCGCGCAGTGCGTGAACGGTGAGGTTGGCCTGGGCCCGCGTCTGGTCGATCGGCCCGTTGTAGAGGTCGGAGACCCGCGTGTGCACGCGCAGTACGGTCTGCGCGAGCGTCATGTGGTACTCGCGGGGCGCGTCCTCGTAGTCGACGAACGTCCCCGGCAGGTCCGGCTCGCCCGAGTGTCCCGCGGCGAGGTCGATGGGGACCTCGGCACCGGCCATGACGTCGGCGCCGACGACGTACGCGTCCACCGCACCGCGTAAGCTCTCCTCCCGCTCGCTGAGCCGGGCGAGTTGCGCGCGCTCCAGGCAGAGGGCTACGCCGGCGGTCAGCGCCTGCACGCGGTACGGCATGACCTCCGTGCGAGTCCACGCGCCGAGGTCGAAGAACTGGCCGTCGCCGATGACGTCGAGGAGCGCGTCCGCGCCGTACTGCCCGACGGCACGCTTCTCCGCGCGCCCGTGCACGATCACCCACAACCGGTCGGCCGGGGCGCCTTCCTGGGCCAGTACCTCGCCGGGCTCGAAGGACACCTGCGTGAACGCGCCGGCCAGTTCCTCCAGCAGCGCCTCCTCCGCGTCGCGCAGGTAGGGCAGTTCGCGGAGGTCGCCCGCGATGACGCGAGGCGTGTCGTCGTCGGTCGTGCTGATGCGGTCGTCCCCCAGGACGTACGTACGGCGCCGGTTGACCCGGTAGACGCCGGACTCGACGTCCACCCAGGGCAGCGCACGCAGCAGATAGCGCGGGGTGATGCCGCGCATCTGCGGGGTCGTCTTGGTGGTGTTGGCGAGTTGCCGTGCGGCATCCGGGCCGAGACTCAACCGCTCACTCATGAAGGACTCCTCGCAGGTAGGGGGTGGGAACGAGGAGCGATCGTCTTCCTGCCGCCGGTCCCGCACAAGAGTGGATTTATCTGCTGATGGCAGGAATCATCCGCTATGTGCAGCTTGCGGGAATCGCATGCACGCCCGAGCGGTCACGGATAGCCACAGGTGGTGGCACGCGGGGTGACAGGAAGACTTCTATCGGAGCCGGCAGGACCGTCGCTCCGAATCGTCCGCGAAAGGCCGAACATCACCTCATATGAATGCTTTGTGAATCTCAAAGGGTCGATTATCGACTCCGCCCCGCTGGCCCGCCCGCCCGTGGTTCCAGAGCCCACCGGGTCCGTTGGGTCAGGAGATGAGAGAACCGGGCTCGCAGGACGGGACGGAGGCGGAGCCGCAGTTCCCGTCACCTTCGACCAGGACCTTTGCGTCGCCGCGTCACCACCGGGCGCGCAGCACGCCGTCGCTGTCGGGCAGAACGGCGCACAGCAGCGGGTGGCGCTCGTCGAGGCCCAGGGGCAGGGCACAGGCCGCCCGCGCGCCGGCCACCAGGGCGGCGAGCTCCTGGTACTCGGTGTCGTCGACGACCGCGTGACTGACCGTCCCGTCCTGCGCCTCCCAGACGAACTCCACAGCTCCCTCCTCGGGCAGTGCGGCGAGGACCGCGCCGACATCGGGGTCCAGGTCGGGCCAGACGGACAGCAGGGCACGCGGGCTGAGCCCGGCGCGCACCGCGTCGAGATTCCCCGCCGTGAGGCGGTGCCAGCGTGGGGCGTTGCGGACGTGGACCTCCTCCAGGAGCACTGTCTGCCTCGCGGCCAGAGCAGTGCGCACGCGCGCCCAGAAGTCCTCGTCGGCGGCCTCCGTCACCTCTGATCCGTTGGCCTCCGCGGCGTAGGGGGAGGCCGTCAGCGGTTCCGGGAAGAGACCGAGTTCCCGTGTGCGGGCCACGGCGTCCGCGCAGATCCGGTCGCTGCCCACGTACACGTACTGGTCCCACCCGACGTGCACGGTGAACACGTCCCCCGCCTCCAGTCGGCACCAGGCGTCCTGGTCGCGGAGCATGACCCGGACCAGCTCCAGAGCGACGGGAAGGGAAACCTCGGCCCCGTCGTGGTAGCCGGTGAGGTCGGGCGGGAAGAGACCGCCGAGGCCGTGTCCCTCGACCGGCGGCTCCACACCGAAATGGATCAACCCGGTGACCGCGGGCTCGCGTATCTGCAACCGGTCGATGCCCGAGGCCTCAGCGAAGGCGGAGATCGCCGCCAGGTACGCCGCTTCGACCGGCCCGTGGTCACTGACCGTGTCCTCCGCACCGGTGTAGTGGCCGTGCTCGTCACGGTCGGCAGGATCGTACTTGGTGATCCGGTGGACGAAGGACGGCGGCACGTTGCTCCTGGGACGGTCGGAAGGGGACCAGCGTAGTTCCCGCACGGCAAGGGGCTGTCTCCCAGTCGATGCAGCCGATGTACGGCGAAGGGGGAGCGGTTCGTACGCTGAATGTACGGTGTTCGTACGGAAGCGGGGCTACTCTGTCGGTCGGGAGGTGTTCCATGTCGCAGGGTGAGTTGTTCGAGGCGGTCGATGCGCTGCTTGCGTCCCGCGCCCCGCTGCCGCGGCCGGCGGAACGCAGGCGTCTGCGGAAGGCTCACGGCCTGACGATCGACGAGGTCGCCACGGCGCTGCAGGTGCGCCGGGCGACGGTCAGCGGCTGGGAAGCCGGGAAGACCGAGCCCCGCCCGCCGGAACGGGATGCGTACGCGCGTCTGCTCGACGGGCTCGCGAAGCTCTACCCCGCCCCGGCCGACGCGGACGCCCAGGACGAGGACGCGGCGGTGCCCGAGACGTCCACCGACCCGGCGGCCCCGGCACCGGAGGCACGGCCTGGCTCCACCGGCCGGCCGATCCAGGCCGCGGCCGAGACCGCTGCCGAGACCACCCGGGGCCGTCCCGTTGCTGTCGAGGAGAGCCGGGACCGACCTGCTCCTGCTCCCGCTGCCGCTGCCGCTGTTCGTGCACCGGCCGCCGCGTCTCGCGCGGGGGACAGCGCCGGGAGCAGGCCGGCGCCGCGTCGTTCAAGCCTGAAGAAGGCGGCCCCGGCCAACCCCGCGGTGGGCGATACCGACCTCCGCTTCGGCAATGGTCCGCTCGCGGTCGTCGGCGTCGACGCCGGGGGCCAGGTGGTGGCGTACTGCACCGGTGGCCTGGTCCTGGACGTGCCCGCCAGGTCCCTCCCGGCCTTGGTGGAGTGGACACTCACCGAGGCGCGGCTCGGGCAGCCGAGGCTGTCCGGACCGGGTAAGGACGCCGATCCGCTGCTCGTGCTCACCGAGGCCGCCCTCAGGCACTACGGCCTTCCCGTCGCCCTGACGGATGAGGAGCGGCTCGCCGGGCGGATCCCGGAGGGCCACAAGGCCGTCAAGCAGCTGACCCGCGCCGACTGGAAGCTGACCAAGCGCGGGTTCGGGCCGTGGGCGCGGATCTACCGCCCCGCCACCGGATCCGGGCGGGCTTGCGTGCAGTTGTGCATCCCGTCCTGGCACGCGCTCGACTCCCGTTACTGGGGCGAGGCCGGGCAGCTTCCGCCCGCGGACCTCGCCCGTGTGCTGGGCGTGTACGCGTCGCGGGTGATGACGCCGCGCGGCTCCGCGGCCGTGACCGGTCTGGAGCTGATGACCGCGCTGCACCCGCCGACCCGCGCCTCCGCACCCGACGCGGACGGTCGGCGGCATTCCGAGCACAACCCCGGCTCGCTGGGCCGGGACCCTGTCGACCCGGCGCCGTGCGAGGCCCCCGACGGGCACCCGCTCCTGGCGGACCTGCCGCGCTTCCATCTCCGCGGCCCCGGCGAGAAGCTGTTCGAGGAGGCGTACGACTGGGCGCGGCCGATGACGGATACCGAGTGCACCCAGCCGTACCTGGTCGGCATCGACGTCAACCTCGCCTTCGCCGCCGGCGCCAACGGCCTGGTCGTCGGCCTCGGTGCGCCGACACACGTCAAGGCCCCGGTGTTCGACCCGAAGCTGCCCGGTTCGTGGCTGGTGGACCTGTCCCACGTCGACCTGTCGCGGGTGAAGGCCGGCAAGGACAAGTGGGTGGAGCTGGACGCCGGTCTGCTGCCCAGCCCGTTCACTCCGAAGGGCGAGCGCCCGGACGGCCCGGCCTGGTACGCCACACCCACCGTCGCCTACGCCGTGGAGCTGGGCTACGAGGTCGCGCCGATCGAGGCGTACGTCCGCTACGACAACGGCCGCTATCTGGACGGCTGGTACCAGCGGTTGCGCGACGCCTACCTCACCACGATGGCCGATCTCGGCGTGCACGCGGACATGGCACCGGTCGACTTCCTGACGGCGATGGACGGCTACAAGGAACGCGACCCGCAGCTGGCGATCGTCGTCTCGGCGATCAAGGCTACGGTCAAGGGTGGCATCGGCAAGCTCCGCGAACGCCCGCGCGGTGAGCGCTGGCGGCCCGGGGAGCCGTGGCGGGCCCTGTCCCGCCCGACCTGGCGGCCGGACATCCGCGCGGCGGTCATCTCCCGCACGCGCATCAACCTCCACCGCAAGATCCTCAAGCACGCGGCGTTCACCGGCCAGTACCCGGTGGCGATCCTGTCCGACTGCGTCGTCTACGCGGCGGGCGGCGCATCGCCGCTGGACTTCCTGCCCTACCCGGACGGCAAGCCGCTGCCCGGCGGCTTCAGGCTCGGCGTCAACCCGGGCTTGGTCAAGCACGAGGGTACCCAGAGCGTGCTGTGGGGCGAGGAGGTCCGCGACCGGTTCGACGCCCCGGAACTCAACCTCGCCCGGTACATCAAGGACGGCACCGTCACCGACGCCGACAACGGAGAGTAGGAGAGGGCGATGAGCCTGTTCGGGGACGGCCTGGACACCGCGGTACAGAAGGCGTTCACCCGCCCGGTGCCCAAGAGCGCGCCCGCGCAGATGCGCTACCTGGTCAAGCAGCTCAAGGGAACCAGGCCGGTCGCCCAGATGCTGCGCATTTCCCAGCGCACCGTCGAACGGTACGTGAAGGGCCAGATCAAGAAGCCGCGTCCGGACCTCGCCGCCCGCCTGGAGCGCGAAGTGAAAGCGCGGTGGCAGCCGCAGATCCGTGCCAAGGCCAAGGAGCGCGCGGCGACGACCGGCGGCATCGTCGTCGACACCCGCGCCCGGCTCGGCTACACGGCGCCGATCGGCACGACCGACGATTCCCGCATCCGGCACCTGACCGTCGCCCTGCCCCCGCAGTACGCCGCCCGCCTCTTCGACGCCCAGGAGGCCGGCGCCGGGGACCAGCAGCTGCGGCAGATCACCGCCGAAGCGCTCAAGGACGTGTACTTCCAGGACAGTGGCAGCCGCGCGGGCCAGCTGGAGGAAGTCCGCTTCACCGACATCGAGCATCTGGAGTTCGACCTGTAGCGGCGCGGGGGCGGGCCGAACGACTTACGCCCCCGCACGAGTGTGACTTGGCGCTTCATCCGTCGGATGAGCGATCGAGCCGGCGGATCTGTCTGGCCGGGCCGGGTGCTTTCGCCGCCGGCCATGCACCCGTCGCCTCTCCGGACAGGGGGGCGCCTGGTTGCTCGTTGAACGGCACCGGCCCGGCCCGATCGGGTGATGCCGGGCCGGCAGCTGTGGCGCCTCGCCGACAGCGCAGGCGGACGACGCCACGATGATGACCGTGACCCCCGCGAACCGCAGTCGCCACGCGGCTCCCTCGCGAGTACGGACGCTTCCGTGACGCCTCGCCCGACGTCCTGCACTTCAGCCGAACGCGGTCTCACCCGGCCCCGCCGGCGTGACCGTCCCGAGGCCAAGCGGCGGCACTGCGCCGCGCCCGGGCGGCCAGGCTGAGTGGCGCGTCGGCGGCCGCTGACGGCGCGACGCGGAATCGCGCCTGCCCAACGCCCCCATCACCCCGTACCACGCCGTACCGGTACACGAAGCGGAGCAGTTGATGAGAGTGAAGTCCGCGATCGCGGCTACGGCCGCCCTGGCGCTGCTGTCCGTGGCAGCCCCCGCCGCGGCGGCGACCCCGTACCGGCCGGCCACACCGGTGGCCAGGACGTCCGCCGCAGGCCCGTCCGCTGCCGGTGCGTCGACCGCGGCGTCGGACCACGAGGCCACCCGGCAAGCGGTGCGCGACCTCCTGCGGACCGGAACGCCTGGGGCGCTCGCCTACGTCCGGGACGCAGACGGCCCTTGGTTCACGTCCAGTGGTACGGCCGAGCGCGGCACCCTGCGTGCCCCCGCCGTCGGCGACCGTTTCCGCGTCGGCAGCATCACCAAGATCTTCACCGCCACCGCCGTCGTGCAGCTGGCCGCCCAGGGGCGACTCCGCCTCGACGACACGGTCGAGAAGTGGCTGCCCGGGCTGGTGACGGGCAACGGCAACGACGGCCGCCGGATCACCGTCCGCCAGCTGCTGAACCACACCAGTGGTCTGTTCGACTACACCGAGGACGCCGACCTGGCCCGCACCCACCTCCACGGCGAAGGCTTCCTCCGCAACCGGTTCGACCGCTTCACCCCGCAGCAGGTCATCAAGATCGCCCTGGCCCACCCGCCCTACCACTCCCCGGGTCAGGGATGGCACTACTCCAACACCAACTACGCCCTGGCCGGTCTGATCATCGAGAAGGCGTCGGGGCGTTCGTACGCGGACCAGATCCGGCGCACCATCATCAACCCGCTCCGCCTCACCTCCACCACCGTCCCCGGCACCGCCACCGGCCTGCCCGCACCCAACCTGCACGGATACTCCAAGCTCGGCGAGACCGCTCCCTCCGCGCGGATTTACGACGTCACCGAGATGAGCCCCACCATCCCCGGCGCCGGCGGTCAGATCATCTCCACCGCGCCCGACCTGGCCCGCTTCATCGCACACCTGATGAACGGCACCCTGGTACCCCAGTCCTACCTGAAGCAGATGCGCACCACCGTGCCCCTCATTCCCCACCTCTCGTACGGCCTGGGACTGTTCGAGCGGAAACTGCCGTGCGGCCGGACGATCTGGGGACACGGCGGGCAGACCCAGGGCTACCTGTCCTACACCGCCGCCACGGCGGACGGCTCGCACGCCGCGACCGTGGCCCTGAACTCGGACTGGGCCGACCCCTCCCAGCTCGACGGCGTCCTCGACAAGGAGTTCTGCCCCGGCGGCTGACCTCACCCCGCTGAGCAGGATCCCGGCATGGTTCTTGTCCTGGTCGTCGTGGACGGAGCAGTAGGAGGTCCTGGCCAGGTCCATCAGCTCATCCGGGCGCCGGCCCGGTCCGGGCACCCGGAGACGCTCTACCGGCGAATGGCCGAGATCAGTCCGCCGGGCCGCTCCTCGCGCTGCGGCGGGGTGTTGATCGGGCGGCCGTAGGCGGCAGCGCGCTCGCGCAGGGTGTGGCTGTCGGCCTCCCAGCCGTGCCCGGCCAGCCAGCCCACCGGGTCGTCGGGCATCTCCGAGACCCACATGGACGCCGCCGATCCGGGCGCGGCGTCCGCACCGAATCGCTCGATCACGCCGCGTGAGCCCAATGTCAGCCCCAACTGACTGCCTGCCGCCGACTGCGTGCTGATCCGGGCCAACAGCAGCTCCACCGCGTCCTCGGGTAGATAGATCAGCAGTCCTTCGGCGATCCACGCGGTCGGCTCGGCCGGGTCGTGCCCCGCGGCGGCCAGCGCGCCCGGCCAGTCCTCACGCAGATCCACCGGGACTGTGATCCGCTCGCAGCGTGGGACGGCCCGCTCCTGTCGCAGCACCGCTGCCTTGAAGTCCAGTGGCTCGGCGGTGTCGACCTCGAACAGCCGGGTGCCCTCGGGCCAGTCCATCCGGAAGGCCCGGCTGTCCATGCCGGCGCCGAGAAGGACGACCTGCCGGACTCCGGACGCGGAGGCCTGCCGCAACAGGTCGTCGAGGAACTTCGTTCTGATGACGATGGAGAACGACACGGCCAGCCGGCGGCGTCGCGCGGCCTCGTCATCGGGCAGCGGCGGCGAGGAGGGCCACAGGCCGCCGGCGGCGGCGAAGGCCTGTGCCAGCGGGTCGCGGAACAGCGCGTTCTCCCGCTCGGTCTCCAGCGCTCGCACCCTGGCCACCCCCACCGCCGTGGCCCACACCCCCGACGGCTGCACCCACTCCTGCTCATCAGTCACCGCGCCAGCCTAGATGATGGCTTCCATGGGGTCTGATGACCCGTCGGACAATTCGGGTCTCGCAACGAGACGTCAGTTTCGACCCGGCGCGCGCCTCTGGGGGGAGTGTTGAAGGCGAAGCCAAGCCGCCTGCGTGACCGGTGCGAGGGCCAGCGGGGCGACGACCATTGATCAGCGCGACTGGGCTCCGTACGATCTCCCGATGGGGCACGACGATCTTCCGACTCTTGAACTTGCCTTCCCCGGTCCGGAACGTGACCGTGGCGTCGCGGCGATCTTGAGCGGTCAGAAGACCGCACTCACGGGTCTCCTGGAGATCTACGAGCACGCCGGAGAGGCGGTGCCGCAGACCGGCCAGCGGTTCTCGGTGCTCGATTCCGAGGGCCGTCCGGCCGTCACGATCGAGCTCGTCGATGTGCGGGTCGTTCCGATGAAGGAGATCGACGACGACTTCGCGCGAGCCGAAGGGCGCGGCTACTCCGATGTGGCACGGTGGCGGGTGGCCCACGAAGAGTTCTTCCGGAGCGACGGCGTGAGCGACTTCCTGGGTCGTACCCCCGTCATTGACGATGACACGCTCGTCGTTGCTCAACGCTTTCGGGTGGTCGCGCCCGATGCCCCGCCTGACCGGTGATCCCGACCGACTCGAGGAGAGCTCGTCCCCGGCGGACCATCCCGACTTGATCAACTCGATGCCGGGCCGTCCTCGGCGGCGGGGCCGTTCGCGCCCACTTCAGGGGCATTCCACAGCTCTCGCAGTTCTTCCCATTGCGGTGCCGGGCCGTGCAGGGCCTTGGGCTGACCGGGGCCTGGGGCGCGCAGCCCGGCGAGGACCAGGTCGAGGTAGCGCAGGTGCAGCGCCGTGGCGCGCTCGCCGGCCACGGGAATCCGTGGGGTGAGGTGTTCGAGCAGCAGGGGGATGTCGGCGGACGTGAAGTCGGCGCGCAGCACGCCCGCCCGGTGGGCGCGGTCCAGCAGGTCGTCCAGGGCGGAGCGCAGCCGTTCCGCGGCGGCCCGCACCTCGTCGGTGGCCGGCAGCCTGCCACCGACCAGGGGCAGGAGCGGACCGTCCGTCCCCTGGACGGTCAACGCGTCGCGGAAGAAGCGAACGAGCGCGGCCCAGGGGTCGGGTTCCTCGGCCAGCGCGGTTCGTGCCTGCGTGACGAGTTGTTCCATCCCCGCGATCCGCATGCGCTGGGCCAGCAGCTCCTTGCTGGGGTAGCGGCGGTAGAGACTGCCCATTCCGATGCCGGCACGGCGGGCGATCTCGGAGACGGGAGCGTCCCAGCCGCGCTCGGCGAAAACCTCGCGCGCGGCCTTGAAGAGGCGGGTGTCGTTGCGGTGTCCAGCTGGTGGACATGGACCAGGCGCGGCTGCTCAGGGATGACGGGCGGTTCGCCGGAGGCCTTCAGCAGGCCGCTGATGCGGTGGGCGGCATGCGTCACGCGGGCGCGTTCGCGCCGGCTGACGCCCGGGGAGTGGCCGGCGGGCCACAACAGCAGCAGGGCGCCCCGGCAGGTGCCGGGTCCGGAGACGGGCGCGGCCGCCAGACAGAAGTGGTAGGGCTGAGTGGCGGCGGCACGCGGATAGCAACGGGCCAGCTCTTCCAGGCTGCCGATCCACACCAGGCGGTCCTCGCGCACGGCGTCTGCCACCGAGGCCGGGGAGGCCAGCGCGATGCGCGTCCAGGGATCGGCGTACTCGGCGGGCAGGCCGCCGGTCACCACCAGGCACAGCACCTTCCGCTGGGCATCCAGCAGGTAGAGGCCGCCGGCGGTGGCCCCGGTGCGGCGCACGGCCGCGACCAGTGCCTCATCCAGGGCCTGTTCCGTCGGCCTTGCGGCGGGTGGTTCACCGTGGCGGGGCATCGTCCGGTCCCGGTCGGCCGTCGAAGGGGCCCCTGCGGGTGAAGCGGGCGCGGGCGGCCTCGCCGCTCATGCCCAGCGCCCTGCCGACCTGCGGCCAGCCGGCTCCGGCCTGCCGGTCCGCCGGCACGGCCAGGCGCACCAGAAGGTCGGTCAGGCGGGGAATGCGGGCGACGGCCGTGCAATGCGCGGCCCCCTCCGGCGCCCTGCCTCTGCCGGCGGCCATGCCGGCCAGTTCCCGCTGGACCTGCGTCAGGAGCAGAGAGCCGACGGTGACCAGGGTGCGCCGGGCGGTCTCGGCCTTGCTCCAGCGCCGCCTGGCCCGCCAGGCCGCCTGCCGGTGCCCGGCGTGGCAGTACCGGCGGCCCGCACCGGCGGAGTCCGGAAGGGCCGCCCCGCACCAGCTACAGCGTGCGTCGTCACCCATACCAGGACACTACGCCCGCGCAACGGCGACGGCGCGCCCGCAACGGGACGTACAGGCGCAGGCTGACCAGGCGGTTCCTGCGGGCCAGTGTGCCCGAGAGGGCGGATATGTACACCCATGCAGGATTCGGACGAACGCCCAGCCAGGGGGGTCATTTCCTGCGGTCGCCGAATCCCGCACCGGATATTCCTTCGGCAATGCTTACGCGTTCCACGACCGCCGCCTCCTCACACACCACATCCAAGGCGCGGCCCACTCTTCCTGGGCACGCCGACGACCGTCGCCACCCTGCACAACCTCGTCATGGCGGCTTGAACCAGCGGGCCAGCCGTCACCCAAGCCGTCGGCCCAACCCGCCCAACCCGCCCAAGCCGTCTGCGACACCCTTTGGGCCGTGTCTCCCAACTGGCGTGGTGACTAAAGGGTTTGACGGTGCTCGTAAACTGATGACGTGGCATTCATGAGCACCCCGCACTGCTGCTTCCTGTGACCGGAAGGCGTTGAGGGCGATGCCGGACGGCGTCGCCCTTCGTGGTGTGCCTGCTGCGTAAAACTACGTTCCCGACGCTGCCCGGCCCTTTCCCGGCAACGACGGTCCGAGCGCGCGTGCAGGCACGGTCTCCTCCCTTCCCCCTTTCCTGGAGTGCCTCGTGTCCGTGTCGCTTCCCCCAGCCCTCGAACAGTCCCTCGACCTGCTGTGCTGCCCAACGTGCCGCTCACGCGACCTGCAGCCCGACCGCGGCGCGCTGCGCTGCCCGGTGGGCCACACCTTCGACATCGCCCGCCACGGCTACGCCGGCCTGCTGACGGGCACTCGCGCCACCAGCGGCGACGACGCAGCCATGGTCCAGGCCCGGGACCGGTTCCTGTCCACCGGCACCTACGCGCCCCTCCGCAAAGCCGGGGCCCGTCTGGCGTCCGACGCCGTATCCGGGCGGCCCACGGTTGTGGACGTGGGGTGCGGCACGGGCTACTACCTGGCCGGCGTACTCGACCAGATACCCGGCGCCCGGGGCCTGGGCCTGGACACATCGGTGCGCGCGCTGCGCTCGGCAGCCCGCGCTCACGAGCGAGCCGCCGCAGTGGCCTGGGACGTCTTCCGTCCCTTTCCGCTGGCAGACCGGGTGGCCGACGTCGTGCTGAACGTGTTCGCCCCGCGCAACCCAGCCGAGTTCCATCGCGTCCTGCGCCCCACTGGCCGGCTGATCGTGATACGTCCCACCAGGCGACACCTGGCCGAGCTGCGCGGTCGGTTGCCCGCGGTCATCGCGATCGATCCGGTCAAGGAAGAGCGCCTGCACCGGGCACTGCACCCCTTCTTCGAGGCTGCCGTCACCGAAGAAGTGGAGTACACCGCGCCCCTGAGCAGGCCGGATGCCCTGGACCTGGTAGCGATGACGCCGAGTGCACGCCACGTCAGCCGTGCGGACCTGAGCAATGACGGCTTCCTGCCCGACCAGGTCACCGTCTCCGTGCTGGCCACCGCCTACCAGCCTCGGTGACCACGAGCGGGCACCTACGCCCGCCGACCGATGAGCAGCGGCACGCCTGACGCCCGGCCTTCCCTCCAGCACAGGGAAGGCAGGGCGTCGCCAGGAGAAGCTGCCGGTGGCGTGACGTGGAGGAGGCGAAGGGCGTCGCATACCTCGGCCGCCGATGGGGGACGGCCGTCGGGGCCCTTGGCGAGGAGGGCCATGACCAAGGCGTCCAGAGCGGCCGGCACACCGTCGCGCGCCAGGCCCGGCGGCTGCGGGGCCGTGTTCAGACGGGCGGCCATCAACGTGACGGGCTCGCCGGACGGTATCCACCGGACGCGGAGGACACAATGCAGGGCACTCCCGCGCCATGCGGCGGAAGCCGTCATCGAGGAGACCGACCGCCGGGGGCCCCGCTCGGCCGGCCTGACGGCTCGGTTTGGCGGCCCGGATGACGGCTCGGTCTGGCGGCTCGGTCTGGCGGCCCGGCCTGACGGCCCGGATGACGGCCAGGTCTGACGGCTCGGCCGGCGGCGGAGCCGCAAGCGATCACCCGGTAGGCTGCGGCGGTGCGCACGGTCGAGCTCCTGGTGGATGAGGCGGCAGAGCTAGCGGTCCGGGAGGCCTGGCGGCGGCTCGCGGACGCGGGGCTGCCTAGTCAGGCGCGCCACCGTTCACCGACCAACAGCCCGCACCTCACCCTGGCGGCCTGCCCGGAGCTGACCGCCCCCATCCGCTGGGAGCTCGCCGAGGTGGCCGCCGCCCTGCCGCTGCCGGTGCGGTTCACCGGCGTGGTCCGCTTCGAGCGGCCCACCTCGGTGCTGGCCTGGGAGCTGGACCTCGACTCCGCGCTGGCCGACTTGCACCGCCGGGTGTGGGAGGCGGTGGCCTCGGACAGCCCGCCCGCGACCCTCAACCCCTTCCATGAACCGGGGCGCTGGCGCCCGCACATCACCCTGGGCCGGACCCGGCGGGCCGGTGCCTTCGCCGACCGGCGGATTGCCGAGCTGCTACCGGCGCCGCCGCTGTCGCTCCGGCTGACCACCCTGCGCAGCTACGACACCGAGACCGGCGCCCTGGAGGTGCTGAAGCCCCGCCCCTGAGCGCCCCGGACGGGTGATCTCGGCTCGCCGTGCGGTCAGAAGTCCGCGGGCTTCGTCACGGCGCTCCGCATCGACCAGCGCAAAAGCATCCTTGAGCCCCCCCCTGCCACCAGGTTCCGTCGTCAAAGGATCCGGCCGTACAGGTGAGGGCGGTCGGGCTCGGCGGTCTTGTCGTAGCGGGTGGCGACATCAGCCGGCCGATGTCGCCGGCCGCACCGCGACCGCGACCTTGCGGGTCTCGAGCAGTATCAGCAAGCCGTTGACCACCATCAGCGTCGCGGTCAGGCAGTGGACGCCGAGAGCGGTGGCCACGGAGCCGTGGTGGGCCAGCACGGTGGCCATGTCGCCGTACGCAGCGAGGGCCTCCACCAGCAGCACCCAGCCCAGCGCCCGGCGGTGGCCCGTCACCAGCAGGACGCCCAGGACCAGGGCCAGGACGACGTCGCGGATTCCCTTGACGATCAGGAAGCCGTCGCCGTCGCCCGACGGCCAGCTCGGCAGGCCGAATCCAGGCGCCGTCGTCTGCGGGCTCAGGATGAATTCCGTCCCGAACCAGAGGATGAAGAGGATGAAGGCGGTGGCCAGGATGGTGTTGCTCTTCTTCAGCCACATGGTTCTTCTCCTTTGAGTCTTCGTCAGCTTGGTGAGCTTCGTAGAGCCCGGTCAGTCGTGAGAGCCGCCGGCATACAGGGGCGAACCAGTGCATGCCGGGGCAGCGGCGGTCTCAGGTGAGGGCGGCGACCAGCAGGGTGAAGGCGGCGATGATGACGGCGACGCGGACGTAGTGGTAGCGGCCCCAGCGGTTCAGTTGCTGCTTCCAGTCGGCGGGCCGGTTCTCGGGGGTCCAGGTCCTGTTCCGGTTGTTGATCGGAACGAGCAGCAGCATCGACATGACCACGCTGACGATCAGCAGGCCGGCGGCGGTGACGACGAGTCCGGCGCCGGGGCGGTGCCATCCGGCGACAGCCCAGATCGCGCTGAGGACGAGCGAGCCTACGTACCAGAACGGCATCAGGGCGCCGAGCATCCGGCCGCCGTGGGCGTGGCCGAGTTGCCCGCTGTCCTCGGGGAGCGCGTCCAGGATCCGGTTCATGATGAAGGCGACGGAGAACTCCACCCCCACCATCAGGCCGACGACGACGGTGGTGACGACTTCGAGCGTGTCGAACATGACGATCCCTCCATTGAGCTAGCAGCGCTAGCGGATGAGGCAACGCTAGTACTGCTGCCGCTCGATTGTCTAGCAGTGCTAGGATCGATTCATGTCGGTAAAGGAACGCAAGGAGCGCGAACGCGCGGCCCGCGAACGCCTCATCGTGGCGGCGGCCCGTGAACTCGCCGAGCAGCAGGGCTGGGACGCGGTCACCACCCGCCGGCTCGCCGAGCAGATCGAGTACAGCCAGCCCGTCCTCTACAGCCACTTCCGCGGCAAGCGCGAGATCATCGGCGCCGTCGCCCTGGAGGGTGCCGCCGAGCTGGCCGCGGCGGTGCGTGCCGCGACCGCCGGCGTGGACGGCCCGCGCGACCGGGTCGCCGCCCTGGCCCGCGCCTACCTCGACTTCGCCGAGCGCAACCCGGCGGTGTACGACGCCATCTTCCAGCTCGACGGCGGCCTGGCGTACGCGCAGGAGGACACCCCGGAGCCACTGAAGGACGCCTTCGCCGCGCTGATGGAGTCCCTGGCCGAGGTCGCCGGGAACGGCATCGACCCGGGGCTGTTCACCGAGGTGTTCTGGGCATCCCTGCACGGGCTCGCCACCCTGACCCGCGCGAGCCGCCTGCTGCCCGAGTACGCCGAGCCGAGGGTGGAGTTGCTGGTGGACCGGCTCGCCATGGTCTGACACCATCGCCGTGCCCGTCGCGCTCCGGCGGGCACGCAGCCGAGGCCCTCGGGCCCCGTGGCGCGGGCAGCGTCGCACACGCGGCGCCCGCTACCTCAACGCCTTTCGCCCGCTCGGGATGTACCCGCGCACACCATGCCTTCCAGCAACTCGACGGCACGGCGGGCGGCGGGGTGCCGTGCGATCGACTTCTTCACCGCGAGACTCAGATACCGGACCGGAGTGGGGGACACCAGCGCGACGGTCGTCAGGTCCTCCGGCAGCTCGCCGATACCGAGCGCCGGCACCACGGTCAGCCCGATTCCCGTTGCCACGAAGGACATCGCGGTCCGGTAGTCGTGTGTCTCCACCACGAAACTCGGGGCGAACCCGGCTTGTGCGCAGGCGTTGAGGAGTACCTGGCGGCACGCCCCTTCGCGGGGTTCGTTGTCCACCCAATGCCGCTCGGCGAGGTCCGCCAACGGCACCTCCGGCACCTCGGCGAGGGGATCGTCGACGCGGACGACGGCGAGGTAGGGGTCCTCGGCGAGCCTGTGCACATCGACGGACCCGGGGCGCTCGACACCCTTCTCCTCCACGAAGATGTCGACGTCCGGGTCGCCCGACCCGAACTCGGTCAGCAGCAGGTCCAGCCGGAGATCCGGGAACTCGGCACGCAGCGCGGCAACGGTCGGCGCCAACCACGGGGCGCCGGCCGAGCCGAAGTAGCCGATCGAAAGGCTGCCGACCCGGTCGGCGCGCAGATCGCCGACCACCCGCTCGACCCGGCTGATCGCCTCGAACAGCGTCTCGGCCTCGGCCGCGAGGGCCCGGCCGGCCGCGGTGGGCTCGATGCCGCGACCGGACCGTTCGAACAGCTGCAGCCCGGTCTCCCGCTGGAGTGTGGCGAGCTGCTGGCTCACCGCGGACGGTGTGTAGCCGAGCGCGGAGGCGCTCGCGCGGATCGAACCTGTCGCGACGACCGCCCGCAGGACGCGGAGCCGTGGGATGTCCAGCATGCTGTCAATGTACAGCTCTGCTTAACGGATGTGCAGAACTCGCCGCTTGTGCTGTACAGAACGCGGGGATCATGATGCCTGGGTGACCGATCTAGTTGAGACCGCCCGACCCACCGGCGCCGGCAGAACAGACATGGGCAAGATCGCGGCCGCCGCCGGGCTCGCGGTAGTGCTGTGGGCCTCGGCCTTCGTTGCCATCCGCGGCGTCGGGCACGCGTTGTCCCCTGCGCCGTTGGCGCTGCTCCGGCTCGGCATCGCGGCCGTCACGCTCACGGTGATCGCGGCGGCCAGGCGGGCGGTCCGTGTCCGCCTGTCCCGCAAGGCGTTCCTGCTGATCGCGGCGTACGCCGTGCTGTGGCTCGCCGGCTACACCGTCGCCCTCAACGCGGGGGAACGGCACGTCGATGCGGGGACCGCCGCACTGCTGGTGAACCTCGCGCCGCTGCTTGTCGCCATCGCCGCCGGGAAGTTCCTCGGTGAAGGCTTCTCACGGTCCCTCATCGCCGGCGCGCTCGTCGCACTGGGCGGAACCGCGCTCATCGCGACCGGGGCAACCGTACAGCGCGACTGGGCAGGCGTTCTGCTGTGCCTGCTGGCCGCAGCGCTCTACGCCGCGGGCGTCATGATCCAGAAGGTCACGTTGCGCCACGTCGACGGGCTGACCGCGATCTGGCTCGGCTGTGTCGTCGCCACCGTGGTCCTGTTGCCCTGGGCGCCGCAGCTGGTCGGCGAGCTGAAGGTGGCGTCCACCGGAGTGGTGCTAGGCGCCGTCTATCTGGGCGTGTTCCCCACGGCCATCGGTTTCACCGCGTGGGCTTACGCGCTGCGCCGCATGGACGCCGGCCGGCTGTCCGCGGTGACCTACGCCGTTCCGGCCGTGTCGGTGCTGTTGTCGTGGCTGCTGCTCGCGGAGATCCCGACGGTATACGGGCTCTTCGGCGGCGTGCTCTGTCTGACCGGTGTCGCCATCTCCCGCCGGCGGTGAGTCACCGGCGGTCGCCACCGCCGGGGCTCCCGGGTGGCCGGCGGTGGTGACGCGGTGGTCGATGATCCGGTCCGCCGCCGGCCATGGCCCCCCGAACAGCGGCGCGAGTTGTTTTGGTGTCAGGTTCGTTCGCCGGTAGGCCGCGACCAGCGGGACTCGGTCGCCAGCCACGGCGAGATCATTCCACTGCTTCTGGATCCTGCTGCGCGTAGGCAGTGCGGCAGCGTTCGACCTGCCCGGCGACCTGTTCCATGAACCACCGCATGATCTCGTAGGGGACAATGTGCTCGTCGTGGCTGTGGATGTGGACGGTCGGTTCCAGGGCCGGGTCCTCGTCGGGGACGAAGGCCACCAGGAAGGCAGCTCCGGGCCGGTGGGTCATCGCGTCGGGGACATCGGCCCTCGCGGCCGGCGCAGGCACGGCTTCGCTCAGCTCCACGGCCCAGGCGTCGTCGGGCAGGGCGTAGTGGAACTGGACGGCGTAGTGACGGCCTGCGTGTTCTCGCAGCTCTGGCATGTCCGCAGGCTGCCACAGCCGTCGGGCCGGAGTCGCGCGGATATCCGACCCCGGCCCCGGACCCCCGCCGCCCAGAGCCTCGGTCACGCGACTCGGCCAGTGGTTACGGGACGACCCACAGGGCTCGTCCTCAGGGTCAGCCCCTATCCCGGGGGACGGCACTTCCTGGCCGACCCGAACGGGCTCTGGTGCGTGCAGTCGCGAGGCGGAGGAGGGAGTCGACGGGGGAGCGTCGGCGAGTGACGGCAAGGCGGCAGATGCGCGTGTCCGGCACCATGCACCCCGGCGAGATCCGGACGAGAGAGGTCCTAGCAGGCCCCGAGGTCCTCCCAGACACCCCATGGGCCGGTGGTTCCGGGCTTGTCGCCGGTCACCCACCACTTGGCTCGCCAGTTGTGGCCCTCGTAGGACACGGTGTCGCCGCCGTTGTAGACCCGGGCGGGGTCCCAGGTCGGCGCCGTGCAGGTGCCCCCGCCACCCCCTCCGTTGCCCCCGCCGCCGCTGCTCCCGCCGATGGTGACGTCGATGCAGGAATAGAACGCATTGGCGGTGTCGGCGATGTTCCAGACGGCGAGCACCTTCTGCCGGCCCGTGAAGCCGCCGAAGTTCACCTGCTGGCTGACGTCCGCGGCCGGCTGCTGGTTGTGGCCGTCGAACTCGGCGATCTTCTGGCCGTTGATGAAGTACTGCCAGTTCGCGGTGGAGTGCCGGGCCGTGTTGTGCCACGTGAACGTCGCCGTAGTGCCGACCGAAGTGGCTTTCCAGCCCTTGCTGTCGTCGTCGAGCTCGGCGTACTCCGCGTGTCCGCCGCTACAGCTCTGCAGGCCCTTCGGTCCCTCGACGCTCTGCGGTTCGTACTTGATCTGTCCGCAGGCCACGACGCCCTCGGCGCACTGTTCCTGACGGCTCGTCGGCAGCGTCACCCATCCGTGGGCGCCGGCCGTGCTCGCCGGGAGGCTCACGGCGAGCACCGGAGCGACCAGCGCACCGATCGCGAGAGCCGCCCGTCTTCTTGCGTTCATGCCAACTCACCTTCCTACGGGAGTGTGTGGTCACGTCATGGTCCGGTCCAGGGCCCGACTAGGTCTAGACCATAGCCTCACGTCAGGGTCGGTCAAGAGGGCTCGCGGCGACAGACGCTCCCCGCGCCGGACGTTCGGACGTGGTCCAGCGCCCTGTCGGGCGCGTTGTCCAGGGAGGACGAGCCGGGTGATCCGAATTGGTCTAGTCCCATTTTGGTCCAGACCATTGACCCCGTCTCGGGTGGGGGCTATCCCAGTAGTCGGCAACTCCCTGTCCTCTCCAAGGACATCGGCCACCCTCTCCTCACACCGGGACTGACATGAGACTCGTGCGTTCCTTCCGCGCAGCCCTCACCGCTGCCGCCACCGTGGCGGCCGCAACGGGCCTCGCCCTCACGGGAACCGGCACCGCCCAGGCCGCGACGCCGCTGCCGAACCACGTCTTCGCCCCCTACTTCGAGGCCTGGACCGGCGAGAGCCCCGCCGCCCTGTCCGCCCAGTCGGGCGCCAAGCACCTGACGATGGCGTTCCTGCAGACCGCCTCCAAGGGCTCCTGCACGCCGTACTGGAACGGCGACACGAGCATGCCGATCGCCGCCTCGTCCTTCGGCGCCGACATCAAGACGATCCAGAGCAACGGCGGTGACGTCATCCCCTCGTTCGGGGGTTACACGGCCGACACCACCGGCACCGAGATCGCCGACAGCTGCACCGACGTGCAGCAGATCGCCGCCGCGTACGAGAAGGTCATCACCACCTACGACATCTCGCGGCTCGACATGGACATCGAGGTCGACTCGCTCGACAACACCGCCGCCATCGACCGCCGCAACAAGGCCATCAAGCTGGTCGAGGACTGGGCCGCGGCCAACGGGCGCAAGGTGGAGATCTCCTACACCCTGCCGACCACCACGCACGGCCTCGGGGACACCGGCGAGGCGCTGCTGCGCAACGCGGTCGCCAACGGCACCCGGGTCGACGTCGTGAACCTCATGACGTTCGACTACTACGACAACCAGGCCCACGACATGGCGAAGGACACCCAGACCGCCGCCCAGGGCCTGTACGACCTGCTCGCGCAGCTGTACCCGGGCAAGAGCGCGGCCCAGTTGTGGAACATGGTCGGCGTCACGGAGATGCCGGGCGTCGACGACTTCGGCAAGGCGGAGACCTTCACCCTGGCCAACGCCCGCACCGTGTACGACTGGGCGGTCGCCAAGGGCATCAACACCCTGTCCTTCTGGGCGCTGCAGCGGGACAACGGCAGTTGCCCGGGCGGCGCCGCCGCGGACAACTGCTCCGGCATCCAGCAGAACACGTGGGACTTCACGCACGTCTTCGCCCCGTTCACCGGTGGCGGCCCCACCACGCCGTCCAACGACTTCTCCGTCGCGCTCACTCCGTCTTCCGGCTCCGTGACGGCCGGCCAGTCCGCCACGGCCACCGTGAAGACGGCCGTGACCGCGGGGGACGCCCAGAACGTGAAACTCAGCGTCAGCGGAGCCCCGGCGGGCGTCACCGCCTCCCTCAGCCCGACGTCTGTCACCGCGGGCGGCACTTCCACCCTCACCCTGGCCACCACCTCCGCCGCGGCCTCCGGCACCTACACCCTCACCGTGACCGGCGCGGGCACCTCGGGCAGCCACTCGGCCACCTACTCCCTGACCGTCACCGGCGGTTCCGGCAGCCAGTGCACCGCCGCCCCGTGGGCCAAGGACAAGGTCTACACCGGCGGCCAGCAGGTCTCGTACAAGGGGCACACCTGGAAGGCCAAGTGGTGGACGACGGGCGAGGAACCCGGCACCACCGGCGAGTGGGGCGTCTGGCAGGACCTCGGCGCCTGCTGAACCACCGCCTCCCCGGACCTGCCCGGGGGCCGCGCTTCAGCAGGCGGCCCCCAAGACCGTGTCCGATGTGGTGAGGCGGACGAGTCGCTCGTAGCGGTAGATGGCTGCGGCGAGTCCCGGAAGGCGAGATAGCTGCGGGGTGGGCGCTCGTAGCGGTGGTCGAGCGTCTGCCTTGTTTCCGGGTGCCGGTCGGGCGGATCCCGCCACCAGGCGGGTGTCCGCGTCGACGATGCACGGCCTCAGCACGGTGGCGCGTCGGTGCCTAGGCGTGCCGGGCGTGGCGGGTCGCATGCGCTGTGGCGGTGGTGCCGTGCAGCCGCCGCGCGGCACCGAGTGCCAGCACGCCCGAGATCAGCGCGTAGATCCCGATGATCTGGGCAACGGTGATCGCGCCCACGTCCGGCCGGGCCCAGAGCAGCACTCCGGCGACCACGGAGGCGGCACCGGCCAGGAACAGCAGCCACTCATGGTGCAACTCCCGACGGAAGTGCACCGCTGCCCAGATCTCGGAGATGCCGGTGATCACAGCCCAGGCGCCGACCAAGGTGACCAGCGCCAGCGCGGTCACGCCGGGCCAGGCGATGGTGATCACGCCTGCCGCGATGCCCAGGACACCACCGACCGCGTGTGCGAGACGGTGCCCTTTGTCGCCTTCCTTGCGCAAGGCACCGGCCAGCAGCGCCACACCGTCGACGAGCGCGTACACACCGAACAGCAGCGCCAGCGCCAGTACCGTCACCCCCGGCCATACCAGAGCGGCGATCCCGAACAACAAGGCCGCCGCACCCCGCAGCACCAGCATCCACATCAGCTGCCGACGCACTCGCTCATCCCCTTCGCTCGACCGAACCGGTCCCTCACGCGTACCCCGAGTTCGCTCCCGTACCGGGTGGGACGCCGAGGCCGCGGGAGGTGCGGTTACCCGACGCACCGCGCATCGTTCGCGGGAAGGACGGGACTTGATGACGGCATGGACACCCCGCACGACCCCCGCCTGGATGGCTGGGGGACAACTGGGGCGTGGGTAGCATGGCGTGAGCCGGCGCATGCCCGCACATGAGCGGTGCTCAGTCCGCGAGGGTGTGCGGGCCGAGAGTCGCAGGGCCCAGGCGATGCAGGCGAACGAAGCGGTGCACGTCAGCGCGCGGATCAGGTTCCGCCTGACCCAGGCGGTCTCGAAGGCTGCCCGCACAGCGGCGGGATCGGCGATGCGGTCCGGTGTGCCGGCCGCCGCGAGCCGGTCGTTGAGCGGGACGCTGACCGTCCTGGTGATCACCAGCACGGCGAGCTGGAAGGTGGCCGCCGCGCCGATCCACAGCAGCATCGTCCGGTCGCCGTCCCGCAGCACCAGCACGCCCGCGACGCTGACCAGCACCATGGCGCCCAGGACGGACAGCATGAACCAGCCGTTGAGAACCGCCACGTTGATCCGCTGCATCACCTCGATGAAGCTCCGGTCGTCGGCACGGGCCAACCCCGGCATCACCGAGCAGGAGTAGGCGTAGAACAGGCCGGCGCCGAGTCCGGTGGTGAGTGTCGCCCACCATGTGCTGATCAGCGGCACCTACCAGCTGCCCGGCGAGGTCACCGAACGGCTGCTGCGCACGCTGCCGGCCGTGGTGCTGCTGGCCGCCGAGGACGGTCGCCCGTCTCGCCGCCGAGGTCGGCACCTCGCGCGCCGACGCCACTCTCGCCTCGGTCGCCCGTCAGGTCGGCTACAGCAGCGCCTTCGCGCTCAGCACGGCCTTCCAGCGCGTCCGCGGTGTCAGCCCCGCCGATCACCGCGTCCTGATCCGCTCCGAGCCGACCCCCTGACTCCGGCGTTGCCGGGCTGTCGGGCGTTTCTCCTGCATTGTTTGATGCCAGAGTGAATTCGCCAACTTACACCGACGGCGCGGCGGGGGTTGAAGTCCGCAGATCAGGGAAGGTCACCCAGGGGTTTGTGGCATGAGGGGGGACCTTGAGCGCTCTGATCTTCGGCATCATAGCCTCTGCAGCAGCAGTGTTCTCTATCCTGTTTTCTGCTTGGCAAATCCGCCAGCTGACCCGGCAAACGGTCATCACCAACGGAATCGCAGCGGCGTCAGCCATCTACAACAGTGTGGAACGACTCCACAACGTCGGCACACTCATTTTCCAGCATCCTCAGCTGAACAAGTACTTCTTCAACGATGCTCCTGTGCCCGGACCTGGAGATGAGAAGGAACAGGTCCTGACCCTGGCTCACATGTTCGCCGACGCTCTTGACTACGGCCTCATGATCAAATCACTGGCCCCGGGGACAAGTGAGTACGATTGCTGGGATCACTACGTAGCCGGAATGTTCGCATCATCTCCTGCCTTACGGCAGGTTGTGCTCGATCATCCGTCCTGGTGGCCGACGCTGGCACCCCACCTTCCGGAGCCGTCTCCGCCTGCAGGTGTGCCGCAGATTTGATTCGCCACCCTTCGGCATCCGCTACCCTTCGGCGTCATAGACCACTGAGCCGCCTGCCACTGTGATCTGCACGCGCGCATCCGAAATGGGCGCCGCGTGGTTCGTGACGAATCCGGGAGCGAAGATATCGGTGTCCAGCAGAGCGAGGTCGGCGCGACTGCCCACCGCAATGCGGCCGCCTTGATCGTCGTGATTAACGTAGGAAGAGCCGGCGGTGAAGGCGTCCAGGGCATCATCGAGGCTCATGCATTGTTCGGGGAGAAACGGGGCGCGGTCGCGATCCTGGGGTGAGGTTCTGGTGACAGCCACCTCAAGTTGCTGGAGAGGATCAGCCGTGGTCACCGCCCAGTCGCTCCCCATGGCCAGTCGAGCTCCCGAGGCGAGCAATCCGGCAAACGGAAACTGCAGCCTGGCCCGCTCCGTTCCGAGGAAGGGGATCGTGAGATCGTCTCTTTCGCTCGCGCTCTGCGCCCAGAACGTTTGACAATTGGCAACGACTTCCAATTCATTGAAGCGGACGATGTCTTCTGGCTGGACGACTTGCACATGGGCGATTTGGTGACGTCGATCGTTCCTGCCATTGGAGGAGCGGGCGCAGTGAATCGCATCGAGGCTTTCTCGTACTGCACGGTCTCCAATCGCATGAAAGTGCACCTGAAAGCCCTGAGCGTCGAGTTCGGTGACGGCGGTGGCCAACAGGTCTCGATCCAGGTAGGTGACGCCCCGTCGGTCGCTGTGACCGCCGCATCCGTCGCAGTACGGCTCCAGCAAAGCTCCGGTGAAGTTCTCCAGCACACCGTCCGTCATGATCTTCACTGATGTGGGGAAGAACCCGGATCCCAAGTGTGCCGTGGGTGAGACCACCGCGAGTCCACGTTCTCTGCGGGCCAGCAGTTCAGGGAGCTGTTCCATTTCCCGCTTCCTGTCCCACCACAGTGCGCCGACAACGCGTGCTGTCAGTCGACCTTGCGCAGCCAGTGACTCGTACGCGGCTTGTGTGGCGGGGGTGACCCAGGCATCCTGCCAGCCTGTGATGCCTAGAGAATGCAGATAACGCTGAGCGTCCAAGACGGCCGCTTCCCACTCCTGTTGGTCCGGCTGTGGAACGAAGTGGTCGTTGATCCAGTACGCAGCTCCTTCCTGCAAGGTCCCCGAGGGGTTCCCGGTGACGGGGTCACGGTCGATGCGACCGTCGACAGGGTCCGGGGTGTTCCTCGTGATGCCGACTACCTCGAGCGCCCGGGAATTGAGCCATGCGCCGTGCAAGTCTCCGTTGAGCAGAAACACTGGCCGGTCAGGCACGACAGTGTCCAAGTCCTCCTTCCGTGGACGGCCGTTGGGGAAGTGTTCTGCCGCCCAGCCGCCGCCGACGATCCAGGGCTTCGAAGGATGCTGCTGGGCATAGAGGGCGATCGCCTCAAGGTAAGCGGATCGACCCTGCACGTCATGAAGGGAGAGACGCCGTCTGTCCAGTCCCGCGAAGGGCGCGTGCACATGACTGTCCTGGAAACCTGGGACAACCAGCCCTCCAGGCGACTCAATCACCCGCGTATGAGGTCCGATCAGGTCCCGGACACTGGCAAAGTCAGGACCGATTGCGCTGATTCTTCCTCCGCGGACCGCTACGGCTCCAGCCCATTGTCCCTGGCCGAGGCGGACGCGCGCTCCCGTCAGAACGAGATCTGCGGTCGGCCTGCGCATGCGCCCTCCAAGGCGTTGGGTCTCGTCTCATCGGCGTGCATAGGACCAACAGCGTTCACGGTGAAGGATTGACCTCCCTCTCGACCGCAAGACGCCTCTCACCCGCGGACAGCACATGTACGCCGACCGACTAGCCACGTCAAGTCGATTTAGGGTGGTGCGGTGCGCCCTGCGGCCGGTTGCAGCGCCCTCGCAAGCCATGATTCACCGAGAGGCAGCCCCACTCCCTCAGCGCTGAGAGCAGCCCCGCAGTCGACCGCGTTCGATCGCGCGTGACTTCCGCGGAGGGATGCCCTGAGTAACTGCGTGAGTGAGGTTTTCCCAGTGAAATGAGCCCCAGTCGACGTGGGTCAGCCGGCCTGTACCCGGGCGGCGGGGAGGTTGGCGAGAATCGCTGAGACCGTCTGGTCCGGTGTCTGCTCCGACGTGTCCAGCCAGAGCCCGATGTGCGGCGTCTCCTCGCGCAGAGCGTAGTCGAGGGCGTCGACCGTCCAGGCGGCGCCGTATCCGGTCTTCGGGCGCTTGGCTTCTCTGCTCTGCACGGCTGCCGTGGAGGGAGCCAGCACGACGACGTACAAGGGTCGTGTATGCACCCTGGCGACATACCGGCCCAGGTCTTCCCCCAGGACGATGTCCTGGACGACTGCGGTCCAGCCGTGGCGGGCGTACTCGTCGGCCACCAGCGCGGACAGCCGGTAGCGCAGTTCCAGTTGGGCCCTGGCCTCGGCGGTCTCTTCAGGCAGCAGTTCCTCCCTACCGGATACCACCATCCGGCGGAAGACGTCGCCGCGCACGTGGGCGGCTCGGGGTAGCCGCCCGGCCAGCAGTTCGGCCACGGTCGACTTCCCCGCCGCCATCACGCCGGTGATCAGGACGACTGCGGAACCCAGTTCGGTGTCCACGTGGACCTCTCAGGTGAGACGGCATGCGGGAGCCCCCTTCGGAGGCAGGCGTGAAGCCCCTGGCAGGACAGGTCTCACCACAAGATCATGTCCGTAACCACCAGAGGCTCCACATTGGTCACCCATGGTGCCACGCTCGATGTTCCGCGCCACGTGGTGCAGTACCGCGCACGCCTGCTGGCCGCCCACCGCCGTCGCATCGGCACGCCGAAAGGGACGACGCACGTGATCCTGGACGGCACGCTGATCGAGTGCGACCGCGTCGCCGGCGTCCGCGCCAACGGGAACGCCCTGTGGCTCAGCCAGAAGAACAAGGCATTCGGCGGGAATGCGCAGTTCCTGGCGGCCCCGGACGGCACCCCGCTGTGGGTCTCCGACGTCGCGCCGGGTCCTGCCCCGGACATCATCACCGCGCGGATCCACGTGCTCCCCGCGCTCTACAAGGCCGCCGCCGAACTCAGGCAACGCCGGCGCAGCCTGCAGTACGTAACCCTCAGACCGAGCCGCATCGGCGACAACGCCCGCGCTGCCCTCGTCCTCAACGGAATCTGGAAGTGACCACCGTTGAGAAAACCTCAGTGGCTCGCGCCGCGGGAGCGGAAGAACGTTCCCACCTGGCCGTCGCAGGAATTACCGCCCGGCATGTGCCTGGTGATGCCATGGTGGGACGGAACCACACGGGGGCGGCAGGCGTCACCTTCCCCGGTGGGTGTAGGCGCCAGGTGGTGGACGGCGTAGTGAAGGTGGCCGCGATGGAATCAGTGCCCGTGGGCGAGGAAGGAGCTGCGTCGGGCGAGCAGGCCCTGCGGACCACGGCGGCCCTGGACGGGGACGGCACGGTCATCGCCGAGGCCCGTGCTCTGGCCGCCGGTTTCCTCGCCCGTGTCCAGGCCGAGCACGGACTGCCGGTCTCTCAGCGCGCCGTGGATCTCACCCAGTTGGTGGTCAGCGAGTTGGTCACCAACGCCCGCAAGTACGCGCCCGGGCCGGTGCTGCTGGATGTGCGGATCGCCGGGGACATGGTCGAGGTCGTGGTGTGGGACTCCGATCCGGTGCTGCCCGTCGCCCGGGCCGCGGATGCCGGCCGGGTGGGGCAGCACGGTTTGGAGATCGTCATGGCCGTCGCCCAGGGGTTCGAAGCGCAGCGGGAGCCGGTCGGCAAACGCATCACCGTCCGCATCGCCCTGCTCGATGACCCGGTGGGGCGGTCGTCAGACGCCACCCCCTGCAAGGGCGGGTAAGACCCACAGGCCCTTCACGCGAGCGTGCCGGTAGCCGGAGGCCGCTCCGGGTACCCGTCTGCGGCCGTCTTCCGTAAGGGGGCCCGACACCGTGGTCATCGTTGCCTGCCTGCTGCTGCCGTTGGTGGCTTTGGCGTTGTACGGAATGGATCGTGTCGAGGACTGGCTGACCCGCACCCCACGGTCGTCCCGCCACGCCCGCCCGCGGCACCTGCGCCTGATCCACGGCGGCAAGCGTGGACGCCTTGCGCGTCCGCAACCCGGTCGGCGGTCCGACGCCGCCTGACCGAAGCGGGCACGGGCCGGAAAGGCGTCCGGTCAGACCGCCCTTCCTGAGCCTGCCCGTTGGCGGTACCGCGCGCTCATCGGAAGGGGCCGGGGCACGCTGGTGCCGGGCGAACTGCGCGTCCCGCGGCGGCGGGTGACGAGCCGCGTGGTGGCGTGAAGCGGGCCGCCTCGCTCGGGGAGGGCCGAGCAGACGCCCGGCGTCACCCCGGCTCACGCGTAGCGCGTCCACGAGTTCGGCGACAGCGGCGGCGATTGCCTGGTTCTCGACGCCGACCGCCCCGCCGCGGTCACCACCCACGCCTCCCGCCCCGACGAGCAGCCTGGACGAGACAGCCCAGAAGCTGAACGGGACACCAGAGCACGTTTGTTAGGCTCGCTTCGCCTCCCGTGGGGGAAGTCCGGTGAGAGTCCGGCGCTGACCCGCAACGGTGTGCACGGCACCGGATCCGATGGCTGTCGTGCGAGCCCGATCGCCTGCGGGGGCGTATCGACCCGTTGACTGCTCGCCGTGGACTGCGAGAGGGGACCGTACGGCCGGCTCGGCCGTACGGGCTGCTCCTGCTCGACGTCCAGCAGGCGGCCCGTGCGAAGGACGGCCCTCCCGTGCCTCGAAGTACGGCTCCCAGCCGCATACCCGTGCTGCCGCTCAGCCTGGCTCTGGCAGTGCTGCTCCTGCTGTCCCTCGCCGGCGGGGTCGGGCTCGGCGCCGCCGGCGTCGGCTGGACCGAGACACTGCGTTTCCTGTGGGCCGGACTCACCGGCGGGACCGTGCGCGCGCAGGACGCGGCCCTGTACACCATCGTCTGGGAGATCCGGCTTCCACGGGTGCTGCTCGGCGCCGTGGTCGGAGCGGGCCTGGCGGCCGTCGGGGTGGCCGTGCAGGCGATGGTGCGCAACGCGCTGGCCGACCCGTTCGTCCTCGGCATCTCCTCGGGCGCGGCGGTGGGCGCCAACGCCGTCATCCTCCTCGGTGCGTTCGCCGGTCTCGGCGTGTGGGCGCTGTCCGTGTCGGCGTTCGCCTCGGCGCTCGCGGCCATGGCGCTGGTGTACGCCGTCGCCCGTTCGCCGCAGGGCCTGACACCACTGCGGCTGATCCTCACCGGTACGGCACTGGCGTACGGCTTCGAGGCCGTCACCACGGTCATGGTCTTCGGCGCCGCCCGGGGCGAGGCGGCCCGGTCGGCGATGATGTGGCTGCTGGGCAGCCTGGGCGGTGCCACCTGGGCTCAAGTGCCGCTCGCGACGGTCACGGTGGTGGCCGGATGGACCTGGTTGCGGTGGCGGGCCGAGGCGCTCAACGCGCTCGCCATGGGCGACGAGACCGCGGCCGCGCTCGGTGCCGGACCGGTTCGGCTGCGCCGGGAGGTGTTCGTCGTCACCGCGGCCGTGACCGGGACGGTGGTCGCGGTCAGCGGGGCCATCGGATTCGTCGGTCTGATGGTGCCGCACGTCGTACGCATGCTGGTCGGCGCCGACCACCGCCGGGTGCTGGCCGTGGCACCGCTCGCCGGAGCCGTGCTGCTGGTGTGGGCGGACGTACTGTCCCGGCTGTTGTTCGCCCCCGCCGAGCTGCCGGTCGGAGTGATCACCTCGGCGGTCGGCGTTCCCGTGTTCCTGCTGCTGATGCGGCGGGGCGTCTACGCCTTCGGAGGGCGCTGAGCATGCGACTCGACATCGAGGACGTCACCATCGAGGCGGCCGGATCCCGCCTGGTCGAGCACATCGACCTCACCGTGGGCAGCGGGGCGTTCGTCGGACTCGTCGGCCCCAACGGCAGCGGCAAATCGACCCTGCTGCGCTCCCTCTACCGGGCACTGCGACCGGCCGGGGGAGTGGTACGGCTGGACGGCGACGACCTGCACGCCATGGACGCCCGGGCCGCTGCCCGGGCGCTGGCCGCACTGCCGCAGGAGTCCTTCGCCGAGTTCGACTTCACCGTCGCCGAGGTGGTCGCCATGGGCCGGCTGCCGCACCGGGGCCGCACGGCCGCATCGGACCGGGAGATCTGCACCCGGTCGATGGAACGCACGGGCGTCACCCACCTCGCCGACCGCGGGTTTCCGAGCCTGTCCGGTGGCGAGAAACAGCGGGTCCTCATCGCCCGGGCCCTGGCCCAGCAACCGAGGGTCCTGGTGCTCGACGAACCCACCAACCACCTGGACGTCGCCCACCAGTTGGCCGTCCTGTCCCTGGTCCGCGGCAGCGGTCTGACCGTGCTGGCCGCACTCCACGACCTCAATCTCGCGGCAGCCCACTGCGACGTCCTGTACGTCCTCGACTCCGGCCGGATCGTCGCCTCCGGGCCGCCCCAGGACGTTCTCGAACCTCCCCTGCTCGCGAAGGTGTTCGGCGTCCGGGCCCACACCGTCCGGCACCCCGAGACGGACACCGTCCAGCTCCTGTTCGACCTGCTCCCGCCCACCACCTGAAGGACGCCCATGCGCAAGCAGCTTCTCGCCGCCGCCCTCTGCCTCGCCGCGACCGCCGCCGGATGCGGCGCCACGGTGGAGCCGGACCAGGACGCCGGACCCTCCTCCTCGGTCACCCTGACCAACTGCGGCCGCCAGGTCACGTACGACAAGGTCCCCGAGCGGGTCGTCACCAACGACGTCGGCATCACGGAGCTGATGTTCGCCCTGGGCCTGGAGGACCGCATGGCCGGCTTCGCCATGCCCGACGACAAGGGAGACCTGCGCGGCGTGCCCTGGAAGGACGGCTACGACAGGGTCAGGTGGCTGTCCAAGGACCAGCTCACCAAGGAGAACGTCCTCGACAGCCGCGCCGACCTCGTCTTCGCCGGCTGGAACTACGGCTTCCGCGAGGACAGCGGCTTCACCCCCGACGCCCTGGACAAGCTCGGCATCCCCACGTACATCCTCACCGAGTCCTGCCACAACGGCCGTACGAAGTCCTCCCGCGGCATCATGCCGCCCCTGGACGCCTTGTACGCCGACCTCACCAACCTCGGCAAGCTCTTCGGCGTCGAGAAGCGCGCGGCCACACTGATCGCCGACTTCAAGAAGCAGATCGCAGACGTGCGGGCGAAGGCGCCCAAGGGCTCCGACCGTCCTTCCGTCTTCCTCTACGACAGCGGCCGGGACACCCCCTTCACCTCCGGCCGCTACGCCGCCCCCGAACAGATCATCACCGAGGCGGGCGGCGTCAACGTGATGCACGACGTGGCGGACTCCTGGACCACGGTCGGCTGGGAGAGCGTCGTACAGCGGAACCCGGACGTCATCGTCATCTGCGACTACGGTGACGTCAGCGCCGAGCAGAAGAAGAAGTTCCTGCTCTCCTACGCCCCGCTGCGCGACGTCTCAGCCGTCAAGCACCGGCGGATCGTCTCACTGGACTATGCCGACCTGGTCGAAAGTCCCCGCAACCCGTCGGCTGTGGCCCGGCTCGGCACCTACCTGCGGACCGTGCCGGCCGGCCGGTGACGCGAGGGGGCGGTTTCCCCTCCCCGCGTCTCCGCGCCCTTGGGCCCAGGCTCAGCGCACCGTGCTGCGCCCCACGACCGTCCCCGCCCGGTCGATGCAGATGACGTCCACGGCGACCGGCGCTCCGCGCAGCACGGCAAGAGCCTCGTCCCGCGCGGCCTGCGCCACGAGGTCGCCGAGCGGCACGCCGGCGGCCTGGCACAGCTGGAGCGCGGCGAGACCCGTGTTGGCCGCGGCCACCTCGGCGGCAAGCGCGTCGTCCGCGCCGCCGCCGCGGACCAGTTCGGCCAGGAAGCCCTTGTCGACCTGGGAGCGGCCGGAGTGCAGGTCCAGGTGGCCCGCGGCGAGCTTGGAGAGCTTGGCGAAGCCACCGCAGATCGTGAGGCGGTCCACGGGGTGCCGGCGGATGTACTTCAGTACGGCGCCGGCGAAGTCGCCCATGTCGAGCAGGGCGTCCTCGGGCAGGCCGTACGCGGCGACGACCGCCTTCTCGGACGTCGAACCGGTGCACCCGGCGACATGGGTCCGTCCGGCCGCACGGGCGACATCGACGCCCCGCCGGATCGAGTCGATCCAGGCCGAGCAGGAGTACGGCACGACGATGCCGGTGGTGCCGAGTATGGACAGGCCGCCGAGAATGCCGAGCCGTGGGTTCCAGGTGGAGCGGGCCAACTCCTCGCCGTGGTCGACGGAGACGGTGATCTCCACGTCGCCGCTGCCGCCGTGGCGCGAGGCCACTTCGGCGACGTGGTCGCTCATCATCCGCCGGGGCACGGGATTGACGGCCGCTTCCCCGACGGCCAGCGGAAGCCCGGGCCGGGTGACCGTCCCCACGCCGGGTCCGGCCTTGAAGACGACGCCACTGCCTGCGGGCAGCCGCCGGACCGTCGCCCGGACCAGTGCGCCGTGCGTGACGTCCGGGTCGTCTCCCGCGTCCTTCACGATCCCCGCCATGGCGGAACCGTCGGTCAGTTCCTCGGCGGCCAGGGCGAAGGACGGTGTCTGCCCCTTGGGCAGCGTGATCGTCACCGGGTCGGGAAACTCACCGGTCAGCAGGGCGGTGTACGCGGCCGTGGCGGCCGCCGTCGCGCAGGCCCCGGTGGTCCAGCCGTGCCGCAGACCGGTGTGCTCCAGCTGGGCGCGACGACCGCCCTTCGCCTGACCGGACCCCTGCGGCCCGCCCCCTCGGTTGTCCCTCACGCCTAGACCCTCACTACTCCTCATGAACGGACCCGACCTCCCCTGCACCTACTGCTCCTCGGCGGCACCACGGGGGCCCGTCGCCTCGCGGAACTGCTTGACGGCGACCAGCCATGTTCCCCTGCTCGCCCTGCGCCTGCCCGGGTGGGTCCCCGTAGCGGGCGATCGAGGGCACGAGGTGGGGGCGCTCAGGGAAGCGGCCCGGTCGCTGCCCGGTACTCGTCCGACGGGTCTTCCTCCCCACCGGCCGCACGGGCGTGGCAGCTTGCGAAGGCGCCGACAGTTGCCGCGGTGAGTGACGATGTGGTGGCTGCTACCTTCCGGAGCCATGACCGACAACGTGTACGTGGGCAATGCCGGCAGGGACGCGGCGCTCGACCGGGGGTGGCTGCTGGGGCATTTCAAGGACGCCTCCGACCCCCGGCACAGCGAGGACGTGGAGATCAAATGGGGCGTCCACCCACGGGGCGATGAGCGGGCCCAGTGGGTGACCGGCGAAGAGCGCACCGCCCTGTTGGTCCTCATCAGCGGCCGGTTCCGAGTGGAACTGCCCGGGCGCAGTGTTCTCCTGGCCGAGCAGGGGGACTACGTCGTGTGGGGCCGGGGCGTCGATCACTCCTGGTTCGCGGAGGAAGAGTCCGTGGTTCTGACGGTCCGCTGGCCCTCGGTCCCCGGCTACAAGGTGACCGGTGAGGGCGATTCCGCAGGTGGTCAGAGCCATTCGTTGGGGGACGCGACCAGCACGGTGGTCTCGTAGCGGATGGCCGACTTCTCCGTAAGGGAACAAGCCTTCGGTGATTGCGGACTCCGCCGGGGTGCCCGGATCGCCTGATGCAGGTGAGCCCGGCAAACCGTCGTGTCGGTCCGAGGCAGCTGACTGTTCTGCTGGGGCCGCGGCGTTCGGCTTCTTCAGGAGCTGCGGCAGCACTGGTTGCCGTTGCTCAGTGACGGTACGAGGCTGTCGCGATCTCGATGAAGGATCGGATCAATGGATTGGTGTCACCCTCGTTCCACACGGCGACCACTCGGCTCGGCGGCATGTCGACCAGCGGCACCATGGTCAGCTCCGCGGGCAGATCGTGTCCGAGCGGCGCCAGCCCGACCGTGCCGTTCCACAGTACGGCCTGCAGACATTCCTGGACGGCACGCACCACTGGACCCTCGCGTGCCCTGCCGCCGTTCCAGTACGACTGCCAGATGGGGTCGGTGCCCTCCGGGAACGTGAACCAGCGGCGGTCGCTCAGCTCGGCCAGCCGCAGCCACTCGCGGCGGGCCAGCGGATCGTCGGCGCGCAGGACCACACCGACCGGATCGGCCCGCAGTACACGCACCGTCAGGGCAGTCTCGTCGAACGGCGACCGAGTCAGCGCGACGTCGACCAACCCGGCGCGCAGCCCGCAGGTCGGGTCGGTCAGATCGGTGTCGCGGATGCGGATGTCGACGCCGGGGTGGCTTCGGCGGTAGGCGGCGGCCAGCCTGCCCACTCCCGGGTCGGTGCCGTCGCCCAGGATGCCGATGGTGAGGGTGGCGACGCCGGCCGCCGCGCTCACGCGTTCCCGGACGCGGTCGGCATGGTCGAGTAGGGCCCGCGCCTCGTCGAGCAGCACCGAGCCCACCGCAGTGAGCGTGACCCCCGTAGGCGCGCGGGTGAAGAGCACGGCCCCGACATCGGCCTCCAACTGCTTGATCGCCCGGCTCAGCGGCGGCTGACTCATGTGCAGTCGGGTGGCGGCCCGGCCGAAGTGGAGTTCCTCGGCGACCGCCACGAAGTAGCGCAAGGTCCGTAGCTCCACGCTGCCACGATACCCACGGGGTATCGGCGCCGCGGGATGAGTCTTGGACACGGGCAGGGCCGCGGCGGTGCACTCGTGAGCATGACCGAAGAAGCGAAGACCAGCGAGCCGCGGACCGACTCCACTGTGTCGGTGGTGGGTCCCGGCGACGGCGAGACGATCGTTCTCGGCACCACGCGCATGCGCATTCTGGAGGACGGCAGCCACACCGGGCACCGCCTCGCGATCGCGGAGTCCGTCCTCGCCCCGCACACCCAGGGACCGCCACAGCACCGCCATGCCCGACACGACGAGGGCTTCTACGTCCTCTCCGGCACCGTGCGGTTCACCGTCGGGCACGAGGACTACGACGCCACCACCGGCACGCTCGTGATGGTTCCGCCCGGTACCCCGCACACCTTCGCCAACCTGACCGACCAACCCGCCGTCATGCTCAGCACCTTCACCCCCGACCTGTACGTGCAGTACTTCCGGGATCTCCAGGAGGTGCTCGTCAACGGTCGGCCGCTGACGCCGCAGTCCAACATCGACGCGATGAGCCGCTATGCGACCGAGCCGGCCACCGACCTCGCCTGAAGCCGACGGCACCACGGCCCGGCCCGGCCACACTCCTTGGATCCCGACGTCTGCGCGCTGGATGCGGGCCCGGCGGGCCCAGGGGCCCGCGCGTTCTGGGTCCAGGGCCCCGGCGCCAGGCCCTGGGCCCGAGCGGGAGATACTGGCCCCGCCGACACCGGAGTGGGGGAACCAGCCGATGACGTACGTGACGGCGCCGGACGGGACGCGCATCGCCTACCAGCTGCAAGGCGGGGGAGTGCCGCTGGTCCTGCTGGCGGGCCAGGCCAACAACCACCACTGGTGGGACACGGTCCGTGCGGACTTCCACCCCGCCCGCAGCACGCTCACTCTCGACTACCGCGGCACCGGCGACAGCGACAAACCCGACACACCCCACAGCATCGAGCTGTTCGCCCAGGACGTCATCGCCGTCCTCGACGGACTGGGCATCGACCGGGCGGACGTCTACGGCACGTCCATGGGCGGCCGCGTGGCCCAGCAACTCGCCGCCCGTTACCCGCACCGGGTCCGCGCGCTGGTTCTCGGCTGCACCTCACCCGGCGGTCCGCACAGCATCGAACGCGGCAACGACGTCCGCCGAGCCCTCGCCCAGCCTCAGCCCGAAGCCGCGGAGCAGGCGCTGCTGCAGCTGATGTACACCCCCCGATGGCTCGCCGACCACCCCGGCCCGCACCACACCCTCGGTGACCCCGCCATGCCCGCCCACTCCCGGCGCCACCACCTCACGGCCAGCAACCGGCACAACGCCTGGGATCTCCTGCCCGGCATCAGCGCACCCACCCTGGTCATCCATGGAACGGACGACCTGCTCAACCCCACCGCCAACGCGCCCCTGCTCGCCGACCGCATTCCGGGTGCCCGGCTCCACCTCGTCCCCGAAGCCCGGCACGCCTACTTCGAGGAATTCCGCACTCACGCCAGCCCCGTCGTCCTGGACTTCCTCACCACCGTCTCGCAGCAGCCGTAGAAGCACCGCGGCCGCACTCCAGTCGGCGAACCTGCCGGAGTCAGCGGAGACACCCCGACCCTCGGCTCTCACGAACAGTTCCTCACCCTGGACCACGACCTCGCTGTCCGTGGCCGAGGTACCCCCGTGGCCGGGCGGTCAGGCGGTCAGCGCCGCGAGCTCCGCGTTGGCGCGCTCAGTGACCAGGGCGAGGACGCGACCGGCCGCGGCCAGGTCCTCGTCGGGTATCCCGCCCCAGATGCGGGCGGTGACGGGGGCCGTCTCCGCGCTGATGGCGGCGAGCAGTTCGTGCCCTGCGGCCGAGGGGCGAAGGCGCGCGCCGTCCGAGACGAGCAGCTGGTTGGCCAGCAGCTCGTCGAGAGTGGCGCGGATGTCGGCCGGATCGGCCTTGAGGGAGCCGCGGACCTGCGCGACGAGATCGTCCGGCGTCTGCGGAGCGTCGGCGGTGACGGCGGCACGCAGGGCGATCTGCTGCTGGAACGTGATGCCGTGCCGGGCCAGGACGTGCTCCAGGACCCCGCGGGCGGCGTAGTGGGCCAAGCCGAGGGTGCGGGGGTTGGCGACGGGTGCGGTGGTGGTCATGGTGTTGTCCCCTGGGTGCTCTCGTCGTTCGGTAGGGATGGAGCGAGAGGTGCGTCGAGCAGGGTCGTCAGTTCGTCGGTGAACGCGCGCGTCCGCGGGGCGTCGAGGCCGCCGAGCGGCTCCAGCAACTGCTGAAGCAGATCCTGGACCACCGCGATGGCTCGCCGAGTGACGGCGAGACCCTGCTCGGTGAGGGCGAGCTGTACGGCGCGCGGGTCGCGGGGATCGCGGGTGCGCTCGACCAGGCCGGCCGACTCCAGAGCGCGCGCCAGCTTCGAGACGTACAGCGTCTCCAGGCCGGTGTGGTCGGCGAGTCGGCGCTGACTGGGCCGCTCACCGGCGCGCTGCATGCCGTGCAGCGACGCGACCAGTGAGTACTGCGCGTGGGTGAGGCCCAGCGGAGCCACCGCGCGATCGACCGCGACGCGCCATTTGTTGGCGAGCCGCCATACGAGGAAGCCGGGCGTGGGGCCCGGTGAACCCTTGCTCATGGCGGATAGATTACATGGCTACTATATCCATGGCTACTATATCCGGTGGGTCCGAAGGCGCACGCGGTCCGGCGCCGCGCCGGACTGACGGAACGCCTCCGGCGGACCGCCGGCCCTCGCGCTGAATCCCGCCTGGGCTCCCCGGACCCACGTGCCGTTCCGCGCCTACCGCTACGGTCCGGACCGCACCGTCCGGCTCCGCTCCTGCGGCAACCGCTGACGAACCGGGCCCCACGACCGGGCGGACGCCCCCGCGACCGCCCGCCGGCGTCCGAGATCGCGACCGGGCGGCCGCCGCGCTGCCGGAAACACGACGACGACAGCGGCGCGCTACCCGGCGTCCGCGATCCAGTTGCCGTGGAATCCCAGCGGCACCCGGCCGGGCAGATGAACCCGGGCCAGCGGACGACCGCCGAAGTCCACGGCGGAGAGGATCACGAGGTCGGTCGCGCCGCGGTCCGGATCGTTCACGTACGACAGGACGTAACCGTCGTCCTCGTCGCGCGCCCCGCGCCGCGGCACGAACACCGGCTCGCTGACCGCCGCGCCCTCGGGGAAGCGGTGGAACCGCCGGCTGCCGCGCAGCATGTCGTGCTTCACCAGGTAGTTCGTGAACTTCTCGTCCGGCGGCACCCCGTCGACCGTCTCGTACGCGCGCCACATCTCGGCCGCACTCGCCGTGTAGGCGTACCGGTGCCGACGGGAGACCAGGGACTCGTTGATGCGGGGGAACTCCTGCGGGCGGTCGTCCAGCCGGGTGCTGCGGACCCGGCCCGCGCGCACATCGATCGTCCAGCGGTCCAAGGTCGGAGCACCGGTCGCCGAAGGACCGCCCGCACCGCGTCCGGCAGCGTGGAACGGCGCGGGGAACCCGGTGTACTCCACCACGACGGTGTCACCGTCGTCGTAGGCGTTGAGGGTGTGCGAGTAGAACACGGGGTCGATCTCGAACCAGCGCGTGGTGCCGCCGGCGCGCGGCAGCAGCCCGACACGCATGGGGTGCCTGTCGTTCCACACGTACGGCACGAGCGCGCCCGCCTGGGCGGCGGCACCGTCGAAGGTGACCGGTACGTCGACGATCACCACGTACGTCGCGGTGAGCGCGAAGTCGTGCATCATCGGCGCGTCCGCGACGGCGATCCGCGCGGTCCGCGCCACCCGGCCGGTGCGGTCGATCACGGTGTGCCGCACGTGATCCCAGGTGGGGTAGTACGCGATCGCGTGCAGCTCGTCAGCCGTGGCGTCGTACTTGGTGTGCGCGGTGAAGGCACCCGTGAGGGTGGAGCGGAAGTCGTACGGGCCCACGGTGTTCAGCTCGCCGTCCAGTTCGTACGGCAGCGGCCCACCTTCCTGCACGGCCAGGATGCGCCCGTTGTACGGGATGACATGCGTGTTGCACGCGAAGTCGTCCGGCGGCGCCTGACCCGGGTACGTCTCCCCGAGCTTCGCCGTCACCTGCGAGGACCGCACCCAGCGGTTGCGGTACCACTCCGCGCGCCCGCCGCGCAGACGGACCCCGTGCACCATGCCGTCGCCGAGCATCCAGTGGTGAGCACGGACATCCTCCAGACCCAGCGCGTTCGGACCGTTGCGCAGATAGCGGCCGTCCAGGTCACGCGGAACGCGTCCGGTCACCTGGAGATCGAACGCGGTCACCTCCTCGGTGACCGGAGCGAACGCCCCCTCCAGGAACGGGGTCGCCCCCGCCGCGCCGCCGCTCCTCCCGGCTACGGGACTCGTCTGCGCCGAAGCCGTGAAGAAGCCGGGCCCCAGGCCGCTCCCGAGCACGCCGCCCGCTGCCGCGACCGCGGCGCCCTTGAGAAGTCGCCGCCGTGTGTGACGAACCTGACTGGCCATCATGTTTCCCCGTTCCCGTTCTCTTGCCGATGCCCGGACCCGGTGTCCGGACCAGACGCCCGGGCCCGTCGACCGGACGCGTAGTGACGGAAGCAACCCTCCTCCCCACTCGCCCGTGAAGCAGTAGGCCCAGGCCCCGAGTCGGCGGTGGCGCCGGCACCACCCCCGAGCCACCGTGCCGTCCCGATCCGTGGCACCGGGATCCGGCTCACCGGAGCCGCACTTTCCATGACCGATGACTGATGACCGATGACCGATGACCGCTCGGCCGCACTCGGCCCACCGCGCAGCAGTGGCAGCACCAGCCACCGAGGAGGTTGACCAAGACCAGGCCGCCGCCGAGGCGGAGGAGAACACCCGCCTCCGCGCCGAGCTGCTGGCGGCGAACCCATGGATGGCCAATTACGTGCAGGAACCGGCAGCAGTTGCACAAGGGCCCGCACCGGGACCATCCCCGCACGCGCGGGGAGCAGACTCACTGAGCTTCTTCAGCGTTGCCGCTCCAGGGTGAGGACGGCCTTGGCGATTGACGTCATGCGGTTCGGGCTGCATCGGGATCTGCGGAAGATCCGCCAGGACTTCAGACGGGCGACACCGCGTTCGACTGGTGCCCGTGCTGCGGCCAGAGCCCGGTTGACGGTCTTCTCGGTGGGCGTGAGTTCCTGCAGCGGCCTGCGTTTGATGCCCGTGGTCAACCAGGGGCCGCCGCCCTGGTAGGCGAGATCGGCCAGGATGGGAACGCCCTGGCGCTCGCAGATGCGGATGATCCGGTGGGTGCGGGCGGCGGTCAGGTCGTGAGACCGGCCCGGCAGCCCGGGTGAAAGCCACAGCAGTCGGCCGTCTGGATCGGTGACCACCTGCACGTTCACTCCATGCCGGCGATGCTTGTGGGAGTAGTCCGCACGTGAGTCGCCGACCCGGTCGCACTCGGCGAGGGTGCCGTCCAGCAGGACGAAGTCGGGGTCGGCCTCGCGCAGGACTTTCAGCAGGCCCGGCGCTCGTTCGGCGAGCAAGTGGATGACCGCGCTGGTGTAGGCGTGGGCGGTGGACTCGCTGATCCCGAACCCGGCAGCGATCTTCGCCAGGGTGACGTGTTCGCGCAGGTACACCAGTGCCACCATCGCGCGCTGGGACGGGCGGAGCTTGCAGCGCCGATCGCCCTCCCGGGTGACGATGAGCATGGTGACCCACTCCACGAGTGTGTGGGGCAGGTCGAGTGCGGCAGGATAGATGACCAACGAGGCCCCCGGGCAGCGTGATTGAGACGTCAGACATCTCGATCAACAGCCCAGGG
>NZ_BMRM01000020.1 GCF_014648635.1 Streptomyces cinerochromogenes | reverse complement strand
CGATGGTACTGCAGGGGGGACCCTGTGGGAGAGTAGGACGCCGCCGAACAAATTTTGATAGAGGTCGGATCCTGAACTTCGGTTCGGGGTCCGGCCTTTTTCTGTTGTGCGTAACGTGTCGTTCACGTTGCGAGCACAGCATCCAGACATGGGTACTGCAGCAATGCTCAGGGCCGCCGGCGTAGGAGTCGGTGACGAGGTCGTCGTACCGGCCTTCGGGAACGTCGAGGTCGCCGAGGCCGTGACCCTGGCCGGAGCGCTCCCGGTGTTCGCCGACATAGACCCGGTGACCTACTGCCTCGACCCGGACGCGGTCGAGGCGGCCGTAACCTCCCGTACCGCCGCGGTCGTTGCCGTACACCGCTTCGGACGGCACGCCGACATCACGCGGTTGCACGCGCTCGGGCAGCGGCACGGGCTGCTGGTGCTGGAGCAGGGCGAGTCCGAGGCGCCGTACGACGAGATAGCGCAGCGCAGGCAGCGGGCCGCCTACCTGGACGCCAGGCTCAAGGGCGTGCGGACGCCGGACGGCGGGGACGGGCACACCTATCAGCAGTACGTCGTGCGGGTGCCGGGGAACGGCCGGCCGGACCGGGACGCCTTCGCAAGGGCGGTGCGGGCCAAGGGAGTCGAGTGCCGGGTGCCGGTGAAGACGCCCGTGCACCGGCTGCCGGAGTTCCGTCGGTATGTGTCGCTGCCGGAAACCGAGCGGGCCGCCGACGAGACGCTCGCGCTACCCGTGGACGCCGGGCTCACCAAGCGGGAGATGCACCGCGTCGTGTCCGCGTGCAACGCCCTCGGCGGCCTGCTTCAGCCCGCCTTCTGACCGGGCACCGAACGAATTTGGGAACCGGGGCGTGTTCGGGGTACAGTTTCTTTGTCGCCGCGAGGGAAACCTCGAAAACGACAGGCCCCTATAGCTCAGTCGGCAGAGCGTCTCCATGGTAAGGAGAAGGTCAACGGTTCGATTCCGTTTGGGGGCTCCGGTAAAAAGGCCCCACCCTTCCGGGTGGGGCCTTTTCGTGCTTCCGGCGGGGCTCCCTCAGGCCTCCTTGTGGATTCCCGGGACGCGCATCGCCAGAATGGCCATGTCGTCGGAAGGGGCGTCCGAGGCGAACCGCTCCACCGCGCGCATGATGCGTGCCGCGACCGCGCCCGCCGTCAGTCCCGTGCACGTGGTGAGGACGTCGGCGAGACCGTCGTCGCCCAGCATGCGCGTGCCCTCCCGGCGCTCGGTGACGCCGTCCGTGACACAGAGCAGCACGTCACCGGGGTCGAGGGTGACCGTCTCCTCGTACAGCTCCAGGTCCTCGATGACGCCCAGCAGGGGCTGCGGCTCGGCCGCGGCCACCACCGTGCCGTCCTGGCGCAGGCGCAGCGGCAGCGGATGGCCGGCGCAGACCACCTTCAGCTCGGCGCTGCCGTCGTCCTGCGGGCGCATCTCGCCGTAGAGCAGGGTCAGGAAGCGGCTGCGGTCGCCCTCGTCGAGGATCGCGGAGTTCAGGCGCTCCAGCACGGCCGGGCCGGACAGGCCCTCTCGGGCCAGCAGGCGCAGGGCGTGCCGGGCCAGGCCGGTGACCGCCGCCGCGTTGGGGCCCGTACCGCAGACGTCGCCGATGGCGAAGCCGTACGCGCCGTTGCCGATGGGGAAGAGGTCGTAGAAGTCGCCTCCGACCTCGTTGCCCTCGCCGGCGGCGCGGTAGATGACCTCGACCTCGACGCCGTCGATCTGGGGCAGGCCCGGGGGGAGCAGGCTGCGCTGGAGGGACTGGCTGATGGCCGTGCGCTCCGAGTACAGGCGGGCGTTGTCCAGGGCGAGGGCGGCCCTGCGGCTCAGGTCCTCGGCGAGTTCCAGGATCTCCTGGCGGAAGTGTTCGTCGGTGGGCTTGCCGAGGGTCAGCATGCCGATGACGCGGTTGCGGGCGACGAGCGGCAGGACGACCGTCTCGCCGCCGACCGCGGACGCCGTCGCGAGCGTCGGGCCGATGCCGGAGGTGATCTGGTGGGTGGGGCCGCCGGCCAGGCCGAGGCTGCGCATGGAGCTGCGCAGGGCCGCCTGGTGGGCGACCTCGCCGGGAGTCGTCCACACGCGGGCGCCGGGCGTCGGTACCGGATCGGGCGGGGGGATCTTCGACAACAACGACTTGATGCCGTCGATGAGTTCCTCGTCCTCGTGCAGGACGTAGGACAGGTACGGGTCGGAGGCCTGGTCGGCGATGGTGTACACCGCGCACCAGGTGGCCAGGGTGGGGACCGTCATCTGGGCCATCAGGGCCAGCGTCTGGTCGCGGTCCAGGGTGCCGGCCAGCAGGTCCGATGCCTCGACCAGGAAGCTCAGGGAGCCGCGGCGCAGCCGTTCGAGTTCGCCGAGGCGGGCCGACTCGACGGCCAGCGCGATGCGGTCGGCGGCGAACTGCAGGCGCAGCGCCTCCTCGTTGGTGTACCGGCCGGGCGCCTCCGCCGCGACGCCGAGGGAGCCGGTGAGACGTCCCTCGACCTTGAGCGGGACGGTGACGACCGAGCGCATGCCGGTGCCGGCGAGCAGCGGTACGGCCCCCGGGACGGCGGTGAGGTCGTCGTGGACGGCGGGCATGCGGGCGGAGCCGTAGCGGCCGGGGCCCGCCTCGACGGGCACGCGCGCGAAGCGCTGGCGGGCGGAGGGCAGGCCGGTGGAGGCGCGGACCTCCAGTTCCGTCTCGTCGTCCGTGGCGAGCAGCAGGAACGCGGAGTCGCCGTCGAGCATGTCGCGGGCGCGTTCCACCGTGCGCTGGAGCAGGCCGTCGAGGTCGTCCGGGGCGGGGGAGCCGATGAACAGTTCGAAGGGGTCGGAGCTCTGCCCGTCGGAGGACGGGTTCTGGTCGGTGGCCGGGACGCGGGACGGGGTCTGCAGGACGGCGCGTTCGTGGTCGCGGACCAGGAGACAGACGGTGGAGGGCTCGCCCCCGGTGTCGCGGACCCTGAGGTGGGAGGCGTAGACCTGGGCCACCCGGCCGTCGGCGCCGCGGATGCCGTAGGTGCCCTCCCAGCGGGAGAGCTGGAGGGCCTCGGCGATGCCGGTGCCGGTGCCGGGCGTGTGCGGCCAGGCGGCCAGGTCGGTGAGGGGCTTGCCGATGACGTCGCCCGCCGGGTAGCCGAACAGCTCCTCCGCGTCCTCGTTCCAGGCACTGATGCCGCCCTTCCGGTCGACCTGGAGGACGGCGACACGGACCCGGCCGTCGGCCAGCGGCAGGAGGTCGGCGGGCAGCGCGGGGCCGGCGGTGCGGGTGCCGACCGGGCGCTCGGGCAGGTTGAGCTGGAACCAGACGTTCTTGTGGGTCGGGGTGTAGTCCACGCCCCAGCGGGTGGCCAGGGCCGCGCACAGCTGGAGGCCGCGGCCGCCCTCGCGGTCGGGGCTGCCCATGGTGGCGGGGGAGTTCTGGAGCGGGACCTCGCGTTCCGGGTAGCGGTCGGAGACCTCGATGCGCACGCCGTCCTCGGTGCGCAGGCACAGCACGTCCGCGTGCGTGCCCGCGTGGACGACGGCGTTGGTCACCAGTTCGCTGGTGAGGACGACGGCGTCGTCGACGATGTCGGCGAACCCCCAGCCCTGGAGGGTGTCGCGGACGAAGGACCGGGCGGTCGCGACCGACCGCCCGACGGGCTCGAAACTGGCGGCCGCTCGCGCGGTGATCACAGAACTCCTCGGCCGGTTGTCGACATGCGGGGCTGCGCGGCCGGGCGGCTCGCGCCGCTGCTGCGGCATCAGCTCGCCCGTCGGCTGTGGCTCCGGGGGCTGTCCCCCGGGGATCAGTCCGGTGGTCATGGTGTCCGGCCGCCCCTCCGATGCCCGCTGGTACTCGTGCCACCGCCCAGGCCGGTCGGACCGGTGCGGCTGGACAGCCGCATGCAAGGTTACTTACCTTCGCGGTCCGAGCGGATGCCGGTCGCAGGTGTTTACGCCCCCAGGGTGTGCGGACCATGTGCGAAGCTGCCGAACTGTTATGGCCTGGTTCGGCCGGGGTGAAACACTGGGCAAGCTTCTGACGAAGGTCGGATCGGGCTGCGTGCGTTCCGTGCACGGCGGGCAGCAGCCCCTGATGTGGCCTGATGCCGTCTGGCGGATAGAGGCAGGAGTAACCGGTACGCGGAGGCGACCGGTATGCCGATGACCGGCATGCCGGGGCCGAAGCGGCCGAGCACAGCAGTAACGGTCTACCCCTCCGGGAGGGACACAGTGGAGTCTGGCGCGGCGACGCGGGGCACGAAGACGCGCGCGAAAGGCGGACCGTCCCTGGGCAGGAGCGGCGGTACCACCGCCGTGGACACGGCTGCCCTGAACCGGCTGCTGGCGGCTCTCGTGTCGATGCGGGACGGGAACTTCCGCAAGCGGCTCACGGTGTCCGGCGACGGCGTGATGTCGGAGATCGCGGCGGTCTTCAACGAGGTGGCCGACCGGAACCTGCATCTGACCGGCGAGCTGGCGCGGGTACGGCGCATGGTGGGGCGTGAGGGAAAGCTCACGGAGCGGCTGGAGACGGGGGCCTGCGAGGGTTCCTGGGCGACGGCCATCGAGCACTCCAACGCGCTCGTGGACGATCTGGTCTGGCCGGTCTCCGAGGTCAGCCGGGTGCTCACGGCGGTCGCCGACGGTGATCTGTCGCCGCGGATGGAGCTGCGGACGCAGGCGCAGGACGACGGAACGGGCCATCCCCTGCGGGGTGAGTTCCTGAAGGTCGGCCGGACCGTGAACAACCTGGTCGACCAGCTGTCGACGTTCACGGACGAGGTCACGCGCGTGGCCAGCGAGGTCGGCACCGAGGGCAAGCTCGGCGGTCAGGCCCGGGTGCGCGGTATGTCCGGTTCGTGGAAGGACCTGACCGAGTCCGTCAACACGATGGCGTACCGGCTGACCGCGCAGGTGCGCGACATCGCCCTGGTGACGACGGCGGTCGCCAAGGGTGACCTGTCGCGCAAGGTGACCGTCCATGTCGCCGGCGAGATGCTGGAGCTGAAGAACACCGTCAACACGATGGTGGACCAGCTGTCGTCCTTCTCCTCCGAGGTCACCCGGGTGGCCCGGGAGGTGGGCACCGAGGGCATCCTGGGCGGTCAGGCGCAGGTGCCCGGGGTGGCCGGCGTGTGGAAGGAGCTGACCGACTCCGTCAACACGATGGCGGGCAACCTGACCGCGCAGGTGCGGGGGATCTCACAGGTCACGACCGCTGTCGCCAGCGGTGACCTGTCGCAGAAGGTGACCGTCCCCGCGCGCGGGGAGGTGGCGCAGCTCGCCGAGACGATCAACCAGATGACCGAGACGCTGCGGATCTTCGCGGACGAGGTCACGCGGGTGGCGAACGAGGTCGGCGCGGAGGGCCGGCTCGGCGGGCAGGCGAACGTGCCGGGCGCGGCGGGGACGTGGAAGGACCTGACGGACTCCGTCAACACGGTCTTCCGGAACCTGACCACGCAGGTGCGCGACATCGCCGCCGTGACGACGGCGGTGGCCAGCGGTGATCTCTCGCAGAAGGTCACCGTGGACGTGGCCGGCGAGATGCTGGAGCTGAAGAACACCGTCAACGGGATGGTGGACCAGCTGTCGGCGTTCGGTGCCGAGGTGACGCGGGTCGCCCGGGAGATCGGTGTCGAGGGTGAGCTGGGCGGCCAGGCGCAGGTGCCGGGGGCGGCCGGTACCTGGAAGGACTTGACGGACTCCGTCAACACTGCATTCCGCAACCTCACCGGGCAGGTGCGCAACATCGCCCAGGTGACCACGGCGGTGGCCAACGGTGACCTGTCGCAGAAGGTCACCGTGGACGTGTCCGGCGAGATGCTCCAGCTGAAGAACACCGTGAACACGATGGTGGACCAGCTGTCGAGCTTCGCCGACCAGGTCACGCGGATGGCCCGGGACGTGGGTACGGAGGGCCGGCTGGGCGGTCAGGCCCGGGTGGACGGCGTCTCCGGTACCTGGAAGGAGTTGACGGACTCCGTCAACTTCATGGCCGGCAACCTGACGTCGCAGGTGCGGCAGATCGCCCAGGTGACGACGGCCGTGGCGCGTGGTGACCTGTCGCAGAAGATCGACGTCGACGCGCGCGGCGAGATCCTCGAGCTGAAGAACACGATCAACACCATGGTCGATCAGCTGTCCGCCTTCGCCGACCAGGTGACCCGGGTGGCCCGGGACGTGGGTACGGAGGGCCGCCTCGGCGGGCAGGCGCAGGTGCCCGGTGTCGCCGGTGTGTGGCGGGACCTGACCGACTCCGTGAACGGCATGGCCGGCAACCTGACGGCCCAGGTGCGCAACATCGCGCAGGTCGCCACGGCGGTGGCGCGCGGTGACCTCTCCCAGAAGATCACCGTGGACGCCCGCGGGGAGATCCTGGAGCTGAAGAACACGCTGAACACGATGGTGGACCAGCTGTCGTCGTTCGCCCAGGAGGTCACGCGTGTGGCCCGTGAGGTGGGTACGGAGGGCATTCTCGGCGGTCAGGCCGAGGTGCAGGGTGTCTCCGGCACCTGGAAGGACCTCACGCAGTCCGTGAACTTCATGGCGAACAACCTGACCATCCAGGTGCGCAACATCGCCGAGGTCACCACGGCGGTCGCCAAGGGCGACCTGTCGAAGAAGATCACTGTTGACGCGAAGGGCGAGATCCTCGAGCTCGTCACGACGGTCAACACCATGGTTGACCAGCTGTCGAGTTTCGCCGAGCAGGTGACCCGGGTGGCCCGGGAGGTGGGCACCGAGGGCATCCTGGGCGGCCAGGCGCACGTACCGGGCGTGACCGGTATCTGGAAGGACCTCAGCAACAACGTCAACCTGATGGCCAACAACCTGACCATGCAGGTGCGGAACATCTCGCAGGTGGCCGCGGCCGTCGCCAACGGTGACCTGACGCGCCAGGTGACGATCGAGGCGCGTGGTGAGGTCGCGCAGCTCGCCGACACCATCAACACCATGGTGAAGACCCTGAGTTCGTTCGCCGACCAGGTCACCAAGGTGGCCCGCGAGGTGGGCACGGACGGCATCCTGGGCGGCCAGGCGCATGTGCCCGGTGTGGCCGGCACCTGGAAGGACCTCACCGAGTCGGTGAACCAGATGGCGTCCAACCTGACCGGCCAGGTGCGCAACATCGCCATGGTGACCACGGCCATCGCCAAGGGTGACCTGACGAAGAAGATCGACATTGACGCCCGCGGCGAGATCCTTGAGCTGAAGACGACGATCAACACCATGGTTGACCAGCTGTCCAGCTTCGCCGAGGAGGTCACGCGCGTGGCCCGCGAGGTGGGTACGGAAGGACAGCTGGGCGGTCAGGCGCGCGTGCGGGACGTCGACGGTACCTGGCGGGACCTGACCGAGTCCGTGAACGAGATGGCCGGGAACCTGACCCGGCAGGTGCGGGCCATCGCGCGCGTGGCGACCGCGGTGACCCGGGGCGACCTGAACCTGAAGATCGACGTGGACGCGTCCGGCGAGATCCAGGAGCTCCAGGACTACATCAACAAGATGATCGCCAACCTGCGCGACACCACGATCGCCAACAAGGAGCAGGACTGGCTCAAGGGCAACCTGGCCCGCATCTCCGCGCTCATGCAGGGCCGCCGGGACCTGGAGGACGTCGCCTCGCTGATCATGAGCGAGCTGACGCCGGTGGTGTCCGCCCAGCACGGCGCGTTCTTCCTGGCCATGCCGCTCATGGAGGGCAAGGACGTGGGCACCGGCGAGGACGACTACGAGCTGCGGATGCTGGGCTCGTACGGCTACTCGATGGGCTCCATGCCGACGTCGTTCCGGCCCGGTGAGGCGCTGATCGGCACGGCCGCCCAGGAGAAGCGCACGATCCTGGTGGACCGGGCGCCCAGCGGCTACCTGAAGATCTCCTCCGGGCTCGGTGAGGCACCGCCCGCGCAGGTGATCGTGCTGCCGGTGCTGTTCGAGGGCAAGGTGCTCGGCGTGATCGAGCTGGCGTCCTTCACTCCGTTCACGCACATCCAGAAGGACTTCCTCAACCAGATCGCCGAGATGATCGCGACCAGCGTCAACACCATCTCGGTCAACACCAAGACCGAACAGCTGCTCAAGCAGTCGCAGGAGCTGACCGAGCAGCTGCGGGAGCGGTCGGCCGAGCTGGAGAACCGGCAGAAGGCGCTGCAGGCCTCCAACGCCGAGCTGGAGGAGAAGGCCGAGCTGCTGGCCCGGCAGAACCGGGACATCGAGGTGAAGAACACCGAGATCGAGGAGGCCCGGCAGGTCCTGGAGGAGCGCGCCGAGCAGCTCGCGGTCTCCATGCGCTACAAGAGCGAGTTCCTCGCCAACATGTCGCACGAGCTGCGCACCCCGCTCAACTCGCTGCTCATCCTGGCGAAGCTGCTCGCCGACAACGCCGAGGGGAACCTCTCGCCGAAGCAGGTGGAGTTCGCCGAGACCATCCACGGCGCCGGTTCCGACCTGCTGCAGCTGATCAACGACATCCTGGACCTGTCGAAGGTCGAGGCGGGCAAGATGGACGTCTCCCCGACGCGGATCGCGCTCGTCCAGCTCGTGGACTACGTCGAGGCCACCTTCCGGCCGCTGACCGCGGAGAAGGGCCTGGACCTGTCCGTACGGGTCTCCCCGGAGCTGCCGGCCACCCTGCACACCGACGAGCAGCGGCTGTTGCAGGTGCTGCGCAATCTGCTGTCCAACGCGGTGAAGTTCACCGACTCCGGGTCGGTGGAGCTGGTGATCCGGCCCGCCGGCGCGGATGTGCCGCAGTCCATCCGGGAGCAGCTGCTGGAGGCCGGTTCGCTGAGGGTGCCGGACGGGGAGCTGATCGCGTTCTCGGTGACCGACACCGGTATCGGCATCGCGGCCAGCAAGATGCGGGTGATCTTCGAGGCGTTCAAGCAGGCCGACGGCACCACCAGCCGCAAGTACGGCGGCACCGGGCTCGGCCTGTCGATCTCCCGGGAGATCGCGCAGCTGCTCGGCGGTGAGATCCACGCGCAGAGCGAACCGGGCCGTGGCTCGACGTTCACCCTCTACCTGCCGCTGCATCCGAGCGAGCTGCCGCCGCAGGGCTACCAGCAGTCGCTGCCCGCGCTGGAGGCCGGCGACCTGGTCGCCTCGGCCTCCGAGGCGCGCCTGTCCTCGGAGCTGTCCGCGGTGGAGATCGAGATGCCGGCCGAGGTGAAGTCGTACCAGGAGACGCAGAACGGCCCGGCCGCGCTCTTCCGGCGCCGGCGGCGCGGCCTGCCGTTGGAGGGGCAGCGGGCCGAGCAGTGGACGGCCGTCCCCGAGCAGGACCACGCCTCGCAGCAGGGCCGCGCGGTGCGGTTCGGCGGCGAGAAGGTGCTGATCGTCGACGACGACATCCGCAACGTGTTCGCGCTCACCAGCGTCCTGGAGCAGCACGGCCTGTCGGTGCTGTACGCCGAGAACGGCCGGGAGGGGATCGAGGTGCTGGAGCAGCACGACGATGTGGCGGTCGTCCTGATGGACATCATGATGCCCGAGATGGACGGGTACGCGACGACCACCGCGATCCGCAGGATGCCGCAGTTCGCGGGCCTGCCGATCATCGCGCTCACCGCGAAGGCGATGAAGGGCGACCGGGAGAAGGCGATCGAGTCGGGTGCCTCCGACTACGTCACCAAGCCGGTCGACCCCGATCACCTGCTGTCGGTGATGGGCCAGTGGATGAGGGCGGAGTGAGCACGGCGAGCGGCACGGCCGGGCGGGACGTGAACGCCGGGGGAACCTCCGGCGGGTCTCGGGAGTTGCTGCATGATGAAGGCCGGGAAGACGCGGGAATCCCCGATTCCGGGAACCAACCGGGGTCTGGCCGCGTTTCCGGTACGTGCACAGTGACATCGCGGTGACAGGGTGTGGCGACAGGCGGGGTGCGGCTACGATGACCGGCACAAGGACGGGCGGCGAAAGGGAGTCGTCCCCTGGGGCGGCGCCCGGTGTACCGCCGGGGCGAGGAGGGCGGGCCATGGTGCAGAAGGCCAAGATCCTCCTGGTCGATGACCGGCCGGAGAATCTGCTGGCGCTGGAGGCCATCCTCTCTGCGCTCGATCAGACGCTGGTGCGGGCATCGAGCGGGGAGGAAGCGCTCAAAGCACTGCTCACGGACGATTTCGCGGTCATTCTGCTGGACGTCCAGATGCCCGGCATGGACGGGTTCGAGACGGCAGCGCACATCAAGCGGCGGGAGCGGACCCGGGACATCCCGATCATCTTCCTCACGGCGATCAACCACGGTCCGCACCACACCTTCCGGGGTTATGCGGCGGGCGCGGTGGACTACATCTCCAAGCCCTTCGACCCGTGGGTGCTGCGCGCGAAGGTCTCGGTGTTCGTCGAGCTGTACATGAAGAACTGCCAGCTGAGGGAGCAGGCGGCGCTGCTGCGGCTCCAGTTGGAGGGCGGTGGCAGGAGCGGCGTCGCCGGCAAGGAGTCGGCCGGGCTGCTCGCCGAGCTGTCCGCGCGACTCGCGGCCGTCGAGGAGCAGGCGGAGGCACTGTCCAAGCAGCTGGACGACGACTCCGCGGACGCGGCGGCGGTGGCCACGGCGGCCCATCTGGAGCGCAAGCTCACCGGGTTGCGCCGTGCCCTCGACGCCCTGGAGCCGGGCTCGGGCGGCGCCGGGGCCTCGGTGTCCTCGCAGAACTGACGCACGCCGGGACGGCGGTTGCGGATGAGCGTGCGTCAGTTCCGCGCCCCGGCAGGCACGACACGATCGGGTGAAGCTGTGGGCACACGTGTCCGCCGTCGTCTCCCCCGGTAACCTCACACCCATGGCCTCACGTCCCTCCGCAGCCAAGAAGCAGCCCGCCAAGAAGGCGGCGGCTCCCGCGAAGGCTCCGGCGAGGAAGGCCGCCGCGAAGAAGGCCCCGGCCAAGAAGGCGCCCGCCAAGAAGGCCGTGACGAGGAAGGCCCCGCCGCCGAGGCCGGTACCCAGCCCCACCGGGGGCGTGTACCGGCTCGTGCGCGCGCTCTGGCTCGGCCTCGCGCACGCCGTCGGCGCCGTCTTCCGCGGCATAGGGCAGGGCGCGAAGAACCTCGACCCCGCCCACCGCAAGGACGGCGTCGCGCTGCTGCTGCTCGGCATCGCCCTGATCGTCGCCGCCGGCACCTGGGCGGACCTGCGCGGGCCCGTCGGCGACCTGGTCGAGATCCTGGTCACCGGCGCCTTCGGCCGGCTCGACCTGCTCGTGCCGATACTGCTCGCGGTGATCGCCGTACGGTTCATCCGGCACCCGGAGCAGCCGGAGGCCAACGGGCGGATCGTGATCGGCCTGTCCGCGCTCGTCATCGGCGTGCTCGGCCAGGTCCACATCGCCTGCGGCTCACCCGCGCGCAGCGACGGCATGCAGGGCATAAGGGACGCCGGCGGCCTCATCGGCTGGGCGGCGGCCACCCCGCTGACGTACACCATGACCGAGGTGCTCGCCGTACCCCTGCTGGTGCTGCTGACCGTCTTCGGGCTGCTGGTGGTGACCGCGACCCCGGTCAACGCGATCCCGCAGCGGCTGCGGACGCTCGGCGTCCACCTCGGCGTGCTGCGCGATCCCGAGGAGGACCGGCTCGCGGAGGAGGAGGCCTACGACGAGCAGTGGCGCGAGGCGACGTCCACGCGCCCCCGCAGACGCGCCGGCGCCCCTGCGGCGTACGAGCCGGAGCGCGCCGAGGAGGAGGCCCTCTCGCAGCGCCGTGGGCGCCCCAGGCGCTCCGCGGTGCCCCAGCCGGACCCGCAGCGCCGGCTGGACGCCGTGGACGTCGCGGCGGCCGCGGCAGCCGCGCTCGACGGCGCCGTGATGCACGGCATGCCGCCGTCCCCGCTCGTCGCCGACCTCACCCAGGGGGTGAGCGCGGGCGAGCGCGAGGACACCACCCCGGTGCCCGCTCCCGCGGCGGAGCCCGCGCCCGCGCCGGTCCCGGCCGCCCGGCCCAGGCAGGGCAAGCGGGGGACCGAGGCCGCACCCGACCCGACCAAGGCCGTACCCGACCTGACCAAGGCCGTACCGGACCTGACCAAGAAGGCGCCGGAGCAGCCCCGCGACCTGCCCGCGCGCGCGGAGCAGCTCCAGCTGTCCGGCGACATCACCTACGCGCTGCCCTCCCTGGAGCTCCTCCGGCGCGGCGGCCCCGGCAAGGCGCGCAGCGCCGCCAACGACGCGGTCGTCGCCTCGCTCACCCAGGTCTTCACCGAGTTCAAGGTCGACGCGGCCGTCACCGGCTTCACCCGCGGTCCGACGGTCACCCGCTACGAGGTCGAGCTGGGCCCCGCCGTGAAGGTCGAGCGGATCACCGCGCTGACCAAGAACATCGCCTACGCCGTCGCCAGCCCGGACGTGCGGATCATCAGCCCGATCCCCGGCAAGTCGGCGGTGGGCATCGAGATCCCGAACACCGACCGGGAGATGGTCAACCTCGGCGACGTCCTGCGGCTCGCGGAGTCCGCCGAGGACGACGACCCGATGCTGGTGGCCTTCGGCAAGGACGTCGAGGGCGGGTACGTCATGCACTCGCTGGCGAAGATGCCGCACATGCTGGTCGCCGGCGCCACGGGCTCCGGCAAGTCGTCCTGCATCAACTGCCTGATCACCTCGGTCATGATGCGGGCGACCCCGGAGGACGTCCGGATGATCCTGGTCGACCCCAAGCGCGTCGAGCTGACCGCCTACGAGGGCATCCCGCACCTGATCACGCCGATCATCACCAACCCCAAGCGGGCCGCCGAGGCGCTGCAGTGGGTGGTCCGCGAGATGGACCTCAGGTACGACGACCTGGCCGCCTACGGCTACCGGCACATCGACGACTTCAACCGTGCGGTGCGCGAGGGTAAGGTCAAGCCGCCCGAGGGCAGCGAGCGGGAGCTGCAGCCGTACCCGTACCTGCTGGTGATCGTGGACGAGCTGGCCGACCTGATGATGGTGGCCCCGCGGGACGTCGAGGACGCGATCGTGCGCATCACGCAGCTCGCGCGCGCGGCCGGCATCCACCTGGTGCTCGCCACCCAGCGCCCGTCCGTGGACGTCGTCACCGGCCTGATCAAGGCGAACGTCCCCTCGCGGCTGGCCTTCGCCACCTCCTCGCTCGCCGACTCCCGGGTCATCCTCGACCAGCCCGGCGCCGAGAAGCTGATCGGCAAGGGCGACGGCCTGTTCCTGCCGATGGGCGCGAACAAGCCGACCCGTATGCAGGGCGCGTTCGTGACCGAGGAGGAGGTCGCGGCCGTCGTCCAGCACTGCAAGGACCAGATGGCGCCCGTCTTCCGGGACGACGTCACCGTGGGCACCAAGCAGAAGAAGGAGATCGACGAGGACATCGGCGACGACCTCGACCTGCTGTGCCAGGCGGCCGAGCTGGTCGTCTCCACCCAGTTCGGGTCGACCTCCATGCTCCAGCGCAAGCTCCGCGTCGGCTTCGCCAAGGCCGGACGGCTCATGGACCTCATGGAGTCCCGCAACATCGTGGGACCGAGCGAGGGCTCGAAGGCGCGTGACGTTCTTGTGAAACCTGACGACCTGGACGGCGTGCTCGCGGTGATTCGCGGGGAGTCTGAGGGGTGAGGGGCGAAGGGCCGTTCGGCGGAAGCGGGTTACGCCGGGTGGCGGGATCGCCGTGACGCACCCGTTAGAGATCTGTGAGCAACCGTTTCCGTTCGTCGTACGTCCAGTTGAGCGAAAGGACAGCTAGGGGCCTCATCATGGGGTACCTGCCTGTCAAACCATCGGATTGTCCGGCCGGTCCGACGGTGCACAAAGTCCTACCGTCCGGTTGCCCCACCCTTTCGTACCCCCCCTAGACTGAGCTTCCAGCACAGGTGGCTACACGCTCGAAAGGCGCCCCCCGTGTCCATCGGCAACTCCCCTGAAGACGAGCGTCCGTTCCCAGCCGAGTCCCAGGAAGCCCGACCCTCCGTGGGCCGCGCCCTCCAGCAGGCGCGGATCGCGGCCGGGCTCACCGTGGAACAGGTCAGCAGTGCCACTCGTGTCCGTATCGCCATCGTGCACGCCATCGAGGCGGACGACTTCGCCCCCTGCGGCGGCGACGTGTACGCCCGCGGCCACATCCGCACGCTGGCCAGGGCCGTCCGCCTCGACCCCGGACCGCTGATCGCCCAGTTCGACGCCGAGCACGGCGGCCGGCCCGCGCCCACCCCGGCCGCACCCCTGTTCGAGGCGGAGCGGATCCGGCCCGAGCGGCGCGGCCCGAACTGGACCGCGGCCATGGTCGCCGCGATCGTCGTCGTGATCGGGTTCGTCGGGTTCACCGCCTTCAAGGGCGGCGACGACTCCGGCGACGCGAAGTCCCAGGTCGCCGAGGGCACCACGCCCAGCGCCGGCAAGTCCGCCGTGCCCACCCCGAAGAAGAACAAGCCCGCCGAGCCGACCGGCGAGCCCTCCGACAGCGCCATCGCCGCCGCGCCCCAGGACAAGGTCACCGTCCAGGTCAGCGCGCCGAACGGACGCAGCTGGATCTCGGCCCAGGACCACAACGGCCGGATGCTCTTCGACGGGCTGCTGAAGAAGGGCCAGTCCAAGACCTTCCAGGACAGCTCGAAGATCAACCTGATCCTCGGCGACGCGGGCGCGATCGAGCTGTACGTCAACGGCAAGAAGATCGAGGACACCTTCCGGCCCGGCGCGGTCGAGCGCCTCACCTACACGAAGGGCGACCCGGTGGCGGGCTGACGAGGACGCCCCGGCGGACCGGGGTGTGACGGAGTCGGCCACAATCGGCCAACCCCGTCGACGTGGGCTGTCAGTGAGACAAAGTAGTCTTGAGCCCATGCCTGAACGCCGTACCGTCGCACTGGTCACTCTCGGCTGCGCCCGTAACGAGGTGGACTCCGAGGAGCTCGCAGGCCGTTTGGAGGCGGACGGCTGGCAGCTCGTCGAGGACGCCGCGGACGCCGACGTCGCCGTGGTCAACACCTGTGGCTTCGTGGAGGCCGCGAAGAAGGACTCCGTCGACGCCCTGCTGGAGGCGAACGACCTCAAGGGCCACGGGAGAACCCAGGCCGTCGTGGCGGTGGGCTGCATGGCCGAGCGGTACGGCAAGGAACTGGCCGAGGCGCTGCCCGAGGCCGACGGCGTGCTCGGTTTCGACGACTACACGGACATCTCCGACCGCCTGCAGACCATCCTGTCCGGCGGCATCCACGCCTCCCACACCCCGCGCGACCGGCGCAAGCTGCTGCCGATCAGCCCGGCCGAGCGCCAGGAGTCGGCCGCCTCGGTGGCGCTGCCCGGGCACGCCCCGGCCGACCTCCCGGAGGGCGTCGCGCCCGCATCGGGTCCCCGCGCGCCCCTGCGCCGCCGGCTCGACGGCTCCCCGGTCGCCTCGGTGAAGCTGGCCTCCGGCTGCGACCGGCGCTGCTCGTTCTGCGCCATCCCGTCCTTCCGCGGCTCCTTCATCTCCCGCCGCCCCAGCGATGTCCTGAACGAGACCCGCTGGCTGGCCGAGCAGGGCGTGAAGGAGATCATGCTGGTCTCCGAGAACAACACCTCCTACGGCAAGGACCTCGGCGACATCCGCCTGCTGGAGTCCCTGCTGCCGGAGCTGGCCGAGGTCGACGGCATCGAGCGGGTCCGGGTCAGCTACCTCCAGCCGGCCGAGATGCGCCCGGGTCTCATCGACGTCCTGACCTCCACCCCCAAGGTCGCGCCGTACTTCGACCTGTCCTTCCAGCACTCCGCGCCCGACGTGCTGCGCGCCATGCGCCGCTTCGGCGACACCGACCGGTTCCTGGAGCTGCTCGACACCATCCGGAGCAAGGCGCCCGAGGCCGGCGTGCGCTCCAACTTCATCGTCGGCTTCCCCGGCGAGACCGAGTCCGACCTCGCCGAGCTGGAGCGCTTCCTGAACGGCGCCCGGCTGGACGCGATCGGTGTCTTCGGCTACTCCGACGAGGAGGGCACGGAAGCGGCGACGTACGACAACAAGCTGGACGAGGACGTCGTCGCCGAGCGCCTGGCCCACATCTCCCGGCTCGCCGAGGAGCTCGTCTCGCAGCGCGCCGAGGAGCGCGTCGGCGAGACCCTCCGGGTCCTGGTGGAGTCCGTGGACGAGGAGGAGGGCGTCTACGGCCGTGCCGCGCACCAGGCGCCGGAGACCGACGGCCAGGTGCTCCTCACGAGCGGCGAAGGCCTGAGCGTCGGACGTATGGTCGAGGCGAAGGTGGTCGGTACGGAAGGTGTCGACCTGGTGGCCGAGCCGCTGACCGGCTCGCTCGGGTGTAGTGAGGAGGCGGGCAGATGACCGGAGTCCCGGCATCCGCCGCGGGCGGCTCCTCCGGCGCGCACGGCGCCCGGGGCCCCGCCGCCGACGGCGCCCGGTCCGAGGTCTCCGGTTCTGCTTCGGGTCCGGCCACGGCCCCCGAGAGCGGCGGCAAGCCCGCGCGGGGCGGGAAGATCGCGGCCGCGGCCGTCAACCAGGCGAGCGTCTGGAACGTCGCCAATCTGCTGACGATGCTCCGGCTGCTCCTGGTGCCCGGCTTCGTGGCCCTGATGCTGGCGGGCGGCGGCTACGACCCGGCCTGGCGCTCCCTCGCCTGGGCGGCCTTCGCCGTCGCCATGATCACCGACCTGTTCGACGGGCACCTGGCCCGCACCTACAACCTGGTCACCGACTTCGGGAAGATCGCCGACCCCATCGCCGACAAGGCGATCATGGGTGCGGCGCTCATCTGTCTGTCGGGCCTCGGTGATCTGCCGTGGTGGGTGACGGGGGTGATCCTCGGCAGGGAACTCGGCATCACCCTTCTGCGTTTTCTGGTCATTCGCTACGGCGTGATCCCCGCCAGCCGGGGCGGCAAGCTGAAGACGCTCACCCAGGGCGTGGCCGTCGGGATGTACGTCCTGGCACTGACGGGGTGGCTGGCCACCCTGAGGTTCTGGGTGATGGCCGCAGCGGTCGTCCTCACGGTCGTGACCGGCCTCGACTACGTAAGACAAGCCATTGTGCTGCGTCGGCGGGGAATCGCCGAGCGCGCCGCGGCGTTGGAGGAGAAGGAAGCGTGAGTTCCCCGGCCACCGAACTGGTGCGACTACTGACCGTGAGGGGCGAGACCCTTGCCGTCGCGGAGTCGCTGACCGGTGGCCTGGTAGCGGCGGAGATCACCGGGGTGCCCGGGGCCTCCCGGGTGTTCCGGGGCTCGATCACCGCCTACGCCACCGAGCTGAAGCACCGGCTGCTGGGTGTCGACGCCACCCTGCTGGCCCAGCGCGGAGCGGTGGATCCGCAGGTCGCGGCCCAGATGGCGGCCGGAGTGCGCACGGCACTGGGTGCCGACTGGGGCATCGCGACCACCGGGGTCGCAGGCCCGGATCCGCAGGACGGAAAGCCCGTCGGAACGGTCTTCGTGGCCGTCGACGGACCCCTCAACGCCCGGTCCGGTTCTGCCGCTGGCGGAAAAGTCGAGGCTCTGCGGTTGAACGGCGGCCGTGCGGAAATTCGTATGGAGAGTGTACGGAGCGTACTCGCAGTGCTCCTGGAGCAGCTTGCGGGCGAACAGACTGGGAATGAGCGGGCACAGGATACGGAACGGAACGGGGGGTTTTGATGTTTGCAGCCCTGAGTGAACACGACATCGCTCCCCGCACGGCCGCGGCGCAAGGCGGTACGGTGGGGCGAGAAGGATGCGGCTACGCGGTCCGAGGAGGGAGCCACCGATGATTCTGCTCCGTCGCCTGCTGGGTGACGTGCTGCGTCGGCAGCGCCAACGCCAGGGCCGTACTCTGCGCGAAGTCTCCTCGTCCGCCCGAGTCTCACTCGGCTATCTCTCCGAGGTGGAGCGGGGGCAGAAGGAGGCTTCCTCCGAGCTGCTCGCCGCCATCTGCGACGCGCTGGACGTACGGATGTCGGAACTCATGCGGGAAGTGAGCGACGAGCTGGCGCTCGCCGAACTGGCCCAGTCCGCCGCGGCCACCGAGCCCGTGCCCACGCCGGTCCGACCGATGCTGGGTTCCGTGTCGGTGACCGGTGTGCCACCGGAACGGGTGACCATCAAGGCACCCGCGGAGGCGGTGGACGTGGTCGCCGCGTGACACACGCCCGCGCGGCCTAGCAACCCGATACGGCTGAAGCCACGGCCGGCTCTCCAGGGAGACCTGGACGAGTCGGCCGTGGCTTTTTGCCGTCTTTTGCCGCCCACCGAGGTTTCCGCACCCTCCCTCCCGCTGTGCGCCCGTTTGCCGGTATCGCGTGGTGCGGTCATCGTGGGAGGACGTGACGGAGCCGAAACACCGGAGGAAGCGGATGTACGTCGTGAAGAGCCCGTTGGCGGACGCGGATCTGAAGACCGTGGCGGAGGCCCTGCAGGGCGCCCTGGTCGACCTGGTGGACCTCGCCCTGGTCGCCAAGCAGATCCACTGGAACATCGTCGGCCCCCGCTTCCGTTCCATACACCTCCAGCTCGACGAGGTCGTCGACTCCGCCCGCACCCACTCGGACACGGTGGCCGAGCGGGCTTCCGCGCTGGGCGTACCGCCCGACGGGCGCGCCGCCACAGTGGCCTCCGGCAGCGGCATCAAGACCACTCCGGCGGGGTGGATCAAGGACACGGACGCGGTCGGGGCGATGGTGGACGCGCTCGGCTCGGTGATCACCCGCATGAGGGAGCGGGTGGAGGCGACCGGGGAGCCGGACGCTGTGTCCCAGGACCTCCTGATCGCGATCACCGCCGACCTGGAGAAGCACCACTGGATGTTCCAGGCGGAGAACGCCTAGCCGTCGCGGCCGGCGGCCAGGGGCGGTCGTCACCTGCGATGCCGGGTGGACCGGGTGTTGCATCGGTGAGCCCGTGGTGCGCCTCCCGCGCGGGGCGGGCGACGGTCTAGCGTCCGGCTGGAGGTGGTGGCGGGCATGGTGGGACGGACAGTGCGCCGGACGCTCGCGCTCGGAGCCGGGGCGGTGTGGTGGTGGGCCGTGCTCAGGCTCGCCGAGGGCGAGGGCCCGGGCGTGGTGGAGGCGGCCGTCGTGACCGGCGGGTGGGGGCTGAGCCTGCTGCCCGTGCACTGCGTGCCCAAGGGACGCGCGAGCGGGGCCGCCCCGACGGGGCGCCGGCCGGCCGCCCGGCGGGGCGGGGACGTCACCAGGGCATCGCCACGCCCCCGTTCGGGCGAAGTATCTGACCCGTCGTGAAGGCCGAGGCGTCCGAGGCGAGATACAGCACCGCGTGCGCGACGTCGTCCGGTTCGCCGACCCGGCCGAGCGGGGTCAGCCGGGTCATCGCGGCCTCGGTGTGCGCCTGCGCCGCCCGGTCGTGACGTTCGGTCATGGGGGTGCGGATCCAGCCCGGTGCGACCGCGTTGACCCGGATGCCGTGCGGGCCGACCTCGGTGGCCAGCGTCTTCGTCAGCTGCACCACGGCCGCCTTCGCCGCGCCGTAGCAGAGCAGTCCGGCGCCGCCGGTGTCGACCGCGCCCGAGGCCATGGTGACGATGCTGCCGCGGGTGCCCTGGGCGAGCATCAGCCGGGCCGCCTCCTGGCAGGCGTACAGCACTCCCTTGAAGTTGACGTTCAGCACCCGGTCGAGATCCTCGTCCCGGGTCTCCAGCACCGGGCTGCTGTGCATGATCCCGGCGATCGCCGCCAGTACGTCCAGCCGCTCGCAGGAGCGGACCGCCTCGCCGAGCCGGTCCCGGTCGGTGACGTCGAGGACGTGGACCCGGGCCGTGCCGCCGCGCTCCTCGACCAGCGCGGCCGTGCCGTCCAGGCCGTCCGCGTCCCGGTCCGCACAGTGCACCGCCGCCCCCGCCTCGGCGAGCAGGACGGCGCAGGCCCGCCCGATCCCGCCGGCGGCTCCGGTCACGAAGGCGGTGCGTCCGCTGAGGTCGTACGCGGTGAGGGCCATGCCAGCGACGGTACGAGCATTTCTGACGGGTCGTCAATTAGTGGGCTGGCTTGCTTCCCTTGAGGGCTCGCTTCCGGCACAGGAGCGCTTCCGGCGCAGGGGCGCTTCTGTCCCGGCGGGTGAAGGGTGGTCAGCCCGGCCGGTGAGGGTGTGACAACGCAGGCACGGTCTTGCTTCGGGCCGGGGCTGGATGGTCAGCCGGTGCGGCGGGGGTACTTGTCGCGCCAGCGCTGGGGTGAGCCCGGTGCGGGAGCGGGGCCCGACTGGCAGGTGGGGCACCAGTAGGTGGGGCGCTCCTGGGTGCCGTCACCCTGGTCGGCCACCCGGACGGGGGTGTGGCAGCGCAGGCACGGGCGGGGCGCGCGGCCGTACACGAACAGGTCGTAGCGGTGCAGGCCGGTGGTCTGCCGGACCGGGCGGTCCCGGTTGGCCTCCAGGAGCCGCTTGGCCAGACCGGGCAGCTTCTCCGCGCGGTCCGGGGGAAGCGCGCCGGCCGGCAGCCACGGCGTCACGCCGAGCAGGAAGCACAGCTCGCTCTTGTAGATGTTGCCGATGCCGGCCAGATTGCGCTGGTCCAGCAGGGCCTCGCCCAGTTCGCGGTCGGGGTCCGCCAGGACGTTGGCCAGCGCGCGCCCGGGGTTCCAGTCCGGGCCGAGCAGATCGGGTCCCAGGTGGCCGACGACCCGCTCCTCCTCGGCCGTGCGCATCAGCTCCAGGACCTGGAGGCGGTAGCCGACGGCCGTGCGGTCGACGGTGCTGAGCACCGCCCGGATCTGGTGAGCCGGCCCGCCCCGCCAGCGCTCACCCGTGCCGTACACCTTCCAGCTGCCCTCCATGCGCAGATGCGTGTGCAGGGTCAGACCGCCCTCGAACCGGGTGAGCAGGTGCTTGCCGCGCGGGATCGTGTTCAGCACCCGGCGGCCGGCGAGGTCGACCGTCGCGTACTTCGGCACGCGGAAGTCGCTGCGGGTCAGCGGCTTGCCTGCGAGGGCCTCGTGCAGCCGCCGCGCGGCCTGCCAGACCGTGTCACCTTCGGGCATGCGTCAAGGGTGCCACGATCGGGGGAGGCGGGACGCTGGGGCCGGGCGGTGAGCGTTCGGGGGCCGGTCATGGTGCCGGGCGGCGGGGCCGGTCATGCTCTCAGGCGCAGACCGCGCGGTGTCGCCACGAACCCCGCCGCCTCCAGGAGGGCGCCTGTGGGCGAGGTCAGGGCCTGGGCGCCGTTGATCCGCTCGACCGTGACCGTGCCGAGCGAGCCCGCGCGGGCCGCCGCGGCCAGCGCCTCGGCCGCCATCCGCAGGCGGGCGTCGTCCGCCGCCACGGTGTCCGGTGCGGCGGGCCAGGCCAGCAGCGTCTTGCCGCCGCGCTCCATGTACAGCGTCAGCTCGCCCTCCACCAGGACGACCAGCGAACCCGCCTTCCGGCCGGGCTTGTGCCCGGCTCCGGTCGGCGGCTCCGGCCAGGGCAGCGCGGAGCCGTAGGCGTTCGCGGGGTCGGCCGCGGCGAGGACGACGGCACGGGGGTCGGGTGCGGGGGCGCCGCCCGCGCGGCCGCTGCCGTAGCCGCGGTGCGGCGCCTGGCCGTAGGGAGCCGTGCTGTAGGGGGCGGAGGAGCCGTACGGGGCGGGCGAGCTGTGGCGGGTGGATCCGCCGCCGCGCGGGCCGCCGTAGCCGGGGGAGGCGAAGGGGTCGGCGAGGTCGCGGGAGCCGTCGGCGGTGGGTCCGTCCTCCGGCGGCCAGGTGAAGTCGCCGTCCAGGCCGGGGTGGGCGAAACCGCCGTCGGCCGCGTCGTGGGCGCCCGGGGACGCGTGGCCGTGCGGGGGGCCGGTCATGACGTCGAACGGGTTGGGGAAGCCCGGCTCGGCGAAGCCGTCGGCGGCGGCCGGGGTGCCGAAGCCGTTCCTGCCGACCGGGCTCGGCAGGCCCTCGGCGCGCTCGCGGGCGTTCGCCACCGCGCGGAGGCGGTCCACCGCGCCGTCCATCGCGAACTGGGCCGCGCCCAGCCCCTCGACCACGTAACCGCGCCGGGCCTGGCCGCTCTCCTCGAAGACCGACAGCACCCGGTACACCGCCGAGAAGCCGCCCTCGACGCCCTCCGCGGCCACCGCGCCCCGGGTGACCACGCCGTGCCGGTCCAGGAGCGTGCGGGCCAGCGCGTGTGCGCGCACGGTGGTGTCCGGCTCGGCCGCCGGCAACAGCGACCAGCGGCCGGCCACGGTCGGCGGACCGGTACGGGAGGCGGTGCGCGCGGCGGCCGTCAGGGAGCCGTAGCGCCCGCGCGGGACGGCTCGCCTGGCGCGGTGCGCGGTCGAGCCCGCCGTACGGCCCGAGCCCAGCAGGGCGCGCATCGGCGCCAGCGTGTCGTTGGTGAGCCGGCCCGACCAGGCCAGGTCCCAGAGCGAGTCGGCCAGCTGGGGGTCGGTGACGTCGGGGTGCGTGGTGGAGCGGACCTGGTCGGCGATCTGACGGAAGAACAGGCCGTAGCCACCCGACAGGGTGTCGAGGACGGACTGGTGGAGCGCGGTCAGCTCCAGCGGGTGGGGCGCCGGGAGCAACAGCGGTGCCGCGTCCGCCAGATAGAGGGAGACCCAGCCGTCCTTGCCGGGCAGGGCGCCCGCGCCGGCCCACACCACCTCACCGGCGGCGGTCAGTTCGTCGAGCATCGCGGGCGTGTAGTTCGCGACGCGGGAGGGCAGGACCAGCTTCTCCAGCGCGGAGGCCGGCACGGAGGCACCCTGCAACTGCTCGACGGCGCGCACCAGTCCGTCGACGCCCCGCAGACCGTGGCCTCTGCCGATGTGCTGCCACTGGGGCAGGAACTGCGCGAGGGCGGCGGGCGGTACGGGCTCCAGTTCATGCCGCAGGGCCGCCAGGGAGCGGCGGCGCAGGCGGCGCAGTACGGCCGCGTCGCACCACTCCTGGCCGATGCCCGCCGGGTGGAACTCACCCTGTACGACCCGGCCGGCCGCGGCCAGCCGTTGCAGGGCGCCCTCGGTGACCGCCACGCCCAGACCGAACCGGGCCGCCGCGGTGGCCGAGGTGAACGGGCCGTGCGTACGGGCGTACCGCGCGAGGAGGTCGCCCAGCGGGTCCTTGACCGGCTCGGTGAACGCCTCGGGGACACCGACCGGCAGCGCCGTGCCGAGCGCGTCGCGCAGCCGGCCCGCGTCCTCGACGGCCGCCCAGTGGTCGATGCCCGCGATCCGCACCTTGATGGCCCGGCGGGCCCCGGCCAGCTCCCGCGCCCACTGCGGATCCGCGCCCCGCGCGACCAGCTCGGCGTCGGTCAGCGGGCCGAGCAGCCGGAGCACGTCGGCGACGCCCTCCACGTCCTTGATCCGGCGGTCCTCGGTGAGCCACTGCAGCTCGCGCTCCAGCTCGGTCAGCACCTCGGCGTCGAGCAGCTCGCGCAGCTCCGCCTGGCCCAGCAGCTCGGCCAGCAGCCGCGAGTCCAGGGACAGCGCGGCGGCGCGCCGCTCGGCCAGCGGGGAGTCGCCCTCGTACAGGAACTGGGCGACGTACCCGAAGAGCAGGGAGCGGGCGAACGGGGACGGCTCCGGGGTGGTGACCTCCACCAGGCGCACCTTGCGGGACTCGATGTCCCCCATCAGCTCGACCAGGCCGGGGACGTCGAAGACGTCCTGGAGGCATTCGCGGACCGCCTCCAGGACGATCGGGAACGAGCCGAACTCGCTCGCCACCTGGAGCAGCTGGGCCGCCCGCTGGCGCTGCTGCCACAGCGGGGTGCGCTTGCCGGGGTTGCGGCGCGGCAGCAGCAGCGCGCGGGCGGCGCACTCACGGAACCGGGAGGCGAACAGCGCCGAGCCGCCGACCTGGTCGGTGACGATCTGGTCGACCTCGCCCTTGTCGAAGGCGACGTCGGCCGCGCCGACCGGGGCCTGCTCGCTGTCGAACGCCGTGTCGAGGGGGGTGCCGGCCTTCACCGGCTCCTGGTCGAGCAGGTCCAGGCCCATCAGATCGGCGTCGGGCAGGCGCAGCACGATGCCGTCGTCGGCGTGCATGACCTGCGCGTCCATGCCGTACCGCTCGGAGAGCCGGGCGCCGAGGGCGAGTGCCCAGGGCGCGTGGACCTGGGCACCGAAGGGGGAGTGGACGACGACCCGCCAGTCGCCCAACTCGTCGCGGAAACGCTCGACGACGATCGTGCGGTCGTCCGGGACATGACCGCAGGCCTCCCGCTGCTCGTCCAGGTACGACAGCACGTTGTCCGCCGCCCAGGCGTCCAGGCCCGCCGCCAGCAGCCTGAGCCGCGCGTCGTCCCGGGACAGGGAGCCGACCTCGCGCAGGAAGGCGCCCACCGCGCGGCCCAGCTCCAGCGGCCGGCCCAGCTGGTCGCCCTTCCAGAACGGCAGCCGGCCCGGCACGCCCGGCGCGGGCGAGACCAGGACGCGGTCGCGCGTGATGTCCTCGATCCGCCAGGAACTCGTGCCCAGCGTGAAGACGTCCCCGACGCGGGACTCGTACACCATCTCCTCGTCGAGCTCGCCGACCCGGCCGCCGCCCTTCTTGGGGTCGGAACCGGCGAGGAAGACGCCGAACAGGCCGCGGTCCGGGATGGTGCCGCCGGAGGTGACGGCCAGGCGCTGGGCGCCGGGGCGGCCGGTGACCGTGCCGGCCACGCGGTCCCACACCACGCGCGGGCGCAGCTCCGCGAACGCGTCCGACGGGTAACGGCCCGCGAGCATGTCCAGGACCGCCGTGAACGCCGACTCCGGCAGCGAGGCGAACGGGGCTGCGCGGCGGACCACGGCGAGCAGGTCGTCGAACTGCCAGGTGTCCAGCGCCGTCATGGCGACCAGCTGCTGCGCGAGCACGTCCAGCGGGTTCGCGGGGACCTTCAGGGACTCGATGGCGCCCGAGCGCATCCGCTCGGTGACCACCGCCGCCTGGACCAGGTCGCCCCGGTACTTCGGGAAGACGACACCGGTGGAGACGGCGCCGACCTGGTGCCCCGCGCGGCCCACGCGCTGCAGGCCCGAGGCCACCGAGGGCGGGGACTCGACCTGGACGACGAGATCCACGGCACCCATGTCGATGCCGAGCTCCAGGCTGGAGGTGGCGACCACCGCGGGCAGCCGGCCGGCCTTCAGGTCCTCCTCGACCAGGGCGCGCTGCTCCTTGGAGACCGAGCCGTGGTGCGCGCGGGCGATCACGGGGGGTGCGCCCGCGGCCGCGCCGGAGCCGCCCATCAACTGGGCGGGGGAGTGGTGCTCGTCCAGCGTCTCGCCGGTCGCGCGTTCGTACGCGATCTCGTTGAGCCGGTTGCACAGCCGCTCCGCCAGGCGGCGGGAGTTGGCGAAGACGATCGTGGACCGGTGGGCCTGGACCAGGTCGGCGATCCGCTCCTCCACATGCGGCCAGATCGACGGCCGCTCCCCGCCCTCGGCCGCGTCGGCCGCCGGGGAGCCGCCCAGCTCGCCCATGTCCTCGACCGGGACGACCACGGAGAGGTCGAACTCCTTGCCGGACTCCGGCTGGACGATCTCCACCTTGCGGCGCGGGGACAGATACCGGGCCACCTCGTCCACCGGGCGGACGGTCGCCGACAGGCCGATCCGGCGGGCGGGCTTCGGCAGCAGCTCGTCCAGCCGCTCCAGGGAGAGGGCGAGGTGCGCGCCGCGCTTGGTGCCCGCGACCGCGTGCACCTCGTCCAGGATCACCGTCTCCACGCCCGTGAGCGCGTCGCGCGTGGCCGACGTCAGCATCAGGAACAGCGACTCGGGGGTGGTGATCAGGATGTCCGGCGGGCGGGTGGACAGGGCGCGGCGCTCCGCGGCCGGGGTGTCGCCGGACCGGATGCCGACCTTCACCTCCGGCTCGGGCAGGCCCAGGCGCACCGACTCCTGCCGGATACCGGTCAGCGGACTGCGCAGGTTGCGCTCGACGTCGACCGCCAGGGCCTTCAGCGGCGACACGTACAGCACCCGGCAGCGCTTCTTCGGGTCGGCCGGGGGCGGGGTCGAGGCCAGCTGGTCCAGGGCGGCGAGGAACGCGGCCAGCGTCTTGCCCGAGCCGGTCGGGGCGACCACCAGCACGTCCGACCCCTCCCGGATGGCCTGCCACGCGCCCGCCTGGGCCGCGGTGGGCGCGGAGAAGGCCCCCGTGAACCAGCCGCGGGTCGCGGGGGAGAAGCCGTCGAGGGCTCGGTGTGCGGAGCTGACCATGCGTCCATCCTGCACCCGCCCACTGACAATCGGCCTGACCTGCGCAAACGGCGGGGTCGGGCAGGGCCGTGTGCTGGGGGTGCGGCGGGTCGGGCAGGGCCTGTGCCGCCGACGCGGAGTCGGTGCGGCGGTGGGCGGGGCGGACAATGGAGCGTATGGCGGGTTCAGGGGAGCGGGCGCGGCACTGGCGGTACACGGATCTGCCCGGGGTCGACCTCCTACGGGCCCGGTACATCCGCAAGACCTTCATCCGCCACACCCACGAGAACTTCGTGATCGCGGCCATAGCGGACGGTGTCGAGGTCTTCCACCACCACGGCTCCGACGTCTCCGCCGGCGCGGGAGCGCTCGCCCTGATCAACCCGGACACCCCGCACACCGGCCGGGCCGGCGTGCCGGAGGGCTGGCGGTACGGCGCTCTCTACCCGTCACCCGACGTGGTCGCCGCGATCGCCGCCGAGACCACCACCCTGCGGGGCGCGCCCGGCTTCGTCACCCCCGTCCTCGACGACCCCTACACCGCCCGTCTGGTCCACCAGGTGCTGCGCGCCGCCGACGAGGGCAACGCGCTGGCCGCCGACACGCTCCTGCGGGTCGCCGTGACGAGGCTGCTGCGGCTGAACGGCGGCCCGCTGCCCCAGCGTCGGCCTCGGGCGGCGGGCGCCCGGATCGCCGCACGCGCGCGTGCGGTGCTGGAGGAGCGGATGGCGCAGCCGCCGCCCCTGGAACGGCTGGCCATGGATCTCGGGGCCAGTCCGTTCGCCCTGCTGCGGGCGTTCCGCGACGCCTACGGCATGCCGCCGCACACCTGGCTGACCGACGCCCGCGTGCGCCGCGCCCGGCGGCTGCTGGACGCGGGGGCGACCCCCGCCGAGGCGGCCGTCGCCGTCGGCTTCACCGACCAGCCCCACCTCAACCGGCACTTCACCCGGATCGTCGGCGTGCCCCCGGGCGCGTACCAGCGCGAGCGGAGGAGCGGGCGCGAGCGCACGAGCCAAGGTGAGCGCACGAGCCGGCGCGAGCGCAAGAACGTACAAGACGCGAGGTGACGGCCGCCCGTACCGTCCGGGGCGTGACACAGCACATAGCTCTCAGGGACCAGACCGCCGAAGGAGCGGACAAGCCGGACCTGGCCGTCGTACGGGACGCCCTCGGCGTCGGCGTCGCCGTGGGCCTGTCCGGGTTCGCCTTCGGGGTGACCTCGGCCGGCAGCGGACTCGGCCTGCTCCAGACCTGCGCACTCAGCCTCCTGGTGTTCACCGGCGCCTCCCAGTTCGCGCTGGTCGGAGCGCTCGCCGCCGGGGGCAGTCCGTTCACGGCCGCCGCCGGCGCCTTCTTCCTCGGCGTGCGCAACGCCTTCTACGGGCTGCGGCTGTCGCAGTTGCTCGCCCTCCCGCGCGCGGTGCGGCCGTTCGCCGCCCAGTGGGTGATCGACGAGACCACCGCGGTGACGCTGGCACAGCCGACCCGGCGGGCCGCGCGGCTCGGCTTCACCGTCACCGGCCTCAGCCTGTACGCGCTGTGGAACCTCACCACGCTGCTCGGTGGCCTCGGCGCCAGGGCGATCGGCGACACGCGCGCGTGGGGCCTGGACGCGGCGGGACCCGCGGTGTTCCTGGCGCTGCTCGCCCCGATGCTGAAGACGGCCACCGAGCGCGCGGTCGCGGGCCTCGCCGTCCTGCTCGGCCTCGGACTGCTGCCCGTGCTGCCGGCGGGCGTGCCGGTGCTGGTGGCGGCGCTGGCGGCCCCCCTCGCGCTCCTCGCGGAGGGCCGGCGCGGCGACCGTACCCGACAGGACGCACACGACGGCGCGGAGGAGGACCGGTGAACGTCTGGATCGCGATCGGCGTGACCGCCCTCGGCTGTTACGCCGTCAAGCTCGCCGGCCTGCTGGTGCCGGCGCACACCGTCGAGCGGCCGTACGTGCGGCGGCTCGCGGCCCTGCTGCCGGTCGCCCTGCTCGCCGCGCTCACCGCGCAGCAGACGTTCGCCGACGGGCACGCGCTGGTGCTGGACGCGCGGGCCGCGGGGCTCGGTGCGGCTGCCGTGGCCCTGGTGCTGCGCGCGCCGTTCCTGCTGGTCGTCGCGGCGGCCGTGGTGGTGACGGCGGGGGTACGGGCCCTCGGCGGGTGACGGAAGGCGGGCCCTCGCAGCGTGAGGCGGGCCCTCGGCGTGCGAGGCGGGCCGTCGGCGGATGCGGCGGCCGCGGCCGGTCAGGCGGGCCGCCCGGCGGCCCGCCGACGGTGCGGGCCCGGCCCGCGACCGAGGGCCGGCTCAGCCCACGAAGCGGCCGTGGGCCCGCAGGGTGCGCAGGGCCTCGATCGTCACCATCGGACGTGCCTCCAGCGCCGGGGCCGGGGCCCACCGGCGCCACCGGACCGGCCAGCCGCCGTCCTCCTGCTGCTCGGCGGCCAAGTGGTCCAGCGACCGTGCCATCTCGTCGTCGGTGAACCACGCGCGCGCGAGCGAGTCCGGACCACGGGCGAAGTCGTGCGGGAAGTGGTGCTCGCCCGGGGCGTAGCCGGAGGCGACCGGGAACGCGTCGAGCCGGTCCGGGTCCAGCACCGCGAGCCGCTGCTCCCGCACCAGGCGGCCCAGCCGGTCGGCGGCGGCCTCCGCGCGCGTGCGGTCGGGAACGGAGTCCAGGAAGGTCACGGCGGCCTGGACCTCGTAGGGGTGCGTCTTGTCCAGGGACTCCACCGCCTGCCAGCAGAAGTCGGTGGCCCGGAACAGCCAGGCGTGCCAGACCTCGTTGCGGTGCAGCAGCCCGACCACCGGTCCGGTGGCCAGCAGCTCGCTGGGAGGGTCGTCCACGACCGGGACGAAGGGCGCCGTCGGATACCCGCGCTGGCTCGGGTGGATCACGGGCAGGGCGCCGTCCGGGGCGGAGACGGAGGTCAGATAGCGGCACACGCGCTCCACGCGCTGCCCGCCGCAGTGCCCGATGGCGTCCAGGACGCGCAGCGCGTGCGCGGTGTGCAGGGGCTGGCTGACCGGACCGCGCAGATCGGGCTCCAGGGCGTGTCCGTACCCGCCGTCGTCGTTGCGGTAGGCGTCCAGTGCCGCTTCCACCGCCTCGGGGCTGCCGTGCAGGAAGTGGTACGCGAAGAGATGCTGCTCCAGCACGCGCGCGGTGAGCCACACGAACTGTTCGGCGCGGAAGAGCGGGGAGCGCGCCGGGGGCGTGGAGGGGAGTGGGGAAGCTCCGGTTTCGGCCATGCGTCAGACCGTAGGACGGAAAGCGGTCTCGCAGACGCTCCCGGGCAGGGCCCACCCCCCGTGGGCGGGATACTGGAGGCATGCGGTTGACGGTCTTCAGGCAGCGGATGGCGGAACACTTCGGTCCGGGGTACGCCGACACCTTCGCGCGCGACCACGTCATGTCGGAACTGGGCGGGCGCACCGTCAACGAGGCGCTGGACGCCGGCTGGGAGGCCAAGGAGGTCTGGCGCGTGGTCTGCGCGGTCATGGACGTGCCGGGCGAGAAGCGCTGAGACACCGGGCGAAACGCCCGGATTGCCGGAGAAGAACGCGACAGTACGGCACCGATCTGTCACGAAGATCGCCGGCGGGCGCCGGTTGTCGGTGGCGTGGGCGAGACTGGGCGCGTGGCACCCATTGACGAGCACCCTCTGGCATCCTCCGCCGAGGCCGGCGATCCGTCCCCGCGGCAGGAAGCACCGGCCGCTACGACCCCGCCCGGCCGCCCCCCGGCCCCCGGCGCCGTCGCTCCCGACGGCCGGATGCCGCGCTGGCTGCCGCGCGCCATGGTGCTCGCGCTCGCGCTGATCGCCACGTTCCAGTTCGGCAGCTGGGCCTTCCACCAGCTGACCGGACTCTTGATCAACATATTGATCGCGTTCTTCCTGGCCCTGGCGATCGAGCCCGCGGTGAGCCGGATGGCGGCCCGTGGCATGCGCCGGGGGCTCGCGACCTTCCTGGTCTTCCTCGGCCTGACCATCTTCGCCGCCGGGTTCGTCACCTTGCTCGGGTCGATGCTCGCCGGACAGATCATCAAGATGGTCGAGGGCTTCCCGGACTACCTTGACTCGCTCATCAACTGGATCAACCAGACCTTCCACACGGAACTCAGACGCGTGGACGTCCAGGAGGGCCTGCTCCACTCCGACTGGCTGCGCAAGTACGCGCAGAACAGCGCCGCCGGTGTCCTCGACGTGTCCGCCCAGGTGCTCGGCGGGCTGTTCCAGCTGCTGACGGTCGGGCTGTTCTCGTTCTACTTCGCGGCGGACGGCCCCCGGCTGCGCCGCGCCCTGTGTTCCGTGCTGCCGCCCGCGCGCCAGGCCGAGGTGCTGCGCGCCTGGGAGATCGCCGTCGACAAGACGGGCGGCTATCTGTACTCGCGCGGCCTCATGGCGCTCATCTCCGGCATCGCGCACTACATCCTGCTCGAATCCCTGGGGGTGCCGTACGCGCCGGTGCTGGGCGTCTGGGTGGGCCTGGTCTCGCAGTTCATCCCCACCATCGGCACGTACCTCGCGGGCGCGCTGCCGATGCTGATCGCGTTCACCGTCAATCCCTGGTACGCGGTGTGGGTGCTGGTCTTCGTCGTGATCTACCAGCAGTTCGAGAACTACGTGCTGCAGCCCAAGCTGACCGCCAAGACGGTGGACATCCACCCGGCGGTCGCGTTCGGCTCGGTGATCGCCGGCACCGCCCTGCTGGGCGCGGTCGGCGCGCTGGTCGCCATCCCGGCGGTGGCCACGCTGCAGGCGTTCCTGGGGGCGTACGTGAAGCGGTACGACGTCACGGACGACCCCCGCGTGCACGGGCACCGCGGCAGGAACCCGGCCGGCCCCGGGATGGTCACGCGCGCGCGACGGCTCTGGGCCGACCGCCGCCCCGGCGAGCAGCAGCGGCCGTAACCGGCCTCCGCCCCCCCTCGGCCTCCATCGCCGCGGCCTCCGCCGCCGCACCGCCGGCGTCGCTCTCAGAGGTGGTCGAAGAAGCGGGTCCACCAGGTCGCCTGGTCCTCGCGCGCGAGCCAGGTCGCACCGTCGTAGGGCCGGTGGAGCAGCCGTTGCGGGACCAGCCGGTAGCCGAGGTCGGACAGGGCGGTGGTGATGCGGACGCGGTCCGCCTCGGACAGGGCTCCGTCACGGACGGCGTCGTCCAGGTCGTCGTGGCCGTCCGGCGCCTCGGTGGTGACCGCCGCCAGGTCGCCGTAGTTGCTCAGCCGCACGGAGAGCGGCACCCAGGCTTCCACCGCTTCGGCCGGGACGTCGACGCAGAACGAGAAACTGGCGTCCTGGATGCCCTCGTCGAGCCGGCAGGGGCTCCCGAGATCCCGGGTCAGCCGGTCCCGCAGCCTGGTCGCGCGAAGCCGGGCCCCGGGGTGGTCGAAGCCGTCGGGGTGCTCCAGGTGGTGCGGTGCGGGCAGCCGGTCGAGCGCGTGCAGCAGGGCGAGCAACCGGTTGTCGTCGTTCATCTCCGCCATACCTTACGGAGGCTTCCTGCGCGGCCGAACCGAGCAAAGCCCCTCCATCGGGATTCGCCGGACCCCCGTCCGACCGGCGGTCTACCGTACGTACATGCCGCGTCACGTTCCGCGGTCACCCAAGGAGGAAGCCTGTGTCATCCCCCTGCGACCCCCGGTACGCCCCCGTCGGCGATGTGGGTGCGGCCCTCATGGTGATCGACTCCCGGCTCAGGGTCGTCTACGACGGCAGGACCGAGACCGACCCCGAGCAGCAGCAGTTGATCGACCAGTTCGCGGCGTCCTTGGGCCCCGAGGGAGTCCAGGACCTGCTGGACGGCGCGTGCACGCTCATCTACATGTACATGAGGTGGCTGCGGATGGCGTACGAGGACCACGACAAGGACGTGATCGAGTACGTGGTGCCCAACCTCGTGGCCACGATGCGCATGATGCCCAAGAGCGTCCGTCCCGAGGCCATCCCCATCATGGCCGGCCTGGTCATCGCGGCAGGCCTCGACCTGAGCCCCGGCCTGTGGCGCAGGCAGTACGGAGACTGGACCAAGGGCGAGATGAACCCCCTGGAAGTCACCGCCTTCCTGCTCGCGGAGCACATCAACCGGGTCACCGGCGACCAGGACTTCGCCACCCGTCTGATCACCAAGGCGCTGGCCTGCGCGGACCAGGACTGACGGGCCCCGCGGTCACTTCTCCGACGCCGGGGAGCCGGGATGGCGGACCGTCGCGGTGAGGCGTCGCAGCGCGGCGTGGGCGGGCGGACCCCAGGTGCGCTTGCCGCCCGGGCGGCCCTGGACGCCTGCCTCTCCGATGTGGACGCAGGCGAGGGCCTTCAGCACCGCCCAGCCACGGGCGCGGCGAAGGGTCGCCGGGTCGGGGGCCGGTCGGTAGGCCTCGTGGAAGCGGTCGACGGCGCCGTCCGGCAGCAGGAGCCACGCGGCGGCCAGGTCGCAGGCCGGATCGCCCGCGAAGAGGTCGCCGAAGTCGATCACCCCGCAGAAGGTGCCGTCCGCGGTGAGGACGTTGGCCGGGTGCAGATCGCCGTGGAGCCACAGGGCCGGCCCCGTCCAGCCGGGCGCGGCGACGGCGTCCTCCCAGACCGCGCGGACGGCGCCCGGATCGGGGACCAGCCCCAGCCCGGCGGCCGAGGCCAGCTGCTGCGCGAACCCCTCGGCATGGCCGGCCAGCGGACCGCCACGGTCGCGGCCGGCCGGCGCCCCGTCGGGGGCGGGGCGGTGAAGCGCGGTCAGGAAGGCGGCCAGCGTGTCCGCCGCCTCCGCGGCGCGCGTGGCGGGGGCACGGTCGGCGGGCGTTCCCGGCACCCAGGTGGTGACCAGCCAGGGGCGCGGAAACCGCTCGGAGGGTTCGCTGAGGCGCTGCGGGACGGGGACCGGCAAGGGGAGACGCGGGGCGAGGGCCGGGAGCCACTCGTGCTCCTTGCGCAGCAGTGCGTCCGCGGACGGCGTCGCCCAGGGCAGCCGGACGGCGAGGTCGTCCCCGAGCCGCCACAGCTGGTTGTCCCAGCCGCGGGCGCCGAGTTCCAGGGGGAGCCCGGCCAGGTCCGGATGATGGTCGCGCAGGAGATCCCGGACCAGGTCGGCGGTGATCTCGGTCTCGGCAGGGGTCATGCGGAGCCACGGTAGTCGGCCGGCGGCCGCGTGGTGCGCTTGACACAAAAATCGAACATCCATTCTTATGGGGGCTCAGGCGAGGCCATCGGTTGGGGGCTTTCTCCCGATTCGCGGGTATATGTCCCCTGGTTATCCACAGGCTGGGCCTGCGTCGGGGCGCATTGTCAGTGGCAGGCGTTAGCGTCTTTGACGTGAAGCGATCGACTCAAGCAAACCGGGTGGAACCCATGGCAGGAACCGACCGCGAGAAGGCGCTCGACGCCGCGCTCGCGCAGATTGAACGGCAATTCGGCAAGGGCGCGGTCATGCGCATGGGCGAGCGGTCGAAGGAGCCCATCGAGGTCATCCCGACCGGATCGACCGCGCTCGACGTCGCCCTCGGCGTCGGTGGCCTGCCGCGCGGCCGTGTCGTGGAGATCTACGGACCGGAGTCCTCCGGTAAGACGACCCTGACCCTGCACGCCGTGGCGAACGCGCAGAAGGCCGGCGGCCAGGTCGCCTTCGTGGACGCCGAGCACGCCCTCGACCCCGAGTACGCGCGCAAGCTCGGCGTCGACATCGACAACCTGATCCTCTCCCAGCCCGACAACGGTGAGCAGGCCCTGGAGATCGTGGACATGCTGGTCCGCTCCGGTGCCCTCGACCTCATCGTCATCGACTCCGTCGCCGCCCTCGTGCCGCGCGCGGAGATCGAGGGCGAGATGGGCGACAGCCACGTCGGTCTCCAGGCCCGCCTGATGAGCCAGGCGCTCCGGAAGATCACCAGCGCGCTCAACCAGTCCAAGACCACCGCGATCTTCATCAACCAGCTCCGCGAGAAGATCGGCGTGATGTTCGGCTCCCCGGAGACCACGACCGGTGGCCGGGCGCTCAAGTTCTACGCCTCGGTGCGCATCGACATCCGCCGCATCGAAACCCTGAAGGACGGCACGGAGGCGGTCGGCAACCGCACCCGCTGCAAGGTCGTCAAGAACAAGGTCGCGCCGCCCTTCAAGCAGGCCGAGTTCGACATCCTCTACGGCCAGGGCATCAGCCGCGAGGGCGGTCTGATCGACATGGGCGTGGAGCACGGCTTCGTGCGCAAGGCCGGTGCCTGGTACACGTACGAGGGCGACCAGCTCGGCCAGGGCAAGGAGAACGCGCGCAACTTCCTCAAGGACAACCCCGACCTGGCCAACGAGATCGAGAAGAAGATCAAGGAGAAGCTGGGCGTGGGGGTCCGGCCGGAGGAGCCCGCCGTCGAGCCGGGCGCCGACGCTGCGGTCAGCACCGCGGCCGACGACGCCGCCAAGTCGGTGCCCGCCCCGGCAGCCGCCAAGGCCACCAAGCCCAAGGCCGCCGCAGCCAAGAGCTGACCCGTGACACGACGAACCGACTGGGCCGAGTACGAGTACGCCACCCCCGGTGCCCCACGGGGGAGGGGCACCGGGGGCTACCCGGACTCCGCCCCGGACGGTGCCGACGGACACCGGGACGACGGGTACGACCGGTACCGGGGGCAGGGTGAGTACCGCGAGTGGGACACGCACGGCCATGGCGGGCAGGACGCGTACCGCGGAACCGGCGGGGACGAGGACGACGGCGGCGCGGGCGGTGAGCCGCACGGGGGCGGTTCGTCCGGCGGCCGCGGCCGCGGCTTCGGCGGACCCGGCGGCGCGCGGGACGGTGGCGCGCGAGGCGGTGGCCGGGGGCGCGGCCGTCGTCGGCGCGGCTTCGGGGACGCGACCGACCAGGACGAAGGCGCCCCCTCCTCGGCGAGGGACGAGCGGGGGGAGTCTTCAGGGGACCCGGCTGAGCGGGCCCGGGCGATCTGCCTGCGCCTGCTCACCGGGACCCCGCGCACCCGCAAACAACTCGCGGACGCCCTGCGCAAGCGGGAGATCCCGGAGGACGTCGCCGACGAGGTGCTGAACCGGTTCGAAGAAGTCGGGCTCATCGACGACGGCGCCTTCGCGGACGCCTGGGTGGAGTCCCGGCATCACGGCCGGGGTCTCGCCCGCCGCGCACTCGCCCGGGAACTGCGGACCAAGGGCGTCGACTCGGCGCTGATCGAGGACGCCGTCGCCCAGCTCGACTCCGAGCAGGAGGAGGCGACCGCCCGCGAACTCGTCGCCCGCAAGCTGCGCGCCACCCGCGGCCTCGACCGCGACAAGCGGCTCCGCCGGCTCGCGGGCATGCTCGCCCGCAAGGGCTACTCCGAGGGCATGGCCCTCCGCGTCGTCCGCCAGGCCCTGGAAGAGGAGGGCGAGGACACGGAGTTCCTCGGGGACGGGGACTTCTGACGCGGTCACCGGGTACGGCTCTCCCGGGTCCGACCGGTGTGAACCGGCGTCGGGTGAGGTTAACCCCCGCCCCCGGCGGGCGGCATGCCCCCGGCGCAAGACGCCGGGCCACCGCAGTGCTCCTCGCGCCCCGCACCGGCGAGTCTGTACGCGCGCCCAGCGCACGCCACAGCCGACGCGTACAACCGAAGAGAGCCCGTCCCCATGATGCTGCGTTACGCCCTGCAGACAGTCCGCGCCCGCAAGGCGGGTTTTCTCGGTGCCTTCCTCGCCCTGATGTGCGCGGCGGCTCTGATCACCGCGTGCGGCACCCTCCTCGACACCGGCCTGCGCGGCACCATCCGTACCGAGCGCTTCGCCGCCGCTCCCGTCGTGGTCTCCGCCGACCAGTACGTGCACCGCACCACCGTCAAGCACAAGAAGGGCAAGACCAAGGTCAAGCACAAGGCGAAACCCATCGCCGAACGCGCCTGGCTTTCCGAGCGGCTGCGCGGATCACTCGACCGCACCCCCGGCGTGGCCCGGGTCGTCCCCGAACTCACTTTCCCCGCCCAGCCGTTGACCCCGGCCGGCACCGGCGGCCGTACCGCCTACGGCCATGCCTGGGACTCCGCCGCGCTGACCCCTTACCGGCTGACCGCCGGCCGTGCCCCCGAGGCCCCGGGGGACCTCGTGATCGACGACGGCCTCGCCACGCGGGCCCGGCTGCGGCCCGGCGACCGGCTCACCGTGCAGTCCACGCAGGCCCCGCGCGACTACCGGATCACCGGTATCGCCACCCCGGCCACCGCCGTGCGCCACCAGACATCCCTGTTCTTCTCCGCCGCGGAGGCCCGACGGCTGGCCGGCCACCCCGGTCAGGTCAGCGCGTTCGGGGTGCTGCCGGCCAAGGGGACGGACCCCGAGCAGGTGCGCCGGGCCGTGGCGCGGGCGCTGTACGGCACCACGGCCCAGGTGAGCACCGGCGACGCCCGCGGCCCCGTCGAGTTCCTGGACGCCGCTGCCGCCCGCACCCGGCTGGTCAGCATGGGCGGTGCCATGGGCGGCACCTCGCTGCTGGTGGCGGTGCTCGTGGTCGTCGGTACCTTCACGCTCACCGTCCAGCAGCGCCATCGTGAACTGGCCCTGCTCCGGGCGATCGCCGCCACGCCCGGGCAGATCCGCGGGCTGCTCGGCCGGGAGGCGCTGATCGTCGGCGCGGCGGCGGGCACCGCCGGCGCACTGCTCGGGCTGCCGCTGGGCGGCTGGCTGCACTCCCGGTTCGTCGCCCTCGGCGCCGTACCCGACACGCTCGAACACACCGTTGGTGTCTTCCCGCCGCTGGCCGCTCTCGCCGCCACCCTGCTCGGCGCCTGGGCGGCGGCCCGGATCGCCTCCCGCAGGATCGCCCGGATCCGGCCGGTCGAGGCCCTGGCCGAGGCCAGGACCGAACGCACCCGGCCCGCCTGGGGCCGGATCGCCGGCGGGCTGCTGCTCCTGGCCGGCGGAGCCGTCCTCGTCGTCGTCCTCGCCTCCCTGCGTACCGAGCCCGCCTCGACACCCGTGACGTTCCTCGCCGTCGTCGTCCTGTCCACCTCCGTCGCTCTGCTCGGCCCCATCCTGGTCAGGGCCGCCGCGCTGCTGCTCGCCGGCCCGCTGCGGCTCACCGGCCACGGTGGCAGGCTCGCCACCGCCAACCTGCGCGGCAACGCCGCCCGCATGGCCTCAGTGGTCACCCCCCTCACCCTGCTCGTCGGCATGACCTGCACCGTCCTCTTCGTCCAGGACACCCTCGGGAATGCGGCCCGCACCCAGGTCCGCGAAGGTGTCCGGGCTGACTGGGTCGTCGCCGCCCAGGGGCCCGGCGTGCCCGGCGAGGCAGCCGAACGACTGCGCGCTCAGCACGACACCGTCACCGAGGTGGTCCGCACGACCGTCCGCGTCGGCCTCGACAAGTACCCCGCACAGGGCGTCACCCCCGCCGGACTGACCCGCACCTGGGACCCGCAGGTCACCGCCGGCTCCCTCGCCCGGCTCGGCCCCGGGACCGTCGCCGTCAGCGAACTGGCCGCGGACCAACAGCATCTGAAGCCCGGCAGCACCCTGAAACTCACACTCGGCGACGGCACGCCCGCCACGCTCACCGTCGCCGCCGTCTACGCCAGGGGTCTCGGCTTCGGCGACCTCACCTTCGCCCACGACCTCGTGGCCCACCACGTCGACAACCCGCTCGCCTCCTCCGCCCTCGTCAGCACGACCCGCACACAGATACAACTCGCGACTACGCTGCGTGAGTTCCCGGGGTTGCGCATTCTTTCGCCGGCTGCCGCCGACGCCCTCCAGGCCGACCGGCAGCAGACGAACGCCGAGGTCAACTACCTCGCCATGGGCCTCGTGCTGGCCTTCACCGCCATCGCCGTCGTCAACACGCTCGCCATGTCGGTCGCCGAGCGTGTCCGGGAGTTCGCGTTGCTGCGTCTCGCCGGCGCGACCCGCCGTCAGGTGCTGCGCATGCTGCGCACCGAGGTGCTGTCCGTTCTGCTCCTCGCCACTGCGCTCGGCAGCGGCATCGCCCTGGCGGTGCTCTCCGCGTTCAGCGTCGGCATGACGGGCCGGGCCGCACCGACGGTCGCCCCGCTGCTCTACCTCGGCGTGGTCGCCGTCGCCGGCCTCCTCGTGCTCGTGGCCAGTGCCGTACCGGGGCGGGCGGCGCTGCGGGTGCGGGCGGTGACGGTCGCGACGGCGAAGGAGTAGGAGACGGCGCCGGAGCAGCACCGGCGCCGTCGTCGGCGGGCACGCCGCCCCCTCGTTCAGGACGTCACACCGCACCCCTCGTTCAGGACGTCACACCGCACCCCTCGTTCAGGACGTCACCGGTGTCACCGGCAGTCCCTCCGCGCGCCAGGCCTGGAAGCCGCCGACCAGGTCCGTCGCCCGGTGCAGGCCCAGTTGGTGGAGGGAGGCGGCGGCGAGGCTGGAGGCGTAGCCCTCGTTGCAGATCACCACGACACGCAGGTCGTGTCCGGTGGCCTCGGGGAGGCGGTGGCTGCCCTGGGGATCGAGGCGCCATTCCAGTTCGTTGCGCTCGACCACGACCGCGCCCGGGATGAGCCCGTCTCGCTCACGCAGGGCCGCGTACCGGATGTCGACCAGCAAGGCCTCACCGGACCGGGCCTCCTCATGCGCCTCACGTGCCTCGATGCGCCGGTATCCCGCGCGGACCCGTTCCAGCAGCGCGTCGATGCCGAGGGGTGCTTCACCCACGGCGCTCTCGTCGGTCACCTCGGCCACCGCCGACCGCTCGCTCGTGCCGCTCACTGCCAGTCCTCCGGGCGTTCGACCTGCTCCAGGCGCAGCACCTGGCCCGAGCGACTGTAACGGCGGATGCGGGGCAGCGGCGGATAGTAGGCGTGGACCGAGATCGCGTGTCGGTCGCGGGACTCGTTGAGTACCTCGTGCACATGGTGACGGCCGAAGGCGCGGCCCTGTCCGGCGGGCAACCGGCGTAGGCGGTCCACGCCCTCGGTGAGTTCCAGGGTCTTCCAGCCGTCGGTGGGCAGCCGCGCGGCGAGGGAGTACTCCGTGAGGTCGCCCGAGGCGGTGAGGAAGGCGCCGACCGAGTCGGCGTGGTCGTGCCAGCCGGTGCCGGAGCCGGGCGGCCAGCCGATCAGCCAGGCCTCGCTGCCGCCGGGGCCGTCCAGCCGTACCCAGGTACGGCCCTCGGGATCGAGCGGCAGGGAGGCGATCAGCTCGGCGTCGGCCGCCGTTCGCCGGACGAAGTCGAGGAGGTCCGCCTGGGTGGGTGCCGTACCGGCTGCCCGGGACGCGGACGAGGGCAGGGAAGGGGAGGGGACAGACACGTGCACCGTCCTGAGGAAGGTTCGCGGAAACGGGCGCGCGACGGCGCCCGGAAAGAAGAGGGGATGCGAATCAGCAGGACGGGCGACACACGCAGCCCGCGTAGCGGACGAGGTCCATGTGGACCCTCCGCCACAGGCGCACACAGGTGTCGGTCACGATCCGGAGTACAGCATGCTGCCGTACTCCGGTCAACCGAGTGTCACTCTGCGGACGGAGGGTGCGGAGGGGTACGTTCCGGCGCGCGCCGGGCGTCTCCGCGCGCAGGCTCGGCGGACCTCGGGGGAGTCGGCGCCCGGGTGTCCCCAGGGCACCACGCCGCCGACGAAGTCGCTGTCCGGGCGCCCGGTCGGCGCGCGGTCGGCGCGTGTCGAATCAAGTGGTGACGTGCCCTGAATGCACGCTCCGGCGCGCGGTCAGCGTGCGCCCGAACCGGCTCGCGCCGCCCCCTGCTCCTCCTTCGGCTGCTTCTGCTCCTGCGTCTGCTCCCGCTCCTGTTCCTGTCCCGCCCGCTCCGCGCCGCCCAGCGTGGCCTCGGCCGCCGCGTACAGCTCGGCCGGACGGACGCCGCTCAGCGCGGCGACCAGGTGGCCGTCGGGGCGTACGAGCAGCACGCTGTGCGCCGGCGCACCCGGGTAGCTCTCGGCGACCAGCAGCTCGGCGGGGTGCGGCAGCGCGGACACGGCCGCCGCGAGCCGGGGCATCACCCCCGCGGACATCCAGTGCTTGCGCTCCCAGACACCCGTACCGGGTGCGATCAGCACGACGAGCAGCGCACCGCGGCCGAACCGGTCGTGCAACCGGACGAAGGAACCGTCCTCCGCCGTGACCCGGACGTCGGTGACCGGAGCCCCGGGCGCGGTGTCGACCGGGATGACCCCCTCCAGATGCCGGGGCGTGAGCGGCGAGTCGCCGTATCTGCCGGGCGCGCCCAGCGGACCGCGTCCCAGATGACCGTCGGTGAACACTGTGTCGTGGCTACGGGCCGCGCCGGGCACGATGTGGCGCAGCGCGCCCGCGCCGCGCAGCGCCGGCAGCACCTGGTCGGCGATGCGCAGCCGGGCGGCGACCACCGCGCGCCGCTCGGTCTGGTAGCTGTCCAGCAGGGCCTCGTGCGGGCCGTGGTGCCAGGCGGTGCCCAGCTTCCAGGCGAGGTTGTCGGCGTCCCGGAGCCCTTCGTCGAGACCCTGGGTGCCGAGCGCGCCGAGCAGGTGCGCCGCGTCCCCGGCGAGGAAGACCCGGCCGTTGCGCCACCGTCGGGCCAGCCGGTGGTGCACCGTGTGGACACCGGTGTCGAGCAGGTCGTACGCCGGTGCGGTGCCGTCCGACCAGCCCGCGAGGGTCTCGCGGACCAGGGAGAGCAGGACCTCGGGCGTGACCAGGTCCTTGCCCTGCGGCAGCAGCCAGTCCAGGCGCCACACGCCGTCCGGGAGGGGGCGGGCGGTCACCTCCCCGGCCGAGGGCCCGGACGACCGCCACGGCGGCATCCGATGGAGCAACGCCCGACCCTCCCACGGAAGTTCCGTGCGCAGCGCGGCGACGGCGTGCCGCTCCACCGCCGTACGGCCGGGGAAGCGGATGTCCTGGAGTTTGCGCACGGTCGAGCGGGGACCGTCGCAGCCGACCAGGTAACTGCCGCGCCACCAGGTGCCCTGGGCGCCACGGGTGTGCGCGGTGACGCCGGAACGCTCCTGCTCGATCGCGTCCACGCGGCCGTCCACCACCAGCCGGACCAGGGGCTGCGCCGCGACGGCCGCGCGCAGGAACCCGGTGAGGAGGTGCTGGGCGATGTGCAGCGGGGCGGGGTCGTCGGCGGTGAAGGCGATCTCGCTCATCACCTGCCTGCGCCGCAGGGACCGCCATCCGGTCCAGCGCATGCCGTGCGCACTGAGGGGGACCCCGGTCAGCCGTTCCAGCAGAGCGGCCGTGTCCTCGCGCAGGACCACGGTGCGTGCCGGGCGGGGTTCGTCCTTGCCGGGTCCCTCGTCCAGGACGACGGTGGGCACCTCCTGCCGGGCCAGGGCCAGCGCGAGCGTGAGTCCGACGGGCCCCGCTCCGACGATGATCACCGGGTCCATGACGCGGCGCCCCCTGCCCGTGACGATGCCCTGACGGAGACAAGTGAACAGGAAGGTGGAGCGGGGTGCACGATCACACAACGTATGCAACCCATTGGCGGAGTTTGCGTCAAGCGACCGGAGGCAGTGGCGATCATGCCACTGCCTCCGGGTGGTGCATTCGGGTCTGACCGGGCGTCAGGCGGCGGTTCCGGTTCCCGCGGCGCCCGCGATGTCCGCGGTGTCCTGGACTCCGAGCACCGCACCGGTCGACTTCTTGCGGCGCCGCAGCCGGCCCTCCAGCCAGCTCGCGAACGAGGTCAGCGAGAAGTTGATCAGCACGAAGATCACGGCGACGACCGTGAAGGAGGCGATGGTGTTGGCGCCGTAGTAGCCGCTCATCGTGTTGGCCGAGGCGAGCAGCTCCGGGAAGGTGAGGACCGCGCCGCCGAGTGCGGTGTCCTTCACGATCACGACCAGCTGGCTGACGATCGCCGGGAGCATCGCGGTGACCGACTGCGGCAGCAGGATGAGCCGCATCACCTGGTTCTTGCGCAGCCCGATCGCCATGGCCGCCTCGGACTGGCCCTGCGGCAGGGCGAGGATGCCCGCGCGGACGATCTCCGCGAGCACCGACGCGTTGTACAGCACCAGGCCGGTGACGACCGCGTACAGGGGACGGTCGTCCGAACTGACGTCGGTGTACTCGGCGAACAGCGCGAGCCCGAAGATCATCAGGACCAGCACCGGGATGGCGCGGAAGAACTCCACGACCATCGCGACCGGGACGCGTATCCACGCGTGGTCCGAGAGGCGGGCGATGCCGAGGACGGCGCCCAGGGGGAGGGCGATGACCATGGACAGGGCCGCGGCCTTCAGGGTGTTCTGCAGACCCGGCCAGATGTACGTCGAGTAGGCCTCGGTGCCGCTGAAGAAGGGCTTCCAGAGCGCCCACTCCAGCTGGCCCTTGTCGTCCAGGGCCTTGTACACCCACCACAGGACGGCCGCGAGGACGACGAGGAAGCCCGCCGTGTAGAGGATGTTGCGCCGCTTGGCCCGGGGGCCCTGGGCGTCGTACAGGACCGAGCTCATCGCTTCACCGCCACCTTCTTGCCCACCCAGCCGAGGATCAGACCGGTCGGCAGGGTCAGACAGCAGAACCCGAAGGCGATGATCGCGGAGATCAGCAGCAGTTGCGCCTCGTTCTCCACCATCTCCTTCATCAGGAGTGCCGCTTCCGCCACGCCGATCGCCGCCGCCACGGTCGTGTTCTTCGTCAACGCGATCAGCACGTTGGTCAGCGGGCCGACGGCCGCGCGGAAGGCCTGCGGCAGCACGACCAGGCCGAGCACCTGCGTGAAGCTGAGGCCGATGGCCCGGGCCGCCTCCGCCTGGCCGACCGGAACCGTGTTGATGCCGGCGCGGATCGCCTCGCAGACGAAGGCCGACGTGTAGACGGTCAGACCGAGCACGGACAGCCGGAAGTTGCTCGTGTCGACCACGTCCGAGCCCAGGCTGATGCCCAGCGTGTCCTTCAGCCCGAGCGCGGCGAACAGGATGATCACCGTGAGCGGGATGTTCCGCACGATGTTCACGTACGCGGTGCCGAACCCGCGCATCAGCGGCACCGGGCCCACCCGCATGGCGGCCAGCAGGGTGCCCCAGATCAGGGAGCCCACGGCGGACAGCAGCGTGAGCTGCACCGTCGTCCAGAAGGCTCCCAGCACGTCGTACTTGTCAAGAAAGTCGAACACGATCTCCCGCGCTTCCGCGTGTAGGGATGCCCGGGTGCGCCGGCCTCACGGACGGCGCACCCACAGGGCATTGCCTCAGCTCTTGATGTCACCGATCTTCGGAGCGGGCTCGTTCTTGTAGCCGGCCGGACCGAGGTTCTTGTCCACGGCCTTCTGCCAGGAACCGTCGGCGACCATCTCCTCCAGGGCCTTGTTGATCTTGGCCTTGAGGTCGCTGCCCTTCTTGATGCCGATGCCGTAGTTCTCGTTGGTCATCTTGAAGGCGCCGAGCTTGAACTTGCCCTTGAACTGCGACTGGGAGGCGTAACCGGCGAGGATCGAGTCGTCCGTGGTCAGCGCGTCGATCGCCTTGCTCTGCAGACCGGTCAGACACGCCGAGTACGTCGGGTACTGCTGCAGCTGCGCCTTGGGGGCCAGCCTGTCCTTGACGTTCTGCGCCGACGTCGAGCCGGTCACCGAGCACAGCTTCTTCTTGTTCAGGTCCGCCGGCGACTTGATGGTGTTGTCGTCCGCGCGGATCAGCACGTCCTGGTGGGCCAGCAGGTACGGGCCGGCGAAGTCGACCTTCTGCTGACGCTCCGGGGTGATCGAGTAGGTGGCGGCGATGAAGTCGACGTCACCGCGCTGCAGCATGGTCTCGCGGTCGGCGCTCTTCGACTCCTTCCACTCGATCTGGTCGGCGCTGTAACCGAGCTTCTTGGCGACGTAGGTGGCCACGTCCACGTCGAAGCCCGCGTAGCCCTGCGGGGTCTTCTGGCCGAGGCCCGGCTGGTCGTACTTGATGCCGATGGCGATCTTCTTGCCACCGCCGGACGAGCCGCCGTCGTCCTTCTTGTCGCCGCCGCACGCGGTGGCGCTCACGGAGAGGGCGAGGAGGACGGCCGAGGCGGCGGTGACCTTGCGGAGCTTCATGTGAACATCCTTCTGAGTGGTGAGGAACGAGTCCCTGGGACGCGGATGGCGCGGTCCGGCGGTGCGGGCGGCCGGGCGGTGCGTGCGGTGCGTGCGGTCGGCCGGAGCGGTGGCGTCAGTGGTGCAGGATCTTGGACAGGAAGTCCTTGGCCCGGTCACTGCGCGGGTTGCTGAAGAACTGGTCGGGCGAGGATTGTTCAACGATCCGCCCGTCCGCCATGAAGACCACACGGTTCGCCGCAGAGCGTGCGAAGCCCATCTCGTGGGTGACCACGATCATCGTCATGCCCTCGCGCGCGAGCTGCTGCATGACCTCCAGGACCTCGTTGATCATCTCGGGGTCGAGGGCCGAGGTCGGCTCGTCGAACAGCATGACCTTCGGGCCCATCGCCAGCGCCCGCGCGATCGCGACGCGCTGCTGCTGGCCGCCGGACAGCTGGGCGGGGTACTTGTCGGCCTGCGCGCCCACGCCGACCCGGTCCAGCAGGGCCCGGGCCTTCTCCTCGGCCTGCTTCTTGTCCGCCTTGCGGACCTTGACCTGACCCAGCATCACGTTGTCGAGCACGGTCTTGTGCGCGAAGAGGTTGAACGACTGGAACACCATCCCGACGTCCGCCCGCAGCCGGGCCAGCTCGCGGCCCTCGTGCGGCAGCGGCTTGCCGTCGATCGCGATCGTGCCGGAGTCGATCGTCTCCAGACGGTTGATGGTGCGGCACAGCGTCGACTTTCCGGACCCGGAGGGCCCGATGACCACGACGACCTCGCCGCGGGCGATCGTCAGGTCGATGTCCTGGAGCACGTGCAACGCGCCGAAGTGCTTGTTGACGCTCTTCAGGACGACCAGTTCGTCGGACGTGGCCGCGTCCTCCTTGGCCACCGTTACTTTGGTCATCGCTCTCAGGCTCCGTCCTCCTCGGGTTTCCGAGGACAGTAGTGAGGGGCTGTGACCTGCGTCATCACATCTGAGGGAGATCTGAGCATCACGATCCGATAGCTATCGGACACATGTCGTAGCACTTGCGGCCTGTGCGTATATCGGCCGGGTAACGGAAGCGGCGGGCAACCGGAACCCCCTTGACGCCGTCCTTATCCATCAGCGTCACTGCCATGGTGCACACGCGTGTGCGTGATCTACACGACCGACGAAAACCGAGACCGTACGACCACTGAACCGGAGGGGGCCGGGTTGAGACTGCTCCTCGTCGAGGACGACAACCACGTCGCGGCGGCCCTGTCGGCCGTCCTCGCGCGGCACGGCTTCCAGGTCACCCACGCGCGCAGCGGCGAGGAGGCCCTCCAGGCGCTCGTCCCCGAGGCCGCCGGTTTCGGTGTCGTCCTGCTCGACCTCGGCCTGCCCGACCAGGACGGCTACGAGGTCTGCGGCAAGATCCGCAAACGCACCAGCACCCCGGTGATCATGGTCACGGCCCGCGCCGACGTCCGCTCCCGCATCCACGGACTCAACCTGGGCGCGGACGACTACGTCGTCAAGCCGTACGACACCGGGGAGCTGCTCGCCCGGATCCACGCCGTCAGCCGGCGCACCGCCCACGAGGACCCGGCGACCGGCAGCGAGAGCGCCCTGCTCCTGGGGTCCGTCCGGATCGAACTGCCCACCCGGCAGGTCAGCGTGGACGGCGCCGCGGTCCAGCTGACCCGCAAGGAGTTCGACCTGCTCGCGCTGCTCGCCCAGCGGCCCGGGGTGGTCTTCCGCCGGGAACAGATCATCAGCGAGGTCTGGCGCACCAGTTGGGAGGGGACCGGCCGCACCCTGGAGGTGCACGTCGCCTCCCTGCGCGCCAAACTGCGCATGCCCGCGCTGATCGAGACCGTACGCGGCGTCGGCTACCGGCTCGTCGCCCCGGCCGCCTAGCGGGGACGGGTGCGCACACGCCTCCTCCCGCTGCTCATCGTCCTGCTGGCAGCCGTCCTGCTCGCGCTGGGCATTCCGCTCGCCGGCAGCGTGGCCGCCGCCCAGCAGCAGCGCGTCGTCGTCGACCGCATCGACGACACGGCACGCTTCGCGGCGCTCGCCCAGTTCGTCACCGACGCACCCGGCGGCTCCCGCCGCACCAGCACGGACGAGCGCCGGGAGAGCCTGCGCAGCGAACTGGAGAGCTACTACGGCGTCTACGGCATCCGCGCGGGCGTCTTCTACCGCAACGGCTCCGCGATGGCCAACGCGCCCGACCACTGGCTCGTACCGCAGACGGGTGAGGTCCGCCGGGCGTTCGACGAGGCGCTGCTCAGCCGGCGCAGCCACGACCCGCGGCAGGTGTGGCCCTGGCAGCGCAGCCGGCTCGTCGTCGCCTCGCCGGTGATCCGGGACGGGGACGTCGTCGCGGTGGTGGTCACCGACTCGCCCACCGGGCAGCTGCGGTCGCGGATCCTGCGCGGCTGGCTGTTCATCGGGGCCGGCGAGATCGCGGCCATGCTGCTCGCCGTCGGCGCGGCGCTGAGGCTGACCGGGTGGGTGCTCAGACCGGTACGGATCCTGGACGCCACCACCCATGACATCGCCACCGGACGTCTGAAGTCCCGGGTCGCGGTCGGCGGCGGGCCGCCGGAACTCAGACGGCTGGCCCGTTCGTTCAACGAGATGGCGGACAACGTCGAGGCCGTGCTGGAGCAGCAGCGCGCCTTCGTCGCCGACGCCTCGCACCAGTTGCGCAACCCGCTCGCGGCGCTGCTGCTGCGCATCGAACTGCTCGCCCTCGAACTCCCGGAGGGCAACGAGGAGATAGCCTCGGTCCGCACCGAGGGCAAGCGCCTCGCGCAGGTCCTGGACGACCTGCTCGACCTGGCGCTGGCCGAGCACGCCGAGGCCGACCTCCAGCTGACCGACATCGGCGCGCTGGCCGAGGAACGGGTGGCCGCGTGGGCACCGGCCGCCCAGGCCAAGGGGGCCCGGCTGACCGGCGACTGTCCGCCGACCACCGCCTGGGCCGACCCGATCGCCCTGTCCAGCGCCCTGGACGCGGTCATCGACAACGCCGTGAAGTTCACCCCCGCGGGCGGCACCGTCGAGGTCGCCGTCCGCCTGGACGGCGACTCCACCACGGTCGTGGTCACGGACACCGGCCCCGGACTCACCGACGAGGAACTCGCGCGCGTGGGCGACCGTTTCTGGCGCAGCGGCCGGCACCAGAACGTGAAGGGCTCGGGCCTCGGCCTGTCCATCAGCCGCGCCCTGCTCGCGGCGGGCGGCGGCTCGATCGACTACGCCCACCACGAGCCACGAGGACTCCGGGTGACGGTCAGGGTGCCGCGGCACGGGGAGACGGGCGGGGAGACCGCGGGCGCCGGCGGCGCGCGGTAGGGGCGTGCGGAGACGGGCGGCGACGGAGGCGAGGGGCCTCGTGCCGTAGGGGCGTGCCGGCTCGGGCGGGGAGACCGCGGGCGAAGCCGCCGTGGTTGCGTGGCTGTGGCTGTGGCTGTGGCTGTGGCTGTGGCTGTGGCCCTCTGTCTTCGCTGTCGGCTTGCGCCCAGGGACGGTCCCCTACGGCTTCACCGACCGGTAGTAGCGGCGGGCGCCCTCCTGGAGGGGCAGCGGGTCGGTGTAGATGGCGGTGCGGAGATCGACCAGTTGGGCGGAGTGGACGTGGGCGCCGATGCCGTCGCGGCTCTTGATCACCGTACGGGTCACCCATTCGGTCAGCCGGGGATCGACGTCCGTACGGGTCATCAGCACGTTGGACACGGCGATCGTCGGGACCTGCACACCCTGCTGAACGTTCGGGTAGGCCGACTCGGGGATGTTGGTGACCCGGTAGTAGCGCGCCCCCTCGCCCTGACTGTGCAGCCGGGCGACGAGGGTGTCGTCGATCGGCACGAAGCGGAAGGCACGCTTCTGCGCCAGCGCGACCAACCCCTTCGTGGGCAGTCCGCCGGACCAGAAGAAGGCGTCGATCCTCCCCTCGCGCAGCTGCGCGGGCCCGGTGTCGATGCCGTCGGCCACCGGCGTGATGTCCTTGCGCGGATCGATGCCGACGGACCGCAGCACCCGCTCGGCTATCAACCGCACGCCGGAGTCGGGCAGCCCGGTCGCCACCCGCTTGTGCCGCAGGTCGGCGACGGTCCTGATGTCCGAGTCGCGGGGCACCACGAGGTGCACGTAGTCGTCGTAGAGGCGGGCCACGCCGCGCAGCCGGCCGGAGCCGCTGCCGTGCCGCTGCTCGTAGGTCGCCACCGCGTCGGCCGCCGCGATGGTGAAGTCGGCCTGCCCGGTCGCCACCCGCTGGACGTTCTCCTGGGAACCGGCGCTGTTGAGCAGCTTCACCTTCAGACCCGGCATGTCCTTGCCCAACTCGGTGCGCAGCCGCTCGCCGTACTCCTGGTAGACCCCGCGGGGCGTGCCGGTGCTGAACACGATCGTCCCGCTCGGCGGCTTCTCGCCCAGGGGCAGCAGCCACCACAGCAGCAGCCCGAGGGCCACGGCGCCGACGACCGCGCCCTGCAGCGCTCGGCGCCTGCCGAGCCGGGGGAACACCTTGGACATGCGGCGATCCTGCCAGGCGACGTGCGGCGCTGACCAGGGCCGGGGTCACTCGTGGTGGGGAAGCGGCTGCGGAGGGGGCCCGTCCGGGGGCCGGGCAGGCGGCTGCCGGGCCCCGTCCGCGGGCGGCGGGCGTTGTCAGTGGCGGCCGTTAGAGTCGCCGCATGACCACTTCGCCCGCCCGCCTCGTCCGTGAGTTCCACCATGCCTTCGGTCTCGACGCCCGCACCACGCCGACGGAGGTGGACCCGAAGCTGGCCGCCCACCGGGGCGAACTGCTCGCGGAGGAGGCCGCGGAGGTCGCCGAGGTCGCGGTGGAGGGCCCGCTGGACCGGCTCGCGCACGAGCTGGCCGACGTCGTGTACGTCGCCTACGGCACGGCCCTGGTGCACGGCATCGACCTCGACGAGGTGATCGCCGAGATCCACCGCGCCAACATGAGCAAGATCGGCCCGGACGGGGAGGTCGCCCGCCGGGCCGACGGCAAGGTGCTCAAGGGGGAGCACTACCGGGCGCCGGACGTCTCGGCCGTACTGCGCCGGCAGGGCTGGATACCCGGCGGGGCCTAGGAGGGCCGGCAGGGCTGGCTACTCGGCGGGGCCTAGGAGGAGAGTGAACCGCCCGTCAGCTTCCACTCGCGGTGCAGGGCGCCCAGCGGGATGCTCCGCTGGACGACCGGGGTACCGAAGACCGACAGCTGGAGGCGCAGGGTGCCGGACAGGTCCACGCCGCCGTAGACGGCCCAGGTGCCCGTCGCCTTCGGCTCGCTGCGGTCGGAGGCCGCGGTGAGCGTGCCGGATGCCTCGCCGCGCAGATACGGGGCGAGGTCGGCGGTGACGCCGACGGTGCCGTAGAGGCCGACCGTGGCCTCGGCGCCGAGCGCCGTCTTCACGTCCCCGGCGGCGGTGACGGAGGCGTGTACGGGGGTGCTGTTCATGTGCGAGGAGCTGACCGGCGTCCAGCCCCGGGCCGCGCCGAAGGTGCCGCCCGCCTTGAAGTCGCCCTTCAGGCTCTGCTCGACATCGACGGTCACCCGGCCGTCGGCACTGATCTGGACGTAGCAGGTCAGGTCGAGGTTGACGACGACGGGGACCGGGCCGACCTGCAGGACGGGGTCGGCGTGCAGCTTGGCGAAGGGGACGCGCAGCGGGGTGCCGGTGGCCGCCGCGGCCCGCCCCTTGACGGCCCAGCCGGAGCTCCAGTCACCGGACACACCGAGGTACGCCGATCCGGGCGGTGCGTCGGTCCCGGCGCCGCCGTAGGCGAAGTCGACCTGCGGGGCGACCTGGACGAAGCCGTGCACGGAGGCGGTGGCGGACGCGGGGGCGTCCTTGGCGGTGGGCACCTCGGTGCCGACGTCGAGCCGGAGGCTGCCGAGCGGCACCGTCGCGCCCTTGGGCCCGGCGTGCACGTCACCGGTCTTCGCCCAGGAGACCCGGACATCGGGCAGCAGCTTGTCGACGGTGAAGGACGACGGGTCGACGGGCACGTCGCCCTTGGCCGTGGCGTCGCCCAGCAGCGAGTTGAGGGTGGCCGGTTCGGTCTGCACCTCCGTGCCGCCGTGCGTCTCGCCGATCACCTTGGTGACCTTGGCGAGCAGTCCGTGCGGTGCCCCCGGCGCGGGCGCGCTGGCGATCACGTCGCCGACGGCGGCCCGGCGCGGTGCGGCGGAGGAGCCGGCGGAAGGGGCGGCGGCACTGGCGGAAGGAGCGGGCGAGCCGGTGGACGGGCCGGATGAGCGGGCGGACGGGCCGGGCGAGCCGGTGGACGGAGCGGGTGAGACGGGTGAACCGTCCTTCCCGCTGGGCTTGTCGGCGATGACGGCACGCCGGGTGCGGCCGTCGTACGAGCTGACGGTGAGCGAGGTCTTGTGGGCCCGATGCCCGGAGCGGCCGGGGCCCGCCGTGGCGGTGGCGGTCGCGGCGGCGGTGGGAGCGGCGGCGACGGTGAGCGAGTGGTCCGTGCCGGCGGCGGGCTGCTCGGCGGCCCGGACCTGCTGCCCCGTTCCGGAGGCCGGCCCGTCCGCGGCCGACGGCGCGGACGAGGAGCAGGCCGCGGCGAGGAACAGAGAGGTCACGGCGAAGGCGGGCAGCAGGGCGCGCCTGTGCCTCATGCGTCTGTGCAAGGTGGGTCCTGTGTGGAGTGGGGGGTGGCAGAGAGGCACCGGCAAGACCTCTACTCGCGGGTAGAACCGGCCGGTAACTCGGTGACGAGCATGAGCATGCCACCCTCCGTGCACAGGTCGCGCACATTCCGGCCACACCTCAACGTGACCTCTGCCACGAGGAGTTGAGGCCGGGTGTGCGTACGCGGCAGGGGCGGACTCAGCGTCCGGACAGACCCGTACCGCCGAGGCGCGTCAGCAGATCCGCGAGACCGGCGATGTCCGCCGCGGGCCACGCCGGGCCGGCGAAGATCTCCGCGGCGGTCTCCTCCGCCGTCGCCAGCATCTCCGTCAGCCGCTGCCGGCCCGTCGCGGTCAGCGCCGCGTACGCCACGCGCGCGTCCCGGGCGTCCGGCTCCCGGGTCACCAGCCCGATCCGCTCCAGCGGAGCCAGGCCGCGCGTGACCCCGGAGGCGGTCAGCCCCAGTGCTTCGGCGAGGTCGACCCGGCGCATCCGGCCGCCGGGCGCCTGCCCCAGCCGGAGCAGCAGGGTGAAGTCGGCGAGGCTGACGCCGTGCAGCCCGCTCAGCCGGGCGTCGAAGCGTCGTACGAGCGCTGTCTGGGCCCGGACGAGCCGTAGCGCCGTGTCCAGAGCCTCACTCATGGCCCGTCTCCTCGGCACCTGTTGCCACGTCTCGCCTCTCCTGTCGCTCGCAGGATCTCTCTCCTGTCACTTGCAGGGTCCTTCACTACTCCTTGACCACTCAAGCTTATGGGGTGCTTCATCGGCCCGTCGTGCGGGCGGCGCGGCGCTGTCGCTTGCCCAGAGGGGCCTGGGAGAGGTCCTCGGCCGTGGCCCGCAGGTGCTTGAAGCCGTAGCCGCGCTCGGTGAGCCAGGCCTTCGCCGTCTCCTCGGCACGCTCCGTCGCCTCCAGGATGTCCTCCTCCTTCTCACCCGTCGCGGAGAAGCGGAAGGCGAAGGCGGGCCGGGCGGCGATGTCGTAGGTGAGGGTGCCCTCCGGAGTGAAGGCGGCCCGCAGGACGTCGTGTTCGGCGGCGTCGGCCAGCAGGGCGGCGCGCTGGGTGTCGGTGAGGGCGTCGAAGACGCCGCGGACGGTGATGCGGAAGGTTCGCGTACTCATTCGGCGACCTTAGGCACAGGGAGGGCCGGCCCTCCAGCGGTTTTGCGGCGGCCGTCCGGTACGGGTGCGGTCTGGTCGTCGGCCGGGCGAACACCGGGCGAGGTTCGGGTCGGCTGTTCACGCGGGTCGGGGGCGCTGGTTCCCTGATGGCGGGAGCCGGGGGCGGGTGCTGAGAGCGCAGTGGAGAGCGGGAGCCGAGAGCGGGAGACGACGGCGTGAGGAACCACCGGGATCGGAGGCGGTGTGGACGTCGGGGACGCGACCGCGCCCTTGGTCGCGGTCGTCGGGGTCGTCGGGACGCTGCTGTCCGCGCTGCTGACCCAGCGCGCGGCCGACCGCAGCCGCCGGCGTGAGCAGGAGCGCGCCGAGGGGGCGCGGGAGCGTCGCCGGCACGCCCAGGAGCTGCGCGCGTGCTACGTCGCCCTGAACACCTCCGCCCGCCAGTACCTGGCCGCGCTCACCGACCAGGTGCACGCGCTGGGCCGGGACGAGGAGGTGCGGACCGTACGGCAGCGGCTCACGGAGGCGCGCGACCAGTACCGGGACGTGTACGCCGAGGCCCAGCTGCGGATGCCCGACCGCGTACTCGACCTCGCGGGCGGCCTCAGCCACGACCTAGGGATGGTCTACGGCATGGTCCGGCGCCTGGACGACGGTGTCCCGCGCGCCGGGGACTCACCGGCCGCCGTGCGGGAGAGCATCGACGAACTGTGGGGCAGGCTCCGGCGGATGCGGCGCGAGATGCGCTCCGAACTGGGCGGGTTCGGGGCGGATTCCGGGCGATGAGGAGGCCGGACGCGGGAACCTGCCGTCCCGCGCGCCAGGGCCCGGCATAGTGACGGTGATGCCCGTCTCGGTGGGGACCGCGAGTGGCGCGGCGGCGGTGACGACGGTGACGACGGCGAACGCAGAGGGGAGGACGGGGTGAACGAGCAGGGTGCGGGGTCGGCGGACCGGTTGCTCGCCCTGATCGGCGAACACCGCGACACCATCCGTCAGGCGCTGGGCGACGACCGGCACGCGGTGCTGCTGGCCCGGCTGACGGCGCTCGCCGGGACGGCGCCGGAGGACGACAGGGCGGTCCGCAGGGCACTCCAGGCCGTCAGGCTGGTGCTGCTGGAGCTGCCGTCGGGCCACCCGGTACGCCGGGAACTGGACTCTCCGCGCATCGCGGTGACGCCGCCCGGGCCGGGGACCGTGGCCGGTGCGCGGGAGCTGATGGCCTGGTTCAGCCTTCCGTCCCCGGCGCGGGGACCGTCGTACCACCCGGACCCCGAGCAGCAGCGGCTGCTCGGCGAACCGGCCCTGTCGGACGCCGAGGCGCGGGAGCGCTGCGGCGGCACGCCGCCTGCCGAACTGATCCGCCTGCGCGGCCCGGAGGACGGCGACCGTTACCCGGAGTTCCAGTTCGGCCCGGGCGGCGGCACCCCGCACGGGGTCGTCCTGGAGGTCAACCGGCTGCTGCTCGCGGACATCGACCCCTGGGGCGCGGCGGCCTGGTGGTTCAGCGGCAACACCTGGCTGGGCGGCACCCCCGCGGCGCTGCTCGGCCGGCTCCCGGACCACCGGCTGGTCGGCGCGGCCCGTGAACTGGCGGAGGGGGAGTGATGGCCGGCTTCTTCCCGATGATCGACCTGAAACTGCGTCCCAACCGCCGGGTGATCCCGGCGGGTACGGAGCTGTGGCGGGTGCACCTCACCCGGTACGCGCCGGACGAGTTCAATCCCAGACTCGCGGACATCCACTTCCACGGGGGCCGCTTCGACGGCACGGTGCTGGACCAGTACCACAGCCTGTACATGGCGGAGTCGGCGTTGACGGCGCTCGCTGAGAGCGTGCTCCGCTCCCGCCCCTTCGAGGCACCGGGCGAGCGTACGATCCCCTACCGCGCCGTCTGGCAGCGCTCGCTGAGCTGTCTGCGCACCCGCTCCGACCTGATCCTGGTCTCCCTGGTCAGCGGCGCGGACCTGGCCGCCGTGTGCCAGGACGCCGCGCTCCTGGAGGACGAGAGCAACTACGCGCGGGCGCGGCGCTGGTCGAGCGAGATCAGAGCGCAGGCCTCCGACGCCATGGGGCTGGTCTGGGAGTCGCGGCGCAACCGGTCCGAGCACGCCATGGTGCTGTACCACGACCGCTGCGTGGGCCCGGACGGTCCCCCGCTGGAGGTACTGCCCGACCGCGGCATCCCCGACCTCGGCTCCGAGGAGGGCCGGGAACGGGCCGACGAACTCCTCGCACCGCTGTCGGCGAGGATCGCCGAGCCCCAGTGGCCGTGATCCCGGAACCGCTCCGGACGGGGAGGCGGGCGCGTTCCGCGGGGAGAGGCCGGCGCGGTTCCGCATGAGTGGCCGGCGCGGCTCCGCATGAGTGCCGGTGTGCTGCGCATGAGAGGTTGGGGCCATGACGAAGCACATCGCGCTGCTGCGCGGGGTCAACGTCGGCGGCAGCGCGAGGATCGCGATGAAGGACCTCCGCGCCCTGTTCGCCGACATGGGGTTCGAAGCCGTACAGACCTACCTGCAGAGCGGGAACGTGGTGTTCGGCATCCCCGGCACCCCCGGTTCCTCCGGCACCCCCGGTTCCTCCGGCACTCCCGGCGTCTCCGGCACTCCCGGTGCTTCCGGCACCACGGGCGCCCGGCAGCCCCGCCCCGCGGAACTCGCCGCGCGCATCGAGCAGCGGATCGCCGACGACCTCGGTGTGTCCGTCACGGTCCTGCTGCGCTCGTGCGACTCCCTGGCCCGTACCCTCGCCGCCAACCCGTACCTGGACCGCGAGGACGACCCGGCCAAGCTGCACGTCACCTTCCTCGCCGAGGCACCGACCGCCGAGCAGGCCGCCCGCCTGGAGGTGCCGGCCGGCGAGACCGGCGTGTTCACCCTGGTCGGCGACGAGATCCACCTGCACGTCCCCGACGGCTACGGCAGGACCAAGCTCAACAATTCCTTCATCGAGCGCCGCCTCGGCATGCGGGCCACGACCCGCAACTGGAAGACGGTCACCGCCCTGCACCAGCTGGCCACCGGGGACTGAGCCGGGCCGGGCGGGCCGCGGGTGAACGGTGTGCTGCCGAGCCCGAGCCCGGTGGCGTCAGCCGGTGTAGGCGGCGAAGACGCGGGTGTAGTCCCAGTCGGACTGGCCGACGCCGGAGCAGCTGTCGGCGGGGCCGCCGGTGCAGGGGCGGTCCCGGTTGGCGGACCAGAACGTCAGCCGGGCCAGGTGGTGCTGCTGGGCGTAGCCGAGGATGGTGCGGAAGTCGGCCACCGTGACGGTCTCGTTCTGGTCGGTGATGCCGTTCATGGAGGAGATGCCCATGTCCCGGTAAGCCTGGTCGTCGCTGTAGTGGTACGCGGCCTTCAGCGCGTTCTTCAGGCCCTCGGCCGCCTGCACGGTCAGGTTGCCCATGTTCTGTCCGGCGCCGCCGAAGTCGAACGGCATGACGGCCCAGGCGTCGACGGTCAGCCCGGAGGCGGCGGCCCGGTTGATGAGGCTGGTGTCGGGCCCGCTCTGCCCGGTGCCGATGGTGATGTACACCTTCAGCCCCGGGTTGTTCGCCTTCACGGTCTTCAGCGCGTCGACCGTGCGCTGCTGGACGGTGCCGTTGCTGTAGGCGTCGGCCTCCAGGTCGATGTCGATCGCCTTCAGGCCGTAGGCGTTGACGACCTTCTGGTAGGCGGCGGCGAGTTCGCCGGCGCTGGAGCAGGAACTCTCCAGTTTGTTGCCGCTGTAGCCGCCGAAGGACGGGATGACGTCACCGCCGTTCGCCCGCACGGTGTCGACGGTCTGCTGGTCCACCCCGCCGGTCAGCGGACGGCTGCCGTCCCACTGGGGGGTGCAGTAGCCGTTGCTGAGCACGAAGGCCAGGGTGAACCACTTCACGCCGGTCGCCCGGGTGATCGTGGTGGGGCTGGGCGGGCTGCCCCAGCCGTTGTAGAGGTACGGCGCCACGGCCATCGGCGCGGAAGGGGTGGTGCCGCCGCCGGCCGCGGGCGCGTTCCACTTCTGGTTGGCGGCGCCGGTGCAGCTCCAGATCTGTGTACGGGTGCCGTTGGCGGAGGTGTTGCCGGTGACGTCCAGGCACTTGTCGGCCTGCGGGTTGACGATGTCGTGGGCGGCGGTGACGGTCCACTTCTGGTTGGCGCCGCCGGTGCACGTCCACAGCTGTGCCTTGGCGCCGTCGGCGGTCGAGTTGCCGGTGACGTCCAGGCACTTGCCGAGGGCGCGGATCGTGCCGTCGCTGCCGACGGTCCACTGCTGGGCGGCGGTGCCGTTGCAGTCGTAGAGCTGTACGGGCGTGCCGTCCGCGGAGTCGGCGCCGGCGACGTCGAGGCACTTGCCGGCGAGGCCGGTGATGGTGCCGGTGGCCGCCTGGGCGGGGGAGGCGGCGAACAGGCCGGCGGACAGGGTGAGAGCGGTGACCGCGAGCGCGGTGGACGCGGACACGGGCAGGGATCTGGCTCGGGGCATGGGTGGGGGCCCGCCTCTCGTGGGGGGTGGTGGGGTGGTCGCCCCGAGAAGCTAGAGGTCCAGACCACTTGCGTCAAGGTGTGAAGTAAGAAGTGAGGGAAGGGCGTTGGCGGATGCGGCGGCCCTGTTCGGCACGCCTCCCGTGCGACCGGCGCGGACGCTGGCTGGAAGTCGTCACCAGTGGATCAGTGGGCTAATAAGCTCAAGGCGCCTGGCGTTCCAGGCGGTCTCGTCAATCCGGCCGGACCGGTCGATCTCGGGGAAAGGGCCTGAACTGCGGTGGAGGACAAGCGGGTTGTCGTCGTGACCGGCGGAGGCTCGGGCATCGGGCAGGCCACCGCCCGGCTGCTGAGCGAGGCGGGTCACCATGTGGTCGTCTCCGGGCGGCGGGCCGAGCCCCTGCAGCGTCTCGCGCAGGAGACGGGGGCGCTGGCACACCCGTCCGACGTGGGCGACCCCGACGCGGCCGAGGGGCTCGTCCAGGCCGCCCTGACCGCGTACGGACGGCTCGACGGGCTGGTGCTGAACGCGGGCATCGGACGCGGGGGAGCCGTCGGCGACATGTCGCTGCGGGACTGGGACGAGGTGATGCGGACCAACCTGACCGGCCCGCTGCTCCTGCTCCGCGCCGCCATCCCGCACCTGCTGGAGTCCGCCGGCTCGGTGGTCGCGGTCGCCTCGGTGTCCGCGCTCCGCAACGGCACGAGCAACGCCCCGTACGCCACCTCCAAGGCGGCCCTGCTCCAGCTGTGCCGCTCCGTCGCCGTCGACTACGGGCGGCAGGGCGTGCGGGCCAACATCGTGTGCCCCGGCTGGGTGCGGACCGAGATGGCCGACCGCCGCATGGCGCGCTTCGCCGAGGAGGCCGAGCTTCCGGGCGGCGGGGTGGAGGCCGGTTACGAGGAGGCGACCCGGCTGCTGCCCCAGGGACGCCCGGGCGAACCGCGCGAGGTCGCCGAGGCGATCAGCTGGCTGCTGTCGCCGGCGGCGTCGTACGTCAACGGGGCCGTGCTCACCGTCGACGGCGGTGCGACCGCACTGGACCCCGGGACCCTCGCCTTCGACTTCCGGATCACACCGCGGGAGGCCTAGGGGTCTGGCGGAGGCGGGCCCCCGGGTGCCAGTCGGCCCTCCCTGTCTCCCGGGCCCCCAGCCCCGCCCCAGACGCCTCAGCCCTACGGCAGCCCTACTGTCCAGCGGCAGCCCTACTGCCCTGCGGCAGCCCTACTGCCCTGCGGCAGCCTTACTGCCTTACTGCGCCGAGGCCGACCTCTCCCGGCAGGGCAGCAGGTTCGTCATGGACGGCCACATCCGGGCGATTCCCAGCAGGGTCTCGGAGCTGCCGTGAGTCACCCCGGGCAGCGGGTGGGACACGGAGGACGGGGGTACGCCGACCAGGACGGCCCGCCGGGCCTGCCCCACCACCCCGGCGAGCGCCGCGCACGCGAGGCGGTCGTCCCGTACGCCCGCCTGCCGGGCGAGCCGGTGGGCCCGCTCGTAGGCGTCGGGCTGGACGTACTGCTGCAGCGTGAGCAGCGCGTCGTACGTCTCGATGGTCTGCCGGTGTGCCAGCAGCGTCGGCGGATACCGCGGCCACAGGACTTCCTGGAGCCGCGTCCGCCGCGGCCGGGCGAGGGCCACATGGGGCACCGCCGTCACCAGGTCGCGCCACAGCGGCCACAGCCGCCATGTGGTCCGCAGCGCGGTGGCCGACCGGGCCAGCGCGGTCGCGGACGGGACCAGCAGCGACGCCGCCCGCAGGAAGCCGTGCACACCCATGACCACGGACAGGTAGGGCAGCAGCCGGGGGGCGGGGTCGTAGAGGTGGAACAGATATCCGGACCAGAAGACGAGGGCGAGCACGCTGCCCGCCGCGAACAGCCGCAGGGACCAGACGAGGTCGCGCTCGGTCGTCCGCAGGCTGTACCCCCAGCAGACCACGACGGCGACGGCGTCCCCGGCGAGGTGGGCGGCGATGAGGATCAGCCAGTAGGCGGAGGAGGCGGACGCGGGCCGCTGGGCGGCCGCCGCCCCCGCGCCCCCGTGGTCGACCTGCAGCAGGTCGAGAACGAGCAGCGAGACCAGAGCGGCCGTCATCCCCACCGCCACCAGGAGGCGCAGACGCGGAGTGCGGCTCGAGTCGATCACGAACAGCAGGACCAGTCCCGCGCTGAGCACGCCGATCAGGTTGCGGACGAGGGACACGGTGTGCACGTCGACGCCGGCGGACGTGAGCCAGGCGACGACCTGGGGCTGGAAGAGGGTGATCGCGGTGGTCGCGGCCAGGACGGTGAGCCAGAGTCCGCGCAGGCTGGGCTGGCGCAGCGCGGGCCGGGCCCGCCAGACCAGGGCGAACCACAGGACGAGGACGCTGGCGAGTCCGACGTGCGCCGCCAGCTCACTCATCGGCGTCCGCCGTCACTCCGAGGAACGCGCCGAGCCGCCCCAGCGGGCCGGCGACCGGACCGGCCGTCCCGGCGCTCTGGATGAGGCTGGCGATCATCTCGGCCTCCTGCTCCTCGGTCGTCGTGTAACTGGTCCTGGCCATCACCCGCCGGACCAGGTGCGGCTGGAGGCCCTCGAGGAGGCGGTCCGTCGGACCGTCACCGTCGTCCGTGATGCTCCGGTGGTGGTCGCACAGCACATGGCCGATCTCGTGGAGGATGATGTGCTCGCGGTGGAGCGGGGCGGTCCGGGCCTCGTAGAACACGTAGTCGGCGTTGTCCGTGCCCAGCCAGAGCCCGCAGGCGCCGGTCGCCGCCGCCTCCTCGGGCAGTTCCCGCAGCACGAGCGGACGGCCTCTGAGTTCCTCCACCCGCGCACAGACCGCGTCCAGGGACAGCGACCGAGGTACTCCGAGATCACGCAGAATCGCGGCACACCGGCGCTGCAGCGCGGCGAACTCCCCGGATCTCCTCACCTGTCGTACGCGGATGGCCAAATCTCCAACTCCCGGGCGAGAAACCACTTCCCGTCTCCAGCGGACAAGGTGTGGCTCACACCTAAGCAGGTCACGCACCCCTTTGAACACGTCTGCCCGGCCTTTTGGTCTCCCTTTGGCGAAATCCTTCCCCTGCCGGGCACGGGCGGCGGCCCGGGGCCCCGGTGGCGGCCCGTCCGGACGAGGCGGGCGGAGTGCCTTCCGGCACCACCTACCCTGGAAGCATGACCAGCAGCAGCGACCGGAGCCCGGCAGTGGACGTTCCCACCCCCAAGAGTTACGAGATCCGCACCTACGGGTGCCAGATGAACGTCCACGACTCCGAGCGATTGGCCGGTCTGCTGGAGGACGCCGGGTACGTGCGGGCCCCCGAGGGCTCGGACGGCGACGCGGACGTCGTCGTCTTCAACACGTGCGCGGTCCGGGAGAACGCCGACAACCGGCTGTACGGCAACCTCGGCCGGCTCGCGCCGAAGAAGGCCTCGCGCCCCGGCATGCAGATCGCGGTCGGCGGCTGCCTCGCGCAGAAGGACCGCGACACGATCGTGAAGAAGGCGCCCTGGGTGGACGTCGTCTTCGGCACGCACAACATCGGCAAGCTGCCCGTCCTGCTGGAGCGCGCCCGCGTGCAGGAGGAGGCGCAGGTCGAGATCGCCGAGTCCCTGGAGGCCTTCCCCTCCACGCTGCCGACCCGCCGCGAGAGCGCGTACGCGGCCTGGGTGTCGATCTCCGTCGGCTGCAACAACACCTGCACGTTCTGTATCGTCCCGGCGCTGCGCGGCAAGGAGAAGGACCGCCGCCCCGGTGACATCCTCGCCGAGATCGAGACCCTCGTCGGCGAGGGCGTCTCCGAGATCACCCTGCTCGGCCAGAACGTCAACGCCTACGGCTCCGACATCGGCGACCGCGAGGCCTTCAGCAAGCTGCTGCGGGCCTGCGGGAACATCGAGGGCCTGGAGCGGGTCCGCTTCACCTCCCCGCACCCCCGTGACTTCACCGACGACGTGATCGCGGCCATGGCCGAGACGCCGAACGTGATGCCCCAGCTGCACATGCCGCTGCAGTCCGGCTCGGACACCGTCCTGAAGGCGATGCGCCGCTCCTACCGGCAGGAGCGCTACCTGGGGATCATCGAGAAGGTGCGCGCCGCCATCCCGCACGCCGCGATCACCACCGACATCATCGTGGGCTTCCCCGGCGAGACCGAGGAGGACTTCGAGCAGACCCTGCACGTCGTCCGCGAGGCCCGCTTCGCGCAGGCCTTCACCTTCCAGTACTCCAAGCGCCCCGGCACCCCCGCCGCGACCATGGAGAACCAGATCCCCAAGGAGGTCGTCCAGGCGCGTTACGAGCGACTGGTCGCCCTCCAGGAGGACATCTCCTGGGAGGAGAACAAGAAGCAGGTCGGCCGCACCCTGGAACTGATGGTCGCCGAGGGCGAGGGCCGCAAGGACGGCGCCACCCACCGCCTCTCCGGCCGCGCCCCCGACAACCGCCTCGTCCACTTCACCAAGCCGGACCAGGAGGTCCGCCCCGGTGACGTGGTCACGGTCGAGGTGACGTACGCCGCCCCGCACCACCTCCTCGCCGAGGGCCCGGTCCTCGACGTGCGCCGCACGCGCGCGGGGGACGCCTGGGAGAAGCGCAACGCCGCGGCGGCCGCCAAGCCGGCGGGCGTCATGCTCGGCCTTCCCGGGATCGGCGCCCCGGCTCCGCTGCCGGTGGCGACGGGGAGCGGCTGCGGCTGCGACTGACGGCCTGTCGCACGGTCCGTGACCGGCGGTGGCCGAGCCCGTCGCGCCCGTCCTGAGGGGATCGCCCTCATCGACGTGCTCGGACGGCGCTTCGGCGCAGCGTTGACGTAGCTCCGAATCAGGCCAGGCGAAGCTCCGGCCCGGGTCAGGTGGCGCTGGGGCGTAGGTCAGGCGGTGCTCCGGCCTGGCTCAGGTGGCGCTGGGGCGTAGGTCAGGCGGAGCTTCGGCCTGGCTCAGGTGGCGCTGGAGCGTAGGACAGGCGGCGCTCCGGCCCGGCTCGGGCGGCGTTCCGACGTGCTGATCCAGGAGTGACGCCCGGCCGTCCCGCCGGGTTACGCTGCCGATCATGCTTGTCGCCGCCGCCGTATGCCCCTGCCCGCCGCTGCTCGTGCCCGAGGTCGCCGCGGGCGCCGCCCCGGAACTGGACGCCGCGCGCGCGGCCTGCACGGACGCGCTCGGCGTGCTCGCCGCCGCCCGACCCGACCTGCTGGTGGTCGTCGGTACCGCCGGGCAGAGCGGGCTCGGCCGGTACCCGCAGGGCACCCCGGGTGCCTTCCGAGGCTTCGGGGTCGACCTGGACGTACACCTGGGGCCCGCCGGCCGCCCCGCCCCGGAGCGGGAGCTGCCGACCTCGCTGGCCGTCGCCGCCTGGCTGCTGGAGCGGACCGGCTGGGGCGACGCCCCGATCGAGGGACTCGCCGTCCCGGACACACTGGAGCCGGAGCGGTGCGCCGAGACCGGGCGCGAGCTGGCCGGCCGGGCCGGCCGGGTGGCCCTCCTGGTCATGGGAGACGGCAGCGCCTGCCGCACGCTCAAGGCGCCCGGTTACCTGGACGAGCGGGCGGCGCCCTTCGACGCGGAGGCCGCCCGGGCCCTCGGAGCGGCCGACGTGTCCGCCCTGCGGGCACTGGACCCCGGCCTGGCCCGGGAACTGAAGGCGGCCGGCCGCGCCCCCTGGCAGATCCTGGCCGGCGCGGCCGAGGGGACCGGCCTCACCGGCAGCCTGCTGTACGAGGACGCGCCGTACGGCGTCGGGTACATGGTGGCGACCTGGTCCTGACCCCGGAGGACTCCGGGGCCGCCGCTTGCCCGCACAGGGCTCCCCGGGCCCGGGCCCCGAACAGCGACCGGGGCGTCCCGTGGTTCACGGGACGCCCCGGTCGCGTGGTCACCAGGAGACGGTGGCTCGTCGCGTGGTCACCAGACAGTCGCCGGTTCGCGTGGCCACCACGACGGTGGCCGGTCGCACCGTCACGAGGACGCCTACCGGTGGCGGACTCCTCAGGACGCCGGCGGTGGGCCCTCCGGAGAGGCCGGGCGGGTCGGGGTCGTGGGGGTGTGGGGCGCCGCCTCCGGGCCGCCCTTGTGCGCGAGGCGGTCCATCGCCTCCTTGGCCCTGCCCGTGCCCGCCTGGATCTTGTCGCTGTACTTGTGTTTGGTCCGCTCGTCGACGGCCTTCGCGGCCTTGTCGATCCCGTGCTGGACCTTGTCCCCATGCTGCCGCGCGAGGTCCGACACCTTGTCCTTGGCCGGGCCCAGCTTGGCCTTCATGTTGTCCATCAGACCCATGGTCCACCTTCCCTCGCGGGACAGTTATCTGCGGGCGCCCTCACCGGCCTCCCTGTCGGCGGCCTCCTCGGCGGACTGCTGCCGGGGGATCCCGGCACTCTCGGACGCGTCGTCCGCACCGGAGTCCGACCGCACGGCCACGTCCCCGTGCCCGTCCCCGGTCGCCTCCTCGGCCTCCGCCGGCCCGGCCTCACTCGCCGACACCGTCACCTCGGCCTGCCCCGCCTCGGCTCCCTCCGGCTCCGAGCCGGTGTTCGCCGGTGCGTCCGACGCCTCCGGAGTCGCCTTCGACCTGCCGAGAAGCCGTGCAAACACGCCCATATCCACTCCATACGGTACTCGTGCGGGCGAATTCCCGCTTCGCCCGGTGCGTACGGTTGCGCCGCCCGGGCCACCGCCTCCGGCACCCCGGAGGGCGGTACCTCGCCACGGGCAACGACCTGCGAGACGCACCGTCACGTAACTCGTTCGAGACCTCACCGGGAGGTTTGCGAGACTGGTGCCGTGAGCAGTGCACTCCCCGCCCCCCGCGTCATCGCCGTCGTCGGACCCACCGCGGCCGGAAAGTCCGATCTCGGTGTCTTCCTGGCCCAGCAACTCGGCGGCGAGGTCGTCAACGCCGACTCCATGCAGCTGTACCGAGGGATGGACATCGGTACAGCCAAGCTGACACCCGAGGAGCGCGGCGGCGTCCCGCACCACCTGCTGGACATCTGGGACGTGACGGTCGCCGCCTCGGTCGCCGAGTACCAGAAGCTGGCCCGCGCGCGGATCGACGCACTGCTCGCCGAGGGCCGCTGGCCGGTCCTCGTCGGCGGCTCCGGCCTGTACATCCGCGGTGCCGTCGACAACCTGGAGTTCCCCGGCACCGACCCGGAGGTCCGGGCCCGGCTGGAGGAGGAGCTGGCGCTGCGCGGCTCGGGCGCGCTGCACGCCCGGCTGGCCGCCGCCGATCCCGAGGCCGCCCGCGCCATCCTGCCGAGCAACGGCCGCCGTATCGTCCGCGCGCTCGAAGTGATCGAGATCACCGGCCAGCCCTTCACGGCCAACCTGCCCGGTCACGACTCGGTCTACGACACCGTCCAGATCGGTGTCGACGTGGCCCGGCCGGAGCTGGACGAGCGCATCGCGCGGCGCGTCGACCGCATGTGGGAGGCGGGCCTCGTGGACGAGGTGCGCGCACTGGAGGCGCAGGGACTGCGCGAGGGGCGCACGGCCTCGCGCGCGCTCGGCTACCAGCAGGTGCTCGCGGCGCTCGCCGGGGAGTGCACCGAAGCGGAGGCGCGGGCCGAGACCGTCCGTGCCACCAAGCGCTTCGCGCGCCGTCAGGATTCGTGGTTCAGGCGCGATCCGCGGGTGCACTGGTTGAGTGGGGCCGCGGCGGACCGCGGGGAACTTCCGCAGCAGGCCCTGGCGTTGGTCGAACGACCGGTTACAGCCTGATCACGTCATGGCATCGGGATGCGCCGCCGGTCATCTCGGCCTTCGGCGCCGTGCCATCATCGAGCTTCGATCGACCAAGTGGAGCCTAGTTGGGAGGGCGCGTGGCGATGGAGGCCGGCCCTCGCAACACCGCACCGGATGCCGAGCACCTCACCACCGAGGGTGACGGACCGTGCCGTGACGAGCCGCGTCCCGACGAGGACCGCTCACAGCGGAAGGACCTGCTCGACGACCCCCTGTCCGGCGGTTCTCCGTCCGGCGTCCCCCGGGCCGCGGGCCGCCTGCCCGACGACCTTCCGTCCGACGACAGCCCGTCCGACGACCTGTTCGGCGACCCTCTGTCCGGGAGTCCCCTGACCGAGGACCGTCTGACCGAGGACCGTCTGACCGAGAACCGTCTCGCCGACGACGGTCCCGACGACACCCCGGACGGGGTGACCGACGACGGGCCGGAGCCGGAGGAGATGTACCCGGGCGGTCCGGAGGTCGAGGTCGAGCTGCGTCCGCAGCGCCGGCTGCGCATCTGGCAGCTCGCCCCCATCGTCGGCCTGGCCGCCGTCGGCTCCCTGATGTTCGCCTTCCCGCTCGCCTTCGACTTCGGCGACAGCGGCGCGGTCATCGCCATGCTCGGCCTGCTGATCTGCTCCTGCGCGGCCGGCTGGGGCATGATGGCCGCCCGCCGGGTGGGCTACACCTGGCCCGGCTTCCCCCCGCGCGGCTCCGGCCGCCGGCCGGACTGGCGGGTCGTCCTCGGGTACGTACTCCTCGTGATCGTGGTGGTCGTCCTCGCGGTGTGGCGCGTGGCCCGGCTCCGCTAGGCCCTGGCAGCACAGGCACAGGCACAGGCACAGGCACAGGCACAGGCACAGGCACAGGCACGGGCAGCACAGGCACGGCGCTGCTGGACCTGCCGGGACGTGCAGGTGGCCAGACCCCGCCGGGGCGGCACGGTCGTACCCACCCCGTACGATCGAGGAATGAGCACACGGATCGCCTTCCTCAAGGGCCACGGCACCGAGAACGACTTCGTGATCGTCCCGGACCCCGAGAACGCCCTCGACCTGTCCCCGGCCGCCGTCGCCGCCCTGTGCGACCGCCGGGCGGGCATCGGAGGCGACGGTGTGCTGCACGTCGTACGGTCCGCGGCGCACCCGGAGGCCCGGGAGATGGCCGCCGAGGCCGAGTGGTTCATGGACTACCGCAACGGCGACGGCTCGGTCGCCGAGATGTGCGGCAACGGCGTCCGTGTGTTCGCGCGCTACCTCCAGCACGCCGGGCACGTGGCCGAAGGAGACCTCACGATCGCCACGCGCGCGGGCGTGAGGACCGTCCACATCGCGAAGGACGGTGACGTCACCGTCGGCATGGGCCGCGCCCGCCTCCCCGAGGGCGACGTCACGGTGACCGTCGGCGGGCGCAGCTGGCCCGCGCGCAACGTGAACATGGGCAATCCGCACGCGGTGGCCTTCGTCGCCGACCTGGCGCACGCGGGCGACCTGTACACCGCGCCGCCGGTCAGCCCGGCGACCGCCTACCCGGACGGGGTGAACGTCGAGTTCGTCGTGGACCGCGGCCCCCGTCACGTCGCCATGCGCGTGCACGAACGCGGCTCCGGCGAGACCCGTTCGTGCGGCACGGGCGCCTGCGCCGTCGCCGTGGCCACCGCCCGGCGCGACGGCACCGACCCGGCCGTCACCGGCACCCCGGCGACGTACACCGTGGACGTGCCCGGCGGGCGCCTCGTCATCACCGAGCGCCCCGACGGCGAGATCGAGATGACCGGACCCGCCGTGATCGTCGCCGAGGGCGAGATCGAGGGGGAGTGGCTCGCTCACGCTGTCGGCTGACCGAAAATCTAAACCTCGTTTCCATCGCTCGAACGGGTGATCCGCTTCACGCTCGGCGAGAGGCGGTCGGCCGCGCGTGGTGGGCTCGATAGCATCAAGCACCGGCACGGACGGGGGAACGTCGCCAACCCTGAGCCGCGTACGCCCTGGAGCTCCGTCCGCCGGTCCACGAGCCGGAGGTGCCCATGAGTGCGGAGGCCACGAACCCTGCGAGCGCTGGCCCGGTAGCGCCCCCAACGCCACAAGCGCTCACAGCGTCCGCGGCGCCCGCGGCGGTGCGCAGAAAGTCCCGGCCCCGGATCGACCTGCGCCGGCTCGGCCGGGCCGCGCTGCTCGGCCCCGCCGGCCGCGACAAGCTGCCCGACGCGATCGGCCATGTCGTGGAGGCGCACCGGGCCCACCACCCCGACGCCGACCTCGAACCCCTGCGCCGCGCCTACGTCCTGGCGGAGTCCTCGCACCGGGGACAGATGCGCAAGAGCGGCGAGCCGTACATCACGCACCCGCTCGCCGTCACCCTGATCCTCGCCGAACTCGGTGCGGAGACCACGACGTTGACGGCCTCCCTGCTGCACGACACCGTCGAGGACACCGAGGTGACGCTGGATCAGGTGCGGGAACAGTTCGGGGAGGAGGTCCGTTATCTGGTCGACGGCGTCACGAAACTGGAGAAGGTCGACTACGGAGCCGCCGCCGAGCCGGAGACCTTCCGCAAAATGCTCGTCGCCACCGGCAACGACGTGCGCGTGATGTCGATCAAACTCGCCGACCGCCTGCACAACATGCGCACCCTCGGCGTGATGCGCCCCGAGAAACAGGCGCGGATCGCCAAGGTCACCCGTGACGTCCTCATCCCGCTCGCCGAACGCCTCGGCGTGCAGGCCCTGAAGACCGAACTGGAGGACCTGGTCTTCGCCATCCTCCACCCCGAGGAGTACGAGCACACCAGAGAACTCATCGCGGAGAACGCCGCCCGCCCCGGCGACCCCCTCGCCGAGGTCGCCGACGAGGTGCGCGGGGTGCTGCGCGAGGCCGGCATCCCCGCCGAAGTCCTCATCCGCCCCCGGCACTTCGTCTCCGTGCACCGCGTGGCCCGCAAGCGCGGTCAGCTGCGCGGCGCCGACTTCGGCCGCCTGCTGGTGCTGGTGAACGAGGACGCGGACTGCTACGGCGTCCTCGGCGAGCTGCACACCTGCATGACCCCGGTGGTCTCGGAGTTCAAGGACTTCATCGCCGTACCGAAGTTCAACCTCTACCAGTCCCTGCACACCGCCGTCGCCCGTCCCGACGGCCAGGTCGTCGAGGTCCTCATCCGCACCCACCAGATGCACAAGGTGGCCGAGGCCGGCGTCGTAGCCCTGGGCAACCCGTACGCACCGGCCCTCGACCCGTCCGCGTCCGACCCGTCCGTCTCCGACACCCCCGCTTCCGGCCCCGCCTCCGCCGCCGACGGTGAGCGCGTCGACCCGACCCGCCCCGGCTGGCTCTCCCGCCTCCTCGACTGGCAGCAGGCCGCCCCCGATCCCGACACCTTCTGGTCCACCCTGCGTGAGGACCTCGCCCAGGACCGGGAGATCACCGTCTTCCGCCCCGACGGCGGCGCCCTCGGCCTCCCCGAGGGCGCCACCTGCGTGGACGCCGCCTACGCGCAGTACGGCGAGGACGCCCACGCCTGCATCGGCGCCCGCGTCAACGGCAGGCTGGCCACCCTCAGCACGGTCCTGCGCGACGGCGACACGGTCCAGCTCCTGATGGGCCAGGACCCGGCCTCCGAGCCCTCCCGCGAGTGGCTGGAGCACGCCCACACCCCGGCCGCCCGCATCGCCATCCAGCGCTGGCTCGCCGCCCACCCCGGCGGCGGCACCGACACGGACGGGCCGGACGGCGCCCCCGCGGCACCCGCCGACGCCGCCCGCCCGGCCGCGGCACCGGACGGGGACCTGGCCGAGCCCCAGCCCGCCGCTGCCGCCCACCGCGCCGCCCCCGCCGGAGCCGCTCGCCCCGGTCTCTCCTCGGGTGCCCCGCCCGCGCCTCCCGCGGACGGCACGCCCGCCCCCCGCTCCCGCCGCGCCGACGTCCTCGCGGACCGGCCCGGCGCCGCCGTACGGCTCGCCGGGTGCTGTACGCCCGTACCGCCGGACGAGATCACCGGGTTCGCGGTGCGCGGCGGGGTGGTGACCGTGCACCGCGTGGAGTGCGCCGCCGTGGCGCACATGAAGAGCAGGGGGCGCGAGGAGATCGGCGTGCGCTGGGGAGACACCGCCGAGTGCCGGGTCACCCTGGTCGCTGAATCGTTCGGCCGTCCCCACCTCCTCGCCGACCTCACCGAGGCGATCGCCCTGCAGGGCGCCGAGATCGTCTCCGCCACCGTCGAACCGCCCAGCCAGCAGCGCGTGCGCCACACCTACACCCTCCAGCTCCCCGACGCCGCCCACCTCCCCGCCCTGATGCGCGCCATGCGGGACGTACCCGGGGTGTACGACGTGAGCCGCGCCCAGCACCAGGCACCGGCCTCCTGACGACGGCGTCCGGCTTACCCGATCGGGTGGGCCGGACGCGCGTCGCCGCCGGGCAGCGGGCACGCACTGGTAGCGATGGTCCATGCCGCTCACCCCCCGCCCCCGCCCCCGGCTCTCCCGCCTCGCGGTCCGGCGCACGCTCCGCCGACGCCGCACGGCGGCCCTGCTCGCCTCCGCCGTCTCCGTCTGCCTCGTCGCCGCCGCGGCCCCGGCCGAACCGCTCGGCGTCGGCGACCGGCTCTACCCGTACCTGGGCAACCCCGGCTACGACGTCGCCTCGTACGACCTGTCCCTCACCTATCCCGGCAGCAACGACAAGCCGCTGCAGGCCGTCACCACCATCGACGCCTGGACCACGGCCGACCTGGAGCGGCTCAACCTCGACTTCGGGTACGGCACCGTCCGCTCGGTCGAGGTCGACGGACGTCCCGCCGGCTTCACCCGCGCCGGCGAGGACCTGGTCGTCACCCCCGAGCACCCCCTGGCCGAGCGCAGCTGGACCCGGATCACCGTGCGGCACACCAGCGACCCCGTCTACGGCGACGACCAGCAGGGCGGCTGGGTGCGCACCTCCGACGGCCTCGCCATGGCGAACCAGGCCGACGCCGCCCACCTGGTGTTCCCCTGCAACGACCACCCGTCCGACAAGGCGATGTTCACCTTCCGCATCACCGCGCCGAACGACTACACCGCCGTCGCCAACGGCCTGCGCGCCGGAGCCGACCGGGTCGGCCGCACCACCACCTGGACCTACCGCACCCAGCACCCCATGGCCACCGAACTCGCCCAGGTGTCCATCGGCCGCTCCGCCGTGGTGCACCGCGAGGGCCCGCACGGGCTCCCCCTGCGCGACGTCGTACCCGCGAGCGACCGCAAGGCCCTCGAACCATGGCTCGCGAAGACCCCCGACCAGATCGCCTGGATGGAGAGCAAGGTCGGCCGGTATCCCTTCGAGACCTACGGCGTGCTCATGGCACAGGCCGCCACCGGCTTCGAACTGGAGACACAGACCCTCTCGCTCTTCGAGAAGGACCTGTTCACCGAGCCCGCCTACCCCAAGTGGTACGTCGAGTCGGTCATGGTGCACGAGCTGTCCCACCAGTGGTTCGGGGACAGCGTCACCCCGCGCAGCTGGTCCGACGTCTGGCTGAACGAGGGCCACGCCACCTGGTACGAGGCGCTGTACGCCGACGAGACCGCGCACCGGCCCATGGAGGAGCGGATGAAGGCCGCCTACGGCGCCTCCGACCGCTGGCGCGAGGCCGGCGGCCCGCCCGCCCTGCCCAAGCCTCCCGTCCCCGGCCAGAAGATCAGCATCTTCCGCCCCAACATCTACGACGGCGCCGCACTCGTCCTCTACGCCCTGCGGCAGGAGATCGGCGCGCCCGCCTTCGAGCGGCTGGAGCGCATCTGGGTCCAGGAACACCGGGACGCCACCGCCACCACCAGCGACTTCGAACGGCTGGCCGCGGCCGTCTCCGGCCGCGACCTGAGAGGCTTCTTCCAGGCCTGGCTGTACGGCGAGAAGACCCCGCCGATGCCCGGCCACCCGGACTGGAAGCCACTGCCGCGGACGCAGGACGACGGGCCCCGCGTCCGGCGATAACCCGGTGACGAGACGGGCCGTACCGTGCGACCATCTACGGGTCGGCACGCGCACGGGTCACGGGAATCTCCCGGGGTACTCATGCGTTGTACCTCACGTGCGGCCCGGGTGACCGACCGCCGTACCGACGCCGTAACGGCACTCCCATCGACGTATCTCATCGACGTAAGGATCCAATGACCTCCTCTTCTTCCCCTTCCCAGGACACCAAGCGCCTCGCGCACGCCTATCCCGAGGGTCTTCGGGCCGATGCCCTGATGGAAGAGGACGTCGCCTGGAGCTACGAGATCGACGGCGAGCGGGACGGCGACCAGTTCGACCGCTCCGAGCGCGCCGCCCTGCGCCGCGTCGTGGGCCTGTCCACCGAGCTGGAGGACGTCACCGAGGTCGAGTACCGCCAGCTCCGCCTGGAGCGGGTCGTGCTCGTCGGCGTGTGGACCACCGGCACCGCGCAGGACGCCGACAACTCCCTCGCGGAGCTTGCGGCCCTCGCGGAGACCGCGGGCGCGCTCGTGCTCGACGGCGTGATCCAGCGCCGCGACAAGCCCGACGCGGCCACCTACATCGGCTCGGGCAAGGCCGCCGAGCTGCGTGACATCGTCATCGAAACGGGCGCGGACACCGTCATCTGCGACGGTGAGCTGAGCCCCGGCCAGCTGATCCAGCTGGAGGACGTCGTCAAGGTCAAGGTCATCGACCGTACGGCCCTGATCCTGGACATCTTCGCCCAGCACGCCAAGTCCCGCGAGGGCAAGGCGCAGGTCGCGCTCGCCCAGATGCAGTACATGCTGCCGCGGCTGCGCGGCTGGGGTCAGTCGCTGTCCCGGCAGATGGGTGGCGGTCGCGGCGGCCTCGCCACGCGTGGCCCCGGTGAGACCAAGATCGAGACGGACCGGCGCCGGATCCGCGAGAAGATGGCGAAGATGCGCCGGGAGATCGCGGACATGAAGACCGGCCGCGAGATCAAGCGCCAGGAGCGCCGGCGCAACAAGGTGCCGTCCGTCGCCATCGCCGGCTACACCAACGCCGGCAAGTCCTCCCTGCTCAACCGCCTCACCGGCGCCGGCGTCCTGGTCGAGAACGCCCTGTTCGCGACCCTGGACCCGACCGTCCGCCGGGCCGAGACCCCGAGCGGCCGGCTGTACACGCTGGCGGACACCGTCGGCTTCGTCCGGCACCTGCCGCACCACCTGGTCGAGGCGTTCCGCTCCACCATGGAGGAGGTCGGCGACTCCGACCTGATCCTGCACGTGGTGGACGGCTCGCACCCGAACCCGGAGGAGCAGCTCGCCGCCGTACGCGAGGTGATCCGGGACGTCGGCGCCACCGGCGTGCCCGAGATCGTCGTGATCAACAAGGCGGACGCGGCCGACCCGCTGACCCTCCAGCGGCTCCTGCGGGTCGAGAAGCGCTCGATCGCCGTCTCGGCACGCACCGGCCGGGGCATCGAGGAACTCCTCGCCCTGATCGACGACGAGCTGCCCCGCCCCTCGGTCGAGGTCGAGGCGCTCGTGCCGTACACCCACGGCAAGCTCGTCGCCCGCGCCCACACCGAGGGCGAGGTGATCTCCGAGGAGCACACCGCGGAGGGCACCCTGCTCAAGGCCCGGGTGCACGAGGAGCTGGCGGCGGACCTGGCGCCCTACGCACCGGTCTCCGCGGCCTGAACCACCGCGACACGAAGGCCCGCCACCCCACCTGGGTGACGGGCCTCCGTCATGCCCGCGGCCTGCTCACCGCCCGGCGAACTGCTTGCTCACCGACTCGTACACACCCTTGGCCACCTCACCCAGCCGGGGACCGGCCAGCCAGCCCGCGCTCACCGGACCGATGGAGGTGTTCGACACCAGCGCGGGCTTGCCGTCCGCGCCCGTCTCCACCCAGCCGCCACCGGAGGAGCCACCGGTCATCGTGCACCCGATCCGGTACATCGTCGGGTCGGCCTGCTCGATGGAGAGCCGGCCCGGCTTGTCCTGGCACTGGTACATCAGCTGACCGTCGTACGGCGCCGCCGCCGGGTAGCCGGTCGCCGTGATGCTCTTCACGTTCGCCACGGCCGGAGCGTCGAAGTCCACCGGCAGCGCCCCGCCGACGGTCTCCTCCAGCGACTTGCCGCCGCTGCCCTGCTCCGGCGTCACATGGATGACGGCGAAGTCGTACGAGGCACCGTCACCGCCCGTCTGACCGCCCTTGCTGATCCACTGCTGCGAGGTCTTCGCCGCGTCGGCCCACCACACGCCCAACGGCGCGATGTCGGACCGGCTGGCGTTCTCCAGCTCGGCCGCCGACCTGCCCTGGTTGTTGTACGACGGCACGAACGCGATGTTGCGGTACCAGCCGCCCTTCTTGCCGGCGTGCACACAGTGACCCGCCGTCCACACGAGGTTCGACTTGCCCGGGTGCGCCGGGTCCTGCACGACCGTCGCCGAGCAGACCATGGTGCCCTCGGGCGAGTCGAAGAGCAGCTTGCCCGAAGTGGCCGCGCCGGCGTGGTACGGCGGCGTGACCGCCTGCGCCTTCACCGGCTGCGGCGTCGGGTCCGTCACACCCTGGTCACCGGAGATGTCGTTGTCGTCGACGCCCTGGTCGGGGTCGTCGGCGTCGCGCATCCGGTCCGGGTCCCACAGGCCCTTGATGATCGGGTTGATGAAGTCGTTGGCCTCGCGCAGCCAGTCGTCCTTGTTCCAGTTCTTCCAGGCGCCGTGCTTCCACTTGTCGACGTCGATCCCGTGCTCCTTGAGCCTGCGCTTCAGGTCGTCCGGGATCGTGATCTTTCCGTCGCCGGTGCCCGCCGTCGCGGTGGCGGTCGGCTCGCCGTTGGCGTTGTCGTCACCGTCGCCGTTGCAGGCGGTGGCGGTCAGCGCCAGCGCCGACACGAGAGCGACCGCCGTCAGCGAGGTGGAGGCGCGGCGACGGCCCCTCCCTCGCCGAGCGGTGAACGACGGCCGTATGGATCGCATGTTCTTGACTCCCCCTGCTCTGAAAGGAACTCGGCGCTTCGGCCCCGACACCGGCGGCGAACTCGTGCATGGTTCATGCCGGTCCCACGACCTTCTGGGAACGGCATCACACACTATGCCGTCGCCGTGGGGGAGTTCTGACGGCAGGGCAACGGTTCCGTCACAGGCTGCCCGAACAGGCCCGGCCGGAAAGCCGCCTGAACAGGGCGCGCGCCAACGAACTCCCGGTGACCCCGTAACCGCCCGAACGGTCCGCGGTTGTAGCCGGTGGGGCCAGCTGTCCGTGCGGTCCCGGAGGACCGACTCATCCTTGAACAGCGGGGAGGACAACGCGCAGTGGCCGTTACGGAGTCCATGACTGGAGGCACACCCGGGCAAGAGCGGGCCGTGCACGAGGGGATCCTGAGACGCCAGTCGGCGCGTGAGTCCTCGGCGCGCACCTACGCCCGCGCCCTGCCGATCGTGCCGGTCCGGGCGCGCGGGCTCACCATCGAGGGCGCCGACGGCCGCCGTTACCTGGACTGCCTCTCCGGCGCCGGCACCCTCGCCCTCGGCCACAACCACCCGGTCGTGCTCGAAGCCATCCGCACGGTCCTCGACTCCGGCGCCCCCCTCTCCGTCCTCGACCTCGCGACCCCCGTCAAGGACGCCTTCATCACCGAGCTGTTCCGTACCCTGCCGCCCGGCCTCACCGACCGGGCCCGCGTGCAGTTCTGCGGACCGGCCGGCACCGACGCCGTCGAGGCCGCCCTCAAACTGGTCCGGGCCGCGACCGGCCGCACCGGCATCCTCGCCTTCACCGGCGCCTACCACGGCATGACGGCCGGCGCCCTGGCCGCCTCCGGCAGCGCACGCGATGTCCAGGTCGCCCGCCTGCCCTACCCCCAGGACTACCGCTGCCCCTTCGGCGTCGGCGGCCGGCCCGGCGCCGAACTCGCCGCCCGCTGGACCGAGTCCCTCCTCGACGACCCGAAGTCCGGCGTCCCCCTGCCGGCCGGCATGATCCTCGAACCCGTCCAGGGCGAGGGCGGAGTGATCCCCGCACCGGACGGCTGGCTGCGCCGCATGCGCCGGCTCACGACCGACCGGGCCATCCCGCTGATCGCCGACGAGATCCAGACCGGAGTGGGCCGCACCGGTGCCTTCTGGGCCGTCGACCACAGCGGCATCACCCCCGACGTCATGGTCCTGTCGAAGGCCATCGGCGGCAGCCTCCCGCTGGCCGTGATCGTCTACCGCGACGATCTCGACGTCTGGCAGCCCGGCGCCCACGCCGGCACCTTCCGCGGCAACCAGCTCGCCATGGCCGCGGGCACCGCCACCCTCGCCTACGTCCGCGAGAACGCCCTCGCCGAACGCGCCGCCGCCCTCGGTGCCCGCATGCTCACCCAACTGACGGAACTCACCCACCAGTTCCCGTGCGTGGGAGACGTACGGGGACGCGGACTGATGATCGGCGTCGAACTGGTGGACCCGGACACCGACCACACCTCCTCTCACACGGCACCCCTTCCGGGCCACCCCGACACCGCACCGACCGGCCTGGAGCCCACCCGCACCCCGCACCCGGCCGCCCCCCAGCTGGCCGCCGCCGTACAGCGGGAGTGCCTCCAGCGCGGACTGATCGTCGAACTCGGCGGCCGTCACGCGTCCGTGATCCGGCTGCTTCCACCCCTGACGATCAGCGACGAACAGGCGACGGCCGTACTCGACCGCCTGGCCGACGCGGTCGCGGCGGCGGCCCGCCAGCACGCAACCCACGACCCGCACCAGCCAAGACACCCCGGCTCTGCCGAACACGCGGGCTGACCACCTCACAGGCCCCTCCCGTCCCCTCATTCCGCTCCACCTCCTTCCGAGACTCCCGGCATTCTCGGCACTCCCGGTATCCCGGCAGCGAGGTCGACACAGACCGCCGCCGTCACCCACACATCACCCCCTGCACGTCCCGCTCTCCCTCCCAGTCCCGCTCACCACGAAGCAACGGCGACAGCGACAGCGGGAGCGGGAGCGGACCACGGAAAGAGCCCGCACCACCTCACCCCAGCCCCAGAGGAGCCGTCATGAACGCCACCCCCACCCCCGACGGCCGCTCCGGCATCCCCGACGACCAGAAAGCCCCCGGCCCCCCGTCCTCCGCCGCACCGCTTCCCGAGCCGGTCCCGCCACAGAAGAAGCGGGAAGCGCATCCCACCCGTGGGACAGCCGTCGGCGCCGACCCGCTGGAGAACCCCGACCCCGGCTCCGCGGCCCAGGCCGCCGCCGTCGAGAACCTCCTGCGGTGCTGGATCCGCGAGACCGGCCTCGCCGCTCCGACGACCGGCAGCCTCCACATCCCGCTGCCCGCCAGCGGCACCGCCCTGATCGCACCGGTCCGCTACTGGTCCCCTTCCGGCTGGCACCGCTTCGACCCCCCACACCTGGTCGACGCACCCGACACCGCACCCCCGGTCGACGCCGTCACCCTCGCGTCCCTGCTCACCAGGGAATCCACCGACGAGAAGACCAGCGCCCCGGACGCCGCCACCCCGACTGCCGTCGGCCCCGGTGAGGCCGAGGGTGGTGGGGTTGGCTTCGGCCCGGGGGGTGGTGTCCGAGTCGGTTCGGGTGGTGGGGACGGCTTCGGTCTGGGGGGTCTGGGGGGTGGTGACGGAGTCGGCCCGGGTGGTCGTGGCGGGAATGCCCCCGAACCCCGCGACGGCACGGGTCACAGCCCTGGCTCTGACCCCGGCCCTGACCTCGGCCCTGGCTCCGGTCCCGGCCCTGGCTCCGGTCCAGGTGACGGCGTCGACCTCGTGGCCAGGGTGGCCGACTCCGTCCGACGTACCGCGACCTTCATCCGGCATCGGCGCCAGGACCCCACCGACCCCCCGGACCTCTTCCTCAGCGCCGAACAGGCCCTCCTCCTCGGACATCCCCTGCACCCGACCCCGAAGAGCCGGGAAGGGCTGACCGAGGCCGAAGCCCACCGGTACTCACCGGAGTTGCGCGGCTCCTTCCCCCTGCACTGGCTGGCTGTCGCCCCCTCTCTCCTCGCGACCGACTCCGCCTGGACCGAGCGCGGCCGTCCCGTCCCCGCAGGGCACCTCATCCGCCGGCTGGCCGGCGCCGGAACCGAACCACCGCTGCCCGAGGGCTACACCGCCTTGCCCCTTCACCCCTGGCAGGCGCGCGAGGTACGGCACCGCCCTTCCATCACCGCACTGCTCGACTCCGGGCTCCTCTGCGAACTCGGCCCCCTGGGCACTCCCTGGCATCCCACCTCCTCCGTGCGAACCGTGCACCGACCCGGTGCGCCCGCGATGCTCAAGCTCTCGCTGGCCCTGCGCATCACCAACTCCCGCCGCGAGAACCTCCGCAAGGAACTCCACCGCGGAGTCGAGGTGCACCGGCTGCTGCGCACCGGCCTGGCCGGCCAGTGGCAGGCGGCCCACCCCTGCTTCGACATCGTCCGCGACCCGGCCTGGCTGGCCGTCGACGACCCGGACGGCCGGCCCGTGCCGGGGCTCGACGTGGTGATCCGGCACAACCCGTTCGCCCCGACCGACGACGTCGGCTGCGTTGCCGGGCTCGTCTCACCCCGCCCCTACGTCGAGCCGTCCGCCACCACCGCGTCACGCCCCACGACAAGGCCGCTGCGGTCGCGCCTGGCCCAGGTCGTCGCCCGCCTCGCCACCCGCACCGGTCGGCCTGTCGGCGCCGTCTCCGCGGAGTGGTTCCTCCGCTATCTGGAGCACGTGGTCCGGCCCGTCCTCTGGCTGGACAGCGAGGCCGGCGTCGCCCTCGAAGCCCATCAGCAGAACACACTGCTCCTCCTGGACGGCGACGGCTGGCCGGCCGGTGGCCGCTACCGGGACAACCAGGGGTACTACTTCCGCGAGTCCCGGCGAGCCGAACTGGACGCCCGGCTCCCCGGCATCGGGGAGCGCAGCGACACCTTTGTGCCGGACGAGGTCACCGACGAACGCTTCGCCTACTACCTCGCCGTCAACAACGTGCTCGGCCTCATCGGTGCCTTCGGCTCCCAACGCCTCGCCGACGAGCGACTGCTCCTCGCGGCCTTCCGTCGATTCCTCACCGACCTCGCCTCAGGGCCCACCCCCTTGCGCACCTCCCTGCCCGACCTCCTGCTCCACTCACCCCTCCTGCGCTGCAAAGCCAACCTGCTGACTCGGCTGCACGGTCTCGACGAACTCGTCGGCCCGGTCGACACCCAGTCCGTCTACGTCACCATCGCCAACCCCCTGCACCTGTGAACTTCGTTCCTGAGCCAGTCGTCCGTCCGCGCCTCCTGAGCGGGCGGCACCCGTAGCGAGCCGTACCAACCTCCGCACATCCGAGGAACATGACCCACCTCGTCTCCTGAGAGGAGCGCACCGTGCCTCCCACCGACGCGAACGCCGGAACCGGCCCCGCTTCTGCCCACCCGGACAGCGCCGGACCGCGAACGGACACCGCGGGCCCCCGGAACTCTCCGTTCGGCCGGTTCACCGTCGAGGACGACGACCCCGACAGCGAGGACACGCTGGAACTGTGCCTGCCGGCTCGGTTCGTCACTCTCTGCGCCGGGGCGACGGTCGGCCTCCTCGCCCGACTCGCCGCGTGGGGCCCGGTCACGACCCCCGTCGGCTCCTTCCGGCTGGTGCCCGTACGCATCGACCAGGACCTGCCGCTCGTCCACCGCTGGATGAACGACCCCGCCGTCGCGCATTTCTGGGACCTGGCCGGGCCCCGCGACCGGACCGAGGACCACCTGCGCACTCAACTCCACGGCGACGGGCGCAGCGTGCCGTGCCTCGGCGTACTCGACGGCACCCCGATGAGTTATTGGGAGGTCTACCGGGCAGACCTGGATCCGCTGGCCCGCCACTATCCGGCCCGCCCGCATGACACCGGGATCCACCTTCTCGTCGGTGACCCCGCCGACCGGAGACGGGGGCTGGGATCCGCCCTCCTGCGAGCCGTGGCCGACCTGATCCTCGACCGGTGTCCCACCTGTGCACGGGTCGTGTCAGAACCCGATCTTCGTAACACCCCCTCCGTTGCCGCGTTCCTGAGCGCCGGCTTCCGGTACGCGGACGAGATCGACCTGCCCGGCAAGCGGGCCGCCCTCATGATCCGGGACCGGGACCTGCGCGATGTGTTGTAGCGTCACGTGACTGGCTGCTCACAATGAGATACGAGTGGTGGATCCGCGGTGTTCCCGGTCCGAGAAAAAAATTCGAGGGCGTCCGTGTGCGGGAGGGATGTGCTGGACGCGTTACATCCCGCCGAGCCGCCGAGCCGCCGAGCCGCCGAGCCGCCGAGCCGCCGAGCCGCCGAGCCGCCGAGCCGCCGAGCCGCCGAGCCGCCGAGCCGCCGACGTCCGGTCCGCCTCCTACCGACTTCCGCTCCGCCCGGTCGTCGGTGCCCAGCCCCGTCGGTGCCCAGTCCCGTCGGTGTCCCGCCCCGGCGCTCCCACGGCCCGGCGATCCGGCGGTCCGGCAATGCGCCGAGCGCCCGTGCCCCCCCGTCAGCCTCGCTGCGTCTGCCTCGTTCCGCCCGCCCAGCAGCTCACCGCCCCTAGGAGCCCCGGCCGTGATTCCACCCCCTGCCTCCGCCGTGATCACCCGTTTGTCAGTGCAGGGTCGTAGGGTGGTCAGGCTATGACGAAGCCCTCACTCCCCGAACTCCTGCATGCCGCTGTCTCGGCCGTCGGCGGCACGGAGCGCCCTGGCCAGGTGACCATGGCAGAAGCGGTCGCCGAGGCGATCGACGACGGATCCCACCTGCTGGTCCAGGCCGGCACCGGCACCGGAAAGTCGCTCGGCTACCTCGTGCCCGCGCTCGCGCACGGAGAACGGGTGGTCGTCGCGACGGCCACGCTCGCCCTGCAGCGCCAGCTGGTCGAGCGGGACCTGCCGCGCACGGTCGACGCCCTGCACCCGCTGCTGCGGCGCCGCCCGGAGTTCGCGATGCTCAAGGGCCGGTCGAACTACCTGTGCCTGCACCGCCTGCACGAGGGAATGCCGCAGGACGAGGAGGAGGGGCTCTTCGACCAGTTCGAGGCCGCCGCGCCCACCAGCAAGCTGGGCCAGGATCTCCTGAGGCTGCGGGACTGGGCGGACGAGACCGAGAGCGGCGACCGCGACGATCTCACTCCGGGTGTCTCGGACCGTGCCTGGGCGCAGGTGTCGGTGTCGTCGCGAGAGTGCCTGGGTGCGTCGAAGTGCGCCTACGGCGCCGAGTGCTTCGCCGAGATGGCCCGTGAGCGGGCCAAGCTCGCCGAGGTCGTCGTGACCAACCACGCCCTGCTGGCCATCGACGCCATCGAGGGCGCCCCGGTGCTGCCCCAGCACGAGGTGCTGATCGTGGACGAGGCGCACGAACTCGTCTCCCGCGTCACCGGTGTCGCCACCGGCGAACTCACACCCGGCCAGGTCAACCGTGCCGTGCGCCGTGCCGCAAAGCTGGTCAACGAGAAGGCCGCCGATCAGCTCCAGACCGCCGCCGAGGGCTTCGAGCGGCTCATGGAACTGGCGCTGCCGGGCCGCCTGGAGGAGATCCCGGAAGACCTCGGCTACGCGCTGATGGCGCTGAGAGATGCCGCCCGCACGGTGATCACCGCTATCGGTGCGACACGTGACAAGTCCGTCCAGGACGAGGACGCGGTCCGCAAGCAGGCGCTGGCCTCGGTGGAGACGGTGCACGACGTCGCAGAGCGGGTACTGAACGGCTCGGAGTGGGACGTCGTCTGGTACGAGCGGCACGACCGCTTCGGCGCGTCCCTCAGGGTCGCCCCCATGTCGGTCTCCGGCCTGCTCAGGGAGAAGCTCTTCGCCGATCGGGCGGTCGTGCTCACTTCGGCGACGCTCAAGCTGGGCGGCGACTTCAACGGCGTCGGCGCTTCACTGGGGCTCGGCCCTGAGGGGGCGGAGGGCGATGACCTGCCGCAGTGGAAGGGCATCGACGTCGGCTCGCCCTTCGACTACCGCAAGCAGGGCATCCTGTACGTCGCCAAACACCTGGCGCGGCCGGCGCGTGACGGCGAGCGCACCGACATGCTCGACGAGCTGACCGAGCTGATCCAGGCAGCCGGGGGGCGCACCCTCGGCCTGTTCTCGTCCATGCGGGCCGCCCAGCTCGCCGCTGAGGAGCTGCGTTCCCGGATCCCCGAGTTCCCGATCCTGCTCCAGGGCGAGGAGACGCTCGGCGAACTGATCAAGAACTTCGCGGCCGATCCCAAGACCTGTCTCTTCGGCACACTGTCGCTGTGGCAGGGCGTCGACGTCCCGGGCCCCAGCTGCCAGCTGGTCGTCATGGACAAGATCCCGTTCCCGCGGCCCGACGATCCGCTGATGAGCGCACGCCAGAAGGCCGTGGAGGACGCCGGGGGCAACGGGTTCATGGCGGTGGCCGCCACGCACGCGGCCCTGCTCATGGCGCAGGGTGCCGGCCGTCTCGTCCGGGCGTCCGGCGACCGGGGCGTGGTTGCCGTGCTGGACCAGCGGCTGGCCACCGCGCGGTACGGCGGCTATCTCAAGGCGTCCTTGCCGGACTTCTGGTACACCACGGACCGCAACCAGGTCCGCAAGTCGCTCTCGGCGATCGACGCGGCGGCGAAGCAGGCGGAGACGCCGACAGCGGCAGCGACGTGATCACAGGGTGGCGTGACCAGAGCCGGTCACGCCACCCGCGCGTGAATCCCGCCCCGCGTACGCCACCCCGTGCACACGCAGGCCCCGTGCACGCGCAAGCCTCCAACCCACGCAGGGCCTGAACACACGCAGTCCCGAACGTACACAGGACCCGAGCGCACACAGGCCCGAACACATGCAGGGCCCCGGAACCGGCGCAGGGGTTCCGGGGCCCGGTCAGGGAGCGAGCGGCCGCCCGCCCGCCGCGGCCGTCACACGCGGCGCAGCACTGCGACGACCTTGCCGAGAATGGTCGCGTCGTCGCCGGGGATCGGCTCGTAGGCCGCGTTGTGGGGGAGGAGCCACACGTGGCCGTCCTCGCGCTTGAAGCGCTTGACCGTGGCTTCGCCGTCGAGCATGGCGGCCACGATGTCGCCGTTCTCGGCGACCGGCTGGCGGCGCACGGTGACCCAGTCACCGTCGCAGATGGCGGCCTCGATCATGGAGTCGCCGACGACTTTGAGGACGAAGAGTTCACCGTCACCGACGAGCTGGCGGGGCAGAGGGAAGACGTCCTCGACGGACTCCTCCGCGAGGATCGGGCCGCCGGCCGCGATACGGCCGACCAGCGGGACGTAGGACGCGGCGGGCTTGCCGGCGGTGTCCGTGGGCTGCACGGTGACGGCCTGGTCCGATCCGCGCACCTCGTACGCGCGCGGGCGGTGAGGGTCGCGGCGCAGGAAGCCCTTGCGTTCCAGTGCCATCAGCTGGTGAGCGACGGAGGACGTGCTGGAAAGGCCGACCGCCTGGCCGATCTCCCGCATCGACGGCGGGTAACCGCGCCGCTGTACGGAGTCCCTGATGACCTCGATGACCCGGCGCTGCCGGTCGGTGAGTCCGGAGCTGTCCGCCCGGATACCTGGAGGTCGCCCCGGCAGGGAGCGCTTGTGTGCCTCGGGATTCGTGGCTTCGTTCATCGCGTGTACCGGCTCGACTCGGCCCTGGGAGCGGTCCTGGGCGGTGATGGTGGCACTGTCTGCGGTGGTGGTCACGTCGGCCCCTCTCGATGGTCTCCCTGCTGCACAACGGTAGTTGCTTTCGAAAGGTTGCGCCAAACACACGTTCGAGTGAAAAAGTGCGTTTTACCTGACGTGATCACGTGTCCGGGTGTATGGGTAACGCGACACTTGGCGGGCAAAAGCACCCATTGTTGTACTCTTCACCGCCGGGGTTGTTCGCCTCGTGGGCTGCGCCCCAGTCTGCCATCCGGAATCCCGCGGTCCGGGATCCGGGGTCGGTTCTGCGCGGGAGTGCCACGCCTCCTCCCTGTGGCGCCCACGGTATCCCCGCAAGCGCTCGACGGCCCGGCTCGGCGTCCGCGTGTCCCGCGCCGGTCGCCACCGATGTCGGTGCCGCTGTTCCCGCGCCGCACGCGCGCGTGCCCCGGCCCGGGCGACACGCGCGTGCCCCTCATGTATGAGTCAAGCCCCACATGTAGTGGTTGGATGGCTACAGCGGCCCAGAAGTTGTGGTCCCCCGGTCGGAGACTGCTCGGTAATCGCCTATGCTTAGGGCTGCCTCGCGAGACCTGTGGGTCCAGCGGGGCTGACGAGTCTGCTGTGAGGAGGGTTGGAGAACATGCACTGCCCCTTCTGCAGGCACCCCGACAGCCGTGTGGTCGACAGTCGTACGACCGACGACGGCACATCCATCCGCAGGCGCCGCCAGTGCCCTGACTGCTCCCGTCGGTTCACGACTGTGGAGACGTGCTCGCTCATGGTGGTCAAGCGGTCCGGAGTCACCGAGCCTTTCAGTCGTACCAAGGTCATCAACGGTGTGCGCAAGGCATGCCAGGGGCGACCCGTCACCGAGGACGCACTCGCCCAGCTGGGCCAGCGGGTCGAGGAGGCGGTGCGTGCGACCGGAAGTGCCGAGCTGACCACCCATGACGTGGGTCTGGCCATACTCGGCCCGTTGCAGGAGCTCGACCTCGTCGCCTATCTGCGATTCGCCTCCGTCTACCGGGCGTTCGACTCGCTTGAGGACTTCGAGGCCGCCATCGCGGAGCTGAGGGAAGCGACGGGCGGCCCCGCCGCGGACACGGGTGACGCGGGAGCGGGGAGCCAGGAAGACGACCGCGGGCCCGGCGGGACCACTCAGGTCCCCGTGCCCGCCCGCGCCGCCGACTGACCGGCGGGCCGGAAACCGGGAGAACGCCTGGGTTCCGGCCGGGAGGCGGCGAACGAAGACCTGTTGCGGGCGGCAGCTGAGGGTGCCCGCAACGCAAGACAGAAACACGTGCCCATGGGAACAAACGGGCACTTCAGGGCGTTTTTGCCCGTACAGGGAGGCGGCATGACAGAGACGGCGAGCGGTCCGGCACGAGGTTCCCGAGCCAAGGGCGCCAAGGCCACCAAGGGGCTGCGTGTCGAGCGCATCCACACCACCCCCGGCGTACACCCGTACGACGAGGTGTCGTGGGAGCGCCGTGACGTCGTCATGACCAACTGGCGCGACGGCTCGGTCAACTTCGAGCAGCGTGGCGTCGAGTTCCCCGACTTCTGGTCGGTGAACGCGGTCAACATCGTCACCAGCAAGTACTTCCGCGGTGCCGTCGGCACGCCGCAGCGCGAGACCAGCCTCAGGCAGCTGATCGACCGCATCGTGAAGACGTACCGGAAGGCCGGTGAGGACTACAAGTACTTCGCCTCGCCCGCCGACGCCGAGATCTTCGAGCACGAGCTGGCGTACGCCCTCCTGCACCAGATCTTCAGCTTCAACAGCCCCGTCTGGTTCAACGTCGGCACCCCGCAGCCCCAGCAGGTCTCCGCCTGCTTCATCCTGTCCGTCGACGACTCCATGGAGTCGATCCTCGACTGGTACAAGGAAGAGGGCATGATCTTCAAGGGCGGCTCCGGCGCCGGCCTGAACCTCTCCCGCATCCGCTCCTCCAAGGAGCTGCTCTCCTCCGGCGGCAACGCCTCCGGCCCGGTCTCCTTCATGCGTGGCGCCGACGCCTCCGCCGGCACCATCAAGTCCGGTGGCGCCACCCGCCGCGCCGCCAAGATGGTCGTGCTCGACGTCGACCACCCCGACATCGAGGACTTCATCGAGACCAAGGTGAAGGAGGAGGAGAAGATCCGCGTCCTGCGCGACGCGGGCTTCGACATGGACCTGGGCGGCGACGACATCACGTCCGTCCAGTACCAGAACGCCAACAACTCGGTCCGTGTGAACGACGAGTTCATGAAGGCGGTCGAGGACGGCGGCAAGTTCGGCCTGCGTGCCCGCATGACCGGTGAGGTCATCGAGGAGGTCGAGGCCAAGGCGCTCTTCCGCAAGATCGCCGAGGCCGCCTGGGCCTGCGCCGACCCGGGCATCCAGTACGACGACACCATCAACAGCTGGCACACCTGCCCCGAGTCCGGCCGGATCACCGCGTCGAACCCGTGCAGCGAGTACATGCACCTGGACAACACGTCCTGCAACCTGGCCTCGCTGAACCTGATGAAGTTCCTGAAGGACGACGGCAAGGGCAACCAGTCCTTCGAGACCGAGCGTTTCCAGAAGGTCGTCGAGCTGGTCATCACCGCGATGGACATCTCGATCTGCTTCGCGGACTTCCCGACCCAGAAGATCGGCGAGAACACGCGCGCGTTCCGCCAGCTCGGCATCGGCTACGCCAACCTCGGCGCCCTGCTGATGGCCACCGGCCACGCCTACGACTCCGACGGCGGCCGCGCCCTCGCCGGCGCCATCACCTCCCTGATGACCGGTACGGCCTACCGCCGCTCCGCCGAGCTGGCCGCGGTCGTCGGCCCCTACGACGGCTACGCCCGCAACGCCGACGCCCACAACCGCGTCATGAAGCAGCACGCCGACGCCAACGGCCAGGCCGTCCGCATGGACGACCTCGACACCCCGGTGTGGGCCGCCGCCACGGAGGCCTGGCAGGACGTCGTCCGCCTCGGCGAGAAGAACGGTTTCCGTAACTCCCAGGCGTCCGTCCTCGCGCCGACCGGCACCATCGGTCTCGCGATGTCCTGCGACACCACCGGTGTGGAGCCCGACCTGGCGCTGGTGAAGTTCAAGAAGCTGGTCGGCGGCGGCTCCATGCAGATCGTCAACGGCACCGTCCCGCAGGCCCTGCGCCGCCTGGGCTACCAGGAGGAGCAGATCGAGGCGATCGTCGCCCACATCGCCGAGCACGGCAATGTGATCGACGCCCCCGGCCTCAAGCACGAGCACTACGAGGTGTTCGACTGCGCCATGGGCGAGCGCGCCATCTCCCCGATGGGGCACGTCCGCATGATGGCCGCGATCCAGCCGTGGATCTCCGGCGCCATCTCCAAGACGGTCAACATGCCGGAGACGGCGACCGTCGAGGAGGTCGAGGAGATCTACTTCGAGGCCTGGAAGCTCGGCGTCAAGGCCCTCGCGATCTACCGCGACAACTGCAAGGTCGGCCAGCCGCTCTCCGCCAAGACCAAGGAGAAGGAGAAGGCCGAGGTCACGGAGAAGACCGAGGCGGCCATCCGCGAGACGGTCGAGAAGGTCGTCGAGTACCGCCCGGTCCGCAAGCGCCTCCCGAAGGGACGTCCCGGCATCACCACGTCCTTCACGGTCGGCGGCGCCGAAGGCTACATGACCGCCAACTCCTACCCGGACGACGGCCTCGGCGAGGTCTTCCTGAAGATGTCCAAGCAGGGCTCCACCCTCGCGGGCATGATGGACGCCTTCTCCATCGCCGTCTCCGTCGGTCTGCAGTACGGCGTGCCGCTGGAGACGTACGTCTCGAAGTTCACCAACATGCGCTTCGAGCCGGCCGGCATGACGGACGACCCGGACGTGCGGATGGCGCAGTCGATCGTCGACTACATCTTCCGCCGCCTGGCGCTGGACTTCCTGCCCTTCGAGACCCGCTCCGCGCTCGGCATCCACTCCGCCGAGGAGCGTCAGCGGCACCTGGAGACCGGCTCCTACGAGCCGGCCGAGGACGAGGTCGACGTCGAGGGCCTGGCCCAGTCGGCCCCGCGTGCCCAGGAGCTGAAGGCCGTCGCCACGCCGAAGGCCGAGTCCGAGGCGGCCAAGCCCGCCCCCAAGCAGGCCCACACCAGCGCCGAGCTGGTGGAGATGCAGCTGGGCATCCAGGCCGACGCCCCGCTGTGCTTCTCCTGCGGTACGAAGATGCAGCGGGCCGGCTCCTGCTACATCTGCGAGGGCTGCGGCTCGACCAGCGGCTGCAGCTGAACCGGCCCCGAACACGCCGGACATCACCTCCGGCGTGAGCGGCGCACGTAGCTGACCAGCGGCTCACGAAGGGGACCGACCCACGGGCGGTCCCCTTCGTCGTACCCGCCAAAGGCCCTGCCCGGTGCGAGGTCCCCTGTCCGCAACCACCGAGGCGGTCCGTCGTCAGCAGGGACCGCCATGACTGAGGTAAGGGGCGCCTGCCTGGGCCGGCGGCCCTTACCCATCGGGGCCGAGGGCGTCAGCTCCGGCGTACTCGTCCCATCACCTGGGTGAAGGCGGCCGGGTCCTCGTCGAAACCGTGCGCGCCGGGGTGGAAGGTCCACTCGCCGGAGTCGTCCCGGACGAACTCGGCGAAGGTGGCGGCCGTCGCACCGAGGACCGAACCGAAGTCGTCCTCGGCGAGCACGGTGTACCCCTCACGAATGCGCGCGGCGGGGTTCAGAACGTCGGCGAACGTCTTGCGCCCGGACCGCTGCTGGATGACGACACCCACCACCACGCGCGCGTAGCGGTCGTCGAGGCGGTCCAGTTCGATCGTCATGACCTCGTCCCAGCCGAACCCCTTGCCGTCCGTGCTGTCGCGGTTGAGCAGGATCGTGCCGTCCGGAGAGCGGCTGTCGAAGTGCACCAGATAGGCCGGAGCCCCGTACGGATCACCGGACAGGAAGGTCGCGGCGATGATGTCGAGGTCGGTCGGCGGCCGACCCGCGGGACTGGGGTCCCACTTGAGCGCGACCTCGACCTTGCGGATTCCCTTGCTGAAGCCGGTCACCAGGCTTTCCCTTCCCCCTGTGGCTCGCTCGACCCCAACTCCCCATCAGCCGGGGTTCTTTGCCCATCGTCCCACGCGCGCGGGGGAGTGTGCGCGAGCGATCTCCGCCGGAGCGTGACCGGCGCCACGCCCGGTGGCCTTACGATGGCGCGGTGCTGGTCAAGTGGATTCGCTGCACCGTGGTTGACCGCCGGGGCTTCGAGCGGGGGCAGCGGAAATGGGCGGGGCTTCCGGGGGAGCCGGGTTTTCGGGGACAAGGCGGGGGCTGGAGCCGGCAGCGGCCGGGGGTGGCGCACATCTTCGCCTTCTGGGAGAGCCGCGCCTTCTACGACTCCTTCATGGCCCGCTCCCACGACCGCCTGGCCACCGCCCAGGTCGGCACGTTCAAGGACGCCCAGGTCAAACTGTTCGAGTACCGCTTCGATGTGAAGACGGGCTTCGAGCCGCGGTTCAGCGACGCCGATCTGATCCGCGTGGCCCTGTGCCGCATCCATGAGGAGCGTGTCGAGCACTTCACCCTCATGCAGGAGAAGGTCTGGAACCCCGCGATGGCCGGTTCGCCCGGCATGATCCGCGGCATGTTCGCCGAGGCGCCCGAGCAGGAGTTCCTGATCCTGTCGATGTGGAGGTCGGCGGCCGAGCACGGCAAGTACCGCACGGAGCGTGTGGAACGCCTCGCCCTGCGTGCCCAGACCGAGGCGGACGTCGCGGCGCTCTCCGGTGACATCGTTGACCTGGAGCCGTCCTGGACCGTCTGAACCGTCCCTTGGTTCGGTGGCCGAACGCACCACTCCGCACCGCCGCACGGCAGATGGAAGCCGGCCCGCGACCTGAGAGACGTGTGACCTACGCTGTATAGAGCCCTTACGAGTGCTCGTCGCCCCGCCGTTCGATCTAGGGTTTTGGCATGGCACGACCACGGCGCATCGTCCTTGTCCGACACGGCGAGTCAACGGGCAACGTCGACGACTCCGTGTACGAACGCGAGCCCGACCACGCCCTCGCGCTGACCGAGCGCGGCTGGATGCAGGCCGAGGAGACCGGCAAGCAGCTGCGCGAGCTGTTCGGCCGGGAACGCGTGAGCGTGTACGTCTCCCCGTACCGGCGCACCCACGAGACCCTCCGCGCGTTCCACCTCGACCCCGACCTCATACGCGTCCGGGAGGAACCCCGCCTGCGCGAGCAGGACTGGGGCAACTGGCAGGACCGTGACGACGTACGTCTGCAGAAGGCCTACCGCGACGCGTACGGCCACTTCTTCTTCAGGTTCCCGCAGGGCGAGTCCGGCGCCGATGTGTACGACCGGGTCGGTGGCTTCCTGGAGAGCCTGTTCCGCAGCTTCGAGGCCCCCGACCATCCGCCGAACGTTCTCCTGGTGACCCACGGGCTCGCGATGCGGCTGTTCTGCATGCGCTGGTTTCACTGGACGGTGGCGGATTTCGAGTCCCTGGCCAATCCCGGGAACGCCGAGATGCGGATGCTCGTTCTGGGAGACGACGGCAAATACACGCTCGACCGGCCCTTCGAGCGCTGGCGGAAGCCTGTGCCGTACTGGGTGAACGGATAGAGTGGCAGGGCGATGACCGCTGACTCCTCTTTTCTCGGGCGCCTGGAGCGCGCCCTGGCGAGCCTGCGCGGACTGGCCGTGGGGGACGCGCTGGGCTCCCAGTTCTTCGTTCCCGCGAACTATCCCCTGCTGAAGCGCCGCGAGCTGCCCGCAGCCACCTGGCAGTGGACGGACGACACCGAGATGGCCTGCTCCGTGGTCGCCGTCCTCGCGGCCCACCACCGCATCGACCAGGACGCGCTCGCCCGCTCCTTCGCCGAGCACCACGACTTCGACCGGGGGTACGGCCCCGCGGTCAACCGGCTGCTGCGCCTGGTCCGGGAGGGCGGGGACTGGCGGGAGCTGGCCGCCGGCCTCTTCAACGGACAGGGATCCTGGGGCAACGGCGCCGCCATGCGGATCGCGCCCCTGGGCGCCTGGTACGCGGACGACCCCGAGCAGGCGACCCACCAGGCGGAGATCTCGGCCTATCCCACCCACCAGCACCGGGAGGCGGTGGTCGGGGCCATGGCCGTGGCCGCCGCCGCGGCACTGGCCGGCTCGCCGGCCGGGCCACCCGCCCCCGAGGCCCTCCTCGACGGCGTCGTCGCGCTCGTACCGAAGAGTGCGGTCGGCCAGGGCCTGCGCCGCGCCCGGGACATGCTCGACTACGACGACGCGGCCACCGTCGCTGCCGTCCTGGGCTGCGGACGCCGTACGACGGCCCATGACACCGTCCCCTTCGCCCTCTGGTCCGCCGCACGGGCCCTGGGGGACTACGAGACGGCCTTCTGGGTGACCGCCCAGGCGGGCGGGGACGTCGACACCACCTGCGCGATCGTGGGCGGCGTGCTCGCCGCGGGCAAGGCCGGGACACCGCCCGCCGAGTGGGTGCAGCGCACCGAGGCGCTGCCGGACTGGGTGCCCGCGGGGGTCTGACGGCTTCCGCGGTCCTGCGGTCGGCCCTGCTACGGCCGGCCGGAGACTCTCTGTCACGTCCTCCCCGACGACTTCCCCACGTCGGCGCGGCGCGGTGCTGGAGCGCGCGCTCCTGGACGCCGCTCTGGAGCAGCTCAGCACGGTCGGCTGGAAGGGGCTGACCATGGAGGGCGTCGTGGCCGGCGCCCAGACCGGCAAGGCCGCGGTCTATCGCCGCTGGCCCTCGAAGGAGGACCTCGTTTGCGGATGCCCTGGTGTCCGGGCTGCCTCGGGTGAGGGGGCTCCGGACCTCGGCGGAGTACGCGAGGACCTCCTCGCCCTGTGCCGGCAGGTGCGGCAGATCATGTACTCGCGGCCTGGTGTAGCGCTGCGGTCGGTCATTCACGAATGCGATCACATGCAGGTCGAACGCTTCGAGGGCGTGATCTTCGGAAGCGTGGTGGAGCCGACCGTCAAGCTGCTGCGCGAAGTCATCGAGCGCGGAATAGAGCGGGGAGAAGTCCGGTCGGACGCGGCCAACGGGTATGTGTTCGACGTGATCCCGGCCATGATGATGTACCGCGCAAAGATGTGCGCGAGTGAATGGAATGATCAGGATCTCGTGGGAATGATCGACCGGCTGATGCTCCCGCTGCTGCGCCCGTACGGCACCTGACCCCCGCACCGGAGCTGTGTGCGCCGGCCCGGCATCGGGGCATCGCGGAGCGGTACACCCGGGCTGCCGTGCGGTGGTGCGTCCGGGCCGCGGTGTGGTGTGCGCCCGGGGTGTCGCGTGACGGTATGCCCGGGGTGTCGCGCGGCGACAGCGGCGGCGTACGCTAAGGGCGCCATGCCGTACGAACCACCTACTCACACCGTCGAGCGCTCCCTGCGCGCCACGACCGGAGCGAAGGTCATTGCCGGTGTCGACGAGGTGGGACGCGGCGCCTGGGCCGGGCCCGTCACCGTCTGCGCCGCGATCACCGGCCTCCGCCGCCCGCCGGAGGGGCTGACCGACTCCAAGCTGCTGACGGTCAAGCGGCGCACGGAACTCGCCGTGACCCTGCAGGGATGGGTGACGTCCTACGCGCTGGGGCATGCTTCCCCCGAGGAGATCGACGACCTGGGGATGACGGCCGCGCTGCGGCTCGCCGCGGTCCGCGCCCTGGACGCTCTGCCGGTCCGCCCCGATGCCGTGATCCTCGACGGGAAGCACGACTACCTCGGCGCCCCCTGGAGGGTGCGCACGGTGATCAAGGGCGATCGTTCGTGCGTGGCCGTGGCGGCGGCGTCGGTGATCGCCAAGGTTCAGCGCGACAAAATGATGGCCGAACTGGGTATCGACCATGCAGACTTCGGATTTGCGGACAACGCCGGGTATCCGTCGCCCGTGCACAAGGCCGCACTGGAGGAGCGGGGGCCCACCCCGCACCACCGCTTGTCGTGGGCGTATCTTGATGCGTTGCCTCAGTGGCGGCACCTCAAGAAGGTCCGCAGCTGGGCGGACGGAAGCGTTCCGGAAATTGAGGGTCAGCTCGGCTTCGATTTCTGACGGTTCCGCTCGCACTGATGTGCCACCCGGTCATCCGCGCCGCACCAACGTTTGATAAATATCAGCTCATGCCTCTCATTCCCGAGGAGCCTCAGATTCACGAGAGTGCCCAGGGTCCCCGCGCCACTCCGGCCAGTGGCCGTACCGCGCCGACCCCCCGCCCCGTACCCGGCCCCCGCCCCGCGGCTCCGTCCCGCCCCGGTCGTCCCGGCCCTCTGCGGCCCACGCCGCCGGTGCAGCGCACGCCGCGTGACGTGGTTCCGGCCCAGCCTGGCCCGTCCGGCCCGGCCGCTCCCGCCGCCGCGGCGGCAAGCCCCCAGATCCAGCTGATCCCGGCCTCGGCCGAGGGTGCGCTCGACGCCGCCGAAGAGGCGGTGGACCTGCTCCTTGACTCGGGCCGCGCCCCCGGCGACGTGCTCGTGATCACCACGGGTGCGCAGCATCCGTGGGCCGAGCACGAGCTGTCCTTCGGTGAGGCGTCCTACTGGGCGCAGCACGACGCCGGTGACGACGTCTTCTACACGGACGCCGCTCTGGTCTCCCGTGCCGCGTCCCGCCCGGTGGTCGTCGTGGCAGTCAACGGAGGCCCCGCCTCTGTCGCTGCCGCCGCCCTCCCCCTGGCGCATGCGCGGGCCGGTGCACTGCTGATCGTCTGCGGCGACCCGCAGCAGATCAACTCGGTGCTGGGCGCCGGCGTCTGAGTCACGTCCGGCACCTCCTGCATCGGGGGTGCCGAAGGAGCCGCTCCGGTGGAATCCGCACGGTGCGGCTTTTGACGTGCCCGGGTGCCAGGCAGCCGCGGTGCTGCCGGTGGGGCTGCTCCCGTGGCGATCCCGGGGAACGCGCCGGGCTGTCCGGCGGGTTGATCCGGGTCGCCGCGGCGGTGCGTGCCGGGGCCGGGCTGTGCGGCCCGTCCGGGCAGCCTTGGCGCAGGCACCACATTGGGCGCTTCCGGAGTTGGTCTCGCAGGTCCGCCGGGCCTCCGAGGCTGCTCCGCCTGCGCTCATCGGCGCTGTACACGGCACGCGTCGGCTCACCGCCCGGTCATCGCGCACCGGCCCCGGTGCCGCTCGCGTCGCCGGTCGGCGACGCGAGCCGGCGGACCGTCCGCTTCGCGCGGTTCAGCGGGCCGCTGCCCGGCGCAGCACCTCGGAGACCGGGCCCCCGGTGCGTGGCGCGAGCGGTGGGGCCTCCGACGTGGAGAAGGGCTCCGGCTCCGAGTGCGCGTGGGGACGGCGTCCGCCGCGCCCCTCGCCGAGCACCTGCCAGCCTTCATGCGTCAGCGTGATGTACGCCCCGCACCGCAGCCCGTGCAGGGTGCAGGCGTCACGCAGTCCCCACATCCAGGCCCCGTCCTCCTCGGTCCAACGCCCGTCGCCCTCACGGCAGTAGAGGAGGACAGCCGTGCGCACGGGGGTGCGGCGGCGCAGGTCGTGCGGGATCACCCGGCGCAGCTGGGCCAGCAGCGCGTTGCGGAACATCCAGCCGTCGGCCGGGGCCGCACGGCGGGTGAACGAGGCGCTGGCTCGCAGTCGTTCGTCAGGGTCGAGGACCGCCACGACCGCCGTGAGCGGTTTCGGGTGATGGCGGGCGTGCAACCCGCTGACGACCTCGCGGGGGTTGCGCAGCAGAGGGATACCGGCGGCAGCCCACTCCGCCGGCTCAAGCAGGCGACTGGCGGAGGCGGCGGACGCGGACGTCGACAACGAGGCCGCCGAGGACGAGGCGAATCCGAAGGTCACGTTCCTCCCTTCGGCTACGCGCCCATACTGCGGGCGAGGTCGGATTCGGGGGAGCGCGCACCGCAGCGGAGCCCAACCGGATCACAGACGAGCCGTGCGGGGAGCGGACCTCAATTCTTCCTGTCGAACTTGGATGCGGCAACGAGCAATTGGGGCCACCGACTGTTATCAGGTGGTGCGTGGCTTATATCCCTACCCAAAGCTTCGGCTGTTGACGCCTGAGGCGGCCCGTCACCGTCCGGCGGTTTCCGCGAGCGGCAGCGCGGACCCGCCCTGGGTGCACCGGGCGACCGGCGGCCCGCGGACCAACCCGGGTTCGTCGGCCACGGCGGCCTGCGGACCAGCCCCGGGTTCGCCGGGACCGGCGGCCGACTGCGCTAGACGCCGACAGGCGCAGTGGCGGGGCGCCGGTCATCCCTGTACGGCGAGGACCAGCGGCAACACGCCCCGCGCCCCCGACTTCCGGAGCAGCCGTGCCGCCATCGCCAGGGTCCAGCCCGTCTCCGTGAAGTCGTCGACCAGCAGCACCGGACCGTGTGCCTCGCCGAGGGCCCCGGCCAGGGCGGGCGGCACCGTCAGCGCGCCGTCCAGGGTCTTCAGTCGCTGCGCGCTGTTGCTGCGCGGCAACCGCGGAGCGTCCGCGGCGTATTCCACCGCGCCGAGCAGCGGGAGCCGGCCGATCTCGGCGATACGCGCGCCCAGGGATTGGATCAGCTGCGGCCGGCTGCGCGAGGCCACGGTCACCACGCCCACCGGCCGGGGCGGCGCGTCGGACGCACCGGAGGCCCAGCCCCCGGGGCCCCGCGCCCAGTCGGCCAGGACATCGACCACGGCCCGCGCCACGTCGTCCGGTACCGCGGCGTCCGGAGCGCCGGGTGCGAGCAGCGGTCGCAGCCGGTTGCCCCAGCCGATGTCCGACAGACGTCCCAGAGCCCGCCCCGGCAAAGCCTGTTCCCCCGCCGGGATGCGTCCCTTGAGCTCGATGCCGATCGCCGGGAGGCCCGTCGGCCACATACGGCGGGGCTCCACCTCGACCCCGGCGCGGCCCAGGTCGCTGCGCGCCGCGTCCAGGGCTGCCGTTGTCAGATCGGAGGTGAAGCGGGGGCCCGCGCAGTTGTCGCAGCGCCCGCAGGGTTTGGCGCCCTCGTCGTCCAGTTGACGCTGCAGGAACTCCATCCGGCACTCGGCGGTGGTCGCGTACTCGCGCATCGCCTGCTGCTCGGCCGCGCGCTGCCGGGCCACCCACGCGTAGCGCTCGGCGTCGTACGCCCACGGCTGTCCGGTCGCGATCCAGCCGCCCTTCACGCGACGCACCGCTCCGTCCACGTCGAGGACCTTCAGCATGGTCTCCAGGCGTGAGCGGCGCAGCTCGACCAGTGGTTCCAGGGCCGGTAGCGACAGGGGCCCGTCCGCCCGGGCGAGGACGTCGAGCGTGCGGCGGACCAGATCCTCGGAGGGGAAGGCCAGCGAGGCGAAGTACTCCCAGATCGCCTCGTCCTCCTTGCCCGGCAGCAGCAGCACCTCGGCGTGCTCGACGCCGCGGCCGGCCCGGCCGACCTGCTGGTAGTAGGCGATGGGGGAGGAGGGCGAGCCGAGATGGACCACGAAACCGAGATCCGGCTTGTCGAAGCCCATGCCGAGCGCGGAGGTGGCGACCAGGGCCTTGACGCGGTTGGCGAGCAGGTCCTCCTCCGCCTGCTGTCGTTCGGCGTTCTCGGTCTTGCCCGTGTACGAGGCGACGACGTGCCCGCGCTGCCGCAGGAAGGCGGTGACCTCCTCGGCCGCGGCGACCGTGAGCGTGTAGATGATGCCCGAGCCCGGCAGGTCGGCGAGATGGTCCGCGAGCCACCCCATCCGGTGGGCGGCGTCCGGGAGGCGCAGCACACCGAGGCTCAGGCTCTCCCGGTCCAGTGGCCCGCGCAGCACCAGCGCGTCGGATGTGCCGCCCGTGCCGAGCTGCTCGGCGACGTCAGCGGTCACCCGTGCGTTGGCCGTGGCGGTGGTGGCCAGCACGGGGACGCCGGGCGGGAGGTCGGCGAGCATGGTGCGCAGTCGACGGTAGTCGGGGCGGAAGTCGTGGCCCCAGTCGGAGATGCAGTGGGCCTCGTCCACGACCAGCAGGCCGGTGGCCGCGGACAGCTTGGGCAGGACCTGGTCCCGGAAGTCGGGGTTGTTCAGCCGCTCCGGCGAGACGAGCAGCACGTCGACGTCGCCGGCCGCGATCTCCGCCTGGACGGCCTCCCACTCCTCGGTGTTCGCGGAGTTGATGGTCCGGGCGTGGATACCGGCCCGGCCCGCGGCCTCCACCTGGTTCCGCATGAGGGCGAGCAGTGGTGAGACGATCACCGTGGGACCGCTTCCCCGGGCCCGCAGCAGCGAGGTCGCCACGAAGTACACCGCGGACTTGCCCCATCCCGTGCGCTGCACGACCAGGGCCCGGCGCCGGTCGGCCACCAGTGCCTCGATCGCCCGCCACTGGTCCTCGCGCAGCCTGGCGGTGCCCGTGGCGTCCCCGACGAGCCGGGCGAGGACGGCGTCGGCCTGTGCGCGGAGATCCGCGTTGCTCGTGTGCTCCATGCGTCCATACAACAGGACGGGACCGACAATCGGGCGCGGCCGGGGCAGGGCTGTGGACAACGAGGGCAGGCTTGTCGTGTCCCTGATTCGACTTATCCACAGGCTCAACCGGAGTCTCGTGATCCGCGAGATCGTCGGCGCATGACGAATCACAGCGGAACCACCGGACCCCACGGAAACGACGACATCCCGGGGCAGACGTCAGCTACCGGCCCGGTCGAACACGTCGCGCAGGTCACGCTGCGCAGCCCGGCCGAACTGGCCGACGCCCTGCCCTACCTGCTCGGCTATCGCCCGGAGGACAGCATGGTCCTCGTCGCCCTGCACGACCACGGAGGCCGCGGCCGGTTCGGGGGCCGCGCCCGGCTCGGCATCCCCGCGAACGACGAGGACTGGGAGGCCGCCGCCCGCCAGCTGGCCCGCGGGCTGGTGACCGGCAGCGAGCGGCGAGGCTCCCGGCCCGAGCGGATGGTGGCCTACGTCTGCCAGGAACCCGGCCCCGGAGAGTCCGGCCGGGACGTCAAACGGCGGCTGGAGAGGCTGGCCCAGCTGATGCGCATCGAGTGCGGCAACCTCGACGTGCCGGTCATCGAGGCCCTGTGCGTCTCGGACGGCCGATTCTGGTCGTACTGCTGCCCGGTCACTGACTGCTGCCCCGAAGAGGGCTCGCCGATGGGTCTGCCCGGCACCTCCGTCCTCGCCGCGGCGGCCACCTACGCCGGCATCCAGGTCCGCGGCACCCTCAGGGAACTGCGCGCCCGGCTGCAGCCCTGGGAGACCGCCGCGGCGCTGGAGCAGGAGATCGCCCTGGACGCGGCCGGCATGAGCCTCGTGCCCCGCATCCTGGAAGAGAGCGCCCGGCAGGAAGTGGCGGAGGAGACCCTCGCTCTCGCCGAGCGGATCATTCGCCGCTATGCCACGGCGGCACCCGTCTCCGGCACCCGTCCGGCCGACGTACGCGACGACGACCTCCTCGCCGACGACGAGGCGGCGACCCTGATCCTCGGACTCCAGGACCGCACGACCCGTGACAGGGCCGCCGCCTGGATGGAAGGGGACGAGGCCGGTCCGGCGCTGCGGCTGTGGCGCGCCCTGGCCCGCCGCTGCGTAGGACCCTACGGGGAGCACGCCGCGGCGCCGCTGACCCTCGCGGGCTGGGTCGCCTGGTCCATGGGCGACGAACTGGAGGCGCGCGAGGCACTGGCCATGGCACTGGCCGCGGATCCCGACTACCTCTTCGCCCGCCTGCTGCACCAGGCCTGCAACGAGGGGCTCGACCCCGAGGCGGTCCGCCGCTGCCTGCGCGCGGAGGGCACGCGGCGCACACCGGCGCACAGCTCGGAGCAAGCCGCTTCGGGCGAGCGAGGCACCACGGGGGAGCCAGTGGCCTTGGCGGAGCGAGCGGACCGGGTGGAGCAAGCGGACCGGGTGCAGCAAGCGGACCGGGTTGAGCAAGCGCACCGGGTGGAGCGAGCGCACCGGGGCCATGCGGACGCAGCGGAGCACATGTGCTCGACGGAGGCTGCGGCGCCGGGACCGCGGCCCGCTCTCGCCGAACCGCCGCAGACCCCGGCGCCGTCACGCGGGGCCGATCCGCACGGGAGTGATCAGAGCGCCGAACCCGGCTCCCCGACGCGTGTGCAGCGGCGACGCCGTGCACGGATCCAGGACGGCGGCGGCGGGCACCCGGGACGGGCCAGGGGACGCCGGCAGCGGCCGGTCGACTCCCGCCCCCGACCCTCCGCCACTGACGTCACCGGCCCCGGCACGCGTGCGACGAGCACCCCGCGCACGCGTGCGGCGGCTCCGGGTGACGCGACGTCCGGTGGTGCCCTGCCGGACAACCGGAACCGGCAGCCTGAGAGGGACGTATGAACGTCGGTGGGCGCCGGTCCGGGCAGTCGGTCCTGCCCGGTGCGGCTCTCGCCGGAACGGCGGTCGGGCCCACGGCGGACAGCGGAGGCGTCACCGCCCGCCGCCGGAGCACCCTTCCGGCGCGGGGCGGAGGTCAACCGGCGCCGAGCACTTCGACGGCCATCCCCGCCGGCCGGTCCCACCCCCGTGCACACCACCATTCCGTCGGCTTCCTCCCCCCGGGCCGTGACCCGGGCGAGGCCCCTTGCGTTCACCTGAGTGGCGGAACGCCTGGACAGGCCCTGCCGCCGTACCTTCCTGCCCTCCGGGGCGACCCACCAGCCTCCCAGCACGTCCGAGGCGCACCGAGCGCAGAAGAAGCCACCCCATGCACCAGCAGCCGACTCCGCCCTCCGCCACCGGCGAACGTCCACTCTGGAGCAGGCACACGCCGTTCCCGACGGCCGGCGCCGCCCCTCGCACAGTGAAGACCGCCGACCTTCCGCCGACGCCGTCCGCCGGCCCACGTCGCTCTTCGCCGGCAGCCCAGGCAGGCCCTCCTTCCCCCGTCACCGCTGATCCCCGCGCGGCCCGGTCGCCACGGACACTCCAGGGCAACCGCCCGACGCCCGAGCTGCCGCCCACGCACACCGCACTGGTCTGCGTGGCCCTGCCCGGTCTCGCCATCTCCGAGGAGCTGGGCCAGCTCGCCGGCCGGGGACTGGACGGGTTCTACCGAGGGGGGAGACGGCTGCTATCCCGCTGCAAGGTCCGTGTGGCAGGCCGCGAACCGCTGCCGGTGCAGGCCGCAATGACCGGAGCGGACAGCGCCCGTTTCGTGGGGACGCTGCGCGTTTCGCCGGCCGCCGGCCCCGACCCCGATGTCGTCGTCGAACGAACACGCCACGCCGACGGTACGGAACGGATCACCCTCCGCAGCGCCGCTCTGCGCCCGCTGCGCCTGCCCGTCGAGGTCGCCCTCGGCACCGACCTCGCGGAACTCGCCGCCGTCGCCGCCGGTACGGCAGGCCCCGAACTCGCGGCCAGCGTCCACGACTCAGGTCTGCGGTGGGCCACGGCCGACACCGCCGTCTGCGTCACCGCGGATCCGCCACCCTCCGACGCCCTGGCATCCGCAGGACTGCTGCGCTGGGAACTGGAACTGCCACCGGGCGGGACGGCAGCCGTGGAACTGCGGGTGCGACCCGAAGGCGCAGGCCCCCTGCGGCCCGCCGGGCACGCCGCCACCAGTCCCCTCGCCCCCGCGCGGGCGGCGGGGGACGACCCCCGAGTGGCGCCGCTACTGGACTCGGCCGTCTCCGACCTCCAGGCACTCCTCCTGCGCGACCCCGCCCACCCCTCCGACACCTACCTCGCCGCAGGCGTCCCCTGGCGCTGCGGAATGGCGCCGGCCGAGGCACTCGCCGCCGCCCGCATGACACTGCCCCTGGGCACCCGCCTCGCCGCGGGCACCCTGCGCATCCTGGCCCGCACCCAGCTCCAGGGACCGGGCCCCAGGACCGGCATGATCCCCGGTCCGCTACGCGACGCCGGCCCGCACCTCCCGCCGAGCTGCACCGGAACGGAGGCCACACTGCTCTTCCCCGTCCTGCTCGCAGAAGCCCGCCGCTGGGGGCTGCCCGAGCAGGAGACACAGGAACTGCTCCCCGCGGCCGAGCGCTGCCTGACCTGGCTGCGGACCACGGTCGGCGACGGCACCTACCTTCCCGACCCGCACCCGACGGGACCGGCCCGCTGCGAAACGCAGGCCCACGCGCATCGCGCCGCCCTGCTCGGCGCCGACCTCCTCGACGCCTACGGCAGACCGGGCGCCACGGAGTTACGCGAGTGGGCCCACACCCTGCGCACCGCCTTCCGGGCCGACTTCTGGCTGGAGGACCGCGGCGGCGGACGCCCGGCCGCGGCCCGGGCACCGGACGGCCGACCCGTGCCCCACCTCGCCGCCACCGCCGTCCACCTCCTCGACACCGGCCTGCTGGGTACCGGCAGCCTCGCCCCGGGCCTGCTCGACAAGGTGCACACCGAACACCTCGCCCGGCTGCTCGCCACCCCCGCCATGGATGCGGGATGGGGACTGCGTGGCCTGGGGACCAAGGAAGCGGGACACAACCCGTTCGGCCACCGCACCGGAGCCGTGCGGGTCCATGAGACCGCGCTCGCCGCCGCCGGGCTGGCGGCGGCCGGCTACGAGAGGGAAGCGGCCAGCCTGCTGAAAGGGCTGCTGGAAGCAGCGGAACACTTCGGCCACCGGCTCCCCGAGATGTTCGCCGGCGAACAGCGCTCCGCCACCGCCGTGCCACTCCCACACCCCGCGGCCTGCCGACCGGCGGCCACCGCAGCGGCCTCCGTGATCCTCCTGTTCACCACCCTCGCCGGCATCCGTCCCGACGCCCCGGCCCGCACGGTCACCCTGCGCCCCGTGCGGAGCGCCCCGCTCGGCGAACTCGGCCTCACCGGCCTGCGCGTCGCGGGCGCCCCCTTCGCCGTCCGGATCAGCCGACTGGGGCTCGCCATGGTGGAGGAGGCTGCGGAGGGCCTGCAACTGGGTGCATGACCTCCCGGGCAAGGAGGCTGACCTCGGACGACACCACCGGACCGACGAACCGCGGGCCGGCCCTGTGCCCCATACCGGAACGAAGCGGAACCAGCACCGATGCGCCCGATGGAGGGAGTGTTTATCGTCAGGAAGACGACTATGATCGCCGCATGCCCTACGACCCGTCAGCCTTTCCGCCCTTCGCCGTCACCGTGGACCTGGTCGTGCTGACCGTGCGCCGCCATGCCCTGTGCGCGCTGGCGGTCCGCAGGGGCGAGCCTCCCTTCCAGGGGCGCTGGGCGCTGCCCGGCGGCTTCGTCCGGGCCGACGAGGATCTGTCCCAGGCGGCGGCGCGCGAGCTGGCCGAGGAGACCGGGCTGTGCGCCCACGACCCCTCGGTCCCGGTCCAGGACAACGGAGCACATCTGGAGCAGCTCGCCACCTACGGCGACCCCAAGCGGGACCCGCGGATGCGCGTGGTCAGTGTCGCGCACCTCGCGCTCGCGCCCGACCTGCCCGCACCGCGTGCCGGCGGCGACGCCAGCAACGCCCGCTGGGCCCCGGTCGAGGAACTGCTCCAGCAGGGCGGTTACGGCCGGGACGGCGAACCCGTGGCGCCGCTCGCCTTCGACCATGCCCAGATCCTCGCCGACGGAGTGGAGCGCGCCCGTTCCAAGATCGAGTACTCGTCGCTGGCCACCGCCTTCTGCCCGCCCGAGTTCACCGTCGGAGAGCTGCGCCGGGTGTACGAGGCGGTGTGGGGCGTGGCACTCGACCCGCGCAACTTCCACCGCAAAGTCACCGGAACCCCCGGCTTCCTCGTCCCGACGGGAGGCACGACCACACGCCAGGGCGGCAGGCCGGCCCAGCTCTTCCGAGCCGGCGGGGCCACCCTGCTCAACCCGCCGATGCTGCGGCCCGAGGTCTGAGGAAAGGGCCGCCGGGCGGTCGGCGCACCGACCGCCCGTGCCGGGCGACGACTCCATCGAACGGCGGACAGGGAGGAGGCCGGATCACGCGGCATCCGCCCGCAAAGCGGCTTATACCCGAAAAACCAGACATGTCGCGCTATCTTGCTGCAGGTGATCCAGGCCTTCGGACTGACCAGCAATCCCCGCAAGGCGCATCCGCCCGCCGTCGACGACATCTCCTTCGAAGCGCGCGCCGGGCATGTCACCGCGCTCCTCGGGAGCGCCGGCGCGGGTAAGACGACGGTGCTCAAACTGATGCTTGAGCTCCAACAGGGGCGTGGCGTCACGTACTTCAGGGGCCGCCCTCTCCATCTGATCGCCCACCCCTCATGGGAAGTCGGCGTTCTCCTCGGAGATGTACCGGGGCACCCGGCCCGCTCGGTCCGCGGCCATCTGCGCATGCTCTGTGCCGCATCGGGGGTTCCCGCCCGCCGGGCCGACGAGGTCCTCGAAGTGGTCGGTCTCGTCAGCCTCCGCGAAGAGCGCCTCGGCACCCTGTCCCGCGGCATGGACCGCAGACTCGGCCTGGCCTGCGCCCTGCTGCCCGACCCGCACACGCTCGTTCTGGACGAACCCACCGACGGTCTCTCCGTCCGGGAGGCCCAGTGGCTGCACAGCATGTTGCGGGCCCACGCAGCCCAGGGCGGCACCGTGCTCTTCACCACGGCCGACCCCAAGGAGGCCGCACGCATCACCGACCGGGTCGTCACCCTCGACGGCGGCCGACTCGTCGCCGACCAGGAGGCCAAAGCCTTCGCCCGCACCCGGCTGCGCCCGCGCGTGGCCGTCCGCAGCCCCCATGCCGCACGCCTCGCGGCCCTGCTGGCCAAGGACGCCCGGATCGCCCGCCGCTCCGTCGAAGTCGTACGTGAGGACGGCAACCGCCTGTCGGTGTACGGCACGACGACCGCGGACGTCGGCGAGATCGCCTTCCGCAACGGCATCCTCGTCCACCAACTCGCCGACGAGGTGGGCGACATGGGGCCGGGTGCCGGTGTCGAGGGCGGCGAGGGAGAGTGCTCCGCCGAGCCCCGGAAGGTGGTGCCGGACGCAGCCGCGGTGGACCGGGAGGCCCGCCCGGAAAGCGGTCCGGCGGAGCGGCACCCGGCGGCCCCCGACGCCCCGGAAGGAGAACGGGAGCGGTTCTCGACCGGCCGCGCGTGGGCGGGTCGCGGACGTCCGGTGTTCGGTTTCTCCGCAGTCGGCGGCTCACCCAAGGAGCCCGGCCGAGCCGCGGGCGCGCGGCCGGCGGCTCCCGGACACGCGGGGCCGGAGGTCTCGAGGGAGACCAGGACGGCCGCCTCTCCGGGGACCGAGCGGCGCGCCCCGGAGTCTGCGATGACACCGGGCGCCGCGGCTCCCGACTCCGAAGCCGTCGAATCCCGCGTCATCGCCCTCGACCGGACGGCGCCGGACACGGACACTCCGGCGCCCGATCTCGCGTCGGTGGACACGGCCTCCTCCGGGAACACGTCGAGCCAGTGGGCGCGCACCCCGGCCGACCCGTCGGCGCCAGAGGCGGAGCGGGCCGCGGCCGGCCCCTCCCCGGTGGGCGAACGGCAACCGGAATCCGGCCTCTCGGCGCCGGTGGGGGCCGCCGACGGCGAGTGGTCTGCACACGGCCAAGCCGCTGATCGAGGGAGCGTGCAGGATCGCCCGCTGCCCGTCTCCGCTGCCTCCGCCCGCCATGCCTCGCCGGCTGCTGCCGCCGCGGCCGACGCCACGATGAACGGTGTCTCCGTCTCCGGTGAGAAGGCCGCGCCCGGCGGCGGCGCCGGTGAGGCGACTGCCGGAGCCGCCGAGGGCAGGTCCGCCGACCCGACGGCCACCCCCGCCGGCCCCGGCGCAGTGGCGACGGCCCGCGAGCCGCACACCCACGGCACCCGCACTCCCGCAACGACCCTGACCGGCACGCGTACCCTCCTCCCCGGCGCCAGGAACCCCGGCGCACGGCAGCCGCAGGCCGACCGCGCCGCCGGCCCTGACGGTGTCCGGCCCCTCGCCGCCCCCTCCCCCCTCCCGCCCCCCATCTCCGTCCGCCCCGCCCCCAGCCCCCTGCGCCCCCTCCGCTACGAGATCCGGCGCGCCACCGGGATCGGCACCGGCTTTCTCACCTGCGGTGCCGCACTGGTGGTCTCCGCGCTCACCGCCGTGTTCCTGGCGCGGATCGGTCACACCTCGCGGGCGCGGCTGTTCGCGGCGTGGCCGGGGCAGCTGCCACTGCCGCCCTCGGCGCTCGCGGCCGGGCTGCTCGGTGCGCTGGCCTTCGGGGACGAGTTCCGCCACCCCGCCCTGGCGGCGGACCGCGGCACCGTCCCCCGCCGGCTGGGGCTGCTCACCGCGAAGCTGCTCGTCTCCGGAGCCGCCGCGGTCCTGCTCGCCTTCCTGACCGTGGGCTGCGACGCCGAGGTGCTCTACATCGTCTACGGACGGGAGCTCACGCAAGTTCCCGCGGACTGGCTGTCGCTCACCGCGGGTTGGTTCGGGCTGGTCGTCGGCTGCGCCTGGGCCGGGGTGCTGGCGGCCGGGGTGTTCCGGTCCACGACGGCCGGACTGGCCGCGGTCCTCGCCGTACCCGTCCTCGTCGTTCCCCTCCTGCACCAGGCACTGCAGGGACCGGCCGTGCGCCTGGCCGCCGATTTCCCGGGGCGGATGCGGCAGGTTCTCCTGCTGCAGTGGCCGTTCGGAGGGGAGCGGTACCTGCTCGCGGCCGCGCGGGCCCTCGCTCAACCGGTGGGCGGTGCACTGGCGTTGTCGCTCGGCGCCTTGCTCTGCGCGTATCTGTTCACGGCGCTGCGCATCAGGCTCCGATGACTACCCTCCGTACGCTTCTGGTTCCCCTATGCCCACAACTCCCCGAAGAAAGCCCATTTCTTTCCGATAAGGCGTCAATTGCGACGGGGTGAGCGATCACCCTTTCGTGTGCTTTTCACCAAAGACCTCAAGGGAGTTGGAAGCGGCGCCGACAAAGGATCCGTGAGTACCCTTGCGCACACCATGATGACCGCCGCCCGCCCCGCAGACTCAGGTCTGGCCGGCCCGGGCGAACTCGACCGCTACCCCTACGCCGAGGCCCCGGTGGCCGACCGCGTCGGCGCGCCGGCCTGGGACACCGGGGATCCCGAGCTGGGCCGCGTGGGCCGGCGGGCCGCGGGCAGCCGCGGACGCGGACTGCACGGCCAACTCGTCCAGCAGCTGGGACAGATGATCGTCTCCGGCGACCTGGGGGCCGACCGCCCGCTGGTGCCGGAGGAGATCGGCCAGCGGTTCGAGGTGTCCCGCACCGTCGTCCGCGAGTCCCTCCGCGTCCTGGAGGCCAAGGGCCTGGTCAGCGCCCGCCCGAACGTCGGCACGCGTGTGCGTCCCGTGAGCGACTGGAACCTCCTCGACCCGGACATCATCGAGTGGCGGGCCTTCGGGCCGCAGCGCGACGACCAGCGCCGGGAGCTCAGCGAGCTGCGCTGGACGATCGAGCCGCTCGCCGCCCGCCTCGCCGCCGGGCACGGGCGCGAGGAGGTGCAGCAGCGCCTGTGCGACATGGTCGAGATCATGAGCCACGCCATGGCGCAGGGCGACGCGCTCACCTACTCGCGCGCCGACACCGAGTTCCACGCGCTGCTCATCCAGATCGCGGGCAACCGCATGCTGGAGCACCTCTCCGGGATCGTCTCGGCGGCCCTCCAGGTCTCCGGCGGCCCGGTCACCGGCTGTGACCGGCCGAACGAGGCCTCCCTCGCGCAGCACGCGCGGATCGTCGACGCGCTCGGCACCGGCGACGGTGCGGCCGCGGAGGCGGCCATGCGCCAGCTGCTGACGGTCCACCCCGAGGTGGAGCGAGTGGTACCTGCCCCGCGCGAGCACTGACCCCGCGAGGGGTGCGGTGCGGTCGCCGGTGTGCGGCGTGCTCGTGGTGCTCGTGACGACGCCGGGCCCGGGTGCCGGCCGTCGCCGGACCCCGTCGGACCATGTGGGTCCGGCGGGGTCCGGCGGTGCGACGGGATGTTCCTGGCCTTCGGTGTGATCGGGACAGGGGGTACAGATAATCTCATCTGTACCTGTCTGACCGCTTTTGACCGCTTACGGGGTGTGACTCGGGCCACGTAGATTGGGCGTAACGCTCGTGGAGACAGCGCGATGACCTAAGAGGTGACAGCCGCGGAGGGAATACGGACGCCACATCAGGCGCTGTGCATCTTCCCGGCCCCCGCCCGCGCCGTCGGCCCATCCCCAGGCCGGTGGTCGGCTCCTGTCCGCAGTGGACGGTGCCGGAAGCCGTTTTCCAACGTTCCGAGAGGTTGTTCGTGTCGGCCAGCACATCCCGTACGCTCCCGCCGGAGATCGCCGAGTCCGTCTCTGTCATGGCGCTCATTGAGCGGGGAAAGGCTGAGGGGCAGATCGCCGGCGACGATGTGCGTCGGGCCTTCGAAGCTGACCAGATTCCGGCCACTCAGTGGAAGAACGTACTGCGCAGCCTCAACCAGATTCTTGAGGAAGAGGGTGTGACGCTGATGGTCAGTGCCGCAGAGCCCAAGCGCACCCGCAAGAGCGTCGCAGCGAAGAGCCCGGCTAAGCGCACCGCCACCAAGACGGTCGCGGCGAAGACGGTGACCACCAGGAAGGCCACCGCGACCACGGCCGCCCCCGCGGCGCCCGCCGCCCCGGCCGCAGCTGATTCCGCCGAGGAAACCGCACCCGCCAAGAAGGCCGCCGCCAAGAAGGTGGCCGCGAAGAAGACGGTCGCCAAGAAGGCCGTCGCGAAGAAGACGGCCGCGAAGAAGACCACGGCCAAGAAGGACGACGTCGAGCTTCTCGACGAGGAGGTCCTGGAGGACACCAAGGTCGCCGACGAGCCCGAGGGGACCGAGAGCGCCGGCTTCGTCCTGTCCGACGAGGACGAGGACGACGCGCCCGCGCAGCAGGTCGCCGCGGCCGGTGCCACCGCCGACCCGGTCAAGGACTACCTGAAGCAGATCGGCAAGGTCCCCCTGCTCAACGCCGAGCAGGAGGTCGAGCTGGCCAAGCGCATCGAGGCGGGTCTGTTCGCCGAGGACAAGCTGGCGAACTCCGACAAGCTCGCCCCGAAGCTCAAGCGCGAGCTGGAGATCATCGCCGAGGACGGCCGCCGCGCCAAGAACCACCTCCTGGAGGCCAACCTCCGTCTGGTGGTCTCCCTGGCCAAGCGCTACACCGGCCGCGGCATGCTCTTCCTGGACCTCATCCAGGAGGGCAACCTCGGTCTGATCCGCGCGGTCGAGAAGTTCGACTACACCAAGGGCTACAAGTTCTCCACGTACGCCACCTGGTGGATCCGCCAGGCGATCACCCGCGCCATGGCCGACCAGGCCCGCACCATCCGTATCCCGGTGCACATGGTCGAGGTCATCAACAAGCTCGCGCGCGTGCAGCGCCAGATGCTCCAGGACCTGGGCCGCGAGCCCACCCCGGAGGAGCTGGCCAAGGAACTGGACATGACCCCGGAGAAGGTCATCGAGGTCCAGAAGTACGGCCGCGAGCCCATCTCGCTGCACACCCCGCTGGGCGAGGACGGCGACAGCGAGTTCGGTGACCTCATCGAGGACTCCGAGGCCGTCGTCCCGGCCGACGCGGTCAGCTTCACGCTCCTGCAGGAGCAGCTGCACTCGGTCCTCGACACCCTGTCCGAGCGTGAGGCGGGCGTCGTCTCCATGCGCTTCGGTCTCACCGACGGTCAGCCGAAGACCCTCGACGAGATCGGCAAGGTGTATGGCGTGACGCGTGAGCGCATCCGCCAGATCGAGTCCAAGACCATGTCGAAGCTGCGCCACCCGTCGCGTTCGCAGGTGCTGCGCGACTACCTCGACTAGGTCCCGGCCAAGACGGCGAAGGCCCGGTTCCCTCGCGGGAGCCGGGCCTTCGTGCTGCGCGTGGGTGACGAGTGGATCACCCTGGGTGTCCAGGAGGACCGCAGAGTGAGGAGCATGCATGCGTCGTTCCTTTGCCCGGGCACTGATCCGCCCCTTGGCCCTGGCGGCCACCGTGACCGCGATGCCCCTGGCGAGCGCCCCTCCCGCAGCTGCCGACAGCGTGGTGGTCGGCGGGTTTCCGATCGACGTGTCCCAGGCTCCGTGGACGGTGGCGCTGGCCAGCCGTGACCTGTTCGGCGGTATGCGGGCGGGGCAGTTCTGTGGAGCTGTGGCCATCGGGCACAGCACCGTGCTCACCGCCGCCCACTGTCTGGCCCAGGACGTCCTCGGGGTGGCGCCGAACCGCCTGCGTGATCTCAAGGTCATCGCAGGGCGCACAGACCTGCTGTCCGGCAAGGGTCAGGAGATCCCCGTACGGGAGATCCGGGTCAATCCCGCGTACGACATCACGACCAATTCCGGCGACTTCGCGGTCCTCGGACTCGCCGGGGAGCTGCCGCAGAGCGCGGTCGTCGCCATGGCGGGCGCGGGTGACCCGGCCTACACGCCGGGCACCGAGGCCATGGTGTCCGGATGGGGCGACACGACCGGCGGGGGAACGTACACACGCCGACTCCGCGCCGCACGCATGCGTGTGCTGCCCGACGATCTGTGCGCCCGCGCCTACCCGGGCGGTCCCGACGGCACCTACCAGGCCGGCACCATGCTGTGCGCCGGTGAGGCCGCCGGAGGGCCCGACGGCTGCCAGGGGGACAGCGGTGGGCCTCTGGTGGCCAAGGGGCGGCTGATCGGCCTCGTGTCCTGGGGGAGCGGCTGCGGGCGTCCGGGGCTCCCCGGCGTCTACACGCGCGTCTCCCAGGTCGTACGGGTGCTGCAGGCGGCCTCGGGGGCCCAGAGACGGCCCGGCGCGCGCTCCTGAGCGCGGCTTTTGGGTATGAGCACGAGCGGCCGCTCCTGGTGAGGAGCGGCCGCTCGTTCACCGGCCTGTGCCGGGGCTGGCTCGTCGTGGGTGCGAGAATCAGCGCTCTTCTTCGGAAGCGGTGTTCGGAGCGGACGTGAGCCGCTCCGTCTCGTCCTGTATCTCAGCGGCGATCTTCTTGAGTTCCGGCTCGAACTTGCGACCGTGGTGGGCGCAGAAGAGCAGTTCTCCGCCGCTGAGCAGGACCACGCGCAGGTATGCCTGGGCGCCGCAGCGGTCGCAGCGATCGGCGGCCGTCAGCGGGCTCGCGGGGGTCAGAACAGTAGTCACGTCGCCTCTTCTCTAGCTCGACGAGCTGTCGTACCAGGGTCAACATCCAACCAGCCCGAAAACGTTCCCGCTCGTGGCTTTTCCTCGAAAAAAATCTTTCCGGGGCGGCTGTCTGCTGCCGGTTGGCGGCGAATGTGCCGTATTGCGTCTCTTGTATGCCTACGGGTTCGCGCTGTCTTGCTGTCTCGGTCCTCCCGGCCGGGTTGCCGGTTGTTCATGAGGACGTGCCCGGAGCCTAAATGGTTCATGCCTCGAATGGAACGTGATGTGTGCTTCACTCCATCGAGGGATCGAACACCTATGCGACTCTGGACTAGTGTGAGTTGCCGACGAGGGTGGCGTTACACCGGCTCTACCAGGGCTCGGTACCCTCTGAGCGGCGACCGAAGCCGCCCCCTTACCCAAAGGGGGGTCACCTGAAATTCAGCGAGGAGCGAACCGCGTGACCGCCGATACGTCCGTGCCGTCCACAGCGCTGCTGGCAGGAGCAGACCGGGACGGTTCCAACTACACCGCGCGGCACCTGCTCGTCCTTGAGGGCCTTGAGGCCGTGCGCAAGCGCCCCGGTATGTACATCGGCTCGACGGACAGTCGCGGTCTGATGCACTGCCTGTGGGAGATCATCGACAACTCGGTGGACGAAGCCCTCGGCGGCTACTGCGACCACATCGAGGTCGTCCTCCACGACGACGGCTCCGTCGAGGTGCGCGACAACGGCCGCGGCATCCCCGTGGACGTGGAGCCGAAGACCGGCCTGTCCGGCGTGGAGGTCGTCATGACCAAGCTCCACGCGGGCGGCAAGTTCGGCGGCGGCTCCTACGCCGCCTCCGGCGGTCTGCACGGCGTCGGCGCCTCCGTGGTCAACGCCCTCTCCGCCCGCCTCGACGTCGAGGTGGACCGCGGCGGCCACACCCACGCGATCAGCTTCCGGCGCGGCGTGCCCGGCGCCTTCGCCTCCGGCAACCCCGACGCGAAGTTCGAGGCCAAGAGCGGCCTGCGCAAGGCCAAGAAGATCCCCAAGACACGCACCGGCACCCGCGTGCGGTACTGGGCCGACCGGCAGATCTTCCTCAAGGACGCCAAGCTCTCCCTGGAGAACCTGCACCAGCGCGCCCGGCAGACCGCGTTCCTGGTGCCCGGCCTGACCATCGTCGTCCGTGACGAGTTCGGTCTCGGCGAGGGCGGCAGCAAGGGCGAGGAGTCCTTCCGCTTCGACGGCGGCATCAGCGAGTTCTGCGAGTACCTGGCGAGCGACAAGGCGATCTGCGACGTCCTGCGCTTCTCGGGCAAGGGCACCTTCAAGGAGACGGTCCCGGTCCTCGACGAGCACGGCCAGATGACTCCCACCGAGGTCACCCGTGAGCTGGGCGTCGACGTCGCGCTGCGCTGGGGCACCGGCTACGACACGACCCTCCGGTCGTTCGTGAACATCATCGCCACGCCCAAGGGCGGCACGCACGTGGCCGGCTTCGAGCAGGCCGTCACCAAGACCATGAACGAGATGCTGCGGGCCAAGAAGCTGCTGCGCGTGGCCGAGGACGACATCGTCAAGGACGACGCCCTGGAGGGCCTGACCGCGGTCGTCACCGTGCGTCTGGCCGAGCCGCAGTTCGAGGGCCAGACCAAGGAGGTGCTGGGCACCTCCGCGGCCCGCCGGATCGTCTTCAACGTGATCTCCAAGGAACTGAAGGCGTTCCTGACCTCCACCAAGCGGGACGCCGCCGCGCAGGCCCGGGTCGTCATGGAGAAGGTGGTCGCGGCCGCCCGCACCCGGGTCGCGGCCCGCCAGCACAAGGACGCCCAGCGCAGGAAGACGGCCCTGGAGTCCTCGTCCCTGCCGGCCAAGCTGGCCGACTGCCGCAGCGACGACGTCGACCGCAGCGAGCTGTTCATCGTCGAGGGCGACTCCGCGCTCGGCACGGCCAAGCTGGCGCGGAACTCCGAGTTCCAGGCACTGCTGCCGATCCGCGGCAAGATCCTCAACGTGCAGCGGTCGTCGGTGACCGACATGCTCAAGAACGCCGAGTGCGGTGCGATCATCCAGGTCATAGGGGCGGGCTCGGGCCGCACCTTCGACATCGACCAGGCCCGCTACGGCAAGATCATCATGATGACCGACGCCGATGTGGACGGCTCCCACATCCGCTGCCTGCTGCTCACCCTGTTCCAGCGCTACATGCGGCCCATGGTCGAGGCCGGCCGGGTCTTCGCCGCCGTGCCGCCGCTGCACCGCATCGAGCTGATCCAGCCGAAGAAGGGCCAGGAGAAGTACGTCTACACGTACTCGGACCGCGAGCTGCGCGACAAGCTCATGGAGTTCCAGAGCAAGGGCATCCGGTACAAGGACTCCATCCAGCGCTACAAGGGTCTGGGCGAGATGGACGCCGATCAGCTGGCCGAGACCACGATGGACCCGCGCCACCGCACCCTGCGCCGCATCAACCTCTCCGACCTGGAGGCGGCGGAGCAGGTCTTCGACCTGCTGATGGGCAACGAGGTGGCTCCCCGCAAGGAGTTCATCTCCAGCTCGGCGGCGACGCTGGACCGGTCACGCATCGACGCGTAGCCGCCGCGCCGGGCCTTCGCCGGCGGGCTGTGGCCGCCGAGGGCCTGCTGGGGGCGGGGGCTTGCTTCGGGAAGGCGCGGTTACGGGCGGGCGCAGCACAGGCAGCACAGGCGGGGCTCCTCGCCGAGAGCGGGCCCTGCCGGGTGGCCGGCCGACGCGGGCGGGAGCCTGTGCGTTGGCCGGCCTGGCAGCCGCCTGCGGTGATGTCCCGGGTGGCGGATGGACTGAGGCGGCCGGTGCGGAAGGCAGACGTCCGTCGGCGACGCGTCGGCGGGCCGGGCATCTGTTGGCGCTCATCCGCTGCCCCCCTCATCCGCTCAGCCGCTCACCCGTTCGTCCGCTCACCCCACGGCCGGCCCGGTCCGCACGGTCTCTCCACCCATGGGTGGAGGCGAGCCGCTACGAGGTTCCACCCGTGATCCACCCCGGCTCCGATCTCCCGGCCTGCGGATTTCCGTAGCTTCGAAGGCGTCGGCAGCGCTCGCTGTCGGCACCACCTTCCCGCTCACGGAGGCTCTGATGCCCGGGCTCGTCAACGCACTGGTGATCGTGGCCGTCGTCGCCGTAGTGATCGCCCGGCAGTTCCGCACCCGGGCGATCGACACGGACCGGCGCTGGTGGCTGTTGCCCGTGGTGCTCGCCGTCGTGGCCCTGCGTGAGCCCGGGGTGCTCGACCCCCACCACCGCACCGGATCCGCCGTACTGCTCACGGTGGAGCTGCTCATCGGTCTGGCCACCGGCGCCGGCTGGGGCTGGACCACCCGTATCTGGACGGCACCGGACGGCGTCATATGGACCAAGAGCACCAAGGCGAGCGTCGCCGTGTGGGGCGCGGGCGTCGCCCTGCGCGTCGGTGCCTTCGCGCTCGGCCTCGCCCTCGGCATCCACCAGGACAGCTCGGCGCTGCTGCTCGGACTCGCCTGCACCCTGCTGGTCCGAGGCGGGATCCTGGTCTGGCGGGCCCAGTCCGTCGGCACCATGAGCGCTCCCGCCCCCGCGTACGGTGGCGACATGCAGCCGGCCTGGAAGGAGCGCGTGTGACCGAGAACGCCTGGACACGCTGGCCGTCCCGGGAAGCGCTCGGCCGCGCGGGAACGCCCCGGCCCCGGCGACTGCTCGCCTGGATCGTGCGGCTGCTCATGCTGGCCCTGCTCCTGTGGGGTGCCTTCACCCAGAGGCACGTCGGCCTGTGGGGGGCGCTCGCGGCAGCGGCGGGAGTCCTCCTCGCCGGACTCGTCGCCTGGGCCTTCTCCCGCACCACCTACCAGCACCGGCTGGTGCCGTCCCTCCTGCTCATAGCGCTGCTCCTGGCCATCGCGGTCGCCGCCGAGGCCGGCGGATTCACCGGCCCCGCCCTCCTGCTCTGGTGCGGCTGCGGCGTCGCCGCGCTGGAGCGGCTGCCGCTCGGCGCCGCGGTCCCCGTGACGTCGGTGGCGCTGGCCTCGTACTCCGCGTTCAACAACGACGTCTGGCTGACCACGGCCGCCACCGTGGCGGGTATGGCCCTCGCCGGGTACGTCCTGCGGCTGGACGCGGAGGCACGGGGCAGCGCGCAGCGGCTGCTCGCCCAGGAGCGTGCCGCCCGCGCGGCCGAGGCCGAGTCCGCGGCGCTGGCCGAGCGGGCCCGCATCGCACGGGAGATCCACGACGTGCTGGCGCACAGCCTCTCGGCACAGCTGGTGCACCTGGAGGCGGCCCGGCTGCTGATCGAGAACGGCGCGGAGCGCGAACGGATCCTGGAGCGGGTGGTGGCCGCCCGGGGAATGGCCCGGGACGGGCTCGCCGAGACCCGTCAGGCGCTCTCCGCGCTGCGGGGCGAGCTGACCCCGCTGGAGGACTTCCTGACCGAACTGGTCAGCACGGCCGACGCGGCCGAGGTCACCGTCACAGGTGAACGCAGACCCCTGCCGGCCGAGGCGTCCCAGGCCGTGCGGCGGGTCGCACAGGAGGCACTGACGAACGTCCGCAAGCACGCCCAGGGCGCCAAGGTGGCGGTACGGCTCGACTACAGCGAGCACGAAGTGACGCTGAACGTCCGTGACTCGGGCGGGCGGTCGGGCGAACTGGGCGGCGCCGGAGGCGGGTACGGTCTGCTGGGCATGCGCGAGCGCGCCGAGCTGCTGGGCGGCTCGCTGGACGCGGGTCCGGACAAGGAGGGGTTCGTGGTGACGCTGAAGGTGCCCGTATGACGGAGACGGAGGGGGAGAGGAAGCCGGCACGGGTCGTGGTGGCCGACGACCAGACCGTGGTCCGTGAGGGCATCGTGATGCTGCTCGGGCTGTTGCCGGGGGTGGAGGTCGTCGGGGCCGCGGGAGACGGTGAGGAGGCGGTGCGGCTGGTCGGTGAACTCGCTCCGGACGTCGTCCTGATGGACCTCCGGATGCCCCGCTGCGACGGTGTGGAGGCCACCCGGCGGATCCGGGCCCAGTACCCCGGAACCCAGGTGGTGGTGCTCACGACCTACGCGGACGACGAGTCGCTGTTCCCCGCGCTGAGGGCCGGCGCCCGGGGATACCTGACCAAGGACGCGGGCGGTGACGAGATCGTACGTGCCGTGCACAGCGTGCTCTCGGGGGACGCGGGACTGTCGCCGAGCGTGCAGCGACGGTTGCTGGAGCGGCTGTCACAGCCCGAGCCCGAGCCGGTTCCCGCGGCCGACGAGGCGCCCGACGGGCTGACCGCGCGCGAGACCGAGGTCCTGGTGCTGATCGCCGAAGGCCTCAGCAATCAGGAGATCGCCCGCAGACTGCATGTGTCGACCGCGACGGTGAAGACACACATCAACAACCTCTTCGCCAAGACGGGCCTCAAGGACCGCGCGCAGGCCGTGCGGTACGCCTATAGCAAGAGGCTGGTGCGGCCACCCACGGGGTGAATCACCTGATGGGGTGAAGAGCAGGAGGAAGAGAAGTCAGAGATCTTCCCGGTCTGTCCATCCTTGGGCATGCAGTCAAGCAACGGCCCCCGCGGTGCTGGGGACGGCCCCGAGAGACCGGCCGGGAACCAGGAAGACCGCGGTACGCCCTCCCGCGACGTGACGTTCGAGGACCCCTGGCATGACGCGCCGGCCTCGGGCTGGGGCGAGCTCCACGACACCGGTACGCCGGCGCCGGCCGTGCCGCCCGCGCGGGGCGGGCCCGGCGCGGCCGCGGCAGGGGCCCGCGACGTGTACGTCGAGGTCCAGCGCAGTGCGGCGTTCCAGGAGGTGAGGGGGAGGTACCGGCGGTTCGTGGTGCCGGGGACCGTCGGCTTCCTGGTCTGGTACGTGGGGTACGTGGTCACCGCGACGACGGCGCCCGGATTCATGGCCCGGCCCGTGGCCGGGGCGGTGAACGTGGGGATGGTCGCGGGGCTCGGACAGTTCCTCACCACGTTCCTGCTGACCTGGGCCTACGCCCGGCACGCGCGGCTGCGCCGGGACCGGGCCGCGCTGGAGCTGCGCTGGGACACACAGGAACTGGCCCGTGGCGCGCGGGGAGGGGCCCAGTGACCGGTGACCAGACTCTGGCGCTGCTGCTGTTCACCGGGTTCGTGGCGGTCACCCTCGGGATCACGACCTGGGTGAGCCGCCGGCGGCGCGGTTCGGCGGAGGAGTTCTACGCCGGCGGGCGGCTGTTCTCCCCCATGGAGAATGGTTTTGCCATCGCGGGTGACTACATGTCGGCGGCCTCCTTCCTGGGGATCGCCGGACTCATCGCGTTGTACGGGTACGACGGGCTGCTCTACTGCGTGGGATTCCTCGTGGCGTGGCTGGTCGTGCTGTTCCTGGTGGCCGAACTGGTGCGCAACTGCGGGCGGTTCACGCTGGCCGACGTGCTGGCCGCGCGGATGAGCGAGCGGCCGGTGCGGATCGCCGCGGGAACTTCCTCGGTGACGGTGTCCGTTCTCTATCTGGTGGCGCAGATGGTCGGCGCGGGCAGCCTGGTGGCGCTGCTGCTGGGGCGGACGAGCGGCGCGGCGCAGGCCTGGACGGTCATCGGCGTCGGGGCGCTCATGGTGATCTATGTGTCGTTGGGAGGGATGCGGGCCACCACCTGGATCCAGATCGTGAAGGCGGTCCTGCTGCTCGGGGGGACGGTCGTGCTGACCGTGCTCGTCCTGCTGCGGTTCCACGGAGACGTCGACCGGCTTCTGCTTACGGCCGCGGAGCGCAGCGGGCACGGGACGGCGTTCCTGGCGCCGGGCCTGAAGTACGGCGGGGACTGGACCGCCCGGGTCGACTTCATCAGCCTGGGACTCGCGCTGGTGCTGGGCACGGCCGGACTGCCGCACATCCTGTCCCGCTTCTACACCGTGCCCACCGCGCGGGCCGCGCGTCGCTCCGTGGTGTGGTCCATCGGTCTGATCGGCAGCTTCTACCTGATGACGATCGTCCTCGGATTCGGCGCGGCGGCGGTGGTGGGGACGGGTGCCGTACGCGGATCCAACGCGGCCGGCAACACGGCGGTGCCGCTTCTCGCTCTCGACCTGGGCGGCGGAGCCGGCTCCACCGGCGGGACCGTGCTGTTCGCGGTGGTCGCCGCGGTGGCCTTCGCCACGATCCTCGCGGTGGTCGCGGGCATCACGCTGGCCTCCTCGGCCTCGGTGGCCCACGATCTGTACGCCTCGCTGCGCCGTAGGCACGGCGAGGCCCGCAGTGAGGTCGCCGTGGCCCGGTGGGCGGCGGTCGGCATCGGTGTCGTGGCGATCGCGCTCGGGCTGCTGGCCCGCGATCTCAACGTCGCCTTCCTGGTCGGCCTCGCCTTCGCCGTCGCCGCGTCGGCGAACCTGCCGGTCCTGCTCTACTCGCTGTTCTGGCGCGGTTTCACGACGCGCGGCGCGGTGTGGGCGGTGTACGGCGGGCTGCTCCCGGCGATCGGACTGGTGCTGCTGTCGCCGGTGGTGTCCGGCGACCCGGACTCCCTCTTCCCGGCCGTCGACTTCCAGTACTTCCCGCTGGAGAACCCGGGCATCGTCTCCATCCCGCTCGGCTTCCTCGCCGGCTGGCTGGGCACGGTCACCTCCGACGAGGTCGCGGACGAGGCCAAGTACGCCGAGACGGAGGTGCGTTCGCTGACCGGAGCCGGAGCCGTCTAGCACCGGCCGCCGGTGGGATTACGGCGTCACCCACGCGTACCGGTGTTCCGGGCGGCCGGTGTCGCCGTACTTCAGCGAGAGGCGGAGCCGGCCCGCCTGCTCCAGGTGGCGGAGGTAGCGCTGGGCGGTGGAGCGGCTCAGGCCCGTCCGGGCGGCCACCTCGTGGGCCGAGAGCGGGTGGTCGGCGCGGTGCAGGACACCGCAGATGAGGTCGGTCGTGGGCTCGGAGTGGCCGGTCGGCAGGCCGGGTGCGGAGGGCGCGGGGGCGGCGCGGAGGGCACCGAAGATCCGGTCGACCTGCTCCTGACCCGTCAGGCCCCGGCCGCCCACCCGGTCGACCGTGCGGCGCAGGGCGGCGTAGGAGTCCAGGCGGGCCCGCAGGGCGGCGAAGGTGAACGGTTTGACCAGGTAGTGCAGGGCGCCCAGGCGCATCGCCTGCTGGACGGTCGTCACGTCACTGGCCGCGGTGATCATGATGACGTCGGTGCCGTGCCCCTGCTCCCGCATGCGGTGCACGAGTTCCAGACCGGTCTGGTCCGGCAGGTAGTGGTCGAGCAGGACCAGGTCGATGGTGCCGCGTTCGACGGCGGTCAGGGCCTGCGCGGCGCTGTGCGCGCGGGCGGCCACCCGGAAGCCGGGAACCTTTCCCACGTACTTGGCGTTGATCTCAGCGACACGGAAGTCGTCGTCGACCACCAGGACGTCAATCATCAGGCCTCTCCTTCAAGGCCGGCGAGCGTGCAGCCCGTGTTCGGCTCCGCAGTTGTAGCGCGAGCAAAACGAGCACAACAGGTTCTTGCGAGCAAAAGAACGGCTTGTGCTCACAAGACTGCTGCTGTGGCCGGGGCCACACCTACCGTCCCGGCCCATGAGCGCACACACCAGCCCCGCCATCGAGCTGCGGGGCGCGAGCAAGACCTTCAGGACCCCGTCCGGGGGACTGCACACGGCCGTGCGCGGCCTGGACCTCACCGTCGAACGCGGCGAGTTCGTGGCCGTCGTAGGGCCGACCGGGTGCGGCAAGTCCACCACGCTGACCCTCGTCAGCGGCCTGGAGGAGCCCACCGAGGGTGAGGTGCTGGTGGCCGGGGAGCCGGTCGACGGCGTCGGTGACAAGGTCGGCTTCGTCTTCCAGCAGGACGCCACCTTCCCCTGGCGGACGGTCCTGTCGAACGTCATGGCGGGCCCGCGCTTCAGGGGCGTGCCCAAGGCGGAGGCCAGGCAGAAGGCCCGTGAGTGGCTGGCCCGGGTGGGACTCGCCGCCTTCGAGGACCGCTATCCGCACCAGCTCTCCGGGGGCCAGCGCAAGCGCGTCGCCCTGGCGGCCACCTTTGTCAACGACCCCGAGATCCTGCTGATGGACGAGCCGTTCTCGGCGCTCGACGTGCAGACCCGGGCCCTGATGTCGGACGAGCTGCTGGAGCTGTGGGAGGGCACCGGCGCCTCCGTCGTCTTCGTCACCCACGACCTGGAGGAGTCCATCGCGCTGGCGGACAAGGTCGTCGTGATGACCGCCGGACCCGCGACCGTGAAGCAGGTCTTCGCCATCGATCTGCCCCGCCCGCGGAAGGTCGAGTCGGTCCGACTGGAGCCGCGGTTCATCGAGATCTACCGCGAGATCTGGGAGTCCCTCGGCGAAGAGGTCCGCATCACCCGCGAGAGGGGTGCCGCCCATGTCGCCTGAGGTCCTCAGCACGCCGGTCGTCGACACCGCCAAGGCACCCGGTCGCGCGGAGACCCGGGCCCAGGCCGCACGCCGGCGCAAGGTGTTCGTCAACGTGGCGCGCGCGGTGGTCCTGGTGGCCGTCCTCGGACTGTGGGAGGCACTCTCCCGCGCCAAGGTCATCGACCCGTTCAACTTCTCGATGCCCTCGAAGATCTGGGACCAGATCCACACCTGGGTGGCCCACGGGACAGCGCTCGGCTCCCTGGGCGAGCAGATCTGGTACACGCTGTACGAGGCACTGCTCGGCTGGGTCATCGGCGTGGTCGCCGGTGTGGTCCTCGGCATTGCGCTCGGGCGGATCAGATTGCTCGCCGAGATCCTTGGTCCATACATCAAGGTGCTCAATTCGATCCCCAGGATCGTGCTGGCGCCCATCTTCCTGATCTGGTTCGGCCTCGGGCCGTCCTCCAAAGTGGCCTCCGCCGTGGTGCTCGTCTTCTTCCCGGTGTTCTTCAACGCCTTCCAGGGCGCCCGCGAAGTGGACCGCAACCTCGTGGCCAACGCCCGGATCCTGGGCGCGAGCGACCGCAGGGTGACCCTTCAGGTGGTCATCCCGTCCGCCACCTCCTGGATCTTCACCAGCCTCCACGTCAGCTTCGGCTTCGCGCTCATCGGCGCCATCGTCGGCGAGTACATCGGCGCGACCAAGGGCATCGGCCTGCTCGTCGCGCAGTCCCAGAACACCTTCAACGCCGCGGGCGTGTACGCCGCGATGGTCATCCTGGCCGTCGTCGCCCTCGTCGCCGAGGGGCTGCTGACCTTCGCCGAGCGCCGCATCTTCCGCTGGAGGCCCACCGGCTCCGACAGCTGACCGGACCCTCGCCGCCTCACCCACCCCCGTACCGCCCTCTCACAAGGACGTGAACCGCATGCGCAAGACCGCCAGACACGCCTCCCTGGCCGCCGCCGGGCTGCTCGCCCTCTCCTCCCTCACCGCCTGCGCCAACGACGCGGCAAGCTCCACGGCCGACACCGGCAGCGGCGGCGGCAAGGGCGAGAGCGTCAAGATCATGGTCGGTGGCCTGGACAAGGTCATCTACCTGCCCGCGATGCTCACCCAGCGCCTCGGCTACTTCCAGGCCGAGGGGCTGAACGTCCAGCTCCTCAGCGAGCCCGCCGGCGTCCAGGCCGAGACCGCGCTCGTCTCCGGGCAGGTGCAGGGAGCGGTCGGGTTCTACGACCACACGCTCGACCTGCAGGTGAAGGGCAAGGAGGTGGAGTCGGTCGTGCAGTTCTCGCACGCTCCCGGCGAGGTGGAGGTCGTCTCGGACAAGGCCGCAGGAGACCTCGCCTCGCCCAGGGACTTCAAGGGCCGCAAGCTGGGCGTGACCGGGCTCGGATCCTCGACCGACTTCCTCACCAAGTACCTGGCGGTCAAGAACGGCGTGAAGATCAGCGAGTTCACGCCGGTCGCGGTCGGCGCGGGGCCGACGTTCATCGCGGCGCTCCAGAAGGGGGCGATCGACGGCGGCATGACCACCGATCCGACCGTCGCGACGATCCTGGACAAGAAGGCCGGGAAGATCCTCATCGACATGCGCACCCCCGAGGGTTCTCAGGAGGCGCTCGGCGGGCCGTACCCCTCGTCAAGTCTGTACATGCAGACGGACTGGGTGAACGGACACAAGGACACCGTCCAGAAGTTGGCCAACGCGTTCGTCAAGACGCTCAAGTGGATGTCCGCGCACAGCGCCGACGAGATCGCCGCCAAGATGCCCGCCGACTACTCCCAGGGCAACAAGGGCCTGTACGCGCAAGCCATCAAGAGCACCCTGCCGATGTTCACCGACGACGGCGTGATGCCCCAGGGCGGTCCCGAGACCGTCGAAAAGGTCCTCAAGGCGTTCAACCCCAACATCAAGAACGCGAAGGTCGACTTGACCAAGACGTACACGACAGAGTTCGTCAAGGCGGTCAAGTGACCCGTACATGAATCCCGCCGCATGAATCCCGCTTGAATCCCGCGGCAGGGATCGCGCTGCTCGAACCCCGCTCAGGCGCGGGTCGCCCACACGTAACGGTGTTCCGGGCGGCCCGCGTCGCCGTACTTGAGGGTCAGCCGGGCCCGGCCGGTGCGCTCCAGGAGCTTCAGGTACCGCTGGGCGGTCTGCCGGCTCACCCCGGTCCGCTCGGCGATCTCCTGGGCGGACAGGGGGCGCTCGGCGCTCAGCAGTGTCTGGCGCACCAGCTCGGCCGTCGTGGGGGAGTGCCCCTTGGGCAGCCCGGGTTCCGACGGGGCGGACAGGGCACCGAAGATGCGGTCGACCTCCGCCTGCTCGGCCTCGCCGCCGCCGTCCAGGGTGCGCCGCAGCTCGGCGTACGCCTCCAGCTTCGCCCGCAGACCGGCGAAGGCGAACGGCTTCACCAGGTACTGCAACGCCCCCTGCCGCATGGCCGCCTGCACGGTCGACACGTCCCGCGCCGCCGTCACCATGATCACGTCGGTCTGGTGGCCGCGCCGGCGCATCTCCTGGACGACCGCGAGACCCGTGTCGTCGGGCAGGTAGTGGTCCATCAGGACGAGATCGAGCCGCGGCAGGCTCTCCACCAGGCGCAGCGCCTCGGCCGCGTTGTGGGCCTCGCCGGCCACGTGGAAGCCGGGCACCTTCTCCACGTAGGCGGCGTTGACGCGGGCGACGCGCGTGTCGTCGTCCACGACCAGGACCTCGATCATCGCGCCTCCTCCTCGGCGACGGCGGCGGTCTCCAGGGACGCCTCGGACACAGCGGGTTCCGGTTCCGGCTCGGTCAGCGCCTCGGGCAGGACCACGGTGAACTCCGCGCCACCGCCGGCCGCCGTGCCCACGGTCGCGCTCCCGCCCTGCCGCTCGGCGAGCCGGCGCACCAGGGACAGCCCGATACCCCGCTTGCCGTGCGCGGGCGGCTTCTTGGTGGACCAGCCCTCCGTGAAGACCACCTCCCGCTGCTCCTCGGGGATACCGGGACCCGTGTCCCGCACCCGCAGGACGACCGAACGGCCCTCCGCGCGCAACTCGACCTCCACGCGCGCGTGCGGGGTGCCCGCGACCGCGTCGAGAGCGTTGTCCACGAGGTTGCCCACGACCGTCACCAGCCCCCGGGGGTCGATCAGCCGGTCCGGGAGCCGGGTGCTCTCCGACACCCACAGGGCGACCCCGCGCTCGGCCGCCACGGTGGCCTTGCCGACCAGCAGCGCGGCGAGCAGCGGGTCCTGGATCTTCTCGGTGACCTGCTCGGCGGTGGCCCGGTGGTCCCCGACCACCTCACCGACGAACTCCACGGCGTCGTCGTACATCTCCAGCTCCAGCAGCCCCAGCAGGGTGTGCATGCGGTTGGCGTGCTCGTGGTCCTGGGCGCGCAGGGCGTCGATCAGCCCGCGGGTGGAGTCGAGTTCGCGCCCCAGCTGCTCCAGTTCGGTGCGGTCGCGCAGGGTGGCCACGGCGCCGCCGTCCCCGGTGGGCATGCGGTTGGCGACCAGGACGCGCTGGCCGCGCACGGTGAGCAGGTCGGTGCCGGTCACCCGTCCTGCGAGCACGTCCGTCGTACGGCCCGCGCCGAGCGCCTCGTCGGGGGTCCGCCCGACGGCCTCGTCGCCGATGCCCAGCAGCCGTCGGGCCTCGTCGTTGAGCAGCCGGACGCGACCGGCCCGGTCCAGCGCGACCACGCCCTCGCGGATGCCGTGCAGCATCGCCTCGCGCTCCGCGAGCAGCGCGGAGATGTCGGAGAAGGCCAGGTCCCGGGTCTGCCGCTGGACCCGGCGCGAGATCAGCCAGGCGGCCAGCGCGCCCACCGCGAGGGCGCCCCCGGCGTACGCGAACAGCCCCGGGATCGCGCTGATCAGCCGCGCCCGCACGCTGTCGTAGGCGATGCCGACCGAGACCGCGCCGACGATCCGGCGGTTGTCGTCGTACAGCGGCACCTTGCCGCGTGCCGAGCGTCCCAGGGTGCCCTTGTCGATCTCCATGACCTCCTGGCCGGCCAGGGCGTCGGTGGGGTCGGTGGAGACGCGGCGGCCGATCTCCGAGGGGGTGGGGTGCGACCAGCGCACCCAGTCCCGGTTCAGCACCACGATGTACTCGGCGTGCGTGGCCCGCCGGATCCGTTCCGCCTCCCGCTGCACCGGGCCGTTCCTGGACGGCGGTGTGGTGACGACACCCTCGGCGATGTGCGGGTCCTGCGCGGTGGTCTCGGCGATGGCCAGCGCGCGGCGCATCGCCTCCTGGTCCAGCTGCTTGCTCAGCGGGGCGAGGAAGAGCCCGGTCGCGAGCACCGCGACTCCCGCCGCGATCGCCACCTGCATCAGCAGCACCTGCGAGAACATGCGCCGGGGCAGTCCGAGGCGCAGTCGGCGGGCGGGGGGAGTGGGGCTCATACCCACGACGGTACGTGGACCGTCCGCAGGCGCCCCAGCGGGTGTGGTGTGGATCTCTTGATCCATCTGTTGATCAATGATGGACGGCGCGTGTCGTCCGGCCGGCTCGCCCGCGGGACGGCGCGTGCCGCCCGGCTAGCTCGCCAGCGCCGAAGGCCCCAGCTCGCGTACCTCGACCACGTCCATCCGCGCCGGCGCGCCGAGCACGGCCGCGCCGCAGCTCTCCGGGCGGGGCGGCAGCGACGCCCCCTGCGCCACGGTGACCCGCCACCGGCGGCCGTCGGCGTGGCCGACGGTGACCTCCCAGCGCGGAGCCGCACCGTCGGTCCGTACGACGCTCAGCACGCCCGCCCGGTACTCGTTCGCGGCCGACCGCACGGCCAGCTCCGCCGCCTGCCCGGGCCGCGCCCACGCGGAGCACCCCCGGCACCCCTCCACGACCACACGCCCCTCCTGCACGCCGTGCAGGGCCGCCTTGACGGTGTGCGCCTCGGCGCGGCCGTAGGCGTAGCCGTACGGCAGCACGAGCACCGTGGGCGCGAACCGATGTCCACCCAGATGGGTGACCTCCCAGACCCCGCGCACCCCCGAGGCGACCAGCTCGGCGGCGAGGGGGCGGCCGAGGAGGGCGCAGCAGCGGTCGCGCTTGCCGTTGGTGCACACGAGCGCCAGCGGGTCACCCCGGTGCGGCCGTCCGTCGAGCACCGCGCCGAAGGAACGGTGGTCGCCGCTCCCCAGGCCGGCGAAGTCCAGTTCGAGCAGCCGCCGAGGATCGCGGGTGGTGGCACTGTGCAGCCACACGCGTCCCGGAACGGTGTGTGCGGCGTACACCTGCCGGATCGGGGGCGTGCCGGGGTCCGCGTGGCGCCCGGGGCGCCGGATGAGCGCGATCCGCACGCCGGTCCCGTCGGCGGCGGCCTCCAGGGCCCGCCCCAGCGCGGGGTCCAGGTGGCTGGACGTCAGCGCCTTGGCACCCCACGGGCCGGGCTGTTCCAGCAGCAGCCACGTCGTCGCCGTGGCTGCCGTGCCGGAGATCGGCTCGTCGAGGCTCCGGGAGACGGTCGCACACCTACTCACAGAGGTGAGCCTAACCTGAGTTCCCCCAGGGGGACTTCCGGCCGGTGCCGTGTCCTACTCCGGGAGGGGCTGCGGCGGGCGCGGACCGACGTAGTGGCCGCTGGGGCGCATGCGCAGCGGGCGCTCTCCGTACTCCTCCAGGGCGTGGGCGATCCAGCCCGCGGTCCGGGCGACGGCGAAGATCGTCTCCCCGGCCGTGGCCGGCATGCCGAAGGACGCGGTGAACACGGCCAGGGCCAGGTCCACGTTGGCGTGCAGCGGGGTGTGCCGGGCGGTGGTGGCGACGATGTCCCGGGCCGCGAGCAGCGCGGACTCCGCGCGCGGGACCTGCTCCAGCATGCCGAACAGCATCCGTGCGCGAGGGTCCTCGCCCGTGTAGAGCCGGTGGCCGAGGCCGGGCACGCGACGGCCCGCGCGCAGTTCGGCGGCGATCACCGGGACAGCCGTGCCCTGGTCGAGCACGTCCAGGAGCATCCGGTGGGCCAGGCCGCTGGCGGCGCCGTGCAGCGGCCCCTCCAGCACGCCGAGCCCGGCCGAGACGGCCGCGTACGCGTGCGCCCGGGCCGAGGCGGCGACCCGCACCGCCAGGGTGGACGCGGCCAGGTCGTGGTCGGCGAGCAGCGCGAGCGCGGTGTCCAGCACGCGCAGGGAGGCCTCGTCGGCCGGGCGGCCGGTCAGCCGGTACCACAGGCGGTGGGCCAGCGGACCGTCGTCCTCGCGCCGGTGCGCGGCCGGCGGCAGCGCGGCGACGAGGGTGGGGATGAGGGTCCGCGCCGTGTTCAGCACGGCCTCCTCGGACAGGTCGAAGCGCAGCGGGTCCTCGGCCGCCGCGGCGATCGCCGCCACCCGCAGCCGGTCGACGGGGGAGGCGTGCTCGGACAGGGCGTCCACGGCGCGGCGGGCGACCCCGACGGTGTCCTCGGGCGCGGAGAAGGTCACCCCGGGGGCAGGCCGGCCCGTCCACAGCCACTCCGCGACCTCCTCGTAGGAGTGGCGGGTGGCCAGTTCGACGGCGTCGACGCCCCGGTAGAAGTACCGGTCCCCTTCGATCAGCGTGATGCGGGTGCGGACGGACAGGTCTCCGCCGGACCCCGGGCTCCCGGCCGCCTCCCGCCGGTTGCGGCGGGCCAGGGCCTCCACCTCGCCGGCCTCGAAGGTGCTGGCCCGGCCGCCGGGCTCGCGTCTGCTGCTGAGCAGGCCGCGGCTCACGTACGCGTAGACCGTCTCGGGCTTCACGCCGAGGACTTCGGCGGTCTCCTTGGTGGTCAGCCGGCGCCCGGGGCGGTGGGGAGCGGTGTCGTGATCGCGCATGGGGCTCACCGTAGTCGCCTCTGCATACATTGATGCCCGATTATTGATTCGATCAATGTTGACATGGGTGAAGTCGATCACGGACGCCATGATCAATCACGGCAGAGAGGATCACTTCGCCGCGTTTCCTCCCGCTCCTATCCTGGTCCCCGGAAACCGTGGGAGAGAGGAAAGAGGTCGCCACCTTGGGGAACAGCTGGGGAGACAGCGGCAGTCAGCGGCAGATCCCGGTGATCGTGCTCGCAGGTTTCCTGGGCTCCGGGAAGACCACGTTGCTCAACCATCTGCTGCACCGCAGCGGAGGCAGTCGGATCGGGGCGATCGTCAACGACTTCGGGGCCATCGAGATCGACGCGATGGCCGTCGCGGGCGCCCTCGGCGACTCGACCGTCTCACTCGGCAACGGCTGCCTGTGCTGTGCCGTCGACGCGAGCGAACTCGACCTCTACCTGGACCGGCTCGCCGCGCCCGCCGCCGGCATCGACGTGATCGTCATCGAGGCGAGCGGGCTGGCCGAACCGCAGGAACTCGTGCGCATGGTCCTCGCCAGCGAGCACCCCGGCATCGTCTACGGCGGCCTGGTCGAGGTGGTCGACGCCGCCGAGTTCGACGAGACGCGGGCCAGGCACCCCGAGATCGACCGGCACCTCGCCCTCGCCGACCTGGTCGTCGTCAACAAGCTCGACCGCGCCGACGACGCCGACCGGACCCTGGGGCTCGTCCGCTCGCTCACCGACCGCGCCGCCGTCGTCCCCGCCACCTACGGCCGCATCGACCCCGAGTTCCTCTTCGACTGCCGGCCGAGCGAGGAACGCGTCGGGCAGCTCTCCTTCGACGACCTGCACCAGCACGGGCAGGACGGACAGGACCACGCCGGGCACCTGCACACCGGCTACGACAGCCTGTCCTTCACCTCCGAGGTGCCGCTGGAGCCCCGCCGGCTCATGCGGTTCCTGGACAGCAGGCCCGAGGGGCTGTACCGGATCAAGGGGTACGTCGACTTCGGGCCGTACGACCCGCTCAACCGGTACGCCGTCCACGCCGTCGGCCGGTTCCTGCGCTTCTACCCGGAGCCCTGGACACCCCGCGCGACCCGGCTCACCCAGCTCGTGCTGATCGGCTCCGGCATCGACGCCGACACCCTCGGCAAGGAACTCGAGGGGTGCAAGGACGGCGCCCCACACGCCGACGAGCACGGCATGTGGGGCGTCCTGCGCTACGTACAGCGTCCCGACGAGGCGGAAGCCGACCTGGAGGATCCGCCCGCCTAGAACACCGGGCCCGCCACCACGGACACCGTCTTCGGCAGCGACGTGCCCGAGCCGTCCCGGCGCGGGTCCACCTCCGGCAGCCCCACCGGAGTGCCGTTCTTCTGCGCCGCGAGCGCGGGCGCCGGCCCCGCCCAGGCCAGCGACAGGCAGTCCTCGCCCTTCAGGAACCGCTGGCAGCGGACGCCGCCCGTGGCCCGGCCCTTGCGCGGGTACTGGTCGAACGGGGTCAGCTTGGCCGTCGTCTGCACCGAGTCGTCCAGCGTGCCGCGCGAGCCCGCCACCGTGAACACCACCGCGTCGGCGGCCGGATCGACCGCCGTGAAGGAGATCACCTTCGCGCCCTCGGTGAGCTTGATGCCCGCCATGCCGCCCGCCGGGCGGCCCTGCGGACGGACGATGGAGGCCTGGAAACGCAGCAGCTGCGCGTCGTCCGTGATGAACACCAGGTCCTCCTCGCCGGTGCGCAGCTCCACCGCGCCGACGATCCGGTCTCCCTCCTTGAGCGTGATGACCTCCAACTCGTCCTTGTTGGACGGGTAGTCGGGCACCACCCGCTTGACGACACCCTGCTCGGTGCCGAGCGCGAGACCCGGGGACGACTCGTCCAGCGTGGTCAGGCAGACCACCGTCTCGTCGTCGTCCAGGGAGACGAACTCCGCCAGCGGGGCCCCTCCGGCGAGGTTCGGCGCCGTCGCCGACTCGGGCAGCTGCGGCAGGTCGACCACGTTGATCCGCAGCAGCCGGCCCGCCGAGGTCACCGCGCCGATCACCCCGCGCGCGGTCGCCGGCACCGCCGAGACGATCACGTCGTGCTTGACGCGCTTGGCGCCCGCCGCCTCCGGGAACGGCTCCGCGGTCGCCGTGCGGGCCAGCAGCCCCGTCGAGGACAGCAGCACCCGGCACGGGTCGTCGGCCACCTGCAGCGGCACCGTGGCCACCGGGGCACCCGCGGACTCCAGCAGGACCGTGCGCCGGTCGGTGCCGAACTTCTTGGCCACCGCGGCCAGCTCGGCCGAGACGAGCTTGCGCAGCTCCGCGTCCGATTCCAGGATCCGGGTCAGCTCCTCGATCTCCGCGGTGAGCTTGTCCTTCTCCGCCTCCAGCTCGATCCGGTCGTACTTGGTGAGCCGGCGCAGCGGCGTGTCGAGGATGTACTGGGTCTGCACCTCGCTCAGCGAGAAGCGCTCGATCAGGCGCTCCTTGGCCTGCGCGGAGTTCTCGCTGGAGCGGATGATCCGGATGACCTCGTCGATGTCGACCAGCGCGGTCAGCAGGCCCTCGACCAGGTGCAGCCGGTCGCGCCTCTTGCCGCGGCGGTATTCGCTGCGGCGCCGGACCACGTCGAAGCGGTGGTCCAGGTAGACCTCCAGCAGCTCCTTCAGGCCCAGGGTGAGCGGCTGGCCGTCGACCAGGGCGACGTTGTTGATGCCGAAGGACTCCTCCATGGGGGTCAGCTTGTACAGCTGCTCCAGGATCGCCTCCGGCACGAAGCCGTTCTTGATCTCGATGACCAGGCGCAGGCCGTGCTCGCGGTCGGTGAGGTCCTTGACGTCGGCGATGCCCTGGACCTTCTTCGCGTTGACCAGGTCCTTGATCTTCGCGATGACCTTCTCGGGGCCGACCGTGAACGGCAGTTCGGTGACGACCAGGCCCTTGCGGCGGGCGGTGACCGTCTCGATCGAGACCGTCGCGCGCATCTTGAAGGTGCCGCGACCGGTCGCGTACGCGTCCCGGATGCCGTCCAGGCCGACGATCCGGCCGCCCGTGGGCAGGTCGGGGCCGGGGACGTGCTTCATCAGCGCGTCCAGATCGGCGTTCGGGAACCGGATCAGGTGGCGCGCGGCGTTGATCACCTCGCGCAGGTTGTGCGGCGGCATGTTCGTCGCCATGCCGACCGCGATGCCGGAGGCGCCGTTGACCAGCAGGTTCGGGAAGGCGGCGGGCAGCGCCACCGGCTCCTGCTCCTGGCCGTCGTAGTTCGGCGCGAAGTCGACCGTGTCCTCGTCGATCGACTCGGTCATCAGGCTCGTGGCCTCGGCCATCCGGCACTCGGTGTACCGCATGGCGGCCGGCGGGTCGTCGTTGCCCAGCGAGCCGAAGTTGCCGTGGCCGTCGACCAGCGGCACGCGCATGGAGAACGGCTGCGCCATGCGGACCAGGGCGTCGTAGATCGACGCGTCGCCGTGCGGGTGCAGCTTGCCCATGACCTCGCCGACGACGCGCGCGCACTTCACATAGGCGCGGTCGGGGCGCACGCCCATCTCGTTCATCTGGTAGACGATCCGGCGGTGCACCGGCTTGAGGCCGTCACGGGCGTCCGGCAGGGCGCGCGAGTAGATGACCGAGTACGCGTACTCCAGGTAGGAGCCACGCATCTCGTCCACGACGTCGATGTCGAGGATCCTCTCCTCGAACGAATCGTCGGGCGGCGGGGTCTTCGTGCTGCGGCGGGCCATCGCTGCCGGCTCCTTGCTGAAAGGATGGACGGAACTGACGCCGACCATTGTGGACCGAGGCACTGACAACCCGTGCCGCGACCCGGTACCGGAGGATCTCCCGGCATCCGGGGCCGGCCCGGGCACGGCGGGAGGCACAGGGGGCCGGGGCGGCCCGGGGCACCCCGGCCGGGGCGGCGGGGTACGCCCGCGCCCGGGGTCCGGGCAGGCCGCAGGATCCGCTGTGGGCGTACGTCCCGCGGGAACTTCGCGAAGCCCCCGCACGCTTTGCATACAGTGGCAGGACCGGCAGGAAAACAGCGGTTTCCATCAACCGCCTCCGCTCGCGAAGGGACGTACATGCCCATGGGTCACACGACCACAGCCGAGGCAGGCTCCGGGGGCCTGACAGCGACCGAACACCGCCTGGCCAACGGTCTGCGCGTGGTGCTCTCCGAGGACCACCTGACCCCGGTGGCGGCGGTCTGCCTCTGGTACGACGTCGGCTCCCGCCACGAAGTCAAGGGGCGTACCGGTCTGGCTCACCTTTTCGAGCACCTGATGTTCCAGGGCTCCGCGCAGGTGAAGGGCAACGGCCACTTCGAGCTGGTGCAGGGCGCCGGCGGCTCGCTGAACGGCACCACCAGCTTCGAGCGCACCAACTACTTCGAGACCATGCCCGCCCACCAGCTGGAGCTGGCGCTCTGGCTGGAGGCCGACCGCATGGGCTCGCTGCTGGCCGCCCTGGACGACGAGTCCATGGAGAACCAGCGGGACGTCGTCAAGAACGAACGCCGCCAGCGCTACGACAACGTGCCGTACGGCACCGCCTTCGAGAAGCTGACCGCCCTCTCCTACCCGGAGGGCCACCCCTACCACCACACGCCGATCGGCTCGATGGCGGACCTGGACGCGGCCACCCTGGAGGACGCCCGCCAGTTCTTCCGCACCTACTACGCGCCGAACAACGCGGTGCTCTCCGTGGTCGGCGACATCGACCCCCAGCAGACCCTCGCCTGGGTCGAGAAGTACTTCGGCTCCATCCCGTCCCACGACGGAAAGCCCGCCCCCCGTGACGGCTCCCTGCCGGACGTCATCGGCGAGCAGAAGCGCGAGGTCGTCGTGGAGGAGGTCCCGGCACGCGCCCTGATGGCCGCCTACCGGCTCCCGCACGACGGCACGCGCGCGTGCGACGCGGCCGACCTCGCCCTGACCATCCTCGGCGGCGGCGAGTCCTCCCGCCTGTACAACCGGCTGGTGCGCCGCGACCGTACGGCCGTCGCCGCCGGCTTCGGCCTGCTGCGCCTGGCCGGCGCGCCCTCCATGGGCTGGCTGGACGTGAAGACCTCCGGTGACGTCGAGGTGCCCGTCATCGAGACGGCCATCGACGAGGAGCTGGCCCGGTTCGCCGCGGAGGGGCCCACGCCCGAGGAGATGGAGCGCGCCCAGGCCCAGCTGGAGCGCGAGTGGCTGGACCGGCTCGGCACGGTCGCCGGCCGCGCCGACGAACTGTGCCGGTACGCCGTCCTGTTCGGCGACCCCCAGCTCGCCCTGACCGCCGTCAAGCGCGTCCTGGAGGTGACCCCGGAGGAGGTCCAGGAGGTCGCGGCGGCCCGCCTGCGGCCCGACAACCGCGCTGTCCTCGTCTACGAGCCGAAGTCCCCGGAGACCGTCCCGGACGCCGAGGTCCCCGAGGACCCGGAGCAGGAAGCGACCGTAGAGGCGGGCCGCGACGAGACCGAGAACGAGGAGACGGCCAAGTGACCCAGCTCGCCACCATGGACTTCCACCCCCAGCCGCAGCCCGGCGAGGCCAGGCCGTGGGCGTTCCCGGCGCCCGAGCGCACCGCGCTCGACAACGGCCTGACCGTGCTGCGCTGCCACCGCCCCGGTCAGCAGGTCGTCGCCGTCGAGGTGCTGCTGGACGCGCCCCTGGACGCCGAGCCGGCCGGCCTGGACGGTGTCGCCACGATCATGGCGCGGGCCTTCTCCGAAGGCACCGACAAGCACTCCGCCGAGGAGTTCGCGGCCGAACTGGAGCGCGCGGGCGCCACCCTGGACGCCCACGCCGACCACCCCGGCGTCCGGCTCGGCCTGGAGGTCCCGGCCTCCCGCCTGGCCAAGGGCCTCAGCCTGCTCGCCGACGCCCTGCGCGCGCCCGCCTTCGCCCCGAGCGAGGTCGAGCGGCTGGTCCGCAACCGCCTGGACGAGATCCCGCACGAGCTGGCCAACCCCTCCCGCCGCGCCGCCAAGGAACTCTCCAAGGAGCTGTTCCCGGCCACCTCGCGCATGTCCCGGCCGCGCCAGGGCACCGAGGAGACGGTCGAGAAGATCGACGCCGCGGCCGTGCGCGCCTTCTACGACCGCCATGTCCGGCCCGCCACGGCCACCGTGGTCGTCGTCGGCGACCTGACCGGCACCGACCTGGACGAACTGCTCGGCGACACCCTGGGTGCCTGGACCGGCACGCCGGGCGAGCCCCGGCCGGTGCCGCCGGTGACCGCCGACGACACCGGGCGCGTGGTCATCGTGGACCGGCCCGGCGCCGTCCAGACGCAGCTGCTCATCGGACGGATCGGCCCCGACCGGCACGACCGCGTCTGGCCCGCCCAGGTGCTCGGCACGTACTGCCTCGGCGGCACCCTCACCTCCCGCCTGGACCGCGTCCTGCGCGAGGAGAAGGGCTACACCTACGGCGTGCGCTCGTTCGGGCAGGTCCTCAGGTCCGCGCCGGACGGCACGGGCGCGGCGATGCTCGCCATCAGCGGCTCCGTGGACACGCCGAACACCGGCCCGGCGCTGGACGACCTGTGGAAGGTGCTGCGGACCGTCGCGGCGGAGGGCCTGACCGACGCCGAGCGGGACGTCGCCGTGCAGAACCTCGTCGGCGTGGCGCCGCTGAAGTACGAGACCGCTGCGGCCGTCGCGAGCACCCTGGCCGACCAGGTCGAGCAGCACCTGCCCGACGACTTCCAGGCGACGCTGTACCAGCAGCTGGCCGCCACGGGCACGGTGGAGGCCACCGCGGCCGTCGTGAACGCCTTCCCGGTGAACCGCCTGGTGACCGTCCTCGTCGGCGACGCCGCCCAGATCAAGGCGCCGGTGGAGGCGCTCGGCATCGGCGAAGTCACCGTCGTCGCCGCGGAGTAGCCGCCCGGCGGCACGCGCGCGTGGGGCCCCGCCGACCTACGGGTCGTCAGGGCCCCTGCCGTGCCACCGCTTTCCCCCGGCTCTTCCCTCGCTCGTCCCCGCTCGTCCCCCGCTCGTCCCCCGCTCTTCCACGCGGTTCCTCAGATGCCCGTTTTGGGGCGGAGGTTGCCTGTCTGCCCTGTGGGATGCGCTACAAAAACCCGGATCTGTTTGAGGATTGAAAGCGGGCCGCCGTAGCGTCGTCCGGGCTGTTCGTCAGGCAGTGCGCCGCACCCGCGGCACCGGACAGTCATCGCCGAGTCCCCGTACGGCGCGAGCCAGGGGAGCCGGGGACCCATCGTCCCTGGGGTGAATCGGGCGCCCGCGCGGCTGCGAGGGGGCCCGTAGGAGACCTTCCTGCTCCGAACCCGTCAGCTAACCCGGTAGGCGAGAGGGAAGGAAAGGACCAGCCACTTCATGGCGTTCATGTGCGCCACCGGGAAGCACCGCAAGCCCGGTCGGGTCAAGCGGACCACGGCTCAGGCGGCCGGCGTCGCGGCCCTCACCACCACCGGTGTGATCGGCACCCTCGCCGCCTCCCCGGCGCTCGCCGCCGAGAACCCCACGGAGCAGACCGGCCTCGTCCCCGTCCTCACCATGACCGAGGACGTCCCCGAGCAGATCGACGCGCAGGCCGCCGCCCAGCAGCACGCCGCCGAGCAGAAGGCGGCCGAGGAGGCCGCGGCGAAGGCCGCCGCCAAGCGGGCCGAGGAGGTGCGGGCGGCCAAGGCCCGTGCCGCCCGCGAGGCGGAGCGCAAGCTGCTGAACACCTTCGTCGCCCCGATCGCGCACTCGTACGTCTCCACCGGCTACCAGGCCAGCAGCTCCCTGTGGTCCTCCGGCTCGCACACCGGCATCGACTTCCACGCGGCCAGCGGTACGGCCGTCCACGCGGTGGGTTCGGGCACGGTCGTCTCCACCGGCTGGGGCGGCGCGTACGGCAACCAGATCGTGATCCGGATGGCCGACGGCATGTACACCCAGTACGGGCACCTGTCGTCCATCGGCGTCACGGTGGGCCAGAAGGTCGTCCCGGGCCAGCAGATCGCCCTGTCCGGCGCCACCGGCAACGTCACCGGCCCGCACCTGCACTTCGAGGCGCGTACGACCCCCGAGTACGGCTCGGACGTCGACCCGGTCGCCTACCTCCGCAAGCACGGCGTGGACCTCTGACGCCACCGCACGGCTGTCCGAAGCCCCGGCTCACCGAGCCGGGGCTTTCGCCGTTTTTCGCAGCGTCCGCCGGATGCGCTGACCAAAAAATATCCATGGATTACCGCCTGCCGTCGGAAATTCCGGCCCATTGGAATAGAGTTCACGGAACACGCGTCCATCGTCGGCGTTTCACGGGGATTAAGGCGGAGGTCGGTCATGCGTATTCCGGCGCACTCGGTGTGCACGGCGATCCGGGACGACATCGTCGCCGGTGTCTACGAGCGCGGCGGCCGGCTCACCGAGGAAGTCCTGGCCCGCCGGTACGGCGTCTCGCGCGTCCCCGTGCGTGAGGCCCTGCGCACCCTGGAGGCCGAGGGGTTCGTGGTGACGCGCCGGCACGCGGGCGCGTGCGTGGCCGAGCCGACCGAGCAGGAGGCCGCCGACCTGCTGGAGATGCGGATGCTGTTGGAGCCGCTGGGCGCCGCCCGGGCCGCCCAGCGGCGTACCGAGGCCCATCTGAAGGTGCTGCGCGGCCTGGTCCGGCTGGGCCAGGAGCGGGCCAGGAGGGGCAGCAGCGAGGATCTCCGCTCGCTGGGCGGCTGGTTCCACGAGACGCTCGCCCAGGCCTGCGGCAGTCCCTCGCTGACCTCCATGCTCACCCAGCTGCGGCACAAGATCGCCTGGATGTACGCGGTGGAGGCGCCGGGCAGTCCCGTGGAGTCCTGGACGGAGCACGGGGCGATCGTGGACGCGGTGGCACGCGGGGACGCCGAGCGCGCGCGGGCGCTCACGGCCCTGCACGCCGAGCGTGCGACGGGCGCCCATCGACTGCGCTTTTCCGGGGCCGCCGAGCGTGTGAGGACTTCGCAACACGCCGTAAACATGTCGGGCCTGCGGCATTAACACGGGCGCCGTATACAAAGAAGAGGTATTTCCGGGCGGGGCATTTCTGCTGCCCGGATTTATCGTGCCCGGAATTATGGCGCCGGCCGCCCCGTAAATCGACGGCAGCTGCCGGAGCACTTCCACGTAGGGGCGAAGCCGCGCCGCTCCGGGGACGACGGGCGCCGCTCCGGATACGGCGAAGCCGCGCCGCCCCGAAAGGCGAACGCGGCTCCGGCGCTCTGATCGACGGCTCGCTCAGACGGTCTCGGGCAGCTCCTCCAGGCCCTCGGAGACCAGCTTGGCCAGACGGTCGAGGGCGGCGTCCGCACCCTCGGCGTCGGAGGCGAGGACGATCTCCTCGCCACCCTGGGCGCCCAGGCCCAGGACGGCCAGCATGGAGGCCGCGTTGACGGGGTTGCCCCCGGCCTTGGCGATCGTCACCGGGACGCCTGCGGCCGTGGCGGCTCGGACGAAGATGGAGGCGGGGCGGGCGTGGAGGCCCTCGGCCCAGCCGACGTTGACGCGGCGCTCAGCCATGTGTTGCTGCCCTTCGGTGTTCAGGGTTGTCTAGACCAGTTTCCCACATCGTGAAGCGTGCCCGGAGGGGACTGCGTCCCCTCTCGGTGTGGCGCCGGACCGCGGCCTCGGTCCGGCTCTTCCGTCCTCCACAGACTGCCTCGCGCCGTTGTCGGACGCGAGCCGTACTCTGGGGCCCATGCAGACCTCGGCGGACCGGCAGGACCGGTACCAGTACCCCGCCCACTGGGAGGCGGACGTGGTGCTGCGCGACGGTGGTACCGCGCGCATCCGGCCCATCACCGTTGATGACGCCGACCGCCTGGTCAGTTTCTACGAGCAGGTCTCGGACGAGTCGAAGTACTACCGCTTCTTCGCGCCGTACCCGCGACTCTCCGCCAAGGACGTCCACCGCTTCACGCACCACGACTTTGTGGACCGGGTGGGACTCGCGGCCACCATCGGCGGCGAGTTCATCGCCACCGTACGCTATGACCGCATCGGCACGGACGGGCTGCCCGCGTCCGGGGCGGCCGACGAGGCCGAGGTCGCCTTCCTGGTGCAGGACGCCCACCAGGGCCGCGGGGTCGCCTCCGCGCTGCTGGAGCACATCGCGGCCGTGGCGCGCGAGCGGGGCATCCGCCGTTTCGCCGCCGAGGTGCTGCCCGCCAACAACAAGATGATCAAGGTGTTCACGGACGCCGGCTACACCCAGAAGCGCAGCTTCGAGGACGGCGTCGTCCGCCTGGAGTTCGACCTCGAACCCACCGACCGCTCCCTCGCCGTGCAGCGCGCGCGGGAGCAGCGCGCCGAGGCCCGCTCGGTACGGCGGCTCCTCACCCCCGGCTCCGTCGCGGTCGTCGGCGTCGGCCGTGCCCCCGGCGGAGTGGGCCGCGGCGTCCTCGGCAACATCCGCGACGCCGGCTACCCCGGCCGTCTGTACGCGGTGAACAAGGCCTTCCCCGAAGACCTCAAGGAGGTCGACGGGGTGCCCGCGCACCGCTCGGTGCGGGACATCGACGCGCCGGTGGACCTCGCCGTCGTCGCCGTACCGGCCGAGGACGTGCCCGCCGTGGTCGCCGAGTGCGGCGAACACGGCGTCCAGGGACTGGTCGTGCTCTCCGCCGGATACGCCGAGAGCGGGCCCGAGGGACGCGAGCGGCAGCGCGCCCTCGTGCGGGCCGCGCGCGCGTACGGCATGCGGATCATCGGCCCGAACGCCTTCGGGATCATCAACACCGCCGCCGAGGTCCGGCTGAACGCCTCCCTCGCACCCGAGATGCCCCGCCCCGGCCGCATCGGGCTGTTCGCCCAGTCCGGGGCCATCGGCATCGCCCTGCTGTCCCGGCTGCACCGGCGCGGCGGAGGGGTCACCGGTGTCACCGGCGTCTCCACGTTCGTGTCCGCCGGCAACCGCGCCGACGTCTCCGGCAACGACGTCCTGCAGTACTGGTACGACGACCCCGAGACCGACGTCGTCCTCATGTACCTGGAGTCCATCGGCAACCCCCGCAAGTTCACCCGCCTCGCCCGGCGGACGGCGGCGGCCAAGCCGCTCGTGGTGGTCCAGGGCACCGGCACGGCACCCCAGGGCCACGCGGTACGGGCGACGCGGCTGCCGTACGCGACCGTCTCCGCGCTGCTCCGGCAGGCCGGCGTGATCCGGGTCGACACGATCACCGAGCTGGTCGACGCGGGGCTGCTCCTCGCGCGCCAGCCGCTGCCCACGGGGCCGCGCGTGGCCATCCTCGGCAACTCCGAGTCGCTGGGCGTGCTGACGTACGACCGGTGCCTCGCCGAGGGGCTGCGGCCGGCCCGGCCGGTGGACCTGACGACCGGGGCGAGGGCGGAGGACTTCCACCGGGCGCTCGCCGCGGCGCTGGCCGACGACACGAACGACGCCGTCGTCGTGACGGCGATCCCCGCGATCGGAGAGGGCTCGCCGGGGGACGCCGAGCTGGCGGAGGCGCTGCGGTCGGCCGCCGCGGCGGTGCCGGGAAAGCCGGTGCTGGTGGTGCACGTGGAGCTGGGGGGACTGGCGGAGGCGCTGTCGGCCGCGGCGAGCACGGCACCCGGGGCCGTCGACAAGGCGCCCGGCACCGCGGAGGCCGCGGCCCCGGCCACCCTGACGACCCCTCCCGAGGGCACGCACCTCATCCCGGCCTACCCCGCCGCCGAACGTGCCGTCCGGGCCCTCGCCGAAGCCGTGAAGTACGCCGAGTGGCGGCGGGAGGCGGCCGATCCCGGGAGGGTGCCGGAGTTCGACGACATCGACGAGAAGGGGGCCGCCCGGCTGATCGGCGAGCTGCTCGCGCGCGGGGAGGGGCTCACCATCTCCGACGCGGAGACCTGCGAGCTGCTCGGCAGGTACGGCATACCCGTGCGCCGCGCCCTGCCCGCGCCCACCCCGGACGCGGCCGTGGAGGCCGCCCGCGCGCTCGGCTACCCGGTCGCCCTCAAGGCCACCGCCCCGCACCTGAGGCACCGCGCCGACCTGGGCGGCGTACGCCTGGACCTCGCCGACGAGGAGCAACTGCTGCGGGCGTACACCGAGTTGACCGAGCTGTTCGGGCAGCCGGAGGAACTGCGTCCGGTGGTGCAGGGCATGGCACCGCGCGGGGTCGACACGGTCGTCCGCGCGGTGATCGACCCGGCGGCCGGCGCCGTGCTGTCCTTCGGCCTGGCCGGCGCCGCCTCCCAGCTGCTCGGCGACATGGCCCACCGGCTGGTCCCCGTCACCGACCGGGAGGCGACCTCCCTCGTGCGGTCCATCCGGACGGCACCGCTGCTGTTCGGCTGGCGCGGCTCCACACCGGTGGACACCCCGGCCCTGGAGGAGCTGCTGCTGCGGGTGTCCCGACTGGTCGACGACCACCCGGAGGTGGTCGCGGTCACCCTGGAGCCGGTCGTCGTCGCCCCGCACGGAGTCAGCGTGCTCGGCGCCACGGTGCGTCTCGCACCACCCCCCGCCCGCGACGACCTCGGCCCGCGGACCCTGCCGGCCTACTGAGCGGGCCCGGGGGAAGGGGAGCGCATGGAGATCGCGGGACGGAAGCTGCCCGAGGGCAGCTGGTGGGACTGGGAGATCACCGCCTGCGACGCGGGGCAGCTGCGCCTGGCCGCCGGGTACGACCTCACCTACCACCACGGCCTCGAAGTGATCTTCACCGCCCCGCTGTTCGTCTCCTGCCCGCCGGCCTTCCAGGACCCCGTCTTCCGCCCGCCCACCCCCGGGAGACGGCCCGTCTCGCCCGGGTCCTGGGCGAGGCCGCGCCCCTCGTCGTCGCGTTCGAGGCGGACGCCGGCGGCCGGGAGGCCGTCTCCTGCCTGGTCGCCGCCGAAGCGCCGGCCATCCTCCCGGGGTCCGTGCCCAGGCCCCGGCGCGCGGACACGGAGGCCGCTCCCGGTCCGGGCGACTGGCCCGGACCCCCCTTGCCCACGGATTAGGATGGACGCCATGGCCAAGACCAGTACGACGACCCAGGGGCTGCGCGCGGCGATCGAGCGCAGCGGCTACTACCCGGCCCTCGTGGCCGAGGCGGTGGAGGCCGCTGTGGGCGGCGAGCCCGTCCGGTCGTACCTGGTCCACCAGGAGACCACCTTCGACCAGAACGAGGTGCGGCGGCACGTGACCGTCCTGGTGCTCACCGGCAACCGCTTCATCGTCAGCCACACCGACGAGCAGGCCGCCGACAGCACCTCCCCGACGCCGTACGCCACCACCTCCACCGAGTCCGTGAAGCTCGACCGGATCTCCTCGGTCGTGGTCAGCCGGGTGGTCGCCAACCCCGAGCAGTACAAGCCGGGCACGCTGCCCCGCGAGGTCGTGCTCACCATCGGCTGGGGCGCCGTCAACCGCATCGACCTGGAGCCCGCCGCCTGCGGCGACCCCAACTGCGACGCCGACCACGGCTACACGGGCAGCTCCACGGCGGACGACCTCAGCCTGCGCGTCAGCGAGGCCGGGGACGGCCCGGAGACGGTGCGCCAGGCGCTCGCCTTCGCGCAGTCCATCTCGGAGGCGACCGCGGACCTCACCCGCTGATGTCCCAGCTCTCCGCCTGGGACCACCCGGAACCCCTCGCCCTCCACACCGCCCCGCTGCCCGAGTACGGCACCGGCTCCCTCGCCGACCTGCTGCCCACCCTGGCCGCGGGCATGGGCGTCCCCGGCCTGACCGCCACGATCGGCGAGCTGACCCCCGCCGACCGGGTCTGCGTCTTCCTGATCGACGGCCTCGGCTGGGAGCAGCTCAGGGCCCACCCGGACGAGGCGCCCTTCCTGACCTCCCTGCTCGGCAGCTCGCGCGGCGGCACCGGCCGTCCGCTCACCACCGGGTACCCGGCGACCACCGCGACCTCCCTCGCCTCCGTCGGCACCGGCCTGCCGCCCGGCGCCCACGGCCTGCCCGGCTACGCCGTGCGCAACCCGGAGACCGGCGAGCTGATGAACCAGCTCCGCTGGCAGCCGTACACGGAACCGCGCCCCTGGCAGCCGTACCCCACCGTCTTCCAGCTGGCCCACGAGGCCGGGGTGCACGCCGCCCAGGTGTCCTCGCCCGCCTTCGAGCACACCCCGCTCACCAAGGTCGCGCTCAGCGGCGGCAGCTTCCACGGCCGGCTCACCGGCGAGGACCGCATGGACCTGGCGGCCGGGCAACTGGCCGCCGGGGACCGCTCGCTGGTGTACACGTACTACTCCGAGCTGGACGGCGCCGGACACCGCTACGGCGTGGCCTCCGATACCTGGCGCGGCCAGCTCATGAACGTCGACCGGCTCGCCCAGCGCCTCGCCGAGCAGCTGCCGCCGCGCAGCGCCCTCTACGTCACCGCCGACCACGGCATGGTCGACGTGCCGTTCGACGAGCAGCACCGCATCGACTTCGACGAGGACTGGGAACTGCGCGCCGGCGTCGCCCTGCTGGGCGGGGAGGGCCGGGCCCGGCACGTGTACGCGGTGCCGGGCGCCGAGAACGACGTCCTGACCGTCTGGCGCGAGGTGCTCGGGGAGCAGTTCTGGGTGGCGTCGCGGGACGAGGCGATCTCGGCCGGCTGGTTCGGGCCGCCCGGCGAGTGCGACGAGCGCGTGTACCCGCGGATCGGCGACGTGGTCGCCGCCGCGCACGACGACGTCCTGATCATCGCCTCCGAACGGGAGCCCAAGGAGTCCGCGCTGGTCGGCAACCACGGCTCGATGACCCCTGCCGAGCAGCTGGTCCCGCTGCTCGAAGTACGCTCCTGACCCCTCGCCCTGTCCTCCCCCGCTGAAAGGTCCTCAACGTCTCATGCCCGAGCTGGTGTTCTTCTCCGGAACCATGGACTGCGGGAAGTCGACGCTGGCTCTGCAGATCGAGCACAACCGCTCGGCGCGCGGGCTGGTCGGGATGATCTTCACCCGGGACGACCGGGCGGGCGAGGGCAAGCTGTCCTCCCGGCTGGGCCTGGTCACCGACGCGGTGGAGGTCGAGGACGGCCAGGACCTGTACGCCTACCTCGTGGACCATCTCTCGCAGGGCGGCCGGGCCGACTACGTGATCGCGGACGAGGCGCAGTTCCTCGCACCCGGGCAGATCGACCAGCTCGCCCGCGTGGTGGACGATCTCGGCCTGGACGTCTTCGCCTTCGGCATCACCACCGACTTCCGCTCCAAGCTGTTCCCCGGTTCGCAGCGGCTCGTGGAGCTGGCCGACCGGATCGAGGTGCTCCAGGTGGAGGCGCTGTGCTGGTGCGGCGCCCGCGCCACGCACAATGCCCGCACGATCGGCGGCGAGATGGTGGTCGAGGGCGCCCAGGTGGTCGTCGGCGACGTCAACCAGGCCGCGGGCGAGGTCGGCTACGAGGTGCTGTGCCGCCGCCACCACCGGCGCCGGATGACCGCCGCGTCGGCCCGCGCGGCGGCCCTGTCCCCGGACGTGCTGCCCGTCCCCTCCGCCTGACCCTCCCGGCCCGTACGGATATTCCGCGCGGGTCCTGGACCTGCCCCTCCCGGCCCGTACGGGGCTCAGCGCGGATCCTGGACCACCGAGAACTCCGCGCCCTCCGGGTCGGCCACCGACGCCACCCGCCCGTGCGGGCTGTCGTGGGCGGGCCGCAGGATCCGGCCGCCCAGGCCGGTGACCTGCCGCAGCGTTTCTCCGAGGTCGGCCACCTCGAAGTACGTCTCCCAGTGCGGCCCCCGGTCCCGCGGCAGTGCCTGGCCCATGCCGTGCAGTCCGGCCACCGGCCGGCCGTCGAGGCGCAGGGTCAGGTAGTCGAAGTCGGCGGACACCTCCGGCTCCTCCTCGAAGCCGAAGACGCTCTTGTAGAACTTGCCGACGCTCTCCGTCTCGAAGGTGCGCAGCTCGTTCCAGACCGGCGTGCCGGGCACCCCGGTGACCGCCGTGCCGAAATGCGCGGTGGCCTGCCAGATCCCGAACACCGCCCCGGCCGGGTCGGAGGCGATCACCATCCGCCCGGCCTCGGCGGCGTCCAGCGGGCCGACGGCCACCGTGCCGCCGCACAGCCGTACCGTGTCCGCGGTCTGGTCCACGTCGTCCGAGGCGAGGTACGGCGTCCAGGCGACCGGCAGCCGGCGGTCCGGCGGCAGCTGGCCCATGCCCGCCACCTCCCGCCCGTCCAGCAGCGCCCGCACATACGGGCCGAGCTGCTGCGGGCCCGGCCGGAACTCCCAGCCGAACAGCTCACCGTAGAACTCCTCGGTGGTGTCCAGCCCGTGCACCATCAGGCTCACCCAGCAGGGCGTGCCGGGCACGCGCCGTGCGTGCGGACCGGCCGACTCCGGTGCCTCGGTCATCGATCACTCTCTCCCCGGCCCCTCGCGGTGGCCGTGTCGCTTCCGCTCCCCGGAAGGGGTGTCCACGCCGCTGGCGCGTACGCCCGTGCCGGTACCCGCATCCTCCGCGGTGGCCCGGGGCCGTACCGCGCCGCTCGGCCGTCACCACGAAAGGATGCCCGATCTGCCGTCTTTCGCCGCTTCCTGACGAGGGCCGGCGGGGGTCCGTCGGCTGTACGGCACGTGCTCGATCCCATACGCCTCGTGATCGAGCCTGTCCGGCCGAGCAGAGTAGCCGGACCTGGACGCCGCGGCCACCCCTGGCGTATGGATGGACGCCATGACAGCCATCATCACCGCATCCGAACTCGCACAGCAGCTGACCGGGGGCACCCCGCCGGTGCTGCTGGACGTGCGCTGGCAGCTGAGTCTTGCGAAGGCGGCGGGCGCGCCGGCCTTCGACGGCCGGGCCGAGTACGCGGCCGGGCACATCCCCGGCGCGGTCTTCGTCGACCTGGACCGGGAGCTGGCCTCCGCGCCCGGCGCGCACGGCCGCCATCCGCTGCCCGACCTCGCGGAGTTCGGCGCCGCGATGCGCCGCGCGGGCGTGTCGGCCGGGCGTCCGGTCGTCGTGTACGACGGCGGCCAGGGCTGGGCCGCCGCGCGCGCGTGGTGGCTGCTGCGCTGGACGGGTCACCCGGACGTGCGGGTGCTCGACGGCGGGTTGCCGTCCTGGGAAGGGGAACTGTCCACCGGGACACCGGCCCCGGCCGAGGGCGACTTCGCGCCCAGGCCCGCGGACGCGGGGCTGCTGGACGCGGACGAGGCCGCGGCCCTGGCCCGTACGGGTGTGCTGCTGGACGCGCGCGCGGGGGAGCGGTACCGCGGCGAGGTGGAGCCGGTCGACCGCGTCGGCGGGCACATCCCGGGCGCGGTCTCGGCCCCGACGACGGAGAACGTGGGCCCCGACGGCCGTTTCCTGCCCGCGGTGGAGCTGAAGGACCGTTTCAAGGCCCTGGGGGTGTCCGAGGACACCGAGGTGGGCGTGTACTGCGGTTCGGGCGTCTCCGGCGCCCACGAGGTCCTCGCGCTGGCGGTGGCGGGCATCCCGGCGGCCCTGTACGTGGGTTCCTGGTCCGAATGGTCCTCGGACCCGTCCCGGCCGGTGGCGGTGGGGGCGGATCCGCAGTAGCGGGGCTCCTCCCCGGGAGGGGGCACGCGCGCGTGCCCCCTCCCAGGGAGGCCTACTCCTGCTTCTTGCGCCGGGTGCCGAACACGATCTCGTCCCAGCTCGGGACGGCGGCGCGGCGGCCGGGGCGGACGCCGTCGGCCTCGGCCTGGCGGTCGGTCGCGCCGATCAGCCGGTCGCGGTGGCTGCCGACGGAACGCGGCATGAGGACATCCGCGTAGGCGGAGCCGGCGGACGCGGCCGGCGCCGGCGGCTCCTCGGCGGCGGGTTCGTCCTCGGACTCCTCGGCGGGCTCCGCGGGGCGTTCCGGGACCACCAGGTCGCCCCGGAAGCTCGGCACGGCCTCCAGCAGGCTGGTCAGCGAGTCGCGTTCGCCCGCGCCCTCCTCGGCCGGCTCCGACGACTGCGCGGGCAGGCTGGGCCGTTCGCGGTCGCTGCGGTCGAGAGCGCGGTCCATGGAGCGCTCGCGCGGCAGCCGGGCGATGCGCGGGACGAACGGGAAGCTCGGCTCCGGCACGGCCAGGTCGTCGGACTCGCCGATGAGCGAGCGTGCCTCGTCGTCCACGGCCTGCACGAGCCGCCGGGGCGGGTCGTACGTCCAGCTCGCCGAGTGCGGTTCGCCCGCGACCCGGTAGACGAGGAGCACCTCCCAGGTGCCGTCGTCGCGGCGCCAGGAGTCCCACTGCACGGTGTCCTTCTCGGCACCGCGCAGCAACAGCCGCTCCTGCACGGCCTCGCCGAGCAGCGGGCCGGAGTTCTCACCGGGGCGGCGGACCGGGGTCTTGCGGGCCCGCTCGGCCATGAAGGCGCGCTCGGCCAGCACCGGGCCCTCGAAGCGCCGTACCCGGTCGACGGGGATGCCGGCGAGCTGGGCGACCTCTTCCGCGGTGGCACCGGCTCGTATCCGCGCCTGGATGTCCCGCGGGCGCAGATGGCTCTCGACCTCGATCTCGATCTGGCCGAGGCGCGGCCGGTCGCCGCGCACGGCGGCGCGCAGGCGTTCGTCGATCGGAAGCGTGTACTCCGTAGAGTCGGCAGCCTTCAGCACCAGCCGTGTGCCGTCATTCGAGACGGCCACGACACGCAGTTCGGGCATGGGGACCTCCCGGGTGGTGCCTGCCGACGTCACGTGCGTCGCTGCTTCCGCTAGTCGAGTGTGGCCTGCCCGGGTGCAGCCTGCCACAACCTTGCCGAGTTGCCCGGCGTGTCGGGCGCGGGCCCGGGACCGCCGTTATGGCACGGTTACCTGTTCGCAACGCTAAGTGACCAACTGCGTCACCCTGTGCAACTAGCCCCCTCCCGGCGGTCCTGGCTGGCCGCGGGCACCCTGGTGGGAGACCGGACCCAGGGCTCGCAACAGTACTCCATTCGGACCACGTGCGTGGATTGGCGCGCCGCCCAACTTCAGGCAAGGGCTGCGACTTGGCCCTTCGCAACCGGTTTTACCGATCATGAACGTGGTGAACTTCACGCAATCGCCAGAAACGGAACTAATGGTTTCGTCCGTACGTCCCCTTCTCGTGCAGTCGGTCGGTCAATGTCGATCAAGTACGGGAAAGGCAGGCAAGTTCCGGGTATGCGCGAGACACCCGATACGGGGCGGAAGCGGATCGATCTGAGCGTCCCCCAGGTCGCGGGCAGCGCCCTGGCGGCGGTCGTGGCGGCCAAACTGGCTTCGTACTTCGGGGTGTACGGCACGATCCTCGGCGCCGGCGTCGTCAGCGTCGTCGCCACCTGCGGCGGCTCCGTCTTCCAGCACTTCTTCAAGCGGACCGGGGAGCAGTTGCGGGAGAGGAACGCCGTGACGGCCCCGCCGAGGGAACAAGCGCCCGCGCCGCCGGGCGCGTTCACCGAGGGCACCGTCTACCGCGCGCGGGCGAGGGGCCGGCGCCGCCCGCTGGTCGCCGCGGCCCTGGTCTTCGGGGTCACCATGGCCGGCATCACGGCGTACGAGCTGGTGTCCGGCGGCACCTTCAGCGGCGGCGGCGGGACGACGGTCAGCGACGCCGTCACCGGCCGGGGCGCCTCCGGCGCCGGGTCCGGCGACGCACCCGCCCCTTCGCGCACCCCGTCCCCGCGGCACACGCCGTCCACCGGCGGCGGTACGGCCCCCGGCACCTCCCCGGCACCCGGCACCTCCCCGAGCGGGGAGCCGAGCAGCGACCCGGGCGGGGACGGCGGCGGGTCCGGCGGCGTCGAGAAGAGCGGCGAGCCGAGCGGCGACCCGGCCACCCCGGCCCCCACGTCCGCTGCGCCGAGCGCGTCCGCCACGACGCCTACGCCCCCAGCACCCTCCGCAGGTAGTCGTTCTGGAACAGCCGGTCCGGGTCGAGACGGTCCCGCAGCGCCGTGAACTCGCCGAAGCGCGGATACACCCGGGCGAGGTACTCCGCGTCCCGCGTGTGCACCTTGCCCCAGTGCGGACGTCCCTCGTGCGCGGTGAAGATGCGCTCGGCGGCGGTGAAGTACGCCTGGTACGGCGTGCCCCGGAACATGTGCACGGCGATGTAGGCGCTGTCCCGGCCGGAGGCGGTGGACAGGGTGATGTCGTCGGCCGGGGCGGTGCGCACCTCGACCGGGAAGCTGACCCGCAGGCCCGAGCGGTCGACCATGGTCCTCAGCTCGCGCAGCACCGTCACCAGGCCCGCGCGCGGGACGGCGTACTCCATCTCCACGAAGCGCACCCGGCGCGGCGAGGTGAACACCTTGTAGGGGATGTCCGTGTACGTCCGCGCGGACAGGGCCTTGCTGGAGATCTGCGCGATCGCCGGGACCGCCGCCGGGACCGCGCGGCCGACCCACTGGGCCACCTGGAAGACTCCGTTGGAGAGGAACTCGTCCTCGAACCAGCCGGCCAGCTGCCCCACCGGCTGTTCGGGGCCGGCGCTGCGGTTGTTCCGCTTGGTGTTGGTGTTGCCGGTGTGCGGGAACCAGTAGAACTCGAAGTGTTCGTTCTCGGCCCACAGTTGATCGAACTCGGCGACGACCCGCTCGAAAGGCATGGGTTCCTCGCGCGCCGTGAGCAGGAAGAGCGGCTCCACGGCGAAGGTGATCGCGGTGACGACGCCCAGGGCTCCCAGGCCGATCCGGGCGGCGGCGAAGACCTCCGGGTTCTCCTTCTCGGAGCAGGTGAGCACCGAGCCGTCGGCCGTGACGAGTTCGAGCCCCTTGATCTGGGCGGCGATGGAGCCGGACAGGCGGCCGGTGCCGTGCGTCCCGGTGCTGGTGGCCCCGGAGACCGTCTGCTCCATGATGTCGCCCATGTTGGTGAGCGACAGGCCCTCGCGCGCGAGAGCCGCGTTGAGTCTCTTGAGCGGGGTACCCGCCTCCACGGTGACCGTCATGGAGTCCCGGTCGATGCTGCGTATGCCCGTCAACAGTTGAGGGCGTATCAACACACCGTCGGTGGCGGCGATCGAGGTGAAGGAGTGTCCGGTCCCGACCGCCTTGACCTTCAGGCCGTCCTCCCGGGCGCGGCGCACCGCGGCGGCCAGCTCCTCCACCGAGGCCGGCTCGACCTGCCGGGCGGGCCGGGCCGCGACATTGCCGCCCCAGTTACGCCAGGTGCCGTTCTTCCCGCTCGCTGTGCTGCTCAACGGTGCCTCCCCGACCCGCGGCCGGCCTGCGCAGCCGGCGGTACCCGAGGAAACCGACCGCGACCGCGACGGCCCCGGACACGGCCGGAACCCCGTACCCGGCCCGTGGCCCGGCCGCGTCGATCACCCAGCCGGCCACGGAGGAGCCGACCGCGATGCCGACGGCGAGGCCGGTGCTCACCCAGGTCATGCCCTCGGTGAGCCGTGCGCGCGGTACGTGCTCTTCGATGAGGGACATCGTCGTGATCATCGTCGGCGCGATGGACAGCCCCGCTACGAACAGCGCCACGGCCAGAAGCGGCAGGTTTCCAACCAGTAGGAGGGGGATCATACTCACGGCCATCGCCGCCACGCCCAGCAGCCAGCGGCGCTCCGGCGCCCCGCGGAAGCGCAGCACTCCGAAGACCACGCCCGCCACGCAGGAACCGGCCGCGTACAGCGCGAGGACCACGCTCGCGGCGCCCTTGTGGCCGCGCTCGTCGGCGAAGGCGACGGTGACCACGTCCACGGCCCCGAAGATCGCGCCGGTCGCCACGAACGTCGCCACCAGCACCTGGAGCCCCGCGGAGCGCAGGGCACTGCCGCCGCCGTGTTCCTCGCGCGGGTGCGGCTCCGGCTCGGTGGCGCGCTGGGCGGTCAGCCAGAAGACGCCGGCGGCCAGGAAGCAGGCGGCCAGCAGGGGGCCCGCCTCCGGGAACCAGGTGGTGGACAGGCCGATGGAGATGATCGGCCCGAAGATGAAGCAGACCTCGTCCACGACCGACTCGAACGAGTAGGCGGTGTGCAGTTTCGGGGTGCCCCGGTACAGCGCCGCCCAGCGGGCCCGGACCATCGCGCCCAGACTCGGCACCGAGCCGATCCCGGCCGCGCACAGGAACAGCACCCAGTCCGGCCCGCGCAGGTGGGAGGCGAACAGCAGGCCGCCCGCCGCGGCCAGGGCCACCAGGGTCGCGGGGCGCAGCACCCGGCGCTGCCCGTGCCGGTCCACCAGCCGGGAGATCCGCGGCCCGATCGCGGCCGCGGACAGCGCCATGGTGGCCGACAGGGCGCCCGCGAGGCCGTACCGGCCGGTGAGCTGGGAGACCATCGTGACCACGCCGATGCCCATCATCGACAGCGGCATCCGGCCGAGGAATCCCGCGGCGGCGAAGGCCTGGGTGCCGGGCTCGGCGAACAGGGCTCTGTAGGGGCTGGGCACGCGGGTCTCCGTAAGGCGTGAAGCAGGGGGCAACAGCTTACGGGTTAGGTCACCCTAAGTCTCGCGGATTATCCGTCGGGGACGTGTCCCGGCACACCGCACCGACCCGACTCCTCACCGCGCTGTTTCCCCGCTGTCAGTGCCGGGTGGCAGGATCGACTCATGCCAGACGCGCTCGATGCCACCCCGTACGACGCCCTGCTCCTGCTCTCCTTCGGCGGCCCCGAAGGCCCGGACGACGTGGTCCCCTTCCTGGAGAACGTCACGCGCGGGCGCGGCATCCCGAAGGAACGCCTCAAGGAAGTCGGGCAGCACTACTTCCTCTTCGGCGGGGTCAGCCCCATCAACGACCAGAACCGCGCCCTCCTGGAAGCCCTGCGCAAGGACTTCGCCGACCACGGTCTCGACCTGCCGGTCTACTGGGGCAACCGCAACTGGGCGCCGTACCTGACGGACACCCTGCGCGAGATGGTCGCCGACGGCCGCCGCCGCGTCCTCGTCCTCGCCACCAGCGCCTACGCCTCCTACTCGGGCTGCCGGCAGTACCGGGAGAACCTCGCCGACGCGCTGGCCGCCCTGGAGGCCGAGGGCCTTCAGCCGCCGAGGATCGACAAGCTGCGGCACTACTTCAACCACCCCGGCTTCGTGGGGCCCATGACCGACGGCGTGCTGCGGGCCCTGGAGGACCTCCCCGAGGACGTCCGCGCGGGCGCCCACATCGCCTTCACCACCCACTCCATCCCCACCTCCGCCGCCGACACCTCCGGCCCGGTCGAGGCCCACGGCGAGGGTGGTGCCTACGTCGCGCAGCACCTGGACGTGGCCCAGCTGATCGCCGACGCGGTCCGCGAGCGCACCGGCGTCGAACACCCCTGGCGGCTCGTCTACCAGTCCCGCTCCGGCGCCCCGCACATCCCCTGGCTGGAGCCCGACATCTGCGACCACCTCGAGGAGCGGCACGCCGCCGGCGTCCCGGCCGTGGTCATGGCCCCCATCGGCTTCGTCTCCGACCACATGGAGGTCCTCTACGACCTCGACACCGAGGCGAAGGCCAAGGCCGAGGAGCTGGGCCTGCCGGTGCGCCGCTCGGCCACCGTGGGCGCCGACCCGCGCTTCGCCGCGGCCGTCCGCGAGCTGATCCTGGAGCGGTCCGCCGTGGAGCGCGGCGAGCAGGTCACCCCCTGCGCTCTCGGCGCGCTCGGGCCGAGCCACCACCTGTGCCCGGTCGGCTGCTGCCCGGCCCGCGCGGCCCGCCCCGCCGCCGCGGGCGCCGACAGCCCCTACGCGTGAGGAGACCCGTGACCGACGCCCTGCACCGGGACCTGCTCGCACTCGCCCAGGAGGCTGCCCGCCGCGCCGGCGAGCTGCTGCGCGACGGCCGTCCCGCCGACCTGGCCGTGGCGAAGACCAAGTCCAGTCCCATCGACGTCGTGACCGAGATGGACATCGCAGCGGAGAAGCTGATCACCGATCTGATCTCCGGGCAGCGCCCCGAGGACGGCTTCCTCGGCGAGGAGGGTGCCTCGGCCGAGGGAACGAGCGGCGTCCGCTGGGTGATCGACCCGCTCGACGGCACCGTCAACTACCTGTACGGCCTGCCGACGTGGGCGGTGTCCATCGCGGCCGAGCAGGACGGCGAGACCGTCGTCGGGGTCGTCGCGGCCCCGATGCGCGGCGAGACGTACCACGCCGTGCGCGGCGGCGGGGCGTGGGCCACCGGCGCCTGGGAGGGCGAGCGGGCGCTCGCCTGCCGCCCCGCGCCCCCGCTGGACCAGGCCCTGGTCTCCACCGGCTTCAACTACGTCACCGAGGTCCGCACCCACCAGGCCGAGGTCGCCGCCCGGCTCGTCCCGCTGCTGCGGGACATCCGGCGCAGCGGCTCGGCGGCGGTCGACCTGTGCGATGTGGCCTCCGGCCGGCTCGACGGCTACTACGAGCGGGGGCTCAACGCGTGGGACTACGCGGCGGGTGACCTGATCGCCCGGGAGGCGGGCGCGCTGACCGGCGGACGGCCCGGCGAGCGGCCGTCGAGGGATCTGACCGTCGCCGGGTCGCCGGGGGTGTTCGAGCCGCTGCAGCGGCTGCTGGAGGACTTCGGCGCCTGGCACGACTGACCCCGGGGAGCGCACACGCCAAGCCCGGGTGTACGCACGCCGACCTCCGGGTTACGCACACCGATGTCCCGGGTACGCACGCGAAGGGACCCCGGCGCTGGATTCGCCGGGGTCCCTCGTTGCGCTTTCGGGCCGATCAGACGCGTGACGCGCCGACCTCCACACCGTGTTCGGCGGCGAGGCGTCGCAGGTCGTCGAGCTCTGCCTGCTCCACCTCGACGAGGAAGTCGTCGCCCTCGTCACGAGCCCGCGACAGGTCGGACTCGGTCGCCCTTATGCGCTGCAGAAGTCCTGCGGTGAAAGCGTCCATGCTGCGCCCCCTCGTCCTGGGTCGTGGGTCGGGTGGCACGGGGGTGTGCCGTAGGGAAGGGGCGATCACGTCTCTCGCGGGTGCCCAGCGCTGCCCTGCTGGGCGGCGACGGTGCCGGACATCCGCGTCCGCTCTGCGAAGCGGATGGAGCAGTACCGCATGGTGCTGCGGCACATGCAGAGCGTGATCGCGGGGTGTAAAGCCGTCCTCCCCCCGCTCCCTCCCGCGGAAACCTCAACCGGAGGAGAAATTCTCGTATTCCCGGCCCGGAACCCCGCCCCTGCGGCCCGGACCCCGCCTTACAGCCGACTTATGGCCGAAAAGGGCAGGATGGGGGTCACACCTCACGGACACCCCTGCCCGCACGCGCCCACGGCGCGCTACGCGGGTGGACACAGGAAGGACAAGGGACGTGCGCGTACTCGTCGTCGAGGACGAGCAACTGCTCGCCGATGCGGTGGCCACCGGGCTGCGCCGGGAGGCCATGGCCGTCGACGTCGTGTACGACGGTGCGGCCGCCCTCGAGCGCATCGGCGTCAACGACTACGACGTGGTCGTCCTCGACCGCGACCTCCCGCTCGTGCACGGCGACGACGTCTGCCGCAAGATCGTGGAGCTGGGCATGCCCACGCGCGTCCTGATGCTCACCGCCTCCGGTGACGTCAGCGACCGCGTCGAGGGCCTGGAGATCGGCGCCGACGACTACCTGCCCAAGCCGTTCGCGTTCAGCGAGCTGATCGCGCGCGTCCGCGCCCTCGGCCGCCGGACCAGCGTGCCCCTGCCCCCGGTCCTGGAGCGCGCCGGCATCAAGCTCGACCCCAACCGCCGCGAGGTCTTCCGCGACGGCAAGGAGGTCCAGCTCGCACCCAAGGAGTTCGCGGTGCTGGAGGTGCTGATGCGCAGCGAGGGCGCGGTCGTCTCCGCCGAGCAGCTGCTGGAGAAGGCCTGGGACGAGAACACCGACCCGTTCACCAACGTGGTGCGCGTGACGGTGATGACCCTGCGCCGCAAGCTGGGCGAGCCGCCCGTCATCGTCACCGTCCCCGGCTCCGGCTACCGGATCTGATCGCCGTGGCCACGACCCCCGCGCCGCCCCAGGCGCCACCGAAGCCCACCTGGGACCCCAGAAGGCCGCAGCCCCCCTTCCCGTGGCTGCGTCCGACCATCCGCATACGGCTGACGCTGCTGTACGGCGGCATGTTCCTGATCGCGGGCATCCTGCTGCTGTCGATCATCTACCTGCTCGCCGCCCAGGCGATCAGCACCGGCAACCAGCCGCTGTTCAAGATCGTCAGCGGGACCCAGATCCGGGTCTCCAGCGACAACTGCCCCGCGATCAACACCACCAGCCTGCCGCTGTCGGACTTCAACGACGCGATCGCCCACTGCGTCGACCAGCAGCGCCAGGGCGCCCTGGACAACCTGCTCAGCCGCTCCCTGCTGGCCCTGCTGGGCCTCGCCGTGATCGCCTTCGCGTTCGGGTACGCGATGGCCGGCCGCGTGCTCTCCCCGCTCGGCAGGATCACCCGCACCGCGCGCCAGGTGGCCGGCTCGGACCTGTCCCGCCGTATCGAGCTGGACGGCCCGGACGACGAGCTGAAGGAGCTGGCGGACACCTTCGACGACATGCTGGAGCGCCTGCAGCGGGCCTTCACGGCCCAGCAGCGCTTCGTCGGCAACGCCTCCCACGAACTGCGCACCCCGCTGGCGATCAACCGCACGCTCCTCGAGGTGCACCTGTCGGATCCGAACGCGCCGGTGGAACTCCAGCAGCTCGGAAAGACCCTGCTCGCCACCAACGAGCGCAGCGAACAGCTGGTCGAGGGGTTGCTGCTGCTGGCCCGCAGCGACAACCAGATCGTCGAGCGCAAGCCGGTCGACCTGGCCGAGGTCGCCACGCAGGCCATCGACCAGGTGCACGCCGAGGCGGAGGCCAAGGGCGTCGGCATCCGCGGCGAGCGCAAACCGGCCGTGGTGCAGGGCAACGGTGTACTGCTGGAGCGGATCGCGCTGAACCTGGTGCAGAACGCCGTAAGGTACAACGTGCCCGAGGGCGGCTGGGTCGAGGTCACCACCGACATCCAGCACGGGCAGGCGGTGCTGACCGTCACGAACACCGGCCCGGTCGTCCCGGCGTACGAGATCGACAACCTCTTCGAGCCGTTCCGGCGGCTGCGCACCGAGCGCACGGGCAGCGACAAGGGGGTGGGCCTCGGCCTCTCCATCGTCCGGTCCGTGGCCCGCGCGCACGGCGGCCACATCCTGGCCCAGCCCCGCGAGGGCGGCGGCCTGGTGATGCGGGTCACGATGCCGCTGTGAGACCGGACCGACACACGCGGAGATTGTTCGCTCTACGCGGAATTTTTCGACGGCCGAATGGGCTTCTTCCTGTGTGATCGATCACATGGACGGATTTCCGGCCATGTACGCAGGGTGATCATGACAGAAGCGGGAAAGCCGGGAAAGTCCTGGTTTTCAGGGCTCTTGATCACGGGAAGTACACGGTGAGGCGCCTTTGAGGTGCGGCATTCGAACCGTGTACGGTCCTCACCGCCATCCAAGCCGATCACTCTCGAGGGATCGGGTTGGGTGTCGATTGAGTAACAGACCTTGATGTGAGGCAAAATCTCCGCCTCAGGTCGGGCACAAGTCCGGCCTCTCACGCGTTACGTGCGCTGGAGACACCGCAGACACCCAGAGGGGGAGAGCGATATGGCAACCGATTACGACACTCCACGCAAGACCGACGACGACGTCGACTCGGACAGCCTGGAAGAGCTGAAGGCCCGGCGGAACGACAAGTCCACCTCGTCGGTGGACGTCGACGAGTTCGAGGCCGCCGAGGGCCTTGAGCTGCCCGGCGCCGACCTCTCCAACGAGGAGCTGGCCGTCCGTGTGCTGCCCAAGCAGCAGGACGAGTTCACCTGCATGAGCTGCTTCCTGGTGCACCACCGCAGCCAGCTGGCCCGGGAGAAGAACGGTCAGCCGATCTGCCGCGACTGCGACTGAGGACGGGTCGGCCGTGTCTGGCTCGACCCCTCCCCGGAAGCGCCGCTTCCCCCGGTGGAAAGCGGACCAAGGGCCCATCGACGGCCCGCACGGCGCGCGTGACGACGAGCGGGGCTCACCCGGAGCGGGAGCCCCGCTCGGACCGACGGCCGACCGGGAGAACCCGCCCGCGTCGGCCCGGCACCCCGCACCCGTCGCCCGGCGCCGGGCGGCGGTGATCCGTGACAAGGCCCGGGAACTGACCCAGGAAGGCGCCCGAAGGGGCGGCAGCCGGGCCCGCGCGGGGCTGGGGTACCTCGCGGACCGGATCATCGAGATCGCCCCGCGGATCCCCGTACGCGACCTCGCGACCCTGCGCAGGCAGTTCCCCGGCCTCGGACCGGAGGAACTCGCCGACAGACTGGTGGCGGGCGCCGCCACCGGCACCTCGACGGTCGGAGCCGGGATCGGAGCGGCGGCGATGCTGCCGGTGCCGCCCGCCATGCCGACCCAGCTGGCCGCGGAGATCACCGGGGTCGCCGCGATCGAAGTGAAACTGGTCGCCGAACTGCACGAGGTCTACAGCGTACGCCCGCCGGGCAGCCTCAAGACCCGTACCGCCGCGTATCTGTCCTCCTGGTCGGGGGAGCGCGGGATCGACGTGATGAAACCGTCGACGTACGACACGGCCCTGGGCGGCCGGATGAAGCGCGAACTGCGCCAGCAGATCATGAAGCGGATGGTCCGCGACCTGCCCAACCTGATGCCGTTCATGGTGGGAGCCGCGGTCGGGGCGGTCATGAACCGCCGGGACACGAAGAGACTCGCGGCCCATGTCCGGGCCGACCTGCGCAGGCTCCAGGTGCCCTGGGACGAGCTGCCCGAGCTGCCGCCCCTGGAGAAACCCGAGGACCCCCTGGTCCTGCGCGAACTGCCCGACGCGTAGCCGCCCCGGACGCTCTAGGCGTGCGCCGCCCGCGCCGCCTCGATCGCCGCGGCCAGCTTCTCCGGTTCCCGCGTCGACAGGTACAGGTACGGCGTCGGGTCCTCGGGGTCCGTGACCTCGACCCTCAGCGCGGTCGGGATGTAGGCGCGCAGCAGCAGGAAGGCACGGGTGTCCGCCTTGTACGTCCGCCAGGCGCGGGCCTCCTCCGCGTCCAGCACCTCGGCCGCGCCCAGCGCCGACACCGGGATCTTCGCCTCGCCCGCGACCAGGGAGTCACCCACGACCCGGATGCGCGGGGAGCCGTAGGCGCTGGCCACCACCGCCGCCGCGGCCGTACCGCCGACCAGGCCGCCGAGCAGCGGCAGGGTGCCGAAGGGCAGCAGGATCAGGGCGAAGGAGACGCCCACCAGGAAGCTGACCAGCCACCACGAGCGGGGGGCGGTGAGGCGTTCTTCGTAGGGGGTGGCGGAGAGCTGCATGAAGCCAAGCTTGGCACGGGATCCGCATTGCCCCGACGCGCGGGTAAGGTCTGCGGCTGTGAGAGGTAGTTCCGCAGCTCTTCAGCCCCCCGCCGACGCGGCGAAACCGGTACGGCACCCCGACGCGCCCGCGCCCGGCGAGCTGCTCGGCGCCCACTACGAACACTGCTTCGGGTGCGGCCCCGGGCAGCCGCACGGACTGCACCTGGAGGCCCGCGCCGGCGAGGGCGTCTCGCTGACCGCCGAGTTCACCGTGCAGCCCGCCCACCAGGGCGCCCCCGGCCTGGCGCACGGCGGAGTGCTGGCCACCGCCCTGGACGAGACCCTCGGCTCGCTGAACTGGCTGCTGCGGACCATCGCCGTCACCGGACGGCTGGAGACGGACTACGTACGGCCCGTGCCCGTCGGCACCACGCTGCACCTGGAGGCCGAGGTGACCGCCGTGGCCGGGCGGAAGATCTACTCCACCGCGACCGGGCGCATCGGCGGCCCCGACGGGCCGGTCGCCGTGCGCGCCGACGCCCTCTTCATCGAGGTCAAGGTCGATCACTTCGTCGACCACGGCCGCACGGAGGAGATCCAGGCGGCCCTGAACGACCCGGACCAGATCCGGCGTGCCCGAGCCTTCGAGGTGAACCCGTGAGCCGAGCCCCCCTGGACGTGCTGATCCGGCGCGTCGATCCGGACGTACCGCTTCCGGCGTACGAGCACCCCGGCGACGCCGGCGCCGACCTGCGCACCACCGAGGCCTGCGAGCTGAAGCCCGGCGAGCGGGCCGTCCTGCCCACGGGAGTGTCGATCGCCCTGCCCGAGGGGTACGCGGCCTTCGTGCATCCGCGTTCCGGTCTCGCCGCCCGCTGCGGTGTCGCCCTCGTGAATGCCCCGGGGACGGTTGATGCCGGGTACCGTGGGGAGATCAAGGTGATCGTGGTGAATCTCGACCCGCGCGAGAGCGTGCGGTTCGAGCGCTTCGACCGGATCGCCCAACTGGTCGTCCAGCAGGTCGAGAGGGTCCGCTTCCAGGAGGTCGCGGAACTTCCCGACTCGGCGCGGGCCGAGGGGGGCTTCGGGTCCACCGGCGGCCATGCCGCGGTGGGCGGCGGGAGCGGCACAAGCGGTCAGGCCGCCGAGGGCGGTCCGACGGGTGGGAATCGATACGCTTCGGTCGTATCCGACCGGGAAGGACAGTGACGTGTTCGGACGTCGCAAGAAGAAGGGTGCCGCCGAGGACGCGGCCGGCGAGGCCGAGCAGGTCGTCGACAGCGTCGACACCGAGGCGGACGAGGAGGAGGCCGGGCGCGAGCGCGTCCGGCTGGAGCCCGGGCCCCGGCCCGACGGCCCCTGGGACAGCAGCGAGGTGCGCGACCCGGCCGAGGGCCGCGTGGACCTCGGCGGTCTGTTCGTGCCGGGCGTCGACGGCATGGAGCTGCGGGTCGAGGTCGCCGGTGACGCCATCGTCGCCGCGACCGTCGTGCTGCGCGACAGCGCCATCCAGCTCCAGGCCTTCGCCGCGCCCAAGCGCGAGGGCATCTGGGCCGAGGTACGCGAGGAGATCGCGTCCGGCATCACCCAGCAGGGTGGCATCGTCGACGAGGTCGAGGGGTCGCTCGGCTGGGAGCTGCGCGCCCAAGTGCCGGTGCAGCTGCCGGACGGCACCGGCGGCTTCCAGGTCGTACGGTTCGTCGGCGTGGACGGTCCGCGCTGGTTCCTGCGCGGTGTGATCTCCGGCCAGGGCGCGGTGCAGCCGCAGGCCGCCGGGCTGCTGGAGCAGATCTTCCGGGACACCGTGGTGGTCCGCGGCGAGGGGCCGATGGCTCCGCGCGATCCGATCGTCCTGAAGCTGCCCAACGATGCGCAGATGGTCCCCGAGGGCGTGCAGCAGGAGGAGGGCTCGCGCTTCTCCGGGGGGATGGGGCAGCTGCAGCGGGGCCCCGAGATCACGGAAGTCCGTTAGACCGCAGCGGGCCGCGCCCTCCGGGGCGCGGCCCGTTCTTCGTCGTGGCGGCGCGTGCTCCGGCTGTGGGGGCGTGCGCTCCGGTTGTGGCGGTGCGCGCTCCGGTTGCGATCGCTCGCGCCCGCGCGGCGGCAGCCGCACGTCGGACACGGCCCCGCGCCCCTTTCGAGGCGCTGCCCCGACCGGTGATACTGGCGCCCGGCCGATGGGGGAGGCGGACATGACACAGGTGGTCACCGAGACCATGGTGCGGGTCGAGGACGTGCACAAGTCGTACGGACAGGGCGCCGCCGCCGTGCACGCCCTGCGCGGGGTGTCCTTCGAGGTGCCCCGGGGAGAACTCGTCGCCCTCAAAGGGCGGTCCGGGTCCGGCAAGACCACCCTGCTCAACATCGTCGGCGGACTGGACGTACCCGACCGGGGGCGGGTGGAGGTCGAGGGGCGGGACCTCGCCCGGCTCGGGGAGAGCGAGCTGCTGCGGCTGCGACGGGACCGGGTCGGGTTCGTGTTCCAGTCGTTCGGGCTGATCCCGATCCTCAGCGCCGCCGAGAACGTGGGCGTACCGCTGCGGCTGCGCCGGGCCGAGCCGCGGGAGCGGGAGGAGCGGGTCGAGCTGCTGCTGTCCCTCGTGGGGCTCGCCGGGCACGCGGCGCAGCGGCCCGGGGAGCTGTCCGGCGGCCAGCAGCAGCGGGTCGCCATCGCCCGGGCCCTCGCCAACCGGCCGGCGCTGCTCATCGCCGACGAACCCACCGGCCAGCTCGACGCCGAGACCGGGCACGCCGTCATGGAGCTGCTGCGGGCCGTCGTCCACAGCGAGAAGGTCACCGCGCTGGTCGCCACGCACGACGCGACCCTGCTGGACCTGGCCGACCGGGTGCTGGAGCTGCGCGACGGGGAGATCACCGAGCACTGAGCCCCACCGCGCCCCCGTTCACCGGGCCGGTCATCAGGGTTGCGTCAAAGTTGCCCGCCGCCGGCCTCCCGTGCCCCGGCTGCCCTGACTGTTGGCCGTAAGGTCGACGCTGCGTAGGCAACAGGCACGGGAAGACAATGGGGCCATGGCACGCGGCAAGCTTCGGATCTACCTCGGCGCGGCACCGGGCGTGGGCAAGACCTACGCCATGCTCGCCGAGGCGCACCGCCGGGTCGAGCGGGGCACCGACTGCGTCGTCGCGTTCGTGGAGCACCACGGCCGGCCGCGCACCGAGGTGATGCTGCACGGCCTGGAGCAGGTGCCGCGCCGGCAGCTGGAGTACCGGGACGCCGTCTTCGGCGAGATGGACGTCGACGCCGTACTGCGCCGGGCGCCCGCCGTCGCCCTCGTGGACGAGCTCGCCCACACCAACATCCCCGGCTCCCGCAACGCCAAGCGCTGGCAGGACGTGGAGGAGCTGCTCGCCGCCGGCATCGACGTCGTCTCCACCGTCAACATCCAGCACCTGGAGTCACTCGGCGACGTGGTCGAGTCCATCACCGGGGTGCGGCAGCGGGAGACCGTCCCCGACGAGGTCGTACGGCGGGCCGACCAGATCGAGCTGGTCGACATGTCCCCCCAGGCCCTGCGCCGCCGTATGGCGCACGGCAACATCTACCAGCCGGACAAGGTCGACGCGGCCCTGTCGAACTACTTCCGCCCCGGCAACCTCACGGCCCTGCGCGAGCTGGCGCTGCTGTGGGTGGCCGACCGCGTCGACGAGTATCTGAACGAGTACCGCAGCGAGCACCGGGTCTCGAAGATATGGGGCTCCCGGGAGCGGATCGTGGTGGGCCTGACCGGCGGCCCCGAGGGGCGCACCCTGATCCGGCGTGCCGCGCGGCTCGCGGAGAAGGGCGCGGGCGGCGAGGTCCTCGCCGTGTACATCGCCCGCAGCGACGGGCTGACCTCGGCCTCCCCGAAGGAACTGGCCGTCCAGCGCACCCTCGTGGAGGACCTCGGCGGCACCTTCCACCACGTCGTCGGCGACGACATCCCGGCCGCCCTGCTCGACTTCGCGCGCGGGGTGAACGCCACCCAGATCGTGCTCGGCTCCTCGCGCCGCAAGGCCTGGCAGTACGTCTTCGGGCCCGGCGTCGGTGCCACGGTGGCCCGGGACTCCGGCCCCGACCTGGACGTGCACATCGTCACCCACGAGGAGGTCGCCAAGGGCCGGGGACTGCCCGTGGCCCGCGGCGGCCGGCTCGGGCGGGCCCGGATCGTCTGGGGCTGGGCGGTGGGCCTCGTCGGCCCGGCGGTCCTCGCGGTGCTGCTGAACACCGTCGACCTCGGCCTCGCCAACGACATGCTGCTGTTCCTGGCCGTCACCGTCGCCGCGGCCCTGCTCGGCGGCCTGCTGCCCGCGCTGGCCTCGGCGGCCTTCGGCTCGCTGCTGCTGAACTACTTCTACACCCCGCCGCTGCACCGGCTGACCGTCGCCGACCCGAAGAACATCGTCGCCATCGCGATCTTCTTCGGGGTCGGCATGTCGGTCGCCTCGGTGGTCGACCTCGCCGCCCGGCGCACCCACCAGGCCGCCCGGCTGCGCGCCGAGTCCGAGATCCTGTCCTTCCTCGCCGGGAACGTCCTGCGCGGCGAGACCAGCCTGGAGGAACTGCTGGAACGGGTCCGCGAGACCTTCGCCCTGGAGTCCGCCGCCCTGCTGGAACGCGAGAGCGACGTGGCGCCCTGGACCTGCGCGGGCCGGGCCGGCTTCGGGCCGCCGCTGGAGCGCCCCGAGGACGCCGACGTCGACATGCCGGTCGGTGACCACATGGCGCTCGCGCTCACCGGCCGGGTGCTGCCCGCCGCCGACCGCCGGGTGCTGGCCGCCTTCGCCGCCCAGGCCGCCGTCGTCCTGGACCGCCGGCGCCTCCAGGAGGAGGCCGACCGGGCCCGCACGCTCGCCGAGGGCAACCGCATCCGCACCGCCCTGCTGGCCGCCGTCAGCCACGACCTGCGCACCCCGCTGGCCGGCATCAAGGCCGCCGTGTCGTCCCTGCGCTCCGACGACGTCGCCTGGTCCGAGGAGGACGAGGCCGAGCTGCTGGAGGGCATCGAGGAGGGCGCCGACCGGCTCGACCACCTCGTGGGCAACCTCCTGGACATGTCCCGGCTGCAGACCGGCACGGTGACCCCGCTCATCCGCGAGATCGACGTCGACGAGGTCGTCCCGATGGCCCTCGTCGGCGTACCCGAGGACAGCGTCGAGCTGGACGTGCCCGAGTCGCTGCCGATGGTCGCCGTCGACCCCGGGCTGCTGGAGCGGTCGGTGGCCAACCTGGTGGAGAACGCCGTCAAGTACAGTCCGCGCGGGCGGCGCGTCCTGGTCGCCGCGAGCGCCATCGCCGACCGGGTGGAGGTGCGCGTGGTGGACCGCGGTCCGGGCGTGCCGGACGAGGCGAAGGACCGTATCTTCGAGCCGTTCCAGCGGTACGGTGACGCTCCCCGCGGCGCCGGCGTCGGGCTCGGCCTCGCCGTCGCCCGGGGGTTCGCCGAGGCCATGGGCGGCACCCTCAACGCCGAGGACACGCCGGGCGGCGGGCTCACCATGGTGCTCAGCCTCCGTGCGGCAGGACCGCGCCCCGAGCTGCTCCCCGTCGGGGAGTCCCGTACCGAACCGGAAAGGCAGGCAGCCCCATGACCCGGGTGCTCGTGGTCGACGACGAGCCGCAGATCGTGCGCGCCCTCGTGATCAACCTCAAGGCGCGCAAGTACGAGGTCGACGCCGCCCCCGACGGCCGGACCGCACTCGACACGGCCGCCTCCCGCCACCCCGACGTGGTCGTCCTCGACCTGGGCCTGCCGGACATGGACGGCGTCGAGGTGATCAGGGGCCTGCGCGGCTGGACCCGGGTGCCGATCCTGGTGCTGTCCGCCCGCCACTCCTCCGACGAGAAGGTCGAGGCGCTGGACGCGGGCGCCGACGACTACGTGACCAAGCCGTTCGGCATGGACGAGCTGCTCGCCCGGCTGCGGGCCGCCGTCCGCCGGGCCGAGCCGGTCGGGCCGGGCGAGGACGACCTGACGACCGTCGAGACCGAGGGCTTCACCGTCGACCTCGCCGCCAAGAAGGTCAACCGCGGCGGCAAGGACGTCCGGCTCACCCCCACCGAGTGGCACCTGCTGGAGGTGCTGGTCCGCAACACCGGCCGGCTGGTCAGCCAGAAGCAGCTGCTGCAGGAGGTGTGGGGGCCGTCGTACGGCACCGAGACCAACTACCTGCGGGTGTACATGGCCCAGCTGCGGCGGAAGCTGGAGTCGGACCCCTCGCACCCGAAGCACTTCATCACGGAGCCGGGGATGGGGTACCGGTTCGAGAAGTAGGGGTACCGGTTCGAGAAGCTGGGGTACCGGTTCGAGAAGCAGGGCTGTCCGTTCCGGAAGTGAGCGGGCTTACAGCCCTGTCGGCGCTCCCCGGTACGCTTCAGATATGACTGCTGTTCCTCGTTCCGAAAAGCCGGCCGGCCGGTTCCGGCGCATGCTCGACCGGCTCTCCTCGTCGCAGGAGGACCTGGAGTCCGAGGAGCTGCGCGAAGACGCCGAGACGGCCGGCTGTACGAAGATCGGCGACTGTCAGGACCGGCAGATCGTCACCGTAACTGGTACCTTGCGCACGGTCACCCTGCGCCCGCGCGCCGGAGTCCCGGCCCTGGAGGCGGAGCTGTTCGACGGCTCCGCCGCGCTGGACGTGGTGTGGCTCGGCAGGCGCTCCATCGTGGGCATAGAACCGGGGCGCAAGCTGCTCGCATCGGGCCGGATCTCGATGAGCCGGGGCCGCCGGGTGCTGTTCAACCCTAAGTACGAACTGCGACCCCTCGGACGGGAGTAGCCGGTGACGTCCCTCGACAAGCCGACCCAGGACACCGACCAGACGACCGATCCTCACGACGCCCGTGCGGTGACCGAGGCGGCGCTGTTCGAGGCCTTCGGCGGGGTCCGCGGCATGGTCGAGACGGTCCTGCCGGGCCTGCTCTTCGTCGCGATCTTCACGGTCAACAAGAACCTGCACATGGCGGCGATCGCCGCGCTGGCCGTGTCGCTGATCCTGGTCGTCGTCCGGCTGGCGATGAAGGACACCGTCAAGCACGCCTTCAGCGGTGTCTTCGGCGTGGTGTTCGGCGTGGTCTTCGCGATGTTCACCGGCAACGCGAAGGACTTCTACCTCCCCGGCATGCTCTACACGCTGGGCATGGCGCTGGCCTACATCATCACCACCCTGGCCGGTGTGCCCCTGATGGGCCTCATCCTCGGCCCGGTCTTCAAGGAGAACCTCTCCTGGCGGACCCGCAACCCGGGCCGCAAGAAGGCCTACGCCAAGGCCAGCTGGGCCTGGGGCCTGATCCTGCTCGCCAAGTGCGCGATCCTCTTCCCGCTGTACTGGTGGGCCGACACCGCGCAGCTCGGCTGGGTCCTGGTCATCCTGAAGATCCCGCCGTTCCTGCTGGCGGTATGGCTGACCTGGGTCTTCCTCGCGAAGGCGCCCGCGCCGATCGACGTGTTCGCGGAGATGGAGGCCGCCGAGAAGGCCGAGAAGGCCGCGGAGGAGCACAGGGCGGCGCAGGCCGCGGAGAGCGGCGAGACGACCGGGGGACGGCACCGCCGTCAGGCCTGAGCAGCCGTCGTACGACGCGGAAGGGCGCCCTTGCCGGCAAGGGCGCCCTTCTCGTGCGCGGTCGGTCCCGCGCCCCGTGCGGTCAGTCCTCGCGCCGCACCGACAACAGGTCCTCCAGCTGCTCCTCCCGGGCCTGCGCGGCCACGAACAGCAGCTCGTCGCCCGGTTCCAGGGAGTCTTCCTTGGAGGGGGTCAGCACCCGGGTGCCGCGGATGATCGTGACCAGGGAGGTGTCCTCCGGCCACTCCACATCGCCGACCTGGGTACCGGCCAGCGCCGACTCCTCCGGAAGGGTCAGCTCGACCAGGTTGGCGTCGCCGTGGCTGAAGCGGAGCAGGCGGACCAGGTCGCCGACGCTCACCGCCTCCTCGACCAGGGCGGACATCAGGCGCGGGGTGGAGACGGCGACGTCGACGCCCCAGGCCTCGTTGAACAGCCACTCGTTCTTGGGGTTGTTCACGCGGGCGACGACGCGCGGGACGCCGTACTCCGTCTTGGCGAGCAGCGAGACGACCAGGTTCACCTTGTCGTCGCCGGTCGCGGCGATCACGACGTTGCAGCGCTGGAGCGCCGCCTCGTCCAGGGAGGTGATCTCACAGGCGTCGGCCAGCAGCCACTCCGCCTGCGGGACGCGCTCGACCGAGATGGCGGTCGGCGCCTTGTCGATCAGCAGGACCTCGTGGCCGTTCTCCAGCAGCTCGCCCGCGATCGAGCGGCCGACCGCGCCGGCCCCGGCAATGGCGACCCTCATCAGTGACCGCCCTCCTCTTCCGGGCCACCGGCGAACGCCGCCTCGACCTTCTCCACGTCGTCCGTCCGCATCATCACGTGCACGAGGTCACCCTCCTGCAGCACCGTCTGGGAGGTGGGCAGGATCGCCTCGCCCAGACGGGTCAGGAACGCCACCCGGACGCCCGTCTCCTCCTGCAGTTTGCTGATCTTGTGGCCGACCCACTTCGCGGAGGCGTGCACCTCGGCGAGCTGCACCCCGCCGGTGGGATCGCGCCACAGCGGCTCTGCCCCGGAGGGCAGCAGCCGGCGCAGCATCTGGTCGGCGGTCCAGCGCACGGTGGCCACCGTCGGGATGCCCAGGCGCTGGTAGACCTCGGCGCGGCGGGGGTCGTAGATACGGGCGGCCACGTTCTCCACGCCGAACATCTCACGGGCCACGCGCGCGGAGATGATGTTGGAGTTGTCACCGCTGGAGACCGCGGCGAAGGCGCCGGCCTCCTCGATGCCCGCCTCGCGCAGGGTGTCCTGGTCGAAGCCGACGCCGGTGACCCGGCGGCCCCCGAATCCCGGGCCCAGCCGGCGGAAGGCGGTGGGGTCCTGGTCGATCACGGCGACCGTGTGTCCCTGTTGCTCCAGGGTCTGGGCGAGAGCGGAACCCACTCGTCCGCAGCCCATGATGACGATGTGCACGACCGTCCTTCCGGTGTCCAAAAGTTACTGCTCAGCATCAGGGTCTCAGACAGGCGCCCAAAGCTACACACGGGCGCCGCGTGCCGGACATCCGCGGGCGGTGGCCGGACGGACCCGCCGGCGAGTGATGCTGCGCACGCTGCACAGGGTCAGGATTCCGAGGCAGGTCAGGGCGAGGACCGCCCCGATCACCTCCGCGGTCGCGGGCATGGAACCTCCGAAGTGCGATGACAAGCGGGGTTTGCCATCTAGGCACGGGGGGCACATGGACGACGGATTCCGCAGTTCCACGCACCCTGGATTTCACTCGTGAGGCAGATCCCGCACGCCGGGTGGGCGGGTGCCAGTTCGAAGGCTTACGATCCTCTCTCGTGTCCAAACTGACCGACGTGCCCAAACGGATCCTGATCGGGCGCGCACTGCGCAGTGACCGGCTGGGCGAAACGCTCCTGCCGAAGCGCATCGCACTCCCCGTCTTCGCCTCCGACCCGCTGTCCTCCGTCGCCTATGCGCCGGGGGAGGTCCTGCTGGTCCTCTCCATCGCGGGTGTGTCGGCGTACCACTTCAGCCCCTGGATCGCCCTCGCGGTCGTCGTCCTCATGTTCACGGTGGTGGCCTCCTACCGCCAGAACGTGCACGCCTACCCCAGCGGCGGCGGCGACTACGAGGTCGCCACCACCAACCTGGGCCCGCGGGCCGGCCTCACCGTGGCCAGCGCCCTGCTCGTGGACTACGTCCTCACCGTCGCCGTCTCCATCTCCTCCGGCATCGAGAACCTCGGCTCCGCGGTCCCCTTCGTGGTCGAGCACAAGGTGTTCTGCGCCGCCGCCGTCATCGTGCTGCTCACGCTGATGAACCTGCGTGGCGTGAAGGAGTCGGGCAAGCTGTTCGCCATCCCGACGTACGTGTTCGTCGGTGGCGTCTTCATCATGATCGCCTGGGGCGCCTTCCGCGGCCTGGTCCTCGGCGACACGATGCGCGCCCCGACGGCCGACTACCACATCGAGGCCGAGCACCAGGGCCTCGCCGGCTTCGCGCTCGTCTTCCTCCTGCTGCGCGCCTTCTCCTCCGGCTGCGCGGCCCTCACCGGCGTCGAGGCGATCTCCAACGGCGTCCCCGCCTTCCGCAAGCCCAAGTCGAAGAACGCGGCGACCACGCTGGCGATGATGGGCCTGCTCGCCGTCACCATGTTCTGCGGCATCATCGCGCTCGCGATGGTGACCAAGGTCCGCATGGCCGAGCACCCGGCCACCGACCTGATCCACAACGGTGTCCCGCTCGGCTCCGGCTACGTGCAGAACCCGGTGATCTCCCAGGTCGCCGAGGCGGTCTTCGGCAAGGGCAGCTTCCTGTTCGTCCTCCTCGCCGCCGCCACCGCGCTGGTGCTGTTCCTGGCCGCCAACACGGCGTACAACGGCTTCCCGCTGCTCGGCTCGATCCTCGCCCAGGACCGCTACCTGCCGCGCCAGCTGCACACCCGCGGCGACCGGCTCGCGTTCTCCAACGGCATCGTGCTCCTCGCGGGCGCGGCGATGCTGCTGGTGTTCATCTACGGCGCGGACTCCACCCGGCTGATCCAGCTGTACATCGTCGGCGTGTTCGTGTCCTTCACGCTGAGCCAGACCGGCATGGTCCGGCACTGGAACCGCCACCTCGCCGTGGAGAAGGACCAGGCCAAGCGCCGCCACATGGTCCGCTCCCGTGCGATCAACGCGTTCGGCGCCTTCTTCACCGGCCTGGTGCTCGTCGTCGTCCTGGTCACCAAGTTCACGCACGGCGCCTGGGTGGCCCTGCTCGGCATGTGCATCTTCTACGCGACCATGACCGCGATCCGGAAGCACTACGACCGGGTCGCCGAGGAGATCGCCGCGCCCGAGGGCCCGAGCGACGACCTGGTCCGCCCCTCCCGCGTCCACTCGGTCGTCCTGATCTCCAAGATCCACCGCCCGACGCTCCGCGCCCTCGCCTACGCCAAGCTGATGCGCTCCGACACCCTGGAGGCGCTGACCGTCAACGTCGACCCGGCCGAGACCAAGGCACTGCGCGAGGAGTGGGAGCGGCGCGGCATCGACGTACCGCTGAAGGTCCTCGACTCCCCCTACCGGGAGATCACCCGTCCGGTGATCGAGTACGTCAAGAGCCTGCGCAAGGAGTCCCCGCGCGACGCGGTCTCCGTGATCATCCCCGAGTACGTGGTCGGCCACTGGTACGAGCACCTGCTGCACAACCAGAGCGCGCTGCGCCTGAAGGGCCGCCTGCTGTTCACCCCGGGGATCATGGTGACCTCGGTGCCCTACCAGCTCCAGTCCTCCGAGGCCGCCCGGGCCCGCGCCCGCAAGCGGCAGGAATGGAACGCACCGGGCGCGGTCCGGCGCGGCCCGGCCGTGGAACGGCCGAAGGAGCCGTCGGCGAAGGAGTGACGGGGACTTCCGGAACCGGGTCCGGACCTGGAAGGGAACCGAGACCGGACCTGGAACGGAACCGGGACCGGACCTGGAACGGAACCGGGACCGGACCTGGAACGGAACCGGGACCGGGACCGGGGCTGAGGCCGGGCGGGGAGGCCGTAGACTGGTGGGCTGTTGTCGGGCCCCGTCGCGGGGCCGCCCCCGCTGTCGATCTGGAGTCTCCCCGCCATGCCCGCAGAACCGAAGAAGTCGCTGGTGGGGGAGGAGTACGAGGTCGAGATCGGCCCCGTCGCCCACGGTGGACACTGCATCGCCCGTACCTCCGAGGGACAGGTCCTGTTCGTCCGGCACGCGCTGCCCGGCGAGCGGGTGGTGGCCAAGGTGACCGAGGGCGAGGAGGGAGCCCGCTTCCTCCGCGCGGACGCGGTTCGGATCCTGGAGGCGTCCAAGGACCGCATCGAGGCCCCCTGCCCCTTCGCCGGCCCCGGCCGCTGCGGCGGCTGCGACTGGCAGCACGCCAAGCCGGGCGCCCAGCGCCGGCTGAAGGCCGACGTCATCGCCGAGCAGTTGCAGCGGCTCGCCGGCCTCACTCCGGAGGAGGCGGGCTGGGACGGCACGGTGGTCCCGGCCGAGGGTGACAAGCTGCCGGCGGGACAGGTCCCGCAGTGGCGCACCCGGGTGCAGTACGCGATCGACCCCTCGACGGGCAAGGCGGGCCTGCGCCGGCACCGCTCGCACGAGGTCGAGCCCGTCGACCACTGCATGATCGCGGCCGAGGGCGTGAGCGAGCTCGGCATCGAGAAGCGGGACTGGACCGGCATGGAGTCGGTCGAGGCGATCGCGGCGACCGGCTCCCAGGACCGCCAGGTGATCCTCACCCCGCGCCCGGGCGCCCGCCTGCCCCTGGTGGAGCTGGACAAGCCGGTCTCGGTCCTCCGGGTCGACGAGAAGTCCGGCGGCGTGCACCGGGTCCACGGCCGGCCCTTCGTCCGCGAGCGCGCGGACGGCCGTACGCACCGGGTCGGCGGCGGCGGCTTCTGGCAGGTCCACCCGAAGGCGGCCGACACCCTCGTCACGGCCGTCATGCAGGGCCTGCTGCCCCGCAAGGGCGAGACGGCCCTCGACCTCTACTGCGGCGTCGGCCTCTTCGCCGGCGCGCTCGCCGACCGCCTCGGCGAGAAGGGCGCGGTCCTCGGCATCGAGTCCGGCAAGCGCGCGGTGGAGGACGCCCGGCACAACCTGGCCGACTTCCCGCGGGTCCGCATCGAGCAGGGCAAGGTCGAGTCCGTGCTGCCGCGCACCGGCATCACCGAGGTCGACCTCATCGTCCTCGACCCGCCCCGCGCCGGCGCCGGCCGCGCCACGGTCGCCCACCTCACCTCCCTCGGCGCCCGCCGCATCGCCTACGTCGCCTGCGATCCCGCGGCGCTGGCCCGGGACCTGGGGTACTTCCGGGAGGGCGGGTACCGGGTGCGGACGCTTCGGGCGTTCGATCTGTTTCCGATGACGCATCACGTGGAGTGCGTGGCGATTTTGGAGCCTGCGGCAAAGGGGCTCTGACCTGCCGTTTTGCATTTCAGGTGGTCAGCTCGACCTGTTTTCGCTCGCGGAATGCGTCGACTGAGGTTCGCTTGTGCAGAACGTTCTGAGCTGCAGGTTCGAGGGCCGGCGTGGGTCTCGCGGCGACGTGGCGATGCGCAATGCAGAATTTTTGACGCTCGGATGACGCTCGAATATCGGAAGCCTCAACCTCGGGCCTCTCCGGCCCTGGGCCGCAGACCGGGGCTGTTGGCGCGGGGCAAGGACTCCGGTTTTTTTGGGGGGCCGACTGCATTTCACCAGCGGCGGCGCGTGCTGCTACCTCGTCACACGCACCTCGGAACCGAGACCGCGGCCGACCGGGCCACGAAGGACGGATTCGTATGCTTTCGCGAGATGGGGCAGCGGGTCCGCTCGGCGCGAGAATGGCGTCCCACGCGCCTTCCCCTTTGGGCGGCAGGCAAGGTCCACATTGGCTACGGCGGTCTCTTCCCAACCAACACCCGCTCCTGCTTTCCCAGCGGTTACGGAACGCGCTGTCCGTGCCCCTCGCGCGCCCCCCGTGCGCACTGAGCCGGTCCTCTCGCCTCCAACAAGCTGTGTCTGCGGTATCCATCGTCCACGTCCACAGCTTGGAGGGGGACAAGGTGCCGGAGGAATGGATACGGGCTCTCGTGGCGGACTTTGGATCCAAGTGCAAGCGTCTGCGGGTCAGCGACACGGAGGCGTCCATCAGCCCGCCGGTGGCGAAGCTGGTGTAAACATTCGGGGCGCGCTGGAAGCTGAGTTCTTCATCCTGAGTATCCCTTGCCCGAGGCCCGGGTGCGTCCGGACTATGCGGTGGAGACATCGGGGCGCATCACCGGCTTCCTGGAACTGAAGGCGCCAGGGCACGACGTCACGCCCGACGGCTTCACGAAGCGGGACCGGGAGCAGTGGGAGCTGATGCGCGGACCGCGGTGGCCCGGTACCAGTCCGGTTCCTGCGGGCACAACTTGGGCGCGCAGGTGCACCCGGACGAGGGCTCGTGCGGCGGTGACGCGGTCGGGGTGCTCGTCGGTGGCCTCGGCAGCGTCGAAGGCCGGGATGCGGCCCAGCCCGTGCTCCGCGTCGTCGAAGTTGTCCAACCTGGTCTTTGGTGCGGGAGACGCCGTGTAGGCGTCGCTTCCCCAGTCCTGCCGGTCGGAGAAGATTGGGTGGGTGCCAGTCCTTCGTGCCCACGACGACGAGGACCTTCGGGGTCATCCCCTCGAAGGCGGTCGTGGCGAGCGGTGCGTAGGGCTGGGCCGCCGGGCCGTTCAGATCCGCGCCCCGGCCGGGCGCGGCGATCATGACGTGGGCGCCGAAGCGTGCGTCGACGGCTCACCGGCAGGTTCGGGGTTGACGGGCGTGCTCGCCGTAGCTCGGGTCGATGATCGCCGGCGCGTTCACGAACTGGCAGACGCGCCAGGGCTGTCGGCCGCCGAACCGCTCGGCGAAGAAGGAGGGCATCCCTTCGCCCTCCGATTGCCGAGCAGCCGTGGAGAACCGTGCGGCGCACGTCGGTGGCGAACGGCCCGTCGTAGGAGGCAGGGCCGTGCGGCTCCGTGACCGATGCCACGGAGCCGCACGTTGGTTACCGTCAGAAGCCGACGCTCGGATCGTCCGTGTCCTCTTCCGGGTCCACGCTGTACAGCGGGCGGTCCTCGATCCCCAGGGCGCGCATCAGCTCGTTGGTCGGAATCCTGTACCTACGTCCGATGCGGAGGACGGGGCAGGGGAACTCATGCTCGCGGATCAGCCGGTACGCGGTCGTCGAGCCGATTCCGAGTGCTCGGGCCGCCGTGCGCAGGTCCACTGCGACGGGCAGGTCGAACATCTCCGTGAAACTGAGGCGGCCCTCTGCCGGGTCCTTCACCCTCGCCTCCCCGCAGGGCGGACCGGCCGGGTGTCCGCGCGGCGCCCGGGCCGTCGCCTCTTCCCGGGGCTGTGACCCGCCGAACGGTCCTGCGACCCGTCGTCGGTGTCGATGAAGATTCCCTGTCGGCGCAGATGCTCCGGGCGCACCCGGAAACGCAGCGGTGCGCACAGCCCGTCCGGGCCGTCCGGACGGTCGACCCGTACGTCCAGGCTCTCCGCCGCCGGAGCGTCCGCCTCCTCGCCGGACGCAGTGAGAGCGTGCTCCTCGGTGATGCGTTCGATCTGGGTGGAGGGAAGCTCCCGCAGCCCTTCCCGGGCGAGATGCCACGCCCTGGCGCGCGCCGCGTGCAGCAGGGAGGAGTCGGTGAGACAGCTCGCGCCGTCCCGATCCGCCAGCTTCTCCAGGAGAGCCAGGACCATCTCGGCCTCCACGTCCGACCGGTCGGCCCGCAAGCGCGTGCAGACCCGGTGGACTGTCCCCGTCAACCGGGGCAGGGCCAGCCAGATCGCCAGGAGTTTCCCCGTGCTGTCTGGAGTCAGGTCGCTCTGTGCCGTACGGATGACCTCCTTCCAGACCGCGTTGGCGAACTGGGGGTCGGAGCCGGGGCCGTACAAGGCCTCGTGCGTCTCGGCGGCGGTCAGCCGGACCGGATCAGCCTCGTCGGCGTCCGTGGGGAGGAGCACGTAGACCGCGTCACTGGTCCGGGGATCGTCGAAGTGCCGCCTCACCGAGGCGAACGCACTGCTGTGCGGTTGATACATCAGGAAATGTCCTCTCTTCGGACTGCGGAAACCTGAGTCCAAAGGTGCTGGAGATACCGAGATGCTGGACGAGGTGTGTCCTGTGATGGGGACGTACCGCCTCATATCCGCGTCAAGCGGAGACGAGTCCCACCAGCCTCACTTTGATGCGTGAGCATGCGGTAGTGGTCTTCTCGACCAGGTAACGCCGCCTTTGACCACGAGCGTGTAGCAAGCGCGGCAGCCAGGCCGCGAGCTCGCCGGTGACATAGTTCGTGAGGCTGGTGGGTGCCCGTACAGAACGGGCACCCACGAACTGTTGCGCTCAGGCGGTTTCGGAGGACGAGGTGTCCGGCGCCTCGGTGGGCGGGGTCGCCGGGGTGGTGTCCTCGGTCCGGACGGCCGCCCGCCGGCGGCGGCTCGGCGGCCAGTCGGGGGACTGGCGTAGACGGGCTGCCCGGCGGTTCCGCTGACGGCTGTTCATCGGGTTCGCGGTTCCTCTCTGATGAGTCGATGGATGACTAAGCCGCCGTTTCGTGCTTCTGCGAGCGGCTGGTGCCATCGTGCCCGGGGGTGAAGCGGGACCGCAGAGCGAAAACTGAGGGATAACTGAGTCCCCGGGGGGCGTGAAGAAGCAAGCGCGTGTGAAGCGGCACAGCGCGGCGCACTGATGAAGGAGCGCCGGCGAGGGGCCGGATCACTGACTGCGGCGCGGTGAGGGGGAGGGCGATGGAGGGGTACGTGCTGGGCCCGGTGCGAGCCGAAGGGGGCGGCGGCAGGAGGGTGGTCGAAGGGTCAAAGGCGGCGGCCCTGTTCGCGCTCCTGGTGACCTCGCCAGACTGCCGATGTAAGAGGAAGGACATAGCCGAAGTCCTCTGGGAGGGCGTCGAGGACGTCGGCGATCTGGTTAACCGCGTCGTCGCCGACCTGCGGAAGCGGCTGGGCCAGGAGTCCGTGCCCCATAGCGGCAAGTCGGGTTACTGCACGCTCCGCGTGCCGGTGGGAGACGTCGACCTGCTCCGTTTTCGCGAAAAGGTGAAGCAGGCTGAGGGACAGACCTGCAAAGCGCAGTTCGAGCTGCTCGGCGCGGCCTTGGAGGAGTGGGACGGCGAGGACGAACCGCTGCACGGACTGTCCGAGACCGGCTTCCACTTGCGTCGGGAGGAGCTACGGGCCGAGTTGATGGCCGCCGTGTACGCGCGGCTGGACGCAGCCTACAAGTCCAGGGAGGTCAAATGGCTGCGCGAGGAGACGGAGAAATGGTTCGAGCGCGCGCCGGAATTGCCCCAGATCTTCCGGTTCTACCTGCTCGCCCACGCAGACCTGCCGGAGTCCCAACGTGAGCGGCTCATCAAGAAGTGGGAGAAGCGCAACGGAAGAGCGGACGTCGATGTACAGAGCGCCATCGACCAGCTCCGGGGAGAGGGCCGCCGGCCGGGCGGGGCGCTCCTGCCCCCCGTTCCCGACCAGTTGCCCGGCGGCAGCCGCAAGCCGATCGGGCAGGACGAGCTGATCGGTGACCTCTTCGAGGCCGTGTGCGAGGAACAGGACGCCGGCAATCTGGCGCTGGTCCTGATCAGCGGCATGGCGGGCGTCGGGAAGACCACGGTGGCCGAGAACCTCGCCGGCCGGCTGCGGGAGCGGTTTCCCGGCGGGGTGCTGCGCGGCGAACTGAACGGATTCGCCGACGGAGACGTGCGGCCCGCCGAACCGGACGAGATCCTGGACGGCTTTCTGGCCGCGCTGCCGCCCTACACCACGGTGACCGGAACGGAGAGCAAGAGCAACGCGCTGCGGTCGGCGCTGGCCCACCGGTCGGTGCTCATCGTCCTCGACGACGCGCTCAGCGCCCAGCAGGTGCTGCCGCTGCTTCCCGGAGACGGTACCTGCGCCGTGATCGTCACCAGTCGTAACGACCTCTTGCGGCTGCAGTCCGAGAGAAAGGTGCTGTTCCGCAAGATGGAGCCGCTGCACGAGGCGGACGCCCTGGAGGTACTTCAGGAAAAAGTGTCGGCCGAGGACCGGGCTAAGCACGCCGTGCCCTTCAGCAAGCTGGTCCACCTCTGCGGTCGGCTGCCGTTGGCCCTCGTGGTGGTGGCCCGGCTCTTGGAGGGCGGTGCGCGTCCGCTGCACACCCTCCCTGCCCTGGTGCGGGAGATGGAGAAGGAGCTGGAGCGGGCGAAGCTGGACACTCTGGACCTGCCCGAGCACGAACTGTCGGTCCGCGCCGCGCTCAACTGCTCCGTGCGCGTGCTGAATGAGGAAGCCCGGCTGCTGCTGTGGCAGCTCGCCGTCCACCCCGGGCCCAGCGCTTCCTGGGAGGCGGTGATGGATCTGGGACGGGCAGTGGACGAAGGGACGCGTACCGACCGGGCCCTGGTGGACCTCGTGGCGGCGAACCTGGTGGAACATCACGGCGACCGATACGGGCTGCACGACCTCGTGCGGGCCTTCGCCCTTCGGCACGTGCGGCCGGTGCCGGACGGAGAGAACTCGGAGATCGAGCGGGCGACCGTACGACAGGTGCTGGAACACCAGCTGCACAACGTCCGCGCCTGCGACCGGGTGCTCGACCGCGAACGCACCCTGCCCACCGGCGAGCCCGGAGCGGTCAGGGTCACCGACCCCGCGGACCTCACGGAGGCGATGGCGTTTCTGGACGAGGAGTACGCCACCGTCCAGCGAGGCATTCACTTGGCGATCAATCGGCGTATCGACCGGTACGTATGGCTGCTTCCGATGGCCCTGGTCATCTACCAGTGGCGCCGCCGCCTGCTCGATGATGCGCGGCAGAACCTCCGGCACGCCGTCGAGGCGGCGGAAACCGTCGCCGGTCCGGTCGATCGCGCCATGGTCCACCGGTCGCTGGCAGGGACCCACTGGCGGCTCGCTGAGTACGACTTGGCGGTGGGCGCCCTGCGCAGGGCCGTCCGGCTCAGCGAGGAGGACCGCAGCACGGAAGGCCGGCTGAGTCTGGCCCGTACGCTGCACCGGCTCGGGCTCACCCTGCGCAAGCAGGACGACCTGACGGGAGCGGAGGAAGTGCTCCGCCGTGCACTGGAGTTGTGTCGGGAGGTGTCCGACCGGGTCGGGGAAGCGGCTGTTCTGAACGTCCTCGGCGCGATCCACCTCGACCGGGGCGAGCACGAGCGGGCGCTCCGTCGGTGCGCCGACGCTCTGGGCGTGGTGGAGCGCACGACGGAGCGCAGCGGCCTGGCCGATGTGCTGTTCACCCTGGCCAAGGTGCACCTGGCCCGTTCCGAACGGGACGAGGCCATCACCCTGTGCCGGCAGGCTTCCGACATCTACCGCGAACAGGAGAACTGGCCCAACGAGGACAAGGTACGGATGCTCTTCGCTGATGTCCTGGTGTCCGCCGGCGACACCGACGCGGCGGTGCGGGAGCTGGAGAGAGTCATCGTGCTGCGTGAGCTGATGGACGGTGAAGGGGTGCGGGAGGTTCGGGAGCGGCTGGAAGGGCTGAGGTGACCCGCCCGGTCGGCGGCCGTCGGCTCACCGTCAAAGCCGGGGCGGATGCGTGCGGTAGTACTCGGTCGGGTCCGGGCGCAGGGGCTTCGATGGCCGTCGCGAGCCGAGCTGGGGTAGGTAGCAGCGGAGCCGATCGAACACTTCACGGACATCCGCGGGGCGCTCCGCGGCCTTCCACCGGACCATCCACAGCGCCAGGGAGGCGAACTCCGGGGGTAGTTTGGCGAGCCGGTCGGCCGGCAGCACCGGGGTGCCCTCTTCCGCCCGCTCGTCCTGTCCGCCGTAGGGCAGGCGCATCACGGTCATCTCCAGCAGGATGCAGCCAAGTGCGAAGATGTCCGCTTGCCGCGTCAGACCTGACGGGCACGCGTCGGACTGCTCGGGGGAGGCCCAGCCGCGCGTGCCGCGTGCGTATTCCGTCTCCTGATCCGCCAAGACCGCGTGGCCCATGTCGATGAGCCGGAGACGGCCGTCCGGCTGCACGATGACGTTCTCGGGCTTGAGATCGCAGTGCACCAGATTCCGGTCGTGGACTTCTGCCAGAATTTCGCACAGTTGGCCGATGACGGCCGCAACGGTCCCAGGATCCTTAACGGGCAGGGCCGCCGACAGGACCTTCTGCAGTTGGTGCCCTTCGGCAAATTCCATGACCAGGCACCGGCGTCGCCGGTGTGTCCCCGTGGCGATGACTTCGGGAATCTCCTGGATTCCCGTCAGCATCATCATGCGTGACCCCTCTTTGAGGAGTTCATCGCCGGCCCAGCGGAAATCGCTCTCGGGTCCGAGGTCCCGGGCCTTCTGAAGCTTCAACGCCACCTTCTGCCCGCTGTTGCGGTCACGCCCGAGGAAAAGGTCGCCTTGGCCGCCGTCGCCGACTATGTCCAGCACTTCGTAGCGCCTCTCCACATCGCCGATCTCCTCGATCTCCCTCACGGCCATCCACCTTTCCTCCGTACGGAAATGGAGCACGAAATGTCACAGCCATGGCTGCCCCCGGACGGGGTGACCCGCACCTCCGAAGTCATCACGGTATCCGCCGGAATGTTCAAGGGGGGAGAGTTCCGATGTCCCGCCGCTGACGCTCTCAAGACCCGCGGCTACCACACCACCGACCCCGTACCGCGCCGCCGTGAGAGGCTGGAGCACTTCGCTCTGGGCCCCTTCATGGCTGCCTGCGACATCCGTTCGGGGCCTGCCGGCAGCCCGCCTCGGACACGTACCGGGCCCCTGCACGACGGTCTGCGGACCTGGTCGGAGCACGGCGTGCAGATGTACGAGTCGGCCTTCCCTCTCGACCCGGAACGTCCCCTGCACGAGGTGCCCGAGCCGTGGACGTACCGCTACCGGCCGTCCGGTCCCGACCCGCGCGACGCCCAGGAGTACCGCCTCACCGCGTGGGGCCGCTGCCTGGCTTCCCCGGACGGTGCCTACCGCGAGCTTCGTCTGCCCGTGCACCGCCTGCGGGACTGGCCGCCCGACGGCTTCACCGCGGCCGTCGCCCTGGTGCTGGCCGAGGGTGCCCCCGGACCGCCGCCGGAGCACGTACGGATCGTGGAGTTCGCGCTCTTCGACGGCCGTACGCGGGAACTCTTCGCGGGAAGCCGGGAAGAGGCGCGCGCCCGGTACCGCGAACACGGCCCCGCCGCCTTGGCCGGCGTACTGGACGGACGGGAATACCGCCCGGGATCCGCCTGTGGCGGGTGCCCCTACCTGTCGGTGTGCCCGGCCCTGCGCACAGCGCCCGGACTGCTGGGCATCGAGGCGCACGACCGACCCCGCCGCACCTGGTCGGTCACCAGCGGGCGGGCCTACCGAGCCTGCCCGGCGCGCGACCACATGCGCCGGCTGCACCTGCCCACGGCGGACTCCGTCGAACGCGAGGTGACGGCCGAGCGCGGCCGGGCCTTGCATGCCTACCTCGCCGAACGGCACGCCCACGGATCGCCTCGGCCCTGCACGGTTGAGGTCCCCGAGGAGTGGGTCCCGCAAGGATTCGACCTGCCCTCAGACGAACGCGCACTCGGTGCCCTGCTCTTGCGGCGGCACGCCGCGGTCTGCCCGCTGCGGTACGTCGGGGACGGCGCGGATGTGCGGACCGAGCCCCGGGTGGTGCGGCACGACACCACCGCCGACGTGGTGGTCCTGGCCGCGCCCGACCTGCTTTACCGGGATGCCGGGTCATGGGTGTGGCGCGAGACTAAGACCTCCGTCACCGACCGGCGGTCCGACCGCCCCCTGCTGGAGCGTTATCCGCAGTTGGCCCTGGCCGTCGTGCTGATCGCCCGCGGTGACCTGGGCGGCGAACCGTTTCGCGCCCGGGTCGAGCTAGAGGTGCTGCGCCCCGGCGGCGCCGACCTGGAGATCATCGATCCCTTCGCCCCGGCCAATCGGGTCACCGCCGAGAAGGTACTGCGGGCGATGGTGGCCGACTGGCACAGTGACGACCAGTACGCGGCCCGGCCCGGACGCTCCTGTGAGCGGTGCGAAGTGGCCCGCTGGTGCACGGCGTCGTCCGTCAGCGAGGCCGCGGCATGAGGGCGGGGTCGGCCGGCCGGGCCGATCAGCCGGACGCCGGCGAGGCACCCGAGGGCGTGGGCAGCGACCTCTTCGGCGAACTCGCCCGCATGGTGGCGGCTCTCTCCGAGGTCCAAGGGCTCCGCTCCTTCACCCTGCCCTATCCCGGCCTCGCCCAGCGGGCGCTGGATCACACGGTGATGCGCTGCCTCGAAGCGGGGGAGTCGCCGCCGAGGAGTCTTCCGGAGCTGTGGGAGTGGTGCCGGACCAGGCCGTCCGACGACTCACTCTTCGCGGTCCCCTCCTCCCTGGTCTCGCCGGGCACCACGCTGGTGCACCGGGTCGGCCGGATGCCGACCCGGTCGTGTCTCGAGGTGGCCTCGCACGGACCGGGTGGAGGCGTGGCGGCACACGCCCGCGCGCTCCTCGGGGACCTGCACGCGCGGAGTGGAACGGAAGAGCGCTACCGGCAGTGCCGGGCGTTCCTGGCGCGTCACCCGGTCGTCCAACAGCAGGACCGCTTCGCGCCGGGTTGGAACAGGGCGGTCTGGAGCCGGGTCAAGAACCTCTACGGTCCGTTGCCCGAGTTCCTGCTCGTCGACGGAGACTTCCTGTACTGCCCCTCGTGCAGGCTCCCCGCCCTGCCCCGGGACAGTGCCGTGCCCGTACCCGGACCGTCCGGCACCGGCGCGGAAGTCTGGTGCGAGGGGGAGGACTGCCCGCGCGACGCCCCTCCGCGGCTCATCCGTGAGCCGGACCAGGCGTGGATCCTGCAGCGCTCGCTGCGGTGGTACCTCGTACTGCCGCACCGCACCGACGAAGCCGCCCGGGAGGCACTGGAGCGCGCCGAAGTCGCGTACGAGACCCTGCCCGGTCTTCTGCCCGCCTACCGGCTCTGGGACACCGGCCCCCGCATCGTGGACATCCAGGTGTACGACCGCCTGCAGCCGGCGCTCCTCGCAGCCCATCTCACCGACAACACACCCCTCGCGGACCGCACCCTCGTCGTGGTCCCCGACGCGCTCGCCGGACGGGACGGCTACCGGCAGGCCTTCACCGACGCCCTTCCCGCGCTCCTGCGGGACCGGCTGGTGCTTACCACCCCCATGGACCTCGTGCCCGACCTGGGACAGGCCCGGCGAGAGGAGAAGGACGATGCGTAGCCTCACCCCGCCCTTGACCGGCGTGTTCAACGCGCTCAAAGCATTTCTGGGGTCCTCCGTGCCCCAGCCCGCGCTGGAAGCCCTCTGCCAGGTCGAACTCGGCCTGTACCTCCAGCAGAAGATGATGCCGGGCAGCCCCGCGGGCAGCGCCTGGGTGCTGTTCAGCGGGTACGGGTTCGTCGAGGCGCACCGGGCACCGCTGCCATCCGACGCGGCGAAGACCCTCCGTATCGCCCGGTACTCGCTGTGGACGCTGCGCCGGAGCCGTACCTGGCTCGATGCGCTGGACACCTACCAGAGGTTCGACCCCAGAGTGCGCGCCTACGACGTACCGGACGCCGAGACACCTGCTGCCCGCCGCGACCTCTCCGTCGCCGGCGACCGCTTCTCCGTCTACGAACAACTGCTGCGTGCCGCACCGCCGCTGGCGGGCAAGCGGCTGCCGGTCGCGGGTCAGGGCCCGCACGCCTTCCCCGTCAGTCGCACCATGGCCGTCGTCGACCTGCCGCCGGTCCCCCGCACCCCCCTAGTCGCCCACGACATGGACCTGGAACCGGCCGGCGGCGGCGAGCCCCTTGTCTTCACCAGGGAGGGGCTGGAGCGCACGGCGGCGGAAATGGACGCACAGCACACCCGCTTCGGCGAGGAACGGGCGCCGCGGTGGCTGGAGCGGTTACGGTCGTTCGACCTGTCCACCAAGGAGAACGGAACCTTCCACAAGACGAGGAAGGACGAGGACTTCACCTTCACGGTCGACGGCATCCAGCACCTGCTCGGCATCGTCGGCGCCGGCAAGAGCACACTGCGCGACATCATCGCCGTCCATCTCGCCAAGCTGGGTAAGCGCACCACCGTCGTCGTCACCGATGTCGCGGAGGTGCTGAAGCTCGTCCGGCTCTACGACCTCTATACCGACGGCGCCGCCGCACCCGTGCTCGGCTCCTCCGGCCGCGAGCGGCACGCCCAGCGGCTGCACCGCCGGCTGGCGGGCCGGGGCGAGCACCGACTGCTCGCCCACGACGACCCCGCCTTCGCCTACCTCGGCACGTCCTGCCTGCTCAACGTCAGACGGCAGGGCGCCACATCGACGACCGAACCACTCGCCTACGGCGAGGCACCCTGCTCCCGGCTCCGACCCCCGTCGGCCCTGCGCCGTGACCCGAGCGACGGACGGCACTCCGAGTGGCAGAAGAGGGCGACGAACTGCCCGTACTGGTCCGCCTGCCCCCGTCACCACGGAGCCCGCACGCTGGTCGACGCCTCGATCTGGGTGGCCACCCCGGCCGGGCTGATCGACGCCTCGCCGCCCCGCCCTCAGAACGGCGAGCGCATCCGCTTCCTCGAACTCGCCTGCCGCCGTAGTGACCTCGTGATCATCGACGAGGCCGACCGTGTCCAGATGCAGCTCGACCGGACTTTCGCACCCGCCGTGGTCCTTGCCAGCGACGAGGACAAGGGCCTCATCGACCAGCTGAGCCGGCACAAGATCCGGGAACTCGCGGCCGGCGGACGCACCCAGCTCTCCCAACGGGACGTCGAGACCTTCGCCGCCGCCCTCAACACCGCAGGCGCGGCCACCGACCGGCTGTACGCGATGCTCGTCGCCGGGTACGAGCTGCGCAAATGGGTGCGGACGGGCTACTTCAGCGCCTGGACGCTCCAGCTGGGGCTCCTCGACGAACGCTACGAACTCCCCGACGACAGCGGTTGGGACCACCCTCATCACGCCCCCCGCGAGGCTCTCGGGAAACTGCTCGACGCGTTCCGGGACAACCCGTTCGGTGATCGTCACCGTAGGACGGAGGAGGACTTCAGCCGGCTGACCGCCCTCCTCAACGAGCTGCTCCACACCGGCAACCCGGAGAACACCCGGCGCCGCCTCAGCGAGGTCATGGACGAGGTTTTCGCCATCGACTCGAAGTACATGGCTGCCCGGCAGCGGAAGTACCAAGAGGCGTACGACGAGTGGCGGCGTGAGGAGGAGGAACAGGCGAAGAAGCGCGGACGCCGCAGGAAGCCCAAGCCTCCGCCCCAGACTCCCGAGGAATGGCGGAAGCAACTCGCGGAGCGCTTCGAGTTCACACTGTTGCTCAGCGCCCTGGAACCACGGCTCGCCATGATCAACGCCATGTGGCCCCGCGTCGAGGCCGCCCTCAGCCTGGGCTTCAACACGATGTACCGCCGGCCGCTCGACTACGGCCCGATGGTGCCCGAGGCCCCGATGGGCAATGTGCTCGGCTTCCAGTTCCGGGTCCCGGGTGAGGACAAGGGCGGAGTCCGCAGTGGCGAACTGACCTTCTTCCGGTGCAGCGGCGTCGGACGTGAGCTGCTGCGTGCCATCCCCGATCTCACCTCCGTCGACGGCAGGCCCGGTGCCCACTTGCTGCTCATGTCGGGCAGCAGCTGGGCGGGCGCGTCCAGCCGCTACCACGTCTGCGTCCCGGTCGGTGTGGTCATCGAACCGCCGCTCGAGGTGACCGAACGCATCGCCAACGAGAGCTCCATGCGCTTCGAGTTCATCGACGACGGCGACGAGAAACTGCGCATGTCGGGAACCCATCCGGACGACCGCCCGGAGAAGTTGCGCCGCATCGCGTGCCATCTAGGTGAGGGCGGAGACGAGTACGAGGTTACTGAAGGTGGTCCGCTCCAGCAGGAGTTGCTCTCTCTTCCTCCAGGGCGCGACCAGATCCTTCTGCTGGTCGGCAGCTATGCCGAGGCACGTGTGGTGGCCGACACACTGCACAACCTCAACGTCCGCTGGCGCAACAAGGTGCTGTGCCTGGTGTCGGACGACGAGGAGATCACCGCGGAGGACGAGGCGCCGTCCGCCTACCACGCCCGATCACTGCGCCGGGGCGACGTCGAGCACCTGAAGGACCTCGAGGCGGACATCCTGGTGGCACCCCTGCTCGCGCTGGAACGCGGCCACAACATCCTCAACGAGGACGACGAGGCGGCCATCGGCACGGTCTACTTCCTGGCACGGCCCCATCCGCACCCAGAGGACCTCCACCTGGCCGTCAATGCCGTCAACGACTGGGTCGTCCGCGCGGTCACCGGCGGTGACTTCGCCACCCTGGTACAGGGAAAACCCACCGTCGAGGAAGGAGCGGAGGAGTTCCGCCGCCTCGCCCGTTCGTACTGGTACCAGGTACTCGCCCGTTCGATGGCGTGGAGCCGTCTCGACGACGATGTACGGGAACAGGTCACCTGGGACATGCTGGTCCTGTTGTGGCAGGTGATCGGGCGACTGGTACGCGGTGGCGTACCGGCCCGGGTGGTCTTCGTCGATGCCGCCTTCGCCCCCAATCGCGGCGCCGTACCGGCGCGGCCCGACACCCCCGAATCCAGTCTGCTGCACAGTGTCCTCGCCGTCCTGGACCCGTATTTCGACGGCGGCACGACGACCGCGGAGGAGCAGTTCATCGTCCGCGCCCTGTACGCGCCACTGCGCAGCATGCTCACCCGCCTGCTCGCCGCCGTACCTGCCCACCCGTAAGCGCCGAACCCCTGTCCCAGGAGGTAATTCCGTGTACCACCACATTCGCGTCGCGGCCTACGAACCCGACCCGCTCCACGGACCCTGGCGGGAGGAGATGAAAGTGCTGCGGCTCGGCGAGGACCTGCACGCCGAGCTCACCGGGATGCATGCCGAGGCGGACAAGAACTCCGTCCACCCCCACCGGCTCCCCGTGCGCAGGCTCAACTCCCTGCTCCAGGCGATGGCGCCAGGCGTCATCGCGACTGGCCGCAACGCCGGGACGGATGGCCGTCTGCCGTGGCTCTACGCGCGGGAAGCCGTCCCGCCGGACGTGCTGGCCCCGGTGGTAGGAGCGTGGGCGGCGGGAATGCACCGGGAGGACGACGACTCGGAGGGCGCCGATCTCGAGGAGAGGCTCCGCTCCGGTGACCCGGCCGAGACGGTACGTCTGCCCCAGTGGGAGACGGAACCGGTCGACCTCGCCGAGAGCGTGCTCTCGGCGGGCGGAACCGCCGAACCCGCCGCGCGGCTCTACAGCCTGCTGCCCGAGTGGATCGCCTTCCGGCTGGCCGCCCGGACGTTCCGCACGGGCGGCACCACACTCCACTTCCGCGTCGAGAGCTCGGGTGACGGCGCGCGACTTGTCTCCTGGCCGCCTCAGCGATACGAGCGCCGACGGCAGACCTGGTACTACTCGGCCTGCCTCACCATCACCGTCCACACCGTGCCGTTCGCCCCGCGGTTCCGCGTCCATGTGTCCACCCAGGTACGCCGGTGGGCCACCCGACTGGATGTACGCCCCCACCAGCTCGGCGGCACGACCGTCCTGCTCGACGCTCCACTGCCGTGGCCGGAAGGGCCGGACCGGGGCCACCGGCTGATGGTGAACACGCTGGGTTACGACCGGCGATCGAAGGAACTGGCCTGGCGCCGGCACAGCCCCGCACCGCTCGTGCCCGAGCTGGACATCGTGCGCAACTATCCCCGGCCCGAAGCGCTCTTCTCCGACCCCGAACGCTGGATCAACGGTTCCGGGGACGTGGCCGCCGGCATCGTCTACCACCCGTCGATCGGCCCGCACGAGGTCGGACCCGGGCTGATGCCACGGGAGCGGGCGGATCTGGACGCCTGGGTCGAGGAAGGGCTGCGCCCCCTGCTGACCCGGGTCCCCGACCTCACGCGCGTCTCCAGGAGCAACACACCCTCCCTGCTGCCCCGTTCCGGTGCCGGACGCGTCCCGGGCGTCCGCGACGCCCAGCTGGCTCTGCAACGGCGGGCGGCGCTGACACGCGCACTGAACGGCCGCCCCCTGGAGATCGACGTCTTCTGGCAGTCCCCGGAAACCCGTGCGGCGCTGCTCGCCGAGTTGCCCAAGCTCATTGGTCTTCCCGCCGGGCAGCAAGTGCCGTCGGCCGACGGAGAGACCTGGCAGTGGCAGTGCGAGGGGGTCGACATCCGCGTCCAGGCCCGGCCCGCGGGACCCTTGGCCGACCCCCTGCCGACCACCCGAGCCCGCGGGCGCCTCGGGGCCGTCCGGCTGGCCGAGGCCATCGAAGGGCGCTGCGGGCTCGTGGCGGACCGGGCGGACCCGCTCCTCGGCGGGGCCGGAGTCGTGATCACGGAGATCGCCGGCAAGGAGCGCTTCGCCGCCGTCCCGGACTCCGACCCCAAGCACGCGCTGCGCATCGCCTGGGCACGGCAGGGACGGCTGACCCAGTTCGTGAACTCGCCCGACGACACCGACAGCGCTCTGGAACACCGGGCCAGGTGGACCTGGCTGGACGCCTTCCGGCAGCTGGGCGCGATCAGCCCGCCCGCCCATCGGGTGGGAGCCGGCATTCCGGGCGACCTTCAGTACGTGGCGCTCTGGCTCGTACGCCACACCAGGAAGGGGCCCACGCGATGCCCCGTCCACCGGCTGGTGGCGGTGCGGGTGCGTCCCGGGGACGGACCGGGCGTCATCGAGGGGTGGGACGCAGAACGAGCCGAGTGGGTGCCGTATCCGAAGCTGTTGCTGCTGCTCTCCCAGGCACGGGAACCGGCGGCGAGCGGCGGGACGGAGACCGGCACGGGGAAGCTCGTCGATGACTCGGCAGCCCCGGGAGGATCCCGGCCCGCTGCCCGCCCGGGCGTGGAGCAGGACAGGCAGCGGGAGACCGAGCGGCAGATCCGGGCACTGCTCTTCCAGCTCCGCGACCGCCCGACGCTGCTGCTGGCGGACGCTGGCAATCTGCGCCAGTGCTGGCCTGGCCTGCGCAACGGTTCACTGGACCGCGACACGCTTGGTTTCGGGGCCGAACCCGCCCAGCGGCACACGCTCTACGGCCACGACCTGCGGGTGCTGCTCGTACGGGACGCCAACGCCCGGGGTGAAGTGGCGGAGTGGTACGCCCACGACACCGAGGGCGGGGTCGGCTTCGCCGAGGGTGTGTGGGGGACGGCGGATACGGAGGGCCGTGTCTTCGCCAGTACGGCCTCGAAGCCGCACACGGTGGCGAAACTGCCGAAGGGGCTCATGAAGCTGGTGCCCACGGCACAGGGCCGGACAGCGCCTGGGAAGACCGCGTGGAACCCCGGGCAACTGGAGATCACCGTGCTCGGCTGTCTGTCGGAGAAGGCGCTGACGGACTCGGGGCGTGCGGGTGACCCGCCCGACCGGCCGGCGGAGTGGGCGACGCTAACGCACCAGCTGCGTTACCACGACGACTACCCGCCGCTCGCCCGGCCTCTCCCGCTGCACTGGGCGCGTCTCGCCGGTGAGTACGTGCTTCCGGTGGCCGGAACGAAGTCAGCGGGGAGTACGTCATCCGCTTCCTGAGCGAGGTGCCGCCTGAATGGGGCGTCCCAAACGAATGACGCTGATAAGGATCAATGCTTCCTTCGTGTGAGCGCCGAAGCCTGAACCTGACCACGGGGACGGCGTCTGGTGCACTCCTTGCTGGGATCACTGGGCGTCCGCGGTGACGCTCGTTTGATGCTCTTCGCACCTGGTGGCCCCAAGATGGAGACGAGGGACTGACCTGACCTGCGGTTTTCTCTGAGTTCACCCGGGTGACATGCTTCCGATGACGCATCACGTGGAGTGCGTGGCGATTCTGGAGCCTGCGGCAAAGGGGCTCTGACCTGCGGTTTTCATGGGCACCTCAGGTGCGGCCGGGTGGACTCGACCTGTTTCCCCGAGCGCACGGTGTGGAGCACCTTTTTGGCTCGCGAAGGCTGTCCGGCCTGGCGTTCCTGCGGTGGCTGTCGAAGCGACGCGATCGTCCTTACGTACTTCGGCCCGGACGGCGACAGCCGTCCTGACGCTCAGACGACGCTCGTTCTGCTGAGGCGTCACCGCAGGGGCGGCGTCCGTACGGGCTGTTCTGCCGATGGTGTCCCCGGCCCGTGCGACGAGCGCCACCCCGGCCCGGGTTCGGCGCCGTCCAAAGAGGGCCACCGCGCGGCCGAGCGTGCTCCGCATCATCGAGGGCCTGCAGAGGTCGAGCAGGAGCCGGCCAACACCTGCCGGTTCGTCTTCCTCGACCCCCGCGCCAACGGATGTACCCCGAATGGGAACGCGTGGCCCGCGACGGAGTCGGGGGGGGTGAGGTCACCGAAAGCCCCTACGACCGTGGGTTGTCGAACCTGATCGGTGAGCAGGGTCGCTCCCTCACCGTCCACAGCGCCGAACCCGGCACTCCGGCCCTGAGGAGGACCGGAAAGGACAGTGAAGCGCTTCGATGCTCGTCAGAGCTCCAGGGCAGTGCCAAGAAGTCGGCCTCGCCGGTTGAACAGAGCGCGCTGACCCCTCTGTTGACTCCTGAAGTGATCTTGGAAGCGGCCCTTGTGTGCTCTCATGCCTTCACTTAACCTCGCAGCAACATCGAAGCGCTTCGACTGTGCAACACGTCGCAGTAATGGGATGCCTGCTCTCAGCTCAGCCAATTCCAGTCACGACACCGCAGCCGACGGCCCTCCGCCGGGTGTCCTGGTGCGCCATGAAGGGTTGACGCGATGACGCCGAATGCCGCCTCCACCTGCTGCGGACCAAGCCGGAGAGGCTTCCTCGCCTCCACGGCGTTCGCCACCGCAGCGGTGACCGGTGGGATGCCGCTGCTCACCGCCCGGGGCAGGTCCACCACCTAGGGCAAGGCCGCCGACAAGCTGCTCCCGACGCGCATTGCGGCACAGCCGGACCTTCCGTTGGAGAACGGCTCGGCGGCCGACTGCACCGGCAAGGTCCCCGCGCCCCTCAGGGGCGTCGCTCCTTCCGTCTCCTTCGCACAAGGAAGAGGTATGTCATGCGCACGCTCCACATCAGCAGAAGAGCTGTACTCGCCGGGACCGCTGTCGCAGCCGCCTCCCTGCCGCTCGGCCAAGGACGTGCGCAAGCCGCCGCCACCCCCGCGAAGAGCGGATACCGTTGGCGCAACGTGGTCCAGGGCGGTACCGGGTTCATCACCGGGGTGCTGTTCCATCCCTCCGTGCGCGGGCTGGCCTACCTGCGGACCGACATCGGCGGCGCCTACCGGTGGGACGACCAGGACGACCGTTGGATCCCGTTGACCGACCACCTGGGCTGGGACGACTGGAACCTGCTGGGCGTGGAGGCCATGGCCGTCGACCCGGCGCATCCGAACCGCGTGTATCTGTCCCTGGGCGCGTACACGCAGTCCTGGGCCGGAAACGGGGCCGTGCTGCGCTCGGATGACCGAGGGGCGACCTGGAAGCGCACCGATCTCAGCGTGAAGCTCGGGGCCAACGAGGACGGCCGGGGCTGCGGTGAGCGCCTCCTGGTCGATCCGCGCGACAGCGACACCCTGTGGCTGGGCACCCGGCACGACGGGCTGCTCAAGTCCACCGACCGGGGCGCCACCTGGCAGGCCGTGAACTTCCCGGCCGCCCCGAGCGTCACCGGCCAGGGCGTCACGCTCCTGGTCGCCGTGGGCCGCAGCGTCTACGCCGGCTGGGGCGACTCCGACGGCACCTCCGCGAACCTCTACCGCACGTCCGACGGCGCCACCTGGGAGGCCGTCCCGGGACAGCCGACCGGCACCGCCGCCAAGGTCCCGATCCGGGCCGCCTACGACCGGCACACGCGCGAGCTGTACGTGACGTACGCCAACGCTCCGGGCCCGAACGGGCAGTCCGACGGCAGTGTGCACAAGCTGCGCACGACGAGCGGGAAGTGGACCGAGGTCACCCCGGTGAAGCCGGGGGGCACGACGGCCGACGGCTCAGCCGACTCTTTCGGCTACGGCGGTGTCGCCGTCGACGCCCGCCACCCGGGCACGCTCGTCGTCTCCACCAACAACCGCTGGTCGCTGGTGGACACCTTGTACCGGACCACCGACGGCGGCCGCACCTGGACGTCCCTGAAGGACGGGGCCGTCCTCGACGTGTCTGAGACGCCTTACCTCAAGTGGGGTGCCGACAAGCCGAAGTTCGGCTGGTGGATCCAGGCCGTCGGACTGGACCCGTTCGACTCCCGGCACGTCGTCTACGGCACCGGCGCCACCCTCTACGGCACCCGCGACCTGAAGCACTTCGCCCCCCAGATCCGCGGTGTGGAAGAGGCGTCCGTACGCCAGCTGATCTCGCCCCCCACCGGACGCGCCCACCTGCTCAGCGGCTCCGGCGACATCGGCGTGATGTACCACCAACGGCTCACGGCCTCACCCTCACGCGGCATGGCGTCCAACCCCGTCTTCGGCACCAGCACCGGCCTGTCCCTCGCCACCGCCGAACCCTCCTACGTGGTCCGGGCCGGCTGGGGCGACCACGGCAACGGCGCCTTCTCCAACGACGGCGGCGAGACCTGGACCCCCTTCAGGACCCAGCCGGACCCCGCCGGGAGCGCACCCGGCCCGATCGCCACCAACGCCGACGCCAGCGTGCTGCTGTGGTCCTTCGGCACCGCCAACCCCGCCCACCGCTCGATCGACAACGGCGCCACCTGGACGGAGATCCCCACCTTCCCCAAGGGAGCGGCACCCGTCGCCGACCCCCTCGACCCCACCCGCTGCTACGCCTTCGACACCACCACCGGCACACTCTTCGCCAGCACCGACAGCGGCCAGACCTTCACCGCGCGGGCCACCGGCCTCAGCTCGGGCGACACCGAGTTCCAGCTGGTCGCGGCACCCGGCCGCACCGGCGACCTGTGGCTCAGCCTCAAGGGCAACGGGCTCTACCGTTCGACCGACGGCGGCGCGACCTTCACCAAGGTCAGCAGCTGCCACGCCTCACACACCCTGGGCTTCGGCAAGGCCGCCAGGGGCGCTTCCTACCCGGCGCTCTACATGGTCGGCGCCACGGACACCATCACCGCCGTCTACCGCTCCGACGACGAGGCGAAGACCTGGACACGGATCAACGACGACCGTCACCAGTGGGGCTGGACCGGAGCCGCCGTCACCGGCGATCCCCGCGTCTACGGGCGGGTCTACGTCGCCACCAACGGACGCGGCGTGCAGTACGGGGAGCCCGCCTGACGCGCGACAGCGCATCGGCGTCGTCCTCACCGTCCACGGCGCCTGACGGCCGCACCCGGCCACCCGGTGGGAAATCGCCTTCCTCAGCAGCAACGGCCCGCCGGGCGGCGATAAGCCCCGCTGGACAGCAGTCACTCGCAGAAGAGAAGGAACTTCATGAAAAAGTCTCGGATCCTGCCCCTGGTCACGCTTGTCTCCGCCGTGCTCGGGCTGACAGCGGCAGGTGTGACCCCTGCCTCCGCCGCCTCCGACACGCCTTTGCGGGTCATGCCGTTGGGCGACTCGATAACCTGGGGTGTGGGAAGCAGTACGGGCAACGGCTACCGGGCGCCGTTGTGGGACGGACTCGCTTCGGACGGCCACCCGCTGGACTTCGTAGGCACCGGGCGGGCCGGTTCGATGTCCGATCCCGACAACGAGGGCCACTCGGGGTACCGCATCGACCAGATCGCCGCACTCGCCGACGCCTCGCTCACCCGCTACCGGCCCAATGTCGTCACGCTGCACATCGGCACCAACGACCTCCAAGGGGCCTCCGAGGTCGACACCGCCATCGCCCGGCTGAAGTCGCTGGTCAACCAGATCACCGCCGACGTCCCCGACGCAACCGTCCTCGTCGCCTCCCTGGTCGTGTCCACCAGCAGCTCGGAGGAGCGGTTCCGGGGGGAGTACAACCAGGCCACCCGCGACATCGTCAGCGAGGCACAAGCGGCGGGCAAACACGTCGCCCACGTCGACATGAGCAGCCTGACCACGGCCGACCTGGCCGACCCCCTGCACCCCAACGACTCGGGCTACCAGAAGATGGCCGACGCCTTCCACCGCGGCATCCGGGCCGCGGACAGCGCCGGATGGCTGAAGAACCCCGCCCCCGCCCCCGCACGCGTACAGTCCGGCATCGCCGGCAAGTGCATGGACGTCAAAGGCGCCGCCACAGCCGACGGGACCGCCGTCCAGACGTGGAGCTGTGGCGGCGGTGCCAACCAGTTGTGGTCCGCCTACACCGACGGCACGCTGCGCTCCATGGGCAAGTGCCTCGACGCCGCCGGCTGGGGCACCGCGAACGGAACCAAGGTGCAGCTCTGGTCCTGTCACGGCGGCGCCAACCAGGTCTGGCAGCCCTACAACGGCGGCTACCGCAACCCCGCTTCGGGCCGCTGCCTCGACGTTCCGGGCTCCTCCACGGCCGACGCCACGCAGCTCCACCTGTGGGACTGCAACGGCGGCGCCAACCAGAAGTGGACCACTCTGACCGCCGGATGACCCCGCTCCGGGATCCGCACCCTCTCCGGGGGCGGATCCCGGAAGAAATCGGTAGCGGGCACCGCTGCGGAGCAGCGGTCATCCGGCCCACGAGCGCCGTCGCCCCTCACATTCCGCCACTTCCCCGTCGCGTTTAGCTGTTCCAGCTGTTCCAGCTGTTCCAGCTGTTCCAGCTGTTCCGGCCGAGCGGCGGGGTCAGCGCGGTGGCCGCGAGGAGCCGCAGCAGTCGTCTGTGCGGGGGAACCATGGGGGGGCCTTCCCGGCCCGCGCAGCGGTGGCCGCTTTGCGGGCCTGGTCGGCGGTCAGGGGTGTGTGACCATGTGCGCGCGGGTCAGCGTCGCAGGGTGAGGAGACCCGGCCGGTACGGCAGTTTCAGGTAGTCGGTGCCGTCCGATGCGGGGCTCCTGCCCTGGTAGAGGAACTGCAGGTTGCAGGGGTCGACGGTCATGGTCTGGTCGGGGTTGGTGCGGACCAGGTCACCGTGGCTGATGTCGTTGGTCCAGGTGGCACCGCTGTTGGCCTTGCCGGCGAAGGGGCTGCTCTCGCTGCCGGCCTGCGGTGTCCACGGACCGTTCAGGCCGGAGGCGGTGAACGAGCGGAAATAGCGGCCGTTCGCACCCATCGCCTCGACGATCATGAGGTACTGGTTCTGGCCCTTGACCTTGTAGACCTCCGGCGCCTCGAACAGCCTTTCCTTCGTGTCGCTCATGACCGTGGTGTACGACGAGCCGAAGCTGCCCGGGAAGTTCCCGATCGGCATGGTCGACTTGTAGACCTTGCCGTTGTCATCGGCGAAGAACATGTACATGTTCTGGCTGTCGGCGATCATGGTCGGGTCGATCGGGCCGCTTTCGGGGAGGCTGCCGGTGAACAGCGGCTGCGGGGCGGACCAGCCGTTGGGGTCGGTGGGGTCGCTGGACGTGCGGTAGGTGAAGGGCCAGGCGGTACCCCACCCGTTGGATGTCAGCACCCAGATGTTCTTGGGCGCGAAGTAGAACAGTTTGGGCGCCACCGCCAGGCCCTGGCTCATCCCGGTCTGGGTGGCCGTTGCCATGTCCGACCAATTCGTGAAGGGGCGGAACGCCATCGTGCCCCACGACGATCCGTCAGAGGTGGTCGCGTAGACCAGCTGTTTGCCGTTGTACGGCACAGTGGTGAAGTCCTTCAGCGCGACCCAGCCGTTCGACGGCTGCGCCAACGGGCCGGTCGACGACCACCGGTACGCCGACGGAAGAGCACACGTATCGCCCGGCGGCACGGACGGTCCCGTCCACTTCTGGTTGCTGCCGCCGTTGCAGTCCCAGAGCTGCACCGCCGTGCCGTTGCCCGTAGCGCCGCCGCTGACGTCCAGGCAGAGCCCGGACTCCACTGCGACGATCGTGCCGTCGGAGTTCACCCGCCACTGTTGGTTCGCACCGCCGTGGCAGGCCCAGATCTGCACCCGCGTACCAGCCGTGGTGGCGTGGCCGGGCACATCCAGGCACTTGTTGCCGTACACGGTCAGCTGGTTGTCGTCCGTCAGCGTCCACTGCTGGTTGGTCCCGCCCGTGCAGTCCCAGATCTGCAGGTTCGTGCCGTCCGTCTGGCCGGCGTTCGGCACATCGAGACACCGGCCGGAACCGGCGCCGCGCAACGCGCCGCTGGTGGCCGCCTGAGCCGGGTTGGCGACGAGTGTCGCCGCCGAAGCGACCAGGGCCGCGAGCACCACGGACAGATGCCTGGGGCTGAAACCACGTCTGCGCATGGGGGTCTCATTCCTTGAGTGAGCGGTTCCGGTCGGCCCCGTCAGAGGCTGTCCGGACTGTTGATGCGCTACGACCCGACCTTGGCGCTTGCCATCGAACGACAATGTTCGTTATTTCGAACAATGGTCGAAGTGTCGCGCGCAAGGTAGGGGAGAGAGTGATCACAATTCGCTTCCGGGGGGCGTCAGTTCCGCACGAGGCGCCAGCGGTTGTCGGCGGTGCCGTCGTCCGAGTCCTGTACCGCGAACGCGCCGACAGCGGTGGAGCTGTTGGCGATGGCGAGCAACTTGCCGCTGTGCACGTTGCGGATCTTGTGGGTCCCGTCTCCCTGGTCGAGCAGCGTCCAGCGGTGGTCGGCGGTGCCATTGTCCGCCCACTGCAGGACGGTCGCGCCATCTGTCGTGGACATGTCCTGGACGCCGAGCACCTTGCCGCTGTGAGCGTTGCGGAAGCGGAAGCCGTCTCCGTCGGGGATCATGTGCCAGTCGTGGTCGGCGGTGCCCGAGTCGTTCCACTGAAGAGCGCGGCCGCCGTCAGCTGTGGACATGTTCTGGATGCCCAGCACGAGTCCGCTGCTCACGTTGGCGAGACGGACGGTGCCGGTACCGCCGGTGTTCCAGTAGACGGTGTAGTTGTGGCCGTGCGCGTCGTGGAACGGGCCCAGGTCGACGGTGGATCCGTTGGCGGTGGCGGTGAAGGCGAGCGACGTGCTGCCGGTCCGTCTGATCGAGGAAGTGTCCAGCGCCGGCAGGGAGTCGAGCACGGAGTCGCCGTAGTCGCCGGACAGGACCACGGGGCCGTAGGTGATCGCGGCGACGTTCGCGTCGTCGTTGGCCGCCCGCATGACGACCCGCATGGGCAGGCGGACGGTGACCGTGTCGCCGGAGGTCCAGGAGCGGGTCAAGGTGGCGTAGCTGCCGGGCGTGGTGGTGATGTTCTGCGCCGCGCCGTTGACACTGACGGTGGCCCCGGAGGTCCAACTCGGGATGCGTATGCGCATCGCCCAGGTTCCGCCGACGTCACCGGTCACCCGCAGGGTCGTGGTGTCGCTCACGGGATAGGTCGTCGTCTGGGTGACGGTGATTCCGCGCTCCGACCAGTCGAGCACCGAGGGCACGAACATGTTCACGATCAGCGTGGTGTCACTGCGGTAGTAGAGGGAGTCCATCAGCCGGGTGTGCATCTCCAGGCCTGTGCCCTGGCAGCACCAGAAGGTGCCGTAATCGGTGCTCCACGTGCCGCCGCCCCACGCCGGACCCACGCCGCGTCGGCCTCCAGGGTTGAGCGGGGTGAAGTAGGTGACATGGCCGTGGTCGTCTGCCGGGTTCTGCTGGCCGATCATCTGGTTCAGCCACGCCTGCTCGTAGTAGTCGAACAAGGCGGCCCGATCCGGGTCCAGCGCGAACAGTTCCCGGGTGAGGGTGAGCATGTTGAAGGTGTTGCAGCTTTCGCACGTGTCCTTGCTCAGGTAGCCGGCGATGGCGTCAGGGGCACGGAAGTGCTCCGCCTGGCTGTTGCCGCCGATGGCGTAAGTGTGGTTGTTGACACAGAAGTTCCAGGCATGGGTGGCGATGTCCCGGTACCGGGTCGTGCCGGTGGCCTTGAACTCGCGGGCGGCCCCGATCCACTTGGGTACCTGCGTGTTGGCGTGCAGTCCGCTGAGCTGGTCCTGGTTGGCCGCCAGGGGGTCGAACACCGCGGCGTGATCGAACCGTTGGGCGGCGGTGAGCCACCGCGTGTCGCCTGTCTGCTGGTAGAGATCGGTCAGCACGGTGTTCATGCCGCCGAACTCCGTCTGCAGCATGGCCTGCATCTGCTGGCCGCTCAGCCGGCCGGTGCGCCGGTCGACCCACCCTGCCAAGGCGAGCAGGACGTCACGGGCTTGTGTGCTGCCGATGTGACGCCACACGTCCAGCAGGCCGGCCAAGGTCTTGTGGATGGTGTAGTACGGCACGTTGCCGTTGCTCAGGGTCCCCTGCTCGAGAGCGGTGAAGTCGGACTCGGGGTAGCCGGAGAGATACCCGGCGCCGAAACCGGCGGCACTGTTGTTGGCCTGGCATTTCGCCAACTCCGCAACCATGTGGGTCGCCTTGTCCCGGCAGACGGTGTCCCCGGTGACCGCGTAGAGCTGTGCCCACGCCGTGAGGAAGTGCCCTTGGACGTGGGTGCGGAAGGGGAACGTCGGCGCGTCCCATCCACCGTTCGCCGTCGCACCGTTGGTGGCCAGGCGGTGGTTGGCGCGGAAGTTGTACAGCAGCCGGTCGACATCGACGAACCGCAGGTAGTTCCGCGTACGGTCCTGGTTGTCCAGCCAGCGGCTCGCGGTGAGCCGGACCTGGCCGAGCGCGAAGGGATGCGCGGACACCCCGATGTCGGCCCTCGCGGGAGGGACGGCCGCTCGGGCAGGCGATGCGCCGATGAAGGAACCGGTGGCAGAGGCGACGGCCGTGGCCCCGGCTAGTTGCAGGAGACGCCGTCTGCTGACGGAGGAAGACATCTCGCACCCTTCGGTGGGGGGAAGGTGACTGCTTGGTCTTCGGTGCGTTCGTTCACAGGTCGGGCGGTCGGGCGGTCGGGTGCGACGCGTCACGTGCTCATCCGTTGGGGTCTCGGTTCGCTCAACCCTCCCGAGTGATACATGGGAGGGATTAACGGATACGGACGTTGCCCCTGTCCAGTCTCGCGACACGGAAGGCTTGGCTACTTGCGGGTTTCGTCTGGTTGCCGCCCCTGACGTTGCCTCAAATGGGGGAGTACCAGGCGGGCCAGGGTGCGCCGCACCGGCCACAACTGGAGGAGCAGGTCCAGGTAGCGGGGCAGGCCGTCGCGTCTCTGACCTGGTCCTTTCCAGGACTCGCTCAGAAACTGTTTCTCGCACCGGTGGGTCGCCGCCATCTCGGCGGCGACCCGGGATCAGCGACGACGTCTTCCTGGTGGGGCGGGGGGAGCCGCGCCCAGGTCGTCGTCGGTCGGTCTTCCGTTCGCGGCAGGCTCCCTCAGGTGCGGGTCCAGTGCTGGTTGGTGCCGTTCGAGCAGGAGTAGAGCTGGATCTGGGTGCCGTTGGCGGTGCCGGCTCCGACGGCGTCGAGGCAGAGGCCGGACTGGACGCCGACGATGGATCCGTCGGAGTTGAGGCGCCACTTCTGGTTGTCGGCGCCCCAGCAGCTGTAGATCTGGACCTTGGCGCCGTTGCCCGTGCCGGCGGCGTCCAGGCACTTGTTGCCGTAGACCCTCAGCTCGCCGGCGTCGGTGTACGTCCACTGCTGGTTGGTGGCGCTGTTGCAGTCCCACAGCTGGACCTGGGTGCCGTCGGTGGTGCTGGCGTTCGGCACGTCCAGGCAGCGTCCCGAGCCGACGCCCTTGATCTGTCCGCCTCCCGTGGGGGGAGGCGTGGTGGTGGAGCCGCCGTTGAGCGCGTTGAGGACGGCGGTGTAGGCAGGCTTCTTGCTGCCGTCGCCGTTGAACAGCAGCGGCGTGTCCCCCGAGCGCCAGGAGTCGGTGTCGCGCACACCCCAGACGGTGATGCCGAGGCAGCGCGAGACGGCCAGGCAGTCGTTGGTGACGTTGGCGTAGGTCGTGGACGAGGCGCCCTGGATGTCGAGTTCGGTGATGGCCACGTCGACGCCGAGAGCGGCGAAGTTCTGCAGGGTGGTGCGGAAGTTGCTGTTGTACGGGCTGCCGCTGTTGAAGTGCGACTGGAACCCGACGCAGTCGATCGGCACGCCGCGCTGCTTGAAGTCGCGGACCATGTTGTACACGCCCTGGGTCTTGGCCCAGGTCCAGTTCTCGATGTTGTAGTCGTTGTAGCAGAGCTTGGCCGCGGGGTCGGCGGCGCGCGCGGTGCGGAAGGCGACCTCGATCCAGTCGTTGCCCGTGCGCTGGAGGTTGGAGTCCCGGCGGCCTCCCGAACCGTCGTCGGCGAAGGCCTCGTTCACGACGTCCCACTGGGCGATCTTGCCCTTGTAGTGGGCCATCACGCCGTTGATGTGGTCGATCATCGCCTGGCGCAGCTGGCTGCCGCTGAGGCTCTGCATCCAGCCGGGCTGCTGGGAGTGCCAGGCCAGGGTGTGGCCGCGCACCTTCTTGCCGTTCTGCACGGCCCAGTTGTAGACGCGGTCGCCGGCGGTGAAGTTGAACTGGCCCCGCTGCGGCTCGGTGGCGTCGATCTTCATCTCGTTCTCGGGCGTCACCATGTTGAACTCACGGTTCGCGATCGAGGTGTACGCCGAGTCACCCAGCCTGCCGGAGGCGATGGCGGTGCCGAAGTAGCGGTTGCTCTGCGCCGCCGCGGCGCCGAGCGTGCTCTCGGCGGCGTGTGCGGCCGGCGGCGCGACCAGTGCGACGGCCGCACCGAGGACGCCGACGAACAGCGCCAGCAACAGGCCGCGGATTTTCTTGTGGACAACGGATCTGGCAAGGGCGTACGAGCCCATGGCTGTGCCTCCAAGGTGGACATCACGGAAGGACTCACGTGCAGGGGGTTGCGTCATCCGCAACCGGTGGGCAGATGGGCGGGGCGGAGCCTGGGTTGCCGGGAAGAGCCAGGGTGCGCTGGCGTGAACGTCCCCGGATCGACACTGGGGTGGCGCGGGTGCTCTGGTGGGGGCGATTGCTCCGGCAGGAATGATTGAGGTGTTGACGAGGCATCGTCAATAGTCCTCACAAGAAAACATTCCGTTCCATCTTCGAAACATTCGAATTCCTGGAACGGGAGGCGAATCTGCCCCGCTTTCTGCGTCGGTCCGCCTTCATTCCGGTGACCGGTGCACCGCGACTCGGCTGTTGGTCAGCGCCGCCTGCCGCGCTTGTGTCGCGGCGGTCTCGAATGTTTCGACCTCACTGGCGACGCGTGCGAGAGGTGTTGACGCCGTTCACCGGTTCCCTATCATTCAGCTTGCTCGACACCTCGGCCCTTGTTCGATATTGCGAACGCGTCGAGTTGCGCGTCCGCCACTGTGGTCACGGGCCGTTGCGCACCGCACTGCACCGACAGTCCGGACAACCTCTGACGAGGCCGACCGGAACCGCCCACTCAAAGGTTGAGGAAACCCCCATGCACAGAGGAAGTTTCGGCCGCAGGCATCTGTCTGCGGTGCTCGCCGCCGCGGTTGCGGTCCTGTCCGCGTTGGCGGCGATGCTCGTCGCCACTCCGGCTCAGGCGGCTTCCACCGGCGCCTTGCGCGGTGTCGGTTCGAACCGGTGCCTCGATGTGCCGGGTGCCGCCCAGACCGACGGCACGCTCCTGCAGATGTACGACTGCTGGGGCGGCACCAACCAGCAGTGGACGCTGACGGACAGCGGCCAGCTCACCGTGTACGGCAACAAGTGCCTGGACGTTCCGGGCCACTCCACCACGGCCGGAACGCGGGTGCAGATCTGGACCTGTTCCGGCGGCGCGAACCAGCAGTGGCGGGTCAACTCCGACGGCACGGTCGTCGGCGCGGAGTCCGGGCTGTGCCTGGAGGCCGCGGGCGCCGGCACGTCCAACGGCACGGCGGCGCAGATCGGGACGTGCAACGGCGGCAGCAACCAGAAGTGGACCGGCCTGTCCGGGACCTCGACCCCGCCGGACGGCACGTGTGCCCTTCCGTCGACCTACCGGTGGACGTCGACGGGTGCGCTGGCGCAGCCGGCGAACGGATGGGTTTCGCTGAAGGACTTCACCACCGTGACGTACAACGGCAAGCACCTGGTCTACGCGTCCAACGTGTCGGGCTCGTCGTACGGCTCGATGATGTTCAAGCCCTTCACGAACTGGTCGGACATGGCGTCGGCCGGCCAGACCGGCATGAACCAGGCCGCGGTGGCGCCCACGCTGTTCTACTTCGCGCCCAAGAACATCTGGGTGCTCGCGTACCAGTGGGGTGCGTCGCCCTTCGTCTACCGCACGTCGAGCGACCCCACCAACCCCAACGGCTGGTCCGCTCCGCAGC
>NZ_BMRM01000019.1 GCF_014648635.1 Streptomyces cinerochromogenes | reverse complement strand
GGGTGTTGACGATGAGGTCGACCTCGCCGTCGTGGATGAGCTGGACGATGGTCTTCTCACCGTTCGGGCCGGTGCCCTCGGACTGCTTGCGCACCACGGTGGCGTTGATGCCGTTGCGCTTGAGGACCTCTGCGGTGCCGGAGGTGGCGAGCAGCTCGAAGCCGTGCGCGACCAGCTCGCGGGCCGGGAAGATCATCGACCGCTTGTCCCGGTTGGCGACCGAGATGAACGCCCGTCCCTTGGTGGGCAGCGGCCCGTAGGCACCCGCCTGCGACTTCGCGTACGCGGTGCCGAAGACCGAGTCGATGCCCATGACCTCACCCGTCGAGCGCATCTCCGGACCCAGGACCGTATCCACACCGCGGCCGGCCGGATCCCGGAAGCGGGACCATGGCAGCACGGCTTCCTTGACGGAGATCGGTGCGTCCAGCGGCAGTTCGCCGCCGTCGCCCTGGCGGGGCAGCAGGCCTTCGGCGCGCAGTTCGGCGATGGTCGCGCCCAGGGAGATCCGGGCGGCGGCCTTCGCGAGGGGCACCGCGGTCGCCTTGGAGGTGAAGGGCACGGTGCGGGAGGCGCGCGGGTTGGCCTCCAGGACGTAGAGGATGTCACCGGCCATCGCGAACTGGATGTTGATCAGGCCGCGCACGCCGACACCGCGCGCGATGGCCTCGGTGGAGGCCCGCAGCCGCTTGATGTCGAAGCCGCCCAGGGTGATCGGGGGCAGGGCGCAGGCGGAGTCGCCGGAGTGGATACCGGCCTCCTCGATGTGCTCCATCACACCGCCGAGGTAGAGCTCCTCGCCGTCGTAGAGCGCGTCGACGTCGATCTCGATCGCGTCGTCCAGGAACCGGTCCACCAGGACCGGCCGGGTCGGGCTGATCTCGGTCGACTCCGCGATGTAGGAGGCCAGGCGGGTCTCGTCGTAGACGATCTCCATGCCCCGCCCGCCCAGCACGTAGGAGGGGCGGACCAGGACCGGGTAGCCGATCTCGTCCGCGATCGCCTTGGCCTCAGCGAACGTGGTCGCGGTGCCGTGCTTGGGAGCGGGCAGGCCCGCCTCCGCCAGCACCCGGCCGAACGCGCCGCGGTCCTCGGCCGCGTGGATCGCCTCCGGCGAGGTACCCACGATCGGCACACCGTTGTCCTTCAGCGCCTGCGACAGACCCAGCGGCGTCTGCCCGCCCAGCTGCACGATCACACCCGCGACGGGCCCGGCCTGCTGCTCGGCGTGGACGATCTCCAGCACGTCCTCCAGCGTCAGCGGCTCGAAGTAGAGGCGGTCGGAGGTGTCGTAGTCGGTGGAGACGGTCTCCGGGTTGCAGTTGACCATCACCGTCTCATACCCGGCCTCCGACAGCGCGAAGGAGGCATGGACACAGGAGTAGTCGAACTCGATACCCTGCCCGATCCGGTTCGGACCCGAGCCCAGGATGATCACCGCGGGCTTCTCACGCCGGGCGACCTCGTTCTCCTCGTCGTAGGAGGAGTAGAAGTACGGCGTCTTCGCCGCGAACTCCGCCGCGCAGGTGTCGACCGTCTTGTAGACCGGACGGACACCGAGCGCGTGCCGGACCTCCCGCACGACGTCCTCCCGCAGACCGCGGATCTCGGCGATCTGCTGGTCGGAGAAACCGTGCCGCTTCGCCTCCGCCAGCAGCTCACCGGTCAGCTCGGGGGCCTGGGCCAGCCCGTCCGCGATCTCCTTGATCAGGAACAGCTGGTCGACGAACCACGGGTCGATCTTCGTGTACGCGAAGACCTCCTCCGCCGTCGCCCCCGCCCGGATCGCCTGCATCACCGTGTTGATCCGGCCGTCCGTGGGGCGTACCGCCTCGCGCAGCAGCGTGTCCTTGTCACCGGGGTCGCCGGTGAAGGTGAACTGGCTGCCCTTCTTCTCCAGCGACCGCAGCGCCTTCTGGAACGCCTCCGGGAAGTTCCGGCCGATCGCCATCGCCTCACCCACCGACTTCATCGTCGTGGTCAGCGTGGAGTCGGCCTGCGGGAACTTCTCGAACGCGAACCGCGGCGCCTTGACCACCACGTAGTCCAGCGTGGGCTCGAAGGAGGCCGGGGTCTCCTGCGTGATGTCGTTCGGGATCTCGTCCAGCGTGTACCCCACGGCCAGCTTGGCCGCGATCTTGGCGATCGGGAAACCCGTCGCCTTCGAGGCCAGCGCCGAGGAACGCGACACCCGCGGGTTCATCTCGATGACGATCACCCGGCCGTCCTCCGGGTTCACCGCGAACTGGATGTTGCAGCCGCCCGTGTCCACACCGACCTCACGGATGACGGCGATACCGACGTCGCGGAGGATCTGGTACTCACGGTCGGTCAGCGTCATCGCCGGCGCCACCGTGATCGAGTCACCGGTGTGCACGCCCATCGGGTCGAAGTTCTCGATGGAGCAGACGACCACGACGTTGTCGTGCTTGTCCCGCATCAGCTCCAGCTCGTACTCCTTCCACCCCAGGATGGACTCCTCCAGGAGCACCTCCGTCGTCGGGGAGAGCGTCAGACCCTGGCCGGCGATCCGGCGCAACTCCTCCTCGTCGTGCGCGAAACCCGACCCCGCGCCGCCCATCGTGAACGACGGCCGGACCACGACCGGGTAACCCCCCAGTGTCTCCACACCCTGGAGGACGTCGTCCATGGAGTGGCAGATGACCGAGCGGGCGGACTCGCCGTGCCCGATCTTCTTGCGGACCTCCTCCACGACCACCTTGAACAGGTCGCGGTCCTCACCCTTGTGGATCGCCTCGGGCTTGGCGCCGATCAGCTCCACGCCGTACTGCGCGAGGACCCCACTGTCATGGAGAGCGATCGCGGTGTTGAGGGCCGTCTGGCCGCCCAGGGTGGGCAGGAGGGCGTCGGGGCGCTCCTTGGCGATGATCTTCTCGACGAACTCGGGGGTGATCGGCTCGACATAGGTGGCGTCGGCGATCTCCGGGTCGGTCATGATCGTCGCCGGGTTGGAGTTCACCAGCACGACCCGCAGGCCCTCGGCCTTCAGGACCCGGCAGGCCTGGGTGCCGGAGTAGTCGAACTCGGCGGCCTGGCCGATGACGATCGGGCCGGAGCCGATGACCAGGACGGATTTCAGGTCGGTGCGTTTAGCCATGGGCCGGCTCCATCAAGGATGCGAAGCGGTCGAAGAGGTAGGCGGCGTCGTGCGGGCCGGCTGCCGCTTCGGGGTGGTACTGGACGGAGAACGCGGGGCGGTCGAGCAGCCGCAGGCCCTCCACCACACCGTCGTTGAGGCAGACGTGGGACACCTCGACCCGGCCGAAGGGAGTCTCCGAGATCCCGTCGAGCGGGGCGTCCACGGCGAAGCCGTGGTTGTGCGCGGTGACCTCGACCTTGCCGGTCGTACGGTCCTGGACCGGCTGGTTGATGCCCCGGTGGCCGTACTTCAGCTTGTAGGTGCCGAAGCCCAGCGCACGGCCGAGGATCTGCTGGCCGAAGCAGATGCCGAACAACGGGGTGCCGCGCTCCAGGACGGCCCGCATCACCGACACCGGGTGGTCGGCCGTCTCGGGGTCGCCCGGGCCGTTGGAGAAGAAGACACCGTCCGGGGCGACGGCGTACACGTCCTCCACGGTCGCCGTCGCGGGCAGGACGTGCACCTCGATGCCGCGCTCGGCCATGCGGTGCGGGGTCATGCCCTTGATGCCGAGGTCGATCGCGGCGACCGTGAACCGCTTCTCACCGATCGCCGGGACGACGTACGCCTCCTTGGTCGCCACCTCCTCGCACAGGTTGGCGCCCTTCATGTGCGGCTGGGCCCGCACCCGCTCCACCAGCTCGGCCTCGGCGGCGATCGCCTCGCCGGAGAAGATGCCGGCGCGCATCGAGCCGCGCTCGCGCAGGTGGCGGGTGAGGGCGCGGGTGTCGATGCCGGAGATGCCGACCACGCCCTGCCGCTCCAGCTCGTCGTCCAGCGAGCGCCTGGCCCGCCAGTTCGACGGCACGCGCGCGGGGTCGCGGACGACGTAGCCGGAGACCCAGATGCGGCCCGACTCGTCGTCCTCGTCGTTCCAGCCGGTGTTGCCGATCTGCGGGGCGGTCGCGACGACGATCTGACGGTCGTACGACGGGTCGGTCAGCGTCTCCTGGTACCCGGTCATGCCGGTGGAGAACACCGCTTCGCCGAAGGTCTCGCCCACCGCTCCGTACGTCCGTCCCCGGAAGACGCGGCCGTCCTCCAGGACGAGTACGGCCGTGGCGGGGCCGCCGGCGCTCATCGGTCGAGGCCGCATGCCGGGCGGCCGCCGCCGGTGTGCTCGGGCTGGGGCGCGCACTCCAGGCGGAACTGGGCCGCGGTGCGCAGGACCGCCTTCTCCACCTCGCCGCTGGAGTCGCCGCGGAAGCGGAAGCGGGCGCCGACGTGTTCGTAGCCGCCGACCCGCGGGATGACCTGGCCGACGGCGGGGACGACGGCGGCGTACGGTGCCTCGGCGGGGTCCTGCGGGGCGGGCAGTTCGTGGCTGATCACCCGGCAGGGGGCCGGGACGGGGGACGGTACGAGCAGCCAGCCGCCGGTGCGCCAGCGCTCGGGGACGGGCAGGTCGGGGGACCGGCCGAGCTGGATGTCGGCGGCGGCCCGCATCAGGTCGATGCCGTGCACCTCGCGCCAGACGAACGGGATCTCTGCGCCGCCGACCCGGTAGCCCGCCTCCAGGAAGCTGATCGCCGGGCGGCCGGCGGGTCCGGTGCCGACGAAGGCCTCCAGGTGGAACACCCACGCCTCGTTGCTGAGCGCGCCCGCGACCCTGGCCGTGAACTCGCCCAGTGCGGCGAGCAGCCCGGGGTCGTCGATCTCGACGGAGCCGAGCGCCTGGCCCTGGGTGAAGTCGACGCAGGTGTTGACGTAGCGGGAGGCACGCCAGGGGCCCAGGCGGTCGCCCGTCCACAGGCCGTCGATGTGGACGATGTCGTCGGGGCAGTACTCCTGCACCAGGCGCGGCTCGGGCGGCAGCGCGGCCAGCTGGGTCAGGTCGGCCGCCGAGGCGAGACGCAGCACGCCCCGGCTGGCGGTGCCGCGGCGCGGCTTGACCACGACGGGAAGGCCGTGGCGGTCGGTGAAGGCGCGTACGGCCTCTGCGTCGGGGGCGTCGGCGAAGCGGGGCGTCGGGACGCCGGCCTCGGCGACGATCCGGTTCATCGTCAGCTTGTCGCGGTAGCGGGCGAGTTCGGCCGGTGTCTGGCCGGCGCAGCCGAGGCGCTCGCGGACGGCGGCGGCGGTGTCGAGGTCGCCCTCGTTGAGGGCGACCAGCCGGGCCGGCGGGCCGAAGCGGGCGCGCAGGTCGGTGACCGCGCGCCACACCGCCTCCGTGTCGTCGGTGGCGGGGACCACCACGACGGCCGCGGCCTCGGCGGGCACGGAGTCCCGGGCCAGCGCGGTGGTGACGTAGCTGACGTGGTGGGTGCGGTGGTCCAGGTAGTCCTCGTAGCGGGCGTGGCGGTCCCGCCAGCGGTGCAGGATGACGACGTGGCGGTTCATGCGTGCTCCGTTCCGGTCGCCGCGAGGTCGCGGACGCGGCCCACGGCGTAGGTCGCCGAGACCACGGCGGCGCGTGCGGAGCCGAGGGCGTCGCGGCAGACGTCGAGGTCGGGCTCGGGCAGACCGGCCACGATGTCGGTGGCGCAGTCGATCAGGTGCAGAGCGGCCCGGATCAGCGGCTGCTCGTCGGTGTACCGCTCCTGGACGAGCCGCCGGGCGGAGTGCAGCTGGGTGACGGGGTCCGATACGGAGCTGCCCGTCGGGACGGTCGAGGCGATGGGGTTCACAGGCGGTTCCCTCCCAGTGGTCGGTCGGTGCGGGCCGGGCCTCGCGGGACGTCACGGCCAGGCGGTGCCTGGGCGTGCACGAGGCGGGCCGGACGGCCGGGCGCCGGCGGATGCGGGGCCCGGCCGCCCGGCCGGAGAAGCGGTCCGGTGCGGCGGACGGCGTGCTCAGCGCGTCTCGAAGCGGATCTTCGCGTTGACGGCCTCGGTCTTGGCGACGGCGTCGTCCGCGTCCCGGCCGGACGCGATGGCGTACCCGGAGACGCAGTCGGCGACGGTGAGCAGCGGCGGCACGGTCTCGCCGGCGCTCTTGCCGATCACCGCGGCCACCTCGGTGTCCCGGAACTCGTCCAGGTAGGGCAGGAAGACGTACTGGACCTCGCCCTGGGGGATCGTGCGCACCTCGTCGGCGGCGTCCTCGGCGACCTCGACGGCGGTGACCGTGCCGGGCTCGGGCGTGAAGAACCGTACGGCCGCGCCGCCCAGCGGCTCGGGCGAGGTGGCGGGCAGCTCGTCGATGCCGAGCGGCACGGTGAGGAACATCCGGTTCAGGTCGAGGCCGAAGGCGCGCCGGACCAGCTCGGGGGCGCCGCTGCCGGCCAGCCGGGCGTGCGATTCCAGGACCCGGGGGCCCTTCTCGGTCAGCACGAACTCGCTGTGCGAGGGGCCCTCGGTGAGGCCCACCGCGTCCAGCAGCTTCGGCGTCAGCTCGCGCAGTTCGGCGAGCCACGGCTTGGCGTACCGGCTCGGGGTGCTGACCTCCCACTCGACGTACCGCTCGTTCATGCGGTACTCGGAGTAGCCGATGGGCAGGTGGCGGCCCTCGTAGGAGAAGGAGTCGACGCTCACGACGGGGCCGTCGAGGTACTCCTCGGCGATGATGCCGGTGATGCCCGCCTCACGCAGCGCCTGCCAGGCCCGCTCGGCGTCCTCCGGGCCGTCCACGGGGTGGATGTGCAGGCTGGCCACGCCGTCGACCGGCTTGACGATGATCCGCTCGCCGACCTCGGCGCGGAACTCCGCTATGTCGGCGGCGCTCTCCACCATCCGGTAGCGGACCGGGCTCAGACCGTGCTTGTCGAGCAGTTCCCGGGTGAGCGCCTTGTCCTTGAGGGCGCGCGCGGTGGCCTCCGTGACGCCGGTCAGCCCGAGCGAGTCCACGACGAACCCGGTGGACTCGGCGGCCGGCTCGGTGGTGGTGAGCACCCGGTCGAAGGGCCGCTCGTCGTGCAGGGGCTTCAGCACGTCGAGGATGGCCTGCCCGTCGGCGATCGGGGCGTGCACGATGCGCTCGCAGTGCTCGGCGATGGCCGGGTCGTACGCGCCCTCCTCGTGGACGAGGACGACATCGATGCCGAGCTGCTTGGCGCCGGCGATCGGGGCCGGGCGGCCGCCGATGACGGCCACGCGGTAGGTGTTCATGGGATTCCCTTCGTGCGGGTGGACGGAAGCGGCCGGGCTCAGGCGGCGTAGCAGCGGCGCAGCCAGCGGGCCGTGGCGTCGGGGCGCGGGGTGAACGCCTTGCGGCGGTGCAGCACCCGGTGGTTGTCGAAGATCAGGAAGTCGCCCGTGTCCAGGACGAGTTCGGCGGCCGGGATCGTGGTCAGGGTGTCCGACCAGCTCTCCAGGGCGGTCCGGGCGCGGTCGGTGATACCGCTGGTGGTGCCGCGGTCGTAGCGGACGCGGTGGCGGCCGTTGCCGTCGGGCTCGATGACCGCGGCCTCGCGCAGCGGGCTGGTGGCCCCGCCGTCGTTGGAGGCGGGCGCGCCGACCTCGAACTCGGGCGTCTGCAGGATCTGCCGGGTCTCGGGGTCCAGGCGGACCATCACGTCGTCGAGCGCGGCGATCTCGGTGGGCACCTGCTCCTCGTTGCGCACCGCGTAGAACGTCAGGTACGGCGGGGTGTACAGGCGCGGGTCGGAGCCCGGCCGGCCGAACGGCTGGTGGGGGTTGTCGGAGTGCCAGAAGAACTCCGAGTCGGCCCCCCAGGAGCTGGTGGTGCCGCAGGCCGCCGGGTTGGGGACGACGTTGCGGATGAGGTGGCCGTCGTTCTCGTAGGCGACGGCGAACGGCGTGCAGCCGATCAGGCGGATCAGCCCCAGGTGGATGGCGTTGGTGACGGCCAGTTCCGGCTCGTTGCCGAAGCCGCTCACCGGGGTGTCGGGGAAGTTCTGCGTCGGCAGGTTGGACAGCACCAGGGCGTGCCGCGCGGCGGCGGTGAACACCTGGATGCTCTGCAGCACGTCACCGGGGAGGTGGCGGCTGAGGGCGTAGGCGCCGATGCCGGCGAGGATGGCGTCGTCGAGGTCGGAGTCCAGCCGGGTCTCCGAGACGCGTTCCGAAATCTCCTTGTCCAGCAGGTCCCGGACACTGTCGTCGATGTGGTGCCGGGCGAACTGGAGCAAGCTGGTCATCGTGGGTCTCCCATCGGTCGTGCGCACACCTGGCCGCTCGCCGTTCAGCGAGCCGGTGCCGGGGTCGGCGTGGTCCAGTAGGTCTGGGTGCCGGCGGGCCGGCGGCGGGCCATGGGGTCCTTGACGACCCGGCTCACCAGACCGGCGGGCGTCACGACCAGGCAGTAGAGGAGGAAGAGCAGGAAGGTGCGCATGGGCGGTCCGTTCTCCCGGCGCCCCCGCGGGGGCGCCGGGGTTCGTGGGCGTCGTGAGCGGCGGTGCGTCAGTCGAGCGGGATCTCGGCGCGCCAGTCGTGTTCCTCCGACCAGGCGGGCTGGGCGCTCTTCTCCAGCAGGAAGTTGCCGAGCGCGAGCATGTCGATGTTGGTCCGCATGAAGCAGGTGTAGGCGTCGTGCGGGGTGTTCACGATGGGCTCGCCGCGCACGTTGAAGGAGGTGTTGACCAGCACCGGGCAGCCGGTGCGGGCCTTGAAGGCGGTCAGCAGCCGGTGGTAGGCGGGGTTGCTGTGCTCGGTGACCGTCTGCACCCGGGCCGAGTGGTCGACGTGGGTGACGGCGGGGATGGTCGAGCGGTGCACCTTCAGCAGGTCCAGGCCGTTGGCGCCGGCGCTGTCGGCGTCGAGCCGCTGGGCCGCCGCGACCTGGGAGACCACGAGCATGTACGGGCTCTCCTGCGGCAGGTCGAAGTACTCGGTGGCGTCGGGGGCCAGCACCGCGGGCGCGAACGGGCGGAACGACTCACGGAACTTGATCTTGAGGTTCATGGTGGACTGCATGTCCGGGTTGCGCGGGTCGCCGATGATCGAGCGGGCGCCCAGGGCGCGCGGCCCGAACTCCATGCGGTCCTGGAACCAGCCGACGATCTTGCCCTCGGCCAGCCCCTCGGCGACCTCCTTGGCCAGCGTCTCCGGGTCCAGCCGCTGGTGGGGGATGCCGTGGGACTCCAGGTAGGCGGCGATCTCCTCGTCGTCGTAGCCGGGGCCGAGGAGCGAGCCGCTCATCGCGTCGCGCCCGGTGGCGGGGTGGTCGCGGCGCACCCCGCGCTCCATGGCGACGGCCTGGGCCGCGCCGAGCGCACCGCCGGCGTCACCGGCGGCCGGCTGGATCCACACCTCGTCGAAGATCCCCGCGTCGATGATCTTCCCGTTGGCGACGCAGTTGAGGGCGACACCGCCCGCCAGGCACAGCTTGGACTCGCCGGTGCGTTCCCGAGCGGTCCGCGCCAGCCGCAGGACGACCTCCTCGGTGACCGCCTGCACCGAGGACGCGAGGTCGAACTCGCGCTCGGTGAGCTGGCCTTCCGGGGGCCGCCGGGGGCCGCCGAAGAGCTTCTCGAAGCCCCGGCCGGTCATCACCTGGCCGCGCAGGTACTCGAAGTACCGCATGTCCAGGCGGAAGGAGCCGTCGGGCTTGATGTCGATGAGGTGCTCGCGGATGAGGTCGGCGTAGCGGGGCTTGCCGTAGGGGGCGAGGCCCATCAGCTTGTACTCGCCGGAGTCGACCTTGAAGCCGCAGAAGTAGGTGAACGCCGAGTACAGCAGGCCCAGCGAGTGCGGGAACCGCAGTTCCGCGAGCGGGGTCACCTCGGTGCCGCGACCGTGCCACAGGGTGGTGGTGGCCCATTCGCCGACGCCGTCGATGCACAGGACGGCCGCGGACTCGTAGGGGCTAGGGAAGAAGGCCGACACGGCGTGCGACTCGTGGTGCCGGCGCACGGACAGCTCCGGCACCCGGCCCAGGCCCAGGCCCTCCAGTTCGTCGCGCACCCGGTCGGCGGTGCGCAGCTTGCCGCCGGCGCCGAGCCAGGACGGCAGGGTGTCGCGGAAGGAGGCGAAGCCGGTCGGGGCGGCGCCGAGGAAGGTGGCCAGCACCCGGCGGAACTTCAGCCGGGGGTCCTCGTAGTAGGCGACGGCGGACACGTCGTCCAGCGTCACGCCCGCCTCGTCGAGGCAGTAGCGGACGGCCGCCGCGGGGAAGGAGGGGTCGTGCCGACGCCTGCTGAAACGTTCCTCTTGAGCGGCCGCGACCGGCACGCCGTCGGCGATCAGCGCCGCGGCGCTGTCGTGGTAGAAGGCCGACACTCCCAGGATCAGGTCAGACACCGCTGTGTTCCTCCACGGAATCGGGGGCGGGATGGGTTGCTTGCGATCGGGCGCGGGGCCTCGGGGGCGGCCCGGGGTCTCGGGCGGTACGGGTACGGGACGCAGGGGGCGGCGCGGGCCTCATCCCCGCCGGCCCGCGAGCCGTCCGCGGCGGGCGGCCAGCCGGGCGCCCACGCCGCTCGGCGGGTTCAGCGAGCGGTACCCCGTCCGCACCCGCTGCCAGGTCTCCGCACGGCCGCCGGGACCAGGGGTGTCGGGCAGGGCGGCCATCAGGGTGTCCACCGCGTCCGCGGCCCACGCGGAGTGACCGGTGGCGACGTTGTCGATGGTGTTGTGGATGTCGACGAAGCGCGTGCTGAAGCCGTACGCCTTCAGCGCCAGCCGGGCCCTGCGGTAGGTGCCGCCGACCCCCGACAGCTCCATCGCCAGGTTGAGCCCCAGCACCTCCGGCAGGAACGTCCTGGGGAACCTGCCGACGCACAGCCAGTACACCGGCAGTTCGAAGGACTCGTCCCGGAAGCCGTGCCAGCGGGCGAACTCCGGCGAGGCGGTGGGCGGCAGGTCGACGCCCATCTCCTTGAGCACGTCCCGGTAGATGAGCGGATGGTTCAACCGGGGCTCGCCATTGCCGAGTTCGTCCCAGTACGTCTCGAACAGCGAGTGCCCGATCTCCGAGGACGCCTGCTCGTAGTCGGTGAACCCCTGCAGCCAGCTGCCGTCGATCAGGGTCAGCGGCGCAGTCTGCACGGTGTCGTCCACCACGGCCTCCCGCGAGGGCAGCGGGACCTCCGCGTTCTGCTCGAACTCCGCCCCGTGCCGGTCGTGGCGCTCCTGCAGCCAGGGGCGCAGCCCCTCCCGGCCCCAGCGCGCCGGCAGCGGCATCGTCCGGTCGTCCATGCCGTGCGCCGACCTGGCCAGCCAGCCGGCGACGTAGCTCTTCGCCCAGGAGCGCAGCTCCGGGGTGTCGGCGCGGCGCATCAGCAGGTGGTAGGCCTCGCGTACGGAGGACGGCGCGCGGCCCGGGGCGCGGTGGCCGGCGCGGAGGGCGGCGGCCACCTTCACGGGGGCGGCCGGCGCGACCGGTGCGGCGGTCCGGCTCCCGGCGGGCTCCTCCTGCGGGGGAGTCGCCGGCAGGGAGTCGATCCACCGCCGGATGACGTTCAGGTCCTCCGGTGAGAACACCCGGAACATCGGCCCGCGTTCGCCGACCAGCCCCTTCACCAGCGCACTGGCGGAGGACCGCCCGGGCTTGACGAGCTTGCTGCGGGCCAGGGCGTCCAGCAGCGGACCCGCGTCGGTACGGCACTCGGCGAGCCAGCGGGCGAGGGGCTTGCCCTCCAGCTGGAACTGGTGGTGGTAGACGGCGCCCTCGCGGGAGCGCTGCCGCATCAGCTCCGCCATGTCGAAGGCGGGGTCACCGGCCGCGACCAGCTCGGCGTACAGCGCCTCGGACCACTCGACGAGCGCGCCCAGCGTCCCGGCGAAGCCCCGCCGCACCGCCTCGGCGGCCCGGTCGCCCTCCTCCGCGACCAGCTCGTCGACCAGGGCCCGGCACTGCCGGTCGGGCCGCTCCGCCTCCGCCTGCCGCGGCGCCGACGGATCCACCGCGTCCCAGTCGCACTCGGCCGGCCGGGCCCGTCTGACCATCGTCAGCGCGGGCAGCAGGCCGACCGTGCGCAGGCACAGGTCGGCGCCGAGCAGCTCGCCGCGGAACTCGTCCGGCCGCCTGCTCATCGCCAGCAGCAGGCCGGGCAGCACGAACGCGGACTCGGGTACCCGCTGGTCGCCGGTGAGCCGGACCGCCGGGACCGCGTGTTCGGCGAGCCGCAGCCGGCGCAGCAGTTCCAGGAAGGCGCTGCCGCGGGAGGCGTGCGGATGCCCGGCGCCCACGTCGTCGGCGTACAGCGCGAGGATCCGCAGCACCACCGGGACCTCGAAGTCGCCCGGGGCGCTCAGCCACTGCAGCCAGGCACCGGAGACGAGGGCGAGCGGGGCGCAGCCGAGCACGGCCCGGCGTACCAGCACCTCCTCGTGGCCGGCGGGCCGGCCCTCCTGGTGCCCGGCGTCGAGCAGACCCGTGAACCGCTTGCCCTCGGCCGCCGCCCAGTCGGCGGCCCGCACCACGAGGTCGTCGAGCGGACCGTCCGTGACCGCCGGACGGCCCAGCGCGGCGCGGGCCTCCTCGACGAATCCGCCGTCCGGCACCGAGGCCTCGGGGTCGGCGGCGTACGCGTACACGGCCCGGGCGGGGCCGATGTCGTCGTACATCCTTCTCCTTTCGAAAGACCTGTCTGCCGGGGAATTCGCTCAGAACATCGGGTAGATCGACGCGTCGTTCTTGCGGTTGGCGCGCTTCTTGCGCCGGAACAAAAGGTCTGCGAGCTTGCGCAGCAAAGACACGGGGAATCGCCTTCTTTCGCGGAAAAAGAGGAGTCAGGAAAGGCCGAGGGTCTCGGCGAGAATGCGGGCCACCAGGTCGTAGCCGTGGTCGGTGTAGTGCGCCCGGTCCACGTAGACCCAGTCCCGCTCGGTGACCGCCTCGGCGATGACCGGGTTGAGGTCGACGTAGCGGATCCCGAGCTTCTCGCAGCCGGCCTGGAGCTTGTCGGAGAAGGCGCGGGCGACCTCCCTGCGGGAGATGTCGCCGTACAGGGCCTCCCAGGTGCCCAGCTTGGAGATGCGGTCGATCTCGTCGAAGAGCAGCTGCTCCTGCGGCGCGTGCCGGTCCCGCATCCACAGCGCCATCGGCTGCAGCACGTACGTCAGCCGGGCCGACGGTCCGGCCAGCCGGCGCCAGCTGTCCAGGTGGCGCAGGGTCAGCTCGGCGGCGGAGTCGATGACGGCGGGGATGTCGCGGCGGACGTCGTCATGGGTGGAGATGGTGCGCCGGCGCTCGGCGCGGCGGCCGAGGAGCTTGCCGCCGGAGGCCTTGCGGTTGTTCTCGCGCAGCTCCTCCATCGCGTCGAAGTACTCGCCGCAGAACCAGAACGCGCCGTGGTCGCCCTGCTGCCACTCGGGCAGCCTGCCGACGGTGAGGTCGTTGAGCCCGGAGAAGACGACGATCTCCTCGATCTCGGGCAGCAGATGGCGGTAGAGGGTGAACAGCAGCAGTTCCTGCGTGGAGTTGTAGCAGCGGCCGCCGAAGTTGAGCCACGGCGCGGACGGCGCGTGCTTGCGCCACAGCTGCGAGGCGAGCGTGGTGGCGTCGCTGGTCGCGCCGATGCCGAGCACGGTGGAGCTGCCGGAGATCAGCCGCACCGGCCCGGCCGGCACGTGTCCGGCCGCGGAGGCCGTCTCCCCGTTCGGGCCGTGCGAGATCCGGAAGCCCGCCCGGTCGGTGTTGATGACGGGGGAGCGGTAGTCGGCGCGGTGGAAGTACATCAGGTAGGGCAGGTAGCGGGCCTCGCCGCGGTCGTCGAACCGCGTGTACTCCTGCATCTGCGGGGTCAGTTCGTCACGGTGGAGCTTCACGTTCGGGGCACTCCTCGGCTTTCGCGGATGAGGCGGATGAGGCGGATGAGGCGGACGAGAGTGAATGAAGGCGGAAGGGGGTTCAGGGGCGCAGCAGGGGGCCCCGGTGCAGCTTGTGCTGGGCCGCCTGGGCCAGCGGGCGGACCACGAGGCGGTCCACGTTGACGTGCTGGGGCAGCCCGACCGCCAGCGCGACGCACTCGGCGACGTCGTCCGCGGTGAGCGGGTGGTCCACGTTCTCGTAGACCGCCGCGGCCCGCTCGGCGTCGCCGCGCATCCGGTTGAGGGCGAACTCCTCGGTCCTGACCATCCCGGGCGCCACCTCGATCACCCGGACGGGCTCGCCGCACAGCTCCAGCCGGAGCGTCTCGCTGAGCGCGCGCTCGGCGTACTTGGCCGCGCAGTAGCCGCCGCCCCCCTCGTACGCGGTGAAGGCCGCGGTGGAGGTCACGGTGACGACGGTGCCGCCCCGGCCGGCGCGCAGCAGCGGCAGCAGGGCCTGGGTCACGCGCAGGGTGCCCAGCACGTTCACGGAGTACATCCGCTCCCAGTCCGCCGGGTCCGCGTCGGCCACGGACTCCGCGCCCAGGGCGCCGCCCGCGTTGTTCACCAGGACGTCGCAGGAGTCGAGTCCGGCGGCGAAGCGGCGTACGGCCTCGTCGTCGGTCACGTCCAGCGCGTACGGTCGGGCACCGGTCTCCTCGGCGAGTCGCCGCAGCCGCTCCGTGCGCCGCGCGACGGCCACCACCTCGAAACCGTCCTTCGCCAGCCGCCGCGCGGTCGCCGCGCCTATTCCGCTGCTCGCCCCGGTCACCACGGCCTTTCCGGCCACCGGCGCCACCGCCTTTCTCTCGTCCCGCATTCGATGCGGCCGAGGATTCCCCGGCTTTTTCCGGAGACCGCCCTCGGTCGTTTTCCTCGTGCGGTGAAAGCTTTGCCGCTCGGCGACGCCTGTTGAACCCCGCTCATTGTTCGGGAACCGGCAATGCGGGAACCTGCAGGGCGGACAAAAGAACGGCCCGGGTGCGGGACCCGGGCCGTCGGAGGGGGCGGAGCGCGGTGGCTCCCGGGGGAGCGTGGCGGCTCCTGGGGGGGAGCGCTCCTCAGTCCTGCCGTACCGGTGCGGGTTCCCCCGTACCCCGGTAGGCGAACCAGGGCAGGAAGAACTGCGTGACCGGTCCGACCAGCAGGGCGTACAGCAGGGTGCCCACACCGACGGTGCCGCCGAGGAGCCAGCCCGCGGCGAGCACGGCGGCCTCCAGCAGGGTGCGGACCCTCCGGATGGAACCCCCGGTCAGCGAGGAGGCGCCCGTCATCAGACCGTCCCGGGGGCCGGGGCCGAGGCGCGCGCCGACATAGACGGCGACGGAGAACCCGTTGAGCAGGATGCCCGCCGCCAGCAGGCAGATCCGGCCCGGCAGGCCCAGGTCCGCCGGGATGAGGAAGAGGCCCAGGTCCGAGGCGCACGCGAGCACCACGACGTTGGCGAACGTGCCCAGGGTCGGCTTCTGCCGCAGCGGGATCCAGGTCAGCAGGACCAGGACGCCCACCAGGGCGCTGAGGGTGCCGAAGCTCAGCGACGTGTGGCGTTGCAGGCCCTCGTACAGCACGCTCCACGGGTTGACGCCCAGGGCCGCCCGGACCAGCACGGACATGCTCAGCCCGTACAGCGCCAGCCCGGCGAGGAGCTGGGCCAGCCGACGGGCCGGACGCTCGGTCAGGGGCAGGTAGGTGAGGGGCGGCACGGTGCGCACGCTCCCCGCCTCACCACGCCCCCGAGAGACGAGTGCTGTGCTCGCGTGTCCCATGTCCGCCCTCCGGTTCCACGGCATTCCCTGCCACCGGGGCGATTCTGTAAGGTCATTGCCCGGAACTCGATGACCAATTCCCGGAGAGTGGTATGCCCGCAGCCCCCTGGTCCGGGCCGGTGGTCCGGTGAGCCACGTGGAACGGAACGTCAGCGGCCGGCAACTGGCCGGGCTCCTCCCGGACCTGACGGGGCTGCGCCCCGCGTACCGCCATCTGTCCGAGGCCATCGGCGCCCTGATCCTCGACGGCCGGGTGGCCCTGCACGCCCGGCTGCCCGCCGAGCGGGAACTGGCGACCGCGCTCGGTGTCAGCCGGCCCACCGTCACCTCGGCGTACGACCTGCTGCGCGTCCACGGCTTCGCGCACAGCAGGCAGGGCTCCGGCACCTGGACGGCCCTGCCCAAGGAGACCGTGCCCAGCAGGGTCACCCGGGCTCTGCCCGCCCCCGACACGGCCATCGACCTCGCCCGGGCGGCACCCGGTCTGCCGCCCCACGTCCTGGACGACGCCCTCGCCCGGGTGGCGCCCTCGCTGGCCCGGCACAGCCGCAGCCCGGGGTACGACCCGTTCGGGCTGCCCGAACTGCGGGCGACGATCGCCGAGCGGTACACCCGGCGGGGCCTGCCGACCCTCCCCGAGCAGATCCTGGTCACCTCCGGCGCCCAGCACGCGCTCACCCTGGTCCTCGGCCTCCTGGCCGCCCCCGGCGACCGGGTGATGGTGGAGAACCCGTCCTATCCGAACGCCCTGGACGCCGTCCGCCGGGCCCGCCTGCGCACCGTGGCCGTCCCGGTGTCGGACGACGGCTGGGACGTGGAGATCACCGAGTCGGCGCTGCGCCAGGCGGTGCCCCACCTGGCCTTCCTCATCCCGGACTTCCACAACCCGACCGGCCTGCTCATGCCCGACGAGGCACGCGGCCGGGTATTGACGGCCGCGCACCGCGCGGGCACCTGGCTCGTCGTCGACGAGACGCTCACCGACCTCGCCCTCGACGTCCCCGTTCCCGCGCCGTTCGCCTGCCGGGCCACGCCCGAGGCGGCGAGCAAGGTGATCACCGTCGGCTCGATGAGCAAGAGCCACTGGGGCGGGCTGCGCATCGGCTGGCTGCGCGCGACCTCCCAGCTCGTGACGGAACTCGCCGCGCAGCGCATCGCCACCGACCTCGGCGGCTCCGTGCTGGACCAGCTGCTCGCCCAGGTCCTGCTCGAACGCGCCGCGGAACTGCTCCCCGCGCAGCGGGAGCGGCTGCGGGTCCAGCGCACGGCACTGGCCGAGGCGCTGACGGCGCACTTCCCCCGCTGGACCTGGCGGCTGCCGCCCGGCGGTCTGTCCCTCTGGGTCGACCTGGGGGAGCCCGTGGCGGCCGAACTGGCCGAGCGCACCCTCGCCTACGGGGTGCGGATCGAGGGCGGCGGACTCTTCGCCACCGACCCCGGCGTCTTCGCGGGCCGGCTCCGGATCCCGTACACCCTGCCGCCGGAGGTCCTGCGCGAGGCCGTGCAGCGGATGGCCTCCGCGGTGGCCGACGGGCTGACGCCGGCGCCGGCCCGCCGGCGGACGCGGTGGGTCGCCTGAGGTCCCGTCGGCGGACGCGGTGGGTCGCCTGAGGTCCCGTCGGGGTACGTGCCGGGCGCCTGAGATCCCACCGGCCGTGCGGTGGGCCGGCTGAGGGCGCACCGGCGTACGCGGGGGACCGACCGCCTCAGGCCCCGCTCGCGCTACGCGGAGGCCCCGGAGGCCACCGGAGCGGACTCGTCCCGCTCCGCGGCCGGCCGCAGGACGCGCACCCGGACCTCACCGCCGTACGACCCGGTGTACCGGCTCGCGTCCGGATCGTCCGCCGCGGTGAACAGCTCCATCCGGAGCGGAGCCGCCGGGCCGCCTTCGTCGGCCGTCTCCGGGTACGACAGCAGGAGCGCCGGATCGGCCAGGAGGGGCCCGCCGAGGACCAGGTCGGCGCTGTCGTCGCCGCGGTGCGGATGGACCGTCTGGGACGGCACCGGCCGGAAGCCGAGCCGGGTCTTGAAGGCGAACAGCCCGGCCTCCACCACATGCCCGTACAGATTGGGGTCGTTGCCGAGGCTGACCCGTCCGAAGCCCAGCTCGCGGGCGTGCCCGATCGCCGCCATGTACAGCACCCGGGCCAGGCTGTGCGACCGGGACCGCTCGTCCACCGCCGAGAACCGCAGCCGTACCAGGTCCGCCTCGGGCAGCCGCTGGCTCAGACAGGCACCGACCAGCGTGCCCGCCTGCCGGGCGCACACGGCGTAGAGATCGGCGGCGGCCTCCCTCAGCTGGTCGCGCTGCTGCACCGCGACGGGCAGCGCCTGACGCATGCGTGCCATCTGCCGCTCGTACAGGCCGAGGAACTCCTCCAGCAGCGGCTCCGTCAGCGGCAGCACCTCGACCCGCAGGTCCGACGCGGCGGCATGGCGGCGGGCCGCCTGGACGCTCTGCCGCTCCTTGCGGTGCAGGCCGCGCAGGAACTCCTCCTCCGAGACGCGGGTGTCCGCGATCCAGGTCAGCCAGCTGGGCTTGGGCAGGAACCCGGCCGCGCGCAGAGCCGGCCGGTCCGCCGCGGGCGGGTTGCCGACGCGGACGACCGCGACCCGCCCCCGCCAGGTCTCCCAGTCGGTCTCCAGCGCCTCCCGGACGCTGACGACGGCCACGGGGAGACCGTGGGTGTCTTCGATCTGCATGGTGGGCCTCCGGATCAGTCGGCGGTGCCGCCGGGCGCGGCCGCGAGGGTGCGGTGGCCGAGCAGGCGCCTGCGCGAGAGGACGAGGAGCACGGTCAGGTAGAGGGCCTCCACCCCCGCGCAGAAGGCCAGGGCCGTCCCCACCCCGTCCTTCAGCAGGTAGGACGCGCCGGCCAGCGTGGGCGCGGCCAGCCCGGAGGCCACGAAGAGCCGCAGCGAGGCGACCCGGCCCAGGACATGGGCGGGGGAGCGGAGTTGGAGCGCCGTCATGAGCAGGGTCTGCGACGAACCGGCCGCGAAGCCCACCGCCACCACGCAGCCCACGGTCCCCACCACGCCCACGTCCCGGATCAGCAGCAGGAACGCGCCCAGGAGCACGGTCATGGACAGCACCACCAGGCGCAGCGTCCGCTCCGGGGACTGCGAGCGCCAGGGCAGCAGACCGGAGAGCATCACACCGGCCGGCAGCGCGGAGTTCACCACCGCGAGGGTGAGCGTGCTGCCGCCGAAGCGGTCGTCGACCAGCGGGACGATGACCAGGGTGAACAGGTACACGGCGACGTAGTCGCCCGAGCACAGCAGGATGTGCGTGATCAGCCCGCGCTGCGCCCGCAGTTCACGCAGCACCCCCGTACGGGCCCGGGCCGCCGCGCCGCCCCCGGTGCCCCGCGCCGACAGGTCGGGCAGCGTGCCCAGGATGAGCGCCGCCGCCCCGAAGGACACCGCGAGCACGCAGAAACCCCAGACCGGCTCCAGGTACAGCAGCAGGGTGCCGGCCGGCGTGCCGAGCAGCGTGCCCGCCTGGAACGCCGCGTTGATCTTGGCGTTCAGCGCGGCGAGCCGCTCCTTCCCGGCCAGCTGCGGCGCCAGGGTGAACATGGCCGCCCGGTAGAAGGCCTGGACGACGCTGACCAGCGCCGCCCCGCAGATCAGCGGGACCGCGGGGGAGTCCAGCCGGGACACGGCCGCCTCCAGGGCGATGGCGGCGCAGGCCGCCGCCTCGCTGAGCACGGCGAGCCTGCGCGCGCCGAGCCGGTCCACCACGTACCCCGCCACCAGCTGCACGACGGCGGCGATGGCGAAGTTCGAGACGAGGACCAGGGCGAAGTTCGACGCGCTGCCCGTGAGCCGGTACAGCACCGCGGCGACCAGGGCGTTGTTGCCGGCCAGCGCGATGTTGACGAAGAGCACCGCCGTCGGCACCTTCACCAGGACGGTGCGCGGCCCCGGCAGGGTGCGGTCCGCGCCGGCCCGGACGCTGGTGCCGCTCATCCGGTCACCTCCACGACGACGTCACGGGCGGCGGCGAGGGCCGCGTTGAGCGCGAGGTTCGCCGACCCGGCCCGGGTGCGGATCTGGCCGACGGCACCGCGGTAGTCCCCGGCGGCGCGGACCTCGTCGCCCGGGGCCGCGCTGCGCACCACCTGGACGACGTGCGGGCCGTCGCCCGCCTCGGCGAGCCCGTGGACCCGGCTCAGCCGGCCGGCCCGGGAGGCGTAGACGGTGACCGTGCTGGAACAGTTCCCGTTGTGCCGGGGCTCGGCGACGGGCCGTCCGAGGGCGGCCGAGCACAGCAGCTCCGGGAACGGCACCGTCAGACAGTCGTTCATCATCAGCGACAGCAGTCCCCCGCCCGTGCGGGCGTTGACCTCCACGACGACGGCCTCGTCACCGGCGGTGAGGATGAACTCGGTGTGCAGCATGCCCTGGGCGATCCCGGTGGCGGCCACCAGGGTCTCGACCGCCGCCCGCATCCGGGCCTCCGCCCGCCCGGGAACCCGCACCGGGAACGTGTACGACACCTCGCAGAACGCCGGACGCGGGCCCAACTGCCGGTCGGTGACCCCGAGATGGCGGCACGTCCCGTCCGTGACCAGCGTCTCCAGGCTGTACAGCGGCCCGCTGACGTATTCCTCGGCCATCAGCTCGCCGTCGAGGTAGAGGTCCCCGGCCGTCAGGGTGCCGTACGCCGCCACGGCCTCCTCCGGAGTCCGGCACAGCAGCACGTCGAGGCTGCCGGTGCCGCGGGCGTTCTTGAGGACGACCGGACGGCCGGTGTCCTCGGCGAACGCCCGGACCTCGTCCGCCGTGCGCACCTCGGCCCAGCGCGGTGAGGGGATGCCCAGCTTCTCGTACAGCTCGCGGGCGCGCCGCTTGTCCCGGAAGGTGCGGACGGCCTCGACCGGGGCGAAGGGCGCGCCGATCGCCTCGGCCAGCGCGGCGGCGAAGAGCAGGTGGCGGTCGGTCGCGCAGACCACGCCGGGCCGGCCGGAGACGGTGTGCTCCCGTGCCGCGTCGAGCAGTGCGGCGGGGACCGCCTCGCCCTCGGTCGTCCCCACGACGTACAGCCGGCCGCGCTCGGCGAGCCCGGGCAGCACGTCCGCGCCCGCCGCACCCCGGTACTTGGCCGGGTCGGTGGTGACCAGGGCGGCGTCGATGCCCTCGGCCACGGCCCAGGCGAGGGCGCTCAGCCCGCTCCCGGTGAGCGGTGCTTCCACAAAGAAGATCATTCGGGGGTTCCTCGGCCTGACGCGGTGACGGTCCCGGTGGACCGTGCGGGAAGGGGGGTCGGGGCCGGGTGCTCGTAGGCGCCCAGCACCCGGTCGCTCAGCAGCCCCAGCGAGCTGAGATTGGCGAAGCCCGGGCCCTGGGCCAGGCCCGCGAGGCCCGGGATGTGCAGCCGGGGCCGCAGCCCGCGCAGGGCCAGCGACGCGTCCACCTCCCGGGCGAGGGCCGCCTCGTCCCGGAGGGAGACACCGAGGCCGGCCTCCACCTCGCCGGCGGAGGCGTCGTCCAGCAGGGCGGTCAGCCGGTGCAGGGGGGAGCCGCCGGTGCAGTTGACCACGAGGTCGTAGTCGCCGCGCAGCACCTCGCCCGGCTGGTCGACGGTCACCCGGATCCGGCCCGACGCCCCCGGGCCCACGTACCGGATGCGGCCCAGCACGAAGGAGACCCCCCGGGCCCGGGACAGCTCCTCCAGCGCCCGCGGGGAGATCACTCCGCGGTCCGTGCGGGAGATGAAGTCCCGCCGGTCCCGCTCGGGCAGCTGCGGCCAGGCGGCCGTCTGCGGATCGGAGTAGACCCGGTCCTCCACGAACGACTCGGCCCGGGAGCGCGGCAGGTACGGGGAGACGATGGACACCGAGACGTCCTCGCCGAAGGTGCCGGCGACGTACAGCGCGTACGACGCCGCGCTCTCCCCGGCACCGACCACGCAGATCCGGCTCCCGGGGCGCAGCGAGAAGGAGCGGAGGAGGTCGCGGGGGCCGGCCGGGGTCAGCAGCCGGTCGGTCACCTGCGGGTGGTGCGGCAGGGAGCCCGGTACGGCGTGACCGGTCAGGACGAGCCCGTCGAACGGTGTCTCGTGCCGGGGGCCGCCCTGGGCGCGGTGTTCCAGCACCCAGCCGTCCGGCCGGTACCGGAGGCCGGTGACCTCGGCGCGGCGGACGCGCACCCCGGTCACCGCCCTGGTCAGCACCCACTTGAGGTAGTCGGCGAACTGCCGGTGGGTGGGGGAGGGCAGGCCGGCGTCGATCCACTGCTGGTAGGACCCGGTGTCGATCAGGTGGCTCTGCCAGGAGAACGCCTGCATCCGGGCGTCGATCTCCTTGCCGTCGGCCCCGAACCGGACCGTACTGCGGTACGGGAAGCCGACGTCCTTCTCGGCGCGCGTGCCCAGCCGCTCGGTGCCGCTGGTCCAGCCGGCCCGTCCGGTCCAGTGAGCGGCGATCTCGTCGCGCTCGTAGATCCACAACTCCAGGGAGGCCAGGCCGAGTTCGTTGAGGACGTGGGCCTTCGCGGCGAGGGCGGCCGCCTTGGGGCCGGCCCCGACGACCGCGACGCGTGCGCGGGGCGCGGTCACGCCGGGTCCTCCGCGCCGAGCGACAGGGCGAGGTGGTGGCAGTCGAAGTGGAAGCCGTTGCGCAGATACGCCCGGTGCGCGGCGTGCCGCTGGTGGCCGGTGTCGAGGTGGAACTCCTCGCAGCCCTCCTCGCGCGCGATGTCCTTCAGGGCGCCGAGCAGGCGGCTGCCGACGCCGGTGCCCCGGGCCCCCTCGTCCACGACCAGGTCGTCCAGGTAGAGGATCCGGCCCCACGCCATCGTGTGCAGCACACGGAACCCGGCGGCGCCGAGCACCGAGCCCTCGTGCTCCGCGTACACGATCCGGTAGCCCTCCGGGCGCTGCCTCGCCCACCGCGCGAGGAACTCCTCCTCGCCGGTGAGGTGCGGACGCAGCTGGACGAAGAGGGGCCAGCACCGGCGGACGGACTCCTCGTCGCTCGCGAAGCGGACATCGGCGGACATGGACACACTCCTGGTCGGCGGAGAAGGGGCAGTGGGCGAAACGGTCAGTCCAGGCAGACCGTCAGGCAGAGGCCGATGCTGTTCCTGGCCTCGCCGAGCACGGTGATGCCGCACTCGGCGCAGAGGTCGGCCAGCGCCTGCCGGGTGAAGGACTGGGACTGGAAGGCGTCCCCCGAGCGGAAGACGACACCCCCGTAGGGGCCGGGGTGTTCCTCCAGCGGGCTGATGCCGCACGCGGTGTAGTAGTCCCGGCGCAGGTCCGTGGCCGCGGCGAAGTCGTGGAACACGGACAGCACCGCGATCCCGCCGGCCTGCCGCAGGCCCCTGAGCAGCGCCTCGGGGGACGGGAAGTTGCCCAGGAGGTTGAACGGGAGCAGCAGCAGGGGCCGTCCGCCGTCCAGCTCGCCGAGCCAGTCGGCGCACCGCATGGCGTCCCCCACCACGGCACGGGCCCGGTCGTGCAGCCCCTCGTCCGCGATCCGGCGGCGGACCCGTTCCACCGCGGCCGCGTTGACGTCGATGCCCAGGTAGCCGACGCCCGCGGCCCGCGCCACTTCGAGGGACCGGCCGTCGTAGCAGCCGAGTTCGACGAGGGTGGCGCAGCCGTACCGGGAGGCCGCCCGGTGCACCGCGAGGCTCTCCATCTGGAGGAACGCCAGCAGCCCGTCGGGGAAGTGCGCGGCCCGCATGATGGCGGAGGCCCCGTGCTCCTGGTAGAACACCACGTTGCCCGGACCGGTTCCGGTTCCGTCGCCCGGTGCCGTGAGGCTCGCTGAGGTCACGCCGCGCCTCCCTGCCGACACGTGAGGACCGCCTGAGCCGCGTGCGTGGCCATGCCCGCCGCGAGGCGTACGCCGGACCCGTGCAGCCCGGTCACCGCGAACACGGCGTCCGCGGGGGAGAGCCGGAGCAGACGCGGGGTGGCGTCCGGGGTGTAGGTGTCGGCGAAGACCCTGCCGCGGGTCACCTCCCAGGCACCCGGTCCGACGACCGCGTCGAGGAAGGCGGCGGCCCGGGCGAGGACGTCCGCGGGCAGCGGCTGCTCCTCGGGCGGCACGTCCCACACGTCGTGCTTCACACTCATCGCGTACGCGCCACCGGACACCGGGAAGAGGAAGATGCCGTCCTCGGCCGAACCGACGCCGTACCGGACGGCGGCCGGCCCCGAGAGGGCGACCCGCAGCCCGTACACCCGCTTGGTGCGGACCCCGGCATTCGGCGCGGCCGGTGCACCGGCGGACCCGGACCCGGACCCGGACCCGGACCCGCGGACGGACGCGGACCCCGGCACGGCAGCGGATCCAGGCTCGGCGCCCTGCTCGGATCCGCGCGGGGACCCGGGCGCGGACAGCAGCGGGGATCCCGGCAGCCAGGGCCCGAGGGCCAGTACGCACTGCTCCGCGCGCCACTCCTCGCCGTCGGCGGTGACCGCCCGTACGCCGCCGTCCGCGGCGGGCGCCAGGTCCGTCACGCGCCGGCCCTCGGCCAGGCGCACGGACGACCGCGCGGCCAGCCGCTCCACCAGCGCGGCGGTCAGCAGCCCCGGGTCGATGACATGGGCCTCCCCGGCGAGCGCGGTCGCCCCGGCCGGCAGCCGCCACGCCCCGCCGGCCGGCCCGGCCACCGGGCGGGCCGGCGTGACCAGCGTCTCCTCCAGATGGGCGGCGGCCTCGCGGCTGCGCACCAGCCAGGCGAAGGGCAGCGGGGTGCGGGGGCCGGGGGCCGGCGCACCGGCCTGGAACTCCTTCCACCACTGCCGGCCGGCCTCGACCAGCTCGCGGTGGAACGGCGTATGGGCGTACGGGATGTCGACGGCGCCCGCGTACCCGGTCGCACCGCTTCCCCAGCCGTGCTGTTCCAGCACGGTGACGCGCAGCGCCGGGTCGTGCCGGGTCAGCACCTCGGCCAGGGTCAGGCCGACCACGCCCCCGCCGACCACCAGGACGTCCTGGACGTTCACAGTTTCTTCCACCACATGCTGAGCACCACGAGGTCCTCGGAACCGTCGTTGGTGAGGGTGTGCTCCGAGTGGGGCGGCGCGACCACGCGGGAGCCGGGGATCAGCCCGATGCGCTCGCCGTCGACCAGGCAGTACCCGGCGCCGGACTGCACCGCCCAGGTCTCCTCGCTGGCGTGCCGGTGCGGCTCGGTGGTGGTCCCGGGCGCCACCTTGAACACCATGGCCCCGTAGGCCAGGCCGTCCTGTTCGGTCTCGATCTCGCCGGAAATCACGACGTCCACGGGTTGCTGTCCTTTCACTTGTGCAGGGAGGCCGGCAGACACGCGTTGAGCTGGCTGCGCGTGAGGGTGCGCAGCCGGGGCATCCCGCCGCGCGGCGTCACGTGCGGCGGACCGTCCGTCAGCGCCGCCACGTTCGGGCCGCCGGACTGCCCGGCCGCCTCCCACACCCGCTGCGCCGTCGCGGGCATCACCGGTGCCGCGAGCAGGGCGAAGCCGAGCAGCCAGGCCGCCGCCGCCTCGGCGGTCGCGGTCAGGGCCGGAGCGCAGTCGAGCCACTGCTCCACGCAGGACCAGGCGGCCGCCAGGTTGAAGGTGTCCGGGTCGAGCATCCCGGTCTGGTGGGCGAGGGTGCGGGTCAGCGCCTGCACGACCTCCGGGGAGGGCGCGGTGGCGCCGTCCGCCGGGAGGCGTTCGGCCGCCGCCGCCAGCGCGTCGCCCACCCGGGCCCCGACCTCGTTGTGGAAGGACAGGAACTCGTCGGCCTGGAACGCGGACCGGGTGAACTCGGGGTTGCGGAAGCACAGGTAGGCGCGGGTGAGGTCGGACTCCGCCTGCCCCAGGGAGACGATGTCGCCGCCCCAGATGACGTGCCCGCGACTGGTGGAGAACTTGCTGCCCTCCAGGTCGTAGAAGTAGTTCACCAGCAGCGAGTCGACCGGCTTGTACGTCTTCTGGCCCAGGCCGCAGCCGACCGCGCCGACCATGAACGGGATCGCGTTGTCGATGCCGAAGGAGATGACCGTACGGACCCCGGAGTCCCGCTGGAACGGGTTCTGTTCGGAGCCGGTGATCTCCTTGTAGCGCTCGCCGGCCACCAGGTGGCAGCCGATCAGCAGCGCCGAGTAGGAGAAGATCACCTGCCCGGGCGAGACGCCGTCCTCCTCCCACGGGATGCCCCACCGGCTGGGCACGGTGAGCCGGATGGAGGCGCCGTTCACCGCCATGTACCGGTCGGCGATCGCCAGGAAGTCCGGCCGCTTGCAGATGGCGGCGAGCGCCTCCCGCAGCCGCTCGGGGCCGCCGGGCAGGTCGAGGTAGAGGGAGGCGATGTCGTCGAGGCGCAGCTCCCCGTCGAAGTGCGCGGTCGCCGGGTCGATCATCTGGGACGGCGAGAAGTGGCCGCCGCAGGACTCGCAGAAGAAGCCGACCAGCGGCTGCGCGCAGTGCGGGCACCTGCCCTTCAGCCAGCCGCTCACCACGGCCTCGTCCACCCGGGGCCGCAGCGAGGTGCTGTGCGCGCCGGCGGCCTCGGAGTCGAGCACCGGCATGGGCTCGGTGCGCACCGCCGTGCTGCCCGACTCCACGATCTCGGTCAGAAAGTCCCGGTTCACCTCGGTGTACCGCTGCGCCCAGGCCTCGTCCAGCGGGTTGAGCAGGTCGTCGTAGGCGATGTCGAGGGCCGCCAGGTCGCCCCGGATGAGGTGGTGGTTCCGGTTCGCGACCTCCTCCGGGGTGACGCCGTCCTGGTGCGCGCGGACCAGGACGTGCGACTCGTGCGCGTCGCTGACGGAGATCATGGTCGCCCGGCCGCCGCCGCGCAGGACGTGCCGGCGCAGCACGTCCATTTTCAGCAGCGGACCCGCGATGTGCCCGAGGTGAGCCCGCCCGTTGGGCACGAGGCACACCGGTGTCAGGAAGAATTCTTGGCCTTCGAGAGAGAGGGGACCCATGGTCGGCTGCCTCGATGTCGTGTCGGAGGTGTCAGAGGATGGACGTCGTACAGAGGGACCGGTCGGACTCGGCGCGGTCCCGGGGCGGCCTGGCCCGCAGCACCAGGGCCGCCCGGCCCGACGCGCCGTACAGGACCGGACCGTCGTCCGCCCGGTCCGCGGGGGCGACGCCCCGGGGAGCCCGGCGGGTGAAGCCGAACACGCCCTCGCAGAAGGCCGCGTAGGGGCCGAGGAGTTCCGCCGGCATGCCGAGCACGACCCGGTGGAGCGCCTCCGGCCGCCCGGCGGAGGGGGCCGGCTCCGGGTACGGGATCCAGGTACGGCCGGCGGGCAGGGAGCGGGCCCCGGGCGCGGGCTCGGGCAGCAGCGTGTGGACGATGTCGCCGGGCCCGGAGACGACGGGCGCCCCCTGCGGGCCGTGCGTGACCGTCGCGCCGTACGCCCGCGCCGCCTCGACGGTCGCGGCGACGTCGTCGCAGGTGACGGCGATGTCGGCGACACCCTCGCCGTTGCGGGCCAGGAACCCGCGTGTCGCCCAGCCGGAGGTGATCACCAGGTGGGCCTCGCCGCGGCGCAGCAGCGCCGAACTCCGGTCGACCTCCACGCAGTCCGCGACCTGGACGAAGCCACGCCTGGCGACGTAGTGGCGGACCGCGGAGATCTTGTCCCGGGTGTACAGCTCGACGTGCGCTATGTCTCGCACCGTCATGGGGTGTTGACTCCTTGTGAGGATGAGCCGTGGAGTGGGCGCCGCGCAGCGGCCGTCGGCTACGACGCGACGGGCTGGACGGCGTACTCCCGTTCGCGTTTCAGCTCGCCGGAGGTCTGGGCCATGCGGCCCACGGTCCGGCGCAGGATCGGCGGTGCCATGACCGAGGTGACCACGGCCACCAGGACCACGATGGTGTAGGAGGCGGAATTGAGGACCTTGATGTTCAGGCCGACCGACGCGAGGACGATCTCCACGACGCCCCGGGCGTTGAGCCCGGCCCCGATGGCCAGGGCCTCGTCGTGGGCGAGCCGGCCCAGCCGGGCCCCCAGGTATCCGCCGGCCAGCTTCGCCCCGACGGCGACCAGCAGCGTGACCAGCGCGGCGCCGAGGACCGCGGGGCGCCTCAGCGCGGTCAGGTCGACCTGGAGTCCGGCGGTCGCCAGGAACAGCGGTGCCAGGACGCCCATCACGAAAGGCCGCGCCAGCTCCAGGAAGCGCCGGCTCCCCGCGCCGAGGGAACCGATGAGGGTGCCGCACAGGAAGGCGCCGAGCATCGGCTCCATCTTCAGCGCGTGGGTCCCGGCCGCGGCCAGGACGAGCAGCACCACGACCGCCGAGATACCGAGGTCGGAGCCGCTCGCGGACCGCTCGACCGTACGCATCACCCGGGCGACCAGCGGCCGGGCCAGGAACACGGTCGCGGCCAGCACGAGCAGCAGGTAGCCCACCGACTCGGCCACCACCCCGGCCCGGAAGCCCACCGTCGCCGTGGCCGACACGATCGACAGCAGCAGCCAGCCCAGGATGTCGCTGACGGCCGCCGCGCCGATGATGACCTGGCCGACGTTGCGGTGCATCAGCTTCATGTCCAGCAGCGTCTTCGCGATCACGGGGAGCGCGCTGACCGCGACGGCCACGCCGATGAACAGCGCGAAGACCGGACGGTGCCCGTTCTCGCCCATCACCGACGCGGGCAGCAGGAAGCCCAGGCCGATGCCGAGCGCCAGGGGAAGCAGCACGCTGCCCACGCTCACCCAGCCGATGGCCACCCGCCGGCGGCGCAGCAGGGCGAGGTCGATATGGGCCCCGGTGATGCCCACCAGCAGCAGCACACCCAGCTGGGCCACGGCGCCGAGCAGGTGCATCTGCTCGGCGTCGTGGGGGAGCAGCCGCTCCGACACCGCGGGGGCGACCGTGCCGAGCACGGAGGGGCCCACGAGGATGCCGGCGGCGAGTTCGCCGACCACCGCGGGCAGGTTCAGCCGCGCCGCCAGCCGCCCGAGGGCGGTGGCGACGATCAGCAGGACACCGATCTGCATCAGGAAGACGAGCATCGCGTCGTGGCTGATACCGGGCACGGGTCCGACGGCGAAAGCCATCTCGGTTCCTTTCGGTCCAGCGGTCAGCTGGTGTAGAGGCCTTCTTCTTCCATGGCGCGCAGGGCCCGGTAGTCCCGCTCGATGTCCCGCGGGTCCTCCGCGGCCAGGTAGACGTAACCCGGGGAGCTGATCAGGTCGACCGTCTCGCCGAGGTACTCGCCGGCGGTGACGCCGTGCGTGAGGAAGACCAGGGTCGGCAGCGCCTTCAGGCGGGCCGTCCAGTCCAGCGAACGCACCGTCCCGGCCGAGGAGTTGATCAGCGCGACGTTGCGCACGGCACCGCTCCAGGTGACCGCCGTGTCCTCGAAGTCCCGCAGCCGGCCGGGGGCCACCAGCAGGTCGGCCAGCAGACCGGTCTGGGACACGCCCGAGTACCGTTCGACGACGTCCGGCGCCGTCCCGCCGCCGAGGCGGGCGCCCGACTCGATGAGCACGGGGCCGCGCCCGGTCAGCATCACCTCGGTGTGCGCCGCGCCCCACCGCACGCCCAGCGCGTCCAGCGTCGCGCCGACGAAGCGGCACAACGGGCCGGCCTCCGCCGAGCCGACCGGCACCGGTTCCTCGAAGTCGTAGACCGGGTAGCCGGCGCTGCCGGTCCGCTTGGTGTACCGCCACAGCTCGGCCACCCGGTGCTCCCCGTCGCAGGAGACGGTGTTGGCGTAGTACTCGACTCCGCGCAGCCGCTCCTGCACGAGCACGACCGGGTTGGGCTGGCCGAAGAAGTTGTCGACGGCGAGCACCGTCTTGCACGCGGTGTGCACCTCGTCGGCGGTCCGGCAGAAGCGCACGTTGTCGGTTCCGGCGCTGCTCGGCGGCTTGACCACGGCCTCCTCCAGGCCGCCCGAGACGAACCAGTCCACGGCCTCGTCCGCGTCGGCGAACGCCCCGCCGTGCGGCACGGCCACGCCGGCCGCGGCGGCGGTCTCGCCCATGAGCTGCTTGTCGCGGCGCGCCGCGAGCGTCTCGTACCGGTTGCCCGGCAGCCCCATGAGGTGGGTGAGGGTGTCGGCGAGGATCACCCCCGACTCGGTGCCGGCCACGACCCGGTCCACGCCCAGCGCGGCGAGCTGCTCGGCCAGCCGCGCCGGCTCGGCCGTCCCGTCGAGCAGCGCCTCGAAGTCCTCGGGGCGGAAGCTGCGGGTGTAGTAGGGGGGCGGGGTGGGGGAGCTCTGCACATGGACCAGGGCGGTGCCGCGGTCGCGGAGGGCGGAGACGAGGGCGCGTCCGGTCGAGAAGCCGTCGACCACTGCGATCTTCATGATGTGTCTTCCGGGGCTCTCGTGGGTCAGGCCGGCGCGTCGGTCGCGTCGCCGTCGGTCGTGTCGTCGGTCTCGTAGAAGGAGCAGGCGACCCGGGCCCCGCCCGACATGCTCACCACGCCGACCTCCGGGTCGGTGCTGCCGCGGACCAGGCAGCCGTTGTAGCCGTCGCCGCCGGTGACCTGCGGATCGGTGAGGAACACGCCCCAGTTCAGGAAGAGTTCCTGGGTGCCCTGGCCCTCGTCGGCCGGGAACACCTCGGGCACCGGCCGGATGCGCTCCTGCACCACGTACGGCCCGTCGAGCGCCTCCGCGAGCCGGTCGCGCCACTCCTCGGGGCCGACCGTCCAGCCGGGCACGATGCCGCTGCCGCCGTGCAGCAGGGTGGGCTTGAGGATCAGGTCCTCCTGGTGGGCCCGGGCGTAGGCGAGGAGGTCGATCCGCTCGCCCGCGGCGTCCGTCGCCGTCTCCCGGACGTGCCGGGTCCACGGCAGGAACCGGTCGATGCAGGCGCGTTCGGCCGCCGAGAACGCCGAGCGGTTGCGGTCGTCGGAGAGCATGGCGAGCGCGCCCTTGTTGCCGTACAGCTCGGCGTCCAGGCGGCTGAACATGCCCACCCGGCCCTCCTCGAAGGCGCGCAGCAGCGGCTCGACCAGCGCGAGGTCGGCGGGGGTGGCGATCTCCTCCACGAGGAAGAAGCGGTACACCACGTCGATGGCCCGCCCGTGCGCCTCCAGCCGGCCGTCGCGCTCGGTGACCTGGCCCACGTGGCAGGGCACGGCGTCGATGCCGACGGAGTCGAAGAGCGCCGCCATGACCTTCAGCCGGGGCTCGTACGTCTTGAAGCTCTCCGGCCAGTCCACGAGGGCCACCACCGGGCGGCGGCCGCCGTCCATGTGCGCGGCGCACTCGGCGTACAGGGTGTCGACGATGCCCTGGAAGGTGTCGACGTAGCCGAGGCCGTGCTCGGCCACGAAGGAGGCCAGCACCGGGTGCTGGAGCATGGCCCGGTTGATGCCGGTGTTCTCGAAGCCGCCGAGAGCGCTGGTGATGTTCAGCTCCAGCAGCTTGAAGCCGTCGGCGCCCCGGTAGAGGTCGGAACGGGCGAGCGCCATCAGGGGCGGGCCCGCCTTCGCGGCGCGCTGCACCACGTCGGCCTGGGTGTCGGTCATGCCGACCTCCCGGGCCAGGGCGCCGGTGTCGCCGCCGAAGAGCCGGTCCGGGAGCTGGGTGAGCAGCTGGTGGGTCTGGTACAGGTCGGCGGCGACGGAGCGGCGCTCGGCGGCGGACAGGAAGACCGGCGAGGCGAGGAAGCGGCCCTGGTAGGCGACCGTGACGAGTTCGTCGGCCACCACCTGGCGGGTCAGCTCGACGGGGTCGACGCCCTGCCGGGCCAGCAGCTCCAGGTACTGCGTGCCGAGACCCGACCGGGGGGCGTGCGGGAGCTGGGTCATGGGTGGTTCTCTTTCGGTCGGTGCGGATGTGTTCAGGGCCGGTCCGGTACGGCGCTGCCGCCGGGAGCGGCTGGAGTGCCCTGCGCCGGGGCGCGGGGCGGGTGCCGGGGCTAGACGGCTTCGAGCTGCCTGCGGACGCCGAAGGCCAGGAGGAGCGCGACGAGCGCCATGACGCCGACGCCGAGGGCGTACACCGCGGGCGTCCCGTGGCTCTTGGAGACGACACCGGCGAGCGCCGCCCCGATGGGCAGGGCGCCCCAGGCGAAGAGCCGGTAGATGCTGTTGACCCGGCCCTGGAGGTCCTTCGGGACCAGTGTCTGGCGCAGGACCACGGTCACGACGTTCCAGGTGACGGTGGCGCAGGCGCCGAGGGCGAGCGCCAGCCCGACGGCCCACGCCGAGGGCACCAGCCAGATGACCAGGTTGCTGCACCCGATCGCGGTGACGACACAGACCAGTGCCCAGCCCTTGCCGATCCGCTCCACCAGCGGGGACGACAGCCGGGCGGCGGTGATCGCGCCGACGGCCTGGCAGGCCACCAGCACGCCGTACCCGACGTCGGAGAGCCCGAGCTTCTGGTGGGCGTGGACGACGAGGACGGCCAGCGCGCCGGTGTACACGATGTTGATGGCGCCGGCGGTCAGGGACAGGCTGCGCAGCAGCCGGTGCCGGAACAGCCAGCGCAGCCCGGTCGCCATGTCGGCGAGCAGCCGCGGGCGTTCCTTCGCGGCCGGGGCACCGTCCGCCTCGTCCGGAAGCGTCCTCAGCCGGCTCAGCAGGGTCGCGGAGGTGAAGAAGGTGGCCGCGTTCACCGCGAACGGGACCGCGGGGGCGAGCACGAACAGCGAGGACCCGATGAGCGGCCCGACGAACTGGCTGCCCACCGTCTCCGAACTCATGATGCGCCCGTTCGCCACGACGAGGTGCTCCTCGGGGACGACGGACGGCACCAGGATCTGGGCGGCGTTGCGGAAGAAGGTCTCGCAGGTGCCGATCAGGAAGAAGCACAGGTACAGCGCCCACAGGTTGCCCAGGCCCAGGGCGACCGACAGGACGAACAGGGTGACCAGACAGCCCCGGAACAGGTCGATGTACGTCATCGTCCGGCGCCGGTCGGCCCGGTCGACCAGGACCCCCGCCGGGATCCCGAACAGGGCGTACGGCAGGGTCAGGGCCACGCTCACGCCCGCGATGAGCCGGGGATCGTCCGTCAGGGTGCTCGCCAGCAGGGGCGCGGCGGCCAGGGACACCCCCTCGCCGATGGCCGAGGCGGCCGAGGCGCCCCACATTTTGGCGAACTGCCGGCCGAGCCCGGGGCGCCGGGGAGCGGCGCTGACCCCGGGCTCCGTGGTCAGCGATGCGTCGCTCGTCACGTGCTCTCCTTCTGAACCGGGGCTGTCCCGCGTTCGTTCGTGCTGGTCGAAGCGTTGGCCGGGCGCCCGCGCACCGCGCCTGGGCGCCCGTGCCCTCAGGCGAGGGGCAGCGACTTCAGGCGGTCCAGGCAGGCGCGCAGCTGGTCCAGGGCGACGAACTCGTCCGCCGTGTGCGCCTCGGTGATGAAGCCGGGGCCGCAGACGACGGTGGGGATGCCCGCGTGCTCCCAGATGAGGCCCGCCTCCGTGCCGAACGGGACGTACACGGGCTCCTCGGCCGTGCCGAAGGCCTTGCGGACGAAGGTGACGAACTCGTGGTCCGGCTCGATCGCGAAGGACGGGGTGTCGGACAGCTGTTCCACGGTGACCTCCGCGATGTCCGACAGGGCCCGCATGCCGTCGAGCAGGGCGCCGGTGGCGTGGCCGTGCAGGTCCGCGGCGATGCCGTCGCAGCCGTGCTCGGGGATGTTGCGGATCTCCAGCTCGACCACGCAGCTCTCGGGCACGATGTTGGGCTTCACGCCGCCGTCGATCCGGCCGATGTTGATCCAGGAGTGACCGATGTCGAACCGGTCGTCGCGGGGGCCCTCGGTCCGGAACTCCTCGTTGCGGGCCTGGGCGTGACCGGCCAGCGCGGCGGCGGCCACGATCGGGTTCGGCAGCTGCGGGGCGAGCGCCGCGTGCTTGGGCTCACCGGTGAAGGTGATGCGGTGGTTCTGCTTGCCCTTGTGGCCCACCACGACGTCCAGCCCGGTCGGTTCGCCGACGATGCAGCCGGTCACGTGCCCGCGCCAGGTGCGCATCTCCTCGACCAGACTGCGGGCGCCGACACAGCCGATCTCCTCCTCGTACGTGAGCATGAGGGTGACCGGCGTGGTGAGGCGCGCGTGGTCCGCCTGCGAGAGGATCGCGAGGCAGCAGGCGATGAAGCCCTTCATGTCCGCGGTGCCGCGGCCGATCGCCGCGTCCTCGGTCAGCCGCAGGGTGAAGGGGTCCGCCGACCACGACTGGCCGTCCACCGGGACCACGTCCGTGTGCCCCGACCAGACGACACCGCGCTCGCCGCCCCCGCCGGGACCCGCGGTCGCCACCAGGTTGGCCTTGGTCCGTGCCTCGTTCCAGTGCAGTTCGCTGTGGATGCCGTTGCCGACCAGCAACTCCCGGACGTAGTCGATCAGTTCGAGGTTCGACTTGTGGCTGGTGGTGTCGAAGCCCACCAGGCGCTCGAGGATGCCGAGCATGTGGGCGTACAGCTCGCTGTCGGAGCAGCGTACGGGGATGGCAGAGGACATGATGGCTCGCTGACGGTTCGGGGTGGGCGGTCGGCCGAGGGAGCGCGAGCGCCCGGCCGGGGGTGGTTTCCGGGCGCTCGCGGATGAGGGGCCCGGCCGCTTCCGTTTCCGGCGGCCGGGCGTGGGCTCAGGGAGCCGAGGTGGCGGACAGCCTGCTGTGCCCGACCTCCGGGAGCGACGGCGTCACCGGCTGACCGGCCGTGGTCAGGCGGAGGAGCCGGCGCACGTGCCGCTCGTCCAGGTCCTTCGTCGTCGCCGAGTGCAGGACGCAGCGGTTGTCCCAGACCACGACGTCGAGCGGGCTCCACTTGTGGCGGTAGACGAAGCGGTCGCTCGTGATGTGCGCGATCAGCTCCTCGATCAGCGCGGTGCTCTCGTCCTCCGGCAGGCCCTCGATGCCGATGACGCTGCCGATGACGCGCGGCTGGATGAACAGCGTCTCCCGGCCGGTGTCCGGGTGCCGGCGCACGAGCGGGTGGGTGATCTCCGGGGTCTGCTTGCGCTCCTCGGGGCCGATGTACTTCCAGCGGGCCCACGGGTCCTCACGGTCCGGCGACCAGCGGTACTGGTGGCGCACGCGCAGGGTCCGCAGGTAGGCCTTGCGCTCCTCGGGCAGCGCGGCGAAGGCGGCCTCGGCGTCGGCGAACAGGGTGTCGCCGCCGGAGTCCGGGATCTCCAGACCGTGCAGCATCGTCGCGCTGCCCGGAACGAGCTTGTAGGAGTAGTCGGAGTGCCAGCCCTGGCCGGAGGTCTTCATCTCCTTGTTGCGGCCCGGCTCGTTCTGGTTCGACAGGTACGTCAGGGTCGGCTCGTCGGGGTGCCGCAGCTTGAGGACGTGGTGCTCCTCGGGGCGGCCGAAGATGGTGCCGAATTTGGCGAACGTACCGGCCGATATGTCCTGGGCACGGAAGACCAGAACCTTGTGGTCCAGGTACGTCTCGAAGATCGCGCGACCCAGCTCGTCGATCACCTCAGGGGTGAGCGTGAGGTCTTTCACCTCGGCGGCGAAGGTCTCTGCGAGGCGGTCCGCGACGACCGCAGAATCAGCAGCCACTCTATTTCCTTTTCAGTCCAGCATTCATCGATCGGAGGCTGTGTGTGCCTGCTACGCGCTCAGCGGAAATCCCGGCTGAAGAAGACGCGGTGCGATCGCTCGTTTTTCTCGGAGTGAGTCAGCTCGTACTGGAGAGCCTGGTAGAAGGCGATGTTGTCGGTCATTTCGGCCCGGGTCCACAGCCGTACGCCCTTCAGACCGGCCGACCGCGCCATCGACTCCACCAGGGCGACCAGCCGCTTCCCGATGCCCTGCCCCTGGCAGGACGGCCTGACCGCCAGGTTGCGCAGGATCAGATAGGGGTCGTCCGGTTCCACCGTCACCATGCCGAGGATCCGGCCGTCGGCGACGGCGACGTGGGTGCGACCGGAGGCGGCCACCTGGTCGTAGTCGAGCAGCAGGGGCGCCGGCGGTTCGTCCACCAGGCCGAGGTACCTGCCGTAGGCCTCGCGGGCGATCTCCGCCAGGTCCGAGCTGTCGGCCGCCACGGCCGGGCGCGTCTGCGGCCGGGTGCCCTTCGCGTTACTCGCCATGTGTGTCCCGTTTCTGGTTCCCCGCGGGGAGCCGGCCGGCCTTCGGGTCAGGCGTCCTGCGCGGCGTGGCCGAGGCCCAGCGTCCGGGCTTCGCGGCTGCCCTCGAAGTACGAGCTGGCGTAGACCTGCTCGCCGTCCTCGGACGCGACCTTCTCGTTGAAGTCGCTGCCGACGTTGTAGTCGAACGTGACACGGGGGAACGCCAGGGCCTCGACGCGCTCCTTGTCGTACTGGGCGTCGACGGAGGAGAAGCGCAGCGCGTAGGCGAGCCGGGAGGGCATCGGGCCCTCGCCGAGCTGGACGCTGCGGTGCAGGACGTACTTGTCGAAGATGAGCGCGTCGCCCGGCTCGAAGGAGTCCTCCACGGCGAAGTGGTCCAGCAGGCCCTTCATCTCCGGCGAGTTCAGCAGGCTGTTCTTCAGCACGCTGAAGTCGTCGTAGGTGAGCTCCTCGCCCTCGGCGATCCGGGCCTGCATGTAGCCCGGCAGCAGGTTGATGTGCTGGTACACGAACTCGCCGGACAGCAGCTTCTTGGAGACGTACTTCATGCCGCCGCGCTGGCCGTCGGCGTCGACCGGGGTCAGGGGCGTCCAGATGGTGTAGCCCGAGTCCTCACGGCGCTGGAAGCCGAAGCTCTGGGTGCCGACGTGCCACGGGAAGCCGGTGCTCTTGTTCTTCTCCAGCTCGAATCCGAGGCCCTGGGTGAAGAACAGCCGCTCCCCGGTGAGCTTCGCCATGGCGGCCCCGAACTCGGGGTCGCCCATGGCCGAGAGGATCGTCGCGTCGTCGTTGCCGATGTCGTACTTCAGCTTGCTGAAGCCGGAGCCGTAGTTGTCGGCGGGCGGAGCGATCTGCGAGGTGCTGAGCTTCTTCATGTGCTCGACGAGATCGTCGGAGAAGATTTTGTTGAGCTTCAGGAAGCCGTGCTCCCGGAAGTCCGCTACGTCCTCGTCGGTGAGAGAGAATTCAGGGTTGATCATTGCTTCTTCCAGGGTCCGATCTTCACGCCGAAAATTCGCCATGACGGTAGCAATGATCTCGCTGTCGGGGAAGCGTTCACCGGTGCGGGGCATCAACCGGTCCGGCGCGTCGCGGACGTGACGCCACGCTTTTCCAAATCCTGGGCGAATTCCAGCCATTGCGCGGCATACTGCCGTGCGAGCCGGCCCACCAGCGGTTCGCAATGCCGGGGTACGGCGGCACTCAGCCCCGACCATTCGGCCAGCGCGTTGTACTGCAGAAGGCGCAGCAGACCGCGCCCCTCCTCGCGCAGCCGCAGGGCGGGGTCCTTGCTCAGCTTCCCCAGTAGCGACTCCGGGCGGGTGTGCTCGGCGAAGTCCCGGACGGGGCCGGGCTGTGCCGGTGCCGTCTCCGGGGCGCCGGGCGGGCTCTCCACGGCCGCGAGCCGGGTGGCCTCCGGCGCGGCGGCACGGGGTGCGGCCGCCTGCGCGGGCGGGGCGACGGGCGGTTCACCGGCCAGGATGCGTTTTCGGACGTCGCTGGCCGTGGCCGGGGAGATGCCCGCGAGGCGCGCGATCTCGCGCAGGGACGCGTTCGGGTTCTCGGCCATCACCTTGGCCGCCCGCCAGCGGCCCTCCATCACGTTCACCGGCCGCGCCCGGCCGTCCTGGCCGACGCGCTTGTCCAACTGCGGCTCGGCACCGGTTGAACAGCGCCGGATGGCCGCCACGGCCTTCGCGCTCAGTCCCGAGGCCCGGGCGATGGCCCGGGTGGACAGATGCGGGTGCGAGGCGATGATGCGGGCGGCGGCGGCACGCCGGTCGGCGAGCGACAGGGGCCGGCCGTGCGTCACGTTGACCTCGACCGCCCGGAGGAAGGCGTCGGCGTCGGAGCCGTCGAAGAACTCGACCTCGATGCTCTCGTCGCCGCGCAGCAGCGCGGCCAGGAGGCGGTGCCGGCCGTCGATCACGGTCATGTCGGAGCGCCGGACCAGGATCGGGGGCAGCGGGGTCTCCAGCGCGGCCAGCCGGGCGGCGTACTCCTCGTCCACCCCGTCGAGCCGCGGGGACTCACCGGGCAACAACACGCGGACCGGAACAGACGCTCCGTCCGCTCCGACAGCCGTGCGTGTGTCTGCCTCCGCGTGGGCGGAGGCGGCAGACGTGCTCCCGGGCCTCTTGGCGTCCGCTTGCTGCATGATTCCCCATTTTTCCCATACTCGTCCGGCCATGGGAGTGACAGCGTTTTCGTTCGTCGGGTCGCGTTCTGGGGCCGTCACTCCTGTGCGGAGCTTCATGGGCTCCGCACGCCGCGAAATCCTCCCGGCTGCAGCCGAGATGACGTCATGATCAAGGTTCGATAGCGATCCTGTCGAGGGAACCGGTGGTGAACACCAGGGATACGGGTCAGCTGTGTCACAGCTGTGACCTGGACAAATGTGGCCGCCTACGGAACTCGGCGTAGCCGACCGCGGCCCGTTTCCGGGAACTCAGAGTGAACTTGCGTCAATAGCAGTGGAGTTGACTGACGCGGGCCGAAACGGAGAGTGACGGGCGTGAGTTGCTTCACCCGGTCGGTAAGAAGTCCGTGAGGAGAAGAAAGGCGGGGGGTGGGCGAGACACCGCCGGACACCCCGCGATACCGGTTCGACGGGCGAGGAGACGCCCCCGCTCGCGTCCGCACGCCGACGAGCACGGTCGGCGCACCGGGCCGCGACCCGGTGCGCCGGACCGTTCCTCCCGCCGCGCCCGTACGGGGGACGACCGGGCGCGGCGGTGGCTTGCGCGGCCCCGGCGGCGGGCCGGGGCGGCGGGCCGGGACGGTGGGGTCAGCCCTGCCCCTTCTCGGCGGCCATGGCCGGCGGCCGGCCGCCGCCGCCCCGGGCCCCGTGGCCGAAACCGCCCCGCTTCTGCAGCGGGAGGTTCTTCATGAGCAGCGAGACGGCGAATCCGACCACCATGACGGGCACCGAGTAGAGGAACACGGTGGTCAGGGACGCCGAGTAGGCCTCGGCCAGGCCGTCGAACACGGAGTGGGGCAGCTTGTCGAGGTCGTCCGGTGAGAGGTTGGCGATGTCGGCGCCGCTGAGGCCCAGTTCGCCGTCCGGAAGGTGCTTCGGCAGTTCGACGGTCAGGCGCGCGGCCAGGATCGCCCCGAAGACCGCGTTGCCGAACAGCGCGCCGACGTTCCGCGACAGCGACACCGTCGAGGTGACCACGCCGAAGTCCCGCGGGGGAGCGGTGTTCTGGGCCGCCACCGTGACCGTCTGCTGGGAGAGGCCGGCGGCGACGCCGAGCAGCACCAGGTAGGCGCCGATCACCCACACGTTGAGGTCCGCCGTGAGGGTGGACAGCAGCAGCAGCGCGACCGTGCCGCAGCCCATGCTCGCCACGGGGAACCACTTGTAGCGTCCGGTCTTGAAGATGACCTGGCCGGCGACCAGCGACGCGACCATCATGCCGAGCAGGGCCGGGATCATGAGGATCGCCGAGTAGGCGACCGTCACACCGCTGACCAGCTGCAGGAAGAGCGGCAGGAAGTTGATCGCGCCGAACAGCGCCAGGCTGCTGAGCAGCGCCACCACGTTGGAGATGGTGAAGGTCGAGTCGCCGAACAGCCGCAGCGGGATGATCGGCTCGCCGACCCTGGCCTCGACCAGCAGCCAGGCCACCACGCTCGCCAGCGCTCCGGCCCCGAGTCCGAGGATCTGCGGGGAGGTCCAGTCGTAGCGGGCGCCGCCCCACGTCGTGAGCAGCACCAGGCAGGTCAGCGCCGCGCCCAGCAGCAGGATGCCCGGCACGTCGATCGTGGGGCGGTCGCCCTCGCGCCGGGGCAGGCGGAGACGGGTGACGACCATGGACAGGGCGACGACACCGACGGGCAGGTTGATGAAGAACACCCATCGCCAGCCGAACGCCTCGGTCACCAGGCCGCCGACGACGGGGCCCGCCACCGAGGCCACGGTGAACACGCCGGTGAACAGGCCCTGGTAGCGGGCTCGTTGGCGCGGCTCCAGCAGTTCGCCGATGATCGCCATGGCGAGCACCGCCAGACCGCCGCCGCCGATGCCCTGGACGACCCGGAAGACGATCAGCTGTCCCATCGACTGGGCCAGGCCGCAGGCCGCCGAGCCGAGGAGGAACGTCACGATGGAGAAGGTGAAGACGGGCTTGCGGCCGAAGAGGTCGCCCATCTTGCCGTAGACGGGCATGACGATGCTGAAGGACAGCATGTAGGCGACGAACACCCAGGCGTAGAGGTCCAGTCCGCCGAGGTTGCCGGCGATCGTGGGCCCCGCGGTGGCCACGATGGCCTGGTCCATCATCGCCATGAACGTGGTGATCAGCAGGCCGTAGAAGACCACTTTGACGGGGCGGCTGACCGGCGCGATCTCCTCGTCGGCCGCCTGTGGCGGCCCTGGTCGGTTCGCGGACATGCGTGTCTCCTGTGAGGTGGGGACGGGATGACGGACCCTCGGTCATTTATATGCTCGCGGCATGTATTTGTCCAGAGCATTCGACTGCTCCGGTCAGTCAGGTGGAGGCGTGCTCGGCGCTCTCCGGGGCGACCCGCTCGGGGAACCAGCGGGCCCGCAGCCGTCGCTCGATGGGCTGCTGGACCCTGACCGTCAGCAACCGGGCACAGACCAGCGAGACGGCGATGGCCAGGACGGCGAAGGGGAGGTGGATCCAGCGCGCGTCGGGCCATTCGAACCCGGTCTTGCCGGTGACGGGCATCGAGATCGAGAGGATCACCATGAAGTGGATCATGTACAGCGCGTACGACCAGTCGCCCAGCCTGACCACCGGCCGCCGGGCGAACCACGACCGGGCCCCGTCCCGCTCCTCGACCGCCAGACCGGCGATGAGCACCGCGAACACCGGTGTGACCACCGGGCCGAGGAGCGACTTCAGCTCCCAGACCATGTTCACCGCGCAGACCAGCGCCACCAGCGCCAGACAGACCCGGGGCGGCACCCGGGGCCGCCACCCGTTCCGTACCGCCGCACCGACGACCAGGCCGAGGAAGAACTGGTAGAAGGTGGCCGGCGGGGACATGGTGACCAGGACGCCGAGATCGGAGTCGATCCGGTCGAGGCCGACCGCGTCGGGGTGCTGCCAGCGCATCCAGCCGGCGACGGCCAGACCGAACACGACGGCGAGCCCGGCGAGCACCGCGAGCTGCCGCTGTGTGCGGCGGCGCAGCGGCCCGGCCAGGAACGGCAGGATCGCGTAGAAGGCGATCTCGCAGGAGAGCGTCCAGCTCTGCGGGTTCGGCGAGTTGCGGATCGCCGTCGGGACCCAGGCGTTGACCATCAGCAGCGTCAGCACGCTCATCACCAGCAGCCGGCCCGGTTCGGTGTCGGGCGCCCCGGCCATGAAGAGCGTCGCCAGCAGGGTGATGACCACGCTGAGCGGAACGACCCGCGTGAAGCGCCGCCAGTAGAAGCGGCCGGGAGTGCGTTCCCGCTCGAACGCGAAGGTCAGCACGAAGCCCGAGAGCACGAAGAAGAGAGGGACCCCCGCGTCGCCGAAGCCGAACAGGTCGAACGTACCGGGAATCGGCAGGAACGGATTGAGGTGCACGAAGACGACCCCCAGCGCCGCGACGCCGCGCAGCCCGGTGAGCCCGTCCAGGCGCGCGGTGAGAGGGCGCCCCGGCCCCTGGCCGGCCGGCGGAGCCGGTGCGAGGCGCGGTGGTGCGGGTTCGGTCGCGTCAGTGTCCATCAGCAGCTCCTCGAGGCGTGTGGTTCCCGACGGTCGGGGCCGCCGCTCGAAGGGCGCTCCAGGGCAGATCCAGCCACGGTCGTAAAGCCGCGCTTGAGCGAGTTTCGAGACCGCGCCCCCAGTGTCTGAGCCGACGACGTCCGAGCTGGCACCGCGCCGCACGTCCGCGGCTTCACCGGAAGGGACAGCCCTGATGAGTGACGAGCAGAAACGGGTACTGGTGGTCGGAGGCGGGCTGACCGGGCTGACGGCCGCCGTGTTCCTCGCCTGGCACGGGGTGTCGACGCTCGTCGTCGAGCGGCACACCGACACCCTGCTGCACCCGCGGGCGCGCGGCATCAACCCGCGCTCCGTGGAACTCCTGCGTCAGGTGGGCCTGGAAGAGGACCTGCACGCCAACCTCTCGATGGGCGTGGTGGCCACCGAGTCCGCCGACCAGTTGGTGCGGGCCGAGACCCTGGCCGCCGAGGAGTACGTACTGGACAGCCTCGCCCCGGGGGACGTCGGCGGGGTCAGCCCCTGCTCCTGGTGCGCCATCGACCAGGACCGGCTCGAGGTCCTCCTGCGCAAGCGCGCCACCGAACTCGGCGCGGACATCCGCTTCGGCACCGAACTCGCCGGCTTCGAACAGGGCCCGGACGGGGTCACCGCCGTCCTGCGCGATCTGTCGAGCGGCAACGAGACCGCCGTCACCGGGGCCTACCTGATCGCCGCGGACGGCTGGCGCAGCGGCGTGCGGACACGGCTCGGCGTGCGGTTCACCGGGCCCGGCGTACTCATGGAGACCCTCAGCGTGGTCTTCGAGGCCGACCTCGAACCCGTGCTGCGCGGCCGTCGCCCGGGACTGGCCTTCGTCAGCCGCCCCGTCGACAAGACGATCGTCTTCCCGCACGACGGCGACCGCGCCTGGGTGTTCGGCATGCCGTACTACGCGGCCGACGGCACCCCCGTCGGTGACGTGACCGAGGAACAGGTGCTGCGCTGGGTCCGTGAGGCCGTCGGCGTACCCGGCCTCGACGTCACGCTCAAGGTGCAGATCCCGCAGACCGGCGCCAAGATCCTGTCCTTCCCGATCGGCGGCTACACCGCGGAACGCTTCCGCAGCGGCCGGGTCTTCCTGGCCGGGGACGCCGCCCGGATGGTGCCGCCGAGCGGGGCCTTCGGCGGCAGCAGCGGGATCGCCGACGCCCACAACCTGGCCTGGAAACTCGCCTCGGTGCTCCGCGGCGAGGCGGGCGAGGGGCTGCTCGACACCTACGAGGAGGAACGCCGGCCGGTGTCGCTGTTCACGCTGGAACAGGCCATGGCGCGGATGGTCGGCCGCGGCGACGGCGAGCACCCCGGCGAGTCGGAGACCGCGGTGGAGGTCGACGGCACGGTCGTCCACCCGTACTGGAGCGTGGTCTTCGGCTACCGCTACCGCTCCGCCGCCGTGCTCGGCACCGACCCGCACGACCAGGAACCCGTCCACGCCCCGCGCGAACTGCGCGCCCAGCCCGGCAGCCGGGCCCCGCACCTGCCGCTGGTCCGGGACGGCCGGGAGATCTCGGCCCTGGACCTGTTCGGCGAGGGCTGGGTCCTGCTCGCCGGCGAGGAGGGGGCCGCCTGGGTCACGGCCGCCGAGGACGCCGCCGCACGGCGCGGGCTGCGGCTGACCGCACACCGTGTCGGCGGCGACGTCCAGGACCCGTCGGGTGGTTGGCCGGCCCGCTACGGAGTGGAGGACACCGGAGCCGTGCTGGTCCGGCCCGACGGGTTCGTGGCCTGGCGCTCGGCCGGCCTCCCGCCCGCCCCTCGGGCCGCACTGGAGCGTGCGCTGGACTCCCTGCTCCAGCTCGGCTGAGCCCGCGGCCACCGCGGGCCGGCACACCGCCGGGACCCGCCCACAACACCCGAACACGCCGAACCAAGGAGATCGCGATGACCGATGTGGACACCGGATACGCCCGGCTGGCCACCCTGATCAGAGCCACCCCCGACTCGGGCCTGAACGCCGCGCTCGCCGCCGGGCCCGGTGGCCTCGACACGGCGCTCGACACCGTCTTCGCCCACATGGCCTCGCTGGTCGACCCGGACCGGGTGAAGGGCGAGAAGGGCGTCTTCCAGTACGAGATCACCACCGACGAGGGCGTCAAGTCGCGATGGCTCCGCGTCGAGAACGACACCTGTGTGGCGGGCCGCGGCACCGACGACGGCGCCGACATCACCATCGGCATCCGCCTCGCCGACCTGGCCCGGCTCGCCACCGGTCAGCTCAGCGGCCAGCGCGCGTTCGTCACCGGGAGGATGAAGCTCAAGGGCAACGCCATGTTCGGGCTGAAGCTCGGCCAGTGGTTCCGCCGGGACTGAGGGGAGGAGCAGCCGATGAAACTGGGCCTGATGGTCAGCGCGTTCGACTGGCCGGGCGGAAGCCGGGAGTACGGCCGCACGCTGGGCCGGATCGGCCGGGACGCCGAACAGGCGGGCTTCAGCAGCCTCTGGGTGATGGACCACTTCTTCCAGACACCGCTGAACGGGCCGCCCGAGGGGGACTGCCTGGAGGCGTACACGACGCTGGCGTACATCGCCGGGCAGACCACGACGCTGCGCCTGGGCACCATGGTCTCGGGGGTGACCCACCGTCACCCGGCGGTGCTCGTCAAGACGGTCACGACGCTGGACGTCCTGTCGGGCGGGCGGGCCGCGCTCGGGATCGGGGCCTCCTGGTACGAGGAGGAGCAACGGGCGTACGGCATCCCGGTCCGCCCGCTGCGCGAACGCTTCGAACGGCTGGAGGAGGCGCTGCGGATCGCCCACCGGATGTGGGCCGGGGACGAGAGCCCGTTCAAGGGCGAGCACTACCAGCTGGAGCGGCCCCTGAACGCGCCGGCCCCCCTCAGCAGGCCGCATCCGCCGATCCTGGTCGGCGGACAGGGGGAGAAGCGGACGTTCCGGCTGATCGCGCAGTACGCGGACGCCTGCAACTTCTACGAGCCGCCCACCCCGGAGATGCTCGCCGAGAAGATGAGGACCCTGCCGCCCGACCACCCGATGCGCCGGGGCGGCGGCCGGGACCCCTTCGGCATGCTCCGCCGCAAGCTCGCCGTGCTGCGCGAACGCTGCGAGGAGTACGGGCGCCCCTGGACGGAGCTGGAGAAGACCACCCTGGGCGGCGTCACCCTCTCGCGCACCGGCGGCAGCGGCACCATGACGCCCGCGCAGGCCGTGGACCGCTACGGCGCCCTCGCCGGACTCGGCATCGACCACGCGGTGGTCGAACCGTCCGACCTGCACCGGCCCGGCGCGCTGGAACTGTGGGGGGAGGTCGTCGCCCAGGTGCGCTGACCCTCCCGCACAGCCCGCTCCGCCCTGCCTTCGCCGTCCCGCCCGCCACCCTCCGGCGGGCGGGACGACGTCGTGCCCCGGCCCGCGCGGAGCACCGTGCGCGGGCGCTGCCCGGCGGCCGGTGCCGGGCAGGACCCGTCGTGCGTCAGGGGGTGCGCCAGGTCGTTCTGCCCGTGGGGGAGGGGAAGGACGAGTGGGCCCAGGGGGCCGGTTCGGGGGTGTCGGCCGGTGCGCCGGGCGGGGCCCCCGAACCGGCCAGCGCGGCGACGAGGGCCGTCAGTACGGCGGCGAGTTCCTCGGGGGCCGGACGGCCGCGCAGGACGCGTACCGCACCGGCGCCCGGCGCTGTGCCGCTCACTGCGGCGGGTTGCCGTGCTTGCGGCTGGGCAGCGCGGCGTGCTTGGCCCGGAGCATCGCCAGGGCGGCGATGACCCGGGCGCGGGTCTCGGCCGGATCGATCACACTGTCCACCAGGCCGCGCTCCGCCGCGTAGTACGGGTGCATCAGCTCGGCCCGGTACTCCTTGACGAGCCGGGCGCGGGCGGCGTCGGGATCCTCCGCGGCCGCGATCTCGCGGCGGAACACCACGTTGGCCGCGCCCTCGGCACCCATGACCGCGATCTCGTTCCCGGGCCAGGCCAGGGAGACGTCCGTGCCGATGGAGCGCGAGTCCATCACGATGTACGCGCCCCCGTACGCCTTCCGCAGGATCACCTGCACCCGGGGCACCGTGGCGTTGCAGTAGGCGTACAGCAGCTTGGCGCCGTGCCGGATGACACCGCCGTGCTCCTGGTCCACGCCGGGCAGGAAACCGGGCACGTCGACCAGGGTGACCAGCGGGATGTTGAACGCGTCGCAGGTCTGCACGAAGCGCGACGCCTTCTCGGAGGCCCGGATGTCCAGCACCCCCGCGAACGACGCGGGCTGGTTGGCCACGATCCCCACGGTGCGTCCGTCCAGCCGGGCCAGCGCGCACACGATGTTCGCCGCCCAGGTCTCCTGGATCTCGAAGAAGTCCCCGTCGTCCACGAGCTCGGTGATGACCGCGCGCATGTCGTACGAGCGGCCGGGGTCGACCGGGACGAGGTCGAGCAGCGCCTCCGTCCCGCGGTCGGCGGGGTCGTCGCACGGCTCGGCGGGTGGCAGCTCACGGTTGTTGGAGGGCAGCAGGGACAGCAGGTGCCGTACGTCCTCCAGGCACGTCTCCTCGTCGTCGTACACCCCGTGCGCCACCCCGGAGAGCGACGCGTGGGCGTCCGCGCCGCCGAGGGCCTCGTGCGTGACCACCTCGCCCGTGACCGCCTGCACCACGTCCGGGCCGGTCAGGAACATCTGCCCGGTGCCGCGCACCATGAAGACGAAGTCGGTCAGCGCCGGGGCGTAGGCGGCGCCACCGGCGCACGGACCGAGGATCACGCTGATCTGCGGGATCACCCCCGAGTTGCGGACGATCCGGGTGAAGATGCCGCCGTAGCCGGCGAGCGCCGTGACACCCTCCTGGATGCGCGCGCCCGCCCCGTCGCAGAGGCCGACGACCGGCGCGCCGGCCCCCTCCGCCAGGTCGATCAGCTTGTGGATCTTCGTGGCGTGGGCCTCGCCGAGTGCCCCGCCGAAGATCCGGAAGTCGTGCGCGTACACGAAGACGGTCCGCCCGTGCACCCGGCCCCAGCCGGTGACGACACCGTCGGTGTGCGGACGCCGCTCCTCCAGCCCGAAGCCGGTGGCACGGTGCCGCCGCAGCTCCTCGATCTCGGTGAAGCTGCCCGGGTCGAGCAGGAGGTCGATCCGCTCCCGCACGGTCAGTTTGCCCTTCGCGTGCTGGGCCTGTGTCGCCCGTTCACTCGGTCCGTTGCGCACGCTCCCGAGCAGCTCGGTGAGTTCGGCGACGCGGTCGCGCAGATGGCCGTCCATGGGCGCCGCCGGCAGGGAATCCAGGGAATCTCCGACGTGGGTCATGCCGCACAGGGTCGGCAGAACCGCTCAAGCCGGGCTCGACCGGGCGTTGACGTACGGATCGAGTCCGCCCCGAACGGGCCGGTCCAGCCTTCCGCCATGACACCGTCGCAGTGCCGCTCCGTGGTCCTGATGCTGCCGGGGACCGGAGCGCAGCACCCCCGCATGGCCCTCGGCCTCTGGCGCCGCCAGCCGGTCTTCACCGAAGCCGTCGAAGCGGTGCTGGACCGGCTCGGCCCCGAGGGCGAGGCGATCCGCGCGGACTGGCTCGCCGACGAACCCCGGGTCCCCCTGGACGCCGACAGCCGCGCCGCGCCGCTGCTGTTCGCCGTGGACTACGCCATGGGGCGGCTGGTGCAGAGCTGGGGCGTGCGTCCGGCGGCGTATCTGGGACACAGCATGGGGGAGCTCGCCGCCGCGGTGCTCACCGGCGTCTTCGGCCTGGACGCCGCGGTACGGCTGCTGTGGGAGCGGGTCCGGATGCAGCGCTCCACACCGGCCGGCGGGATGCTGGCGGTGGCGGCCGGGCCGCGGGAACTGTCCGGCTACCTGGGCGGCGACCTGGTGGTGGGCGCGGTGAACGGGCCGCGCCACACCGTGCTGTCCGGCCCGGAGCACCTGCTGCGCGCGGCCGAGCACGCCCTGCGGGCGGACGGCAGGACCTTCCGGAGGCTGGGCACGCACACGCCGTACCACAGCCCCGCCCTCGCCCCGCTGGTGGCCGACACCGTGGACCTCGTGGCCCGGCTGCGCCCGGCCGTCCCCCGCGCCCCGCTGTACTCCGCCTACACCGCGGGCCCCCTCCGCGCGCACGAGGCCGTCGACCCGCACTTCTGGGCCGTGCAGCCGACCCGGCCCGTGATGTTCTGGCGCACGCTCGACCGGGTGCTGAGGGACGGCGACCGCCTCCTGGTGGAGACGGGCCCGGCACAGACCCTGACCGTGCTCGCCCGGGCGCATCCGGCGGTGCGCGCGGGCCGCAGCGCCGTGGTGCCGACGCTGCCGCCCCGGGCGGCCGGGCCCGACGCGGACCGGCGCTGCGTCGAGGCGGCGCGGGCGGCTCTGGCCGACGGCGGGCACCTGACGGCGCGCCGGGCCTTCGAGGCCGCCTTGAGCCCGCCCGGCGATGCTCGCACCCGCCACGGCGAGGACGGCGGGCTCCCCCGAACCGGCCGGTCCGGCCGAGGCACTCGACACACCTGACGATCCCACACGGTGAGGGGCACGAGATGGACACAGGGCGCACTGCGCTGGTGACCGGTGGATCGCGCGGCATCGGCCGGGCGGTCGCCGTCCGGCTGGCCCGCGCGGGTTACGCCGTCGGCTTCTGCTCGCGGTCGGCGGACGAGGCCGCGCTGGAGACGGTCCGGCTGGTCGGGGAGACCGGCGCGGCGGTCCACCACGTCGTCTGTGACGTGACCGACCTGGAGGCGGTACGGCGGTTCGTCGGCGAGTCGGAGGAGAAGCTCGGCCCGCCGGACGCCGTGGTGAACTGCGCCGGCGTGCTCCGGGACCGCCCGATGGCGCTGATGGGGCCGCAGGACTGGCGGCAGGTCGTCGGCACCAGTCTGGACGGGACCTACCACGTGTGCCGCGCGGTGCTGCGCGGCATGCTCACCCGCCGCTCGGGCGCGATCGTGAACGTCTCCTCGGTCATCGGCGTCTACGGCCACGCGGGGCAGACCAACTACGCGGCGGCCAAGGCCGGGATGAACGGCCTGACCCGGGCGCTCGCCAAGGAGGTCGCGCCCTACGGCGTACGGGTCAACGCGGTGGCGCCGGGATTCATCGACACCGACATGCTGGACGGGATGGCGGACAAGGCCCGCACGGCCGCACTGGCCACCATCGCGATGGGCCGGTTCGGCACCGCCGGGTCCGTGGCGGAACTGGTCGCCTTCCTGCTCTCCGACGCCGCCGACTACATCACCGGCCAGGTGGTCCAGATCGACGGCGGGATAGCCCTGTGAGGGCGGGCTCATGACCTCCTCCGAACAGCTCCTGCTCCCGGAACCCACACCGGACCCACCCGTGTGGACCCTCCTGCGCCAACGCTGGTTCAGCACCCTGTTCCTGACGGACATGTGGGAACGCTTCAGCTACTACGGCATGCAGGCGCTGCTCTTCCTCTACGCCACGGCCCCGGCCGCCGACGGCGGCCTCGGACTGTCCGCGGGCACCGCCGGGGCGCTGTTCGGACTGTACGTGTCCCTGTCGTTCCTGGCGGCCATGCCCGGCGGCTGGCTCGGCGACCGGGTCCTCGGCACGCACCGCGCGATGCTCTGCGGGGCCCTGACCATCGCCGCCGGGCACGCCTGCATGGCCGTACCCGTGCCGGGCTTCTTCTCCCCGGGGCTGTTCCTCGTGGCGAGCGGCACCGGCCTGTTCAAGCCGAACCTGCCCGTGGTGTTCGACCAGATGACCCCGGGCGGCGACAGCGGCCGGCGGCAGGCCGCGTTCTCCCTCTTCTACATGAGCGTCCAGGTGAGCGCGCTGGCCGGACCGCTGGTCACCGGCGCGCTCGGCGAACGGGTCGACTGGCACCTGGGGTTCGGCGCGGCCGCCGTCGGCATGCTCCTCGGCGTCGCGCAGTACCTGCGCGGAGCGCCCGCCCTGCGCGGCCGCACGGGCCCGGCCCGTCCGCTGCCGCCCGCCGCGCTGCGCCGGCTGGTCCGCGCGGCCTGGGCGGCCCTGGGAGCGGCCGTCCTGCTGGGCGCGGCCGTGACGGCCGCCGGCGGTGTGCCGCTCCGGCCGGTGCTGGCGCTGTGCGGGCTGGCCTCACTGGTCCTGCCGGTGTGGTACTTCCGGCGGCTGCTGCGCGGCGGCGACCTGGACGAACCGGCGCGGGCCCGCATCCGCGGCTACCGCCGCGTCTTCGTGCCGGCCGTTCTGTTCTGGGCCATGTTCGGGCAACTGGGCTCCGTGTTCAGCCTGTTCGCCCGCTCCTACACGGACCGGGACATGGCCGGATTCGAGGTGCCGGCCAGCTGGTTCCAGGCCGCCCACCCGCTGTTCGTCCTGCTGCTGGCCCCGCTTGCCGCCTGGCTGTGGCTGCGGCTGGGGCCGCGCGGCGCGACGGGCACCGTGCGGCAGTTCTCGGCCGGCCTGCTGTGGGCGGCCGGCGGGTTCGCCGTCCTGGCCTGGGGGGCCCGCACGGCCGAGACCGGTGACACACGGGTGTCGGCCGGTTGGCTGCTGCTCGCCTTCCTCGGCGTGAGCTGTGCCGAACTCGTCTTCGGTCCCGTCGGGCTGAGCATCACCGCCGAGTCGACGCCCGACGGACACGGCAGCCGCATGATGGGCCTGTTCTACCTCGGGGCGGCGCTGGGCGCCGGGCTGGGTGGCCAGCTCTCCCGGCTGGTGGGCGTCGTACCGCTCTGGGCCTATCTGGCCGGGTTCTCCGCCGTCGCCGTACTGACCGCCCTGACGCTGGCCGCGACCGTCTCCGGACGCGCGAGCTCCGCTGGACGAGCCCTCAAGGCCACCGAGTGAGGATCGTTTCCGGACAGCTGAGCGACCGCTCTCAGCGCGGTGGCCGGCCCCCTCGTTCCGTGCCCCGCTCCGAAGGGAGATCTCCATGGCCCACCGCACCCTCATCGTCGCGCGGATGAACCACGACGACGCCGACAAGGTGGCCGCACTGTTCGCCGAGTCGGACGCCAGCGAGCTGCCGCACATGATCGGCGTGCAGCGCCGCACGCTGTTCCGGTTCCACGGCCTGTACTTCCACCTCGTGGAGGCGGACGAGCCGATCGGCGAACGGCTCTACAAGGCCCGCAGCCACCCGCTCTACGCCGACATCAACACCCGTCTCGCCGAGTTCATGACGCCCTACGACCCGAACTGGCGCGAGCCGAAGGACTCCATGGCCGAGCCCTTCTACACCTGGACGCCGTGACGGCGTCCCCGCCGGTTCCCCGCATTCCGCCGCTGCCCCTGTCCCCACATGGAGCACCTATGCAGACCTTCGACCCCGTCAAGATCGCCGTGAACGACGTGCCGGCCAACCGCAGGCGCGGAGGCGACCTGCGCGTCCTGCTCAGCCCCAAGACCTGCGGAGCCACCTCGGGTTTCATGGGCGTCGGCACGCTGGAGCCCGGCGAGTACGTCTCCGAGCACTACCACCCCTACTCCGAGGAGTTCTTCCACGTCGTCCGGGGCCGGCTGCTGCTCCGGGTCGACGGCAGGGAACTGGAACTCCGGGCCGGCGAGTCCTTCATGGTGCCCATCGGTGTCCGGCACCGCATCGAGAACCACGGGACCGAGCAGGCCTTCGTCACCTTCTTCCTCGGGCCGCTCGCACCGAGGCCGGAACTGGGCCACGTCGACTGCGAGCCGCTGCCCGGAGAGGGCTCGCTCCCCGAAGTGGGGGACGTGCGATGACCGGCCGTGCGGTCATCACCGGGATCGGGGTCGTCGCCCCGGGCCCGACCGGCCGGGAACCGTTCTGGGAGATGATCGTCGAGGGGCGCACGGCGACCCGGGGCATCACCCTCTTCGACCCCTCGCCGTTCCGCAGCCGGATCGGCGCCGAGTGCGACTTCGACCCGGAGCGGGAGGGGCTGTCCTACCAGGAGATCCGGCGCACCGACCGGGCCGGCCAGTTCGCCCTGGTCGCCGCGCGCGAGGCACTGGCGGACAGCGGGTTCGAACCGGACGACCGCAACGCCCACCGGATCGGGGTGAGCATCGGCAACGGCGTCGGCAACGCCATCTCCATGGAGCAGGAGTACCGGACGGTCAGCGACAACGGCCGTCAGTGGCTGGTCGACCCGTCGTACATGAAGCCGCACCTCTACTCCTACGTCATGTCCAGCTCGCTCGCGAAGGAGGTCGCCTGGGCCGTCTGCGCCGAGGGCCCGGCGACCGTCGTCAGTTCCGGGTGCTGCGCGGGCATCGACGCGGTCGGCTACGCCGTCGACCTGATCCGCGAGGGCTCGGCGGACGTGATGGTCGCCGGGGCCACCGACGCCCCGATCTATCCGATCACCGTGTCGTGCTTCGACACCCTGCGTGCCTCCTCCACCAGCAACGACGACCCGGAACACGCCTGCAGGCCGTTCGACCGACGACGCAACGGCCTCGTCCTCGGCGAGGGTTCGGCGGTGTTCGTCATCGAGGAACTGGAGCACGCCCGCCGGCGCGGAGCCCGCGTCTACTGCGAGGTCGCCGGGTACGCCGCGCGCGCCAACGGCTACCACATGACCGGACTGCGGCCGGACGGACGGGAGATGGGCGAGGCGATCACCGCCGCGCTCGACGAGGCCCGGATCAACCCGGAGGAGATCGACTACTGCAACGCCCACGGCTCGGGCACCCGGCAGAACGACCGGCACGAGACCGCCGCCTACAAGCGCAGCCTCGGCGAGCACGCCTACCGGATCCCGGTCAGCTCCATCAAGTCCATGGTGGGCCACTCGCTGGGCTCCATCGGATCGATCGAGATCGCCGCGAGCGCCCTCGCCATCGACCGCGGCACGGTGCCGCCCACCGCCAACTACGAGGAACGCGACCCCGAGTGCGACCTCGACTACGTACCGCGGACGGCGCGTGAGGCCGAGCTGGACGTCGTCCTGAGCGTCGGCAGCGGGTTCGGCGGATTCCAGAGCGCGGTGGTGCTCACGTCCCCGAGGAGGATCGGATGACCGCGTCCGTCATCACCGGTGTCGGCGTCGTCGCGCCCAACGGCCCGGACCGCGAGTCGTGGTGGCAGGCGACCCTGGACGGCAAGTCCGGCCTCGACACCATCAGCCGGTTCGACGCGAGCCGCTACCCGACCCGGGTCGCCGGCGAGGTCACCGGCTTCGACCCGGCCGAGCACGCGTCCGCCCGGCTCATCAGCGAGACGGACGCGATGACGCAGTACGCCTTCGCGGCCGCCGACGAGGCGCTGGCCGACGCCTCGCTGGACACCGACGCGTTCGCCGACCTGGACCTGGCGGTGATCACCGCCAACTCCTCCGGCGGCGTCGAGTTCGGCCAGCGCGAGCTGCAGAAGCTCTACAGCGAAGGCCCGCAGGCCGTGGGCGCCTACATGTCCATCGCCTGGTTCTACGCGGCCACCACCGGCCAGCTGTCCATCCGGCACGGCATGCGCGGTCCCTGCGGCGTGCTCTGCTCCGAGCAGGCGGGCGGCCTGGACGTGCTCGCGCAGGCCCGGCGCGTCCTCGCCCGGGGCACGCGGGTGGTGCTGTCCGGCGGCACCGACGCCTCCCTGTCGCCGTACGGACTGGTCTGCCAGCTCTCCAACGGCCGGCTCAGCGAACGGCACCGTCCGGACCGCGCGTTCGTGCCCTTCGACCGCGAGGCGAGCGGCTACGTGCCCGGCGAGGGCGGGGCGATCCTGGTGGTGGAGAGCCTCGACCAGGCCCGCGCCCGGTCCGCCCCCCAGGTCTACGCGCTCATCGCCGGGTACGCCGCGACCTTCGACCCGCGCCCCGGCTCCGGCCGCCCGCCGGGCCTGCGCAGGGCGATCGAACTGGCCCTCGCCGACGCGGGGCTGCGGCCCGCCGACGTCGACGTCGTCCTCGCCGACGGCCACGGGGTTCCGGAGCTCGACCGCCAGGAGGCGGAGGCCATCAACACCGTGTTCGGTCCCGGCAGCGTACCCGTGAGCGTCCCCAAGACCATGACGGGCCGCCTGTACGCCGGCGGCGCACCGCTCGACGTGGCCGCCGCGGTGCTGGCGCTGCGGGACCAGATCATCCCGCCGGCCGTCAACACGGCCGCCGACCCCGCGCACCGCCTCGACGTGGTGACGGACCGGCCCCGGCGCGCCGCCCTGCGCACCGCGCTCGTCCTGGCGCGCGGCTACGGCGGGTTCAACGCCGCCGTCGTCCTGCGCTCCGCGTGAGAACCACCCGTACGCACCCTTCACAGCACCCCATGCCCAGGAGGAAGCGAACCCATGAGCAGCATGACCTTCGACGACCTGAAGCAGATCATGACCACCGCGGTCGGTGAGGGGGAGGCCGAGGAGCTGGTGGAGGGCCGGCTCACCGTCGCCTTCACGGAGATCGGCTACGACTCGCTCGCGGTGCTGGAGATCGCCAGCCAGATCCAGCGGCAGTACGGGCTGAAGATCCCCGACGAGGCCATCGAGGAGATGGACTCGCCGCAGGCCGTGCTGGACTACGTCAACGCGCGTCTGGCGGTCGCCTGATGGCCACCACCGACAACTCGGTCGTCATCGACGCTCCCCTGGACCTGGTGTGGGAGATGACCAACGACGTCGAGTCCTGGCCGGAACTGTTCTCGGAGTACTCGGCGGCCGAGATCCTGGCGCGGGAGGGCGACACCGTCCGGTTCCGGCTCACGCTGCGTCCCGACGACAACGGCGACGTGTGGAGCTGGGTCTCCGAACGCACCCCCGACCCGGTCACCCGCACGGTCCGGGCCCGCCGGATCGAGACCGGTCCCTTCACCCACATGAACCTGTTCTGGCAGTACCGGCAGACCGGGTCCGGCGTCGAGATGCGCTGGCAGCAGGAGTTCGCCGTGCGGCCGGGACTGCCCTTCGGGGACGCGGAGATGACGGAGCGGCTCAACCGCAACACGCGCAGGGAGATGGCCCGGATCAAGGAACTCGTCGAGAAGGCCGCCGCCGACCGGGGACGGGAGGAGCGGTGACGGCGGGACTGCGGGTCGCCCTGCGCATCGAGATCAGCGCGGGCCGCGAGGCCGAGTTCGAGGAGCTGTGGCGCGGCCACGCGCAGACCGTGCGCCGCTTCCCGCACAACCACGGCCAGCAGCTCCTGCGCCAGGTCGACCAGCCGGGCGTGTACACCGTGCTGACGGACTGGACGGACGAGCCGGCGTTCCGGGCGTTCGAGCAGAGCCCGGAGCAGCAGGCGTACCTGAAGCGGCTGTGGCCGATGCGGACCGCCGGCGAGATGCGTCTGCTGGAGCCCCTGCACCACCTGTCACCCGCCGCGACGGCCGCGGCCGAGCAACCAGGGAGAACGGCATGACCACACAGCAGCAGGACGTGACCGACCTGATCGAACTCGTGGAGTCGACGCCGGCCAGGGAGCTGGAAGCGGCCGTGGCCCAGCGCCCCGGAGGGGTGGACGCCACTCTTCGGCTCCTGTTCGACCTGCTGGTCTCGGAGTTCAACCCCGAGAAGGCCGGCGGCGAGAAGGGCACCTTCCAGTTCGACATCGCCACCTCCACCGGCCGGAAGCCGTACTACGTGCACGTCGAGGACGGCACCTGCGGCTGCGGTGCGGGACAGCACGAGGCACCCGACATCACCATCGGCATCAAGCTGCCCGACATGATCGCCATGGGGGTCGGCAAGCTGCCCGGCGCCAAGGCGTTCCTGACCGGGAAGCTCAGGCTGAGCGGCAGCCCCCTGATGGGCACCAAGCTGGGAGAGTGGTTCGACCACCCCGAGACCTGACCGTCCGCCACGGCGGAAGCCGCCGCCGGGTCCCGGACCCGGCGGCGGCTTCGTCATCGCCCGTGCGCTGGGGGCCGCGTCGTCGAGGGCGGCCCGGGTCTCACTCCACGCCGAGGACCGACATGTGCGCGATGGACGTCATCGCCTGCTCGTGCGCGCGGACCAGGTAGGCGTCCGGGTCCACGGGCCGGCTCGGGTCGAGCAGGTAGTCCGCCAGCCAGGCCTCGGCCTTCTCGCCGTGGCACCGGTCCGACAGGTAGCCGACGACGTCGTAGGGGTGGCCGTCGTACTGGACCACCCGCACCAAGGTGTCCTGCTGCAGGAACAGGGCGGTGCGCACGATCGTCGGGTGGTCGGGGGACACCCGCAGCGGTGTGCCGCGGCCGCGGACGTCCCGGGCGTCGGCGAGTTCGGCGCCCGCCCCGGGGCGCAGCGGATAGCGCAACGCCACCGTGCCGGCCGCCGGCCGCTCGTCGGGACTGTCCTGCTCCAGCACGAGCATCAGGCTGCGGTGGAAGTGGTCCCGGAAGCCCTGCTCGGTCTCGGTGTCGCGCGGCTCGGTCAGCCAGGGCTGGATCGCCCGCTCCGCCGCGCGCACACCCTCCTGCACGGACATGTGGCGGGCGATCTGCGCCGCGGGGACACCGTCGTGGTGGATGACTCTCACCAGGGTCTCGCCCTGCACGAACAGCCCCGTGCCGAGCAGCATCCCGACCGTCCGGCCGCCTGCGTCCCTGATGACGGGCGAGTCGACCCGGGTGAAGTTGCGCGGGGAGAACACCTCGATGAGCCGGTCCTCGTGACCGGCTTTGACGCGGTAGGTGATCGCGTCCAGTGGCATGCGGCTTCCTTCCTCTTCAGCGGGCGGCGAGCACCGCGACGGTGTCGGTGAGCAGTGCGAGGAGCGCGAGGGCGGTGCGCAGCCGGTGCCAGGCGCGCCACAGCGGCCGCGGATCCTGCCAGGGCCCGTCGGCGGCGAGCGCGCCCAGCGACCGGTTGATCGGGACGTTCCCGAGGTGCGAGACCGCCTGCACCCCGATGAGCAGCGCCGACGCCAGGGGGAACAGCCACCGGGCCGGCGGCCCGGCGAGCCACGCCAGGGCGAACCCGCTGAGGGTGACGACGTTGACCAGGATCGGCATCAGCGGGTGGTAGCCCTTGCCCAGCAGCGCATGGGCGCGCAGGTAGTCGGCGCGCTCCATGGCCGCCATCGCCGGGGCGACGCTCACCGCCACCGCCACGAAGATCCCGGTGACGGTGCCCGTTCCGACGAGCACCGTCCCGGTGAGCACTTGTTCAGCAAACACGAAGCATCACGACTCCGAACGGCAGTGGGTTGTCGACCGTCACCCTGGCCCGCCCGGCTCGATGCGCCGTGGAGCGGCACTCAACGAACCGGCGCCGGGGCCGGGCACCGCCGGGCGTCGAGCCGCCGTCGAGTCCTCTTCGACCGGCGGCTCCGAGAGTCGTGACACCAGTTCGCCGCGCCGGGCGGCGGCCATGTCGGAGGTGACCACGTTGCAGCCCACGCACGTTCTGATGCCCCTGGCCTTGTTCGCCGGCGGCCTGGCGGCGGGTGGCCTGTCGGTCTCGGTGCTCGCCGCACCGCTCTTCACGACCCTCCCCACCAGCATGTACGTGCCGGTCCACCAGGGCCTCGTGACCCGTTTCGACCCGTTCATGCCGGTGTCGCTGCTCAGTTGCCTGCTGTGCGACGTGGCCCTGGTCGCCCTGCCCGGCGGTGACGCGGTCGTCCGGGTGCTCGCGGCGCTGGCGGCGGTGCTCCTCGCGAGCGCCATGACGGTGTCGCTCACCAAGAACGTCCCCATCAACCGCTGGCTGTCGACCCTCGACGCCCGGCGGCTGCCGGCCGACTTCGCCGCGCGCGACCCGCGCGAGCGCTGGATCCGCTGGAACCGCGTGCGCGGCGCGCTGGCCGTGTCGGCGCTGGTCGTCAACGTCGGCGCGGCCGCCACCTTGATGTGATGCCCCGTCAGACCGTTCTGACGGTCTCCTCATCCACCCCCGTCCCCGGAAGAACCAGGAGAACCCTGTGGACGCAATGACCGGCGTGGTCGGCCCGCCGATGGCAGGGGCGCTGCCACCCCATGTGCGGCTGCTGCTGCTCACCGACGGCACGCGGATCTCCCGCGTACTGCACGTGGTCGCCGAGCTCGGCATCGCCGACGAACTGGCGGACGGCCCGCTCGACGTCCCCACGCTCGCCGCGCGCACCGACGCCCACACCGACAGCCTCGGCCGGGTGCTCCGCGTGGCCGCGGCCTTCGGCCTGTTCGAGGAGGCACCCGACGGGCGGTACGGCCTGACGGAACTCAGCCAGGCGCTGCGCTCCGACGTCCCCGGCAGCCAGCGGGACATGGTGCTCTACAACGGCGACGACGTGATGTGGCGCTCGTACGGCCGGCTGATCCACACCGTGCGCACCGGCGAGCCCGCCTTCGAGGACGTCTTCGGGCACGGCTTCTTCGCGCACCTGGAGCAGAACCCGCGGACGGGCGCCCTGTTCGACCGGGCGATGACCGGCATGAGCCGGGCCACGACCGCGATGCTGCTGGACGGCTTCGACTTCGGGCGCTTCCCCCGCATCACCGACGTGGGCGGCGGCCACGGCTACTTCCTGGCCGAGGTCCTCAAGCGCCACCCCGGCAGCACCGGCACGCTCGTCGACCGGCCCGCCGTGGCGGAGGAGGCCGGCAAGCTGCTCGACGCGGCGGGCGTCGCCGACCGCGCGGAGGTGGTGGCCGGGGACTTCTTCGAGGCGCTGCCGCCCGGCGCGGACGCCTACGTCCTCAAGGCCGTCCTGCACGACTGGGACGACGAACACGCCGTACGCATCCTCGGCCGGATCCGCGAGGCACTGGCGGACCGGCCCGGCGGACGGCTGCTGATCTGCGAGTTCCTGGTGGGGCCGGCCGGCCGGTGGGACCGCGGCAAGCTGCTCGACCTGGACATGATGCTCCGCTTCGGCGGCCGCGAGCGCGACGAGGAGCAGTGGCGCGCCCTGCTGGCGGCGGCCGGGCTGGAGCTCGTGAACGACCCCGTACCCGGCCGCTGGGCGGTGCTCGAGTGCCGCCCGGCCGGCACCGGCTGAACCGGCCGGCGCACGCGAAGGCCACGACGAGTGACGGACATCCCCGACGAGTGACGGAGGAAGACGTGGATCTGCAACTGGCGGGAAAGAAGGCGCTGGTCACCGGCGGCACCAGGGGCATCGGGCGGGCCGTCGTGCTCTCGCTGGCCCGGGCCGGCGCCCAGGTGGTGACCTGCTACCGGCAGGAGGGCGAGGCGGTGGAACGTCTCACCCGCGAACTGAAGGAGATCGGCGGCGACCACGCCGTGGTGAAGGCCGACGTGGGGCGGCGGGAGGGGGTCGAGCAGCTCCTGCGGGCGGTGCGCGACCGCTTCGACAGCCTCGACGTGCTGGTCAACAACGCGGGCGTGATCAGCCACATCCCCTTCGCCGAACTGCCCGTCGAGGAGTGGGAGCGGGTCATCGCGACCAACCTCACCGGCCCGTTCATGGTGATCGGCAAGGCGCTGCCGCTGCTGCGCTCCGGATCGTCGGTGATCAACGTGGGCTCCCGCGGGGCGATGGCCGGCATCCCGCTGCGCAGCCACTACACCGCGTCCAAGGCGGGCCTCGTCGGCCTGACCCGCAGCCTGTGCAAGGAACTCGGCGGCAAGGGGATCCGGTTCAACGTGGTCGCCCCCGGCGTCATCGACACCTCCGAGCCCGACGAACTGTCCGAGGAGCAGCGGGCCCACTACAACGAGCGCTACCTGCGCATGATGGCGCTGGGCAGGTTCGGCCGGCCGGAGGAGATCGCCGGTGCGGTGCTCTTCCTGGCGAGCGACCTGTCGTCGTACGTCAACGGCGAGACCCTGCACGTCGACGGGGGCGTCTGAGATGGCGTCGGCGCAGGCGGGCACCTTCCGGGTGCTGCTCACCGTGCGGGTGAGGCCGGGCACCGAGGCGGAGTTCGAGAGGGCCTGGGAGGAGGGCAGCAAGGAGGTCACCGCGCAGAGCGGCAACCTCGGCCACACGCTGGCCCGCAGCGCTCAGGAGGAGTCGGTCTACTTCGTGGTCAGCGACTGGACGGACCGGGACTCCTTCCTCGCCTTCGAGAAGAGCCCGGAGCACATCGCGCACCGCGAGAAGCTCCACCCGTTCCGGGCCGGCGGCTCGCTGGCGATGATGCACCTGGTGAGGGGCGTATGACGGCCGGCCGCGCGGGCCGGGTGCGCGTGATGCTGTACCTGCGGGCCCGGGAGACGGACGAGCCGGGGATCGAGGACGCCTATCACCGCATCAGCGAGGACCTGGCGGCGACCCCCGGTCTGCTGGGCAACGAGCTGCTGCGCAACCTGACCGAGCCCGGCGGGTGGGCCGTGCTGAGCGAATGGGAGAGCCTGGACGCCTTCCGCCGGTGGGAGTCGGGCTCCGCGCACCGGGGCACGACCTCCCCGCTGCGTCCCTACCAGGACCGGGAGCGGTCGCTGCCCTTCGCTCTGCTGGAGGTCGCCGCACGGCACTGACGGACGCGGGACGAGACGGCGGTGCCCGGGAGGACGCGAGAGTCCTCCCGGGCACCGCCGTGTGCGCGCGGGGCGTTCAGGGCAGGCGCACGACCTGCCCCGCGTAGACCAGTCCCGCCCCGAAGCCGACGAGCAGGGCCAGGCCCCCGCTCGGCGCCTTGCCGCTGGACAGCAGCTCGTCCATGGCGAGTGGGATGGAGGCCGCGGAGCTGTTGCCGCTGTGGACGATGTCCCGGGCGACGGCGGTGTGTTCCGGCAGTCCGAGCTGGTCGACGACGTGGTCGGTGATCAGCATGTTGGCCTGGTGCGGGATGAACGCGTCGAGCTGGTCCACGGTGACGCCGGCCAGGTCGAGCATGCGCTGAGCGGCGGGCACGAGTTCCGTCGTGGCCCAGCGGTACACCTTCCAGCCCGACATGGTGATGACGGGCCGCTCCTCGGGCCGTTCACCGGTTCCGTCGTGCCAGGGGGCGCTCATCTTCAGGGCCGCGTTGCGCGAGCCGTCCGCGTTCCAGACCACGGGGCCGATGCCGGGTTCGCGGGACGGGCCGACCACGACCGCGCCGGCGCCGTCGGCGAAGAGGAAGGCGGTGTCGCGGTCGGAGTGGTCGAGGATGTCCGTCATCCGCTCGGCGCCGATGACGAGGACGTGCTCCGCCCTGCCCAGCCGGACGAGGTCGCCGGCGAGTGCCAGGGCGTGGCAGAACCCGGCGCAGGCGGCGGAGATGTCGAACGCGGCGGCCCGTGTGGCGCCGAGGCGGTGGGCGACCTCGACGGCGGCCGCGGGCATCTGCTCCATGGAGGTGATGGTGGCGACGATGACCACGTCGAGCTCGTCCGGGGCGACGCCCGCAGCGGCGAGTGCCTTGTCGGCCGCGGACACCGCCATCACGGGCAGTGTCTCGGCGGCGGAGGCGTAGCGGCGCGACCGGATGCCGGACCGGCGCTCGATCCAGCCGGGGTCGAGACCGGTCCGCTCGGCGACGATCTCGTTCGGCACGGACTGTTCCGGGCGGTAGGCGCCGACTCCGAGGAGTCGGCTGTGGCGCAGCACCCCTGTGTCACGGATCGCTGTCATGGCTGTCCTCTCACTGCGTACGAGTGGGCCCCGGGCGGAAAAACCGTCGCCGGGCGGGCTCGAAGCAGGCTCGAAGGGCGGTGGACAGCGGTGGGGCGACGCTCAGGAGCGCCGGGCCTTGTCGAGGGAGTCCACGAACTTGCCCAGCAGCCGGGCGAGTTCGGCCTGTTCCTCGGGGTCCCAGTCGCCGAGCACCTCGGCGTAGAAGCGCTGCCGGGTGCGGTGGGCGGCCTCGACCGCCTCGCGGCCGGCCGCCGTCAGCTCCAGGCAGCTGCGCCGGCCGTCCTCCTGGGAGGCGACCCGCCGTACGTAACCGGACTTCACCGCGTCGGCGACGATCCGGCTGGCCCGGGAGGGATCGATGGCGAGGCGGTCGGCGACGACGCCCACGGTGACGTCCCCGCCGTGCTCGCCGCCGCCCGCGTCGACGGCGTCGATGACGGAGAGCGTCGGCAGTTCCACCGGCTGGGGCATGCCCTGGACGGTGGGGCGGGCCAGGCTGCCGCGGGACTGCCGGCGTCGGATGCGCACCATCGCCCGTTCGACGGCGTCGAGTACGGCCGGATCGATGTGCGTGCCGGTGGGAAGGGTGTCGTTTTTCGTCACGGTTGAAGGCTAACCGCACATAAGTCCACGAGGCATCCCCTGGCGCAGGTCAATTGAATGCTGATAGCATATGTTTGTCATCGACATGTTATTGGGATCCTCTCTGGCGAACAGGGGAGTACTGCCATGTCCACATCTTCCGAGGCCGGCCGGGGCACGGTCCGGGTGCGCGCCCTGGCGACGCTCGCCGCGGTCGTCGTCGCGATCCTCGTGTGGGTCCTCGCCGACTCCGTCTTCGGCGTCGAACTGCGGACCCCGGACGGCCCGGGCTCCAGCGAGACCAGCGAACTCACCCTTCCCACGGCGGCCGTCGCCGCCGGCGTGGTGGCCCTGCTGGGCTGGGGCCTGCTCGCCCTGCTCGAACGGCGCTCCGCCCGGGCACGCACCCTCTGGACCCGTGTGGCCGTGGGCGTGCTGGTCCTGTCGCTCTTCGCGCCGCTGTTCGCCCAGGGCCTGTCGGCGGGCAACCGGGTCTCCCTGGTCCTGCTGCACCTGGGCGTGGGCGCGGTGGTGATCCCCGCCTTCCGCCTCGGCGCCCGTACGTCCTGAGAGCCCGGCCCTGGTCCACCGCCGCTCCAAGCGGATTCGAGTGCCGGGCGGGAGCTTGGGAGCAGTGACCTCACACGCCACGGAGGGAGAACTCCCATGTGCGGCATCGCGGGCTGGACCGTCGCGGACGGCCGGCCGGGCAGGGCGCCCGGACTCGCCGAGACCCTGGCGGGAACGATGGCCTGCCGGGGGCCTGACGACCAGGGGGTGTGGGCGGACGCGCACACCACCCTCGTCCAGACCCGGCTGGCCATCATCGACCTGACCGGCGGCCGTCAGCCGATGACCGGCGAGCCCGGTGACGGTACGGACTCCGGCGGGGCCCGGGAGCGGCACACGGTCGCGCTCGCCTACTCCGGCGAGGTGTACAACTTCCGGGAACTGCGCACGGAGCTGGCCGGCCGCGGCCACCGCTTCCGCACCCGCAGCGACACGGAAGTGGTGCTGCACAGCTACCTGGAGTGGGGCGAACGCTGTGCCGAGCGCCTGCACGGCATGTTCGCGTTCGCGGTCTGGGACGCCCGGAGCCGGACGCTGCTCCTCGCCCGCGACCGCTTCGGCATCAAGCCGCTGTGCTACGCCCGCACCGCCGGCGGCCTCGTCTTCGGCTCCGAACCGAAGACGGTCCTGGCCCACCCGGACGTGCGCGGCACCGTCGACCTCGACGGGCTGCGGGTGCTGTTCTCGATGGCCAGGGCGCCCGGCGAGAACGTCTACCGCGACCTCGCGGACCTGCCGCCCGCACACACCCTCACCTACGGGCCCGACGGGCTCTCGCTGCGCCGCTACTGGAGCCTGGAGGCCCGCCCGCACGAGGACGACCTGGACACCACCGTCGGCCGGGTGCGGGAACTCCTGGAGGACAGCGTCGCGCGCGAACTGGTCTCCGACGTCCCGCTGAGCGTGATGCTCTCCGGCGGACTGGACTCCAGCGCCGTCGCGGCGCTCGCCGCCCGCGTCCTGGCGGGCAGCGGCTCACCGGTGCGCACCACCACGGTGACGTACGGCGGCTACAGCGACAACTTCCAGCCCGACCTGGTCCGCAGCGCCCCGGACGCGCCGTACGCCCGCGCCGTCGCCGAGCACATCGGCGCCGACCACAGGGAGATCGAGCTCACCACGGCGGACCTCATCGCCCCCGAAGCCCGCCGCGCCGTCCTGCGCGCCCAGGACGTGCCCGCCCCCTTCGGCGACATGGACACCTCGACCTTCCAGGCCTTCGCCGCGGCCCGGCGGCGTTCCACGGTCGCGCTCACCGGGGAGAGCGCCGACGAGATATTCGGCGGCTACAACTGGGTGCACATCCCCTCACTGGCCGACGAGGAGCAGTTCCCGTGGGTCGCCTTCGAGCAGTGGCACCCGGGCACCCGGCAGGGACTGGGCCAGGGCCTGCTGTCCCCGGCGTTCAAGGCCCGGCTGGACATGCACGGCTACTACGCGGAGCGCTACGCGCAGGCCATGGCGGAGATCCCCCGGCTGCCGGGGGAGAGCGACGAGAGCCGTCGTGCCCGTGAGGTGTGCCACCTGCACCTCACGCACTGGCTGCCCCGGCTGCTGGACCGCAACGACCGGCTCAGCATGATCTCCGGCCTGGAGGTGCGGGTCCCGTTCTGCGACCACCGGCTCGTGCAGTACGCGTACAACATCCCGTGGGAGATGAAGACCTTCGACGGACGGGAGAAGAGCCTGCTGCGCGCGGCGGCCCGCGACCTGCTGCCCGAGCGGGTCCTGGAGCGCCCCAAGGCACCCTTCCCGGTCAGCCAGGACGCGACCTACACCAAGGCCCTGCACCAGGAGTTCGCCGAGGTGCTGGCCGACCGGGAGGCGCCGGTCCGGGCCCTGCTGGACCTGGAGGCGAGCCACCGGGTCGTACGGGAGGGCGAAGCCGCCGGCCAGGACTGGCTGCACCGCATGAACGTGGAGATGGTGCTGCAGATCAACACCTGGCTGCGCGGACTCGGCGACGGTCTCGACCTGTGACCGCGTGACGGCCGCGCCGCACGGTTCAGAGGGCCCCCTCTGAACCGTGCGGCAGTGCTCAGGCCGCCAGGGTGCGCACCAGCCCGGGGCGCAGCGCGGCCCGCACCAGCGGCGGCAGCCGGTACTGGAAGGGCCGGGTGGAGGAGGCGTCGGTGGCCACCTCGACCTCCAGGAGGAAGAACTCCGTGAGTTCCTCAAGGAGTTCCTCGGTGTCGTCGGCGTTCCTGTCGAGCACCATGGCCGCGTGCTCGACGGTCAGGCTCTCCCCGGGCTCTCCCGCGATGACGGCCAGCGCGTCCCGGAGCTCGGGCAGCAGCTGCTCGCAGCGGCGGCTCACCGGGTGGAAGGGGTAGGCGTGCGGCCACGGCATGACCGGGCCCCGGTCCCGGCACAGCCAGTCGGCCAGCTGTTTGGCGGACCAGTGCGGTCTGCGCATCAGCAGGCCCGCCGCGTCGGTCAGGGGCCCGGGCAGGTCGCCGAGCAGGTCCAGCAGGACGTCGAACTCGGCCTCGTCGCCGAGCGGGTGCTCGGCGCGGGCGGCCCGCAGGAGTTCCAGGGAGTGCCGGCGGTCGATCGGGCGCAGGTGGACCCGCCCGGTCAACTGGTTGCCGTGCAGCCGCCGATGGCCCACCACGACCAGGGCGGACCCGCTGTCGGCGGGCAGCAGGGGGGTGATCTGCGCGGCGGCCGCCACGTTGTCCACGACGACGAGCACCTTGCGGTCGGCGGTCCACTCCTTGAACAGGCGGGCCTGGTCGTCGACGCGGAACGGCAGCTTGGCGCGCTCGAGTCCGGCGGCCTCCAGCAGGTCGGCGAGCGCCGCGTGGACGCAGGAGACGTCGTCCGGACCGTTCAGCGACGTGTACAGCCTGCCGTCGGGGAACGCGTCACCGAGGCGGTGGGCGAGGTGGACGGCGAAGGCCGTCGCTCCCACGCCGGGAGGCCCGGCCACGGCGACGCAGCCCGGGGTGTTCCCCGCCCGCCCGCTCTGGCACAGCAGCCGTTCGGCGCACCGGAGTTCGGCCTCCCTGCCGATCAGCCGCGGGGCCGGAGGCATGGTGACGGGAGGCGTGCTGGGGGAGCCGCCGGACACCAGGATCCGCCCTCCGGGAAGGTCGAGGGCCGCGTCACCGGCCAGCACGCGCTGGTGCAGCCGCTGCAGTGCCGAGCACGGTTCGAGCCCCAGCTCCCGGACGAGGGTCTCCCTGATCCGCTGGAAGACGTCCAGCGCGTCCGAACGGCGACCCGCGCGGTAGAGGCAGAGCATGAGCTTGGTGTGCAGGCTCTCCCGGGTCGGGTTGTCGGCCGTGAGCGCGGTCAGCTCGCTGATGAGCTGATGGTGCCTGCCCATCTGCAGATCGGCGTCGATCCGTCCCTCGAGCGCCTCGTACCGCTGCTCCTGGAGCCGCAGCACGTCTATGCCGATGACGGGGCCGGGGGACAGGTCATCCAGAGCGGGCCCCCGCCAGACGGCGAGGGCCCGCTTGAGGAGGTCGGCCGCTTCGGCGACCTCTCCTCTCTCCATGGCCTGCCGTCCGAGGGTGGCGAGTGCACCGAAGCGCTGTGCGTCCAGCGACTCGGACGGCAGCAGCAGGCGATAGCCGCCGGGGGTGGTCAGCAGAGCGCCGGTGCCGGCCGTGTCGTCCTGTCGCTGCGAGCACAGACCGGGGAGCTTGCGCAGCTGGTAGATGTACGTCTGCAGCGTCGTCGCCGCGCTGGACGGGGGGTGCTCCTCCCAGAGCTCTTCCATGAGCAGGTGCGGGGGCACGGTGGTGTTGGCTCGAAGTGCCAGCAGGGCGAGGACCTGGCGGACCTTCGGAGCGGTGGGGGTGACGTTCACATCGCCGTTTCTGACCTGCAGAGTTCCAAGCAGCTCTATCTGAAGCACTAGCCCTCCCCGTGTCGTACTTGCAGGCTGGATGCAATGCGTTCGTGAGGGTGCTGCGCCCAGCTCGACGCACGCTTGAGCTGAACTCGACCTAGGCACATGTCTGCGGCCGGCACACACCTCTTTCCGCGGCCGATGGTCTGGGCGCCGGGCGGCTCCGTTGCAGCTTCAAAGGTGTAGATGAAGGTAAAGCAAGTATGTGATTCTAGCATATACATGCCAAATACGGTAGAAACTTTGCGGGACGGCCTTCTCCCGGCGATCCGGTCTCTCGAGCGAGGGTCGAGCCGGCGCAGGCATGCTCCCCCCATGCGAACTGATCCTGTCAGCGGCGCCGTCCGTAAAGGTTTGCTTGGCGAGTTCTTGCCCTTCGCCGGACGGTGCCTGGCCCGGCTGGTTCCCGCTGCGCCCGCCGTGCCCCGCCGCCCGCCGCGGGTCGTCGGGGTCGGCATCGACATCGCTGTGGTCAGCCGGTTCACCCGCGCCCTGGAACGCCATCCGGCCCTCGGCGAGCGGCTGTTCACCTCCGCGGAACGCCTCCTGCCGAGCGGAGCCCCGCGCCCTCCCGCGTCCCTGGTGGCACGCTTCGCGGCCAAGGAGGCCATCGCCAAGGCCCTCGGCAGCCCGGGCGGACTGCGCTGGCACGACGCCGAGATCCGCACCGGCCCGGCCGGCGAGCCGGTCGTGCACGTCAGCGGCACCGTCCTGCGGGCCGCGCGCGAGCGGGGTGTGCGGGCGTGGCACGTCTCGCTCACCCACGACGGCGACATGGCCTCCGCGATGGTCGTCGCCGCGGCATAGGCCCAGGTCGCGGCCGCTGCCGCCCGGCGGAGCGACGCCCCGCCGGATCCGCCCGACTGTTCCCCGTCCACCGCCCCTGCCACCGGAGGCCCTCCATGCACCGGGTCCGCCGCCTGCTGCGCAGCATCTGGACCACCGCCGTCGACGGCCTGCTCGCCCTCGGCGCCTACCACGGCGCGATGCCGCCCGCCGACCTCGCGGCGGTGCTGGGCACCGGACGGCACCCGTGCGAGACGGGGCCGGACTTCCCCGCTCCCGGCCGGGAAGCGGCGCGCACAGGCGCCGACGCACTCCTCACCCCTGCCGAACGCCACGCCTGGAACCAGCTCATCGAGCGTTTCTGAGGCGCTTCGCGCGACCTCGGCGGGTTCCCCCGGCCGTGTGGCCGACGCCGGCGAGCAACAGCCGCAGCCTTCGCTGCCGCAAAAGCGCGCGTTCGGTGGGGGCCCTGCGTGGGCGGGGCCCGGGGCAGCGGGCCGGAGGCCGGGGCGGATGTGGCTTGCGGGCGGGTTCTCGCCCGCCGGGCCGCACTCTAGGCTGCGACCGTTCCGAAGTCCGGCGATCTTCTGGAGGGTGTGCGGGATGAACCGAGCTCTCATGACCGCGGTGGCGGCAGCAGCGTTGGTCGTGTCCGGGGGCAGCACCACCGCCTCCGCCGACGATGCCCCGCCGCGAGCCACGCACGGTCCGTGCCAGTACACCCGGACCCCGGACGAGCCGGCGGCGCGGCCGGTTCCCCTGCCGCCCGACCCGCGGCACACCCCCGGTCACGGCACGGTCGGTATGGCCGTCCGGACCAGCCAGGGCCCCCTCCCGCTGCGTCTGGACCGGGCGAAGGCGCCCTGCACGGTCCAGAGCTTCGTGCACCTGGCGCGGCACCGGTTCTACGACCGTACGGTGTGCCATCGGCTGACGGCGTATCCGACGCTGAAGGTCCTGCAGTGCGGCGACCCGACCGGCACCGGCGAGGGCGGGCCGGGGTACGCGTACAAGGACGAGCTGCCGGTGGACCTGCCGCCGGCACCGAGCGATCCGACCGGTGTCCGTCGCCTTTACGGGCGCGGTCTGCTGGCGATGGCCAACGCCGGCCCGGACACGAACGGTTCGCAGTTCTTCGTCGTCTACGGCGACTCCGCGCTGCGACCGGACTACACGGTGTTCGGCACGGTCGGTGCCGCCGGCCTGAAGACGCTCGACAAGATCGCTGCCGGCGGTATCGAGCCGACCGCGCAGGACCCCGCGCCTGTCGACGGCACGCCTGTGCTGAGGACTGAACTGCTCGGCGTCCGGCCGTCCTGCCGGCCCTGACGAACTGCGGTGCGGTCACCAGGGAGCCGGCTGCGGGCCGGCACCACACCGTCATGTAGGCCATCCGGCGGCCGACGCTTGCGCCCGGTGCGGGCATGCGTTCCGCTGGCAAGCGGGTGCCGGAACACCTCTCTCTTCCGCCCGGTCTGCCCACGTACGGCCGGAGCCGCGCCAACGGAGGCCTCATGCCCATCTGCACCACCCGCGACGGTGTCGAGATCTTCTACAAGGACTGGGGCCGGGGACGTCCCGTGGTGTTCATCCACGGCTGGCCGCTCAACGGCGACGCCTGGCAGGACCAGCTCAAGGCCGTCGCCGACGCCGGATACCGCGGAATCGCGCACGACCGCCGCGGCCACGGACGCTCCACGCCCGTCTGGGACGGCTACGACTTCGACACCTTCGCCGACGACCTCGACGACCTGCTCACCCACCTCGACCTGCGAGACGTCACCCTGGTCGCGCACTCCATGGGGGGCGGCGAGCTCGCACGCTACATCGGCCGGCACGGCACCGGGCGCCTGCGCTCGGCGGTGCTGCTGTCCGCCATCCCGCCGGTGATGACCAAGTCCGACGAGAACCCCGAGGGCGTCCCGGACGAGGTGTTCGACGCACTCAAGGACGGCCTCCTCACCGAGCGCTCCCAGTTCTGGAAGGACACCGCGGAGGGCTTCTTCTCCGCCAACCGCCCCGGCAACAAAGTCACCCAGGGCAACAAGGACGCCTTCTGGTACATGGCGATGGCGCAGACCGTCGAAGGCGGCGTGCGGTGCGTGGACGCCTTCGGTCACACCGACTTCACCGACGACCTGAGGAAGTTCGACATCCCCACCCTGGTGGTGCACGGCGACGACGACCAGGTCGTGCCCGTCGACGCCACCGGCCGCAAGTCCGCCCGGATCATCCCGGACGCCGAGCTGAAGGTGTACGAGGGCGGCTCCCACGGCATCGCGATGGTGCCGGGCGACAAGGAGAGGTTCAACCGGGACCTGCTGGAATTCCTCGGCAAGTAGAAGCCGGCCCCGCCGGCCGCGAGGCCTCGCTCGCCGGACTCGGGCATCAGCCGCTTGTGCCGGCGTCGCCGTCATCGGGCGGGTCCCCCTGTCTCCCGCCGCCCGGAGGGGAGCCGTCCCCGTGCTCTTGCAGCAGTTCGAGAAGCGCGGCGTCCGCTCTCCTCCGGTCCTCCTTGGTCAGCTCGACCGGTGCGTTCTTGTAGACGGTGTAGCGGTCCGGATCGATGATGTTGGCGGCCCTCAAGGTGAACGTCAGCAGGGGGCGCCACCCCGTGCGATGGCCGACCCGCACCTGTATCTGGGCCTTGTAGTCACGGGCCTCCGGGAGGATTCCGGAAAACGGTGCCTCGAACTCGATGAAGAGCTGTTGCGCTTCTCTGCCGGGTACGACGAATCCGGCGGGCAGCGTCGCCTCCTCGTCCGGCCCCGGCTGGAGCCGGGACGGCGAGGACCTCCACAGGAGGGGCAGATGAGAGGCGGGCTCATCGGGGAAGGTCAGGATGAGGTCCTGCACGACGATCGGCTTGGGACCGGTGTTGTGCAGGACGAGAGGCAGTCGTAGGCGTGCCGTGGAACCGTGGACGACGGCCGCGAAGGAATGAGGTTCCCACGTCTGCAGGCGTCCCTGCCGTGCGTTGAGCCACCAGAACGACGCGACGGTGAAGAGCAGCGCGCAGACTGACACCACACTGGCGCCGGTCAGCGATGAGGACGCGATCCGATCCGCCGCGACCGTCTGCGGAACCACGGATCCAGTCTGCCAGCCCCGCCGTGGGCTCGCTCACAGGGCGAGTGCGAGGCCAGTGGGGCGGAGAGGGTCACGAGACGCCCTCGGGGGTGTGCGGGCGACGGGCCCGGCGGCGTTCGGCTCCCAGGCGGGCGAAGTAGGCGATCAGGCCGGGGTCGTCGACCGCGGAGGGGTTGAGGACCTGGTCGGCGGGGGCGCCCTGGAGGAGGCGCTTGACCGGGACCTCCAGCTTCTTGCCGGTCTTCGTGTGCGGGACGGCCGGTACGGCGAGGATCTCGTCGGGGACATGGCGGGGTGAGGCGCCGGTGCGGATCGCGTCGCGGATCTTCTCGCACAGGGACTCGTCCAGACCGGCCCCGTCGGCGAGGACCACGAAGAGCGGCATCCAGTAGCCGCCGTCGGGTTCCTCCGCGCCGATGACGAGGGCCTCGGCGATCTCGGGAAGGCGTTCGACGATGTCGTGGATGTCGGCGCTGCCCAGGCGCACCCCGTTGCGGTTCAGGGTGGCGTCGGAGCGGCCGTGGACGATCACCGAGCCATGACCCGTGATCGTGATCCAGTCGCCGTGCCGCCACACGCCCGGGTAGGCGGTGAAGTAGGCGTCGCGGTAGCGGCTGCCGTCGGGGTCGTTCCAGAAGTGCAGCGGCATCGACGGCATGGGCCGGGTGACGACCAGTTCGCCGACCTGGTCGACGACCGGCCGTCCCGTGCCGTCGTACGCCGCGAGCGCCACGCCGAGGTTGGGGGCGGACAGCTCACCCGCCCACACCGGGGTGGTGGGGGCGCTGCCGGCGAAGCCGGAGACGACGTCGGTGCCGCCGCTGGTGGAGGCCAGCTGGACGCCCGCACCGACGTGGTCGCGGACCCAGGGGTATGCGGAGGCGGGCACGGCGGAACCGGTGCAGCCGATGCTGCGGAGGGCCGACAGGTCGTGCACGGAGGGTTCGAAGCCCAGTTTGGCCATGGCCAGCAGGTACTGCGGGCTGGTGCCGAACACGGTGACCTTGTGGCGGGCCGCCAGCTCCCAGAGGATGTCCGGACGGGCGACCGGCGCGGGACTGCCGTCGTAGGTGCAGGCGGTGGCGCCGGTCAGCAGGGTGGAGACGACCAGGTTCCACATCATCCAGTGGGTGGTGGTGTACCACAGCAGTCGGTCCCCGACGCCCAGGTCGCTGTGCAGGCCGAGGATCTTCAGGTGCTCCAGCAGGACGCCTCCGTGCCCGTGGACGATGCCCTTGGGCAGGCCCGTGGTGCCGGAGGAGAAAACGATCCACAGCGGGTGGTCGAAGGGCACCGGGACGGGGGTGAGGTACTCGGTGCGGCCGGCCGCGTCCGCCCAGGGAACCGTCGGTCCCGCGGCCCGGGTCGCGGGCCACGCAAGGCCCAGGTGGTCCACGAGAACCGTGGCCTTGAGCGTGGGCAGGGCGGCGGCCAGGTCGAGGGAGGCGGCGCGGCGGTCGTGGCGGGCGCCGTTGAAGAGGTAGCCGTCCGCGGTGACGAGCACGGTGGGTTCGAGCTGGGCGAAGCGGTCGGCTGCGGCCCCCGGCGCGTAGTCCTGGCCGCACACCGACCACACCGCGCCCAGGCCGGCCGTGGCGAGGAAGGCGATGACGGCGTGAGGGGTGTTGGGCAGGTAGCCCACCACCCGGTCGCCCGGTCCCACGCCCAGGTCGCGCAGGGTGGCCGCGACGGAGGCGACCAGGGCGCGCAGCTGTCGGCCGGTGATCTCGTAGGCGGCTCCGGTCTCGTCCAGTGCGGTGATCGCGGGTGTGTCCGGGTGCAGGTTGCGCAGGGCGTGGTGGGCGTAGTTGAGGGTGGCGCCGGGGAACCAGCGGGCGCCGGGCATGGTCTCCTCGGCCAGCACCCGCTCGTACGGGGTGGCGGCGTCGATGTCGAAGTACTCCCACACCGCCGCCCAGAACCCTTCCAGGTCGGTGACGGACCAGTGGTGCAGGGCCTGGTAGTCGGTGGGGTCCTGGACTCCTTCGGCGCCCTGGTGCCGGGCGGCCCAGCGGGCGAAGTCCGCGATGCGGCTGCCGGCGGCCGCTCGGGGGTCGGGCCGCAGGAAGGGCTCCGGGCAGGGCGTGGCGTGCGGGGTGGTCATGGTGGGGTGTTCCTCGTCAGAGTGCGGGCCGGACTTCGGCGGGGCGGCGGGCCGAGTGCAGGAGGGGAGCCCAGGCGACGGCGTCGGTGAAGCCGCCGTCGCCGGTGGGGACGGTGTCCAGTACGACACGGTCGGGCCGCAGCAGGGCGGCGTCCGCCCGGCCGCGTGCCAGCCACGCGGCCAGGGTGCCGTCGTCGTCCAGGTCGTCGACACGGATCACGGATGCGCCCAGGGCCGTGGCCACGCCCGTCATCCGTGCCGTGGGCGGCACGGCGGTCAGGACGGCGAAGGAGTCGCCGAGGATGTCGTCGAGGCGTTCGCGGCTGCCGTCGTGCAGCACCCAGGGTTGCGGGCAGAAGGTGCCGGCCAGTGAACGGCCGGTCAGCCGGGGGCGGCGTCGTACCAGCGGATTGGCGGTCAGTGCGGGACTGAGGTCGCGGCTCACCGCCGCGGTCACGCCGGGGATGCGGCAGGCCGCGCCCACCACGGCCCGGCGGACGGCCGCACCGCGGTCCTGTCCCCCGGTCATGGCCCAGCCGACGGCGACCGCGAGACGGATCATGTGGCGGGCGTGCGGCTTGCGCTCCTGCTGGTAGGTGTCCAGGAGTCGGTCGTCCGCACCCTGCTGCAGGACGCGGGCGAGTTTCCAGGTGAGGTTGCGGGCGTCGCGCAGACCCGCGCACAGGCCCTGCCCGATGAAGGGCGGGGTGAGGTGGGCCGCGTCACCCAGCAGGAAGACACGTCCCCGGCGCCACCGGTCGGCGAGCCGGGCCCGGAAGGTGTACCGCGCCTCCCGGATCACCTCGAAGTCGGCACCCCCCTGGGCGGCGGACGGCAGGTCCACCCAGGGCGCGACCAGCTCGCGCAGCTGCTCCGGCCCTTCCGGGCCGTCCGAAGGCTCGCCCTCGCCCAGCCGGAACTCCCAGCGGTAGCGGTCCTCGCCCACCCGCATGAAGGTGGCCGGGCGGGTGGGACAGCAGATCTGCTCGGCGCCTTCCCAGCTGCGCACCGGGAGGCTGGTGCGCACGTCGATGACCCGCCAGCTCTCCTCGAAGTGCAGGTCCTCCCACCCGGCGCCGATGGCACCGCGGGTGATGCCGCCCGCGCCGTCGCAGCCGAGGACGGCATCGGCCCACACGTGCTCGTCCTCGTCGCTGCCGTCGCGGCGGAAGGTGACCCGGACCGGAGCCGTTCCGTCGGTGTCCTGGCTGACGGACACGACCTCCACTCCGCCCCGCAGCTCGCACTCGGGGCGACGGGCCAGGGCGTCGCGCAGCAGCCGTTCCAGCTCCGGCTGGTCGAACATGCTGGTCTGCGGGAAGCCGTGGTGGCCGTGCAGGGACCGCGGGAACTCGGCGATCACGCGGTGCCGGGCGTCCAGCAGCCGCAACCCGGGCGCCGGCCGGGCGAGGGCGGCGAACTCCTCGTGGACACCGGCGCTCTGCAGGATCCGGCGGACCTCGTCGTCCACGACGACGGCACGCGGCAGGGGGTAGACGTCCCGGTGGCGTTCGAGGAGCAGGCTGGGCACTCCGTGCCGGGCGAGCAGGAGCGCGGCCGTGACCCCGACGGGTCCCGCACCGATGATCACCACCGGCCTCCTGGCTGGGGCGCTCACGTCGCGTCCGCCACAGCGGTCCGCTGCTCGCCCAGGTCGATGCGCCCGTCGGGGGTGGCGATCGTGGCGGTGACGAGGTCACCGTCGCGCAGGTAGAGAGGGTTTTTGGCCTGGCCGTTGAAGAACGCCTTCCACTTCAGCGCGGGCGGCAGCAGGGCGGCGATCTTCTCGACCGGCTTGGGCGGGGCCTTCAGGGCGGTGCCGCCGGGTGTGCCGGTCAGGAGCAGGTCGCCCGGATCGAGGGCCTGGAAGCGGGCGAGCAGGGTGAGCGCCTGCGCGGGCCGTACGATCATGTCGGCGAGGGTGCGGTCCTGGCGCGGTACGCCGTTGACGTTCAGCCGCAGCCGCAGGTTCGGCAGGTGGGCGAAGTCCTCGGGCTCCAGCAGGGCCAGGTACGGGCCCGTCGGCGTGAAGGTCGGGTAGGACTTGCTCTCGTAGAACTGGGTCTTGGTCAGCTGTACGTCGCGGGCGCTGACGTCGTTGGTGAGGACCAGGCCGGCGACGTAGCGGGGCAGGTCCTGCTCCTCGACGACGGTGCCCACGGGCAGGGCCGCGCCCATGACGAGGCCGAGTTCGACCTCGTAGTCGAGGAACCTCACATGCGCCGGGCGGACGATCGTGTCACGGGGGCCGCTGACCGAGCCGGACGCCTTGCGGAAGAAGGTGGGCGGGATGTCGCCGGTGAAGCCCGAATCCCTGGCGTGGCTGCGGTAGTTGACCATCTGGGCGACCACCCGGCAGGGGGTGGTGACCGGGGGCAGCGCCACCAGGTCGGCGACGGATGTGCCGCTCTCGCCGGAGGCGGCGGCCTCGTGGACCGCGTCCCGGTCGGCGAGCAGCTCGGCGGTGGTGACCGCCTGGGTCTCGATGCGGACGGCGCGCTCGGTGGGGGTCCCCCCCGCTCGAGCGGAGTCGGGAGCTTGGGGGAGGACGACCCACCAGCCTTCGGTGGTGCGCAGGACGTTGGTGCTCATGAGCTCATCGCTTTCATCAGGCCCAGCAGGCGTGCGGGGTCGAGTTCGTTGTCGCCGCGCAGGGCCGACAGGACCTCGCGGAGCTTGGCGGGGGAGGGGTCGGCGCCCAGGAAGTCGCGGGTGACGGGCGGGCCCCACTGGGCAAGGCCGCTCGCCGACATCGGCGCCCAGCCGGGTTCGAGGTCGCAGGAGAAGAGGTCGCCGTCGGCGAAGTGCTCCAGCATGAAGCGGTCGGGGTCGCGCCAGTAGTCGAAGAGCTGGCTGCCCTGGATGTGCCGGCCGATGCCCCAGCTGCGCCGGTAGCCGCGCTCGGCCAGGTACTCCCCGCCGACCGCGATCGCGTCAAGGTCGGTGACTTGGTAGGCCGAGTGGACGTACCCGGTACCGGGCCCCAGGTGCAGGGCGAGGGTGTGGTGGTCCACGGGGACGCTGCCCTGGTCGCAGCGGATGAACGCCATGGTCGGCCCGCGCCGGCGCTGCCCGTCCAGGAACAGGAAGTCGCTGACGATCATCCCGAGGGTGTCCAGGTACCAGTCCAGAGCCCTCGTGAACACCCGTGTCTCCAGCACCACGTGCCCGAGCCGCTGTATACGCGACGGCTCGCGGGGCGGGCGCTGGGTGGCGTTCGTACGGCGGCCTCCGGCACCGGTGTTGAGGATCAGCGGCTGCTGCTCGGGAAGAGCGGGCAGCTGCTCGGCGCAGTGCACGACCCGGACCGGGAAGCCCGAGGGATCGAGCAGGGTGACCGCCTGTCCACCGCCGGGTACGTCGGCGTCCCGGACGGCGCTGCCCGTCGCACGGGCGAGCCCGCCGAGATCGGCGCGCTCCGCCGCGCGGAACGCCGGGCCGACGAAACGGGACGCCCGCCCACGGCGGATGACCATGCAGGGTGAGCCCGCGAACGTGCCGCGCAGCCACAGCTCCCGCTCGGTGCGGGCGGCGATCGCGAACCCGAAGTCCCGGGCGAACACCTCGGCCCGGTCCAGGTCCGGCTTCTCGAACTCCAGCCAGGCCAGGTCGGCCACCTTGATGACGGGGTTTCTCGCTCGTCCGGGGTGTTCACCGCGCAGGGCGCCCAGCTCGCTGTGGAGATCCTGGTGCGGCGTCTGCGGAGCGGCCCTGTCGACGGGGGTGTGGGACATGGTGTCCTCCAAGCAACACTGCCGTAATGAGGAAATCATCAACTTTGCCGTTGCTCATCGTCAATAGAGGAGGGCCAAAGAATTGAGGAAATCATCAGTCATGCGGGTGTCATCGGCCCAGTTGTTACACTCGGTCGTATGCCGACGTCAGCCCCGCCCCGCAACCGTTTCGAACGGCGCCGCGCCGAGACCCGTCAGGCACTCATCCGTGCGGCGCGGCAGATCCTCGCGGAGACCGGGGACACCAGCGCCAGCATCCAGGCCATCGCCGAGCGCGCGGACGTCGGTTTCGGCTCCTTCTACAACCACTTCGAGTCCAAGGCGGAACTGTTCGACGCCGCGGTGACGGACGCGCTGGAGGAGTTCGGCCAGGTCATCGACGAGCGCGTGGAAGGGATCGACGACCCCGCCGAGCTCGTCGCCGCGGGCTTCCGCCTCACCGCACGGATGGCGGACTCACACCCCGAACTCACACGGATCCTGCGTGACCGCGGCCTGGCCCACATCCACTCCGATCGCGGCCTGTCCCCACGAGCGCTTCGTGATCTGCAGCGCGGCATCGCCTCGGGCCGCTTCACCGGCACCGACCCGACCACGGCCCTGTCCGCCCTGGGCGGCACCCTGCTGTCCCTGGTGGCTCTCCGGCTGGACCGCCCGGACCTCGACGGCGACGAAGCCGCCTCCGACCTGGCCGAGATGGTCCTGCGCATGCTCGGCCTCGCCGCGGACGACGCCCACGAGGTCACCCGTCGCCCGCTGCCCGATCCCGCCCGATGACCCGAGGACCTTCCGCACCTGAAGCGCGGCCCCATGCCGCCAAGCGATGCTGCCGAGACTCGCGTCCGGGTCCTCTCTCCACGGTTGCCCGGAAGCCGTGGGCGCCGGTGCTCCCTCACGCACCGGCGCCCGCACACCCCTGCCCGGGGTGGCTTGTCGTCCCGCGGACCGGCGTCAGGGGACGAGGATGAGGCGGATCGGGTCGCCGATCTTGTTCTCCAGTCGGTGGACGGCGTCGGCGGCCTCGACGAGCGGAATGTGGTCCGTGATGGACGGGGCGAGGTCGAGGCGGCCGGCCGCGGTCAGCCGCACCAGCTCCGAGACGGACTCGGGGAAGCCGCCGTAGTGGCCGCGCACCTGCTTCTGCAGGTAGTTGAAGGTCAGCCCCTCGGTGATGGTGAGCGGCCTGGGTGTGATGCCCACCAGGATGAGGGAACCACCGGGCCCGAGCACGGAGGCGGCCTGCTCACGGACGGCGGGTACGCCGGCGCAGTCGAAGGCGAAGTCCAGGCCGCGACCGTCGGTGGCCGCACGGACCTGGTCGGCGAAGTCCGGGGCGGCCGGGTCCAGGGCGTGGTCCGCGCCGAAGGCGAGGGCGCGCTCGCGGGCGCCGGGCAGCGGGTCGACGGCGATGATCGGGGCGGCGCCGACCAGGCGGGCGAGGCGTACGTTGTGCGCGCCGACTCCGCCCACGCCCCAGACGCCGACGGACTGGGCGGCACGGACGCCCGCGGTGGCGACGACGGCGGCGTAGGGGGTGGAGACCGCGTCGGGGATGATCGCGGCCTGGTCGAAGGGGAGGTTGTCGGGGATGGGGATGAGGGTGTCCTCGCGGGCGATGACGTACTCGGCCCAGCCGCCGTCGTAGTCGATGCCGGCGGTGAGCATCCGGGTGCAGGGGCGGTGGCGCACGCATCCGGCGCACGTGCCGCAGGTCTTGCCGGCCTCCAGGGTGACGCGGGTGCCGACGGCCAGGCCGCGCTTCAGGCCGGAGCCGAGCGTGTGGATCACGCCGGAGACCTCGTGGCCGACGGTGACCGTGTCGGAGGTGGCGAACAGCGGGACGAGGGAGCCGTCGAGGAGGTGGACGTCGGAGAGGCAGACGCCGGCGGCCTTGACCTCGATGAGGACCTCGCCCGGGCCGGGTACGGGGATCGGGACCTCTTCCACGGCGAACTTCTTGCTGTCCAGGTGGAAGCGTCCGGCGAGCATGGTGTCCATGAGGAGGTGCTTTCTGTGAGCGGCACGGCCCGGTGATCCGGGCCATGGGTGCCACGGGGTGTCTGGATGGCTGGTGGGGCCGGGAGGCGTGCGGGGGAGGCAGGACGTCCGCACGCCTCCCGGCGGTCGGGGGTCGGCGCGCCTTGACGGCGTGCGACGGTCAGGCGAAGACGTCCTGCTGGTAGCGCTCGTCGGCCTCCAGCCGGGCGAGCCACTGCTGGGCGGCCTCGTCGTCGCCGCCGGTCTTCCGGCGGTGGATGGCGGCGAGTGCCTCGCGGACGGCGGGGGCCATACGGCGGCCGTCACCGCAGACGTAGACGTACGCGCCGTCCTCGATGGCCTGCCACACCGTGTCGGCGGCATGGGCGAGGGCGTTCTGCACGAACCGGGCCGGGTGGCCGGTCACCGCGGAGAAGGCGGTGTGGATCCGGGCGATCCCGGCCTGCTCCCAGTCCTGCATCTCCTGGCGGTAGAAGTAGTCGTGCTCCGGGTGGCGGCAGCCCACGAACACCTGCGACACGCCCACCTGGGTGCCGTTCGCGTGCTGTGCCGCCCGCTCCTCCAGGAAGCCGCGCAGCGGCGCGATGCCGGTGCCGGGGCCGATGAGGATCAGCGGCGTGGAGGGGTCGGCGGGCGGGGCGAACGTCGGGGAGGGCACGCGGACGTAGCCGTAGACGACGTCCCCGGGCTCCAGGCCCGCGATGTAGGAGGAGCAGGTGCCGCGGTACCGGCCGTCGCCGGACAGGGCCGGCCCCTCCAGCAGGCCGACGGTCAGGCGCACATGGCGCGGGTGGGCCGACGGGGCGGAGGAGATGGAGTAGAAGCGGGGACGGATGGGGCCCGTCATCTCCAGGAAGACCGCCAGCGGCAGTTCGACGGCCGGGAAGCGTTCCAGCAGGCCCAGCACCGAGATGCGCTTGCCGAGGATCTCCTTCTGGTAGCGCTCCTCGGCCTCCTCCGTTTCGGCGGTGTACGCCTGGAGCTGCGGCCGGGTCCACGGGCACTCGGTGTACTCGGCGAGCGTCTGGATCTGGGAGCGGGTGGCCACGTCCTGCAGTTCCAGGAACTCGGTGAGCAGGATGCCGGCGGTGACCGGGGTGCCGACCGGCAGGTGGGTGCGGCCACCGGCCGGCTGGTCGAGCCGGAGCACCTGGTCGTAGTCGACGCCGAGCCGCCTCAGGGCGCGCTCCACCAGGGCGAGTTCGTTCTTGGCGAAGACGGCCAGGTGGTTGCCGGTGTCGTAGGTGACGCCCTCGGGCAGCTCGAAGGTGAGGGACTTCGCGGACGGGCGCGGCGGCTCGATCCGGAAGTCCCACAGACCGGTCGCGTCGGCCACCAACTCCTCGTTGGCCACCACCGTGAGCGGGTACGCCTGCTCGGAGACGATCGCGGGACGCACGTCGGACTCGGTGAGCAGCTGTACCCGGTAGCGGGGCCCGCTCGCCCGGGAGGTGTCGGCGGCGTACTCCTCCGCCAGGGTGGCCCACAGGTTGTCCATCCACCGCGTGGCCATGCCGTCGAAGTCACCGGCGGCGTCCGCGGTGCCGCGCTCGACGACGGGGGTGGCGCCGGCCGCCAGCAGACCCGCCTCGATCCGCTTGGGGAATGCCTGGTAGGTGGCCACCCACTGGGTGTTGCCGGCGCCCAGCAGCGCGAACCGCACGTTCGCCAGCGAGCCCTCGGGCAGACCGGCGGCCAGCAGGTCGTCGAAGCGCTGGGCGTTGTCGGGCGCCTTGCCGTTGTAGCTGGAGGCCACGACGACGAGCAGGCCCTCGGTGGGCGGGTTGTCGCCCAGCTCGTCCAGGCTGATGAGGGTGGTGCCGAAGCCGGAGCGCTCGCCGCGGTCGGCGATGGTGCGGGCCAGGTCCTCGCAGGAGCCCAGGCTGGAGCCGTAGGCGACGGTCAGGTTCACACCGACACCGCTGACCGCTGCCTGCGCCTGCGTGTCGCCGGTCCGCAGGTCCGCGGCGCCGAAGACGGTCCGCTCGTGCTCCTGACGGCGACGGACGATCAGCTCGAAGTTGCCGGGCTTGCGGGTCAACGCCTCCCGCACGTCCATCTTGTAGTCGCCGGTGTCCGAGAGCTTGAACTTCTGCAGCACCAGCGCCAGGGCCAGGCGGGCCTCGGTGAGCGCGAACTGCCGGCCGATGCAGGCACGCACACCGTTGCCGAACGGCTTGTAGGCATGCGGGTGGTGCTGGGCCCGGTTCTCCGGCAGCCACCGGTCGATGTCGAACTCGTCGGGACGGTCCCACGCCTTGGGGTGGGTGTGCAGGGGACCCTCGAGGATGTTGACCCGCGTGCCCTTCTTGAGGAGGTAGCGGCCACCGATGACGGTGTCCTCCAGCGGGGCCTTGCCGAACGCCGGGATCGGAGCCCACAGGCGCAGGGTTTCGTCCAGGATCCGCGGGATGACGTCCAGCTGCATGATCGTGTCGTAGTCCGGGACGGTGTCGCCGGGCAGCAGGCGGTCCACCTCGGCGTACGCCTGGGCCAGGACGTGCGGGTTGCGCATCAGCGAGTACGTGGCGAACGACAGCAGACCGCTGGTGGTCTCGTGACCGGCGATCAGGAACGTCAGCACCTGGTCGCGGACGTTGTCGTCGGCCAGTAGCTTGCCGGTGTCCGGGTCGGTGGCCTGAAGCATCAGACCCAGCAGGTCCTCCTCACCGGTGCCCTTCCCCTCGCGGCGCTCCTTGATCACGTTCTCGACCAGGTCCTGCATCAGCCGGATGTTGTCGCGGTACTTCCGGTCGTCCGCCTTGCGCAGCCTGGTCGTCATCGGCAGCTCCTGCGAGCGTCGCAGCGACTCGATCAGTGCCTCCAGCAGCGCGTTGAGGAAGGGGTGCAGCTCCTCCTCGTCGAAGGACGTGAACCGGTGGCCGAACCCCGACAGGGCGATGGTGTCGAGCGTCAGGCGGGTGTAGTCGTCGGTGATGTTGACCGACTGCCCCTCCCTGCGCTCCCACTTGCCCGCCAGGTTCTGGGCGATCTCCAGCATCTGCCCGAAGTACGCCTTCATGGCCCGCTGGCTGAACGCCGGCAGCAGGACACGGTGTGCCATGCCCCATTCCTCTTCGTACTGGTGGGCCGTGAACAGGCCCGCCCCCGTGAAGTCCCGGACGTGCTGCAGCGGCGTCTTGTCGATCTGCTTGAAGAACCGCGTCTCGTCGCATACCTCGGCCACCAGGTCCGGGTCGTAGACGAAGACCTGCTCGATGCCGGCGATGTCCATGCCGTAGATGCCCTCGGGGAACTGCTGGGACAGCTCACCGAAGTACTCCACCGGGTTGGTGCCGGGGATCTGCGGCGTGTGGCCGAGCAGGGGGATCCCACGCGGGGACCGGATGGGGCGAAGGTCGTGGGCGGAGTGCGTGGTCATGTCTTGCTCCTCTGCGCGGAGGGGGTGGAGGGGATCGGGAAGGGCGCGCTGCGCAGACCGATACCGGGCGCCGTACAGAAACCATACGCCGTATGGATCCAAAACCATACGAGGTATGGAAAGCGGCACGCAACCCCGGGAGCCCGGTGGGGCTGTGACCTGCGGTTTGTTTCCATACTCCGTACGGAACTGGTACCGTACGGGGTATGGAAAAGAAGGCGAGGCGTCCCCCGCGGGGAACGAGGAAGCGGGACGTGCCTCTCACCGAGGCCGGGATCTACGCCGCGGCCCTGCGGCTGATCGACGCGGACGGTGTCGAGGCGCTCACCATGCGCAAGCTCGCCACCGCGCTCGACGCGAACCCGATGTCGCTGTACCACCACGTGCCGAACAAGGAAGCGGTGCTGCGCGGCGTCACCAGAATGGTCGGCGCCCGGTTCCGCACCGTGACGCTGGAGGACGCCCCCTGGCAGGAGCGCATCCGCCTGCTCGCAACGGACTTCCGGACCCTGGCGCACCGTCACCCCGAACTGATGGCCTACTCGTTCAGCCACCAGCGGGACTTCATCCAGCCCGACGACCCGTTCTGGACCGCGCTCACCGCCATCGTGGCCGCTGCCGGGTTTGCGCGGTCGGAGGTCTCGGAGATCGCGGCGCTGATGGTCGCCGTCGTCATCGGTGTCCTCGCCGCCGAGCTGAACGGCTCGCTGCACCAGTGGTCGACCCTCAAGCCCCCCGGCTTCGACGATCGTGAAGACGGTGACGGTGACGGGGACGTGGATCCCGACTCTGCGGACCTGGCCTCTGAAGGCCCTGACCGGGACCACATGTTCCGCCTCGTGATGGACACGCTGATCACGGGTCTGGAAAGCCGGCTCACCCGCGATCGTGACGGCCGGGACGCCGGCCTGTGAGCCACGCCTTCCGAGGCACTGCGCCCAGGCACCGGCCAAAGCGGCCTTCGGAACGCCGGTCGTTTCCGCCGCCCTTCGCTCGACATGCCGTGCAGCGCAAGCGGGACTAGCCTTTATGAGCGAAGGCCGCAGTGAACGACACGCCCTGTGCCTCTCGCTCACAGGCTCCCGGCCTCCCGGTCGCAGCACCCGATCAAGCGAATCACGCGCAGATGGGCCCTGGAGAGACCGGTGAGGAGGGCGTTCCTTCCCTCTCACTGCGGTGACACATGAAGACCGCGCCGCACACTGCTTGTCGAGCCCGGCGACGGCCATCCACCTCGCGCCTCTCCTGACGGGACCCGCGGAAGACGATGGAGACGGAAGGTATTCCCATGCGATCACAGCGCACTCGGCGTCTCGTCGCGTTGTCCGCTTCGGGCCTGCTGCTGACCGGTGCAGCGGCCATCGGCACGGCCGGCAGCGCCTTCGCCACGGAGCACGGCAACGACAGCTCCTACAGCAGCGACCACGGCGGTCACGGCTGGTGGGGCGACGATGACGATGACGACGGCTACGGCTATGGCGGAGACCATGGCGGCTACGGCGGCGGTGGAGACCACGGCGGCGGTGGAGACCACGGCGGCGGTGGAGACCACGGCGGTGGCGGTGGAGACCACGGCGGCGGTGGCGGAGGCCACGGTGGCGGTGGCGGTGGCGGTCACGGCGGCGGTGGCGGTGGTGGCCACTGATTGAGGCATCCACGGAGCGCGACGACGTGCGGTCCATCACGGGGCCGCACGTCGCGGGCGCCTCCTGCCCATGAGAAGCGCGCCTGCCCGAAGGAGTCTGTGCATGCGGATCGTCGTGGACCTGAATCGTTGCCAGGGATACGCACAGTGCGTGTACCTGGCGCACGAAGTCTTCCGGTTGAGCGGCCAGGAGGCCCTCACCTATGAGCCGAACCCCGATGACGCGCGGCGCCTGCAGGTGGAGCGAGCGGCTGCGGCGTGTCCCGTTCAGGCGATCATGATCGACCGCCTGGACGGCACGGAGCGGGGCGAGGCGTCATGAGCCTGCCGGCAACGGTCGCGGAGCTGGTGCGCGAGTTCCGGGCCGGCGCCCGGATCGTCATCGTGGGTGCCTCCCTGGCCGGGCTCCGGGCGGCGGAGACACTGCGCGAGGAGGGCTTCACCGGTTCCCTGACCATCATCGGGGACGAGCCGTACGAGCCCTACGACCGTCCGCCGCTGTCCAAGCAGGTCCTCAAGGGCTGGGTGCCGGCCGACCACACCAAGCTGCCGCGGACGCGGGAAGTGAACGCGGACTGGCGGCTCGGGGTGGCCGCCGTCGGGCTGGACCGGATCACCAAGCGGGTGCGTCTGGCCGACGGTGAGCAGGTGCCGTACGACCGGTTGCTGATCGCCACGGGCACCCGCGCGCGGCAGTGGCCGAACCCGGCCGAGGCCGCACTGGAGGGCGTCCACACGATTCGCTCGCGTGACGACGCCGCGGAGTTGCAGAAGGAGCTGGCAGAGTCGCCGTCGCGGGTCGTGGTCATCGGCGCCGGCTTCATCGGCTCGGAAGTGGCCTCTGTGTGCCGGGAGCTCGACATCCCGGTGACCGTCGTCGAGCGGGGTCCGGCGCCGTTGGTCGGCGCGCTGGGCGGGGTGATCGGGGAGATCGCCGCACAGATGCAGCGCGATCACGGCGTGGACCTGCGCTGCGGGCTGGGCGTGTCGTCACTGGAGGGGGACTCCGGCGGGCACGTGCGGCGTGCGCACCTGTCCGACGGGACGGTCGTCGACGCCGACGTGGTGGTGGCCTCCCTCGGATCGATCCGCAACGTGGAATGGCTGGAGGGCTCCGGGCTGGCCGCGGGTGTCTGGGGCGTCGGGTGTGACGCCGGGGGCCGTGCCTTCGACATCAACGGCGTGGTCACCGACAGCATCTTCGTGGCAGGGGACGTGGCGCGTGCGCCACATGTGCTGTACGAGTACCAGTTCCTCGCGATGGAGCACTGGGACAACGCTGTTCTCGGTGCCGAGGTCGCCGCCCACAACATGGTGAACCTCGAGCCCAACTACCGCCCGCACCTGCTGCTGCCCGGCTTCTGGTCAGGTCAGTTCGGCGTCAACATCAAGTCCGTCGGCGTGCCTCCCTTCGGTGACGAGATCGTCTTCACCCAAGGGTCCGTGGCGGACCGGAGCTTCGCCGCCGCCTACGGTCACCGGGGCCGCATCGTCGCCGCCGTGACCTTCGATCACGGCAAGTGGCTGGAGTACTACGGGAAGCTGATCGAGCGGTCCGGTCCGTTCCCGCCTCCGCCGTCGGGCTGGGACCAGCCGGCCGACACCAAGCCGGTGCCGGCGGAGTTCCCGGACCCGAGGGTCCCGACGGCGATTCCCGACGTCGTCCTGACCGGCCATGCCCCGAGCGAGCGGACTGCCGAGTTCCGGCCCCGGCGCCACTGACCCGGCCCGCCGGGACGAGCGTGCAAGCGGACAGCACCCACAGGAGGAAGGAGGGGAGCCTCGTGGTCGAGGAAACCCCCTGGCAACAGGCCCTCCGCTACGCCAACCGCGCCAACCCGTACCCCTTCTACGAGGAACTGCGCAAGACCCCCGTGGCGCGCCAGCCGGACGGCACCTATGTCGTCAGCACCTACCGGGAGATCGTCACGCTGCTGCACGACCCCCGGGTCAGTTCGGATCCACGAAAGTGCCCCGCCCCGGCCGCGGCTCGCGCGGAGGGCTCGGCGGAGCCGGCGGCCGAGCCGATCAGGGAGGTGCTGACCGCGCCGAACATCATCACCTGCGATCCGCCCGAGCACGATCGGGACCGCCGGATGATGATGCCGCACTTCGTCGGCCCGCCCCATGCGCCCCACCTGATCTCGGACCTGGAGCCCGATATCCGCCGCATCGTCGGCGGCCTCCTGGACGACATGAGGGGCAGGACCCGGATCGACGCCGTCGACGACTTCGCGTACCCCCTGCCGGTGACGGTGATCTGCAAGGTCCTGGGCGTGCCGATGGAGGACGAGCCACGCTTCCACCACTGGGTCGAGACGGCTCTGGACGCCCTGGACTTCGGCCCCGAGGCAGCCTCGGAAGAGATCCGCAGCCGACAGGCCGGAGGGCGGCAGGCCGTGCAGGAGTTCGCACAGTTCGCGGACGAGTTGCTCGACCGGTACGCCCAGCAGCCCGGCCCGGGCATGCTCTCCGCGTTGGCGAACGACAACGGCCCGGAGGGACGGATGTCCAAGGACGTGCTCGCCAGCAACGCCCTGCTCCTGATCTTCGCGGGACACGAGACCACGGTCAACCTCATCGCCCACAGCGTCCTCACCCTGCTGCGCCACCCCGACGCGCTGGAGAAGCTGCGCAGCCGGCCCGAGCTGATCGTGCCCGCGGTGGAGGAGTTGCTGCGGTTCGAGTCGTCGGTGCAGTTCTGGCACACCCGTTCCGCACTGGAGGACATCGACATCGCGGGTACCACCATCCCGAAGGGGGCGCCGATCTTCCTGGCGTACGGCTCGGCGAACCGCGACCCGGAACGGTTCACCGACCCCGACGAACTCGACTTCGAACGCCCCGACAACCAGCACCTCGGATTCAGCCAGGGCATCCACTTCTGCTTCGGCGCCCCGCTCGCCCGACTCGAGGTCCAGGTCGCGGTCGGCGAGTTCGTCCGCCGGGTGGAGAACCCCCGGCTGGTCGAGGACCCGCCGCCGTACCGGCACAACCAGATCTTCCGCGGCCCGCGGCACGTCCTCGTCGACATCGACGGCATCCGTGACTGACCGGCGTCGGGCAGAGGAACGCCATGCAGGCCTTTCAACTCGTCGGTTGGCGGCAACCGCCCGAACTGCGCGAGGTGCCGGTACCCGCGCCCGGCCCGGGCCAGGTCCTGGTGAAGGTCGCGGGGGCCGGTGCCTGCCACTCCGATCTGCACATCATGCAGGCACCCGGACCGCTGCCCGGCTTCACCCGTCTGCCCTTCACGCTCGGGCACGAGAACGCCGGGTGGGTGGAGCAGCTGGGACCGGGCGTCACCGGGTTCACACCCGGGGAGCCTGTGATCGTCTACGGTTCCTGGGGCTGCGGGGTGTGCGTCGACTGCCGTCAGGGCCGGGAGAACTACTGCCAGGACCTCGGTGGTCAGGGCCCGGGCCTGGGCGGTGGCCACGACGGCGGCATGGCCGAGTACCTGCTCGTCCCGGCCGCGCGCCACCTGATTCCGCTCGGCACCCTCGACCCCCGCCAGGCCGCCCCGCTCAGCGACGCGGGACTGACCGGCTATCACGCGGTGAAGAGGTCGCTGCACCTGCTGGGACCGGGCTCGACCGCGGTCGTGATCGGCGCCGGCGGTCTGGGTCAGATGACCATCCAGATCCTGCGCGCGCTCAGCGCGGCGACCACCGTCGTCGCCGTGGACACCGACGCAGGCAAGCTGGAGACCGCCAAGCGCATGGGCGCCGACGAGGCGCTGCTCTCGGGCGACGGGGCGATCACCCGCATCAAGGACATGACGGCGCGGCAGGGCGCTCAGCTCGTGCTGGACATGGTCGGCACGGACCCGACACTGCGGATGGCCGCACAGGTGGCCAGGGTGCTCGGCCACCTGACCATCGTCGGCCTCGGGGGCGGCGCCCTGCCCGTCGACTTCTCCAGCCCGCCGCACGAGTGCTCGGTCGCCTCGCCCTACTGGGGCTCCCTCACCGAACTGATGGAAGTGATCACCCTCGCCCAGCAGGACAAGATCAGGATGCTGGTCGAGCACTTTCCCCTGCGACGCGCCGACGAGGCCTACCGGCTCCTGCACGACGGCAGGGTCCAGGGACGCGCCGTCGTCACCCCTCACGCGTGAATGCCGTCGTCGACCCGGACGGGACACCACGACACGACTGTGCCTGGCCGCCGGCGTCGGGCGGCCCGGCGGAAACGCCCCCGGCCTCCGCAAGACGGAGGAGCTTGCCCGACTACCTCATGCGCCACGGCCCTGTGCGGTTCTCGCCGAGCGGCATGAGGCTGATCGGGTGACGATGGACAGGTAGTGACGTGACCACGCTGCTCACAGAAGGAGGTAGGTGCCATGACATCTCCTTCCGAATCCCCCGGTTCCGTTCCGCCACGGAGTACCGCACCACAAGAGGGTCCTGCGGCCGAAGGCATCGCCGCCCTGGCGAACGCGGGCTGGCAGATCCTGCTCACCATGGGCCTCGCCACCATCGCCCTGGGCGTCATCGCCCTGGTCTGGCCGGGTGAGACGCTCCGTGTCGTCGGCGTGCTCTTCGGCGTCTACCTGCTGGCCACCGGTGTCTTCGAACTCGCCGCCGCGTTCGGCACCCACGTCCCCCGGCATCTTCGCGTCCTGCACTTCATCACCGGCGCGGCCTCCGTCCTGCTGGGCCTGGTCTGCTTCCGGGGCCCCCTCGAATCGGTCTTCCTGCTCGCCTTGTGGATCGGCTTCAGCTGGCTGCTCCGGGGCACCTTGGAGACGGTCGCGGCGGCCTCCGATGAGACCATGCCGGCCCGCGGCTGGCACGTGGCCTTCGGCGTCATCGGCACCATGGCCGGCATCGTGATGATCGTCATGCCGTTCGCCTCCCTCGCGACCCTCACGCTGGTGGTGGGCGTCATGGCCATCGTCGTCGGTCTGACCGAAGTGGTCCGTGCCATCAGGACACGCGTCGAGATCGGCCATCTGCCCGCGGGCACGACCGCCCAGCGGCGCAGCCTGTTCCACGTAGGCCCACACCCCCAGCACTGACCGACGGAGCGGACCGACCGGACCGCGTAGGTCCCTATTCGGGGGCGTCGGGCCGGTCGGCGTTCTCGGGGTCGTCGTCCGTCCGTGCCGGCCGCACCAGTGGCCGACCGCGGCGGTGAGCCCAGATGTCACCGAGGACGACCTGGACGATGCCGGTGACGGGAATCGCCAGCAGGGCACCGAGGATCCCGGCGACTTCGGCGGCGATCAGGGTGGCCAGCAGCACGGTGAGGGGGTTGAGTTTCACCGTCCGGGACAGGATGACCGGTTGCAGGAGGTGGTTCTCGGCCTGCTGATAGACGATGAAGAAGATGATGGCCCCGATGCCGGCCGGCAAGGAGTGGACGAACGCGACCGCGGAGGCGACGACGGCTCCTATGGTGGCTCCCACCAGGGGAATGAGGTCGGTCACGGCGACGAAGAGAGCCAGCAGGCCGGCGAACGGCACGCCGGAAACCAGCAGTACGACGTAGGTCAGAAGTCCGCAGATGACGCTGATCAGCAAGTTCCCGGTCAGATAGCCGTTGACGGTACGGGCGCACGCGGCTCCGACGCGGCGCATGCGGGCCGCGGGCGCCTCGTCCACGAGGGCCAGGGACCGGTCTATGGCCCTGGGGCCCTCCAGCACCATCAGGTAGGCCAGGACGAAGATCGTGACAGTGCCTGCCGCGGTGCTCGCGGCACCGCGGAGGAACCTCATGGCGGGCGTGCTCAGCCCGGTGGCGAACGCGTGGATCTGCGCCTGGTGGTGCTGGACGTACTGCAGAGCGTGTGTCCGTTCCAGCAGGTTGCCGACTGGCCCGCGGCCGGTCTGGGCGTCCCTGATCAACGCGGGCAGACGACCGGCGAACCGGGTTGCCTCCTGGGCGAGGGGGATGACGAACAGGGCGACCACCGCGCCGACGGCCGCAGCCGTGGCCAGGAAGACCAGCAAGGCGGCCACCGACCGCCGGCACCGCGGCACCCGTCGTTGCAGGGCTTCGACCGCCGGATGGAGCGAGACGGCCAGGAACAACGCGATGACCGCCCAGATCAGCACCCGGCGAGCCTGGACCACCAGCTCGAGTACGACGTAGGTGGCGAGCACCAGGCCGATGGTGGCGAGGATGGTTCGCACCGGAACCGGACGCGTCGCCATGAGCACCGGGTGCCCAGCCCCGGTCACGGGAAAACGAGGAGACCTTTCCGCCCGGTGGGCGAGATGTGCCGGCACTGCCGTCCTTGACCCCGTCCCACGGGACCGGCCCCCGTGGCTGCCGCGTCCGTCACGTCCCCGGGGAGACGACGTCGGCTCGGCGGTGGCGGGGGCGTCATGGGCACCGCCGCATCCAGGTGCGCATCCCCAGGCCGGGCTGCAAGCTGATGCCGTAGGCCGTAACTGCCGAAGGAGTGTCATGGTGGAGGTGGCCGCAGGCGCAGTCGCCGGACCGCCGGTCCGGTGGGGAACGGAGCCGTCGGCTGCGGGCGTGATCGCGGCAAACCCGCTGGCGTCCGTGAGGTGCGCTCGGCCGATGCACGCTGCTGCGGGGGACGCACCGTGACCGAGAACGCGCCGCGGCCGGCGACCGGCGCGCGGCGACCCTGGCTGATCGTGAATCCGCGGTCGGGGGGAGGGAAGGCGAGACGGTTCCGGATCGCGGAACACGCCCGCACGCTCGGAGCCCAGGTGTACCTGATCGATCATTCCCTCCGCCAGGACCTCGCGACGCTCGCCCGACGCGCGGTCGACGACGGCGCGGATCTGCTGGGCGTGGCCGGCGGGGACGGTACCCAGGCGCTGGTCGCCGAGGTGGCCGCGCAGTGCGGCCTGCCCTTCGTGGTCATTCCGGCGGGTACCCGCAACCACTTCGCCATGGATCTCGGCCTGGACCGCGAGGACCCCTCGGCCGCGCTGGAGGCCCTCACCGACGGCGTCGAGCTGCGCGTGGATCTGGGATACGCAGGCGAGCGGGTGTTCGTCAACAACGTCTCGTTCGGTGCTTATGCCGCTCTGGTGCACGACCCGGCTTATCGGGATGACAAGCTTGGCACGGCAGCGCGCGTCCTTCCGGAGTTCCTGGCTCGCCACGAGGGCCCGGAGCTGGTGGTCCGCACCGGGCTGCTCACCGTTCACGGGCCGGATGCCGTGCTGGTGAGCAACAACCCCTACCAGTGGGACGACCCGGTCGGGCTCGGCAGGCGGGCGCACCTCGACTCGGGCCTCCTGGGGGTACTGGCCGCCAGGGCGGAGACGCCCGCCGACGCCGCGAGGCCGCGCGGCGGGCGACCGCACGGTCTCACCCGGCTGGCCACGCCCGACGACGTCGTCGTCCACGCCGACGTCCCGGTCCTCCCCGCCGGGCTGGACGGCGAAGCCGTCAGCCTGCCGGCTCCCGTGCGGTGCCGCATCAGTCCTCGGGCGCTGCGGGTGTGGGTTCCGCGGCCTCGTTCCGACGCCGGGCGAGCCGGGCGACCACCCGGCCGGCCCGCGAAGCGGTGGGTCGGCTGAGTCTCACAGCTGTGGCCAGCTGTTACGGGACAGCCTCTCCCGTGCCGTACCGGTGTCAGCGCCCGCCATGGTCGCCCCATCGCCGGCGGAGGCGGGAGAAGGACAAGCCGCGCCGTCGCCGCCCTTCCGCGGGGCGGCCAGCGGCGGGGGCATGAGGGCACGCACAACGGACAGTGGCAGTACGCCTTCCCATCCAAGCAGCCGCATCCCACGGAGCCCGTCGCTGGTGCGCACGTGCAGCCCCGGCACGTCGGTCTCCCACCACTCCTGGTCGTCGTGCGTCATAGCTCATCGTGACCGCGCAGCGGCCTGACAGGTGGGCGCCCCGCCGGAAGCCGCCCGCACGACCGCAATCCGCCGGGACTGTCGGGCGGCCGGAACATGTGGCGCACCGCGCAGCCTCCGGCCCGGTGCCGGACAGTGGGACCATGCGGTGCGACGTCTGGTGCCGCCTCGTAGGCTGACCCCATGACCGAGACGCACTCCCTGACGCCCCGCGATGCCTTCGAACTGCTCATGGCCGGCAACCAGCGCTTCGTCGCAGGCGCCCCCGAGCACCCGAACCAGGACGCCGCACGCCGCACCGAGACCGCACCGTCCCAGCGGCCCTTCGCCGTGCTCTTCGGGTGCTCCGACTCCCGGCTGGCCGCCGAGATCATCTTCGACCGTGGCCTGGGCGACCTGTTCGTGGTCCGCACCGCCGGGCACGTCGCCGGTGTGGAAGTGCTCGGATCCATCGAGTTCGGCGTGAGCGTCCTGAACGCGCCGCTGGTCGTCGTCCTCGGCCACGACTCGTGCGGCGCCGTCGCCGCGGCATGCTCCGCCCTGGAGAACGGGCAGACCCCGGGCGGCTTCGTCCGGGACGTCGTCGAACGGGTGACCCCGAGCGTGCTGGCAGCCCGCGCCGCGGGACGTGAGACGGCCGAGGACGTCCTGGCCGAGCACATCGAGAACACCGTGGACCTGCTGCTGGAACGTTCCCGCGTCCTGGCCGAGCGCGTGGCCGCCGGCCGCCTGGGCGTGGTGGGCCTGTCCTACCGACTGGCCGACGGAAGCGCGCAGTTCGTCGCCGCTCGTGGCCTTGACACGGCGGTCACCGCAGCGTCCTGACCGCCCCGCTACAGAGCCGACCACGCGCGCCCCAGCCCCGTGCCCGCCCGCCCGGCCAAGCAGCCGGGCGGGCCGGGGGCGTCCGCCTCAACGGTTCGAGCGGCTCGGCGACGCATCAATCACCAACTGGTGGCAACCCGGACAGCGATGATCGCAGCAAAGCAGGCAGACCGGCGCCGTGCGATCGGTCCGCTGCCCGCTTCCCCAGAAGGGAGATCACTGTTGTCGCAGGTAGAAGAGTCCATCGAGGTCGACGTCCCGGTCCGCGCCGCCTACAACCAGTGGACCCAGTTCGCGGACTTCCCGCAGTTCATGGACGGTGTCGAACGCATCGAACAGCGCACCGACACCCTCACCCACTGGGTCACCAGGATCGGCGGAGTCCAGCGCGAGTTCGACGCGGAGATCACCGAGCAGATCCCCGACGAGCGGGTCGCCTGGACAACCGTCAACGGTGAGGCGAAGCAGGCCGGCGTCGTCACCTTCCACCGCCTGGACGACGCCCGCACCAAGGTCATGCTCCAGCTGGACTACGACCCCCAGGGTCTCGCCGAGACCGTCGGCGACAAGCTCGGCTTCGTCAAACGGCAGGCCACAGGCGATCTGAAGCGGTTCAAGGAGTTCATCGAGTCCCGCGGCGGCGCCGAGACGGGCGCCTGGCGCGGCGAGGTCTGACCCGGACGACCGGCCGGTGTCGGTGAGCCTGCGAGCCCACCGACACCGGCCGCGTGCGTCGCCCGCGGGTGTGAAGCCGGCCTGCCGGGCAACCCGGACGCACACACGACTCCGACAGACCACATGACCGGGGATGCGCATGCCCACCGACACTCGAAGCGTACTCACCATCGCCGCAGCCGCGCTCGCCGGCAGCTGTATGAGCGCATGCGCCGTCCGCTGGTGGGCACGACGCACACCGAACCGACCGCCGGCCTGGCCCCTGCCCCCTCGGCAGGCCCCCGAGCCGGCCGGGCCCCGAGAGATCCTGCACAGCTACTGGAGCACCCTGCAGCCCCTGGACCTGACCTCCTGAACCGTTTCCCTCGGATCCCCTCGCCGACCAGACGGAGATGGCGGCAAGGGGGAGTCCGGCGACATCGACAAGCTCGCCGCCGAGGCCATGGGGACACTGGTCCAGAGGGTCCGCCCAGTTGGTGATGGCTGTGTGAGAGGCGAGTGATACGGCGAGGCCCCGCTGGCCTGCTGCGGCGGGGCGTCGTCGTGCACGTAGTTGATGTCGCGGGCGTCAGGCACTCAGGCCGGACGGGTGTCAGTCCGAGAAGTCGAGGCTCTCCTGACCAGGACCGGGGGCGCGTCGAGACGTCCGCGGCGGTTTCGGTTCCTTGGTTGCGTAGGCAGGTACAGGCAGTATGCCCTCGCCCCGTAGGTCGTCGGTGCTGATGAGCGGGCCGCTGGTCACTGCGTCCAGCAGCCGGGCCTGTCGGGGTTCGAGGGCTACGAGGAGCCCGAGCGCGTTGATGAGGTCAAGCAGGTCAACGGTCCACCGTGCAGGCCAGGTCGCGGGCAGGATGTCGTTCAACGGAGTCTGTCGTTCCACGTCCGGCTTGCGCTTGCGGAAGCTGAACCACTTGCGGATCACCTGCACCCCGCCGATCCGGTAGTCCCAGACTTCCGGCGCCACCGGACGTATGCAGCCCGTGCCCACCGTGAGGGTTCGCGTGGACGCGTCGTAAGAGATGTCCGCAGGCAACCCGTCGTCCTCTCCGATCACGACGACGCATTCCGGTTGTTCCTCCGGGGGAAGCCTAGGGGACGAGCCAGGTGAACTGTCGTGGTGGGAGGCGAAGCGCTGGCCGTACGTGTGGATCCACACGGTGCGCCTGCCCACTTCCACGAGCTCCGCCCATAGAGCCGGGTCGCGTGTTATAGGGATACGGACACCGCGTTCGGCGAGATTCGCGGCGAAGCGGCGGGTGTAGCCGCTGTGGCCGGCTGTTCCCGCGATGTACGCGAAGAGGTCCTCGGCGGTGACCGTCACGCCGAGCGTCTTGCTGAGAAGACGCAGCAGGCCAGGGGTGACGTTTGGTTCAGCCTGGTGAGGGTGGCGGTACAGCGGGGCGACGCGGCCGCCTTCGGTGCCTTTGAAGTGGTGCATGTCGGGCAGCAGGGCCGTGAAACTCACCGCCGGCCCCGGACGGCCTGATTCCGTGTGGAGTTCGGACAGGTAGATCTGACGCTGGGCGTTGTGGGCGAACCACAAGGCCGGTCGCGGAAAGTCGATCACTCGCCTGTCCGCGATGATGTACTGCCTGTCGAAGGTCATCCGGCCGTAGGGAACAGTGACCGGCAACGTCTCCTTCTCCACGGCAAGGCTTTCCCTTTCCTGCTGCCCGGGCAGTGGCGGTTCCCGCTTGTCCGGACGGCGGTCCCTGGTGGTTTTCAGCAGTGCGGCCTTGTCCTCCGCTGGGGCTTGGACGAGCCTGCGCCACCGGCTCTCCAGGACCTCCCGGCTGGGTGAGACGGGCCAGCTGCGGTTGTTCTTGTTGCCGGAGCTCGTCCAGGGCAGCAGGGCGTCCACCGGTGGCATTGCCGGCCACTCGGAATCGGACGGGACATGAAAAGGCGCGGTCCACCGTGTGGGGCATAGTTGCCAGGAGGTCCCGTCGCGATGACCGTCGAGGCCAAGCCCTTCCAGCCAGTTGAATTTCTCCTCGCGTGTGCCCGCGGGGACGTCAAGTCGCCAGATCCGCGCCGGTGTGCCCGCGTCCGGGGCGCCGTGACGGACGAAGACGGCGATGCAGATCTCCCGCTTCACATCCTGGAAGACACGGGTGCGCGTGTCGGAGTAGGCGCCCTCGGGAGAGAGACCGATGACCCAGCCCTCGTCGGCGGCCTCGCGCAGGTAGTGGCGCATGCCGGCCGATCCCTCGCTGTCCAGGTATCCGGAGTTGGTGATGAGGGCGACGATCCCGCTGGGGGCCTTCGGCGCTCCCGAGGCAGTCAATTGGTCGAATACCTTCCAGGTGGACCACGCCCAGAAGTAGACGTAGAGGTTGTCGAGGGCGTATCCGACGCGTCCGTTGTCCTCTGGGTGGAAGCGGGCGAGGATCGGGCCCTGGCCGTTCGGGTTGCCCTCGGTGATCCAGCGTCCGACGCCCGACTGTCTCGCACCCCGCAGGTAGGGCGGATTGCCGATGACCACCATGACCTTCTCGTCCGCCTTGATCTTGTTCGCCATTCGGCGGTGGCGGGCGATCGCCTCGTACATGAAGCCCAGGTGGTGTTCGACGGCGGGATCGTCGAGTGTGTCGGCCACCAGAAGCCTCGGCGGGCGGCGCGTGATGTCGGCGTCGTGGGACCGGAAGGCGTGGTGCACACGGAGTTCGGCGACGGCGTACGGCCCGGTCTGTTTCTCCAGCCCGACCAGTCGGCCCGAGAGCTCCCGGAGAAGCCCGGCCTTGAGCGTGCTGCCGTACTTCAGTGACAGGGACTTGGCGACGTGGTCGATGATGTTGATGAGGAAGGTCCCGGTGCCCATGGCCGGATCGACGACGGTGACGTCCTCGCTTCCGTAGCCGTCCTCCTGGCCGAGCCGGTCACGCAGCACCTCGTCGGTGAAGCTGACCATGAATCGGACGACCTCGCCAGCCGTGTAATACGTACCCGTCCGCCGTCGCAGTTCCGGGTCGTAGGCGCCCAGAAAGCCCTCGTACAGGTGGAGGTAGGCGTCTCCGGTCTCGTCCTTGAACATCTCGGGGTCGACGGCCGACAAGACGTCGATCAGCGGGTCGATGATGCCCCGCAGATCGTCGAGGGCGTCGTCCGTCAGCACCGCCAGCGCCTTGCCCATCAAGGAATGCCGCTTGCCCAGTCGGATCGCGACCTCGGGAAGCGTGAGCCTGCCCAGATCAATGCGCTCAAGGCGAGCCAGCAGCATGGCGAACGTCAGCGTCTGACTGTATTGGTCCGCGAACTCCTCCGGGCGAGCATCGGGAAAGAGCAGGTCCTTCCAGTTGTCGGCCAGGATCGAGAACGCGGCGTCAGCCTCCCCGTGCTCTTCACGGGTGAGACGCTCGGTGACCTCGTCACGCAGCAGGGCGCAGATTCCCGCGATGCGCTTGACCAGTTCGTTGATGCTGTCGTGGACGATGGGCGCCGGCAGGAAGAAGTGCGTGAGGGCACGCTCGAACCCGGTGTCCGCGACGACGAGTTGCCGACTACCGGAATCAAGGTCTCCGACCAGGATCCCGGTCGGGCCGACCTGTACGCCGAAACGGTAGACCGCCCACTGGTATCCGTCGGTGTACAGCACATTGTGGAGTGCCTTGATCTTCTCCCACTGCTTGCGGTCGTGGCTCTTCACCGACCACTTCTGCGGATCGGCCCCCGAGCCCGGCTGCTTCAGCTCGACGTGCCCTATGGTCCTGCCGCCGCAGGCGATGGCGAAGTCGGGCCGGATCCCGAGTTCCTTGATGCGACTCTGACCGTGGACGATGAGCTTCAGGCGTTGCCGCGAGGCCATGCCGCGCAGCAGATGCTCCACCGGCGCGGTCAGACTGTCCTCCTTGCTGCTGACCGCCCCTGCGGGACCTTGCAGCTTGGCCCTGACCTCCTCGCCGAACCGGGCGACGAGGTCCGCTACCGATCCGGTCGTGCCCTTTCCCGCCCAGACGTCCCCTCTTGCCATCGGCCCCCCAAGGTTGCACCCACGCCGACGATCAGACCCATACAGAATGCCCATGACATCTCAAGCAGCAAACACCAGTGGATGTGGGTTGATTGGTGACAAGCCGCCAAAGCCACGCGTTCGAGGGCCGGTCGGAGCGTGAGCCGGGAGTGCGTCCCGGGCGTACCTCAATGCGCGGAGCGTCTGCAATACCGATTCGACGGGCGAGAAGACGCACCCGTTCTGATCCTGGGTCCCTCACCGGGCACGACCTGGCACAGGTTGTAGAGACCGTCAATGGGCGTCCACGTCAGTCCATGATGGGTGCGTGCCCGGGTCTGAGACGAAGCTGCACCGGAGCGTTCCGGTGCAGCTTCGTCACGAGACCAGCTGCGCCGACACGCACGATGCGGTTGGCGCCTCATGCGTCTGTGTGCCTGTGACGCTTTCGGGGGCGCGCGGATTTGCGATCGCACCTTGCCCACTCGTCCGTAAGAGAGGTGCGCGATCCTCGTGGCACGGTCGGTCATGTGGGGGCGGGAGCAATTCGGCGGATCGACTAGCTAGGGCTTGTAGGTTTCACTACCTGCCAGTCCCGGGCCCACACATCGGATCGATCGCGGTACGCCTCGTGCCCGTCAACCGCAGCCGACGCCGGATACGCCGCAGTCAGCGGATGGGGCTACGGCAACCCGGAAACGGTCCGTGCCGTTCATCCCGTGTGTGCCGGTACCGCCCCGCAGATCTGCGTTCCACCGGAGTACCGTTCCTGCATTCCGCAGATCCGCCACAGTACCCAAGGCCCGCTCAGTGCGCTGGCCGCCACCGGCGTCACACAGCCGAAGCGTATGGAGATCCTGTCACCGTCAGCGAAGCCCGCACCGGGCGTATGGCGGCTGCACTGGTCACTTCCTCCCGTTCACCAGCAAGCCGAATACCACACGGCCGCCGATATCATGGCAGTTTCGGCCGTCGAGGGGACCGCGGCCCAGCATGGAAGGCAGCCGTGCGGAGGCCCGTCCGCTCCAGAACTTGCATGGGCCACCGCCGTTGCAGAGGCGCGCCTGCACACCCAAGCGCACGGAGGTCAAAAGACAAGCTCAGAGCGTCAGTGCGCCGCGCGATCGACTCGCGACGGCCGGGCGGTGGGTGCCGCGGCTGTGCTGGAGCGCAGTGAGATCGGGGGCGTCAACAGGATGTGCCGAGGCGGAGTGTCCGGCGAGGCGATACGTTCCACCAGCAGGGAAACGGCCTTCTCGCCCATCTCCTGGGCCGGTACGTCCGCCGCCGTGAGCGGCGGATGGAAGTCCTCGGCCCATGTCCTGGCCGCCACTCCGGTGATGGAGAAGTCGTACGGCACTTCGAGGCCTGTGTCCGCCAGCGCACGCTGGATGCCGGGCAGGGCGGCCTCGTTGATGGTGGTGACCGCGGTGAGGTCCGGATGGCTGCGCAGGAGCGCCTCGACGCATTCCTTGCCGGAGCGGGCATCGTCCCCGCACGACACTTCGATGCCGTCGAGACCGCGTTCGGTCAGAGCGGTCTCGAAGCCCTCCCTGGCCCTGCGGGCGGGGCCGTAGCCGGCCGCGATGAGTTCCGGGGAACGGGTGACCAGAGCCACCCGGCGGTGCCCCAGATCGGCGAGGTGCCGCACGCAGTGCTGGATCAAGCCGGCGTAATCGATGTCGATCCAGGACATCTGCTGGTCGCCGGCTGTGTGCCCGATACCGACGAAGGGCAGCCCGGCCTTCTGCAGGCGGCCCACGCGAGGGTCCTCCAGGCGGATCTCCATCAGGATCACGCCGTCCACCCGGTACTCCGAGACCAGGCGCTCGAAGGAACGGTCGTGATCCCCGCCGGAGGAGGACAGCAGTACGTCCAGGTCCACCCGGGCGGCGGCGTCGACCACGCTGGCGACGAAGTCCAGCTGCATGTGCGTGAGCCGGTTGCCGGCCGGTGGGATCACGAGACCGAGCGTCCGGGTCCGGCCCTCCTTGAGAGCCCTCGCCGCCGCGTTGGGGCGATATCCCAATTCGTCGATGACGTCTTGGATCCGTCTGCGGGTGCTGGGCGCGACGTGTCGCTTGCCGCTGAGCGCATACGACACAGTGCTACGTGACACGCCGGCGCGCCGGGCGATCTCCCCTATGTTCATGCGACTCCCCAAGAACCTGCCGGCCAGCCGGCAGAATACCTCGCGCGAATCGGCTCGCCGGCGGGGCATGGAGTGGCGGGGAGGGGCGGAGCCGTCGCGGAGCCCGTCGCCGATCCAGCTGCCGGCGAGGTGCCCGCCTCGCCTCGTGTCGGTGCCGTCAGCATGATCGCCGTTGTCGATGGAGTCATGGCGGCCGTGGCCAAGCGGCCGGGTCTCGTCTCATCGCGTCTTCCTCGGCTTCGGCGCCACTTCGCTGTGGACGTGCGGCGCAAGGGTGATGAGTCCGCGGCGGCGGGCCGTGCATACGGCGGCGCAGCCACCCCCGAGGGACTCGTCATGGGTGGTGCCGGACGAGCGCCCTGGTGCCAGGCAGATGGCCCGCGCGCCGTGGGCCAGGGCGGCGGCCGAAGAATGCCCGAGTGCCATGAGTACGTGGGGAACTGCGTCGGGCTGCCGGGCACAGACACGCGTTCCGCGTCTCACGCGTTGCGGGAGGGCAGACAGCGAATACGTAGCGAATCGATTCCATGCAAGCGCTTCGACGGGAGGCTACGACCAGCGGAGGGTGGGGTCAATGGCGTGCCACAAGACCAGGGCGGCTCCGACGCACGGGCCGAGGCCCGCCGCTTCGGCCCGTGCCATCGCACCGGCCTCTCACCACCCGGGGTTCGGTGGCTGCATCCCCGCTCAGTGACGTGATGGTGGGTCGCCCGGGTGATCCGGGCCCGGCCGTCGGGCGAACCCACGCGATCCGCCGCGCCGCGCCGGCGGGGGGCGCACCACACTTGCCCGCCGCCTCGCCGAACGTGCTCAAGCGCGCCGGTCGATGGCCGATCCGCAGGAATCGGCCATCGAATCGATTCCGCGACAAGAGCCGAGGAAGAAGGCTCCGCACCCTTGACAGCCCTGCGGAATCGGGAGCACCGTCTCCCCCCGAAACCTCTCTGCAATCTCACTGCACGAACGGCATGTGACAGCGCATCCGCATATGTCAGCGCCACCTACAAAACCCGGACTGGGTTACGCCGGCACAGTAGGGAGATCGGATGGGAACCACACGTACGAGACGCCACCTGCTGTCCGGGCGCGGTGGCGTCCAACGGCTGCTCGCCGCGCTACGGCGCCGCGGCAGGCCGGAAAATGTGCCGGATCAGGCACCTGTACAACAATGGGAGCGCTCCCACCGCTCCCTGCCGAGAACGTTCGTCCGGGCGGGGGCCGCGGCCGTGCTCGTCGTCGGCGCGCTGGCCGGTGCCACGGCCACGGCAGAGACGGCCCGGGCCGCCACGTCCGGGCCGTGTGATCTCTACGCGGCGGGCGGTACGCCCTGTGTGGCGGCGCACAGTACGACGCGGGCGTTGTACGCCTCATACACCGGGCCGCTCTACCAGGTCCGGCGTGCCTCGGACAACACCACCCGGGATGTCGGCGTTCTGAGTGCGGGCGGGTACGCCGACGCCGCCGCCCAGGACTCGTTCTGCGCGGGGACGACCTGCCTGATCACGATCCTCTACGACCAGTCCGGCCGCGGCAACCATCTCACCCAGGCGCCCGGCGGCGGTGCCGCCGGCGGTCCCGACAACCTCGCGAACGCGACCGCCGCGCCCACCACGGTGGGCGGTCACAAGGCCTACGGCCTCTTCGTGGCGCCCGGCACGGGGTACCGCAACAACCACACAAACGGCATCGCGACCGGGGACAACCCCGAAGGCATGTATGCGATCTTCGACGGCACGCACTACAACGGCGGCTGCTGCTTCGACTACGGCAACGCCGAGACGTCCAACAACGACGACGGCAACGGCACCATGGAGGCCATCTACTTCGGCAACATCAAGGTCTGGGGCTATGGTGCGGGCAACGGCCCCTGGATCATGGCCGACCTGGAGAACGGCCTGTTCTCCGGAGTGAACCAGCACTACAACGCGGGCGACCCGACCATCAACCACCGGTATACGACCGCCATCATCAAGGGTGGCCCGAACCACTGGGCGATCCGTGGGGGCAACGCGCAGTCCGGCGGCCTGTCCACCTTCTACGACGGACCACGTCCCAACGTCGCGGGCTACAACCCGATGCGGAAGCAGGGCGCCATCATCCTGGGCATCGGTGGCGACAACAGCAAGGGCGCCCAAGGCACCTTCTACGAGGGCGTGATGACCTCCGGCTACCCGTCGGACGCCACCGAGAACGCGGTTCAGGCCAACATCACCGCGGCCGGATACAGCAATGCGTCCGGCGGGACGAGCACCGGCGCGCTGCACGCGGTGGGCGCGGGCAAGTGCCTCGACGTGCCGAACTCGTCCACCACGGCCGGCACACAGCCGCAGATCTGGGACTGCAGCGGCACCGCCAACCAGACCTGGACCCGCACGTCCTCCAACCAGCTGACCGTCTACAGCGGCAGCAGTCAGATGTGCCTGGACGCGTACAACAACCAGACCTCCGCCGGCACCAAGGTGGAGACCTGGCCATGCAACGGCGGCGCCAACCAGCAGTGGCAGCTGAACTCCAACGGCACGATCACCGGCACCCAGTCCGGACTCTGCCTCGATGTCACCGGCGCCTCCACCGCCAACGGCGCCCTGGCCGAACTCTGGACCTGCAACGGCGGCTCCAACCAGCAGTGGAACCTCAGCTGACCTGACCCGCTCCGGCCCCTGGTGGCTTCGCCACCGGGGCGCCACACGGCCCCGATGCCACCCGAAGGAGAGCGTGTTTCGCAAAGTCGGAGTGCTCCCAGACCCTCGCCCTCCACGTACCCGAGGAACACCATGCAGCCTTCATCGGTTTCGTTCCGGAGCTCCCGCTTGACGACGGCCGCCGCCGTCTGTGTGACGGCGCTGCTGGCCATGCTGCTGTCGATCGCGCCGGCGCGGTCGGCATCGGCGCCGGCGCCCCTGGTGAGTGCGGCGTCGGGGCGGTGCCTCGATGTCAAGGGCGGTGTCGACACGGCCGGCACGGCGCTGGACGTCTGGGACTGCAACGGTCAGGCGAACCAGGCGTTCGAGTTCACGTCGGCGGGTGAGCTGAGGACGATGGGCGGCACCCGGTGCGTGGACGCCTACGGCGACCGGACCGCTCCGGGAACCGCGGTGATCATCTGGTCCTGCAACGGGCAGCAGAACCAGCAGTGGCGGCAGAACGCCGACGGCTCCATCACCGGCGTCCGGTCCGGCCTGTGCCTGGACGTCAACGGGGCGGGTACGGCCAACGGCACCGCGGTCATCCTGTGGACCTGCAACGGCCAGAGCAACCAGAAGTGGAGCACGCCGTCGACTGCGCCGCCCGACGGATCGGGCCCGTGCGACATCTACGCGGCGGGCGGTACGCCGTGCGTGGCCGCGCACAGCACGGTGCGGGCCCTCCTGGGCTCGTACAACGGCAACCTTTACCAGGTCAGGCGCTCCTCGGACAACGCGACCAGAAACATTGGTGTGCTTGCGGCCGGCGGCTTCGCCGACGCGGCGGCGCAGGACGCGTTCTGCGCGGGCACCTCGTGTGTGATCACGGTCGTCTACGACCAGTCCGGACACGGAAACGACCTGTGGTACCAGGGTTCGGCCCAGGTCCCGGGATCGAGCCAGAGCAGCCCCGCCAAGGCGACCTCCGAGTCGCTGACCGCCGGGGGCACCAAGGCGTACTCGCTCTACATCAATCCCGGGAACAGCTACTGGCGGGACGGTCACCTGACGGGCGTGCCGACCGGCAGCGCGCCCGAAGGGGCGTACATGGTGACCAGCGGCACCCACGTCAACGGCGGCTGCTGCTTCGACTACGGCAACAGCGAGACGACGAGGAGCGCCGACGCCGCCGGGGCGATGGACGCGATCAACTTCAGCACCCAGTGCTGGTTCGGCGGCTGTTCGGGCAGCGGCCCTTGGGTGCAGGCCGATCTCGAATGGGGCCTGTACTCCGGAGGCAACCAGTCCTGGAACCCCAACCAGCGGGCGTTCAGCGGCACATTCGTCACCGCGATGCTGAAGAACAACGGGACGTCCAGATTCGCCCTCAAGGGCGCCAACGCGCAGTCCGGCAGCCTGACCACCTTGTGGGACGGCGGCCTGCCGAACGGATACAGCCCGATGAAGAAACAGGGTGCCATCGTCCTGGGAAGCGGCGGTGACTGCTGCAAGCCCGGCGGCGGCGCCAACCTGAGCGCCGGCACCTTCTACGAGGGGGCCATCGTCGCCGGCTACCCCTCCGACGTGACGGACAACGCGGTGCAGGCCAACGTCACCGCGGCCGGCTACCGCTGAGGTTCGCCTCCGTGCTGGAGGAGGCCGGTCTCCTCCAGCACACCCGACCCACGGCCACGAGAGACCCGCCCAGGAGAGTCATTGACATGGTCATTATTAGACGACTTCTGTCCCTGCTCCCGCGACCGCTCCTGCGCAGGGCGGTGGCGCTCACCTCGGTCGCGCTGCTCATCGCGGCGGCCTCCGTCGTCTCGGCCGGCACCGCGCAGCCCGCCGCCGCGCTGGACAACGGGCTTGCGCGGACCCCGCCCATGGGCTTCAACGACTGGAACGCGTACGGCTGCAACGTCTCCGAGTCGCTGATCAAGTCCACCGCGCAGGCGATGCATACGAACGGCATGCAGGCGGCGGGCTACGAGTACGTCAACATCGACGACTGCTGGATGACCCACAGCCGCGATTCCGCCGGCCGCCTGGTGCCGGATCCGGTCAAGTTCCCCGACGGCATCAAGGGCACCGCGGACTATGTGCACTCGCTGGGGCTGAAGCTGGGGATCTACGAGGACGCGGGCACCGCGACCTGCGCCGGGTATCCGGGCAGTCTGGGGCACGAGACCACGGACGCGCAGACGTTCGCGTCCTGGGGCGTGGATTACTTGAAGTACGACAACTGCAACAACAACGGGGTGTCCGCGCAGTCCCGGTACACCGCGATGCGGGACGCCCTGGCGGCCACCGGCCGGCCGATCCTCTACAGCCTGTGCAACTGGGGCCAGGACAACGTGTGGACCTGGGGCGCGAACGTGGGCAACAGCTGGCGTACCACCGGGGACATCAGCGCGAACTTCGCCAGCATGCTGTCGATCTTCCACAGCAATGTGGGACTCGCCTCCTACGCCGGCCCCGGCCACTGGAACGACCCGGACATGCTGGAGGTCGGCAACGGCTCGCTGACGGCCACCGAGAGCCGCAGCGAGTTCAGCCTGTGGGCGGAGATGGCCGCGCCGCTGATCGCCGGCACCAACATCCCCCAGGCCAGTGCGGACACCCTGGCCACGCTGACCAACTCCCGGGTGATCGCGGTCGACCAGGACCCCTTGGGGAAGCAGGGCACCCTGGTGTCGTCCGCGGGCGGCCTGGACGTGCTGGCCAAGCCGCTGGCGGGCGGGGACGTGTCGGTGGTGCTGTTCAACGAGACGGGCTCGACCGCGACCATCTCCACCACGGCGGCGGCGATCGGCAAGACCGGGGCGTCCAGTTACGCCCTGACCGACCTGTGGTCGGGAGCGACCTCGACCACCTCGGGCACGATCAGCGCCTCGGTGCCGGCGCACGGGACGGTGATGTACCGGGTCGCGGGCGGCACCAGCGGCGGCGGCACCGACGTGACGGGCGAGCTGCGCGCGGTGGGCGCGGACAAGTGCCTGGACGTGCCGAACTCGAGCACGGTCGCCGGCACCCAGGTGCAGATCTGGAGCTGCACCGGCAGCACCAACCAGCGATGGACGCACTCCACGTCCAGCCAGCTCACCGTCTACTCCGGCAGCAGCCAGATGTGCCTGGACGCGTACAACAACCAGACCGCGCCCGGAACGAAGGTGGTGACCTGGCCCTGCAACGGTCAACGGAACCAGCAGTGGACGCTGAATTCGAACGGCACGATCACCGGCGTCCAGTCCGGCCTGTGCCTGGACGTCACGGGAGCGGCCACCGCCGACGGGACCCTCGCCGAGCTGTGGACCTGCAACGGCGGCAGCAACCAGAAGTGGACGCTGGCATGAGGCCCCCCGCGCTCCCCCCACGATGCGCAGCCATGATCATGGTTGCCCTGGCGATGATCGTGGCCGCGTTCAGCACACCGGCGCTCGCGGCCGACGCTTCGCTTCCGTGCGACATCTATGCCGCGGGCGGTACGCCGTGTGTGACGGCGCACGCCACGACCAGGGCGCTCTTCGCGTCGTACGACGGGCCGCTGTACCAGATCCAGCGGGCCTCCGATCGCAGCTACCGCGACATCGGGGTGCTCAGTCCCGGCGGCTACGCGGACGCCGCGTCCCAGGTGTCGTTCTGCTCGGGCACGTCGTGCACGATCACGAAGATCTACGACCAGACCGCCCAGCACAACGACCTGCCGATCTCCTGGGGCGGCTACTGGAAGGGGCCAGGACCCAACGGCTCCGACATCGGGGCGGACGCCATGGCCCTGCCCGTGACCGCCGGCGGCCACCAGGTCTTCGGGGTCAAGGTCACCCAAGGTGTCGGCTACCGCCACGACCACGCGAGCGGGGTCCCCACCGGTTCCCAGCCCGGCGGCATCTACATGGTGACGTCGTCGAACTACACGAACCAGTGGTGCTGCTTCGACTACGGCCTCGGCGAGAACACCCACACCGACACCGGCAACGCCACCATGAACGCCGTCTACTGGGGCAATGCCTGCTGGTTCGGCGGCTGCACCGGCAGCGGCCCGTGGGTCGAGGCCGACCTGGAGAACGGCATGTTCCACACCAACACCGGCTCCAACAAAGACCCCGGCAACAGCGGCGTGCACTACCCCTTCGTCAGCGCGTGGGAGAAGAACAACGGCACCAGCAACTTCGCCCTGAAATACGGCAACGCCACCAGCGGCGGCCTGACCACCACCTTCTCCGGCCCCTTGCCGAACGGCTACTCACCGATGAAGGTCGACAGCTCGGTCCTGCTCGGGACGGGGGGAGACAACAGCGTCTCGGGCGTCGGCGAGTTCTTCGAAGGCGCGATGACGTCGGGCTATCCCTCCGACGCCACCGAGAACGCCGTCCAAGCCGCCATCACCGCGGCCGGCTACGGGGGCGGAGGCAGCAGCGGCACGACCGGTGCGGTGCACGCGGTGGGTGCGGGCAAGTGCCTGGACGTGCCGAACTCGTCCACCACGAGCGGTACCCAGCCGCAGATCTGGACCTGTGGCGGCGGCGCCAACCAGACCTGGACCCGTACGTCCGCCAACCAGCTGACCGTCTACAGCGGCGGCAGCCGGCTGTGCCTGGACGCCTACAACCGGGGCACCAGCCCCGGCACCAAGGTCATCACCTGGACCTGCAACGGCCAGAACAACCAGCAGTGGAACGTCAACACCAACGGCACCATCACCAGCGCCCAGTCCGGCCTCTGCCTGGACGTCACCGGCGCTTCCACCGCCAACGGGGCCCTGGTCGACCTCTGGACCTGCAACGGCGGATCCAACCAGCAATGGTCGATGAGCTGACCCGGAGGATCGCATGAGGACGAGAGCACGGCACGGCCGTCTGGTACTCGCGATCGGCATCGTCCTGGCGTTCGTGCTGCAGCTGCTCGCGACGGCCGAGAGCCGGGCCGCCGCGGGCGAGGCGCTGAGCGTGAACCTGGCGTCGAATCGGGGCCCGTCGACCGGCGTCGGCGAGGGGTTCCTCTACGGGTTCACGGCGGACGGCAGCCAGCCGGCGGACCAGTTCCTCAAGCCGCTGGGGATCAACGCGTTCCGCGGCGGCGGCTGGTTCTCCGGCGGCTGGATCAAGGACAACTACCAGAACGGCTCCGCCACCCGGGCAGACCTCGACTCGATCACCGCGCAGGGAAAACGGCTCACCCAGGCGCCCTATCACGCGCAGTACCAGGTGCTGGTCAGCGACATCTACGGCGCCAACGGCGGCCAGCCGTCGAACACCAGGTACCCGTGCGACAACGGCGACTGCTCCAACTGGATCAATTTCATCGACTCCACGGTGGGAGCGCTGCAGGCTTCGGGGCTGACGTTCGCGTACGACATCTGGAACGAGCCGGACATCTCCTACTTCTGGACCCGGGGCGTGAACAGCGCCCAGTACTTCCAGATGTGGGACACCGCGTACCGCGAGATCCGGCGCCTCGCACCCTCGGCGAAGATCGTGGGGCCGTCCTTCGCCTTCACCCCGCAGCGTAGTCCGGGCCAATGGCAGACCTGGCTCGCGCACGTGAAGGCGGCCGGGACGGTGCCGGACGTGATCGCCAACCACAATGAGGGCGATGTCGACGACCCGGTCACCGTCTCGCAGTCCCTCAACAGCAGCCTGAACGCGGCGGGCATCGGTCCGCTGCCGCTGTCCTCGAACGAGTACCAGCCGGCCGACCGGCAGACCGCCGGGGTGACGGCGTGGTACCTGGCGCGGTTCGCGCAGTCCGGGTACACCAACGCGATGCGCGGCAACTGGGTGTGCTGCATGACCCCGAACCTGACCGGGGTCCTGACCCAGAGCGGGGGAAGCTGGCAGCCGACCGGCAACTGGTGGGCGCTGCGGGACTACGCCGACATGACCGGCACCCTCGTGGAGACCTCCGGCCAGGTCGGCTCCACCGCGGTCTCGGCCTCCCAGGACTCCGTCAACAAGCGCGCCGTGGCGGTGATCGGCGACGCGAACGGCTACACCGGCTCCGCGTCCGTGGCCTTCAACGGGCTGGCGTCCGTGCCCTGGCTGGCGGACGCCGGCAGCGTGCACGTCACCGTGCACCGCATCCCGGACCAGGCGCCGCTCACCGCGCCGCAGACCGTGTACGACCAGAACGTCAGCACCTCGGGCGGCTCGATCACGGTGCCGCTGTCGTTCCAGGCCTCGCACGACGCGTTCGCGGTCTATCTGACACCCGCCACGTCCGGCGCCGGCTTCCCGAGCGGATACCAACAGCTCGTGGTCGCCGACAACAACCTGTGCCTGGACGTACACGGCAACTCCGGCAGCGCGGGCGCCGCGATCGACCAGTGGACCTGCAATGGGCAGAGCAACCAGCAGTTCCAGTTCGTGCCGGCCTCGGGCGGCTACGGCGAACTGCGGGCCCAGAACTCGGGCCTCGACGTGGCGGTGGCCGGCGGCTCCACGACGGCGGGCACCCCGGACATCGTCCAGCAGGCCACCGGCACGGCGGCAAGCGGCCTCTGGCTGCCCGTACGGCAGTCCGACGGCTCCTACGAGTTCCAGAACAAGAACAGCGGCCTGTGCCTGGACGTCTACGGCGCCTCCAGCACTGCGGGCCAGCAACTCGACCAGTGGCCGTGCAAGAACGCACCCGGCACCAACCAGAACTTCATCCTCCGCTGACCACCGCACCGGCCACGGGGCACCTCTGACCTGCGAAAGGAATCCATCGTGTCAGCATTCCGCCGGTTACTCCGGCGCCTGCGCGTGCCGACGGCCATGGTCACGGGCCTCGTCCTGGCCGTCGGCGGCATCGTGGGCACGACCGCCACGTCGGCCCAGGCCGCCACCTCGATCACCATCAACGGCGCGTCGGGCGGCCGCACCTTTGACGGTGTCGGCGCGATCAGCGGCGGGGGCGGCAACAGCAGACTCCTGATCGACTATCCCGAGCCCCAGCGCGGCCAGGTCCTGGACTACCTGTTCAAGCCCGGCTACGGCGCCTCCCTGCAGATCCTCAAAGCCGAGGTCGGCGGCGACACCAACTCCACCTCGGGGGCCGAGCCGAGCCACCAGCACACCCGGTCCGACCTGAACTGCAACCGGGGCTACGAGTGGTGGCTGATGGAGCAGGCCAAGGCGCGCAATCCGGACATCAAGCTGTACGGACTCGCCTGGGGCGCACCCGGCTGGATCGGCAACGGCAACTTCTGGTCCACCGACATGATCAACTATCTGGTCTCGTGGCTCGGCTGCGCCAAAAAGCATGGGCTGGCCATCGACTACCTCGGCGGGTGGAACGAGCGCGGCTACAACGTCTCCTGGTACCAGCAACTGCGCAGCACGCTCAACTCCAACGGCTACGGCAACGTCAAGATCGTCGCAGCCGACTCGGACTGGGCGGTGGCCGACGACATCAACGCCAACGCCGCGTTCCGCGCGTCGGTGGACATCATCGGCACGCACTACCCCTGCGGCTACCGTTCCGCACAGACCAACTGCTCGGTGCCGTCGGCCGCCACCTCGTCCGGCAAGCAGCTGTGGGCGAGCGAGAACGGGTCGGACGACTACAACGCGGGCGCGACGGCCGTGGCCCGCGGCATCAACCGCGGATACATCGACGGCCGGATGACCGCGTATCTCAACTGGCCTGTGGTCGCCGCGCTCACGCCCAACCTGCCCTACCCCACCATGGGGCTCGCCCTGGCACCGGAGCCGTGGTCCGGCTACTACGCGATCGGCAAGAACGCCTGGGTGATGGCGCAGACGAGCCAGTTCACCGCCCCGGGGTGGCACTACCTCGACGACTCCAGCGGCTATATCGGCGGCAACCGGAACAACGGCAGCTACGTATCCCTGAAGTCCACGAACAACTCCGACTACTCCACGGTCATCGAGACGATGGACGCCGGCGGTGCCCAGACCCTCAACTTCAACGTCGCCGGAGGGCTGGCTTCGACCGAGACCGTCCACGTCTGGTCGACCGACGTCCGGTCCAACAACACGTCCGACCACTTCGTGCACGCCACGGACATCACCCCGTCCGGCGGCGCCTTCAGCCTGACCGTGCAGCCCGGCCGCGTGTACACCCTCACCACCACGACCGGACAGGGCAAGGGCACCGCCACCGGTCCCGCCCGGGGCACGTTCGGCCTGCCGTACAGCGACTCCTTCGACAGCTACGCCACCGGTACCGAGGCCAAGTACCTCATGGACTGGCAGGGCGCCTTCGAGGTGGCCGGCTGCGGCGGCGGCCGCTCCGGCAAATGCGTACGCCAGATGAGCCCGCAGAAGCCGATCACCTGGGACGTGCTGTCCGATCCGCACGCCCTGCTCGGCGACGTGGGCTGGAGCAACTACACCGTCTCCTCCGACGTGCTGCTCGAACAGTCCGGATACGCCGAGCTGATCGGACGCGCGAACGCGCAGGACTACAGCAGCACCGGTCAGCTGAACGCCTACCACCTGCGGGTGAGCGACACCGGCGCGTGGTCGATCCAGCGCTCGAACACCAACGGCAACGTCACCACCCTGGCCCAGGGCACGACCGCGGCCCTGGGCACCAACCGGTGGCACACCTTGGGCCTGACCTTCTCCGGCAGCAGCATCACCGCCGTCATCGACGATACGAAGGTCGGTTCCGTGAACGACAACACCTATGCCGGCGGCCAGGTCGGCTACGCGACCAGCCAGACCGAGACGGCGCAGTTCGACAACCTGTCCCTCACCCCCGGGTCCGGCGGATCCGGCGGCATAACGGCCCCGATCACCGGGACCGGTTCCGGCCGGTGCGTGGACGTGCCGAACCAGTCGCAGACGAACGGCACCCAGGTGGAGCTGTGGGACTGCAACGGCGGCAGCAACCAGCAGTGGACGAAGACCGCGGCAGACGAGCTGCGGGTCTACGGCAGCTCCTGCCTGGACGCCTCGGGCCAGGGCACCAGCCCCGGCACCAAGGTGGACATCTGGTCCTGCGGCGGCGGCGCCAACCAGAAGTGGACGATCCACGACAACGGCACGATCACCGGAGTCCAGTCCGGCCTGTGCTTGGACGCCACCGGCGGCGGAACGGCGAACGGCACCTTGCTGCAGCTGTGGACCTGCAACGGCGGCAGCAATCAGAAGTGGACGCACGGCTGACCTCCTGAATCCACCCGCGCCACTCACGCAGAGAGGCCCCGCATGACTTCCTCATCCCTTCCGATCAGCCGGCGTCGGCTGATCGCGGCGGCGGGCGCGGCCACGGCCTTCGGCCTGCTGCGCTTCGCCCCCGAGGCCGCCGCCACCGACGGCCCGCAGAGCTACACCGCGAGCTGGTCCTCGGTGGACCAGCACCCCCCGGCCCCGGCCTGGTTCCAGGACGCCAAGTTCGGCATCTACTACCACTGGGGCGTCTTCAGCGTCCCCGCGTACGGGAACGAGTGGTATCCGCGCAACATGTACGTCGGCGGCTCGAACGAGAACAAGCACCACATCGCCACCTACGGCGACCCGTCGGCCTGGCCGTACCACAACTTCATCGACGGCGCCCGCGACAAGGCCGGGAACTTCGTCCAGTTCGCCCCCAAGCTCGCCTCCCAGGGCGGCAAGTGGGACCCGGACGCCTGGGCGCGGCTGTTCAAGTCCGCGGGCGCGAAGTTCGCCGGCCCGGTCGCCGAACACCACGACGGCTTCTCCATGTGGGACAGCCACGCCAACCCGTGGAACTCCGTCCAGCGCGGCCCGAAGCTCGACCTCGTCGGGCTGCACGCGAAGGCCATCCGCGGCCAGGGGCTGAAGTTCATGGCCGCGCTACACCACGCGTACCACTTCACCGGCTACTACGACCACGTGCCGTACCAGTCCGACCCGACGCTGCGCATCCTCTACGGCCGGCAGGGTGCGGCCGCGGAGAACCAGCTCTGGTACCAGAAGCTGATCGAGGTCGTCGACGGCTACCAGCCGGACCTGGTCTGGCAGGACTTCAACCTGGGTCAGGTGCAGGAGTCCTACCGGCTCCAGTTCCTCGCGCACTACTACAACCAGGCGGTCGCCTGGAACAAGGACGTGGCCGCGACCTACAAGGACGGCTTCAACGACAAGGGCGAGGTCTTCGACTTCGAGCGCGGCGGCCCGGCCGGGCTGCTCACCCCGTACTGGCTGACCGACGACAGCATCTCCTCCTCCAGCTGGTGCTACACGGTGGGCATCGGCTACTACTCGACGCAGGCCCTGCTGCACGCGCTGATCGACCGCGTCAGCAAGGGCGGCAGCATGCTGCTGAACATCGCCCCGATGGCCGACGGCACCATCCCCTCCGGGCAGCAGTCGATCCTGCTCGCCATGGGTGACTGGCTCGGCCGCTTCGGAGAAGCGATCTACGGCACCCGCTCCTGGACCAGCTACGGCGAGGGCCCCACCCAGATGGGCGGAGGCTCGTTCAGCGGCCCGGTGGCCGGCACGGCGAAGGACATCCGGTTCACCCGCAGCCAGGACAACAAGGTCCTGTACGCCACCGCGCTGGGCTGGCAGGGCGGCACCATGACCATCGCCACGCTGAGCTCGAACCGGATCAACCTCAGCAGCCTGACCGGCGCACAACTGCTGGACAACACCGCAGGCAAATACATCAGCCTGCCCGCACCGACCCAGGACACCTCCGGCCTGCACCTGGCCATGCCCTCGTCGGGCGCGCCGTTCCCCGCCCTGGCGTACACGATCAAGCTCACCTTCTCCGGCCAGATCCCCGCCCTGAACGGCGCGGGCGTTCCCACCAGCTGGGCCGAGATCACCAATGTGGCCAGCGGGCTGGCACTCGACAGCGGGGGCAACGTCGCCTCCGGCTCCAACCTCAAGCAGTGGACCTACGACGGGAGCAGCAACCTGCAGTGGCAGCTGATCGACCTCGGCAACGGCTACTACCGGATCATGAACCGCACCAATGGCATGGCCGCAGACAGCTGGGGCGACGCCGCCAACGGCGCTCCCGCCCGGCAGAGCGCGTGGAACGGCGGCAACAACCAGCAGTGGTCGCTCAAGAGTCTCGGCAACAACCGCTACCAGATCGTCAACCGCGGCACCGGCACCGCCCTCGACGGCGCGGGAAGCACCACGTCCGGCTCGACGACGGTGATGTGGACGCCGAATTCCAGCACCAACAACGCGTGGACCATCGCCGGCGTCTGAGCCGCCTGCGCCCTCGACGGAGAAGGAGAAGGAGAAGCAGTGAAGAAGAAGAGGTACCTCTTCATGCCCCTTGTGGCCGTGGCACTTCTCGTCATGTCCGGTGCCGGTACGGCGCTGGGCCGCGGTCCCGACGCAGGCACGTCGCCCACCAGTGTCAGTGCCGCCGCCAGTGACGGATGCGGCAAGGCTCCGGCGCTCAACAGTGGCACGCACACGATCTCGAGCAGCGGCCAGAGCCGCAGCTACATCCTCAGGGTCCCGGCGAACTACGACAGTACCCGCGCCTACCGGCTGGTCTTCGGATTCCACTGGGTGGGCGGCACCGCCAACGATGTCGATTCGGGCGGAACCGACGGATACAACTGGTCCTATTACGGCCTCAGGCGGCTGGCGGACAGTGCGAACAACGGCACGATCTTCGTGGCGCCCCAGGGCATCAACAACGGCTGGGCCAATTCCGGCGGCCAGGACGTGACCTTCGTCGACGACATGGTCCGGCAGATCGAGGCGGGCCTGTGCGTCGACACGGCGCAGCTGTTCGCCGGCGGCTTCAGCTACGGCGGGGCGATGACGTACGCCCTGGCCTGTTCCCGGGCGACGGTCTTCCGCGCGGTCGCGGTCTACTCCGGCGCGAACCTCAGCGGCTGCAGCGGCGGCACCCAGCCCATCGCGTACATGGGGCTCCACGGCATCAATGACAACGTCCTGCCCATCTCGTCGGGACGGGCGCTGCGCGACACGTTCGTACGGAACAACGGCTGCACCCCCCAGAACCCGCCCGAGCCGTCGTCCGGCAGCCACACGCACATCATCACGGCCTACTCGGGGTGCTCGTCCGGGCATCCCCTCGTATGGGCCGCGTTCGACGGGGGGCACGACCCCGGCCCCATCGACAGCGGCGGCAGCGGCTGGCAGACCTGGACATCGGGAGAGGTGTGGAAGTTCTTCACCCAGTTCGACTCGACCACCCCGCCCCCGCCCACCGGCCGGCAGATCGTCGGCGGGCAGTCGGGCCGCTGCATCGACATCCCCAACTCCACCACGGCCAACGGGACCCAGGCGCAGCTGTGGGACTGCCACGGCGGCACCAACCAGCGGTGGACCTACACCGCCTCCAAGCAACTCATGATCTACGGCAGCAAGTGCCTGGACGCCTCCGGGCGGGGGACCGGCAATGGCACTGCCGCGATCATCTGGGACTGCAACGGGCAGACGAACCAGCAGTGGAACGTCAACGCCAACGGCACGATCACAGGAGTGCAGTCGGGGTTGTGTCTTGAGGCCGGCGACGTGAGCACCGCCAACGGAACGAAGATCCAACTGTGGAGTTGCTCGGGCGCATCGAACCAGCAGTGGGCTCTGAGTGGGCGTTAAGTCCGTTTCTGGTTCACAGCCAGTGGTGGCCAGGTCGATGTGCGGCTCCTGGGAAAGGATGATGACCGGGGGCCCGAACGGTCCCGGGGCCATGGGGAGACAGCCGGTCAGCGGCCGTCTCGGTGCGCGTGCGCTTCCGCGAGGAGGAGGTAGCTGCTGGCGGTCCAGGTGTAGGCGCGGTCGCGCAGGCCTGTTCCGGTGAGGGCGTCGAAGTTCTCGGCGAAGCCGTGGGTCTCGCACAGGGCGCGGAAGCGGGCGCTGATGTCGTCGGCCAGCCGGTGGTGCCCGGCGCGGCGCAGGCCGTCCTCGACGAGAACGGTGGCGGGGGCCCAGATCGGGCCGCGCCAGTAGCCGTCGGCGAGGTAGTGCGGCGACGTGGTCAGCTCGGTGGCCAGGCCGTGCGACGTCAGGTGGGCCTTGATGCGGTCGGCCAGCGCACTGACCACCTCGTCGGGCAGGTGCTCGCCCAGCACGACGGGCATCAGGTCGAGGAGGCTGGTGCTGCTCCAGGTGTCCCCGGTGCCGACTCCTCGGGCGACGAACCGGTCGCCGGTCCAGAGCTGGTCGAGCAGGGCCGTCTGCATCTCCTCGGCCGTACGCGTCCACCGGCTCGCCTCGTCGGAGAGGCCCAACTCCGTTGCCAGGCCGACGAGTTCACGCAGCTGGAGAACGAGGAAGGCGGCCAGGTCAGCGGTGACGACCACCCGTTCGGGGTCGAAGGTGGTGGCGTTGTCCCAGCCGCTGTCGTTGCCGTGCTGGTAGTAGGGCAGTTCGGCCCCGGGGGCACGCCTCGCCGTCAGCCAGAAGTCCGTCCAGCGCTCCAACCGATCATACGTCTCGGCCAGTTCCGCCCGGCTGGGAGGCGTCGGCAGCCGACGGCGCAGGTGGCCGAAGGCCCAGCCGTGGATGGGCGGCTTGACGAAGTTGTGCAGGACCTCGGAGTGGGTGACGGAGTCGGGCAGAGCACCGGCGGCGTCCTGGTGGTCGAAGGGCAGGTGGAACTGGTCCAGGGCCAGCTCCGGTGAACCTGGCGCCAGAGCAAGGGCGTTGAAGCAGTGGTCCCAGCTCCAGACCTTGTCCATCCAGTGCTTGGACATGAGGACCCCAGGCCGGGTGACCAGGCCGGTCGGCCGCACGGTCGCCGACCAGACGACGTAGGCGGCGAGTTCGGCGGCCGGGGTGGCGGCCGAGCGCCATGGGGCGACCGCGTCGACGAAGTCCGCGAACGCGCCCCGTGCGGACTCCACGATGTCGTCGAAGGCGGCCGAGGACGCGTACGGCGGTCGCGCGGTGTCGAGTTCCTCGACCGCGATCTCCCAGGTTCCGTCCGCCTCCGTCCTCGCGGCGACACCGCGGTCGGCGCTGCCCAGTGCCTGGGCTCCGGCAGCTTCGGCGAGTGTTCCGTTCAGCACGGTGACGCGGTACCGGCGTCCCGTCTCGTACGAGGTGAACACGTGCGCGTCCGCCGCCGGGTCGTGGAAGAAGTACGTCCCGCTGAACGGGGTCAGCGTGTGCGCGGCGGCGAAGACGCCGATGCCCAGCCCGTTTCCCCGCAGTCGTACGGTGTCCGGCGACTCGTAGGCGAGGTCGATGCGTCCGCTGTCGCCGATCCAGCTGAGCAGGTCCGGTGTCGCCTCGACACGGGTCTCGGCACGGTCGCCCGTCGCGTTGAGGGGGACCAGACGCAGGACGCCGTGCATGCCGTTCTGGTGCGAGACGAGGTGGAGGTCCTCGGCGTACGTCTTCTCCGCGATCACGGGGGATATGTCGAACCAGGATCCGTATGTGCTGAACGGGATGTCGTGGACGGAGAATGCCGGGCCGGGTCGGGCGGCGGTCATGTGGCGTGACTCGTTTCTGGAGCGGTAGACGGCGGCCGGTCGACGCGCGAGAGGGTCGGCCGGCGTGGCAAGGGTGGGCGGCTCAGTCCTTGACGGCGCCGGCGGTCACGCCTGCGGCGACATAGCGCTGGGCGAGGACGAGGATGACCGCGGCCGGCAGGGAGGCGACGACGGCGGTGGCCATGATGGCGTTCCACTGCTGGTTGTTGTTGCCGATGTAGTGGTAGATGCCGAGGGTGATCGGCTCGTGGGCACCGCCGTTGACGAGGGTGCCGGCGAAGACGAAGTCGGACCAGGACCACAGGAACGCGAACAGGGACACCGTGACGACGGCGTTGCGGCTGATCGGCAGGACGATGGACCAGAAGGTACGCAGCGGCCCGGCGCCGTCGGTCGTCGCGGCCTGGAGCAGTTCGCCGGGGATGCCGGACATGAACGCGGTGAAGATGAGGACGCCGAAGGGGACGGCGAGGGTGGAGTCGGCGACGATCAGGCCGGGTACGGACTGGAGCAGGCCGAGTTGGAGGTAGACGGCGTAGAAGCCCATCGCCATGATGATGCCGGGGATCATCTGGGCGGCCAGCAGGACGAAGTTGAGGATGCCGCCGCCGCATGGGCGCAGTGTGGCCAGTGCGTAGCCGGCGGGTGCGGACAGGGCGACGGTCAGGACGACGGTGCCCAGGCCGATGACGAGGCTGGTGCCGAGGTAGGGCAGCTGCTCGTCGAGGACGGTGCGGTAGCCGGCCAGGGTGCCGTGGATCGGCAGCAGGTCCGGCGGGCTCTTGCGCATGTCCTGGTCGCGGGTGAGGGAGACGTTGAGCATCCAGTAGACCGGGAAGAGCATGATCCCGGTCAGCACAACGCCGATCGTGGTCTTTCCCCACGTACGCCTGCGGCTTCGGCTCATCACAGCGACTGCTTTCTCTGTACCCGGACGTAGACCAGACCGAAGACCAGGGCGGCGACCACGAGCAGGTTCCCGACGGCCGCGCCCGGGCCGAAGGCGGGCAGGAGGTTGCCGAAGCCGAGCTGGTAGGACCAGGTGGCGAAGGTGGTGGACGAGTCCGCCGGGCCGCCCTTGGTCATGATCCAGATGATGTCGAAGACCTTGAGCGTGTAGATCAGCCCGAGCAGCAGGGTGATTGCGGAGACCGGGCGCAGCAGGGGGAAGGTGACGCGCCAGAAGCGCTGCCAGGCGTTCGCGCCGTCGATGGCGGCGGCCTCGTACAGGCTCGTGGGGATGGACTGCAGGCCGCTGTAGAGCACGACCAGGTTGAACGGGACGCCGATCCAGATGTTCGCGGTGATCACCGAGGTCAGCGCCCAGGAGGGTGAGGTCAGCCAGTTCACCGGCCCGATGCCGATGGCGTGCAGGGCGGCGTTGACGATGCCCGATTCGCTGTTGAGCATCCACGACCAGGTGGAGGCCGAGACGATCAGCGGCAGCAGCCACGGTACGAGGAACAGGGCGCGCAGAGTGGCCGACAGCCGGAAGTTCTGGTGGAAGAAGACCGCGAGGGCGAGCCCGATGGCGTACTGGAAGACCAGGCATACGGCGGTGAAGACCGCGGTGTGGAGCAAGGCGGGGGCGAAGGTCGGGTCGTCGAAGACCTTGCGGTAGTTCGCCAGGCCCGTGAAGGGCGCGTCGCCCTGGACGAAGGAGCGGACAGTGTAGTTGCGCAGGCTCAGGTCGAGGTTGCGGTAGAGCGGATAGGCATAGAAGAGGGTGAGATAAAGGGTCACCGGGGCGAGGAAGGCCCAGGCGGCCCACTGTGTGGAGGTGGGCCGGCGGCGTTTCGGGCCGGGGCCCGGGGGTGGGGCGACGGTGGCCGCCCCGTGCCGGACGCCCGCGGACCGGTGGTCCGGCGGATGTGTCGTCTGCTTCATCGCACTCACGTCACTTGGCGGCGGCCTGCGCCGAAGTGAGCGCGTCCTTCGGCGACTTGGACCCGCTGAGAGCGGACTGGACGGCCTTCCACATCTGCTCGGAGATCTTGGGGTACTTGGTTCCCAGGTCGTCACTGGTGCGGCCCTCGGCCGCCTTGACCGCGTCGACCCACGGCTTCAGATCGGCGTTCGCGGCCACCTGCTTGTCCTGGACCTCGCTGGTGGGGGCCACGTAGGACAGGGTGGTGTCGGTGTTGTAGAGGTTGTCGGTGCTGGTCAGGCAGGTGACCAGCTTCTGGGAGGTGGCGTAGCGGCCCGTGTCCTGCTGGACCGGGATGGTGACGAACTCGCCACCGGTCGGGGCCGCGGCGTTGCCGCCGTCGGTGCCGGGGATGGGCAGGACGCCGTAGTCGAAGCCGGCCTTCTTGGCGTTGGCGAGCTGCCAGGTGCCGTTCTCGCTGAACGCGTAGTCACCGCTGGCGAACTCCTGCCAGCTGGTGGTCTGGGTGTTGTTCTGCACCGAGTTCGGGGCGTAGCCGTTCTTCTGCCAGTCCTTCCACAGGGAGAGGGCGGACACGGCCTGGGATGAATCGAGCTGGGTGAGCTTCGCGCCCGCGCCCCAGAACCACGGCAGGAACTGGAAGCTGCCCTCCTCGGTGCCGATCGCCGAGAACGTGATGCCCTTCTTGCCCGCCTTCTTGACCTTCTCCAGCGCCGCCGTCAGCGACTTCCAGTCCTTGACCGAGGAGATGTCCACCCCGGCCTCCTTCAGCACCTTCTTGTTGTAGTAGAGGGCGAGGGTGTTGGCGCCGATGGGCGTGCCGTAGGTCTTGCCGCCCGACTGGCCGGCCGCGAGCAGGTTGGGGTCCACCTTCGAGGTGTCCAGCTTGTTGTCGTCGGTCGTGGTGAGCACGCCCGCCTCAGCGAGGGTCGACACCACCGGGTTGTCGACGATGAGGAGGTCCGGGGAGTTGCCCTGCTGGGCCGCCAGAAGCGTTTTGTTGCCCAGGTCGCTGGTGTCGAAGGCGGTCCGCTTGATCTTCACTCCGGCCTTGGTGCCGCACTGGTCCAGCAGCTTCACCCAGTCCGAGGTCTTGTCGAACTGCGGGTACGGGTCCCAGATGGTGTACGTGCCGCTGCCGGCACCCTTGGTGTCGGTGCTGCCCGAGCTGGAGGAGCAGGCGGTGGCCGTGACGGCCACGGCGAGCGCGGTGATGGCTGCGGCGGTCAGCCGGCGCTGTCTGGAGGAGCTGTTCATCGCGAGGGTTCCTTTGTCTCTGGGCATGCCGGTGCCGAGGGCATGGGGTGGTGAAGAGCAGTTCGGGCGTTCGGTGAAGTGAAGTCTGGAGAGCTGTGCGGGTGCGGTCAGGGCTCGGTCAGGGCTTGGTGGTGATCAGGGCGTGGTACCGGTCCCGGCGGGCCCGGTGCTGGCCCGCAGCGAAATCGGGGGCGCGAGGAGGTGGTGCCGGGGCGATGCTTCGGGGTGGTCCAGCCGCTCCACCAGCAGGTCGACGGCGCGTCGGCCCATCTCCGCCGCCGGTACGTCGGCGGCGGTGAGCTGCGGGGTCACCGTCTCCGCCCACCGGCTGGCGACGACCCCGGTGACGGAGAAGTCGCGCGGCACATGGCGGCCCGCCTGGGCGAGCCCTCGGTAGAGGCCGCCCAGCGCGGCCTCGTTCAGCGTGACGAGGGCCGTCGTGGCCGGGTCGTCGTGCAGGACCCGCTCCAGGCATTCCTGACCCGACGCGGCATCGTCCCCGCAGCAGTACGTCCGTACCGTCAGGCTGCGCTCGGCCGCGGCTTTGGTGAAGCCGTCCAGGCCGCGGTGCGCGGACTCGTATCCGGCCCGCAGCAGCTGCTCGGGGCGGTTGACGAAGGCGACCCTCGTGTGGCCGAGGTCCGCCAGGTGGTGCACGCAGGCCGCCGCGAGCCCGGTGTGGTCCAGGCCCACCCACCAGCCGCCCTCCGGGTGGGCGGTACGGCCGATGGCGACGGAGGGGAAGCCGAGGTCGGCGAGGTGGGCGACCCGGTCGTCCTCCAGCCTGATCTCCATCAGGATCGCGCCGTCGACCCGCCGCTCTCCCAGCAGCCGCTGGAACGAGTGGTCGCTGTCCACGCCGCTCGGTGAGAGCAGTACGTCGTAGTCGTAGGCCGCGGCGGCCTCCACCACACTGCCGATGAAGTCCAGCTGCATGCCGGTGTAGTGGTTGCCGGCCGGCGGGAAGACAAGGCCGATCGCGTTGGTCCGGCCGTTGGCGAGGGCACGGGCGCTGGCGTTCGGGCGGTAGCCCAGTTCGTCGATGACCTGCTGGATCTTCCGGCGCGTGTCGTCCGACACCGGTCGTTTGCCGCTCAGGGCGTAGGACACGGTGCTCCGCGAGACACCGGCCCGCCGGGCGATCTCACCGATGTTCACGGCGACTCCTTGGTCGAACCGGTTCGATGCCCCGTGCGGGACATCGCGTTCGATCGCGCGGATCCTGGGGTGAGGAAAGAACGTCCACCGGCTGTCGAACCGGTTCGCGTGAAGTGAAGTTAGGAACAAGCCAGGCGGCTGTCAATACGCGAAACGCCACTTGTTGTAACAGCCCGGAGATCTGGGTACTCCGTCCCGCCCGATCCCGTCAGGGGTATTGCTGCGAGATTTCGCCGATGATAATTTCCTGCGAACCGGTTCGACCAAGCGATCCTTCCGGCAGCCGCATTGAAAGCTCGGCCCTCACTCACTGGTAACGGCATGCAGACGAGCAACTGGCCGAGGCGGGCCTGTCGGACCCCGCTACTCAAGGATTGAGGGCGCGATCCATGCCATCCGCTGACAGTTCCACCCGGCACCGGGCCCCGGCCGCCGTGGCGCCGGCCCTCGGTGCGGGCCTGCCGGCCGCGCCGGTCCCGGAGCGGGCCGGGTCGTCCGTGACGTGCCGTAGCCGGTGAGCACTACCTCCTTGCGTAACGTCTCCCTGTCAATATCGGTCAGGAGTCAACGTTTGTCGGCCCGCTCAGTCAGGTTGAGTATCGGTTCGGCCGAAGTTGTCCGGCAGTGAACGAGTCATGCCGCTGTACCGGGATCGAGGGGACGGTTGTGCAGTGCCGTCCCAGGTGGAGGTCTGACTCGTGAGATCTATGACCGAAGTGTCCAGTCACAGACCTGTCGACCGTCGTTGCGGGATGTTTTCTGCTGTCACCGGGCTCCAGGGCGTGTCCCAATAGGGGCCTTGCCGAGTTCAGGCGCCATCACGGTTCAGACCGCCCATGCGGGCCGGTGCCATCCACCCAGCACGTCACCACGCGGGAGGCGAACCACCATGACGACCAGACAGCGCAGCACCTCCTCGAACACGGACCCGCCCGTGCGGAGAGAGGTCGTACTGGGCGTGGACACGCACGGCGAGATGCATGTCGCCGCCGTGACCTCCCCGCTGGGGAAGGTCCTGGGTAACGAGTCGTTTCCGGCCACGGCGGCCGGCTATCGGCAGCTGCTCGTGTGCGCCCGCAAGCGGGGGACGGTGCGCGGGCGGTGCGGCCCCCGCATGATGGCCGGGGCCGGTATCGAGCCGACCGTCACCAAGGTGCGCTCGGGCGAGGCGGAGCTGAGCCGGATCACCGGCGCCAGGACTCCCTCCGGGGCTCCGCTCGACGGCGGGCCCGCCGTCCCCCGACCCAAGAACAGCAACGCTCCCTTCCGTGGCCTCGGCACGAGCAAGGGCACCTCCCGCGGCGCCGGCGGCACGTCCCGAAAGGCCGGCGAGGCCCGCAAGCTCGCCGAGGCCCGCAAGGCCGCCCTCGTGCGTCGCAACGGCTGAGAGCCGTTGCCCCGGCGGCGAATCTCCCGGCCACGGGATCGGCAACCTCGGCCCGGCCCGAAGCCGTCATGTGCGCCTCACCTACGAAGTCAACGCCTTTGGCTGCGAGAGGGGTACCCGCCGAAACGGAGCAGAATGATGTTGCGGGCGCCTCGCACTGCGCCCGGCATGACAAGCTGTGCTTGCCCACCCCCGAACCCAGGAGGTCACCATGACCGCAGAGCCCGTATCTACGGAAGGTTCGGAGCCGGCCGCCCCGGAGACGTCCCCTCTGGAGCCGGACAGCGACGGCAACTACGACCTCAAGCGCAAGTTCCGCGAAGCCCTGGCGCGCAAGCGCGGTGCGCAGGCGGATGCCGCTGATGTTGCCGCCAAGTCCGATGCGTCGAAGGTGCGTTCGGCGCACGGCCCGGCTGCGAGCCAGCGGTCGTTCCGGCGCAAGAGCGGCGGCTGAGTCGATGAGTCCCGCGATCTAACCGCTTCACCGGCACTCGCGCTGTCCACTCGCGCGTCCCGTGCAGTGGCCCGCGACGTGCGCATGCGCGTGCGCGCGTCGCGGGCGGGGCGTAGCCGGCGGACTCGCCTGGGGGAATGGCCCAGATGCGGTTGGTTCGGGTCGGTGGCGCCGCCGAACTGGAATTCCGGGATGAGGGCACTGCCTTGTCCGAGTACGCGGCCGGTGTTGCGCGCCTTGCGTGCCCCCGTATCGCTGTGAAAAACGACTGCGGCTGTCGTCAGTTCCTCGCCGTCCGGGCCTGAGGCTCGTACGGCGTGCCGCAGCACCGTCTCTCCCACGAAGGCATGGCTGAAGACCAGCTGCACCGTCGAGGGTCAGGTACTGATCCGTCAGCCGCCATTTCCCCGTTATCACGGCGTTGCCGCTTACGCTGGGCGCGCCCCAAAACTTCCCGAAACGTTGCGCTCCGGCTGGGTCAAAATCTGTGCCCGCGAGCTGAGGTTTCAACGGGACAGGCAGACAGATTCTCTACTGCATTAAGTGGGGTGGGATACTTCACCGTACACAGGCCGCTTCGGCGTGCTACTGTCGATCTCAGTTGCAGTTGTGGTTCCCAAAACTTCAAGTGCCCTCCGGTCGGCGCCTGTGCCGCTGGAAGCACTTTTGTTATCCGTCTTTTTCCGGGCGGGGTGATCATCGCGGCGACACAGGGTCCGCACAGTGCGGATCCCGATGCACTGCCCCAAAGGAGAAATGACATGGCTTCTGGTACTGTCAAGTGGTTCAACGCGGAAAAGGGCTTCGGCTTCATCGAGCAGGACGGTGGCGGCGCTGATGTGTTCGCCCACTACTCGAACATTGCCGCCCAGGGCTTCCGTGAGCTGATCGAGGGCCAGAAGGTGACCTTCGACATCGCGCAGGGCCAGAAGGGCCCGACGGCCGAGAACATCGTTCTCGCCTAACGCTGACTGTCGCGTACTTGTAGCTGGGGCCCGCGTCCTTCGGGGTGCGGGTCCCAGCTACTCGCATTTTCCCGCAGTGGTTTCACCTGCGGACGACAACCAGGAAACCCGTAGGCTCAGCGCATACGGAGCATCCTTCAGGGGTGTACGCACCCTTCATAGCTTCATAGCTTCATAGCGGCGGACGCCCGAACATTGCGTCCGCTTCGCGCCACTCATTCCAGCGCCTGTGCCCGCACGGATTTTCCGTCGGTCAGATTCGCTTTCGCATTCCACCGGTCCATTCTTGCAATTCTCTGTGCTGCTGATCGCTGCGGGAATTCCTTGATATGTGCCGCATCGAGGAAGGTTCCGCATGAACCGCACACGCACGAACGACCGCTTCACCCGCACCCGTAACGGCAGTACGGACTCCGGCAGGGGCGGCAGCCGATTCGGTTCGTCGGCCAGGAGCCGCTCCGGCGGGCCGAGCCGTTCCGGTGGTTATGGCCGCCGGCCCGCCGCGGTCCAGGGGGAGTTCGCGCTGCCCAAGACGATCACTCCCGCGCTTCCCGCCGTGGAGGGCTTCGCCGATCTCGACATGCCCGGAGCGCTGCTGGGCGCGCTCAGCTCGCAAGGCGTGACCGTACCCTTCCCGATCCAGGCTGCGACCCTGCCGAACTCCCTCGCCGGCCGGGACGTACTGGGCCGTGGCCGCACCGGCTCCGGCAAGACCCTCGCCTTCGGGCTGGCGCTGCTGGCCCGTACGGCCGGGCAGCGCGCCGACGCCAGGCAGCCGCTGGGGCTGATCCTCGTACCCACCCGTGAGCTGGCGCAGCAGGTCACCGACGCGCTCGCCCCGTACGCCCGCTCCGTGAGGCTGCGGCTGGCCACGGTGGTGGGCGGAATGCCGATCGGTCGGCAGGCGAGCGCGCTGCGCGCCGGCGCCGAGATCGTCGTCGCCACGCCGGGACGCCTCAAAGACCTCATCGACCGTGGCGACTGCCAACTGAACCAGGTTTCCATCACCGTCCTCGACGAGGCCGATCAGATGGCCGACATGGGCTTCATGCCGCAGGTCACCGCCCTCCTCGACCAGGTCCGCCCTGAAGGCCAGCGCATGCTGTTCTCCGCCACTCTCGACCGCAACGTCGACCTGCTCGTGCGCCGCTACCTCAGCGACCCCGTCGTGCACTCCGTCGACCCCTCGGCCGGTGCGGTCACGACGATGGAGCACCACGTGCTCCATATTCACGGCGCCGACAAGCACACGGCCACCACCCAGATCGCCGCACGCGACGGCCGCGTGATCATGTTCCTCGACACCAAGCACGCCGTCGACGGCCTCACCGAGCACCTCCTGAACAGCGGGGTGCGGGCCGCCGCCCTGCACGGCGGGAAGTCGCAGCCGCAGCGCACCCGCACGCTGGCACAGTTCAAGAGCGGGCACGTCAACGTGCTGGTGGCGACCAATGTCGCGGCGCGCGGCATCCACGTCGACAACCTCGACCTCGTCGTCAACGTCGACCCGCCGACCGACCACAAGGACTACCTCCACCGCGGCGGCCGTACCGCCCGCGCAGGAGAGTCCGGCAGCGTCGTCACCCTGGTCACCCCCAACCAGCGCCGCGGCATGACCCGCCTCATGGCAGCGGCCGGCATCGTCCCGCAGACCACCCAGGTCCGCGTCGGCGAAGAGGCCCTGCACCGCATCACCGGCGCCCAGGCCCCCTCCGGCATCCCGGTCGTCATCACCGCACCGGTGGTCGAACGCCCCAAGAAGCGCGGCGCCACCTCACGCGGTCGGCGCCGCCCCGTCCCGGCGGCCCGCCGCGCGCCCGTACGGCAGTCCACCGCGGGTGCGGCTGCATAGAACCTTCGTGTCAGGAAGCCCGCCCAACTTCGCAGGAGGCACCCTTTGACGCTGGACCAGACGCAGTTCCGCTCAACACGTACCAACGCCGTGCAGACGGAGGCCGATCCCGCGGACGCGGCCGGACCGCAGGTCTGGGAGGCCATGACCGTGGAGGTGGCACTGTCCGTGATGGCCGCTGCCCGTACAGGTCACCTGGTCGTCTGCGACGAGGACGGTATGTGCACCGGCCTGGTCACCCGGGCCGGGCTCACGGCCGTTCGTGACGGCTCCGGATACACGGACCGGATCCGCCTGCGTGACATCGCCGACGTCATCGGGCCCTTCGCCCCACCGCTGGCCACGAGGGCCGAAGCCGAGCGTGCGCTGCGCTGCCGCCGGCTCGGGGCCCCGCCCGTGGTCGACGGACACGGCAACGCTCTGGGCGTCCTCGCCCCCTCTCGCTGAACCGCCGTCGTCCCTCCCCGGCCCCGTCTTCTCTTCTCCCTGGAGTCACCATGCGCTGTGTCATCGCCCGCTTCCCGTTCGACCTGACCAAGAGCGGCGTGGTGGAATCGATGAAGGGCGTCACACCTGAGCTGGTCACCGGTGAGTTCGTCATCATCGGACGACGCCACTACCCCGCCAAGCAGGTCGGCCAGGTCATCACCCGCCAGGACCGCCGTGATTTCAGCACCGGCGAAGTCCTCAGGGCCATGACCCGACTCGGCTTCACCTGCCGCACCCGCCCTACCGCCGCAACCGCGCCCCTGGCCGACCCGTCCGGGCCGGCTTCCGCAACGCTCGGCGCTGCCCCTGTCCGCCTCACGTACGGACAGGCGTGAGCCGAACCGAACCGTGAGGCCCCATCGGCGTGGGCGAATTCCAGGCGGTGAGTTGATCAAGCCGCGAGCGGTTTGGACAGACGCTCGGCTGGGGTCTCCCAGTCGAGCGTTTTGCGTGGGCGGCTGTTGAGTTCGGTGGCGGCAGCGTCCAGGTCCTTGGAGCGTGTGGCGATTCTGGAGCCTGCGGACAAGGGCGCCTGACCTCGGGTTCGTGAGCCAGGCGCTTGTAACAATCAGGCGGCGACGAGCTCCTGCTCACGGTCCGGCGTCTTGACCTCGGGCTTCTTGTTCGGCAGCGAGAGCCGGAAGACCTTGCGCCACGCGGAGAACACCTGCCTGGGCAGCGGTCCGGTGACGTACTCCAGCTCGTACTTCTCGAACAGCGCGCGCACCTTCACCGCGACCTCGGCGTACCGGTTGCTCGGCAGGTCCGGGAACAGGTGGTGCTCGATCTGGTGCGACAGGTTGCCGGTCATGAAGTGCATGGCCCTGCTGCCGCTGATGTTCGCCGAGCCCATCATCTGGCGCAGGTACCACTGGCCGCGCGTCTCGCCCTTGATCGACCGGCGCTCGAAGACCTGCACGCCCTCGGGGAAGTGCCCGCACATGATCACCGAGTGGGACCAGATGTTGCGGACCAGGTTCGCGGTGAACGTGGCGGCGAGCGTGGGGAGGAACGACGGACCCGACAGCAGCGGGTGGATCACGTAGTCCTTGAGCACCTGCTTGCGGATCTTGCGGCCCACGGCCTTGGCCCGCGCGCGGAACTCGGGGTTCTTGCGGCGGCGCTTGTTCAGGTTCTTGCCGAGCTCCAGGTCGTACGCCGCGATGCCGTACTCGAAGAAGCAGGCGTTGATGAAGTTCCACAGCGGCTGGCCGAGGTGGAACGGGTGCCACTTCTGGTCCTCGTCGACGCGCATGATGCCGTAGCCGAGGTCGTTGTCCTTGCCGATCACGTTGGTGTAGGTGTGGTGCAGCTCGTTGTGCGAGTGCTTCCACTGGTCGGCCGGCGAGACGTGATCCCACTCCCAGGTCGTGGAGTGGATCTTCGGGTCCCGCATCCAGTCCCACTGGCCGTGCAGGATGTTGTGGCCGATCTCCATATTGTCCATGATCTTCGCCACGGACAGACCGGCGGTGCCGAGCAGCCACGCCGGCGGGAACATCGAGAACAGCAGCACGCCCCTGCTGACCAGCTCGAGCTTGCGCTGCGCCGAGATGACCCTACGGATGTAGGCGGCGTCCTTCTCGCCGCGTCCGGCGATCACCTCGTCACGGATCGCGTCCAGCTCGCGGCCGAGCTCCTCGATCTGCTCGGCCGTCAGATGGGCGGTGGGGTCGATGGCGGTCAAGGTGCTCCTACCGGTCGATGTCGCAAGGGCCCGCCGCGGCGGACACACAGGTCTGGATGAGGACGCCCGGCTCGGCCTCGGTGATCTCGCCGGTACGCAGGTCTCGGACGGCGCCCGCCTTGAGCGGCGTGACGCAGCCGAAGCAGATGCCCATGCGGCACCCGGACGGCATGAGTACGCCGGCCTCCTCGCCGATGTCCAGCAACGGCGTGGCGCCGTCCGCGTCGACGGTCTTGCCGGTGGCGCTGAACGTGACCTCGCCACCGTCGCATCCGTCGCCGGCGACGACGATGCCGGGGCGGAAGCGTTCGGTGTGCAGGCGCTCTTGGACGCCGTGCCCGCTCCAGTGCTCTTCGGCGGCGTCGAGCAGGCCCGTGGGCCCGCAAGCCCAGGTCTCGCGCTCGGCCCAGTCGGGCACGAGTTCGTCGAGACGGGCGATGTCGAGTATGCCGTCTGTGGCGGTGTGCACCTCGATGAGTCGCAGCTTCTTGTCCGCGACCAGATCGTGCAGTTCGTTGCGGAAGATCACGTCCTGCGGCCGTGGCGCGCAGTGGACCATGACGACGTCGTCGAACTCGATGTCGCGCAGCATGCCCATCACGGGTGTGATGCCGCTGCCGGCCGTCAGGTAGAGCACCTTGGCGGGCTTGGCCTGCGGCAGCACGAAGTCACCCGCCGCCTGGTCGAGCTGGATCAGGGTGCCCGGTTTCGCCCTGCGGACCAGGTGGTTGCTGACCTTGCCGTCCGGGATCGCCTTCACGGTGATCGTGACGCGGCCGTCCTGGCGGTTCGTCGGCGAGGTGATGGAGTAGGCACGCCACAGGCGCACCCCGTCGACGTCGACCCCGATCCGCACGTACTGACCGGCCGTGTGGCCGCGCCAGCCCCGACCCGGTCTGATCACGATGGTCGCGGCGTCATCCGTCTCGGGGTGCACGGCCTCGATGCGCCCCCGCAGGTCAGCGCCCGCGCGCAGTGGACTGACCAGGTCGAGGTAGTCCGACGGCAGCAGCGGCGTCGTGACCATCTCCAGCAGTTTCCACGCCCTGCTGCGGAGGGTTGCACTCGTCATGACTCCAGCTTGCTGCGTCTCAGGGCGTAAAGTCCTGACCGCAGGACGTGAATCTGGTCGGTTGAATTGTTCGCAGGGAACAAGGACGTGAGCCATGCAATCCGGAGGGCCAGCGAACTGGCCCTGGACGAGACGACGGTCACCGCACTTCGGGCCGCGCTGAAGACCACCGCCGACGAGGTCGTCCAGGCGATCATCGACGAGGTCCCTTCCTACGCCAACGCCCTTTCGGGCAGCATGGGCGGCACCATCCGCCGAGCCGTCCGCACCGCGCTGGGGCACTACCTGGACCTCGCGAGCGGAAACGCCACGGGCGGCGACGGCGGTGACGCGGCCTACGAGCTGGGCCGCGGCGAGGTGCGCGACGGCCGTTCGATGGACGCCCTGCTCAGCGCCTACCGCGTCGGCGCCCGCGTGGCCTGGCGATGCCTGGCAGCGGGCGCCGTGTCCGCAGGTCTGCCCGCCGCCGAGGTCGCCAAGTTCGCCGAGCTGACCTTCGCCTACATCGACGAGCTCTCCGCCGCGAGCGCCGCGGGCCACGCCGACGAACTGGCCGCCCGGGGCAGGGCCCACGAACGCCACCTGGAACACCTGGCCCGCGACCTCCTCGCCGGCGCGAGCCCGGACGTGCTGCTGGCCTCTGCTCAACGGGCCGGATGGCAGCCTCCGGTTACGCTGACGGCGGTCCTGCTGCCCGCCGCCCAGGCCCGGCCTGCCTACCGCGCGCTCGACCCGAGCACCCTCGTCCTCGAGGATCTGCCGGACGCCACCGGTGTGCTGCTCGTCCCCGATGCCGACCGATCACATCTTTTGCGGCAGCTGACCGACCGCACCGCCGTGGTCGGCCCGGCCCGGCCATGGACTCGTGCGTCCGCCTCGTACGCACGAGCCGTACGCGCGCGCTCCCTCTCCTCCGATATCCGCGACACCGAGGAGCACCTGCCCGAGCTGGTGCTGAGCGCCGACGTGGACGCGTTCGCAGACCTGCGTGTCCGAGCCCTCGCACCGTTGCGGACCTTGCCTGTCGCGACCGCACGGCGGCTGGAGGAGACGTTGCGGGCGTGGCTGCTGCACCAGGGCAGGCGGGACGAGGTGGCGGCGGCGTTGTTCGTCCATCCCCAGACCGTCCGGTACCGGATGTCGCAGCTGCGGGAGCTGTTTCCGGATCTCGCATCGCCACACCGGGTCCTTGAACTGACGCTGGCGGTCGGTCTTCGGGTCAGTTGACGCGTCCTTCGACCGTCCACGAACTCCCGGCGGATCCCGGCATCGTGCTCGGTGTCTACCTGGACGTCCGCGCAGCCGGGATGGTTCGGGTGAGCGACGCGATCAAGGTGCAGCAGGTCGGCTGACAGGGAGCGTTCCACCACGAGTCGCCGACCTGCCGATCCGTCAGGCCCGCGTCTCGCACGACCAGCCACACCCGCTGAAGCGACCGGGGACATCGGGTGGATCCCGGCCGTCCTCGGCCGCGGCACCAATCACCTGCCGGTCGGCTACGACCGACGCCTCTGACACCGGACTGTGGCTGACCGGGTTCGGGCGCACCGCCCGCCCGGCCCCAGTGGCTGACCAGCCTCACTACACCATGGGGGACAACCCCGAGCGGCTGAACACCGAGGCGTCCTCTGCTGCCCTTTGCGGAGTCAGCCCCGTCGAGTACTCCTCTGGCCGGCGGAGCACGCGCCGGCTCAACCACGGCGGCGACCGGCCCGACGTGAGATCATCCGATGCCTCAAGCGATATGCCGCCCGAGAGGTCTTCAACCTGGTCAGGACGGCATCTACCGATCCCGCGTTATAGGGGCGTCTGTGAGAGGGCGAAGCAGTGAAGCCCTTCCGGGAACCATCCCCCGACGGGGCTTCTGCTCGGAGCCATGAGACGAAGCCCCGCCGGAGCGCTCCGGCGGGGCTTCGCCGTGATCTCGACTGTGCTTGCGCGCATGACCGCGTTCGGCTCCGCACACAGTGCGCGCTCCTGCGATGCTCGCGGGACGCTGGATTTGCGATTGCGCCCATCTGGGAGGGGAGCCGTAAGACGACGCAGCCGCGCCGGGAAGCCGACGGGGCTGTTCCAGCCGCTGGGTCTCACCGGATCACTTCAGCCGGGCACCGGGAAAAGGCGCTGGAGTACGGCAAGGGCATCTGGATGCGTTACAGCTGCCGACTCATGCAAGCGGTTCGACGGGATTGCCTCCTGGTTCAGACAGGGCGGCGAGATCATCTACCGTCGGCGCCGGTGCGTCATGCTCGGGCGCTGCTGATACGGGCTCGTCGCAGTGGCGCTCCTGCTCGGTGGAGACTGGCGAGCGCTTGCCGATAGGAAGCGATCAGTCCGGTTTCCAGGTAGTCGACTCCCAAGTCCTGGCAGTAGCGGCGGACGATGGGCCGGGCCCTGCGCAGGTGCGGGCTGGGCATGCTGGGGAACAGGTGGTGTTCGATCTGGTGGTTCAGGCCGCCCAGGGCGAGGTCGGTGAACCAACTGCCGCGTACGTTGCGTGCGGTGAGGACCTGGCGGCGCAGGAAGTCGGGGCGGTCCTTGCCGGTCAGGATCGGCATGCCCTTGTGGTTGGGGGCGAACAGACAACCGAGGTACAGGCCGAACAGGCACTGGTGGACGGCCAGGAACGCGATCGCCATGCCGGGCGGGAGGACGATGAACACTGCGGTCAGGTAGGCGGCGGTGTGCCCGTAGAGCAGCGTGCCGTCCAGGGCGCGGTTCTTCAGGGCGCGGTTGCCCAGTGCTCGCGCGCTGGAGACATGAAGGTTGACCCCTTCGAGCAGGAGCAGGGGAAAGAAGAGGAACGCCTGCCGACGGCCGATGATCCTCGGCAGTCCGGTCGCGGCGCGGGCCTGGTCCTGGGACCACACCAGCAGGTCCGGGGCGATGTCGGGGTCGAGGTCCTCGTGGTTGGGGTTGGCGTGGTGGCGGGTGTGTTTGTCCTGCCACCATCCGTAGCCCATCCCGATCGCGGCCCCGGCGATGCGGCCGGCCGTCTCGCTGGGCCGGCGCCGGCGGAAGACCTGGCGGTGCGCGACGTCGTGGGCGAGCAGAGCCACCTGCCCGAACATCACGGCGAGGAACGCGGCGAGCGCCAGGGTCCACCACCCGGCGCCGATGACGACGAACGCGCTCCAGCCCCCGGCGTAGGCGACGGCCACGACGATGGACCGGACGGTGTAATAGCCGGGGCGCCGGTTCATCAGGCCGGCCTCGGCGATCTTCTTCGACAGGCGGGCGAAATCACTGCCACCTGCGGGGGGAGGCGGGCGACGGCGCGGGGTATGCGTGGTCATGGTCTCGGAGTGTCCTTCCCGGCTGACGGGCCGCATCCGGTCGTGCGGTGTAGGCCGGATGCGATGCGGCAGCCGGGTACCCACATCCCTGCCTTCGGACCGGCACCCGATGCTCGTCGGTCGGAGCTCCGGATGTCGCGGGCTTTGACGTAAGGCCCCCACGGAGGGTGGCTGCTGTCGATGAACCTGCCGCGCTGGCAATCGGGGCGAAGCGGCATGACAGGGGTATAAGACACTAGCCTCGGGCCATGGTGACGCGTACCCGGCTGTATCACGACGGCACTCTGGTCCTGGAGGGCTTTCCCGCCAGTGACGTCTCTGCGCATCTCGCTGATCCGGCGTCGGTCCTGTGGCTGGACCTGCACCGGCCCGGAGCCGCTGAACTCACCATGCTCGGTCAGGAGTTCGGCATCCACGAACTGGCTCTGGAGGACGCCGCTCACCATGGACAGCGGCCGAAACTCGACCGCTATCGCACCCACGAGTTTCTCAGCGCCTACGCCGTGACCGTCAGCCCGGACGGTGCGCAACTGACGTACAGCGAGATCGCCGTATTTCTCACCAGCCAGGCCATGATCACCGTCCGCAAGGACGACGGTCTCGACATCGAGGACGTCGTCGCCCGCTGGGACGAGAGCCCGGACCTGGCCGGCCACGGCGTCGGATTCCTGCTGCACGGTCTGCTCGACCATCTCGTGGACGGCCACTTCGCCGCGGTCCAGCAGTTGGACGACAGCATCGAGGAACTGGAGGGTCTGCTCTTCGCGGCCGGGCGCCGTGAGATCGAAGCCGTGCAGCGCCGGGTTTTCGCACTACGCAAGTCGCTCGTCCAGCTGCGCCGCGTCGTGCTCCCGATGCGTGAGGTGGTCAACACCCTCATGCGCCCCGGCCTGCACCTGATCAACGACCCTCTCGCCCCGTACTACCAGGACGTCTACGACCACGTGCTGCGTGCCACCGAGTGGACGGAGTCACTGCGGGACCTGGTGGCCTCGGTCATGGAGACGAACCTCTCGGTCCAGGCCAATCGCATGAACCTGATCATGAAGAAGGTGACGAGCTGGGCCGCGATCATCGCCGTACCCACCGCGATCACCGGCTACTACGGCCAGAACCTCCCCTATCCCGGTTTCGGCCGTGAGTCGGGATTCGTCACCTCCGCCGCCGTCATCGTGCTCCTGTCCGCATTGCTGTATCTGACGTTCAAGCGCAAGGACTGGCTCTGACCGGCATCGGCACCGGCGACCAGGTCCCGATGGCAGGAAACTGCCTGGTCATCCCGGGCTTTTCGGACCGGTGAGCGGAGTAGTGTTGAAGACACCGGGAGTTCTTCGCGCACCGGCTCCGCCGCGGGTGCCGTTCCCGGTGATCGACAGCGCCGGGCCGCACCCACGAGCCCGGGGACAGGTCCGCGACATGGCTGTGACCATTGACCGTACGACATCGAGCAGATGTGCGCCGCCGCAGCCGGCCCGGCTGTCCCTGACGCCCGCGCCGGGCGGGCTGGACGGTACGTGGTGGCCTCGCTCCCGTGCCTTCACCCGTGAGCTGCCGTCGTTGACGGCCGCATTGGGCGATCTCTGGGGTCGTATCACGGGTGTCACCGTGCACCCGGCCTACTGGCCCGTCCTGCCGCATTGGGTGTCCTACGCCGGGCGCACCGTGCAGGTGGGCTGGTCCACCGAGGAACAGGATCCCCACAGACTCACTCTTTTCTCCGCTGACGGCCGCCGGGACGTGCTGGTGATTCCGCCGGAAACCGGTGCGGATGTTGCCGCGCAGCTGATGGCCGGCGACGGCGTCGATGCCTCGGCCCGGGAGCAAGCAGCAGACAGGATCGATGCACGAATCAGGGAAGAAGCCTGGGAAGCCGACGGCGGAGCAGGTCGACCGTCGTCCCTGCCCCGGCCCATCGGCTCGGCAGGGCCTTCGCCCGCCGGTCGGCGGAGGTGAGATCCCATGCTCGTCATCGCCGTGGCCGTGCTGCTCGTCCTGATCGCCGTCGGAGTCGTTCTGATCCACCGGCTCAACGGCCAGCACGCCGAACGGATCGCTGCCTTCCACTACAGCGATGTTCTGCCGGGGATCGGGCGTCGGCCCCGGAGACACCGTCGGTCGGTGGACGCGACCGTTCCGACGCGCCCCACCGCGACGGCGACCGCGGATGACATCGGCTTCGGCCCGACCGTGGGCAGTAGAGGAAGGCGCGTCATGGCGATGTTGCGGGACCGGAAGACGTACCGCGAGAGGATCATGCAGGCTCTGTACCAGGCCGCCGAGGGCAATCGCCTCCTGGGTGTCGATGGGGCGAAGCTCCGCACGGACCTGGGTATCCCTGAGCAGGACATGGCCGCTGCCTGTATGTACCTGGCAGGTGAAGGCTGGGTCGTCGTGGACTGGGAGAGGGGCAACACGCCCGGGATGATCACGCTGACGCACCAGGGGATCCGGCAGATGGAGACGGAAGAGGAAGGGCGTGGCTGAACCGCCGCGTCGGCTTCTCGGACCGAAGTGAACCCTCGCAAGGATTGCTTATGGCGGATTAGTCCCTTTGACGTAACCTGGAAAGCGGGTCGGCGCACGCTCACGTGCAATGACCCGGAAGGGCGGCTCCGGCGGGTATACGCCGGAGCCGTTGCCTGTTTCCGCAACCGCGCCTGCGGCGAAGCGCTCGCGGGCGCGTCGTGCGGAGTACCGTGAGGTAGCAGGGTCGTATCGTGGTCGCACGCCCTGCGGTCGCACTGCTCTCTACGGGACGGGCGGACACCATGACCGACTCCGACACCCCCGACCACCTCCCCAGGTTCCTGCCGGACGCCGTCCACCGGTCGGTGCACCCCGGGACGGCCCTGCTGCGGCTGGAGACCACACACGCACGCGAGGGAATCCTGGACGGCGCATGGTGGCCGCGGTCCCGGGACATCGGTGCCGAGCTTCCCTCGCTGATCTCCGCGTTGACCGAGCATCTCGGGCCCATCACCCGGGTCGGTCTGGACGGCAGCGCCTGGGACGAACTGCCGACCCGGGTGACGGTCGATGACCGGGTCGTGCACATCGACTCCTTCCCGGTCGGTGACGACACCGTCCTCATCACCCGAGGCGACCGGGACCACTTCTCCCTGATGCTGGTACCTCCGGACACGCAGCCCGACGCGGCACGCGCCGCGATGGCCAGGGCCGTACGGGCCGACAACGTCACCGAGGCCAGGCAGATCCTCATCGAAACGGGCAGCGACAGGCCACCTGCGCCGGCCTGACACGTCCGTCGCAGATCGACTCTCCACCGGCCTGGACGCTAGATGCGGGCGAACTCCTCCGTCTGCTGGGCGAATTCCCGGGCCATGGCGGCGCTGACCGTGGGCTTGGTGTCGCGGATCGTGTCCAGGTAGTCGTCGGTGGTGGGGGTGGTCCGGGTTCCGGTGTCGAAGGTGCGCTCGAACTGGGCCTGGGAGACGGTGCGTGCCGCGTGGGCGATGTCGGCGGGGGTGAACCCCTCGCTGGCGGACGCGAGTACCGCGCTGTCGGCCCGTGCGCCTGCTCGGGCCAGGTAGCTCTCCCACAGCGCGGTCCTGGCGGTGTGGTCGGGAGGGCCGATCGGCAGCACGTAGTCGAAGCGGCCGTGCCGCAGGAACGCGGAGTCGAGCGTGGTCACGTTGTTCGTGGCGCAGACGAGCAGCCGTCCGTCCTGGCTTCGGAACCGGACGATCGCCTTGAGCAGTTCGTTGACGACGCCGACAGCGGTCGCGTCCGCGCCGCCGCGTTCGCCGGCGACCTCCTCGACCTCGTCGATGAAGACGAGGACGTGGTCGAGCCGGGCGATCTCGTCGAAGCGCCGGTTCAGCCCGGTCGCCAGGCCGTACTCGGCGGCCAGACGGGCGGGGAACAGTTCGAGGAAGGGCCATCCCAGGCGGCTGGCGATCGCGTGCGCGAACGTGCTCTTGCCGGTCCCGGGCGGGCCGAACAGCATCACCGCCCGTGGCGGTTCCACTCCGTGCTGGGCGGCCAGTTCGGGATGGGCCAGCGGCAGGACCAGGCGCCGCTCGATGAGCCGCTTCTCCCGTTGCATGCCCGCGACCTTCTGCCAGAGCCCCCCTGGCGGCAGCTCCGCTCCGAGCGAGGACAGCGTGCCGGCCGACTGCGGGGTCACCGGTCCGCGTTTCTCGAAGAAGACCAGCCCGGGGCGGGCGCCGAAGTCGCAGTTGCGCAGGGCGGTGGCACCGGTCTCGCCCTCGGGCAGGGCGGCGTGCACCGCGCGGACGCCGGCGGCGAAGAGCCGTTGCTCAAGGGCGGTGATCAGGGCACTCCCCAGCCCGCGCTGCCGCCAGCCGGGCGCCATGCAGATGCGCAGGATCCATGCCCGTTCGCCCTCCACCCTGCTCACCGCGGCGCCGATCAGCACGTCGTCGGCCGTGGCCACCACGGCCGGGTGGCGGGTCTGGAGGGCCGTCACGGCGTCCGAGAGCGGGAAGAGCGGCGGCTCCTCGGTCGTGCCGCTCTGCATGTCGACACGGATCACCGCTTCGAGATCGTCCTGGGTGTAGTCCCTGACCCGCCAACCCGTCATGATCAGCTCCGCGTGTTCGGCCGTACCCCCATCATCAGCCGGTGCCCGGAGGACGCGCGCGACAGGCGACGGTCACGAATCCTCCCTGGTGCCACGGATCGCTCTGGCCGTGGTCTGGCTTCATGCCGCGGTGCCGGGTGCGCTGCCTGCCGGGCTGAGGGACGTGTCGGTGCGGCCGGTGCCGGCCGGTGGCGCTGCCGCGGCGGGTGCGGCGGCCGCGGTTTCCCGGGCGAGGAAGGAGCCGAGCTCGCCGATCGTGCTCATGAGGGGGGCCGGGAAGACGACGGTGGTGTTCTGGTCGACACCGATCTCCACCAGGCTCTGGAGATTGCGCAGTTGAAGCGCCAGGGGGTGAGCCATCATGGTGTCCGAGGCGTCGCCGAGCGCGGCTGCGGCCAGGGACTCGCCCTCCGCGTTGATGATCTTCGCTCGCTTCTCCCGCTCGGCCTCGGCCTGGCGGGCCATGGCGCGCTTCATGGTGTCGGGCAGCTGGATGTCCTTGAGCTCGACCAGCGTGACCTGCACACCCCAGTCGACGGTGGTGACGTCGAGGATCTGGCGGATGTCCAGGTTGATACGGTCCGTCTCCGACAGCGTCTCGTCGAGCGTGTGCCGGCCGACGACCTTCCGCAGGGTGGTCTGGGCGATCTGGTTGATCGCCGCGTTGACGTTCTCCACGGCGACGACCGACTTCACGGCGTCGACGACCCGGAAGTAGGCGACCGCCGACACGTCCACGCTCACGTTGTCCCGGGTGATGATGCCCTGGGACTGGATCGGCATGGTGACGACCCGCAGCGACACCCGGTGCAGGACGTCGACGAACGGGATGATGAACCGCAGCCCCGGTGAGCGTGTTCCGAGAAGTCGGCCGAAGCGGAACAGCACTCCCTTCTCGTACTGCTTGACGACCTTCACGGACAGGGCGAGGGCCAGGACGGCCAGGAGGCCGATCACGACGATGGGAACGATCAGTGCTTGCATGTGCTGCTCCTGGGGACGAGGACCACGGGGGGCGGGGATCCGCCGGTCGAGCCTCCTGCATGTGCCTGCGCCGGTTCGCGAGGCAGGGCCGAAACCCGGCAAGGCACCGGTCGTGCGGCCGTCTCACATACCGATGACCAGGCGACTGGCGCGACCCGTCCGTGCCGGAACGGCCGTGGAGGCGGGGCCGTCCTCCTCGTACTTCCCTGCCTCGTCCGGTTCGAGTGGCCGGTCGGCGGCGGAGACGGCGTGCCGGGTCTCGTCCGCGGCCATGAGAGCGCTTGCGGTCAGCGGTGGGCCGTCGTAGTCGGACGCAGCCGCCATCAGGCGGGCCGCCGACTCCGTCTCGGTCTCGGGCGGGATGACCAGCAGGTCCCAGCGGCCGGTGCCGTAGGAGAGCAGCAGCAGCTTGTGCGGGTCGATCTCCGGGGTGAACCATCCGGCCTTGACGACGTGACCGCCCACGGGGATCTCGTGCGGGATGACCGGCCAGTACTTCGGGTTGACGGCGATGCGGGTGATGCGGCCCCACAGAGGGTCCAGCACATCGGTCAGTGCGGGCAGCTCGCTCAGCAGGTCCCGGGAACGGGGCCCCCAGGCACCGTCCAGGAGGCCGCGCGACGGGCCGTCGGTCTTCAGCGCGAGACGCGCGGCCGGGGCTGCGACGGGCTCGTGGTGTGGCAGGGCTTGGTGCAAGGTCGCCGACATGATGCGGACCCGTCTCCGGGCCGCCTTGGCGACGACCCGGGTTTCGTCTCTCGCCGAGAACGACCCGGCGTGGAAGCCGGTGTGCGAAATGCCCTCGGTGCTGTCCACGGTACTCCGCACACGCCGGGGCGGTTGTGGAGACGCCGCCGCATTCGGTGAAGCGGCTGTCGATACCGGCGGGAAGTGGGCTGAGGGCGCCCGGGCACGTCGTACGCCGGTTACCGGACCGGTCTCACGCCCGACGGCTCGCATGCCCTGGCCGGACTCCTCGGATGTAGTGCGCGGGAGGTTTTCCTCGTATTCCGTTCAACCCGTCGCTCCGCATCGGTCCGCCGGGCGTGGGCGGGGAGTATCCCGGTGATTACCGAGAGTATCTCGTACATCGGCTTCCACGCCGGGTCGCTCTCGGCGATTCATGATAGCCGGGCCGGCCGTGACCGGCCCGGGGTTGGGCCCCCGCCATGACCGCGACCATTCCGTTCACACCCGCAGTCGGAGGCCGGGCCCCTTCTTCGTCACCGCTCCGACTCACGCTGGCGCCGGCCGGCACCCCTGCGGCCCTGATCAACGGTGCCTGGTGGCCCCGTTCGCGCAACCTGACGGAGCAGCTCCCGGCGCTCGTCGAATGTCTCGACCGGCTGTGGGGGCGGATCACCCGGGTAGCGGTGAGCCGCACGTTCTGGCCGGTCGTTCCGGGAGAAGTGCCCGCGCACGGCCACATGGTGCGCGTCGGCTGGTCCAACGCCGGGCAGGATCCGCACACGCTGTTGCTGCTGGCCCACACCTTCGGCCGCTGGGACCTGCTGGTGATCCCACCGGAGACAGCCCCGGCCACCGCGACCCGGCTCATGGCCGCGGCCACCGACCCGTCACGGGGCCTCACGGCGACCGGCCTGATCCATGAGGCCGAACGTTTCCGGGCCGCGGCAGAGGCAGCGGCCGACTCGGACTCGCTCGGGGAGGCGGTCTGGGACTCCGAAGGCGGACACGACGCCCCCCACCCCGCCTCACGCACTCCTGACGGACCGGTCACCGGTCACGGGCCCACCGCGGCAGCAGGAGTGTGAGAGATCGGCGGTGGGGGAAAGGCTGCGTGCCGTCGGCCTTTCCCTGGGGGTGGGAGGCCGGCTCACTCCGGCAGTGCGAGGTGGTCGGTGGTGCTCCCGTGCCATTCGATCAGCAGGAGCGTCGCATCGTCCGTGGTGATCCCGCCCCGCGCCCGTTGCAGCGTGTGGGAGAGGGAGCGCGCCACCGTCCGGATCTGCTGCGCCGTGGGCTCGAGGCGGTTCACCCACCCGATGAGCTGCTCCTCACCGAATTCCTCACCGCCGACATCGCGCTCCTCTATCAGTCCGTCGGTGAAGCACAGGATCCGGTCGCCGGGGGTGAGAGCCACTTCACTGATCCGGGGATCGTGACCGCCGAAGCCGACGGGCAGCGTCGTCGGGCCCTGCAGCCGTCCTACGACACGGTGTCCACGGATCAGCAGAGGAGAGGGATGTCCGGCGTTGACCCACTGAAGTCTGCCCGTTGCCGTGTTGAGCCGCATCATCTGAGCGGTCGCGAAGTGGTCGGGGCCGAACTGCTCGGCGACGGCCCGGTCCATGAACGCATAGATCTCCGACAGGCCGACGCTGATGCGCCGGGCATGCCGGTACGCTCCGATGACCACCGTGGCCATCGTGGCGGCATCCAGTCCGTGGCCCATCGCGTCGACCATGGCCACATGCAGGACATCGCCGTTGAGGGCGTAGTCGAAGCTGTCGCCGGCCACGTCGTAGGCGGGTTCCAGCATCCCGGCCAGCTCGACCCGGGGCGTGGACATCGTCAGCGGTGGCAGCAGCGACCACTGGATCTCCGCCGCCACACTCATCGGTTCCCTGCGGCGCAGCCGGAAGAACAGATCGGTGTATCCGTGCTTGGTCACCAGCATGTCGGCCACGAGTGAGGCGAGCCTGCGCAGCAGCCGTCGCTCGTCGTCGTGGAGGCGGTCCAGGGTGACGGCCAGGACGCCCATCTGGTCGCCACCGTCCAGCAGGGGCAGATAGACCCGCACACCGCCGGCCCGCGGCACCTCTACGGGACGCGCCTCCTGGAAGGCACGACCGGCATCGGAGCCGTCGATCGGCTGCGGTTCCCCGGCCACCAGCCCGTCACCTGGCAGGGGGACGAGCCACACCTGGCCGTAGTCCTGCAGGAAGAGCGAGGTCTCGCGGCCGTCGAGCCTGCCGGTCTGCCGTGCGACGAGCGGACCGAGCTGGTGCGGCGGCAACTCGTGCCCCTGGTCCAGCAGGACTCCCAGAAACTCCTCCCCGAAGCGCTCCGACCGGGTGGAGCCTTCCGCAGGTCCTTGCCGCTCACCGTCCGCCATCGCCGTGGCCCCGGGGGACGTTCGGGCGGATCCTCACGAAGGTGCTGTGCATACGAACTCCCGACGGAGACTCACGGGCCGACGCGTGGGGAACTTCCGCCCGGACCGTGGGGGCCGATCCACCGACTCCCCAACGAGTCGGCCGTGCGCTCGTGCGGCGAGGACCGGCACAACGGCCACCGGCCGCCCCGCGCTCCGAGCCGCGGCGGCTGGCCGCACCGGCGGCGGCCTCAGGCGGATCGACCTCTCCGCCGTCGTCGTCCGCCGCCGTGGCCGTCCGGGTGGGGTCCGCGCCGTCTGCCGGCCTGCCCGCAGCATGGATCACTGCCCTGCTGGGCAACGATCCCGCCTACCAGTAGTGGCGTCGACCGGCGACGGCGTGTCCCATCGCGCCGAGGATCCACAGGATGGCTCCGACGACCAGCAGGATGATCCCGATGGTCCACAGGATGGACAGGCCGGTGAGGAAGCCGACGACGAGCAGAATGACGCCCAGGATGATCATAGTTTCTCCTTCGGGGAGTGGTGCCGACGCGCCCGTGAACTGCTGTGGGCCGCAAGGGCGTCGGCGGGAACGGCCGATCTCTCTCCTCCTTACTCCACGCGGTGTGGTCCGTGGCGGCTGACCTGTAGCCGGACCTCGGTGGGCATGTCGGTGAGGCCGGTGGACCGACGTGCGGTGCCGATCGGGCCTTCGCACAGGGCACCGAGAGTGGCGCCGGGCGTGCCCTCGGGGGTGAGGGTGAGCTTGATGCGGGTGCGGTACCGGCCCGGTCGGCCGGTGATGAGTACGGCCGCACGGCCTACCCCTGGCAGGGCACCGGCTTCGTTCGCGATCGCTTCGCTGAGTGCGCGGTCGCGCAGTTCGACGCCCTCCTGTGGGGGTGTGCCGCCGACGGGCAGGGAGCCGGGGCGACGTCGGCTCAGCTGGGCGAGCAGCCACCCCAGGGCGAGCAGAGCCGCGACGACGAGGGCGGCGATGACCGCGGGCCACCACCACCAGCCCTGGCTGCTCCAGCGGGCCCGGTCGGCGGAGCCGAGCAGGACGTCGGCCGGGGTGGTCAGGGGCCAGCCGGCGGGTGGGGCCAGATCGTGCCGCCGGTAGAGGTCGAGCCCGGCGAAGAGGATGAGCAGTCCGCCGCCGAGGAGGACCAGTCCGGCGAGGGCCAGCAGGGTGCGGTTGAGTGCGGATCGCGGCGTCATGGCGGGCTCCGGTGCTGCGGTCTTGTGTCAGCGGGTGCGTCGCCGCACCCGTACGGCGATGCGGGGAGGACGGGCGAGGGCCAGCCGGTCGCGTTCCTCGCCGAGGACGGCGGTGAGGTCGTCCTTCACCTGTCGGGGGTCGCGGAAGCGGACGTCCGCGCGGGCTTTGATGCGGTGGCGGCGCACCAGGACGTGCGCCGCGCCGACTCCGGGGACCCGCATGGCGGCGTCGCGCAGCAGGGCGGCGGCGCCGTCGCGCTCCAGAAAGGCCCGCATTCGCGGGCAGCCGGCGGGTGAGCGCAGGGGCAGCCAGCGGCGCTCACCGGGGGTGAGGGCCAGGACGATCAGCCAGACGCCGACGGCGGCGGCCACGGCGGCTCCCGTCAACATCCACACGTCGTCCACCGGGCGGGTCGCCAGTTCGTCGGCCAGGTGCCGTCGCCAGGCCGCGGCCGGACGTCCCGCCCGTACGGCGACGACGTCGACGAGCGTCGCGACCGCGGCCACGAGGATCACCGCGGCGACCAGCGCCGCCGTGACGCTGCGCGCCGACCACTTGCGACGGGTTCGGTGCCCTCCTCCGCGCTCACCGGCTGTCAGGTCCGAGGTGGACACGTCGCGTTCGGGAGGATCGGGCTCCTTCGTCAGCGGCACTGCGGCACGGTGCGCCGACGACGCGGAGCCGCGGCCCGGGGGACGTGGACCGGATGTCATCACGATCGCCCTTCCTGCACGGCGTGCCCGATGACCCGGGCCGCCCGGCCGCTCACCGGACCCGCCCCCGGCTCGAGTCGGTGGCGGTCACCAGCCGCCGGACGGTGAGGAGGACCTCTCCCACTCGCAGCCCGGTCAGCTGGGCGACCCGTTCGGCGACGTCCCGCTGGATCCGCTCGCAGACACGGGGGATGTCCGTGGGGTAGGGCAGGTCCATGGTCAGATGCAGGCGCACCGATCCGGTACGGACGGCGGCGGAGGCGTGGGGTGCCGCCGGTCCGCCGCGGTCGGGTGGTACGGCGGCGCGCCGGGACTGAGCCGTGCGTGCGGCCTGGGCGGCGATACGGGCGACCACCCTGTCGGGGATGACGGTGGCGCCCCGCTCGGCCGGGGGCGGCAGCCCGGCGGCCGGCGCCGGCGGGCCCGACCCCTCGCCAGGGGAACCGGGCCGGGTCTTCACCGCTGCCTCCGTGTCCGGAGGTCCAGGTCGCCCTGTACGACGAGGCCGACGATCAGCCCCGCCGCACCGAGGACCAGCACCAGCAGAAAGGCCCAGAAGCCGCCGAAGTAGCCGGCGAAGCCGAGGGCCATGCCGGCCGCGAGTCCCGTCGTTGCTGTGTTCATCTCGCACTCACCCGTCTCGCGAGCGTCCCTCTCGCCGTGATCATCCGCTCGGGCCCGAGGACACGGCGGTGCTCCTGGCAGCGGTCACCTCACGCGGCCCTCGTTCGGTTCGGTCTGTTCCTCCTCGTCGTCAGGCAGATGGACGTCGTCGACGGCGATGTTCACCTCGACGACCTCCAGGCCCGTCATCCGCTCCACGGCGCTGATGACGTTGGTGCGTACGCCGCCCGCGACGTCGACGATGGAGACGCCGTACTCGACGACGACGTCCAGGTCCACCGCGGCCTGCCGTTCCCCGACCTCGACCTTGACGCCGCGGGTGACCGCTCCGCCTCCGCCTGCGCCGGGGACGCGTTCGCGCATGGCGCCGAAGGCGCGGGCCATCCCCGCACCCAGGCTGTGGATGCCCGGTACCTCGCGGGCGGCCATGCCCGCGATCTTGGCCACCACACCGTCCGCGATGGTGGTCCTGCCCCGTGTCTCGGCCGGAGCCCCGGCCCCGGTGCGGCCCTTGAGCGCGCTCACGCCTGTTTCGGACCGGCTGCCCCCGCCGACGCTGGTGATGTTGTCCGTCATGGCGGTCGCCTCGATCGGTCGGCCGGACACCGGAATGATGCCCGTCGAAAGTTGGACATATCGAGCGGCGGAGTCCTCACGTGCCCTGATGTGTGACGTGCATCACATTTCTTTTCGGGGGTACACGGTCGTTCCGAGCCTGCGTGGGAGCGCCATGATCGAACGCACTGCTTCCCCACGACTGGGGTGCGACCTGCCCGACCGTCTGCTGGCGGTGCGGGCGGCCGAGGGAGACGAGGACGCCTTCGCCGTTCTCGTCCAGCGGCACAGCCGGTCCCTCCTGTCCCTGGCCCGCTGCATGCTGGGCAACCCCCAGGACGCCGAGGAGGCCGTTCAGGACGCCTTCATCAGCGCCTGGCGCCACCTGCCGGAATACCGCCACAGGGCGGAGTTCCGCACCTGGATGTACCGGATCACCGTCAACCGCTGTCAGACCATGTGCCACCGCCGGCCGCCGCCCGTGCCCCTGGACACCGTGGCCGAACCCGCGGCGAGCGACGCGTGGAGCCAGCCCGCCCGGACCGCCGAGCAGGACGCGGCCACGGCCGCCCTGTTCCGCGCACTCGCCGAGCTGGACGCCGGACAGCGGGTCTGCTGGATCATGCGGGAGGTGCAGGGCCTGCCCTACAAGGAGATAGCGCATGTGACGCGTACCGGCGAGCAGACGGTACGCGGCAGACTGTTCAGGGCACGCCGATCCCTGCAGGAGGCGATGGGCCCATGGCGCTAGACGACCCGTACACGCGGCCTCCCGAACCGCCCGGAGCCGACGGGCCCCGCAACGGCTGGGCCGCCGCCGACGTGCCCCCGATCGCAGGCGATGAGGTACTGCCCTGCGGCCGCCTGCTCAGCCGGGTCTGGGAACAGGCGCGGGACGCACCGCCGGCCGCGGACCCGCACCCGGTGTCCTGTCCACACTGCCGAGAGGCGGTTGAGGGACTGGCCACGGTGAACGCGGCCGCCCGGACGCTGCGCGACGAGGACCCTCCGGGCCTGCACGCACTCGCCGACCGGGTCATGGACGTCGTCAGGGCAGAGGTCCGGTTCGGGCTGCTGCTGCCCCTGGCCGACCCCGACCGGGACCTGCGGATCGCCGAGAGCGCCGCGGCGAAGGTGCTGAGGCGAGCCGCGGACACGGTCCCCGGTGCCAGGGCCGCGACCTGCCGGCTCGTACCCGAGGGCAACGGCACCGACGTGCGGGTGACCATGACCCTGGCCGCCGCCCTCGACCGCCCGCTGCCCGACCGGGTCCACCAGGTGCGCCGATCGGTCCTCCACTCGGCCGGAAAGGACCTGGGGCTCACGGTGACAGCCGTCGACATCACCGTGGCCGACGTACTGGAACCGGGACCGACCCTCGGTCCCCGCCTCCCGACGGGCGGTGGCGCATGATGACCGCCGTCGGCACCACCGCGCTCCCCGGCGTCGCGGCCGAGGCAGCCCTCGCGGTTCCTGGCGTGGCCGCCCTGCAACCCCGCCTCGCCCGGCGCCTCGCGGCAGCCGCCGCGCCCACCCGGGCGGACACCACGCCGCCCGAGGCCGGCGTACGCGCCGACCGGGCGCCGGACGGTTCGGGATGGCACATCGAGGTGCGCTGCGTCCTGACGGAGGGTCGGCGGGCGCTGGACATCGCCCGAAACGTCCACGACCGGGTGACAGCCGCCCTCGTCACCCACCTCGCCACCCACGGTGCCGCGGAGCCGGTCACCGTCGCGGTCACGGTGACCGGTATCGCCGCCTGGCGCGACGCGGCATGAGCGGCGGCGCGGGCACAGGCCCCGCGAACCGTCGTTCGGCAAGCTGGTTTCCCAGGGCGGAAGCGGCCGTAGAGCCCCCAGGCGGGCAGGTGGTCGCCATGGACGAGGATGACGCGGACGCGGCGCTGCGAGCGGCGCTCGACCAGCTGGCGTTCGCCACCCGGAGTGCGGCGGCGCTGTCGAGCACGCTGGACGCGGTCGAGGGGCTCAGACGGGTGTGCCGCGTGCTGGTGCCGGGACTGGCCGACTGGTCCGCGGCCGGTCTGGTGGCCGAGGACGGCGCCGCCGAGCGGGTCTGTTTCTCACACCGTGACCCCGACGCAGCCCTGACCGGCCTGACGGGACAGTTGCCGCCGGTGCCGGAGACGGCGACGGGCCCGCTGTCCCGGGTGCTTCGCGGCGCCGGCCCGCTCCTGTTGTCGGCCGGGCGGCTGCCGACCGCGCAGGAGGCGTCCGATCCGCTGCACACGGCAACCACGCAACCGTTCGCGCGACTCGGGGGAGACTCCGTGATCGTGGGGCCCTTGCGGGCACGCCGGCGAGTGCTCCGGAGCGTGCGTGATCAGCGACCGCCGGAAAGTCTGGCGTGCGACGTTTTGGTCAGACGGGTGCGGGGACACGTTGAGCGGAGGTCGCGTCGCGTGCGGGTTCGGAAGTGAGCTGGCATTCAACTCGTCCGCCCGCCCTGCCGTCCGGCTCGGAACGCGGGCGGCAGAGCTGTGCTGCGTTCAGATGGACCGTGCGGTGGCCAGTGCCCTGTTCAGGGAGGTGCGGATCTCGTCGGGCAGCTGTTCGCTGTGTACCCACTCCACGATCAGTTCGGAGACCTGCCGCAGTTTCGTATTGGTGTGCTGTGAGACCTTTCGTAGCACTTGGAAGCCCTGCTCGGGACGCAGGCCACCGAGGGTGATGACCACACCGATCGCTTGGTCCACCACGGTGTGGGAGACGACGGCCTCCTGCAGCTGACTGATTTCCGTCTGCAACTCGCTGATTTTGTTCAGGAGCGGTGTCCGTGCCGGAACCAAGTGCCCCTCGAGCCGCATCGGGGTGCCGTTCAGAGAGTCTTCCATCAGGATCACATCCCAGACCTCGGGTTTCCCGTCCGGGTCGCCGGTGCCGTACGGAATTGCGAGGACGACAGTTCGACTATTACCCCAGGTTGCCGTTTTCGTGCATCCCGTTCCACGGCGCGCAGCGGCCGGTGGAGCGGAGCTCACTCAGGGTTCAACTCGGCCATGACGGTGGGCCCTGCCCTGCGACGATCAGTACCGCTCGGATCGCGGGATGTGCCGTCCATGGTCGCGGTGCCTGCGGGCGCGCCTGATCCGGGCGAAGGACTGCTCGACCACCAGACGCCGGGGCAGGATCACGAGGCCGGGTGGTGTCGTCCTGGCTCGGCTGACCGTCTTCAGAGTCGGTTCGAGGGTCTCCGGTGCCGACGCGGACGGCCGTGCGTTCGGAGTGCATCAACCGCAGCCGGAAGAAGACGTCCTGATCGCGGCGTCCCAGAGCATCCCCTCCTCCCGGGGTTCTGCGCACGACCGGTCGCTGCTCCGATTGAGCGCCTGTCGCACATCGCGGCAGGCTTTCGGGTGCGGGGGACTCGGGAGGGGGACCCGGAGGTGGGCCGCGTTCAGCAGCGTATCCATGGGGCTGGCTCGACTCAGGCTCCTCCGGTTCAGCCAACGAGCCGGGGGAGCCGCTGACGGGACCGTAGTGGTGGTGCCCATGGCCCTGCCGTTGGTCTGGCGGGTGGTGACGGCGAGTTCCACGCACGACCCTGTGCCATCGCGACCCGGGAGGTGCCCTCATCCCGCGGGAGCGCTGCCCGCTGCTGTGGGCACTGGCCGAGAGGCGTTCGGCACGCGGGGACGACTGCAGATGCCTGCGTGGTGACGGACTGCTGGTCCCGGTCTCCTCGTCGGCCACCCCCCTGGTGGACGACGTCTCCGGCGTCTGCGTGACCTGGTCGTGCTGATCGTCGAGACCGCGGCGGACCGCCGTGCCGGTAGGGAACGCGCGGAACGTGCGGGGCAGTCAGAACGGATGGGACAGGCGGAACGAGCCGCTCGTGCGCGCGCTCTGGAGAGTCTCGCCGAGCGGTTGACACTCGTCGCGGAGATCACCGACGTGCTCGGTCACACCCTGGAGGTGGACGAGGCCCTCGCCCGGTTGAGCCGCAGCCTTGCTCCCGGTGGACCCGCGGGTCGGCTCCCGTCAGGTGCACCGAGTTGCCGTGACCGGCCCGGAGAGCCGTGAAGCCCGGCCGGAGGACTGGCGCGTCATCTGCCCCCCCGGTTGGGGAGGCGACCCACTCGCCCCTGGTCCAGGTACTGAACGGAGGCGCTCCCGTCCTTCAGAAGCGGGTGGACCTGGACACACCGCCCGACTCCCCGCTGGCCACCGTGCACAGCGCCTTCCTGGGAGCGGCCGGTGCGGCATCCGTCTTCTGCTCGCCGGCCACGGCGCCGCGCTCGGCGTCGCCGAGGCTCGCGAGCGGCTGGAACTGCTGCGGGTCATCGGTATCGAGGAATGCCCCACGGAACGGGCCCGACGGCACGGTGAAGCGGCCGGCCATGGGACCCGGCTCGGTATTCGGCGGTCAGGTCGGCGGGGTGGCCGCCCCTGAACTGCGGGATTGCGGGCCGGCTGCGTTGGGGGTCCATGTCAGCCGGGACCGGTGGCCGCCAACGTACCGGCCGCGTGGTCGGCAGCGGGCGCGACGCTCGCTGAAACTCCCCACTCCGTTGAACGCCGGACCAAGTGGGGCGACAAGTAGCCCTGGCCGTTTTCAGGGCTCTGTCCGCAGTTTCGTGAATCCCCAGGTCAGCGGGAACGACGGGCACAGCGCCCACGGCGCGATGAGGTTCTGTTCGGCAAAGAGGCGTTCCGGAGCGGCCCTGCGGCGCCCGCGTACGGCCACCTGGTCGTGTCGGTGCCCGCCAGGCGCAACAAGTCGAAGGCGACGAAGTGGGCGGGCCACTGCTCGGCGAGCCGGGCAGTGCCGGCACCGCGCCGCTGGAGGCGACCCTGGAGTCGCTCGAAGGCGAGCCTGCTGGATTTCCCGTACGACCAGCTCGCCGTCCAGGGCCGTCGCGTCGGCAGCTGGACCGTGCCCGGAACGAACCTCGGGGAAGGAAGGTGCGAGGTTCCTGTCCCTGCGCGAGCGCAACACCAAACGCCCGGCATCCAGAGAGAGCAGCGCTCTCCAGCGATCGTTATCCAGACTCTGGCGTGTCTCCTAAGACATGGGCCCGTCGAGCCGCTTTTGTACAGAGCAGCCGTGGCGGCCCCGTCCGCGGGCGAATGCCGGAGCGTGACCGTTCACGGATTGACGCTCACTGCGGTGATTACCAAGCTGGTGGGGGGCTGTGAAGGGACTGCGGTCGTGAGTGGTGGACAGAGTCGGCTCACCCGATTGCTGACGGCAGCGGAGACAGCGGCGCCGGCGGACGCCGTCGACGTGATCGCGGAGGACCTGCGGCGGCGTTTCGAGGCCACGAAGGTCTCTTTCCTCATCGTGGACCTGACGGGGAAGGCGGTGGCTCGGCTGTCCACCGCCCCCACTCGGGGTGGGGGGCAGGCCGAGCGGATTCCTCTGTTCGGCAGCGTCTACGAGGAGGTGATCCGTACCCAGCGCCTGTATCAGGACGCGACCGGCGAGGGGCAGCGGGTGATCGTGCCCGTCACCAACCGCGGGGATGCGATCGGGCTGCTGGAACTGCTCCTGCCGACCGACCCTGGCGAGGACGTGCTCGACGCAGTCGGGGAAGCCGCCCACATCCTGGCCTACATCGTGATCGCCAACGGCCGCTTCACCGATCTCTACACCTGGGGCAAACGCTCCAAGCCCCCCACCCTGGCAGCTGAAATCCAGTACCAGCTGCTGCCCCTGTCGCTGTCGTGCGAGGCCGCACAGTTCACCCTGTGCGGGAACCTGGAGCCCTCCGAGGACCTCAGCGGCGACACCTTCGACTACACCGTGGACCGCGACACCTTGCACGTGTCGGTGACCGATCCCATGGGCCACGACATGGATTCCGCCCTGGCCGCCACGGTCCTGGTGGGCGCCCTGCGCGGTGCCCGCCGGGCGGGCACCGGCCTGGCCGAACAGGCCCACCGGGCAGACCAGGCACTGATCGAACACGGCCACGGTCATGCCACCGGGCAGCTCCTGCGCATCAATCTCCATACCGGGCGGGCCCGGCTCGTCAACGCCGGTCATCCCTGGCCGCTGCGCATGCGCAACGGGGCTGTGGAGACGATCACCTGCGAGGTGGACCATCCCTTCGGGCTGTCTGAGCTGACTCCCCACCCTTACCGTGTGCAGGACCTCGACCTGCGGCCCGGTGACCGTCTGCTCATGTTCACCGACGGCATGCTCGAACGTCACGGAGAGGAGGTCGACCTGCCCGCTCTGCTGGCGCGCACCCGGAATTTGCACCCGAGGGAGGCCGCACTGGTGCTGACGTCCGCGGTCCAGGACGCCGCCGACGGCCGGCTCGAAGACGATGCCACCGCCGTCTGCCTGGACTGGCACGGCCCCCAGGAGACCCAGCGGCACGTCAGCAGCGGCGCAGACACCCGGCAAGCCTCAGGCGCACGCACGAAGGACCAGTCGTGACCTAGGTGAACGGTGCCAACGCGAATGAGACATCACGAGGTGTCTTGAGAACCGTCCCACTTCTCCTCGGCGGCCCACCCATCGGGCGGCGCCGGGTCGGAGACGGGGGCCGCGAGCATCGGGTCCGGCAGCGCCCACATGCGCCATGCCTTCCACGCGGGCGCTCCTTCGTGCGGTGCTGCTGGTTCCCCGTTACTCGAGTAGGCCGAGTTCCGAAGCACTCGCCGGTGCTCTTGCCGAGTTGCTAGGACGTCTCTTTGGCGGCCCGCGCCATGACTTGCGGACAACCGTGCACCAGAATGAGGGCTCGAAGCCGTTCGTGCGATGGCCGATGGAGGGCGACCGTAAGGCGGCCCAGACGGCTGTCTGTCATTGCCGGTCGCGAGTGGGCGGGGAGCCAACTCATTCTCAGCCTGCTCCGGCCAGGTTGGGCATTGGTTCGGGCGAAGCCATCCGGCTGTGGTCGGTGGGTGCCGATGTGCCGGGATGGATGGGACGGTTGCGCGATGCCGTCCCGGACGGGGGTCTGACTCTTGAGATCTTTGACCGAAGTGTTCAGTCACAGGCTTGTCGACCGTCGTTGCGGGATGGGTTCTGCTGTCACCGAGCCACAGGGCGTGTCCCAAGAGGGGCCTTGCCGAGCTCCAGGCGCCATCACGGTTCAGACCGCCCGAGCGGGCCGGTGTCATCCGCCCAGCAGGTCACCACGCGGGAGGCCAAACACCATGGCGACCAGACAGCACAGCACCTCCTCCAGCGCGGATCCTCCTGTTCGGGACGAGGTCGTCCTGGGCATGGACACGCACGGCGAGGTCCATGTCGCCGCCGTGGTGTCCCCACTGGGCAAGATCCTGGGCACCGAGTCCTTTCCGGCGACGGTGGCCGGCTATCGGCGGCTGCTCGTGTGGGCCCGCAAGCGGGGTACGGTGCGCCGGGCCGGTGTCGAGGGCACCGGTACCTTCGGCGCGGGCCTGTCCCGCTACCCGCTGACCCAGCAGATCCAGGTGTTCGAAGTGAACCGGCCCGACCGCACGGCCTGCCGTCTGCTCGGCAAGTCGGACCCGCTCGATGCGCAGGCCGCAGCGCGAGCCGTGCTCAGCGGTCGCACCCGGGCCCAGGCCAAGTCCGGCGACGGACCCGTGCACGGCGCCCGGATCTACAAACTCGCCAAGGACTCCGCGGTCAAGGCCCGCACACAGGCGATCAACCAGCTCAAGGCCGTCCTAGTGATCGCCGATCCCGTCCTGCGGGAACGGTTGTCGAGCCTGGGCACTGCCGAGCTGTTCCGCACCTGCGCGACCCTCGGCCCACCCGACGGTGGGGGAGACGAGGACGCGGTGGCCCAGGCCACCCACATGACATTACGCATGCTGGCCGGACGCATTGAGCAGCTCACCGGACAGATCAATGAGCTGAACCAACGCCTGACCCGGCTCGTCGAACGCCACGCGCCGCAACTGCTCGTACCGATGGGCATCGGCCCGGACAGCGCCGTCACCCTGCTGATCACCATGGGGGACAACCCCGAGCGGCTGAACACCGAAGCATCTTTTGCTGCCCTTTGCGGAGTCAGCCCCGTCGAGTATTCGTCGGGCCGTCGGAGCACGCGCAGGCTCAACTGCGGCGACCGACGGGCGAACGCGGCCCTGCACCGCACCGTGTTCACCCGACTGCGCCACGACCCGCGCACCCAGGCGTACTACGAACGCCGCACCCAGGAAGGCAAGACCCGACGCGAGGTCATCCGATGCCTCAAGCGATATGCCGCCCGAGAGGTCTTCAACCTGGTCAGACCGATCTCCCGCGCCCCCGCGTTATAGGGGCGTCCGTGAGACGTGAGAGGGTCTGGGGCGTGAGTGAGACACCCCCGAACACCCTGCAATACCGCTTTGACGGGCCAGAAGACGCTCCGGTTCTGATCCTGGGTCCCTCACTGGGTACCACATGGCACATGTGGGACCGCCAGGTGCCGGAGCTGGCCGAGCAGTGGCGGGTCTTCCGATTCGACCTGCCCGGCCACGGCGGCGCCCCGGCCCACCCGGCCGGCTCCGTCGCCGAGCTGACCACCCGGCTGCTGGCCACGCTGGACGCGCTCGGCGTGCACCGGTTCGGCTACGCGGGCTGCGCGCTGGGCGGCGCGATCGGCATCGAGCTGGCCCTGCGCCACCCCGAGCGGCTCGCCTCGCTCGCGCTGGTCGCGGCCTCGCCGCGGTTCGGCACCGCGGACGAGTTCCGGCAGCGCGGGGTGGTCGTGCGCACCAACGGACTCGACCCGATCGCCCGGACCGCACCCGACCGCTGGTTCACCGGAGGGTTCGCCGCCGCGCAGCCCGCGATCACCGAGTGGGCCGTACAGATGGTCCGCACCACCGACCCGGGCTGCTACATCGCCGCCTGTGAGGCCCTCGCCGCCTTCGACGTACGGCCCGAGCTGGGCCGGGTCGGGGTGCCGACCCTGGTGCTGGTCGGCTCCGACGACCAGGTCACCGGCCCCGCCGAGGCCCGCACCCTGGTCGCCGGCATCCCGGACGCCCGGCTCGCGGTCGTCCCCGGCGCCTCGCACCTGGTCCCGGTCGAGCAGCCCGTCGCCGTCACCGACCTGCTGGTGCACCACTTCACGACCGCCTGGCAGCAGCCCTTCGACACCGGGCAGACCGCCCTGCCGGGCACGCCGGCCGTCCCGGTCGCGGTCCCGGCCGCGGCGCCGCAGCCCGCGCCGGTCGCCGAGATCGCCCCGGCGCCGGCACCGGCACAGCCCGCCGGGCCGCCGGACCGGTACCAGACCGGGCTGAAGATCCGCCGCGAGGTGCTCGGCGACGCGCACGTGGACCGGGCGCTGGCACAGGCCGACGCGTTCTCCGGGGACTTCCAGGACTTCGTCACCCGCTACGCCTGGGGCGAGATCTGGGACCGTCCGGGCCTGGACCGCCGCACCCGCAGCTGCATCACGCTCACCGCGCTGGTCGCGGGCGGCCATCTGGAGGAGCTGGCCTTCCACACCCGGGCGGCCCTGCGCAACGGGCTCACCCCGGACGAGATCAAGGAGGTGCTGCTCCAGGCGGCCGTCTACTGCGGGGTGCCGGCCGCGAACAGCGCGTTCCGGGTGGCCCAGCAGGTGATCCGGGAGGAGACCACGCCCGCCGAGTAGCGCCCGGAGGCGGCCGCAGACGGCAGGATGGGGAGACATGAAGCTGACGAAGAAGTCCCACGCCTGTGTCCGCCTCGACAAGGGCGGGCAGACCCTCGTCATCGATCCGGGCGCCTTCTCCGAGGAGGACGCGGCGCTCGGCGCGGACGCGATCCTGATCACCCACGAGCACCCGGACCACTTCGACGAGTTCCGGCTGCGGGCCGCCATGGAGAACAACCCGGCCGCCGAGATCTGGACGCTGAGGTCCGTCGCCGACCGGATCACGGCGGCCTTCCCGGGCCGCGTGCACACCGTCGGCCACGGCGACACCTTCACGGCCGCCGGCTTCGACGTCCAGGTCCACGGCGAGCTGCACGCGGTGATCCACCCGGACCTCCCGCGCGTCACCAACGTCGGCTACCTGGTCGACGGCGGGAAGGTCTTCCACCCCGGAGACGCCCTCACCGTCCCCGGCCGGGCGGTCCAGACGCTGCTGGTGCCGGTGATGGCCCCCTGGAACAAGATCTCCGAGGTGATCGACTACGTGCGCGAGGTGGGCCCGGAGCGCGCGTACGACGTCCACGACGCCCTGCTCACCGACCTCGCCCTGCCGATCTACGAGGGCCACCTCGGCCGCCTGGGCGGCACGGCCCACCAGCGGCTCCATCCGGGGGCGTGGACCGAGCTCTGAGCCCGTTGTCAGCGGCTCCGGGTAGGTTGTGAGGCATGCGCATCGCAACCTGGAACGTGAACTCGATCACCGCCCGCCTTCCCCGGCTGCTGGCCTGGCTGGAGAGCAGCGGCACCGACGTGCTGTGCCTCCAGGAGGCCAAGGTCGCCGAGGAGCAGTTCCCGTTCGGCCAGCTGCGCGAGCTGGGGTACGAGGCCGCGGTGCACGCCACCGGCCGGTGGAACGGTGTGGCGGTGCTGTCCCGCGTCGGCATCGAGGACGTGGTCAAGGGCCTGCCGGGCGACCCCGGCTTCGACGGTGTGACCGAGCCGCGCGCCATCTCGGCGACCTGCGGCCCGGTCCGCGTCTGGTCGGTGTACGTGCCGAACGGCCGCGAGGTCGGCCACCCGCACTACGCGTACAAGCTCCAGTGGTTCGAGGCCCTGAAGGCGGCCGTGTACGGCGACGCGCAGGGCAGCCGCCCGTTCGCCGTCCTGGGTGACTACAACGTGGCGCCGACCGACGACGACGTCTTCGACCCGGCCGCCTTCGAGGGCTCCACCCACGTCACGTCGGCCGAGCGCGCCGCCCTGGCCGCCCTGCGCGAGGCGGGCCTCGGCGACGTCGTGCCGCGCCCGCTGAAGTACGACCACCCGTTCACGTACTGGGACTACCGCCAGCTCTGCTTCCCGAAGAACCGCGGCATGCGCATCGACCTGGTCTACGGCAACCAGCCGTTCGCGCAGGCCGTCAAGGACGCCTACGTCGACCGGGAGGAGCGCAAGGGCAAGGGCGCCTCCGACCACGCGCCGGTGGTGGTCGACCTCGACGTGTGATGCCACGCTGGGTCCATGCACCTTCCGTTCCTGGGCCCCCGGCACAAGAAGAACGGTGACGCGGCCCTCACCGCCGGCCCCGAGGGGCTCTCCTCCGACCCCGAGGCGCTCGCCGCGCTGCTGTCCGAATGCGAGCTGCTGCGTTCCCAGGCGGAGCGGGCGGGCGTCCGCCTGGACGGCAGCCCGGCCTCCCTGGAGGCCCTGGACCAGATGGCCCCGCGCTGGCGGGACGACCCCGAGACGCTGCCCGGGCTGGGCCACGACGCCGGGCTGTACCTGGGCACCGTCGTGGTGCGCACCGTACCCGGCGCCGGCTGGCGGATCCGGCCCGACGGCGAGCCCGTCGTGCGGCTCGCCTCCGGCCGTGCGGTGGAGGTGGTGCCGGCCGGGCAGGAGTGGGCGGCCTGCGGGGTCCCCGAGCTGTCCCAGCTGTACGCGGAGATCGCCGAGACCTGACTCCCCGTGAGCGGGCCTGCCGATGGCCGCCGATGCGTCCTCGTTCGACCAGGCCGACGCCGTCACCACGGCCGACGCCGGCCCCACTGCCGACGCCGTCACCACAGACCACGCCGTCCTGACCGGACCCGCGGCCGAGGCCGCCCGGTGAACTCAGGGCCGCCGGCGAGCCCTTCGGACCGCACGACCGTACCGACGGACAACTTCCCCCTCCGCGGCAGCGGTTTCCCCGGCACCCTCCAACCGGCCGTCCACGCAGGTCATGGTGGACGTCCTGGTCCCGCAGGCGGGCGCGCCACGCCGCCCGCGACGAGCGGCCGGCCGGTGGTCGCGTCGAAGGACACCTCCCTCGGTTTTCTCCCCGCCCACGAGGAGTTCCTCGACGCCGGGAAGCTCATCGTCTGCGATCTCGACTACGATTTGCCGTTCATCCCCGTGGTGATGGTGATCGCGCCGATCCGCATCGGGATGCGCATGCTGCTCTCGTGGTTCGCCGACTGGGTGTCCCGGCGTGAGCGGCGCAGCCCCACGACCACGGGGGTGGCGGTCGCCACGCCCGGGCCGGGGGCGCTGCTGCCGGGTGGGGTGCCCCCCACGGCCCCGAGAGCGTAAGGGGGGCGGCAGTTCACGCGGGCCATGCTCGTCCGGCGGCAGCCGGAGATCACTGCTCGCCGAGCGGGACGGACACGTACGACGGGTCGTCCCCGGGCGAGGAGAAGGTCAGCTGCGCGCCGGACGGGTTGTGCTCGGCGTAGAGCGGGTCGACCGTGTCGACCACCAGCGCGAGGCGGTGCCCGGCGGGGACGTCGTAGGCCGTGGAGAACAGCTCCAGGTCGACGGGGAACGGTTCGCCGGGCGTCCGCCCGTGCCAGGTGTACGGCGCGTGCGTGACCAGCTTGCCGAAGCCCAGCGGGCCCACGTCGTACAGGTAGGCGACGAGCGTGCCGCTCTCTTCCGTCGGGGTGAGCGTGGTGTGCAGGGCGGTGGTGCCGCGCACCCGCTGCGCGCTGCCGTAGCGCTCCGACTGCCACACGGCCGCCCAGCGGCGCGGCAGCAGCGGCATCGACGCGACGGGCGGGAGCCGGGCGATCTGGTCCAGGATGCTGGAGAGGAAGACGATCCCGCCGTCCGCGCCGGAGTCGACGTTCGCGTGGATGGTGGTGGAGCCCGCGAGCGCGATCTTCTTCCGGGTCGCGGTGACCGACTTCCAGTCCGGGTAGCCCTCGTATCCCCCCGCGCTACGGGACTTCAGCCGGACCGGCTGCTCGCGGTCGACGCCGTTGTCGGCGCCCCTCAGGTAGTGGTCGAACCAGCGCCGGGTGTCCGTCCACACGTCGTTGGGCAGCCCGAACAGGCCGGTCAGCTCGGGCGTCGCGTGGTCGCCGGGCCGCAGTTCGAGGCGCTTGGGCACGGTCAGCTTCTCGTAGAAGGAGGCGTACTGGTTCGCCGGGAAGACCGTGTCGCCCCAGGCGTTGGCCAGCATGACGGCGGCGCCGTTCTTGTTGAGCTGGTCGACATAGGTCGTGGCGGAACGTTTCCGTCCCCAGTCGATCATGTCCTGCTCCTTCGACAGGTTCGAGGAGTACAGGTTGTCGAAGATCTCCCGCAGTTCGGGGCTCTCGCGGCCGGTGAGGGTGGCCGCGCCGTCCAGCACGGCCGCCGCCTGGAGGTGCTGGGTGCGCCCCGAGTAGATCGAGTCGATGAGGTCGGCCCAGCCGCTGAGCGCGGCCACGGCCTTGACCCGCTTGTCGTGGGCGGCGGTGAGCAGGCTGATCCCGGCGCCGTACGACACCCCGGCCATGCCGATGCGGTCCGGGTCGGCCGGGGTGTGGTCGAGGGCCCAGTCGATGACCTTCGAGGCGTCCGCTGTGTCGGGCGGACCGGCCACTTCTATCCGGCCGCCGGACTGCCAGAACCCGCGCACGTTGTAGGCGAGCACCACATAACCGGAGTCGGCCAGTTTCTGCGCCTGGGCCAGGTACTCCACCTGGGGCAGGCCCCAGCTCGTGGGCAGCACGATGAGCGGATAGCGGTGCGAGCCGTCGGCGTCCGCGGGCGTGAGGACGTTGGCCTTGAGCACGGTGCCGCCGTCGCCGGTGATGTCCACGAAGCGGATGGACGGGGCGGCCTCGGCGGCCGGCGCCAGGCCCACGACGGTACCGGCGAGCAGCGCCGCGGACACGGTGGTGGCGGCACAGGCGCGCAGCCCGGTGCGACGTCGTCCCATGGGTCACTCCTTCACGTGTGGCAGTGCAAAGTGACCCGACGGTAACCTTGTCCTCTTACCGTAAGTAACCCGTCGGTAAGTTACGTACGGGTAAAGATTGTTGAAGCCTCACCCGGCGTCGGCGGCGGGCTCCGGCAGGGGCGCCCGCGCCGCCCGCGTCACGTCCGCCACCAGCTCCACCACATCGGGGCCGTACGCCTCGGAGTTGACCACCTTCAGCAGCAGGACGAAGGAGCCGTCGCCGTGCCCGCGGGCCAACCGCTCGTGCTCGCGGGCGAGATAGCGGGTCGCGGCCTGGTTGGTGACGGCGCGCTGGCCGCAGAAGAGGAACACCGGGCGGGCGTCGCGCCGCCCGTCCACGGTGAGCCGGGCGAGCAGCACGTACTCGCTCCGGCCGCGTTCCATGCGGTACGTCTGCGCGCCGATCCGCAACGCCCCCTGCTGCGGGCCGCTCTCGGCCTCGACGTTCATCCGCACACCCGGCAGCAGCGAGGAGAGGTGGGCCGCCATCCGGTCGTTCGAGTAGGGCCCCCCGACGCAGAACTCCGTCCGCCCGCCGAAGCCCTGCCGGGTCGCGTCGTGCGCCACGATCTCGGCACGCGCGTGGCAGTCCTTGACCAGCGCGGAGAGCTCCAGCAGCGCGTACATGTCGTACCGCGACACCGTCAGTTCCGGCCCGCCCGCCTTGCGGTTGACCACGAGCAGCGCCTCGGAGTGGTCCGGCAGCCCGAAGAAGGCCTGCTTGCGGCGGAGTCGGCGCCGCCAGAGGAACGTACGGGCGAGCCAGCCCAGCGAGGCGGATATGCCCGCCGCCACGACCCCCAGGACGATGTTGCGTACGTCGTCGTTCATGGCCGCGCATGCTAGCGGGCCCGGGCGACGACCACGGGCCCCAGGCGTACTGTCGGTAGTACCGGCAATCCGGTTACGCTGCGCGGACTGTCCCGACGGGAGGTTCGGATGGGTCGTCCTGGTACGCGGAAACTGGCGGTCCTGGCGGTCTCGGCCGCCGTGGTGTCGGTGGGGGCGGCGGCGCCACCCGCCGCCACAACGGACAAGACGGTCGGCAAGGTTCCCGTGGCCGTCGGCTACGGCGGCGCCGTGGCCAGCGTCGACGCGGACGCCTCGGCCGCCGGTATCGAGGTCCTCGAGCACGGCGGCAACGCGGTGGACGCGGCCGTCGCCACCGCCGCCGCGCTCGGCGTCACCGAGCCCTACTCCGCCGGCATCGGCGGAGGCGGCTACTTCGTCTACTACGACGCGAAAACCCGCACGGTGCACACCATCGACGGACGCGAGACCGCGCCGCTCAGCGCCGACGCCGACCTGTTCACCGAGAACGGCAAGCCGCTCGCCTTCGCCGACGCCGTCAGCAGCGGCCTCAGCGTCGGCACCCCGGGCACGCCCGCCACCTGGCAGAAGGCGCTGGACGAGTGGGGCAGCACCAAGCTGCGCACCCTGCTCAGGCCCGCCGAGCGGCTCGCCCGCGACGGCTTCACGGTGGACGACACCTTCCGCGCGCAGACCGCGGCCAACGAGACCCGGTTCCGCTACTTCCCCGACACCGCGAAGCTGTTCCTGCCGGGCGGGCGGCTGCCCGTCGTCGGCTCCACGTTCAAGAACCCCGAACTGGCCCGCACCTACGAGCAGCTCGGCCGGCAGGGCGTCGGCGCGCTCTACCGCGGGGACATCGGCGACGACATCGTCCGGACCGCCGAGCACCCGCCCGTGGACCCCGCCTCCGGCTGGAAGGCCCGCCCCGGCAAGCTCGCCGAGAAGGACCTCGCCGTCTACCGCGCCAAGGTCCAGGCGCCCACCAGGACGTCGTACCGCGGGCTGGACGTGTACTCCGTCGCGCCCTCCTCCTCCGGCGGCACCACCGTCGGCGAGGCGCTCAACATCCTGGAGCGCACGGACCTCTCCAAGGCGAGCGAGGCGCAGTACCTGCACCGCTACATCGAGGCCAGCCGGATCGCCTTCGCCGACCGCGGGCGCTGGGTCGGCGACCCCGCCTTCGAGGACGTCCCCACCCGGCAGCTGCTCTCGCAGCGGTACGCCGACTCGCGGGCCTGCCTCATCAAGGACGACGCGGTGCTCGGCAGCCCGCTCGCACCCGGCGACCCGCGCCACCCGGCGCGCTGCGGCCAGGGCGGTACGGCCGCCCCGACGACCTACGAGGGCGAGAACACCACCCACCTCACCGTCGCCGACAAGTGGGGCAACGTCGTCGCCTACACGCTCACCATCGAGCAGACCGGCGGCAGCGGCATCACCGTCCCGGGCCGGGGCTTCCTGCTCAACAACGAGCTGACCGACTTCTCCTTCGCCCCGGCCAACCCGGCCGTGCACGACCCGAACCTGCCCGGCCCGGGCAAGCGGCCGCGCTCCTCGATCTCCCCGACGATCGTCCTGGACCGGCACGACAGGCCGGTGGTGGCGGTCGGTTCGCCGGGCGGCGCGACCATCATCACCACCGTCCTGCAGACCCTCACCGGGTTCCTGGACCGGCACCTGCCGCTGGTCGACGCGATCGCCGCACCCCGCGCCAGCCAGCGCAACGCGGCCCAGACCGAGCTGGAGCCCGGGCTGTACGACAGCGACCTGAGGAAGCGGCTGGAGGCGATCGGGCACAGCTTCAAGCTGAACCCCGAGATCGGCGCGGCCACCGGCGTGCAGCGGCTGCCCGACGGGAAGTGGCTGGCCGCCGCCGAGAGGACACGGCGCGGCGGCGGCTCGGCGATGGTGGTGGACCCGGCGCCCTGACGCGCGGGACGCTCACAACTCCGGTGCGGGCGGCTGCGCTTCCCCGGCGCGCTCCCCGGTGCTTTCCCCGGCGCGCTCCCCGGTGCTTTCCCCGGCGCCTTCGCCGGTGCGGAAGTCCAGCCGCCCGTCCGCCACGTCCACCGTCACCCGGCCGCCCGGGGAGAGGGTGCCGTTCAGCAGCAGCCGGGACAGCTGGTTGTCCACCTCCCGCTGGATGGTGCGGCGCAGCGGCCGGGCGCCGTACTCGGGTTCGTAGCCGCGCTGGGCCAGCCAGTCGACGGCCGCGTCCGTGAACTCCACCGACACGTTCTGCCCGTCCAGCAGCCGCCGGGTGCCCTCCAGCAGCAGCTCGGTGATCCGCCGCAGCTGGTCGCCCGTCAGCTGACGGAACACCACGATCTCGTCGATCCGGTTGAGGAACTCCGGCCGGAAGTGCTCGCGCAACGGCCGCAGGACCTGCTCGCGCCGCGCCTCCTCGTCGGCGTCCGCACCACCGGGCCCGAACCCGATCCCGGCACCGCGCCGGGTGATCACCTCGGAGCCCAGGTTGCTGGTCATCACGATGACCGTGTTGGTGAAGTCCACCGTGCGGCCCTGGGAGTCGGTCAGCCGGCCGTCGTCCAGCACCTGGAGCAGGATGTTGAAGACGTCCGGGTGCGCCTTCTCCACCTCGTCCAGCAGCAGCAGCGAGTACGGGTGCCGGCGCACCACCTCGGTGAGCTGCCCCGCCTCCTCGTGACCCACGTACCCGGGCGGCGCGCCGACCAGCCGGGAGACGGTGTGCCGCTCCTGGTACTCGCTCATGTCCAGCCGGACCATGCGGTCCTCGCTGCCGAACAGCGCCTCCGCCAGGGCCCGGGCCAGCTCCGTCTTGCCGACCCCGGTCGGGCCGAGGAAGAGGAAGCTGCCGATCGGCCGGTGGGGGCTGGCGAGCCCGGCGCGGGAGCGCAGCACGGCCTCGGACACCACGGCGACGGCCTGCTCCTGGCCGACCACCCGCTGGTGCAGGTGCTCCTCCAGGCCGAGCAGCCGCTCCTTCTCCTCCTGGGTCAGCCGGCTGACCGGGATGCCGGTCTGCCGGGACACCACCTCGGCGATGGCCTCCGCCGTCACCTGGAGGTCCTGCCCCTCGTCGGCCCTGTCACCGCCGGAGGCCTCGGCGATCCGCTGCTTCAGCTCGGCGATCCGGTCCCGCAGCTGCTTGGCCTGCTCGTAGTCCTCGTCCGCGACCGCCTGGTCCTTGTCCCGGACCAGCTGCTCGCTCTCGCGCTCCATCGCGCGCACGTCCGTGCCCTTCGTCCGGGCGCCGAGCCGGACCCGGGCGCCCGCCTGGTCGATCAGGTCGATCGCCTTGTCCGGCAGCCGCCGGTCGGTGAGGTACCGGTCCGACAGCTCGACGGCGGCGACCAGCGCCTCGTCGGTGTAGCGGACCTGGTGGTGGGCCTCGTACCGGTCGCGCAGGCCGCGCAGGATCTCGATCGTGTCCTCGGGCGTCGGCTCGGGCACCAGGACCGGCTGGAACCGGCGGGCCAGCGCCGCGTCCTTCTCGATCCGGCGGAACTCCTCCAGCGTGGTCGCTCCCACGATGTGCAGCTCCCCCCGGGCGAGGGCGGGCTTGAGGATGTTCCCGGCGTCCATCGCGCCGCCCTCGCCGCCGGAGCCGGCGCCGACGACGGTGTGCAGCTCGTCGATGAACACGATCAGCCGGTCGGAGTGGGCGCGGATCTCCTCCACGATGTTGTTCAGGCGTTCCTCGAAGTCACCGCGGTAGCGGGTGCCGGCCACCACCCCGGTGAGGTCCAGGGCCACGACCCGGCGTCCGGCGAGGACGTCCGGGACGTCCCCGTCCGCGATCCGCTCGGCCAGGCCCTCCACGATGGCCGTCTTGCCGACGCCCGCGTCACCGATCAGCACCGGGTTGTTCTTGCCGCGCCGCGACAGCACCTCGATGGTCTGCTCGATCTCCGTGTCCCGGCCGATCACCGGGTCGATCCCGCCCTGCCGGGCCAGGTCGGTCAGATCACGGCCGTACTTGTCCAGCGTCGGCGTGCCGGTGGGCCGCTGCCGCTGCCGCTCCTGGCGGGGCTGCGTGCTCTCCGGGGCCTCGGGCGGCAGGGCGCCCGCCGAGAACCGGGCCGCGTGCAGGATGTGCCCCGCCGCCGAGTCCGGGTTCGCGGCCAGCGCGCTCAGCACGTGCTCCGGGCCGATGTACCCGGCGCCGCTCGCCCGCGCCATGTCGTGCGCGTCCAGCAGGGCCCGCTTGACCGCCGGGGTCAGCGACAGCGAGGTCGGCGGGGGCGCCTCGCCCGGCGGGTGCTGCACCGGGCCCGCCCGGTCGTCGATCTCGTGGGCGAGCGAGTCCGGGTCCGCGCCCGCCCGGCTCAGCAGGCTCCGGGTGGGCTCGGTCGACACGGCCGCACGCAGCAGGTGCTGGGTGTCCAGGTCCCGGCTGCCGTGCTCGGCGGCGTACTGGGCTGCTCCTCTGACCAGCTCCCGGGCCGGCTGGCTGAGCAGACGGCCGATGTCGATGTGACGCGGCGCTCCGCTGGGGGCTCCGCCTCCGCCGAAGAAGCGGGCCAGGAATTCGCCGAACGGGTCAGGAGGGTAGCCGTTGGTCATGGCGTGGGTTCCTTCGCTGACGACATGCGGAGCGGCCGGGTAACCCGGGGGTGGGTTGCTCATGCCCACGATGACACGATCCGTGGGGGCGGGCATGTTCGCCCCCGGGGGCCGGTCAGGCCGTTTCGCGTGCCGTCAGGATCCGGGGACCGGACTCCGTGATCGCCACGGTGTGCTCGACGTGGGCGGCGCGGGAGCCGTCGTCGGTCCGCAGGGTCCAGCCGTCCTCCGCCGCGTGGTAGCCGTCCTTCCCGCTCGCGATCAGCATGGGCTCGATGGCGAGGACCATGCCGGGGCGCAGGGGGAGACCGCGGCCGGGGCGGCCCTCGTTCGGGACCTCGGGCTCCTCGTGCATGCGGCGGCCCACGCCGTGGCCGCCGAAGCCCTGCGGGATGCCGAAGCCGGCCGTACGGCAGACCCGGCCGACGGCGTGGGCGATGTCGCCGATGCGGTTGCCGGCCACGGCCGCCTCGACGGCCGCCGCCAGCGCCCGCTCGGCGGTCTCGACCAGCCGGAGGTCCGCCGGGCGGGGGCGGCCCACCACGAAGCTGATCGCCGAGTCACCGACCCAGCCGTCCAGTTCCGCGCCGCAGTCGACGGAGAGCAGGTCGCCGTCGCGCAGCCGGTAGCCGGTCGGGATGCCGTGCACGATCGCGTCGTTCACGGAGGCGCAGATCACCGCCGGGAAGGGGGTCGGGGCGAAGGACGGGCGGTAGCCGAGGAACGGCGAGGACGCTCCCGCCTCGCGCAGCACCTCCCGGGCGACCTCGTCCAGCTCCAGCAGGGAGACGCCGACGCGGGCGGCGTTCTGTACGGCGGTCAGGGCCCGGCCGACGACCCGGCCGGCCTCGTGCATCGCGTCGATCGACGTGGCGGTCTTCAGTTCCATCATGCCAATTACTATACCGGTATTTAAATGGGGTCGCGCCCCGGCGGGGCGGCGAGGGCCGGTATTAGAATGGGCGCATGGTGCGTACCCCCCTCACCCCGGAAGAGCGCGAACGCGGCGAGCGGCTCGGGCTGCTGCTGCGTGAGGCGCGCGGCGACCGGAGCATGGCCGAGGTCGCCGCGCGGGCCGGCGTCTCGGCCGAGACGCTCCGCAAGATCGAGACGGGGCGGGCGCCGACACCGGCGTTCTTCACCGTGGCCGCGCTGGCGGGCGTCCTCGGCCTGTCGATGGACGAGCTGGTCGCCCGGTGCGCCCTGGTGCCCGTCTGAGGCCTCCGGGCGGCGGCACCGGGTCGCGTACCGGCCCGGATCCCGCCATGAGCCGTCCGCGCGCTGCCGGAAAACTCTCCGTAGCAAGTCCGTAACACGACTGGTGTTGCCTTTCGGGCGGAGTGCTGGCAGTCGGGCGGGAGCTGGGCGATGGCTGTGGATCAACTCCCCGACGCGGTGCGGGAGTTCGCGAACTACCTGGACGCCCTCCTGGCGCGTCTCGATCCGCGCGGCGGCTGGAGCGGGGTGTTCTGGCAGCGGGATCCCCAGGGCATGCGCGCCTGCCTGGACGGGCGTGAGGTGCCGCCGTGGGACGTGGTGGAGGCGCTGCTGGAGGACCTGGGTGTGGCGTACGGCCCCGCCGCCGCGGCCGCCGAGCGGGAGCGGGCCCGCGCGCTGCACGTGGCCGCGCTCACCGCGTACGACGCCCGGCCCGGCGCCCGCGACGCGCTGGCCGGCCGGCTGGACGTCATGCTCCGCGAACAGCGCCACGCCGCGGACCGCCGGGCCGACCTCACCCGCCTCCTCTCCACCCCGCTCTCCCCGGAGCGGTCCGCGTCCCTCCACCACGACCTCGCCTGGGCCCAGGACGACCACAGCCGTGCCACGGCCCGCTGCGCCGAACTCCAGGCACGCCTGCGGCGCCTGGACCAAAGGGCGGCCCCGGCCGGTGACGACACCCCCGTCGACCCCTTCGCTCGCCCCGCCCCCCGGCCCGAGCCTCCCGGTACCCCCGGCACCCCCGTCGCCCCTCCCGCTCCGACCCCTGCCGGTGCCCCCTCCGGTGCGCGGTCTTTCCGGCCTGCCGGTGCCCCCACCCCTCGGCCCGACCGGCCGGCCGGCCCCGTCTCCCGTGCCGACTACGGGGTCAGCGCGGCCGGTTCCGTCTCCCGTGCCGACTACGGGGTCCGCGCGGCCGGTTCCGGCTCCCATGCCGGCCAGGGGGTCGACGCGGTCGTCCCCGGCTCCCGTGCCGGCCACGGAGCCGACGCGGTCGCACCCCTTCCCCCCGCCATCGCCGATGCGTTCCCACTCCCTCCCTCCGCCCCCGTCGACGCGGCCGCATCCCCTTCCGCCGCCGCCACTCCGCCCGCCGGGATCTCCGCACCCCCCGACCCCGCCCGGCAGGCCGTCGGCTCCCCTGGCAAACCCCGTAAGCGCCGTCGGGGCAGCGCCCGGTTCGCCGGGGTCGTGGAGGGGGACGAGGGTGCTCCGGTCGTCGTGCCGCAGGCGGGCGGGGCCGGCGGGGCGGACGCCGGTGCGGGGCGGCGTACGCCGCGGGGCGCCCGGTTCGCCGGGGTCGAGGGGGTGGGGGAGCCGGTGCGGGCGGAATCGGTCGCCGTGGACGAAGGGGGCGCGGAGGCCGTCGCGCGCACTGTCGCCCGGTTGACGCGGCTGCGGGCCGAGGGGCGGAGCGGGGAGGCGCATGTGCTGCTGGTGGAGGCGGTCCGGTGGCCCGTGGGGCGGTTGCCCCTGCTCGCGGACGCCCTGCACCGGACGGGGCTCGGCGCCGACTGGGCCACGCTGCTGTGGGAGGCCGCCGCGCTGCCCGCCGAGCAGCTGGTCGCCGCCGCCGACGCGCTCGCCGCGGCCGGCCGGGACGACGACGGACGGCAGCTGCTGCGGCAGGGCGTGGCGCGGCCCGCGGAGCAGATCGGCGCGGCCGTGCTGCGGCTGGACGGCGAGGGGCGGGGCCGGGAGGTGCGGGCCCTGCTGGACGCCTATGTGCGGGTCCGTACGCCGGAGGAGGCCGCCCGGTGCGCCGCCGTCGACCCCCGGCGCCTGGTGCCGCTGCTGCTCCATGCCGCGCTCGGTGTCTCCGAGGAGCGGCACTGGGACCTCGTGCACGCGTTGCGCGTCGCCGGGCACGGCATGTGACGGCCGGGGGAGAGTACTGTCCGGGTATGGGTGGTTCTGCAATGGTTGGGGGCCGGTCGTGTCACCCGCAGGAGTGTGAAACGAGATCGACCCAGCGGGTTGACGACGATGGTCTTGGCAAGACCCGCGCGGAGGCTTACTTTCGTCCCTCTACGGTCTGCTCTACGGGCGTAGAGGCTCTGACGTCGTGTCGAAGGAGCAGCTCATGGCCAACGTCGTCCGCGCCGCTCTCGTCCAGGCCACCTGGACCGGCGACACCGAGTCCATGGTGGCGAAGCACGAGGAGCACGCCCGTGAGGCGGCCCGCCGGGGCGCGAAGATCATCGGCTTCCAGGAGGTCTTCAACGCCCCCTACTTCTGCCAGGTCCAGGAACCGGAGCACTACCGCTGGGCCGAGCCGGTCCCCGACGGCCCGACCGTGCGCCGGATGCGGGAGCTGGCCCGGGAGACCGGCATGGTGATCGTCGTACCGGTCTTCGAGGTCGAGCAGTCCGGCTTCTACTACAACACCGCCGCCGTGATCGACGCCGACGGCTCCTACCTCGGCAAGTACCGCAAGCACCACATCCCCCAGGTCAAGGGCTTCTGGGAGAAGTACTACTTCAAGCCCGGCAACCTGGGCTGGCCCGTCTTCGACACCGCCGTCGGCAAGGTCGGCGTCTACATCTGCTACGACCGGCACTTCCCGGAGGGCTGGCGGCAACTCGGACTGAACGGCGCCCAGTTGGTCTACAACCCCTCCGCCACCCACCGGGGCCTGTCCGCCTACCTGTGGCGGCTGGAGCAGCCCGCCGCGGCCGTCGCCAACGAGTACTTCGTCGCCGCCATCAACCGCGTGGGGCAGGAGGAGTACGGCGACAACGACTTCTACGGGACCTCGTACTTCGTGGACCCCAGGGGGCGGTTCGTGGGCGAGGCCGCCAGCGACAGGAGCGAGGAACTCCTCGTCCGCGACCTGGACTTCGACCTCATCGAGGAGGTCCGGCAGCAGTGGGCGTTCTACCGCGACCGCCGCCCCGACGCCTACGAAGGACTGGTGCGGCCGTGAACGACCTCTACTCCCGCCACCGCAGGGTCATGCCCGACTGGCTCGCCCTCTACTACGACGACCCGATCGAGATCAGCCACGGCGAGGGCCGGTACGTCTGGGACCTGGCCGGCCGCCGCTACCTGGACTTCTTCGGCGGCATCCTGACCACGCTGACCGCGCACGCGCTGCCCGAGGTCACCAAGGCGGTCAGCGAGCAGGCCGGCCGGATCATCCACTCCTCGACGCTCTACCTCAACCGGCCGATGGTCGAACTCGCCGAACGCATCGCCCAGGTGAGCGCCGTGCCGGACCCGCGGGTGTTCTTCACGACCTCCGGCACCGAGGCCAACGACACCGCCCTGCTGCTCGCCACCACCTACCGGCGCAGCAACACCGTCCTCGCCATGCGCAACAGCTACCACGGCCGCTCCTTCAGCGCGATCGGCATCACCGGCAACCGCGCCTGGTCCCCGACCTCCCTGTCCCCGCTGCAGACCCACTACGTCCACGGCGGCGTGCGCACCCGCGGACCCTTCGCCCACCTCGACGACCGCGCGTTCACCGAGGCCTGCGTCGCCGACCTGAAGGACGTCCTCGGCCACACCCGCCCGCCGGCCGCGCTGATCGCCGAACCCGTCCAGGGCGTCGGCGGGTTCACCTCCCCGCCCGACGGTCTCTACGCCGCCTTCCGCGAAGTCCTGAGGGACCACGGCATCCTGTGGATCGCCGACGAGGTCCAGACCGGCTGGGGCCGCACCGGCGACCACTTCTGGGGCTGGCAGGCGCACGCCCGCAGCGGCCCGCCCGACATCGTCACCTTCGCCAAGGGCATCGGCAACGGCATGTCCGTCGGCGGGGTCATCGCCCGCGCCGAGATCATGAACTGCCTGGACGCGCAGAGCATCTCCACCTTCGGCGGCACCCAGGTCACCATGGCCGCCGGCCTCGCCAACCTCACCTACCTCCTCGAACACGACCTCCAGGGCAACGCCCGGCGCGTCGGAGGGCTGCTCATCGAGCGCCTGCGGGCGATCGCCGCCCAGCTGCCCGGGGTGCGCGAGGTGCGCGGACGCGGGCTGATGATCGGCGTCGAACTGGTCCGGCCGGGCACGGACGAGGCCGACCCGCAGGCCCTGGCCGCCGTACTGGAGGCGGCACGGGAGGGCGGGCTGCTCATCGGCAAGGGCGGCGGCCACAGCACCACCGCCCTGCGGATCACCCCGCCGCTGTCGCTGACGGTCGCCGAGGCCGAGGAGGGCGCGGCGATCCTGGAGCACGCGCTGAGGAGCACGTACTAGAGAACAGGTGTACGGCCATGAGCATCACCCCGGAGTCCCGGCACGTCCCGGAACCCGCCCTGTCCGTGCGCCGGGTGCTGACCCTGGAGCGGGTGCTCGCCGGGGAACCGGAGGTGGTGGCGGGCCGGGACCAGCTCGACCGGCCGGTGCGCTGGGTGCACGTCGCCGAGGCCGCCGACGTCGGCGTGATGCTCAGCGGCGGCGAGATGGTCCTCACCACCGGTGTGCTGCTCGCCGGCGACGAGGCCCGGCAGGCCGAGTACATCCAGTCCCTGCACCGGGCGGAGGCGGCGGCCGTCGTCCTCGGCCTCGGCCGGGCCTTCCCCGCACCGCCCGAGGTGATGCGCCGGGCCGCCGAGCGGTGCGGGCTGCCCCTGGTCGTCCTGCACCGGCCGTTCCCCTTCGCCGAGCTGACCGAGGAGGTGCAGTCCCGGCTGGTCCGGCGGAAGTACGCCGCGATCAGCCTGTCGGAGACCGTCCGCACCGCGCTGACCGGGCTGATCACGGCCGGTGCCCCGCTGCAACGGCTCCTCGACGAGATCGCCCGGCACAGCGGCTGCCCGGTCGTCGTCACCAACCTCGCCCACCGGGTCCTCGGCACGGCGGGCGAGCGCCCCGCGGTGGACGACGTGCTGCGTGACTGGGAACGCATCGCCCGGCAGGCATGGGGGTACCGCCCAGGCCGTTCAGGCACTGGGGGAGGCAGCACCGGCGGCGGCTGGATCGGCGCCGAACTCGGCGGACGCGGCGAGCGCTGGGGCCGGCTGCTGCTGTGCGGCTACCGCGGCGATCCGGCCACCGGACGGCTGCTCGCCGACCGGGCGGCCGAGGCCCTGGTGCTGCACCGGATGCTCGGCGGCACCGCCGCGCACAGCTGGGAGGAGCAGTCCGCGCAGAGCCTGCTGACCGACCTCGTCTCCGGCGTCGTACCGGCCCGGCAGCTGCTGCCCCGGGCCCGCGCGGCCGGACTGCCCGTGAACCGGCGGACGTTCGTCCCGCTCGTCGTCCAGGGCCGCGACCCGGGCCGGCTGGACCGGGTGCTGCGCCTGCTGGGGCTGCCCGGCATCGCCGCCGAACTCGCCGACGGGACCGCCGCCGTGCTGCTCAGCCTGGCCCGCGACCAGGACGCCGGGGCGCTCACCACGCACTTCGCGACCCGGCTGCGGGCCGGGTCCGAGGCCGTCGTCGCCGCCGCCGATCCCCGCACCGCCTGGGACGACGTGCCGGCCGGGCTGCGCGAGGCCCGGCATGTCGCCGACGCCGTCGCCGGCTCCGCGACCGCCCTCGACCTGCCGGCCGTCGTCCGCCTCAAGGACGTCCATCTGCGCGGGCTGATCCGGCTGCTGCGCGACGACCCGCAGGTGCAGTCCTTCGCCGAACGCGAGCTGGACGGGCTGCTGTGCGAGGACGAACCGGAGCTGCTGAACGTCCTGCGGACCTACCTGGCCACGGGCCGCAACAAGTCCCGCACCGCCCAGCTCCACCACGTCTCCCGGCCAGCCCTCTACCGCCGCCTGGAAGCCATACAGGCCCGCCTCGGTGTCGACCTGGACGACTTCGAACAGGCGGCCTCCGTGCACATCGCGCTCCTCGCGCACGACGCGCAACAGGGATGAAACATGCGACGACCTGCGACAACGGCGGTGAAACATGGGACCGGGCACGCGTGACACGGTGGCACGCCGACCACCCGCGGACGTGACACGCTGCCAGTCCAACCCACGGTCCGGGCTTCCTACGCTCAGCGCACACCGAGCTACCGGAGGTCCCGATGAGCCGAGTGATCCGCGCCGCCCTCTTCCAGACCGCCTGGACGGGCGACAAGGAGTCCATGATCCAGGTGCACGAGCAGGCGGCCCGCGACGCCGCCGCCCAGGGCGCCCAAGTCCTCTGCTTCCAGGAGCTGTTCTACGGCCCCTACTTCTGCCAGGTCCAGGACAAGGCGTTCTACGAGTACGCCGAGCGGATCCCGCAGGGCCCGACCGTGCGGCGCTTCCAGGCCCTCGCCCGCGAACTGGGCATCGTCCTGGTCCTGCCCATGTACGAGGAGGAGCAGCCGGGCGTCCTCTACAACACCGCCGCCGTGATCGACGCGGACGGCTCCTACCTCGGCAAGTACCGCAAGACCCACATCCCGCAAGTACAGGGGTTCTGGGAGAAGTTCTACTTCCGCCCGGGCAACAGCGGCTGGCCCGTCTTCGACACCGCCGTCGGCCGGATCGGCGTCTACATCTGCTACGACCGCCACTTCCCGGAGGGCTGGCGGGCGCTCGGTCTCGCCGGCGCCGAGATCGTCTTCAACCCCTCGGCCACCTCACGCGGCCTGTCCCGCTACCTCTGGCAGCTGGAACAGCCGGCGGCGGCCGTCGCCAACGAGTACTTCGTCGGCGCCATCAACCGGGTCGGCGTGGAGGACCTGGGCGACAACGACTTCTACGGCACCACGTACTTCGTGGACCCCCAGGCCCAGTTCGTCGGCGAGGTCGCGAGCGACAAGGAGACCGAACTCGTCGTCCGCGACCTGGACCTCGCCACACTCCGCGAGGTCCGCGACCGCTGGCAGTTCTACCGCGACCGGGCGCCGGGCACCTACGGGCCGCTGACCGCGCCCTGACGGCCACGTCGACAGAGGGAGCAGCATGAGCAGCCGTACCGTCATCCGCGGTGGTCTCGTCATCACCGCGTCCGACGAGATCCACGCCGACGTCCTGATCGAGGACACCCGCATCGCCGCCCTGGCCTCGCCCGGTTCCCAGAACTGGAGCGCGGACCGCACGATCGACGCCACCGGCAGGTACGTCATCCCGGGCGGCGTCGACGCCCACACCCACATGGAGCTGCCGTTCGGCGGCACGCACGCCTCCGACACCTTCGAGACCGGCACCCGGGCCGCCGCCTGGGGCGGTACGACGACCATCGTCGACTTCGCGGTGCAGAGCGTCGGCACCACCCTGCGCGAGGGACTGGACGCCTGGCACGCCAAGGCCGAGGGCAACTGCGCGATCGACTACGCCTTCCACATGATCGTCTCCGATGTGAACGAGGAGACGCTCAAGGAGATGGATCTTCTGATCGAGGAGGGCGTGACCTCGTTCAAGCAGTTCATGGCGTATCCCGGGGTGTTCTACAGCGACGACGGCCAGATCCTGCGCGCCATGCAGCGCGCCGCCGGGAACGGCGGGCTGATCATGATGCACGCCGAGAACGGCATCGCCATCGACGTGCTCGTGGAACAGGCGCTGGCCCGGGGCGAGACCGACCCCCGCCACCACGGCGAGGTCCGCAAGGCTCTGCTGGAGGCCGAGGCCACCCACCGGGCCATCCGCCTCGCCCAGGTCGCCGGCGCCCCCCTGTACGTCGTGCACGTCTCCGCGGCGGAGGCGGTCGCCGAGCTGGCACGGGCCCGCGACGACGGACTGAACGTCTTCGGCGAGACCTGCCCGCAGTACCTCTTCCTGTCCACCGACAACCTCGCCGAACCCGGCTTCGAGGGCGCCAAGTACGTGTGCAGCACCCCGCTGCGGCCCCGCGAGCACCAGGCCAGGCTGTGGCAGGGCCTGCGCACCAACGACCTCCAGGTCGTCTCCACCGACCACTGCCCCTTCTGCTTCACCGGCCAGAAGGAACTCGGCCGCGGCGACTTCTCGAAGATCCCCAACGGGCTGCCGGGCGTCGAGAACCGCATGGACCTGCTCCACCAGGCCGTCGTGGACGGACACATCTCGCGCCGCCGCTGGATCGAGATCGCCTGCGCCGCCCCGGCCCGGATGTTCGGCCTGTACCCGAAGAAGGGCACCATCACCCCGGGCGCCGACGCGGACGTCGTCATCTACGACCCGCACGCCGAGCAGGTGATGTCCGCCGCCACCCACCACATGAACGTCGACTACTCGGCGTACGAGGGCAAGCGGGTCACCGGCCGCGTCGAGACGGTGCTGTCGCGCGGTGAACCCGTCATCGACCAGCGGGAGTACACCGGACGCGCCGGACACGGCGTCTTCACCCCGCGCTCCACCTGTCAGTACCTGAACTAGGAGTGGCGCCCATGGACTTCGGACTCGTCCTGCAGACCGACCCGCCCGCCTCGCGCGTCGTCAGCCTGATGAAGCGGGCCGAGCGCAACGGCTTCACCTACGGATGGACCTTCGACTCCGCCGTGCTGTGGCAGGAGCCGTTCGTGATCTACAGCCAGATCCTGGCGAACACGCAGAGGCTGAAGGTCGGCCCGATGGTCACCAACCCGGGCACCCGCACCTGGGAGGTCACCGCCTCCACGTTCGCCACCCTCAACGACATGTTCGGCAACCGCACCGTCTGCGGCATCGGCCGCGGCGACTCCGCGATGCGCGTCGCCGGCCGCAAACCCAACACCCTCGCCCGGATCAGCGAGGCCATGAAGGTCATCCGCGCCCTCGGCCGCGGCGAGGAGGCCGACCTCGGCGGCACGAAGATCCGCTTCCCGTGGATCGGGGAGGGCGCCGAACTCCCCGTCTGGATGGCCGCGTACGGACCGAAGGCGCTGAAGATGGCCGGCGAGGAGGCCGACGGGTTCATCCTCCAGCTCGCCGACCTGTACCTGACCGAGTACATGGTGAAGGCCGTCAAGGACGCCGCCGTGGCCGCCGGCCGTGACCCGTCCGAGGTGACGATCTGCGTCGCCGCCCCGGCCTACGTCACCGAGGACGACTCGCCGGAGGCCCTCGCGCACGCCCGCGACCAGTGCCGCTGGTTCGGCGGCATGGTCGGCAACCACGTCGCCGACCTGGTCGCCAAGTACGGCGAGCACTCCGACCGGGTCCCGGAGGAACTCACCGACTACATCAAGACCCGCCAGGGCTACGACTACGCCCACCACGGACGCAGCGGCAACCCCGACACCCGGTTCGTGCCCGACGAGATCGTGGACCGGTTCTGCGTCATCGGACCGCCCGCGCAACACATCGAGAAACTGACCGCGCTGCGCTCCCTGGGCGTCGACCAGTTCGCGGTCTACGACATGCACGACGCCCAGGAGGCCACCATCGAGGCCTACGGCCACCGGATCATCCCCGCCGTCAACTCCTGAGTTCCCGCACGAAGTCACCGATCCCCCCCCCACGCCCCTCCTGGTCACCCCTCCCCGCCGTCCCGGGGAGGGGGCTGGTGCCCGCACGGCCGCTCCCGATCCCTTCCTCCCCGATTGGCCAGCCCATGACCGACACAGCTCCCCCGGCCGTACCGATATCCGGCCAGGTCACCCTCCCCGACGGACGCGTGGAACTCGCCCCCGGCACACCGCCGCCCAGCGGCCCCTACGCCAACGAGGACCTCCTCCCGGTCCCCGCCGCGGGGCGCACCTGGACCACGTACAACTTCTCCGCCCTGTGGGTCGGCATGGCCCACAACACCGCCTCCTGGACCCTGGCCTCGGGGCTGATCGCGGTGGGCATGGACTGGAAGCAGGCGGTGTTCACCATCGCCCTCGCCAACCTGGTCGTCCTGGTGCCGATGCTGCTGACCGGGCACGCGGGACCCAAGTACGGCATCCCCTTCCCGGTCTTCGCCCGGGCCTCGTTCGGCGTGCGGGGCGCCAACCTGCCCGCCGTGGTGAGGGCGCTCGTGGCGTGCGGCTGGTTCGGCATCCAGACCTGGATCGGCGGCGAGGCCATCTACTTCCTCGCCGGGAAACTGATCGGCGGCGGCTGGACGGGCGCCTCGCACATCGGCGGCCACGCCTGGACCATGTGGCTCTCCTTCGCGATCTTCTGGGCGGTCCAGGTGGCGATCATCCACCGCGGCATGGAGACCATCCGCCGCTTCGAGAACTGGGCCGCGCCCTTCGTCCTCGTCGGCGCGTTCGTCATGCTGGGGTGGATGAGCAGCAAGGCCGGGGGAGTCGGCCCGCTCTTCGACCAGCCGTCCAGGCTGGGCTGGGGCGGCGACTTCTGGAAGCTGTTCTGGCCCTCCCTCATGGGCATGATCGGCTTCTGGTCCACGCTGTCGCTGAACATCCCCGACTTCACCCGCTACGGAAGGAGCCAGCGGGCGCAGACCTGGGGCCAGGCCCTCGGCCTGCCGACCACGATGACCCTCTTCGCGCTCCTCTCCGTGCTGGTCACCTCCGGCTCGCAGGCCGTGTACGGCGAACCGGTCTGGGACCCGGTGCAGTTGGCGGCGAAGACGGACAACGCGGCCGGACTGATCTACGCGCTCGTGACCGTCCTGGTGGCCACCCTGTCGGTGAACATCGCGGCGAACCTGGTCTCCCCGGCCTTCGACTTCTCCAACGTCGCCCCCAGGAAGGTCAGTTTCCGCACCGGCGCCCTCGTCACCGCGGTCCTCGCCGTGCTGATCCTCCCGTGGAAGCTGTACTCCGACCCGCAGGGTTACATCTTCACCTGGCTGGGCCTGGTCGGCGGGCTCCTCGGCACGGTCGCGGGCATCCTCGTCGCCGACTACTGGCTGCTGCGCCGCACCCGGCTCGACCTCGCCGACCTGTACCGGGCGGGCGGACGGTACTGGTACACGGGCGGCTGGAACTGGCGGGCGGTCGTCGCCTTCCTGGCGGGCGGTGTCCTCGCGGTCGGCGGCGCGAGCTTCAGGCCCCTGATCGACGGACGCCCCGTCCCCGCGCTGGCCTCCCTCGCCGACTACGGCTGGGCGGTGGGCCTCGCCACCTCGCTGGTGCTGTACCTCGCCCTGACCCGCCTCGCGCCACCGAGGCCGGCCGCACCCTGACGGCGACCGGCTCCGCCCCTCCGCGCCGCCGCGGATCGGGCGGAAACCGGCCGGGAGCCGGGCGTTGTCCGGCAGGATGCCGGTGGGGCGCTCCGGACCCGGCTGCCGGATCACGGGGACGGGCACCATAGCGGCGGAGGGGATGTCACATGAGTGAAGCCGGGATGGCACCCGTGGCCCAGCGCGCCGCCGCCGCGCTCGCCCGCACCGAGGGATTCTCCGTACCGCTCGAACCGGAGGGCCACACGGGGACACGCGGCCCGGAGCTCGACGCCCTGGTGGACGAACTCGAGGACTTACTGGCTGAGCTGACGGCAGAGCCGGGTGAGGAGGCGACGGCCGCCGTGGTGGCGGCCCGCCTCGGCCGGTGCCGGGCCGCGCGGTTCCTGCTGGAGGGCGGTCCGGCCGACCGTGAGCGGGCGCTGGCACTGCTGGAGGAGGCCCGGTCCTCGGCCCTGCTCGGCGAGGAGGAACGGGAGGCGGCGTACCGGAGCCTCGTGGCGCTGGCCGGATCGCGGCTGGTGCGGCTGAGCCGGCAGGTCATGACAGGGCTGTCGGGGCAGTGGACCGTCGACCGGCTCATGTCCCTCGCCGCGCTCGGCACACCCCTCGCCGGCGGTGGCTCGGGGCTGGTGGAGGACAGCGCGCTGCTCGTGCGGCTGCTGCTGGAACGCGACCACCCGCAGATGACCCCCCGCCTGCGCGAGGACCTCCGTGTGTTCGGCGAGATGACCGAGGCACACCTGGCCGGCGACCACGAGGGGCTCCTCCGCGGTGGCCGGTATGCCGCCGCCACCATGGCGGACAGAGAGGTGCCGCCGTCGGTGAGCACCCTGATGACGCTGGCGCTCGACCAGATCGAGCGCCCCCGGGGCGAGGCCGCCGCGGAGGCGGAGGAGACCCGCGACGCGCGGACCGGAGACACCGTCGAGCCGGAGGAGGTCCGGGGCGTCATGAGCCGGTTCCTCGCCCTGGCCGAGGTGATGGCACCGGGCATGATGGGACCGGACGGCCTGTCCGAACTCCTCGCCGAGATGTCGGGACCAGGGGGCGCCGAGGGGGAGGAGCGCCACTCCCTGCCGTCCCGGATGGTCGCCGCCCTCCTCCACGTCGCTCTCGCCTTCCGCACCGGTGACATGCAGGGCTTCCGGGAAGCGCTGCGGCTGATGCAGGAGGCCTCGGCCAACGGCGAACTCGACGGCCGCGCACAGACCGAGTGGCTCCAGGCCGTCGTGCCCGCGGTGCTCCACGGGGCCGCCCTCACCGGCGGCAGCCTCCAGGACGAGGACATGGCCCAGTACCTGGTCGAGGCGTACCACTGGGAGGACGACCCCACCAGCGTCAACGCCGCCAACCTGCGCGTGTGCGCGGAGTCCGTCCGGCTCCTGGGACGGCTGACGTCCGCCCTGGACCGGCACGACGCCGAGGCGATCGACGACGTCGTCGACGCGCTGTGCGAACTGGAACTGGACGAGACCTGCGCGGGCGCGGAGGAATGGACCGCGATGCTGAGCACCTTCGTGCTCGGCCTCGCCTACCTGGGCCGCGTCGTGCACGGCACGAACGGGAGTGACCGGACCACGGACCTGCGTGCGGCCGTGCACCACCTCCAGTGGGTCACGGAGATGTCGGTGGACATGCCTGTCATGCGGAGCATCCTCGACATCGCCTGCGCTCCGCTGATCACCCTGACGGCGATCGTGGAATCGGACCCGGGCCGCATCGCCGAGGGTGTACGGCGCGCCCGGACCGCCCTGGACGGAGTCGCCTTCACCTCCGAGTTCCGGCCCAGGGCACGCGGCGGTATAGCGATCGCCCTGGACACCCTGCACCAGCTCACCGGGGACACCGGGGCGCTGGACGAGGCGATCGACGAACTCACGCGGGCGCGGGCCGAACTGCCCGACGGCGGGCCGGGGGGCGCCGGCCTCACCTGGGACCTGGCCGCGCTGCGCGCCAAGCGTGCCCTGCTGCGTCCGGACCCGACCGGTACCGCCGTGGACGCGGTCGCGCCCGACGCCGTCGCCGAACTGCGCGCCGCCGTCGGACTCGCTCGCACGTCCCTGCGGTCGTCCGCCGAGGACGTCCTGCTCCAGCAGGGCGTCGGCCGAGGCCTGCGCATCGCGCGAGCCGCCGCGGACCGGGGCCGCACGGCCGCCTTCTGGGCGCTGCGCGCCGGACTCCCCGAGGAGGCCATCGCATGCCTGGAGGCGGGCCGGTCCCTGGTGCTCGGCGCGGCGGCCGTCTCGGCGGGCGTCGCCGACCGGCTCGCCGCCCTCGGCGAGAGCGAACTGGCCGAACGCTGGCGCACGGCCGCCGCCGGCGACGACGCGGAGCGCGGCGAGGACCGCTCGCTGGGCGAACTGTCCGCCGCCGCGGGCACCGGCGGCACCCCCGGTGACCTGCGCGGCCCGCTGGAACTGCTCGCCGCGGCCGGCATGGGAGCCCCCGGCCTCCCCGGAGACCTGCGCCGGCGTTCGCTGGACGTGCTGCGGGGGCAGGGCGGGGCCGACGTACAGCCGCAGCTCGCCACCGTGACCGACCTGCGCGCCGGGCTGCGGGCGACCGGGGCGGACGCGCTGCTGTACCTGGTGCCCGGCGTGGACGACCCGGACGGGGCCGTCCTCGTCGTCACCGCCGACGGCCCCGTCACGGCACTGGCCCTGCCGGGCCTCGCTCCGGACGGACGCGGGCCGGTCGCCCGGTACCTGGCGGCCGGCGCGGACCGGCAGCGCCGGGAGGCCGCCGACGACGGCACCGTCGACCCCGGTGAGCGCCGACGACACGCCCTGCACCGCTGGCAGCAGGCCCTGGACGACCTGTGCGCCTGGGCCGGCGAGGTGCTCGGCCCCGCGCTGGACGCCCTCCGGGTGTGGGACCGCGCCCTCGCGGAGGCCGGCCTCGCGGACGCACCCGCCGGGGCCCCGGACGCCGTACGCCTCGTCATCGTGCCCTGCGGCGACCTCGGCGTGGTGCCCTGGCAGGCGGCCGTCCTCCGGCCGCCCGTCGCCCGCGGCGCACCGCGTGCCGTACGGGCCTGCGAGGTCGCCGTCCTCACGTACGCCGCCTCCGGCCGGGAGTTCCTGCGCGCCGCCGCCCGCCGGCGCATGGCACCCGCGGACCGGCCGGCCCTGGTCTTCCACGGCGCGGACGACCTGGCCTGGGCCGAGGAGGAGATCGACACCCTGGCCGCCGTCCACTACCGGAAGGCCGTCGTCCACCGCCCCGACGAGGACCCCGCCACCCCGGGGACGGTCCTGGACCTGCTCGGCGGCCGGGCCGCCGCCCCCGCCTCCCTCGTCCACCTGGCCTGTCACGGGCTCGCCGGTCCCGACCCCACCCGCTCCGCCCTGCGGCTGGCGGCGCCGGACGGGGCCGGGGAGCCGTCCGGCACCGGCGGGGACCTCACGCTGAGCACCCTGCTGGAGACGCCCGCCGAGGGAGACGCCTTCCGCGCGGAGGGGCCGCTGGTCGTGTGCGGCGGCTGCGAGACGGACCTCACCACCCGCGACCACGACGAGGCCCTGACCCTCACCTCGGTCCTGGTGCACCGGCTGGCCGCCGACGCCATCGGCTCCCGCTGGAAGGTCGACGACATGCGGTCCGAACTCCTCATGCTCGTCCTGCACGACGCGCTCGACCGGGGCCTCGCCCCGCCGGACGCGCTGCGCGCCGCCCAGCGCTGGATGCTCGCCCCGCCGGACGCCCGGCCGCCCGTCCGCGCGCTGAAGGACATCGCGGCCCCCTGGCGGCTCGCCGAGGACTTCCGCGACCGGCCCGACACCTGGGCCGCCTTCGTCCACCACGGCAACCCCGCCCCGGCGGCAGCCTCCGCCCGGCGGCAGGAAGGAGACGGCGCATGACATCGGAGGAACTGCTCAGGCTCCTCCGGAGCCACTGGACCACCGTGGTCACCGGGCTGGACGACGACGATCTCGACCGGGTCTCCGGCGCCCTGCGGGAGCTGCGCGAGGAGACCGCCGCCGGCGATCCGGTGGCCGTCGCCCGCGCCGTACGCCGGCTGAAGCGCACGCTCGCCGCGCTGCCGCCCGGCCACCCCGTGTCCGAGGCGGTCGGCGGCCACCGCTACGCCGCCGCCACCCGGGAACTGCCCGGTCTCGGCACGATCGACGCCGTGATCAGTGTCCTCGGCACGGACTCCGCCGCCCTGCTGCGGACGGCCCGCCGACGGCTCCTCGCCGCACCCGCGCTGACCGAGGCCGAACGCGCCGCGCTCACCGGGACCGAACACGCCCGGCCGGCCGGAACCGAACGTGCCGAGCCCGCCGGGGCCGAGCGTGCCGAGCAGGCCGGGACCGAACGCGCCGAGCCGCCCGGGGCCGGGCACGCGGCACCTCCTGATGCCGGGCTGATCCGGCTCCGCGACCCGGACCGCGGCATCCGCTACCCCCGCTTCCAGTTCCGGCCCGGCACGGCCGAACCACTGCCCGTGGTCCGCCGGATCAACACCCTGCTCCGCGCCGACCGCGACCCCTGGGGGGCCGCCGACTGGTGGCTGGGCGGCAACCGCTGGCTGGGCGGGGTCCCCGCGGACCTGCTCGGCGTCCTGCCCGACGAGGCCCTGGAACGCGCCGCCGCCGAACTGGTGGGGGCCCTCTGATGGCAGGTCAGATCCCGCCCGAGGGCGTCGCCATGGAGCCGGTGTGCCACCTGCTGCCGGCCGGTACGGTGCTGTGGCGGTGCCACGAGGAGCGGTTCGGGGCCGGCGAGTTCAACCCGAACGTCGCCCACGAGTTCTTCAAGGGCAGCCGCTTCGACCCCACCGAGAAGGACCCCTATCCCTACCTCTACGCCGCCCTCGACCCGGTCACCGCCCTGTCCGAAGTCCTGCTCAGGTCCGTCGAGTTCGGCGCAGCCGGGGTGCGTCTGATCCCCTGGGCGCTGGCGTCCCGGTACGTGCTCTCCGCGGTCCGCACCACGGCGGACCTCTCCCTGGTGGACCTCACCACCGCCGAGGGGCTGGCCGCCGTCTGGCAGGACGACTGGCTGATCGACTCCGAGGAGTACGCCGGCACCCGGTACTGGGTCCGTGTGATCCGCGAACGCTGCCCCGGCGTACAGGGCCTGTGGTGGACGTCCAAACGCTGCCGGCCGCGTCCGGCGCTCCAGCTGTTCCAGGACCGCTGCCCGGGCACGTCCCTCGACCCGCGCCCGCGGGAGTGCCTGCGGCTGGCGTCGCCGGGCGACGTGCGCAAGGTCAACCGGCTGCTGGCACCGCTGCGCGCGGTCGTCTCCGTACCGGAGGACTGAGGACCGGCGCACACGACCGCCCCGGTCCCCTCACGGGGGCCGGGGCGGTTTCCGGTTCCGGGGTGCCGCGGGCCTTCAGAGGCCGCGCGGCGCCGGCAGCACCGGTTGCGCCCTGGACAGGCGCATCACCGACTCGCTGACGGCGGTGTCGTTCGCGCCCTCCCGCACTCCGTCGAGATACTTGGCGGCGGCGGCCTCGTACAGCTCGCGGGTGCAGGCGATCTGCCTGCTCGCGGCGTCCCGGCGGGCCTGCCGCCGGTCCTCGGCCGTGGTCTGCGCCGCCCGCGCCCGCTCGGTGTCGGCGATGCTCCTCTCGCGCTGCCGCTGCAGATCGGTACGCCGCTCGACCGCCGTCCGGTAGGCGTCGAGGAACGGGTGTTCCCGGAACAGGCCGAGCAGGAAGCCGACCCCGCCCGAGAGCAGCAGCAGCGCGCAGAACAGCCAGGTCACCGTCTGGCTCGTCAGGTGCAGCCGGTCCACCAGGGTGGAGGTCCCGGCGGACGAGCCGCCGATTCCGCGGAAGCCCGCGGCCGCCCCGCCGGTGGGCGCCGGCGGGTCGTGCTGCATCACGAACCTGGCGCGCAGTGTGCCGAGCACCCAGGTCAGGCCGCCCCACACGCCGAGCAGCGACAGGGACGGGAGCCAGCCGCTGCGCGGCGATCCGGTCGCCGCCCGCCACCGCAGCATGTGTCCCGCGAGGTGCGGCAGGATCAGCATGAGGACGGCCGAGGACACGGCGAGCGTTCCGGACAGCGCGTCCCCGCTCGTGCTGCCGACCCCGTGGAAGGGCTGGTAGGCGACCCAGTAGACCGGTACCTCGACGGCCATGATGACGAGCAGCAGGACCAGGGTCAGCCAGCGGGGCAGGCCGGGGCGGGTCGCCAGTCCCTCCCAGCCCTCGGCCGAGCCGACGTCGTCGGTCCTGCGCCGTGCGGCGATGTACTCCTCCCGCAGGGCGGCGCGCGAGGTGTCGTCCGGGGCGGTGCCCGCCGTGGACACCGTCTGCCAGTCGTCTCCGGTGTCCCCGCTCTCCGCCTTGCCGTCGGGCTGCCCGCTCCCGTCGTCCCCGAGCCCGGGATCCGCCGGGGCCGGGACGTGGCCGGCCGGCGGCCCGGGGGCGTCCCGGAAGCGTTCGCGGAGCCAGCGTTCCTCCACCCCTTCGCGCAGCCGGTCCCGGAAGCGGATCCAGCGCGAGGAACGGAGCGCGAGCAGGTTGAGCTGGCTCTTGGCCTCCTGGATGGCCTGGTCGGCCTCGCGCAGCCGCTCGTCCAGCAGCCGGGTCTCGGCCTCGCCCGCGGTCACGTCGGACTCCGCCCGGGCGTCCTGGAGGCGTGCCGTCTCCTCCGTCCGGTTCAGGTTCTCCTCGATCCGGTGGATCACGGCGTCCCGCAGCGAGGCCAGCTCGGCGAGATAGGGCAGCCGGTCACCGCTGTTGAGCACCCACGGGTCCAGCGTCCGCTTCCTGCCGTCCCTCCTGCCCCGCTTGCCGGCCTCGGCGAGCAGCCGCCGGTCGGACCTGTTCTCGGGGACCGAGGGCCGGTCGGCGGGGAGCCGGCCGGTGACCGGGCCGGTCAGGGGCCCTGTGGTCTGCTGCGTGCTCCGCCCGGGGAAGGGTACGTAGCGGCCCGCTCTCCTGCGGCGCGGCCGGGGGGTGTCAGCGCTTGTACCGGTTGTCGACATGGGCCTTGGCCCTCCCTTCGAGTGCTTCCGTCCAGAAGGACTCGAAGTCGTCGGCCCTGCTGGGTTTCGCCGAGTACTGCATGCCGAGCCCGACGGGGAACACGTCCATCCCCTTGATGCCGGGCAGGCCCCGCTTCCGTACGAGCGTGTCGATGACCTTCGCCCGCTTCGCCTCGGAGGTGAGGTCCTGGCGGGACAGGTGGAACTCCGGGTCGGCCTGGTCGAAGTCGCTGACCACGAGCACCTTCGGGGCCCCGCCGTCGTCGGGGACGGTCTCCCCGATGCGGGCCAGCGCCCCCCACACGTCCGAACCGTTCTGCTTGCGGGCGCACGTCAGCTCGGCGAGCGCCGCGACGGCGGCGCTGCGCTGGGCGTTCACCCGCTGCACCTTCCGGTCGGTGGTCGCGTCGTGCGGCGGGTCGAGGTCCACCTGGCTCTGGCGGCAGGAGGAACTGCGGGAGGAGCGCGTGATGGGCGCGAAGTCCACGGTTCCGCACTTCTGGTCGGTGAGGAACTCGCCGAGGCTGTCCTTGAGCTTGGCCTCCGAGTCGAATCCCTCCTTCACCGCGGCGGCCGACCCCGAACCGTCGACCACCACCCCGCAGGGCGTGGTGAGGGCTTCTCCCCCCTCCCCTTGGGTGCAGGACACGAGCGCGGAGAGCGCGCACACCAGCGGGACGACGACGGCGAGCCGGCGGGCGGCGCGGACGGGGGACCGGCCGGCGGTCCGGGCCGAGTGAGACACGATGACGGTCCTTGGCCTTCCTGGGAGCGGGGCACGAAGAGCGGGGTACCGGGGAGCGGGGTACGCGGGACGGGCGGCGGGCGGCCGGGGGACGGTCATCGCCCGCGGGCACCGCTCGTGGCGTCGGCGCCGGGCACCGTCTGGTGGTCGAGGATGTGCAGGGCCTGGGCGACGGCCGACGGGTCGGCGTGGCGTCCGACGTCCTGCGGGGCGTACCAGCGGTCGCTGAGCAGGCTGTCGTCCAGGTTGGCCCAGGTGGGGTCCAGCGTGATCTCCCCGGGCAGCCGGCCCGGCGGCGGGCCGCCGGCCTCGCCGTCACCGCCGCCGTCGGCCTGGGCGCGGGTCCAGACGGCGTCCCAGTAGCAGGCGATCAACTGGTTCGCCTCGTCCACGAGTTGCTGGGCCTGCTGCCGGCAGACCGCGGCGGCGGAGCGCCACTCCGCGACGCTCCGCCCGTACCGGGCGAGCGCGGCCGGCGCCGGATCCCTGCGCACGGTGTACTGGGTCACCACCCGTACCGACTCGGCCTGGATCCGGACGTACAGATCGCGGTGCGCTGCCAGGGTGCGGGAACGCAGCCGCGCGCTGCCGCGCCGCACCCGCGCGTGCAGGCCGAGGACGTAGGGCGGCAGGCCGGTGTCGGCCGGTGTGCGTCCCGCCGCGGTGTCCCTCAGCAGTTCCCGGAGCCCGGCCGCGTCCCGGCGGCCGTGGAACCGGGCGCGCAGCGAGGAGAGGCGCCCGGTTTTCAGCCGTCGAACCCGGACGTTTATTCGAGCTTTGTTGATCATTTTCGAAGAGCCCCCATTCGTCGCGGGCGGTCCGGGTGGGAAGGCGCCGCGATGGGGAGAGAGTAGCGGAGCAAAACCCCTTCCGGGGCACGCGATTTCAGAGGAACCGATCATTCTTTGCGGGGTTCCGGAAAACAACCGGTTCCCGCCCGGCGGAGAGCCGGATCGCGGCCTTCCGGCAATTGCGGGCGGCCCTCGCCGCACTGGATACTCCAAGCCGGTGCGAGGAGGAGATGCCGTGGAATTACGCCTCGACGGGACGCACTACCCGTTGGAAACACTGGGCCCCGGAAAACGGCTCGGCGTCTGGTTCCAGGGCTGCTCGCTGGCCTGCCCCGGATGCATGTCCCGGCACACCTGGGACCCGGAGGCGGGGACGCCCGCCACGGTCGGCGAGGTGCTCGCGCTGTGGCGGCGGGCCCTCGCCGACGGGGCGGACGGCCTCACGGTCAGCGGCGGCGAGCCGCTGCAGCAGGCGGCGGCCCTCGCGGAACTCCTCGCCGGTGCGGCCCGCCTGCGGGACGGGGCCCGGCGCCGCGCGGGGAGCGCCGGACCCCACCCCGCCGACCTGCTGGTGTACACGGGGTACGAGTCCGGGGAGCTGACGCCCGGGCAGCGGTCCGCCCTCCGCGGCGCGGACGCCGTGATCACCGGCCGGTTCCGGATCGCGGAGCCCACCCGGCTGGCCTGGCGGGGCTCGGCCAACCAGCGGATCGTCCCGCTCACCCCGCTCGGCACCGCCCGCTACGTCCCGTACCTCACCCGGGAGTCACCGGGCCCACGGCTCCAGACGGGCCCCGCCGACGACGGGCGGCTGCGGTTCTACGGCGTCCCGCTCCGCGGTGAACTCGCGCAACTGGAGCGGCGGTTGCGGCAGCGCGGAGTCGGCTTCACGGAGCGGAGCTGGCGGCCGTGAGCAGCCGAGCGTGGCCCTCCTCCAACGTGACCACCAGCACCGACCAGGACGGGTCCCGGCGCAGCTCCGCCCGGATCGCCTCCAGCAGCCGGCGGGCCACCGTCTCGACGGGCAGGCCGCCCCGGCCGGCGCCGAGCAGCGGGAAACAGATGGAGGACATCGGCAGGGAGAGGAACTCGCTCTCGTGGCGGGCCAGTTCGAAGGACGTACGCACCACCTCGCCCAGCACGGCGGGGGACACGTGGTAGCGGTCGCCGCCGCCGACCGGGGTGGCGATCGCCGCGTGGTGGACGCGCCGCACCCCCTGCGCGGCCAGGGCGCCGGACGAGGTGGCGATCACCGTACCCGGCCGCACCGGCCTGCCCGAACGGCCGTGCGTCCGCAGCCACACGCCCAGCTCCCGGGAGAGCACGTCGTCCACGATCTCGCCCGAGCCGTCCCGCAGGGCGGCGGCCCGGCGCAGCGCGCCGGACACCGTGGGGCGGAAGGTCTTGGACATCTCCAGATAGGTGTTCTCCGAGGAGACGAGGATGTCCACGTCCCGGACCTCCTCGATCGGGCACACCCGGACGGTGATCCGGCCCGCCGGGGCCGCCGCTCCGGCGGTGACCGGTCGGACGGCCGGGCGCCGGGCCGGGAAACCGCCGGCGGCCCGGGCCGGGGGCGAGGGCGGGGCGGTGTGCGCGGGCGGGGCCGTCTGCACCGGGGGCGCCGGTGTCGTCAACTCAACTGCGGCACCGGTCTGTTGGCGGACATCGGACTCCCGGGCGACCGCCAGGACCGCCGCCGCCAGTTCGGCGACGACGTCGTGCTCCTGGCTCTTGCGGAACCGCTCGGTGGTCACGCCGTAGACGGCCGCCGCGGCCTTGCGCCGGTCGGTGCCGGGAACCCCGCGGCGCGCGGCGAAGAGCCCGAAGGAGTGGGCGGCGGCGCGGGCCAGCGGATCGCTGGAGTCGTCGTCCCGCACCGGGTGCCCGCCGGCCAGCCGCCGCACCGCCGCGCCGAGCAGCTCCTCGATACCGGTCTGCTCGTCGTCCGGCCCGGTGCACAGGCCGGCCGCCGTGGCGGCCTCGCGCAGCGCGTCCCTGGCGCAGTGGCGCAACCCGGGCAGGCCTCGGCGCCTCACTTCCCTGAGTTCGGCGACGAGACTTTCGTGCGAGGGCAGGGAGCACATGATGCGCATCGTAGTCCCGGGCGGGCATGTGCTGAAGATCCGGGAAACTCCCCGCCCCTCGCAGGGAATCGGGATATCTTCTTCGTCCTGCGGCCCGTCCCTTGGGCCCGCTCGCCGAAGCATTGTGGCCCCCGGTTCACCCAGCGCGTTTCCCGGAAGGCCGGTAGATGACGACCACACCGCCCACCCGATTCGTCGACCCCGCCGACGGGGGTTTCACCAATGCGCGGATCATCGAGACCCGCCCGGTACGCGCTGACGTACCGCCCGCACTCGCCGACCGCTTTCTGCTCGTCGCCGTGCTTTCCGAGGCACTCCGGCCCGCCGAGGCCGTCGTCCTGCGCGTCCGTGACCTGACGGCACGCCATGGGGCCGCCGAGATACCGCTGGTCCTCAAGTGGTACCACCGGCTGCACGCCCCGGACCCGGACGTCGAGCAGGAGCTGCGGGAGCTGGGCGCACGCCCGGCCCCCCATCTGGAACGGCTCCTGGAGACCGGCGACGCCCACGGCCACCCCTGGCACCTGTACTGGTCGCACGGCGAGGAGACCCTGGAGAGGTACCTCCGGGACCACCCCGACGGCCTGCCCCCCGACGCCGTACACGCGGTGGTGGGCCAGCTCTGGGACGCCGTCACCGCCCTGCACGAACGGGGCGTGGTCCACCGGGACATCACGCCCGACAACATCATGGTGCAGACGCGCCGCGGTGACACCGCCGACCTCGTCCTCGTGGACTTCGGCGCCGCCGTCCACCGGCCCGAGGAGGCGCTGGAGCCCCGGACCGACTGGCGCGGCAAGCCCCTCTACCTCGCACCGGAGGCCGGACTGCTCCGGCAGACCGTCTCCGAGGCCGGCGACTGGTGGTCCCTCGGCATGGTCACCGCCCACCTCGCGCTCGGCAGGCACCCCATCGAGTTCCGCCGGGACGAGGACGTGCTCGCGGAGATCGCCACCCACGCCCCCGACGTCAGCGGCATCACGCACCGGCGGACCCGCCTGCTCTGCGAGGGCCTGCTCACCCGGGCGCCCGAGCAGCGCTGGCAGGCGGCGCAGGTGCGGGACTGGCTGGACGGCAAGGACCCCGACGTCGCCCCGCGCACCGACGGGCGGATCTTCCCCGACGACCCCGCGCGCCCCGCGGTCCGGCCCTTCCCGTTCATGGGCCAGGAGTTCACCGGCACCGAGCACCTCGCCGTCCACCTGGACCAGAACCACGTGTCGGCGGCGCGGATGCTGGCCGACGACGAGGACCGGGCCCGACTGGTCGAATGGCTGGGCCAGTTCGCGTCCGTCGGCGGCCGCAGCAGCGGCGAACTGGACCGGCTGCGCCGCCTGCGGCAGGACCTGGCCGGGCCCCCGCCCGTCGCGGTCGTCGTGGACCTGCTGAACTGGCTCGGCCCCGGACTCGACGTCACCTGGCACGGAGCACCCCTGGACGCGCAAGGCATGCGCCGGCTCTGCCAGGGCGCCCGGGACGGGCACGCCGACGCGGTCACGCTGGTCCGGTACCTGGCGGACCACCCCGAGGTGCTCACCGGACTCGCCCAGCGGCCCGGCGGCCACGGACTCGACCGGACCGCCGACGCGTGGCGCGTCCTGCGCGACCGGTGGGAGCCCACCGTCCAAGAACTGCGGCGCGACCGCCGGGACCGCGCCGACCTCAGACGCACCGTGGCCGTGGACGCCTGGCTGCTGCAACTGGCGCGCGAACCGGAACGCACCAGGGAGCAGCTCACCCGCCTGCTGCTGCGGATCCGCGCCGAACTCCCGGCGCGGATCCCCTGGTTCGACGCGCTGCTCTCCGCCCAGGACGACGACGTACGCCTCGTCGTCGCCCTGCTGCTCACCGGCCGGGCCCGGAGGGACGCGCAGGCGCTCAGCGACCGACGCCTGGAAGAGGAACACGCCCGGCTGCTGGCGGCCGACCAGGACGGACTCATCGCCGTACTGCGCCGGATGGACCGCCTGCCCACGCTGGGCTGGGCCCTGCTCGGAGCCGTCGCCGTCACCGCCCCCTGGACCTTCGTGATCGGCCTCGCGGACGTGCTCGGCCGCGCATCCGACGAGGCGGTCGTCACGGCCTGGCTGGAGGCGCTGCCCGCCGCCGCGTTCGTCTTCGTGGTGGAGATGTGGACCGCCGTGTACATCGGCCCGCCCTTCTACCACCCCGGCCGGTCGCTGGCGGGCCTGCTGATCCGCAGCTCGGAGCGGCCCGGCAGGCTGGCCCGCACCCGGCTCGGACGCTGGGTGGGCGCGGCGCTGCTCGTCCTCGCCGGCTTCGCCGGGTTCTACGCGGTCGCCGTGGCCCCGTGGCTGTGGCCGCTCGCCTCGGCCGCCGCCGTCGCCGTCTGGAGCGTGCGCCGCGGCTGGGCCTGGCGGCGGCTGCGAAGCGAGCGCCGGGCCCGGCGGGAGGCCCGACGTCGCGGCCGGCAGTGGCGGCCCGGACCCGACGGACAGCCCGGGGCCCGGCTCCCCCTCCGGGACCGGTGGCGCCGGCTGCTGCGGACGGTTCGCGGGCGGGCCGGGGACGGGTGGCGCCGGCTGCGGCAGGCGGTTCGCGGGCGGGCCGGGGGCCGGTCCCGGTGGCCGGGGCGGCCGGCCGGCGACCGGGCAGGAGCAGGAGGCCGGTGGCGCCGGGGTCGGCAGCCGGATACCGGCCGGACCGGGGGCTGGTGGCGGCGGCTGGGGCAGGGGGTTCGCGCGCGGGCCGGGAACGGGTGGCGGCGGCTACGGCGGGTGGTCCGCCGGCGGGCCGGGACGACGACCGACACGACAGGAGAGCAGACATGAGTTCGGGTCTCGCCTTGCCCACGATCCAGATGATCGAACCCGCGGTGTCCTTCCCCCCGCCCCCGCCGCCCCTCGACCCGCAGGCGCTGCCGCACACCGGCATGCTGCACCTGCACGACGCGACCGGGCAGGCCTCCGCCCATCTCGCCGGCGCGACCGGCCACGCGGTCCACCAGGCCGCGGACGCCGCGCTCCAGGTGCTCGGCTCGCTCAGCGGCGTCCTGCTCGTCGGGCGGGCCGCCCTGCTCGGCACCCGGCTCCTCGCCGCGGCGGCGGTACGGGCCGCGGACGAACAGCGCTGCCTGGAGCGGCAGCAGCAGCTGGCCGCCACGGCCGCCGAGCAGTGGGAGGCCGCCGCGTTCGCCGCCGCCCGGCTCAACGCCCGCAGGACCGCCCTGCTGGCCCGCGCGGCACGGGCCGCCGCGGCACCCGGCGGCCCGCCCGGCTCCCCACCGGTCCCCGACGTGCCCCCGCCGCTCACACCCGTCGGGGAGCGGCTCGGCGAACTGCGCCGGCACCTGGCCCGTGCCGAGGAGGCCCTGCACCGCGCGGAGGAACGCCAGGCCGCGTGGGAACAGCAGCGCCTCGCCGCCCTGCTCCGGCTCGACGAGGAGCGGGACGACGACTGGCAGGGCGCCCTGCGCGAGAGCCGGCAGCGCGCGCTGCGCCGGTTCTCCGACGAGCGCACCGCCGACGCCGAGGCCCACCGCATGCCCCGGCAGACCGCCGCCGGGCGCACCCCCGGCGCACTCGACCCGGACGAGGTCCGCCGTACCGGCGCGGAGATCCTCGGCGAGCTGGACCCGTACGCGCCCGCCGAGACCGCCGAACTCGCCGCGGGCGCCGTCCGGGACGCCGTACGCCGCGCCGCCGACGACCCCCGCCGGGCCCGTATCCACCTCACCGAGGCCCGCAAGTTCGTCCGGGACGCGGCCCGGCAGGCACAGGAGGCCCGGGAGGCCCAGGAAGCCGCCGCCCTGCAGTACGAGTTCCTCGGCTACGAGACCCCGGAGGGTGCCGAGGACCTCGCCCCGGCACCGGACGCCCTGGCGCTGCTGCGCCGGACCCTGGACCACGGCACCCCGCTGACCCCGGCCGAACGGGAGCTGGTCGAACGCCGGGTCGACGAGCGGCAGCGGGCCCTGGAGGCGATCTACATCCGTCAGCAGTGCGCGGGCGCCGTCGCCGAGCTGGCCAGGAGGTTCGGCGGCCAGGCCGGGGCGGGACGGCCCGAGGGCCAGGAGATCCGCCTCGACTGGACGCCGGACGGCTGGGAGCCCGGCCACTGGCTGCGGGCGACCCTGGTCGACGGCCGCCTCCGGGTGGCGACCATGTACCGGGGCGGGCCCGGGGAGCGGACGGCCGGGCAGCGCGCCCTGGACGACGCCCGCTGCGCCGAGACCCGGCAACGGCTCGCCGAGTTCGAGGAGATCACCGCCGGGCTCGGCCTGGACCTCGAATTCAAGGTCGAAAGCACCGAGGGGGCCCTGCCGGGCGTGCTGGGCGAGGACGCCGTGGTGCTCGACGAGCCGGCCGCCACCCGCAGGGACGACCGCCGGGGCGACCGCGCGGACGCCGTCCGGCACCGGACCGTCGACGGCGGCGGACGCCGCTGAGCACGGTGAGCCGGTGTCGCGGAGCACGGCGCCGAGAGGACCGCACCATCCATGGCCGGCGCGCGGCCCGGAACAGCGCGCATCGGGGAGGAACGATGGACCTGTCCAAGGACGACCGGCTCCCGCCCTTCGTGGAGGAGCTGACCGGAACGCTGGGGGTGCACGCGCAGTACGTCCTGCACGGCAACATCCGTGACCTGCACCTCGTGCGCCGTCGTGGCCGGGACCGGTACTACTCGCTGCACGACGTGCTGTGGAACCCGCTGCGGACGATGGGCTACGAGGCTCTGGTGCTGTGCGACCAGGTGACCGGCTTCCAGGTGGCGGACGTCGGCGAGAGCGGGGCCCGGGCCGCCGCCGCCGTGGACGAACTGCTCCACGGGCCACGGGAGTTCCCCGGTCAGACGGCGGCGCAGCGGCAGGCCGTGCTGGAGCAGCTGCGGAACCTCACCAACGGGTGGGCGCACCGGCGCGAGGGCCGCCGGCTCTCTCCGCTCAGGGTCGCCCTGGTGATCGACCACGCCTCCCGCATCCTCACCGACCCGTCCCGGCTGACCCCCGAGGAACGGGACTTCTTCCTCGCCTGCCTGAAACTCGCCGAGGAGGCCGAGCCGTTGCCGCCCCGCAAGGCACCCGGTGTCGTACCGAAGGGGCCGGGCCTGTTCAACCCGGTGATCTGGCTCGCCGACGGGGAGCGGGACGTACCCGGCTGGCTGATCGCCGGCAGCGAGCGGATCCGCGCGGTCGCCGTGCCGGAGCCGGACGCGGACGAACGCGGCACGATGGCCCGCCTCCTGCACGAGCGGTACGAGCGCTACGCCGGACACGGCAGCCGCGACGGATCCGCCGCGCCCGACGGCACGACCACCACCGTCCCCGCCGGCGTGCACGCCCGCGCGGGCACCGGCGTGGACGCCGAGGAGGCGGCCCGCGCGGTCGGCGCCTTCGCCCGGGCGGCCTCCGGACTGAGCCTGCGGGCCATGGAGGAGAGCGTGCGGCTCGCCCGTTCCCGCGGTCTGCCCTTCGCCGCCATGCCGGACGCCGTACGGATCTACCGGCTGGGCGTGGAGAAGAACCCCTGGAGCCGCGACGAGATACGGCAGCGCATCCTGCGCGGCGAGGACCCGCGCAACGAGCGGTCCATCCCCAACCGGGTGCTGGGCCAGGAGGCGGCCGTGGCGATGACCCTGGACATCCTCAAGCGCGCGGCGCTGGGGCTGTCCGGCGCGCAGGCCACCAGCCCCGGCCACCGGCCACGCGGTGTGCTGTTCTTCGCCGGCCCCACCGGAACCGGCAAGACGGAGCTGGCGAAGGCCGTGGCCTCCGTCCTCTTCGACAGCGACCAGGCCTATCTCCGCTTCGACATGAGCGAGTTCTCCGCCGCGCACTCCGCCGACCGGCTCGTCGGCGCGCCCCCGGGCTACGTCGGTTACGAGGCGGGCGGCGAACTGACCTCCGCCGTACGGGAGAACCCGTTCCGCGTCATCCTCTTCGACGAGATCGAGAAGGCCGACAAGGGCATCCTGGACAAGTTCCTCCAGGTGCTGGAGGACGGCAGGCTCACCGACGGTCAGGGCGTCACCACGTACTTCAGCGAGTGCGTGCTCATCTTCACCTCCAACCTCGGCGTGCAGCGCACCGACCCGGAGACCGGGGAACGCGAGTGGATCGTGGAACCCGGCACGCCGTACAAGGAGTTGGAGGCCACCGTCCGGGACAACGTCAAGAAACACTTCGAACAGGTCATCGGACGCCCTGAGCTGATGAACCGGATCGGCGGCAACGTCGTCGTCTTCGACTTCATCTCCGACGACGTCGCCGAGCAGATCTTCGACCTCCAGGTCCGCAACATCCAGCGCCAGCTGGCCCAGGGGCACCAGCTCGTCCTCCGGATCGAGGACAAGGCCCGGCGCGAACTGCTGGAGTACTGCACCCGGGACAAGTGGAACGGCGGCCGTGGCATCGGCATGGTGCTGGAGACCCATCTGATCAATCCGCTCGCCCGGGAGCTGTTCGCCGCGCCCGACCTCGGGCCGGGCACCACGGTGGTGGTGACGGACGTCCGGGAGGCCGACAGCGGCCGGGTGGACACGAGGGTGGTCCTGAAGAAGGGAGCCGCGGATGGCGGGGGTACGCGACTGGGATGACGACGACTGGGGCGGCGACGACTGGGGCGGCGAGGGGCGCACCGTCGACGACGCACCAGACGCAGCCGCAGACACGGCCGTAGAAGCAGAGGCAGACGCGGACAGGGCCGACCGCGACGGGACCGACCGCGACGGGACCGACCGTGACGGGACCGACGACGACGGGACCGACGACGACGGGGCTGACGACGACGAGTGGGGGCGGGTCGGCCGCTCCCGCCTCTTCGCGCGCCCCGCGTCCGTCCCGTCCCCGCCGTCCGTCGGTGAGCGGTGCCGGGACTGCGGGGCGGTCGTCCCCGCCGGTACGGCCGTGTGCCCCGCGTGCCTGACCCCGGTCGGCGCGCCCCGGCGGGAGGCCGGTACGGGACGGAGGCCCGAGCGGCTGGCGGGCGGTGCCCTGCGGCTGGTGTTCCGGTCCGGCGGCCGGCACCTCGTCGTGCCGCGCGGCACGGAACTCCGCCTGGGCCGCAGCAGCAGCTGGGCGCCCGAGGCGTCGGCGCTCCTGGCCCACGAGGAGACGGTGTCGGGCCGGCACGCGACCGTCCTGCACACCGAGGACGGGGCGGCCTGGGTGACCGAGGTCGCGCAGGGCGCCACCAACGGCACCCGACTCAACGACCGCGTGCTGGTGCCGGACCGGGCCGAGCGGCTGCACAACGGCGACCGGATCGAACTCGGCCCCCGGGTCGGCTTCGTGGTCCGCGGCATCGAGGACGAGCCCGCCGGGCCGGACGACTGAGCACCTCCGTACGGGCTCCGGCCCGGGTGCCCCCGTACCGCTCCGGCCCGGGTGCCGCCGTACCGCTCAGTCCTGGCCGCCGCCCAGCGCGGCCACCGCTGACTTCGCGGCCTTGATGGCGCCCTTGTTGATCTCGTCCGTGGCGGGGGCCTTCTTGGTCTCGAAGTCGCTGCCGTTGTAGGTGACGATGACGAGGGCGTTGGCGGCACGGACCATCACCACGCCCTCACGGGTCTGCTGTTCGTCCTCCGTGGTGAGGTTCACGACGGAGTAGGCGCTGTCCCCGAGCCCCGGCACCGCCCCGCCGCCGCTCTTCTCGGCGACCCGCTGCCCGTACTCCTTCCCGGCCGCCTCGTCCGAGTCGACGATCTCGTACGACACGTCGAGCCAGCGGTAGTCGTAGCCCTTGAGGGCGTTCCAGGAGCAGGTGCGGCGCAGCGCGGTGTCGGTGGACGGGATCTCCTTGCCGGCCGTCTTCGCGCCCGGCACCAGCGACTTGACCGTGGCCGCAGGTACCGCGGCGCAGGGGGAGGGCGCGGCGGAGTAGGTCTTCGTGGCCCCGGAGGACGACGAGGGGGCGGTGGCGGAGGACGCGGCAGGCGCCTTCTGGGCCGTCTGGTGCCCGGCCGCGGCCGGCGGCGCGGCCGGCCCGGACGACAGCGCCCAGCCGGCGCAGGCGAGCACCGCGACCGGCGACAGACGCGCGGTGAGGGTGAGCGGCAGAGGAAGGGAACGCACGGCGCACTTCTCGTGGGGGAGGGGGTGCGGAGGGGTCCGCATGGTGGACGGGGACGACAGTGTCACATGACTGCCTGTGGGGCGGAAGTGCCAACGCTCTCCGTGCCCGAGCGGTCACGACGGCCTGCGCCCGCTGTCCGGCTTTGCCCTTTATCTCCTGCGCCCCTGCCCGCCGTTCGCCGGCTACGGCACCCTCGCCGTCCACTCCGGAGAGGTGAACTTGGTGCGCGCAAGCTCCTCCGCGCGGGCCAGTTCCGCGTCGGTCACCTTGCCCGGCGCCAGGCCGTAGCGCGCGCGGAAGGACTCGATCATCCGGTCGATGACGGCCTCCCGGGGCAGCCCCGTCTGCCGCCGCAGCGGATCGACCCGCTTCTTCGCGCTCCTCGTCCCCTTGTCGGACAGCTTCTCCCGCCCGATCCGCAGCACCTCGACCATTTTGTCCGCGTCGATGTCGTACGACATGGTCACGTGGTGCAGCACCGCGCCGGGGCCGCCGTCGGGCCCGAGGATCCGCTTCTGCGCCGCGCCCGCGATCTTGCCCTGGTCCGTGGCGATGTCGTTCAGCGGCTGGTACCAGGCGCGGATGCCCATGTCGCCGAGGGCGCCCAGCACCCAGTCGTCGAGATAGGCGTAGCTGTCCTGGAAGGACAGGCCCTGGACGAGGGACTCGGGCACCGACAGCGAGTAGGTGATCGTGTTGCCCGGCTCCACGAACATCGCGCCGCCGCCGGAGATCCGCCGCACCACCTCGATGCCGTGCCGGGCCGCGCCCTCCGGGTCCACCTCGTTGCGCAGCGACTGGAAGCTGCCGATGATCACCGCCGGGGCGCCCCACTCCCACACCCGCAGTGTCGGTGGCCGCCGGCCCGCGGCCACCTCGGCGGTCAGCACCTCGTCCAGCGCCATGTGCAGGGCCGGCGGCTGCGGGACCTCGTGGATCAGCTGCCAGTCGTAGTCCGTCCAGTCCGTGGCGTGTGCGAGCGCCCGGCGCACCGCGATGCCGACGCCCTCCGAGGTCAGGCCGTACATCACCGTCCCCGCGGGGAGCGCAGCGTCGATCCGCGCGGCCAGCCCCGCCGCGTCCGTGTCCGCGGGGGCGCCCTCCAGCGCGCCGTTCACCGCGTCCAGCGCCTCGTCCGGTTCCAGGAAGAAGTCCCCCGCCACGCGCACCCGCCGCAGCACGCCGTCCTCGACGTCCACGTCCACGACGACGAGCTTGCCGCCGGGCACCTTGTACTCACCGTGCACTTCCCGCGCCTCCGTTCCTGCCGCACGAGATCAACGTCCGGCCCGGCCGGGGTGTTCCCGGACGCACCGGACGCACCGGACGGCTCGCCACGCACCGCGCCGGCCCGGACCCCGCCGTCCCGGCCGCCCGGGCCGGGCGGTGCGGTACGGCGGTCAGGCCTGCTTCAGCATGTGGGCCATGCGGGCGCACTCCTCCATCGGCGACAGGATCCCCAGCAGCGTCCGGAGCGCGGCGGCGATCTTCCGGCTCGGCCCGCGCATCCGGCTGCTGGTCCTGCCGAGGAACAGGAGCATGGGCCCGAATTCCTCGACGCCGGTGGCCGACTCCCGCATCTCCCGCGTCTGTTCGATCACCTGGTCGAGCTGGGCGTCCACGAAGTCGGGCCACTCGGAGCGGGGGGTGCTCCCGGCCCACTCCAGGAAGGCCCGCAGCGCGCCGATCGTCAGCTCCATCCGCGAGGCCAGGCGCCAGGCCGCCGCCTCCAGTTCGTCCGAGGGACCCTCGATGGACTTGGCGAACCGGTTGACGACGGCCAGCCGAGCGCTCATCGGGGTGCCCGGCATATTGGCCCGCACCACGTCCTCGGTGAACAGCTCGCCCATCGCGCCCAGGTCCAGGAAGGCCGCCTCGACCATCGCCATGTCCTCGGCCATCGCCTCCATCTCGGTCTCGGCCGCGACCGCCAGGTCCAGCAGACCGGGACCGCTCTCCTCGAGTGCGGCAGGGTCCTCGGCCGGCTCGTCCCCGGCCTCGCCACGGCCGCCGTCCCCGGCCGGTGCGGCGGCCAGACCCAGGTCCCCGGCGAGACCCAGGTCCCCGGCCAGTCCCAGCTCCTCGACCAGGCCCAGCTCCTCGGCGAGGGCCGCCCGCAGCAGGGCCCGCGCCTCGGCCCGGCCTCCGGGCAGCGGCGGGAACTCGATGGCCGGGAGCGCGCCGAGATCCGCCGGCACCGTGCCGGCCTGCCCCAGCCGGACCGCGCTCCGGCCGGTGGCGTGCCGGATCCCGAGCCCGAGCACCACGGCCGGATGGCCCCCGGTGAGATCGGCGACGACCACGTCCTCCTCGACCAGGTGACGCATGAGCCGTTCGCCCAGCGGGCTGGGATCGGCGAGCTGGTCGGCCCGGATCAGGGACAGCTCCAGTTCCTCGCAGACGGGCCGTACGACCTCCTCGTGGAAGAGCGCCGTGGGTCCCAGGACGAGACAGGTGGGCATGACGAAGTACCTCCTGACAGAGGGAAGGGAAAGGAAGGGAAGGGGAGGGAAGGGGGGAAAGGACGGCAGGGGAAGGCGGAAGGCGGAAGGCGGAAGGCGGAAGGGGGGAGGGGCCGCGGGCGGGGCCGGCCCGCCCCGCCCGGTGCGGCTCAGTCGAAGAGGGTCAGCGCCACGCCGTCGCCGAGGTCGTCGGCGTAGACGGGCCGTTCCTCGATGCCCAGCGAGGTCAGCAGATGGGCGGTGAGGACGCGGTGCCGGCGGCCGACCCGCACGGTCTCGCAGGGGAAGGTGCCGAGGGCGACCAGCCGGTAGGCCGTGGCCATGCACATGCCGTACGCCCTGGCCGCCGTCCTCAGGTCGACACTGACCGGCAGGTCCAGCACCTCCCGGAAGGTCAGGGGGGTCTGCGCGCGCCCGGTCATCCGCGGCTCCGGGAGCGCAGGGACAGCGTGCCGACCCTGCGGCCCCGCTGGAACCGGCCGGCCCCGGCGACCCGTGCGGTCAGCCCCCATTCCCGGGCGAGGGCGCCGATCCGGACGCCCTCCGCCCGGTCGGCCGGGAGGGTGATCCGCAGGGTGGCGGCGAGGCCGTCCGGCCGGTCGCGGCCCCCGAACTCCGCCTGCCACAGGGCGCCCCGGTCGCGCCGGGAGCCGACCGTGTACTGGATGTCCTCCACGGTCCTCTCCGGCCGCGCCTTGCCGACGGCCTTCCAGGCGCGGGTGCACGCCGAGCGCAGCAGGACGGATCCGGGGTCGGGGGTGCACGGCTCGATCGTCCGCAGCGTCTCCAGGTAGGCGGTGAGCAACTCCGCCTCGACGTCGTCACGGTCGGCGCCGAACCGGTGGACGAGGGCGAAGGCGTGGCGGCGCAGACCGGGCAGCCCCAGCCACACCGCGCCCAGCCGCCAGCCGTTCCCGTCCGTGTCCGCCCGGGCCAGCGCGGCGATCTGGTGCCACAGCGAGGCCCGTTGGGCGGCCGGCGCCGAGCGGTCGTAGAGCAGGGGGCGTGCCTCGGCGGGGGTCAGGGCGGTGCCCGGGGCCCCGGATCCGTCGTCCAGCCGGAGCCCGGTGAGCGGCTCCCGGCTGCGCAGGTCCCGCTCCACGCGGGTGAAGAGGGCGGAGTACGGAGGTGACGTCATCGTGGTTCTCCTGGTCATGAGGGTCGGGGACGCCTGGTCGAGAAGGTGGGGGACACCGAGCGCGGCCGACTCGGCGCCCGCTTGGCGTGGCACGCTTGGCGCGGCCCACTCGGCGTGGCCCGCTTGGCGCGGCTCACTCGGCCGGGTCGGCGGCGGCAGGGGCGGGTCCGCCGCGCCATCGGGCGAGGGACCGTTCGGCGAGCGCCTTGCCGGGAGTGGTCTCGGCCGCCCGCTCGATCGACAGCAGCAGCCGCAGGAACCCGGGGCGGCGGCTGTCGACGAGCCGGGCGAACAACTCGTCGAGCTGCCGGGTGCGTCCGGGTACGCCGGCCGCCCCGGCGCACCACATCAACAGCGCGTCCCGCATCGCCGGATAGGCCGAAGCCTCGTCCAGGGCGGCACCGACGAGGGCGACGACCGGGCCCGCGACGTCCTCCTCCCCGAACTTCCCGGGCTCCCCGGCGCCCCCGGTCTCGCCGAACGCCTCTTGTGAGGACAGCCGGCCGCCGAACCAGTCGCAGTCGTCGGCGACGAGCGCGGGGAACGCGAGGGCGGCCAGCAACCCCGCTACGTCCTCCACGCTCGCCCAGACGGCCAGGTCACGCACGATGACCGCCCGGGTCCGGTGCGTCCCGGCGGAGAACCGGAGGAGGAGCGTCTGCGACACGTGCAGGGCCGTCGCCGCGGCGTCCCCGTCGCCGATCGCGTCCACCACCCGGCGCAGCAGCCGCATGGCGTCCTCGGCGGGCAGCCCGTCCGCGTCGGGCCGGCACGCGACCGCGACCGTGGCGCGCAGCGACGCTTCGGGCGCGCCGCTCCATTCCTCCAGCAGGGCCCGCGCCGTGGCGGCGGCCGGGGGGAGGCGGGACGACGCGGCGAGAGCACGGCCCGCGACCTCGGCGGCGGCCGGCCCGGTACGGACCAGGTCCGCGAGGAGACCGAGACTGCGCCCGGCGGTGCGCACGGCCAGGGCGGCCAGCGCGCGCCCCGCGCGTTCCGCCTGCTCCTCGTCCCCGGCCGCGCCGAGCCAGACGTGCAGCAGCGGCAGCCACGGGGACCGTGCACGGCACACCTCGTCCCAGACGGCTTCGCCCACGGCGGGCCACAGGAAGGCGATGACCGGGTCACCGTCGCCGTCCTCGCGGACCGCGCACACCGCGGCGATCTCGGCCGGCGGTTCGACCGCGGCGGCGGTGAGGGCCGGCCGGGAATCCGCGCGATCCGGCAGGGCGAGCGCCGGCCGGGGATCCGCGCGATCCGGGAGGCCGGCCGCCGGCCGGGGATCCGGGTGACCCGGCAGGGCGAGCGCCGCCCGGCCCGCGCCACCGTCGTACGGCGGCGGCGCCGTCGGCGGGGTCACGGGGCCGTGGTCGGCGCGGATCAGGGCGAGCAGTTCCGTCGCCCGGCCGAGGACCGTGTTCCGGCGCAGTCCCTGGTGGACGCAGACCGAGAGCAGGTGGGCCAGCAGCGCGGGACTGTCGTCCGCCGCCGAGACCAGCCGCGCGGCCTCGGCCGCGGCGAGCCCGGCCGTCAGTTCGGCGCCACTCGCCCGCCCCTCCGGTCCGGGACGGGCCAGGGCCTCGGCCACCCGCACCGCCCTGCCGGGCGGCAGCCCGGTCGGCAGCAGTGCCGCGAGGGTCTCCTGCCCCACCCGGCGGCGCCGACGGGAGCGCTCCTGGGAGTCCGGGCACAGGCTCGCGAAGTGGAGCGAGAAGACCTCCCCCGGGTCGGGCGGCCGGTGCCGCAGCACCCGCACGTCCAGGCGGTCCTCCAGGACCCGTGCCAGACCCGGGGTCTCCCGCAGGACGACGACCAGCCGGGCACCGGCCTTCTCCGTCTCCGCCTCCAGCCGCGAGACGTCCCAGGGCCGCAGGGAGAGCGGGTCGGCCAGGTTCATCACCAGGTAGCCGTGCACTCCGCGGGGCCGGGGCCGCCAGTGCGCCAGGTCCACCGTCCCGTCGACCTGGAGCAGTACGGGCTCGGCGTGGCCGTGCGCCAGGAGGTTCAGCGCCAGCGTCTGCCGGCCGGTGCCGGGCGCTCCGAGGACGAACAGGACGCCGGAGGAGTCCAGCGCGTCGAGGCCGGTGGTGTAGCCGGGGGGCCGGGCGAAGCGGCCCCGGGCCGCCTGGAGGTCCTTCGCCCGTACCGGGCCCTGGCGCACCAGGGGTACCTCGGCGGGGGAGTCCGTCGCCGTGTACCGCTGACCGCCGTGCACGGTACCGGTGTTGACCGAGCCGTTCGGTGCGATGACGACCAGGCCCCGGTCCTGGACGAGTCCGGGCGGAAGGGCGTCGAGGACGCCGTCCGAGTCGAGGTCAGTCGTCATGGCCGCCCTCCGGGCCGGGGCGGACGGACCCGTCCAGGTTGGCCAGGTGCTGGCCGCCGTGGACGGAACCGGTGTTGATGATGCCCCGCTCGGCACGGAGCACGCTGGTGACGGCACGGTGCCGGCCGGTTGCCGAGCCGGTGCCCTCCCGTCCCGCCGGAGCGCTGCCGTCCCCCGCAGGGGTGCCGTCCGCCGGTGTGGTGCCGTCCGCCGGAGCGGTCCGGCCGGGCGGCGGCCCGGAGGGGGAGGGCACGTACAGCCAGGCCCGCTGGGCGAACGCCTTGCCGTCGACGGTCGCCGGCACCTCGTGGAACCAGTCGCGGTGGCGTCCGGTGTACCCGGAGGCGACGGCGTCCTGGTAGCACCGGTCGGAGAGGATGGCCGCCACATGCGTGATGTTCTCGCTGTGCGCGGCCAGCACGGCCCTGACCGGACGGGAGTCGAGCAGCCGGTGCGTGTCGGTACGGGCGGTCCCGTTGCCGCCGAACGCGTCCGCCGTGTCGGGCAGCGGACCGATGTGCAGACCGACCCGCAGCCGCAGCGGAGCCGTGCCGAGGGCGTGGACGTTCAGTTCGGCGACGACGTCCTGCAGGGTGTCCAGCCAGGGGTGGATCACCAGGGGCGTCAACGCGGGGTCGAAGCCCAGGACGTAGCCGTCGCCGGTGGTGGCGGGGAACAGCCGGTCGGTCCACAGCCGCGCCAGTCCGGCGCGTCCGAGCGAGATCCTCAGGAGGTCGGGCACCGCGCGGCTGACCACTTCGTGGTCGATGGCGGGGCGCTCGGTGAAGCCCTTCAGGTCCACGGCCAGGATCCCGCGGTACGGCGGGAGCGGGCGGCTGCGGGAGTACGGGGCCGCCGAGGTCGCGGGCAGCCCGGAACGGTCGCTGTGCATGGCTCTCTCCTCTGCGAAGGCCCGCCGGTACCGGGACGGGCGAGGTCCGGTACCGGCGGTCAGGGGGGCGCCGGTGAGGGCGCTCTCCGAGCTTCGCCACTCCGGGAGAGGGGCAGTGCACGCTCAGTGCGCAGGAGGAGTGACGGCCGTCACTGCCTGCCGGAGGGGACGGGCGGCCGGCCGGGCCGGGGCCGCCGCAGCGCCTCGTGCAGCCGGCGCGCGTCGACGACCTCGATGCAGGTCTTGTCGGCCCGGACGCAGCCCGGGCCCAGGCGCCGCAGCGCGTCGCTGACGGAGTTGCGGCCCGCCCCGAGGTGCTGGGCGAGTTCCCTCCGGGTGAGGCGGAAGGCGCGGTCGCCGGACATGGCCACCAGGCGCAGCAGGGTTCCCGCGAGCCGCTGGTCGAGGTCTCCCTCGCCGGCCTCGGTCTGCTCCCACAGGCGGTCGTTCGCCAGGCAGGCCAGCCGGCCGGGGAGATCGTGCCGGACGACGAAGCTCCGGAAGACGGCCGCGGGAATCGATGCGACTTCGCACACGCTAATGGTCTGTACGTCGGCGAGCCGGGCCCTGCCGTTCTGCACCGCCATGTCGCCCAGCACCTCGCCGGGCCCGCGGAAGCTCAGCAGCCTCTCGCGGCCGTCGACGTCCCTGCGGACGACCTTCACCAGCCCATCGATCAGTGAGGTCTTTCAGCGCTGCCGCTCCAGAGTGAGGACGGCCGCGGAGATTGACGACATT
>NZ_BMRM01000018.1:129634-201065 GCF_014648635.1 Streptomyces cinerochromogenes | reverse complement strand
GAATGAGCCGAAAGGGTCCGTCAGCAAGCTGACGGACCCTCACGCAAGATCGAGGTTAATCGGCGGAACAAAGAGTTCCTCCCGTTTCTCACAACAGATCGGGCACAACCGAATCGTTGGAAATTGGATAGTGGCCCAACTGTAAGCGCTTGCAGCGTGGTCTCGGCAAGGTTCCCCTGGCGCAGTCCGGTGGCGGGCAGCGCGGATGCGGTTCTCGGCCAGGGCGCCCAGACCGGTTTCCCGCAGGCGGGTGGTGATCCTATTGTGGCGGGCGGTGGTGATCTCGCTGGAGCGTTCCGGCTTCGCCGCCGAGATCCATATCAGGTTGCCCGTCTCGTCGGTCAGGGCGAGGAACAGCAGGCCGTGGGCTTTGTGTTTGCCCGAATAGTTCGGCCGGTTCTTATCCCCAGTGCGTCGGCGGGTGCGGACGAGGGTGCCGTCGAGCAGGACGACGACGCCACCCTTCCGGGCGATTTCCTTCAGGGCGCGGTCCAGGCGCGGGGCACGGGCCGACAGTAACTCGATCACTTCCAGCAGCCAGCGGCGCACGGTGGAGGCGGAGACGTCGTTGCCGCCCGCGATGTCGGAAAGCCGCTGGTCGTGGCGGAGGACTGCCAGGACGATCAGGGCGATCCGGCCGGGTGGGAGCTTGCGCCAGCTGGAGCGGATCTTCTTCAGGTGGCTCCGCGGACCAGGCCGGCGACCAGGTCCAGGGTGGCGCTCGACAGCGGGCCTCCACCACTGACACCCCACCCCCTGACCCCGGCGGGACGACCGTCGTTGTCCTGGCTGGTGCCGCCCCTTGCCGCGCTGTGACGGTGCCCGGCCGAGTGCCGCGTCAGCCCACGACTGACGCGGACAGGTAGGCCCCAGACGCGCCGCGTCACTCACAGCGCTCCGCGCGTGGTCACGCCACCCAGCAGGCGCCGGATCGTGGGACCGGCCGAAAGGGACGGCACCGCCACGACCTCCGCCCACCCGCGCAAGCGACCGCAGCGGCGCAGCGAGATCCCCCACGGCCCGCAACAAGACATGGGCCTGCAGCAGATCCGCGACACCCTGCCGCCCGCGCCCCCCTGCACGGTCGAGCCCACCCCGCGCCCGGCGGGCGACGAGGTGCCACCAGAACTCCTGGCGCTGGTGACCTACCACTGCCGCCGCATCAACGCCTACCTGGCCCGCGCCCAGCACCTGCAGACCCTGCACGGCGACAACATCAAGCAGTGGCAGCGCCTAGTCCTGTACGCACTGACCGACGCCCTCGCCCACAACCACCTCCTGGTCGGCACCCTCGCCGCCTACCTCCAGCGCCAAAACCTCGACGCCGACCTGCTGCGCCGCTACCTGCAATCCCCCGACCCCGACCGCTACATCACCGGTGAGGCCGTCCAGCACCTCGACGGCCTCACCGGCGCCGTGCCCGAAGAACCTTCCCCCCCGCCCGGCTGCTCACGACCCCGGCCAGCAGCAGGCAGCAGCGCACCAGCAGCCAGAGCTGCCGCTGCCGGCAGGGGAACGTCCCGGTGGCACGGGGGAGGCCACCGGGACGTTAACTGCGAGCCTATGCAGCACCGTTCACCCGCGTGTGGGGGTTCGCAGGAAGTGGCCGGTTACGGCCGCCTATGCCGGCGTCCGCTCAGCAGAAGGCGTGGCGCCGGCAGGACGGGGGCCGACCGCCCGAGTCCCGACACCGGGCACGTCCCCGAGAGCATGCCGCGCCCATGCCAGGGTCCCAGCCGCCCCGCCGCGTCCGCCGGAACGGGCCGCGGTACACGCTGCTGCGAACGGGCAGCACCGACCCGTGAAGGAGAACGCAACACAAGGGGAGTGCTCCCGCCCTGCGGAACGGCATCCGTGATCGCCATGCCGGACCGCTGGCCCTGCTCTTGGCCCGCACCGACCGGTCGGCGTCTAGTCAGCACGGCCAAGCACGGTACGGCATCGGTGGCATGATGCAGGTGAGCACAAATAAGGGCAAACTCTGCTTTTTCCAAGAAATCCGGAGTCGGCAAGGTGCGATCTACCGTGTTGGACAGACCCTCGTGGTGCTGCCGTCGTACCGGGATCGCGAGGAGGGCGGGGTGGAGGCGGCGGAGTACAGGGTATGGGCCCGGGCTCCCGACCATGTGCGGCCGGTCGACGGCGTCTACTACGACCAGGTCGTCACCGAGCACTTGGAGTCGCCACCCGAGTCGAAGGTCCACGAGGCCCTCGGGGAGCGCCGGCCTTCGGGTTGGCTACGGGCGAAGGAACGCGAGGGGCGGGGCCCTGCCCGCCTCACGCCCCAAGTCGCCAAGGCGAGCGACTGCCCCTCGAATTGTAAGGAAAGGGTCCCCTGAACGACTACTTCGGCTCACAATGAGACTGTCACGTCCATAGTCGGCATGGTGCAGGGCGAGGCCCTGTCCAGTCGACAGTGATCTGAAGGGTGATTCGTTGACAAGCCGTCATCGGCTCCCGGTACGTGTCGCCAGTCGTTCCCACGTCGCTGGCGAATGCTTCCGTGCTGGGGCCGGTCTCGCCTGATCCTGCGGACAGATCGTGGGAGCTGAGCCAGAAGCGGACCCCGGCAACCACCACACGTTCCGTGAGTGCGTTGAAGGAGAACCCGTGAAGGCAAAGCCGAGGACCCTGGAACTCCCGCCGTTGTGGCCGACGGTGGTCATCGTCGTCGTGGTCATTCTGCTCTTGGTGCACCCGACCATCGGAGCCGACCAGATCAAGGCCGTCGAGACCGTCGTCCATCTGCTGGCAGGAGGCGGCGCCGTTTCGGCGACGTCAGTTGTCGGACGCCGCGCGTCCCGTGACTGATCAGGGTAGGTGACGATAAGGACCCCGGACGCTACTCCTCGGATGGTGTCCGGGGTCTGTGTGCACTCAAGTTCCCGGACGAGCTCAACAGCCTGGGCAACTCGGATTCAGCCTTGCTGGTTCAGCCCGGTGGCTCTCGCCACCACGCTCAGCCACGACACCAACGGCTCGACCCACAATCTTTGACGATTGCTCACGTGGTGCCGTCCTCGTTGACTACCGTAAGCACGGGCGTGCCCTTCCCGACCGAGGTGGCCGCGGCGGCCATGCCTGATGACCTATCGATCGATCCATCGGGAAGGTACGCCTCCTTCCCTCAGGAGTGATCCACAGGTACTGAGCATCGCTCGGGCAAAACGGAGGCCCCCGATTGACGACCTCAAAGACCAGATACCGGCGTTCCGCCACCAGGACCGCGAGCTTATGCCGCATGCTCATCGCACTAGTGATCGCAATGCTTTGGGTCGGCGCAGGCGCCGCCGCCGCCCGGCCTGCCCCACTGTCTCCTGCTCCGTCGCAGGCGGGTGCGGCGGCATCCCCTGGCTGCGAGGCTTTCTTCCCGTCGCCTTACGAGGTATGCGGCGCGATCCTGGAAAAGTACAAGGCGCTGGGCGGCCCGCAGAGTTTCCTGCTGCTACCGAAGTCCAACGAAATGCCCACGCCAGACGGCGTCGGGGCGTTCTCGGAGTTCGTGGGCGGCAACATCTACTGGTCGCCCCGCACAAACGCGCACCCTGTCGCCCATGACTTCCTAACCAAGTGGGGACAGTACGGGTACGAGGCTGGGTTCATGCGCTACCCCACCACCGACGAGATTGTGCTCGGTGATGGTATCAGCCGCCGCCAGGAGTTTGAGGGTGCGTCCATCTACTTCAGCTTCGCCACCGGCGCGCACGAGGTTCACGGCCTGATCCGGCAGGCCTGGATCGATCTCGGGGCAGAAGCCAGCTTCCTAGGTTTCCCCACTAGCGACGAACAGGACACCCCACCTCAGCACAAGCCCTGGGGCAGCCGCGAGAGCCAATTCCAGACCGGAGTGGTGACCGCAGACCTCACCAACAACTCCACCCACATCGGCAACTGGTCGATCTACCCTGCACCGACCCGAGCAGGGCTGACGCGAACCACACCAGCGGCGGACTCCTTGCCCGCCCTGCGCGCACAGGACCTACCCAGAACTGCGGTCCCAACCGATCATGCGGTCAAAGCGGGCAGCGGGTGCCCGGCGGGAACGACCGATTACAGCAAGATCAACAAAACTGAATGGAACTGCGAAAGTGTCACAGAGGACCAAAGTTTCTATGGCGTGATACTTCGCAAGGGTGAGGCACGCGGAGCGCGTATCGACGACGACAGTGGGGCAACGGCCAGCACAGCGGGATTCGGGCGGCTGCACGCGGGCGAAGACCACAACGTCGGCCCCCACACCATCCAGCTCATCGCGCAAGACTCGTCGTACTGCTCGCCGTTGGGTTACCTGGATCGATGCTCCTACACGATGGCATTCCACTTCGACAAGGAATACATCGACTCCATCACTGTCGTCGTCCAGCAGCACGCCGACACAGAAGGCCGATCACCCGACAGTCACGACCTCGGAGTTGTCACCGCCTTCTGCAGGATCGGTGATCCCGCCGACCACCGCACGGGCTACTGTCGCGATGACATCCCCCCGCCGTTCAACGGCGGCAAGAACCACTGACACGCCCACAACCGTTGCCGGGACGAACGGCCAGTAAGCGCCACGCGTCCCTGCAACGCCTGGGCCTAGGGCACGCGGCCATGGTAGTGAGCCTTCTCCCGCCGTCGGAGTTCCTCAAGCGGCAACACGGTCTCGGGGTCAACGTAGCCCTGCTTCCAACCGTCACGCTGGTAGTACTCGATTACACGCTGCTCGAGCACATCGAGACGACTGTCCTCCAGCGACCATCGCGTCACTAGTTTCTTCGCCCGAGCCAACTCCTCGGCATGGATTCCGGCCTCCCGGGCCGCAGCGCTCTCCTGGTTCGCCAGCACGTCCTCGTTCAACGCAAGGTAGGTCAGGATCTTGTTCGCTGTGTCAACAACCCACGGCCGGATCCCACCTGCCTGCACCACCATGCCTAAAGGCTAGGCCGCTGCCAGTGCGAGTGGCAACGCTGCACCGCACCAACGCGTTCCCCCGGCGCGGGTGGCGAGGCCGTCGATGGTGCAGCAGCCGGTGCCGGTCCTCGGCTGCCTGGGCGAGCCTGCCGATGTCGTGGGGGTGGGTGGCGTGCCAGCAGGATGTGGGTGGGCACAGGTGGCGCCTGTGGTGCGGCCGTGCTGCTCAAGGTCGTCCGCGAGCCGGAACACCGGCCCTGCCGGCGGGCTGGGCGCTGCCGAGCGGGGCGAGCCGGGGAATGCCACAGGCCCGGGTGGGAGCCGACGGGTGCCCCGCCCGGGCCTATTCGCGGGGGCCGGCCGGTCTATCGGTTCAGGCGCAGGTGCCAGCCCGCCGCGACGCCGTGACGGTGATGGCGTTGTCGGACCCGTCTGCAAGGGTGGCCGGTGTGCGGCAGGGTGCCGTCGGGCGGGGTGCGGGAGGCGACATGGGGACGGGAGCGGGGGACGGCTGGGAGGGCGGCGTCGGCTGGGAGGGCTGGCGGGACCACCGGGACATCCGGCGACGGCTCGACCAGGGCGCCGATCCGGAGGCGCTGCCGTGCGGGGAACGGCCCCTGCACCGGGCCGTGGCGTTCGGCTCGCCCGAGGTCGTCGCGGAACTGGCCGGGCGAGTCGCCGACGTCGACGCCATGGAGGACGGTACGACCGCGCTGTGGGAGGCGGTGGTCGGGCACCGGCCGGAGATCGCACGTGTCCTCGTCGCTGCGGGAGCCGACCCGTGGCGGCCGGTGCTGGCCGGCTGGTCACCGGGGCGGCTGAGCCAGGCCGGGCCCACACCGGATCTGTTCCCGCTACCCGAGGGCGGACCGGGGCTCAGCGAGGCGGAGGCCGCGGCGGCGCGGGAAGGCCGGCGGCGCATCGCGGCCCTGGCCGACGTCGGTTACTACGACGGCACGGGACTGGCCTGCGTGGCCGGCATCGACGCGCAGGAGGCCGTACGGCGCCTGGCAGCGGTGCCGCCGGACGCCGGGCTGCTCGCCGACCTGCTGGACGACCCGTACGGCGTCGACACGGACGACAGCCTGCGCATCGTCGGGGTGACGACCGTGCCGGGCGGTTGCGTCGTCACCCAGCCCTGGGGGTACGGGCCGCAGATGCCGGGCGTACAGGCCCTGCTCTCCGCCGGCACCGTCTGCTACGGCATGTACGCCAACCCCAAGAGCGGCAACCAGGGCAGCCTCGTGCGCGACGGTGTCGTCGAGGGCTGGGACCTGCACCCCGGCGGGGGCCCGTACACCGGTATGCCTCCCGAGGAGGTCCTCACCGCGTACATCTACGGCTCCCACGCGATCGCCGAGTGCTGCGCCCACGCGGGCCTCTTCCCCGCCGACCCGCGGCCCTTCACCGGGCCCCCCGACCTGTGGGTGGAACTCCCCGAGCGCGACTACTGGCAGCACTGAACTGACCGGTACCCCTTCCGAGGGCGCCCCCGCGTCGGGCCGGCAGGTGTGCGCAAGGCGCTGCCTGCCCGCCGTCCCCGGGGACGGCGGGCCGTGCACGGATCGGGGGCGGGGCGGGCGGTTCCGGGGTCCTACGGCTCCCCGTGAACCGGCGGGGGGAGGGCGGGCGGCTTCCGCTACGATGCCGACCGGCAGAATGCGCACCGCCGACGCCGACGCTGTATTCCCGCCCGCGCTTCGCGCGTACCGCCGCCGATCTCGCCGCCCTCCTGACCGTCGTGGTCCGACCTGCTGCCCCGTGGCCGCTGGCACGGGGCAGCACCTGAACAGGACACACCCCTGACCGGGCTCTGACGCGAGCCCGCCTGACGGCGGCGACCGCGGGCACCACGCCTGCGATCGCCACCGATTTTCATCGAGCTGACTCGTGACAGCGACGGTAGTACGCGCACTGCTCGGGCGTGAGTCGGCGGACCGCGAACCCGCCACAGCCAGTGCTGGTGCAGTCCCGGCGCGGCGCGCTGATCAAGGACCGGTTCCCGGATCTCGTGGCGTCCGCCGAACAGTTCCTGCCCGGCGGCCTGGTCCTGGACGGCGAGCTGGTCGTCGGAGGGGAAGGCGGGCGGCTGTCGTTCGAGGCCTTGCAGCGCCGGGCCGCCTCGCGCGGGCGTACCGCTGTGCGGCTCGCCGCCGAGATGCCGGCGAGCTTCGTCGCCTTCGACGTCCTCCGGGCCGGCGGTGAGGTGCTGCTGGCGGAGCGAAGGGCCAGTCGGGCCGCCGGCACGGACCAGGGACTCCGCCTGGCAAGACGGTGGGCAGCACGCACCAGGGACTCCGCCCGGGGAGGGCGGTGGGCGGCGCGGGTGCCGAGGAGCAGCTGCCCGCTCCCCGGCACCAGCGTGCCCGGGAGCGTCGGCGTCCCGGCGCCGGCGCCGGCGCCGTGAGGGTCCGGGCAGGCGGGGTGGCGGCGCCGGCCTCCAGGTGGCCCGGCGCCGTACGCATGGCACGGTCCGGGATCAGGAGCTGCTCGTCGGCGCCCGCAGGCGTCGTGCCCGGGCGGGTACCGGGCCGGTCGACTCCCGGGCGATGTACGTCGTGTTCAGGGTGTGCCGGCGGGGGCGGGCGGCGGCTCCGTTGATGCGGCGGACCAGGATGTCCGCGGCCAGGCCGCCCAGTTCCTGCACGGGCTGGCTGACCACGCTCAGCCGTGGCCGGATGAGCGTGGTCCATTCCGCGTCGTCGAAGCCGATCACCGAGACGTCGTCGGGGATGCGGGCGTCGAGGTCGAGCAGGGCGTCGAGGGTGCCGAGCGTCGCCACGTTGTCGGTGGTGAACAGGGCGGTGGGGCGGTTGGGGGAGGTCATCAGCTCCAGTACGGCCGACCGCGCCCAGGCACGCTCGTACCCGGTGTGCCGGATCAGCTCAGCGGAACGCGGGATGCCGGCCGCCCGCAAAGCCTGGCGGTAACCGGCGACGCGTTCCGTGGTGGTCCAGATGTCCGCGCCCGGCGCCAGACGGGTGCCGTCGTCGCCCGGCATGGCCGAGGTGATCACCGCGATCCGGGTGTGTCCCGCCTCGGTGAACCGGGTGACCGCCGCCTTCACCGCCCCCCGGTTGTCGACGACCACCGTGTCCAGGGCGGCCCCGGTCACCACGCGGTCGAGCAGCACCACCGGGATGCCGGCGGCGACGGCGCGGGCGAGGTGCGCGTCGTCGGTGGCGGCCGGCGCCACCACGAGACCGTCCACGCGCCGCTCGATGAACAGCTGGACCGCGGCCTTCTCCTTCTCGCTGTCCTCGTCGCTGTTGGCGAGGATCGCCTGAAGCCCCGCCTTGGCCGCGACGTCGGCGATGCCGCGCACGGCCCGCGCGAAGTAGGCGTTCTCCACGTCGGCGACGACGACTCCGAGGGTGTCGGTCCGGCCGCTGATCATGCTGCGGGCCACGGCGTTGGTGCTGTAGCCCAGCTCGGCGGCGGCGGCGAGCACCCGCTCCCGGGTGGCCGCGCTCGCCGAACCGTACCCGCCGAGGACGCGTGCGGCCGTCGCCTGCCCCACACCGGCGTGCCGGGCGACGTCGGGGATGGTCACGCGACGCCTCGGCTGTGCTCCAGGGGGCATGTGCGCATCTCTTCGTGTCGGCCCGGCGAACGCCGGGGAACGGGACGGTGGGATTCAGCGCCATTCAACCATTGACGCGGGCCCGCGGGGCGTGGGTAAGGTACGACCGCGTTGGTAACGTTATCAATTCTGCCCGGTCAGAACGCATCCTCCTGCCGTCTCCCGGACGGCCGTCCCCACGCCCTGCCCGACGGCCGCCTGCTCTCCCCTATCCGAACCACGGAGGTCTCCGCGATGGCAACCGACACCCTTTCGCCGCCGCCGGTCGGCGCAGATCCGGCCATCACCCTCGTCGACGTGGTCAAAGACTTCGGCGGCGTCCGCGGCGGAGCGGCGGTACGCGGGGTGAACCTCACCATCGCCGAAGGGGAGTTCTTCTCCCTGCTGGGACCGTCCGGCTGCGGCAAGACCACCACCTTGCGGATGATCGCCGGATTCGAGGAGCCGAGCGGCGGGCAGATCCTGCTGCACGGGCGGAACATGGTCGGCGTACCGGCCAACAAGCGGGACATCAACATGGTGTTCCAGTCCTACGCGCTCTTCCCGCACCTGAGCGTCGCCGACAACGTGGCGTTCGGGCTGCGCCGCCGCCGGGTCCCCAAGAGCGAGATCCGCGACCGGGTCGACCGCATCCTGCGCACCGTGGAACTCGCCGAGAAGGCCGACCACCGGCCCCGGCAGCTCTCCGGCGGCCAGCAGCAGCGCGTGGCCCTGGCCCGGGCCCTGGTCAACCGCCCGCGCGCCCTGCTCCTCGACGAACCACTGGGCGCGCTCGACCTGAAGCTGCGGCAGTCCATGCAGCTGGAGCTCAAGCGCATCCAGCGCGAGGTGGGCATCACCTTCATCTACGTCACGCACGACCAGGCCGAGGCGCTGACCATGTCGGACCGGATCGCGGTCATGAACGGCGGCCTGATCGAGCAGGTCGCCTCCCCGCAGGAGGTCTACGAGCGCCCCGCCACCGCGTTCGTCGCCGGTTTCATCGGCACCTCGAACCTGATCAGCGGCCGTCTGACCACCGCCGGACCGGAGGGCGGGGTGATCGACCTCGGTGACGGACAGCGCATCACCGTACCGCCGTCCGCCGCGCCCACCGCCGGATCGGGCGTCCAGCTCACGGTACGGCCCGAGAAGATCACCCTGACCACCGGCCCGGCCGGGGACGCGAGCCGGGTCCGCGGCACCGTAAGCGAGGTGGTCTACCTGGGCACCTCCACCAGTTACACCGTGGCCACGAGCACCGGCGCGGAGATGACCGTCTTCCAGCCCAACGACGGCACCGCCTCCGCCGTACCCGCCCGCGGCGACACCGTCTGGCTGTCCTGGGCCACCGCCCACTCCTACCCGCTCGGCAGCACGCCCGCCGCCCCGGCCGCCTCCGGCGCCGCCGGCCGTGCGGTCCCCGACTCCGGTTCCCTTACTCCGCGCTGACGACAGGTCGACCACGATGCCCCTGCAGCCCACACCTCCCGCGCCCTGGCTGCGCGGACTGACCGAGCGCCGCTGTTCCCGGCGCGGTCTGCTGCGTGCCGCCCTCGGTGCCGCCGCCCTGGCCCCGCTCGCCGCGTGCAGCGTGCCCGGCGCCCGCAAGCCCGTGCCGGGCACGGCCGCCGAGATCGCCGCCGCCGTCAGCGACTTCTGGACCGGACGCACGAAGAAGGGCCGGCTCAGCTTCGCCAACTACACCCAGTACATCGACACCGACCCCGGCGACCAGAGCCGGCACCCCACCCTGGAGGCGTTCACCCGCGAGACCGGCATCAAGGTCTCCTACGACGAAGTGATCGACGACAGCGCCTCCTGGTTCGGCAAGATCCAGCCGGAGTTCGCCTCCGGGCAGGGCATCGGCTACGACCTGATGGTGCTGGGCGGCGACAGCTACCTGCCCAAGTACATCGAACTCGGCTACCTCGCCCCGCTCGACCACGCCCGGCTCCCCAACGTCGCCCGGTACGGCGGCGCCGCGTTCAAGAACTCCTCCTTCGACCGCGGCAACGTCTACACCGTCCCCTGGCAGTCCGGCATGACCGGCATCGGCTACGACCCGGCCAAGGTCGGCAGGAAGATCACCAGTTGGCAGGACCTGCTCGACCCGAAGCTGCACGGCAAGGTCGGCATGTGGAACGACGCGGTGCAGCTGGGCAACATCGCCCTGCTGGCCGTCGGCGTCGACCCGGAGACCTCCACGCACGCCGACTGGCGCAAGGCCGCCGCCTGGCTGCGCACACAGCGCGACGCCGGCCTGGTCCGCTCCTACAGCACCACCACCTACCAGTCCTCGCTCCAACGCGGGGACCTGTACGCCTCGCTGGTGTACTCCGGCGACGTCTTCCAGGCCAACCGCAGCGGTTCCCGGCTGGAGTTCGTCATCCCCGAGGAGGGCGGACTGCTGTGGACCGACAACCTGTGCATCCCCTCGACGGCCGCGCACCCCGTCGATGCCCTGACGTACATGGACTACGCCTACCGGCCCGAGGTCGCCGCGAAGATCAGCGAGACCGTGCAGTTCGTCTGTCCCGTCCCGGAAGCCCAGCCGGTGATCGCGCGTGACGCGGCCGCCGCCACCGGCAAGCGCAGGTCCCTGCTCGGCTCCCTGAGCAGCAGCCCGCTGGTGTTCCCGACCAAGGCCGACGAAGCCAAGCTGCGCCACCTGCGGGTGCTCGACGAAACGGAGGAGAAGCAGTGGAACGCGCTGTTCGAGCCGATCTACCAGTCCTGACGCGCCGTCGGCGGCGCCCCGGCGCGGTCCTGGCTCCGTACCTGCTGGTGCTGCCGGGATGGCTGTGGCTGGCCGCCTTCTTCGTGACGCCGGTGATCGTCATGGTGTCGCTGTCCCTGCAGACCGGCGACTTCATCGACGGCTTCCGTCAGACCTTCCACTTCGGCACCTACGCCCACGTGGTGGGGACCTACCATGTGCAACTGGTCCGCTCGCTGCTCTACGGCGCCGCGGCCACCGCCGGCTGCGCCCTGGTGGGCTACCCGGTGGCCTACTGGATCGCCTTCCGGGCCGGGCGGCACAAGTCGGTCTTCCTCTTCCTGCTCCTGCTGCCGTTCTTCGTCTCCTTCGTCATCCGCACCCAGTCCTGGAACGTGGTGCTCGCCGACAACGGCGTCCTGCTCGGCCCGCTCAAGCACCTGGGTCTGCTGCCCGAAGGCTTCCACGTCCTGGCCACCCCGTACGCGGTGATCGGCGGACTGACCTACAACTTCCTGCCGTTCATGGTGCTGCCCGTGTACGTCGCGCTGGAGCGGGTGGACGCCAAGGTGCTCGAGGCCTCCACCGACCTGTACGCCTCCCGGGCGCAGACCTTCTGGCGCGTGGTGCTGCCGCTGTCCCTGCCCGGAGTCTTCGCGGGCGTCCTGCTCACCTTCGTGCCCGCCTCCGCCGACTACGTCAACGCCGGCATCCTCGGCGGCCCCTCCACCACCATGATCGGGAACATCATCCAGACCGAGTACTTCACCAACCTCGACTACCCGGCCGCCGCCGCCCTGTCCTTCGTCCTCATGGGCGCCCTGCTGCTGGCCGTGTTCGCCTACGCCCGCGCCCTGGGCACCGACGACGTGCTGGAGGTGGCCGCGCGATGACCACCGGCACCGTCGCCCCCGCCGAGGACACCGTCGCGGCGCCCCGGCCGCGCGCCGCCCGCCGCCCGCGCCGCCGTCCCACGCTCACCCTGTACACCTGGCTGGTGCTGGCCTGGCTGCTGTCGCCGATCGCCGTCATGGTCCTGTTCGGCTTCAACGACACCCACAGCAAGGTGAACTTCACCTGGCAGGGCTTCACGCTCACCTGGTACCGGCACCTGTTCGCCATCCCCAACCTGACCTCGGCGCTGGTCAACAGCCTCACCGTCGCGCTGGTCGTGACGGTGGTGGCCACCCTGCTGGGCACCCCCATCGGCCTGGCCCTGGGCCGCCACCGCTTCCGCGGCCGCGGCTCCGTGGACCTGCTGCTGTTCGCCGCCATCGCCGCGCCCGAGATCGCCCTGGGCGCCGCCCTGCTGTCGCTGTTCATCGTCCTCGGCGTGCCGCGCGGCTACTGGACCGTCGTCATCGCGCACGTGGCGTTCTGCATCCCCTACGTCGCCATCACCGTACGGGCCCGCATGGCGGGTCACGACCCGACGCTGGAGGAGGCCGCCCGGGACCTCGGAGCCGGGCCGTGGACGGCGTTCCGGCTGGTCACCCTGCCGGCCCTGCTGCCCGGTGTGGCCTCCGGTGCCCTGTTGTGCTTCGCCCTGTCCATCGACGACTACGTCATCACCAGCTTCAACGCCGGCCGGACGCTCACCTTCCCGCTGTGGGTGTACAGCGCGAGCCGTACCGGCGTGCCCCCGCAGGTCAACGTCATGGGAACGCTGATCTTCGTCGGCGGCCTCGTCATCGCCGGTGCGAACGTGCTGTTCTCCCGGCGCAGCGCGGCCTGACGCCTCTCCCACGCCGCCAGAACACCGGCCCAGCCTCGGCCGGTCGGACACAACCCTCGAAGGAACCATCACCGTGCTCTCTTTCAACGAAGCCGAGTTCGTCGCCCAGACGGAAAGCCTCGTGGCGCTGCGCCCCCGGATCGAGGAGGTCGTCGACCGCCTCGTGGACGAGGGGTACGACAACGTCCTCCTGGTGGGCGCCGGCGGCACCTACGCGCAGATGTGGCCCTACGAGCACCTGGCCCGGCGCACCTCGGTGCTGCCGGTGCGGGCGGCCATCGCGGCGGAGCTGGTCGTCTCCGGTGACGCCCGCCTGGGCGAGCGGACCGCCGCCGTGTTCACCTCCGTCTCCGGCACCACCGAGGACAGCCTCAAGGCCATCGACCACTGCAAGGAGCGGGGCGCGTACACCATCGGCTTCACCGGCCACCCCGACTCCCCCGTCGCCCAGCGGGTGGACACCGCGCTGGTCTCGGCGCCCAAGGCCTGGCCGTTCGACGTCCAGATGCTGCTGTTCATGGGCCGGCTGCTGTCCCGGCGGGGCGAGTTCACCGGCTACGACCGACTGGCCGACGAACTCGGCGGCCTGCCGCGCATCCTGGTGGAGGTGGCCCGGCAGGCGGAGCCTGTGGCGTCCGACTTCGCCGAGGCGCACAAGGACACCGACTACCACTTCCTCATCGGCGGCGGGAACCTGTGGGGGTTCACCTACCTGTACTCCATGTGCATCCTGGAGGAGATGCAGTGGCTGCGCACCACCCGGGTGCACAGCGCCGAGTTCTTCCACGGCTCGCTGGAGCTGCTGCAGGAGGACACCAGCGTCATCGTCTTCCAGGGCGAGGACGAGACCCGCGCGCTCACCGACCGGGCCGAGGCGTTCGTCCGGCGCGTCTCCAAGGACGTCACCGTCTTCGACACCCGTGACTACCCCCTGGACGGCATCAGCCCCGAGTTCCGGGGACTGCTGGCGCCGCTGGTGCTCGACACCGTGATGGACCGGGTCAGCAAGCACCTGGAGCGGGTGCGCGACCACTCCCTGGACCTGCGCCGCTACTACCGCGTCATGGACTACTGATTGCGGTCCGTCCCACCCCACCTCCATCCGCCCCGGCGTGCCCGTGCCCGCGCACCGGCACGCCCCGAGCGGGCGCCGCGCACCCACGCGGCGCCCGCCCTCCTGGAGACTTTGATGAACATCCTCGGTTTCGGCGACAACGTCGTGGACCGTTTCGTGGACCGCGGCATCGACTACCCGGGCGGCAACTGCGTCAACGTCGCCGTCTACGCCCGCCGTCTCGGTCTCGACACCGCCTATCTGGGGGTGTTCGGCGACGACGATCTCGGCGTCTTCCTCCGTGCGGCCGTGGCGGCCGAGGGCGTCGCGGTCGAGCGCAGCGTGATGCGCCACGGTGAGTCCGGCGTCTCCACCCTCCATGTGCGGGGCGGCGACCGGGTGTTCCTCGGCTACAACGGCGGTGGCGTCACCGTGCGCGAACCGCTCGTCCTGGACGACGCGCTGCTCGCGTACGCGGCATCGTTCTCGCTCGTGCACTCCAGCGTCTATTCGCGCACCGAGAGTAAACTGCCCAAGCTGGCCGCGGCCGGTCCGCTGATGAGCTTCGACCTCTCCGACGACGACGAGTTCCGCTCCCCCGCCTACCTCGACCGGGTCTGCCCCCACCTCGACCTGGCCCTGCTGTCCTGCTCGGACCTGGACGAGGCGGCCACGCGGCGGTTGCTCGAAGCCGTGGTGGCGCGGGGCGCGCGCATGGCCCTGGCGACCCGGGGCCTGGCGGGGGCCGCCGTGTACGACGGCCACACCCTGGCGACGGCACCGGCCCGCGCGGCGGACGCACGGACCATGGCCGACACCATGGGCTGCGGTGACGCGTTCCTCGCCGGTTTCGCGGTGTCCCTGCTCCACGACGGCTGGTCCCGCCGCAATCCGCCGTCGCGCGGCTCTCTGGAACGCGCCCTGCGACACGGCGCGCGGTCGGCCCACGACCAGTGCCTCGTCGAGGCCGCCTTCGGCCGCGGCCGGCCTGCCCCGGAACTCGAGGAGGCGCCGCCTTCACCGGCCGGTGCCTGAGCGCCGGCGCCTCAGACGCTGAACGAAAGGCAGCGTTCCCGGACTGGCTGGACTGGCTGGACTGGCTGGACTGGTAAAACTACCACCGACTCCACACCGGCATCGACGGCCGAACACCAGCCAGCCGCGTCACCAACCTGTCGGGACAGCGCATCTAGGGCGAGCCGGGCGCGGGCGGTGTCCGGCGCACACACCAGCGCGTGCGCACCACCGGACCGGTAAGAGTGCAGGTCAGTGAGCCTGCTCCCCGCATCCGCGGGGATGGTCCCCAGCCTCCGCGCGAGGCCCGGTACGTCGTCTCGATCCAGGGGCCAACCCCGCCCGTCCGTCACTCGCTGGGTGTTCCCCGTGGGTGTCACCGGGCCCGAGGGGTGCCGTTGGTGACGCTGATGAGAGGTCCGACTACTGCCTGGCCTGGTGCAATGCCCGGCCACTCGCGGCGGCAGGTCTGCATAACGCGGATGCGTGTGTACGGCGCCGACTCCCTGGCCAGCACCACACGAACCTCAATCGGGAGGACCCCATGCGACGGATCGCCGACCTCTACCCGCGCGAGGCGAAGACCGACGCGAAAGAGGCTGCGGTGGTCGCGGACGCGCACGGACGATGCCGCCCACCCTGCGCTCGCTGGAGCTGACCGACGAGATCACCGCCGAGCTGACCGTCCTGGCGGGCTTCGACCAGGACCTCGCGGCCGAGGCCACCCGCGCCTCCAACCGGATACGCGGCCTGCTCACCCAGTTCCACCCCAGCCTGGAGCGCGTCCTCGGCCCGCGCCTGGACCACCCCGCCGTGACCTGGCTGCTGGAACGCTACGGCTCACCGGCCTCGCTGCGGAACGCCGGCCGCCGCAGGCTCGTCGAGGCGACCAGGCCCAAAGCCCCGCGCATGGCCGCCCGGCTCATCGACGACATCTTCGACGCATTCGACGAACAGACCGTCGTCGTGCCCGGCACCGGCACACTCGACGTCGTGATCCCGTCACTGGCCCGGTCCCTTGCCGCTGTCCACGAGCAACGACGTGCTCTGGAAGCCCAGATCACGGCCCTGCTGGAGGAGCACCCTCTTTCCAAGGTCCTGACCTCGATGCCCGGGGTCGCGGTCAGGACCGCCGCCACCTTGCTGGTCACCGTCGGCGACGGCACCAGTTTCCCCAGCGCCACCCCATCTCGCCCCCACCGAACTCGCCCCGGCCACGAAATCCTCGGGGACCTCGATCCACGGCGAATACGCACCCCGAGGCGGAAACCGGCAGCTCAAACGGGCCATGTTCTTCTCGGCCTTCGCCGCCCTGCACGACCCCGCCTCCCGCACCTACTAGACAAATGCCGGAGCCGGGGGAAGACCCACGCCCAGGCCCTCCTCCGGCTCGCCCGCCATTGCATCAGCGTCTTGTTCGCTATGCTCCGCGACGGCACCTTCTACGAATCCCGCGTCTCCCAGGCGACAGCCGCATGAACCAGCCCACAGGCAGGTCGATGCAGATCAACACCTCGTGTTGTCTGTCCATGCCGAGATATCTGCGGCACCTTGACGGACAGCTTCTTCCGGGTCCCGGGCGAGCTTCCCGCAGGCCGCTGCGACGCCTGGCACACCGCTCGGTCCCACGAGCGCGTCATGCACCCCAGTCTGCAGCCATTCAGCCTGGTTGTCGTCAGCCTCGGCAACTGCGAGAGCGATGAGCCTTATGGCGGCCACCGTCCCCACCCGGGCCAGGGCCTCTGCGGTCTGCCGGGTCACCGCCGTGTCCTCGACGTCCAGCAGCAGCCCCACCAGCGTTTCCGCAGCCTCAGGAACATCAGCGAAGGAGGCAAGGTCACGCCCGGCACGAACACGTTGCGTCCACGAAGGAGACGACGCCTCAGCCAAGGCCGCCTCCAACCCACTCGTCATCTCTGGCACGACCAGACGGTCTCATGCCCAGAGAGAAGATCGAACCCCGGGCAGAAGCTGCCCACACGCTTGACGAAAGACATAGAGGCACCCCCCGCGTTGGCGGATGGCCGCTCCCCCACATCTGAGGGGCCGAACGTCCGGCCCTGGTCTCCGCGCCCGTGCCCATGCGCGGGGCGGCAGTTCGCCCGAGAAACGCTTTTTAGGAGATATGCCGGATTTGATGAAAGTCAAAAGGAAGCCGATGGCGCGGTAAGAATGCAGGTCCATGAGTGTGCTCCCCGCGCCCGCGGGGATGGTTCCCCCGAGAGCGTCGTCGGCCCCCGGTCGGCAGCGTGTGTGCGACATCCCGTGAGTTCTCCTGAGCCCCGCAGAGTCACCACCCTCGTGGCCAGGGGATTCACCCTCTCTCTGGTAACTCTTCGCGCCCTGACGTAACTTCGGGATTCCTGAAGCGTTCTCACCGTATCTGACCGGTCGACAGTCATCGTGAAGGTGAGGGGGCTCGGGTTGGCCCTGGCTGTCGTACGGGACCTGCGCGATGTCCGGCCGCTGGCCATGGCGGAGAAGCTGGCGCAGTTCGAGACCGACGTGCTGGCGGGGTTCGTGCTGGCGCGGGCCTCGGCGAGGCTGGCGGACGGCACGATCCACGGGGACGTCGGACACCTGGAGCAGATGCGGCCCTGGTTCGGGCGGCCGCTGTGGGAGATGGATCCGCCGGACGCCGACGCGGACTTCGGGAAGGTGCTGCGGGCTTCGCCGAGCGGCACCCGGCTGGGGCGTTCTCAGGCGCTGCCCACGTACTTCCTGTTCCTGGAGCTGCGGCACAAGGTCGAGATCCACCGGATGACCGGTCGGGTGATCGAGTGCCCGATTGACGAGATGAACCGGCCGCGCGGGTCGAAGGACGCGGCGCTGCGGATTCCGCCGTCCGGGCCAGAGGTGAAGACGCTGTTCGCCGGGTGGGGCGGCGAGCTGGCGACCTGTCGGAAGTTCGCCCCGACCGCCCGGAACTACACCGCCTCCAAGCTGATGTCCCAGGTCGGGCTGCGGGTCAGCGAGGCGTGCAAGCTCGATTGACGGACATCAACTGGGACCTGGGCCGCTTCGGCAAGCTCCACGTGCGCCATGGCAAAGGAGCCCGGGGCTCGGGCCCGCGCGAGCGGATGGTCCCCCTGATCAACGGCGCCGACCGCACGCTGCGGTGGTTCATCGAGGACGTCTGGGGCCAGTTCGACGACGACCGCACCCGCCCCGGTGCCCCGCTGTTCTCCTCCGAACGCAGATGCGCCGACGGCTCCTCGAGCCGGGTCGGCGACGATGCCCTGCGCGGTGGGCTCAAGGCCGCGGCCATGGCGCATCCGCCGGGCTGGGGCGACATGCTCCTGATGGAGCCCGCGGTGGTGCTGGAGGTGGCGGTCGACGTCGCCCGGGACGCTGCGGGACGGTTCCGCCACCCGGCCCGCCCTCACCGCATCCGCACGGACATCGGCGTTGAGCAGGAACCGGTGTTCGGTGAGGACCCTGCCTCGTCATGAGCCCCACGTGGTCGAGCCCGTGACCGGGCCGACCACGGCGGGAAGCTCCTGGCGCAGGTCTAGTGGACGTCACTGCAGCGGCGCGTCGGGCCCGCGTTGCGGAGCAGACCGACCGGTGCTGTCCGGCGGCGCCGTTCCGGCGGAGGAGTTGGAGGCGCTGGTGTTGCCTTGGGGGCGAGCGGGTTCCACGGCCTTGAGCAGTTCTCGCAGTACCTTCGACCATCGCAAGCCGCCGGCGCCCGTTGTCCATGAAAACAGTCCCACCAGCACGCTGATCAGGACGCCGATCACGCCAGTGAGGCCCCACGTCACGGCGCCGACCGGGGAGTCGATGCCGGCGGCTGGAATGATCTCCCGGTCGCCGGCTGTCATCGCCCAGGTGATCAACGCAACCAGGGCGGTGCCGAGGCCGACGAGCGTGACGCTCAGCGCGCGGATCGCGCGGTGGGCGTGGACGCCCACTGTGCCCGGCGCAGATCCCAGTACCTGAGCCGCCTCCGTCTGGGTCATTCCCAGATCCCGGGTCAGCAGCAGCACCCTGCGCTGCTGCAGCGGCAGGTCGCGCATCGCCTCGTGGACCACGTGCCGCAGCTCGACCTCGGTCACGGGCTCGACGGTCAGCTCGTCCGCCAGCCGCACGTCCGCGTCGAGCGAGGCGTAGCCCATACCTTGGTGGTAACGCTTAGCCGCTCGTTTGATCTCGTTGTCCATGCATGTGTAGAGGTAAGCACGCACGTTGCTTATCGGCTCGGTGACGGCCAGCACGCATTTGAGGGCGTTCTGCACGATGTCCTCCGGGTCCGCCGACGACAGGGGTACCCCGCGGTTGCGCAGCCGGTTTGCGGCGTAGCGGCGCATCAGTGGATACCGCTGCTCAACCAGTGCTCCCAGCGCCTCGGCGTGCCGCGAGCGCGGCCTGTCCTGATCAGCCACGTCGCCCTCGCTTCCCCGCGGAGCGCCCCTTGCCCGCCGGGGCGTCCGGCGTGTTGTTCTTGGCACGCATCATCTCGGCCTTGCCCGCCGCGCGGTTGCGGAACGCGATGCTTTGCAGCACGCTGCTCAGCGCTGGCGCGAAGAGCACCAACAGCAGGACCACAAGCCCCGAACCCGTCGACTCCACCGGACCTCCTCCAGTTCGCGGCCCAGCGCCTCACGGTGAAGCACGGCCGTACGCATGCTGAGAGGCGACCCGGCGGACGATTCTTTACATGGGTGCGGAAAAACTGCGCCGTACGGCAAGGGCGCTTGGGCGGAGAGAAAGGCGGACGCAGGTCGACGCTGGGCGGATCCTCCTCGCCAGCGCGGCCGCCGGCTCTGAGGGTTCGCCGCTGGGTGGCCGGGGCCGTCGCCGTGCACTCGTACGGTTCGCGGCTGATGCGGCAGGTGAGGCAGCAGGAGTCCTGCCGGACGGTCCGGCGGAGGAGGGAAGGCCACGGCGGGCGTGGCAGACATGACCACCTCCGGGTACGAGGCGTAGCGCAACGCGGACCGGGCGGCCAACCGGCAGGGAGACGAACACAAGACCGACGCGTTCGGGGAGGGAGGGCCTGGCGGCCGTCGCCTACGCCCTGCTGGAGGTCGCCGCGGCGATCCGCGAGAACACCGAGGCCCAGCGGTAGCAGCGCGGGCGCCGGGGGCACGGCCACGTCGACGTGGCCGTGCACGCGGGTCAGCCTCCTGAGTCGGTCTGGCTGACGGGCGCGAGCGTCCGCCGGCCGGGCCGGGAGGTCACGGGGTGGGCCCCGAGAGCACCGCGGGCGCGCAGCTCGTCCAGGTCGGGCAGGCGGACGCCGGGCAGGGCGTCGATCAGATCGGCCTCGGCGGCACGGATGCGGCCTCGGGACTGGTGGGCTCGCATGTCGAGGTGTCGCGTATGCGCAGCTGACGTCGCCAGTCCTGTGACGCTGAGTGAGCCGGCAGGGGCGGTCGATCGCGGTGGGGTGATCGCGCGGTGAGTGATGCGAAGGTGTTGGCCGCGGGGGCCGTTGAGTCACATGTCCGGGCGTTCTTCGAAGGCCGCTCCGTGGAGGTCGTCGACTAAGGCCTTGGGCCGGAACGGCGAGAGGTGGCGCCCGGTCTGCGGTTCTCGTTGTGGGGCCCGGCCCCCGCGGCGACAGCTGTCGGCGTGCGACAGTCCAGAACGTGCTCAACCCCGTACAGGTGAACGTGCTCAGTTGATGATGCGCTGACCACGGGTTCTGGTCAGTCCGCAATGGACGGTCGACAGCGTCAGACGGCCGGGCACTTCTCATGCCACCTTGATGACAACCTTGCCCGCCGTGTGACCGTTCTCGACGGTGGCGAGGGCGGCCGGGGCGTCGGAGAGCGGATGGACCGCGGTGATTACGGGTGCGAGGAGTCCGTCGAGGGCCAGCCGGGCCGACCGCTCCAGGTTCTCGCGGTCGACGCGACGCTCGACGAAACGCCCACCGAGATCGGGCACAGACATATCACCCACAGCGATGACGTTGCGGGGATCCTGGGCCAGCGGAGCGACCGTCCGCAGCGAGGTGCCTCCGGCCAGGTCGACGATCCCGTCGAAGCCGTCCGGAACCAGCTCGCGTGCCGCGGCGGCGACGTCCTCGGCGGTGTAGTCGATGAACCGCACCCCGATGGCCTCGGCGTGCTCGCGTTTGGCGGTACTCCCGGTGCCGATCACACACAGCTCGCGCCCGATAGCCAGCCGGGCGACGGCGAGGCCGACCCCGCCCCCGACTCCGTTGACCAGGACCGTGGCACCGGCCGGGAGGCTGAGCTGGTCGAGCACGTCCACCGCGGTCGTCCCGGCTACTGGCAGCGTTGCCGCCACGGTCGCGGACAGACCCTCCGGGACGCGCGCGGTGTTCGGCGCGGACAGCACCGTCGTCTCGGCGTAGGTGCCGCCACCGGTGAGTGCGAAGCCGAAGACCGCGTCACCCACCTCGAGCCCGTTGACGTCCTCGCCCCGGGCGAGAACGGTTCCGGCTGCCTCCATGCCCAGCACGCGGGGAAACGGACGCCCGCCATCGAGCCCGTCGACCAGACCCGAGCGCAGAAGGTGGTCGAGGGGATTCACGCCGGCGACGTCGACCTGGATCAGCACCTCGCCGCGACCGGGGACGGGGTCGGGACGATCGAAGAACTCCTGCACCTCGGGCCCGCCATACCTGCCGAAACCCCACGCCTGCCCCATCTTCCGCCGCCTCTCGTATGACCGACCCGGTGATTCCGGGCGTAGTCGCCATCCTCACCTCTGACATTGATGTGAGGGGCAACCGGCTGAGATGCAGATCACAGCATCAGGCTGACTGCGCCACCGGTTCCGGGGCCGTGGACAGCTCCGCCCGGTGTCGGCTGTTGGCCCTGATCAGCACGTCGAGTGCATCCCGGGTCTCGATCAGGTGCGCGATGTCGGCGTCGATCCGGTCGCGCTCGCGCATCATCGCCGTGAACGTCTCCTCGGCGACGCCCAGGTCACCCGGGACGTCCACACACGGCAGCACAGTCGCGATCACCCTGCTGGACATACCCGCGTCGAACAGCTGCCGGATGAGTGACACGCGCTGGACCGCAGCATCGGAATAGTGACGCTGCCCTGCGTCGGAGCGTGAGCTGGTCAACAGGCCCTGCTCTTCGTAGTACCGCAGTGAGCGGGGACTCACGCCCGTGCGCTTGGACAACTCGCCTATCCGCATCCCTGAGAGCCTACGCCCGCGTGCTCCAGGTTCAGACCGCCGTCGAGTCATGGACGCTCGCGGACACCCCCACAGCCGCAGGGTTGTCCTCCCGAGTCCACGGCTGAGCACGTTCGCCTGTACACGCCTGAGCACTTTTCTCGGTACGCCGACACCCCTGGCCCTGTGCAGGTCTCACCCCGTCACAGCTGGCGGCCGGCGACATCCCCGGCGGGGTTCGGCCACCGCAATCGCCGTCGTGATCCGCTTACCCACCGGTTCGCGGTGGATAGCGAAGCTCTGGCCGACCGGCAGGTGACCGGCTACGGCGTCGGCGGTCTGATCCCGGACGTGCCCGCCAAGTGCCTGCCCGCCCTGATCGAGTGGGCGCCGGCCGAGGTGCAGCTCGGGGCGGAGAAGCTGCACGGTTCGTGCAAGGACGCCGATGCGTTGCCAGTACTCACCGAGGCCGCGTGCGAGCGCTACGGCATGCCCGCCTCGCTGTCGGCGTCCGAACGGCTCGCCGGGCGGCGCCGGCTCGCCAAGCGAGGGCTGGCTCCGTGGGCGCGGATCTACCGCCCCATCCAGGGCAACGGCGGCGGTGCGTGCAGCTGTGCATCCCTTCCTGGCGCGCCCTGGACGGCCGCGCGAGGGGTCATGCCGCGCAACTGGAGCCGACGGAGCTGGCCCGGGTGCTGGGCGTGTACGCGCAGCGGGTTGTGACGCCGCTGTATTCCACCGCGGTGACGGGACTGCACCTGATGACCGCGCTCAACCCGCCCACCCGCGCCAGCCAGCCGGACGCCGACGGCCGGCGGCACCGCGAGCACCGGCCCGGGTCGCTGGGCACCGAGCCGGTGGACCCGGCGCCGTGCGAGGCGAGTGACGGCCACCCCGTCCTGGCCCACCTGCCCCGCTTCCACATGCGCGGCCCCGAGGAGAGGCTGTTGTGCATGAAGCGCTGCCTGGTCGGCCTCGAGGGTCTGCCTGCCGCCGGCGTGCTGCGGCTGCGGACGTGCCGCCACTCCCCCGCCCGGCTGGACGGCGGCAGTGGACGGGCCGATGCGGAGCGGAGGCCGTCGCCTGGGTAGCAGCGAAGGGAGCCCGTGAGGCCGCGCGGCATGACGCCGGAGTCGACATCGGTACTCCTGACAGTCTTGTTGTACCTACGCGGCTCCCAGCCTGGATGTTACGCAAGGAGAGCCCACCGAGCCCTTGGTGAGGCATACCAGCAGTTTGACCGCCGTGCCTTCCCGGAGGTTACGCGTCCTGGTGGCGCAGTCGCCTTTCCCTCCCACATGGACTGGCGGCGCGAGCTCGTAGCCCTCCGAGTCGACAAGCCACGCGCTGACGCCAAAACCGTCAGCGTCTCCATCGCAGACGCTCACTAAGTCACCGTTTGACTCGAACTTTCCCGCACCGTTGTAACCGAGAGGCGGACGAGCGGGCAGGTTCACCTCGATCCATCCGATATCAGTGCCTGCGTAGGCCGGGGTGGCGCCGGCCGCGACTCCGATCAACGCGGCCGCTGCGATCGCGGTGGAGACTCGCCTGGCAATACGCATGTCTTCCTTCCCTGCATAAAGGCTGCTCCGCCTCGTCAGGCGGAGCAGCAAGATCGGGCAACGCATCACCAGAATGGCGAAAGAGCCACAGCAGCGTCGTCAGCAAACAGTCGCCAGTTGCTAGCAGCCAGTCCACTCACGGCCCAGGGGGCCGCCTCGTGCCGGTAGCCCCTGGGAGAGACGCCGTAAGCGCGCCGGAAGACGCGGGTGAAGTCGGCGGCGCGGCGAAATCCCGAGTGGGTGGCGATGGCGTGCATGGGAATGGGTGCCCCTCGCTGACGGTGCGCACGGCGCCGTGCCCTCGACCTGGCGGTAAGAGGAAGCGGCAGCCGAGCCCACGAGAGAGGCCCATCGTCATGGGCCGGGGGCTGAAGGTAGGCAGTGAGTCTTTGCCAACCTCATGTTGAGGCCACGCAGTGATCAGCTGCGGTGTTCGGCGCTGCCGTCGGTGATCGTTCGGAACAGCTCGCGAGCCTGCTCGCAGAACTGCTCGACCTCCGTGGTGTCCGGCTCGTCACCGTCGGCCAGCATTCGGGCCTGGAGTTGCTCGGAGCGCAACCCGCCGTAGCGGGCCCGCACCTCGGCGGTCACCGGCTGGACCGCGATGTGCAGGTGCTTGCGTGCGTCGCGGCCGTGTGACCACATGCAGACGTAGGTCTGCTCGGGCCGGCACAGCGTCTCCACGACACGAGCGGTATCGCGCAGCAAGGGGCCGAGTTCCGCCGCTGCCGTGTCGTCGAGTTCAGCGATGGCCACGACGTGCTCCCGTGGACCGACGATCAGGGTGCCGAGATTCATCGGACCGACGACGTGGTTCACCACCCAAGCAGCGGTCTCGTGCAGGACGCCCCCGGGCAACTCCCGGCGCCCGGTCAGAAGGTCACACCCGAGACACCCCGTCACATCCACGCGCACCAGCCTATACGCAGCCCGCAGCGATGATGTCGAAGCCCAACTTCGTTGACCTAGCTCTGTTCACGAGAACCGACAGCACCTGTACACGAGTTTGGGAGGCGTCGGCGGCGCGTCGTGTTCGATGTTCATGAGAAACGACAGCGCCCCCAGTACGCCCCGCTGTCGCAGGACCTCACCTCGGGAAGCCGCAATGAGATCCCAAGTAGCTCTGTTCCGGCTCCGCGGCACCCGGAGCCCTATTCACGAGGGTTCACCAGCCCTTTTTGGTGGCGAGGACCTTCCAGTCCTTCAGGTGGGCGATCGCGCGTTCGACGGCGGCGCAGAGCGTATTGATCGACTGGTTGGCGATCTTGTCTCCCGCAGTCCGTTCCCGGCCGGGCAGCTTGCGCCGCCCCGTGCGGATCCCGGTGCCGACGTAGCCGAGATCGCCGAGCTTGTCGCGGTCGGCGAATGCACCCGGGAAGTGGGACTGCCGCCAGGCGAAGGTGTCGTGCCGGCTGCCGGGCACCGGAGCGGAGACGGCGAGCAGATCCCCGACCAGGGTGGCGGCGACCTGCAGGTTGAGGCCGGTGTCACGGTGCTTGCCGGAGAACATCGAGGTGCCCTCGCTCGCCCGGTCCCAGGTCGGCACGAGGGTCCCGTCGATCAGCACGATCCGCCCGGCCGAGGCCTCGGCCGGGTCGGGAACATGCCTGTTCAGGACCTTCTCCACCACCGTCAGCAGCATGCTCCAGCGGCGCGAGACCCTGGCCTGGGAGATCCCGAACAGTTCGGCTGCCGCCTCCTGGACGGGGTTCTGCCGCAGCAGGAACAGCACCAGAACCACCGACTTGTACGGGCCCAGCACCCACATCCGCTCCGGGGACGGGCCGTCAGGAACGGCCCGCAGCTCGGCATGGACGCTGGCTACCAGCCCGTCCGGTTGATCCGTGCCCAGCCCTGTCGTAACGTTTCAGCTCAACGTCCCTGCCTCGATGGAAAACTGACGTCGTCGCAAACGCCACGCTACCGAGCAGGGCCTCCTTCGTGATCAAGGGCAGCCAGCCCGAAACCCCCGTGAATAGGCCTCCCGGCCCACGGAGCCCTGTGCAAGAAACCGTTTGGCGGACTACGAAGATCACTGCTAAGTTTCCGGAGGCCGTGCGAGAGAACGAGGAGGTGGTACCCGTGAACGCAGTATCGACATGGGTGCTCCCCTCCGGGGTCACGGTCGGGCGATAGGTCGTCCGGGAGCGCCGTTTCAGAGCACTCCCGAAAGGCACGACCATGCACGTCACTTCTGAGCAGCGCTTCGCCAACGGCGTCCTCGAACGCGAATTCACCCTCGGCGAGATCCCCGGATTCCTGTGGACGCCCGAGTCCGCGTCCGCATCCGCACCGGCGCCGCTGATCGTGATCAGCCCGCCGCCGCTCGGGCTGAGCAAGATGTACCCCCGGCTGGCCGGGCGGGCCCGGCACTACGCGGCGGAGTACGGCTTCGCCGTGGCCACCATCGAGCTCCCCGGGAGCGGTGACCGGCCCCGTCTGGCCGTCCTCGACCACGCCCGCGCCGACCTGCGCCGGATGGTCGAGGCCGGCGAGCCGGTCGGCGGCGAGACCGTCGACGCCCTCATCCTCCCGCTGGTCGAGAAGGCCGTCCCTGAATGGCGGGCCACCCTGGACGCCCTCCTTGCGCTGCCCGAGATCGGCGGCCCGGTCGGGTACGAGGGGGGCATCATCTCCATCGGCGTCCGGCTGGCGGCGGTCGAGCCGCGCATCGCGGCCGCCAGTCTCTTCGCCGGGAGCTTCGTGCCCGCCGCCATGTTCGAGGAAGCACGCGCGGTCACCGTTCCGCTGCAGGTCCTGCTGCAGTGGGACGACGAGGGGAACGACCGACAAGCGGCCCTGGACCTGTTCGACGCCTTCGGCTCCAGGGAGAAGACTCTGCACGCCAACATGGGCGGGCACACCGGTGTCCCGAAGTTCGAGCTCGACGCCAGCGCCCGGTTTTTCGCCCGGCACCTGAATTGAGGCCGGGCCGTCAGGCCACCAGCAGACAATAAGCGGTGTCTGCCAGGACTGCCCGTCAAGGGCAGTCCTGGCGCTCCTCTGCTGTTTGCCGTGGGCCCCTGCCAACCCGGCAGGGGCCCACGGTGCCCGACGCCGTGAACTGTTCGATTTCTGCACAGCTTCGAGTGCCGCCCAAACTCGTTGACAACTGCTGTCGGTTCTCGTGAACAAAGCCATTGACCCATTGGCCGGTTGACCTGCGCACGCAATGAAGCTCCTGGTAGACGGGTTCACGACCAAGATCACCCGTGCCGCCAGGAGCTTCATGTGCTTGTTCACCCGTCTGCCCTCGACCTGTCCACCCGGCACCTGCGGTTCCTGACCGACCGGTTGGCCGCGCATCGGGAGGCGCGCGGGACTCGGTGGCGGCGGCTGTCCGCCGGCCGCCAGGCGCTGCTGGTGCTGGCACATCTGCGCCTGGGGCACACCTACGCGCAGCTCGCGGCCGGGTTCGAGGTGGGTGTGAGCACGGTGTACCGGTACATCACGGAAGCGGTCGGACTGCTCGCGGTGCGGGCGCCCGACCTCGCCACGGCGGTGGCGGCCGCCCCGAGGAAGGCGTTCGTGATCCTGGACGGGACGCTGCTGCCGATCGACCGGATCGCCACTGACCGGCCCTTCTACTCCGGCAAACACGAGAGACACGGCATGAACGTGCAGATCATCGCTGATCCACACGGGAAGCTGCTGTGGGCCTCGTCCGCCCTACCCGGCGCCGTGCACGACATCAGGGCCGCCCGAACCCACGGCATCATCGACGCCCTCACTGAGGCGGGCGTGACCTGCTGGGCAGACAAGGGCTACCAAGGCGCGGGCGGCACCGTACGGGTGCCCTTCCGCGGCCGGTGGGACCGGCTCTCGACAGGTCAACGCGCGGTCAACGCCGCACACGCCCGCAACCGGGCCCTCGGGGAGCAGGCCATGACGACCTTGAAGACCTGGCGCCTGCTGCGGAAACTTCGGTGCAGCACCACTCGAATCACCAGCCACGTCCGAGCCGTCCTCACCCTCCACCTGACCTGCCCAATCTGAGGTTGGCAGAGGCTCAGTCTCGTTTGGATCACCTGGCTGACCAGAGGAAGTTGCTCGCAACGTGGAGTCCGGCCAGGTAGACGGCTGCTGTCTTCTCATAGCGGGTGGCGATGCCTCGCCTGATGCAGCGGTCGACCGTGTTGTGGGCATGGGGGCGTGATCGCGCATTATGCGGTCGCAACGCCCAGGAAGCGCAGCACCGCCAGGACGCGGCGGTGGTCGGCGTCGGCCCTGGGCAGGTCGAGCTTGGTGAAGATGCTGTTGATGTGCTTGGCGACCGCGCTCTCGCTCACGACCAGCTCGGCGGCGACGCCGGAGTTGGACCGGCCGCCCGCCATCAGCTCCAGCACCTCCCGCTCGCGCGGTGTCAGCCGGTCGAGCGGATCGCTGTGCCGGCGCACCAGCAGCTGCGCGACGACCTGCGGGTCGAGCGCGGTACCGCCGGCTGCCACCCGGCGTACCGCCTCGGCGAACTCCTCGACATCAGCGACCCGTTGCTTGAGCAGATAGCCGACACCCGAGGTGTTGGCGGCGAGCAGATCGGCTGCGTACCGCTCCTCCACGTACTGCGACAGCAGGAGCACGGCGGTACTCGGGTACTGGCGGCGGATCACCAGCGCGGCGCGCACTCCCTCGTCGGTGAAGCCGGGCGGCATGCGCACGTCGACCACGGCGATGTCGGGCCGGTGCTCCTCGACGGCCGCCAGCAGCCCTTCCGCGTCGGCGACCTGCGCGCACATCTCGAAGCCGGCCGCCTCCAGTACCTTGACCACGCCGATGCGCAGCAAAAGGGAATCCTCGGCGATCACGGCGCGCACGGCAGCTCCACGGTGATGACGGTCGGGCCCCCGGCGGGGCTGCGGCAGGAGAACGTGCCGTCGACGGACGCGACGCGCTTGGCGAGCCCGGCGAGCCCGGTGCCACCACCGGCCGCCGCGAGATCCGCGCCGCCCGCGCCGTCGTCCGCGACGACCACCAGCAGTGTCTCCCCGATCCGCTCCACGGTCACGTCCACCCGGGTCGCCTGGGCGTGTTTGACCACGTTCGTCAGGGCTTCGGAGACCACGAAGTACGCGACGGCCTCGACCGTGGGCGAGGGGCGCCGCGGCAGGTCCACCGCCACGCGCACCGGGATCGGGAGGCGGGCGGCGACCCCGGACAGCGCGGCGTCGAGGCCGCGGTCCTCAAGGACGGCCGGATGCAGGCCTCGCACCAGGTCGTTCAGCTCGGCGATCGCCTCCTTGGCCTCGCGGTGCGCCTCGTCGATCACCTTGCGGGCATCCGCCGGCAGGTCGCCGAGGGTGGACCTGGCCAGGCCCAGGTTGACGGCGAGTGCGACGAGGCGCTGTTGCGCGCCGTCGTGCAGGTCGCGCTCGATCCGCCGCCGCTCGGCGTCGGCGGCGTCGAGCACGCCGGCCCGGCTCTCGGCGAGGTCGGCGACCCGGCGGGCCAACTTCTCCGTGCGGCTGGGACCGAGCAGGACCTCGGCCGCCCGGGTCTCCAGCCGCACCAGAGCGCCGGTCAGCCGGGGCCCGAGGAACAGCAGGGCGAGGCCGCCGGCGGTGATGTACGCGGCCTGCGTGGTGTACCCGAGGTCGGTGACCCGCCACTGCGGGGGCAGCGCCCAGATCCACACGTAGATGGAAGCGGCCACGAGAGCGGCGGCCCAGACGGCGAGGACGGCGAGGTCCAGGACGGCCAGCAGCGGACCCGCCACGGCGTGGTAGCAGACCTGCCGCCACAAGGCCCGGCCGGTCAGCCGGCGCACCGCCGACTTCCAGTTGCGTCCCGGCCCGGGTACGGCGGGACGCGGGAGGTCCTTGCCGACGAGCGCCCGGTAGCGCCGCCGCTGCCCCACGGTCAGCAGGGGTGTCACCATGAGCGTGAGCAGCACGGGCAGCGGAGTCACGGCCACCGCGACGGGCGCGCGCACCAACGCCGCCATCGCGCCGAGCAGCCAGAGCCACAGGGGCACCACGGCGAGGTGGAGCGGCAGGCCTGCGGCGACGAGCGCGGTCCGGTGTCCCGCCCTGCGGAACGATCGGCCCGGCACCAGTCGCAGCCACGTGGTGAGTTGCATGCGTCGAACGGTAAAGCCGCAGGCCATCCCCGTGCCATGAAGCTCTCGCCCGGTTCGGGGGTGCACTTATCTCCACCCCGGGTCGGAACCCTGCGTGACTGACGGCGCCCTGGTGTGCGGCGGAGGGTGGAGCACGTGAAGGGGAGAGCCGGCGGAGAGCGGGGGAAGACGATGCGTCAACTGGTGTTGTACGACGAGGAAATGGCCGGTACCGAGGGCTTCGACCGCGCCGAGGCCATCCCGCTCCACGAAGAGGCGGAGGAGCCGCGCCCGGCGCGGGGCATGCGGCGGGCCGGGGGGCTGCTGGTCGCCTGCGGGCTCGCCCTGATGCCGTGGCTGTACGTGCTGGCCACCGGCCTGCCGGCCACCGCGACGGCGGCGCACTGGCCGGCCGCCTGGGTCGGGCTCGACGCGCTGGAGGCGCTCGGCCTGATCTCCACCGGCCTCCTCGCCGCCCGCGGCGACCGGCGGCACGCCCTGGCAGCCGCCGCGACCGCGGCGCTGCTTGTGGTGGACGCCTGGTTCGACACCACGACCGCGGCCCCGGGCGGCGACTTCGCCGCCGCGGTCGCCATGGCGCTCGGCGCCGAGCTGCCGCTCGCAGCGCTGTGCGGCCGGCTGGCGCTGCGGGCGCTGAGACGGCTCGCGTGACGCCGACCGCCCAGCCACATGTCACGGACCGAATCGATCCACCGGAAAACACCATGCACCGCATCACCACCGCCCCGTCGCCCCGATCCCGGCCCGGACCCGCTGGGCGGTCGCCGCGGGCGTCGGCGCCGCGTTGGCCGCCGCCTGGTGGCTGGGCGCACGGCGCCCTGTCCGTGCGCCCAACGCGGCTTGCTCGACGTGCCGTTGCCGTTCCTGACCGTCGGCCGGCTGGACGCCGTACTGCGGCCGCTATCGAGGGAGCGGATCCTGGAGATCGGCCCGGGACGGGCCTGCAGTCGCTGCACGTCGCCCCGCAGCTCGGGCCGGAGGGACGGCTCGATGTGCTCGACATCCAGCAGGAGATGCTCGACCACGTGATGTGCAGCCGCGCCGAGCGCGACGGCCTGGCGACAATCAGGCCCACCCGCTCGGACGCGCCCTACGCCCATGGGACATTCGACGCCGTATACGCCGTGACCGCGCTCGGCGAGATCCCCGACCCGGATCGGGTACTGCGCAAGGCGGCACGGGTGGGCACCAGGGGGCGGCTGGTGATCGGCGAGTACTTCGACCGGCACTGGATCCCCTTCGGCCGGCTGCACCGGCTCGCCGACGCCACCGGCCTCTACCTGACGGAGCGCCGCGGCCCAAGCCCCGCATGCCTCGCCCGCTTCCGACCCCGCAGAGCCGACGCGCCAGGCCACCAGAGCGAGCGCCTCGCCCACAGCGGCCGGGACACCAACGACGGGGAAGCGTGAGCACCGCACGCAGGGACCGCGATCACCGAGCTGAACAATCTGGCGCGCGGTAGGCCGCTCCGGGAGGCGAGGGGGCTCCGCCCCCACCGCGGCCAGCCACGAAAACTGCGGCGCCCCCGCAAGGTGAGAGGGGAGTCCTGCGGCTTCTGCTGCGTGAGTCCGCGACAAGATCGCGAACCCGGACCGAGGTGTCAGGAGTGATCGAACAGATTGACTACGCTCTGCGGTGCTTCCTGGCCGAAGAAGATCTCCAGGTTTTGCGCCGAGCGGCTGGCGGCGTCGCCACTACGCGGGAACAGCCGCTCTTCGTAGGCGGTGAGCGCGACCTCGATGTCGGAGTGCTCAACCAGCTTGCTCGCCAGGTCCGCGCCGTCGTACATGGCGAGGTTCGCGCCCTCGCCGGCGAAGGGCGACATCAGATGCGCGGCGTCGCCGACGAGCGTCACGCCGGGCACCCTGTCCCAGGTGAGCCCGACGGGCAGGGCGTAGATGGGTCGGAGCCACGGTTTCACGTCGCTCTGTGTCAGGATGGCGGTGAGCAACGGCGACCAGCCATCGAATTCGTCGGCAAGTTGGCGGAGGCCCGCGGACGGGTCACCGAAGTCGATCGACCTCATCCATTCCTCGGGCTTGTTCAGCGCCACGTACCCGCGCACGTGCCCGTCGGCATAGCGATGCGCGATGATGCCTTTGTCCGGCGCGACCGCCATCAGCGTGCCGCTGCCGATCGCGGCCACGCTCGCCTGACAGTCCTGGACGCCCGAGGCGAGGGCGATCTCGATGAAGCAGGTTCCGCTGTAGACGGGCTTGGCGGGGGTGAGCAGCGGACGCACCCTCGACCAGGCACCGTCCGCGCCGATGAGGATGTCGGCGCGCGTGGCGGAACCTTCCGCGAAGGTGAGGACGTAGCCGCCCTCCGGAAGATGCCGGACCGAGGTGACCTTGTGATCCCACCTGATCGTCCCGGGCGTCAACGAGTCGACGAGCAGGCGCCTGAGTTCGCCACGATCCACCTCAGGACGGGCCGAACCGGGGTCCGCAGGCATGTCGAACAGGATCGTGCCGTGGCGGTCGACCACACGCTTGGCGTCCTCGCCCGGGCGGACCAGAGTGCGGAACTCTTCGTACAGGCCAGCTGCGCGCAGCGCGACTTGTCCGGTTACTTCGTGGATGTCAAGCAGGCCGCCCTGCGCACGGGTCGTCGCCGAAGCCTCACCCTCGTAGATCGTCGCGGCGACGCCGTGAGTCTGAAGCACCCGCGCGAGCGTCAGCCCGCCCAGTCCCGCTCCGACAATGGCGATGGTCTTCTGCATGCTGCGCTCCTCTGTGCGCCGACACGCGCCGGCGGTGGTCAGCGCCAAAAGCGGACGGGATGCCCGATCTCGGCAAGGAGACGCTCACCGATCAGAACCATCTGCATCGATGTACGAGCGATGTCCGGCGGGTGGACCGCTGAACATCGTTTTTCGCGACCTCGTGACTATAACTCAGCATCCGCCTCGCGGTGACCGGGACCGCTCACGCTGCGACGCACCGCGCCAGCCACGTTCATCCAGCGACCGAAGACTCGCCCCTCTCCCCTCCTCCGAGTGAGCACGTTCACTGACCGGGGCAGGTAGCGGAGGCGAGGCAGGCTTGGCAGGTGGGCGCGGACTTCGTCCGCCTGCTCCGGTCTTCTGGCGTCCGTCATCGTCTCGACCGCCCTGTTCCACGCCTGGCGCGCTGTGGGAGCACACCCCTGCACGGCCCGGATACGGCTCGCCTCGTTGAAGAGGGGCAGGAGCGGAGACCTTGCCCCATCCTTCGGTGAACGACATGAGAATGTGCACCTCGATTTGACCTCCATCGTTCTTCACGGGCACGGCGGCTGGTAGGCGATGTCTCCGAGGTACTGCCGCCACTCCTTCTCCGTCAGAGTGTGTTTCGTGACAGCGCAGATGCGTCTGATGGCCCGGTCGGGATTCAGCTCCCACAGCCGGGCCGTACCGTCTTCGCTGCCCGTAGCGAGGAAACGCCCGTCGGCGCTGAAGGCAACGGCGGACACGGGCTTGGAGTGCTCCCTGAGCGGATTCCCAAGGAGCGTGGGCCTCGCTCCTCGGGATGTCCCAGAGCCGGAGATCCTCGTCATCGCCAGCGGTGGCGAGGGTGTGCCCGTCGGGGCCGAACGCCACTCCTCCGAAGGAGTTTGCACCGTCGTCGATGAGCAGGCCGAGACCGGTGCGGCGGTTGGCGAGCTTTCTGGGGTGGATGGGATTTCTGGTGTCCCAGAAGGATCCCTCGTCGTAGTTCGTACCGGCGAGGACGCGTCCGTCGGAGCTGAAAGCCACGTCGGTGAAGTCGCCCGTGGTGCTGGTGAGTGGCTTGCCGAGCCGCTTGGGGCGCATGGGGTCCCTGGTGTCCCACCGGTAGATCTCGCTCTGCTCGACGGCAGCTGCGAGCGTATGCCCGTCGGGGCTGAAGGTCACCGACGGGATCCAGTTTCCCCCCACGCGTAGGGGAGGACCGAGCTGCTTGGGGTGGCCGGGGTCGCTGGTGTCCCACAGCCATATCCTGCCGCTGCCGGCCGTGGCGAGGACTCGGCCGCGCGGCGCGAACGCTGCGGTGACTCCGAACATGTGGGCACCGAGGCGCCGCGGGTGTGCGCGGTCACTGACGTCCCACAGCGAGACCCCACGGGTGCTGACATCGAAGATGTCGGAGGAGTCGCTCGCTGTGACCAGAGTGGTTCCGTCAGGGCTCAGGGAGACCGCGTCGACGGGGTCTCCGTGGCCCGTCATGAAGGTGGGGGGAAGAGTCCACACGCGGACCGTGTCAGCGGCGGCGATCAGGGTACGTCCGTCGGGACCGAAATCCAGGGAGCCGACCTCGGCCTGGCCGAGAGGCTGGCCGACGGCGACAGGGCCGTCCTCGCTCGTGACGTTCCACAGGTGGACGGTATTCTCCTGCGCGGTGGCGAGGACGTATCCGTCGGGGCTGAAGGTCATCGTTGAGATGTCGTCGTGGGGTATCTGGAAAGGACTGCCGAGGCGCTCGGGGTGTTCTGGCCGGGTGATGTCCCACATCTGGATGCTGCCGCTGAATTCCTCGCTGACGACGCTTGAGGCGGCCAGCACATGCCCACGCGGGCTGAATGCCACATTTCGGCCGGGTAATGACTTGCTGATGCGCGTGACATGGGCCGGTCCGTTGACGTCCCACAGCTGAACTCTCTCCCCTTCGGAGTCCGCGATGGCCAGGGAGTGCCCTGTGGGACTGAACGCCGCCTCGTCACCCGGCAAGGGGCTGCCACGGCGGGGGTGGGCCGGCCGGCTGGTGTCCCACAGCTGGACTTGTGCGTCCGCGTCGTCGCCGACGTTGGCGGTGATGGCCAGTGTCCGCCCGTCGGCGCTGAAGGCGAGCGCGCTGACGTCGCCGACGGTGATAGGGGCGCTGAGCGCGGTAGGGTCGGCCGGATGTGTGACGTCCCACAGGCGGAGCACGTCCTTGGTGCTCCTGCCCTTGCCGTCAACGACGACGGCGAGTACATGTCCTCGCGCGCTGAACGCCATCAGGTCGCCGCCGATGTGACGGCCGATGCGCTTGGGCGCGGTGGGGACGGTGGCATCCCACAGTTGGATCGTGTCGTCGCTCGCCTTGGTGGCGAGGGTGTGCCCGTCCGGGCTCAGCGCGGCCGTCTGTGCCTGGTACGGACTCGGCTTGGTGATGTCGGAGAACAGCGGAGTCGCCGTGGCGTTCACCAGATCCGTATAGGCCTGCGGCGACGGGTGCATGCGATATGCGGCGATGTCCAATTGGGCTGCAACGGACACGTTCTGGTTCTTGTACGACGTGTCCGCGCCGCGTAACTCGGCGGCCTCAGCGGTGAGTTGCCGGGACACGGCGATGTCCCGTTGACTCCGAGCCGTGGAGCGTTGGTCGAAGGCCGTGACAGCGGCTACGGAGGCGAGCAGTACCAGGGCGGCCAGGGCGGCGCTGAGGGCACGCAGCCGCCGGGTGGTACGGGTGGCCGCTCGCTGTTCCTGGCGGTGTGCGTCCAGGCTCGCCGCCAGAAAGGCCCTTTCCAGGGCGGTCAGTTCGCCGGGGTCGGTGAAGGCTTCCGCCGCCACCGCGAGGCGTGTGCCGCGGTAGAGCGCGCCGGGGTCGCGGCTGAGGCTGTGCCAGGCCTGTGCGGCTTCGGTGAGTTGACGGTGCAGGCGCAGGCGCTCACGGGCTTCGTCGATCCAATGCCGCAGTCGGGGCCACCCGGTGATGAGGGTTTCATGGGCGATATCGACCGTGTTCTCGTCGAGTGTGACCAGGCGCGCCCGAGCCAGACGGTTCAGGACGATCGCGGTGTCGGCGGAGTCACCGAAGCCGAACTCCTCGCGCTGGGCGGGCCGACGGGTGTCCGGGGCTCCGGCACCAGGGGTGATCAGCCGCAGCAGAATGCGGCGGGCAAGATCGGCCTGCGTCGGGGTGAGGCTCGCGTGGACGTCCTCGGCGGTGCGGGTGATGGCGCCGTGCAGGCCGCCGGCGGCCTCGTATGCCTCCCGGGTGAGGGCGCGGCCTTTGCGACGACGCCAGGTCTCCAGCAGTGCATGCGACATCAGCGGCAGGGCCCCGGGTTCTCCTTCGACCTCGTTGAGAATGCGCGTCGTCAGTCCCCGTTCCACGATCAGACCCGCGGTCTGTGCGGGTTTGACGATGGCCTGGCGCAGTTCGTCCCGGCTCATAGGGCCGACGAGCACGGTGCCGTCCTGCAGGGCGCCGGTCAGGGCAGGGTGTTCAGCGCACCGGCCGAGGAAGTCCGCTCGCACGGAGATGACGACGCGCAGTCTGTTCCCGGGATCGGTAGCGGCCAGGAGGCGGTCGATGAACTGGTCGCGCTCGTCCGGGTCGTGGCACAGGGTGTAGAGCTCTTCGAACTGGTCCACGACCAGCCACGTGTCGCCGTTTCCGTCCTTCGGTGCCAGCCGGTGTTCGTGGGTGCGCACAGGGTGCTCGCCAGGGGTGAGGACGCGCAGCGCGGCCGGCTGTCGGGTGGCGGGGTCCGAGACACGGAGGCGGGGGATGAGGCCGGCACGCAGCAGAGAGGACTTGCCGCTGCCCGACGGGCCGAACACCGCGGTGAACCGACGGGAACGGGTCAGCTCGAACAGGCGGTCGGTGAGCTCGTCGCGGCCGAAGAACAGGTCGGCGTCGCCCGGCTCGAAACGGGCCAGCCCCCTGTACGGAGGCCCAGCGTCCTCATCTCCGGCCCGGGGTTCCGCCGCTACTTCAGCGGCCGCCTGCCGCCAACGTCCCTCCCACTCCTCCGGATCACCGCCGCACGCCCTCACGTAGGCCAGCACGACGGGCAGGGTCGGCAACCGCTCGCCGCCGGCGGCCTGCGACAGGGTGCTGGTCCCCTGACCCGCGCGCTGTGCCATCACCCGTTAGGTCGGGCTTCCGGCCTCCGTCCGGAGTTTGCGTAGCTCAGCCGCGAACCGCGCCACCGGCCCGGTGCTGGGATCGAGTGGGCTCTCAGGACGTCCCGCCATCGGCAGCTCACCCCTCCAGCCGCCCGCTTCCCCCGTGGACGCGGCGCGAGGCCGGACAAGGTACGCAACCTCGTGGCAGGAACGCAATCCGTAGGCGTCTGCTTTGGCCACCGCCGCAACGCCGTGCCCGCGACCTGCAGCGAGTCCATTGTTCAGGGCGGCGAAACCGGCTGCCCATTCAATCCCCGGCCCGCTGAACTCGATGACGAAAGGCCTCGTAGCGAGCAGCTCGGCGCCGGCCCTGTTCGTCGCCGCGCAGGCTCAGGGCAATCGGAATCACGGCAAAGGAGCAGCACGGTGACTTCACGTACGACACGGGCCAAGCTGATCGCATGCTCGATCGGCGCATTGACCGCCGCAACCTTGGCGCTGAGCGCCTCCCCGGCCTCCGCAAGCGGTACCTACAGCGGTCAGCCCTACGTCTACGGCGCCGGTGCCTTCTCGAACGACTGGGACGACGAGGGCATCCTGTCGACGGACACCAACACCGCCTCCAACGCCACCTGCCTGTGGCAGAAGATCCTGTGGGCGGACGGCAACCTCACCTCCGCCTCGGACATCGACGGCGTCTTCGGCTCCCAGACCAAGGCCGCCACCAAGGCGTGGCAGAGTGACTGGGAGGCCGGCCCCGACGGGGTAGTCGGAAAGGAGACCTTCGGGAAGGCGGGCGACTGGCTGCGGGACACGGACGGCGACGGAGCCGTCGACACGTACATCGGCACCGACCATGCGATCAGCGTCACCCGAGACGACCAAGGCCGGTATCACTTCTACGACGGGGACGGCAACGGACGGATCGCCGGCTACGACTACCGGACCTGCAGCTGAACCCCGCGCACCTTCCTCGTGCGGCCTCACGGTCGCACGAGGGTGACAGGCCGGCATATGCCGCTCTGAGCCTCGCTCGCCGGTGCGAAGGACATCGCGAGCCGGGCGACGAGTTCCTCTCCGCCAGACCGCACGACGCGCGGCCGATGTCTTACGGGGGTATGCATCGGCCGCGCCGCGGTTCTCCTGCCGTTCACGGCCATCCACGAAAGGCGTCCAACCGTGCATGCGCGTACAGACCCTGACCCGGCACTGAACTTCGAGGAGTACGTCCGTACGCGGCAGGACACACTGCTGCGCAAGGCCCGCCGCCTGGTGCCCGACCCGTTCGCCGCTCAGGATCTACTCCAGACCGCGTTATTGCGAACGTGTGGTCGCTGGGGTGGCATAGCGGACAAGCAGCTCGCGGACGCCTATGTTCGCCGCGTCATGATCAACACCCGGACGGAGTGGTGGCGGGCACGGAAAGTGCAGGAGCTCCCCATCGAGCAGTTGTCGGACGCGCCCGTCGAGGACTGCACCGAACAGTACGCCGATCGCATGCTGCTGATGGACATCATCAAGAGGCTGACGCCGCAACAGCGCAGCGTCGTGATGCTCCGACACTGGGAGCAGATGTCTACCGACGAGACGGCCACCGCCCTCGGCATAGCGCCCGGAACCGTCAAGAGCACACTGCACCGGGCGCTCGCCCAGCTCCGCCAGGAGCTGCAGCACGGCGACCCCGACTTGGCTTGAACACCTGCAAACGATGAAGCTGCTCAACTCCTTCTGAGACGGATCACTCGGTAGTCCAGTCGGCACTACTGAGGTTGAACTCGTGGTGTCGTAGAGGCTGATGGCTCGTCCTCCGTGCGGTTTCACCGGAGCATGCGGTATCCACAAGGAGGCGGGCTGACTGCCGAACGGCAGCAGTTCCGCGAGGAGTTACGGCTCGAGGCGGCCGAGCGGTTCGCCCAGGGCGAGGCGAGTTCGGTCATCGCCAGGGCCCTGCGCATCAACGTCCGCTCGGTACAACGGTGGCGGCAGAAGTGGGAGGAGGGCGGTCCGCGGGCCCTGCGGTCGCAGGGGCCGGCATCGCTGCCGAGGCTGAGCCAGGAGCAGTTCGCGCAGCTGGACCTCGTGCAGCGCATCCGGCGCGGCCTACGGCACATCCAGTACCGCAGCGAACTCATAGACGGCTGCCTCGCCGAGACCGGCCTGGCAATCAGACCCACCTGAGTGACCCAGCCACATCACAAGTTCAACCTCAGTCATGCAGGGCGGCCGCGAGTGCCTCGGCCAGGGTCACGGGCGGGCGGCCGATCAGGCGGCGCAAGTCGCCAGAATCGGTGTACATCTCACCGCGGTTCATGCCGCGGTCAGCGTCGGCGAGGACCTCCGCCAGCTCGGCGGGTAGGCCCGCGGCGGCCAGTGCCTGGGCGAAGTCGGCCACCGGGAGGTCAGCGTAGGTAACCTGCATTCCGGCTGCAGCGGAGATCGCGGCGGCGAGCTCAGTCAGGGTGAAGGATTCGTCGCCGCCGAGCTCGTACACGGCGCCGGTGTGGCCTTCGGTGGTGAGGACGACCGCTGCGGCCTCGGCGTAGTCGGCGCGGGACGCGGCGCTGATCCGCCCCTCGCCTGCGGCGCCGAGGACGGCGCCGTTCTGCAGGATCTGCGGCAGTTGGCTGGTGTAGTTCTCCAGGTACCAGCCGTTGCGCAGCAGCACGCTGGGGATTCCGCGGTCCCGCAGATACTTCTCCGTCTCGCCGTGCGTGGCGCCGATGATGGTGGTGGCCGTGTCCGCGTGCGTCGTGCTCGTGTACGCCACCAGCGACACGCCTGCGGACGCTGCGGCGTCGATCACGCGGCGGTGGTTGGCGACCCGCTCGCCCACGGGGACCGAGGCCGAGATCAGCAGCAGCCTGTCCGCCCCCGCGAATGCCTCGGCCAGGCCGTCGGTGTCCGCGAAGTCGGCGCGGCGTACCGTGATGCCTCGGTCGGCCAAATCCTTGATCCCGGCGATGTCCCGGCCGGTCGCGATGATGTCCGCGGCCGGGATCCCGCGCCGCAGCAGTGCCTCTACGGTGAGCCTGCCCAGCTGGCCGGTGGCTCCGGTGACGACGATCGGCATGGTGGTCATTCCTTCCTTCCGGGCGTGCCTCGCACGCCTGCCGCGGTCCGTCCGCGGCGGGATGGAAAACAGAATGACCTGGACACTCTCTGTTGGGGAGTAGCCACTTATTGGTAGGGTACTTACCGGAGCGAAAGCATTGAGGTGAGCCGTATGGCTGCTGTCGAGAACGTGACCGGGTCCATACCGTCATTCGATCCGTACGAGCGCGGCTGCCCGTCGCGGGACCTGCTTGACCAGATCGGCAGCAAGTGGGCGGTCCTCGTGCTGGGCGAACTCGGCCGGAACGGGACCTCCCGGTTCGGCCAGCTCCGGCAGGCGCTGGCGGGCGTGAGCGAGAAGATGCTCACCCAGACGCTGCGCACCCTCGAACGCGACGGGCTGGTCAGCCGGACCGTCTACCCAGAGGTGCCGCCGCACGTGGAGTATGAGCTGACCGCGCTCGGCCAGACGCTGCGGGAACCGCTGAAGGCGCTCACGGAGTGGTCCGTGCTGCACATCGGAGAAGTCATCACCGCCCGCGAAGAGTATGACGACCGCACTGAGCACAGCAGGTAATCGGCGGCGGCCGGCGGTCTGGTCATAGACGGCTGCCTCGCCGAGACCGGCCCGACAATCAGACTCACCTGAGCAACCCGGCGACATCGCGAGTTCAACCTCAGTAACGCCCCGACGCCATCCTCTCGACCGAGACGGCACCGGCTCTGTGACAGTCCCACTGTTCCTAAGTGGTCGGCTCCGGAAGTCCTTCGGGGGTTGACGCCCAGGGCCGGGTGGTGCGTGTCGCATCGTTGGACGTCCAGGGCGGCGGGGCGACGGCTGTCTCGGCTGCCTGCGGAAGGGGGGCTCTGGAGACCCAGGTTGTTCGGGGCCTGGTTGGCCCGAAGGTCGGTGGCGAAGCTGTGGTCATGACCGACAGCAACAACGATGTGACCGGCTTCCACAACCGGGTCGTCCTGATCACCGGCGGAACCAGCGGGATGGGCTTGGCCACCGCGCGTCTGCTCCTGGAAGCCGGCGCCGATACCGTCATCACCGGCCGCGACGATGCCCGCCTCGACCGCGCGGCCGAACAACTGGACAAGGTGTCCGACCAGGGTGCCCGGCTGTTCACGGTCCGGGCCGACTCCGCCAGCCTCACGGATCTCGACCGCTTGGCCGCCCTGATCCGTGAACGCCACGGACGCCTGGACGGGGTGTTCGCCAATGCCGGGGTCGGAGTGTTCCAGCGCAGTGGCGAGGTCACTGAGCAGGACTTCGACCTCAGCGTCGACGTCAACTTCAAGGGGGTGTTCTTCACGGTTCAGAAGGTTCTGCCGCTGCTGGAGGCGGCGGGTGGCGGTTCCATCGTGATCAATGCCTCGTGGACCCTGCACCGGGGCCTGGCCGTCGCACCGGTGTACGCGGCCACCAAGGCCGCCGTCCACAATCTGGCCCGCACGCTGGGCAGTGATCTCGCCGGGCGCGGTATCCGGGTCAATTCGATCAGCCCGGGTTACATCGTGACCGAGATGTTCGATGCCGCCAACCCGGACCCTGCCTCGCACGACGCCATCCGCTCCCAGGTGCCCCTGGGGCGGCTGGGCCAGGCCCAGGACATCGCCGAGACCGTGGCCTTCCTCCTCTCCCCGCGGTCGTCGTACATCACCGCCCAGGACATCGCCGTCGACGGGGGCCTGGTGACCGCCATCCCCGCCTCCTGACGGCGGGTGGTGGCTGCCTGGCCCCGGCAGGGCCAGGCAGCCACCCATAACGACCGGCCACAATCGTCGTATGAGCACAGCGATCAACCTGGGCGAGTTCCTCCGCACCCGCCGCTCCCTCCTGCATCCCGAGGACGTTGCCCTGCCGGACTTCGGCGGCCAGCGCCGGGTCGCGGGCCTGCGCCGCGAGGAGATCGCGCAGCTCGCCGGAGTGAGCGTCGACTACTACACCCGGATGGAACAGGGCCGCGTGCCCAACCCCTCGGGCGCGGTTCTCGACGCCCTCGCCCGCGCCCTGCGGCTGGATGGGGATGCCCGGCGGCACCTGCACCGCCTTGCCCGACCTCAGTCCGCCGCCCGGCACGCTCCCCGGCGCCAGGCCCGGCCGCAACGCGTGCGACCCATGCTCCAGCGGTTGCTGGACGATCTGGTGGACATGCCGGCGATGGTGATGGGCCGGCGCATGGACATACTGGCCTGGAACACGGCAGCGGTCGCCCTCTTCGGCGACTACGCGGCCCTGGACCGAACCGAGCGCAACATCGCCCGGATCACTTTCCTCGACGAGACGTCCCGGGAACTATATGCGGACTGGACCTCGTGCGCCCGCGAGAACGTCGCCTACCTCCACCTGGACGCGGGACGGCACCCCGAGGACCCCCAGTTGGCGAGCCTGATCGGCGAACTGTCGATGAAGAGCGAGGACTTCCGTCGCTGGTGGGCTGAGCACCCGGTGCAGGACAAGACCTCGGGGACCAAGCGATTCCGTCATCCGGTGGTCGGCCAGCTGGAACTGGCCTACGAGACCCTGCGCGCAGCGGACGACCCTGATCAGGCCCTGATCACGTATGCCGCCGAGCCGGGCAGCCCATCGCACGACGGCCTGCGGATGCTGCTGGCCTGGGCCACTGAGGCACCCGCCCCCTCCCCGATGCCGGACGACGACCGCGCTCGCTGACCTTCTGGGCAGTCCGCGCCTCACCGCCGGCGACCCACACCTGCGTCAGTCGCGCCATCGGTCAATGCCCCGACCAGCACATCGACGAATGGAGCACCGTAGACCGGCAGGCCAGGTCCCGGCCGATTCCGTGTGGCGTGGCGAGCCCCGCTCGCCGAGGCGAGTGCAGCACACGACGGGGTGGCGTGATCCACCTCTCCCGATCGGTCCGCCCGCCATGCCTGCTGCCCCGGCCTGCCCGGCAGTCGCGACCGCCACCGAGGGCAAGCGGTTCATGACCGCCCTGGGGTCGATCACAAGGCATAGAGCCCGAGCACCCAGCAGCAGCGCCCTTCCTTGGTCCGGGGGCGCTGTTGTTCGTGCTGCTAGACCTCGGCGCCGCGATTGGGGTGCAAGTGCGGTGTACCCGCACCGCTGGTGGCGGTACGGGCTCATAGCGGGTCAGCGCTCGGGGAAGCCGTCCGGCATTCCTTCCAGCTCCGCGATGACCAGAGCTTCGACGGTCGCCGAGTAGGTGATGTTGTACGCCCTGCTGCCTTCATAGGCGGGTGAGGGCCGCAAGTAGACGCTGAGTGTCACTTCGCCGTCCTGATGGCCGTGCTGGTTGACGTCCACACTTACCTGTTGGCGACCAAACCAGAATTCGTCGCCCGCGCCCGCGGTGCTGTGAGCCACCAGATCGAACGATTTGATGGCCACGTCAACGGCGCGGTTTCCCTTGTAGTCCCGGCGAATGCGTGCGTCCTCGAAGTAGAACTTCTCCCTCCTTTCTGCAGGCTTCCCGATGCGAACGTCGTCGAGATCGAAGCGAATTACTCGGAATGCGAGTGCCATGTAGCCCTCCATCAGGGACGGCAGCGCCGACCCCGTAAGGCAGTGGTCCCCCGCCGGGACGATGCACAGCGCGGGGGCTGGTCGTGATCATCTTTTGGCATGCTCGCGCACTGCGCTATTCATGTACGGCCAGATGCCACCCGCCTGGGGTGCTGGCATACCGCCGCGTACCGCATCCCCTCCAGCCGCTCCTTGGGGCGTCAGCGACGGCGAGCGGGATCGCGGGGCCGCAGGGCATCGAGGGCCTGCCCCGGCTGACCAGGCCGGTGGCGGCGACCGCCGCTCCTCGTCGGCGATCCACCTGTCGATCTGCCGCGGTCGCCTGCTGGACCACAGCGCGGCGTGGGAAGTGGAGCAGGTCAAGACGGGACGACTAATGATCGTTCACGGGTTCGATTCCAGGTCGAGTGCGGGGCACTTCCCCGCTCACCCCTGTCTCCTGGCTGGCACGGGAGCGTGCTTGGTGTCGGCGGCTCCCTGTGGGGACCAGTGCAGGCGGTGGGCGATGTGACGGGCCGGCGCAAGCAGGGCTGCGAACAGTCGTAGGGTCTCGTTGCAGGTCAGCGGGCTGAGCTCGGGGTTCACGGTGGTCGTGGCCCGTTCAGTGGCGGCGGTTGCGCGGGCCGAACCGCATGTACTTGTCGATCTTCGCGGTGAGGGCCTGGGCGGACTCGAGGCAATTGTCGATCTCCACGAACGACGGCGGCACCCCGTCCTCGGGCGCGGTGATGACGATGTCCGCCTGGGCGCCTCCCTTGCCAGGCTTGGATCACACAGGCGAGCCGGCCGATGTCCGCGCCGCCGCGCAGAAGCTGGGACAGGTCCGGCTTCGGGCGCAGCAGGGCGAGTACGGCTTCGTTGACGGTCTACGGGTGCAAGGCACCGGCGCGCCCGGCGCCGCGGGCCGGGTCGTCCATCTCCCCCGCCAGCCGGTCGAGCTCGCGAGCGGCGGCCTTCAGGCCCATGGGCGTCAGGTTGCGCAGCGTGTCCCCCGCCCGGGAGCTGCCCGCCGTTCTCCGCCAGACCGTGCTTGCGCACATCGGACAGCGCGCCGTTGTGGGAGGCGGTGCGGGCCTGCTTCCGCTTCGACGGGGTCGGCTTGTCGGTGTGCCGGTAGCTCAGGTGCGGGGCTGAAATCTGCTGGATCTGTTCGACCGTCGCAGCCTTCAGCACCCCGAGCACGCGCAGCACGTCACCACGCAGGTTGTTCGACGACCCCGCCGGGTTCTCCTCACGCTTGACCACCATCAACTGCGGTCCCCCCTGTCGTCTGGCGCCGCTGGGACCGTGTCCCCCGGCGTGACCCTGCTCGGCGACGCGGCCCACCCGATGTTCCGCTTCGGCGGCGGGGGCGCCGACCTGGCGAGGCGAGCTCGCCGGGGCCGTCGCCGCCCGCTCGGGCGGCCCGGGGGCGGCCCTCGCCGCGTACGGGGAGGCGCTCTTCGGGCGCAGCGAGGTGTCCGCCGCCGAGTCCGCCGTCAGCCTGGAGACGTCGTTCGGCGAGAAGGGGCTGGAGCGGGTGATCGAGTTCTTCACGTTCGGGGGGCGGTGCGTGTCGGCGGCTCCGCCCCCGGCCGACGGTGACGGCCCGGGCGCCGGCGGCCTCACGTGACCGTGTCGAGGCGCGTGATCTGCTCGGCCGCAGTCCGTTCGATCGCGGCGGCGAGGTCCTTCGCCTGCTCGGCGCTCCCCGACGTGCGTTCGCTCGCACACAGCATGCGGACCTGCACGAGGTGGGCCCGCATGCTCTCGGTGAGGAGGCGGTCGAAGTTCTCCCCGGACACGGTCTTCGCCCTGCGCACCGTGTCGAGGCTGACCATGCCGGGCATGTTGTGGCCCTCGTGGGGACGGGTGTCGGGCACGCCCGAGAGCCTCAACAGCTCTCGCAGATCGACGAGTTCGTCCTCGAGTCTCCTTCCCGCGTCCTTCACCCACCCGGCCAGGGCCGGGCGGCCGGCGTGTGCGGGCGCCAAGTCGGTGAGCAGCTCGGCCCGTTCGTCCATGGGGATCATCAGCTGGATCCACGCGGTGTCGGTGTCGTTGAAGGCGGCGGGCGCGGGCCGGTCGGCCGCCGGCTGCGGGGTGCAGTCGGCGACCGCCAGGCCCAGGAGCAGGGCGGCCGCCGTCCGCCGGGTCAGAACGTTCCGGCAGAGTTGCACTTGGCGCTCTGCACGATGCAGTCCTTCACACGCTGCCCCAGGGCCGCGGTGTCCCAGGCGTTGAAGAAGTCCCCGTGGATGGACGAGGCCATGCCCGATGCCAGGGAGAACCCGTCGGCGCTCCCGCTGGTCGGGTAGCTGATGACGAACGAGACCGACGGGATGGCGACCGGGTAGGCGCCGCTGCACTTGCCGTCGTAGGTGAAGGCGACGTGCGACTTGTGGTCCGGGCTGTCGAGGTGCTTGCCGTCCCAGCAGTCCGGGAACACCAGCTGGTACACCAGCTTGGCGGTCGGCGCGCACAGCGGCCAGTTGCCGTCGGTGCTGCGGCCGGTCTCGCCGCCCGGTCCGGCACACCAGAACTGGTTGGGCGAGCCGGCCGGGGTCGCCACCTGCAGCTTGGCGTTGCCGGCGATCATGCGGAAGCCCTGCGGGAACGGCACGGTCGCCGTGGGGTCGGGCAACCGCGACCCGTAGTAGACGATCATCCCGTCGGGCTCGACCGCCTTGCCGCGCTCGTAGAGCGTGGGGATCCAGTAGGCGGAGAGGTCCTTGGCGGGTGTGCAGCTCGTGCCCGTGTTGCCCAGCAGGCTCTGGGTCGTGGTGAAGGCGTCGGTGCTCTTGTTGCCGAAGAAGCTGTGCATGTGGGACGCGCCCGGCAGTCCGGGGGCGACGATCGGGTCGTCCGGCTTGGAGTGGCTGTAGGTGCAGGTGGCGTTGAACTCGGGGACGCGGACCGCGTCGGCGGGCACCGGCGCCGGGGTCATGGCCCGGAACTGGGTCAGCTGGGCCTGCCACTTGGCCTGGTCGACGTCGACCCAGCCCGGCGCGGGCTCGTCGCCGCCGCTGACGAACGAGAACCAGTTGATGTTGACGAAGTCGCCGGGCGTGGTGCTGCGCAGCACCGCGAACACGGTCTGGGGTCCGGTCGGGTGGGTGGTGACGTCGGCGCTGCGGGTCGCCCAGGTCTGCCAGCCCCCGGTGGGGCTGATCTGGACCACGGCGAGCAGGGGTCCGGTCAGGGAACCGGTGCGCAGCTCGACGGAACCGGTGCCCGTGGCGGAGGCCACGCGCGCCGACACCGTCAGACGGCCGGCCGCCCCGAGGTCGACCTGGTCGAACCGCATCCAGTCGCCGTCGGCGAGGTAGGCAGCGTTCTGCCCGCCGCCCATGTCCGCGGTCGGCTCCAGGGCGACGCCGGACTGTGCCGCGTAGGACTCGGCCTGGACGGTGATCGTGGCGGCCCGCGCGGCGGGGGCGCCGAGGGTGATGCCCAGGGCGGCGGCCAGGGCGATCGCCAGGGCACCGACCAAGACGGGATAGAGATATAAGGAGTATCTGCGCATGTCACTTCCTCGTCGGAGGGGGTGGGGCGTGGTGCGGCTGCGGTCCGGCCCGCGAACGGGGTGTCCGGGGCCGGACCTGGCAAGGGGGCCGGTGCCGGCTGCGCTACTGGTACACGCGTACGTAGTCGACGAGCATCCGGGACGGGAACGGCGTCGACGCGTCGGTCGGGCCGGGCCAGTCGCCGCCGACCGCGAGGTTGAGGATCATGTAGTGCGGGTGGTCGAAGATCCAGGGGCCCCGGGTGCGTTCCACCTGGTCCTTGTCCAGGGTCAACACGGTGCGGCCGTCGAGGCTGAAGACGATGCCCTTGCTGTTCCAGTCGGCGGCCCAGGTGTGGAAGTCGTCCGAGAGGTCGGCGCCCGACGGCAGCCGGTACGGCGAGCCGATCCCGCCGCCGCCGTTGTAGGCGGGGGCGTGCACGGTCGAGTAGGCCGTCTTCACGTCCTTGCCGAGGACCTCCATGATGTCGACCTCGCCGTTGTACGGCCATGGACGGCCGGTGAGGAAGTCGGCGCCCATCATCCAGAACGCGGGCCACAGCCCGTTGCCCTTGGGTACCTTGATGCGCGCCTCGACACGCCCGTAAGTGAACTGGAAGGTGGCACCGGTGTTCATGCGGGCCGAGGTGTACTGGCACGTGGTGCTGCCGGTCAGCGGGTCCGGCGGGCAGGCCCGGCCGGGGCTGGCCTCCTTGCGGGCCTCCATGACGAGGTGGCCGCCGCCGTCGAGCGCGGCGTTGTCGTGGTCGGTGTAGTACTGCAGTTCGCCGTTCTGCCCGGTGCCGGGGTCGGCCCGCCACTTCGCCGGGTCCGGCTTGCTGCCGGCGGCTCCGTCGAAGTCGTCGCTCCACACCAGCCGCGGCGGCTGCGCCGGGTCCGGCGGCAGCGGCGGCGCCGGGACGGGGGCGCCTCCGGTGCCGTACACCTGGAACTCCCACAGGGAGTAGCCGTAGGGGGTGGCGCGTTCGGTGCCGTACATCCGTACGTAGCGTCCCGTGCCGGAGACCGCCAGAGTCTGTTTGAAGCCGGTGCCGGACGTGGTCGAGTAGACGGGCGTCCAGTCGGTGCCGTTGGAGGAGACCTGGATCTGGAAGGACTTGGCGTAGGCCGGGTCCCACTGCAGGACGACCTTGCTGATCTGCGCGGTCGCGCCGAGGTCGACGGAGATCCAGCCGGGGTCGGTCCAGCCGGTGGTGGAGCTGGTCGCCCACCGCGAGGCAGGGTCGCGGTCGAAGGCCCGGGCGGGCGTGCACTCCCAGCAGTTCTGGTCGCTCTGGGAGGACGAGGCCGCACCCGTCTTCCCGTACGACAGCAGCGTGTCCCCTCCACCGCCGCCCGGGTCGCCGCCGGTGCCGTTGGTACCGAAGACCTGGAACTCCCAGAGGGAGAAGCCGTATCCGGTGCCGCGCTGGGTGCCGTACATGCGGACGTAGCGGCCGGTGGCCGAGAGGGTCAGGTTCTGGGTGCCGCCGGTGCCGTCCGTCGTCTCGTGGACGGTGGACCAGGTCTCGGCGTCGTCCGACACCTGGATGCGGAAGGCCTTGCCGTAGGCGGCCTCCCACTGGAGGGTCACGCGGCTGATGCGGGCCGGGGCCCCGAGGTCGACCCTGATCCACTGCGGGTCGGAGAAGGCGCTGGACCAGCGCGTCGCCGGGTTGCCGTCGACGGCTCCCGGCGCGCCGAACGGGTCCTCGGTGCTCGACGCGACGACGGGCCGGCCCTGCGACAGCAGGGTCTCGGCGGCGTGGGCCCGGGGCGCGGGCAGGGTGACGAGGGTGAGCAGGACGGCCGCGAGGACGGCGGGTAAGCCGATGCGGCGGAGCAGGGGATGCACGGGCGACTCCTCAGTGGGGGAAGGGTGAGGGAGCGCTCCCTGAAGGGTGAGAATGGGCCGGTCCCCATGGACTGTCAAGGCTTTGGGCAACAGGCCTGTAACGCCCCTGACGCACACGGCCCGGTCCGGGGAACGGTTTCTGAGATCCACTTCGGCGGTACGCACGCCACCCGTCGGCAGGCGGCCGGAAGGCATCAGTTGACGGCGGCTTCCCCCACCAGGGTGCGCAAAAGGGGCCGTTGACAGGCCGATCGGGCCGAGGCCATCCTGAAGGGAAAACGCTCCCTGGACTCGAGGACCGGGCACCGGTGATCGGAAGGCGATGAAACGACCCACGCTCGCGGTGGTCGCCGCCCGGGCCGGCGTGTCCAAGTCGAGCGTCTCCCGGGTCATCAACGGGGAGACCACCGTCGCGCCGGAGATCCGGGACGTCGTCATGCAGGCGGTGCGGGAACTCGGGTACGTGCCGAACGCCGCCGCCCGCAACCTCGTCACCCGCCGCACGGACGCCGTGGCCGTGGTCGTCTCCGACCCGCCCAAGGGCGTGGTGTCCGACGACCCGCTGTTCTCGACCGTGGTGCGCACCGTCAGCCGGGAGTTGGAGGCCGTCGGCAGACGCGTGGTGCTGATGCTCGCCGAGTCCGACGAGAGCCGGGCCCGAGTGGAGCGCTACGTGGCGGGGGGCCACGTGGACGGCGTGATGCTCGTGGCACTGCACGGCGCCGATCCCCTGCCGGCCGCGCTCGCCCGCATGGGCCTGCCCGTCGCATCCTTCAACCGCACCGCCGCGACGGATGTCCCGTACGTGGCGCTGGACAACGCGGGCGGCGCGGAGCTGGCCGTACGGCACCTGCTCGACCGGGGCAGACGCCGCATCGCCACCATCACCGGGCCGCTGGACCTGTACGAGTCCCGTGAACGGCTGGAGGGGTACCGGGCGACCCTGCGGGACACCGGGCGCCGCTCGATCGTCGCGCTGGGCGACTTCACCCGGGCGTCGGGCGCGGAGGCCATGCGGCAGCTGCTCGAAGACGACCCGGACCTCGACGCGGTGTTCGCGGCCAACGACCTCATGGCCATCGGGGCGTTGCGTGCCCTGCACCAGGCGGGCCGCCGGGTCCCCGACGACGTGGCCGTCGTCGGGTTCGACGACATCGAGGCCGCCGCCTACACCATGCCCGCGCTCACCTCGGTGCGCAGTTCCATGGCCGACCAGGCCACCGCGACGGTGCGTCTGCTGCTGGCGCTCATCAAGGGCGGCCCGAGGAAGCCGGTGATCATGCCGAACGATCTCGTGGTCCGCGAGTCGAGCTGAACGGACGACGGACGTTCGGGACCCCGCTGCTCTGCCGTGCGTGGTCCGGCGCCGTGCTGCGACGAGCACGGCGCCGGGCCGGAACGCGCACCCGCCGCGACTCAGCGCGTGGCGGTCGGTTTCACCAGCGGCCAGCGCAAGGTCCGCATCCGGCGCGACGAAGACGGGCGCATCGTCGGGGCCGACGGCGAGGATCAGGAGCAGGACGGCGCCGATGCCGCGGCCGAGTCCGCACTGCTGCACTTCTCCAGCCCGCGCGACGCCGCCACCATCGCGGCCTTCCTGCGCACACGGGTCTACCGGCTCGAATCCCTGGCCTGGCCCGGGTCCACGGTCGAGACCGACGGCCACAGCCCGCCATCGCCCTCGACTGCGCTCGTCCGCGACGAGCGCTTCGCCGAGCTCTTGGTCATGACCGCCTCCCACCACGCCGATCACCCGCCTCGACCTCGTGCACAGCCTGCTCACCGGGGAGCCGTGGCTGCCCGGGTCCCACTGCCACCACCCGCTGATCAGCCCCCTGCCTCCACGCCACCGGTCCGGAGAGATGCCCGCCGGCCGACGGGCACGCCCGCACTCTCTGGGTGCTGCCGGAGACGGCGGCCGAGATGGAGGGGCCGTTACCGTGCGCGGTGGTCCCCGTTCCCCCACGGAGCGGCGTCGCGGCGTCGCCCGCCGGCTCCTCAGGAGGCGGAGCAGGAAAAGGACGGGATGGGGATGTCCTCATACGGGGTAGGCGAGCGGGACGACGCGGGGTGGCCCGGCGCGCTGCTTGAAGGAGGGTCAATGCAATTCGACGACGATGCCGCTCTGGACACGTCCGAGGTCACGGACGGGCGGGGAGGTGCGCTGGGCGGGATCCCGGGCGGCGGGAAGACCATCGGCGGAGGACTGGTCGGGCTCGTGGTGCTGGTCGCGTCCGTGCTCCTGGGTGTCGACCCCGGCATGTTCGGCTCGGGCAGCAGCGACACGTCCTCGTCCGCCAAGCCAGCCGCGGACCTCGCGGCGGAGTGCCGGACCGGTGCCGACGCCAACCGCAAGGAGGAGTGCCGGATCGTCGCCATTGTCGACAGCGTGCAGGCATTCTGGAAGCAGACGGAGACAGCCACCGGCAAGCCCTACCAGCAGGCCCCCACGTTCCTGTTCACCGGCAGTGTGAACACCGGCTGCGGGAACGCGACTTCCGATGTCGGCCCCTTCTACTGCTCAGCCGATGACAGGGTCTATCTGGACCTCGGCTTCTTCGACGACCTGAGCAGCAAGTTCGGCGCCAAGGGTGGCCCGTTCGCCGAGGCCTACGTCATCGCGCACGAATACGGCCACCACTTCCAGGACCTCAGCGGATCGATCTCCCGTGGCAGCGGAAAGGGCCGGAACAGCGGCTCGGTGAAACTCGAGTTGCAGGCGGACTGCTACGCCGGAGTGTGGGCCCACCATGCCACCACCACGCCCGACCCCAAGAGCGGTAAGCCACTGATCACCGACTTGGCGAAGGACGACATCAACCGCGGGCTGGACGCGGCCGCCGCTGTCGGAGACGACCGTATCCAGCAGCGCTACCAGGGCAAGGTCACACCCGACACCTGGACCCACGGCTCCGCGAGCCAGCGCCAGCAATGGTTCTCCACCGGCTACCGCTCCGGCCGCGTCGCCAGCTGCAACACGTTCAGCTGACCACCGCACGTCGGCCGGCTGCCGGGAACCGTGAAGACTGGGCGTGTGGACGCGGGGCTCGTCGTGCGACATACGTACGTGGGTATACGTACGTCAGTTGCCCCTTTGGCGTACCCCAAGCGTACGTATCGCGTACACAGTGCGGGCCTGTACCGCTGCGGCCGCGCGGAGGCTGGGCGGGGCCACCGGTCAGACCGCTTCGGTCGACCCCGCTCCTGCTCCGAACGCGCTGATCGAGGTCCGGGTCACCGCGCCGCCGGAATGTCAGTTATTCCGCTGGCATCGCCTCCACAGGAGTAATCGATGATATTACTGAGCGGAATGTAGTAGTTTCCGAGGTTTCGATAGTGCTGGTCGGCAAATCTGCCATATCTGGCAAGTCGTGCATCGCTCGCCCGCATGGTCAGATCGACAACATTGCGCCACTCACCGATGTGAGCGGCATAAGTCGCTGTGTCCGTATCCGCCACTTGTGCCCGCAATGGCGTGGCCTGATTGCAAATTTCCTGGTTGCTCACGTCGGCCGACTCACCGGAGGAGAAAGTGTCGGCCAGCATGTAGCCGACGAAGGACAACAGTGCTGCCAGTACGACTGCGGACACCAGAAGAGAGGTGCGGGCCGCGCGTGTGTTGTTGATCGTCAGCGGGCCCAGGGAGATCTGACTCCTGCCCAACTTGTTTCCGCTTCCCAGAACCACGCTGTGCGCGATCGAGCTCGGCTGATGTGCCGGCGGGGGCCCGGCGACGGCTGCGGTCAGTTGGGCCCGGAAGGCGTCATCGCCTTCAAGCTCTCGTGCCAGGACCGACCGCAATGAATCGACGCTTGCGGGTTCTTGCGGGCTTTCGTCGACCTGCGCCAGGGCCGTGCGGCCTTCTGGAGAACGAATGAGTCTTCGACGAACAAGATCGACCACTATTGCCGCCGCGCCGCTCGCCATTCCGGTAGCAGCACTGTCGGATGCCTTGGTGACGATTTCCACGACAGTCGATAACAGACCGTCCGATTCCATGACGCCTCTCTTGATCTTGGGCGGGGTAGCAAACCCCTTGCCTTCTCCTGGACCCGACGGCCAGTCAGGCGCAGGTCCCTGATGTTCACTTCGGCCCTCTGCCCTCCGATGGCCGAAACGTCATGTGCTAGGCAAAGACACCAGCAGGATCTTATCGTTGGCGGGCCGTCATGGAGCCTGCGTTTCAGTTCTTGTTCTACGTCTCGGGGCGGACGTACCAGGAGACGGGCGGGCAGGTCGAGTCGAGGGGAGCGACAGCGGAACGACGAGTGGTTCCGGGCTGGGGGGCTGCAGGAGGTCCGGCAGAGGATGTCGTTTACGTATGTTCGCCATACGTATTGGGACGGGCCGCCTCCGGTCCGGCGGCAGGCGACACGGGGCCGCTCACCGGCGAGGCGGTCCAGGTGGGCGCTGCGGGCACCCACAACACCCCGGCCAACCACCACCCCACACACCAACACCCGCCTCCAAGCGTTGTCCTTCAGGGTGGTTCAGGCGACGGAAGGGAGCTGCTCGGACGAGAAGTCCGCGTCGGACTCGTCGACTTGGGCTCTGGCCGCAGAGAGCAGTTCGGCGGCGTGCTCCGCGTCGTGCTGGCGCACGGCGCACTCCAGCCGCACCAGCAGCCGCGAGTATTCCAGCGGGGTGTACGCGGTGGCCGCCAGGCTCGCGTGACCTGCGGCGATGAGTCTGCGTGCGGAGCCGAGTACGGGAGGTTCGACGGCCGAGTCGGGGATGACCCTCGCATGGCGCATCGTCGGCAGGAGGGCGGCCACGCGCGCCTCGTCGCGCTCTGCCAGAGCCGGGTACAGGGACTCTCGCACCTGGTTCTGCCCTGCTGTGATGCTCTTCTCGAAAAACATCTGGTCCAGCCGGGCCAGCAGTGCCGCGCCCTGCCCGAGGACGGACGCGGCGGCCGCGTCGCGGATCTGAAGGATCGTTGCGATGTTCTCCTCCTTGAACGGTCCGTGGTGCCCCGTCTGCTGGTCCATGTACCGCAGAATCTGGGCGCCGCCGACCCCCACCCCGTCGGTGCCGGTGTACGTGGCGTCGGCGAGGTGGTGGAAACGGAAGCCGGCGGAGAAATAGGTGAGGAGACCGGCCTCGTGCGCGCGGTGCACCAGGGTGACCGCCTGCTCGAAGGTGAGCTGCTCGATGACACAGCGGCTGGGGTAGGTGTCGGCCGTACCGTCCCAGGTCACCTTGTCGAACCCGGCCTCGGCGACCAGCTCGATGCCGAGCAGCCCCACCTGGAAGCGGTCGCTGATGGTACGGGGACGTCCCCCATGGGACCGCTTCGTCGCGGGCCGGTCGTCAACGATGGGTGTGTTGAGGTTGAAGGCGGCGGACAGGGTCTGGGTGTGGCGGTTGCGCCGCACGTTCCCGGTGATGGCACGCATGAAGTCGATCGCCTCGGTGGCTGTCATCCGCTCCATGGCCAGCTTGCACTCGGTCAGGCCGTCCATGAACAGCGCGGAGCATGCGGCGGACACGGTGTGCACGGTCTTCAGCAGGGAGTCGGCGACATCGCCCTCGAACATGGGGCGGCCCACGTAGGAGGAGACCGGTGCCTGCGTGCCGGTGTGCAGGCGAACGCGGGAGATCGACCGCGGTGCCGGGATCCGGTAGGGCTCCACGGCCTCACGGTCCTGAGTGTTGCCCCGCTCGAGGTGCTCGATGTGCACGATCACCCCTCGGAGGTTCTCGCTGCGCCGTGTCGTACCGAGGAGGTGCCCTTCGCCGGGGTCGGTGATCGACATGTAGCTCTGGGTGTCTCGGAAGCCGGGGCTGCTCCAGGGGCGGACGGGCAGCGGCACTCGCTCCCCGTCCGAGGCCAGTGTGTAGGCGAGGTGTACGGCGAGGACCTCGTCCTCGCCGAGTGCCCTGCCGCGTTCGCGGGCCGAGACGAGACACCTGGCCACAGCGGTCAGATAGTCATCACTGTCCAGGTCCGTTTGCTCACGCCGGTGCGCGGACACCTGGTCGTGCCCCCGCGAGCGGACATGGACTTTCGCCGCGTCCTCGGTTGTGACGATGCGGAAATCTCCGTCGTCCGGCGGCTCGGTCCCGCTCGTCCCGTACTCGATGACGTACAGCCGGCGGAACTGCTCCTTCAGCGTGTCGATCCCTTGCTGCCGGTCCGCGACAATGGGCAGGATCGCTGCCATCCGATCGGCGAATTCACCTGCCTCAGTGGGGTAGTCCTCCAGCAGCCCCGCCACGAGTTCCTCGACTCGTGTACGCAGGCCCGCTACGCCGTCCGGCCCGCGCAGGGCGAACGGGCGGCGTTGTACGTAGCTCTCGTCGGTGCGGTGACGCGTGGTCAGGGCGGTGCGCTGCCAGGCACAGAGGTTGATCGCGTACTCCAGTACCGCTCGGCGCACCGCTCCGTGCGGGAAACGGCGGATGCGCCCTTCGTGGTGGGTGTGAACCTCACAGGGCATGGTTTTGTCCTTCCGAAAGGGGTATTCCGACGTGGTTCGGATTTCGGGCTCGACGGTCGGCGGATCGGTGCGCGGATGGCCGTCATCCCGGGGCATCCGGCGATGGCGGCAAGCACGAAAGATCCCTCAATGCGGGTTTCCGCCTGACCTACGGAGCGCATGTCCGACGAGCCCCGCGCATCAAGTAGGCCCCGTCGGCGCAACACAGTCACTCCCCGAGAACTCGGCACTTGACGAAAGCCACCAGCACGCGATATCGAATCCGCCCTGCCGACGTGCAGGAGTGCAAGGAGTGCAAGGCGGATCGCGCCTTGCTCACCCGGCTGCATGCCGAGCACCCCTGAAAAGCCCAGGTCACTGCGGGTGACGCCCAGGGAGGTGAGGAGCGGACGACCTGTCCGACATGGTCCGCTGGTCGATCAGTCCTGCTGTATCCCGCCTTCTCGCAAAAATGTTCCCCGTGCAGAGATGATCCGGCGGTATCTGCCCCGGTCCTGGTGAGAGCGGGGCCACCGCCCTGCGGACTGCGCGCCGGGGGGCGTCGGGAATAGCCTGGAGGAGAGCGGCACCGGCGCGGGACGGACCCTCCCGATGCTGTCCCTTCGCCCCGGGGGGACGCGAAACAGGGAGAGGAACCATGCCCTGGAATCTGAACGGCACGTACCTGGAAAGCTGCAACTGCGACGCCGTGTGCCCCTGCACCACCTCCGGCATGACCGCACCGGCCGACCACGAGCGCTGCCAGGTGACCCTGGTCTTCCACGTGGACGACGGAAACGTCGACGGCGTGAACGTGTCCGGCCGCAGCGTGGCTGTCTTCGCCGACGCGCCCCAGGTGATGGCCGACGGCGGCTGGCAGGTGGCGTTGTACGTCGACGCTTCGGCCGACGACGGCCAGGCGGAAGCGCTGGGCAGGGTCTTCTCCGGCCAGGCCGGCGGGCCGATGGCGGCGCTCGCACCGCTCATCGGCGAGGTCCTCGGCGTGGAGCGGACCCCCATCGACTACCGCGACGACGGCCGTCACCACGCCGTACGGATCGGTGACGCCATCGACATCGAGATCGAGGACCAGATCGCCCCGCAGTACGGCGACGACGGTCCTGTGATGGGTCTGACCGGCATGTTCCACCCGGCGAACAGCACTCTGACGATCGCCCGGTCCACCCGGGCGACGGGCAACGGTGTGTACGGCCGGTCCTGGGACTTCACCGGCGGCAACGGCCACTCGGCGCCCTTCGCATGGTCCGCGTGAGCGGTGGCCCGGCCATTGCCCGCCACCGGACGGCTCCCGCCGGGCTGCTGCTGGTCGCGGCGGCCGCCGCCTGGGTCTGGCTGGTGACGCGCTGGGGCGGCAGGGAGGCCATGCCCGGCACCATGGGCTTGAGTCCGCCCCTCTTCCTGGGCATGTGGACCCTGATGATCGCCGCGATGATGCTGCCCGCCACGGCGCCCGTCGCCGCCCTGTACGCACGCACCGTCACCGCGCACCGCGCCTCACGCATGGCCGTCTTCACGGCGACCTATGTGCTCGTCTGGGCCGCGGCGGGGCTGCCTGCGTACGCGCTGTCCGAAGGCCTGGGCCGGGCGGCGAGCCTTCCCCCACAGGCGGGGACCTGGGTGGCCGCGGCCGTGTTCGCGGTCAGCGGCGTCTACCAGCTCACCCCTCTCAAGGACCGCTGCCTGGCGAAATGCCGGTCCCCACTGGGGATGATGCTGCGCTACGCCTCGTATCCGGGACCCTCGCGCGATCTGCGTGCCGGTGCCCACCACGGGGTGTTCTGCTTGGGCTGCTGCTGGTCGTTGATGGCGCTGCTCGCGGTGTTCGGCGTCATGAACCTGTGGGCCATGGTGGTCCTGACCGCCGTGATCACCATCGAGAAGCTGGCTCCGGCCGGGCAGGTGCTGGCCCGGGGCGTGGGCATCGCCTCGATCGCCCTGGCCGTCGCCGTCTTCTGGGTCCCGGGCCTGGCCCCGGGCCTCACCGGCGATGGTACGGCCGGGATGTGATCATGTGCCCCTTCCTCGCGGTGACATGGCTGTCCTCGGGGAGCGCGTACAGCAGCCCTTCGACCGTGCCCGGCGGTGGCGTATCCACTCCCTGGTGCCGGATCGTGCCGCGAGCCGTGACCACGAAGCCGTACTCCTCACCGGGCCGGGCTCTCACCTGGGCCACCGGCGCCCCACCCCTTCAGTTGCATCCCGCCCGCAGGCGGCGGGCCCGCGCCGGTTCTTCGGCCAGGACCGCGCCCGCACTGATGCTGAGCGCGACGGCGACGCAGACCACGATCAGCCACGACAGCATCACGAAGACCGAGCCCAGGGGGCCGTACTCGGCGAGGGTGCGTTCGAGCGCCCGCGGCATGTACAGCCGGGCGGTCACGGTCAGCGCGGTCAGAGCGGCCGCCGTGATCACCGCCCCGGGCAGCAGGGGTCTCCAGCCGATCAAGCCGCCGAGCAGCAAGTGCTGGGTCCACCACCACAGGCCCGTCAAGCCCGCCAGGGTCATCGGGATGCCCAGCCAGGGCCCGGCACCGAACCCCTGGTGCAGGGGACCCTGCACCACTAGGGCCGCCAGCCACAGCACGATCCAGGCCAGCCACCGCCACGGGGCGATCCTGGTGCCCGCCCGGGGGATCTTCCAGGCCCGTTTGCACAGCCGCTGCACCGCCCTGCTCATCGCGGTGGCCGACAGCAGCACCATCAGCCCGCTCACCACGCCCGTGGCCTGCCGCAGATCACCGGTCGTGGGCTGCAGGACGTGTTCGAGTTCGCTGTTCACCGCGCCCGTGAGCCCGAACACGGTCCGCAGGGACGTGACCATCTGGTGCCGTACCAGGGGTGGGGCGTACGCGGCGACCACGAAGAGCAGCGGGACCGCGGTCAGGAAGGACTGCGCCGCCAGCCGGGTGGCGGAGTCGAGGATGTTCACCGACACCATGCGCTCGGCGAGGCGGGGCAGGACCGGGAACCGGTCCTCCACCCGGGTGTGCGCGGTCCGGGCGCGGACGGCGATCCGGTGGGTCCACCCCCGCCGCCGGGACGCCCCGGCCCGCCGGCGCCGCGGACGGAGGCGGCCCTGCGGCGGCGCTCCGGCGCTCCGCGGCGTACTCGGCATGGCGTTGCTCCCTCCTGTCACCAGGGTGGGGGAAACAGCGCGCTCCAGCACGTCAGGTTTGCACTGCTCTCCCGCCGGCCGGCGTGGCCGAGTTCAGCGCCCGCCGCACCCGCACCCGCACCCGCACCCGCCGGAGGGGGTTCACGTCACCCGGCGCAGCGACACCGCCGCGATCTCCACCTGGACACTCCGCCCCCAGGTCAGCTCCAGGGCGTCGGCCTCCATGCCGTTCCCGAAGACCACCATCCGGTCCGACTGCACGGTCAGCCGCAGTGCCTGCCCTCGTTCCTGCTCCCCCGCGACCTTCGACGTCCCGGTCGTGGGGGGGACACCTCGCGCACGAACCACAGCAGCCGTGGATCGCGTGGCGCGGGCAGCACGGTGGCGCCGCCGCGCTCCAGCCACAGGGAAGCGCGCAGCCACCCGGCGGCGCCGGTGCGGGTACCGACCAGCACCCCGGAGGGGGTCTGCGCCTCGCCCGCGTCCCGGCCCCCGCCGGCGGCCAGGCGGTAGCGTGGCCGTCTGGTGGCCGGGCGGGCCCAGGGCAGATCTCGTTCAGCGCCAGGAGGCGCTGGGTGTCGTCGGCGACGGCCTCGACCATGGTGAGTTCCTCCACCCGGCCGCCGGGAGCAATCGCGCCCCGCACCAAGCCGACCGCGTCGGTGCGACGGTGGCGGACCAGGACCCCGAGTTACGTCCCGGAGCGGTGTCGAGGCCCGCCACCGGCTGCCGCGGAGGTACTTTACGGTGTTGGGCCGCCGTGGTCGCGGGCGGCGGCGCCACTGGCGGGGGTAAGCTCACCGACGCCCAGGCCATGGCCCGGCTGAAGGCAGCGGGCATCACCCGGTCCTCCTCCGGCAACTGCAGTGACCGCAACCACAAGAAGCCAGTCTGCGGGACATCCGGGCTCACCGTCGACGGTGTCATCACCCTGAAGGAACGAAGCGGCTGCCGTTGTCGTCATCACCGGCGGCACGGAAGCCGACCACGCGGGAGGCACGTACAGCCACTGGAACGGCTACAAAGTCGACGTGGCCCGCACCGCCTGCGTCACCAACTACATCGAGGCGCACTCCAGGAAGTAGTACAAGCGCGGGGACGGCGCTTGGGTCTGGCGTGTCACCTCCGCCGGCAAGACGGTCATCGATCAGGTCGGTGGGGGTGTGGTTCGCTGCTGGGGTGACTCAGGACTTTGAGATCGTCGCATTCGAATCCGCCGAGGCGTTCGAGGCATGGCTCGGTGAGAACCATGCCCTCTCGCCGGGCATCTGGCTCAAGCTTCGCAAGAAGGGCCCAGGAATCGTCGCGCTGGACTACACGCAGGCACTCGACGTGGCACTCTGCTACGGCTGGATCGACGGCCAGAAGGGCGCGTTCGACGACCAGTGGTGGCTCCAGCGGTTCACCCCGCGCACGCCGCGCAGCAGGTGGTCCAAGGTCAACCGGGACAAGGCGACCGCCCTGATCGAGCAGGGCCGGATGCGTCCGCCGGGACAGGCCGAGGTCGACCGCGCCAAGGCGGACGGCCGCTGGGAGGCGGCCTACGACGGTGCGAAGAGGGCCACGGTGCCGGACGACCTCACGGCGGCCCTGTCCGCCGACCCGGCCGCGGCGGAGTTCTTCGCGACACTGGACCGGCGGAACCGCTACGCGATCCTGTACCGGATCCAGGACGCGAAGAAGGCCGAGACCCGGGCGCGCCGGATCGAGAAGTACGTAGCGATGCTGGCGAAGGGCGAAAAGCTGCACCCGTAGGCACGGGAAAGGGGTGACCGGCCGGCCGTGGCCGTGTGGTGCCCTGGGGTTCCGGCGGCCCTGCGGCCCGGGCAGCAGCCACCGCATGCCCTCACCGCGCGTCGGAACGCCCAAGGCCGCCTTGAGCGGTCAGCGCCTGCAGTGTCGTGCGCGCGTCCTCGGCGTCCTGGCCGTGGTGTGGGACGTGAAGGCGCCTCGGCCACCGGCAGGCGCGCCTGCCGGGGCAGGCTGTCGTACGCGGACACCCGGTAGGCGAGCATGCGGCGGGCAGGCGGGCGCTCAGCGCGGGGTACTGCTCCAGGGCCAGGTCCGGGAGGCGCACGGTGCACGACGTGTGGTCATTGCCTGAGGGGATGCTCGTCAGTTGACGGTGTTCAACACCCGCGAGATCGAACCGGAGCAGGGGCTCCGGGGTCCACGGGGCCGCCGAGTCGAGTCCGGGCCCGCGTGCAACGCCCGGCACCTCGTCGGCACACAGCACACCGGCGGTCTCAACCAGCCGACTGTTCGGCCCGGTTCAACGCCACGCATGCCGGTCAGAACGAAGGAACCGCGATACTTACCGGCATTCGACGTCGGAAGGCTCGGCTGCCGCCGGTACAGGCCGCCGTGGCGTTCCTGGCCGCCGTCATCGTCAGCCTCGTCACGGGCGGGGTCGTGTTCCTCCACGACACGTCCGTGCCCCCGGCCGTCGCGGCGGGCCTGATGGCCGCTTAAGGCAGCGTTGCGGTGCTGCACAAGCTGATCGGCTGACCGACGACGGTGGCGCCGGGTACGCCTGCGGCCGGCGCCCCCGCCTTCTCCCGGACGTCAGGCAGCGTAGAACGCGTGGGTGTGGCCGCCGCGCCACATTCTCACTCACCGCGGGTCGCGCAGGGCCCCGGCGCGTTCGCGGAACACTTACTGCCACCATGAGGCCCATGAGTCACATCATCACGATGACCACCGCCAACCAGAGCCACGTCGTGTCCTACCTGCAGGGTGAACTCGACGCGACCCAGCAGCGCGTGCTCCGCGACCACATACGCAAGGACGCCCACACCGACCAGCTCAGCCTCGAACGCCAGGGCATCGATCTGGGCCTCACCATCCCCGAAGCGCTCGACCACCTCCTCGCGGGCCACGCCACCGCGGACGGCCAACACGTCGGCCACGCGTACTACAAGGCGCTTCAGCACATCATCGACTGGAGCGGGTCCGACCCCATGGATTTCGGCGTGTACTCCAAGCCCTCCACGTTCTTCGGGCGCATGGGCGAGGAACTGCGGCGCCTCGGCGTCCCCGACGACCTGCTGCCGCTGGACTTCCTGTTCGCCGGGCCGCCCGAGGAGATCCCCTTCCCCATCCCGGCGCCCACGGACGGCTACCCGGCCATCGGCCGTCTGCCGCTGGCGAAGGCCAAGCCGCTCGCCGACGCCTACGCCGCCGTCCTGGACCGCGTCGACATCGCCTTCACCCATGAGGTGCGTAGCCTCATGGACAGGATGCGGGTCGAGCACGACGAATGGCAGACCGCTCTGCGCTACGGACACACCATGGACACCCTGTTCTTCTCGATCCAGGGCTGACCGGCTCCTGCCCCCGGTCGCCACGCCCCTCCCCCGCCCCCTCGCCTCACGCCTCACGCCTCTCTGCGGATTCCACAGGCGGCATCGCGTGCTCCACACACCCTCTCGCTGCCCAGCGATGAGCAGGACCGCGGCCGTCTGTCCTCACCGTCAAGTGGTCGCACCAGGCGCGACAAGGGGTAGGTGTCCCGTCGGCGCCGGTTCGCCCGCAGGGCACAAGGCACCATCGGCGAGGGGGTCGCGACGTGCCGGCCGCGATCATCTTCGTGGCCGGCACGGGCGCACCTGCAGCCAACCGCCACCAGACTTCGGGCTGTCGAGGGGCCGCCGCACGCCTTCCGACGGCTCACCGAGTGGGGCTCGCTTCCGCGGCGTCCGGCGCCACCTGGCCCGCAAGGGGCAGCGAGTCATCCGCCAGGCCTCGCTGCGACGTCCAGGGGCATGGTGCAGGGTGCGGATCGTCACCGCACGGATCATCACCGCACGGCCCGGCGTGAACGGCCAGGGTGTGGCTCAGTAGGCGGAGTTGACGTTGTCGATGGAGCCGTAGCGGTGCGCGGCGTAGTTGGCGGCCGCGGTGATGTTCGCGACCGGGTCGGTGAGACTGTTGGCGGTTCCGGCGACGTGGTAGGCGTTGAACGTGGGTTCGATCACCTGCAGCAGGCCCTTGGACGGGGTGCCCTTCTGCGCGTTGACGTCCCAGTTGTTCTGGGCGTTGGGGTTGCCGCCGGACTCGCGCATGATGTTGCGGCGCAGACCCTCATAGCTGCCGGGGATGCCCTTCTCCTTCATAATGGCCAGGGACTTCTTGATCCAGCCATCGACATTGTTCGCGCCGCCCGCGGCGGAGTCGGTGCGACTGTCCCGCGTGGGGGCCACAACGGCGTGGGCGCCCTGCGACGCCTCGGCGGCATGCGCGGAGGCCGGCATCAGGGTGAGGGCAGCGGCCGCGGCGCCGGTCGTAGCGATGCCGGTCAGAGCGAGGGAGCGGAGGCGGGCAAGGCGGCGGGTGGCGGTGATCGCGGTCATGAGAAAGGGACTCTCCTGTAGGACGTCTTTGAAGGCGCCGGCCGGGAGTCCCGGTCGCGGCCTGCAGGGCGTCAGCGTGAGGCCCTGTGCTGCACGGCACAGCGGGAACGTCCGGTGATCAACACCCGGTCGGCCCTGCGGCTTGCGGCAACGAGAAACATGTTTAGGGGCCCACCGACACCAAAGCAAGAATGTGACGTACTATCCGACATCGTAGAAACGAGACAAAAGAGACATTCCTAGGCCTTTTGCTGCTGCTTACCGGAGCGTGCCACTACGACCCCTCTTAGGATGTGACATGGCCCCTATGGGCCCGGTCACCCACCATCCGGACAAATCAGCCCCAACCCGGACCTCCACCCACCCCCCGAGCCAGCCGGCCTGCTCCAGCCGCATCACCACCACCCGCGACATCCCGCACCCCACCAGCACCGGGACCACGACCCAGTGGCCACCGAACCAGAAACCCGCATCGACGGCCCTGCACGGCCGCGCGGATCGGCTGTCCGACTACCGACGCCTCCACCGCCGCTACGAGCGCAAGCCGGAACACTTCCTCGTCCCGAGCTGGTGGTTGTCGTCGTCCGGCCATGGAGGCGATCGCTGAAGTCGGCCATTGGCAAGACGAGTTGGAGTCGGTGTTCGCTCGGGTGGTGGGCCGGTTCGCCTGGGCGGATCTGCGGCGGCGGATGCGGGACTACATCCGTGGCCTGCCGGCGCAGGTGGGACGTAAGAACGGCTGGCAGCTGGCCGAATGGGCTGGCCACCGCGACCCGGCGGGCCTGGAGTACACCGGCAGCTCGGGAAAGATCGTCAACTGGCCGCAGACGATCATGCGCGGCCCTGGTGCTGGACGTCACTGCGGGCCAGGCCGGTGACACGCCTGCCTTCGCCTCAACCACCTCAAGCAGTGCTGCGGTCTGACCGCACACCGACCAACTCGCCATCGCCTACCAGGCCGCTCCCCACCTCGCCGCCGCCCTTCATCCGGTGTCGACGGTCACGCAATTCCCCAGGCTCCTACCGGCGGGCGGACCCCGCTGCGCCACCTCAACCGGATAGTTCATCCGAATGTGTGCTACCGTCCGGGACTAATCGGATGAACTATCCGTTTGACTGCCGGGGTGGAGGAGTACATGAAGAAGACAGCAGTGGTCACGGCCGGAACAGGGGGCATCGGTCTGGAGACGGCGCTGGGGCTGGCGGTCGCCGGGTTCGCGGTCACGGTGATCGGGCGTAATGCCGAACGGGGAGCCAAGGCCGTCGAGCGGATCAACGCGACGAGCCCGGCGCACCCGGCCCGCTTCTTGTCCGCGGACCTCGCCTCGCTCGAACAGGTGCGTGCGCTCGCCCGCAGGATCGCGGCCGACCACGCCACCTCGGGGGAGCCGCTGACGGTGCTGGTCAACAACGTCGGGGCGATGTTCGCCGAGCGCCAGAGCCGGGACGGTGTCGAGGCGTCGTTCGTCGTCAACCACCTCTCGCCCTACCTGCTGACCGAACTGCTGCTGCCCACACTCACGGCCGGTGCGCCGAGCAGGATCGTGAACGTGACGTCGGGCGCGGTCGCCGTGGCCAAGCGAGTGTTCGACGCCGTCGAGCCGCCGGGCGGCTACTACGGCTTCCACTGGTACGGTCGCGCCAAGCTCGCCAACCTGGCCTACACCTTGGACCTGGCAGCCCGGCTGGACGGCACGGGCGTCTCGGTCTTCGCCGCCGATCCCGGAGGGGCCGCGACCGACATGACCAGCGGCACCATGACCGACCCGAAGATCGTCTCACCCGCTCTGCGGCTGCTGTGGCCCCTGGTGCGCCGTACATTCGAACGCTCGACCTCCGGTCCGGCATCCGGGGCAGCCAGGCCCTCCATCATGGCCGCCACCGACGACACACTGACGGGCCGGACCGGCATCGTCATCGGCGCCCAGGCACACCCGGTCGCCCCGCACCGCGCGGCGACCAACCCCCGCGTCGCCGGAGCCGTACGCCGACTCAGCGAACGGCACGCGCCGCTCGCCCCCGCCTGAGCGTCGTACGGGCAGCGCGGCGCTGCGGGTACCGGACGAGCGGCGGCACTATCCGGATGAACCATCCGATTAGCATGGCCGCATGACGACACCTCTACGCAAGGACGCGGCCCGCAACTGGAAGCGGATCGTCTCCGTCGCCCGCGACCTGGTCGACGAGGGCACACCGCTGCAGCTCAACGACGTCGCACGCCGGGCAGGGCTCGGGGTCGGCACCGTCTACCGGCACTTCGCCACGCCCGAGGCGCTGCTGGAGACCGTCGCCGCGCCGTGCCTGGAGGCTCTCGCCGCCCACGGCCGGCAGGCGCTGACCGATGCCGACCCCTGGCGCAGCCTGACGGACTTCCTCTTCCACACCGTCGAGGCGCAGGTCACCGACGCCGCCCTGCCCCCCGTCGCCGCCGCGGCCACGGACGCCATACCGCGCACCACGGAACTCAAGAAGTCACTCGCGTCAGCCGGCGCCACCCTCCTTGCCCGGGCCCGCGATGCCAACGTGGTCCGCCCCGACCTCACCGCCACCGACCTCGTCCCGCTCATGTGCGGCATCGCCCACGCCGTGAGCGTCCACGGCGGCACCCCCGCCGACCGGGTCGACACCGCACACCGCTACCTCGCCGCCCTCCTCGAGGGCTTGCGCGCGACACCACCGAGCGCGTAAGCGACCCGCCCCCGGTGTACCGGCAGCCTCCAGGCGCACCCGCCCAGCGACTCAAGATCGACCACGACCGGGGGCGTGTCGATGTACGTCCACCATCGCGATCCCCCCTACATCACATCGGTGATCACTGATCGGACGAACACATTCGATCGGCTGATCAACCCATCAAAGGGACACGCTCTAGGGGCGGACAGTGCGGGAGGACTGAAGTCACGGTTGCAGGATGCGGATAGTCACCGATGGTCGCCGCATGAGGAGGTCGCAGGGCCGAGAGATCGTAGTCGGGTCTGTGAGAGACGGTCATGGAGTCGAGCGTGGCGGAACTGGTAGATCGAGCCGGCTTGACGCAGCACGCCACGGCGGTGGGCGTCTTCGAGGAATCGGTTCAGCCGCAGGGGCGTCCGCCCGAGAAGCGCGAGCCAAGCCCTGCTGAACAGGTAGACACCCCACGATCGAGACAGTGTCGTGGTGAGTCCGATGGCGAGCCCGAATACCGCTCCTGCCGCGAGGCCGAGGCTCAGCGGAATGTGTTGGGCCATTGCTTGGCCGCCGATGGCGAAGCCAGCGAGCCCGTAGCTCACGCTGCCGATGTACCGGAATGCGAACCATCCGAACAATGCCGACACGAGTCCGGCCGGCAGTGCCCGGACGAAGTGAAAGGGGTCCGCGGCCGCGCCGAGGTTGGAGTGCGGCTGGCTGACGGAGATCGCGAACCCGTAGAACAGCCCGATCGACACGGCCACCGACAACGCGAACGCGAGTGTCGCGAGACGGTCCTGAGCGTAGGTCGTCGCCGGGCTGGAGGCACGGCTTATCTCCCGCGGTGCCTCCAGCCAGACGTGCAGTCCCATGCTGAACCCGAAGGCGAACGCGAGCACGACCACCGTCCAGGTCGGGAGTGACCAGACCGCCCCGATCACGACACTGATGACCACCCCGATCACGAACCGGCCGAGGAACGGCAACGCCGTGCGCCGGAAGCGAACCTTGACCCGCAATGGTCCTGACCGTGTTCCCCAGCCGTGGGCGGCACAGCCGCCCACGGCGGTCGAAAGCCCGTAGACCCAGGCCAGGACGGGGCCTCTGGCCAGCAGGCCGGCGATCGCGAACAGACCTGCCGCGGGCAGGCTGAAGACAAGTCCTCGTACCGGCCGGGGTAGCGCGCGAACCAGGTGCTCCCAGGCGAAGTCGCGGGTTTGCAGGTGCTGTAGGTGGCGAGCGAGGAATGTCAGCCATTGTTGGGCCTCGTCCGGACCGTAGTTCCGGACCGCCGCGGTCTGCGGTCCCGGCGGTTGAGGACGTCGGGCATAAACGGCGGGCACCCATGTGTCGAGCAGTTGGTCCTCGATCGTGGTTCGGTCGGGGAACTGTTGCGGATCAAGGAGTTCTGCCGGGTCGCTTGTGGGATCGCGGTACGCCGTCCGGGCGAGGTCGACCATCAGCGGGGTGGACAGCGCCTGTGCAAGCGGGCCGTCGCGGTGGTGGCGCAGGTGTTCGACGACGGGTTGCCAGCGGGTGTCGCCGCGGTGGTGGCGTGCGGTGAGGAAGGTGATGGCGTCGTCGAGTTCAACGGGTTCGATCTCCACCACCGCGGCGCTGGCAAGGATGGCGCCGTGCCGGACTGCGTTCTCGTACTCGTTGGTGCGGCAGGTCACCACGAGTGGCCGGCCGCCCGCTATCGCCTGGTCCATGGCGTCGATCGCGGCGGTGTGCAGGCCCGGTGGCGTCTCGTCGAGCCCGTCGAGCACCGGTATCACCCGCTCATCGGTCACCAGGTGGGTCGCGGCATCGCGTCCGTACGCCTTGGTGTTGCCCAGACCGGGGTACTCCTCCAACAGCCTGCGCGCCAACCAGGTGTGCAAGTGGTCTTGGTGGGGATTCCAGGACGTCAGCGACAGCAGTACCGGCGTCGGATCGCCCGGCGTGCGGTCGGCCAGCAGCCCCAGGGTCAGCAAGATCGCCAGCACGGTCTTGCCTGCCCCCGGCTCGCCGAGCACCACCAGTTGACGTACCGGAAGCGACCGGAACTTCAAGGCCACGTCAGAGATGTCACCACTGAGCACCTCACTCACGCCTGTCACTGGCCGACCGGTGGTCGACCACCGTAAGCGTACCGGCGCCGGCCGGTGCAATGAGCGGATCTCGGCTTCCGCGGTCCACTGCCGGGTTATGGCGGTGGCCAGTTCGCGGGCCGCCCGATCCAGTTGAGTGTCCGGTGTGGGCTCTTCGGGAGCGGCGGTCGCGGGCGCCCCGGAGGCGGCCAGGTTCGGGTCGGCGGTCAGGATCCGCTGGTGCAGCTGCCGCAGGGCGGGACTGGGGTCGAGACCGAGTTCCTCGGCCAACCGCGTTCGAGTCTGTTCGTAGCGGGCAAGGGCGTCAGCCTGCCGGCCCGAGCGGTACAGGGCGAGCATCAGCTGCGCCGCCAGTCGCTCGTCCCACTGGTATTCGCCGGCCCGGCTGACCAACGTGGGCACCAACTCCGTGTGCTGGCCATGCGCCAGCCGGAGATCGGTGAAGTCAAGTTCGGCCGCGAACCGTTCCTTCCGCAGGACATCCCGGACGTCGTTCAGCCAGGGCGTGTCCACACCGGGGAACGGATCGCCCCGCCACAATGCCAACGCTTCGTCGAACAACGCCATCGCATCTGAGTCGTCCTCCGCCGCGCGCGCTTGCCGAATCAGCTCACCGAACCGGTGCACATCGACCAGGGATTCATCAACCGAGATCAGGTAGCCACCGGTTTGCCGAAGGATGTCCACCCCCGGCATGACAGCCAAAGCTTTGCGCAACCTGTGCAAGTAACCGTAGAGCGTGTCCCGTGCGCGTTGCGGGGGCCGCCCCGCCCACACCCGCTCGACCAGTTGGTCGACAGGCACGATCCGATTGGCCTCCACCAGCAGAACGACCAGCACCGACCGCTGTCGACGATGTCCCAGATCAACCAGTTGGCCATCGACACGGGCCTCAATGTCCCCCAGTAAGCGGAACTCAGCCGTCATCGTCCCCTCCCCAGACGCTCCCGGACATCGTTCACTCCAGCGCCGCTTACCCATCGCCAGGCACGTTGCAGGCGAACGATGGGGCCCACATGTGCCTCACGGCCGCCGGCAGACCAAGCACCGTCGCCATAGTTCCTCTCGTATCCAAGGCTCCCCGCGTCTTGGATACCCCGCCTCAGTAGCAGATACAAGATTGGCACCAGGTTTGCACCGGGGCGGCTGCCCACAGTTGTCCGTGACATCGCCGGACCGTCTTCATGGCCACGGCACGCGCCCGTCGCAGGGCCATCCGCGCCGTGGCGGCGTGACACCGCACGGATGCCTGATGCGCGGTTGAACTGTCCGCGGGATGGACTCCAGCGCCATGTCGATCAGGCGCGGACGACGAGGAGGCCGTGTACCCGAATTGACGGGGCCGCTCAGGTTCCCGGCAGCAGCTTGCTGCTCGTGCTGCTGCGCGGATTGCCCTCTGTAGGAGTGCGGCGGTCTTTCTGAGAGGGCGGTGATCTTTTGGCCTTTCTCCAGGCGGGTGTACCACTCGGTGCTCACCCCGGCCACCACGGCAACCTCCTCCCGCCGCAGCCCGGGCACCCGGCGTCGGCCGCTGGTGGGCAGCCCCGCCTGCTGAGGGGTGATCTTCGCGCGGCGGCTGGCGCGGAAGTCGCGGATCTCGGTGCGGTGGTCAGGGCGGTCGTCGGGGAGCGGTTCCAGCCTTTCGGTTGCCACCGGCTCGCGAAGAGGGAGGTTGAGTTTGTCCCCCCTGTAAACGCGGCCTTCCTCCAGTGTGGAGCAGCTTGTTCTCTGGGTGACGTACCCCGACCACAACCCCCACGGAGATGAACCTTGAGTACGCGAGCGCAACCCTCCACGCTCCGGCCGAGGCGGTACGGGCCGAAGTCGGTCAGCCTCCGTCCGCCCGCCTTCCGCTGGTCGTCTACGTGCTCGCACTGGGCACGTTCCTGATGGGCACCACGGAGTTCGTCGTGGCCGGCCTGCTGCCCGAGATCGCGGGAGATCTGCAGGTCAGCGTCGCCCAGACCGGACTTTTGATGACGGTCTTCGCCGTCGGGGTGATCGTCGGGGCACCGCTGATGGCGATGCTCACGCTGCGGCTCCCCACCCGACTGCCCCTGATGCTCGCCCTGGCCGTGTTCGCCCTCGGGCATGTGATCGTCGCCGTCGGCTCCAGCTTCACGCTGCTGCTGGCGGCACGGTTCCTGACCGCGATCGCCACCGGAACGTTCCGGGCCGTGGCCAACGTGGCCGCCACCCGCGCCGCCGGCCCGGCCGCCAGTGCCCGCGCCCTGGGCCTGGTCGGGGCAGGAGCCATACTCGCCAACGTCGTCGGCGTGCCGCTGGGCGCGTTCGCCGGACAGCTCATGGGCTGGCGCGGACCGTTCTGGGCCCCGCCGCCCTCGCGGCCGCGGCCGTCCCGCTGATCGCCCGCACCGTCCCCCAGGGCGGCCCGGCCCAGCCGCCGGGATCGATCCGCTCCGAGCTGACCGCGCTGCGCTCCGGCCGCCTGTGGCTCGTGCTGACCGCCTGCGCCACCACGACCGGCGGTGTGCTGGCCGCGTACTCCCACATCGCACCGCTGCTGACCGACCGGGCCGGGCTCGCCGCCGGGCTCATGCCGCTGGTCCTCGTCGGCTTCGGCCTCGGCGCGCTGGTCGGATCGATCGCGGGAGGGCGGCTCGGCGACCGCCGTCCGCACACAGTGACCGTCACCGTCACCGCCGCCGCCGGCGCCGCGCTCCTGCTGCTGGGAATCGTGCTGTCGGCCGACTCCGCCCCCGCGACCATCGTCCTCGTCGCCCTGCTGGGCTTCTTCGGCCTCGGCGCCCACCCGGTCCTGATGGCCCTGGCCGTCCGCTACGCCGGCCAGGCATCCGCCCTGGCCTCGGCCCTGACCGTCTCGGCGTTCAACCTCGGCACCGCCATCGGCTCCTGGATCGCCGGCCTCACCCTGGAGAGCACCGGCGCCACCCGCCCCACCATGGTCGGCACCGCCATCGCCGCCCTGACCCTGGTCCCCACCATCGCCCTCGCCCTGCGCCACCACCGCCCTGCTGCGGTCGGCACCGGGGCCCATTGACCTCCCCTCCCCGACCTGTCCGCCCTTCTCCGGGTGCGACCACGGCGGCTTCCCGGACATGCGGGTGCCACCGGCCCCGGAGACCCCGAACCCAGAAACGAATCGACCCCAGCACCGGCCCGGACAGGACAGGACAGGACAGGAAACACTGCTGGGCACCAGGAGAGAGCAATGACCACCTCAGACGGCTGCACCTTCCCGCTGGACAAGAACGTCAGGCGGACCTCGGCGCGGTTCAAGAACCGCTACGGCCTCACGGTCGTCCGGTGACCTCTACGTACCGAAGAACGCGACGGGCAGGCTGCCTGCGCTGGCGGTCAGCGGCCCGTGCAGCGCGGTCAAGGAACAGTCCTCGGGCCTGGACGCCAACGGGTTCACCCGCCGCGGCTACGTCGCCCTCGCCTTCGCCCCCTCCTTCACCGGGGAGAGCGGCGGCACGGTGCGCGACGTGGGCTCGCCCGACATGTATACCGAGGACTTCAGCGCCGCCATCGACTTCCTCGGCCTGCAGAAGATGGTCGATCGCGAGCGGATCGGCGTCCAGGGCATGTGCGGCCTGAGCGGCATGGCGCTCACCGCGGCGGCCGCGGACAGCCGTATCAAGGCGGTCGTCACCTCCGCGATGTTCGACATGTCGCGCAGCATGTCCCGCGGCTACCAGGACTCCTACACCCGTGAGCAGCGCCAGAAGGTCATCGACTACCTCAGCCGGCAGCGCTGGACCGACGCCGAGAAAGGCACCTATGCCTGGGGCTCCCACGAGGTTCCCTTCGGCTCGGACGGCAACGTCGCCCCCCTCCGACCGCGTCCTGCCCAAGACCCTCCCGGCGGACGCCGACCCGATCACGAATATCTTCTTCGATTACTACCGCACCGAGCGCGGCTACCACCCCACTCGATCAACTCCACCACCGTGTGGACCGCGACCACGCCGATGTCGTTCTTCGCCTTCCAGCAGATGACGAACATCGACATGCTGGCGCCCCGCAAGGCCCTCCTGGTGACCGGCAGCAACGCGCACACTCGCGCTACTACTCCGAGGATGTCCCCGCCAGGCCGGTACCCCCACCGGCCTGGCGGGGAGCCCTCGCAAGTGCAGCCGAGGCGGCAGGCAAGCCGCCCAGCGGCAGCAGCCCGCACCTGCGCTGCCGCCTGTGCATCCGATGCCGTTATGGCCCCCGGCAGGAGCAGGACACACTCCAGGACTGCTGCAGCGAGCCCTTTCCCAAGCTGCAACACCCCAGCCCTGAAGGCGCGCAGAGCAGGCCACGCCCAGGAGCACGACGCGCTGAAGCCCCCCCCCCCCCCCCCCC
>NZ_BMRM01000018.1:0-129620 GCF_014648635.1 Streptomyces cinerochromogenes | reverse complement strand
CCCCCCCCCCCCCCGCACGTCGCTGGCGGTGGCGTGTAGACCGGTCGCGCTGCGGTGGATCCTGGCGATGACGGGCGTTCAGGAGGGCGATGCGGATGTGAGGACGCCGAAAGGGCCCGATCGGCGCTGGTCAGCCGGCGACCCCCTCTGACCCCAGCTGCTTCGCGGCGGCCAGGATGCAGTCGCGGGGCACCAGCACCACTGACTCGTCCTCGCCGATCGAGGCGCCCACCTCGTTCATCCGCTCCGCCTCCTGTGCGGTCAGGAGGTGGCGCTTGCCGATGACGAGGAAGTCGCCGTTCTCCAGTTCCAGGACGTCAGGGCAGTTGTTCGCTCCGACGGACCCGCGCTCGGCGGGCGTCGATCCGATGCGGCGCATGAGACTCCTTGCGGTGACACGATCGATGTTATGGACACCAATACGGACTGGGCGTACCAGGTGTTCGAGCCCCACGGGTCCGAGGGCTGGCGCCCCTACGGCAGCGACCCCGAACGGTGGCGGGGCGCGATCACCGCTGCCGACACGGACGAGGGCGCCAAGCACGCCATCGGCCGGATCGTCGGCGACCTCATGACCGAGTGGGAGCGGGCCGGCCTGAGCCGAGCAATGCACGTGCGGGTCTTCCTCTGGCACGACGAGGCGGGCGAGCTGAAGGATGCCGACTTCGTCGTGGAGGTCCGGCCCCGGTCCGACTTCGACACAGCGTGACCACTCCGGGCCCACTACGCGGCAGCAGCTCGGGGCGCCGAGAGGGCTGACCCTTCAGGCAGGGCCGCCGCCTGCCCAGGACTCCTCGGCGAGAAGGGCGGCGGGGCGACGACCACTCACGTACTGAGGGCACACCGTGTGCGGCGTGCATGGCGTGGGCGGACTTGTCATGTGCCATGAAGCGGCAGAGGTTGGCCGGAGCCTCGAGCTCGATCGCGCGGCCAGGCGCGGGGAAGATCGGCAAGGTCCTGTGGTTGGTGGGCCCAGCGTTCGACGGCGGCACGGCCAGGGACGGAGCGACCTCTTGGGGGTGGCTGCCAAAGCGTTTGATCGCTGTGACGTCTCCGTTGAGTTCCTGAACGGAGCTGGGCAGGGTGTGTGCCTCCTGCTTGAGGAGGGTGGGCCGGGAGCGTACGCGTGGCGGGCGCTGAAGCTGCGTGTGGAGACGCACGCACGCATCTGCTCCCGCCCGACGACGATGAGGGGTTGCCCGAGCAGACCTCCTGTCTCTCTCAGCTCCCGAGGAACCCGGTGGGCGCTGCGGACAGGAGCGATGCCGGCACCGACATCCTGGCTGCCATCGGAGAGCCCGGACCGCACCGGTCAGCCGCGGGCGAATTCGAGGAGGTCGGCATTGAACCGTTCCGCGAACTCGGGAACCATCGACAGACCGTGCGGAGCACCCGAGTAGACCTTGAAGCTCACGTCCTTGACCAGCTGTGACGATTTCTCCGCGGAGGCCACGATGGGGACGATCTGGTCGTCGTCACCGTGAATGATCAGCGTGGGAATGTCGAACGTCTTCAGGTCCTCGGTGAGGTCGGTCTCCGAGAACGCCTTGACGCAGTCGTGGGCGGCCTTGATGCCGACGGTCATGCTCCAGAGCCAGAACTCGTCGCGGGTCCCCTGGGAGACGGTCGTTCCTTCTCGGTTGGCACCGTAGAAGGGGACACTGAGGTCCTTGTAGTACTGGGAACGGTCCGTCAGCACGCCTTTCCTGATCTCGTCGAAGGCCTCGATCGGCAGGCCCTCCGGGTTCGCATCCGTCTTGAGCATCAGCGGGGGGATGGCACCCAGCAGGACCGCCTTGGCGACACGGCCCGTGCCGTGCCGACCGATGTAGCGCGTGACCTCTCCGCCACCGGTCGAGTGACCGACCAGGATGATGTCGCGGAGGTCGAGGACCTCGATGACGGAGGCGAGATCTTCGGCGTAGGTGTCGAGGTCGTTGCCCTTCCAGGGCTGGCCCGAGCGTCCGCCCCCGCGCCGGTCGTGGGCCACGGCCCGGAAGCCGTTGTCCCCCATCAGCATCAGCTGCGGATCCCACGCGTCCGCGATCAGCGGCCAGCCGTGGGAGAAGACCACCGGCTGACCCGATCCCCAGTCCTTGAAGTAGATCTGCGTGCCGTCCTCGGCAGTGGCGAAGGCCATGATCGCCCCTCCTGCACTTGTCCGGGTTCTGCTTCCTGAGAATTCAGTGCTCGGGCCGCAAGGAGATGTGACGCGGCGGCCGGCAGCGGATGCAAAGGGTGACGGAAAGGCCGACAGCGAAGGCGGCCGATGAGCACGTTGTACCAGCCACGCTACTCGTGGAGCCCCACTCCAGCGCGCCGGGCAGAGTGCGGCGACCGGGCGGCCGCCTTGCGCGGTGTGGCCTTGGCCTTCCCCTCGTCGGCCGGCTCTCTGCCGCCGCGACCGGAGCGGGCGGCCTGAAGCTGCCCTCGAGGACCTTCATCAAGTCGATCACGTTGCTCGCCTCCGGCGGCTCCTCGGCCGCCGCGATCTCCTCCCCCTCGGCCTTGGCTTTGCAGTCGTTGCGGTTGCCGGGCAGCGGCCTGCGTCGTGCGCACGTCGGCGGTGAAGGATGCCCACGTCCCAGCGCTCCAGCGTGTCGGCCTGCGGGGTGTCACCGAGGTTGTCGGTGGAGGAGATACGCAGGCATAGCTCGGCGGGTCTCAAGGCAACGGGGGGGGGAGTTCGCTCACTCCGGCAGCCCAGCCACGCACAGCAGCCCGGCGACGACGGCGGCGGCGGTCAGCTGGCGAGGCGCTCCGGGTCGACGGCCTGCGCTTTGGCTCACGAGATCGACGAGGCATCGGCTTCCTACACCCCACCGACGAACGGGAACCGGCCGCATCGACACCCGACACGGCACTTTTCCGGATTTCCTCCCCCGCGCGCGGCCGGGGCGCGGTTGGATGTCCTCATGACCTCCGCCGAGCACGCGCGGCTGATGCGCGCCAACCAGGCGAACTGGGACGCCCGCACTCCGGTCCACCTCACCAGCCGGTTCTACGGCCTGGACGAGGACCTGGATCCGGAGCGCTGGTTCGCCGCGTTCGAGTGGGAGGACCTCGGCGAGTTGTCCGGCCGGGACGTGCTGCACCTCCAGTGCCACCTCGGCACGGAGACGCTCGCCCTCGCCCGGCGTGGAGCCCGGGCGGTAGGCCTGGACTTCTCGGCGGCGTCCGTGACGGCCGCGCGGGACCTCGCCGCGAAGTCGGGCCTCGACGTCACCTACGTCCAGGCCAACGTGTACGACGCCGTGGCGGCGCTCGAGGGCCGGCGGTTCGACGTCGTCTACACCGGCAAGGGCGCCCTGTGCTATCTGCCCGACCTCGACCGGTGGGCGGATGTCGTGGCCAGGCTTCTGCGGCCGGGCGGGCGGTTGTACGTCGTGGAGTTCCACCCGCTGCTCAACGCGCTCGGCCCGAAACCAGGTCCGGGTGAGGGACCGGAGCTGCTGCTGCGCCACGACTACCTAGGTGGCACCGGTCCGGTGCACCGGGACGCCACCTACACCTACACCGACGGGCCGGCCGTCGAGGGCGCCACGGACAGTTACGAGTGGATGCACGGAATAGGAGAGGTCGTGAACGCGTTGACGGATGCGGGAATGGGCGTCCGGCGACTGCGCGAGAGTGACGAGCTCCCCTGGCCGCGCTGGCCGCGGATGGTCCGTACGGACTCTGGCTGGTGGCGGCTGCCCGAGCCGCGGATCCCCCTTTTGTACGGCCTGCTGGCCGTACGTTGAGCCTCCTTCCCCCGGCAGCGGTCACCAGTGCGAGCCGTGTGGACGCGGCGCAGTTGTCGGCGCAGATGATGGTCCCGGTGCCGATACGGCCCGGCTGGGCCGAGGCACTGGCGATGGAACGCTCGGTGGTGCCCTACGAGCGGCTGCTGAGCGTGGACGTCCGGCTGGAAGGCGCAGCGGCGCGGCCGGTGATCACCCCGCAGACCATCGTGGTCGACCAGGGCAATGTGTTCGTCTCGTCCTCGTTCATCGCCGCCTGCGAGTCGCGCCCATGGTGCCCCGCCGTGCGCTGTGGCCGAATGAGATGTGACCGACGACGGCGCCCTGAGCGTCTGGCCGACTGAACCCACACCGCAGAGTGACTCCCAACCGGCGCGGTACAGGAAGCCGCCCTGCCGGGACCGGGGCGTCCCCAGGTCACGGTCTACGACCCCTTCGAGGAGCCCCTGCGACAATGAGCCCGGTCTCCACCGGTGCCGTCGGGTTCGCGCCGCTGGCCCCTCCCACCGTATGGCAGGGCTGGGATGCCTTCGCCCACCGAGCCCCGGCGCCGCGCGCGACGCCACCGACCGCCTCGTCCCAGGCGGAGCGCGAGGACTACCACTCCGAACTCGTCCTCATGCGCACCCCCGCCATGGACAGCGTGTTCACCGCCGTACGCCGGCTGCTGCTGGTCAACCGCCGCCAGCAGGCCGGCGCCCGCCGTGGCCTGATCATCTCTGGTCCGGCCACGACGGGTAAGACCACGACGATGATGGCGCTCGGGCGATCCTTCCAACTGGCCGACGCCCGCCAGCACCCAGGACAGACAGAGCGCAGGCCCGTGCTGCCCCTCAGCGTGCCGCCGGCCGCCACCCCGAAGATGTTCGTCAGCGAATTCGCTCGGTTCCTCGGCATGCCCATCACCGACCACCTCAACCCGACCCAGATCACCGGCGCCGTATACGATCTGCTGTGCGAATTGGGCACCCAGCTGGTCTCGTGGGCCTCTGTCGCGTGCGGGACGCGGTGTCGGTGTCGGTGTCGGTGTCGGTGTCGGTGTCGGTGTCGGTGTCGGCGATGAGGATGCCTCTGATCGTGCGGGAGGACGGGTCGCAGACCGCGATGGCCCTGGCGCAGGGACTCAACCATCTGTCCTGGGCGCGTTACGGGCCCTGAATGCCTCCTCCACACGGTCCTGGAGCCTCGCGTGGCGGAACTGGTATACGGGCCCTACGGTTCGCAGGACGTGACGCTCGCGAGCATCGGAGAGAAACCTGATCAGGCGGACCGGCGTTTCGTTCCTCCGACGCAGTTGGAGGCTCGCAAGGAATGTGCGCCAGGTCACCGATCCGACCAGGCTCAGCGCCAGACTGAGCAGGAGGCCCCCCACCACGACCAGCGCGATCCCGGACAGAAATCCGTCGATGATTCCGAAGATCCGCTCGTGTGTCAGTTCGGCGAGCAGACCGAGACAAGATCCGCCGATGACGCTCCCAACGAGGCCTCCAGCGATTCCTGCGGTCAGCGTGTACTGACGGTCCTGTCTCCAGCACGAGACAGGATCGATGGGAGTTTGGCTGTCGGCACTGCGGTTGCTGAGACCCGTGACGAATCCACCCACCACACCGGCGAGGAGGCCGAACACCAGGCCGCCGAAAAGCATGACGAGGCGGCCATGCACGAGGAGGAGGGCGACGCCCACTGCCAGTCCAAGAGCTCCCCCGCCGACAATCCCGAACTGGAAGTTCTCGCGGACGACAAAGTCTCTCCATTGCAGACGGCCCAGTAACTGAGGGGAGTCCCCGGCGCGTCCGTACGTGAGTGACATCGTTACAGAGAGACCCACGGTCGCACCGGCTCCCAGTCCGGCCGCCAGTCCCGCCCAGCAGAAGCCCACTGCTCCGGCGAGGACTCCGAGGAATAGGCAACTGGCTGTCGTTCTCGGCCATGCCGGTCGCCACTGGGGAACCTGCCACCAGGCGAGGTCGCGGGTTCCATCGCTGTTCATCCGATGCGCTATGGCGCCGAGCCAACGCTCGGCCTGTGCGAGACTGTAGCGACTGTGCGGCTGTCCCGGCCGGTCGTCGTCATAGGCGGCGGGCAGGACTCGGGCGAGAAGGTGGTCCTCCACCGCCGCCCGGTCCGCGAATCGTTCCAGTTCGAAGCGCTGGTCAGTGCGGTAGGTGTCGCGCATCAGCGTGAGCATCAGGGGTGTGTCCAGTGCCTGAGCCACTGCGCCTGAGGGGTGCATTCGGATGTGCTGCACCAAAGCGCGCCAGGTGTCTGGGAGCGGCTGTGTCTGGCAGCGCGTCAGGTACTCCGCAGCATCCTCGGCGCTGACTGGCAGCAGTTGGAGTCCGGCGGAGCCGGACAGGGGGCCCGCTGCGGATACGGCCGTCAGTAGCTCGTTCACGCGGCTCAACATGACCAGGCGGAAGCTCGCCTGCTCGTCCAGCGCCCGCAGGGCTACGGGGCGTACAGGCTCGGGTATTTCGTCCAGGCCGTCCAGGAAGACGGCGATCCGGCCCGTGCCGATGAGCCGGGAGACGACGCCGCCCGCGTGTTCTTCGGACTTCCTGAACATGTAGTCCGTGGCAAGCCGTGTGACAAGCCAGTCCTGCAGTCGCTGGTTCAGCGGGTCCCAACCGCTCAGAGTGAGCAGCACTGGTACGGGGACTCTGGCGCGCGCGGTGGGGTCCAGCGCCTCACGATGCGCGAGTGCGTCGAGCAGCAACCTGATGGCGGCGCCGCTCTTGCCGGCCCCGCCTGCTCCTACGATCACGATCCGGCCGGAGTCCAACGCACCGTAGAGGCGGAAGAGGTCCCGAACGGCACCCGACTCCAAATCCGCGAGAGTGATCGGTTCCAGCCCTGGGAGGGTCTCGAACCGCCGTGAGCCGTTCCCGACACCCACAGCGTCGGCCGCCGGACCTGACAACGGAAGATTCGACCATCTCCACCGCACCGGTACGGGGCTCGGATGCAGCAGCCGCCGTTCGCTCGCCGCGGCACTCCACTGCACCTTTACCCGCTCAGCCAACTCGTCGGCAAAGCGGCGCAGAGCCGGTTCGGTGAGTTCCGCCCGAGGCCTGCGGTTCGTCAGAAATAACGCGGCGCTGGCGGCAGGAACGACGATGGCGCCGATTCCCTGGACGAGTGTGGCCGCTGAGTCCCTGTCATGGGACCGGAAGATGAACGCAAGAGCGACGAAAACGACGAACAGGATAACCAGTAAGCCAACGATGACCATTCGTGCCCCCCTCTTGTCACCGTATGAGGAGTGTGTCAGACAGTTACGGGGCGTGTCCTGGAATCGGCCGTGCAGCACCCCCTGTCCACCAGCGTCTCAACCCCCGCATGGTGGTTTCGTCCCGGCAGGTGGCCCCACGACTTCGTCGCCCGCAGGACGGGTGACAGCCAGCCCGGCCCACGGGATCCTGCACCGGGTGCCCACCGGGATCCAGAACTTCGCCGCGGCCCGCGCCTACTACGCCGGGGCCGGCACGCTCGCCACGCCGGTCACCGCCACGGCCCTGGACAAGCCGGTGGGGCAGCGGCTGGCCAACGTGCGTGAGGACGGCGGCCTCCGGCGACGGTCCGGGGCGAGGGCGGCCGGGCGGTCACCGGCCGCGGTGAAGTGCGCTTGTTGTGCAGGTAGGCGCGAACGCGCTGGTAGCTTCCCTTGTAGCCGAGTGGCACGATCTCCTCCCACAGTTTCCACACGCGGGGCGGGTACCTCCGGCTCGGGAGGGCATCGACCAAGCGCAGGACGGTGCTCCGGCTGACGGAGAACCCGAGCACGGAGTTCAGGCGAGCGCCGGCCCGGCCAGCCCGGGCGAGACCGACCGCAGCCAGCGTCGCGCACAGCCGCTCGGTCCGCTGACCGTGCCGACGGATCATGCCGGGTGTCTGCTCGACGAACGTGCGGCGTGCGCACCTCGCGTTCCCGCAGGCGAACCGGCGGACCCTCAGCTGGAGAACAACGCTTCGTGCGGCGCTCGGCACTTCACCGGGAAACCGCAGATAGGAACCATGAACCCGGTTCGACCAGACCTCGCATGCCGGGCAAGCGGCACCATTCGCTGTACATTCCGCGTCGACGCGCACTATCGCGATGCTCACGTCGACCGACAGCACGGCTACCTCCGTGATCGACGGAAACAACAGCTCCTCAACCGGAACACGATCTCTTCCACGGCCCCGAACTGTCATCCCACCCGCCGTGATGGCGATTCATTTTCGGGCGAATTCACCTACTGCCCCGAGAAGCTCAGCCGTCACTCAACGTGGCCACGTCACAAAAGCTGAGCCGGAATCGCAAGAAGTGATCGAAGCCACCGGTTGGCAGGCTGACGTGAGGTCAGGTGAGCGAAAGAAGGATCTTGCCTCGGCCTGTACCCGTCTCCAAGAGCTGGTGAGCCTTCGCCGCCTCGGCCAGGGGCAGGGTCTGCGTCACCCCGGCGCGGATCCGCCCCGTCGCGAGCAGCCCGAGGGCTTCGGCGAGGTACTCGCCGATCCGTTCGGGAGCCCGACGGGCGAGGTCGCCGATATTGAACCCGGCAATGGTCCGGTTGCTCTTCCACAAGTCCCACACCGAGGCCGTCCACTGCTCGTGCCGACCGAGGTCTCCATAGGCCACCACGCGGCCGAACGGCGCCAGCGCGGTCAGGCTCTGCTCCCGGATCGGCCCACCGATGGGATCGAGGACCAGGTCTACGCCCCGGCCACCGGTCACCTCGGCCAGCCGTTCCGCGAAGCCTTCGCGGAGCAGAACTTCGTCGTAGCCGAGCTCGTCGGCGTACGGAATCTTTTCCACCGAACCGACCGTGCCGTATATCCGGCCGGCCCCCAGCTCCCGGGCCAGCTGCGCAGCTGCAAAGCCGACACCCCCCGCCGCGGAGTGGATCAGCACGTGTTCTCCCTCCCTCAGCCTGCCGGCGTCCTTGAGCAGGCCAAAGGCCGTCGGATAGACGCACGGCAGTCCCGCTGCCTCGGCGGGGTCTGCCTCTCCCGCCCCCGTGCGCAGCGACCTGACGAACCGCGTGTCCGCTGCCGCTACCTCGGCATAGCCGCCGAAGGCCGGCAGATATGCCGCAACCGGCTCGCCGACCTCCAGCCCGCTCACCCCCGCACCGAGCGCGACGACGACCCCGGCAGCCTCAAGGCCGGGGACGTCCACTCCGCCGGGCCCGTCCGGGGTGCCGAACTCGCCTCGGCGATGCTGGATCTCGGCGAAATTGACGCCTGCGAAGGCGACGCGCACCGCGACCTGGCCGGGGGCCGGCACTGGCTCGGGCAGATCCAGCTCCTCCAGTACTTCGATGCCTCCATTAACCCGGAACCCGACCGCGCGCATCCGACGCTCCCCTCATCGTCCCGGCCCTCCCAAGTGCGGGCCGTACGGAAGCAGCAACTTGCGCGGCAATCTTGATATTTCCACCACAGCCCGAGTCGCCGCCCACGACCGCCGTCTCCATGGGGAAACTGACCGCCGGAGTGGCGGAATATCGTGACGCTCAAACCGCGTCCAGTGGGGAGTTACATGACCGTCCACAACGCCACTCGGCCCGTCGGCGGGATCGGTCCCAGGGCTGGACATGGTGAGCTGACCGGTTGGGGCGTCAAGGTGGGTCTCCACGATGTGCTCGGCCGTCAGGTCCGTCGTCGGCGCGGAGGTGTGAACGGTGATCAGCGACTCGACCATGTCGTTCCGTGCTGTGCCGACGGAGATCGAGTGCGGTTCAACGCCGATGCGATGGACGTAGACCGCTTCTTGCGTCCAGCCGGCGGGGGGCAGGTCCGGGTCCGTCTTGTGTCCGGCGATCCATGCGTCGTAGGGCTCAAGGTCCTGGACGTAGAACTGCCCGTGATCGGCGCCGATCATGAATCGCAGTGAAGCATCAGCCACTAGCGCAGACCATCGAGGCCGATGGCGGCCGCTAAGGCGAGTGCTTCCCACTGGTCAGTCCGAGGCGGAGCCGCGAGCAGGGGCAGCCTCCTGCAGAATCTCCACCTCGAATGCCCAGCCGATCACCGTCGGTCGGCCGAAGTCGAGCGTCGGAGGCCGTGGCTCTGGCGCCGGGGTTCGGCCTGTTGGTCAGTGGGCGAGGAGGGCGATGCGGATGGCTCGTTCGACGTGGGCGGCGGTGTTGGCATGGCCTTCGGCGTTGGGGTGGACCAGGGTGACACGCTTGCCGATGAGACCGCAGTTCAGCAGCGTGCCGGGGAGCTTGGCGGGCCAGTAGTCCGCGGCGTCGCCGCAGATGCCCTCGACCCACTTGGTGTCCGCGCTCTGGCAGGCGTCGTGGCCCACGCTGGAGGAGTAGACGTCGACGTAGCGGTCGCCGAAGAACGAGGTGACCTGCTGGATCGTGTTGTTCAGCGGCTTGAGGACGTTGTCACGAAGCCAGTCGATGTCGGCGTGCTTGATCGAGCTCAGCTCGGTGAGGGACGCGCGGTTGCAGTCACTGCCCTCCTCGGGCAGGACGGCCGGATAGCCGACGGTGATCACCTTGGCGTTGGGTGCGGCCTCGTGCACCTTGGCCAGCATTTCGACGTACTCGCTCTGGACCCTGGCGAGCTTGTCCTGGACGCTCTCCTCCCCCTCGGGGGGACTGGTGTAGTACTCGCGACAGGACTTGCCGAGCGTCGCGCCCAGTTCGAGGCACTTCAGGAGCATGCCGCCGAAGGGCAGGCTGTTACCGCCGACGCCGATGGTGACGACATCGGTCTTGTCGTTGAGCTTCGCTCGCTGTATCTGCGGGTCGACTGCGGGCCAGCCTGCGTCAGGGGGCTGGACCGGGCTGATCGGCGTCTGCTTGGTGTTGGCGATGTTGTCGATGGTGGCGTTGCCGCAGCTGACGTTGGTCAGGTGGACGTACTTGCCCGGCGGGAACTCGTCGAGTTCCCGCTCGACCACGCCGGGGTAGGCGTCGCTGGTGCGGTCACAGCCGTCCCGCGACGCATCGCCGAGCGGGGGCAGCGGGTCCCCGACGAAGCCGCCGGCGGTGTACGAGTCACCCAGCGCGGCCCACTGGTACTCATCAGCCGCACCAGCGGGGTACGAGGGCACAAGCGCGGACACCGCCAGTACGAGCCCCACGGCCAGTGCTCTCGGTCGCAGACGGGAGGCGGGGTGCCGCGTGGCGCCCTCCGGACGGGTCGGCAGGGCCGTCGATGTGAGGGCTGCCAGTGTGCCCATAGACGTCAAACGCATCCGCGATCTCCATTCACTACTCGTAGTCACACGACTACGAAGTGAAGTTAGGTGAGGGCAGATGGCCACCGGACGGGCGTGCCGGGTAAACCACTCGGTCGTATTGCGCTGAGGCTCCCGTCACGGTGAGTGCGCCGGGAAGCCAACCCCTGACAGCGAAGAGGCACGCTACAGACAGCTGATGGCGTCGGACCGCGCCAGGAGCACGTCAGCGAACAAACGCCTGGGTCTTCTGGGAAGAGGTCAACGACTTCGGACAGCCTCGCGGGTGCATTTCTCCCTCGCGTACGCGAGCGCGGATCTATTCGTGGCTTCGTTCGTCTTCAGTGACAGCGTTTGTCGACCAGTTTGAGCGGCGGTTAGCCACCCTGGGCAATAAGTCTTCATAGTTTTTGACGGCGCTTCGGGTCAGTGATCTTGGCCTACGGTCCGTGCGGAGCAGTCGTGTCCGTCGCCGGGCAGGCCCATGACGTTCAGTACGGGTCCCTCGCCCCCGGGGATCTCGAAGGTGAAGTTCGCTCCTGACGCGATCACCGTGAGCGAGCACTGGTTGCCGAAGGTCAGCGGAGCGTGCGGCTCCCAGGAACAGTCGGCCCGGTCCAGGGCGGAAACGACGTCCGCGTGCTTGAGCCCTGCCGGGAAGGTGCCCGTCCCCCCGACAACCGACGGAGGGAGTTCGACGACGTCACGCCAGGTCTGGACGCAGATGAGGGAGACCTTGCGGCAGCGGCAGACACTCAGCTCAAGGTCTCCGTAGGCGAAGAGCCGCGGCCACTTTCCGTTCCGGCTCATTGTCCCGATGTCCCAGGGCTCGCCGAGTGCTGCGGTCACATCGTTCCAGTCGGCTCCGCTGAACACCGGGCCCAGCCGACCTGTCTTCGCCATGCCGGTCAGGACATCGAGAATCTCCACGAGGCGGAGCCTGACAGGTGCCCTGACCGGCAGTCCAGTGGTTTCAGGGGGTCAGCCCGCTGTAGTTGTTCGGTTCGGGCTCGGGTGCTGGCAAGGCGGTAGGAATCGGTGCCGGTCTCGATGACGGTGCCGTTGAACGTGAGCCGGCCGCGCAGAGGCGAGGGTCAGTGAAGGTCTCCGTCCAACCACCGAGCGACTCGTTCGAGGCGTGTACCGCTGCTTGCGCGGCGCGTCCAGGTCCGCCCGCAGGATCTCGTCGATCACCGGCTCGTAGCGGTCCACTCCGGTCGCCCGCGGCGGCAGCTTTTTACGTGGTTCCGGCCAGGACGAATCCAACGCCTTCCGCACGTCCGCCACGCCACACCGTGCTTGCGCTCAAGCTCCCTCATCGACTTGCCGCCACGGTGGTCAGGCCGGATCGCCGCGTACGACTCGACCTTCGACATCAGCGGCATGACCAGCACCTTTCACCAGGAGCATCCCAATGCTGCCCTGGCAAGGACCCCGGTGCCTCCCCAACTCGTCGGCATCAACGGGGCGCCTCCCAAATCCACGCCCGTCCCGCAGCGGCCTACCGTGGGTGCCGGCCTGACCGTCGCGACAGCCCAGGGCCCCGGACGCCAGCCGCAGAAGCGGGAGAGCCAGGTGCCGTCGGCCTTCTGCTCGGGGACGGGCTGGTCGTGCTCCTGGTGCTCGTGCCCAGCCTGCTCGGCTTGCCGCTCGGCGGTGGGGCGCGCTGCTTGCAGTCGTCACACGGGTGCGGGTGGGTGTCGCGTGGGGCGCCCCACCCGGCGGGCTCGATGGCCTTCCAGAATCGCTGGTCAAAGACGTGACCCAGTTCGATGGCGCCGTTCAGTACCTCAAGGAGCAGTTCCTCGCTGGAGGCGCGGGCCGGACTGGCACCGCCGGTGAGGGTGACGTTCCGCATGATCATGGATGGGCCGACAGGGCCTTCCTGGTACTGCGGAACCCCGAGACGGCTGATGGTGCCGCCGTCGCCGCCGCCGGCGGGGAGGGTGGTCTCCAGTGTCTGGCGGGTGCCGACGGCCTCGATCACCTTACTCATGCCGTTATCACCGGCCAGCTCGCGCACGCGGGCGACACCCTCCTCGCCGCGCTCCGCGAGCACGTCCGTGGCGCCGAACTCCCTGCCCAGGTCGGTGCGAGCCTTGTGCCGGCCCATCAGCATGACCTGCTCGGCACCCAGCCGCTTGGCCGCGATGACCGCGCACAGGCCGACCGCGCCGTCCCCGAAGGCATCGCACCTCCTGGGATTTCAGGCGCGCAGGCATCCGTGCGCACCGCCCTCGGGCAGCCGCCCGCACCAGGTTCCCGGCCAGGCGCCTTGCGGAAGAGCGGTACGACGTGCGCGGCAAGCCGGACCGGATCCTCCGGTTGGACGTACGCAGGCACGATCAGTCCGGGTGGACTCAGCCATGAGCACGGTATGCCGCTTGACCTGCTGCGATGGCCCTTCGGCCTCCGCAACGCCGACAGCCCGTCACGTTTCGTTGCACTCCAGGTCGGCCTCGGTCGCGTACGCGTCACCACCTATCCACTGAGGTCGTCAACTGCTGGTGCGACTCGGCGGCAGGGTCGCGCGGCCACGGGCCACGGAACCAGCACAAGAGGGAGGTAAGCATCAAAACGCTAGACAAGCGATAGTGCTTTGTCCCGTGATATCAGGATGAGAGATCGCCGAGAGTCGGCGCCTTTGGGAGGCAGCCTGTGTCCCTTCACACCAACAGGTCCGAACCCGAGGCCGGATCCCGGACCGGAGTGTGGTTCGTCGGTGCCCGGGGCTCCGTCGCCGCGACGGCGATCGGGGGGTGCGCCGCTGTCGCCGCTGGACTGTGGCCGCCGACCGGTAGGGCCACCGAGACCCCGCCGTTCGCGGAGAGCAGGCTGCCCTCCCTGTCCTCGTTCGTCTTCGGAGGGCACGACACCGTGGACTGCCCGCTGTCCGAGAAGGCAGAGTCGCTGGTTGCTGAGGGAGTGCTGCCACACGGGCTGCCGCCCACGGTGTGCGCCGCCCTCGCCGCCGCCGACGCGGAGATACGGATCGGCGGACCGCTGCCCGCAGACCGCCGAGGCGAAGAGGAACTGATCGCGGGCTTCGCGGCAGACATCACCGGCTTCGCGGGGCGATGCGGCGCGGCTCGCACGGTCGTGGTCCACGTCGCCCCCGCGGGCGACGCCCGTCTGCCCCCCAGTTCGCTGTACGCGGCGGCCGCGCTGCGCGCCGGATGCCCCGACGTCGACTTCACACCGTCCCTGGGCCCGCGCCACACGACGCTGCGCGCAGCGGCGGGCGACACGGCAGTGCCCTACGCGGGCCGGGAGGGCAAGACCGGGCAGACCCTGCTCCGGGCCGTGCTCGCGCCCATGTTCCAGCAGCACGCACTGGTCGTGCGCACCTGGTCCGGAACGAACCTGCTCGGTGGAGGGGACGGCGCCGCGCTGGCGGACCCTGGGGCTGCCGCCGTCAAGAGCGCAGGCGAGAACCGGACGCTGCACGACACTCTCGGCTCGCTGCCCGAAGGAAAGGTGCACATCGACGACGGGCCGGTGCTGGGGGACTGGAAGACCGCCTGGGACCACATCGCCTTTGACGGCTTCCTCGGTGCGCGGATGTCCCTGCAGACGATCTGGCAGGGCTGCGACTCCGCGCTGGCCGCGCCCCTGGTCCTCGACCTGGCGCGGCTGCTCGCCCGCGCCCACGAGGCGGGTCTCACGGGCCCACGCCCGGAGCTGGGTTTTTACTTCAAGGACCCCGACGGCGGCTCCTCGGCGCTGGCCGACCAGTACACGGCCCTGTCGGGCTTCGCCGAGCGTCTGCTGGAGCCCTGGTGATGCCGGCCGACGGCCGGGGAACCGCAGCGCGGTCGGGGGGCCGGCTGCGTGCCTGGGCAGAACTCCTGAGAGTCTCCGCCCTGCTCACGGTGCCGGGTGACGCGCTCGCCGGGGCGGCGGCCACCGGGGAGCGGCCGACCCGCAGCACCGGGCTCGCGATGGGTGCCTCACTGTGCCTGTACGGGGCAGGGATGGTCCTCAACGACTGGGCGGACCGGAACCACGACGCGGCCTGCCGGCCGCACCGGCCGATCCCCTCCGGGCGGATCAGGCCGGGCACCGCGCTCGCGGCCTCGGCGGGCCTGACAACGGCCGGCCTGGTGCTGGCTGGCCACGCGGGCCGCGAAGCCGCGCGGGCCGCGACGGTCCTTGCGGCCACGGCGTGGGCGTATGACCTGGGCCTGAAGCGGACCAAGGCGGGCCCGGCAGTCATGGCGGCGGCCCGCTGCCTGGACCTGCTCCTGGGCGCCGCGGCCACGTGCCGCTCGGGGACTCGGGCGGCGCTGGGCCCGGCAGCCGCCCTGGGAGCGCACACCTTCGCCGTCACGATGGTCTCCCGCCACGAGACGCTGGGCGGCTCGGTGACCGCCCCCCTCGCCGCGCTCGGCACGACGGCAGCGGTGGGGATCGCGACGAGCCGTGGGCGCGGGCTCGGGCAGCGTCGGAGCCGTTCCCCCGGGGGCCCGGCCCGCGCCGGGCTCGCGGCCGGGTATGCGGTCACGGCCGCGGGGCCGTTGATCCGTGCAGCACTCGACCCCTCGCCCGCCCTCACCCAGCGGGCCGTCGGTGGCGGTATCCGGGCGATGATCCCGCTGCAGGCTGCACTGACCGCGCGGGACGGGTCGGTCGGTGCAGCAGCGGCCATCATCGCCCTGGCGCCAGCCGCGCGGAGGCTCTCACGGAGGGTCAGTCCGACATGAGCCTGCGATTCGGCTACGGCACCAACGGTCTGACCGACCTCAGGCTCAACGACGCCCTCGGACTCCTCGCCGACCTGGGCTACGACGGGGTTGGGCTGACCCTCGACCACATGCACCTCGACCCGGCAGGCCCCGATGCGCCCGCCCGCGCCCGGCAGGTGGCGCGGCGCCTCGCGCGGCTCGGCCTCGGCGTGACTGTCGAGACCGGCGCACGCTACATCCTCGACCCTCGCCGCAAGCACGGACCGTCCCTGATCGACCCCGACCCCGAAGCGCGCGCCACCAGGGTCCGGTTGCTGGTGACCGCCGTGCACATCGCCGCCGAACTCGGGGCGCACGCCGTGCACTGCTTCAGCGGCACCGTGCCGGACGGAGCGGATGACGGCACCTCGTGGAAGCGGCTCGGCCAAGCGCTCGAACCGGTACTCGCCGCGGCGGAACGCGAAGGGGTGCCCCTCGCCGTCGAGCCCGAGCCCGGCCACCTCCTCGGCACCCTCGCCGACTTCCACCGCCTGCGCGCGGATCTCGGCGACCCGGGTGTCCTCGGCCTCACCCTGGACATCGGGCACTGCCAGTGCCTCGAGCCCGAGCCACCCGCCGACTGCGTGCGGGCCGCCGCACCCTGGCTGCGACACGTGCAGATCGAGGACATGCGCCGAGCGGTCCACGAGCACCTGCCCTTCGGTGAAGGCGAAATCGACTTCCCGCCCGTCCTGGACGCCCTGAGCGCCACGGGCTACCGGGGCTTGACAGTCGTTGAACTGCCCCGGCATTCGCATATGGGCCCGGACCTCGCCCAGCGCTCCCTGCGCTTCCTGCGGAACGGAGGCACATGGTGACCACCCCACCGGCCGCCACGAACGCGGCAGCGGACAAGCCGTTCACAGCCATCGACGAGCGGCTGACGCCCGCCGTCCAGGCCTGGCTCGACGCGGCCCTTGCCGAGGCGGCCGAAGCCACGGCCCCGGCCGGACACCGGCGGGGCCTGCCGGCCTGGGAGTTGCGCTTCGCCGAGGCCGGCCGCCGCTGCGGTTCCGAGACCGCCGCCGACGCGGCGCGCGTCCTGCTGCTGCACACCGCAGGCGCCGACGCCGCCACCGCGGCGCGGCTCTACCGCCGGGGCACCGCCGACGAACGCCGCGCCGTGCTGCTCGCCCTGCCCGGCTTGGAGCTCGCCCCCGAGGAAGGGCTGCCGCTCGTGGAGGACGCGCTGCGGACCAGCGACACCCGCCTGATCGCCGCTGCCGTCGGCTCGTACGCCGCCGAACACCTCGCCCAGCACGCCTGGCGGCACGCGGTCCTCAAATGCCTGTGCACCGGGGTCCCCGCGGCCGCGGTCGCCGGCCTGGCCAGGCGGGCCCGCGGCGACGCCGAACTCGCCCGCATGCTCACCGACCACACGGGCGAATGCACAGCCGCCGGCCGCCCCGTACCTGTCGACCTGTATCTCGTCCAGGCCCTGACCGCCGAGGCAGAGGAGCCCTGATGCGCATCTTCGACCCCCACATCCATATGACCTCCCGCACCACGGACGACTATGAGGCCATGCGCGCGGCGGGCGTGCGGGCCGTCGTCGAGCCCTCGTTCTGGCTGGGCCAGCCGCGCACCTCTCCCGCCAGCTTCCTCGACTACTTCGACTCCCTGCTCGGCTGGGAGCCCTACCGCGCCGCCCAGTACGGCATCGCCCACCACTGCGCGCTCGCCCTCAACCCCAAGGAGGCCAACGACCCACGGTGCGTGCCCGTCATCGACGAACTGCCGCACTACCTCGTCAAGGACCACGTCGTCGCCGTCGGCGAGATCGGCTACGACTCCCTGACCCCCGCCGAGGACGCCGCGTTCGCCGCCCAGCTCCAGCTCGCCCACGACCACGGGCTTCCCGCCCTCGTCCACACCCCGCACCGGGACAAGCTCAACGGCCTCCGCCGCACCGTCGACATCGTGCGCGAGTCGGCCCTACCTCCGGAGCGGGTGCTGCTCGACCACCTCAACGAGACCACGGCCAAGGAGGCCAAGGACAGCGGCGCCTGGCTCGGCTTCTCCGTCTACCCGGACACCAAGATGGACGTGGACCGCACGGTCGCCGTCCTCAAGGACTTCGGGACCGAACGCGTCGTGGTCAACTCCGCCGCAGACTGGGGCAGAAGCGACCCTCTCACGACCCGCAGGGTCGGCGATGCCATGCTGAGGGCCGGGTTCAGCGAGGACGAGGCCGACCAGGTGCTGTGGCACAACCCCGTGGCTTTTTACGGACTGAGTGGACGACTGAACCTCGACCGCGGCAGACCGGACGCCCCCTACGAGGGCAACACCATCCTGCGCGGCGGGGAGTAGACCCCATGCGGTTCCGCCACCCCAACGGCGACGTGGTCCACCTCGCTTACTGCACGAACGTCCACCCGGCCGAGACCCTCGACGGGGTGCTCGCCCAGCTCCGCGACCACTGCGAGCCGGTGCGACGGCTGCTCGGGCGGGACCGGCTCGGCATCGGCCTGTGGCTGGCCAGGGAGGCAGTCCGCACCCTGACCATGGACCCCGCCGCCCTGCTCCGGCTGCGCTCCGAACTCGACCGGCGCGGCCTCGAGGTCGTCACCCTCAACGGCTTCCCCTATGAAGGATTCGGCGCCGCCGAGGTCAAGTACCGCGTATACCAGCCCGACTGGACCGAACCCAAGCGTCTGGCCCACACCGCCGACCTGGCCAGGCTCCTCACCACACTGATGCCGGACGACGCCGCGGAGGGCACCGTCTCGACTCTCCCCATCGCCTGGCGAACCCCCTTCGACGCGGCCCGGGCGCGAGCCGCCCGTGCCGCCCTGGCCGCGCTCGCGGAACGGCTCGCCACCCTGGAGGAGGAGACCGGCCGCCGCGTGCGCGTGGGCCTGGAGCCGGAGCCCGGCTGCGTGATCGAGACCACCGCCGACGCCGTCGCGCAGCTCACCGCCGTCCCCGGCGACCGTATCGGCGTCTGCCTGGACACCTGCCACCTCGCCACCTGCTTCGAGGACCCGCGCACCGCGCTCGACGCCCTTCGGGCCGCCCGGATCCCCGTACCCAAGGTCCAGCTCTCTGCCGCCCTGCACGCCGAGAACCCCTGTCTGCCCGAAGTACGCGAGGCCCTCTCGGCATTCGCCGAGCCCCGTTTCCTGCACCAGACCCGCACCCGGACCGCCGCCGGCCTGATGGGCACCGACGACCTCGCGGAGGCGCTGGCCGGCGGTGTCCTGCCGGACGAGTCGCCGTGGCGCGCGCACTTCCACGTTCCCCTGCACGCGCCGCCCTCCCCTCCGCTCACCTCCACCACCACCGTTCTCCGGGGCACCCTCGAACACCTCATCGGCGGCCCGGCGCCGCTGAGCCGCCACCTAGAAGTCGAGACCTACACCTGGCAGGCCCTCCCCTCGGAGCTGCGCCCCGGCGGCTCCGGCCAGCTCGCCGAAGGCATCGCCTCCGAACTGGCCTTCGCCCGCGACCTCCTGGTCGATCTGGGTCTCAAGGAGCTGCCATGACACGTCACCGCCCGCCACGGCCCCTCCTCGTCCTCGACGTCGCGGCCCTGACCCCGCGCCTCCTCGACCGCATGCCCCGCCTCGCCACGCTGGCCCGGTCCGGTTCATGGGCGCACCTGGGGACGGTGCTGCCCGCCGTGACCTGTGCGGCCCAGTCCACCTTCCTCACCGGCACGCTCCCGGCGGAGCACGGCGCCGTGGGCAACGGCTGGTACTTCCGCGAACTCGGCGAGGTGCTCCTGTGGCGCCAGCACAACGGACTGGTCCGCGGCGACAAACTGTGGGATGCGGCCCGGCGCGCTCACCCCGGTTACACCGTCGCCAACGTCTGCTGGTGGTACGCGATGGGCGCAGGGACCGACATCACCGTCACCCCCCGCCCCGTCTACCGAGCCGACGGCCGCAAGGAGCCCGACTGCTACACCCGTCCGCCCCGGCTCCGCGACGAGCTCACCCGGACGCTCGGCACCTTCCCCTTGCTCCGCTTCTGGGGACCGGGCGCGGGCATCGACTCGAGCCGCTGGATCGCCGAGGCCACCCGCCGCATCATGCGCGCCAGCGCTCCGGACCTCGTTCTGTCCTACTTGCCGCACCTCGACTACGACCTGCAGCGGTATGGCCCGGACGACCCGCGCTCCGAGCGAGCCGCAGAGGAACTCGACTCCGTGATCGCCCCCCTCGTCGACGACGCCGAGGCCGAGGGCCGCACCGTCGTCGTCCTGTCCGAGTACGGCATCACCCGTGTGAGCCGCCCGGTCGACATCAACCGGGCCCTGCGCCGCGCCGGACTGCTCGAGGTGCACACCCAGGACGGCATGGAGTATCTCGACCCCGCGGCCTCACGCGCCTTTGCGGTGGCCGACCACCAGGTAGCGCACGTCTATGTGCGCCGACCGGAGGACTTGGAGGCTACCCGCGGGGCGCTCCTCGCCCTCGAGGGCGTGGACCTCCTTCTCGACGACCGGGGCAAGAAAGACCACGGACTGGACCACCCGCGCTCGGGTGACCTGGTTGCCGTGGCCGAGCCCGGCGCCTGGTTCACGTACTACTACTGGCTGGACGACGCGGCCGCCCCGGACTTCGCCCGGACGGTGGAGATCCACCGCAAGCCCGGCTACGACCCCGCCGAGCTGTTCTTGGACCCCCTCGATCCGTGGGTGCGGGCCAGGGCGGTGTGGGCGCTCGCCCGCAAGAGACTCGGCATGCGGTACCACATGGCGGTCGTACCACTCGACCCCTCGCCTGTCCGCGGCAGCCACGGCCGCCTGCCTGAAGACCCCGGCGACGGGCCGGTCATCGTGTGCTCAGCTCCCGGGGCCGTCTGCGGTCGGGTCCAGGCCACCGAAGTGAAGCCGCTGCTCCTGCGGCTGGCGGGCCTCGGCTAGCGCGTGCCCGGCCCGCACCGGGAGCCCGTTGCCGGGACGGCGGGCGGGCCCGCAGGACTACCCGCGGCGGACCTCGCACGAAATACCTGGCCGGCGGGGCCACCGCAGTGGTCGAGGACTGCTCGGACAAGGCCGCCCGGCGCATGCCGCTGTTCGTTGCGTCATGGTCGGCCTCGCCATTCTCCTGCTGACCGTGGTACCGACCAGGATTCCGGGCCTGGCCGGGTAATCATCCGGCCGGGCCCTGGACGCAACCGCGCGAGTGGCGATCGTGGAGGAGTCGGCGCTTGGCGTCGCGTCAGACCTGGAAGCTCGGTCCCAGGACGGTATCGGCGCCGGGAGCGGACGGGTGCCGGAACAGCTCCTTGGCGCGGACCTCGACGGAGTACATCAGCGAGACTGCCTCCTGTAGGTGCTCGGGGTGCCCGTTGAAGACCCGGTTCAGGGCCCTGAGGAGATCACCGTACGTCCGGTCGCACTGCTCGGACGGGAGCCGGCCGGGGGAGTCCAGCGGAATCGCGGACGTATCGGGGTCGTCCATCACCGGGTACACGCCGTCCGGGTCGAAAGGGATCTCCTCACCCTCGAACACCCATGCGCCATCCTTCTGGATCAGGCGTCTGCCTCTGACGACCTGCTGGAACCGGTAGTAGTGGGAGGGCTGCCCCTGGTACTCAGGGTGGCCGATGGTGCCTTCACCCTGATAGATGATCTCGTAGATCGCAGAGTGGGCGGTGGCAACGTCGTACACCCTGTGGAGGTTCCCCGGCGCCCCGCCGGGCCAGTTCAGCACCTGGGGCCTGTCCCTTCCGGTGAAGATGCCGTCCCCCATTTCGCTGATCTTCCTGGCAATCTGCGTGTAGAGCCACCCGATGGTGAACTCCTCGAACTCCGCCTCCTGGAAGAAAGTCCTCAGCGGCGAGAACAGATGGGTGTCCAGATCCTCTGCCGAGATGGCCTGGGCCATCTTGACAGTGTTGTTCTGGGGCGATTCGTAGTGGTAGGAGGTGACCTCGCCCCGCTCGTTGAGCTCGATCCGCTCGGGGACGACTGGCTCTGGATACGGCGTCCTCGCTTTCGTGAGAGGCCGCTCGGGCCTCTCGATCCCCATGAACACGTCGCGGATCTGCTCGATCGAGCACCGGCGCAGCGAGACGACGAGGTCGGGCAGTACCCCGGCGGGCAAGTGGTTCGGGTACGTCGGCACGAATCCCGGCCGACCGATCCGAGGCTTCCCGTCCAACGCGGTCAGGATGTTGGCCACCAGGGTGATGTGCAGCATCTCCTGCATCACCACGCTCCGGATGATCTCGGCCACCTCGTGGTTGCGGCCGGGCTTGAGGGAGAACAGCGCGTACAGGTACGGCGGAATGGTGGAGTGTTCGAGCTCGAGGGCGAGCTGGAGTGCGTGGCGTAGGTCATCGACGTTCCGGAGCGCCAGGAAGGGAGGCCGCTCTTGGCGCAGCCACCCCACGATCGCATCCCGCTTCCCCGGCGACAGGTCGCGGGTGACCGGCATGTGGCTCGGTGAATCCACGGGCTCGGTGAGGACGTGCTGCAGGCGGCGCTTGTACTTGACGACGTCGTGGTAGTTCGCCAGGTCGAGTACCTCCCGCATCACCGGGTACAGGTTGGCGTACTGTTGGAGGATCGGCTTGACGTCGGGGATCCAGGCGATGTCGGCCGGCTCCTTGTACTCCTCCCAGACCAGCACGTTGAGCTGGCCTTCCTTCTGCATCCCGGTCCCGCCGCTGCTCGAGTACTCCGGGCCGTAGTCGACGTTGTAGACCTGTCCGTCGATGTAACCACGCGGGTTGCCCGGATCGGTCGCCGCCAGTCGGACCGTGGCTTGCCCCCGCCGATCGGTGGTTACGGGCTGGATCGGCTGGAGCCCGCCTCGCTCGCTCATCGGGATCGGCGGTGCGACCAGTGAGTTGTCGTCGGAATGCCGCTTGGCGTCCTCCATGGCGGCGTTGTCAAAAACGATCTTGACATTGTCGGCCGGCTCACCGAACCGGGTGGCGTGGATGGTGGTGGTCGGGCCCTCCCCTGCCCGCACCGGCGGATAGACGTGGAAGACGGAGTCGTCGGCGCGGGCGAAGCTGGCGTCGCTGTTCTCCTCCAGCAGCACGGTGCCGTCGAGAGTCCTCAGGGCGAGCCGGCGGTTCGAGAACGCCGCCCTGTCCTGCCCGAGTTGAATGGTGGCGATGCCCGCGCGCTCGGTGAGGAACCCGGCGTCGAGGGGGCCAAGCTGAGCCAGCACCTCCGGCTCGCCGGCGCCCTTCGGCAGCGCCACCACCTGAATGAGGCCGATGCTGTCGAGGGGAGGGCCGCCGGGGGCACTGGTGGGGACACTGTTCCCCAGATCGATGTGCAGCCGGTCCTGCCCGTCGATGCGGCACGGCGCGTCCATGAGGGGTCCCCCCTCGGCGGGGCGGCGCAGTCGGCGCGCCGCGGTGAAGTGCCGGGGCTCTCCGGACGCGGTCGGCCCGATGGAGCCCACGATGCGGCCCGTGCCGAACCGCGGTGAGTCCCAGTCGGCTTCGTAGCCGTCGAGCATGAACTTGATGGACAACTCGTCATCGGCCGTGCTCTCCACCAGTTCCTTCAGGAACGGCGACGACCCCGTGTCCGTCTCGTCAGGACTGAACCTGATGACGGACTGGTAGACGGCCGAATACTTGTCCAGGCCTGTGGCCCGGCGGCAGCGCCCCCACAGGTCGACGAACGAGGCGTGGCGGAAGTCCCCGTACAGCACCTGTCGCTGCTCGCTGTCGGACAGCCGAAGGCGCAGACCCCAGATCTGGGAAGCGCCCTGCTGCACCGGGTCCAGGTCCTGGATCTTTGCGCTGACGCGATCGCCGTCGTCCACCAGGGAGCCGCCGACGACGGGCTCGATCCCACCGGACGTCACCAGGCGGCCATCCGCCCCCACGACGCTGGTCACCACGCAGTCGAGCAGACGGAACGAGGCGCTTCCCCACGGATTCCACCAGCCGTCTTCTGTGAACCGGCTGCGTCTGTGAAAACGAGGTTGGAACGTGTCGTTGTCGAAGTGCTCCGGGTCGTTGTTGACGGTGGAAGGGTCGAAAACGAACCTTCCTGAGAAGTGCAGGCGCGGGAACTGAAGGTAACTCAACGGAAACTCCGTTCGGACGCGGGGGTTCACCGGACACGTTTCCAGTGTTGGCCAGGAGGGGCGGTGTGGAGACCCGGCGGTGACAGACGCCCCGTTCATGCCACGCCTGGCGGTCAGGGAATCAAGCCGAACGGGTGGGGTTTCCCGTGGGAATTCCCGGCATTCCGGGGAACGGCCGGCAAGGCGCCGGAAACGCTCGTGGAACCGCCTGGCCCGTCTGGATCGCGCGGCGGTCGCCGAGTCCACGGCTGGGGTGCGGACACCGACCAGTGACAGCAGGTGAGGGAGAGGCATGCTGGCGACGGCAGCCGGAAGCGGCGGCGCGGAGCCGTGCTGCGCGTGCAGTCGGTGCTGCAGCAGCGCCGGGGCCCGCCTCTGCAGGTCCGGTCGCCGCGGCCCGTAGAGGTCGAGTTCGGCCAGCGCCGGGCACCTGGGGGCAAGGTTTCGACGCTCCGGGCGGCACGATGGCCTCGCCCGGGTGACGTTTCAACTCGGGGCTCGGGACGCCGCGGGCCAGGGCAACTGCCCGCACTCCGAGGGGGGAACGAGGGCAGCCTGCCGCCAGCGGGGTCGCGATTGCGCTTATCGGCTGTACGAGCACCTCCGCGGCAGTCGTGAGGGGACGTGCCACCCGATCGGGTCGGGGCGTCGTCCGACGCACAGGGGCGAGCGCGCGCCCGGGCCGGGCGTCCTACCCTCCCGGTTCCGGCCGCCGGGGTACGTCACGTTCTGGGGCGCGTGACGTAGAGGCGGTAGTCGCGCTGCCGACGGCCTCCCGCAGATGGGCTATGGCGTAGACGGGCACGGTGTTCTTCCGGTCGGCCGGATGCCGTCTGCCGACGATCAAGGGACACGCATATGCCAGGGCGCATTGCCCGGTCGGGCAGGCGGCCCGCACTCGCCCGAGAGGCGCCCCGTAGCCGACTGCGCAGATGACTCATACGTGCGTACTTGCGTACGACCGCCGAGCGGGACCAGGAGCGGTGGGTAGTCACTCATGGTGTGAACCTTGACGACCTTGCTTACTGCGAAATTCACCCGACAGTGGGAGTCGCGCGCCTTGGGAACAGCCCGGACAGTTTCTTCGTCGGGCCCGAGGCACCTGGGGTGGCGGCGCGTCCGGAGGACGGTTTCAAGGATGCCGACGGACGGGTCAAACGACAGGCCGCGCGCTTCCGTCTGTACGGATACGACAAGGACCACAACCTGCTGGGCGAGGTGACCTCGAACGAGGCGACCGTCCGGTGGGCGGTCGAGCTCGCGAACGCAAAAGCGGCCTGGTTCAAGTTCCACGGGCGCTTCCATCAGTCGGAGGCACCCGAGAACCGGCGCAACGCCACGATCGGCGTGTCCGATCCGCAGCAACGAGCGGCACTGGTGATCAGCCCCGGCCCACGCAGCGTCGAGGGCGCGAACGCCGATGGCAGCGGCGCGAAGTTCGACACCGGTACGTTCCTGGGCACCCCCGTCCCGCTCGGAGAGCTACGCACGGACGAGGCCGGACGCCTGCTGGTCCTCGGTGGCTTCGGACACTCGGCATCCGTCAAACAACCCGCCAACCTGGTGACGAACTACGCGAACAACGACTACTGGTTCGACGACACCTCGGACGGCCCGGTCACCGCGACCGTGACCGTCGGCCAGGGGCGGACGATTCCGGTGACACCCGCGTGGGTGCTCGTGGCACCGCCCGACTTCGCTCCCGACAGCACCAACCTGGTGACGCTCTACGACGTCGCCCGCGAGGTCGCCGAGAACGCCGGCTGGCTGCCTCGGTCCTCGGACGTCTCGTTCAGCCGCGACATCCTGCCGCTGCTCACCCGCATCTGCGGATACGCGTGGGTGAGCGGGGTCGCGGTGCGTGGCCACGGCGACGGACGTGCCGGTGACTTCCTCGATCCCGATCGTCTCGCCCGCCTGGCCTCGAACGCCCCTGAGGACGCGCCGCCGCGCAAGAACATCTTCGGCAGACTGAGAACCCCGGGCGCCGAGGACGTGACGCAGGCGAACTACACATTCATGCCTCAGCTCGCGGGGGACGACGGAGATCCCGTCGAGGGCAAACCGCGGACCTGGTTCACGATCCTGCCGGGCCAGTACGAGCGGATGCGCCGCTGGGCGTCCGGTGACTTCGTCGCCGACGGAACCGACGTAACCAGCGCGGTGCCGCTGGCTGATCTCCCGCTCGCAGAACAGCCGCACGCCCTCGTCCGAGCCGCACTCGAAGCATGCAACGGGGGCCCGTTCTTCCCCGGCATCGAGATGACGTTCATCGCGGACGATCCCGCCACCTGGGCGGGAGCCTTCCGGTTGCGCGACGGCCTCGCCCCCGGAGACGTGACCAAGTACATGGCCGTCCCCTGGCAGGCCGACTTCTACGAGTGCAACACGCACTGGTGGCCGGCCCAGCGCCCGGACGACGTGCTGCCCGAGGAGCAGTACCGCGAGCTGATCCGCACGGCGGCGGAGAAGGCCGGGGAACAGTACGTATACCGGACGCCATGGGACCGTGGGATCGGCCTGCAAGCGGTGGACCTACCGCAGCCGGCGCGGCAAGCCGGCGAAACCGACCATGACTACGCAGCCCGTCTACATAGCGCTTGGGACACCATCCGCGCATACTCCGGCGACAACGACATGGTCGAGAAATGGAGCCAGCTAGGCTTCGTCGTGGCACGCACCGACGCGTCCGGGGGAACCGTGCTGGTCGAGACGGAGCGGGCGGAGCAGGTCGGCCTCAGCGATCGTGAGTGGTTCTACTTCCTGCAGCATCCGGACCGCTTCCCGAAGCAGGCGCAGGCAGCCCGTCAATATGCGCAGGACGTGCTGAAGCACGCAGCGTCCAACCCGAGGGTGCAACCGTCGTACCGCCCGTTCCGGTACTCGGCCGAGGCCTTCAAGTCCCGCCTCGAGCTCATCTACAGCGACCTCGTACAGGCGGGTGAGAACGCAAATCCCGCGCGCTCGATTTACCGCTCGCGGCAGGACGTGGTGGAGAGAATCCGTCAGCTCGCACCGTTCAACCTGATGGACGGCGCCTGGTTGCGAAACGTCACCAAGCCCGGACCCATCAGCGAGGTCCATTCCCTGCTGTTCGCCATCTGGACGGACGAGCAGGGCAACGGCAACCCGGCTCTCAACCATGCCAACCTCTACACCGACCTGCTCCACAGCGTGGGTCTGTATCTGCCCCCGGTCGACTCGTACGAGTTCGCCATGCTGCCCGAGATGCTCGACTCGGCCTACACAGCCGCAGCCTTCGAGTTGGCGATCTCGCAGCATTCCGAGGAGTTCTTCCCCGAAATTCTGGGAATGACCCTGTGGTTGGAGTGGGAGGTGCTCGGACTCAAGCCGACGGTGAGGCTGTTCGAGTATTACGGCATCAATCCACAGTTCTACACGATGCACATTGGCATCGACAACGCGACGAACGGCCACGGAGCGAAGGCGCGTGACGCGGTCGTCCAGTACCTGGAGGGCATCTACGAGGACGGTGGCGACGCCGCCGTGCAACAGCAGTGGCAGCGGATCTGGAACGGTTACGTCGCCTTCGCCACCGTTGGCAACCTGAGCAAGGATCTGCGGGACCTGCTGCTCAATCCGCCTTCCCCGGAGGACCGGGTACTCGACCTCATCGCCCGCAAGGCCCCCTACGCCTCCCAGAACCATGACGGGAAGACGCTGGGCGAAAACAAACTCAACGACTGGTTCCTCGACCCGGCCGGTCTGCTGCAGGAGCTCCAGGACTCCGGCCTCATTGTGCCGGGTGACCCCGACAAGAGCTCCTTCTTCGAGAAGACGACGTACACGGGCCCCATGTACAAGGTCTTCTCCGAGAGTGAGTTGGAGCTGTGGCGCCAGTGGACGCGCTCGCTCACGGCCCCGCCGACCGGACCGGTGCTGACCCCACTGAAGGCGATGACCCTCCTCGTCGACACGCTCCGCCCCCGCCAGGCGGGCAACCCCGCGCACACCAAGGTGCTCCTCACCGGTCCCGACCCGACCGATCATGCCGTTCCGCCGCGGACCAGAACGGAGTCGGTGGCCTGGTGGTTCACCCAACCGACGGGGGCGCTGCTGGCGGCGCTCGCCCATCCGGACAACCAGCTGGTCTCGCCGGGCCATCCGGACGAGAGCGGGTTCATCACCGATCTGATCGCTCCGGCCAATGCGATGGGGGCAGCCTTCGAGGCAGTGGTACCGGGCACGGAGATGACCGGCACTGACATCGCGCGCTGGTGGGTCACCGAGGGGTGTCCCCTGCCGGGCCCCGCCCTGCTCGCGGGACCCGTGCTGCTGGACGCGATCGTGCTCCCGGCGGCCGGTATCGCGGTTCCCGAGGCGGACGGAGGCGAACCGGTGCTGCAGGGGATGGGCATGGTCCACTGATGACACCCGGCGCCGGAGAGACCGTCTGCGACGTGGTGATCGCAGGCAGTGGACCCGCAGGGTCGGCGACCGCGCTGACCCTGGTGCGCCAGGGAGCCTCGGTCGTCCTGGCGGACCCTGTCGTCGCGGATCCCGGCCGGAGGCAGGAGTGGAAGCTCGGGGAAAGCCTCGCACCGAGGGCCCGGCCCCTGCTCGAACGCCTCCGTGTCCTCGACCGAGTGGTCGGCGGGCCGCACACCCCGTGCTTCGGGAACCAGTCGTCCTGGGGAGGGGCGGAGCTCGCCGACAGCGACTTCCTGTACGGCATGCACGGACCGGGGTGGCATCTAGACCGCGCGTACTTCGACCGCACGCTGTTCAGGGCCGCCTGTGATGCCGGGGTCGGGCGACGCGCCCACAAGGTCAGGGCAGTGCGCCGGGTCCGTGACCACTGGCGGCTCATGCTGGGCGCAGAGACGGTCCGCGCGCGCTACCTCATCGACGCCACCGGCGCCGGAGCGGGCGTCGCCCGCTGCGTGGGCGCGGCCGTCAGGCGCGACGACCGCCTGATCGCCCTCGCGGCGCGCCTGGCTCCGAGTGTCAGGCCGCGACCGCCGTCGCTGACGTCGCTCGTCGAGTCCGCGGCGCCCGGCTGGTGGTACACGGCTCCGCTACCGGACGGAACGTCACTGGCCATGCTGATGACCGACGCCGATGTCGTCGCCGAGCGCGCCTTCCACCGGCCATGGAGTTGGTGGGAGGAGCTCATGGCGACCACACACGTCCGCGCCCGCGTGGACCACAACACGGGCCCGGCCGCGGTCCGGCTCCGGGTGCTCCGCGCCGCCACCTCCCGCACCTGCCCGGCAGCCGGACCCGGTTGGGCGGCGGTCGGGGACGCCGCCACCGCCTCGGACCCGATCGCCGGCCGGGGAATCCTCACAGCGCTCGCCACCGGCGTCACCGCGGCGGAGGCCGTCGGAGCGGACGCCGCCGGCGACCAGGAAGCGCTCGGCCGGTATGCGGCACGGGTCGAGGCGATCCACGCGGAATACCTTGATGCCCGCAGGCTGTGCTACCGGGCCGAGGAGCGCTGGGACACCCCCTTCTGGACCCGTCGCCGTAGCCGTTCGCCTCAGCAGCCGAGGCCGGGTGGGTGACGTGCCCGTCGCACCGGCGCGGCAGCGTGGTGTCGCCCGGCCGTGCTGGTGGCATGGGCGGCGATGGTTCGTTCCCACTCGATGCACAACTCAATGCAAACGGAGGTCAGTAGATGAACGGTGAGGCAATCGGTCCCGAGCAGATCGCGCGGGCCGCAGCCGAGGGCGTCGCGATCGCTCTCGCCGCCCGGAACGTGCCGGGCGACCTGGATTTCCAGGGACCCATCGTGGCCGGCAATTTTCCGCATGCGCTCTTCGAAGTGCGCCTGGAGAGGAACGAGGCCAACGGAGGAATCCAGGTGCGTAGCGTCGAGCCCTACCAGCCCGGCCAGTAGCGGTCATGTCGCGCGACGAGCCGGACAGGCAGCGGGGAGAACTCCTCTGCCCCAGCGCTGCTGCTCATTCCGAATCGGTTCTGATCGGTGTCGTCACGGGTTCGGCCGATGCTCCACGGGTTCGTCCCACCGATCATGCGATGCCGGTGACGCAGGAAGTCCTCGATCTGGCACAGCCGGTCTCGCCCACCGAGGTCTTTCGGTTCGCGGCCCCGTGCCGTACCGGAAGCTGCATTCACTTCAGGAACGCGGCCTGCCAGATCTCTGCTCGCAGCACTGTGTTGCTGGACGAGGTGGTGGCACAGCTGCCGAAGTGTCCGATCCGTGCGCGGTGCCGCTGGTTCCACCAGGAAGGCGCGGACATGTGCCGACGCTGCCCCCAGATTGTGACCAAGCAGTACGCGCCGTCAGCCGAGATGTTGCGGATCGTGAACGAGAACGATCCCCCTGAGGCTTCGTGCACTCCACACTCAGATTGAAGAAAGGAACCCCGTGGGCAACAGAATCGACGTCGAACGCCACCCGAGATCGAACAGCCCGCGGCACTTCGTCGCGTCGGCGAGGAACTGACCGGCTGACGCGAGACACGGGTCCGGGCACTCCCCGGGCCGGCCTCCGGACCTGGACAAGGGCCCAAGTCAAATGAGCGGGTTTCCCCGGCACGGGCATCCTGCCGACCTGGAACGAAGACTGACCGCGGTGCTCGATGTCGCGCTGCGGGCGCTGAAAGTCCTCGCACCGGAGGGCTACACCGATCCCGCGGATCCGGCCGCAGGACGCCCCCCCCCCCGGACAAGGTCGTTGCCGAGACCGCCATGCCGCTCCTCGCCGCAGCGCGCTCCTCGGCCGACAGGCCGGCGCTGCGGGAACGGGGTCGACGAACTCGCCCGGCAACTCGCGCCCTTCGCACGGTGCGAACAGGTGAGAGCACGCGTATGTCTGGACCCCTCGCTCGCACTCTCCCACGCGTGCGCACTCGGGGCGTGACGATCAAGTACGAATGGCGGGGCGACTTCGACAACGCCTCCCTCAACGCGCTACACGCCGACGGCTTCGGTCACCCAGTCGCTCAGACCGACTGGCGAGAGCGACTCGAGCGCCACAGCCTCGGCTGGGTCTGCGCGTGGGAAGACGGCTCTCTGATCGGCTTCGTCAACGTTGTCTGGGACGGCGGAGGTCATGCCTTCATCCTGGACACGGTGGTCGCGCAGCCCTGCCGGTCGAGAGGAGTCGGAGCCACGCTCGTTGCAACTGCGGCCGAAGAAGCCCGTGCCGCGAAGTGCGAACAAGCTGAGGCAGAACCGGAACTCGTGAACAGAACCAGGAGGTGAACACCGATAGGGCTCTGTTGACGGCCGACCCTGGCACACGAGGGGGCGCAGGCCGATTCGCAGAGATCGCGGTCGGCTGGGATCAGCGCGAGGGCTGCACCGGCGGCATCAGCCTGGTGATGGGAGCTGCCGATGCGGGTCCCGGCGGTGCCGCTCGCGCCCGGACGGAGCGTGCCAACGAAGGTACCGGGCTTGTTGGTTGTGGCGGGCTGAAAGGCCGGGGGCGGGTGCTGCTGCGAGCCGTTGACGGGCCCCGCCCTGAAGGGCCCGCTTCGGCGCTCACCGGGGGCGTTGTTCCCCCAGCACCCTGACACAGCGGGCGAGGAGCTGAGTCAGCGCGCTTTTCTCCTCGTCGGTGAACTCGGCGGCGAGGGCCCGCTCCACGCGGACGGCGCGAGCGTCGGCGTCGGCCAGCACGGTACGGCCCTCGTCCGTGAGCCGAGTCTCCAGGACGTTTCTGTGCCACTCGTGCGGGGTGCGGGCGATCAGGCCGCGGTCCTGGAGGTTCTTCAGAACGGTGTTCATGGTGGGCGGTGTCACGCCGCAGAGCCGGGCCAGAGCGGCCGCCGAGATGCCGGGCTTGTCGGCGAGGTGGAGCAGCGCGGCGTATTGCGCGACCGTCACCCCCGTCGGTTTCAGCACCGCGGTCTTGGTGGCAGCCAGGGCCTGCTCGGCCTGCTTGAGATGGGAGCCGAGGCGCTCCGACGCGGGCAAGGAGGTGGTCACCCGCGCATGATAACGGGTGCATCGATCCATGCACGCTCCTGCACAGATTCACACGTTGACGAATATTAGTGCTCTAACATAGATTCGCGTCCGTCAGTAAGTAAGACTTCAATCGATCCGAGAGGCGCCGATACCCGTGCCCCGTTCGATGGACCGCCGCACCTTCCTGACGGCCGGCGCGGCCGTCGCCCTGGCTGTGACCGCCCCCATGTCCGCACAAGCGGCCACCCGGCCCCGCATCTCCACCGCGTTCACCCTTCCCGACGAGCGGGCCTATCCCGAGGGCATCGCCCTCGACCGCAGGACGGGCGACGCGTACGTCGGCTCGTACACCACCGGTGCGGTCTACCGGGCCGCTGCCGGACACCGCACCGCCCAGGTCTTCCTGCCGGCCGGTGCCGACGGCCGGACCACGGCCAACGGCCTCAAGGTCGACCGCGCGGGCCGCCTTTGGGTGATCGACTCCACCACCGGCGTGGACGTGTACGACCTGCGCGACCGGAGCCTGCTGGCCCGCTTCGAGGTACCGGACGACAATCCGCGCTTCCTGAACGACCTCGTGGTCACCGCGGACGGAACGGCGTACATCACCGACAGCGTGCGTCCGCTGATCTACCGTGTCACCCCGGCCGAACTGGCCCGCGCACGCGGCGGCCGGGCGGCATTCACCGCACGTTACGACCTGAGCGCGGACCTGCCTTCGCGACCGTCCGCGGCCTATGCCCTCAACGGCATCGCCGCCAATCCCAGCGGACGTCTGCTGTTCGTCGTCGACATGCCCGGCGGCGGCCTCTACCGGGTGGCCGTGACCGACGGCTCGGTACAGCAGGTCGCCCTGCACGGCGGCGACCTTGCGCACGGCGACGGACTGGAGCTGGGGCACGGCACGCTGTGGGCCGCGCACAACGCCACCCACACCCTCACGCGCTGGCGCCTGTCCCCCGACGGCACCAGGGCCCGCCTCACCGGCAGTTTTACCGACCCCGCGCTCCAGACCCCGACCACCCTGGCCCGCGACCGTCGCGGCCTGCTGGTCGTCCGCTCCCAGTTCGACAAGGGGGGCCCGATGGGCCCGGGCACCCCTCGGACACCGTTCACGGTGGCACGGGTGACGGGGATGTGACTCCGGCGGCCGAGGCGCAGGGGCGCAACGCAACGGAGGGTGCTGAGCGCGGAACTCGCCGCGGGGCGGCTGCGACCAGGTGGCGCACTCTGTGCTCCGTCCGTCCGGACGGACGGATGCTCCGCTCCCCTGGCCGTCGCCCTGCGGAACACGGCGTTGCGGCCGGCCCCTCGCGCACGGCGACGACGATCAGGGCGCGCAGCAGCTTTCGCGACGGATGATCCGGCCGACCGCGTGCCAGTGCTCGCTGTCGCCGACCGTCCGCGCGGCGGCGAGGTGGTGGGGGCCGACCACGTCGTCCCGACGGTGCACGATGCCATCGCGCATCACCCAGGAGACGCGTGTCAGGTCGGTGAAGTCCTGGAAGGGGTTGCCGTCGATCACCGTGAGGTCGGCCAGCTTGCCGGGTTCGGCGGTGCCCAGGTCGTCCTCGACGCCGAACATGCGGGCGGGCACGACGGTTGCGGTCCGCAGGGTCTGGGCGGGGGACAGACCGGCGTACTGGTGCAGGGCCCGCAGGCCGAGGTGGACCTGGAGACCGATGGGGGTGAGAGGGGAGTCGGTCCCCATGGCGAGTGTGCCGCCGTCGGTGACGACCCGCCGGTAGGTGGTCATTTCCCTTCGAAGTTCGCGCAGTTGCTCCTCAGTGGGCCGGGCCTTGGCCAAGGCTTTCACGGCAACGGAGTCCCACGGGGGCATGAGAGTGGTCACCCGGGGGTCATCGGCCAGAGCCGGGTCGTCCCCGAGCAGGCAGAGGGCGTTGAAGGGCGTGATGATGATCCCGAAGCGGCCGGCCCGGTACATTTCGTGGACGTCCTCGTAGGTGTGTCCGGTGGCGGACGCTGAGCGGCCGTACTCCTGGCGCTGGGTCGCCGTCAGATGCGTCGTCAGGTCCTGGCCGACCTGAGTCCCGGGCGTCAGCAGGTGGCTTCCGGCGGGGACGCCGAGCCTCTCGTGGGCGGTGCGGGCCGCCTCCGCCATCACCTGGGCCGGGGCACGGACGTAGGTCTTGACGAAGTCGTAGTCGAGCGCGATGGCACGTTGGAGGGTGCGCCGCAGGCCGTCGGAAGTGTTGTGGGCGCGGCCCATGCTGTACGCGACCCGGCTGCCGTCGATGAGTTCGCCGGTGGTGAGCAGCCGGGGGCCGGCGATGGCGCCGCTGTCGGCGGCTTCGCGCAGGCGTGCCTGCTCGTAGGCGAAGCCGCCCAGGGAGACGTTGGTGGTGATGCCGTAGGCGAGCATCAGGCTGGTCTGACGGCCGCCGTAGATGTTCTGGTAGGGGTGGGTGTGGGAGTCCCACAGGCCGGGGATGACGGTGCATCCGGACGCGTCGATCCGCCGTTCTCCCGTTCGCCGGGCGCCGGAGCGGTGCCGTTCGACGGCGGTGATGCGGTTGCCGGTGACGACGATGTCGACGTCCTCGCGGACGGTGTCCCCCGTGCCGTCCCACAGCCGTCCGGCGTGCACCCGGGTCACGTCGGTGCGGAGCGGCAGGCGGCGGGCGGCCGCCAAGGGGACGCGGAGGGTACGGCGCCCTGTGCCGTCCCGGTCGACCAGCCGCAGCCGGCCGCCGGAGAGGTAGAGCAGGCGGCGGGAGTCACCGGACCACGACGGGTGGTCGGCCGGTTCGTCGGTGATGCGCCGCGGTCCGCCGGCGGGTGTGCCGTCCGGGCCGACGGGCAGGACCCACAACGCGGACTCCACGACCAGTGCCAGCGCCGTTCCGTCGGGCGACCAGACCGGTCCGCTGTCGCAGCGGTCGGAGACCGAGGTGTGGGGCAGCGGCAGAAAGGCCCTGGAAGATCCGTCACGGGTGTCGATCACCCGGATCACGTTGTAGCCCTCACGGAACCGCTGGTTGAGCCGGTTGCGGTCGCACAGAGCGATGTACCGGCCGTCCGGGGACCAACTGGGCCGACCAGGCAGGCCGTTGCCGCCGAGGGGTGCGGCGAGTGTGGTCTCGGCACCGGATGCGACATCGACGAGGAGGAGGTTCCCGGTGGTGTCGTGACAGGCGAGCCGCTTCCCGTCAGGGGCGAGGGCCGGGTTGAGGCGGCCGCCGGTGGCCAGGACCGTGTCCTCGCCGACAGGAAGGGAGAACCGGTGGACGGCGGCCAGACCGTCGCCGCCGGCGTCCCCGTCGTACGAGTAGACGATGCTCTTGCCGTCCCTGGCCCAGGACGGCATCTGCACGTACCGGGACGGGTCGGCCTGGAACAGCTTGCGGGGCCGCGCGCCGACGGGCATCAGCCACAGGGCGTTCAGTGCGGCGAAGACGACGGATCCGCCGTCGGGTGAGAGCGCCGGGAGGTGGATGCCGCGCACCGGCCCTGGAGCGGTGGAGTCGAAGTCGCGTGCCTTGCGGCGGTACACGGGCCGGGGGACGTCGAACGAGGCGGTGAACGGGATGTCCCGAGCCGATTCCAGGGAGGGGCTCAGGGCTTTGAGCCGACCGTCGGCGAAGTGGAGCAGGCCACCGTCCGGCGTCCAGCAGGGCGGGAGTGGCGAGACGTCCTCCCTGCCCGAGACCGTCCGGCCGTCCACGACCAGGGCCGAGGTCGCGGCGGCGGATCGGGTTCCGCCGGCGGTCCACACGAAGGCCACGCGGCCGTCCCTGGAGACGGCGGGGCACATCACCGTGCCGGCGTCGACCGTGCGTACCGTGGTGACCTCGCCGCCCGCGGCCGGTACGGAGGCGAGGGTGCGCGCTCCGGCGGCGTCCGCGCGTACGAAGAGGATCCGGGCGCCGTCCGGGTGCCAGGCGGGGTCGTAGTCCTCGACGTCCGGCCGGCTGGTCAGACGGGTCAGCTCACCGGCCGCCACGTCCACGGTCCAGATGTCGTACGAACTGCCCCGCACCGGGTCTCCGCCGCGCTCGGAGGCGAAGGCGATCCGCGTGCCGTCCGGTGACCAGGACACGCCCCGGTCGTCCCAGGGGCCGGAGGTGAGCCGGCGCGGGTCCGAACCGTCCGGGGCCATCGTCCACACGTGGAAGCCGCCGCCCTTGTAGGAGCAGAAGGCGATCGCCGAGCCGTCCGGGGACCAGGCGGGACGGGTCGGTTCCAGCTCCGGGGCGGTCAGCGCGGTCGCCGTGCCCCCACCGCGTGGCAACGCCCACAGCACGCCCTGCACCTCGATGACGAGCCGGTCGCCGTCGGGTGAGACCGTCGCGGACGCGTTGGTGCCGGCAGTGAACGTCAGCGTCCGGCTGTACGGTCCTCTTGCCCCGAACCTGCCCGGCGAAGGGGCGCAGGGTGATGCGGCCGCCGCAGAGGACGCCGAGAACGGGGCGAGCGTGGCACCGACGCCGCCCAGGGCCGTCGCGCTCAGGAAGCACCGCCGGGTGACACCCGCGGGGAGCCCTCCGGTAGCTGTCTCGTCGGGTGCGGCCGCGCGAGGATGTGCGGGCACACCTGCCGGGGGGTCGGCCGGCTCTTCGTCGGAGGGTTCGCCGGGGAGTCCCAGTGCCGCTGTGGTCATGAGGAGAGCTCCGGTGGTGGAGGAGATCTGGCGGGAGTTCCCATTCCAGGGACGCTCGAGGAAGGTCCGCGAGGGAGGCGATCGAGGGGGGCGGTCAAGCTCCCAACCCTCGACAGTCCAGAGACGTTACGTGCCTACGGACGAGGCGTTGGCTCGACAGGCACTCCTTCACCCTGCTGAGCGCACGGGCACGTCCTCGGATGACCTCCGGAATGCCGGATGCCGCCGCGGCTGTCCGGGGGCGGTCACTCACGTAGGCTGCCACACCCGGGCCCAGCCGATCGCCGTCGTCGGGCCGACCATCCCGCCGCCGCTGCATGGGGGGTGCTCGCATTCCCCGTCGAGTTGCGGGCGCCGCGGCGGCAGCGGTTGACCGAGTCCGCCGTGACGCCGAGTTCGGCGCCCAAGTCCGGCCCATCTGATCTTGTGGCAAGATCGCGGGATGCTACGACTAACCGACTTCATCATCGATTGCCCGGACACGATGAAGCTGGCAGCCTTCTACTCCGAGGTGATGGGGCTCCCGGTCAAGGAGGGCAGTAACGAGAACTGGGCCGGTATCCAGTTCGGCGATATCGAACTGGCCTTCACCCGGGTGGAGGACTACCGCGCCCCGCAGTGGCCCGACAGCGAGCACCCCAAGCAGTTCCACCTCGACTTCGAAGTCGACGACATCGAGGCCGAACAGCGCCGCGTCCTGGCCCTCGGCGCGACCCTGCAGCGGGACTGCGTCGGCCCCGACGGCTACGGCTTCCGCGTCTACGCCGACCCCGTCAGCCACCCCTTCTGCCTCTGCCGCAACAAGGGTGTCACCTGGACCGATCAGGGTCTCATCTGGCCCAAGCGGTAGGCCGCACACGGCCACGTGCACGTGGCGTGCTGCGCACCGCAGACGTCGGCCACCGGCCCGCCCAGGGGACGGGTACGCGGCCCTACGGCTGGCCGTCCTCAACCGGCCTGCCGCACCCCGGTCCGGGGTCGGGCCGAAGGCTCATTTCCGGGTCCGACGGCACACCGGCGGCCGCGTGCCGCCCCTCCACCAGTGCTCTGCAGAGTTGCGCTCCGGGCGCCGCGGTCGCACACCGGAGCCATGCCATGGAGCTGCGACCACCGGTGACGCCGATGCTCGCGCAGGAACGGGACCAACTGCCCACGCCCGCTCGGTGTCGACGTCGCCCGCGATGCCTCCGGCCTCTGGCGGCGTGCTGCCCGCCGGCACCGGACGCGGCGCGACCTCTCCCCCGCCGACGCCCCCCCCCGCTGGTCGCCGGCGAGCTGACGGCGGGCGCGGGCGCTGAACCCCGCCGTCGGAGGACCGGGCCCGTGCCGCGTGTCGTCCCGGTCGGCTGGTCTTCCCCGAACTCCCACCCCCCCGGTGATCTGGGAGCAGCAGAATCGGCGTGGACGTAGGCCCTCGGGGAGGATCGGAACGGCCAGTAGCAGGAGCGGTCAGCTGCCAGTGAGCTGGTTCGGAACGCGGCCGGAGGCGCGGAGCTCCTGCCGTTCAGAGCGTGAGCACCCCCTCCGAGCACGACTTCTTCGAACCCCCTGGTCGCCGAACCCGCCCACCGCACCGAGATCCTCATCGGCTACGCCCGGGTCTCCACCGGCGGCCAAAAGCTCGACCGCCAGATCGATGCACTCACCGCCGCCCGGGTGCCGACGCATCGTCGCCGGCAAGAAGTCCGGCACGGACGACCTCCGGCCCGAGCTGAAGGCCTGCCACGCCTTCCTCGCCGCCGGCGGCACCCTGGTGGTCCCCGTCCTCGACCGCTACGGCCGCTCCCTCAAGGACTTGGTGAACATGGTCGGTGAACTGCGCCGCCGGGAGACCGGGTTCTGCTCGCTGCACGAGCGCCTGGACACCACCACCCCCGGCGGTCGGCCCACCGTAGCCACCCCCGAAATCACCCTGCGCCGCCCGCGAGATGCTGCCCAGCCCCGAGAACTCGGCACGCAGCTGTAGGTGTTGGGGCGAGGACTTGATGGCCCCTCGCATCAACGCGAGCCAGCGGGGCCGACCTCGGACCAGCGGGTTTCCCGGACTCGATTGGAATACACATAGGTTTCTTGCCAGAACTGATTTGTGATGCAAAGCTGACTGGGTGACAGACGCTTCGATGCCCTTGCAGGGCACGCCTCAGGAAGTCCTCGCCGGTCTGGACGAGTTGACCCGCAAGGTCCGATCCGCTCAGCGCGGCACCTGGTTTCCTCTCCTGCTGCTCAGCGTGCTCACGTTGGGCGGAATCCTGGTCAGCCGCTTCACGTTCCAGGTCCTGACCGTTCCCTGCCCGGCGACCGACCCCGCCGCAGGCACGGGCTGCACCCTGGTCAAGCAGGGGTCGCCGCTCTACTGGCCCATCGGGATCGCCCTCGCCTACGCGGCGACGGCGTTCTTCTACATCCGCCGCTCCCGCAACCGCGGCGTCGGCACCCCAGTCCGGCCCTACATCCTCACCGGCATCGCCCTGCTCGGTGTGGTGGCCGCCACCACCTTCTGGAGCACCCGCCACGGGATCCCGCGGCCCGGGGAACCACTCGACTTCTGGGGCCTGCATCTCGATGCCGGCTCCGCGATGACGGGGTTCCTCGAGCGACTGGTGGGGAACGCCACGGACGTTGGGCTGCCGTTGCTGGTGCTCTCCTGGGTGGAACGCAGTCGCGTCCTGCTCCTGCTCACCGCGGTGTATCTGGCCATCGAACTGGCGCCGCTGTCCACTGGTTGGTCCGGGATCCCCTTCACCTCGCCTTGGTTCTTCCTGCCCCGCTACGCCGTCCCCGGTGTGGTCCTCCTGCTCGGCGCCCTCGGCTTCGGCCTGGCCGAGCTGCCCCGCAGGCGCAACGCGTCATGACCGATCAGCCCGAACAGCACCCCGTCACCGGTCTGGACGACGTGGTCCACCAGCGCGTCCGCCTCGGCATCCTCACCGTCGCCCACCAGGCGCGCCGGGTCGAGTTCGGCTTCCTGCGCACAACGCTCGGCCTCACCGCCGGAAACCTCAGCCAGCACCTCGCCGTCCTGGAGAAGGCCGGACTGGTCGATATCGAGAAGGGCTACGAGGGCAAACGCGCCCGCACCTGGCTCTCCCTCACCCCCGCGGGCGACCGCGCCCTGCGGGACGAGGTCGTCCAGCTCAAGCGCCTCATCCACCAGATCGAGCACGGCAGCTCCCCCCGGAGTCCTGATCCGAACCCCGTCGAACCGTGGTGAGCCGTGAACGGCTCCCCGCTGACGTCCGGCGGACCCGGACAGCACGCCGAACACCGTCCAAGAAACCCAGGGAGGACATGTGCCCATCACACCGGTCACCACGACGGACGTGACGCGCCGTCGCTTGCTCGCAGCCGCGCTGGCGGCGGGGATCGGGGCCGCCGTGCCGATCAGCGCAGCGAGCCAGGCGTGGGCGGCTTCGACCGCCTTCGGTCTGTCGCAGCTCACGCTGCCCAGGCCCAGCGGGCCGCACCCGGTGGGCACGGTGCCGCTCCACCTCGTCGACACCTCGCGTCCGGATCCTGTGGCCGGCCCGGGGCATCACCGCGAGTTGATGGCCAGCGTCTGGTACCCCGCTTGCAAGACGAAGGGCCTGCCGCGCGCTCCCTGGATGACCCAGGGTGCGCTGCGGGCATTTCTCGCGGACGTCGGCTTCCCCCTCGATCCCGCCCTCGGCCCACTCACCGCCGCACACGTCGGCGCACCCGTGCGCCAAACGGGCCATCGCCTGCCCGTCCTCGTGTACTCGCACGGCGCGGGCAGCCATCGCGGCGACCACACCCTCATGGTCCAGGAACTCGCCAGCCACGGCTACGCCGTGGTCACCGTCGACCACACGTACGACGCGTTCAGTGAGTTCCCCGACGGTCGACTCACCGTTCCGTCAGAAGTCCCGCCGTTCCTGGGGCCCCGGGACTTCGCCACGGACATCCGGTTCGTGCTCGACGTCGTCGAGGACCTTGCCGGCGGGTACAACCCCGACGTCGACGGCAGGCCACTGCCCCAGGGACTGCTCGGCGCCCTCGACCCGAAGTGCATCGGCGCGTTCGGCTGGTCGAAGGGCGGCACCGCCACCGCGCTCACTATGCTCGCCGACCAGCGCGTTGGCGCCGGGCTCAGTATCGACGGTCCGATGCAGCCGACCATCACCACCGACCTGGACCGGCCGTTCATGATGATGACCGCTTCGTTTACCCGGGCCGCCATGCCGGACGTCGCCGAGTTCTGGACACGCCTTCGCGGCTGGCGGCTGAACATCCAGGCCGACGGGGCCATCCACAAGACGTACAGCGACGACGCGACACTGATCCCACAAGCGGGCAAGGTCCTCGGCATGACCAACCAGCAGATCCAGGACATGATCGGCACCCTCGATCCGGATCGGGCGGTCCGCATCCAACAGGCATACCCGCTCGCGTTCTTCGACCTGCACCTGCGACACCGCCGGGGACATCTGCTCGACGGCCCGAGCGCGGCATTCCCAGAGGTGAAGTTCATCCCGTGAGAAGCGTCGGGCCATGCAATGCGCGGTCCGACCAAGACCGATCGGCGTTCGGGTGCCGCCCCTCGCCGAGGCGGTGGCCGTCGCCGACCATCACGCCACGGAAGAGGTAGCGCCACACGTTCCCCCGGGCGAACTGGCGACATGCTGATCATCGGCCTCGTCCAGATCGGGCAGGCGGACGCCGGCTTGCAGGCGGCGCGATCGAAGGCTGGAGGCCGTCCGCCGCGGTTGTCGAGCCGCTTGCGGTTCGCGGCCCGGTCTCGGTGCACCCGAACCGACGCGTCCCGGTCCCGGGCGGCCACCCGGCTCGAAGAACCGCCGCCCGGCCATCCGTCACGATGTGGGCCGGGTCCTCGCCAGTGGCGAGGCCTATACTCGCCCGCCTCATCACGAGTAGGGACGAAGCCTCGGCGAACTGCATGAAGCAGCAGCTCAGAGCGCAGGTGAGACGTCGTCAGGGTTTCTCCTCGGCAGAATGAGCCACATGGCCGTAGACAAGGACGCAGCGTTCACACTGCCGCGAGGCGCCACGGGCTTCTTCCAGCCGAAGGACGGGCCGCTACCGGAAACCGACCAGCGGGCGTTCCGGGCAGCGCTTTATGCGGCCGCCCGGACGGCCACAGGCCATGTGGGCGAGATAGAGGAACAGACGTACCCTCGTACGTTCCACACCGCGACGGTCATCGAGGGCACAGGCGAGTGCGTCATCCTGTGTCACGCCTACCACCCCTGGATCGCATTCGCTCAGGAACGCCGGGACTGGTACACCGAGGAGTTCCTCACACCGCCACCGTGGGCCCATGCCTTTGCCGACCTGGGGTTCGTAGTACTTGACCGCGCGCAGCTCACTCTGCCGCTCTCGGACATCGACACCTCGGTCCTCACCCGGGCGGATTGGCGCGAAGTTCGCTTCTACGGCATCACCACATTGGGCGGACTGCTCTTCAACGCATGGGACTGACGTCCAAGCAGACTCCGTGCGCGACGATAAACGTCAAGCTAACACCCTGCGTCTGCCGCCCCGTGTATGGGCTGCTCCCCGCGCCCGTGGGATGGTCGCATGCCGCGCCGGATGGGTTGTTCTACGAACTCGTGCTCCCCCGCAGGAGCAGGGACGGTACCGGCAGCTCCCCCCCCGTTGCGTCACGGCCGACAGATACTCCCCCGCAGGCGGGATGGTCCAAGCCCTTCGCGTCTCACCGCTCACAGCCCGGGCCGGCCTCCAGGAGACCACGTAGATCGGGGCGCCGTCGGGCCGGGTGGCGCGGATGGACTTCGGCGCGGCCAGCGTGTTGGCAGCGCCGTTCGTACGCCTGTTGACGCCCCTAGCCGGTCGTCGCCGACCGAATAGCAGCAGTGGAAGTACCGCGCGCCATGGGTGCGCTGGTAGGTGACGGGCAGCCGGTCGGGGCGTTGGCGCGCGGCCCGGCCCGCGCCTGCGGTGGGGTGGGTGCCGAGCGGGCCGACCTCGTCGAAGGTGAAGACCCGGTCAGGGAGGCGGTCGAGGACTTCCTCGATCTGGTCCGGCTTCGCATCGGACAGCAGACTCCGGAGATCCACGCGAAATCCCCTTGCTCAATGGTCAAGAATCGTTGACCATTGCTCGCATGCCTACCGATGATCTTCCCGAGACGTTTCACGTCACTACGGACGAGCAGCTGCGCGCCGTCTCCAATCTCACGCGTCACCGGATCATGGCCGTGCTCCGCTTCGAGCCGGCGACGATTACGCAGATCGCCGAGCGAGTGGGCCTTGCGAAGGGGAGTTCCAGCTATCACGTGCGGCTGCTGGAGCGCGCCGGCCTGGTGAAGGTGGTGCGGACGCGGAAGGTGCGGGGTGTCACCGAGCGGTACTACGCGATGGCCGCGCGGTCGATCGTGCTGCCGGACCCGGGCGAGGGAGGGCCGGATGTGCTGATGCGCCATGCGGTGGCGGACCTGGAGGCGTCGCCGGCGGACGGCGAGCGGCACGTCCGGATGGCGCACCTGCGGCTCACCGAGGAGCAGTTCGCTCAGCTGGGGGCGCGGCTGCAGGCGCTGGCGGACGAGTACCTGGAGCTGTCCGATCCGTCGCTGCCGGACGCGTCACTCGTCTTCGCACTGTTCCACCCGGCGCCGCGAGAGCAGGCCGAGGAGGGCGCCAAGTGACCTCGGACATACAGAAGTTGCCGATCGGGTTCGGTCGGCTGTGGACTGCGCAGACGGTGTCCTCGCTCGGTGACGGGGTGTCGCATGCCGCGCTGCCGCTGCTCGCGTTGACGTTGACGCGGGATCCGATGGCGCTCGCCGTCGTCACGGCCGCCGGGACGCTGCCGTGGCTGCTCTTCGGGGTGCTCGGCGGTGCGCTGGTGGACCGCTGGGACCGCCGGCGCACGATGTGGGTCATGGACGCGGCGCGTGCGGTGCTGCTCACGATACCGGCGGCAGCGGCCGCGCTCGACGTGCTGAGCATTCCGCTGCTCGCGGCCGTCGCCTTCCTGCTCGGCATCGGCGGACTCTTCTTCGACACGGCCGCCACGGCCTATCTACCGGATCTACTCGGCCGTGACCCCGCACTCCTGGAGCGTGCCAACTCTCGCTTGCGCGGCGCCCAGACCGCCATGTCCGGCTTCGCGGGGCCGCCTGCGGGCAGTGCGCTGCTCGCGCTCGGGCGGGCGGTTCCGCTGCTCGCCGACGCGGTGTCGTTCCTGCTCTCCGCACTGCTCGTACAGTCGCTTCCCGCCATGCCGCGGCCCGTGCCGGAGATCCGCGAGTCGCTGCTTCGGCAAGCGCGGGCCGGGGCCTCGTACGTCTTCCGGGACCGGTTGCTGCTCGGGCTCGCGCTCCGCCCGGCGATCGGGAACGTCGCCTTCCTCGCTGTCGAGACCGTCCTCGCCCTCTTCGCGCACGACCGCCTCGGCATCGACACCTACGGCTTCGGCCTGCTCCTCACGGCGGAGGCCGCCGGCGGCCTGCTCGGTGCAGGCATCGCCTCCTACCTCGGCCGACGACTCGGCACCGGCACCGCACTGACCTGCACAGCCGCAGTCGAAGGGCTTGCCATCCTGGGCCTGGCCGCTGCCCCGGACCCGTACGTCGCCGGGCTGGCGCTCGCCGTCTGCGGGGCCGGCATGGGCGCCACGATGGTGCTCGGGCCCTCCCTCCGACAGGCGATCGTCCCGGCCCACCTCATGGGCCGGGTCGCCTCCACCTCCCGCATGCTGGCCATGTGCGCCGCCCCCATCGGGGCCTTCCTCGGCGGCTGGCTGGCCACCACCTACGACATCCGCACCCCGCTCTACACCGCCGCCGTCCTCCTCCTGGCGATGACGGCCGTCACCGCATCCATGACCAGCAACCGCCGGGTCGAAGCGGCGCTGCGTGCCGCCGGCCGGGGCGGCGGCCCAGATCCCAGGGCGTCCAAGGATCCCGCCCAGGAGAGTGCACCCGACGTGGTGTGACGCCTGCCGCGAAGGCGTCACACCACGTCGGGAATCCCCCGCCCGGCCCGGCCGCACCCACGACATCACCGCCGCGCGCCACGACCACGTCCTGGCCCGCCTGCGCGCCGCCGGCCTCCGAGCGCTGGCGGACCTCGGCTTCCGCGGGTCGCTCCGCAGACCATCCGCCGCTCCCACTCCGTCCACCCGGTCACGGCGGTTCAGACCGACTACTCGCGCTTCGAGCGCGGCATCGAGGACAACGGGGTGATGGCCACCCGCCGATGGCCTCCGCCGCACCGACCCTCGCTTCCAGGGCGAGAACTTCAAGATACGGTGACGGGATGAGCGACAGCCTTCCTGCCGACGTAGCCGACGCGCTTGCGGCAGTCCTGAGCGCGGAGGATCCGGTGCATGTCGCGCTCCGAAGGCAGGTCCCGCACCTCAGCGTGCGAGCGCGCTGCAGATGTGGTTGCGGCACCGCCTACTTCGCACTCGACACCAGCGAGGCGAAACCTGCGCCCGCCGGACCCGGCACTGTCGTGGCGGCCGAAGCACGACTCGTCACCGAGGCGGGCGAGTGCCCCGGCGAGGTCCTGGTCTTCACCCAGGACGGCTACCTGTCGTGGCTGGAAGTCTGTTCATGGAGCGACGACATCGAAGTGACACTCGCCACCGCTCGTCACTGGCTGCGGACGCGCTCCTGACCCCGTACGGCCGGCACCCCGACGGGCCACGGAACACCGTCGGCGTCGCGGGGCGGCCAGGGAGCGCTTACTCCTGCACCCGATGAACGTCCCGGTGTGACCAGGACGTTGCAGGACGGCTGGTCCCCGTCCCGGCCGGCGGACGTCAACGAGCGCGCTCCGCGACGCACTCACCGGCCCCGGCGGGTACCCAGGGGCGGCTGGGCGGCGCCCTCGTCCGCCGGCAGGGGTGCCGGCTGCTCCGACGGTCCGGGGACGTGGGAGCCGGGGGTGGGTGTACGGGCGGTGGAGCGTTCGGCCCGGGACTCGCCCGCCCGGCGGGTTCGGTGCAGGGCCAGGTGGAGGACCGGGATCAGGACGCAGGTGACCGCGGCGCTGTGCCACAGCAGGGCGTCGAGCCGGCCGGCCGTGAGGTACGCGCCCGCGGCGACCGCCGCCAGGGCGCACACCCCGCGGTCCACGATGCTCTCCACGGACAGCAGCGTGGCGCGCGGGGCGTCGGCCGGGACGGCGTCGTTGACGAGTTTGCGCTGCACCGGGTACACGAACCCGGTGATGGCGGCGAACGCGCACAGCAGCGCGACCACGGCCCACGGTGCGCCGAGGGTGGTGGCGGCGAGGGTCACGGCCAGCGCCACACTCAGCAGGGACACCCATTGGGCGGCGGACAGCCGGCGGCTCAGCCAGCGCGGACGCGCCGAGGCCACGGCCTCGGCGACCGTCATGGCCGCGAGTACGCCGCCGTGCGCACCTTCCCCGATGCCGTGGTCCAGGAGCACCGGTTGGAAGAGGTTGACCTGGCATATGCGGGCGAGCGTGAACACCGCGACGCCCTGCACCATGAGCAGCGGCAGCCACGGTGAGGCGCGCAGAGCCCGCAGGGCGGCCCCCGTGTCGTGCAGGAGGGTGCCGCGCCGCCGTCCGCCCGCGCGGGGCCCGGAGGCCGGGCGGGGGGCGAGGCGCGGCAGGGCGAGCGCGCACAGCAGCGACCCGGCGGCGCAGGCCGCGCTGAGGACGTACGGGGCCGGCCGGACCAGCGTCATCAGCGGGCCGACCAACGGCCAGCACAGGACCTTCGCGGCCAGCCCGAGGGAGCGCGCGGTGCCCTCGGCGCCCAGGTAGTGCGCGTCGGCCCCTTCGGCGCGCAGCGCGTCGTAGAGGTAGGCGCTCGCCGCGCCCGACGCGAGGGACCGCCCGGCCGCGATGGCGAGGAAGTGCACGAGGAAGCCGGTGTAGGAGGGGGCGAGGACGGGGGCCAGGTTGGCGGCCGTCATGACGACCGCGCCGGCGCGCAGGCAGTTGCGGGCGCCGATGCGGTCGGCGACCACGCCGGTCGGGATCTCGAAGAGGCAGAACGCGGTGTAGTAGATGCTCTGGATGCCGAAGATCTGGCCGTCGGACAGTCCGGCGTCGCGCTGGTAGGCGTAGAAGACGGGCATCCACCACAGCAGGTTGAACAGCAACTGGAAGGCGTTGTTGAGGCGGATGACGCGGCGGGCGGCCGGGGAGGGGACCGGGCCGGCGCGGCGGGCGGAGCGGGCGGGCACCGGACGGCTCACCGGGCGTAGGGGCGGATCTGGACCAGCCGGAAGTCCCCGTCGCCGGTCATCAGCCACTCGATGTCGAGGGCGTCGTCGGGGTCGTCGGCGCTGAAGTGGGACTGCAGCAGGCGTCCGGCGAGGGCCAGCCGGGCGAGCGCCGCGCGGGTGGGGGCGGGCAGGTCCTCCCCGGCGGTGCCGACGTCGAGCGTGCGCCCGCCGCCCTCGACGGTGTTGTACAGGTACTGCTGGGGCAGCACCGAGCCGTCCACGACGTGTTCGGGCGAGCCCGGGGTGCAGTTGACGTACACGGTGCGGAAGTCCTCGCGGCGCGTGGGGTTGCAGGTGACCAGGACGCCGCCGAGGCTCGCGGGCAGGTACTCCTGGACGATCACGCCCATGTAGGTGTCGTCCAGGCAGATGCCGACCTGGTGCCGCAGGCGCACGCTGCGCGGTGACAGCAGGGACGCCCACACCTGCCGCACCGCGTCCATGAGTTGTTCCGCTCCCCGCACGGTGGTCACGGAGTCGTAGATGCCGGCGGCGGAGAAGCCGGGCAGGTCCTCGGCGTTGGAGGAGGAGCGCACCACCATGCGGCGTCCGTCCGCGAGCAGCCGCGGTACCGCGGAGGTGACGGCGCGGGCCACGTCCGGGGGTACGGGCGTGGCCCGCACGAGCTGCTGGAGGTTCAGGCACAGGGGGTCGACGATGTCGAACGCCCCGAGTTCCAGGGCCATCTTCAGTTTGCCGATGCCCTGTTGGAGGGCGGGTGAGGAGGTGAGGAACAGGTGGTGCAGGCGGAAGGGCAGCGCCACGCCTTCGGGTGCGCGGACGGTGTCCGCCACGTACTGGGCGGCGGCCGACCGGAGGTGCTCGCGTGCGGCGTCCCGCTCGCCGAGCCGGGCCGCCAGGTGGCCGAGGAGGTCGCGGCGCGGCGGGCGGGGCCGGGCGTGGAACACCGTCAGGTCGGCGGTCCGGCTGTCGAGGACGTGGTGGAGTTCTCCGAGGTTGGCCGCCTTGGTGCCGTAGCTGTCGCGGTCGGAGCGCCGTAGCCGGTGCAGGGCGAGGACGGGGGCTTCTTCGAGCAGGGGCGTGTCGATGCGGATGCGCTGCTGGTGCCAGGCGGGCTTGGTCAGCCGGGGTGGCGCGGCGAGCGGCTCCAGGGTGACGGCGTCCTCGCTCACCCGGTAGCGCACCCAGGTGCCGTCCAGGCCGCCCCGCCCGTCGAGGGCGTCCGGGTCGTCCAGGGTGTCGAGGTCGCGCACGATGGCGTTCGGGATGCCCCAGCCGGAGGCGAGCACGTTGGTGTGGGACAGCGGGGTGATGGGTGCGGTGTTGATGAAGCCGGCCACCCTGGGCACGTCGTCGGGCAGGCGGGGCATGGCGACGATGTCCGCCCAGCCGAGGTCGGAGGCGGCCGCCTCGTACGCGGCCGTGGTGCGGAAGTGCCGCAGACGGCCCTCGGCCTGCCCGGGGTTGAGGCAGGTGCGGGTGCGGTCCCCGAACAGCTTGTGGCTGAGGACGCGGGGGACGACCGCCTCCGGGATCGGGGCGAGTTCCGCCTCCTGACCGTGGTTGGCGGGCTTCAGCAGCAGCGGGAGGCGTCCGTCCACGCGTCCGCGCACGTAGAGGTAGAACTCCTCCAGCAGGGCGCCGTGCATGGTGTCGGCCTCGGTGGTCTCCAGGACCAGGAAGGGGCACTCGCTGCCGTCCGCCGCCCGGTCGGTGTGCAGGGACAGCACGCCCAGCAGGAAGCGGCGGTCGGGGTCGGTGTACACGGAGGCGTTGAACGCGTCCAGGCGGGCGTCCAGTTCGTCCACCGTCATACCGAGGATGCGGGTGGCGATGTAGTTGACGTGGAAGGGGTGGACGCGGGTGTCGAGGAGGTGCCAGGTGCAGACGTGCCGGTCGACCACGACCTTCAGGTAGGGGTGCCCGGCGAGCACACCGGAGAGGGTGCGGAACAGCGGCAGGGTCAGGTTGGCGCCGACGACGGTGCGGTCCGCGCCCGCCTCGGCCGGGTCGGTGCGGTCCAGGGCGGAGGTCATGCCCGCGCTCCTTCCGTGGCGTGCAGGGGCAGGAGGTCCGGCAGGGCGTCCACGAGGGCGCTGAGGTCGTGGACGACGGTCTGCGGCCGGTCCGCGGACAGCAGGCACAGCGCGGCCATGGTGTTGGCGCCCGCGGCCGGGTCGTAGACGGGGACGGGGGCGCCGTCCGGCAGCGAGCTCTCCTCTACGACGCTCAGCCTGCTGTGCGGTCCCACCGGGGCGGACCGGATCACGGCGGTGGAGTCCCACAGGTGACGGCTCGGCCACGGCGCGCCCGCGCCGTCCACGGCGAGGACGACGAGGGAGCCGGCCGCGCTCTGGGCGTCCGCGGGGGTCAGCGCCCTGGCCGGCCAGTCGGGTGTGCCGCCGAGCAGCTGTTCGGTGAACAGGCCGACCAGGTCGAGTCCGAAGACCTCCTCGATCTGCGGCACGGTCATCGCGCCGCCGAAGCGCGCCGCCGTCTCGATCACCCACATGCGGCCGCCTGCCCCGAGCTTGATCTCCGTGTGGGTGCCGCAGTCCTCCAGGCCGAGCGCGTCCACGGCCCGCCGGGCCAGCGCCACGATCGCGTCCTGCGCCTCGCCGGTGACGGCGGCCGGCGTGATGCCCGCCCGTTCGGTGAACGGCGCGACGGTCGGCATCCGGCCGCTCACGCAGACCGGCCGGAAGACGCCTTGCGTGACCACGCCCTCGACGCTGACGTAGTCTCCCCAGCCCGGTCCCGCGAACCACTCCCCCGCGCAGCCGGTGACGATCTCCTCGACGAGGAAGTCCTCGCCGGCGCCGGCGACATGGAGCTCGGCGTATCCCAGGCGTGCCGACTCCGTCATCACCTCGCGGGAACGGGCCCACGCGGCCGGGGCGTCGGCGGGGGCCGCGATGATCTGGTGCGCGGTCGAACCGGCGCTCCAGGCCGCCTTCAGCAGCAGGGGGCACTCCAGCTCACGCGTGGCGTTTCGCAGTCGGTCCACCGTGGCGACGGGCCGGAAGCGGGGCTGGGGAATGCCCCGCCGTTCCCAGGCCGTGCGCATGAGCCGCTTGTCGCGGGCGAGGGCCGCGGCCGGGCCGGCCCCGCGCAGCCCGAGCCGGCGGGCGGCCTCGGCGACCGCGACGACCGCGTACTCCGAGAAGGTGACCACCGCGTCGGCGCCCACCTCGCGGGCCCGGGAGGTGATGGACGCGACCAGGTCGGCCGCCTCCGCGCCCCCGGCGGCGACGGCCGAGGCACACCACGCACGGGTGCGCGCCGCGCTGCCGGCGGGCAGTTCGCTCAGTGCCAGCAGGTGCACCTCGGCCCTCGCGGCCACCCTGGGCAGGGCGTACCCGACCGGGGGACCACCCTTGGCATGCACGTACAGCACCTTCGCCACGGGACTTCAACTCCTTCTCTTCGGCGGCTTGTTCGGGTGTCACGTCGCGCGGACGGACGGCTGGGCGGCGCGGCGACGCGTGCGAGGCGGCGGGCTTCCGGTGCGCCGGCTCCGTGTCCGCGCCTGCCGTACGGGCCGCCGTACGGCCTGCCGTCCGTGTGCGCCGTGGGACGGTTCCCGTCCAGCGAAGCAGTCGGGTTTCCCGGCTCTCGCCGCTTCGAGCGCGGTCGTCTCAGGCACATGCCTGAGTGGGCTCGCGGCCCGGGTGCCACGCGGGCCTCAGGCGGCCGCATGGCTGGGCATGTACGGGACACGCATGAGATGTCACACACCGTGACACCCGTACGCGATTCAAGGAGTTGGGCTGTGGACGAGGCCGATTTCAAGACACTGCTCGCCCGTCTGCCGGTGTCCTGGTGGGAGACGGACGCCGACTCGGGGCGGGTCCGCAGCGGGGGCGGCGCCTTCACCGACGAGCACACGGCACACCGCTTCCTGGAAGCCCTTTCGGCGGAGGCCGGGGGGCTGCCGACGGCCCGGCGGGGCGACAGTGCACGGCCCGGCGAGGGTGCCCGGCCCGGCGATGGCGCCCGACCCGGCGATGGTGCGCCGTCAGGTGACGGCGCACCGTCAAGTGACGGCGCACCGTCGGGTGTCGGCCCCCGCCGCACCCGGTTCGAAGGCCGCACCTTCGACGTCACCTGGTCGGCCCGGGGTGGCGACGCCGGGCGTCGTGGCAGCCGGGGCGTGGCGGTGGAGGTGGGCGGCGGCGCGCCGGCGGGCGCCGGTGCCTACGCGTCGTTCGCCGATCTGAGCCCGGCGGCGATGTTCGTCCGCGACGCCGCCGGGTGCTACGTGTGGGCCAACCACGCCTACGCCCACCTGTACGGCACCACGCGCGACCGCATGGTCGGCCGTCACCTCGGCGAGTTCGACGCCCCGGACGACGCGGCCCGGTTCCTGGCGCTCGACGACGAGGTCCTCACCGGCGGTCACTCCCTGCGCCACACGCTGACCTACCGGCGCCCGGACGGCTCGCCCGGGCATGCGGCGGGATACCGCTTTCCCGTGTCCTGGGGGGCCTTGCGCTGTGTGGCGGGCACGTATGTGGACGTCAGCGAGTACATCCACGCGCTGGAGGGCAGGCGCCGGGCCGAGGAGGACCTGCGCGCCCTGCGGGACCACAGCGGCCTGCCCTGCGTACGGCTGTCCGCGGACGGGGTGGTGGGGGAAGCGAGCGCCGCGGCGGCCGAGTTACTGCGTCTACGGCCGGGCGACCTGGTGGGGTCGCCGGCCGACGCCTTCCTGGCGGAGACCCCGGAACGCGCCGCGCTGCACGCCGCCTGGGGTGAACTGACCACCGGGCGGCGCAGGAACGCGCAGTCCAGTGCCGTGCTCGTCGACGGGGACCGGCGCCTGCGCCGCGTGTGGGTCCATCTCAGCGTCGTCAACCGCACCCGGGGGCGGGACGCGGGCGTGTGGGCGGTCGTCACGCGGCTCGGCCTGAGCCACGAGCCGCATCCCGCGCTCACACCGGCCCAGGTGCGGATACTCGCCCTGCTGGCCGCGGGCTACGACAACGCCGGTGTCGCCGCGGCGCTGCGCCTGTCGCGGCAGACGGTCGACTACCACCTCGCCCGCCTGCGGCGTCTGCTGGGCGCCGCCACCCGTCCGGCGCTGGTGGCGCGCGCCTACGTGCTCGGCATCCTCTCCCCTCACTCCTGGCCGCCGCGCTCCACCACGGCGGCGCATCCGCTCAGCCCCGCCTGACCGGCTGTGTGTGCCCCGGCCGTGAAGGAGCTGTGGGAGAGTTGTCGGACCTTGGAAACAGGCGTAGCGCTCCCGGTGACGTCTGAGGTTCTGTCGTGTTCACCTCTCCAACCCCCCACATTCCATGGAGACTTCATGCGCCGCGCTGCCGTCAGGCTGTCCACCGCCCGGGTGACCCCGGGTCACTCGGCAAGCCCGGGCCGGGCCGGACGGCCGTAGCCGCCGGGGCGTGCGGCATGCGCCGACCGCTCCCTCCACCCCTCGATGCTGCGAAGTCGTTGAAACTTGTCATGCGCAGGACAGACGGCGTGAGCGGCATGTCTGCGGGCCGGGCGGCGGCGCCGTATCGGCCACTCCCCACACCCAACCGGCCGGCGTCCGCCGGCCGGACCACCCCCCACACCCCTCCAGAGGAGTTTGTGTGACCTCCCGTTCCCAGCGTCACCAGCACACCCTGCTGACCCTCGCCACCGCCGTCGCGGCCGGAGCACTGCTGAGCACCACCCTCGGCGGCGCGGCCACGGCACAGCCGGCCGCACAGGACCGGCCCGGCGCGGCTCCGGTCGCCCTGTCCGCCACTGCCCGCGCCGCCCTCCTCCAGCAGGCCCGGACCTCGGCCACCGCGACGGCGGCGGCGATAGGACTCGGCGCCCAGGAAAAGCTGGTCGCCAAGGACGTCGTCAAGGACGCCGACGGCACCGTGCACACGCGCTACGAGCGCACCTACGCCGGTCTGCCCGTGCTCGGCGGCGACCTGATCGTGCACACGGCGAAGTCCGGCGAGCGCAAGGGCGTGACCAGAGCGGCGCAGGGGTCGCTGAAGCCCGCCTCGCTCACGCCGCGCATCGCCCCCGACCGCGCCGAGCAGCAGGCCCTGGGCGTGGCGAAGTCCGCCGGCTCCGAGAAGTCCCGCGCCTCCCGGGCGCCCCGCAAGGTCGTCTGGGCCGCGTCCGGCACGCCCGTCCTCGCCTACGAGACCGTGGTCGGCGGCTTCCAGGACGACGGCACCCCGAACGAACTGCATGTCGTCACCGACGCCGCCACCGGCCGGAAGCTGTTCCAGTACCAGGGCGTGGAGACCGGCGTCGGCAACACGAAGTACAGCGGGAAGGTGGACCTGACGAGCACGCAGTCCGGCTCCTCGTACACGCTCACCGACGCCTCACGCGGCGGCCACAAGACGTACGACCTCGCCCACGGCGAATCCGGCACCGGCACCCTGTTCTCGCAGGACAACGACACCTGGGGCGACGGGACCACGGCCTCGGCGGCGACCGCCGCCGCCGACGCGGCGTACGGCGCGCAGGTCACCTGGGACTTCTACAAGAGCACCTTCGGCCGCAACGGCATCAAGAACGACGGTGTCGGCGCCTACTCGCGCGTCCACTACGGCAACGCCTACGTCAACGCCTTCTGGGACGACACCTGCTTCTGCATGACCTACGGCGACGGCGAGGGCAACAACGACCCGCTCACCTCGCTCGACGTCGCCGGCCACGAGATGAGCCACGGCGTCACGTCCAACACCGCGGGCCTCGAGTACTCGGGTGAGTCCGGCGGCCTGAACGAGGCCACCAGCGACATCTTCGGTACGGGCGTGGAGTTCGCGGCCGGCAACTCCAGCGACGTCGGTGACTACCTCATCGGCGAGAAGATCGACATCAACGGCAACGGCACGCCGCTGCGCTACATGGACAAGCCCAGCAAGGACGGCGGCTCGGCCGACTACTGGTCCTCCTCCGTCGGCGACAAGGACGTGCACTACTCCTCCGGCGTCGCCAATCACTTCTTCTACCTGCTGGCCGAGGGCAGCGGGAAGAAGACGATCAACGGGGTCGACTACGACTCCCCCACCCAGGACGGTTCCACCGTCACCGGGATCGGCCGGGACAAGGCCCTGCAGATCTGGTACAAGGCCCTGACCACGTACTTCACGTCCACCACCGACTACGCCGGCGCCCGCAAGGGCACCCTCTCGGCGGCCGGCGACCTCTACGGCGCCGACAGCACCGAGGCGAAGGCGGTCGCCGCGGCCTGGAGCGCCGTCAACGTCAAGTGACAGCGCAGGCCTGACGGGCGGCACCCGGGACTCCCCCGGGTGCCGCCCTCGCGTACCTGTGACCGCCGGTCAGAGGGCCGAGATCGACGCCACCCGCGTCCGCCTGTCCGCCCACGCCAGCCGTCTCGCCGACCGGGCCAGTCCCCGGCAGCTGGTGCGCCATCGCACCAGCAGGGCGCGCGACACGGGATCCGGGACGCGGCGCCGAATCATGGGACCGGCCGGCCTCCGGAAACCGGTCAGAGCATGCGCGAGCGGCGCCCGGTCCCCGGCCGGCTCCCTGCAAGCTGACCGCCGGGCGGGCGACCGACACCGCCGTCGACGCCGCCCCGCAGGCGGGCGAAGCGGTCAGGCAGGCGCCCCCGGACCTTCACGTCAATGCTGCGGGCATTCCGGCCAAGACGCATCGAGCGGTCGTAAGCCTCGTAAGAGCGGCCCGAAAGACGTGGGCAGAGTGTGGCCCCCTCTCGGCCACGATCACCAGGGCATGGCGACCGCACACTGAGTTCCCCCGCTTCTGGCCGGTGGTCGACCGCATCCGGGCTGCCGCCCCCAAGAGCCTCTTCGGTGGAGTCAGCCCTGGCCGACCTGTAGCCGACGTGGCCGGGCCGGGCTCCCCCAGGACTCGTAGCCTGTGCACGGCGGTGGTGTGGGAGGACCACCCTACGGACGGCGGGGTGCCGGCCCCTGCCGCCTGGCCGCTTGGAGAGGCGGACGTGGGACAGCTCGAAGAGGGACTGGAGCGTACGTTGCGCACGCGGCCCGTTCCCTCAGGCACCAGGGCCCGCCTGCGGTTTTTACTGGAAGTGCACCAAGGTTCCAGGAGCGGTGGTATCCGACCCGGTCACCCAGGGTTTGCACGCCCCGGCGGCGGCGCGCGTGCTCCCGCCGCCTCAACCGGGACAGGGACGCCAGATCCACAGGCAGAGAGACGGTGGCGACCAGCGTCTGGAGGGCAGTGGCACCCCCGTGGCTGCGCACCTGCCGGGTCAGGAAGGAGTCGTCCGGCAGGTCGGCTACCACCACGCTGTCTCCGAGGGCGGGCAGCTGGTCGATGAGTACGCTCACCGCCTGCGCGTCCTCGCCGACGGGACGGATCTGCTCGCTGGCGGGCCACGACAGCGGTGTGTGCCCATCGCCTCGATCGACAAGGTGGGGAGCGCCGTCGATGACCTCTACGCCGCGGCCGGGGCCCTTGGCGCGGACACCGGCAAGGCCCTGGACGCTGCCCTGGGGGCTTGATCCCGCAGAACAAGGCCTGCTGGTGCGGCAGGTCCTAGTGGGGGCCAAGGGTGTCGATCCAGTCGTCGACGGTGACGACGTCCGCCCACTGGGGAAACAGCTTCTCGACGAGGACCCGGTGGAGCTCGGGGTCCAGGTCCAGGCAGGCGTCGGCGAGGACGGTCAGGTCGAAGTCCAGGTCGTTGGCGTGGCACAGGGTGTGCAGCACCACTGCGCTGGTGGCGATGCCGGTGAGTACGAGACTGTCGATGCCGCGCGCCCTGAGCACCACGTCGAGGTCGGTGCCCAGGAAGGCGCTCGCCCGCCTTTTGGTGATCACGACGTCGCCCGGCCGCGGTGCGACAGCGGGGTGGATCTCGGTGCCCGGAGCTCCTTCGACGTAGAGGCCCGCCCGCGCTATGGCGGTGAGCGCCCTGTTGCGCGTGCCTACTTCCGGGAAGCCCGGGCGTAACGCGATGGTCACGTAGATCACGGGGATGTCGGCCGCCCGTGCGCCGTCGATCGCCGTGCGCAGGCGCGGCAGATACCCGGAGCCGTCGTCGGCGAGGTCCACGATGTCCCGTTGGACGTCCATCACGAGGAGGGCCTTGTTCATGTCGTCTCCCGGAAAAGGTCGGTTCCGTGTTGCTCGGCCAGCGACATCGTAGGCAGCACCACCCGCGGCATCGGCCGCCGTGAGCCGTGGTCATCGGAGTATCCGGCCGACGGCCTGCCGGAACGACCGTGGGGGTGGAACGTGAGCAGACAGGACCGAGCGGACGCGGTGGACCGCGAGAGGGGCACGCGCCTGATGCCCGATGCGGCCTTGCAGGCACGGCACCGCTGGTGGAGGGAGAACACGGTGGGCTACGCGGACGGAAGGCCTGGCGCGCACACCGTCCGCTACGCCCCCAGCCGGTGGGCAGGGATCGCCCCGTGGCCGTCAGCTCTTGCTCCGGCGCCACACACCGGTGATGCCTGGGGCAGCCGGACGGAGGTCGTCTCCGTGGTGGCTGACGCGTTGCGGCGCGAAGCCTTCAGCGAGGCGTTGGTGGGGACCTACGTCTGGGGGAAGGGCACACGAGGCACGCGCCGCGGCAGCGGGCCGGCCACACGGCACATGGTTCTGTCCCGCCGCCGACGTCGAGGCGACACTGGCCGGTGATCACATGGCTCAGGGCGATGCGGTGAAGGCACTGAAGGGTGTCGCCGCGGTGGTCCTGCGAACCCTGCCCCGTCCGCACTGTCTGCAGCAGCGGCAAAGCGCCGCGCACCGTGAACTTCCTGCCCCCGCCGCTCGCGTCGCTGCGCCCGGATCGGGCGCCGACGCCCGCGTAACTCTGCTGCGGGTCCGGCCTTCCGCACAGTCCTGTCGGAAGAGCTGGTGACGGCGTGGCGCGGGCGGCGACGTACCTCTCGGCTCTGCGGGCGGCAGCGGCGCCGGCGCGCCGTACACGACGCTGGCCGCGCTGTGTCATGTGCGGCAGACGGAGGTGAGTGCTTCCGATCCGAGTTGCCTCACGCCCGGCGTAGTGCAACGCCGCGCATGCTGGTGCTCATTGCACCGCTGCCCTACTGCGGGCAGGTGGCGGAGATGACGTAGTCGACGACGTCGTGGGGGCTGGAGCGTTGCCGGTAGGCGGCGCGCTGGCGGGCGGCGCCGGTTCCTTCGGCGCGCAGGCGCTGCCATTGCTCGCGGGTGTGGTCGAGGTCGTCGTGCCGACGCAGTGCTGGGGCGATGGTGTGCAGCAGTCTTTCGACGAGCGTGGTCTGGGTGATGAGGTGGCCGGTGAGAGGGTCGATGCCGGTGCCGGCCAGTCCGTCGCGTGCCGCGCGCCAGCAGGCTGCGCGCAGGACTTCCGGTGCCGGGCGGGGGGCCGGTTCTCCGGCTCGGATGCGTTCGAGGGCGGTGGCGGTCAGGGCGCGGACGACAGCGGCGAGCATCAAGGTGTCGTCGGGGGTCAGGGCTGCGTCGGCGACGCGGACTTCGATGGTCGGCAGGTGGTGGGAGGGGCGGATGTCCCAGTACAGGCCGCCGCGGTCGATGAGTGCCTCCGCGTCGAGGAGGGTGTCGACGAGGTCGTCGAAGTGGGCGGATGATTCGAAGTACGGGGGCGGGCCGGCGACGGGCCAGCGTCCCCAGGTGGTGGTGCGCCAGCTCGCGTATCCGGTGTCCTGCCCGTCCCTGAACGGGGAGTTGGCGCTGAGGGCGATCAGGGTGGGCAGCCAGGGCCGCAGGTGGTTGCTGACGTGCACGGCGTCGCGGGGGTCGGGCAGGCCGACGTGGATGTGGCAGGCGCACGCGGTCTGCTCGTCGTCCAGGGCGCGGAAGTGCGCGGCGCTGTGGGCATAGCGGGCGCCGGGTGTGATCGGGACAGGGGACGTCTGGCCGAGCACGGGGGTGCCGGTCGAGGTGAGGCGCACGCCGAGGCGGGCAGCGGCGCGGGCGGCCGCCACTCTTGTGGAACGGATCTGTTCGGCGGCTTCCTTCAGGCACGTGTGCGGATCGGTGCGCACTTCGACCTGATAGCGGGTCAGCTCGGTGCCGACCCGATCACCGAGTTCACCGGCCGCCTCGCTCACCACCTCCGGTCCGCGGGGGCTGAGCACGCGCGTGAGGGGATCGACCAGGAGGAGCTCCTCCTCGACACCCACAGTGAGCGTGGCTGGAGCGCGGCTTGATACGAAGGGGCGGGCGGGCCCGAGGCCGTCTGTCGGGCCGGCCCCACCGTGAGGTTCACTGCTCATAGTGATGGCACTGTCTCAGAAAGTGCTCGACCGGTGGGTGGAATCGCTCGTTGCCGAAGGCTGAGGAGCACCGCATGCACGAAGAAACCGACGTTCTGGTGGTCGGAGGCGGTCCGGCGGGCGCGACCGCCGCGGCCCTCCTGGCCCGTCAGGGCCATCGGGTGCGGGTGCTGGAGCGGGAACGGTTCCCGCGCTACCACGTCGGCGAGTCACTGCTGCCCTCCCTGCTGCCCGTGCTGGACATCCTGGGGGCCCGCGAGACGGTCGAGGCGCACGGGTTCATCCGCAAGACGGGGGCGTTCTACGGTTGGGGTGGCCAGGAATGGTCACTGGGCTTCGACGAACCGGGCAGACCGGCGGCCTACAGCTTTCAGGTCATCCGCTCCGAGTTCGACCACCTGCTGCTGGAGCATGCCCGCGCGCAGGGGGCCGACGTGAGGGAAGAGACCCGCGCGCAACGGGTCGGCTTCGAGGCTGGCGGCGAGACCGGACCGGCCGGCCGGGCGGTGGAAGCCACCTGGGCCGGCCGGCACGAGGGCGCGGGGCACATCCGCTTCCGGCACCTCGTCGACGCCTCCGGCCGCGCAGGCCTCCTCGCCACCCGGCACCTGGGCTCAAGGCGCGTCCATGATGCCTTCCGCAACGTCGCGACCTGGAGCTACTGGCGTGGCGCCGCCCCTCTTGCCGCAGCCCCCAGTGGCGCGATCGGGGTGTTCTCCCTGCCGGACGACGGATGGCTGTGGGCGATCCCGCTGCACGACGGCACCCTCAGCGTCGGCCTGGTCACCGACAAACGCTCCTTCGCCCGCGCCCGGCAGCAAGCGGGCGGCTCACTGCAGACCGTCTACGACGACGCGATCCCCCGCTGCCCGCTGCTGGCCGGCCTGCTCTCCAGTGCCCGCCAGGTGGCGCCGCTGAAGACCGAGAGTGACTACTCCTACGTCAGCGACACCTTCAGCGGACCGGGCTGGTTCCTCGCCGGTGACGCCGCCTGCTTCCTCGACCCCCTGCTGTCCACCGGCGTGCACCTGGCCATGTACAGCGGCCTGCTCACCGCCGCCACCATCAACAGCATGCTGCGCGGCGACGTCGACGAAGACGCCGCCCGCGCCTTCTACCAGCAGGCCTACCGGCACGCCTACGAACGGCTCCTGATCCTGGTCAGCGCCTTTTACCGCATCCACTCCGGCCGCGACAGCTACTTCCGCACCGCACAGCAGCTCAGCCACCGCGACCAGGCCCCCCTACGCCTGCACGAAAGCTTCCTCAACATCATCACCGGCGCCGAAGACCTCCACGACAGCCAGACCGACGACCCCGTGGGCACCTTCCTGCGCACCGTCCGCCAGCCCGCCAACGGCCGGGCCCCGCAAGGACTCGCGGGCCACGGAACAAGCCACCTCCTCCCGCTGCCCACCACCGCCGCCCACGCCGCCGCCGGCCTCTACCTCAACCTCCACCCGCACCCCCACCTCCATCCCACCGAGCCCGCCTGAACAGGGGCCCAGGCGGGCTCGCCGGCCGCGTTGAGCTCGGCGAGCAGGGTCCGGTGCAATCACTCGAAGGCGAGCCGATCATCCACTGGCCTCGGCCCCGGCGACCGCGTCGGCCAGGGTGGCAGCAGCGGTTCGATCAGGGCCCACAAGTCATCGTCCACGATCCACGGCCGAGCCGGCACACCCACCGAACGATCAGATCGTCACCCCAGTCACGCTCGACCGGGACACCTCAGCAAGATCTCTTGGCGGGCTTACACAGCTATGCGTCGTGGTCCGCTTTCGCCACCCGGTCAGCCGGGCCCGCCGTGAGGCCACGGGCGTGAGATGCGGGTGTCAGGCGTTCGCCGCGTACCGCCAGAACTCCCTGATCACCGGTGCCGGCACGGGACCCATGGCTGCCACTTGAGTCAGCAGGATGGTGACCGTACCCGTGGCCGGGACGATGTGCGCCGCTGTGCCCGTGCCGCCGACCCAGCCGTAACGGCCCGGCGCATTCCACGGGTTGGTCCGGTCGATGTCAACCGAGCCGCCGAAGCCCCAGCCCTGGCCCTCCAGGAACAGCCGGCCGATGTCGCGCTGCGCAGGATTCGTATGGTCGGTGGTCATCATGCGCACGGAGTCGGCCGACAGCACCCGGTGGCCGTCGGCCGCCACCCCGCCGGCCAGCAACATCCGGCAGAAGGCCAGCCAGTCGTCGGCGGTCGAGGCCAGCCCGCCATTGCCGAGCGGTAGCGCGGGCAGGCTGCTCCACTCGCCATCCGGGCCGTCGGCGAGCTCCAGGCTGCCGTCGTCGCCTGGCCTGTAGAAGCTGGTGAACCGGTCCCGCTTGGCGGCCGGCACCTCGAAACCGGTGTCGACCATGCCCAGCGGCCCGAAGATCCGCTCCGTCAGGAACTCCGGCAGCGGCTGTCCGGTGACCCGCGAAATCAGTACCCCCTGCAGGACGGAGCAGGTGTCGTACAGCCAGGCAGCGCCCGGTTGGTACAGCAGCGGGATGCGGCCGAGCGCCGCCATCCACGCGTCGGCCGGCGGGAAGTTGCTCGGCACCCGGCCGTCCTTTTGCACCGTGAACAACTCCTGCACCGCCGGCAGTGTGAAGTCGGAGGGGAATCCGTACCCGGCCTGGGAGGCCAGCACGTCGAATACGGTGATGGGCCGGTCGGCCGGCACCACGTCGTCCACCGGGCTCGCCGGCGTGCGCACGACCACCGGCTTCCCCAGCTCCGGCAGCCACATCCCGATCGGGTCGTCCAGTGCGACCCTGCCCTCCTCCAGGAGGATCAGCAGTGCGGCGGCGGTGACGGACTTGGTGATCGAGGCGACCCGGAAGATGGAGTCCCTCGCCATCGGGGCGCCGTCACCGGCGTCCTGCGTGCCGACGGCCACCACCTCGACCTGGTCACCCCGGGCCACGAGGCCAACCGCTCCCGGCAGCGTACCGGCACCGACGTGGGCTTCGAGCAAGTCGTGCAGGGTCGTCATGAGGCCGCCTTCCAGGAGATTGCTGTCGAAAGACAGACTCCCGCACGGGCCGGGAATCATCGGCGTCGACAGGTGCGGTGGCCGAGGCCTCGTCACGGAACGTCTCAAGAAGGCCGCAGTCGGCGGAAGCCGTGGAGCCAGTCCCGGCCAAGGTCCGCTCGACTACCGGCCAATCCGGCCGCGAACGGGCGGGACGGCATCCAACGGGGGGTGCGATGACCGGCGAGCCCGGCCAGCTGCCAGCTGTTCTTGCGGCCTACGGTGGGGAATCGGCTGATCGTCGGCAGTCGCAAGGGCAGGCCGGTTGTCACCGAGCCGCAGGGCGCCCTGTTCCTGTCACGTCGGCGCGGGCAGACGCACCGGCTGCCGTCGAAGCGTGCCGTACCCGATGCCGGTGACAGCGTGCAGCAGGTGACGCGTGGGGGTCCTGGAGGCCGCTGGATGCTCCGTGCCGGTCACGCACGGGAGGCGAGGTGCCGCCACTCGTTCCATGTGTCGAGCCGCTTCCGATAGGCCGCCTCGACAACCGGATAGGGGTAGGTGCCGAGGAAGAGCCGCAGGGGCGGTGCGTCGGTGTCGACGAGTTCGAGGACAACGGCGGCGGTGTCTCGCGCGTCCTGGGGCGTGCGGGCGGACGCACCGGCCCGGCGTGCGGCGCGGACGGGTTCGTAGGCGGGGAGCGGCTCGGTGTGCACTGCGGAGGCGCCCGACCAGTCGGTGTCGTAGGGGCCGGGTTCGAGCAGCGTCACGTGGATCCCGAAGGGGGCGATCTCCTGGGCCAGGGCCTCGCTCATTCCCTCCAGGGCCCACTTGGAGGCGTTGTACAGCCCGAGTGTGGGGAAGGCGGCGAGGCCTCCGAGGCTGGAGACCTGCAGGATGTGACCGCTGCCCTGGGCCCGCAGGTACGGCAGGGCCGCCTGCGTCACCCACAACGGGCCGAACAGGTTGGTGTCGAGCTGCGCGCGAGCCTGTTCCTCGGTGGTTTCCTCGACCATGCCGAACAAGCCGTAGCCCGCGTTGTTGACGACCACGTCCAGGCGGCCGAAGACCTCGGCGGCCCGCTGCACCGCGGCGGTCACGGCGGTGCGGTCGGTCACGTCGAGGCGGAACGGGAGGATGTCGTCCCCGTGTGTGTCAAGGAGCGGTTGCAGGGTCTCGGGGTCACGTGCGGTGGCGGCGACACGGTCGCCGCGGTCGAGAGCGGCCTCGGCCCAGATACGGCCGAAGCCGCGGGACGCGCCGGTGATGAACCAGGTCTTCATGACATCGAGCCTGCGCCGTTCCCACCTGGCCAGCCAGCACCCTTGCAGGGTTACCCTCGCATCATGGCGGCCGACAATCTTCTGGGAGACTTCCTCAAGGCCCGGCGCGGACGGGTCGCTCCGGCGGACGCGGCGGTGCCCGCAGGCGGACGCCGCCGGGTGGCAGGACTGCGCCGGGAAGAACTGGCCCACCTCGCCGGAATCAGCGAGCCGTACCTGGTCCGGCTCGAACAGGGCGTCGACCGGCACCCCTCGTCCCAGGTACTGCGCTCCCTCGCGCGGGCACTGAAGCTGGACGCCGACGCCTGCGCCCACCTGCACGCCCTCGCCGGTTACGCCCCCGTGCCGCCGTCGCGGACCGAGGTCTCCGCGGACGTGCACCGGCTGCTCGACGCCTGGGCGGACCGCCCCGCGTACGTCCGCGACCGGTGCTTCGACGTACTGGCGGCGAACAAGAAAGCCTGTGCGCTCGCCCCGATGTACCGGCCCGGGAGCAACCTGGTCCGAGCGGTGTTCCTCGACCCGGCGTCCCGCCGGCTCTTCCCCGACTGGGCAGAGGTAGCCGCGCAGACCGCAGCGGCCCTGCGCGCCGAAGCCGACCCACGCGACCCCGAGACCGTCCGTCTGATCGCCGAGCTGGAGACGGACGAGGAGTTCCGTCGTCTGTGGATGCGGCACGAGACGCGGCCCGCCCGGGACGAACTCAAGCGTTTCACGCATCCGGTCGTCGGCAGCCTCGCCCTGCGAAGGCAGGCGCTCACCGTCGGCGGCGCCGAGCATCAGGTGATCATCGTGTATCAGGCGACGGCCGAAAGTCCCTCCGAAGCGGCCCTGGCGGCTCTTGCCTGACGCGCCGGACTTCTGCCGCCGCAAGGAAGTCCCGACCGGCGCTGTGGTGAACGAGCACGGTGCATCGTGATGCTGCTGGTCACAGCTCTGGGGTGCGCAGAGTTCGGGGTGCTCGTGCCGGGTGCGGGACCTTGCCGAGCACGCGTCAGTTTCGGAGGTGGGCGAAGCCGTGCCCCACGGCGTCCGGGAGCCGCTGCCGGTGTGGTGCCCGACAGCTTCCGCGGACTGGGGCTGAACCTACTTCGCTGACGCGTTTGCCGCGCACCCAGCGCCAAGTCGCTGCCTGAGGAAGAGAGCCGCGCGGTCCAGTGCCTCGTCCGCCTCGTCCAGAACGCCGGCGAACGACTGGAAAACGTGCGGCACGTCGGCGGTGACGTCCAGGATGACGTCCACCCCGGCCGCCCTCCCACGCGCGGCAAGGCGCGTGGAGTCGTCCAGCAGGATCTCGTTCGTTCCCACTTGGATCAGCATGGGAGGGAAGCCGGTCAGGTCGGCGAGGACAGCCGGGCTGAGCAGGGGCTGGTGGGGGTCGGCCCCGGCCAGGTACATGGCCCCGGTGTGTTCAACGGTCTCACGGGTGAAGATCGGGTCGATGCCTTCCTTGGTGTCCATGCTCTCGCCCGTGCGGGTGGCGTCGAGGCCAGGGGAGAACGCCACGATGGCGGCGGGCAGTGGGAGGCCCGCGTCACGGGCGGCGAGGCAGGTGGTGACGGTGAGGCCGCCGCCGGCGGAGTCGCCGGCGAACGCGATGGCCGAGGGGTCTGTGCCTCTGTCGAGGAGGTCGCGGTAGGCGCTCAGGGTGTCTTCGATCGCGGCCGGGAACGGGTGCTCGGGGGCAAGCCGGTAGTCCGGCGAGTACGCCCTGAAGCCGGTCTTGGCCACGAGGTGTCCCGTCAGCGGCAGGGCGGTCTCGGGGGAGCCGAACACGAAGCTGCCGCCGTGGAAGTACAGGATCGTCCCGGCGCGGGGCCCGTTGCCCGGCTCGACATGCAGGGCGGATCGGTTGCCGAGCGTCGTCCGCGTGGTGCGGATGCCGTCGGGCACGATCATCTGGGCCATCAACGCCTTGAATCCGGCCCGCAGTTCCTCGGCCGACCGGGGGCCCTCGGGCCGCGGCTGCCGCATCATCGCGTCGATCCGGGCGCGTTGTTCCTTGCTCATGGGTGTGCTCCCGCCGTAAGTAGCTTCCTCTACACTATATGCCATGGCATATAGATTGAGCGGTGACGAAGTCGACCTCCCGGGCTTCTTCGCCGATCTGGTCCGCTGCGAGACGCGTCTGTACAACGCCCTCAACGACCGTCTCCGTGAGCGGCACGGGATCGTCACCTCGCAGTTCGAGTTCCTGCGCTTCCTGCGCGACCATCCCGGGGCTCGCGTGGCGGACATCGCCGCCGAGTTCGCCATCGGCGTCGGGGCGACCAGCAAGAGCGCCGACCGCCTGGAGAAACAGGGATGGATCGTCCGGCAGCCGAATCCATCCGATCGCCGGTCCTCCCTGCTGGCCCTGACCGACGACGGCTCGCAACTCGTCTACGCGGCGGAGAGAACCTTCACCGACGGACTCACCACGCTGATCGCAGACACGCTCGACGGGCCCTCCGGCGCGGCCGCCGTCCGCGCCATCTCGAAGCTGCGCTCCGTACTCGAACGCAACCGGACCGGCATGCCCACAGGCTGATGGACATCCCCCCCGGTCCAGGGCGGGTGGGAACACCCGGCCTGCACGGGTCTGCACGCCCGCCTCGGGAGGACCCGGAGCTGTAGGGAACGGGCGGCGGCCGCCGCCCGGGCGACCCATGGCCCGGGTCCCCCACCCTGCCGGGCGGGCGGATCAGGCCGTCCGGTCCGGTCACCCGGTCGCGCCGTGGGCGAACCGCCGGAGCCGGGGGGGCGACGCAGTTCCGCTCCTCGCGTTCTCTATGATCTTCGACCTCATCGAGGAAGGGCTCGTATGGCGTTCGGAGAACATATGGAACGGGTCGCCGGCGAGGTCGTCGGAGAGTTCCCGGCGGACAGCGGGATCTACGCGGTGACGTTCCGCGTCGACAGCGTCGACCAGGATCCGCGGTATCCGTACGTGGCGATCGGCTACACGACCGAGGCCGACGCTGTGGCGGCGGCGCGGCAGATGCCGGATGCCTGGGAGGCACGCTGGAGTTACGCGTTCTTCCCCGAGACGGGACTCGAAGGGGTGAGAACCGTCGGACGTGACCCTGACGGCGCGCGGTCGCACCGGCGGGAGGCCGAGTCCCGGGGGCTCTGGTACGAGGACGACGAGGAGGCGGACGACCGCGGCGAACGGCTGGTCGAATGGTTCTACGAGGTGTGCGTCGCGGCGGCCAGGCACCTCCACGACAGCGGCCGGATCGTGGCGGTGCTGGGGCGGCCGGTGCCGGTGATCCTCTACGACATGTTCGACCCGGACGCGATGTTCGAGCTGACGTCGAGCGCCAATCCGGCGGACCTGGTCGCCGACTTCATGGCGGAGGCGCCCTGACATCCGGTCACCGTCCGCGCCCTGACATCCGGTCACCGCCGGTCCGCACCCCGCGCGTGTGACGGCGGCGTCCGGAACGTGTCACAGAGCCCGTACCGTCGGCCATCGTCGCTTCCCCGGAGCTCCGCCGGGTGGGATGTTTACCCGCCGGAGCGGCCCGCAGCGGGCCGCGGACGAGCCATCGGGGGGACACCTTGACGCACCTGCACCACAAGACCGGCAGCGGCGGTATCGCCGAAGGGGCGGCACGAAGAACCGTCAGGACGGGCGGAGCCGGCACGACGCGGCGGCGCCGGGCGGCCGTGGCCGCCACCGTGCTCGCCATGACCGTGCCCTTGACGCTCAACGCAGCAGGGAACGCGGGAGCGGCGGCGGACCACCCCATCGTCTTCGCCCGCTACACCGCGGGAGCCCCCGTCGAGGACCTGTACGCCATCTCGGCCGGCGGCGGCACGCCGGTCGGACTCACCCACACCTCCACCGTCAGCGACGTGATGCCCAGCTGGTCCCCGGACGGCAAACGGGTGGCCTTCGTGCGCTACGGATCCGGCGGCGCCATCGACGGCGTCTGGACGATGAAGACGACGGGCGGCGGCCTGAAGGCCGTCCCCGGCACCAAGGGCGCATCCGACCCGGCGTGGTCCCCGGACGGCAAGCGGATCGCCTACGCCAAGCCGGTCGGCACCCAGCGCGAGATCTAGGTGGCCGAGATCGACGGCACTCCCGCCACCCGGCTCACCCACACCTCGGCGGACGACCTCCATCCGACGTGGTCCCCGGACGGCAAGTTCCTCGCGTTCAGCCGGGCGGACGCCGGCGGACACAGCAGGGTGATGCGGATCCGGCTGTCCACCCTGGCCCAGACGGCGGTCACCGGTTCCGGCTCCCACGACTGGACGCCGGACTGGTCGCACGGCAACCGCATCGTCTTCAGCCGGGTCGACTCCTCGGGCTTCGCGCACCTCTATCTCGTCCGCCCCGACGGCACCGGAGTGCACCGCATCACCTCGGCCCGCTTCAACGACAAGTACCCCTCGTGGTCCCCGGACGGCAGCCGTCTGGTCTTCACCCGAGGCGGGGGCGACGACGCGGACCCCGAACACCTGTACCTGGTCCACGCGGACGGCACCGGAACGACCAAGCTCACCAAGACCGACTCCCACGACATGGAGGCGGACTGGCGCCCCTGACGTACTCCTCGGTCATTCCCCGTAAGGCGCCTGCGAGTCCGGTTCGCAGCGGCCGGCCGGGCCCCGGTGGCTCCGGCATCGTTCACCCAGAGCCCTGGCTTCGGCAGCTTCCGTGAGGGCCCCGGCACGGCCGTACACGTCGGCGGCCCGAGCGTAGGTCTGCCCGGCTGCGGCGAGATTCCCGGTGTCGTGGTGAGCGCGCGCGAGATGGTTCAGGGTACGTCCGGTCTCGTACCAGTCGTCGCCCCTGCGATGGAGCTCCAGGGCGGTGCCGAACGCCTCGATGGCGTCCTCTGTCCGCCCCATGTCCCGCAGGACGACAGCGAGGCCGTGCCACTTCGTGGCGTCTCCCGCGCGGTTGGCCGTTCCCCGGAGGAGCTCCTGGGCGTGCCTGATGGCACCGGCGGCCTCGGACCGGCGCTCGGCACGCACGAGGACGGAACCGCGGTCGATCCACGCCGAGGCCTCGCTCACGCGGTCACCGAGCTCATGGAAGAGGTCGCGGGCACGGGCGTGGGCATCGATGGCCTGCTCCGTCTCCCCCACGTCCCCCAGGGCGAGGCCGAGGCCGCTCCAGGCCATGGCCTCGCCCTCGCGGTCGCCGAGTTCTCTGAACAGTCCGCCGGCGCGGGCGTGGGCGTCGACTGCCCTTGGCGGCTCTCCCGCTTCACGCAGTGTGTGGCCGAGGTTGTACCAGGCCATCGCCTCGCCCCAGCGGTCGCCGATGCCCTGGAACAGCTCGCGGGCTCGGGTGAAGACGTCGGCGGCTTCCCCGTGACGTCGCGCCGCCACGAGTGTGCTGCCGAAGTCGTGCATGGCCTCGGCCTCGCCCTGGCGGTCGCTGATGCCCCGGAACAGCGCACGTGCCTCGACGTGGGCGTCGATCGCCTCCGTCGCTCGCCCCAGGTACGACAGCGCGCGACCGAGGTTGGTGCACGCCACGGCCTCGCTCCAGCGGTCGCCCCTGCGGTGCGCCATCCGCTGAGCCGCCCGGCTGACGGTGACCAGGTCGCTGAAGTGCCGTCGCAAGGCCAGGAAGGGCGCCAGGCACAGAGCCAGGTCGACGGCCGCGGGGGCGTACCAGGCGCCTTCGGCCTCCTGGACGAGGCTCACCAGGGCGTGTCGCTCTGCGTCCAGCCAGGCCAGCGCCTCCTCTCTGTCGGAGAAGAAGTCGGGCTCGGGCAGACCCGGCGTCCAGTGCACGCGGAGCGCGGCCGCGTGCGCCCTCCGGTTGTAGAAGGTCAGCATGCGGGCCCGCGCCTGTTCACGCCCCGGAGCCCGCAGGCGGTTCCCGGCGTTCAGTGTCGCCGCGTAGGCGCGTACGAGGTCGTGCGACCGCCACCTCAGGCCCCGCGCGCAGTCCGGGAGAGCCGTGATCAGGTAGGCGTTGGCCAGCTCCTCCAGCAGACCGCGTACGAGATCGGGCGGCCGGCGGACCAGCGCTGCGGCTGCCTCCGTGCAGATGTCGGCGGCGGGCGCGAGTGCGAGCAGCCGCAGCAGCCGGGCCTGCGCTCTGGGCAGCCGGGCGTACGAGACGTCGAGGACCGGGCGGACGCCGAGGGCTCGGGTGGAGTCGCTCGCGGCGCTGATCTCCTCCACCAGCGAGGAGAGCGAACGATGGCGTTGCTTCCGCAGGGCGCCGGCCACGATCCGCAGGGCCAACGGGAGGCAACCGCACAGGGCTGCGAGCCTTCTCACGGCGTCGGGCTCCCGGGCCGGCCGGTCGTCATGGGCGTCGCTGAGCCGGAGAGCCTTGGTGATCAGATCGATCGCGGCCTCTTCGGTCAGCACGTCGAGGTCGATGATGCGGGCGTCGAGGTCGGTGAGGCGGTTGCGGGAGGTGACGAGGACGCGGTGGTGACGGAGGCCGGGCAGCAGGGGGGTGATCTGCTCCGCGTGGGAGGCGTTGTCGAGAACCAGCAGGAGCGGCGCCTGCTCCCTGGCCAGGAGGGAACGGTAGAGGGCGTACTGCCCCTCGGGTGTGGCCGGCAGGTCGGTGCCGCGTATGCCCAGTGCGTCGAGAAGTGCGAGTACCGCCTGGCCGGCGGCGACAGGGTGGTCGTCGTAACCGCGCAGGTCGACGAAGAGCGTGCCGCCCGGGAACCAGTCGTCCTCGCCGGCCCGGTGGGCGGCGTGCAGGGCGAGTGACGTCTTCCCGATGCCCGCCAGGCCGGAGACGGCGCAGACCAGGACGGGAAGCTCGGACTCGGCGGACGGGTCGAGTGCGGCCGACAGCCGGGCCAGGTCGTGGTCCCGGCCGGTGAAGAGAGCTGGCGCGGCCGGGAGGGACGCGGTGGCTCTCGGGACAGGGCCGTGATGGTGGTGCACGACCTTTCCCGTCACGGGGCCGTGGAACGTACCTGAGATGGGGATGTGGTCACCTGCGTAGTGGTTTCCCGTCACGAGCCGCCCCCCTTCCACTGAGGTAATGGTAGGGGTTCGCCCCTGGTGTCCGACCAGTCCCTGTTCTCCTTCGTCTGATGCCGTTTGTGAGTGCCTCTGCGAAACATGAGGACCGCTCTGCAGGGGATCCGGACCGGCCCGTCGACCGATCGGCCACGACGGGACCGCGGTGCCGCGCCAGGACGCGGGCACGGACACGGGCACGGGCACGGGCACGGGCACGGGCGTCAGCGTGGATTGATCCGGCACAAGCCGTCCTGCCGTGACCGCGCTGGCGGCCGGCGCGGTCGGCGTGGTCGGCGTGGTCGGCGTGGTCGGCGTGGTCGGCGTGGTCGGCGTGGTCGATGTGGTCGGCACGCCGAAGAGCCGTGGCGGCGTGTCAGCCGGGGAACGGCGCAGCCGCAGCGAGGGCACGACGAGGCACGAGGGGCGGGCCGGCAACCCGGCGGGACAGGCGACCGAGGAGCAGTCTCGTCTTCCGGCCGGTCCTCAACGGCTGAGCCGAGTGGGCCGGTCCGGCGAGCTGCCCGGGTTCGTCAGGGCGGGCGGCGGGCTGAACTCGGGCCTGACGTGGTCGGGGTGACGCCGGGTAGCCAGGAGTGGTCCGTCGCGGGGGAACGGTCGGTCACCGCTTCAGTAGTCGATGGTGTGGCTGAAGATGATGCTTCTGGCAGCCCCTGCCGTGCTCAGCGGAGGTGAGGCGGTGGGCCGGTCGGCCATGAAGTACTCACGGAAATCGGTGCTGGCGTTGTAGGTCATCAGACGGATGGTGCGGTCCCAGTTGCCGCCGTCGGGTCCGTTCGCCGCCCACAGGTCGAGCAGGGAACTGCCGACCCTGCCCTGGACGGTGTCACCGGCGTCCCAGCCCGGGGTGGAGCGCCCGTTGGAGAAGCTGTACGAGGTGCCGTCGGGGTAGACGAAGCGGTAGTCGCCCAGGACGTAGGCGGCGACTGCGTCGGCGAATCCCTCGGTCCAGGCGCAGGTGGTGGAGCTGCTCCTGTTGATGTAGTGCGGGTTGCAGTTGGTCACCCGCGGGAACCAGTGGTTGTACAGCTGCCACTGCAGCCAGTGGCCTGCCTCGTGCAGCACCAGGTGGTGGGAGTCGGGCATGTCGCCGGCGAGGATGACGTAGTTGGTGTTGCCGTAGTCCCAGTAACCGCCGTCACTGGCACCCGGGTCCCAGACCACGGTGAGCTGGTCGCAGGCACCGTTGGCCTGATGGCTGGTCCAGCACCCGGAGTCGGGGTTGCCGCGTTTCCAGTACAGCAGGTTGAGGGTGTCCTCCACGTTCCAGGCACCCTGGATCGAGCTGGGTACCTTGACCGTGCCCAGGTCCCGGCTGGTGGCAACGCCGGTCAGTGACGCGGTGGTGAACGAATACGGAGTGGCCGACCGGCGATCCGGGATGACGCGCCATGTCTGTGTGCTGGCGGAGAGGAACTTCATGTGGAGCTCGGGCAGGGACCCGGTGGCCTGGTAGCAGGCGTTGAACGTTCCGCCGTCCACGCCGGTGAGTCCGGATGCCAGCAGGCGCGAGGCGGCACCGGGGGACGTCTGGCCCCACAGCTCCCAGTTGGCGTTGCGGGCCGGTGAGGTGATCCAGGGCTTGGCGGTCCCGGCCTCGGCGTCGCGGTGGTCGAACGCCAGGGCTCCGCTCAGGCAGATGGGAGCCGCGGCGGCACTCGCCTGCGGTGTGGCAAGAGGAGTGCCGGACAGGAGCAGGACCAGTGCTGCGGGAACCAGCCCACGGACGAGGGCACGTGTGCTTCGGCTCCGGGTGGTGGTGGTGGTGTGGGGGTGATGATCTGTGGTGTGGGGTGCAGGGCCGCCCGGTTGCCGTCGCCGGCTGGGCCACAGAGCGGCGAACCACCGGGGGAAGGACGGGTATGGCATCCAAACTCCTTGCAGGGCGCAGTGGAGAGCGGTGGCCGCCTCTTGGGGGTGCCACGAGCCGACCGTGCGAGCGGATATTGCGCGGTCTGCCTGGCCACCGGTCATGCGGCGTGGCCATGGCATGGGGAGTGGGCGGGGGTTGCTGCCGCCCCGGAGCGCGGTCGGGCTGGATCCGGAAGACAGTCGTCGGGGCATGCCACCGAGGCTGATGGCCTGCTCGGAGCTGCCGTTGCTGGAATGGCTCGGTGCGGAATGGGAACGGGTGGGGCGTACCCCCCGTTGCGGCCACCACCGGACCGCACACGTGTGTCTCGGGACGACTCCGGCGGGAAGACATCACAGCGCATGCGCTTGATCAGAGAAAGCGGCTGATCGCGTCTCCCGGCCAATTCAGCGAGGCCGGTTTATCAGGCACGTGCCTGATAAGCAGTAGGCCGTCGGCTCCGTCCGACCCGTCTTCATGTCGCTCAGACCACAGATGCCCCGGCGCTACCTGCTGACGCGACGTGAATGGCCGGAAAATCATCGTCAATGCGTCTGGTCCATCATCTGCAAGAGTGAAGAGGCGCACCACGAGTTGACGAACGACCGGCCGACAGACCGGGCACCCGGCCTGCCTGATCATTCCAAGCACGTTCATCGGCCCCCTGTGGCCGACTGATGCTGTCCGCCGACATCACCCCCGTGGCCTCGGCCGGCTCTGCCGACAGCAGCGTCCGCCACCGCCCCAGTCGCCGAGAGGCTGGACCCGCCGCACCCCCTTTCCCGCACCTGGCTTTTGGCGGTCCGGGCTCCACCTGCGCATCACGGCCGTACCGGCCGGCCACCGCCGGCTCCTCGCCCGCGCCCAACCCCTCGACAGCGGCCAGGCTGTCCCTGCCGTCCCCGACCCGCGCACGGCCCGGCGCGACGACGACAACCGCGTCACCGGCCTCACGACACCAGCGTGGCCAGGGGCACCGCCTTGAAAGCCATCCCGATCGATGAGTCCCCTCCTCACCAGTCGGACTGTTCGCCCGGGGCGCCACGGCCCCGACCGTGATGTGAGACGTGCAGCGACGATCAGCCCGTCACGGTAACGCCCTGCGCTGTGCCGCGACGGCGTACTGCAGGTCACTCCCCGGGCGCGCCGTCCTGACGATCGACCGGCCCACCGTCAGTCCGTCGAACGCAACCGGTCCAGTTCGCTGCCGATCGCATCCCGCAGCACATCGTGCAGCCCCGATCCGGTCCCTCCGCCAGTCACCAGTCATGGCCCGAACCCATCCACAGGAGATCAAGATTGGCTCTTCGCTCCCCAGCCTCACTTCGAAGGCCAAGGAAGCGAGGCGAGGAGCGCCCCCGACCGTCGCCCCCGACCGTTTCCAAGAATCGCCATCAGGTTCTGCACCTCGAGGGCGTCGGCCGGACGGCCGCGGTCGCCGCCAGCAGAGTGCTTCAGCACCTCGGCACGGCGAAGCGCTGGAACATGCTGCTCCGGGCTCCCGGTGATCATCTGAGAGGCCATCTCATTCGGCGCGTCCGTCCTGGCAGTTGAGGGTGCGGGCGGCGATGTCGGTCGCACCCGCTCAGCGGGCCTACGTGTGCGGTGTCGCCTCGCGTGCCTCGGTGAGGGCGCGCTGCCTGAGATTGCCGCCGAACAACTGAATCGTGGTGGCGGCCAGGATGTCATCCCTGCCGATGGTCCGCCTGTCCCCCCTGCGGGTGGGCACGGCCCGGAAGGAATCCTTGAGGAACGGGAGTGGGGCCGGTTCGCCCGACATCACTGGGGTGACCGTACCCCAACGGTTGACCCCGCCCTCGCGGACGACCATGGCCGCGTCCCGGGCAAGGTCCGTCAGGAACACGCTCGCGATTCCGTCCAGGTCGCGAATCATCGCCGGGACGGCCGTCACCCCCCGGCTCCGCAGCAGCTTCTTGACGCCAGCCTCGAACCTGTGGGCACCGACCACAGCACTCGGTTTCTGCGACCTGCTGCGCTTACGAGAAGGCACGATGACACCCTCGGCGTCGTACAGGACACCGGTCAGGCCTTGGAACGTCGGGCTGTGGTCGTACCACTTGCTCCCCACCTCCAGCTCGACGTTCCGGTCGATCGCCGAGAGAAGGTCACCGGGAACCAGCTTCTTCCGGGCCTCCTCCGCCGCCGCTCTCCTCGCGCCGTCGATGATCTCCGTCAGCACTGTCCGCGTCACCGACACGGCGGCCCACGCGGCCGACCGAGAGACGTGCATCGAGGTCACGTCCCTGAACACCGCTTTGACGAGAGAAGACTTGAACGGCGAGTCACCCATCACCGAGGCGGTCCCGGGATCGCTGCGCTCAAGACGTGCGGGCTGTGCGGTCATCGGACGAAACGCTCCCTGCTGTCGAGGTTGTCAGAGGCCCACACTTCACCACGCAGACCCGCTCTCCCCCCATCCTCCGTCGAAGCGGCATCCGGTCAAGTGCCTGACAGGCACATCCCGACGGCCGGAGCGATGAGGGAGCCACCTCACGCACGCCCTCGTGCCGTGGCGCCTGCGTCCGCCGTCCGACTGCGCCCCGTCCTCCCTGGGCACCGTTCGACGGATCATGTGGCCGTGATGGGGTCAACCGCAGACTCCCCGAATGAAACGGCCCGTTACGACACAACGAGCTGGCCTCGGCCGTAGGCGAGTTGGGCGGCGCCGAGGCGTGTCACGTCTGCACGTGCCGGTTGTGGGCTGCCTGGAACGTGGTGGTCGGTGTGCGCCCTGCCGCATGTGGGAGGCCTACCGTCGTGGCGATGTCCCGGTGTCCCGGTGTCCGGTGCCCCGGTGTTCGGCCGGGTCGGGGAATCGGGGATGAGATGGACCGGCGGAGCTGCCGGGCGCGGAAGTTGTGCTGGGTGCCGAGGCGGAACCGCCGGCGGCGTCTCGGCGGCGGCCCGGGCACCCGTTGGTGGGACGGCCGGCACAAGACCGTCACACGGTTACGGAGCCCTCGCTACGCTTCCTGACAAGCCGTTGACGAGCAGAGATACAGAAGTCCGGCTGGAGTACCGGGAGGATCCGTGGAGCACATCTTCGACAGCAGTGACTTCTCGGCGCGGGATGCTCTTCCAGCATGGGAGAAAGTCATCGCGGAGGCGGTGATGCCGACATCGTTCAAGCTGATCGGTACGGATGTCTTTCGTGGCAGGGTCAGCACGATGCCGCTGGGGGCGGTCCAGTTGTCAGCGATGGCGTACTCGTCGTACCTCACGCAGCGGACCCCGAAGCTGATTCGCGCCTCGGATCCCGAAATCCTTGCCCTCGGCGTCACGAACTCGGGCCCTCATGTGATCGAGCAGAATCGCAAACGCGCCGCAGTCCGACCGGGCGACCTCCTGCTCTTCGAAAGTTCGCGCCCCTTCGAGACCTATGCGGACGGCGGGAACATTCTCTTACAGTTTCCCCGCGCGCTATTGCCGTTACCGGCCCGCCAGATCGATCAGATCATCTGCCGGACCCTTCCCGGTGATCAAGGCATGGGGCGTTTGCTGAGGACGTTCCTCACTCACCTGACGGAAGACAGTACGGACTACACGCCACAAGACGCCGCACGACTCGGCACCGTCGGCCTGGACTTGGTCACCGCTACACTGGCGCACTTCCTGGAGCGCGAGGGTGCCGTTCCCTCCGACTCCCGTCAGCGCGTGCTGTACATGCGTATCACCTCGTTCATTGAGCGTCATCTCGGCGACACCACTCTTACTGCGGGTGAGGTGGCAGCAGCCCACCACATCTCGGTTCGTTCACTGCACAGGCTGTTTCAGCAACATGGCGTGACCGTCCGCTCCTGGATACGCGGCCGACGCCTGGAACGCTGCCGTCGGGACCTGGCTGATCCTGCGCAGCGTCATGTATCCATCCAGGCCATCGCGGCCCGCTGGGGGTTCCCCCAGGCCGCGGACTTCACCCGCGTCTTTCGCACCGTGCACGGCATCACCCCCAGCGACTACCGGAACCGATCCCACGATCACAGCACCAAGACTGGCGCACGAAGCCAAGCCCCTGGCGCACCGCGCTAAGGCGCTTGCGGCACTCTTCCTGCGACGATTGGCGAAAAGGAGGGTTTTAGTGATCAAAGTCATTCGATGCTTCGGTGCCGCATCGCTTGCCCTGTGCAGCTTGAGCTTCATGGCTTCTACGGCTTCCGCTCAGTCGGCTGCGCCGAAGGCCGTGTCACCGACGGCAGTCAAGTACTACTACGGTGTGCGGCAGATCCACACGCACGATGGGCGCTGCACCGCCCAGCTCGACGCCAAGAAGACGGCACCCGGCCATTGGTACGTGCGGGCATCCTTCTACAACATGTCAAGCGGGTGCAGCTACTACCTGTGGCGGAAGAAGGGAAACGGAGCTTACGGAGCGTTGTCCCATGGCAGTCTGGGACGAGGCGGAAGTCACCAGACCGCTTGGTATTGGGACGGACCCGGCTACAAGGCCATGATGACGGTCAACGACGGTGACGGCTGGGGGGATGTGAACAGCAAGCCTTACTGACCCGAGTGCCGAACGGTTTCCGTCTGCTGCCGGGCCCAAGGGGGTAGGCGGGTGTGGTGACACCTCCTACCACTCCTTCCACGCCTTCCACTACTGCGACGGACGGCTTGCCGCAGGGTGGGGCGCCCGCGCTCAAGAAGGCGCTGACGACCCCCCTGCTGTACTTCTTCATCCTCGGCGACGTCCTGGGCGCCGGTGTCTACGTCTTGGTCGGCCAGATCGCCTCGAAGTCGGGCGGCGCCGTGTGGCTGCCACTGCTCCTGGCCCTGCTGCTGTCGCTCCTGACGGCCGCCTCGTACGCCGAACTCGCCACCAAGTATCCAAGGGCGGGCGGCGCCTCCCACTACGCGACCCTCGCCTACGGGCCGTTCACCGGTTTCCTTGCCGGGTTCTGCATGCTCGCCGCGGGCATCGTCTCCGTCGCCGCACTGGCGCGGGGTTTCGCCGGCGACTATCTGGCCGTCTTCGTGAGCCTTCCGGTCGTGCCGGTGGCGGCCGTCTTCCTGTGCGCCCTGGCCCTGCTGAACGCCCGTGGCATCAGCGAGTCCACCCGCGCCAACGTGGCGGCCACGGCCGTCGAGGTCGGCGGTCTCCTGCTCGTCGTCGGGCTCGGGGTCTGGCTGTTCCTGCGCGGCGACAGCGCCCCCGACAGGCTCGTCCACATCGGCACCGCCCACACGGGAGCCGCCGCGGGTGTGCTGAGCGCAACGGTGCTCGCGTACTACTCCTTCGTCGGCTTCGAGACCTCCGTCAACGTCGCCGAGGAAACCCGCGACCCGCGTCGCTCCTACCCGCGCGCCCTCTTCGGCGCCCTGGTGACGGCGGGAGCCGTGTACGTCCTGGTCGGTGTCGTCGCCTCGGCCGCCGTCCCCACCGCGACGCTGGCCCGCTCCAGCGGTCCGCTGCTGGAGGTGGTCAAGGCGGCGGGCGGGGTACCGCCGGAGGTGTTCGGCGCCATCGCCCTCGTCGCCGTGGCCAACGGCGCGCTGCTCACCGGCATCATGAGTTCCCGCTTGGCCTACGGCATGGCACGGGACGGCCTCCTCCCCCGCTTCCTGACCCGGGTGCTTCCGGGCCGACGTACGCCGTGGGCCTCGATCGCGGCCACGACTGCGCTGTCCTTCCTGCTGGCGCTCACCGGTGACGTGGCGAGCCTCGCCTCCACCCTCGTGCTGCTGCTCCTCGTGGTGTTCTTCATCGTCAACACCGCGGTGCTCGTCCAGCGGCGCGATCGCTGCGACCGCCCGCACTTCCGGGCGTACACCGCCGTCCCCGTCCTGGGAGCGGCCTCCTGCCTGGCGCTCGCCACGCAGATCGAGGCCGATGTCTGGGCCCGCGGGCTGATCGTCATCACGGCCGGCGTGGTCCTGGGGACCGTCGCTGCCCGGCATCACCGCCGAACCTCGTCCTGAACAACGCTGGGTACCACAGTTGCGGAAAGGCGGGAACGTGGCCATGCTTCACGCCCTCGGTCCTCCGTCCTCCGTCCTACGAACAAGAAAGCCTCTGCTCAGGTCATGCCTGCCTCGGTGAGGCCGTCGTCTTCCTCCGGCTGCCAGCCCCCGGTGCGGGTGGGTGGTGCGGTGAGATGGTCGAGGACATCGGTGAGGTGCAGCATGCGTTCGAGGCGGGCCGGCCGGTTGTCCAGGTGGAGGGTGGCGCCGAGGGCGCTGGTACGGCGGTGGATCATGAGCAGAGCCGTCAGCCCGGAGGAGTCGATGTACGTCAGCTCACGGAAGTCGAGCCGAACATCGGCGGGCGGTGGCTGGCCGGCCGTGAGCTGTTGGCTCACCTCGTTGAGGAGGTCGCCGCTGGTGCCGTAGTCGAGTTCGCCGCCGATCATGACGGTCAGCGTGGCGGGCTCGTGGCGGACGGCCAGGGTGAATTCGCTGGGTGGAAGGTGCGTCATACGTGTATGTCGGGGCCGGGGACAGGACGGGTGGCGTGCTCGGTCAGGGCGGTCCTGCCGTGCTCGAGCATCTTGAGGGCGCGGGGGAAATCGTGGAGCTGGCCGGCCAGGGCGTCGAGGCCGGCCCGTAGCGAGCGGGCGGGAACGCCCCGAGCCGTGAGGATGCCGTCGGTCCAGGTCAGGAACGCGGTGAACAGGTCGGGGTCGTCGACGTAGAGGGCGGTGGCCAGGAACTCGACGATGTAGGCGATGTCTTCGGCGGTGCGTTCCTGCTGGATGCGGTGGTAGGCGCGCATGGCGGGGAAGCGGTCTTCCAGGTCGGCAAGGGTCTGCTTGACGAACCGGGTCCGGGACTGGGCGACCAGAGTGTATTCCTGGTCGCCCAGGTGCGGCAGGTCGTCCACCGTGTGCCGGATCGCCGAGGCGCCCGGCCGCGGTATGCCCGCCGCCAGGACGGCGGCCGCGGCCCGTGCGTCCGCCGCCCACCGGTCGGCCCCGAGAGCGGTGGCGTAACAGCCTTGGGGGCCGAAGGCGCGGCCGCCGGCCAGGACGGGGACACCTATGGCCTGGCAGGCGGTGATGGCGCCGTGCGCGGTCGGCAGGTGGGTGGGCATCGATCCGGACAGCAGGACCGCGTCGGGGTTGGTCAGATGCAGGTGGGCGACCAGGTGCGGGGTGGGGGTCTGGGCGCCGAGGTAGTCCACCCGCCAGCCGTGCAGGGCGAGGACCTCGGCGACCAGGCGGGCGGGCAGCGCGTGCCATTCCCCGTCCACGCAAGCCACCGTCACCCGGCCGCGCTCGGGTGCAGGCCGGCTGGTGCCGGGACGGTGGGCAAGGGCGGCGACGACCCGCTCGTTGATGGCGGTGGCGGCGTGCTCCTGGGCGACGCTGATACGGCCCGCCGCCCATTCGACGCCGACTTTCTCCTGCACGGGTGCGATGACCTGGAGCAGGAGCGTCTCCTCACTCACCCCCTGGGCCAGGGCGTCGCGGACGGTCGCAGCGGCTTGGTGCTCGTCACCGCCGATCACGGCCTGCCACAACCGCTGCACCGCACCGGCCGTCGCGGTGGGCTCACTCACTACCTGCTCCTCCCCTCCCGGACGGCCCGCCGCTCGCATACCCGTTGACGATGCTCAGCGCGCCGGCTTTCGGGGCGGTGATGGCCATGACGGCCATGTCGTCGTGACGGCCGTTGCCCAGCCACTGCGCGGCCAGCATCTGTACCCGCTCCACCACCGCTTCCGCCGGCATACCCACGCATTCGGCAAGCGCCCGCTGCAAACGGTCCTCACCGAAGAGTTCATCGCCCAGGGGACCGCCGCGGGCCTCGGTGATCCCGTCGGTGTACAGCAGGCAGGTCTCGCCCGGCGCGAGGACCGTCTTGACGGTGCGCGCGCTGACGGCCGGCAGGGCGCCGACCAGCGTGCCGCGGGTGTCGACCTCCTCCACGGTGCCGTCGGTGCGGACGATGAGGGGCGGCATGTGTCCGGCACTGGTCAGCCGCAGCTGCGCCCGGCCGCCGCGGCGGCGTACGGACGCCAGCGCGAGGGTGACGAAGCGGGTGTGGTGGGAGGTGAGAAGCGCGCTGTTGAGCAGGTTGAGGATGTGCTCGTGGTCCTCGGCAAGTGGCAGCAGGGCGTGCAGAGTGTTGCGGATCTTGCCGGTCAGGACCGCCGCGTCCAGGCCTTTGCCCGCCACGTCACCGAGGACGACCAGCGTCTCCTCGGACGGGCCGGCGCCGGGGTGGACGTCGTAGAAGTCGCCGCCGACCCGCTCGTGGTCCTTCGCGGTCCGGTAGCTGCCGGCGTACTCCACGCCGTGCACCGTGTGCAGCGTGGGCGGCAGGAGGTCCTGCATCAGCGTGGCGGTGATCGTGGCCTGCTCGGTGTACAGGCGGGCGGCGGACAGGGCCGCGCCGGCGCGTGCGGCGAACAGGCGGGCGAAGACCTCCTCGCCCTCGGTGAACGCCTGCTCCGTGCTGGAGCGCAGCAGGATGAGCGCGCCGGCCGGGACGCCGTGTCCGGGCAGTGGGGCGACGATGACCGAGCCGACCGAACCGGCGAAGCCGTCCGGGATCGCCCAGTCGGGGATGTCGGCGGGGTTGATCCAGCGGGCCGGCACCGGCGGGAAGCCCTGCAGCGCCTCCCTGAGCCCGGGCACACCGGCGACGTCGACCTGTCGGCTGGTCTGGACGACGTGTCCGCCTCGACAGGCGTAGGTGAGGGAGCAGCGCCGCCCCTGGGGCGGCGCGATCAGGACGGCGGCCTCGGCGAGATGCTCCGCGGCCATGGAAGCGGCCACCTCCATGCACCGCGGCACGTTCAGCGTGGACAGCAGCGTGCTGGACGCCTCCGACAACACCTCCGAGCGGTGTCGCGCATCGCTGAGCGCCCTCTCGGCCAGGCGGCGGTCGGTGGCATCGACCAGCCACCACGCCACATCGCCCTCGCTGAGGGTGGAATGCGCCTCGAAGTGGCGGTCTCCGATGGCCCCGTGGGAGATCTTGGGGGCAGTGCCCGGAGGGGATGTGGCGATGACCCGCTGATGGGCGTCGGCAAGCCAGGCCGGCACCTGCTCGGAAAGACGGGCGCCGTTCACCGCGTCCGGCAGTATCAGCCGGGCGACGTCGTTCAGGCGCACGAGATGGCCGTGCCGGTCGGCGACCAGCACCGGATAGGGAGCCTCAGTCCACGCCGGGCCGGCCTGCCGGCCGGTGTCGGGTGGACGGGTGGAAAAGCTGCGGGAAGCAGTCACAAACAGAGGCACGCCCGGTGCGCACCTCACCACCTTCCTGCCATAGGGAAACAGATGTCCTTTGACAACAGTCCCGCACGGGCCCCTGCCATGGCAAGCCGCCCGGGAAAGGCAGACCTGAACGCCACAACCGACCTGGCGTGAGGCAGGCAGTCAACGTGCATGTCCCGGGCATGGCCGCATCGTTCACAGCTGCCGCCGGCAACGCTGTCACCCGGCTCAGCGAGGGGTCGCTGAGGTGTTCTCAGCAGCGCGGTGGCCAGCCCGTGCACCCGGGAGCATGGTGGACGAGGCCGACCTGCCGCATCGGGAACGGAGATCCCCGCTGCGGATCGTCGGCACCGGCGGTGCACGTCAGCTTGACGGACGATCTGCTGTTCAGGCTGCTGCCGCCCGCGACCCGCGTGACGCACCCCGAGAACCGGTCACACCAGCCCTTCGATCTGTGTTTTCGAGGCGCTCACCGCGTCGTTGCGCTCAGTTGAGGACCGGGTGCGGTCCCGGGCGGGCGACGAAGCCACGCCTGGGGTCGGACGCACGGCTCATCCGCCTGGTGACAGCTCCCGTTCGGCGACCTCCCGGAAACTGTGCGGCGGGCGGCCGGTGAGGCGCCGTACGGTGTCGGTGGTGCGGTCCTCGGCACCTTCGGCGATGGCGCGGTCCATGCCGGCGAGCATCGCGGCGAACTCCAGCGGCATCTGTGCGGCCAGACGGTCGCGCATCTCCTCGTACGTCAGGGACCGATGGACCACCGGACGGCCGGTGACCTGCGAGACGACGGTGGCGACGTCCTCGTAGCCGAGCGCCTCGGGTCCCGTCAGGACGACGTCCGCGTCGAGCGTGCGGTCGTCGGTGAGGGCGTGCACGGCGACGGCGGCGATGTCCTCCGCGTCGATGAACCCGACGCGGCCCGTCCCGGTGGCGGTCAGGATCTCGCCGTGCGTACGGATGCTCCGGGCATGAGCGTGCGAGCCGGTGAAGTTCTGCATGAACCAGGAGGGCCGTAGCACCGCCCACTCGTCGAAAAGGCCGGGCAGGGCCTGGTGCACCGTACCCACTCCCGGGCCCCCCTCCGGGATGGCCGAGGAACTGAGCAGCACCGCACGGTGGACACCGGTGGCCCGGGCCTGCCGGAGGAAGGGCAGCATGACCTCGGCCGGGTCCGGATCGCCCAGCGGCGCGACGAGGTAGACGCGGTCGGCTCCGGCGAGAGCGCCGCTGAAGGTCGCGGGGTCGTACCAGTCGAAGCGGACCGGTTCCGCGCCCGCGACCGGAGTGGCACGCCGGCTCGCGGCCTTGACGTGCTGCCCGGCGGCGGCCAGCCGCGCGGCCGTACGTCGCCCGGTCGTGCCGGTGGCGCCGATGACCAGGGTGGTGCCGGGAAGACTCATCGGGCGTCGCTCCCGGCGAAGTCCAGACCCGGTGCCTGGACGGCGAGCGGATTCCAGTAGTCGCGGTAGGAGGCGAAGCGGCCGTCACGCACGCACACGACGGCGATGTAGGTCATGTCGAAGGGGGCGCCGCTCTCCACGACCCGGCCCACACCGCGCATCTCGACCACGATGGTCTCCGGGTCGGTGGTCTGGTGGACCCGCACGTCGGGGAAGCCGTGCAGGTCGATGTGGTCGGGGTAGTCACGCATGTAGCCGGCGATCGCGTCCCGGCCCTCCAGGCGCTGAGGCCAGCCTGGCGGGGCAAAGGGAAACTCCATCACCCCGTCGGCGGCCCACAGGCCGATCCAGCCCTGAATGTCCTTGTCCAGCAGCAGTTGCAGGCTCCGGCGGTACAGATCGGCCGGTGAGCTGTGCGCGCAGGTCTTCCCCGACATCGACATGACTCTTCACTCCTGTGCTCCAGTACGATGCGGACCAACGGTCCGCTTTATTCGACGATACGGACCGCCGGTCCGGATTGCAACGGAGGAACCGTGCCCGAGCGCAGCCCGCGCAAAGACGCCGCCCGTAACCGCGCGGCCGTCCTAGCCGCCGCCGACACCCTCTTCGCCCGGTGCGAGCACCCGGAGAACGTCACCATGGCCGACATCGCGGCGGCAGCCGGCGTCGGCAAGGGAACGCTCTTCCGCGCCTTCGGCGATCGCACCGGACTGATCCGGGCCCTGTACGAGGCACGCCTCGAACCGCTCCGGACGAGCGTCGAGGAGGGTCCGCCGCCGCTGGGGCCCGCGACCGCGCCTCTGCGACGCGTACTGGCCCTGCTCGACGCGGTCCTGTGTTTCAAGCTCGACAACCGCCACCTCGCGCTGGCCCTGGAACAGGCCGGCGCCGACAGCCCCTACCGCACGGAGCACTACGAGCGGTGGCATGCGCTGCTCCGTGACCTGCTGGACCGCGTTCCCGGCCTGGCCGGCACCGGCTCCGCCGACTTCACCGCGCATGCCCTGCTCGCCGCCACCCGCGCCGACCTGGTCGCCCACCTGGCCGGCGAGAAGGGGCTGCCCCGCGACGAGATGCGGGCACGCCTGGCGGAGTTCGCCGGCAGAACCCTCTGCGCGGACACGTCCCCGGAACGGCTCGGCCATGAGCGAACTGACGGGTAGACCGAGCTGGACCGCACACGAGCCGCCGGCGCCGGTCAGCGGGTGGTGACTGCGGGTATCGGATGCAGGTACCCGAGCAGGTGGTGTCCGCGATGCCCCCGGCCGTGTGATCGGCCGCCCCTTGCCCGAGGGCCCGCGCGGCGTATGCGCCCCGGCGTGTGGGGAACCCGGGGGCCGGCAACCAGACCGTGCCGACCTCAGACGGGCCGCGCCCGCCGGGCAGGAACCGGTATGACAGCCTTCGACGACACTCTCGACCTCCACTTCATCGGCAACGCCACGGTCCTGCTGCGGTTCGGCGGGCTGACCCTGCTGACGGACCCCAATCTCCTCCATCGCGGCGAACGCGCCCACCTGGGGTACGGACTGGTCAGCCGCAGACTCACCGAACCCGCCCTCGACGCCGCGGACCTGCCCCGCCTGGACGGCGTCGTCCTCTCACACCTGCACGGTGACCACTGGGACCGCCGCGCCAGAAACCACCTGGACCACTCCCTCCCGATCGTCACGACACCCCACGCCGCCCGTCGGCTGCGCACCCTCCAGGGGTTTCACCGGGCAGGAGGCCTGCGTACCTGGGAAAGCTGCACGCTGCAGCAGGGCACCGCACAGGTCCGCGTGACCTCCCTGCCCGGACGGCACGCCCTGCACCCCGTGCTACGCCGCCTGCTGCCGCCCGTCATGGGCAGCATGCTGGAATTCGGCCCCGCCGCCGGGCCGGTGCAACTGCGCCTGTACCTCTCGGGCGACACCCTGCTGTTCGACGGCCTCGAAGAGATCACCCAGCGCTTCCCCGCCGCCGACCTGGCCGTCCTCCACCTGGGCGGCACGCAGCTGCCCGGCGGCTTCGTGGTGACCATGGACGGCGCACAAGGAGCAGAACTCGCCAGGCGCCTGGCCCCCCGCCGAGTGCTGCCCGTGCACTACGACGACTACACCGTCTTCCGCTCACCACTCGACCACTTCCTGACCGAGGCACAGCGGCTGGGACTGGACGAGCGGCTCCTGTCCTGCCCCCGCGGTCGCCACACACGCCTGGTCCCGGGCGGCGACCGGCCTACCACCGGCTGATGAGATGGGCAACGCGTTGCTCGAATGGGCGCGATCTGTGGCGTTTTGCCCGGCTATCCGTACCGGTCGGAGTTAGCGTCATCCGCGCGCGAATGGCGAGAGGAGATTCCCTCCGCCACCAACGGTGGGGCCGGCCGGATCGATCGGAGGTGTGGTCGTGTCGGTCGACATGAGCACGGTGGACGAAGCGAAGCTGAACGAACTGCTCGGGAAGGTCGTGACCGACCTGGGCGCGGTCGCAGCAGCGCCCCTGGCACTGCTCGGGGAGAGGCTGGGGCTCTTCCGGGCCCTCGTGGACGGCGAAGCCGTCACCCCGGGACAGCTCGCGGAGCGTACCCGGACCGCCGAGCGCAACGTCCGCGAATGGCTGGCCGCGATGGCCGCCAGCGGATACCTGACCTATGAGGGCGATGACCGCTTCCGTATGACGCCGGAACAGAGTGCCGTCTTCGCCGACGAGAACAGCCCGGTCTTCGCGCTGGGCGGGTACCAGTCGTTCCTGTCCTGCGGTTCGGCCGAGGAACGGGGGCGGCTGGAGCGCGCTTTCCGGGACGGCCACGGCGTCGGCTGGCACGAACACCACCCGGACTTGTTCGCAGGGACGGCCCGCTTTTTCCGTCCGGGCTACGCCACGCACCTGGTGGACGAGTGGCTGCCGGCGCTTACCGGTGTCGTGGACAAGCTGCGTACCGGCGGCAGGGCGGCCGACGTGGGCTGCGGACTGGGCCACTCCACCGTGATGATCGCCAAGGCGTTCCCGGACGCACTGGTGACCGGCTTCGACAATCACCGGCCGTCCGTCGACGCCGCCCGGGAGCTGGCCGCGGAAACCGGTGTCAAGGGCCGGCTCTCGTTCGAGGTGGCCGGCGCCAAGGACTTCGCCGGCGGGCCGTACGAACTGATCGCGTTCTTCGACTGCCTGCACGACATGGGCGACCCCGTCGGCGCCTTGGCGCACAGCAGGGACCAGCTGGCCGAGGGCGGCAGCATCATGCTCGTGGAGCCGCTGGCGGGCGACCGGCTGGAGGAGAACCTCACCCCGCTGGGCCGTGCCTTCTACAGCGCCTCCACCCTGATCTGCACGCCCGCCTCGCAGTCCCAGGAGGTCGGCCGCGCTCTGGGCGCCCAAGCAGGCGAGGAACGGACCCGCCAGGTGGCCTCGGAAGCCGGCCTGACCCGTTTCCGCCGGGCGGCACAAACGCCGTTCAACATCGTCTACGAGGCCCGCGTCTGAGCATGCGGCGCCGGTGGCCCGCGAGATCCCGTCAGTGAGAAGCCGTTGTGGTTCCCCGCTTGAAGTGGGGCGGTCGAATCGAGGGTCTCACAAGGGCGCACGTCGCCGAGTACGGGGCGGCCCCGCCGACGGCTCAGCGTGAGGTGTGCCGTGAACGGAGTTCGTCTGTGTCGACCGTCGTCAGCGCCACGCTCAGCGGCACGCCGGTGCCGGCCGCGGCGGCCAACCGCTCGCGTACCTCGCGCGGTGTTCGAGGCCGCCAGACGGGCCCATCACAGCAGCCGGAGTGGAACGTGACACCCGCGTTCAGCAGCACAGCCAACGTCCGCCACCCAGCGGTGTCCCGCCGCTTCGGCACAGCGAGGTCCTGGCCCGCGTCGATCAACTCTGCACCGCAGCGCGGGCATCGACTTGCCCATGTGCCGCGCTTCTTGAACGAAGAACGGCAGGGCAAGCACACGTAATGCCGGTTCGGCGTTCCCCCACGAAAGCACATGGCGCCAGTATGGCAACGCCACTTCGCCCATCCCAGCGATTTGGGAGCGGCGCGGTTGTCGTCGTGCCCCTCTCGAGGAGTGTCTGTCGATCGGGTCGCCACGGAGGAGTACATCGTCCTGGTCACCGCTTCTCGGGGGCACCGCCCACCGCCCCGGACCCGTGCTGCGTCAGGCGGATACTCACCAAGGGAGAGTTCACTGACCGTCGCCGGGTCGAGGGCCTCCACGTCGGTGCGGGACTCTTCAGCGCCCGCAGCGCCGTCGCGTCGACCGCCTTCCGAGGTTCGGCCTCCGGCTCCTGGGTGTCGGGCTCGGAGCCGGCGTCCGGGGGGGGAGCAGTTGCTCAGGCATCGCTGCCTGCTGGCGTGCGACGACTAGGCCGTGTCTCTTTGGTGGGCTCATCAGTTGATCGGATGTGCCAGTCCGATTAGTGATCACTGATGCGATGTGGGACCGGATCGCACCGCTGATGCCGGCTGATCCGGTCCGCGGGCGACGGTGGGCCGACCACCGTCGAACGCTCGAGGCCATCGCGTGGAAGTACCGCACCAACTCGCCCTGGAGGGACCTCCCCGACGAGTTCGGCTCGTTCCAGACCGCTCACAAGCGGCTCATCAGGTGGGCCGTCGACGGCACCTGGGAGAAGATCTTCGCCGCCGTCCTCGCCGCAGCGGACGCCGTCGACGACATCGGCTGGACCGTGTCGGTCGACTCCACTGTCGTCCGGGCCCACCAGCATGCCGCCGGAGCACTCAAAAAGGGGCCGAAGGACGCAACGAGCCGGCCGACCACGCACTCGGACGTTCTCGCGGCGGGCTGAGCACCAAGATCCACCTGGCCGCAGACGGTCACGCACGGCCGCTGGCCCTGGCTGTCACCGCAGGCCAGGCCGGTGACGCACCCGCCTTCGAGACGGTGATGGCACGTATCCGGGTGCCGAAGGTCGGCCCTGGCCGGCCGCGGACCCGCCCCACGATGGTCTTGGCTGACCGTGCCTACTCGTCCCGCGCGATCCGCGGCCACCTGCGCCGCCGGCAGATCCGCGCGGTCATCCCGCAGCCGTCGGACCAGATCGGCCACCGTCTGCGCCGGGGCCGCCATGGCGGACGCCCGCCGAGCCTTGATGCGGTTTCCTACAAGCAGCGCAACACCGTCGAGCGGTGCATCAACCGCCTCAAGCAGTGGCGCGGCCTGGCCACACGGACCGACAAACTCGCGATCGCCTACCAGGCCGCACTCCACCTCGCCGCCATCCTCATCTGGGCACGACGCTGACCAAAGAGACAGAACCTAGGCGCAGACGCCGATCTTCTGACCCACCCGTAGGGGCGCCGACTTCTCGGGCGAGCCGATGGGTGTCCGGCTCTGTCAGGCCGTCAAGGTCACTGACACCTTCGGCCGAAGGAGGTTCGTTGGTGACGCACGATGGCGGGCTGAGCTTGCGTATGCAGCGTGTCCTCCGCGCACCCCGCTCGGTCGTGTTCCGGGCCTTGACCGAACCGGAGGAGCTGGCCAAGTGGTGGGGCCCTGACGGGTTCGCCACCCCGAGTGTGGAAAGCGACCTTCGGCCAGGAGGTGGGTATCGGATCGCGATGCAGCCTCCGCAAGGCGACCTGTTCTACCTGGTCGGCGAGTTCCTCGAGGTCGAGCCTCCTGAACGTCTGTCCTACACATTCCGGTGGGAGGATCCCGATCCCGAGGACCGGGAGACAGTGGTGACGCTGTCGCTTGGCGATATCGGCGGTACGGCGACCGATTTGAATTTCATCCAGGGTGGCTTCGCCACGGAGCGGCGCCGCGCTCTTCACGAGGAGGGCTGGACTCAGGGTCTCGACAAGTTGGAGGAGCTGGTGTTGTCGGCTGCGTCGGCCTGAGATGCTGCCGCGCGAGGTGCCCTGCTTCGAGTACCGGTGCGAGCCGGCAGATCATCGCCGGTGAGCACGCGACCCCGCAGGCGTTGCGTCGAGCAGGCGAGAGACGCGGTGGCCCGCCATGCTTGGGCCGAGGCGTACGGCGCCCTGCGCGATCTCGACCGCGACCGGCTGACGCCCGACGATCTGGCCGTGCTCGCGATGCCGCCTGGCGGACCAGCCGGGTCCCGGAGCCGATCCAGGCGCGGACAGCGGCCTCCTCGGGCAGTGCGCTCAGGGAGACCAACACCGGTGCACCCGGTAGGAGCGCGCTCGATATCTCACCGCTAGATTTATCTACCGAGATGGCTAAAGAAGTGGACAATCGGCCGATGTGTATCGTGCATGGTTGAGTTAGATCGTACGAGTGATTGGGCTCTAGCGGCCGCAAATTTTGGTGACCTACAGAAAAGTCCGAGTACCCAACACCTGCCGCGATCTCTACCGAGTGTTCATCGAGCCTCTCCGCCGCCTTTCGAGCGTCGCGAGCCAGCACCTCAAGATAGCGAGGCAGGAACGAATCGTGTATTACGTCGAAGTAGTGCACAGATCACCGCCGCCCTCGAACGGCTCGCGCTCCTGCCCAACGCATGCGATGATTACACCGTAATGATGCAACTCAGGTCGGGTGATGCGCCTTCGGCGACTGCCCCAGTCTGCAGTTGACCCGTTTCAAGACCGGGCCCCAGCGTGCTCCGTACCCGGACCGGACTCACATCGGCAAGCGAAAGATCACCTGCACGAGGTCACCTCCCGTCTGCTGGGCGCATGAATGATCAGAGTTAGTGCCGAGGCGATGGATAGTTCTCGGACAAGAGTGGATCAACAGCGGCAACCTCCGCCAGTCGCCGACAGTGCCGGGCACACTCGGGACCATCGAGTCCAGCAGTACTCAAAGGCTGTACTTGGCCGCCAAATATTGCTCGGGAGTTCAGCAGAGCCACAAGCATTGAACGAACGGGACAAGCGAGACCGACTTGGAGGAGCGACAGATGTCATCCGAGTTCGTTCGCTATACCCCTGAGATCGAGACCATCGATCCCCATCTCGACGAGCTGCTGGCACAGATCATCGATTTCTGGGAGAAAAAGGGCCGTGAATCGCCGAGTACCGAGGGCACCGGGCGGGCCGTCCGCGGCGCCCACGCGAAGTCATTCGGCCTGGTCAAGGCAGAAGTCGAGATCTTGACTGATGTGCCGGCGGCGTATGCGCAGGGCATCTATGCCAAGCCGGGCCACCACGGCGCACTGATTCGCTTCTCCAGCACGTCCACCCACCTGGGCACGGACGCACAACTCGGACCCGGCCTTGGCTTCGCGATCAAAATATTCGATATCGACGGACCAAAACTCGTCGAAGACGAGCCGGACTCGACCACCTTCGACCTCGTGCTCAAAAATAATCCCATCTTCATCAGCAATACAGCGAAACACTACCTGTTCATCGAGGACATCGCGAACAACGCGCAGGACTACCTGACGCGCGGCAAGGCGGGTCTCCACGAGCTGCTGGCGGATGTGCTCACGGGCAAGGGCCAGCTGCAGCAGCAAGAGTGGGCATGGGACGAGCTATTCGCGATCGTGAGGCTGGTAACGCAGACGCATGTGCGCAATCCGCTGCTCACCACGTTCTGGAGCATGGGCGCGGTACGTCATGGGGACTACATCGCCAAGATACGTGTCGCGCCGGCCGCGGAGAGCGCCACGCACGTGATCCATCGTGATCTCGACCTCACGATTGGCCCGGACGTGTTTTATCCGACGCTGGCGGACGAGCTACAGGCGAGACCATTCGATTTCGATCTTCAGGTCCAGCTGTGCACGGACCTCACGGCGATGCCAGTGAACGTCCTGACCGTGGAATGGCCCGAAAAGTTGTCTCCCTTTGTCACCGTGGGACGCGTGCATCTACCGCGCCAGGACATCTCGGGACCCGAGAACTTCGAGAAGGGTGACGCGCTCGCGTTCAATCAGTGGCGTGTCACGTCCGCTCACCGCCCGCTGGGCGAAATCATGAACGTGCGACGGATCTACACGGCGTCGGCCAAGGTCCGCCGGACGCTCAACCACCAGCCGCAAACCGAGCCGACCAGCGCCGATTCGGTGTTGCCGTGATCAGAGGCCCACGGGCCCGGCTCAGGCGGTAACCACCCGGTCCGCGGCGCATCCGTGGGTCGTGTGGCCATTATCCGGGCGCAGGAATCGAACCGGATCGAAAGGACAGGACAGCTATGACAACGCGAGAAGGGACAGCGACCGCACCGGAACCCGATCAGGCCGTGGAGCAGAAGATCCAGAAGCTGCGAGAGCTCTACGCCGACGCGCCGGAGGTGGGAAAGCAGGCGTTGGAGAACGTACTCCGAAAAGACGCGACGTCGTTTGTGGGGAAGCCGCGAACGCGCATGGAATCCGCTGGCCGGGTCGGCAGCCGTCAGGGCAGGGTCTCGGAGCTCACCCTGATCGCTCCGTTCGTGGAAGGTGGAGCGGAGCGACTGCGCGCCTTCCTGCAGCTGCGGGACGGAAACTTCGATGACACAGACAGGGTTGGCACCGTCCACGATATGCGCTTCGTATTCCTTGACAACGACACGAAGCTGCTCTTCTGCACCGCCTACGACGATGAGTGGGACCCCTACATCGACGACTTCGCAACGAAGATCCCGGACGAACTGGATCTGTTTATGTGCAATTGCGTGGGATGGCCGGGAACGCGCAGCCCGTCGGTGAAGGACTGGATCGCGAAGTACCAGATCCCGGCCGATGGCTGGTACGTCGCGAATCCAGATCTGACGGTGGCGGAGACCAGGCGGCTGAACCGCGTCGGCCACGCGCTGGAAGAATTCCTGGACAAGATCAGCGACTAGTCCAGCCACCCGGACAGTCTGCGGGGTGCGGCCGTGCCACCCGGCGAGAGTGTCCCCGTGAGCCGGCTCGTCTCGGTTTCTTGTGGGGAGAACGCCATGCCGCTCGTCGATCGCCTCGGAGGCGACCTTCCGCGTGCCCCCGTCACCGTGGAGCTCGACGACATCCAGGCGACGGTGCTGCGCTACCGGCCCGAGCCCTACTACGGCACGCACGTCATGCTCCACGTGGAGGATGCCCAGGCCGGCCGCGAATTCGTGCAGCGGCTGACACCCTATGTCGACTCCGCCGCCGACTGGTGGCAGGCCGGCGACGTCTGGACCTCAATCGCCATCAGCTCCACCGGGCTGGTGGCTCTAGGCCTGCCGGAGGATTCTTTCCGGTCCTTCCCCGAAGCATTCCGCGTGGGGATGGCCGCACGCGCCGACAAGCTCCGGGACTACGGACCCAACGACCCGACGAACTGGGAAAGGCCCTTCGGCACCGGGGAGATCCACATCGCGGTCAGCATCTTCAGCGACACGGAAGACAAGTGGCGCCGCGCGATGGAGACCGCGGGCCGGCAGTATCAGGGGTTCTCCGGCGTCACCGTAATGCTGATGCAGGACTTCGGCGCCCAGCCAGGCGACCTCAATCCGCTGGGCTACAAAGATTCGATCGGCCAGCCGGCCATCGAGGGCAGCGGCGTCGACTCGTTGCCCGGCCAGGGACCACCGATCAAGGCCGGCGAATTCATCCTCGGCTACCCCGGCGAGGCCGGCGTGCCGCTGCCGATGCCCCGCCCGGACGTGCTGGGCCGCAACGGCACCTTCGTCGGGCTGCGCAACTACCAGGCCCGCGTCGGGACGTTCAACCGGTTCCTGCGCGAGCACGCGCCGACCGAGCAGGAGCGGGAACTGCTCGCCGCGAAGCTGGTGGGCCGCTGGCGCAGCGGCGCGCCCTTGACGCTCGCCCCGACGCAGGACGACCCAGCGCTCGGCGCGGACGCGCGCCGGAACAACGACTTCACCTACGCCGCGGATCCACACGGCCGGCAGGTGCCGCTCGGCTCACACATGCGGCGCATGAACCCGCGCGACACCAAGATGGCCCTACTCGCCGACGTGAACGTTCACCGGATCATCCGGCGCAGCACGACCTACGGGGCACCCTACGACCCTGACGCGACCTCGGAGCAGGACGACGAGGTAGCACGCGGCACCTACTTCATCTTCCTCAGCGCCAAGGCAATGGCCACGATGGAGTTCCTGCAGCAGGAGTGGATCAACAACGGCAACTTCATGGACCTGGGCGACGAACGCGATCCGAACGTCGGGCTGCAGGAGGACGGGGCGACGTTCACCATCCCGCAACATCCGGTGCGGCGTCGCATCCACGGCATCCAGACATTCAACGTGCTGCGCGGCGGCGAATACTTCTTCATGCCCTCCCTGTCCGCCTTGAGATGGATCGGGGAGCTCCGCCAATCCGGCGGCCACGCTGATGAACGAGCCGAACCATCCTGAAAGCCGTCGCGACCCCCTGACGACCGCAAGCTTCACGAACCCCGAGTTGCACCGATCTGGGTCAGGGCGCGCGGACCTGGCCCGCTGAGGACGGGAGGTGCCCGCGGTGGGCGAGGGTACGGCCGGCCCCGATGCCGGGAGCGGCGCTTCTGCTCGTGGCCTGACCATCAACAAGTTAGAGACCGATCCCAGGAGCAGGGCCACGAGCCACCACGACGGGCGGGCGAGCTTGATGCCATCTCTGAGACTTGGCGGACGCCGACAAGCTGCGGATGTGGCCCGCAGGGGCAGGGCGTAACGTGGGCCATACATCCGGACCGCGCCCGCTGGGCGTGAAGTCCCGCGTGCCCCCCCACCCATTGCTCCGTGGCTGGGGTGTGCCTGGACGAGCGGAGGACCTGCGATGGGTACAGTCACGACCGACGACGGCACCACGATCTTCTACAAGGACTGGGGTCCTCGGGATGGGGAGCCGATCGTCTTCCACCACGGGTGGCCGCTGAGCGCCGACGACTGGGACAACCAGATGTTGTTCTTCCTGGCGCAGGGCTACCGAGTCATCGCCCACGACCGCCGTGGCCACGGACGCTCCACCCAGACCGCGACCGGCCACGACATGGACACCTACGCCGCGGACGTGACCACCCTGACCGACGCACTCGACCTGCGGGGCGCCGTGCACATCGGCCACTCCACCGGCGGTGGCGAGGTCGCCCGCTACGTCGCCCGCGCCAAGCCCGGCCGTGTCTCAAAGGCGGTCCTGGTGGGCGCGGTGCCACCGCTGATGCTGAAGACGGAGGCCAACCCGGGCGGCTTGCCGATGGAGGTCTTCGACGGCTTCCGTGAGGGCGTTGCCGGCAACCGGGCTCAGACGTTCATCGATATTCCCTCGGGGCCGTTCTACGGCTTCAACCGTCCCGGAGCGCAGGTGTCGCAGGGTTTGATCGACAACTGGTGGCGCCAGGGCATGATGGGCGCGGCGAACGCGCACTACGAGTGCGTTGCGGCGTTCTCCGAGACCGACTTCACCGAGGACTTGCAGCAGATCGAGGTGCCCGTCCTCGTCGCGCACGGAACCGACGACCAGGTCGTCCCGTACGAGGACTCGGCACCCCTGACGGTCAAGCTTCTGAAGAACGGGACCCTCAAGTCCTACGAGGGCTATCCGCACGGGATGCTGTCGACGCACCCGGAGGTCCTCAACCCGGACATCCTCGCGTTCATCCGTTCCTGACCCCGACGGGCTGGCCTCAGCGTCCGGCCCGTTCCCCGGCGTACCCGTAGTTCGCATGGGGGAGCGCACCTGGTCCGGCGGACGTCCGGCCGTCTCGTTTCCGTCTCATTCAGCGACGGACACCACACGTTCAGGCAGGTCCGGTCCTCACCTCGCAATGAGCGCTTCGCTGACGGATCAGCGCGGTGCGAGAGCTGCTGCGGCCCCGGCCGCCAGAGCTTGCCGCGCCAGCTCCGCACGCGGGCGGTAGTCACTTCGGCCACCGTTCCGGCCCCCGAAGGTTGGGAGAACGCCCCCCGGTTGCGTCCTGGCCCTGCGGGCCGCAGTCTGCCGACATGGACTACAGCCCGGAAGCAGGCATGCGGCCCATTCTGGTGACCGGTGCTGCGGGCAGCGTTGGGGCTGTCGGCAGAACCGTGGTCCAGGGTCTGCGGCGCCGGGGTCTCCAGGTCCGTGCTCTGGTGCGCCGGGATGACGACCGTGCCCAGGCGCTGCGCGCGACGGGCGCCGAGGTCGTGGTCGGAGATCTGACGTGTGCTCGTGATGTCGCCGACGCCCTCGACGGCTGCGGTCGGATGTTTTTCGGCATGGCCGTGTCAGACCAGTATCTGCTGGCTGCCGTGACCACGGCGGCGGTCGCGCGCGCCTACGGAAGGCTGGAGGTGTTCGTGAACATGTCGCAGCTGACCGTCTCCGAGATGGACGCCACCAGCGGCTCCGAGTCGCACCAGCATCGACAGCAGTGGCTGGTCGAGCAGGTTCTCGACTGGTCAGGCCTGCCCGTGGTTCAGGTCAGGCCCACCGTCTTCTTGGAGAACCCGCTCTTCCAGACCGTGTTTTCCTCGATCGCCAAGGACGGCGTGATCAGGTGGCCCTTCGGCGAGGCGCGAACCTCCCCGATCGCGGCCGATGACGTTGCCGCGGTTGTCGAGGAGATCTTGGCCGATCCGGCCGGTCACATTGGCCGGAGCTACGAGCTGACCGGCCCCCGATCACAGAACGTCGTCGGCCTGGCCGCGGAGATTTCAGATGCTTTGCACCACACGGTCGACTACACCGCCGTCCCGTTGCAGGAATGGCTGGACAACGATCTCGCAGCGCTGGAACTGCCGGCTCATGTACGTCAGCACATCTCCACCATGGCTCGCCTGCACCTGGACGGCCGCTATGACCGCCAGGCAGAAGGCATGGCAGAGGTCACCGGGCGGTCCGCCGGAGGAGTAGCCGACTTCGTCCGCAAGAACCCCGAGCTGTTCACTCGCTAACGCCGACAGCCGCCCTGAGAAAAGCGAAGGACCCTGGGGGCCCGTAGTGCCATGCCTGCGGCACGCCCTTCACCCGAGCGTGGGTCAGGTGGTAACCCGCGTGCGTCGCCGCCTCAGGCGGGGACGCACGCCCACCAGAATGGCGGCGATCACCGCCCACAGCGCGAGGGTGGTCAATGGCTGCACCGCCTGCGCGCCGTGGAAGTAGCTCAGGTCGGTCACGGCGCGAACGGCCGCACCCGGCGGCAGCAGGGCGGAGACGGCGTGTGCGGCCGAGGGCAGGAGGTCCGGGCCGATGGCCGCTCCGCTGGTGGAGTTGCCGACCGTGAGCAGCAAAAGGGTGGCGACGGGCACGCCGACCGGGCCGAGGTAGGTGCCCAGCAACTTGGTGGTGAACGCGGCTGCCGCGGCAAGCAGGGTCAGGGCGAAGGCCAGCGGCATCACCGGCGCAGGCACCGCCCCGAGGAGGGGGCCGGCGATGACGGTGGCGACGATGCCGATGGCCACAGAGGCTCCGGACAGCAGCCAGAACCGGTGGTGCAGGTGCAGATGGTTCGCGAGACCCAGAACGTTCTGGGCGAGGACGAAGCCGGCCAGTGTGACGCCGAACGCCAGGTAGAACCCGGCCAGTCCACGCGAGTCGAACCGAGCGAACGGGACGACATCCACCGTGGTCAGGCGCTGGCCCGACCCGTGGGCATAGGCGCCGATCAGGCTCTTGACGGCCGTCGTGGTCGACTGCCCGTTGGCTCCGCCGACCTCCAGGCGCAACCGGTCGGAGTCCGCGTGGCCACTGAGCGCGGCCACGACATCGCGGCGCTCAACCTCGGCGCGCCCCGTGGCGGCGTCGGCGACAGGATGGACATCGACGCTGTCACCAAGGACCTGGCTCATCTCGCCCGAAAGCTCCTGGCCGACGACAGCCACCGGCACCCGGTGCGGCTGGGGGTTGCGCTGCAGACCGACGTAGCAGCCGATGAAGGCCGCCACGACGACCAGGGCGATCACGGTCGGCTGGAGCCAGAGCCGGACCGGTGGCGCGGTTGCCGAGGAGGAGGTGGCGGTGGTCAGGTCGGCTTCGGCGGCCGGGCCGAGGCGAGTGGCCATGAGGTGTCTCCCGGAAAGGGGGCGCGCCCTGGGACGAGGGGAGGGGGCCCAAAATAGATGATGCTAGTAATCTAAAAAGCAACCGTACGATAGATGCCGTCCAGCATCCAAAAGGGAGGTGCCCTATGGGTCGCGTCTCACAGGCGCAGGCACAGGCGAACCGCCAGCGGGTCGTGGAACGGGCCTCGCAGCTGTTCCGCGAGCAGGGCACGGGCGTGAGCGTCGCGGATCTGATGAAGGCGGCCGGCCTGACGCACGGCGGCTTCTACAAGCAGTTCGCCTCCAAGGAGGCCCTGATCGACGAGGCGGTCACCCACGCGTTCGGCGAACTGACCGAGTTCCACGCCACCACACTCGAAGAGCACGAGGGGCACCGTGTCGAGGCCCAGCAGTCCCTGATCGACGGGTACCTGTCCGTCCGGCACCGGGACAACCCCGCCTCGGGCTGCCCCGTCGCCGCGCTCGCCACCGACATGGCCCGGGACAGTGGCGACCACGGAGCGCACCGCGCCTACGCCGAAGGGGTACAGGACTTCACCCAGTGGCTCGCCACCGACGACGAGGACGGCATCGCCCGGCTGTGCACCATGCTCGGCGCCCTTCTCCTGGCCCGCGCCACCAAGAACTCCCCGCTGTCCGGGCAGGTGCTCTCCGCCGCCCGCGCCGCGCTGTCACCCGCCCCGCAAAACCACGTGTCTGACATCCACTGCTGACATCAACGACGTCGGACGACACCAGCGGCTGCGTCCGGGCGTCGCATCAGTCGTCGGCAGCAGCTGGACTGCGCTCGGATCGAACTCCTAAAGCGGGGCTCATACGGCGTTTGCCACCCACGGCAGTGACGGCAACGCTGACGGCAACGACGGCGGACGGCAGCGGCAGTGGGCAACCCGGCATGGCTGCGGCCGGGTGCTGTCGGCCCGCTCCACCAAGGCGCGTCCGCATCTTCCAGGCGCTGGTCAGCGCGCGTCTGGAAGTGTCGTGTTGGAACGGCACGCTGCGGCGGGCGATTCGGACGCAGCGGAGGTAGGAGAGCCGGTCAGCGTCCAAAACCGGTGTGCTCGCCGCGGCGGCGTGCGCGAACCGGCGTACGGCCTGGTGGACCGCGAGCAGGGCCCACAGCTCCTGCCGCACGGCCTCCGGGGTCCGCGACCGGAGCGATCCGCCGGGCCCGAGTGGTTCTTGATCTCGTCGAAGCTCAGCTCGATCTCCCAGCGTTCCGGTAGAGGGCGACCAGCTCATCCGCCGGGTACTGCTCGTGGTTCAGCAGGGAGGTGCCCAGGTGCACGACCTTGTCGCCCTTTGCGAAGGTGATGACGCGGTAGTGATCTCCTTCGGCAGCACCCGCCCCTTGCGGGCGGCCCGGAGGCGGACCTCCTTGCGCATCAGCGTCAGCCGGGAGCCGTCCGGGAGGTCGGCCTGCATGGTGTCGCGGTGCAGCACCAGCGGTGGCCTGCCCTTGAAAGTGATCATCCAATGGGCTGAACCACCCTGCTGCTGGCAGGGCAGGGCCGTCGCGCCGCCCACCCTCCCACGCCCTCGCAGCAGCAGACACCTCGTACGACGTCGTCATCGACCGCGAGACCGCCAAAGAGGGGCTGCGCCGACTGCCCGAGCGGGAACGCATCGTCCTGTACCTGCGCTTAGGCGCTGTGGGGCCGTGGGTGTGGTGGCAGGGGCGAAACGCTGCCGGCGCAGAGCCTGAGCCTTCTTGGCTTCCTCACGCAGGCGGCGGGCCCGGGCTGTACGGGTACGCCGCAGGGCGTCGAGTTGCTCGGGCGTGGCGGCGTCGGGGAGGTGGGCAGGCCCGAGATGGGGCCCGGCAGGGTCGAAGACCTCGATCTTGTGGTCGTGATGGGGCATGTAGCGGATACGGACAGTGCGGCCTGCCTGGCCGGCCATCTATGCGCCAACCTAGTCGCGGCCGCGCCGGCGCGCCCCGTGGCTGGTCAGCTTCCGCGGCCGGCCGTCGTCTTCCAGCATCAGAGCCCACAGAGCGGCCTGGGGGGATGTCGGAGAGCGGCGTGGGATCCGCCTGCCATGCCTCGATGGGCGTCTGGCCGACGAGGCCGTCAGGCGATGCTCGGTGTTCCACCACATCGTCCAGGCCAGGACCTCGGCGGTGAACTCCGTGAAATTCAGGGGTGATGGGGATCTTTGCATCTCCTCACCCTGTGCTGAGGATGGCCCCGGAGTTGCTCGCCTTGATTCCTCAGGCGTGCAAGTGCTGATCTGCGGGTTGCCGAACTTGAGGGCTGGTTCTTGGTCGGGTGGCTGGGTGGGCACGAGGGCTGGGACGGGGCGGTCCGGGGGTGGGTGGGGTCTCTCTCGTGGGCGGGAACAGGTGGTGTGGGAGCGGGTTCAGGGTTCGATGGCGAGGTGTTCGATGAGGTCGTCGCGCAGCGTGAATCGATAGCGGAGATCGATGGTGCCGCCGGGGAAGTTGCCTTCGAGGTGGTGTGTGGCGATGTAGTGGGCCGTGTTGGTCTGCTGGGCGTTCGTGAGGTGGATGGTGTACGTGAATTCGGTGGCGGATCGGTCCAGCCACCGCTCGATCGCGGCGCTTCCCTGGTAGGTGTTGCCGTCGTCGATCACTGTGGCGTCGTCGGTGAACGTCGTGACCGCGGTGGCGGTGTCGTGGGCGCGGTGCGCTGTGAGGTAGCGGGTGATCACCGCGGGCAGGTCGTCCGGGGTGATGGTTCGGGGCTGGTTGTCGTGCATGACGATCCTGAAGGTGGTGGCGGGTTCAGACGGTGGGGGTGGTGCCGCCGTCGACGACGTGTTCGGCGCCGACGATGGCCGAGGCGCGGTCGGAGACGAGGAAGGCGACGAGTTCGGCGACCTCCTCGGGCCGGTTGGGACGGCCGAGCGGGATGCCTCCCAGGGAGTCCATGAGCCGGCCCAGCGCCGCTTCCTGGCTGATGCCGGCGTCGTCGGCGATCCGGGCGACGAGGTTGTCGGCGGCCGAGGTCTGGACGAAGCCGGGCGAGACGGTGTTGACGCGGACGCCGTACGGGGCGACCTGGTTGGCCAGGCCCTTGCTGTAGGTGGTCAGGGCGGCCTTGGCGGCGGCGTAGGCCAGGGTGCCGTTCCACAGCGGCATGCGGCGCTGGATCGAGGTGACGTGCACGACCGCGCCCTTGCCCGTGGCGATCATGTGCGGGAGGAGTGCGCGGTCCAGGCGGACGGCGGCCAGCAGGTTCGTGTTCAGCTCCCTTGCCCAGTCGTCCTCGCCGAGCGCGGCGAATCCTCCTGCCGGTGCCTCGGAGCCGCCGAGGGTGTTGACCAGGATGTCGACGCCTCCCATGCGGGCGTCCACCTCGGAGGCGACGTGGGCGGCGCCCTGGGCGGTGGACAGGTCGGCGGTGATGAACGTCTTCTCCTCGACGTCGTCGGGGCGGCTGCGGGCGGTGACCAGCACGGTCGCGCCGGCCTCGGCGAGCCGTCGGACGATCGCGGCTCCGGTGCCCTTGGTGCCGCCGGTGACCAGAGCGCGTCGGCCTTCGAGGGATTCGCTGATGGACGTGGTCACGTTGTGCTCCGTTCCCGGGCGCATATATACGAGGCGCCGCTCCCGTCTCGACTGCTAAAATAGAAGCTACTAACTTCGACATTAGCAGTAACTGAGGGGATGGTCGCCGTGGCGAGCCGGATCAGGCTAGAGGACCGGGAGTGCCCGCTGTCCACGACGGTGGAACACGTCGGCGAGTGGTGGACACTGCTGATCCTCCACGACGCCTTCGACGGCTACACCCGCTTCGACCAGTTCCAAGAAAGCCTGGGCATCTCCTCCAGCATGCTCACCACCCGGCTGAAGACCCTGGTCGCCGACGGTCTGCTGGAACGCCGGCCCTACCAGACCAGCCCCGTCCGGCACGAGTACGTCCTGACCGAACTCGGGCGCTCCCTGCGCCCGGTGATCGTCGCCCTCGCCGCGTGGGGCAACTCCCGCCTCGCACCGACGGAGCGCAGCATGATCCTCGTCAATGCGCACAGCGGCGAGGAAGTCGAGCCCGTCGTCGTCGACGCCAAAACCGGCCGCCGACTCGACGACAGCGCCGCCTACGTCTTCACCGCAGGCCCCGCAGCCAGCGACGCGATGCGCACCCGCTACGCGGCACGGCCGGCCATTCCCGCAGAAGAGGCGTAAGCCCCCCGGAAGAGCCTCGTACAGCCTTCAGCAGGGCCGCAAGCACGGGCTGCACCTGACCAGCCTTGCGGCACCGGCTTGTCGCCGGCGTGATACCTGCCAACCCTCCCCAGTCGTTGAGAACTGGATCAAGTGAGGCGAGGAGCAACACCGGTCGTTTCCAAGGCTCTGCAATCGAGCTCGGCGGCCGTCCCGCCGCCCGGCTGTGCCACCGGCTGCGGCTGACCGCGGGCCGGACCCGGCTTCTCAGGCTACTGACGGCGCCGGCGGTGCCGGACCGTGCGCCGCGGGTGCTGGGGGTGGATGAGTTCGCCTTCTGCAAGGGCTGCACCTACGGCACGTGCTGGTCGACGTCGAGGCCGGCCGGGTCGTGGACGTACTGCCCGACCGCACCTCGGAGACGTTCGCGGCCTGCCTCACCGAGCATCCCGGCGCCGAGATCATCGGCCGGGACCGCGCCAGCGCCTACACCAAGGCCATCAAGGCACCCTCTTTTGAAGGTCCTGACGTCCATGCCGGGAGTGGGCGTCAGGACCGGGGCCAGGATCCTCATCGAGGTCGGCGAAGGCAGCACCTTCCCGGTCACCTCGCCGCTTACGCCGGTCTCGCCCGGCGACCCGGAACTCGGGCTCCTCGATCCGCGGCGAACAACCTTTCCGGCGTGGAAACAAGCAGCTCAAACGGGCTTTCTTCCTTTCCGCGTTCGCCGCCCTGAGCGACCCGGCTTCGCGGGCCTCCTACGACAGGAAGATCAGCCAGGGCAAGCACCACACCCAGGCCCTGCTCTGCCTCGCCCGACGCCGAGCCGATGTCCTCTTCGCCATGCTCCGCGACGGAACCTTCTACGAGCCACAGCCCGCCAAAGCCGCCTGACCTGCATAAACAGCACTACGAGACGGGACGATCCCGAGATGCACCACGGCATCTGAACCAATACGCCAGTCGGCAAGGCACCGCGGACTCACACCATGAAGGTGGTTTATGTCCGGATCGGCACCGGCACTGACCAGCAGCAACAGCACCGCACCATCACCTCGATACGTGAACACCGCTGCCCGCAAAGGCGTATTGCCCTGCTCGTCGGGGACATCCACTCCCACACCCGCCGCCAAGAGAGAGCTGACCGCCGCGGCATCCTGCTCACCCGCCGCGAAATGCTGGGCCCCCCGGCGCACGAATGTACATCCGGCGACCTGCCTCGCTCGGTCGGTCATCGGCCGGATGGGTGTCAGCCGATGTCGATCACGACCTTGCCCTGGGCGGTGCCGCTCTCCACGGCGGCGTGGGCGGCGGCGACGTCAGCGAGCGTGAAATGCCGGGGGTCGAGAAGCGGCTTGAGTGCCCCGGCATCGGCCAGTGCGGCTGCCTCGCGCATGATCTCTCCGTGATGTTCACGCCCGCGTCCGGTCAGCAGGGGCAGCAGGGTGAAGACACCGGAGTAAGTCGCTCCGCGGAACGACAGTGGCGCGAGGCTGTGTGTTCCCCACCCCAAGGCGCTCACGACATGACCCGTGTAGGTGCGTACCGCGGTGAAGGAGTCGTCGAGCACGGAACCACCGACGGTGTCGAAGACGACGTCGAAGCCCTCGCCGCCGGTGTGCTTGGCGACGTATTCGTCCACGGTGGCGGCGGTGTAGTCGATCGGGATGGCCCCCAGGCGCTGGACGACCTCCAGTCGCGGAGGTGACGCGGTGGCAAAGGCCTCGGCACCGCTAGCACGGGTGATCTGCACAGCCACATGGCCGATGCCGCCAGCTCCGCCATGAATGAGGACCCTCTGCCCCGCGTGGACCTGCGCCCGGTCCACCAGTCCCTCCCAGGCCGTGATGACGACCAGGGGCAGGGCCGCGGCCTCGCGTGCGGTGAGCGAGGCCGGCTTGCGCGCGAGCAGACGCGCGTCCACGGCAGCGAACTCGGCAAGCGAGCCCTGCACGTCACCGACACCGCCGGTCATGCCGAAGACTTCGTCGCCCGGTGTGAAGCCGTGGACACCTGGGCCGACCTCCTCGACCACGCCGGCCAGGTCCAGGCCGAGGACGGCCGGGAGCGTGCGCCTGGCATGAGCCGCCTTGCCGGCCCGGATCTTGGTGTCCAACGGGTTGACGCCGCTGGCCTCGACCTTGACCAGCACCTGCCCCGGGCCGATGTCGGGCTTGTCGATCTCAGCGAGGACCAACGGCGTGCCGAACTCTCGGAGAACCGCTGCGCGCACGACTGCACCTCTTCCCTGTCTTCGTTGATGTGGGTATGCGGCCGGCACGGTGGTGCACCGGCCGCGATCAGAGGTGACTGCCGATGAGCAGGCGTGCCGTCGACTTCGCTCCTCCACGACGGCGCGGTCCTGCAGCAGGCGTCCCAAGGCCAAGGCGCCATCAATCAGGAGTCCGATCTGCCGGGCCAGCGCGCTGGCGTCGTCCGCGCCGGCCTTCTCGGACAGCTCGGTCAGCCACGCCTGACGCCGCCGAGTGTGCTGCATAGTGACGGCCCGGGCCTCCGCGTCCAGGTCCGCTTCGACCGCCGCGCTGACAAACGGGCATCCGAAGAAGCCGTGCCGTTCGAAGGCGTCCGTCAGCGCGTCAAAGTGTCCGACGAGTTGCTCACCAGGGCCGCCCCCGGCTCGTGCGGCGGCGTCTTGTAGCTGCGTCATCCAGGAGTCGTCGGTCCTGCGCAGATGCGCGGCGATGAGCTCAGCGACGCGGTACCTCTCCCGCCGTGAGGTGCGATCCCGAGCGGATGAGTGAGCTCGCGGTGCGCGACGGAATCCCGCCTGCCGTCGTCGCCTTCGTTTCCTTGGCATGCAGCCTCATCTGCTGGATGCGACTGAAGAAGCACCGATCATAATCGTGTTACAAGCTCTACACGGTGAGCCATCAAACTTGATCACGAATGTCCGGACTTTTATTATTCCGCAGCGAACCGGGCGATAGGCTGAACCGTCTGGTTCATCCCGTCATCCCCTGATGGTTCAGCAGGGTAGGAGTGATTGTGATGCCCATGCCGGCCCACCCGCCGAAAAACCCATCAAGCCCATTTTCATCCTTTAGTGGTCACCATGTTGGTATCCGCGTTCCCGACTACGACGCGGGGAAGGCCTGGTACACGGAGAAGCTGGATTTCCGAGTGCTCCAGGAGTGGCCCTACGGTGAGCTGAAGCTCGCGTACCTCTGCCCGCCCAACGATGACAACTTCCATGTAGAACTGCTGGCCGGACCGGTACCCTTCCCGAACGAGGTCCTCGACGACCTCGGAGTCAGCCTGCAGCACGGCGGCTACCAGCACATGTGCTTCCATGTCGACGATGTCGACGAAGCACGTGCGGAGCTCGCTGGCCGTGGTGTCGACCTTATCGGTGAACCTTTCGAGATCGAGGACATCAGCCGGCGACTGGCGTTCTTCCGCGACCCGTGGGGCAACATGATCGAACTGTCGCAGAAGCTGCCCGGAGCTGGTTCCTGATCGGTCTCACAACATCAGTATGCGCTCAGTTATCCAGACTTTTACTCGCCCACCGCACCGTCCGAGAAGAATAGCGCGGGCCTTGCGCTGCCGTGTGTTGCGACTCAGTCGAACCACAAATCGTCGTCTACGATCCACGGCCGAGTACTCGCAGCCGTCCGAACGGCCGAATCATCACTTCGTTCACGCCCAACCAGAGCACTTCAACAAGATCGTGTTACAAGCTTTACGACACCACCTAACACTCCGGCTGATGGGTCAGGCGCTCCGCGGTTCCATTTTGCGATCGAATAGCTTCACTCGGGCGAGACGGCGCTTCTGGTAGGCCGGACTCGCCGTGTTCGCTAGCGTCTACCCATGTGGCATACGAGATTCACCGAAATGTTCGGTATCACCTACCCGGTGATGGCAGCCCCGATGAGCTTGCACAGCGGCGGAACACTCGCCGCCGCGGTCTCCGCGGCCGGCGGGCTCGGCTCCTTCGGGGGAACACGTCCCTGGAAAGGGCCTGACTGGATCCGTGCGGAGATCGCGACCATTCGCGCCACGACTCACCTCCCGTTCGGAGTCGGCTTCATCACGCCACTCCTCCCCTTCACCGAACCGCATTTCGAGGCCGCTCTGGAAGAGCGACCAGAGGTCATCGCGCTGTCGTTCGCCGACCCGCAACCGTGGCTTGCTCGAGCCAAGGCCGCAGGAGCCCGGGTGATGTGCCAGGTACAGAACTACGATGACGCACAGACGGCCGTCGCCGCGGGTGCCGATGTCCTCGTGGCGCAGGGTACCGAGGCCGGCGGCCATACCGGGACGATGGGCCTCCTGCCGTTTCTGGCCGGGATCGTGAGGCGCTACCCCGATGTTCCGGTGCTGGCCGCAGGAGGCATTGGCGATGGCCGCACACTCGCGGCCGTCCTCGCCGCCGGGGCGGACGGCGCCTGGCTGGGCACGGCGTTTCTCGCCACGCCCGAAGCGATCGAGGTGAACGATGTCCACAAGCGCCTGATCGTCGAGAGTGATGGCAGTGACACCGTATGGACGCGGACCTACGACATTGTGTCGGGGCTGCCGTGGCCGGCGACCATCGGTGAACGAGTCCGCCGCAATCGGTTCACCGATGAGTGGTCAGAGCGCGAGGCGACGCTGCGGGACCGCAAAGAGGAATTCGCGCCCCCCAAGGACGTCAGTCCCGTTGAGGACCCGCGCGACCCTGACACGAGCGCGATTCTCTATGGCCAGTCGGCGATCTTCGTCGATGCCGTCCGTCCCGCCGCCGAAGTGGTCCGCACGATCAGTGACGAGGCCGAGGCAATCCTGGCCTCACGGCCTCGATCGCTGCTGAGCTGACGAGCAACCCAGCTCGTGCGGGGACGGCGAAGCTCGACGTGCCGGTCGTGAACGCCTGAGTCACCACCCGACGGAAACGCGGCTGGGGAGGTGGCGGACGCCGGTGGATGCGGTCGACTGAGCGTGGTGAACGCATGACTCCGGGTGGTCTCTGGGAGCTGTTGACGGTGGCTGCCCTGTCATTCTCGTGATGTTGCCGAGGCGTGCTCGGTGATGGCCTCGAAGAGGAGGAGGCCCTGATCCACCAGTTCCTCCCTTGAGATGCCCAGATGTCCGTTGAACCAGCTCAGCAGCATCTCGCTGACCGCGCCCACGACGGCCACGGACAGGGTGGCGGTGTCGATCCGGGGATCATGAAGCTCTTCTCTCAGGAGGGAGTCCACGAGGCCGCTCATGCGCTGCAGGCCCAGACGCCGTTCGCGTGCTGTGAGGGGACCGGCCCCCAGGGATTCTGTGAGTTTGACGCGCCCTTTTCTGGGGTCTTCCAGAGGTAGCCCGGTGATGACGTCGATCATGTTTCGAGCCCGGTCGCGCAGCGGCTGGTCTGTGGCGATCGCCTCGGTGCACCGGCTGATCTGTTCCTCGTAGATGTCTCTCATGAGCGCTGCCATGAGATCGTCGAGGGACGCGAAGCTTTCCGCGAAGTACCTGTCTTTGAGTCCGGCGTGGCGGAGAACCGCACTGATCGATGTGCGGGCGTATCCCTGAGTGGAGAAAAGTTCGAGTCCGCTTTCCATGAGGCGCCGACGGCGGAGCGAAGCGCGCTGTTCCGCCGTGGCTCCGCCATATGTCCTCACGATGTGCCACCTCTCCTTGAGGCGTGCTGCTCATGGTGCGATGTCACGCACCCGGGGGCCGGCCTGCCGACTGCGATGCTCAGTGGCCTCGTGTGAGTTCTTGAGCCGCCGGTCCGGCCCTCCTTCGTCGGGCGACGGCCACAGCATCTACTCTCGCATTTCACCCATCTGGTGACAAATTACCCCAGATGGGTGTAATGTCGGATTCATTCAGTTGTGAATCATGAAAGCGCTCCCCCAGGGCCGGTACCAGCCGCAAGGGGCGCCGCAGATGCGGCCCGCCCGCAGGTTCGACGCGCCGGGCCACTGCGCAGGAAAGTCATGACCGGCAGCGGCCTGCGTACCGCGCTGAGCATCCTCGTGCCCGCTGTTCATCCACGTATCGCATACCACGGAATGTCGTGGTCCCAAGGCCATGCCGTGGGGAGAGTTCACCAATGGATCCCAACCATCTGTTCATCGGCGGACGCTGGGTGCACACGTCCGGTGACCGTGTCATCAACGTCGCATCCGCGAGTACCGGCGATCATCTCGGTGCCGTACCGGACGGTTCGCAGGACGACATCGACCGGGCGGTCGGAGCCGCTCGTGCCGCATTCGACGCACCGACGGGCTGGTCCTCCTGGGGCCCTGAACAACGCGCGGCCGCCATGATCCGTCTCGCGGATGCGCTCGATGCCCGGAAGGGGGCGACCTCCGCCGCCGTCAGCGCGCAGAACGGCATGCCGATCACTGTCGCCCGGTCCTTCGAAGGTGTGGTGCCGTCAGCCCTGCTGCGCTACTACGCGGGTCTGGCCGACAGCATGACGTCCGAGCAGCTGCGTACCGGACTGCCCCGTGGCACCACGCTGGTCCGACGGGAACCCGCAGGCGTCGTAGCCGCCATCATGACCTGGAACTTCCCTCAGACCATCGCCTTCTTCAAGGTGGCCCCGGCTCTGGCGGCCGGTTGCGCGCTCGTCCTCAAGCCGGCTCAGGAGACGGTCCTCGACTCGGTGCTGCTGGCGCAGGCCGTCGAGGAAGCAGGCATTCCCGACGGTGTGATCAACATCGTTCCGGGCGGCCGTGACACCGGCGCCTATCTGGTCTCCCATCTTGACATCGACAAGGTGTCGTTCACCGGATCCACCAGAGCGGGACGCCAAGTGGCTGCCGTATGCGCCGAGTTGCTGCGGCCGGTGACCCTGGAACTGGGAGGCAAGTCCGCCGCCGTTGTCCTCGACGACGCCGACCTCGCCGCGAACGCAGAGCAGTTCTTCATGGCCAGTCTGCTGAACAACGGTCAGACGTGTTACGCGAGTACTAGGATCCTGGCCCCTCGCAGCAGGTATCGGGAAGTGGTGGAGTTCTGTACGGCGATGGCCCGTGACGCCGTCGTCGGTGATGCGCTCGACCCCAACACCCAGATCGGCCCGCTCGTCAGCCAGCGCCAGCGCGAACGGGTCCTGGGTTACATCAAGACCGGCCTCAACGAAGGGGCTCGGCTCACCACCGGAGGAGGCCGGCCAGCCGGCCTCGATCGAGGCTGGTTCGTCGAACCCACCGTATTCGCCGACGTCGAGAACTCATCGACCATCGCACAGGAAGAAATCTTCGGCCCGGTCCTCACGATCACGCCCTACGACGGCGAGGACGAGGCAGTGCGCCTGGCGAACGAGTCGGCCTACGGCCTCGCCGGCACCGTCTGGACCACGGACCTGGACCATGGTGCCCAGGTGGCCCGCCGTTTGAGGACCGGCACCGTCGGGCTCAACGGCTATCTACCCGACCTCACCTCCCCCTACGGAGGTAGGAAGGCCAGCGGACTCGGCAGCGAACTGGGGCCCGAGGGACTTCACGCATACCAGCAATTCCAGTCGATCTACCACCCCTGATGCGACAGCCGTCACCCGGCTCGGCGAGTCCGGGCGACGGCCGCTCGCCGGGCGAGGGAACCAGCATGACTTCCACCGGAATCGAAGGATTCGACTACGTCATCGTGGGCGCCGGCAGCGCCGGTTGCGTACTCGCAGACCGCCTGAGCCGCGACGACCGCGTTCGGGTGCTGCTCCTCGAAGCGGGCGGCCCCGACACCGACGAACTCATCCACATCCCAGCCGCGCTCGGAATGCTCTTCGGATCGCATACCGACTGGAGCTACCGTACGGTCGAGCAGCCCCAGCCGGGGCGCGCCTTCTCCTGGCCCCGGGGCAAGACACTGGGCGGCTCATCCTCCACCAACGTCATGATCTACACCCGGGGCAACCGACACGACTACGACAGCTGGCGTGATGAGCACGGTGCGAAAGGCTGGGGCTACGACGACATCCTGCCCTATTTCATGAAGTCCGAGTCCAACCACCGCCTCGGCGAGCCCTACCACGGTTCGGACGGCCCCCTGCACGTCGAGGACCGCGCCTACACCCACGAACTCTCACAATCCTGGCTGGACGCCGCCGTGGAATGGGGAATGGACCGCAACGACGACTTCGCGGGGGCTTCCTGTGTCGGCGCCGGCCTGTACCAGGTGACATGCCATCACGGGCGACGGTGGTCCACGGCCGACGCCTATCTGCGCCCGGCCCTCGGCCGACCCAATCTCACGGTGCGCACCAGCGCCGTGGCAACAAAGATCACGCTCGACGGATCACGCGCGGCCGGCATCACCTATCTCCGGGACGGACAGGAGCGGACGGCCCACGCCGACAGGGAGATTCTGCTCTGCGGCGGATCCATCAACTCGCCCCAGCTGCTGCTCCTGTCGGGCATAGGCGATCCCGACGAGCTGCACGATGTGGGGATAGACGTCCGAGTCCCCCTGCCCGGCGTCGGGCGTAATCTGCAGGACCACTTGATGGCTCCCGTCGTGTGGGAGACCCGGAACTCCACTGATATCGTCCGGGACCTGCTCACCCCGGACAACCTCGAACGCTGGCGCACACACGGCGACGGGCCCTTCGCCTCCAACTACGGCGAGGTCGGCGCGTTCCTCAACGTAACCGACGGCCAAAGCCGTCCTGACGTCCAACTGGTGGGAGGGGCCACAGCACTCATTCTCAGCGGTGAGGAAGGACCTGACCGGCCGGTGTTCACGATGAACTGCGTCCCCCTGCACCCGCAGACTCGCGGCACCGTCCGTCTCGCGTCGCCTGATCCGCAGGCCCCACCGCTGATCGATCCCCGGTACTTCGACGTGCCCGCGGATGCGTCGGTCATGGTCGCCGGACTCAGAGCGGTCATGGACATCGCCCACCGCGCACCGTTCGCTGAATACCTCGCGCGGTCGTACCTGCCGGCCAGTGACGACCTGGACGGTCTGGACGACGCCGCTCTCGAAGAACACGTCCGCAGATGGAGTGCCACGGCGTATCACCCAGTGGGAACCTGCGCCATGGGAACCGGACACGACTCCGTCGTCAATTCGGATCTGGAGGTCTACGGAGTCGAGCGACTGCGTGTCGTCGACGCCTCGGTCATGCCGACTGTCATCAGTGGAAACACCAACGCACCCACGATCATGATCGCCGAAAAGGCTGCCGAGCGGATCGGGTAGCGGCCTCGCTGAACTCGAGCCCGCCGCTGGGGCGCGCCCGTCACTTACCGGGCGCGCCCCAGCGGCGTCGTTTCTGAAGCCCTGTCTCGCGCAGGGTGCCTGACCAGCCAACAAGCACTACTACTGAGCTTGAAAGAGTGATGTCGTTGCAAGGAGGTGGCCCGGTCGGTCCGGGCCGCCTCCTTGCGTGTTGCGCTGCGGCCGGTCGTTGTCGGCTTGGCCTAGAGCGTGTCTCCTTGTGGTTTCCCGCGTTCGGGTGGTTTGCCGTGTTGGAGCGCATCCTCTGAACCTCGGCAGTGTTGCCTGGTGATCCGGCCGATCTGCGGTCCGGCCCAGTTGTCGCTGCAGGAGGCTGTTGACCGGAGTCGGCCGCAGCAATTACCAGGTGAAGGAGTCACCCATGGGAACCTTGTCCTCTGGCGTCTATCGCATCGTCAGCTGGCCCGACGCCACCAGCCCGGAGCCGCAGGTCCTCACAGCGACCGATCAGGGTGTGACCGTTACGGCTGCCGGCACTGCGCCGGAACGGGACCAGCAGTTCAGGGTGGAGGTCCGCGAGGATGACGTCTGCGCTATCCAGTGTTCCCGCCCAGATGCTCCCCTCTCGTTCCGTGAGCTACCAGGAGGCGGAGGAGGGTGAGAGGGTGATCCTGGGGCCGTTGAGTGACTTCCCCACCCATGAGTGGAAGATCGAAGCAGCCCCGCAGGCGCCGCAGCCGACCCCCTACTTCATCCGTGTCTCCGACAAGGACTTGCATCTGGTGGTGTCGACGAAACCGATCTTCCCGCCCATGCTCGAACTGGCACCTTCCGACTCCGAAGTTCATAACGCCTGGGCACTCGTGCCCGTCAAGACGGATTAACCACCTGACGCCCGGGGGAGGACACCGTCCCCATACGCATGGCGTTCAGCGTCGTGGAGCGCGTAGGTACTGGCTTGGCCTGCGGACGCGCGTTGGATGGGCAACCGCTGACGGCGATTATCGCCGGGTCCAGATGAGGATCGCGGCGAGGTGGAACGCGGCCTGGTAGGCGACGGCGAGCTTGTCCGTTCGCATGGCCAGGCCGCGCCACTGTTTCAGCCGGGCGATGCACCGCTCAACGCTGTTGCGTCCCTTGTACGCCTCGGGCTCGAACGTCGGCGGCCTCCCGCCGTTTGAGCCGCGCCGCCGACGGTGACGGACCTGGTCCGCCAGCTGTGGAATCACAGCCCGCACGTGCCGCTCACGCAGGTGGGCGCGGATCGCGCGCGAGGAGTAGGCCCGGTCCGCGAGCACCACGTCCGGCCGGGTCCGCGGCCGCCCGCTCTGGCCGCGCGGTACGCGAATGGCGGCCATCACCGCGGTGAACGCGGGCGCGTCACCAGCCTGTCCAGCCGTCAGGACGAACGCCAGGGGACGGGCGTTGGAGTCGGCCGCCAGGTGAACCTTTGTGCTCAGGCCACCACGCGAGCGTCCCAGCGCGTGGTCAGTCAGCTCGCCTCTGCCGGAGTCACCCTTTGCGGGCGCCCGCCGCGTGCTGATGGGCCCGGCAGATGGTGGAGTCCACCGAGACCATCCAACCGATGTCGCCGTCCGCGTCCGCCGCCGCCAGAACGGCGGCAAGGATGCGAGTCCACGTGCCGTCCACCGCCCAGCGCAACAGCCGCTTGTGGGCGGTCTTGAACGAGCCGAGCTCCTCGGGCAGGTCCCGCCAGGGCGAGCCCGTCCGGAACTTCCACGCGATGGCCTCCAGAGTCCGGCGATGGTCCGCCCACCGCCGCCCACGGACCGGATCGGCCGGCATCAACGGCTCGATCCGGTCCCACATCACATCGCTGATCACCAGTCGAACAGACACATCCGATTAACAGCTCAACCCATCAAGGAGACACGCTCTAGCTCAGCGGGAGGCGGGGTATGTCCCACTCCCCCGCTGTCTGGTCCGAGGCCCGGATCCGCCACACCCACCCCCTGGCCTGCCGCCGCGCCGTCTTGGAACTCCTCCAGAAGCGCGCGGGAGGGGTTCGAGGACCCGGGGTGCGCGCTCGGCTGTCAGTGCCGGCTGGCAGCATGACCGTATGACTGATGATCTTGACGGGGTACTGGCAGATCCCGCACGGCTGCTGACCGCCGACCGTGCGGCGCTGCGCGCCCATCTCTCCCATGACGACAGGGCCCGTGGCGTCGGGGGCGAGGTCTTCCTGCAGGCCGAGGCGATCTTCGGGGGCGCGGAGGTGACGCCCGCGGAGTTCGCATCCTGGCTGCACTTCGCGGCGAAGGCCACCGGTCACGACGCGTACGCCGACCGGATCGCGGCGGCCGGTCCCGGCATGCCGTGGCGGACGGTGTGGGCGTGGTGGCGGCCGGCCCACTGGTTCCCGGTCCACCCGAGCCTGAACGGCGACTACTTCCGGGTGCGCCGGTGTGTGGACAGGGGCCGGGAACTCGTCGAGGTCACCGACCAGCGCGGCCCCCTCTGGCTCGACGCGGCGACCGGCCACCGGGTGACGGACGTGGACGAGGCGGCGCTGACCGACGCGCCGGCCGGGACCGGGACCGCCGATGCGCTCGCGCTGTACGACCTGGACCTGTTCCTCCCGGAGGAGTGGGAGGGCGCCGTGGCCTTCGCGACGGACGGAGGCCGGACCCGGCATCTCGTCACGAGTGTGCACGGCATAGCGGTCGTGGAAACGGACGCCGACACGCTGCGGGACTGGCCGCGCGGCACGGGCCTCGACCCCACGTCGGCGGAGGAACCACCGCCGGGACCGGCCCCCGCCACGCGGCGGCCGACGGGTCCGCTCACCGCGGCCCGGGTCGACGACGCCTTCGGCGGCGCGCGGCACGTGGTGCGCATCGCCGAGAGCGACCTGCCCGAGGGACTCGTCCACGCGGGCAGCAGGCGGTATCTGCGGGACGTCGGCCTGCCCGCCTGGTGGGTGTGCCACAGCGCTCAGTACGAGACCCACCCGCTGGACTCCATGCGCCCACCTGCGGAAGATGCCCTGCCGGGCGAGAGCCTGCCCGACGGGGTGGCCGCCGCCGACCTGATCGCCTTCGGTGTCACCGAGTACGGCGAGCTGTACCTCCACCGTCACGAGGGCACCGTGCACATCCGGAGCCGCCTGACCCGCCGTGGCGAGGAGGTCCTGGTGCCACTGGCCCCGGATCTCGACGTGTTCACCCGCGTCCTGGAGGCCGTCGACCGCTACCGCAACGCCTGCTGGCACCCGTACCCGGTGGAGGGCGGCCAGGAAGACGTGACGGAGCTGTTCCTGGCGGAGCTGGCGGAACTGGCCCCGGACCTGTCCGACCGGGACACTGCGACGGGCAGGGTGTGGAGCTGGCTCTACGCCGGCATCACGGAGCTGGGGGTGGACGGCTACTGAGCCAGTGCGGCCGGGTGACCGGGTAGCGCTGTCTGCCGGCCTCTGCTCGTGATCACCACGGAATCGGCCGAGGGCCCGTACGAGGACAGGCAGTCGGCGCACTGCGGGTTCACGCAGCGCCGTCAAGGAGGAAGCCGGCAGACCTCCGCGCCCGTGCGGGCCGCCCCCGGCCGCGCCGGAGCCAGCCGTGCCCCTACCCGGGCCCATGAGCCGCAAGCAGGCCCGTTCCCGTATCCGTCGGTCCACCACGGCACGGCTCCTGTCGTAGGTCTCGGCGGTCAGATGCGAAGTGAGCTTCGCCCAGGTAGCGAGTTGGTCGAGCGGACCGTGCCGGACGGACTGCGGGAACCGTTTCCGTGGGTGGTGCCACCGGCAGTACTGCTTGCCGGATGCGTTGAGCCCGCCACACGCGCCAGCGAGCTAGAACCGGCATGATGCGAACATGGAAAACAGCACGGAAGGCACCGCCGACGAAGAGCTCCCTGCCGTATGGGACGTGCTGACCTCCGCCCGCGCCGGGTATCTGGCAGGAGTCTCACCTCACTACGACGAGGTCTTCCACGAGGTCGCCCAGCGAACCGAGCGCACCGGCAGTCTCGGTAAGACCGACATCGCGGCCCTCGTCGTCTGGAAGCGACTCTCCGCTCAAACCCGTTGGGTGTCGGCGCTCATGTCCCTGCCCGACACCGAGGTCCGCCAGGTCACCGAGCGGGCTGTCACCGCCGTCCGCGACACGGCCCTCGCCCGTGGCGAAGCCGCCCGTGCGGGGCGCGGCATCATCGGGGAACTGCCCGGCTTCCGTAGAGGCGACGCCCTCGCCTCGGCCGTTCTGACCGCGGCGGCCCCCCAGCGGATGGCCGTCTACGACCGCCGCGTCCAACACGCCCTGGACACACTCGGCCTCACCCTCACCCCCACTCCGGGACGCTACGGCCGCTACCTACACCTCCTCGACGACCTCCTGCACCACGGCGGAGCACACGCCGACGGCTGGACAGCACGCGACATCGACACCGCCCTGTACTGGGCCGGCGGCAACCCCCGCCTGCCGCCAACCGCGCCCCCAACCTCATAGCGAGCCACTGACCAGCACAACACGCACCGGCCCTTCAGGTACCAGAGATCATCACCAACTCGGCACCACCGTTAGCAGCGAATCCCCCAACAGCGGCAGAGTGCCGGGCGGGGCTGGTACGGCAGTCCGCTGCGAGCGGAGTACGACCCGAAGCATCCCGCTGGAGCGATCCCGTCCGGCCTCCCACACCTCCCTCAGGGCGGCCACCACCCGCTCGTCCGCCCGGCCCCGTGACGGCCCTCGATCGCGGCGTACACCCGTCAGACCGCCGGCGGCCAGCGGTCTGGGGAGGCGTCCTCCATGCCTGCGAGCCCCCGCGTGGCTCAGTGGTTGTCCCGCTCCGTACCGAGGGAAGCCGGGGGCGTCAGGAGCAGGCGAAGGTCGATGACGCGGTAACCGCGCGCGGTGATCGCGTCGAGGATCCGCGGCAGGGCCCGAGCATCGATCACGTCGGTCTGGCCCTCGGTCGTGCCGACGTGCATCTGCAGGATCATCCCCGGCCGCAGGGCGTCCAGCGCCCGGCGCACCGCGCGGCCCACGGTCATGCCGCCCTCGGTGCCCTTCCACCCGTTGGTGTCGGTGGTGAATTCGATATCCGCGAAGCCCAGCCCGTTGACCTCCTTGATCTGGGCAGCGCTGGTCTCGCTGTAGGGGAACCGGAAGAACGGGGTCAGGGCCGCTCCTGCCCCGGCCGCCCGCAAGGCCCGGTCCGCTGCCCGCACCTCCCGGCTCCTTCCGGCGGCGGTCAGGTCGTTGAAGTAGGGGTGGCTGTAGGAGTGGTTGCCCAACCCGTGTCCAGCGGCAGCGAGCCGCTTGACCGCCTTGGGGTACCGGTCGGCGAAGTCACCGGTCAGGAAGAACGCGCCGGGCGTGCGCCGACGTGCGAGCTCGCCGAGAACGCGTTCCAGACCGGCGTCGTTCCAGGCCGCGTTGAACGTCACCGCGACCACCCGTTCACGCGTACGGATCACACGGTTCTCCGACCCGAACAGCGCCCGCAGACCCCCTTCGTCCGCAGGTGCCGCTCGATGCGGCGAGAAAGCCCCGGCTGCTCCGGCAGAGGGCCCGGGGGCCGCCCCCAAGCCGCAGCGAGTAGGCCGGCGGTCACCAGGCGACGGGAGACGAGACCGCGTGCGGCGAGGGAGCGTGTTTCCATGCCGCCGTCATCGGTCGACCGGTACCTTTCCTTGAGGCCGTGGCGTGGCAATGCTGCAGGCCCGGTTCGCAGGACCGCCGGGACCGTAGGCTGCCCGCTCCTCCTTCAGGAGGGGGCACCTCCTTGAGGCAAGGGCTCTTCCGGGCTCCCGGTGCGCGCCTTCAGCCCGTCGCGGACGACCGCTCGGGCCCGCTTCGCGGACTCCGGGTGGCCGTCCAGGTGCTCCAGCATGCGGCAGGTGCCCACCAGGATCGCCGTCAACTCCGGTACCCCCAGGTCCCGTCGCACCACACCAGCCTGCTGGGCGCCGTCGAGGAGCACGGTGAGCACCTCGCCCAGGGCTCGCCCGGCCTCAGAGGTAGCGGCCCGCACATCGACTCCCGCGTCCGCGAGCGCCGCGGCGAAGGCATTCTTGACCGGAGACTGATCCAGTACCAAGTCGAAGAACGCGAAGAGAGCGTAGGTCGGCCCGGTCTCGGCCATCAGGCGGCGCCCCTCCTCGGCCAGCCGTTCCAATCGCCGGACGAGCACCGCTTCGAGCAGGGCTTCCTTGGTGGGGAAATGTCGGAACACGGTGGCAATGCCGACCTTCGCCTCCCGGGCGATCTCCTCCGTCGAGGCGCCCGTACCCCGCTCGGTGAAGACCGCCTCAGCGACCTCCAGCAGCCGCGCGCGGTTTCGCCGTGCGTCGGCACGCAAGGGCTTCACGCCTGTGGCGGGGGAAGTCTGATCTGTCGTCAAGTGGTCCTCACCATGCCTGGACAAACGGAGTCATCTATCCGTATCGTCGGAACCGGAGTCGCCTATCCGATTGTAGGTGGCGGGATCACGGAGGTCAGCCATGTCTGCACCAGCTACGCCCCGCGAGATCTTCGGGCAGTTGGCGGGTCTCATCTCGGCGGGCAAGTGGAGCGAACTGCCCGAGCTCTACGCGGAGGACACCGAGGTGGAGATCGTCTTCTCGCCCGTTCCTCCACGCCGCATCCACGGCCGGGCGGAGCTCCGTAAGCGCTTCGAGGCCCTGGAGGCCTCTGACGCGGTTCGCCTGCGTACCGAGAACATCCGCATCCACGAGACCGGCGACCCCGAAGTGGTGATCGCCGAGTTCGACTACGAGGGCCTGTACCCCGCCACCGGCCGCACCTTCCGCACCGCCAACATCCAGGTCCTCCACGTGAGGGACGGCCTGATCGTCGAGACGCGCGACTACCACGACCACCTCGCCTTCGCCGCGGCGGACGGACGCGCGAGCCAGTTGCTCGCCGCGCTGGACCAGCAAGGCTGATTCGGTACATGACGACACGTCAGGCTCCGCCGAACACAGCGCATGTAGTCCGCTGATCACGTCAGGGCGGCAGCCTGGCACTGGTAGTGGCTTGCTCGGGATCGGGCCTGGTGGCGGCGTCGCCAGTGGGGCCAGCGAGCCGGTGGGCCGTGTCGTGGACGCACTGGGCGATGAGCGTGATCAACAGACGTGCGATCTCGTTGCAGGTGACTGTCCATCTCACGTGATCCAAGTCGTCCGGCTCGGGGCGCGGCATCGATAGAGTGTTGCCATGCCGCATGCGCCGATGCCCCTCCAACTCGGCACCGTCCGACTGATGTTGCGGCAGTGGACCGAGTCCGACATCGACGCCCATCGCGCGCTCGTCGCCGAACGCGGCGGTGGTATGCCGTCGATCGAGGACAACCGGCGGATGATCGAGGATCAGCGCGCTGCGTCGGCACGGACAGGGATTGCTCTGCTGCCCGTCATCCGTCGCGATGTGGGTGACTTCATCGGGTATTGCGGGCTCACTGTCGGCCGGGCTTCTGTCGACGAGCCGGAGATGGCCTTCGAGCTGTTCCGGCGCGTGCACGGACAGGGTTATGCCACCGAGGCGGGATCCGCGGTGCTCGACGCGGCGATCGCAACGGGGCGTAAACGGCTCTGGTCGACGGTGCGTCCCTGGAACGCGCCATCGTTTCGCGTTCTTGAAAAGCTTGGGTTCCAGCGAGACCACGTCTCCACCGAAGACAGTGGGGAACTGGTGTGGCTCACGCGTTGCCTGCCGTAGGAGGCAGTACCGTCGGCCAGGTTTTCCTTGTATGAGGCCTCTCCACAGCTCTTGCTCGGTTGGTCGGGGCGCAGACCAGGCATGCTGAAGCGGAGGCATCCGCGCCACGGCTGGGGTTCGCAACTGTGGAGTGCCGTCATGCGTGGCGGCAGGCAGCGCGGGCGGCTTGTGGGGGCGTGGGGTGCGGATTCGGGGTCGGCCGGATGTCGGATGCTGCGGGCGGCGGGCTGCGGGCGCCGGCCAGGAGCGTGGTAACCCGTGCAGGGTCGGCGCCTGGGATGGTGACGATGCGGTCAATGTTCAGGCAGGGGTAGCGTTCCGGCATGACATCAGCGCTGCCCCGCTTCCCGCCGTACCCGATCCGTGGCGTACGGGTGCTGCATCAGAAGCAGAACTGCGCGCCGCATTTCGCGGAGATAGAGGTGGATTTCGAGCCCGCGGCCGAGGGCTTCGTCTTCGAGGTGGCTGAAGGGCTCACGGTGGACTACGAACCGGCCGAGGCCCTGTCGCGCTTCTTCGAGGCTGCCGCCGTGGGGATCGAGGAGCAGCTGAGCCTGCCCGAGCACGGAGTCGTGATCGCCACTCGGGTGGTGCTGCGGCGCGCCCGCGCCGATGCCTTCGGCTCGCACGAAAGGGCGTTCAAGATCGCGGGCTACCTCGCCGCCCGCAAAGCGTTGGAACGTACGGCGCGCCCGTGCCCTTGAGTGCCACCTCCCGGGACGAGGTGGCGGAATCCTCATGCTCAGCCGGGCCTCGAGTGACACCGCGCGGCAGGGTGAGGGCGGCCGCTGTGGACTGCCCGGGTGGTACGCGCCCTCCACCTGGTCTCCAGCGCCGGCCCGCTCGCCCGGCCCGTCGGCGCCCGTAGGCTGTGTGCGGTGATGGCTTACAGGGTCTCGTGGCCCAGGTGGATGAGTCCTTCAATGGAGTCCAGGCGGGACTGCAGGGCAGGGTCCGGGGCCGGTGTGATCGTGAGCAACAGCACCCGGGCCGACGGGTGTTCCGGGGCGTAGAGGTCGTCTTCCTCGTCGTCGCCGGGGATCGGGTTGGGCTGGATCTCGATCTGCTTGTTGGAGGTGCCGGCGAGGTGGTGGACGCCCCGGTAGTCGCTGTCGCGCTCGATGAAGACCAGCCCGAGGCGGTCGCTGACGAGCCGGACCAGCTCGCTCGCGGTGTGGGTGCTGGTGCCATAGGTGTGGTGGTCAGCCATGGTGCGCCGAGCCTACGCCGCGGCGGTGACGGGACGCTCGACGAGCTGTCCGCGTTCGAAGTGCTCCAGTACCCGGCGAGGGCGATGGAACGGGGCGCGCTTACGGCACGAGACCCGAGCGCACCCGACGAGCTCGGCGAAGACCATCACCGGGGCGGTCACGCGCGAGCCAGAGCAGGAGCAGGCGCAAGACTCCGACGGCCTTGCCGAGGATCCGCGCCTGGTCGCCGGGGGTCGGCTCATCGGCCGGGGCGCGGGGCATGAGCGCACCCGCCCGTCCCGCCGGCGCGCCGCGCCTTGATGGTGGCCTCATCCTCCACGAGCGCGGCGACGATGTCGCCGTGGCCGGCACTGCTCCGCCGTCGTACGGTCACGACACGATGTCGCCGTCACAGATCGCCGCGTCGATCATCCCCAAGAGTCCCGCGCGGGCCGATGGCCTGCACGGGCGTGGCCGCGCCACGCGTTCGAGTGATCGTTCGGCTGTGCCTGTGCCGCGGTGGTCAATCAAGGTGCTGGGCTGTCTGAGCCGCCAACCGAGCGGTCGGGCTTGTCGAGCGCGAGGTCGGCGGAGCGGGCGAAGGGATGCGAGGCAGGTCTTGGTTGCGATGGACATGGAAGCCGCGCGGGCTTGGCTGACCGGCTATCTGTGCAGCGTTGATGCCCGGGTCGGACGGCCGGGCGCGGTATGTCCTTTTGTCGCACCGGCGCTTCGTGCGGGAACTCTCCGGCTGGAGCAGTGGCCGGTGAACGCGCAGATCGGTGTGGCGGGGTTGGTGTCGCTGGTCAGGGACATGGTCGCGGTGTTCGAGAGCGCTCAATGGGTGAGCCGGAACCGAACGCTGCACGCGTTGGTCGTGGTGCTCGATGGTCTGCCAACGGACAGGCTGGGTGTCACTGACGAGGCCCATCGGCAGGTGAAACCGGAGTTGGTGGCCAAGGGGCTGATGCTGGGCCAGTTCCACGCGCAGTGTGAGGAAAGAGCGGCTCGCAATCCCTCCTTCCGGGTGTCGCGGTCACCCGTGCCGATGCTGGCGTTGCGGCACATGGCGGTTCACGATGTGCTCTTCCTGGACGGGGACAGCACATCCTTCACCGCGTACGACCAGCGTTACGGCGGCCGGTATGACAGGGGCTCGGTCCCTGATCCCTTGTTCGTTGAGCACTTCGCTCGGGCACGCGCCCGGTTCGGTGCCGACACGGCGCGCAATGCCGCGGAAGCCGGAGCCAAGGCCGTAAGACACAAGGCAGCCCTGATGTCCGCCCACGAGCCGCCCACCAGCGCGCGGTCTTCGGATGAGCGACGCCTGCACGGCCTCGATCGACCCCTCGCACAGATGACGCTCCCGGTCTCCCGGTACCGCACGGATTCCAGGGGCGGGATGTGAGCACAGTGGAATCATGCCCTGCCGGCGGCGCAGCTGATGGGCGGCGAGCGCCCGACGTCATGGACGATGAGCCGTACCTCGACTTTCCCGGCCCGAGTACCCCTTACATCGACTACCAGAGCATCGATGTTCTCCTGTCGTTGCAGCACCCCTTGTCCGAGGCACCGGCCGAACCGACGTTCTATGTCCTCGGCCAGGTGAAAGAACTCCTCTTCAAGTTGCTCTACGGAGAGCTGTGCGCCGTGCGCGCGCGGCTCGACGACGACGATGTGGCGCAAGCCGTTTGGACGCTGCGGCGTGCGCGGCGGGTGATCGAATTGCTTACCCGCACGTGGGATGTACTGGGGACACTGGCGCCCACGGAGTTCAACGCGTTCCGCGAGCAGTTGGGTCGGGCCTCGGGTTTCCAGTCGTACATGTACCGGATGCTCGAGTACGTCCTGGGCAACAAGAACGCCGCGATGGCCCGTCCACACCGTCGGGTCCCGCACGTTCATGTCCAGGTCCAGGAAGCACTCCGGGCGCCGAGTGTCTATGACGCGGCGCTGCACCTGCTGGCACGCCGCGGGTCGGTCATCCCGGACGCCGTCCTCGTGAGGGATGTCAGCGAGCCCTACGTGCCGCACGAGGCCGTGGAACGTGCGTGGGCAGATCAGTACCGAGGCGGCCCCGGTGACGACATGTTCGAACTGTCGGAGGCACTGATCGGTGTCGCGGAGGGCTTCGGCCGCTGGCGCTCCCTGCATCTGCTCACTGTGGAGCGGATCATCGGCACCAAAGCCGGAACGGGCGGAACCACGGGGGTGCAGTGGCTGCGCCGTGCCGCCGAGTACCGGATCTTCCCCGAGCTGTGGAGCTCCCGGGGCCTGCTGTGACGGCCGTCGGGCTTGCCTCAGGCCAACTCTTCGGGAACAGAAGCGGTGTCCGGGGAGCAGATGCTGCCTGGGCCGCATTCATCAATCGACCGTAGGCAGGAAATGACCGCATCCCCCATCACTGGCGCCCCTATCACTGGCACCTCTATCACCGGCACCTCTATCACCGGCATGCCGAAGCCGAGGCTGGAAGCCACCCATCACGGGCGCACGTTCACCATCGAAGCCGTCACCGTTGCACCGGAGGAGGGACCTCAGCGTGATGAGGTCGCCTCTCTGCGCCGTGAATACGGGTTCCCGCTGCCGGCACCCGACTGGGAGAGCGATGACGAGGAAGCGCTCGTGTTGCTGTGCCGCACGGATGATGTGCCGGTCGGCACCGTCCGCTTGGTGCGGCGCCAGCGGGAAACCGACGGCTGGTGCCCCTACCTGACGGCCGAGCTGCGGGCAGCGCTGCCCGCGGATCCCGATGGCTTCGTCTTCGGGGAGCGCCTGGTCGTCTCCCCCGAAGCGCGCTCCTTGGAAGTCCTCGCCGTGATCATGCATGCGGCTGCCACCTGGACTTCCACCGCCTGGGGTGTCGCTGAATTCGCGGCGATCACACGTCCGGCCCTGGTGCGCCTGGCCGGCTGGCTGGGAGCCCGGCAGCTGTCCGAACCCATGGTCCTGCCCGGGTCCGACGGTCTGGGCCTGCTCATCGGCGGACGCCTGGAGGAAGCGGCGGTCCGCACGAAGGCCATGTTCTCGACTGGCGGATGGCACCTGGCCTCCGTCGGTGAGCTTCCGACCACTCTTGCCCGGCTTCCCGAAGGGCCCCCGATCAGTTAGGACCCCCCGTGACCTCTACTCACGACGTGCCCGTTGAGTCAACGCCTTCCCCCGGCGGTTCCCCCACTACGGACCAGGTGGCCGCCGCGGCGCAGGCGGTCGTCGAAGGCCGTGTGCAACTCACCTCGCGCACCCTGGACGAGTACCGCATGGTGTTCGGACTGACCGATGAGGACCTGCTGAGCGGTCCCGTCCTCGACTGCCCTGGTGGTGCGTCGTCATTCGCGGCGGAGAGCCGGGCACTGGGGGCGCAGGTCATCTCCGCCGATCCGGTCTACCTCCTGGCTCCGCACATCATCGAACCACTGGTGCGTGGCCACCTCGCGGCCAGCGCCGCCTTCGGACTCGCGATCGCCGACCAGCTCGACTTCTCCTGGGCCGGCTCGCCGGAGGAGCACCTCGTACGGTGGCAAGGGGCGGCCGAGGCGTTCCTGCGGGACTACGCCGCGGACCACGCCGGGCCGGAACGCCACTACGTGCCGGCGGCGCTTCCCCGGTTGCCCTTCGCTGACCGGCAGTTCCGCCTCTCGCTGTGCGGCTTCCTGCTCTTCACGTTCCCGCACGCGGCAGACCAGGAAGAAGCCATCCTGGAGCTCGTGCGCGTCACCGCCGGTGACGTACTGATCGGCCCGCTGGAAGATCCCCTCGGTGCCCCCTGCTCCACCCTCGACGCGCTGCGCAGCCGACTCGCCGACCGGGGTGTGGCCACCACGACGCGGGACATCAGCTACAGCATCCATCCCAGACAGCGCGGCGTTCTGGTCTGCACACGGAACAGCTGACCCGCATCACGCCGCGCAGTTCGGTGCACGCTGCGCTCCCTCCTCCGTCCCGCCCCCCTCTACGACGACAAGGTTCCCCGTTGCCACCTCACAGCGCTCCACCGCCGGCACAGAGCAGCGAGCAGCTTCCCCGGAAGGCCTCCACCGTCAGCCCGGCGCAGAAGAAGCCGTGGCGGATGCTGGGAGGGGCAGCCTTGTTCGCCGTGCTGTTCGCCGCCGCCGGGGCGATGGCATCCACCGGGCTGTCCGCCGGCGGGTTCACGCCCTCAGGTACGGAATCCGCACGGGTGGAGCAGGCCTTGGCGCGGGACTTCGAGGTACCTCAGACCGATCTGCTCTTCTACCTTCCAGGCGACGTCGACTCCCCGCACATGCGCGCTCTGGGTCGGCAGCTGACGCAGCGTCTTTCCACCGAGACCGGTGTCGCGCGTGTTCACTCGTACTGGAGCACCGGCGCGCGGGAGCTGCGTGCCGAAGACGGCCGCGCCGCGTTGGTCGCCGTTGACTTGTCCGGGACCGACACGCAGGCGGCGGCAACCGCCGCCCGTATCGTTCCGCAGGTCGCGAAGAGCACGACGACCGCGCGTGTTTCTGCTGCCGGCCCTGCCTGGATGGCCGTGCAGGCGACTGAACAGTGCCGTAAGGACCTGCTCCGAGCGGAGCTGGTCGCCGCACCGTTGACCATCCTCATCCTGCTGCTGGCCTTCGGCTCGCCCACCGCGGCACTGCTGCCGGCAGTGATCGGTGTCTTCACCGTGACCTTGTCCACGGCCCTCCTCGGTGTGCTGACACGCGTCATGACGGTGTCCGTCTTCGCAACCAACATCACCGCCGCGCTGGGATTCGGGCTCGCGGTCGACTACGCCCTGCTGGTCGTCACCCGCTTCCGCGAGGAACACGCCCAGGGAGCGACCGTCGCCGCGGCCGTCAGCAGGACCATGCGCACAGCTGGACGCAGTGTGCTCTTCTCAGCGCTGACCGTGGCCCTGGCCTTGTGCGCCCTCTTCGTGTTTCCCCTGCCGTTCCTGCACTCCATGGCATGGGCGGGGCTGTCCGTCGTCGCCCTCACCGCGCTCGCCACGGTGACCGTGATGCCCGCTCTGCTGACGCTGCTCGGTGAGCGCATCGGCAACGCGGGTTCCTCCCCTCCTGTCCTGGAGCGCCTGCGGCTCCGGAGAACCACGGACGCCGCGCAGGGCCGGGGAAGGGCAGACAGCCCTACCTGGAGAGCCGTCGCCGAAGCATCCACCAAACACCCCTTGCTCCTCGGCGGAACCTGCACCCTCGTCCTCCTCGCCCTGGCCGTCCCCTTCGCCCATGTCCAGTTCGGCATCCCCGACGCACGAGATCTGCCTGCCCAGCTCGAATCGCATTCCATCGGCGAGCGGGTCCGCAAGGAGTTCCCCGCGCCACGAGAGCGAACGCTGACGGTGTGGCTTCCCGCCACCGACGCCCAGACCCACCGCCTTGAACTCAGCCGCTACGCCCAACGCCTCGCCGACACCGCCGGCGTGTCAGGCGTGGAAACCGCCACGGGCAGCTTCACGTCCCACGGCCGCGCAGGAGCACCCACCGCCCGGCATCGGCGCTTCGCAGCACCGGGCACCACTTGGCTGGCCGTCACCGCCCACGCGTCGCTGGACAACGGCGCCATGGACGACCTCGTGCGGCAGGTCAGGGAGGCGCCCGCACCCGGACCTCACCTGGTCGGAGGTCTGCCCGCCCAACGCGTCGACACCGTGCACGTCATCGGCGGCCGGTTGACGGCAGCAGCGGCCATTGCCGGGGCGAGTACCCTGATCCTCCTGTTCCTTTTCACCCGTTCCATCCTGATCCCGTTGAAAGCGCTCCTGCTGGCCGCGCTCAGCCTGACAGCGAGCCTCGGCGCCATGGTGTACGTCTTCCAAGAAGGTCACCTCAAGACGCTGCTCGGCGATTTCACGGTGACCGGCCAGCTGGACGTCACCATGCCCCTGCTGACCATCGTCATCGCTTTCGGTCTGTCCGTCGACTACGAGGTCTTCCTGCTCTCCCGTATCAAAGAGGAATACCTGCGCACTGGTGCGCACACGTCATCCGTCGTCTTCGGCATCGCCCGGACCGGCCGTCTGGTCACCGCAGCGGCCCTCATCGTGGCGACGGCGATGGGCGCACTCGCCACTTCCGGAGTCACCCCACTGAAGATCTTCGGTTCGGGACTCGCCCTCGCCGTCCTTGTCGACGCAACCCTCGTCCGCGGCATTCTCGTCCCCTGCCTCATGCAACTCACCGGAAAGGCCAACTGGTGGGCGCCCGCTGGCCTGTCCCGCCACCACCACACGGACACGCACCCGGACGAGCCGATGAAGCACCCCGTGTCAGCCCAGCACCCGATCGAAACCGGGACCCCGGCCCCGTGATCAGAGGAATTCGACGCTCGTACCCCGGCCCTCGCCGGGCTGTCGGAGCACTACCAGGCCCTGTCCGGCGGATCGGGGACGGACCGGGAGGCAACCTCGAACCACGTGTTCGTGTCCACGCAGAGACTCCACAACCGTGGGGCCGACAAGACGGTGCGACTCTGGGACTCGGTCCTACCCGAGATGAACTGGTGGTCGTCGACCGGGTGGCTCTCATGGCACCGGTGCCGCGTCGATCATGTCGAGGATCTCTGCTGTGGGGCGTACGTCACCGAAAGAGCGGTAGATCGTGGCGAGTGTGGCGTTGTGGTCCTGGTCGCGACCGGTCGCGTTGGCGTCGGCGACCATGACCACCCGGTAACCGAGGGTGGATGCGTCGCGGGCCGATGATTCGCAGCACACCTGGGTGACCGTTCCTGTGATCAGGACTGTGTCGATGTCGTGTTCTTGGAGCAGGTCCGGGAGCGGGCAACGGCCCGGGAAGAAAGCGCTGGGTGCGCTCTTCTCCACGAAGATGTCATGCGGGTCGGCGGTGAAGCCTGGCCACAGCCGGCCGCGTAGGGGTCCGGTACCGCCGGAGTTGCGGAACATTTCGGCGGCTTCGGGTCCGTGGAACTCGTCACCGACCGGGGTGCGTTCTGTGCGTGCGGGCAGGACCCAGGCGACGGTCCCGCCGACCGCCCGCAGCCGGTCGGCGAGTTGTTGGATGTTCGGGACGATGTCGCGGGCGTAGGGGTTGGCGTCGACGAAGAACGGCACCATGTCGATGACGACCAGGGCGGTGCGGGCCGGTGTGAGGCGCGGGTAGGCGAAGCGGCGTCCGCGGCGCTGCTGCTGGCGCCGGTACTCGCGCTCTTCGATGTGCCATGTGTGGATGCGGGCCTCGATGTCCTGCACGGCGGTGCCTCCTCAGTCGTGGTCGGTACTGACCTTGCGGTTGGTGCCGCACGGGCCGGTGTCGGGTGACACCAGGGAGTTGAGTGGGGCGCCGCTGTTCCAGCAGCCGAGCGGGGCGACGTCGCTGAGGCACAAGCCGTGGCGCGCGGGGAAATGCCGGCGCGCCGGCCGCCGGGTCGTCGAGACGACGCCCGCTTGGATGACGCACGCGCGGCATGACGGCAGGTCACCGGCCCCTTGTCGCAGCTGCGTTGTCAGTGGTGGGCGATACATTCGAGCTCCTGGAAACACTGTTGCACGACAGGAGTGGACGATGACCGAGAGCAGTGTTCTGCCCGCGCTCAGGGTGGTGCTGACGGACGTCAACGAGCGTGTGGTGGAGGCGTGGCGCGCCGCGTTCGCCGACACCCCCGGTATCGAGATCCGCAAGGGCTCGATCCTCGACGAGGACGTCGACGCCTGGGTCACCCCCACGAACTCCCGGGGACGGATGGACGGCGGAGTCGACGCCGTCATCAAGCGGTACCTGGGGTCCGGCATCCAGGTGCGTGTCCAGCGGGCGATCCGCGACCGGTTCGCCGGACCCATGCCGGTGGGCAGCGCGGTCTGCGTCCCGTCCGGCGCAACCGTCCCCCGGTATCTGATATCGACGCCGACGATGGTGCGGTCCTCGCAGAACGTGAGCGCCACGCTGAACGTGGCGCTGGCGTGCGCGGCCGCCTTCCAGGCCGTCCACCGGCAGAACCGGAAGAAGCCGGGCAGTATCCGGTCCGTGGCGCTGGTCGGGATGGGAGCGCAGACCGGCCAGGTGCCGGCCCGGGTGTGCGCCAACCTGATGTGGACCGGCTACACGCTCTTCCACGACCACTGGTTCGAGGACGACGACGAGCTGCGGTCCACGATCATCTCCCAGCTCCACGGGATCGAGAACGCGCCCGTCGACCACCGGGTACGCATCGTGCCGCCGACGGCCGTCACGCCCGCCGCCCCCGCGCCCGAAACTGCCGCTCCCGCTCCCTCCGCCGCCGCCTGCTCTCCTGCGGCCACGACGAACGAAAACGCCTCCGCCATGACCGGGTCGACGACCGGCGTCCCGGCTCCGGGCCAGCCGCCGCAGCCCCATGCCGATGCGGACGATCCCCTCGCGTTGACCGAGCTCTTCGCCGGCGGCGGGGAGGCCTGGCTCCCGCTGCTGAAGCCGGTCATCGAGGCGCAGCCGGACGCCGCACGGTTCATCGGGAAGGACCGCAGCCACGAGGTGGTCCCGGTCCGCGAGCTGACGTTCCAGGCGCTCAAGCCGAATCCGCCGCACAAGTGGAAGGTCGTGGTCTTCGGTCAGAACCCGTATCCGCGGCCGGAGAGCGCCACCGGCATAGCCATGTTCGACAACACGTTCAGCGACTGGAAGGACAGCCAGTTCGGCCGGGTCGTCAGTATCCGGTGCCTCATCAAGGCAGCGGCGATGTGGAAGTACGGCATCCCGAAGAAGACCCCGATCGCCGACGTGCGGGCGCTGCTGAAGGAGCGGGACACGGTCCAGCCGCCGGAGTGGTTCCAGGCGATGCTGACACAGGGCGTGCTCCTGCTGAACGCGTCGCTGACCGCGAGCGGCGACGGGGCGATGGGTACCGACCAGCACACGGCGTTCTGGCGGCCGGTCGCCGAACGGATCGTCGAGGAGATCCTCAAAGCCAAGCAGGACGCGGCCGAGGAGGACCGCGGGGTCGTGTTCGCGTGGTGGGGGGCGCACGCGCGCAGCCTGAAGCGGGTCGTGCTCCGGCTCCAGCAGAAGTACCCGGACGTAGAGGTCCGGCACCTCGACCACGCGAATCCGGCGGCACAGGGCGACATCTTCTGCGAGGGCGACCACTTCGCCCAGGTCAACGACGCCCTGACCTCGCTGGGCGCCGACCCCATCGACTGGCTGCCGAGCAAGGGGTGGAACGTGCCGGCAGCCGGCGCGGGCGGTGACGGCGGGAGCGTCTCGGCGCGCATGGGCGCTTTCATCGAGTCGACCATGAACCTGCACCAGCTGTACCTGGAACGCCTCACCAGCGTCAAGGACGAGGGCCTGGTCCTGCCCACGATCACCGGTGTCTTCGACACTCCGCTGATGGACTTCCAGGACGCCGTCGCCCCGGTCTCCGCGGCACTGTCCGGGCTCGCCGGGCACATTCGGCGCTCCTTCGACTTCGGCAAGCAGCGTGCGGACCAGGCGGCCGGCGGCGGCCTGTCCGCCGACGCGATCGCCGCGCTCCACCTCTACACCTGTGAGTCAGCCTTCTACCGCGAGATCAACAGCGTTCTGCGCTCGCCCGACCGCACCAAGGTCATCCCCTACCTGCCGTACCTGCGACTGCTGTTCTCGGCGGTCGCGCAGCTGCCGACCTACACGCAGCCGTTGTGGCGCGGGGTGTCGCTGGACCTTCGGGCGCAGTACCCGGTGGGCCGGACGGTGACCTGGTGGGGCGTCTCCTCGTGTACCTCGGAGCTGCATGTGGCCAGGGCGTTCTTGGGCAGTCGCGGCAAGCGGACCCTCTTCGAAGTGACGCCTGCGCGGGCGGTCGGGATCAAGAGCTTCTCCGCCTTCACCGGCGAGGAGGAGTACATCCTCACCCCGGGTACCCAGCTCAAGGTGACGGAGGTGAAGAGCGAGTCCCGCGGGCTGTGCACGGTCCGGCTGAGCGAGGTCACGGACAGGGCTCCCGTGGTGTCCTGAACCGCCCCGCCGGCCATTCACCGGCGGTCACGGTCGTGGTTGCCGAACGTTCGCGCCCGGCAACCACGTGGCAGCGTCCCATGCCGGTCTCGCCGCGTCCCTGGCGCAACCTCCAGGCAGCACTCGAAGTCGCCCCGCCGTCGGCAGTGCGCTGGATGGCGAGGGCGGTGGCCCTGGCTGCGCCGGGGTTGACGGTGGTGTTGCCTCGAAGCGGTAGGAGGCGGTGCCGGTCCGGATGAGCGTGCAGTGCAAGGAGTGCCCTCGCGGTTCCCACGCCACCGCTTCGACGCAAGCACAGATCCGTTCACCCGACCCGGTAGCCGCCGAGAAGAGTGCTGTCCCTCTGCGGGAAGCCGACAGACCCGGCGGTGATCACGCGGCTGCCCTTCGCGGTCGGGCCGCTGGTGCCGCCCGGGAGCACCCAGACCGCGCCGGTGTAGTTGTTCTCCCCCTCGGCGCTGACGAAGAGTTCCGGTTTTCCGTCCTTGTTGATGTCGCCGACGGCCACGGTGGTGCCGAATGCGTCCTCGGCCTCACCGGCGTCGGGGATACCAGCGGTGTCCTGGGTGAAGGCGTAGGCGCCGCCGCCCAGGGCTCCGGTGCGGCGGCCGGGGATGACCGTGACCTGCCCGGCGTTCCTCTTGCCCGTGTCCTCCCGCGGCGAGCCGACCACGATGTCCGCCAGCCCGTCGCGGTTCAGGTCGGCCACCGCCAGGGCACCACCGAACGCGTCCTCCTTCTCGCTCGAACCGGGCACACCGGCGGTGTTCTGGGTCAGCTGCACCGGCTTCGCGTCCCGCGCGATGCCTTGCGCCGAGCCGTACCAGAGAAGGACCCGGCCGCCGAGCACGCCGTCGGTTCCGGCCCTGTCCGGCTCGTCCGGGTCCCCTACGGCCAGATCGGTGTATCCGTCGCCGTTGACGTCGCCGGTGGCCGCGATCAGGCCGTTGCCCCTTTGCTGTTCACCGCCCGGATCGGGATTGACGTACACCGCGCCGCCGCTGAGGTCGCTCAGCCGGACGGTGACGACGACCTCGTCCGGGGAGCCCCCGCGGTTGAAATCGCCCAGCGCGACGCCTTGGAGGGCAGCGGTGGCCGTGTTCTCCACGGCTCGGCCGTAGGTGCCGCTGCGGCTGAAGGGCCCCGTGAAACTCATCGACCCCTGGTATCCGGCGACCAGCACCTCGGTCTTCACCCCGGGGCCGGTGCTGATCGCTGCCACGTCCAGGCCGTAGTAACTGCCGGCGGTGGCGGCCGGCAGGTCGGTGCCGGACGTCAACCCCTTCTTGCCGCCCCACAGCACCGTCACCGTGCCGGCGTCCTTGCCCCGCGCGGTGTCCTCGAACGGCGCGGAGACCACCAGGTCGGCATAACCGTCCCGGTTCAGATCGGCCGTCGCGGTGGCACCACCGAACTCGTCGTCGGTCTCGGCCGTGCCCGGCACGCCGGCGCTGTTCTGCGTGATGGTCGCCCGCCGGGACGTCGACAGCCCCGACTTCGAACCGTAGAGCACGACCACGGCACCCGCCGCCCTCTTGCCGGCGACGTTCGCCCCCGGCGCCGGAAGCACGGCGTCGCGGTAGCCATCACCGTTGAAGTCACCGGGCACCGCCCCGTGCACAGCTGCCGCGGGCGCGGCCGACAACAGCGGGGCGCCCATGACAGCGGCGACCACGAGCGCCCCCGACCGCCAACAGCCGCGCCTGCCAAGCCTGTTCGTTACGAACATGATCCCCTCCCACACGACGCAACTGGGCGTGCACCGCATCAAGGCATCGTATGCCGAACCCCGCGAGCACCCGCAGCGGACGGGTGCTGCCGGTGAACGGGGCTGATCCGGCTGATCAGCGGACGGCTGTAGCGAGGGTTTCCACGCAGGCCGGGTCGCAGTGGACGGCGCGGGCGCACGCCACCAGCGGCGGGACGGTCAGCGGGACGCGGTGCAGGACGCGTCAGCCGTGTGCGCCGAGGTCTCCTCCGCGTCGGAGGCGGAGGACCGGGCCACGACCTGGGAGGTCGTCCTGGTGAGCCGCAGGGCGATGGCGACCGTGGCCAGGGCGAGGACCGTCATGGCGGCACCGGCCCAGGCCGGGGAGGCGTAGCCGAGGCCGGCGTCGATGACGGTGCCGCCGAGCCAGGGGCCGCCGGTGTTGCCCAGGTTGAAGGCCGCGGTGGTGGTGGCACCGGCCAGAGTGGGGGCGGCTCCCGCGACGTTGAACATCCGGGCGTTGAGGGCGGGCGCGGTGTAGAAGGCGGACACGCCCAGGAGGAAGGTCAGCGTGATCGTGGCGACGGGACTGGAGGCCAGCAGCCCCAGCGCCACCAGGAAGACGGTGGAGGCGGTGACACCGCTGAGCAGCACGCCGAAGAGATGGGCGTCGGCGACCCGGCCACCGATATAGGTACCGATGAGGGCGCCGATGCCGAACAGGGCGAGGACGGCGGAGACATAGCCCGCGTCGAGACCGGAGACGTCCGTGAGCAACGGGGCCAGGTACGAGAAGGCGCAGAAGACGCCGCCCGCGGCGAGAGCGG
>NZ_BMRM01000017.1 GCF_014648635.1 Streptomyces cinerochromogenes | reverse complement strand
AACGTGGTCTTGCCCACGCCGAAGCCGCCCGCCACCACGATCTTCGCGGAGGTGGTGGCCCGGCCCGCGTCAGAGCTTGCGAAGTCCACTGAGCACCCTTTCGAGCAGCGTCACATCCGGAGCGCCGCCGTTGTTCTCGTCGCCACCAGGCTGGTGGATGGCGACCAGGCCGGCCTCGGCGAGGTCGGCCACCAGGATCCGGGCCACACCGAGCGGCATGGCCAGCAGAGCCGAGACCTCCGCGACCGACTTGACCTCGCGGCACAGGTGGCAGATGCGCTGGTGCTCGGGAAGCAGCCCCATGAGCGCTGCCGGGTCGGCCGTGGTGCTGATCAGCGCCTCGATGGCGAGCTGGTAGCGGGGCCTGGTCCGGCCGCCGGTCATGGCGTAGGGCCTCACCAGCGGCTGGTCGCCCTCGTCCCCGTACGGCTCCGCGTACGGATCATGATGGGCGGTGGGCGGGGTCATGAATCCTCCGGGCGGGACAGCAAGTCGGTCAGTCAAGCCGTCTGACGGGGCCGGTGGGGGGATTGTGGCGGCCGGACGGTGTTTTCGTGAGGTGGGTGGTGCCGGGGGCGGTCAGTGGAGCAGACTGCCCTGGAGTTCGGCGCGCAGGTCGGGAGTGAGTACCGCCCCCGCGCGGTCGACGAGCAGTGCCATCTCGTAGCCGACGAGACCGATGTCCGCATCGGGGTGGGCCAGGACCGCGAGGGACGACCCGTCCGAGATGGACATGAGGAAGAGGAAGCCGCGCTCCATCTCGACGACCGTCTGCGCCACCGTGCCGCCCTCGAAGATCCGGGACGCCCCGGCCGTCAGGGAGGTCAGTCCGGACGCGACGGCCGCCAGCTGGTCGGCGCGGTCCCGCGGGAAACCTTCGGACATCGCCAGCAGAAGGCCGTCGGCGGAGACCACCACGGTGTGGGACACCCCGGGGGTGTTGTCCACAAAGTTGGTGATCAACCAGTTCAGGTTCTGTGCCGCCTGGCTCATCGGACTCAACTAACGCTCCTGCTGGTGAGTGGGGCTCGGGAAGCTGCCGGTCTGGCCGCTGCCGGCCTGACGGCCCTGAGCGATGCCCCGACGAAGATTGGTCAGCCGTCCGCGCACGTCGTCAGGCGCACGCGAGACCTGCGGACCGGTTTGGTGCTGTTGCTGCTGGGCGGTGCCGGGCACGAGGTTGGCCCGGGGCACCCGGCGCGGGAGGCCGGAGGTGGTGACCCCGCCCGCCGCGGGCTGCCGGACGCGCTCCGCCTGCCGGACGAGTTCGTCGTTCGGCGAGGTGCGCCAGGAGCCGGTGTTGTTGGACGTGGACCGCTGCGGAGCAGCCGGCGCGGGCGCCTGCGGCTGCCGCGGCGCCGGCGCGCCCTCCTGCTGCTGACCGTGGAACCAGTTGGTCTCCAGCGTGTCGTACAGCGGGGTACGGCCGTCACCCGGACCGCTGGCCGGCGGCAGGGCCTCCGGCTGCTGGCGGGCCGGACGCTGTTGCGGCGCCTGCGGGCGCGGGGCGCCGAAGTCGTCGCGGGCGGGCAGCTGCGGGCGCTCGAACTGACCGGTGTGGCCGGGGTCCTGGCGGCCGGGCAGGGCGTGCTGCCCCGTGGAGCCGCTGTCGTAACCGCCGTTGTAACCGTTGTCGCCGTACGCCTGCGGGGCCTGGGGGGCCTGCGGGGCCGGGAACTGGCCGGTGTTCCGGTCGCCGCCGTCCTGCTGTCCGGGCCCCTGCGTGCCGAACACGTCGGAGCGGACGAAGGAGCCGGTGTCCTGCTGGCCGCCGGGACCGTCGAAGCGGCCCTGCTGCTGGGCGAGGTCGGGCTGCGCGAACTGGCCGGTCTGCTGGCCGTTGTCGGGCTGCGCGAACTGGCCGGTCTGCTGGCTGTTGTCGAGGTGCGCGAACTGACCGGTCTGCTGGCCGTTGTCGAGGTGCGCGAACTGGCCCGTGTGCTGGGCGTTGTCCGGGCGGGCGAACTGGCCCGTGTGCGAGGCGCCGTTCAGCTCGGCGCGCGGGAACTCACCCGTCGCGGCCGGTCCCTGGGCGTCGATCCGGGGCATCTCCGCGGTAGAGCCCGGACCCTGCCGGTCGTCCACGCGCGGCATGTGCGCGGTCCGCGCCGGGTCCTGCTCGTCGTGGCCGCGCGGGGTGTCCATCGAGGCACGCGACAGCGGGGCCCGGGCGTCGCTCCAGTCCGGGGTGCGGGACTGCGGGTCACCGCCGGGCAGCTCGGCCCGCGGGCCGCCGCGCGGCGGCAGCTGGGGCTGGCGGCCCTGGTCCGCGGAGGCGCCGGGCCGCTTGCGGCCGCGGCCGCCGCCGAAGGCGTCCTGCTGCGGCCCGCCCTGCTGGGCGGCCTGCTGCAGGCCCTGCGGGGCGCCGGGCGCCTGACCGCCGAAGCCGGCCGGTGCGGGACGGTTCTGCTGGAGGCCGCCGAGGCCGCCGGTACCGCCCTGCGGCCCGCGCGCTCCGCCCGGCGCGCCGGGACGGCCGCCCTGGCCCGTGCCGGGCAGCGCGGCCCGGGGACCCTGGCCGGAGCCGACCTGGCCGCGCGGGCCCGGGCCGGAACCGAGCAGACCGCCGCCGGCCGGACCGGCACCGGGACCACCGGCGTTGTTGCCGTTCTGCCGCCTGGCCGCGGCCGCACCGGCGGCGGCCTGCGCGGCGGCGGGGCCACCGGTCATGCCGGGCCCGCCGGGCTTGCCCGGAGCGGGCTTCTTGCCGCCCTGGGCGACGTCGACGGGCAGCATGACCAGCGCGGTCGTACCACCGGAGTCGGACGGGCGCAGCTGGATGCGGATGCCGTGCCGCTGCGAGAGGCGGCCGACCACGAAGAGGCCCATGCGGCGGGAGACGGAGACGTCCACGGTGGGCGGCGAGGCGAGCCGCTCGTTGATCGCCGCGAGGTCCTCGGGGGAGAGGCCGATACCGGTGTCGTGGATCTCGATCAGCACCCGGCCGTCGGGCAGCGCGTGACCGGTGACCTTGACCTTGGTCTGCGGCGAGGAGAACGACGTCGCGTTCTCCAGCAGCTCGGCGAGCAGGTGCACGAGGTCGTTGACGACCCGGCCGGCGACCTCGGTGGTGGGCACGGCGGCCAGCTCGATGCGCTCGTACTGCTCCACCTCGGACGCGGCGGCGCGGAGCACGTCGACCAGCGGGACCGGGCGGGTCCAGCGGCGGCCGGGCTCTTCACCCGCGAGAACCAGGAGGTTCTCACCGTTACGGCGCATACGGGTGGCGAGGTGGTCGAGCTTGAACAGCGAGGACAGCTGGTCCGGGTCGGCCTCGCGGGACTCCAGCTCGGAGATCAGCGACAGCTGGCGCTGGATCAGACCCTGGGAGCGGCGCGAGAGGTTGGTGAACATCGCGTTGACGTTGCCCCGCAGCAGGGCCTGCTCGGCGGCGAGGCGGACCGCCTCGCGGTGCACGTCGTCGAAGGCCGCGGCCACCTGGCCGATCTCGTCCCGGGAGTGCACACCGACCGACTCCACGGAGGTGTCGACGTCCTGCGGGTCCGACTCCGACAGCTGCTTGACCAGCTCGGGCAGACGGTCCTGGGCGACCTTGGTCGCGGTCTCCTGGAGCCGGCGCAGCGAGCGGATCATGGACCGGGCCACGACGAACGCGCCGACCAGCGACACACCGAGCACGAGGAGGATCAGCGCACCGGAGATGACGGCGTCGCGCTGCGTCTCGCTCTTCAGCTCGCGCGCCTTCTGCTCCATCTCCTCGAGCAGCGTGCGCTCGATCTTCTTCATCTGCTCGATCTTGGTCGAGCTGTCGTCCATCCAGTCCTTGTACGACCGCGCGGGCAGCTGCTGCAGGCCGTCCGGGGAGTCGAAGGAACGCTTGGCGTAGGTGTCCGCGGACTGGATCGTCGCGTTGTTCTCGGTGATCGGCTTGAGCAGGTCCTCGGCGTCGTGGTTGGCGTAGATCTTCCGGAAGATCGCCAGCTCGGAGCCTTCGCTCTCGTACGCCGACTGGCCGTAGAGGCGGTCGTTCTCGGAGAGGTCGCCCTTGGTGTCCGTGGTCGCGGGGAGCGCGGCGGCGATCAGGGCGCGCTGCTCGGAGGCGTACTCCTTGGCGGTGGAGAAGGCCGCCAGGGCACGGGTACGGGAGATCATCTCCGGGTTGCTGGACGCCTCGGCCATGTCCTGGGAGAGGCCGATCAGCTGGGTGATGAGCCGGTGGTACGACTCGACCGTCTGGGTCGAGTTGTCCTTCGACGTGTACGCGGACTTGCGGATCTTGGCCAGGTCGTCGAGCTGGTTGGCGAGACCGACCAGCGCGTCGCGGACACCCTGGAGGTTGCCGTCCTTGCTGGCCGCGTCGATCTGCTCGGAGGCGTCCAGGAAGTTCTCGCGGGCCCGGTCGGTCTTCTCCTGGTAGCCCTTGATCGTGTAGTCGCTGGCCTTCAGGCCGTGCGCCATGGGGCCGGCCGACTGGTCGCGCTCGTCCTGGAGCGCGTGGGCCAGCTCGGTGGCCTGCTTGGTCATGTCCGTCAGCAGCTTCATGTTGTCGAGCTGCTGGATGTCGTCCATGTTCTCGTTGATGCGCAGCGCGCCCAGCGAGGTCGCCGCGACCACGGGCAGCGCGAGCAGCGAGACCAGACGGGTGGAGATGCGCCAGTTGCGCAGGGCCAGTCGCGAACCGGTGGCGGTCGGGCCCTGGGAGGACTTCACCGTGGGCGTGGGGTTGCCCGCGGGCGTCGCGGTCGTGGAGGCCGTCGCGCCGGACGCGCCCGGACGTCCGCCGCGCTCACCGCCGTCTCCGGCCGGGGCCTGGCCCGGGTTCTGGGCGTGCTGGGGCGAGGAGCTGACGGCCATGGGGCCAGTCCCGCCGTGCGGCTCCGGCTCCGCCGAAGCGCTGCCATCCCTCTTGAAACGTCCCTGCACTAGCGTCGCAACCTCTGGACCAGGCGCCCCTCCGCATGAACGGAGGGACACGGTGTCGGCGTCTTGGAGAGCGCCCTGAATACGCCCCCCGTGGTCTGGAGTGACCGGCGCTGGTTCCCCCCTATCTCGCCGCCACTCGGCGCTGCGTTGCGCCCCCTGCGCGCCGGCTCGATCCTGCGGCGGTCCGTGGAATTCCAGCACAGTGCAGGATCTCCAACAAGGGCAGTGCGCCGAGCTGTGACCTCCGTGACGGCGCGTGAGGGGTGGATTACCGGCCGTCTAACCGGTTCTGGGGCATAACGGGCGCATCTCTGCGAGTCGCCGCTCGGTGCCGCGTGTCTGAGTCGCCATGATCAGGAGCGGAATGATGGCTTCAGGGGGTCAATGTCCGTTTCCTCGACGCTGGTTGTCGGCCGGAATTGACCGGTTTGCCCGTGAGTTCGTGAGCAAACTCACATGCTCATCGTGCGGAGTTGGCGGCTCGGCCGGGGAATCGGATGTTTAGCCTGACGCTTTACAGGACGGATGACTCTGCCAACCCGCTCGATCAGAGGGCACAGGACGACAACGGTGAAGACGACGATGATGTTCCGCAAGATAGCCAACCCGCGACGCACGACCCTGGCGCACCTGAAGGACGCCGGCGAGCTGCACACGCCCGAGCTGCCGGAGCACTCCGTCGACCTCCCCGCCCAGACGGCCAACCCCCGCCGCACCGTCCTCATGGACGTCCCGGCCGGCGTGGGTGCCGCGGCGGGCGAGTGACCGACGCTCGAAGCGGGCGCGGCCGGGAGGATCACCTGAGCGGTCCTCCCGGCCGCGCCCGTTCCGTTTCCCCGCGCGGGGAGGCACGCTCTCCGCGCAGAAGGCGCACGATTCCGGTGACCCGCCCCCGACCTGCGGCGATGCCCCCAGAAGCGAACAACTTCGCATAGCTCCGATAACCTGAGGCGTCAGTACGCCGGTTCTCAGTGAGGGGCGCAAGGATCCCGTGCGCATCGCCAGGTTCTCCATCGACGGGAACGTAGCCTTCGGCGCGGTCGAGGGCGACAAGCAGGACGAACTCGTCCTCGACATCATCAAGGGCATCCCGTTCGCGGACTACGAACTGTCCGGGACGAAGGTGCCGCTCAGCAAGGTCAGGCTGCTCCCGCCGGTGCTCCCCAACAAGGTCGTGGCCTTCGCCCGCACCTACCGCGAGCACGCCCAGGAGCTGGGCAACGCGGTCCCCGAGGAGCCGTTCGCCTTCTTCAAGCCCTCCACCTCCGTGATCGGCCCCGGTGACGAGATCCAGTACCCCTCGTTCAGCGAGGAACTGCACCACGAGGCCGAGCTGGCCGTCGTCATCGGCCGCATGTGCCGCGAGGTCCCGCGCGAGCGGGTCAAGGACGTGATCTTCGGCTACACCTGCGCCAACGACATCACCGCCCGCGACGTGCAGAAGCGCGAGAAGCAGTGGGCCCGGGCCAAGGGCTTCGACACCTCCTGCCCGCTCGGCCCCTGGGTGGAGACGGACCTCTCGCTGGAGGCCGCGAACGACCTCACCATCCAGCTCACGGTCAACGGCGAACAGCGCCAGCTGGGCCGCACGAGCGAGATGCTCCAGCCCATCGAGGACCTGATCGTCAACATCTCCGAGGCCATGACGCTGCTCCCCGGCGACGTCATCCTCACCGGCACCCCCGCGGGGGTCGGCCCCCTCGGCGTCGGCGACGAGGTCGCCGTCACCATCGAAGGCATCGGCACTCTCACCAACAAGGTTGTCAAGCGTGGCTAGCGCACCCGTACGCGTCCGTTTCTGTCCCTCGCCCACCGGTAACCCCCACGTGGGCCTGGTCCGCACCGCCCTGTTCAACTGGGCGTTCGCCCGGCACCACCAGGGCACCCTGGTGTTCCGCATCGAGGACACCGACGCGGCCCGCGACTCGGAGGAGTCGTACAACCAGCTGCTGGACGCGATGCGCTGGCTCGGCTTCGACTGGGACGAGGGCCCGGAGGTCGGCGGCCCGCACGCGCCGTACCGCCAGTCGCAGCGCATGGACCTCTACAAGGACGTCGCGCGGAAGCTCCTCGACGGCGGCTACGCCTACCACTGCTACTGCTCCCAGGAGGAGCTGGACACCCGCCGCGAGGCCGCCCGCGCCGCCGGCAAGCCCTCCGGCTACGACGGCCACTGCCGCGAGCTGACCGCCGGGCAGATCGAGGAGTACCAGGCCCAGGGCCGCACCCCGATCGTCCGCTTCCGGATGCCGGACGAGACGATCACCTTCACCGACCTGGTCCGCGGCGAGCTGACCTTCACGCCGGAGAACGTGCCCGACTACGGCATCGTCCGCGCGAACGGCGCCCCGCTGTACACGCTGGTCAACCCGGTCGACGACGCCCTGATGGAGATCACCCACGTCCTGCGCGGCGAGGACCTGCTCTCCTCCACCCCGCGCCAGATCGCCCTGTACAAGGCGCTGATCGAACTGGGCGTCGCGCAGCAGATCCCGCAGTTCGGTCACCTGCCGTACGTCATGGGCGAGGGCAACAAGAAGCTCTCCAAGCGCGACCCGCAGTCCTCCCTCAACCTCTACCGGGAGCGGGGCTTCCTGCCCGAGGGCCTGCTCAACTACCTGTCCCTGCTGGGCTGGTCGCTCTCGGCGGACCAGGACATCTTCACGATCGAGGAGATGGTCGCGGCCTTCGACGTCTCCGACGTGAACCCCAACCCGGCGCGCTTCGACCTGAAGAAGTGCGAGGCGATCAACGGCGACCACATCCGCATGCTGGATGTGAAGGAGTTCACCGAGCGCTGCCGCCCGTGGCTGAAGGCCCCGTTCGCCCCCTGGGCGCCGGAGGACTTCGACGAGGCGCGGTGGCAGTCGATCGCCCCGCACGCCCAGACCCGCCTCAAGGTCCTGTCGGAGATCACCGACAACGTCGACTTCCTCTTCCTCCCGGAGCCGGTCTTCGACGAGGCGTCGTGGACGAAGGCCATGAAGGAGGGCAGCGACGCCCTGCTCCGCACGGCCCGGGAGAAGCTGGAGGCGGCCGACTGGACCTCCGCCGAGTCCCTCAAGGAGGCCGTCCTGGCCGCCGGCGAGGCGCACGGCCTCAAGCTCGGCAAGGCCCAGGCCCCGGTCCGCGTGGCCGTCACCGGCCGCACCGTCGGCCTGCCCCTCTTCGAGTCCCTGGAGATCCTGGGCAAGGAGAAGACGCTGGCCCGCATCGACGCGGCGCTGGCGAAGCTCGCCGCGTAACCCGTTCACCACGCCGACAGGGGCGGCACCCGGAACTCCGGGTGCCGCCCCTGTCGCGTCGGTCACTGGGCGTCGGGCTCGTCGATCAAGTAGTGGCTCTCGTCGAAGATCTCCAGCACGACGATGACCATGATCGCGCCGGCCACCATGTACTCCAGCACCACACCGGGGGCCACGTACGCCTTGCGCAGATGCTCGTCCGGGCCGAGCTGGGCGGTCGAGGTCTTGCGGAACGGGTCGCGGGCCAGTATCCGCAGGGCCCTGTCCAACTGGGCCTGGCGCGAGCCGGGCAGGGTGTCGTACGTCGCACGGGCCTCGACGGTGAACTGGACGCGGTACTCGCTCATGGCCGCCGGTTTGCCAGCCTGCCGGCCGCTACCGTCGTGGGTATGACGATCAGAGCCGTGGTCTGGGACGTGGACGACACGCTGTTCGACTACACGACCGCCGACCGTGAGGGCATGCGGGCGCACCTGGCGGCCGAGGGGCTGCTCGCGGGGTACGACAGCCCCGGGCAGGCCCTCGCGCGGTGGCGGGAGATCACCGAGCGGCAGTGGGCGCGGTACGCGGCGGGGGAGTGCTCCTTCCAGGACCAGCGGCGCGACCGCGTGCGTGTGTTCCTCGGCAGGGACCTGACCGACGCCGAGGCCGACGCCTGGTTCCAGCGGTACGTCGGGCACTACGAGGCCGCCTGGAGCCTCTTCCCGGACGTCCTGCCCGCCCTGGAGGCCCTCTCCGCCAGCCACCGGCACGCGGTGCTGTCCAACTCCAGCATCACCGTCCAGGAGCACAAGCTGCGCACCCTCGGCCTGCTGGACCGCTTCGAGTCCGTGCTGTGCGCCGCCGAGCTGGGCGTCTCCAAGCCGGAGCCGGGCGCCTTCCTGGCGTCCTGCGAGGCCCTGGGCCTGCCGCCGCACGAGGTGGCGTACGTCGGCGACCACCCCGAGATCGACGGGCGGGGCGCCGCCGAGGCCGGACTGCTGTCGGTGTGGATCGACCGCGGGACGGGCGTCGTACAGGCCGTCGGGGAGGTCGTCTGCCGCCGGATCTCGACCCTCGCCGAACTCCCGGCGCTCGTCCGCGCGGATACCCGTTTTGGAGCCCCGTCCACCTTCGGGTAATGTTCTTTCTGCGCCGAGGGGAACGGGCCGAAAGGCCGGAACCCCAAGGAGCAGACTAGAACGAGAACCCCGCAGGGGGTTGAGTTCCAGTGGCCTATGGTGTAATTGGCAGCACGACTGATTCTGGTTCAGTTAGTCTTGGTTCGAGTCCAGGTAGGCCAGCTCGCAGAGCTCATCTGCAAAGCCCCCGTTGTGTAGCGGCCTAGCACGCTGCCCTCTCAAGGCAGTAGCGCCGGTTCGAATCCGGTCGGGGGTACTGATCTCGATCTTGTCGGGATCGCTAGGGCCCCCGTTGTGTAGCGGCCTAGCACGCCGCCCTCTCAAGGCGGTAGCGCCGGTTCGAATCCGGTCGGGGGTACTGACTGGTCTAAACCATCATTGGTCTATGGTGTAATTGGCAGCACGACTGATTCTGGTTCAGTTAGTCTTGGTTCGAGTCCAGGTAGACCAGCTCGGACCTGCGGAAACGCAGTGTCCACGCCCCCGTTGTGTAGCGGCCTAGCACGCCGCCCTCTCAAGGCGGTAGCGCCGGTTCGAATCCGGTCGGGGGTACATCGGGAAGGCCCTCCGCTTCGGCGGAGGGCCTTCGTCGTGCCCGGCTCCGGCTACTCGAAGCCGTACCGCCGGGTCGACTCCTCCTCCTGGGCCAGCCGGCGCAGCGCCTGCAGCATCGGCTCGGTCAGCACCGCGCCGAGCACCGCCGTCTCCACCTTCTCCGCCTCCGACGGATGCGTCTCCACGAAGTCCAGGTCGAGCCTGGCCACCTCGTGCATCAACCGGGCGTACGAGGCGAGCAGTTCGAACCCCCACGCGTAACCGAGCCGGCGGAACGCGGCCACCGCCACCACCAGCGAGCGGTACGCGGGGGAGACGGTCGCCAGCAGCTTGGCGTTCTGCCAGCCGAGCCGGTCCAGGAGCGCGGCGACCTCCCGCTGCGCGGTCCGGACGTACTCGTCCTCCTCGTCCGGCTCCTGCACCTGCGGCAGGGCCCACAGGGCCGCGCCCAGGCGCATCGAGCGGCCCAGGGAGTCGTCGTCCACGTGCCCGAGCACCTCCCGGACCGTGGCCACCGGGAGCCCCCCGACCTGGATCATCGCCCGCACCAGCCGCAGCCTGCGCAAGTGCTCCTCGTCGTACTCCGCCGTCGTCGTGTTGACCTGGCGGCCCGGCGGCAACAGCCCCTCGCGCAGGTAGTACTTGATCGTCGCGGTGGCCACACCGCTGCGTCTGCTCAGCTCGGCAAGCCGCATCCCTTGCGCTCCTCCTTGGATAACGGCACTATCCAAGCATGCGCGCCTTGGATAGCGCCGCTCACCGACGAGGGGGAACTCATGGTGTCCCGAACGACCGCTGACGTGCAGGGCGAGGTCGTCGTTCTGCTGATCGGCATGCGCATCCACCGCTTCCGGGCGGTGCGCCTGTGGCTGCCCGTGATGCTGGCGATGTTCCGCATGCTGCGGGAACTGGAGAAGGACCCGGCGCGGGGGCTGCGCGCCAAGGTGCTGCTGACGGCGTCGCCGCGGAGCTACTACGTCGTCCAGTACTGGGAGTCCAAGGAGAAGCTCTACGCCTACGCGACCGCGCCGGACGCCTTCCACCACAAGGCCTGGGCGCGGCTCAACCGCCAGGAGCGCACCGGGAGGCTGCGCGGGCAGGTGGGGATCTGGCACGAGACGTACGTCGTGCCGGAGGGGTCGTACGAGGCGATCTACGGGGACATGCCCGCGTTCGGGCTCGCGGAGGCGTACGGGCAGGTGCCGCTGGAGAAGCGGGGCCGGTACGCGAAGGACCGGTTCTCGTACCGCTCGCAGCGGGGGCCGGTGGCGGAGAGGACCGGCTGAACCGGGGGATCGGGGAGGGGATCGGGGGAGCAGAGGAGGGCCTGCCGCGGCGTTGGGGCAGGCCCTCCTCGGTGTCCTCGTGCGGCGGAGGTCAGCCGGAGCGGCGCAGCGCCTCCGAGAGGCGGGCCGCGGCGTCGATGACCGCCTGGGCGTGCATACGGCCCGGGTGGCGGGTCAGGCGCTCGATGGGGCCGGAGACGGACACGGCGGCCACCACGCGGTTGGAGGGGCCGCGTACGGGCGCGGAGACGGACGCGACGCCCGGCTCCCGCTCGCCGATGGACTGGGCCCAGCCGCGCCGCCGTACGCCCGACAGCGCCGTCGCGGTGAAGCGGGCGCCCTGCAGGCCCCGGTGCAGGCGCTCGGGCTCCTCCCAGGCCAGGAGGATCTGCGCCGAGGAGCCGGCCTTCATCGTCAGCGTGGAGCCCACCGGGACGGTGTCCCGCAGGCCGGACAGGCGCTCCGCCGCGGCCACGCAGATCCGCATGTCGCCCTGGCGCCGGTAGAGCTGCGCGCTCTCGCCGGTGACATCACGGAGGTGGGTGAGCACGGGGCCCGCCGTCGCGAGCAGGCGGTCCTCGCCCGCCGCCGCCGCGAGCTCCGCGAGGCGCGGTCCGAGGATGAACCGGCCCTGCATGTCGCGTGCCACCATGCGGTGGTGTTCCAGGGCCACGGCCAGGCGGTGGGCCGTGGGTCGTGCCAGTCCGGTCGCTCCGACCAGACCCGCGAGGGTGGCCGGACCCGACTCCAGAGCGCTCAGGACGAGGGCCGCCTTGTCCAGAACGCCGACGCCGCTACTGTTGTCCATGCAACGATACTCACGTCTCACTCTGTGAAACGCAAGTTCAATTTTCCGTGGAACGCGCCACCCTGGAATCACACAGCGGCCCGCAGACCAACGGGCCTGGCGGTGGACGCCCGGAATCACGACGTTCAGGGGCCCCGAGAAGGGCAGCCACCGCTCCTCAAGATCTCTAGTTGGGTCGGTGGACGCTTGCCGGCCGGAGGGAAAGCGATGGGTAGGACACTCGCGGAGAAGGTCTGGGACGACCATGTCGTCCGGCGCGCCGAGGGCGAGCCCGACCTCCTCTACATCGATCTGCACCTGCTGCACGAGGTGACCAGCCCCCAGGCCTTCGACGGGCTCCGCAAGAGCGGCCGCCAGGTGCGCCGTCTCGACCTCACCATCGCGACCGAGGACCACAACACCCCGACCCTCGACATCGACAAGCCCATCGCCGACCCCGTCTCCCGCGCCCAGCTGGAGACCCTGCGCAAGAACTGCGCCGAGTTCGGCGTGCGGCTGCACCCGCTGGGCGACGTCGAGCAGGGCGTCGTGCACGTCGTCGGCCCGCAGCTGGGCCTGACCCAGCCCGGCACGACCGTCGTCTGCGGCGACTCGCACACCTCCACGCACGGCGCCTTCGGCGCGCTGGCGTTCGGCATCGGCACCTCCCAGGTCGAGCACGTGCTGGCCACCCAGACGCTGCCGATGGCGCGCCCCAAGACCATGGCGATCACGGTCGACGGCGAGCTGCCCGACGGCGTCACCGCCAAGGACCTGATCCTGGCGATCATCGCGAAGATCGGCACCGGCGGCGGCCAGGGCTACGTCCTGGAGTACCGCGGCTCCGCCATCGAGAAGCTCTCGATGGAGGCCCGGATGACCATCTGCAACATGTCGATCGAGGCCGGCGCCCGCGCGGGCATGATCGCCCCCGACGAGACCACCTTCGCGTACCTCAAGGGCCGCCCGCACGCCCCCGAGGGCGCCGACTGGGACGCGGCCGTCGCGTACTGGAAGACCCTGAGGACCGACGAGGACGCCGTCTTCGACGCCGAGGTCCGCATCGACGCCGCGTCGCTGTCCCCCTTCGTCACCTGGGGCACCAACCCCGGCCAGGGCGCGCCGCTTTCGGCGGACGTCCCCGACCCGGCTTCGTACGAAGACGCTTCGGAGCGCTTCGCCGCCGAAAAGGCCCTGGAGTACATGGGGTTGGAGGCCGGGCAGCCGCTGCGCTCCATCAAGGTGGACACCGTCTTCGTAGGCTCCTGCACCAACGGCCGCATCGAGGACCTGCGCGCCGCCGCGGACCTGCTGCGGGGCCGCAAAGTCGCCGACGGCGTACGGATGCTGGTCGTCCCGGGCTCCGCGCGGGTGGGCCTCCAGGCCGTCTCGGAGGGCCTGGACGTGGTCTTCAAGGAGGCCGGTGCCGAATGGCGGCACGCCGGCTGCTCGATGTGCCTCGGCATGAACCCCGACCAGCTGGCCCCGGGCGAGCGCTCCGCCTCCACCTCCAACCGCAACTTCGAGGGCCGGCAGGGCAAGGGCGGCCGTACGCACCTGGTGTCGCCGCAGGTCGCGGCCGCGACCGCCGTCCTGGGCCACCTGGCCTCGCCCGCCGACCTGACCGACGCCCCCGCGCCCGCTGGAGTCTGAGAATCATGGAAGCCTTCACCACCCACACCGGCCGGGCCGTCCCGCTGCGCCGCAGCAACGTCGACACCGACCAGATCATCCCTGCTCACTGGCTCAAGAAGGTCACCCGGGACGGCTTCGAGGACGGTCTGTTCGAGGCCTGGCGCAAGGACCCCGAGTTCGTCCTCAACCGCTCCGAGCGGCAGGGCGCCACCGTCCTGGTCGCCGGCCCCGACTTCGGCACCGGCTCCTCCCGCGAGCACGCCGTCTGGGCGCTGCAGAACTACGGCTTCAAGGCCGTGATCTCCTCCCGCTTCGCCGACATCTTCCGGGGCAACTCGCTGAAGAACGGCCTGCTCACGGTGGTCCTGGACCAGAAGATCGTGGACGCGCTGTGGGAGCTGACGGAAGCGGACCCCACGGCTGAGGTCACTGTGGACCTTGAGGCGCGTGAGGTGCGTGCGGAGGGCATCACCGCCTCCTTCGAGCTGGACGAGAACTCCCGCTGGCGGCTGCTGAACGGCCTGGACGACATCTCCATCACGCTCCAGAACGAGGCCGACATCGCCGCCTACGAGGCCGAGCGCCCCGCCTACAAGCCGCGCACCCTCCCGGTCTGATCGATTCGGCCCGGACCCCCTGAACGGGTCGGGTTTCGGCCACCGCGACACCCCGTCTGTACCCCCGATCGCCACGATCGGGGGTACAGCCATGTCTGCACCCGAACGGCCCTGTGCTCCCGCCCAGCTCAGCTCAACTTCCCATGTTAGGGAGGCTGTTGGCCGGGTACGTGAGTGCTGTGTTCGCGTCCGCCGCAAGTGCCTGGAAGGCCATTCGAGGCGGCAGTTACCCCCTGCGCAGGCGACAACTCGCCCCAGATGGCACAATCTGTGCATGGAACACGACGGCCAACTCCAGCTCTACACGGCGGTCGCGAACCAACTCAAGGAAGCGCACGCAAGGGTGCGCGCACTGCAAGTCCCGGAGGGCGTACGGATGGCGCTGACCCGGAAGCTGCTGGTCATTACGGCCGCGGCCAAGCACGATCTCGCCGGTGCGGCAAGGCGGCTCGATCGGTTCACGGCGGATCTCGACGCGGGTCGGATCCCTGACGAGGACCGCTGAACCGTCCGGGACGGCCGAGTCCGCTGCGGCACAAGGGTGATAAGCCCGTTTCGTGTTTGATTTGCGGTATATATCTGCCTAACGTGCGAAAAAGCTTGAACACTTTCGTTCTGGCGATGTCTCCGAAGGGGAAGACGTGAACAAGGCGCAGCTCGTAGAAGCGATTGCCGACAAGGTGGGTGGCCGCCAGCAGGCCGCCGATGCTGTCGATCATGTCCTGGACGCCATCGTCCGCGCGGTCGTCGCGGGCGAGCGGGTCTCGGTCACCGGCTTCGGGTCCTTCGAGAAGGTGGACCGCCCCGCCCGCTACGCCCGCAACCCCCAGACGGGCGAGCGGGTTCGCGTGAAGAAGACCTCCGTCCCGCGCTTCCGTGCCGGTCAGGGCTTCAAGGACCTGGTGAGCGGCTCGAAGAAGCTGCCGCGCGGGGGCGAGGTCTCGGTCAAGAAGGCGCCCAAGGGCAGCCTGTCCGGCGCGCCGGCCACCATCGCCAAGGCCGTCGGCAAGAAGGCCGCCGCGAAGAAGACGGCCGCCGCGGCGAAGAAGACCACCGCGAAGAAGGCGGCTCCGGCGAAGAAGACCACGGCCGCCGCCAAGAAGACCACGGCGAAGAAGGCGCCCGCCGCCAAGAAGACGACCGCGGCGACCGCCAAGGCCGCCGCGACGAAGACCGCCGCGAAGAAGACGACGGCGAAGAAGGCCCCGGCGAAGAAGGTGACCGCCAAGAAGGCCCCGGCCAAGAAGTCGACGGCCCGCAAGACCACCGCCAAGAAGACCACCGCCCGCAAGGCGACGTCGTAGGACCGCCAGGGCATTCACGCGCCGGGCCGGACTCCCCAGGGAGCCCGGCCCGCGGTGTGTACAGGGGCGGTTACAGGGTCTGAAGGGTGACGAGGGTGATCCGCACGGCGCCGCCCTCGCCCTCGGTCTCGATCCGCACGCGCTGTCCGGGGCGCAGCAGCCGCAGGCCTCCGGCGTCGAACGCGGCGGTGTCGAAGGGCACCGGGGTGCCGTCGTCGAGGAGCACCTGCCCGCTGCGGGTCTCGGGGTCGTAGGTGTATGCGGTGGCCTGCATGGCAGCAGCCTACTGGTCGCTCCGGATCCCGCTTCCGCCGTGGGCGCGCAGGGCCGTGGAGCCGGGCGGCCGTGCGACGGTGGGGCGGTGGGGGCGTAAATCCGGAGACCCGTGGGGCCGTGGAGAGTCCTGGGGCCCGCGGGGGTGCCCTCAGGAGCCCGGGATCAGTAAGCCCGCCGATGCCGCCGCCGTGTGCCGGCCCACCCCCAGCCGCAGTGCCGCCCGCAGATCGTCGCCGGTGTCCACGTCCTGGCGCACCGAGTCGACCCCCGTGAGCGCGAGTTCCGCCGCACCGGAGGCGCGGTGGCGGGCGCGGGAATCGATGCCGAACGACGGCTGCAATTCCCGGCCGGGACCCGCGGCCAGCAGTGTCGTACCCCGTTCCGCCGCATCCGCCAGAAATGCCCGGGGGAATTCCGCGGCGGCGGACAGCACCCGGGACAATTCCGCCGGCCGCAGGGCCGGCAGATCGGCGTTCAGGGCCGCCAGCGGCGCACCCGGGCGCAGCGACCGCACGACGGCCGCGCCGTGCGCCAGGGCGGCGTTCAGGCCGCTGCGGGGGGTGTCCGGGACGATGCGCGCGCCCAGCGCGGCCAGCTCCCGGCCGGCCAGCTCGTCGTCCGTGACGACCGCCACATCCGACACCGCCGGGCATGCCAGTGCCGCGCCGACGGTGTCCTGCGCGAACGCCAGTGCCAGCCCAGGGCGCACCCCGTCGTCGGCGGTGTCCGCGAGCCTGCTCTTGGCCCGTGTCAGGGGCTTCAGGGGGATGACCAAGGTCCACTGCACCGGCGTACCGTCCCTCTCTCGTCGCGCTCATTGTCCCCCGCGCCATCTGGCGCGTTCGGCGGCGGGGCGTACGGTGTTCTCGACAGACCGGCGGCCCGGGGCCACACTTGTGCGGCCCCCGCCGGGGTGGCAGTCCTAGAGGAAGGTGTCCTTGTGCCCCGCCGCAGAATCGGCTTCTGGTACCGCTTCGCCGCGGTGATCTGCAAACCGCCGCTGGTGGTTCTGATCAAGCGGGACTGGCGCGGAATGGAGCACATTCCGGCCGAGGGCGGATTTATCACCGTGGTGAACCACAATTCCCACGTGGACCCCTTCGCGTACGCGCACTATCAGTACAACGCCGGACGGGTGCCGCGATTCCTGGCGAAGAGCGGGCTTTTCAAGAAGGGATTCGTCGGTGCCGCGATGCGCGGCACCGGGCAGATCCCCGTCTACCGCGAGTCCACGGACGCCCTGAGCGCCTTCCGGGCCGCGATCGACGCCGTGGAGCGCGGCGAGTGCGTGGCCTTCTACCCCGAGGGCACCCTCACCCGCGACCCGAACGGCTGGCCCATGACCGGCAAGACCGGTGCCGCCCGGGTCGCCCTGCAGACCAAGTGCCCGGTGATCCCGGTCGCCCAGTGGGGTGCCAACGAACTGCTGCCGCCGTACGCCAAGAAGCCGAACCTCTTCCCGCGCAAGACGCACCACGTGCTCGCGGGCCCGCCCGTGGACCTCTCCCGCTTCTACGGCCTGGAGATGACCCCGGAGGTGCTCAAGGAGGCCACCGAGGTCATCATGGCCGCCATCACCCGCCAGCTGGAGCAGATCCGCGGCGAGAAGGCGCCGGAGACGCCGTACGACCCGCGCCGTGAGCGGATCGAGCAGCGGCGCCGCACCCAGGCGCAGACGAAGGCGCAGGCGCAGGTACAGGTGCAGGCGCAGACCGAGGGCCGGCAGGCGGAAGGGCAGAGCAAGTGAGCAAGCCTGTGCGGGCGGCCGTCATGGGCACCGGTTCGTGGGGCACCGCCTTCGGCATGGTCCTCGCCGACGCCGGCTGCGACGTGACCCTGTGGGCCCGCCGCCCGGAGCTGGCCGAAGCGGTCAACTCCACCCGGACCAACCCGGACTACCTGCCCGGCGTGGAACTCCCGGAGACCGTGCGCGCCACCGCGGACGCGGCCGAGGCCCTCAGGGACGCGGACTTCACCGTGCTCGCCGTCCCCTCCCAGACGCTGCGCGCCAACCTCACCGAGTGGGCGCCGCTGCTCGCGCCGGACACCGTGCTCGTCTCCCTGATGAAGGGCGTCGAACTCGGCTCGACCATGCGGATGAGCGAGGTGATCGAGGACGTCGCCAAGGTCGGCGCCGACCGGATCGCGGTCGTCACCGGTCCCAACCTGGCCCGTGAGATCGCCGCCCGTATGCCCGCCCTGGCCGTCGTGGCCTGCACCGACGAGCGGGTCGCCCAGCGTCTCCAGGCGGCCTGCCACACGCCGTACTTCCGGCCGTACACCAACACCGACGTGGTCGGCTGCGAACTCGCCGGTGCGGTCAAGAACGTCATCGGGCTCGCGGTCGGTATCGCCGACGGCATGGGACTCGGCGACAACGCCAAGGGCTCGCTCATCACGCGCGGTCTCGCCGAGACCACCCGGCTCGGCCTCGCGATGGGCGCCGACCCGCTGACCTTCTCCGGACTCGCGGGCCTGGGCGACCTGGTGGCCACCTGCTCCTCGCCGCTGTCCCGCAACCACACCTTCGGCACCAACCTCGGCAAGGGCATGACCCTGGAGGAGACCATCGCGGTCACCCGGCAGACCGCCGAGGGCGTCAAGTCCTGCGAGTCCGTGCTGGATCTGGCCCGCCGGCACGGCGTCGACATGCCCATCACCGAGACGGTCGTCGGCATCGTCCACGAGGGCAAGTCGCCGGTCGTCGCGCTCAAGGAGCTGATGGCCCGCAGCGCCAAGCCCGAAAGGCGCTGAGCCCGACAGGCGCCGGACCCCCGCGCGCGACGCTGAGCGACCGCCCGGGGGACACGCAGTCACCGCCGCCGAGCGGGCGCTGACTCGGGGAATACCAACGGGTACTCTCAACCCGATATGAGCACCGAGAACCTTCCCCAGAGCCCTGAGCAGCCGTCGCGCAAGCCGCGCGTCGCCGTCGTGTTCGGCGGCCGCAGCTCCGAACACGGGATCTCCGTGGTCACCGCCGGCGCCGTCCTCAAGGCCATCGACCGGACGAAGTACGACGTCCTGCCGATCGGCATCACCGCGGACGGCCGCTGGGCGCTGACGGCCGACGAGCCGGAGCGGATGGCCATCACCGACCGCCGTACCCCCAGCGTGGAGGAGCTGGCGGAGTCGCACGAGGGCGGCGTGGTGCTCCCCGTCGACCCCGCGAACCGCGAGGTCGTCTACAGCGAGCCCGGCTCCGTGCCCAAGGCGCTCGGCGAGGTCGACGTGGTCTTCCCGGTGCTCCACGGCCCCTACGGCGAGGACGGCACCCTCCAGGGCCTGCTGGAGCTGTCCGGTGTCCCGTACGTCGGCTCGGGTGTACTCGCCTCGGCCGTCGGCCAGGACAAGGAGTACATGAAGCGGGTGTTCACCTCCTTCGGGCTCAAGGTCGGCCCGTACCTGGTGATCCGGCCCCGCGAGTGGGCGCAGGACGAGTCCGCCGCCCGCAGGAGGATCATCGACTTCGCCGGTGAGCACGGCTGGCCGCTGTTCGTGAAGCCCGCGCGCGCGGGTTCGTCCATCGGCATCACCAAGGTCGACGACCTGTCCGCTCTCGACGAGGCGATCGCCGAGGCGCAGGCGCACGACCCGAAGATCCTCATCGAGGCGGCCGTACGGGGCCGTGAGATCGAGTGCGGCGTCCTGGAGTTCGAGGACGGCCCGCGCGCCTCCGTCCCGGCCGAGATCCCGCCGCCGGACGCGCACGCGTACTACGACTTCGAGGCCAAGTACATCGACTCCACGCCCGGTGTCGTCCCGGCCCCGCTCACCGAGGAGCAGACCGCCGAGGTGCGCCGGCTCGCGGTCAAGGCGTTCGACGCGGCCTCCTGCGAGGGCCTGGTCCGCGCGGACTTCTTCCTCACCGAGGACGGCGAGTTCGTGATCAACGAGATCAACACCATGCCCGGCTTCACGCCGATCTCGATGTACCCGAAGATGTGGCAGGAGACCGGGATCAGCTACCCGGAGCTGGTGGACCGCCTGGTGCAGGCGGCACTGCGCCGCCCGACCGGGCTGCGCTAGCCGCTCGGTCCCCTCCTGGCGTGCGCGCCGGGCGGCGGCCCCCGCAGGACGGCCGGTACGCACGTGCCGGCCGGTCGTGGCCGGTCGCGTGGTTCCCCGCGCCCCCCCGGGCGCGGTCGCACCCTCAGTGCCTCATGGAGGCCATTCCCTCCGGGACCGCCTTCTTGACGGCCGGCGCCAGGTCCATCAGCACCTGGGCGCTGTCGTCCGACCCGGACAGCTCCTTCGGCAGGGTCACCTGCACGTACGCCCGACGCTCGGACGTGGTGAACCGCCACGTCCCGTCGTCCTCCTTCTCCATCAGCCACTCCACCCCGTTGACCCCGCCGCCGATCGCGTCCGGGTCCTGGCCCAGGGCCACCTTGGGGTCGACCATCTTCGGCGGCCGGACGATGCCGCAGCGCAGTATGATCGCCGGGCTTCCCCAGCCCGCCGTGTAGGCGGACCGGGGTTCGGGGTCCTGGCGGCTTCGCCCGTCCACCTTCCGTGGCAGCACCTTGTCCAGCTCACGGCAGAACGGGGCGGTCTTCGCGTCGGGGGTGGGGGCCGCGACGCTGCCGTCGTCCGCGGTGGAGCAGCCCGCGACGGCGATGAGCAGGGCGGGCGCGAACAGGCCGAGAGGCCGGTGACGGAGGAAGTTCACCGGCCCAGCGTAGACGGGGGCTACAGATGGACGACCGGACAGGTCAGGGTGCGCGTGATGCCGTCCACCTGCTGGACCTTCGCGACCACCATGCGGCCGAGTTCGTCGACGGTGTCGGCCTGGGCGCGCACGATCACGTCGTACGGTCCCGTCACGTCCTCCGCCTGGATCACTCCAGGGATCTTGCGGATCGTCTCGGCGACGGTCGACGCCTTGCCGACCTCCGTCTGAATCAGGATGTACGCCTGTACCACGGAACCTCCAGGGCGGCCACGAGGATCATGTGGGGGAAAGGAACGCCACGGTATCGCGTCGCCGCTCCCCGCGGGGAGACCTGCGGGAACCGGGCTTGCGCGCCAGGGTGCGGGCACGACGGACATTGACGGTCACCCGGACCGTACCGACCGTCGTCGACGACCGTACCGACGGTCATCGCCGACCGGGCCGGCGGTCACTCGGGACCGCGACTTACGGTCCTCTCGACCGTATCGGGGACACTGATGACGCGCGACCGGTGCAGGGCACGGCACAGAAGGGGCTTGAGGCAATGAAGGGCACAGTGGGTGAGCTAGGTGAGTTCGGGCTCATCAGGGAGCTGACCTCCCGTCTCACCACCACCCCGGCGGTCCGGGTCGGCCCCGGCGACGACGCCGCGGTGGTGGCCGCCCCCGACCGCCGGGTGGTGGCCAGCACCGACATCCTGCTGGAGGGCCGGCACTTCCGCCGCGACTGGTCCACGGCCTACGACGTCGGCCGCAAGGCCGCCGCGCAGAACCTCGCCGACATCGCCGCCATGGGCGCCGTGCCCACCGCGCTGCTGCTCGGCCTGGTCGTCCCGGCCGAGCTGCCGGTCACCTGGCCCACCGAGCTGATGGACGGACTGCGCGACGAGTGCCAGGTCGCCGGCGCCTCCGTGGTCGGCGGGGACGTCGTACGCGGCGATACGATCATGGTGTCGATCACCGCGCTCGGCGACCTGCGCAACCAGGAGCCCGTCACGCGCGCCGGTGCCCAGCCCGGCGACCTCGTGGCCGTCACCGGCTGGCTGGGCTGGTCCGCGGCCGGGTACGCGGTGCTCGCCCGCGGTTTCCGCTCGCCGCGCGCCTTCGTGGAGGCCCACCGGCGCCCCGAGCCGCCGTACCACGCGGGCCCGGCCGCCGCCGCGCTCGGCGCCACCGCGATGTGCGACGTCAGCGACGGCCTGATCGCCGACCTCGGGCACATCGCCGAGGCCAGCAAGGTCCGCATCGACATCCGCTCCGGCGCGATCGACATCCCCACGCAGATGAACGACATCGGGCAGGCCGTCGGCGTGGATCCGCTCCAGTGGGTGCTGACCGGCGGAGAGGACCACGCGATCGTGGCCACCTTCCCGCCGGACGCCAAGCTCCCGGCCCGGTGGAAGGTCATCGGCGAGGTCCTCAACCCCTCCGCGCTGCCCCAGGTGACGGTCGACGGGGCGCCCTGGACCAGCAAGGGCGGCTGGGACCACTTCGGGGACATCGAGTCATGAGCACCTCCGCGGCGCCGCCCAGGGTGCTCACGGTGGCCGGCTCGGACTCCGGCGGCGGCGCCGGAATCCAGGCCGACCTGAAGACGATGCTCGCGCTCGGCGTGCACGGCATGAGCGTGCTCACCGCGGTGACCGCGCAGAACTCCCTGGGCGTGCAGGGCGCCTGGGAGCTGCCGGTGGAGGCGGTGCGGGCGCAGTACCGCAGCGTCGTGGACGACATCGGCGTCCAGGCCGTGAAGACCGGCATGCTCGCCTCCGCCGAACTGGTCGAGGCGGTCGCCGAGTTGATCTCCGGCACGGACGCGCCGGCCGTGGTCGACCCGGTCGGCGTCTCCAAGCACGGCGACCCGCTGCTGGCCGCCTCCGCGCTGGACTCCGTCCGCACGAAACTGCTCCCGGCCGCCACCGTCGCCACGCCGAACCTGGACGAGGTCGCCCAACTCACCGGCGTCCGCGTCCGGTCGGAGGACGATCTGCGACGGGCCGCCGCGGCCGTGCTGGAGTTCGGTCCGCGGTGGGTGCTGATCAAGGGCGGCCACCTGGCGGGCGACGCCGTGGACCTGCTCACCGACGGCACCGAGGAGCATCTGCTCCGGGCGCCCCGCCACGACAACCGGCACACCCACGGCACCGGCTGCACCCTCGCCTCCGCGATCGCCTGCGGCCTGGCCGGGGGGCGGTCCGTGCCGGAGGCGGTCGCGGCGGCCAAGGAGTACGTCACCGGCGCCATCGCCGCCGGGTTCGCCCTGGGCGCGGGGATCGGGCCCGTGGACCACGGCTGGGCGCTGGGGCGGGACACCCGCTGACCGGGGCCGTCTTCCGGCGGCGTCGGCCGGGGATCAGACCGGGTACTTCCCGAGGTCGACGGCGGTCGCCGCCTTCTCCGTCATCCGCTTGAAGAACCCCGCCAGCATCCGGGAGCCGAGCAGCCGGTACATCCGGTCCCGGTTGCGGATGCGCCGCTCGGTGGCCGGAGCGAAGAACGGTCCCGCGTTGCCGGAGATCTTCTGGCAGCCCTTGGCGAAGTCCCGGATCCGGCTCTCGTAGGCCGGCAGCGCCACCCGGTGGTCGCCGCCCGCCAGGGCCAGTTCACCGGCGAGGACGTGGGCGGCGACGATCGCCACGCCCGTGCCCATGCCGCCCATCGTCGCCCCGTACCCGGCGTCCCCGAGCAGCGCCACCCGCCCCCGGGTGAGACGGTCGATGTGGATCTGCGCGATGGCGTCGAAGTACAGGTCGTCCGTCTCCGCGAGCCCCTCCAGCACGGCCGGTGTCTCCCAGCCCATCCCGGCGAACCGCTCGGTGAGGATCCGCTTCTGCGCCGCGACGTCCCGGCGGTCGTACGCCAGCCGCCCGGACCGGAACACCAGCAGCGCGCCGGCCCGCTCCGGGTCGCCGTCGTAGTTGTTGAGGCCGACACAGCGGCCGGGCTCGCTGTACAGCAGGCCGGTGCGGTTCAGGCCCAGGTGGTTGGGGAGGCTGAAGCCGGCCACGTAGTGGTCGAGGAAGCGCAGGTAGCGGGACTCGTCCCCGAACACCAGGCGGCGGGTGTTCGAGTGCAGGCCGTCGGCGCCGACGACGAGGTCGAAGCGGCGGGGCGCACCCCGCTCGAACGCGACCTCCACGCCCCGCGGGGTGTCGGTCAGCGCCGTGACGGAGTCGCCGAAGACGTACTCCGCCGAGTCCTTCGTCCGCTCGTACATGATCCGCGCGAGGTCGCCGCGGAAGATCTCCACGTCGCCGCTCATCATCTCCGCGGGCAGGTCCACCCGAGGGGTGCCGTCGGCGGCGACGACGCTCTGCGGGCCCATGCGGGTCTGGTGGGCGTGGACGTCGTCCCAGATGCCCATCGCGGTGAGCACCGTACGGTGCACGTGCCCCCGGAAGTCGACCGCGAAGCCGCCGGCGCGCAGGGCGGGCGCCTTCTCCACGACCGTGACCCGGGCGCCGTAGCGGGCCAGGTTCAGGGCGAGGGCGGGGCCGGCGACGCTGGCGCCGGAGATGAGGACGGACAGGTGGCCGAGGTCGTGTGTCTTCGTCATGCCGGCCACGCTCGCGGACGCCGCTTACCGTCCGCCTACCGTTCGCTGACCGCCGCCGACCGCAGCCCGTGGCCCCGCTCGTAGGCCGTGGCGTACGCCTCGGCCGACAGGTACGCGCGCGTGTGCTCCGTCGTCCGCGCGACGTCCGGGTCCCCGTGCAGGGGCGCGCCGCGCAGGGCGGCGGCGGCGCCGAGGAGTTCGGCCGCCCGCTCCGGCCGCGGGGCGGCGGCCGCGAGGGCGTACGCGACGTCGGCGAGCAGGAGCGGGTCGGGCGGGTCCAGGGCCTGCGCGCGGGCCTGGGCGAGCCAGTCCCCGGCGGTGTCCGGGTCGCCCTCGGCGAGGGACGCGCGTCCCAGACCGACGAGGATGCGGGCCGTCTCCCCGACGCTGAACCAGGTGGCCGCGCACGCCTCCAGGGCGTTCTCGTAGTGCACGCGCGCGCGTGCCGCGTCCCCGGCCAGCCGGGCCACGTCCCCCAGGCCGCGCAGCGCCCCGGCCACCTTGTCCGTCGCCCCGGCGGTACGGGCCAGCTCACCGGAGCGCGTGAAGTGCGCGGCGGCCTCCCGCGACGCCCCCTGGGCCAGCAGCACCACCGCCCGGCTGCGCAGCAGGTCGGCGGTCTCCTCCGGCGCGTCCAGCTCGCGGACGTGCACCAGACCCTCGTCCAGCAGGGCCAGCGCCCGCGCGTACTCAGCCCGGCCGTACGCGAAACCGCCCAGCGGATCGAGGCAGTTGGCCATGCCCCAGCGGTCCCCCGTTTCCCGGAAACCCTTCCACGCGCGCGTGAAGCCCGTCTCCGCGGCCGCCGCGCGCCCGGCGAGCAGGTCCTGGTAGGCGAGGCCCAGGTCCAGCAGGGCGAGGCCCCACGGCTCCCGGTCCAACTGCACGCGCACGCGTGTGTCCACGTTCAACCGGGGGCCGCCCGTGAGGGACCACAGGATCACCGTGAACGGCAGCCGCAGCGGACCGTCCAGCGAGGCCATCAGGGCGCCCGCGCGTGCGGTCAGTCCGGCGTCCTCCGGGTCGTCGCCCCGCCCGGAGACCGCGTTCATCACGCACAGCGCGTACTCCTCGGCCAGACCGGGAGGCGGCTCGGCCCCGGCCGCCGCGAGCAGCGCACGGGCGCCGGGCACACGGTCGCCGTGCAGGCCGCGCAGCCGCCGGAACCAGGTCAGCGCGGCCGTCAGCCGCAGCGCGTCCCGCGGCGCGGTCTCCGTCAGGCACCGCAGGGCCGCGTCCAGGTTCTCCTGCTCGGCCGCCAGCCGCTCCAGCCAGGGCAGCTGGTCACCGCCGCGCAGCAGCGGCTCCGCCTGCTCGGCCAGCCGCAGGAAGTACGCGGCGTGGGCGGCCCGCAGCTCCCGCGGCTCCCGGGGGCCGGTGAGGGCCTCGGCGGCGAAGGCGCGGATCGTCTCCAGCATCCGGTAGCGCCCGTCGGACACCTCCAGGAAGGACTTCTCCACCAGGGACGCCAGCGGGTCCTCCGGGTACGGCACCCCGCACACCGCCGCCACGGCGTCCAGGGTGGCCCCGCCCGCGAACACGGTCAGCCTGCTCGCCAGGTCCCGCTCCTGCGCGTCCAGCAGCTCCCAGCTCCACTCCACCACCGCGCGCAGCGTGCGGTGCCGGGGAGCCTTGGCGCGGTCCCCGCGCGCGAGCAGCCGGAACCGGTCGTGCAGCCGGTCCGCCAGCTCGTCCACGGAGAGCGTACGCAGCCGGGCCGCCGCCAGCTCGATCGCCAGCGGCAGCCCGTCCAGCGCCCGGCAGATCTCCGGCACGCGCGCGTGGCCGTCGAAATCGGGCCGCACCGCCCGCGCCCGGTCCAGCAGCAGCCGCACGGCCGGCTCCACGGGCAGCGGCGGCACCGGCACCAGCACCTCGCCCGTGACGCCCAGCGACTCCCGGCTGGTCGCCAGCACGCGCACGTCCGGGCAGGCGCCCAGGAGCAGCGCGACCGTACGCGCGGCGGCCTCGACCAGGTGCTCGCAGTTGTCGAGCACCAGCAGCACCTCACGGTCCGCCAGCGCCTCCAGCAACCGGTCCAGGGCGTCCGTGGCCGGACTCCGGAACCCGTCCCGCACCCCCAGCGCCGCCAGCACCGCGTACGGGATCCGCGAACCGTCGGCGACCGGCGCCAGCTCGACCAGACAGACGTCCGGGACGGCACCCGGGCGGGGCCCGGTGCGGGCGTGGACCGCGACAGAGCCGGTGCGGGCGCGGGCCGCCTCCAGGGCCAGGCGGGTCTTGCCGACGCCGCCGGGGCCGGTCAGGGTGACCAGGCGGGAGTCGGACAGGGCGCGGTCGATCCGGGCCAGTTCCGCCTCGTGGCCCACGAACCGGGTCAGCTGGGCCGGCAGCCGGGGCCGGGCCGGGGGCTCGGTGCCGTCCCGGAGCAGATCGAGGTGGAGCGCGGACAGCTCCGGCGAGGGGTCCGCGCCCAGCTCGTCGGCGAGCGTGCGCCGCGCGTCCTCGAACACCGCCAGCGCCTCGGCGGGCCGCCCGGCCGCGTACAGGGCCCGCATCAGCTGCCCGTACAGCCGCTCGTCCAGCGGGTGCCCCCGGAGCAGCGCCCGCAGCTCGGGCACCAGCTCCGGGCCGCCCCCGGCCCCCAGTTCGGCCTCGATCCGGTCCTGGACGACGGTCAGCCGCTGCTCCTCCAGCCGGGCCCGGTCGGCGTGCGCGTCCGGCAGGTCGGGCAGCGCCGGCCCCCGCCACAGCGCGAGGGCGTCGCGCAGGAGGGCTGCCGCCCGCGGATGGTCGCCGGCGGTGAGCGCCGTACGGCCCTCGGCGGCCAGCCGAGCGAAACGGTGGGCGTCGACCGCGTCAGGGGCGACGGCGAGCACGTATCCGGCGGGGACGGCGTCGACGCCGGCGTGCGGCGCGAGCCGCCGGCGCAGGCGGGAGATCTGCGACTGCAGCGCGCTCACGGCCCCGGCGGGCGGCTCGACGCCGTACAGGCCGTCGAGGAGCCGCTCCACCGGCACGGGGCGGCCGGCGTCGAGCAGCAGCAGCGTGAGCAGGGCCCGGGGCCGGGGCCCGCCGGGGTCGAGCGGGGTGCCGTCGTCGGTGTGGATCTCGACCGGGCCCAGGATGCCGAAGCGCATTCCGTGGATTCTGGCAGGCCACGGCCGGTCATGGGTACGGCCGTGAGCACGGCCCGCGGGCTACGCCGTGGGTACGGCCCGCGGGAACGGTCCGTGGGTACGGCAAAAAGCCGGCCCACCCGGAGGTGGACCGGCTCAGTGCAGCGAACCAGCAGGCAGTGGCCGCGCGCTCAGCTGAAGCGTCAGCGCGAGACCTTGCCGGCCTTGATGCACGAGGTGCAAGCGTTCACGCGCTTCGGCGTCCCGCCGACCACAGTACGCACACGCTGGATGTTCGGGTTCCAGCGACGGGACGTACGGCGGTGCGAGTGCGAGATGTTGTTGCCGAAGCCCGGCCCCTTGCCGCAGACGTCGCAGTTGGCAGCCACGGGTCACTCCAAAGACTTCAGATGCACTTACGGTTAATCCCGGCATGCCGGGATCGAGATCCTAAGACCTGAGATCTTGAGTGGCGTTGCCAGGGGGAATGGCCCGATCGGATCGGGCAACCGGAGCAGCATACAACGGCTGCGTCCGTACAACGAAACTACCATGGCAGATCGGGCCCCCGCCCCGGCCCTCTTCCGGAGTACACCGGTCCGGGGTCTACGCTGCGTCCCACGTACGGCCGGCTCAGGGAGGCGCAGGTGGCGCAGGTGCCGCAGACATTCTTCGATGCTCTCGCGGTGCGCACCTGGTGCGGTCTGGCGCTCCGGGCACTGGGCCGGGCCCGTGAGGAGATCGACGCGATCAACGTCTATCCGGTGGCCGACGGCGACACCGGGACCAATCTCTATCTGACCGTGGAGTCGGCGGCGACGGCCGTGGAGGCGGTGTTCGCCGGGCACGGCACCGGTGCCGGCGAGCCCGCCCTGGCCGACGCCGTGCGGGCCATGGCCCACGGGGCGCTGATCGGGGCCCGGGGCAACTCCGGGACGATCCTCGCGCAACTGCTGCGCGGCATGGCCCAGGTGCTCGCGGATGCCGGTGACTCCCCTCACACCGACGGTTCGGCGCTGCGGCTGGCCCTGCGCCGGGCCGCGGACTCCGCCCGGCAGGCCGTGGCCCACCCCGTCGAGGGCACGGTGCTCACGGTCGCCTCGGCCGCCGCCGACGCCGCCGAGGGGGCCGAGGGCGACTGCGGGACGGTCGCCCGGGCCGCCTACGAGGGCGCGCTGGCGGCGCTGGCCGCGACCCCGGGCCAGCTGGCCGTGCTGGAGCGGGCCGGCGTGGTCGACGCGGGCGGCCGGGGGCTGGTGGCGGTCCTGGGGGCGCTGGTGGAGGCGTTCACGGGGGAGGCGGCGCGCGAGGCTCCGCTGCGTGCCCTCCACGCGCGCGTGGAGGCGCCCGACGCGCACGCGCGCGACGAGGCAGCCGGGACAGGCGCGGGGACGGGCGAAGGGACGCGCGGAGAGACGGGCAAGGGGACGGGCATAGCGGCGGACGAAGAGACGGGCCCGGAGACGGCCGTGGACACGGGCATCGGGACGGCCGTGGACACGGGGATGGGGACGGTCGTGGAGACGGCCCCGGAATGTCCGACCGACGCCGGCGGCCCCGCCTTCGAGGTGATCTACCTCCTGGAGGCCGAGGACGCGGCCGTGGCCCGGCTGCGGGCGCGGCTCGACGCCCTCGGGGACTCCCTCGTCGTGGTCGGCGGCGACGGGCTGTGGAACGTCCATGTGCACGTGGACGACGCGGGCGCCGCCGTGGAGGCGGGTGTGGAGGCGGGGCGGCCGTACCGGATCCGGATCACCCACTTCGGGCTCGGCGACGTGCACACCGGGCGCGAGCGCCCGCCGCGCGAGCGTGCCCAGCGCGCGGTCGTCGCCGTCGTACCGGGCGAGGGACTGGCCGGGCTGTACACCGAGGCGGGCGCGACCACCGTCCTCGCGCGCCCCGGGGAGCCGCCCGCCAGCGGGGAGCTGGTGCAGGCGGTACGGCGCGCCCACGCGCGCGAGGTCGTGCTGCTGCCCAACGACGCCGACCTGCACCACACGGCCGCCGCCGCGGCCGAGCAGGCCCGCACCGAGGGCATTCGCGTCGCCCTGATCCCGACCCGCTCGGCGGTCCAGGGCATCGCCGCGCTCGCGGTGCACGAGCCGGAGCGCCGGTTCGACGAGGACGTGGTCCGGATGACCTCGGCGGCGGGCGCCACCCGCTACGCCGAGGTCGTCGTCGCCGAGCACGAGTCCTGGACCACCGCCGGCATCTGCCAGGCCGGGGACGTGCTCGGCCTGATCGACGGCGACGTCGCGGTGATCGGCGCGGACGTCACCGCCACCGCCCGGACCGTCCTGGACCGCATGCTCCAGGCCGGCGGCGAACTGGTCACGCTCGTCGTCGGCGACGAGGCGCCCGGGGCCGTCGCCGGGCACCTGGAGACCCATGTACGGGAGTCGTACCTGGCGGTGGACACGGTCGCCTACCGCGGCGGGCGGCAGGGCGCGCTGCTGCTCATCGGCGTGGAGTGAGGCGACCGCCGCCCAGTCGCGTGGGAGCGGCGCCTGCGCCGCTCGGTCGCGGCGAGGGAGTGACCGCCGGTCAGTCCCGCTCGGCGTCCTCCCCTTCCCGCGCCGCCTCCAGCATCTGCGCGGCCTCCTCCCGGCGGGCCAGCACGGTCTCGTCGCCGTCGTCCGCGCCCTCGTAGGCCGCGAGCACCGCACGCGCGCGTGCCGCCGCCCCCGCCGGACGGCCCAGGTCGGCCTCCAGCCAGCCCGCGCCCAGTTCGGCGCCGGTACGGCTGTGCAGCCCGGCCGCGCCGAGCCCGGCGAACACCGCCACGGCCCGGGTCATCTGCTCCAGCGCCGCCTCGAACGCGGCCCGGATCGCCGCGTCCTCGGCCTCCTCGGACGCCGAGCGGGCCAGCAGCTCCGCGTACTGCCGGTGGGTGCCGCCGAGTTCCTCGGCCAGTTCCTCCCGGTCCGCCCCCTCGGCCGCCGCCAGCGCCGACGCGCACTCCCGTATCGCCTCCGCCATCAGCGCCCGGGCGTCCGCCGCACCGGACTCCCCGCCCAGCGCCAGCCAGGCCCGGGCGCGCAGCGAGCGGACCAGGAACGGGGCGTTGCCGAGCGCCCGCCACAGCTCGCCCGCGCGCGCGTAGGCCCGGTCCGCCTCCGCCGCCAGCCCCGCGTTGCCCAGCGACTCGGCGGCGAGGTGGGCGAGCGTGGCGTGGTCCTGCTGCTCGGGCCAGTGCCGGGCCAGGTCGGCCGCCTTGAGCCGCTCCTCGGCGGCGGCCCGGTGCTCGCCCAGCTCGCCCAGGCAGTCCCCGAGCCACCAGTGCGCCTGTACGACCACCCCGTCCCCGTGCGTCTCGGCGCTCAGGTCGGCGAGCGCGGACTCCAGCACCTCGGCGGCCTCCGCGTACCGGCCCCGGCGCAGCAGGAAGCCGCCCAGCTGCTGCCGCGCCCAGGCGCCCAGCGTGCCGCTCTCCCCGGCCTCGTCGGCCCAGTGCGCGGCCTGGAGCGCGTGCTCGGCCGCCTCGCCGGGCGCGTCCCGGCCGCCGAGCACCTCCGCCAGCTGGAGGTGCAGCTGGGCCCGCCCCACCGGCTCCACGTACGGGCCGCCGTGCTCCAGGGCCGCCCGCAGCGCCTGCTCGGCCCCGGCCAGGTCACCGGCCTGGTGGGCGAGGGCGGCGACCTGCACCTCGTACTCCACCGCGAACCAGGGCAGCCCGGCCGCCACGTACGCGTCGGCGGAGCACCGGAACAGCTCCGCCGCCCGCTCCGCGTCCCCGGTGAGCGCGGCCAGCTCGGCGAGCATCGCCCGTGCCTCGGCGGCCCGTGCCGCCAGCCGTACGTCGTCCCCGCCGCACCCCTCGACGAGCGCCGGCACCTCCCGCACGGCCGCCTCGGCCTCGGCGACGGCCCGCACGGCGTCCTGACCGCCGCCCGCGGCCGCCTCGTGCACCCGCCGCATCAGCACCCGCGCCCGGCTCATCACCACCGACGCCGTCTGCCGCACCCCGGTGCCCTCGTCGGCGTACAGCGCGAGCACCTCGTCGTACAGCTCCGTGACCGCGGCGAGGGCCGCGTCCACCTCGCCCGCCAGCGCGCGGATGTACGCCGCACGCGCGCGTGCGGCCAGCGCCTCGCCGGGGTCGCCGGCCTCCGCGTACAAGTCAGCCGCCCGCTCGAACAGGGGGAGGCCCTCCGGACCGCGGGCCATCGCCTCGTGGTCGGCGATCTCCGCGCGGTCGCGCGGTTCCAGGCCGGCACCGTCCCCGGCGGCCCGCGCGACCGCCGCCCACGCCTGAAGGGCGTGCGGCCGCAGGGTCTGCGACAGCCGCCGCGCCTCCGCGAGCAGGGCGGGCAGGTCGGGCAGGCCGGGCTCGCCCGGGACGTCCGGGACGTCCGCCACCGGGGCCGCGGCCGGCGCGGGCGCCGGCGCGGGGCGCACCGTACGCACGCCCAGCGGCAGCCGCTCCTCCAGCGGGCGCTGGGCCATCCGCGCCCGGATCCGGTCGCCCACGGCGGACGTGCCGTTGCGGCGGTCGAACCGCTCGGCCAGGTCCGTCGCCTCCGCGCGCGCGTGCGCGGCGAGTTCCCGCGCGGTCCAGGTCCGCCCGGCCGGCCCCGGCACCCGCTGCGCGCCCAGGCCCAGCTCGATCAGCCGGTCCATGAGCAGCGCCACCACGGCCAGGAAGTCCAGCCGGCTGCGCGGATGCCCGGTGTCCGTGAAGTACGCCGGCCGCTCCGCCAGCAGCTCCAGACCGCGCGCCTCGTTCCCGGTCAGCGCGCAGAACTCCACGTGGTCGGCGTACGCGCCCCGCATGCTCTCCATGGACCGCACCAGCCGGAAGCCGCGCAGGTGGTGGGCCCGCGCCTCCTCCAGGCGGCCGAGGCGCAGCAGCGGGGCCAGCGAGGAGGCGAGCACCGTGTGCGGCTCGTGCGCGCAGGTGAACTCGCCCTCCAGCACCGGACGCCACAGCTGGAGCGCCTCCGCGTCCCGCCCGCACCGCACCTGCCAGACGCCCTGCCCGTGCAGCTCGCAGGCGTGGCAGTCGGCCATCGCGTCCCGGTCGGCGGCCAGCCACGCGGCGTACGCCCGCTCCGCGCGCGCGAGGTCCCCGATGTGCGCGGCCACACTGAACTCGGCGCTGCGCACGGCCCGTTCCGAGTGGCCCGCGAGCCGGTAGCGGTGCTCCATCTCGCCGAGCCACTTCTCGATCGAGGCCAGCGGGATGTGCGGCTGGTCCAGCATGCCCGCCGACATCCACTTGAAGACCCAGTGCAGCGAGTGCGTCTCGTACTCGTCGAAGTCCTCCGGCCGTTCGTCCCACATGCGCAGCAGCCGCGCGAACGGGACGAACATCCTGTCCTTCTCGCTGCTGTAGTTGTAGACCTTCAGCTGGTGCCCGAGCGCCTCGATCACGGCCAGCGGGATGTTCAGCTTCTCGGCCTCGGCGAGCAGCTGTTCCGCGCGCGCGTTGCGGGCCGGGCCCTCCGGTTCCTCGGCGTTCTCCGCGAGCGCCCGGCGCAGCGCGTCGAAGTCGGTGATCTCGCTCATCGTCCGTCCCCCTCCCCGTGGGTCGCCCATGCGAGCAGCCCGATGAACGCCCGGTTGAGCAGCGCCGAGTCGGCCGGGCGCAGCGGGCGCTGCGCCATCAGCAGGGCCTGCCCGTACAGTGACTCGGTCGCCGTGCCGATCAGCTCCGGATCGCGGAGCGCGCCGATCCGCCGGACCAGCGGGTTGAGGTGGTTGAGCACCAGACGCGCGCGCGGGGCGCTGCCGCGCAGCGAGCCCAGGATGCCCGCCCACAGGTCGTCGGCCTGCTCCTCGGCCGCCGCCCGGGCCTGCTCGTGCCGGGCGGCCCGGTCGTCCAGGTGCAGCGCGGGCACGGACAGCGGGTGGAAGGCCCGCAGGACGACGTCACAGCCCAGCGGGTCGAGCCGGTCCCGCGCGGCGGCCAGGAAACCGGCCAGCGCCAGCTCCTCGCCCGGGTCGACCGCGTCCAGGTGCGCGGTCACGGTGTCCGCGTCCAGCTCGGCCACGACCGTGCCCGGCCGCACCCGCGGCAGCGCCTCGACCAGCTCGCTGTCGTAGGTGTAGCCGCCGTTGACCACCCCGACGCCCTGCGCCGAGGCGATCGGCGCGACCTGCCGGTACTCCTCGACCGTCCGCGTGAAGTGCACCACCGGGTGCCGTCGCGCGAACTCCTCCAGGGACAGCTGCCCGTCGGTCGTCTCGAACGGCAGCCACGGCAGCATCGTGCGCAGCATCTCCGGGTCGTGCCGGGCCAGGGACTTCACGCCCAGATGGTGCACGGCGAGAAAGGCCGACAGGCGCTCCGGGTCACCGGCCGCGAGCCCGGTCAGCCAGGACCGGATCCTCTGTCCGAGGGCGTCCCGTACGGCGGCGAGGGTCTCGTCCTCGTACAGCGACTCGCGCGAGGCGGTGGGCCGCAGGCTGTCGGTGTCCAGGACGCAGCGCACGAAGAACGCCCAGTCCGGCAGCAGCTGTTCGGCCCGCTCGGTGAGCAGCATGCCCTTCAGGTGCACCCGGTGGGTCGCCCGCTGGGCCGGGCTGACCGCCGACGGCAGCACGTACGCCACCCCGCGGACCCCGGCCAGCGGCACGTCCAGGTCGATCGAGTCCAGCGGGGCGAAACCGAACAGCTCCTGGCAGTGCCGGGCCAGCGCCACCCGCCGGCCGGAGGGACTCGGGTAGGTGCGGTCCCAGGGGGCGGGCAGGTCGGTGACCGGTTCGCCGCCGACCCGGACGTCGTACGGCAGCAGCGAGCCGAAGTCCCGGGCCAGCTCGCGGACCCGCTCCGGCGCCAGCCATTCGGCCGAGCCGGCCCGCGCCGTCAGGTACACGGTCGTACCCGGCTCGGGCCGCTCGGCGTCGGGGAGGGTGCGCACGGTGTACGAGCCGTCGTCGCGCGCCGTCCACTCCACCGGCGGGGCCTTCGGTGTACGGGCGCTGCGGCTGACCACCCGGATCCGCTCGGCGACCACGAAGCAGGCCAGCAGCCCGATGCCGAACTGGCCGAGGAAGTCCGCCCGGGCCTCCTGCAGGCCCTCGGCCCGCTTGGAGCTGCGGCCGATGGTCGCCAGCAGGCTGTGCACGTCCGGCTCGGTGAGCCCGATGCCGGTGTCCTCCACCCGCAGGGCGCCGTCCGCCGCGTGCAGCCGGATCCGCGCCGGGGCGTCCGGCTCGACGGCCCGCCGGGCGGTGACGGCGTCCACGGCGTTCTGCAGCAGCTCGCGCAGGTAGACCCGGGGACTGGAGTAGAGGTGATGGGAGAGCAGGTCCACCAGACCGCGCAGGTCGACCTGGAAAGTGTGAGGTGGATGGGGTGACCGGGATGCCTGGGATGCCTGAGAGGTCTGGGAGGAGTCCATCGTCACTGCGCCGGAGGGGGGAGTGCGCGGCGCGGGGTCGGGCGGTCCCGGCGGGGCGGTGACCGCGAAGGATGGCCGGAGCGCGTCATCCTAGGCCCGGAACAGCCCGCCTGACCAGGAGTTTCCCTGATGTTTACAGCGTCCGGCCCGGAACCTTCCAGGGCGGCGTCTACGGCATTGTCAGTGCCGTGGTGTGCAATGGATCGCGTGCCCGCACTGCAAGAACCGCTCAAGAAGGTGCTCGGCCCCGCCACCGCGAAGGTGATGGCCGAGCACCTCGGCCTGCACACCGTCGGCGACCTGCTGCACCACTACCCCCGCAGATACGAGGAGCGCGGCCAGCTCACCCACCTCGCCGACCTCCCGATGGACGAGCACGTCACGGTGGTCGCCCAGGTCGCCGACGCCCGCCTGCACACCTTCGCCTCGTCCAGGGCCCCGCGCGGCAAGGGCCAGCGCCTCGAGGTCACCATCACCGACGGCAGCGGCCGGCTCCAGCTGGTCTTCTTCGGCAACGGCGTCCACAAACCGCACAAGGAACTGCTGCCGGGCACCCGCGCGATGTTCGCGGGCAAGGTCTCCGTCTTCAACCGCCGCCTCCAACTCGCCCACCCGGCCTACGAGCTGCTCCGAGACGACGGCGAGGAGACGGTCGAGAGCTGGGCCGGCGCGCTGATCCCCCTCTACCCGGCCACCGCCAAGCTGGAGTCCTGGAAGATCGGCAAGGCGGTGCAGACGGTCCTGCCGAGCGTCCAGGAAGCCCTCGACCCGCTGCCCGAGACCCTCCGCGAGGGCCGGGGCCTGCTCCCGCTCCCCGAGGCCCTGCTCAAGATCCACCGCCCGCACACCAAGGCGGACATCGCCGACGCCCGGGCCCGCCTGAAGTGGGACGAGGCCTTCGTCCTCCAGGTCGCCCTGGCCCGCCGCCGGCACGCCGACACCCAGCTCGCCGCCGTCCCCCGCGTCCCCCGGCCGGACGGCCTCCTCGCCGCCTTCGACGACCGCCTCCCCTTCACCCTCACCGAGGGCCAGCGGAAGGTCTCCCAGGAGATCTTCACCGACCTGGCCACCGCCCACCCGATGCACCGCCTGCTGCAGGGGGAGGTCGGCAGTGGAAAGACGATGGTCGCCCTGCGCGCCATGCTCGCCGTGGTCGACGCGGGCGGGCAGGCGGCCATGCTGGCGCCCACCGAGGTCCTCGCCCAGCAGCACCACCGCTCGGTCACCGAGATGATGGGCGAGCTGGCCGAGGGCGGCATGCTGGGCGGTGCCGAGCACGCCACCAAGGTCGTCCTGCTCACCGGCTCCATGGGCGCGGCGGCCCGCCGCCAGGCCCTGCTGGACCTGGTCACCGGCGAGGCGGGCATCGTCATCGGCACCCACGCCCTCATCGAGGACAAGGTCCAGTTCCACGACCTGGGCCTGGTCGTGGTGGACGAACAGCACCGCTTCGGCGTGGAGCAGCGCGACGCCCTGCGCGGCAAGGCGCACTCCCAGGGGGAGAAGCGGTCCCCGCACCTCCTCGTCATGACGGCCACCCCCATCCCGCGCACGGTCGCCATGACCGTCTTCGGCGACCTGGAGACCTCGGTCCTCGACCAGCTCCCGGCCGGCCGCTCCCCGATCGCCACCCATGTCGTCCCGGCCGCCGACAAGCCCCACTTCCTGGCCCGCGCCTGGGAACGCGTCCGCGAGGAGGTCGAGGCCGGCCACCAGGCGTACGTCGTCTGCCCGCGCATCGGGGACGAGGAGGACGACCCGAAGAAGGCGGGCCGGAAGAAGTCCCCGGAGGACGAGGCGGACAAGCGCCCCCCGCTGGCCGTGCTCGACGTCGCCGACCAGCTCGCCCGCGGCCCCCTGAAGGGCCTCGGGGTGGAGGCGCTGCACGGCCGTATGCACCCCGACGACAAGGACGCCGTGATGCGCCGCTTCGCCGCCGGCGAGACGGACGTCCTGGTCGCCACCACCGTCATCGAGGTCGGCGTCAACGTCCCCAACGCCACGGCCATGGTCATCATGGACGCCGACCGCTTCGGTGTCTCCCAGCTCCACCAGCTGCGCGGCCGGGTCGGCCGGGGCTCCGCCCCCGGCCTGTGCCTGCTGGTCACCGAGATGCCCGAGGCCAGCCCCGCCCGCCAGCGCCTGGCCGCCGTCGCCTCCACCCTCGACGGCTTCGAGTTGTCCCGCATCGACCTCGAACAGCGCCGCGAGGGCGACGTCCTCGGCCAGGCACAGTCCGGCGCCCGCTCCAGCCTGCGGGTCCTGGCGGTCATCGAGGACGAGGAGGTCATCGCGGAGGCGAGGGAGGAAGCGGCGGCGGTGGTGGCGGCGGATCCCGAGCTGACCGGCCTCCCGGCCCTGCGGACGGCCCTGGACGCCCTTCTGGACGAGGAGAGAGAGCAGTACCTGGAGAAGGGGTGAGAAGAGCGGTACGTGGACAAGAGGTGAGGCGTCCCGCCCGGGGGCGGCGCACGGAAGTCCGCGAGCAGCCACAATGAACCCGTAAAGCCGCCCACTGAGAAGGACCCCACATGACCCGCGTGATCGCCGGCCGGGCCGGCGGACGGCGCCTGGCAGTACCCCCCGGCACCGGCACCCGCCCCACCTCGGACCGCGCGCGCGAGGGCCTCTTCTCCACCTGGCAGTCCCTCCTCGGCGGTCCGCTGGACGGCGAACGGGTCCTGGACCTCTACGCCGGCTCGGGCGCCGTGGGCCTGGAGGCCCTGTCCCGGGGTGCGAGCCACACCCTGCTGGTCGAGGCGGACGCCCGGGCCGCGCGGATCGTCCGCGAGAACGTGAAGAACCTGGGCCTTCCCGGCGCCGAGGTCAGAACGGGCAAAGCGGAACAGGTGATCAGGCAGCCCGCCCCGGAAGAGCCGTACGACCTGGTCTTCCTCGACCCCCCGTACGCCGTCTCGGACGACGATCTTCGGGAGATTCTGCTCACACTCCGCTCGGAACGCTGGCTCGCTGAGCAAGCGCTCGTCACCGTGGAGCGCAGCACCAGAGGCGGCGAATTCCGCTGGCCGGACGGCTTCGAGGCGATCCGGTCCCGTCGCTACGGCGAGGGAACGTTTTGGTACGGTCGCGCCGCCTCTACGTGCGAAGACGCACGATGACCGGACCGGAGAGCGAGGGATCACAAGTGCGCCGCGCCGTCTGTCCCGGGTCGTTCGACCCGATCACCAACGGACATCTCGACATCATCGCCCGAGCCTCCCGTCTGTACGACGAGGTCTACGTCGCGGTGATGATCAACAAGTCCAAGAAGGGCCTGTTCGACATCGAGGAGCGGATCGACCTGATCCGCCGGGTCACCGCCGAGTACGCCAACGTCCGCGTGGAGGCGCACCACGGCCTCCTCGTCGACTTCTGCAAGCAGCGCGACATCCCCGCCATCGTCAAGGGCCTGCGCGCCGTCAGCGACTTCGACTACGAACTCCAGATGGCCCAGATGAACAACGGCCTGACCGGCGTGGAAACGCTGTTCGTGCCCACCAACCCCACCTACAGCTTCCTCTCCTCCTCCCTCGTCAAGGAGGTCGCGGCCTGGGGCGGCGACGTCTCCCACCTGGTGCCCGCCGAGGTCGTCGAGGCACTGAACAAGCGCTTCGCCAAGGGCTGATGGGGCTACAGTCGTCCCGTCCGTCTCCAACCCGGCTGTAGAGAGTGGCGAGCACAGGTGGACGTGCAGAAGAAGCTCGACGAGATCGTCTCCACGGTCTCCGGCGCCCGGTCCATGCCCATGTCGGCATCGTGCGTGGTCAACCGCGCCGAGCTGCTCGCGATGCTCGAAGAGGTGCGCCAGGCGCTGCCCGGCTCCCTCGCCCAGGCGCAGGAGCTGATCGGCGACCGCGAGCAGATGGTCGAGCAGGCCCGGCTGGAGGCCGAGCGGATCATCGAGAACGCGCACGCCGAGCGCGGCTCGCTGGTCTCCGACACCGAGATCGCCCGCCGCTCCCAGGCCGAGGCCGACCGGATCCTCGCCGAGGCCCGCCAGGAGGCCGAGGAGATCCGCGCCGAGGCCGACGACTACGTCGACTCCAAGCTCGCCAACTTCGAGGTCGTCCTCACCAAGACCCTCGGCTCGGTGGGCCGGGGCCGCGAGAAGCTCCTCGGCACCGGGTCCGGCCTGGACGAGAACGGCTACGAGGACGAGGACGCCCCCGAGCGCAGCCAGGACCCGGAGACCCTGCGCCACAACGCCGACGCCTACGTGGACGCCAAGCTCGGCGCCTTCGAGGCGGTCCTCGCCAAGACCCTGGAGGCCGTCGGCCGGGGCCGGCAGAAGCTGCACGGCCGGATCGCCACCGACGACCTCGGCGCCCTCGCCGACGACACCACGACCTTCCAGCACTCCAGCGACGCCGACTACCTCGCCGACCTCGCGGCCCTCGCTGACAGCGACCGCGCGGACCGGCGGCAGACCGAGCCCCGGGAGCAGGCGCAGCCGCCGCAGCCGTCGTACGAACCGCAGCCGGCCTACCCCTCCGCCCCCGGCTACGTCCCGGCGGGAGGCGCCCCCCTCCAGCAGCAGGACCCGTACGCGGGCTTCCCGCAGCAGCCCGGCTACGCCCCCCAGCAGGACCCGTACGGCTACCAGCAGGCCGACCCCTACGCCTACCAGGGCTACGACGCCCGGCAGAGCGGCTACGACCCCGGGCAGCCCCAGTCCCAGCCCCAGCACCAGCCGCAGCAGCCCGAGCCCCAGGGGCAGCAGGGCTACGCTCTGGACGAGACCAGCCTCTTCGACACCAGCATGATCAGCGCGGAGCAGCTGAGGGCGTACGAGCAGGGCCGGGGCCTGTAGGCACACCGGATTGGGCGCAGAGCGAAAGGTCCAGTATCCTGGCTCTTCGGTCGCGCGTATGTCCGCGATCACCGCTGCCCCGGGACACCGACGGGCGGCGTCCCTCCGAGTTCGTAGATCGAAAGCAGGAATGGCTTCCAACGCCCGCCTCGACCACCGCAACCCCCTCGTGTTCGACACGCACGAGCTGGGTCGGCGTCCTGGCGCGCTCCAGCGCCTGACCCGCACGATCGACGCTCCCGCCGATCTCGGCATCCAGGGGGTCATCGGAGTGCCGGAAGGCGCCCCGGTCGAACTCGAACTCCGGCTGGAGTCGGTCTTGGAAGGGGTGCTCGTCACAGGCACCGCCCGTGCACAGGCCGAGGGGGAGTGCGTAAGGTGTCTGGAGCCGGTCGAGCTGGAGCTCGAAGCGGACTTCCAGGAACTGTTCTCGTACCCTGACGCCGACGACCGGGGCCGTGTGATCGCGGAACCGGGCGACGACGCCGAGGACGACGAGGACAGGTTCTTCCTCGAGGACGGACTCTTCGACCTCGAACCTCTGCTGCGTGATGCGGTGGTGCTCGCACTGCCGATGCAGCCGGTGTGCCAGGAAGGCTGCCCGGGCCTGTGCTCCGAGTGCGGAGCGCGGCTCGCGGACGACCCGGACCACCACCATGACGCCGTCGACATCCGTTGGGCGGCATTGCAGGGACTCGCCGGTTCGATGACGGACGGCGAGAAGGACGAGATGAGCGGCGCCGAAGCGGGCGTCGACGAGAAGCAGGAGAAGTAGCCGTGGCTGTTCCGAAGCGGAAGATGTCGCGCAGCAACACGCGCCACCGCCGGTCGCAGTGGAAGGCTGCGGTCCCCACCCTGGTTGCGTGCGAGCGCTGCCACGAGCCCAAGCAGCAGCACATCGCGTGCCCGTCGTGCGGCACCTACAACAAGCGCCAGGTCCTCGAAGTCTGAGCGGCTGGTGAGAGGCCCGATGACTGACGCGAAAGCAGCTGGTCCCCGCCAGCGCGGGGGTAGTCCGCAGGCCTCGTCCCACACGCTTCTGGAAGGGCGGCTCGGCTACCAGGTCGAGTCCGCCCTTCTGGTGCGAGCGCTGACCCACCGTTCCTACGCGTACGAGAACGGCGGTCTGCCGACGAACGAGCGGCTGGAGTTCCTTGGGGACTCCGTGCTGGGCCTCGTCGTCACGGACACGCTGTACCGCACCCACCCCGACCTGCCCGAAGGCCAGCTGGCCAAGCTGCGGGCCGCGGTGGTCAACTCGCGTGCGCTGGCGGAGGTCGGCCGTGGCCTCGACCTGGGCGCCTTCATCCGGCTCGGCCGTGGTGAAGAGGGCACGGGCGGCCGGGACAAGGCATCCATCCTCGCCGACACCCTGGAAGCGGTGATCGGCGCGGTCTATCTCGACCAGGGCCTCGACGCGGCCTCCGAACTGGTGCACCGCCTGTTCGACCCGCTGATCGAGAAGTCCTCCAACCTCGGTGCCGGCCTGGACTGGAAGACCTCCCTCCAGGAGCTGACCGCGATCGAGGGACTCGGCGTGCCCGAGTACCTGGTCACGGAGACCGGCCCCGACCACGAGAAGACCTTCACTGCTGCCGCCCGCGTCGGAGGCGTCTCGTACGGCACCGGCACCGGCCGCAGCAAGAAGGAGGCGGAGCAGCAGGCCGCCGAGTCCGCCTGGCGTTCCATCCGCGCAGCCGCGGACGAGCGCGCCAAGGTGGCCAAGGAGCCTGTGAAGGAGACGGCCGACGAGGCCGTCAAGGGCGGCGACACGTCGTCCGCCACCGCCTGACCGGAAAAGCACCACCCGAGCGCCCGTCCCGCCCCCGGCGGAGGCGGGCGCTCGGTCCGTTCCCGGGCCGTTCACGGCTCCGTCCACGGGAGCGCGCCGTGGCGGCCGGCCCGGTGGGCCGAGTGGGCCTCGACCGGCCGGGCGGGCCCCGGGATACCCTGCCCTCAGCTTTCCGCAGCCGTCCTCCGCAGTCGCCCGAAGGAGTACCGTGCCCGAGTTGCCCGAGGTCGAGGTCGTCCGGCGGGGCCTGGAGCGCTGGGTCGCCCACCGGACCGTCGCCGAGACCGAGGTGCTGCACCCGCGTGCCGTGCGCCGGCATGTCGCCGGGCCCGACGACTTCGCGCACCGGCTCAAGGGCCACCACATCGGCACGCCCCGCCGGCGCGGCAAGTACCTGTGGCTGCCGCTGGAGGAGACGAACCAGTCCGTCCTCGCCCACCTCGGGATGAGCGGGCAACTGCTGGTCCAGCCGCACGACGCGCCGGACGAGAAGCACCTGCGCATCCGCGTCCGGTTCGCCGACGGCCTCGGCACCGAACTCCGCTTCGTGGACCAGCGCACCTTCGGCGGCCTGTCGCTGCACGACAACACCCTCGACGGCCTGCCCGACGTCATCGCGCACATCGCGCGCGACCCGCTGGACCCGCTCTTCGACGACGACGCCTTCCACCGGGCGCTGCGCCGCAAGCGGACCACCATCAAGCGGGCCCTGCTGGACCAGTCGCTGATCAGCGGGGTCGGCAACATCTACGCGGACGAGGCCCTGTGGCGCACCCGCGTCCACTACGAGCGCCCGACGGCGAACTTCACCCGCTCGGTCACGGCGGAACTCCTCGGCCACGTCCGGGACGTGATGAACGAGGCCCTCGCCGTCGGCGGCACCAGCTTCGACAGCCTGTACGTCAACGTCAACGGCGAGTCCGGCTACTTCGACCGCTCCCTGGACGCGTACGGGCGCGAGGGCCTGCCCTGCAAGCGCTGCGGCACCCCCATGCGCCGCCGCCCCTGGATGAACCGGTCCAGCTACTTCTGCCCGAAGTGTCAGCGGGCGCCGCGCGTCTCGTCGTAACGCGCGCGGGACGCGAGGACGTCGTCCATCGCACCCTCCACGCAGTGGATGAGCGCCAGCAGCCGCTCGGCGACCTGCCGGCCGAGGGGCGTCAGCTCGTAGTCCACGCGGGGCGGGTTGGTCGGCTGGGCATCGCGGAACACCAGGCCGTCGCGCTCCAGCGCGTGCAGCGTCTGGGACAGCATCTTCTCGCTCACCCCGTCCACGCGTCGGCGCAGCTCGTTGAAGCGCAGCGAGCCCTCGTACAGCGCGCCGAGCGTCAGCCCGCCCCAGCGGCCCGTGACGTGCTCCAGCGTGGCACGCGACGGGCATGCCTTGGCGAAGACGTTGTACGCGAGGTCGTCGTGGTCCTGGGTGGTGGCGCTCATAGCAGCAGGGTACGCCCGCACAGCGCTCACTGCCAGGTTGCACTAACCAGAAGTTAGTGCTTTCCTTTGGTTACCGCTTGCGAGCTGCTCGCTCCGTCGAGCCGCCGCCTTCTGCTGCCTTTTCAAGGAGTCCGCATGACCACGCCCGTCGTCTCCATCGCCTACCACTCCGGCTACGGCCACACCGCCGTGCTCGCCGAGGCCGTGCGCGCCGGTGCCCTCGACGCGGGTGCCGAGGTGCACCTGATCAAGGTCGACGAGATCACCGACGAGCAGTGGGAGACGCTGGACCGCTCCGACGCCATCGTCTTCGGCTCGCCCACCTACATGGGCACCGCCTCCGGCGCCTTCCACGCCTTCGCCGAGGCGTCCTCCAAGCGCTGGTTCGGCCAGGACTGGAAGGACAAGCTGGCCGCCGGCTTCACCAACTCCGCCTCCAAGAGCGGCGACAAGCTGCACACCCTGCAGTTCTTCCAGACGCTCGCCGCCCAGCACGGCATGCACTGGGTCAACCTCGGCCTGCTCCCCGGCTGGAACAGCAGCACCGCCTCCGAGAACGACCTCAACCGCCTCGGCTTCTTCGCCGGCGCCGCCGCCCAGAGCAACAACGACCAGGGCCCCGAGGGCGTCCACAAGGCCGACATAGCCACCGCCGAGCACCTGGGCCGCCGGGTGGCCCGGACGGCCACGGTCTTCGCGCGCGGACGCGCCGCGGCGTAAGGCTCCCGCCGGCCGGCCTCAGTACCCGAAGTCCTGCGTCCACCAAGGCCCGCCCGGACCGAAGTGGACACCGACGCCGAGGGTCTTGAAGTCGGCGTTCAGGATGTTGGCGCGGTGGCCGGGGCTGCTCATCCAGGCCTGCACGACGGCCGCCGCGTCGGCCTGGCCACGGGCGATGTTCTCGCCGCCCAGGTCGGTGACACCGGCCGTCGCGGCCCGGTCCCACGGCGACCTGCCGTCCGGGTCGGTGTGGTCGAAGAAGCCCCGCGCGGCCATGTCGTCGCTGAACGACTCCGCCAGCTTCGTCAGCGAGGAGTTCGCCGCCAGCGGGCTGACGCCGGCCTTCGCCCGCTCCTCGTTGACGAGGTTCAGCACCTCGGCCTCGACGGCGGCCTCACGGGACACCGCCACCGGTGTGGAGGCCGGCGCCGGCGCCTTGGTGGCCGTGCGGGACGGGGTGCTCTCCGGCCGGGGCGACGCGGAGGGCTTCGACGGGGTGGTCGCGGAGGGCTTCGACGGGGTGGTCCTGGGGGTGACCCTCGGCACCGGTTTCCTCGCGGGCTTCTTCGACGGGGTCCGGTTCGGGGACGCCGGGTTCGAGACGGAGGCCGAGGGGGAGGGGGACGCCGAGGGGGATGCCGAGGAGGGGGAGGGGGACGCCGACGGGCTCGCGGAGCCGGCGCGGCCGGCGGTCCCCGCGGTGGGCGTCGCGGCGGGGCTGTCGACGCCGCCCGAGGCGCCGCCCTGCTCGCTGGCCGTGTTGCTGGGGGCGCCCGCGGACTGCACCCGGTCCACGCCGGCGGTGTGCGTACTGCCACCGAGCCGGTACTGGTCCAGGCCCGGCACCACGCCCGTGGCCACCGCGACCGTGCCGAGCGCCACGGCCGCGGACACCCCGAGCAGACCCGCGCGCACCGGCCGTCCGGCCCTGCCGCGCCGGTGACGGTCACCGCCGCGCGACGGCCCGCCGCCCGGGGCGGAGGCGTCGGAGCCGGACGGGGACGCGGGGCCGGTGTCGTCCGCGGCGAAAAGATAGGCCTGCGCCTTGGCGGTCGCCTCGGCGTAGGCCTCAGGGTTCAGATAGGGCGCTATGCCCATGGGTATCGGGCGTTCGCCCCCGGACCAGCCCCGGGCGTCCTCGCTCCCGGAGCCGGAGCCGGAGCCGGAGCCGGAGCCGGTGCGCTGCGTCTGTGTGACCCCCGTGGCGCGGCCCGTGGCGGCGCGGCCGGCGGCGGAGCGTCGGTGGCGTCCCATGTCCTTGCCCTCTTCCTCGTGCTCGCGGTCGACCGGTGCCCGCGCGGCGAGCGACTTCCCGGCAAGCGACTCCCCGGCGAGCGACTCCCCAGCGAGCGACGCGCGGCGAGCGACGCGTGGTGAGTGACTCCGTCCGGCCGACCCGACTCACTCGATCGAGTGAGTTTCAGATGGGATTCATTGGGTCCGGACGGTACCTCATGGCGCCGGGGGACGATGTGTCCCGCATGACACCGGCCGGTTAGGTTGCACCCATGAGCGAGGATGTGCGACTGATCGCCTGGGTGCGGGGACACGTGCAGGGCGTGGGTTTCCGCTGGTTCACGCGCGCCAAGGCGCTGGAGATCGGCGGGCTGAGTGGTTTTGCTCTCAATTTGGCCGACGGCCGGGTCCAGGTGGTCGCGGAGGGTCCGCGGGACGGATGCGAGGGGCTGCTGGACTGGCTCCAGGGCAGCGACACGCCCGGGCGCGTGGACGGCGTCACCGAGATCTGGGACACACCGCGCGGCGGCTACGACGGCTTCGCCATCCGCTGATCCCGTGTCCTGAAGCCCCGCGCCCGGGCGCGGGGCAAGCTGCCGGGGGCATGTGCGGAAGCGGAAACGCCCTGGTGGTTGCCAAGACGGGCGTGGCATGGCAGGCTCCGCTGGTACTGCTGGTCGCCACGCCCTGAGGGCCCGGAGGAGTCACAGCGCCGCCGTTTTTCCGGCCGCGCACCCGGTTCGCCCCCCAATACAGGGCGTGATCGTGTTGACCGTCAAACTTTTTGGTGAGACGCTGAAAGCCCCGCGCACCTTAGCTGTTTGGCATGGAACAACAGCAGAGCAACACCCCGATGTGCCAAGCACCGCGGGTGCGAATCCCTCACGACCCACACCGCATCGGTCGGTCACTCATTGTGGAGGACCATCCATCATGGCAAAGGCGCTTCTCGGTTACGTCGGCGGCTCCGACCCTCGACTCCTCGCCGAGATGCGACGGTTGCAGCAGCGTGTGCAGGACCTGGAGTCCGAGCTCGTACGGATCCAGGCGGAGAACGACGCGCTGACGGCTGCCGCCTCTCAGGACAGGATCATGGAGAGCATCGACGCACACCAGGCGGAGCCTGCGCTCACCTGATCGTTGCAACGCTCCACAACAGCAGTCACAGCGATCGGGCTGCCCGTATCAACCGCTCAAGTTGATCGGACGACTGAGATCCAGTCGTCAGAGTTGCAAGGGACGCTTCGGCGTCCCTTCTTTCTTTCCCCCGCACATCCTTTCACTCTCTTCACCATCTGGTGTGCCCTGCCTGTTCAATGACGAAACCGCGGGGTTGCGAGGGTTCATGGAGTGAGATAGCGGCGGCGGGTAGAGTCCAGCGGCGTGCACCTCAAGGCCCTGACCCTCCGCGGGTTCAAGTCGTTCGCCTCCGCGACCACGCTCCGCTTCGAACCGGGGATCACGTGCGTCGTCGGCCCGAACGGCTCGGGCAAGTCCAACGTCGTGGACGCGCTCAGCTGGGTCATGGGCGAACAGGGCGCCAAGTCGCTGCGCGGCGGCAAGATGGAGGACGTCATCTTCGCCGGCACCACCGGCCGCCCGCCGCTCGGCCGCGCCGAGGTGTCGCTGACCATCGACAACTCCGACGGGGCGCTGCCCATCGAGTACGCCGAGGTCACCATCACGCGGATCATGTTCCGCAACGGCGGCAGCGAGTACCAGATCAACGGCGACACCTGCCGTCTGCTGGACATCCAGGAACTGCTCTCCGACTCCGGCATCGGCCGCGAGATGCACGTCATCGTCGGCCAGGGCCAGCTGGACTCCGTCCTGCACGCCGACCCCATGGGCCGCCGCGCCTTCATCGAGGAGGCGGCCGGAGTCCTCAAGCACCGCAAGCGCAAGGAGAAGGCGCTCCGCAAGCTGGACGCGATGCAGGCCAACCTCGCGCGCGTGCAGGACCTCACCGACGAGCTGCGGCGCCAGCTCAAGCCCCTCGGCCGGCAGGCCGCCGTCGCCCGCCGGGCCGCCGTCATCCAGGCCGACCTCCGCGACGCCCGTCTGCGGCTCCTCGCCGACGACCTCGTACGCCTGCGGGAAGCCCTCCAGGCCGAGATCGCCGACGAGGCGGCGCTGAAGGAACGCAAGGAGACCGCCGAGCAGGAGCTGAAGAAGGCCCTCCACCGCGAGGCCCTGCTGGAGGACGAGGTGCGCCGGCTCGCCCCGCGCCTCCAGCGCGCCCAGCAGACCTGGTACGAGCTGTCCCAGCTGGCCGAGCGGGTGCGCGGCACCGTCTCGCTGGCCGACGCCCGGGTCAAGAGCGCCACCTCCGCCCCGCCGGAGGAGCGGCGCGGCCGGGACCCGGAGGAGCTGGAGCGCGAGGCCGCCCGCGTCCGCGAGCAGGAGGCCGAGCTGGAGGCCGCGCTGGAGGCGGCCCAGCGGGCACTGGACGACACGGTCGCCCACCGCGCCGAACTGGAGCGCGAACTGGCGGCCGAGGAACGCCGGCTCAAGGACGTCGCCCGCGCCATCGCCGACCGCCGGGAGGGCCTGGCCCGCCTGTCCGGGCAGGTCAACGCGGCCCGCTCGCGCGCCGCCTCCGCCCAGGCCGAGATCGACCGGCTGGCCACGGCCCGCGACGAGGCGCAGGACCGCGCGGTCCGCGCGCAGGAGGAGTACGAGGCCCTCCAGGCCGAGGTCGACGGCCTCGACGCCGGCGACGCCGACCTGGCCGATCAGCACGAGGCGGCCAAGCGCCGGCTGGCGGAGGCGGAAGCGGCCCTGAGCGCGGCCCGCGAGGCCCTCACCACCGCCGAGCGCAGCCGCGCCGCGACCCAGGCCCGCCACGAGGCACTGGCCCTGGGCCTGCGCCGCAAGGACGGCACCGGCATACTGCTCGGCGCCCGCGACCGCCTCACCGGAGTCCTCGGCCCCGCGGCGGAACTGCTGAGGATCACCCCGGGCTACGAGGTCCCCCTGGCGGCGGCCTTCGGCGCGGCGGCAGACGCCGTCGCCGTGACGACCCCCGCGGCGGCGGCCGAGGCGATCACCCTGCTCCGCAAACAGGACGGGGGCCGAGCGGCCCTGATCCTGACGGGAGCGCCGGAGGAGGAGCCCCGAAGGGACACGGGAACCGGCGCGCCCGACGCCGGTGGGTCGGCGCCCCGCGGGGGCGCGGGGGACGGCGCGCCCGGCGACGACGTACCGTCGGCCGACGCCGGCGGGTCGGCGCCCCGCAGTGCCGCCACCCCCGCGGCCGAAAGCCTCCCCGGCACGTCCCTCCCCGGCATCCCCCTGCCCGGGGCCCCTCTCCCCGGCACCCCCCTGCCCGGCACCCCCCTCCCCGCCGCCGCCCTGGTCAGCGGCCCCGCCGAGCTGATGCCCGCCGTCCGCCGCCTCCTGCGCGGAATCGTCGTCGTCGCGACCCTGGACGACGCCGAGGCCGTCGTCTACTCCCACCCGGAGCTGACCGCCGTCACCGCCGAGGGCGACCTCCTGGGCGCCCACTTCGCGCACGGCGGCTCGGCAGGCGCGCCCAGCCTGCTGGAGGTGCAGGCCTCCGTCGACGAGGCCGCGGCCGAGCTGGCCGACCTGGAGGTCCGCTGCGCGGAGCTGGCCGGGGCCCAGCAGGCCGCGGTCGAGCACCGCCGGCAGGCCGCCGCCCTCGTGGAGGAACTCGCAGAGCGCCGCCGGGCCGCCGACCGGGAGAAGTCCTCCGTGGCCCAGCAGCTCGGCCGGCTCGCCGGGCAGGCGCGCGGCGCCGCCGGGGAGGCCGAACGGTCGGCCGCGGCGGCGGCCCGCGCGCAGGAGGCGTTGGAGAAGGCCGTGCAGGAGGCCGAGGAGCTGGCGGAGCGGCTGGCCGTGGCCGAGGAGATGCCGGTGGAGGAGGAGCCGGACACCTCGGTGCGGGACCGGCTCGCGGCCGACGGGGCCAATGCCCGGCAGACCGAGATGGAGGCACGCCTCCAGGTCCGTACGCACGAGGAGCGGGTCAAGGGGCTCGCCGGCCGCGCCGACTCGCTCGACCGGGCGGCCCGCACCGAACGCGAGGCACGCGCGCGTGCCGAGCAGCGCCGGGCGCGGCTGCGGCACGAGGCGGCGGTCGCTAAAGCCGTCGCCTCCGGTGCCCGGCAGCTGCTCGCGCACGTGGAGGTGTCCCTCGCCCGGGCCGAGCAGGAGCGTTCCGCCGCCGAGGCCGCCAAGGCGCGGGGCGAGCAGGAGCTGGCCGCCGCCCGTACGGCGGGCCGTGAACTGAAGGCCGAACTCGACAAGTTGACGGATTCGGTCCACCGGGGCGAGGTACTCGGCGCCGAGAAGCGGCTGCGCATCGAGCAGCTGGAGACCAGGGCGCTGGAGGAGCTGGGTGTCGAACCGGAGGGGCTGGTGGCGGAGTACGGCCCGCACCAGCCCGTGCCTCCCTCGCCCCCCGCCGACGGCGAGCAGCTGCCCGAGGACCCGGACCACCCGCGCAACCAGCCGCGCCCCTTCGTGCGCGCCGAGCAGGAGAAGCGGCTGAAGGCGGCCGAGCGGGCGTACCAGCAGCTGGGCAAGGTCAACCCGCTGGCGCTGGAGGAGTTCGCGGCGCTGGAGGAGCGGCACAAGTTCCTCAGCGAGCAGCTGGAGGACCTGAAGAAGACCCGCGCCGACCTGCTCCAGGTGGTGAAGGAGGTCGACGAGCGCGTCGAGCAGGTCTTCACCGAGGCCTACCGGGACACGGCCCGGGAGTTCGAGGGCGTCTTCAGCCGGCTGTTCCCGGGCGGTGAGGGCCGCCTGGTGCTGACCGACCCCGACAACATGCTCACCACGGGTGTGGACGTCGAGGCGCGTCCGCCGGGCAAGAAGGTCAAGCGGCTCTCCCTGCTCTCGGGCGGCGAGCGCTCGCTGACGGCCGTCGCGCTGCTGGTGTCGATCTTCAAGGCCCGGCCGAGCCCCTTCTACGTCATGGACGAGGTCGAGGCCGCGCTGGACGACACCAACCTCCAGCGGCTGATCCGGATCATGCAGGAGCTGCAAGAGGCCTCGCAGCTGATCGTGATCACGCACCAGAAGCGCACGATGGAGGTCGCCGACGCGCTCTACGGCGTGTCCATGCAGGGCGACGGTGTGTCGAAGGTCATTTCCCAGCGCCTTCGGTAGCCCCTCCTCAAGATCAACTCACTCTGTGTTCAAAAAGTGAACACGGAGTGCTCGGGCATATCGAAAAACTCACAGCGGTTGAAGTATTGACTTCGAAACTTGAAGGCATAGTCTCTGCAACGTTGCTTTTACCTTCAGGTCTCACCACCTGAGAGGGCTCACCCCACACGGCAGCGTTGCCGTGGCCCGAGGAGATACACGTGACCAGCACAGCGCAGGCACCTCAGTCAGGAGCCAGGACGGCTCAACCCGAACATCTCGGGCACGTCATCTTCATCGCAGCGGCTGCCGCGATGGGCGGCTTCCTCTTCGGCTACGACAGCTCCGTCATCAACGGCGCCGTCGAGGCCATCCGCGACCGCTACGACATCGGATCCGCCGCACTCGCCCAGGTCATCGCGATCGCGCTGATCGGCTGTGCCATCGGCGCCGCCACCGCCGGCCGCATCGCCGACCGGATCGGCCGCATCCGCTGCATGCAGATCGCCGCGGTCCTGTTCACCATCAGCGCCGTCGGCTCCGCGCTGCCCTTCGCGCTGTGGGACCTCGCCTTCTGGCGCATCGTCGGCGGTTTCGCCATCGGCATGGCCTCCGTCATCGGCCCGGCCTACATCGCCGAGGTCGCCCCGCCCGCCTACCGCGGCCGGCTCGGCTCCTTCCAGCAGGCCGCGATCGTCGTCGGCATCGCCATCTCCCAGCTCGTCAACTGGGGCCTGCTCAACGCCTCCGGCGGCGACCAGCGCGGCAAGCTGATGGGCCTGGAGGCCTGGCAGGTCATGCTCGGCGTGATGGTCGTCCCGGCCGTCCTCTACGGCCTGCTGTCCTTCGCGATCCCCGAGTCCCCGCGCTTCCTGCTCTCCGTCGGCAAGCGTGAGCGCGCCCGCGAGATCCTCGCCGAGGTCGAGGGCAAGGAGATCGACCTGGACGCCCGCGTCGCCGAGATCGAGCTGGCGATGAAGAGCGAGCACAAGTCCTCCTTCAAGGACCTGCTCGGCGGCTCCTTCTTCTTCAAGCCGATCGTCTGGGTCGGTATCGGCCTGTCGGTCTTCCAGCAGTTCGTCGGCATCAACGTCGCGTTCTACTACTCCTCGACGCTGTGGCAGTCGGTCGGTGTCGACCCCACGGACTCGTTCTTCTACTCCTTCACGACGTCGATCATCAACATCGTCGGCACCGTGATCGCGATGATCTTCGTGGACCGTGTCGGCCGCAGGCCGCTCGCCCTCATCGGTTCCGTCGGCATGGCCGTCGGCCTCGCGCTGGAGGCCTGGGCGTTCAGCTACGACCTGGTCGACGGCAAGCTGCCGAGCACGCAGGGCTGGACCGCCCTGATCGCCGCCCACGTGTTCGTCCTCTTCTTCGCCCTGTCCTGGGGTGTGGTCGTCTGGGTCATGCTCGGCGAGATGTTCCCGAACAAGATCCGCGCCGCCGCGCTGGGCGTGGCCGCCGCCGCGCAGTGGATCGCCAACTGGGCCATCACCGCGAGCTTCCCGTCGCTGGCCGACTGGAACCTCTCCGGCACCTACGTGATCTACACCGTCTTCGCCGCGCTCTCCGTCCCGTTCGTCCTGAAGTTCGTCAAGGAGACGAAGGGCAAGTCGCTGGAGGAGATGGGCTGAGCCTCGTAGCGAGGCACCCCGAACTCGGGGGGAAGGGCCAAGTCCCCGCTGCCCCTCTCCTCGAACCGTCCGCCGCCCCCGGCCCGGCCACTGCCCGGACCGGGGGCGGCGGTGTCGTATGCCGGGTCCCGGCCGCGGCCGGCGCGCTCGGCGGGACGGGCGGTTCTCCGCCACAGCCGACGGAGAGGAACTCCGGCGGACCGGTCGCCACCCGATGACCGGCTCAGTCCGGCAGTGCCGGGAGAACCCGCTCGGCGAACAGCCTGAGGCTGCGCCAGCCCTCCTCCACCGGCATCCCGCCCGCCAGCGGATGCAGCACCAGACTGTCCAGGCCCTGCGCCACGCACTGCTCCGGGGTGAGGACCCGGTACACGCCCTCCGCGCGCAGCTCCGCCACGGTCGTGGCCGCCGACCGCACCGCCGAGCGGATCCCGCCCGACTGCCACGACGCGTAGGTCCGGGCCTCGTGCAGGAAGTGCCCGCCGTACTCGGCCCACGCCCGGTCCGGGTCCTCGGCGAGGTGGAGGAGGGGGGTCTCGGCGGCCGGCATCATCGTCCAGCCCTCGGTGCCGTACTCGGTCAGCTTCTCCTTGTAGTACGCCTCCAGCTCCGGCAGGTGCGCGCTCGGGAAGAAGGGCAGGCCGAACCGGGCGGCCCGGCGGGCGGCGGCCTCGGAGGAGCCGCCGACCAGCAGCAGCGGATGCGGATCGGTGTACGGCCGCGGGGTGAGCCGCACCCTGCGGCCCCGGTACGTGAACTCCTCCCCGGTCCAGGCCGCGAGCAGCGTCCGGAGCAGCTCGTCCTGGATCCGGCCCCGGCGCCGCCAGTCCACGCCGAAGAGGTCGTACTCCTCCTGCCGGTACCCGATCCCGGCCACCGTCACCAGCCGGCCGCCGCTCAGCAGGTCCAGGACGGCGATCTCCTCGGCCAGCCGCAGCGGGTCGTGCAACGGACCGATCACCGCCGACACCGTCACCGCGATCCGGCGGGTCGCGCCGAACACCGCGCCCGCGAAGGCGAACGGCGAGGGCAGCCAGTTGTCGTCGGCGCCGTGGTGCTCCTCGGTCTGCACGGTGCTGATCCCGTGCTCGTCCGCGTACGCGGCCATCTCCAGGGCGGCCCGGTAGCGGGCGGAGAGGGCGGCCGGAGAGGCGCCGGGAGCGACGAGGTTGAAACGTACGACGGTGACGGGCATGAGAGATCCCCCTCCGGTACGGCTCGGTGGAGGGGGACGGTAGCTGACGCGGCGTCAGACAGCCAGGGTCTCGGGTTCCTCGGCGGGCGCGCCGGCCGCCGGGCGCTCGACCGCCGGCTTCGGCAGCACAAGGTACAGCACGGCCGAGATCACGATCGTGGCGACCCAGCCGAGGCCGTACTCGCCGATCACGTTGTTCGCCGCGAGCGGGCCGGTGAACCAGTCCGAGGTGGTGAACATCAGGCCCGACAGCAGGCCCACCGCCCAGGCGGCCACGGCCGCGGGGGAGAAGCCGCCCCTGTACCAGTAGGCGCTGGTGCGGGTGGTGTCGGCCATCGCCCGGCCGTCGTACTCCGTGCGCCGGAACATGTCCGCGCCGAACACGCCGACCCAGGCGGAGAAGGCGACCGCCAGCAGCGAGAGGAAGGCGATGAACGAGCCCATGAAGCTGGTCGCGACCAGCATCAGCACCCCGCCGAAGATCAGCGAGATCACGGCGTTCACCGAGACCGCCCAGTGCCGGGGCACCTTGAAGCCCAGGGTCTGCGCGGTGAAGCCCGCCGAGTACATCGACATCGAGTTGATCAGCAGCATGCCGATCAGCGCGATGAAGAGGTACGGCACGGCGATCCAGGTCGGCAGGATCTCGCCCAGGAAGGACACCGGGTCGCTCGCCGAGGCCAGGTCCGGCGTGGAGACCGCCATCACCGCGCCCATCAGGACCATGGGCAGCACGACGACACCGGCGCCGCCCACCGCCGTACCCACGATCGCCTTGGAGGAGGCCGTGCGCGGCAGGTAGCGGGTGAAGTCCGGGGCGGACGGGATCCAGCTGACACCGCCCGCGGCGATCATGCCGATGCCGGTGATCACCGCGGCCGTGGAACCGGCGCTGTGGTCCATCACCTTCGACCAGTCGGTGTTCGCCACCAGATAGCCGAGGACGAGCACCGAGAAGACGCCGAAGAAATAGGTCGCGTACTTGTTGCACTTCTGCACGGCGTTGATGCCGAGCCCGGAGATCGCGAAGGTCGAGACGACGAATGCCAGCAGCATCACCATGTCCAGCACGCTGTTCGCCTTGATGCCGAACAGGATGTCCAGGATGGTGAGCATCGCGTACGCGCCGGTCACCGCGTTGATGGTCTCCCAGCCCCAGCGCGCGACCCAGATCAGCGAACCGGGCAGCAGATTGCCGCGCTGACCGAAGACGGCCCGCGACAGCGCCATGCCGGGCGCGCCGCCCCGCTTGCCCGCGATGCCGACCAGACCCACCAGGCCGTACGACACGAGCGGCGCGGCCACCGCGACGACCAGTGCCTGCCAGATGTTCAGGTGGTACGCCACGACCAGGCTCGCGCCCATGGTCAGGAGCAGCACGCTGATGTTGGCGCCGACCCAGGTGGGGAACAGCTCCCGGGTCTTCGCGGTGCGCTCGTGGTCGGGGACCTGCTCGATCCCGCGCGTTTCGAGAGCGCCTTCGGTCTCGACGGATTTGCTCATGGAAGAGGTGCCAGACATGGGGGGACAGGGTGACGTGGGGACTCTACGCGCGTGGATCGCGTGGCCACCATCGTACTTTGCTCCGAGTCCTCATGCTAAGCGTGCTTTGTCTCTCGGACGAACCCACAAACGGGGTCCTGGCGCACCCCATGTCCGATACTGGTCGGGTTATGGAAACCGTCATCCTTCTTGTAGTCATCGCCGTGGTCGTGCTCGGCGCGCTCGGCGGGCTGATCGTGGGCAGCCGGCGCCGGAAGCCGCTGCCCCCGCCGCCCCCGAAGGCACCCGACATCACCGCGCCCCCGGCCGAGCCGCACGTCGGCGACGAGGCCGAGACGCCGCGCGACGAACCGCGCCGGACGATCGAGGAGGTGGATCTCCCCGGCGGCCCCGCACCGGTCGTCGTGGAGGAGCCTCCGACCGTCGAGGCTCCCGAGATCGAGATCCCGGAGCCCACCGCGGGCCGGCTGGTCCGCCTGCGCGCCCGCCTCTCCCGCTCCCAGAACGCCCTGGGCAAGGGCCTGCTCACGCTGCTCTCCCGCGAGCACCTGGACGAGGACACCTGGGAGGAGATCGAGGACACGCTGCTCACCGCCGACGTCGGCGTGCAGCCCACCCAGGAACTCGTCGAGCGACTGCGTGAACGCGTGAGGGTCCTCGGCACCCGCACCCCCGTGGAACTGCGCGGACTGCTCCGCGAGGAGCTGCTCAAGCTGATCGGCACCGATGTCGACCGCACCGTGAAGACCGAGCCGGAGGACCGCAAGCCCGGCATCGTGATGGTCGTCGGCGTCAACGGCACCGGCAAGACCACCACCACCGGCAAGCTCGCCCGGGTGCTCGTCGCCGACGGCCGCAGCGTCGTCCTCGGCGCCGCCGACACCTTCCGGGCCGCCGCCGCCGACCAGCTCCAGACCTGGGGCGAGCGCGTCGGCGCCTACACCGTGCGCGGCCCCGAGGCCGGCGACCCCGCCTCCGTCGCGTTCGACGCGGTCAAGGAGGGCAAGGAGATGGGGGTCGACGTCGTCCTCATCGACACCGCCGGGCGCCTGCACACCAAGACCGGCCTCATGGACGAGCTGGGCAAGGTCAAGCGCGTGGTCGAGAAGCACGCGCCGCTGGACGAGGTGCTGCTCGTCCTGGACGCCACCACCGGCCAGAACGGCCTGGTGCAGGCCCGCGTGTTCGCCGAGGTCGTGGACATCACCGGCATCGTGCTGACCAAGCTGGACGGTACGGCCAAGGGCGGCATCGTGATCGCGGTCCAGCGCGAGCTGGGCGTACCGGTCAAGCTGGTCGGGCTCGGCGAGGGTGCGGACGATCTCGCGCCGTTCGAGCCGGAGGCGTTCGTGGATGCGCTGATCGGAGACTGAACCACCCGGGACGTTCCCGGGTGCTCGACGAGAAGCTCCCGCCCCGAGGTGCAGTCGGGGACGGGAGCTTCGTCATGTCCGGCACGGTCAGGCCCGCGACCGGTGCGCCACGTACGCCAGCGTGCCCAGCAGCAGCCGCGCCGACGGAGGCCTGGTCGCCGAGTCCAGCGCGGGCGGGCGCAGCCAGCGCACCGGGCCCAGGCCGCCCCGGTCGGAGGGCGGTGCGGTGATGTGCGTGCCGGGGCCGAGGCCGCGCAGGTCCAGCGCGGCGGGGTCGTCCCAGCCCATGCGGTACAGCAGCCGGGGGAGGTCGGCGGCGGCTCCGGGCGCGACGAGGAAGCGGGCACGGCCGTCCGGTCCCGCGGTCACCGGGCCGAGGGGGAGGCCCATGCGCTCCAGCCGGACCAGGGCGCGGCGGCCGGCCGGCTCCGAGACCTCGATGACGTCGAACGCCTGACCCACCGGCAGCATCACCGAGGCGCCCGGGAACTCCGACCAGGCCTTGCTCACCTCGTCCAGCGTGGCCCCGGCCGGCACCACGGGGGCGAAGTCCAGCGGGTGCGCGCCCGGCGCCGGGCAGTCGGACCGCCCGCAGGAGCAGACACCCGCGGCGGCGCGCGCCCCCGGCACCGCGTCCCAGCCCCACAGCCCGGTGAACTCGGCCACGGCGGTGCACTCCGCCAGGCGGCCGCGCCGACGCGTGCCGGAGCGGATCTCGCGGATGCCGCCGATCGTGAAGCCCATACCCCCTCCAACGGGTCCAGCGCGCCGGTGGTTACGAAACGGAACGAGATGGAAGCGGAACGTAACGCTACGGCTCCGCCTGCCCACGGCGGTGCGGGGTGAAGGCGGCGCCTTGAAGCGCGACGGGGTGGCGCGCCGGAGGATGCACGCCCCGGCGTGCATCACTCCGCCCGCTTCCGGCCGTCCTATGTCAAGTGAATCGCGGGCGGCCGACCGTGAGTTCATTCGAAGGGGTGGCGAATGGTGGCGTTTCTGGGATCCCCGTGGCTGGACGGGTGATCGTGGGATTACTGTGAGTGTGCGAGTCCCGGGGGCACATGCGCTCGTGGGTATGCCGGAGGCAAGTCGTCAACGCGTTCGAAGGGTGAGAACCAGCGGACGCGGAGCCGTATCAACCGGCATTCTGATAGGGCTTGGCGCACCAGGCGACAAGTGGTCTCAGGGGACAAGTGGTCTCAGGGATGGGGGCGTTCCAGTGGGCGGCAACGGCGGTAGCGGGACACACGCTGACAAGCGCCCCAACGAGCTGCTCGGCTCGTGGTTCGTGCGCAGCGGCTGGTCCAAGGGCGAGCTGGCCCGCCAGGTGAACCGCAGGGCACGCCAGCTGGGTGCCAACCACATCTCCACCGACACCTCGCGGGTGCGCCGCTGGCTGGACGGGGAGAACCCGCGCGAACCGATCCCGCGCATCCTCTCGGAGCTGTTCTCCGAGCGCTTCGGCTGCGTGGTCTCCATCGAGGACCTCGGCCTGCGCGCCGCCCGCCAGTCACCCGCCGCCTCCGGCGTCGACCTGCCCTGGACGGGCCCGCAGACGGTCGCCCTGCTCGGCGAGTTCTCCCGCAGCGACCTGATGCTCGCCCGGCGGGGCTTCCTCGGCACCTCCCTCGCCCTGTCCGCCGGCCCCTCCCTGATCGAGCCGATGCAGCGCTGGCTCGTGCCCTCCCCGGCCTCCCCGGCCCCCTCCGAGCCCCGGCCCGCCCTCGACCCGCGCCGCCCCGGCCGCCTCTCCCAGCCCGAGCTGGATCTGCTGGAGTCCACCACCCGGATGTTCCGCCAGTGGGACGCCCAGTGCGGAGGCGGCCTGCGCCGCAAGGCCGTCGTCGGCCAGCTGCACGAGGTCACCGACCTGCTCCAGGAACCCCAGCCCGAGGCCACCACCCGCAAGCTCTTCCAGGTCGCCGCCGAGCTGGCCGAACTGGCCGGCTGGATGTCGTACGACGTCGGCCTCCAGCCCACCGCGCAGAAGTACTTCGTGCTCGCCCTGCACGCCGCCAAGGAAGCCGGTGACAAACCGCTCGGCTCCTACATCCTCTCCAGCATGAGCCGCCAGATGATCCATCTCGGCCGGCCCGAGGACGCCCTGGAGCTGATCCACCTCGCCCAGTACGGCAGCCGCGACTGCGCGAGCCCGCGCACCCAGTCCATGCTGTATGCGATGGAGGCCCGCGCCTACGCCAACATGGGCCAGCCCGGCAAGACCAAGCGCGCCGTCCGCATGGCCGAGGACACCTTCGCCGAGGCCGACGAGTGGGACGAGCCGGACCCCGACTGGATCCGCTTCTTCTCCGAGGCCGAGCTGTACGGCGAGAACTCCCACTCCTTCCGCGACCTCGCCTACGTCGCCGGGCGCAGCCCCACCTACGCCTCCCTCGCCGAACCGCTCATGCGCCGGGCCGTGGAGCTGTTCGCCAGGGACTCCGAGCACCAGCGGTCGTACGCGCTCAACCTCATCGGCATGGCCACCGTGCACCTGCTCCAGCGCGAGCCCGAGGAGAGCACGGCCTACGCCGCACAGGCCATGGACATCGCCAAGAAGGTGCGCTCCGAGCGTGTGAACACCCGTATCCGAAAGACGGTCGACACGGCCGTCCGTGACCACGGCGACCTCGCCGCCGTGGTCGACCTCTCCGACAAACTCGCCGTCGACCTGCCGGAGAACGCCGAAGCCGTCTGACCACCGCACACCCCCGAACCCCGGCCGCGGCCGGTCCTCCCGAACCGCCCGACTCGGCTCCCCCATGCCAGGTCATCGGAAGGCCCGCCGCGGCCGGTCCGTGTCTTCCCCGGCGTCTCCTGCGGGTCTGCGCAGCGCCTCGTCCGCCCCTGCCCCGGGTCTCCTCCGCCGGAAGATTGCGCCACGATAACGATCGGCGGGCCCGGAATCCGGCGCTTCATCCAGGCGTAACACGCAGGACGCCCTTGTCACCCCGGCGAAACAACGAGGGGCCTCCACCGAAACCGCGCTGCGCCAGTCTCATGGCGCATAACCGGCCCACCCCTCACCCGACCGGACCGCTCAGGCACCGCCCGCACGGAGCCGCACCAACCGACGAGGAGACGCCGATGGCACCAGCCATCATGCTTGCGGCGGACACGAAACTGTCGTCCGCCAACACAGGCTTCATGCTCATCTGTTCCGCCCTGGTGATGCTCATGACCCCGGGACTCGCCTTCTTCTACGGAGGCATGGTCCGCGTCAAGAGCACCCTGAACATGCTGATGATGAGCTTCATCAGCCTCGGGATCGTCACCATCCTGTGGGTGCTCTACGGCTTCTCCCTCGCCTTCGGCACCGGCAACGGTCTCCTCGGCTTCAACGCCGACTGGATCGGGCTCAGCAACGTCGGCCTGACGGAACTCTGGGACGGCTACACCATCCCGGTCTTCGTCTTCATGGTCTTCCAGCTGATGTTCGCGATCATCACGCCGGCCCTGATAAGCGGCGCCCTCGCCGACCGGGTCAAGTTCTCCGCCTGGGCCCTCTTCGTCGCCCTGTGGGCCACGATCGTCTACGTCCCGGTCGCCCACTGGGTCTGGGGCGCCGACGGCTGGGCCTACAAGCTCGGCGTCATCGACTTCGCGGGCGGTACGGCGGTCCACATCAACGCGGGTGCGGCCGCGCTCGGCGTCATCCTCGTCATCGGCAAGCGCGTCGGCTTCAAGCGCGACCCCATGCGCCCGCACAGCCTCCCGCTGGTCATGCTCGGCGCCGGCCTGCTCTGGTTCGGCTGGTTCGGCTTCAACGCCGGCTCCTGGCTCGGCAACGACGACGGCGTGGGCGCGCTGATGTTCGTCAACACCCAGGTCGCCACCGCCGCCGCCATGCTCGCCTGGCTCGCCTACGAGAAGATCCGGCACGGCGCGTTCACCACCCTCGGCGCCGCCTCCGGCGCGGTCGCCGGCCTGGTCGCCATCACCCCGTCCGGCGGCGCGGTCTCCCCGCTCGGCGCGATCGCCGTCGGAGCCGTCGCCGGCGTCGCCTGCGCCGCGGCCGTCGGCCTGAAGTTCAAGTTCGGCTACGACGACTCCCTCGACGTCGTCGGCGTCCACATGGTCGGCGGCATCATCGGCTCCCTGCTGATCGGCTTCTTCGCCACCGGCAAGGGCCAGTCCACCGCCACCGGCGTCTTCTACGGCGACCACACCTGGACCCAGCTGTGGAAGCAGTGCGCCGGCGTCGGCGCGGTCCTCGCCTACTCCCTGGTCGTCTCCGCCGTCCTCGCCTTCCTCCTCGACAAGACCCTCGGCATGCGCGTCACCGAGGACGAGGAGATCTCCGGCATCGACCAGGCCGAGCACGCCGAGACCGCATACGACTTCAGCGGCGCCGGCGGCGGTGTCACCGGGACCCTCGCCGCCCCGGCCCTGGCCGCCGCGCAGAACAAGAAGGTGGACGCATGAAGCTCATCACCGCCGTCGTGAAGCCCCACCGGCTCGACGAGATCAAGGAAGCCCTCCAGGCCTTCGGCGTCCACGGGCTCACGGTCACCGAGGCCAGCGGCTACGGCCGGCAGCGCGGACACACCGAGGTCTACCGGGGAGCCGAGTACACCGTCGACCTCGTCCCCAAGATCCGCATCGAGGTCCTCGCCGAGGACGACGACGCCGAACAGCTGATCGAGGTCATCGTCAAGGCGGCCCGCACCGGCAAGATCGGGGACGGCAAGGTGTGGTCCCTGCCCGTCGAGACCGCCGTACGGGTCCGCACGGGCGAGCGCGGGCCGGACGCCCTCTGACGCACCAGAATCCCCGTCAGGGGCACACCCCCGTCAGGGACACAAGGGGAAACGGAACAGGAGTCGCCGGGTGACCGGAGCGGATGTGCGCGAACAGACGGAAGACTCGGGGCCCGGCGGCTACGCGGCGGCCCGGCTGCGCCTCCTCACCGAGGGGGCGCGGTCCGGGCCGCCGCGCCGTACCGCCCTCGCCGAACTGACCGACGACTGGCTCGCCGGACTGTTCACCGCGGCGGCGGCCGGAACGCGGGGCGTGTCGCTGGTCGCCGTCGGCGGCTACGGCCGCGGGGAACTCTCCCCGCGCAGCGACCTCGACCTCGTCCTGCTGCACGACGGCTCCGCCCCCGACGCGGTCGCCGCCCTCGCCGACCGGCTCTGGTACCCCGTCTGGGACCTCGGCCTCTCCCTCGACCACTCCGTGCGCACCCCCGCCGAGGCCCGCAGAACCGCCGGCGAGGACCTCAAGGTCCACCTCGGCCTGCTGGACGCCCGCCACCTCGCCGGCGACCCCGCCCTCACCGCCGGACTGCGCACCACCGCCCTCGCCGACTGGCGCAACCAGGCCCCCGGACGCCTCCCCGAACTCCAGGAACTGTGCGCCGAACGCGCCGCCCGCCAGGGTGAACTCCAGTACCTGCTGGAACCCGACCTCAAGGAGGCCCGCGGCGGCCTGCGCGACGCCACCGCCCTGCGCGCCGTCGCCGCCTCCTGGCTCGCCGACGCCCCGCGCGAGGGCCTCGCCGACGCCCGCCGCCGCCTCCTCGACGTCCGCGACGCCCTCCACCTGGCCACCGGCCGCGCCACCGACCGGCTCGCCCTCCAGGAGCAGGACCAGGTCGCCGCCGAGCTGGACCTGCTCGACGCCGACACCCTCCTGCGTCAGGTCTACGAAGCGGCCCGCGTCATCGCCTACGCCAGCGACGTCACCTGGCGCGAAGTGGGGCGCGTGCTGCGCTCGCGCGCCGTGCGGCCACGGCTGCGCAAACTGGCGAGGGAGCGAAGCGACTTCCTCAGAAGGGCGGTGGCGGGCGACGGGCGGGCGCTCGGTGGCGGCAAACCGGTCACCGAACGGTCGCCCCTGGCCGAAGGCGTCGTGGAACAGGACGGCGAGGTGGTGCTGGCACGCACCGCACGCCCCGAACGCGACCCCGTGCTCCCGCTGCGTGCCGCGGCCGCCGCCGCCCAGGCCGGCCTCCCGCTCTCCCTGCACGCCGTACGGCGCCTGGCCGCCACCGCCCGCCCCCTGCCCACGCCCTGGCCCGCCGAGGCCCGCGAACAGCTGGTCACGCTCCTCGGCTCCGGCAGCCCCACGGTCGAGGTCTGGGAGGCCCTGGAGGCCGAGGGCCTGGTCAGCCGCCTGCTGCCGGACTGGGAGCGGGTCCGCTGCCGGCCGCAGCGCAACGCCGTGCACGTGTGGACCGTGGACCGCCACCTGATCGAGACCGCGGTCCGCGCCTCCGAGTTCACCCGCCGCGTCAGCCGCCCCGACCTGCTCCTCGTCGCCGCCCTGCTGCACGACATCGGCAAGGGCTGGCCCGGCGACCACTCGGTGGCCGGCGAGATCATCGCCAAGGACGTCGCCGCACGCATCGGCTTCGACCGCTCGGACGTCGCCGTACTGTCCCTCCTGGTCCGCCACCACCTGCTGCTCATCGAGACGGCCACCCGCCGTGACCTGGACGATCCCGCCACCGTCCGCTCCGTCGCCGAGGCCGTCGGCACCCAGAGCACCCTGGAACTGCTGCACGCCCTCACCGAGGCCGACGCCCTCGCCACCGGCCCGGCCGCCTGGTCCTCCTGGCGCGGCTCCCTCGTCGCCGACCTCGTCCGCCGCGTCTCCGCCGTGCTCGCCGGGGACGTCCCCGAGGAGCCCGAGCCGGCCGCGCCCACCGCCGCACAGGAACGCCTCGCCATCGAGGCCTTCCGCACCGGCGGCCCGGTCCTCGCCCTGTCCGCCCAGACCGAACCGGTCACCGGTGAGGAGCCGTCCGGCGATCCGGAGCCCCTCGGCGTCGAACTCCTCATCGCCGTACCCGACCAGCCCGGCGTCCTCCCCGCGGTCGCCGGCGTCCTCGCCGTCCACCGCCTCACCGTCCGCACGGCGGAGCTGCGCGCCCTCAGCCTGCCGCACGACGTGGACGACGACGGCACGGTCCTCCTCCTCAACTGGCGGGTCGCCGCCGAGTACGGCTCCCTGCCCCAGGCGGCCCGGCTGCGCACCGACCTCGTCCGCGCCCTCGACGGCAGCCTCGACATCGCCGGCCGGCTCGCCGAACGCGACGCGGCCTACCCCCGCCGCCGCGGCTGGACGGCCCCGCCCGCGAGGGTCACGGTCGCCCCGGCCGCCTCCCACCACGCCACGGTCATCGAGGTCCGCGCCCAGGACGCCCCGGGCCTGCTCCACCGCATCGGGACGGCCCTGGAGAAGGCGGGCGTACGGGTGCGGAGCATGCACGTGTCGACGCTGGGGGCGAACGCCGTGGACGCGTTCTACGTCACGACCGGCACGGGCGCGCCGCTGCCCCCCGGGGACGCCTCGTCACTGGCGGGGGTGCTGGAGGAGACGCTGCGGGCGTGACCTCCGGGCCGTTGCCGCGGTTGCCCGGTGTGTGGTCTCCGCGGACGCGGAGACGGTCCGGGACGCCTCTTCGAGGCCGCCGCGGACGCTGCGTGGCCCCCGTGCCCGCGGGGAAAGCGCCCCCGCCCGCCGATTGCGGCGGGCGGGGACCGTTACCTTGTCGGGCCAGATACCCTGGAAGACGCTCAGACCGCCCCCGACTCCGAGGACCGAAGCCGCCGTGTTCGATACTCTCTCCGACCGCCTCAGCGCGACTTTCAAAAACCTCCGCGGGAAGGGCCGGCTGAGCGAAGCGGACATCGACGCCACGGCGCGCGAGATCCGTATCGCGCTGCTCGAGGCGGATGTGGCGCTGCCTGTGGTCCGCACGTTCATCAAGAACGTCAAGGAGCGTGCGCTCGGGGCCGAGGTCTCCAAGGCGCTGAACCCCGCCCAGCAGGTTCTCAAGATCGTCAACGACGAGCTGATCACCATCCTGGGCGGCGAGACCCGCCGGCTCCGCTTCGCCAAGCAGCCGCCCACCGTGATCATGCTGGCCGGTCTCCAGGGTGCCGGCAAGACCACCCTCGCGGGCAAGCTCGGCCGGTGGCTGAAGGAGCAGGGCCACTCCCCGCTGCTGGTCGCCGCCGACCTCCAGCGCCCCAACGCCGTGAACCAGCTGAGCGTCGTCGCCGAGCGCGCCGGTGTGGCCGTGTACGCGCCGGAGCCGGGCAACGGCGTCGGCGACCCGGTGAAGGTCGCCAAGGACTCCATCGACTTCGCGAAGTCCAAGGTCCACGACATCGTGATCGTGGACACCGCCGGCCGCCTCGGTATCGACGCCGAGATGATGCAGCAGGCCGCGGACATCCGGGACGCGGTCAGCCCCGACGAGATCCTCTTCGTCGTCGACGCCATGATCGGTCAGGACGCCGTCAACACCGCCGAGGCGTTCCGCGACGGCGTCGGCTTCGACGGCGTGGTCCTCTCCAAGCTCGACGGCGACGCCCGCGGTGGTGCCGCGCTGTCGATCCGGCAGATCACCGGCAAGCCGATCATGTTCGCGTCGAACGGCGAGAAGCTGGACGACTTCGACGCGTTCCACCCGGACCGGATGGCCTCCCGCATCCTCGACATGGGTGACCTGCTCACCCTGATCGAGCAGGCGGAGAAGACGTTCAGCCAGGAAGAGGCCCAGAAGATGGCCTCGAAGCTGGCGTCCAAGAAGGGCCAGGACTTCACCCTGGACGACTTCCTGTCCCAGATGGAGCAGGTCAGGAAGATGGGCAGCATCAGCAAGCTGCTCGGCATGCTCCCGGGCATGGGCCAGATCAAGGACCAGATCGCCAACCTGGACGAGCGGGACGTCGACCGTACCGCCGCGATCATCAAGTCGATGACGCCGGCCGAGCGCCAGGACCCGACGATCATCAACGGCTCCCGCCGTGCACGTATCGCCCGGGGTTCCGGTGTCGAGGTCAGCGCGGTGAAGGGCCTGGTGGAGCGGTTCTTCGAGGCGCGCAAGATGATGTCCCGCATGGCCCAGGGCGGTATGCCGGGCATGCCGGGGCTCCCGGGCATGGGCGGCGGTCCCGGCCGGCAGAAGAAGCAGCAGAAGAAGGGCAAGGGCAAGCAGCGCTCCGGCAACCCGATGAAGCGCAAGCAGCAGGAGCTGGAGGCGGCGCAGCGCCGGGAGGCCGCCGCGCAGGGTGGCGCGCTCGGGCTGCCGGGCCAGCAGGGCGGCCAGGACTTCGAGCTGCCGGACGAGTTCAAGAAGTTCATGGGCTGAGGTCCCGGAGGTTCCCGGGCCGGGTTCCGTTCGTACGACGCCAGGGGCGCTCCCTTCCGCGGGGGCGCCCCTTCGCGTGTGCCGGTCCTTGCGTGTGCCGAGGCCCGCTGTGTGTCGTAACGTCCAGGTATGAGCAATGCGGCGCCACCCCGCAAGGCCCCTGATCAGCCGTGGCGCGCCGAGGGCACCCCGGACGAGGCGCCCCGGCGCGGCGGGGGGCTCCCGGGCGGGAAATGGTGGGGGCTGCTCGCCACCGCGGTGATCGTCTTCGTGCTGGCGTATGTCGGGCTGCACTACTTCGGCCAGGGCAACGAGCCGACGATCTCCTACACGCAGTTCAGCAGGGAGGTCGCCGACGGCAACGTCGCCAAGATCTACTCCAAGGGCGACGCGATCCAGGGCCAGCTGAGAAGTCCCCGCCACGATCCGGAGGGCGGTGGCGAGTACACCAAGTTCAAGACGCAGCGGCCGGCCTTCGCGGACGACAGGCTGTGGCAGAACCTGAGCAGCCACGGTGTCACGGTGACCGCGCGGCCGGTGGTGCAGGAACGCAGTCTGCTGTCCAACGTGCTGATCTCGCTGATCCCGATCGCGGTCCTGGTCGTGGTGTGGGTCCTCGTGCAACGCCGGCTCGGCGGCATGCTGCCCGGTGCGGGCGGTCTGTTCGGCCGCCGGTCGCCGCCGAAGCCGGTCGGGCTGCTGCCGGACACCGAGCGCACGACCTTCGCCGACGTGGCCGGCATCGACGAGGTCAAGGGCGAGCTGGACGACGTCGTGGACTTCCTGGAGCACCCCGACGTCTACCGCAGGATGGGCGCGAAGCTGCCCCGCGGGGTGCTGCTGGCCGGGCCGCCCGGCACCGGCAAGACGCTGCTCGCGCGGGCCGTCGCGGGTGAGGCCGGGGTGCCGTTCTTCTCGGCCTCGGCGTCGGAGTTCATCGAGATGATCGTGGGCGTGGGCGCGTCCCGGGTCCGGGAGCTGTTCGCCGAGGCCCGCAAGGTGGCGCCGTCGATCATCTTCATCGACGAGATCGACACCATCGGCCGCGCGCGGGGCGGGGGCGCGTCGATGAGCGGTCACGACGAGCGTGAGCAGACGCTGAACCAGATCCTCACGGAGATGGACGGCTTCTCGGGGTCCGAGGGTGTGATCGTCATCGCGGCGACCAACCGGGCGGACATCCTGGATCCGGCGCTGACCCGCCCCGGCCGTTTCGACCGGGTGGTCACCGTGGCCCCGCCGGACCGGGCCGGCCGTGAGTCGATCCTGCGGATCCACACCCGGCAGATCCCGCTCGCGCCCGATGTGGACCTGGCCCAGATGGCCCGGGTGACCCCGGGCATGACCGGCGCGGATCTGGCCAATCTCGCCAACGAGGCCGCTCTGCTCGCGGTCAAGCGCAAGCAGCAGGAGGTGACCGGCGCCGACCTGTCGGAGGCGCTGGAGAAGGTGCAGCTGGGTGCCGAGCGGACCCTGGTCATGCCCGAGGACGACCGTCGCCGTACCGCGTACCACGAGAGCGGGCACGCCCTGCTGGGCATGCTGCAGCCGGGCGCCGACCCGGTCCGCAAGATCACGATCGTGCCGCGCGGCCGGGCGCTCGGGGTGACCATGTCCACGCCGGAGGTGGAGCGGTACGCGCACTCCGAGGAGTACCTGCGCGGGCGGATCATCGGCGCCCTGGGCGGGATGGCGGCGGAGGACGTCGTCTACGGGGTCGTGACGACGGGTGCGGAGAACGACCTGGAGCAGGTCACCAATATCGCGCGGGGGATGGTGGCCCGCTGGGGGATGAGCGAACGGGTGGGCCGGCTGTCCGCCCTGCCGAGCGACGCCCAGCAGGCGTACGGGCTGTCGGCCGCGCCGCAGACGCTGGACGTGATCGACGCGGAGATGCGGCGGATCGTGGACGACTGCTACGAGGAGGCGTGCCGCAAGCTCCGCGACCACCGGGACCAGCTGGACGCGCTGGCGCTGGCGCTGCTGGAGCGGGAGACGCTGGAGGAGGCGGACGCGTACCGGATCGCCGGCATCCCCCGCCTGGCCAAGGAACCGGAGCCGTAGGGCTCAGGGCACGCGGGCGATGAGGTAGCGGAAGACGTTCGGCATCCAGACGGTGCCGTCCGGGCGCCGGTGCGGGTGGAGGGCCTCCATAAGCTCCTTGTCGACCTGTTTGGCGTCCGTGGCCGTGATCGCGGCGTCGAACAGGCCGGTGGACAGCAGTCCGCGGACGGCGCTGTCGAGGCCGGCGTACCCGAAGGGGCAGGCGACCCGGCCCGAGCCGTCCGGTTTCAGCCCGGCCCGTGCGGCGACCTTCTCCAGGTCGTCACGCCGGGCGGGCCGCCAGGTGCGCGCGCCGCACACTGGATCGGCCAGTTTGGTGGCTACCCGCAACACCGAGGAGGTGGTGCAGCGCTCCGGTGGTCCCCAGCCGGCCAGCACCACGGCGGCCCCGCGTCCGGCCAGCGGCAGCGCGTCGGCGAGGAGTTCGCCGAGCCCCTCGGAGTCGCCGGCGAGGCCGCCGATCGGCTCGAAGGCGGTCACGAGGGTGTACCCGGCGGGGTCGGTTCCGGCCGCGTCCGCGGGCGGGCCGGCGACGAGCCTCGCGGGGGTACGCGCGCGCGTGCCGCTGCCGCCGCGGCTTCCGGCCCGGCCGGGCGGGGTGTCGGGCAGCAGCCGTTCGCGGGCGAGGGCGAGCCGCTCGGGGGAGGCGCTGTCGACACCGGTGACCGCGGCGCCTCTGGAGGCCGCCATCAGCAGGGCGAGTCCGGAACCGCAGCGCAGGCCGAGCAGCCGGGTGGCGGGGCCCACGTCGAGTCGGTCGTACACGGCTTCGTAGAGCGGTACGAGCATCCGCTCCTGGATCTCGGACCAGTCACGCGCGCGTGCGCTCAGGTCCACGCGGGGTGCCGAGTCCGCGTGAGACGTGTGCTGCCGCACGAGCGTAGGTGTCATAGGTATGCGCCCCAATCCGCCGACAGTTCGCCGCTGCGCCCGGTCGCGTGGCCCCCGTGCCGTGCGCGCGCACTTCCCACGTATGCCACCTAACTCCCGGCTCGCGGTGCCGTCCAGGGGTCGTGGGGCCCGGCTTGGCCCCGGGACGCGGGTGTGGCGAGATTTCACGTGCCCGCAATCCGGACGGCCCTACGGTGTCCGTTCCAGGGGGTGGAGCCCGCGGCGGCGGCCCCGGCAGGCTCGGGCGGGCCGGTGGCGGGGGGTGCGGCCGCAGGCGGTAACGTCACGACGGCCGTGGACGCTGTCCGGGGTGAGGGCCGCGCGTGGATCGCGGCCGAAACACCTCTTGCGCGGCGGCCGGCCGTCGTCGCACCAGGGCTCCGGGGCGAGGCGTAGCGCGGACTACGCACCAGCTTGGTAGGAGCTGTGACGCTTCTCCGCAGATCAGCGCACCCGCCCTCCTCTCCACGCATCAGCGGCAACTGACGGGTACGTGCAAATTATTTGGGATGCCCCGGAATAGGAACACAGCGGCACCCCCGCTCGTTGTCATTACGTGAGCACGACACAGACACCACCTGTTCTCGCCGCAGAGCTGGCACAGGCGTGGGCCGACATCCAGCGGTACCACCCCGAACTGCCGGACCTTGCCGCGCCAGAGTCCCTGATCGGAGAGTCGTCGTCCGCGTGCGGTCACGAGCTCTCCTTCGAACGGCTGCTCCATGAGGCAGTCCACGGCATCGCCGCCGCCCGCGGCATCCGGGACACCTCCCGGGCCGGCCGCTACCACAACCGTCGTTTCCTCGCGATCGCCGAGGAGCTGGGCCTGGACCACCCCGAGGAGCCGCACCCGAGCAGCGGTTTCTCGCTGGTCACGCTCAACGCCGAGGCGAAGCGGCGCTACCGCCCGACGATCGAGCGGCTGCAGCGCGCGCTGAAGGCCCACACGGTGGCCACCTCGGCCGACACCTCCCGCACCTTCCGCGGCCCCGCCGCCCGGCACGGCTCCTCCGGTGGCGGCGTCCGCGTCAAGGCGGTGTGCGACTGCGGCCGCAACGTCCGGGTCGTCCCCTCGGTCCTGGCCCAGGCCCCCATCGTCTGCGGCGGCTGCGGCAAGCCCTTCCGGATCCCGGAGGTCGTGGGGGCGGCGTAGGCGCGGCGCGCGCGTACCGGCATCTCGTGGGTGCCGGGGCTGCCGCCGGCAACTCCACAGCACGGGTCAGCGCACCCGACGTGACCTCACCTCCACGCCGGGTGCCGCTGCAACCTGCCCCGCCGCAGCTCGCGCACCCTCGGCCGAAGGCGACCCGCGGGGTATGGCACAATGGATAGCTGTACTCGACAGCCGCACAGGACCCCTCTCTCCTCCGGCTGACGCGTCCATCGGGCACTCGGGTACCGCAACCCCACGCGGCGTCTCGCCGTGCCCAACCACGTCAAATCCAGGAGAACCCACTCCCGTGGCAGTCAAGATCAAGCTGAAGCGTCTGGGCAAGATCCGTTCGCCTCACTACCGCATCGTCGTCGCCGACTCCCGTACCCGCCGTGACGGCCGGGCCATCGAGGAGATCGGCAAGTACCACCCGACCTACAACCCGTCGGTCATCGAGGTGGACGCCGAGCGTGTGGCGTACTGGCTCGGTGTCGGCGCCCAGCCGACCGAGCCCGTGCTCGCCATCCTGAAGAAGACGGGCGACTGGCAGAAGTTCAAGGGCGAGCCGGCTCCCGCGCCGCTGCTCGTCGCCGAGCCGAAGCCGGCCCGTCCGTCGTTCGAGGCCTTCACCGGTGAGGACGAGGGCAAGGGTGAGGCCATCACCCAGAAGAAGAAGGCTGAGAAGAAGGACGAGGCGGCTGCCGAGTCCCAGTCGACCGAGGCCTGAGCAGCATGCTCGAAGAGGCGCTTGAGCACCTCGTGAAGGGCATCGTCGACAACCCTGACGATGTGCAGGTCGCCTCGCGCAACCTGCGTCGCGGGCGCGTGCTCGAGGTCCGGGTCCACCCGGACGACCTCGGCAAGGTGATCGGCCGCAACGGCCGCACCGCGCGTGCCCTGCGCACCGTCGTGGGCGCCATCGGCGGCCGCGGTGTCCGCGTCGACCTCGTCGACGTGGACCACGTCCGCTGACGCTTCATCGCAACCGGCTCGGGCCGGGGAGGGCCACTGGCCGTCCCCGGCCCGCAGTCGTATGAGCAGGACGCCGGCAGGAGATGACAGGAGAATTGGACACGTGCAGCTGGTAGTCGCACGGATCGGCCGTGCCCACGGCATCAAGGGCGAGGTCACCGTCGAGGTACGTACCGACGAGCCGGAGCTGAGGCTCGCGCCCGGCGCCGTGCTCGCCACGGACCCCGCCTCCGCGGGACCGCTGACCATCGAGACGGGGCGGGTGCACAGCGGCCGCCTCCTGCTGCGCTTCGAGGGCGTCACCGACCGCAACGCCGCCGAGGCCCTGCGCAACACCCTGCTGATCGCCGAGGTGGACCCGGAGGAACTCCCCGAGGGCGAGGACGAGTACTACGACCACCAGCTGGTCGACCTCGACGTGGTCACCGAGGACGGCACGGAGGTCGGCCGGATCACCGAGATCTCGCACCTGCCCACGCAGGACCTGTTCATCGTGGAGCGCCCCGACGGCAGCGAGGTGATGATCCCCTTCGTGGAGGAGATCGTCACGGAGATCGACCTGGAGGAGCAGAAGGCGGTCATCGCGCCCCCGCCGGGCCTGATCGACGACCGCGCCGAGATCGCCTCGTCGAGGGATGAGGACGCATGAGGCTCGACGTCGTCACGATCTTCCCGGAGTACCTCGAGCCCCTGAACGTCTCCCTCGTCGGCAAGGCACGCGCGCGCGGGCAGCTCAACGTCCAGGTGCACGACCTGCGCGCGTGGACGTACGACCGGCACAACACGGTGGACGACACGCCGTACGGCGGCGGCCCCGGCATGGTCATGAAGACCGATCCCTGGGGTGACGCCCTGGACACCGTCCTCGCCGACGGCTACGAGACGGGCGCCCACGCCCCCGCGCTCATCGTCCCCACCCCGAGCGGCCGGCCCTTCACCCAGGAACTGGCCGTCGAACTGTCCGAGCGCCCCTGGCTGATCTTCACGCCGGCCCGCTACGAGGGCATCGACCGGCGGGTCATGGACGAGTACGCGACCCGCATGCCGGTGTACGAGGTGTCCATCGGCGACTACGTCCTCGCCGGCGGTGAGGCGGCCGTCCTCGTCGTCACCGAGGCCGTGGCCCGGCTGCTGCCCGGCGTGCTCGGCAACGCCGAGTCCCACCGCGACGACTCCTTCGCGCCCGGCGCGATGGCCGGCCTCCTCGAAGGCCCCGTGTACACCAAGCCGCCCGTCTGGCGCGGCCGGGACATCCCCGAGGTGCTGCTCAGCGGCCACCACGGCAGGATCGCCCGCTGGCGCCGCGACGAGGCCCTCAGGCGTACGACCGCCAACCGGCCCGACCTGATCGAGCGTTGCGACCCCAAGGCCTTCGACAAGAAGGACCGCGAGATGCTCTCCATCCTGGGCTGGGAACCGGACCCGGCGGGGGAGCCGTACGGCCGATTTTGGCGCCGGGCCGAGGGCGTGGAAGAATAGGCCGCTGTTGTGCGCCCGTCCGGCGTGCGCCCCTGCCACAGGGGGACACGACGCTCGCCCCGACCCGCACGGCAGTCCCCCTGGAACCCCTAGTTTCCGTTGATGACCTGTGGCATCAGCGAAGAAAGCAGACGAAATGTCTCACCTGCTCGACTCCGTCGACGAAGCGTCGCTGCGCAGCGACATCCCGGCCTTCCGCCCGGGTGACACCGTCAACGTCCACGTCCGCGTCATCGAGGGCAACCGCTCCCGTGTGCAGCAGTTCAAGGGCGTTGTGATCCGCCGCCAGGGCTCCGGTGTCCGCGAGACCTTCACGGTCCGCAAGGTCTCGTTCTCCGTCGGCGTCGAGCGCACCTTCCCGGTGCACACCCCGATCGTCGAGAAGATCGAGCTGGTCACCCGGGGTGACGTGCGCCGCGCCAAGCTGTACTACCTCCGTGATCTGCGCGGCAAGGCCGCGAAGATCAAGGAGAAGCGCGAGAGCTGAGCGCTTTCCCGGAGTCACAGCGGAGCCGGATAGCATCTGGCTCCGATGGACACCGAAGCACAGCAGACGGAACGCGACCGCTCCTCCCACCCCGGTACTCCGGGGGCGGAGGGCCGGTCGCGTTTCGCGTTGCTGTCGCGGGTCGCCGACTGGCTCCCGGGCGGCCGGATCACCCTCACCCTCATCGCCGGTCTGGCGTTCCTGCTGCTCCTGAACGCCTTCGTGGTGCAGCCGTTCGAGATTCCGAGCGGTTCCATGGAGCGCGGATTGAGGATCGGGGACCGCGTCCTCGTAAACAAGTTGGCGTACCGTTTCGGTGCCCGGCCCGGCCGCGGTGACGTGGTTGTGTTCGACGGCACCGGGTATTTCGGGGACGCCGACTACATCAAGCGGGTGGTCGGTGTGGGGGGAGACCATGTGGTGTGCTGCGACAAGAACGGGAGGATCGAGGTGAACGGCCGGCCGGTCGACGAGACGGCGTTCCTCTATCCCGGGGACAGCGCCTCCAGCGTGCCCTTCGACGTCGTCGTGCCCCCGGGCCGCCTCTTCGTCCTCGGTGACCACCGCAGCGACTCCAGCGACTCCCGCGACCACCTCGGTTCACCCGGCGGCGGCATGGTCCCCGTCGGCGAGGTCATCGGCCGGGCCGACTGGATCATGTGGCCCTACCGCCACTGGACACGCCTGACCCGCCCCGCCGCCTACGCGCGCGTGCCGGCCGCCCCCGCGGGGGCCGCCCATGGGTAACCGCGGCAAACCGCGCGGGGTGCCCGCCACGCCCGCCGACAACCTGCTGCCCACCGGGGCCCGCCGCACCTCCGCGCCCGGCGGTGGCCGCACGCGCGCGGAACGGCGGAAACTGCAGCGCAAGGTCAAGCGGAAGCGCAGGCGGTCGGCCGTCCGGGAGATCCCGCTGCTGATCGGGGTCGCCGTGCTCATCGCGCTCGTCCTGAAGACGTTCCTCGTCCAGGCCTTCGTGATCCCGTCCGGATCCATGGAGCAGACGATCCGCATCGGCGACCGGGTCCTGGTCGACAAGTTCACCCCGTGGTTCGGCTCCGAGCCGCAGCGCGGGGACGTCGTCGTCTTCCACGACCCGGGCGGCTGGCTCCAGGGCGAGCAGACCACCAAGAAGAAGGACCCCGTCGTCGTCAAGCAGCTCAAGGAAGGCCTCACCTTCATCGGGCTGCTGCCGTCCGACAACGAGAAGGACCTGATCAAACGGGTCATCGGGGTCGGCGGCGACCACGTCAAGTGCTGCGACGCGCAGGGCCACGTCACCGTCAACGGCGTCCCCCTCACCGAGGGCGACTACCTCTATCCGGGGGACGCCCCCTCCACCATGCCCTTCGACATCACCGTCCCCAAGGGCCGGCTGTGGGTCATGGGCGACCACCGGGGCAACTCCGCGGACTCCCGCTTCCACCAGAACACGTCCTACGGCGGCACGGTCTCCGTGGACTCGGTGGTCGGCCGGGCGATGGTCATCGGCTGGCCGGTCGGCCACTGGACGCGCCTGGAGGAACCTAAAACCTTCGCAAGCGTCACCGACTCCGTGTCGGGGACGGCCGCTGCTCCCCAGGCGTCGCATAGGGTTGCCTCCGAGAACCGGAACGGAATGACCCAGCTCCCGACCCCTGCGGAACTCCCGCTCGTTATGGGAGTGGTGGGCCTGCACCGTGTACGGGGCAGGCGGCGGCACAGAGTGAGGAGTTGGCGTGGGGGATGTGGCGGTTGGCGCACGGTCGGGACACGACGGCGAGGAGAACCGCGGGCACCCCGTGGAACCGGACGTTCCCGTACCGGACGGGGCCATGACCTCCGGGAATGACGCGGCCGCGGGCGACGAGGGCGAGCAGCAGCCCCGTACCGCGAGCGCGGCCGCGGACGGGACGGCAGCCCGGCCGAGGAAGCCGCGCTCCTTCTGGAAGGAGCTGCCGATCCTGATCGGCATCGCGCTGGTCCTGGCGCTGCTGATCAAGACCTTCCTGGTGCAGGCGTTCTCGATCCCGTCGGACTCGATGCAGAACACCCTCCAGCAGGGTGACCGGGTGCTGGTCGACAAGCTGACCCCGTGGTTCGGCTCCAAGCCCGAGCGCGGCGAGGTCGTCGTCTTCCACGACCCGGACAACTGGCTCGCGGGTGAGCCGACGCCCACCCCGAACCCGGTGCAGAAGGTTCTCAGCTGGATCGGCCTGATGCCGTCGGCGGAGGAGAAGGACCTGATCAAGCGGGTGATCGGGGTCGGCGGCGACACGGTCGAGTGCAAGGGCAGCGGCCCGCTGAAGGTCAACGGCAAGGCGCTGAACGAGCCGTACGTCTACCCGGGCAACACGCCGTGCAGCGTGGACGAGCAGGGCGGCCAGTTCAAGGTCAAGGTCCCCAAGGGCTACATCTGGGTGATGGGCGACCACCGTCAGAACTCCCGCGACTCCCGGTACAACCAGTCCGACAGGAACCACGGCATGGTTCCCGTCGACAAGGTCGTCGGCCGCGCGATCGTCAAGGCCTGGCCGATCAACCGCTGGGGCACCCTGCCGATCCCGGACACCTTCGACCAGCCCGGCCTCGACCAGCAGTCCTCCGCCGCGGCGCCCCTGACGGCGGCCCCGCAGGGCATCGCCGTCGCGGCGGTCCTCCCGGTGGCGGTGTGGCGGCGCCGGCGCACGGACCGGTCGGCGGCCGGCACCAGGTAAGAGCCTGCCGGGCGGCGAAAGAAGGGGCTGCCCCTGTCCGGTACCGCCGGGTAGGGTGCGGACCCATGGGTGGCGAGAGCATGACGCGTACGGCCCCGCAGGGCGGCGGCACCGGCACGGCACAGGCCGGCGGCAGCCGGCTCGGACAGCGGCTGTCCGGACTGGCCATGGCGCTGGGTCTGGTGCTGTTCCTCGGCGGGTTCGCCTGGGGAGCGCTGGTCTACCGGCCGTACACCGTGCCCACCAGCTCCATGACCCCCACCATCGACGCCGGTGACCGGGTGCTCGCCCAGCGCGTCGACGGGGACGAGGTGCGCCGTGGTGACGTGGTCGTCTTCGAGGACAAGACCTGGGTCAGCAACGCCAAGGTGGTCAAGCGCGTGGTCGCCGTGGGCGGCGACACCGTCTCCTGCTGCACGAACGGCAAGCTGACCGTCAACGGCAAGCAGATCGACGAGCCGTACCTGCCCGAGGGCAGCCTGGCCGAGATCAAGAACTTCGGCACGGTGACCGTCCCGGAGGGCCGGCTGTTCCTGCTCGGCGACGAACGCCAGGGCTCCCTGGACTCCACCGCCCACCTCACCGACGCGGCCCGGGGCACCGTCTCGCGCAGCGCCGTGTCCGCCCGCGTGGAGGCCGTCGTCTGGCCCTGGAAGGGCGCCCTCAAGCGGCCCACCGGCTTCGAGACGCTCGGTGCCCTCTCCCAGCCCGGTCCGCTGCGCACGATCGAGCTGATGGCCGTGGTCGGCGCGGTCCTGGTCCTGGGCGGCGGCGCCTACGGCCCGATCGCGAGCCGCCTGAACCGCTCCCGCGCCCGTACCGCCCGCCCGGAGACGGCCGGTGCCCGCTGAGACCGCACGGCCGGCGGAGGGGCCGTACGGCGACGCCGGCGACGGCGGTGTGTCGTACGCCGGCCCTGACGCGGCTGACGAGGCTGACGAGGGTGCGAGTGAGGGCGGGCTGCGGAAGGTGGCCCGGGTGGTGCTGCTCGACCCCCAGGACCGCATCCTGCTCCTGCACGGCCACGAGCCGGGCGACCCGGCCGACGACTGGTGGTTCACCCCGGGCGGCGGCCTGGAGGGCACCGAGACGCGCGAGGAGGCCGCCCTGCGGGAACTCGCCGAGGAGACCGGCATCACCGATGTCGAACTCGGCCCGGTGCTCTGGCGGCGGCGGTGCTCGTTCCCGTTCGCGGGCCGCCGCTGGGACCAGGACGAGTGGTACTACCTGGCCCGTACGACCCAGACGGCCACGGCTGCGACGGGGCTCACGGAGCTGGAGCGGCGCAGCGTCGCCGGAGCGCGCTGGTGGACGTGTCAGGAACTGACCCGGGCACATGAGACGGTGTATCCGACCAGACTCGCCGAGCTGCTGCGCACGCTGCTCGTCGAAGGTCCCCCGGCCAGGCCCATGACCCTCGACACGGAAATCGTCTGAGGGCACCCGGGACTGGCGCACAATGGGGGGATCGCACGGCTGAAGGGGAACATGCCATGAGCGCCGAGGACCTCGAAAAGTACGAGACCGAGATGGAGCTGAAGCTCTACCGGGAGTACCGAGATGTCGTCGGTCTGTTCAAATACGTGATCGAGACCGAGCGGCGGTTCTACCTCACCAACGACTACGAGATGCAGGTGCACTCGGTTCAGGGCGAGGTGTTCTTCGAGGTCACCATGGCCGACGCCTGGGTCTGGGACATGTATCGCCCGGCCCGCTTCGTCAAGCAGGTGCGCGTCCTGACGTTCAAGGACGTGAACATCGAGGAGCTGAACAAGAGCGACCTGGAACTGCCGGGCGGATGAGGTCCCCCTCCCGGGTGAACGAGTTTTCCACAACCGCCGAGTAGTTCACCAAGATCAACATCTTGGGGCGGAATGCGTGACGGTTGGCGCCGGAGGTGGTGCCGACATGAACGCACGAGAAGCAATCGGCAAGTACGGCGAGGACCTGGCCGCCCGGCGGCTCGCCGAGGCCGGCATGACGATCCTGGAGCGCAACTGGCGCTGCGGACGGGCCGGCGAGATCGACATCGTGGCGCGTGACGGGGACGCGCTCGTCGTCTGCGAGGTCAAGACCCGCACGGGCGGCGGCTACGAACACCCGATGGCCGCGGTGACCCCCGAGAAGGCCGCCCGGCTCCGGGCCCTCGCCGCGCACTGGATCCAGACCCACGGAGGAGCCCCGCCGGGCGGCGTCCGCATCGACCTCGTCGGCGTCCTCCTGCCCCGCCGGGGCGCCCCGGCCGTCGAGCACGCACGGGGGGTGGCCTGAATGGCATTCGCCCGCACGTGCTCCGTGGCCCTGGTCGGCGTCGAGGGCGTGGTCGTCGAGGTCCAGGCCGACCTCGAACCCGGCGTCGCGGCCTTCACCCTGGTGGGCCTCCCGGACAAGAGCCTGACGGAGAGCCGGGACCGGGTCCGGGCGGCGGTGGTGAACTCGGGTGGCGAGTGGCCGCAGAAGAAGCTCACCGTCGGCCTCAGCCCGGCCTCCGTCCCCAAAGCCGGCTCGGGGTTCGACCTGGCCGTCGCCTGCGCGGTTCTCGGAGCCGCCGAGCGCATCGACCCCCGGGTCCTCGCCGACATCGTCATGATCGGAGAGCTGGGGCTGGACGGCCGGGTGCGCCCGGTCCGCGGCATCCTGCCGGCCGTGCTCGCGGCGGCCGACGCGGGTTACGAGCAGGTGGTCGTGCCCGAGTGCGCCGCCGCCGAGGCCTCGCTGGTCCCCGGGGTGTCCGTCCTCGGGGTCCGCAGCCTGCGGCAGCTCATCGCGGTCCTGGCCGAGGAGCCCGTCCCCGACGAGACACCGGACGAACTGGGCCGGCCCGATCCCCTCCTCGCCGGCCTGCGGGTACCCGGCACGGGCGCCGCCACCGGCATGCACAGCATCGGCGCCGCCCAGCACGACCACGACTACGACCTGGCCGACGTCGTGGGACAGACCTGCGCCCGCACGGCCGTCGAGGTGGCGGCGGCCGGCGGACACCACCTGTTCCTGGAGGGCCCGCCCGGCGCGGGCAAGACGATGCTCGCCGAACGTCTTCCCGCCGTCCTCCCCCGGCTCACCCGGGAGGAGTCGCTCGAAGTGACGGCCGTCCACTCGGTCGCCGGGCTGCTTCCCCCCGGCAGGCCCCTCATCGACGTCGCGCCCTACTGCGCCCCGCACCACTCGGCCACGATGCAGTCCCTGGTCGGCGGCGGCCCGGGGGTCGCCCGCCCCGGCGCGGTGTCCCTCGCCCATCGGGGCGTGCTGTTCCTGGACGAGGCGCCCGAGTTCCACAGCCAGACCCTGGACGCCCTGCGACAGCCACTGGAATCCGGGCACGTCGTCATCGCGCGCAGCGCCGGCGTGGTCCGGTTCCCGGCGCGGTTCCTGATGGTCCTGGCAGCCAACCCCTGTCCCTGCGGACGGTTCTCCCTGCGCGACTCGCTGTGCGAGTGCCCGCCGTCCGCGATCCGCCGCTACCAGTCCCGGCTGTCCGGCCCGCTGCTGGACCGGGTGGACCTGCGTGTCGAGGTCGACCCGGTGACCCGGGCCCAGCTCACCGAGCCCGGCGCCCGCGGAGAGTCCACGGCGACCGTGGCCGACCGGGTACGGCAGGCCCGCGAGCGGACCGCGGCCCGGCTCACCGGCACCCCCTGGCGCACCAACAGCGAAGTGCCCGGCCGCGAACTGCGCAGTCGGCACCACGCCGTCGCCGGGGCGATGGACGAGGCAGAACGCAGCCTGGAACGCGGTGTGCTCACCGCCCGTGGGATCGACCGCGTCCTGCGCGTCGCCTGGACCGTCGCCGACCTCGTCGGGCACGACCGCCCGGACGCGACCGACGTCGCCCTGGCCCTGCAACTGCGCACCGGCGTGCCCCGCGGGGTGCCGATGGCCATCGGAGCCCTGACGTGACCGGAGAGGACGATGCCCGCGCCGACCTGCTCGGGCGGGTGTTCCTCGGGCGGGTGATCGAGCCGGGGGACGAGGTCGGGGGACGGTGGGTGCGGGAGTTCGGGGTGGGGGAGGTGGTGCGGCGGCTGCGGTGCGGCCGGGAGGCGTTGCCCGGGGTGAGCGGGACCCGGTGGGCGGGGCTCGTCGCACGGGCCCGGCGGGCCGAGCCGGAGCGGGACCTGGAGCTGGCCCGGGCCGCGGGGGCGCGGTTCGTCCGTCCGGGGGACGGCGAGTGGCCCGGCCAGCTGGACGACCTCGGGGACGGACGGCCCCTCGGGCTGTGGGTGCGGGGCCGGCCCCACCTGCGGATGTGGGCGCTCCGCTCCGTGGCCGTCGTCGGCGCCCGCGCCTGCACCGAGTACGGCACCCACACGGCCGCCACCCTCGCCTCCGGCCTCGCCGAGCGCGGATGGGTCGTCGTGTCGGGCGGTGCCTACGGCATCGACGGCGCCGCCCACCGCGGCACCCTCGCCGCCCACGGCGCCACCATCGCCGTCCTGGCCTGCGGCGTCGACCAGCCCTACCCCCGCGGCCACGCCGCCCTGATCGGCCGGATCGCGGACCAGGGACTGGTCGTGGGCGAGCTGCCGCCGGGGGAGCACCCCACCCCCAGCCGGTTCATCCTCCGCAACCGGGTCATCGCCGCCCTGACCAGGGGCACCGTCGTCGTGGAGGCGGCCTGCCGCAGCGGCTCGCTCTCCACCGCGCGGGCCGCAGGACGCCTCGGCCGCTTCACCATGGGCGTCCCCGGCCCGGTCACCAGCTCCCTCTCCGCCGGCGTGCACGAACTGCTGCGCGGAGAGGCCACCCTGGTCACCGACGCCACGGAGATCATCGAACTCGTGGGCGACATGGGTGACCTCGCGCCGCCCCGCCGCGGCCCGGTCCTCCCGCGTGACCTGCTGGAACCGGCCGCCCGCAGCGTCCTCGCCGCCCTGCCCGGCAACCGCGCCGCCCCCGCCGACGAGATCGCGCTCGGCGCGGGCACCACGCGGGACGAGGCGATCGCGAGGCTGTACGAACTCCGAGCACTTGGTTACGTCGAACGACACGGCGATGGCTGGAAGTTGACACGCCAGGCGATGATCTCGGTCCGCAGTGGCCGCCCGCCATGCTGACCGACCGTGTTCGGCCGTCCGGGGGAACTCCCGACACCCTTGGAGTTTCCCGGAGTTGGCGCCTCGCGTCGGTCACGGAGAGCGAACCGTGGCCCGCGGTCACCCACCCGGCGCGAGCGCCCCGCGCACGGGTGGAGCCCCGGTGTTCGCACACCGCGACTCCTCAGTCACGCTACGCTCACGAAGGCGGCGGCGCAGATGGCGCCAACCCGACATCCGACGTCACCTCACCCAGGCAGCCCACTTCCCCGCATCCCCGCACGAACCCCACCCTCACCGTCACCCACCCCACCCGCTCCGACAGCACTTCACGGCACTTCACGGCAGAACGGCACAAGGCGACGAATGCCCCAGCACACCTCCGGGTCCGACCGGGCGGCGATCCCCCCAGCCGCCCGCGACGGCGGCAGCGTGCGGCCGCCCGCACCCTCGACGCTCGACGAGCTGTGGCGGTCGTACAAGGCGACGGGGGACGACCGGCTGCGGGAGCAGCTGATCCTGCACTACTCGCCGCTGGTCAAGTACGTGGCGGGCCGGGTGAGCGTCGGGCTGCCGCCCAACGTGGAGCAGGCCGACTTCGTCTCCTCCGGGGTGTTCGGGCTGATCGACGCGATCGAGAAGTTCGACATCGACCGGGAGATCAAGTTCGAGACGTACGCGATCACCCGGATCCGCGGCGCGATGATCGACGAGCTGCGGGCGCTGGACTGGATCCCCCGCTCGGTCCGGCAGAAGGCGCGGAACGTCGAGCGTGCCTACGCCACCCTGGAGGCGCGGCTGCGGCGGACGCCCACGGAGGGGGAGGTGGCCGCGGAGCTGGACATGGAGGTGGACGAACTCCACGCGGTCTTCAGCCAGTTGTCGCTGGCCAACGTGGTCGCCCTGGAGGAGCTGCTGCACGTCGGCGGCGAGGGCGGGGACCGGCTCAGCCTGATGGACACGCTGGAGGACACCGCCGCCGACAACCCCGTGGAGGTGGCCGAGGACCGGGAGCTGCGGCGGTTCCTGGCGCGGGCGATCAACACGCTGCCCGAGCGGGAGAAGACCGTGGTCACCCTGTACTACTACGAGGGCCTGACCCTCGCCGAGATCGGCAACGTGCTCGGCGTCACCGAGAGCCGGGTCAGCCAGATCCACACCAAGTCGGTGCTCCAGCTGCGGGCCAAGCTGGCGAGCTTCGGGCGCTGACTCCTCCCTTCCGGGGCGGTGCGTCCGTACAGTGGTCGGCGTGCCAAGGATTCGAGCGGCCTCCGTGGCCGAACACCGGTCGATGCAGCGCGCCGCTCTGCTGGACGCGGCTCGGTCCCTGCTCTCCGAGGGCGGGACGGACGCACTGACCTTTCCGGCGCTGGCCGAGCGGACGGGGCTGGCGCGGTCGTCCGTGTACGAGTACTTCCGGTCCCGGGCCGCCGTGGTCGAGGAGCTGTGCGAGGTCGACTTCCCGGTGTGGGCGGCGGAGGTCGCGGCGGCGATGGAGCGCGCCGAGTCGGCCGAGGGCAAGGTCGAGGCGTATGTGCGGCAGCAGCTGGCGCTGGTCGGGGACCGGCGGCACCGGGCGGTCGTCGCGATCTCCGCGAGCGAGCTGGACGCCGGGGCGCGGGAGAAGATCCGGGCCGCCCACGGGGGACTGGTCGCGATGATCGTCGAGGCGCTTGCGGAGATGGGGCACGGGCAGCCCCGGCTGGCGGCGATGCTGCTGCAGGGGGTGGTGGACGCGGCGGTCCGGCGTATCGAGCTGGGGGCCGCCGAGGATCCCACGGTGGTGACGGACGCGGCCGTGGCCATGGCCCTGCGGGGTGTGAAGGGCTGACCCGAGCCCTGCCGGGGCCGCGGGCGGTCAGGGGGCGGTCACGGCACGACCGGTAGCAGCCTCGACGGTCCCCTGGCCAGCAGCCACGGTGGCAGCAGGGACAAGGGGTTCAGATAGGTCCCGCCCCGCAGCAGGCCCCAGTGCACGCACGCCCTGGGCCCGCAGTGGGAGCCGGTCGGCTCCACCACCCCCACCACCTCACCCGCCGCCACCTCGTCCCCCTTCCGCACCGCGGCCCGCACGGGCTCGTACGTGGTCCGCAGGTCCGTTCCCCCCAGCTCCAGCGAGACCACGCCCCGCCCGGCCACCCGCCCCGCGAACAGCACCCGGCCGGCCGCGACCGCCCGCACCCCGGCGCCGGGCGGGGCGGCGAGGTCGACACCCCGGTGCCCGGGGCCGTACACCGTCGCCGGCGGTTCCCAGCCGCGCAGGACCGGTGGGCGCAGCCCCACGGGCCAGGCGCGGGCGAGGGCGGGGACCCGGGGCTGCGGAGCCTGAGGCGGGGCAGGAGGCGGGGTGCCCGCCCGGGCCGCCGGAGTCAGTGCCGTAGCCGCCGCGACCAGCAGCAGGGTCGTTCGGAGCATCACGTGTCGCATGCCGACACCGTCCCGCAGCCCCGCCGATCATGGCCGGACCCTGTGGACTACTCGCCGGTTGTGGACAGCTGCGTCACCCGGTGCCTCGCCGGTCCCGTACACTTCTTCTGGCGATCCGGGTCACCGGGTCGACTTCGCACGCCCCGGTACGGCTCCCGGCAAGGGTTCGTACCAAGCGCCCCTCGGTCCTTCGCGGCACGGCGCATCGCGGGCGTCAGGCGCGACCGCCGTCCGGCGGACGCGGCACAACCGAGAACACCAAGGAGATACGGCCATGGCCGTCGTCACGATGCGGGAGCTGCTGGAGAGCGGCGTCCACTTCGGTCACCAGACCCGTCGCTGGAACCCGAAGATGAAGCGCTTCATCTTCACCGAGCGCAACGGCATCTACATCATCGACCTGCTCCAGTCGCTGTCGTACATCGACCGCGCCTACGAGTTCGTCAAGGAGACCGTCGCCCACGGCGGCACGGTCATGTTCGTCGGCACGAAGAAGCAGGCGCAGGAGGCCATCGCCGAGCAGGCCACCCGCGTCGGCATGCCCTACGTCAACCAGCGCTGGCTGGGCGGCATGCTCACCAACTTCTCGACCGTCTACAAGCGTCTGCAGCGCCTGAAGGAGCTGGAGCAGATCGACTTCGAGGACGTCGCGTCCTCCGGTCTGACCAAGAAGGAGCTGCTGGTCCTCTCCCGCGAGAAGGCCAAGCTGGAGAAGACCCTCGGCGGTATCCGCGAGATGCAGAAGGTGCCCAGCGCCGTCTGGATCGTGGACACCAAGAAGGAGCACATCGCCGTTGGTGAGGCCCGGAAGCTGAACATTCCGGTCGTCGCGATCCTCGACACCAACTGCGACCCCGACGAGGTCGACTACAAGATCCCGGGCAACGACGACGCGATCCGCTCCGTCACCCTGCTCACCCGTGTGATCGCCGACGCCGTCGCCGAGGGCCTCATCGCCCGCTCCGGCGTCGCCACCGGCGACAAGGGTGAGAAGGCCGCGGGCGAGCCGCTCGCCGAGTGGGAGCGCGACCTGCTCGAGGGTGAGAAGAAGGCCGACGAGGCTGCTCCGGCCGCCGAGGCTCCGGCTGCCGAGGCTCCGGCCGCCGAGGCTCCGGCTGCCGAGGCCGCTCCGGCCGAGGGCGAGAAGGCCGCCGAGGGCGAGCAGGCCTGACGCCGGTCCGTCAGCGTTCGACGGCGGGGGCGGTGACATCCACTCCGCCCCCGCCGTTCACCCGCAGGTCGGCACGAGGTACACGGTCCGCGACTACATGTGGATCGCAACCGTGCGGATCTGAAGATCTTCCAGACTTCGAGAAAGACTCACAGACTCATGGCGAACTACACCGCCGCCGACGTCAAGAAGCTCCGTGAGCTGACCGGCGCCGGCATGATGGACTGCAAGAAGGCGCTGGACGAGGCCGAGGGCAACGTCGACAAGGCCGTCGAGGCGCTGCGCATCAAGGGCCAGAAGGGCGTCGCCAAGCGCGAGGGCCGCTCCGCCGAGAACGGCGCCGTGGTCTCCATCATCGCCGACGACAACTCCTCCGGTGTCCTGGTCGAGCTGAAGTGCGAGACGGACTTCGTCGCCAAGGGCGAGAAGTTCCAGGCCGTGGCCAAGGCCATCGCCGAGCACGTCGCCAAGACGAACCCGGCCGACATCCAGGCCCTGCTCGCCTCCGAGATCGAGGCCGGCAAGACCGTCCAGGCGTTCGTGGACGAGGCCAACGCCAACCTCGGTGAGAAGATCGTCCTGGACCGCTTCGCGCAGTTCGCCGACGGCTACGTCACCGCCTACATGCACCGCACCATGCCCGACCTGCCCCCGCAGATCGGTGTCCTGGTCGAGCTGGACAAGCCGAACGTCGAGGTCGCCAAGGGCGTCGCCCAGCACATCGCCGCCTTCGCGCCGAAGTACCTCTCCAAGGAGGACGTGCCGGCCGACGTCGTCGAGTCCGAGCGCCGCATCGCCGAGGAGACCACCCGCGCCGAGGGCAAGCCCGAGGCCGCGATCGCGAAGATCGTCGAGGGTCGTCTGAACGGCTTCTTCAAGGACGCCACGCTGCTCGGCCAGCCGTACGCGCTGGACAACAAGAAGTCGGTCCAGAAGGTGCTGGACGAGGCCGGTGTCACCCTGAAGCGCTTCTCGCGCATCAAGGTCGGCATCTGAGTCCGTACCGCGATCGACGCGCGACCCGGCGGGAATTCTCGATAGGGTCGACAGCAGTCGTCCGCGCACACCGCCACACCCCGGCGTGAGGCGGACGGCAGCAGATCTGACGAGGAGGCCATTGCCGCGTATGGGAGCGAAAAGCAACCCCATCGGCAATGGCCTTCTTCGTATGTGCAACACGTGAAAGAGTTGGGATCCCCATGACCACCAAGGCCCAGAAGAGCGACGACGGCAAAGTACGCGGCCGGTTTCTGCTGAAGCTGTCCGGAGAGGCGTTCTCCGGTGGCGGGGGCCTGGGCGTCGACCCGGACGTGGTGCACAAGATCGCCCGCGAGATCGCGGCCGTCGTGCGCGACGGCGCCCAGATCGCGGTCGTCATCGGCGGCGGCAACTTCTTCCGCGGCGCCGAACTCCAGCAGCGCGGCATGGACCGCGCCCGCTCCGACTACATGGGCATGCTCGGCACCGTGATGAACTGCCTCGCCCTCCAGGACTTCCTGGAGAAGGAGGGCATCCAGTCCCGCGTGCAGACCGCCATCACCATGGGCCAGGTCGCCGAGCCGTACATCCCGCTGCGCGCCGTGCGCCACCTGGAGAAGGGCCGCGTGGTCATCTTCGGCGCCGGTATGGGCATGCCGTACTTCTCCACCGACACCACCGCCGCCCAGCGCGCCCTGGAGATCGACGCCGAGGCGCTGCTCATGGGCAAGAACGGCGTGGACGGGGTCTACGACTCCGACCCCAAGACCAACCCCGACGCCGTCAAGTTCGACGCCCTCGGCTACGGCGAGGTCATCACCCGCGACCTGAAGGTCGCCGACGCCACCGCCATCACGCTGTGCCGCGACAACAAGCTCCCGATCCTCGTCTTCGAGCTGCTCGCGGAGGGCAATATCGCCCGCGCCGTCAAGGGTGAGAAGATCGGCACCCTGGTGGGTGACGAGGACAGCCGGGACTGACCGGCGTACGCCCCCGTCGTCCGGGGAAAGCCACCTGTCCGAGGGACGGACGGGACGCGCCCTGGCCGGGGGATGGACAATGTCCTGCCGGTCGGGAACCGTGCAGGAAGAAGACGCGACGCAGCCGGCCGCCGACCGACTTCAGGAACCGCAGCCGGGCCTTACTCAAGACACGCAGGAGCAAGTGGTGATCGAAGAGACCCTCCTCGAAGCCGAGGAGAAGATGGAGAAGGCCGTCGTGGTCGCCAAGGAGGACTTCGCCGCGATCCGCACCGGGCGTGCGCACCCGGCGATGTTCAACAAGATCGTGGCCGACTACTACGGTGCCCCGACGCCGATCAACCAGCTGGCCTCGTTCTCCGTGCCGGAGCCGCGCATGGCGGTCGTGACCCCGTTCGACAAGAGCGCGCTGCGCAACATCGAGCAGGCGATCCGCGACTCCGACCTGGGCGTCAACCCCAGCAACGACGGCAACATCATCCGGGTGGTGTTCCCCGAGCTGACCGAGGAGCGCCGCCGCGAGTACATCAAGGTCGCCAAGGGCAAGGGCGAGGACGCCAAGGTGTCCATCCGCTCCGTGCGCCGCAAGGCCAAGGACGCCATCGACAAGCTGATCAAGGACGGCGAGGTCGGCGAGGACGAGGGCCGTCGTGCGGAGAAGGAGCTGGACGACACCACGGCGAAGTACGTCGCCCAGGTGGACGAGCTCCTCAAGCACAAGGAAGCGGAGCTGCTCGAAGTCTGATGAGCGACTCTTCCTGGGGGGCGCCGCCGGCGGCGGGCCAGGCCGGGTACTGGGGGTCCGCCGTGGGCGGGCCCGCCCAGCCCGTCCCGGGCGCCGTCCCGGCGGGTCCCGCGTACGATGCGCCTGAGGCGCAGCAGACTCGCCCCATGCCCATCGTGCCCGACGGACCCGCGTTCGTCGGAGACCAGGACGACGACCGGGGGGCCGCGCGGCTGAGCGGCCCGCTGTTCCGAGACGCGACGTTCCAGACCGGGGAACTCCCGGCCGAGACCCAGAACCCGGAGCCCATGCCCGACGCCCCGCAGCCGGCGCCAGCGCCGCAGAAGAAGAGCGCGGGCCGTGACCTGAGCGCGGCCATAGGCGTCGGTGTCGGGCTCGGTGTGGTCATCGTCGCGTCCCTGTTCGTCGAGAAGGCCGTCTTCGTCGGGGTGATCGCGGTCGCCGTCGTCGTCGGCCTGTGGGAGCTGACCAGCAGGCTCCAGGAGCGCAAGGGCATCAAGGCGCCGCTGGTGCCGCTCGCGCTCGGCGGTGCGGCGATGGTCGTCGCCGGCTATGTGCGCGGAGCCGAGGGCGCGTGGGTCGCCATGGCGCTGACGGCCCTGGCCACGCTGGTCTGGCGGATGACGGAGCCACCGGAGGGCTACCTCAAGGACGTCACGGCCGGTGTCTTCGCCGCGTTCTACGTGCCCTTCCTGGCCACGTTCGTCGCGATGATGCTCACCGCCGACGACGGCCCCTGGCGGGTTCTCACCTTCCTGCTCCTGACGGTCGTCAGCGACACCGGCGCGTACGCGGTCGGCTGGCGCTTCGGCAAGCACAAGCTCGCCCCGCGCATCAGCCCCGGCAAGACCCGCGAGGGCCTGCTGGGCGCGGTGCTGTTCGCGATGGCCGCGGGCGCGCTGTGCATGCAGTTCCTGATCGACGACGGCACCTGGTGGCAGGGGCTGCTGCTGGGCTGCGCGGTCGCGGCCAGCGCCACGCTGGGCGACCTCGGCGAGTCCATGATCAAGCGGGATCTGGGCATCAAGGACATGGGCACCTTGCTCCCCGGCCACGGCGGCATCATGGACCGACTCGACTCGCTGCTGCCCACCGCGCCGGTGGTGTGGCTGCTGATGGTGATCTTCGTCGGCTCGGCCTGAGCGGCAACGCCCGCGGTACCACGGTCCCCGTCCTGGGCACAGGGCGGGGACCGTCGTCGTGTCCCGGGGTCGTGTCCCGCGTCGCCCCGGATGCCGCAGCAGAAGTCGGCGGCCGGGACGCGGGCGCGGCAGACTCCCTGACAGGGCGGCGGTTCCGCCGCCGCCCGGTGACGCAGCAGGCCGCCGCCCGGTGACGCAGCAGGGAGTGAGCCCCCGATGCCCCTCGATCCGGCCCCCACCACGCCCAGCGCAAGCACCACCCCCAGCTCAGCCGCCGCCCCCGCCCCGCCGTCCCCGGCGTCCGCCCCCGCCCCGCCGGTGAGGTTCTGGCCCGTGGAGGACCTGCCCGCGCTCGACCCCGACCCCCTCCTGGACGAGTTGCTGCGCGAGGAGCCGGTCGCCCGGATCAGGCTGCCGTACGGCTCGGGGCACGCCTGGCTCGTCACCCGGTACGAGGACGTCCGCTTCGTCACCTCCGACCCGCGCTTCTCCCGGGAACAGGTGGTCGGCCGCGATGTCACCGCCATGCGCCCGGTGCCGGTGGCCTCCCGGACGGCAGGACTGCAGTACATCGACCCGCCCCGGCACACCCGGCTGCGCCGGGTCGTCGCCCGCGCGTTCACCGGCCGGAGCATGCGCCGGCTGCGCCCGATCGCCGAGCGCAGGGCCGCCGAGCTGCTCGACGGGATGGAACGCGCGGGCGCGCCCGCCGACCTCATGGAGCACCTGCACGGCCCGTTCCCGATCGCCCTGATCCGGGACCTCCTCGGCGTGGACGAGAAGGACTGGCACCGCTGGGCCGAGACGGGCGAGGCCCTGCTGTCCGCGGGCGCCGACTCCGAGGAGCGCGCCCGGGAGGCCGCCCGGACCACCCGGGCCCGGATCACCGAACTGCTCCGGCAGCGCCGTACGGGACCCCGCGACGACCTCGCCGGAGTGCTGGCGCAGGCCGCCGCCGCGGGCGAGACCACCGACGACGAGGCGGTCTCCCTCGCCATCGCCGTGCAGGTCAGCGGCGGTCACGCGGTCCGCAACAACAGCGGTTCGATGATGTACGCGCTGCTCACCCACCCCGCGCAGCTGGACCGGCTGCGCCGCGAACCGGAACTGCTGCCCCAGGCCGTGGAGGAGCTGTTCCGCTACGTCCCGCACCGCAACGGCGTCGGCATCCCCCGGATCGCCACCGAGGACGTGGAGGTGGGCGGCCGGCTGATCCGCGCCGGTGACGTGGTCTACAACGCCTATCTCGCCGCCAACCGCGACCCCGAGGTCTTTCCCGATCCGGACGCCCTGGACTTCGACCGCCAGGGCGCTGCCCACGTGGCCTTCGGTCACGGCCCGCACCACTGCCTGGCCGCCGTCATGGCCCGGATGGAGGCCGAGGTCGTGATCGGTTCGGTCCTCGCCCGCTTCCCCGGCATCCGCCTGGCCGTGCCGCCCGAGCGCGTCGAGTTCCAGCGGCAGGGCCTGATCCGGGGACCGAGGACGCTGCCCGTGACGTGGTGAGCCGGGTCTGTGCGACAGTACGCATGACCACAGGGGGGAACATGATCTTTCTACTGCTCGGTGTCCTGGCGCTCGTCATCGGCGGATGCGTCTGCGTGGTGTGGGCGGAGCGCGGCGGGCCCCGCTGGGTCCGGGTCGTCGCGGTCCTCACCCGCGGGGCGGGCGAACTGGTGAGCAGCGCCCGGAAGAGCGGCCGCAAGAGCGGCTGGGGCAGCCGCGGCGACGACGGCGACGACTAGACCCGGACGGCGACGACTGGACCCGGACGGCGACGACTGGACCCGGACGGCGACGACTGGACCCGGACGGGGCCGCGGAGAACCGGACCGCCACCCGGAGAACCGAACCGGAACGCGGCCCCTCGGTTTCACCGGGGTCACGCACACCCCTTGATCGCGACGATTTCCGTGTGAGAGCGTACGCGGAATACCACGCGCTGCGTAAATACGCCGGTTGAGAAGTAAAAAAACGCAGCCGTTCCTCCATTTCCTCCAGATCGGACTTCAAGCGAAATGAAGGCAATATCCCGGGGTCGCCTCTCGGTGGTCGCCGCTGCGGCCGCCTGCCTGGTCATCGGCGCCGCGACCACCGCCAGCGCCGGCACGAACTCACCCGTCTCGGACGCGAGCAACGGTGACGGCTACGCGTACTTCGTGGCCGACGGCGACAATTTCCTCATCCACGACAACCTGTGCGACGGCGACACCGTCTGGGCCCAGCTGACGTGGTACAAGTCCGGAGACGGCTGGAATTACCGGACGGTCCGCAACACGTCCGGATGCAACACCACGGACACCAGACACCCCTGGAACATCCCCGAGGGCGCGGACGTGTGGGTGAGAGCCTGCGGCAGCGTGGAGCCCAACTACTCCAACAGCGGCGCCGGCTACCTCAGCGCCGGCCACGACTGCGACTTCACCCAGGGCGGCCAGCACGGCATCGCCTGAACCACCGGCAGGCCCGGCCGGCGTCCTGGCCCACGGGCCCTGGGGCGCCGGCCGGGAACGACGAGGGCCCGGCAGCCGGAGAGCGGCCGTCCCGCAGCCACGGCCGCAGGTCACCCAAGTGGATCTGCGACACTGGTATCGCCATGCCTAAGCCCGGAGAACTCACATTCGTCGCGCCGCGCGGAGCCAAGAAGCCGCCGCGGCATCTCGCCGACCTCACGCCCGCCGAGCGCAAGGACGCGGTGGCCGAGATCGGTGAGAAGCCGTTCCGTGCCAAGCAGCTCTCGCAGCACTACTTCGCGCGGTACGCGCACGACCCGGAGCAGTGGACCGACATCCCCGCCGGTTCGCGCGCCAAGCTCCAGGAAGCTCTGTTCCCGGAGCTGATGACCGTCGTCCGGCACCTGTCCACCGACGAGGGGACCACGCGCAAGACGCTGTGGCGGCTGTTCGACGGCACCCTGGTCGAGTCCGTGCTGATGCGGTACCCGGACCGGGTCACCATGTGCATCAGCTCGCAGGCCGGATGCGGCATGAACTGCCCGTTCTGCGCGACCGGGCAGGCGGGCCTGGACCGGAACCTGTCCACCGCCGAGATCGTCCACCAGATCGTGGACGGGATGCGGGCGCTCCGGGACGGGGAGGTGCCGGGCGGACCCGCGCGGCTGTCCAACATCGTCTTCATGGGCATGGGCGAGCCGCTCGCCAACTACAAGCGCGTCGTGGGCGCCATCCGCGCGCTGACCGACCCGGCCCCGGACGGGCTCGGGCTGTCGCAGCGCGGGATCACCGTCTCCACCGTCGGCCTGGTGCCGGCCATCCACCGGTTCGCCGACGAGGGCTTCAAGTGCCGGCTGGCGATCTCCCTGCACGCCCCCGACGACGAGCTGCGCGACACCCTCGTCCCCGTGAACACGCGGTGGAAGGTGCGCGAGGTCCTCGACGCCGGGTTCGAGTACGTCGAGAAGAGCGGCCGCCGGCTGTCCATCGAGTACGCGCTGATCCGGGACATCAACGACCAGGCCTGGCGGGGGGACCGGCTCGGCCGGCTGCTCAGGGGCAAGCCCGTGCACGTCAACCTCATCCCGCTGAACCCGACGCCGGGTTCGAAGTGGACCGCGTCGCGGCCGGAGGACGAGAAGGCGTTCGTGGAGGCCATCGCGGCCCACGGGGTGCCCGTGACCATCCGGGACACCCGTGGTCAGGAGATCGACGGGGCCTGCGGTCAGCTCGCGGCCACCGAGCGGTAATCTGACCCCGTCCACATATCTTCATATTCCGACAGGGGAGCGCCACAGCGCTGAGAGTGCGGCAACCAGGCCGCAGACCCTCTGAACCTCGCCCAGGTCATTCTGGGTAGGAAGTTCGGTCACCACCTCAAGCTGTCGTGCCCTGCCCGGGTTCCCGGGCGGGGCCGCGTTCTTCCTGGCCCACCCCAGGAGGACATCCAGTGCACCACAAGACCTTCGTGGCCGCGGCGGTCGGCCTCGGCCTCGTCACGCTCTCCGCGTGCGGGTCCACCGACACCGGGGGCGCCACGGACTCCAGGACCGTGACCCTGGTCAGCCACGACTCGTGGGCCGTCTCCAAGGACGTGCTCAAGGCCTTCGAGAAGCAGTCCGGATACAAGGTCAGGGTCCTCAAGGACGGCGACGCCGGGCAGGCCGTCAACAAGGCGATCCTGACCAAGGACAACCCGCAGGGCGACGTCTTCTTCGGCGTCGACAACACCCTGCTGTCCCGGGCCCTCGACAACGGCCTCTTCCAGCCGTACGAGGCGAAGGGGCTGGGCACGGTCGGCGCCGAGTACCAGCTCGACCGGGACGAGCACCGGGTCACGCCCGTCGACCACGGCGACATCTGCGTCAACTACGACAAGGCCTGGTTCAGCGAGCACAGGCTGACCCCGCCGAAGTCCTTCGCCGACCTCGCCAAGCCCGCGTACAAGAACCTCCTCGTCACCGAGAACGCGGCCACCTCCTCCCCGGGCCTCGGCTTCCTGCTGGGCAGCGCCGCGCGGTTCGGCGACGAGGGCTGGCAGGGCTACTGGAAGAAGCTGAAGGCCAACGGCGTCAAGGTCGTCGACGGCTGGGAGCAGGCGTACTACCAGGAGTTCTCCGGCTCGTCCGAGGGCAGGAAAGCCGGCGGCGACCGGCCGCTCGTCGTGTCGTACGCCTCCTCCCCGCCGGCCGAGGTGATCTACGCCAAGAAGCGGCCCGGCACCGCCCCGACCGGGGTGTCGTACGGCACCTGCTTCCGGCAGATCGAGTTCGCCGGGCTGCTGAGCAACGCGAAGAACACCAAGGGCGGCAAGGCGTTCATCGACTTCCTGGTCTCCAAGCGGTTCCAGGAGGACATGCCGCTGAACATGTTCGTCTACCCGGTCGCGAAGGGGGCCGCCGTCCCCGCCGACTTCACGAAGTACGGGCCGGCCGCCAAGGACCCCGAGACGATGGCCCCCGGCAGGATCGCCGCCAACCGTGACCAGTGGGTCAGGTCGTGGACCTCGCTCGTACTGAAGTAGCCGACGTGGCCCCGCGCAAGAACCGCGCGGGGAACGCGGCGCGGCTCGGGCTGATGGCCCTGCCCGTCGCGTTCTTCGCGCTGTTCTTCGCCTGGCCCGTGGCCGCGATCGTCACGCGCGGGCTGAGGACGGACGGCACCTGGCACTTCGGGCGGATCGCGGACGTCGTCACCCAGCCGGACCTCCGGCACGTGCTGTGGTTCACCACCTGGCAGGCGCTCGCGTCCACCGGGCTCACCCTGCTGCTCGCCCTGCCCGCCGCCTATGCCGTCGCCCGCCTCGACTTCCCGGGCCGGCAGCTGCTGCGGGCCGTCGTCACCGTGCCGTTCGTGCTGCCGACCGTCGTCGCCGGCAGCGCCTTCCTGGCCCTGGTCGGCCACCACGGGCTGCTCGACCAGCTGTGGGGGGTACGGCTGGACACCACGGTGTGGGCGATCCTGCTGGCCCACGTCTTCTTCAACTACGCGGTCGTCGTGCGCACGGTCGGCGGGCTGTGGGCCCAGCTCGACCCCCGGCAGGAGGAGGCCGCGCGGATGCTGGGCGCCTCCCCGCTCACGGCCTGGCGGAAGGTCACCCTGCCCGCGCTCGCGCCCGCCGTGGCCGCCGCCGCCCTGATGGTCTTCCTGTTCACCTTCACCTCCTTCGGCGTCGTACAGATCCTCGGCGGACCCACCTTCTCCACCCTCGAAGTGGAGATCTACCGGCAGACCTCCGAGGTCTTCGACCTGTCCACGGCCGCCGTGCTCACCCTCGTCCAGTTCGCGGCCGTCGGCGCGATCCTCGCCGTGCACGCCTGGACGGTACGGCGCAGGGAGACCGCCCTGCGGCTCGTGGACCCGGGGACCACCGCCCGGCGCCCGCGCGGCGCCGGCCAGTGGGCGCTGCTCGCCGGCGTCCTCGTCACCGTCGCCCTGCTGCTGGTCCTGCCGCTCGCCGTGCTCGTCCGCCGCTCCCTCGACGCGCCGGGCCTCGGCTACTACCGGGCGCTGGCCGACACGGACGGCGGTACGTTCCTGGTGGCGCCCGTGCACGCGGTGTGGACCTCGCTGGAGTACGCCGTCGCCGCCACCGCCATCGCCGTCGTGGTCGGAGGTCTCGCCGCCGCCGCGCTGGCCCGCCGGGACGCGGGACGGCTGGTACGGGGCTTCGACGCGCTGCTGATGCTGCCGCTCGGCGTCTCCGCCGTGACCGTCGGCTTCGGCTTCCTGATCGCGCTCGACAAGCCGCCGCTGGACCTGCGCCAGTCCTGGATCCTGGTGCCGCTCGCCCAGGCGCTGGTGGGCGCCCCCTTCGTCGTACGGACCATGCTGCCCGTGCTGCGCGCGGTCGACGTCCGGCTCAGGGAGGCGGCGGCCGTGCTCGGCGCCTCGCCCTGGCGGGTGTGGCGGGAGGTGGACCTGCCGCTGGTGCGGCGGGCGCTGCTGGTCGCGGCCGGGTTCGCGTTCGCCGTGTCGCTCGGCGAGTTCGGGGCGACCGTGTTCATCGCCCGGCCCGACAACCCCACGCTGCCGGTCGCCGTGGCCCGGCTGCTGAGCCGGCCCGGTGACCTCAACTACGGCCAGGCGATGGCCCTTTCGACGATTCTGATGGTGGTGTGCGCCGTCGCGCTGCTCGTGCTGGAGCGGCTGCGCACCGACCGGACCGGGGAGTTCTAGATGCTGCTCAGCCTGGACGCCGCGACCGTGCGCTTCGGCGGGCGGGCCGTGCTCGACGCCGTCGGCCTGGACGTCGCCGAGCACGAGGTGGTGTGCGTCCTGGGGCCCAGCGGCAGCGGCAAGTCGACCCTGCTGCGGGCCGTGGCCGGACTCCAGCCCCTCGCGGGCGGGCGGGTGCTGCTCGACGGCCGCGACCAGGCGGGCGTACCCGCGCACCGGCGGGGCGTCGGGCTGATGTTCCAGGACCACCAGCTGTTCCCGCAGCGGGACGTCGGCGCGAACGTCGCCTTCGGGCTGCGCATGCACGGCGTCGCCAAGGGCGAACGGGACGCCGAGGTCGGCCGGTTGCTGGAGCTGGTCGGGCTGCCGGGGGCCGCACGGCGGGCCGTGGCCTCGCTGTCCGGCGGCGAGCAGCAGCGCGTGGCCCTCGCCCGGGCGCTCGCCCCCCGGCCCCGGCTGCTCATGCTGGACGAGCCGCTCGGCCAGCTCGACCGTTCGCTCAGGGAGCGGCTGGTGGTCGAGCTGCGGGAGCTGTTCGGCCGGCTGGGGACGACGGTGCTCGCCGTCACCCACGACCAGGGCGAGGCGTTCGCGCTGGCCGACCGGGTGGTGGTGATGCGGGACGGGCGCATCGCGCAGTCCGGGACACCGCTCGACGTGTGGCAGCGGCCCGCCGACGCGTTCGTGGCCCGCTTCCTCGGCTTCGAGAACCTGGTCCCGGCGACCGTCGCCGGGACGGCGGCCGACAGCCCGTGGGGCAAGCTGCCGGTGCCGGACGGCTCCGCGCAGGGCGAGCGCACGGTCCTCGTCCGCCCGGCCGGCGTCCGGCTGGTCCCGGCCGACCAGGGACTGCCCTGCACGGTGACCGCCCGCACCTTCAAGGGCACCCATGTGGCCCTCCGCCTCCAGCCGGCGGACGGCCCGCGCCTGGAGGCGGCCTGTGCGCTGCGGGACGCACCGGACCCCGGCACCCCGGTCGGCGTGGCGTTCGACGTGACCGAAACCCTCGTGCTGGACTGATCATCCCGCCCGTAGGGTGACGTCATGCCTTTGCTCACACATGACCGTTACTGCGACGAAATCGCCCACCAGGTCGAGCAGTTGAGAGCCGTGGTGACCTCCGGCGCCGACCTGTCCGCGACCGTGCCGACCTGCCCCGACTGGTCGCTGGAAGACCTCGTGCGCCACATGGGCGGCGCCCTGCGCTGGGTGGACGCCCTGGTGCGCACCCGGGCCAAGGAGAACATCCCGCCGGAGCAGGTGCCGCTGGGCGCCGGCCCGCAGGAGCGCGGGGACGCGGCGGCCCTGGACAAGTGGCTCGCCGACACCGGCGAACTGGTCGTCGGCGCGCTGCGCGAGGCCGGCCCGGACACCGAGGTGTGGGCGTGGACCGGGATGCTGCACACCGGTTTCTGGGCCCGCCGCATGGCCTGCGAGATCACCGTGCACCGGGCCGACGCCGCGCTCGCCGCCGGGCTGCCCTACGAGGTGGCGCCGGACATCGCGGCGGACGCGCTGGACGAGTGGCTGCAGCTCGTGGAGTGGGCGCAGCGCAACCTGCCCGACAAGGCGAGGGATCTGCGCGGCCCGCAGCGCTCGATCCACCTGCACGCCACCGACACCGACCCCGGCCTGAACGCCGAGTGGATCGTCGAGCTGGGCGAGGAGGGCGTCGGCTGGCGGCGCGGGCACGAGAAGGCCACGGTCGCCCTGCGCGGCCCGCTCACCCCGCTGCTGCTCGCCTTCTACCGCCGGCTGCCGCTGGACGCGCCCGGCCTCGAGGTGCTCGGCGAGCGGGAGGTGCTGGAGTTCTGGCTGGAGCGGACCTCGTTCGGCTGACGCACACCGGCCCGCCCCCCGGTGGCGGGAGGCGGGCCGGGGCACGCCACGACGGACGGTGCGGGTTCGGCCGTGACGGCACGCCCCGGCGGCTCAGCCGTTGCGGCTCGCCCCCCGGCGGCGCATGCCGAACCAGACCGCGCCGCCGCCGACGACGACCAGGAGTGCCGCGACCCCGGCGATCAGGCCGGTGTTGGAGCTCGCACCGGTCTCCGCGAGGTTGGAGTCGCCGACCGCCGGGGACGGCGCGTTCTCGGAGGTGCCCGCCGGGGCGGTGCTCGACTGCGAGGCCGACGGGACCGGGCTGGCCGGCTCGGCCGGGGCGGAGCTGGACGTGGACGGGGACGGGGACGGCGACGGGGTGGTGCTGGCCGAGGGCGTCGGGGTCCGGCTCTCGGTCGTGCAGGCGGTGGCCGGGGTCACGAGGTCCGGCTGGATGTCCTCGTCGACGGCCTGGTCGGCCTTGACGTGGATCCGGTAGGTGGCGCTGGGCTTCCAGTCCTCCGCGAAGGTGATCCGGGCGCCCTCCTTCGACCCCTTGACCGGCTGCTCGCCGATCCTGGTCTCGACGCCGCCGGCGCCCTTGAGGAAGACGGTGACGGTGGCGTCCTTGGCGGAGGCGTCCGTGTCGGTGACGACGATGACGCCCTTGTCGCCGTCGCACTTGGCTTCGGCGGAGAAGTCCTTGATGTTGCACGCGAGAGCGGAGCCGGCCAGGCCCAGTACCAGGGCCGCCGATCCGGAGGCGACACCCAGCACGCGCACGGAACGGCGTACGCTACGGCGAGTCATGGACAACGTTTGTCCTTTACAGAGAGCAATTGCGGGGGGTGGGAGGGGAGTTGGGGCGACGGATGAGGTGAGGCCCCTGTGTCCCCGGAGGCTCAGGTTTATAAGCGCTCCGTAAGTAGTGTCAACGCGTCGGCCGTCAACGGCCGTTGACTTTGCCCTCTTATTAACCACCCAGGCGTTTGATCGCCTCCGGAGCCTGCTCGATCCGGTCGACAAGGGCGATACGGGACTCCATCGCCCTGTCCCGGGCCAGCGATCGCAGCAGCGGCCAGGCGGGCAGCTCCCGCGTCCAGTGCCCGCTGTCCACCAGCACCATCGGGGTCGGCTCACCGCGCGACTCGTAGTAGTTGGGCGTCGCGTTGTCGAAGATCTCCTGGACGGTCCCGGCGGCACCCGGCAGGAACACCACCCCGGCGGTGGAGCGGGCCAGCAGGCCGTCCTCGCGGGTGGCGTTGGCGAAGTACTTGGCGATGTGCGCGGCGAAGGCGTTCGGTGGCTCGTGGCCGTAGAACCAGGTGGGGATGCCCACCGAGGCCCCGCCGTCCGGCCAGCGTTCGCGCACCTCGAACGCGGTGCGCGCCCAGTCGGTGACCGACGGCCGGAACGAGGGCGCCTTGGCGAGCAGCCGGAGCGCGTCGTCCAGCATGCCGTCGGCGAACGGGGCGGCGTACGCGCCGAGGTTGGCCGCCTCCATCGCGCCCGGTCCGCCGCCGGTGGCGACCGTGAACCCGGCGCGGGTCAGCGCGCGGCCGAGCCGGGCGGCACCGGCGTACGCGTCGGTCCCGCGCGCCATCGCGTGGCCGCCCATGACGCCCACCACCCGGGTCCCGACGAGGAGTTCGTCGAGGGCGTCGGAGACGGCGTCGTCGTGGACCGCGCGGAGCATCGAGGCGAAGACGTCACCGTCGGCCCTCGTCCGCTGGAACCAGGCGTAGGCCCGCGCGTCCGGCGTCGCCTCGTACCCCGCTTCCAGCGACTCGAACAACTCGTCGGGCGTGTAGGCGAAGGCGCGGTACGGGTCGAACGGGAGCCCCGGTATGGGCGGGAACACCAGGGCCCCGGCGGCCCCGACCCGGGTGGCGGCCTCGGGGGTCATCGAGCAGCCGAGGAAGACGGCGCCCGTGGTGTCGAGGCGGAGCAGGACATCGGTACGGTCCGTCAGATCGACGGCCTGTACACGGAACCGGGCGAGCGAGCCGTGCTCGGCGACCACCTCGTCGAACTCGGCGAGGGACTCGATCTCGCGGTCGTGGGCGGCACGGGGCGGCTGGGCGGGTGTCGGTTGCACCCGCCCATGCTGGCACGGACGTTCGGGTCGCGGGGGTCAGCCCTGGACGGCGGCCGGGTCCATCCACACGACCTCCCAGGTGTGGCCGTCGAGGTCGTCGAAGGCGCGGCCGTACATGAAGCCGTGGTCCTGGGTCTCGCCGCTCGCCGTGCCGCCCGCCGCGACGGCCTTGTCGACCAGCTCGTCCACCTTCTCGCGGCTCTCGGCGCTCAGACAGATCAGCACCTCGCTGGTCGTCGTCGCGTCGGCGATCTCCTTCTTGGTGAAGGTCGCGTAGAACGGCTTGGTCAGCAGCATCGCGACGATGGTGTCGCTGATCACCACGGAGGCCGCCTTCTCGTCGCTGAACTGCGGGTTGATCGTGTAGCCGAGTTCGGTGAAGAACTTCTTCGAGGCGTCCAGGTCGTTCACGGGCAGGTTCACGAAGATCATCTGCTGGTACATGCGGGCCTCTCCCGTCGGGGTCGTGCGCGGTACGTCCGTCGCGTTCGGGGGGTAGACCGGGGCCCCGCCCCGAACTCATCGGCGATCGGCGTACTTTTTTCCGCGACCGTGCGGGCGGGCCGCCCTCAGCGGGTCAGGGGCAGAACCGACAGCGCGGCGATCGCCAGGGTGAGCGGGGCGAACAGGGCCAGCAGGGCGGCGGCGCGGAGGGCGGCCGCCACGCGCAGCGTGCCCGCGGGCGCGCCCAGGCGGAGCAGGGCGGCGGTGGTGCCGGCACGGCACTGGCGGGCCTCCACGGCCGCGGTGAGGAGGGTGGCGACCGTGGAGCCGGCGACGACGAGCGCGCCGAGGGCGGACAGCGGGCCGAAGGCGGGGGCCGGGCCGTCGTACAGGGCGGTCGTGGCACAGCCGGCCGACGCCACCGCGCAGACCACGCCGAGCGGACGGCCGATCCGGGCGGCCTCCGTCGTCAGCGCCCGGCCGGCGAGCAGCCTCAGCGCGCCCGGCCGGCAGGCCTGGAGCAGCAGCCCGCACAGGTGGGTGAGGCCGGGGGAGGCCACGACGAGACCGGTGGCGGTGACCAGCCAGCCGAGGAGTACGACGAGGGAGGGCGCGGGGTCCGAGCGGCCGGCGTAGGCGTGGGCGGTGAGGCCGGCGGCGACGAGGGCGACGCCCCAGGGGAGGCCGGCGGGGGTTCCGGCGGGGGCCGGTGGTGCGGCACCCGGAGCCGGGGTCCCGGCGCCGGGTCCGCCGCCCGGTGCCGCCTCGTGGCCGTCCGTACCGGCGGCGCCGCCGCCCGCCGGGAGCGGTGCCGTCGCGTGGGCGTCCGTACCGGCGGCGCCGCCGTCCGCCGGGAGCGGTTTCGCCGCCGGGCGTGCCCTGAAGCGTCCGTACGTCCCGGGCGTCTCCCGCTTCGCCGCGTCGCCGTACGCCCCGAAGCGTCCGGCCCTCCGCCCGCCCCGGGCCGGCGGCCGGGGGTCCTTCGGGCGGAGGGCCACGGCCACCGTGGTGGTCGCCGTGGCCGGCAGGACGGCCAGGAGGGTCGCCGTGGCCGGGACCGGGAGCGGAACGCCCGCGGCCAGGACGTCGGCCGCCGCGCCGTCGAACGGCATGCCGGTGAGGTCGCCGCGCAGGTGCAGGAAGAAGAGGAGCGCCAGCGCCGAGCCGAGGGCGCAGGACAGGGCCGTGGTCAGGGCGGAGACAGCCATGAGCCGGGCCGGGCCCAGGCCCACCGCGGACAGGCCGGGGCGCGGCCGGGTTCCCGGGTCGGTGCGGGCGACGGCGAGCGCGAGGTACACCGTGGCGGCCAGCGGCAGCGCGCACCAGGCCAGGCGCAGCGCGGCGGCGTCCGCGGCCTCGGGGTGGTTCAGGGCGTAGCCGAGGCAGGACAGCAGCAGGAAGCCGGTGCCCGCCGAGGCCGCCGCCACCAGCAGGCGGCGCAGCTGGACGGCGGGCCGGGCGGCACGGGTCAGGCGGAGAGCGAGCACGCGGCCCGGCCTTCCGCATCGGGGCTGTCCGGCAGGTGCACGGTGCGCACCCGGCGCCCGTCCAGCAGGGCCACCGTGCGGTCGGCGAGGGCGGCGGTGTCGGGGTCGTGCGTGGCGAGCACGACGGTGATGCCGTGCGAGCGGGCCGCCGCGGTGAGGGTGCGCAGCACGTGGGCGCGGTCCGCGCGGTGCAGGGGCGCCGTGGGCTCGTCGGCGAAGAGGACCGCGGGTGCCGGGGCGAGCGCGCGGGCGATGGCGACGCGCTGGCGCTCGGCGTGCTGGAGCTCGTGCGGGCGGCTGCGGGCCCGGTCGCCGACGTCCAGCCGCTCCAGCCACTCCAGCGCGGCCACCTTGGCCCGGCGCCGGCCGGTGCCGCGCAGCATCAGCGGGAGCGCGGCGTTCTCCCACACGTTCAGCTCGGGGACCAGGAGCGGCTCGGGGTCGATCCAGCCGAAGCGGTCCCGGCGCAGCCGCTCGCGGGCCATCGGGCCGAGGGTGTGCACGGGGGAGCTGTTGAACCAGACCTCCCCGCTGTGCACCGGCACCAGGCCGGACAGGCAGCGCAGCAGGGTCGTCTTGCCGCTGCCGCGCGGGCCGCTGACGGCGAGGATCTCGCCCTCCCGTACGCCGAGCGAGACCCCGGCGAGTCCGGGGGAGCCGTCGCGGTGGCTGAAGTGCAGGGAGCGTGCCCAGAGCACGTCGTTGTCCGGCGGGGCCTCCATGGGCGTACACCTCGGTTCTGATCCGTTTTCCCGTATCCGATCCCCCGTCCGGGGGAACGAAAGCCGGGCCGGTCGGTCACTGGAACGCTAGGCAGCCGGTGCGGGGAGGCCGGACAGCACACGGCCCCGGGCCCCCGTTCTCACTCGAACGGAGGGCGCCGGGGCCGGGCCGGTCATCCGTGCGGATGATCAGAGCTTCGTCCACGCCTCGGTGAGGGTGGCGCGCAGGATCTGCTCGATCTCGTCGAAGGTCTCCTGGTTGGAGATCAGCGGCGGGGCGAGCTGGATGACCGGGTCGCCGCGGTCGTCGGCACGGCAGTACAGGCCGTTGTCGAAGAGGGCCTTGGAGAGGAAGCCGTACAGGACGCGCTCGGTCTCCTCGTCGTTGAAGGACTCCTTGGTGTGCTTGTCCTTCACCAGCTCGATGCCGTAGAAGAAGCCGTTGCCGCGGACGTCGCCGACGATCGGCAGGTCGTGCAGCTTCTGCAGGGTCTGCAGGAAGGCGCCCTCGTTGTCCAGCACGTGCTGGGTGAGGTTCTCGCGCTCGAACAGGTCGAGGTTGGCGAGGCCCACCGCGGCCGACACGGGGTGGCCGCCGAAGGTGTAGCCGTGCAGGAAGGTGTTGTCGCCCTTGTAGAACGGCTCGGCGATGCGGTCGGAGACGATGCACGCGCCGATCGGGGAGTAGCCCGAGGTCATGCCCTTGGCGCAGGTGATCATGTCCGGGACGTAGCCGAACTTGTCGCAGGCGAACATCGTGCCGAGGCGGCCGAAGGCGCAGATGACCTCGTCCGAGACGAGCAGCACGTCGTACTTGTCGCAGATCTCACGCACCCGCTGGAAGTAGCCGGGGGGCGGCGGGAAGCAGCCGCCGGCGTTCTGCACCGGCTCCAGGAAGACCGCGGCGACGGTGTCCGGGCCCTCGAAGAGGATCTGCTGCTCGATCTGGTCGGCGGCCCAGCGGCCGAAGGCCTCCGGGTCGTCACCGAAGATCGGCGCGCGGTAGATGTTGGTGTTCGGCACCTTGTGCGCGCCCGGCACGAGCGGCTCGAACGGCGCCTTCAGGGCCGGCAGACCCGTGATGGACAGGGCGCCCTGCGGGGTGCCGTGGTAGGCGACCGCGCGGGAGATGACCTTGTACTTGGTCGGCTTGCCCTGGAGCTTGAAGTACTGCTTGGCGAGCTTCCAGGCGGTCTCGACGGCCTCGCCGCCGCCGGTGGTGAAGAAGACCTTGTTCAGGTCGCCCGGGGCGTAGTCGGCGAGGCGCTCGGCCAGCTCGACGGCCTTCGGGTGGGCGTACGACCAGACGGGGAAGAAGGCCAGCTCCTGGGCCTGCTTGAACGCGGTCTCGGCGAGTTCCGTGCGGCCGTGACCGGCCTGGACCACGAACAGACCCGCGAGACCGTCCAGGTAGCGCTTGCCCTTGTCGTCGTAGATGTAGGTGCCCTCACCCCGGACGATGGTCGGGACCGGGGAGTTCTCGTACGAGGACATGCGGGTGAAGTGCATCCACAGGTGGTCGTACGCGGTGCGGCTGAGGTCCTTGGTGCTCACGGTTATCGGGTCCTCACGGTTATCGGGTTCCCCACATGTAGGTCTGCTTCTTCAGCTTCAGGTAGACGAAGCTTTCGGTGGAGCGCACTCCGGGCAGGGACCGGATGCGTTTGTTGATGACGTCCAGCAGGTGGTCGTCGTCCTCGCAGACGATCTCGGCGAGGATGTCGAACGAGCCCGCGGTCATCACCACGTACTCGACTTCCGACATGTCAGTGAGCGCGTCCGCGATCGACTCGACATCGCCCTCGACGTTGATCCCGACCATCGCCTGCCGGCGGAAGCCCACGGTGAGCGGGTCCGTGACGGCGACGATCTGCATCACGCCCTGGTCCAGCAGCTTCTGCACGCGCTGGCGCACGGCCGCCTCGGACAGGCCGACGGCCTTGCCGATCGCGGCGTACGGCCGGCGGCCGTCCTCCTGGAGCTGCTGGATGATGGCGAGGGAGACGGCGTCCAGCTGGGGACTGTTGCCGTTCCTGGACTCGCGGGACGAGTCCCTCTGGTCTGCGCTTCGACTGGCCACGACCTCACTGTGCACGACGTCTCGATAGTTTCGCAAGGCCCGAGCGATGAAATCCGTTGTTTCTGAGACGACACCTTGCGGATTTCGCAGATGTGACGGCGGCAGGGGTGTTGAAAACGTGGGTTCGCCGACTAGGGTGGGTGTCTCAGAGATCGGACAGTTTGAACCAGATCAGGAGGCCGGCAGTGAGCACCGAGCTGCGTCGTCTGCGCAACTACATCGACGGTGAGTTCCGGGACGCCGCCGACGGACGGACCACCGAGGTGGTCAACCCCGCGACGGGCGAGGCGTACGCCACCGCGCCGCTGTCGGGGCAGGCGGACGTGGACGCCGCCATGGAGGCCGCCGCCCGCGCATTCCCGGGCTGGCGCGACACCACGCCGGCCGAGCGGCAGAAGGCCCTCCTGAAGATCGCCGACGCCTTCGAGGAGCGGGCCGAGGAGCTGATCGCGGCCGAGGTGGAGAACACCGGCAAGCCGGTCGGGCTCACCCGCTCCGAGGAGATCCCGCCGATGGTCGACCAGATCCGCTTCTTCGCGGGTGCGGCCCGGATGCTGGAGGGCCGCTCGGCCGGCGAGTACATGGACGGGATGACCTCGATCATCCGCCGCGAGCCGGTCGGCGTCTGCGCCCAGGTCGCCCCGTGGAACTACCCGATGATGATGGCCGTGTGGAAGTTCGCCCCGGCCATCGCCGCGGGCAACACGGTCGTCCTGAAGCCCTCGGACACCACCCCGGCCTCCACCGTCCTCATGGCCGACATCATCGGCTCGATCCTGCCCAAGGGCGTCTTCAACGTCATCTGCGGCGACCGCGAGACCGGCCGCATGATGGTCGAGCACGAGACCCCGGCGATGGCCTCCATCACCGGCTCCGTACGCGCCGGCATGTCCGTCGCCGAGTCCGCCGCCAAGGACGTCAAGCGGGTCCACCTGGAGCTGGGCGGCAAGGCCCCGGTCGTCGTCTTCGAGGACACCGACATCGCCAAGGCCGTCGAGGACATCTCCGTGGCGGGCTTCTTCAACGCCGGCCAGGACTGTACGGCCGCGACCCGCGTCCTCGTCCACGAGTCCATCCACGACGAGTTCGTGGCCGCGCTCGCCAAGGCCGCGTCCGAGACCAAGACCGGCCAGCCGGACGACGAGGACGTCCTCTTCGGCCCGCTGAACAACCCGAACCAGCTCAAGCAGGTCTCCGGCTTCATCGACCGCCTGCCGGCCCACGCCAAGGTCGAGGCGGGCGGCCACCAGGTCGGCGACAAGGGCTACTTCTACGCCCCGACCGTCGTCTCCGGCCTGAAGCAGGACGACGAGATCGTCCAGAACGAGGTCTTCGGCCCGGTCATCACCGTCCAGTCCTTCACCGATGAGGACCAGGCCGTCGCGTACGCCAACGGCGTCGAGTACGCCCTGGCCTCCTCGGTGTGGACCAAGGACCACGCCCGCGCGATGCGCATGTCCAAGAAGCTCGACTTCGGCTGCGTGTGGATCAACACCCACATCCCGCTGGTCGCGGAGATGCCGCACGGCGGCTTCAAGAAGTCCGGCTACGGCAAGGACCTGTCGGCGTACGGCTTCGAGGACTACACGCGGATCAAGCACGTGATGACGTCGCTGGACGCGTAGGCACTCCGCCGGTTCCGGCCTTCACGCGGCGCGGCACCCGGGCGGGTCACCTCCCCGTCCGGGTGCCGCGCTGTCCCGTTCCCCCGCTTTCCCGGCACGGCTTGATCGACAAGGTGTCGGGCGGGCGGCGGGGTGCTCGACGCAGCGTCGATTGTCCCTTCGCGCGGCGGACCGGCATGCTTCCCGGGTGCCCCAGACTTCGACCCGTACCTCCGCGCTGTCCCGACGTTCCCTCCTGGCCGCCCTCGGCGGCACCGCCGCGCTCGGTGCCCTGGCCGGATGCGGGGTGCCCGCCGCCTACGTCCGGCCGGGGGACCGGGCCGTGGCCGACGAGTCCGCGGCCGACAAGAAGCTGACCTGGGCCAACTGGCCGCTGTACATCGACACCGACGACGACAACCCCGGCCGGCGGCCCACACTGCGGGCGTTCGAGAAGCGCACCGGGATCTCCGTGGACTACGTCGAGGAGATCAACGACAACGACGAGTTCTTCGGCAAGATCAGCCCCGCGCTGACGAACCACCAGTCCACCGGCCGCGATCTGATCGTCATCAGCGACTGGATGTGCGCCCGGTACGTCCGGCTGGGCTGGGTGCAGGAGATGGACCGCGCCCGCCAGCCGAACGTGGCGCACCACCTCGACCCGCTGCTCCGCTCGCCCGCCTTCGACCCGGGCCGCCGCTTCACCGTGCCGTGGCAGTCCGGCATCACCGGCATCGCCTACAACCACCGCAAGCTCGGCCGCGAGATCCGCGCCGTGTCCGACCTGTGGGCGAACGACCTCAAGGGCCGCGTGACCCTGCTGTCCGGTCTGGACGAGTCGTTCGCGCTGCTCATGCAGGGCAACGGCGTGGACATCACCCGCTGGACCGCCGACGACTTCCACCGGGTGTGCGACCAGGTGGAGCGGGAGGTCCGCCGCGGCCAGATCCGCCGCTTCACCGGCAACGACTACACCAAGGACCTGGTCAGCGGGGACGTACTGGCCTGCCAGGCGTACTCCGGCGACGTCATCCAGCTCCAGGCGGACAACCCCGACATCCGCTTCGTCGTGCCCGAGGAGGGCGCCGAGCTGTGGTCGGACTCCCTGATGGTCCCCGACCGGGCCCGGCACAAGGCCAACGCCGAGCGGCTGGTCGACTACTACTACGACCCCGAGGTCGCCGCGCGGCTCGCCGCCTGGGTGAACTACGTCTGCCCGGTGCCGGCGGCCCGGGAGGTCCTCGCCCGCGCCCGGGACAAGGACACCGCGGCCCTCGCCGACAACCCCCTGGTCTTCCCCGACGGCACGATGCGCGAGCGGCTCGCCGTCGCCCGGGACATCACCTCCACCGAACGGACCCAGTTCGCCCGGCGCTGGAACAGGATCGCGGGCCTGTGACCTCCTCGGGGCTCACTTGAGGCCGCTGAGCATGACTCCCCGGACGTAGTGCTTCTGCAGCAGCAGGAAGAGGACCAGGACCGGAAGGACGCTCAGGACCAGGCCGGCCATGACGATCGGCGTCGTGCGGGCCGGGTCGACGTGGTCCTGCAGGAGCTGGATGCCGACGGGCAGGGTCATCACCTCCGGGTGGGCGGTCGAGACCAGCAGCGCCCAGATGTACTCGTTCCAGGCGTCCACGAAGGTCAGCAGCCCCAGCGTCACCAGCACCGGCTTGGTCTGCGGCACCACGATCCGCCACCACACGGCGAACTCACCGGCCCCGTCGATGCGCGCGGCCTCCAGGACCTCGTCCGGGATCGCGACCATGAACTGGCGCATCAGGAAGATCCCGAAGCCGTTGACGAGGAACGGCATGGCGAGCGCGACGATGCTGACGGTCAGCCCCGCACCGCCCCGCCCGAACAGGTCGTTGCCGCCCGCCAGCGGCCAGTGCACCAGGATCAGGAAGCGCGGGACGAAGAACAGGAACGGCGGGAACATCATCGTCGCCAGCACCAGACGGAAGACGAGGTCCCGGCCGGGGAAGCGCAGTTTGGCGAGCGCGTAGCCGGCGAGCGAGGAGGTGAGCAGCACCGAGCCGGTGATGACCGCCGTCGCGACGACGCTGTTGCGGAAGAGCAGGGGAAGGTCCAACTGGTCCATCGCGGCCCGGTAGTTGGACAGGTCGAACGCCTTCGGCAGGAAGCGGTACGGCAGCGTGCCGGCCTCGCCGGGCCCCTTGAAGGACGTCATCACCATGTCGAGGAACGGCACCACCGTGAGCACGGCACCGGTGACGACCACCAGGTACGACAGCCACGGCACACGGCGACCGGTCACGCGCCTTGTCCCCTTCACGCGTCCTCCCCCTTGCGCCGGAAGAACCACAACTGGGCGAGGGTGACCGCGAGGACCACCAGGAACAGCACGAAGGCGGCGGCGCTCGCGGTGCCCCACTCGCCGTAGCTGAAGGCCTGCCGGTACATCTCCAGCGCGGCCACGTCGGTCGCGTCGCCCGGACCGCCCCCGGTCATCACGATGATCAGCGCGAAGGACTGCAGGCCGGTGAGGAACTGGGTGACGCACACGAACAGCAGGGACGGCCGCAGCAGCGGCAGGGTGATCCTCCAGAACACGGTGACGGGCCCGGCCCCGTCGAGCGCGGCGGCCTCGTAGTACGACTCGGGAACGGACTTCAGCCCGGCGGTCAGGACGAGGATCGCCGAGCCCAGCGAGGCCCAGGCCTGGACGACCACCAGCGACGGCAGCGCGGTGTCCGCGTCCTGGAGGAACGCCACCGAGCCGAGTCCCAGCGCGTTGAGCACGCCGTTGACCAGGCCGCCCGGCTCGTACATGTACTTCCACACGTTGCCGACGGCGACGACGGTCGTGAGGATCGGCAGGAAGTACAGGGTGCGCCACAGCCCCTGCCGGCGCAGTTTCTCGATGCAGGTCGCGACGAGCACGGAGCCGGCGAGTGCCAGCGCCACGGTGCCGAGCGCGAACAGCAGCGTGTTGCTCAGGACCGGCACCAGGAAGGTCGACCCGTCCGCGAACAGGCCGGCGAAGTTGTCCAGGCCGGCGGGCTCGATGTCGCCGAGGTCGAAACCGGCCCAGCGGGACAGCGACAGCAGCAGCGCGAAACCGAGCGGCAGGGCCAGGAAGACTACGTAGAACAGCAGTGTCGGCGCGAGGAACAGACAGGCGACGACGGCCTGCCGGTGCCGGTGCCGGTGCCGGATCCGCCCGCTGCCGCCCCCGGCGGACCCGGAGGCCCCGGCGGACCGCGGGACGGGCGCCCGCCCGGTCGGCTCCGGCGCCAGGGTGTTCACCATGAGCGCGCCACCTCCTGATCGACCTGCCGGCGGATGGCGCGCAGGGCCTCGGTGACCGACTGCTGACCGGTCCACAGCGCCTCGATGTTCTTGCGCAGCAGCGACTTGGCCGCTTGCGCGCCCGGCCCGTTGGGCTCCGGCACCGCGTACGCCAGCGCGTCCAGGAACGGGTGCAGGTTCGGGTCACCGCCCGTGCCCAGCAGCGTCCGCATGTCGTCGGCGCGGGCGGTCAGGGAGCCGGCCGCCACCTGCAGGGCGCTCATCCGGGTCGCCGGGGTGCCCCTCTTCCCGCGCGTCTTCTCGGTGTTGAGCCAGCGCAGGAACTCCCAGGCCTCCCGCGGGTGTGCGCTGGCGGTGTTGACCCCCAGCATGAAACCGGTGGAGAGCGTGGCCCGCGGGTCACCGGCCCGGGGGACGGGCACGGGCGCGACACCGACGTCCCGGTAGGCCCCGCCCATCACGGCCCGCAGGCTCCCGGTCCACCAGCCGGCACTGATCACCATGGCCACCCGCCCGGACGCGAACGCCTGGTAGACGTTGACGCCGGGATCGCTCGCCCCCTCCGCGACCAGGCGCCGCTCCAGGCCGAACACCGCCCGGCCGGCGGGGGAGTCGAGGGCGGTGCTCCTGCCGTCCGCGGACACGAACCGCCCGCCCGCCGCGTTGAGCAGGGCGAGGGTCTGGCCGACGGTGGTGGAGTCGTCGTACACCGACAGGCCGAACCCCTGGACCAGCGTGTTGCCGTACCGGTCCCGCCGGGTGGTGCGGTACGCCGTGTCCTCCAGCTCGCGCCAGGTGCGCGGCGGGCCGTCCACGCCGGCCGCGCGCAGCAGCCGCTTGTTGTAGTAGAGGGCGTACGTCTGCGCCTCGGTCGGGTAGCCGTAGACGGTGCCGCCCACCGACGCGGCGCCGACCGCCGCCTCGCCGTAGCCGCGCCGGATCTCCTCGGCGTGCTCGGGCGGGGCGGGCCGCAGGACGCCGGCCCGCACGAGCTGGCCGTTCCACAGGCAGTACGGGTGGACGATGTCGGCGCCCTGCCCGGCGGCCTGCCGGACCATGAACGTGGTCAGCAGGTCCGTGAACTCCACGGCCAGCGTCCGCACCTTGACCCGGTCGTGCGTGGCGTTCCACTCGTCCACCGGGCCCTGGAGCGCCTCCCGGAGCACCCCGCTCGCGTAGTGCGAGAGCAGCGTCAGCACGATCGGATCCCCGGGCCGCCCGGTGCCCCGGTGCGGTGCGGCGCACCCGGAGACGAGCAGCGCCGCAGGGAGCGCGAGCGCGAGGCGACGGCTCAGGCGGCCGGTGCCGCGGGGCGGTGGCGTCATCGGGCGGCCTCCCGGCGCAGCACGCGGAACACCCGGGTCGTGCGGAAACCCGCCGCGCGGTACAGGTGGCCCGCCGGGGACTGCTCGCCGGTCCACAGGAACCACGCGGAGTGCGCGCCGCGCGCCCGCATCCGCTCCAGGACCAGATGGAGCAGGACCTTGCCGAGCCCGGTGCCGCGCATCTCCTCCAGCACCCCGAACGGCCCGAACCGCTCGTCCGCACGGTCGTACGCGCCGTGCATCGCCCAGCCGGCCAGGCGGCCCGCGGGCTCCCGGACGACCACGATCCGGTCCAGCGGGGTGCCCGCGGCCAGACACGTCCGGATCGCCCGTGCCCAGTCGGCGTTGAAGTGGTCCCCGGCGAGCGCGAGCAGGTCCACCAGGTCGTCGTCGGACGGGGTGCCGAACCGGTGACCCCGTGCCGTCAGGTCCTCGGCGCGGCGGGCGACCTCCTCCGGGAGGCGGTAGCCGACCAGGCCGCGGTCCATCGCCGCCGCCTCGTACAGCGTGCGGAACCCCAGCGAGCCGAGCAGCCCGGCGGCCTCCGGGTAGGCCTCGGCGTCCAGGCCGGGGAGGACGTAGTGCGGGGTGTACGAGGAGAAGTCCACCCGGGTGCGGCCGTGGCCGTGCAGCCAGTCGAGGGCCTCGGTCAGCAGCCGGCGGCCGAGGCCGCGCCCGCGGGCGGCCGGGTCCACGAAGAAGAACGGGATCCAGCCCTGCTCCCGTTCCAGGTCGGTCCCGGCCAGCGGGGTCAGCCGGCGGACCGCGTAGGCGGCGCCGACGACCCGGTCCCCGTCGACGGCCACCCGCAGCCCCTCCGGGTCGAAGTTGGCGTCGAGCAGCACCAGGGAGCGGAAGCGGTCCGGGGTGATCGGGTCGGCCGGCGCGCTCCGGCGCCACGTCTCCACCAGCCGCGGGCCGTCGCCGACGCGGAAGCCACGGATGCCGGCCCGGGGCGGGGTCGTACGAGCGGTCACTGACGGGTCGTCCTTCCCGGTCTCGGGCGGTCCGGTCCTCGGGGGTCGGGTAGCGGGATCCGGTCTCATACTTCCGGTCTCATGCGTCCGGTCTCAGTCGTAGAGCAGCACGTCGTCGCCGGCCCACCGGCCGGGCGGTGCCGGGGGGTCGCACAGCGGCAGCGGGTCCTCGCCCGCGTCCACGGCGTGCCGCAGCCGGTCGGACCCCCACAGCAGGTCGATGAAGTGCCGCCGGCCGGCCCCCGGCACGCCACCGTTCGCGGTGTGCCAGGCGAAGTCGTCCGGGTACAGCCGCCGCACGGTGGCGAGCATCAGGGCGGCGGTGCGTACGGGAGCGAACGCCTCGCGGTCGGTGATGTGCAACTGGACCCCGCGCAGCGGCCGTCCGGCGTGCTTGTGGAAGGTGGGGACGTACCACAGGTCGCGGAAGTGCACCCCGGGCAGGGCGAGTTCGGTGAGCGCGGGGCCGAAGCGGTCGTCGAGGTAGGGGGCGCCGACGATCTCGAAGGGCTGGGTGGTGCCGCGGCCCTCCGAGAGGTTCGTCCCCTCGAACAGGCAGGTGCCGGGGTAGACGCGGGCGGTGGCCGGCGTCGGGATGTTCGGCGAGGGCGCGATCCAGGGCAGACGGGTGGCCTCCGCGTCCATGGCCCGCCGCCAGCCGGTCATCTCGATCACCGTCAGCTCGGCGGCGCGCCCGGCCACTTCGGGGACGGCGGAGGCGTTCAGCCACCGGGCGAGTTCGCCGCAGGTGAGGCCGTGCCGGACGGGCAGCGGGGCGCGCCCGACGAAGCTGGCCCAGGCCGGGTCGAGCAGCGGGCCCTCGCCGACGAGTCCGCCCAGGGGGTTCGGCCGGTCGGCGACCACGAACCGCACGTCCGTACGGGCCGCCGAGACCATCAGGTCGAACATGGTCCAGACGTAGGTGTAGAACCGGGCCCCGATGTCCTGGAGGTCGTACACGAGGGCGTCCACACCGCTGTCGATGAGCAGTTTGTCGAGGCGCTCGCCGTCGCACCGGTAGGTGTCGTGGACCGGCAGTCCGGTGGCGGGGTCCGTCCGGGCGGCCTCGCTCTCGCCGGCCTGGCCGCTGCCGTGCAGTCCGTGTTCGGGGCCGAACAGGGCGACCAGCCGTACGCCGGCGTCGAGCAGCGCGGGCGCGGCGGGCCGCAGGTCGGGGAGGACACCGGTGTGGTTGGTCACCAGCCCCAGCCGGCCGGGGCCGGCGAGTGCCGGTGACGCGTGCAGCCGTGCGATCCCGGGCGTCACCCTGACGCGGTCGTCCGTGCCCATGCCTTGCCCCCGTCTGCCGGTGAGCGCTCGAAGCGGTGGGCGGAAATTTACGCGTATGTCCGAGAATTGTGAAATGACTCACCGGAAGTCGGTGCCGGGAAAGGAGTTTTGAACATGTTCAATTCCCGGCGTACGCTCCTGTCATGAGCGACAGAGCCGCCCTGCTCAAGGGCATCCGTGTCTGGCTGGCCCTCTTCGTCGTGTGCCTCGTCCTGAGCGGGGCCACCGCCTTTCCGCTGGTGCACGAACTGCACTGGACCGAGAGCGCGTTGCGCGCGCTGTCCGTGCCGGACCACCTGCCCGGGCTGATGTCGTGGATCTCCCGGGTGCGGGACGGGCTGGACGCCGTCGACGCCGAGTACCCCTTCGTCCTGTACGGCACCGACTGGCTGGCCTTCGCCCACCTCGTCATCGCGGTCGCGTTCTACGGCCCGTACCGCGACCCCGTCCGCAACATCTGGGTGGTCGAGTTCGGCATGATCGCCTGCGCCGGGATCATCCCGCTCGCCCTGATCTGCGGGCCCGTCCGCGGCATCCCGTTCTGGTGGAGCGTCATCGACATGTCGTTCGGGGTCGTCGGGGTCGTCCCGCTGTACGTCGTACGGAAGAAGACCAAGCGGCTGGAGGCGCTCGGCATGCCGTCGGCGCCCCCGGCCGCCGCCACCGTCAGCGGTTGAACGCCGGGAACGCGAAGCGCTGGGCGACGGACAGGCCGTCGCCCTTCGCGTCCGTGGAGTCGACCGAGTAGACCAGCGTGCGGGACAGGTCCCGGGTCGCGGCGATCACCGCGGTGTAGCCCGGCCGCGAGCCGGTCTTGCCCCAGATCACCTTGCCGTTCACCTCGAACCGCTCCAGCGCCGCGCCGTACCGCGCCCCGGGCACGTCCGGCAGCGTGAACATCTCCTCCAGCTGCGGCTCGGGCACCACCCGGCCGCGGAACAGCCCCACCAGCAGCCGCTCCAGGTCGGCGGTCGTGGAGATCAGGTCGCCCGCCGCGAACCGGTCGGTCATGTTCCAGTCGGTCACGTCGACCAGCCGCCCGTCGATCCAGTCGTAGCCCCGGTTGTGGGGGCCGTGGATCCGGGGGTCCCCGCCGACGGGGAAGGAGCTGTGCCGCATGCCGAGCGGCCGGAAGATCCGCACCTCGGCCTGGTGCGCGTACGAGTCGCCGGTCACCTTCTCGATGAGCATGCCCAGCACGGTGTAGTGGATGTTGCCGTAGGTCTGCCGCGTGCCCGGCGCGTACGCCGGGCCCTGCGCCACGGAGTCCGCCACGACCTGCCGGGGCGTCAGCGTCTCGAAGCGGTGCGCGTACCCCTCCTCCACCGTGTCGCCGAGGGACGAGCCCGGGCGCAGGCCGCTGGTGTAGTTCAGCAGCTGCCGTACGGTGATCGGGGCGAAGTCCTGGCTGAGCAGGCCCGGCAGATAGTGCTGCACGGTGCCGTCCAGGTCGATCCGGCCCTCCGCGGCCAGCTGCAGCACGATCGACGCGGTCACCACCTTCGTCACCGAACCCGCCCGGAACCGCCCGTTCTCCAGTGCCGGCGCCCCGCTGCGCATGTCCCGCACCCCGGCCGTCCCGCGCCAGCTCCCGTCACCGCCGACCCGCAGCAGCGCGGCGGTGACGTCGTGGTCGGGCAGGCCGGCGATCGCGGCGGAGAGGGCCTCGGTGTCCGGGCCGGTGGTCGTGCGGGCCGACGCCGCGGGCGCGGGCGCGGCGAACGCGGGCGCCGCCAGCGGACCGGCGGCCAGCGCGGTGACGACGGCGGTGGCCAGGAGGAGGGAACGACGGGTGCGGCGCATGCGAGGGCTCCTTGAGGACGTCTCGGCGTTCGGAAGGCGGTTCGTGATCATCTTCCGGCGCCGGTACGGGACACGGATCCTCACCGAGGAGGGCGGAGGACCCTTAACCGGCCCGGACCAACCGGCCCCAGAGATAGGGGAGTTCTCGGGGGCGGCCCCTACGGGTGGGGGCGGCGGCGCGACAACCCGTTATCGCCGCGGCACCCGCTCCGTCCCCTCCCACGCCCCCTCCCTCACGTACCGAGCCACCCCACACCCACCAGCACACACGCCCGCGCCAACAGGCACCGCCTCGCTCGCCGGGGCCTGTTCACCCTCGGCGGCGGACGCCTCCGTCCCGCAGGACGCCACCCGCGCCACCCCGGCCGACCCGGCGGCGGTGGCTCAGCGCTCCCGGGTGTGGTCCCGCGGGGCCGCGGTGCGCAGGGCGTGCAGGACGTCGATCCGGTTCGTGGTGATCGAGTCGACGCCCAGGTCCAGCAGACGGCTCATGGAGCGGCGGGTGTCCGGGGTCCACACCGACAGCAGACAGCCGTCGTGGTGGACGCGGGCCGCCAGCTCCCGGCTCACCAGGGAGAAGCGGTAGTTGAGCCAGCGCGGCCGGATGGCGGCCAGCACCGCGGGCCGGGGCGGGGCCAGGCTCGTCCAGGTCAGGGCGATCTCGGCGGCCGGGTCGGCGGCGCGGACGGCGAGCATCGCCTCGGCGTGCGCGGAGTAGTAGACGCGGTCCCGGGCCCCGCTCTGCCGGACCACGTCCAGGGTCCGCTCGACCGTACGGCGCCCGACCGGCCCGCACAGATCCAGCATCACCCTGCTGTCCCCGGTCGCGGCCAGCGCCTCCGCGAGCGTCGGCACCCCGCCCGCCGTCAGCCCGCGCAGCTCCTCGGCGGAGAGCGCGGACAGTGGCCGGCCGACCTCCCACAGCCGTTGCAGCGTCTCGTCGTGCAGCAGCACGGGGACGCCGTCCCGGGTGAGCCGTACGTCGGCCTCGACGGCGTCCGCGCCCTGGTCGAGCGCGGAACGCAGTGAGTCGAGGGTGTTCTCGCGGAAGCGGTAGGGGTCGCCGCGGTGGGCCACGGCGGTCACGGTCTGCATGGGCCCATTGTGGTGGGCGTCAGGAGCCGAGCCAGGCCGAGGTGTAGGAATCGATCTCGGCGGCGAGCCGCGCCTTGCCCTCCGCGTCCAGGAAGGAGGCCTCCACGGCGTTCTTCGCCAGGCCGGCCAGGCCCCGCTCGTCCAGGTCCAGGAGCCGGGCGGCCACCGCGTACTCGTTGTTCAGGTCGGTGCCGAACATGGGCGGGTCGTCGGAGTTGATCGTGACGAGCACCCCGGCCCGGGTGAACTCCCTGAGCGGGTGCTCCTCCAGGGTGCGGACCGCGCGGGTGGCGATGTTGGAGGTCGGACACACCTCCAGCGGGATGCGGTGCTCGGCGAGGTGCGCCAGCAGCTTCGGGTCCTGCGCGGAGCTGGTGCCGTGCCCGATCCGCTCCGCGCCCAGCTCGGTCAGCGCGTCCCACACCGTCTGCGGGCCGGTGGTCTCCCCGGCGTGCGGGACGGAGCGCAGTCCGGCGGCGATGGCCCGGTCGAAGTAGGGCTTGAACTGCGGCCGGGGCACGCCGATCTCCGGCCCGCCGAGCCCGAACGACACCAGACCCTCCGGGCGGATCCGGTCGTCGGTGGCCAGCCTGGCCGTCTCCTCGGCGGACTCCAGGCCCGCCTCGCCGGGAATGTCGAAGCACCAGCGCAGTACGGTCCCGAACTCCGCCTCGGCCGCCTTCCGGGCGTCCTCGATCGCGTCCATGAAGCCCCGCTCGTCGATCCCGCGCCGGGTGGAGGAGAAGGGGGTGATCGTCAGCTCGGCGTACCGCACCTGCTGGCGGGCCATGTCGCGGGCCACCTCGAAGGTGAGCAGCCGGACGTCCTCCGGGGTGCGGATGAGGTCCACGACCGACAGGTACACCTCGATGAAGTGCGCGAAGTCGGTGAACGTGAAGTAGTCGGCCAGGGCCTCGGGGTCGGTGGGAACCTTGGAGTCGGGGTGGCGGGCGGCCAGTTCCGAGACGATGCGGGGGGAGGCGGAGCCGACGTGGTGGACGTGCAGTTCGGCCTTGGGCAGCCCGGCGACGAAGGCGCGCAGATCGCGGTCGGCGGTGCCGGTGGCGGGTACGGAGCTGTCGGTCAAGGGGTCCTCCCCGGGGTGATCGGCTGATCGGCGGCGCGGCGTCCGCGCGGCATCATCGTAGGCCCCGGGTCACGGCCCCCGGCCCGGCCCGTAGCATGGCGGGACGTCCAGCGAGGGGGGCCTTCACCATGTCCGACGACGTGCCGCAGTCCACGCCGCGGGAGCAGACCGCCGCGCACCCGTCCGCGGCTCCCCAGGTGTCCCTGTCCAAGCGCCCGGCTGCGGCGCAGGGTTCTGTTCCGGTTCCGGCGCAGGGCTCCGTCCCGGCACCCGCCTCGGTCCACGACCAGCAGACGCTGACCTCCCTGCCGTCGGCCCCGCCCGCGCCCGCCGACGCCGGCCCCGCGCCCTGGGCCAGCCCGGCCCACGGACACGCGTCCGCGGCTCCCGCCCCCGCCCCCGTCTCCCAGCAGAACCCCTTCGCGCCCCCGGCCCCCGCGCCTGCGGCGAACCCCTTCGCACCCCCGGCCCCCGCACCTCCGGTGAACCCCTTCGCGCCTCCCTCCGCCCCGCACGGCGGACCGGAACCGGTGCCCCCGCCGCCCATCGCGCCCGGCGGCCCCGGCCAGGTGCCCTACGGCTACCCGGGTCCCACGCCGGCCTACGGCTACCCGGGCCCGCAGCAGGCCCCCTACGGCGCCCCCTACCCCGTCGGCGGCGGCTACGCCTGGCCCGGGATGCAGCCGCCGCCGAGCAACGGCATGGGCACCGCCTCCCTGGTGCTCGGCATCATCTCGGCGGTCGGGTTCGTCATGTGGCCCATCGCCCTGGTGCTGGCCGTCCTGGCCCTGGTCTTCGGCGGGATCGGCCGGGGCAGGGCACGCCGCGGCGAGGCGACGAACCCGGGCGTGGCCCTGGCCGGCATCATCTGCGGCGTCGCGGGGATCGTCCTGGTCCTGGGCCTGTTCGCCCTGATCATCGCGACCCGCGGTTGAGCACCCCCGGAGTGAGGTCCGTGCCCCGCATGCGGCGCACGGACCTCACCGGGGACGACGGCACGTGGACGGGCCTGTCCCTGGAGGTGCGGTCCCGGCGACGACCCGGGCTGTGCGTGTTCACCGCGGAACGGCGGCTGCTCCTGGCCCAGGAGTCGCGTCCCGTGCTCCTCGCGACCGTGGAGCGGGACGACGGCGGGGTGGACTTCCGGCGCACCGACGCCTATCGCCCACCCGTCCCGCCGCTGCGGGCGCGGACCGCGCGCGAGCTGGCCGGCGAACCGGCCCGCTGGGCGCACCGCCTCGCGTCGCACCTGCTCGACGCACCGGGCGGCCCGCTCCATGACGGCCGCTGGCTGATCTCGCCCGACAGTCCGCTCCCGCGCGGGAACCACGGCGGTCGGCCGCAGGCCGAGTACTGGCGGGAGATGCTGGTCGAGGGTCACCCCGACGGGTACATCGACTGGTTCGTCCACTCCGGCTCCTGGGAGATCCTCCCGCTGCGCGCGATGCCCGACGCGCGCGACGCCCGGGTCAAGGCGTACCGCAAGCAGGCCCGGGACGGAACGCTCCCGCCCGTGCTGCTGTGGTGGGTCAGCGGCCTGGACTGCCATCTGGTGCTGGACGGTCACGCACGGCTGGCCGCGGCGATCGCCGAGTCGACGGCACCGCCCCTGCTGCATCTGCACCGCACCGCGCCGGGCGACGAGGCGGCCGCGGGCACCGCACGGGCGGTCCAGGCCTACGAGGCCGAGCTGGCCCGCTACGCCGAGCTGCGCGCCGCGCACGGAACCGCCGTCCCCGACGGCGCCGCCCTCGCCGGGCCGGTCCTCGCCCGCCGGCTCCGCGAGCTGCGCACGGCGAAACGGCCCACCTGGGCCTGGCCGCTTCCCGGCGGCGAGGAGGAGTGGCAGCGCGTCGCAGAGGAAGTGACCGGCCCCCACGGCCGACCAGCGGACAGCCGCCCCTCGGCGTAACGGCCGAGGCCCCCGGCACACCGCCCTGGCGAGCGGCACACCGCCCCTCGGTTGACAGCCCAGGCCCCCGTACCTGACGGGCCCAGGCCCCCCGTACCTGACCGGCCCAGGCCCCCCGTACCTGACCGGCCCAGGCCCTCACCCCTGACGAGCCCAGGCCCCCTGCGGAGCCCGCCCCCGCAGGGCTACGCCCCCGCGCCCGCCAGCCGCTCCCGGGCCTCCATCAGGGCGAAGCCCAGCAGGTTCAGCCCCCTCCAGCGCTCCGGGTCGGAGGCCGCCTCGTCGTTCGCGGCGAGGCCGATGCCCCATATCCGGTCCAGCGGGCTCGCCTCCACCAGCACCCGGTCCCCGGTGTTCAGCAGGAACAGGCCGAGGTCGTCATGGGCGGCGAACTTGTGCACACTGCCCTCGACCACCAGCCGGTAGCGCTCCCGCTCCCACACCGTCTCGTCGAAGTCCCGGACCAGCCGGCCCGCCTTCTTCGCCGCCGCCGGATGCTCCGCGGCCAGCACCTGGCGCTCCGCCTCCGCGTCCCCGAACAGGCGGGCCTTGCCCGCCATCATCCAGTGCTCGGCCGTCGCGTACTCCACCCCGTCCACCGTGAACGGGGCCGGCCACCACTGGCTCAGGCAGCTCGCGCCGACCCGGCCGTCCGGCCGCGGCCGGTGCCCCCAGAAGTGCAGATACCTGATCCGGGACCCCGCCCGGACCTCCCTGATCAGGGCGTCCACCCCGTCGATCTTCCCCATGCACGCGAGTGTGGCACGCACCACTGACACTCCGTCCGCCCTTTTCGGCCCCGACTCGACACCTGGTCGACAGATTCCGTCGCGTAACCAAAAGGCAACAACGGAATCACTTGTTGGAGTCCTATGGCTCTGTCAGGATCGGCACTCAAATCGAGCTGGAGCTACGCCACCCGCCCCCTGGGACGGGCGCACGGCGGAGGAGAGCGACATGCACAACCCGGGCACCGCCACCCCGGACCGATTCCCCGCACAGGACCGCTTCGCGGACGGCGCGCAGTTCATCGCGGGCCGTCCCGCCCAGGGCACCTCGGGCCGTCACCACGCCGTGGTCGACCCCGCGACCGGTGCGGAGGTGTACACGTACGAGCTGGCCGGCACCGACGACGTCGACGCGGCCGTCGCCGCCGCGCGCGCCGCCTTCCCGGCCTGGGCGGCCGCCACGCCGGGCGAGCGCTCGGACGCCCTGCACCGGTTCGCCGCCGTGCTCGCCGACCGCGCCGAGGACCTCGCCCGCGCGGAGTCCCTCCAGTGCGGCAAGCCGCTCAAGCTCGCCCGCGAGTTCGACGTGCCGGGCACGATCGACAACACCGCCTTCTTCGCGGGCGCGGCCCGGCATCTGCAGGGGCAGTCCGCCGGTGAGTACTCCGGTGACCACACGTCGTACGTCCGGCGGGAACCCATCGGCGTCGTCGGGTCCATCGCGCCCTGGAACTATCCCCTCCAGATGGCCGCCTGGAAGATCCTCCCGGCGATCGCCGCGGGCAACACGATCGTGCTGAAGCCCGCCGAGCTGACCCCGCTGACCTCGCTGCTGTTCGCCCAGGCCGCCACGGACGCGGGCATCCCGGACGGTGTGATCAACATCGTCACCGGGACCGGGAGGGAGGCGGGCGAGCGCCTGGTCGGGCACCCGGACGTCGCCATGACCTCGTTCACCGGGTCCACCGCCGTCGGCAAGCGCGTCGCCGAGATCGCCACCGCCACCGTCAAGCGGCTGCACCTGGAGCTGGGCGGCAAGGCGCCCTTCGTCGTCTTCGACGACGCCGACCTGGAGGCCGCCGTGCACGGCGCGGTCGCGGGCGCCCTCATCAACACCGGGCAGGACTGCACGGCCGCCACGCGCGCGTACGTGCAGCGCCCCCTGTACGAGGCGTTCGTGGAGCGGACCGCCGCGCTGATGGAGACCGTCCGGCTGGGCGACCCCTTCGCGCCCGGCACCGACCTCGGCCCGCTGATCTCGCACGCCCAGCGCGACCGGGTCGCCGCATTCGTGGACCGCGCGCGGGGCTACGCGCGCGTGGTGACCGGCGGCGAGGCCCCCCAGGGCGAGCTGAAGGACGGCGCCTTCTACCGGCCCACCCTGGTCGCCGACGCGGCCCAGGACAGCGAGATCGTCCAGTCGGAGATCTTCGGCCCGGTGCTGGTGGCGCTTCCGTTCGACAGCGATGATGAGGGAATCGGGCTGGCCAACGACACCCCGTACGGACTCGCCGCCTCCGCGTGGAGCAGCAACGTCTACCGCGCGAACCGCGCCACCCGCGAGATCAAGGCGGGCTGCGTCTGGGTCAACGACCACATCCCGATCATCAGCGAGATGCCGCACGGCGGCTACAAGGCCTCCGGCTTCGGCAAGGACATGTCGGCGTACTCCTTCGAGGAATACACGCAGGTCAAGCACGTAATGTTCGACAACACGGCGGTGGCCAGGAAGGACTGGCACCGCACGATCTTCGGGGACCGCTAGAGACCGACCAGGCCGTCGACCAGGCCGATCCCTCCCGAAAGGGCACCACGCGCATGGAGCAGTACGAGCCCGAACGCCTCACCCCGCCCCAAGTGGCCGCCGTGCGGCGCAGCCTCCTGCGGGGCAGGGCCGCCCTGACCCGCCGGTCGCTGCTGCGGGCCTCCGCCGGCGGCGCGCTCGCGGCCGGCGGCCTCGGCGCGCTGAGCGGCTGCGGGATCCCCGCGGCGGGCAAGACCCAGGGCGGCACCTCCGCCCAGGACCACTCGGCGCGGGAGAAGGTCGTGAACTTCTCCAACTGGACCGAGTACATCGACGTCGACGACAGCGGCAAGCACCACCCCACCCTGGAGACGTTCCGCAGGCGGACCGGGATCACGGTCAACTACACCGAGGACATCAACGACAACAACGAGTTCTTCGGCAAGATCAAGCCGCAGCTCGCCGCGGGCCAGGACACCGGCCGGGACATCATCGTCCTGACCGACTGGCTGGCCGCCCGGCTGATCCGCCTGGGCTGGGTGCAGAAACTGGACCCGTCCCACCTCCCGCACGCGTACACGAACCTCTCGCCCCAGTTCCGCAACCCCGACTGGGACCCGGGGCGGGCGTACTCGTACCCCTGGCAGGGCATCTCGACGGTGATCGCCTACAACAAGAAGGCCCTCGACGGCATCGAGGTGAAGTCGGTCTCCGACCTGCTCGACAACCCCCGGCTGAAGGGGCGCGTCGGTTTCCTGTCGGAGATGCGGGACTCCGTCGGCATGACCCTGCTCGACATGGGCAAGGACCCGGCGCGTTTCACCGACGACGACTTCGACGCCGCGATCGCCCGCCTCCAGAAGGCCGTCGACAAGGGCCAGATCCGCCGCTTCACCGGCAACGACTACACCTCCGACCTGACCAAGGGGGACTTCGCGGCCTGCATCGCCTGGGCCGGTGACGTGGTCCAGCTCAAGGCGGACAGCCCGGACGTCGACTTCGTCATCCCGGACAGCGGCTATGTGACGTCGACCGACAACATGTGCGTCCCGAACAGGGCCCGGCACAAGACGAACGCCGAGCGGCTCATCGACTTCTTCTACGAACCCGAGCAGGCCGCCGCGCTCGCCGCCTACATCAACTACGTGACGCCGGTCGACGGTGTGAAGCCGTACCTTGCGAAGATCGACAAGGACGCCGCGGACAACCCGCTGATCGTCCCCGACAAGGCCATGCAGGCGAAGTCCCATGCCTTCCGCTCCCTGAGCCAGAAGGAAGAGACGGCCTACGAAGAGAAGTTCGCGAAGCTCACAGGGGCGTGACGACGATGAAGACGACACCAGACAACAGCGGCGACGTCCGCCTCTCCGGCATCTCCAAGACCTACGGCTCCTTCACCGCCGTGCACCCCCTGGACCTGACCGTGCCCGAGGGCTCCTTCTTCGCCCTGCTCGGCGCCTCCGGCTGCGGCAAGACCACCACCCTGCGCATGATCGCCGGCCTGGAGGAGCCCACGACCGGCACGGTCCGGCTCGGCGACCAGGACGTCACGAACCTGCCGCCGTACAAACGGCCGGTCAACACGGTCTTCCAGTCCTACGCCCTCTTCCCCCACCTGGACATCTTCGAGAACGTCGCCTTCGGCCTGCGCCGGCGCGGCATCAAGAGCGTCAAGAAGCAGGTCGAGGACATGCTGGAACTGGTCCAGCTGGGCGAGCAGGCGCGCAAGAGGCCGCACCAGCTCTCCGGCGGCCAGCAGCAGCGGGTCGCCGTGGCCCGCGCGCTGATCAACCACCCCAGGGTGCTCCTGCTCGACGAGCCGCTCGGCGCTCTCGACCTCAAGCTGCGCCGCCAGATGCAGCTGGAGCTGAAGCGCATCCAGACCGAGGTCGGCATCACCTTCGTCCACGTCACGCACGACCAGGAGGAGGCCATGACCATGGCCGACACGGTCGCCGTGATGAACGGCGGCCGGGTCGAGCAGCTCGGCTCGCCCGCGGACCTGTACGAGAACCCGCAGAGCACGTTCGTCGCCAACTTCCTCGGCACCTCCAACCTCATCGAGGCCGAGGTCGACACCAAGAACGGCGACGACATCGTGCTCAAGGCGGCCGGCGGCAAGCTGGTGCTGCCCCAGGCGCGATGTTCCGCCCCGACGACGGCCGGCGGCAGGGTGCTGGTCGGCATCCGCCCGGAGAAGATCTCGCTCACGCACGCCGACGACGCGGGCCGGATCCCGGAAGGCCGCAACCGCCTCACCGGCAAGATCGCCGACGCCAGTTTCATCGGCGTCTCCACGCAGTACGTCATCGACAGCCCCGTCTGCGACGGACTGGCGGTGTACGTGCAGAACGTCGAGCGCGACGGCCGGCTCGTCCCCGGCGCCGACGTCGTCCTGCACTGGAGTCCGGCGCACACCTTCGGCCTGGACGCGGCGCAGCGCATCGACGCGGGCACCGAGGAAGAGGTCGCCGCCTGATGTCCACGCTCACCGAGGCGCCCCCGCCCCTCGCACCCGCGGCACCCGAGAAGAAGCCCCCGCGCAGGCGTGGCCGGTTCACCCCGTACTGGCTGCTGCTGCCCGGCATCCTCTGGCTGATCGTCTTCTTCGCGCTGCCGATGGTCTACCAGGCCTCCACCTCCGTGCAGCAGGGCTCCCTGGAGGAGGGCTACAAGGTCACCTGGCACTTCGCCACCTACTGGGACGCGCTGGCCGAGTACTGGCCGCAGTTCCTGCGGTCCGTCTTCTACGCCGCCGCCGCGACCGTGCTGTGCCTGCTGCTCGGCTACCCGCTGGCCTACCTGATCGCCTTCCGCGCGGGCCGCTGGAAGAACCTGATCATGATCCTGGTGATCGCGCCGTTCTTCACCAGCTTCCTGATCCGCACCCTGGCCTGGAAGACGATCCTCGCGGACAACGGCGTGGTCGTGCACACCCTGAACTCGCTGCACGTCCTGGACCTCACCGACTGGCTCGGCTGGACGGCCGGCGACCGCGTCCTCGCCACCCCGCTCGCGGTGGTGTGCGGTCTGACGTACAACTTCCTGCCGTTCATGATCCTGCCCCTGTACACCTCGCTGGAGCGGATCGACGGCCGGCTGCACGAGGCCGCCGGCGACCTGTACGCCAGGCCGTGGACCACCTTCCGCAAGGTCACCTTCCCGCTGTCCATGCCGGGCGTGGTCTCCGGGACGCTGCTGACCTTCATCCCGGCGGCCGGTGACTACGTCAACGCCGAACTCCTCGGCTCCACCGACACCCGCATGATCGGCAATGTCATCCAGACGCAGTTCCTGCGCATTCTGGACTATCCGACGGCCGCGGCCCTCTCCTTCATCCTCATGGCCGCGATCCTGGCCATGGTCACGTTCTACATCCGCCGGTCCGGGACGGAGGATCTGGTCTAAATGCCCTTCGTCAACTGGCTCAAGCGCCGTCTCGTCGTCATCGCCGGACTGCTCACACTCGCCTATCTCCTGCTGCCCAACATCGTCGTCACGGTGTTCTCCTTCAACCAACCGAAGGGGCGCTTCAACTACGAATGGCAGCAGTTCTCCACCGCCGCCTGGAAGGACCCGTGCGGTGTCGCCGACATGTGCGGCTCGCTGTCCATCAGCCTCCAGATCGCCGTGTGGGCCACGGTCGGCGCGACGATCCTCGGCACGATGATCTCCTTCGCGCTGGTCCGCTACCGCTTCCGCGCCCGCGGCGCCGTGAACTCGCTGATCTTCCTGCCGATGGCGATGCCGGAGGTCGTCATGGCCGCCTCGCTGCTCACCCTGTTCCTCAACATGGGCGCGCAGCTCGGCTTCTGGACGATCCTGATCGCCCACATCATGTTCTGCCTGAGTTTCGTCGTCACCGCGGTCAAGGCGCGCGTGATGTCGATGGACCCGCGACTGGAGGAGGCCGCCCGGGACCTGTACGCCGGTCCCGTGCAGACCTTCCTGCGGGTCACCCTGCCCATCGCGGCACCCGGAATCGCCGCGGGCGCGCTGCTGTCGTTCGCGCTCTCCTTCGACGATTTCATCATCACCAATTTCAACGCCGGTTCGACCGTCACGTTCCCCATGTTCGTGTGGGGTTCGGCGCAGCGCGGAACGCCCGTGCAGATCAACGTCATCGGTACGGCGATGTTCCTCGTCGCCGTCTTCTTCGTGCTGACGTCGATGGTCGTCGGAAATCGCCGGAACAAGCACAAGGCATAGGCCTTCACGCAGCCTCTGTAGGGAGTTGAAATCATGGCCCCAAGCGCCATGAGCCGTGGCACAGACACCTGGATCGCCTCTCTCTCCGAAGCCCAGCCGGTCCCGTACTGGCTGGAAGACCCCGGCAAGCCGCCCGCCGAGCCCGCGCTGACCGCCGCCGAGACCTGCGACCTGCTCGTCGTCGGCGGCGGCTACAGCGGGCTGTGGACCGCGCTCAACGCCAAGGAGCGCGACCCGCAGCGCGATGTGGTCCTGCTGGAGGGCCGCGAGGTGGGCTGGGCCGCCTCCGGCCGCAACGGCGGCTTCTGTGCCGCCTCCCTGACGCACGGCCTGCCCAACGGCCTGTCCCGCTGGCCGGGCGAGATCCACAAGCTGGAGGAGCTCGGCCGGCGCAACCTCGACGAGATCGAGGCGGCGGTCGCCCGGCACGGCATCGACTGCGACTTCGAGCGCACCGGCGAGATCGACGTCGCGACCGAGACCTACCAGGCCTGGGAGCTGCGCGACTGGCACCGCCGACTGGAGGAGAAGGGCCTCGCGGACGGCGTCGAGTTCCTGGACGCCGACGCCGTGCGCGAACAGGTGAACTCGCCCACCTTCGAGGCGGGCCTGTGGGACCGCCGGGGCGTGGCCATGCTGCACCCCGCCAAGCTGGCCTGGGGCCTGAAGAAGGCCTGCCTGGCGCTCGGGGTGCGGGTGTACGAGCACACTCCCGCCCTCACCCTGAAGAGTTACGGCGCCGGGATGGCCGTACGCACCCCGTACGGCACCGTCCGCGCGCGCAGGGTCGCGCTCGGCACGAACATCTTCCCGAGCCTGCTGCGCCGCGTGCGGTCGTACACCGTCCCGGTCTACGACTACGCGCTGATGACCGAGCCGCTGACCGCCGACCAGCTGGCGGAGATCGGCTGGAAGAACCGGCAGGGCCTCGGCGACTCGGCCAACCAGTTCCACTACTTCCGGCTGTCCGCCGACAACCGCGTCCTGTGGGGCGGATACGACGCGATCTACCCCTACGGCGGCCGGGTCCGCGCCGAGTACGACGACCGGCCCGAGACCTACGCCAAGCTCGCGGGTCACTTCTTCACGTGCTTCCCGCAGCTGGAGGGCGTCCGCTTCACCCACGCCTGGGGCGGCGCGATCGACACCTGCTCCCGCTTCTCGGCGTTCTTCGGCACCGCCCACCAGGGCCGGGTGGCCTACGCGGCGGGCTACACCGGCCTCGGTGTCGGCGCGACCCGGTTCGGCGCGGACGTGATGCTGGACCTGCTGGACGGGGAACGCACCGAGCGGACCGAGCTGGAGATGGTCCGCAAGAAGCCGCTGCCGTTCCCGCCGGAGCCGTTCGCCTGGACCGGCATCGCCCTCACCAAGTGGTCCCTGGCCCGCGCGGATGCCCACGGCGGCCGCCGCAACCTGTGGCTGCGGGCGATGGACAGACTGGGGCTGGGCTTCGACAGCTGACGCGGCCGGCCCGGCCGCGGGTGTCCCCGCCCGCCGTGGTGAGCCGGTTCACCCCGACGAGTCGGGCGAACCCGCGTAATGCCCCCGGAGGACCTCCCTCTCCCTTGTGACGCGACCGCGTCCACGAGAGAAAGGGAGGTCTTTCCATGACTGGGGCGAAGACGGCGGTCGAATGGCTGGCATCCGTCGCACCGGATCCCGAGGCCTGCCGCCGGGAGTGGGAACGCGACCCCCTGGGGGTCGCCCTGCTGCCCGCCGGCAAGGCGTGGGACGTCCTGATCCTGCCGGGGCACCTCGGCTATCCGACCCTGGACGTGCTCACCCGCATCCTCGACCAGCCCGGTCCGGTGCTCGTCGGCTCCGGCGACAACCGGGTCGGCTTCCTCGTGCCCCCGGGCACCGCGGCCCGCTGGCTCGGCACCGGGGTCCGTACCGCCGGGGCCGGCACCTGGATCGTCGTGCCGTATCCCGGCCGGGCGACCCGCGGGGTGCGCTGGCTGGTGCCGCCGGACGGCTCGGGGACGCTGACCGATCCGGCGCTGCTGGAACTGGCGATGCACGAGGCCGCGGCCGGGCCGGCCAGGCGACCGGACGAGGACGGGTAGCGGCCCGACACCTTGACAACAGGATTGGTCTGGACCAAGTTGTGTGCGCTCCGCCCCTCCAACTCCCCCGATCCCGGAGGCCCTTGTGGACCGCGCCCGACGTCCCAGACCCGTCCTCACCGCGCTCACCGCGCTCACGGCCGCCCTGCTGGCCGTGCCCGGCATCACCGCGCTCTCGTCGGCCGCCCGTGCGGCCGACGCGGACGTCGCGGTCAACGGCGGCTTCGAGTCCGGCCTGACCGGCTGGACCTGCACGGCCGGTACGACCGTCACCTCACCCGTGCACAGCGGGCGTTCCGCGCTCCAGGCCACCCCGGCCGGCGGCGACAACGCCCAGTGCTCCCAGACGGTGACCGTCCAGCCGAACGCGCAGTACACCCTGTCCGGTTACGTCCGCGGCTCCTACGTCTACCTCGGCGCGAGCGGCACCGGCACCACCGACGTCTCCGCCTGGACCCAGTCCGCCCCCGACTGGCAGCAGCTGAGCACCACCTTCCGCACCGGGGCGACCACCACCAAGGTCACGATCTACACGCACGGCTGGTACGGCACCGGCGCCTACTTCGCCGACGACCTCACCCTCACGGGCCCCGGCGGCAGCGGCACCGGGCAGCCGCCCGCCGCGCCGGCCGGCCTGAGGACCACCACCGTGACCGCGTCCTCCGTCGGCCTGTCCTGGTCCGCGGTGACCGGCGCGACCGGCTACGCGGTCTACCGCGACGGCACCAGGGTCCAGACGGTGACCGGCACCTCGGCGACCGTCTCCGGCCTCGCGGCCTCGACGGCGTACAGCTTCCAGGTCACGGCCGTGAACGACGCCGGCGAGTCCGCGAGGTCCGCCGTCGTGACCGCCACGACCAGCCCCGGCGGCGGTGGCGGCGGCTCGTCCGACCTGCCCGCCCACGCCCTCGTCGGCTACCTGCACGCGAGCTTCGCCAACGGCGCCGGCTACACCCGGCTCGCCGACGTCCCCGACAGCTGGGACGTGATCGACCTGGCCTTCGGCGAGCCCACCTCGGCCACGTCCGGGGACATCCGCTTCAACCGCTGCCCGGTCACCGAATGCCCGAACGTGGAGAGCGACGCCGAGTTCAAGGCGGCGATCAAGGCCAAGCAGGCCGCCGGAAAGAAGGTGCTGATCTCCATCGGCGGCCAGAACGGCCAGGTCCAGCTCACCACGACGGCCGCCCGGGACGCCTTCGTCTCCTCGGTCTCCAGGATCATCGACACCTACGGCCTCGACGGCCTCGACATCGACTTCGAGGGCCACTCGCTGTCCCTGAACGCCGACGACACGGACTTCAGGAACCCGACCACCCCTGTGATCGTGAACCTCATCTCGGCGCTGAAGACCCTGAAGGCCAGGTACGGCGCGGCCTTCGTGCTGACGATGGCGCCGGAGACCTTCTTCGTGCAGAACGGCTACCAGTACTACGGCACCGGCAAGTGGGGCGGCCAGGACCCGCGCTGCGGCGCCTACCTCCCGGTCATCCACGCCCTGCGCGACGACCTGACCCTGCTGCACGTCCAGGACTACAACTCGGGTCCCATCATGGGCCTGGACAACCAGTACCACTCCATGGGCGGCGCCGACTTCCACATCGCCATGACCGACATGCTGCTCACCGGCTTCCCGGTGGCCGGCGACCCGGGCAACGTCTTCCCGCCGCTGCGCCCCGACCAGGTCGCGATCGGCATGCCGGCGTCGACGAACGCGGGCAACGGCTACGTCTCCCCGGCCGAGGTCACCAAGACCCTGGACTGCCTGACGAAGAGGACGAACTGCGGCTCGTACGCCCCGCACGGGACCTGGCCCGCGCTGCGCGGACTGATGACGTGGTCGGTGAACTGGGACCGGTACGCGAACGGGGAGTTCCAGCAGAACTTCGACCGCTACTTCGGCTGAGACCCGGCACGCGGGACAGGGCGGCCAGCAGCACCGTGCCCAGGCACCAGCCGGCCGCCACGTCCAGCGGCCAGTGCCAGCCGTGGCGGACCAGGCCGTACGACACCCCGAGGACGAGGGCCAGGCACCCGGCGACCAGGGCGCGGCGGGCGGCGGGGGAGCGCAGCCAGGGCAGCAGGAGCAGGGTCGCCGAGCCGTACGCGACCGCCGCCGTCGCCGTGTGACCGGACGGGAAGTAGCCGGTCCCCGGGGGCACCACCGGTGTCCCCGGCCGGGCCGTCCACTCCTTCAGCGGTACGACGACCGCCGGGACCAGTGCCATCACCGCGGCCGCGGCGAGCGGCGGCAGCCACCACCGCCCGGTACCGGCACTCCGGCCCCGCCAGGCCGCGTAACCGAGGGCCGCGGCGAGCACGGGGAGCGCCACCTGGACGTTGCCGAGATCGGAGAGGAGCTGGGAGAGGCGGTCCGGGTGGACGAGGGCCCGGCTGGCGTCCGCGTCCAGCCGGAGCAGCGGCCCGTCGACGAGGACCTGCCAGGTGACGAGGGCCAGGACGACCGCCGGGAGGACCAGGAGCAGCATGGGCCCAGCTTGGCAGAGAGCCGGCGGGAAGGAGGTCGGCCGCCCCGGAACAGGGGGGGTGGTTCCGAGGCGGCCGTCCGGACCGGAACGTCGCGCGCCCCGGGGGGTTTGGGGCGGCGACCGTCCGATCGGTGAGGAGATCCCGGAGCCGTCAGGCGCCGGTTGTGTGCGCGAGGGCACGACCAGGTCGAAGCTGGGGAGGCCTCGGCCCGGTGTCCGTCCGCAGTCCCCTGTGGACGGGTGTATCTCTCATCTGGAGAGAACCTACGGCAGGCCGGGGCGCTTGGGCAGACGGAACCCGCTCCCGTCATCCACCCCGCACACCTTCTTCACACGGCCTGCCGCAGGCGTCCCTCCTCCGGGAGAGGACCCGCTCAGATGCGCGCGAACGCCTGCTCGATGATGTCGAGGCCCTCGTTCAGCAGGTCCTCGCCGATCACCAGCGGGGGCAGGAAGCGGAGCACGTTGCCGTAGGTGCCGCAGGTCAGGACCAGCAGGCCCTCGGCGTGGCAGGCCTTGGCGAGCGCGGCGGTGGCCTCGGGGTTCGGCTGCTTGGTGGCCCGGTCCTTGACCAGCTCGATGGCGATCATCGCGCCGCGCCCGCGCACGTCACCGATGATGTCGAACTTCTCGGCCATCGCGGCGAGGCGGCCCTTCATGACCTCCTCGATGCGCTTGGCCTTGCCGTTGAGGTCCTGCTCCTTCATGGTCTCGATGGCACCGAGCGCACCCGCGCAGGCGACGGGGTTGCCGCCGTAGGTACCACCCAGCCCACCGGCGTGCGCGGCGTCCATGATCTCGGCGCGCCCGGTGACGGCGGCGAGCGGCAGACCGCCGGCGATGCCCTTGGCGGTGGTGATGAGGTCCGGGACGATGCCCTCGTCCTCGCAGGCGAACCACTGCCCGGTCCGGCAGAAACCGGACTGGATCTCGTCGGCGACGAAGACGATGCCGTTGTCGGCGGCGAACTGGCGGATCGCCGGCAGGAAGCCCTTGGCGGGCTCGATGAAGCCGCCCTCGCCGAGGACCGGCTCGATGATGATCGCGGCGACGTTGTCCGGGCCGACCTGCTTGGTGATCTGGTCGATGGCCTGCGCGGCGGCCTCGGGGCCGGCGTTCTCCGGGCCGGTCGGCCAGCGGTAGCCGTACGCCACCGGCACGCGGTACACCTCGGGGGCGAACGGCCCGAAGCCGTGCTTGTACGGCATGTTCTTGGCGGTGAGCGCCATGGTCAGGTTGGTCCGCCCGTGGTACCCGTGGTCGAAGACCACCACGGCCTGCCGCTTGGTGTACGCACGCGCGATCTTGACGGCGTTCTCGACGGCCTCGGCGCCGGAGTTGAACAGCGCGGACTTCTTGGCGTGGTCACCCGGGGTCAGCTCGGCCAGCGCCTCCGCGACCTCCACGTAGCCCTCGTACGGGGTGACCATGAAACAGGTGTGGGTGAAGTCGGCGAGCTGGGCGCTCGCCCGCCGGACGACGGCCTCGGCGGAGGCGCCGACGGAGGTCACGGCGATACCGGAACCGAAGTCGATGAGCCGGTTGCCGTCGACGTCCTCGATGATGCCGCCGCCCGCGCGCGTGGTGAACACGGGCAGCACGGAGCCCACGCCCTGTGCGACCGCGGCGGTACGGCGGGCCTGAAGCTCCTGCGACTTCGGGCCGGGGATGGCGGTGACGACGCGGCGCTCCTGCGGAAGTGCGGTCATGGGGGCTCCCTGATGATCTTGCGTACCGGGCGGTCCCGGGGTGTTCCGGGCGGTGCGTTTTCGGACGCATACCTTCTTTTCTCGCAGGCTAAGACCGCTTCTGGGGGGTGGGCATGCTCCATGTGGGCGTTGTCGACGGCTCCCGTTGTCCGCCGTGGACATAGCCCACCCGGGCGCCCCCTGCCGCTTCCGGGCATGTAAGCGGTGAACTCCCCTTCCCGGGGCGTTAGATTGACTCGCTGATGACGGACGGAACGGCGGACGGACTCGCTGGTCAGGGGGCAGGCTCGATGAACAGCGACAGCACGCGGGACCCACGCGGCACGCACCCGAACCCTGTACCACGGCCCATGGCTTCGACGGAGGGGGTGGGGGTGCCGCCGATGCCGACGCGGGCCCCTGACCTGCCGGGCTCGGCCGTCCAGCCCCCGGCCGCCCACCCCCCGTACGCCCCCCCGCCTCCCCGCTCGCCCGTCGCCGACTGGGTGGACGAGCCGCGCCCGGCCGTCCAGCCCGGTATCTGGCGCTTCGGCTACCGCCCGGCCAAGGTCCCGCCGGGCGGGGAGCGCCTGGCTCCCGTCACGATCGTCGGCTTCGTCGTCCCGCTGGTGGTGGGGCTCCTTCTGTGGTCGCTGTGGCGGCACGGCAGCGTGCCCTACCAGTGGGCCGTCCTGCAGCTGCTCACCCCGGACGACTGGTGGTGGGCGGGAACGACGTCACCGAAGGGCTACCAGGGCGTAGAGGCCATCACGGTCGCCGACGGTGTGGTCTTCGCGATCCTCGTCTTCGCCATGGCGCGCCTCGGCAGCTGGCCCGACATCATTCGGCATGTCGTCACTCGCCGCGCACAGCCCGCTCGCGCCCTGATCGCCGCTCTGGGCGCACTCGTGGCTCTGGCCTTCGTCTTCCCCGGCGCCTTCGGCCTCGGCTGGGACGCCCTGCCCGTGCAGGATCCACTGTTCTCCCTCATCGTTCTGGTCACCGGCGACTACGCGGTGTTCGGGTCGGAGCTGCTCACGGACGGGCTGTACGCGCTCATCACGCTGCTGGTGCTGTGGCCGTTCGCCCGGATCGGGGGCTGGCTGCCCTTCGTCAAGGAGGCGATCGCCGCGCGCGGGCGGGCCAAGCCGGTCCAGGTCGTCGAGCCGGCCGTCGACCGGCGGCCGTCGCACTGGCCTCAGCTGCGGGACGCAGGCCAGCACCAGGCCGCTGACCTGCTCACCGCCGAGCTGTGCGCCGGACGGATGAACGATGTGGACTGTGCGCGGGTCGGTCACATGTGGACCGTGGCCCAGGGCCGTGTGCGACTCTCCTCCTTCACCGAGACGGTGCTCCGCGAGGGCGCTGCCGCCTGGACCCACCCTTCCGGCGCCCGCGACCTGCCGGGCCGGTCCGCCCGGCACGACCTGCTGGCCCGGGAGGTACGCATCGGCCAGTGGGCCGCCGGCGACCGCACGCCGCCGGCCTACGCCGGAGCCGGTGCGGCGCTCGGACCCGACACCCTCGGCACCTCGCTGCTGGCCGTGGGGCCCTCCGGGTCCGGCAAGACGGCTCACCTCATCCGGCCCGTCGTCGAGTCGCTCGGCCTGCAGGCCCTCGCCGGGCAGTGCGCGGTCGTCACCGTCTGCGCGGCCGGGACGCCCCTGGGCCCTGACTCCTCGTACGACGTCGTCGTGAGGCTCGGAGACCCTGCGTCCGTGTACGACCTGGACCCCTATGCGGACTCCGAGGACCCGGACGAGGTGGCGGCCTTCCTCGCGGAGGGGCTGGCCGGCGATCTGGACACGATCAGCGGACAGCGGGCCGCCACCGCGCTGGCCCAGCTCCTCGGGCCGTACCGGGCCGCGTTCGGACGCTTCCCGACCCTGCCCCAGCTCAGGGAGCTGCTGGAAGGCGAGCCCTCGGCCCTGTCCGCGCTGCGCGCTGCGCTGGCGGGGGAGGAGCACACCGTGATGCGCCGCGAGCTGGACGCGCGCGCCCGGCAGTCGGGCAGTGCGGGCGATCCAGGCCCGGTTCTGGCCGACCGCCTGGCCGCGCTGGACCGGCCGGCGTTCGCCGAGTTCTTCGGCGCGGACCAGGGGCAGGCCCGGCCGTTCTCGCTGCGCGCCGTCGCCCACCATCCGCTGCGCGTCCGGATCGACCTACCCGACCGCGGCCACGACGAGGCGTCCCGGCTGATCACCCGCCTTCTGCTCGCCCAGTTCACCGCCGTGGCCACGGCGGGCGAACGGACCCACTTCGTCTGTCTCGTCCTGGACGACGCCACCAGTGCCGTGACAGCGGAGTCGGTCCGACGCATTCAACGCCTGCGCTCCCGTAACGCGGGTGTGGTGCTCGCCCTGCGCACCGTCGGTGACGTCCCCGAGGCGCTGCACGGGCCTCTGTACGCGGCCGTGGGCTGTCGCATGGCCTTCTCCGGCGTGACCACCTGGGACGGCAGCCGGTTCGCGGAGGCCTGGGGCACGCAGTGGGTGGAGACCCGGGACGTGGCCCGGCACACGGTCTTCGCGGACCAGCCGATGACCCGCGCGATCCATGCCCTGCGCAAGCTGGTCACCGGGAAGGCGGTGACCACGGAGGCCGTCACCGTCCGCCAGGTCGAGCGGGAGCGTTGGTCGGCTTCCGAGTTGGCTCATGGGGTGCCGCCGGGGCATGCCGTGTTGTCGTTGACCACCGTGCAGGGGGAGCACGCGCCGCCGTTGCTGGTGGATCTGCGGGGGTGAGGGGCCAGCGTGGGGTCGTACGGTGAGGCAGAATCGGGGTAGGCCGTTCATACACGGCGGCCAAAAGATCACCGCGATCGCCGGATCTCCCTCACCGTGAAGGCCCCATGCCCCCGACTCTCGCCTCGCTCGTCCACCACTCCGCGCTGAAGCTGACCGTGCGCGCGGGCGAGGACCGCCTGGACGTGCCCGTCCGCTGGGCGCACGTCAGTGAGCTGGCCGATCCCGTGCCGTACATGGAGGGCGGCGAGCTGCTGCTGATCACCGCGCTCAAGCTGGACGCGGAGGATCCGGAGGCCATGCGGCGGTACGTGCGGCGGCTGGCCGGCGCCGGCGTGGTCGGGCTCGGGTTCGCCGTGGGGGTCAATTACGAGGAGATCCCGAAGGCTCTCGTCGACGCCTGCGCCGAGGAGGGGCTGCCGTTGCTGGAGGTGCCCCGCCGCACCCCCTTCCTCGCCATCAGCAAGGCCGTCTCCGCCGCCATCGCCGCCGACCAGTACCGGGCGGTCACGGCGGGCTTCGCCGCCCAGCGCGAGCTGACGAAGCAGGCGCTGAACACCGGCCCGGAGGGGGTGCTCGGCGCGCTCGCCGCCCAGGTCGACGGCTGGGCCGCGCTGTACGACGCCTCGGGCGCCGTCGTCGCCGCCGCGCCGGAGTGGGCCGGCCGCCGTGCCGCCCGGCTCACCGCCGAGGTGGAGCGGCTGCGGGAGCGGCCCGCCCCCGCCTCCTCCGTCGTCGGCGGCCCGGACCACGAGGACCGGGTGGAGCTGCACAGCCTAGGCACCGGCCGCCGCCCGCGGGCCGCGCTCGCCGTGGGGACGGCCGCCGCGCTCGGCACCGCCGAACGGTACGCCGTCCACTCCGCCATCGCCCTGCTCACCCTCACCACCGAACGCTCCCGCTCCCTGCACGCGGCCGAGCAGCGCGTCGGCGCGGCGGTGCTGCGCATGCTCCTCGCCGGGGAGCCCGACCACGCCCGGGCGGTCGCCGGGGACCTGTACGGCGGGCTGCTGGACGCCCCGTTCCGGATGATCGTCGCCGAGTCCGAGTCCGGGTCCGGCGCGGCGGGCGAGGCGCTGGGCGAACTCGCGGAGAGCATGGAGTCCGCGGCGGCGCGGGCCGGGGAGGCCGTGCTGGTCGTGCCGGAGGGCGAGCGGCTGGTGGTGCTGGCCGCCGACGAGGGCGCCGCGGTCTCCGCGTGCTCCGCGTACGCGGCGGCGCTGGAGGCGGGGCGGACGGCGAGCGCGGGGCGGACGGCGAGCGAGCAGGGGCGGGCGGACGAGGGCGAACTGGTCGTCGGCCTGTCGGCGCCCGCGGGGCCGATCGCGGCGTCGGCGGCGTACAAGCAGGCCGAGCAGGCGCTGTCGGTGGCGCGGCGGCGGGGGCGGGTGTTCGTGGAGCACGAGCAGCTGGCCGCCGGGTCGGTCCTGCCGCTGCTGGCCGACGACGCGGTGAAGGCCTTCGCCGACGGGCTCCTGCGGGCGCTGCACGAGCACGACGCCACGGGACGCGGTGACCTCGTCGCCTCGCTGCGGGCGTGGCTGTCCCGGCACGGCCAGTGGGACGCCGCCGCGGCCGACCTGGGCGTGCACCGGCACACCCTGCGGTACCGGATGCGCCGGGTCGAGGAGATCCTCGGACGGAGCCTGGACGACCCCGACGTCCGGATGGAGCTGTGGCTCGCCCTGAAGGCGACGTCGGCCGAGTGACCGACGCGGGCGGCCCATCTCGCCAATCCGTAGTGCCCCCCACCGAAACTGCTACGACTCGGATAAACGACCCCCGGTCCGCCCCGCCCTACCGTGGAGCACGCAAGCCAAGCAGTACACCTCCAACGCGGAAGGGCCGGGACTCGTACATGACTTCCACCCATGCCTTCTGGCTCGCCGGCCGCCAGGTCACCGGCGAGGACACCTTCGACGTCACCTCCCCGTGGGACGGCCGGCTCGTCGGCAAGGTCAGCGTGCCGGACGACGCCCAGGTCGAGGAGGCCGTGGCCGCCGCGTACGCCGTCCGCGACGAGTTCGCCGGCACCCCGGCGCACGTGCGTGCCGCCGCGCTCGACCACGTCAGCAAGCGGCTGGCGGAGCGCACCGAGGAGATCGCCCGGCTGATCTCCGCCGAGAACGGCAAGCCGATCAAGTGGGCCCGGGGCGAGGTCGGCCGCGCGGTCTCCGTGTTCCGGTTCGCCGCCGAGGAGGCCCGCCGGTTCAACGGCGGCGAGGCCCAGCGCCTCGACACCGACGCCGGCGGCCAGGGCCGGCTCGGGCTGACCCGCCGCTTCCCGAAGGGTGTCGTGCTCGGCATCGCGCCCTTCAACTTCCCGCTGAACCTGTGCGCGCACAAGGTCGCCCCGGCGATCGCCGCCGGCGCCCCGATCATCCTGAAGCCGGCCCCCGCCACCCCGCTGTCCGGTCTGATCCTCGGCGAGCTGCTCGCCGAGACCGACCTGCCGGCCGGGTCGTGGAGCATCCTCCCGGTGCCGAACGACAAGATGCCCGCCCTCGTCCAGGACGAGCGTCTGCCGGTCATCTCCTTCACCGGTTCCGAGAAGGTCGGCTACGCGATCATGGACTCGGTGCCGCGCAAGCACTGCACCCTGGAGCTGGGCGGCAACGGCGCCGCGGTCGTCCTCGGCGACTTCGCCTCCGACGCCGACCTGGACTGGGCCGCGACCCGCATCGCGACCTTCTCCAACTACCAGGGCGGCCAGTCCTGCATCTCGGTGCAGCGCGTCATCGCCGACGCGTCCGTGTACGACCGGCTGCTGCCGCGCATCGTCGCCGCCGTCGAGGCGCAGGTCACCGGTGACCCGTCCGACGACAAGACCGACGTCGGCCCGCTGGTCAGCGAGGACGCCGCCAAGCGCGTCGAGTCCTGGGTGAAGGAGGCCGTCGAGGCCGGCGCCACCCTGCTCACCGGCGGCGACCGGGACGGTGCCTCCTACGCGCCGACCGTGCTCGCCGACGTGCCGGCGGGCACCACCCTGGCCTGCGAGGAGGTCTTCGGGCCGGTCCTCACCGTGCAGAAGGTGGACGGCGAGGCCGAGGCGTTCGCCGCGGTCAACGACTCCAAGTACGGCCTCCAGGCGGGCGTGTTCACCCACGACCTGCAGGTCGCCTTCCGTGCCCACCGCGCCCTGGAGGTCGGCGGTGTGGTGATCGGCGACGTCCCGTCCTACCGCGCCGACCAGATGCCGTACGGCGGTGCCAAGCAGTCCGGTGTGGGCCGCGAGGGCGTGCGGTTCGCGATGGAGGACTACACCTACGAGCGCGTGCTGGTCCTGACCGGCCTCGCGCTCTGACCTGCCACGGACAGGTCGGGAACAGAACGGCCGCAGCCCACTGTGCGGGGGCTGCGGCCGTTCGCCGTTCCCTCTCGCTCTCGCTGAGGCAATCCGGAAGGGCTCCGCGGACGTACCCACACTGGGGCCGCACCCCAGAGGAAGAAGGAGGGCCGTCATGCGAGCAACACGCGCGAGGCGCCTCTTCGCGGTGTCCGCGGCGGCCGGCCTGCTGATGGCCGGCGGCGCCGCGATCGGTGCAGCGGGCACGGCCTCGGCGGCTGCCCCTGCCGCGCCCACCCAGGTCACCGACGACTGGTGCTGGGGCGCTCACGACTGGCGCTGCTCCGACCACCGCTTCGACCACCGCTTCGACCACCGCTTCGACCACCGCTTCGACCACCGGTTTGACGACCGGTTTGACCATCGCTTCGATCACCGGTTCGATCACCGCTTCGACAACGGATCCGTCGTGATCATCGTGGTTCGCCAGCGGTGACGGAGCCGCTGCCTTCCGGTGCCGGGTCCCTTCCCGGTGCCGGGCTTCTCCGGACCCTCAACCGGAGAAGCCGACGTGCGCCAGCCGCAGGGGGCCGCGCAGCGCGAGGCGGACGTCGTGGACGCCCTCGGCGACCAGGGCGGCGGTCACCCTGGTGTAGGAGTACGGGCCGGCCGTGGGGGTGTCCGGCGTGAGGGTGGCGAGGACCGGGCCGCCGTCCAGGGAGAGTTCCAGGGTGCCCTCGCCCGCCAGATCGGCCGACACCTCGCTCACGCCCGCGCCGAAGTCGCAGGCACGGTAGACCAGTTCGGCCGTCCCGCCGTGGGCCGGGGTCACCGCGTCGCCCGCCGCCTTCGTCCGGTCCACGATCGCGATGCCGGACTGCTCGTCGAAGCCGGCACCGGCCAGGCCGCGCTCCCGTGCCCTGCGCGGCGCCGGCGGCGGGCCGTCCAGGTGCACGGTCGTCCGCAGCCGCACGTCCGCGCTGGACGCGCCCAGCAGGAGTTCGTACGGTCCCCCCTCCAGGTGCCAGCCGCCCTGCCGCACGTCCCAGAACTCCAGCGCCGACAGCGGGACCTCGAAGGAGACGGCGGCCGTCTCGCCGGGCGCGAGGGTGATCCGGCGGTGGTCCAGCAGCTCGCGGCGCGGGCGGGCCGCCGAGGGCTCCACCGCCCGGCCGTACAGCTGCACCACCTCGTCCGCCGTCCGGTCCCCGGTGTTGGTGACCGTGCAGCTCACCAGCACCGAGTCCGCCTCCACCCGGGCCGCCGGGCCGGCGTACGCGAACGACGCGTACGACAGGCCGTGACCGAAGGGGAAGAGCGGGGTGCCGTCGAAGTAGAGATAGGTCTGGCGGCTGCCGATCACGTCGTAGTCCAGCAGGTCGGGCAGGTCGGCGTCGGAGGCGTACCAGGTCTGGGGGAGGCGGCCGGCGGGGGAGACGTCGCCGGCCAGCACCCGGGCCAGGGCCGTGCCCGCCGCCTGGCCGCCGTGCGCGGTCCAGAGCGCGGCCGGCAGCCGGACCGTGTCCACCGCGTACGGGTACGCCGACACCAGTACCAGCACGGTGCGCGGGTTGGCGGCCCGGGCCGCGTGCAGCAGCCGCCGCTGGTGCTCCGGCAGCAGCAGGGTCGTACGGTCCTCGGTCTCGCGGCCGTTGATGTGCGGGTCGTTGCCCGCCACCACCACGACGACGTCGGCCCCGGCCGCCGCCCGGGCCACGGCCTCCTCGCCCCGCTCGACCGTGACCACCTCGAAGACGTCGCCCGTGTCGGCAACCTTCACGCCGTCGGCGGCGACCCGCACATGACGGCCCGTGCCCAGGTGCTCGAGGAGGTGACCCCCGCGGTGCGGTTCCAGACGGAACGTCTCCTGGACGACCCAGCCGCCGGGCTGGTCGGCGGAGGCACGCAGGTACCCGTCCTCGGCGACCGAGAGATAGCGGCCGTCGGGGGCGCGCAGCGTCAGCACCCCCTCGCCCCAGTCGGCCAGCGCGAACTCGGTGCCGGTCGCGTCCGTGGTCAGCGGCGGCAGGTCGGTGCGTCCGGACAGCAGCGCGGGGTCCAGCGCGCCCTCGGCGGCACGGGCCCGGTCCGGGGCCTCGGCCGGCGGCACGGACAGGAACGCGCCGGCCGCCGTCCGCAGCCGGACCCGGTCCACGCCCTCGGCGAACTCCACGTGCTCCGCGCCGAACCGCTCGTACAGGCCCTCCAGGGGGGTCGAGCGATGGATGAGGGTGCCGCTGTACCAGTCGAGCTTGCACTCGTCGGCGAGCGGCCCGACGACCGCGATCCGGGTGCCCGGGGCGAGGGGCAGCAGGTCGTCGTCGTTCTTCAGCAGCACGATCGCCTGCTCGGCGGCCTCCCGCGCGAGCTCCCGGTGGGCCGGGGTGTCGAACTCGCCGGTGCCCGCGTGCGGGTCGTAGTGCGGGTCGAACTCACCGAGCCGGAAGCGGACCGAGAGCTGGCGGCGCACGGCGGTGTCGATGTCCGCCTCGGTCAGCAGGCCCTGCTCCACCGCCCCCCTGACCCGCGCGGTGATCGGCGAGGAGTCCGTGCCGTGGTCCGTGAAGCTGTCCACGCCGGCCAGCAGCGCCGCCGCGGTGGCCTCCTCGTGGGTGTCGAAGTAGTGCTCGGCGTCGACCAGGTTGGAGGGCGCGCCCGCGTCCGAGCAGACCAGGAGCTCCTCGTCGGTCCAGGTGCGCAACTGCTCGCGCAGGTACGGGGAGACGTGGTTGGGGCGGCCGTTGACCAGGTTGTAGGCGGGCATCACCCCCGCCACCGCCCCCGCCTCGACGGTCTCCCGGAAGGCGCGCAGGTCGTATTCGTGCAGCACCCGGGGGCGTACGGAGGCCGAGGAGGTGGCCCGGTCCGTCTCGTTGTTGTGCGCCAGCCAGTGCTTCAGCACGGGCGCGGTGCGCCAGTACACCGGGTGGTCGCCGCGCAGGCCCCGCGTGTACGCCGTGGCGATGGCCGAGGTCAGCTTCGGGTCCTCCGCGTAGCCCTCCTCGTTGCGGCCCCACAGGGGGTGGCGCAGCAGGTTCACCGTCGGGGACCAGACGTTGAGGCCGACCCGGTCGTCCCGGGCGCGCATCGCCCGCGCCTCCTTGGAGACCGCCTCGCCGATCCGGCGCACCAGCTCCGGGTTCCAGGTCGCGCCGAGACCGACCGCCTGCGGGAACACCGTCGCCGGGCCCATCCAGGCCACGCCGTGCAGGGCCTCCTGTCCGGTGCGCCAGGCGGCGATGCCGAGCCGCTCCACGGCGGGCGCGAACTGGTGCAGGAAGGAGATCTTCTCGTCCAGGGTGAGGCGCGCCAGCAGATCGTCGATGCGCTTCGCGAACGGCAGGTGCGGATCGCGGAAAGGCGGTGTGGACGGCGAGTCAACGGTCACGGGCGGTTCCCCTTGCGCATGGAGCGAGATGGCTCATTCGAAGCGCTTCGATGCTCGGTTGACCGGCGTCGGGGTGTCAAGGTGTCGGGCCGAAAGACGGCCGACTTTCCACCACCGTCACAAGGCCCGGCCGACTCCGTCCGAGCCTGTCGGGGAACGGAGGAATCTTGGGAACGACCCTTGTGCGCCCCCACGTGTTCACTTAACCTCGCAGCAACTTCGAAGCGCTTCGACTGCTCTGCTCTGCTCTGTCCCGGCAGTCGCGCTTCCGCTCAGCCGGATCCACTGAAGACACCGCAGCCGACGGCCCACCGCCGGGTGTCCTGGTGCGCCATGAAGGGTTGACGCAATGACGCCGAACGCCGCCTCCGCCTCCTCCGCGCCCAGCCGGAGAGGCTCCCCGAGCAGGAGGAGCTTCCTCGCCTCCACCGCGGTCGCCGCCGCGGCGGTCGCCGGCGGGACGCCGCTGCTCACCGCCTGCGGCGGCTCGGACAAGGGCGCGCGGGAGGGCACCACCTCGGGCAAGGCGGCGAGGAAGATCCTGCCGGCCTACGTGGCCAGCAGCGTGGTGACGCCGGACATCCCGTCCAGGAACGGCTCGTCCATGGGCTTCACCGGCAGGCTCGACGTCGCCACCCTCAAGACCTCGGTCCCGAAGAAGCTCGGCAAGGGCGGGCAGGTCACCGTCATGTCGCCGTTCTGGGGCTCACCGCCGAAGCAGAACAACCCCTACTACACGTCGATGAACGACCTGATCGGCGTCGACGTCCGGTGGCGCAACCAGGACGGCAACACCTACGACCAGAAGCTCGGCGCGGTCCTCGCCTCCAGCGACGTCCCGGACGTGGTCGTCGTCCCCAGCTGGAACATGATGGGCAAGATCCCGAGCGCCATCATCAGCAAGTTCGCCGACCTCGGCCCGTACCTGTCCGGGGACCGGGCCAAGGAGTACCCCAACCTCGCGGCGATCCCCAGCGACGCCTGGCAGCGCTCCATCTTCGGCGGCAGGCTGATGGGCCTGCCCCAGCCCGCCCCGTCCGTCCAGACCATCGTGCCCCTCTACCGCCGGGACGTCTTCGACAAGGAGGGCTACGAGATCCCGCACTCCGCCGACGAGTTCATGGCCCTGTGCAAGGACATCACCAACGCCAGGGCCAAGCGGTGGGCCTGCGGTGACATGAAGTGGACCGCGATGAACACCTTCGGCGTGCTCGGGGGCGGGGAGAAGCCGCTGTGGTGGAACCTGGTCGACGGCAAGCTGATCAACCGCATCGAGACCCCGGAGTACCTCGAGGCCATCGAGTGGACGCGCAAGCTGTTCGCCGCCGGAGTCGTCCACCCCGACTTCAGGCTGGGCAAGAGCCAGGCGACCGACCCCGCCCCCAAGTTCGCCGCCGGCGAGTTCCTCATCTGGAACAACAACATCGTCCACTGGTACGGCCAGCAGGCCTCCCAGGCCACCCAGAACCCCGACTTCAAGATCTGGGGCATGGACATCTGGAACCACGACGGCGGTGACCCGACGCTGTACGCCCAGAACCCGGCCGGCATCTTCGCCTTCGTCAACAAGAAGGCCTCCGAGTCCGTCATCCGCGATGTGCTGGCGGTCGCCAACGTCACCGCGGCGCCCTACGGCACCAAGGAGTGGATGATGACCAACTACGGTGTCGAGGGCACCCACTACACGATCAGGAACGGCGTCCCCGTCAAGAACGACAAGGGCAACAACGAGGTCAACAACGCCTACGTCATGGTGGCGAGCCCCGCCGCCACCACCGCCCACCCCGACCTGCCGGACTACACCAAGGCCATGGTCGAGTGGGAGCAGCGGATGGGCGCCTTCACCAAGAAGTCCTCGTTCTGGGGCCTGCAGATCACCGAGCCCTCCCGCTACACCAACCTCGCCAACGACTTCGAGCAGCTGGAAGACGACATCATCCGCGGCCACAAGAAGATCGGCGACATGCAGCAGGCCGTCTCCGACTGGAAGACCAAGGGCGGCGACAAGCTGCGCGACTGGTACAAGAAGCTTCTCGACGAGAACGGTCCGGCGGCGAGCTGACCGGGTTCCGAGGCAAGGAGAACAGCCGTGTCCCACAGCACGGTGCCTCGGAGCGGCGCCGAGGCCGGCACGCCGGTGAAGACCCCGGTGGCATCCGCCGACGCCACCGGCACGCGGAAGGAACGAGGCTCGGGGAAGCAGGGCCTCCGGCACAGGTTCCGACGCGACCGCGCCCTGATCCTCATGACGGTACCGGCCGTCGTACTCGTCCTGGTCTTCAACTACCTGCCGATCCTCGGCAACGTCGTCGCCTTCCAGGACTACGACCCCTACATCAGCGACAACGGCATCGTCTCCATACTGAACAGCCCCTTCGTGGGGACGGAGAACTTCCAGCGGATCTTCGAGGACGCGGCGTTCTGGAACGCCGTCGAGAACACGCTGGTGCTGTTCCTCGTCCAGCTCGTGCTGTTCTTCCCGATCCCGGTCCTGCTCGCGCTGCTCATCAACAGCGTGGTCAGGCCGCGGGTGCGGGCGGTGGCGCAGGCCGTGCTCTACCTGCCGCACTTCTTCTCCTGGGTGCTGGTCATCGCCGTCTTCCAGCAGATGTTCGGCGGCGCCGGGATGCTCTCCCAGCTGCTGCGGCAGCACGGGTACGACGGCCTCGACATCATGACCGACCCGAACACCTTCCCGTTCCTGATCACCGCCCAGAGCGTGTGGAAGGACGCCGGGTGGGGGATCATCGTCTTCCTCGCCGCGCTGGCCTCGGTGCCCACCGACCTGTACGAGGCCGCCGCGATGGACGGCGCCGGACGCTGGCGCCGCATGTGGCACGTCACGCTGCCCGCCCTGCGCCCGGTGATCGCCCTCCTCCTCGTGCTGCGCGTCGGTGACGCCCTGACCGTCGGGTTCGAGCAGATCCTGCTGCAACGCGACGGCGTCGGAACGGACGCGGGCGAGGTCCTCGACACCTTCGTCTGGTGGAACGGCGTGCGCAACCAGGACTTCGGCTACGCGGCCGCCGCCGGACTGATCAAGGGCGTGGTCAGCATCGGCCTCGTCCTCACCGCGAACAAGGTGGCCCACCTCATGGGCGAGCAGGGGGTGTACAAGAAGTGACCGCCGTCATCGACGAACCGGCGCGCCGGCCGAACCGGTGGGCCGCGCCTCCCCGCCCGGCCTGGGAGGAGGAGCCCTCGAAGGCCGGCCTCGCCGGCAAGGGCATCGCCCTGTCGTTCGCCTGCCTGGCGATCCTCTTCCCGCTGTGGATCGTGATCGTCACCAGCCTCTCCTCGCGGAAGACCATCGACGAGGCGGGCGGCCTGGTGATCGTGCCCAAGGGCATCACCTTCATCGCCTACCAGGAACTGCTCAGCGGCGGCCAGGTCACCCGGGCCGCGGTCATCAGCATCCTCGTCACGCTGGTCGGCACGCTGTTCTCGATGACGGTGTCCGTCCTGTGCGCCTACGGCCTGTCCCGCACGGGGTCCCTCGGCCACCGCTGGATCCTGATGACGCTGCTGGCGACCATGTTCTTCAGCGCCGGCCTCATCCCCACCTACCTGCTGGTGCAGTCCCTGGGGCTGACGGACACCTATCTCGCGCTGATCCTGCCGAGCGCGGTCAGTGTCTTCAACATCCTGGTGCTGCGCGGCTTCTTCATGGGGATCTCCCCGGAACTCATCGACAGCGCGCGCATCGACGGCGCCGGGGACCTGCGGATCCTCCGGCAGATCATCATGCCCCTGTCGCGGGCCGTCCTCGCGGTGATCACGCTGTTCTACGCCGTCGGGTACTGGAGCGCCTGGTTCAACGCGTCGCTGTACCTGAACGAGCAGGACATGATGCCGCTGCAGAACGTCATGATCCAGCTCGTGCAGAAGCAGGAGGCACCGGTCGGTCTGGGCCAGGCCATCAGGACCGGTCAGCTGTCGGGGCTGTCCATCCAGATGGCGGTCATGGTGATGGCGCTGCTGCCGGTCGCCGTGCTGTCGCCGTTCGTCCAGAAGCACTTCAGGAAGGGAATGCTGACCGGGGCGGTGAAGGGATGAGCGGCACGGAACCGGCCCTCGCCGACGCCACCCGGGGCCGCATCCTCTTCGGCGGCGACTACAACCCCGAGCAGTGGCCGGAGGAGACCTGGCGGGACGACGTACGGCTGATGAAGGACGCCCGCGTCAACTCGGTCACGCTCGGCGTGTTCTCCTGGGCGAGACTCGAACCCGAGCCGGGAGCACGGGACTTCGGCTGGCTGGACCGGCTGATGGACCTCCTGCACGCCCACGGCATCGGCGTCGTCCTCGCCACGCCCACCTCCTCCCCGCCGCCCTGGATGGGGCGGCTGCACCCCGACACCCTGCCCCGGGACGCCGACGGGCGGACCGAGTGGTGGGGCGGGCGCCAGCACTTCTCGCACTCCAGCGCCACCTACCGCCGGTACGCCGCCGCCATCACCGAGGACCTGGCCGCCCGCTACGGCGGCCACCCGGCCCTCACCATGTGGCACATCAACAACGAGTACTGCACCTTCGACTACGGCGACGAGGCCGCCGCCGCCTTCCGCCGCTGGCTGCGCGAGAGGTACGGCACCCTCGACGCCCTCAACTCCGCCTGGGGCACCGCCTTCTGGAGCCAGGCGTACGACACCTGGGACGGCATCCTGCCGCCGCGCCACGCCCACTACCTGAAGAACCCCGGCCAGGTGCTGGACTTCCGGCGGTTCACCTCCGACATGCTCCTGGAGTGCTACACCGCCGAGCGGGACATCGTCCGCCGGTACAGCCCGCACCTCCCGGTCACCACCAACTTCATGCCGCTGTGGACCGGCCAGGACGGCTGGCGCTGGGCCGAGGAGGAGGACGTCGTCTCCGTCGACCTCTATCCCGACCCGCGCGATCCGCTGGGCGGGCAGCGCGGTGCCCTCGTGCAGGACCTCACCCGGTCACAGGCGCGCGGGCCGTGGATGCTGATGGAACAGGCCGCCGGCCCGGTCAACTGGCGGGGCGTGAACCACCCCAAGCCGCGCGGCCTCAACCGCCTGTGGTCCTTCCAGGCCGTCGCCCGCGGCGCCGACGCCGTCTGCTACTTCCAGTGGCGCCAGTCCCGGCAGGGCGCCGAGAAGTTCCACTCCGGGATGGTCGGGCACGCGGGGGAGGAGGGCCGTACCTTCCAGGAGGTCAGGCGGCTCGGGGACGAACTCGCCCGGATCGGGGGCCGGGTGTCGGGCAGCCGCGTCACCGCCGATGTGGCCGTGCTGCACGACTGGCACTCCTGGTGGGCCGGTGACCACGAGGGCCGGCTGTCGACGCTGGTGGACCTGCCGGAGGTGCTCACCGCCTGGCACCGGGCCCTGTGGGAGGCCCACCTCACCACCGACTTCGCCCACCCGGAACACGACCTGTCCGGCTACCGGCTGGTCGTCGCCCCGCAGCTGTACCTGCTCACCGACGCCGCCGTCACCAACCTCCTCGCCTACGTCCGTGGCGGCGGCACCCTGGTCTGCGGCTTCCTCACCGGGGTCGCCGACGAGGACGACCGGATCCGGCCCGGCGGCATGGACGCCCGGCTGCGCGAACTGTTCGGCATCCGCACCCTGCACGAGTGGTGGCCGCTGGAGGCGGGCGAGACCGTGGCCTGCGAGGGCTTTCGCGGGACGCTGTGGTCGGAGGAGATCGAGCCGGAGCCCGGCGCCGCCGGGACCGTGCCGTACCGGGGCGGCGAGCTGGACGGGCTGCCCGCCGTGCTGCACCGGGGCCGCGCCTGGTACCTCTCCACGCTGCCCGAGCCCGAGGCGCTGCGCTCCCTGCTGACCGGCATCGCCGACGGGGCGGGCGTACGGCCGGTGCTGGACGGGCTGCCCACGGGCGTGGAGGCGGTGCGCCGGGGCGAGCTGCTGTTCCTGCTCAACCACGGCCGGGAACCAGTCACCGTCCAGGTCCCCGGACCCCATCGTGACCTGCTCGGCGGCACGGACGTCACGGACGAGGTCACCCTCGGCCGCTACGGCGTGGCGGTGCTGCGGTCATGAGCCGGACGCCGGTCCACGGCACCTGGGAACCCGCCCCGGCCGCCCGCTGGGAGGACGCCTTCCTGAGCGGGAACGGCCACCACGGCGCCCTGGTGTCCGGTGACCCGAACGATGAGCGGGTGGTCGTCACCCATCACAGCCTGGTGCGTCCCAACGGCGGCGAGCACGCCCGCCCGCCCCGGCTGGCCGCCGGGCTCCCCGCGCTCCAGGACCGGCTGCTCGCCGGCGACCTCACCGCCGCCGAGAGCTTCACCGACGGCCGCCCGCTGCAGTGGGTGCAGCCCTTCCACCCCGCCTTCCGGATCCGGGTGCGCACAGCGGCCGGCGGTGACGGCGGCGGCTTCCGCCGGGCCCTCGACTTCACCAGCGGCGAGGCCACCGCGGTCCGCGCCGGCGCAGGCAGCCGTGTCTTCGTCTCCCGCGCGGACGACGTGATCGTGCACGAGGTCACCGGCGGCGACCTCGACATCCGCCTGGACCACCGGCTGCCGGGCGCCCCGGCCGGGCTGCGGGTCGGCCACGGCACCCTGCTCACCCCCGAGGGCGCCCTGCTCAGCCTGCGCGCCCGCTACCCGGCCGGCGACCGCGCCTACACCGGCGTGACCCTGGTCGCCGTCTTCGGCGGCCGCACCGAACTCGTCCCGCCGGGCGTCCGCGTCACCGGCGCCCGCTCGGTGCTGCTGCTCACCCGGGTGCGCCGGCACACCGGCGAGGCGGACGTGGTCGCCGAGGCCCGGCAGCTCCAGGCCCTGCTCGACGGCACCGACCGGCCGTACGACGGCCTGCTCGCCCGCCATCTGGACCGGCACCGCACCGCCTACCTCCGGGTCTCGCTCGACCTCGGCGCCGACCCGGCCGAGCGCGCCCTGCCCGGCTCCGAGCTGCTGAGGCGCCCGCACAGCCCGGCCCTGCTGGAGCGGCTGTTCGCCGCGGGCCGCTACCACCTGCTCTCCAGCAGCGGCCTGCTGCCGCCCCGGCTCACCGGACTGTGGACCGGCGACTGGGACACGGCCTGGTCGGGCGCGTTCACCACGAACGCCAACCTCAACCTCCAGACCGCCTCCGCGCCCGCCGCCGCCCTGCCCGAGGTCACCGAGGCGCTGGCCGCGCTGGTCGAGCGGCAGCTGCCGGACTGGCGGGCCAACGCCCGCGCGATCTTCGGCACCCGGGGCGCCGTCGCGCCCTCGCACACCGACGGCGAGTCCGGGCTGACGTACCACTTCAGCCGCGAGTACCCGCTGCACCTGTGGACCGCCGGCGCGGACTGGCTGCTCAAACCGCTGGTCGACCACGACGAGATCCGCGGCGAACAGGACCCGCGCACCGCCGCCGCCCTCGCCGAGGCGGCCCTCTTCTACGAGGACTTCCTCACCCGCACCGACCAGGACGGCCACCTGGTCGTCGTCCCCTCCTACTCGCCGGAGAACCGCCCGGCAGGCGGCAGCTGGGGCGCGGTCAACGCGGCCATGGACCTCTCCGCCGCCCGCCACACCCTGCTCACCGCCGCCCGCTACCACCCGGGGCACGCGGGCAGGTGGCGGGCGATCGCCGACCGGCTGCCCCCGCACCGGGTCAACGCCGACGGCGCCCTCGCCGAATGGGCCTGGCCCGGACTGGACGACACCTACGACCACCGCCACCTCAGCCATCTGTACGGCGTGTGGCCGCTGGAGGAGATCACCCCCCACGACACCCCGCGCCTGGCCGCCGCCGCCCGCCGGGCGCTCGCCCTGCGCGGCACCGAGAACGGCTCCGCCCACGGCCACCTCCACCACGCCCTGGTCGCCGCCCGCCTCGGGGACCGGGACCGGGCCGCCGCCGCGCTGCGCAGGGTGCTCGACGGCGACTACTTCCACGCCTCACTGATGAGCGCCCACTACCCGCGCCGGGACGTCTACAACGCGGACGCCGCGCACACCCTGCCCGGTGTGCTGATCGAGCTGCTCGTCCAGTCCACCCCGGACCGGCTCGTCCTGCTGCCCGCCGCCCTGGACGGCTGCCCGCGCGGCGAACTGCGCGGGGTGCGCACCCGGTTCGGCGCGGAGATCGACCTCGCCTGGGACCCGGACGGCGCCCGGGTCGTCGTACGCCCCCACCGCACCGGCCGCGTCGAACTGCGGACTTCCTCCGGCGCCGAGCCGCTCGACCTCGTCGCCGGAGAAGACCGCGTCCTCGTCCTGGGGGCGCGGTGACCGGATCGACTCCCCCCACCCATGGAAGGGACACCATGGCAACACGCACGCCGAGCAGGGTCGCCACGGCCCTGCTGGCCCCCGCCCTCGCCCTCGGCGCCACCGTCGGCCTGGCCTCGGCGCCCGCCTCCGCCGCCGTCTGGAACTCCTGCGACCAGTGGGGCAACACCACGCTGAACGGCTACACCCTCTACAACAACATCTGGGGCTCCGGCGCCGGCAGCCAGTGCGTCTGGGCGAACTCCGGCACCAACTGGGGCGTGTGGGCGAACCACCCGGGCACCGGCGGGATCAAGTCCTACCCCAACGCCACGAAGGCGATCAACAAGCCGATCACCTCGCTGGCCTCGCTGACCAGCAGCTACAACGTCACCGTCCCGTCGTCCGGCGCGTACAACACGTCGTACGACATCTGGGACACCGACCACGACTACGAGATCATGCTCTGGGTCAACAAGACCGGGGCCGTCGGCCCGCTCGGCACCTCGCAGGGCAACGTGACGCTGGGCGGCCACACCTGGACCGTCTACAAGGGCAACAACGGCGCGAACGAGGTCTTCTCCTTCGTCCGCACCTCCAACTCCAGCTCCGGCACGGTCGACATCCTGCCGATCCTGAAGTGGATCAAGGACACCAAGGGCTGGTTCGGCAACGAGACCATCGGTGACGTCCAGTTCGGCTACGAGATCACGTCCTCGTCCGGCGGCCTGAACTTCACCACCAACAACCTCACCGTCGGCAGCAGCTGATCCGGTCCGGGCCGGCTCCCTCGCGGGGCCGGCCCCGGCAGGGGGACGTCAGGGCGCGGCCGGCGCCGGTCCCGAACTCGCCCGGACGGTCAGCTCGGGCGCGAGCAGCACGACCTCGTCGCCGTCCCGCCCCTCCAGCTTGGCCACCAGGCGCTCCACGGCGTGCCGGCCCATCTCCTGGGCCGGGATGGCCACCGAGGTCAGCCGCACCGAGGCCTGCACCGCGACCTGGTCCGGGCAGATCGCGACCACCGACACGTCCTCCGGCACCGCCCGGCCCTGCTGGCGCAGCAGCGCGAGCAGCGGCTCCACCGCCGACTCGTTCTGCACCACGAACCCGGTCGTCCCCGGCCGTTCGTCGAAGATCCGGGACAGGGTGAGGGCCATCGCGTCGTACCCGCCCTCGCACGGCCGGTGCAGCACCCGCAGGTCCGCCGCGCGGGCCCGGGCGCGCAGTCCGTCCAGGGTGCGCTCGGCGAAACCGGTGTGCCGCTCGTAGACCGCCGGGGCCTCGCCGATGACCGCGATGTCACGGTGACCGAGCCCCGCGAGGTGCTCCACGCACAGCGCCCCGGTCGCGCTCCAGTCCAGGTCCACACAGGTCAGACCGGTGGTGTCGGCGGGCAGGCCGATGAGGACGGAGGGCTGCCAGGTCTCCCGCAACAGCGGCAGCCGCTCGTCCTCCAGCTCGACGTCCATCAGGATCATCGCGTCGGCCAGCCCGCTGCCGGTGACCCGGCGCACCGCGTCCGGGCCCTCCTCACCGGTGAGCAGCAGGACGTCGTACCCGTGCGTCCGGGCGGTGGTGGCCACCGCGATGGCGATCTCCATCATCACCGGCACGTACATGTCGGTGCGCAGCGGGACCATCAGCGCGATGATGTTGGACCGCTTGCCGGCCAGGGCGCGGGCGCCCGCGTTCGGGTGGTAGCCCAGCTCCCGGATGCTCTCCTCGACCCGTTGCCGGGTGGTCGCGGAGATGGACCGCTTGCCGCTGAGGACATAGCTCACCGTGCTCGCCGAGACTCCGGCGTGCTGGGCGACCTCGGCGAGGGTGACCATCCGGCTCTCCAAGCTGTGTGAAGCGCTTCGACTCTGCGCGTTTCCGACAGGGGTGCGTGAGGGTGGATCCGACAGTAGCCTCAGCCAGGGTGGGTGTCCAGGGGAGTCGAAGCGCTTCGACACCTCTCCTCGCCTCCGGGGTGTCGGAACCGCCCCCTGCCAAGGATCCCCGACACCCGTTCGGCCCAAGGAGCCGGGCGAGGACCCCTGTGCCCGTGCAGCCGGGGCGGGCGCCGAGGCCTTGCGGGGTGTCCGGGCGCCCCGGCACCGCGTCCCGCCCGGGCGTCGCGGGCCGGGCGCGTGCGCGAGGGGTGGTGGGATCGCCCCGTTTCGGGTACCAACGATCCAGTAGCACTGGTCGGTAATGAACGGTCCCAGTCGTCCCCCTTCGCGGCGAGGTGAGGCTCCATGTCCGCCACCACCACCCCACGCACCACCGTCACCGAGCGCGAGTCCCGCCAGGTGGCGGAGGCCGCCCGGGAACAGGACTGGCGCAAGCCCAGCTTCGCCAAGGAACTGTTCCTCGGGCGCTTCCGGCTCGACCTCATCCACCCCCACCCGCTGCCCGACGACGAGTCCGTCCGGCGCGGCGAGGAGTTCCTGGCGAAGCTGCGCGCCTTCTGCGAGACGGCGATCGACCCCGCCCGCATCGAACGCGAGGCCCGCATCCCCGACGAGGTCGTGGCGGGCCTGAAGGAACTCGGCGCCCTCGGCATGAAGATCGACCCCGGGTACGGCGGTCTCGGCCTCACCCAGCTCTACTACAACAAGGCGCTCGCCCTGGTCGGCTCCGTCAGCCCCGCCGTCGGCGCGCTGCTCTCCGCCCACCAGTCGATCGGCGTACCGCAGCCGCTGAAGATGTTCGGCACCCAGGAGCAGAAGGACGCCTTCCTGCCCCGCTGCGCCCGCACCGACATCTCCGCGTTCCTGCTCACCGAGCCGGACGTGGGCTCCGACCCGGCCCGCCTCGCCACCACGGCCGTCCCCGACGGCGACGACTACGTCCTCGACGGCGTGAAGCTGTGGACCACCAACGGGGTGGTCGCCGACCTGCTCGTGGTCATGGCGCGGGTGCCGAAGTCCGAGGGCCACAAGGGCGGCATCACCGCGTTCGTGGTGGAGGCCACCGCCGAGGGCGTCACCGTCGAGAACCGCAACGCCTTCATGGGCCTGCGCGGCATCGAGAACGGCGTGACCCGCTTCCACCGGGTCCGGGTCCCCGCCGCCAACCGGATCGGCCCCGAGGGCGCGGGCCTGAAGATCGCGCTGACGACGCTGAACACCGGGCGGCTGTCGCTGCCCGCGATGTGCGCCGGCGCCGGCAAGTGGTGCCTGAAGATCGCCCGCGAGTGGGCGGCCGAGCGCGAGCAGTGGGGCAAGCCGGTCGCGCTGCACGAGGCCGTCGGCTCCAAGATCGCGTTCATCGCGGCCACGACCTTCGCCCTGGAGGCCGTCCTCGACCTGTCCTCCCAGATGGCCGACGAGGACCGCAACGACATCCGCATCGAGGCCGCCCTCGCCAAGCTGTACGGCTCCGAGATGGCCTGGAAGATGGCCGACGAACTGGTCCAGATCCGCGGCGGACGCGGCTACGAGACGGCCGAGTCGCTGCGGGCGCGCGGCGAGCGCCCCGTCCCGGCCGAGCAGATCCTGCGCGACCTGCGCATCAACCGCATCTTCGAGGGCTCGACCGAGATCATGCACCTGCTGATCGCACGGGAGGCCGTGGACGCCCACCTGTCGGTCGCCGGCGACCTCATCGACCCCGACAAGCCGCTGTCCGCCAAGGCGAGGGCGGGCGCGAACGCGGGCGTGTTCTACGCCAAGTGGCTGCCGAAGCTGGTCGCGGGACCCGGCCAGCTGCCCCTGGCCTACGGCGAGTTCAAGCACGGCATCGACCTGTCCGGGCACCTCCGCTACGTCGAGCGCACGGCCCGCAAACTCGCCCGCTCCACCTTCTACGCCATGTCCCGCTGGCAGGGCCGGATGGAGACCAAGCAGGGCTTCCTCGGCCGGATCGTGGACATCGGCGCCGAACTGTTCGCGATGAGCGCGGCCTGCGTCCGCGCCGAGCGGCTGTGGCGGGAGGGCGAGCACGGCCGCGAGGCCTACCAGCTCGCCGACGCCTTCTGCCGCCAGGCCCGCATCCGGGCGGAGGAACTCTTCGACCGCCTGTGGACCAACACCGACGAACTGGACCGCAAGGTGGTGCGGGGCGTCCTCGGCGGGGCCTACACCTGGCTGGAGGAGGGCATCCTCGACCCCTCGGGGGAGGGCCCGTGGATCGCCGACGCGACCCCCGGCCCCTCCACCCACGAGAACGCCCGCCGTCCGTTCGCGAGCCGGTCCGGCCGTCCGGACGGCGACGGGCACTAGCAGTACTTGTCGCTCGGGTCCCGCGTCGTCCAGGAGCAGCTGTCGACCTTGCTGCCGCTCGCCCTGGTCAGGGTGGCCGTGTCCCTGTCGTTGTTCCAGACGTAGGCGCGGCGGTCCTGGTACTTGTCGGACGCGGTGTCCGAGCCGCTGCCGGTGTGGATCTTCAGGTACTTCCCGGCGCCGATCTTGACGTTCGGGAAGACGTACTTGTGGTTGGAGGCGTCCTTCAGGACCCAGCCCTTGAGCGAGACCGCCGAGCCGCTGGTGTTCCTGAGCTGCACCCACTCGGCGTTCAGGCTCTTGTTCGAGCGGTTGTCCGAGCCGGGGCTGTCGAACCACACGTGGTGGATGCTCACGCCCCCGGCGGCCTCGGCCGGGGTGCTGAGCAGGGTGCCGGTGAGCAGGGCAGCTCCGGCGAGAGCGGGCAGGGCCGCGCGTATGCGCACAGTATGCATGGAGATATCCCCCCAGGATGTCGTCCGCGAATCGTGTGGAACGAAGTGTTATCACACGATCTTCACCGGGGGTCCACATCTCGCGGAACCCGCCCCGCCCGAGGGACGCGCTGTCCGGAGCGGCGGCGCGTGCGGCCACAATGGGGGGATGACCGACAGTCCCGCCCATCCGGCCCCTCTCGCCGACCCGCACCTCGTCTACGACCCCGTCGCCGGCGACGGCCCCAAGGACGTGGTGATCCTCGGCTCCACCGGATCCATCGGCACCCAGGCCATCGACCTCGTGCTGCGCAACCCCGACCGCTTCCGGGTGACCGCCCTGTCCGCGAACGGCGGCCGGGTCGCCCTCCTCGCCGAGCAGGCGCACCGGCTGCGGGTGCGGACCGTCGCGGTCGCCCGCGAGGACGTCGTACCCGCGCTGCGCGAGGCGCTCGCCGCGGCGTACGGCGCGGGGGAGCCGCTGCCCGAGATCCTCGCCGGACCCGACGCGGCCACCCGGGTCGCCGCCTCGGACTGCCACACCGTGCTCAACGGCATCACCGGCTCCATCGGCCTCGCGCCGACCCTCGCCGCCCTGGAGGCGGGCCGCACCCTCGCCCTCGCCAACAAGGAGTCGCTGATCGTCGGCGGCCCGCTGGTCACCGCGCTCGCCAAGCCCGGCCAGATCATCCCGGTGGACTCCGAGCACGCCGCCCTCTTCCAGGCGCTGGCGGCCGGCACCCGGGCCGACGTCCGCAAGCTCGTCGTCACCGCCTCCGGCGGCCCCTTCCGCGGCCGGACCCGGGCCGAGCTGGCGCACGTCACCGTCGCGGACGCCCTCGCCCACCCCACCTGGGCCATGGGCCCGGTGATCACGGTGAACTCCGCGACCCTGGTCAACAAGGGACTGGAGGTCATCGAGGCACACCTCCTCTACGACATTCCCTTCGACCGCATTGAGGTGGTCGTGCATCCCCAGTCGTATGTCCACTCGATGGTCGAGTTCACCGACGGATCCACGATCGCCCAGGCGACGCCCCCCGACATGCGCGGGCCGATCGCCATCGGCCTGGGCTGGCCCGAACGCGTCCCCGACGCCGCGCCCGCCTTCGACTGGAGCAAGGCCTCCACCTGGGAGTTCTTCCCGCTGGACAACGAGGCCTTCCCCTCGGTGGACCTCGCCCGGCATGTGGGGCGGCTCGCGGGCACGGCCCCGGCGGTGTTCAATGCCGCCAACGAGGAGTGCGTCGCGGCCTTCCTGAGCGGCGCGCTGCCCTTCAACGGGATCATGGAGACCGTCACCCGGGTGGTGGAGGAGCACGGCACCCCGGTCACGGGAACCTCACTCACGGTGTCGGACGTCCTCGAAGCGGAGACCTGGGCCAGGGCCCGGGCCCGCGAACTCACAGCCACGACGGCGACCGCGGAGGCGCGTGCATGACGACCTTGATGTTCATCCTCGGCATAGTGGTCTTCGCGGTGGGCCTGCTCGTCTCGATCGCGTGGCACGAGCTGGGGCACCTGTCCACGGCCAAGCTCTTCGGCATCCGCGTCCCGCAGTACATGGTCGGCTTCGGCCCGACCATCTGGTCGCGGAAGAAGGGCGAGACCGAGTACGGCATCAAGGCGATCCCGCTCGGCGGCTACATCCGCATGATCGGGATGTTCCCGCCCGACGACTCCGGCCGGATCACCGCCCGCTCCACCTCCCCGTGGCGCGGCATGATCGAGGACGCCCGCTCGGCGGCCTTCGAGGAACTCCAGCCGGGTGACGAGACGCGCATGTTCTACACGCGCAAGCCGTGGAAGCGGGTCATCGTCATGTTCGCGGGCCCCTTCATGAACCTGGTGCTCGCGGTCGGCCTCTTCCTCACCGTGCTGATGGGCTTCGGCATCCAGCAGGAGACCACCACCGTCGAGTCCGTCTCGCCCTGCGTCATCGCGCAGAGCCAGCACCGCGACAGCTGCAGGAAGTCCGACCCGGCCTCCCCGGCCGCGGACGCCGGCATGAAGGCGGGCGACCGGATCGTCTCCTTCGACGGCGTGCCCACCGAGAACTGGAACGCCCTGTCGGACCTGATCCGCGGACACGCCGGCAAGGACGTGCCGATCGTGGTCGACCGCCACGGCCGGCAGGTGACCCTGCACGCGAAGATCGCCACCAACCAGGTCGCCAAGAAGGACTCCAGCGGCGCCTACGTCCAGGGCGAGTACGTCAAGGCCGGGTTCCTCGGCTTCAGCCCGGCCCGCGGCGTCGTCAAACAGGACTTCGGCCAGTCCGTGACCTGGATGACCGACCGGGTCGGCGACGCCGTCGACTCCCTCGTGGACCTGCCCGGCAAGATCCCCGCCCTGTGGGACGCCGCCTTCGGCGACGGACCGCGCGAACCGGACTCCCCGATGGGCATCGTCGGCGCGGCCCGGGTCACCGGCGAGATCGCCACGCTGGACATCCCGGCCTCGCAGCAGCTGGCCATGGCCGTGTTCGTGGTCGCCGGGTTCAACCTCTCCCTGTTCCTGTTCAACATGCTCCCGCTGCTCCCGCTCGACGGCGGGCACATCGCGGGCGCCCTGTGGGAGTCGCTCCGGCGGAACGTGGCCCGGGTGCTGCGCCGGCCCGACCCCGGCCCGTTCGACGTCGCCAAGCTGATGCCGGTGGCGTACGTGGTGGCCGGGATCTTCGTCTGCTTCACCGTCCTGGTGCTGATCGCCGACGTGGTCAACCCGGTGAAAATCTCCTAGCAACCCGGCGTTCAACGCGGCCCGGAACCCCCTGGTTCCGGGCCGCGTCCCATCGGGTGTGTTTGCGGGAGGGATGTGCTGACGCCCGGCCCCGTGCCGTAATCTCGAAGCCTGGAGCCCGCCGTTCACGGGACCGGACCTTGATCCACGACTTGGGGTTGCACAGCAGATGACTGCGATTTCTCTCGGCATGCCGTCCGTTCCGACCAAGCTCGCCGAGCGCCGCAAGAGCCGGCAGATCCAGGTCGGAAGCGTGGCGGTCGGCGGGGACGCGCCGGTCTCGGTCCAGTCGATGACCACGACCCGTACGTCCGACATCGGCGCCACCCTCCAGCAGATCGCCGAGCTGACCGCCTCCGGCTGCCAGATCGTCCGCGTGGCCTGCCCCACCCAGGACGACGCCGACGCCCTCGCCACCATCGCGAGGAAGTCCCAGATCCCGGTGATCGCCGACATCCACTTCCAGCCCAAGTACGTCTTCGCCGCCATCGAGGCCGGCTGCGCCGCGGTCCGCGTGAACCCCGGCAACATCAAGCAGTTCGACGACAAGGTCAAGGAGATCGCGCGGGCCGCCAAGGACCACGGCACCCCGATCCGCATCGGCGTCAACGCCGGCTCCCTGGACCGCCGCCTGCTGCAGAAGTACGGCAAGGCGACCCCGGAGGCGCTGGTCGAGTCCGCCCTGTGGGAGGCCTCGCTGTTCGAGGAGCACGGCTTCCGGGACATCAAGATCTCCGTCAAGCACAACGACCCGGTCGTGATGATCGAGGCCTACCGCCAGCTCGCCGAGCAGTGCGACTACCCCCTCCACCTCGGCGTGACGGAGGCCGGCCCCGCCTTCCAGGGCACGATCAAGTCGGCGGTCGCCTTCGGCGCCCTGCTCTCCCAGGGCATCGGCGACACCATCCGGGTCTCGCTGAGCGCCCCGCCCGCCGAGGAGGTCAAGGTCGGCATCCAGATCCTGGAGTCCCTGAACCTCCGCCAGCGCGGCCTGGAGATCGTCTCCTGCCCCTCCTGCGGCCGCGCCCAGGTCGACGTCTACAAGCTCGCCGAGGAGGTCACCGCAGGCCTCACCGGCATGGAGGTCCCCCTCCGCGTCGCCGTCATGGGCTGCGTCGTCAACGGCCCCGGCGAGGCCCGCGAGGCGGACCTCGGCGTCGCCTCCGGCAACGGCAAGGGCCAGATCTTCGTCAAGGGCGAGGTCATCAAGACCGTCCCCGAGTCCAAGATCGTGGAGACCCTCATCGAGGAGGCCATGAAGCTGGCGGAGCAGATGGAGGCCGAGGGCGTCGCCTCCGGCGATCCGCAGGTCTCCGTAGCGGGCTGACCCCTCCGGCGCCGGAGGAGCCGCGCCCCGGAAGGGGCGCGGGGCCGTATCCGACGCACGGCTCCGCCGCGCGGGCGCGACCAGCCGCCTCCCATTCGCAGCCGAGCCGCCTCCCACCCGCAGCCGCCCGGGAACCGGAGCCCCTCGAGCTGGAGGGCGCCCGGCGAGGCGGCGCGGCTATAGTGCGGGGACCAGCAGAACCCCCGTCGTGAGGCCCCGCCACGTGTTGACCCAGACCACCTCACGGGTGCTCGAACCGAGCGACCTGGACGCCGCGCTCGCCGTTCTCGACCGCGATCCGGTCGCCAACGCCTTCGTGACGTCCCGGGTGCAGGTCGCGGGCCTGGACCCGTGGCGGCTCGGCGGCGAGATGTGGGGCTGGTACGAGGACGGCATGCTCACGTCCCTGTGCTACGCGGGCGCCAACCTCGTCCCCATCTGCGCCACCCCCCGCGCGGTCCGCGCCTTCGCCGACCGCGCCCGCCGGGCCGGACGCCGCTGCTCCTCCATCGTCGGCCCGGCCGAACCCACCGCCCAGCTGTGGCGGCTGCTCGAGCCGCACTGGGGCCCGGCCCGCGAGGTCCGCGCCCACCAGCCGCTCATGGTCACCGACCGCATGCCGGCCGACATCGCCCCGGACCCGTACGTCCGCCGCGTCCGCAAGGACGAGATGGAGACGATCATGCCGGCCTGTGTGGCGATGTTCACCGAGGAGGTCGGCGTCTCCCCGCTGGCCGGCGACGGCGGCCTGCTCTACCAGGCCCGGATCGCCGAGCTCGTCGGCTCCGGCCGCTCCTTCGCCCGCGTCGACGACCAGGGCCGGGTCGTCTTCAAGGCGGAGATCGGCGCCGCGACCCCCCACGCCTGCCAGATCCAGGGCGTGTGGGTGGCCCCCGAGTACCGGGGCAGGGGCCTCGCGGCCCCCGGCATGGCGGCCGTACTGCGCTACGCCCTCGCGGACGTCGCGCCCGTGGTCAGCCTGTACGTGAACGACTTCAACACGGCGGCGCGCAGGACGTACCGCAGGGTCGGCTTCCACGAGGTGGGAGCCTTCATGAGCGTCCTGTTCTGACCGCCCTGTACGCTCCCCGCATGGACGTCGTGATCGGCCCCCTGGACCTCGCAGCCCACGTCGACGAGGCCCTGGCCGTCCAGGCCGTCGCCTTCGGACTCGGACCCGACGAAGTCGCCGTACGCCGCCAGATCGTCCAGCGCCACATGCAGTACAACGGCGCGCGGGCCCTCGGCGCCACCAGCGGCGGCCGGCTGGTCGGCTTCGTCTACGGCATGCCCAACAGCCGCACCCACTGGTGGTCCACCGTCGTGGAGCCCTACCTGCGCGCGGCCGGCAACGACTTCTGGCTGGACGACTCCTTCGTCATCACCGAACTGCACGTCCACCCCGGCCACCAGAACCGCGGCATCGGCCGGCGCCTGATCACCACCATCACCGACACCGCCGCCGAACCCCGCTCGATCCTCTCCGCGATCGACACCGACAGCCCCGCCCGCGGCCTCTACCACTCCCTCGGCTACGTCGACCTCGCCCGCCAGGTCCACTTCCCGAGCGCAGCACGGCCGTACGCCGTGATGGGCGCCCCTCTGCCGCTGCGCAGGCGTTAACCGATTTCCACCGGCGCGGGCAGCCCGGCTAACCTCCTGTGCCATCACCCTTACCCGGCAGGAGTACGAGAACCATGGCCAACGCACCGGTCCAGCGCATGTCCCAGTTGATGGCGAAGACGCTGCGCGACGACCCGGCGGACGCCGAGGTCCTCAGCCACAAGCTCCTCGTCCGCGCCGGCTACGTCCGCCGCACGGCCGCCGGCATCTGGAGCTGGCTGCCCCTCGGCAAGAAGGTCCTCGCCAACGTCGAGCGCATCGTGCGCGAGGAGATGGACGCCATCGGCGCCCAGGAGGTCTCGCTGCCCGCCCTGCTGCCGCGCGAGCCCTACGAGGCCACCGGCCGCTGGGACGAGTACGGTCAGGAGCTGTTCCGGCTCAAGGACCGCAAGGGCGGCGACTACCTCCTCGGCCCCACCCACGAGGAGATCTTCACCCTCCTGGTCAAGGACCAGTGCACGTCCTACAAGGACATGCCGGTGATCCTCTACCAGATCCAGACCAAGTTCCGCGACGAGGCCCGCCCCCGCGCCGGCATCCTGCGCGGCCGCGAGTTCCTGATGAAGGACTCGTACTCCTTCGACCTGGACGACGAGGGCCTCGGCACCTCCTACGCCCTGCACCGCGAGGCCTACCAGCGCGTCTTCGCACGCCTCGGCCTCGACTACCGCATCGTCGCCGCCACCGCCGGCGCCATGGGCGGCTCCAAGTCCGAGGAGTTCCTGGCCCCCGCCGAGGCCGGCGAGGACACCTTCGTGGACTGCCCCCACTGCGACTTCGCCGCGAACACGGAGGCGGTCACCTACGAGCTGAAGCCGGCCGACGGCTCGGCCCTGCCGGCGCTGGAGGAGATCCCCACCCCGGACACCCCGACCATCGAGACGCTCGCCGAGGCGCTCGGCGTCCCGGCCTCCGCCACGCTGAAGAACCTGCTGGTCAAGGTCGACGGCGAGATCGTCGCCGTGGGCGTGCCCGGTGACCGCGAGGTGGACCTGGACAAGGTCGAGGCGCACTTCGCGCCGGCCGCCGTCGAGATGGTCACCGAGGCGGACTTCGCCGGCCGCCCCGACCTGGTCCGCGGCTACGTCGGCCCGCAGGGCCTCGGCGAGAAGGTCACGTACATCGCCGACCCGCGCGTGGCCCCCGGCACCGCCTGGATCACCGGAGCCAACAAGGAGCACACGCACGCGAAGAACGTCGTCGCCGGCCGTGACTTCGAGGTCGACGCCTACGTCGACGTCGTGGTGGTCCAGGAGGGCGACCCCTGCCCGAAGTGCGGCACCGGCCTGAAGCTGGACCGCGCCATCGAGATCGGCCACATCTTCCAGCTGGGCCGCAAGTACGCCGACGCCCTCAAGCTGGACGTCCTCGGCCAGAACGGCAAGCCGGTCCGCGTCACCATGGGCTCCTACGGCATCGGCGTCTCCCGTGCCGTCGCCGCGCTCGCCGAGCAGACCGCCGACGAGCACGGCCTGGTCTGGCCCAAGGAGGTCGCCCCGGCCGACGTGCACGTGGTGGCCGCCGGCAAGGCGCTCCAGACCGAGCTGGCGCTGGACGTCGCCGAGAAGCTCGCCGCCGCGGGCGTCCGCGTCCTGGTGGACGACCGGGCCGGCGTCTCCCCGGGCGTGAAGTTCACCGACGCCGAGCTGATCGGCGTCCCGCAGATCCTGGTGGCCGGCCGCCGCGCCGGCGAGGGCGTCCTGGAACTGAAGGACCGCAAGACCGGCGAGCGCGAGGAACTGACGGTCGAGGACGCGATCGCCCGTCTGACCGCCTGACACCGGGCAAGCCGGAGAGCGGCGGCCACACCCCGCCACGCCGCCGCTCACCCCCCCCGGGCGGGGCGCTCATGTGCCGGCGTGCTGCTGCCCGCCCCGGGTGAGGCGGGCACGTCCTGGCGTGCTGCTGCCCGCCCCGGGTGAGGCGGGCACGTCCTGGCGTGCTGCTGCCCGCCCCGGGTGAGGCGGGCACGTCCTGGCGTGCTGCCGCTCGTCCCCGGGTGGGGCGGTCATGTGCCGGCGTGCTGCCGCTCGTCCCCGGGTGGGGCGGTCATGTGCCGGCGTGCTGCCGCTCGTCCTCGGGTGGGGCGGTCATGTGCCGGCGTGCTGCCGCTCGTCCTCGGGTGGGGCGGGCACGTCCTGGCGTGCCGTCGCTCACTCGCGGGCGGGGCGCTCATGTCCTGGCGTGCCGCCGCTCACCCGTGGGCGGGGCGGTGATGTCCGGCCGTCCTGCCAGTCCTCGCGGGAGACCGTGCAGGAGGGGTGCTCCGGTCGGCGCCGGCACCGTCGGCAGCGCTCCGCGTCCCGATCCGTTCAGCGGCCGAGTCCCTCCGGCCGCGCTCCCCGTCCGGCACGGGCGCCCTACCCAGCCGGCCGAGTACGCCTGCTCGTGCCTACAGCCAGGCCGCGAACTCCAGCAGCAGCTCCGCGTCCTTCTCCCGGCCGACCCGCCGGGCCCGCACCCCCGACTCCACCGCCCGGAACAGCGTCCAGCCGCGCAGCCGCTCCTGGTCGACCTCCAGGGACTCCGCGAGCCGCTTGATGCGGCGCCGGGTGGTGGACGGGCCGGACGAGGTCGCGATCAGGTCCTCCACCCGGTCCCGGACCAGCCGGGCCAGGTCGAAGGCGCTCTCGCCGACGACCGGGTCCGGGCCGACCGCGAGCCAGGGCATCCGCTCCCCGGCGAGCACCTTGCTCTGCCGGAACGTGCCGTGCAGCAGCAGCTGCTCGGGCGGTGCGGCCAGCAGTTCCTCGCGGGCGGCGAGCGCCGCGTCCACCAGGGGCGCCGCCTCGGGGTCGGCCTCGGCGCTCGCGCGCATCGCCGCCGCCTGCCGCCCGGTGCGCTCGGCGACCGTCTCGAAGGCGTGCCCGGCAGGCGGCGTCACCCACAGCCGGCGCAGCGTCCCCGCCGCCTCCAGCAGGGCCCTGGCCTCCGGCAGCGACCGCACCGACACATCCGGGTGCAGCCGCTCCAGCAGCAGCGCCCCGTCCTCCGCCGCGCCCTCCAGCAGCTGTACGGCGCCCAGCCCGCCCCAGTGCGCCAGCGCCGCGCGCTCGCTCTCCGGGCGGGCCCGGGGCGGCGCGAGCTTCAGCACGGCCGGGGTGCCGTCCGCCCGCCGTACCAGCACCACCAGGCTGCTGCGCCCGCCGGGCACCTGCACCCGCTCGACGGTCAACTCGCGCCGGGCGACGGCTTCCTCGGCCATCGCGGGCAGCCGCGCCAGCCAGTCGTCCCCGGCCGGTGCCGTCTCACCGAGCGCCCGCTCCAGGCGCCGCGGCGCTTCGAAAGCCATGCGCGAGTCGTTCCCTTCCTGTCGCCTGCTGCCGGGCCTGCCCGCCCCGGGTTCCCCGTCCGGGCCTGTCGTCAGCCTCTCGCGGGTCCTGTCCTGCCCGGTGCCTTCCTGCGGCCCCGCCGTCAGCGGCCGCTGCCGCCGTCCTTGCCGCCAGCGCCTGCCCGCCGTCGTTGCCGTGCTCGCCCGCTTGCCGTTCTCGCCGTGCTCGCCTGCTCGCCGTCCCTGCCGTGCGGGCCGCCCGGCGGCCGCCGTACCGGCGCCGGACCGGGCCGCCCTCCCCGCAGCCGAGCGGGACCTGCGGCCGAGCGGGACCTGCGGCCGAGCGGGACCTGCGGCCGAGCGGGACCTGCGGCCGAGCGGGACCCGCGGTCAAGCGGGACCCGCGGCCAACCATGGCTAACGCGTCGCCGGTGCCGAGGCCGACGGGGTCGTGCCGGCCGCGCCCGCCTGCTCGTCCGCCCGGTCGCCGGACCGCTCGGCGAGCCCAGGGAAGGCTACGCTCCCCCCGCTCCAGCGCACCGCCCGCACCGCGGCCTCCCGCAGCGCCCCGGCCGCGTCCTCCCGGCGCGCGCCGCTCGCCGCCCGCACCAGGTCCGAGTACACCCCGGCCACCCGCTCCTCCAGCCGCGCGGCCAGCCGCACCGCCGCCGCGCCGTCCTGCACCGGGAACGGCAGCGCGTACCCGGCGCTCGCGGCGACCGGGGTGCCGCCCAGGTCCCGCACGGCACGCACCAGCGTGTCCCGGCGCGCCCGGTGGGCGTCGTACGCCGTCCGCGCCTCGGCCCGGCGCCGCTCGCCGATCCGGCCGCCGACGACGCCGTACCCGTACACCGCCGCGTGCTCCGCGGCCAGCGCCGCCTGCAGCGCGGCCAGCTCGGCCTTCGCCGCCTGCTCCGTGCCCTCGCTCACCTGGCTCCCTCCGTCAGCAGGTACGCGTGCGCGGCCCCGGCCGCCGCGACCGACGCCAGCAGCCGCGCCAGCTCGCCCGGCACCTCCAGAAGCTCCTCCGCGCGCCGGTCGGCCAGCGCGCGCTCGGCGGCGGCCAGCCCCGCCACGGCGTCCTTCTCACCGGCCGGCACGGGAGCCGGTGCGGCCGAGGACCTCGCCGGCGTGGGCGTCGTCGTGCCGTCCTCGAACGCCGCCGCGTGCGCCGCGACCTGCTCCCGCAGCGGGCGCAGCCGCCCCGCCAGCCCGGGATGCGCGGCGAGCACGGCGTCGTAGCGCTCCAGCAGCCCCCGGCTGTCCCGCGCGGCACGCGCGCGTGCCCGCTCGGTGGCCGACGGCCCGTCGTCGCCGGACCCCGCCCCGTCCGAACAGCCCGCCAGCAGGGCGACTCCGGCGGCCGAGGCGAGCAGGGATCTTCTGCGCGGCCCCGAGGGCAGGCGCGGGGGTGGGGGGTACGGCACGGCTGACGTCCTCGGGGCTCGTACGAACACACAGGCGGGAACGCCACCCGCCGCTGATCACGGTACCCGCGCATCCGCTCGCCTCATGTCACCGGCTCAGTGGAGCCGCCCCCGGGGCGCGGGGCTCTCCTGCGAACCGCCCACCTCCGGAGGCAGTACCCTTTGACCAGACACGCGACCCATCCCACAACAGCACACGCGGCCGAGGAGTCACCCGGATGAGCACCACCCAGAGCGAGAGGCTGCGAGAGCTGCTGGAACCGCTCGTCACCTCCCATGGGCTGGATCTCGAAGAGATCGCCGTGGACTCCGTCGGACGCAAGCGGGTGCTGCGCGTCGTCGTGGACTCCGACACCGGAGCCGACCTGGATGCCATCGCCGATGTGAGCCGCGCGCTCTCGGCGAAGCTGGACGAGACGAACGCGATGGGTGACGCGGCCTACGACCTGGAGGTCGGAACCCCCGGCGCGGAGCGCCTCCTCACCGAGCACCGGCACTTCGTGCGCGCCACCGACCGGCTCGTGAAGTTCCAGCTCACCGAGGGCGGCGAGCTGGTCGCGCGGATCCTGGAGGTCGACGACGAGGGCATCGACGTGGAGGTGCCCGGGGTGAAGGGCCGCAAGGCCACCGCCCGCAGACTGGGCTTCCCGGAGATCGCCAGGGCGCGCGTGCAGGTCGAGTTCAACCGTAAGGACAGCGCCGGCGGCACGGCCGGCACGAAGGACAAGAAGGAAGCGGAGGAGGCGTAGCCGTGGACATCGACATGAGTGCCCTGCGGGGCTTGGTTCGGGAGAAGGAGATCTCCTTCGACCTGCTGGTCGAGGCGATCGAGTCGGCCCTCCTCATCGCCTACCACCGCACCGAGGGAAGCCGCCGACACGCGCGCGTGGAGCTCAACCGGGAGACCGGGCATGTGACCGTGTGGGCGAAGGAGGACCCCGAGGACCTCGCGGACGGCCAGGAGGTCCGTGAGTTCGACGACACCCCGTCCGGCTTCGGCCGTATCGCCGCCACCACCGCCAAGCAGGTGATCCTGCAGCGGCTGCGCGACGCCGAGGACGACGCGACGCTCGGCGAGTACGCCGGCCGCGAGGGCGACATCGTCACCGGCGTGGTCCAGCAGGGCCGCGACCCGAAGAACGTGCTGGTGGACATCGGCAAGCTGGAGGCCATCCTGCCGGTGCAGGAGCAGGTGCCCGGCGAGACCTACCCGCACGGCATGCGCATCAGGTCGTACGTCGTCCGGGTGGCCAAGGGCGTGCGCGGGCCGTCCGTCACGCTCTCCCGTACGCACCCCAACCTGGTGAAGAAGCTCTTCGCCCTGGAGGTGCCGGAGATCGCCGACGGCTCGGTCGAGATCGCGGCCATCGCCCGTGAGGCCGGTCACCGCACGAAGATCGCCGTACGGTCCACCCGTTCGGGCCTGAACGCCAAGGGCGCCTGCATCGGCCCCATGGGCGGCCGGGTGCGCAACGTCATGGGCGAGCTGAACGGCGAGAAGATCGACATCGTCGACTGGTCGGACGACCCGGCCGAGATGGTGGCGAACGCACTGTCACCCGCCCGGGTGAGCAAGGTGGAGGTCGTGGACATGGCCTCCCGCTCCGCACGGGTGACCGTGCCGGACTACCAGCTGTCGCTGGCGATCGGCAAGGAGGGCCAGAACGCCCGCCTCGCCGCCCGGCTCACCGGCTGGCGCATCGACATCCGGCCCGACACCGAGCAGGCCGGGGAGTAGACCGGGGGCAGCTCCGGGCGCCGGGGGAATAGATCCAGGCCGCCCGGCGCTGAGATCACGACAACAGCCGTTCGATTTTTGCCCCAAAGGGGTGAGGTCGGTGCGGGGAGGTAGACTTAACTGTGTCTGGCCGGACGCACACCCGAGCATGCCCTGAACGCACCTGTGTGGGGTGTCGGGAGCGGGCGGCCAAGAACGATCTCCTGCGGATCGTGGAGAGCGGGGACGCATGCGTCCCCGATCCTCGCGGTACGCTGCCCGGCCGGGGTGCCTACGTACACCCCGCCCTGGTCTGTCTCGACCAGGCGGTACGCCGCCGGGCGTTCCCGCGGGCACTGCGCGTCCCGGGAGCGCTCGACACAAAGGCGTTGCGCCAGTACGTCGAGCAGACAACAGTTGCCGAGCAGGCAACGACGTAAGACATGCCGTACGGAACCCCGTGCGGTCTGGTACCTCGCGAGTCGAAAGCAGGTCGAGATTGCGATGAGCACTCGATGAGTACGCGATGAGTACGCCCATGAACTAGCGACGGTCCGGCTTCAACCCGGACCTCAAAGGAGCGAAGTGGCTAAGGTCCGGGTATACGAACTCGCCAAGGAGTTCGGTGTCGAGAGCAAGGTCGTCATGGCCAAGCTCCAGGAACTCGGTGAATTCGTCCGTTCGGCGTCTTCGACCATCGAAGCGCCGGTTGTACGCAAGCTGACCGACGCCTTCCAGGGCGGTGGCAGCGGCAAGTCCGCGAAGCCCGCCCCGCGCAAGGCCGCCCCCAAGCCCGCCGCGCCCTCTCCGGCGCAGGCGGCACGTCCGGCTGCCCCGGCCCCCCGGCCGGCTGCCCCCAAGCCTCCGACGGCGCCCGCTGCCCAGCAGCCGGCCGCCCCGTCGGCCCCCGCGGCACCCGCGCCGGCCCCCGGCCCGCGTCCGGTGCCCGGTCCCAAGCCCGCGCCGCGCCCGGCCCCGGCCGCCCCGGAGTTCACCGCTCCGCCGGCTGCCCCGGCCGCGCAGACCCCGCAGGCTCCGGCCGCCCAGGGTCCGCGTACCGGCGGCGCCCGTCCCGGTGCCCCGAAGCCCGGCGGTTCCCGTCCGGCTCCCGGCCAGGGCCAGGCGCCCCGTCCGGGTCAGGGCGGTCAGCGTCCCGGCGGCCAGGCCGCGCGTCCGGGCGCCCGTCCGGCCGGTCCGCGCCCGGGCAACAACCCCTTCACCTCCGGCGGCAACGCCGGCATGGCCCGCCCGCAGGCCCCGCGCCCGCAGGGCGGTCCGCGTCCCGGCCCCGGCGGTCCCGGCGGCGCCCCGCGTCCGCAGGCGACCGGCGCCCAGGGCGGCGGTCCGCGTCCGCAGGCTCCGGGCGGTCCCCGTCCGACCCCGGGCTCGATGCCGCGTCCGCAGGCCGGTCCCCGTCCCGGCGGCGGCCCCGGCGGCCCGCGTCCGAACCCCGGCATGATGCCGCAGCGTCCCGCTGCGGGCCCGCGTCCGGGCGGTGGCCCCGGCGGCCGTGGCCCCGGTGGCGGCGGTCGTCCCGGTGGCGGCGGCGGTCGTCCGGGCGGCGGCGGCTTCGCCGGTCGTCCGGGTGGCGGTGGCGGCGGCTTCGCCGGCCGTCCTGCCGGTCCCGGTGGCGGTGGCGGCGGCTTCGCCGGCCGTCCGGGTGGTCCCGGCGGTGGCGGCGGTGGCCGTCCCGGCTTCGGTGGCCGTCCCGGCGGTCCCGGTGGCCGCGGTGGCACGCAGGGTGCCTTCGGCCGTCCCGGCGGTCCCGCGCGTCGTGGCCGCAAGTCGAAGCGGCAGAGGCGCCAGGAGTACGAGGCCATGCAGGCCCCGAGCGTCGGCGGCGTGATGCTGCCGCGCGGCAACGGCGAGACCATCCGTCTCTCCCGCGGCGCGTCGCTCACCGACTTCGCGGAGAAGATCAACGCCAACCCGGCGTCGCTCGTCGCGGTCATGATGAACCTCGGCGAGATGGTCACCGCGACCCAGTCCGTCTCCGACGAGACCCTCCAGCTCCTCGCCGGCGAGATGAACTACTCGGTTCAGATCGTCAGCCCGGAGGAGGAGGACCGCGAGCTGCTGGAGTCCTTCGACATCGAGTTCGGCGAGGACGAGGGCGACGAGGAGGACCTGGTGGTCCGTCCGCCGGTCGTCACCGTCATGGGTCACGTCGACCACGGTAAGACCCGACTGCTCGACGCCATCCGCAAGACGAACGTCATCGCGGGCGAGGCCGGCGGCATCACCCAGCACATCGGTGCCTACCAGGTCGCGACCGAGGTCAACGACGAAGAGCGCAAGATCACCTTCATCGACACCCCGGGTCACGAGGCGTTCACCGCCATGCGTGCCCGTGGTGCGAAGTCGACCGACATCGCGATCCTGGTCGTCGCGGCCAACGACGGCGTCATGCCGCAGACGGTCGAGGCGCTCAACCACGCCAAGGCGGCCGACGTGCCGATCGTCGTCGCGGTCAACAAGATCGACGTCGAGGGCGCCGACCCGACCAAGGTGCGCGGTCAGCTGACCGAGTACGGCCTGGTGGCCGAGGAGTACGGCGGCGACACCATGTTCGTCGACATCTCCGCCAAGCAGGGTCTGCACATCGACTCGCTGCTGGAGGCCGTGATCCTCACGGCCGACGCCTCGCTCGACCTGCGGGCCAACCCGAACCAGGACGCGCAGGGCATCTCGATCGAGTCCCGTCTCGACCGCGGCCGCGGTGCCGTGGCGACGGTCCTCGTCCAGCGAGGCACGCTGCGGGTCGGCGACACGATGGTCGTGGGCGACGCCTACGGTCGCGTGCGCGCCATGCTCGACGACAACGGCAACAACGTCGCCGAGGCCGGCCCCTCGACGCCGGTCCAGGTCCTGGGCCTGACCAACGTCCCGGGTGCGGGCGACAACTTCCTGGTGGTGGACGAGGACCGTACGGCCCGTCAGATCGCCGAGAAGCGCGCCGCCCGCGAGCGGAACGCCGCCTTCGCCAAGCGCACGCGCCGCGTGTCGCTGGAGGACCTGGACAAGGTGCTCAAGGCCGGCGAGGTCCAGCAGCTGAACCTGATCATCAAGGGTGACGCTTCTGGTTCGGTCGAGGCCCTGGAGTCCTCCCTGCTCCAGCTGGACGTCGGCGAAGAGGTCGACATCCGCGTCCTGCACCGCGGCGTCGGTGCGGTCACGGAGTCCGACATCGACCTGGCGATGGGCTCCGACGCCATCGTGATCGGCTTCAACGTCCGCGCGGCCGGCCGCGCGGCGCAGATGGCCGAGCGCGAGGGCGTGGACGTCCGGTACTACTCGGTCATCTACCAGGCGATCGAGGAGATCGAGGCGGCCCTGAAGGGCATGCTCAAGCCGGAGTACGAAGAGGTCGAGCTGGGTACGGCGGAGATCCGCGAGGTCTTCAAGTCGTCCAAGCTGGGCAACATCGCCGGTGTGCTCATCCGCTCCGGCGAGGTCAAGCGCAACACCAAGGCCCGCCTCATCCGCGACGGCAAGGTGGTCGCGGAGAACCTCAACATCGAGGGTCTGCGTCGCTTCAAGGACGACGTCACCGAGATCCGCGAAGGCTACGAGGGTGGTATCAACCTCGGAAACTTCAACGACATCAAGGTCGACGACGTCATCGCGACGTACGAGATGCGGGAGAAGCCGCGGGCGTAACGCCTGGGGTTCGTGCTGGCCGGCGGGACTGCGGTCCTGCCGGCCAGCGCGCCGTTTTCCGCCCCCGGCCGGAGCGCCGGGAAACCCGGTCGAGCCGCCGGCGGGCAAGCGGTACGGTGGCTCCAGGCCATCGATCCCGTACCGGCGGGTAAACCGGCACAAACATGTACGTGGGGACTCTGTCCTTCGACCTCCTCCTCGGTGACGTCCACTCGCTGAAGGAGAAACGCTCCGTCGTCCGCCCGATCGTCGCCGAACTCCAACGGAAGTACGCGGTGAGCGCGGCCGAGGTGGACCACATGGACCTCCACCGGCGAGCGATCATCGGCCTCGCCATGGTCTCCGGCGACGCGGCGCACCTCACCGACGTACTGGACCGGTGTGAACGGCTGGTCGCCGCCCGCCCGGAGGTGGAGCTGCTGTCGGTCCGACGCCGCTTCCACGGCGAGGACGACTGACCACGACCAGACCACAGAACGACACAAGCAAGAGAAAGAACGGGAGACGGACCAGTGGCCGACAACGCGCGGGCGAAAAGGCTGGCGGACCTCATCCGAGAGGTGGTGGCCCAGAAGCTGCAGCGCGGGATCAAGGACCCGCGGCTCGGCTCACACGTCACCATCACGGACACCCGGGTCACGGGTGACCTGCGGGAGGCGACCGTCTTCTACACGGTCTACGGCGACGACGAGGAGCGGAAGGCCGCGGCCGCCGGCCTGGAGAGCGCCAAGGGCATCCTGCGCTCCGAGGTGGGCCGTGCGGCCGGGGTAAAGTTCACCCCGACCCTGACCTTCGTCGCGGACGCCCTGCCGGACACCGCCCGGACCATCGAGGACCTCCTCGACAAGGCCCGGCAGTCCGACGAGAAGGTGCGCGAGGCGGCCACGGGCGCCGCGTACGCCGCCGGCGCCGACCCCTACCGGAAGCCGGCCGAGGACACCGACACGGACGGCGACGCCACCGAATGACCCAGAAGCACACCACGCCCGACGGCCTCGTCATCGTCGACAAGCCGTCGGGCTTCACTTCGCACGACGTGGTCGCCAAGATGCGTGGGATCGCCAGGACCCGCCGCGTCGGCCACGCCGGCACCCTCGACCCCATGGCGACCGGCGTCCTGGTCCTCGGCATCGAGCGCGCCACCAAGCTCCTCGGGCACCTCGCGCTCACCGAGAAGGAGTACCTGGGCACCATCCGCCTGGGCCAGAACACCCTCACCGACGACGCCGAGGGCGAGATCACCTCGTCCACCGACGCCTCCAAGGTGACCCGGGACGCCATCGACGCCGGCATCGCCAAGCTCACCGGCGACATCATGCAGGTGCCGTCCAAGGTCAGCGCCATCAAGATCGACGGCGTGCGGTCGTACAAGCGGGCCCGCGAGGGCGAGGAATTCGAGATCCCCGCCCGGCCCGTGACGATCACCTCCTTCGCGGTGTACGACGTCCGGGACGCGGTCGCCGAGGACGGCACGCCCGTGCTCGACCTGGTGGTGTCGGTGGTCTGCTCCTCCGGCACCTACATCCGCGCCCTCGCCCGCGACCTGGGCGCCGGCCTCGGCGTCGGCGGCCACCTCACCGCGCTGCGCCGGACGCGCGTCGGGCCGTACAAGCTGGACGCGGCCAGGACGCTGGACCAGCTCCAGCAGGAGCTGACCGTGATGCCGATCGCCGAGGCGGCCGCCGCCGCGTTCCCGCAGTGGCAGGTCGACGCCCGGCGCGCCCGGCTGCTGCTGAACGGCGTCCGGCTGGACATGCCCGACGAGTACGCGGGCGCCGGCCCCGTGGCCGTCTTCGGCACCGACGGCGGCTTCCTCGCGCTCGTCGAGCAGCACAAGGGCAAGGCGAAGAGCCTGGCCGTTTTCGGCTGAGGCGGGGCGGGAGCCTGACTGTCTTCGGGTGAGGCGGGGCCCCGTCTGCCGTGGAGCGGCGGCCGGGCACGGGTCGTGCCCCTGCCGCCGCTCCACGGTCCCCCCTCGGTTCCCCACCTCTAGGGTTATCCAGCAGCCCCCGCCCATTCACCCGACCGGGCAGGCGCTCGGAGTGAACCGGGGGAGCGGAAGGGGGCGCGTTCCGCACGTGTCCTGTCCCGCCGATCATCCCGCGCCTACCGTCGAGGACAGGGCACGGGGACGGGCGGGGAGGTACGGCCATGGAAGAACGGGGCCCCCGCAGCGGAGGCGGGCACCAGGAGCGGGAACAGGCGAACGGCGGACCGGGCGCCGGCGGCACCGACGCCGGTCGCGCCGAGGCAGCGCTCGTCCGGATCCGGGACCTGACCGGGCGCCCGCGCGGGGTCGGCTTCCTCGCCGACCACGAGGGCACCCTGCTCACCAGCCACGAGTCGGTCGACGGCCTGTCCCGGCTGGTGCTGCACGCCCCCGGGGACGGTACGCGCGGGGACCGCACCCGCGTCGTCCCGGCCGACGCGGTCACCCCGCTGCCCGCCCTCGACCTCGCCCTGGTGCACACCGAGGGCCTGGGCGTGGACCCGCTGCCGCTGACCGTACGGGAGCGGATCCCCGCCGGTACGTACGTCCGGCTCGCCGCCGGCTGCTGGCGCGAGGCGCGGGTGCTGGCCGCCACCGAGGCGACGTACACCGCCACGGACGGATTCCACCGGCTGGAGGACGTGCTGGAGCTGGCCATCGGCACGGCGGGCCGCGACGCGCTCCGGATCGGCGGAGCGGCCGGGGGACCGGTGCTCGACGCCCGCACCGGCGCCGTCCTCGGCGTCCTCGGCACCGCCCTGCACACCGCCGAACGCGACGCGGGCTTCGCGGTGCCGCTGCGGCCCGCCGACGGCGCCCTCGCCGCCCTGCTCACCCGCAACGCGACCACCGTGCCCGCCTACGGCGCCGACCTCAACCTCGCCGGCATCCTCCAGCTGGCCGCCACCTCGGTGGGCCAGGACGGCCCCCCGAGCGCCCCGGAGCCGCTCGAACGCGCCGGCGTCACCCGGGAGCTGGCCGCCTTCACCACCGGCGACCGGCCGGTGCTCGGCCTCGTCGGCGCCCCGGGCAGCGGCCGTACGACGGAACTCGCGGCCCTCGCCGCCCGCCGCGCCCTGGGTGAGCGCCCCGCCCCCACCCTGTGGCTGCGCGGCGCCGACCTCAAGGACACCGACGACTCGCTGGCCGACGCCGCCCGCCGGGCCCTGCAGCGTGCCGCCCGGATCGTCGCCGCGTCCCGCCGCGTCCAGCCCGAGGACCTCGGCGATCTCACCCCCGAACACCTGGCCCGCCTCGCCGCCCGGGCCGGCCGCCCGCTGCTGCTGCTCCTCGACGCCCCCGAGGAGATGCCCCCCGCCCTGGCCCACCGCCTCCCCGCCTGGGCCCAGGCCACGGCCACCTGGCTGGGCGAAACCGGCACCCGCCTGGTGACGGCCTGCCGCGAGGAGCACTGGGAGCGCGCGGGCAGGGCGTTCCCCGAGCACCTGCTCCACATCCCAGGCGGCCCCGTCACTCCGGCGACCACCGGCATCGAGCCGAAGCGCACGCCGACCGGCCCTGACATCCCGGCCGCCGATGCCTGCCCGGACCGCGGTCAGGGCGCGCCCGCGGCTCCGGCGGCCTGCCCGCACCCCGGCCCGGGCGCCCTCGCGGCGGCGGGCTCGGCGGCTGGTGACGAGCCGACGCGCCCGCCGGTCGGTGAGCCGGGCCGAGCACCGGCCGGCCCGGTCGCCCCGGCGCACGCGGACCACCCGGTCCGCCCGGCCGCCGACCCGGCCTCCTCCACCTCCTCCGCCTCCTCCGCGTCCTCCGCCTTCTTCGCCTCCGTCGCGGTGGAGGGACGCGGGCCCGTTCACGCCCCGGTCGCCGTCCCCGCCCTCGGCCGTCCCGCCGCAGCGTCCGGTGGTCCCAGCGGTGGCCGTTCCGCCGCGGCGTCCGGTGTTCCGAGCGGTGGCCGTAATGCCGCAGCCCCCGCTGCCCCCACCGGCGGCCACCCCACCGCATCGCCCCGCACCCCGGCCTCCCACGCCCCGGCCTCCCACACCCCGGCCTCCCACACCCCGGCTCCCTGCACCTCAGCCCCCGGCACTCCCGGCGACCCCCTGCCCCCCTGTCTGCGGATCGGTGACCTGACCGTCGATGAGGCGCGGCGGGCTCGGGAGCGGTACGGGGTTCCGGAGGGGGTGCTCGGTGACCGGGATGCGCGGCACCCGCTCGCGCTTCGGTTGCTGGGTGAGGTGCGGGCGGCCGTCCCCGGCGCGCCGGTGGCCGGGACTCTCGGCCGGGACGACGTGTTCGCGGCGTACCTCGATTTGATGTGCCTGCGCATCGCGGTCCGCCTCGCCGCCGCGGGCGGCCTGCGCGGCACGGCCGTACGGCGGTTGGCCGCGCGCGTGGCCGGCCAGGTGCACGAGGCCGCCCGGCGCAGCCTCGGCCAGGGGCAGGGGGAACTGGACCGGGAGTCGTTCGAGACCCTGTTCCCCTGGGGACCCGCCTCCGCCCGGCTCGGCGGCGGCACCGGCTGGGCCTCCGCCGTGCTCACCGAGGGCCTCCTCGTGCCGGCCGGCGGCGGCTACCGCTTCGCCCACGAGGAACTGGCCGACTGGATCCAGGGCATGCACCTGGACCTGGACGAGGCCCTGCGCGCCCTGGTGCACCACCCCTGCGAGCCGCGCGGGACCCGCCGTACCGCCCCCGTGGCCCACCACCGCGTCGGTCCCGTCGTCCAGGCCCTGCTGCTCCTCGCCCGCCAGCACGGCCCCCGTCAACTGTCGCTGCGTCTACGGGAGTTGGTGGAGGCCCTGGACCGCGACACCGGCTCCTGGTGGGCCGCCCGGCTGCTCGCCCGCACCCTGCTCCAGGTCCCGGACGCGACGCCGTACACCGAGGTGCTGCGCCTCCTCGCCGACCGTGTCGTCACCTGGCACCGCACCCGGCGGCCCGTACCGGCCGACTTCCGCCCCGCCTTCTGGACCGCCCTGCCCGTCTCCGACGCCGAGCGCCTGGAACTGCTGCGCCGGCTGGTGCTGGCCGACCCGGCGCCGCCCGCGGCCGGCGACCGCTACCTGGATGCCGTGGCCGGTCTGCTCGTCGCCGCCCCCACCGCCGTACAGCCCCTGCTCACCGGCTGGTTCGCCGACGAGCGGCCGCTCCCCGCGACCCCGCACGCCACCGTGGCCACCGCCGCGCAGGCGCTGCTGCACACGCACCGGCACGCCGCCCTGGACCACCTCGTCGAGGCGCTGGTGGCCTGCGCGCACCGCCGCGCCGACGAACTGCTCGCCGTGCTCGCCGAGGAGGAGCCGCCGGCCGTCTGCCGGGCCGTCGACCGCTGGGCGCACGACGAGCGCCCCGTCCGCCGGGTGGCGGCGGTGACCTTCGGGCTGCGCGCCGCCCCCTGTGTCCGCTCGGACCCGGACCGCCGGCTGCTGCGCTACGCCGCCCTCACCCTCCTCGCCCGCCCCGCCGACCGCACCCTGCACGGCGGCGCCCTCGCCCTCCTGGTCCGCGACCCGGACACCCGCGACCGCTACCTGCCCGCGGCCCTGCGCCACTTCGCCGACGGCGACCCGCAGCTCCCGCCCAGCGCCCTGCTCCCGGCCCTGATCACACACCCGGAGCAGGTCCTGGAGGCCCTCCAGGACAGGCTGCGCGCGCCGGGCGCCGACGGGCCGGACACCGCCGCTGTCCTGCGCGGGCTCGCGGAGGCCACCACCCCGGCCCTGGCCCGCCGGGTCGCCGCCCTCGCCCGGGAAGCGGTGCGGCTGCGCCCGGAGACCGCCGGGCCCCTCGCCGGTGGCATCGACCGCCGCCTCGCCCAGGGCCCCACCGCCCGCCCGGTCCTGTTGCCCCTGGTCACCGGCCTGCTCGACGGCGGTCCGGAACCCCTGCGGGCGGCCCTCGCCACCGTCCTCGCCGCCCCCGGTACGGCCGCCTCCCGCCCGCTCCGCCGTGAGCTGCTGGAGGTGCTGCTCGCGGGGGAGCAGGCCCCGGCCGTCCTGGAGGCCGTCCTGCACGCGGTGGTGGAGCGGGGCGCGGTGGGGGAGGAACCCGGGGAAGGAGACGACGCGGGGGCGCAGTCCCGGGAAGAGGGGGCGGTGGAGTCCCGGGGCGAGGCGGGGGAGGCGGAGGTCCGCGGGCTGGTGCACCGTACCGGGCTGCTCCTCGTCCGCACGCCCGAGGGCGCCACCCGCTTCGACCGCGGCCTGGTCGACCTCGGCCGTCACGTGCCCGGCTTCGCCGCCCGCATGGCCCGCTGGCTGACCGACGCCCCGGAGGAGTGGGCCGCCGTGGTCGGCCCCAGCACCCGTCGCATGATCGAGAACCTTGCGGGCGTCCGCGTACCGGCCTGAGCGGCGCCGAGAACGTGCGCCCCGTCACAGCCCCCATGCCGATGCTGGCGCCGGGCACCCGGCATGGCACCCTTAGACCTGCACAAGAGGTCAACGATAGACACGGACACGGGTTCGAGGAGCGGTCACAGTGCAGCGCTGGCGTGGCTTGGAGGACATCCCCCAGGACTGGGGGCGCAGCGTCGTCACCATCGGTTCCTACGACGGCGTCCACCGCGGCCACCAGCTGATCATCAAGCACGCCGTCGACCGCGCCCGCGAACTGGGCGTCCCCGCCGTCGTCGTCACCTTCGACCCGCACCCCAGCGAGGTCGTCCGCCCCGGCAGCCACCCGCCGCTGCTCGCCCCGCACCACCGCCGTGCCGAACTCATGGGCGAGCTGGGCGTCGACGCGGTCCTCATCCTCCCCTTCACCACCGAGTTCTCCAAGCTCTCGCCCGCCGAGTTCGTGGTGAAGGTCCTGGTGGACAAGCTGCACGCCAAGGCGGTCGTGGAGGGCCCGAACTTCCGCTTCGGCCACAAGGCGGCCGGGAACGTCGAGTTCCTCGCCGAGCAGGGCAAGGTCTACGACTTCGAGGTCGAGATCGTCGATCTGTACGTCACCGGTGAGGCCGGCGGCGGCGAACCGTTCTCCTCCACGCTGACCCGCCGCCTGGTCGCCGAGGGCGACGTCGAGGGCGCCCGCGAGATCCTGGGCCGCCCGCACCGTGTGGAGGGCGTCGTCGTCCGCGGCGCCCAGCGCGGCCGGGAACTGGGCTTCCCGACGGCCAACGTCGAGACGCTCCCGCACACCGCGATCCCCGCCGACGGCGTGTACGCCGGGTACCTGCACGCGCAGGACGAGGTCATGCCGGCCGCCATCTCCGTCGGCACGAACCCGCAGTTCGACGGCACCGAACGCACGGTGGAGGCGTACGCCATCGACCGCGTCGGCCTCGACCTGTACGGCCTGCACGTCGCCGTCGACTTCCTCGCCTACGTGCGCGGCCAGGCGAAGTTCGACTCGCTGGAGGCCCTGCTGGAGCAGATGGCCGCGGATGTGAAGCGGTGCCGGCAGATCGTGGCGGCGGAGGAGTAGGTCCGCTCACGGTTCTGTCGCTCTCCGACACGAAAGGGCGGCCGGTGCGAGGAGCACCGGCCGCCCTTTGCCGTGGAACCTACTGCTGGGGCGGAGCCTGCGGGGGCTGCTGGCCCGGCTGGCCCGGCTGGCCCGGCTGGCCCGGCTCAGGCTGGGGCTGCGGGTAGCCGGGCGGCTGGTGCTGTGCCGGATGCTGCGCCGGGTACGGCTGCGGCTGACCCTGCTGCGGCGGGTACGGCTGCTGCGCCGGGGCGTACGGCTGGCCGGGGGCCTGCGGGTACGGCTGCCCGTACAGCTGCTGGCCGGGCATCGGCTGGCCCGGCATGGGCTGGCCGGGCATCTGCTGACCCGGCATGGGCGGCGCGGCCACCGGCGGCGGGTTGCCGTCGCTCGTCCACAGGCCATGCGCCTGCTGGTGGCGGGTGAAGTCCTCGGCGACCATCGCGGCGAGGTTGAAGTACGCCTCGCGCGTCTTCGGCCGCATCATGTCGAGGTCGACCTCGGCACCGGCGGCCAGATGCTCGTCGAAGGGCACGACGATGACCCCGCGGGTGCGGGTCTCGAAGTGCGCCACGATGTCCTCGACCTTGATCATCTTGCCGGTCTCGCGGACCCCGGAGATCACGGTGAGGGACCGGGAGACCAGGTCGGCGTACCCGTGCGCGGACAGCCAGTCCAGCGTCGTACTGGCGCTGCTCGCACCGTCCACGGACGGCGTGGAGATGATGATGAGCTGGTCGGCGAGGTCCAGCACCCCGCGCATGGCGCTGTACAGCAGGCCGGTGCCCGAGTCGGTCAGGATGACGGGGTACTGCCGGCCGAGCACGTCGATCGCGCGGCGGTAGTCCTCGTCGTTGAACGTGGTCGAGACGGCCGGGTCCACGTCGTTGGCGATGATCTCCAGACCGGAGGGAGCCTGGGAGGTGAACCGCCGGATGTCCATGTACGAGTTCAGGTACGGGATGGCCTGGACGAGGTCACGGATGGTGGCCCCGGTCTCCCGGCGCACCCGCCGCCCGAGCGTACCGGCGTCCGGGTTGGCGTCGATGGCGAGGATCTTGTCCTGCCGCTCGGTGGCGAGCGTGGAGCCGAGCGCGGTGGTGGTCGTGGTCTTCCCGACACCGCCCTTGAGGCTGATGACCGCGATCCGGTAGCAGGACAGCACCGGCGTACGGATCAGCTCCAGCTTGCGCTGCCGCTCGGCCTCCTCCTTCCTGCCGCCGAGCTTGAACCGGCCGGCCGCCGCCGTGGGCCGCCCGCTCTTCGCCTTCTGCCTCTTGTTGTTGAGCAGCCGGTCCGAGGACAGCTCGACGGCGGCGGTGTAACCGAGCGGCGCGGCACCGGGGTTGGTCGGCTGCCGCTGGTCGTGCCGGACGGGCTGCGGCCAGGCGGCCCCCGACCGGGGGTCGACCGGAGCCTGGGGCACCTGCGGGGCCTGCGGGGCGCCGGGGGCGGCGTCCGGGGACTGCGGGGGCTGCGGGGTCTGCGCGTTCTGCGGGTTCTGCGGAGACTGGGGGAAGCCGTAACCGCCGGGCTGTACCGGTGCGTTGGGCGCGCCGGTCTGCGGGAAGCCGTAACCGCTCTGCTGCGCCTGCGGGTTGGGTGCACCCGGCTGGGGGAATCCGTAACCGCTCGGCGGGGTCGGCCCGTTGGGGGCCGGCTGGGCCCCCGGAGCCTGCGGGAAGCCGTAACCGCCGGGGGCCGGCTGCGGTGCCGGTGCCGGTGCGGCGGGCGCCCCCGGCTGGTTGGGCTGGTGGGGCTGACCGTCCTGGTGGGGCTGGTGGGGCTGACCGTCCTGGTGGGGCTGGTGGGGCTGGTTCCATGCGGCGGGCGCGGCCTGCGGGGCCTGCGGCTGGAACGGCGGCTGCTGACCGGGCATACCGGGCGGGACCTGGCCGCTCGCCTGCTGCGGCTGCTCACCCGGCATCGGCCCGGGCTGCTGCGGGGCACCCTGCGGGGTTCCGGGCTGCGCGGGCCACTGGGCCGCGGCGGCCGGCGCGGCGGGCTGGTACGACGGCGGCAGCGGCGGCAGCCCGTTCTGCGGCGGGGGCGGCGGGGTCCAGCCGGGCTGGGCACCCTGGGGGACCGGGGCAGCGGGCGGCACGACGGGCTGCGGCGCACCGGTGCCGGGCTGGGGGAAGCCGTAGCCGCCGGGCTGGGCGGGGTGGGGCTGTCCCGGGGTGGGCTGCTGGGTGTCGGCGTGGACCGGAGCGGGCTGCGGCGCGCCGGTGCCGGGCTGGGGGAAGCCGTAGCCGCCGGGCTGGGCGGGATGGGGCTGCTCCGGCGTGGGCTGCTGGGTGTCCGCGGTGGGCGCGGCCGGCTGCGGGGCGACGTTGTCCGAGGGGCCGTTGTCCGAGGGACCGTTGCCCGATGCGGCGCTGTCCGAGGGGCCGTTGCCCGGGACGCTGCCCTCGGGCGTGCCCTCCTGCGACGCGCTGCCCTGGACCTCGGCGTCGGGGACGGCGTCCGCGGGAACGGCGTCCGCGGGGACGGCGTCCGTCACGGCGGCCTCCGCGGACACGGCGTCTCCTGCGCCGGCCCCCGAGATCTCCGCCGCGTCGGACTGCGCGGCGGCGTCGGCGGCACCTTCCTCACCGGTGTCCTGGCCGGCAGCACCGTCCTGCGCCGAAGCCTCCGCGGCGCCGGCCGAAGCGTTCTCCGCGTCGGTCGAGTCGGTGGCACCCTGCGCGACCGAGCCCTCGCCCTGCTCCACCCCGTCGGCAGCGGAGCCGGCCGAGGCGTCGGTGTCGGCCACCGCTCCCTCCTGCGCGGCAGCCTCGCCACCGGCCTCCTCGGCACGGTCCGCGGGGCCCTCGGCGCCGGACGAGGCCCGCACGACCTCCGTACCCGCCGTGCCCTCCGCGGAGCCCTCGCTCCCGGGCTCGGCCGGTGTCCCGGTGGCAGCTGCCGCGCGCTCGGCGATCTCGGCCATCTGGCGCTTCAGGGCGACGGCGGAGAACCGCATGGTCGCCCCGCTCTCCAGGTCACCGTTGTCGGTCTCCGGCTGGACCGCGGCCGGGGCGGCCGGTGTCTCCTGCGCGGCGGGCTGGGGCTGCTGCGGCTCGAACCCCTCGGGCAGCCGCGGCACGGGAACGGGGCTGTCGGCCGGCGGCGCGGGCTGCGCTGCCGGGGCAGCCGGGGGAGCCGGGGGAGCCGGGGGAGCGTACGGGGTGCCCTGCGGCGGAGTGAACGGCGCGCCCTGCGGCGGAGCGTACGGAGTCCCCTGGGGCGGCGTGCCCGTCGGCTGGGCGGCCGGCGGGGGCGGCGTCGGACCCGGAACCGGCGCGCCCGTGGGGAACGGCACCGCGGGGGCGGCCGGGGCGCCCGCGTCACCGCCGGAGCCGGAGCCGCCGGCCCCGGCGAAACCGCCGGCCCCGCCCACTCCGCCCGGGCCTCCCGCCGTACCGGACGCGTTCTGCGTGTACCAGGCGGGGGGAGCGTAGTCGATGGTGAACTCGCCGGTGGTCTCGATGGCCTCCGCGTCGGGCTGGTCATCGCCGGGTGTGTCCCAGCCCCCGCGCATCCCGTCCCGATCGCTGCTCACAGTTCCTCCTGGTGTGGTCGAGCACCCTCATGCCGTGCCGGGGCGACCATGTCGTGTCGTACGAGTCGTCCGTAGTCGTTCGGGGCAGTCCGATGCACCGGCCCTCCCCCCGGGACACCGACGCCCGGTCCACGGGTCCTGCCATCGCGCCCGCTCCCAGCCTAATCACCAGGAGCCACCCCTCGGCAGGCCCGCCCACCTCTCCGCGCCCGCCCACCAGGTCAGAGCCGGCCCGGAAACGCCCCGCGCGCCCCGCACAGCCACCGTCACACGGCGAACAAAAGGGACAGGCGAGGGCAGTTCAGTCCATCCGTCGGGGCGTGCCCAACAATCCGATCTCGGCGTCGGTGGGTTGGGTCAGCACATACTGCCGGTCACGGTCGGTACACCACAGGGTGACGCCGTCGGGCAGCGCCGGCAGCGACTCCACCTCGGTCCGCGACAGCCCCATGGTGCGCCCCAGTTCGGCCGCCTCGTCCGGCGAGACCCGCTGGATACCGGCGAGCCGGGCCTGCCGCAGCAGCCGGGGCGCGATCGGGCTGAGATACGGCAGCAGCGTCAGCACGGACTGCCAGGGCCCGGACACCACCCGCCCGCGCGGGGGCCGCATACCGCAGTCCCGCACCACCAGCACCGGCGTACCCGCGGAGGCACCCTGCGGCGGCACCCGCCCCACGTCGTACACGGACAGCCCGTTCTGCCCACCGCCCATGGCGTGCACCATCTGCATCCACGCCTGCGGCCGCCCGGTCTCCACCGCGACCCGGGCGCCGGTGGCGGCGGAGCGCAGCGCGAGGACCTGGGCCGTCCACAGGCCGCCGATCAGGACGACGTCGTACGGCGTGGGCCGGTTGATGCCCAGGACGGCCGGCTGCCCCTCGGCGTCGACACCGGCCACCACCCCGTCGTCCCCGATGGGCAGCGCGAGCGCGTCCAACTGCTGCACGGGCAGCCCGTGCCGGCCGTGCCGGGGCCCGATCAGGCCGAGCCCGTTCCGCAGCCGTTCGCCCATCCGCCGCGGCCCCGACGGCTCCTGCGGGCCCCGCGTGGCCGTGCCCGGTGCCGGCGCCATCGTCGGACTCGTCGGACTCGTCGTCACCGCGTACCTCCGAGGGGAAGAGTGGCCAGCATGCCGGGCAGTTGCTCACGGTCCAGGCGGGCCAGGCCGGCCCCGGACTGCCGGGCCGCCGCCTGCAGCGCGCGCCGCGCCGCCACGAGTTCGTCGTCGCTGCGCCCGGTCACCCGCAGGTGCCCGCACAACGTCACCTCCTGCCGCTCGCCCTGCGCGAGAGTGAGGCTGAAGGTGGTGGCCAGGGCCGGGACGGCGGTGACCCGGGCGAGGAACTGGGGCAGTGATTCGGCCCGGTCGCCGCCCAGTTGGGGCCAGCGCCGGATCCAGTACGTCGTGTGCCGCCGGTTGTCACAGCGCCAGCTGCGCCCGGACTCCTCGGTGCGCCGCTCCCGGGTCTCGCTGCGTCCCGCCTCGGCGGTGACCAGCGGGTTGGCGCAGGCCGAGGTGGCGAGCGCGGCGACCAGCTCCTCCTCGTCCAGCAGCCGGGCCCGGAATCCGGCGCCGGTCAGCCGGCTCGCCAGGTGGTCCGCCGCCCGGACCACGCACTTCTGCGCGCCGGTCAGCCCGCCGCCGCGGGCGGCCACGGCCTCCGCGCACAGCTCCGGGTCCAGCTTCAGCGCGATCCAGGTGATGCGCACGGCCGGGGCGCCGGTCTGCTCCTGGAGCGGGAGGTAGTTGGCCACGGCCACGGACTGCTGGGGCAGGTGCAGCGCGGGCGCCGGCTGGGTGTGCAGCACGATCTGCGCCGACTCCAGGCGGATCTCGTCCACCTCCAGCGCGTCCCGCACCAGCCCCAGCGGCAGCGGCTGCCGGGTCCGTTCGGCCCGCAGCGCGGTCGCGTCGGCCTCCACCTGGAGGACGGCCGTGACGAACGTGCCGTCGCCGACGATCCCCACCGGCCGGCGGTCACGCGCGTTGTAGGAGTACGTCCGCAGGGCGGGCTCGCACTCCACCGCCGGGACCAGACCCGGCTCCGTGCCCGGCGGTATCGGGGTGCTGTCGGCCCGCTTCTGCCGCGCCCGCAGCTCCCGGGCGGTGGCCAGCCACTCCGGCAGGGAGCGCCCCCGCCGCCGTACGAAGGCCAGCAGGACCAGGGCCAGGGCGACCACCGCGGCCGGCACCAGGGCCGCCATCCCGACGGCCCAGCCGACGAGCAGTACGGCCGCCGCCAGCTCCACCAGCATGAGCCGTTGCAAACGGAACGAGCCGGCCTGGCCCGGCCGCTGCCTGAGGCCGAGCGTGACCTGCTGCCGCTCCGTGCCGCGCCGGGCGGCCGTTCCGCGTGGCGGCGTGTCGGACCCGGCCGTGCGACCTCGTGCCGCCGACCGGCCGCGCGCTCGCGTCCGCGTACCGGAAGCCATCACTCCATCCCCCCGTTTTGCTCACAACTCGCTGGAATCAGGCCACTGCACAAGGCCCTTGAGGGCCCAGGTACCCTACCCGCTCCACGAGACCCGCTCCGTACCAGGCATAGTAGGGGCCGGGTCCGACAACGGAGGGCGGGGGAGCGGGATCCCCGGGCGCGCTCCGCGTGAGACACGGGGAGAAACGGGCACAGATGGCATCTCGGCGGGATCAACTCAACGCCTACACCTTCGCGAAGCGACGCATGCTCGCGTCCTTCGTGCAGTCGTCACCGGATGCCTCCGACGAGGGGGCACCCCGGCCGCTGCGCGCCGTCCTGCCCAGCGCGGTCGTGGGTGTCGTCGTCCTCGCGGCGTTCGGCGCCTGGGGCATGTTCAAGCCGACGGCCCCGCAGGGCTGGGACGACCCCGGACAGAAGGTGATCATCGCCAGCAAGTCCACCACCCGGTACGTGGTCCTGAAGACCAAGGGCAAGGTCCAGCTCCACCCGGTACTGAACATGGCGTCCGCCAAGCTCGTCCTCGACACCCAGAGCGACGTCGACGTCGTCACCGTCGACGAGTCGATCCTCGACAACGGCAAGATCCCGCACGGCGTCACCATCGGCATCCCCTACGCCCCCGACCGGCTGCCCTCCGGCAAGGAGGCCGGCACGGCCAAGGAGTGGGCCGTCTGCGAACGCCCGAACGGCAGCGGCAGCTCCATCCAGAAGGCCGCCTTCGTGCTGGCCGAGCGCGACCAGGACAAGCTGGCCGCCACCAAGGAGAAGCTGCACGGCGGCGAACTCCTCTACGTCACCACCCCGGACAAGAAGCAGTACGTGGTCGACGCGCACGGCCGGGCATACCCGGTGGACGCCTCCAACCGCCTGCTGCTGCAGACCATCGTGGGTCCGGACCGCACCCCGCAGCGGGTGACGAAGGAATGGATCGACACCCTGCACCCGGGCGACCCGATCAGCTTCCCGCGGATCGACGGCGTCCCGAGCGCCCCCGCGGGCGCCCCCGGCCAGCTGGACGCCCAGACCAACCGCGTCGGCATGGTGCTCAAGGCGCCGGTGAACGGGCAGGAGCAGTACTTCGTCGTCCTGCCCGGCCGGGTCGCCCCCGTCTCCGACTTCGTCGCCCAGCTCCTCCTCGTCAGTGAGGACCTGGTGAAGCTCGGCCAGGCCGGGCACCCGAAGGAGGTCAGCGCGGGCGCCATCGAGCGGGGCGAGCCGTTCGCGGCCGACCACAAGTGGCCCACCGAGAAGCCCAGCGCGGTCAACAACCCCTCCACGGGCGACGGCAGCCGCAACACGGTCTGCACCGTCCTGAACCACGTCGACCCCGACAACGGCGCCACCACGCTGAGCACCTGGGCCGGCACCGACTTCCCGGCCGTCCTGCCCACCGGATCCTCCAGCGCCTACGTCACCGCGGGCTCCGGCCAGCTCTACCGTCAGTTCCAGGGCAGCGAGACCAAGGCCGGCCCCCTCTTCCTGGTCACCGACACCGGTCTGCGGTACGCCATGCAGTCCAACGACGACAGCGCCAGTGACGACAAGGGGATCGGGATCTCCGGCAAGCAGCTCAAGCAGCTCCAGCAGGAGGCCAAGCTGGCGCAGACCCGCCTCGGCTACGCCGACGTGAACCCCGCGCCCATCCCCGCCGCCTGGTCGAAGTTCCTGCCGACCGGCCCCCGCCTGTCCACCGCGGCGGCCCGCCAGCCGCAGGGCTCGTGAGGGGTACGACGATGACGCCCACCCCCCGGACCCGCACGACCCCGCCGACGGCCCTCGGAACCCGTACGACCCCGCCGCCGCCCCTCCGGACCCGCACCACCCTGCTGGCGGCCCTCACCATGGCCGCCACCCTGCTGGCCGCGCCGGTGGCCGCCGCGGACTCCGCCTCCGACCAGTGCACGTTCTCGAAGACCAACCACAAGTACTCCGGCACGCCCTGGGCCCTGCAGCGCGTCAACCTCGATCAGCTGTGGAGCGAGTCGAAGGGCAGGAACGTCAGGGTCGCCGTCATCGACACGGGCGTCGACACGGCCAACCCGCAGCTCGCCCACGCCGTCGACGCCTCCCTCGGCGCGAACTTCCTCCCCCCCAAGGACGACAAGGGACAGGAGATCGACCGCGGCAACGCCAAGGGCACGACGGACACGGTCGGCCACGGCACGCGCGTGGCGGGCATCATCGCCGCCCGCCCCATGGAGGGCACCGGCTTCGTCGGACTCGCCCCCCAGGCCACGATCATCCCGATCAAGCAGAACGACGCGGAGGGGCACGGCACGGCCCGCACCCTCGCGCGGGCGATCCGGCACGCGATCACGGTCAAGGCCGACGTCATCAACATCTCCCAGGACACCGCCAACGCCATCCCGCCGGACGAGGACCTGCACCGGGCGGTCGACGAGGCACTGGCGGCCAAGATCGTCGTGGTCGCCTCGGCGGGCAACGACGGACTGGGCGGCAATGTGAAGAAGACGTACCCGGCGTCGTACCCGGGAGTCCTCGCGGTGGCGGCGTCCGACCGCAACAACGAACGCGCGGCCTTCTCCCAGTCGGGCGACTTCGTCGGTGTGGCGGCCCCCGGAGTCGACATGATCTCCACGGTCCCGAAGGGCGGCCACTGCCCGGACAACGGAACGAGCTTCTCCGCGCCCTACGTCGCCGGTGTGGCCGCACTCATCAAGGCCAAGCACAAGGACTGGACGCCCCGTCAGGTCGTGGCCCAGATCGAGCAGACCGCCGAACGCTCCATCGCCGGCTACGACATCCGGGTCGGCTGGGGCGTCGTCGACCCGGTCCGCGCCCTCACGGAGGACGATCACCCGATCGAGTCCCCCCACCCGGACGCGGGCCTCACCCACGCGGAGGCTCCCACCCCCGCCAAGCTCACCCTCGGCGAAACCCCCCAGGAACGCACGGCCCGCATAGCGACCTACGTCGCGATCGGCGTGGCGGTCCTGGTGGCGGGCCTGGGCGGCGGAGCGGTGGCCCTGCGCGACGCCCGCCGCAAGCGACGTGGACGTGCGGGGACCAGCTCATGGACGCACTGACCCAACTGAACGTGCTGGGCCTGGTCCTGGCCGCCGTACTGGTGGCCATGGCCTGCGTGAAGGCGGACCGGGTACGCGCCTGGCGCACCAGCCTCAACCCCTCGGCCCCGGACCTCCCCGACTCCGCCTTCGTCGCCGCCCGCGTCCTCTTCCTCAGCCTCGCGGGCATCGGCGTCTACATGGCCGTCCACGGCTTCGGTGTCTCCGACGACGTCTCCTGGAGCGACGACGAGCTGACCAGCGCGGTCCAGCAGGCAACCGACGACCTCGACGGCTACACCTTCCAGGCCGACGACTCGGGTCCCCTCTCCTTCACCGACTACGAGTCCCTGATCAAGGACAAGGTGACCGAGTACGGCGGCGGCGACGCACCGGGCTACGGGGTGACGGTCGAACCCGCCGACGGCAACACGGACGACACCGCGTCCTTCACGGTCACCGCGGACGGCGCGGACAACGCCTTCTGCACCCACATCCAGCGAACCCGCTCGAAGAAGGACGACTACACACCACCGGGCATCGCCGGCGGGGAGGGAACGCTGACGTACCTGGGCTACCGGATCAGCGCGTCGGAACGAGAGGGGGAGTGCTGACCGGCTCCGGCCGACGCGGTGCACCTCGTACGCCGGTGCGCGGGGAGCGCGGAGCTCCGGCTAGGAGGACGCCTCGATCCCGGCCGACGGCTCCTTGCCCGCCTGAGCCTCCTCCGCCCGCTGGGTGAAAACATCGGCGAACCGGGTGAGGAAGGAATCCGGCATGTCGACGTACTTACCGGACTCGGCCATGGACAGCATGATGACGCTGCCTTCTCGCACCACGATCATCAGGCCCTTGGACCCCTTGACCCCCGATGCACCCAGTCCGACCACGGCATTCCGCTGATCGCCGAGTTCCCCGACCGCCATGGCCTTCGGAGCTGGAACCCATCGCTTCCACGTCTTCCAGACGGTTCCGTACGCCGCTCGGGCTGTGGCCGGGTCGAGGTACGTCTGGACGATGAAGGAGACGACCGGCTTCTTCTGCTGGTGAAAACCCGAAGCGCCGATGAAGCGGACCCGCGAGCACGAATCCTGCTCGACATCTTTGAAACACCGGGCGAGCCCCAGCCTCGTGGCCTTCTCCAGCGGATAGGCGACCGGCTCGAGGGTGGCTTCCCAACCCGGCACGGACGCGGCATCCGGCAGCACCGCCCGCGTCCGAGCGGCATCGAGAGAGACAGGTTCTCCGGAGCCCCCGCCACCGCATCCGCTCAGCAGCGTGAGAGAGGCGGCGACGGCCCAGGCCGTCCTACGGGCATTCACCGGACCGCCCAACGGCCTCGGTGTACGTGGTCGCCAACTTCTTCATGGCGGAGACGTCACCGAGATCCGAGTTGTGGACCTGCAACGAGGTGTACAGCAGATGCCGGGCGTGGTCGGGGTTCTTGCAGTTCTTGACCAGCTTCACGGCTCCGGTGCCGGTGTAGAAGAAGTCGTCGCCGGACGACTGCGGGGACTTGTCCGTCTCAGGGTTGGCGGTCACGACGGTAGCGATGGACACGTCCTCCTCCCACCACTGGAGATTTGCCATCAGCGCCCAGTGGCCGTCGATGTCCACCCGGCAGAGTTTCCGGGAAGGCACCGGACGCGTTTCCTGGACTTTGATCTTCTCGCCCGCCGGAAGGAAGGGAGAGAGGAGGCCAGAATCCACTGGCACCCCGCACAGCGCTCTGGGTACGTCGTAATCCTTCTTGTCATCGGATGTCGAGCAACCGACGATCAGGCCTAGCGCCGCGAGTGCCGCAGTGGCTGCCACAAGGCGTCGAGCCATCGAATACCCAGCCTCCTCCGACCGCCCCCCCTGACGGCAAGCCGGCAGCCGCTTCCCGGCGGCCGGCTCACCGGACCGGCTCAGGACGTCACCTTGGACGGCGCGTCGCACTTCGCTTCGTCGTGGGCGAAGAGCGCGGCGTTGCGGGCGAGGGAGATCAGGCCCTCCCGCAGCTGACCGTCGGAAGCGCTGCCGCGCTGCTTGAGCTGCACGACGACACTCAGATGCCGGCCGAAGCCGCGGGCCGTACAAGGAAGGTAGACGGCGGCGACCCTGTCGGAAGCGATCGCCTTGTCACCGGCAGGGAACGGCTTCACCGAGGAGGCCGGCACGTGGTTCTCGACCACGTCCTTCACCCAGTCATCGGCTTTGTCGTACCGCACCATCTCGGCGGTGGCCGCGACGAGTTGCTTTCCGTCCCCATTGACGAAGCAGGACGTCTCGTAGCTGAAGTCCGTGTCGTCGTAACGCCTGTCGGTGATGTCGTCGTCGAACGAGTACGAGGACTTGTCGGGCAGGACGCGCTTCAGCGCGGCGGTGCTGTCGGCCGGGGAGCCCAGGGTCCGGCACACCTCGGAGGCCTTGATCTCGCCCTTCTTCTCTTCGAAGGGCGGAACTCCCAGGGCGTAGAGGACACCCACGACGAGGCAGAGCAACAACAGCGCCGCTCCACCGGCGAGCAGGGATCTGGTACGAGTGGATGCCAACGTCTCAGTCTTCCGTGTCGAGTTGCCGGGGAATTCCCTCCCCGTCAAGGTACTTGTGCACCTTGGTCCCGGCGGTGTCGAATCCGTCCTCCGCCGCTGTGGCCACGGAAGCCTCGATCAGCGGGTAGCGGTGGCCGGAATTCTCGCCCGCCTTCCTGGCCGCGAGTTCGACCAGCTTGTAGGTCGAATCGGAAGTGTCCTCGAACTTCTCGCCGTTGCGGTAGATGATCTCGCCGGAGCTGTCCCGCATGGCTCCTTCGGTGATCTTGCCGATGATTTCGTCGGCCGCCGTACCGGCCACGTCACCGATGATGGCACCGCCGGGGCCGGTCATCGGTTCCGTGGCCATACCGATGCCGATGCCGATGGCCGTACCGCCCCAGCTCCCGGCGCTCTCGATGGCGGCGTTGTATTCGGCGTCCTTCGCACCGCCCTCCAGTTCGCCCTGATAGGCGCGGCCGGCGCCGATGATGCCCTCGATCTCGCCCGCTTTACGAGCGATCTGTTCGGTTCCCTGCTTGAGGTTCTCGGCCTCGGAGAAGGCGGGATCCCCGACGTACGCCGAAGGATGCTCGAAGTGGTACTGCATCAACTGCGTCGTGTAGCTGTGCTGACCGAGGCTGACCGCGGCGTAACCCTCGGGATTCTGGCCGACCGCGTACAGGAACCTCGTGATGTCCCGCTCGTTGAGATTGGCCGCCGTGCCCGCCACGGGGAAGAGCGTCTTCTCGCCGGAGCCGCCTGCGTGCAGCTCACGATGGATGTCGGGCATGTACTCGGCAGCGATCTGCCCCATGCTGTCCGACATGTAGCTGTGGCCGGTGAGCCGGTCCGGGCTCTCCGACACCGAACGGAAGAGGCTCTCGACGAGCTTCGCCTGGCCCGCGTTGTGGGGAGGGGTGTCCACCGTGGGCATCTCGCCGGCCGGGTGCCCGGTCGTGGCGGCCTCCAGGGCCAGGGCCAGGTTGTTCTGGCCGGTGACCAGGTCCTCGCCGTGGGCGTCCGTCTCCTTGGGCCAGTCCCGCTCCTCGAACAGGTACTGGAAGTTGGACAGGGACACCTTGCCCTTCTTGCCGTTGCCGTCGGTGTCCCGCTCGAAGGGGTTGTCCGGGTCGTCCTTGGAGATGTACTGCTCGTTGAGGAAGTCGGTGGCCGCGTCGGGGCTGTTGGACAGCCCCTTGAGGTAGCCGGTGAGGGGATCGTTGCCGCTGTCGTCGCCGATCCGGTTCAGCCAGGAACTCGCGCCCGTGAGTCGCCACATGGTGTTCTCGTGGTCGCCGTTGCCCGTGAGCTTCCGCTCGGTGGCCATGAGCTGGGTGCCGTAGTCCTTCAGGAACTGGTCGTCGTAGTCCCCGGTCCGCATGAGGTTGCTCATGACCTGGAAGCCCATGGGGCCGCCCCGGTCGCCGTGGATCGGCTGGTCGCCGATGTCGATCATCTTGCGCTTCCACTCGGCCATCGCCGTGGAATCGCTCTGCGTGGCGTGGGCCAGCGTCAGACCCAGGTTGCGCTGGAGGTCGTCGAACTGGTCGAGACGCTTCTGCCCCAGCTCGTAGTTGCCGCTGTGGGGATCGCTGATCCCGGTCCAGAACTCCAGGGCCTTCTGCGGTCCAAGGCCGGTGGCGAAGCGCTCGGAGAACAGCGGGTCGTTCGCGTACTTCTTCAGGCCGTCATTGATCTTGTCGAAGTCCGCGACCGACAGCTCGGAGGGATCCTTCTTGGCGAGCTTCGCCAGCTCGTCGGCCTTCTCGACGGCTTCCGCCGCGGCGTCCCGGTCCTTGTAGCTGGCGTCCGAGAACCCCATCTTCGTCTGGTCGACGAGCGCCATCAGCACGGTCTTGGCCGTGTTGTCGCTCTCCGTGGCCTTGCTGAGGATGCCCTGGATCTCGTCCCGGAGGTCGTCGACGTCCTTCTGGTTGGTGGCGCTGGTCTTGCCACTCGGGTCGGAGGCCCAGTCCGGTCGGGTGTTGCCCATGACCGTGAAGCCGCCCTTGCCGGTGTCCGTGACGGTCAGGTGCTTCTTCTGCCCGCGCGAGACGGCGTCGGTCAACTGCTGGTGGTAGTTCTTCAGCTCGTTCCGGGTGTCACGCAGGATGTTGCGGATCGAGGTCGCCTGCGTGTGGGCGTCGCCGAACTCGCCGGCCGTCTTGCCGATGAACTCCCTGGAGACCTGCGCGTTCACCCCCGCCCAGTTGGCCTTGAGCGCAGCCTTGTGCAGGCCGTCCTCCGCGTCCTTCTTCAGGTCTTCGAGGTGTTTCGCGAGCGTCGACCAGTCGGTGACGGCGTCGTCGAGCAGCTTGAAGTTGGCGTGGTACAGGGCGTTGAAGTCCATTGGTGATCGTCCCAGGGGTGCGGTGCCGGATGGCGCGGTCGTCTACGTCGTCAGCAGCCCGACGCCGCTAGTCCTTCTTGTCGCCCTTGCTCTTCTCGCCGTAGACGGAGTTCTTCTTGCCCGGCGCCCCCACCCGTTCGTCGAACCCGTCGTCCAGTGCGTCGATGCTGCTCATCTGCCGCTGGATGTAGTTCTCGTCGTTCTGGTGCACGGACTTGGTGACCTGCATGTGGTTGGAGATCTGGGCGCAGGCGTCCATCAGGGACTTCAACTGCTCCTCCCAGCGGTTCGAGACGTGCTGCAACCCGGCGCCGAGGGCGAAGCCCTGCTGGGAGAGGTCGCCGGCCGCGCTGTCGCTGCTGGGGGTCGCCACGCGGGCCTTGTTCCAGAGCTGGTCGTACAGGTGGTGGGCGGCGCTGCCGATCTTCACCAGGTCGCCGTGGCCCACCTTGAGGTCACCGGTCTTGCCGGGCAGGACGTAGGGGCCGTAGGTGCCGCCGCCCCCGTCGACATGGTTGAGCTGCATGTGTGCCGACTGCCCCCCGGCAGCCTGCGCCTTCAAGTGCTCCCATTCGTCCCATGCCATGGAAGGGCCCCTTCCCCCGTGGTTACTCCGCTGCCGGCTCAAGCTAGCAACCGCTGCTGAGGAAAATTTGCACCATGTCCACTATGTGCGTTGTGTCGGGCGTGAATATTCAGGGGAGGTGCACCACGGCCGGTGTCAGCCCGAACTGTTCGGCAATGCCGGGTCGGCACCGCAGGGTGAGCTTTTGTGGTTGCAAAGCGCCGCCCTGAGCTGCCTCCAGCGCTCCTTCGCCCCCTCTCATGTGAAGCTTCTGCGCAGATGCCTGACTGCTTCTGTCACTATTGACCGTATTGCCGTTCTTGGGTGGTCGTGAGTCGGTCACTTCGGGACACCATTGCAACTGAACCGTCGCAGAGTTCAGTTGGCCGCCATGTGCGCAGTGACTACAGTGGTTGGCGATAGATCGGGGGTACGACCTGTGCTGCCCGGTCTCTCTGGCTCTACCAACGGGGAAACGGGGAAGGGGTCGCGGTGAGCGGCGGTGGCGGCTCGGGCATGCGGCGCGGTATCGATGCGCTGGCGAAGTTCAAGACGGCGGTGGACAAAGCGCTGACGGCCTTCGAGGGTGCTCCTGGCAGCCCTTCCAGGCTGGCGGAACACAAGCTCAGCGCCAGTTCGTTCAGCGGCTCGAACATTCCTTTCCACGAGGCGACCGAGTTGCACGGCAAGTACGAGCAGGTGCACGAACGCCTCACCACGCTGTCGCAGAACCTGGGTATGCAGATCGAGGCGCTGACGCTCGCGGCGCACGCCGCCGATGTCACGTACGACAGCACGGAGGACGAGGTGCGGCGCCGGTTCTGGCAGATCCGCTCGCACCTCGCCGAGCAGCATCACGAGGCGACACAGTCGAAGGGTGAGCACGCCGACCACAAGCCTGCCAAGGCTGCTGAGCACGGCGGCGACGACAAGTCCGCGGGGGCGGGTTCCATTGACTGACAACTGGCAGCAGAAGCCCGAGTACAAGGCCGACGTGGAGCAGGCCAACCGCCAGGTCGGCTTCGTCAACACGCTCAGCCGTCTGCAGAACGGGTTCAGGGGCACGCCGATGGGGGCGGCCCTGTCCGCGGGCCGGACCGACTTCGAGGGCCACAAGCTCAACGAGATGCTCGACCTGGTCCACCACTCCAACCCCGAGCACCTGGAGACGGCCAGCAAGGCCCTGTGGGACGCCCGTACGGCCATCCACGACGCGGCGACGGACCTGGAGACCAATCTCAAGGGCGTCGACTGGGAGGGCGACGGCGCGGAGCAGTTCCACACCTGGACCAAAGGTCTGATCGACTGGACCAAGGGACTCGCGACCTTCGCCGACGTCGCCGCCACCGAGATCTCCGCCGCCGCCACGGGGCTGGCCTCGGTGCGCAACTCCATGCCGAAGGAACGGGACCCCCGGCCCGCGCACGAGCAGAAGCACCCCGAGGACCTGCCCAAGTCCAAGCAGGTCGACGGCGACCCTGACTACGCCGTCGCGCTGAAGGTCGAGAAGAACCGGCAAGAGGCGATCAACCAGATGAACCGGTTGGCGTCGTTCTACTCGGTGTCCGCGACCGCGTTGGGCATGGCGATGGAGACCGACCCGAAGCCGTACACGCCTATTCCGGATTTGGGGGTGCCCCAGCCGTCGGGGCGTGAAAGAGGATGGGGGCAGGGCGGCTCGGGAGCGTCCACACCTTCCTCCATGCGGCAGGGTGTGGTGAGGGGCCACGGAAGCGCGACCGGAGGCCACGCCGAGTCGGCTACCTCCAGCACGACAGGGGGCGGTGGTCACGTACCGCCCCTGAAAGAGGCCCACGAGCCCGGCGCACCTTCCGGCCACGAGGTCGGCACAGAGATCAACACCACATCCACGCTGCCGCCCCAGGCGCCCACGACACCACCCAACTCGCCGACGCCGACTCTGCCGACCACCAGCGGTGGCGGCCCGATGCCCCCGCTGCCCACGGGGCCGATGACGCCTCCCGTCGTGCCGACCACCGGTCGTACCCCCGGCTACGGCCCGAGCGGCCGGTTGCCGGTCTCGGCACAGGGGCGCACCGGTCCGTCGGGTACCGCCGGCGGTCGAGCGCCGCAGGGGCCGACCGGCCAGCCGGGTCGCCCCGTCGCCGGTGGCCGCGTGCCGCAGGGTCCGATCGGGCAGGCAGGGCGTTCCGTCGCCGGCGGTCGAGTGCCGCAGGGCCCGATGGGACAGCCGCCCGCGCGTGCCACGGGCCGTGCGACCCCGGCCGGTCAGCCGGGTGCGCGGGGTCCCGTCCAGTCCGGCCGTGCGCCGGTGGGGCGTCCTGTCACCGGCGGAACGCCGAGGACGACCAACACGCCCGGCGGGCGTACGGGAGTGACTGGTCCCACCGCTTCGGCGCGTAACGGTGTCGTGGGCGGGAAGCCCGTTACGGGCCCTGGCTCCGGAGGGACGGCCAACCCTCGCGTGCCGCGCGGCATGGTCGTCGGCGCCGAGGAACCGTCCTCCGCCACGCCCGCGAAGGGCGCCCTGGGCCAGCGAGGCGTGGTGGGTGCCCCTACGGCGAAGGCGGAACCCGGTGCGGGTCAGGCGGTTCTGCGCTCGGCGAGCAACCCGGAGGGCGTGATCGGCGCGCCTCGCAACACTGCTGGTTCCCCGCTCAACTCCGAGGCAGGATCCAAGGGACTCGGCCGCGGAACGGTGGGCGGACGCGCTGGTGGGACTGCCGAGACACGCCAGCAGCGCCCGTCGCAGCAGCGGCGTGACGAGCCCCAGAAGAGCGACTGAACGAGCGAGGACGTACACAGGCATGAAGCCAGGGACCGGCCGGCGCGGTACGAGGACTGCCCTCCTGATGAGGCGCAACGCGAGACGGCTGTCTGCTGTCTGCTCGGTACTGGGCGCGCTGGCCATCGCATCGGCAGGACTTGCCCCCGGGGCCGTGGCCGCGGACGGCGTTCAGTCCAAGCAGTGGTATCTCGACGCGATGGGCGCCAAGGAGATATGGAAGTACAGCACCGGCAAGGGGGTGAAGGTCGCTGTCATCGATACCGGAGTGAACCCGGACACGCCTTCTCTCAAGGGTCAGGTGCTTGTCGACGAGGTACCCAAAGCCGCTAAATACCACGTCACCCAGGATTATGACGGCCACGGCACCTCGATTGCCGAAGTAATCGCCGGTACAGGAGCCGGTGGCGGCATCAAGGGCCTGGCTCCCGAGGCGAAGATCATCCCCATTCGGGTGGGTCTTGACCAGCTCAAGGATGAGGACGAGCGGGCGAAATCCCTCACCTCTGCCGAGGCCATCAGGGCTGCTGCCGACAGTGACGCCAAGATCATCAACATGTCCTACGGAAGCGAGTACTACGCAGAGGAGGAAGAGGAGGCTCTCAAGTACGCCGCTTCCAAGGGAAAGCTGCTCTTCGCGTCCACGGGTAACACCGGAGACAGGGGAAACAAGCGGAACTATCCGTCCATGGACCCGTATGCCATCGGCGTCGGGGCCATTGACAAGACCGGAACCGTCGGTAATTTCTCCTCCTACGGGAACCAGGTCGACCTCGCAGCGCCGGGCCTCGACGTCCAGGGCTACTGCGACAAGACCTTGACGAAGTACTGCACTCAGTACGGCACCAGCTTCGCCTCCGCCATAGCCTCAGCCTCCGCAGCCCTGGTCTGGTCCGCCCACCCCGACTGGACGGCCAACCAGGTTCTCCGTTCCTTCATCGACACCGCCGGCCGTACCTGGGCCAAGAACAAGCCCAGCAAGTACCTCGGCTACGGCATCATCCGTCCGCGCCGAGTGCTGATCGCCAAGAACATCGATCCGGGACCGGCCAACAGGGACCCCCTCGCCGCCGAGAACGGAGCGGACCCGGACGAGGACATCACGGCCGGTGGGAAGTCCTCGGCCGGTGGGAAGTCCTCGGCCGCGCCCTCCGAGGGAGCGTCGGTGAAGCCGGGTGAGAAGGCCGGTTCCGGCAACGGGTCCACCTCCGCCGCCGCCAAGGACACCACCTCCGGCAGCAGCACCCAGACCTGGGTGATCATCGGCGCCGCGGCAGCCGTACTCATCATCGGAGGCGCCGGCTTCGCCGTGCTGCGCGCACGCCGTAACGCCTGAGCGGTCTCCCGCCTACCTGCTCACCCACCGAGTGGGCAGAAGTCCGCTTGCCACCCGCGCTGAAGCCTGAGTGCAGCGCCCGGCAAGGTCAGTTCACAAAAGAAGGGCACGAAAATGGCGACGCAGCGCCAGAAGGTAAGCGACAAGGACATCATCGTCCTCGAAAAGGAGCTTCTGCACCGTTTCGAGGGCATCAAGGGCCAGCTCAAGGAGCTGCAGGCCATCATCGACAGCCTTGAGGGCCACTGGAAGGGCATCGGTGCCGGCGCGTTCAACGCCAAGCAGACCGAGATCAACGAGCGCATGGTCAAGATCGGGAACATCCTCACCAAGTTCATCGAGGCCATGAGCAACACCCGGAAGATCAAGGACGGCACGGAAGACGAGATCCGCTCGCAGGTCCAGAGCATCGACGTCGACCTCGGCGGGTCGCACTCGGCGCTGTCCAGCTACTGATCCACCCAGGCCACAACCTCTCAGCAACGGAGCAACCATGAGCGTCAACAACAGCGGCGAGCTGGAAGTCACTTACGGCAGCCTCGACGACACCGCCACCCAGCTGGCCAACCACGCGCAGCGGCTGGAGGAGAGCCTGGAGGCCATCAAGCGGAAGGTCGCCGGCGTCGCCAGCATGTGGGAGGGCGAGGCCCACAACACGTACACCGAGCAGCAGGCCGCCTGGGACCGTGAGGCCAACGGCATCCACGAGGCCCTCAAGGCCATCGGCCGGGTCGTGCACGCGGCCGGCGGTGACTACCAGGGCGGCGACCGGAAGGCCGCCAGCTACTTCATGTAAGCGGCCGGACGACCGGCACATCACGACGGCGGGTGGGCACGCACGGGAGGTGCCCACCCCCTGTCGTGCCGGGCGACCTCAGCGAGACGGACACACCAGGACAGGGAATGCAGGCCAACGAGGGCGCCACGGGCGTGGCCGCCGGGGGAGAGCCGGACCGGGCCACCGCGTCACGGCGGCAGGTGGGCCCGTACCGCGTCATCACCGCGCTGGACGACCCGCGGACCAGGATCCCCGTCCCCGAGCGCCGGTACATCGCCCGCAGCGTCGACGGCCGGCACACCGTACTGCTCTCCCTCCCGCACCCGGGCGGTGACCCCCGGCGTTTCCTCGCGGAGGCCGACGGCTCCCGGTATCTCCTGGGCCCGTGCGCGGCGCCGGCCACCGCCCTCGCTGCCTCCGACCGGCCCGCCTGGTACGCCCGGCCCTACCTGCCCGTCCTCCCGCTTCCGACCGCCCTCGCCGTGCACGGCGGTCCGCTGCCCGAACGGACGGTACGCGCGCTCGGCACGGCCCTCGCCGAGACCCTGGCCGTCCTGCACGGGCAGGGCCTGACCTTCGCCGGTGTGTCTCCCGCGGCCGTCCTGCTCGCGGCCGACGGCCCCCGCCTCACCTGCTACGGCGCCGTACGAGCCGCCGCCCCGGACGGCACGCCCCGGTCCGGGCTGCCCGGCCTGGAGCCCGGCAGCCTGCCGCCGGAGCAGGCCTCCGGCGGGCGCCCGCGGCCCCTGGGCGACGTGTACGCCCTCGGAGCGACGCTCGCGTACGCCGCCACCGGCCACACGGCCCCGGAGCGGGACGAACTCCCGGCCGCGTTCCGTACCGCCCTCAGCCGGTGCCTCACCCGCGACCCCGGTGCTCGCCCCTCACTCGCCGAGCTGGCCGACGCGCTGGCCGGCGGTGACCCGTCGGGCTCCGCCACGCTCCTCGCCCCCGGCTGGCTCCCCGGACGGGTGATCGCCGCCCTCGCGCACCAGTCGGCGGCCGTTCTCACGGCGGAGATCCCCGTCGAGGGCGCAGCCGCGCCGGTCACCCCTCCCGTCCCTCAGCCGAACTGACGAGCGCCATGTCCTCCCCCCTGACTCACGACGACCCGGAGACGATCGGCCCGTACCGGCTCGTCGCCCGCCTCGGCAGCGGCGGTATGGGCACCGTCTACCTGGCCCGTACCGCGGGCGGCCGTACCGTCGCGCTCAAGACGATGCACGCCCACATCGCCTCCGACCCGGCCTCCCGCAGCCGCTTCCGGCTGGAGACCGACGCGGCCCGGGTGGTGGGCGAGCGCTTCGGCGCCGGGGTCGTGGACGCGGATCCGCGGGCCGAGACGCCCTGGTTCGCCACCGAGTACGTGCTCGGGCCGCCCCTCGACGAGGCCGTCGACCTGTGCGGCCCGCTGCCCGAAGCCTCCGTACGGGCGCTCGGCGCGGCGCTGTGCGGGGCGCTGGGGCAGTTGCACGCCTCGGACGTCGTCCACCGCGACCTCAAGCCCTCCAACGTCCTCGTCACCGCCTACGGCCCGAAGGTCATCGACTTCGGCATCGCCCGCGCCGCCGGCGACGCGCACCTCACCCGGATCGGGGTCGCGGTCGGCACTCCCGCCTTCATGTCGCCGGAACAGGCGGGCGGGCAGGAGCACTCGGCGGCGGGTGACGTGTTCGCCCTCGCCGGCCTGCTCGTCTTCGCCGCCACCGGGCGTCCGCCGTTCGGCCACGGGCAGGCGGCGGACCTGATCTACCGGGTGCAGTACGCCGAGCCCGACCTGACCGGCGTACCCGACAGCCTGGTGCCCGTCCTCGCGCAGTGCCTGGACAAGAACCCCTTCCGGCGGCCGACGACCGACTGGCTCGCCGCTCGACTGCACGACGGCACCGGGGAGTTCGCCGACCATCTGCCGGACGTGTTGCTGGCCGACATCGCCCGGCGCGCGAGCGAGGTCTGGCAGATCACACCGCGGCGGCTGCCGCGTCCGCCGGAGGAGGAGCACACGGCCGCGCCGACCGCCGTCGCACGCCCTTCCCGCCGGCGGCTGCTGGTCTTCGGCGGGGCCGCTCTGGCCGTCGCGGGCGCCGGGGCCGCGGCCTGGGCCTGGAGCGCGCGGGCCGGTACGGGGCCCGCGCCGCGGCCCACCGGGTCCGGCAGCGGCCGGCTGCCGAGGAAGAAGCTCGACTCCGTCTGGCAGATCCAGGTCGCCGGTCCGCCCGACGACACGGTCCCGGCGCGCCCCCTTGTCGTCGGTGACCTGGTGGTGCTGGTGGCGGGCAAGGGCCTGGGCGGCATCGTCGCCGAGACCGGGCACATCCGGTTCGCCTCGGACCGGATGGAGAACACCTGGCAGGTGGCCACCGACGGCGAACGCCTCATCCGGCTGGTGCAGGCGGACGGCTCCGCGCACAACGCCGGCAAACCGGGCGGGTTCCCGCTGCTGCTCGCGTCCGTCGACCTGGCCACCGGCAAGGCGGCGGAACCGTTCGCGGAGTTCACCGACGTCAACGGTGTCCTCGACCAGAACCAGCTGGTGTGCACCGCGGACGGTGTCGCCTATGTGGCAGCCGGCCGCGGCACGTACTCCATCGACGGCTTCCTCGCCTCGCAGACCTGGTACCTGTTCGCCGTCGACATCTCCTCCGGCAAGCGCCTGTGGACGACCACGCTGCCCGCCCGGCGCGAGGGCTCCAGGCGGCTGTACTTCCTCGGCGCCGCGGTCGCCGGAGGCCGGCTGGTGACCCTCCAGGAGGCGAACGACGGCACCGTGCGGGCGGTCGCCCGCGACACCCGCTCGGGCGCCGTCCGCTGGGACCGGCCGCTCGACGGTGTCCGACCGGACCTGGTCCGCCGGCCGCCGGCCGTCGACGAGGACCATCTGTACGTCGGCTGCGGGCCGCTGCGCGCCCTGCGGCTCAGCGACGGCGAGGTCGCCTGGGACACCGCGTCGGAGCACCCGGGGGCGACGTACGGCCCGCCGGTGGTGAAGGACGACTTCGTGTACGCGGCCCGCAAGGGGCACGGGCTCGTCGGCTTGTCCGGTACGGGCGGCGCCGTCATGTGGGAGGAGCGGGGCGGGCAGGGAGCCGCGGCCGACGTCACCGACCCACCGGTGATCGGCCCCAAGTACATGTACAACAAGCGTGGATCGGAGCTGTGGGCCATCGCCTGGAATTCCACCGGTGCCCCGGTCCGGTCGTTCAGGACCACGGGCGAGGTGTTCATCGCCCACGAGGCATCCGCACACGTCATCGCGCTGGGCGGCAGGTTCCTCGCCGCCTTCCCCCTGCAGTGAGCCGCCCGGTGCGCGGTGGGAAGCGTGTGGCGACAAGAGAAAGAGATCCGCGATGAGACCCCTCGGGACCGGTGACCCGATCCGTCTGGGCCCGTACCGGCTGCTCGGTGTGCTGGGCGAGGGCGGCATGGGCAAGGTCTATGTCGGCCAGGACCACACGGGCGCCGTCGCCGCGGTGAAGGTGCTCCGGCCGGAACTCTCCCAGGACACCGGTCTCGCCCAGCGGTTCGTGCGCGAGGCGCTGGCGGCTCAGGCCGTGCGGAGCCCGGGTGTCGCCGCGGTGCTGGGTGCGCAGACCGAGGGCGGCCGGCCGTGGATCGCCACCGAGTTCCTCGCCGGGCCGACCCTGGACCAGGTCATCGAGCGGTACGGCCCGCTGGACGACGCGAGCCTGCGCGCCCTGGCCGCCTCCGTGGCCCGCACGCTGCGCGACATCCACGCCTCCGGCTTCGTCCACCGCGACCTCAAGCCGCCGAACATCGTGATCACCTCGGACGGCCCGCGGGTCATCGACTTCGGTATCGCTCGCCCCGAGCACGGGCTGACACTCACCACCACCGGGCAGATCCCGGTCACTCCCGGGTACGGCGCGCCGGAACAGGTGCTCGGGCACCGGGTCACCCCGGCAGCCGACGTCTTCTCCCTCGGCGCCGTCCTCGTCCACGCGGCCACCGGTCACCGTGCGTTCGAGGGCGCACATGTGGCCGCCGTCCAGTACGAGGTCGTCCACGGCGAGCCACGCTGGCAGGGCCTGTCACCCGAGCAGTACGCGCTGATCGCGCCCTGCCTGGCGAAGGACGCGGCGGCACGGCCCAGCCCCGAGCAGATCGCCGCCGCCTTCGCCCCACCCAGGAAGGCGGGCGTGGCGTGGAGGCGCGGGCCCGTCACCGAGGCGATCAGGGAGCGGGAGCGTGAGATACGGAATCTCAGCGCTCCGCTGCTGCCCACGGCGGAGACCGAGAGGCCGAGCCGGCGCCGCGTCCTGACCGGCTTCGCGGCCGGGGGGGCCGTGCTCGCGGCGGGCGGTACCGGGACGGGCTGGTGGCTGCTGCGTGGCGGCGGGAGCGAGGGGCGACGGAAGGGCCCGTTCGACTACCCGCCCGCCGCCCGGACACCGGCGGAACGTCTCCTCTCCGCCGACCAGGGTGACTACATCGTCGGGGGCTCTCCCAAGCCGCTGTGGGAGGTGAACGACGTGACGAGCCCCAAGTCCCCGGCGCCGTTGCCGGTACGGGACGTCGTGATCACCGGGCACCCCGTGCGCGGGGTGGTGGCTCTGGACGTCGTCGACGGCAAGCGCCGCTGGAGTGCTCCGGCGATGCGGATGACGTGCCGTTACCTGTCGCTGTCCGACCGGTTGGTCGTGGCCGCCGACGACCACGGCACGCTGCACACCTTCGTCCCGGCCACGGGGGAGCGCAAGTGGACGGCGCGAGCCGATGCCGCGACGCTCCTGACGGCCGACGAGGAAGCGGTCTACCTCGTCACGAAGGACCACCGGCTGCGTGCCGTGGGCCGCTCGGACGCCCGCGTCCGCTGGACGGCACAGCTGCCCGAGGACTTCCGCACGACGATCCTGCCCAGACCGGCCGCCCACCAGGGGCGGCTCGTGGTCACCACCTCCACCGGGCACGCCATGGCGGTGAACACGGCAAGCGGGCGCACGGAGTGGACGGCCCGCGATCTGGCGAAGGAGCGGTACCTCTTCCCGGCCGTCCGCAACGGCCTCGTCATCCTGAACGGCAGGACGCTGTCGGCGCGCCGCATCTCCGACGGCAAGCAGGTGTGGGCGTACACGGAGGAGGCCTACTACGACCACAGCAAGAAGGAGTGGGGCCGGCCCGGCGTCTACGGCGACGTGCTGTACGCGCTGGGCTGTGACACGCAAGGGTACGGATTCCCCATGGCGTTCGACGTCCGGAGCGGGAAGAAACGGTGGGAGGCCGGGGTGGCGGTCACCAGCAACGACCACCCCGTCGTCCGCCAGGGCCACGGTGTCTGGTTCCTGGACCCCGAACCCGTGCCCACGGTGACGACCACGGGCACGGAGAAGGACGCGCGGGAGACCTGGTCCTACAAACTCGGCTCCACGGACGACTCCGCGGCCTTCGCCGCCGCCGGCAACCGCGTCTTCGTGGCGAGCGGCAGCTCCCTGTACGCCCTGCCGGTCTTCTGACCCGGCGATCCGATCCGGGCGCGTGGGACGTCCGGGCCCGTGGAACACCGGATCCGGCGGCCGTACGACCGCCGGATCCGAAGGGTGTCCGTCAGGCGGGCCGGGTCACCCGGCGCCCTCAGTACTCCACGTCCACCAGTCCCGTCTGGACCAGCGGCTTGCCCCGCTTGCGCGACACGAAGACGCCCCGGCCGGCGGGCATCGGCCGCGGCCGGACCCCGGCGAGGAGGTCGCCCTCGGCCGGGTCGCCGGCCAGGACGACGCCCTGGGCGCCGAGCTCCTTCATGCGCTGCATGAACGGCTCGTAGGAGGCGCGGCCCGCGCCCGCGGAGGAGCGGGCGATGATGAAGCGGACGCCGACGTCGCGGGCGAACGGCAGCATCTCCGTGAGTCCGCTCAGCGGGTTGCCGCTGGAGGTGGAGACGAGGTCGTAGTCGTCGATGACGACGAAGACCTGCGGGCCGCGCCACCAGCTCCGCTCCCGCAGCTGCTGCGGGGTGACGTCGGCGGTCGGGGTGCGGCGCTGCATGAGGTCGGCCAGGGCCGCCATGTGGTGGTCCATCTGGCTGGACATGGGGATGTACTCGGCCAGGTGGGACGAGGGCGTGACGTCCAGCAGCGCGCGGCGGTTGTCGACCACGAAGAACTTCGCGTCGTCGCCGCCGTACCGCAGGGACAGCTGCCTGATCAGCAGCCGCAGCAGGTTGGACTTGCCGGACTCGCTCTCGCCGAAGACGAGGAAGAACGGGTCCTGGTCGAAGTCGACGAACACCGGTTCCAGGTTGTCCTCGTCCAGGCCGAAGGCGATGCCCCGCTGGGGGAAGCGGTCGCCCGGCGGCAGCTTGACCGCCTCCAGCTGGCGCGGCAGCAGCCGCACCTGGGGGGCGCCCGGCGCCTGCCAGTGGCGGCCGACGTCGGTGGTCAGCGCGGCCGTGGCCTCGGCCAGGTCCGTGTCGGAGGTCAGGCCGTCGATGCGCGGAACGGCCGCCATGAAGTGCAGCTTCTGCGGGGACAGACCGCGGCCGGGGACGCCCGCGGGGACGTTCGCCGCCACCTTGCGGTCGATCTCCGAGTCCATCACGTCACCCAGGCGCAGCTCCAGGCGGTTCATGAGGTGGTCCTTGAGGTTCGCCCGGACCTCCATCGAGCGCGACGCGGTGATGACGAGGTGGACGCCGTAGCCGAGGCCGCGGGCGGCGATGTCCAGGACCGCCGTCTCCAGGCCCTCGTAGTCCGAGCGGAAGTTGCCCCAGCCGTCGATGACCAGGAAGACGTCGCCCCACGGCTGGTCGGTGACCGAGATCTCGCCGCGGGCGCGCCGGGAGCGGTAGTCGGCGATCGAGGCGATGCCGGCCGTGCGGAAGTACTCCTCGCGGCGGGTCAGGACGCCGTACACCTCGGAGACCGTACGGCGCACCCGCTCCGGGTCCAGGCGCGAGGCGATGCCGCCGACGTGCGGCAGGCCGTCCACCGCGGCCATACCGCCACCACCGAAGTCGAGGCCGTAGAACTGCACCTCGTACGGCGTGTGGGTGAGCGCGAAGGAGCAGATCAGGGAGCGCAGCAGCGTGGACTTGCCGGACTGGGGGCCGCCGATGATCTGCATGTGGCCCGCCGCGCCCGAGAAGTCGAGCATCAGGCGGTCGCGGCGCTGCTCGTACGGCTTGTCGACCAGACCGACCGGGACGACCAGGCGGCCCGCCTCCTCGTAGTTCGGCTGGGTCAGGCCGCGGCCCTGCACCGGCGCCAGGCCCGGCAGCAGCGCGTCCAGCGACGGCGGGCTCTCCAGCGGCGGCAGCCACACCTGGTGCGCCGCCGGGCCCTGCGCCTCCAGCCGGCGCACGATCACGTCCAGGACCGTGTCGGCCAGCGCCTCGTCCACCTCCGGCTCGGACTGCGTGCGCTGCTGCGGGACTGCGGTGTAGTGCACCGGCACCTCGGTGGCCGTGAACAGCACCGGCCGCCGGTCCACGGGCAGCTGTCCGCCGGGCAGGGGGGAGCGCTGCGGCCCCGAGCGGTACACGCCGGAGACGTACGCCGCCTTGAAGCGGACCATCTCGTCCGTGCCGTACTTCAGGAAGCCGGAACCGGGGACGTTCGGCAGCTCGTAGGCGTCGGGCACGCCGAGCGCGGCACGGGACTCGGCCGCGGAGAAGGTACGCAGACCGATCCGGTAGGAGAGGTACGTCTCCAGGCCCCGCAGGCGGCCCTCCTCCAGGCGCTGCGAGGCCAGCAGCAGGTGCACGCCCAGCGAACGGCCGATACGGCCGATCTGCACGAACATCTCGATGAAGTCCGGCTTGGCGGTCAGCAGCTCGCTGAACTCGTCGATCACCAGGACGAGGGAGGGGATCGGCTGCAGCGGGGCACCCGCCGCGCGTGCCTTCTCGTAGTCGTGGATGTTGGCGTAGTTGCCCGCGTCGCGCAGCAGCTCCTGGCGGCGGTTCAGCTCGCCGCGGATCGAGTCGCCCATGCGGTCGACCAGGGTCAGGTCGTCCGCGAGGTTGGTGATGACGGCCGCGACGTGCGGCATCTGCGCCATGCCGGCGAAGGTCGCACCGCCCTTGAAGTCCGCGAGGACGAAGTTCAGGGTCTCCGAGGAGTGGGTGACCGCGAGGCCCAGGACCAGAGTGCGCAGCAGCTCCGACTTGCCGGAACCGGTCGCGCCGACGCACAGGCCGTGCGGGCCCATGCCCTCCTGCGCGGCCTCCTTGAGGTCGAGCATCACGGGCCGGCCGTCCTCGCCGAGACCGATCGGCACCCGCAGCCGTTCCGCGAGCGCGCGGGGGCGCCAGGTCCGCTTGGTGTCGACGGACGCCGCGTCGCCGAGGCCCAGCAGGTCGGTGAACTCCAGGTTGGCCAGGAGCGGTTCGTCGTCGTCACCGCCCGACGCCATGCGCAGCGGCGCCAGCTGCCGGGACAGCGCCTCGGCGGACTCGTAGGAGAGGGCGTCCGGGCTGCCCTCGTACACCTCGCCGTGCCCGGACTCCAGGCGGAGCAGGCCGGGCTGGACGACGACGGACAGGTCGCCGCCCGCCGTCGTGAGGTCGCCCGGCACCACCTCGACCACCGTGACGCCCTGCAGCCCCTCCGGGTTGGCGAGCACCGAGTCCGGCAGCAGGGACAGGTCGTCCAGGACGAGCACGATGTGCGGCTCGTCCAGCAGCGGCGCGGCGCCGGGGTGGAAGCGCGGCCGGCCGGTCAGCCGGGAGGCCAGCAGGTCCTCCAGCTCGCGCGGGTCGGTGCCGATCAGCCGGCGCGAGCCCGCGCCGTCCACGGCACCGGGCGCCTGCACGTGCGGCAGCCACTTCGCCCACTCCCAGTGCGGCAGGGACTCGCGGCCCGCGGCCACCGCGATGATCAGGTCCTCGGGGGAGTGCAGGGAGGCGAGCGAGCCGACGAGCGCGCGGGCCGAGGCCCGTACGGACTGCGGTTCGCCGCTGACCGTGACGTGGTAGAAGGCGCGCAGCGACACCGCCATCGGCAGGTCGCCGACGGTGCCGTGCGCGGCGAGGAAGCGCTGCATCGCGCCCGCGGTCAGCGGCTCCAGCTGTTCGACGGGGCCGGTCTCCGGGGGGACGAGCGGGGTCGCCAGCGGCTGCGGGCCCAGACCGATGCGTACGTGCGCGAAGTCCTCGTCGCCGGGCCGCCGTTCCCAGACCCGGCTGCCCTCGGCGACCAGCGCCCAGAGCTGCTCGGGGGAGGGGTGCAGGTAGTACTGCGCGTCCCGCTGTGCCTTCGCCGCCGTCACCGCGGACTTGCGCGCCTGGGACAGGTAGCTCAGGTAGTCGCGGCGCATGTCGGCCAGCTGGCCCTGGGAGCCGCGGCGGAAGCGGACCACCATCGCGATGGACATGGCCACCGTCGAGGCGATCATGATCATGCCCATGATCTTCATGAACGGCTGGCCGTTCGTGAAGAAGAAGACCACCGAACCGCCCATGCCCAGCGTGGGCAGCAGCTGCATCAGGACGCTCTCCTGATGCCCCCGCGGCAATTCGGGCGGCGGTTGGACAATGACCTCTTCCGCGGGCACTTCGGACGGCAGCGCCCTAGGCGGGCGCTTCACGACAATCTGGCTCACTGCTCACCAATTCCCTTGCCCGACCCAGGCGTTCCGCCCGCCGCCCCGTGTCCGGCGAGCGCAGGCCGCCGCGTGATCCTACTGAGTTCACGCGACACGGGTGAGCGGTAGGGTGCCGAATGTTCGCGTGAGCACACGCCGAGCAGCCCGGACAAAACGGGGCAACCATCTCGATGCCGAGGCGGGAAGTCCCCGGGATCCCGGCGCACGGCACCTCTGCCGGCACGCAGGGGGCAAACGGGCACCGGACCTTCACGACATAGACGCACCACCACCACTGAGGGGGAGCAGCAGGTGAGCATGACGGCCGCCGCCACCGGCGGACCCGGGACGGGAGCCCCTTCCGGGTCCGGCACCGGACTCGGCTTCTGCCGGGTCACCATCGTCGCGCCGGACAGCCGCATCGACGTGGCACTGCCCGACGACGTCCCGGTCGCCGACCTCTATCCGGAGATCCTCCGGCTGTCCCAGCAGAGCCCCGCGGCGGGCGCCCCGGTCGGCTACCACCTCGTCCGCACCGACGGCACCGTGCTGGACAGCGCCCGCTCCTTCGCCGCCCAGCGCATCCTCGACGGCGAACTCCTCACCCTGCGCCCGTTCGCGGAGTCCCTGCCGCCGGCGGTCTTCGACGACGTCGCCGAGGCGGTCGCCTCCGCCGTCACCAAGCAGCACCGGCTGTGGAGCGGCGACCTGACCCGGGCCGCGGGCCTCGTCGGCGGGGGCGTACTGCCCGCGCTGCTCGCGTTCGTCGCCTGGACCTCCGATCCGCTGCACGACATGCACGGCCTGGCCGGCATCCTCGCCGCCGTCACCGGCGTCCTGCTGGTCGTGCTCTCCGCGGTCCGCGCCCGCGTCTACGACGACCGCGGCTCCTCCGTCGCCCTGGGCCTCGGCGCGCTGCCCAACATCGGTGTCGCCGGCAGCGGACTGCTCCCGCTGAGCGGCGGAGAGGGCATCGGCAGACTCCAGTTCCTGCTGGCGTGCGCGGCCGTCCTCGTCGCCGCCCTGATCCTCACCCTGTGCGCACCCCACGGTGACGGCCCCTTCGTCGCCTTCGTGTTCGCCTCGACGGTCGCCCTGATCGTCGTCTTCGTCGCGACCCTCACCGACTGGGCGCCCACGGAGATGGCCGGCCTGTGCGCACCCGTCGCCGTCGGCGCCCTCGCCTTCCTGCCCGGCATGTCCATGCGCTTCGCCCGACTGCCGATCGGCTTCGAGAACCCGAGCAGCGGCGCCCCCCGCCCCGCCTACGGCGCCGACTCCACCGCGCAGGAGCCGGTGGACACCGAGCGCATCGAGGCACAGGCCCGGCGCGGCCACGAACTCCTCGTCGGCCTGGTCGGCGGCTGCGCGCTGGTCGCCGTCGGCGCGTCGGCCGTGCTCGGCTTCTCGGACGACATCTGGGCCCAGCTGCTCGCGCTCGCCACCGGCGTCGCCATGCTCATGCGCGCGAGCCTCTTCCGCTACACCGCCCAGGTCGCCTCCGTACTGGCCGCCGGCCTGGCCTCGCTGGTCCTGCTGGGCCTCGGCCTCGCCCTCAACCCGCCGCAGCACATCATGCGCGCGGCCCTGGCCGGTGACCGCACCGACCTCGAGATCCGCACCATCTGGCTGATCGCGGTGATCGCCCTGGCCACCGCCCTGGTGACGGCCCTGGGCCTGATCCTGTCCCGCGGCGGGCTGACCCCCTTCTGGGGCCGCTTCCTGGAGATCTGCGAGGGCTTCGTCCTGCTCACCCTGATCCCGCTGACCCTGGCGGTCTTCGACGTGTACGCCACCGCGCGCGCCATGACCAGCTCATAACCCCCAGGTGCGACACCGGGCCCCGGCTCCACACGGAGCCGGGGCCCGGTTCGTCGTCACCGGCGCCGTGCGCCGGTGCGGCTCACTGCACGTCCAGGCCCCCGTTGTGAGCCATGGGCTTCAGGTCGAACTCGCCGTCCCGGGCCCCCAGCACGAACGCCCGCCACTCGGCCTCGGTGTAGCGGAGCACGGTGTCCGGGTCGAGGGAGGAACGCATCGCGACCGCTCCGCCGGGCAGGTACGCGATCTCGACCCGCTCCTCGTGCTCCTCCGTGCCCGGCGCGCAGTGCCACTCGACGCCCGAGATGTCGAGCGCGTACAGCTCGTCCCGCTCCCGCTCCTTGCGTGCCTTGATCTCCGCTTCCGTCTCCGCCATCGTGCAGCGAACCCCTTCCCGCGCTAGGTACGGTCCCGCGCTCACCCTAGTGGCCGGTGCGGCCGCACCAGGCGGGTTCGGCCACCCGTCGTAAGACCCCCGCCATGTCCTGGTACCCTGAGTGACGGCCGTTTGTGTACGCACCCCCGGAACCGCGTGTTCTGGAGGCCGCGCCCAGCGGATCCCGCCTCCCGAGTAACGGAAGCTCCCCCGAGACGTAGACCGGGGGCACTCGGTGGCACTCAACAGACTATGAGGAGTACGCGTGTCGCTCGACGCCGCTACGAAGAAGCAGATCATCGGCGAGTTCGGTACCAAGGAGGGTGACACCGGCTCCCCCGAGGTCCAGGTCGCTCTGCTCTCCCGTCGGATCTCCGACCTGACGGAGCACCTCAAGACCCACAAGCACGACCACCACTCCCGCCGTGGCCTGCTGATCCTCGTCGGTCAGCGCCGCCGTCTTCTCCAGTACCTGGCGAAGAAGGACATCCAGCGCTTCCGTGCGCTGGTCGACCGCCTCGGCATCCGCCGCGGTGCGGCGGGCGCCAAGTAAGACGCCGTGAGGGGAGCGGTTCCCGGGAGGACTCGGGGACCGCTCCCTTCGTCGTACGTGCGGAACGTGCGGAGTGTCACTCACGCTTTGTAGTGTGGTAGCACAACGCAGTACGCACGACACGGAACGCCGTACGGCGCAGCACGGCGACGTACGGCACAGCACGAAGAGCACGACAGAACGACAGAACGAGGAGGAGCGCACCTAGCCGCCGCCGGTCCTCGGTAGTGGCCCCCGGGGGGAAGCGAGCCCCGGGTGCTTCGATCGAAGACCGGCCCGCACCGCACGGAGCGCTTCTCCGCCACCGTCCCCCTGCCACACGGGCAGCCAAGGGACGAAAGACGATAAGTAACGGAGAAAACGCTAGTGGAGAACGAGACCCACTACGCCGAGGCCGTCATTGACAACGGTCCCTTCGGCACCCGCACCATCCGCTTCGAGACGGGCCGCCTGGCCAAGCAGGCCGCCGGCTCCGCCGTGGCGTACCTGGACGACGACACCATGGTGCTGTCGGCCACCACCGCCTCCAAGCAGCCCAAGGACCAGCTCGACTTCTTCCCGCTGACGGTGGACGTCGAGGAGCGGATGTACGCCGCCGGCAAGATCCCCGGCAGCTTCTTCCGCCGTGAGGGCCGGCCGTCCGAGGACGCCATCCTCACCTGCCGCCTCATCGACCGCCCGCTGCGCCCGTCCTTCAAGAAGGGCCTGCGCAACGAGATCCAGGTCGTCGCCACGATCATGGCGCTCAACCCCGACCACCTGTACGACGTCGTGGCGATCAACGCCGCGTCCGCGTCCACGCAGCTGGCCGGTCTGCCCTTCTCCGGCCCGATCGGCGGCGTCCGCGTCGCGCTGATCCGCGGCCAGTGGGTCGCCTTCCCGACCCACACCGAGCTGGAGGACGCCGTCTTCGACATGGTCGTCGCCGGCCGTGTCCTGGAGGACGGCGACGTCGCGATCATGATGGTCGAGGCCGAGGCCACCGAGAAGACCATCAAGCTGGTCGAGGGCGGCGCCGACGCGCCGACCGAGGAGGTCGTCGCCGCCGGTCTGGAGGCCGCCAAGCCCTTCATCAAGGTCCTGTGCCGCGCCCAGGCCGACCTCGCCGCCAAGGCCGCCAAGCCGACCGCCGAGTTCCCGATCTTCCTGGACTACCAGGACGACGTGTTCGAGGCCCTGACCGCCGCCGTCCGCCCCGAGCTGGCCCAGGCGCTCACCATCGCCGGCAAGCAGGAGCGCGAGGCCGAGCTGGACCGCGTCAAGGCTCTGGCCGCCGAGAAGCTCCTGCCGGAGTTCGAGGGCCGCGAGAAGGAGATCTCCGCCGCGTACCGCTCGCTCACCAAGCAGCTGGTCCGCGAGCGCGTGATCAAGGAGAAGAAGCGCATCGACGGCCGCGGTGTCACCGACATCCGCACCCTGGCCGCCGAGGTCGAGGCGATCCCGCGGGTGCACGGCTCCGCGGTGTTCGAGCGTGGCGAGACCCAGATCCTGGGCGTCACCACCCTCAACATGCTCCGCATGGAGCAGCAGCTGGACACCCTCTCCCCGGTGACCCGCAAGCGCTACATGCACAACTACAACTTCCCGCCGTACTCCACCGGCGAGACCGGCCGCGTCGGCTCCCCGAAGCGCCGCGAGATCGGCCACGGCGCCCTCGCCGAGCGCGCTCTGGTGCCGGTGCTGCCCACGCGCGAGGAGTTCCCCTACGCGATCCGCCAGGTCTCCGAGGCGCTGAGCTCCAACGGCTCGACGTCCATGGGCTCGGTCTGCGCCTCCACCATGTCGCTGCTGAACGCCGGTGTGCCGCTGAAGGCCCCGGTCGCCGGTATCGCCATGGGCCTGATCTCCCAGGAGATCGACGGCGAGACGCACTACGTCACCCTCACCGACATCCTCGGTGCGGAGGACGCCTTCGGCGACATGGACTTCAAGGTCGCCGGCACCAAGGAGTTCGTGACCGCCCTCCAGCTCGACACCAAGCTGGACGGCATCCCGGCCTCCGTCCTGGCCGCGGCCCTCAAGCAGGCCCGCGACGCCCGCCTCCACATCCTCGACGTGATGATGGAGGCCATCGACCGGCCCGACGAGATGAGCCCGCACGCCCCGCGGATCATCACCGTCAAGATCCCGGTCGACAAGATCGGTGAGGTCATCGGCCCCAAGGGCAAGATGATCAACCAGATCCAGGAGGACACGGGCGCCGAGATCACCATCGAGGACGACGGCACGATCTACATCGGTGCCGCCGACGGTCCCTCGGCGGAGGCCGCCCGCGCCACGATCAACGGCATCGCCAACCCGACGATGCCGGAGGTCGGCGAGCGCTACCTGGGTACGGTCGTGAAGACGACCACCTTCGGTGCGTTCGTCTCCCTGCTGCCCGGCAAGGACGGTCTGCTGCACATCTCGCAGATCCGCAAGCTGGCCGGCGGCAAGCGCGTGGAGAACGTCGAGGACGTCCTCGGCGTGGGCCAGAAGGTCCAGGTCGAGATCGCCGAGATCGACTCCCGCGGCAAGCTCTCCCTCGTTCCGGTGATCGAGGGCGAGGAAGGCGACGAGACCTCGAAGGACGACGCCGAGCAGTGACGTCCCGTAGCTCGAAGGTGACGGCCCGCCCCTCCTCGGAGGCGCGGGCCGTCGCCCGTACCCAAACCCTCATCAAGGGCCGCAACGGCATCGGCACGGTCCGCAAGACGACCCTCCCGGGCGGCCTGCGCATCGTCACCGAGACCCTGCCCTCGGTCCGCTCCGCGACCTTCGGCATCTGGGCGCACGTCGGCTCCCGCGACGAGACCCGGGCCCTGAACGGCGCCACGCACTACCTGGAGCACCTGCTCTTCAAGGGCACCCGCAAGCGCAGCGCCCTGGACATCTCCTCCGCGCTCGACGCGGTCGGCGGGGAGATGAACGCGTTCACGGCCAAGGAGTACACGTGCTACTACGCGCGCGTGCTCGACGCCGACCTGCCCCTCGCCATCGACGTCGTCTGCGACATGCTGACCGGCTCGCTGATCCTCGAAGAGGACGTCGACGTCGAGCGGGGCGCGATCCTCGAAGAGATCGCCATGACCGAGGACGACCCCGGCGACTGCGTGCACGACCTGTTCGCGCACACCATGTTCGGCGACAACGCCCTCGGCCGCCCGGTCCTCGGCACGGTCGACACGGTCAACGCCCTCACGGCCGACCGCATCCGCCGCTTCTACAAGAAGCACTACGACCCCACCCACCTGGTGGTCGCCTGCGCCGGCAACATCGACCACAACAAGGTCGTACGACAGGTCCGCGCGGCCTTCGAGAAGGCGGGCGCCCTCACCGACCAGGCCGCCCGGCCCATCGCCCCGCGCGACGGCAGCCGTACGATCCGCACCTTCGGCAAGGTCGAGCTGCTGGCCCGCAAGACCGAGCAGGCGCACGTCGTCCTCGGCATGCCCGGCCTCGCCCGCACCGACGACCGCCGCTGGGCCATGGGCGTGCTCAACACCGCCCTCGGCGGCGGCATGTCCTCCCGCCTCTTCCAGGAGGTCCGGGAGAAGCGCGGCCTCGCCTACAGCGTGTACTCGTACACCTCCGCCTTCGCCGACTGCGGCCTGTTCGGCGTCTACGCCGGCTGCCGGCCCAGCCAGGTCCACGACGTGCTGCGGATCTGCCGCGACGAACTCGACCACGTCGCGCAGAACGGCCTGACCGACGACGAGATCGCCCGCGCCATCGGCCAGCTGAGGGGCTCCACGGTCCTGGGCCTGGAGGACACCGGCGCGCTGATGAACCGTATCGGCAAGAGCGAGCTGTGCTGGGGCGAGCAGATGTCCGTGGACGACATGCTGGCGAAGATAGCCGCGGTCTCCCCCGACGAGGTCCGCTCCGTCGCCCGCGACATCCTGGGACAGCGTCCGTCGCTGTCGGTCATCGGCCCGCTCAAGGACAAGCAGGCCTCCCGGCTGCACGACGCGGTCGCCTGAAACACCACCGGTTAGGAAGCAGGAACATGAGCAAGCTGCGCGTGGCGGTCCTCGGTGCCAAGGGCCGGATCGGGTCCGAGGCGGTCAAGGCGGTCGAGGCCGCGGAGGACATGGAGCTGGTCGCCGCCCTCGGCCGCGGCGACAAGCTGGAGACGCTGGCGGACACCGGCGCCCAGGTCGCCGTGGAACTGACCACCCCCGCCTCGGTCATGGGCAACCTCGACTTCTGCGTGCGCCACGGCATCCACGCCGTGGTCGGCACGACGGGCTGGACCGACGACCGCCTCGCGCAGCTGAGGGGCTGGCTGGCCCAGTCCCCGGAGACCGGCGTGCTCATCGCGCCGAACTTCTCCATCGGGGCCGTGCTGACGATGAAGTTCGCGCAGATCGCCGCGCCGTACTTCGAATCGGTGGAGGTGATCGAGCTGCACCACCCGAAGAAGGTGGACGCCCCCTCCGGCACCGCCACGCGCACGGCCCAGCTCATCGCCGAGGCCCGCCGGACGGCCGGCACGGCACCGGCGCCGGACGCCACCGTCACCGCCCTGGACGGCGCCCGCGGCGCCAGCGTGGACGGCGTCCCGGTCCACTCCGTCCGCCTGCGCGGCCTCCTGGCCCACCAGGAGGTGCTGCTCGGCGGCGAGGGCGAGACCCTGACCGTCCGGCACGACTCGCTGCACCACAGCAGCTTCATGCCGGGCATCCTGCTCGGCGCGCGCCGCGTGGTGACCACTCCGGGCCTCACCTTCGGCCTGGAACACTTCCTGGACCTGAGCTGAGCCCGGCGACGTCATGCGCGCGAAGATCACCTATCTCGTCACGGCCGCCGTCCTGGTCTTCTACTTCGTCCTGGTCGGCAGCCGCGGCGTGATGCTCATCCAGTCCGGCACGCTCCTCACCGTCACCTTCGGGGTGGCGGTGCTGATCCTGCCGGTCATCGGCCTGTGGTTCCTGTGGAAGAACACCCAGTTCGTCCGCAGGGCCAACGCCCTCGCCGAGGAACTGGAGGCCGAGGGCGGCCTCCCGGTCGACGAACTGAAGCGCCTGCCCAGCGGCCGGATCGACCGCGACTCGGCCGACGAGGTCTTCGCCAAGCGCAAGGCCGAGACGGAGGCGTCCCCCGACGACTGGCGCTGCTGGTTCCGCCTCGCCGTCGCCTACCACGACGCCCGGGACACCCCCCGCGCCCGCAAGGCGATGCAACGCGCCATCGCCCTGCACGACGGCCGCCCCGTCAGCGCCTGAGGCGAACCGGCGCGCGCCTGAGGCGAACGGGCGCACACCACCTGAGGTGAAGGGGCGCGCCCCGCTCCGGCGGGGCGCGCCCCTTCAGCCGCGGTGGTTCTCCGCGGCCCACGCCTCTACCGTGTCCGCCGCCCGGTCGAAGGCCACCGGCCGGCCCAGGAAGTCCAGGCTGTGCGTGGTGAGCAGCGGCGGGGTGTCCTCGGCGGGCCGGTCCTTGCGTACGAGCGCCAGCGCCTGCCCCTGCACCGTCCGCGGCAGCCCGAGCCAGCGCACCGGCTGCTGCACCGTCCGCACGGAGACGACCCGCGCCCACGGCACCGTCCGCGTCACCAGGAAGCCGGTGCGGCGCAGCCCGCGCCCGCTCACCCACACGCCCATGCGCAGCAGCCGCAGCGCGCCGGCGACGATCGCCAGACCCGCGCCGAGCACCACCGCGGCGGTGGAAGGAGAGCCGGTCAGCGCGGTGAGAACCGCCGCGAACAGCACGAACGAGGCGAGCAGCAGCACCAGCGCCGACACACCCACCCGCCAGGGACCGGGCCGGTAGGGGCGGCGCCAGCGGTCGGGGTCGTCGTACGGCAGCGCACTCTCGGCCGCCGAATCAAAGGTGCGGTCGGCCGTCAGGAAGGGCAGGGGCACGGCTGGTCCTCACTCGGTCCTCACGGGAGCTGTGCCGTGAGGCTATCCGGCCCCGTTGTCGCCCACCAGCCGTGGGCGTCCGGAAGAGTAAGGGCCTCCGCCTCAGTGCCCCTGGGACGCCTGGGACTGCTGAGCCGGTGTACCGGACTGCGTGGAGAGCGCCGGCATGCCGAGGACCAGGGCTCCCACGAGCCCGGCGACGAGGGTGAGGCCCAGCAGCCAGCGCCCGGCTATCTCACCGACGGACGCCCGCCGACGGGGCGGGGGAGTGACATTACTGCGGAACCTTTCCGCCTCGGCCAGGAAGGCGAAGGGTACGGGCTCGCGCCGACGGAACATCGTGGTCGCCGCTCCTCTCGGGGTCGAAGATCGAACGTGCATGCCTCACCGGTACAGACGCGTGAGTGACACAAAAGGTGCCCATGTCCGAAAAAATCGCGGGTGCGTTTTTTGGGGCGAGGCGCCGAGGCAGCGCCCCGGGCCGCGCCGGGTGCCCCGTAAGGTGGTCGGCAACCACAGAAGTAATGGGAAGGACCCCTACCCCCGTGACCACCCCCGAGTCGCTCACGTTCCGCAGTGACGTCACCGTCGAGCTGGTGAAGTCCAGCGCTTCCGACGCCGACGTGCTCTTCGCCGCCCGTGTCTCCACCGCCGGCGAGCAGTCCCTGGACGAGCTGAAGAAGGACCCCGAGCGCTCCAAGGGCCTGATCAACTTCCTGATGCGCGACCGGCACGGCAGCCCGTTCGAGCACAACTCGATGACGTTCTTCATCAGCGCCCCGATCTTCGTCTTCCGCGAGTTCATGCGGCACCGCGTCGGCTGGTCCTACAACGAGGAGTCCGGCCGCTACCGCGAGCTGCAGCCGGTCTTCTACGTGCCCGACGAGTCCCGCAAGCTCGTCCAGGAGGGCCGCCCGGGCAAGTACGTCTTCGTGGAGGGCACGCCCGCCCAGCACGAGGCGGTCACCGGCGCCCTGCGCGAGTCGTACGAGCAGGCGTACACGGCCTACCAGAAGATGCTCGCCGACGGCGTCGCCCGCGAGGTCGCCCGCGCCGCCCTCCCCGTCGGCCTCTACTCCTCGATGTACGCCACCTGCAACGCCCGCTCCCTGATGCACTTCCTCGGCCTGCGCACCCAGCACGAACTGGCCAAGGTGCCGTCCTTCCCGCAGCGGGAGATCGAGATGGTGGGCGAGAAGATGGAGGCGGAGTGGGCGAAGCTCATGCCGCTCACGTACGCCGCCTTCAACGCGAACGGGCGTGTGGCCCCGTAGCGAAGCCTTGTTCCCCTGTCGGAACGGATGTACGGGTCAGCCTCGCGAAGTGTCCGTATTGCGGCATTTAGAGAAGTTCATCTAGCCTGATCAAACGGACCCGGCACTGCTTGAACCCCCGAGCAGGCAGTGCCGGGCTCCACTTTGTCCTGACTTTCCCGGCACCCCAAGGGCACACCTCGTATCGAGCACCGAGTAGCGTGTTACCCATGGCTCCGACCTCCACTCCGCAGACCCCCTTCGGGCGGGTCCTCACCGCCATGGTCACGCCCTTCACGGCGGACGGCGCACTCGACCTCGACGGCGCGCAGCGGCTCGCCGCCCACCTGGTGGACGCAGGCAACGACGGCCTGATCGTCAACGGCACCACCGGCGAGTCCCCCACCACCAGCGACGCGGAGAAATCGGACCTCGTACGAGCCGTCCTGGAGGCCGTCGGCGACCGTGCCCACGTCGTCGCCGGCGTCGGCACCAACGACACCCACCACAGCATCGAGCTGGCCCGCCAGGCCGAACGCGACGGCGCGCACGGCCTCCTGGTCGTCACGCCGTACTACAACAAGCCCCCGCAGGAGGGCCTGTACCGGCACTTCACGGCCGTCGCCGACGCCACCGGCCTGCCCGTCATGCTCTACGACATCCCCGGCCGCAGCGGCGTCCCGATCAGCACCGAGACCCTCGTCCGGCTCGCCGAGCACCCCCGGATCGTCGCGAACAAGGACGCCAAGGGCGACCTCGGCCGCGCCAGCTGGGCCATCGCCCAGTCCAGCCTCGCCTGGTACTCCGGCGACGACATGCTCAACCTCCCGCTGCTCTCCGTCGGCGCGGTCGGCTTCGTCTCGGTCGTCGGCCACCTGGTCACCCCCGACCTGCGCGCCCTGGTCGACGCGTACGTCTCCGGTGACGTCGTCAAGGCCACCGAGATCCACCAGAAGCTGCTCCCGGTCTACACCGGCATGTTCCGCACGCAGGGCGTCATGACCACCAAGGCCGCCCTCGCCCTCCAGGGCCTGCCCGCCGGACCGCTGCGCTCACCCATGGTCGAGTGCTCGCCCGAGGAGATCGCCCAGCTCAAGATCGATCTTGCTGCCGGCGGGGTACAGCTCTGATTAAAGACTTGGCACCACAGGGGCTTCACAACTGAAGAACAACAGAACACGCAGGCCACCGGTGCCTGCACCCCACAACGACAACTGCTTCCGCACGAAACGTCATGCGCGCCACGTGCCGTACCGGTACGTGGCGCGCGTGCTGAGGAGAGTCTTTTGAGTCATCCGCATCCTGAACTCGGCCCGCCGCCGCCGCTCCCCAAGGGCGGCCTGCGCGTTACCCCGCTCGGCGGCCTCGGTGAGATCGGCCGGAACATGACGGTCTTCGAGTACGGCGGCCGCCTGCTGATCGTCGACTGCGGAGTGCTCTTCCCGGAGGAGGAGCAGCCCGGAATCGACCTGATCCTGCCGGACTTCTCGTCCATCCGGGACCGTCTGGACGACATCGAGGGCATCGTCCTCACCCACGGCCACGAGGACCACATCGGCGGTGTCCCCTTCCTGCTCCGCGAGAAGCCGGACATCCCGCTGATCGGCTCCAAGCTCACGCTGGCCCTCATCGAGGCCAAGCTGCAGGAGCACCGGATCCGGCCGTACACCCTGGAGGTGGCGGAGGGCAACCGCGAGCGCATCGGCCCCTTCGACTGCGAGTTCATCGCCGTCAACCACTCCATCCCGGACGCCCTGGCCGTCGCCATCCGCACCCCCGCCGGCATGGTGGTCCACACCGGCGACTTCAAGATGGACCAGCTCCCGCTGGACAACCGCCTCACCGACCTGCACGCCTTCGCGCGGCTGAGCGAGGAGGGCATCGACCTCCTCCTCACCGACTCCACGAACGCCGAGGTCCCCGGGTTCACCCCGCACGAGCGCGACATCTCCAACGTCCTGCGGCAGGTCTTCGCCGGCGCCCGCAAGCGGATCATCGTGGCGAGCTTCGCCAGCCACGTCCACCGCATCCAGCAGATCCTGGACGCGGCCCACGAGTACGGCCGCCGGGTCGCCTTCGTCGGCCGGTCCATGGTCCGCAACATGGGCATCGCCCGGGACCTCGGCTACCTGAAGGTGCCGCCGGGCCTGGTGGTCGACGTCAAGACGCTGGACGACCTGCCCGACCACGAGGTGGTCCTGGTCTGCACGGGCTCCCAGGGCGAGCCGATGGCGGCCCTGTCCCGCATGGCCAACAGGGACCACCAGATCCGGATCGTCGACGGCGACACGGTCATCCTGGCCTCGTCCCTCATCCCCGGGAACGAGAACGCGGTCTACCGCGTGATCAACGGCCTGACCCGCTGGGGCGCCAACGTCGTCCACAAGGGCAACGCCAAGGTGCACGTCTCCGGCCACGCGTCGGCGGGCGAGCTGCTGTACTTCTACAACATCTGCCGCCCGAAGAACCTCATGCCGGTCCACGGCGAGTGGCGCCACCTGCGGGCCAACGCCGAGCTGGGTGCCCTGACCGGCGTCCCGCACGACCGGATCGTCATCGCCGAGGACGGCGTGGCGGTCGACCTGGTCGAGGGCAAGGCCAAGATCTCCGGCAAGGTCCAGGCCGGTTACGTCTACGTCGACGGCCTCTCGGTCGGCGACGTCGGCGAGCCGGCACTGAAGGACCGCAAGATCCTCGGCGACGAGGGCATCATCTCGGTCTTCGTGGTCATGGACGCCTCCACCGGCAAGATCACCGGCGGCCCGCACGTCCAGGCGCGCGGCTCCGGCATCGAGGACTCGGCCTTCACCGACGTCATTCCGAAGATCACCGAGGTCCTGGAGAGATCTGCCCAGGACGGCGTCGTGGAGCCCCACCAGCTCCAGCAACTCGTCCGCCGGACCCTCGGCAAGTGGGTCTCGGACACCTATCGCCGCAGGCCGATGATCCTGCCCGTGGTCGTCGAGGTCTGACGCACCGGCGGTGTACGTCCGGAGCGGGGCCCCTCGATTTGCATCGGGGCGCCCCGCTCCAGTACGTTTACGGCTCCGCCCGACCGGGAACCCCAGCACTTCACGCGCTGGACACGGATGCCCGGAGCGGGTGGGAAAACCGACTCAGTACTTCTGATAAAGTCGGAACCGCCGGAAAGGGAAACGCGAGAGCGGGAACCTGGAAAGCATCGAGGAAATCGGATCGAGAAAAGATCTGATAGAGTCGGAAACGCAAGACCGAAGGGAA
>NZ_BMRM01000016.1 GCF_014648635.1 Streptomyces cinerochromogenes | reverse complement strand
TGCCGAACTCGGCGACCTTCTCGGCGTTCGTGGACAGCGCCACGAAGTGCTTGGCCACCGCGGACTCGTCGCCGAGCGCGGCCAGCAGCCACTTCCGGGCGGAAGTCGCGTTGGTGATGGTCTCGATGGTGGTGAAGGTCTTGGAGGCGATGACGAACAGCGTCTGCGCCGGATCCAGGTCCCGGGTGGCCTCGTGCAGGTCGGCCCCGTCCACGTTGGAGACGAAGCGGACGGTCAGGTCGCGGTCGGTGAAGCTGCGCAGCACCTCGTACGCCATCGCCGGGCCGAGGTCGGAGCCGCCGATGCCGATGTTGACGACGTTCCTGATCCGCCTGCCGGTGTGGCCGGTCCACGCGCCGGAGCGGACCCGCTCGGCGAAGTCGCTCATCCTGTCGAGCACGGCGTGCACGGCCGGGACCACGTTCTCGCCGTCGACCTCGACCACCGCGTCGCGCGGGGCGCGCAGCGCGGTGTGCAGCACCGCCCGGTTCTCGGTGACGTTGATCTTCTCGCCGCGGAACATGGCGTCCCGGAGGCCGAAGACGTCCGTCGCCGCGGCCAGGTCCCGCAGCAGCCGCAGCGTCTCGTCGGTGACCAGGTGCTTGGAGTAGTCGATGTACAGGTCGCCGACCCGGAGCGTGTATCCGGTGCCGCGCGCGGGGTCGGCGGCGAACAGCTCCCTCAGATGGGTGTCGGCCAGCTCCTCCCGGTGCTTGGCGAGAGCGGTCCATTCGGGCGTCTGGTTGAGCCTGGTACGGCCGTCTGCGTTCATTCGGACTTCAGCCTTCTTTCGTGCCTGTCCCAGCTGTTCCAACCTAATTGATCACCGTGCGGCGTGAGCCGTCGTGACGCCGTCGTCCGGCGCACCCACAGGTACGTCCTCCGCGCGGACCGGTATCAGGCAGAGGACGGACAGGACGAAGAACGCGGCCGTGAGCAGGGCCGGTGTGCCGGGGCCCCAGGCCGTGGCCGCGGCACCGCCGAGGAGCGCGCCCAGCGGGGCCCCGGCGACGGCCAGGGTGCGGAAGGCGGAGCCGACCCGGCCGAGCATGCCGGCGGGGGCGCGTTGCTGCATCAGGGTGGTGCTGCTGACGTTCCACAGCATGCCCATGAACCCGAAGACCGCGAGCGCCGCCACCAGCGCGGCCAGGCTGCGCACGGTGCCCATGACGACGAGCGCGCCGGTCTGCACGGCGCCGGCGAGCAGCACGGTCCGCAGTGCGCCGAGCGGGGCTGTGATCCACCGGTTCGCCACTCCCCCGGCCAGGCCGCCGAGGGTGTACGCGGTGATCGCCGCCGCGTATCCGCCGCTGCCCGCGTCCAGCCAGCCGGTCACGAGGACCACCAGGGTGGCGATCAGGGCGCCCATGCCGGTGTTGCACAGGGCGGTGGAGGCGCACAGGCCGCGCAGGGCCCGGTCCCGCCCCAGGGTGCGCAGCCCGTCGGTGATGTCCCGGCGCAGGGTGCCGCCCGCGGGTCCCGGCGTGCGCTCGGGTGGGGTGGTCCGCAGGGAGGCGACCAGTGCGGCGGCCACGAGGAAGGTGGCCGCGTCGGCCGCGAAGGGGACGGCGAGCCCCGCGGCGGTCAGGACCGGCACGGCAGGCGCCCCGAGCAGGCCCCCGGTGACCTTCTGCCCGGTCATCAGCCGGGCGTTCGCGCTGCCGAGGGCCTCCCGGTCCACCAGCGCCGGCAACAGGGCCGTGGCGGCGTTGTCGAACAGCGTCTGGAGCGTGGTCAGCGTGAAGGCGAGGGCGATGAGGAGGGCGATCGAGGCGTGCCCCAGGGCGACGGCCGCCGCGAAGGAGGCGACGAGCAGCCCGCGTACCGCGTCCACCGTCCACATCGCCCGCCGTTGGTCCACGCGGTCGGCGACCGCCCCGCCGAGCAGTCCGAAGACGATCCAGGGCAGGTGGCCGCAGGCGGTCACGGCGGCGATGAGCAGCGGCCGGTCGGTCAGCGAGGCGGCGAGCAGCGGCAGTGCGGCCGTCCGCAGTGCGTCACCGAAGCCGGAGAGCACGGCAGCGCTCCACAGCCGCCCGAAGCCCCCGCGCCACGCGGGCGCACGCCCGTCCCCTGCCCCGATCGACGTCACAACTCCCCCTCGCGGTTCCCGCCTTCGCGAAAACCGTAGAGGGCACCACTGACAATCGGTCGGCGGCGAACGGCGGATACGGCTCCGGCCAGGCGCCCGCGGGCACCCGGCCGGTGAGAACTCCTAGATCTCGCCCCTCAGTTTGGCGAGCGCCTCGGCGAGGATCGCCTCGCCGTCCGCGTCGCTGCGCCGCTCCCGGACGTACGCGAGGTGCGTCTTGTACGGCTCGGTGCGCGGCGGGTCCGGCGGGTTGTCCCGGTCCTGGCCGGCCGGGAATCCGCAGCGCGGGCAGTCCCAGGTGTCGGGAACCTGCGCGTCGCTGGCGAAGCTCGGCTGCGTCTCGTGCCCGTTGGAGCACCAGAAGGAGATGCGCAGACGCGGCGCGGACTCGCCGCGCTCGGCCTCGCCCATCGGCCCCGCCCCGACCCGGCTTCCTCGGATCGCGTTGCCACTTGCCACGGTCGTAACTCCCTGCGTGATGGTGCCGCGAAGCTAGTCGGCGTTTCGCTTCGCTGCGAGCGCCTCAGTCTACGTAAGGCCCAACGCGCGTCCAGTGATTGGAGTTACCGGCCCCCATATCCAGACGCAAGCCCCATGATAGGCCGCGCTCAGGAGCGCGTACCGAACATGGGGCTTTACGAGCGGAATGTGCGATTCGGGTGTCAGCTGTTCGTCTTCATCAGCATGCCGAGGACGATGATGCACGCGAACCACAGCAGGCCGATCACGATGGTGATCCGGTCGAGGTTGCGCTCGGCGACCGAGGAGCCGCCGACGGAGGACTGCATGCCACCACCGAACATGTCGGAGAGACCGCCGCCCTTTCCCTTGTGCATCAGCACCAGCAGCATCAGCAGCAGGCTGAAGACGATCAGGGCGATCGAGAACCCCAAAACCACGGCTGGACCAACTTCCTCGGATTCGGATGGACGACGGGGGCACAGCGCCTCGGCTGTGCCCCCGCAAGAGTACGACGTATCGCCGCTACCGCCTACTCACGGCAGCGTCACTGATCGCGGAAACGCACGATCTTGACGAACTCGTCGGCGTCCAGCGAGGCACCGCCGACCAGGGCGCCGTCGATGTCGGCCTGGGCCATGATCTCGGCGACGTTGCCCGACTTCACGGAGCCGCCGTACTGGATGCGGACCTTGTCGGCCACGTCCTGCGAGTACAGCTCGGCGATCTTGGCGCGGACGGCGGCGCAGACCTCCTGCGCGTCCTCGGCGCCGCAGACCTTGCCGGTGCCGATGGCCCACACGGGCTCGTAGGCGATCACGACGGTCTCGGCCTGCTCGGCCGGGATGTCCTTCAGACCGCCCTCGACCTGGGTGAGGGTGTGGGTGACGTGGTTGCCCGCCTCGCGGACGTCCAGCTCCTCACCGACGCACAGGATCGGGGTGAGGCCGTGCTTGAAGGCGGCCTTGACCTTGGCGTTGACGAGTTCGTCGCCCTCACCGTGGTACTGGCGCCGCTCGGAGTGGCCGATCACCACGTAGGTGCACTTCAGCTTGGCCAGCATGGGGCCGGAGATCTCGCCGGTGTAGGCGCCGGAGTCGTGCTGGGAGATGTCCTGGGCGCCGTACTTGATCTTGAGCTTGTCGCCGTCGACCAGGGTCTGCACCGAGCGCAGGTCGGTGAAGGGGGGCAGGACGGCGACCTCGACGGCCTCGTAGTCCTTGTCGGCCAGGGCGAAGGCGAGCTTCTGGACGTGGGCGATGGCCTCCAGGTGGTTGAGGTTCATCTTCCAGTTGCCCGCCATGATCGGCGTGCGCGTGCTCATCGAGGTCAGTCCTCCAGTGCGGCAAGGCCGGGGAGCGTCTTGCCCTCGAGGTATTCGAGGGAGGCGCCGCCACCGGTCGAGATGTGGCCGAATGCGTTCTCGTCGAAGCCGAGCGTACGCACGGCAGCGGCGGAGTCACCGCCGCCGACGACGGTGAAGCCGTTCGAGTCGACGAGTGCCTGGGCGACCGCCTTGGTGCCCTCGGCGTAGTCGGGGTGCTCGAAGACGCCCATGGGACCGTTCCAGAAGACGGTCTCGGCGTCGGCGAGCTTCGAGGCGTACAGCTCTCGGGTCTTGGGGCCGATGTCCAGGCCCTCCTGGTCGGCGGGGATCTTGTCCGCGTCGACCACGGTGTTCTCGGTGGGCGCCTTGGTCTTCAGGTCCGGGAAGGTCCGGGAGACCACGACGTCGACGGGGAGCAGCAGCTCCACGCCCTGCTTCTCGGCGCGCCGCATGTACTCGGTGACGGCCGGGACCTGGTCCTCCTGGAGGAGGGAGATGCCGACCTCGTAGCCCTTGGCCTTGAGGAAGGTGTAGGCCATGCCGCCGCCGATGAGCAGGCGGTCGGCCTTGTCGAGCAGCTGGTCGATCACGGCGAGCTTGTCGGAGACCTTGGCGCCGCCGAGCGCGACGACGTAGGGGCGCCGGACGTCGTCGGTGAGCTTCTTCAGGACGCCGACCTCGGCGGCGATGAGGTGGCCGGCGTAGTGCGGCAGCTTCTTCGCCAGGTCGTAGACAGAGGCGTGCTTGCGGTGCACGGCGCCGAAGCCGTCGCCGACGTAGACGTCGGCGAGGGCGGCGAGCCGGTCGGCGAAGTCACCCCGCTCGGCGTCGTCCTTGGACGTCTCGCCGGGGTTGAAGCGGAGGTTCTCCAGGACGGCGACCTGACCCTCGCCGAGGCCGGCGACGGTGTCCTGCGCGGACTGCCCGACGGTGTCGGTCGCGAAGGCCACGGCGGAGCCGAGGAGTTCACCCAGGCGAGAGGCGGCCGGAGCGAGGGAGAAGGCGGGGTCCGGGGCGCCCTTGGGGCGGCCCAGGTGCGAGGCGACGACCACCTTGGCGCCCGCGTCCGCGAGGGCCTTGACGGTGGGCAGGACGGCGCGGATGCGGCCGTCGTCGGTGATCGTCCCGTCGGACAGCGGCACGTTGAGGTCGGCGCGGACGAAGACCCGCTTGCCGCTCACGCCGTCGGCGAGAAGTTCGTCGATCGTCTTCATTGAGTGGACTCCTGAGGAGGGCTCGTGGTGCACCTGATCGTAAAAGGACGTGGTCCGTACGTGAGAGCAGGGCCCGGACAGCGCGGCGGTGCGCTGCACGGGCCCTGCTCTCACTTCAAAGGTCCTGCTTCAGCGATCAGAGCTGGTTGCCGACGAAGACCGTGAGGTCGACGAGGCGGTTGGAGTAGCCCCACTCGTTGTCGTACCAGCCGATGACCTTCACGTTCTTGCCCTCCTGGACCATGGTCAGGGAGGAGTCGAAGGTGCAGGACGCCGGGGCGTTGACGATGTCGGAGGAGACGATCGGGTCCTCGGTGTAGTCGAGGAGGCCCTTCAGCTCGCCCTCGGCGGCCTTCTGGAAGGCGGCGTTGACCTCTTCCTTGGTCACCTCGCGGCCCAGCTCGACGACCAGGTCGGTGACGGAGCCGGTCGGGACCGGGACGCGCATGGCGATGCCGTCCAGCTTGCCCTTGAGCTGGGGCAGGACCAGGGCGGTGGCCTTGGCGGCACCGGTGGTGGTCGGGATGATGTTCTCGGCGGCGGCACGGGCGCGGCGCAGGTCCTTGTGCGGGAAGTCCAGGATGCGCTGGTCGTTCGTGTACGCGTGCACCGTGGTCATCAGACCCTTGACGATGCCGAAGTTCTCGTCCAGGACCTTCGCCATCGGCGCCACACAGTTGGTGGTGCAGGAGGCGTTGGAGATGACGTGGTGGTTGGCCGCGTCGTACTTGTCCTGGTTGACGCCCATCACGATGGTGATGTCCTCGTCCTTGGCCGGAGCCGAGATGAGGACCTTCTTGGCGCCGCCGGCGAGGTGCTTGGCCGCGTCCTCGCGCTTGGTGAAGATGCCGGTGGACTCGATGACGATGTCGACACCCAGCTCGCCCCACGGGATGTCGGCCGGGTTGCGCTCGGAGAGCACCTTGATGGTGTGACCGTCGACGGTGATGGTGTCGGCGGTGTGGGAGACCTCCTGCTTGAGGCGGCCCAGGATCGTGTCGTACTTGAGCAGGTGCGCGGTGGTCGCGGTGTCACCCAGGTCGTTGACAGCCACAACCTCGATGTCCGCCCCCTGCTCCAGCAGGGCGCGGAAGTAGTTACGACCGATGCGGCCGAAGCCGTTGATGCCTACGCGGATCGTCACGAACCGATCTCCTCGTTGGTACGCCGGCTATGCGGTGCCGGCGAGCTCTATTTGGGATGTCCCCGACCACCACCGACCCTACCTCTCTGAGGGCCCCGGAGTGACATCGAGATGCCGCATACACGGGCAGGCAGTCCGTACCCGCCAGTAGGGGTACGGACCGCCAGGGATCGACAATGGCTTCACCCGTATTTGTTACGGAATGCCGCCCGGCAATGACGCTGTTTTCACTCGTACGTGAGCGGGTCGGCTCACCTGTCGAGTGCCGTGTCCGTGCACCGTTGAGAGGGGGCTCCGCTCACCTGTCGAGCGAGCGGAACGCCTTCCTCAGCAGAGCCGCCCGGTCGGCGGCCGACGGCACCTGTTCCAGGCCGAAACCGAGCAGCACGGTGTCGTCGGTGGTGACCGCTCCATAGGTCTGGAACAGGGTCCCGGTGCGCGTCCAGTCCTTCAGCACCGCCGGGCTGCCGGCGGGCGGTCCGGCCACCGTCCAGGCACCCAGGGACGACTCGAAGCCCTCGGTCTCCTTCGCCGCGCCGCCCACGGTCAGCGAGGCGTCGTCGACGAGGACGCCGTGCCCGCCGGTGCCGGGGTCGGTGACGTAGCTGATCGAGACCTCGACGGACCTCCCGGCGTACGCGCTCAGGTCGAAGCCCACCTGCTGCCAGCCGCCGGAGCTGCCGGTGAGGCTGTGCCAGGAACCGGTGGTGCCGGTCGCGGTGCAGGTGGTGCCCGTGAGCGTCAGATAGTGCTTCAGCCACGGGTGCTCACCGATCAGGAAACCGGCCCCGCAGTCCTCCGGCACGGCCGCCTTGGTGGCACCGCCGGTCTCCGGCAGGGTCGTCCAGTCGTCGGCGCCCACGGTGTGCGCCTCGACCACCGCGTGGTCGTAGCCGGGCTCGGTGTCCCACAGCAGGCGCGCGCTCAGGGCCGGTTTGTCGGCCGCGCTGACACCGGTGAGGTCGAGGGTGCGGGTGAGGCGTTTGTAGGCGTCGTCGGTGTGCACGGCGGCGGCCATGGCGGAGCCCCTGTACGGCCCGTACGGGTTGACCGTCCCGGCGAAGGTGCCCGCGCCCGCGCTCTTGAACTGCGGGTACGAGGCGGCCGGCAGCTCGTCGGAGGTGACGCCGTAGGTACCGGCCTTGTCGAGCGGGTTGCCGGGCGCGTCACCGAGGGCACCGGTGAAGCCGTCGAGCGCTCCGGAGCCGGTGAAGCCCGTGGCCCCCTTGGTCGAGGTACGGCTGTAGGCGCCCAGGTAGTACTGGCTGAAGTCGTCCGACAGGGTGCCGTCGCCGAGGTCGACACTGCCGCCGGCCAGCTCGCCGGCCTCGATCAGCCTGCCACCCTCGTTGAGGTAGGCGCGCAGCTGGAGCTGGGTGGCGTTGCCGGGGCCGTTCGCGCCGGAGTAGTGCACGACCGTCCGGAAGTGCTTCAGCACGCCGAGCGCGTCCGGGGCGCCCTGCGTGGCCACGTCCCACACGAGCACCCGGTGCCCGGCGGCCTTCGACGCGTCCGCGTACGTCCGTGCCCACGCGGCGGCCGTGCCCTCCTCGGCGACCACGAGGGTGTCCGCCTTCGGGCGCTCGGCGACGGTGTAGGCGAAGTGCTCGCTGGAGACCTTCTTCCCGCTCCGGGTCAGGCCGCTGAACCACACCTCGACCCTGTCGCCGGGCTCGCCGTGCCGCACCTTGGCGCGGTACTCGTCGAAGTAGAGGTTGTCGTCACCGCCGTAGGTCTTGCCGCCCTTCCAGGGCCTGAGCGCCCGGCCGACCGTACGGCCGCCGTTGACGCGGTACTTGAGCTCCTTGTCCCGGAGCGCCTTGCGGACGACGACCGAGACCTCCTGGTCCGCGCCGCGCGCGTACGACGTGGAGAACGCGGCCGGGGTGAAGTCCGCGGCGCTCAGGCCGACCGAGGAGGCCGGCTTGTCGGGGTGTACGGCGGTCTCGGCGACGGACAGCGCGAACGGGACGTTCTTGGCGAACTCCTGCTGGATCAGCTTCTCGTCGTCGGGGAAGTTGAAGACCGACTGGCAGTCCTGGCTCTTCCAGGCGTCGTCCGGTACCAGGTCCGACGCGGTCTGGCAGGTCGACATCTCCGGGGTGAACATCGCCGTCCCGTTGACGTTCGACGCGTGGCCGTCCGCCTCGCCGTTGGTGGTGTACAGCTCCGAGGAGACCTGCGGGTGGTAGCCCGGGACGGCGGAGTTGCCGGGGGTGCCGGCCAGCGCCTTGTAGAGGACGTCGTCGGGGGTCGGGGTGGCCACCTGCCAGCCGACGCCGTAGAGGAGGAGTTCGGCGGCGGAGTGGTAGTTGATGGCGTAGGTGAAGCCGATGCGCTTCTCGAAGGCGTCCAGGGCCTTGGTCTCGGGCTCGGAGGCAGGGCTCGCGCCGCGGTAGGTCTGGCTGGTGGGGTTGGGGGACGAACCCTCGTCGTCGTAGCCCCACTTGTAGGCGAAGTTGCGGTTGAGGTCGACACCGTCGCCCGTGCCGATGACGCCGTCGCCGTTGACGTCCCGCAGGTTCTTGCGCCACAGGCGGGTACCGGAGTCCTTGAAGGTGTAGTCGTAGCCGTCCGGGTTGGCCGAGAGGACGAACCACAGCTCCGTCGAGTCGACGATCTTCCTGATCCGCTGGTCGCTCGTGTACCGGTCCAGGTAGTAGTGCATCAGACGCCGGGTCATCTCCGGTGTGATCCACTCGCGCGCGTGCTGGTTCGACATGTACAGCACGGCCGGCTTGGAGCCGTCCTTGGATTTCTTCGCGTTCCTGGTCAGTTTGAGCGCGAGGATGTCCTGGCCCTTGATGGTCCTGCCGATGGACTCGACCTTGGTGAGGCCGGGGTGGGCCCGGGCGGTGCGGAGGATCTCCTCCTTGAGTCCGCCGCTCCCGCTGTACGGGCGGAACACGCCCTGGCCGGCGTCCTCGACCCTCGCCTCCGCCTTGGCCGACAGGGTGTGCTCGGTGAGGGTGACGCCCTGCTTGCGCAGGTGCGCGGCCTGCTTGTCGGTGAGGTAGACCTCGACCCGGGTCCTGCCGCCCCCGGCCGTCTGCTCACCGAGTTCGTGACCGTCCTGGCCGGCCTCGAGCAGCAGGGGTACCTGCTTCTTGGTGACCTCGGCGCGGAAGACCTTGACCTCGTCCGGCCCAGTCGGCGCCGGCGTTCCGTTCTGCGCCTGGGCGCTGGGTGCGAGGCTCGCTCCGCCGATCAGAAGCGCGCCGACAGCGAGGATCGATCTCGCTCTGTGTCTCATGAACCCCCCTAGCGGTGGTCCGCCACAGCGACGAACAGGTTGCCAGGCTCATGTCACTCGATGATCGAGTCAAGAGCGCCTCACGGACACGCGAACGCCGGTGCGAACCACCCGATGGGAGTACGGCACAGGCGAGTTGACAGGCCGTGGGGCAGGGGAGGGGAGGGAAGGGGGGAGAGAGAAGGGGGGAGAGAAGGGGCAAGGGGGAGGGGGAAAGAGGGACGCGCGTCCGGACCGCGGCGGCGGTGCGGGCGCGCGTCCTGAACGGGCGGTGCGGGCGCGCGTCCTGAACGGGCGGTGCGGGCGCGCGTCCTGAACGGGCGGTGCGGGGCGCGCGTCCGGTCAGCCGGCCAGGTTCTCGGCCAGCTCCTCGGTGAGGTTGGCCTCCGTGCCCGGGATGCCCAGGTCGGCGGCGCGCTTGTCGGCCATCGCCAGCAGCCGGCGGATACGGCCCGCGACCGCGTCCTTCGTCAGCGGCGGGTCGGCGAGCGCGCCCAGCTCCTCCAGCGAGGCCTGCTTGTGCTCCATGCGCAGCCGGCCGGCGGCGGCCAGGTGCTCGGGCACCTCGTCGCCGAGAATCTCCAGCGCACGCTGCACCCGAGCCCCGGCGGCCACGGCGGCACGGGCCGAACGGCGCAGGTTGGCGTCGTCGAAGTTGGCGAGCCGGTTGGCCGTGGCCCGCACCTCGCGGCGCATCCGGCGCTCCTCCCAGGCCAGTACCGACTCATGGGCGCCCAGCCGGGTGAGCAGGGCACCGATCGCGTCACCGTCCCGGACGACGACCCGGTCCACCCCGCGCACCTCACGGGCCTTCGCGGCGATCGACAGTCTGCGGGCTGCGCCGACCAGCGCGAGCGCCGCTTCCGGACCCGGGCAGGTCACCTCGAGCGAGGAGGAACGGCCGGGCTCGGTGAGCGAGCCGTGCGCCAGGAACGCCCCGCGCCAGGCGGCCTCCGCGTCACAGGTGGCCCCGGAGACCACCTGCGGGGGCAGCCCGCGGATCGGCCGGCCCCGGCCGTCGACCAGACCGGTCTGCCGGGCCAGCTGGTCACCGCCCGCGACGACCCGTACGACATACCGCGAGCCGCGGCGCAGCCCGCCGGGCGCCATCACGATCAGCTCGGAGCTGTGCCCGAAGATCTCCAGGATGTCCCGCTTGAGCCGGCGCGCCGCCATCGCGGTGTCCAGCTCCGCCTCGATCACGATGCGCCCGCTCACCAGGTGGAGGCCGCCGGCGAACCGCAGGATGGCGGAGACCTCCGCCTTCCTGCAGCAGGTCCGGGTGACGGGGAGCCGGGAGATCTCGTCCTTCACCGCTGCCGTCATCGCCATGGGCCGATCCTTCCATGCATCCGAAAAATACGGTCGTACGCGGCGGCCAACAGCTCCGGATCGTGCCGGGGTGATCCGTCGGTCCGGGCCACCGGGGCCAGCTCGACCGCGGCTCCCAGCCGCTTGGCGGCCTCGGTGAGCGAGTCGCGGTCGGGCACGGCGGCCTCGTCGGCCAGCACCACGTCCAGGGCGAGTTTAGGGGCGTGTCGCCCCAAAACCTCCAAATGACGCTGCGGGGAGAAGCCCTCGGTTTCTCCCGGCTGCGGCGCCAGGTTCAGCGAGAGCACCCGGCGCGCCTTGGTCTGCGTGAGGGCGTCCAGCAACTCGGGGACGAGCAGGTGCGGGATGACCGAGGAGAACCAGGAACCGGGACCCAGCACCACCCAGTCCGCGTCCAGGACCGCCGCCACCGCCTCGGGGACGGCCGGCGGGTCGTTGGGCACGAGGTGCACCGACTGCACCTCGCCGGGCGTCAGGGCGACGGTCGCCTGCCCGCGCACCGTGTCCACGTCGTCCGGCCGCTCCGGGTCGTGCCCCTTGACCAGGGCCTGCAACTCCAGCGGTACCGCCGACATGGGCAGCACGCGCCCGTGCGCGCCGAGCAGCTTGCCGACCAGGTCCAGCGCCTGCACGTGGTCACCGAGCTGCTCCCACAGGGCGACGATCAGCAGGTTGCCGACCGCGTGGTCGTGCAGGTCGCCCTGGGACTGGAAGCGGTGCTGGATGACCCGGGCCCAGGTCTGGCCCCAGTCGTCGTCGCCGCACAGCGCGGCCAGCGCCTTGCGCAGGTCGCCGGGCGGCAGCACGCCCAGCTCGTCCCGGAGCCGGCCGCTGGAGCCGCCGTCGTCGGCCACGGTGACGACGGCGGTGAGATCGCCGGTGATCCGGCGCAGCGCGGCCAGCGACGCGGACAGGCCCATGCCGCCGCCGAGGGCGACCACCTTGGGCTGGGCGCCGCGTCGCCGGGGCCGGCCCCCGCGGGCCTCGGCCGGGCGGCCGGCGCGCGCGTCGGGCACCATCCGGCGCAGCCGGCTCAGCCGCGGTGTACGTTGCGTCATTCCCGTCCCATGTCCCGGTGCACGACCACCGTCTCCACGCCCTCGGCCGCGAGGCGCGCGGCGAGCTTCTCCGACATCGCGACCGACCGGTGCTTGCCGCCGGTACAGCCGATGGCGATGGTCACGTACCGCTTGCCCTCGCGCCGGTACCCGGCGGCGATGAGCCGCAGCAGCTCGGCGTACCGGTCGAGGAACTCCTTCGCGCCGGGCTGGTTGAAGACGTAGGCGGCGACCTCCTCGTTGAGGCCGGTGTACGGGCGCAGTTCCGGGACCCAGTGCGGGTTGGGCAGGAACCGCATGTCCGCGACCAGGTCGGCGTCGACGGGGAGGCCGTACTTGAAGCCGAAGGACATCACGGTGGCCCGCAGCTCGGGCTCCTCCTCGCCGGCGAACTGGGCGTCCATCTTGGCCCGCAGCTCGTGCACGTTGAGGCTGGAGGTGTCGATCACCAGGTCGGCGTCGCCGCGCAGTTCGCGCAGCAGCTCCCGCTCGGCGGCGATGCCGTCCACGATGCGGCCGTCGCCCTGGAGCGGGTGCGGGCGGCGCACCGACTCGAAGCGGCGGACCAGGGCCTCGTCGGAGGACTCCAGGAAGACGATCCGCCGGGTGACGCCCCGGGTGTCCAGATCGGCGAGGGACTCGCGCAGGTTGTCGAAGAAGCGCCGGCCGCGTACGTCGACGACGACCGCGATCCGCGCCACGTTGCCCTGGGAGCGGGCGCCCAGCTCCACCATGGTGGGGATGAGGGCGGGCGGCAGGTTGTCCACGACGAACCAGCCGAGGTCCTCCAGGCACTTCGCGGCCGTGGACCGGCCTGCCCCGGACATGCCGGAGATGATCACCAGCTCGGGGATGGCCGCCTCGGGGACCCCGGCTGTCTCGCTGCCCGTACTCACCTGTGCTCCGTTGTCCTGACCCGGGTCCTGCCCGGCGTCCTGCCCACCGGTTTCCCGGCCGGCGTCCTGCCGGACGACATCGTCGCCCGTGGCGCTGTGCGCCTGATCTCGCTGTGCCGTGGGCTGTGCGTCGTGCTCGGTCATCTCTCCTGCCCCCGTCGTTCGTCCGGGGCGCCCGCGGTCACGGGCTCCCCCGAGGAACCCCCCGTCGTGTCGGGTTCCTCGTCCTCAATGATCTCTCCGGTAGCCGTGTTCACGGCGGGTGCGGCCGGGGCCGCCTGGGCGAGGGCCACGGCGATGGTCTCGGCCGTCTTCCGGCCTATCCCGGGCACTTCCTGGATCTGCTCGATTGTCGCCGACCGCAGCTTCTTCACCGAGCCGAAATGCTTGATGAGCGCCTGTTTGCGGGTCTCACCGAGACCCGGTACGTCGTCCAGCGGGCCCGCGCGGAAGCGCTTGGCGCGCTTGGTGCGCTGGTAGGTGATCGCGAAACGGTGGGCCTCGTCGCGGACGCGCTGGAGCAGGTAGAGGCCCTCGCTGGTGCGGGGCAGGACCACGGGGTCGTCCTCCCCGGGCACCCAGACCTCCTCCAGGCGCTTGGCGAGGCCGCAGACGGCGATGTCGTCGATGCCCAGCTCGTCCAGGGCCCGCCGGGCCGCCGCGACCTGCGGCTGACCACCGTCGACCACCACCAGCTGGGGCGGGTAGGCGAACTTCCGGGGACGGCCGTCGTCGTCCTTGAGGGAGTCGGTGATCACCTCCGTACCGGTGAACGCGTCGCCGGCGTCGGCGACGGAGCCCTCGGCGGCGGGGCCGTCCGGGGCGGAGCCGTCGGCTCGGGAGCCGACGGTGCCGGGGCTGTCGGCGGCGGAGCCGTCGGCCCACTCCCCCGTGCGCTCCTTCTCCGCGAGGTACCGCTTGAAGCGGCGGGTGATCACCTCGTGCATGGAGCGGACGTCGTCCTGGCCGGCGAAGCCCTTGATCTGGAAGCGGCGGTACTCGCTCTTGCGCTGCAGGCCGTCCTCGAAGACGACCATGGAGGCCACCACGTCGTCGCCCTGGAGATGCGAGATGTCGTAGCACTCGATGCGCAGCGGGGCGCTGTCCAGGTCGAGGGCCTCGGCGATCTCCTCCAGCGCACGCGAGCGCGTGGTCAGGTCGGAGGCGCGCCTGGTCTTGTGCAGCGCGAGGGCCTGCTGGGCGTTGCGCTGCACGGTCTCCATGAGCGCCTTCTTGTCGCCGCGCTGCGGGATGCGCAGCGACACGTTGGACCCGCGGCGGGCGGTGAGCCACTCCTGGACCGGTTCGACCGGTTCGGGCAGGGCGGGGACCAGCACCTCCTTGGGGACCGCGTCCCCGCTCTCCTCGCCGTACAGCTGCTGCAGCGCGTGCTCGACCAGGGCTCCGGTGGTGACCTCCTCGACCTTGTCGGTCACCCAGCCGCGCTGACCGCGGACCCGGCCGCCGCGCACGTGGAAGATCTGCACGGCCGCCTCCAGCTCGTCCTCGGCGACGGCGATGAGGTCGGCGTCGGTCGCGTCGGCGAGCACGACCGCGTTCTTCTCCATGGCCTTCTTCAGGGCCTCGATGTCGTCGCGCAGACGGGCCGCCCGCTCGTACTCCATCTCCTCCGCCGCCTCCCTCATCTGCTTCTCCAGACGGCGGAGGTAGGTGCCGGTACGGCCGGCCATGAAGTCGCAGAACTCCTCGGCCAGCTCCTGGTGGTCCTCGGGGGTGATCCGGCCGACACAGGGGGCCGAGCACTTGCCGATGTAGCCGAGCAGGCAGGGGCGGCCGGTGCGGGCGGCGTTCTTGAAGACGCCGGCCGAGCAGGTGCGCACCGGGAAGACCCGCAGCAGCAGGTCGACGGTGTCCCGGATGGCCCACGCGTGCGCGTACGGCCCGAAATAGCGGACGCCCTTCTTCTTGTGACCCCGCATCACCTGCACGCGAGGGAACTGCTCGTTCATCGTCACCGCGAGGTACGGGTAGCTCTTGTCGTCGCGGTACTTGACGTTGAACCGGGGGTCGTACTCCTTGATCCAGGAGTACTCCAGCTGCAGCGCCTCCACCTCGGTGGACACCACGGTCCACTCCACGGACGCGGCGGTGGTCACCATGGTCCGGGTGCGGGGGTGCAGGTTCGTCAGGTCCTGGAAGTAGTTCGCCAGGCGCTGGCGCAGGCTCTTCGCCTTTCCGACGTAGATCACCCGGCGGTGCTCGTCACGGAACCTGTACACCCCGGGAGAGTCCGGGATGTCTCCCGGCCTGGGGCGGTAGCTGGAGGGGTCGGCCATGCTTCACACCCTACTGGCGAGCACCGACACCGCGTCGTGCCTGTGGACAACGCCCCCACCCGTACGGCGCCCACCCACAACCCGCGCCGCCCCTCCCGTCCCACCGGCCCACCGGCCCACCGGCCGCACGGCATGCCCCGCGACGGACGACGCCCCCTTCCGGGTGTCCTCGGCCTCCCCGGCCCCGGAGTCTCAGGGAACTGGCAGGACTGTCAGGGCTCCGGGGCTCCGGGGCTCCGGGGCTCCGGGGCTCCGGGGCTCCGGGGCTCCGGGCGGCATGCCCGTTCGTGGAGGGTCCTCCCGTGATCCTCGGCACGACCGACGATCGCGTTCCGGCCAGACCGAGGGCGCACCGGGCGTCACCGTCCCCCCGGACAGGCCCTGGACCAGGCCCGTGGCAGCCCGCGCCGGTCCCCTCGGCCGTCCACGGAACAGCGACGTCCGGCCAGTGGTCGGCAACAGCCGGGTCAGAGGTGTTGTCGGGTTCTGGTCAACACGCTTCAATGCGGGGGAACTCGGGGCCGTGCACACGTGCATCCGGGCGCCCCATGCCCGGCGACGGGCGCCCACCGGCGCCCACGGGGGTGGCCCCGCACACCCGCACAGGCGGTCTGACCAGCCGTAGTGACACCTCACAGAAAGGCCCCTCGGCATGCGGCATGCCACAGAGCACGCGGACGTCCCCACCGCGGAACTGGACACGGCCCTGCGCGGCGGCCCGTTCCACGTGGCGCTGCGCGCCGCGATCGCCGCCCGCGGACTGCCGCTCCAGCGCGTGCAGCACCATCTATCGCGCCACGGGGTCAAGGTGGGCGTCACCAGCCTGAGTTACTGGCAACAGGGCGCCCGCCGCCCGCAGCGCCCCGAGTCGCTGCGCGCCGTCCGGGCACTGGAGGAGATCCTCCAGCTGCCGGACGAGTCCCTGATCCGGCTGCTCGCCGACTCCGACGAGTCGGGCGAGGGCGCGGGCACCGGCCGACCGACGGGCCGCTCCTACCGCTCCCTGACAGAGGCCTCCGGCGTCGTGGACCGGCTCACCGCCGACCTCGGCTGGTCCCTGGACGGCGGGCTGCACACCCTGGGCCACCACGAGTGCGTCCGGATCGGGGCCCGGCGCGAGCTGGCGAGCCGCGAGGCTCACCACATCGTGCGCGCCCACCGCGACGGCGTCGACCGCTTCGTCGCCGTCCACCAGGGCGACCCCGGCTGTGACCCGCGCCGCATCACCGTGCACGCCCTGGAGAACTGCCGCACCGGTCGCCTCCGCTGGGACCAGGGCACCGGCGTCCTGGTGGCCGAGCTGCTCTTCGGCACCCGGCTGCGCTCCGGCGACACCTTCCTCTTCCGGTACCGCATCGACGACGGCACGGCCGGGACCTCCCGCGAGTACCTCCAGCGGTTCGGCTTCCCCGGCGGCCAGTACGCGCTGCAGGTGTGCTTCGCCCCCGCCGCCCTGCCCGTACGCTGCCACCGCTTCTCCCAGCCCTCGGCGGCGGCCCCGCGCAGCGGTCGGCAGGACCTGTCGGTGACCGGCCCGCACCACTGCGCCCACGTGGTCGAGCCGCGGATCCGGGCGGGCATTCTGGGGATGGCCTGGGACTGGGAGTGAGCGGCCCCTTCCGGCCCACCCAACGAGCGGCGGGTCCCCGGACACCGGCTCCCCGGATCCCGGTCGTCGGTCGTCGGTCAGTCCGCCGGGCCGGCCACGATCCTGCCGTTCGCGGCCTTCACCGACAGCTCCGTCAGCGGCACGGTGGCCGGCGCCTGGACGACCTTTCCCGTCACCGCGTCGAACTCGCTCCCGTGGCAGGGGCAGATCAGCGTCGTCCCCTGCAGCTTGTTGATGGGGCACCCCGCGTGCGTGCAGACCGTGCTGTACGCCTTCAGCTCGCCGTCCTCGCCACGGCTGACCACGACGTTGTGGTCCCGGTAGAGCTTGGCCGCACCCTTGACGACCTCGGTCTCGGCACCGAGGTCGACCGGCGCGGTGGGGGCGGCCGCAGCCGAGCCGCTGCCGTCCGGCGCGGAGCACGCTGCCAGGCCGAGCCCGGCGACCGGGGCCGCTGCGGCCCCTCGAAGGACGGTACGGCGGCTCGCGGAGGAGCAGGCGGGCATCTGGAACTCCAGTGGTCAAGGGGTGTGCAGGGCGACCATACCCGGACAGAGGGACGGTCCCGGGGCGGGGCCGGGGGCTCGGGCCGGTAGCTCGGCTCGGGGCCGGGCGGGTCCCCGGTGAGGCGATCGGCGGACGTAAACGCTTACGTAAGCGTTTACGCGAGGCCGTGCCATGGGATAGCGTCCCGCCGGAAGACGGTGAGACCGGGAGGCCGGAAGACCGCCGGAGTGGGCGCCCGGCAGACCGGGACGCCGCAGAAGCGGGCGATCCGGAGGCCGGGAGACCGCAGGCACGGGAAGACCTGAAGGCGGGCTCCACGGCCGTGCCCGCGGCGGCTGAGGGAAGGGAACGAGATGGCCACCATGGCGGACGTCGCCCGGCACGCCGGGGTTTCCGTGGCCACCGTCTCCCACGTCCTCAACGGCACGCGTCCGGTGCTCCCCCACACCCGTCAGGCCGTGCTCGACGCCGTCGACTCCCTGGGCTACACCCCCAACACCCTGGCCCGCTCCCTGGTCACCTCGCGCACCCGCTCCATCGGCCTCGCGGTGTCGGCCATCAGCAACCCCTACTTCACCGAGATCCTCCAAGGCGTCGAGGCGGCTGCCCTGGACGCGGGCTACAGCCTGCTCATCGCCGATCCGCATGACGACCCCCGGCACGAGCGCAAGGTCGTGCAGCTCCTGCACGAGCGTCGGGTGGACGGCATGATCGTGGCCCCGTCCGCCGAACCGGCCGACCTCGTCGGCTATCTGCGCCGCCACGCGGTACCGACGGTGTTCCTGGACCGGCTTGTCGACCCACGCGTGACCGAGGACGCACCGCCGGGCGACGGCTCGGGCGCCGTCTCCGGCCCGAACGCGCCGGGCTTCGACCAGGTCTGCGCCGACAGCGCCGCGCCGACGGCCCGGCTCGTCACCCATCTCGCCGGGCTGGGCCACCGCCGGATCGCCCTGGTCGCCGGCCTGCCCGGGCTCAGCACCACCAGCGAGCGCGTCTCCGGCTACCGGGAGGGCCTCGCCGAGGCCGGTCTGGCCTACGACGACCGTCTGCTCGTATCAGGCAACTCCGAGTCCGACGGTGCCGAGCGGGCCACGGCCGCCCTGCTCGGTCTGCCCGACCCGCCCACGGCGCTCGTCACCGCCAACAACGCGATGACCATCGGCGCCCTGCGCGCGCTGCGCCGGCACGGCCGGTCCGTGCCCGGCGACATCGCCCTGTGCTGCTTCGACGACTTCGCCTGGGCCGACCTCTTCTCACCCCGGCTGACCGCCATCGCCCAGCCGAGCCGGGAGCTGGGCGCCCAAGCCGTCCGGGTGCTTCTGGACCGGCTGGCCGAGCCGGGGCGGCCGGTCCGGACGGTCCGGCTGCCGTGCACGTTCGTCCACCGCACGTCCTGCGGCTGCCCGGAGGAACCGGGCCCCGCCCAAGCGGCCGGGCACACCGCATCATCCACGCTGTCCGAGAAGGGAACCGCCACGTGATCGTCGTTGCCGGTGAGGCACTGATCGACCTGGTACCGCAGGGCCCCGGAGCCCTCGCGGACCTGAAGCCGGCGCTCGGCGGCGGCCCCTACAACACCGCCGTGGCCCTCGGCCGGCTCGGCTCCCGCACCGCCTTCTGCTCCCGGACCTCGGTCGACGCCTTCGGCGAGGCCCTGCTCGACGGGCTGCGGCGGGCCGGGGTCGACGTGTCCGGGGTGCAGCGGGGCCCGGAGCCGACGACCCTCGCCGTAGCCACGATCGACGCGGCGGGATCGGCCGCCTACTCCTTCTATGTCGACGGCACCGCCGACCGCCTGTTCACCGCTCCCACCGCGCTCCCCGCCGGTACGCGCGCGGTGTCCTTCGGCACCTGCTCGCTCGTCCTGGAACCGGGGGCGAGCGCCTACGAGGAGCTGATGCGCGCGGCTGCCGGGCAGGGGCTGTTCACCGCGCTCGACCCCAACATCCGGGCGGGACTGATTCCGGACGCGGACGCCTACCGGGCGCGTTTCAAGAGCTGGCTGCCCTCGGTGACCCTGCTGAAGCTGTCCGCGGAGGACGCGGCGTGGCTCGGCGGCAGCCCGCGTGAGTGGCTGGCCGCGGGACCGGCGGCCGTGGTGGTCACCCGGGGCGGTGACGGCCTGACCGTGTTCACCCAGGACGGCGGGGAGTACTCCGTTCCGGGCGAGAAGGTCGATGTCGTGGACACCATCGGCGCCGGTGACACGGTGAACGCGGCCCTGCTGCACGGGCTGGCCGTCCGCGATGCGCTGTCCGCGGAAGCGCTCGCCGCCCTCGGGGCGGAGGGCTGGACACGGCTGCTGCGCTTCGCGGCACGGGCGGCGGCGATCACCTGTTCGCGGGCGGGGGCCGAGCCGCCGTACGCGGCGGAGCTGGGTGAGCCGACCGCGCTGTGAGCGGCTGATCTCCCTGTGCTGTTGACAAGGTGCGACCGGGCCTGCGGCGTGCGGGGACCTGGCGGACCGCTGGACCGGGCTGGCTGATGGTGGAACGAACGGCGCCCCGCGGGGAGTTCCCACGGGGCGCCGGATCTTTGACGGGATGTCAGGCCTTGCGGGCCCGCGTGGTCTTCTTCGCGGGCGTCGCCTTCTTCGTGGCGGTGGCGGCCTTCTTGGCCGGGGTGTTGTTGGCCTTGGCCGTCACCGTCTTCTTCGCCGTCGCCGCAGCCGCGGCCGTCTTCCGGGCCGTGCCGCCGCGCTGGGCCTTGACCGGTTCGGCGTCGCTGATGCGGTCGGCGCCGAGGATCTCGCGCAGGAACTTGCCCGTGTGGCTCGCCGGAACCCCGGCGACCTCCTCCGGCGTGCCCTCGGCGACCACCAGGCCACCGCCGGCGCCGCCCTCCGGGCCCATGTCCACGATCCAGTCGGCGGTCTTGATCACGTCGAGGTTGTGCTCGATGACGATGACCGTGTTGCCCTTGTCGACCAGTCCGCCGAGGACCTTGAGCAGCTTGCTGATGTCCTCGAAGTGCAGACCGGTGGTCGGCTCGTCCAGGACGTAGACCGTGCGTCCGGTGGATCGCTTCTGCAGTTCGCTGGCGAGCTTGACGCGCTGCGCCTCACCACCGGAGAGGGTGGTGGCGGACTGGCCGAGGCGGACGTAGCCGAGACCCACGTCGTTCAGCGTCTTCAGGTGACGGGAGATCGCGGGGACGGCCTCGAAGAAGTGCATGGCCTCCTCGATCGGCATGTTCAGGACCTCGGCGATGGACTTGCCCTTGTAGTGGACCTCCAGCGTCTCCCGGTTGTACCGGGCGCCGTGGCAGACCTCGCACGGGACGTAGACGTCCGGGAGGAAGTTCATCTCGATCTTGATCGTGCCGTCGCCGGCGCAGTTCTCGCAGCGGCCGCCCTTGACGTTGAAGGAGAAGCGGCCGGGCAGGTAGCCCCGGACCTTCGCCTCGGTGGTCTCGGCGAACAGCTTGCGGATGTGGTCGAAGACGCCGGTGTACGTCGCCGGGTTGGACCGCGGGGTGCGGCCGATCGGCGACTGGTCGACGTGCACGACCTTGTCGACCAGGTCGTCACCGTCCACGCGCGTGTGCCGTCCGGGGACGGTCCGGGCGCCGTTCAGCTCGCGGGCCAGGTGCGTGTACAGGATGTCGTTGACCAGGGTCGACTTGCCGGAGCCGGAGACGCCGGTGACGGCCGTGAACACACCGAGCGGGAAGGACACGTCGATGTCCTGCAGATTGTTCTCGCGGGCGCCGTGCACGGTGAGCCGCCGGGACGGGTCGCGGGGGCGCCGTACGTCCGGGAGCGGGATCGACTTGCGGCCCGAGAGGTAGGCGCCGGTCTGCGACTCGGCGTTGGCGAGCAGTTCCTTCACGGAGCCGCTGTGCACGACCTTGCCGCCGTGCTCGCCGGCGCCGGGGCCGATGTCCACGATCCAGTCGGCGACCTTGATGGTGTCCTCGTCGTGCTCCACGACGATGAGCGTGTTGCCCATGTCGCGCAGCCGGATCAGGGTCTCGATCAGACGGTGGTTGTCCCTCTGGTGCAGGCCGATGGACGGCTCGTCCAGGACGTACAGGACGCCGACGAGGCCGGAGCCGATCTGGGTGGCCAGGCGGATGCGCTGGGCCTCGCCGCCGGAGAGGGTGCCGGCCGCGCGGTTGAGCGAGAGGTAGTCCAGGCCGACGTCGACCAGGAAGCGCAGCCGCTCGTTGACCTCCTTCAGGACCCGCTCGGCGATCTTCTTGTCGCGGGCGTTCAGCTTCAGTTCGCCCAGGAAGTCCGCGCAGTCGCTGATCGACATCGAGGAGACCTCGGCGATCGACTTCCCCATGATCGTGACCGCGAGGACGATCGGCTTCAGACGGGTGCCCTCGCAGGAGGGGCAGGGCACCTCACGCATGTAGCCCTCGAAGCGCTCGCGGCTGGCGTCGCTCTCGGCCTCGCTGTGCCGGCGCTTGACGAAGGGCACCGCGCCCTCGAAGGGGGTGGTGTAGACACGCTCCCGGCCGTACCGGTTGCGGTAGCGCACCTCGATCTGGGTCTTGTGGCCGTGGAGCAGGGCCTTCTTGGCACGCTGCGGCAGACCCGCGAAGGGGATGTCCGTGCGGAAGCCGAGGGCGTCCGCGAGGGCGCCGATCAGACGGCCGAAGTAGTCCTTGGTGTGCCCGTGCGACCAGGGGTGGATCGCACCCTCGTCCAGCGACTTGTCCTCGTCCGGGACGATCAGCTCCGGGTCGACCTCCATGCGCGTGCCGATGCCGGTGCACTCGGGGCAGGCGCCGAAGGGCGAGTTGAAGGAGAAGGAGCGGGGCTCCAGCTCCTCGAAGGACAGGTCGTCGTACGGGCAGTAGAGGTGCTCCGAGTACATGCGCTCGCGCTCGGGGTCGTCCTCGGGGAGGTCCACGAAGTCGAGCACGACCATGCCGCCGGACAGGCCGAGGGCGGTCTCCACGGAGTCGGTGAGGCGACGCTTGGCGGTCTCCTTCACCGTGAGGCGGTCCACGACCACCTCGATGGTGTGCTTCTCCTGCTTCTTCAGCGCCGGCGGATCGGACAGCTGGATGGTCTGCCCGTCGACGCGCGCGCGGGAGTAGCCCTTGGTCTGCAGGTCGGCGAAGAGGTCGACGAACTCGCCCTTGCGCTCGCGGACCAGCGGGGAGAGCACCTGGAAGCGGCTGCCCTCGGGCAGCTCCAGGACCTTGTCCACGATGGCCTGCGGCGACTGGCGCGAGATCGGGCGGCCGCACTCGGGGCAGTGCGGCTTGCCGATGCGCGCGAAGAGCAGACGCAGGTAGTCGTAGACCTCGGTGATCGTGCCGACCGTCGAGCGCGGGTTGCGCGAGGTCGACTTCTGGTCGATGGAGACCGCCGGGGAGAGGCCCTCGATGAAGTCGACGTCGGGCTTGTCCATCTGGCCGAGGAACTGCCGTGCGTACGAGGAAAGCGACTCCACGTAGCGGCGCTGGCCCTCCGCGAAGATCGTGTCGAAGGCCAGGGAGGACTTGCCCGACCCGGACAGGCCCGTGAAGACGATGAGCGAGTCACGAGGCAGGTCGAGCGAGACATTCTTCAGGTTGTGCTCGCGCGCGCCACGGACGATGAGACGGTCGGCCACGCCGGTCCGCACCTTTCTTGAGAGAAGTGACAGGGGCGGGGCCCCCGTGCTTCTTCAGACTAGGGGGAGCCACTGACAACGCCGGTCAGATTGCCCGGTTGCATAACAACCTCCGGCTCTCCAGCATGCCCGACGCCGCCATCGACCATATAGCACGTGCATTCGATTTGCGGGCGAGGTTCACCACCTTCACCCGAAGGTGTGGCCGGACTAGGGTCAGCACCATGATTGATCACGCTCATGACCTGGCCTGTGTACGGGAAGCAACCGATCGGCTGCTCAACGCGGTCGCCGAACTGGACAACGCCGCGCTCGCCGAGCCGTCACGGTTGCCGGGCTGGAGCCGCGGGCACGTCCTCGCCCACCTCGCCCGGAACGCGGACGCGCTCCTGAACGTCCTCCAGGACCGTCCCATGTACGCGAGCGCCGAAGCACGGGAAGCCGACATCGAGCGGGACGCGCCGCGGCCGCTGGAGGCCCAGCTCGCGGACGTCCGGGAGAGCGCGGCCCGCTTCCAGGCGGCCGGGGACGCGCCCGCGGACTGGACGCGGACGGTGGAGCTGCGCAACGGGGTCCTCGACTCCGCGGCCGGGGTGCCGTTCCGCCGCTGGGCCGAGGTGGAGCTGCACCACGTCGACCTCGGGATCGGGTACGAGCTGGAGGATCTTCCGGCCGAGTTCCTGGAGCGGGAGACCGACTTCCTCGCGGACCGCTTCTCCGGGCACCCGGACGTCCCCGCGACCCGCCTCACGGACGGCACGCGCGCGTGGACCACCGGGCGGGCGGCGGAGGATCCCGGGGGGCCCGAGATCACGGTCACCGGCCGGGCGGCGGACCTGGTGGGCTGGCTCGCCGGGCGCCGTGACGGTTCCGCGCTGGAGGTGCGGGGCGGGGCGCTGCCGAAGCTGCCTCCCCTGTAGGGCGAGAGCCGTCGGCGGGCCCGCGCGGGCGGCCGCCCACCGGGGGCTCCCCCGCTATAGGCTGCCGTCATGACGTACTCCGGAGAGGTCAGGGTCGGCGGACCGGCGGATGTGCACGAGCTGAAAGACCTGATGATCACCAAGATCGCGGTCGGCCCGATGGACAACAACGCCTATCTGCTGCGCTGCCGGGCCACCGACGAGCAGCTTCTGATCGACGCCGCCAACGAGGCGCAGACACTCCTCGGCATGATCGGTGACGACGGCATCGCGTCCGTCGTCACCACGCATCAGCACGGCGACCACTGGCAGGCGCTCGCCGACGTGGTCTCGGCCACGGGCGCGCGTACGTACGCCGGCCGGGACGACGCCCCCGGCATCCCGGTCCCCACCGACGTCCTCGTCGACGACGGTGACGTCATCAGGGTGGGCCGGGTGGAGCTCACCGCACGCCACCTGGTCGGGCACACGCCCGGTTCGATCGCGCTGGTCTACGACGACCCGCACGGCCACCCGCACGTCTTCACCGGCGACTGCCTCTTCCCCGGTGGTGTCGGCAACACCCGCAAGGATCCCAAGGCGTTCGCCAGCCTGATCCACGACGTGGAGACGAAGATCTTCGACGTCCTGCCGGACGAGACCTGGGTCTACCCGGGCCACGGAAACGACACCACGCTGGGCTCGGAACGGCCGCATCTGCCGGAGTGGCACGCGCGCGGGTGGTGAGCGGCGCCTGCCGATCGCATAGTTGCCGATCGCATAGTCCGGCGCGCGTGCCGTAGGCGGCCCCGCGTAAGGCCGTTGAGCACGCGCCGGGCGCACGACTCGTGCACATCCCCGGCGCGCACCACCCCTGCGCGCGCCCCGTGTGAACCTTTCGCACGCAACGAGCCCTCGTGCGCACTCGCGGACAGCCGTCGGCCGCAGTCAACTGGTAAGGGCCCCGCGCAGGATCGACGGCTCCTGAGCGGTAGGGCCGCCGGTCTCCAACCCCGCCCTCGGCCGGCGGCCCAGGCCACACCCCGGGCACGCGCGCGTGAGCTGCGCGCTCACCAGTTCACACGATGGCAACACCCGTTCCCACCATGCGGACAACTACCGCTGTGACCTGGACAGACGCGGCGTTCGCTGCCACTCTCCCGCCATGCACCCTGCTCCTCGCGCCGTGCGCCGCGCTCTCGCCGCCGTCACCGTAGCCCTGCTCGCCACCGCTGTCGGCTGTGCTCCGCAGCCCGAGGAGAAGGCATCGGCCGCCCCGTCGGGTTCCGCCGCGAAGAGCTGCGCCAAGGGCGGGCTCGCCACCAAGACGTCCGGGAAGCTGACGATCGCCACGGACGAACCGGCGTACGAGCCCTGGTTCAAGGACGACAAGCCCGCCAACGGCAAGGGCTTCGAGTCCGCGGTCGCCTATGCCGTGGCGAAGCAGCTGGGGTACGGCAAGAGCGCGGTCGTCTGGCAGAGCGTGCCGTTCAACAAGGCGTTCGCGCCGGGCGCGAAGACCTTCGACTTCGACATCAACCAGGTGTCGATCAGCGACGAACGCAAGAAGGCCGTGGACTTCTCCTCCGGCTACTACGACGTGCGCCAGGCCGTCATCGCGCTGAAGGGCAGCAAGGCCGCCGGGGCGACGAGCATCGCGGATCTCAAGAAGCTCAAGCTGGGCGCCCAAGTGGGCACCACGAGCCTCGACTACATCAGCGACGTCGTGAAGCCGGAGCAGGAGGCGGCCGTCTACGCCAAGAACGACCAGGCCAAGTCCGCGCTGAGGAACGGTCAGGTGGACGCCGTCGTCACCGACCTGCCGACCGCCTTCTACATCACCGCGGCCGAGGTGACGAACGCGAAGATCGTCGGCCAGTTCGAGAACCAGGGCGGCACGCCCGAGCAGTTCGGCCTGGTCCTGGACAAGGGCAGCGCGCTGACCCCCTGCGTGACCGCCGCCGTCGACGCGCTGCGCAAGGACGGCACGCTGGCCGGTATCGAGAAGCAGTGGCTCTCGGACGCCGTCGACGCCCCGGTGCTCAAGTGACGGTCACCAAGGACGAGTCGGCCCGGGAGGGGGCGGACGACAAGGGCGACATGACGGGCGGCGCCGGTGTGCCCGGCGACGACTACACCCCCTCCGAGCGACGGCTGGCGCGTGAACGCTACACACGCGCGCGTGCTCGCCGCGCCACGGCGATCGCGGCCCTGTCGACCCTCGTCACGGCCGCGGTGCTCTACCTGGTCGTCGTCGACGCACCGGGCTGGCCGCGCACCAAGGAGACCTTCTTCAGCGCGCACTACGCGCGCGAGGCGTTCCCGAAGGTCCTCGAAGGGCTGTGGCTGAACGTCCGCCTGCTGCTGGTCTGCGGTGCCGCCGTGCTGGTCCTCGGCATGCTGATCGCCGTCGCGCGCACGCTGCGGGGCCCGGTCTTCTTCCCGCTCCGGGTGCTGGCGGCGGCGTACACCGACTTCTTCCGCGGTCTGCCGCTGATCATCAACCTGATGATCGTGGTCCTGGGTGTGCCGGCCCTGCGGCTGCAAGGCGTCACGGTCGATCCCGTGCTGCTTGGCGGTACGGCGCTGACACTGACGTACTCGGCCTACGTGGCGGAGGTGTTCCGGGCCGGCATCGAGTCCGTCCACCCCTCGCAGCGCGCCGCGGCCCGCTCGCTGGGCCTGACCAACCGGCAGGCCCTGCGCTACGTCGTCCTGCCGCAGGCGGTCCGCCGGCAGGTACCGCCGCTCCTCAACGACCTGGTGTCGCTGCAGAAGGACACCGGTCTGGTGTCCATCGGGGGCGCGGTGGACGCCGTGCGGGCGGCCGACATCATCGTGGGCCGCAGCCTGAACTACACGCCGTACATCGTCGCGGGGCTGGTGTTCGTGGCGCTGACCATCCCGATGACCCGGTTCACCGACTGGGTGACGGCACGGATGGACCGGCGGCGGGCCCAGGGAGGATCCCTGTGAGCACCCGGGGAGGAGCCCTGTGAGCACGCCTGAGAGCACACCCGTGAGCAACGCGCCCGTCCTGCGGATGGAGTCCGTCCGCAAGACCTTCGGCGGCTCGGTCGTCCTGCGGGACGTCGATCTCGAGGTGGCCCCGCACACGGTGACCGCGCTGATCGGCGCCTCCGGGTCGGGCAAGTCGACGCTGCTGCGCTGCGCCAACCTCCTGGAGGAGATCGACGACGGCGCCATCTGGCTGGACGGTGAGGAGATCACCGACCCGCGCGTGGACCAGGACGCGGTACGGCGCCGGATCGGCGTCGTCTTCCAGGCGTACAACCTCTTCCCGCACATGACCGTGCTCGACAACATCACGCTGGCGCCGCGCCGGGTGCACGGCGTCTCCCGCGCGGAGGCCGAGGAACGGGCCAGGGCGCTGCTGGAGCGCCTCGGACTCGGCGGCAGGGCCGACGCCTACCCGGACCGGCTCAGCGGCGGTCAGCAGCAGCGTGTGGCGATCGTACGGGCCCTCGCGGTGCGGCCCCGGCTGTTGCTGCTGGACGAGATCACGGCCGCACTCGACCCGGAACTCGTGGGCGAGGTGCTGGACGTGGTCCGCGGCCTGAAGGACGAGGGTATGACCATGGTGCTCGCGACGCACGAGATGGGCTTCGCGCGGGACGTCGCCGACCAGGTGTGCTTCCTGGACGGCGGGGTCGTGCTCGAGCGTGGCTCCGCCGAGCAGGTCTTCGGCGACCCGCGGCAGGAGCGCACCCGGCGCTTCCTGCGGCGGATCGTGGAGGCGGGCCGGCTGTAGGCCCGCGCGGGGTCACGCCTGCGTCCGCGCCGCCCCGGCCAGCGCGGCGACCCGCTCCACGCCGAACACGTAGCCCTGCACTCCGCATCCGGCGATCACGCCGTCGGCGCGCAGCGAGACGTAGGAGTGGTGCCGGAACGATTCGCGCTGGTGGATGTTGGAGATGTGCACCTCCAGCACGGGCATGCCGTCGCAGGTGTTGAGCGCGTCCAGGAGGGCGACCGACGTGTGCGAGTAGGCGCCGGGGTTGATGACGATCCCGCAGTGGTTCAGCCGCGCCTCGTGGATCCAGTCGACCAGTTCGCCCTCGTGGTTGGACTGCCGGAAGTCCACCGTGCCCCCGTGCGCCGCTGCCGCCTCGGCGCACAGCGCCTCCACGTCGGCCAGCGTGTCCTTGCCGTAGATCTCGGGCTGGCGCTGGCCGAGCAGGTTCAGGTTGGGCCCGTTGAGGATCATGATCGGGGCGTTGGCCAGGGTGCGGGGCACGGTTCCTCCGGTCCGTTGGGGGCGGTGCGTCGACGACCGCTGCTCTCGCCCCCGGTCTATCACGCCGGTCAGGGCGGACACCGGGCCCCGCGCCCGGGTCGCCCGGGCGTGCGCTCCGTACCTGTGATCACCTCCGTACGCCCCCGTAACTCCCGATCACGGCGGGTAGTTGACGCGGCATGCACCGCGTACGCACCGTGAGCACCCCGTCCATGCCGCGACTCGCGGCGGCCTCCCTCGCCGGGACAGCGATCGAGTTCTACGACTTCTTCGTCTACGGCACCGCGGCGGCCCTGGTTCTCGGACCGCTGTTCTTCCCGACCTTCTCACCGGTCGCGGGAACGCTGGCGGCGTTCGCGACGTTCGGGGTCGGGTTCGTGGCCCGGCCACTGGGCTCGGTGGTGTTCGGGCACCTCGGGGACCGGCGCGGCCGGCGTCCGGTACTCGTCCTCTCGCTGCTGCTCACCGGCGCCTCGACGGTGGCGGTCGGCTGCGTGCCGTCCTACGGCACGATCGGTGTCGCCGCTCCCGTGCTGCTGCTCGTGCTGCGCTTCCTGCAGGGGCTGGGACTCGGCGGGGAGTGGGGCGGGGCGGTCCTGCTGACCGCCGAGCACGCTCCCGCCCGGCGTCGTGCCCTGTGGTCGAGCTTCCCGCAGGTGGGACCGGCGCTCGGCTTCCTCCTGGCCAACGGGGTGATGCTCGTGCTGTCCGCGGCGCTGTCCGACGCGGAGTTCGCTCGCTGGGGCTGGCGCGTGCCGTTCTGGGCGGGTGGCGCGCTGGCGCTGGCCGGTCTGTGGCTGCGCTCCTCCCTCACCGAGAGCCCGCGCTTCCTGGAGATCGACGACCACGCGCGCGTGCCGTTCTTCGAGGTCGTACGGCACCACGGGCGACTGGTGCTGCTGACGGCGGGGGCGCTGGCGGTCGGCTACGCGGTGTTCTACGCGGTGACGACCTGGTCGCTGTCGTATGCGACGGAACGGCTCGGGGTGAGCCGGACGGTCATGCTGCTGTGCGTCATGGGCGCGGTGGCCGTGAAGGGCGCCCTCACGCCGCTCATGGCACTGTTCGGCGACTGGTACGGGCGGCGGACGATGTGCCTGACGGGCTGCGGGGCCTGCGTGCTGTGGATGCTCCCGATGGTCGCGCTGCTGGCGACCGGCGAGCCGCTGCTGATGTTCCTCGCGATCCTCGGCGCCCTGCTCGCCTTCGTCATCATGTTCGCGGTGATCGCCGCCTACCTGCCCGAGCTGTACGAACCCCGGGTGCGCTGCACGGGCGCCGCCGTGGGCTACAACCTGGGCGGGGTCCTCGGCGGCGCCCTCACCCCGATCGTGGCCACGGCGCTCGCGGAGCGGGGCGGGCGGGTGCCGTGGGGTGTGGGCGTGTATCTGACGGGCATCGCACTGGTCAGCCTGGTGTGCTTCGCGCTGCTGCCGGAGACCCGGCCGGTGCCGGTACCGGCGGTGGAGCCGGTCGGCGGCTGACCGGCCCCACCGCCGGGCCGGCCGTCGGCTACGGGTTGATCGCCAGTTCCAGGTAGGCCGCGAACAGCACGAGGTGGACGCCGCCCTGCAGGGGGGTGGCCCGGCCCGGCACCACGGTGAGGGAACTGACCACCACGGTCAGCGCGAGCAGCACCATGTGGGTCGCGCCGAGGCCGAGTACGAGCGGCCCGGACAGCCAGATGGAGGCGAGCGCCACGGCGGGGATGGTCAGGCCGATGCTGGCCATCGCGGAGCCGAGCGCGAGATTGAGGCTGGTCTGCACCCGGTCACGGCGGGCGGAGCGCAGCGCGGCGATCGTCTCGGGCAGCAGGACGAGCAGGGCGATGATGACGCCGACGACGGCGTGGTGCAGGCCGGCCGCGGCCACGCCCGACTCGATCGTGGGTGACACGCCCTTGGCCAGGCCGACCACGCCGACCAGGGCCAGCGCGAGGAGGCCGAGGCTGGTCCAGGCGGTGCGCGCGGACGGGGGCTGGGCGTGGTCGTCGGCGGTGATGACCTCGCCCTGTCGGGTGATGGGCAGGAAGTAGTCGCGGTGGCGCACGGTCTGGGTGGCCACGAACAGCCCGTACAGGATCAGTGAGGACAGCGCGGCGAAGGTCAGCTGGACGCTGGAGAACTCGGGTCCGGGCTTGCTGGTGGTGAAGGTCGGCAGCACCAGGCTGAGCGTGGCCAGCGTCGCCACTGTCGCCAGCGCGGCGCCGGTGCCCTCGGGGTTGAAGACGGCCGTGCCGTGCCGCAGGGAGGCGACCAGCAGGCTCAGTCCGACGACGCCGTTGCAGGTGATCATCACGGCGGCGAAGACCGTGTCCCGGGCGAGGGTGGAACTCTTGTCCCCGCCGTCGGCCATCAGTGTGACGATCAGGGCCACTTCGATGATCGTGACGGCGAGGGCGAGCACCAGCGAACCGAAGGGCTCGCCGACCCGGTGGGCGACCACCTCGGCGTGGTGCACGGCCGCGAGGACGGACCCGGCGAGGACGACGGTGACCAGCCCGACGACCGCGCCGGGCAGGTCCCGGCCCCAGGTGAGGACGAGCAGGACGACCGCGAGCACCGGCACGAGGATCGTCCATGAACGGGTGAGCGACCGGAGCCGAGTGATCATGCGGCGATGGTCGCAGAGGCCTACAGGGTTCGCATTCCGTTCTTTTCGGATACCTTTCATCCTTTCCGGTGCGGGGCCCGTGCCGGTGGGACCGGGCCCCGCGTCGCGACGAGACCCCGCTGGGGAGCTGTGCGGGATCGCGGGCTTCCGCGTCGTCGCCGTCAGACGTCGACGCTGTCCTTCCGAGCGCCCTCGCCTCCGGCCCGCGCCGCCTCGACGGCCGCCTGCTTCCTGGAGGCCAGCAGGCTGGTGAGCGTGGTGGCGGCGAGGACCGCGCAGATCACGCCGAGCGAGACCGGGATGCTGATCTCGGGCACGTGGACCCCGGACTCGTGCAGGGCGTGCAGCACCAGCTTCACGCCGATGAAGCCGAGGATGATCGACAGGCCGTACGAGAGGTGGACCAGCTTCCTGAGCAGGCCGCCGATGAGGAAGTACAGCTGCCGCAGACCCATCAGGGCGAAGGCGTTGGCGGTGAAGACGATGTACGGGTCCTGGGTCAGTCCGAAGATCGCGGGGATGGAGTCCAGGGCGAACAGCACGTCGGTGGTGCCGATGGCGAGCATCACGACCAGCATCGGGGTCATGACGCGCTTGCCGTTCTGCTGGATCCACAGCTTGGTGCCGTGGTACCGGTCGGCCACCCCGAACCTGCGCTCCGCGGCCTTCAGCAGCTTGTTCTCCTCGTACTCCTCGTCCTCCTCGTCCGCCCGGGCCTCCTGGACGAGCTTCCAGGCGGTCCAGATCAGGAAGGCGCCGAAGAGGTAGAACACCCAGGAGAAGCTGGCGAGGATCGCGGCTCCGGCGGCGATGAAGACGGCTCGCAGTATCAGGGCTATGAGGACGCCAACGAGCAGCACGCGCTGCTGGTACTGGGTGGGCACCGCGAACTTCGCCATGATCAGGACGAAGACGAAGAGGTTGTCGACGCTCAGCGACTTCTCGGTGATGAAGCCCGCGAAGAACTCGCCGGCCGGCTGTCCGCCGCCGTAGACGAGCAGACCGAGCCCGAAGAGACCGGCCAGGGCGATCCAGACGACCGTCCAGATGCCCGCTTCCTTGATCGACACCTCGTGCGGCTTGCGGCCGATGAAGAAGTCGACCGCGATCAGGGCGGCGAGACCAACGATGGTGAGGACCCACAGGCCCATGGAGACTTCCACTGCACCTCCGGCATTACGTGACGGCAAACACATCAGCGTTGTCGCTGCCGGAGGTCTCTTCCACCCGCGATGGGCCGGCGCCCCGGGACCCTGAACGGTCCGTACTGACGGGTGCGCCGCAGTCAGGGAGTACTCCCCTCCGTACGGACGAGAGTACCCCAATCACCAAGGAAAGGTAAAGAGCAAAGTAAAAGAATCTCCAAACAAGCAGCTCAGAATGACTTTACCGTTACTTGGTGTGAGCCCTGGCCACCTCGGCGAGCACCTGTTGCAGGATCCCGCTGCCGGCCGGGACGGGTGAGGGTTCGTACGTCCAGGCGTGACCGACCCACGGATCCGCCAGGTGGTCGTCGGGCAGCGGAGTGAGTCGCAACAGCGAACGCCACAACGGATCGAGCAAGGGGCCGTAGGCGGCGGCGTCCCCGCGGTCGGCCACCAGCAGGAGGTGCACGCCGACGAGCGGGCCTTCGTCGGCGAGATAGCGCAGCCGCGTCACCGACCGGTCGTCGAACCCGTGCGGGAAGTCGTTGACGATCAGGAGTTGCTGAGCGGTGTCCACATCGGCCGGCAGCGACTCGGCCGCGCCGCCGCGCACCGCCATCTGCATCAGGTCGACCCGCCGGGTGAGCCGCTCCAGCGTCTGCGCGACCCCCACCGCCCCGGTCGCGGGCGGCGCGGCCAGCACTCCGGACCGCGTCAGCGGGAGCAACGCCGGTGACCCGCCACCGGCCGGATCGATGACCTGGACGGCGAACGCCCCGGGCGGGTGCACGGCGAGCAGACGCGCAGCGAGCGCGACCGCCGCCGTCATGGCCAGGTGCCGTAGCTCGGCGGAGTCGGGCACGCCGTCGTCGGTGGCCTCCGTCGGACCGCTGTCGATCCACAGACCACGTTCCAACGGCATCCTGACCAGCAGTGGGATACGCAGGGGCACGCTCTCGGGCAGGTGGAGATCGCCGAGCCGCAGGGCCATCGGCGGCTCGGCGGGGACGCGGTAGGCGTGCCAGACGGGGTTCTCCCAGCGGGCGAAGGCGGGTGGGAGCGCCGGTTCCACCACCTCAGCCTCGGCGGTGAGCTGGGCCAGATCGCGGTCGAGGGCCGCACGCGCCTGGTCGGCCAGCTGGGTCCGGCGAGCGTGGGCCGCGTCGCGGGCGGCACCGCCCGCGGTGCCGAGCCGTAGGCGCGGGTCGGCGAGGGCCTGGTCCAGCTCTTTCTCCAGGCGGGAGTCGGCGAACTCCACGGCACCGCGGTAGGCGGCGACGGTGCGGGCCAGGTCCTCGAACATGCCCCAGACCTGGTTGTACAGCCGCTCCTCCATCGACCAGCCCACGGCGTCTCCGGCCACGGGCCGAGCGGGCCGCCCGTCGGCCGGTGCGGGCGCCGGGGGTGGCGGTGGCGGTGGCGGTGGCGGTGGCGGTGGCGGTGGCGGTGGCGGTGAGGACGGAACGCTGTGGGTGCGGCGAGGATGTGTGTAGTCGACCGGCCCGCCGGGATGCCGGGGAACGGGGGCACCGTCGCCGTCGTCGCGGCTCTGCGGGTCGTACGGTCGCGGTGGCTGTGGGAGACCGGCAGCGGAGGCGGTCTGGGAGACGGAGCCGGTCCGGGAATCGGACCCGGCGGTCCGCGGTCCCGGGTCGGGGCGGGTCACCGGCACGGATGCCGGGCCGGGCAGGCTCTGGGCTGCCGCCTCCTGGACGGCCTTCGCGAGGTCGGTGGCGTCGGTCAGGCCCTTGTCGGCGAGGAGCGCGGGGAGACCGCCCGCGTAGCCCTGGCCCATCGCACGCACTTTCCAGGCGCCCTGCCTGCGGTACAGCTCCAGGGTGATCACGGCCGTCTCGGCGTCCAGGCCGGTGAGGGTGTAGGAGGCGATTTCGGTGCCGTCCGGGCCGTTCACCGTGGTGTGCGGGGCCGGAGCGGCGCCGAAGCGGCGCGGGCCCGCGGTGTGGGCGGGCAGGGCGAGGAACACGTCGACCCTGTGCACGGCCTCGGGCAGGGCGGCCAGGTCGACGGCCAGGCGGTGCTCAGCGGCGACCGGGCGGGGCGCCTCGACGGCGGGCGGTGGTGGGGCGCCGGGGCCGGCCGTCCCTTCCCGGCCGTGCACCCTGCCGTGCTCGTCGCCGAATGTGACCCCTGCCAGCACCGGCACCCCGGCCGAGATCCGGATCTCCAGTCGGTCCTGGGGCAGCGGGTGGTTCTGCCCCCGCACCAGCTCAGCCGCCATCGCCGTCGCCCCCCTGTGTCGTTCTGTCGTGCGTATCACCCTGATCGGCGCGCCGGCCTTCGCCACCGTGCCGTCGCCGCGGAGGCACCACCGCGCCGGCTGAGAGCGGGCGGTACGTCCTAGAGGTGCGGCACGATCGCCGGCATCAGGTCCTGGAAGGTGCGTCCGTTGGCCGGGGCGCCGATGGCGGTCATCGTCCAGCCGGTGCCCGCCCGGTGGACCTTGGCCATGATCTGGGCGGTGTACTCGCCGCCGCCGGCCAGCGTGTAGCGGGCGAGTTCCTGGCCGTTGGACTCGTCCAGGAGCCGGCAGAAGGCGTTCTGCACCTCCTGGAAGGTCTGGCCGGTGAAGGAGTTCACCGTGAAGACGATCTGGTCGATGTGGACCGGGACGCGCTGGAGGTCCACCAGGATCGCCTCGTCGTCACCGCCCTGGCCTGCTCCGCCGACGAGGTTGTCGCCGGTGTGACGCACGGAGCCGTCGTCGCTCACCAGGTGGCGGAAGAAGACGACGTCCCTGGGGTCCGCGCCGGCGAAGAGGATCGCCGAGGCGTCCAGGTCGATCTCACGGGTGCGGGAGCCGAACAGCCCGCGCCGCTTCGCCGCCTGCCAGCCGAGCCCCATACGGACCGCGGTCAGGGTGCCCCCGTCCTTCTTCTCCAGGCTGATGGCCTGACCCTTGGACAAGTTGACGGACACGGCTGAATCCCCTCTCGACGGTCCCCTGTTGCCGCGCCGAGCTGTCGCTGCGCACCGCGCGGTTGCCAAAACCCTACGCAGGGCCACTGACAGTGCCGACCCCCGACTCGCGCTTTGTGTCGGTGTTGCAACACTTGGCGCTTATGCCGAGGGCCGGCACTGCCGCGCGGGTTCAGGCGAGGCCTGCCTCCCGCATCTGGCGCAGTTCCTTCTTCATCTCGGCGACCTCGTCGCGCAGCCGGGCCGCGACCTCGAACTGCAGCTCCGCGGCGGCGGCGCGCATGCGCTCGGTCATCTCCTCGATCTGCTCGGCCAGTTCGGCCGCCGGACGGTCCGTGGGCACCGCCTTGCCCTTGGCGGTCTTGCCGGCCTTCGCTCCCTTGGCCGCCTTGTCACCGAGCGACGGGACGGGGGCCTTCGCGCCCTTGCCGTCCTTCGCGGTGCGGTAACCGGAGCCGAGGAGTTGCTCCGTGTCGACCTCCTCGCGGGCGATCTGCGCGACGATGTCGTTGATCTTCTTGCGCAGGGGCTGGGGGTCGATGCCGTTCGCCTTGTTGTAGGCGATCTGCTTCTCCCGGCGGCGGTTGGTCTCCTCGATGGCCTTCTCCATCGCCGGGGTGATCTTGTCGGCGTACATGTGGACCTGGCCGGAGACGTTGCGCGCCGCACGGCCGATGGTCTGGATCAGCGAGGTGCCCGAGCGGAGGAAGCCCTCCTTGTCGGCGTCCAGGATCGCCACCAGGGACACCTCGGGCAGGTCGAGGCCCTCACGCAGCAGGTTGATGCCGACCAGGACGTCGTACTCACCGGAGCGCAGCTCGCGCAGCAGCTCGATACGGCGCAGGGTGTCGACGTCGCTGTGCAGATAGCGGACCTGGATGCCGAGCTCCAGGAAGTAGTCGGTGAGGTCCTCGGCCATCTTCTTGGTCAGCGTGGTGACGAGGACCCGCTCGTCCTTCTCGGTGCGCTTGCGGATCTCGTGCACCAGGTCGTCGATCTGGCCCTCGGTGGGCTTGACCACGACCTCCGGGTCGACCAGGCCGGTCGGGCGGATGATCTGCTCGACCGCGCCGTCCGAGCGGGACATCTCGTAGGTGCCCGGGGTGGCCGACAGGTAGACGGTCTGACCGATGCGCTCCTGGAACTCCTCCCACTTCAGGGGGCGGTTGTCCAGGGCGGAGGGCAGGCGGAAGCCGTGGTCCACGAGGGTGCGCTTGCGGGAGGCGTCGCCCTCGTACATGGCGCCGATCTGCGGGACGGTCACGTGCGACTCGTCGATGACGAGCAGGAAGTCGTCCGGGAAGTAGTCCAGCAGGGTGTTGGGCGGGGAGCCGGGCAAGCGGCCGTCGAAGTGCATCGAGTAGTTCTCCACGCCGGAGCAGGTGCCGATCTGGCGGAGCATCTCGATGTCGTAGGTGGTGCGCATGCGAAGCCGCTGGGCCTCCAGGAGCTTGCCCTGCTTCTCCAGCTCGGCGAGGCGCTCCCCCAGCTCCTTCTCGATGTCGTTGACGGCCCGCTCCATGCGCTCGGGGCCTGCGACGTAGTGGGAGGCGGGGAAGACGTAGAGCTGCTGGTCGTCGCTGATGATCTCGCCGGTGATCGGGTGGAGCGTGGAGAGCGCCTCGATCTCGTCGCCGAACATCTCGATGCGGACGGCCAGCTCCTCGTAGACCGGGAAGATCTCGATGGTGTCGCCGCGGACCCGGAAGGTGCCGCGGGTGAAGGCCATGTCGTTGCGCGTGTACTGGATGTCGACGAAGCGGCGCAGCAGCTCGTCCCGGTCGATCTCGTCGCCGACCCGGAGGGGGACCATGCGGTCCACGTACTCCTGCGGCGTACCGAGGCCGTAGATGCAGGACACCGAGGCGACCACGACGACGTCGCGGCGGGTGAGCAGCGAGTTGGTCGCCGAGTGGCGCAGGCGCTCGACCTCCTCGTTGATCGAGGAGTCCTTCTCGATGTAGGTGTCCGACTGGGGGACGTAGGCCTCGGGCTGGTAGTAGTCGTAGTACGAGACGAAGTACTCGACCGCGTTGTTCGGCAGCAGCTCGCGGAACTCGTTCGCCAGCTGGGCGGCCAGCGTCTTGTTCGGTGCCATCACGAGGGTGGGACGCTGGAGCTTCTCGATCATCCACGCGGTGGTGGCGGACTTGCCGGTGCCGGTCGCGCCCAGGAGGACGACGTCCTTCTCACCGGCCTCGATGCGCTTGGCCAGCTCGGCGATGGCCGCCGGCTGGTCACCGCTGGGCTGGTAGGGGCTGACGACCTCGAAGGGCGCCACCGTGCGTTCGATGTGGGAAACGGGCCGCATGACATCAACCGTACGACCCCCCACTGACAACGGGCTCCGGTCAGCGGTTCTGGGGGGTGCGGGAGCCGTGGTGCTCGGGTCGGCGGGCGGGCCGGCGCCCCTCGTGCAGGGCGGGACGGCGCTCCGTGTGCGTGGCGACGGCGGCGGCCGGGACGCCCGGTTTGTGCTCGCCCTGACTCCCGTCGGGCCGGCCCATGATCATGAGCGGATCGAAGACCGCGACGACGCCCGCGAGGAGCAGGAAGGCGAGCGGGCCGATCAGCATGGGCGCGAGCACGGACGCCTCCGGCACACCGCCGGCGGTGTGGGAGGCGCCGTCGAGGTGGACGCTGAGGGCGGCCATCCCGGTGTAGTGCATGCCGCTGACCGCGAGTCCCATGACGAGACTCGCTCCGACGCTCCACAGGAAGCCCCGCACCTGTCCGGCGGCCCACAGTGCGGCGGTGGCGGCCACGACCGCTATGACGACGGAGGCGGCGACGGTGAGCGTGTTGTAGGTGAACCGGCCGTGGAAGCGGACGCCCGCCATGCCGAGGTAGTGCATGGAAGCCACACCCAGGCCGGTGATCGTGCCGCCGGTGAAGAGGGGCGTACCGGTGGCACCCCGGTAGCCGACGATGAAGATCCCTACGCCGACCATGACGACGGCCAGCCCCAGGCTCGCGTAGGTGATCGGCTTGTCGTAGTGGATCGGCGCCTCCTCGATGCTGAAGCCCATCATGGCGACGAAGTGCATGGTCCAGATGCCGGAGCCGATCGCCCCCGACCCCAGGGCCAGCCAGGCGGGGCGCCGCGATTGGGTGACCAGCAGGGAGCGTGTGGTGCAGCGCAGGCCGAGGGCGCCGCCGAGGCACGCCATCAGATAGGCCACCAACGGGGTGACGGCCCCGTAGCTGAATCCGTCGACCGTGCCTTGCATCCGCGGCTGCCCTTCCGCCTTCTTGCGTCCCGGAATACCTGAATATGCCCCCGTCCCAGGACCGCACGGGCGGTCAGGGTTGTCGCTGAGAGTATGACCCCCACCGGAATGGTCGAACGACTTTCCGGCAAAGAAACACGTCCTAGCCGCAGATGTGCGGCACCGGTGAGCGGTCCTGGACATCACCAGTCAATCTGTGGTCATGGTGCGCCCGGGTGCCGTTGACCCACTGCTGTCAGTCTTGTGCTGTCGGTATTCGCTCGACGCGAGGAGTACGCATGTACGCACGCGTGGTCGCCGCCACCGTCGCCGCGGCCCTGGGCACGGCCGTGGCCCTGCTGAGCTCCACCTCGGACGCACGCGCGCGCGAGGTCCACGTGCCCACGGTGATCGCCCACCGGGGCGCCTCCGCCTACGCCCCGGAGAACACGCTGGCCGCCATCGACAAGGCCGCCCAGCTGGGCTTCTCCTGGGTCGAGAACGACGTCCAGCGCACCAGGGACGGCGAACTGGTCGTTCTGCACGACGAGAGCCTGCAGCGGACCACGGACGTCGAGGACGTCTTCCCCGGCCGTGCGCCCTGGAAGGTGGGGGACTTCACCGCGGCCGAGATCGCCCGGCTGGACGCGGGCAGCTGGTTCTCCCCCGCGTACGCGGGCACGCGCGTGCCGACGCTGAGGCAGTACATGCGCCGGGTCGAGCACAACCACGAGAAGCTGCTCCTGGAGATCAAGAGTCCCGAGCTGTACCCGGGCATCGAGCGGCAGACGCTGAGGCTCCTCGGCAACGAGGGCTGGCTGGACCGCCCGCACCTCGGACGGCTGATCGTACAGAGCTTCAGCGCCGACAGCGTGCGGACGGTGCACGAGCTGAGGCCCGCGGTGATCACCGGCTACCTCGGTACGCCCACCGTGGCACAGCTGCACGGGTTCGCTCGTTTCACCGACATGGTCAACCCGTCGTACGGGTCGCTGTCCCCGGAGTACGTCGCGACCGTGCACGCCTTCGACGGGCCGCACGGCAGGCCGCTGGGGTTGTTCGCCTGGACGGTGGACGACGCGGCCACCGCCCGCAGGGTCGCCGGGTACGGGGGTGACGGGATCATCTCCAACAAGCCCGACGTGGTGCGGGCGGCGCTGGACGGGGACTGAGCCGGGCGGGCGTTGTCAGTGGCGGGTCGTACCGTGGGCGCATGGACAGCCATGGGCAGGATGAGCAGCGGGTCGTGTGGGCCGTCGTGGGCACGGACATCGGCCCGCTGATGCTGGCGGCGACCCGCGACGGCCTGGTCAACGTCGTCTTCCACGCCTCGGACGCGGTGCGCGAGCGGGCGCTGGAGCGGCTGGCGGCCCGGCTGGGCGGCGAGCCCGTGGAGGATCCGGGATCGCCGTTGCTGGCGGAGGCGATACGCCAGCTGCGGGCGTACTTCGCGGGCGAGCGGCACGGCTTCGACCTGCCCCTGGACTGGTCGCTGATCTCCGGGTTCAACCGGCAGGTCCTGCGCGAGCTGGCGTCCGGTGTGCCGTACGGCACCGTGGTGGGGTACGGCGATCTGGCGGGGCGGGTCGGGCAGCCCGGCGGGGCGCAGGCGGTCGGTGCGGCGATGGGGGCCAATCCGCTGCCGGTCGTGGTGCCGTGCCATCGGGTGGTGGAGAGCGACGGCGGCATCGGCGGTTTCGGGGGCGGGCTGGAGACCAAGCGGAAGCTGCTCGCGCTGGAGGGCGTGCTGCCGGAGCCGCTGTTCTGACGGGTCAGGGACGCGGCTGCTCGTCGTAGTGCCGGGCCTCGAAGACGTTGCCGTCGGGGTCGCGGAAGTAGAAGCTGCGCGTGGCGTTGCCGCGGGCGCCGGACAAGCCGTGGTCGATGTCCGACACAGGGACGTCGTGGTCCTCCAGGCGGGAGCGCAGGGCGTCGAAGGCGTCGGCCGGCAGGGACAGGCAGACGTGGTTGACCGGGTGGCCGGCGCTGTCGTCGGAGCCGGGCAGCATCCGCATCCGTTCGGCGAGGGTCTTCGGGGCGAGGTCGAGGATGGTCTCCTCGTTGACACGGGCTGAGGGGAAGGACACCGTGCCCTGCACGAACTCGGCGACGTGGATCGGTTCCAGGCCGACGGCCGTGTCGTAGAAGACCGCTGCGGCGACCGGGTCGGTCACCCACAGGACGACGTGGTCGAGGCGCGTGGTGTTGTTCGTCATGTGACCCAGGCTGGTGGCCTCCCCCACGGGCCACAAGCGTTTAGCGGCGGCCGGTGCCCGCCAGAGATGAGGAAGGACGGACCGGCGGACAGGAGGCGGGCACGTGGTGCTGGTGGTGTCGGAAGAAGTCCGGGAGGCGCTCGACGCGGGACGGCCGGTGGTGGCCCTCGAGTCCACGATCATCGCGCACGGCCTGCCCCGCCCGCGCAACCTGCAGGTGGCGCTGGAGCTGGAGGAGGCGGTGCGGCGGGAGGGCGCCGTACCGGCGACCATCGCCGTGCTCGACGGCCGGCCCCGGGTCGGCCTGGACAAGCAGCAGCTGGAGCGGGTCGCGAACGAGGACGGCATCCGCAAGCTGGGCCACCGTGACCTGCCGCTGGCGGTGGCGGCGAGGGCGAGCGGTGCGACCACCGTGTCGGCGACGGCGCAGCTGGCGGCACTGGCGGGGGTCCGGGTGTTCGCCACCGGCGGGCTGGGCGGTGTGCACCGGGAGTGGACGGTGACCCAGGACGAGTCGGCCGACCTGGGACTGCTGGCGCGCACCCGGATCACGGTGGTGTGCGCGGGCGTGAAGTCGATCCTGGACGTGCCGGCGACGCTGCAGCGGCTGGAGACGCTGGGCGTGGCCGTCGCCGGGTACGGCACGGACCGGTTCCCCGGCTTCTATCTGTCGGATTCGGGGCATCCGGTCGACTGGACGCTGGACACCCCGGAGCAGGTGGCCGCCGTCATGCATGCCCAGGACACGCTGGACGCACCGGGCTCGGCGCTGATCGTCGCCCATCCGGTACCGGAGGCGGAACAACTCGATCCCGCACTGCACGCGCGCGTGCTCGCCGACGCGCTGCGCGCCTGCGCGGAGCAGGGCGTCACCGGGCAGGCGGTGACACCGTTCCTGCTGGACTACCTGGTCCGGCACACCGACGGGGCCTCCCTGAGCGCCAACCTGGCGGCGGTGCGCGGCAACGTTCGGCTGGCGGCGCGGATCGCCACGGCGTGGACCAGGGGGTGACCGCGAGATGGAACGGAGCGCTGCTGGTCGTCGGGGACGTGGTCACCGATGTGGTGGCCCGGCACCGGGGCCCGCTCGCGGTCGGCACCGATACGGCCTCTGTGATCCGGACGCTGCCGGGCGGCGCCGGCGCCAACGTGGCCTGCTGGGCGGCTCACGCGGGCTGCGCGGACGTACGGCTGCTGGGGCGGGTGGGTGCGGACGCCGCCGCGTGGCACGAGCGTGAGCTGGTCGCGGCCGGGGTGCGGCCCCGGCTCGTGGTGGACCCGGACGCGGCGACGGGGACCGTGATCTGCCTCGTCGACACGGGTGCGGCTGCGGAGCGGACGTTTCTGACGGACAGCGGGGCGTCCCTGCGGCTGGACCCGGCCGACTGGTCGGAGGGGCTCCTCGACGGGGTGGCCCGGCTGCACCTGTCGGGGTATCTGCTGTTCACGGAGCCGAGCCGGGCGCTCGCCGAGAAGGCGCTCGCGGCGGCACGCGCGCGCGGTGTGCCGGTGAGTCTGGACCCGGCGTCGTCCGGCTTCCTGGTGGAGCTGGGGGTGGACCGTTTCCTGGCCTTCGCGGAGGGGCTGGATCTGCTGCTGCCCAGCCGGGACGAGGCGTGTCTGCTGACCGGGCTGCCGGATCCGGTGGACGCGGCGGCCAAGCTGAGCCGGCTGGTGCCGCTGGTGGTGGTCAAGGCCGGTGCGGACGGGGCGCTGGTGGCCCGCTCCGGGGCCGTGCCGGCCCGGGTCCCGGCTGTGCCGGCGGTGCCCCGGGACACCACGGGCGCGGGTGACGCCTTCACCGGCGCCTTCCTTGCCGCGCTGCTGGCGGGCGCAACCGTGGAGGAGGCGGCGGAACGGGGCTGCGGGGCGGGGGCCGAGGCGGTAGGACGGGTGGGCGGCAGGCCGCCGCATCCGGGGAACGGGGGCTAGGCCGGCGAGTGCCCGGTCTCTTCGGTGCGCGCCAGGGGCTCCAGGGGGCTCGGGGCAGCATTCGGCCACGCCCGCGGAAACGGTCCGGCGCGGCCGGCGGCCCCCGGGTCGGCTACCCCTTGCGGCCCCACGCGGAGATCATCGGGGCGGTGGTCAGGTCCATGGTGCCGGACTCCACGTTGGCGAGGTGCCGGTCGATCTCAGCGTCGGTGGCCAGGCCGGCGGAGACGAGCCGGTGCCGGATCTGACGGACCGTCGCGGCCTCCAGGGCGGTGCAGGCGGGTGAGGTCACGGGGAAGTACGCGTCGGCCTCCACGTCGTGCAGTCCCGCCTGCCGGAGCAGCCGCGGGAGTGTACGGCCGTAGGACAGGGCGGCGCCGCGGTCGGCGAGCAGCGCGCGGAACCCCTGGCGCAGCCGGTTGGCGAGCCGCTGCTCCGGGCCGTACTCGTCGGGGCAGGTGAGGGGTTGGAGGGCCGGGTCGGCGTCCTCGACCAGCAGTCGGCCGCCGGGGCGCAGGGCCTTGATCATGGACCGCAAGGCCCGCTCCCGCTCGGGTACATGGACGAGGACCAGCCGGGCGTGGACGAGGTCGAAGCCCTCGCCCGGCGGCTCCTCGGCGCCCACGTCGTGCACCCTGGCCTCCACCGGGGGGCGGGCCGCGGGGGTGAGCCGTGAGGTGTCGATGTCGGTCGCGACGACCTGACCGGCCGGCCCCACCTTCTCGGCGAGCCAGGACACGACGGAGGTCCCCCCGGCCCCGACTTCCCAGCAGCGCCAGCCGGGCCCGATCCCGAGTCCTTCGAGGTGCCGGAAGGTCGTGGGGTCGAAAAGCGCGGTGAAGGCGTCGAAGCGCTCGCCCGCCTCTTTTTGCCTGTTGTCGAGGAGGTATCCGTCCGATCGCGTCATGCCCCGATCCTCGCAGCCTCCCGGTCCTCCCGCCCGACCCTCGCGGCCTCCCGGTCCTCCCGGTCCTCCCGGTCCTCCCGCCCGATCCTCGCAGCCTCCCGGTCGTCCCGCCCGAGCCTCGGACTCTCCCGGTCGTCCGGCCTGGTCGCCGCTTCGTCCACAGGCGGGAACCAAGCGGAACTCCCTGTTCCCACAGGCTCGCCCGCGTTGTGCCGGGGACTGGCACACTTGCCGGGCAAGGCGCGAAAGCGTTGCGCAAGGAGATCCATGCGAGGAGATCCAGATGTCGATGGCAGGGAATCTGCGGAAGGTCACGGGGCTGGGCAGGGTCGGCGGCCTGCGCAAGGTGGCGCGGCTGGCCCGGCGCCGGCCGCGCGTGGACCTGAGCCATCCCGCCAGATCGCCGCTGGGCTCGTCGGTGGTGAACTGCGTGACCTATCAGGACGGGGTGCGCGTGCCCGGGTGTGCCGACCTGGTGGATGCGGTGCGGCTGGTACGCAAGGCCGGTGAGGGCTTCGTCTGGCTCGGGCTGCACGAGCCGACGGACCGCGAGTTCGCAGGTATCGCCGAGCTGTTCGACCTGCATCCGCTGGCGGTGGAGGACGCGGTCGAGGCACATCAGCGGCCGAAGCTGGAGCACTACGGGGACACGCTCTTCGCGGTGTTCAAGACGGTCTGCTATGTGGAGCACGAGCAGCTGACGGCGACCAGCGAGGTGGTGGACACCGGCGAGATCATGGTGTTCGTCGGCAAGGACTTCGTGATCACGGTGCGGCACGGCCGGCACGGCTCGCTGGGTCCGCTGCGCGAGGAGTTGGAGGCGGACCCGCATCAGCTCGCCAAGGGACCGGCCGCGGTATTGCACGCGATCGCCGACCATGTGGTCGACGACTACCTGACGGTCACGGACGCGGTGCAGGCCGACATCGACCAGGTCGAGACGGAGGTGTTCTCGGAGAACGGCGCGCGGCTCGACCCGGGCCGCATCTACCAGATGAAACGTGAACTGCTTGAGCTGAAAAGGGCGGTGGTGCCGCTGGGCCGCCCGGTGGAGGATCTCGCCACCCGGCCCATACGGGCGGTCGCCCCCGAGATACAGGCCTACTTCCGGGATGTGTTCGACCATCTGATCCGGGTCAAGGAGCAGATCGCCGCGTTCGACGAGCTGCTGAACTCCATCCTGCAGGCGCATCTCGCGCAGGTGACCGTCGCGCAGAACGAGGACATGCGGAAGATCACGGCCTGGGCCGCGGTGGTCGCCGTGCCGACGATGGTGTGCGGGGTGTACGGCATGAATTTCGACCACATGCCGGAGCTGCACTGGCGATTCGGCTACCCACTGGTCATGACGGTGATGGCAACGGCGTGTCTGGCGCTGTACCGGGGTTTCCGGCGCAACGGCTGGCTGTGAGCAACGGGGCCGCGGGACGCCGCTCCCGGCAGCCGCGCGAGCTCGGCGGTGCGTCGGTCAGGGCGAGAAGGACACGACCTGCCGCGGGACGATCCTGACGATCACGCGGACCTCGTCGTCCTTCTCGGCCGGCGGGTCGATGCCGAGTGCATACAAAAGGGGTTCGCCGGGCCGTCTCACCGGATCCCCGGAGGCGCGACCGGATCAGCCGCTCCAAGCGGGGTGGCGCGGGTCGTCGGCGCGGACCAGGACGTCCGCCGTCCCGGCGGGGTCGATCTCCGCCTCGTAGCGCTCGAAAGCGGGCAGGGTCCAGTGGTCGGCCTCCGGGGTACGGCGGCGCAACGCGCCCGGGGAGAGAAGGAGGTGCACGGTGAGGTCGAAGGGGAACCAGTGGCGCAGCAGGAGGGGGCCGTGGAGCAACAAGATGCCGTCGGGCGGGAGTTGCACGTACGGGCTGCGGGTGGCCCGGTCCGTGACCGGATCCCACAGGTCGGGCAGGATCCTCCCACTGCCCCCGGGGTCGAGCGGGCCGAAGACCTCGCGCCACAGGGCGCCCGTGTCGAACCATCCGCTGTAGTACGACTCCGTGTCCCTTCGCCCGTGCTCCAGGCGGAGCGAGGCGGGGCGCAGGAAGCCCTCGGTGCCGATCACCAGCGAGGGCCGGCCGCGCACCCGCAGCGCCTCGCCGACCCGAGCGGCGAGGGCTCCTGGATCGGCGGCCGGCGCACCGTCGAAGCCGACGCGCTGCCAGGCCCCTCCATCGGCCGGCGCCGCACCGGCCAGCCGATCGGCGAGCTGCTCGGCCAGCCGGTCCCAGGTGATCGGTTCGAGTCGCACAGGGCCCATGATGCCGGGTGGCCGGGCCGAAGGGTGGGGGTGGTGCCGGGGAGACGGTGGCGGGGGGCGATGGCGTGGTCCGGTGGAGACGGGGGCGTGGGGTGGAGAGCCGCAGCCGGAACGGCGGGGCGTAAGCAACCGGGGGGAGGGAGTGATGTACGGGAGGGAGTGACGTGTCGCGGGCCGGGCGAAGGAGGGAGAGGCGGGAGGGGAGGTGCGAAGACGTGCTCGAGGGGGTGAGGAAACGCAGGGCGGGCGTGGGAGGCCCGGACGGTGGCGGGGAAAGTACCGCGTATGGCGCTTTCCCCAACTCCCCACTCCCTTGGTCGGCTTGTCGTCGTCCAGCCGCTCAAGCGCAAGCGGTGCGCCCGCTGCCATCGTGGTCCGCTGTCGCTGCTGATGCTGGAGGACGGGGTGCCGCGGTGCCTGGACTGCGTCGACCTCGGCCACCTGGTGTTCCTGCCGCGTGGCGACACGGCGCTGACCCGCAGGGCGCGGGAGGAGAGCACGTTGTCGGCGGTGGTGGTGCGGTTCAATCGGCGCAGGAGCCGCTACGAACGCCAGGGCGTGCTCGTGGAGGAGGCCGCGCTGGCCCGGGCCGAGGCCCGCTGTCTGGCGGACGCGGAGGCGCGGCGTCGGCGGCGGGCGCGGGACGCTCGGCGCAGAGCGGCGGAGGACGAGCGGTTCGTGACGGCGTTCGCGGCCGAGATACTCCGGCTGTTCCCCGGTTGTCCGGCCGACCGGGCCCGGGCGATCGCAGCCCATGCGGCGGTGCGGGGCAGCGGTCGCGTCGGGCGCAGCGCGGCCGGGCGGGCGCTGACCGAGGGGGCGGTGATCTCGGCGGTCGTGGCGGGCGTACGGCACGTGGACACGCCGTACGACCAGCTGCTGATGAGAGGGGTGCCGCGGCACGAGGCGCGACGCCGGATCGCCCCGGCCGTGGAGGGTGTGCTGCGGGGGTGGCAGGAGACCGGGGAGGAGGGGGCGGGCTGAGATCATGACCGGTTCCGGGTGCCGAGCTCATCCCCCTCGGTGCCCGCCGCCCCCTTGCCGCCCTTCGCCCCTCGGCGCCTCCCCCTCGGTGCCCGCCACCCCCTTGCCGCCCTTCACCCCTCGACGCCCCCGCCCACTGGGTGCCCTTCGGGTGCCCTTCGCCCCCTCGATGCATCCGCCTCCTCGGCTCCCCGGCCGAGCACCGAGGCCTTCCGGAAGAAAGCGCTGTCCGCAGGTCTGCGCCGTCGCCGGTGGAGACGTATCGTGGCCGAAAGAGTGCCGCCCGATGACGAACGGCCCTTCGTACACCCGGTGCCTCCGGCGCCCGTACGCGAGGAAGACGCCCATGGCCGATCCCAAGGGGTTCATGACCACGCCGCGCCAGGAGTGGCCGCGGCGGCCCGTCGAGCAGCGGGTGCGGGACTGGGACGAGGTGTACGTCCCGGGCGCGCTGCTCCCCATCATCAGCAAGCAGGCCGACCGCTGCATGGACTGCGGCGTCCCGTTCTGCCACCAGGCCTGTCCGCTGGGCAATCTCATTCCCGAGTGGAACGACCTGGTATCGCGGGAGGACTGGCGGTCCGCGAGCGACCGGCTGCACGCGACCAACAACTTCCCGGAGTTCACCGGGCGGCTGTGTCCTGCGCCGTGCGAGGCGGGGTGTGTGCTGGCGATCAACCAGCCGGCCGTCACCATCAAGAACGTCGAGTGCGCGATCGCCGACCGGGCGTGGGAGGAGGGTTTCACTCCGCCCCGGCCGCCCGAGCGGCTGACCGGGAAGACGGTCGCCGTCATCGGCTCCGGGCCCACCGGGCTGGCCGCCGCGCAGCAGCTGACCCGGGCCGGGCACACGGTCGCGGTGTACGAGAAGGACGACCGGATCGGCGGGTTGATGCGGTACGGCATCCCCGAGTTCAAGATGGAGAAGCGGCACCTGGAGCGGCGGATCGAGCAGATGCTCGCCGAGGGGACGAAGTTCCGTACCTCGACGACGGTCGGCCGGGACGTTCCGGCGGACGAACTGCGGTCCCGGTACGACGCGGTGGTGATCGCCACAGGAGCGACGGCGTGGCGGGAACTTCCGGTGCCGGGCCGCTCGTTGAACGGGATACACCAGGCGATGGAGTATCTGCCGCTCGCCAACCGGGTGTGTGAAGGGGACCTGGAGGTTTCGCCTCTGTCTGCCGCCGGCAAGCACGTCGTGATCGTCGGCGGCGGGGACACCGGGGCGGACTGTCTGGGGACCGCGGTGCGCGAGGGGGCCGCGTCCGTGACCCAGCTGGACATCTACGCGCAGCCGGGTGCCGAGCGCGACGAGGACACCGAGCCGTGGCCGACGTACCCGAAGATCTACCGGTTGTCGGCCGCACACGAGGAGGCGCGGGAGCTGCGTACGGCGCCGGCGGCGGACGCGGACGCGCGGCTGTTCGCGGCGTCCACGCTCCGCTTCACGGGAGACGAGAGGGGGAATGTGCGCTCACTGCATCTGGTGGAGGTCGACGAACAGCGGCTTCCGGTGCCGGACACCGGACGGTCGCTCCCCGCCGACCTGGTGCTGCTCGCCCTCGGCTTCTCCGGGCCGGACCAGGAGGACGGGCTGATGGAGCAGTTGGGGCTGGCGCTGCAGCCGCGCGGCACGATCGCCCGGGACGACGGCTTCGCGACCAACGTTCCCGGGGTGTTCGCCGCCGGGGACGCGGCGCGCGGGCAGTCGCTCATCGTGTGGGCGATAGCGGAGGGGCGGGCGGTCGCGGCGGCGGTCGACCGCTATCTGACCGGGAGTTCCCGGCTCCCGGCCCCGATCAGGCCGACGGACCGGCCGATGGTGGTCTGAAGCGGCGGCGCCACCGGCTCCGCCCTGTGGGCGCCCGCCCGACGACGGGTGGGCGCGAGTCAGCCGGTGCGCTCGTCGGTGCCGGCGACCTTTCCCGTGGCCAGGGCCACGCGGTTCCACGTGTTGATCGTGAGGATCAGGGCGAGGACGTGGGCCAGTTCCTGGTCGTCGAAGTGGGCGGCGGCCTCGGCGTAGACGGCGTCGGGGACGCCGCCGTCGGCGACCAGGGTCACCGCCTCCGTCAGGGCGAGGGCGGCCTGTTCCTTCGGGGTGAAGAAGTGCCGGGCCTCGCGCCAGACGGCGACCATGTGGAGCCGGTCCTCGTTCTCGCCGGCCTTGCGGGCGTCGTTGGTGTGCATGTGCAGGCAGTAGGCGCAGTGGTTGAGATGGGAGGCGCGGATCTGGATCAGTTCGACCAGGGCCGGGTCGAGGCCCTGACGGGCGGCGGCGTCGAAGCCGATGATCGCGCGGAAGACCTTGGGTGCGGCCTTCCCGAAGTCCAGGCGGGTGCGGGCGGCCTCGGCGGCGGCGATCCCGGTGGTGAGGTCGGTCGTGAGATCGGTGGTGTGGGAGTCGGTGGCAGCGGCGTCGGTGGTGGCGGTGGTCGTGTGCGTCGTCGTCATGTGCTCCACCGTAGGAGGCGGAAAGACCGGTTGTAGGGTGCATTTCCATGACGGAATCGTGGGTCAATTCCGCCGAGCGGATCGGTGCGGACCTGCATCTGGAGCTGTCCGGGCCGGGAGGCCGGCGGGCGGCGCTGACCAGGGCGCTGCGGGAGGCGGTGCGCAGCGGCCGGCTGGCGCCGGGCACCCGGTTGCCGCCGTACCGGTCGCTCGCCGCGGACCTGGGCGTGGCACGCAACACGGTGGCGGACGCGTACGCGGAGCTGGTCGCGGAGGGCTGGCTGACCGCCCGGCAGGGTTCCGGAACCCGGGTCGCCGAGCGGGCGGAGCCGCTGCGCCGCTCCGTACGCACGCCCGTGAAGGCGCCCTCACCCGCAGGTGGGCCCCGGCACGACCTGCGGCAGGGCAGGCCGGACGCGTCGGTCTTCCCGCGCACGGCCTGGGCGGCGTCGTACCGCCGGGCGTTGCAGGCGGCGCCGAGCGAGGCGTTCGGGCCGGGCGACCCGGCCGGGCGCCGCGAGCTGCGGGAGACGCTGACGGAGTACCTGGCCCGCGCGCGGGGGGTGCGGACCGAGCCGGACCGGATCGTGGTCTGCTCGGGCTTCGCCCACGCGCTGCGGCTCCTCTTCGGCCGGAGTGCCCAGGAGGGTCCGGCCGGCGGCGGGGTGCTGCGGGGCCCGCTGGGCGTGGAGGCGTACGGGCTCGGCTTCCACCGGGAACTGCTCGCCGCGGCCGGCGTGCGCACCGTACCGCTGCCGCTGGACGAGCACGGGGCGCGGGTGGAGACGCTCGGGCGTGAGCGGGCGGTGCTGCTGACGCCCGCGCACCAGTTCCCGACCGGCGGCCCGCTGCACCCGGAACGCCGGACCGCGGTGATCGACTGGGCACGCACACAGGGAACGGTGGTGCTGGAGGACGACTACGACGGCGAGTTCCGGTACGACCGCCGGCCCGTCGGCGCGCTGCAGGGGCTCGATCCGGAGCGGGTGATCCACATCGGGTCGGTCAGCAAGAGCCTGTCACCGGCGTTGCGGCTGGGCTGGATGGTGCTGCCGCAGCGGTATGTGGAGCCGGTGCTGGCGGCGAAGGGCGAGCGGGAGGGCTGGGCGAGTGTGCTGGACCAGTTGGCGCTCGCGGACTTCGTCGCCTGCGGGTCGTACGACCGTCATGTGCGGCGGATGCGGCAGCGGTACCGGCGCCGGCGTGACCGGCTCGTCGCCGCGCTCGCCGCGCAGGCGCCGCACATCGAGGTGACGGGAATCGCGGCCGGGCTGCACGCGGTGCTGCGGCTGCCGCCGGGCACGGAGCGGTCGACGGTGAAGGCCGCCGCGTGGCAGGGCATCGCCCTCGACGGGCTCGCCGGGTTCCGGCATCCACGGAGTCCGACGGTGGCCGGCGACGGGCTGGTGGTGGGGTACGCGGCCCCGGCCGAACACGCCTACGGGGCGGCGCTGGAGGCGCTGTGCGGGGTGCTGCCGCCGGAGTGACGGACGGGGAGATCGGGCAGGGGGACCGGGCGGGGAGACCGGACGGTGAGGGCCGGGAGGGAGGGCCGAGAGGGGGATCGGGCGTGCAGTATCGGGCGGACGGGGGGTCAGGACAGCAGGAAGTCCGCCTCCCCCGCCTTGGCGCCCTCTATGAAGGCGGTCATCTCGTCCATGGTGTAGATCAGCGCCGGCCCGTCCGGGTCGGTGGACTGGCGTACGGCGATCCGGCCGTCGGCCAGCTTCATCGCTTCCAGGCAGTTCCCGCCGTTCCCGCCGCTCCAGGGCTTGTGCCACCCCTCGCTGCCCAACTCCCGCGCGGGCATGCCGTTGTAGACGCGTCCGCGCGGCTTGATGCGATCCATTCACAGCTCCTTGCGGAGATCCCGGAGGATCTCCTTCGTGCGTTGTGCCGTAGCGGCCTGGGCCGCCATGCGGTCCATGACCTCCAGGTGGGTCGCCACCTCGGTGCGCGCGTCCAGGTAGACGGCGCCGGTCAGGTACTCGCTGTAGACCATGTCCGGCAGTTCTGACATGGCAAATCGGAACAGCACGAAGGGCCCGTACGTCCCCGGGTGCGGCCCGTTGGCGAACGGGGCGACCTGAAGCGTCACATGGGGCAGCTTCGTGGCCTCAAGCAACTTGTCGATCTGCGCGCGCATCACCTCCGGGCCGCCGACCGGGCGGCGCAGGGCGGTCTCGTCCATCACCGCCCAGAAGCGGGGGGCGTCGGGACGGGCGAGCAGTTCCTGCCGTTGCATGCGCAACGCGACGTGCCGTTCGATGTCGTCCGGGCTCGTCTGGCCGACGGCGCCGGACTTCAGCACGGCGCGTGCGTAGTCCTCGGTCTGCAGCAGGCCGGGGACGAAGTGCGGCTCGTAGGAGCGGATGAGGGCGGCCGCTCCCTCCAGGCTGACGTACATCGAGAACCAGCCCGGCAGGATGTCGTGGAACCGCTGCCACCAGCCGGGCCTGTTCGCCTCCTCGGCCAGTTGGACGAAGACCTCGGCCTCGTCGTCGGGGACGCCGTAGGCCTTCAGCAGCAGTTGCAGGTACGGGATTTTGAGGGCTACCTCGGCCATCTCCATGCGGCGGACGGTGGCGGGGGCGACCCGGAGGACGCGGGCGGCCTCCTCGCGCTTCAGTCCGGCGCGTTCCCGCAGGTCCAACAGGCGCCGGCCGAGGACCACCTGGCCCACCGTCGGCGCGGACCGCGGCTCGCTCACACTCCCACCTCCACCGAATGCCGCTCATCGAAGCGTTGCGCCGAAGCCCGCCGCCGAAGCTCCTGGCAGGAGCCCCTTTTCCGAAAGTTTCCCGACAGCCCTGCGGCGCCATTCGAAGGTTCATTCGAAGACCGCCCGGGTCTCCGACGACTCTCAATTGGCGCCGCGCGAGGTGCTGTTGCGAGCAGTGTGCCACGGCCGCCGACCGAGTCACACAGCACTCTGCAATTTTCAGAGTGACTCTTGCCAAGTGTCCGCGGCGGGGAGATAGTGGCAGGCGTGATTCCGTCCGCGCCCTTAGGAACAGACGCGGCCGCAGGCCCTTCCGGGCTTGCTGCCGTGGCGGGAGCAACCCCCCAGGGGAGTCCTGCCGAGCGCAGGTTCCGTTTCGAGCTGGCCGCTCATCCGGGTTCCGTCGCCCAGGCGAGACGCCTGACGCACGCCCGGCTGTCCGGCTGGGCGGTCTGCGCGGACACCTGCGACAGCGCGGCCCTGGTCATATCCGAGCTGGTCACCAACGCGATCGTGCACACCGCGAGCAGCCGGGTCGTGTGCGAGCTGCACGACCACGACGGCATGGTGCGCATTGCCGTACACGACGAGGGCTGTGCTCCTGACGCACCCCACCCGTCCCCACAGCGGCCCGACGAGGAGCACGGGAGGGGGTTGCTCCTCGTGGACGCGCTGTGCCGGGCGTGGGGTGCCCAGGAGCACGGCCCCGGCCTGCTGGTGTGGGCCGAGCTGCCCCGGCAGACCGACACCGCCGACGAGACCGCCGAGCCGCGGGGCGACCTGGGCTGGGGCGCCCGTTCCAAGCCCGGCCGCCCGGACGGCACCGACGAGGACCGTCCGGCGGAGGCCAGCGGAGGAGCGCCGGAGGAGCGGGAGCGGGCGGAATCCGGGCAGCACAGGGACGGCGAGCCGGGGCGGCGCGGGCGCGGGGAGCCGGAACAGCGGGAGCGGGAGCGCGGGGAGCCGGAACAGCGCGGGCGCGGGGAAGGCGAGTACCGTCGGCATGTCCCCGCCGGTCAGCCGCTGCGCCGGGCGCCCGAGCAGCACCGGCACACCAGGCACCCGGACCAGCACCGGAACGTCGCGCACCCCGACCAGCACACCTACCGTGCCCCCGGGCAGCACCTTCCCGAGGAGCGCCCGTGACCGGCCCCGGTCGCCTCGGTGGGGCCGACGGTACCGGTGGGATCACTGGTACCGGTGGTGCCGCCGACGGGGTGCTCGGTGCAGGGGCTGGCGGGATCTCAGGTACTGCCGGGACCGGTGCCGGGCAGGACCACGCCCTCGGCCTCAACACGCTCGTCCGGCTGCAGCGCCGGCGGTCGGCCCCGGAGCCGGGGCGCCGGTTGTCGATCCCGGACGGCATGACGGCGCCGCTCGGCTGCGACGCCGTGGCCGTGCCCGATCGCCTCGGTCCGCTCGTCGTACCGCGGCTGCCGCGTGTGGGCTGCGTGTACACCGACGGCTCGCACTGGTGGTGGATCGTTCCGTCGGACTCCGACTACGCCCTGCCCTGGCCGTCCCCGGCCCGCTATGCCGCCGGCGCCCTGGTCGACGGGTCCGCCCGGCTGATCCACCGCCCAGAGGGCACGGTGCCGTACACCCCGCCGATCCCGCTGTACCTGGCCCTGTGCCGGGTGACGGGTACGGCCCCGGACTGGTCGCGGGCCGTCTCGGCGTAACCGCCCCGCTCACCGCCACCCCGTTCACCACCCACCGCCATCCCGCCCACCGCCATCCCGCCCACCGCCCCACCGGTCACCGCCACCCCCGCTCAGCGCCGCCACGCTCAGCGGGGGTGGCGGCGCTTGGCAGGGCGCCGCTGGGCGGGGCGGAACGCTCAGCGCCGCCTCGCTCACCCTCGCCCGCCTCCCCGCCCGCCTCCCCGCCGGCCTCCCCGCCGGCCTCCCCGCCGGTCACCCCCGCCCGTGCCCGTCGCACACCCCGCGACCGACCGCTGCCGACCGCGCTCCTTCCGCGCCCCTCGTACGTCACCTCGCGCCCTGCCGGGAAGCGGCTCCGACGGCGATAGTGGCCGTTCCGTCCGGGTCCGGGAGGTCATGGTGGGAAAGAGACGGGAGGCCGCCGAGCCCGTGGTGTCGGCGTCGGAGCGGCTGCTGTTCGGCGGCCCACTGCGGTACGACATGGGCTGGAACCAGCACGCGGACGCCTTCCTGACGCTGAGCTTCCGGGCGATGACGACGCAGCTGCCCGGCATGCTGGCGTCCAGTCTCCGGCTGGCCAGGCAGGCCGACACGCGGGCCGCCCGGGTGCTGCTGGCCGCCGAGGTGGGCCGGGGCGCGGCCCAGGCGGTGAGCCTGCTGGCCGTGAACACCGCGCTCGGCAGGCTGCTCACCGGCCCCGACATCGCCCAGCGGCTGCGTTCGGCCGCCCCGGCCCTCACCGCGCTGGCCGTCGTGATGCTGGTCGCCGCCCTGCTGCGGGCCGCCTCCACCTATGCCACCGGACGGCTGGAGCCCAAGGTGGAGCGGGTCGCGACCGAGCTGTACCTGGAGCGGGCGGCCAACGTCGAGCTGGCCGCGATCGAGGACCACGCCTTCCACAAACTGCTGGACACGGCCCAGTACGGCGCCCGGTCCGCCCGGCACATGATCGGCTACGGCGCCCGCGTGATCAACGCGATGATCTCGCTGGTGGCCGCGGCGAGCGTGCTCACCGTGCTGCACCCGGCGCTGCTGCCCCTGCTGGTCACCATGACCCTGCCCAGCGCCTGGAGCGCGCTGACCAACGCCAGGCGCCGCTACGAGTCCTTCCACACCTGGGTGCAGCACGCCCGGGCCGGCCAGCTGATCAGCAGTCTGCTCACCGAGCCGGCCGCCGCGCCCGAGATCCGGGTGCACGGGGTGGGTCCGTTCCTGCTGCGCCACTTCCGGTCCATGTCGGAGACCGCGGAGGCGGAGCAGGCCCGGCTGGCCCGGCTGGCCGCGCGGACCGGTCTGATCGCGGCGGCCTGGACGGGCGTGGCGACCCTCGCGACGTACGCGACGCTGGGCGCGCTGCTGCTGGCCGGCGCGATGGCCCTGTCGGTGGCGGGTACGGCGGTGATCGCGATCCGTACGGGTGCGGCGAACCTCGACACGCTGGTGCTGGAGATCAACCAGCTGCACGAGGAGGCACTGTTCGTGGGCGATCTGCAGCGGATGTACATCGCGGCGGCCGAGCGGGCCATCCCGGCGGGCGGGGAACCGCTGCCGGAGCATCCGAAGGAGATCCGCTTCGAGAACGTCACCTTCAGCTACCCGCACGACGTGCACCCGCCCGATGAGCAACCGCCCCGCGAAGAGACGCCCCACGAACAGCCGCCCCACGAACAGCCGACGCACGAACAGCCGACGCACGAACAGCCGACGCACGGACGGTCGACGCACGAACAGCCGACGCACGGACGGTCGACGCACGAACAGCCGAGGCCCGAGCAGTCGACGGACCGGCCCGCGGGCGGCGCCCCGCACCGCCCCGCCCTCGACAACGTCACCCTCACCCTCCCCCTCGGCCGGATCATCGCGCTCGTCGGTGAGAACGGGTCGGGGAAGACCACGCTGGTCAAGCTGCTCGCGGGGCTCTACACGCCGGACCGGGGCCGCATCCTGTGGGACGGCGTCGATGCCGCGCGCGCGGACCGGCGGCTGCTCGCGGAGCGCATCGCCATGGTGGCCCAGGACTTCAAGCGCTGGCCGTTCACCGCCCGGGTGAACGTGGCCGTCGGCCGCTCCGCCGCACCGATGACCGAGGAGCGGCTGACCGCGTCCATCGCCGAGGCCGGTGCGGAGGAGGTGGTCGCGGATCTGCCGCGCGGCCTGGACACGCTGCTGGCCCGGAACTTCAGCGGCGGACACGAGCTGTCCGGCGGCCAGTGGCAGCGGCTCGGCATCGCCCGGGCCGCCTACCGGCGCGGCAGCATCCTGATCGTGGACGAGCCGACGGCGGCGCTGGACGCGCGGGCCGAGCTGGAGGTGTTCGAGAAGATCCGGGCACTGGCGGGCGGCGGTCAGACGGTCGTCCTGATCACCCACCGGTTGGCCTCGGTCCGGCACGCCGACCTGGTGCACGTGCTGGAGCACGGGAAGCTGGTGGAGTCCGGCACTCCGGAGGAACTGCTGGCCAAGGGCGGTGTCTACGCCGACCTGTACACGCTCCAGGCGCAGCAGTTCACGACGCGGCTGCCGGCCCCCAGACCGGCCTGAGCCCAGCGGACCGGCCCCAGCGCCGCGGGCAGCCTCACTCGGCGGAGTCGCCGCCGCGGACGATCACCAGGAAGGCGTCCGTCGCGAGGTCCATGACGACCTCGGCGGGCAGGCCTTCCAGACGCCGCGCGTGCGCGAACTCCTCCGCGGGCCGGGAGCCGCGCGGGCCTCCGGCGGGAAAGCGTTCGAGCACCGTTCGCCCGTTCACCATCTCGCACCTCCAGAAAGCGTCGTCCGTGTAGGAGTTAACGCCTTGGAGACGGCGAACGCCTCGCTCGGTGACGCTACTGAGACATTGCCGACACGGGTTCGGCGCGGACGGTGAGGGTCCGTTCACCTTGTGACACGAACCGCACCGTCCGTATCACTTCCGGCACCGTATGCGTCAGGAGTCGTACTCGTCGTGCAGGCGGAGCCGGTCGCTGCCCGCCGGGCTGGGACCGAGCGCGGTGAGGTCGAGCAGGGCCGAGGTGGTGCCCAGTCCGTCCAGCCCGTCGTCGTAGACCGAGTAGGTGTGGAAGACCCGGTCGTGGTCGCGCAGGAAGCAGCTGAGGCCGGGGCGTTCGACCAGGTCGCCGCCCGAGTCGACGGTGGCTTCGAAGTCGCGGTTGAAGTCGCTGTGCGCCGAGGAGTACCAGGGCACCGCCCAGCCCATCCGCGCCTTGAAGGGCAGGATCCGGGTGAACGGCGCCCGGGAGACGGCCGCGAAGGACGTGTTCCGGGCGCGCAGGTGGGCGAGGTGGCCGACCTGGTCGAGGAAGGCCGCGCAGCAGGGGCAGCCGGTCTCCGACTCCGGGGCGAACATGAAGTGGTGGACGACGAGCTGGCTCCGCCCCTCGAAGAGGTCGAGCAGCGTCGCCTTGCCGTCGCCGCCCTCAAAGACGTACTCCGGGTCGACCTCGACCCTGGGCAGCCGCCGGCGCTCGGCGCCCAGGATCTCCTGCGCTCGTCTGACCGCCTCCTCCTTGCGCAGCAACTCCTCGCGCGCCGCGCGCCACTGCTCGCGCGAGACGATCTCCGGAAGCGACATGTGCCCTCCTGCCCGGCGGTTCTGGTCGGTTCGGAGTGGTGACCGCCGGCGTACGCGGAACTCATCGCAGGGCGCGGAGATTTTTTCGGCCAGCCTCGGCAGGGCACGGACCGGCCGGCACGGCTACGCGGCGGGGCGCACCGGCCGGTACGGCTACGCGGCGGCCGGCAACGGCACGCGCATCCCCCGCTGTTCCAGTTCCCCCAGCGCCTCGCGCAGTCGGGCGAGGTGCCGGGGGGTGAGCCGGCCGGTGTCGTCCAGGTGCACGGCGCAGGCCGTGGTGGTGTCCACGAGCCGTTCCAGCACTTCGGCGACGGCGTCCGTGCCCGCCGTGTGCCGGGCGAGGGCGGGCAGTTCGGCGGAGGCGACCGCGATGGCGGTGCGGGCCTCGGCGAGGGCGCGGTAGGCCTCGCGGCGCAGCGCCCACCGCTCGGCGCGGTCGCCGGACTCGCCGAGGACGTGCAGGAGATAGGCGTGCGCGGCGCCACCGGCAGCCGTGAGCCGGGACCGGACCCCGCCGCCCCTCTGCCCCGGTATCGGCAGATGGCCCACGACCAGGACGAGCGCGCAGGCCAGCAGGGTCTCGCCGATCCGGCTGACCGAGGCCTGCGGCTCCCCGCCGGCCATGACCAGGGCGAGGACGAGGACGGTGACGACGGCGGTGAGCGCGGCGAAGTGGCGGGTGGCGACCGGTACGAGGGCACCGCACACCGCGACCAGCGCGACCAGGCCCGCCGGGCGGGGCAGCAGCGCGGCGAGGCCGGCGAAGACCAGCGCGCCGAGCACGGTTCCGGCGGCCCGGCACAGCACGCGCGAGGCGAGCGGGCCGAGGTCGGGCTTGACGAGGAAGACGGCGGTGGCGGGCAGCCAGTACCAGTGGGTGTGCGGCCCGTACCAGCGGGTGTGGTGCAGGGCCTGGGCGATGGCTGCACTGGCGCCGAAGCAGAGGGCGACGCGCAGCCCGTACTCGCGTCCGCCGGCGCCGAACGCGGCCCGCAGCGCGTGCCGGACACCCCGGCGCCGGCCGAGGAGCCCGCGCTGGGCGCCCTCGCCGCCGTCGAAGGCCTCGGCGGCGCGCAGCAGGGCGTCGTCCAGGGCGCGCAGCGCGGGCACCATCGGCGTGCCGCCGCGGGAGCGCAGCCGGGCGTGCGGGAGGTACGGGGCGGGCAGCGGGCCGGTGCCGGTGTCACCGCGCACGGCGGCGGCGAGCCGCCGGGGCCCCTCCGCCGCCCGTGCCGGCACGGGCTCCCCGGCCCAGTACAGGGCGGTGGCGGCCTCGGCGAGGGGCAGCGCCGCCGCGAACCGGGCGTGCAGCCGTCGCTCCGCGGCCGAGCCGGCGTGGCGGCGCAGCCGGGGCCCCGCGAGGGCGTCCTGGGCGTGGTCGAGCGCGGCGGTGAGCGCGGCCCGCCGGGCGGTGGCGTGCTCCCCGCCGACGGCGGCGACGAGCGCGGCGATCGCCTCGTACACGTCGGCGACCGCCTGCCGCTCCCCGTCGAACCGGAAGTCCCCGGCGAGCGAGCCCGGCGTGGGCAGGACCAGCCGCAGCACCAGCAGCCAGCCGGCGCCGGCCAGGAAGGCCAGGGCCCGCTGCCAGCCGCTCTCGGCGGCCGGCGTCCCGGCGCCGACGGCCGCGGCGACGAGCAGCTGGATGCCGGCGGCGGAGGCGACGGGTCCGACGGCGCTGATGCCGCCGGCGACCAGTCCCAGCGCGGTGAGCACCAGGGTCAGCGGTACGGCGGCCAGTCCCTGCCCGGCGTACGTCCCCAGGAGCAGGCCCAGCGCCCCGGCCGCCGCGGGCGCCCCGAGCCGCTTCACGGAGGCCCGCCGGCTGCCGGGCCGGTCGTTGATCCCGGCGAGCATGGCGCCGATGGCGGCGAGCACCCCGAAGGCCGGCAGGCCACCGAGCAGCCCGGCCAGCAGCAACGGCCCGGCGGCCAGCGCACCCCGGCAGACCGCGTTCCAGGGAACGGGACCGCGCTGGGCACGGAAGGCATGGGCGAACCAGAGGGGTACGGCGGGCCGGGACACAGGGCTCCTGTTCATACGAGGGCGGGGTGGGCCTTCGGACGACGGTGGCCGGTGGATGTGCTTCCACGGTAGAGCGCGTTCCCCGGGCGAACGGGACGATCACGTTTCGCCCGTGTGAAAGCTGCCGTGACGGGCGGTTTCATTATGAACGCAATGCCCGGTCTCCCGATGCGACCACCTCACGGACGCGACGCCCCTCATGAACGCAATGCCCTGGCGATGATCTCCTCCGCTTCGGTCACGGCGGCGATGAGGGCGCCGGGCTCGGGCCGCAGCGCGCCCACGACCGCGTCGATCCCGCGCAGCCCGGCCCGCTCCAGCAGTCGCTTCTCGTTCGTCACCCATTCACCGCGGGCCGCGAGGACGGCGTGGGCGGACTGGGTGGCGGCTGTGGCGAGGGCTCCGGCGGTCTCGGTGAGGCGGGCGCGCGGGGCGTGGTTGGCCTTGGCGTAGGAGAGGGTGGCGTGGGCGGTGCCGGACCAGCGGTCGAAGGCGGTGCGGCGGAGTGGGGGCGGGTAGAGGGCCGGGCGCGGGAGGTCGCCGCGCAGCACCTGGTTGAGGGCCAGTTCGGCCACGATCAGGTAGGTGGGGATGCCGGCCAGGTGGAACAGCAGTGGCTCCACGCGGAAGCGGCCCTCCTCCGCCTCGGCCAGCTCGTGCTCGACGACGTCCAGGTCCCGGTAGTGCACGTCGACCCGGCGCCCGTCGATGGTCAGCCAGGCTCCGCCGTTGAAGACGCCGCCGCCCCAGCCGCCGATCTCGGACACCTCGCCCGGCCAGCCGAGGGCGCGCAGGTCGTCGGGGTCGAAGGGGCCGCGGTAGTAGACGGCCAGGTCCCAGTCGCTGTCCGGACGGTGGGTGCCCTCGGCACGGGAACCGCCGAGGGCCACGGCCCGGACGGCGGGCAGGGCGGCCAGTCGGTCGGCGGTGCCGGCGAGGAATTCGGCGTCGGAAGAGTGAGCGCCTGGGGACTGGCTGCCAGGGGACCGGGTGTCGGGATCGGAAGAGGGACGATGCATGCGCTCAGCCTCGCGCGCACACCCATGGGTCCGCTCCCGAAATTCCCTCGGAGCATTCCCGTGGAACCGAACAGGCGCCGCCGGCGCCGGGACGGACGCCGGCTGAGGTGGCCGCCCGCGTCCGCGGGGCCCTACGACAGCCCGGCCGCCTCCGCCGCCGTGCGCAGCACCTCGCGGAGCATGTCGGCGGTGAGCCGGCCGGTGAAGGTGTTGCGCTGGCTGACGTGGAAGCAGCCGAAAAGGTCCAGGCCGTCGAGCGCGACCCGGCTACCGTGGGCGAAGGCCGGGCGGGGGCGGGGCACGCGCCAGCCCGCCTCCGCGAACGCGGGCAGCGCGGCCTGCCAGCCGAAGGCGCCGAGCACGACCGCGGCCCGCAGCGTCGGCCGGAGCAGCGTCAGCTCTCGGACCAGCCAGGGGCGGCAGGTGTCGCGCTCTGCCGGGGTGGGCTTGTTCGCGGGCGGCGCGCAGTGCACGGGCGCGGTCACCCGCACGCCGTACAGCTCCAGTCCGTCGTCGACGGCGACGGAGGTGGGCTGCGAGGCGAGCCCCACGTCGTACAGCGCCTGGTATAGCACGTCTCCCGAACGGTCGCCGGTGAACATGCGGCCGGTACGGTTCCCGCCGTGCGCCGCCGGGGCAAGCCCGATGATCACCAGCCTGGCGTCGGCCGGACCGAAGCCGGGCACCGGCCGTCCCCAGTACGTCCAGTCGGCGAACGCGGCCCGCTTCGTACGGGCCACCTCCTCACGCCACTCGACCAGCCGGGGGCAGGCCCGGCAGTCGGCGACGCGCCCGTCCAGCCGGGCGAGGGCACTGCTGTCGTCCATACGGCCACGGTATGCCCCGGGGGCGGTCAACCCCTGGGCGGGAGTGGGCGGTGCGGGAATGGGCGGTGCGGGAGCCGGCCGGGTGGGAGCCGGCCGTGCGGGAGCCGACCGTGCGGCAGCCAGCCGTGCGGGAGTGGGCCGTGCGGGAGTGGGCGGTGGGCTCCGGCGGTGCCGGAGTGAGTGGTGGGGCGCCGCGAAAACGCTTCCGGGTCGGTGGCCCCGGGGCGTTAAGGTCGGGGCATGGCTTCCGAGGATGCGGACGAGAACGTGGACCGTGCGACCGGTGGGGGAACCGGCGCGCCGGATGGCACGAGCCCCGCCGCCGACCAGCCGCTCGACCCGAAGATCACCGCCGCGGTGGCCGCCGCCGAGGCCGCCGGGCCCGCCAACGGCGAGACCGTCCGCATCGACAGCTGGATCTGGGCCGTCCGCCTGATCAAGACCCGCTCCCTCGGCGCCACCGCCTGCCGGGGCGGGCATGTGCACGTGAACGGCGAGCGGGTGAAGCCCGCCTACTCCGTGCGCATCGGCGACGAGGTACGGCTCCGGCACGAGGGCCGGGAACGGGTCGTGATCGTCAAGCGCCTGATCCGCAAGCGGGTCGGCGCTCCGGTGGCCGTCCAGTGCTACATCGACAACTCCCCTCCGCCCCCGCCTCGCGAGGCCGTAGCCCCCGTTGGTCTGCGCGACCGCGGTACCGGCCGCCCCACCAAGCGGGACCGCCGCGAACTGGAACGCCTGCGCGGCCTCGCCGGCCCCGGCACCCCTACGGGCTTCGCCGGCCTCCCCGGTTCCGCCGAGTCCGACGGTGCTGATGGGGCTGGTGGGTCCGGTGGGGCTGGTGGATCTGGCGCTGGCGGGTCCCGAGATCGGGGTGGGCGCGGTAGGCCGGGGGCTTCCGGCGGCTCCCGCGGTTCCGGTGGGCGCCGTGGCTCGGGTGGTCAGGGCGGCCCGCGTGGTCACGGTGGCTTCGGACCCGGTGGTTCCGGTGGTTCCGGTGGTTCCGGTGGGCGGTCCCGCGGGCGGTGAACGGGCCGGCGGGGGCCGAGCACGCATGGCCGGCGTCGGCGCGACGGGAACGAGCGCGTGCTCCTACGCCCTCGGTACCGCCCTCACCCACATCCCGTCCGGTGTCAGATACGCGTCCACCTCCAGCCCCGCCTCCGCCAGCGCCGACTCGAACTGCTCCTTCGTCAGGGGTCTGGTCAGGAACGTCTGGGTCCAGACCGCGTCCGGGAACACGTACTCCGCGTGGACCGAGTCCACCCCCTCCCCGGCCGGCTCCACCGAGGCGATCCGCACGGTGAAACCGCTCGGGTCCACCCGCTCCCTGGGCACGTTGGTGTGGTAGTCGGGGCCCTCCCGCTGGAGGAGCACACAGCCGCCGTCCGCGACATGCCGGACGCAGGTGCGCAGCAGGCCCCTGCGCACCTCCTCGTCCCCGGCGTGCACCAGGAAGGACGCGAGCATCACCACGTCGAATTTCTCGTCCAGGTCGAGGTCTTCGATGGGGCCGCATATCGTGCGCGCTCCCCGGATCCGGGCCAGCATCTCGGCGGACTCGTCCACCGCCGTGACCGTGAAGCCCTGTTCCAGCAGGGGGTGGGTCACCCGGCCCACCCCGCTGCCCAGTTCCAGGATGTGCGCCCCGGCCGGGACCGCCGCGGCGATGATGTCCGGCTCGTCGCCCACCGGCAGCCGTGCGTACAGCTCGACCGCGCAGCCGTCCGGGGTGATCGCACCGGGTCCCGTGCCCTCGTATCCCTCACGCATCTCGACCGTCATGCCCGATCAACGGACGGCCGCGGCACACCCGTTCCCCTCCAGCCCTGGTTCACTCGTTCGAGTCATTTCTCCGGCAGCGGGAACCATCCGTGCCCGATGTACCAGTGGCCGCCCGCCCTCAGGTGGTCACCGATGGCACGCTCCACGGACGTGCGCCGGGGCAGCCGGGCGACCGGCAGGTCCGGGTCCCCGAAGACGAACCGGACGGGCTCGGTGTCGGCCGGTTCCGTGTCCTGCCGGGCGATGCGGAACCGCTCCTGGAACCGGAGGATGTTGGAGCCGGCGTCCAGGTACTCCTTGAGCTGGGGGTCGAGCAGCCAGGAGTGGCAGGTCGCGAACCCGAACCGCTCCTCCGGAAAGTGCCGGGCGAAGAAGTCCCGGGCCAGCGCCAGGGACCGGTCGCAGGCGGCCGGGGTGAGCGGCCCGAGGAAGTCGGGGATGTGCAGGGTCAGGCAGAGCGCGCCCGGCTCCGCCCCGAGCCCCGCCGCGGCGAGGGCGGCCCCCGTCCGCTGCCCGAGCCGCCTCCGCTCGAACTGCAGCCGCCCCAGCTGGTACAGCTCTCCGCAGAAGTGACGGGTGAGCCATCGCGGAGCCTTCACGCCCGCCCGGCCGTACCGCCTGCGATGCGCGGCCATGTTGCGCCCCAGATCGGCGAGGGTGCGCCGGGAGACGTCGGCCGGGATACCGCGTTCGCGGTGGTACGCGCGCGTGTAAGGCAGCGTCGCGACGAACACGTACGCGGGGAAGCAGCGCTGCAGAGGGCCCGAAGCCCAGTCCAGCTCGGGCAGCTCGACCTCGCCGCCTAGCCGGCCCACCGCGCCGGCCAGCTGCCCGACCGACGCCTCCAGGAGCTGCCGCAGCTCCGGGTCGTCCGTCACCCTGCGGCGCATCCGTACGAGGTCGTTGATGTCCTCGTGAGGTACTCCGAGGTCGAGCAGGACCTCGGCCAGCTCATCGGTGTCCGGCAGCACATGGCCCCCAGGGGAGAGTACGTTGTGAGAGAGGAGTGGTGACCCGGATGCGTACGGGCAGTGAACCGGCGACCGCGCGCAGTGCACTGCGGGCGCGGTTCTGGCTGAGCCTGTGGGGGCTGCTCTGGGCGGCCTTCGGCACAGTGGCGTTCGTACTGGTGGGCCGCCCCGGCTGGGCGGCGGCCTGCGGAGTGCTGTGGCTGCTGGTCACCGTCGACATGGCTGTGATCCTCCGGCACATCCACCAGGGCCCGCACTACCAGCCGGGCCGCGACGTACCGCCGTACCGGCCGCCGGAGGACGGTCCGCCGTATCCGGGCCCGCCCAGGCGCCGTCATCCGTGACCGGCCCGTCATCCGTGACCGGCCCGCCATCCGGGACCTGCCCACCATCCGGGACCGACCCGCCATCCGGGACGGGCCGCCCGGCCGTCCGTCCGTCGAGCACCCCGTTCGGCGTGGGGCCGTGGCGCATCCGCCGCGCGGCCGGCCCGCACGCCGTGCGCATCCGTCGGCCGGTCGACGGCCCAGACGTCATTCCACCTCCCCCGCACCGCTTGACCGCCCCCGTCCCCGCCGTCCCGCCCTCGGGCCGTCCCGCCGTCAGGCCGGCCCGCCTTCAGGCCATCCCGCCGTCAGACGTCCCGCCCTCAGCCGTCGAAGCGGGCCGCCTTGAGGTACTCCGGGTTCGGATCGAGGGCCGCCGCCAGCCGGAAGTGGCGCTTGGCCTGCTCGGGGCGGCCCTGGCGCTCGTAGGTGCGGGCCAGTGCGAAGTGGGCGAACGCGTTGTCCGGCTCGCGCTCCAGCACGATGGTGAACTCCAGCTCGGCGGGCCGCAGTTGCGCCGCGGCGAAGAAGGCGCGGGCGCGCAGCAACCGGGCGGCGGTGTTCTCGGGGTGCGCGGCGATGACTCCGTCGAGCAGTTTCACCGCGCCTCGCGGGTCCCGTGCGTTGAGCAGCTGCTCAGCCGCACGGAAGTCGATGACATGCGTTTCCGGCGTACGTCCGGTGGAACCGCTGGTCTCGGGCACGGCTGAGTCCTTCCCTTGCTGGACCGCTTCAACGCCCCGGACGGGGCAGCTATTCCGTGCCCGTGGCACCCTGCCGCGCCCGGCGGACGAGCTCGTCCCACACCTCGGCGACGCGCTTCCTCAGCGCGTCCAGGGGTACGTCGTTGTCGATCACGATGTCCGCGATCTCCCGGCGCTGCTCGCGGGTCGCCTGCGCGGCCATGCGCGCGCGTGCGTCGTCCTCGGCCATGCCGCGCAGCCGCACCAGCCGGTCGAGCTGGGTCTCGGGGGCGGCGTCGACGACGATCACGACGTCGTAGAGGGAGGCGAGACCGTTCTCGGTGAGCAGGGGCACGTCGTGGACGACGACGGCGTCCTTAGCCGCGGCGCTCTCCAGTTCGCGGGAGCGGGCGCCCACCAACGGGTGCACGATCGAGTTCAGGACGGCGAGCTTCTCGGGGTCGGCGAAGACGATCGAGCCGAGCCGGGGCCGGTCCAGGCTGCCGTCGGCGGCGAGCACCTCCGCTCCGAAGGCGTCGACCACGGCCGCGAGCCCGGGCGTGCCGGGCGCCACGACCTCGCGCGCGATGCGGTCCGCGTCGATCAGCACGGCCCCGTGCTCCACGAGCAGCCGCGACACCTCGCTCTTGCCGGCGCCGATCCCGCCGGTCAGGCCCACTGTCAGCATGAGCGGAAGCTTAGGCCCTGGCTCCGCCGGCGGAACCGGCGGAGGTCAGTTGTCGCCCTCCCGTTCCGCCAGGAAGCGCTCGAACTCCTGCCCGATCTCGTCGGCCGAGGGGATCTCCACGGGCTCCGCGAGCATGTTGCCCCGGGTCTCGGCGCCGGCCGCGGCATCGTACTGGTGCTCAAGGCCCTGGACGAGCGCGGTCAGCTCCTCGTCGCCCTCCTGGATCTGCCGGTCGATCTCGGTCTGGGTGCGGTGCGCGTCGGTGCGCAGGGAGTGGGCGACGCCGGGCAGGACCAGGCCGGTGGCGGCCGTGATGGCCTCCAGGACGGTCAGGGCGGCGTCCGGGTACGGGGAACGGGCGATGTAGTGCGGGACGTGGGCGGCGACGCCCAGGACGTCGTGTCCGGCTTCCATGAGGCGGTACTCGAGCAGCGACTCGGCGCTGCCGGGCACCTGCGCCTCCTCGAAGGGGCTGCGGTGGCCGGGGACGAGGTCGGTCCGGTTGCCGTGCGGGGTCAGGCCCACCGGGCGGGTGTGCGGGACACCCATGGGGATGCCGTGGAAGTTCACGGAGAGGCGCACGCCGAGCCGCTCCACTATCTGCCGCACCGCCGCCGCGAACCGCTCCCACTCCACGTCCGGCTCGGGCCCGGACAGCAGCAGGAAGGGGGCGCCGGTGGTGTCCTGGACGAGGCGGACCTCGATGGCCGGAATTTCGTAGTCGGTCCAGCGGTCCCGCTTGAAGGTCAGCAGGGGCCGGCGGGCCCGGTAGTCCACGAGCCGGTCGTGGTCGAACCGGGCCACGAGCTGGTGGGGCAGTGAGTCGAGCAGCCGGTCGACGATCTGGTCGCCGGTCTCACCCGCGTCGATGTATCCGTCGAAGTGGTAGAGCATGACAAGGCCGGCCGACTCCTGGGCGAGCGCCATGTCCACCACGGCGAGGCCCTTCGGCTCCCATGCGTACAAACCCTGCGGATCAAGCACTGTGACCGCTCCTCCTCGTGTTCCTCATGGACAACGCGCCCTGGAACAGCGGAATTCCCGCGACACGCCGCTGATCAGCGATCTCTTGCCGGATGTCGTGACGACCCGTCACCTGGCGGCCCTTGTCCGGGAAACACCGAGGGGCCGTACCTCGGAAGGTACGGCCCCTCGGGACCAGCTATCGGCTAAGCCTCAGCGGCAGCGATCAGCTCTGGCCGCCGGCCAGCTTCTCGCGCAGCGCGGCCAGCGCCTCGTCCGAGGCCAGCGCACCGGAGGTGTCGGCGCCCTCGGAGGAGTACGAACCGCCACCCGCGGCCGGAGCCGCACCGGCGGCGTCGCCACCCTCGGCAGCGGCCTGGGCGTCCGCCTCGCGGGACTTGATGACCTGCTGCTGGTGCTGCTCGAAGCGGGACTGCGCCTCGGCGTACTGGCGCTCCCACTCCTCGCGCTGCTTCTCGTAGCCCTCGAGCCAGTCGTTGGTCTCGGGGTCGAAGCCCTCGGGGTAGATGTAGTTGCCCTGGTCGTCGTAGGACGCGGCCATGCCGTACAGGGTCGGGTCGAACTCGACCGAGGCCGGGTCGGCACCGAAGGACTCGTTGGCCTGCTTCAGCGAGAGGCTGATGCGGCGACGCTCGAGGTCGATGTCGATGACCTTGACGAAGATCTCGTCGTTGACCTGGACGACCTGCTCCGGGATCTCCACGTGGCGCTCGGCCAGCTCGGAGATGTGGACCAGACCCTCGATGCCCTCGTCCACGCGGACGAACGCACCGAACGGCACCAGCTTCGTGACCTTGCCGGGCACGACCTGGCCGATCTGGTGGGTGCGGGCGAACTGCTGCCACGGGTCTTCCTGGGTCGCCTTCAGCGACAGGGAGACGCGCTCGCGGTCCATGTCGACGTCGAGGACCTCGACGGTGACCTCCTGGCCGACCTCGACGACCTCGGAGGGGTGGTCGATGTGCTTCCAGGACAGCTCGGAGACGTGGACCAGACCGTCGACGCCACCCAGGTCCACGAAGGCACCGAAGTTGACGATCGAGGAGACCACACCGGAGCGGACCTGACCCTTCTGGAGGGTCGTGAGGAACGTCTGGCGGACCTCGGACTGGGTCTGCTCCAGCCAGGCACGGCGGGACAGGACCACATTGTTGCGGTTCTTGTCCAGCTCGATGATCTTGGCCTCGAGCTCCTTGCCGACGTACGGCTGGAGGTCGCGGACGCGGCGCATCTCGACCAGGGAGGCCGGGAGGAAGCCACGGAGGCCGATGTCGAGGATGAGACCACCCTTGACGACCTCGATGACGGTACCGGTGACGATCCCGTCCTCTTCCTTGATCTTCTCGATGGTGCCCCAGGCACGCTCGTACTGGGCGCGCTTCTTCGAGAGGATCAGGCGGCCTTCCTTGTCCTCCTTCTGGAGGACCAGGGCCTCGATCTCGTCACCGACGGCGACGACCTCGTTGGGGTCGACGTCGTGCTTGATGGAGAGCTCGCGGCTCGGGATGACGCCTTCGGTCTTGTAACCGATGTCGAGCAGGACCTCGTCCCGGTCGACCTTCACGATGACGCCGTCGACGATGTCGCCGTCGTTGAAGTACTTGATCGTCTCGTCGATCGCGGCGAGGAAGGCTTCCTCGTTACCGATGTCGTTGACCGCTACCTGCGGGGTGGTGGCGGTGGTCTCGGTGCTGCTCGTCATGTGGGAAAGGGCTCCGGTACGGACATTGAAGTCGTAGGTACTGCTTACGCCGGGAGCCCGTTTCGCTCTGCAGAAGCCGGACAGCCAAGGAAGCGCCTCACCAGGGAACTGGTGATGGCGCCTCGACAACCGAGGGGACATACAACAGATGCGAGCGCAGCCTGCTACGTCTGAGGTGCGCAGGCCCGCAGCGCAACTTGTAGCATACGGGGACGGCCGGACATGGTCAATGCGCGAAGGCGCACACCCGGGGCGGATCACCGCATTCCCGGCAGAAGAATCGTCCCAACAGGCCACACGGGACCGTGGGATCCCCTTCGCGCGGGTCCCCGGCGGGCTGGACGGAAGAGTACGACGAGGGAGCCGATCATCCAAGAGCCGGAAGCGTACGAACCGGAGGGGTCCGAGGGGTTCGAGCCGGAAGCCACCCGGCGTGAGGCGGACGTCACGGAGAGCGCCCGGGCGAACCGGGGCTGGTGGGACCGCAACGCGGACGAGTACCAGACCGAGCACGGCATCTTCCTCGGCGACGACCGCTTCGTGTGGGGCCCGGAGGGGCTGGACGAGGTGGAGGCGGAGCTCCTCGGCCCGGCCGAGGAGCTGAAGGGCAAGGAGATCCTGGAGATCGGCGCGGGCGCGGCGCAGTGCGCGCGCTGGCTGGCCGCCCAGGGCGCGCGGCCGGTGGCGCTGGACCTCTCGCACCGCCAGCTGCAGCACGCGCTGCGGATCGGCGGATCGTTTCCGCTGGTCTGTGCCGACGCGGGCGCGCTGCCGTTCGCGGACGGCTCCTTCGACCTGGCGTGCTCCGCGTACGGGGCGCTGCCGTTCGTGGCCGACCCGCGGCTGGTCCTGCGCGAGGTGCGCCGGGTGCTCCGGCCCGGCGGCCGGTTCGTGTTCTCGGTGACGCATCCGATCCGCTGGGCGTTCCCGGACGAGCCCGGTCCGGAGGGGCTGTCGGTCTCCTCGTCGTACTTCGACCGCACGCCCTACGTCGAGCAGGACGAGCAGGGCCGTGCGGTGTACGTGGAGCACCACAGGACGCTCGGCGACCGGGTGCGGGACATCGTGGCCGCGGGTTTCCGGCTGGTGGACCTGGTGGAGCCGGAGTGGCCGGCCTGGAACGCCTCGGAGTGGGGCGGCTGGTCGCCGCTGCGCGGGAACCTGATCCCGGGCACGGCGATCTTCGTGTGCGAGCGGGACTGAGGCCTGCCGGCCGGGCACGCGCGCGTGGAGGCGGTTCTCACCGTCGTACGACACTGGTGGCGTGATCCGTTACGACGCCCTGGACGCGCTGCCCGTGCGCTCCGCCCTGCCCGCTCTGACCGACGCCCTGGAGGGTGACGGCACCGCCGTCCTGGTGGCGCCGCCCGGTACCGGCAAGACGACGCTGGTGCCGCTGGTGCTCGCGGGGCTGGTCGGGGACGGTCCCGCGCGGCGGGTCGTGGTGGCCGAGCCGCGGCGGATCGCGGCGCGGGCGGCGGCCCGGCGCATGGCGTGGCTGCTGGGCGAGCGGCCCGGCGCGAGCGTCGGCTTCACCGTGCGCGGCGAGCGGTCCGTGGGGCGGCACACGCGCGTGGAGGTCGTGACGACCGGTGTCCTGCTGCAACGGCTCCAGCGCGACCAGGAGCTGGCCGGGGTGGACGTGGTCGTCCTCGACGAGTGCCACGAGCGGCACCTGGACGCCGACACGGTGGCCGCGTTCCTGTGGGACGTACGGCAGGCGCTGCGGCCGGAGCTGCGGCTGGTGGCCGCGTCGGCGACCACGGACGCCGAGGGGTGGGCGCGGCTGCTCGGCGGGGCGCCGGTGGTCGAGGCGGCCGGTGCGGCCCATCCGGTGGAGGTCGTCTGGGCTCCCCCGGCGCGTCCGGTGCGGCCGCCGCACGGGATGCGGGTGGATCCGGCGCTGCTGGCGCATGTGGCGTCGGTGGTGCGGCGGGCGCTGGCCGAGCGGGACGGGGACGTGCTGTGCTTCCTGCCCGGCGTGGGCGAGATCGCGCGCGTGGCGGGTCTGCTGGGGGATCTCGGCGGGGTCGAGGTGCTCCAGGTGCACGGGCGGGCGCCGGCCGCCGTGCAGGACGCGGTGCTGGCGCCCGGGGCTCGGCGCCGGGTGGTGCTGGCGACGTCCGTGGCGGAGTCGTCGCTGACCGTGCCCGGGGTGCGGGTGGTGGTCGACTCCGGGCTGGCGCGGGAGCCGCGGGTGGATCACGCGCGCGGGCTGAGCGGGCTGACGACCGTACGGGCGTCGCGGGCGGCCGGGCGGCAGCGGGCGGGGCGGGCCGGGCGGGAGGCGCCGGGGGCGGTGTACCGGTGCTGGGCGGAGGCCGAGGACGGCCGGCTGCCGGCTTTTCCCGCGCCGGAGATCAAGGTGGCCGATCTGACCGCGTTCGCCCTCCAGGCGGCGTGCTGGGGCGATCCGGACGCCTCCGGGCTGGCGCTGCTGGATCCGCCGCCGGGCGGGGCGATGGCGGCGGCGCGCTCCGCGCTGACGGCGATGGGTGCGGTGGACTCCGCCGGCCGGGCCACGGAGGTCGGAGGGCGCCTGGGCCGGCTGGGAGTGCATCCTCGGCTGGGGCGTGCGTTGCTGGACACGGGCGGTCGGGGCGCGGAGGTCGTGGCTCTGCTCTCCGAGGAAGTGCCCCGGGACTACGGGGATGATCTTGCCGGTGCGTTGCGTCGGGCGCGGCGCGGCGGTGACGCCTACGGTGCGCGGTGGGCCGCGGAGGTGCGGCGGCTGCGGGCCGCGGGGGGTTCTGCGGAGCCTGCCCACCCGGCTGCCCATGACCGTCGGACAGAAGTGACCGTCCAGGCCGGCCCGGACGCCGGAGACGACGAGCCGCCCGCCCTCGGGGCCGGGTCCGGCACGGGGGCCGGCGGGGATGGCGGCCTCGCGCGCCGCGGGGCCGGGTCCGAGGGCGGGGATCGGCTCGTCGGTGGCGGTGCCGGGGCCGGGGCCGGCGGGGGTGATCGGCTCGTCGCGGTTGGCGGAGGGGGTGGCGGAGGTGACCGGCTCGTCGGGGGTGTCGCTGCTCTCGCGTTTCCCGAGCGGGTCGCCAAGCTGGACGGGGGGTCGTATCTCATGGCGTCCGGGACGCGGGCCGAGTTGTCCGAGGGGTCGGCGCTGCGGGGGGCTCCGTGGATCGTCGTCGCCGTCGCCGACCGGCCCGCGGGGAAGGGGCACGCGCGTGTGCGGCTCGGGGCGGCCGTGGACGAGGAGGTGGCGCGGGTCGCCGCCGGGGCGCTGCTCGCCGAGCGGGACGAGGTGCACTGGGCCGACGGGGACGTCGTGGCCCGGCACGTCGAGCGGCTGGGGGCGATCGAGCTGGCCGTGAAGCCGCTGAAGGACGCCGACCCCGCCCTCGTACGCGCCGCCCTGCTGGACGGGCTCCGGGAGGAAGGGCTCGGGCTGCTGCGCTGGTCGCCGGAGGCGGAGGGACTGCGGCAGCGGCTGGCGTTCCTGCGGACGCACCTGGGGGAGCCGTGGCCAAAGGTGTCGGACGAGGCGCTCCACGCGCGCGTGGACGAATGGCTGGAGCCGGAGCTGGGCAGGGCTCGGCGGCGGGCCGATCTGTCCCGGATCGACGCCGGGCAGGCACTCGCGCGGCTGCTGCCCTGGGCGAGCGGGGAGGCCGGCCGGCTGGAGGAGCTGGCGCCCGAGCGGATCACCGTGCCGAGCGGGTCCCGGGTCCGGGTCGACTACCGGGATCCCGAGCGGCCGGTCCTCGCGGTGAAGCTGCAGGAGATGTTCGGGCTGCGGGAGACACCGGCCGTCGCGGGCGTGCCGCTGCTCGTGCATCTGCTCTCGCCCGCCGGGCGGCCCGCCGCCGTCACGGCCGACCTCGCCTCCTTCTGGCAGGACGGCTACCGGGGTGTACGGGCCGAGCTGCGCGGGCGTTATCCGAAGCATCCATGGCCGGAGGACCCGGCGACCGCCGAGCCCACGCGACACACCAACGCGCGGCTCAGGCGTTGAGCGGTTCCCGCTCTCCCGGCTGCGTGGGCTCGGGGTGCTGGGGGCGGCGGGTGCGGGCCTCCAGCCAGAGGGCCAGGGCGAGGAGGAGCAGGCCGAGGGCGAGGGAGGCCCGGGGGACGTAGGAGGTGAGGGCCAGGACGAGGGTGCGGTTGTGCTTGACCAGGGCGACCGTGTGCCCGATGTAGTCCTCGCGCATCTTCACGTGCCCGGCGAACGCGGTGACCTTGGCGCGGCCTCCGAGGAGGGTGCCGCCGCGCAGTTCCTCCTGGTGGATCTCCTCGCCGTAGACGGGCGCCCCGGTGACGGGTTCGACCCAGAACCTGCGGACCGTGGTGTACCAGCGGGTCGTACCGGTCCTGGCGACCGACTCCGGGGTGATGCCCTGGACGGGCATGGTCCGGGGCATGGGGACCTTGGTCCAGGGGACGGTCTGCTCGAAGTAGTAGACCGTCAGCCCGCGGAAGGTGCGGGTGCCCCGGTAGTGGATGGGGCTGGAGGTGCGGGTCTGCGCGTCGAAGTACTCGTAGTCCCGTCTCTGCGTCAGGAAGGGCCACTTGAACTCGATGCCCTCGCGCCTGACCGGGTCGCCGTCGACCATCTCGCCGGTGGCGTGGACGGGGTCCTGGCTGTGGGCGTCGAAGATGTAGCGTTCGGGGACCTTGGAGACCATCCTGCCGTCGGGGCCCTGGACGTAGGAGAGGCTGTCCCAGACGACGACCGGCCGCCCCGCCGTCCTCCCGATCTTCCCGGCGGCCTCCACGTCGCCCTTGAGGGTCTGCACGATGGTGACCTTGGGGACCTTCTTCGCGCGCATGGTGCCGTAGTCGAGGAGGGTGGCGTCGCGGGCCTCCAAAACCATGTCCTGGTACTGGTTCGCGGGGATCCGGGCCAGGCGCGGGAAGGCGTACCAGCGCAACAGCGGGGACAGCGCCGCGCAGAACACGGCGCAGGCGAGCAGGACCAGGCTTGCCGTGCGGCGCATTCCGGCCTCCTCCCGGACGGGCGCGGCTACGGGTGCGCGGGCACCGTCGTCAGCAGCGGCTTGGGGGACGTCCGGCCCGACGGGGAGCCCAGCGCGCTGATCGTGAGGACCAGGGCGAGCGCGAGGGCGAGACCGGTCGCGGCGGCGATCAGGGCGCGCATGCGGGCCTCCCGGCGGACGGTCGGTGTCCTGACTGTGTCCTGACGGTCTCCTGATGGGTCGTCAGGTCCGGCACCGTAGCAACGGGCGGGCGAGATGAGAACAGCGGTGCACGCACGAAGAAGGGCGCCCTCCCCGCCGGGGCGGAGGGGGCGCCCTGTGCCCCGGTTCGTGTACCGGGGTGTGTCAGGAGGCGGTCTCGCTCGGGGCCGGGCTCGCCGAGGTGTCGGCCGCGGCGACCTTCAGCTCCACCGTGAGCGTCGCTCCGCCCGTGGTGGTGATGCGCAGCAGGAAGGTGCCGGTGGTGTCGTCCGCGTACAGCTTCGGCAGGGTGAGCAGGCCCTTGTCGTCGGTCTGGAGGCCGGTGAGGGTGCGGACGGGCTTGCCGTCGGCGTCCTTGAAGGAGGGGCCCTTGTCGTTCTCCGTGGCGTCGGTCGCGGACTTGATCAGGGTGGCGGTGGCCGCGACCTTGCCCGCGACGGCACCCTTGTACGTCGCCTTCACCTGGACCTGGTCGGCGAACTCCCCGCCCGGGGTGCAGGTCAGCGGGGTGTCGCTGGTGCGGACCAGGGTGTCGGCGGCGCGCGCGGTGACCGTGGCGGTGAAGTCGACTCCCTTGACCGAGCGGCCCACGACGGCCGCGGTGACCTTGAAGTCGCCGGTCTTCTCGCCCGCCTGGAGCGCCGGGGCGACCGCGAGGCCCTTGGCGTCGGTGGCGACCGTGGCGACGGTCTCGCCGCCCGCGAAAGTGGCGTCCGTGTCGCCGGTGACGGTGAACCTGATCCGGACCTTGGCGACGGACTTGCCGACCTTGGTCTCGGCGCGGACGCCGACCGGCTCGGCGAAGGCGTCGCCGGCCGCCGCGGTGAGCTTTCCGGTGCCCACGCCCTGCAGGTGGTCCACGAGGTCGGTGGGTGTCTGCGGGGGCGCCGGCGGGACGGGCGGCGTCGGCGGGACGGGCGGCGTCGGCGGCTTGGGGTCGGGCGTCCCGGTGCCCCCGCCCCCGTTGTCGCCGTTGCCGTTGCCGCCGTGGTCGCCGCCGCCGGGCTTGTGGGGCTTCGGGTCCGGCTTGCTCGGCGGGTCCGAGGGCTTCGGGGACGTGGTGTGGTGGGAACCGCCGTCGCTGCGGTGCTCGGGGACCCTGCCGGTGCCGTCGGGGATGGAGTGGCTGCCCTTGCGGTAGTACTCCAGCCAGTTCAGGACCAGGTTGAGGTAGTCCTGCGAGTTGTTGTAGCTGAGGATCGCGCTGTGCAGGCCGCTGTCGGTGGACAGGTCCCAGTCGTTGCGGCACAGGTAGTGCCCCGCGGCGAGGGCGGCGTCGTAGACGTTGTTGGGGTCCTTCTCGCCGTCCCCGTTGCCGTCGCGGCCGGCCCACGCCCAGGTGGACGGGATGAACTGCATGGGACCGACGGCCTGGTCGTAGGTGCTGTTGCCGTCGTAGGCGCCGTGGTCGGTGTCCGGGATGAGCGCGAAGCCGTTGCCGTCGAGCTGCGGGCCCAGGATCCGGCCCACGGTGGTGCCGTCGGCGTCGACCCGGCCGCCGCGGGCGTGGCCCGACTCGACCTTGCCGATGGCGGCGAGCAGTTGCCAGGGCAGGTTGCAGCCGGGCTTGGAGGAGCGCAGTTCGGCCTCGGCCTTCTTGTAGGCGTCGAGGACCGTCGCCGGGATGCCGGCCTCGGCCTCGCCCCGGGCGACGGGGGTGCCGCTGCCGGACGAGGGACTGGGGTTGGGGCTCTTCAAGGGCGGCAGGTCCGTGAAGTAGGGCGAGTTTCCGGTGGCGTTGCCGCCGGCGGGCCCGTCCGGTACGGGGGCGGTGGCGCCGGCCGCCGCCTGTCTGCCGTGGTCGTCGCCGGCCGCTCCCGGAGCCTGGGACGCGGAGAGAGCCGCGACCGCCGCCGCGGCCACGGCGGTGGTCGCCGCTCCCTTGCGCAGCCGCCTGCCGAAATGCGCCGCCATAGAGTGAAACCCCTCCCGTGGACGTCGGTGCGTCCTTCTCCGTCTGTCTGCCTCGCTCTGGTGTGACGGTTGACCCGGTGATCTGGTTGCCCCTGTTCCGCCTTTCGCTGCGTGGGACCTGGGCACGACCGTGCGCCCGTGCGGCGCCGCAGGTGACCCTACGACAACTTGCTTGGAGCGGGCACCCGTTCGCGCCCCGTTTTCACCGGTTGGCCAACTGTCGTTGTCGTGCGTGCGCCCTGACGGCGGTCACGCATACTGGGCGGAGCCGATCACCGGCGCGGGAATCCGGGCCGCCGACCGCTCCGGGGGTTCTGTTGCCGTTCACGCTCAGTCATGCGGCGGCCGTGCTGCCCGCGATCCGCCGGGACGGCGGGGGCCGGGGCCGGCTGGTGCCGGCGGTGCTCGTCGCGGGGTCCTGCGCGCCGGACATGCCGTACTACGCGGCGGGTGTTCTGCCGGGCGGCATGGAGTTCGGCACGGTCACGCACGCGTTCACCGGGGTCGTCACGGTCGACGTGCTCATCGCGTGGGCGCTCGTGGGGCTGTGGCTGCTGGTCCGGGAGCCGTTGCTCGCGCTGCTGCCGCCGGCCTGGCAGGGGCGGCCGGCCGCCCTGTTGCGCTGCGGTGCGCCACGCGCGCGCGTACGGGCCGCGTCGGCGGGGTGGTGGTACGGCTCGGCGGTGCTCGGCGCGCTCACCCATGTGGTGTGGGACGCGTTCACGCATCACGACCGGTGGGGTACGCGGCTGGTTCCGGCCATCGGGCGGGAGCGCCTCGGGGGCATGCCGCTGTTCACCTGGTTGCAGTACGGGTCGTCGGTGGCGGGTGCCGTGGTGCTCGCGGTGTTCGTGGTCCGTGCGCTGCGGCGGGCGCCGGGCGGGGTACCGGCGGGGGCGCGGATGCTGTCCGTGCGGGACCGGTGGTGGGGGCTCGCGCTGATCGGCGGCTGTGCGCTGGCCGGGGCGGCACAGCGGACGGCGCGGTGGCGGGCGCAGGGCAGGGCGGCGGGGCCGTGGGAACTGGTGCCCACGCTGTGCTTCGGTGTGGGCGCGGGGACGGTCCTGGGGCTGCTGCTGTACGCCGCCTGGTTCAGGGCCCGGCGTCCGGCCGCCGGTCCCGGGGGGCCGGGGAGTCCGGCGGGTCCGGGGAGGTCCGGTGAGCCGGCCGGTGCGGGCCGGGGGTGGCCGGTCTCTCGGTGAGGGAGGCGACGAAGACCGTCACGGTGGGCCGGGGGCGGGCGCTGGGGACCAGGGTGAGCACGAGGGCGAGATAGCCGCGGGCCAGGTCGGTCCACTGGCGCCAGTCGGGGGTGCGGGCCGTACGGCCGGTGAGTCTGCCGCGGAGCCGTTCGGTGGCGGTGCGCAGGACCGTGGCCAGGTCGGCGGGGATGCGGGCGGTGCTTGCGTCGGCCGCGAGGGCCGGGACCGGCGCGGCGGGGAGGGCCTGCGCCGAGGCGGTGTCCGCCCAGACCCCGGTGGCTGCCACGGGCGTCCGGCGGTGAAGCATGCGTATACCCATGCCCGCAGTGTTGCGGCTGCGGGGGGTGGGGGGCGTTTTGGCGGGGTCCGTTCGGGTTGTGGCGGGTGCGCCGTCCCGGCGGCGTGAGAGGACCGGGGAGGCGCGCCGGCCTCGGCCGGGCCGAGACGCCCCTCCCCGCTCACGCACCGCCCGGCTAGTGGGCCGCCGATTCCCAGTCCGGGCCCACGCCCACCGAGACGTCCAGCGGGGCCCGCAGGTCCACGGCGCCCGCCATCTCGCGGCGGACGATCTCCTCCGCGGCCGCCCGCTCGCCGGGGGCGATCTCCAGGACGATTTCGTCGTGGACCTGGAGGAGCATGCGGGACTTGAGGTCCGCCTCCCGCAGGGCGCCGTCCACCTTGAGCATGGCGATCTTCACGATGTCCGCCGCCGTGCCCTGGATGGGCGCGTTGAGGGCCATGCGCTCGGCCGCCTCGCGGCGCTGGCGGTTGTCGCTGTTGAGGTCGGGCAGGTACCGGCGGCGGCCGAAGAGCGTCGCCGTGTAGCCCGTGGCCCGGGCCTCGTCGACCGCTCGGCGCAGGTAGTCCCGCACCCCGCCGAAGCGCTCGAAGTAGGCGTCCATCAGGGCGCGGGCCTCGGCCGCCTCGATGTTCAGCTGCTGGGAGAGGCCGAACGCGGACAGGCCGTACGCAAGGCCGTAGGACATCGCCTTGATCTTGCGGCGCATCTCCGCGTCCACCGCGCCGGGCTCGACGCCGAACACCTGGGAGGCGGCGGTGGTGTGCAGGTCCTCGCCGGAGGTGAACGCCTGGATCAGGCCCTCGTCCTCGGAGAGGTGGGCCATCACGCGCAGCTCGATCTGGCTGTAGTCCGCGGTCATCAGGGACTCGAAGCCCTCGCCGACCACGAAGCCCCGGCGGATCGCCCGGCCCTCGTCCGTGCGGACCGGGATGTTCTGGAGGTTCGGGTCCGTGGAGGAGAGGCGTCCGGTCGCGGCCACCGTCTGGTTGAAGGTGGTGTGGATACGGCCGTCGCCCGCGATGGTCTTGATCAGGCCCTCGACGGTGACCCGGAGCTTGGCCTGCTCCCGGTGCCGGAGCATGATCACCGGCAGTTCGCTGTCGGTCTGGGTGGCGAGCCAGGCCAGCGCGTCGGCGTCGGTGGTGTAGCCGGTCTTGGTCTTCTTCGTCTTCGGCAGCGCCAGCTCGCCGAAGAGGACCTCCTGGAGCTGCTTGGGCGAGCCCAGGTTGAACTCGTGGCCGGCCGCGGCGTGCGCCTCCTTCACGGCCTGCTGGACCGCGCCGGCGAACATCTGCTCCATCGCTTCGAGGTGCGGCCGGTCCGCCGCGATGCCGTGCCGCTCCATGCGGGCGAGCAGCGCGGACGTGGGCAGCTCCACGTCCCGGAGCAGGTCGGCGGCGCCCACCTCCTCGAGGCGGCCCTCGAAGGCCGTGCCGAGGTCCAGGACGGCGCGGGCCTGGACCATCAGGGCCTCGGCCTCGGCGCCCTCGTCCGCGCCGAAGGCCAGCTGGCCGTCGGCCGCGGCGGCGGGGGCCAGCTCGCGGTGCAGGTACTCCATCGACAGCGCGTCGAGATCGAAGGAGCGGCGGCCGGGCTTGACCAGGTAGGCGGCGAGCGCGGTGTCCATGCGCACGCCCTCGACGCTCCAGCCGTGCTCGGCGAAGACGCGCATGGCACCCTTGGCGTTGTGGAGCACCTTGGGGCGGTCCGCGTCGGCCAGCCAGGCCGCGAAGGCGTTCTCGTCGGCCTCGTCCAGCTCGGACGGGTCGAACCAGGCCGCCGCTCCCCCGGCCTCGGCGAGGGCGACCTCGGCGACCGAGCCGGTGCCCAGCGCCCAGGTGTCGACGGTGGCCACGCCCAGGGTCGCGGCCCCGTGCTCGGCGAGCCAGGGGGCCAGCTCGCCGGTGCGCAGGATCCTGCCGTCGATCTCCACGCCGTCGGTGGTGACCGGAGTGGTCTCGGCCTCCTCCGTGCCGGGGTCGACGGCGAAGAGGCGCTCGCGCAGGGACGGGTTGCGGATCTCCAGGGTGTCCAGGATCATCGCGACGGCCTTGCGGTCGTACGGGGCCCGCTCCAGGTCGGTGACCGTCCTCGGCAGCTCGACCTGGCGCTCCAGCTCGGTGAGGACGCGGTTGAGCTTGACGGACTCCAGGTGGTCCCGGAGGTTCTGCCCGGCCTTGCCCTTGACCTCCTCGACCCGCTCGACCAGCTCGGCGAACGAGCCGAACTGGTTGATCCACTTCGCGGCGGTCTTCTCGCCGACGCCGGGGATGCCGGGGAGGTTGTCGGACGGGTCGCCGCGCAGGGCGGCGAAGTCCGGGTACTGGGCGGGCGTCAAGCCGTACTTCTCGAAAACCTTCTCCGGGGTGAACCGGGTCAGCTCCGAGACGCCCTTCGTCGGGTAGAGCACCGTGGTGTTCTCGGTGACCAGCTGGAAGGAGTCGCGGTCGCCGGTGACGATCAGCACCTCGAAGCCCTCGGCCTCGGCCTGGGTGGCGAGGGTGGCGATGACGTCGTCCGCCTCGTACCCCTCGACGGCGAAGCGCGGGGCGTGCATCGCGTCGAGCAGCTCGCCGATCAGCTCGACCTGGCCCTTGAACTCGTCCGGAGTCTTGGAGCGGTTCGCCTTGTACTCGGTGAACCGCTCGGAGCGCCAGGTCTTGCGGGACACGTCGAAGGCCACGGCGAAGTGCGTGGGCGCCTCGTCACGCAGGGTGTTGGCCAGCATCGACGCGAAGCCGTAGATCGCGTTCGTCGGCTGGCCCGTCGCGGTCGTGAAGTTCTCCGCGGGCAGCGCGAAGAACGCGCGGTAGGCCAGCGAGTGCCCGTCCATGAGCATCAGCCGGGGACGGGTACCGCCGGGGGTCTTGTCGGTCTGCTTCGATGCTGTCTCTGCCACGTCCCCGATCCTGCCACGAGCCACTGACAACCCGGGCCGCGCTACCGCGGCGCGCGTGAGCACCGCCACACGGGCCCGGCCCGGAGCAGCGGGTGACCGAGCAGGCAGGCTGAAGACAGAGGAGCGGAGGAGGCGGACAAAGGAAGGCGGCAGAGGAAGGCGGCAGAGGAAGCAGGCCGTGCTCCCGCTCCCGTCCACCCGACCGGCACCGTTGTCGGTGACCCGTGGGAGGATCGGCACCGTACTTCTCACACGCAGTCGAAGGGGACCGTGCGATGGCGACCAAGCCGCCCAAGGGTGATCCGGTTCAGGACGCGCCGCAGGTCGCGGAGCCGAAGCACGCGGCGGCGGGGCTGCCGGCCATCGGGCACACGCTGCGCATCGCCCAACAGCAGATGGGTGTGCGGCGCACCGCGCTGACGCTGCTGCGCGTGAACCAGAAGGACGGCTTCGACTGCCCGGGCTGCGCCTGGCCGGAGCCGGACCACCGGCATGCGGCGGAGTTCTGCGAGAACGGCGCGAAGGCGGTGGCGGAGGAGGCCACCCTGCGCCGGGTCACGCCCGAGTTCTTCGCCGCGCACTCCGTCGCGGACCTGTCCGGCCGCAGCGGCTACTGGCTGGGCCAGCAGGGCCGGCTCACCCATCCCATGTACCTCCCCGAGGGCGGCACGCACTACGAGCCGGTCTCCTGGGAGCGGGCCTTCGACATCGTCGCCGAGGAGATCGCCGCCCTCGGCTCCCCGGACGAGGCCGTCTTCTACACCTCGGGCCGCACCAGCAACGAGGCCGCGTTCCTGTACCAGCTCTTCGCGCGCGAGTTGGGCACGAACAACCTGCCGGACTGCTCGAACATGTGCCACGAGTCGTCCGGGTCGGCGCTCAGCGAGACCATCGGCATCGGCAAGGGCAGCGTCCTGCTGGAGGACCTGTACCAGGCCGACCTGATCATCGTCGCGGGCCAGAACCCGGGCACGAACCATCCGCGCATGCTCTCCGCCCTGGAGAAGGCCAAGGCGAACGGCGCGAAGATCATCAGCGTCAACCCGCTGCCCGAGGCGGGCCTGGAGCGCTTCAAGAACCCGCAGACCCCGCAGGGCCTGCTCAAGGGCGCCGCTCTCACCGATCTGTTCCTCCAGATCCGCATCGGCGGCGACCAGGCCCTGTTCCGGCTCCTCAACAAGCTGGTCCTGGAGGCGGACGGCGCGGTCGACGAGGAGTTCGTCCGCGCGCACACGCACGGCTTCGAGGAGTTCGCCGAGGCCGCGCGCGCCGCCGACTGGGACGAGACGCTGACCGCGACCGGCCTCACGCGCGCGGAGATCGAGCAGGCGCTCGCCATGGTCCTCGCCTCGCAGCGGACGATCGTCTGCTGGGCCATGGGCCTCACCCAGCACAAGCACGCCGTCCCGACCATCCGCGAGGTGGTCAACTTCCTGCTGCTGCGCGGCAACATCGGCCGTCCCGGGGCGGGTGTGTGCCCGGTGCGCGGGCACAGCAACGTGCAGGGCGACCGCACCATGGGCATCTTCGAGCGGCCCGCCCCGGCCTTCCTGGACGCCCTGGAGAAGGAGTTCGGCTTCGCGCCGCCGCGCGAGCACGGCTTCGACGTCGTACGGGCCATCCGCGCGTTGCGCGACGGCGAGGCGAAGGTGTTCTTCGCCATGGGCGGCAACTTCGTCTCCGCCTCCCCCGACACCGAGGTCACCGAGGCCGCGATGCGCCGCGCCCGGCTGACCGTGCACGTGTCGACCAAGCTGAACCGCTCGCACGTGGTCACGGGCGCGCGTGCGCTGATCCTGCCCACCCTGGGCCGCACCGAGCGCGACGTGCGGGAGAGCGGTGAGCAGTTCGTGACGGTCGAGGACTCCATGGGCATGGTGCACGCCTCGCGCGGGCGCCTGAAGCCCGCGAGCCCGCAGCTGCGGTCCGAGCCGGCCATCATCTGCTCCCTCGCGCGCCGGGTGCTCGGCGAGCGCAGTGTCGTGCCGTGGGAGGAGTTCGCGAAGGACTACGGCACGATCCGGGACCGCATCGCGCGCGTGATCCCCGGTTTCGAGGACTTCAACGCGCGCGTGGCCCGCCCCGGCGGCTTCGCGCTGCCGCACGCCCCGCGCGACGAACGCCGCTTCCCGACGGCCACGGGCAAGGCGAACTTCACGGCGGCCCCGGTGGAGTACCCGGCGCTGCCCGAGGGCCGGCTGCTCCTGCAGACCCTGCGCTCGCACGACCAGTACAACACCACGATCTACGGCCTCGACGACCGTTACCGGGGCATCACGGGCGGCCGCCGGGTCGTGCTGGTGCACCCCGAGGACGCCCGCGCGCTCGGCGTCGCCGAGGGGTCGTACGTCGACCTGGTCAGCGAGTGGCAGGACGGGGTGGAGCGGCGGGCACCGGGCTTCCGGGTCGTGCTGTATCCGACGGCCCGGGGCTGCGCGGCGGCCTACTACCCCGAGACGAACGTGCTGGTGCCGCTGGACGCCACCGCCGACACCAGCAACACCCCGGCCAGCAAGTCCGTCGTCGTACGACTCGAAGACCACACGGAGGCCCCGGAGCGCCGTCTGGAACAATCGGCGACCGACTGAGCGTTTGCTCAGTGAGCCGACAGCTGACGACGAACGGAGCCGGGCCCATGGGTGAGCAGCAGCAAGTGAAGTTCCCGCAGGAGGTCATCGACGAGTACGCGTCGCTCGGTGTGGACCTGCCCGCCCTGTTCTCGGCCGGGCACCTGGGCACGCGGATGGGGGTGCAGATCCTGGAGGCCGCGGCGGAGAAGGTCGTCGGGACCATGCCCGTGGAGGGCAACACCCAGCCGTACGGCCTGCTGCACGGCGGCGCCTCCGCGGTCCTGGCGGAGACCCTGGGCTCGGTCGGCTCCATGCTGCACGGCGGCGCCTCGAAGATCGCGGTCGGTGTGGACCTGAACTGCACCCACCACCGCGGGGTCCGCTCCGGCCTGGTGACGGGCGTGGCCACGCCGGTGCACCGGGGGCGGTCGACGGCGACGTACGAGATCGTGATCAGCGACGAGGAGGGCCGCCGGGTCTGCACCGCCCGGCTGACCTGCCTCCTCCGGGACGTACGGCCGGGCGACGGCGCCTCCGCGGAGCCCACCGCAAGCTGAACCCGGGCCCACCGGGAACCGGGCCCTCCGAAAGCCAGGACCGGCGCGCGGACCGGGACGCGGGACCGGGCGCGGGCGCGAGCGCGGACCGGGGCGCGCCACAAGCTGAGCCCCGATCCGCCGCGAGCCGAGTCCAGGCTCACGCGAAGCCGGTCCCGGACCCACCGCCACCCCAGCCCCGGACCCACCGCAGCCTCAGCCCGGGTCGGAACCTCACCACGGGCCCGCCGGAGCGTTGCCCCTCGCCCTCCCTCCCCTTAGCTTCGGCACATGGGACGGCGAGGAGGCCTCCGTCGAGGGGTGAGGTTCCTGGTGTTCTGGCTGGCGCTGCCGGCCGTGTGGTGCGCGACGGGCTGTGACGGGCCGAGCCACACCCCCGACCGCACGCGCTCCTCCCCCACTTCCGCCCCCACCCCCGTCTCCACCACCACCTCCGCCGCCACACCCACATCCGACGCCGACCTCTGTGCCGCCCTCGTCACCCACTGGTCGCGCAAGGCGCTCGACGGCGACACCTACGGCGACTACCAGTCGATGGGGCTGTCCCACGGCCAGTACCAGATCCTGCGAGACGTCGTGGACGCCGCCCGGTCCGTGAAGCGACGTCAAGGACGCGAAGCGGCCGATGAGTTGATCGACCGTCAGGCGCATAGGGCGTGCACCGAGCGCTACCGCCGCGGGACCCCGAGCGGAGGTCCCTGGACATGAGCGGCATCGGTCCGCCGGAGCCCGGTGAGGGCACGCGCGCGTGGGAGAGCCGGCGGGAGGAGGACGCGCCCGCACCCCTGGCGGCCCGGTACGCCCGCCGGCGGCGGATCGCCGCCGCGCTCGCCGCCGCGGCCGTCCTGCTCTCGGGCGGCGGCTATCTCTACGCCACCCGCCCGCAGCAGCCGACCGCGCACGCGAGGCGCCCGTACCCCCAAGTGCCGTACCCCGCCCAGGTGGTGGACCTGACCTATCTCGACGCCCGGCCCGCTCCGGCGGGCGCCCCGCCGCACAGTTTCAGCTTCGCCGTTCTGGTGAGCGTGGCGTCCGGGCCGCCGGTCACCGTGACCCGCGTGATCCAGCCGTACGCGGGGCTGTCCGTGACCACGGATCCGCCCGCGCCGTTCCGGATCCGGGTGGATTCGGCCCGCAAGATCACCATAACGATGCACGTGACCGAATGCGGAAAAGCCCCCAGGAACGCCGGACTGCCTTTCCTGGACGTAACTCTGCGTAATACACGCGCAATACAGGAGCAGAGCTTCATCCCGGGCCCGCACTACGCACAGGACCTCTCCCACGCCCTGGAAGTAGCCTGCAGCAACAGAAATCGGTAATCACCAAAACCGTCGAGACGCCTGGAATGATCATGGCAGGTCCTGCACATTCTCAGAATGTGGACAGCGCGAATCCACCTGAATTCCACCTACCACCCCACCCGGTACCGCTCTGCATTACGTCGTGTCATAACAAGAGCGTCACAGCCTCGGTCAGACACTCCTCCACGTTCCCCACACACGCTTAGAGTCACGGCCAGTCACCGCGCCTTCGGATTGTCCAATTCAGCGCGGCGCGCGACTCGACCGCTTCCACGGGGAAGCGGTTGTGCCTGGGGAAAGGACTGATCGTGCGTCAACGTTCGCTTATCGCCATCACCGCCGCGCTGGCGGCGGGAGCACTCACCCTCACCGCCTGCGGCTCGCGCGACAGCGGCGACAAGGGCTCGGACTCCGGCAACGGTGGCGGCTCCACCGTCGTCATCGGCGTCGACTCCCCCCTGACCGGCGACCTGTCCGCCATGGGCCTCGGCATCAAGAACTCGGCCGACCTCGCCGTCCAGAAGGCCAACAAGCAGAAGTTCGTCAAGGGCGTCACCTTCAAGATCGAGGCCCTCGACGACCAGGCGCAGCCGTCCGCCGGCCAGCAGAACGCCTCCAAATTGGTCTCCGAGCAGGAGGTTCTGGGTGTCGTAGGCCCGCTGAACTCCTCGGTCGCCGAGTCGATGCAGAAGGTCTTCGACGACGCCAAGCTGGTCGAGGTCTCCCCGGCCAACACCGGCCCGGCGCTGACCCAGGGCCAGGACTGGCAGAACAAGAAGGTCCGCCCGTACAAGGCGTACTTCCGCACCGCGACGACGGACGCCATCCAGGGTCCGTTCGCCGCCCAGTACGTCTTCAACACCGCCAAGAAGAAGAAGGTCTTCGTCATCGACGACAAGAAGACCTACGGCTCCGGCCTCGCCGCGACCTTCACCGAGGAGTTCAAGAAGCTCGGCGGCAAGGTGGTCGGCACCGAGCACATCAACCCCGACGCCAAGGACTTCTCCGCGGTCGCCACCAAGGTGAAGAACTCGGGCGCCCAGGTCGTCTACTACGGCGGCGAGTACCCGCAGGCCGGCCCGCTGAGCAAGCAGATCAAGGCCGCCGGCGCCAAGATCCCGCTGGTCGGCGGCGACGGCATCAAGGACGACACCTTCATGAAGCTGGCGGGCGCCGAGGCCACCGGCGACCTGGCCACCTCCGTCGGCGCCCCGGTCGAGGACCTGCCCTCCGCCAAGCAGTTCGTGAGCGACTACAAGGCCGCCGGCTACAAGGAGGACTACTCGGCCTACGGCGGTTACGCCTACGACTCCGCCTGGGCGATCATCGAGGCCGTGAAGAAGGTCGTCGACGCCAACGGCGGCAAGCTGCCCTCCGACGCCCGCGCCAAGGTCACCGAGGCCATGCAGAACGTGTCCTTCGACGGCGTGACCGGCAAGGTCTCCTTCGACGAGTACGGCGACGCCACCAACAAGCAGCTCACCGTGTACGCCGTGAAGAACGGTGCCTGGGTTCCCGTCAAGTCCGGTACCTACACCGGCTGATCCACGCCTGACCCACTCATGAGCCGCGCGGGGCGCTGTTCCACTGGCGCCCCGCGCGGACTCGCATCCGGCCACATCCCTCGCACTTTCCGAACGTCTCGGAGGACATGCGGTGAACGAACTGCCGCAGCAGCTGGTCAACGGCCTGCTACTAGGATCCATGTACGGGCTGGTCGCCATCGGCTACACAATGGTCTACGGCATCGTCCAGCTCATCAACTTCGCCCACGGCGAGATATTCATGACGGGAGCGTTCGGCGCTCTCACGGTCTGGCTCTGGCTCCCCGGCGGCACCAGCATGTGGATCGCGCTGCCGCTGATGATCATCGGTGCCGTCATCGTCGCCGTCGCCATCGCCGTCGGGGCGGAACGGTTCGCCTACCGGCCCCTGCGCAACGCCCCGCGCCTCGCGCCCCTGATCACCGCCATCGGTCTCTCCCTCGCCCTCCAGCAGGCGGTGTGGGCCTGGTACCCGGAGGCGAAGTCCGCGCGCACCTTCCCGCAGATCGCGGGCGGCCCCTTCGAGATCGGCAGCGTCACCATCCAGACCGGTGACATCTTCCTCGTCGTCGCGGCTCCGATCAGCATGGCGGTCCTCGCCTGGTTCGTGATGAAGACCCGCACCGGCCGCGGCATGCAGGCCACCGCGCAGGACCCGGACACCGCCAAGCTGATGGGCGTCAACACCGACCGCATCATCGTGATCGCGTTCGCGCTCGGCGCCGCGTTCGCCGCCGTCGGAGCCGTCGCCTACGGCCTGAAGTACGGCGAGATCAACTTCCGCATGGGCTTCATCCTCGGTCTGAAGGCGTTCACCGCGGCCGTCCTCGGCGGCATCGGCAACATCTACGGAGCCATGATCGGCGGCGTGGTCCTCGGCGTGGCCGAGACCCTGGCCACCGCCTACATCGCTGACATCCCGGGCATGGACAAGTTCGGCAGCCAGTCCTGGGCCGACGTCTGGGCCTTCGTACTCCTCATCCTCGTACTGCTGTTCAGGCCGCAGGGCCTGCTCGGCGAGCGCGTCGCGGACAGGGCGTGAGACCGATGACCACACAGACCACCGCACCCGAGACCCCCAGCGCCCCCAAGGCCGGCGCCCCCTCCGGCCTGCTGCCGCTGCCGGAGAAGGCCGCCCGCGCCCTCGCCCTCGGCGGCAGCGCGCTGACGATCGTCTCCACCTTCCTCGCCTGGACCTGGACCGCCGACTTCCCCGGCGACCTCACCGTCTACGGCTACCCGGGCGGCCTGCAGGTCCTCGTCCTCGTCGGCGCGGCCCTCGCCACCGTGTTCGCGCTGGCCTCCTACGGCGTGCGGGGCCTCGGCTGGCTGACGCCCGCAGGCCCCGACGCGGCCCTGAAGTTCGCCACCCTGGCCACCTTCGCCACCAGCTGGTACACGGTCCTCGCGATCAGCGTCGACCTCGGCGGACTCGTCAACCTGGAGCCCGGCGGCTTCCTCGTCGCCGTCGCCAGCCTGGCCGCCCTCGCCGGCGCCCTGTCCCTGCCTTTCCGGCGGCCCGAGCCCGAGCCGATCGACCCCGACGACACCGGCTGGGAGAAGTTCAGGCACGGCGCCGCGTACAAGTGGGAGACCACCAAGGCGGTCTTCACCGCCGGCTCGCCCCGGCCCGCGCCCGCCCTCCCCTCGTACGCCGAGATCCTGGTCATCGTCGCGATGCTCGCCCTCGGCCTGGTCGTCTTCACCTACGGCATCGGCACCGAGTACGACGAGCTGTTCATCGGCTTCCTGATCACCGCCGGCCTCGGCTTCGCCGCCCTCAACAAGGCCGGCCTGATCGCCCACGCCTCGCAGATCGCCTCCCGGCACACGAACATCACCATCTGCGGCGCCTTCGTCGCGGCGGCGCTGTTCCCCTTCACCCAGACCAACGACCAGTACGCGACCCTCGGCGTCTACATCCTCATCTTCGCCACCGTCGCCCTCGGTCTGAACATCGTCGTCGGCCTGGCCGGCCTCCTCGACCTCGGTTACGTCGCCTTCCTCGGCGTCGGCGCCTACGCGGCCGCCCTGGTCTCCGGCTCCCCCAGCTCGCCGTTCGACGTGCACTTCCCGTTCTGGGCGGCCGTACTCGTCGGCGCCGCCGCCTCCCTGGTCTTCGGTGTGCTGATCGGCGCCCCGACGCTCCGGCTGCGCGGCGACTACCTCGCCATCGTCACCCTCGGCTTCGGTGAGATCTTCCGCATCACGGCCAACAACCTCGACGGCACCTCCGGACCCGACATCACCAACGGTTCCAACGGCATCTCCTCGATCCCGAACCTCGACGTCCTCGGCTTCGACTTCGGCGCCCAGCACGACATGGGCGGCTTCACCATCGGCCGGTTCGCCAACTACTTCTTCCTCATGCTGGTCATCACCGCGGTCGTAGTGCTGGTCTTCCGCCGCAGCGGCAACTCCCGCATCGGACGCGCCTGGGTGGCCATCCGCGAGGACGAGACCGCCGCGCTCGCCATGGGCATCAACGGCTTCCGGGTCAAGCTCATCGCGTTCGCCGTCGGCGCCTCCCTCGCCGGACTCGCGGGCACCGTCCAGGCCCACGTCACCTACACCGTGACGCCCGAGCAGTACCTGTTCGCCGGCCCCATCCCGCCCAACTCCGCCTTCCTGCTCGCCGCGGTCGTCCTCGGCGGCATGGGCACCATCAGCGGCCCGCTGATCGGCGCGGCCCTGCTCTTCCTCATCCCGAACAAGCTCCAGTTCCTGGGCAACTACCAGCTCTTCGCGTTCGGACTCGCGCTCATCCTGCTGATGCGCTTCCGCCCCGAGGGCCTCATCCCCAACCGCCGCCGCCAGCTCGAATTCCACGAAGAGGCGGAAGCACCCACCCTCCTGACGAAGGCGGGGGCCTGACCACCATGACCACCGACACCACCACCAAGGACACCGCCCCCGGCACCGCCGTGCCCGGCGAGACCGTCCTCGACGCCCGCGGCGTGACCATGCGCTTCGGCGGCCTGACCGCCGTACGCGGCGTCGACCTCACCGTCGGCGCCGGCGAGATCGTCGGTCTCATCGGCCCCAACGGCGCCGGAAAGACCACCTTCTTCAACTGCCTGACCGGCCTGTACGTCCCCACCGAGGGCGAGGTCCGCTACAAGGGCGCCGTCCTGCCGCCGAAGTCCTTCAAGGTCACCGCGGCCGGTATCGCGCGCACCTTTCAGAACATCCGGCTGTTCGCCAACATGACCGTCCTGGAGAACGTGCTCGTCGGCCGGCACACCCGCACCAAGGAGGGCTTCTGGTCGGCCGTCCTGCGCGGCCCCGGCTTCCACAGGGCCGAGAAGGCCTCCAGGGACCGGGCCATGGAACTGCTCCGGTTCGTCGGCCTGGACCACAAGGCCGAGCACCTCGCCCGCAACCTCCCCTACGGCGAGCAGCGCAAACTGGAGATCGCCCGCGCCCTGGCCAGTGAGCCCGGTCTGCTGCTGCTCGACGAGCCGACGGCCGGCATGAACCCGCAAGAGACGCGGACCACCGAGGAACTGGTCTTCGCCATCCGGGACATGGGCATCGCCGTCCTCGTCATCGAGCACGACATGCGCTTCATCTTCAACCTGTGCGACCGCGTGGCCGTGCTCGTGCAGGGCGAGAAGCTGATCGAGGGCGACAGCGCGACCGTCCAGGGCGACGACCGCGTGGTCGCGGCCTACCTCGGCGAGCCCTTCGAGGACGCGCCCGGCGCCGAGGAGGTGGCCGAGGTGGAGGCCGCCGAGGCACACGCCGAGGCCACGGCCCAGGCAGCCGCCGACACCCCGGCCGAGGACTCCGACACCACGGCCGAGGACTCCGACACCACGGCCGCGGACTCCGACACCACGGCCGCGGACGCCGAGACCACGGCCGAGGACTCCGGCACCACGGCCGAAGGCACGGACACCACGACCGACGCCGCGCCCGGCAAGGAGAACGACCGATGACCGCACTGCTCGAAGTCGAGGACCTGAGGGTCGCCTACGGCAAGATCGAGGCCGTCAAGGGCATCTCCTTCAAGGTCGAGGCCGGTCAGGTCGTCACCCTCATCGGCACCAACGGCGCCGGCAAGACCACCACCCTGCGCACGCTGTCCGGGCTGCTCAAGCCGGTCGGCGGACAGATCAGGTTCAACGGCAGATCGCTGAAGAAGATCCCCGCCCACCAGGTGGTCTCCCTGGGCCTCGCCCACTCCCCCGAAGGGCGGCACATCTTCCCGCGCATGAGCATCGAGGACAACCTGCGCCTCGGCGCGTTCCTGCGCAACGACAAGCCCGGCATCGAGAAGGACATCCAGCGCGCCTACGACCTCTTCCCCATCCTCGGGGAACGGCGCAAGCAGGCCGCGGGCACCCTCTCGGGCGGGGAGCAGCAGATGCTGGCGATGGGCAGGGCGCTGATGTCCCAGCCGAAGCTGCTGATGCTGGACGAGCCGTCGATGGGCCTGTCGCCGATCATGATGCAGAAGATCATGGCGACGATCGCCGAGCTGAAGGCCCAGGGCACCACGATCCTGCTGGTCGAGCAGAACGCCCAGGCGGCGCTCTCCCTCGCCGACCAGGGGCATGTCATGGAGATCGGCAACATCGTCCTGTCGGGAACGGGACGCGACCTGCTGCACGACGAGTCGGTCCGCAAGGCGTACCTCGGCGAGGACTGATCCGCCCGTGAACGACGACGAGGCCCGCGCCCCCTTCTCCGGGACGCGGGCCTCGTCGTACGAGAGGTCTCAGCCCTTCTTGGCCGCCTTCTTCTCCTGGTTGTCCGCGATGACCGCCTCCGCGACCTGCTGCATCGACAGGCGGCGGTCCATCGAGGTCTTCTGGATCCAGCGGAACGCCGCCGGCTCGGTCAGGCCGTACTCGGTCTGCAGGATGGACTTCGCGCGGTCGACCAGCTTGCGGGTCTCCAGCCGCTGGGTGAGGTCGGCGACCTCCTTCTCCAGCTGCTTCAGCTCGGTGAACCGCGAGACGGCCATCTCGATCGCCGGGACGACGTCGCTCTTGCTGAACGGCTTCACCAGGTACGCCATGGCACCGGCGTCCCGGGCCCGCTCCACGAGGTCGCGCTGCGAGAAGGCGGTGAGCATCAGGACCGGCGCGATGGACTCCTCGGCGATCTTCTCGGCCGCGGAGATACCGTCCAGCTTGGGCATCTTCACGTCCAGGATGACCAGGTCCGGCTTGTGCTCACGGGCCAGCTCGACGGCCTGCTCACCGTCCCCGGCCTCGCCGACGACGGTGTACCCCTCCTCCTCCAGCATCTCTTTCAGGTCGAGCCGGATCAGGGCCTCGTCCTCGGCGATGACGACACGGGTCGTCAGCGGAGGCACGTGCGACTTGTCGTCGTCGGGCACGTCTACGGGCTGGGGCGACTCGGGGGCGGTCACGGAGGCTCCTTGGTCCAGGGCAGGGCACTGCTTCCAGCAGGGTACCTAGCTGCGGTGGGAGGCGGTGAACCGGTACACTCCCGGAAGTGCCTCGCCGGGTTGGCGGAACAGGCAGACGCTGATGTCTCAAACACATCTGTCCGAAAGGACGTGCGGGTTCGAGTCCCGCACCCGGCACTCTCCGAAGCGGAGGATCACGCGCGCGTGATCTTCCGCTTTTCGCTGTTCAGGGCCACGATCGGCTACGCAGGGCGTGCGCACCGTCACTGGGGGCTGTCGTCCTCCCCGATGTGGTGGACCCGGACCATGTTGGTCGAGCCGGAGACGCCGGGCGGGGAGCCGGCCGTGATCACCACGATGTCGCCCTTCCGGCAGCGGCCGTACTTCAGGAGCAGCTCGTCCACCTGGTCGACCATGGCGTCCGTGGAGTCCACGTGCGGGCCCAGGAAGGTCTCCGCGCCCCAGGTGAGGCTGAGCTGGGAGCGGGTGGCCGGTTCGGGGGTGAAGGCGAGGAGCGGGATCGGCGAGCGGTAGCGGGAGAGCCGGCGGGCGGTGTCTCCGGACTGGGTGAACGCGACGAGGAACCTCGCGCCGAGGAAGTCGCCCATCTCGGCGGCGGCCCGGGCGACCGCACCGCCCTGGGTGCGCGGCTTGCTGCGCTCGGTCAGCGGGGGCAGTCCCTTGGCCAGCATGTCCTCCTCCGCCGCCGCGACGATCTTCGCCATGGTGCGTACGGTCTCGACGGGGTACTTGCCGACGCTGGTCTCGCCGGAGAGCATCACCGCGTCGGTGCCGTCGAGGACCGCGTTGGCGACGTCGGAGGCCTCGGCGCGGGTGGGCCGCGAGTTCTCGATCATCGAGTCGAGCATCTGGGTGGCGACGATCACGGGCTTGGCGTTGCGCTTGGCGAGCTTGACCGCGCGTTTCTGGACGATCGGGACCTGCTCCAGCGGCATCTCGACGCCCAGGTCTCCGCGCGCGACCATCAGCCCGTCGAAGGCGGCGACGATGCCGTCGAGGTTCTGCACGGCCTGTGGCTTCTCGATCTTGGCGATCACCGGGAGGCGACGGCCCTGCTCGGCCATGATCCGGTGCACGTCGGCGGCGTCGTCGCCGCTGCGGACGAAGGAGAGGGCGATCACGTCGAAGCCGGTGCGCAGCGCCCAGCGCAGGTCGTCCTCGTCCTTCTTGGAGAGGGCGGGGACGGAGACGGCGACACCGGGGAGGTTCAGGCCCTTGTGGTCGGAGACGACTCCGCCTTCGAGGACCCGGGTGTGGACGCGGGGGCCGTCGACGGCGGTGACCTCCAGGCAGACCTTGCCGTCGTCGACGAGGATGCGTTCGCCGGGCGTGACGTCGGCGGCGAGGCCGGCGTAGGTGGTGCCACACTGGTGGCGGTCGCCCTCGGCGCCGTCCTCCACGGTGATGGTGAAGGTGTCGTCGCGTTCAAGGAGTACGGGTCCTTCGGTGAAGCGGCCGAGCCGGATCTTCGGGCCCTGAAGGTCGGCGAGGATTCCGACGCTGCGGCCGGTTTCGTCGGCCGCCTTTCGCACGCGCTGGTACCGCTCCTCGTGCTCGGCGTGGGTGCCGTGGCTGAGGTTGAACCGGGCGACGTCCATTCCGGCCTCGACCAGTGCCTTGATCTGGTCGTACGAGTCGGTGGCGGGCCCCAGAGTGCAGACGATCTTTGCTCGGCGCATGGGTCGAGCCTATGGCTTACCCACGGGTAGAGAATCGGCCTCGTATGACTACTCAACAGACTTTGGGCAAAGGCCAATTGACAACTGTTGAATTGTGCGGTGGTTCGCTCTTCTGAGCGATGGTCACCAGATCGCAACCTCCCGGACCTGTTGCCGGAAGTCATGCTCAGGTCAGAATCTACGCGCGTTGTTGACCATTCGCCAAGGAGACCGAGAGACATGCCGCTGAACCGCCGGAAGTTCCTGAAGAAGTCCGCCGCCACCGGAGCGGGAGTGGCGGTCGCCGGCGCGGCGGCGGCCCCGGCGGCCGAGGCGGCCGAGGCGAAGAAGCCCGGGCACCCCGTGAAGCGGTACGCGCTGACCGTCATGGGCACCACCGACCTGCACGGTCACGTCTTCAACTGGGACTACTTCAAGGACGCGGAGTACGCCGACAAGGCGGGCAACGCCATGGGCCTCGCCCGCATCTCCACCCTGGTGGAGCAGGTGCGCAAGGAGAAGGGCCGGTGCAACACGCTGCTGCTGGACGCCGGTGACACCATCCAGGGCACCCCGCTCACCTACTACTACGCCAAGGTCGACCCGATCACCGCCAAGGGCGGCCCGGTGCACCCGATGGCGCAGGCGATGAACGCGATCGGCTACGACGCGGCGGCCCTCGGCAACCACGAGTTCAACTACGGCATCGAGACCCTGCGGAAGTTCGAGGACCAGCTCGACTTCCCGCTGCTCGGCGCCAACGCGGTGGACGCGAAGACGCTGAAGCCCGCCTTCCCGCCGTACTTCATGAAGACGTTCCACGTGCCGGGCGCCAAGCCGGTCAAGGTCGCCGTCCTCGGTCTGACCAACCCGGGCATCGCCATCTGGGACAAGGCCTACGTCCAGGGCAAGCTGGCCTTCCCGGGCCTGGAGGAACAGGCCGCGAAGTGGGTGCCGAAGCTGAAGTCCATGGGCGCCGACGTGGTCGTCGTCTCGGCGCACTCGGGTACGTCGGGCACCTCGTCCTACGGCGACCAGGTGCCGTACGTGGAGAACGCGGCGGCCAACGTGGCCCGGCAGGTGCCGGGCATCGACGCGATCCTGGTCGGGCACGCGCACGTGGAGATCCCGGAGCTGAAGGTCGTCAACGAGCAGACCGGCAGGACGGTCGTGCTGTCCGAGCCGCTGTGCTACGCCGAGCGGCTCACCCTCTTCGACATCCAGCTGGTGTTCGGCAAGGGCCGCTGGGAGGTCGAGTCGGTCTCCGCCTCGCTGCGCAACTCCAACGCGGTCGCCGACGACCCGAAGATCACCAAGCTGCTCACCGACGAGCACAAGAAGGTCGTCGCGTACGTCAACCAGGTCGTGGGCCGGGCGACACAGACCCTGACGACCGTCGAGGCCCGCTACAAGGACGCCCCGATCATCGACCTGATCACCAAGGTCCAGGAGGACGTGGTCAAGGCGGCGCTCGCGGGCACCGCGTACGCCTCGCTGCCGGTGATCGCCCAGGCCTCGCCGTTCTCCCGGACCTCGCAGATCCCGGCCGGCGACGTGACCATCCGGGACCTGTCGAGCCTGTACGTCTACGACAACACGCTGGTCGCCAAGCTGCTGACGGGCGCCCAGGTGCGCGCCTACCTGGAGTACTCGGCGGAGTACTACGTCCAGACGGCGGCCGACGCCACGGTGGACGTGGAGAAGCTGACCAACGCCGGCGGCCGCCCGGACTACAACTACGACTACGTCTCGGGTCTGTCGTACGACATCGACATCGCCCAGCCGGCCGGTTCGCGGATCAGGAACCTGACCTTCAACGGGGCCGCGCTGGACGACGCTCAGCAGTTCGTGCTCGCGGTGAACAACTACCGCGCGAACGGCGGCGGTGCCTTCCCGCACGTCGCCACCGCGAAGGAGCTGTGGTCGGAGTCGACGGAGATCCGCACCCGGATCGCGGAGTGGGTGACCGCGAAGGGTGTCCTGGACCCGAAGGACTTCGCCTCGGTGGACTGGAAGCTGGTCCGCGACGGCAAGCCGGTCTTCTAGCGCCCGGCAGGTCCTCTACCGCCGCAGGAGCGACAGGTCGACGGCGCCGGCGATCGCCTTCGCGTCGGCGTCATCGACGTGCAGGCTCACCTTCCGTCGACGAGCGGGGTGAGCTGTCGGGCCTGCGGCACCCTGGCCGGGGGGTCCTCCAGGCCGAAGGAGGTGAACGCCGTTCGGGACGGCAGCGGGTACGGGGCCTTGCCGGTGAGGGAGTTGAGGATGGTGGCGCTGCGCCAGGCGGCCAGGCCCAGGTCGGGGGCGCCGACGCCGTGCGTGTGCAGTTCGGCGTTCTGGACGTAGACCGAGCCGGTGACCGAGGGGTCGAGGACCAGGCGGTACTCCTGGTCGATGCGGGGGCGCTCGCTGCTGTCGCGGCGGATGTAGGGGTCGAGCCCGGCGAGGATACGGCCGAGGGGGCGGTCCCGGTAGCCGGTGGCGAGGACGACGGCGTCGGTGGTGAGCCGGGAGCGGCTGCCCTGCTGGAGGTGTTCCAGGTGCAGCTCGATCCGGCTGGTGGCGATCCGGCCCGCGGTGCGGACGCGGACGCCGGGGGTGAGGACGGCGTCGGGCCAGCCGCCGTGCAGGGTGCGCCGGTACAGCTCGTCGTGGATGGCGGCGAGGGTGCCGGCGTCGATGCCCTTGTGCAGCTGCCACTGGGCGGCGACCAGCCGGTCGCGGACGGCCTCGGGGAGGGCGTGGAAGTAGCGCGTGTAGTCCGGGGTGAAGTGCTCCAGGCCCAGCTTGGAGTACTCCATCGGCGCGAACGCCTCGGTGCGGCCGATCCAGTGCAGCTTCTCCCGGCCGGCCGGGCGGCGCCGGAGCAGGTCCAGGAAGACCTCGGCACCGGACTGTCCGGAGCCGACGACGGTGACGTGTCCGGCGGCGAGGAGGCTGTCGCGGTGGCCGAGGTAGTCGGCGGCGTGGACGACGGGCACGCCGGGGGCGTCCACCAGGGGCTGCAGGGGGTCGGGCACGTAGGGGACGCTGCCGATGCCGAGGACGATGTTGCGGGTGTGGGTGCGGCCGAGGGCCTCGGCCTCGCCGTCGGCGTCGAGCTGGGTGAAGTCGACCTCGAAGACGTCCCGTTCGGGGTTCCAGCGGACGGCGTCGACCTGGTGGCGGAAGCGCAGCCCGGGGAGTGCTTCGGCGACCCAGCGGCAGTAGGCGTCGTACTCGGCGCGCTGGATGTGGAAGTGCTCGGCGAAGTAGAAGGGGAAGAGCCGCTCGCGGTCCTTGAGGTAGTTGAGGAAGCTCCAGGGGCTGGTGGGGTCGACGAGGGTCACCAGGTCGGCGAGGAAGGGCACTTGGACGGTGGCGCCCTCGATGAGCAGCCCGGGGTGCCAGTCGAAGGCGGGGCGCTGTTCGTAGAACACGGCGTCGAGTTCGGGCAGCGGGTGGGCGAGGGCGGCGAGGGAGAGGTTGCAGGGGCCGATGCCGATGCCGACCAGGTCGCGTGGGGAGGCCGGCTCGTGGCTTGGGGGGTGGGTCATCCGGGGGTGTTTCCTTCGGCGAGTTCGGCGAGTTTGAGCAGCTGGGACAGGTCGTCCGGCCGGGTGTGGGGGTTGAGGACGGTGGCCTTGAGCCAGAGCCGGCCGTCGAGCCGGGCGCGGCCGAGGACGGCCCGGCCCTCGTGCAGCAGTCCGCGGCGGACGGCGGCCACGGTGTCGTCGTCGGCTCCGGCCGGGCGGAACAGGACGGTGCTGATGACGGGCCGGTCGTACAGCTCGAAGCCGGGGTGCTCGCGGATGAGGGAGGCGAACTCGCGGGCCCGGGCGCAGACCTGGTCGACCAGGGTGCCGAGGCCGCCGCGGCCCAGGGTCTTCAGGGTGACGGCGATCTTCAGGATGTCGGGGCGGCGGGTGGTGCGCAGCGAGCGGCCGAGCAGGTCGGGGAGGCCGGCCTCGGTGTCGTCGTCGGCGTTGAGGTAGTCGGCGCGCTGGTGGAGTGCGGCGAGTTCGTGCGGGCGGGCGACGGCGAGGAGTCCGGCGGCGACGGGCTGCCAGCCGAGTTTGTGCAGGTCGAGGGTGACGGTGTGGGCGGCTTCGAGGCCGGCGAGTTTGTCGCGGTGGCGGTCGCTGAACAGGAGGCCGCCGCCGTAGGCCGCGTCGATGTGCAGCCGGGCGCCGTGGGCGGTGCACAGGCCGGCGATCTCGGGCAGCGGGTCGATGAGGCCGGCGTCGGTGGTGCCGGCGGTGGCGGCGACCAACAGGGGGCCGGGGATCGCGGTGAGGGCCTCGTCGAGGGCGGCCGGGTCCAGGGTGCCGTTGGGCGTCGGGAGGACGACCGGGTCGGGCAGGCCGAGCAGCCAGGCGGCGCGCGGCAGCGAGTGGTGGGCGTTCGCGCCGCAGACGAGGCGCACGCCGCCGTGCGCCTCGCGGGCGAGGAGCAGGGCGAGTTGGTTGGACTCGGTGCCGCCGGTGGTGACGAGGGCGTCGGCGAGGCCGGCGGTGCGGGCGAGGGTGCGGGCGACGGCGGCCTCCAGGGCGGAGGCGGCCGGGGCCTGGTCCCATGAGTCCAGGGAGGGGTTGAGGGCGCTCGCGGCGAGGTCGGCGGCGGTGGCCACGGCGAGCGGCGGGCAGTGCAGATGGGCCGCGCACAAGGGGTCGGCGGGGTCGGCGGCGCCCGCGGCGAGGAGGTGCACGAGGGAGCGCAGGGCGTCCGGGTCGCCGGTGTCCGGCAGGACGTCGCCGAGGGCGTCGGCGACGCGTTCGGCGACGGCCTCCGGTCCCCCGGCGGGCAGGGGGCCGCCGCGCTCGGCGCCGCCGGCCGCGAGCGCGTCGAGGACGGTGCCGATCAGGGGCCGCAGGGCGGTGTGGCCGGACGGGCCGGAGGCGAGGGGCGGCAGGGCGGTGTGGCCCGACGGGCCGGAGGCGAGGGGTGGCAGGCTCATGGGCTCTCCTCCGGGCAGGGGACGTCCGGCGGGCTTCCGGGCCCGGGCTTCCGGCTGTGGGTGGAGTTCCAGCTTGTACCGGAAGGGAGCCCTGTGTCCCGGAAGCCAGGCGAACGGAACCCGAAAGTGTGTACTGCCGGGCCGGGAGGAGCCGTTGGGCGGTGCTCGGGGCCTATCCGCGGAAGTCGCCGGCGTGGTCCCGGGCCCACTGCGCGAACGTGCGGGCCGGGGTGCCGGTGAGCCGCTCCACCGTGTCGGTGATCTCCGGGGGCACGCCGACGGTCTCCGCGAAGCTCTGCAGCAGCCGTTCGAGCATCTGCGGCGGCACGTGCGGGAAGAGTTCCGGGCCCGCCTCGGCCGGGTCGGTCTCCTCGAACGTCAGCCTGCGGCCGAGGGCCTCGCCGATCGCCGCGACCTGGTCGGCGTTGCTGAGCGCGCCGGGCCCGGTCAGCCGGTGCACGGCGCCCTCGTGGCCGCCGTCGAGCAGGACGCGTTCGGCGACGGCCGCGATGTCGTCCTCGTGGACGGGCGCGGAGAGCCCGTCGGCGAAGACGCCGCGGACGGTGTCGCCGGCGCGGATCTGCGGGGCGTACTGGAGGGCGTTGGTGGCGAAGGCACCCGGCCGCAGGAAGGTCCAGGCGAGTCCGCTCTCGCGGATCTGCCGCTCGGCGGTGGCGTGCATGACGTGGATGGGGTGGGTCTCGTCGGCGCCCTCCCGGACGATGGCGCTGGAGAGCAGGACGACGTGCCGGACGCCCTGCTCGCGGGCCGCGGCGAGCAGCGGGGCCGCGTCGGGCAGCGCGTACAGGAAGAGCCGGGTGGCGCCGGTGAACAGGGCGGCGGGGGCGTCCGGCCGGAACCGCACCACCTCGGCCCCTGCGGGCAGCGCGGCCCGCTCGGGGTCGCGGGTCAGTGCCCGGACGGGCTGTCCCGCGGCGAGGAGACGGTCGACGAGGGCTCGGCCGACGTTGCCGGTCGCGCCGGTCACTACGATCACGGTGCCGCCTTTCGGGGCTGGGTCGACAACTGACCGTCCGAGCCTGGGAACGGCGGCCGGTCCGCCGCGTCGTCGGCGGGGACCGGCCGCGTCCCAGGTCACCGGACCTACTCCGTCCGCTGTCCCGCCCGTACCCGCAGGGCTCGGGACAGGTCGTCCAGACGGTCGGCGAGGGTGCGGCGCAGCGCCGGGGTGAGGTCGCCGTCGCGCAGGCAGGCCTCGCCGAGCGCCAGGTTCTCGGCGTCGACGGCGTGGGCCGGGAAGCACCAGCGGCCGGCGGCGACGGCGATGGCGGGGCCGCGGCGGGCGGCGAGCGCGACCGCGTCCGGGTAGAAGCGCGGCACGTACTCCCGTACGAGATCGGCCTGTTCGAGCTGCCAGAAGCCCTGGGCGGTGGCCGTGAAGAGGTAGTTGGACAGGTCGTCGCCGGCGAACATCGCCTCCCAGGCGGCGCGCTTGGCCTCCGGGTCGGGCAGGGCGGCGCGGCAGCGGGCGGCGCCCTCCTGGCCGGTGGCGCTCGGGTCGCGCGCCAGCTCGGCGGCGATGGCGTCCTCGTCGGTGGCGCCGAGCGCGGCGAGCCGGGCGAGCACGCGCCAGCGCAGCTCGGGGTCGAGTTCCGGCCCGCCGGGCACCGTGCCGTCGGCGAGCCAGGCGGCGATGGTCTCCGGGTGGGCGGCCACGGAGATCAGGTGGCGTACGGCGATCAGCCGCAGGCCGGGGTGGTCGCCGTCCTCGGTGCGCCGCAGCAGGTCGCGGCAGAGCGAGGTGAGGGTGGCCAGGGCGGCCGGGCGGTCCCCGGGCGTCAGGTACTGCTCGGTGAGCTGGCCGGCGGCGAAGGCGAGGACGCCCTGGGCGACGGCCAGGTCGGTCTCGTACGGCAGGTGGGCTCGGGCCGCGTCCAGGTAGGCGGCGGGCGGGAGTTCGCCGTCGCGGACGGCGTCCCGCAGGGCGTTCCAGACGACCGCGCGGGTGAGCGGGTCGGGCAGTCCGGACAGGCTGGTGCGGACCGTCTCGAAGGAGGCGGCGTCGAAGCGGAGCTTGGCGTAGGTGATGTCGCCGTCGTTGAGGAGGACCAGCGCGGGGCGCTTGCCGATGGGCTGCGGTGCGCTCTGCGGGACGTCCAGGCCGACGCGCTCGCGCAGCACCAGGCGGCCCTCGTCGGCGACGTCGTGGTCGTACAGGCCGGCGCTGAGGCGGTGCGGGCGGCTGCCCGCGCGGTCGGCGGTCAGGGTGCAGGTGCCGCCGGCCGAGGCGATCACCGGGGTGAGCGTGTCGACGCCGGTGGTGCGCAGCCAGCTGTCGGCCCAGGCGTGCACGTCGCGGTCGGTGGCGGAGGCGAGGGAGTCGATGAAGTCGGCGAGGGTGGCGTTGGAGAACTTGTGCCGCTCGAAGTGGGTGTTGATGCCGGCGAGGAAGTCCTTCTCACCGAGCCAGGCGGCCAGCTGGCGCAGCGCGGAGGCGCCCTTGGCGTAGGAGATGCCGTCGAAGTTGAGCAGGGCGGAGGCCGTGTCGTCGACGTTCTCGGGGGCGACCGGGTGGGTGGTGGGGCGCTGGTCGGCGTCGTAGCCCCAGGCCTTGCGGGTGACGCCGAACTCGGTCCACGGGTCGGTGAAGCGGGTGGCCTCGGCGGTGGTCTGGTAGCCCATGTACTCCGCGAAGGACTCGTTCAGCCAGATGTCGTCCCACCACTTGAGGGTGACGAGGTCGCCGAACCACATGTGGGCCATCTCGTGCGCGATGACCATGGCGCGGGTCTGCCGCTCGGTGTCGGTGACGGCGGAGCGGTAGACGAAGTCGTCGCGGAAGGTGACCAGGCCCGGGTTCTCCATGGCGCCCGCGTTGAACTCGGGCACGAACGCCTGGTCGTAGGAGTCGAAGGGGTACGGCTCCTGGAACTTCTCGTGGTAGCGGTCGAAGCACGCGCGCGTGACGTCGAGGATCTCGTCGGCGTCGGTGTCGAGGTGGGGCGCGAGCGAGCGGCGGCAGTGGAGGGCGAAGGGCAGTCCGCGGTGTTCGGTGCGCACCGAGTGCCAGGGGCCTGCGGCGACGGCGACCAGGTAGGTGGAGATCAGCGGGGTGGGCGCGGCCTGCCAGGCGCCGTCGTCGCGGCGGGCGGTGACGCCGTTGGCGAGGACGGTCCAGCCCGCGGGCGCCTTGACCGAGACCTCGAAGACGGCCTTGAGGTCGGGCTGGTCGAAGGCGGCGAAGACGCGCTGGACGTCGTCCATGAACAGCTGCGTGTAGACGTACGTCTCGCCGTCGCTGGGGTCGGTGAAGCGGTGCATGCCCTCGCCGGTGCGGGAGTAGCGCATGGCCGCGTCGACGCGCAGCTCGTGCTCCCCGGCGGTGAGGTTCTTCAGCGGCAGCCGGTTCTCGCTGAGCGACTCCGGGTCGAGGGGCTGTCCGTCGAGCGTGACGCTGCGCAGCTCGGCGGGCTTCAGCTCGACGAACGTGTCCCCGTCGGCCCGCGCGGTGAAGCGGATCGCGGTACGGGAGTCGAAGGTCTCCGCACCGGTCGTGAGGTCCAGATCGACCGTGTACCGGTGGACGTCGAGGAACTGTGCTCGGAGCTGCGCTTCGTCGCGCGTGAGTACGGACATGCACGCCATGCTGCCTGATGGGACCGACAGCGCACAGAGGCGGATCGGTACACGGCTTTTGTCCCCCGTGCGCGCCCCGGCCGCCCGCCCGGCCGGTCCCCCGGTGAGCTACCGGCCTTCCCGGGGTCAGCCGCTGGTCAGCCGCGTGCCGGGAGGCTGGTCGGCCGTGTGCCGGTCCGTTGTTCAGGCGTCGTGCGCCCGGTGCCCGTTGTGGGTGTCCTCGGCGATCCGCTCGTGGTGCCGGATCACCTCGGCGATGATGAAGTTCAGGAACTTCTCGGCGAACGCCGGATCGAGCTTGGCGTTCTCGGCGAGGGTGCGCAGCCGGTCGATCTGCCGGGCCTCGCGGGCCGGGTCGGCGGGCGGCAGCTGGTGCAGCGCCTTGAGGCGGCCGACCTGCTGGGTGGCCTTGAAGCGCTCGGCGAGCATGTGGACGACGGCGGCGTCGATGTTGTCGATGCTGTCGCGCAGCCGCTCCAGTTCCTGGCGGACCTCGGGATCGACGGCACCGGGGCCGGTGTTGCTGGTGGTCATGAGGGCCAACCTTATGCGCTGGACGGACCTGCCTCAGGGGGTGTCCGGGGAGTGGATCACCGGCGGGTCGGCGGGGTCCGGGACGCGGTCGCTCCAGCCGCCGGGGACGGTACGGCCCTGCTGGGCGCGGAACCGGACGGGGGCGAGGCCGACGCGCCGGGTGAACAGCCGGGAGAAGTAGGCGGGGTCGTCGTAGCCGACGCGGCGGGCGACGGCCGCGACGGGCAGCTCGGTGGCGGCGAGGAGTTCCTTGGCCCGGGCGAGCCGGACACCGAGCAGGTAGTCCTTCGGGGTGCACCCGGCCGCCCGGCGGACCGCACCGCGCAGCTCGGCGGTGGTCATCCCGTGCCGCGCGGCGTGGTCGGCGACGCTCAGCGGGGTGCAGGCGTCCCGGGCCAGGGCGGCCAGCACCTGCTCGCCGTCGGGGGCGAGGTCGGCGCGGGCGCGGCGCAGGGCGACGAGGAGTTCGTGGACGGCGGCGGCGGTCTCCACCTCCAGCAGGGGGTTGCCGCGGCGGGCGGCCCGGACGATGCGGGCGATGACCGCGCGGGGGCCGGAGGCGTCGGAGAGCGGGACGACGGGCCGGTCGGGTTCGATGTAGCCGAGTTCGCCGTAGGCGGCGGTGGCGGGACCGGCGAAGTCGACGAAGCCCTCGTCCCAGCCGGTGTCCGGGTCGGGCGCGTAGTGGTGGGGCACGCCGGGGGTGAGCCACAGCAGGGCGGGCGCGGTGACGGTCGTACGGCGGTCGTCGGCGCCGCGGTACCAGCCGCCGCCCGAGCTGACCACGACGGCCACGTGGTGGTCGAGGGTGCGCGGGCCGACCGCGGGCAGCGCGCCGTGCTGCAGGCCGACGCCGAGACAGACCAGACCGAGGCGGTGGTGGGCGGGGCCGGGGCTGAAGAACCGCATCCAGGTCTGGTACATCGGCGCTCCTCCCGGTGTTCCGTGCGGCGTGTTGACGTGCGGGCGACGGAGTGTCGTGCGGGCGGCGCGTTTCGTCCGGGCGGTGCCGTCCTCCTTTTGTCCAAGCAGCGCCGATCTTCGTCCATGGCGCCGGCCACCGGAAGGGGGCGAGGCTGGAACGCATGGTCGGGATCACGGTGGGGGCGGGCGTATGAGCGCGTTTTCGGTGGGGGACTCGGACTTCCTGCTGGACGGGCGGCCGGTGCGGCTGCTGTCGGGTGCGCTGCACTACTTCCGGGTGCACGAGGCCCAGTGGGGGCACCGGCTGGCGATGCTGCGGGCGATGGGCCTGAACTGCGTGGAGACGTACGTCCCGTGGAACCTGCACCAGCCCCGTCCGGGGACCTTCCGGGACGTGCAGGCGGTGGGCCGGTTCCTGGACGCGGTCCGGGAGGCGGGCCTGTGGGCGATCGTGCGGCCGGGTCCCTACATCTGCGCCGAGTGGGAGAACGGCGGGCTGCCGGCGTGGCTGACGGGCGAGCCGGGCACGCGCGCGCGTACGCGGGACGAGCGCTACATGTCCCGTGTCCGGAGCTGGTTCCACCAGCTGCTGCACGAGATCGTGCCCCGCCAGCTGGACCGCGGCGGCCCCGTGGTCATGGTCCAGGTGGAGAACGAGTACGGCAGCTACGGCAGCGACACCGGCTATCTGGAGGAGCTGGCCGGCCTGCTGTGCGCGAAGGGGGTCACGGCCGCGCTGTGCACCTCGGACGGGCCCGAGGACCACATGGTGACCGGGGGCTCGCTGCCCGGGGTGCTCGCCACGGTGAACTTCGGCTCCCACGCGCGCGAGGCGTTCGAGACACTGCGCCGCCACCGCCCCGACGGCCCGCTGATGTGCATGGAGTTCTGGTGCGGCTGGTTCGACCACTGGGCCGGCGAGCACGTCGTACGGGATCCCGACGACGCCGCCGGGGCGCTGCGGGAGATCCTGGAGTGCGGGGCGTCGGTGAACCTGTACATGGCGCACGGCGGCACGAGTTTCGGGGGCTGGGCGGGCGCCAACCGGGGCGGCGGCGCACTGCACGAGGGCCCCCTGGAGCCGGACGTGACCTCGTACGACTACGACGCGCCGGTGGACGAGTACGGGCGCCCCACCGAGAAGTTCTGGCGCTTGCGCGAAGTGCTGTCCGCGTACCACCCCGGCCCGCTGCCCGGCCTGCCGCCGCCGCCCGCCGCGCTCGGCACCCCGGCCGAGGCCGTGCTCACCGGGTGGGCGCCCCTGGCGGACGTACTGGAGGCACTGGGCGGCCCCGAGACGGCAGCCCCGGTGCCGCCCACGTTCGAGGAGCTGGGCGTCACCCGGGGCCTGGTGCGCTACGCGGTGGACGTGCCCGGGCCGCGCCGGCCGTACCCGCTGACCGTACGCGGGCTGCGGGACCTCGCCGTGGTGTACGTCGACGGGGAGCGGGCCGGGGTGCTCACCGAGGAGGAGCCGGTGCTGGAGGAGCCCGTCGCGGGCCCCGCGCGCGTGGAGCTGTGGGTGGAGTCGCTGGGGCGGGTGAACTACGGGCCGCGGCTCGGCGAGACGAAGGGCGTGACCGGCGGCGTCCTGCACGAGCGGCAGTACCTGCACGGGGTACGCGCGCGTGGGCTGGATCTAGACGCGTTCGCGGGCGGTGTGGCCGCGGTGCCCTTCGGCGGGCCGCCCGGGGAGGGGGCGCCGGGGCTGTACCGGGGCACGGTCACGGTCCGCGGGGCCGGGGACGCCCGGCTGGAGCTGCCGGGCCACACGCGCGGCTTCGCCTGGGTCAACGGCTTCGAGCTGGGCCGTTACTGGTCGGTGGGCCCCCAGCGGTCGCTGTACGTGCCCGGGCCGGTGCTGCGGGAGGGCGCGAACGAGGTGTGGCTGCTGGAGCTGGACGGGGGCCGGGCGGACCGGTCGGCGCCGCGTCTGCTGCCCGTGTGACCGGGCGTCCGCCGCGGGCCCGCGGCCTACAGTGGAGAGGAGTTCCGGCGTCTTTGGGGGTGCCGAGGTGGCGAACGGCGGACCGGTCGAGCACGGCTACCCGCACCTGGAGACGGTGCGGGCCGCCGTCACCGCCCTGTACCGGCGGCTCTCGCGGGACACCATCGAGACGTTCTCGGCCAGCGTGGCCCCCGCCGACGTGGCCTTCTGCGACACCGACGACCTGCATCTGGGCGCGCAGCGCGTGGCCCGGGAGATCGTGCGGCACTTCCGGCTGCCGGACGCGCGGCTGATCGTCGGCTTCCGGGAGATGACCCACGCGGCGAACGTGGAACTGGCGGCGGGCCCCGAGTACTTCGTCGAGCTGAACGACCGGTTCCGCACCCACCGCAGGGACATCGGCGCGGCCCTCGCCCACGAGGTGGCGCACGTCTACCTGCACCGCCTGGACCTCTCCTTCCCCACCACGGCGGAGAACGAGATCCTGACGGACACGGCGACGACCTACCTGGGCGCGGGCTGGCTGCTGCTGGACGCCTACCGGGAGGACGGGGTCTCCTCGCAGAAGCTCGGCTACCTCACCCCGGAGGAGTTCGGGTACGTCCTGGCCAAGCGGGCCCTGCTCTTCGGTGAGGACCCGTCCGTGTGGTTCACCAGCCCGCAGGCCTGTACGGCCTACGCCAAGGGGATGGACCGGGCCCGCCGGGACGGGCAGCAGCCGCCGCTGACCGGGGCCGGCTGGGCGGGCCGCCGCCGCTACGCCCACGACCGCCGGCACGCCTCGCCCGCCCCGCCCTCCGCCGTGTACTCCTTCACCCCCGACAGCGGTGGCCGGCTCCGGGTGAGCTTCCCGTGCCCGACCTGCCACCAGCGGATCAGGGTGCCGGTGCGGGGGCGGGTACGGGCGCGGTGCGGGTTGTGCCGGACGGTGCTGGAGTGCGACACGTAGCGCCGCTGCCGCCGCCCGGCTCACCTCGCCGGAGGACCGCCGGGCCTACACCCCGTACACCCGCCCCGGCGGCTCCGCCTCCGCCAGCAGTCCCCGGGCTGCCTCGCCCGCCTCGGCCGGGGTCCAGCGGGCCCCCTTGTCCAGGGTGGGGCCGGGGCGCCAGCCCTCCATGACGGTGATCCGGCCGCCCTCCGCCTCGAACACCCGCCCGGTCACCCCGGCGCTGCCGGCCGAGCCGAGCCAGACCACGAGCGGGGAGACGTTCTCGGGCGCCATGGCGTCGAAACCGGCGGCCGGTGCCGCCATGGTCGCGGCGAAGGTACGTTCCGTCATGCGGGTCCGGGCGGCCGGCGCGACGGCGTTGACCTGGACGCCGTACCGGGCCAGTTCGGCCGCCGCGACCAGGGTGAGGCCGATGATCCCGGCCTTCGCCGCGCTGTAGTTGGCCTGCCCGACCGAGCCCAGCAGGCCCGCTCCGCTGCTGGTGTGGACGACCCGGGCCTTCGGGGTACGCCCGGCCCTGGCCTCGGCCCGCCAGTGCGCGGCGGCGTGCTTCAACGGCAGGAAGTGGCCCTTGAGATGCACCCGGACCACGGCGTCCCAGTCGTCCTCACCGAGGTTGACCAGCATGCGGTCGCGGAGGAACCCGGCGTTGCTGACGAGGGTGTCGAGCCGGCCGTAGGTCTCCACGGCGGTGCGGATCAGGTCCGCCGCCCCCGCGCTGGTGGCGATGTCCCCACCGTGCGCGGACGCCTCGCCGCCCGCCGCCCGGATCTCCGCCACGACGGCCGCCGCCGGACTGTCCGCGTCCGGCGCCCCGTCCAGCCCCACGCCGAGGTCGTTGACGACGACCCGGGCGCCCTCGGCCGCGAAGGCGAGGGCGTGGGCCCGGCCCAGTCCCCGGCCGGCGCCGGTGACGACGACGACCCGGCCCGCGCAGATTCCGCTCATCTCAGCTCTCCTTGTCGGCGGTCGCGGCATCGAGGAAGGCGGGCCGTTCCCCGCCGCCGTGCACGTGCAGGCTCGCCCCGCTGATGTAGGCGGCGGCGTCGGAGGCGAGGAAGACGGCGGCGGCGCCGACGTCGGCCGGGAGGGCCAGCCGGCCCAGCGGGACGGTGCGGGCGACGGCGGCGACGCCGTCGGGGCCGCCGTAGTGGAGGTGGGCCAGATCCGTGTGGACCATGCCGACGACGAGGGTGTTGACGCGGACCTCCGGCGCCCACTCCACCGCCATGGAGGCGGCCAGGTGGGCGAGCCCGGCCTTGGCCGCGCCGTAGGCGGCCGAGCCGGGTGAGGGGCGGGCCCCGCTGACGCTGCCGACCATCACGATCGAGCCCCGGCTGCGCCGGAGGTGGTCGTAGGCGGCGAGGGACGCGGTCAGCGGGGTGATCAGGTTCAGTTCGACGACTTTGGCGTGCCGTTCGGCGTCGGCGTCGGTGAGGCGCCGGTACGGGGTGCCGCCGGCGTTGTTGACGAGCACGTCCAGCCGGGGCAGTCCCGCGAAGAAGGCCCGGACGGCGGGCGGATCGCGCAGGTCGAGGGGGGTGAACTCGACGCCGGGCACGGGCCGTTCGGGAGGGCGGCGGGCGCAGGTCAGGACGCGTGCGCCCGCCTCGGCGAAGGCCCGGGCGATCCCGGCGCCCACTCCCCTGGTGCCGCCGGTGACGACGACGGTGCTGCCGCGCGGCGAGGTACCCGCAGGGCCGTCGCCGACAGCACCGTTGCCCACGGCACCCCGGCCCGTGGCGCCGTTGCCCCCAGCGCCCCTGCCCGTAGCGCCGTTGTCCACCGCGCCGCTGCCCGTCGGTCCGTCATCCGTCGGTCCGTTGTCCGTCGGTCCGTTGTCCACAGGGCGGTTATCCACAGGGCCTCCCGCTTGTCCGCGCCGGCTGCTAGCTTCGAAGCCTCGTCACCTAACAAATGTTTGGTGGAAAGGTAGCTGATGCGCCCATGGGTGTCTCCCGTTCGTCCCCGGAAAAGGGGATTTCCGTGGTCACCGTCGACTATCCGCCGGTCAACGCGCTGCCGGTGCGCGGCTGGTTCGCGCTGGCCGAGGCCGTGCGCGCGGCCGGACGGGACCCCGGGATCCGGTGCGTGGTCCTGGCCGCCGAGGGCCGGGGGTTCAACGCGGGCGTGGACATCAAGGAGATACAGGCGGCCGGGCACGAGGCCCTGATCGGTGCCAACCAGGGCTGCGCGGAGGCCTTCGCGGCGGTCTACGAGTGCGAGACCCCGGTGGTCGCCGCGGTGCACGGCTTCTGCCTGGGCGGCGGGATCGGACTGGCGGGCAACGCGGACGCGGTGGTGGCGAGCGAGGACGCGACCTTCGGGCTGCCCGAGCTGGACCGGGGCGCCCTGGGCGCGGCGACCCATCTGGCCCGGCTGGTCCCGCAGCACCTGATGCGCGCGCTGTACTACACCGGGCGCACGGCGAGCGCCGCCGAGCTGCACGGGCACGGCTCGGTGTGGGCGGTGGTGCCGCGCGCGGAGCTGCCGGGGGCGGCGCTGGACCTGGCCCGGCAGATCGCCGCCAAGGACGGACGGCTGCTGCGCATGGCCAAGTCCGCCCTCAACGGCATCGATCCGGTCGACGTGCGCCGCAGCTACCGCTTCGAGCAGGGCTTCACCTTCGAAGCGAACCTGAGCGGACTGGCCGGCCGGGTCCGCGACACGTTCGGCGGGTCCGGGACGGAGGGGGTGTAGATGACCGACAAGACGATGACCGCCGAGGAGGCGGTGTCCCGGCTGGCGAGCGGGATGACCCTCGGCATCGGCGGCTGGGGCTCGCGCCGCAAGCCGATGGCGCTGGTCCGGGCGCTGCTGCGGTCCGGCATCGGCGATCTGACGGTCGTCTCCTACGGCGGCCCGGACGTCGGCATGCTGGCCGCCGCCGGCCGGATCCGCAGGCTGGTCACCGCGTTCGTCACCCTCGACTCCATCCCCCTGGAGCCGCACTACCGGGCGGCGCGCGAGGGCGGCGGCTTCGAGCTGACGGAGGTGGACGAGGGGATGTTCCAGTGCGGGCTGCGCGCGGCGGCGCAGCGCCTGCCCTTCCTGCCGGTGCGGGCGGGGATCGGCTCGGACGTCCTGCGGGCCGACCCGCGGCTGAGGACGGTGACCTCGCCGTACGCGGACGGGGAGACGCTCGTGGCCATGCCCGCGCTGCGGCTGGACGCGGCCCTGGTGCACGTCAACCGCGCCGACCGGCTGGGCAACGGCCAGTACCTGGGCCCGGACCCGTACTTCGACGACCTGTTCTGCGAGGCGGCGGACGCGGCCTACGTCTCCTGCGAACGGATCGTGGAGACGGCGGAGCTGACCAAGGAGGCCGCCCCGCAGACGCTGCTGCTGAAACGGCTCGCGGTGACCGGGGTGGTGGAGGCGCCCCACGGCGCGCACTTCACCTCCTGCGCACCGGAGTACGGCCGGGACGAGGAGTTCCAGCGGCGGTACGCGACCACGCCCTGGCCCGAGTTCGCCGCACGCTTCCTCGGCGCCGACGAGACCGCCTACCGGACGGCGGTCCGGGAGTGGCGGAAGGAGCAGGAGCGATGAGGGCCACCCGCGCCGAGTACTGCGTGATCGCCTGCGCCGAGGCCTGGCGGGGCGCCGGGGAGGTACTGGCGAGCCCGATGGGCCTGATCCCGTCGCTGGGCGCGCGGCTGGCCCGGCTCACCTTCGCGCCGGACCTGCTGCTGACGGACGGCGAGGCCCTCCTGGTGCGTCCGGACGGCACCCCGGAGGGCTGGCTGCCCTACCGGCAGCACCTGGAGCTGGTGGCGGGCGGCCGGAGGCACGTGATGATGGGCGCGAGCCAGCTGGACCGGTACGGCAACCAGAACATCTCCTGCGTCGGCGACTGGGCGCGCCCCCGCAGACAGCTGCTCGGGGTGCGCGGGGCCCCGCTCAACACGCTGAACAACCCGACGAGTTACTGGGTCCCCAGGCACTCGCGGCGGGTGTTCGTGGAGCGGGTGGACATGGTGTGCGGGGTGGGGTACGACCGGGCGGCGGAGCTGGGCGGCGCGGCACGTTACCACCACGTCGAGCGGGTCGTCACCGACCTCGCCGTGCTGGACTTCGCCACGCCCGGCCACACCATGCGGCTGGTCTCGGTGCATCCGGGGGTGACTGTGGAGGAGGTGCGGGAGGCGACGGGGTTCCCGCTGGCCGGGCCGGACGAGGTGCCGTGCACCCGGGAGCCGGAGGCGGGGGAGCTGCGGTTGATCCGTGAGGTGCTGGACCCGCGGGGGGCGCGCACCCGCGAGGTGCCGGACCGGGAGGGGGGCTGATGGAGACCGCGCTCACCCGGCTGGTCGGGGTCCGCCATCCGATCGTGCAGACCGGGATGGGCTGGGTGGCCGGGCCGCGCCTGGTCTCGGCGGCGGCGAACGCCGGCGCCCTCGGCATCCTGGCCTCCGCGACGATGACGCCGGACCGGCTGCGCGACGCGATACGGGAGGTGCGGTCCCGTACGGACGCGCCGTTCGGGGTGAACCTCCGGGCCGACGCGGGCGACGCACCGGACCGGGTGCGGATCCTGCTGGAGGAGGGAGTGCGGGTGGCCTCCTTCGCGCTGGCCCCGTCCGCCGAGCTGATCGCCGAACTGAAGGCGGCCGGGGTGGTGGTGATCCCGTCCGTCGGGGCGCGGCGGCACGCCGAGAAGGTGGCGGCCTGGGGCGCGGACGCGGTGCTGGTGCAGGGCGGGGAGGGCGGCGGCCACACCGGCGAGGTGGCGACGAGCGTGCTGCTGCCTCAGGTGGTGGACGCGGTGCGGATACCGGTGGTGGCGGCGGGCGGTTTCCGCGACGGGCGGGGCCTGGTGGCGGCGCTGGCGTACGGGGCGGCCGGGGTGGCGATGGGCACGCGGTTCCTGCTCACCTCCGACTCGACGGTGCCGGACGCGGTGAAGGCCCGGTATCTGGCGGCGACGGTCCGGGACGTCACGGTGACCCGGGCGGTGGACGGCCTGCCGCACCGGATGCTGCGCACCGACCTGGTGGCGGCGCTGGAGCGGTCGGGGCGGATACGGACCTTCGGGCACGCAGTGCGGCGGGCGGCGGGCTTCCGGCGGCTGTCCGGGCTCACCTGGCGGCAGCTGGTCCGCGACGGTCTCGCCCTCCGGCACGGCAAGCAGCTGTCCTGGAGTCAGGTGCTGCTCGCCGCGAACACGCCGATGCTGCTGAGGTCGGCGATGGTGGACGGGCGTACGGACCTGGGGGTGATGGCGGCCGGGCAGGTCGCCGGAGTGATCGACGACCTGCCCTCGTGCGCGGAGCTGGTGGAACGGATCATGGGCGAGGCGGAGGAGGTGCTGACCGGGCTGTCGGGACTCGGGGCGGCCCGGTGAGCGTCGCCCGGTACCCGGTCACGCGCTCCCGATGCCCGGTCACAGCCGTTCGATGATCGTCACGTTGGCCTGGCCGCCGCCCTCGCACATGGTCTGGAGGCCGTAGCGGCCGCCGGTGCGTTCCAGTTCGTGGAGCAGGGTCGTCATCAGCCGGGCGCCGGTCGCGCCGAGCGGGTGGCCGAGGGCGATCGCGCCGCCGTTGACGTTGACCTTGCCGGGGTCGGCGCCGGTCTCCTTCAGCCAGGCGAGGACGACCGGCGCGAAGGCCTCGTTGATCTCCACGAGGTCGATGGCGTCGAGGGTGAGGCCGGTCTTCTTCAGGGCGTGCGCGGTGGCCGGGATGGGCGCGGTGAGCATGCGGATGGGGTCCTCGCCGCGCGCGGAGAGGTGGTGGACGCGGGCGCGCGGGCGCAGTCCGTGGTCGCGTACCGCCCGCTCGGAGGCGAGCAGCAGGGCCGCGGCTCCGTCGGAGACCTGGGAGGAGCAGGCCGCGGTGACGGTACCGCCGTCGAGAACGGATCTGAGCGCGGCCATCTTCTCGGGGGAGGTGTCCCGGCGCGGGCCCTCGTCCACGGTGGTCCCGCCGCAGGGGACCGTCTCGCGGTCGAAGCGGCCGGTGTCGAGCGCCCAGATCGCGCGCCGGTGCGAGCGCAGGGCGAACTCCTCCTGTTCCTCGCGGGAGATGCCCCACTGGGCGGCGATCATCTCGGCGCCGGCGAACTGGTTGACGGGCCGGTCGCCGTACCGGGCGCGCCAGCCGGTGCTGCCGAGGAAGGGTCCCTCGGTCAGGCCGAGGGGGACGGCGGCCTGCCGGGAGGCGAAGGCGATGGGGACCTGGGACATGTTCTGCACGCCGCCCGCGACCACCAGGTCCTGGGTGCCGGAGAGCACGGCCTGCGCGGCGAAGTGGACGGCCTGCTGGGAGGAGCCGCACTGCCGGTCGACGGTCACGCCGGGGACCTCCTCGGGCAGGCCCGCGGCCAGCCAGCAGGTGCGGGCGATGTCGCCGGCCTGCGGCCCGACCGTGTCGAGGCAGCCGAAGACCACGTCGTCCACGGCCGCCGGGTCGATCCCGGAGCGCTCCACCAGCGCGGTCAGCACCCGCGCGCCCAGGTCGGCCGGGTGGACGGCGCTGAGTCCTCCTCCGCGCCGTCCGACCGGTGTGCGGACCGCTTCGACGATGTAGGCCTCGGCCATGGCAACTCCCTCGCGTGGAAAGGGCTATTCGCGTACGGCGATCCCGTCCAGCACCATCGACAGGTACTGGCGGGCGATCTCCTCGGGGCTGTGCTTGCCGCCGGGCCGGTACCAGGAGGCGGCGACCCACACGGTGTCGCGGACGAACCGGTAGGTGAGCCGGACGTCCAGGTCGGCGCGGAAGACCTGCTCGGCGACACCGCGTTCCAACGTGCTGAGCCACGCCTTCTCGAACCGGCGCTGGGACTCGGCGAGGAAGGCGAAGCGGTCCTGGGTGACGAGCTGCTTGCTCTCCTTCTGGTAGATCGCGACGGCCGCGCGGTGCCGGTCGATCTCCCGGAAGGACTCGGTGACCAGCGCCTGAAGCGTTTCGCGGGGCCCGAGTCCGGAGGCGAGGACCGTGTCGTAGCCGTCCCACAGCTCGTCGAGGAAGGTCCGGAGGATCTCCTCCAGCATCGACTCCTTGGAGTCGAAGTGGTAGTAGAGGCTGCCCGCGAGCATGCCAGCGTGGTCGGCGATCCTGCGGACGGTGGTGGCGTTGTAGCCGTGCTCGGCGAAGACCTCGGCGGCGGTGCTCAGGAGTTCTCCGCGCCGGGCTGCTGCCGCGGTCACCTGGGGCTTTTTCTTGGTCGGCACGCACCCATTGTGGTCTGCCCTGCTGCTCAGGGGTGCTGGCTGCTGACGGCGACGACCTCGCCGGTCATGTAGGAGGAGTAGCCGGAGGCGAGGAAGACGATGACGTTGGCCACCTCCCAGGGCTCCGCGTACCGGCCGTAGGCCTCCCGTTGCGTCAGTTCGGCGAGCAGTTCGGCGGAGGTGACCTTCTCCAGGTGCGGGTGCATGGCGAGGCTGGGGGCGACGGCGTTGACGCGGACGCCGTAGGCGGCGGCCTCGATCGCCGCGCACCGGGTCAGTGCCATCACGCCGGCCTTGGCCGCGGCGTAGTGGGCCTGCCCGGCCTGGGCGCGCCAGCCGGCGACGGAGGCGTTGTTGACGATCACCCCGCCGCCGGTCCGGCGCATGGCGCGCAGGGCGGCCCGGGTGCAGCGGAAGGTGCCGTTCAGGGTGACGTCCAGTACCCGGGACCACTGCTCGTCGGTCATGTCGACCAGGTCCGCCGTGCCGCCGAGGCCGGCGTTGTTGACGACGACGTCCAGCCGTCCGTGCGCGGCCACGGCCGCCTCGAACAGGGCGCGCACCTGGTCCTCGTCGGTGACGTCGCACGGCACCGCGGCGACCGCGCCGGGGAACTCCCGGCCCAGTCCGGCCTCGTGTTCCTTCAGCCGGCGCGGGTGGGCGTCGCTGATCAGCACGCGTGCGCCCTCCTCCAGGAACCGGCGGGCGGTGGCTCCGCCGATGCCGGTACCGGCCGCCGCGGTGACGACGGCGGTGCGGCCGCGCAGCAGTCCGTGCCCGGGGACGTGGACCGGGCTCTCGACGCCTGTCATAGGACCACGCTAACCTACCAAACACTTGTTAGGGAAGGGCGGTGACGTCACCGTGGATCTGACCCACTCCCCGGCCGACGAGGAGTTCCGCGGCCAGGCCCGGGCCTGGCTCGACGCGCACGTCCCGCGCACGCCGCTGCCGTCCCTGGAGACGGAGGAGGGCTTCGCGGCGCACCGCGCGTGGGAGGCCGAACTGGCCGCGGACCGCTGGTCGGTGGTGTCGTGGCCGGAGCGGTACGGCGGGCGGGACGCCGGCCTGCTGCGCTGGCTGGTGTTCGAGGAGGAGTACTGGGCGGCGGGCGCGCCGGGCCGGGTCGGCCAGAACGGCATCGGCCTGCTCGCGCCGACGCTCTTCGCCTACGGCACGGAGGAGCAACGCGCGCGCGTGCTGCCGCCGATGGCCACCGGCGAGGTGGTCTGGGCGCAGGCCTGGTCCGAGCCGGAGGCGGGCTCGGACCTCGCCGCGCTCGGCTCCCGGGCGGTGCGCACGGACGGCGGCTGGCGGCTGCGCGGTCACAAGACCTGGTCGTCGCGCGCCGCTTTCGCCGACCGGGCCTTCGGCCTGTTCCGCAGCGACCCGGAGACCGAGAGGCCGCACCAGGGACTCACCTACCTGATGTTCGACCTGCGGGCCCCCGGTGTCACCGTCCGCCCGATCGGGCGGCTCGACGGCAGGCCGGCCTTCGCGGAGCTGTTCCTGGACGACGTGTTCGTCCCGGACGAGGACGTGATCGGCGAGCCGGGCCAGGGCTGGCGGATCGCGATGTCCACGACGGCCGACGAGCGCGGGCTCACCCTGCGCTCCCCGGGCCGCTTCCTCGCCTCCGCCGCCCGGCTGCGGCACCTGTGGCGGGCCCAGGGGTCGCCCGGGCACGCCCGGGACCGGGTGGCCGACGCCCTGATCGCGGCCCGCGCCTACCAGCTGTTCACGTACGCCGCCGCCTCCCGGGTCCTGGACGGCGCCCGGCTCGGCCCGGAGTCCAGCATGAACAAGGTGTTCTGGTCCGAGCTGGACCTCGCGCTGCACGAGACGGCCCTCGACCTGCTGGGCGCGGAGGGCGAACGCGCCGACGGCGCCTGGGCGGAGGGGTACGTCTTCTCCCTGGCCGGACCCATCTACGCGGGCACGAACGAGATCCAGCGGGACATCGTCGCCGAGCGGCTGCTCGGCCTGCCGAAGGGGCGCCGCTGATGCGCTTCCTCCTCGACTCCGGCCAGCGCGCCTTCGCCGACGCGCTGCACGCGATGCTCACCGCCGCCGACACGCCCGCGGTGATCCGCTCCTGGAGCCGCGGCGACCACGCGCGCGGGCGCGCGCTGTGGTCGCGGATCGCCGAGGCGGGGGTGTTCGGCCTCGCGGTGCCGGAGGAGTACGGCGGGGCGGGACCGCACCCGGTGGAGCTGGCGGTGGCCTTCGTGGAGCTGGGCCGGCACGCGGTGCCCGGTCCGCTCGCGGAGACGGTCGGGGCGGCCGTACTCCTCGGCGACCCGCCACTGGCGGAACGCTTCCTGCCCGCTCTCGCGTCCGGCGAGCGACCGGCGACGGTGGCGGCGCCCGGCGGATACGCGCTCGACGGCGACGCGGTCTCGCTGTGCCTGTCCCCCGCCCCCGAGGGCCTCTACCTGTCCACAGTGACCCCCGGCCCGGTGCGCCGCTCCCTGGACCCCGCCCGCCGGCTGGCCCGGTCCGCCCCCGGCGGTGAACTCCTCGCCCGCGAGGCGCCGTACGACCGGGCGCTCACCTGGATCCGCCTTGCCACCGCCGCGCAGGCCCTCGGCGTCGGCCTCGCCCTGCTCGACCGGACCGTCACCCATGTGCGGCGGCGCACCCAGTTCGGGGTGCCGATCGGCTCCTTCCAGGCCGTCAAACACCGGCTGGCCGACGCCAAGACCGCCCTGGAGTTCGCCCGCCCCCTGCTCTTCGGCGCGGCGACGACCCTGCGCCCGGCGGAGGTGGCCGCCGCCAAGCTCACGGCGTGCGAGGCGGCGTACCGGACGGCCCGGACGGCGCTGCACCTGCACGGCGCGATCGGGTACACCGCGGAGTACGACCTGTCGCTGTGGCTCACCAAGGCGCGGGCGCTGCGCTCGGCGTGGGGGGCACCGGAGGAGTGCCGGGACCTGGTGCTCACGGACGGGCTCCAGGAGACGGACGGGCAACCGGAGGCGGACGCGTGGTAGGAGAGGGTGGCGGACCGCCGCGTCAGTCCGGCCGTACGACGCCCGCCGCCCGTGCCGCCACGAGCCACTTCGGGAACTCGCCGACGAGCCGGTCGTACAGCTCGGCGTCGGAGACCCGGCGCGGGTCCTGGCCGGCGTGGAAGAAACCGGCGTTGTCCACGATCCGCTTGGCCGGGACGGCCAGTTCGTCCAGCTTGCGCAGGAACTCGAACTGGCGGCTGCCCGGGTCGCCGAAGCCGACGAACTGCCAGAACAGCGGCAGCCGCGCGGCCTTGCAGAGGTAGCGTTCGGCGGCGAGCTTGTTGATCGGGCCGCCGTCGGTCTGGAAGACGACCAGGGCGGGCGCGGTGGCGCCGCTGTCCAGGTAGTGGTCGATGACCGCGTCCATCGCCAGGTGGTAGCTGGTTTTCCCCATGTGCCCGAGCCCGGCCACGATCCGCTCGACACGGCCCTCGTGTCCGGCGAGGGCGATGTCGGTGACCGCGTCGACGTCCGTGGAGAAGAACACCACGGGCACCCGGCCGTCGTCGTCCAGGTGCGCGGACAGGCCCAGCACCCGGTCGGCGAGCGCCTGCACGCTGCCGTCCCGGTAGTAGGGCTTCATGGAGCCCGAGTAGTCGACCACGAGGTACACGGCGGCCCGCAGCCCGTCCAGGCCGTGCTTGCGCAGGGACACCCCCGCCGACCGGTAGGCGCCGACCAGCGCGGGCGCGGTCTCCTCCACCTTGGTCAGGCTGATCGCGGCCATGCGGGCTCCTTCGGGATGGTCACCGGGCAGGAGTGCCGAGGTTACGGCACCGCGCCGGCCTGCCCGACGGACGGCCCGTCGTCGCCAACACCGGCGCGCACACCGGGTTTTCAGTACGCTGGCGTGGTGGGGGACAACCGGATCTACGACGGTCGGTTCGAGAACGTGGTGCAGGCCCACCACATCGACCACGTCCACTTCCACGTCCCGCCGCCGCGCACCCGGACGCCGGTGTCGAAGCTGCGCCACGCCGTCGCGGCGGCACTCGCGGCCGCCGGGGCCGGGCTCCTCCTCCTGGACCGCTACCGTCTCCCCGTTCCCGCAGACGCGCTTCCCGGTCCCGCGCGGACCACGGTGGTGTTCGCAGGAGCCTCCTGCCTGGTCCTGGCGGTCTTCGCGGAGCTGTCGGCGCTGTGGGAACCGCGCTCGCGAAGACGCCCCGAGCCCGAACCCTCCCGCGCGGACCTCGACCGGGCCGCGGAGGAGCTCGCGGAGACGCTGAAGACCCGCTACGACCGGGACGAGCGGCTGTCGCGCATCCACGACCCCTTCCCCATCCCCGTGCGCTGGACGGCGGCGGACCCGCTGCTCACCGACCACTGGCGGAACATCCGCCGGGCGGGGTCCGCGCCGCCGGAGGACACCGGCGCCGACCGGCCCCTGGAGGTGGACGGCCACTTCGACGAGATCGCCGGCCTGTTCACCTCCCTGCCCGCCCAGCGGCTCGTGGTCCTGGGCAGGCCCGGTGCCGGGAAGTCCGTGCTCGCCCTGCACCTCGCCCACCGGCTCGTGGAGGCCCGCGGCCCCGCCTCCGGGGACCCGGTGCCCGTCGTCTTCCCTCTCGCGTCCTGGGACCCGAAGCGCAGCGGGCTGTGGACCTGGGCGGCCCGCAGGATCGTCGAGGGCCATCCCGGGGCGCTGGCCGGAGGCGGTGGCCGCGCCCACGCCCTCGCCCTGGCGCTGATCACCTCCGGGCGGGTGCTGCCCGTGCTCGACGGCTTCGACGAACTCCCCCGCCCGTCGCAGGCGGACGCCCTGCGGGAGCTGCGGGCCAGTCTCGCGGGGCCCGCCCGCTTCCTGCTGACCAGCAGGACGGAGGAGTACACGGCGGCCGTCGAGGCCGAGAACACCGTGCTTCCGGCGACCGCCGTGGTGGAACTGCAGCCCCTGACCGCCGGCGAGGTGGCGGCCTACCTCCCCCGCACCGCCCGCAGGACGAGCCGCGACGACGGCTCCCGCACCGTCTGGGAGCCCGTGCTGCGGCGGCTGGAGGACCCCGCGGACCAGAGCCGTGAGGTGCGGGTGCTCCGGGCCGTCCTCGGTACTCCGCTGATGATCGGCCTGGCCCGTGTCGTCTACAGCGACGGCGGGGCCGGCGCCGATCCGGCCGAGTTGCTCTCCGCGGGCCGCTTCACCACCAGGGCCGCCGTCGAGCAACACCTCTTCGACGCCTTCCTGTCGGCGGCCTACGGCGGCGCGCTGGACGACCGTGCCGGGCGGCCTCCCTGGAGCGCCGACGACGCCCGGCGCTGGACCGGTTTCCTCGCCCGGTACCTGCGCGCCTCCGGGACGCAGGACCTGGAGTGGTGGCGCCTCGACGAGGCGGTACCGCGCGCCGTCCGCGCCCTGGTGGCCCTGCCGGCGTTCCTGCTGCTCCTGCTCGGCGTCCTGGTCTCCGGGTTCGGCACGCCGTGGTGGCACAAATGGGTGGGACTGCCGTACGGCGCGGCCCTCGTCCTCGGCATCGTCGCCGTCCTGGTCTCCGACTGGGCCGAGCCCGATCCGCTCCCCGGCCCGTACCAGCTGCACGGGCCGTCGGGCGCGCGGCTCCGGGCGGCCCTGCGCAGCCGCCCGCAGTGGATGAGGGGGGCGTTCTGCGTGGGCGCTCTCGCCCTGGGGGTGGTGGCCTCGGCACAGTTCTCACCGGGACTGATCCGCTCGCTGACCGTCATGGCCACGGTCTGCCTGGCCGTGTACTGGACGGCCGATCTCGCCCAGGCCCTGCGCAGACCCGCCGATCCCGCGGAGGCCAGGGAACCGTCGGCTCTGCTGACCGCCGACCGGAAGGCCACGGCCACCGTGGCCCTCTTCGACCTGTTCGGCCCGGCACCCCACGCCGATTTCCCCGCGACGCTGTTCAAGTCCGCCGTGCTGTACGCGGCCTGGTGGCAGTGGGCGGAGACCCCGGACAGCCAGGGGCCCGCGGACTGGGCCCGCGCGGGGGCCTGTTTCGCGGCGGCCTCGCTGTGCCACGGCATCGCCGTCTCCGCCTGGGGCCGGTACACGGTGGCCCGGTGCTGGCTGGCGCTGACCGGCAGGCTGCCCTGGCGGCTCATGGCGTTCCTGCGGGACGCGCACGCACGGGGCATCCTGCGGCAGGCGGGCGGTGTCTACCGGTTCCGCCACATCGAGCTGCGCAACCGGCTGGCGGGCACGAGCGGACTCCCCTCGGCACACGAGCGGCCGGTGCGTGTCGCCCCGCGGGTGACAGCGGTCGCCACGGCGGTCGCGGTGGTCGCCATGTTCCTTCAGATGACGGCCGTGGGTTCCATGGCCCCGCCCCCTCCCTACACGGCCGTGCCCCCAGCGTGCGCGCTGCTCGACGAACACCTGCTGGCCGGGTTGATGGCCGACCCGATGAAGGTCGCGGACGGCGGCACCGCCTGCGGGGCCGGCGAGCAGTCGCCGTTCCACCGCGATGTCAGCCTCACCCTGCGGACCTTCGTGACCGGCACCCAGGCCGGAATGGACCCCGACGTCACCTATATGCACGCGAGCACCGCGCTGCGGGCCCCCCTCTCCGCCAACGAGGAGTTGAAGGGCCTCGGCGACGAGGCGCGCCAGGGGACCCAGGACGGCTTCTCACCACCGATGGAGGGTCTCCAGCACACGGCCGTACTGGCCACCAGGGTGGCCAACGTGGTCCTGAAACTCACCTACACCGAGGAGTTCGCCTCCGCGTCCCGCGCCCGGGAAGTCGCCCGCATCCTCATGCGGGCGGCGCTGCGGCACGCGCACCTCTCGCCGAGGCACCGGCAGTCCGCCGAGCGCCGGCTCGCCGACGTGCCACCCGCCCGGACCCCCGCCGGCACGCGCTTCGCCTACTACCAGCGCCGCGAGCCCAGGACCCTGGTGGGCGCCCACTGGAGGAAGGAGGAGCGGTCCCGTCTCTGGTCGCTGCCCAACTTCGCCTACGTTCTCCGCGCCCCGAAGTACATGAGCTGCAAGACCTCTGCCGACGTGACAGTGACCTGCACCTCCGACGGACCGGACGGCCTGCGTCTCCCCCGCCTCCGTCTGCGGCTCGCCTCCCGCCACTGCGTCAGGGCCTGCGCGGAAGCCACCCGGTTCTGGCTCTCCCGTCCCGGCTTCTCCTCCACGCCCTGGAAGCGGGTCACCTCGTCGCTCTGGTACGCCGAGACCACGCCCGACGCCCGCACGTACCGCATGCTGCTGGCCCGCACCGTCACGTACCCGAAGAGCAAGGACATCTACCTCGTCTGGGCCGAGGCGGAGACCGACGCCTCCCACCGGGCGCCGGCCCAGAAGATCATCAATGATCTGTACACGGGCACCGGCGGGTGAGCGCACCGGACCGGGTGGCCGGGACATGCGACGACGCCTGCCCAGTCGTCCGGTCGGGGACAGGCGGGCAGGCGCCGTTCATGTTCCGTACGCCTTTGTACGGGACGTCTGTGAGGGACCTGGGGTCCCTTGTGGGGGCGTCAGACCGCGAGCGCGCGGTCCGTCGGGCGGATCGGGGCCGGCAGGTCGCTGGCTCCGGTCAGGAAGCGGTCGACCCCGCGGGCGGCCGAGCGGCCCTCCGCGATCGCCCACACGATGAGGGACTGTCCGCGGCCGGCGTCACCGGCGACGAACACACCCGGCACGTTGGTCTGGAAGTCGGCGTCGCGGGCGATGTTACCGCGCTCGTCGAGGTCCAGACCAAACTGCTCGACCAGGCCGTTCTCCCGGTCGGTGCCGGTGAAGCCCATGGCGAGGGTGACCAGCTGGGCCGGGATCTTGCGCTCGGTGCCCGGCTTCGGGGTCAGCCTGCCGTCCACGAACTCGACCTCGGTGAGGTGCAGCCACTGGACGTTGCCGTCCTCGTCGCCCTCGAAGTGGGTGGTGGAGACCGAGTAGACCCGGTCGCCGCCCTCCTCGTGGGCGCTGGTGACCTTGTAGAGCATCGGGAAGGTCGGCCAGGGCTGGTTGGTCGGGTGCCGCTCGTCGCTCGGGCGGGGCATGATCTCCAGCTGGGTGACGGAGGCCGCGCCCTGGCGGTGGGCGGTGCCCACGCAGTCCGCGCCGGTGTCACCGCCGCCGATCACGACGACGTGCTTGCCCTCGGCCGAGATCGGCGCGGTGACGTAGTCGCCCTCCTGGACCTTGTTGGCCAGGGGCAGGTACTCCATCGCCTGGTAGACGCCCGTCAGCTCCCGGCCGGGGACCGGCAGGTCACGGGCGGTCGTCGCGCCGGCGGCGATGACGATCGCGTCGTACCGCTTCTTCAGGTCGCGGGCGTTGATGTCGCGGCCGATCTCCACACCGGTGCGGAAGCGGGTGCCCTCCGCGCGCATCTGCTCGATACGGCGGTTGATGTGCCGCTTCTCCATCTTGAACTCGGGGATGCCGTACCGGAGGAGGCCTCCGATGCGGTCCGCGCGCTCGTAGACGGCGACCGTGTGGCCGGCCCGGGTCAGCTGCTGGGCGGCGGCGAGACCCGCGGGGCCCGAGCCGATGACCGCGACCGTCTTGCCGGACAGGCGCTCGGGGATCTGCGGGGCGACGTCCCCGGTCTCCCACGCCTTGTCGATGATCGAGACCTCGACGTTCTTGATGGTGACCGGCGGCTGGTTGATGCCGAGCACGCACGCCGACTCGCAGGGGGCCGGGCAGAGACGACCGGTGAACTCCGGAAAGTTGTTGGTCGCGTGCAGGCGCTCCTGCGCGGCCGACCAGTCCTCGCGGTAGGCGTAGTCGTTCCACTCGGGGATCAGGTTCCCCAGCGGACAGCCGTTGTGGCAGAACGGGATGCCGCAGTCCATGCAGCGGCTGGCCTGCTTGCTGATGATCGGCAGCAGGGAGCCGGGGACGTAGACCTCGTTCCAGTCCTTGACCCGCTCGGCGACGGGGCGGGTCTTGGCGACCTCACGGCCGTGGTTCAGGAAGCCCTTCGGGTCAGCCATTGATCGCCGCCTCCATCATCTTCTCGGTGATCTCGGTCTCGGAGAGACCGGCTCGCTCGGCGGCGTCCTTGGCGGCGAGCACTGCCTTGTACGTGCTGGGGATGATCTTGCTGAACCGCTCCACGGCCGTGTCCCAGTCGGCGAGCAGCTTCTCGGCGACCGTCGAGCCGGTCTCCTCGGCGTGGCGGCGCACCACGTCGTGCAGCCACTGCCTGTCCGTCTCGTCCAGCGCCTCGACGGACCCGGCGTTGCCGGCGTTGACGTTGTCGCGGTCGAGGTCGATGACGTAGGCGACACCGCCGGACATGCCCGCCGCGAAGTTGCGGCCGGTCGGGCCGAGGACGACCGCGTGACCGCCGGTCATGTACTCGCAGCCGTGGTCGCCCACGCCCTCGGAGACGACCAGCGCGCCGGAGTTGCGGACGCAGAACCGCTCACCGGTACGGCCGCGCAGGAACAGTTCGCCGCCGGTGGCGCCGTAGGCGATGGTGTTGCCGGCGATGGTCGAGTACTCGGCGAGGTGGTCGGCGGCCCGGTCCGGGCGGACGACGATCCGGCCGCCGGAGAGGCCCTTGCCCACGTAGTCGTTGGCGTCGCCCTCCAGGCGCAGCGTGACGCCGCGCGGCAGGAACGCGCCGAAGGACTGGCCCGCGGAGCCGGTGAAGGTGATGTCGATGGTGTCGTCGGGCAGGCCCGCGCCGCCGAACTTCTTCGTCACCTCGTGGCCGAGCATGGTGCCGACCGTGCGGTTGATGTTGCGGATGGCGACCTGGGCGCGCACGGGCTGGGCCTCGGTCGCGTCGCCCGCGGCCAGGGCGTCGGCGGCGAGCTTGATCAGCTCGTTGTCCAGGGCCTTCTCCAGACCGTGGTCCTGGGCGACGATCCGGTGGCGGACGGCGCCCTCGGGCAGGTCCGGGACGTGGAACAGCGGCTCCAGGTCCAGGCCCTGCGCCTTCCAGTGGTCGACGGCGCGCTCGACGTCCAGCACCTCGGCGTGGCCGACGGCCTCCTCGATGGAGCGGAAGCCCAGCTCGGCCAGCAGCTCGCGGACCTCCTCGGCGATGAACCGGAAGAAGTTCACCACGTGCTCGGCCTTGCCGGCGAAGCGGTCGCGCAGGGTCGGGTTCTGGGTGGCGATGCCGACCGGGCAGGTGTCCAGGTGGCAGACGCGCATCATCACGCAGCCGGAGACGACGAGCGGGGCGGTCGCGAAACCGAACTCCTCGGCACCGAGCAGCGCGGCGATGATCACGTCACGGCCGGTCTTCAGCTGGCCGTCGGTCTGGACGACGATGCGGTCGCGCAGGCCGTTGAGCAGCAGGGTCTGCTGGGTCTCGGCGAGGCCCAGCTCCCAGGGGCCGCCCGCGTGCTTCAGCGAGGTGAGCGGGGAGGCGCCCGTACCGCCGTCGTGACCGGAGATGAGCACGACGTCCGCGTGCGCCTTGGACACACCGGCGGCGACCGTGCCGACACCGACCTCGGAGACCAGCTTCACGTGGATCCGCGCCTGCGGATTCGCGTTCTTCAGGTCGTGGATCAGCTGGGCCAGGTCCTCGATGGAGTAGATGTCGTGGTGCGGCGGCGGCGAGATCAGGCCGACGCCCGGCGTCGAGTGCCGGGTCTTGGCGACCCACGGGTAGACCTTGTGGCCGGGCAGCTGGCCGCCCTCGCCGGGCTTGGCGCCCTGGGCCATCTTGATCTGGATGTCGTCCGCGTTGACCAGGTACTCCGAGGTCACGCCGAAGCGGCCGGAGGCGACCTGCTTGATCGCCGAGCGGCGCGCCGGGTCGTACAGGCGCTCCGGGTCCTCGCCGCCCTCACCGGTGTTGGACTTGCCGCCCAGCTGGTTCATGGCGATGGCGAGGGTCTCGTGCGCCTCCTTGGAGATGGAGCCGTACGACATCGCGCCCGTCGAGAACCGCTTGACGATCTCGGAGACCGGCTCGACCTCGTCGACCGGGATCGGCTGACGGTCGGACTTGAAGCCGAACAGGCCGCGCAGCGTCATCAGGCGCTCGGACTGCTCGTTCACCCGCTCGGTGTACTTCTTGAAGATGTCGAAGCGGCCGGTGCGCGTGGAGTGCTGGAGGCGGAAGACCGTCTCCGGGTCGAACAGGTGCGGCTCGCCCTCGCGGCGCCACTGGTACTCGCCGCCGATCTCCAGCGCGCGGTGCGCGGGAGCGATGCCGGAGGCCGGGTAGGCCTTGGCGTGGCGGGCGGCGACCTCCTGGGCGATGACGTCGATGCCGACGCCGCCGATCTTGGTGGCGGTGCCGTCGAAGTACTTCTCCACGAAGGCCTCGTCGAGGCCGACGGCCTCGAAGACCTGGGCGCCGCGGTAGGAGGCGACGGTGGAGATGCCCATCTTGGACATGACCTTCAGGACGCCCTTGCCGAGGGCGTAGATCAGGTTCTTGATGGCCTTCTCGGGCTCCAGGCCATTGAGGAAGGTGCCCGCGCGCAGCAGGTCCTCGACGGACTCCATCGCCAGGTACGGGTTGACGGCGGCGGCGCCGTAGCCGATGAGCAGGGCGACGTGGTGGACCTCGCGGACGTCGCCGGCCTCGACCAGCAGGCCCACCTGGGTGCGCTGCTTGGTGCGGATGAGGTGGTGGTGGACGGCCGCGGTGAGCAGCAGCGACGGGATCGGCGCGTGCTCGGCGTCGGAGTGGCGGTCCGACAGGACGATCAGGCGGGCGCCGTTCTCGATCGCCGCGTCGGCCTCGGCGCAGATCTCCTCGATGCGGGCGGCGAGCGCGTCACCGCCGCCGGAGACCCGGTACAGGCCGGACAGGGTCGCGGCCTTGAAGCCGGGCATGTCGCCGTCGGCGTTGATGTGGATGAGCTTGGCAAGCTCGTCGTTGTCGATCACCGGGAAGGGCAGGGTGACCGAGCGGCAGGAGGCGGCCGTCGGGTCCAGCAGGTTGCCCTCCGGGCCCAGCGACGAGCGCAGGGAGGTGACCAGCTCCTCGCGGATCGCGTCCAGCGGCGGGTTGGTGACCTGCGCGAACAGCTGGGTGAAGTAGTCGAAGAGCAGCCGCGGGCGCTCGGACAGGGCCGCGATCGGCGAGTCCGTGCCCATGGAGCCGATCGGCTCGGCAGCGGTGCGGGCCATCGGGGCGAGGATGACGCGCAGCTCCTCCTCGGTGTACCCGAAGGTCTGCTGGCGGCGGGTGACCGAGGCGTGGGTGTGGACGATGTGCTCGCGCTCGGGCAGGTCGCCCAGCTCGATCTCGCCGGCCTCCAGCCACTCGGCGTACGGCTTCTCGGCGGCCAGGGCCGCCTTGATCTCGTCGTCCTCGACGATGCGGTGCTCGGCGGTGTCGACGAGGAACATGCGGCCGGGCTGCAGGCGGCCCTTGCGGACGACCTTGGCCGGGTCGATGTCGAGGACGCCGACCTCGGAGCCGAGGACGACGAGGCCGTCGTCGGTGACCCAGTAGCGGCCGGGGCGCAGACCGTTGCGGTCGAGCACGGCGCCGACCTGGGTGCCGTCGGTGAAGGTGACGCAGGCGGGGCCGTCCCAGGGCTCCATCATCGTGGAGTGGAACTGGTAGAAGGCGCGCCGGGCCGGGTCCATGGAGTCGTGGTTCTCCCACGCCTCCGGGATCATCATCAGCACGGAGTGCGGCAGCGAACGGCCGCCCAGGTGCAGCAGCTCCAGGACCTCGTCGAAGGAGGCGGAGTCGGAGGCGTCCGGCGTACAGACCGGGAAGATGCGCTCCAGCCCCTTCTCGGAGGAACCGAACAGGTCGGAGACCAGCTGCGACTCGCGGGCGCGCATCCAGTTGCGGTTGCCCTTGACGGTGTTGATCTCACCGTTGTGCGCGACGAAGCGGTACGGGTGCGCGAGCGGCCACGACGGGAAGGTGTTCGTGGAGAACCGGGAGTGCACGAGCGCGATCGCGGAGGCGAAGCGGCGGTCGGACAGGTCCGGGAAGAAGGGCTCCAGCTGGCCGGTGGTCAGCATGCCCTTGTAGACGATCGTCCGGGCGGACAGGGACGGGAAGTACACCCCGGCCTCGCGCTCGGCGCGCTTGCGCAGCACGAACGCCCTGCGGTCCAGCGCGATGCCCTCGCTGGCGCGGTCGGTCACGAAGATCTGCCGGAACAGCGGCATGGTGGAGCGGGCGGTGGCACCCAGCAGCTCGGGGGCGACCGGGACCTCGCGCCAGCCGAGGACGGTCAGGCCCTCTTCGCTCGCGATCGTCTCGATACGTGAGACGGCGTCCTCGGCACCCTCCTCCGGCAGGAACGCGATGCCTACCGCATAGGCACCGGCCGCGGGAAGGTCGAATCCGGCCACCTCGCGCAGGAAGGCGTCCGGCACCTGGGAGAGGATGCCCGCGCCGTCACCGGAGTCGGGCTCGGAGCCGGTGGCGCCACGGTGCTCCAGGTTGCGCAGGACGGTGAGGGCCTGCTCGACCAGGGTGTGGGACGCCTCGCCGGTGAGGGTGGCGACGAAACCGACGCCGCACGCGTCGTGTTCGTTGCGGGGGTCGTACATACCCTGCGCAGCAGGGCGAGCATCCATGAACGACCAGTTCTGGCCGTTCTCGGAATGCTGGGACGGCTGGCGCGGCGTACGCATCGGCTCTCCCGTCGTCGTCATGTGGCATGTGGCAGGTGCCGAGGGACGACGTTGGCCCTCTGCGTGAGATCTGCTAGGAGATCGCGCGAGATCTACTAGGAGATCAAAATTTCGTGCAGGTTACATGATGGAGCGATTCTCGGGAAGCGGATACACCGTTCCAGCATGCGGACGCCGCGGGGTGCGCGGGCGGGGGTGGCGCGCGGCCTCGTGGCAAGAAGTATGAGGGACCAAATCAGGACAGATCAATGCCTGTCGGTCCGCAATTCGGGGCGGGCGTCCTCGCTCGCCCCAGGGGTGCGGCAGGCGTCATTGCCCACAGCGCTTACGGCTCATGCCCGGTGGTCGAGGATTCGAAACCAGCGAGTAACGGGTACGTATGCGGCCCATCGCATAGGTACCGGTCGGGCTATCCTACGGCCGTTCCGAACAACGTGCCCAGGGCGTACGTCACACCGGCCGCCGCACCACCGAGCGCCAGCTGCCGCAGACCGCTGAACCACCAGGTCCGCGCGGTCACCTTGGCCACGACGGCACCGCAGGCGAAGAGCCCGACCAGGGCGAGGAGCACGGCGGGCCACAGCACACTGGCGCCGAGCAGGTACGGCAGGACGGGCAGCAGGGCGCCGAGGGCGAACGCACCGAAGGACGACACGGCGGCGACCAGCGGCGAGGGCAGATCCCCGGGGTCGATGCCCAGCTCCTCACGGGCGTGGATCTCCAGGGCCTGCTCGGGGTCCTTGGACAGCTGCCGGGCCACCTGACGGGCCAGCTCCGGCTCGACCCCGCGCGCCATGTACAGCGCGGCCAGCTCGTCCTCCTCGTCCTGCGGGTGCCGGCGCAGCTCACGGCGTTCGACGTCGAGCTCGGCCTCGACGAGTTCCCGCTGGGAGGCGACGGAGGTGTACTCGCCGGCCGCCATGGAGAAGGCGCCCGCGGCGAGGCCGGCGAGGCCGGTGAGGACAATGGTCTGCTGACCCACGGATCCGCCGGCCACGCCCGTCATCAGGGCGAGGTTGGAGACCAGGCCGTCCATCGCGCCGAAGACGGCGGGCCGCAGCCAGCCGCCGTTCACATCCCGGTGGGTGTGGTTGTCGCGGTGCGCCTCGTGCAGCGCGGCCTCGGTTTCGATGATGGCCATGCGGGCCCCCCAGGGAAGCTTAGCCAAAGCTAACTTTGGACGAGTTCTACTTTTCGACAACGCTGAACTTACGCCTTTCCTTCCCTCCGCGCCAGCAAGGAAAGGCTGGGCTAACCTGCGCTTTTCCTTGCAGGCGCTCACATGCGCGAGAGATGGCTCAGTTGCCGAGCGGGTGACAGAAGAGGTCCTGACGCTCACCCTGCCCCCTCCCGGGGGACACATCCGCAAAGGGTCCCCGCGACCCCGCCGAAGGAGGCCGTCCATGGCATCGATCGCCTGCACTCCCCCGGTCCCGGCGCCCGAGGAGGCCGCCGGACTCCGTGAGCGGGCCCGCGGCGCGCTGCTCGGCCTGGCCGTCGGGGACGCGCTCGGGGCCCCGGCGGAGAACCTCAAACCCTCCGAGATCCGCGCCCGCTGGGGCCGGATCACCGGGTACGTCGCCGAGCGCCCCCAGGGCACGGACGACACCGAGTACGCGATCTTCTCGGGACTGCTGCTGGCCCGGCACGGCTCGGCGCTCACCCCGGCGGATGCGGAGGCGGCCTGGCACGAGTGGATCGCCGACCGGGCCGAGGGTCCCTTCCGCGGCGCGGGCTTCAGCGAGCGGGGCACCCTGGAGAACCTCCGCCGCGGCCTCGCCGCCCCCATCTCCGCCCAGCACCGGCACGCCTGGAGCGACGGCCTCGCCATGCGGGCGGCGCCCTTCGGCGTCTTCGCGGCCGGACGCCCCGCCGAGGCGGCCCGGCTGGTGGCCGTCGACGGCTCGGTCAGCCACGAGGGCGAGGGCATCTACGGCGGCCAGGCGGTCGCGGCGGGGGTGGCGGCGGCGATGACCGGCGCCACGGTACCGGTGGTGATCGCCGCCGCCCTCGCGGTCGTCCCGGACGACTCCTGGACGGCCCGCTCCCTGCGGCGTGCGGTGGCGGTGGCCCACCGCGGCGAACGCGCGGTCCGGTCCGCCGTCGTCATCGGCGGCTACCCGTGGACCGACCTGGCCCCCGAAGCGGTCGCCCTCGCCTTCGGCGCGTACGCGGCGGCCGACGGCGACTTCCGGGAGTCGGTCCTGACCGCCGTCAACATGGGCCGCGACGCGGACACCACGGCGGCCGTGGCGGGTGCCCTCTCCGGTGCGACGCTCGGCCTCTGCGCGATCCCCGCCGCCTGGGCCTCCGCCATCGGCCCGGCCCGGGGGCGCTGCCTACCGTCGATGGCCGGCCACCACGTGCTGGAGGTGGCGGACCTGCTGGTGGAGGCGGCGGAGAGGGAGACCGGGGAGACGGTGGCGGCGGCCGGTCCCCGCCCGTCCCTGCCGGCCACCCCCCAGCCCACCGAACTCCCCCCACCCCCCGCCTCCGCCTCCCGGTCCGCGGACCCGCCGGCGGGAGCGGCGGACAACGAATCCGGGAAGGCGGTGACGCACCCCCTTCCGCCCCCGGTCACCACCCAGCCGAGCGAACCCCTCCCGCCCCCGGTCACCACCCAGCCGGCCGAGCCGCTCCCCCTCCCGGCCGCCACCCCGCCCACGGAACTCCCCCCAGCCCCAGCCCAAGCCCCGGCCCCGGGCCCGGCCCCCGCCTCCCGGTCCCCCGAGCCCCGGGTGGAGGGCCGGGGGGCCGGGAAGCGGAGCCCCCTGGTCGGGGCCGGTAACGCGGGGCAGGGCGACGGTGAGGGGCGGGTATGAGCGCGCGCCGCATCGAGGGACTCCTGCTCGGCCTCGCCGCGGGAGACGCCGCCGGCTGGCCCGCGGCACGCCACCGCGCCGTCCGGATGCCCGAGTGGACCCGCCGCCTCACACGGGAACTGGACACCTTCGCCGAGCAGAACGCCACCACCACCCTCCCGGTGCCGATCGCCCTCAACCAGCCCCCCGAACCCCTCCGCCTCGGCCCCTCCGACGACGCCGAGTGGGCGGCTTTCGCCGCGGAGGCGGTCCTCAGGGCCGGCGACGACGACGTCCTCGGCGACCTCAGCCGGGCCCGCCGTATGCGCGCCGCCATCGACCTCACCTGGACCGCCGTCGCCTCCGAGGTCGCCGCCGCCGCGGACCGCGCCCCGGAGATCGAGTCCGCCGTCCTCCCCCTGCGCGCCCGCATCTCCGTCCGGGCCGGCCTCGGCAACCTCGCCACCGGCCTGCGCCCGCCCGCCACCGGACACGACAACCCGCACTACTTCGACGACGCGGCCTGCGTCCGCGCCTGCGTCCTCGCCGTGGCCCACCCCGGCGACCCGCGACAGGCCGCCGGCCTCGCCGAGTTCGACGCCCGCTACACCCAGGACGGCGACGGTGTGCACGGCGCCCGCGCCATGGCGGCGGCCCTCTCCCTCGCCCTCGCCGACGCGGACACCGACACCTGTGTGACCGCCGCCCTCGCCGAGCTGCCCGCCGACACGGAGATCGGCCGCAACACCCGTCACGCCCTCGCCCTGGCCGAGGACAGCGAGTCCGCCTTCGCCCTCGTCCCCCTCCTGGAACACCAGATCGTCGACCACGTCTACAGCTACGGCATCGCCGCCGCCGAGACCGTCCCCGTCGCGCTCGCCCTGGCCACCGCCGCCCGGGGCCGCATCGCCGAGGCGGTACCGGCCGCCGCCTGCCTGTCCCGGGTCGCCGACTCCGCCCCCGCCCTGGCGGGCGCCCTCACCGGTGCCCTCGGCGGTGGCGCGGCCGTCCCGGAGACCTGGCGGGACGCCTGCCGCGTCCTGCCCGGCTGCACCCTGCCCCGCCTCACCGGCACCGACCTGGTGGAACTCGCCGGACTCCTGGAAGCCGTACAACCGGCCCGCCCAGGAGGATGATTCGGGGCATGGCACCCGAAGAGCCCGCACAAGCCCGACCTCCGAAGAAACTCGGCCAAACCTCCTCGTACACCCTCGCCGACCGCATCACCGCCGCCCTGGTCGGAGCCGCCGTCGGCGACGCCCTCGGCGGTCCGGTCGAGGGCTACACCCCCGAGCAGATCACCGAGCGCCACGGCGGCCGCGTACGCGGCATCGTCGGCCCCTGGCACGGCGACGCCTGGCGCACCGCCCGCCCCATCGCGCCGTACCACAAGGGCGACGGCCACGTCACCGACGACACCCTGATGACGCACGCGCTGATCCGGGTCTACGACCGCGTCCGCGACCACCTCGACGCCTACGCGGTCGCCGACCACCTGGTCCCGGACCTGATGACCAACCCGCGCTGGATCCCCGAGCTGGAGGCGGAGGCCCTGCCCCTGCACCGGCTCTTCCTCGCCGAGAAGTGGCTGGTGGCACGGCTCGCCTACGGTCACACCGACCCCCGGGAGGCGGGCGTCGGCAACATCGTCAACTGCGGCGCCGCGATGTACATGGCCCCGGTCGGCCTGGTCAACGCGGCCAACCCGGCCGGCGCCTACGCCGAGGCGCTGGACATCGCGGGCGCGCACCAGTCGTCGTACGGCCGTGAGGCGGCCGGGGTCCTCGCCGCCGCCGTGGCCGCCGCGGCCGGACCCGGCGCGACCCCGGACTCGGTGGTGGCCGCCTGCCTGTCCCTGGCCAGGGACGGCACCCGCACGGCGATCGAGAAGGTCTGCGAAGTCGCCGCCCGGCACCGGGACTTCGAGTCGGCGCTCGGCCCGCTGCGCGCGGCGGTGGCCCCGTACGACACCGTCGGCCCGGACTACCGCGCCCCCTCCCTCGCCGCCCGCCGCCCCTCCCGGCTGCACTCCGTCGAGGAACTCCCCGTCGCCCTGGGCATGCTGGTCGTCTCCGGCGGCGACTACCGGCACGCCGTGCTCGGCTCGGTCAACTACGGCCGTGACTGCGACTCGATCGCCACGATGGCCGGTGCCCTCGCGGGCGCGCTCGGCTCGCCCCCTCCCGAGGAGTGGGCGAAGACGGTCGCCGACGCCAGCCGCCTGGACCTGTGGGCGCCGGCCCGGACGCTCACCGAGGTCACGCACGAGATCTTCGACCGGGACGTCCGCCGCCGACGCGCCCACGAGGAGGCGTTCACCGCACTCGGAGGCCGCCCGTGCTCCGACTGACCTGGGTCCAGCCGGAGGACCTGCTGGGCCACGAGCTGCGCCAGGCCCGGCTGGACGGGCGCGAGCCGAAGGCGATCGAGGCGCGCTGGCGTGCGGCGGGCGGCCCGGACGCCCCCGAGCGGGCGGGCGCGTCCGCGCACCGGGCGTCCCGCTATCTGCGGCTGCTGGCCGAGGACCTGCTGGACGAACTCGCCGACCTGCCCAGCCGCTTCGCCGAGGACGAACCGACGGACCTGGCCCGCATCCGGTCCCAGTGCCCGCACTGGCCCACCGGACGGTCCGCCACCGCACCGGACCCGCGCGCCCTGGAGGCCGCCTGGCTCGGCCGGGCCGTCGGCTGCCTCCTCGGCAAACCGGTGGAGAAGCTCCCCCTGGACGGCATCCGCGCCCTCGCCCGGGCCGCCGGCAACTGGCCCCTCACCACCTACTTCACCGGCAGAGGAGTCCCCGAAGAGCTGCTGCGCGCACACCCCTGGAACCGCCGATCCGCCGCCACCTCCCTCGCCGAGAACATCGACGGCATGCCCCAGGACGACGACCTCGACTACCCCCTGCTCAACCTCCTCCTGCTGCAGCGCCACGGCAGGGACTTCACCACCGACGACGTCGCCCGGCTCTGGCTCGAGGAACTCCCGCCCGGCCGCGCCTTCACCGCCGAACGCGTCGCGTACCGCAACCTCCTCGCCGGTGTCGAACCCCCGCACACGGCCCGCCACCGCAACCCGTTCCGCGAGTGGATCGGCGCCCTGATCCGCGCGGACATGCACGGCTGGACCAACCCCGGCGACCCGGCCGCCGCCGCCGGACAGGCGCACCGCGACGCGGTGCTCACCCACACCGCCAACGGCGTCTACGCGGCGATGTTCACGGCCGCCGTCATCGCCGCGGCCGCCACCGGCACCCATGACGTCCACGCCTGCCTGCGCACCGGCCGCACGGTGGTCCCGGCCCGCTCCCGCCTGGCGAAGGCGATCGACCACGCCGTCCGCCTGGCCACGACGACCGGTGACTTCGACGACGTGGTGGACGAACTCCACGCCGCCCACGGGCCCGGCCACCACTGGGTCCACGCCGTCCCCAACACCGCGCTGACCGTCGCCGCCCTCACCCACGCCGACGGCGACTTCACCGGCTCCGTCTGCCGTGCCGTGTCGGGCGGCTGGGACACCGACTCCAACGGCGCGACCGCCGGCAGCATCGCCGGTCTCCTCGCCGGCACCCCCGACGCGCTCCCCGACCGCTGGCGGGTCCCGCTGAAGAACCGGCTCGCCACCACCGTCGCCGACTTCGACGGCACCGGCTTCGACACCCTCGCCCACCTCACCCACCTGGAGGCGGTCCGCCCATGACCCACATCGCCGTCCTCGGCAGCACCAACATGGACCTCGTCACCTACGTCGCCAAGGCCCCGCAGCGCGGGGAGACCGTGACCGGACGGGAGTTCCGGACGATCCCCGGCGGCAAGGGTGCCAACCAGGCGATCGCCGCGGCCCGCGCCGGCGCCACCGTCTCGATGATCGGCGCGGTCGGCAACGACGCCTACGGCGCGCGGCTGCGCGACACCCTCGAACACTCCGGTGTGGACACCGACTTCCTGCGCACCGTGGAAGGGCCGTCCGGCACCGCGCACATCGTGGTGGACGACGAGGGCGGCAACGCGATCGTCGTCATCCCCGGCGCGAACGGCACCGTCGACCACCTCTCCCCCGGCGACGAGCGGGTGATCGCCACCGCCGACGCCCTGCTGCTGCAACTGGAGATCCCGCTGGCCGCCGTCGTCGCGGGCGCGGAGGCGGCCCGCCGGCACGGCGTCCGTACGGTCCTCACCCCGGCCCCGGCCCAGCCGCTTCCGCCCGAACTCCTGCGCGTCACCGACCTGCTGCTGCCGAACGAGTACGAGGCCGTCACCCTCACCGGCCGCACCGACCCGCGCGAGGCGGCGGCCGCCCTGCTGGAGGAGGTGCCGGAGGTCGTCGTCACCCTGGGCGCCACGGGCTGCCTGTACCTGGCCCGGGGCACCGAACCGCTCGTCGTTCCCGCGCCCCGGGTGACCGCCGTGGACTCCACGGGCGCGGGCGACACCTTCGCCGGCGCGCTCGCCGTGGCCTTCGCCGAGGAGAAACCGGTACGGGAGGCCCTGTCCTGGGCGGCCGCCGCGGCGGCGATCTCCGTCCAGCGGGAGGGCGCCTCCGCGTCGATGCCGTACCGTCCGGAGATCGAGGCCCAGTACAGCGCATGAGGACGACGACACGGACCCCCCTCGCCCTGGACGGCCTGCGCGTGCTGGACCTGGCGACCCTCTTCGCCGGGCCGATGGCCGCCACCCTGCTCGGGGACTTCGGCGCCGAGGTGATCAAGGTCGAGCACCCCCGCCGGCCCGACCCGTCCCGGGGCCACGGCCCGGCCAGGGACGGCGTCGGCCTGTGGTGGAAAGTGCTCGGCCGCAACAAGCGGACCCTCACCCTCGACCTGTCCAGGCCCGGCGGCCGGACGACCCTGCTGCGGCTCGCCGCCGGCGCCGACGTGGTGATCGAGAACTTCCGCCCCGGCACCCTGGAGAAATGGGACCTGGGCTGGGCCGAGCTGTCCGCGGCCAACCCCCGGCTGGTGCTCGCCCGGGTCACCGCCTTCGGCCAGTTCGGCCCGTACGCGCGCCGCCCCGGCTTCGGCACCCTCGCGGAGGCGATGAGCGGCTTCGCCGCCGTCACCGGCGAACCGGACGCGCCCCCGACGCTGCCCCCGTTCGGCCTCGCCGACTCCGTCGCGGGCCTCGCGACCGCGTACGCCGTGCTGACGGCACTCGCGGCGCGCGAGCGCACCGGCGCCGGGCAGGTGGTCGACATGGCGATCATCGAACCGATCCTGTCCGTCCTCGGACCCCACCCCACCTGGTACGACCAGCTCGGCTACGTCCAGGAACGCACCGGCAACCGGTCCGCGAACAACGCCCCCCGCAACACGTACCGCACCGCCGACGGCTCCTGGGTCGCCGTCTCCACCTCCGCGCAGTCGGTCGCCGAGCGGGTGCTGCGGCTGGTGGGCCGCCCGGAGCTGACCGAGGAGCCGTGGTTCGCCACCGGCACGGGCCGGGCCGCCCACGCCGGCGTCCTGGACGAGGCGGTCGGCTCCTGGATCGCCGGCCGCACCCGCACCGAGGTGCTCGCCGCCTTCGAGAAGGCGGAGGCCGCGGCGGCACCGGTCCAGGACGTCCGGGACGTGCTGGCGGACCCGCAGTACCAGGCCCTGGACACGGTCACCACCGTGGACGACCCGGAGCTGGGCCCGCTGCGCATGCAGAACGTGCTGTTCCGCCTCTCCGCCACGCCCGGCGCGATCCGCTGGGCCGGCCGTCCGCACGGCGCCGACACGGAGGCCGTGCTCACCGAGCTGGGCCTCGCCCCGGCCGAGATCGCGGCCCTGCGCGCGGAGGGCGCCCTGTGACCGGCTTCCCGCTCACCTGGCTGTACGCCCCCGGCGACCGCCCGCACGTCGTGGCCAAGGCCCTGGCCGCGGGCGCCGACGTGGTGGTGGTCGACCTGGAGGACGCGGTCGCCCCGGACCGCAAGGGGTACGCCCGCGCGGCCACCGCGGAACTCCTCTCGGAGCGCCAGCCGGTTCCGGTGCACGTCCGCGTCAACGCCCCGGACACCCCCTGGGCCGTCGCCGACCTCACCGCCGTGGCCGGCCTGCCGGGGCTGTCCGGGCTACGGCTGCCGAAGGTGACGACCCCGGCCCAGGTACGGCAGGCCGCCGTGGCCACTCCGGTCCCCCTCTACGCGCTGCTGGAGTCGGCCCTCGGCGTGGAGCACGCCTACGCCATCGCCACCGCCCACCCGGCCCTGCGGGGCATCGCCCTGGGCGAGGCGGACCTCCGGGCCGACCTGGGGGTACGGGCCGACGCGGGCCTGGACTGGCCGCGCTCCCGGGTGATCGTCGCCGCGCGTGCGGCGGGGCTGGCCCCGCCGTCCCAGACCGTCCACCCGGACATCCGCGACCTCGACGGCCTGTCCGCCTCCTGCGCCCACGGCCGCGCCCTGGGCTTCCTGGGCCGTGCCGCGATCCACCCCCGCCAGCTGCCGGTGATCGAGCGGGCCTATCTGCCCACGGCGGCGGAGATCGAACACGCCGAGACGGTCGTCAAGGCGGCCTCGGCCGAAGCGGGCGCCCAGGCCCTCCCGGACGGCCGCTTCATCGATGCGGCGGTGGTGGCGATGGCCCGGCGCACGCTGTCCCTGGCGGGCAGGGCGTAGCAGTCGACGGATGGGTGTGCGGGCGCCCGGCCGGTTCGCTGTGCGGCCACCGCCGCCTGGCCGGGCGTCCTCGGTGTCGTGGACCGGGCGGTCAGCTCTTCCGGGCCGACTCCGCCTCGTCCTTCGGCGACTCCTCGGGGTCGCCGGCCTTCTCCTCGCCCGAGGCGACAGCCTGCGCACCCCCGGCCGAACCGGCGGAGGCACCGTCGGCCGGACCATCGGAGGCGACGTCGGCCGGACCGCCGGAGGCATCCTCCGCCGAACCGCCGGAGGCACCCGGTTCCACCACTGCTTCCCGGCCCGGCCGCTTCTTCGCCGACATGACGAAGTACGTCACCGCGAGCAGGAGCACGATCACCGCGGTCCAGACGTTGAGGCGCACGCCGAGGATGTGGTGGGCGTCGTCCACCCGCATGTACTCGATCCAGCCGCGGCCCGCGCAGTACGCGGCGACGTACAGGGCGAACGCCCGGCCATGACCCAGCTTGAAGCGGCGGTCCGCCCAGATGACCAGCAGGCCGACGCCGACACACCACAGGGACTCGTAGAGGAAGGTCGGGTGGTAGTAGCCCGGGACCCGGCCGCCCTCGGAGGAGGTGATGTGCAGCGCCCAGGGCAGATGCGTCTCGTGGCCGTACAGCTCCTGGTTGAACCAGTTGCCCCAGCGGCCGATGGCCTGTGCGAAGGCGATTCCGGGCGCGACGGCGTCGGCGTACGCGGGCATCGGCACGCCCCGGCGCCGCGCGCCGATCCACGCGCCGAGCGCGCCGAGGGCGATCGCGCCCCAGATGCCCAGGCCGCCCTCCCACACCTTGAAGGCGTCCACCCAGTCGCGGCCCTCGCTGAAGTACAGCTCGTAGTCCGTGATCACGTGGTAGAGCCGGCCGCCGACCAGGCCGAACGGCACCGCCCACACGGCGATGTCGGCGACCGTGCCGGGCTGCCCGCCACGGGCGATCCAGCGCTTGTTGCCCAACCAGACGGCGACGAAGACGCCGATGATGATGCAGAAGGCGTAGCCGCGCAGCGGGATGGGGCCGAGGTACAGCACCCCGTGCGACGGGCTGGGGATATAGGCAAGGTTCATGGCAGGTCCGACGCTACCGTGCCGGGCCGTGGGGACGGCAAGCAGCCCGGCTACGGGTCCATAACGGGGGCGTGAGAAACGCTTACCCTCGGTCGGCGGCCTCCACCATCTGCTTGAGCTTGGCCGGGGTCATCGTCTGGTCCTGGTAGATGTTCTTGCCGCCGAGCAGGACCGTGGGCGTGCCGGTGAGGCCGCTGGTCCGGAAGGCCTGGTTGGACTTGTCCACCCAGGCGTCGTGGGTGCCGTTCTTGACGCACGCGCGGAAGGCGGGGGTGTCGAGGCCCTTCACCTTGCCGGCCAGTTCGATCAGCTTGTCGTTGTTGGCGAAGGCGTCGTCGGTCTCCTTCGGCTGGTTCGCGTACAGCACGTCGTGGTAGTCGCGGAACCTGCCGGCGTCCTGGGCGCAGGCCGCGGCGTTGGCGGCGCGCAGCGAGCCGCTGCCGCCGAGGTTGCCGTCGATCAGCCGGACCAGGTGGTACTCGGTTCTGAGCTTGCCGGCGTCGGTCAGTTCGTGGAGTGTCGGGCGGTACGCCACCTCGAAGGCCTGGCAGGCCGGGCAGCGGAAGTCCTCCCAGACGGTGAGCGTCGACTTGGCGCCGTCCTTGCCGACCGGGATGGCGAGGCTGTCCTTGCCCTGCGCGCCCGAGGGTGCCACGGCCGGGCCCGCGCCGGTCTCCTTCTTCTTGCCGGCGTTCGCGGCGAGCACGCCGATCACCGCCGCGAGGCCCAGGACGCAGACGACGCTCGCGCCCACGATCAGCGCGCGCCGTCGCCTCTCCGCGGACTTCTGCTTCTCGCGCTCGACCGCCAGCCGCTCCCGGGCGGTGCGCTTTCCGTCACGGTTCTTCTCGCTCACACCCCCAGAACGAACCGGGGAGGCGCAGCGCGCCTCCCCGGCCCGAGGTCCACCCGTTCGAGTGACCGAACCACCCGGAACAGGACGTTCGCGGACGGTGACGCCCGTCCGCCGCAGCGTCTACGCCTGTCCGCGCACGCCCTTCGCCAGTTCCCCGGCCAGCTCGCGGACCGCCGCGATGCCGGAGGCGTGGTCGGGGGCGTCCAGCATCCGCTTCACGAACGCCGAACCGACGATCACGCCGTCGGCGAAGCCGGCGACCTCGGCGGCCTGGGCCTGGCTGGAGACGCCGAGACCGACGCAGACGGGCAGCTCGGTGCCCGTGCCGCGGGTGCGCCGGACCAGGTCCTGGGCCTGCTCCCCGACCGACTCACGGGTGCCGGTGACGCCCATCAGCGAGGCCGCGTAGACGAAGCCGCTGCCCGCCGCGGTGATCTCGGCGAGCCGCTCGTCCCTGCTGCTCGGCGCCACGACGAAGACCGTCGCCAGGCCGTGCTTCTCGGCGTGCTCGCGCCACAGCGCCGACTCCTGCACCGGCAGGTCGGGCAGGATGCAGCCCGCGCCGCCCGCCTCGGCCAGCTCGGCGGTGAAGCGCTCGACGCCGTAGCGGTCGATGGGGTTCCAGTACGTCATGACGAGCACCGGCTTCCCGGTGGCCTCGTACGCCTCCCGGACCGTGCGCATGACGTCGGCGATCTTCACTCCGCCCCGCAGGGCGAGATCGTCGGCGGTCTGGATGACCGGGCCGTCGAGGACCGGGTCGCTGTGCGGCAGGCCCACCTCGACGACGTCGGCGCCGCCGTCCAGGACGGCCTTGATCGCGTCGATGCCGCCGTCCACGGTCGGGAAGCCCGCCGGGAGGTAGGCGATGAGCGCGGAGCGTCCCTCGGCCTTGGCGGCGGCGAGGGTGTCGGTCAGCAGCTGGATGGTCCCGCTCACTTGGCGTCCCCCTCGATCTCGGCGGTGTCGGCCGCGTTGGCGGCCACCTCGGCGTCGGTGTCGTACAGGCCGAAGTAGCGGGCGGCGGTGTCCATGTCCTTGTCGCCGCGGCCGGACAGGTTGACGACGATGAGGCCGTCCCCGCCCAGCTCCTTCCCGACCTCCAGGGCGCCGGCCAGCGCGTGGGCGCTCTCGATGGCCGGGATGATGCCCTCGGTCCGCGACAGCAGGCGCAGGGCCCGCATGGCGGCGTCGTCGGTGACCGCCCGGTACTCGGCGCGACCGCTGTCCTTGAGGTAGGAGTGCTCGGGGCCGATCCCCGGGTAGTCCAGACCGGCCGAGATCGAGTACGGCTCGGTGATCTGACCCTCGTCGTCCTGCAGGACGTACGACCGGGAGCCGTGCAGGATGCCGGGCTCGCCGGCGGTAAGGGTGGCCGCGTGCTCGCCGGTCTCGATGCCGTGGCCGGCGGGCTCGCAGCCGATGAGGCGGACGCCCTCGTCGGGGATGAAGGCGTGGAAGAGGCCGATGGCGTTGGAGCCGCCGCCGACGCAGGCGATGGCCGCGTCCGGGAGGCGCCCGGCGCGCTCCAGGAGCTGGCGGCGCGCCTCGACGCCGATGACCCGGTGGAAGTCGCGGACCATGGCCGGGAAGGGGTGCGGGCCGGCGACCGTGCCGAACAGGTAGTGGGTGTGGTCGACGTTGGCGACCCAGTCCCGGAACGCCTCGTTGATGGCGTCCTTGAGGGTGCGGCTGCCGGACTTCACGGCGACGACCTCGGCGCCGAGCATGCGCATCCGGGCCACGTTGAGGGCCTGGCGCCGGGTGTCGACCTCGCCCATGTAGATGGTGCAGTCGAGGCCGAACAGGGCGCAGGCGGTGGCCGTGGCGACGCCGTGCTGGCCGGCGCCGGTCTCGGCGATGACCCGGGTCTTGCCCATGCGCTTGGTCAGCAGGGCCTGGCCGAGCACGTTGTTGATCTTGTGGGAGCCGGTGTGGTTGAGGTCCTCGCGCTTGAGGAACACGCGGGCGCCGCCGGCGTGTTCGGCGAAGCGGGGCACCTCGGTGAGCGCCGACGGGCGGCCGGTGTAGTTGACCAGCAGATCGTCCAGCTCGCGGGCGAACGCGGGGTCGTTCTTGGCCTTGTCGTACTCGACGGCGACCTCGTCCACGGCGGCGACGAGGGCCTCCGGGATGAACTTGCCGCCGAACGCGCCGAAGTAGCCCTCGGCACTGGGGATGTGACCCTCGGGGTCGGGAATGAAGTAGTCGCTGGGCATGCGGAAACCTCACGGTGAGTGTGGTGGAAAGACACTGATCGCCGTGGGGGCTCGGGTTGTCTGTCGGCCGTCGGCCGAAGGCGGCTCGTCTGCCGGTCGAAGGTGGCTCGTCGCGCTCACGCGGCGGTGGCCGCTGGTCGGACACAGGCCCGCGCCCCTATAGGGCGCGCTGCCATCGACGGCCGTTCACCTGCCCGGGTTCGTCACCGATGACGTACCGCACCCGCCGCCCGTGCACACGCCTCGCGGGCGCACGGCAACCACGGGGCCGGCAGCCGCGCGCGAGGCGGGCGTACGGGTCCCTGGCCGGGTGGGTGTCCGTGGTCATCGTCGGTCAGCCTACCGGGGTTCAGTCCCGTCCGTGGCGCAAAGCGGGATGTTCGCCGGCCGCCACCAGGTCGGCGACCGCCGCCTTCGGGTCGCGACCGGTCACCAGGGACTCGCCGACCAGCACCGCGTCGGCGCCGGCGTTGGCGTAGGCGATCAGGTCGTGCGGGCCGCGCACGCCGGACTCGGCGACCTTGACGATGTGGTCCGGGATCTCCGGGGCGACCCGCTCGAAGGTGCCGCGGTCGACCTCCAGCGTCTTCAGGTTGCGCGCGTTGACACCGATGATCTTGGCGCCCGCGTCCACCGCGCGCTCGACCTCGTCCTCGTCGTGCACCTCGACCAGGGGGGTCAGGCCGATGGACACCGCCCGCTCGATCAGCGACTCCAGGGCCGGCTGGTCCAGGGCGGCCACGATCAGCAGCGCGAGGTCGGCGCCGTACGCCCGGGCCTCCCAGAGCTGGTACGACGTGACGATGAAGTCCTTGCGCAGGACGGGGATGTCCACGCGCGCGCGGACGGCCTCCAGGTCGGCGAGCGAACCGCCGAAGCGGCGCTGTTCGGTGAGGACGGAGATGACGGCGGCGCCGCCCGCCTCGTAGTCCGCGGCGAGTCCGGCTGGGTCGGCGATCGCGGCCAGCGCGCCCTTGGAGGGGCTGGAGCGCTTGACCTCGCAGATCACCTTGACGCCGTCGCCCCTGAGTGCGGCCACCCCGTCCTTGGCGGCGGGGGCCTTCGCCGCACGCTGCTTGAGCTCGTCGAGGGTGACGCGTGCCTGCCGCTCCGCGAGGTCGGCACGGACTCCGTCGATGATCTCGTCGAGCACACTCACGCGAGCGGCCCCCTTCCAGACGGTGGTTCCTTCAGGTTCTGAAAACCCGTGGTCAATGCGATGGTATCCGCACGAACGCCGAGGCTTCGCATCCGGCGGAGGCCGGTCCCACTACCTGGACGTTCGCGGTTCGATCAAGGGTGCAGCCAGCCACCGAACGGCAGGTTCCGGACGACGGTGAACACCAGCAGTGCCGCGCCGAGGGCCCACGCCTGGGCCGTTCCGAGCCCGATCCGCACCGGCCGGCCGCGCGCCGCGCGGGCCAGCCAGAAGGTCCACAGCACGCCGAAGCCCAGGTAGGCCAGTACGGCGGGCGCGTTGTCGCGCAGCGCGCCGGGCAGGTCGCCGTGCACGAAGGCGTGCGCGCTGCGCAGTCCCCCGCAGCCCGGGCAGTACAGCCCGGTGAGCTGGTACAGGGGGCAGACGGGGTAGTGCCCGGGTTCGTTCGGGTCCACGGCCCCCACGTACGCGAAGGCCCCGGCCACGGCCGCGAGCAGCCCCACCGGCACGGCGATCCGCCGCCGCAGGGGGACGGGGACCGGGACGGGGGACGCGGCCGGCCGGCTGGAGACGTTCACGCGGGCATTCTCCCCCGCCGATCGAGACCCCGCCTCACGGGGCGAACGCGAGGGGCGGTCCGCAGCACCCCTCCGGATGCCGGACCGCCCCTCGCGAGAAGGCCGGGACTCAGCCCTCGGCGGCCGCCGGCTCGCGCGTCGCCGCGGGCGCGGTGTGCGGCAGGGCGCGGGTCTGCTTCGGCTGGCCGAGGCCCATGGCGCGCATGACGGCGCCGACCACACCGCCGAGGAGGGTCAGGGCCATGCCGGCCCAGAAGCCGACGGGCTGGGCCATCACCATGAAGGCACCCGCGACGCAGAAACCGATGAAGGCGATGATGACACCGGTCCAGGCGGCCGGGGTGTGACCGTGGCTGCTGCCCGCCATGACTTGCTCCTCGTTGCTGTCTGTGTGTCGTACGAGCCGGACGCTCGCCGTCCATTGTCCCGTACGCGTGCGTGTGCCGGACGCGGGGGTGGCGTCTGGTTCACCACATCCTTCACCACGTCCCGGGTCCCGGGTTCAGGCCCCCGTCGGGTCCTCGCCCCGGTCCAGGGCCTTCCAGATCTCCTCGGGCCGCTCCGGGTCGGCCGGGCGGGAGCCGCGCCGGGGGCGGGCGGTGCCGCGCTCGTAGCGCCCGGACATCGCGGGCCACAGGCCGCCGTAGCGCAGGGCGAGCAGGCCGGCGAGCAGGATCAGCAGGCCTCCGGCGGCCGCGACGTAGGGCCAGCCGGTGTGGGTGAGCGCGTCGACCGTGGCGGAGGTGTCGCCGCTGGCCTTGGCGGCCTGCTCGTCCAGGGCGGAGCCGTCGGCGGCGGCCGCCAGGGCCGCGGCGACGATCCCGGCGCCGGACAGCGTGAGCAGCCCGGAGACGAGGAGCCGGCCGGCGCGGCGGACGGCGAAGACGGCGACGAGGGCGGCGAGGCCCACTATGGCGAGGGCCGCGGGGACGCCCGTGACGTCGCTGCCCTTGGCGGTCAGCGGGAACGCGCCGCCGGCCACCGTCGCGGTGCCCTCCGCCCAGCGCTGCCGGGTCGCGAGCAGCGCCACGGCCGCGCCGAGCGCACCGCACAGGAGGGCCACGGCGAGGCTCCGCCGGCCGGACCGGGCGGTCGCGGCGGCCTGGGAACGGGGGTGAGGTACAGCAGTCACGTACTCCACTATCGCCTGAACCCCGGGCGAACCGTCACCCGGGGTTGGTATGAGAAGCGCCCTACCGCCCCAGGCGGTTCGCCGTGTGCACCGCCCGCAGCACCGCCGCCGCCTTGTTGCGGCACTCCTGGTCCTCCGCGACCGGGTCGGAGTCGGCGACGACGCCGGCGCCCGCCTGGACGTAGGCGGTGCCGTCGCGGAGCAGGGCCGTACGGATGGCGATCGCGGTGTCGGAGTCCCCGGCGAAGTCCAGGTAGCCGACGCAGCCGCCGTACAGACCGCGGCGGGACGGCTCCAGTTCGTCGATGATCTGCATCGCGCGGGGCTTGGGGGCGCCGGAGAGGGTGCCGGCCGGGAAGCAGGCGGTGAGCACGTCGAAGGCCGTGCGGCCGGGGGCCACCCTGCCGGTGACGGTGGAGACGATGTGCATCACGTGCGAGTACCGCTCGATGGACATGAAGTCGACCACCTCGACCGAGCCGGGCTCGCAGACCCGGCCGAGGTCGTTGCGCCCGAGGTCGACCAGCATCAGGTGCTCGGCGCGCTCCTTGGGGTCGGCGAGCAGCTCCTCGGCGAGGGCCTGGTCCTCCTGCGGGGTGGCCCCGCGGTGCCGGGTGCCGGCGATGGGGTGGACCATCGCGCGCCCGTCCTCGACCTTGACCAGCGCCTCGGGGGAGGAGCCGACGACGTCGAAGCCCTCGAAGCGGAACAGGTACATGTACGGGGAGGGGTTGGTCGCCCGCAGGACCCGGTAGACGTCCAGGGCGCTCGCCGTGCACGGGGTCTCGAAGCGCTGGGAGGGCACCACCTGGAAGGCCTCACCGGCGCGGATGCGCTCCTTGACGTCCTCGACGGCCCGCTGGAAGTCGGGGCCGCCCCACCGGGCGGTGTACTCGGGCAGCTCGGAGGGCGGGAGGTGGGCCGGGGGCTGGGCGACCGGGCGGGTCAGGTCCGCCTCCATGGCGTCCAGGCGGGCCACGGCGTCCGCGTAGGCCTCGTCGACGCCGGTGTCCAGGTCGTTGTGGTTGATCGCGTTGGCGATCAGCAGGACCGAGCCCTCCCAGTGGTCCATCACCGCGAGGTCGCTGGTCAGCAGCATGGTCAGCTCGGGCAGCCGCAGGTCGTCGTGGTCGCCGGGGCCGATCTTCTCCAGGCGGCGGACGATGTCGTAGCCCAGGTAGCCGACCATGCCGCCGGTGAAGGGGGGCAGGTCCTCCTGGTGCGGGGTGTGCAGGGCCTGGAGGGTGGCGCGCAGGGCCTGGAGGGGGTCGCCGTCCGTGGGGACGCCGACGGGCGGGACGCCGAGCCAGTGGGCCTGGCCGTCGCGGACGGTGAGCGTGGCGGCGCTGCGGACGCCGACGAAGGAGTAGCGCGACCAGGAACGGCCGTTCTCCGCGGACTCCAGCAGGAAGGTGCCGGGGCGCTCGGCGGCGAGCTTGCGGTAGAGCGCGACCGGGGTGTCGCCGTCGGCGAGGAGCTTGCGCGTGACCGGGATGACACGCCGGTCGGTGGCGAGCTTGCGGAAGGTCTCCAGTTCCATGGCGGCTGTCCTTACTGACCGGATCCGGGTACGCCGGAACCGGCGTCCTTCAGGAGCACGTCGGCGTCGAAGCAGGTGCGCGCGCCGGTGTGGCAGGCGGCGCCGACCTGGTCGACCTTGACCAGCAGGGTGTCGGCGTCACAGTCCAGCGCGACCGACTTCACCCACTGGAAGTGGCCGGAGGTGTCGCCCTTGACCCAGTACTCCCGGCGGCTGCGCGACCAGTAGGTGCAGCGGCCGGTGGTCAGCGTCCGGTGCAGCGCCTCGTCGTCCATCCAGCCGAGCATGAGCACCTCGCCGGTGTCGTACTGCTGGGCGATGGCGGGGACGAGCCCGTCGGCGCTGCGCTTGAGCCGCGCGGCGATCTCCGGGTCGAGGCTGCTGGGCCGGGGTGCACCGGTCGTACTGGTCATGGGTCACATTCTGCCGCGCGGGAACGGCGGCGGGGGCGCGGCGTCCAGGGAATGGTCACGGCGGCGGCGCGAGGCGTCCCCCTGGGGGGTGGTGGCCGGGTGGCGGGTGGGCGGGGCGTATACGTGGTCGTAGGCTGACAGCATGTCGACCTTTGCCAAGCGTGAACGGCTTCTGCTCGCCGACCTCTTGGAAACCGTCGGGCCGGATGCCGGCACCCTCTGCGAGGGCTGGCGCACGCGGGACCTGGCCGCGCACGTCGTCGTGCGCGAGCGCCGCCCGGACGCGGCCGGGGGCGCGCTGGTCAAGCAGCTCGCGCCGCGTCTGGAGAAGGTGATGGCCGAGTACACCGCGAAGCCGTACGAGGAGCTGATCCAGCTGATCCGTACGGGCCCGCCGCGGTTCTCGCCCTTCCAGCTCAAGCAGGTCGACGAGGCGGCCAACATCGTGGAGTTCTACGTCCACACGGAGGACGTCCGCCGCGCCCAGCCGGACTGGGGGCCGCGGGAGCTGGACCCTGTCTTCCAGGACGCGCTGTGGTCCCGGCTCGAACGCATGGCACGGCTGATGGGCCGGGGTGTGCCGACGGGTCTCGTGCTGCGCCGGCCGGACGGCCAGACGGCGGTGGCGCACCGGGGCACGCCGGTGGTCACGGTGACCGGTGAGCCGTCGGAGCTGCTGATGTTCGCGTACGGCCGGCAGCGCGCGGCCAGGGTGGACCTGGACGGCGACGCCGAGGCGATCGACCGGCTGCACGAGTCGAGGCAGCTGGGCATCTGAGAGGACCGGCATGATCAAGGTGGCGATGACCGGCGTGTACGTGGACGACGTGACGAAGGCGCACGCCTTCTACACCGGCGTCCTCGGCTTCGAGACCCGCACCCGCGTGGACCTCGGCGACGGCACGCCCTTCGTGACGGTCGGGGCACGGGAGGGGGCCCAGCCGGATCTGGAGCTGCTGCTGGAGCCGGGCCAGGGGCCGATCGCGGAGCCGTACCGCCGGGCGCTGCACGAGGCGGGACTGCCGTGCATCGTCTTCTCCGTGGACGACCTCCGGGGCGAGTACGAGCGGCTGAGCGGCCTCGGTGTCCGGTTCACGCATCCGCCGCAGGAGCAGGGACCGGTGCTGGCGGCGGTGTTCGACGACACGGTGGGCAACCTGGTGCAGCTGGTTCAGCCGAAGGGGTGACGGCGGTCAGCCGGGGAGTTCCGCGCGGCGCAGTCCCGGTACGGCGAGGGCGACGATCCCGCCGAGCCCGCAGACGGCCGCGCTGACGGCGAACACCGGGCCGAGGCCCCACGCCCCGATCGCCGCGGCGGCGAACGGCATGCTCAGCGGGGTGAGGCCGAGGCTGACCAGGCTGGAGACGGAGGTGACCCGGCCGAGGTAGGCGGGGTCGGCCTGGGTCTGGAGCAGGGCGCCGCACATCGCGCCGCTGAGACCGGTGAGCAGTCCGACGACCGCGGCGGTGCCGACGGCGGCCGGGAGGGCCGGGACGTGGGCGAGGGTGCCGATGGCCACCGAGCCGGCGATGACGGCGCACCCGGCGACCAGTCCGGCCCGCGGCAGCCGTCCGCGGACGGCGAGCAGCAGCGAGGCGGCGCCCGCGCCGGCGCCGAACCCGGCCAGCACCCAGCCCATGCCGGAGGCGCCCCAGCCGCGCCGGTCGGCGAGCAGGGTCAGTCCGACGTTCAGGGGGCCGACGAAACCCAGGTCGCCGAGGGCGATGGCGAGCATCAGCGGTCCGAGGACCGGATGCCGCCGGACGTACCGCAGGCCCTCGCCGAGGTCGCTCCAGGGGGTCCGCGCAGCGCGGGGGGTGCCGTCGTCGGGCAGGTCCCGTACGCGTACCGAGACCAGCAGCGGCACCGAGACGGCGATGAGCGCGCCGGCCAGGGCGAAGGCGGCCGGGGCGCCGCCGAGCGCCACGCCGAGGCCGCCGAGGGGGGCGCCCACGACGCCGGCGCAGCGGATGGCGAGGCCGCGCATGCCCTGGACGCGGGCGAGCTGGTCCTTCCCGGTGATCCTGGCCGGCAGGGCCCCCACGGCGGGCATGAAGACGGCGTCGACGGCACCGAAGACCACCGCCAGCAGGGCGAGCGGCCACAGCCCGGGGCTGGTGAGGAACAGCAGGAGGGCCACGGCGAGGACGGCGCCGCACCGGACGGCGTCGCTGCCGATGACGACGCGTCTCGGTCCCAGCCGGTCGGCGATCACGCCCCCGCCGAGCATCAGCACGGCCCTGGGGACGGCGCTCGCGGACATCACGAGCCCGGCCTGGGCGGGGGTGCCGGCCTGGACGGCGGCCCAGGACAGGGCGAGGTAGTAGACGCTGTCGCCGAGCATCGAGGCGGTGTAGGCGCCGAGCCAGCGCAGGACGTTGGGGTCGCGGTGGGCCTGCGCGGTCGCCGGCGGTACGAGTGTGGCGGTCACGGGAGGGTGTCCTCTCAGACGCTCGAACGTCGAACGTCGAACGTCGAACGTCGACGGCGGGCGTCGGATGTCAGACGCGGAACGGGAAGCCGTACACGTGCAGCGCGACGTGTTCGCGCCCCTCGGTGTCGCCGGCCTCCGCGCGGGCGCGGCCCTGCTCGTCGTACCGCCTGAGCAGCTCGTCCAGGTCCTTCTTCAGCTCGGCGAGTTCGCCGGCGGTGAGCCGCAGCAGGGACTCGGAGTCGTGTGCCGCGGTGTTCCACTCGGGCCCCCAGTGGGCGCGCTCGTCGAGGTACCTGAGGTACATCTCGGTGCGCTGCTCCAGGAACAGCCGCGACGCCGCCAGGTGCGCGGCCACCTTCTCGGGGGCGCCCTGGAAGTCCGCGTCGCGGATGGAGACACCCTCGGACGCCGGCTGCCACCACCGCTCGCGCGCGTCCGAGCTGCGCGGTTCGGCCTCCTCCACCAGTCCGTGCGCGGCCAGCTTGCGCAGGTGGTAGCTGACGAGGGAGACCGCCTCGTCCACCTGCTCGGCCAGCTGGGAGGCCGTGGCGACCTCGGCGACGAACAGCAGGCGGTACAGCTTCATGCGCAGGGGGTGGGCGAGCGCCTTGAGCGTGCCGATGTCCGTGATCCGGCGGTTCTCCTCGCGTGGCATGCCACCGACCCTAGATAGGAAAGAGAAACTGCGCAATATGCGTTGCGCAACTTTTCTTGTGCGTCCGGCCGAAGAGAAGGCCCCGGCCCTCACCGGCCGGGGCCCGCACGGGGCGGTTCACCTCACGGGGTGCCCCGCCCTCCGCAGCGTCTCCTTCACCTCGCCGATCCTCAGGTCGCCGAAGTGGAACACCGACGCGGCCAGGACCGCGTCCGCGCCCGCCTCGACGGCCGGGGGGAAGTCGGCGAGCCTGCCGGCTCCGCCGGAGGCGATCACGGGGACGGTGACGTGCTTGCGCACCGCCGCGATCATCTCCAGGTCGTAGCCGTCCTTGGTGCCGTCCGCGTCCATGGAGTTCAGCAGGATCTCCCCCGCGCCCAGTTCGGCCGCCCGGTGCGCCCACTCCACCGCGTCGATGCCGGTGCCGCGCCGCCCGCCGTGGGTGGTGACCTCGAAGGTGCCCTCAGGGGTGCGGCGGGCGTCCACCGACAGCACGAGGACCTGGCGGCCGAACCGCTCGGCGATCTCGCGGATCAGGTCGGGACGGGCGATCGCGGCGGTGTTCACGCCCACCTTGTCGGCGCCGGCCCGCAGCAGCTTGTCCACGTCCTCGGCCGTGCGGACGCCGCCGCCGACCGTCAGCGGGATGAACACCTGCTCGGCGGTGCGGCGCACCACGTCGTACGTCGTCTCCCGGTTGCCGGAGGACGCGGTGATGTCCAGGAACGTCAGCTCGTCGGCGCCCTCGGCGTCGTACACCTTGGCCATCTCGACGGGGTCGCCCGCGTCGCGCAGGTTCTGGAAGTTGACGCCCTTGACGACCCGGCCGTTGTCCACGTCCAGGCAGGGGATGACTCGGACCGCCAGGGTCATGACTGCTCAGGCTCCTCTGAATGCTTCAAGTTCTACTTCGACCAGGATGCGCGGGTCGACGAAGCCCTCCACGACCAGCAGGGTCGAGGCCGGGCGGACGGTGTCGAACAGCTCCTTGTGGGCGCGGCCCACCGCGTCCACGTCCCGCACATGGGTCAGGTACATCCGCGTACGGATCACGGACTCGACGCCGAGCCCGAACTCGCCGATCGCCTCGATCGCGCTGGTGAAGGCCACCTTGGCCTGTTCGTACGGGTCGCCCTCGCCGTAGAGCACGGTGCCCTTGAAGGACGTCGTGCCCGCCACCAGCACACGGTCGCCCGCCGCGACGGCGCGTGCGAAACCGAAGGACTCTTCCCAGGGACTTCCGCTCTGCACCCGCCGCACGGCTTCGGACGTCATGACGCTGTGTCCCCTCTCACGACGTGGCCTCCAGGGCCTCTTCCAGGGTGAACGCCTTCGCGTACAGCGCCTTCCCCACGATGGCGCCCTCGACACCGAGGGGTACCAGCTCGGCGATGGCACGGAGGTCGTCCAGGGACGACACGCCGCCGGAGGCCACGACCGGGCGGTCCGTCGCCGCACACACGTTCCTCAGCAGCTCCAGGTTCGGGCCCTGGAGCGTGCCGTCCTTGGCGATGTCGGTGACGACGTACCGCGCGCAGCCCTCCTTGTCGAGGCGCTCCAGCGTCTCGTACAGGTCGCCGCCGTCCCGGGTCCAGCCGCGGCCGCGCAGGGTGGTGCCGCGCACGTCCAGGCCGACGGCGATCTTGTCGCCGTGCTCGGCGATGACCTTGGCGACCCACTCGGGTGTCTCCAGGGCCGCGGTGCCGAGGTTGACCCGGGTGCAGCCGGTGGCGAGGGCCGCGGCGAGGGTGTCGTCGTCCCGGATGCCGCCGGACAGCTCCACCTTGATGTCCATGGCCTTCGCGACCTCGGCGATCAGGGCGCGGTTGTCACCGGTGCCGAACGCGGCGTCCAGGTCGACCAGGTGCAGCCACTCGGCGCCGGAGCGCTGCCAGGCGAGGGCGGCCTCCAGCGGGGAGCCGTAGGAGGTCTCGGTCCCGGACTCGCCGTGCACGAGGCGCACGGCCTGGCCGTCGCGGACGTCGACGGCGGGGAGGAGTTCGAGCTTGGCCATGGTCTACAGGGTTCCGATCCAGTTGGTGAGGAGCTGGGCGCCGGCGTCGCCGGACTTCTCGGGGTGGAACTGGGTGGCCCACAGGGCGCCGTTCTCCACGGCGGCGACGAACGGCTTGCCGTGCGTCGCCCAGGTGACCTTGGGGGCCTCGATCACGGGGTTGTGGGTCTCCAGCCGCCACTCGTGGACGGCGTAGGAGTGCACGAAGTAGAAGCGGGCGTCCGCGTCCAGGCCGGCGAACAGCCGCGAGCCGGCCGGGGCGTCGACGGTGTTCCAGCCCATGTGGGGCACGACGTCCGCCTGGAGCGGCTCGACCGTGCCGGGCCACTCGTCCAGGCCCTCGGCCTCGACGCCGTGCTCGATGCCGCGGGCGAAGAGGATCTGCATGCCGACGCAGATCCCCATGACCGGGCGCCCGCCGGACAGCCGGCGGTCCACGACCCAGTCGCCGCGCGCCTCGCGCAGGCCCTTCATGCAGGCGGCGAACGCGCCGACGCCGGGCACCAGCAGGCCGTCGGCGTTCATCGCCCGGTCGAAGTCACGGGTGATCTCGACGTCGGCGCCCACGCGCGCGAGGGCGCGTTCGGCGGAGCGGACGTTGCCGAAGCCGTAGTCGAAGACGACGACCTTCTTCGAAGCGGTGCTCAATTCCACACCTCCAGCCGCATGACGCCCGCCACCAGGCACAGGCCCGCGCCGATCGAGAGCAGCACGATCAGGCTGGTGGGCATCTTCTGCTTGACGAAGGAGATGATGCCGCCGACCAGGAAGAGGCCGACGACGATCAGGAGGGTCGACAGACCGTTCATGGGGTTACAGCGCGCCCTTCGTGGAGGGGAGGATGCCGGCCGCGCGCGGGTCGCGCTCGGAGGCGTAACGCAGCGCCCGGGCCAGCGCCTTGAACTGGCACTCCACGATGTGGTGCGCGTTGCGCCCGTACGGCACGTGCACGTGCAGCGCGATCTGCGCCTGGGCGACGAAGGACTCCAGGATGTGCCGGGTCATCGTCGTGTCGTACTCGCCGATCATCGGCGCCATGTTCTCGGGCTCGGTGTGCACGAGGTAGGGCCGGCCGCTCAGGTCGACCGTCACCTGCGCCAGCGACTCGTCCAGCGGGACCGTGCAGTTGCCGAAGCGGTAAATGCCGACCTTGTCGCCGAGGGCCTGCTTGAAGGCGGCGCCGAGGGCGAGGGCGGTGTCCTCGATGGTGTGGTGCGAGTCGATGTGCAGGTCGCCGTCGGTCTTCACGGTCAGGTCGAACAGACCGTGCCGGCCGAGCTGGTCGAGCATGTGGTCGTAGAAGCCGACACCGGTGGCGATGTCGGTCCGGCCGGTGCCGTCGAGGTCTATCTCGACCAGCACCGAGGTCTCCTTGGTGGTGCGCTCCACGCGTCCTACGCGGCTCATCGCTCAAGCTCCTTCGGGGGCGTGGGGGGTGTCCCCCACCAAACACAGCACTTCACGGACCGCGTCGAGGAACGCGTCGTTCTCCTCCGGGGTGCCGGCGGACACCCGCAGCCATCCCGGTACGCCGTTGTCCCGGACCAGGACGCCCCGGTCGAGGATCTTCTGCCAGGCCTCGTGGGCGCTGGCGAACCGGCCGAACTGGACGAAGTTCGCGTCGGACTCGACGACCTCGAAGCCGATCGCGCGCAGCTCGGCGACCAGCCGGTCCCGCTCGGCCTTCAGCTGCTCGACGTAGCCCAGCAGCGTGTCGGTGTGCTCCAGCGCGGCCAGCGCGGTCGCCTGGGTGATCGCCGACAGGTGGTACGGCAGCCGGACCAGCTGCACGGCGTCCACGACCGCCGGGTCGGCGGCGAGGTAGCCGAGCCGCAGGCCGGCCGCGCCGAACGCCTTGGACATCGTCCGGGAGACGACCAGGTGGGGGCGGCCCTGGAGCAGCGGCAGCAGCGAGGCGCCGTGGCTGAACTCGACGTACGCCTCGTCCACGACCACCATCGACGGCTTGGCCGCCTGCGCCGCCTCGTACAGCGCGAGGACCGTCTCCGGCGGGACCGCGTTGCCGGTGGGGTTGTTGGGGGTGGTGATGAAGACGACGTCCGGCTTGTGCTCGGCGATGGCACGCTCGGCGGCGGGCAGGTCGATCCCGAAGTCCTCGCCGCGCGGGCCGGAGATCCAGCCGGTGCCCGTCCCGCGCGCGATGAGCGCGTGCATCGAGTACGACGGCTCGAAGCCGAGCGCGGTACGGCCCGGTCCGCCGAAGGTCTGCAGCAGCTGCTGGATGACCTCGTTGGAGCCGTTGGCGGCCCACACGTTCTCGACGCCGAGGGGGTGACCGCCGGTCCTGGTCAGGTACGCGGCCAGCTCCGTGCGCAGCTGGACCGCGTCCCGGTCGGGGTAGCGGTTCAGGTCGCGGGCGGCCTCCCGCACCCGCTCCGCGATCCGCTCGACCAGCGGCTCGGGCAGCGGGTAGGGGTTCTCGTTGGTGTTCAGCCGTACGGGGACGTCCAGCTGGGGGGCGCCGTAGGGGGACTTGCCCCGCAGCTCGTCCCGTACGGGGAGATCATCGATCCGCACGTCGCTCACTTGCTCTCGGGTACCTTCCAGCCGAACCTCGCCTTGATCGCCGCGCCGTGCGCCGGGAGGTCCTCCGCCTCCGCCAGCGTCACCACGTGATGCGCGACCTCGGCCAGCGCGTCCTTGGTGTAGTCGACGATGTGGATGCCGCGCAGGAAGGACTGCACGGACAGGCCCGAGGAGTGGCAGGCGCAGCCGCCGGTGGGCAGGACGTGGTTGGACCCGGCCGCGTAGTCGCCGAGCGAGACGGGGGCCCAGGGGCCGATGAAGATCGCGCCCGCGTTCCTGACCCGGTCGGCGACCGCGGCGGCGTCGGCGGTCTGGATCTCCAGGTGCTCGGCGCCGTAGGCGTCGACCACCTTCAGGCCCTCCTCGACGCCGTCCACGAGGACGATCGCGGACTGCCTGCCCCGGAGGGCGGGCACGATCCGGTCCTCGACGTGCCGGGTGGCCGCGACCTGCGGCTCCAGCTCCTTCTCCACCGCGTCCGCCAGCTCGACGGAGTCGGTGACCAGGACGGCCGCCGCGAGCGGGTCGTGCTCGGCCTGGCTGATCAGGTCCGCGGCGACGTGCACCGGGTCGGCGCCGGCGTCCGCGAGGATCGCGATCTCGGTCGGGCCGGCCTCGGCGTCGATGCCGATCCTGCCGGTGAAGTAGCGCTTGGCCGCGGCGACCCAGATGTTGCCGGGGCCGGTGACCATGTTCGCGGGCGGGCAGGACTCGGTGCCGTACGCGAACATCGCGACGGCGGTGGCGCCGCCCGCGGCGTACACCTCGTCCACGCCGAGCAGGGCACAGGCGGCGAGGATCGTCGGGTGCGGCAGGCCCCCGAACGCGGCCTGGGCGGGCGAGGCCAGCGCGATGGACTCGACCCCGGCCTCCTGGGCGGGGACCACGTTCATCACCACGGAGGACGGGTAGACCGAGCGGCCGCCGGGCGCGTAGAGGCCGACGCGGTCGACCGGCACCCACTTCTCGGTCACCGAGCCGCCGGGCACCACCTGCGTGGTGTGCGTCGTACGGCGCTGCTCGCGGTGGACCAGCCGGGCGCGGCGGATGGACTCCTCCAGGGCGGCGCGCACGGCCGGGTCGAGACCGGCGAGCGCGTCGGTGAGCGCCTCGGCCGGGACACGGACGGTTTCCAGCCGTACTCCGTCGAACTTCTCGGCGAAGTCGATCAGCGCCGCGTCGCCGCGATGATGCACGGCCTCGCAGATCGGGCGCACCTTCTCCAGGGCGGCCTGAACGTCGAAGTCGGCTCGGGGCAGCAGGTCGCGCAGGGCGGGGCCCTCGGGAAGGGCGTCGCCGCGCAGATCGATTCGGGAGATCACAGTCCCAATTCTCTCAGACCGGTGTCCGGAGCCGTCCGCGCGTATCAATGGCTGATACAGAACGTGGACCAATGCCTGGTACATAGGCTGGCCGGAACGCGGAAGATCACCTTCACGTGTGGTGTTCCGGGGGTCACGCAGCGGGCATGAACGGCTGTACGAAAACCGCTGGAAAACCACTGGACCGGAGAGGTGAACGGTGACCGAGGGGGCCGGCATCCGCACCGGGGATCTGCCGGACGACCTGACCGCGGCCGAGGCGGGCATGTGGCAGGCCTTCCGCAACGGCAGCGTGTACGACCTGAGCTGCGGCGACTTCACGGTGGACGATCCGCACGGCGGACAGCCCTGGGGTCCGGAGCGGTCCGTGCGGGCCCGCATCGTCTGCTGGCTGCTGCTGGACGGCCCGCCGGCGCTGGCCGGCCGGGTGTCCGCGCTGAAGCTCGTCGGCGTCCGCATCACCGGCCCGCTGGACCTGTCGGGCGGCCACGTCACGCCGTACGTGGAGCTGACCGGCTGCCGCTTCGACGAGGAGGTCCGGCTGCCGGAGGCCCGGTTCACCACCGTGCGCCTGGTGGACTGCTCGGTGCCGCGCCTGGAGGCGGCCCGCGTGCACACCGAGGGCGACCTGCATCTGCCGCGCTGCCGGTTCCTCGGCGGGGTCCGACTGACGGACGCGCACATCGGCACCGACCTGCTGCTCAACCAGGCGATCGCGCACCGTGACCGCAGCGGACGGTCGATCGCGGCGGACGGCCTGACCGTCGGCCAGGACCTCCAGGCGGAGATGCTGGAGTCGAACGGCGAGTTCAGCCTGCGGGGTGCCCAGATCGGTGTCTCGCTCAGCCTGCGCGGCGCGAGGCTCGCCAACCCCTACGCCCGCTTCGCCCTGAACGCCCCGCAGCTGACGGTCGAGCGCACCCTGTACCTGACCCCGGCCGGGGTGGGCAGCCCGCTGCTGAGCGGGACGACGCCCGCGCGCGGGACCCGCATCCAGCGGTTCGACTGCCGGGGCGGGGTGCGTCTGGACGACGGGCGGTTCGGGGACGCCGTCGACCTGGAGCGGGCCCGGTTCGACCTCACCGACGACCAGGAGGTGTCGCTGCGCCGGGTGCAGACGCCGGAGCTGCGCTTCCTCGGGGACAAGCCGCAGCGGGGCAAGGTCGTGCTGTCCGGCGCGCGCGTGGTGAACCTGGTGGACCGGGCGAGCAGCTGGCCGGACGCGGGCCGGCTGCACATGGGCGGGTTCGCCTACGAGAACCTCGTGCCGCAGGGCCCGTTCCCGCTGACCGAGCGCCTGGACTGGGTGTCGGCGGCCACCGCCGAGTACGCGCCGGAGCCGTACGAGCGGCTGGCCGCGGTGCTGCGCGCCGCCGGCGAGGACGAGGACGCCCGCGAGGTGCTGCTCGCCAAGCAGCGCCGGCGGCGCGAGACGCTGCCGCTGGCCGCCAAGTTCTGGGGGTACGTCCAGGACTGGGCGGTCGCCTACGGCTACCGCCCGGGACGGGCCCTGGTGTGGATGGCGGTGCTCTGGGCGGCGGGCACGCTCGCGTTCACGCACGCGGACCATCCGCCGCTGAACTCCGGCGGGCATCCGGTCTGGAGCCCGGCCCTGTTCACGCTGGACCTGCTGCTGCCGGTGATCGACCTGGGCCAGGCCGGCCAGTGGCAGCTGAGCGGCGGCTGGCAGTGGCTGGCGACCGTGCTGGTCCTGGTCGGCTGGATCCTGGCGACGACGGTGGCGGCGGGGGCGACGAGGCTGCTGCGGCGCAGCTGACGCGGTTGCCGCTGGGACTGTGGTGACGGAACACACAATTCCCTCACCACTTGAACCTTCACCTTTTACCGGTCCTTGACCGCCGGGCATACAACTTTCCCCAACTTGTCCAGGCCCACTGGCGCGGCCCCGACCTGCGGACTTTCAATGGTCGACACCATGGCTCTGCTGCCCTCCTTCATCCGCCCCACCCGGATGACCAAACGCACCGCGCGCCCGGCCGGCCGGTCACCGGCCGGGGACGAGGCCGTGCTCGACGCGCCCGACGACCGCCTCTCCCCCGCGCTGGTCGCGGCCGGCCGGGGCGAGTACGGCGCCGCCGCCGGCCTGCTCGCCGCCACCCGCGCCGCGGCCGAGTGGGAGAACCGGGACCGGTACGTGCGACGCCTGACCGCTTTCGCCCGCTCACGCCCCGAGTGGTACGAGGAGTGGCGCGCCGCCGCCCCGGACGACCCCGGAGTGCTGGTGGTCGGGGCCCAGCTGGCGGTGGACCGCGCCTGGCCCTCGCCGGCCCGCGCCGAGCTGCTGCGCGAGGTGAGCCCGCTCATCACCGCCGCCGCCCGCGCCGACGACCGGGACCCGGTGCCCTGGCGGATCGCCCTCGACCACGCCCGCGGCTCACGGGCCGGGCACCGCTACTTCGAGGAGCTGTGGGAGGCGGCGGTCCGCCGCGCCCCGCACCACTACGGCTGCCATGTGGCCGCCCTGCGCTACCTCGCCACCTTCGGGGACGGCTGCCACCGCGCGTGCTTCGACTTCGCAGACCGGGCCGCGCAGGACGCCCCGGCCGGCTCGCTCGTGCAGGCCCTGCCCGCCCGGGCCGCGTTCGGCTGGCTGACCGACGGCCGCGGACCCGAGGTGCCGCGCGCCCGGCTGGACGCGGCGGCCGACCGCGCCATCGAGCTGTCCGGAAGCTTCCCGGCGGCCGACCCGTGGCCCGCCGAGGTCCGCAACAAGCTCCTGTACGTGCTGCTGCGGCTGGACCGCTACGACGACGCCCGCACCCAGCTGCGCCTCATCGGCCCGTACGCCACCTCCTTCCCCTGGGACCGGTTCTCGGACGACCCCCTCGGCCACTTCCTGCGGCTGCGCGAGCACCTGGAGGCGGCGGGCCCGCGGCCCGCGCCGGCCGGGCTGCTGACGGCGCCCGCGGGACGCCTCGGCGGCGGGGGCGGACACGTGTGCGCCGACGACCACTAGGCTGGGGCGCCGTGACCACCGTCCGTCTCCCGCTCTTTCCGCTGAACTCGGTGCTGTTCCCGGGTCTCGTGCTGCCGCTGAACGTCTTCGAGGAGCGGTATCGCGCCATGATGCGCGAGCTGATGAAGACCCCCGAGGACGAGCCGCGCCGGTTCGCCGTCGTCGCCATCCGTGACGGCCACGAGGTCGCCCCGAGCGCCCCGGGCATGCCGGATCCCACGGCCCGGCCCGAGCGCGGTCCGGCCGCCGGCTTCGGCCCCGACCCCGTCAGGGCCTTTCATGGGGTGGGCTGTGTGGCGGACGCGGCGACCATCCGGGAACGGCCCGACGGCACGTTCGAGGTGCTGGCCACGGGCACGACCCGGGTCCGGCTGCTGTCCGTGGACACGTCGGGGCCGTTCCTGACCGCGGAGCTGGAGGAGCTGCCGGAGGAGCCCGGGGACGAGGCCGGCGCGCTGGCCGAGGGCGTCCTGCGCTCCTTCCGCCAGTACCAGAAGCGGCTCGCCGGCGCCCGCGAGCGCTCGCTGTCCACCGGCACCGACCTGCCGGACGACCCCGGCGTGGTGTCGTACCTGGTGGCCGCGGCCATGGTGCACGACACGCCGACCAAGCAACGGCTGCTCCAGGCCCCGGACACCGCGTCCCGGCTGCGGGACGAGCTGAAACTCCTTCGCGCGGAGACGGCCATCATCCGTAATCTGCCCTCGTTGCCCATGTTCGAGCTGACGCGGACGCCGACGAGTCTGAACTGAGGGAAGCCCGACCACCTGATGGCGAAGAAACCGAAGAAGCAGCAGCAGTCCGGGGGCACACCCGCGACGGTCGCCCTGACGGCGGCGGGCGTGGACTTCACGGTCCACGCCTACGACCACGACCCCTCGCACCCCTCCTACGGCGAGGAGGCGGCCGAGGCGATGGGCGTCTCCCCCGAGCGCGTCTTCAAGACACTGGTCGCCGACGTGGACGGCTCCCTGGTGGTCGGCGTGGTCCCGGTGGCCGGGTCCCTGGACCTCAAGGCCCTCGCGGCGGCGGTGGGCGGCAAGCGGGCGACCATGGCCGACCCGACCCTCGCCGAACGCACCACGGGCTACGTCCGCGGCGGCATCTCCCCCCTCGGCCAGCGCAGGAAGCTCCCCACGGTCCTCGACGACTCGGCCGGGGCCCACCCGACGATCTGCGTCTCGGCGGGCCGGCGGGGTCTTGAGGTGGAGCTGGCACCGGAGGATCTGGCGAAGCTGACGGACGCGGTGCTGGCACCGATCGGCCGGGACTGACGCGGGGGCCGCGTCCCCGACCACGGCGCGCCGGGCTCCGGGGCTCCGGACCCCTGACTACGGCGCCTCAGGCTCCCAGGACCCCGAACCCCCTGACTGCGGTGCCTCGGGGTCCCGGGGTCCGAACAGCGCGGTCAGGCCGAGGTGCGCCAGCAGTCCGGCGAGCGGCCACGCCAGGAGCGCGCCCTTGGCCGACAGCTTCAGCGGGGCCGGGAACGTCACGCCCTTGCCGACGGCGCGCGCGTGGGCGAGCACGTCGGACTCGGGGCCCAGCCACACCCCGAGCCGCCAGGCCAGCAGGGAGCCCAGCAGCCCGCCGAGGCCCAGGGCCACGACGAGCGGCACGCCCCCACGCCGCCGCAGCAGGAACACCGCGACCGCGCTGACCAGCCCGAAGGCGAGCCCCAGCAGGATGAACGTGCCGTCCACCCCGACCGCCTGCTCGCCCTCGCTGTCCTTGAGGTAGACGACCCAGTTCTTGTCGATCTCGTCACCGACCAGCGGCACGTGCGGCGCCAGCCACCACCACAGCAGCCCCAGCAGCACCCCGCCCAGCGCCACCGCGACCGTGACCACGGCGGCCTCGCGCAGTTCCGTCTTCATTCCGGGGCCGTCCTGTTCGTACGCGCCCGCGCCCGGCGCCCCGGCGGGCGGCGGCGCCTGCCGGACCTGGTGCGGGGAGTTGTCGTGCGGCGGCGGAGGCGGAGTCAGCGGTGCGGTCACCTGAACATCGTGCCAGGTCGCGCTGTGCGCCGCGTCACCGGACGGCGGCCCTGCGGTACGCCCAGGTCGCCACCGCCAGCGAGACCACTCCGACACCCGCGCACACCCCCAGGTCAACAAGGACGACGGCCCAGTCGGGGTGTGCCCCGAAGGTCCGCGCGTACGCCTCCACGCCGTAGGTCGACGGCAGCAGATCGCGGGCCAGCCGTACGGCCTCCGGCATCCGGTCGGCCGGCAGCACCCCCAGCAGCAGCGCCGCCGACATGCCCAGCTGACCGAGGAGCGTGGCCAGCTCCGGCCGGGGCGCGAGCAGCCCGCAGGCGGCGCCGAGCCCCGCCAGCGCGGCCCCGGCGAGCGGGACGACGGCCACCAGGATCCACAGGTTGGACAGCGGCAGGCCGAAGAGCACGCAGCCGAAGACGGCGGTCACCAGGGTGCCCGGCACGGTGAAGGAGGCGTACGCCGCCGCCGCGCCCAGCACCACCGCCGCCGGCGGCACCGGCAGCGTGGCGTAGTGGTCGAGTCCGCCGCTGGCCCGCAGCTGCCCGAAGTACTGCGAGAGCAGGTTCAGCGCGACGTACGCGACGACCAGCACGGAGGAGCCGGCCACGACGGACTGCGCCTCGTGACCGCTGTCGACGACGCCGCGCATCATCACGGCGATGCCGACGGACTGGAAGGTCGCCACGAACAGCAGGGGGATCCGCGCCACCCGGGCCCGGGACAGCTGCGCCCGGTAGACGGCCGCCAGCGACGGCCACAGCCGCGCGGGCGGCCCCAGCTCGGCCGGGCCGGGCGCCGTCTCCGGCACGGCCCGGGCGCCGCCCGGCAGAACCTCGGCGGGTACGACACTCACGACGAGCTGCTCCTCTTTCCCACGGCAGTCGCGCTCCCTACGGCAGTCGCGCAGTCCCTTACGCATTCCGCGGCCGGTGCGCTCACGCCTTCACCAGCCCCTGCCGGGCCGCGCCGCCCAGCGCCAGGTAGACGTCCTCCAGGCTGGGCGTGGTGAGCGTGAAGTCGTCCAGGGCGGCGAACGCGGCCCCGCCGGTCACCGTGGCGACGACGGCGCGGGCCTCCTCGGGCGCGAGCCGCAGCGTCCAGCGCCGCCCGGAGGCCACGGCCCGCTCGCGCAGCACGGCGATCTCCGGCACGTCCAGCGGCGCCCGCTCCCGCCACACCAGCTCCACCCGTACCTCGTCGGCGACCTGGGCCTTGAGCCCGGCGGGGGTGTCGCAGGCGATGACCCGGCCCTGGTCGAGGACGGCGACCCGGTCCAGGACCGTCTCGGCCTCGATGACGTTGTGGGTGACCAGCAGCACGGTCGTACCGTGCTCGGCCCGCCGCCGGTCCACGGCCGCCCAGACGGCGCGCCGGGCCACCGGGTCCATACCGGTGGTCGGCTCGTCCAGCACGAGCAGCGGCCGCTCGCCGACGAGGGCGGCGGCGAAACAGGCGAGCCGCCGCTGCCCGCCGGACAGCTTCTTCAGCGCCCGCCCGGCGATGGGGGTCAGCCCCAGCTCCTCCAGTACGGCGTCCCGTTCGGCCCGCGCCCTGCGGACGTCCAGGCCGCGCAGGCGTCCGGTGGTCTCGGCGGCGAGGGAGACGGTCAGCTCGTCCAGGGCGGTGGACTCCTGGCCGAGGTAGGCGAGGATCCGGGCGGCCCGCTCGGGGTGGCGCACGATGTCGTGGCCGAGGATCTCGACGCTGCCCGTGTCCGGCCGGAGCAGGCCGGTGAGCTGTCGTACGAGGGTGGACTTGCCGGCGCCGTTCGGGCCGAGCAGCCCGAAGACCTCGCCGCGCCGCACGTCCAGCTCCACGCCGTCGGTGGCCCGCACCTCGGGGGTGCCCGGCGCTCCCCGCCGGCCCTTCACGGCCGGGTAGGTCTTGCCGAGCCCACGCACGCGTACGACCTCGTCGTACCGAAGTGCCTCTCCCGCGCGCGTACTCACAAGGGACGAGAGTACGGGGTCGGGGGGCTTTACTCGCCTTTGGGGGCGGCTCCGCGGATTCAGTCGGCGGTGGGCGCCTGCTGCTCGGCCGCCGCCGGCACGTCGATCTCGCGCCAGAAACCCGCCCGGATGGCGTAACGGTCGTGCTCGTCGATCTGGTCGTCCTTGTGCGCGAGCAGTCCGAACCGGGCCGCGTAGCGCAGCAGCTCCCCGTCGATGCGGTGCGGGATGCGCGGGTACATCTGCGACAGCCGCTGCAGATGGCCCTGGTCGCCGAGGCGGGAGATCCAGCGGCGGGCGAAGACCTGCCCCACCTCGTAGGGGTCGCCGCCTACGGTGGTGATGTCCTCCTCCCGGTCGGCCCACCGCTGCTCGGCGGTGGTGAGCTGGGCCAGCGTCGGCATGGAGGCGACCTCGGGGGGCTCGGCGACCACGCCCGGCCGGTCGACCCAGCCCTTGTCGGAGGACCAGCGCAGGGTCGCGGTCGCCGGGTGCTGCACGGGCTGGGTGCCGTGCGCGCGCAGCGCGGCCAGGTCCTTCGGGGTGGGGACGCCCTTGGAGGCCGGGCCCCGCCCCGAGGCGCCGTTCTCCGCGGCCGCGGGGGCCGGCGGGTGCACGGGCTGTTCCGCGGACCGCTCGGCGCCGGCGAGCGCCGACTCGGGCAGCGGCGCGGAGAGGATCGCGGCGATCTCAGGGCGGGGCGCGGGCGGCGGGGCGCAGACGCCGGTCAGCTCCTTGGCGCGGACGGCCTGGGTGATCCAGGCCCGGTCCAGCACGCGCCGCTCGTCGGCCTCGGCGACCAGGTCCTCGGACTGGTTGTAGTCGCCGTCGGCGGCCTGGACGGCCCACAGGTGGACGGCGACGCCGTGCTCCTTGGCGGCCATCATGCCGGGCAGCAGGTCCCCGTCGCCGGTGACGAGGACCACGTCGGAGCAGGCGCGGTTGCGGGCCAGCTCGGTCAGCTCGGCGTGCATGGCGGCGTCCACGCCCTTCTGGGCCCAGCGTCCGTCGCTGCGGGTGAGGGCGCCCAGCCGGACGGTCACCCGGGGCATCACCCGCAGCCGGCGGTGCTCCGGCTGGGGGACCCGGTCGGGGGCGCCGTCGAACCAGTAGATGCGCAGCAGGGGGCGCTCGGTGTCGGACTCCGCGCGCTCCCGCAGGGCCTGGATCAGCGCGGCGTGATCGACGGTGATCCGCGATCGCGAGGGCTCGCCGGCGAGGAGGCTGGCGGCGGCGCCCAGCAGATATCCGGCGTCCACCAGGACGATGCAGCGGTCCACGCGACTCACCCTCTTCCCGGGAGGTTTTGCTTCGGACTTCCTTCGAGTCTGCCCGACCGCGCGGGGGTTAACGGCCCGAACTCGATCTTCGGCGTGGCGTTTCCGGTTCTCGTGCGCCCAGCTGCCCTGTCACAGACGGTAATTATCCGACATGCGCCTGATGTCAGGCTATGTGAATCTGGTCCCGGCCCTGGCCCCTAGATCCCCCACAGGAGGCAGATCACCATGGCCAAGAACAAGAACCGCAAGCAGGCCGGCCCGCAGAACCGCGAGCGGCAGAGCGAGCACGCACAGCGTCCTCCGGCGGAGGAGAACGAGTCGCCGGTGTCGCACATCCAGGGCGGCCCGTCGGATGCCGCCCGCAAGAAGCAGAAGAGCTTCGGCCACAACTAAAGGGCAGTTGAAGCCCGGTAAAGGGCAGTTGAAGCCCGGTAAAGGGCAGTTGAAGCCCGGGTACACGGGTTGAAGCCCAGGCACAGGGAAGGGGCGCACTCCTCACGGGTGCGCCCCTTCGTGCTGTGGGCCGGTGCGGGGCTCAGCCGGCCAGGCAGGACGGGCCGAGGAGCACCTTGAGGTCGCCGAACAGGGCGGGGTCGGGCTTGACCCGGTGCCGGTCCAGGCGGAGCACGGTGGTCTTGCGCGGGCCCTGGAGCCTGATCCGGACCTCGCTGTCGCCCTTGTGGTGGCTGAGGATCTCACCGAGGCGGCTGACCATCGGCGGGGTCACCTTCACGGCCGGGATGGTGAGCACCACGGGGGCGTTGGTACCCGCGTTGGACAGGTCGGGGACCATCAGCTCCATGGCGACGAGCCGGGGCACGTCCTCGCGCTTGTCGAGCCGGCCCTTGACGAACACCACGGCGTCCTCGACCAGTTGGGTCGACACCAGCTGGTAGGTGGCCGGGAAGAACATGCACTCGATGGAGCCCGCGAGGTCCTCCACGGTGGCGATCGCCCAGGCGTTGCCCTGCTTGGTCATCTTGCGCTGGAGGCCGGAGATGATGCCGCCGATGGTGACGACCGCGCCGTCGGCGTGCTCTCCGCCGGTGAGCTGGGAGATGCCCGCGTCGGCCTTGTCGGCGAGGACGTGCTCCAGGCCGAAGAGGGGGTGGTCGGAGACGTACAGACCGAGCATCTCCCGCTCCTGGGCGAGCAGATAGGTCTTGTCCCACTCGTCGGTGGAGAACTCCACGTCGAGACCGAAGCCGGGCTCGCTGCTGGTCTCCTCGCCCATGCCGCCGAAGAGGTCGAACTGGCCCTCGGCCTCCTTGCGCTTGACCGCGACCACGTTGTCGATCATCGGCTCGTACTGCGCCATGAGGCCCTTGCGGGTGTGGCCCATCGAGTCGAAGGCGCCGGCCTTGATCAGCGACTCGGTGGTGCGCTTGTTGCAGACCACCGCCTCGACCTTGTCGAGGTAGTCGGGGAAGGAGGTGTACTTCCCCTTCGCCTTGCGGCACTTGATGATCGACTCGACCACGTTGGTGCCGACGTTGCGGACGGCGGAGAGGCCGAAGAGGATCACCTCGTCGCCCTGGGCGGCGAAGTTCGCCTCGGACTCGTTGACGTTGGGCGGGAGCACACGGATGCCCATGCGGCGGCACTCGTTGAGGTAGACCGCCGACTTGTCCTTGTCGTCCTTGACGGAGGTGAGCAGGGCGGCCATGTACTCGGCGGGGTGGTTCGCCTTCAGGTACGCCGTCCAGTACGACACCAGGCCGTACGCGGCCGAGTGCGCCTTGTTGAAGGCGTAGCCGGCGAAGGGGACCAGCACGTCCCAGAGCGCCTGGATGGCTTCGTCGCTGTAGCCGTTCTTGCGGGCGCCGGCCTGGAAGATGACGAAGTTCTTCTCCAGCTCCTCCGGCTTCTTCTTGCCCATCACGCGGCGGAGGATGTCGGCCTCGCCGAGCGAGTAGCCCGCGATGATCTGGGCGGCCTTCTGCACCTGCTCCTGGTAGACGATCAGGCCGTAGGTGACGTCCAGGACCTCCTTGAGCGGCGCCTCCAGCTCGGGGTGGATCGGCGTGATCTCCTGCTGCCCGTTCTTGCGCAGCGCGTAGTTCGTGTGGGAGTTCATGCCCATCGGGCCCGGCCGGTACAGGGCCGACACGGCGGAGATGTCCTCGAAGTTGTCCGGCTTCATCAGCCGGAGCAGGGACCGCATGGGGCCGCCGTCGAACTGGAAGACGCCGAGGGTGTCGCCGCGCTGGAGCAGCTCGAAGGTCGTGGGGTCGTCGAGCGGCAGGGAGAGCAGGTCGATGTCGAGGCCCTTGTTGGCCTTCACCATCTTGACCGCGTCGTCCATGATCGTGAGGTTGCGCAGGCCCAGGAAGTCCATCTTCAGCAGGCCGAGCGACTCACAGCTCGGGTAGTCCCACTGGGTGATGGTCACGCCGTCGGTGTGCCTCACCCACACCGGGACGTGCTCGGTGATGGTCTCGCTGGACATGATCACGCCGGCGGCGTGCACACCCATCTGCCGGACCAGGCCCTCCACGCCGCGCGCGGTGTCGATGACCTTCTTCACGTCCGGCTCGTTCTCGTACATCGAGCGGACCTCGCCGGCCTCCGAGTAGCGGGGGTGGCTGGGGTCGGTGATGCCGGACAGCGGAATGCCCTTGCCGAGGACGTCGGCGGGCATGGCCTTGGTGATGCGGTCGCCCATCGCGTACGGGTAGCCCAGCACGCGCGCGGAGTCCTTGATCGCGTTCTTGGCCTTGATGGTGCCGTAGGTGCCGATCATGGCGACCTTGTCGGCGCCGTACTTCTCGGTGACGTACCGGATCACCTCGACGCGCCGGCGCTCGTCGAAGTCGATGTCGACATCGGGCATCGAGATGCGCTCGGGGTTGAGGAACCGCTCGAAGATCAGACCGTGCGGGATGGGGTCGAGGTCGGTGATGCCGAGGGCGTAGGCGACGATGGAGCCGGCCGCGGAGCCTCGGCCGGGGCCGACCGCGATGCCCTGCTTCTTGGCCCACATGATGAAGTCGGCGACCACGAGGAAGTAGCCCGGGAAGCCCATCGAGATGATCGTGTCCATCTCGTACTCGGCCTGCTTCTGGCGGTCCTCGGGGACGCCGCCCGGGTAGCGGCGCTCCATGCCGCGGCGGACCTCCTCCTTGAACCAGGTGACCTCGGTGTAGCCCTCGGGGATGTCGAACTTGGGCATGAGGTCGCGCTTCTCGAACATGCCGGTGGTGTCCACCATCTCGGCGATCAGGAGCGTGTTGGCGCAGCCCTCCTGCCAGGCGTCCGAGGAGTCGATGGCGTACATCTCGTCCGTGGACTTCAGGTAGTAGCCGGTGCCGTCGAACTTGAAGCGGTCGGGGTCGGAGAGGTTCTTGCCGGTCTGGATGCACAGCAGGGCGTCGTGGGCGCCCGCCTCGTGCGCGTACGTGTAGTGCGAGTCGTTGGTGACCAGCGGGGGGATGCCGAGCTTCCTGCCGATCTCCAGCAGACCGTCGCGGACCCGGCGCTCGATCTCGATGCCGTGGTCCATCAGCTCCAGGAAGTACTTGTCCTTGCCGAAGATGTCCTGGTAGTCGGCGGCGGCCTTCAGGGCCTCGTCGAAGTGGCCGAGGCGCAGTCGGGTCTGCACCTCGCCGGAGGGGCAGCCGGTGGAGGCGACGATGCCCTCGGACCACTTCGCGATGGTCTCCTTGTCCATCCGGGGCCACTTCTGCAGCCAGCCCTCGGCGTAGGCGTCGGAGGAGAGCCGGAAGAGGTTGTGCAGTCCGGTCCTGTTCACCGCCCACATCGTCTTGTGGGTGTAACCACCGGAACCGGAGATGTCGTCGCGCTTCTGGTGCGGCTGGCCCCAAAGGATCTTGCGCTTGTTGCGCCGGGACTCGGGGGCGACATAGGCCTCGATCCCGATGATCGGGGTGATTCCGGCCTTCTTCGCGGAGTGGAAGAAGTCGTACGCCCCGTGGAGGTTGCCGTGGTCGGACATGGCGATGTGCGTCATGCCCATCTCGTTGCACGCGTTGAACATGTCCTTCAGCCGCGCGGCACCGTCCAGCAGCGAGTACTGGGTATGGACGTGCAGGTGCGTGAAGGGCGGCTTCGACACGGTTTGGCCTCCAACGGAAACACTCGGCGACGGGTGGGCGGACACTCTGGGGGACAGCGTCGAAGTCTATGCCCCGGGAGTGACACCCGACGGGCACCTCCACGTACCTTCATGCGTTGGGTACGGCAGAAACGCTGTCGTACAGGCAATGCACCAGGAGGCACCCAGCGATGTCGGTCCCCCAGCTCGACGAGGAGCAGCGCGGCGAGGAGATCCTCGCCGTCTTCGACACCGCCTTCGGCCGGCTCCTGGCCGCCGACCCGGCGGCGTTCCGGGTGAAGTTCCGGAAGATGGCGGCCTCGGCGTTCGCCTTCTACCGGGGCACGGCGGCCCTCTTCTACCACGACCTCGACGCCGACAAGCGTGGCGGCCCGTACCTGGACGACCGCACCTCGCGCGTGTGGATCCACGGCGATCTGCACGCGGAGAACTTCGGCACGTACATGGACTCCAACGGCCGGCTGGTCTTCAACGTCAACGACTTCGACGAGGCCTACGTCGGCCCGTTCACCTGGGACCTCAAGCGCTTCGCGGCCTCCGTCGCGCTCATCGGCTACGCGAAGGCGCTCAGTGACGCGCAGATCACCGAGCTGGTGACGGTCTACGCCGCCGCCTACCGGGAGCGCGTCCACGCCCTGGCCACGGGCGCGAAGCGGGACGAGGTGCCGCCGTTCACGCTGGACACCGCGCAGGGTCCGCTGCTGGACGCGCTGCGTGACGCCCGCTCGCTGACCCGGTTCGGGCTGCTGGAGTCGATGACGGAGATCCGCGACTTCGAGCGCCGCTTCGCCGCGGGCGGCGGCTCCGTCGAGCTGGACGCGGCGACCCGCTACAAGGTCCTGGCGGCCTTCGACGGCTATCTGGAGACCCTGCCGGACTCCTCCCTGGCCCGCCCCGACTCCTACCGGGTGAAGGACGTCGTGGGCCGCCGGGGCATCGGCATCGGCTCGGCGGGCCTGCCGTCGTACAACATCCTCCTGGAGGGCCACAGCGACGCCCTGGAGAACGACGTCGTGATCTACATCAAGCAGGCCCAGACCCCGGCCGTCTCCCGCCACATCACGGATCCGGCCATCGCGGAGTACTTCCGGCACGAGGGCCACCGCACGGTGATCTCCCAGCGCGCCCTGCAGGCGCACGCCGACCCGTGGCTCGGCTGGACCGAGCTGGACGGCGCCGGCCAGCTGGTCGCCGAGGTCTCTCCGTACGCCGTGGACCTGGACTGGGACGACATCGACGACCCGGAGGAGATCGCCGCCGTCGTCGCCGACCTGGGCCGGGCCACCGCCACGATGCACGCGGCGGCGGACGACACCTCCGGCGAGTCCCTGGTGCCGTTCTCCACCGAGCGGGCCATCGACGCGGCGATCGCGGCCGACGAGGAGGGCTTCGCGCCCCTGCTGGTGGACTTCGCGCACGCCTACGGTTCACGCGCGCGTGCCGACCACCAGATCTTCGTCGACCTGTTCCGCAACGGCCGGATTCCGGGGCTGTAGCCCCGCGGATTCACAGGCACCCTTTAGGGGTCCCTTACTCGCGTACGTGACAGACTCTTCTCTCGCTATGGACATATCCGGGACCCAGCTCAGAGCCGTGCGCGCGGCGCTGTTCACGGCCTTCGTCGTGACGCTCAGCACCGCGTCGCACGTGCTGCTGTCCCGTGCTCCGCTGCCGCTGGCGACCGTGGGCACGGTCGCCGCCGGGGTGTTCGTCACCGCGTACGCGCTGGCGGGCCGCGAGCGCGGCTTCGGCCGGATCGCGGCCCTGCTGATCCCGCTGGAGCTGGCCGCCGACACGGTGTTCACCACCGGCCAGCACGCCTGCTACGGCCGGGCGGGCGGCCCGGTCGCGGGCCCGCTGCGGGCGGTCGGCCTGGACGTGCTGTGCGAGGGCCGGGTGGGCACCCCGCTGGCCCGCATGACCGGCGGCGCCGACGGGGCCGCAGCGCTGCTCGCGCACGCCAGCCCGGCCGCCGCCTGGCTGCTGCTCGCCGCGCACGTCGGCGTGGGCCTGCTGGCCGCCGCCTGGCTGCGCCGGGGCGAGCGGGCGCTGACCCAGCTGCTGCGCGCGGCCGCCGCCACCACCTTCCGGCCGCTGCTGCTGGCGGTGGCCGCGGTCGCCGTACGGCCGCTCCCGGCCCGCCGGCTGCCCCGCCCGGCCCCGCGCCGGGCCGCGGCCCGTGACCGGCTCCTCGTGCACTCCCTGGGACGGCGTGGACCGCCGTGCTCACCGGCCTTCGCCTGAGCACGACCAGTCCCCCCTTACGTATCCCGCGTACGACGTGTGCGCGTCCCCCATGGAGATCACCGACATGAGCAAGCGGAACAGCCAGACGGCGAAGACGGCGGCCCGGGAGCGGCTGCGCCAGGAACGCGAGCGGCAGGCCAAGCGCGACAAGGTCAGGCGGCAGCTGATCGTGGCCGCCTCCGTGGTCGGCGTCCTGGCCGCGGCCGGCGGCATAGGCTGGGCCGTCGTCCAGGCCAACAAGCCCGCCTACTGGGAGGCCGCGAAGGACGACAGGCTCGTCAAGCCGGCCCACACCACGGGCAAGGACGGCACGACGATCGTCATCGGCAAGGACAGCGCCGAGAAGACCCTGGTGATGTACGAGGACCCGCGCTGCCCGGTCTGCGCCGACTTCGAGCAGGTGATCGGCCCGACCGTCAAGAAGGACCTCGACGCCGGCAAGTTCAGGATCCAGTACGTCGGCGCCACCTTCCTCGACAGGAACCTGACCGGCGAGGGCTCCAAGAACGCGCTCAGCGCCCTGGGCGCCGCGCTCAACGTCAGCCCGGAGGCGTTCCTCGAGTACAAGTCGGCGATGTACTCGAAGAAGTGGCACCCCGCGGAGACCACCGACGAGTTCAAGGACGACGCCTACCTCATCAAGATCGCCGACACGGTCCCCGCCCTGAAGGGCAACGCGGCCTTCCAGAAGGACGTGAAGCAGGGCACCTACGACCGGTGGGCGCTGGAGGAGTCGAAGATCTTCGACAAGGACGGCATCTCGGGCACCCCGACCCTGAAGATGGACGGCAAGACGCTGACGGGCGCCGACGGAAAGAACGCGCCCCGTACAGTCGCCGAGTTCAACACCGCGCTGGCCGGGGCCCTCAAGGGCTGAGCCGCCCGGCCGCGGGACCGCCCGAGCCGACATCGAGCCGAAGGGTGGGCGAACTTTTGCGCGTTCGCCCACCGCTGCGCGTACCGATCAGTAACCTGATCGCCTGTGACCAGTCGATACAGATCGTCCGAGGCCTCTCAGGGCCTCGGCTCGTTTTCGCCCCGCCGCCGTACGGTCGTCAAGGCCGCGGCGGCGACCGCTGTCCTGGCCGGCCCGCTGGCCGCCGCCCTGCCGGCCCGCGCCGCCACGGACGCCCCCGCCTTCCTGCACGGCGTCGCCTCCGGTGACCCGCTGCCCGACGGCGTCCTGCTGTGGACCCGTGTGACCCCCACCCCGGAGGCCATACCGGGCTCCGGGCTCGGCCCGGACACCGAGGTCAGCTGGGTCGTCGCCCGGGACAAGGCGTTCACCAGCATCGTCGCCAGGGGCTCCACCACCGCGACCGCCGCCTCCGACCACACCGTGAAGGCCGACATCCGCGGCCTGGAGCCGGCCACCGACTACTGGTTCCGGTTCTCGTCCGGCGGCGCCGACTCCCCGGCGGCGCGCACCCGCACCGCGCCGGCGGCGGACGCGGACGTCTCCGGTCTGCGGTTCGGCGTCGTCTCCTGCGCCAACTGGGAGGCGGGCCACTTCTCCGCCTACCGCCACCTCGCCGCCCGCAACGACCTCGACGCCTGGCTGCACCTCGGCGACTACATCTACGAGTACAAGTCCGGCGAGTACGCGGCCCGGGGCAAGGTGGTGCGCCCGCACGCGCCCGCGGGCGAGATCCTCACCCTCGCCGACTACCGGATCCGGCACGCCAGGTACAAGACCGACCCCGACCTCCAGGCCCTGCACCTGAAGGCGCCGGTCGTCGCGATCTGGGACGACCACGAGTTCGCCGACAACGCCTGGTCGGGCGGCGCGGTCAACCACACCGAGGGCGCCGAGGGCACCTGGTCGGCCCGTCAGGCCGCCGCCAAGCAGGCCTACTTCGAGTGGATGCCGGTCCGCCCGGCCATCGCCGGCACCACCTACCGCCGGCTGCGCTTCGGCAAGCTCGCCGACCTGTCCCTGCTGGACCTGCGCTCCTTCCGCTCCCAGCAGGCCTCCACGGCGAGCGGTTCGGTGGACGACCCGGACCGCACGCTCACCGGGCGCGCCCAGCTCGACTGGCTCAAGGCCGGGCTGAAGGCCTCCGACACCAGGTGGCGGCTGGTCGGCAACTCGGTGATGATCTCGCCGTTCTCCTTCGGCTCCCTCTCCGCCGACCTGCTCAAGCCGCTCGCCAAGCTGCTCGGGCTGCCGCAGGAGGGCATCGCCGCCAACACCGACCAGTGGGACGGCTACACCGACGACCGGCGCGAACTCCTGGCCCACCTGCGCTCCAACGCCATCGGCAACACCGTCTTCCTGACCGGTGACATCCACATGGCGTGGGCCAACGACGTGCCGGTGGACGCGGGTACCTACCCGCTGTCGGCGTCCGCGGCCACCGAGTTCGTGGTGACCTCGGTGACCTCCGACAACCTGGACGACATCGTGAAGGTGCCCGAGGGCACGGTCTCCGCGGTCGCCGCGCCGGTCATCCGGGCCGCCAACCGGCACGTCCACTGGGTGGACACCGACCGGCACGGCTACGGCGTGCTGGACATCACGGCCGAGCGCGCGCAGATGGACTACTACGTCCTGTCCGACCGCACCGACCCGGACGCCACCACCAGCTGGGCGCGCTCCTACCGCACCCGCAGCGGCACGCAGAAGGTCGAGCGGACCTACGACCCGGTGTGACCGTCCCGAGGTGACCGCTCAGCCGAGCGTTTCGAGGAAGCCGAGCGCCACCCGCCAGGTGGCCTCGGCGGCCTCGGCGTCGTAGTCCGGCAGGGCGGGATCGGTGTAGAGGTGGCCGGCCCCGGCGTACCGGTAGATCTCCACGTCGGCGCCCACCCGGCCCATCTGCAGGTACCAGGCGCTCAGCCAGTCGTCCGTCTCGAACGGGTCCGGCTCGGCCACGTGCAGCTGCACCGGCAGCTCGTCCACGTGCGCGTTCGGCGCGATGTCCGACGTGCCGTGCAGGAGCAGCAGCCCGCGCGCCTTGTCGTCGCCCAGGGCGAGGGTCTGCGCGACGGAGGCACCGAGCGAGAACCCGGCGTACACCAGCCCCCGGTCCGAGTACGGCGCCGCCGCCAGCACGGCCCGCTTCAGCAGCTCCTCCTTGCCGAGCCCCTCGTTGAACTCCATGCCCTCCTCGACGGTGTCGAACGTGCGCCCCTCGAAGAGGTCCGGCGTCCACACCTCGTGGCCCGCCGCGCGCAGCCGGGCCGCGGCCTCCCGCACCGCGGGCCTGAGCCCGTAGGTCGAGTGAAAAAGCATGATGTTCATGAGGCCATGGTGCCAGCCGGGTCCGACAGTGCCGGTGCCGCCGTACCCAGGAACGCGCCGAACTCACATGTTCATGCCCTGCGCGCGCCGGTTAGGAGCGGAGGCATGGAGAACGTACTCCGCCCCCTGATCGTGCTCGGCGGCACGGTGCTGCTGACCCTGGCCATCGGCTGGGGCACGGACCGGCTGCTGGGCAAGGCCGACGAACGCGACCACGACACCCCTCTGTGGGGGCTGCTGCGCCGCGCCCGCATCCCCTACCAGCTCGTGCTGTGCACCGCCATGCTGCGCGGGTCGTACGACCAGACGAAGCTGCTGGAGCGGCACCAGGTCGGCATCGGCCGGACGCTGACGCTGGTGCTGATCGGATCGGCCGCCTGGCTGGTGATCCGGATCGCCGCGGCGATCGTCGAGACCACCTACACCCGCTATGCGCGCGCCCACCGAGACGCGGCCCGGGTACGCCGGGTACGCACGCAGGTGGAGCTGATCATGCGGGTGGTGTCCGCGATCGTCATCGTGGTGGCCGCCTCGTCGATGCTGCTGACGTTCCCGGCGATGCGCGCGGCGGGCGCCTCCCTGCTGGCCTCGGCGGGCATCATCGCCGCCATCGCCGGTGTCGCCGCCCAGTCGACGCTCTCGAACATGTTCGCCGGGCTCCAGATCGCCTTCGGCGACATGGTGCGCATAGGCGACACCGTCGTGGTCGACGGCGAGTGGGGCACCGTCGAGGAGATCACCCTCACCTTCCTGACGGTCCGGACCTGGGACGAGCGCCGGATCACCATGCCCGTGTCGTACTTCACCTCCAAGCCCTTCGAGAACTGGTCCCGCGGCACCCCGCAGATGACGGGCATCGTCTACTGGCACCTGGACCACAGCGCGCCCATCGAGGCCATGCGCGAGAAGCTCCGCGACATCCTGCGCCACTGCCCGGCCTGGGACGGCCGCGCCTACGGCCTGGTGGTGACGGACACCACGCCGAACACCATCCAGGTGCGGGCCCTGGTGACGGCGAAGGACGCGGACGACATCTGGACGGTCCGGGTCGCGGTCCGCGAGCAGATGATCACCTGGCTGTCCGCCGAGCACCCCTACGCGCTGCCCCGGGTGAACACCGCCGACTCGGTGCTCCCGCCGTACCGCGTCCCGTCCCCCGACCGCGCCTCGCTCCGCAAGGCCTACGACTTCCCGCGCACCGGCCGCGGCTGACGGCCGGTGCTCAGTGCCCGCGCTCGGCGCCGCCGTTCACCTGGATCACCTGCGAGGTGATGTGGCCGGCGGCCGGCGATGCCAGCCAGTGCAGGGTCTCGGCCACGTCCCCCGGTATGCCGGCGCGGCCGGTCGAGGTGTCGGCGACGAGCCTGCCGCGCCGGTCCTCGTCCATCGTGTCCCCGAAGAACTCGGTGTCCTCCACGTATCCGGGTGCGACCACGTTCACGGTGATGCCGCGCGGTCCCAGCTGGCGGGCCAGGTCGTGGGCGTAGGGGTGCAGCCCGGCCTTGGCCGCCGCGTAGGCGCCCGTGCCGGAGCCGCGGTAGGCGGCGATGGAACTCAGGAACAGCACCCGTCCGCCGGGCTCGGCGAGCCGGTGCCTCAGCGCTTCGGTGAGGAGGGCGGCGGTCAGGGTGTTCTGCCGGAAGTTGAGGGTCCAGTCATGGGCGACCCGGTCGAGGGGGTCGTCGCTGCCGGCCGGGGGCTCCAGGTATCCGGCGCCTCCGGCGCTGTTCACCAGTACGTCGACGGTGCCCAGCTCCTCGGCGACGAAGCGGGCGACGCCGCGCACCTGGGCGGGTTCGGAGAGGTCCGCGGCGTAGGTGAGGGCCCCGGCCACCCCGGCCTTCTCCAGCACCTCGGCGCGCCGCCCGAGCAACAGCACCCTGTCCCCGTCCGCCGCGAAGGCGTGCGCCGTCGCCAGGCCGATGCCCGTACCCCCGCCGCTGATCACGATGTTGCGAGTCATGATCCGAGCGTACGAGCCGGACAGCGGCGGTGCCGGGAGTTGTCCACAGGGTCGGCACATTTGTATGACCGGCAGGGCACATCCGGCCCCACGGTCGGCCGCACCTCCCGCCCGCCGCTCAGCGCAGGCTGCGGACGTCGAGGTGGCGCAGCACCCGGTCCACGATCTCCGGGTCCGCGCCGGGCTCGCTCCGCGCCGCCAGCACCTCGTGGCGGGCGGCACTCAGCATCTCGTTCTGGATGCGCCGCACCCGCTTGAGCCGCCTGGCCCGCTGGTGCTGCGCCTCGCGCCGCTCCTCCTCCCCCATGTCCGGGCTGATCCGGATGCCGATGTCGAAGGCCCGCCGCAGCATCTGCTCGGACAGGTCCTCGGGCAGCTCCTCCACCTGCTCGATCTCCCGCAGCCGGCGCTTCGCCGCCTTCGCGGCCCGCACCGCCAGCTCCTTCTCGAACTCCTTCTCCCGCTCCGAGTCGGCCCGCACCCCGAGCCGCCGCACCAGCCAGGGCAGCGTCAGTCCCTGCACCACCAGGGTGACGATGATCACCCCGAAGGCGATGAAGACGATCTCGTCGCGGTCGGGGAACGGAGAGCCGTCCTTTGTCCTGAGCGGCACGGCCAGCGCCAGCGCCACCGAGGCCACCCCACGCATTCCGGACCACCACATCACGACGGTCTCCCGCAGGCTCACCGGGATCTCCTCGTCGTAGTCCCGGCGGGCGTGCAGCCGCTTGGTCAGCCAGGTCGCCGGCAGCAGCCACAGCAGCCGCACGACGACCACCACGCCCACGACGGCAGCGGCCCAGCCGAGCATCTCGCCCCAGCGTCCCTGGGCCGTGTGGATGGCGTTGTGCAGTTCGAGCCCGATGAGTCCGAAGGCGACGCCCGTGACGAGGGTGTCGATGATGTCCCAGAAGGTGTGCCCGGCGAGCCGGGTCATCACGTCGTCGGCGTCGGTGGCGTACTCGGCGAGGAAGAGGGCCGTGGTGAGCACGGCGAGCACCCCGGAGCCGTGCAGTTTCTCCGCGAGCACGTAGGAGGCGTACGGCACCAGCAGGGTCATGCCGATCTGCAGGGTCGGATCGCCCAGCAGGTCCATCAGCCTGTTCGCGCCCCAGCCCAGCACCAGGCCGACGGCCACCGCGACGACGGCGGACAGCACCAGGTCGAGCCCGGCCTGCCAGGGGGAGAACGCGCCGCTCACGGCGGCTGCGATCGCCACGTGGTACAGCACGATGGCGGTCACGTCGTTGAAGAGTCCCTCGCCCTCCAGGATCGACACCAGGCGGCGCGGCAGCCCCAGCTGTCCGGCGACGCTGGTCGCGGCGACCGGGTCGGGCGGCGCCACCAGGGCGCCCAGCGCCACGGCGGCGGCGATCGGCAGCCCGGGCACGATCGCGCCCGCGACGAAGGCCACGCACACCGTCGTCACGAAGACCAGGGCGACGGCCAGCAGGAGGATCGGGCGGACGTTGGCCGCGAACTGCCGCCACGACGTGCGGCGCACGGCGGCGTAGAGCAGCGGCGGCAGCAGCCCGGGCAGGATCAGCTCGGGCGGGATGTCCACGTTGGGCACGAAGTCGGCCACCGCCAGGGCCCCGCCGAACAGGGTCATCAGCACCGGCGCCGGCACCCCGAACCGGTCCCCCACCGGGACACTCACCAGGGCCCCGAGCAGCAGGACGAACAACAGAGCCAGCTGATCCACGGACGGCGCTCCGGGGGTCGACGATCACACGGCAGGTCTCCAGCCTGCCATGACGCCTGCCCACCGGCCCCCGTTCAACGCCTCCCCCAGGGACGCCGGGCCGCTACAGGGGCCGGCGCATCGCCCGGTGCGGAATCCCTGCGTCCGGGAACTGTGGGCCGTACGCCGCGTAGCCGAGCCGTTCGTAGAAGCCCAGGGCGTGGGTCTGGGCGTGCAGGTCCACGGCCGTCAGGCCACGCGCGCGTGCCGCGTCCTCGATGGCGCGCACCAGGGCGGCGCCGACGCCGAGCCCGCGCGCCTCGCGGGAGACGGCGAGCCGGCCCAGGGAGCCCACCGTCGGGTCCCCGCCGGTCTTGGCGGCCGCCGCCTCGCCGTACAGCAGCCGTCCGGTGCCCAGCGGCACCCCGTCCGCGCGCACCGCCAGCACGTGCACGGCCACGGCGTCGTAGGCGTCGTACTCGATGTCCTCGGCGACGCCCTGTTCGACCACGAAGACCTCCTTGCGGACCGCGAAGCAGGCCTCGCGGTCGGCGGGGTCCTCGGCGACCCGGACGGTGTACGGCCGGCTCACGCGTACGTCTCCTCCCTGACCTGGTCGAGGGCCTTCTGGAGGTCCTCGGGGTAGTCGCTCTCGAACTCCACCCAGCTGCCGTCCCCCGGGTGCTCGAAACCGAGGCGTACCGCGTGCAGCCACTGGCGGGTCAGGCGCAGCCGCTTGGCGAGGGTCGGGTCGGCGCCGTAGGTGAGGTCGCCGACGCAGGGGTGGCGGTGAGCGGCCATGTGGACGCGGATCTGGTGGGTGCGGCCCGTCTCCAGCTTCACGTCCAGCAGAGAGGCGGCGCGGAAGGCCTCGATGAGGTCGTAGTGGGTCACGGACGGCTTGCCCTCGGCCGTGACCGCCCACTTGTAGTCGTGGTTCGGGTGGCGGCCGATCGGGGCGTCGATGGTGCCGCTCGTCGGGTCCGGGTGGCCCTGGACCAGCGTGTGGTAGCGCTTGTCGACCGTGCGCTCCTTGAACTGGCGCTTGAGCGACGTGTACGCGTACTCCGACTTGGCGACGACCATCAGGCCGGAGGTGCCGACGTCGAGCCGGTGCACGATGCCCTGGCGCTCGGCGGCGCCGGAGGTGGAGATCCGGTAGCCCGCGGCGGCGAGGCCGCCGATGACGGTGGGGCCGGACCAGCCCGGTGACGGGTGCGCGGCCACGCCGACCGGCTTGACGATCACGACCACGTCATCGTCGTCGTGCACGATCTCCATGCCCTCGACCGGTTCGGCGACCACCTGCACCGGCGCGGGCGCCTGCGGCATCTCGACCTCCAGCCAGGCGCCGCCGCGCACCCGCTCGGACTTGCCGACCACCGCGCCGTCGACCTGGACCTTGCCGGCCGCGGCCAGCTCGGCCGCCTTCGTGCGGGAGAAGCCGAACATGCGCGAGATGGCGGCGTCGACGCGCTCGCCCTCCAGGCCGTCGGGCACGGGCAGGGTACGGATCTCGGGAATCGTGCTCACCCGTCGAGTATGCCGGACGGGCCGGACACCCCCGAACGGGCCTGTGGAAAACCCCGGGCTCAGTCCTTGTGGACGGTGCCGTCGGGGTCCAGGCCGCGGAAGGACAGCAGCACGATCAGGATGCCGCCGCACACGATCGCCGAGTCGGCGAGGTTGAACACCGCGAAGCCCTTGGGCGCGATGAAGTCCACGACCTCGCCCTCGAAGACGCCCGGCGCCCGGAAGATCCGGTCGGTGAGGTTGCCGAGCGCGCCGCCGAGCAGCAGGCCGAGCGCGACCGCCCAGGGGAAGCTGTAGAGCTTGCGGGCCAGCCGGATGATCACCACGATCACGGCGGCGGCGATCAGCGTGAAGATCACCGTGAAGGCCGCGCCGAACCCGAAGGCGGCGCCGGGGTTGCGGATCGCGTGCAGCTCCAGCAGGTCCCCGACGACCCGGATCGGCGCGCGGCCCTCCAGCCGGGACACCACGAGCATCTTGCTGATCAGGTCGAGGGCGTACGCGAACGCGGCCACCGCGAACAGCACGGCGATCCGGCGCCCGCGGCCGGGCCGCCGCGCGGGGGCCTGCTCGCCGGGCGCGCCGGAGCCGGCGGGTGCTCCGGCCGCCGCCGTCTGTCCGCCGCCGTCGTCCGGGGTGTCCGGCGTACCGATGATGCGCTCCGCCTCTGCCACGTGAGTCCCTCAACCTAGGTGCCTGACTGGGGACGAGACTACGGCACGCCCCAGTGGCCCCTCACGCTCAGGAGCGGCGTTCCTGCTTCTGCTTGCACTCCACGCACAGGGTGGCCCTCGGGAACGCCTGCATACGGGCCTTGCCGATGGGCCGGCCGCAGTTCTCGCACAGGCCGTAGGTGCCCGCATCCAGCCGTTCCAGGGCGCGCTCGGTCTGGATCAGCATCTCGCGCGCGTTGGCGGCCAGCGCCAGCTCGTGCTCGCGCGTGATGTTCTTGGTGCCGGTGTCGGCCTGGTCGTCGCCGGCGCCGTCCCCGGAGTCCCGCATCAGGCCGGCCAGGGCCGCCTCGGACGAGCTGATCTCCTCCTGCAGCCGTTCCACCTCGGACTGCAGCTCCGCGCGGGCCCCGGCGACCTCGTCCGGGGTCCAGGGGTCCTCGCCGGGGCGCACCGCCAGCTCGCCGGGCTCCGCCGCGGCGATGCGTGCCTTCGGAACGGCGGTCTGTGCCGCCGTGGCCGTGCCAGGAGTCTTCTTCGCAACCACCGTCGTGGCTCCCGTCTGCTTCGCGGCCCGCGCCGCGCCCGCCTTCTTGGCCGTGCTCTTCTCGGCGACGGTCTTCTTGCCGACCGTTTCCCCGCTGACCGTCTTCTTCGCGACCGCGTTCCCGACGGCCGCCTTCTTCGCAGCCGCCGGTTTCGCGTCCGCGTGCTTCGTGTCCGCGCGCTCCGTGGCGGCCTGCTTCATGTCCGCATGCTTCGTGTTCGCCTGCTTCGTGGCCGTCTTCTTCGCTCCGGTCTTCACCACTGCGGCCGTCTTCTTCGGGGCCGCCTCCTTGGCGGCCGTCTTCCTGGCGGCGGCCTTCTTGGCCGCCGCCCTCGCGTCCGCCGTCTTCGCGTCCGCCGTCGTCGTCCCGGCCGCCTTCCTGGCAGCCGTCTTCTCGGCTGCCTCCTTCTCGGCGGCCGTCTTGCCGGGAGCCGTCTTCTTGGTGGCAGGCCTCGCGCCGGTCTTCCCGGTCGCCGGCTGCTGTACGGCGGTCTTCTTCGCCACCATGCCGCGGCCCCTTCACATATTGTGATCTTGCTCGCGAATCGTGCTGGGACGATAAATCGACTTGAGTCCCGCGGCAACGGGGCACACCGCCCGATTCGCCCGCCCGCACCCCCCGAGCCGCGAGCCTGCATCCGTTGTGCCCAGCTCCCCGCCGGGTAATCCGCCGGACCGGGCCCCGCCCGGCCCCGGACGGCCGCCCCTCGCCATTCGGGTCATCCGCCCCGGTCGCCCGGCGGCCGCCGGCGCCGCGCGGAAAACCGGTCCGCCGCTGTCCGCGGGGCGCCGTACACTGGGCGGAGCGAGAAGCGTGGATGGGGACGAGTAGCGGCGTACGCAGCCCAGAGCGACCCGGGGACGGTGTGAGCCCGGGGGCGAGCGCGACGTGAAGATCACCCCGGAGCCGCCGGAAGAAAGCCGCAGCCTCAGGGCGACGGCGAGTAGAACCGGTTTCGCGATCCCAATGAGGGGGCTCACCGGCGCGTACGGCGCGGCGGAGGGCCAAGGAGGGTGGTACCGCGGGAGCGCGCCGCACACGGCGTAGACAGGAACGAAGGCTCTCGTCCCTCCGACGGAAGGCAGCAAGTCCGTTGGAGGATGCTCGCAGATGACAGCGCCGACGTACCGCCAGGTGCCCGCACAGGTCGACCTGCCCGCTCTTGAGCACGCCGTGCTCGACTTCTGGCGCGAGCAGAAGATCTTCGCCAAGAGCCTGGAGCAGTCCGAGGGCCGCCCGGAGTGGGTGTTCTACGAGGGCCCGCCCACCGCGAACGGCATGCCCGGCGCCCACCACATCGAGGCCCGCGTCTTCAAGGACGTCTTCCCCCGCTTCCGCACCATGCGCGGCTACCACGTGGCCCGCAAGGCCGGCTGGGACTGCCACGGCCTCCCCGTCGAGCTGGCCGTCGAGAAGGAGCTGGGCTTCTCCGGCAAGAAGGACATCGAGGCGTACGGCATCGCCGAGTTCAACGCCAAGTGCCGGGAGTCCGTGCTCCGCCACACCGACGCCTTCTCCGACCTGACGACCCGCATGGGCTACTGGGTCGACCTGGACGACGCCTACGTCACGATGGACCCCGAGTACATCGAGTCGGTCTGGTGGTCGCTGAAGGAGATCTTCAACAAGGGCCTGCTGGTCCAGGACCACCGCGTCGCCCCCTGGTGCCCGCGCTGCGGCACCGGCCTGTCCGACCACGAGCTGGCGCAGGGCTACGAGACGGTCGTGGACCCGTCCGTGTACGTCCGCTTCCCGCTCACCTCCGGTCCGCTCGCCGGCGAGGCCGCGCTCCTGGTGTGGACGACGACCCCCTGGACCCTGGTGTCCAACACGGCGGTCGCCGCGCACCCGGACGTCACCTACGTCGTCGCGACCAACGGCGAGGAGAAGCTCGTCGTCGCCGAGCCGCTCGTCGCCAAGGCGCTCGGCGAGGGCTGGGAGACCACGGGCCGGACCTTCACCGGCGCCGAGATGGAGCGCTGGACGTACCAGCGTCCGTTCGAGCTGGTGGAGTTCCCGGAGCCCGCCCACTTCGTGGTCAACGCCGAGTACGTGACCACCGAGGACGGCACGGGTCTGGTCCACCAGTCCCCCGCCTTCGGTGAGGACGACCTCAAGGTCTGCCGCTCCTACGGCCTGCCCGTGGTGAACCCGGTCCGCCCGGACGGCACCTTCGAGGAGGACGTCCCGCTGGTCGGCGGCGTCTTCTTCAAGAAGGCGGACGAACAGCTCACCGCGGACCTCCAGCAGCGCGGCCTCCTCTTCAAGCACCTGCCGTACGAGCACAGCTACCCGCACTGCTGGCGCTGCCACACCGCGCTGCTCTACTACGCGCAGCCCTCCTGGTACATCCGCACGACGGCCGTCAAGGACCGGCTGATCCAGGAGAACGAGAAGACCAACTGGTTCCCGGAGACCGTCAAGCACGGCCGCTTCGGCGACTGGCTGAACAACAACATCGACTGGGCGCTGTCCCGCAACCGCTACTGGGGCACCCCGCTGCCGATCTGGCGCTGCGAGGACGACCACCTCACCTGCGTCGGCTCCCGCGCGGAGCTGACCGAGCTGACCGGCGCCGACCAGTCGGGCCTGGACCCGCACCGCCCGTACATCGACGAGGTCACCTTCGCCTGCCCGCACGAGGGCTGCGGCAGCACGGCCACGCGCGTGCCGGAGGTCATCGACGCCTGGTACGACTCGGGCTCGATGCCGTTCGCGCAGTGGGGCTACCCGTACAAGAACAAGGAGCTGTTCGAGAGCCGCTACCCGGCGCAGTTCATCTCCGAGGCGATCGACCAGACCCGCGGCTGGTTCTACACGCTGATGGCCGTCGGCACCCTCGTCTTCGACAGGTCGTCGTACGAGAACGTCGTCTGCCTCGGCCACATCCTGGCCGAGGACGGCCGCAAGATGTCCAAGCACCTGGGCAACATCCTGCAGCCGATCCCGCTCATGGACCAGCACGGCGCGGACGCGGTGCGCTGGTTCATGGCGGCCGGCGGCTCCCCGTGGGCCGCGCGCCGGGTCGGCCACGGCACGATCCAGGAGGTCGTCCGCAAGACCCTGCTGACGTACTGGAACACGGTCGCCTTCCAGGCGCTGTACGCCCGTACGTCGGACTGGGCCCCGTCCGCGGCGGACCCGGCCCCGGCCGAGCGCCCCGTGCTGGACCGCTGGCTGCTCTCCGAGCTGCACGCACTGACCGACCAGGTCACCCAGGCGCTGGAGGCGTACGACACCCAGCGCGCCGGCAAGCTGCTGTCCGCGTTCGTGGACGACCTCTCGAACTGGTACGTCCGCCGGTCCCGCCGCCGGTTCTGGCAGGGCGACAAGGCCGCGCTGCGCACGCTGCACGAGGTGCTGGAGACGGTCACCAGGCTGATGGCGCCGATCACCCCGTTCATCACCGAGCGGGTGTGGCAGGACCTGGTCGTTCCGGTCACCCCGGGCGCGCCGGAGTCCGTGCACCTGGCCGGCTGGCCGGAGGCGGACCTGTCGGCGATCGACCCGGAGCTGTCGAAGCAGATGGTCCTGGTCCGCCGGCTGGTGGAGCTGGGCCGCGCCACGCGCGCGGAGTCGGGCGTCAAGACCCGTCAGCCGCTGTCCCGCGCGCTCATCGCGGCCACCGGGTTCGAGGCCCTGGACCCGGAGCTGCACACGCAGATCACCGAGGAGCTGAACGTCTCGTCCCTCGCCTCCCTGTCCGAGGTCGGCGGCAGCCTGGTCGACACGACGGCGAAGGCGAACTTCCGGGCGCTCGGCAAGCGGTTCGGCAAGCGGGTGCAGGACGTGGCGAAGGCGATCGCCGCCGCGGACGCCGCCGCGCTGTCCCTGGCCCTGCGCGAGGGCACGGCCTCCGTGGAGGTCGACGGTGAGACGGTCGCCCTCGCCCCGGACGAGGTGATCATCACGGAGACCCCGCGCGAGGGCTGGTCGGTGGCCTCCGACTCCGGTGCCACGGTGGCGCTGGACCTGGAGATCACCGAGGAGCTGCGGCAGGCGGGCCTGGCCCGTGACGCGATCCGGCTGATCCAGGAGGCCCGCAAGAACAGCGGGCTGGACGTGGCCGACCGGATCGCCCTGCGGTGGACGTCGACCGACCCGGCCGTGGTCGCCGCGCTGGCCGAGCACGGTGAGCTGATCGCCGACGAGGTGCTGGCCACCGACTTCGGCCAGGGCGAGGCCGACGACAGCTACGGCGCCGCGTTCACCGACGAGGGGCTGTCCCTCACGTTCCGGCTGCGCAAGGCGTAAACGCCGGCTCTCCCGGGAAGGGCCCCGGTCTCCGTGGAGGAGGCCGGGGCCCTTCTTCATGAGGCGGTCCGTCCCGTTGCCGTGCGCCGGTTTCCCCGCGCCCCTCAGCCACCTCACGCAACCCGCGTAAAAAGGGCGGGCCCCCGGGACCGAAGTCCGGGGGGCCCGCCCTATCAGACGCTGCCGACGCCGTTGTCGTACCGGTCTCAGTGACCCGTCAGTTGTCGTCCTCGTCGATCAGGAACCCACGCATCGGCGAGGGAGCCTGGCCCATCGGGGACGGACCCTGCGGACGGACCGGGGCCATCGGCTGGGTCATGGCCGGGGTCATCTGCTGCTGACCGCCGTAGGACGGCGCGGACGGGGCGGGCGAGCCGCCCATCGTCTGGTTGCCGCCGTAGGACGGGGCGCTCGCGCCGGCCGGGGCCATGGAGGGCGCCGGGGACGGCGGCAGGGACGCGGTGGCCGGGGTGCGCGGCGGCGCCAGCGAGTCGTCGGCCTGGGTCTCCAGCTGACGCAGCTGCGACTCCAGGTACGACTTCAGGCGGGTGCGGTACTCGCGCTCGAAGCCGCGCAGGTCCTCGACCTTGCGCTCCAGCGTGGCGCGGGCGGACTCCAGGGAGCCCATGGCGACGCGGTGCTTCTCCTGCGCGTCCCGCTCCAGGGCGTCGGCCTTGGCACGGGCGTCACGCTCCAGACCCTCGGCGCGGCTGCGGGCCTCGCCGACGATCTTGTTGGCCTCGGAGCGGGCCTCGGCGATCGCCTGGTCGGCGGTCTGCTGGGCCAGCGAGAGGACACGGGCGGCGCTGTCGCCACCGGGGCCCTGACCGGGGCCGCCCATCGGACCGCCCATGGGACCACCCATGGGACCGCCCATCGGGCCGCCCATCTGCTGCTGCATGGGCGGCTGGCCGCCCATCGGGCCCTGGCCCATCGGACCCTGGCCCATGGGGCCGGGACCCTGCGGGCCGCCCTGACCGCCGGGGCCGGCGGGCAGCTGCGGGGCACCGCTCGGCAGCTGGGGCGGACCACCCATGGGGCCGCCCATCTGCTGCTGCGGCGGGCCCGATATGCCGGCGGGCACCGGCGCGCCGGGACCTCGCATGCCCTGCTGCTGGTGCTGCTGGTGCTGCTGCTGGTGCTGCTGCTGGTCCTGCTCCGGGGGCTTGCGCGCGTTCTGCTGGTTCTGCGCGGCGGCCCGCGTGGCCGCGGCCAGTTTGGCGCGCAGGTCCTCGTTCTCGCGGAGCAGACGGGTCAGTTCGGCTTCGACCTCGTCGAGGAAGGCATCGACCTCGTCCTCGTCATAGCCTTCTCGGAGGCGGACGGTCGTGAACTGCTTGTTCCGCACGTCCTCGGGGGTCAACGGCATCTCTTCACCTCAACGTAGTCATCGGCAGTCGGCAAGACCGGATCGTCCCCACGCTCACCTCACGAAGCTCTGCGCGATGGAGATGAGAATGTAGACGATGATCATCAGTACGAAGAAGGACAGGTCGAGCGCCACGCCCCCGAGACGCAGCGGCGGAATGAACCGCCGCAGAAGCTTCAGCGGTGGATCGGTGACAGTGTAGGTGGCCTCCAGTACGACCACCATCGCCTTGCCGGGTTGCCACGAGCGGGCGAACTGGAAGACGTAGTCCATGACCAGCCGGAAGATGAGCACGACGAGGAACACCATCAGCGCGATGTAGATCACCTGCGCGAACACGCTCATGGCCTGTGGTTCCCTCTCCCCTGTCCATGCTCTTCCGTGCTTCAGTCCGGTCGTACGTCTCAGCTCTGGTTGAAGAACCCGCCCTCTGCGATGCGGGCCTTGTCCTCCGCCGTGACATCGACGTTAGCAGGAGACAACAGGAACACCTTCTGCGTCACCCGCTCGATGCTGCCGTGAAGACCAAACACCAAACCGGCCGCAAAGTCGACAAGTCGCTTCGCGTCTGTGTCATCCATCTCAGTCAGATTCATGATCACCGGGGTGCCCTCACGGAAGTGTTCCCCGATGGTACGGGCCTCGTTGTAGGTCCGCGGGTGAAGCGTGGTGATCCGGTAAGGCTCTCGTTCGGACACGACCTTGGGCATGATCACCGGTGCGTTCTTCTCCAGGGACTGACGTTCTTGTGTGATGGATGCCACGGGCGCGATGCGCGCCGGGCGTCCGGATTCCGCGGCGAGCGAAGCCGAACGGGCCACCGGCTCGCGAGGCGCGGGCGGTTGCACGATTCGCACCTCTTCGTCCCTTTGGGACTGATGTGCGCCGTGCGACTGGTGTGACGGTTCGTGCCGTCGGTGGTCCCGCTCCGGCTCCGGGTCCAGTTCGGGCTCGAAGTCGTCGTCGGGGTCGAATCCGCGGCCGTCGTACCCATCGTCCTCCACGAGGCCGAGGTAGACCGCCATCTTGCGCATCGCGCCGGCCATGCTCTGAGTCCTCCGCTCTGTGGTGGATCGACTGACGACTGCCAAGTGCCCGCGATCCACGTGGTCCTTGCGCCCGCCTTGGCGCGCATTGACCATATTTTCTGCTGTGGTCCGACTTCCTGGCGACGTTACCCGAGCCTGGGGCGGACTCCGAGTACCGCGGTGCCGACGCGCACATGTGTCGCCCCGGCTGCCACGGCCTGTTCGAGGTCCGCGCTCATCCCTGCCGACACCATGGTTGCAGCCGGATGAGTTCGGCGCAGGTCGGTCGACAAATCCATGAGCCGCTCGAACGCCGCCTGTTCGCGCCCCGCGTACTCCCCGGTGAGCGGAGCGACGGTCATCAGCCCGTCGAGCCGCAGTCCGGGCGCCCCGGCGACGAGGTCGGCCAACTCTTCGATTCCTTCCGGGGCCACGCCACCGCGCTCGCCCCTGCCGCCCGCACCGGCGTCGAGCGCGACCTGGACGAGGCAGCCCACCTCCCGCTCCGCCCGCACCGCCTCCTTCGACAGCGCGGTGACGAGCCGGGACCGGTCGACGGACTGCACGACATCGGCGTAACCGACCACGGAACGCACCTTGTTGGTCTGCAACTGACCGACAAAGTGCCACACAAGGGGCAGATCCGCGCAGGCGGCGGCCTTCGGGGCCGCGTCCTGGTCCCGGTTCTCGGCGACATGGCGCACACCGAGTTCCGACAGGATCCGCACATCGCTCGCCGGGTAGGTCTTGGTGACCACGATGAGGGTCACCTCCTCACGTGCGCGCCCGGCCGCCGCGCACGCGGCGGTGATGCGCTCCTCCACCTTCGCCAGGTTCGCGGCGAGTTCGGTCTTACGGTCCGTCATGCCCCATCAGTCCAGCCAGACGTAGCCCGCGAGCCGACCGGTGGTGCGGTCGCGGCGGTACGAGAAGTGGTCGTCCGACTCCAGCGTGCACACCGGCGCCTGCGCCCGGTCGCACACCCCGAGCCGGTCGAGCTGCGCGTGCACCCCGGCGCTCACGTCGACCGCCGGCGTGCCCCAGCTCGTTTCGGCGTGCGCCGCCGGCTCCACCGCGGCCACCTCGGCGCGCATCGCCTCCGGCACCTCGTAGCACCGGCCGCAGACGGCCGGTCCGGTGCGGGCGACGATCCGGGCCGGCTCGGCCCCGAGTTCGGTCATGGCCCGTACGGCGGCGGGAACGACTCCCTGCACCAGGCCGGGCCGGCCCGCGTGGACCGCGGCGGCGACCCCGGCGACGGGGTCCGCCAGCAGCACCGGCACGCAGTCGGCGGTGAGGACGGCGAGGGCGAGTCCGCGGCGGGCGGTGACGATCGCGTCGACCTCCGGCACGGGCCGGTCACCCCACGGCTCGTCCACCACGGCGACGTCGGCGCCGTGCACCTGGTTCATCCAGACGACGCGGGCGGGGTCCAGGCCCAGCGACTCGGCCGCCAGCTCCCGGTTGCCCCGCACCGCCTCGGGCGCGTCGCCGACCGCGCCGCCGAGGTTCAGCTCCTCATACGGAGCGGCGCTCACCCCGCCCCACCGGTCGGTGAAGGCGAAGTGCGCGCCGCTCACGCTCTCGTGCTGTCCTATCACTTGAGGAAGTCCGGGACGTCCAGTTCCTCGGCCGCGCTGTCCGAGTAGGCGGGCCGCGGGGCCGGCGTGATCGGCGGGGTGACCGGGATGTCGGCCACCGGCTCGGGCGCCGGCTCCGGCTCCTCCTTGGGCTTGACGCTGCCCAGCGAGCCGAAGGACGGGCGGCTGGGCTCGCTCGGGCGGGCCGGGGCGGGCTCCTCGCGGCGGGCGGAGGCCGAGCCGGAGGAGGCCGAGCCGAGCACGTTGTCCCGGCGGGCCGGCGGCTGGCCGCCGTCGAAGCCGGCCGCGATCACGGTGACCCGGACCTCGTCGCCGAGGGCGTCGTCGATGACCGCGCCGAAGATGATGTTGGCCTCGGGGTGGGCGGCCTCGCTGACCAGCTGGGCGGCCTCGTTGATCTCGAAGAGGCCGAGGTCGGAGCCGCCGGAGATGGAGAGCAGCACGCCCCGGGCGCCGTCGATGGACGCCTCCAGCAGCGGCGAGGAGATCGCCATCTCGGCCGCGGCCACCGCGCGGTCGTCGCCGCGGGCCGAGCCGATGCCCATGAGGGCCGAACCGGCCTCGGACATGACCGACTTGACGTCGGCGAAGTCCAGGTTGATCAGGCCGGGCGTGGTGATGAGGTCGGTGATGCCCTGGACACCGGAGAGCAAGACCTGGTCGGCGGACTTGAAGGCGTCCAGGACCGAGACCTGGCGGTCGGAGATGGACAGCAGCCGGTCGTTCGGGATCACGATGAGGGTGTCGACCTCTTCGCGCAGTTCGGCGATGCCGTCCTCGGCCTGGTTCGCGCGCCGCCGTCCCTCGAAGGTGAACGGGCGGGTGACCACGCCGATGGTGAGGGCGCCGAGCGAGCGCGCGATGTTGGCCACGACGGGGGCCCCGCCGGTGCCGGTGCCGCCGCCTTCACCGGCCGTCACGAAGACCATGTCGGCCCCCTTGAGGACCTCCTCGATCTCCTCGCGGTGGTCCTCGGCGGCCTTGCGGCCGACGGCCGGGTTGGCTCCGGCGCCGAGTCCGCGGGTGAGTTCGCGGCCGACGTCGAGCTTGACGTCGGCGTCGCTCATCAACAGCGCCTGTGCGTCGGTGTTGATGGCGATGAACTCGACGCCCTTGAGACCGACCTCGATCATCCGGTTGATGGCATTGACACCACCGCCGCCGACACCGATGACCTTGATGACTGCGAGGTAGTTCTGCGGTGCTGCCACGTCGAAGGCCTCTCGCCTCGAATTACGTTGTCGCCGCCGGGCGGTGCCCCGCGCCGGGACGACGGATGCCGAATGGGACGGTCCGTAGCGCCGACCCGAACCCTAACCCTGAAGTTTAGGGTTACCAGTGTGTCTGTTCCCTGGAGTCTTCTGAACAGGACACTAAGTCGACAAGTGGCGCCCGTTCAACGAACACGCCGAACCTCCCGTTTTTCTTTTCACCCTATGTGATCAGCCATAGCAGTGCCCAACCAGGGTGCTGGCCTGCGCTGATGTGCGTCAACTCCCCGATGACGCAGGGGCGGTGGGAACGCTGACATCGAAGTGCCGCGCGCCGGGAGCTGCTTTCATGAGAGCCGTGAGGGCCCGCGCCTTGGCGCGGCCGTTCTCGCCGCTGCCCCATGCCACCGTGCGGCCGTCGCCCAACTCCAGCGCGATGGCGTCGTAGGAGCGGACGCGGACGGTCCGGGTGGCCCGTGACACGGCGCCGGGCAGGTCACCGGCGACCCGGACGGCCTCGCGCACCAGACGGTCCCTGCCGAAGCGCCGGAAGCTCGCGGCGCCCGAACCGGTCCGGGAGACGGACAATTCCAGCATCGGAACGCCGGTCGGCGCCTGCGAAACCGTGGCGAACCGGACGCCTTCGTCATCGACTTCGACGAAGTTCCGTCCCTTTCGGACAAGCAGAACCGGAGTGCGCTCGATCACTTTCAGGCCGATTCCATGGGGCCAGGAACGAACCACATCTACGGTGTCAATTCGGGGCAATTTCCGGCGAAGTCGGGCTTCGATGCCCTCCGTGTCGACGGAAATCATCGGCTTCCCGACGGGCACGGCCGCCGCCGCGCGCACCTCGGCGGGGGTCAGCACGCGCGTGCCCGACACCGAGACGTGCGTGACGCGCAGCCACCGCGAGCCGTACAGGGCCCAGCCGGAACCGGCCGCTAGGAGCACCAGAACGGCGGCCAGGATGACAATCGTACGAAGGCGGGGCCGTCTGGGCCCGCGGGCGGGCGGCGGGCCGGACGACTCCTGCTGGCGTTCACCGCGCTCGGCGGTGGAGGGTCCGGCCACGCTGCTCACTGCCCTTTCGTCATACGGTCCTATCGGCGTGAGGCGATCGCCTCGTACACCATGCCGACGAGCAGGTCGTCGGCGTCCCGGCGGCCGAACTCGCTTGCCGCGCGGGACATCTCGTACAGCCGGTGCGGGTCGGCGAGCACGGGCAGCACGTTCTGCTGGACCCACTCGGGCGTCAGCTCCGCGTCGTCCACGAGGAGTCCGCCGCCGGCCTTGACCACCGGCTGGGCGTTGAGCCGCTGTTCGCCGTTGCCGATGGGCAGCGGGACGTAGGCGGCCGGGAGTCCGACGGCGGAGAGCTCGGCGACGGTCATCGCGCCCGCGCGGCAGAGCATCATGTCGGCCGCGGCGTACGCGAGGTCCATCCGGTCCAGGTAACTTACCGGGATGTAGGGGGGCATCCCCGGCATCTGCTGCACCCGCGGCAGTTCGTTCTTCGGGCCGACCGCGTGCAGGATCTGGATGCCGGCCTGCTGCAGCCAGGGGGCGACCGCCTGCGTCACCTCGTTCAGCCGGCGGGCGCCCTGCGAGCCGCCGGAGACCAGCAGCGTGGGCAGGTTCGGGTCCAGACCGAAGCGGTGGCGGGCCTCGGGCCGGACGGCGGCGCGGTCCAGCGTGGCGATGGAGCGGCGCAGCGGGATGCCGATGTACCGGGCGTCACGCAGCTTGCTGTCCGGGGTGGAGACGGCGACCCGGGCCGCGTACCGCGAGCCGATCTTGTTGGCCAGACCCGGGCGGGCGTTGGCCTCGTGGATCACGATGGGCACGCCGAGGCGCTTGGCGGCCAGGTAGCCGGGCAGCGCGACGTAGCCGCCGAAGCCGACCACGCAGTCCGCCTTGGTGCGCTCCAGGATCTGCTCGGCGGCCTTGATCGTGCCGCGCAGCCGGCCCGGGACGGTGATCAGCTCGGGGGTGGGCTTGCGCGGCAGCGGGACCGCCGGGATCAGCGCCAGCTCGTAGCCGCGCTCCGGGACGAGCCGGGTCTCCAGGCCGCGCTCCGTGCCCAGGGCCGTGATCCCCACGCTCGGGTCCTGCCTGCGCAGGGCGTCCGCGAGGGCGAGCGCGGGCTCGATGTGGCCGGCGGTCCCCCCACCGGCGAGTACGACATGCACCGAAATTCACCGCTCTCCGGACGAACGCGCCGTTTGGGCACGCCGTCGCATCGTGTTCCATCTCCGAGGCCCCCGCTCGGCACCGGAGCCTCCCGCCCGCTTTCTACCAAAGCGAGGTTGCCGCATCGCAAGCGCCGCCCGCGCAGCGGGCTCGTCGCGCGCGAAGGCGATCAGCAGCCCGATGGCGAACATGGTCGGCAGCAGGGCGGACCCTCCGTAGGAGAACAGCGGGAGCGGGACGCCGGCGATCGGCAGCAGGCCGAGCACCGCACCGATGTTGATCACCGCCTGGGCGGTGATCCAGGTGGTCACGCCTCCCGCGGCGTACCTCACGAAGGGGTCCTCCGTGCGTCCGGCCACGCGGATACCCGCATAGCCTAGAGCCGCGAACAGGGCGAGCACCGACAGCGTCCCCGCGAGGCCCAGTTCCTCACCGGTGACGGCGAAGATGAAGTCGGTGTGGGCTTCCGGGAGTTGGCCCCATTTTTCCACACTCGCGCCGAGTCCGGAGCCGAAGAGTCCGCCGGAGGCGAGGGCGTAGATCCCGTGCACGGCCTGCCAGCAGTCGGCGACCCCGGTCTTCGGCTCGGTGGCGCCGATGCAGGCGAGCCGGGCCATCCGGTTGGGGCTGGTCTTGATGAGGGTCACACCGATCAGGCCGGCCACGGACAGCACGCCCGCGAACAGCCGGGTCGGCGCCCCCGCGAGCCACAGCAGGCCGAACAGGATCGCCGTGAGGATGATCGCGGTGCCCATGTCGCCGCCGAGCATGATCAGCCCGAGCAGCAGGAAGGCGACCGGGACCAGCGGCACCAGCATGTGCTTCCACTGGGTCAGCAGCTTCCGCTCCTGCTTGCGGGCGATCAGGTCCGCGCCCCACAGCACCAGGGCGAGCTTGCCGAACTCGCTCGGCTGGATCTGGAAGGAGCCGCCGAGGGAGATCCAGTTCTGGTTGCCGTTGACCGCCATCCCTATCCCGGGAACCTGCACCAGGGCCATCAGGAAGACGGCGCCGGCGAGGATCGGGTAGGCCAGCGCCCGGTGCAGTTTCACCGGCATGCGGGAGGCGACGAACAGCAGTGCGCCGCCGATCAGCGCGGCGAGGGCCTGCTTGCGGAAGAAGTACGACCCGGGCAGCGAGAGCTGGAGCGCGGTGATCTGGGAGGCCGAGTAGACCATCACCAGGCCCAGCACGGTGATCAGCACGCTGCCGCCGACGATCAGGTAGTAGGCGGTCAGCGGCCGGTCCCAGGCCCTGCGCGCACGCGTGGAGAGCCGTTGGACCGGGTTCTCCCGCGGGGGCCGGGGAACGGCGGGACGGGGGCGCCGGGACGCCCGCTGCACGGGCGGCTTCCCGGTACGGCTACTGGGCATCGGCGCCTCCGCTGAACGTCGACCGTCCCACGCGTCCCTCCCAAGATCCGCCCGGCGGGCGGCCGGGTCAGGCTCCGGCTTCGAGTTCGCGGACCGCCGCCGCGAACGCGTCACCGCGCTGGTTGTAGTTGGTGAACATGTCCATGGAGGCGCAGGCCGGGGCCAGCAGCACCGTGTCGCCGGGCTGAGCCAGCCGCTTCGCTTCCGTCACCGCCTGGAGCATCGCCCCAGTGTCGGTCCGGTCGAGGTCGACCACGGGTACTTCCGGCGCGTGTCGCGCGAGGGCGTCCCGGATCAGGGCGCGATCGGCACCGATCAGGACGACTCCGCGCAGCCGCTTCGCCGCCCCGGCGACCAGCTCGTCGAAGGTCGCGCCCTTCGCCAGACCGCCCCCGATCCACACGATCGACTCGTACGCCGCCAAGGAGGCTTCCGCGGCGTGGGTGTTGGTCGCCTTGGAGTCGTCCACGTACGCGACGCCGTCGATGCCGGCGACGAGCGCGATGCGGTGGGCGTCCGGGCGGAAGGCCCGCAGACCGTCCCGTACGGCCGTGGCGGGCACCCCGAAGGCGCGCGCGAGGGCCGCCGCGGCAAGGGCGTTGGCGATGTTGTGCGGGGCCGGCGGGTGGACGTCGGAGACCTCGGCCAGCTCCTGGGCGTTCCTGTGCCGGTCCGCCACGAAGGCCCGGTCGACCAGGATGCCCTCGACCACGCCGAGTTCGGAGGGCCCGGGCGTGCCCAGGGTGAACCCGACGGCCCGGCAGCCCTCCTCGACGTCGGCCTCGCGCACCAGGTCCTCGGTGGCCTTGTCGGCGGTGTTGTAGACGCAGGCGACCTTGTTGCCCTCGTAGATACGGCCCTTGTCGCGCGCGTACGCCTCCATGGAGCCGTGCCAGTCCAGGTGGTCCGGGGCGATGTTGAGGACCGCCGCGGAGTGCGCCCGCAGGGAGGGCGCCCAGTGGAGCTGGTAGCTGGACAGCTCCACGGCGAGGACGTCGTAGCGCTCCTCGCCGAGGACCGCGTCCAGCAGGGAGACGCCGATGTTGCCGACGGCGGCCGTGCGCAGGCCCGCCGCCTTCAGGATGGAGGCGAGCATCTGGACGGTCGTGGTCTTGCCGTTGGTGCCCGTGACGGCCAGCCAGGGGGCCGCGTCGGGGCCCCGCAGCCGCCAGGCCAGCTCCACGTCGCCCCAGACGGGTACGCCCGCCTCCTCGGCCGCCAGGAACAGCGGCTTGTCGGGCTTCCAGCCGGGCGCGGTGACGATCAGCTCGGTGCCCTCCGGCAGGGTGGCCCCGTCGCCGAGGCGCACGGTGATGCCGAGCGCCTGGAGTTCCGCGGCCTGTTCGCGCGCGCGTGCGTCGTCGCCGTCGTTGACGACCGTGACGATCGCCCCGCGCGCGTGCAGCGCCTTGGCCGCCGGGATGCCGGAGACACCGAGTCCGGCGACGGTGATGCGCTTGCCCTGGAAGTCGGAAGGCCCAGAAGGCACCGAGGAGGTCACTTGTCCGCTGCCCATCCCGCGTAGAAGAGGCCCAGTCCGACGATCACACAGATGCCCTGGATGATCCAGAAGCGGACCACCACCAGGACCTCGGACCAGCCCTTGAGTTCGAAGTGGTGCTGGAGCGGTGCCATCCGGAAGACGCGCTTGCCGGTGAGCCGGAAGGAGCCGACCTGGATGACGACCGACATGGTGATGAGGACGAACAGGCCGCCCATGATGGCCACCAGCAGCTCCGTGCGGGAGAGGATGGCCAGGCCCGTCAGCACACCGCCGAGGGCGAGCGAACCGGTGTCGCCCATGAAGATCTTGGCGGGCGAGGTGTTCCACCACAGGAAGCCGAGGCAGGCGCCCATCAGCGCGGAGGCGACGACCGCGAGGTCGAGCGGGTCGCGGACCTCGTAGCAGGCGCCCGGGTTGGTCAGGGTGCCCGCGTTGGCGCAGGACTCCTGGAACTGCCACACCCCGATGAAGGTGTAGGCGCCGAAGACGAGGACGGAGGCGCCGGTGGCGAGGCCGTCCAGACCGTCGGTGAGGTTCACGCCGTTCGACATCGCGAGGATCATGAACAGCGCCCAGACCACGAACAGCACCGGGCCGATCGACCAGCCGAAGTCGGTGATGAACGACAGCTTCGTGGAGGCGGGGGTGTTGCCGCGGGCGTCGGAGAACTGCAGCGACAGCACCGCGAAGGCGATGCCGACGATCAGCTGGCCGGCCATCTTGGCCTTGGCCCGCAGACCCAGCGAACGCCGCTTGACGATCTTGATGTAGTCGTCGAGGAAGCCGACCAGGCCCATGCCGAACATCAGGCCGAGGACCAGCAGACCGGAGTAGGTCGGCGCGTAACCGGTGATGAGCTTGCTCAGGAAGTACGCGGCGATCGTCGCCAGGATGAAGGCGATACCGCCCATGGTCGGCGTACCGCGCTTGCTGGCGTGCTCGCGCGGGCCGTCGTCACGGATGTACTGGCCGTAGCCCTTGCGGGCGAGAAGCTTGATCAGCAGCGGGGTGCCGACCAGCGTCAGGAAGAGGCCAATGACTCCCGAGAACAGGATCTGCTTCATCATCGGGCGGCAACCTCACCCTCGGCGCCGGTCTCGACGAGCGCCTGGGCGACACTCTCCAGACCCACCGACCGGGACGCCTTCACGAGTACGACGTCCCCCGGGCGCAACTCGCTGCGCAACAGGTCGATCGCCGCCTGTGCGTCGGACACGTGCACCGACTCCTCACCCCACGAACCCTCGTTATATGCGCCCAATTGCAGCCAGGAGGCCTCAATCCCCCCGACGGCGACGAGCTTGCTGACGTTGAGCCGGACGGCGAGCCGTCCGACGGCGTCGTGCTCGGCGAGCGCCTCGTCCCCCAGCTCGGCCATCTTGCCGAGCACCGCCCACGTGCGGCGCCCCTTGCCCATGGCCGCGAGTGCCCTGAGGGCGGCCCGCATGGACTCGGGGTTGGCGTTGTAGGCGTCGTTGACGATGGTCACGCCGTCCGGGCGCTCGGTGACCTCCATGCGCCAGCGGGAGAGGGAGCCCGCCTCGGAGAGCGCGGTGGCGATCTCTTCCGCGGACATGCCCAGCTCATGGGCGACGGCGGCCGCGGCGAGCGCGTTCGACACGTGGTGCTCACCGTACAGGCGCATGGTCACATCGGCTGCACCGGAGGGTGTGTGAAGCCTGAAGGCGGGCTGTCCGCTGTCCGTGAGTCGTACGTTCTCGGCGCGTACGTCCGCTTCGGCCGACTCTCCGAAAAGGACCACCTTCGCCTTGGTACGGGAGGCCATGGCGCGCACCAGCGGGTCGTCGGCGTTGAGGAGGGCGGCACCGCCCTCGTCCGCCGGCGGCAGCGCCTCGACGAGTTCCCCCTTGGCCTGGGCGATCTGCTCGCGGCCGCCGAACTCGCCGATGTGGGCGGTGCCGACGTTGAGCACCAGGCCGATCCTCGGCGGGGTGAGGCCGGTGAGGTAGCGGATGTGCCCGATGCCGCGGGCGCCCATCTCCAGCACGAGGAACTTCGTCTCCTCGGTGGCGGACAGGGCGGTCAGCGGCAGCCCGATCTCGTTGTTGAGCGAGCCGGGCGTGAACACCGTCGGCGCCTTGCGCCGGAGCACCTGCGCGATGAGGTCCTTGGTGCTGGTCTTGCCGGCCGAGCCGGTCAGGGCGACGAGGGTCGCGCCGAGCCGGTGTACGACGTGCCGGGCGAGGGCGCCGAGGGCCGTCTGGACGTCCTCCACGACGATCGCGGGGACGCCGACCGGGCGGGACGCCAGCACGGCGGCCGCACCGGCCGCGACGACCTGCGCGGCGTAGTCGTGGCCGTCCACGCGCTCGCCGACGAAGGCGGCGAACAGGCTGCCGGGCACCACCTCGCGGGAGTCCCGGACGACCGGACCCGTGACCTGGACGGACGGATCCGGTATGTCGTGCGTCTGCCCGCCGACGACTGCTGCGATCTCGGCGAGGGAGAGGGCGATCACAAGTTCATCCCCTGGGTCTTCTGGATTTTCATCCCTGGGTGTTCTGGATGGCTTCGCGGAGCACCTGGCGGTCGTCGAAGGGACGGATCACGCCGGCGATGTCCTGGCCCTGCTCGTGGCCCTTGCCCGCGACCAGCACGGTGTCGCCGGCCTGGGCACGGCCCACGGCGGCGGCGATGGCGGCGGCCCGGTCCTCGAAGAGGAGCACCTCGCCGCGCTCGTGCGCGGGCACGGAGGCCGCGCCCCGGAGCATGGTGGCGAGGATCGCGAGGGGGTCCTCGGAGCGGGGGTTGTCGGAGGTCAGTACGGCCGTGTCGGCGAGCCGGGCCACGGCGGCGCCCATCGGGGCGCGCTTGGTCTCGTCGCGGTCGCCGCCGCAGCCGAGGACGACGTGCAGCCGGCCCTTGGTGACCTTGCGCAGCGCCTTGAGCACCGACTCGACGGCGTCGGTCTTGTGGGCGTAGTCGACCACCGCGAGGTAGGGCTGGCCTGCGTCGACGCGCTCCAGACGGCCCGGGACGCCGGGTACGGCGGCGATGCCGTCGGCGGCGGCCTGCGGGTCGAGGCCGGCCGCGGCGAGGGCGACGACGGCGGCGAGGGTGTTCGCCACGTTGAAGGGGCCCGGCAGCGGCGACCTGGCGTGCACGCGCACGCCGTCGGGGCCGAGCACGGTGAACGTCGAGTCCATGGGGCCGATCTGGACGTCCTGGGCGCGCCAGTCGGCGTCGGGGTGGCCCTCGGCGGAGAAGGTGACGACCGGCACGGTCGCCTCGCGCGCGAGGCGGCGGCCGTAGTCGTCGTCCACGTTGACCACGCCGAGTTTGCTGCGCCGCGGCGTGAAGAGCTGTGCCTTGGCCCGGAAGTAGTCCTCCATGTCGGAGTGGAACTCCATGTGTTCCGGGCTGAGGTTGGTGAAGACGGCGATGTCGAAGACGCAGCCGTCGACCCGGCCGAGGACCAGGGCGTGGCTGGAGACCTCCATGGCGACCGCCTCGACGCCGTCTTCGCGCATGACGGCGAACAGGGCCTGCAGGTCGGTGGCTTCGGGGGTGGTGCGCTCGGACTTGATCCGCTCGTCGCCGATGCGGATCTCCACCGTGCCGATGAGTCCGGCGGGCCGGGACGCGTCCAGGCCGCCCTTGACGAGATAGGCGGTGGTGGTCTTGCCGGAGGTGCCGGTGATGCCGATCTGGAGCAGGTCGCGGCCCGGGTGGCCGTAGATGGTGGCGGCCAGCTCCCCCATCCGCGCGCGCGGGTCCGCGAGGACCAGGACGGGCAGTCCGGTCGCGGCGGCGCGCTCGGCGCCCGTGGGGTCGGTGAGCACGGCGACGGCGCCGAGGCCCGCGGCCTGGGCGACGAAGTCCGCGCCGTGCAGACGGGCGCCCGGGAGGGCGGCGTACAGGTCGCCGGGGCGGACGGCGCGCGAGTCGTGGGTGATCCCCGTGATCGCGGCGGCGCCCTCCGGCGCGGTGACACCCAGCTGGTCGGCGAGCTCCGCGAGAGGGATGGCGGGGAGCCGCGTCGGCCTGGGCAGTCCCGGATAGGTCACGGGTTGGCTCTTCTGGGTGGTTTGGGACTGATCAGCGTGTGGCACGGCGGTGAGCGTACCGGGCGCACCCGCTCCGGAGCGAAGTGAGGGGCTCTCGGACCTGTGGTTCCCGGGGTCGGGAGTGATCGTTGTCACGAGCTGGTTCCTGGTGTTTCCGTGGTGCCGATCAGGGCTTGTACTCGACGGGCAGGCTGGCGGCCTTGGCCCCGGTCGGCGGGATCTGGAGGGTCTTCAGGGCGAACTCCATCACCTGCTTGTAGATGGGGCCGCAGATCTGGCCACCGAAGTAGTTGCCCGAGGTGGCGTTCTGGATGGCGCAGTAGACGGTGATCCGCGGGTTGTCGGCGGGGGCGAAACCGGCGAACGACGAGGTGTAGCCGCGGTAGCGGCCGGTGGCCGGATCCACGCGGTTGGCCGTGCCGGTCTTGCCCGCGACCCGGTACCCCGGGATGCGGGCCTTCACGCCGGTGCCCTGCTCGTCGTCGACGACGGACTCCAGCATCTGGGCGAGGCTCTTGGCGGTCTTCTCGCTGACGACCCGTGTCTGCCGGGGCTTGGGGGCCGGGGTGAAGCGCCCGTCGGCGCCCTTGGTGCCGCGCACCAGAGTGGGTTCGACACGGACGCCGCCGTTGGCGATGGTCGAGTACACGGAGGCGGCCTGCATGGCGTTGATGGAGAAGCCCTGGCCGAAAGGGATCGTGTACTGCTGAGAGGTGGACCACTTCTGCGGCGGCGCGAGGATGCCGGGCGTCTCGCCGGGGAAGCCGAGGCCGGTGTAGCCGCCGATGCCGAACTTGCGCAGGTACGTGTAGAGGACCTTGTTGGCCTCGGGCTGGCTCTTGGCGAGTTCGCCGGCGGCCAGGATGGTGCCGATGTTGCTGGACTTGGCGAGCACGCCGTTGAGCGTGAGGTACCAGGTGCGGTGGTCGATGTCGTCCTGGAAGAGGCGGTCGCCGCGGTGCAGCCGGTTGGGTACGACGACGTGGGTGAGCGGGGTCGCCACGTTCCGCTCCAGCACGGCCGCCATCGACATCACCTTGGCGGTGGAGCCGGGCTCGTAGGCGTCCTGGAGGGCCGCGTTGCCCATGGCGTCGCCGTCGGCCTTCGCCAGGTCGTTCGGGTCGAAGCCGGGCGAGTTGGCCATGGCCAGGATCTGGCCGGTGCGGGTGTCCTGGACGATGACGTAGCCGCGGTCCGCCTTGGAGTTCTTCACCTGCTCGGTGATGGCGTTCTGCGCCGCCCACTGGATGTCGCGGTCGATGGTCAGCTCGACGTCGGCGCCGGGCACGGCGGGTGTCTCGGTGGACCCGGCCGTCGGCACCTCGCGCCCGCCGGCCTGGGCGTACCGGACCTTGCCGTCCTTGCCGGAGAGCTGCTTGTCCAGCTGCTGCTCGATGCCGCCGCCGCCCTGGCCGTCGGCGTTGACCCAGCCCAGTATCCCGGCGGCCAGGTCGCCGTTGGGGTACACGCGCTGGCTGCTGGGGTCGGCGAAGACGCCGGCCAGCACGTTGACGGTGGTGTGGTCCGTCCCGGCCTTGTTGGCGAGCGCGGTCTTCAGGTCCTTGATCTGCTTCCAGACCTGGGGGGTCTGCCGGTTGGCGAGCCGGGTGTAGCGGGAGTTCCTGTTCTCCGGGCGCAGCTTCCTGACGAGCGCGGCCTGGTCCTGGCCGAGGATCGGGGCCAGCAGCGCGGCGGCCCGCTCCGGGCCGTCGGCGATCTTCAGCTGCCTGGGGCCGAACATGGTCGGGTCGGCCGTGATGTCGTAGGCGTCCTCGCTGACGGCGAGCGCGACCCCGTTGCGGTCGGTGATCTCGCCGCGCTCGGCGGCCAGGGTGTGCACCACGTACCGGTTCTGCTCGGCCCGCGCCGTGTAGGAACTGGCGTCGACGGCCTGGACCTGGAGCAGCCGGACGACGAAGGCGAGCAGCACCAGGGTCAGGGCGAGGCTGACCAGGCGCAGCCGGGGCCGGGGGCTGCCGAGCCGGAGGGGAGGCGAGACCGGGGGCCGGGTCCCGCCGGGGCGGCGCACCGGCCGGGCACCGGGCCCGGCCTGCCGCCGGACGGCACCCCGCGGCCGCGGAGGCTTGGCGGGCGCGGGCACACGGCGGCGCGGTTCCCTGTCGGACACTTCCGTCACCTGCCGGGGGTCGGGGTCGGGATGGGCTGGGAGAGGGCGGGCGGGGCCGGTGGGGCGGCGGCCGGGGCGGGGGCGCCCTGGGGCGGGGACGGCGGAGGGGAGGGCTGCGGGGTGGCGGCGAGGGGAGCGGCCGGGGGCAGCTGGGCGGGGGCGGTGAGGGCCGCGGGCTCGGGGGCGGCGGCGGGGACGCCCTTGACGGTGCCGTCGGGACCGAGGAAGGCCGGGTCGCCGCCGGGGACCATGCCGAGTTCGCGGGCGCGGCGCTGGAGGGCGTCGGGGGACGAGTAGGCGTCGATGTCCCGCTGGAGCGCCTGTTCCTGGTCGGTGAGGTTCTTCGTCTGCTTCTGCAGGTCGTCGAGTTCGAAGGAGCCCTCGCTGAGCGCGGAGTTCAGCACCAGCAGCCCGATCAGACCACCGCCGAGGAGCACGACGACGAGCAGGACGAACGGGGTACGGGCCGCCCGGGCCCGGCCGGCCGGGAGGAGCCGGGCGAGCCGGGCGGCCCTCCCCTTCAGCTCGGGTTTCCTGCTCACTGCTCCCCCGGTGCGTGGGGGCAGCCGCTTCCCCGGTGCGCGGGGGAGACCTTCCGACCCGTCTCGCTCACTCCACGTCCTCCCTGATGCGCTCGGCACCCCGCAGCCTGGCCGGCGCGGCGCGGCGGTTCTCGGCGATCTCTTCCTCGGTGGGAAGTTCGGCACCACGGGTGAGCAGCTTGAGCCGCGGCTGGTAGCGCTCGGGTACGACGGGCAGGCCGGGCGGCGCGGTGGAGGCGGCCCCGGCGGCGAACACGTGTTTGACCAGCCGGTCTTCGAGCGAGTGGTACGACAGCACGGCGATCCGCCCGCCGACGTCCAGCGCCTTCACGGCGGCCGGGATCGCCCGCTCCAGGACCGACAGTTCGCCGTTGACCTCGATGCGCAGCGCCTGGAAGGTGCGCTTGGCCGGGTTTCCGCCGGTGCGCTTGGCGGCCTGCGGCAGCGCGTCCCGGATGAGTTCCACGAGCCGCGCGCTGTTGCTGAACGGCTCCTTCTCCCGCTCCCGCACGATCGCGGCGACGATCCGCTTGGCCTGCTTCTCCTCGCCGTACGCGCGCAGGATCCGCACCAGTTCCCCGGCCGGGTAGGTGTTGAGCACCTCGGCGGCGCTGATCCCGGTCGTCTGGTCCATGCGCATGTCCAGCGGTGCGTCCTGCGCGTAGGCGAAGCCGCGGTCGGCCTCGTCCAGCTGCATGGAGGAGACCCCGAGGTCGAACAGCACGCCCTGCACGCGCGCGGTGCCGAGCCGGTGCAGTACGCCGGGCAGCTCGTCGTAGACGGCGTGCACGAGGGTGGCGCGGTCCCCGAACGGGGCCAGCCGCTCGCCGGACAGGCGCAGCGCCTCCTTGTCCCGGTCGAGGCCGATCAGCCGGGCCTCGGGGAACCGGGTGAGCAGTGCCTCGCTGTGCCCGCCGAGGCCGAGGGTGCAGTCGACGACCACCGCTCCGGGACGCTCCAGGGCGGGTGCCAGCAGGTCCAGGCACCGCTGGAGCATCACCGGGACGTGTCGACTCTGGCTCAAGGGGGCCTCTCAGTTCCGGCGGGCCCGTACGCACCGTCGGTCCCCCGAGCCGTACGTACGCGCCGCGCGCGCGGGGAGACCGGTCCGGGCGGCTGCCGGGGTCTCCGGGGGTTTCGTCAGCGGGAAGAGACCGACTCGTCTCCCGCTTTCGCGTCACTTTAGTCCACGCTGTCCCATGGTCAATCAACCGGCCTGCGCGTCGTGCACCGCGACACAGCGGGAACCGCGATTCGGGCCGGTCCACCCGTTCGGACCGGCTTTGCCCACCCTGTGGGTTAGCTCACAACAAGCCGCACTGACGTCCTTTGTCCCCTCTCGCAGCAGGCCGGAACGCTACGTGACCAGTAACGTCGTCGGTATGACGACTTCTGCGGCAGTACCCACTGGATCCGAAGGCGCCATACCTCCCGGCGATGCCGTGACCGACCGCCTCGTGGAGGCCAACCGGCACTACGCCGAGGCCTTCACCGACCCCGGCATGGACGCCCGTCCGGTGCTCCACGTCGCCGTCGTCGCCTGCATGGACGCCCGCCTCGACCTGCACAAGGCCCTCGGCCTGCAGCTCGGCGACTGCCACACCATCCGCAACGCGGGCGGTGTGGTCACCGACGACGTCATCCGGTCCCTGACCATCAGCCAGCGCAAGCTGGGCACGCGCAGCATCGTGCTGATCCACCACACGGGCTGCGGCCTGGAGTCCCTCACCGAGGACTTCCGCAACGAGCTGGAGATGGAGGTCGGCCAGCGTCCGGCCTGGGCGGTGGAGTCCTTCCGGGACGTGGACCAGGACGTGCGCCAGTCCATGCAGCGGGTGCGCACCTCGCCCTTCCTGCTGTACAAGGACGACGTCCGGGGCTTCGTCTTCGACGTGCGCACGGGCCTGCTGCGCGAGGTCGACCCGGCCTGACCCGGACGCAGGAGCGAACCGGCCGGCCGCCCCGCCCCCTGTCCCGCTCCGTGTCCGTCCGCTCCGCGTCCCGCCGTGCCCTGCCCTGCCGTCGCGTGTCGAAAATACGGCCGAAACTCCGTAAGACCGACATCGCGCGGGCAGTTGTCCACAGGCGAGTGACACGAATCGGTAACGGCAGCAAGAATGCGGGGTGTGACGTCACGCGGAACCGTTCCGGTGTGGTGTCCGTGTTTCGGGGTGGGCCGGTTTCGCAACGACAGAGCGTCGGCCCGGAATGAACGGGCCGAGGAGGGCCGGGTGACGACCTATGACGATCGAGCGAGCCATGGGGGTACCCCCACCGGAGTGAGTTCGAGGGTGGGGGATGATCTGACCGCGACGGTGGAGCGGGTACGGGGGTCGGTGGAGGGCGTGATCGAGGGGAAGCCCGAGGTCGTACGGCTCGCGCTGACCGTGCTGCTCGCCGAGGGCCACCTGCTGATCGAGGACGTCCCCGGAGTGGGCAAGACGATGCTCGCCAAGGCGCTGGCGCGGTCCATCGACTGCTCGGTGCGGCGCATCCAGTTCACCCCGGACCTGCTGCCCTCGGACATCACCGGTGTGTCCATCTGGGACCAGCAGCGCAGGGACTTCGAGTTCAAGCCGGGCGCCATCTTCGCGCAGATCGTGATCGGCGACGAGATCAACCGCGCCTCGCCCAAGACCCAGTCCGCGCTGCTGGAGTCCATGGAGGAACGGCAGGTCACCATCGACGGGCAGACGTACGAACTGCCCAGCCCCTTCATGGTGGTGGCCACCCAGAACCCGGTCGAGATGGAGGGCACCTACCCGCTGCCGGAGGCCCAGCGCGACCGCTTCATGGCCCGGGTCTCCGTCGGCTACCCGAGCGTCGAGGCCGAGCTGCAGATGCTCGACATCCACGGCGGGGTCAGCCCGCTGGAGGACCTCCAGCCGGTGGCGCACGCGCACGAGATCGTGAAGCTGGTCGAGGCCGTGCGCGGGGTGCACGTCTCCGAGCCGGTCCGGCGGTACGCGGTCGAGCTGGTCGCCGCCACCCGCACCCACCCCGACCTCAGACTCGGCGCCTCCCCGCGCGCGACGCTGCACCTGCTGCGCGCGGCCAAGGCGTCCGCGGCCCTGGCCGGCCGGGAGTACGCGCTGCCGGACGACGTCCAGGCGCTCGCCGTCGCCGTCCTCGCCCACCGCCTGCTGCCCACCGCCCAGGCCCAGCTCAACCGCCGTACGGCCGAGCAGGTCGTGCTGGAGATCCTGCAGCACACCCCGGTGCCCGCGGCCCCGGGCCAGCAGGGCGGCCTCGGCGGCCTGGGCCGGACCATCCCGGCCTATCCCCAGCAGCCGCCGCGGGGTCTGTGATGAGTTCCGGGGGGCCCGCGCCGGCCGAGGCCGACCGCGGGGAGACGAGCGGGGTGCGTACGGCCCTGGCGGGTCTCACCACCCGGGGCCGCTCCTTCCTCGCGGCCGGGATCGCCGCCGCCGTCTGTTCGTTCGTGCTGGGTCTGAGCGAACTGCTGCGGGTCGGCCTGCTGCTCGCCGTGCTGCCCCTGATCTGCGCCGCCGTGCTGTACCGCACCCGTTACCGGGTGGCCGCGAGCCGCCGTCTCGCCCCCGCGCGCGTCCCGGCCGGCAGCGAGGCCCGGGTGCACCTGCGCATGGACAACGTCTCCCGGCTGCCGACCGGTCTGCTGATGCTCCAGGACCGGGTGCCCTACGTCCTCGGCCCCCGGCCCCGGTTCGTACTGGACCGGGTCGAGCCGGGCGGTCGCCGCGAGGTCTCCTACCGGGTCCGCTCGGACCTGCGGGGCCGCTACCCGCTGGGCCCGCTCCAGCTGCGGCTGACGGACCCCTTCGGCATGTGCGAGCTGACCCGCTCCTTCTCGACGTACGACACCCTGACGGTGATCCCGCGCGTGGAGCCGCTGGCCCCGGTCCGCTTCGGCGGGGAGGCGCAGGGGTACGGCGACGGGCGGCAGCGCTCGCTGGCCCTGGCCGGCGAGGACGACGTGATCCCGCGCGGATACCGCTACGGCGACGATCTGCGCCGGGTGCACTGGCGGTCCACCGCCCGCTACGGCGAGCTGATGGTGCGCCGCGAGGAGCAGCCCCGGCGGTCCCGTTGCACGGTGCTCCTGGACACCCGGGGCGGTGCCTACGAGGGCGCGGGCCCGGACGCGGCCTTCGAGTGGGCCGTCTCCGGCGCCGCCTCGGTGCTGGTGCACATGCTGGAACGCGGCTTCTCGGTACGGCTGCTGACCGACAGCGGCAGCGCGGTGCCCGGCGAGTCCGGCGACGGCTTCGCCGGCAGCAGCCAGGAGACGGCGGACGCGGCCGGGCTGTTGACGGACACCCTCGCGGTGATCGACCACTCCGACGGCACCGGGCTGTCCCGGGCCTACGACGTGCTGCGCGGCGGCAACGAGGGGCTGCTGATCGCCTTCCTCGGCGACCTGGACGAGGAGCAGGCGACGACGGTCGCCAAGATGAGCCGGCGCAGCGGTGGCGCCGTCGCCTTCGTGCTGGACCCGGACGTCTGGACGCGGGAGGCGACCGACGTGCCCCGGCCGGGCGACCGGCACACGGAGCGGCTGCGGATGCTGCGCGAGGCGGGCTGGACGGCGCTGAGCGTGCCGCGCGGCGCCTCGCTGGACGAACTGTGGCGGCAGGCGGACCGGGAGCGCTCGGGCCTGGCCGCGGTGAACGGGGAGGCACGGGGATGAGCGGGCGGGCACGACTGGCGCTGTGCGCGGCGGCGGCCACGCTGATGGCCTCCTGCGCGCTGCTGCCCCTGGTCGCCGAGCCGACCTGGCTGCTGCAGCTGGTGCCGCTGGTGGCCGTGCAGACCGGGGTGGGCGCGGCGGCCCGCCGGGTGCCGCTGGGCCGGCCGCTGACCGTGGCGGCGCAGGCCCTGGTGACCCTGGTGCTGCTGACCCTGGTCTTCGCCCGGCAGCACGCGATCGCCGGGCTGGTCCCCGGCCCGGACACCTTCCGGTACTTCGCCGCGCTGCTCCAGCAGGGCGCGGACGACGTCAGCCGGTACGCGATACCGGCGCCGGTCACCGACGGCATCAAGCTGATGCTGATCGGCGGGGTGCTGGTCATCGGGCTGCTGGTCGACACGCTCGCGGTGACCTTCCGCAGCGCCGCCCCGGCCGGACTGCCGCTGCTCGCGCTGTACTCGGTGGCCGCGGGGCTGTCCGACGGCGGCGCCGACTGGCTGTGGTTCCTGGTGGCGGCGGGCGGCTACCTGATGCTGCTGCTCGCGGAGGGCCGGGAGCGGCTCGCCCAGTGGGGCCGGGTCTTCGGCGGCGCACCGCGCGCCCCGGGCGCCCCGGAGGCCGGTGCCGTGGCACCGGTGCGCACGGGACGGCGGATCGGCGCGGTCGCACTCGGCGTGGCCCTGATGGTGCCGCTCGCCCTGCCCGCGATGCACGGCGGCCTGCTGGACGCCGCCGGGACCGGCGTGGGGGCGGGAGGCGGCAACGGGGGCACGGTCTCGGCGGTCAACCCGCTGGTGTCGCTGCGCGACAACCTGAACACGAACGACGACCGCCAGGTGCTGTCCCTGCGCACCGACACGAACGACATCTCCGACCTGTACCTGCGGATCGTCTCCCTGGACGAGTTCGACGGCACCACCTGGACCCCGGCCCAGCGTCACATCGTCGGTGTGCCGGACCGGCTGCCCACGCCCGTCGGCCTCGGCGGCGACGTCAAGCGCGGCACCGTGCGCACCACGGTCCGGGCCGCGGACTGGTACGCCCAGAACTGGCTGCCGATGCCCTACCCGCCGAGCGGGGTGAAGGCCGGCGGCCGGTGGCGGTACGAACCCGTGGGGATGACCCTGGTCGGCGACCGGGGCCAGACCACCCGCGGCGAGACCTACGAGGTGACCAGCCTGGACGTGCGGCCGACCGCGCAGCAGCTGGCCGCCGCGCCCGAGCCGCCGGCCGCGCTGCAGAGCGAGTACACCAGGGTGCCGTCGTCACTGCCGAAGGTGGTGGAGCGCACCGCGAAGGAGATCACCGCGGGCGCCGACAACCACTACGAGGAGGCCGTCAAGCTCCAGGACTGGTTCGCCGTCACCGGGGGCTTCCAGTACGACACCTCGGTGAAGGTGGGCCGCGGTCCCGGTGCCATAGCGAACTTCCTGAAGCAGAAGGAGGGCTTCTGCGTCCACTTCTCCTTCGCGATGGCGGCGATGGCCCGCACTCTCGGCATCCCGGCCCGGGTGGCGGTGGGCTTCGCGCCCGGCACCCCGCAGGCCGACGGCACGATCGCGGTGAACCAGAAGGACGCGCACGCCTGGCCCGAGCTGTACTTCGAGGGCGTGGGCTGGACCCGGTTCGAGCCGACCCCGACCCGCGGCACCACCCCGTCGTACACGCAGCCGGACACGCCCGGCAGCTCGCTGCCGGAGGAGGTGCTGCCGTCCAAGGGCGCGTCCTCGGCGCCCTCGGCGGCGGCCTCGCCGAGCGAGAGCTGCGCCGGTGGGCTGCACCGGCTGGAGGCCTGCGACAGCCCGTCCGCGGCGGCGGTCCCGCACCGCGAGGACGGCGGTACGGACTGGTGGGGCTGGCTGCTGATCGGGCTGGGCGCGCTGGTGGTGCCGGCCCTGCCCCTGTCGCCGCTGCTGTGGCGGCGGCGGGTGCGCGCGCTGCGACTGGGCGGGCACGCCCGGACGGCGGAAGGTGCGGCGGCGCACACCCTGGCGGCCTGGCAGGAGCTGACGGACAGCGCCTGGGACCACGGCATCGCACCGGACGAGTCGCTGACCCCGCGCAGGGCCGCCGACCGGATCGTCCGGCTCGGGCGGCTCGACCCGGCCGCCGGCGGCGCCGTGCACCGGGTGGCGGGCGCGGTGGAGCAGGTGCTCTACGCGCCCCGGCCGCGCCCGGCGGCGGGAGCCGCTGAGGATGTGCGCCGGGCGGTCGAGGGGCTGCGGGCCACGGTGGGCACCGGGACGCGGCTGCGGGCGCTGTTCCTGCCCCGCTCCTCGGTCCGGGTGCTGTGGGCGGTGTCGGCCCGCTGGTCGGCGCTGCGGACCCGGGTCGCGGCGGCCCGGCCGACACTGCGCCGGCCGTCGAGGCAGCAGGGCTGAGCGTCGAGGCGGCGGCTCCGAGCGCGAGACGGCTGGGCTGGGCGTCGAGGCGGCGGCGCCGGGCGTCGGGGCCGCTGGGCCGACGGCACGCGTGAGGGGCGGCCACCGGATGGTGGCCGCCCCTCACGCGTGTCTGCTGTGGCGTAGGAGGTCCGCCGCTGTGGCCGGCGCGGGAAGGCGCCGTGCGGTCAGTGCCCCTGCTCGTCCCGGCGGCGCTGCCAGCGCTGCTCGATGCGGTCCATCACGGAGCGCTTGGGACGCGGCTGGTGACGCACCGCGCCCGGGGGCTGCTCCCCCGGCTTGGGGGCCTTGCGCCAGCCGGTGACGGCGAGCACGGCACAGCCCAGCATGACGAGGAAACCGACCACGCTGACCCAGATCAGCTGCGCGACCATTCCGGCCATGAGGAGCGCGATACCCGCGAGGAAGCCTGCGACCGCCTGGTAGACCCGCCGCCGGGTGTACGTCCGCAGCCCGTTACCCTCAAGCGCCGACGCGAACTTGGGGTCTTCGGCGTACAGCGCTCGCTCCATCTGCTCAAGCATTCGCTGCTCGTGCTCAGAGAGCGGCACGGAGTCCTCCTCATCGTGCAGTCGCCGGGGGCGACCCGGGGGGTCCCTTCAGGATAGGCAGGGAATCGCCCCCGTGAAACCCGCCCCTCTACGCCAATCGGCCAACCGGAATCCGTCATGGCCGTCCCGGCTCGCTGAGGCTTCCATTCCCCGGCAGCCGACCCGTCATGCCGGGTGGTGTACCTCGATCATACGGCGCAAACCCCTCGATCGGGGGGCTTGTGGCGTACTCCATCCGCGGCCGAGGCGCTGATCAGGGGCTTGCCCCCTGGTGCGCTCAGGTGGCGGTGAGGCGCTCAGGCCTCGCCGGCACCCGCCGTCTCACCGAGCACGTGCAGCTGGGTGGCGACGGAGTGGAACGCGGACAGCTCGGCCGCCGCGGCCTCCAGCTTCAGCAGGGCGTCGAGTGCGCCGGGCTCGGTGTCCACCAGGACGCCGGGCACCAGGTCGGCGAAGACCCGCACGCCGTGCACCGCGCCGACCCGCAGACCGGCGCCCTCGACGAGCGCGGTGAGCTGCTCGGCGGTGAAGCGGCGGGGCATCGGGTCGCCGGCGCCCCAGCGGCCGTCGGGGTCCTGCAGCGCCTGCCGGGCCTCGGTGAAGTGGCCGGCGAGGGCGCGGGCGAGCACGGCACCGCCGAGACCGGCGGCGAGCAGGCTCAGGACGCCTTCGGAGCGCAGTGCGGCGACGGCGTTGCGGATGCCCTCGGCCGGGTCGTCCACGTACTCCAGGACGCCGTGGCACAGCACGGCGTCGTAGCCACCGCGCTCGACCACGTCGAACAGGCCGTGCGCGTCGCCCTGGACGCCCTTGACCCGGTCGGCGACGCCGGCCTCGGCGGCGCGGCGCTCCAGCGCGAACAGGGCGTTGGGGCTGGGGTCGACCACGGTGACCCGGTGGCCGAGGCGGGCGACGGGCACGGCGAAGTTGCCGCTGCCGCCTCCGGTGTCGAGGACGTCCAGCGAGTCCCGGCCCGTGGCCTTGACCCGGCGGTCGAGGGCGTCCTGCAGGACATCCCAGACCACGGCGGTACGGAGTGAGGCGCGGGGGCGCGTCGGGTCCGACACGGTAGTTGACTCCTCGGCAGGGTGGAACGTCAGGCGATGCCCACCCTATTGCCTCCGTGCCCCGCCCGGTCACCGAGACGGCGCACCGGGGACGGTTCCGCGGCCGGCCCGTGTGCCCTGCCCGGTCAGCCCGCGTCCGGCAGGTCGCCTCCCGTCCCCGGACGGGCACCGTCCGTGTCGGGGCCGGGGCGCGTGCCGGGGCCGACGGCGGCGTCCTGGCGGGGCTGGGGCAGGACCGGCTGGAGGACGAGCATCCGCTCCACGATGCGCAGGAACATCGCGACGTCCCGTATCAGGTCGTCGGCGTCCCGGTGTCCGGCCGCGCCCTGGATGCCCGCCTCGGCGCGGGCGCGGCGGGCGGCGCCGGAGGCGAACAGCGCGCTCCACTCGGTCAGCTCCGGGGCGATCTCGGGCAGCACCTCCCATGCGCTGCGGATCCGGGCCCGGCGGCGCGGGTTGGTCTCGGGCCGGCCGCGGGCGGCGAGCACGGCGGCGGCGGTGCGCAGGGCGGCCAGGTGGGCCGTCGCGTAGCGCTCGTTGGGTGTGTCCAGGACGGTGGCCTCCTCCAGTCCGGCGCGCGCCTGGGCGAGCAGGTCGAGGGCGGCGGGCGGGGCCGTGGCCCGGCGGAGGACGGGGTGCACGTCGCTCGCCGGGCCGGTCAGTGAGGGGGCAGGGCCGGTGGCGCGGCGCCGGCGGGCGGCGGCTGCGGAGGAGTGGGCCATGACGAACCTCCTGTCGTCTGGGTGACGGCATGAATGCCGTATGTGCCCATCGTGCGGTATGCCACTGACAATCCGTTCTGACCTGGCCCTTTGCCTCGATCGTGGGTTCGGGCGTATTTTTGCACTGACCAGTCAGTTCAAATAGCGCGCAGGGGGCTCAGTGGACGGCACGGGCGGGGCGGACGCCGCGGTCGGCGCGGACGTCAGGGCCGAGGGCCTCGGGCTCAGGGGGCCACGGGGGTGGGCCTTCCGCGGGGTGACCGTGGACGCGGAGCCCGGCTCACTGATAGCGATCGAGGGACCGTCCGGCTCCGGCCGCACGTGTCTGCTGCTCGCACTCACGGGACGGATGAAGCCCACCGAAGGAGTGGCCGCTGTCGGCGGGTTGAAACTCCCCCGGCACATGGCGGCCCTGCGCCGCGTCAGCGCGGTGGCCAACGTGACCGGCGTGACCGACCTGGAGCCGGCCCTGACCGTCGGCGAGCACCTGCGCGAACGGGCCCTGCTGCAACGCCGGTTCGGCGACTCCCTGCGCGAGCTGCTGCGGCCCCGCACCCAGCGCGTGCACGAGGCACGCCTGCGCGTCGACGCGGCCCTGGCCGCCGCGGGTCTCGACCTGGAGACGCTCCCGAAGGGCTCCCGGACGGCCGTACGCGATCTGGAGCGGCCGCAGGAGCTGCGGCTGTCCCTCGCGCTGGCCCTGCTCGGCCGGCCCCGGCTGCTCGGTGTCGACGACGTCGACATGAAGCTCTCGGACGACGAACGCGCCCGGACCTGGGACGTGTTGCGCTCCCTCTCGCGCGCGGGGACGACGGTCGTGGCCGTCTGCCGCACCGCGCCCGAGGACTGCGTCGCCGTGGCGACGACGGGAGGGAGACCCGAGCCGGGGCAGGAGAAGGAACCACGGAAGCACCGCGGGAAGCACGACCGAAAGCACGACGGCAAGCAGCAGGAGCAGGAGAAGGAGGAGGAGACCGGCGATGCGCTCACCGAGGCTGGCCGCGCTTGAGCTGAGGCGCTTCGGGCGCGGCAGGCTGCCGCGCGCCGCCCTGGTCGCGCTGCTGGTGCTGCCCCTGCTGTACGGCGCCCTGTACCTGTGGTCCTTCTGGGACCCCTACGGCCGTCTGGACCGGATCCCGGTCGCCCTGGTGAACGACGACCAGGGCGCCACGGCGGGCGGGAAGAAGATCACCGCCGGGGACGACATCGTCGAGGGGCTGCGCGACAGCCGGACCTTCGCCTGGCACGAGGTGAGTGACGAGGAGGCCCGCGAGGGCGTCGAGGACGGCACCTACTACCTGTCGCTGACCATGCCGGCCGACTTCAGCCGCCGTATCGCGTCCAGCTCGGGCGACTCCCCGGAGACCGGCGCCCTCCGGGTGCGCACCAACGACGCGAACAACTACATCGTCGGCCAGATATCCCGCACCGTCTTCAACGAGGTGCGCTCGGCCGCGTCCACGAAAGCCTCCCGGACCTTCCTGGACAAGATCTTCGTGTCCTTCTCCGACATCCACGACAAGACCGTCACGGCGGCCCGGGGTGCCGACAGGCTCAACAGCGGCATCGGGAAGGCGGAGAAGGGCTCCAAGGACCTCGCGGACGGGCTGAAGGAGGCCAAGGGCGGCAGCGGCAAGCTGGCCAAGGGCCTGAAGAAGCTCGACACCGGTTCCGGTGACCTCCAGGAGGGCTCGCGGCAGGTCGCCGACGGCACCCAGGCGCTCGCCGACAAGGTCAACGGCGTCTACGCCGAGGCCGGCCCGTTCATCCGGACCAACGAGAAGACCATCGGCGACACCGCCAGGCTGGTCTCCGACTCGGCCAAGGCGGTCAAGGACAACCTCGACGTGCTGGTGAAGGTGGCGCCGGGCGCCGCCAGGACCGCCCACACGTCCGCCGCCGTCCTGGACGAGGTGTACCGGAAGCGGTGCGAGCCCGCGACCCTCCCCGACCCGGTCTGCCCGGACCTGAAGCGGGCCAGGACCGCCGCCGAGGAGGTCGCCACCGTCGCCGACGACCTCAACACGCTCATCGCCGACCAGGACGGCGACCTGAAGACGATGCGGGACAACCTCGGCACGCTCCAGAAGCAGGCCGACGCCCTCGCCGAGCGCGCACCGCACCTGTCCGAGGACGTCGACGACGCCGTCAAGAAGATCAACAAGCTGAACACCGGAGCGCACAAGGTCGCCGCCGGCGCCGAGAAGCTGCACACCGGACTCGGCACCGCCCACACCGGCGCGGTCACGCTCGACAAGGGCATCGGCACCGCGAAGTCGGGCGCCGAGACGCTGAACGGCGGCCTGTACAAGCTCTCCGACGGTTCCGGGAAGCTGGCCGGCGGGCTGCACTCCGGCGCGAGGAAGATCCCGGACTACGACAAGCAGGACCGCGACCGGCGCACCGGCGTGATGGCCGACCCGGTCCAGCTGGCCTCCCACGACCTGCACAAGGCGCCGAACTACGGCACCGGGTTCGCCCCCTACTTCATCCCGCTGTCCCTCTGGGTCGGCGCGATGGTGGCCTACATGCTGATCCCGCCGCTCAACCGGCGCGCCCTCGCGGCCGGCTCCCCGGCCTGGCGGATCGCGTTCGCCGGCTGGCTGCCGGTGGTCGCCGTGGGCGTGCTCCAGGTGGCCGCGCTGATGGCCGTCCTGCACTGGGCGATCGGTCTGCAGATGGTCCGGGCGGCCGGCACGCTGGGCTTCCTGTTCCTGGTCACGGCGTGTTTCGCGGCGATCGTGCAGTGGCTGAACGCCCGCTTCGGCGCGGCCGGCCGGATCCTGGTGCTCGCGCTGCTGATGCTCCAGCTGACCTCGGCGGGCGGCACCTACCCGGTACAGACCAGCCCCGGCTTCTTCAACGCGATCCACCCGTACCTGCCGATGAGCTACATCGTGGAGGCGCTGCGCCGGCTGATCACGGGCGGCGGGCTCGGCCCGGTGTGGCAGGCGTGCGGGGTGCTCGCCGCGTTCACCGCCGGCGCCCTCGCGCTGACCGCCCTCGCGGCCCGCCGCCGCCAGGTGTGGACGCTGGACCGGCTGCACCCGGAGCTGAGCCTGTGATCCCCGGGCCGCGTCCGCACGCGCGCGTACCTGTGAGAATCGGGGTCATGGAAAGCAGCAGCGCCAAGGCCGGCGGCAGCACGCGCCGCGAGGCCACCCGGCAGAAGCTCTACGAGGCGGCCGTCACACTCATCGCCGAGCAGGGTTTCTCCGCGACCACGGTGGACGAGATCGCCGAGCGGGCCGGGGTCGCGAAGGGCACGGTCTACTACAACTTCGCGAGCAAGTCCGTTCTCTTCGAGGAGCTGCTGAGGCACGGCGTCGGCCTGCTCACCGCCTCCCTGAAGGAGGCGGCCGAGGGAACGGCACGCGAGGGCGGCAGCAAGGTGGACGCGCTGGACGCGATGATCCGCGCGGGCCTGGTCTTCATCGACCGCTATCCGGCGTTCACCCAGCTGTACGTCGCCGAGCTGTGGCGCACCAACCGGGCCTGGCAGTCCACGCTGATGGTGGTGCGGCAGGAGGCGGTCGCGGTGGTCGAGGGGGTGCTGCGGGACGGCGTGGCGGCCGGCGAGTTCAGCGACGAGATCGACATCCAGCTGACGGCGGCGGCGCTGGTCGGCATGGTCCTGGTGGCCGCGCTGGACTGGAAGTCCTTCCAGCCCGAGCGCTCCCTGGACGACGTCCACGCGGCCCTGTCCCGGCTGCTCCAGGGGCGGGTCAGCGGCGCGGTCTGAGGCGGGCCGCGGGAGGTACGCGGAAGGCGCCGGTCCACTGCCGGACCGGCGCCTTCCGTTCCCCCGTACCCACCGGGATTCCCCCGTGCTCCCCCGTGGTTCCCGCTCCTCCCGGTGGGTCCCCCGTTGTTCCCCCATCGCCCCCGTACTTCCTTCCCGTACTCCCCCGTACGGGCCCCCGTGCGGACCCCCGTGGTGGTCTTCCCCCGAGGCCCCCGTGTCTCGCTTCCGCCGACGGATCGGCGGAAGGAGCGGCCGGCGGGCGGGCCCTGTTCCGCCGCCCCGTGTCGGCGGTGCCGGGCCGCGCCCCCTTGCCGTGCCTCCACTCTCTCGTTCCGGCGGCCGCCGCCCCATCCGCGCACCTACTCATCTCGCCGTCTGAGTACGCGTACTCAGCCGTACGCGCGCGTGCCCACGACGGCGGCCCGCCGCCTGGCTACGATCGCGTCCGTGTCCGTACTCCCCCTGGTCTTCACCAGCGGCTGGGCCAGCGGCGTCAACGCCTACGCGGTGGTGCTGCTGCTCGGTCTCTTCGGCATGACGGGGGTCGGCGACGACATCCCGCAGACCCTCCAGCGCCCCGAGGTGCTGATCGTGGCGGGGGTGCTGTTCCTGTGCGAGGCGGTCGCCGACAAGATCCCGTACGTCGACTCGCTGTGGGACTCCGTGCACACGGTGGTCCGTCCGCTCGCCGGGGCGTGGGTGGGGGCGCTGCTCGCGGGGCACAGCGGCTCGCTCTCCGAGGTGGCGGCCGGCCTGGTCGGCGGGTCGACGGCGCTGGCCAGCCACACCGTGAAGGCCGGGACGAGGATGGCCGTCAACACCTCGCCGGAGCCGTTCAGCAACTTCGTGCTGAGCGTCGCCGAGGACCTCGGGGTCGGCGGTGTCGTCGCGTTCGCGATGTTCCATCCGCTGGCGGCGGCGGTCATCGCGGCCGTGCTGCTGGCCGGCGGGCTGCTGGCGCTGCTGTTCCTGGCCTCGCGCATCCGGCGCTTCCTGCGCCGCCGCGCCCAGCGCCGGGAGGAGCGGCGCCTGGCCTCACGGGGCTCCTGACCTGCGCCGCGGCCGCCCGGCCGCCGGGTTGTCAGCGGCGGTCGATAAAGTCGCAGGCATGGCACGGATTGCGGTGATCGGCGCCGGGATGGGCGCGATGGCGGCTGCCGCCCGGCTGGCCGTCGCGGGCCACCGGGTGGTGGTGTACGAGCGTACGGAGACGTACGGCGGTGCGGTGCGCCGGTTCGAGCGGGAGGGCTTCCGCTTCGACACGGGCCCGGGACTGCTGACGCTGCCCGCGGTGTACCGCGATCTGTTCGTCAAGACCGGCAAGGAGCCGCTGGAGGACTGCGTCGAGCTGGTCCAGGTCGACCCGTCCTCGCGGCACGTCTTCGCGGACGGCACGGAGGTGCGCCTGCCCAACGCCTCCCGCGCGGGGGTCGTCGCGGCGCTGGACGAGGCGCTGGGCGCGGGGGCGGGCGAGCGCTGGGGCGACTTCCTGGTGCGGGCCCGGGAGGCCTGGGACCGCACCCGCCGGCCGCTGCTGGAGGAGCCCCTGTGGCCCAACTGGGAGGTGCTGGTCGGGAAGGAGCCGTATCCGGGCACCTCGTACAAGCGGCTGCTGCGCACGCACCGCGTGGTCAAGCTGTTCGAGATCGGCAGGCGAGAGCTGCGCGACGACCGGCTGGCCCAGCTGCTCGACGGGTACGCGCTCGCGTACGGCGTCGATCCCGGGATCGCTCCGGCGAGCGCGGCCGTGCTGCCGTACATGGAGCACGCCTTCGGCACCTGGTACGTGCGCGGCGGAGTCCGGGAGCTGGCGCGCGCGGTGTACGAGCGCTGCCTGAAGCGCCGGGTCGAGTTCGTCTTCGGCGCCGAGGTCGCCCGGATCCTGGAGAAGGACGGCCGGGCGGCGGGGGTGGAGCTCGGCGACGGGACGGTGGCCGAGGCGGACTTCGTCGTCGGCACGGGGCCGTGGCGGCTGGGCGGCCTGGTCCCGGGCAGGGAGGTGTACGGCGCGCGGGACGTGCCCCTGGACCCGGAGGACCGCTACCCCGGCCGGGCGGTCGTGTGCCTGGCGCTGCGCGGTGCCCGGGAGCCGGGTGCCGTGCACCGCACGGTGGTGCACACGGCCGACGCCGACGGGGATCTGGACCTGTTCCGGCACGGGGTGGTGCCCGACGTCCCGCAGGTCGTCGTGGACCGCCCGGACGACCCTTCGCTGTGGCCCAACGAGGACCACGAGTCCCTGGTGCTGACGGCCACCGTGCCGTCGGCCACGGAGTTCGACTGGGCGGCCGCGGGGGCCGCCGACGCCTTCGCGGACCGGATGGTCGCCGCCGCCGAGCGCGCCGTGCCGGGGCTGCGCGAGCGGGTGCTGTGGCGCGAGGTCCGCACCCCGCTGGACACCGAGCGGGAGACGGGCGCCACGGGAGGCGCGGTGCCGCCGCCCGCGCTGGCGGGGGCGGAGGGTGTGCTGCATCCGGCCAACACCACGGCGGTTCCGGGCCTGTTCACGGTCGGCGGCTGGTCCCACCCCGGTGGCGGCCTCCCGCACGCCGGTATGTCGGGCGCGCTGGTGGCCGGGCTGATCGTGGAGGGCCCGGAGTTCCGCGGCTCGCGGTGACTCAGAAGCGGTACTGCTCGTCGTACCCGGCCCCGGGCTGCGGCTGCGCCCCGCCCGGCTGGTGCGGGTACGGCTGCTCCTGCGGGAGTTCGCCGCCGTAGGTCTCGTCGGTGCGCTGCTGCGGCACCCACGCCCCGCCGGCCGGGGTCTCGCCGTAACCGCCGGTGGCGTACGGGTCCTGGGCGTAGCCCTGCTGCTGCCCGTACTGCTGGCCGTACGCCGGCTCGTAGGAGCCGTAGGACTGGCTGCCGATGTACGGGTCGGAGTAGTTGGCGTAGCTCTGCTGGCCCGCGCTGTCGTAGCCGTAGCCCTGCTGGCCGTAGCCCGAGTAGTCGTAGGCGTGGCTCTGCTGGGCGGGGTTCGCGTGGGCGGCGGTGTCGCCGTAGACGCCGTAGGAGCCGGTGTCCTCGGGGAGGGGCTGCGGCTCGTAGACGGCGGTGGTCTCGGCGGCGGTCGGCTCGGCGGTGCGGGCGGCGGCCGGGGTGAAGACGTCGTCGCGGTCGTAGTCGTCGTAGTCGCCGTCGTAGTCGCCGTGCGTCCGGACGGGGCCGTAGCCGCCGCGGTCACCGGCCTGGTCGCCGCCCTGGTCGCCGTCGGGCCCGGCGTACTCGGGGGCGGGGCCCTGCCGGTCGGGGTCGTGGCGGTCGGCCCGGCCGCGGCGGCGCTTGGTGCCGCCGGCGGCCTCGGGACCGGGCCTCTTGACCGCCCAGCCGGACGCGAAGCCACGGCGGAACGAGAGCGTGACGTAGGTCTGGCCGACCGCGAAGGCGATCGCGCCCAGCCCGATCACGATGACGGACGGCATCAGCACGCCCAGCACCACGCCGAGGAAACCGGCGAAGGCGAGGAGCCGCCAGCGCAGCCGCGCCTTGTACTGCAGCAGTACCTCGCCCAGCAACCACAGCGCGACGACACCGAACGCGATGTAGAGGACCGTCCAGCCCATGTACGCCCCTCTCCCAGTGGCCGCTACGCAGTGTGTCGTATCGCGGTGCGGCCGGTCTAGGCCTGCGGGGGGTGGTGCAGGCCCAGGTTCTCGTAGATTTCCAGGGTCGCCGTGGAGTTGTTGAGCGTGATGAAGTGCAGTCCGGGCACTCCCTCGGCCAGCAGCCGAGCGCAGAACTCCGTGGCGAACTCGATACCGATGGAGCGTACCGCCGCCGGATCGTCCTTCGCTGTGAGGATCCGCTCTTTCAGGGCGTCCGGGACATGGGCGTTGCTGAGCTTCGGCAACCGTTCCAGCATCTTCACGCTGGTGACCGGCAGGATCTCCGGGATGACGGGGGTGTCACAGCCCGCGGCGGCCACGCGGTCGCGCAGCCGCAGATACGACTCCGGCCGGAAGAACATCTGTGTGATGGCGTAGTCGGCGCCCGCACGGCACTTGTCCACGAAGTGGGCGACGTCGGTGTCCCAGTCCGAGGAGCGCGGGTGCATCTCCGGGAACGCGGCGACGCCCACGCAGAAGTCGCCCGACTCCTTGATGAGCCGGACGAGTTCGGCCGCGTAGGTCAGGCCCCGGGGGTGCGGCACCCACTCACCCATCGGGTCGCCGGGCGGGTCGCCGCGCACGGCGAGCATGTTGCGGATGCCGGCGTCCGCGTACTGGCCGATGATGTTGCGCAGCTCGGCGATGGAGTGGTCGACCGCGGTGAGGTGGGCGACCGGGGTGAGCGTGGTGTCCGCGACGATCTGCTCGGTCTCCTTGACCGTGCCCGCGCGGGTCGAGCCGCCGGCGCCGTAGGTCACGGAGACGAAGTCGGGGGCGACCGCCTCGACCCGCCGGAGCGCGCTCCACAGGTTCCGCTCGCCCTTGGGGGTCTTCGGCGCCGAGAACTCGAAGGAGTACGTCGTCTTGCCGGTGGCGAGGATGTCGCGCACGGTGCGTGCGCGATCAGTCCTGGTGGATGCGGTTCCGAGGGCCATACCGGCAGGTTAGCCAGGGGCGGGCGGTCCCCCAACCGCACATCGGAAATTTGCCCGAATTGTCGGCTTCCTGTCCAGTAGGTGGACAGAACGGCGCTAGCGGGCGTCGCGCAGCCGCTTCGCGAACTCGGCCGCCGCGGCGGCCGGGTCCTCCGCCTCGGTGATCGCGCGGACCACGACCACCCGGCGTGCACCCGCGTCCAGCACCTGGTCCAGATTGCCGAGGTCGATGCCGCCGATGGCGAACCAGGGGCGGTCGGTACCGAGGCCCGCCGTGTGGCGGACCAGGTCCAGGCCGGGGGCGTGGCGGCCGGGCTTGGTGGGGGTCGGCCAGCAGGGGCCGGTGCAGAAGTAGTCCACGCCCTCCTGGACGGCGGCGGCCTCGGCCTCGGCCACGGAGTGCGTGGAGCGGCCTATCAGGACGCTCTCGCCGAGGATGGCGCGGGCCGCGGGGACCGGGAGGTCGCCCTGGCCCAGGTGGAGCACGTCGGCGCGGGCGGCGTGCGCGACATCGGCCCGGTCGTTGACCGCGAGCAGCTTGCCGTGCCGGGCGCAGGCGTCGGCGAGGACCGCCAGGTGCTCCAGCTCCTCGGCGGCCTCCATGCCCTTGTCGCGCAGCTGCACGATGTCGACACCGCCGGCCAGGACCGCGTCCAGGAACTCGGGCAGGTCGCCCTGGCGCCGGCGGGCGTCCGTGCAGAGGTACAGGCGGGCGCCGTCGAGCGCGGCGCGGGCGGTGTCGGGCATGGGCGGGTCCCCCCGTGGTCGGTGTCCCTGGCGGTGGTCGGCGGTGGCGTGCGGGCGTCCGGCCCGCACGCCACCTCCTGCTTGCGGAGTCGGCTCAGACGGCGAGCGCCTGGGCGCGGCGCTTCACCTCCGTGCCGCGATTCTCACTCAGGGCCTGCGCGGGGGTGCCGGGCAGGGTGGGGTCGGGGGTGAAGAGCCACTCGATCATCTCTTCGACCGTGAAGCCGTCGTCCCGCAGGAGCGTCAGGGTCCCGGACAGGCCCTTGACGACCTTGTCCCCGTCGATGAAGGCGGCGGGGACGTGCAGCGCCTTGTTCTCACCACGGCGTACGGCGATCAGCTGGCCCTCCTTGACCAGCTGCCGGACGCGCGTCACCTCGACGCCGAGCTGTTCGGCGATGTCGGGGAGGGTGAGCCAGGCGGGGACGAGAGCATCAATCTTTGCGTCAATCTCGGTCACGGAGACAAGCCTGCCATCCCCCACTGACAGTCGGAAGTCAGGCAGGTCCAGGTGGGAGGGTGCCCTGGTCCGCCGTGGCGTTCTTCAGGGGGCGGGCCGGGTCCGCCAGGGCCCCGGGATCCATCGTCCGGCCCGCCTCGATCAGGCGGCGGCCCTGGGCCAGGTCGCGGGGTCGGCCCACCGCCAGGAGGGCCACCAGGCGGTTCTCGCGCAGCCAGCACACCGACCAGGAGGGACCCGCCGGGTCGCCGCGCCAGACCAGGCGGTCGGCCGCGGCATGGTGGCCGGCGTACTGCACGAACCGGCCGAACTGCTCGGACCAGAAGTACGGCACCGGGTCGTAGACCGCCGGGGTCTCGCCGAGGATGTTCGCGGCGACGGCGCGCGGGCCCTGCAGGGCGTTGTCCCAGTGGTGGACGAGCAGCCGCTCGCCGTAGCGGGCGGAGGGGAAGGAGGCGCAGTCGCCGACGGCGTACACGTCCGGCACGGAGGTGCGCAGGCGGTCGTCGGTGAGGACCTCGCCGTGCGCGCCCAGCTCGATGCCGGAGCCGGCCAGCCAGGCGGTGGCGGGGCGGGCGCCGATGCCGACGACGACGGCGCCCGCGGGCAGCCGGGTGCCGTCGGCGAGCACGACCTCGCCGGGCTCGACGCGCTCCACGCGCGCGTGGGTGCGCAGCTCCGCGCCCGCGTCCGCGTACCAGCCGGCCATGGGCGCGGCGACCTCGGCGGGCAGGGCACCGGCGAGCGGATGCTCGGCGGCCTCCACGACGGTCACCGCGCAGCCCGCCTCCCGGGCGGCGGTGGCGAACTCGGCGCCGATCCAGCCGGCGCCCACCACCACGATGTCGTGCTGCCGTTCGAGCACCGGCCGCAGCCGCTCGGCGTCGTCCAGGGTGCGCAGCAGATGCACCCCGGGGACGCCCTCGGTGCCCGGCAGCCGCACCGGTTCGGCGCCGGTGGCGAGGACCAGGACGTCGTACGGCACCGGGCCCGTCTCGGTGTCCAGCTCGTGGTCGGCGGGGCGCACCCCGCGCACCTCGCAGCCCAGTCGCAGCTCCACGCCGAGGGAGTCGAAGTCCACCTCGAAGGCCGAGTCCTCGGCCTTGCCGAGCAGGACCGCCTTCGACAGCGGCGGCCGGTCGTACGGCTGGTGCGGCTCGGCGCCGATGACGGTCACCCCGCCCCGGAAACCCTGCTCGCGCAGGGCGACCGCGGTTTGCACCCCGGCCATGCCCGCGCCCACGACGACCACGCGCCGCGCCTGTGACGTGCCCTCTTCCGCTGTCTGCTCGCTCACCCGGCCACCATAGACAATTGATGATCCGTCAGTCACCGGGCGTGCTCGGTGACCTGTTCCACAACGCTGGTGCCGGAGCCCGGCTGGGACTCCCACTCCCAGGTCTCCTCCAGCCGCACCCGGCCGTCCGGCAGCTCCACGACCGTGGACACACAGTGCCCGGAGGCGGTCGTCCCGTCGGTCTTCAGCTGCACGTACCGGAAGTCCAGCCGGTCCCCCTCGCGGGTACCCACCAGGTGGCCGCGTACGACGTCACCGCCCGCGTACTCGGCCCAGATCCCGCCGTCCCGCTCGTGGTACGCGAACCGGGTGCGCGTGCCCACCTGACCTGGGGCCTGGTCCGCCACGGGGGCGAGGATGAGTCCGTCCAGCGAGCGGGCCATGAAGCGGGGCTCCCTTACGAGTGCGAAGGTCGGCGGGCTAGGGTGGCCACCGTACAAGCACTCGCGGGAGCCCGGACGCACCGGGCTGAGAGGGAGGCTGGCGGCCTCCGACCGTACGAACCTGATCCGGGTCATGCCGGCGAAGGGAGGGGCTGGACGCCCATGTCGTCACGTACGTCCGACGTCCTCGTCATCGGGGGCGGAGTCATCGGCCTGGTCACGGCCTGGCGCGCCGCGCAGCGCGGGCTCGCCACGGCCGTGGTGGACCCCGAGCCCGGCGGCGGGGCCGCGCAGGTCGCGGCCGGGATGCTGGCCGCGGTCACCGAACTGCACTACGGCGAGGAGACCCTGCTCGCCCTCAACCTGGAATCGGCCCGCCGCTACCCCGGCTTCGCGGCCGAGCTGACCGAACTGACCGGCCATGACCTCGGTTACCGCCGCTGCGGCACCCTCGCCGTCGCGCTGGACGCCGACGACCGTGCCCACCTGCGGGACCTGCACGCGCTCCAGCAGCGCTCGGGGCTCGCCTCGGAGTGGCTGTCCGGGCGGGAGTGCCGGCGCCTGGAGCCGATGCTGGCGCCGGGGGTGCGCGGCGGGCTGCGGGTCGACGGCGACCACCAGATCGACCCGCGCCGGCTGGCGGCGGCCCTCGTGGCCGCGTGCGAGCGGACCGGGGTGGTGTTCCACCGCGCCTGGGCGGAGCGGCTGGACGTGGCGGGCGACCGGGCCACCGGGGTCACCACCGCGGACGGCACCGCGCTGCGGGCCGGCCAGGTGGTGCTCGCGGCCGGCAGCCTGAGCGGGCGGCTCGCGGGCGTACCCGGCGAACTGCTGCCTCCGGTACGGCCGGTCAAGGGACAGGTGCTGCGGCTGGCCGTGCCGCCTCGGTACGCGCCGTTCCTGAGCCGCACCGTGCGGGCCGTGGTCCGTGGCGGCCAGGTGTACCTGGTGCCCCGGGAGAACGGCGAACTGGTCGTCGGTGCCACCAGCGAGGAGCTGGGCTGGGACACGACGGTCACCGCCGGGGGCGTGTACGAGCTGCTGCGCGACGCCCATGAGCTGGTGCCCGGCATCACCGAGCTGCCGCTCACCGAGACCCGGGCCGGGCTGCGCCCCTGCTCCCCCGACAACGCGCCGCTGCTCGGCCCGTCCGGACTGGCCGGGCTGCTGCTGGCCACCGGGCACCACCGCAACGGGGTGCTGCTCACACCGGTCACCGGGGATGTGCTGGCGCACGCCCTGGCCACCGGCGAACTGCCTCAGGAGGCACGTCCGTTCACACCGCGGCGCTTCGGTGCCGCACTCGGGGAGAAGCTGGAGCAGCCCGCATGAGCGGTCCGGTCGTGATTTCCGTCAACGGTGAGCGCCGGGAGGTCCCCCCGGGCACCGCCCTGGACGCCCTCGTCCACACCCTCACCGCGGCCCCGCGCGGGGTGGCGGCCGCCGTCAACGAGACCGTCGTCCCGCGCGCGCAGTGGGCGGCGACCGCCCTCGCCGACGGCGACCGGGTCGAGGTCCTCACCGCCGTGCAGGGAGGCTGAGCCATGGCCGACGATCCCCTGGTCCTCGGTGACCTGACCCTGTCCTCCCGGCTGATCATGGGCACGGGCGGGGCGCCCAGCCTGGAGGTGCTGGAGCGGGCGCTGGTCGCCTCCGGCACGGAACTGACCACGGTCGCGATGCGCCGGGTGGACCCCTCCGTGCACGGCTCCGTGCTGTCGGTGCTGGAGAGGCTCGGTATCCGGGTGCTGCCGAACACGGCCGGCTGCTTCACCGCCGGCGAGGCCGTGCTGACCGCCCGGCTGGCCCGGGAGGCGCTGGGTACGGACCTGGTCAAGCTGGAGGTCATCGCCGACGAGCGGACGCTGCTGCCGGATCCGGTGGAGCTGCTGGAGGCGGCGGAGACACTCGTCGACGACGGGTTCACGGTGCTGCCGTACACCAACGACGATCCGGTGCTCGCGCGGAAGCTGGAGGACGTCGGGTGCGCCGCCGTCATGCCGCTCGGGTCGCCGATCGGGTCCGGGCTGGGCATTCGCAACCCGCACAACTTCCAGCTGATCGTGGAGCACGCGCGGGTGCCGGTGATCCTGGACGCGGGGGCCGGTACGGCGTCGGACGTGGCGCTGGCGATGGAGCTGGGGTGCGCGGGGGTGATGCTCGCCTCGGCGGTGACGCGGGCGCAGGAGCCCGAGCGGATGGCCGCCGCGATGAGGCTCGCCGTGGAGGGGGGCCGGCTGGCCCGGTCGGCGGGGCGGATTCCGCGGCGGTACCTCGCCGAGGCGTCGTCTCCCGCGGAGGGCCTGGCCGTGCTCGATCCCGAGCGTCCCGCGTTCTGAGCCCGTGCCGCGGCCGGCCTTCCTTCCCCGCCCGCCCGCGCACAGCCCGCCGGAGGGCCGGACCTCCCCGTGGGGCGGGGGCGCGGGGGCGCGGGGTCGCGGTGTCCTGCGTGTGTCGCGTCACAGGTCGGCTTCAGTACCGGTGCTGTCAGGGACGAGCGGGCGGGGGTGCCGGTCGCTCCTCGTAGACTCCCCTCTCGTGGATACGACCCTTCAGGACCCCCTCGTCGGGCAGGTGCTCGACGGCCGGTACCGCGTGGACGCGCGGATCGCGGCCGGCGGGATGGCCACGGTCTACCGGGCCCTGGACACCCGACTGGACCGCGTTCTCGCGCTGAAGGTGATGCACCCGACGCTCGCGGTCGACGGAACGTTCGTCGAGCGGTTCATCCGGGAGGCGAAGTCCGTCGCCCGGCTCGACCACCCGAACGTGGTGCAGGTCTTCGACCAGGGGACCGACGGGTCGTACGTCTACCTGGCGATGGAGTACATCGCCGGCTGCACCCTGCGGGACGTGCTGCGCGAGCGGGGCGCGGTGCAGCCGCGGGCCGCGCTGGACATCCTGGAGCCGGTGCTCGCCGCGCTGGGCGCCGCGCACCGGGCCGGGTTCGTGCACCGGGACATGAAGCCGGAGAACGTGCTGATAGGCGACGACGGCCGGGTCAAGGTCGCCGACTTCGGGCTGGTGCGCTCCGTGGACACGGTGACCAGCACGACGGGTGCCGTGCTCGGGACCGTCTCCTATCTCGCCCCCGAGCAGATCGAGCAGGGCACCGCCGACCCGCGCGTCGACGTGTACGCGTGCGGTGTGGTGCTGTACGAGATGCTGACGGGCGGCAAGCCGCACTCCGGGGACTCCCCGGCCCAGGTGCTCTACAAGCACATCCACGAGGACGTGCCGCCGCCCTCGGCGCTGGTGCCCGGGCTGCCGTACGAGCTGGACGAGCTGGTCGCGTCGGCCACCGCGCGCACCCCGGACGTCCGGCCGCACGACGCCGTGGCGCTGCTCGCCCAGGTGCGCGAGGCCCGCCTGGCGCTGACCGACGAGCAGCTGGACGCGCTGCCGCCGCAGGCGCTGACCGCGGAGCACGACAACGCCGAGGACCGCACGAGCGTGATCCCGCGCTCGCTCACCCTGCCCCGCCCGCTGCCCGTCGACGAGGACGTCCCGGCGGAGGCCGCCGGCGACGGCATCGACCGGACCGCCCGCTTCCACAGCCCGCCCGTACCGCCCCGCCGGCGTCCGGCGCGGCCCCCGCGCACGGTGCTGCTGGTGATCGCGGCCGTCCTGCTGGTGTTCGGCGTGGGCGCCGGGATCTGGTACATCAACTCGGGCCAGTTCACCAAGGTGCCCCCGCTGCTGTCGCAGACCGAGGCGCGGGCGAAGGAGCGGCTGGAGACGGCCGGCCTGGAGGTCGGCCAGGTCAAGCGCGCGTACAGCGACACCGTCGAGCGCGGCACGGTGATCGGCTCCGACCCGGCGCCCGGCGCCCGGATCCGGGACCACGACTCGGTGACGCTGACCGTGTCGCTCGGCCCGGAGACGGTGAACGTGCCGAACGTGGCGGGGCAGCCGCTCGCGAAGGCGCAGGCGCGGCTGAAGGCGGACGGCCTGGAGCCGGGCATGGTGACCCGCGAGGTCAGCGAGGACGTGCCGAGGGGCTCGGTGATCCGTACGGCCCCGGAGGCGGGCACCAAGCGGCACGCCGGCTCGGCGATCGCGCTGGTCGTCAGCAAGGGCCGCCCGGTCGACGTGCCGGACGTCACCGGCGACGACCTGGACAGCGCCAGGCAGGAGCTCACGGACGCCGGGCTGAAGGTGAGGATCGCCGCCAAGCGGATCAACTCCGAGTACGACGCGGGCGAGGTGGCCGCGCAGAGCCCGGACGAGGGGCACCGGGCCGCCGAGGGCGACACGGTGACACTGACCCTGTCCAAGGGCCCGGAGATGATCGAGGTCCCGGACGTGACCGGCGACAGCGTGGACGAGGCGCACAAGGCGCTGGAGGGCGCCGGCTTCGAGGTGGACGAGGACCGGGGGCTGCTCGGACTGTTCGGCGACACCGTGAAGAAGCAGTCGGTCGAGGGCGGCGACCGGGCGCCCAAGGGGTCCACGATAACGATCACCATCCGGTGACCGGTCTCACCGGCGGCCGCGGCCCGGGCGCGGGGGCGGACATGACACCCTGAACGGGTGAGTCCCGTTCAGTCCTCCCGTGCCCGGGAGATCCCCCGCAACCCCGTCGGCGGCCATGTACCCGTGGCCGGCGGCCTGCACTCCGTCGGGCTGTCGTACGCCCGTGACCTGAAGGCGGAGACGGTGCAGGTGTTCGTCGCCAACCCGCGCGGCTGGGCCACGCCCGCCGGGAATCCCCGGCAGGACGAGGCGTTCCGCCGGGCCTGCGCCGAGGAGTCGATCCCGGCGTACGTCCACGCGCCGTACCTGATCAACTTCGGCTCGCACACCGAGGCGACCGTGGAGCGGTCGGTGGAGTCGCTGCGGCACTCGCTGCGGCGCGGGCGGGAGATCGGCGCGCGGGGCGTGGTGGTGCACACCGGGAGCGCGACCGGCGGGCGGGCGCGGGAGGTGGCGCTGAAGCAGGTCCGCGCGCACATGCTGCCGCTGCTGGACGAGCTGACCCACGACGACGACCCGTTCCTGCTGCTGGAGTCCACCGCCGGGCAGGGCGCCTCGCTGTGCTCGCGGACCTGGGACTTCGGGCCGTACTTCGAGGCGCTCGACGCCCATCCCAAGCTGGGCGTGTGCCTGGACACCTGCCACATCTTCGCCGCCGGGCACGATCTGACCGGGCCGAGCGGGATGCACCAGACCCTGGACCTGCTGGTGGAGACCGTCGGCGAGGGCCGGCTGAAGCTGATCCACGCCAACGACTCCAAGGACGTGGTGGGCGCGCACAAGGACCGGCACGAGAACATCGGCGCCGGCCACATCGGCGAGGACCCGTTCCGGGCGCTGATGACCCACCCCGCGACCGAGGGCGTCCCCCTGGTCATCGAGACGCCCGGCGGCAAGGAGGGGCACGCGGCGGACGTGGAGCGGCTGAAGAAACTGCGGGATTCCTGACCCGTTGAGGAATACCCCCAGGGGGTATACGGTTCCTACGAGTCGCAGGAACCGCCACTCGGCATGGGGGAAACCATGGAGCACTCCGCGCACACCGGCCACCAGCACCACGGGCACCAGCAGCACGAGCACGAGCACCACGGGCACGACGAGCACGGGCACGGGCACCACCCCGCATCCGCCGCCACCTGGCCCATGGCCGCGCAGGCCACCCTGCACTGCCTCACCGGCTGCGCCATCGGCGAGGTGCTCGGCATGGTCATCGGTACGGCGCTGGGCTGGGGCAACCTGCCGACCACCCTGGTCGCGATCCTGCTGGCCTTCTTCTTCGGCTACTCGCTCACCCTGCGCGGGGTCCTGCGGGCCGGCGTCGGCTTCCGTACGGCCTTCCGGGTGGCGCTGGCCGCGGACACCCTGTCCATCGCCGTGATGGAGCTGATCGACAACGGGGTGATCCTGGTCTGGCCGTCCGCGCGGGACGCCATGCTGGGCGACGCGCTGTTCTGGATCTCGCTCGCGGTCTCGCTGGTGATCGCCTTCGCGGTGACCACGCCGGTCAACAAGTGGACGATCGGCCGGGGCAAGGGGCACGCGGTGGTGCACCGGTACCACCACTGACCCGGCCGGGGGTCACAGCTCGGGGCCGTCCCCGGGCTGCTCCTGGTAGGAGTAGCGCTGTTCCTTCCAGGGGTCGCCGATGTTGTGGTAGCCGCGCTCCTCCCAGAACCCGCGGCGGTCGGCCGTCATGTACTCCACGCCCCGGACCCACTTCGGGCCCTTCCAGGCGTACAGGTGGGGCACGATCAGGCGGACCGGGAAGCCGTGCTCGGCGGTGAGCAGCTCGCCGTCCTTGTGGGTGGCGAAGATCGTGCGGTCGGAGACGAAGTCCGCGAGGCGCAGGTTGGAGCTGAAGCCGTACTCCGCCCAGACCATCACATGAGTGACGTCCGGGGCCGGCGGCGCCAGGTCCAGGATCGCGCGGGCCGGGACGCCGCCCCACTCCGCGCCGGTCATGCTGAACTTCGTCACGCAGTGCAGGTCGGCCACCACCGTGGTGTACGGCAGGGCCGTGAACTCCTCGTGGTTCCAGGTGTGCTTGTCGCCGTCGGCGGTGGCACCGAAGACCCGGAACTCCCAGCGCTCGGGCCGGAACTTCGGGACCGGCCCGTAGTGCGTGACCGGCCAGCCCCGCTGGAGCCGCTGACCCGGCGGAAGCTCGGACCCTGCCGCTGCCCCAGACTCTCGCTCCACCGGATGACCCATGTATCCATCCTGACAGACCTCGGGCGGTGCCCTTGACCACCCACCCCCGAACCGGACAACTACGACGAACTCAGGGCGTACTCACTAAGTACGCACTTACTGGACGATCTTCCCCTCCGGTGCAATCATGCGGCGCACACCTGCCCCGTCCCCCGTGTGGAAGGAGCCGCTGCGATGCAGGGCGATCCCGAGGTCATCGAGTTCCTCAACGAGCAGCTCACCGGTGAGCTGACCGCGATCAACCAGTACTTCCTGCACGCGAAGATGCAGGAGAACTTCGGCTGGACGAAGCTGGCGAAGTACACGCGGCACGAGTCGTTCGACGAGATGAAGCACGCCGAGGTGCTGACCGACCGGATCCTGTTCCTGGAGGGGCTGCCCAACTACCAGCGGCTGTTCCACGTCCGCGTGGGGCAGACCGTCCGGGAGATGTTCGAGGCGGACCGGCAGATCGAGGTGGAGGCGATCGACCGGCTCAAGCGGGGCATCAAGGTGATGCGGGAGAAGGGCGACATCACGTCCGCGAACATCTTCGAGGACATCCTCGCCGACGAGGAGCACCACATCGACTACCTGGACACCCAGCTGGAGCTGGTGGACAAGCTCGGCGAGGCGCTCTACCTCGCCCAGGTGATCGAGCAGCCGGAGAGCTAGCCCCGGTCGGGCGGCCGGAGGGCTAGGCGGCCTCGTCCAGCCCGGAGAGAACGGGCCGGCCCTGGTCGGCCAGCTCACGGCGCGGACAGGCGCCACGGCCCAGGAGGGCCTGGATCCGGCGCACGCACGACCCGCAGTCCGTACCCGCCTTGCAGGCGGAGGCTATCTGGCGGGGGGTGCAGGCACCGTCCTCCGCGTGCTGCTTGACCTGCGCCTCGGTGATGCCGAAGCAGCTGCAGACGTACACGCGGTACACCTCCCGACGGGATCGCTGTCTCTGTGCCGTCCCCTTGATCGGTGAGGCAAACCTAACCTTACCTGCCGGGGCGGAGCCCGCGAAAGAGCAGAGGGGCGCGGATCGGATGTGATCCGCGCCCCAACCGCGTACGGCTACTGGTCCCGGTACATCTCCGCCACGAGGAACGCGAGGTCCAGCGACTGGCTGCGGTTCAGCCGCGGGTCGCAGGCGGTCTCGTAGCGCTGGTGCAGGTCGTCCACGAAGAT
>NZ_BMRM01000015.1 GCF_014648635.1 Streptomyces cinerochromogenes | reverse complement strand
TTTCCGACTCTATCAGATCCTTTCGGCGTCTGATCCCCGGTCAGCGGGGTTTGTCTTCTCGGCTGTTGGGCCGTTCCGACGAGTGAGACTTTAGCGGATTCCTGGCTCCCGAGCTAATCGGGGGCCCGCGCCCTTTCGAACGCGGATTCCTCATTTCGCAAATACGCACGCCAATGCAGTCGACAGCAGAGTGCCGATTCAGTGGGTGGTACTTGCGGAATGGCTGTCCGGGGACCGACCGGAGTCGGCGCTCACGTCGGACAACTCGGAGAACAGTACGCACGGGTGTGGGGTGTGTCAACTCATGCCCGGGAGACACTCCGGAGGCGTACTGTGGAGGACGTGATGACGCGTACGTGCACCCAGCTCTGGTGGGCCGCCTGACGGCGGCCGTACTCACGTATGCACTCAACGGCCGCCGCCTCGGCGGCCGTTCTCGTATCTCCCTCCGGATCTGAGGGGGCCGGCCGCAGGGGCGGCGGTCCCGACCAGAAGGTGGAGTGGAGATGACTCGGGTCTTCAGTGGGATTCAGCCGACCGGGCACCTGACCCTGGGGAACTACCTGGGGGCCATGCGGCGCTGGGCCGAGGCGGACCAGTACCGGGCGGAGTCGCTGTTCTGTGTGGTGGACCTGCACGCGCTGACCATGGACCACGACCCGGCGCGGGTGCGCAGGCTCAGCCGGCAGACGGCGACGCTGTTGCTGGCGTCCGGACTCGACCCCGACGTGTGCACCGTGTTCCTGCAGAGCCATGTGGACGAGCACACCCGGCTGTCGTACCTGCTGGAGTGCGTGGCGTCCGACGGGGAGATGCGGCGGATGATCCAGTACAAGGAGAAGGCCGCGAAGGAGCGGGAGCGCGGGCGGAGCGTGCGGCTGTCGCTGCTGACGTACCCGGTGCTGATGGCGGCGGACATCCTGGCGTACGGCGCGAACGAGGTTCCGGTCGGGGAGGACCAGGCGCAGCACGTGGAGCTGACCCGGGATCTGGCGGTGCGGTTCAACCAGCGGTACGGGCACACGTTCGTGGTGCCGAGGGCGACGCTGCCGCCGGTGGGGGCGCGGGTGATGAACCTGCAGGAGCCGACGCGGAAGATGGGGAAGTCGGACGACTCGGGGGCGGGGGTCGTCTATCTGCTGGACGAGCCGGACGTGGTGCGGAAGAAGGTGCTGCGGGCGGTGACCGACAGCGGCCGCGAGGTCGTCTACGACCGGGAGGAGCGGCCGGGTGTCGCCAATCTGCTCGATGTTCTCGCTGCGTGCACGGGCGGGAACCCTGAGTCGCTGGCGGACGTTTACGACTCGTACGGCTCTTTGAAGAAGGACACCGCGGAGGCGGTGGTCGAGGCGCTGCGGCCGCTGCAGGCCAGGCACCGGGAGCTGTGCGCTGATCCGGCGTATGTGGAGGGGGTGCTGCGGGATGGTGCGGAGAAGGCGCGGGCGGTGGCTCGGCCGACGGTCGATACGGCGTACAGGGCAATCGGGCTGCTGCCGCCCGTGGCGGAGCCTTCGCTGAGCGCCGCGCGTTAGCCGGGCGGCGCTCGGCGGGCCGGGCGGGTCGGTCCTCGTTTCGTCAGTCCTTCTTGCCGGAGGCGAGTTCGCGGCTGCGGTCGCGGGCGGCTTCGAGGGCGGCGATGAGGGCGGCCCGTACGCCGTGGTTCTCCAGTTCGCGGATGGCGTTGATCGTGGTGCCGGCGGGGGAGGTGACGTTCTCCCGGAGTTTGACGGGGTGTTCGCCGCTGTCGCGGAGCATCACGGCGGCTCCGATCGCGGACTGGACGATGAGGTCGTGGGCCTTGTCGCGGGGCAGGCCGAGCAGGATGCCGGCGTCGGTCATGGCTTCGACCAGGTAGAAGAAGTACGCCGGGCCGGAGCCGGAGAGCGCGGTGCAGGCGTCCTGCTGGCTCTCGGGGACGCGGAGGGTCTTGCCGACGCCGCCGAAGATCTCCTCGGCGTGCGCGAGGTGCTGCTCGGTGGCGTGGCTGCCGGCGGAGATGACCGACATGGCCTCGTCCACGAGGGCGGGCGTGTTGGTCATGACACGGACCACGGGGGTGCCCGCGGCCAGGCGCTCCTCGAAGAAGGAGGTGGGGATGCCGGCGGCTCCGCTGATGACCAGGCGGTCGGCGGGGACGTGCGGGGCGAGTTCGTCCAGGAGTGTGCCCATGTCCTGCGGCTTGACCGTGAGGATCAGGGTGTCGGCGGTCTTGGCGGCCTCGGTGTTGCCGACCGGGGTGACTCCGTAGCGGGCGCGGAGTTCTTCGGCGCGTTCGGGGCGGCGGGCGGTGACCAGGAGGTCGGCGGGCGACCAGCCGGCCCGGATCATTCCGCTGAGCAGGGCTTCGCCGATCTTGCCGGTGCCGAGGACTGCGACTTTCTGGCTCATGCGGTTCAGTCTGGCACCGGGGTGTGGCGGGCGGGGTGGCTGTCCGGTGGGCGGAACGGGGGCCGGGCGGGGCTCGCGGTCACGCCGTGCGCCCTCGGAGGGTCGCCGTGTGTCGCCGCGTCCGGGCCGAGCGCACTCCGGGGGGATGCCCGTGCGGCGTTCTACCGGCGGCGCTTCCGCTTCGACGGGTTGCCGGTGCGGCGGGTGTGGGCCTCGCGGGCCTTCTCGTACTCCTCGCGGTGCAGCTTCTCGCCCGGTGCCTCGGTGAGGGCGCGGAAGAAGTAGGCGAGGAGGGAGCCGACGAAGCCGATGGCGAGGAGGCCGCGCAGGCCGGCCTGGCGCTGGGGGTCGTGGCGCTTGCCGAAGCCCTCCCAGGTGTTGCGGAAGGCGAGCGCGCTGCAGATCGCGAACATCACGACGACCAGGACGGTCACGAAGGACCCGGTCTCGGCGATCCGGATGCCGTCGAAGGCGAAGCGGAGCACCAGGCAGGAGGCGGCGGCAGCGGCCAGGGACCCGACGGCGACACCGGCGCGGCGGGCGGCGTAGCCGTGGTCGTGGTTCACCCAGGACGTGCCGAAGAAGCGCAGGGGCTCGGGGCGGGGGCCACCGCCCTGGGGTGCGCCGTCGTCCTCGGCCGCGTGGCCGGCGGAGCCCGCCGAGGTGTCCGGGGTGCCGGTTTCGTCGCTCACGGGACGATTATGGCGCCGGGGGGCGGCGGGCCGGCGGGTGGGGCGGGCTGCCGGCCCCGGGGGCTTGCCCTCCCCTCGGCAGCGGCCCGCCCGTGGACTTGCGCCTCCCTCGGTACCAGCACACCCGTGGACGCGGCCCGCCCGCACCGGGGTGGGCCGTGTCCGGCGTGCTCGCGGGGCCGGGTCAGCCGCAGCGGGGGGCGATGTAGCCGTCGCTGCCCGTGTGGACGAAGGCGTCCGAGACGTACTCGCCGCTGTCGATGAGGTCCCAGATGTTGGTCGTGCCGTAGGGACCCGACACCGTCGTGCCGGGCGTCTGGCAGTAGATCGGCACCCGGACGCCCTCCGGCAGGACGCGCACCAGGTTGTACTGGGTGCCCGGGCCGCTGCGGACGTTCAGCCGGACGCCGGGGGCGACGGCGTAGGTGCGGACGGCTGCCGCCGCCTGTACCGCCGTTCCCTCGTCGGCGACCTCGGTCTCCTGTGCGCGGTCGACTGACATGATCGTGCTCCTCCCCCGTGATGGCACTGGAACTCGGCGCGAAACGCGTGCTCGCGACTCGCACGCAGACGCTAGCAAGCCGCCTCTGTCTCGTACGAGTCATCGACTAGGCTCCGTGCGTCGCGCGCGCGGACGAAAGCACGGGGGTGGTCCATGTCGCCACAGCGCAACACGGGAGCGGGCGCGGAAGCGGAACTTCCCGAGTACGCCGGTCACTATCGGCTGGAGTCCTGCCTGGGATCCGGTGGCATGGGGGTCGTACACCTCGCCCGGAGCACGTCGGGGATGCGGCTCGCGGTGAAGGTCGTACACGCCGAGTTCGCGCGGGACCCTGAGTTCCGGGGCCGTTTCCGGCAGGAGGTGGCCGCCGCGCGCAGGGTCAGCGGTGCCTTCACGGCGTCCGTCGTGGACGCCGACCCGGAGGCCGAACGGCCCTGGATGGCGACCCTGTTCATCCCCGGGCCCACCCTCTCCGACCAGGTGAAGCGGAAGGGACCCATGCCGCCCGGGCAGTTGCGTCGGCTGATGGCCGGGCTCGCGGAGGCGCTGCGGGACATCCACCGGGTCGGCGTCGTGCACCGGGACCTGAAACCCAGCAACGTGCTGCTCGCCGAGGACGGGCCGAAAGTCATCGACTTCGGCATCTCCCGGCCGAAGGACAGCGAACTGCGCACCGAGACGGGCAAGTTGATCGGCACACCGCCGTTCATGGCGCCCGAGCAGTTCCGCCGCCCGCGTGAGGTGGGCCCGGCGGCCGACATCTTCGCGCTCGGCTCGGTCATGGTGCACGCGGCCACCGGGCGCGGGCCGTTCGACTCCGACAGCCCGTACGTCGTCGCCTACCAGGTGGTCCACGACGAGCCGGACCTGGCCGGCGTGCCGGAGGGCCTGGCGCCGCTGGTGCGGCGGTGTCTGGCCAAGGAGCCCGAGGACCGGCCCACCCCGGACGAGCTGATGCGGGAGCTGCGCTCGGAGGCGGCGTCGTACGACACGCAGGCGTTCATACCGGCGCAGCGGACGGGCGCGGAGCGGTCCGTGCCGGGGCCCGTGCCGGAAGCGGCGGCGGAGTCCCCGTCGGAGTCCCTGTCGGAGCCCGCGGCGAAGTCCGTCGCGGGCACCGCGTCCGTGGGGCGGCTGCGCCGACGGCGGGCGGTGGCGCTGGGGGCGGGGGTCCTCGGGCTGGCGCTGGTGGGCGCTGTCGCCGCGGTGTGGGCGTCCGGCGGAAACGATCAGGCGCCCCGGGGCGAGCGCGCGCCGGCGCTGACGGCGGCCTCCGGCGGTACGTGGTCGGCGCGGCCGGCGGTCGGCGGCGAGGGCATGCCGCAGTGCGCGTACGGCGCCGGGAAGCTGCTCTGTGCGCGGCCCGGGGTCGTCTTCGCGCTGTCGCCGGACGGCGGTGGGCTGCTGTGGCGGCGTTCGGTCGACACCCGGTCCACGAGCGGGCCGCCGGCCGTCTCCGGCGGTCTGGTGCAGCCGTACACGGACGGCGGCTCACGGCTCGCGGGGCTCGATCCGGCCACGGGCCGGCAGGTGTGGCAGCGCCGGCTGCCCGCGGGGACGACGGTGCGGTACGCCGGCGGCACGGCCTTGCTCGCGGGCGCCGGCGGGACGGTCACCGGGGTGGACGGCGCGACCGGCGACACGCGCTGGCGCGGGACGGTGCCCGGTCAGGGGGTCCCCGCCTTCACCGCGTTCCCCGGGGGCCCGTCCACCGGGGGCGCGTCGGTGTACGCGACCCGTACGTCCGCCGACGGGGCGAGCACCCAGGTGACCGCCGTGGACCCGGGGACCGGGCGGGTGCGGTGGGACGTACGGCTGCGCGGCTGGCTCAAGCCGTTCGCCGCGCAGGACGGTTCGGTGTTCTTCCTGGCCGTGGACCGCGCGTACGGCGCGAAGGAGGTCGTCCGCTACACGCCCGCGACCGGTGCGACCCGGCGCGTGGCGCTGCCCGGTGTGCTCGACGGCGCGCACGCGACCGTGCGGGGGAACGTCGTGTACGTGCTGGCCACCGGGGGATCGCTGGACGCCGTGGATCTGCGGTCGGGCCGGCACCTGTGGCACCTGGAGACGTCGGTGAGCCGTGGTTCGGAGCCGGTCGCGCGGGGCGGGCGGGTGTTCTTCACGGCGAGCGACGGGCGGCTGCTCGCCGTGGACGCCGGGAAGGGCCGTCTGGTCGGGCAGACACCGGCGCGCCTCGGCGCGAACTCCGCGCAGGTCATGAGTACACCGCCGGCTCCGGTGCCGGTCGGCGACCGCGTCCTCGCCGCCGCGCCCGACGGCACGGTGTTCGCCGTGGACGGCCGGAAGCCGTCGGCGTGGTGAGGCCGCCGCGGACGGGGCGGAGGGGCCGCCCCCGTCACAAGGCGACCCCTCCCACGACCCGTCAGCCCAGCCGGGACACGTCGCGCACCGCGCCCTTGTCCGCGCTCGTCGCCATCGCCGCGTAGGCGCGGAGGGCGGCGGAGACCTTGCGGTCGCGGTTCTTCGGGGCGTAGACGCCGTTCAGGGCCTGCTCGCGGCGGGCCAGTTCGGCCTCGTCGACCAGCAGCTCGATCGTACGGTTCGGGATGTCGATGCGGATGCGGTCGCCGTCCTGGACCAGGGCGATCGTGCCGCCGGAGGCCGCCTCGGGGGAGGCGTGGCCGATGGAGAGGCCCGAGGTGCCGCCGGAGAAGCGGCCGTCGGTGATCAGGGCGCAGGTCTTGCCGAGGCCTCGGCCCTTCAGGTACGAGGTCGGGTACAGCATCTCCTGCATGCCGGGGCCGCCCTTGGGGCCCTCGTAGCGGATGACGACGACGTCGCCGTCCTTGACCTCCTGGGTGAGGATCCGCTGGACGGCCTCCTCCTGGGACTCGCAGACGACGGCCGGGCCCTCGAAGGTCCAGATCGACTCGTCCACACCGGCCGTCTTGACCACGCAGCCGTCGACGGCGAGGTTGCCGCGCAGGACCGCGAGGCCGCCGTCCTTGGAGTAGGCGTGCTCGGCGGAGCGGATGCATCCGTTCTCCGCGTCCTCGTCCAGGGCCTCCCAGCGCTCGGACTGGGAGAAGGCCTCGGCGGAGCGGACGCAGCCGGGGGCCGCGTGCCACAGCTCGACCGCCTCCGGGGACGGGGAGCCGCCGCGCACGTCCCAGGTCTTCAGCCAGTCGGAGAGGGAGGGGCTGTGGACGGCGTGCACGTCCTCGTTGAGCAGGCCGGCGCGGTGCAGTTCGCCGAGGAGGGCGGGGATGCCGCCGGCGCGGTGCACGTCCTCCATGTAGTACGTGCGGTCCTTGGCGACGTTCGGGGCGACCTTCGCCAGGCAGGGCACGCGGCGCGAGACGGCGTCGATCTGGTCCAGGCCGAACGGGACGCCGGCCTCCTGGGCGGCGGCCAGCAGGTGCAGGATCGTGTTGGTGGAGCCGCCCATCGCGATGTCCAGGGCCATGGCGTTCTCGAAGGCCTGGAAGGTGGCGATGTTGCGGGGCAGGACGGTGTCGTCGTCCTGCTCGTAGTAGCGGCGGGTGAGGTCCATGACCGTGCGGGCCGCGTTCTCGTACAGGGCGCGGCGGGCGGTGTGGGTGGCGAGGACCGAGCCGTTGCCGGGCAGGGAGAGGCCGATGGCCTCGGTCAGGCAGTTCATCGAGTTGGCGGTGAACATGCCGGAACAGCTGCCGCAGGTCGGGCAGGCGTTCTCCTCGATGCGGAGGATGTCCTCGTCGGAGATCTTGTCGTTGACTGCGTCGGAGATCGCGTCGACCAGGTCGAGGGTGCGGACCGTGCCGTCCACGAGGGTGGCGCGGCCGGACTCCATGGGGCCGCCGGAGACGAACACCGTGGGGATGTTCAGCCGCAGGGCGGCCATCAGCATGCCCGGGGTGATCTTGTCGCAGTTGGAGATGCAGACCAGGGCGTCGGCGCAGTGGGCCTCGACCATGTACTCGACCGAGTCCGCGATCAGGTCGCGGGAGGGAAGGGAGTACAGCATGCCGCCGTGGCCCATGGCGATGCCGTCGTCGACCGCGATCGTGTTGAACTCGCGCGGGATGCCGCCCGCCTCCCTGATCGCCTCGCTGACGATCCGGCCGACCGGCTGGAGGTGGGTGTGGCCCGGCACGAACTCGGTGAAGGAGTTCGCGACGGCGATGATCGGCTTCCGGCCGATGTCCGCACCGGGTACACCGGAGGCGCGCATAAGGGCGCGGGCGCCCGCCATGTTGCGGCCGTGGGTGACTGTGCGGGACCTCAGCTCGGGCATCGTCGCTCGCTCCTTCGGACGGATCGGACTCCTGTCGAGCGTACGCCGGTCATCCAGGTGGCGGGACACGGTGTCCGAATTGCGGGACACGCGTTTCACGGAGCCGTCAGGTGGCCCTGTACGACGGGGGCGACGCGGGCGATGATCTGCTCCAGGTCCGCCGAGGCCAGCGGCTCCAGTCTGATCACGTAGCGCATCATCGCCGTACCCACGATCTGGGCGGCGGCCAGCTCGGCGCGCAGCTCCGCGTCCGGCAGGTCCAGCTGGGCGGCGACCCGGCGCAGCAGCTGGGCGGCGACCAGCCGGCGGAAGACGGCGGCGGCGGTCTCGTTGTTCACGGCGGAGCGGAGGATCGCCAGGAGGGGTGCCCGGGTCGTGGGGTTGTCCCAGACCCCGAGGACGAAGCGGGTCAGCCGCTCCCCCACGCCCTCCAGCGGGCCGTCGGCCACCGCGTGCGGTGCGTTCAGCGCGGGTGCGAAGGCGACCTCGACGGCCGCCTCGAAGACCTGTTCCTTGGTGCCGAAGTAGTGGTGGACCAGCGCGGAGTCCACGCCGGCCGCCTTGGCGATGCCGCGCACGGACGTCTTCTCGTAGCCGCGCGCGGAGAACTCCTCGCGGGCGGCGGCGAGGATACGGTCCCGGGTGCCGGCGGACTCGGTCCGCGGGGGGCGGCCCCGGCGGCGGCCCCGGGCGGCGGGGGCGGGGTCCGTGCTGTCGCCCGCCGGGGGCTCGGGCGCGGGGTCGTCCGTCGCCGGGGGCGGGTTCCCGGTCATCGGCGGGGGTTCCGTACGGCCGCCGCGGTCAGGTGCTTGCGGGTGAACTCCAGGGCCTCGGCGAGGTCGGCCTCGCGCTCGGCGCCGGACATCGCCCGCCGGGTGTTGACCTCGATCACGACATGGCCGTCGAAGCCGGTGCGCCCCAGGCGCTCCAGCAGCTCGGCGCAGGGCTGGGTGCCGCGGCCGGGGACCAGGTGCTCGTCCTTGCCCGAGCCGCGGCCGTCGGCGAGGTGGACGTGCCCGAGCCGGTCCCCCATGCGGTCGACCATGTCCAGGGCGTCGGTACGGGCCGTCGCCGTGTGGCTGAGATCGATCGTGAAGTGCCGGTAGTCGTGGCGGGTGACGTCCCAGTCGGGGGCGTAGGCGAGCATCTCGCGGTCGCGGTAGCGCCAGGGGTACATGTTCTCGACGGCGAACCGTACGTCCGTCTCGTTCGCCATCCGCCAGATCCCGTCGACGAAGTCCCGGGCGTACTGGCGCTGCCAGCGGAACGGCGGGTGGACGACGACGGTGGAGGCGCCCAGCTTCTCGGCCGCCGCCCGGGCCCGCTGGAGCTTCACCCAGGGGTCGGTGGACCAGACCCGCTGGGTGATCAGCAGGCAGGGGGCGTGGACGGCCAGGATCGGGACGCCGTGGTAGTCCGACAGGCGGCGCAGCGCCTCGATGTCCTGGCTGACCGGGTCGGTCCACACCATGACCTCGACACCGTCGTAACCGAGGCGCGCGGCGATCTCGAAGGCCGTCGCCGTCGACTCCGGGTAGACGGAGGCGGTCGACAGAGCGATGCGCACGTCCGTTGGTTCAGCCACGTCCGTCACCTTACGGCGCCGGGGGGACCGGATGCCGGGTGGCTGTTCGCCGTTGTGAGGTTTGCCATGTGCGCGGCCGCGGGCCCGCGGTGGGCCCTCGCGCGGTTGCCCGCGCCCCTTCCGGGCGCGGGGAACCGCGCCCCTTCCGGGCGCGCTGGGGCCTCTCTGCCGGACCCCGCGACCCCGGCATGATCCGGAAGAGAGGCCCTAGTCGGAGCCCATGTGGTCGAGGCGCCGGAGGATCACGCCCTCCCTCAGGGCCCAGGGGCAGATCTCCAGGCTCTCCACGGCGAACAGGTCCATCGCGCCCTCGGCGACCAGGGCGCCCGCGAGGAGCTGGCCGGCCCTGCCGTCGGACACCCCGGGGAGTTCGGCGCGCTGGTCGATCGTCATGCCGGCCAGCCTCGGGACCCAGGCCTCCAGGGACTCGCGCTTGAGTTCGCGCTGGACGTAGAGGCCCTCGGCGCTGCGGGCGGCGCCGGCGATGCGGGCGGCGCCGGCGATGCGGGCGAGCTGCTTGAAGGTCTTGGAGGTGGCGACCACGTGGTCGGGGGAGCCGAAGCGGCTGAACTCGCCGACCGTGCGGGCGATCTCCGTGCGGACGTGCCGGCGCAGGGCGCGGACGTCCTCCGGGGCGGGCGGGTCGCCGGGCAGCCAGCCGGCGGTGAGGCGGCCGGCGCCGAGCGGGAGGGACACGGCCGCGTCCGGCTCCTCGTCTATGCCGAAGGCGATCTCCAGGGAGCCGCCGCCGATGTCCAGGACCAGCAGCTTTCCGGCGGACCAGCCGAACCAGCGGCGTACGGCGAGGAAGGTGAGCCGGGCCTCCTCCGCGCCGGTGAGCACCTGGAGCCGCACGCCGGTCTCGTCGGCCACGCGCGCGAGGACCTCGTCGGCGTTGGTGGCCTCGCGGACGGCGGAGGTCGCGAACGGCAGCAGGTCCTCGACGCCCTTGTCCTCGGCGGCCTGGAGCGCGTCCCGTACGACGGCGATCAGCTTGTCGATGCCTTCGTCGCCGATGGCACCGCTGTCGTCGAGGAGCTGGGCGAGCCGGAGTTCGACCTTGTGCGAATGCGCGGGCAGCGGGCGCGCGCCGGGGTGGGCGTCCACCACCAGCAGATGCACCGTGTTCGAACCCACGTCCAGGACACCGAGTCTCATACACGGAACGCTACTGCCAGAAGGTCCCTGCCCGGTCCCCGGAGCGGCTCTGGGCCACTTACCCTGGACAGGTGCCAAAGACGAAAAAGGCGAAGGTCAACAAGACTGACAAGTCCGCCAAGACGGGCAAAGCAGACAAAGCACGTAAGGGCGCCACAATCTCCAGGGAGGCGGAGATGAGCGACGAGAAGGGGCTCGACTTCGCCCGCGCCTGGGTGGAGTTCCCGGATCCGGCGGACGACGAGCAGGTGTTCCGCTGCGATCTGACATGGCTGACCTCTCGCTGGAACTGCATCTTCGGCAGTGGGTGCCAGGGCATCCAGGCGGGCCGGGCGGACGACGGGTGCTGCACGCTGGGGGCGCACTTCTCCGACGAGGACGACGAGAAGCGGGTCGCCGCACACGTGGCGCGGCTCACGCCGGACATCTGGCAGCACCATGAGGAGGGCACGCGGAACGGGTGGGTCTCGGAGGACGACGAGGGCTCCCGGCAGACCCGGCCCTTCCAGGGCTCGTGCATCTTCCAGAACCGGCCCGGGTTCGCGGGCGGCGCGGGCTGCTCGCTGCACATCCTGGCGCTGCGGGAGGGGCGGGAGCCGCTGGAGACCAAACCGGACGTGTGCTGGCAGCTGCCGATCCGGCGGACGTACGACTGGATCGACCGCCCCGACGACACGCGCGTCCTGCAGGTGTCCATCGGTGAGTACGACCGCAGGGGCTGGGGTCCCGGCGGCCACGACCTGCACTGGTGGTGCACCTCGGCGACGTCGGCGCACGGCGCGGGTGAGCCGGTGTACGTCTCGTACCGGGCCGAGCTGACGGAGCTGATGGGCAAGGCGGGCTACGACCGTCTGGCCGAGCTCTGCGAACAGCGCCTGGCGTCCCAGCTCCCCCTTGTGGCCCCGCACCCCGCCGACCCGGCCCCCTGACCCCGCTTCACCGGCGCGCCCCGGTTCGCCGGGCCGCCCTTCTTCGCCGGGCGGTCTTGCTTCGCCGGGCGGTCCGTTTTCGCCAGGCGGTCCTGCTCGGCCGGGCGGTCCCCGTTTCGCCGGGCGGTCCCGTTTTCGTGGCGCGCCTGCCGCGCGGCCGGAGGCACGGCTGCCTCTCCGTCCCTAGGTGTCCGTCGGGCTCGGGGCTTCCGTCGTGGTGGGGGTCGGGGTCGACGGCGGGGTGTCGGTGGGTGACGGGGCGGTGGGGGTCGGGGTCGGGTCCGTGGGGGGTGGGGACTGGGTCGGGGTCGGCTCCGCGGGGGGTGGGGTGGGTGGCGGAGAGGGGGGTGCGGAGGGAGTGCGGGGGGCCGGACGGGTGGGCGCCGTGCCGTAGCCGTCGATCGTGACCACCGCGCCTGCCGGAGCCACCGCCACCCGCGCGCGCCAGTGGCCGGACGGCTCGCGCAGATGGTCGACGTACACCTTGACCGTCAACGTCTGCCCGGGCGCGAGGGTTCCCGAGGACTGGCTGAAGTAGAGCCACGCGGCCGACGTGGACACCGACCAGCGGACCTCGGACGCACCGGACGCCGTCAAGGTGATCAGCGTCGTGTCGCCGTCGTTGGCGGCGCCGACCGCGAGCTGCCCCGCGCCCTTCTCGCCCGTGCCGCCCACGCTGACGACCTCCACGGAGACGTCCGCCTTGCCGTCCTTGCCGAAGCGGGCGCCCGGTCGCACGCTGGCGTTCCCCGCGTTCTCGTAGCCGCCGGCCGTGTCGCCGCCCAGCGCCTCGGGGCCCTGCGCCTCGTGCGCGGTCGCGGAGCGGCCGTCGTCGCCCCCCGCCGGCCCGCCCCGGTAGGCGGCCCAGAGGGCCAGCACGGGCGCCGCCACCACCGTGGCCACGACCGTCGTCGTGACGGCACGCGCGCGCAGGCGATCGCGCCGGGCCGCGCGGTCCTTGGGATCCATCGGGAAACCGCGCCGGTCGAAGCGGGGTACGGCCCCGCCCCGCACGCGCGGAGGGTGGGTCAGGGCCATGCGAAGGGCCGCGCGGGGGGCCTGGAGGACGGGCAGCTCGGCGGGGGTGACCGTGGCGCCGGGCCAGCAGCCGGGGACGGCGCGCTCGGCGGTGCGGCGGCAGCGCGGGCAGTCGTCGACGTGCCGGACCAGCTCCCGGCGCAGGGCCGTACTGAGGACCAGCCGGCTGTCCCCGGTGAGGTGGGCCACGCTCGGGCAGCCGCCCGTCTGGACCACGGCGAGGGCCGCGCGCGTGCGCTCGACCTCGCAGGCGGCGGAGGCGAGCAGCTCCCGCGCGGCGGCGGGTTCCATGCCGAGGACGGCGGCGACCTCGTGGGCGGTCAGGTGGTGACGGACGGCGAGTTCCAGGGCCTCACGCTGCTCGGGGGTCGTACCGGCCGCCTCCGGCCAGGCGAGCAGGGCGAGTTCCCGGCGGCGCTGTTCCTGGACCTCCGGGGAGAGGGGGAAAGCGGGGGACGCGTCAGGGGCCGTGGGCGTGCCGGCTGCGGCCGTGTTCCCGGCGTTCGGGCCGGCCTGGGTCCCGAGAGGCGTTCCAGGTCCTGCTTCCGGCGCCGCCCCGGCCCCTCCTCCGGCCGCCGGCCCCGCTCCCCGTGCGGGCCCCGTGCGGCCCGCCGCGTGTGCGGCCTGACGTTTCTGCTTGGCCTCGGTCAGTTTGCGCAGGCATGCCCAGCGGGTGAGGGCGTAGAGCCAGGCGCGGCGGTCGCCGGCGGCCACGGGGAGCCGGTGGCCGCGCCGTTCGGCCAGGGCGAGGGCGTCGCCGAGGGCGGCGGTGGCCGTGTCGTGGTCGCACAGGACCGACAGGCAGTAGGTGAACAGCCCGTCCAGGTACGGCTCGTAGCGCGCCGGCGGCTGCTGGGCGACGGTGCGCGCGGCGGCGCGGTCCCGCGCCTGGCTCGCCTCCCTGGCCTCGCGGGCCTCTCGCGCGTCACGCCGTGTTTCACGTGCCTCGCGTCCCTCGCGATGCGCCCGATGCGCGCCGGTCGTGCGGGTCGTGGTCTCCGGACTGCTGCTCATCACCCGTGCGACCGTAGGCGGCGGCGGAGTGCCCGTTCTGGAACCTTGAGCACTTTTAATCCGTACGGGTGAAACGATCCCTCATAAGGGGACAGGAACCCTTTATTCCGCGGCTGGATCCGGGGGAGCGCCGACTGAAAACGGATCACTCTTCCGTGTTCCCCGGTTCCCCGGCCCCTGCTCGCCGGCCCGTCGCGTCCGGTCCCGCGGCCCCGTTGTCAGTGCCGCGGGCTACGGTTTCCGCATGGCTGCCCGTACCAAGACGACCAAGGACCGCCCGTCCTACCGCTGCACCGAGTGCGGCTGGCAGACGGCCAAGTGGCTCGGCCGCTGCCCCGAGTGCCAGGCCTGGGGCACGGTCGAGGAGTACGGCGCGCCCGCGGTCCGGACCACGGCCCCGGGCCGCGTGAGCACCTCCGCGCTGCCCATCGGCCAGGTCGACGGCCGGCAGGCCACCGCCCGCCCGACCGGTGTGCCCGAGCTGGACCGGGTGCTCGGCGGCGGTCTCGTACCGGGCGCGGTCGTCCTGCTCGCGGGCGAGCCCGGCGTCGGAAAGTCCACCCTGCTGCTGGACGTGGCCGCGAAGTCGGCGAGCGCCGAGCACCGCACCCTCTATGTGACCGGCGAGGAGTCGGCGAGCCAGGTGCGGCTGCGCGCCGACCGCATCGGCGCCCTCGACGACCACCTGTACCTGGCGGCCGAGACGGACCTGGCCGCCGTCCTGGGCCACCTGGACGAGGTCAAGCCGTCCCTGCTGATCCTCGACTCGGTGCAGACGGTGGCCTCCCCGGAGATCGAGGGCGCGCCCGGGGGCATGGCGCAGGTGCGGGAGGTCGCGGGTGCCCTGATCCGCGCCTCCAAGGAGCGGGGCATGTCCACGCTGCTCGTGGGCCATGTCACGAAGGACGGCGCCATCGCCGGGCCCCGCCTGCTGGAGCACCTGGTGGACGTCGTGCTGCACTTCGAGGGCGACCGGCACGCCCGCCTGCGCCTGGTCCGCGGCGTGAAGAACCGCTACGGGGCGACGGACGAGGTCGGCTGCTTCGAGCTGCACGACGAGGGCATCACGGGCCTCGCCGACCCCAGCGGCCTGTTCCTGACCCGCCGCGCCGAGCCCGTCCCGGGCACCTGCCTGACCGTCACCCTGGAGGGCCGCCGCCCGCTGGTCGCCGAGGTGCAGGCACTGACCGTCGACTCCCAGATCCCCTCCCCGCGTCGTACGACATCCGGTCTGGAGACCTCCCGGGTGTCGATGATGCTGGCCGTCCTGGAGCAGCGCGGCCGGATCAGCGCGCTCGGCAAGCGGGACATCTACTCGGCGACGGTCGGCGGCGTGAAGCTGTCGGAGCCGGCCGCCGACCTCGCCATCGCGCTCGCCCTGGCCTCCGCCGCCAGCGACACCCCGCTGCCGAAGAACCTGGTGGCGATCGGCGAGGTGGGGCTCGCGGGCGAGGTCAGGCGGGTCACGGGCGTGCAGCGCAGACTCTCCGAGGCACACCGGCTGGGCTTCACGCACGCGCTCGTACCGGCCGACCCGGGGAAGGTGCCGCCCGGCATGAAGGTCCTGGAAGTCGCCGATATGGGGGACGCGCTCCGGGTTCTGCCGCGCTCACGTCGTCGAGAGGCCCCACGGGAGGCGGAGGAGCGCCGGTAGACTTTGCCCTGGTCTCGCCCGTCCGTACGAACAGAGTGCGGGCACGGGAGCGCGTCAGAACCTGCGACCGGAGGAGTGCAGTGGCAGCCAACGACCGGGCAGCAGCTCCCGGAAAGTCCGGTGGGAGTGCCGGTTCCGATCGCCTGATGCGCGCCTCGCTGAGCGCCGTGGCTCCCGGTACGGCCCTGCGGGACGGCCTGGAGCGGGTCCTGCGCGGCAACACCGGCGGGCTCATCGTGCTCGGCTCCGACAAGACGGTCGAGGCGATGTGCACGGGCGGTTTCGTGCTGGACGTCGAGTTCACCGCGACCCGGCTGCGGGAGCTGTGCAAGCTGGACGGCGGCATCGTGCTGTCGTCGGACCTGTCGAAGATCCTCCGGGCGGGCGTGCAGTTCGTGCCGGACGCGACCATCCCCACGGAGGAGACGGGCACGCGGCACCGCACGGCGGACCGGGTCTCCAAGCAGGTCGGCTTCCCGGTCGTCTCGGTCTCCCAGTCGATGCGGCTGATCGCGCTCTACGTCGACGGGCAGCGCCGTGTCCTGGAGGACTCGGCGGCGATCCTCTCCCGCGCGAACCAGGCGCTGGCGACGCTGGAGCGGTACAAGCTCCGGCTGGACGAGGTCGCGGGCACGCTGTCGGCGCTGGAGATCGAGGACCTGGTGACGGTCCGGGACGTGTCGGCGGTCGCGCAGCGGCTGGAGATGGTCCGCCGCATCGCCACCGAGATCGCCGAGTACGTGGTCGAGCTGGGCACGGACGGCCGGCTTCTCGCGCTCCAGCTGGAGGAGTTGATCGCCGGGGTCGAGCCCGACCGCGAGCTGGTGGTCCGGGACTACGTCCCCGAGCCGACGGCCAAGCGGTCCCGCACGGTCGAGGAGGCGCTGGCCGAGCTGGACGCGCTGACCCATGCGGAGCTTCTCGAACTCGGCACGGTGGCGCGTGCGCTGGGTTACACCGGGTCCCCGGAGACGCTCGACTCCGCGGTGTCCCCGCGGGGCTTCCGGCTCCTGGCCAAGGTCCCGCGTCTTCCGGGCGCCATCATCGACCGGCTGGTGGAGCACTTCGGGGGCCTGCAGAAGCTGCTGGCCGCGAGTGTGGACGACCTGCAGACCGTGGACGGGGTCGGCGAGGCCCGGGCGAGGAGCGTGCGGGAGGGGCTGTCCCGCCTGGCCGAGTCGTCGATCCTGGAGCGGTACGTCTGAGGGTGGGGCCGGGCGCCCCCTCGGGCAGGTGCAGCTCGCCTGTCGCGGAGGGCGCGGGGGCTGTGCGACCGGCCACCACGCACCCGTATCCGACGACGAACCGCGCCGCCCCGGTCCTCAGTCCGCCGACAGCACGAACGAAGCCTGCGCCTTGCCGAAGCCCGGGGTCTTCGCCTCCAACAGGTACGTACCCGGCTTCGCCGAACCCCCGTGGGGCGTCGCGCACTTCGGGGCGCTCGGCTTGCGGTCCCACCGCACGGTGTAGGTGATGCTCTGGTCCGCGGGCACCCGGAAGACCAGGTTCCGTGCGCCCTTCGGGCAGTCGGCCGAGGACCAGAAGGCGTCGTCCCCGTCCGCCGGCGTGATCGTCAACACCGCGTTCTTCGGGCCGAGGTCGACCTTGCAGTCGGCCGACGAGCCGTTCTTGGCGGTGAGTTCGAAGGTCGGGGTCTGGTCCGGCGAGTAGGAGTTGTGCGCGCTGCGCAGGCTCAACGTCACCGCGCCGGAGGTGCAGTCGGGCAGCGTGGAGGACGCCGGGAGCGCGTCGCCCGCGGCGACGGCGCCGCCGCCGGACGCCGTGCCCGAGCCGCCACCCGCGCCGGAGGAGCCCTCGCTCGAGCCGCCGTCCCCGCCGGAAGCCGAACCGGAACCGGAACCGGAACCGCTGCCGCCGCTGCTGCCGCCGCCGCTGCCGTTGGAGCCGCCGCCGGACTCCTCGCGGCCGCCCGGGTGTTGGCTGATCGCTGAACCCGACGGAGTCGGTCCGGGCGTGATGGTGTGCGTGGGGTTCTTGCCGTTGGACCCGTCGGCGTTCTTCTTGCCGCCCCCGCCGCCGGCGGTGACGATCCACGTGATCACCAGTGCCAACAGGGCGACCACGGACAGCAGTACGACCCTCCGACGCCAGTAGATGGTGGAGGGAAGCGGCCCGACCGGATTGCGCAGAGATCCCACGGCGCAAACTGTACGAGAGATCTCCGTACTCGCCTGCGCCACCCGCCGCGCCGGCGTCAACTTTTCCGGATCATCATCCCGGTAACTGCCGCGGGCGGCACGGTTCTTCACTTTCCGCCACGCTCGGTGAACGCGCGGTCACCCGCGATGTCCGCCAACCCGTGGCAGGATCGGAAGGCCATGACTGAGAAGCTGCACGCCCCCGTGATCGCCTGGTTCGACGCCCACGCCCGCGACCTCCCCTGGCGCCGCCCGGAGGCGGGCCCGTGGGGCGTGATGGTCAGCGAGTTCATGCTCCAGCAGACCCCGGTGAACCGGGTGCTGCCCGTCTACGAGGAGTGGCTGGCCCGCTGGCCGCGCCCGGCCGACCTCGCGAAGGAGGCGCCGGGCGAGGCGGTGCGCGCCTGGGGACGGCTCGGCTACCCGCGCCGCGCGCTGCGCCTGCACGGTGCCGCGGTCGCCATAACGGAACGGCACGGCGGGGACGTGCCGACGGATCACGCGCAGCTGCTGGCGCTGCCCGGTATCGGCGAGTACACGGCCGCCGCGGTGGCCTCCTTCGCGTACGGGCAGCGGCACGCGGTGCTGGACACCAATGTCCGCCGGGTGCTGGCGCGGGCGGTGACCGGTGTGCAGTACCCGCCGAACGCGACCACGGCCGCCGAGCGGCGCCTGGCGCGGGAGCTGCTGCCGGAGGACGAGCGGACCGCCGCGCGGTGGGCGGCCGCCTCGATGGAGCTGGGCGCGCTGGTGTGCACGGCGAAGAACGAGGGGTGCCCGCGGTGCCCGATCGCCGCGCAGTGCGCGTGGCGGCTCGCGGGCAAGCCGGAGCACGCGGGCCCGCCGCGCCGCGGGCAGACGTACGCCGGTACGGACCGGCAGGTGCGCGGCAAGCTGTTGGCCGTGCTGCGGGAGGCGCACGCGCCGGTGCCGCAGGCGGTGCTGGACCGGGTGTGGCACGAGCCGGTGCAGCGGGCCCGGGCGCTCGACGGTCTGGTCGCGGACGGTCTGGTGGAGCCGCTGCCGGGTGGCCTGTACCGGCTGCCGCTGGGCTGACGCACAGACAGGTCACAGTCGCGGGGGCTCTGTTACGGACCACCCAGGACCGGCAAAGCGGCACATAAAGGCACATTCCGTCCGCTCGCTTTACCCCTTTCCTGCTTCCGTTACACAACCGACGGATAGCCGATTGCCAGCCGCAGGCTGGTACGCACAGCCTCGTGACAACCACTCCGTAGCTTCTTCTCCGTGCCCGGCGGACCACCGGGTGCGGGGACAGCGGAACTTCAGGCAGTGAGCCGGAAGCACAACGGGGAACGGAGGCGGTTGGTCATGGCGCAGGGCGAGGTGCTCGAATTCGAGGAGTACGTCCGCACTCGGCAGGACGCGCTGCTGCGCAGCGCGCGCCGGCTGGTGCCGGACCCGGTCGACGCCCAGGACCTGCTGCAGACCGCGCTGGTGCGGACGTACGGCCGCTGGGAGGGCATCGCCGACAAGCGGCTCGCCGACGCCTACCTGCGCCGGGTCATGATCAACACGCGCACCGAGTGGTGGCGGGCGCGCAAGCTGGAGGAGGTGCCGACCGAGCAGCTGCCGGACGCCTCCGTGGAGGACTCGACCGAGCAGCACGCCGACCGGGCCCTGCTGATGGATGTCATGAAGGTGCTCGCACCGAAGCAGCGCAGTGTCGTGGTGCTGCGACACTGGGAGCAGATGTCCACTGAGGAGACGGCCGCGGCCCTCGGCATGTCGGCCGGTACGGTCAAGAGCACGCTGCACCGGGCGCTCGCCCGGCTCCGTGAGGAGCTGGAGGCCCGCGATCTGGACGCACGCGCGCTGGAGCGTGAGGAGCGGGAGCGTTGCGCGGCCTGACCGGGGCCCGGCCCGTATGGGGCCGAGGGAGTTCACAGGCGGTGATCGCGGTGGGGGCCGCGCTCGCCGCCCTCGCCCTTTTCGTCGCCGCGTGCGGCAGCGGGGGCACGGGCGCCCGGGACGAGGGCCCGGCACACGCCTCGGCGGCGGCCGGGGCCGTCGCCTCCTCGCCCCCGAGCCCGTCGGACGACTACCGGCGGGTGGATCCGGTGGCGCTGATCAAGAGCGACCCGCAGGTCTCGGACTCGGTGAGGCGGGAACTGCAGCCGTGCGACGGCGACTACCCCGTCGACGTCTCGTACGGCAAGCTGACCGGCGGCCCGGTGGACGATGTCGTCATCAACGTTCTGACCTGCGCCGACGCGGTCGGTATCGGATCGTACGTCTACCGGGACGAGGACGGCGCGTTCCGGAACGTCTTCAAGAGCGAGGAGTCCCCGGTCTACGCCGAGATCGACCGGGGCACCCTGTCGGTGACCAGGCAGTACTACGAGAAGGGCGACCCGATCTCCAGCCCTTCCGGTGAGATCGTGACCCCCTACCGGTGGAAGGCGGGACGGTTCGCCGCGGGGCAGCCGACACGCAACGAATACAGCAAGTCCGCCGGCGGCGGGCCGTCACCCGTGCCGGACAGCTGACCGCGCCCCTACCCGTACCCCTGTAGAACCACTGACACCAGAGTGTCCACGAGTCACCACGAGGACTGAGAGCACCGGGATGGCAGACCAGACCCACGTCCTGTTCGTCGAGGACGACGACGTCATCCGCGAGGCCACCCAGCTTGCGCTGGAGCGGGACGGCTTCGCGGTCACCGCCATGCCCGACGGACTGTCGGGCCTGGAGGCGTTCCGGGCGAATCGCCCCGACATCGCGCTGCTGGACGTCATGGTGCCGGGCCTGGACGGCGTCAGCCTGTGCCGCCGGATCCGGGACGAGTCCACCGTGCCGGTGATCATGCTGTCCGCGCGGGCCGACTCCATCGACGTCGTCCTGGGCCTGGAGGCGGGCGCCGACGACTATGTGACCAAGCCCTTCGACGGTGCCGTGCTGGTCGCCCGCATCCGTGCGGTGCTGCGCCGCTTCGGGCACGCCGGCGGGGCCGCGCAGGCGGAGGAGTCCGGCTCCGGGGCCGGCGGCGGCACGCTGGCCTTCGGCGACCTGGAGATCGACACCGACGGCATGGAGGTGCGCCGGGCCGGGCAGCCGGTGGGGCTGACCCCGACCGAGATGCGGCTGCTGCTGGAGTTCTCCTCCGCGCCGGGCACCGTACTCTCCCGCGACAAGCTGCTGGAGCGCGTGTGGGACTACGGCTGGGGCGGTGACACCCGGGTCGTGGACGTGCATGTGCAGCGACTGCGGCAGAAGATCGGCCAGGACCGGATCGAGACGGTCCGCGGCTTCGGCTACAAGTTGAAGGCCTGAGCGGAGCGGCGGCATGCGGGGGATTCTGCGGCACCCGGTCCGGCGCATGGAGCGCGCGGGCCTGCGCACCGGGCTCCGGTGGAAGGTCAGCGCGGCGATCGCGCTGGTGGCGGGTCTGGTGGCGATCGTACTGAGCCTGGTCGTGCACAACGCGGCCCGTGTCTCGATGCTGGACAACGCGCGGGAGCTGGCCAACGACCGGATCGTGATGGCCCAGCGCAACTACGAGCTGAACCGGGGGCCGGTCTTCCCCCACATCAAGATCGACGACCCTGAGATGCCGGCCGCGCTGCGCGAGAAGGTCGAGCGGGGTCGCCGGGCCAGCGACGTCTCCGACCACGACGGGCTGGCGGACATCTGGGCCGCCGTGCCGGTGAAGGACGGGCATGTGCTGTCCCTGCACAGCCATCTGCCGGACCGCAGCACCGACATGCTGCGGGACCTGGACCAGGCGCTGGTCATCGGGTCGGTCGCGGTCGTGCTCGGCGGGAGCGCGCTGGGCGTGCTGATCGGCGGGCAGCTGTCCCGCCGGCTGCGCAAGGCGGCGGCCGCCGCGAACCAGGCCGCGGCCGGCGAGACCGACGTCCGGGTGCAGGAGGCCATCGGCGGGGTCGTACGGGACGAGACCGACGAACTCGCGCGCGCGGTGGACGCCATGGCGGACACGCTGCGGCAGCGGCTGGAGGCCGAGCGGCGGGTCACCGCGGACATCGCGCACGAACTGCGCACCCCGGTCACGGGGCTGCTGACGGCCGCAGAGCTGCTGCCGCCCGGCCGGCCCACGGAACTCGTCCTGGACCGGGCCAAGGCCATGCGCACCCTGGTCGAGGACGTGCTGGAGGTGGCCCGGCTGGACAGCGCCTCGGAGCGGGCGGAGCTGCAGGACATCATGCTCGGCGCGTTCGTGACGCGGCGGGTGGCGGCCAAGGATCCGGACGTCACCGTGCGCGTGGTGCACGAGTCGGAGGTCACGACCGACCCGCGGCGGCTGGAGCGGGTGCTGTTCAACCTGCTCGCCAACGCGGCCCGGCACGGCCGGCCGCCCGTCGAGGTGAGCGTGGAGGGCCGGGTCATCCGGGTCCGCGACCACGGTCCCGGCTTCCCCGAGGAACTGCTCGCCGAGGGGCCGAGCCGGTTCCGCACCGGCAGCAAGGACCGCGCCGGACAGGGCCACGGGCTCGGGCTCACCATCGCGGCGGGCCAGGCCCGCGTCCTGGGCGCCCGGCTGACCTTCCGCAACATACGCCCCGCGGGCACCCCCGCCCACCTCCCGGCCGAGGGCGCGGTCGCCGTGCTGTGGCTACCGGAACACGCGCCCACCAGCACCGGCAGCTATCCCATGCTGCCGGCGTCCGGCGGGAGCGAGGGCTTCGCGTAGGACCGACCGCTACGGCTGCCCGCTCCCCCGCGCCGGACGGGCCCCGGGGGCCCGAGCCGACCGGAAGGACGCCGACCGCGGGCAGCGGCCGGACCGCGAACGGTCCCCACCACCGAACGGCCCGGTCACCCGACCGTACGGCCCGGCCACCCGACCGTCCCCACCACCGAACGGCCCGGCCCGGCGAGCGGTCCGGCCGCCCCGGCTGCCCGTCAGCGCCGTTGCCCGGCCCGCGCAGACGGTTACGACCGCCGGCTCCTCCGCGTCCAGGCCGAGGTCCGGGTCGGCCCAGTCCCGGTCCGTGGCGTCCTTGGCCGGACGCAGTCGGCGGATCCTGTCCGTGCGCCGACGGTGGCACGGGGGTCTGAATCGACAGAGGCCCGCGGGGAAAGGCCGAAGGCCCCGGTGCGGCGGACACGCACCGGGGCCTTCGTACCGGGTTCGTACCCGGGCCTTCGTACCGAGGGAGGCGTCAGACGGCCTCGACCACGGCCTGCGGCGTCGCGTCCGCGCCGTCGGCGGAGGGCTTCTGCGGCCCGCCCTTCAGCGGCACCTCCTTGACGAACAGCGACGCGATCAGCACCAGCACCGCGATCGCGGAGCCCAGCAGGAACGCGGAGTGCGTACCGGAGGACACCGCGTGCTGGTAGGCCTCGCGCGCCACCGCCGGCAGCTTCTCCAGGCTCTTCGCGTCCAGCTGCGCCGACTTCTCGGTGATGTTCTTGCCCAGCGCGCCGGCCCGCTCGGCCATGACGTCCTGGACCCGGTGGTTGAACAGCGCACCCATGATGGCCACACCGAAGGAGGAGCCGAGGGTACGGAACAGGGTGGCCGAGGAGGACGCCACGCCCATGTCCTTCATCTGCACGCTGTTCTGCGCGACCAGCATGGTGATCTGCATCAGGCAGCCCATGCCGGCGCCGACCACGGCCATGTAGACGCCGGAGGTGAGCCGGGTCGTCCCGGTGTCCATCGTGGACAGCAGGTACAGGCCGACGATCATCAGGGCCCCGCCGGCGATCGGGAAGATCTTGTACCGGCCGCTGTTGGTGGTGACCCGCCCGGCGACCATCGAGGTCACGAGCATCGCGCCGAGCATCGGCAGGAGCAGCAGGCCGGAGTTGGTCGCGGAGGCGCCCTGCACGGCCTGCTGGTACAGCGGCAGGAACAGGGTGGCGCCGAACATGACGAAGCCGGTGATGAAGCCGATGACCGCCATCAGGGTGAAGTTGCGGCTCTTGAAGATGTGCAGCGGCAGGACCGGCTCGGCGGCCTTGGTCTGCCAGAACACGAACCCGATCAGCGCGGCCACGCCGATGCCGATCAGCTCCATGATCCGCGCGGAGGTCCAGGCGTACTCGGTGCCGCCCCAGGTGGTGACCAGGACGATCGCGGTGATGCCGACCGTCAGCAGGATGACGCCCAGGTAGTCGATGCCCGCCTTGGACCGCTTCCTCGGCAGGTGCAGCACGGCGGTGACCAGCGCGAGGGCGACCGCGCCCAGCGGCAGGTTGATGTAGAAGGCCCAGCGCCAGCCCCAGTTGTCGGTGATGGTTCCGCCGACCAGCGGACCGCCGATCATGGCCAGCGCCATGACGCCGGCCATCATGCCCTGGTACTTGCCCCGCTCCCGCGGCGGGATCAGGTCGCCGATGATCGCCATGACGCCGACCATCAGACCGCCGGCGCCCAGACCCTGCACGGCCCGGAAGCCGATCAGCTGGCCCATGTCCTGGGCCATGCCGCTCAGCGCCGAGCCGACGAGGAAGATCACGATCGAGCTGAGGAAGGCCCCCTTGCGCCCGAACATGTCACCGATCTTGCCCCAGACCGGGGTGGAGGCCGCGGTGGCCAGGGTGTAACCGGTGACGACCCAGGAGAGGTGCTCCAGGCCGCCCAGTTCGCCCACGATCGTGGGCATCGCCGTACCCACGATCATGTTGTCCAGCATCGCGAGCATCATCGCGATCATGAGCGCGAGCAGCACTACTCGCACACTCTTGGGCTGTTTGCCCGCTATCTCGTTTTCGACCTTGTCCGCCATCGTCTTCCCGTTTCCCCCTGCGGCGACTACTTACTTGCCGCCCGGCTAGTCGTCACTACACTGGGAAGGTAGACGCGCTACTAGCCGGGCGTCAAGTAAGTTTCCGCGGGAGCGCGAGGAGTACGAGGATGGGCGTCACGATGGACGGCACCAAGCAGCAGCGCCGCGGCAACACCCGCCAGCGCATCCAGGACGTGGCCCTCGAACTCTTCGCGGAGCAGGGGTACGAGAAGACCTCCCTGCGCGAGATCGCCGAGCGTCTCGACGTCACGAAGGCGGCCCTGTACTACCACTTCAAGACGAAGGAAGAGATCATCGTCAGCCTCTTCGAGGACCTGACGAAGCCGATCGAGAACCTGATCGAGTGGGGCAGGCAGCAGCCGCACACCCTGGAGACCAAGCAGGAGATCATCCGCCGCTACAGCGAGGCGCTCGCGGGCGCGGAGCCGCTGTTCCGCTTCATGCAGGAGAACCAGGCGACCGTCCGCGAACTGCGCATCGGCGACACGTTCAAGGACCGGATGCGCGGACTGCGGGACATCCTGATCGACCCGGAGGCGGAACTGGTCGACCAGGTGCGCTCCGTCAGCGCGCTGTTCACGCTGCACGCCGGGATGTTCGTGATGCACGACCTGGTGGGCGACTCCGGGAAGAAGCGCGAGGCCGTTCTCGAAGTCGCCCTGGACCTGATCTCACAGGCGCACGAACACGCCCGCACGAGGGAGTAGAAGCCCCCGGCGAGGACGTCAGACGGTGACGCCGTGGGCGCGCAGGAACGCGACCGGGTCGACGGCGGAGCCGTAGTTCGGGGTCGTACGGATCTCGAAGTGCAGGTGCGGACCGGTGGAGTTGCCGGTGGAGCCGGACAGGGCGATGTGCTGGCCGGTCGCGACGACCTGGCCGATCCGGACGTCGACCCGGGACAGGTGCGCGTACTGCGAGTAGGTGCCGTTGCCGTGCTGGATGACGATGGCGTTGCCGTAGGCGGGGCCGTCACCGGCACCGTTGGGGCCGGCCTTGACGACGGTGCCGCCGTGCGCGGCGACGACCTCGGTGCCGGTCGGCACGGCGAAGTCCTGGCCGCTGTGCTTGGCGACCCAGTGGCCGCCGGCCTGCGCGAAGCTCGCGGAGAGCGTGTACTGCTTCACCGGGTCGACCCAGGCGGCGGGGGACGCGGCGGCGGCGCTCGCGACCCCGGTCCCCAGCACGGCCGTGGCGCCGATTCCGGCAGCCAGAACGGTCATGCGGGCACGGAGCGAGGACGTACGGGCGGAGCGGGACGTGAAGCGTCGGAACATCAGGACCTCGTGAACTCGGGAACAGGTCGGCCACCCGGCGCACGGACGTCCACGAAGACGCCCGCCGGAGCGGCCTGTTCTTTGGTAACCGACCACCCCATCCAGCCCAAAACGCCCCATCTACGGCATCCCGTAGTAGCCGATGCCGAAACCGTCCACTTTCTTGACAGCCGCGACCCTTACGGATCCGGCCACTGACGACGGTCTTCTCCCTGGTGGAATCCGGCCCTGGAATCCGATTTCTCCCTTTATGGCCCTTTTTGTCGCCCCGAAAGATCCCACTATCCCGTCTAGTACCGGACATTTCGCCTGTGCCTCATGTCACCGGTGACCCACACCGACGATCACAGAAATGTGACGCAGACCTCTAGGCACCTACCGTCCGGTAACCCTACGGTTCCCCTCGCGCCACCCTCGCCTCAGATCATGCCCCTGACATTCAGAGACGCGAGAGGACCCCCACCGATGACCAGACGCCCCTGGGCGCGCCGCATCTCCGTGACCGCCGTCTCCGTGGCCGCCCTGGCCGCGATGGCCGTCCCGGCCGAGGCCGCGGCCACGAGCACCTCCTCCGCGAGCGGCTCCTCGGCGAGCGCCTCCTCCGCGAAGGTCGACCACGCCACCTGGCAGAAGGACTGCCAGGCGGTCATGGACCAGGCCCTGCCGTACCTCAAGGACCGCATCGCCGCCGCCGCGCCCGGTGAGAAGCAGGCCATCGTCCTCGACATCGACAACACCGCGCTGGAGACCGACTTCGGCTTCAGCTACCCCCAGCCGGCCAACAAGCCGGTCCTCGACGTCGCCCGGTACGCCCAGGAGCACGGAGTCTCCCTCTTCTTCGTCACCGCCCGCCCCGGCGTCCTGTACTGGCCCACCGAGTACAACCTCGAACACGACGGCTACGACGTCTCCGGCCTCCACGTCCGCGGCCTGCTCGACCTCTTCAAGGACGTCGCCGCCTACAAGACCGCCCAGCGCGTCGGCATCGAGAACGACGGCTACACGATCATCGCCAACGTCGGCAACAGCGCCACCGACCTGTCCGGCGGGCACGCCGAGAGGACCTTCAAACTGCCCGACTACGACGGACAGTTGTCGTAACGCACGGAGCACACCCTGGCTAGGCTCCATCCGTACGTCGTACGCACACGGGGGTGGCGGATGGAGCCGGCCGTACTGGGCAGCAAGCTGGCCTCCAGCTTGCTCGGCCCGCTGGTGAGGAAGCTGTTCGTGCAGGACGGCCCGGGCGCGGGCCTGGTCGACCGGCCAGTACGGCTGTCGGTGCTGGTGTCGTTCCGGGGCGAGAAGCGCACCCTCGGGGAGCGGGAGGTGCAGCGGCTGGCCGAACGGATCGTGGCCCGGGCGGTGGAGTCGCCGGGCGAGCCCCCGTTCCCCGCCGACGAACAGGCAGCCGTTGCCGACGCGCTCGCTCGCCGCCTGCTCGCCCTCGGCGACCTGGACATGGACGACGTGCAGGCCGTGCGGCTGGGCGCGGCCGAACTCGCCAGGCAGCTGCGCCACCGGTCCGGTTTCCCGAACCCGCAGCCCCTCTCGGCGGACGCCCGCCACTTCCTCGACTCCGCGACCGAGTGGGCCTGCCTGCAGATCCTGGAGTTCTTCACCCGACGGTCGTCCTTTGTGGCCCGCACCCTGGTCGAGCAGAGCCGTGCCCAGGCGGAACTCATCGCGAAGGTGGACGAGCTGATCGCCCGCACACCGCGCCCCGACGCCCGCGACACGGCCTTCGAACGCCGCTACCTCCCCTACGTCGCCGACCGCCACAACCACATCACCATCTACGGCATCGACCTGCGCGACTCCCCCGACCGGTGGCCGCTCGAAGTCGCCTACCTGAGCCTGGAGGCGACCGCCGAGGAGGAGCGGCCGTCCGACCTGCATCCCCATGAACGCCCGCCCGCCGCGGCCGGCCGGCTGCCCGCCGAGGAGGCCCTGGCCGGCGGCTCCCGGGTGCTGCTGCGCGGGGACGCCGGCTCCGGCAAGACGACGCTGGTGCAGTGGCTCGCGGTCACCGCGGCCCGCACCGCCGGCCGGATCCCGTACGTCCTCCCGCTGCGCACCCTGATCCGCACCGGCCCGCTGCCCGCGCCGGACGCCTTCCTGACGGCGGTGAGCTGCCCGCTGACCCCGCCGGCAGGCTGGGCCGAGCGCGTGCTGGCCGCGGGCCGGGGCCTGGTCCTGGTCGACGGCCTGGACGAGATCCCGGCCGCCGAGCGCCACCGCACCCGCGACTGGCTGCGCTCGCTCCTCGCGGCCTACCCCGGCAACGACGTCCTCCTGACCTCCCGGCCGACCGCCGTACGCCCCGACTGGCTGGCCGAGGAGGGCTTCCGGGAACTGACCCTGGCCCCGATGCGCCGCACCGAGGTGGCGACGTTCGTCCACCGCTGGCACGAGGCCGCGCGAGCACCGGAGTACGAGCAGCCGCTCCTGGACTCCCTGCACACCAAGCGCGACCTGGCCCGGCTGGCCACCAACCCCCTGATGTGCGGCCTGATCTGCGCCCTGCACCGGGAACGCCGGGGCTATCTCCCCACCGGCCGCAAGGAGCTGTACGACGCCGCCCTCACGATGCTCCTCGCCCGCCGGGACCGGGAGCGCGGCATGGGTGCCGAGCTGGGCGAGGAGGCGCAGCTGGAGCTGCTCCAACGGCTGGCGTACGCGCTGGTGCTGAGCGGTCGTACGGAGATGGACGTCGACACGGCCGAGGGCATCGTGGAGCGGTGTCTGCCGACGGTCGCCTCGGCGCAGGGGGACGCGGCGACGGTGCTGCGGACGCTGCTGCTGCGGAGCGGTCTGCTGCGGCAGCCGGCCGAGGGCGCGGTGGACTTCGTGCACCGCACCTTCCAGGACTACCTGGGCGCGCGGTACGCGGTGGCGGAGGGCCACCTGGACGTCCTGGTCGGCCACGCCGACGACACCCAGTGGGAGGACGTCATCCGCATGGCGGTGGCGCACGCCCGGCCCCGGGAGCGGGCTTTTGTCCTACGGCGGTTGCTGGCCGGGGAGTCACCCCGCCTGACGCTGCTGGCACTGGCCTGCCTGGAGCACGCGACGGCGGTGGAGCCGGGCGTACGGGCCGAGGTGGAAGCACGGGCCGCCGCCCTGATCCCGCCGCGTACCACGGAGGACGCGAAGGCGCTGGCGGAGGCGGGCCCGCTGGTCCTGGAGCTGCTGCCGGGGCCGGAGGGGCTGACGGACGCGGAGGCGCGGGGTGTGACGGTCGCCGCGTCGCTGCTCGGCGAGGAGGCACCGGAGGGCGCGCTGGCGGTCCTGCGACGGTTCCGGGAGCATCCGGACCTGGACGTGCGGCGGCAGCTGGTGGGGACCTGGTCGCGGTTCGACGCCGATGTCTACGCGGCCGAGGTCCTGGACCACCTGGACCGCACGGACCTCGTCCTGACCTGCGAGTCGGCCGAGCACCGCGCGTCCGTGGCCGGGATGCGCCCCTGGAGCCACCTGTCCTTCCACGGCCCGCAGCGGGTCGAGGACATCCTCGCCGCGATACCCGACCCGGAGACGGTGCGGTGGCTGGACCTACGGGACAACCCCCAGCCGGCCGACCTCGGCTCGCTGGCGCCCTTCCGCTCGCTGCGTGCGCTCGTCCTGGTGGACTGCCCGGCGGTGCGGAGCCTTGACGGCCTGTCCGCGCTCCCGCTCGACAATCTCCAGCTCAGCCGGGTCGGGTCCCTGGCGGGGCTGCGGTCCCTGGAGTCGCTGAAACACCTCTCGGTGGGGCAGGAGCTGCCGAACACCGACCTCAGGCACGCCCTGCCGGTCGGCGCCCCCCTCGAAGGGCTGAGCCTCGGACAGGGCAGCACGAACACCACGGGGCTGCGCGGGCTCCAGCACTGGACCGGCCTGCGCAGCCTGACCCTCGGGCACCTGACCAGTGAGGTGACAGCCGACAGCTGGGCCGCGCTCGCCGAACTGCCCCGGCTGACCGAGCTGAACGTGAACGCGCACATCGCCCGCGCGTTCCCCCGCTGCTTCGAGCGCATGCGGGAAATGCCCGGCGTCAAGGTGCTGCGGGTCGCCGGCATGCACGGTGACGAGTACCTCTCCGCCCTGGCGGCCCGGCTGCCGGGTCTGGAGCGGGTTTTCCTGCACGCCCTGTCCGGGCGGCAGTTCCCCGTCGCACGCTATGCCCATTTCTTCCCCCAGGCGGAAGTCGCCCTGCTGTAGCCCCCCTGTGAACGCCGAAAGGGGCCGGTGCCCGAAAGGCACCGGCCCCTTCTGGTCGGTCGAACCGCCGGAGGCTTACGCGTCCTTGCTCAGGTTGGGCCCAGCCCCACCCGCGGCCTGCTCGATCGGCGGGACGTCGGGCAGCGCCGACTTCTCCTCGCCGCGGAAGGTGAAGGTCTGGGACTCGCCCTCGCCCTCGGTGTCCACGACCACGATGTGACCGGGGCGCAGCTCGCCGAAGAGGATCTTCTCCGACAGCGAGTCCTCGATCTCGCGCTGGATCGTACGGCGCAGCGGCCGGGCGCCCAGCACGGGGTCGTAGCCCTTCTTGGACAGCAGTTCCTTGGCGGACTGGGACAGTTCGATGCCCATGTCCCGGTCCTTCAGGCGCTCGTCCACCTTGCCGATCATCAGGTCGACGATCCGCAGGATGTCCGCCTGCGTCAGCTGCGGGAAGACGACCACGTCGTCGACGCGGTTGAGGAACTCGGGGCGGAAGTGCTGCTTCAGCTCGTCCGACACCTTGTTCTTCATGCGCTCGTAGTTGGTCTTCGTGTCACCCGAGGCGGCGAAGCCCAGGTTGAAGCCCTTGGAGATGTCCCGGGTGCCGAGGTTGGTCGTCATGATGATGACCGTGTTCTTGAAGTCCACGACCCGGCCCTGGGAGTCGGTCAGGCGACCGTCCTCCAGGATCTGCAGCAGCGAGTTGAAGATGTCCGGGTGGGCCTTCTCGACCTCGTCGAAGAGGACGACCGAGAACGGCTTGCGGCGGACCTTCTCCGTCAGCTGGCCGCCCTCCTCGTAGCCCACGTATCCGGGGGGCGAACCGAAGAGACGCGACACCGTGTGCTTCTCGCTGAACTCCGACATGTCGAGGGAGATCAGCGCGTCCTCGTCACCGAAGAGGAACTCGGCGAGCGCCTTGGACAGCTCGGTCTTACCGACACCGGACGGGCCGGCGAAGATGAACGAACCACCCGGACGCTTCGGGTCCTTCAGACCGGCGCGGGTACGGCGGATCGCCTTCGACAGCGCCTTGACGGCGTCGTCCTGGCCGATGACCCGCTTGTGGAGTTCCTCCTCCATGCGGAGCAGGCGGGAGGACTCCTCCTCGGTCAGCTTGAAGACCGGGATGCCCGTGGCCGTGGCGAGGACCTCGGCGATCAGCTCGCCGTCGACCTCGGCGACGACGTCCATGTCGCCGGCCTTCCACTCCTTCTCCCGCTTCGCCTTGGCGGCCAGGAGCTGCTTCTCCTTGTCGCGCAGGGAGGCGGCCTTCTCGAAGTCCTGCGAGTCGATCGCGGACTCCTTGTCCCGGCGGACGGCGGCGATCTTCTCGTCGAACTCGCGCAGGTCCGGCGGAGCGGTCATCCGGCGGATCCGCATCCGGGAACCGGCCTCGTCGATCAGGTCGATCGCCTTGTCCGGCAGGAAGCGGTCCGAGATGTAGCGGTCGGCCAGGGTGGCCGCCTGGACCAGGGCCTCGTCCGTGATGGAGACGCGGTGGTGCGCCTCGTACCGGTCGCGCAGGCCCTTGAGGATCTCGATCGTGTGCGGCAGGGACGGCTCGGCGACCTGGATGGGCTGGAAGCGGCGCTCCAGGGCCGCGTCCTTCTCCAGGTGCTTGCGGTACTCGTCCAGGGTGGTCGCACCGATGGTCTGCAGCTCACCGCGGGCCAGCATCGGCTTCAGGATGGAGGCCGCGTCGATGGCGCCCTCGGCGGCACCCGCACCGACCAGCGTGTGCAGCTCGTCGATGAACAGGATGATGTCGCCGCGGGTGCGGATCTCCTTGAGCACCTTCTTGAGGCGCTCCTCGAAGTCACCGCGGTAGCGGGAGCCGGCGACCAGGGCGCCGAGGTCCAGCGTGTAGAGGTGCTTGTCCTTGAGCGTCTCGGGCACCTCACCCTTGACGATGGCCTGGGCGAGGCCCTCCACGACGGCGGTCTTGCCGACGCCGGGCTCACCGATCAGCACCGGGTTGTTCTTGGTGCGGCGGGACAGCACCTGCATGACCCGCTCGATCTCCTTCTCGCGCCCGATGACCGGGTCGAGCTTGGACTCACGAGCGGCCTGGGTGAGGTTCCGGCCGAACTGGTCCAGGACGAGGGAGGTCGAAGGCGTGCCCTCGGCCGGGCCGCCCGCGGTGGCGGTCTCCTTGCCCTGGTAACCGGAGAGCAGCTGGATGACCTGCTGCCGCACCCGGTTGAGGTCTGCGCCCAGCTTGACCAGGACCTGGGCGGCGACGCCCTCGCCCTCGCGGATCAGGCCGAGCAGGATGTGCTCCGTGCCGATGTAGTTGTGGCCCAGCTGAAGGGCCTCGCGGAGCGACAGCTCCAGGACCTTCTTGGCACGGGGGGTGAAGGGGATGTGCCCGGACGGGGCCTGCTGGCCCTGGCCGATGATCTCCTCCACCTGCTGGCGGACCGCCTCAAGCGAAATGCCGAGGCTCTCCAGGGCCTTAGCGGCGACACCTTCGCCCTCGTGGATGAGACCCAGGAGGATGTGCTCGGTGCCGATGTAGTTGTGGTTGAGCATCCGGGCTTCTTCCTGAGCCAGGACGACAACCCGCCGCGCGCGGTCGGTGAACCTCTCGAACATCGTTAATCGCTCCTCAGAGCGGTCAGGCAGTGGGGGGAACTTCCCCTCCCTGTCCTTCCGCAGCTTAGTCCCGCAAGCGGGGACCGCTCATTCCAACTGCCGACACCGTCGATGGCCTCCTGACCCGTGACGCCGACATCTGCTCCAACCCGATGGTGCGAGACGATGTTCCCGCAGGCCAGGCAGTTACCCCAGTCGCCAGTACGCCGATGGCGAACGTGAGACGGCCTTTCCTGCGTGTCGCCCCCTCCCACTAGGCATGTCTTACCCGCAGGGACTGACACTCCATGCGGCGCGCACCGGTTCCCTCCGCTATGGGCGAACAACCTTGCGCCTCTCCGGACCCCCGGACGCCCCCTTTTCCGGCACTGTGCGCGGCCGATCAGGCACCCAGCGTAACCTGAAGGCGGTTCGGGCGGTTGCACCGGGCATGGCCCGCTCGGTCCCCATGACCTCCACGGTCCCCCTTCCCCGCCGGCCCCTCGATCCGGGCGCACCGGCCGCCGGCGATTCCTCCGCCGGCCCCGAGGCCCGGGCCCGGCACTGGTACGAGAACGATCTGGGCTGGCCGACAGTGCCCGGACCGCCCGGACGGCCGCTGCGGCTGCTCACGGGGGTGCGGTTCGACGTGCTGGACGTCCCGGCCGAGGCGGGCGCTGAGGCGCTCCGGCATCTCGCACCGGGCTCCCCGGTGGCCCTTCGGGGCGACCGGATGGAGCTGCTGCTGGCCGCGGGCAGCGCGGAGGAGCTGCCGGGGCTGCTGGACTGGCTGGAGTGGGGCGCCCTGCCCCTGGACCTGCGGGTGCTCGGGGCGGGCGACACGCTGGAGGCACCGAGGCCGCCCGCCGGGCGCGCTGCGGCGCACGGAACCGTGCAGGGGGCCGCCGTGTGGCTGCGGCCCCCCGGGCCGGGACGCGGTGTCGAGGCCTCGCTGCCGGCCATGCCGGCCGGTCCGGCCACTCCCGTGGGGCGCGAGGGGAGCGCCCCCGATCTCGTACGACTGGTGGACACGGTGGCAGCGCAGTGCCACCGGGTCCGGCTGCGGCGCGTGTGCGCCGGACACCCCGCCGGCCGGCGGGATCAGCCGTTGGCCTTCTCGTAGGCCTCGCGGATGGACGCGGGAACGCGGCCGCGGTCGTTGACCTCGTAACCGTTCTCCTTCGCCCAGGCGCGGATCGCCGCCGTGTCCTGGTTGCCGCCGGAAGCGGCACGCGCCTTTCCACGCCCGCCGGAAGCACGGCCACCGGTACGCCGGCCGCCCTTCACATAGGGATCAAGAAGGCTGCGCAGCTTGTCCGCATTGGCAGTCGTGAGATCGATCTCGTACGTCTTGCCGTCCAGCGCGAACGTCACGGTCTCGTCCGCCTCGCCGCCGTCGAGGTCGTCGACAAGAAGGACCTGAACCTTCTGTGCCACCGCATTTCCTTTCATCGATAACGTTGAGGACCAGGGGGTGTGCGGCGTCCGCCGTTTCGCCGCCCCTGTTATATGCAGTACTGCAGTACGTCGGAAAGCAAACCGCTTTTGCCGGAAAAACACAAACCCTCGGGAGTGGGCCAGCGGAGCACCCACCTCCGGAAACATGCGCGTTTCGGACATAGGGAACCGGGGCAATGACGATCACAGATGCAGAAGCATCCGGCTGTTGCCCAAGGTGTTCGGCTTCACTCGTTCGAGACCCAGGAACTCCGCGACGCCCTCGTCATAGGAACGCAACAGCTCCGCGTAGACATCGGTGTCGACCGGCGTCTCACCGATCTCCACGAAGCCGTGCTTCCCGAAGAAGTCCACTTCGAAGGTCAGGCAGAAAACGCGCCGAACGCCGAGCCAGCGCGCGGTCTGGAGCAACTTCTCCAGCAACTGATGTCCGACGCCCCAGCCCTTGAGGCCGGGCTTCACCGCCAGGGTCCGGACTTCCGCGAGGTCCTCCCACATGACGTGCAGCGCGCCGCAGCCGACCACCTCGGCGTTGTCGTCGCGTTCCGCGACCCAGAACTCCTGGATGTCCTCGTAAAGCGTGACCGTGGCTTTGTCGAGCAGGATGCGGTCGCGGACGTAGGCGTCGAGGAGGCGGCGCACGGCGGGGACATCGCTGGTCCGGGCCCGGCGGACGGTGATGGCTTTTGCGGGGACTTCGGGACGCTCTGCTGACATGAGCGGACGCTATCGCCCGTCCGCGCCCTCCGCCGAGCCGGGGTTCTGCTCTTGGCGGGCTTCGGGGGCTTCCTGCCGACGGGCTTCAGGGGCTTCCCGGGTTTCTTCCGGGCCCTGGACGATGCGTACGGCGTCCCTGAGGGCCTGGCGCTGTTCCTCGCTCATCATGCCGAAGAAGGCGACGAGTGCGGCGGCGGGGTTGTCGCTCTGCGACCAGGCGTCGTTCATGAGGGCGGCGGCGTAGGCGGCGCGGGTCGACACGGCCTCATATCGATAGGCCCGGCCTTCCGCCTCGCGGCGCACCCAGCCCTTCTGATGGAGATTGTCCAAAACCGTCATGACGGTGGTGTACGCGATGGAGCGTTCCTGCTGGAGGTCTTCCAGGACTTCTCGAACGGTCACCGGGCGGTTCCACTTCCACACCCGCGTCATGACCGCGTCTTCGAGTTCTCCCAATGGGCGAGGCACACCTCAGAACAATAGTGGGAGATCCCGGCAATGGCGTGCCGGACGGGCACTAGAGCTACAAACGCGAACAAAAGGGGCGTTCAGCCCCGGAGTGAGCGGCCCGGCCGTGCTGCCCGGGGGCGCTCAGGCGTCGCCCGCGGAGGCCCCGGGCGCGGCCTCCGCGCGCGCGAGGGCGGCGTCGACGGCCGCGTCCTCCTTGGCCTTGGCGGCCCCGCCCTGGGTCTTCACGATCACCCTGACCACACCGATGAAGAACACGGCCATGACGACCGGGGGCACGAGCGCGGAGACGTAGTCCATGCCTCCAGGGTAGCCAGGCCGGAACCCCCGGAAGGCCCGGGGTGCACCCGATCGCCGGAGCCGGGGAAGCCGCACGGGTGAGCGGGCCGGCGGACGCGTCCGGCGCGGTCCGGCCCGGGGACGCCTCCGCTGCGGGCTAGCCCGCGGCCAGCCGGCGGGGCTCCCGGTCGGACGGCGGGGCCGGCTTGCGGCGGGGGAAGACCTCACCCGGGGTGGGGATGGGGCGCTTCGGGGCGGGGTGCTCCCCGGGGGCGGGCGCCGGCTCCGGGACGGGCTTCTCCGCGGGCTCCTGCGGGGCCTTGGACGGCTCCTCGGCCTCTCCGTCGTCCTGGCGGACCCCGAAGTCCCCCGCGCCGCCCGCGAGGGCCAGCAGGCGGGTCCGGGCGGGCGGCACGGCGGGCGCCGGCACCTTGCGGGCGCCCTGCGCGAACCGGGCCCGTACGTCCTGCTCGGCCAGCGCCTGGCAGCGGTCCAACAGGGCCGCCGCGGCGGGGTTCCCGCGCAGTGCCCGGAGCGCGGCGAGGTCGTCCGGCGTCGGCCGGTGGCCGGCCCCGAGCGCCTCCTCCAGGAGGCTCAGGTACCCGGTGACGGTGCCCGGCAGGGCGGCCCGGTAGCGGCCCAGGTCGGCCACCAGGAAGGCGCGCAGCCTGGCCCCCTCGCACATCGCCTCGTCGAGCGACTCGGCGAGGCGGAAACAGTCCTGCACGTCCTCGGCGGAGGCGTGGCCGGGGTGGAGGGCGAGGGCGAGGGCGCGGCGGAGCACACGCAGCTCCTCCACGCCGAACGCCATGCCGCCGCGGGATCCGTATGGCGTGGGCATGCGGCGACGCTACCGAACTAATCGGACAAAAGTGACGAATCCGGATGTTGTTTCGCCGCGTGTCGCTCCGGGTTTCCCTCGTCCGGTGTCACCACGGGGGCCGGCGCCCGCGCGGGCGCCGGCCGTCCCTCACAGCCGCGACACGTTCCGCTCGTAGACCAGGCGCAGCCCGATCAGCGTCAGCCACGGCTGGTGCTCGTCGATCACCGAGGACTCCCCCAGCACCACCGGCGCGAGCCCGCCCGTGGCGATCACCGTGACGTCGTCGGGATCGTCGGCCAGCTCCCGGGCCATCCGGCCGACCACCCCGTCGACCTGCCCGGCGAAGCCGAACACGACGCCCGACTGCATGGCCTCCACGGTGTTCTTGCCGATCACGTTCCGCGGCCGGGCCATCTCGATCTTCCGCAGCTGCGCGGCCCTGATCCCGAGGGCCTCCACCGAGATCTCGATGCCGGGGGCGATGACCCCGCCGACGTACTCCCCGCGCGCGGAGACCGCGTCGAAGGTGGTCGCCGTGCCGAAGTCGACGACGATCGCCGGGCCGCCGTACAGCTCGTTCGCCGCGACCGCGTTGATGATGCGGTCGGCGCCGACCTCCTTGGGGTTGTCGAACTGGATCGGCACGCCCGTCTTCACGCCCGGCTCCACGAGGACGGCGGGCACGTCGCCGTAGTACCGCCGGGTGACCTCGCGCAGTTCGTGCAGCACCGAGGGGACGGTCGCGCAGATCGCGATGCCGTCGATGCCGTCGCCCAGCTCCTCGCCGAGCAGCGGGTGCATGCCCATCAGGCCGTGGAGCAGCACGGCCAGCTCGTCCGCCGTGCGGCGCGCGTCCGTGGAGATGCGCCAGTGCTCGACGATGTCCTCGCCGTCGAACAGGCCGAGGACGGTGTGCGTGTTGCCGACGTCGATCGTGAGCAGCATGGCCGTTACTCCGCCTCGCGCAGGTCCAGGCCGATGTCCAGGATCGGCGAGGAGTGCGTGAGCGCGCCCACGGCCAGGAAGTCCACGCCGGTCTCGGCGTACGCACGCGCGTTGGCGAGGGTCAGCCGCCCGGAGGCCTCCAGCAGCGCCCGCCCGCCGACGATGCCGACGGCCTCCTCGCACTCGCCGGGGGTGAAGTTGTCCAGCAGGATCAGGTCGGCGCCCGCGTCCACGACCTCGCGCAGCTGGTGCAGGGTGTCGACCTCCACCTCGATCGGCACCTCCGGGAAGGCCTCCCGTACGGCCTTGAAGGCCTGCGCGACGCCGCCGGCGGCGACCACGTGGTTGTCCTTCACCAGGGCCGCGTCCGAGAGCGACATGCGGTGGTTGACGCCTCCGCCGCAGCGGACGGCGAACTTCTCCAGCGAGCGCAGGCCCGGGGTCGTCTTGCGGGTGTCGCGCACGCGCGCCTCGGTGCCCTCCAGCGCGTCCGCCCACGCGCGCGTGGCGGTCGCGATGCCGGACAGCCGGCACAGGATGTTCAGCGCGCTGCGCTCGGCGGTGAGCAGGTCACGCGTGCGCGTGGTGACCGAGAGGAGCTTCTGCCCGGCCTCGACCCGGTCGCCGTCCTCGACGTGCCGCTCGACCTCGAACTCGTCCGTGCAGACCACGGAGAGCACGGCCTCGGCGACCCGCAGGCCGGCCACGACGCCCGCCTCGCGCGCGGTGAAGTCGGCGGTGGCCACCGCGTCCTCGGGGATGGTGGACACGGTCGTCACGTCCACCCCGCCGTCCAGGTCCTCCTGGATGGCGACGTTGGCGATGTCCTCGACCTCCACGGGGTCGAGTCCGGCAGCGGCCAGCAGCTCGGCGAGCGCGGGGTCGAGCCCGCACTCCGCGTACTCTGCGGCTTCCTCGTCTCCCTCGGCGCCGCAGGCGCAGCCGTCGCCGCAGCCGCCGGTCGGGGCGAGGGGAAGGTCGTCGGTGCTCACGTCTGTCACTGCTCCTGGGGCGCTGTTACCGGATAGGGGGGAAGTCTGCGGTGTCGGTGGTGCTCACGGCCAGCGACCGGTCGGGATTGAGCCGTACGACGATGTGACGCCGCCAGTCGGTGTCATTGCGGTCGGCGCGGTCCTCGCGCCAGTGGCAGCCGCGGGTCTCCTCGCGCAGCCGGGCCGCGGCGACCAGGACCCGGGCCACGCACAGGAGGTTCGTCGCCTCCCAGGCGTCCACGCCGGGCTCGGCGGTCTTGCCATTCTCCTGGAGCGCGTCGCGGGCCTCGCTGTGCAGCCTCTGGAGCTGGTCCGCGGCCCTGGCGAGGGACTCCTCGGAGCGCAGCACGCCGGCGCCCTCGGTCATGATCCGCTGGATGGCGAACCGGGTCTCGGGGGCGAGCAGCGGGTGCGCGGGCCTCTCGGGGTCCGGGACCGGTGCGGGCACACGCGCGTGGAGACCGTCGTCCGCGTGGGCGGCGGCGATGTCGGCGGCGATCCGCTCGGCGTACACGAGCCCTTCGAGGAGGGAGTTGGAGGCGAGCCGGTTGGCGCCGTGCACGCCGGTGCAGGCGACCTCGCCGCACGCGTACAGACCGGGCACGGTGGTCCGGCCCCGGGCGTCGGTGCGGACGCCTCCGGAGGCGTAGTGGGCGGCCGGGGCGATCGGGATGGGCTCGGTGACCGGGTCGATGCCGTGCGCCCGGCAGGCGGCCAGGATGGTCGGGAAGCGGTGCTCCCACATGTCCGCGCCGAAGTGCCGGGCGTCGAGGAACATGTGCTCGGCGTCCTGCTCCAGCATCCGCCGCAGGATGCCCTTGGCGACGATGTCGCGCGGCGCCAGCTCCGCCAGCTCGTGCTGGCCGACCATGAAGCGCACGCCGTCGGCGTCGACCAGGTGGGCGCCCTCGCCGCGCACCGCCTCGGAGACCAGCGGCTGCTGCCCCTCGGCGTCCGGGCCGAGGAAGAGCACGGTCGGGTGGAACTGCACGAACTCCAGGTCGCTGACCTCGGCGCCCGCGCGCAGCGCCAGCGCCACGCCGTCGCCGGTCGACACCGACGGGTTGGTGGTCGCGGAGAACACCTGGCCCATGCCGCCGGTCGCGAGGACCACCGCGGGGGCGTGCACGGCGCCCACGCCGTCGTGCTGGCCCTCGCCCATCACGTGCAGGGTGACACCGGCCGTCCGGCCCTCGGCGTCCGTCAGCAGGTCCAGCACCAGGGCGTTCTCGATCGTGCGCACCCCGCGCGCGTGGACGGCCTCGACGAGCGCCCGGGAGACCTCCGCGCCGGTCGCGTCGCCGCCCGCGTGCGCGATCCGGCGCCGGTGGTGGCCGCCCTCGCGGGTGAGGTGGATGTCGCCCTGGTCGTCGGTGTCGAAGTGGGCACCGGTGGAGATCAGCCGCCGTACCGCGTCGGGGCCCTCGGTGACGAGGATCCGTACGGCCTCCTCGTCGCACAGGCCCGCGCCCGCGACCAGGGTGTCGGCCAGGTGCTGTTCCGGGGTGTCGCCCTCACCGAGGGCGGCGGCGATGCCGCCCTGCGCCCAGCGGGTGGAGCCGTCGTCCAGGCGGGCCTTGGTGACGACGACCGTGCTGAGGCCGGCCGCCTCGCAGCGCAGCGCCGCGGTCAGGCCGGCCACGCCAGAGCCGACGACGACCACGTCCGCGGAGATGGCCCAGCCGGGTGCAGGTGCGTGCAGTCGTATGCCTGTGCTGGTCACGAGGCGGCTCCGAAAGTGAGAGGGAGGTTGTCGATCAGCCGGGTCGTGCCGACCCGGGCGGCGACGGCGAGGACGGCCTCGCCGGTGAAGTCGTCGCCGATCTCGGTGAAGTCGGCGGGGTCGACCAGCGCGAGGTAGTCCAGCCGCAGCGGCGGGTCGAGACGGAGAGCCTCGTCCAGGACCTGGCGGGCGGCGGCGCGGACGGCCGCGGGGCCGCCGGGCGCGGCGGTGGCCACCGCGTGCGCGTCGGCCGCCGCGCGGGACTCCCCTATGGCGCTCAGCGCCTCGGCACGCGCACGCGTGGAGGGCACTTCGCGGGCCCGCGCGCGCAGCGCCTCCTGCGCCGCGTGCCGGTCCCGGCCGGCGAACAGCGCGCGGGACAGCGCGAGCGCGGTACGGCGCTCGTCCGGCGAGAGGTAGCGGTTGCGGCTGGACAGGGCGAGCCCGTCCTCCTCGCGCACGGTCGGCACGGCGACGATGTCGACGCCGAAGTTCAGGTCGCGCACCATGCGCCGGATCAGGGCCAGCTGCTGGGCGTCCTTCTGCCCGAACAGGGCGGCGTCGGGGCGGGTGAGGTGCAGCAGCTTGGCGACGACGGTGAGCATCCCGTCGAAGTGCCCGGGCCGCGCGGCCCCCTCCAGGCGCTCGCCCATAGGGCCCGCGGAGACGCGCACCTGGGGTTCGCCGCCCGGGTAGACCTCGTCCACGGAGGGCGCGAACACGGCGTCCGCGCCCGCCTGCTCGGCGAGCTTGAGATCGGCGTCGAGGGTGCGCGGGTAGCGGTCGAGGTCCTCGCCCGCGCCGAACTGCAGCGGGTTCACGAAGACGGTGACGACGACCTCGCCGTCCGGGCCGACGGTCTCCCGCGCGGTGCGGATCAGGGTCGCGTGGCCCTCGTGCAGGGCGCCCATGGTCATCACGACGGCGCGGCGGCCGTGGCGCACGCGCGCGTGCAGCTCTTCGGCGGTGCTCAGCAGGGCGGTGGTCATCGGTCGTTCCCCTCGGTGCCGGTCGTGCCGTCGGTTCCCTCGTCTCCCTCGTCCTCCCGGCGGGCGTGGCTCGCGTGGCCTCCGTCGGCGAGTACCCCGAGGAGGTCCTCGGCGAGTTCCGGCTTCAGCAGGCCGTGGGCGAGCGCGCGGTCGGCGGTCGCGCGGGCCATCGCCAGGTAGCCCGCCACGGCCTGCGGGGCGTGCTTGCGCAGCTCGGTGACGTGCGCGGCGACCGTACCGGCGTCCCCGCGCGCGACCGGCCCGGTCAGGGCGGCGTCGCCGGAGCGCAGGGCGTTGTCCAGGGCGGCGCCGAGCAGCGGGCCGAGCATCCGGTCGGGCGCCTCCACACCGGCCGTGCGCAGCAGCTCCATGGACTGGGCGACCAGGGTCACCAGGTGGTTGGCGCCGAGGGCGAGGGCCGCGTGGTACAGCGGGCGGTTCTCCTCGCTGATCCACTCCGGCTCGCCGCCCATCTCGATGACGAGGGCCTGGGCGGCCAGCCGCAGCTCCTCGGGCGCGGTGACGCCGAACGAGCAGCCGGCCAGGCGCTGCACGTCGACCGGGGTGCCGGTGAAGGTCATCGCCGGGTGCAGGGCCATGGGCAGCGCGCCCGCACGCAGGGCCGGGTCGAGCACCTTGGCGCCGTACCGGCCGGAGGTGTGCACCAGCAGCTGTCCCGGCCGCACCGCGCCGGTCTCGGCGAGGCCGGCGACCAGGCCGGGCAGGGCGTCGTCGGGGACGGTGAGCAGCACCAGGTCGGCACGCTGGAGCACCTCGGCGGGCGGCACCAGCGGGACGTCCGGGAGCATGGCCTCGGCGCGCCTGCGGGAGGCGTCGGAGACTCCGGAGACGGCGACCGGGCGGTGCCCGGCGAGCTGGAGGGACGCGGCCAGCGCGGGGCCCACTCGGCCGGCGCCGACGACGCCGACGGTGAGCCGCGCGGGGCGGTCCTTGAGGTCTGGCTGGTGGACTGTACTCACGCGACGGCGGCCTTCCCGTTCCAGTCCGCTCTGGGTACCGGACGATTTCTCGTCATGTTAACGCTATCGGCTGGGGCGGCGACCGGCCGTCCACAGGCTGTGGGTTTCGCCACGCCGTCGCCCGCCTTCGTGCCGGGAACGTTCGGCACAGGAAAACCCGGCTGTCGCGCGGGGCCGCACAGGGCATGATCCACGGCATGACTGATGTGGCTGAGCAGGGTGACGAGCGGTCGGCGCAGGAACGGTCGCGGGAGCGGCGCAGGGTCGCCCAGCAGGAGGCACGGCGCATCCTGGCGCACGCGACCCCGCGGGCCTCGATCCGCGAACGGCTCGCGCTGCTCCAGGAGGCCGGTGCCGAGGTGTACGACCTGGACGCGCCCGGGGACGTCTACGGCGACGAGATCGTGGCCGTCCTGGAGGAGCGGGTCGCCGCGCTGCTCGGCACCGAGGCCGCCGCGTTCTTCCCGACGGGCACCATGGCCCAGCAGGTGGCCCTGCGCTGCTGGGCGGCCCGCACCGGCGACCCGACGGTGGCCCTGCACCCGTCGGCCCACCCGGAGGTGCACGAACGGCAGGCGTTCAGCCAGGTCAGCGGGTTGCGTCCGGTCAGGGTGGGCGGTGGGCGCCGGCTGCCCACGGCGGCCGAGATACGCGACTTCGAAGAGCCCTTCGGCGCGCTGATGCTGGAACTGCCCCTGAGGGACGCCGGTTTCGTGCTGCCCACCTGGGAGGAGCTGACCGAGGCCGTCGAGGCGGCGCGGGAGCGCGACGCGGTGGTGCACTTCGACGGCGCGCGCCTGTGGGAGTGCACCGAGCACTTCGGGCGCTCCCTGGCGGAGATCGCCGGCCTCGCCGACAGCGTCTACGTGTCGTTCTACAAGTCCGTCGGCGGCTTCGGCGGCGCCGCGCTCGCCGGTCCGCGGACGCTGGTGGAGGAGGCGAAGACCTGGCGGCACCGGTACGGCGGCATGATCTTCCAGCAGTTCCCGACCGTCCTGTCCGCGCTCGTCGGCCTGGAGCGCGAAGTGCCCCGGCTGCCCGAGTACGTGCGGCACGCGCGCGTGGTGGCCGCCGCGCTGCGCGAGGGCTTCGCGGCGGCCGGGCTGCCCTGGGCCCGCGTCCACCCGGAGGAGCCGCACACCCACCAGTTCCAGGTCTGGCTGCCGTACGAGCCGGAGGTGGCGGCCGAGGCGGCTGTGCGCCAGGCCGAGGAGACCTCGGTGATGCTCTTCGCGAACGCCTGGGACGCCGGCGGGCCCGGGCTCGCGTTCACGGAGGTCGGCGTCCAGGCCGCCGGACTCGAGTGGACGGCGGACGACGTCCGCGCGGCCGTACGGGACTTCGTGGACCGGCTGCCCGGGAGGGCCTAGGGGTCCTGGAGGGCCTGGAGGGCCCAGAGGTCCCGGCGGGCCCAGACGGGCTGGAGGGCCTAGAGGGCGCCGGGGCGCAGCCAGCGGGTCAGGGTGCGGCGGAGCCGCCCGTGCACCGGGCGGCCGGCGATGACCGCGCGGAAGCGCCGGTGGTCGCGCACCTCGCGGACGAGGGCGAGGTCGTGGCGGCCCGGCGCGGGCGGCTCGGGCTCGCCGTGCAGACGGGCGCGGTAGCTGTCGAGGAGGTACTGCTGGGTGATGCTCATGGCGGACGGCCTTCTCGGGACGTGGCTGATCGGTGACTGATCGGGCTCCGCGGCTGCCCCGGTGTCCTCAACGCTGCCCCTGATCAGCGCGGATGTCCCGTGGATTGACGGCTGCCGTCAATCCACGGGGGCGCTGTCAGTGGCCCGGTGCACCATGGGGGCATGAGCGTGACCATCGACATCACCGGACTGCCCCTGGAGAGGGTCTCCGTCGTGCCCTCCCCGCTGGCGGAGCTGGGGATGGCGCTGCACGCGCTGAGCGAGCCCGGACACCACCCGGAGCTGCAGGGCTGGGCCACCGCCGTGTCCACCCGGCTGGACCCGGGCCTGGCCGACCGGCTGTGCGAGGCGGACTTCCTGTGGCGTTCGACGTTCTCGGACGTCTTCGCCCCCTTCGCCGGCATCCCCGGCGGACGCACGCTGCCCGGGGGCACGCTCGCCGAGGAGCTGGACCTGCTGGACAAGCTGACGGACGAACAGTTCGTCCACGCGGCCCTGGAGTTCACCTGCCAGCTGCGCTACGACGTCCGGGAGCCCGGCCCGCTGGACGACCCGGAGCTGCGCCGGCGCTCCCTGGAGCTGGCCGCCGCGCGCGGTGCCGTACAGGAGCGGTTCACGCGCCGTCTGCTGACGGAGCCGCCCGCCGTGCGCGCCTGGTTCCGGCAGCTGATGCTCGACTGCGACGACGCCTTCTTCGCCGACACCTGGGCCCGCATCCAGCCCCAGCTGGCCGCGGACGCCCGGCACAAGACCGAACTGCTGCGCCGCAAGGGGCTCGGCGAGGCCCTCGCGTCCCTCTCGGGGGCGATCTCGCTGGACGAGGAGGCCGGGGTCGTCACGGTCGACAAGCTGCTGGTGGGCCGCACCGCCACCGGCGACGGCGGCCTGGTGCTGGTGCCGACCAGCCTCGGCTGGCCGCACGTGATGGTCCTGCACCGGTACGGCTGGCAGCCCTCGATCACCTACCCCGCGAGCGGTTCCCGGCCGCAGGCCCCGTCCGTGGAGCAGCTCACGCGCCGGCTGGAGGCGCTGGCGCACCCGGTGCGGATGCGGCTGTGCCGCCACCTCGCGCGCGCCCCGCACACCACCAGTGAACTGGCCGACGCGCACGGCATGTCGGCGCCCGAGATATCCCGGCACCTGAGCGTGCTGAAGAAGGCGGGCCTGATCACCGACTGCCGGCGCGGCCGGTACGTCCAGCACCAGCTGAACCTGTCCGCGGTGGCCCGGCTGGGCAGCGACTTCATCGAGGGCGTCCTGCGCTGAGCGGGGGCCGGACGGCAGCCGTCGAACCGTTCACCCCCCAGGGCGGCTGTCGTCAGCCGTGTCCGCCCGCCCGCACCAGCCCCGTCTCGTACGCCAGCACGACCACCTGCACCCGGTCGCGCAGCCCGAGCTTGGTCAGGATGCGGCCCACATGGGTCTTCACGGTCGCCTCGCTCAGCACCAGCCGGGCCGCGATCTCGCCGTTGGACAGGCCCTGCGCGACCAGCACCATCACCTCGCGCTCCCGCTCGGTGAGACGCGCCAGCTCCTTGTGCTGGGGCTCCTTGCCGGCGGAGGGCAGCATCGGGGCGAAGCGGTCCAGCAGGCGCCGGGTGGTGGAGGGCGCCACGACCGCGTCACCGCTGTGCACGGCGCGGATGGCGGCGAGGAGGTCGCCGGGCGGCACGTCCTTGAGCATGAAACCGGAGGCGCCCGCCTTCAGCCCGGAGAACGCGTACTCGTCCAGGTCGAAGGTGGTCAGGATGAGGACCTTCGGCGGGTTCGGGTCCGCGCAGATGCGGCGGGTGGCCTCCACGCCGTCGAGTTTCGGCATGCGGACGTCCATCAGGACCACGTCGACGGCGGTGGACCGCAGCACCTGGAGGGCCTCCACGCCGTCGCCGGCCTCCGCGACGACCTCCATGTCCGGCTGGGCGGCGAGCACCATGCGGAACCCGGTGCGCAGCAACGCCTGGTCGTCCACGAGCATCACGCGGATCGTCATCGGTCCTCTTCCGTTCGGGATCAGGGAGGGTCAGGGAGTCAGGGAAGGTCGGGGAAGGTCAGGGATCGGTCAGTGCGCCGGTTTGAGCGGCAGCAGGGCACTGATGCGGAATCCTCCGCCGGGGCGCGGGCCGGCGTCCAGGGTGCCGCCGACCATGCCGACACGTTCCCGCATGCCGATCAGGCCGTGACCCTGTCCGTCGGCGCCGCCCTCCTCGTACAGCTCGTGCGGGGCGCCCTTGCCGTCGTCCTCGACCAGCAGGCCGAGACCGTCGTCGAAGTAGACCAGGCGCACGCTCGCGCCCGCGTTCGGTCCGCCGTGCTTGCGCGTGTTGGTGAGCGCCTCCTGCACGATCCGGTACGCGGTCAGCTCCACGCCGCTGGGCAGCGGGCGCGGGGTGCCCTCCACCTTGAAGTCGACCGGCAGGCCGGAGCTGCGGCACTGCTCGACGAGGTCGTCGATCTGCTCGACGTCGGGCTGCGGGACGTACTCCCCGCTCTCCTGGTGCTCACCGGTGCGCAGCACGCCCAGCAGGCGGCGCATCTCGGCCAGCGCCTGGCGGCCGGTGGAGGAGATCGTCTCCAGGGCCTTCTTCGCCTGGTCGGGCGCGGCGTCCATGACGTAGGCGGCGCCGTCGGCCTGCACCACCATCACCGACACGTTGTGCGCGACGACGTCGTGCAGCTCGCGCGCGATCCGGGCGCGCTCGGCGGCGACCGCGACCTTCGCCTGTGCCTCGCGCTCCTTCTCCAGGCGGGCCGCGCGCTCCTCCAGCTGGGCGAAGTAGGCGCGCCGGGTGCGCATGGAGTCGCCCAGCACCCAGGCGAGGGCGAAGGGCACCGTCTGGAACACCGCGATGGCGACCTGGCCGGGGAAACTGGCCTGCTCCTCCGGCCAGCGCATCTGGGCCACGGTCGCCGCGCAGAGACTGACGGCGAGGGCGAGCCGGGAGGCCCAGCGGGCGCCGACCGCCGCGACCGTGTAGGTGATCACCAGCATGGCGAAGTCGGCGACGGTGGTCTCGACGTCCAGGACCACCTGGGCGAGCCCGATCACGAGAGCGACCAGAAGCATCGGCTCCGGGAAGCGGCGGCGCAGCGCCACGACGGCACACAGGGCCACGGACACCGCCATGCCCTCGGGGACCGTCCCCTGGTGGCCGGGGGTCCCGTCGAGGTTGACCACGCTCACCGCGGACACCCCGAGCAGGACGACGGCCCAGAAGGCGTCGACCCAGGCCGGGTGGCGGCGGAGGAAGTCATAGAGGCGCTGCACGTAACCCAGAGTAGGGAAACGGGATGCGTGCAGGGGTCAACCGTTGGGCCGATCCGTGCTCGGCGCGCGTACTCCCCAAGGTGGATGCCGTGATCACAGGTGTGCCTAGTCTGGTCCGGTGACGGATGAGACGACGGTGGAGGGTGCCCGCCGGAATCCCGGCCCGCGCGGCTGGCGCGCGGCGGCCGAGGCGGCCCTGTACGGCCCCGGCGGGTTCTACCGGCGCCCGGAGGGCCCGGCCGGTCACTTCCGTACGTCCGTGCACGCCTCCGCGCTGTTCGCGCGGGCCGTGGCCGGGCTGCTGTGCCGGGTCGACGCGGCACTCGGCCGGCCCCCGGTGCTGGACTTCGTCGACATGGGCGCCGGGCGGGGCGAGCTGGCCGGCGGGGTGCTCGCCGCGCTGCCGGCCGACGTGGCGGCACGCACGCGCGTGTACGCCGTCGAGATCGCCGGCCGCCCGGCCGGCCTGGACGACCGGATCACCTGGCGGAGCGGCCTCCCGGACGCGGTCACCGGGCTGCTGTTCGCCAACGAGTGGCTGGACAACGTCCCGGTGGACGTCGTGGAGGTGGACTCCGCCGGCGTGCCCCGGCTGGTGCTCGTGGCGGAGGACGGCTCCGAACGGCTCGGGGAGCCCGTGACGGGCGCGGCGGCCGACTGGCTCACGCGCTGGTGGCCGCTGCCGCCCGAGGAGGGGGCGCGGGCCGAGGTCGGGCTGCCCCGGGACCGGGCCTGGGCGGCGGCCGTGGACCGGGTGGTGCGGGGGCTCGCCGTGGCCGTGGACTACGCCCACACCGTGGACACGCGCCCCCCGTTCGGCACGCTCACCGGGTTCCGGGAGGGCCGCGAGACCACACCCGTGCCGGACGGGTCGTGCGACATCACGGCCCACGTCGCCCTGGACGCGTGCGCCGCGGCGACCGGCGCGGACCGGGCACCCGTGGGCACGGCGCGCTCGGCGCACGGGACCGACGCGGCGGCGCGCACACTTCCCCCCGCGCGCCTGCTCACGCAGCGCGCCGCCCTGCGCGCCTTGGACCTCACCGGCGTACGCCCCCCGCTGGCGCTGGCCTCCACGGATCCGTCCGCCTATGTGCGGGCCCTGGCGAGCGCCGGCGAGGCCGCCGAGCTGACGGCACCGGGCGGTCTCGGCGACTTCGGCTGGCTGCTCCAGCCGGTCGGCATCCCGGACCCCCTCGGAGAGGACCCACAGGACCCACAGGACCCACGGGACCCACGGGACCCACGGGATCCGCAAGCCACACAGGCCCCGTGAACCGGATTCCGCGGGCCCGTGCGGCCTACTTGTCGATGTCGCCGACCACGAAGAACATCGAGCCCAGGATCGCCACCATGTCCGCCACCAGCGTCCCCGGCAGCAGCTCGGTCAGCACCTGGATGTTGTTGTACGAGGCCGAGCGCAGCTTCAGCCGGTACGGGGTCTTCTCGCCCTTGCTGACCAGGTAGTACCCGTTGATCCCGAGCGGGTTCTCGGTCCACGCGTACGTGTGCCCCTCGGGCGCCTTCAGCACCTTCGGCAGCCGCTGGTTGATCGGCCCGGGAGGCAGCTCGGCGATCCGGTCCAGACAGGCGTCGGCGAGGTCCAGCGCGTTGTGGGTCTGCGCCAGCAGCACCTCGAAGCGGGCGAGGCAGTCGCCCTCGCTCCGGGTCTCGACCTTCAGCGTGTCCTGGAGCTCGCCGTAGGCCAGGTACGGCTCGTCGCGGCGCAGGTCGAAGTCGACGCCCGAACCGCGCGCGATGGGCCCGCTCACGCCGTAGGCGTGCACGGTCTCCGGTGCCAGCACGCCCACGTCCCGCGTGCGGCCGCGGAAGATCTCGTTGCCGAGGACCAGGTCGTCGAAGACGTCCATGCGCGAGCGCACGTCGGCGACGGCGGCACGCGCGCGTGCGGTCCAGCCGGCCGGCAGGTCCTCCTTGAGGCCGCCGACGCGGTTGAACATGTAGTGCATGCGGCCGCCGGAGACCTCCTCCATGACGTTCTGGAGCACCTCGCGCTCCCGGAACGCGTAGAACACCGGCGTGATCCCGCCCAGCTCCAGCGGGTAGGAGCCGAGGAACATCAGGTGGTTGAGCACCCGGTTCAGCTCGGCGAGCAGGGTGCGCGTCCACACCGCCCGCTCGGGGACCTCCATGCCGAGCATCCGTTCCACGGCGAGGACCACGCCCAGCTCGTTCGAGAACGCCGACAGCCAGTCGTGGCGGTTGGCGAGCACGATGATCTGCCGGTAGTCGCGTGCCTCGAAGAGCTTCTCGGCGCCGCGGTGCATGTAGCCGATCACCGGCTCCGCGTGCACGATGCGCTCCCCGTCCAGCACGAGCCTGAGCCGCAGCACGCCGTGCGTGGACGGGTGCTGGGGTCCGATGTTGAGCACCATGTCGGTGCTCTCCGCCGCGCCGCCGATGCCGACCGTGGTCTCCGTCGTAGGAGTCATGGCCCCAGTTTCCCCTACGTACGCTGGCCTCATGGAAACGGGGAGCGTAACGGGGAGCCCGGAAGGGGCCGGGGCGCCGGCGGAGCAGCCCGTGTGGCGCGGGCTGGAGCCGGGGCTGCTGAGGGTGCGCCGGCTGCTGCTGGTGGTGTGGACGGGGGTGCTCGCGGTCGCCGCGGGGCTGCTGCCGGGGCTTTTCGCGGGGCCCGCGTGGGCGGCCTGCGCGCTGCTGCCGCCGGCCGTCGCCGCCTGGTGCTGGCGGCTGCTGGAGCGCAACTGGCGGTCCTGGCGGTACACCGAGCGCGCGGACGACCTGCTGATCAGCCGCGGTGTCCTGTGGCGTGAGGAGACGGTGGTGCCGTACGGGCGGATGCAGCTGGTGGAGGTGACCTCCGGGCCGTTGGAGCGGCGCTTCGGGCTGGCCACCGTGCAGCTGCACACGGCCGCCGCCGCGACCGACGCGACCGTCCCCGGCCTGGACCCGGCCGAGGCGGAACGTCTGCGCGACCGGCTGACCGAGCTGGGCGAGGCACGATCGGCGGGCCTGTGACGACCCCCGGGCACACCGGCGACGGCATACCGGAGCGCCCGCCCGTCACCGAGCGCCGCCTGCACCCGGTCACGCCCTTCCGGCGGGCGTGGGCGCCGCTCGCCGTGCTGGCCGGCTGGGCGGTGCACGACCCGAACGGCGCCCAGGAGCAGCTGACCCGGCTGACCGGCACGATGCTCCTGCTGGGCGTCGCGGTCCTGGTGCCGGCGGCCGGCCTCTACGGCTTCCTGTCCTGGTGGTTCACGCACTACGCCGTCACCGACACGGAGCTGCGCATACGGACCGGGCTGCTGTTCCGGCGGACCGCGCACATCCGGCTGGAGCGGATCCAGGCCGTGGACGTCTCGCGTCCGCTCCTCGCGCGCGTGGCGGGCGTCGCGAAGCTGCGGATCGACGTCGTGGGGACCGACGACAAGGACGAGCTGGCGTTCCTGGGCGAGCGGGAGGCGCGTGCCCTGCGCGCGGAGCTGCTCGCGCGCGCGGCGGGTTTCGCGCCCGAGGCGGCGCGCGAGGTCGGAGAGGCGCCGGCGCGGGCGCTGCTGCGCGTGCCGCCGCGGGAGCTGGCGCGCTCCCTGGTGCTGACGGGCGCCACCTGGGGTTCGCTGTGCGCCGCGCTGGTCGTCCCGACCGTGCTGTGGCTGGCCACCGGCAACCTGTGGACGGTCGTCGCGAGCGTCGTGCCCCTGCTCGGCACGGCCGGCGCGAGCAGTGTGGGGCGGTTCGTCACCGAGTTCGACTGGACGGTGAGCGAGTCCCCGGACGGGCTGCGCATCGACCACGGGCTGCTCGACCGTACGCACGAGACGGTGCCGCCCGGGCGGGTGCAGACCGTACGGATCGTGGAGCCGCTGCTGTGGCGCGGGCGCGGCTGGGTGCGGGTGGAACTGGACGTGGCCGGCTCCGAGAACTCGGTCCTGGTGCCGGTCGCCCCGCGCGCGGTCGCCGAGGAGGTCGTCGCGCGCGTGCTGCCCGGCGTGACGGTGCCCCGGGAACTGTCGCCGGTGCCGCGCCGGGCGCGGTGGTGCGTGCCGGTGTGGTGGCGCGGGCACCGGCTCGCGGTCACCGGCACGGTGTTCGCCGCCCGGAGCGGTCTGCTGTGCCGCCGGCTCTCGCTCGTCCCGCACGCGAAGGTGCAGAGCGTACGGCTCACCCAGGGGCCCTGGGAGCGCCGCTGGGGCCTCGCCGACGTCCACGTGGACACCGGGGCCGACAAGACCGTGACCGCCCGGCTGCGTGACGCACAGGACGCCGCCCGCCTCCTGACCGAGCAGGCGGAGCGCTCCCGCACAGGCCGCCGCTCCGCCCTTCCCGACCGCTGGATGACCACCGACATGACCACCGACTGACCGACACCGACCCGCAGAGGAACGCCACAGGACCGGCCCCCACCGGGGGCTGGCGCCGCGGCACCCTCCCCCTCGGAACACCTCGGGCCCGGCTCCCTCTCGGGAGGACCGGGCCCGGTGTCGGTGACCGCGCGGAGGCTCAGGAGGCGGCGGTGCGCAGACGGTGGACGTCGATCTGCTCGGTCTCGTCGTGTGCCGTCAGGTCGATGACCTGGCCGACCTCCCGGGACCGCGCGTCGGCCGGCTTGAACCCGGCCTCCGACTCGGCCTTGTGCACGGCGAGCGCCTCCGGGCCGACCACGTCGGCGAGGTCCTCGTTCTGCACGGAGTCCAGCGTGGCCTTCGGCGCGCTCTTCTGGGTGCCGAAGAAGTCGAACCCGCCCTCGACCACCGGGCGCCGCGCGGGCGCCGCCGGTACGACGGCCACCGCGGTCGGCACCGTGAAGTGCCCGGCCGGCGGCTGCCCCGCGGGCTGGGCGGCCTCGACCGCCCTGGAGGCGTCCGCGCTGTCCGTCACGGCCGCCGCGCCGACTTCTCCTTTGGCGACCGCCTCGGTCCCGGCGGCGGCGCTCTCCGGAACGTCCGGCTCGGACGCCTCCGGTGCCTCCGACGGCTCAGCCGTGAGGGCGGCGTCCTCGGCGTCCTCGGCACCCACAGCGTCCTCGGATGCCTTCACCGGCTCAGCCGCTTCCGAGTCGACGCCCGCGGGCCCGGACGCGGACTCGGCGTCACCCTCCGCCTCAGCCGTCTCCGCTGCCTCGGCAGCCACAGCCTCGGCCTCAGGCTCGGACTCGGACTCGGACTCGGACAGAGTCGCAGACTCGGTCTCGGTCTCGGTCTCGCTCGCGGTCCCCCCGTCGAACCGCGCCAGAGCCTTCAGCGCCTGCCCGTACAGCCGGGCGCCCGCGGGGGAGAACACCGCCGGCCGCTCCTCGGTACCCGGTTCCTCGGTACCGGGCTCCTCCGGCGTCCCGGACGCCTGCGGTTCCGCACTCGGTGCGGGCGGCAACGCGGGCACCGAGGCCTCGATCTCCAGCAGCCGCCGCCCCTCCAGGGCGCTCGCGCGCTCGGTCTCCGCGGTGGCGTACCGGCGCAGCAGGGCCGCGTGCTCGTTGCGCAGGCCGGCCAGCTCCGCCCGCTTGGCGCGCAGCCGCTGCTCCAGCTTGGCGCGCAGTTCGCGGGATTCCTCCAGGTCGGTCTCCAGTTCGGCGACCCGTTCCTCGTACCGCCACTCGTCGCCCGCACGCGCGCGCATGAGTTCGGCGACCTGCTTGCCCGCCTGCGCGTCCCAGCGGCGCATCACGACCGCGCCGACGACCGCCGTCGCGGCGGCGGCCGCGGACAGCGCGCGCAACACGGCGGCCTCGGAGAACGCCCAGGGACCCAGCGCGCAGACGACGGAGACCCCGGCGATCGCCGAGGGGGGCAACAGCCGGTGCAGAGGCGGGGAATGGCGGTGGCGTCCACGTGGCATGGCCAGAAACTTACCGCGCGTAGGCGAATCGCGGGCCCCCGCCCCGTAAAAACACAGCCATACCGAAGGCTTCACGGGGCGTCAGGGGCGCCGCCGGGTCAGCGGTCGGAGAGCCGGCCGCTGACCCACTGGAGGGTCGGCGGGATCTCGCGCCGCCAGGTGTTGAAGTTGTGGCCGCCGCTCTCCAGGATGATCGAGGAGATCCGGGTCAGGTTCGTGGCCTGCACCTGCTCGATGAACTTCATCGTGGACGTGTAGTTGTGCTCGCCGACCTTGCTGCTGGTGACGAGCAGCGAGGTGTCCGGCGCCTCCTCGTGCTCCAGCAGCCAGAACAGGTCGGAACGGTTCTGCAGCTTCTTGTCGCCGTGGAAGAGGTCACCGGTGGTGGGGTCGATCGGCGCCTTGTAGTACGGCGAGAGGCCCGCGCCGGCCGTGTACACGTTGGGGTGGTGCATGGCGAGCTTGAGCGCGCAGTAGCCGCCCGTGGAGTCGCCGATCACACCCCAGCTGCCCGGCCGCTTGCCGGCCCGGTAGTGGCTGAGGACGGCGTCCGGCAGATCTTTGGCAAAAAACGTTTCCGCCTGCGGCCCGCCCGGCACGTCCACGCACTCGGTGTCCCGCGGCGGCGCCACGGTCGGGCGCATCATCACCAGGATCATCGGCTGCATCCGCCCGTCCTTGGCCAGCCGCTGCGCCGTGCTCGGGTAGTTCAGCTTGTCCACCAGCGACCGCGCGGTGCCCGGGTAGCCGGTCAGCACGACCGACACCGGGAACGTACGGGTCCGGTACTGCGGCTGGAAGTACTCCGGCGGCAGGTAGACGTACGCCGGCGTGACCATGTGGGTCGTACGGCCCACGATGTCGACCTTCTGGACCTGCCCGCCCGTCTCCGGCCGCGAGGCGCGCACGCCCGGCACGTCGGAGGTGGAGACCACCTGGAGCGGGCCGCCGGTGCTGCCGTGGGCCGAGTGGTCGATGACCACGCCCTGGTCGGTCTCCTTGCCGAACAGGTCTGCCCAGCTGGCGTAGAAGCCGAACGCCTGGTTGGCGGCGAGCCCGACGCAGGCGAAGAGTGCCACCTGGGTGAACAGCAGCAGGCCGATCCGTCCGCTCACGGACCGCCAGTTCGTGCGCGCCAGGCGCGGCCACAGCCACACCGTGCCGATGAACAGCACCAGGGCGATCAGAATCGCCAGCACCAGCACTTTGTTGCTCGTGAGACCCATGGCTGCTTCCTGCCTGCGCTTTCCGCCCGTGTGCGGCCACACTTTGTCGCGTGGACTTGCCCGGGGCTTTCCTTGGCCTTTGACCCGACTTTCCGGTGGGGAGTGAACCTCTCTCCCCTAGACACCGTCCTAGAGGGCGCAATGTCGCCGGAAGCCCGCTCGGGCCCGGGTCCAAGGTCTCTCGCAGAACTACGGGATGCGATGTCTGTCAGGATAGATGGGGAAATGTCGGACGGGGTTCCGAGCCGATCAAGCCGGGCGCGGCGCATACCGCGCGGCCCGCGCCCCGAGGCCGTTCCCGTCTGGGTCGGCAGGGCGGCCGCGCTGGTGGGCCTCCTGGACATCGCCGCGGGCGTCTTCCCACGCTTCCGGCACAGCCGTATGCACGCGATCGCCGAGGTGCTCCCGGGCTCCTTCGGCCCGTTCGCGGCGGCGCTCTCGCTCAGCGCGGGCGTGCTGTTGCTGCTGCTCGCGCACGGGCTGAAACGGCGCAAGCGCCGGGCCTGGCGTGCCGCGGTCGCGCTGCTCCCGGCGGGCGCGGTGGCCCAGTTCGCGTACCGGCACTCGATCGTCGGCGTGCTCATCGCGGTCGCGCTGCTGGTGCCGCTGCTGCGCCACCGGGACCAGTTCGCGGCGCTGCCGGACCCGCGCAGCAGGTGGCGGGCGCTCGCCAACTTCGTGCTCATGGGGGCCGGTTCCGTCGCCCTCGGCCTGGTGATCGTCAACGTCCACCCGGACCGGACGATCGGCGACCCGAGCCTGGCCGACCGGCTGGCGCACGTGATCTACGGCCTGTTCGGCTTCGAGGGCCCGGTCGACTACCGGGGCGACACCTCCTGGACGGTCGCCTTCTCCCTCGGCGCCCTCGGCTGGATCACCGCGGTCACGACCATCTACCTGGCCTTCCGCCCCGAGCACCCGGCCGCGCACCTCACCGAGGAGGACGAGGTGAAGCTGCGCGCGCTGCTGGAGAAGCACGGCCGGCGCGACTCGCTCGGCCACTTCGCGCTGCGCCGCGACAAGGCGGTCGTGTTCTCGCCGAGCGGCAAGGCCGCCGTCACCTACCGGGTCGTGTCCGGCGTGATGCTGGCCAGCGGCGACCCGATCGGTGACGTCGAGGCCTGGCCCGGTGCCATCGAGCGCTTCATGGACGAGGCCAGGGCCCACTCCTGGACGCCCGCGGTCATGGGCTGCTCGGAGACGGGTGGTGAGGTGTGGACCCGCGAGACCGGCCTGGACGCCCTGGAGCTGGGCGACGAGGCGGTGGTGGACGTGGCGGATTTCTCACTCGCCGGACGCGCGATGCGCAACGTGCGCCAGATGGTCAAGCGCATCGAGCGAGCCGGCTACGAGACCCGGGTACGGCGTATCCGTGACCTCGGCGACGCCGAGCTGGAGCGGATCCGCCGGGCGGCGGAGGACTGGCGCGGCACGGACACCGAGCGCGGCTTCTCCATGGCGCTCGGCCGCATCGGCGACCCGTCCGACGGCGACTGCCTGATCGCCACCGCCCACAAGGCCGACGACGCGCCGGGCGAGTACGGCGACCTGAAGGCGATCCTCCACTTCGTGCCCTGGGGCAAGGACGGCGCCTCGCTGGACCTGATGCGCCGTGACCGCAGCGCCGACCCGGGCATGAACGAGCTGCTGATCGTCGCCGCCCTGCAGGCCGCGCCGAAGTTCGGCATCACGCGCGTGTCGCTGAACTTCGCGATGTTCCGCTCGGCCCTCGCGCGCGGGGAGAAGATCGGCGCCGGTCCGGTGCTGCGCGCCTGGCGCGGGCTGCTGGTGTTCCTCTCGCGCTGGTTCCAGATCGAGTCGCTGTACAAGTTCAACGCCAAGTTCCAGCCCCGCTGGGAGCCGCGGTTCGTGGTCTACCGGGCCTCCGCCGACCTGCCCCGCATCGGCTTCGCCGCGATGCAGGCGGAGGGCTTCGTCAACCTCGCCCTGCCGCTGCCGCGCTTCCTGCGCCGGCGCCGTTCGGCCGCCGAGCGCCCCTGCGCGCACGCGGTGGCCGAACGGGACGTCCGAGCCGCCTGAGCGGGACGAGCCGTCCCGCACCGAGCGGTACGGCCCGAGGACCGGCCCGGGCGGAAGCCCCCTCCCCCTCCAGCACCGGGGGCTTCCGCCCGGGCCGCGGCGCGTTCCGGGGACCCTCCTGGGCCTACGCTGAACGTATGAACAACCTCAGCGGGCGCGGCCGAGTCGCCGGCCTTCCGGCATGGGACCGGTGCGCGGTCATGGGGGTCGTGAACGTGACCCCGGACTCCTTCTCCGACGGCGGCCGCTGGTTCGACACGACCGTCGCCGTCAAACACGGCCTGGATCTCGTCGCCGAGGGCGCGGACCTGGTCGACGTCGGCGGCGAGTCCACCCGGCCCGGCGCCACGCGCGTGGACGAGGCGGAGGAACTGCGACGGGTCATCCCCGTGGTGCGCGGCCTCGCCTCCGAGGGAGTCGTCGTCTCCGTCGACACCATGCGCGCCTCCGTCGCCGAACAGGCCCTCGCCTCCGGTGCCGCCCTCGTCAACGACGTCAGCGGCGGCCTCGCCGACCCCGCGATGATCCCGGTGGTCGCCGCGGCGGACGCCCCGTTCGTCGTGATGCACTGGCGCGGCTTCCTCCAGGGCGGCAACGTGAAGGGCGTGTACGAGGACGTCGTCGGGGAGGTCGTGGACGAGCTGCACGCGCGCGTGGAGGCCGTACTGGCCGGCGGTATCGCCCCGGAGCGGATCGTCGTCGACCCGGGCCTCGGCTTCTCCAAGGAGGCCGAACACGATCTCGCGCTCCTCGCCCACCTCGACCGCCTGCACGCCCTCGGCCATCCCCTGCTGGTCGCCGCCTCGCGCAAACGGTTCCTCGGCCGGGTCCTCGCCGGCCCCGGGGGCGCTCCCCCGCCCGCCCGGGAGCGCGACGCGGCCACGGCCGCCGTCTCCGCCCTCGCGGCGCACGCCGGCGCGTGGGCGGTGCGCGTGCACGAGGTACGCGCCACGGCGGACGCGGTCCGGGTGGCACGGGCCGTGGAGGAGGCGCGCGAGGAGGGGGCTCGCGCGGTGCGAGCGCGTACGACGGGGACGACGCCGGACGCCGAGGGCGTGCGCGGAGCGGACGGAGACCGGTGAGCGCCCCCCACACCGACGTCGAGCAGGTGGAGGCCGCCAACACCGCCTTCTACGAGGCGCTCGAACGCGGCGACTTCGAGGAGGTCTCCTCCCTCTGGCTGACCCCCGCCGACCTGGGCGTGGACGAGACCTACCACGACCCCGCGGACAGCGGCGTGATCTCCTGCGTCCACCCCGGCTGGCCGGTGCTCACCGGCCGTGGCGAGGTGCTCAGGTCGTACGCCCTGATCATGGCCAACACCGACTACATCCAGTTCTTCCTGACCGATGTGCACGTCTCCGTGACCGGCGACACCGCGCTCGTGAACTGCACGGAGAACATCCTCAGCGGCGGCCCCGCCCCCGAGGAGGGCGCGGAGCTGGGGCCGCTGGTCGGCCAGCTCGTCGTCGCCACGAACGTGTTCCGGCGCACCCCCTCCGGCTGGAAGCTCTGGTCGCACCACGCCTCCCCGGTGCTGGCCGAGACCGACGACGACGGCGACGACGACGAGCATGTGAACGGCGTGGATCCGGACGGCGGTCCCCTCACCTGAGCCGGGAGTGGTTCGAATCACCTACCGCGGGGTAGGAGGGGCTACCAGTCCATGACGGGGCCGGGTTCCCCGGGGGAAACACGCGGTGAACCCTCCGGGCGGCGGCCGGTGCCCGCGCCCCCGCGGCCCGGCTTGGTCGGTGCCCGCAGGTAGATTCGTCTGAGACCGGCGTGCCGCCCGCACGCGGTACCGGCCGGTCCTTCCCGACGATTGCAGGAGTGATTCGCGTGGATCGTGTCGCGCTGCGCGGCCTCAAGGCCCGCGGGCACCACGGTGTGTTCCCCAAGGAGCGCGAGGAGGGCCAGACGTTCATCGTGGACCTCGTCCTCGGCCTGGACACCCGGCCGGCCGCGGCCGACGACGACCTGGCGAAGACCGTGCACTACGGCATCGTGGCCGAGGAGGTCGTGGCCGTGGTCGAGGGCGAGCCGGTGGACCTGATCGAGACCCTCGCCGAGCGGATCGCCCGGACCTGCCTGAAGCACGAAGGGGTGCAGGAGGTCGAGGTCTGCGTCCACAAGCCGGACGCGCCGATCACCGTCCCCTTCGACGACGTGACCGTCACCATCACCCGGAGCCGAGTATGACCCGACCTTTCCGCCAGGGTCACAGCGACCCGACCGTCCAGCCGGTGCCCGCCTCGGTCGTCGAGAAGGTGGACGCCGCCGACACGACGCTGAGCAACCCCAAATGGGCCGTGATCTCCATCGGCTCCAACCTCGGCAACCGCCTGGAGACCCTCCAGGGTGCCGTCGACGCCCTGGAGGACACCCCGGGCGTCCGCGTGAAGGCCGTCTCCCCGGTGTACGAGACCGAGCCGTGGGGCGTCGAGCCCGGCAGCCAGCCGTCGTACTTCAACGCGGTCGTGGTCCTCAAGACCACCCTGCCCCCCTCCTCCCTGCTGGAGCGGGCGCACGCCGTCGAGGAGGCCTTCCACCGGGTCCGGGACGAGCGCTGGGGCCCGCGCACGCTGGACGTCGACATCGTCGCGTACGCCGACGTCACCTCCGACGACCCCCAGCTCACCCTGCCCCACCCGCGCGCCCACGAGCGCGCCTTCGTGCTCGCGCCCTGGCACGACGTGGACCCCGGCGCGCAGCTCCCCGGCCGCGGCACGGTGGCCGATCTGCTGGCCTCCGTCACCCGTGAGGGTGTGGCGCCGCGCGCGGACCTGGAACTCCGGCTGCCCGAGTAGTCGTTAAGGTCGAGACGGGTCACGTCGAGACGGTCAGCACGTCGAGACGGCCACGACCAAGACGACCACCGTCCGGGACGGTCCGGGGGAACTGAAGGGACACCGTGAGAGAGCTGCGCATCAGGGTGCTGGCCGGCGTGTTCGTCGTGGCCGGCATCCTGTCCTGGGCGGGCGCCCGCCTCTGGAACTCGATCGGGACCCTCCCCAGCGTCCCCGTGGCCGCCCCCATCGTCCTCGCGCTGATCGGGGTGGTCCTGCTCTCCACGGCGCTCTCGCTGCGCGCCCGTCTGAAGGCCCAGCGCGAGCGCCGGCCCGGCGCCAAGGGCGTCGACCCGCTGATGGCCGCCCGGGCGGTCGTCTTCGGTCAGGCCAGCGCCCTGGTGGCCGCCCTCGTCGCCGGGATGTACGGCGGCACGGGCGTCTTCCTGCTGGAGCAGCTGGACATCCCGGCCCGCCGCGACCAGGCGATCTACGCCGGCTTCTCGGTGCTGGCCGGCATCGGTGTGATAGCTGCCGCCATGTTCCTGGAGCGGGTCTGCAAGCTCCCGGAGGACGACGACCAGAACCACCCGGGAGCAGAGCCGGTGGCCTGACCACCGACCCCGCCCGACAGCGCGCGAAGCGTGTGCGGCGCCGTCAGGGCCGTCAGCGCGCCATGATGAGGCTCATCGCCTCGTTCCGCGTCGCCGCGTCCCGCAGCTGACCGCGCACGGCCGAGGTTATGGTCTTCGCGCCCGGCTTGCGGATGCCGCGCATGGACATGCACATGTGCTCGCACTCGACCACGACGATGACACCGCGCGGCTCCAGGATCTGCATCAGGGAGTCCGCGATCTGCGTGGTCATCCGTTCCTGCACCTGCGGCCGGCGGGCGTAGACGTCCACCAGGCGGGCCAGCTTGGACAGGCCGGTGATCTTGCCGGTCTCGGACGGGATGTAGCCGACGTGGGCCACGCCCCGGAACGGCACCAGGTGGTGCTCACACGTCGAGTACACCTCGATGTCCTTCACGAGGACCATCTCGTCGTGCCCCAGGTCGAAGGTCGTCGTCAGGACGTCCTCCGGCTTCTGCCACAGGCCGGCGAAGATCTCCTTGTAGGCCCGCGCGACCCGGGCCGGGGTCTCCCGCAGCCCCTCGCGATCCGGGTCCTCACCGACGGCGATCAGCAGCTCACGCACGGCGTTCTCGGCGCGCTTCTCGTCGAACTCGCCGATGCGGCCCTCGCCGTCCAGCGTCACCGGGTCGGTCATCTGGTCCCTCGTTCCTGTGCCATGCACGCGCGTCTTCCTCGCGTTCCGTCTGCGGACATGCGAAATGCCGCGCCCTCCAGGCTAGAACCTGAGGGGCACGGCATTCATTCCGGCCCTGCTGGCCGGAACCGGACTGCTCGCGGGCGGCCGGTCAGCTCTCCGGGCGGTCCTCCGGGGTCTGCTCCGTCACCGGGGCGGACTCCGCCGCCGTCGACTTGACCGTGCTGATCGCCGCCGTCGCGCCGTTCGCACCGTTGGTCAGTGCCAGCTCCTTCGGGGAGAGCACCGGCGGGCGGGTGGACGGGGTGCGGCGGGAGGAGCCGGTCCAGGCGGGCCGCGGCGGGCGCTTGACGATCGGGGCGAAGATCTCGGCGATCTCCTCCTTGCCCAGCGTCTCCTTCTCCAGCAGCTGCAGGACGAGGTTGTCGAGCACGTCGCGGTTCTCGACCAGGATCTCCCAGGCCTCGTTGTGCGCCGTCTCGATCAGCTTCTTGACCTCCTCGTCCACCAGCGCGGCGACCTCCTCGGAGTAGTCGCGCTGGTGAGCCATCTCACGGCCGAGGAAGGGCTCGCTGTTGTCGCCGCCGAACTTGATCGCGCCGAGACGCTCGGTCATGCCGTACTGGGTGACCATCGCGCGGGCCAGGTTGGTGGCCTTCTCGATGTCGTTCGCGGCGCCCGTGGTCGGGTCGTGGAAGACCAGTTCCTCGGCCGCCCGGCCGCCCAGCATGTAGGCGAGCTGGTCGAGCATCTCGTTGCGGGTGGTCGAGTACTTGTCCTCGTCCGGCAGGACCATCGTGTAGCCGAGGGCGCGGCCGCGGGACAGGATCGTGATCTTGTGGACCGGGTCGGAGTTGGGCGAGGCCGCCGCGACCAGGGCGTGACCGCCCTCGTGGTACGCGGTGATCTTCTTCTCCTTGTCCGACATGATCCGGGTCCGCTTCTGCGGGCCCGCGACCACACGGTCGATCGCCTCGTCCAGCGCCTTGTTGTCGATCAGCTTCTGGTCACCGCGGGCGGTGAGCAGGGCGGCCTCGTTCAGCACGTTGGCGAGGTCGGCACCGGTCATGCCCGGGGTGCGGCGCGCGACGGCGGACAGGTCGACGTCGGGCGCGACCGGCTTGCCCTTCTGGTGGACCTTGAGGATCTCCATGCGGCCCTGAAGGTCCGGCGGGTCGACCGCGATCTGCCGGTCGAAGCGGCCGGGGCGCAGCAGCGCCGGGTCGAGGATGTCCGGGCGGTTCGTGGCGGCGATCAGGATGACGCCGCCCTTGACGTCGAAGCCGTCCATCTCGACCAGCAGCTGGTTCAGGGTCTGCTCGCGCTCGTCGTGACCGCCGCCGAGGCCGGCGCCGCGGTGGCGGCCGACCGCGTCGATCTCGTCGACGAAGACGATCGCCGGAGCGTTCGCCTTGGCCTGCTCGAACAGGTCACGGACCCGGGAGGCACCGACACCGACGAACATCTCCACGAAGTCCGAGCCGGAGATCGAGTAGAACGGGACGCCCGCCTCGCCGGCGACGGCGCGCGCGAGCAGGGTCTTGCCGGTACCCGGGCGGCCGTAGAGGAGCACGCCCTTGGGGATCTTGGCGCCGACGGCCTGGAACTTGGCCGGCTCCTGCAGGAACTCCTTGATCTCCTGGAGTTCCTCGACCGCCTCGTCACAGCCGGCGACGTCGGAGAAGGTGGTCTTCGGGGTGTCCTTGGTGATGAGCTTCGCCTTGGACTTGCCGAAGTTCATGACCCGGGAGCCGCCGCCCTGCATCTGGTTCATCAGGAACAGGAAGACGACCACGATCAGGACGAAGGGCAGCAGGGAGAGCAGGACGCCGACGAACGGGTTCTGCTTGGACGGCGAGACCGTGTAGCCGTCCGTGATCTGCTTTTCCTGGTACTTGGTCTGCAGCGTCCCGGCCAGCTGCACGCCCTGGTCGCCGATGTAGCTCGCCTGGATCTTGGAGCTGCCCTCGACCTTGTAGCCGTCCTTGAGCGTGACCTTGATGCTCTGCTCGTCACCGGTGGTGAGCTTGGCCGACTCGACCTTGTTGTCGTTGATCGCCGCCACGACCTGGCCGGTGTCCACCGTCTTGTAGCCGCCGGACGAGCCGACGACCTGCATCAACACGACCACGGCAAGGACGGCCAGCACGATCCACATGACCGGCCCACGGAAGTATCGCTTCACGTCCATCCATACGGAGCGGTGCCGCCCCGTCCCTCCTGCCATAGTGAGTTTGATAAGACAGTTCTTCTGACGGTACCCCAGCATTGTTGCCCGAAGCCGCACGGAGTCGTTTCGGCGGCTGGGGATCCCGTCTCTGCATGCTCCAACGGCCCGGGAGCCGCTGGGGTTCCCGATCATCCCGGCGCGCTTGCGCCGAGTGGCTCAGCCGCCGTAGACGTGAGGCGCGAGCGTACCGACGAACGGCAGGTTGCGGTACTTCTCGGCGTAGTCGAGGCCGTAGCCGACGACGAACTCGTTCGGGATGTCGAAGCCGACCCACTCGACGTCGATGGCGACCTTGGCGGCGTCCGGCTTGCGCAGCAGCGTGCACACCTTCAGGGAGGCGGGCTCGCGCGAACCGAGGTTGTTGATCAGCCAGGACAGGGTCAGACCGGAGTCGATGATGTCCTCGACGATCAGGACGTGCCGGCCCTTGATGTCGGTGTCGAGGTCCTTGAGGATGCGGACGACCCCGGAGGACTGGGTGCCCGCGCCGTAGGAGGACACGGCCATCCAGTCCATGGTGACGGGGGTGGACAGCGCCCGGGCGAGGTCCGCCATGACCATCACCGCACCCTTGAGCACACCGACGATCAGCAGGTCCTTGCCCGCGTACTCCGCGTCGATCTTCGCGGCCAGCTCGGCCAGCTTCGCGTCGATCTCTTCCTTGGTGATGAGCACCTGCTGGAGGTCGGCACCCATGTCTTTCGCGTCCACCCGCATCACTTTCGGTCGTCCCGCACTTACGGCCGCGAGCGCGGCCACCGGCTCCGGCCGCACGCACGGCCTCCGGCCGCCCGGCCCGCCGGGAGCGTCGCTCCGGGGAGGGTCGGGATTCAGCCTTGCCGAATCACCAGTCTGCCACCCTGCCGCTGGGCGACGACCCGGCCCGGCAGATTGATGGCTCCCTGGCCGCGCCAGCCGGTGATCAGACGGTCGATCTCCTCGATGTGGCGGGCGAACAGCGCGCCGGCCGGAGCACCGGCCTCGATGGCGGCGCGGCGCAGGATCCGGCGGCGGACGGCGGGCGGGAGGGCGTACAGCTTGGCGCACTCCAGCAGGCCGGCGGCGTCCCGCACCGAGGCCTCGGCCTGGCGGGCCCAGGCGTCGAGGGCGTCGGCGTCGTCGCGGGAGAGCTGGGCGGTGCGGGCGAGTGCCTCCACGACTCCCTTGCCGAGGGCCTTCTCCAGGGCGGGCAGGCCCTCGTGCCGGAGGCGGGAGCGGGTGTAGGCGGGGTCGGCGTTGTGCGGGTCGTCCCAGACGGGCAGCGACTGGACCATGCAGGCCTTGCGGGCGGTCTGCCGGTCGAGCTGCAGGAAGGGCCGCCGGTAACGGCCGTCGGCCCCCGAGACCGCGGCCATGCCGGACAGGGAGCGGATGCCGGAGCCGCGGGCGAGCCCCAGCAGGACGGTTTCGGCCTGGTCGTCGCGGGTGTGACCGAGCAGGATCGCGGCGGCGCCGTGGCGTTCGGCCGCGGCGTCCAGGGCGGCGTAGCGGGCGTCGCGGGCGGCGGCCTCGGGGCCTCCCTCACGGCCGACGGTGACGGCGACGGACTCGACCGGGTCGAGCCCGAGCCCGCGCAGTCGCAGGGCGACCTCGTCGGCGCGGAGGTCGGAGCCGGGCTGGAGGCCGTGGTCGACGGTGATCCCGCCGGCCCGGATGCCGAGTTTGGGGGCCTCGAAGGCGAGGGCGGAGGCGAGGGCCATGGAGTCGGCGCCACCGGAGCACGCGACGAGGACGAGCGGGGAGGGGGGCCGCTCGGGCGTCCGGTCCGGGTGCGCGCCGACGAGCTGCGGGCCCGGGCGCACGCGGGAGGTCTGGTCGTTGAGGATGTCGTGGAGGACGCGGCGGACCGCCAGGCGTATCGCCGCGACCGCAGGATGGGGACCCATGTCCGGTTCCCTTCATGAAGTTTTCGGGGGGTGAGCCCGAGACGGTCACTCAGAGTGTGTCGATGGTGACAGAAGCGGGCCGTTCCCCGAGCATCGCACGCCTACGCATGGCTCACGGTCCCTCGGACGGGTGATTGGAGGGGCGTTCGCCTGCCGTCGGCCGGATTCCTTTCACGACCTCCCCGGGCCGTTCACGACTCGGTCTTGCGGTGCACCCGCGCGACCCAGTCCGCCGGTTTGGCGATCTCCGCCTTGGTGGGCAGGGTGTTGGGCGAGGTCCACACGCGGTTGAAGCCGTCGACGCCGACCTGGTCGACCACGGCCCGCACGAAGCGTTCACCGTCCCGGTACTGCTTCAGCTTGGCATCCAGGCCGAGCAGCTTGCGCAGGGCGACGTCGAGCCGGGAGGCGCCCTTCGCGCGGCGCTGCTGGAACTTCTCGCGGATCTCCGCGACGGTCGGTACGACGCTCGGTCCGACGCCGTCCATGACGTAGTCGGCGTGGCCCTCCAGCAGGGACATCACGGCCGTCAGGCGGGCGAGGATCTCGCGCTGGGCGGGGGTCTGCACCAGTTCCACGAGGGAGCGTCCGCCGTCCTCCTCCTCGCCCTCGGGGCGGCCGCCGGCGAGGGACTGGGCGGCGTCCCGGATGCGTTCCAGGAAGGTCATCGGGTCGACGTCGGTCTCCGCCAAGAACGACTGGATTTCGCCCTCCAGGTGGTCCCGCAGCCAGGGCACGGCGGTGAACTGCGTGCGGTGGGTCTCCTCGTGCAGGCACACCCACAGGCGGAAGTCGTGCGGCTCGACGTCGAGTTCGCGCTCCACGTGGACGATGTTGGGCGCGACGAGCAGCAGCCGGCCGCCGCCGTTCTCGCCGGCCGGGAGGTCGCGGGTGGCGGGGGCGAAGGTCTCGTACTGGCCGAGGACGCGGGAGGACAGGAACGACAGGAGCATGCCGAGTTCCACGCCGGTGACCTTGCCGCCGACGGCGCCGAGGACGGCGCTGCCCGGGCTGTTGCCGCGCCGTTCCTGCATCTTCTCCAGGAGCGGCCGGAGGATCTCCCGGAACCCGGCGACGTTGGCCCGGGCCCAGCCGGGGCGGTCGACGACGAGGACGGGGGTGTCGTGGGTGTCCTCGGTGCCCAGACGAGTGAAGCCCCGGACGTGTCCCTCCGAGGCCTTCGCGTGCCGGCGCAGCTCCGCGACGACGGCCCTGGCCTCGTCGCGGCTGACGTCGGGACCGGGGCGTACGAGCCGTGTCGCGGTTGCCACCGCGAGGTTCCAGTCGACCATCCCGGGAGATGCGGTGCCGCCGAAGCCAGTCATGCTGTCAACCGTACGTGAGCGCCACCGGTTGGGGCAGCCGTCGGGGGCCGGCAGGGCCGGGGGGCGCTCACCGAACGGCCCGGTACCGCGGGCCGCTCCCACCCGTCCGGCCCTGCGGAACGCCTGCCCACGATGACCGGCCCGGGAGGTACGGCGGTACGGCGGTACGGCGGTGCGTTCGTGCGGTCCGCCCGCGCCGGGCACGTCGTACGGCCTGCTACGGCCTGCCCGCGCCGGTCAGCCCGTCAGTGCCGTCGCCGCCTTGTCCAGGGCCGACTGGGCCTCCGTGGCGTTCGGGGTGTTCGAGGCGAGGAAGGCGAAGGCCAGAAGGCGGCCGGTCCGGTCCACGACCGTGCCGGCGAGGGTGTTCACACCGGTCAGGGTGCCGGTCTTGGCCCGGACGAGGCCGGACGCCCCGTCGGTGTAGCGGGTGCTGAGGGTGCCGGTGAAGCCGGCCACGGGCAGGCCGGTGAGGACGGGGCGCAGGCCGGGGCGGTGCGGGTCGCCCGCCTTGACCAGGAGCGCGGTGAGGAGGTCGGCCGTGAGCCGGTCGTCCCGGTCGAGGCCGCTGCCGTCGTGGAAGGCGGCGCCCGCCATCGGCAGGCCGAGCCCGCGCAGCTGCGTGGCGATGGCCTCGGCGCCGCCGTCGAAGCTCGCCGGCTGCCCGCTCGCCAGGGCCGTGTGGCGGGCCAGGGCCTCCGCGATGTCGTTGTCGCTGTTGGTCAGCATCCGCTCGACCAGGGCGGACAGCGGGGGCGAGGAGACGCTCGCGAGGGTCTGCGCGCGCGTGCTGGCCTTGGACGGGCCGGGGTGGGTGGTGGTGATGCCGGCGTCCTTCAGGAAGCCCGCGAACCTGGCCGCCGCGTCCGCCGCCGGGTCGGCCACGCGGGGCACCGGACCGCCGGCGGAGTCGTCGGTGCGGCCCTCGTCGGCGGTCAGGGCGCTCACCGGGGCGAGGTTGTCGTTGACGCCGATGGGGTGCAGGGCGGGGCCGGTGAAGAGGGTGGTGTCGTAGGACAGGGTGATCCGGTGGATGCCGCGCTTGTCCAGCGTCTTCGCGGTGTCCGCGGCCAGCGTCCGCAGGCTCGCCCAGCCGTCGGCGCGGGGATGCGCGGTCAGGGTGGGGTCGCCCCCGCCGACCAGGACGAGTTCCCGGGTGTCGGGTTCGAGGGCGGCGCGGGTGGTGAGGCGGTGGTCGGGGCCGAGCGCGGACAGGGCGGCGACCGCGGTGGCGATCTTGGTGGTGGAGGCGGGGGTGAGGGCGCGGCCGGCGTCGGCGTCGTACAGCCGTTCGCCGGTCTGGACGTCGACGACGGCCGCCGCGTGGGCGTCGCCGAGCGCCGGGGTGTCGAGGAGGGGCCCGAGGGCGTCCGAGAGGGCCTGTCCCCGCGGGGGCGCCTTCTTGGTGCCCACGGCGCCCGTGGTGCCGCCGAGGCCGGTCAGGACGGGTCCGGCGCTCGGTGCGGGCCGGGGCGCCCCCGCGGCCGTACCGGAGCGGCCGTGATCTGCGCCACCTGCTCGCTCCAGAGCGGCGGCCCGGTCCCGCTCGGCCGTACGCTGACCGTTGGCGTCCCAGGGACCGGCCACGGTCACCACGCCGGCGGCCAGCGCCAGGCCGGCGGTGGCGGCGCCCGCGGTGTACTGCCAGGTCCTGACGGTCCGCGGACGGGGGAGGTGCACAGGCCTGACACGCACGGCCCTCGTCAGCCGCGCGATGCGCGGACCGGCGGCCGTCACGGCGCTCGCCAGACGCGGTCGTACGGCGTTCGCGATCCGCTCCATCTGCGGTCTCGCGGCTCGCCAAGGCCCCAGCTCTGGCACGACCACCAGCCCCTTTCGCGATCACACACCTGCGTGAGGGACACTTAACCACCAGAACTATGTGCTGATCATGGAGGAGCCACCGGTGGAGTTCGACGTCACGATCGAGATCCCGAAGGGTTCGCGGAACAAGTACGAGGTGGACCACGAGACCGGTCGGATCCGCCTGGACCGTCGTCTCTTCACCTCGACCGCCTACCCGACCGACTACGGCTTCGTCGAGAACACCCTCGGCGAGGACGGCGACCCGCTGGACGCGCTGGTCATCCTGGACGAGCCGACCTTCCCGGGCTGCCTCATCCGCTGCCGCGCGATCGGCATGTTCCGCATGACCGACGAGGCGGGCGGCGACGACAAGCTGCTGTGCGTCCCGGCCACCGACCCGCGTGTGGAGCACCTGCGCGACATCCACCACGTGTCGGAGTTCGACCGCCTGGAGATCCAGCACTTCTTCGAGGTGTACAAGGACCTGGAGCCCGGCAAGTCGGTCGAGGGTGCCAACTGGGTGGGCCGCACGGACGCCGAGGCGGAGATCGAGCGGTCGTACAAGCGCTTCGAGGAGCAGGGCGGTCACTGACCGGCCGGTTTGTCTTCCGCGGGCCGCGGCACCCTGCGTGGGGTGGCGCGGCCCGTTTGCGTACCCATGCGCATACTGAGGCCTACGGAAGGTGTCGTTCAGGGAAGCGGTGCGAAGTGACGGAGGCGGAGGACCGCAAACCCCGGTCCGACGAGGCGCGGTACGACCCGGAGATCACATCCGAGTTCGCCGTTCCGCAGGGTCTCGACGTCCCCAGGGGCGGTGAGTCGGAGACGACCTCCGAGTTCGCGGTGCCGGAGGGGCTCGAGGCGCCGCAGCCGCCGGGGGCCGAGCCGGAGGGGTCGGCGTTCAGCCCGCCGCGCACCTACAGCGCGAAGGACGCGCCGACCGCGTTCACGCCGGCCACCGGGGTGCCGCTGGTCAGCCTGGTCAAGGACGCGCCGTGGCAGGACCGGATGCGCACGATGCTGCGCATGCCGGTGACCGAGCGGCCGGCGCCGGAGCCGGTGCAGCGCGAGGAGGAGGGCGGCCCGGCCGTCCCGCGCGTGCTGGACCTGACCCTGCGCATCGGGGAGCTGCTGCTGGCCGGCGGCGAGGGCGCGGAGGACGTGGAGGCCGCGATGTTCGCGGTGTGCCGGTCCTACGGCCTGGACCGCTGCGAGCCGAACGTCACCTTCACGCTGCTGTCGATCTCGCACCAGCCGTCCCTGGTGGAGGACCCGGTGACGGCGTCGCGGACGGTACGGCGGCGGGGCACCGACTACACGCGGCTGGCGGCCGTCTTCCGGCTGGTGGACGACCTGACCGACCCGGAGACCCATGTCTCCCTGGAGGAGGCCTACCGGCGCCTCGCGGAGATCCGCCGCAACCGGCACCCGTACCCCGGCTGGGCGCTGACCCTGGCGAGCGGGCTGCTCGCGGGTGCGGCCTCCGTGCTGGTCGGCGGTGACCTGATCGTCTTCGTGGCGGCCGCGGTGGGCGCGATGCTCGGCGACCGGCTGGCGTGGCTGTGCGCGGGGCGCGGGCTGCCGGAGTTCTACCAGTTCACGGTGGCCGCGATGCCGCCCGCAGCGATCGGGGTGGCGTTCGCGCTGGCCGACGTCGACGTGAAGGCGTCCGCCGTCGTCACCGGTGGGCTGTTCGCGCTGCTGCCCGGGCGGGCGCTGGTGGCCGGGGTGCAGGACGGGCTGACGGGCTTCTACATCACCGCCTCCGCGCGCCTGCTGGAGGTCATGTACTTCTTCGTCGGCATCGTCACCGGCGTCCTGATCGTCCTGTACTTCGGCGTCAAGATCGGCGGCAAGCTGAACCCGGACGCGGCGCTCATCGTCAACGACCGGCCGGTGGTGCAGATCGCCGCGTCGATGCTGCTGTCGTTGACGTTCGCGGTGCTGCTCCAGCAGGAACGGTCCACCGTGCTCTGGGTGACCCTCAACGGGGGCGTGGCGTGGACGGTGTACGGCGCGATGCGCTACGTCGCCGACATCTCGCCGGTGGCGTCCACGGCCGTGGCGGCGGGGCTGGTGGGCCTCTTCGGGCAGCTGCTGTCGCGGTACCGGTTCGCGTCGGCGCTGCCCTACACGACGGCGGCGATCGGACCGCTGCTGCCCGGGTCGGCGACGTACTTCGGGCTGCTGAGCATGGCGCAGAACCAGGTGGACAAGGGCCTGGTGTCCCTGGCGAACGCGGCGTCGCTGGCCCTGGCCATCGCGATCGGGGTCAACCTGGGCTCGGAGGTCTTCCGCCTGTTCCTGCGGGTCGGCTCCGCCGGGAAGCGCAGGGCGGCGAAGCGGACACGCGGGTTCTGAGCAGCCGGGCCCCTGTACCGGGCCCTACGGGGCGCGGTAGTCGCCCTGGTCGTAGTCGTACGGGTACGGGTTCTGGTTCTGGTCGTACTGCTGGTGGGCCTGGTGCTGGTGTTGCTGCTGGTGGGGCTGGTGCTGGTGCTGCTGGTGGGGCTGCTGCTGGTCGTAGTACTGGTTGTCGTAGCCGCCCTCGTTCCAGTACTGCTGCTGGTGGTGCGGGTACTGCTGCTGCTCCTGCGGGTACTGCTGCTGGTCGTACTGCGCCGGGTACGGCTGCTCCGGCTCGATGCGCCGCAGGCGGGTCGTGGCGTCGTCCATGACCGGGAGCTGCTGGTGGGCGGGCTGCTGGTACTGGGGCTGCTGCGGGGGCTCGGGCCGGGTCTGCGGCCGGTTCTGCGCGGCCTTCTTCTCCTTGCCTCGGGCCCGCAGGAACTCGATCGCGATCGGGATCACCGAGACGAGGACGATCAGGATGAGGATCGCCTCGATGTTCTTCTTGACGAAGCCGATGTTGCCGAGCCAGGAGCCGAGCAGCGTGACGCCCGCGCCCCACAGGACGCCACCGATGACGTTGAAGACCAGGAACGAGCGGTACTTCATGCCGCTGACGCCCGCGATGATCGGCGTGAACGTGCGCACGATCGGCACGAAGCGGGCCAGGACCAGGGACTTGGGGCCGTACTTCTCGAAGAACTCGTGCGCTTTGGTGACGTTCTCCTGCTTGAACAGGCGGGAGTCGGGGCGGTTGAACAGGGACGGGCCGACCTTCCTGCCGAACATGTAGCCCGCCTGGTCGCCGAGGACCGCGGCGAGGCAGATCAGGGCGATCGCGGCCCACAGGGGGAAGTCCAGGTCGCCCGAGGTGATCAGCAGGCCGCAGGTGAACAGCAGCGAGTCACCCGGCAGGAAGAAGCCGATGAGCAGGCCGGACTCGGCGAAGACGATGAGCAGCAGACCCCAGATGCTGTACGTGTCGAGCAGATAGTTGGGATCCAGCCAGCTCGGGCCGAGGGCGAGTGTCATCACGGGTCCGGGCTCCTGAGGGTGAAGGCGGCTACGGCGACTGAACGTCGATGGGGGGCGCCGTACAAAACTATCAACGTGACGGGGCCGCCCCGGGTTCCACCGCGGTACCGCCCGGCGCCCGGGGCCCGGGACGGGGCTCCGGGCCAGGACGTCAGGGCGTCAGGACGTCCGCCGGTCCGCGTTGGCGAGGATCGCGTCGCGCAGGTGTTCGGCGAGGCCGGGGTGCAGGGAGTCGTAGAACGCCTTGAAGCGCTCGTCGGAGACGTACATCTCCCCGAAGCACCGGTGCATCTCGTACGGCACCTCGAAGTACCACCGGCTGATGTACCGCCGGTGCTCCTCGGCCAGGTCCATGGCCGCCTCGCCGGCCGGCTGCTCGCCGGCGGCGACCAGGGCGGCGTACCGCTGGTTCCAGTCGTCGACCTCGGCCTGGATGCGCATCCAGTCCTCCTTGCCGTAGGCCGCCGCGCGGCGCTGCGACTCGGCGTACGCCTCGGTGCCGCCCCAGCGCTGCTCGACCTCCTCGGCGTACTGCTCGGGGTCCTTGTCCCCGAACACCTCGAACCGCTCCTCCGGCGTCAGGTTGATGCCCATCGTGCGTGCCTCCAAGGCGTGCTCCACGGCCGCGGCCATCCTCTGCAGCTTCTCGATCCGGTCGGTCAGCAGACGGTGCTGGCGGCGCAGGTGGGTGCGCGGGTCGGCGTCCGGATCGTCGAGCAGGACCGCGACCTCGTCGAGCGGGAAGCCGAGCTCCCGGTAGAACAGGATCTGCTGGAGCCGGTCGAGGTCGGCGTCGCCGTAGCGCCGGTGGCCGGCGTACGTCCGCTCGCTCGGGACGAGCAGCCCGATCTCGTCGTAGTGGTGCAGGGTGCGCACCGTGACTCCGGCGAACCCCGCGACCTGTCCCACGGAGTAGCTCACTTTCCGCTCCTTGTCGTCGGTACGCCTCCACGCTGAGGCCTCACGTCACGTGAGGTGCAAGCCGGATCCGGTTCGGGATGTTGCATCCGTTTCGTCCGCTTATGGTGAGCGCGTGGTCCAGGAGACGACGCAGGCACCCCCGAGCGCTCCGGCCGCCCCGGCACGGGCTCTGCTGCCGTTCATCCTGCCCGCCGTCGTCGTGGGCGTGGCCGCGAGCCTGGTCTTCGTCGGGGTGAGCACGGCGGCGGAGCGGCTCCAGCGGGTGCTGTGGGGTCCGCTGCCGGACGCGCTCGGGGTGGGCCGGTACTCCGTGCTGTGGATGTCCGTCGTGCTCACGGCCACCGGTGTCGCCGTGGGGCTGGTGGTCTGGAAGGTGCCCGGACACGCCGGACCCGACCCCGCCACCCTCGGGCTGGACGCCCGGGTCCTGCCGCCGGCCGTGCTGCCGGGCCTGGTGCTGGCCGTCGGGCTGATGCTGGCCGGCGGCCCGAGCCTCGGCCCGGAGAACCCGGTCATCGCCGTGAACGTGGGCCTCGCGGCCTGGCTCGGCGCGCGCCTCCTGCCCCGGACGCCGGGCACCCTGTGGCCGGTGCTGGCGGAGGCGGCGACGATCGGCGCGCTGTTCGGCACGCCGGTGGCGGCGGCGCTGGTCATCTCCGAGGCGCTGGCGGGACGGCCCATGCGGGGCCGGCTGTGGGACAACCTGTTCGCCCCGCTGACGGCCGGCGCGTGCGGGGCCATGACGACCGCCCTGGTGGCCCGTCCGACGCTCGACCTGGGCCTGCCGCCCATGGGCCGCCCGCGCGCGGTGGACGTGCTGGCCGCGCTCGTGATCGCCTCGGCGGCCGCGGTGCTCGGCCTGTGCGCCGTGTACGCCTTCCCCCACCTCCACGCGGCCTTCCGGCGGCTGCGGCACCCGATGCTGATGCTTCCGGCCGGAGGGCTGGTCCTGGCGGCCCTGGCCGCCCTGGGCGGCCGGCTGACGCTGTTCAAGGGGCTCTCCGAGGTCGGGGAGCTGGCCCGTGACCCGCAGGGCTGGTCGGCGGGGCAGTTCGCGACGATGGCGGTGGTGAAGCTGGCCGCGCTGCTCGTCGCCGCGTCCTGCGGGTTCCGGGGCGGCCGGATCTTCCCCGCCGTCTTCGTCGGCACCGCCCTGGGCCTCGCCGCCCACGCGCTCGTCCCGGCCGTGCACCCCTCGCTGGGCGTGGCCACGGCCGTCCTCGGCATGCTCCTGGCGATCACCCGGCAGGGCTGGGTGAGCCTGTTCACCGCCGCCGTGCTGGTCGCCTCCCCGGCGATCACCGCCCTGCTGTGCATCGCCTCGCTGCCCGCCTGGCTGCTGGTGACGGGCCGCCCGGAGATGCAGCTGCGCGCGGACGGCACCCCGGTCCGCTGAACCCCCGGAAGGCTCGTCCCGTGGCCCTGCACCACCGTCCGCCGAACCCCTGCACACCACATCCCGCGGCCCCGCACCACGGTCCGCCGAACCCCTGCACACCACATCCCGCGGCCCCGCACCACGGTCCGCCGAACCCCTGAAAGGCACATCCCATGGCCCTGCACCAAGGTCCCGAGCGGGACGAGACGCGGACGGTGTCGGTCAACCCGTTCTTCGGGGAGGCCGATCCCGTCGGCGGCATGACCGAGGCCCCTCCCACCCACCGGCTCCCGGACGCCCCGCTGCCCCCGGCCACGGCGTACCAGCTGGTGCACGACGAGCTGATGCTGGACGGCAACTCCCGGCTGAACCTGGCCACCTTCGTCACCACCTGGATGGAGCCGCAGGCCGGGGTGCTGATGGCGGAGTGCCGGGACAAGAACATGATCGACAAGGACGAGTACCCGCGCACGGCCGAGCTGGAGCGGCGCTGCGTGGCGATGCTCGCCGACCTGTGGAACGCCCCGGACCCGTCGGCCGCGGTGGGCTGCTCCACCACCGGGTCGAGCGAGGCGTGCATGCTCGCCGGGATGGCCCTGAAGCGGCGCTGGGCGAAGCGGAACACCGACCGGTACCCGGGGGCGCGGCCCAACCTGGTGATGGGCATCAACGTCCAGGTCTGCTGGGAGAAGTTCTGCGCCTTCTGGGAGGTGGAGGCCCGGCTGGTCCCCATGGAGGGCGAGCGGTTCCACATCGACCCGCAGGCCGCCGTGGAGCTGTGCGACGAGAACACCATCGGGGTCGTCGGCATCCTCGGCTCGACGTTCGACGGCTCCTACGAGCCGGTCGCCGAGCTGTGCGCCGCTCTGGACGCCCTCCAGGAGCGCACCGGCCTCGACATCCCGGTGCACGTGGACGGGGCGTCCGGCGGGATGGTGGCGCCGTTCCTGGACGAGGACCTGGTGTGGGACTTCCGGCTGCCGCGCGTGGCGTCGATCAACTGCTCCGGCCACAAGTACGGGCTGGTCTACCCGGGCGTCGGCTGGGCGCTGTGGCGGAACCAGGAGGCGCTGCCGGAGGAGCTGGTCTTCCGGGTGAACTACCTGGGCGGCGACATGCCGACCTTCGCGCTGAACTTCTCCCGGCCCGGCGCCCAGGTGGTGGCGCAGTACTACACGTTCCTGCGGCTCGGCCGCGAGGGCTACCGGGCGGTGCAGCGGTCGACCCGGGAGGTGGCGACCTCGCTCGCCTCCCGGCTCGCGGCGCTCGGCGACTTCCGGCTGCTCACCCGCGGCGACCAGCTCCCGGTGTTCGCGCTGACCACGGCCGACGACGTCACGTCGTACGACGTCTTCGACCTCTCCCGGCGGCTGCGCGAGGGCGGCTGGCTGGTGCCCGCCTACACCTTCCCGGCGCACCGCGAGGACCTGTCCGTGCTGCGGATCGTGTGCCGCAACGGCTTCTCCCACGACCTGGCCGACCTGTTCCTGGACGACCTGGCCCGGCTGCTGCCCGAGCTGCGCCGGCAGCCGCACCCGCTGACCCGGGACAAGGGCGCGGCGACCGGGTTCCACCACTAGGGGTTTCGTTTGGATCAGCCCGGGTCCGGCTGGCGCCCCGCGTCCTCGGCGAGGAGGCCGGCGAACGGTTCGCCCTCGTCGGCGAAGGTGTAGGCGCCGTTCTCGATGCGTTCGACGAGTCCGCGGGTCCACTCGGCCTCGGAGTCGGCCGTGTGGACCCACATGTTCATGATCTCGCCGATGTGGCCCAGCTGTTCGGGACCCCCCTCGGGGATGTAGTGCTCGGTGACCGAGGACCGCCACGCGGCGATCCGCCGGGTCCGCTCCTTCAGCAGGGCCACCGCCTCGGCTCTCGGCAGGTCCACCATGAAGCCGACGGCGGCCGTCTTCACGTCGCCCCGCTGGTCGTAGGTGACCAGCGCGTCCCGCAGCAGGGCGAAGTACTCCGCGGTGCCCCTGTCGGTGAGTTCGTACTCGGTGCGCGGCGGCCCGCCCGCCGTGGACGGCGCGATCTCGTGCGCGTGCAGCAGTCCCTGCTTCGCCATCTGCTTCAGGGCGTGGTAGATCGAGCCCGGCTTGGCGTGGGACCACTCGTGCGCGCCCCAGTACTCCAGGTCGCCCCGGACCTGGTAGCCGTGGGCCCGTCCGTGCTGACGGACCGCGCCCAGCACGAGGAGACGGATCGCTGACATGCCGTCCAGGTTAGGGCCGTACGGCTATCGGCCCTGCTCCAGTGCCACCAGTTCGAACGCGGTCCTTCCGTCCAGGGACTCGCGGATGATGTCGGCGTGGCCGGCGTGCCGGGCGAACTCGCGGATCAGGTGCAGGCACAGCCAGCGCAGCGAGACGCGGCCCTCCGGCGGGAACCACGGGTCGGGCGGCAGCGGGAAGGTGTCGTCCAGGCTGGGCGCGGAGCGGATGAACTTCTCCGTCTCGGCGGCCACCCCCTCCCAGTACGCCAGCTGCGCGGCGACCGTCTCGTCCCCGACCAGCCGGAAGGTCTCGTGCCAGTTCGACTCGTCGCGCACCACCGCCGGCGGCTCCTGCTTCGCCCGGGCGAGCCAGCCCTGCTCGACCTCGGCGACGTGCTTGAGCAGTCCGCCCAGGGACAGCTCGCTGGCGCTGGGGCGGGTACGGGCCTGTTCCTCGGTCAGCCCGAGCAGCGCCCGGCGGATCCCGCCGCGCTGTTCCTCGACGAACGCGAGCAGCGCCCCGCGCTCGTCGCCCGTCGCCTCCGCCGGAACGTGCGTGACCATGTCGTGCCGCCTTTCGTCGGACCGGGTCGCCGGGGGCCGTTTCCCCGACACAGAAGACGCTACGGGCCATTGAGGACAGCTCCTGTCCTCAATGGCCCGGGAGCCCGAAGAAAACCGGCCGGCAGGGGAAGCCTCCGGGTGGCTGGAACGGCGAGCCGCTGCGGTCGCTGGAAGGGCGAGCCGCTGCGGTGACTAGTAAGGGAAGCCGCTGCGGTGGCTAGAACGGGAAGCCGCTGCGGCCGTGCTGCACGGAGATCCACTTGACGGTGGTGAACGCCTCCAGCGTCGTCTCGCCGTTGAGGCGGCCGAGACCGGAGTGCTTCTCGCCGCCGAAGGGCACGATCGGCTCGTCGTGGACCGTGCCGTCGTTCACGTGGAACATGCCGGTGTCGATCCGCTTGGCGAAGGCCACGCCCCGCTCGATGTCGCCCGTGTGGACGGCGCCGCTGAGGCCGTACGGGGTGTCGTTGACGATCCGGACCGCCTCCTCCTCCCCGTCGAACGGGACGAGGAAGACGACCGGTCCGAAGACCTCCTGCTGGAGCAGCGCGGAGCCCGCGGGGACGCCGGTGAGCACGGTCGGCTCGACCAGGTTGTTGGTCGTACTGCCGCGCACCAGGGCGGTGGCGCCCTCGGCGAGGGCCTGCTCGACGGTGCCGGAGATCGCGTTCGCCTGGGCCGAGTTGATCACCGGGCCGATCACGGTCTCCGGGTCGCGCGGGTCGCCCACCTTGAGGGTCTTCACCTTGGCGACGAACCTCTCGGTGAACTCGTCGGCGACGGAGGCGTCCACGAGGACCCGGTTGGCGGCCATGCAGACCTGGCCCTGGTGCACGAACCGGCTGAAGACGGCCGCGTCCACCGCGTAGTCGAGGTCGGCGTCGTCCAGCACCACCAGCGCGCTGTTGCCGCCCAGTTCCAGGACCGCGCGCTTGAAGTGCCGGGCGCAGACGGTGGCGACGTGCCGGCCGACCTTGTCGGAGCCGGTGAAGGAGATGACCTTCGGGACCGGGTGCTCGATGAAGGCGTCACCTATCTCGGCGATGTCGGTGACGACGACGTTGAGCAGGCCGCCGGGCAGCCCGGCCTCCTCGAAGATCTTCGCGAGCAGGGTGCCGCCGGCGATCGGGGTGTTCTGGTGCGGCTTGAGCACCACGGCGTTGCCGAGCGCCAGGGCCGGCGCGACCGACTTCAGGGAGAGCAGGAAGGGGAAGTTGAAGGGGCTGATCACGCCCACCACGCCGACCGGCACCCGGTAGACGCGGTTCTCCTTGCCCTCGGTCGGGGAGGGCAGGATCCTGCCCTCGGGGCGCAGCGCCAGATGGATCGACTCGCGCAGGAACTCCTTGGCGAGGTGCAGCTCGAAACCGGCCTTCACACGGGTGCCGCCCAGCTCCGCGATGATCAGGTCGGCTATCTCCTGCTCGCGGTCCTCGATCAGCCTGAGGGCCCGCTCGAAGACCGCGCGCCGGGTGTAGGGGTTGGTCTCGGCCCACTTCCGCTGGGCGCGGGCGGCGGCCCGGTAGGCCTGGTCCACCTCGTCGACCGTGGCCACCGTGATGGAGGCCAGCTTCTCGTCGTCGTAGGGGTTGAAGTCGATGACGTCCCAGGACCCGGTGCCCGGGCGCCACTCGCCGTCGATGTACTGCTGGGCCAGGTCGGTGAAGTAGGACGACATGTGATCCCTCAATCGCTAGCGGACACCAGATCCGTGCATGCCTGAGCGGACGTCATCCTACTTGCAAGTAAAGGGAGTTGGGGCGGGTCAGGACATGTGCAGCAGGCCGCGCAGCAGGTCCCGGCTCTCGTCGGGCCCGGGGCTGTCCTGCTGCAGTTCCTTCAGGGCCTGCTCGTACTGGGCGACGTCCTCGCGTTTGTCCAGGTAGAGGGCGCTGGTCAGCTGCTCCAGGTAGACCACGTCGGACAGGTCGGACTCGGGGAAGCTGAGGATGGTGAAGGCACCGCTCTCGCCGGAGTGGCCGCCGAAGCTGAACGGCATGACCTGGAGGCGCACGTTGGGCCGCTCGGAGATGTCGATCAGGTGCTGGAGCTGGCCGCGCATCACCTCGCGGTCGCCGTAGGGGCGGCGCAGGGCGGCCTCGTCCAGGACGATGTGGAACTCGGGGGCGTTGCCGGAGAGCAGGTACTTCTGCCGCTCCAGGCGCAGGGCGACCCGGCGTTCGACGTCGGCGACGCTCGCGCCCTTCATGCCCCGCCGGACCACCGCGCGGGCGTACTCCTCGGTCTGGAGCAGGCCGTGCACGAACTGCACCTCGTAGGCACGGATCAGCGCGGCGGCGCCCTCCAGGCCCACGTAGGTGGGGAACCAGCTGGGCAGGACGTCGGTGTAACTGTGCCACCAGCCCGCCACGTTGGCCTCCCGGGCGAGGGAGAGCAGCGACTCGCGCTCCGCCTCGTCGGTGATGCCGTAGAGGGTGAGCAGGTCTTCCACGTCCCTGGTCTTGAAGCTCACCCGGCCCAGCTCCATCCGGCTGATCTTCGACTCGGAGGCGCGGATCGAGTATCCCGCCTTCTCGCGCGTGATCCCCCGTGCTTCACGCAGTCGCCTGAGTTGCGAGCCGAGCAGCATCCGCCGCACCACCGATCCGGGCTCTCCCGCGCTCACGTTCGCCAGCCTCCCCAACCGTCTTCAGGGGCCGAAGTCTGCCACTAAAACACTCCGAGCAGTACTCGCACGGTTACGGAAACGGAAAGAGCCCGGCCGTTTCTGCCGGGTCCCGACCGGTGAGAGGTCCGGACCTCTGGCGGATCCGGCGGGAAGATGGCAGAAAAAATGGCCAAGAAGCGGTACGGGCAGTGCCATTTCGGTCGCGTGCACGTGCATCTGCCCTTGCATCTGCTCTGCGCATCCGAAACCATGGTGCCGCGCCACCGCTGCATCGCAACGACCGCGAATTCCCGGGAGTGCCTCGCATGGGGACGAATGGATCGACCATGCTCAAGCCGTTACGGCAGGGCCTTCCGCCGCTGGATCCCGCGGCCGTGTCCGATGCCGCCTCCTGCGCCCTGCCGGCCCGCTTCGAGGCGGTGCGCGAAGCCCGGCGCTTCACCCGGAACACCCTGGAACAGTGGGACGTCGGCGACCACTTCGACGACATCTGCCTCGTGGTCTCCGAACTCGTCACCAACGCCCTGCGGCACGCGGTGCCTTCCGCCCCCTGCCGTGGCGAGGCGCACCAGTCGAGCGTGCGGCTGCACCTGATGCGCTGGAGCGAGCGGCTGGTGTGCGCGGTGCGCGACCCGAGCCACGAGACCCCGGTCCCACGCGACTCGGACGACTTCTCCGCCGAGTCGGGCCGCGGGCTGTTCCTGGTGGAGTCCTTCGCGGACAGCTGGGGCTGGCACCCGCTCGCGGGCGCGCTCGACGGCAAGGTGGTCTGGGCGCTGTTCCGGCTCCGGCCGGCCGTCTGATCCGGTACGGCACCGGTGGACGCGCGATGTCTACGCGCGTCCACTCTTCACGTGCACCTACCTGTGCGGACAACCGTACGCGCGACATCGTTGCCAGGGGCACCGCGCGGACGAGGTGCCCGCGTCAGCTCGCTATCAGGTGGTCGAACTCGCCGTCCTTGACGCCGAGGAGCATCGCCTCGATCTCCGCGCGCGTGTAGACGAGCGCCGGCCCGTCCGGGAAGCGCGAGTTGCGCACGGCGACATCGCCGCCCGGCAGCCGCGCGAACTCCACACAGGAGCCCTGCGAGTTGCTGTGTCTGCTCTTCTGCCAGGCCACTCCGTTCAGCTGCGTGGCAGCCATGCCGTTGTACACGTCGTACCCCCCGTACACGCCGTCGACGTCGCGGTCCACAGGTCGCTCCCCGGTGGTGCACTGGCTGGTGAGGCCATAGATGCTCTGGTCAACTGACCCGGATCATAGCTCTGTTCACGTGCGGCTGCATGAGCAGATGCACGTGCACGAGGAGTGGTGCCGCGGTTACAGTCTTGACGTCCGCTTTACTGAACCTGTTCCAGCGCCTGCCCCAGAGCAGGCAGGACATGTCCTCTCCAGCCGCCGCACATGATCTTGCGCGCCGTCATCTGGGCCGGGTCGTCCGGATCGAACCCCTCGTGCACTAGGAAGAGACGCGTACCGCGCCCCTCGTGTTCCAGGGTCCAGGTGATGGTCCAGTCGGCGGGATTGGCCGGATCGGCGTCCGTCCAGCGGAGGGACAGCATCCGCTCGGCGTCGTAGGCCAGGACCTCCACTTCTACGACACCCGAGAAGCGGGTGCCCGGCCGCGGGACGGAGGTCATCCGGTACCGGTGGCCGACCCGGAGCCGGAACTCCTCGGCGCCGGGCATCTGCCAGCGGGCGAGCAGCTCGGGCTCGGTCAGGGCGCGCCAGACCTTGGCGGGCGGGTGCGGGAAGAACTGGTCGACGCGGATCGTGGTGAGATCGTCGGCGTCGGGTTCCGGGCGGGGCTCGGGTTCCGGGCGGGGCTCGGGTTCCGGGCGGGGTTCGGGCTGGGGGCGGGGTTCGGGCTGGGGGCGGGGTTCGGGTTCGGGTTCGGGCAGCGGGCTCATGACGGCTCATCGTCGGGCATGCGGTCGAGCAGGTCGCCGAGGCCCTTCAGCCGGTCGCGCCAGAACCGCTCGTACGGATGGAGCCAGTCCTGCACCTCGGCGAGGGGAGCCGCCTCCAGGCGGTAGATGCGCCGGCGCCCGGAGCGCCGCTCGGAGACGAGGCCGGCCTCCCGAAGCACCCTGAGGTGCTCCGAGAGGCTCGGGCGGCGCATGTCGAAGTGGTCGGCCAGGGCCTGTACGGGCTGCGGCCCTCGCTCGCGCAGCAGCCGCAGCACCTCGCGGCGGGTGGCGTTGGCGAGCGCGGCGAAGACACGGTCCTCGGCGGCGGTACCCGTACCGTTCATGGAGCGGTCAGAAGCCTTCCTTCTCCGTCAGCAGCATCAGACCGTTGCCGTCGGGGTCCGCGAAGGAGGCCATCCGCCCCCAGGGCAGTTCGTCCGGGCCCTGCACGGTGGCGCCGGCCGCGGCGAGCCGGGCGCAGTCCGCGTCGACATCGGTCGTGACCAACATGATCCCCCGCGCCGAGCCGGGCTCGAAGCCGCCCATCCCCGGACCGGAGAGCGTGAAGACGGTCTGCGCTCCCTTCGGGGCCACCTGGAGCCAGCGCCCCTGGGGCATCCCCCGGTCGGCGGTGACCTCGAAACCGAGGACGTCGCGGTAGAAGCGCAGGGCGCGGTCCTGGTCGGAGACGGGGAGGGTGACGAAGGAGGCGTGCGTGATGGTCATGCGTACGACGATAGGTAGGCGTCTCCCTACCGGTCAAGCGTAGGAAAACGCCTACCCATGCGTGTGATCAGCGACCGGCGTACGGCAGCAGGGCGGTCTCCCGGGCGTTCTTCACGGCGCGGGCCAGCAGCCGCTGCTGCCGGGCGGTGACCCGGGTGACCCGGCGGCTGCGGATCTTGCCGCGGTCCGAGAGGAACTTCCGCAGCAGGTCGGTGTCCTTGTAGTCGATAGAGGTCACGCCCGCCTGGTCCAGGGGGTTGGGGCGGCTGCGGACCGGCACGCGGTCGCTCTTGCGGGACATCAGACCTCCAGCAGGGTGTCGAAGGCGGGCGGGAGCTTCCTCCAGGAGTCCCGCCCGGCGGCGTACTCGGCGTCGGTGAGCAGACAGGACTCCAGCAGGCGCGTGAGTCCGTCACGGTCGAGGGCGGGCGAGGTGAACACCAGGTGGGTGCGGCGGTCACCGTGCTCGGGGTGCCAGTCCACGGCGGCCGCGGCCCGGCGCACCGGCGGGACCGTCTCCCAGGCCGCGTCCGGCAGCGCGGCCAGCCAGGGCCCGGCGCTCTCCACGCACAGCGCGCCGCCGGCCGCGTCCCAGTGCAGCAGCGTGTCCGGCTTGTCCGCGAGCCAGAACCGGCCCCGGCTGCGCGCGGCGGCGCAGGTCAGGTCCTCCAGGGCCGCGTACAGCCGCTCCGGGTGGAAGGGCCGGCGGCGGCTCCAGACGAGGGTGGAGACGCCGTGGCCGTCGGCCTCCTGGGGCAGCCGCGCGCAGGCCGGGTGCTGGGCGGCCGCCGCGGCCTCCACGTCGAAGCCGGCCAGGGCGGCCCGCGCGAGCGGCTCCGGGGAGCGCGCGTCCGCGCCGATCGGGATCCGGCGGGCCGTCGGGTGGAGCTGGGCGAGCAGCTCGCGGTCCTCGTCGTCGGCCTCCGGGGAGTCGGCGACGGCGAGGACGGGGGCGTACTCCAGCTGCCGGGCGAAGGTGTCGGCGACCGTGCGCTGGTCGGTGGCGGCCGCGGCGAGCCCGGCCTCGGCGAGATCGTCGCCGTTGCCGAGACAGGGCAGCACCAGCGCCGGGTCGACGGCCGTGATCACGGAGGTGACGGTCAGCCCGCCGGACGCGATCACCTCGGCCATCGCCCTGGGCTCGACCGAGTCCCACAGCTCGACGATCGCCAGCCGGGTCGTGCCGGCGTCGGCGAGCCGGCGCAGCTCGGGCACCAGGTCCTCGCGCAGCGCACAGCACGCGCAGTCGTTGACCAGCGGCGTCTCCCCCGCCGACAGGAGTCCGTCACGGTCGCGGACCGTCCGTACGACCGTGCCGGCGGCGGCCGTCGCGAGGTCGTGGTGGAGTACGACGCTCCCGGGGACGTCGGCGAGCAGCCGGTCGACGGCCGCCGTGCGGGCCGCGGTGTGCAGCCCGGCCACGACGGCCACCGGCAGGCTCACGCCCCGCCCCGCTTGCCGTACCTGCGCTCGAAGCGCTCCACGCGCCCGGCGGTGTCCAGCACGCGTGCGGTACCGGTGTGGAAGGGGTGGCTGGCGTCGGAGATCTCCACGTCCACGACCGGGTAGGTGTGGCCGTCCTCCCACTCGACCGTCCTGCCGCCCGGCCGGCCGACGAGGGTCGAGCGGGTGAGGAAGGCGTGGTTCGCGGCACGGTCGCGGAAGACGACCGGCCCGTACTCGGGGTGGATTCCCTTGCGCATGGCGGGGGTCAGCGCTCCTCTCGGAAGTCGACGTGGCGGCCGGCGACCGGGTCGTACTTGCGCAGCGCCATGCGATCCGGGTCGTTGCGGCGGTTCTTGCGGGTGACGTAGGTGTAGCCGGTTCCGGCGGTCGACCGGAGCCTGATGACCGGGCGGAGTTCGTTGCGTGCCATGCTGCTACCTTACTGAAAATGAATTCCATTAGCACTAGCACGTGAGGAGAGCTACGTCACCGTGTCCGCGCACTGCATGCTCACCGGGGCCCGCCCCGGCTTCGGCAACCGGATCTCCCACTCCCACCGGCGCACCTCCCGCCGCTTCGACCCCAACCTCCAGACCAAGCGCTACTGGCTGCCCGGCGAGGGCCGGTACGTCCGGCTGCGCCTGAGCGCGAAAGCCGTGAGGACGGTGGACGCGATCGGCGTCGAGGCGGCCGTCGCCCGCATCCGCGCCCGGGGAGTGAGGGTCTGATGGCGAAGAAGAGCAAGATCGCGAAGAACGAGCGGCGCAAGGAGATCGTCGCCCGGTGCGCCCGGCGCCGCGCCGAGCTGAAGGAGATCGTCCGCCGCCTCTCCACCCCCGAGGCCGAACGGCTCGCCGCGTACCGCGAACTGCGCGCACAGCCACGGGACGCGAGCGCCACCCGCGTACGCAACCGCGACCAGCTCGACGGCCGTCCGCGCGGCTATCTGCGCGCCTTCGGGCTGTCCCGGGTGGGGCTGCGCGAACAGGCCCACCAGGGGCACCTGCCCGGGGTGCGGAAGGCGTCCTGGTGACCGCGCTCGGACAGCGCCGCTGAGTGAACCGGCCTGGGTGCGGGGCGAGTCCGGTCCGAATCCGGTGTGCCGGCCGGGGCGAGTCCGGTGTGCCGGCGGGGCGAGTCCGGGACACCGGCCGGTGCGAGGTCCGGTGCGCCGGCGGTGCGAGTCCGGGACGCCGGCCGGGCCGGCGGTCGGCGCACGGCGGAATCAATCCTGCTAGCTTGCGCTGCGGGCCGGTCGGCGAGGACGGCCGGCCGCTACCGCGGAGGGAGCTTTTCCGGTGACAGGTGCGACTGCTGCGACTGCGAGGGTGCGGGGCGCGGCCTTGGCCGCGGGACTGGCGGGGGTGCTGGCGCTGACGGCGTGCAGCGGTGGTTCCGGAGACGGCGGGTCCGGGGACGGCGGGCCCGGGGGCAAGGGCGGTACGTCGGCCTCGCCCGGCGGGTCCGGCTCGTCGGCGGGTACGGCCTCGCCGGGGGTCACCGGCGCTTCCGCCGACCTCCAGGGCAGCTGGATCACCACCGCCGGCGGCAAGATCGTGGCCCTGGTGGTCAACGGGAAGCAGGCCGGGGTCTTCGCGACCGGCGGAACCGTGTGCAACGGGACCGCGGGTGCCGAGGACGGCATGCGGATGATCCACCTGACCTGCCCCGACGGCGGCAAGGAGCGGACCACCGGCATGGTCGACTCGGTGGACCGTACGACGCTGAAGGTGACCTGGTCGGGCAAGACCGGCCAGGAGACGTACACCAAGGCGGAGGGCGGCAAGCTGCCTTCGGGGCTGCCGACGGCGCCCGTGAAGCAGTGACGCGCCCCTTGGACGGTGAACGCGCCCCTCAAGCACTGAAGGCGCCCCTGAAGCGGTGAATCGGGCCGGGGTGCGTGATCGCGCCCCGGGCGCAGGGGCCATGATGCGAGGAGACCGTCACTACCTCGATGGGAACCCGCTCATGCGCGCCATTCCGCTCACCGTCACCGCCCTCGCCGCCGCCCTGCTGCTGACCGCCTGCGACGACGGCGGCGGTGACAAGAACGGCACGAGCGGTTCCGCCTGCGAGACCGGCGGGGTCTCCGTGCAGATCGGGTCGGCGAGCGTGGCCCCGGCCGCCGGGGACACCGGCGAGGTCCCGGTCAGCATCACCAACCAGAGCACCCCCTGCACCCTGGACCACTTCCCGAAGGTCGTCCTGGTCGACGGCGCCGGCCAGGCCGCGGTGCCCGTACTCAAGGGCGCGAAGGCCCAGAAGCTGAAGCTGGCCAAGGGCGACTCCGCGTCCTTCTCCATCAGCTACGTGCGCGGCGCGGACGGCGCCAAGACCTCCCTGGCCGCGAAGACCGTGAAGATCACCCTGCCGGGCACGGACACCGCCCGCAGCTTCCCGTGGAAGTACGGCCCGGTGGCCGGCAAGTCCGACGGCAGCGGGCCGGACGCCTCCGTGGGCCCGTTCCAGCAGGTCGGCGACTGAACCGCGGGGTGGCTCGGCGGGCCTCGCCGCGGGTCGGGCTCCGGGGGCGGGGCCTCGCCGCGGGGGTGAACCCCGTATGAACCCCCGCCCCGGTCACGCACGTTCACTCCAGCCGTCGACGGGCTCTGACCTGGGCTCGGTCCGCCGCGCGGGCGCCCTCGGTCCAGCCTGCCGCGTCGCTCACCCCGCGGAGCCGGGTCGTGGTGGTCTGCGGGAACATGCGCTCCAGGCGGCCGGTGACGGCTGTCTCGCGCGTGGCCAGCACCGGCAGCAGGTCCTGGGTCACCTGGGTCTCGGCGGCGGCCGCGAGCCGGTCGCCCACGCGGTGCGCGTAGGCCGCGAGGAACGACTGCCGGAAGGTCTTGGTCCGCTTACGGCCGCCGGCTCGCTGGGCCGCCTCCGCCTTGGCCATCGCGTGCGTGGCCTGCACCAGCAGCGAGGTGTAGAGCAGTTCGACCGCCTCCAGGTCCGCCTCGAAGCCGACGACCGTGGAGAAGCCGAACGGTTCGTTCCACACCGCGCGGCAGTGGTTCGCCGTGGCCACCGAGTCCAGCAGGACCGCCTTGGCCTGTTCGTACGGTGGCTCGACGCCGATGCGGCAGGCGCCGGGGGCGTCCGGCGCGGGCGCCTCGGCGGCGAGCAGCGCCTCGTCGACGCTGTGCCGGGCCATCAGCTCCTGCGCCTTGGCGGTGAGCGCCTCCGCCTCCTCCGGATAGCCGGTCGCCTCGGCTTTGGCGAGCAGCGCGCGGATGCGGGTGAGCATGCGGGAGGCGGCCGGGCCGGGGGCGCGGCGGGGCTCCTCCTCCAGGGGCTCCAGGGCGGGCAGCCGCAGCAGCAGGCGGTACAGCTCCAGGACGGCCGTGGCGTGCGAGAAGCGGTCGGCCATGCGGTCCGGGCCGGCGGGCAGCGCCGCCAGCTGGCCGGTCCAGCGGTGTCCGCGCGGGCGGTCCCGGCCGGACTGGGCGCGGATCAGCGCGGCGGCCAGTCCGACGTGCGCCTCGTCCAGCTCCCGCCGCACCAGCCGTACGACGTCGGCGGGCTGCCAGCCGCGCCGCCAGGCCGTCGCCACGAAGTCCTCGCCGCGCCGCGCCAGTTCGGCGTCGGCGGCCGGGTCGGCGGCGAGCAGGGAGGCGCCCGTGTCGAGGCCGGTGTCGGTGTCGTCGTAGAGGGCGGCCCGGAAGGCCTGTTCGACGGTGCTGGCGGTACTGGTCACGCCGTCGATCGTGCCACGGACGACTGACAGCGGGAGGTGACCGTCCACAGCCTGTGGACAAACACCCCCGCGGCAGAGGGAAGAGAACTGTCAACCATCGGTTGACGCCCACCCGCGCGCAACCTACGGTTGACAATATGGCGACCAACCCGAACATCACGGCATCCGTGCGCCTCGACGACCTCATCGAGGCGATCAAGAAGGTCCACAGCGAACCCCTCGACCAGCTCCAGGACGCGGTCATCGCGGCCGATCACCTCGGTGACGTGGCCGACCACCTGATCGGGCACTTCGTCGACCAGGCCCGCCGCTCGGGCGCCTCCTGGACCGACATCGGGCGGAGCATGGGCGTGACCCGGCAGGCGGCGCAGAAGCGGTTCGTGCCCAAGGAGTCCGCCGACCTCGACCTCAGCCAGGGCTTCAGCCGCTACACCCCGCGCGCGCGGAACGTGGTCATGGCCGCGCACAACGAGGCGGTGACCGCCCGCAACGCCGAGGGCCGCCCCGAGCACCTGCTCCTCGGGCTGCTGGCCGAGCCGGAGGGCCTGGCCGCGAAGGCGATCACCGCGCAGGGCGTTCCGCTGGACGCCGTACGCCAGGCCGCCACCGCCGCGCTCCCGCCCGCCGCGGACGACGTCCCCGACCTCGTCCCCTACGGCCCCGGGGCCAAGAAGGTCCTGGAACTCACCTTCCGGGAGGCCCTCCGGCTGGGCCACAACTACATCGGCACCGAGCACCTCCTGCTCGCCCTGCTGGAGCACGAGAACGGCCAGGGGGTCCTCAGCGGCCTCGGCATCACCAAGACGGGCACCGAGGAGTACGTCGGCGAGGTGCTGTCGCTGCTGCTGGAACAGAAGGAGGAGGGCGAGGCGTCCCCGGCGGCGGGGCCGGCGGCCGGAACCCCGGAGCCCCCGGCCCCCGGTCATGCCTGACGAGGGCTGAAACCGCAGGTCACGGGGATTGTCAGACCCCCCTGCCACACTCGCTCCCATGACCGACCGGTGGGCACTCGCGCCGGCCGAGGACGGAGGCGTGGACATCGCCCCCCTCGGCCCGGACGGGCTGCCCGCCGGGCCGGTGCGGCGGGAGAGCGATCCCGCCGAGGCGGTGCGGAGCCGCCCGGAGGTGACGCGCTGGGTGTGGCGGTCGACTCCCGAGGTCTATCCGCGACTGCTCGCCACGGGGGTGCGAGTGGAGCGGTGCTACGACATCGAGGACGCCGAAACACTCCTGCTGGGCCACGAGGGACGGCACGGCGAGCCACGCTCGGCCGCCGCCGCCCTGGCCCGCCTCCGCGGCGGCCCCGTACCGCCCGACCCGCCCCAGCGCGCGGCCGAACCGGGAGCCCAGTCCCCGCTGTTCGAGCCCGCGGGCACCCGGCTGCCCCTGCCGGACCTGCTCGCGGTCTACGCCGGGCAGATGAAGCGGCACGAGAAGGCCGCCCACCCCGACCGGATGCGGCTGCTCACCGCCGCCGAGTCGGCGGGGATGCTGGTGGCCGCCGAGATGAACCACGCGGGTCTGCCGTGGAGCGCCGAGGTCCACCGCGAGCTGCTGCTCGGTCTGCTCGGCGAGCGGTATGCCGGCGGGGGCGAGCCGCGCCGCCTCGCCGAGCTGGCCGACGAGGTGTCCGCGGCCTTCGGCCGCCGGGTGCGGCCCGATCTGCCCGCCGATGTGATCAAGGCCTTCGCTCAGGCCGGGATCAAGGTGAAGTCCACCCGCCGCTGGGAGATCCGGTCCGTCGACCACCCGGCCGTCGAGCCGCTGCTGGAGTACAAGAAGCTGTACCGCATCTGGGTGGCCCACGGCTGGTCCTGGCTGCAGGACTGGGTGCGCGACGGCCGGTTCCGCCCCGAGTTCCTCGCCGGCGGCACGGTCACCGGGCGCTGGGTGACCAACGGCGGGGGCGCCCTGCAGATCCCCAAGGTGATCCGCCGGGCCGTGGTGGCCGACCCCGGCTGGCGGCTGGTGGTGGCCGACGCCGACCAGATGGAGCCGCGGGTGCTCGCCGCGATCTCCCGCGACCCCGGCCTGATGGAGGTGGCCGGCCGCGACAGCGACCTCTACCAGTCCGTCTCCGACCGCGCCTTCTCCGGCGACCGCAACCAGGCCAAGCTCGCCGTGCTCGGCGCAGTCTACGGCCAGACCTCCGGCGACGGCCTGAAGAACCTCGCCGCGCTCCGCCGCCGCTTCCCCCGGGCCGTCGCCTACGTCGACGAGGCGGCCCGCGCGGGCGAGGAGGGCCGGCTGGTGCGCACCTGGCTGGGCCGCACCTGTCCGCCCGCCGCCGGGACGGGCGGGGACGCGGCGGAGGAAGCGGGCATCCCGGTCGGTCCGGCCGGCGAGGAGGAGCCGGAGGGCCAGACCGCCTGGGTCCCGGGGTACGCCTCCACGAACGCCCGCGCGCGGGGCCGCTTCGCACGCAACTTCGTCGTGCAGGGCAGCGCCGCCGACTGGGCCCTGCTGTTGCTCGCCGCGCTGCGCCGGTCGCTGTGGGACATGGCGGCCGAGCTGGTCTTCTTCCAGCACGACGAGGTGATCGTGCACTGTCCCGCCGAGGAGGCCGACACCGTCGTCCGGGCCATCCGTGACGCCGCCGCCCTCGCCGGCCGGCTCACCTTCGGCGACACACCCGTGCGGTTCCCGTTCACGACGGCGGTGGTGGAGTGCTATGCCGACGCCAAGTGAGCTGCTCCGCACGGCGTGGTCAGCCCTCCAGAAGCTCCCGCAGCTCGGCCAGGACCGCCTGCTCGTCCGTGCCGCCCAGCGCCTCACGGGCCGCGCGCCAGGCGTCGTACGCCTCCGTCCGCCGCCCCTGCTCGCGCAGCAGCAGACCGTGCTGGTGCAGGGCCAGCCCGCCCATGTAGCGGTCGGCGCGGGCGTCGGCCCGGCTCAGCAGCTCGGCGCACTCGTCGGCCGCCCGGCCGGTCTCCCCCAGCTGCCGCAGCGCGCGGACCAGGCCGAGGCGGGTCTGGGACTCGCCGTGCCAGTCGCCGTGGCCGCCCAGGATGCGCAGGCTCTCCTCGAAGTGCCGGGCGGCCGCGTCCGGTTCGCCGAGGGTGAGATGGGCGTAGCCGATGTTGCAGTGCGCCGAGTGCTGCACGATGACCGCGCCGATCGCGTCCCCGATCGCCAGCGAGCGCCGGTGCTGCTCGATGGCGGCGCGCGGGTCGGTGTGCTCGTAGAGGTTGCCGAGGTGGCTGCGGGTGACGGCCTCGCCGTAGGGGTCGTTCAGCAGCCGCGAGTAGGCGAGGCTCTGCCGCAGCGCCTCCCCGGACTCCTCGAACCGGCCGAGCCCCTCCAGCAGCAGCCCGCGGTTGTTCAGGCAGCGCCGGATCCGGGAGACCCTGCCCAGCCGCTCCCAGATCCGGAGGGCCTGGTCGGTGAGGGCGAGGGCGTCGTTCTGCCGGCCGTTCAGGAAGTGCAGGCCCGCCAGGTCACCGAGGGCGTACGCCTCGGCCGCCGGGTCCCCGAGCCGCCGCGCCGCACCGAGCGCGGCCCGCCCCAGCACCTCCATCTCCGCGACCCTGCCGCTGCGCTGCACATAGGGGAACAGCAGCCGTACGAGCGCCGAGAGAGGGGCGGCCGTGCGCGGGTCAGCGGTGTCCGCGTTCCGTTCCACCAGCGCGACGACGTTCTCCAGCTCCGTCTCGCCCCAGGCGAAGGCCTCCTCGGCCGACTCGAAGGACGCCAGCGCGGCCACGTCCGCCGCGTGCCCCTCCGGCTGCGCCGCGGTCGGCCGCCGCCGGTCGTCCTGGTCGAGCCCGGGCTCCACGACCGCGGTCAGCACCCGCTCGGCCACGGCGGCGTACCAGCGCAGGGCGGTCACGTCGGGCGCGCCCGACGTCCCCGGCGTACCGGCCGAGTCCACGGCCGGGCGTGGACCACCGGAGTCCCCGGCGCCTTCGGTGTCCGGGACGTCCTCGGCACCCGGGGCGTCCTCGGCGCTCTGGGCGTCCTCGGCGCTCTGGGCGTCCGCCAGTTCGCGGGCGAAGTCGCGGACCAGGTCGTGGGGTGCGTAGCGGCCGTACGCCGTCTCCTCCAGGAGGGCGACGTCGACCAGGCGGTCCAGGGCGGCCTCGGCGCGGCGCTCGTCGGTGCCGGTGAGCCGGGCGATCAGCGGGGCGCCGTAGGTCGGCAGGTCGAGCGCGCCGATGTGGCGCAGCGCGAGGGCCGCGTCCCGGTCGGCCTCGCGCTCGGCGGCGGCGAGCGCGTCGTGGGCGACGGCCAGGGAGCGGCGGACACTCAGGTCGTCGTACTCCAGGTGGCGCAACCGGCCACCGGTCTCGGCGAGTTGACCGGCGAGGACGTCCGGGGTGAGGGCACGGCGGGCGGCCAGCCGGGCGGCGACCACGCGCAGCGCCAGCGGGAGCCGGCCGGTCAGCTCGACCAGCGGGTGACCGGCGTCCAGCCCCGGGCGCCCGCTCACCGCGCGCAGCAGGGCCGCACTGTCCTCGCCGGTCAGCGGGGAGAGCGGGAAGCGCCGTGCGCCGTCGAGCGCGGTGAGGGGCGAGCGGCTGGTGACGATCACCGCGCAGCCGGGGCCGGCCGGCAGCAGGGGCCGCACCTGGGCCGCGTTCGCCGCGTCGTCCAGCACCAGCAGGATGCGGGCGGGCGCGAGCAGCGAGCGGAGCAACGCGGCGGCGGCATCCGGGTGTTCCGGGATGTTGCGGGGCCCCGCGCCCAGGTCGCGCAGCAGCGCGGAGAGCGCCTGCGCGGCGGTGAGCGGGGTCATGCCGGGGGTGGCGCCGTGCAGGTTGACGTAGAGCTGACCGTCGGTGAAACGTTCCCTCATCTCATGCGCCACATGCAGGGCCAGCGCGCTCTTGCCGACACCGGCCATACCGCTGATCACCACGACGGCGGGAGCCGGAGCGGCCGGCTCGGTCAGCGCCCGCCACAGCTCCGCGCGTACGTCGGCCCGCCCGGTGAAGTGGGCCGGCGGAGCGGGAAGCTGGGCAGGGCGGGGGGTCTGCCGTGCGGTCGGCTGGTCGGGGTCTGGGGCGGAGACGGGGGCGGAGACGGAGGCGGAAACGGGGGCGGGTGCCGGGGAGGCGGAGGTCTCGGGGGATGTGGGGGCCTGGGGGTCCCTGGGGGCCTCGGGGTCCGTGGCGGCCTCGGGGGAAGCGGGGGACGCGGTCGACGCCGAGGGTGCGGGAGTCTCCGGGGAGGACGCGAAGTCACCGGTGGTGGCGGCTGGGGCGGCGGGCAGATCGGCGCCCTGCTGCGGCTGCCCGCCCTGCCGCGACCACCCGTGTTGCTGCGGCCGCTCGCCCTGCCGCGACCACCCGTGTTGCTGCGGCTGCCCGCCCTGCCGCGGCTCTCGGCCCCAGCCCGGGTGTTCACCCTGCCGCTGCCGCGCCTGGCTGTCCCGGTCGGTCGGGTACGGAGCGCCGTACTCCTCGTCCCACCGCCCCGCGTCGCTGTCCCGCAGCACCTCGACATGGGCCTCGCGGACCGCCGGGCCGGGTTCGATGCCGAGTTCCTCCACCAGGCGGGCGCGCAGATCGCGGTGGACGGCGAGGGCCTCGGCCTGGCGGCCGGTGCGGTGGAGGGCGAGCATCAGCTGACGGTGGTACGCCTCGCGCAGCGGATGCTCCGCGACCAGGGCCGCCAGTTCGGGAACGAGCGCGGCCAGGCGGGCGCCACCGAGGGCGAGTTCGGCGTCGTACCGCCACTCCAGCAGGAGCAGCCGGGCCTCCTCCAGGCGCTGCACGAGTGCGTAACCGCCGATGTCGGCGGGGAGCCCGCTGAGCGGGGTGCCGCGCCAGAGCGCGAGCGCGCCGGCGCACGCCCGCAGGACGCCCGTCCAGTCGCGCCGGGCGTGCGCGGACCGCGCTTCGGCGACCCGGGTGTCGAAGACGTGCACGTCCAGCTCCCCGTGGTCGACCCGCAGGACGTAGCCCGGCGATACGGCCCTGAGCCGCTCGGGGTCGTCCAGGAGCCGGCGCAGCCGGGTGACGTGGTTGTGCAGGGATGCCTGCGCGGAGACGGGCGGCGCCCCGCCCCACAGCGCGTCCTTCAGTGCCTCGACCGACACGACTCGGCCGGGCTCCAGCAAAAGGGTGGCGAGCAGGGCGCGGACCTTGGGGCTGCCGATGGCCCGGACGCCGTGATCGGGGCTGTCGTCGGCGGCCCCCCGGGAACCCTCGGAAGAGGCGCCACCGGCGTGGCCGGGGGGCGCGGCGGAGACGCCTCCGGTGCCGTCGGCGGTCCCGGTGGAGATGCCCGCGGTGTCGCCGGAGGTCCTGGTGGGGGTGTCGTACGAGATCTCGTACGGTGGTCGGTCGTAGAGGACCGGCGGTCCCAGCAGTCCGAAGCGCAGCTCGCACCGCCGCATCACGCCGCTCCACTGCCTTCCCGCGCGGCCGGGGCCGACCGCGCTGCGCGGCGGGCGGGTGCCCACCGTCGTCTGGCGGAAATCCGCCCCGTCCTGGGCGGTTTCCCGCCACCTTCTGCCGGTCGGCCGACCGTCGGCCGACACCGGAATTCGCCGGTCCAGTCGGCCTCTTGGCGCTGCCTCCGGACGACTTCCGGCCAACCGCACCGCTGCCTGCCGACGAACCGTTGGCCACATGTTAGCGATCCGTTGGCGAATCCTGATGTGATCATTCCATCGGATCTGGCCCGACGGCGCGCGCGTACGACGCGTAACTCGGGGGAGTGTCGCCGCAGGCTGGATCCGGGGACGACCAGGGCCCCGGCCGGCGGAGGTGAACGACCGGGGCCCCCGTCCCGTTTTCTTTTCTCTCCCCCCTCTGCCGCGGCACGCCGCCGCGCGGCTCAGATCACCGGCGGGCGCCCCAGCCGGGTCAGCCGCCAGACCGTCCGCCAGCGCATCGGCCGTCGCTCACCGGCCGGTTCCCGCAGTCCCTCGGCGAATCCGCCGAACCACGCCTTGAGCCCCGGAAGCGAGCGGGTGCGGGCCAGGGTGAGGAGTGTCCACAGCCCCAGGTGCACCGGGATGAGCGGCAGCGGCAGCCGGCGCCGGACGAGCCAGACGCGGTTGCGGGCGTTGACCCGGTAGTAGATGGCGTGGCGGGCCGGGGAGGTCTTGGGGTGCTGGAGGAGCAGCTCGGGGGCGTAAAGGATCTTCCAGCCGGCGTCGGCGGCCCGCCAGGCGAGGTCGGTCTCCTCGTGCGCGAAGAAGAACTCGGCGGGCCAGTCCCCGGTCTCGGCGAGCATCGCCATGCGCAGGGCGTGGCCGCCGCCGAGGAACCCGGTGACGTAACCGCCGTGCATCGGGTCGGACCTGCCCACACGGGGCACGTGCCGCTGCTGGGTCTCGCCGTGCTCGTCGGCGATGCGGAATCCGACGATGCCGAGGCGCGGATCGGCGGCGTACAGGTCCCGTACGCGCCGCAGCACATCGGCGTCGACGAGCAGCCCGTCGTCGTCCAGCTCCACGACGACGTCGACGTCCCCGAACTCCCGCAACCGGGCGAGCGCGACGTTCCGGCCGCCCGGGCAGCCGAGGTTCTCCTCCACGTCGAGGGTGGTGACCTCGCCGGGCAGGGACAGCCGGCGGGCGAACTCGGGCAGCCGGCAGCCGTTGCCGACGATCACGATCCGGGCGGGGGCGAGGTCCTGCTTGGCCACGGACTCCAGCAGGGCGTCGACCTCGGCGGGCCGGTTGCCCATGGTCACCACCGCGACCGCGATCCTCGGCTCCATCACGTCCCTCACCCCATCCGGTCGGCGAAGGCAGCGCGCCCCGAACGCGCGCTGCCCGCTGTTCACCAAGATGTTGCCTCAGGTCCGCGGGTTCGCCGCACGGGGAAAAATTGAGACCACGGACGGCCGTGCGGCCCGTGCGCGGCGCCGCCGTCGCGTCCGCTGAACGAGAAAGCCCAGCTCAGACAATGTCTGGGCTGGGCTTCAGTGGAGCCGCTTTCGGGATTCGAACCCGAGACCTACGCATTACGAGTGCGTTGCTCTGGCCATCTGAGCTAAAGCGGCGTGCTGCCTGCACCATGGTGCGATCGGCAACGTCGGTAAGTCTACACAGTTTCCGGGGGTGCTTCGTACCGGCCCCGGAGCGGGGGTTCCGGGGCCGGCGGGAGGGGCTATGAGCAGCGCTTTCCCGGGGGTGGCGGGGTGCCGTGGAGGAGGTAGGTGTCGATCGCCCTGTCGATGCAGGCGCTGCCCCGGCCGTACGCCGTGTGGCCGTCGCCGTCGTAGGTGAGGAGGCGGCCGGAGGAGAGCTGGGCGGCCAGGGAGCGGGCCCAGCGGTACGGGGTCGCGGGGTCGCGGACCGTGCCGACCACCACGATCGGCGCCGCCCCCTTCGCCTCGATGCGGTGCGGCTCGCCCGTCGCCCGCACCGGCCAGTACGTGCAGGACAACGCGGCCCAGGCCAGGCCCTGGCCGAAGACCGGGGACGCCTTCTCGAACTCGGGGAGCGCCTTTTGGACGCCCTCGGGGCCGGTGAAGGCCGGCGGCAGGTCCAGGCAGTTCACGGCGGCGTTGGCCATCATCAGATTGCTGTAGTGGCCGTTCGCGTCCCGTTCGTAGTAGCTGTCGGAGAGGGCCAGCAGACCGGCGCCGTCGTTCTCCTTCATCGCCGAGGTCAGCGCCTCACGCAGCTGCTCCCACGCCCCCTCGTCGTACATCGACGCGATCACCGCGGTGGTGGCCAGCGCCTCCCCCAGCTTGCGGCCGTCCGCGTCGCCCGCCGGGACGGGGTGGGCGTCCAGCTTGCGGAAGAACGCCTCCAGGTGCTCACCGACCTGCGCGGGTGTCGTGCCCCTCCCGCCGAGCGGGCAGTCGGAGTGCCGTACGCAGTCCTTCGCGAAGGCCCGGAACGCCGTCTCGAAGCCCGCCGTCTGGTCGAGGTTCAGCCTGCGCGCGTTCAGGGACGGGTCCATCGCCCCGTCCAGCACCATCCGGCCGACCCGCTCGGGGAAGAGTCCGGCGTACGTCGCCCCCAGGAAGGTGCCGTACGACGCCCCGACGTAGTTCAGTTTCCGGTCGCCCAGCGCCGCCCGCAGGATGTCCATGTCGCGTGCCGCCTCGACGGTGGAGACGTGCCGCAGCAGCCGCGCCGAGCGGGCCCCGCAGCTCTCCGCGAACTTCCGGTCGGCCGCGACCAGCGCGTCCCGCTCCCTCTGGTCGTCCGGGGTCTGGTCCGTCTCCGTGTACGCGTCCATCTGCCGTCCGCCGAGGCATTCGACGGGCTCGCTGCGGGCGACGCCCCGCGGGTCCATCGCCACCATGTCGTAACGGGCGCGGATCTCCTCCGGGTAGCCGACGCCGGCGTACTGCTGGAGGTACTGGACCGCCGAACCGCCCGGACCGCCCGGGTTGACCAGCAGCGAGCCGAGCGGCTCGGCCTTGCCGGTGGCCTTCTTGCGGGCTACGGCGAGCCGGATGTCCCCCGCGTCGGGCTTGTCGTACTCCAGCGGGGCCTTCATCGTCGCGCACTGAAACCCGGGGGCACCGCAGTCGCGCCACCGCAGCCGCTGGGCGTAGTACGGCGTCAGTGCCGACGGCGTCGAACGCGGCAGCGCGGCGAGCGCCGCCTCCACGGTCCCGCCCGCCGCTGTGGTCGAGTTCCCGGGGGAGCAGGCCGACACGAGCAGCGCGGCAGCCGCGAGGAAACCGGCCGTCAGGCGGAACACCGGCCGGGGCAGGGCACGGGTGCGAGTGCCGGTGCGGGTAGTGGTGCCGGTGCGGGTGCTGGTGCTGCGGTGCCGACGGGGCGGGTGGGGGGTTGGCCTGGTCTGCATCGCACGAGCGTAACGCTGCGCGATGCATTGGGTGCTGTGCGTGGTGTTTATGGGCTCGTACGGAGGATGGGGGGGTGGGCGCGGGGCTGTGTCGCCCGTACGAGGGACTACGAGGTCCAGGGGACCGGTACAGGTACAGGGAACAGGGACACGGACACGGGCAGGGGCAGGGGCAGGGGCAGAAGAGCGGCGGAGGGTCAGGGAGGCAAGGAGGCGAAGGGCGGGGCGATGCACGGGGTGGAACAGGTGCGCGGTGCCTAACGGGTGCGCGGGCGCGACGGCCGGGGCCGGCCTCGCCTCACCCCGCTCGCAGGGCCATCGTCATCGCCTCCACCGCCAGCAGCGGCGCCACATTCCGGTCCAGGGCCTCGCGGCACGCGGCGATCGCCTCGATGCGGCGGAGCGTGGACTCCGGGGTGCTGGCGCGGGCCAGCCTCTCCAGGGCGTCCTCGGCGTCGGCGTTCGCGATCGCCACGCGCGTGCCGAGTTGCAGGGCGAGGACGTCGCGGTAGAAGGCCGTGAGGTCGCCGAGGGCGACGTCCAGGCTGTCGCGCTGCGTACGGGTTTTGCGGCGCTTCTGCATGTCCTCCAGGTCCTTCATCACCCCCGCCGTACCGCGCGGCATCCGGCCGCCCTGGACCGCGCCGAGCGCCGCCTTCAGCTCCTCGGTCTCCTTGCCGTCCATCTCCTCGGCGAGCTGCTTGGCGTCCTCGGCAGCCGCGTCGACCAGTTCCTGGGCGGCCCGGAGACAGGCGCCGACCTCGTCCAGCCGCAGCGGCAGCTTCAGCACGGCGGCACGGCGCTCGCGGGCGGCCGGGTCGGTGGCCAGGCGGCGGGCCCGGTCGACATGGCCCTGAGTGGCCCGGGCGACCGAGGCGGCGACCTCCGGCTCGATGCCGTCACGCCGTACGAGCATGTCGGCGACCGCCTCGACGGAGGGCGTGCGCAGGTTCAGGTGGCGGCAGCGGGAGCGGATGGTCGGCAGGACGTCCTCGATGGAGGGGGCGCACAGCAGCCAGACCGTACGGGGGGCGGGCTCCTCCACCGCCTTGAGGACGGCGTTGGCCGACTTCTCGTTCAGCCGCTCGGCGTCCTCGACCAGGATGATCTGCCAGCGGCCGTTCGCCGGGGCGGTGAACGACTTGCGGACCGTGTCCCGCATGTCCTTGACCAGGATCTCGGCGCCGACCGCGGCGACCGTCGTGACGTCCGCGTGGGTGCCGAGCAGCGCGGTGTGGCAGCCGTCGCAGAAGCCGCAGCCGGGGGCGCCGCCGAGGGCGCGGTCGGGGCTCACGCACTGCAGGGCGGCGGCGAAGGCCCGCGCCGCCTGGTTCCGGCCCGCGCCGGGCGGGCCCGTGAACAGCCACGCGTGCGTCATCTTCGACGCCTCGGGCAGCGGTTCGGCCGCGGCAGCGGCCGTGACGAGGGCGTCGGCGTCCCGCGCGGCGGCGTCGAGCACCGCGCTCACCTTCTCCTGCCCGACGAGGTCGTCCCACACGCTCACGGGTCACGCCGCCCTTCCGTCACACTCCGCCTCACGCATCCATTGTGGGGGTGGGCACTGACAACGGGGGCGGTCGCGGAGGGGTGAGGGGCCGGGGGTGACCAAGCCGACGCTCCCCGGATCACCGGCGCGCGGCAACCCCTCCTCCACGCCGGCCCTCCCCGGTGCCCGCGCGCACCGGGGCCCGCGCGCACCGGGGCCCGCGCGCACCGGGGCCCGTCAACCGCGAGCACCGGTGCCCTTCCGCGGCGGCGCCCGGGCAGCCCGGTCCGCTCCCGCCCTCCCTCTCGGAAGGCACCCGCCGGTCAGCCTCGGCGGCCCCGGCCGCGGCCGCCGCCCTTGCGGCCCTGTTCCTCGCCGCCGGGCTGGTCGCCGTGCTCGCCCTCGTCGTACGAGCCCAGCAGCTCGTCGGCGAGTGTGGGCAGGTCGTCCAAGGGGGTCTCCTCGGCCCAGTCGGAGCGCGGCCGGCCGCGCGTGGTGCCGTCGGCGTCGATCCGGGGCATCTCACGTGTGCGGGGCTCGGAGCCGTCGGGGTCCGGGGCGGGCCGCTCGTCGCGGAAGAAGCCGGGCGGCACCCGGTCCGTCGGGGCGTCGCTCCGTACGGGTGGCAGGACGGCGGTCTCGTCGGCCGCGCCCGGGGCCACCGAGGGCAGCTCGGCCGTCTCGTCGACGGACACCGGCGGCAGCACGGCCGTCTCGTCCGCCGCGCCCGGCGGCACCGATGGCACCTGCGGCAGTACGGCGGTCTCGTCGGCCGGCCCGGAGGGCGCCGGTGGCTGCGGCAGCTCGGCGGTCATCTCGGAGTCGGCAGGACCACTCTCCGAGTCGGCAGGACCGCCGCGCTCCTCGCGCACGGGCCGCAGCACCCTCGTCTCGTCGTCCGTGCCCCGCGTGTCCGTGCCGCGCGCGGCCGCCTCGGGCGACACCACCGGCGTGGGGACCGTCGCCGCGTCGGGGACCACGCCCGGCGCCTTGGGCAGGGGGGCGCTGGGCCTGCGGGCCGCCGCGTCGGCTGCCGCCGCGGCCTCGGCGGCCTGCCGACGGGCCTCCTCGGCGCGCAGCAGCGCCTCCTCGGCCTTGCGCTGCGCCTCCAGACGCCGGGCCTCCTCCTCGGCACGCAACCGCGCCTGCCGGGCTTCTTCCTCGGCACGCAGCCGCGCCTGCCGCGCCTCCTCCTCGGCCCGCAGCCTGGCCTCCTCCTCGGCCTGCTTGCGGCGCCGCTCCTCCTCGGCCCTGCGACGGGCCTCCTCCTCGGCGCGTGCCTTCTCCTCGGCGAGCAGCCGCTGCCGCTCCTCCTCCGCGCGCCGGCGCGCTTCCTCGGCTCGCTGCCGGGCCTCCTCCGCCTGCCGTTCGGCCTCGCGCCGCTGCGCCTCCTCCAGCTCGCGGCGCTTGCGCTCCTCTTCCTCGGCGCGCAGGCGGGCGAGCTGCTCCTGGCGCTCGCGCTCCAGGCGCTCCTCCTCGGCCTTGCGGGCGGCCTCTTCCTCGGCCTTGCGGCGGGCCTCCTCCTCGGCCTTCCTGCGGGCTTCCTCCTGGGCCTTGATCTCGGCCTCGGAGAGCGGCAGCACGGTGTCCAGGCGGTGCCGGATCACGGTGGTGACGGCCTCGGGCTCCTGCCCTGCGTCCACGACCAGGTAGCGGCCGGGGTCGGAGGCGGCGAGCGTGAGGAAACCGGCCCGCACGCGCGCGTGGAACTCGGCCGGCTCCGACTCCAGCCGGTCCGGCGCCTCGGTGAACCGCTCGCGGGCGGTCTCCGGGGAGACGTCCAGCAGGACGGTGAGGTGCGGGACGAGCCCGTTGGTGGCCCAGCGGTTGATGCGGGCGATCTCGGTCGGGGACAGGTCTCGGCCGGCGCCCTGGTAGGCGACGGAGGAGTCGATGTACCGGTCGGAGATCACCACGGCGCCGCGCTCCAGGGCGGGGCGTACGACCGTGTCGACGTGCTCGGCGCGGTCGGCGGCGTACAGCAGCGCCTCCGCGCGGTGCGACAGGCCCGCCGAGGAGACGTCCAGCAGGATCGAGCGGAGCCGCTTGCCCACCGGGGTGGCGCCGGGCTCTCGGGTGAGCACGACCTCGTGGCCCTTGCCGCGGATCCACTCGGCGAGGGCCTCGGCCTGGGTGGACTTGCCGGCGCCGTCGCCGCCCTCCAGGGCGATGAAGAAGCCGCTGGCCGCCGGGGCGGTGACCGGGTCGTCGCCGCCGAGCAGGGCGTCCTTGAGGTCCTGGCGCAGCGGTACGCCGGAGCGGTCGTCGACCTTGGCGAGCACCAGCGCGGCCACCGGCAGGAGCAGCGCGCCGACGAGCATCAGGGTGAAGGCGGCACCGCCGTGCGCGAAGACGAACCTGCCGTTCTCCAGCCGGTGCGGGCCGATCAGCGCGGCGACCAGGGGCGCGATCAGAGCGCCGAGCGCTATGAAGACGCGGACCACCGCGTGCAGGTGCTCGGTGGTGCGTGCCCTGCGGTAGTCCTCGGTCTCCTGGTCGAGCAGGGTGTGCCCGGTGTTGGCGGCCACGCCCGCGGCGGCACCGGCCAGCGTGACGATCAGCAGGACCGTGGTGACGTCCGGAACCAGCCCGGCGGCCAGCAGCGCGATGCCGGTGACGGCGATCGCCAGGGCCAGGAGGCGGCGGCGGGAGAGCGAGGGCAGCAGCGCGGGGGCGGTACGGATACCGGCGACGACACCGCCGGTCAGGCCCAGCACCAGCAGGCCGTAGAGCACCGGGCCGCCGCCGAGGTCCTTGGCGTGCAGCACGCACACGGAGACGGCCGCGGCGATCGCGCCGGCGACTCCGGCGCAGGCCGGGACGAGCAGCGGGATGGCGCCCGTACGGCCCTTGTCGACGCCGGTTCCGGTACGCGGCCGGCGCAGGCCCTCCAGCGGGGACCGCGCGCGCGGGGTGCGCGTGTCGGGCAGTTCCAGGTAGGTCAGAACGGAGAGCGAGGCGGCGAAGAGGCCCGCCGCCACATACGACCCGAGGGCCGCCTGGTGCTGGTCGAACCAGGCCACGCCCGTGCCCAGCAGATTGTTCAGCAGGGCGGCGACGACCAGGGCGGCGGCTGCCAGCGGCACCGCCAGGAAGGTCGTCCGCAGCGACAGGCGGCGCAGCGCGTCCAGGTGGTCCGGAAGCGGTCGTACCGTCGCGCCCTCCGGGGGCGGGCCCGGCAGCAGGGCGGGGGCGGCGCTCTCGCGGCACACGGTCCACAGCCGCTCGGCGACGCCGGTGACGAAGGCGGTGACCAGCAGGACGGCGAGCGCGTTGTCCTGCGTCCAGTCGATCCACAGGGGCGCGACGATCAGCAGGGCGGCGCGCAGGCCGTCGGCGCCGACCATGGTCCAGCGGCGGTCGAGCGGGCCCTCCTGGGCGGTGAGCGAGGTCAGCGGGCCCAGGAGTACGGCGCCGAAGAGCAGCGCGGCGAGGATACGGGCCGCGAAGACGGTCGCCACTGCGAACGCCACGCCTCGGTACCCACCGCCGAAGGCACCCTCGGCTATGGCCGCCTGGAGGACCAGGAGGACCAGCACGAGGAGGGACAGGGTGTCGCCGACACCGCTCACCAGCTGCGCGCTCCACAGGCGCCTCAACTGCGGTCGGCGCAGCAGGGAACGGACGGCGCGCTCGCGGGAGTCCGCGACCAGGGCGTCGTCCGGTGCTGTGGTGTGGGCCGTTGGCTGCTCGGCTCGCGTCATGCGTTCAGCCTATCCGCAGCCGCTGACACCACACCTCGCGTGTCCGGCCGTCCGCCCGCCCGGGCACCGGACGATGCCGACCCGTTCGCTCGGCGAACCCGGAAAGACACCGACCGGACCTGAAAGACACCGACCGGACCTGGTGGGAAGGCCGGCGGCCTGGCGGGAAGACCACGGCCTCGATTCACCGGGCAGGCGGGCAGGGCGCCGCGACAGCCACGCCCCGGGCAGACGCCGGCCTCCGGCGTCACGGCCACCCGGCGAGGCCGTGGCCGCCACGACCCGATGCCAGTCCCCGCGCCGGACCCACTGTCGGTCGCCCGCGCCGGGCCCCGCCGTCAGTCCTCCGCGCCCGAAGCCGCCGTCAGTCCTCCGCGCCCGAAGCCGTCGCCTTGGAAGCCGTCGCCTTCTTCGCGGTGGTCTTCTTCGCCGTCGTCTTCTTCGCGGCAGCCGCCGTCGTCTTCTTCGCCGCCGTCTTCTTGGCGGCCGTCTTCTTCGCCGGGGCGGTCTTCTTCGCCGCCGCCTTCTTCGCGGTCTTCTTGGCCGGAGCCTTCGCCCGCTTCTCGGCGAGCAGCTCGAAGCCACGCTCCGGAGTGATCGTTTCGACGCTGTCGCCGGAGCGGAGGGTCGCGTTGGTCTCGCCGTCGGTGACGTACGGGCCGAAGCGGCCGTCCTTGACCACGACCGGCTTGCCGGAGACGGGGTCCTCGCCCAGCTCCTTCAGCGGCGGCTTGGCGGCGGCCCGGCCACGCTGCTTCGGCTGGGCGTAGATCGCCTGCGCCTCCTCCAGCGTGATCGTGAAGAGCTGGTCCTCGGACTGCAGCGAGCGCGAGTCCGTGCCCTTCTTCAGATAGGGGCCGTACCGGCCGTTCTGCGCGGTGATCTCCACGCCGTCGGCGTCGGTGCCGACGATCCGCGGCAGCGACATCAGCTTCAGCGCGTCGTCGAGCGTCACCGTGTCGAGTGACATCGACTTGAAGAGCGAGGCCGTCCGCGGCTTGACCGCGTTCTTGCCGGTCTTCGGAGTGCCCTCGGGGAGGATCTCCGTGACGTACGGGCCGTAGCGGCCGTCCTTGGCGACGATCGTGTGGCCGGTGGCCGGGTCGGTGCCCAGCTCGAAGTCGCCGCTGGGCTTGGCCAGCAGCTCCTCGGCCAGCTCGACGGTCAGCTCGTCCGGCGCCAGGTCGGCCGGGATGTCGGCGCGCTGGTGCTGCTCGGTGTCCTTCTCGCCGCGCTCGATGTACGGGCCGTAGCGGCCGACGCGCAGCACGATGTCGTTGCCGACCGGGAACGAGGACACCTCGCGCGCGTCGATCGCGCCCAGGTCGGTCACCAGCTCCTTGAGACCGCCGAGGTGGTCCCCGTCGCCGTTGCCCGCCTCGGCCGCGCTGCCGACGCCGTCGTGGCCCTCGCCGAAGTAGAACCGCTTCAGCCACGGCACGGCCTGGGCCTCGCCCGCGGCGATGCGGTCGAGGTCGTCCTCCATCTTGGCGGTGAAGTCGTAGTCGACGAGCCGCCCGAAGTGCTTCTCCAGGAGGTTGACCACGGCGAAGGAGAGGAAGGACGGCACGAGGGCCGTGCCCTTCTTGAAGACGTAGCCGCGGTCGAGGATCGTGCCGATGATCGACGCGTACGTCGACGGGCGGCCGATCTCGCGCTCTTCCAGCTCCTTGACCAGGCTGGCCTCGGTGTAGCGGGCCGGGGGCTTGGTGGCGTGGCCGTCGACCGTGATCTCCTCGGCGGACAGCGCGTCGCCCTCGGTGACCTGCGGCAGCCGGCGCTCACGGTCGTCCAGCTCGGCGTTCGGGTCGTCGGCACCCTCGACGTAGGCCTTCAGAAAGCCGTGGAAGGTGATCGTCTTGCCGGAGGCGCTGAACTCGACGTCCCGTCCGTCGGCGGCCGTACCACCGATCTTCACGGTCACGCTGTTGCCGGTCGCGTCCTTCATCTGGGAGGCGACGGTCCGCTTCCAGATCAGCTCGTACAGCTTGAACTGGTCGCCGGTCAGGCCGGTCTCCGCGGGCGTGCGGAAACGATCGCCCGAGGGGCGGATCGCCTCGTGGGCCTCCTGCGCGTTCTTGACCTTGGCGGCGTAGGTGCGCGGCTGCGGCGGCAGGTAGTCGGCGCCGTACAGCTGCGTGACCTGGGCGCGGGCCGCGGAGATCGCGGTCTCGCTCAGGGTCGTGGAGTCCGTACGCATGTACGTGATGTAGCCGTTCTCGTACAGCTTCTGGGCGACCTGCATGGTCGCCTTCGCGCCGAAGCCGAGCTTGCGGCTGGCCTCCTGCTGCAGCGTCGTCGTACGGAACGGGGCGTACGGCGAGCGCCGGTACGGCTTGGACTCGACGGACCGCACGGAGAAGCGGGTGTTCTCCAGGGCGGCGGCGAGGGCGCGGGCGGTCGCCTCGTCGAGGTGGAGGGTGTTCGCGCTCTTGAGTTGTCCGAGGGAGTCGAAGTCGCGGCCCTGCGCGACCCGCCTGCCGTCGACGGTCTGCAGGCGGGCGACCAGCGACGACGGGTCCGAGGGGTCTCCCGCGCGGCCGGTCGCGAAGGTGCCCGTCAGGTCCCAGTACTCAGCGGAACGAAAAGCCATGCGCTCACGTTCCCGCTCCACGACGAGTCGTGTGGCGACGGACTGCACGCGGCCGGCCGACAGCCGGGGCATGACCTTCTTCCACAGCACCGGGGAGACCTCGTAGCCGTAGAGGCGGTCGAGGATGCGGCGGGTCTCCTGGGCGTCGACCAGCTTCTGGTTGAGCTGGCGCGGGTTGGCGACGGCCTCGCGGATCGCGTCCTTGGTGATCTCGTGGAACACCATGCGCTTGACCGGGATCTTCGGCTTCAGGACCTCCTGGAGGTGCCAGGCGATCGCCTCGCCCTCCCGGTCCTCATCGGTGGCGAGGAAGAGCTCGTCGGACTCCTTCAGCAGGTCCTTGAGCTTCTTGACCTGGGCCTTCTTGTCGGCGTTGACCACATAGATCGGCTGGAAGTCATGGTCGACGTCCACACCGAGGCGACGGACCTCGCCGGTGTACTTCTCGGGCACCTCCGCGGCGCCGTTGGGAAGGTCGCGGATGTGCCCGACGCTCGCCTCGACGGTGTAGCCGGGGCCGAGGTAGCCCTTGATCGTCTTCGCCTTGGCAGGCGACTCGACGATGACGAGTCGGCGACCGCCTTGTGCGGTCTCGCTGGTCGGGGACAACTTCGCTCTTCTCTCCGGTCGACGCTGGGGCCTCCCCAGGCCTTGGTCCCGGGGTCGCGGCGTACTGCTGGCTCGTGTGACGCTGCGGAGTGTGACGCTACATCCCGCCCCCGTGTCAAACGGGAAAAGCCCACAACGGCCACTCGAACGGTAACCCGACTACCGCCATTCCTGCCGCCCGGACCGCCCGCCCCACCCCGCGCCCCTGTCCGGAGCGTGACGCTCCCCTTACCCCGCGGACATGGCGCCCGCCGGTCTCAGAGCCGGGTCAGGCAGTACACACCGAGGGCCAGTGCCAGCGTTCCGGCCGTGCTCGCGGACACCGCTGATGCGACACGACTCACACCGAGGGCGACCGGTTCCCGGCGCCGGAGACGGACCCCGGTCCAGGCCAGCAGACCGGCCCCGAACAGGGCGAACACCACTCCCGCGAAGATCGCCGGGCCACTCTCCACCGGCCGCCCACCCCTTCCCTGCCGTCAGCTCTCCCCAGCGCCGGGAGGGTGGCACGCGGGGGAGACGGGAGGGCGACTTCGGGGTGAACGGACGGCCCCCGTGAATTCGAACATGCGATCGGATGGGGGTGGGCGGGACGCGGTGCACATATTTTTCCGGCCGTTTTCCGAAAGGGACCCCGTGCCGGCCACGGCCGGCGCCGTCCCGGGTCCCGTGCCTCCGGCATACGATGGCGCCGACACCCCGCTCAGCAGATGAGCGCACCGCGCCTACGACGGCACGGGCACCCCGGGCACGGCACGGGACCGGCGCCGGCCCCGGGACCCCGCCGCGCGTCCCGCTCAGCGCACCGGCTCCAGGAAGCCCTGCTCCACCAGCAGCCGGATCTGCGCGGGCGTGCGGTCGCGCAGCAGCACCGGGTCCTCGCCGACGAGCTGCGCGATGGCGTCCAGGATGCGGCCCGCGCTCAGCGTGCCGTCGCACACGCCGGCGAAGCCGGCCCCGACCGTGTCCACCTTCGTCGCCCGGCGCATCCCGCGGTGCTGGCGCAGCACCACGTGCTCCGGGTCCTCGGCGCCGGGCAGCCCGACCTGCTCCTGGACCACCTCGGCGGCGAGCTTGAAGTGGCTGTCCAGCAGCGCCGCGTCGTCGTGCGTGCGGAGGTAGTCGAGCCGGTCGAAGTGCGCCCGGATCGTCTCCCCGAGCGGCTGCTCCACCGGGTGCGGCCACTCCTCCACGGTGACCACGGGTTCGGCGGACCCGGTCCTGCGCAGGGTGATCCAGCCGAAGCCGACCGCCTTGACCTTGCGCGCCTCGAACTCGTCGAGCCAGGCGTCGTACCGCGCCTGGTACTCCGCCGGGTCCCCGCGGTGGTCCCCGGCGTCCCTCAGCCACAGCTCGGCGTACTGCGTGACGTCCTGCACCTCGCGCTGCACGATCCAGGCGTCGCACCCGCGCGGTACCCATGACCTGAGCCTGTCCTGCCAGTCCTCCCCCGCCACGTGCTGCCAGTTCGCGAGGAACTGCGCGAACCCGCCCTCGTTCAGCCGTTCCCCCGCTTCCTGAACGAGCGAGCGGCACAGATCGTCCCCGCCCATGCCACCGTCCCGGTACGTCAGCCGGGCGCGCGGGGAGATCACGAACGGCGGGTTGGAGACGATCAGGTCGAAGGTCTCGTCGTCCCGGACCGGCGCGAACAGCGAGCCCTCGCGCAGGTCGGCGGCGGGCGCGCCGGAGAGCGCGAGCGTGAGCGCCGTGATGTGCAGCGCGCGCGGGTTGAGGTCGGTCGCCGTCACGCGTGTGGCGTGCTGCGACGCGTGCAGGGCCTGGATGCCGGAGCCGGTGCCGAGGTCGAGGGCGGAGGCGGCGGGCGTGCGGACGGTGATGCCGGCGAGGGTCGTCGAGGCGCCGCCGACGCCCAGCACGACGCCCTCCGCGCGCTGCCCGATGCCGCCGGCCCCGCCGACCGCGCAGCCGAGGTCGGAGACGATGAACCAGTCCTCGCCGCCGGGACCGCCGTACGGCCGTACGTCCACGGTGGCGGCCACCTCGTCGCCGCCCACGCGGGTGAGCCAGCCGGCCTCCACGGCCTCCTCGACCGGCAGCACGGCCGCCACGCGCGCGTGCGGCACCGGCTGCTGGAGCAGGAACAGCCGTACGAGCGTCTCCAGCGGCGTGTCGCCGCGGGTCACCCGGAGCGCGGGCACGGTCTCGCTGCGGGCCAGCGCCGCGTACGCGGCGGCGCCGAGCAGGTCGAGCAGCCCGTCGGCGGTGAAGGAGGCGGCGAGCAGCGCGTCCCTCAGACGCGCGGCGATGTCGGGCCGGTCGGGAGCGGGCAGGGGAGCGAGTCCGGAGTCAGTCACGCCCCCATTGTGGCCCGGGGCGGCTGCCCGGGGCCGACTGTGACTGCGCGCGCGGCGTCCGCCGACGTCAGCCCGCCGTGGCCGGACTGCGCGCGGCGTCCGCCGACGTCAGCCCGCGGCCGCCGGTGCCGGCGCGGACGCGGACGCGGAGGCGGCGACCTTGCAGCTGGGCTGCTTGGCCATGGCCTTCTTGACGTCCTCCTGCTCCAGCCGCTTCAGCGCCTGCGTGCCGCTGTCGCTCTGCTTGCCGATCTCCTTCGACTGGGCGGCGACCTCCTTGAGACCGCGGGCGAACTTGCCCTGGTTCTTAGTGTCGAGCCCGTCGACCTTCTTCTTCAGGTCGGCGTACGACGTGGCCAGGCCGGCGAGGTTCTTGGCCGCGTCCTTCTGCAGCTTGGCGCCACCGTCGACGCCGGGGGGCGCGCCGGCGGTGTCGAGCGCGTCCGCGAGCGCCTTGTAGCCGTCGGCCATGCCCTGGAAGGCGTCGGCGTACGTCTTCTGCGCGTTCTTGGGCGGCAGGTTGCTGTCCGTGGCGATGGCCGCTATCTCGGCGTTGGCCGAGCGGATCTTGGCGTTGGGGCCGGGCACCGCGTCGCACACCGTCTTGGCCCAGGACACCAGCTTGGGGTCGGGCCCCTCCTCACCGCTGCTGCCGCTGCATCCCGACACCGCCACTACCAGTACCGCACCGCCGGACAGTGCGGCCGCGAGCTTCTTGTTCACCGGATCGGTCCCTTCCATGGCTCTCGGCCCCCGGAATCTACACGGCGAACGCACCCCCTCCCCCTTCCGAAGGAACCGTAAGTCAGCTTTTGTGACTATTCGCACCATGGGAGAGAAGGCTCACGACACCGGCCCGTGACACCGGCTCACGACGGGACGGGCGCACACGGGACGGGCGGACACGGAGCGGCCACACACGGAGCGGGCGGGCGGCGCGTCAGCACGCGCCGCCCGCCCGCCCGTTGGCCAGGCCTTCTCGGCCGCGGTTACGAAACCACCGCGGCGTCCGGCGAGTTGGCGATCCGCTCGGCGCTCTCGTCGTCGCCGACGGCGATCCCGCGCCGCTTGGAGACGTACACGGCCACGACGATCACCAGGAGCGCGAGGACCGCGATACCGATCCGCACGCCGAGGTTCTTGTCGTCACCGTAGGAGAACTTGATCACCGCCGGTGCGATGAGCAGCGAGACCAGGTTCATGACCTTCAGCAGCGGGTTGATCGCCGGGCCGGCGGTGTCCTTGAAGGGGTCGCCGACCGTGTCGCCGATCACCGTGGCCGCGTGGGCCTCGCTGCCCTTGCCGCCGTGGTGGCCGTCCTCCACCAGCTTCTTGGCGTTGTCCCAGGCACCGCCGGAGTTGGCGAGGAACACCGCCATCAGCGTGCCCGCGCCGATCGCCCCGGCGAGGTAGGAGCCGAGCGCGCCGACGCCGAGCGTGAACCCGATGAAGATCGGCGCCATGACGGCGAGCAGACCGGGCGTGGCCAGCTCGCGCAGGGCGTCCCGGGTACAGATGTCGACGACCTTCCCGTACTCGGGCTTCTCGGTGTAGTCCATGATCCCGGGGTGCTCGCGGAACTGCCGCCGCACTTCGAACACCACCGAACCGGCCGACCGCGACACCGCGTTGATGGCCAGTCCGGAGAAGAGGAAGACGACCGCGGCGCCCGCGACCAGGCCGACGAGGTTGTTGGGCTGCGAGATGTCCAGCGACAGGCTGAGCGGCGATCCCGGTCCGGTCAGCTTCACGCCGACGTCGTGCACGTTGGTGGTGATCGCGTCGCGGTACGACCCGAAGAGCGCCGACGCGGCGAGGACGGCGGTGGCGATGGCGATGCCCTTGGTGATGGCCTTGGTGGTGTTGCCGACCGCGTCCAGGTTGGTGAGTACCTGCGCGCCCGCGCCCTGGACGTCACCGGACATCTCGGCGATGCCCTGGGCGTTGTCCGAGACCGGCCCGAAGGTGTCCATGGCGACGATCACCCCGACCGTGGTGAGCAGCCCGGTGCCGGCCAGGGCGACCGCGAACAGCGCCAGCATGATCGACGTACCGCCGAGCAGGAACGCGCCGTACACGCCGAGCCCGATCAGCAGCGCGGTGTAGACAGCCGACTCCAGGCCCACCGAGATGCCGGAGAGGACGACGGTGGCGGGACCGGTGAGGGAGGTCTTGCCGATGTCCCGCACCGGGCGGCGGTTGGTCTCGGTGAAGTAGCCGGTCAGCTGCTGGATGACGGCGGCGAGCAGGATGCCGATGGCCACCGCGACCAGCGCGAGGAGGCGCGGGTCGCCGTTCTTGCCCTTGATCGCGGCGTCGGTGACGCCGTCGAGGTCGGCGTACTTCGACGGCAGGTAGACGAAGACCGCGATCGCGACCAGCGCCAGGGAGATCACCGCGGAGATGAAGAAGCCGCGGTTGATCGCGGTCATGCCGCTGCGGTCGGCACGGCGCGGGGCGACCGCGAAGATGCCGATCATCGCCGTGATCACACCGATGGCGGGCACCAGCAGCGGAAAAGCCAGACCCGAGTCGCCGAAGGCGGCCTTGCCGAGGATCAGCGCGGCCACCAGGGTCACGGCGTACGACTCGAAGAGGTCGGCCGCCATGCCCGCGCAGTCGCCGACGTTGTCGCCCACGTTGTCGGCGATGGTCGCGGCATTGCGCGGGTCGTCCTCCGGAATGCCCTGTTCGACCTTGCCGACCAGGTCGGCGCCGACGTCGGCGGCCTTGGTGAAGATGCCGCCGCCCACCCGCATGAACATCGCGATCAGGGCGGCCCCGAGGCCGAAGCCCTCCAGCACCTTCGGTGCGTCCGCGGCGTACACCAGCACCACACAGGAGGCGCCCAGCAGGCCGAGCCCCACCGTGAACATGCCGACGACGCCGCCCGTGCGAAATGCGATCTTCATCGCGGTGTGCGAGACGGTGGTGAGATCCTTTTCCGGCTCGCCCTCCGCCGGTGTGGCTTCCCGGGCCGCCGCGGCGACCCGCACATTGCTGCGCACGGCGAGCCACATGCCGATATAGCCGGTGGCCGCCGAGAACGCCGCTCCGATCAGGAAGAACACCGAGCGGCCGGCTCGCTGATTCCAGTCGTCGGCGGGCAGCAGCATGAGCAGGAAGAAGACCACGACGGCGAATACGCCGAGCGTGCGCAGCTGCCGTGCGAGATACGCCTTGGCGCCTTCCTGGACCGCCTCGGCGATCCGTTTCATGCTGTCGGTTCCCTCGCCCGCTGCCAGTACCTGGCGCACCAGGATCCCCGCGACCACCAGAGCGGCCAGGGCGACGGCCGCGATGACGGCCACGATGATCCGGTTGTCGTCGGTCAGGACCGCGGCCGCGAGGGATGAGGGGTGACCCAACTGCTCTGGGGTAGAAAGCCCCGCCATTCGTCCTCCTTGACGCTTGGGCTGAGCTCAAGATGTGGACGGATTGTAGGTACCCGTGAGTGATCTAAACAGGGGACGGTAAACGGAATTGGCCTGCATGCACGGACAGCGAACCCGAAAGGGGTAATGCCTCAAAACCATTGACGCCCAGATGAATGCTTGATCAAATTATCGGGCTTTTGATCGTGAATTCCTTCACGAATTGGGGAAGGGGCTGGAAACAGGGTGCCAGGAACGCGACAGGGGCCCTGCTCAGGCAGGGCCCCTGTCGGGTCGTGCTAGGGGGGTCAGGCGAGTGCGGCTGCCGGCGGTGCGGTCGGCCAGGTCATGCGGATCAGGCCGCCGTTCTGCCCGGTGGTGACCTCCACGTCGTCGACGAGGCCGCTGATGACCGCGAGGCCCATCTCGTCCTCCTCGACGTCCGCGTCGCCGTCCTGCACTCCGGGCGTGTCGCCGCCCGGAGCGGCGTGCGGTGCCTCGTCGCCGACCTCGATGGAGAACTGTTTCTCCTCTTCGATCAACGCCACCTTCACCGGTGCCGTGACCCCGCTGATCTGGTGCAGTCCGACGGCACGGGAGCAGGCCTCGCCCACCGCCAGACGCACCTCGTCCAGGACGGCCTCGTCCACTCCGGCCCTGCGCGCCACCGCTGCCGCCACCAGCCGGGCGGTACGGACGTGCTCGGGCAGCGCGCTGAAGCGGAGTTCGACGGTGGCCATGCATCCCCCTCGCGACTACGGGCGTGCGGTCGGGGGCGGGGCGCAGAACGCCCGCACCCTCTGGTGTGTCTCTCTACCCCGGACCGGCGCGTCGGCACCGGCCCAGGACGGGACCGGCCGGCGTCCGGCCCCCGGCAGGGGCCCGACGCCGGCGACCGGTCCGGGATCGGTCGGTGGCCGATCAGTCGGTGGCCGCCACCGCTTCCTCGACCGTGGTGTGGATCGGGAACACCTTGGTGAGGCCGGTGATGCGGAAGATCTTGAGAATGCGCTCCTGGTTGCAGACCAGGCGCAGCGAGCCCTCGTGGGCGCGAACCCTCTTCAGGCCGCCGACCAGGACGCCGAGCCCGGTGGAGTCGAGGAAGTCCACGCCTTCCATGTCGACGACGAGGTGGAAATTCCCGTCGTTCACCAGCTCGACCAGCTGCTCGCGCAGCTTGGGCGCGGTATATACGTCGATTTCGCCACCGACCTCGACGACCGTACGATCGCCGACGGTACGGGTCGACAGGGACAGGTCCACGGATCCTCCAGCACCTTGCTATCGAGCGGTCGCCCTAGGGCACGCGGCTTGCGGCCCCCAGGACGCTTCGCCAGCCGCGATGGCATTCAATCACTTACGGGCGGGCGTGCACGACGCCTTGACTCCATTGTCCGTCACGCCAGTGACACACTCGGTGCCAATGGCCAAGAATCACCGATCCGATCGACCCCAGGCCCACGCGGCGTCCCGCCCGTCTCCGGGCACGGTCCTGGACCGGCTCGCCTCCGGGCCGAGCCGGGCTGCGCGCATCACTCATACGGAGCACTTGCCCCCGCGCGCGGGCCGCCATGCCGTCTGGCCTGACCGGATTCGCTCCGAAGTGATCGCGGCCGTGCACGACTGCGGCATCGAGCACCCCTGGGCGCACCAGGCGCTGGCCGCGGAGCACGCCCTGGACGGCGACTCGGTGGTCGTCGCCACCGGCACCGCCTCCGGCAAGTCCCTCGCCTATCTGATGCCCGTCCTGTCCACCCTTCTGGACGGTGCCGAGGCTCCGAACGGCCGCGGCGCCACCGCCCTCTACCTGGCCCCCACCAAGGCGCTCGCGGCGGACCAGTGCCGATCGGTGAAGGAACTTTCACAATCTCTCGGCACCGCGGTACGCCCAGCCGTGTACGACGGCGACACCCCGTTCGAGGAACGCGAGTGGATCCGCCAGTACGCCAACTACGTCCTCACCAACCCCGACATGCTGCACCGCGGGATACTCCCCTCCCACCCGCGCTGGTCCTCCTTCCTGAAGTCCCTCCGCTACGTCGTCATCGACGAGTGCCACACCTACCGGGGCGTCTTCGGCTCCCACGTCGCCCAGGTGCTGCGCCGCCTGCGCCGCCTGTGCGCCCGCTACGGCTCCTCCCCCGTGTTCCTGCTGGCCTCGGCGACCGCCGCCGAGCCCGCGGTCGCCGCCCGCCGGCTGACCGGGCTGCCGGTCGTGGAGGTCGCCGACGACGCGTCCCCCCGCGGCGAGCTGGTCTTCGCCCTCTGGGAGCCCCCGCTCACCGAACTGCAGGGCGAGAAGGGCGCCCCCGTACGGCGTACCGCCACCGCCGAGACCGCCGACCTGCTGACCGACCTGACCGTGCAGGGCGTGCGCTCGGTCGCCTTCGTCCGCTCCCGGCGCGGCGCCGAACTCATCTCGGTGATCGCCCAGGAGCGACTCGCCGAGGTCGACCGCTCCCTGGCCCGGCGTGTCGCGGCCTACCGCGGCGGCTACCTCCCCGAAGAGCGCCGCGCCCTGGAACGCGCCCTGCACTCCGGCGAACTCCTCGGCCTCGCCGCCACGACGGCCCTGGAGCTGGGCGTGGACGTCTCGGGCCTGGACGCGGTGGTCATCGCCGGCTACCCGGGCACACGCGCCTCCCTGTGGCAGCAGGCGGGCCGCGCGGGCCGCTCCGGCCAGGGCGCCCTCGCGGTCCTCGTCGCCCGCGACGACCCGCTGGACACCTTCCTCGTCCATCATCCCGAGGCCTTGTTCGACCAACCGGTGGAATCGACCGTCCTCGACCCCGACAACCCCTACGTCCTCGCCCCGCACCTGTGCGCCGCCGCCGCGGAGCTGCCGCTGACCGAGGAGGACCTGGACCTCTTCGGCCCCGCCTGCGCGGACGTGCTGCCGCAGCTGGAGGCCGCGAAGCTGCTGCGCCGCCGTACGAAGGCCTGGCACTGGACCCGCCGGGAGCGGGCCGCCGACCTCACCGACATCCGCGGTGCCGGCGGCCGTCCGGTGCAGGTCGTCGAGGCCGACACGGGCCGCCTGCTCGGCACCGTCGACGCGGGCGCCGCGCACTCCACGGTCCACGAGGGCGCCGTCCACCTGCACCAGGGCCGCACCTACCTGGTGCGCGACCTCGATCTGGAGGACTCCGTCGCCCTGGTCGAACAGGCCGACCCGCCCTACTCGACGGTCGCCCGCGACACCACGGCGATCTCCGTCCTGGAGACCGACACCGAGATCCCCTGGGGCGCCGGCCGCCTCTGCTACGGCTCCGTCGAGGTCACCAACCAGGTGGTCTCCTACCTCCGCAGACGCCTGATCACCGGCGAGGTGCTGGGCGAGACGAAACTCGACCTCCCTCCTCGTACGCTGCGCACCCGCGCGGTGTGGTGGACGGTCACCGAGGACCAGCTGGACGAGGCCCGGATCACCCCGGAGATCCTCGGCGGCTCCCTGCACGCGGCCGAGCACGCCTCCATCGGCATGCTGCCCCTCTTCGCGACCTGCGACCGCTGGGACATCGGCGGCGTCTCGGTCCCCCTGCACCCCGACACCCTCCTGCCCACGGTCTTCGTCTACGACGGCCACCCCGGCGGTGCGGGCTTCGCCGAGCGCGCCTTCCACACCGCCCGCGCCTGGCTCACCGCCACCCGCGAGGCCATCGCCTCCTGCGAGTGCGACTCCGGCTGCCCGTCCTGCATCCAGTCCCCCAAGTGCGGCAACGGCAACGACCCCCTGCACAAGAGGGGCGCGGTACGACTCCTCACGGCACTGCTGCGGGGGGCGCCGGAGGAGAAGCCGTCCGGGGACGCGGAGGGGGAACCGGAGGGGGACGGGTAAGGCGGGAGGGCGGGGAGCGGATCCGGAGGGGTGAGACCGGGGCGGGCATCCGGAGCGTGTGTGTGGAGAGAGCGGGTGAGGAAGTCCGCTCAGGGTCCTGGTTGCTCGCCTCCTCCCGGCACCGGGACGGCAGGCGCCGAGGGTACGGCGGCCGGCGGTACGAACCCCGTCCCGTCCGGCCCGCCAGGCGGTACCGGTCCCGCCGGACCCGCTCTCGCCCTGACCTCCGCCGTGAACGGCGCCCGCCCCGCGGCCGCCGTCACGTCCGAGGTGTCGCCCTCGATCGCGCACCGCACCAACCGCACCCCCTGTTCCGCCGCCAGCCGCCCGGCCCAGGCACAGGCCGCCGTGCCGCCCTCGGCCCAGTGGTCCGCCGCCGCGAGCGCGGCCAGATCGGCGCCACCGGCCGCCCGGTGCCGTACGACGACGGCCTGCCCGAGAGCGAGCACGGCACCGAACACCACGCACAGCACGGCGATCAGCCCCAGACTCCAGACAGTGGCGGACCCCCGGTCGAGGTCCTGCCGCCGCAATCCCTCACGAACCCAGCCCCACACCCTCACGCACCCCTCCCGACCCCTCCACGGCCTCCCCGGCCTCCTCGTCCGCCACCGACTCCTCGGCCAGTGCCACAGCCTCCTCCCGCACCTCGAACGGCAACCCGCTCAGCAGCGGCGGCCTGGCCACCACCGTCACCCGGACCCGGTCGCCCTCGCGTGCGACGGTCACCCGTGCTCCGCGCGGTGCCGTTTCCCGGGTCACCGTGACCACCACGTCGGCCGGGTCCTGACGGGCCGCGGCCCGGGCGCCCGCGCGGGCCGCGTCCACGCACCTGATCTGTGCCGCCGCCACGAGCAGCACCCCAACCAGCGCCATCGTGAACGCCACCAGCACGGACAGCACCATGGCCGCCTCCGCGGTCACGAACCCGCGGTCTCCGCCCCGCTCACATCCGCGCACTGAGGGCCCGCTTCACGATGGCCTGCAACTCCGCTTGGATCTGACCGCTGTTGACGACCTTGTAGAGCACCAGCGCGAACGCCACGGCCGCGATGATCCCCATGGCGTACTCCGACGTCACCATTCCGGTGTCCTGCCGGCACGCCCCGCGCAACCGGACCGCCACTTCCCTGATCTTGCTGAACATTTCAACCCCCGTGAGGTTCTGGTCTGTCGTCGACTTCTTCGGCACTCGCCTGATGTCCCTCCGCACGCCCACGTCCGCTCCCGCCCGCCTCACCTCCCGCCCATCAGCCCGCCTGCCAGCCCGATCACGACGGGCAGCACCCCGACCGCGATGAACGCGGGCAGGAAGCAGAGGCCGACCGGCGCGGAGATCAGTACCGCCGCCCGGCGCGCCCGTACCGTCGCCGTACGCGCCCACTCCGCGCGCGCGTCCGACGCGAGACGGGTGACCGGGCCGGCAGCGGGCAGCCCGGACTCGTCGGCCCGCTCCAGCAGCCGTGCGAGCAGGCCCGCGCCGGGCAGCGCGGCCAAATTCCGCCAGGCGTCCGCTGGTTCACCGCCGAGCCGGACCTCCGCCGCACCCCGTACCAGCGCCTGTCCGACGGGTCCGCCGAGGGCCTCCCCGACCGCCTGGGCGGCGATCACCGGACCGGCACCCGCCGTGGTGCAGGCGGCCAGCAGGTCGGCGGCGAGCGGCAGTTGGCGCGCGGCCTCGGCGGTGTCGATCGCCTCTTCCCGGCCGGCCTGCGAGGTCTGACGGCCCCGCCACCGTGCGAGCACGACACCGACGCCCAGCCCCAGTACCACCCCGGCGACTCCGCCGACCAGCACCCACACGCCGCACCCCGCGGCGAACGGAGGCAGCAACCGCCGCACCACTCCCGGGATCACCAACGGATTCACGCGCGCGGGCGCTTCGCGTCCCATCAGCTCCGCCACCCGGCGCCGCGCCCGCCGTCGCCGCCGCGCCACATCCAGCCGCCCGGCACCCCAGCCGAGGGTCAGCACAACGGCCGCCGTCATCCCCAGCCTGTGGACGACCTCCCCGCTCATACCGCCCGCTCCTTTCCCCGCCGTCCGGGCATCCGGACCGCTCTGCTCATCGCGCCCACCTCGCTCGCACCGCCTCCACGCCCACTCCGCCTCGTACCGCCTCCGCAGCCACCTCGCCTCACACCACCTCCGCACCCACCTCACGCCTCCCATCACCCCGCACCCACCTCGCCTCACACCGCCTCCGCCCGCCGCACGATCCGCACCGCCCACCACGTCCCGACCGTCTCGAACACCGCCCCGGCCGTCAGGCAGCCGAGGCCGGCTCCGGTGTGGAGCAGGACCCGCAGCGGGTCCGCGCCCAGGGCCGTGCCGAGGAGCAGGCCGAGGACGGGCAGTGCGGCGAGCAGCACCGCGGTGGCGCGGGCGCCCGACAACTGGGCGCGCAGGTCGGCCCGCTGGTCGCGCTCGGCACGCAGGGCCCCGTCCAGCCGGTCCAGGCCGGCGGCGAGTCCGGCGCCCTGGTCCACAGCCACCCGCCAGCAGGCGGCGAGTCCGAGCAGGCCCTCGGCGCCCGGCTGCCGTGCCGCCGCGGCGAGCGCGCCGGGCACGTCTCCGCCGAACCGGGCCGCCGCCACCACAGCGGCCTGCGCGTCACCGAGTCCGCCGGAATCCCGCGCGGCCCTCAGCAGTGCCTCCCCGGGCTGCCGTCCCGCCCTCACCTCTCCGGCGAGCGCCCCACACAGGGCGATCACCGCGTCCGCCCGCCGCTCCCGGGCCAGCCGGGCCTGCCGCGCCAGCCGCACCCGGCGGAGCAGCGGCACCCCGGCCGCCCCCGCGACGGCCGGAATCACCGAGGCGCCCAGCAGGGCGACCACCAGTCCGGCGACGAATGCCCACCACTCGGCTCCCCACCGGCCGCACCGCAGCCGCAGTTGCGCGAGGGCCTGCTCCCAGGCGGGCGGCCCGGTCGCCACCACCCCACCGCCGGCCATCAGCAGCCGCGCCCGCCGCATCCCGTAGTGCCGCCCGCCCTGCATCCAGACCAGCGCACCGAGACAGACCAACGCGGCCCCCATGGACGTCTCACCGATCACTTCGGCCACCTCTCCCGTCACTCCCCGACCTCACTCCGAACCTCAAGCCCGAACCTCACCGCCGACTGCACTCGGGCCCTCACCACGGACTCCGTTCCGGCCCACACCGGCGACCCCGCACCGGCCCGCACGGCGCACCCCCCGGCCCACACAGCGCACTCCGCGCGCGAAGCCGCCACCGACCCCCGCCGCCCCTCACCCGCTCCCGGCCCCCTCCGACTCGCCCAGCAGGTGCCGCAACCGCTCCCACCCCCGCTCCCGCACAAACGCCCGCTCGCCCCAGCGCAGCGCCGGTACCGTCCGGACCAGCCCGGCGGCGTCCCGCTCCAGCACATGGATCTCGGCGATCCGGCGCCGCCCGGACCGGTCCCGTACCAGGTGCACCACCACCGAGAGGGCTGCCGCCAACTGGCTGTGGAGCGCGGCCCGGTCCAGCCCGGCGGCCGTCGCCAGCGCTTCCAGCCGGGCCGGGACGTCCCCGGCGGCGTTGGCGTGGACCGTGCAGCAGCCGCCCTCATGGCCGGTGTTGAGGGCCGCGAGCAGGTGCACGACCTCGGGTCCGCGCACCTCGCCGACGACCAGCCGGTCCGGCCGCATCCGCAGCGCCTGCCGCACGAGGTCCTCCAGGGTGACCAGGCCGGCACCTTCCTGGTTGGCCGGCCGGGTCTCCAGCCGGACGACGTGCGGATGGTCCGGCCTCAGCTCGGCCGAGTCCTCGGCGAGCACGATCCGCTCCCCCGGCCCTACGAGTCCCAGCAGGGCGCTCAGCAAGGTCGTCTTGCCGCATCCGGTGCCGCCGCTGACGAGGAAGGACAGCCGGGCCGCGAGCAGCGCCCGCAGGATGCGGTCGCCGCCGGGCGGCACCGTGCCGGCCGCGACGAGTTCCTCCAGGGTGAAGGCCCTGGGCCGTACCACCCGCAGGGCCAGGCAGGTGCAGCCGACGGCCACCGGGGGGAGCACCGCGTGCAGCCGGGTGCCGTCGGGCAGCCGGGCGTCCGCCCAGGGCCGGGCGTCGTCCAGCCGGCGTCCGGCGACGGCGGCCAGCCGCTGCGCGAGACGTCGTACGGCCGCCGCGTCGGGGAAGGCCACCGGGGTCAGCTCCAGGCCACCGCCGCGGTCCACCCACACCCGGTCCGGCGCGGAGACCAGGACGTCGGTCACGTCGGGGTCGGCGAGCAGCGGCTCCAGGGGACCGGTGCCGACCAGTTCGGACCGCAGGTGGGCGGCCGCGCCGAGGATCTCCGCGTCGCCGAGCACCCGGCCCTGTTCGCGCAGCGCCTGGGCCACGCGCGCGGGGGTGGGTTCGGCTCCGCTTTCGGCGAGCCGGCGGCGGACGCCGTCGAGCAGGGCCGCTCCGTCGGCCCGGTCGAGTCCGGGCAGGGTCATCGGATGCCTCCCGCCTCGACCAGTGCGCGCTCCCAGAAGTTCCCGCAGAAGCGGGCGAGCGGACCGCGCCCCGTCGCTCCCGGGGGTTTCGCACCACCCCGCGGGCGCAGCAGCGCCGGTTCGACGGGCACCTCGCCGGCCAGCGGCAGGCCGAGCAGCCGGGCCACCTCGTGGCCGTCCAGGCCGGGTGCGTACGGTCCGCGGACCGCCACCCGCAGGTCGCGTACGACCATGCCGACGGCGGAGGCGACACGGCCCGCGGCGGCGAGCGCCCGCAGTTCGGCCGGGACGACGAGCAGGGCGAGGTCGAGCTGGGCGAGGACTTCGGCGACCCCGTCGTCGAGCCGGCGGGGCAGGTCGACCACGACCGTGCCGCCGCGCCGCCGGGCGGCGGCCAGCACCGCGCGGACCGCGGCAGCCGGAACGGCCACGCAGTCGCCGCGGTCCCAGCTGAGCAGCCGCAGGGAGTGCAGTTCGGGCAGCGACTCCTCCAGGGCGCCGCCGCCGACCCGGCCGCGGGAGGCGGCGAAGGCGGGCCAGCGCAGTCCTTCGGCGCTCTCGCCGCCGAGGAGTACGTCGAGTCCGCCTCCGAGCGGATCGGCGTCCACAAGGAGGGTGCGCAATCCCTCGCGCGCGGAGGTGACGGCGAGCGCGCACGCGAGCGTGGACGCGCCGGCGCCACCCCGACCGCCGATCACCCCGACGGTGAGTGCCGGGCGGCCGATGCCCTCCGCGACGTCGGCGATGCGGTCGACCAGCCACGCCTCGCCGTCGGGGAGCATCAGGACGTGGTCGGCGCCGATCTCGACGGCTCGTTTCCACACCCCCGAGTCGTCCTGGTCGCGGCCCACCAGCACCACACCGGGCCGGCGGGCGACCCCGCGCACCCGGCGGGCGGCGTCGTCACCGATGAGGACGAGCGGGGCGGCCGCCCAGCCGTCGCCGGATTCCGGTACGCCGTGACGAACCTCGGGAGTGGCGCCCGCCGCGGCGCACAGGCGCAGCAGATCGTCCAGGAGTACGGCGTCCTCGGTGACGATGAGCGGCTGTCCGGGCCGCTCCGCCGAGCCGGGCGGCGGGTCGTGGGTGATGGTTCCGGTCATGGTGTTCCCCCTTCGCTGCGTGGGCCGGGAAGCCCTCGCGGCCACGCGATTCCCCACGGTGTGGAGAACCGGCGAGCGGCCTCCATATGAACGGCCGGCAGGAACCGGCCATAGGCACTCCGGCAATCAGAACCGGCCATGAACTCGCCGCGGCGGGAGTGCACTGGAATCACGGTGCAGGGATCCGCGAAATGATGTGGATCTTGGTGGAAAACTGTGGACAGCCCGGGCCCTGTGAATATCTCCGTCACCCATACCGGTGACCCCTGTACCGATCCGTGTGCGACTTCCAGAGAGCAGTCTGGTGATTACACGCAGTAGCGGATCATGGGCATGCCGAAGGCGCGGTCACGGCGGCACGCCGCCGGCCGTACGACCGCGGGAAGAAAGGGGAGAAGCGAGAAAACCCACCCGGACATGCGACGACCCCCGCCGGGGGGGAGAGCGGGGGTCGTCCCCACGGCCGACTCGGGGGGGGAGGAGTCGGACCGGGTTAGCACGGTCGCGAACGATCCGTGACTTCCATGGTGTACCCGAGAGCCCTCTCAGGCAAACCCACGCGCCCCACCTTACGCCGAATGGTGGGCGCCTATGCTCAGGGGCGTGGAAAACCACTCCTTGCCCCGCGCAGCGGCCTTCTTTGACCTGGACAAGACGGTCATTGCGAAGTCGAGCACCCTCACCTTCAGCAAGTCCTTCTACCAAGGCGGGCTGATCAACCGCAGGGCCGCTCTGCGCACCGCATACGCCCAGTTCGTCTTCCTCGTCGGCGGCATGGACCACGACCAGATGGAGCGGATGCGCGAGTACCTCTCCGCACTGTGCCGTGGCTGGAACGTCCAGCAGGTGCGGGAGATCGTCGCCGAGACCCTGCACGAGCTGATCGACCCGATCATCTACGACGAGGCCGCCTCCCTCATCGAGGAGCACCACGCGGCAGGCCGGGACGTGGTCATCGTGTCCACCTCCGGCGCGGAGGTGGTCGAGCCGATCGGCGAGCTGCTCGGCGCGGACCGGGTGGTCGCCACCCGCATGGTCGTCGGCGAGGACGGCTGCTTCACCGGGGAGGTGGAGTACTACGCCTACGGCCCGACCAAGGCCGAGGCCGTCAGGGAACTGGCCGCGTCCGAGGGCTACGACCTCGACCGCTGCTACGCCTACAGCGACTCGGCGACCGACCTGCCGATGCTCCAGGCGGTCGGGCACCCGCACGCGGTGAACCCGGACCGCGCCCTGCGCCGCGAGGCGGTCACGCGCGGGTGGCCGGTCCTGGCCTTCCGCCGACCGGTCCCGCTCAAGAAGCGGCTCCCCGCGTTCTCCGTCCCGCCCCGCCCGGCCCTGGTCGCGGCGGCGGCCGTGGGAGCGGCGGCGGCGACCGCCGGCCTCGTCTGGTACGCCAGTCGGCGCAGGGGCACCGTCTGAACCGTGCCGGCCCGCACGCCGGCGACCCGAACGCCGCCCCCGAACGTCGCCGGCCCGGACAGTGCCGGTTTCATCTCGTTTGAACCTGAAAGTAAAGAAGTGTGGGCTGGGGTTCCGCTTCCTCCCGGCTCGCGGTACAAAGAACGTAGGCCCGCGAGACCAAAGGACATCCGAGAGGATCCCCTACCACTACGCACTTGGCCCCACGGACCCCGCATGAACACCGGGCACCCACGCGACGTCGACCCGTCGATTACGGGCCAGCCGCACCAGGTGACGGGCAAAGCACCCCGACCTGATGGGCGCATATCGAGGACGCTTGGTAACTCGGTGAGCATGCCAGCGGCGGTACGAGCATTCGTACCGCCGCAACCCTTTTCCGGAGCCCTGGCCGCTCTCCGGACACCCCCTCAGGCCGCGCCGCGCTGCAGCGCCTCACACACCGCGGTCGACTCGCGTACGCCCAGCTCCACCGCCCGGCCGCAGTGGGCGATCCAGGCCGCCATGCCCTCGGGCGTGCCGGAGACGTACCCGTCCAGAGCCGCCAGGTAGGCGGCGCGGCCCAGTTCGGCGTGGCCGACCTCGGCCGGGCAGATCGCCTTCGGGTCCAGGCCGCTGCCGATCAGCACGATCCGCTCGGCCGCGCGCGCGACGAGACCGTTGTGGGACGTGAAGGGACGCAGCGCGAGGAGTTCACCGTGGACCACGGCGGCCGTCACCAGCGCGGGCGCGGAGGTACCGGCGATGATCAGGTCCGCCAGCCCCTCCAGCCGGCCCGAGACCTCGTCGGCCCGCGGCAACGGCAGCTCGATCAAGGGCTCGTCCACCGGCTCGCCGGCCTGGCGCGGCCTGCCGACCTGGTCGTCACCGCTCGCGGCGGCCACCAGGTGCAGCCGGGCCAGTACCCGCAGCGGCGACTGGCGCCAGATGGACAGCAGCTGCCCCGCCTCGGCGCCGAGCCGCAGGGCCGCGCCCACGACGCGGGCCTCGGGGTCGGCACCGAAGTCGGAGCGCCGGCGCACCTCCTCCAGGGCCCAGTCCGCGCCGGACAACGCCGCCGAGCCGCGGGCGCCGCGCAGGGCGGCCTCGGAGGTGATCGCGTTGCTGCGGCGCCGCATGATCCGGTGCCCGTAGACCCGGTCCACGGCCTTGCGCACGGACTCAACGGACTCGGCCACGCCGGGCAGCGAACCCAGAGCAGCGAGAGGGTCGGCGGTCGCGCCTGTCGTACTCATGAGTACGACACTACGCACCCCACCGGCCGACCCCACGAAGGAGTGGTCTTCTTCACGTTCTCGTGACACGTACAGCTATGGGCCGACTACGCTTGGTGAACATGAAAATTGCTTTCGTCGGGAAGGGCGGCAGCGGCAAGACCACGCTCTCGTCCCTGTTCATCCGCCATCTGGCAGCCGCCGGCGCCCCGGTGGTCGCCATCGACGCGGACATCAACCAGCACCTCGGTCCCGCGCTCGGCCTCGGCGAGGAGGAGGTCGCGGCGCTGCCCGCGATGGGCGGACAGCTCCCGCTGATCAAGGAGTACCTGCGCGGCAGCAACCCGCGCATCGCCTCGGCCGCGACGATGATCAAGACCACCCCGCCCGGCGAGGGCTCGCGACTGGTGCGGGTGCGCGAGCCCAACCCGGTCTACGACGCCTGCGCGCGCCCGGTGGAACTCGACGGCGGCGCCGTCCGTTTGATGGTCACGGGCACCTTCACGGACGCCGACCTGGGGGTCGCCTGCTACCACTCCAAGACGGGAGCGGTGGAGCTGTTCCTGAACCACCTCGTCGACGGCCCCGACGAGTACGTGGTGGTCGACATGACGGCAGGTTCGGACTCCTTCGCCTCCGGCATGTTCACCCGGTTCGACATGACGTTCCTCGTCGCAGAGCCGACCCGGAAGGGGGTCTCCGTCTACCGGCAGTACAAGGAGTACGCCCGCGACTTCGGCGTGTCCCTGCGGGTCGTCGGCAACAAGATCCAGGAGCCGGACGACATCGACTTCCTGCGCGCGGAGGTCGGCGACGACCTGCTCGTGACGGTCGGGCGCTCGGACTGGGTGCGCGCCATGGAGAAGGGCCGCCCGCCCCGGTTCGAGCTCCTGGAAGAGGCCACCGCCTGCGCCCTGGCGACGCTTCGAGCCACCGTCGACGCCACCTACGAGCGGCGCGACTGGGAGCGGTACACCCGCCAGATGGTGCACTTCCACCTGAAGAACGCCGAGTCCTGGGGCAACGAGCGCACCGGGGTCGACCTGGCGGCGCAGGTCGACCCCCATTTCGTGCTCGGCGAGAGCGTGGCGACGCCGGCCTGACGCCGGCCCGGCCCGGTCTGACGCCGGTCCGCGATTACGCCTTGTCCGCCGGCGCCCCGGGCACGCCCTTGGGCGCCGGAGCCGGGCGGCCGGAGAGGAAGGACGCCCAACCCTGCCGGGGTGCCTCACCGACCTCCAGGGTGCGCAGCTTCGCCAGGGTCTTCGGGTCCTGGGCGTCCAGCCAGTCGGCCAGCTGGCGGAAGGAGACGCAGCGCACCTCAGGCTTGTTGCACACCTCCTTCACCACCTCTTCGACGGCACGCATGTAGGTGCCGCCGTTCCAGGACTCGAAGTGGTTGCCGATGATCAGAGGCGCGCGGTTGCCGTCGTAGGCGCGGTAGAAGCCCTTGAGGAGGCCGTCGCGCATCTGGTCGCCCCAGTAGTCGAACTTGTCGGGGTCGCCCTGGGTCTCGGTGCCGGACTGGTTGACCATGAAGTTGTAGTCCATGGTCAGCTGCTCATAGGTGTGGCCCGGGAAGGGCACCAGCTGCATCGACAGGTCCCACAGTCCCTCCTTCTTCTTGGGCCACACCTGGTCGTTGACTCCGCTGGAGTCGTAGCGGAAGCCGAGCCGGCGGGCGGCCTTCACGAAGTTCTTCTGCCCTTCCAGGCAGGGGGTGCGGGCGCCGATCAGCTCCTTGTCGTAGTCGAAGGGCAGCGGAGTCGCCTGCTTCATGCCGGTGTTGGTCTTCCAGGACTTCACGAACTCCTTGGCCTGGGCGACCTCGCTCTCCCACTCGTCCACCGACCAGGTGCCGACCCCGCCGTCGGGTCCGCAGAAGTGGCCGTTGAAGTGGGTGCCGATCTCGTTGCCCTCCAGCCAGGCCAGCCGGACCTGCTTCAGGGTGTCGGTGATGCCCTGCTCGTCGTTGAAGCCGATGTCGGAACTGCCCGGGTCGTGCTGGGGCGGCTTGTACAGGTCGCGTTTCTCCTTCGGCAGCACGTACACGCCGCTGAGGAAGTACGTCATCGTCGCGTTGTTCTCCTTGGCGACCTTGCGGAAGTGCGAGAACAGCCTCTGGCTGTCCTCGCCCGCGCCGTCCCACGAGAACACGACGAACTGCGGGGGCTTCTGACCGGGGCTCAGGCGCTCGGGCCTGGGCAGATGCGGCTGGGATCCGGTGTACGCGGTGGATCCGTCGCCGATCAGCCGCAGCACGCTGCCCGGCGCGGGCGCCCCCTGCTCCGGGCCGGGCGCCCCTTCCTTCGTGCCGCTGGAGTCGCTCGCGCAACCGGCGAGCGACGCCGCACAGGCCGCGGCGACCATGGCGCCGACGGCGATCCTCTGGGTGGCGGCCATGTTCCGCCCACCTTCTTCCTTCTACTCAGGCACACGCTGACGAGGGCCGTTCTGTGGTGATGTGCCGGGCTCCTACCGGCAGCGCGGCCAAGGTCCCACGGGACCGAGAAGGAATTAGTACGACAAGCCGATGAAATGCTCGCTTCACCCCAGTGAGCGATCTCATGCCCCGTTTGCCCCGAAAAGATATGCCCTAGCTTTACTTGGCATTACGGTTCTTTTACCGAGCGTTGATCCATCCCGCCGCTGCACGCCGTGACCCACGGCCGCGACCGAGCCCGCCCATCGCCGCGGGCCCCCACCCAGTCCGCGACCGCGCCGCCCCGGAGGAGACGGGAACATGTCAGCCTGCGCACCCCCTCACATCCAGCACCCCCACCCGCCGCACGACCCCGCACCCGCGCGCCGCCGCTTCACCCTGGCAGGCGCCGACGTGTCCGCGGCCGTCGCGGTCTTCCTGATCGCCCTGCCGCTCTCCCTCGGCATCGCCCTCGCCACCGGCGCCCCGCTCCAGGCGGGACTCGTCGCCGCCGCGGTCGGCGGGATCATGGCCGGCCGGCTGGGCGGCTGCCCGCTCCAGGTCAGCGGACCGGCCGCCGGACTCACCGTGGTCACCGCCGACCTGATCCACCGCTACGGCTGGCGGGCGACCTGCGGCATCACCGTCCTCGCCGGCCTCGCCCAGCTCGGCCTCGGCTGTCTGCGGGTGGCGCGCGGCGCACTCGCGGTCAGCCCGGCCGTGGTGCACGGCATGCTCGCCGGCATCGGCATCACCATCGCCGTCGCACAGCTGCACATCGTGCTCGGCGGCAGCCCCGACAGCTCCGTCCTCGCCAACCTGCGCGACCTGCCCGCCCAGTTGGCCGACCTGCACCCGGCGGCCGTGGCGATGAGCGCACTCACCCTGACCCTGCTGCTGGCCTGGCCGCGCCTGCCCGGCCGCGCCGGGCGGCTGCTGCGCAGGGTGCCGGCCGCCCTGGTAGCCGTCACCGCAGCCGCCGCGACCGCCGGCCTTGCGGGCCTGGCCCTGCCCCGGGTCGAGCTGCCCTCCTGGCACAGCCACGCCCTGGCCGGACTGCCCGACGGCCCGGCACTCGGCGTCGCGGCCGCCGTGCTCACCACGACCCTGGTGTGCAGCGTGCAGTCGCTGCTCGGCGCGGTGGCGGTGGACAAGCTGGTCGCCGCCCGCCCCGGGCCGCAGTCCCGCCTCGGCCGCTCCGACCTGGACCGCGAGCTGCTCGGCCAGGGCGCCGCCAACATCGTCTCCGGTGCCCTCGGCGGACTGCCGATCGCGGGGGTGGCCGTACGCAGTACCGCGAATGTGAAATCAGGTGCGCTCAGCCGGAACTCCACGATGCTGCACGGCGTTCTCGTAGTAGTCGCCGCGCTGCTGATGGTCCCGGTCCTGGAGGAGATCCCGCTCGCCTCCCTCGCCGCCCTGGTGATGGCCGTCGGCATCCAGATGGTGTCCCTGCACCACATCCGCACGGTGACGCGCCACCGCGAAGTGCCGGTCTACGCCGCGACCACACTCGGCGTGGTGCTCCTCGGCGTCCTGCAGGGCGTGCTCCTCGGGGTCGCCGTGGCGGTCGCCCTCGCCCTGCGCCGCCTCGCCCACACCCGTATCACCCACGAGGAGAAGGAAGGAGTCCATCACGTACGTGTCCGAGGCCAGTTGACCTTCCTCGCGGTGCCCAGGCTCAGCAGAGCCCTGCATCTCGTACCCCAAGGCGCGCACGCCGTGGTGGAGTTGGACGGTTCGTTCATGGACCACGCGGCGTACGAGTCACTGCAGGACTGGCGCAGTGCCCACACCGCGCGGGGAGGCACGGCCGACCTGACAGGCCGGCGCGGCGGAATCCGGACCGCCGAGCGGGCCCCGGCCACCGGGTGCCGGTGCCGCCCCTGGACCCCCTGGCGCAACCACCAGGCGTGCTTCACCGCGGCCCCCGCCGCCCCGGCGGGCCAGGAGGCCGGCCACGAACTGGCCCGTGGCATCAGCTCGTTCCAGCGGAACACGGCACCGCTGGTGCGGGAGGAGCTGGCGCGGCTCGCCCGGGAGGGCCAGCGCCCGTCCCAGCTCTTCCTCACCTGCGCCGACTCCCGGCTCGTCACGTCGATGATCACCGCCAGTGGTCCGGGTGACCTGTTCGTCGTCCGCAACGTCGGCAACCTGGTGCCGCCGCCGGAGGAGGAGCACGGCGACGACTCGGTGGCCGCCGCCATCGAGTACGCGGTGGAGGTGCTCGGGGTGCGCTCCATCACCGTCTGCGGACACTCCGGGTGCGGGGCGATGCAGGCACTGCTGGCCGGTGGGACCGGGCAGGGGGTGACCCCGCTGCGGCGGTGGCTGCGGCACGGGCTGCCGAGCCTGGCCCGGATGTCCGGCGACGGCCGGAGCGGGGCCCGGCTGGCCGGGCGGGACCCCGCGGACGCGGTGGAGCTGCTCTGCCTGACCAACGTGGTCCAGCAGCTGGAGCACCTGCGGGCGCACCCGCCGGTCGCCCGGGCGCTGGACAGGGGCCGGTTGGAGCTGCACGGCATGTACTTCCACGTGGGCGACGCGCAGGCGTACCTGCTCGCGCGAACGGGAGGAGGGACGGTGTTCGAGGAGGTGACGGAGGGCGCCGGCGAAGGTGCTGGTGGAGAGGTCGGTGGAGAGGTCGGTGGAGAGGTCGGCGAAGGTGCCGGTGGGAGCGTCGACGGAGGTGAGGAGGCACACGGGCGGGTGCGGGCGGCGCACCCCAGACAGGTCTAAACCAATTTTTCGGTCGACCCTTGTCATCCGCCCCCCGCGTCTGATGAGCTGTGGCCTGGGACACAACGGACACCCTTGGAAAGGGAGATGTCGTGAGCAACGAGAGCCTGGCCAACCTGCTCAAGGAAGAACGCAGGTTCGCGCCGCCCGCCGACCTGGCAGCGCACGCCAACGTCACCGCGGAGGCGTATGAACAGGCCAAGGCTGACAGGCTCGGCTTCTGGGCCGAGCAGGCCCGCCGGCTGACCTGGGCCAAGGAACCGACCGAGACGCTGGACTGGTCGAACCCTCCGTTCGCGAAGTGGTTCAAGGACGGCGAGCTGAACGTCGCGTACAACTGCGTGGACCGGCATGTGGAGGCCGGGCACGGGGACCGCGTCGCCATCCACTTCGAGGGGGAGCCCGGCGACAGCCGCGCGATCACCTACGCGGAGCTGCAGGACGAGGTCTCCAAGGCCGCCAACGCCCTGCTGGAGCTGGGCGTGCGCAAGGGCGACCGGGTCGCCATCTACATGCCGATGATCCCGGAGACCGCGATCGCGATGCTGGCCTCGGCCCGGATCGGCGCGGCCCACTCGGTCGTCTTCGGCGGCTTCTCGGCCGACGCGCTCGCGACCCGGATCCAGGACGCGGACGCCAAGGTCGTCATCACCGCCGACGGCGGCTACCGGCGCGGCAAGCCGTCCGCGCTCAAGCCGGCCGTGGACGAGGCGATCGGCAAGGTCGACAACGTCGAGCACGTGCTGGTGGTGCGCCGTACCGGCCAGGAGGTCGCCTGGACCGAGGGCCGCGACCTGTGGTGGCACGAGCTGGTGGGCCGCCAGTCCGCCGAGCACACCCCGGAGGCGTTCGAGGCGGAGCACCCGCTGTTCATCCTCTACACCTCCGGTACGACGGGGAAGCCGAAGGGCATCCTGCACACCTCCGGCGGCTACCTCACCCAGGCGGCCTACACCCACTGGGCGGTCTTCGACCTCAAGCCGGAGACGGACGTGTACTGGTGCACGGCCGACGTCGGCTGGGTCACCGGGCACTCCTACATCGTGTACGGCCCGCTGGCCAACGGCGCGACGCAGGTGATGTACGAGGGCACGCCGGACACCCCGCACCAGGGCCGGTTCTGGGAGATCGTGCAGAAGTACAAGGTCACGACCCTCTACACCGCGCCGACCGCGATCCGGACGTTCATGAAGTGGGGCGACGACATCCCCGCCAAGTTCGACCTGTCCTCCCTGCGTGTCCTCGGCTCGGTGGGCGAGCCCATCAACCCCGAGGCGTGGGTCTGGTACCGCAAGCACATCGGTGCCGACCGGACGCCGGTCGTGGACACCTGGTGGCAGACCGAGACCGGCGCCATGATGATCTCGCCGCTGCCCGGCGTCACCGAGGCCAAGCCGGGCTCCGCCCAGCGTCCGCTGCCCGGTATCAGCGCCACCGTCGTCGACGACGAGGCGAACGAGGTACCGAACGGCGGTGGCGGCTACCTGGTGCTGACCGAGCCGTGGCCGTCGATGCTGCGCACCATCTGGGGTGACGACCAGCGGTTCATCGACACGTACTGGTCCCGCTTCGAGGGCAAGTACTTCGCCGGGGACGGGGCGAAGAAGGACGACGACGGGGACATCTGGCTGCTGGGCCGGGTGGACGACGTCATGCTCGTCTCCGGGCACAACATCTCCACCACCGAGGTGGAGTCGGCGCTCGTCTCGCACCCGTCGGTCGCGGAGGCCGCCGTCGTGGGCGCCGCGGACGAGACCACCGGCCAGGCCATCGTCGCCTTCGTGATCCTGCGCGGCACCGCGTCGGAGAACGAGGCGCTCGTCGGTGAGCTGCGCGACCACGTCGGCGCCACGCTCGGCCCGATCGCCAAGCCCAAGCGGATCCTGCCGGTGGCCGAGCTGCCGAAGACCCGCTCCGGCAAGATCATGCGCCGGCTGCTGCGGGACGTCGCCGAGAACCGCCAGCTGGGAGACGTCACCACGCTGACCGACTCCACGGTCATGGACCTCATCCAGACCAAGCTGCCCGCGGCGCCGAGCGAGGACTGAGAGCAGCACGGGACCGAGCAGCACGGGCGGAGCAGCACCGGAGCGAGCAGCACGGACCGAGCAGCACGGGACTGAGCGACACCCCGAGGGGCACCCGGACGGCGAACGTGCCGGGTGCCCCTCGGGCGTCCACGGTGAAGATCATCGGACTCGCGTCACCGGACCGCGTCACCGGACCGCGTCGCCCGACCCGCATCCCCGGGACCATCGTCACCGGGCCCCGCGCGAGCACTTTAGGTAAAGTAAACAAAGTGCCGTACGACGCGGCACTCAAGGTGAGCCGGGAAGTCTGGTCGGCATGTGAGTCCCGCCTGCCCCGGAGGTCTCCCGTGACCGCGCCCCGCCCCGTTTCCCGCACCGCCCGCAAGGTCCTCGGCCGTCTGTCCCTGCCCGAGCGGACCTTCGTCGCGGACGCCCTGCGCACCGAGACCGTCGGTGGTGTCCTGCTGCTCCTCGCCGCCCTGGCCGCGCTGGCCTGGGCGAACATACCCGGGCTCCACCACGGCTACGAGACCGTCGCCCACTTCCGCCTCGGCCCCGGCGCCCTGGGACTGGACCTCTCCGTCGCCCACTGGGCCGCCGACGGGCTGCTCGCCGTGTTCTTCTTCGTCGCCGGGATCGAGCTGAAGCGCGAGCTGGTCGCGGGCGACCTGCGCGACCCCAGAGCCGCGGTGCTGCCGGTGGTGGCGGCGCTGTGCGGGATGGCCGTACCGGCGCTCGTGTACACGCTCACCAACGTCACCGGCGGCGGCTCCACCCACGGCTGGGCGGTGCCCACCGCCACCGACATCGCCTTCGCGCTCGCCGTCCTCGCGGTCATCGGCACCTCGCTGCCCAGCGCCCTGCGCGCCTTCCTGCTGACCCTCGCGGTCGTCGACGACCTCTTCGCGATCCTGATCATCGCGGTCTTCTTCACCGACCGGCTGAACTTCGCCGCTCTCGGCGGGGCCGCCGCCGGCCTCGCCGTCTTCTGGCTGCTGCTGCGCAGAGGCGTACGCGGCTGGTACGTGTACGTGCCGCTCGCGGTCGTCGTCTGGGCGCTCATGTACAACAGCGGCGTGCACGCCACCATCGCCGGTGTGGCGATGGGCCTGATGCTGCGCTGCACCACCCGGGAGGGTGAGGAGCGCTCGCCGGCCGAGCGCATCGAGCATCTGGTGCGGCCCCTGTCGGCCGGGCTCGCCGTACCACTGTTCGCGCTGTTCAGCGCCGGTGTGCCGGTATCCGGCGGGGCGCTCGGGGACGTGTTCACCCGGCCGGAGACGCTCGGCGTGGTGCTCGGCCTGGTCGTGGGCAAGACGCTCGGCATCTTCGGCGGCACCTGGCTGACCGTCCGCTTCACCCGCGCGCAGCTCAGCGAGGACCTGGCGTGGGCCGACGTCTTCGCGGTGGCGTCGCTCGCCGGGATCGGCTTCACGGTCTCCCTGCTCATCGGCGAGCTGGCCTTCGAGGGCGACGCGGTGCTGACCGACGAGGTGAAGGCGGCCGTCCTCACCGGCTCGCTGATCGCGGCGGTGTGCGCCACGGTGCTGCTGAAGCTGCGCAACGCCAGGTACCGCAGGCTGTGCGAGGAGGAGGAGCGTGACGAGGATCTCGACGGCATCCCGGACATCTACGAGCAGGACGACCCGGCTTACCACCTCCGGATGGCCGAGATCCACGAGCGCAAGGCCGCCGAACACCGGCGGCTGGCCGCCGAGGCCCGCCACGGGCTTGCGGAAGTACCGGGCGGGGCAGGCGAGGATGACGGCCGTCCGGCATGATCTGACGAGACGGTACAAATCAAGACGGTACGCAAGACGGTACGTAGGACCCACGAGAGACCTCTGAGGGAGAACGCGATGAGCGCACCCGACGGCAGCCCGGTCGGCGCCGAACGCAGCATCGGCCAGCTGTTCGCCTCGGCGACGACCGAATTGTCGGCGCTGGTGCACGACGAGATCGCGCTGGCCAAGGCCCAGCTGAAGCAGGACGTGAAGCGCGGCGCGATGAGCGGCGGCGCCTTCTCCATGGCGGGCGCGGTGCTGGTGTTCTCCCTGCCGATGCTCAACTTCGCGCTGGCGTACGGCATCCGCACCTGGAGCGGCTGGAACCTGGCCGTCTGCTTCCTGCTGTCCTTCGCGGCCAACGTCCTGGCCGCCGGCCTCCTCGCCCTGATCGGCGTGACGTTCGCGAAGAAGGCCAAGAAGGGCCAGGGCCCGCAGAAGGTGGCCGCCTCGATGAAGGAGACCGCGGGCGTCCTGCAGAACGCCAAGCCGCACCCGCGCCGGGAGCTGCCCGAGGAGCAGGGTCCCGCCGCCATCGAGGCTGTGGCACGCTCATCGTCATGACGGACCCCGCCGCTCCCTCGGCCGTACGGATCGAAGGTCCCTGGAGTCACAGGGACGTCGCCGCCAACGGCGCGCGCTTCCACATCGCCGAACTCGGCGACGGTCCCCTGGTGCTGCTCCTGCACGGCTTCCCGCAGTTCTGGTGGACGTGGCGGCACCAGCTGACCGCGCTCGCCGACGCGGGCTACCGGGCGGTGGCGATGGACCTGCGGGGCGTCGGCGGCAGCGACCGCACGCCCCGCGGGTACGACCCCGCCAACCTCGCGCTGGACGTCACCGGCGTCATCCGCTCGCTCGGCGAGCCGGACGCGGCGCTGGTCGGCCACGACCTCGGCGGTTACCTGGCGTGGACGGCGGCGGCCATGCGGCCCAAGCTCGTACGGCGCCTGGCGGTGGTGTCGATGCCGCACCCGCGGCGCTGGCGCGCGGCGATGCTGCGGGACGCCCGGCAGACGGCCGCCAGCTCCTACATCTGGGGGTTCCAGCGGCCCTGGCTCCCCGAGCGCCAACTGACCGCCGACGACGGCGCGCTGGCGGGCCGTCTGATCCGGGACTGGTCCGGGCCGCGGCCGCCGGAGGACACGGCCGTGGAGACGTACCAGCGGGCCATGTGCATCCCCTCCACCGCGCACTGCTCGATCGAGCCGTACCGCTGGCTGGTGCGGTCGCTGGCCCGCCCGGACGGGGTGCAGTTCTACCGCCGGATGAAGCGGCCGGTGCGGGTGCCGACGCTGCATCTGCACGGCTCGCTGGACCCGGTGACCCGTACGCGCAGCGCGGCCGGTTCCGGCGAGTACGTCGAAGCGCCGTACCGCTGGCGGCTGTTCGACGGCCTCGGCCACTTCCCGCACGAGGAGGACCCGCAGGCCTTCTCCACCGAGCTGATCAGCTGGCTCAGGGATCCCGAGCCCGACCGGTGACGGTCCGGTGGCGGAAGCGTGCGTGGAGTATCCGGTTCCTGAACAGTTGCCCCCCGAACGGCCACATGCCTGCCGCATAGGCCAATTGGGGGGCGCACGGGCGGTTATCGACCTTGGGGCGGGGGCACACGTCGGGGTATGGGCTGGACGCACGACTACAGTGACGCACCCCGCAACCGCCGCTCGGCCACGGGCCTGAGCACGGCACAGCGCGGCACCCCGCAACTCGCGGAAGCAGACCTCCGGGTGGGGATCCCGCGCATCCTGCGCCGCCGGGCCCGCTGGGTCTCGGTGCGCCTGCGTCACCCGCGGGGCTGAACGCCCCCGCGGCGCCTACAGGGCGCAGCTGTCCGTACCCACCTGCTCGTTCGCCGTACGGCCCCGCTCGATGTCGGACTGGATCTCGTCCACCGTCAGGGCGTAGCCGGTGTCCGCGTCGTCGAGGGACTTGGCGAACACCACGCCGTACACCTTGCCGTCCGGCGTGAGCAGGGGACCGCCGGAGTTGCCCGGGCGGACGGTGGCGTACAGGGAGTAGACGTCCCGGCGGACCGTGCCGCGGTGGTAGATGTCCGCGCCGTCGGCCTCGATGCGCCCGCGCACGCGCGCGGCGCGCACGTCGTACGCGCCGTTCTCCGGGAAGCCCGCCACGATCGCGTCGTCACCGCCGGTGGCGTCCTGGGCGGTGAACCGCAGCGCGCCCGCCCGCAGGTCCGGTACGTCGAGTACCGCGATGTCGCGCTTCCAGTCGTACAGCACGACCCGCGCGTCGTACTTGCGGCCCTCTCCGCCGATCTGCACCCGGGGCGCGTCGACCCCGCCGACGACGTGCGCGTTGGTCATCACACGGCGGTCGGAGAAGACGAACCCGGTGCCCTCCAGGACCTTGCCGCAGCTCTGGGCGGTGCCGGTGACCTTGACGATGGAGCGCTGGGCGCGGGAGGCGACCGCGCTGTGCGCGAGGGCGGGGTCGGGCGGCCGGACGTCGGGGATGGGCTCGTTGGCGAAGGGGCTGAACACCTGCGGGAAGCCGTTCTGCGCGAGGACCGCGGAGAAATCGGCGAACCAGGTGTCGGCCTCGTCGGGCAGCGCCTTGCGGACCCCGTGGAGCACCTGGGAGCCGCGGACCTCGTTGCGCAGCGTGGGCAGGGTCGAACCGGCGAGGGCGGAGCCGATCAGCCAGGCGACCAGCAGCATCGCGACGACGTTGACCAGCGCGCCGCCGGTGGCGTCCAGGGTGCGGGCGTGGGACCAGGTGATGTACCGCCGGAGCTTGTTGCCCAGGTGCGTGGTCAGGGCCTGGCCGATGGAGGCGCAGACGATGACGACGACCACCGCGACGACGGCCGCGGTGGTGCCGACGTCCGCCTTGTCGGTCGCGGCGTCCCAGACCACGGGAAGCGTGTACACGGCGACGAGGCCGCCGCCCAGGAAGCCGATCACCGACAGGATGCCGACGACGAATCCCTGGCGGTAGCCGACGACCGCGAACCACACGGCCGCGATCAGCAACAGGATGTCCACCACGTTCACAAGCGACACCCTGTCATGCGTGCCAGTCGAGCGGGACCTGGCGCCCCCGGTCCCAGGGCCGCTCCCAGCCCGCGAAGTGCAGCAGGCGGTCGATCACTCCGGCGGTGAAGCCCCAGACCAGGGCCGATTCCACCAGGAAGGCCGGACCGGTGTGGCCACGGGGGTGGACGGCGGTGGCACGGTGGGCGGGGTCCGTGAGATCGGCCACGGGGACGGTGAAGACCCGCGCGGTCTCGTTCGGATCGACGACGCCGACCGGGCTGGGCTCGCGCCACCAGCCGAGCACCGGCGAGACGACGAAGCCGCTGACCGGGATGTACAGCCGCGGCAGCACGCCGAAGAGCTGCACACCGGACGGGTCGAGCCCGGTCTCCTCCTCCGCCTCGCGCAGCGCGGCCCGCAGGGGGCCCTCGCCCTGCGGATCGCCGTCCTCCGGGTCCAGCGCGCCGCCCGGGAAGGACGGCTGTCCGGCATGGGAACGCAGCGAGCCCGCGCGCTCCATGAGCAGCAGCTCGGGACCGCGCTCTCCCTCGCCGAACAGGATCAGCACGGCCGACTGCCGGCCCGAGCCGTTCTCCGGCGGCAGGAAGCTGCTCAACTGGCGCGGCTCGACCGTCTCGGCGGCGCGCACGACGGGCTCCAGCCAGTCCGGCAGCCCTTCCTTGCTGAGCGTCACCGGACCGCCCTGTGTCTCGCTTGCCCTCGTCATCGCCACCCCCGTCGCTCTGCCCTCTCCAACGCCCGAGGCCCCCGAGATCGTTCCGTCACGCGGCCCCCAGCGGCGGCGCCGGTGTGCCGCCCGCGTCGAGGTACGCCTGCGGGGGCTTGAGCCGCTGCCCCGGGAAGCCGCCCTTCTCGTACTTCAGCAGCTTCTTCGCCTTCTCCGGGTCGGTCTCGCCCTCGCCGTAGGCCGGGCAGAGCGGTGCGATGGGGCAGGCGCCGCAGGCGGGCTTGCGGGCGTGGCAGATGCGGCGGCCGTGCCAGATGACGTGGTGGGACAGGTCGGTCCAGTCGCTCTTCGGGAAGAGCGCGCCGACGGCGGCCTCGATCTTGTCGGGGTCGGTCTCGTCGGTCCACTGCCAGCGCCTTACCAGCCGCTGGAAGTGGGTGTCCACGGTGATCCCGGGCCGGCCGAAGGCGTTGCCCAGGACGACGAAGGCGGTCTTGCGGCCCACGCCGGGCAGCGTGACCAGGTCCTCCAGCCTGCCGGGCACCTCGCCGCCGAAGTTCTCGACGAGCGCCTTGGAGAGCCCTATGACCGACCTGGTCTTGGCCCGGAAGAAGCCGCAGGGGCGCAGGATCTCCTCGACCTCCTCCGGGTTGGCGGCGGCGAGGTCCTCGGGGGTGGGGTACCGGGCGAAGAGGCCGGGGGTGGTCTGGTTGACGCGCAGGTCGGTGGTCTGCGCCGACAGGACGGTGGCGACCAGCAGCTGGAAGGGGTTCTCGAAGTCCAGTTCGGGGTGCGCGTACGGGTACACCTCGGCCAGCTCGCGGTTGATACGGCGGGCGCGGCGGACCAGGGCCGTGGAGGATTCGCCGGACGGCGGCCTGACGGCGATCTTCCTGACCGTGGCGGCCTTCTTGGCGGGCTTCTCGACGGCCGCGTCCGTCTTCACGGCGGCGGGCGGCTTCTTCGCCACGGTGGGAGTCTTCTTCGCGGCGGGAGTCTTCTTCACGGCCTCAGGATCCGGGCCCTTTCCGGCGGCGACCGGGGCCTTCTTCGCGGTGGCCGGGACCTTCTTCGCGGTGGCCGGGGCCTTCTTCTCCCCGGTCGAGGCCTTCTTCGCGGCAGCGGGAGTCTTTTTAGCTGATTTGCCTGTTTTGCTACTTCCTCCGGGGCTCTGTTCGCCCACAGCGGAATCCCGACGTACAACCACCCGCCCAGCCCCCTTGGCCTGTGCTCTCACCGGCGATTTGGACACCCGGCCAGCCTAAAGCCCGGCACCGACATCCGCCCCGGACCCGTCCCAGCGGTCCCCGATTGGACCCCTGACGCTTACCCCGGGACACCTGTGCGGCATCCTTGTGACAGATCACACTGTTTGGACCGTCCGGCAAAATGGGGAACACGGTCCCCTGGCACACAGGGGAGCAAGATCCCCTGAGCAGGTCGACAAGGAGAGAACTCGTGGACGACGTTCTGCGGCGCAACCCGCTCTTCGCGGCTCTCGACGACGAGCAGGCCGCGGAGCTTCGCGCCTCCATGAGTGAGGTGACCCTCGCACGCGGCGACTCGCTGTTCCACGAGGGCGACCCCGGGGACCGGCTGTACGTCGTCACCGAGGGCAAGGTCAAGCTGCACCGCACCTCCCCCGACGGCCGCGAGAACATGCTCGCCGTCGTCGGCCCCGGCGAGCTGATCGGCGAGCTGTCGCTGTTCGACCCGGGCCCCCGCACGGCCACCGCGACCGCGCTGACCGAGGTCAAGCTGCTCGGTCTCGGCCACGGCGACCTCCAGCCCTGGCTGAACGCCCGTCCGGAGGTGGCCGGCGCCCTGCTGCGCGCCGTCGCCCGCCGGCTGCGCAAGACCAACGACGCCATGTCCGACCTGGTCTTCTCCGACGTCCCCGGCCGTGTGGCGCGCGCCCTGCTGGACCTCTCCCGCCGCTTCGGCGTGCAGTCCGAGGAGGGCATCCACGTCGTCCACGACCTCACCCAGGAGGAGCTGGCCCAGCTGGTCGGCGCCTCCCGCGAGACCGTGAACAAGGCGCTGGCGGACTTCGCCCAGCGCGGCTGGCTCCGCCTGGAGGCGCGGGCCGTGATCCTGCTGGACGTGGAGCGGCTCGCCAAGCGCTCCCGCTGACCCCGGCCCCGACCGCACGCCCCGGGACCCGCTTCCCGGACGCCGGTCCCTGCGGTACGCCCCGGGGGCCCGCTTCCCGGACGCCGGCTTCCGCTGTCGTGACCGCGGCCGGCCCGCACCGCACCGGACCGGCATCAGCGCCGACGCCTCGCCGTGGCCGGCGTCGGCGGCGGGCGGCGGCGATGTCCCGGTGCCGGAAAACCGCCTGACCCCAGGCCTGGGCGGAGGGCACAGTGACCCCATGCCCGGCACCGGCCCCCTGCCCGACCCCACGCCCCGCACAGGCCTCGACGCCCAGGGGTACTTCGTCCGCGAAGGCTCCCTCGCGCGCGTGCAGCCCGCCTTCCACGCGGTCGTGACCGCCGCCCGCGACCGGCTGCCGGCCGCCCTCGGCACGCGTCTGCACAGCGCCTACCTCTACGGGTCGATCCCGCGCGGCACCGCGCGCGTGGGCCGCAGCGACCTGGATCTGCTGGTCGCCCTGCGCGAGGAGCCGGGCGACGCCGACCGGGCCGCCGTACGCGCCCTCGGCGAGGCGCTCGACGAGGAGTTCCCACAGATCGACGGCGTCGGCACGTTGCTGTACAGCCGGGCGCGGCTGCTGAGCGATCTGGAGCGGTACGACCTGGCCTGGTTCGTCGCCTGCCTGTGCACCCCGCTGCTCGGCGACGACCTCGCCGAGCACCTGCCCCGCTACCGACCCGACTCCTTGCTGGCCCGCGAGACCAACGGCGACCTCGGGCGGTGGCTGCCGCGCTGGCGGGAGCGGATCGACACCGCCGCGGACACCGAGGAGGCCCGCCGGCCCCTCGTGCGGTTCATGTCCCGGCACCTCGTACGCACCGGCTTCACGCTCGTCATGCCCCGCTGGCAGGGCTGGACCAGCGACCTGCGGGAGATGGCCGGGGCGTTCGCCGGCTACTACCCCCAGCGCGCCGCACAGCTGCGTACGGCGGCGGAGTACGGCTACGAGCCCGTCGGCGACCCGGACGTGCTGCGGTCCTACGTGGACGACCTCGGGCCCTGGCTCGCCGACGAGTACGCGCGCGTGCACGGCACCAAGGCACCCCGCCCGGACTAGATCAGCCCGTGCTCGCTGAGGTAGTCCAGCTGGGCGCGGACCGACAGCTCCGCCGCCGGCCACAGCGAGCGGTCCACGTCGGCGTACACGTGGGCGACGACCTCGGCCGGGGTGCGGTGGCCGTTCTCGACCGCGGTCTCCACCTGGGCGAGCCGGTTCGCACGGTGGGCGAGGTAGAACTCGACGGCGCCCTGGGCGTCCTCCAGGACGGGACCGTGGCCCGGCAGGACGGTGTGCACGCCGTCGTCCACCGTGAGGGACCTCAGCCGCCGCAGGGAGTCCAGGTAGTCACCGAGCCGGCCGTCGGGGTGCGCCACGACCGTCGTACCGCGCCCGAGGACGGTGTCCCCGGTCAGCACGGCCCGGTCGGCCGGGAGATGGAAGGACAGCGAGTCCGCGGTGTGCCCGGGTGTCGGTACGACCCTCAGCTCCAGGCCGCCGACGGTGATCACGTCCCCGGCGGACAGGCCCTCGTCGCCGAGCCTCAGTGCCGGGTCGAGGGCACGCACGCGCGTGGCGGTCAGCTCGGCGAAGCGGGAGGCGCCCTCGGCGTGGTCGGGGTGGCCGTGGGTGAGCAGGGTCAGGGCTATGCGCTTGCCGGCCTTCCCGGCCGTGTCCACGACGTTGCGCAGATGGCCGTCGTCCAGCGGACCCGGGTCGATCACCACGGCCAGGTCGGAGTCGGGCTCGGCGACGATCCAGGTGTTGGTGCCGTCCAGGGTCATCACGGAGGCGTTGGGCGCCAGCACGTTGACGGCCCGTTCGGTGGCCGGGCCCGAGAGCGCTCCGCCCCGGGGCTGGCCCGGCAGGACGCTTGCGTCGGTCATGCGGGGCCTCCACCGGTCGTCTGAGCGGTCGGGACGTGCTTGGTGAACTCGTCGTGCCCGGGCCAGGACAGGACGATCTCGCCGTCCCTGAGCCGGGCCCGGGCCAGCACCGGGGTCATGTCGCGTGCGGGTGCGGCGGCCAGCGCCTCGGCCGCGGTGCCGTACGGGAGCAGCTGGCGCAGGGTGGCGACGGTGGGCGGCATCATCAGCAGCTCGCCCCTGTCGTACCCGGCGGTGGCGTCCTCGGGGCGGATCCACACCGTGCGGTCGGCCTCCGTGGAGGCGTTCCGGGTGCGCTGGCCCTCGGGGAGGGCGGCCACGAAGAACCAGGTGTCGTAGCGGCGGGCCTCGAACTCGGGGGTGATCCAGCGGGTCCAGGCGCCCAGCAGGTCCGAGCGCAGCACCAGGCCGCGCCGGTCCAGGAACTCGGCGAAGGACAGCTCGCGGGCGACCAGGGCGGCGCGGTCGGCCTCCCAGTCGTCGCCGGTGGTGTCACCGACGACCGACTCCGGGTCGGGCCCGGCGAGCAGGACGCCGGCCTCCTCGTACGTCTCCCGCACGGCCGCGCAGACGATCGCCTGGGCGCCCGCCGCGTCGACGCCGAGCCGCTCGGCCCACCACGCGCGCGTGGGGCCCGCCCAGCGGATCTGACGGTCGTCGTCCCGCGGGTCGACACCGCCCCCGGGATACGCGTACGCGCCTCCGGCGAAGGCCATGGAGGCGCGTCTGCGCAGCATGTGGACGACCGGCCCGTCCGGCGTGTCCTTCAGGAGCAGCACCGTCGCCGCGCGCTTGGGGGACACCGGGGTCAGAGTGCCGTCCGCGAGCGCGCGGATGCGGTCGGGCCACTCCGGGGGGTACCACTGACCGTTCGCCATGGCCGGAGGCTATCCCGTGTAGGGCGAATGTTCGAGAGGTACCCGGGGCCCGTGGGGCCGCTCGCGAGGGCTACTGGGCCAGCTCGACCTGGATCTCGACCTCGACCGGGGCGTCCAGCGGCAGCACCGCGACGCCGACCGCGCTGCGGGCGTGCACGCCCTTGTCTCCGAGGACCTCGCCGAGCAGTTCGCTGGCGCCGTTGAGGACACCCGGCTGCCCGGTGAAGTCGGCGGCCGAGGCGACGAAGCCGACGACCTTGACCACGCGCGCGATGCGGTCCAGGTCCCCGACGACGGACTTCACGGCGGCGAGCGCGTTCAGCGCGCAGGTGCGGGCCAGGTCCTTGGCCTCCTCCGGCGTGACCTCGGCGCCCACCTTGCCGGTGACCGGCAGCTTGCCCTCCACCATCGGCAGCTGGCCGGCGGTGTAGACGTACGCCCCGGACCGCACGGCCGGCTGGTAGGCGGCCAGCGGCGGTACGACGTCCGGCAGGGTCAGTCCCAGCTCGGCCAGCTTGGCCTCGACCGCGCTCACGCGTCCGTCTCCGGCTTCTCCCGCTTCAGGTAGGCCACGAGCGACTCCGGGTTGGGCCCGGGCACGACCTGCACCAGCTCATAGCCCTGGTCGCCCCAGCTGTCCAGGATCTGCTTGGTGGCATGGATGAGCAGCGGCACGGTCTGGTATTCCCACTTCTTGGTCATGGGGGCGACTGTAGCCGCTGTGACCCGTGGGTCCGGCCGGCCACCACGGCCCCCGTTATCCACAGCCTCCCGCGTGAGTGTCGGCCGGACTGGTTAGTCTCGAATACGTGAGCAGGCTCCAGGTCGTCAGCGGCAAGGGCGGGACCGGAAAGACGACGGTCGCCGCCGCACTCGCGCTGGCCCTCGCGACCGAGGGGAAGCGGACGCTTCTCGTGGAGGTCGAGGGTCGGCAGGGCATCGCCCAGCTCTTCGAGACGGAGGCACTTCCCTACGAGGAGCGGAAGATCGCGGTCGCCCCGGGCGGCGGCGAGGTGTTCGCCCTCGCCATCGATCCCGAACTGGCCCTTCTGGACTACCTCCAGATGTTCTACAAGCTCGGCGGCGCCGGCCGGGCCCTGAAGAAGCTCGGCGCGATCGACTTCGCCACCACCATCGCGCCCGGGCTCAGGGACGTCCTGCTGACCGGCAAGGCGTGCGAGGCCGTGCGCCGCAAGGACAGGTCGGGGAGGTTCGTGTACGACTACGTCGTCATGGACGCCCCGCCGACCGGCCGCATCACCCGCTTCCTGAACGTCAACGACGAGGTGGCGGGCCTCGCGAAGATCGGCCCGATACACAACCAGGCGCAGGCGGTGATGCGCGTCCTGAAGTCGCCGGAGACGGCGGTGCACCTGGTGGCGCTGCTGGAGGAGATGCCGGTCCAGGAGACCGCCGACGGCATCGCCGAACTCCGCGCGGCACGGCTGCCGGTCGGCCGGGTCATCGTGAACATGGTCCGGCCGGAGGTGTTGGACGCGGCCGACCTGGAACTCGTACGGACCGTGGAGCGTTCATCAGTGGCAGAGGCGCTCTCGACGGCCGGTCTGGGCGGGGCCCGGCGCGGCGGGAACGCCGAGCGGCTGGTGGACCCGCTGCTGGAACAGGCCGCGGAGTACGCCGAGCGGTACGCGCTGGAGCAGGAGCAGCGCGCGGTCCTCGGCGAGCTGGACCTGCCGCTGCACGAACTGCCGTTGCTCGCCGAGGGCGTGGATCTCGCGGGCCTGTACGAACTCGCCACCGAGCTGCGGAAGCAGGGGTTGTCATGAGTGCGGAGGAGACCAAGGCCCAGGACGCCGCCCGCCCTCGTCTCGCCCCCGCGCGCGTGCTCGACATCGACCCGCTGCTGGACGACCCGACGACGCGGATCGTCGTGTGCTGCGGCGCGGGCGGGGTCGGCAAGACGACGACGGCGGCGGCCCTGGGCCTCCGGGCGGCCGAGCGGGGCCGCAAGGTGGTCGTCCTGACCATCGACCCGGCCAGGCGGTTGGCCCAGTCGATGGGCATCGACTCCCTCGACAACGTGCCGCGCAGGGTGAAGGGCACCGAGGGCGACGGCGAGCTGCACGCCATGATGCTCGACATGAAGCGCACCTTCGACGAGGTCGTGGAGGCGCACGCGGACCCCCAGCGGGCCGCCGCGATCCTGGCGAACCCCTTCTACCAGTCGCTCTCGGCGGGCTTCGCGGGCACGCAGGAGTACATGGCGATGGAGAAGCTGGGCCAGCTGCGGGCGAAGGACGAGTGGGACCTGATCGTGGTCGACACCCCGCCGTCCCGTTCGGCGCTGGACTTCCTGGACGCACCCAAGCGGCTCGGCTCCTTCCTGGACGGCCGCCTCATCCGCCTGCTGACCGCCCCGGCGAAGCTCGGCGGGCGCGCCGGGATGGCGTTCCTCAACGTCGGCATGTCGATGATGACCGGCACGCTGGGCAAGCTGCTGGGCGGTCAGCTGCTGAAGGACGTACAGACCTTCGTGGCCGCGATGGACACCACCTTCGGTGGTTTCCGTACGCGCGCGGACGCCACCTACAAGCTGCTCCAGGCGCCCGGTACGGCGTTCCTGGTGGTGGCGGCGCCGGAGCGGGACGCGCTGCGCGAGGCCGCGTACTTCGTGGAGCGGCTGGCCGCGGAGAAGATGCCGCTGATGGGCCTGGTCCTCAACCGGGTGCACGGCAGCGGTGCCGGCCGGCTGTCGGCCGAGCGGGCGCTCGCCGCCGCGGAAAATCTTGAGGACCCCCGCATTGTGGATCAGGCGGACGGGAAAGCTGGACTTCGTAACTCTCCCGACACGTACGGCAGTTCACAACCTCCCGCACCCGAGAGCGCAGTCACCGCTTCCGAGGAAGGCTCCCCCGCCGACACGGAAAGCTCCGTCGACCGGCTCACCGCGGGCCTGCTGAGACTGCACGCCGACCGCATGCAGCTGCTCTCCCGTGAGCAGCGCACGCGTGACCGTTTCACCGCCCGCCACCCCGAGGTGGCGGTGGTCGAGGTGCCCGCACTGCCCGGCGACGTCCACGACCTCGTGGGTCTCCGCGACATCGGGCACCGCCTGGCGGCCGGGCGACCGGACCCCACGGAGGCGTGAGGCCGCGCGGGCACGGTGCGGCCGCGCGCTCGGTACGCACCACATGCTCGGTGGCGCGGCACCCGGCACACGCGTGGAGTACTTCCACGCTGCTGTCACGTGACGTGACGTGATACGTGGCATGGCATGGTGCGCATGGTCGCGCGGCGCGGGTGGCGCACGGCGGCGTCACAGGCGTGCGCACGTGCAGGGTTCAAGGACCGCAGGGCCGTAAGGGCCGCGTGTTCCCCAGGACCATGTGCCCGCGATGTGCCCGGGGACCGTGCCCCAGGTGCATGCGGTGCATGCCCTCAGCTGACCGCCGCGTAGTTCTCGTACACCTCGTCGTTGTCGAGGGGCACGATCCCGGCGCCCCGCTCGTACTCCGAGCGGGCGGTTTCCAGCAGTCTGCGCCACGAGGTCACGGTGGGTCGCCGGCGCAGCAGCGCGCGGCGCTCCCGCTCCGTCATGCCTCCCCACACGCCGAACTCGACGCGGTTGTCCAGCGCGTCCGCCAGGCACTCGGTGCGTACCGGGCATCCGGTGCACACCGCTTTTGCCCTGTTCTGCGCTGCTCCCTGAACGAACAGTTCATCCGGATCGGTAGTGCGGCAGGCAGCCTGCGCACTCCAGTCGGTTACCCAGCCCATACCGGCGCCGTCCTCTCCCGAATCCAGGCTCCCCCACGGCGGCAGCGGCATATTCACCGCCGCCAGTTGAGGACGTTACGGAAGGTGGGGACAGCGCAACACCCCCTGCGGGCCCAATCTTGAATGGCCCGAACGGACTATGGGTAAGCGGCAGATCACCCGCGGGAGTGAGCTGGCGACATACGCGATCTACCCGGCAAACCGGGACAGTCGTGGCACGTCACACCGGACACCAGGTGACACACGCGGCGGAACCGGACTCGCCCCTCTCAGGAGACGAACCCCGTTCCCTGGGCGTGCCCTGGGAGTTTCGGACTACGTCCGGAACGATTCGGGGCCGCCGGACGTATGGATACATGACCGCGCTGCTGTGACAGTCGAGAGCAGCTTAGGCCAAGGCCTGCGCGCGTGTCCGGCGAATGGGAAGGGAGAGCCCGCCACTTTGCCGTGCCGTGATGCGGTCGCTCCTTCGGAACGCTCAACAGTACGGATTAGGCTGCCCCCATGCCAAAGAAGCGCTCGAGCGGCGGTCTGTCGCCCATGCAGCAGGCCGCCAAGTTCCTCGGCGTCAGTGTGCTCGCCGGAGCCGTGATGGCCGGTATCGCGCTGCCCGCTGCCGGTGCGCTGGGCCTCGCGGCCAAGGGCTCGGTCAAGGGCTTCGACGAGATCCCGGCCAACCTCAAGAGTCCCCAGCTGAGCCAGCGCACCACGATCCTGGACAGCCAGGGCGGCCAGATCGCGACCGTCTACTCCCGCGACCGTACGGTGGTCGACCTCAAGGACATCTCGCCGTACATGCAGAAGGCGATCGTCGCGATCGAGGACTCGCGCTTCTACAAGCACGGTGCCGTCGACCTCAAGGGCGTGCTGCGCGCCGTGAACAAGAACGCGCAGGAAGGCGGGGTCGCCCAGGGCGCCTCCACGCTCACCCAGCAGCTGGTGAAGAACTACTTCATCGAGGAGGCCGGCGACGACCCGACCAAGGTGGCCGAGGCCACGCAGCAGACCCTGGGCCGCAAGGTCCGCGAGCTGAAGTACGCGATCCAGATCGAGGACAAGCTCGGCAAGAAGAAGATCCTCGAGAACTACCTGAACATCACCTTCTTCGGCGAGCAGGCCTACGGTGTCGAGGCCGCCTCCCAGCGGTACTTCTCCAAGCACGCCAAGGACCTGAACCTGCAGGAGTCGGCGCTGCTGGCCGGCATCGTCCAGTCCCCGAGCCGGTACGACCCGGTGAACGACGAGGCGGAGGCCACCAAGCGGCGCAACATCGTCCTGCAGCGCATGGCCGAGCTGGGCGACATCTCCCAGAAGGAGGCCGACCAGGCCAAGGAGAAGCCGCTCGGGCTGCACACCAGCCGTCCCAAGAACGGCTGCATCACCGCGGCGAAGAGCGCCGGCTTCTTCTGCGACTACGTCCGCCAGATCGTCCTCACCGACCCGGTCTTCGGCAAGACCAAGGAGCAGCGGGCCAAGCTCTGGAACCGGGGCGGCCTGACGATCCGCACCACGCTCGACCCGCAGGCCCAGAAGTCGGCGCAGGCCTCCATCAAGGACCACGTCTACAAGAGCGACGCGGTGGCCACCGCCGCGACCGTCGTCGAGCCCGGCACCGGCAAGATCCTCGCCATGGGCCAGTCCCGGCCGTACGGCGTCAACGTCAAGAACGACGAGACGACGATCAACCTGTCCGTGAACTCGGACATGGGCGGCGGCGCCGGTTACCAGCCCGGTTCCACGTTCAAGCCGATCGTCGCCGCGGCGGCCGTCGAGGGCGGCAAGCCCCCGACGCAGGAGTACTCGTCGCCGTACGAGATGCCCTACCCGAGCCCGGTGTCCGCGTGCGACGGCAAGGTGTGGCGCAACGACCCGTACCGGCCGGCCAAGCTGAAGAACGAGAACGAGTCCGAGCGCGGCCCGTACGGCATGGCGGAGGCGACCGCGAAGTCGGTCAACACTTACTACGTGCAGCTGATCAGCGACATCGGCATCTGCCCGGTCATCGACATGGCCAAGAAGATGGGCGTGCAGCGCGCCGACGGCCGCAAGATCGACCAGGCACCCTCCATCGCCCTCGGCACCCAGGAGATGTCCCCGCTGACCATGGCGAACGCGTACGCCACCTTCGCCGCGCGCGGGATGTACTGCACCCCGGTCGCCATCGAGTCGGTCACCCAGAAGGTCGGCAGCGAGCAGAAGTCCCTCCAGGTGCCGAAGTCGACCTGCTCGCGGGCGATGTCGGAGAACACCGCGGACACGGTCAGCACGCTCCTCAAGGGCGTGGTCGAGGACGGCACGGGCCAGGAGGCCGGCCTCGGCAGCCGCCCGAGCGCGGGCAAGACGGGTACGACGGACGAGCGCTTCGCGGCCTGGTTCGTCGGCTACACCCCGAACATGGCGGGCGCGGTCTGGGTCGGCGACCCGCAGCACAAGCGGAAGATGACCAACATCACGATCGGCGGCATCCCGCACGCCAAGGTCTACGGCGGTGAGGTCCCGGGCCCGATCTGGCGCGACATGATGAGCGGCGCGCTGGAGGGCAAGCCCGTGGAGGACTTCCATCTGGTGGACATCCCGGACGACACCCACGAGGGGGATGATCAGGGAAAAGGTCGCCGGGGGGACGACGGGAACAACGGGGACACGACGGGACAGCTGATCGGCGGACTGATCGGCGGCCCGACGGACGGGGGAGCGACCGGCGGGGCAACCACGGGTGACGCGACCTCCGGCACGACCACCGGCACGATCGGCGGCACGTTCCCGACCCCGACGTTCTCCATCCCCGGAAACTTCATCGAGGGCCAGACGAACGGCGGCAACAACGGGAACGGCAACGGCGGCCGCCGGGGCTGACCCGTTGGCCGTACGGCTCCGCTCCTACGACGGCGGGGCCCCACCCGGAGTTCGGGTGGGGCCCCGCCGTCGTGGAGGGCGATGCGGTTCCGCCGTCGTAGGACATACAGGTCCGCCGTCGTGGAGGAAGACGCGGCCCCGCCGCCGTAGAAGAGGCGGCCCCGCCGTCGCGCCGTCGTAGCGGAAGGCGCGGGTCCGCCGTCGTAGCGGGAAGGTGTCCGCTCAGCCGCCCTGGAGCAGCTTCTTCACCGCGGCGGCGACCCGGCCGCCCTCGGCCTGGCCGGCCACCTTCGGGTTCACGATCTTCATGACGGCACCCATGGCCCGCGGGCCCTCGGCGCCGGAAGCCTTCGCCTCCTCCACGGCCTGGGCGACGATCGCGTTCAGCTCGTCGTCGGACAGCTGCTTGGGCAGGTACTCGGCGAGCACCTCGCCCTCCGCCTTCTCCCGCTCGGCCTGCTCGGCACGGCCACCCTGCGCGAAGGCGTCCGCGGCCTCCCGGCGCTTCTTCGCCTCGCGGGTGATCACCTTGAGCACCTCGTCGTCCGACAGCTCCCGCTTCTCCTTGCCGGCGACCTCCTCCTTGGTGATCGCGGCGAGCGTCAGCCGGAGCGTGGAGGAGCGCAGCTCGTCGCGCTCCTTGATCGCGGCGTTGAGGTCGTCGTGCAGCTTCGACTTGAGCGTGGTGGTCATGGCCCGATTGTCGCAGGTGTACGCCCGGCGACGCCCGCCCATTTAACCGGCGGCCGGTCTCACGCCGGTCAACCGGTCTGACACGATGGAGACATGCGCGCGCGATACGGAATTCCCCTGGGAATCGTGGCGGCCGGCACCGCCGGCCTGGTGTATGCGGCGGGCTTCGAGGCCCGCTCCTTCCGCCTCCGACGGGTCACCGTCCCGGTCCTGCCCCCGGGCATGCGCCCACTGCGCGTGCTGCAGGTCTCCGACATCCACATGGTGAGCGGGCAGCGCAAGAAGCAGCGCTGGCTGCAGTCGCTGGCCGGGCTGCGCCCCGACTTCGTGATCAACACGGGCGACAACCTGTCGGACCCCGAGGGCGTCCCGGAGGTGCTGGACGCGCTGGGCCCGCTGATGGAGTTCCCGGGCGCGTACGTCTTCGGTTCGAACGACTACTACGGCCCCCGGCCCCGCAACCCCGCCCGCTACCTGCTGGAGAAGGTCCAGGGCCGCCACGGTCTGAACGGCAACCCGCCGGTCGTCGGCGCGATCCACAACCCGTGGGAGGACCTCCGGGACGGCTTCGACACGGCGGGCTGGCTGAACCTCACGAACACGCGGGGCGTGCTGAAGGTCGAGGGCGTCTCCATCGAGCTGACCGGCCTGGACGACCCGCACATCAAGCTCGACCGCTACGCCCAGGTGGCCGGCGGTCCGTCCGGGACGTACGACTTCTCGCTCGGCGTGGTCCACGCGCCGTACCTGCGGGTCCTCGACGCGTTCACGGCGGACGCCTACCCCCTGATCCTGGCCGGCCACACCCACGGCGGCCAGGTGTGCATCCCCTTCTACGGCGCCCTGGTCACCAACTGCGACCTGGACACCGACCGCGTGAAGGGCCTCTCCACGCACACGGCGGAGGGCCGCACCTCCTACCTCCACGTCTCGGCGGGCTGCGGCACCAGCCGCTACACCCCGGTCCGCTTCGCGTGCCCGCCGGAGGCGACGTTGCTGACGCTGGTGAGCAAGGAACGATGAGGGTGCGCGGGGGACTCTGAGGGGTGCCGTGAAGGGGGTGACCCCGTGGAGCGCCGCGAGGGTGACCCCGCGGGTGCCGCGAGGGGGGAATGGCCCTGAGGGGTGCCCGTGCCCTTGACGGGGCACCGCGACGGGGACCCTGAAGGGGGGAACCTGAGGGAAGGGACCCTGAGGAGGCTGCGAGGGTCCCGTAGCCCGTAACCCACCTGGACGAGTCCGCGTGGCCGCGCCCCCTCCCCCGCTCCTAGCGTGAGGGCATGACCGCCCCGATACCCAGGGACATCCCGGACCTGCCCGCGGTCCCGGGCCCGCCCCTGCTGTTGCCCGCTCCGGTCCCGGCCACGGCGGTGGTGGCCCCGGTCCACCGCCCCGTGGCCGCGGTGTTCCGCCTCATGACCGCCGTGGCGGCGGCCGGCGGCGTCGCCCTGGAACTCCTCCTCGGCACCCCGGCCCGCACCCTGAGCTACTTCAGCGTCCAGACCGGCATCCTGCTGGCCCTGGTCATGTTCCTGTCGGCAAGCCGGGCCTGGCGGGCCCGCCGCCCGCTCCCGTCGGCGGTGACAGGCGCCGCACTCCTCTACGCCCTCACCTCGGCCCTGGTCTACCACCTGCTCCTGGGCCACACGACGCCCCCGTTCTCGATGACCGGCGCGACGACACCCCCCGAGCGCTGGCACGCCCAGTGGGCCGCCCTCCAGATCCTCCACACCCTGGTCCCCGCAGCGGTCCTGCTGGACTGGCTCCTGCTCACCCCCGCAACCCGCCTCCACCTCCGCCAGACGGCAGCCTGGCTCCTCTACCCCCTGGCCTACCTGGCCTTCTCCCTCACCCGGGCCGCCTTCCTCCCGCCCACCAGCCCGTCCCGCTACCTCTATCCCTTCCTGGACGCGACCGCCCACGGCTACCGCAGCACCCTGGCCAACGCGCTCCTCCTGGGCCTCGCGATCTACGCCCTGGCCGTCCTCCTGGTAGCCCTGGACCACGCCCGCCCGACCCCGGTCCGCCACCGCTCCTGAACCGGATTTCGTCTACAGCCCCCGGTGGGCTAAAGTAAACGTCGTCGCCGCGGGAAGCAGCGACACCGGGGTGTAGCGCAGCTTGGCAGCGCGCTTCGTTCGGGACGAAGAGGTCGTGGGTTCAAATCCCGCCACCCCGACGCCGTAGTACCAGGTCAGGGGCCTGATCCACCTAGTGGATCAGGCCCCTGAGTGGTTCCCGGGTCCGTCTTGGGGGCCGCGCTACGCGAACGGCTCCGTCCCACCAGTCGGCATCTCGACGCGCGACAGGCGCGTCCGCCCGGAGCCTGCCGCAGCAACCGGTCCGGTGCCGGTGCGGATGTCCAGCAGGCGACGCCCGCCGTCGGACCGGTTCGGAGCGGCCTGGTCCAGGGTCTCGGTGACGTCTTCCGGGATGCCGGGGCGGAACTGACGGTAGTAGCCGGCGGTTTCGGTGAGCAGGCTCATGCCATCTCGCCCCGTGAGGTACTGGGTGTAGCCGAACGCAGCCACGGGTTCCTGCTGTTGGACTACCTCGCGCTGCCCCGCTGCTACGGTCGCGTGTATGACGCTCTCGGTCTCCCCGAGTCAGGTTGTTGACCTGCGCGTACAGCCGGTTGACGAGATTCTGGACCGCGTAGCGCGGTCTCTGCAGGTGCGTTTCCTGGCGGACACGGTGGTGCGCAAGCGTCGGTCCGTGGGTGCGCGGACCGACCGCGAGACCTGGGTCCGCATCGAGCGACGCCCGCTCGGCAAGATCACCGATCAGGGATGGAACGGCGCGGAGTGCGCTGCCCGCTTGGATGGCATCGCCCAGCCGGCATGGCAGGGATGCGTGGTCTGGCGGGACGCTGACGAACCCGCGATGTGGCGGGCCGACGAAACCGACCTCCTGCCCGCCACTCCGGTCGGAAACGCCATTCTCAGTGAACCACCGGAACTCTCGGACGAGTGGTGGGACGGGTTGAACTCCACTCTGGACGCGCTGGCAGCGCACCAGACGTGGCGGGTCGCCACACCCGACACCGAGACCATCACCCAGACGTCGGTCACCGAGACCATTCGGGCTGTCTTTCCCGGCGATTTCGATACGGCCGTCCAGCGTTGGGTGCCCGCCCACGCCGACCTGAACTGGGCCAACGTCACGGCGCCGGTGTTCAGTCTCTTCGACTGGGAGGACTGGGGGAACGCCCCGCAGGGACTGGACTCCGCATCACTGTGGGGGAGCTCGCTTGCCGTCGCGTCTCTCGCCGATCGTGTACGGCAGGAGCGTCGGCGGGACTTCGAGAGCCGGGACGGCAAGCTGATGACGCTGTTCGTCTGCTCGAAGATCCTCGGGCCTCACGCACACCCTGAGGATCCTCGGTTGGAGCCCGCACGGCGCATGGCCGAGCAGGTCATCGGGGAGCTTCCGTCGGACTGATCACGCGAGCGGTCGCGGAGGAGCTTCCGGTACTCCTGGACACTCCGCTCCTCCACTGGGCTGCCAGGGCTCCGACGAGTTCCCTCGGGTGGGCCGGTTCGTCCGTGCCCACGACGATGGAGCCGACTCGCGGGAGTTGGTAGGCGGCTCCCTGCGGGCCCCTTCACCGATGCTATGCCGCAGGGCGTCAACCCGAGAGGATCCGCGGTCGACAGGGGCGATTCCACGTAGGCGTGGTGGTTGGGTGCGGGTGCGGGTTCGAGACCGAGAGGGTCGGGGCTGAGGTATCGGGCTGTCTCGGGGTCGTAGTACCGGAAGTAGGGGATCAGATCTCCGTGTCCGCCTTGGGCGGTTCCCGAGATATGACGACGTCCAGGTCAGCGGATGAGGGGCGTACCAGTACGGGTTCGCACCGGCTTCCAGACCAAGCGGGTCCGGAGAGAGGTATCCCCGCGGTCTCGGGACCGTAGTGCGGGTGGGCGTTCTGGTTGAGGCCGGATTCCGCATCGGTGTCCTGGCCCGGGAGACGCAAGAAGTAGTCGACGGACTCGGCGTCGTCCGAAGGTGCCGGACAGGGCGAAGGCCACCGGCATCGTGGGCGGCGACACCCGTGGGGAGAAGCGCCCCGGATCTGCGCAGGAGCGCCACACAGCCTGCACACAGCCTTTCAAAGGGGTCGTTAGCGTTGCTGGCCGCTCGACTCCTTGTGCGAGCGTGACCAGGCCGTGGCTCCGGCGGGCCGTCGGCGCAGTCGACCCAGGAAGACCGCAGATGGACTATTGCTCCACGTGTCATCGGCATCTCAATGGCGCCCTGGTGTGCCCCGGATGCGGTGCGTACGCCCCGGACATCGCGCCGCCGGCCCTCACCGATCACTTCGGTCCCGACCGGTCCGCCGGGTCGTCGGCCACGGGTACGCCCGCCGCCGCACCGTCCGCGGCCTTCGGCGGCGACGGACTCTCCGCGGAAGGGGAGGAACGGCCGGAGCGGGAGGCGGAGTCCGTGGCCGGGCCGGTCGCCGTCGCCGCGGGCGCACCGCTCGCGCGGCCGGGCAGGGCGGCGCGCCGTCGCCAGCTCGCCCGCCTGAAGAAGCACCAGCGGCGGGCCATGGTCGCCACCGCCTTCGCACTCGTCGGCGGCGGTCTGTCGCTCGCCACCCTGGACCGGCACACCTCCACGCAGGCGCAGGCGGCAACCGCACCGGACGACCGGAGCATGGTCGCCGGGAGGGAGCGGGCGGAGGGGGAGCCCGATCAGCCGGTCTCGCGGGCCACCGAGCATCACGCGCCCCGCTCCGCGTCCGAGGCCCACGCGTCCGAGGCCCACGCATCCGGCGTCTCCGCCCCTCGGCGGCACCGGATCGTCCCGGCCGCGCCCAGCGCCGTGTCCGCGGTGACCCGGCCGGTCGCCGTTCCCTCTTCCCGCACCGTCGCCGCCCCGTCCCCACAGCGGCAGACCGGAGCAGCCACGTCGTCCCCGCAGGAGCCGGCCCGAGCGGCCACGTCCTCCGGCGGCGCGGCGGGTACCGACGGCTCGGCCCCCGGCCGCACCGACACGGCGACCCGGCCGGATCCTGCCCCGACGACCGGTGGCACGGACCCGGCCACCTCCGGTACGGCGCCCGCCCCGGCGGCGACGTCACCCACCGAGCTGTGCCTGCTCGGCCTCTGCCTCGGCTGACCTGCGGGCACAACTCCTCGGCGCCTGGAGATGCACCATGGCCGCCGGAGTGTCATGTCAGAAGGCCGTCTCCGGTGTCGTGAAACGTGGCAGAGAGTCAGGGGCCTGATCCAGTGGGTGGATCAGGCCCCTGACGGGTTTCCGGGGACCGGTACCGCGTGGTGCCCGGGGTGAGTGTCCGGTCGTGCGTCGGTCGGCTGGGGGCCGGCCGGCGCGGGGTTTCGTCGTCCCGTCAGCCGAGGATCGAGGACGAGTCGCAGCCGAGACTGGCGCGGCTGGCGACGGTGAAGGAGATGCTTCCGGTGTTCTCCCAGACGTTGTTGATGTCGGCGAACAGCCACCTCGTCGTCAGGCTGTGGTCGGCTGAGGAGAGGGTGGCGGTCCGGCCCTCCGTGCCGGGCCTGATCCGGAACCTCACCGCGGTGTCGCCCAGCTTGTGCGGCGGTGTCTCCTGGACGCTCAGGGTCGTCCCGGAGAGGCTGCCCGGCCCGGTCACCGACTCCACCTGGGCGACCGCCATGATCGAGGCCAGATTGACCCGGTGGATGTGGTACTGCGCTCCCACGGGATTGCGCGTGGTCTCCGGTCGCCACCTGAACGTGAACGTCGACCCCGGCGCGATGCGTCCGCCGAACGGGTTCGGCGACGAGGACTCGTGGATCACGCCCTCACCCAACCGGGCGCCGAACACGTTCCGCCAGTAGAAGCGAGGGTTGAGCCGCGCGTTCCCCGGCTGGATGCACTCCGGCTCACGGACTGCCGTGGCCTGCGCCGCCGAGGCGGGCTGTGCCTGCGGCGCCGCGGCGGGGGCGGCGTTCGCGGGGAAGGACGACGCCAGCAGCATCGCTGCGACCAGCGCTCCCAGGCCCCACGCTCCCCTCGGGGTGGTCCGGCGCCCTCGGCGGTTTTCTGTTCCGTGCACTCTTCCGCCTTTCCTTCTTGTCTTTCTCGTGACCGGTCGGTCCGTCAGGGGCGTTCAGTCCTCGTTGGCGTCGAGGACGCGTCCCTTGAGCTTGATCGGGCTGGCGGCGCCCACCTTGAGCTGGCCGTCGGTGTAGCGGCCCGGGGTCGCGCCGTCGACGGCGGTGACCTGGGCGCCGTAGCCGAGGCACTCCTGGTTGGTGGACAGGTACGGGTTGTGGGTGAAGGTCAGGGTGCGGCCCCCGTCGCCGAGGGTGCCCTGGGTGGTCTCCAGGTTGCCCTTCGCCTGGAGCGTGTTGACGTCGTGGTAGGCCCAGGAGAGCCAGCCGGTGAACACGAAGCCGGTGGGTGCCTTCAGGGTGAAGGTGATGTCTCCGGGGTTCACCGGGTCGGGGACGGTGCTGAGGATGCCGAAGCTGAGGTGGGCCGGGACTCCGCCCGGGGCGTCCTCGACGATGCCCTGCTGGAGGATGTAGAGCTTGTTCTCGGAACCCGGCTGGACGGGAGCCTGAGTCTGCGTGGCCATGGTTGTCCCTTCTGTGGATGGGTGTGTCCGCGTGAGCGGATCCGCCGGTGGCGGGCTTGGGGACGGGCCCCGCTCATGGACCGCCGGGAGCGGAGACGGGCGTCATGAGCTAGGCGGATGTCGCGGAGCCGGTCGGTGCGTGGGCGGCCAGGAGCGGGCCGAGGACGGACAGGGCGCCGAGGGCGATGTCCTCGTAGAGGTAGAAGCCCGCCTCCAGGGGCGGAAGTTGGGTTTCAGGGGTTTCGGAGGTTTCAGGGTTCTCCGGGGCGGGTTCCGGGGTGGGGGTGCCGCCCTCGGTTCCGGACTGGGAAGCGGGGGTGTCGCCCTCGGCTTCGGATCGGGGGGTGGAGGTGTCGCCCTCGGTTCCCGGCCGGGGGGTGCCGAGCAGGTCGGTGAGGTCCTGTGCGGCGCCCAGGAGGGTCATGCGGGCCGTGGTGGTCAGCAGGCGCAGGGGGAGGTCGAGGGCGGTGGCCGTGCGCTGGCCCGGGACCAGCCTCGCCGCCCCGGGGGCCTCCGTGGTGGCGGCGGCGAGCAACTGCACGGGAAGCGTGCAGGCGGAGACGATCCGCTCGGTGGACATCACGGGCGGGGGGTCGCCGTCGACCATGAGGTCCTCCCACTCCATCAGGTCGAAGAGGAACTGGCCGCCCTTGTAGAGGGGCCAGGGCCGGACCGTGTCGAGCAGGAGGCCGGCCCGTTCCGGGTCGTGGCGGCGCAGTGCCACGCCGTGCCGGGCCAGGGTGCACAGGCACTGGCGCAGGCTGTTGTTGACGTGGCCGAGGAAGGCGAAGGCCTGGTGGTCGGTGGGGGTCAGCGGGCCGGAGGCGGGGGGCTCGGCCGGCGGGGGCGGGGGCGTGGTGGTCACAGGGGCCTCGAGGTGACGTAGTGCGCGATCTGCCGCAGGACGGCTTTGCCCTCGTTCTCGGGGATGAGCCGGAGGTCGTCCTCGAAGCGGGCGATGCCTTCGGCGGCGAGCCGGTCGGCGAGGTCGGTGGCGTACTCGATGGAGCCGTGCCGGCGCATGGCGGCGAGGAGTTCCTCGGCGTGCTGCTGGGTCTTGTCGGTACGGCGCCGGTGCAGGATGTCGAAGAGGCGTGGGCGCTCGTACGCCCGCGCGGTGCGGAAGAGGTGGATCAGCATCACCGTGCGCTTGCCTTCGAGCAGGTCGCCGAGGGGCTCCTTGCCGTAGAGGGCCTCCTCGCCGACCAGGTTCAGGATGTCGTCCTGGATCTGGAAGGCGATGCCGATCAACCGGAACGCCTCGTCGAAGCGGGCCAGTACGTCCGGGTCGGTGACGCCGGCGCAGACGGCACCGATGCGGCACGGGCTGATGCAGGTGTACCAGCCGGTCTTCTTGGTGCTCATCGTGAAGTAGGCGTCGTCGGTCCCGGGGACGACCTCGTGGCGGATCCAGCCCAGCTCCATGGCCTGGCCCTCGATGGACTCCCGGCACATGTGCACCGCCTCGTGGATGAGGCCGAGGGTGCGGACCAGACCGAGCGTTTCGAGGTTGGACAGGACGGCGTCGACGGCGAGCAGGTTCAGCCCGTCACCGACGTTGACGGCCAGGCCCAGGCCGTGTTCCTCGTGCATGGTCGGCAGGCCGCGCCGGTGCGTGGACTCGTCGGCGATGTCGTCGTGGACGAGGAAGCCGTTGTGGAACAGTTCCAGGGCGGCGGCGGCGCGTACGGCGTCGTCGGGGCGCCCGCCGAAGGCGGCACAGGCGGCGATGGTCAGGGTGGGCCGCAGGCCCTTGCCCTGGCGGGCGGGGTAGGAGCGCATGAGGTCGTACAGCTCGGCGCGGGGTTCGCGGTCCGGCAGCAGCCGTTCGATCTCCTCGTTGGTGCGGGCCCTGCACCGGCGCATGGTCTCCATGAGGTCCGCGTCCTGGACGGTGTCCTCCAGCGACCAGTCGGTGCTGGTGCGGCCGTCCCACAGCAGGCGCGGTGCCCTGATGGTGGTGTCGCCGATCAGCGCGGGCGAGGCCGGGACGTCCTCGGGGGAGCGTTGCGCGAGGAAGTCCAGCGCCGTCCAGTCGACCGGGTCGGCGGCCGGTTCCCGGACGGCGGGTGCCGCGCTGCCCCACAGCCGGGGGGCCTGTTCGCGGTAGGCCCCCCACAGTTCCTGCATGCTGCGCAGGCCCGCCGCGCGCTGGGACAGCAGGGTGAAGGCCCGCCACACGGCGAGGGCGTCGTCGCGGGAGCCACGCACGTCGAGGCTGTCGGGCAGGACCTGGCCGACGGGCGGGCGCTGGAGGTCGAACAGCAGGTTCATGGCCCGGTCGTCGAAGGCCACCTCGACGTCCGGATCCGGGCAGCGGTCCCGGTCCACCACGATACGGCTGTGCCGCGCGGTGAGCGTGGCGTGGCTGCCGTCGTTGAAGTGCAGGCCCAGCCGGATGCCGCGCAGGTGGCCGGCCGCGGCGGCGAGGATGGCCGGCGCCCGGTCGGACAGGGCGGCGACGGTCTCGTCCAGCAGCCGCGCACCGGTGAACGCGGGGGCGGTCTCAGTCATGGGCACCCCCGGCGAACTCCACGATGCCGCCGGTACGGAAGCCGATGCGGCGTCCGCCGACCCGGCCCTCCACGGTGCACGGGCCGAGGGTCTCGTGCACGCTGAACGGGCGCAGGCTCGTCTCGGACGGGTTGATGATTCGGCCGGCCGTGTGCGAGCGGAAGTCGAGGACGAGACGGTCGTCGCCGAGCCGGGCGGTGATCAGCAGCCGGCCGGGCACCGCGGCCATCGGCGGGGTGCCCAGCAGGCCGGCCAGCGGCGGCACCATCACCACCCGGTCGCGGTCCAGGGTGCCGCTCACCGCCACGCGGAGGTTGCGCCGCGGGAAGTGGCGGACCATGCGCCCGTCGCGCCACAGCATCACCGATCCGTTGGCCGCGTCCGCCGGGTACGCGGGCTGGATCAGGGTGAAGACGACCGCCGAGGGCGGTGCCGTACCGGCCGGTCCCGACGGGTCGTTGACGAACCCGAACACCCAGCCGCCGAGCGTGGGCCAGGACCACCGGCCGCGTACCCGCTCGTGGTAGCCCAGCAGATCCGTCTCCGTGGCCGTACCGTCGCCGTGCCGCAGGGTTCCGGCGCCCAGCACGCCGGGCTCCGACTGCCAGCGCAGGTGCTCGTCGTCCCCGAACGGGGCGCACTGGGAGGTGCAGGGCCTGCTGGTCCGGGTCAGCCGTACGTCGACGGCCGGCGCCGCCGACCGGGCCGCCACCCGGAACGCGCCGGGCTGTCCGTGCGGGTGCGGTAACCGGAAGGCCGACCAGGGAAGTTCGGGCTGTTCGGCGTTGAACTGCGTCGCACTCCAGCCGTGCCCCTCCGCGTAGAGGAGCAGGATCGCCATGTGCTGCCCCTCGGCCGCCGTGCCGGTGCCGCTGCGGCGCCCGGTGGCCGGGGCGCCCGGATGCGCGAAGACCGAGCCGGTGGAGGATCCGAGGACGGACAGGTTCGCGATGAGCGCCTGCCGGCCGCACCGGGACAGGAACGCGTAGTGCAGCCACTTGCGGTCGAGCGGATGGGCGAGCGGGGCGTGCGGGAAGGGGCCCGGCGGGCCGAGCCGCGGGAGGGCGGGCGTGGACACGTTTCGAACGCTAACTCAAAGTTGTGCATTGATTGCAATCTGTGACCGGCGAGAGGGTGACCTGGGAGCACAGAAACGATTACCTTCGTCATTCGGGTTTGAGGTCACGAAGAACCGCCCATGGCGGGTGGTACGCCATGGGCGGCTCGGGGTCCGGTACGCGCCTTCGTCGGTCCTCGTCAGTCCTCGTCGTCTCCGAGAACGCTTGCCTTGAGGCGCACTTCGGGCTGGTCGGCGACGACCGCCCGCCCGTCGGTGTACCGGCCCGGCTCCGCGTCGCTCAGGGCCCGGACGCCGAGCGTGTAGACCAGGGCCGCCGCCGGGTGGCCGGGGGTGTTCAGGCGGGGCTCGTCCGCGACCGTCAGCGACCGGCCGTCGTCCCCGACCCTCGCCGTCGGGGCTCCGCCGGGGAGCACCGTGCGATCCGCGCGGTAGTACGCGCAGGTCACCCGGCCGTCGAAGACGAAGCCCGTCGGAGCCGTGAAGTGGTGCTCCACCCGTCCGGGGGCCCAGGGGTCGGCGGAGGAGACCCGTACGTGCAGCAACTCGCTACCGCCCCGGGGGACTTCCAGACCGACTTCCTGACGGACGAGCAGCCGGGCGGGTGGGGTGGGGGCGGGCTCGGGTGCGGGGGGAGACGGGGGTGTGGGGGTGGGAGTGGGGGTGGGGGTGGGGATGGGGGTGGGGGTGGGCGTGGGGGTGGGGGTGGGCGTGGGCGTGGGAGAAGGTGTGGGGGCGGGGGAAGGGCCGGGGGCCATGGCGAGGGGCACGGCTGCGATCCGGTGGTGGAGGTTGTCCGCCACGAGCAAGCGCCCGGCCGGGTCCACGGCGAGGCCGCACGGGTAACGCAGCGCGGTGTGTACGACGGCATCGCCCGCGTCACCGGCCGCCTCGGTGGCCTCCCCGGCCGCCTCGGGGGTCTCCCCGGCCGCCTCAGCGGTCTCACGGGCCGCCGGGTCCGGCTGTCCCGCTACGACCCGGGCCGCTCCGTCGGCCAGCCGCCACACCCGGTGTCCGGTCTGGTCGGCGACGTAGAGCGCGCCCTCGCCGTCGACCGCCACCGCGCACGGTGCGCCCCAGTCGACCACCGTGGCGCCGGCGGCCCCGTCGGGCGGCGCCGCCAGTACCCGAAGCGTCCCGTCCGGGGCGAGCAGCAGCAGCCTCCGGCCCACCGGGTCGGCGATGTACAGCCGGCCGGCCGTGTCGACCGCCAGGCCGGCGGGCAGGAACGCCTCGCCTGCGTCCGCGCCCGAGCCACCGGACCCACCGGACCCACCGGACCGTTCGGACGCCGCGACGACCGTGCTGATGACACCGTCGCCGTCGATCCTGCGCACCCTGGGGGTGCCCGCTTCCCCGACGTACAGCGATCCGGCGTCGTCGACGGCCAAGGCGCACGGGGCGTCCAGTCGGGCGCGGTCGGCTGGACCACCGTCGCCGTCGCCGTCGCCCTCATCCGCGACCGTCCCTCCGCCCGCGCCCGCGCCTACGCCGGTACCGGCGCCTCCACCTGCACCTACGCCTCCACCCCCACCGCGCGAGCCGTCTCCCGCGACGGTGCCGATGGCTCCCGAGGGGTCGATCCGGCGGACCCGGTGGTTCATCTCGTCGGCGACGAACACGCATCCGTCCGGGGCGACGGCGAGCGCGGACGGGAAGCCGAGGCGGGCGCGCGCCGCGTCGGCGCCGTCGCCGGCGAAACCCCGCAGCCCGTCCCCGGCGATCGTCGTCAGGGTGCCGGTGCCGTCGATCCGGCGGACCCGGTGGTTGGCGTGGTCGGCGACGAAGACCGCGCCGTCTCCCACGGCCACGTCCGCGGGGAAGGCCAACTGCCCGTCCGGTGCGGGGCCTCCGTCCCCGGAGAATCCGGGCGTGCCGTTGCCCGCCACGACGACCGGCGGTCCGACCGCGTCCGGCGCGTCCGGGGCACCCGGCGTGCGCCGCCGTTCCGCGGCCTCGGCCGTCACGCCGCGCCGCCAGCCCGGCACGGACGCGGCCGGGCCCCGCCGGCGCCCGGTACCTCCCCTGTCCACGGCCTCGTCTCCCGCATCACCGTCTCCTTCCGTGCTGTCGTCGGCATTTCTCCTGCATACCGGCCGGACGGGCACCGCAGGAGCAGCCACCGAACTCTCCACCCGCACGGAGGAGGAGCCTGGAGGAACGAGCCGCAGGAGCCGCAGCAGCCGGGAAGGAGGGGGGGACCGCGCCGGTCCGGTGTCTTCCGCGGGACGCGCGCCGGTGCGCTTCGCTCCGTCGTTCTGCGCCCTCTCCTGCCTCAACTGCACTCGAACAAGTGACGCGGAATCGATTCGGCATTCCAAACGGGGGAACGTCGGCATAGCACCGGCGGGTCCGGGCTAACGATGGAGCCGGACGGAGGTCCGGTGCGTGCCGCGACAGCCACGCGCACGCGAACGCCCCGCTCACGGTCGTAGACGGCGTCCTGCGTTCCGCCTTCCGGACGCAGCCCCCATGACCTGCCCGCTTCCCGCGGGCCGGGGTGAGCCGCACCAGGACATCTCCTCTTTTCCGCCGCACGCGTCGACCACAGCCCCAGGAGGACTCGGAGATGAGCACCGATGTGCAGAGCAAGAAGGAAGCCTACAAACGGGGAGAGGACCAGGGGCGCGCCGATGCGCTCGCCGGAAAGCCCTACGCCGACCCACCGCGCGACGGCTCGCGCGGTGAGAAGGACCAGTACGCGAACGGGTACGACTGGGGTTACGAGCAGGGCCGTGCCCAGAACGAGCAGGGTCAGCACGAGAACGGGCAGAAACCGCCCCAGAAGCTGGACCTCGTGGTGTGGCAGGAAGGCGGGGTCGAGGACGCTCCCGGGGGCCTCGGCACCACCGTCAACATCTGCGTCCGCACGCCGAACTGGAGCGAGACGGTCGACGCCGGCGACTGCGAGCACGTGTTCACCGCTCCCACCGGATTCCGCTGGAACGGCACGGTGGGTGCCCAGTACAAGCGCATCGACCAGACCACGGGCGGCAACCTGCCCCCCGTCCAGGCCAAGGTCAGCGGCGACGGGCGCACCCTGACCTTCACCTACCACGTGCACCTGAACACCAGCAGCGACGACAAGGACTGCATCGTCTACACCTGCGGTCTCGAAGCCGTCGACGGAGCCGCGACCGGCCGCCGCACCGACGGCGTCGCCCAGGTCGGCACCGCGCCGCCGGCCAAGCTCAAGGCCGAGGTCATCGAGGACGAGGACTGAGAGAGCGGGAACCAGACACCATGACCACCGTCGTCACCTCCGGCGTCTTCACGTCCACCACCCCGCCCATCTCGCCGGTCAACGGCGTGGGCACCGACTACATCCAGTGGGGCAGCGCCGGCAGCCAGAGCGGGTACCAGTTCCGCGGTGCCGCCGCGGACGTCCAGCTCGACGGCACCGAGTTCGTCATCGGTACCTTCGTGCACCGCAACAAGCCCACGAACGTCAGCCCGAGCCAGTTCGACGTGCAGCTGACCGTCAACGTCATGTTCGAGGACGGCAGCACGACCGACCTCGCCTTCAGCTTCCACCACAACGAGACGCCCAACAGCACGGGCACCAGCCCGGCGGACGACGACCTCGTCGACCTGCAGACCTTCATCCACCCGCAGCCCGTCACGATCGACGGCAAGCAGTACCGGGCGGTGCTGAGCGGGTTCAAGCGCGGCGGCCAGATCGTCCAGCAGTTCCGCAGCCCGGAGGGCGGCATCAACTTCGCCGAAGTCGTGTGCATGTTCACGCTCGAAGAGCCCGACGTGATCATCTCCGGCCTCCGCTACCAGGGCACGGGCACCGGCCAGGCGGACGAATACGTCGAGATCCTCAACCGGGGCGGCGGGCCCCAGGACCTCAGCGGCTGGAAGGTGGAGGCCAAGCCCACCGGCCACTCCTTCCCCTTCCCGCCGGGGACGGTCATCCAGCCCGGTCAGCGCTACCGCGTCTACACCAACGAGAACCACCCGGAGTACGGCGGCTTCTCCTTCGGCTCCTCCGGCGAGGTCTGGCGGGACCAGGGCGGCATCGCCCGCCTCGTCGCGGACGACGGCTTCGTCGTCGACCAGTCCCCCTACCTGGACAAGGGGTTCCCCAAGACCGGCACGCCCTGAGCGGCATCCGCCGGCCCCTGGGTGACAGGTGAGCCCGGAGTGCGCCTCACCTGTCACCGTCGGCGGGTGTGACCGTGACCACGTCCGCCCGTGTCACATCTCCGTGGGCCCCTCCGTCATTGAGGTGCAAGCAGCCGCAACGACCCAGGAGCACACCATGGAAGCTCGGCTCGACCTCCACGCCAACCCGTTGGCCGGGAAGCTGTTCAAGCACTTCAACGCCGCGGGGAAGGTGATCACGGAGTCGGCGCTGCCCGCCGCCACGCAGGAACTGGTGAAGATCCGGGCCAGCCAGATCAACGGGTGCGGGTTCTGCACCGACATGCACACCAAGGACGCCCTGGCCGCCGGGGAGACGCAGACGCGGCTGAACATGGTCGCCGCCTGGCGTGAGGCGACCGTGTTCAGTGACGCCGAGCGGGCCGCGCTGGAGCTGGCGGAGGAGGGGACGCGGATCGCGGACGCGGCCGGCGGGGTCCCGGACGAGGTGTGGGCGAACGCCGCCAAGCACTACGACGAGGACCAGCTCGCCGCCCTGGTCGCCCTCATCGCCCTGATCAACGCCTACAACCGGGCGAACGTGCTCGTCCGCCAGCCGGCCGGCGACTACGTGCCCGGCATGTTCGGCTGAGGGGCGGCGGGGGACTCACGGGTGCATCCGGGCGCCCTTGAGCGTCTTGTCCACCGCGTTGCGGGGGCCGTGGACCGCCAGGCCCACCAGGTCCAGGCCGGCCGTCGGGACGGCGCGCACCGCCGCGCGGTTGTCGCGGTCGTTGCCCGTGGCGAACAGGTCCGCCGTGAACACCGCGCGGGGCAGGGCACGGCTCAGCGCCCTGCCGTGGGCGGCCCTCAGGGTCTCCTTCGTGCCCTCGAAGACCAGTACCGGCTGCCGGAACATCGGCAGGTACGCCACCCCGTCGGCGTCCTCGTAGGGCTCCCCGATCACCTCGGGGACCGTGGTGCCCAGGCCGCTGACCAGGAACGCGGTGACGTTCAGACGCTGCCAGGGCTCCAGGTCCGCGCGCAGCAGGACGGCGATCTTCGTGTCGGAGCGGAGGGGTTCGGTGTTCATGGGACGAGACTGGCCGACGCCCGCCGGCCCGGTCTTGTACGTTCCTTGCATGGCCGCCGGGCAGGACGTCACCGCGTGGCGCCCCCGGGTCCCGGGCGTCACCGAGGTGTTCCACGCCCGCTTCACCGAGTACGCGTATCCGATGCACGTCCACGACGCCTGGACGCTGCTCATCGTGGACGACGGAGCCGTTCGGTACGACCTGGACCGGCACGAGCACGGCACCCCGCACGACACCGTGTCCCTGTTGCCGCCGCACGTGCCGCACAACGGCTCCCCGGCCACGCCGGGCGGTTTCCGCAAGCGGGTCGTCTACCTGGACAGCAGCCGGCTCGGGGAGGAGTTCATCGGTCCGGCCGTGGACTCCCCCGACCTCCGGGACCCCCTGCTGCGGCTGCGCGTCGGGCAGTTGCACTCCGCCCTGGCCCGGCCCGGTGACGAACTGGAGGCGGAGGGCAGGCTGACCCTCGTCGCGGAGCGGCTGCGGGACCATCTGCGGCGGCGCACGCCCACCGGACGACTCCGGGACCCGGTACTGGCCCGCCGCCTGCGGGAGTTGCTGGACGCGCGGGTCGTCGACGGCCTGTCGCTGGAGGAGGCCGGCCGGCTGCTGCACGCCCATCCGGCGCATCTCGTCCGGGCGTTCAGCGGCGCCTACGGCATCGCCCCGCACCAGTACCTGATGTCACGCAGGGTCGGTCGGGCCCGGCGGCTGCTGCTCGACGGGGTGCCGCCGGGCGAGGTGGCCCCGGTGGCCGGTTTCTACGACCAGGCCCACCTCACCCGGCACTTCAAGAAGCTGGTCGGGGTGACGCCGGGGCGCTACCGCAGCGGGGCGCGCTGAGCCCCGGGTCAGTCCGCCGGACGTTCGATCAGGTGCATGAACGCCTCCAGGTTGCGCGTGGACTCCCCGCGCGACACCCGCCAGGCGTACTCCTTGCGGATCGAGGAGGCGAAGCCCAGCTCCAGCAGGGTGTTGAAGGCGCCGTCGGCCGCCTCCAGGACCTGGCCGAGCAGGCGGTCGACCTCGTCCGGGGTGACGGAGGCGAGGGGCAGCCGGGCGGTGACGTAGACGTCGCCGAGGCGGTCGACGGCGTAACTCACGCCGTACAGCTTGAGGTTGCGTTCCAGGAGCCAGCGGTGGACGCCGGCCTCGTTCTCGTCCGGGTGGCGGATGACGAAGGCGTTCAGCGACAGCGAGTGCCGGCCGGCCAGGAAGGACACCGTGGTGGACAGCTTCCGGCTGCCGGGGAGCTTCACCACGTAGCTGCCGGGTGAGGGGCTCTCCCACTCCAGTTCCGCGTCCTCGAAGACGCCCTCCAGGATCTGCCCGGCCTTCTCCACGTCACCCATGCTGGGAGCGTACGCGACGGCGGTGGGACTGGGTCGCGGCCGTGTAGACGTCGGCGGTGGCGGCGGCGGCCGTGTCCCAGCCGAAGCACTGGGCGTGCCCGGCGGCGGCCGCGCCCATGCGCGCGGACAGCTCGGGATCGTCGGCGAAACGGCGCAGCACGCGCGCGTAGTCGGCCGGATCGTGGCCCTGGACGAGGAAGCCCGTCTCGCCGTCCCGCACCGCCACGGGCAGGCCGCCGACGGAGGCCGCGAGCACCGGGGTGCCGGTCGCCTGCGCCTCCACCGCGACCAGCCCGAACGACTCGCTGTACGACGGCATGACGAGCACGGACGCGGCCCGGAACCAGTCCGCCAGCTGCTCCTGGCCGACCGGCGGGCGGAACCGTACGACGTCCGCGATGCCCAGCCGGGCCGCCAGCTTCTGCAGCCCCTCGGGCTTGGCGAGGCCGCTGCCGCTCGGGCCGCCGACGACCGGGACGACGATGCGGGAGCGCAGCTCGGGGCGCTCGTCCAGCAGGACGGCCACGGCGCGCAGCAGGACGTCCGGCGCCTTCAGGGGCTGTATGCGGCCGGCGAAGAGCGGGATCAGCGCGTCCTGCGGGAGACCGAGGCGGGCGCGGGCGGCGGCCCGGCCGTCGGCGGTGCGGAAGCGCTCCAGGTTCACGCCGGGGTGGACGACGGCGACCTTGGCGGGGTCCGCCGCGTAGTGCCGCACCAGTTCGTCGGCCTCCTCGGCGGTGTTGGCGATGAGCCGGTCGGCGGCGGCCACGATCTGGGTCTCGCCGATGACCCGGGCGGCGGGCTCGGGGGTGTCGCCGTCGGCCAGGTTGGCGTTCTTGACCTTGGCCATGGTGTGCATGGCGTGCACGAGGGGCACGCCCCAGCGCTGGGCGGCGAGCCAGCCGACGTGGCCGGAGAGCCAGTAGTGGGAGTGGACGAGGTCGTAGTGGCCGGGGCGGTGGCCGGCCCACGCCTGCATCACGCCGTGCGTGAAGGCGCACAGCTGGGCCGGGAGGTCCTCCTTGGCCAGTCCCTCGTAGGGGCCCGCGTCGACGTGCCGGACGAGGACGCCGGGGGCCAGCTCGACGGCGGGGGGCAGGCCGCCGGCCGTGGCCCGGGTGAAGATCTCCACCTCGATGTTGAGCGCGGCCAGCCGCTGGGCCAGCTCCACGATGTAGACGTTCATGCCGCCGGCGTCGCCGGTGCCGGGCTGGTGGAGCGGGGAGGTGTGCACGGAGAGCATGGCGACCCGGCGGGGCCTGCGGTACAGCCGGAGCCGCGCGCCGGCCGACGGGGAGCGTCGCCCGAGCCTGCTGACGTACTGGCTCACGTGGCGTTCCTCCTTGCTGCGGCCATGCCTGCCGGAGGACCGACCGCGCCCTCCACGGGGGTCCAACAGCGAGCGGGTGCCCGACCATTTCCCCATCAAGCGGTTTTGCCGAATCATTACCATGGATCGGTCAACCGTTCGAACGCGGTACACGTCGACGGAGTACGCGTGGACGGGGTGCACCCTCCGCGCCCGCTTACCCTCGTACGCATGACAGCCCGCGCAGCGACCCGCCGGCCTGTGGGAACGGTGACGCGCGGGACGACCAACCCCAACCGGCTCCGCCGCATGGACCGCTGGATCGCGGCCGTGCACGGCGCCGAGCTGCGGCGCGCGGGCGATCCGGTGGCCGTCGACCTGGGCTACGGCGCCGCACCCTGGACCGCCGTCGAGCTGCTCACCCGGCTCCGCGCGGCGGCGCCCCGCGCGCGCGTGGTCGGCATCGAGATCGAACCGGAGCGGGTGGCCGGGGCCCGGCCGTACGAGCGGGAGGGGCTCGCCTTCCGGCACGGCGGCTTCGAGGTGCCGGTCCCCGGACGCCCGCTGCTGATCCGCGCGGCGAACGTCCTGCGCCAGTACGACGAGGCCGAGGTCGCCGCGGTGTGGCGGCAGCTGTGCGCGCGGCTCGCCCCGGCGGGCGGCGGCTCGCGCGGCGGGCTGCTGGTCGAGGGGACCTGCGACGAGATCGGCCGGCGGCACGTATGGGTGGCGCTCGGCCCCGAGGGCCCGCGCACGGTCACCTTCGCCACCCGGCTCGGCTCCCTGGACCGCCCCTCCGACCTGGCCGAACGCCTGCCGAAGGCACTGATCCACCGCAACGTCCCGGGCGAGCCGGTGCACGCCTTCCTCCGCGACTTCGACCGCGCCTGGGCCGCCGCCGCGCCGTACGCCTCCTACGGCGCCCGGCAGCGCTGGATGCGCGCCGTACGGGACCTGAGGTCCGACTGGCCGGTGACGGACTCCCCGGCCCGCTGGCGGCAGGGCGAAGTGACGGTGGCGTGGGGGGCGTTGACCCCCCGGGGCTGATCACCCGTTCGGGGGATCGGAGTGCGGAACGATCCCCGTGCGTCGTTCGTCACACCGGCGAGGAGATCGTCGTATGCGATGACGGGCGGGGCATTCCGGCTTCAGACGGCCTCTGTCGCTTTGCACGCGACCGTGGCACGATCCCTCGGACGACCGTAAGTTACTGACGGTAAATCAGTTTGGGGGAACAGGTATGCGTTCGGGCAAGCGTGGCCTGCTCACGGCCGCTCTGACCGTGCTCTGCGCGGTGACCGTCCTGTCGGCGCCCGGCACGGCGTTCGCGGCCCCCCACCCCGTTCCCGGCCCGACGGCGACCCCCGGTCCGACGACGACTCCCGCCCCCGGCAAGGACCTTGAAGAGGTCCGCAGAAGACTCGACGCGCTTTACCACGACGCGGCCGTGGCCACCGACGCCTACAACGCGGCCGAGGAGAAGGCCGAGAAGCAGTCCGCCGAGATCGTGGCGCTGGCGAAGAAGATCGTCGAGGGGCAGCGGAGGCTGGAGAAGCTCAAGGACCAGGCGGGCGCCGCGGCCCGCGACCAGTACCGCACCGGCGGGCTGTCCGCCACCGCCCAGTTCCTGCTCAGCGACGACCCCGGCCAGTTCCTGGACGGCGCCGGCCGGGTGCTCCAGGGCCAGCAGGCGGCGAAGAAGCTGATGGCGGACAAGGCCCGCACGCAGAAGGAGTTGCGGGAGTACGCGCAGGACGCCTCCGCCCGCTGGAAGAAGCTGGAGGAGGGCCGCAAGGCGAAGGCCGCCGCCAAGAAGAAGATCGAGCAGCAGATCGACGCGGCCGAGAAGCTCCAGTCCCGGCTGGAGAAGAAGGAGAAGGAGCGGCTCGCCCGGCTGGAACAGGAGGCGGCGGACAAGGCGCAGACCGCCTGGCTGGACACCGGCGTCCTGAAGGACGTCCACGGCAAGGCCTCCGCGCAGGGCGAGAAGGCCGTGAAGTACGCCACCCTGCAGCTCGGCAAGCCGTACGTGTGGGGCGCCGAGGGGCCGGACTCCTTCGACTGCTCGGGCCTGACCTCCCAGGCCTGGGCGTCGGCCGGCCACCCCGTCCCGCGCACCTCGCAGGAGCAGTGGCGGCAGTTGAAGCACGTCGACGTGAAGGACATGCGCCCCGGCGACCTCATCATCTACTTCGACGACGCCAGCCATGTCGCGATGTACATCGGCGACGGCGCGATCATCCACGCCCCGCGCCCCGGCCGCACGGTGACGATCGCGGGCGCCGGTTCGATGCCGATACTCGGGGTCGTACGACCGGACGCGTGAGGCGCCCCCGGGGGGATCACGGCGGCCCGCCGGCGCGGCTCATGTGCCCTCATGCGACCTGGTGACGCAGCTCATGTGACCCACCGCACGGCCAACCCCCGCCCAAACCCGGGCAGGACGTGAGCTTCGTCATCCCGTCGGGGCGGCCGTCGTGTCCAACTGCGGTACGGAACGCGGCATATGACGGCGGCGGGCACCGGAGCGACGCGGCTCACACCATTCCGTCGGGGCGGCCGGAGCCGCTATGGTCCCGGTCGGTGGGTCGAGACTCCTCGACACCGCCCCGTGCCCTCGGGGGGAGGGAAGGAACCCAGGACAATGCCCGTACCCGTACCGCGGCAGAGAGCGATCCCGGCCGTGGAGAGTGGTCAGGCGCAGGCCGCCCGCACCGTGGGCGGCCCCCTCAAGGAAGAGGCCCACCGCGACGCCACGGCCGTGAACGGCACCGGCGCCACTCTCACCCTGCTGCTGATCGAGGACGATCCGGCCGGCTCGCCGATCGTGCCCGACCTGCTGGACTCGGCCGGCAAGCCGATCCGCGTCCGCACCGCCCGCAACCTCACCGAGGCCGAGCGGCTGCTCACCGACGACGTCCACTGCATCCTGCTGGACCTGGCGCTCTCCGCGCCCGGCGGCAGCGACACCGACGACGAGCTGGCCGTGCTGCGGCACGTCCTCCAGCTCGCGCCCCGGCACGCCGTGCTCGCGCTGACCGCCTCCGGCGACGCCGAGCGCGGCGCCGAGGCCGTGCGCGTGGGCGCGCAGGACTACCTCTTCCGGGACGAGCTGGACGGCCGGCTGCTCAGCCGTGCCATCCGGTACGCGGTGGAGCGCAAGCGCTCCGACACGGCCGAGCGGCGGCTCGCCGAGGGCCGGCTGCGCGCGCAGGAGAACCGCCGGCTGGAGCGCGGTCTGCTGCCCACCCCGCTGCTGGAGGGCTCCCAGCTGCGCTTCGCCGCGCGCTACCGCCCCGGCCGGTCCCGGGCGCTGCTCGGCGGCGACTTCTACGACGCCGTACGCACCCCCGACGGCACCGTGCACGCCATGATCGGCGACGTCTGCGGGCACGGCCCGGACGAGGCCGCGCTCGGCGTGGAGCTGCGCATCGCCTGGCGGGCGCTGACCCTGGCCGGGCTGTGCGGGGACGAGCTACTGAACACCCTGCAGCAGGTGCTGGAGCACGAGCGCGCCGACGAGGAGATCTTCGCGACGCTGTGCACGGTGGACATCGCCCCCGACGGCCGCCGGGCGGGCCTGTGCCTGGCCGGCCACCCGGCCCCGCTGATCGCCCGCCCCGGCCGCCCCGCGCGGCTGCTGCCCTACGACAACAACGGCCCCGCGCTCGGCCTGCTGCCCGGCGCCCGCTGGCCGCGGATGCAGGTGGAGCTGGGCGCCGAGTGGAGCCTGATGCTCTACACCGACGGCCTGATCGAGGGCCGGGTCGGCGAGGACGGCGAGCGCCTGGGCCAGGACGGCATGGTGGAGCTGATCCGCCGGCAGCTCTCCGAGGGGCTGCGGGGCGAGGAACTGCTGCGGGCCGCGGTCCACGAGGTGCGCGAGCTGAACGGCGGCGAGCTGACGGACGACGTGGCGGTGGTCCTGCTGGACCGGGCGCCGTAGCGGGTTCCCGCCGCCCCGCTCACGGGGTGCTCTCGGCGGCCGCCGCCCCGCGCCCCGCCTTCGGGGTGTCCTCAGCGACCGCCGTTCCACGGTCCGTACGGGCCGTCGCTGCTGCTGCCCCGCCGCCGCCCCCAGCCGCGGCCGCCGCCGACCTGCTGGAGGGCGGGGCGCACGTCCACGATGTACACGATGCTCGCGACGGCGCCGGCGATGGGCAGGATGGACAGGATCGAGAACAGGTAGCTGACCACGAGCGCGATGCCGAGGATGATCAGCCAGAAGACCTTGTTCTGCTTGTCGGCCGCGCGGAAGGCGTCCTCGCGCCGGAAGGCGGCGTCGAACAGCCCGAACGCGGAGATGGCCATCAGAATGATCTTCAGGATGCCCATGAACCCCGCGAAGCCCAACATCAGCATGCTGCCCACCGCCCGTTGATCGCCGAACCCTGCTACGCCGCCACCGTACCCATAGAACGGGCCGGACACCCCAAAGGTGCCCGGCCCGGACCCTTCTCGCCGGCCATGGTCACTTGGCCGGCGGCGCCGTCTTCTTCGTGGTGGTGGCCTTGCGGGCGGCCGGGGTCTTCTTCGCCGCGGGCTTCCTGTCCTCGGCGGGCTCGGCCTGGACCGCGGCCGGCTTCGGCTCGTCGTCCCTGGCCTCGACCGGCTCGGGCTTGCCCTCGACGACGATGGCCAGGTCCTCGATCTCCTCGGCGGCCTCGCCGCGCCAGGTCTTCACGGCCTGTTCGCCGTGCTCGGCGACCCGCTCGTAGGTCTCGCGGGCCTTGACGGCGTACTCGGCGGCGACGCCGACACCGCGCAGGGCGAGGTCCTGGGCGGTCTCGCCGAGCTTCTTCAGGTCGACGTCGAGGGTGCCGATGAACTCGTTGACCTTGGTCTGGAGGGTCTCCTGCGCCTCCTTGGCGCGGGCGGCGGCCTTCTCCTGCACGGCCTTCGGGTCGGTGTTGCGCACGGCCTCGATGCGGGCCGGGGCCTCGGCGCGGAGCTGCTCGACCAGGGCCGGCACCTTCTTGGCCTGCTGGAGCGCCAGGTCGGCGGTGCCGGCGGCGAAGTAGAGCGGGGTCGGGTCGCTGAGGGTCTTGCGCAGGTCGTCGGTAATGGCCATGGTGAGGGTCCTCCCGGATCGGATTCGCGTTCGGCTGGGTCGGTGTGGTCCGCGGCGGGCGTCCGGTGCCCTGGTCCGGCGTCAGCCGGCCGTCCGCCGCGGGCCGGCGTCCGTGTCACTTCCGGCGGCATCACCCGCGCCGGCCGTACGGCTGCCGCCACCGGTCCCCTGGTCCACACTCCCGTGCCCCGGCCCGTCGTCCTCGGCAGGCTCGCCGGTCCCGAATCCGTTCTCCTTGCGGAAGGACTCGTAGATCTGGAGCAGCACCTGCTTCTGCCGCTCGTTGAGCGTGGGGTCGGCGAGGATGACGGCGCGCGTCTCCACCTCGTCCCGGCCCCGCTCGGCGTCGAGGATGCCGGCGCGGACGTACAGGGTCTCGGCGGAGATGCGCAGGGCCTTGGCGACCTGCTGGAGCACCTCCGCGCTGGGCTTGCGCAGCCCGCGCTCGATCTGGCTCAGGTAGGGATTGGACACCCCGGCGGCGTCGGCGAGCTGCCGCAGCGACAGCTGGGCGTTGCGCCGCTGCTCGCGCAGGTACTCACCGAGATTGCCGACGTTCAGTGATGCCATGCCTCCACCATGCCCCACCTTCGCTAACAATTGCAAGCATCCCGCTTGCAAGAGTGTGTCGCGGCCGCGCGGTGAAGAGGGTCAGGAACGGAGAAGCCGTCGCGGGGCGGCCGCCGCTACCGTGGCGCGCATGGACGACGCCACCGCACAGCATGCCGCCGACAGTCACGACCTGATCCGTGTGCACGGGGCACGCGAGAACAACCTCAAGGACGTGAGCGTCGAGATCCCCAAGCGCCGGCTGACGGTGTTCACGGGGGTCTCCGGCTCCGGCAAGAGTTCGCTGGTGTTCGACACGATCGCCGCGGAGTCGCAGCGGCTGATCAACGAGACGTACAGCGCGTTCGTCCAGGGCTTCATGCCCACGCTGGCGCGGCCCGACGTGGACGTGCTCGACGGGCTGACCACCGCGATCATCGTGGACCAGCAGCGGATGGGCGCCGACCCGCGCTCCACGGTCGGCACCGCCACCGACGCCCACGCGATGCTGCGGATCCTGTTCAGCCGGCTCGGCACCCCGCACATCGGCTCGCCCAAGGCGTTCTCCTTCAACGTCGCCTCGATCAGCGGGGCCGGCGCGGTCACCGTGGAGCGCGGCGGGAAGACGGTGAAGGAGCGCCGGGAGTTCAGCGTCACCGGCGGCATGTGCCCGCGCTGCGAGGGCCGCGGCACGGTCACGGACATCGACCTGTCCCAGCTCTACGACGAGGACAAGTCGCTCAGCGAGGGCGCGCTGACCATCCCCGGCTACAAGCCCGGCGGCTGGAACCACCGCCTCTACACCGAGTCCGGCCTCTTCGACCCGGACAAGCCGATCCGCACCTTCACCCGGCGGCAGCTGGAGGACTTCCTCCACCGCGAGCCGACCCGTATGAAGATCGCGGGCATCAACATGACGTACGAGGGGCTCGTCCCGCGGATCCAGAAGTCCATGCTCGCCAAGGACCGCGAGGCGATGCAGCCGCACATCCGGGAGTTCGTGGACCGGGCGGTCACCTTCACGACCTGCCCGGACTGCGACGGCACCCGGCTCGGCGAGGCGGCCCGGTCCTCGAAGATCAAGGGGATCAGCATCGCCGACGCCTGCGCGATGCAGATCAGCGACCTCGCTCAGTGGGTGCGCGGGCTGGACGAGCCGTCGGTGGGGCCGCTGCTGACCGCGCTCGGCGGGACGCTGGACTCGTTCGTGGAGATCGGTCTCGGCTACCTCTCCCTCGACCGGCCCTCGGGGACGCTGTCGGGCGGCGAGGCGCAGCGGACGAAGATGATCCGCCACCTCGGTTCCTCGCTGACCGACGTCACGTACGTCTTCGACGAGCCGACCGTCGGCCTGCACCCGCACGACATCCGGCGGATGAACGGCCTGCTGCTGCGGCTGCGGGACAAGGGCAACACGGTGCTCGTGGTGGAGCACAAGCCGGAGGTCGTCGCGATCGCCGACCACGTGGTGGACCTCGGGCCCGGCGCCGGCACGGCGGGCGGTGCCGTCTGCTTCGAGGGCACCGTGGAGGGGCTGCGGGCGAGCGGCACGCTCACCGGACGGCACCTGGACGACCGGGCGGCGCTGAAGAAGACGGTGCGGAAGCCGGCCGGGGCGCTGGAGATCCGCGGGGCCGCCACCCACAACCTCCGGAACGTGGACGTCGACATCCCGCTCGGCGTGCTCGTCGTCGTCACCGGTGTCGCCGGCTCCGGCAAGAGTTCGCTCGTGCACGGGTCGATCCCGGCCCGCGAGGGCGTGGTCTTCGTCGACCAGGCGCCGATCCGCGGCTCGCGGCGCAGCAACCCGGCGACGTACACCGGCCTGCTGGAGCCCGTTCGCAAGGCGTTCGCCAAGGCCAACGGCGTGAAGCCGGCGCTGTTCTCCGCCAACTCCGAGGGCGCCTGCCCGGCCTGCAACGGCGCCGGGGTCGTCTACACCGACCTGGCGATGATGGCCGGGGTGGCCACCACCTGCGAGGAGTGCGAGGGCCGGCGGTTCGACTCCTCGGTGCTGGAGTACCGCCTCGGCGGCCGGGACATCAGCGAGGTGCTGGCGATGCCGGTGACGGAGGCCGAGGAGTTCTTCGGCGACGGGGAGGCCCGCACCCCGGCCGCCCACCGGATCCTGCGGAACATGGCCGACGTGGGTCTCGGTTACCTCACCCTCGGCCAGCCGCTCACCACCCTGTCCGGCGGTGAGCGGCAGCGGCTGAAGCTGGCCACGCACATGGCGGAGAAGGGCGGGGTCTACGTCCTGGACGAGCCGACCACCGGTCTGCACCTGGCCGATGTCGAGCAGCTGCTGGGCCTGCTGGACCGGCTGGTCGACGCGGGCAAGTCGGTGATCGTCATCGAGCACCACCAGGCGGTCATGGCCCACGCCGACTGGATCATCGACCTCGGCCCGGGCGCCGGCCACGACGGCGGCCGGATCGTCTTCGAGGGCACCCCCGCCGACCTGGTCGCGGCCCGCTCCACCGTCACGGGCGAGCACCTCGCGGAGTACGTCGGCGCGTGACGCGCGGCGGGCCGGGCGGGCGGCGCCGCGTCGTCGGGCCGCGGACCACCGCCGGCCGCGGGCACGTCGTGGCGCTCGCCCCCGTGCCGCCGCGCATCCGCCGCGTGGCCGCCCGCACCCGTCCGTACCGCCGCGCGTCAGACACGGCCCCGCCCCCGTCCGAGCGCTTCCAGCCACTCCTGAAGCACCGCGAAGTCGGCCTCCGTCAGGCCGTACCGGTGGTCGACGCGGTGCAGGAGGGCCGGGGCCGGGTGGCGGACGGCGATCCAGGCGCGGTCGGCCTCGGTGAGCTCGTCGTCCACCCAGACGAAGGGCCGGCCCGCCGCCCAGCCGGCCAGCGGCCGGGTCTTCCAGTGCAGCAGGCCCGGCCGTTGGTCGGCGTCGGGCCACCGCACGACCGGCAGCGGCGGCAGCCCCAGCCACGGCGCGAGGCAGTCGTTGGCGTCGTCCATCCAGGTCGTGGCCCACACCAGCTCGCAGCCCAGCGCCGTCAGCCGGGGGCCCAGCGCCGGGTCGACGCGGGCCAGCAGCGGGTGGTCGGCGGCGGGCACCGGGGGGCCGTCGTACAGGGGGTAGGCGCGGTCCGCCGCCCCGAAGGGGATGAGCGGACCGTCCACGTCGAGGAAGAGCAGCATCAGCCACAGGTTCGCCCCCGGAGCACCGCCCGTCCAGGCCCCCGCCCCCGGTCAGAACGGCAGCGGCCGGCTGTGGACGACGTCCAGCCGGGACACCGCCCGGGTCAGCACCACGTACAGCCGGTGCGCGCCCCGCTCCTCCGCCTCGACGACGGCGGCCGGCTCGACGGCGACGACGTGGTCGTACTCCAGGCCCTTGACCACGCTCGCGGGGACGACGGCCAGGCGGGCGCCGAGCGTGTCGGGGCCGGCCGGGTGCAGGCCGGCCCGGTCGAGTGCCTCCCGCACCCGGTCGGTGTCCGCGTCGGCCGTGACGACCCCGACCGACCCCTCCCCGGCGAGGGCCTCGCGCACGGCGGTCACGGTGGTGGCGAGCAGGTCCTCGGTGGGCCGGAGGGTCAGCTCGCCGTCGGTGCGCAGGGAGGTGGCGGGGGGTACGGCGACGTCGAGGCGGGCGAGCAGCCGGTTGGCCGGCTCCAGCACGGCCGCCGGCACCCGGAACCCGGTGGTCAGCGGCACCACGGCCGCGTCCGGCCGGCCGAGGTGGCGCAGCTGCACGGACCAGTCGCGGGCGGCCCACGGGGTGGTGCCCTGGGCGAGGTCGCCGAGGACGGTCAGCGAGCCGAACGCGGCCCGGCGGGCGATGGCCCGGCACTCCATCGGCGAGAGGTCCTGCGCCTCGTCCACGACGAGGTGGCCGTAGCCCTCGGGGTGTTCGACGAGTCCGGCGAGTTCGTCCAGCAGGACCAGGTCGGCGGCCGACCAGCGGGCCGACTTGTGCGAGCGCGGCGGGCGGGGCCAGAGCAGTGCCGCCTGCTCGTCGGGGTCCAGCAGGCCGTCGGCCGCGCGGGCCAACGCCTCGGCGTCGGTGAGGAGTTCGGCGAGGACCTCCTCCGGACGGACCTTCGGCCAGACCGCGTCGAGCTGTGCGGTCAGCGGCCGGCAGCGCTCGACGCGTCGCGTCCAGGAGGCGGGCAGCACCCCGGAGCGCCGCTCGGCCTGGTCCCGCAGCCGCCGTACCACCCGGGTGCGCACCCGCTCCCGTCCGACGGCGTACGGCGGCTCCTCGGCGCGCACCTCGGCCACGAGGTCGGCGAGTTCGCCGGCGGGCACCCGCCAGCGGTACGACCCGTCGGGTACGGCGAGGTCGCCGACGCCGGCGGTGCCCACGCGCGCGTACAGCGCCCGGCGCAGCACCTCGGCCATGCGCGGGTCGTGCTTGACCGCCGCCGTCTCCAGCGGGTCGGTGCCGGTGGCGGGGTGGCGGGCGATCTCGTCCAGCAGGGTGGACTGCCGGACGCCGCTCTCGCCGAGGGAGGGCAGCACCTCGGCGATGTAGGAGAGGAAGGTGCGGTTGGGGCCGAGGATCAGCAGGCCGGCGCGCTTCAGCCGCTTGGGATGGGTGTAGAGCAGGTAGGCGGCGCGGTGCAGGCCGACGGCGGTCTTGCCGGTGCCGGGGGCGCCCTGCACGCACACGGAGTCGGTGAGGCCGGCGCGGACGAGGTCGTCCTGCTCGGGCTGGATGGTGGCGGCGATGTCCCGCATGGGGCCGACGCGGGGCCGCTCGATCTCGCGGGCCAGGATGTCGCTGGTCCGGCTCTCGCCCCGGCCGAGGTGCTCGTCCTCCAGGCCGGTGAGGTCGGCGGAGTCGCCCCGGCTGCCGGGCGCCCAGCCGAACCGGCGCCGGACCGCCACGCCCTGCGGGTCGCGGGCGCCGGCCTGGTAGAAGGCGCGGGAGACGGGGGCCCGCCAGTCGACGACGAGCGGCGGGGCGGCCGGGTCCTCGGTGATCCGCACCCGGCCGACGTGGTAGCTCTGCCCGCCGTGCGCGGGGTCGCCGTCGGCGAAGTCGAGGCGGCCGAAGAACAGCGGGCCGGGCGGGAGTTCGCGCATCGCCTTGGCCCGGCTGCGCAGCCGGTATCCGAGCACCTCGGCGTCGGCTCCGGAGGCGGAGACGTCCTCGCCGACGACGACCTGTTCGGCGGCGCCCTCGACCATCGCGGCGAGGGCCGTACGGCAGGTGTCGTGGTAGGCGCGCTCGGTGTGCAGGGTGTCCGTCAGGGCGGAGTCGAGTGACGTCATGCCGCCAGCGTACGACAGAAATGTAACCCAGTTACGTTTTTAACCGAGTCTCATTTGGAAGGCCTCAGCTCCGGGAGCCCCTCCGCCAGCCGCCGGAACGCCCGCTCGGCCGCCCCCGCCGCGTCCCGCGCCACCTCCTCGACCGGCTCCCCCGCCGCGATCCGCCGCCAGTTCTCCTGGGCGAGGATCCGCTGGACGGCGATGATCTGCCCGGCGGCCAGCCGCGCGTCGAGACCGCCCCCGAGCGCCTCGGCCAGCGCCTCCTCCGACCGCTCCTGATGCGCGTACGCCCGCGCCACCAGGGACGGGGTGCCGTAGAGCAGGCGGTGGAAGGCGAGCACGTCCGGGTGGTCGTTCAGGCCGGTGACCGGGTCGCGCCGGTCCAGGCCGGCCAGGAAGTTCCGGCGCAGCGCGTCCACCGGGTCGGCCGCCCCCGCGACGATCCGCGCGGCCTCCGTCTCGTGGTCCGCGATCCGGTGCAGGACCAGGTCCTCCTTGGCCGGGAAGTACCGGAAGAGGGTCGGCTTGGAGATCCCGGCCGCGGCGGCGACCTCCGCCACGGACACCGCGTCGAAGCCCCGCTCCAGGAACAGCCGTACGGCGGTGTCCGACACGTCCTGGTACATCCGCTGCTTCTTGCGCTCACGCAGACCCATCTCGCCCATGGGGGGAGCCTACGCAGCACCGCCCGGCACCGGCGGCCAGGCCAGGTCCGGACCGCCGCGCCGCCGGGACGACAGGCCCAGGGAGGCGGTGGCCGCGGCCAGCGTCATGGCGTACGACTCCACCGCGCGCCGCACGTTCGGCGCGTCCAGGGCGGCCCCGGTGACCAGGCGGTCGAGGTCGACGTAGGCCGAGCGGACGATCTCGGTCCAGCGGTACACCCGCCAGTCCTGCTGCCAGCCCCGGGTGAAGCGCGGGTCCAGCCGGGTCTCCCAGCGGCGGAACATGCGGTCCCGGATCTCCGGGCGGGTCGGGGTGAGGTGCATGTGCCGGACCAGGTCGTACAGCGGGTCGCCGACCAGCGCCATCTCCCAGTCGATCAGGGTGAGCGGCGGCCCGTCGTCGCGGCGCACCAGGTTCCACGGGTTGAGGTCGCCGTGCAGCAGGGCGGGGGCGCGGGGGGTGACCCGGTGCCGGGCGAGGATCTCGCGCAGCCGGGGGGTGTCGGGCAGCCCGAGGAGGCGGGCCAGCTGCTGGGACGCCCTGGGCAGGCCGGCGACCAGGGCCACGAGCTGGTCGCTGAGCCAGTCGTAGAAGCGGGGCGGTCCGCCGAGCGGGTCGAGCGGGGCGTGGTCGACCCGGGTCAGCGCGGCCAGCTGGTCGACCAGGCAGTCCGCCTCGTGCGGCCGCAGGCCGTGCACCGGGTGCTCGGGGCGGCGGCCGAGGTCGGCGGCGCCCTCGTAGGTGTGGACGGCGAAGCGGTCCGCGCGGTACGGCAGACCGGGGTCCCTCGCGTGGCTCTCCCCCAGGGCCAGCACCCGGGGCGCGGCCACCGGCACGCCGGACCGCTCGATCGCCCGGAGCACGGCGTGCTCGCTGAGGAAGCCGGTCTCGCGCCGCAGCACGACGGTCGCCTCGCGGCGGACGACGACCGGGAACGGCGTGCCGGGCACCCGGAGCACCGTGTTCAGGTGCGCGGCCCCCTTGAACACCCGGCCGGCCGGGGCGGCGCCCTCCAGGAACAGCGCGTCGGCGACCGCGGAGCGGGGGAAGTCGGGGTGCTCGGGGACGCGCCGGTCCGGGGTCCAGCCGATGACCCGCCTGCCCGGACTGCCCGACGCCCCGCGGCGGAACAGGATCCGCTCGATCTCGTCCGCTTCCGGCACCCGGCCGAGCCGCAGCGGCCCGGCGGCGGCCCGCAGGGCGTCCCGGACGGCGGCCGTCGCCCGCGCCAGCCGCTCCCGGCCGAAGGACCGCTCCAGCGAGCGGGCGGCCCGGATCACGTCGGCGTACAGGGACTGGGCGTGCTCGAAGGCGAGGTAGTGCCGCAGGTCCCGGGAGAGCCCGGCGGTGGCGGCGGGCCGTACCCGGTGGACGGCCTCGGCCCAGGCGTCGACGACCTCGCGCCGCTGGTGCTCGGGGTAGCGCATGCGCACCAGGTGGACGGCGAGGTCGTGCAACGGGTCGCCGTAGCACGCCAGTTCCCAGTCCACGCAGTGCGGCGGGCCGCCGTCGGCCGGCAGGACCAGGTTGCCGCGGTGCAGGTCGCCGTGGAGCAGCCCGAACGGTCGCCGGGTCATCGCCGGGACCCGGTCGGCGAACCGCGCCAGGGCGTCCTCGGGCACGCCGAGGGCGGTGAACAGGCCGCCGTAGCGCTGCTGGTGGGGCCGCCGGATCTGCTGGTCGGCGAGGTGGGCGAGGGTGCGCAGGAAGCCCTGGGAGTCGGTGTGGTTGCCGGGCCAGTGGGCCGGGAGGGGCGGCAGGGCGCCGCCGCGGACCTGGACGACGGCGGCGAGCAGCTCCGCCAGCTCCGTCAGCAGCGGCCCGTCGACCGGTTTGCCGGGACCGCAGACGTCGGCGAGGACCGCGCCGTCCACAAAGCTGTGGACGGCGAAGCCGGGCCCCGCGGCCAGGCACTCGGGCACCCGCGGGAGCACTCCGCGCACCGCCCGCAGGATCTCCGGCTCGCCGGGCCAGGTCCGGATCACCACCGGCACCGCGTCCGGGCGCGGCACCCGCACGGTCACCAGGGTCCCCGGCTCCCGGCCCAGCAGCGCGGCCGGCGGCCCGGTCAACGGCACGACGTGGTTGCGGTGGTGGTAGCCGCTGCTCGCCCGGCCCTCCCTGACGGCGCGGGCCACGAACTCCCGGAGGACGGCGTCCGTCCGGGCGGCACGGGGAACAGGCGGTGCGCCCACTGGCCGCTCCGGGGTCGGTCGTGCGAAAAGGGAAGGGTCGAAAGGCCAGTCGAGCAGCCGCGCGGGTGGTCCGCCACTCGTCTGTGCCCGGCGGGCGCCCGAGGACCGGCCGTCGCCGCTCCCTACGCACGAACACGCGCGTGCGCCACGGACATGGGCACGCGCCCCGAGCGGTGACTCGGACGAGCCGAATGCTAGCCGACCGGACGTCCCCTCCGGAGCAGCCGCAACAGCGGCTCCAGCGACTGGACGACGTGTCGCGCGCCCGCCGCCCGCAGGTGTTTCTCCTTGCCCGCGTCGCGCGCGTAGCCCAGGAAGGGCACCCCGGCGCCGCGGGCCGCCGCCAGGTCCGCGAGGGAGTCGCCGATCATCAGGGCGGCGTCGGGGGCGGCGCCCATCGCGTTCAGCGCCCGGTTGAGGCAGTGCGGGTGCGGCTTGAGATGGTGCAGGTGCTCGGTACGGCCGTACAGGTGAGGGGCGAAGCAGCCAGTCAGGCCCCGGGATTCGAGGTAGGTGCGGGCGGCGCGGGGCGAGTTGTTGGTGGTGACGGCCAGGCGGGCGCCGACGGCCGTCCAGGTGCGGATGAGCGGGTCGGCGTAGGCGGTGGGCAGCGCGGAGGCGGCGGCCCGCAGCTCCTCCTGGGTGAGGCGCTCCTCCAGGCCGGCGACGAGGTCGCTGCCCGGCCGCCGGCGTCCCACGGCACGCAGCACCACCTGGGGGTCCAGCGTCTCCCGTTCGGTCTCGCTGAGCAGCCCGCGCAGGCCCTGCCGCTCCAGCCAGTCGACCAGGTCGGCGGCCACCCGCTCGGCGCGGTGCCGGGCGAAGAGCCGGCAGATCGGCCCGTCGAAGTCCCACAGCACGACCCGGACCGATGTGATCAGTTCCCGAAGCTTCTCGTTCTCACTCGCAACAGAAGGCGCATCAGAAGTCGCATCAGAAGTCACTAGGAGAGTGTCAGGTCCGTCGTGATGGTTTCCCAGAGGGCGTCGAACCACATCTGCGACTGCTCCACGAACGCCGCGTCCCGCTGCCCCGCCCGCTTCTCGAAGGAGAACAGCAGCGATTCGGAGCCGAGGGTGTCGTACATCTCCAGCATTCCGCTCTCCGTGGGCTCCTCGCGGCGCTCGACCATGTAGTACGCGAACAGCGCCTCCGCGCCGTTGAGCAGGTACAGCTTGGCCGGAGGGGTGAACGGCAGGGCCCGGAAGGTGACGTGGACGTCGATGTCGTGGGTGCCGCGCAGGGCCTGGAGGTTGTACTGGAGCACCTGCCCCTGGGCGTTGCGCATCGCCAGCCAGCGCTCGTGGACGGCGCCGTCGGCGCTGCCGGAGTCGACCGGGACCGGGAAGGCCAGGTTGATGTCCCGGGACGGCAGCAGGACGCGGACGTCGATCCGCTCGGGCCTGAGCCGGCCGTCGTGGATCAGGCGCAGCGGCTCGCCGAGGGCGGGGATCAGGCTCTGCGCGGTCAGGCAGACGGCGTCGATGCGCACGTGCGGCACGGAGAACGCCTCGGTCAGCCGGGGCGCGAGGGCCACCATGGTGGGCTGCGGCTCCTCGCGCGCGGGGGCCGGCCCGGCGACCCGGGGCGGGCTGCCCTTGCTGACGTTGCTGAGCAGGCCGTCCTCCTGGAGCACGCGCAGGGCCTGGCGTACGGCACCGCGCTCCACGCCGAACTCCTCGGCCAGCTCGGCCTGCGTGGGCAGTCGCGCACCGACGCGGAGGATGCCGGTCCGGATGCGTTCGCGCAGGGTGTCGGCGATCTGCTGGGGCGTGAGCCGCCCGCTGCCGTTCACTGCCACGTTCTCCTGGGTCACGACCAAACGCTACAACCCTGATCCATCTGGAGGCAGTTGTTGGAAAGTTGTTTGTGGATGACTACCAAGCGGGGACAACTTAAGCAGAGTTGGTTGCCAACTTGGTCGAGTTGGCAGACCGAAAGGGGGAACGTCCATGCCCGTCCTCGCGCTCGTCCCCGCCCTCCTCGTCGTCGGCTTCGAGCAGGCCGTCGAGTGGCGGTTCGGGGCCGCCGGCATCGTCGGCGTGCTGCTGCTCACCGTCGGCCTGCGGGCCAAGAGCCCGGCCGTCAGCTCGGCCGGCGCGGTCCTGCTGGCGATCCTCCTGGCCGGTCCCGCCCTGTAGGACCGGCCAGGGCGCCACGGCGCCGGCACCACGCCACGGCGTCGGCTCTCCGCGCTACGACGTCAGCACCAGGTCCGAGCTGATCGTCTCCCACAGCGCGTCGAACCACAGCCGGGACTGCTCCACGAAGGACGCGTCCCGCCGCCCGGCCCGCCCCTCGAAGGCGAACAGCATCGACCGGGTGCCGTCGGCGTCGTACGTCTCCACGTGCTCCTGCCCGATCTCCCGCTCCCGGCGGCCCAGCGTGTAGTACGCGAACAGCGCCTCGGAGCCGTTGAGCAGGTACAGCTTCACCGGCGGGGTGAAGGGCAGGGCCCGGAAGGAGACCCGTACGTCGACGCCGTGCGTGGTGCACAGCGCCAGCAGGTTCTGCCGCAGCACCAGGCCCTGGGCGTTGCGCTGGGACAGCCAGCGCCGGTGCAGCAGGCCCCCGTCGTCGGCGTCCACCGGCGTCGGGAAGGCGAGGTCGATGTCCCGGCTGGGCAGCAGCAACCGGACGTCGATCTTGGCCGGTTTCAGCCGTCCCGCGTGGATCTGTCGCAGCGGCTCGCCGACCGCCAGGGTGAGCGAGACCGAGGTCAGGCAGAGCGCGTCGATGCGCACGTGCGGGGCGGCGAACGCGGCGGCGATGCGCGGGGCGAGGCCCACCATGGTCGGCTGGGGCGGCGCGGCCGGGCCCGCCGGAGGGCGGACGGGCCCCGCTACGCCCGCCACCGTGGCGGGGCTGCCCTTGGAAACGTTGGTGAGCAGATGCTCCGACTGCAGGATGCGCAAGGCCTGCCGCACCGCACCGCGTTCGACACCGAACTCGTCGGCCAGCTTGGCCTGCGTGGGCATGCGCTCGCCCGGCCGCAGCACACCGGACCTGATCCGGCTGCGCAGTTCGTCGGCGATCTCACGGTGGGACGAACGGTGCCGCTGGGGCTTCGTCCGCCCACTGGCGGAGGCGTGCTCCGGGTCCACGAACAAACCGTACAACTTCGCGCCAACTTCCGGCAGTTCTCCTGCAGCTGGTTATAAGCCGCATCCCAACGGAGATAAGTACAGTGAAGTTGGCAGCCAACTTGTGGGACATGGTCGAGCTTCCCAGTGGTTGGCCGACCGGGTTCCCTTCCGGAGGGGAGCCGGGAGCCCGGACAGGGGGCGGCCACCGGAACGCACAGTCACAACTGAACAGCGACATCTGAATACCGACATCGCACAGCCACAACTGAACAGCTCGCTACGGATGAACAGGGCGCCGGCCTCCCATGAGGCGGCGCCCTCTCGTCCGCCCCCGCCGGCCGGTCAGGTCAGGTCAGGTCAGCAGATCGTCCACCTGTGCCTCGCCCACCCGGTACCGGCGCGCGATCTCCCCGCTGCAGTCGTCGGCCGTGCGCTGCAACCGCTGGCGGCACCGCGAGACCTCCTGCTCGTACCGGACCAACCGCCCCATGGCGGCGCTCAGTTCCAGATCGGTCCGCGCGGTCAGATCGGACAGCTCGACCTCGGCGAGCATCTCGGCGGCCAGCTGCCGGTACTCCTCGTTGTGCGGCGTGCCGAGCGTGACATGGCGGGCCGAGGAGCGCTGCCGGGCCGGAGGGTCCTTCAGGATCTCCGCGAGCCGGTCCACCACGGACCCGTCGACCGGCGCCGGCACGGACGCCCGCCCGCGCCGGCCCAGCTCCGCGCGCAGGATGTCGATCCGCCCCTGGAGCAGCCGCCGCACATAGCTGAGGTCCGCCTCGTCCCGCTGGGCGTCGCGGCGCAGCGCGCGCAGCTCGGGCAGGCTCAGCCGGGCCAGTTCGGGCTCGGGAGGCCCGGCGGGCGGCGCCGGGTCCTGGTCGGCCTCGGCGCGCTGGGCGGGCGGCCGGTACGTCCCCTGCGTCCCCAGCCGCCCGCTGGTACTCGGTGTGCTCATGTGCTTCTGACCGTCCCCTCGACCGGCGTGTGGGAAGCATCGTGCCACCCCAACCGGCCGCTATGTGACCGAGTGCCCCCGAACGGCCCTAGATGCGCGCCAACAGATCCATATTGGGCCCCGTGCGGGCCGGTGCGGGGTACCGGGCATGATGGTCCGCATGCGTGCGGTGGTGCAGAGGGTGGACGGCGCGAGCGTCGTCGTGGACGGCGAGACGGTGGGCGAGATCGAGGGCGAGGGCCTGTGCGTCCTGGTCGGGGTCACCCACGAGGACACCAAGGAGAAGGCGGCCCAGCTGGCCCGCAAGCTGTGGACGATCCGCATGCTCCACGACGAGAAGTCGTGCAGCGACATCGCCGCCCCGCTCCTCGTCGTCAGCCAGTTCACCCTCTACGGCGACGCCCGCAAGGGCCGCCGCCCCACCTGGAACGCGGCGGCCCCCGGCGAGGTCGCCGAGCCCCTGGTGGACGAGGTGGTGGCCCAGCTGCGCGCCCTGGGCGCCACGGTGGCGACGGGCCGCTTCGGCGCGCAGATGAGGGTGTCGCTGACCAACGACGGCCCGTTCACGGTGCTGCTGGAGATGTGAGCCGCGAAGCCCCGGAAGCGGCGTCGGACGGTGCCGCGGCGCCCGCCGAGCGCTCCGGCCGCCGCCCGCGGGACACGCCCGCGGGCGTGCGCCTACGGCTCGACCACGACCTCCTGCGCCGCCGCCGTCTCCCCGGCCAGGAGCCGCGCGTCGACGGGAATGTTCCGCTTGACCAGGGCCAGGGCCACCGGGCCCAGCTCGTGGTGGCGGGCCGAGGTCGTCACGAAGCCGATCTTGCGGCCGTCCGGGCCCTCGTCCGCGAGGCGGATCTCGGTGCCGGGGGCCGGGAGGTGGACCTCGCTGCCGTCGAGGTGGAGGAAGACCAGGCGGCGCGGCGGCTTGCCGAGGTTCTGGACGCGGGCGACCGTCTCCTGGCCGCGGTAGCAGCCCTTCTGGAGGTGGACGGCCGTGCCGATCCAGCCCAGCTCGTGCGGGATGGTGCGGTGGTCGGTCTCGAAGCCGAGGCGCGGGCGGTGGTGCTCGACACGCAGCGCCTCGTAGGCGAGCAGGCCGGCGGCGGGGCCGTGGGTCGCGGCGTAGGACTCCAGCTCGGCGCGCGGCAGGAACAGGTCACGGCCGTACGCCGTCTCGCGTACGACGACCCCGTCGGGGACCTCGGCGATCGAACCGGCGGGCAGGTGGACCACGGCGATGTCACCGGTGCGGTCGGCGACCTCGACCCGGTAGAAGAACTTCATCGACTCCAGGTACGCGACCAGCGCGTCCTGGGTGCCGGGCTCCACGTGCGCCCAGACGGTCGTCCCGTCGTCCACCAGGTACAGCGCGTGCTCGATGTGCCCGTGCGCGGAGAGGACCAGGGCTTCGGTGGCCTCGCCGGCGGGCAGTTCGCTGACGTGCTGGGTGAGCAGCAGGTGCAGCCAGCTCAGCCGGTCGTCGCCGCTGACGGTGATGACACCGCGGTGGGACAGGTCGACGAAACCGGTGCCGTCGGCGAGGGCGCGCTGCTCGCGGAACAGGTCGCCGTAGTGGGCGGCGACACCTTCGTCCACGCCCTCGGCGGGGACGGCGCCGGGCAGGGACAGCAGGGGGCTCTTCATACCGCCAGCCTACGACGTGGTAGTTGAACTCTTCAGCAGACAGTCCTCGCACCGGCCGAAGATCGCGAAGTGCTTCATGTCGGTGTCGAAGCCGAACTGCTGCCGCAGCTTGGCCGTGAACTCCGCGGCCACCTCGACGTCCGCCTCGATCACGTTCTCGCAGTCCCGGCAGACCAGGTGGAGGTGGTGGTGGCGGTCGGCCAGGTGGTAGGTCGGGGCACCGTGCCCGAGGTGGGCGTGGCTGACCAGGCCCAGTTCCTCCAGCAGCTCCAGCGTCCGGTAGACGGTGGAAATGTTGACCCCCGACGCCGTCTTCCTCACTTCCACGAGGATGTCGTCGGGGGTCGCGTGCTCAAGGGTGTCCACGGCTTCGAGGACAAGCTGCCGCTGCGGCGTCAGTCGGTAGCCGCGCTGCCTGAGGTCGCTCTTCCAGTCGGTGCTCACCACACCGACGAGTCTAGAGCTACCGGCGCAGACGGCTCACTTGAAGAAGGCGATGCCGTCGTCCGGCAGGTCGTCCGGGAGGGCCTTCGCCCAGCGCTCGACGTCCTCCGGGGTGACGACCTTCTTCAGCTGGGCCGACATGTAGGGGCGCAGCGCGACCTCGGGGGTCTGCTTCTCGCCGACCCACATCAGGTCGCTCTTGACGTAGCCGTACAGCCGCTTGCCACCGCTGTAGGGCTCCGAGCCGGCGGTGCGGGCGACGGCGTCCGTCACCAGGTCGATCTGCGGCTTCTTGTCGGCCATCTCGCCGTACCAGATCTCGATGACGCCGTCGTCGCGGGTCATCGTCACCTCGACCTTGCGGCCGGCGTCGATCCGCCAGAAGCCGTGCTCCGACTCCAGCGGGCGGACTTTGTTGCCGTTCTCGTCCAGCACCCAGGTGTACGAGTGGTACTCCAGGAAGTCCCGGCCGTCATGGCTGAAGCTGACTTCCTGCCCGAAGTTGCACTTCTCGGAGCCGGGGAAGTCGTGCACGCCCGCGCCGGCCCAGTTGCCGAGCAGGAAGGCGAGCGGGACGAGGTCCTTGTGCAGGTCGGACGGGATCTCGATCATGAGCGGAAGCTTTCCTAGAGGTGGGTCAGCGCTGGCCCTGGTACAGCTTCTTCACGGTCAGACCGGCGAAGGCGAGCACGCCGACGCAGACCAGGACCAGCAGGGTTTCGAAGAAGATCTCCACGGGTGCTCCTTGAGCGGGGGTGGGCGAACGACAGAGCCGCTGCCCAGCTTACGCGGCCGGGGCCGGGCGCTCCGTGCGAGGGGCGCCGCCCGCGGGAGGGCTACGCTTCCCGCATGGCGAAGAAGCTCGTGATCAAGGTGACGGCCGGGGCGGACGCTCCCGAGCGGTGTTCGCAGGCGTTCACGGTGGCCGCGGTGGCCGTGGCCAGCGGGGTCGAGGTCTCGCTGTGGCTGACCGGGGAGTCCTCCTGGTTCGCGCTGCCGGGACGCGCCGCCGAGTTCGAGCTGCCGCACGCCGCTCCGCTGCCGGACCTGCTGGAGTCGATCCTGGCCGGCGGGCGGATCACCCTGTGCACGCAGTGCGCCGCGCGCCGGGAGATCACGGAGAAGGACGTCATCGAGGGCGTACGGATCGCGGGCGCGCAGGTGTTCGTGCAGGAGTCCCTGGCCGACGAGACGCAGGCGCTCGTCTACTGAGCCGCGCCGGCCGGTGACGGGGGGCGCGTACCCCGGACCTGTGGCCGACGGCCCGCCCGGCTACGGCCGCGGGCGCTTCTTGCCGTCCAGCTCGTCCCACCACTCGTCCGACTGCGGGTCCCCGGAGGGGTCGTCCCACCAGCGGTCCTCCGGCCCCCGGCGGTTGGCGATCATCGCGGCGACCGGCGGGATGACCATGGCGACGACGCACATGCCGACGGCCGCCGGTACCGACCACAGGCGCACGACACCCCAGGCCAGGACGAAGAGCCCGATGCAGACCCCCATCATGGCGAAGTAGACGTGCCGTCGCCGGGCGTACATACCTACAGGGTAGGACCGGCGGGCCCTGTCACAACTGATCCACAATTCCCCTTCGCCGGGGCCCGGCAGGGTTACCGTGGCGTAGAAGCGCCGATCACCGAACACCGTCGCATTCGGCCACCGTCGCATCCGAGCACCGTAGTCACCGTAGACACAGAAGACACCGAACCGTCGCCGACCGGGGGAACCACCACATGCGCGCCCTGCGAATACTGCTGATCATCGTCGTGATCCTGGGCGGACTCTTCGTGGTCGTGGACCGGGTCGCCGTGCACTTCGCCGAGGGCGAGGCGGCGGACAAGCTGAAGTCGACCGAGAACCTGGCCTCGACCCCGGACGTGGACATCAAGGGCTTCCCGTTCCTCACCCAGGTCGCGGGCGGCTCCCTGGACGACGTCGAAGTGAAGATCAAGAACTACGAGGCGGCCACCGGCAAGCCCGGCAAGACCATCCGGATCGACGACCTGAAGGCCGACATGAAGGGTGTCGAGTTCTCCGGCGACTACAGCTCGGCCACCGCGGCCACCGCGACCGGCACCGCGACGGTCTCCTACGCCGAACTGCTGAAGACGGCCAAGGCCGAGCCGACCGAGGTCGCCCCCGGCGTCACCGCCCGGGTCGTCGGCCTCTCCGACGGCGGCAACGGGAAGATCAAGGTCAAGGTGGAGGGGACGGTCTCCTCCCTCGGCCTCCAGCAGACCGTGTCCGTGCTCAGCTCGGTCAGCGTGGTGAACAACAAGGTCGAGGTGCACGCGGACTCGCTGCCCCAGCTGGGCGCCGCCGCGATCGCCGAGAACCGCATCCGGGAGATCACCGACTTCCAGCAGGCCATCGACCAGCTGCCCGGCGGCATCACGCTGGACAAGGTGCAGGCCGCGCCGGACGGCGTGGAGATCACCGTGAAGGGTTCGGACGTCAAGCTCGCCGGGTAGGCGAGCGCCGAGGGCCGGCCGGTCCGTCCGGCCGACCGACTGCCGGTCCGACCGACCTGTCCGACCGACCTGTCCGACCGACCTGTCCGACTGGCGAGACGATCACGTCCGTACCGTAGATGCGAGGGGGTGCGCGAGCGCCCGGGGCCGTCCAACGACCCTCCGGGCGCTTTTTCTGTACCGCCATACGGACGATCGCGTCTCGCCATATGACACGCCGGTGACATGTCCGCCCGGACGTCCCTACGATCGGCCCCATGAAGCGACAGGCGGATCTCACGAAGCGGCGGGCAGTGGACCTGTGCCGCGTTGCCGCCATGCTCTGTCGCCCCTTCTGAGCGGAAGCTCTACTTCCGCGTCTCCCGCCCTGCCGTCAGGGCATCCGTGCGCCGCTCGGACCCCGAGCGCGCCCCCTCTCTACTCGCACGCCCCGCCGCGACTGCCCCGGAGGAGAAAGAGCATGAGCCGCAGCGACGTCCTGGTCGACGCCGACTGGCTCCAGGACCACCTGGACGACCCGACCATCGCGATCGTGGAGGTGGACGAGGACACGTCCGCCTACGAGAAGAACCACATCAAGAACGCGATCCGCATCGACTGGACCAAGGACCTCCAGGACCCGGTCCGCCGTGACTTCATCGACCAGGAGGGCTTCGAGAAGCTCCTGTCGGAGAAGGGCATCGCCAACGACCACACGGTGATCCTCTACGGCGGCAACAACAACTGGTTCGCGTCGTACGCCTACTGGTACTTCAAGCTGTACGGCCACGAGAACGTCAAGCTCCTCGACGGCGGCCGCAAGAAGTGGGAGCTGGACGCCCGCGAGCTGGTCGCCGGCGACGAGGTCCCCGAGCGCGCCAGGACCGACTACAAGGCCAAGCCGCAGGACACCTCGATCCGCGCCTTCCGCGACGACGTCGTGAACGCGATCGGCTCGCAGAACCTGGTCGACGTCCGCTCGCCCGACGAGTTCTCCGGCAAGCTGCTCGCCCCGGCCCACCTCCCGCAGGAGCAGTCGCAGCGCCCGGGCCACGTCCCGACCGCCCGCAACATCCCGTGGTCGAAGAACGCCAACGACGACGGCACGTTCAAGTCGGACGAGGAGCTGAAGGCCCTCTACGCCGAGGAGAGCGTCGACCTCGCCAAGGACACGATCGCCTACTGCCGCATCGGTGAGCGCTCGGCCCTGACCTGGTTCGTGCTGCACGAGCTGCTCGGCGTGGAGAACGTCAAGAACTACGACGGCTCCTGGACCGAGTACGGCTCCCTCGTCGGCGTGCCGATCGAGCTCGGCGCCAACAAGTAAGACCTCTCCGACCTTTACCCCTCAAGGAGTTTGCACATGTGCGGAGCGAAGGCCGGCGGCCCCGACGCCTCGACGATCAAGCCCGGTGAGACCACGATCCAGGGCCAGGTGACCCGCGACGGCGAGCCGGTGACGGGCTACGTCCGTCTCCTCGACTCGACCGGCGAGTTCACCGCGGAGGTCCCCACCTCCGCGACCGGCCAGTTCCGCTTCTACGCGGCCGAGGGCACGTGGACCGTGCGCGCGCTGGTGCCGGGCGCCACCGCCGACCGCACGGTCGTCGCCCAGCAGGGCGGCCTGGCCGAGGTTGCCATCGCGGTCTGAGTGAGGCCCCCGCGCGGGCTCTGTGACGGCTGAGGGCCGCATCCCCTGGGTTGGACGCCAGTGGGGGGTGCGGCCCTTCGGCTTTCCCACCGGACCCCGTCAGCACCGCGCCCGTACGGCCGCCAGCCCGATCGCCGCGAGCAGCGAGGCCACGCAGAGGACGGCGAGCAGCCCGCTCACGGCGGCACCGTCGGACATCCCGCGCCGACGACGGGGCCGGACCGAAGGGGGCACGGGAACGCGGGCGGGCGCGGGGGCCGGCGGCACGGGGTCGGCGACGGGCGCGTCCGACGGGCCGCGCGCCCCGGACGCGTACGCGTACGCGGGATGGAACGGCGGGACCGCGTAGCCCAGCCACAGCGCCTCCTCCGGGGACCCGGCGTGCCCCCCGGCCGTCATGCGCGGTGCTCCGTCCGCTGGTGCTGGCGCAGCAGGACGTTGGCGTCGCTCTCCGCACTGCGGTCGTACGCCACCCGCGCCGCCTCCCGCCGCTCCGCCAGCTCCAGGCAGGCGGCACAGCCGGGCACGGGCCGCGGCGGCCTGCTGGCCTCGTCCAGCGGCGGCGGCAGCGACGGCAGGCTCCGCGCGCGGTGGTTGGCCGCCCGCACACCCGCCCCGAGCCGCTCCCGGTCCGTCGCCGGGCGCACCGCCCGCGGATCGGCCTGCCACTCCGCTCCCCCGCCGACGGGGCGCAGCATCACGTAGGGACCGGCTCGGTCCCGGTACTCGCCGACCTTGTCGGTGGCGGGGTCGTAGAGCAGGTGTCCCGGCTCGTGGTTCATGCGGCCAGCTCCTTTCCAAGAACGCATGTGCGCAGCGCGAAGCCGCAGCTACGCTGCGTGTTCAGGCGGTGCTTAAGAGCATGGCGCACGGGAAGGGCGTCCGGGCTGTTGAGCGGCCCAAATTCAACGCTGGGCCTGCCAAATTCAACAAATTCAACAGGAGCGCGATGCCGCAGCGATCGATGGTGACAGGGCGGAGCCAGGAACCGAGGGAGCGATTCGCCGAGGAGCTACGGCGGCTGAGGACGGAGCGGAAGCTGAGCCTGCGGGAGCTTGCGAAGCAGGTGGGCTGGGACTCGTCCCTGTTCAGCAAGATGGAGAACGGCCAGACGCTGGGCGGGCCGGAGGTCGTACAGGCGCTGGATCAGTTCTATGGGACGCCGGGGTTGCTGGTGACCTTATGGGAGCTGGCGGTGGCGGATCCCACGCAGTTCAAGGAGCAGTATCGGCGGTACATGATGCTGGAGGCCGAGGCGACCAGTCTGTGGCAGTACTCCGTGAGCAGGCCGCCGGGACTTCTCCAGACAGCGGGGTACGCCCGTGAAGCGCTCGCTGCGGGAGGCCTCAACGGTGACGAGCTGGAACAGCAGGTCGAGGCGCGAACCGGACGACGGAAGGTGCTGGAGAGGGACGACCCGCCACCGTTCCGCGTCATCCTCTCAGAGGCAGTTCTACGAAACTCGCTGAGCGACCCACAGGAGTGGCGGGGGCAGCTGATGCGCCTGGCAGAGGCTGCGGGGCAGCCGAACATCAGCCTGCACGTGCTGCCGTTCGGCGCCGGGCTCCATGGCTTGGACAGCACCGACGTCATGTTCCTGAGGCTGCTCGGCGGCCGTACCGTGGCCTACGTCGAGAACGACGTACGCGGCGAACTGGTCGAGGAAACCAGCAAGGTTGAGCGTTACCACCGCACATATGATGCGGTGCGCGACTTGGCCTTGTCCCCGGACAAGTCGCTCAAGTTCATCCTGCGGATGTTGGAGGAAGTGCCGTGCGAGTCATCGACCTGACCCAGCTGACGTGGCGGAAGAGCAGCTACAGCAACTCGGACGGCGGCAACTGCGTGGAGGTCGCCGACAACCTCCCCTCCCTCGCCCCCGTCCGCGACAGCAAGGCCCCCTCCCGCGGCGCCCTGGTCTTCGGCGCGGACGCATGGGCGGCGTTCGTGGACGGAGTCAAGCGCCACCGCCGGTGATTCCGTGCGCTCTTGATGCTGCCTCATGCCCGAGGCGAGGCTCGTCCGCATCGGTGGACCCCACTCCGTGAAGGAGCGCGCGATGGCCCTGAAGTTCCTCGGGATCTGGCCGAACACCCCGGACGACGGATCGCCCACGATCTGGCTCGAGGAGACTACGGGCGATCTGATCATCCAGTCCTGGAAGGCCGACGAGGCGACCGTCCGCGAGGCGCAGGAAGTCGGATCTGTGCCTGGTCACTCGACGGACATTCCGCAACACGAGACTGTGATCCGCTTGCCCGCCAACATGCTCCAGTTCATCCCCCGGCCGGAAGATGTGGAGACGGCGGTGGGCGAAGCCAGTAACGAGGACGACGGCAGCAAGGACGACGACTGTGGCAACAGCGGTACGTGAAGCCCTCGCCAAGGCACAGCGCTCAGCCCTGCATCTGGAGATGCGGGACAGCTACATGCGGGACGACCCTGAGTTCATCCGCTGGCAACAGGGGCACCGCTACGACCCCGCCGACCGGGGTTCATGGTGGCGGCCGTGGCTGGACGTGGTGGCCGAGGCGACGGGCCGGGGTGTGGTCATGCGACGTCTGCGCGTGGTCTCCGAGCCACTGAGCGACTACGTCCGGTACGAGTATGACGGCACGTTCACGAACGTCGAGGCTGGTGAAGACGTACGTTGGCTGCCCCGGTCGCGGGCGCGTGATCTTCTCCTGCCCGCGTTGGACGGATGGGTCATGGATGAGGAGACCGTGATCCTTCACCACTTCAGTGGCGAGGGTCAGTGGACCGGCCCACGCATGGAGGTCTGCAACGACTCGGCACTGGCCGCTCAGTACGCAAGGGCGTACGAAGCGGCGTGGGAACGCGCCATCCCCCACGCGGAGTACCGACCCGCCTGAGTCGCGCGCCATGGCGTATTCCCCCTCGTCCAGTGCCCAGCAAGCCCGGCAGGCTCTCGCATCCCGTCTCGCGGATCTCTGCCGGGATGCCGGCCTGACCGGGGCCGAACTCGCCGAGCGCTGCGGGTGGAGCCGGTCCAAGTCCTCTCGGATCATGAACGCACGTACTCCGCCCTCCGCCGACGACATCCGCGCGTGGTGCCAGGCGTGTGGCGCGGAGGAACAGGCGGAGGACCTGATCGCGTCGCTGCGGACTGCCGAAGGCATGTGGGTGACCTGGCGGCGCATGGAGCGGGCCGGACTGAAACAGGCGCAGGAAGCCCGCCTGCCCCTGTACCAGCGGACCCGTCGTTTCCGGTCGTACTCCTCATGGCTCGTGCCCGGCATGATCCAGACACGGCCTTACACGACGGCAGCCCTGCAAGCGATCCAGCGGCGGCGGGGTCTCGCGGACGACGTGGCCGACGCGGTGGCTGCCCGAATGGAGCGACAGCGCGTGCTCTGCGAAGGCGAGCGGCGGTTCGCGTTCCTTGTCGAGGAGTCGGTGGTCCGTTCCGGAGTCGGCGGTCCCGAGGTGATGATCGGGCAGCTCGGGCACCTCATCGCGGTGTCCTCACGACCCAATGTCAGCCTGGGAGTCGTTCCCATGCGTCCGGACCGGGAACGCTGGCCGGTCGAAGGGTTCTGGATCTACGACACGGCGCAGGTCAATGTGGAGTTGGTCTCCGGCTACCTTACGATCACGCAGCCCAGTGAAATCGCCCTGTACGCCGACACCTTCGCAGAGTTGGCGAAGCTTGCCGTCTACGGTGCCAAGGCTCGCGCTCTGCTCACGGACGCCATGGACCGGCTCGGGTGATTGGCGTGCAACCTCGTGCAATCCCGTCGGAGTCAAGCCCCCGCTGTCTCTAGCGTGCTGATCGAGAGGGCTACCGAGAGTCGCCCGTCGAGCACCGACCGGAGTGAAGGAGAGAAGGCATGAGGGCAAGCACCGACCTGTCCGCCGACCCTGGCGACGGAGACGACAACGTGCCCGGTCAGCCCTGGACGCCGCCGCAGGAGCCGCCGAGTCCGGACGGCTCCGCTCCGGAGGGGGACGGGAAGCACCGCAAGTGACCGTCGACGCCCTGCGCAGGGACCGCCCCGGCCGCGAGGAGCTGGGGCGGGTCCTCATGGGATCCGGTGCGCTGTCCTCGGACTGGGCACCGACGTTCGCGGCCGTCGACCGGGCCCTGTTCCTGCCGGACCTGATGTGGCCGTACGACATGACGACCCGCGCGAGCGTCCCGGCCGACCGGCGGGAGGATCCGGACGCCTGGTACGCAGCCGCCGACAGCGACGTACCGATCGTCACCCAGTGGGACGACGGCGCACACCGGGGCCGGGGACCGGGCGAGTTGGCCACCAGCTCCTCGTCGATGCCGTCCGTCGTCTACGCGTTGCTCCAGGACCTGGACGTGGCGGAGGGCATGCGGGTGCTCGACGTCGGCACCGGCACCGGCGAGACGGCCGGCGCGCTGACCCACCGGCTCGGGCCGGGCAGGGTGACGACCGTGGAGGTGGACGGGACGGTGTCGGCGTCCGCTCGTGAGCGGCTGTGCAGGCACGGCCTGTATCCGGAGGTGGTCGTCGGCGACGGGTCCGAGGGGCATGCCGACTCGGCTCCGTACGACCGCGTCCTGGCCACCGTCGGCATCCGCCGGGTGCCTCCGGCGTGGATCGGGCAGACGCGGTCCGGCGGGGTGATCCTCGCTCCCTGGGGGACCTCCTACGGCAACGGGGACGCCATGGTCCGCCTGGAGGTCGAGGGAGAGGTGGCCACGGGGTCCTTCATCCGGTCCGTGGAGTTCATGAAGCTCCGTGCGCAACGGGACCCCGCCGCCGCTCATGGCGACTACCTGTCGGCGGGGCCCCTGGCCGGCGCCGAGCGGAGCACGACCCCCCTCACCGAGGCGGAGTTCGTGACAGGCCGGTTCACGGACCTGCCGTTCGTGCTCGGTCTCCGGGTGCCGCGGTGCCGTCAGGCCGTGGCGGAGAAGCGCGACGGCGCCCGGCCGGTCTGGTTCTACGGGCTGACGGACATGTCCTGGGCCTGCGTGATGTTCCGCGACGGTGAGCGGCACGCCTCCGTCTGGCAGTCAGGGCCCCGGCGGCTCTGGGACGAGGTGAGCGACGCCTACCGGTGGTGGGCGGACCGGGGGTCTCCGGACGTGTCCCGCTTCGGGCTCACCGTCGAGAAGGAAAAGCAGTACGCGTGGCTGGACGGCCCCGGCCACGAGCGCTGGCCCGTCCACCACTCCCTCGACCAGGTCTGAGCCGGGCCGGAGCCGGAAACGCCGCTGCGCCGGACGGTGCCCGTCGGCCCGTCCGGCGCAGCGCCGTGCGGCACGGGCTCTAGCCCAGCGCCCGCCCCAGTACCCACACCACCGGGGCCGCCGCCGACAGCGGCAGGGCCACGCCGGCCGTGAAGTGGACGAAGCGGGACGGGTAGTCGTAGCTCGCCACGCGGTGGCCGATCAGGGCGCACGCCCCGGCCGCGGCGCCCAGCAGCGCGCCGCCCTTCGAGCCGAAGTCCGTCATGCCGCCCGCCACGATCCCCGCGCCCGCCGCCGCCAGCAGGGCGGCCACGACCGACACGGGGGTGGGCAGGGGCAGGGCACGGGCCAGGACGGCCACCGCGACCGCCGCCGCGCCGACCGAGACCGCGTGCGGGTCGGCGGCCAGGTAGCCCGTGGCCAGGACCGCGAGCGCCGCCGAGGCGACCGTCGCCATCAGGCCGTACATCCGCTCGTCCGGCGAGGCGTGCGAGCGCAGCTGGAGGACCAGGGAGAGCAGGACCCACAGGCCGAGCGGGCCCAGGATGGCCGGCAGGGCGTGCTCCCGGCCGGCCGCCAGGAGCGCCACGTCCGACGTGAGCGCGCCCGCGAACGCCAGCGCGATGCCCTGCCGGGCGGGCCACATGCCGTTCAGCCGGAACCAGCCCGCCGCCGTCACCGCCTGGAGCACCACCAGCGGTACGACGAGGGCGTACGAGGCGACCGGCGCCGCCGCGGCCAGCAGCAGGCCCAGGACGGCCGTGAGCAGCGCCGGCTGCATGCCGGGCTCGATGATCGGGGAACGGCCCTCCAGGCGGGCCCGCTGGGCGTCGGTGATGCGTGCGTTGCCGGCGAGGGTGGCGGGGCCGTAGGACGGTTCGTCCGCCGGGCCCGCCGCGTCCGGTTCAGCCTGCGGGGCTCCCTGAGGGGCTGCCTGCGGGGCTGCCGTGGGCTGTGCCGGTTCGGCGGGTGCCTGCGCGTACGCGGCCGCCCGCGGCTCCGGGTAGGCCTCCGCGTACGGCTCCGCGTACTGCTGCGGCTGCTGGTACTGCGGCTGCGGCTGCTGGTACTGCGGCTGCGGCTCCTGGTACTGCTGTGGCTGCTGGTACTGCTGCTGGTGCTGTGCGTACGCCTGCTGCTGTTCCTGTCGTGGCAGGTACGCCGTCTCCGCCGCCCGTACCGGCGCGTGCGTCTGGGTCTCCCAGGTCTGGCCCTGCCACTGCTGGGTGAGTTCCGGGTCGTGGCCGGGTGCCTGCGCGTACTGCTGGTCGTGCGCGGGCCACTGCTGCTGGTAGGGGTCGTAGCCCTCGTAGGGGCCGCCCTGATACGGCTGGTCGGTCATCGCTCACCCTCCTGCGAACGGCGGGAGCACCTCGACCGTGCCGCCCTCGGCCAGCCGTACCGTCTCATGCGCGCGGGTCCCGACGGGGTCGCCGTCGACGAGGAAGGAGCATCGCTGCAGCACGCGGGTGAGTTCGCCGGGGTGTTGCGCACGCACGGAGGCCAGCGCGTCGGCCAGCGTGTCCGCCTCGTACGGCTCCTCGGCGACCTGGGCCGCGGCCTTGGCGGCGGCCCAGTAGCGCACCGTGACCTGGGGCATCTGATTCCTCAATCGACGGCAGGGGACAAGAACAATCCAAGAGAAAGATAAGAACAGTGTGGGGCAGGCTAGCCCGCCGCCGACACCGACCAGTGCCCGATCCGGGCCATCAGGGCGTCGCCGGCCGCGTGCTCCGCGTGGCCCATGCCCGCCTCGATCCAGAGTTCGCCGTGGTCACCGGCCGCTTCGGCGAGCATCCGGGGGTGGTCGAGGGGGAAGTACCCGTCCCGGTCGCCGTGCACGATCAGGAGAGGGGTCGGGGCGATCTCCGGGACCGCCTGGACCGGGGAGAGCGGGACCGGGTCCCAGTCCCGGTGGTGGATGCGGGTGCGCAGGCCGTAGCGGCCGACCAGGCGGCCCTCGGGGCGGGTGACCAGCCAGTGCAGGCGGCGCATGGGGGCCGTGCCGCGGTAGTACCAGCGGGCCGGGGCGCTGACGGAGACGACGGCGTCCGTGCCGCCGTACAGCGCCGCGTGCCGCAGGACCACCGAGCCGCCCATGGAGAAGCCGACGGTCACCACGCGGGTGTGCCCCAGGCCGCGGGCCCACTCCACGGCGGCGGCGAGGTCCAGCACCTCCTTGTCGCCGACGGTGGAACGGCCGCCCGAGCGTCCGTGGCCGCGGAAGGAGAAGGTGACGACCGCGCCGTAGCCGCGCAGGACGCCCGCCACACGGCGCACGTGCGGCCGGTCCACGTCCCCGGTGAAGCCGTGCGCGATCACGAACACCAGGTCACGGGAGGGTGGAGGGGAGGCGTCCGGCAGGGTTTCGTATACGGCGGCCGCCGGATCGTATACGGAATCGATCGGAATTCCGTCGAGCGTGCACAGAAACGTCCGCATAGGGCCTCGTCTGCCTGTCTCGGAATTCGGACGAACGGTGGAACGGGCCGCATCACCTGCCGGACGGTTGCTCATGTGGGCTATTCTGCTGGGCAGAGGACTCGGGCAGCGTAGCCCCCGGGTCCTTTTGTGCTTTCGGAAGCGTTGTATACGAAGCGGGAAACCTCAGGTGACCGCCGGTGTACGGGGCCTTCGGGATCGCAGAGCAGTGCCCGTCCGCACAGTCCTCGCAGGGACCGAGGAGGAACCAGACGTATGAGTTCTCTGCTGCTCCTGACCAACGCCCTCCAGCCGTCGACGGAGGTGCTGCCCGCGCTCGGCCTGCTGCTGCACAACGTGCGGGTGGCCCCCGCCGAGGGCCCCGCCCTGGTCGACACCCCGGGTGCCGACGTCATCCTGGTCGACGGCCGCCGCGACCTGCCCCAGGTCCGCAGCCTGTGCCAGCTGCTGCGGTCCACCGGCCCCGGCTGTCCGCTGCTCCTCGTCGTCACCGAGGGCGGCCTCGCCGCCGTCACCGCCGACTGGGGCATCGACGACGTCCTGCTGGACACCGCCGGTCCGGCGGAGGTCGAGGCGCGGCTGCGGCTCGCCATGGGGCGCCAGCAGATCGTCAACGACGACTCGCCGATGGAGATCCGCAACGGCGACCTGTCCGTGGACGAGGCCACCTACTCCGCCAAGCTCAAGGGACGGGTCCTGGACCTGACCTTCAAGGAGTTCGAGCTGCTCAAATACCTCGCCCAGCACCCGGGCCGCGTCTTCACCCGCGCCCAGCTGCTGCAGGAGGTGTGGGGATACGACTACTTCGGCGGCACCCGGACCGTCGACGTGCACGTACGGCGGCTGCGCGCCAAGCTCGGCCCCGAGCACGAGTCGCTGATCGGAACCGTCCGGAACGTCGGTTACCGGTTCGTCACCCCCGAGAAGCCCGACCGCTCCGCCGACAAGTCCGACCGCTCCGCCGGGGACGCCAAGGCCAAGGCCGGCCGGGCAAAGCCGGAGGATGCGGACGCGACCGCCGTCCTGGACGGCAGCGAGGTCCACGCCGAGGCGTAGCCGGGGCACGGGAGCGCGTGAGCGGCGCTCGGGCGGACCTGGTCCTCCCGTGGCGTCCTCGCCCGGCCGCCACGTGATACGCCCTGCCCAGAGCCGGTCAATCCGCGTAGACTCCGCGCGTGGCCAAGGTGACTCGGGATGACGTGGCACGGCTGGCTGGAACCTCCACCGCCGTCGTCAGTTATGTCATCAACAACGGACCCCGGCCGGTCGCCCCGGCCACGCGCGAGCGTGTCCTCGCCGCGATCAAGGAACTGGGGTACCGGCCCGACCGGGTCGCCCAGGCCATGGCCTCCCGGCGGACGGACCTGATAGGCCTGATCATCCCGGACGCCCGCCAGCCGTTCTTCGGCGAGATGGCGCACGCGGTCGAGCAGGCCGCCTCCGAGCGCGGGAAGATGGTCCTGGTCGGCAACACCGACTACATCGGCGAGCGCGAGGTCCACTACCTGCGCGCCTTCCTCGGTATGCGCGTCTCGGGCCTCATCCTCGTCTCCCACGCCCTGAACGACCTCGCCGCCGCCGAGATCGACGCCTGGGACGCCCGGGTGGTGCTGCTGCACGAGCGCCCGGAGGCCATCGACGACGTCGCCGTGGTGACGGACGACCTCGGCGGTGCCCAGCTCGCCGTACGCCACCTGCTCGAACACGGGTACGAGTACGTCGCCTGCATGGGCGGTACGGCGCAGACGCCGGCCGTCGGCGACCCCGTCTCCGACCACGTCGAGGGCTGGAAGCGGGCCATGGCCGAGGCGGGTCTCACCATCGAGGGCCGGCTGTTCGAAGCGCCGTACAACCGCTACGACGCCTACCGCGTGGCCCTGGACGTCCTGTCCGGGCCGAACCGGCCGCCGGCGATCTTCTGCTCCACCGACGACCAGGCCATCGGCCTGCTGCGGGCCGCGCGCGAGCTGCGCATCGACGTGCCCGGGGAGCTGGCGGTGGCCGGCTTCGACGACATCAAGGAGGCCGCGCTCGCCGACCCGCCGCTGACCACGGTCGCCTCCGACCGCTCGGCGATGGCCCGGGCGGCGGTCGACCTGGTGCTGGACGACGGACTGCGGGTCGCCGGGTCCCGGCGGGAGCGGCTGAAGACGTTCCCCTCGCGGCTGGTGGTGCGGACGAGCTGCGGCTGCGTGTAGCTCCGCGGGCTGGGCCGAGCGTGTAGCTCCGCGCGTCGCGGCCCGCGACGGAGCCGCCTGTCGAACCGGCCCCGCGCCCCTTCCGGCGCTTCCGGGCGCGTCTTTATATCGGGCAAACGAGGTTCTGCCGGGCTTCTCAGGGCACACTCAGGAAGCTCTCATGGTCACGGGGGAGGCTTTTCCCATGACCGAGAGCCAGGGCATGTACGAGCAGCCGCACCACTCCTACTCCGCCCCCGTGAACCCCGAGTGGCCGCCCCCGCCGCCGTATGAGCCGGCGGCCACGGCTCCCGGGCCGAAGAAGAAGCGGACCCGGGGCCCGGTGGGCCTGCTCGCCGCGGTCGCGATCGTCGCGGCGGCGGTCGGCGGCGGCACGGCGTACGCCTTCCAGGAGCTGACCGGCAAGGACACGGTCGCCACCGCGGGCAGCAGCACCACCGTGGTGCCGTCGAGCAAGAAGGGCGACGTCGCCGCGATCGCCGCCGCGGTCACCCCGAGCGTGGTCGAGATCAACGCGACGCTGCCGGGCGGCTCCTCCACCGGCTCCGGGGTGATCATCACGTCGGACGGCGAGATCGTCACCAACAACCACGTCGTCTCCGGCGCCACCTCGGTCAAGGTGCGCACCAGCGACGGCAGCAGCTACGCCGCCGAGGTCGTCGGCACCGACAGCTCCAAGGACCTCGCGCTGATCAAGCTGCGGGGCGCATCCGGCCTGAAGCCGGCCGCGCTCGGTGACTCCGGCGGCGTCCAGGTCGGCGACACGGTCGTCGCGATCGGTTCCCCCGAGGGCCTGACCGGCACGGTCACCAGCGGCATCGTCTCCGCCCTGGACCGGGACGTCACCGTCTCCACCGACGAGAGCCAGGGTCAGGGCCAGGACGGCGGCGACGGGCAGTGGCCGTTCCAGTTCGGCGGCCGTGAGTTCAACGGCGACACCGGCTCGTCCACCACCACCTACAAGGCCATCCAGACCGACGCGTCCCTGAACCCCGGCAACTCCGGCGGCGCCCTGATAGACGCGAGCGGGCACGTCATCGGCATCAACTCCGCGATGTACTCCTCCGCCTCGCAGGCCTCCTCGTCCTCGGACGCGGGCAGCATCGGCCTCGGGTTCGCCATCCCCATCGACACCGTCAAGTCCGACCTGGCCAAGCTGCGGGCGGGCTCCGGCAGTTAGCAACACACCAGTGCAAGGAGCAGGTCATGATCAAGCACGTTCCCCACCGGTTCAGCGAGCGCGGCCCGGCCGGTTTCACCCTGGCCCTGTCCATCGCCTCCGAACTGCACGTGCCCGTTCCGGCGCCCCGCGCCCCCAAGCAGCCGACCGTGACGCCGGTCCCCCAGCTGATGGGCCTGCGCACCTCCGCCGCCCGGCCGCACCGCCGCAAGGTCCCGCTGCACCGGCTGACCACGGTGGCCGCCTGACCGCGGCGACGGCCCGACCCCCGGTGGCCACCCGACCACCGGGGCCGCCCGGCCGGAGGCCGCCCGACCGCCCCGTGTGTCCCCGGCGCCCCGACATGGCACGCTGAGAGACACCCGTCCCCGCACCCCGAGGAAGCGAGCGATGAGCCCCGCCGAAGGCGACCGTGACCCCCAGCGCATCCTGATCGTCGACGACGAGCCGGCCGTACGCGAGGCGCTCCAGCGCAGCCTCGCCTTCGAGGGGTACGACACCGAGGTCGCCGTCGACGGCGCGGACGCCCTGGACAAGGCCACGGCCTACCGGCCCGACCTGGTCGTGCTGGACATCCAGATGCCCCGCATGGACGGCCTGACGGCGGCCCGCCGCATCCGGGGTGCGGGCGACACCACCCCGATCCTGATGCTCACCGCCCGCGACACGGTCGGCGACCGGGTCACCGGCCTGGACGCGGGCGCGGACGACTACCTCGTCAAGCCGTTCGAGCTGGACGAACTCTTCGCCCGCATCCGCGCCCTGCTGCGCCGCAGCTCCTACGCGGCGGCGGTGTCCGCCGAGGCCCAGGAGGACGAGGCGCTCACCTTCGGAGACCTGCGCATGGACCTCGCGACCCGGGAGGTGACGCGTGGCGGCCGGCCGGTCGAACTGACCCGCACGGAGTTCACCCTGCTGGAGATGTTCATGGCCCACCCGCGCCAGGTCCTCACCCGTGAGCAGATCCTGAAGGCCGTCTGGGGCTTCGACTTCGAGCCCTCCTCCAACTCCCTCGACGTCTACGTCATGTACCTGCGCCGCAAGACCGAGGCGGGCGGCGAGCCCCGCCTGGTGCACACCGTGCGCGGGGTGGGCTACGTCCTGAGGCAGGGCGGCGCCGAGTGAACCAGCTGGCGCGCCGGTACCGGGCGCTGCCGCTGAGGGCACGGCTGGCGATGCTGGTCGCGGCGGCGGTGGCGTTCGCGGTGGCGGCGGTCTCGGTGACGTGCTGGTTCATCGTGGAGCGCAAGCTCTACAACCAGCTCGACCAGGACCTGCAGAAGTCCCTGCGGAACACCGCGCAGACGGACCAGCTGGAGTTCACCCTCAACAACTGCACGGAGACACCGCAGGCGGGCAGCTTCCTCCTGCGGGACAGGTACTCCCAGGTGGTCACGGACGACGGCAAGGTCTGCCTCTTCGGGGGCGCCTCGGGCAAGATCAGGGTGACCCAGGCCGACAGGACGGAGATCAAGGACCTCGCCCCCGACATCCTGTACTTCCGCAACGGCACCGACGACGAGGGCAACGAGCTGCGGGTGCTCACCAAGCCCGTCGGCCCCACCGCGACCATGAGCGGCGGGCGCGGGCCCAACGTCGGTGTGCTCATCGCCGTACCGCTGAAGACCACGCAGAAGACCCTCAACGACCTCGCCCTGATCCTGCTCCTGGTGTCCGCCGTCGGCGTCGTCGGCGCCGGGGCGGCGGGCCTCGCGGTCGCGCGGGCCGGACTGCGCCCCGTCGACAAGCTGACCGAGGCCGTGGAGCACGTCGCCCGGACCGAGGACCTGACCATCCGCATCCCCGTGGAGGACCTCAGCGAGGACGAGGTGGCCCGGCTGTCGCGGTCGTTCAACTCGATGACCGCCTCGCTGGCCAGCTCCCGCGACCTCCAGCAGCAGCTGATCGCGGACGCCGGCCATGAACTGCGGACCCCCCTGACGTCGCTGCGGACGAACATCGAACTCCTCACCCGCAGCGAGGAGACGGGCCGCCCCCTGCCGCCGGAGGACCGCAAGGCGCTGCTCGCCTCGGTGAAGGCGCAGATGACCGAACTGGCCGCGCTGATCGGGGACCTCCAGGAGCTGTCCCGCTCGGAGGGGCAGCGCGGCGAGCGGGTCCAGGTGGTCGCCCTGCAGGACACCGTCGAGGCGGCCCTGCGCCGGGCGCGGCTGCGCGGTCCCGAGCTGTCGATCAGCGCGGACCTCCAGCCGTGGTTCGTCCGGGCCGAGCCGTCCGCGCTGGAGCGGGCGGTCGTCAACATCCTGGACAACGCCGTGAAGTTCAGCCCGGAGGGCGGCACGGTCGAGGTGCGGCTGGACGGAGGCGTGCTCACCGTCCGCGACCACGGCCCCGGCATCGCCGAGGACGAGCTGCCGCACGTCTTCGACCGCTTCTGGCGCTCCCCCAGCGCCCGCGCCCTGCCCGGCTCCGGCCTCGGGCTGTCCATCGTCGCCCGTACGGTGAAGCAGGCGGGCGGCGTGGTCACGCTGGCCCGCGCGGAGGGCGGCGGCACGGTGGCGACGGTCCGGCTGCCGGGGGCGCCCACGCCGCCGCCGGAGAGGCCTGAGAACCACGAGGCGGCGGGGACGCCGGAGCCCGAGGAGCCGTCGGCCGGCTGATCCGGCGGCCGGACTTCGGCCCGGCTCGGTCCGGCCCGGCACGGCTCGGTCCGGCCCGGCACGGCTCAGTCCGGCTCAGTCCGGCTCGGGCATGGTCCGCAGGCGCTCGATCTGGGTGTGGCTGAGGTCGTGCGCCCGGCGCATGTGCCGGGTGATCGCCCTCAGCTCGTCCTCGCTGTGGTCGTCCAGAAGGGTCTGCCAGGTCCGGCCGAGGTCGTCCCAGAGCGCGGTGACGCGGGCGGTCCGCTCGGGGACCGGGGTGACCAGCACCCGGCGGCGGTCCTGCCGGTCGGGGGTGCGGGCGACGTAGCCGCCGCGCTCCAGCCGGTCCACGAGACGGGTGGCCGAGCCGGTGGTGAGCCCGGTGCGGTCGGCGATCTGGCGGACGGTGAGCGGCTCCGGTTCGGCGGTCAGCAGGCTCAGGGCCTGGACGTCGGTCGGGTGCAGCCCGAGGTGGTCGGCGACGGCCTGGTTGAACAGCACGTACGCGGCCAGGTAGCGCCGGGACTCCAGGGCCAGCTCCTCGTAGAGGCGGGCGCGGTCGGGGTCTGGCACGGCGGGCTCCTTCCCTGGGTCCTCGCAAAAACAACTGCGCGACGCAGCGAACTCTGTCTATTCTGCTGCGCGACGCAGCAAATGCGTCACGCAGTAATCCTATCCGTCAGGGGGACCCCCATGCTCACCATCGCCGTCACCGGCGCCACCGGCGCCCAGGGCGGGGCCACCGCCCGCGCCCTGCTGGGCACCGGCCACCGCGTCCGCGCCCTCACCCGCCGGCCCGGTTCACCCGCCGCCGACGCCCTGCGCGCGGCGGGAGCAGAGGTCCGGCACGCCGACTTCGACGACCGCGCCTCCCTCGACGCGGCCCTCGCCGGCGCCGACGGGCTCTTCGCGGTCACCACCCCCTTCGGCACGGACACCACCACCGAGATCCGGCAGGGCACGGCCCTCGTGGACGCCGCAGCCCGGGCCCGCCTCGGCCATGTCGTCCTCACCTCCGCCGCCCACGCCGACCGGGGCACCGGCATCCCGCACTACGAGAGCAAGTGGGCGGTCGAACAGCACCTGCGCGCCTCCGGGCCGCCCTGGACGGTGATCGCGCCGGCCGCGTTCATGGACAACTTCGCGACCGGCTGGAGCCTCGACGGACTGCGCGCCGGCGTCTTCGCCTGGCCCATGCCGGCCGACCGGCCGCTCACCCTCGTCCCGGCCGCCGACATCGGCGCGTTCGCCGCGCTGGTCCTCGGCCGCCGGGACGACTTCGCGGGCCACCGGATCGACATCGCCTCCGACGAGTGCACCCCCGCGCAGATCGCGGCCGCCCTCACCACCGCCCTCGGCCGCCCGGTCATCCACCAGGAGGTCCCCCTCGCCCAGGTCCGCACCCACTCCGCCGACCTGGCGGCGATGTTCGCCTACTTCACCGACGCCGGCCTCCCCGTCGACGTCCCCGGCCTGCGCCGCGCCCACCCGGAGGTCGGCTGGTCCCGCTTCGCCGATTGGGCCGCGGACCAGGACTGGGCGACCCTGTTGGACCGGCCGTAGTTCGGGTGGGGCAACCTTCCCCCGCCCCGCGGCGACTCCAGGTCAGCACCCTGCCCGGACGGACCACCGACTGGAGTCGCCCATGAGTTCCCGCACCCCCCGCGCCCGCCACCGCAAGGGCCGTACGGCGCTCGCCTTCGGGCTGCCGCTCGCACTCACCGCCGCCGGCGCCCTCGGCTACGGCCTCCTCGCCCCCGGCGCCCAGCAGCACGCCTCCGCCGCCACCGCCGTACCGGCCTGGGCCGCCGCCACCGCCGACGGGTTCGCCTCCGTCGACGCGCTCGGGCAGAACGGCACGTACGGCGGGCGCGGCGGCGAGATCGTCACCGTGCGGACCCTCGCCGACCTGGAGAAGTACGCCACCGCCGAGAAGCCGTACATCATCGTCGTGGCCGCGGCGATCACGATGGACCCCGTCGGCAAGGAGATCAAGGTCCAGTCGGACAAGACCATCATCGGCTCCGGCACCTCGGGGCAGATCGTCGGCGGCGGCTTCTTCCTCGGCCGGGGCGTCCACAACGTGATCATCCGGAACCTGACCATCCGGGACGCGTACCAGGGCGTCTGGAACGACAAGGAGCACGACTACGACGGCATCCAGATGGACGGCGCCCACCACGTCTGGATCGACCACAACGACATCCGGCACATGGCCGACGGGCTCATCGACAGCCGCAAGGACACCACCTACCTGACCGTCTCCTGGAACCGGCTCGGCCAGGAGAACAAGGCGTTCGGCATCGGCTGGACCGAGCACACCACCGCCGACCTCACGATCCACCACAACTGGATCCGCGAGACCGAGCAGCGCAACCCCTCCACGGACAACGTCGCCCACGCGCACCTGTACAACAACTACCTCCAGGACGAGCCGGGGACGACGATCACGTCCTCGTACGGCACCTACGCGCGCGGCACGACCAACATGCTGCTGGAGAACTCGTACTTCCAGGGGCTGAACAACCCGGTGATCAGGGACAGCACCGCCACCCTCGTCCAGCGCGGCAACGTCTTCTCCGGCACCGCCGGCCGCAACGAGAGCGGGGGCACGGGCGCCGCCTGGGACCCCAGGAGCTACTACGGCTACACCGCCGACAAGGCGGCCGACGTGCCGTCGGTCGTCAAGTCCGGTGCGGGGCCGCGCACTTCCCTGGGCACGACGGCCGGCACGAAGGCCGGTACGAAGGCCGGTACGAAGGCCGCCGTCACCACCCTCACCGTCGCCAAGGACGGCTCCGGGCAGTACACGACCGTGCAGGCCGCCGTGAACGCCGTCCCCGCGAACAACCCCTCCCGGGTCGTCATCGCCGTGAAGCCGGGCACCTACCGGGAGACCGTCAAGGTCCCCTCCGGCAAGCCGCACGTCACGATCCAGGGCACGGGCGGCAGCCGCAAGGACACCGTCATCGTCTACGACAACGCCTCCGGAACGCCCAAGCCGGGCGGCGGCACGTACGGCACCGGCGGCAGCGCCACCGTCGCCGTCGAGGCCGACGACTTCCAGGCCCGCAACCTCAGCATCTCCAACGACTTCGACGAGCGTGCCCACCAGGACATCGCCCAGCAGGCCGTCGCCCTGCGCACGGCCGCCGACAAGGTGTTCCTGGACGGGGTCATCGTCAGCGGCGACCAGGACACGCTGCTCCTCGACACCGCCGCGAAGGACAGGCTCGGCCGGGTCTACATGACCAACTCCTACGTCACCGGCAACGTCGACTTCGTCTTCGGGCGGGCCACCGCCGTCCTCGACCGGTCGGTGATCACCCTGAAGAAGCGCTGGGACGGCAGCTCCGCCGGCTACGTCACGGCCCCCAGCACCGCGGCCGGCCGCAAGGGCATCCTGATCGCCAACTCCACGGTGAGCGGCGACGTCTCCGACCGCAGCTTCTACCTCGGCCGGCCCTGGCACGCCGGCGGTGACGCCGGCCTCGACCCGCAGACCACCGTCCGCAACACGTCGTTGAGCGCCGCGGTCAGGACCGCGCCCTGGACCGACATGAGCGGCTTCTCCTGGAAGGACGACCGCTTCGCCGAGTACCGGAACACCGGCGCGGGAGCGGGCGCGGCGAGCACCGACCGCCCCCAACTGACCGACGCCCAGGCCGCGGACCAGGAGGTCGCGGACTGGCTGGGGGACTGGACGCCCGCCGCCTCCTGACCCGGGCCGCCGCAGCTCCTCTTCCGGGCGGGGCCGGAAGAGGAGCTGAGGAGAGGGTCCCGCCCGGCGGGGCTCAGCCCACGACCGTGATCCGGTCCGCCTTCGGCGGGGCGATCGGGTTCGCGGCCGACGAGTTCGCCGTCAGGTACTTCTCCAGCGCGCTCAGGTCGTCCGAGCCGACCAGGTCGTTCGTGCCCTGGCCCAGCGTCGGGAAGCCGTCGCCGCCGCCCGCGAGGAAGCTGTTGGTGGCGACGCGGTAGGTGGCCGCGGGGTCGATCGGGGCGCCGTTCAGGCGGATCGAGTCGGTGACCACGCGGTCCGCGCCGGACTTGGTGAGGTCGAGGGTGTAGGTGAGTCCGGCGGACGGCTGGAGGATCTTCGGGACCGCCGCGTTGACGCCGCTGACCTGCTCCTTGAGCACCTGGACCAGCTGGGCGCCGGTGAAGTCCTGGAGGTTCACGGTGTTGGAGAACGGCTGCACCGTGAAGCCCTCGGCGTAGGTGACCACGCCGTCGCCCTCGGCTCCCTTGGCCGCGTAGGTCAGGCCGGCCCGGACACCGCCCGGGTTCATCAGGGCCAGGCTGGTCTTCGGGTCCAGCTCACGGCCGTGGGCGAGCTGCGCGTCGGCGATCAGGTCGCCCATCGGGGACTCGGTGCCGGTGTTGTTGACGTCGGCGGAGATGTAGCCGATGGGGCGGTTGCCGATGGGGGCGGCCAGGGCGTTCCAGCGGGAGATCAGGCCGGTCATGTCCGCCGCCTTGGGGACGTCCCGGGTGACCACGTGGTTCGCGGACCTCACCGCCGTACGCGCGATGTCGCCGGTACGGCGGTCGTAGGTGAGCGTGGTGTCGGTGTAGAGGCGGCCGAAGGAGGACGCCGAGGTCACCATGCGGGGGCGGCCGGACGGGTCCGGGATCGTGCAGACGTACGCCTGGTGGGTGTGGCCGGTCACCAGGGCGTCCACCGCCGGGGTGACGTTCTTGGCGATGTCCACGATCGGGCCGGAGATGCCGCTGCCCGCGCCCGGGGAGTCGCAGTCGTAGTTGTAGGAGCCGGAGGCCGGGTAGCCGCCCTCGTGGATCAGGGCCACGATCGACTGCACGCCCTGGCGCTGGAGGACCTTGGCGTACTTGTTGATGGTCTCCGCCTCGTCCTTGAAGGTCAGGCCCTTGACGCCGTCGGCGGAGACGATGCCCGGGGTGCCCTCCAGGGTGACGCCGATGAAGCCGATCCTGACGTCCTTCTTCTTCCAGACCCAGTACGGCTTCAGGATCGGCTTGCCGGTCTTCTCGTCCTGGACGTTCGCGGCCAGGTACGGGAAGTCGGCGCCCTGGAACTCCCGGTCGCCGTAGCAACCGTCGGTGGGGTGGCAGCCGCCGTTCTGCAGGCGGGCCAGTTCCCGGGCGCCCTCGTCGAACTCGTGGTTGCCGACCGAGGTGACGTCCAGGTCCAGCTTGTTCAGCGCCTCGACGGTGGGCTCGTCGTGGAACAGGCCCGACAGCAGCGGGGAGGCGCCGACCAGGTCGCCGCCGGCCGCGGTGACCGAGTACGGATGGCCCTTGCGGGCCTGGCGGAGGTGGGTCGCGAGGTACTCGACACCGCCCGCGTCGATCGTCTTCGTCGTGCCGTCCGGCTGGAGTTCGGTGACCCGGCCGGAGGAGCCCGACGGAGGCTCCAGGTTGCCGTGCAGGTCGTTGAAGGACAGCAGCTGGACGTCCTGGTAGCGGCCCGGCCGGTGGTGGCTCTCGTGCGCGTCCGCCGGGAGGGCGGCAATCAGCGCCGCCGCCGTGGCGAGGGTGGCTGCGCTCGCGAGAAGGGCGTGCGTACGGCGTCCGGTGCGCCGGGGCGCGGCTGGCATGGGACCCCCCTGTGGGTCGGCTGTGGTGGCTCGGCGCAGCCTAGAGTCAACGCGCGTAGCGCGACAGGGGGTTCAGGGTTACATCCTGGTTTCCCTTTACGGATCCTTTTGCGGCCGGTGTGCCGGGACTTCCCCCGGTGGCCCCGTACTCTCGTACGCATGAGCAGCGACGACACCGTACCGGGCTTTCCCGCCCGCTCCATCGAGACCTTCTCCGCGCTCACCCCGGACCGGGCCGAGGCCGTGCTGCGCCTGCTCGGCGAGGCCGCCCGGATCGACGGGCACCAGCCGGTGTCCGAGCAGGGCCGGCTGCAGCTGCGCGGGGGCAGCCGCGAGGGCGTCTCGCATCTGCTGCTGTCCGTCGACGGCGAACTCGTCGGCTACGCCCAGCTGGAGGACACCGACCCGGTGGAGGCGCCGGCCGCCGAGCTGGTCGTGCACCCCGGGCACCGCGGGCACGGGCACGGGCGGGCGCTCGGCGCGGCCCTGCTCGCCGCCTCCGGCAAGCGGCTGCGGGTGTGGGCGCACGGCGGCCACCCCGCCGCCCGGCACCTGGCCCAGGTGCTCGGTCTGACCCTGTTCCGCGAACTGCGCCAGATGCGCAGGCCGTTGACCGACCTGGAGCTGCCCGATCCGGTGCTGCCGGAGGGCGTGACCGTGCGCGCCTTCGTGCCCGGCAAGGACGACGCGGCCTGGCTCGCGGTGAACGCCGCCGCCTTCGCCCACCACCCCGAGCAGGGTTCGCTGACCCAGCGCGACCTGGACGACCGCAAGGCCGAGCCCTGGTTCGATCCGGCCGGGTTCTTCCTCGCCGAACGGCGCGGGGAGCTGGTCGGCTTCCACTGGACCAAGGTGCACGCCGAGGAGGGGCTCGGCGAGGTGTACGTCCTCGGGGTACGGCCCGGCGAACAGGGCGGCGGCCTCGGCAAGGCCCTCACCACGATCGGGCTGCGCCACCTGGCCGCGCAGCAGCTGCCGACCGCGATGCTCTACGTCGACGCCGACAACAAGGCGGCGGTGTCGGTGTACGAGCGGCTGGGGTTCACGGTGCACGAGACGGACCTGATGTACCGCGCGGAGACGTGAGCGGGGCCCCCGCCGGGGGGTGAGCGGTCGTGGGGCGCGGATCCAGGCTGGTCGGCCGTCGGCCGGTAGCGGCCCAGCGGTTGGCCGAGGGCCGGGCACCCCGCCGTCACCGACCCCGCCGTCGGCCACGCCCGGTGCTCGCGGGCCGTCGCCCGCCCGGGGTCCCGGGGGGTCCGCGAACAGGACCCGGCGGTCGCTCACGACCAGCGGCGCGAGGAGGGCGGTGGCGAGGAGGGCCGTGGCGGCCGGCCGGGCCGGCGCCTGCCGCAGCCGGCCCCGCGTCCCCTCGCCGCGCAGCGCGTCCACGAGCCGGCGGGAGCCGATGCGCCACAGCCAGACGGACCCGGCGCCGGCGCAGCGCCCGCGCAGCCGGGCGGTCGGCCAGGGCGCGTGCCGCCGGTACGACTGCTCGAAGGCGTGCCGGTCGCGGGCCGCCGCGATGGCCCGCAGCAGTTCCCCGTCGGTCCTCGTCTCGCTCACGTGTCCTCATCGGAAGGGCCCCGCCGATCGGCCCACGGGGCCCGCGGTTGACTTCCGGGGCCGCCTTGCCCCACCCTTTCACTACTCAATTAGTGAAAGGGTGGTTGTACCGATGGTCGAGTACCGCATCGACCGGCACAGCGGCGTGGCCACCTATGTGCAGATCGTCCAGCAGACCAAACAGGCCCTCCGCATGGGCCTGCTGAAGCCGGGCGACCGGCTGCCCACCGCACGCGAGGTCGTGGAGGCCACCGCCATCAACCCCAACACCGTCCTGAAGGCGTACCGCGAACTGGAACGCGAGGGCCTGGTGGAGGCGCGGCGCGGCCTCGGCACCTTCGTCCGGCGGTCCCTGGGCACCGCCCCCGCCGACTCCCCGCTGCGCACGGAGCTGGAGCAGTGGGCGGGCCGCGCCCGCGCCGCCGGACTGGAGCGGGACGACGTGGCCGCACTCTTCACTGCCGTACTCGACACGCACTTCCAGGGAGACCCGACATGAGCAGCGACACGGCGTTGAGGGCCGAGGCTCTGGGGAAACGGTTCGGCCTCCGTGCGCGCTGGGCCCTGCGGGACTGCTCGTTCCGGCTGCCCGCCGGGCGGGTGTGCGCGGTCGTCGGCCCCAACGGCGCCGGCAAGTCCACCCTGCTCGCCCTGGCCGCCGGGCTCACCGCGCCCACCGAGGGCAGTGTGAGCGTGCTCGGCACCACGCCGTCCGCCGCCCGCCCCCGGGTCGGCTTCGTCGCCCAGGACAAGCCGCTGTACCCGCAGCTCACCGTCGCCGAGACGCTGCGCATGGGCGCCGACCTCAACCCCGGCCACTGGGACGCGGCCGGCGCCGAGCGGGTCGTCAGGGGCGGCGGCCTGGACCCCCGGGCCCGGGTCCGCTCCCTCTCCGGCGGCCAGCGCAGCCGGGTCGCGCTCGCCCTCGCCCTCGGCAAGCGGCCCGAACTGCTGCTCCTGGACGAGCCGATGGCCGACCTCGACCCGCTGGCCCGGCACGAGCTGATGGGCACGCTCATGGCGCAGGCCGCCCAGTACGGCACCACCATCGTGATGTCCTCGCACGTCGTCGCCGAGCTGGAGGACTCCTGCGACCACCTGCTGCTGGTCGGCGACGGCCGGATCCGGCTGGCCGGCGAGATCGACGACCTGCTCGCCGCCCATCTGCGGGTGTCCGGCGCCGCGGACTCCGCCGGCCTCGGCGGGCACACCGTGGTCGAGTCCCGGGTCACCGGCCGCCAGGTCAGCGCGCTGATCCGCCCGGCCGGACCGCTCCCCGGCGACTGGCGCAGCGCCACGCCCTCCCTGGAGGAACTCGTCCTCGCCCATCTGCGCAACCCCGGGGCGCCCGCCCTGACCCCGGCCGAGACCGAGGAGCACGCCGCGTGACCGCCGCCCCGAGCGCCCCCGCCCGGGCGACCACCGCTCCGCGCCAGATCCGCTGGCTGCTGCGCCTGCACCGCCCCGCGCTGTGCGCCTGGGCCGTCCTCGTCGTCGGCCTGGCCGCCACGCTGCTGTGGCTGTGGGGCCCGCTCACCGACGCCGCGGCCACCGGCTGGCACCAGTACCACACCCGCTGCTGGAGCGCCGCCCCGTGCCGGTACGACCAGGACGCGATCCTGCGCTACAAGGACCTCCACCAGTACACGACCGTCGCCGTCCTGGCGGTCCCGTTCCTGGCCGCCGCCTGGGCCGGTGCCGCCCTGACCGGGCGCGAGCTGGAGACCGGCACGGCACGGCTGTCCTGGACGCAGACGGTGTCACCGGTGCGCTGGCTGGCCACCCGGCTCACCGTGCCGGCCCTCCTCGTCACCGCCGGCACCGGTCTGCTCGCGCTGCTGCACCACGTGGTCTGGTCGGCGGGGTACCACCGGATCGACTCCGTCAAGCCCTGGGACGACGTGCCCACCTTCTACACGGGCGGCCCGATCGTCGTCGGGCTCGCGCTGGCCGGTCTCGTCCTCGGCGCGCTCATCGGGCTGCTGCTGGGCCGCTCGCTGCTCGCGCTGTGCGCCTCCGCGCTCGCCGTGGTCCCGCTGTGGATCGCCGTCCACACGGCCCTGCCGCACCTGTGGCCGGTCGCCACCAGCGTCAGCGGGCGCCGGGCCTTCCCGTCGTACTCGGGCATCAAGGTCGAGGAGGGCGTCGTCACCGCGTCCGGCGCCCACCGGCCCGCCTCCACCTGCACCATCGACCTCAGCCCCGGGTGCCGGGCCCTCAACGACCGGCGCGGCGCCACCGGCTTCTACACCGACTACCACCCCTACTCCCACTACTGGCCGCTGCAGCTGGCCACGACCGGCGCCCTGCTCGCCCTCGCCGCCCTGCTCGCCGGGTTCGCCCTCTGGCTGGTACGGCGCCGCACCACGGGCACCCGGCCCGGCGGGAAGGCCGCCCCCGGCGCGGGAACCGGTACGGGAGCCGTTGCGCACGCCGGTACGGGAGCCGCCGTATGACCGCGCTCGCCCCCACCCGCCCCGCCGTCCGCCGCACCCTGCTCCGGCTGCACCGGCCGGCCCTGCTCGTCTGGACCGCCTTCGTCCTGCTCGCCGCCGGCGCACTGCTCTGGGTCCACCACACGGCGGCCCCCCGGGACCGGGACTGCGCGCGCCCCGGCCACTGGTGCACCTACACCGCCCTCACCGACACGAACAACGTCATGAACCTGCTCGGCGAGGCCCTCTCCTACGCGCCCTGCGCGGTGGCCGCCTGGGCCGGGGCCGCGCTGATCGGCCGCGAGCTGGAGACCGGCACCGCGCGGCTGGTCTGGACCCAGGCCGTCACCCCGGTCCGCTGGCTGACCGCCAAGCTGACCACGGCCGCCCTGCCCCTGCTGACCGGGTCCGCGCTGCTCGCCCTGGTCTACGGCAGGGTGTGGTCCGCGGACCACGACGTCCTGGTCACCCACTGGACGTGGGACCGCGTCTTCGTGCCGCGCGGCCCGCTGCTGCCCGCTCTGGTGCTGTGCGCGCTGGTCCTCGGCGCCCTCGCCGGTCTGGCCCTGCGCCGCACCCTCCCGGCGCTCGCCGCCGCCTGCGCCGCCACCCTCGCCCTGCGGCTGTACCTGCGCGAGCTGTGGCGTCCGCTGCGCGGCCCGCTGACCGGGTTCTGGCCCCTGCACCTGGCCGCCACCGGCCTGGTCCTCGCCGTCGCCGCGGCCGCCGGTGCCGCCGCGTACGCCCTGCTGCGCCGCCGGGCCGCCTAACGGTCCGGATCCACGCCGGTCCGGTACGCCCCTCCGCGGGGGGAGGGACGTACCGGACCGGCGTTTTCGCATCCGTGAACCCCTTCGAGCCGCCCCCCGCTATCCCGCACGTCATGTCGCCGTAACCATTGATTCAGCAAGACTTGCGACGCTCGGCCAATGAAGCCCGCCGTGCCAGAGCCTTCGCCGCCCCCCGAGGAGCCCGCGGGGAACGGGGCCGTGACGCTCCCGCCCGCGCGTTCCGACGCGCCCGTGTCGCCCGTGGCGCGGAAGAATGGGTTCATGAGTCAGCGAGACACCCAGGCAGAGGTACAGCACCCGCAGCCCTCCGTGGGCTCCATCGCCGCGCACCGCCAGCACGCCGTGGCCGCCGTGGTCTCCGACCTGGAACCCGATCTCGACGCGGGTCTCGACGCGTACGAGGAGGCCCCGGGCGACGGCACCCCCCTGCCCCAGGGCCGCTTCCTCGACCGGGAGCGCAGCTGGCTGGCCTTCAACGAGCGGGTCCTGGAGCTGGCCGAGGACCCCAACACCCCCCTGCTGGAACGCGCGAACTTCCTCGCCATCTTCGCCAGCAACCTGGACGAGTTCTTCATGGTCCGGGTGGCCGGCCTGAAGCGCCGTATCGCCACCGGGGTGGCGACGAGGTCCGCCTCCGGCCTCCAGCCGCGCGAGGTGCTGGAGATGATCTGGGCCCGCTCCCGCGAGCTGATGGCCCGGCACGCCGCCTGCTACCACGAGGACGTCGCCCCCGCCCTCGCCGACGAGGGCATCCACCTGGTCCGCTGGTCGGAGCTGACCGACAAGGAACAGGCCCGCCTCTTCACGCTCTTCCGGCACCAGATCTTCCCCGTCCTCACGCCGCTGGCCGTCGACCCCGCGCACCCCTTCCCGTACATCTCCGGCCTCTCCCTGAACCTGGCCGTGGTCGTGCGCAACCCGGTCAGCGGGCACAAGCACTTCGCGCGCGTGAAGGTACCGCCGCTGCTGTCCCGCTTCCTGGAGGCCTCCCCGGGCCGCTACGTCCCCATCGAGGACGTCATCGCCGCCCCCAACCACCTGGAAGAGCTGTTCCCGGGCATGGAGATCCTGGAGCACCACGCCTTCCGGATCACCCGCAACGAGGACCTGGAGGTCGAGGAGGACGACGCCGAGAACCTCCTCCAGGCCCTGGAGAAGGAACTCATGCGGCGCCGCTTCGGCCCGCCGGTGCGCCTGGAGGTCGAGGAGTCCATCGACCGCGAGGTGCTGGACCTGCTGGTCCGCGAGCTGAAGATCTCCGAGGCCGAGGTCTACCCGCTGCCCGGTCCCCTGGACCTCACCGGCCTCTTCCGCATCCACAGCCTCGACCGGCCCGAGCTGAAGTACCCGAAGTTCATCGCCGGCACCCACCGCGACCTCGCCGAGGTCGAGTCGGCGTCCCCGCCCGACATCTTCGCGGCCCTGCGCGCCCGGGACGTGCTCCTGCACCACCCGTACGACTCCTTCTCCACCTCGGTCCAGGCCTTCCTGGAGCAGGCCGCGGCCGACCCCGACGTCCTCGCGATCAAGCAGACCCTGTACCGCACCTCCGGCGACTCCCCGATAGTCGACGCGCTCATCGACGCCGCCGAGTCCGGCAAGCAGGTCCTCGTCCTGGTCGAGATCAAGGCCCGCTTCGACGAGCACGCCAACATCAAGTGGGCGCGCAAGCTGGAGGAGTCCGGCTGCCATGTCGTCTACGGCCTGGTCGGCCTGAAGACGCACTGCAAGCTGTCCCTGGTGGTCCGCCAGGAGGGCGAGACCCTGCGCCGCTACAGCCACGTCGGCACCGGCAACTACCACCCGAAGACGGCCCGCCTCTACGAGGACCTCGGCCTGCTGACGGCCGACCCGCAGGTGGGCGCGGACCTCTCCGACCTCTTCAACCGCCTCTCCGGCTACTCCCGCCGGGAGACCTACCGACGGCTGCTGGTGGCTCCCAAGTCCCTGCGGGACGGGCTGGTCGCGCGGATCAACAAGGAGGTCCAGCACCACCGTGCGGGCCGTCCGGCCTTCGTCCGCATCAAGGTCAACTCGATGGTGGACGAGGCGGTCATCGACGCCCTCTACCGGGCCTCCCAGGCGGGGGTGCCGGTCGACATCTGGGTGCGGGGCATCTGTGCCGTCCGCCCGGGCGTCCCGGGCCTGTCGGAGAACATACGGGTCCGCTCGATCCTCGGCCGCTTCCTCGAACACTCCCGGGTCTTCGCCTTCGGCAACGGCGGCGAACCGGAGGTGTGGATCGGCAGCGCCGACATGATGCACCGCAACCTCGACCGCCGGATAGAGGCCCTGGTCCGGGTCGTCGACCCCGGCCACCGCGCGGCCCTCAACCGGCTGCTCGACACCGGCATGTCCGACACCACCGCCTCCTGGCACCTCGGCCCGGACGGCGAGTGGACGCGGCACGCGACCGACGCGGACGGCCAACCCCTGCGCAACGTCCAGGAGATGCTCATAGACGCCCGGAGGCGCCGGCGTGGCACAGCAACACCTTGACCCGACGGGTTCCGCGGCCGTGGTGGCGACGGGTGACGCCCTCGCGGGCTACCTGCGCGCCCAGGCCACGGAGTTCCTCCGCGCGCTGCGGGCCCACCGGGAGACGGGCGGTGGTACGGCGAACGGCGCGGAGGAGTCCGTCGACGCGGCCCGCCTCCTGCGCCGCTCGGCCCGCCGCATCAGCGGCAGCCTGCACACCTTCCGCTCCCTCCTCGACCCCGACTGGTCGGAGGAGATGCGCCCGGAACTGGCCTGGCTGTCGGGCACGCTGGGCCTGGAGCACGCGTACGAGGCCCGGCTGGAACGGCTGTTGCTGGCGCTGCACCGGCTGTCGGGCGCGGCGGTCCTGCCCGCACAGGCAGTGGACCTCGCCGTGCCCGCGGGCAGCCGTGCCGCCGGGACGGCGCCCGCCCAGGCGAAAGCGGCGGCGGGAAGCCCCGGCGGGCCGGCCGGCGCGACGGCGGCCCCGGAGCGCGGCAGCCTCACCGTCGGCGCGGCGAAGGCCGGCGCCCTGCTGGAACGCCAGCTCACCCTCGCCCGGACCAGGGCCCACTCCACCGCGCTCCAGGCCCTCGGCTCCTCCCGCTTCCACGCCGTCGCGGACAAGGTCGCCTTACTGGCCAGCGACGTCCCCCTCACCCCCACCGCCCCCACCGCCGACCTGCGCCCCCTGGCCGCCGCGGCGCAGGAGCGCCTCACGGACGCCGTCGCCGCGCTCCCCCTGGTCACCGCCGGCCACCCCTACAACGCCGAGGCCCTGGTCCACGGCCTGTCCCCGGACCCCTCCCCGCACCCCCAGGACGGCCCCTGGCACCAGGTCCGCCTGCTGCTGCGCCTGCACCGGTACGCCCGCGAGGTGCTGCACGGCGGCAACAACCCGGTGGACGTACGGCTGCTGGCGGCGGGCCAGGCACTGAACCGGCACCGGGACGCCTCCGAGGCGGCCGCGGCGGCGGCCCAGGCGGCCCGGACCCCGCGGATCACCCCCGCGACGGCCTACGCCCTCGGCGTGCTCCACGCCGACCAGCGGCACGAGGTCGAGGCGGCCCGGTTCGCCTTCCAGCAGGCCTGGCAGAAGCAGACCGTCAACGCGCCCTGACGTCATGGACACCCTGCACCGGGAGGAGACGGCGTGAACGACACCGTGGTCCGGGCGGCCGGCTGCGTGCTCTGGCGCCGCTCCCCCGCGGGCGGCGTCGAGCTGGCCCTGGTCTACCGGCCGAAGTGGTCCGACTGGTCCTGGCCGAAGGGGAAGCTCAAGAAGGGCGAGCCGGCCCGCGCGGCCGCCCTGCGCGAGGTGCGGGAGGAGACCGGCCACACCTGCCGGCTCGGACCGGACCTGCCGACGCTCCGCTACGTCGACCGCACCGGCCGGCCGAAGGAAGTCAGGTACTGGGCCGCCGAGTCGACCGGCGGCGCGTTCGTCCCCAACGACGAGGTCACCGAACTGCTCTGGCTGCCCCCGGCCGAGGCCCGCGACCGCCTGACCCACGCCCAGGACAGAGAGCTGGTCCCCGCCGCGCTGGCGGCCATCGACGACGCCGAGCGGTCCTAGGAACGGCCTCCGCTAACGGCCCGCCGCGTGGTCCTCCGCGTCCGTGCGGGCCTGGCTGCGGGCGCGGCGGGCGGGGCCGCGCCAGCCGCACGTGCAGCGGGCCACGCAGAAGCGGCCCTGCTCGGTCGTCGTCGTGAGGTGTTCCTGCCCGGACCGGGCACGCTCCGGTCCGTCCTCCGGTACCGCGGTGACTGCCACGCCGACAACGTTACCCAGCCGCGATCACGGGACCGGCCGGGTCCCCGGCGCACCGGTGGCGCGTGACGGCGCCCCCTACCCGTCGTTAACCGGACGACAGGGGCCCGTGACGGACACACCGGCTGGGGGTAGGCAGGCGATGGATCGGCGGCAGCACGGGCGCGCGGGCAGGACGGTCGCCGCGGTGGGCATCCTCATCGGCCTCGGGACCGGGGCCACGGGCTGTGCCGGCAGCGGCGCCGCCGCCGAGGACGTCAAGGGCGCGGGCGACCCCGTCGCCGCCCTGCACCGGGCCGCCGACGCGCTGCGCGACGCCGGCACCTCGAAGGCCGGCACCTCGATGGAGATGGCCACCGGCGGCACCCGGGTCACCATCCGCGGCAAGGGGGTCTACGACTACCGGCGCCGCCTCGGCCGGCTCACCGTGATGCTCCCGGAAGACCCCACGGGCGCCTCCGAGCACCGGCCGATCACCGAACTCCTCGCCCCGGGCGCCCTGTACATGAAGAACCGGGGCGCGGGCGTGCCCGCCGACAAGTGGGTGCGGGTGGAGACCTCGACGCTGTCCGACGGCAATCTGGTCACCGGCGGCGCGACCGACCCGTACACGGCGGCCGAGGTGCTGCGCGGGACGCGAGAGGCGGCCTTCGTCGGCCGGACCGTGCTCGCCGGCACGCCCGTACGGCACTACCGCGGCACCGCCGACCTGAACCGCGCGGCCCGCTACGCCTCCCCCGGCGACAGGGCCGCCCTGGCCGCCGCGGCGAAGGGCTTCGCCACGGCCGCGGTGCCGTTCGACGCCTACCTGGACGACCAGGGCCGCCTCCGCAAGCTGCGGCAGCGGTTCAGCTTCGTCAACGGCCGCCAGAAGGCCACCGTCGCGGTCGCCTCGACCCTGCTGCTGTACGACTTCGGCATCCCCGTCGACGTGCCGCTGCCGGCCCCGGCGGACATCTACGCGGGCCGCATCGCCGAGGACGGCGGCGAGGGCGACGGCGCCTGAAACCGGCCAGTCACTAGTCCGGGACGCCACCCCGTAAGTAGCCCGTCCGTGCCATGCGCGGTGTGTGGAGCCCTGCCTACTCTAGGGAGCGGTGACGGCAGAGAAGAGGTGAGGCGGGTGGCTCCGGTCGGCGGCACGGCGGTTCAGGACCACGTGGCCCTCGCCGAGATCGAGCTGTGCGGAGAGCTGATCATCGCGGCCTCGGCGGCCGAGGACCGGCTCAGCCTGGAGAGCATCGACGAGGTGCTGCGCGTGGCGGAAGAGCGGAATCAAGCCTGACCCCGACCGGGCGGCTCAGCTGCGCAGCAGCCGGCCGATCGCCTTCGTCGCCTCCTCCACCTTCGCGTCGATCTCGTCGCCGCCCTTGACGGCCGCGTCCGCGACGCAGTGCCGCAGGTGCTCCTCCAGCAGCTGCAGCGCGAAGGACTGCAGGGCCTTGGTCGAGGCCGAGACCTGGGTGAGTATGTCGATGCAGTACGTGTCCTCGTCCACCATCCGCTGCAGGCCGCGGATCTGCCCCTCGATCCGGCGCAGCCGCTTGAGGTGCTCGTCCTTCTGCTTGTGGTAGCCGTGCGTGGCGCCGGCCTCGGTCGTCGTCGTCATCGCGGGCCTCCGTCTCGGGACGAGCTGTGGACACCGGGGGTACTGGGGACACCCAGCGGGATATATACCCCTAGTGGGTATATGGTAACGAACTTTCCGGGGTAGGGAGCCCTTCGTGCGCCCCCGTGCTGACCACTGTGCCCGATGGGCGACACTGGGATGCGGCCCATTAGCCGTGGCCGGATGATGCGCCTAGCATCACCCTGACCGAAACCGAAGCACCCCGAGGACCCCACGTGCGCTTTCGTCTGACCCCCAGGGAGACGAGCTTCTACGACATGTTCGCCGCGTCCGCGGACAACATCGTCACCGGCTCCAAGCTCCTGATGGAACTGCTCGGGGCGGACTCCTCCGCCCGGGCCGAGATCGCAGAGCGTATGCGGGCCGCGGAACACGCAGGTGACGACGCCACGCACGCGATCTTCCACCAGCTGAACTCCTCGTTCATCACGCCGTTCGACCGGGAGGACATCTACGCCCTCGCCGGTTCCCTGGACGACATCATGGACTTCATGGAGGAGGCCGTCGACCTCGTCGTCCTCTACAACGTCGAGGAGCTGCCGAAGGGCGTCGAGCAGCAGATCGAGGTCCTGGCCCGCGCGGCCGAGCTGACGGCGGAGGCGATGCCGAACCTCCGCACCATGGACAACCTCACCGAGTACTGGATCGAGGTGAACCGTCTGGAGAACCAGGCGGACCAGATCCACCGCAAGCTGCTCGCACACCTCTTCAACGGCAAGTACGACGCCATCGAGGTGCTGAAGCTGAAGCAGATCGTGGACGTCCTGGAAGAGGCGGCGGACGCTTTCGAGCACGTGGCGAACACGGTGGAGACCATCGCCGTCAAGGAGTCCTGAGGCGTCGATGGACACCTTCGCCCTGGTCGTGACCATCGCGGTCGCGCTCTTCTTCACGTACACGAACGGCTTCCACGACTCGGCGAACGCGATCGCGACGTCGGTGTCGACGCGGGCGCTGACCCCGCGGGCGGCGCTCGCCATGGCCGCGGTGATGAACCTGGCCGGTGCCTTCCTGGGCTCCGGGGTCGCCAAGACGGTCAGCGAGGGTCTGATCGAGACCCCGGCCGGCTCGACGGGCATGGGCATCCTCTTCGCCGCCCTGGTCGGCGCGATCGTCTGGAACCTGGTCACCTGGTACTTCGGCCTGCCGTCCTCCTCCTCGCACGCCCTGTTCGGCGGCATGGTGGGCGCGGCGCTGGCGGGCGGTACGAAGGTGCTCTGGGACGGCGTGCTCGAGAAGATCGTCATCCCGATGTTCCTGTCGCCGGTCGTCGGCCTGATCGTCGGCTACCTGGTCATGACGGCCATCCTGTGGCTCTTCCGCGGCTCCAACCCGCACAAGGCCAAGCGCGGCTTCCGTATCGCGCAGACCGTCTCGGCGGCCGGCATGGCCCTCGGTCACGGTCTCCAGGACGCCCAGAAGACCATGGGTGTCGTGGTGATGGCACTGGTGATTTCCGGCCACGAGACGTACGGCGACCCGATCCCGGTCTGGGTGAAGATCGTCTGCGCCGTGATGCTGTCCCTCGGCACCTACGCGGGCGGCTGGCGCATCATGCGCACCCTCGGCCGCAAGATCATCGAACTGGACCCGCCGCAGGGCTTCGCCGCGGAGACCACGGGTGCGTCGATCATGTTCACCACGGCCTTCCTCTTCAAGGCCCCCATCTCCACCACCCACGTCATCACCTCCGCCATCATGGGCGTCGGCGCCACCAAGCGCGTCAACGCGGTCCGCTGGGGCGTGGCCAAGAACATCGTCCTGGGCTGGTTCATCACGATGCCGGCAGCGGCGCTGGTGGCGGCCCTGTCCTTCGGCGTGGTCAAACTGGTCGCCCTCTGACCCCATCCCACCCCACCGCACCCCGACCCCGCCGGCCGACAACCGGCGGGGTCACCTTTTTCCCCACCCCGCAACCCCCAGCCGAACCAAGCCGCCCCCACCCCGCGAGCCCTCCGACCGCCCGAGCCGCCCCCGCCCTCCGACCGGACGGAGCCGCCCCACCCCCCACACCGCGAGCCTTCCAACCGGACCGAGCCGAGCCCCACCCCCCACACCGCGAGCCTTCCAACCGGACCGAGCCGCGCCCCCCCGCCCTCCCAGCCGAAGCGCCCCCCCCCACCGCGAGCCTCCAGCCGAGCGAGCCGATACCCACCTCTTCCGCCCGCCCTCCAGCCGACCGAGTCGGGTGGGCGGGTGGGCAAAAACGGGGACGAGGGGCGAAGCCCCGAAGGCCCCCGGCGCCGAAGCCGAACGCAGTGCCAACGCAGTGGGCCCGCCCCCGGGAGCCAGGGGCGGGCCCTTTGCGTCCTCGCGGTGGCACCGCCATGCAGCACCGCGAGGGGTCTGTACCGTCCGGCCTAGCCGAAGCGCCCGGAGATGTAGTCCTCCGTGGCCTGGACGGACGGGTTGGAGAAGATCCGCTCGGTGTCGTCGATCTCGATCAGCCGGCCGGGCTGCCCGACCGCCGCGAGGTTGAAGAACGCCGTACGGTCCGAGACACGCGCCGCCTGCTGCATGTTGTGCGTCACGATGACGATCGTGAACCGCTCCTTCAGCTCACCGATCAGGTCCTCGATCGCGAGCGTGGAGATCGGGTCCAGCGCGGAGCACGGCTCGTCCATGAGCAGGACCTTCGGCTCGACCGCGATCGCCCGCGCGATGCACAGCCGCTGCTGCTGGCCGCCGGAGAGACCGGAGCCCGGCTTGTTCAGGCGGTCCTTGACCTCGTTCCAGAGGTTCGCGCCCTTCAGCGACCTCTCGACGATGTCGTTCAGTTCCGACTTCTTGTAGTTGCCGTTCAGGCGCAGGCCCGCCGCGACGTTCTCGAAGATCGACATCGTGGGGAACGGGTTCGGACGCTGGAAGACCATGCCCACCTCGCGGCGGACCGAGACCGGGTCGACCCCGGCGCCGTACAGGTCCTCGTCGTCCAGCATCACCTTGCCCTCGACCCGCCCGCCGGGCGTGACCTCGTGCATCCGGTTCAGCGTGCGCAGGAACGTCGACTTGCCGCATCCGGACGGCCCGATGAACGCCGTCACCGAGCGCGGCTCGACGGTCATCGAGATGTCCTCGATCGCCTTGTGGGAGCCGTAGTAGGCGGTGAGTCCGCTTACGTCGATTCGCTTGGCCATGTCGTCTACTTCACTTCCAGAAAGTTCAAGCTCGGTCGCTGTGTGGCCCCGCCCGGCGGAGCCGGAGATAGTCGCCTCAGCGACCGGTCTTGGGGGCCTTCCAGCGGGCGATCCCGCGGGCCACCAGGTTGAGGATCATCACGAAGGCGATCAGCGTGAGGGACGCCGCCCACGCGCGGTCGTACGCCGCACCGGAGCCCGCGCTGTTGGCGAACTGCTGGTAGATGTACAGCGGCAGCGACGCCTGCGCGCCCTCGAAGGGGTTGTTGTTGATGAACGGGTTGCCGAACACCAGCAGCAGCACCGGCGCGGTCTCACCCGCGATACGGGCGACGGCGAGCATGACGCCGGTGGTGATACCGCCGATGGAGGTCGGCAGGACCACCTTCAGGATGGTGCGCCACTTCGGCACACCGAGCGCCAGCGACGCCTCGCGCAGTTCGTTCGGGACGAGCTTGAGCATCTCCTCGGTGGACCGGACGACGACCGGCATCATCAGGATGGCCAGGGCCAGCGAGCCGGCGAAGCCGAACGGCTGCATCTTGAAGATGAGCATCAGCGACAGGATGAACAGGCCGGCGACGATCGACGGGATGCCCGTCATGACGTCGACGAAGAACGTCACCGCCTTGGCGAGCCGGCCGCGGCCGTACTCGACCAGGTAGATCGCGGTGAGCACGCCGATCGGGGCGCCGATGAGGGTGGCGAGGCCGACCTGCTCCAGGCTGCCGATGATGGCGTGGTAGATGCCGCCGCCGGGCTCGGTGTCGGCGACGACGCCCATCGAGTGGGTCAGGAAGTAGACGTCGAGGACCTTCGCGCCGCGCGCGACGGTCACCCAGATCAGGGAGACCAGCGGGATCACGGCGATCAGGAAGGCGACCCAGACGAGGCTGGTGGCGACGCGGTCCCTGGCCTGGCGGCGGCCCTCGACGCGGGCGGCGATGCCGTACGTGCCGAGGACGAACAGGACGGCGGCGATCAGGCCCCACTGGATGCTGCTTCCCAGGCCGGCGGCGGCGCTGATGCCGATGCCCAGGGCGAGGGACCCCGCGGCGATCGCCCACGGCGTCCACTTGGGCAGGCTGGCGGCCCGCAGGGTGCTGGGGCGCTTGTCGGTGACAAGGGCGTTGCTCATGCGTTGGCCCCCGAGTACTCCGCGCGACGGGCGATGATCAGCCGGGCCGCGCCGTTGACCAGCAGGGTGATGACGAACAGGACCAGGCCGGAGGCGATGAGCGCGTCACGGCCGAACTCGTTCGCCTCGCTGAACTTGCTGGCGATGTTCTGGGCGAAGGTGCCGCCGCCCGGGTTGAGCAGGCTGGCCTGGATGTCGAAGGACGGGGAGAGGACCGTGGCGACGGCCATCGTCTCGCCGAGCGCGCGGCCGAGGCCGAGCATGGACGCGGAGATCACGCCGGAGCGGCCGAAGGGCAGCACGGACATGCGGACGACCTCCCAGCGCGTGGCGCCGAGGGCCAGGGCCGCCTCCTCGTGCATCCGCGGGACCTGGCGGAAGACCTCGCGGCTCACGTTGGTGATGATCGGCAGGATCATGATCGCGAGGAGGATGCCCACGGTGAGCATCGAGCGGGGCGCGCCCTCGTCCCAGGAGAAGAGGCCGGTCCAGCCGAAGAAGTCGTTGAGCCAGCCGAACAGGCCGTTCATGTGCGGCACGAGGACGAGCGCGCCCCACAGGCCGTAGACGATGGACGGTACGGCGGCGAGCAGGTCGATCACGTAGGCGACCGGGCCGGACATGCGGCGCGGGGCGTAGTGCGTGATGAACAGCGCGATGGCGACCGCGATCGGGACCGCGATGGCCATGGCGATGACCGAGGAGACGATCGTGCCGAAGACCAGGACCGCGATGCCGAACTTCGGTTCCAGGACGTTCGTGTTCCACTCGAAGGTGGTCAGGAAGTTCGCGTGGTCCTTGCTGATCGCGAGGGCGGCGCGGTAGGTGAGGAAGACCGCGATCGCGGCCATGATCGCCAGCAGCAGGATGCCGGAGCCGCGGGACAGGCCCAGGAAGATGCGGTCGCCGGGGCGGGTGGCGCCACGGGCCGCGCGCTTCTGCTCGGCGGCCTTGGAGTGGGAGGCGGGGGGAGGTACGTCGGTTGTCGTCGATATGTCCATCGGGTTCTCCGGTCTGCGGAGCCGTGCCCCCGGTCGGGGGTCCGGCTCGTGGCGGCGGTGCACCGGACGGTGCGGCCCGGCCCTGTCGGGTACCGGGCCGCACTCACGGATCAGGTCAGCTCAGGCCCTCGACGGTGGTGCGGACCTTGGCGATGATCTCGGCGGGCACCGGCGCGTAGCCGATGCCCGGGAGGACCTTCTGGCCGTCCTCGCTGGCGATGTAGCGCAGGAAGGCCTTGGTGGCGGGCAGGGTGTCGGACTTGTTGCCCTTGTCGCAGACGATCTCGTAGGTGACCAGGGTGATCGGGTAGGCGCCCTCGGCCTTGGTCTTGTAGTCCAGCTGGAGGGACAGGTCCTTGCCGGTGCCGATCACCTTCGCGGCGGCGATGTCGGCGGTGGCGCTCTCGGAGCTGGGGGCGACCGGCTTGCTGGCACCGGTGTCGATGGAGACGGCCTTGATGCCGTCCTTGACGTAGGACAGCTCGAAGTAGCCGATGGCGCCGGAGGTCTGCTTGACCTGCTGGGCCACACCCGCGGACTGCGGGGCGGACTGGCCGCCCTTGGCCTGCCAGGCCTTGCCGCCGGAGTACTTCCAGTTGTCCGGGGTGGTGGCGATCAGGTACTTGGTGAAGTTGTCCGTGGTGCCGGACTCGTCCGAGCGGTGGAACGCCTGGATCTTCAGGTCGGGCAGCTTGACGCCCTTGTTCAGCGCGGCGATCGCCGGGTCGTTCCACTTGGTGATCTTGCTGTCGAAGATCTTGGCGAGCGTCGGGGCGTCCAGGACCAGGTTGTCCACACCCGGGACGTTGTAGCCGACGGCGATCGGGCCGCCGACCATCGGCAGGTCGATGCCCTGGCCGCCGTCGCAGATCTTCTTGGAGGCGGTGACCTCTTCGGGCTTCAGCGCGGAGTCGGAACCGGCGAAGGCGACCTGGCCCTGCGTGAACGCGGTGACGCCGGCGCCGGAGCCGCCGCCCTTGTAGTTGATCTGCACGCCACAGGCCTGGGAGAACGCCTTGACCCAGGCGTCGATCGCGTTCTTCTGCGCGGAGGAGCCGTCTGCGAGCAGCTGACCCTTGGCGTCGTCGCACTTGATGGAGGCGGTGTTCGCGGACGCCGACGGGTTGCCGGACTCCTTGCCCCCGTTGCCGTTGTCGTCGGAGCCGCACGCCGTCAGGGCCAGGGCGCCGGATACGGCGACAGCACCGAGGGAGAGGGCGCGCAGCCGGTTCTTGCGCTGAAGCTTCACTTTCGGGAGTTCCTTCCAGGAGCCGCCGCTGTCGGCGGCGCGCGAGGTCGTAGAGGTCCGTGTGCGCGTTGCTTGGCCGCACTCGGCACCCGGTACGGCCGAAATTAGGCAGAACAGGTGAAGCCGCCGATGGCCGGAAGTGAACGGGGGGTGAACCCCTGCCGTCAGCCCGGTGAGGTCACGGAATGCTTACGGGGAGGGCACATGGAGGTTCCGACGACCGGGTTGCGCGGACGCGTATTCGAGGGTGTTCACCCGGTCGGGGGAACCCGCGGGTGCGGCACGTCGTCTCGTTCCACGAGAGCCGAGGAAAGGCGACGGACATGGAACGGCGTACGTTCATCTCGGGCGGCGCGGCCGCCCTGGCGACGACCGCACTGACCGCGTGCGGTGCGGGCGGAGGCACGTCCGCCCCTGCGGCGGCGCACAGCGGTACGCCGTCGCGCTCATCCTCGCTCACGGCCCTGAAGACCACCAGCGCGAGCGCCGCCGCGAACTGGGCGGCCCTCGCCCGGGACCTGGACGGCACCCTGGTGCGGCCCGGGGACGCCTCCTGGAAGACCGCCCACCAGCTGTACAACACCCGGTTCGACGGACTGAAGCCGGCCGCGGTCGCCTACGCGGCGCACGCCGACGACATCCGTACGACGCTGGCGTACGCCCACGCCCACCGGATCAAGGTCTCCATACGCAACGGCGGCCACTCCTACGCCGGCTACTCCTCCGGCGACAACCGGCTGATCCTCGACGTGTCGAAGCTGAACCGGGTCCGGGCGAGCGGCGGCCAGGCCGTGGTGGGCGCCGGCGCCAAGCTGATCGACGTCTACCGCGCGCTCGCCGCGAAGGGCGTGACCATCCCCGCCGGCTCCTGCCCCACCGTCGGCGTCTCCGGCCTGGTGCTCGGCGGCGGCCACGGCGTCGCCTCCCGCGCCTACGGCCTGACCTGCGACAGCCTCACCCAGGCCACCGTGATCACCGCGGACGGCACCCAGGTCACCGCCGACGCCACCCACCACTCCGACCTGTTCTGGGCACTGCGCGGCGCCGGAAACGGAAACTTCGGTGTCGTCACCGAGCTGCACTTCAAGACCCACGCGGCGCCGCAAGCCGTCACTGCGTACATGACCTGGCCGTGGTCCAAGGCCGCGAAGGTGCTGAAGGCCTGGCAGGAATGGGGTCCGAGCCAGCCCGACGAGATCTGGTCGTCCCTGCACCTGGCCTGCTCCCCGGGCCGCACCCCGACCATCTCCGTGGCCTGCTTCTCCCTCGGCACCTACGGCGAGCTGCAGAACGCCGTGGACCGCCTGGCCCACCTCGCCGGCGCGAACGCCGCCTCCGTCACCCTGCGCCGCCGGGGCTACGAGGAGGCGATGGAGATCTACGCCGGCTGCTCCTCCTTCTCCACCGACGCCCAGTGCCACCTGCCCGGCTCCACCCCGGGCCGCTCCCCGCAGGGCAGGCTGGGCCGCGAGACGTACGCGGCCCGCTCCGACTTCTTCGACCGCTCGCTGTCGGCGGCCGGCATCCAGACGGTGCTGCGGCAGATCGCCTCGGTGCGGGGCGGCGCGGGCAGCATCGCGTTCACCGCGCTCGGCGGCGCCGTCAACCGGGTCTCCCCGACCGCGACGGCCTTCGTCCACCGGCGCTCGCGGATGCTGGCCCAGTACATCGCCTCCTGGGGCGCGGGGTCCTCCGGTTCCACGGCCCAGTCCTGGCTGACCTCGGCCCACACCGCGATGAAGCCGTACGCCTCCGGCGCCGCCTACCAGAACTACACCGACCCGACGCTGAAGGACTGGAAGAAGGCCTACTACGGGGACGCGGCGGCCCGGCTCGCGAAGGTGAAGAAGAGCTACGACCCGCAGCGCTTCTTCTCGTACGCGCAGGGCCTGTAGCGACGGCCTCCCGGCGGGCGGGGCCTCACGGCGGACCGGGCCTGCGACGGGCGGGGCCTCACGGCGGACCGGACATACGGCGAGCGGGGCCTCACGACGGGCGGAGCCTCCCCGGCACACCGGCCCTGCGGCGGATCGGGCCTGCGGCGGATCGCGCCTCCCCGGCGCACGGGCCTCACGGCGGATCGGGCCTGCGGCGGGTCGGGCCTCCCGGCGAGCGGGGCCTCACGACGGGCGGAGCCTCCCCGGCACACCGGGCCTGCGGCGGATCGGGCCTGCGGCGGATCGCGCCTCCCCGGCGCACGGGCCTCACGGCGGATCGGGCCTGCGGCGGGTCGGGCCTCCCGGCGGGCCGGGACTCACCCGCCTCCGTGCCCCGGCTCCCAGCCCTCGGCCTCGGCGCCCCGCCCTCGGCGCCCCGCCCTCGGCGCCCTGCCTTCGGCCCCCAGCCCTCGGCCCCGGCTCCGGCAGGGAGCCGGAAGGCGGGTCCTAGGCCGCCAGGTCCCGCTCCTCGGTCTCCATCGACTTCCGGGCGCTGGGCAGCAGGGTGTTGTCGCCGCCGTTCTCCGCCTGCGTGCGGCGCCGCACGAGCCGGCCCAGCCGCGGCGAGCGCTCCACGGCCCGGATCAGCGGGGTGAGCAGGGCCGTGGCCGGCGGGGAGAGCAGCAGGACGACCGCGGTGCCGAGCGCGAAGCCGCCGACGACGTCCGTCGGGTAGTGCACGCCCATGTAGACCCGGCAGAAGCCTTCCAGCAGGGCCAGACCGATACCGGCGAGGCCGAAGCGGCGGTTGGCGACGAAGAGCCCCACGCCGAGCGCCATCGTGATCGTCGCGTGGTCGGAGACGAAGGAGAAGTCGCTCTTGCCGGAGACCAGGACGTCCAGGCCCTGGTGGTCCACGAACGGGCGGGGGCGCTCCACGAACCCCCGTATCGGAACGTTCACGAGGACCGCGAGGCCGGCCGCGAGCGGCGCCCACACCAGCGCGGCCATCGAGGACGCCGCGTCCTCCCCGCCCCGGCGCCGCACGGACCACCAGCACCACAGCACGAGCAGCACCATGGCGAGCAGCAGGCCGTACTCGCCGACGAACTCCATGACCCGGTCGAACCAGTGCGGTGCGTCCTTGGCCAGGCCGTTGATGTCGTAGAGCAGGTCGACGTCGGGGTTCGATCCGGAATCGGCGAGTACAGCCATGGTGCTGCGGCCCCTTCGTCGTCTACCGGACGCACCTCGTGTGCGTCGCTCCTACCCCCGTGGTGTGTAGATCCGCTTCCGCTGTACTGCCGTCCTGCCCGCACTGACGTCCGCTCGGCTACGTCAACAGGAACGCACGGCCCCCGTCTATACGTTCCACTCTCCACGGAATGATCACGCAGACGTTATCGAAGAGAGACTCATCACCGCAGCTCAGGGGGCGGGTTCACGCTGGGTTCACACCGCCGTGGGGAGCGCTTTTGCGCCATCTTCGGTGACCCGGGTCGCGCCGAAGTAGTCGGGGGTGTCGATCGGGTCGAACCGGATCACGGCGCCCGTGCGCGGGGCGTCGATCATGTAGCCGCCGCCCACGTAGATGCCCACGTGCCGGATGGCCCGCGAGTCGGTGAGGTCGTCGGAGAAGAACACCAGGTCGCCCGGGAGCAGCTGGTCCCGCGAGGGGTGCGGCCCGGCGTTGTACTGGTCGTTGGCCACGCGCGGCAGGCGGATGCCGACCTTCTCGTACGCGGCCTTGGTCAGGCCCGAGCAGTCGAACCGCCCGCCCTGCTCGGCGGTGCCCTCGCCGCCCCACAGGTAGGGCGTGCCGAGCCGGCTCTGCGCGAAGGCGATCGCGCCGGCGGCCTGCCGGGTGGGGTCGATCCGGGTGACCGGCGCGGCGAAGCTCTTCTCCAGGCTGCGGATCCGCTTGACGTAGTTCTGCGTCTCGCTGATGGCCGGAACCCCGCCCGACCGGATGACCCGGTAGGCGCCCGCGTTGTAGGCGGCGAGCATGTTGTCGGACACGTTGCCCGGAACGTCCTTGACGTACTTGGCGAGTTCACAGTCGTACGAGGCCGCCGACGGGATCGCGTCGTCCGGGTCCCAGATGTCCCGCTTGCCGTCACCGTCGCCGTCGATCCCGTGCGTCGCCCACGTGCTCGGGATGAACTGCGCGATACCGCGCGCGTCGGCCGGGCTCACGACGGTCGGGTTCCACCCGCTCTCCTGGTACAACTGGGCGGCGAGCAGCGCGGGGCTGAGCGCGGGACACAGGTTCCCCCACTTCTGCACCAGCGACTTGTAGGCGGCCGGTACGGCCCCCTTCGCCAGCCCCCGGCTCCCCGAGGCCACCCCGCCCAGCAGGTTCCCCGCCACGAGATACACGCCGACGACGAGCAGCATGACGAACCCCATGCCGAGCGCGACGGCCGCCCCACCGATCACCCATACCTTCCGCACGGTTCAACTTTCCCCCATGCGGGCGCCCTTCAAGGCCATTTGTGCGCGAAGTGGCGGCATTTCACAGCTGCCGCCCGACCGGTGACGCGTCCTCAGCGACCGGCCGCCGTCGCGTCCCGGTACAGTTCCGCCGCCTCGTCCGCCAGGACCACGCTGTAGGAGGTGTCGGCCGTGGCGCCGCCCTGCTCGTGGCCGCCCAGGATGCCGACGACCTGGCCGTCGCCGTTGACCCAGGGGCTGCCGCTGGTACCGCCGGTGAACTCCGGGCAGTCGATGCGCTGTTGGGTGCGGCTGTGCGCGGCCGGCCGGTTGGTGCAGGTGATGGGGGTCTCGCGGGAGTCGGGGTAGCCGGTGACGGTGACCGCGGTGGCACCGGTGGCCACCCCGGTCGCGAACCGGCCGGCCCCGACCACGTCCTCCAGCCGCCTTCCGTCCCGCTCGGCGACGGTGGCGAAGGCGACGTCGCTGTCCTCGTCCTGCCTCTTGGCCCACCCGTCCGGCAGGAAGCGCCTCGTCACCTTCCACACCCCGTAGGGCGCCCGTCCGTCCCGGTAGCCCGGCACGAACACCAGCCCGCCGTCGTCGGCGCCGTCCACGCAGTGCGCCGCGGTGACGATCAGATCGCCGCGCGGGCTGTGCACCACCGAGGCCGTACAGAAGTGCCCCCCGGCCAGCCGGTCCGGCCGGTCCGCCCGGTCCGCGCCGAACAGCGCGCCCACCCGCACGCTCTGCCGGGACGCGGCGGCGTCCGCGGTGACCCCGAGGGGTCCCCGGCCGTCGTCGGCGGCGGCCACGGAGGCCGAGGTCAGCGCGAGGAGCACCACGGTGCCGAGCAGCGCGGGCCGTGAGGTCAGCGAGACGCGTGGGGTGCGCTTCATCACGGGTCACTCTTTCCCGCGAAGGTGAGAAATCCGCTGCGACTTCCCTGAGATTTTCCTGTGAACCAGCCGAACGGACCGGACGCGGTCGGAACGTCGTCCTTCATCACGTCCATCGCGTCCTTCATCATCGGGCGGACGATCACGGTGGGCGGCGGGATGACGACGACCGAGCTGACGGTCGTCGTTGTCTCAGGGGATGGCCGGATCACGCCCCTCCCGTCACCGTACCGTCGCCGTCAGCGGCCACTGCACGCCCGTCAGCTCCTCCGACAGCGTCCACAGCCGCCGCGCCGCCGCGGGATCGCTCGCCGCCGCGCTGCGGCCGACCAGGGTCGGGGCGCCGCGCATCTCCGCGATGCCGTCGGGGCCGACGTAGGCCGCGCCGGGCAGGTCCTGGGTGGCCGCGTAGAGGGTGGGCAGGGCGCCGGCCGTGTCGTCCTGGGCGAGGAACCTGTTGCCGACCTGCATGGCCATCCGCGCGACGGGGTTCGCGCCGTGGCTCTGGAGGTTGGTGGCCGCCCAGCCGGGATGGGCGGCGAGGGCCCGCACGGCGGACCCGGCCTCGGTCAGCCGGCGCTGGAGTTCCAGGGTGAACAGGAGGTTGGCCAGCTTGGACTGGGCGTAGGCGCGGGTGGGGTGGTAGTTCCCGCGCAGGTTGACGTCCTCGAAGCGGATCGCCTTGTCGCCCCAGCGGTGCGCGCTGGACGCCACCGTCACGACCCGGCCGGTCACCCGGGGCAGCAGCAGGTTGGTCAGCGCGAAGTGCCCGAGGTGGTTGGTGCCGAACTGCATCTCGAAGCCCTGCTGGGTGCGCTGCTCCGGCAGCATCATCACGCCCGCGTTGTTGACCAGCAGATCCAGCGGGCGGTCCCAGCCGGCGGCGAACTCCCGCACCGAGTCGAGATCGGCCAGGTCCAGCCGGCGCACCTCGGTGCTGCCGCTCACCCGCGCCGCGGCGGCGCCGCCCCGGGCGAGGTCCCGTACCGCGAACACCACGTGGGCCCCGGCTCCGGCCAGCGCCCGGGCCGCGGCGAAGCCGATGCCGCTGTTGGCACCGGTGACCACGGCCGTGCGGCCGGTCAGGTCGGGGAGGTGGGTCGCGTTCCACTTGCCGCGCTTGCCGCGCGTCACGGTCGTATCAGCCATGACCCCAATGTAGGCATCGACAACAATGCTGTCAATGACAACAAAGATGGCGCCGTCAACATCGAGATACGATGATGCGCATGTCCCCGTCGCCCGCGAGCCGCCCCTACCACCACGGAGACCTGCGCGCCGCCCTGCTCAGGAGCGCCGAGCGCACTCTGCGCGAGAAGGGCGTCGGCGCACTCTCGCTGCGCGAACTGGCCCGGGACACCGGTGTCAGCCACGCGGCCCCGGGCCGGCACTTCAAGGACAAGCAGGCCCTGCTCGACGCACTCGCGCTGGACGGGTACGAGCGCCTCAACCAGGCCCTGGCCACCGCCGACGCCCACCCGGACCGCCCCCTGGAGCAGCGGATGGCGGCCCTCGCCCGCGCCTACCTGGGCTTCGCCGTCGAGAACCCCGCACTGCTGGAGCTGATGTTCGCGCGCAAGCACGAACCCGACCGGACCGACCAGCTCGCCACGGCCGTCGACCGCTCCCTCGGCTCCTTCACCCAGCTGGTCGCGGACGCCCAGGAGCGGGGCGAGATCGTCCCCGGCGACCCCGAACGCATCACCCTGGTCGCCGCCGCGAGCCTGCACGGCCTGGCCGCCCTGATCGCCGGCTGCGCGCTGGACGCGGAGGAGGCCCTGGCCGGCCTGGACGAACACGTCCACCTGCTCCTGCACGGCCTGCGCCCCCGCTGACCCCCCAGCCGCGGCCGGCCACTTCGCCACCCGTAGCCCCGTAAGCCCGTTGCCCCACTGGCCCGCTGGCCCGTTTTCGCATCCCCCCGTGAGAACATCGACGCGACGCTTCACCCGACCGGCCGTCAGAAACCGCGCCAGGTCGTAAAGGGGCTCAACGACCGAACCACACACCAGGTTCCGCTCCGACCTCGTTGCCCGGCGTGACCTGCCGTGATACACAGAGTGACCGTACGCGCTATTCGTACGAAACCCGCCAGTCAATGACGTCAAGTCGACATACGTTGGCGACGTTGTCGGCGACAATGAGGCCTGACCTCTGCACACCGCAGGGGCACTCGCGGAACTACCCACCAGGGGCGGTGACTTACATGCTCTTTGCGGCCGACAAGGGAGACATCAACACCATCATCGGCGGGATCGCTCCGGACTGGGGCCCCTTCGGCAGCCTGGGCAACGAGGCCAAGGTGATGATCGAGGTGGTCATGGCCGTGGCCATCCTCCTCTGCCTCGGCATCGCGGTATGGGGCGCGGCGAAGCAGCGCATCGGCGCCACCGCCCTCCGGGACACCTTCAGCGCGGAACAGGGCAAGGGCCTCATCATCGCCGGTCTCACCGGGGTGTTCATCATCGGCTCCCTCGGCACACTGTTCACCATCGTGTACGGCATGGCGGTCTAGCCCCAGCCCCCTCCACCTGAGGTTGCGTTTCCCTGATGTCGAGTCACCACACCGCGCCCGTGCGGGAGCCAGCACGGCTACCGTCGTATGCCTACGAGGGTGAGGGAGCGCACACGGCATGAGTCCCGGAGACGAACAGGGCTACACCGAGACGGGCCACACCCGCACCCGCCTCCCCGACCCCGACCCCTACGGCGGCGCCCCCCGCCGCCCCCACCGCTCGTCCTCCCGCAGCCTGGTCACGGTGGTGGGCGTGGTGGTCCTCCTCATCGCCGCCATCGCTTTCGCCAATCGGGGGGGTGGGTCGGGAGGTGACGGAGCGTCGGGGAAGACGGAGAAGCCCAGGACCTCCGCCACATCGGCGAGCGGATCCCGCCCGGTGGAGACGAAGTCCGCCGGCGTAGCGACGGGCTTCGCCCACACCGAGCAGGGAGCGCAGTCGGCGGCATCCAACTACGCCGTGGCACTGGGTTCCACCGGCATGTTCACCAAGGACAGCCGCCACGTCCTCCTGAATCTCCTCTACACCGCCGAAGCTGCGGCCCGTCTTCAGGGCCCCATGGACCAGGCCTATTCACCCGAGTTCCTCGCCAAGATGGGCCTCGACGCGGCGGGCAACCCGCCGAAGGGCAGCACCTTCGTCTCCCGGGTGATCCCGGCCGGCACGACGGTACGGGAGTACACGGGCAACACCGCCAAGGTCGCCGTCTGGTACGTGGGGCTCATCGGCATGGCCGGCAACGCGTCGACCGATCCTGTCACCTCGTCCTGGAAGACATGGACGTTCGACCTGCGGTGGGCCGACGGCGACTGGAAGATCGACTCCGAATCACAGCAGGACGGCCCCGCCCCGGTGCCCGGCGACGACAAGGCCGCCACCTCCGACGAGATCAGCAAGGCCATCGAAGAGTACGGAGGGTTCACGTATGCCCGGTAGCCCGCAGCGTGCGCTCAAGCTCGCCGGAGTCGTGGCAGCCGTACAGACCACGGCCGTCCTGCTGGCCACACGCGCCTTCGCAGACCCCTCGCCCACCCCTTCCGGCAGCCCGTCCCCCTCGCCGTCGAAGGACCGGTTCAACTGTGACGCCATCTCGGGCGAGGCCAAGAAGTACTGCGAGCGCGGTAACACCTCCAGTGGGTCCGGGAGCGTCACCACCCCGGACACCGCGACCCTCGACCCGCTGTCGTCGCTGGCGAAGGGCTGCGCCGAGGCCGCCGCATGGACGGTGGACAAGCTCAGCAAAGCCGTGAAGGAGACCGCCAACGTCGACTTCACCAACCAGGCCTTCCTGAAGCAGTACGCCGTCGTCTTCGCCGCCTCCACGATCCTCACGCTCCTGCTCTGGCTGCTCGCCGTGGCCAAGCGCGCAGTGCGTGGCGTGCCGCTGACCACCGCCATCTCGGAAGCCGTCGGCTTCCTCTGGCTGACCGTGCTGGCCTCCGCCTTCACCCCGCTGATCCTGTACACCGTCGTCTCGGCGGCGGACGGCGTCACGGACGTCCTCGCGAAGGCCACCGGCGACCAGGCCGACACGTTCTTCGGCACCTTCTCCGGCGCCCTGAAGAAGGGCAACGACATCGGCGGCGGCCCGATCATGCTGATCGTCGTCTCCCTGGTCAGCATCCTCGCCGCCGGCGTCCTCTGGCTGGAGCTGGTCATCCGCGCCGCCCTGCTCTACGTCGGCGCCCTCCTCGGCACCGTCGTCTACGCCGGCCTGGTCGACAAGAACCTGTGGGGACACGTCCGCCGCTGGGCGGGGGTCATGATCGCCGTGATCCTCGTCAAGCCGGTCATCGTCATCGTCCTCGGACTCGCCGGCGCCCTCTCCGGCGACAACGGCCCCGACGCCTTCGGCGCCGTCGTCTCCGGCCTCGCCATCATCCTGCTCGCCATCTTCGCCAGCGCGATGATCTACCGCTTCGTCCCCGGCTTCGGCGACGAGATCGCCGGCTCCCGCAGCAACCGCATCATGCAGGGCGCCGAGAGCAAGGCCGCCGCCGTCATCAGCTCCCCCGCCACCCTCGTCGCCCAGGGCATCAAGACCCACAGCACCCGCGCCGACAGCAACGCGGCCCAGGGCGGCTCCAGCACCCCCCGCCCGGCCAACCCCGCCACCGGCGGCGTCGCCGCGCACAGCAGCCGTACCCCGACCGGGGGCACCGGCGGAGCAGTCCCCTCCGCCACGCCCGCACCCCGCGCGTCCAGCCCGGTCAACACCCCGCACGCCAGCAACACCCGCAACAACCGCTCGGGAGGTGAAGGGCGTTGACGACCGAGTCCCACCTGTCCCATCCGGTCACGCCCCGCCGTACGTATCTCATCGGCCGCGCCCGGCCGAACGCGATCGTCGGCCGGAACCGCGAGTCCGGCGAGATCGCCCTGATCATCGCCGGCGCGTTCCTCGGCATGATGTGCGGCCTCCTCGTCCCGGTCCTCTCCCTGCGGATCGTGCTGCTCACCGGCTTCCCGCTGCTCGCGCTCGCCGCGGTCTACGTGCCGTACAAGCGCCGCACCTTCTACAAGTGGTTCGAGATCAACCGCTCGTACAAGCGGACCGTCAAGGGCGGCAAGGCCGTCTACCGCTCCGGCGCCATGGAGGCGGGCACCCGGATCGACGGACGCGAGATCGAGGTCGGTCCGCCGCCCGGCATCGGCCGCATCACCTGGCTCGCCGCCCCCTTCGGACCGGACGAGATCGCCGTCCTCCTGCACGCCGACCGCAAGACCGTCACCGCCGCCATCGAGATCGAGGGCCCCGGCGTCGGCCTGCGCGACTCCGAGGACCAGGAGGCCCTGGTCGACCGCTTCGGCACCCTGCTCAAGCACGTCGCCAACGGAGACGGCTTCGTCACCCGGCTGCAGATGCTCGCCCGGACCCTGCCCGCCGACCCCGACGCCCACGCCAAGGACGTCACCCTGCGCGGCGACGACCGCTCCCCGAACTGGCTCCAGCAGTCGTACGACCAGCTCCAGTCCATGGTGTCCACCAGCAGCGAGCAGCACCGCGCCTACCTCGTCGCCTGCATGCACTACACCCGTGAACTGGCAGCCGAGGCCCACGCCATGGCCCGCGCCGTCCGCGCCCACGGCCGCAAGGTCGACCGGGACGCCGGCCTCGCCGTCGTCATGGCCCGCGAGCTGACCGACATCTGCTCCCGCCTCCAGGAAGCCGACATCCGGGTGCGGCAGCCGCTCGGTCAGGGACGGCTGGCCTCCCTCATCCACTCCATGTACGACCCCGACCACCCCATCGACCACATCCAGGCGATGACCCAGCGCAACGCCTGGCCGGCCGAGCTGGACGCCATGGAGCCCACCTACCTCCAGGCCAAGACCCGCGAGTCCAGCACCCGCGCGCCCTGGTGCCACGCCACCGCCTGGGTGAAGGAGTGGCCCATGACGCCGGTGGGGGTGAACTTCCTTGCGCCCCTCCTCGTCCACACCCCGGACGTCATCCGCACGGTCGCCGTCACCATGGACCTCGAACCCACCGAGGTCGCCATCGAACGCATGCTGACCGAGAAGACCAACGACGAGGCCGAGGCGTCCCGCGCCGCCAAGATGAACCGGACCGTCGACCCCCGGGACATCGCCGCGCACAACCGGCTCGACCAGCGCGGCGAGGACCTCGCCAGCGGCGCCGCCGGTGTCAACCTGGTCGGCTACATCACCGTCTCCTCCCGTTCCCCGGAAGCCCTCGCCCGCGACAAGCGCACGATAAGGGCCTCCGCCGGCAAGTCGTACCTCAAGCTGGAGTGGTGCGACCGAGAGCACCACCGCGCCTTCGTGAACACACTTCCGTTCGCCACCGGCATCCGAAGGTAGGGGCTGATTCGCCGATGCGGGATCCGCTGTCCGTCCTCACCGAGGCCTTCACCTCCTTCCTCTTCGGGAAGGTCGAGACGACCCGGCTTCCGGTGCGCACCTCCACGGGCCAGGCCCAGGCCGTCTACCTGCCCACGGCCGCGCCCGGCCTCGGCGACTCCGGCGTCATCATCGGCCGCGAGGTGTACTCCGGGAAGGGCTACATCTACGACCCCTTCCAGCTGTACGGCCAGCAGCTGCCGGCGCCGCACTGGCTCGTCCTCGGCGAGTCCGGCAACGGCAAGTCGGCGCTGGAGAAGACGTACGTCCTGCGCCAGCTCCGCTTCAAGGACCGCCAGGTCGTCGTCCTGGACGCCCAGGGCGAGGACGGCGTCGGCGAGTGGAACCTGATCGCCGAGGAGCTGGGGATAACGCCGATCCGGCTCGACCCGACGGCCGCCCTGAACCACGGGATCCGGCTCAACCCCCTGGACCCGTCGATCACCACGACCGGTCAGCTGGCCCTGCTCCGGACCATCATCGAGGTGGCGATGGGTCACGGCCTGGACGAGCGGTCCGGCTTCGCCCTGAAGGTCGCCCACTCGTACGTCAACGAGAGCATCGTCGACCGCCAGCCGGTCCTCTCCGACATCGTGGAGCAGCTACGGCACCCCGAGCCCGAGTCGGCGGAGGCGATGAACGTCGCCATAGACGACGTACGGGCCTGGGGCCTCGACGTCGCCCTGGTCCTGGACCGCCTGGTCGACGGTGACCTCCGGGGCATGTTCGACGGCCCGACGACGGTCGGCATCGATCTCGACGCGCCCCTGATCGTCTTCGACCTCTCCCACATCGACCGCAACTCCATCGCCATGCCGATCCTCATGGCGATCGTCGGCGTGTGGCTGGAGCACACCTGGATCCGCCCCGACCGGAAGAAGCGCATCTTCCTGGTCGAGGAGGCCTGGCACATCATCAACAGTCCGTTCGTGGCCCAGCTGTTCCAGCGGCTGCTGAAGTTCGGGCGCCGGCTCGGCCTGTCCTTCGTGGCGGTCGTCCACCACCTGTCCGACGTGGTCGACGGCGCCGCCGCGAAGGAGGCCGCGGCCATCCTGAAGATGGCCTCGACCAGGACGATCTACGCCCAGAAGGCAGACGAGGCACGGGCGACCGGCCGTGTCCTCGGCCTGCCGCGCTGGGCGGTGGAGATCATCCCGACCCTCACTCCCGGCATCGCGGTCTGGGACGTCAACGGCAATGTGCAGGTGGTCAAGCACCTGGTGACGGAGACGGAACGGCCCCTGGTCTTCACCGACCGGGCGATGACCGAGTCCTCCAGCGACCTCAGGGCCGACGACGCCCTGCACGCGGCCGAGCTGGAGGCCGAGCAGCGGGCCGCGGCCTTCGTGGAGCAGCACCTGGGCGACTCCGAGTCGACGGTGGCGTAAAAGGGGAGCACAGGGTGAGACCGGACGACCGCCGCGACGACCGCCGTGACAGCCGCCGGGAGGGCCAGGGCGGCATCCCCGACGGCCTGCTGATCGGCACACTCGCGTTCCTCCTCGGCATGACCGTGCTGGTGTGGACGGCCACGGGCCTGGCCGCCCGGCTCGCCCAGGGCGCCTGGCCCGCCGGCGTCACCTTCACCCGCACCCCGCTGGCCATGCGCCACCTCATCGGCCGGCCGCACGACCTGGCCGGTGCCTGGCCCGGCACCCCACCGGCCCAGCTGTCCGGCTGGGGCCTGTTCTGGGGCCTGTTCATCGGCCAGCTGATGATCCTCATCGTCCTCACCGTGTTCGTGCTGGGGGCGGTGGCGCGATGGCGGGCGGCGAAGGCACGGCGGGGCACGGCCGGGCCCACGGGGGCGGTGCAGGCGGCCGGTGACGCGGTGGGTACGGCCGAGGCGGTCCCGTCGGTGACGCCGGCCGCACCGGCACCGGCACCGGCACCGGCTCCGGCACCGGCCCCTGTGCCGCCGCCGCAGCACGAGATTCCGGTGCCTCGCAGCGAAGCGGTACCGCCGGGCCCGGGGTCGGTCCCGGCCGTCGGTGACCCGGTGGGCGGCTGGGAGAGGCTCGTCATCGCCCCCCGGGAGGGCCGTCACGCCACCGCGGTCCGGGCCGTCCAGGACGCCCCCGGCCCCACGCTGGTCGTCACCTCGAACCCCGCCCTGTGGTCGGAGACGAAGGACGCGAAGGCCAAGCTGGGCCCCACCCTCCTCTACGACCCGACGCACCTGTGCGACACCCCGGGCCGTCTCCACTGGTCCCCGACCGCCGGCTGCGAGGACAGGCAGACGGCCCTGCACCGGGCGACGGCCCTGCTCGCCCCCGTCCAGCCCACCGCCAGGATCGACCAGGCGGTGGCGGACACGGCGATCGTCCTCCTGCGCAGCTATCTGCACGCCGCCGCCCTGGAGAACCGCACCGTCCGCCACGTCCACCGCTGGTCGCAGGGCACCCAGGTCCAAGAGGCCGTCCGGACCCTCCGTACCCACCCGAAGGCCGCCCCCGGCGCCGCGGGCGAGCTGGAGGCGGCCCTCACCGCGCATCCCGAACGCCGTGACATCGCCCAGGAGCTGACCGGAAGGGCGCTCGCGGCCCTCTCCACGGTCAACGTCCGCGAGGCCTGCACTCCGAACCGAACTGATGCCCTGGCCTTGGATTCCTTTGTCCACGAAGCGGGAACGCTTTATGTGGTCGGTGAATCCATCGAGGACCCGCGGAGCAATCCGGGCGCGATGCCGCTCCTGACGGCCCTCGTCTCCAGCGTGGTCGAGCGCGGCCGGCGCATGGCCGAACGGTCATCCTCCGGTCGGCTCGACCCACCACTCACCCTGGTCCTGGACGACATCGCCGCCGTGGCCCCGTTCCCCGAGTTGCCGTCCCTGCTGGCCACGGGGGCCGACCAGGGCCTGCCGACGCTGGCCCTGCTCCGCTCCCGCGAACAGGCCCGCTCCCGCTGGCCGCACCAGGAGCTACCGGTCTAAGGCTGCGGCTCCAGCACGAACTCCAACTCGGTCTCCGCCTCGTTCTTGGTGAACGCGACGACCCGGCCACTCGGCTCGAAGCCCAACTTCCGGTACGCCGCCTGGGCCCGCGTGTTCTCCCGGTGGACGAACAACCGCACCCGCTCGGCCTCCCGCTCCCACGCCCAGGCCACGCCGGCCTCGAAGAGTGCCCCGATCAGCCCGTTCCCCCGGTGCTCGGGCCGTACGAACACCCCGACCATGTGCCCCTGCCGCCGCTCGACCGGGAACCCGGCCCAGTCCTCACTGCCGCCCTCCTCGATGAGCAGGGTGACCGAGCCGGCCCACGTCCCGTCCGGCGCCTCGGCGACGAACTGCCGCGCGTTCGTGGAGCCCACACCGGAGCGAACGGCCCGGTCCTGCCAGAAGGAGTCCGGCTGGGCCGCGGCGTTCTCGTAGGTCTCCAGAAAGGCGAGGTGCGCGATCGGGTCCCGCAGCGCGTCCAGTCGCAGCTCCTTCACCCGCTCCCATTCGTCGGGACGTATGGCGCGGACGACGTAGTCATGCCTGGTGAGAACTGTCATGCGGCCACCGTAAACGCAGAAAACCCCCGCATCGACCCGATGCGGGGGTTTTCCCAAAAATTGTTCGGCG
>NZ_BMRM01000014.1 GCF_014648635.1 Streptomyces cinerochromogenes | reverse complement strand
TGCCGAACTCGGCGACCTTCTCGGCGTTCGTGGACAGCGCCACGAAGTGCTTGGCCACGGCCTTGTCGTCACCGTCGAAGGCCTTCAGCAGCCACGAGCGGGCCGAGGTGGCGTTGGTGATCGTCTCGATCGTGGTGAACGTCTTGGACGCCACGATGAACAGCGTCTCGGCCGGATCCAGGTCGCGCACCGCCTCGTGCAGGTCGGCGCCGTCGACGTTGGACACGAACCGGACCGTCAGCTCCCGGGCGGTGTACGGGCGCAGCGCCTCGTAGGCCATCGCGGGGCCGAGGTCGGAGCCGCCGATGCCGATGTTGACGACGTTGCGGATCCGCCTGCCGGTGTGGCCGGTCCACGCGCCCGAGCGGACGCGGCCGGCGAAGTCGCTCATCTTGTCGAGCACGGCGTGCACCTTGGGCACCACGTTCTCGCCGTCGACCTCGACCACCGCGTCACGGGAGGCGCGCAGCGCGGTGTGCAGCACCGCCCGGTTCTCGGTGACGTTGATCCGCTCCCCGCGGAACATGGCGTCCCGCAGCGCGAACACGCCGGTGGCGGCGGCGAGTTCCTGGAGCAGGGCCAGGGTCTCGTCGGTGATCAGCTGCTTGCTGTAGTCGATGTGCAGGTCGCCGACCCGCACGACGTACCGCTCGGCGCGGCCGGGGTCCGCCGCGAACAGCTCGCGCAGGTGCGGCTGGCCCTGGGCGCGGTGGTCGGCGAGGGCCGTCCACTCGGGCCGCTGGGTGAGCTTGGGGTACTCGGCCATCTCAGGCGTTCTCCTTGGTGCCCTCGCCCTGGAGGGCGATGGCGTACATCTCGTCGGCGTCGAGGCGGCGCAGCTCCTCGGCGATCAGTTCGGATGTGGCGCGGACCTTCAGGGCCAGGGTGCGCGGCGGCTGGCCCGGCAGGGTCAGCGTGGCCAGCGGGCCCTCGGGGCGGTCGACGACGATCTCGCCGTTCGCGGTGCCGAGGCGTACGGCCGTCACGAACGGGCCGGCGCTGTGCACGCGGTCCACCGGGACGCCCAGGCGCGCCTGGAGCCAGCGGGCGAGCAGTTCCGCGCTGGGGTTGTCGGGTTCCGCCTCGACGGCCGCCGAGGTCACCTTCACCCGGGCCTGGTCCAGGGCGGCGGCCAGCATCGACCGCCACAGGGTCAGCCGGGTCCAGGCGAGGTCGGTGTCACCGGGCGCGTAGTTGCGCATGCGGGTGTCCAGGACCTCCAGCGGCCGGTCGACGGCGTAGAGATCGGTGATCCGGCGCTGGGCGAGCGCGCCGAGCGGGTCCTTCGCGGGGGCATCCGGCGCCTCCACCGGCCACCACACGACCACCGGGGCGTCCGGCAGCAGCAGCGGCAGGACCACCGAGTCGGCGTGGTCGGAGACCTCGCCGTAGGTGCGCAGCACGACCGTCTCGCCGGTGCCGGCCTCGGAGCCGACCCGGACCTCCGCGTCCAGCCGGGAGGTGGTGCGGTCGCGCAGGGTGCGGGCGTGCCGCTTGATGACGACCAGGGTGCGCGAGGGGTGCTCGTGCGAGGCCTCCTCGGCCGCCTTGATCGAGTCGTAGGCGTTCTCCTCGTCCGTGACGATGACCATCGTCAGGACCATGCCCACGGCCGGCGTACCGATGGCGCGGCGGCCCTGCACCAACGCCTTGTTGATCTTGCTTGCCGTGGTGTCGGTCAGGTCGATCTTCATGGCCTGCGCCAGCTCCGTCCGTCTCGTGCGAGCATCTCGTCGGCTTCCCTCGGTCCCCAGCTGCCCGACGCGTACTGCGCCGGCCTGCCGTGCGCCGCCCAGTACTCCTCGATCGGGTCGAGGATCTTCCAGGACTCTTCCACTTCCTGGTGACGGGGGAACAGGTTGGCGTCGCCCAGCAGCACGTCCAGGATGAGCCGCTCGTACGCCTCCGGGCTCGACTCGGTGAACGACTCGCCGTAGGCGAAGTCCATCGACACGTCCCGGATCTCCATCGACGTGCCCGGCACCTTCGAGCCGAAGCGGACCGTCATGCCCTCGTCCGGCTGGACCCGGATGACGATCGCGTTCTGGCCCAGTTCCTCGGTGGCCGTGGTGTCGAACGGGGAGTGCGGGGCGCGCTGGAAGACGACCGCGATCTCGGTGACGCGGCGGCCGAGGCGCTTGCCGGTACGCAGGTAGAAGGGGACGCCCGCCCAGCGGCGGTTGTCGATCTCCAGCTTGACCGCGGCGTAGGTGTCGGTCTTCGACTTGGGGTCGATGCCCTCCTCGTCGAGGTAGCCGATGACCTTCTCACCGCCCTGCCAGCCCGCCGCGTACTGTCCGCGCACGGTGTGCCGGCCCAGGTCCTCCGGGAGGCGCACCGACTTCAGCACCTTCAGCTTCTCGGTGAGCAGCGCCTCCGCGTCGAACGCGATGGGCTCCTCCATCGCGGTGAGCGCCATCAGCTGGAGCAGGTGGTTCTGGATGACGTCCCGGGCGGCGCCGATGCCGTCGTAGTAGCCGGCCCGGCCGCCGATGCCGATGTCCTCGGCCATCGTGATCTGCACGTGGTCGACGTAGGACCGGTTCCAGATCGGCTCGTACATCTGGTTGGCGAAGCGCAGCGCCAGGATGTTCTGGACGGTCTCCTTGCCGAGGTAGTGGTCGATCCGGAACACCTGGTCCGGTTCGAACACCTCGTGCACGATCGCGTTCAGCGCGCGTGCGCTGTCCAGGTCGTGCCCGAACGGCTTCTCGATGACCGCGCGGCGCCAGGAGCCCTCCGGCGGGCTCGCCAGGCCGTGCTTCTTCAGCTGCTGCACGACCTTCGGGAAGAACTTCGGCGGCACCGAGAGGTAGAAGGCGAAGTTGCCGCCGGTGCCGCGGGAGGCGTCCAGCTCCTCGACGGCGTCCTTCAGCTGCTTGAACGCGGTGTCGTCGTCGAAGTCGCCGGGGATGAACCGCATGCCCTCGGCGAGCTGCTGCCAGACCTCCTCGCGGAACGGGGTGCGGGCGTGCTCGCGGACGGAGTCGTGGACGACCTGCGCGAAGTCCTGGTCCTCCCACTCGCGGCGGGCGAACCCGACGAGGGAGAAGCCCGGCGGCAGCAGACCGCGGTTGGCCAGGTCGTAGACGGCCGGCATCAGCTTCTTGCGGGACAGGTCACCGGTCACCCCGAAGATGACCAGGCCCGACGGGCCCGCGATGCGGGGGAGCCGGCGGTCGCGGGCGTCCCGCAGCGGGTTCTCCCAGTCGGCGGCCGGAGCCACCGGGACGCGCACCGCCTCGGGGGCGGACGCCTGCGGTGCGGACGCCTGCGGTGCGGGCGCCTCGGCGGAGGGTGCGTTGTCGGTCATCGGGCGTCAGCTCCCTTGCTCTTCAGGGACGTGGCCACGGCGTCCAGCAGTTCCTGCCAGGCCGCCTCGAACTTGGCGACGCCCTCGTCCTCCAGCTGCTGGACGACCTCGTCGTAGGAGATGCCGAGCCGCTGGACGGCCGCCAGGTCGGCGCGGGCCTGCGGGTAGCCGCCGGTCACCGTGTCGCCGGTGATCTCGCCGTGGTCGGCGACCGCGTTCAGCGTGGCCTCCGGCATGGTGTTGACCGTGTCCGGCGCGACCAGTTCGTCCACGTACAGGGTGTCCTTGTACGCGGGGTCCTTCACCCCGGTGGACGCCCACAGCGGACGCTGCTTGTTCGCCCCGGCACCGGCGAGCGCCGGCCAGCGGCCGTCGGGCCGTGCCGAACCGTCGGCGGAGCCGAACACCTCCTCGTAGGCCTCGTAGGCGAGGCGGGCGTTGGCGAGGGCCGCGCGGCCCTTGAGGGCGAGGGCCTCGTCGGTGCCGAGGGCGGTCAGCCGCTTGTCGATCTCGCTGTCCACGCGGGAGACGAAGAAGGACGCCACCGAGTGGATCGTGGCGAGGTCGATGCCCCGCTCGCGGGCCTTCTCCAGGCCGGCCAGGTAGGCGGCCATGACCTCGCGGTAGCGCTCCAGCGAGAAGATCAGGGTCACGTTGACGCTGATGCCGAGGCCGATGACCTCGGTGATCGCCGGCAGGCCCGCCCGGGTCGCCGGGATCTTGACCATCACGTTGGGCCGGTCCACCAGCCAGGCCAGCTGCTTGGCCTCGGCGACGGTCGCCTCGGTGTCGTGGGCGAGGCGCGGGTCGACCTCGATGGAGACCCGGCCGTCCCGGCCGCCCGAGGCGTCGTACACGTCACGCAGGATGTCGGCGGCGTCGCGCACATCCGCGGTCGTCATCATCCGTACGGCCTCGTCGACCGTCACACCCCGTGCGGCGAGGTCGGACAGCTGCTCCTCGTAGCCCTCGCCGGAGCCGATGGCGGCCTGGAAGATGGACGGGTTGGTGGTGACACCGACGGCGCTTCCGCTCGCCACCAGCTCGGCGAGGCTGCCCGAGGTGATCCGCTTGCGGGACAGGTCGTCCAGCCAGATCGACACGCCCTCGTCGGCGAGGCGCTTGAGGGCTCCCGGGGTCGCGATTGCTTCGGTCACTGTGCTCATCTTTCTCTGTGTCGGTGTCAGGCGCGCGCGGCGGCCAGCGACTCGCGGGCCACGGCGGCGACGTTCTCGGGGGTGAAGCCGAACTCGGCGAACAGGGTCTTCGCGTCGGCGGAGGCGCCGAAGTGCTCCAGCGAGACGATGCGTCCCGCGTCACCGACGTAGCGGTACCAGGTCAGGGCGATACCGGCCTCGACCGCGACCCGGGCCTTCACGGCCGGCGGCAGCACCCGCTCGCGGTACTCGCGCGGCTGCTCCTCGAACCACTCCACGGACGGCATGGACACCACCCGCGTTCCGATCCCCTCGGCCTCCAGCCGCTCGCGCGCGGCCACGGCCAGCTGCACCTCGGAGCCCGTCGCGATGATGATCACCTCCGGGACCTCCGTCGAGGACTCGCGCAGTACGTAGCCGCCCCTGGCCGCGTCCTCGTTCGGCGCGTACACCGGCACGCCCTGGCGGGTGAGCGCGAGCCCGTGCGGGGCGGGGTGCGTGGCGTGCCTCTTCAGGATCTCGGCCCAGGCGATCGCGGTCTCGTTGGCGTCCGCCGGGCGGACGACGTTCAGACCCGGGATCGCGCGCAGCGAGGCCAGGTGCTCGACCGGCTGGTGGGTGGGGCCGTCCTCGCCGAGGCCGATGGAGTCGTGCGTCCACACGTACGTCACCGGGAGCTGCATCAGCGCCGACATGCGGACCGCGTTGCGCATGTAGTCGGAGAAGACGAGGAAGGTGCCGCCGTAGATCCGGGTGTTGCCGTGCAGGGCGATGCCGTTCATCTCCGCGGCCATGGAGAACTCGCGGATGCCGAAGTGCACGGTACGGCCGTACGGGTCGGCCTCGGGCAGCGGGTTGCCCTTCGGCAGGAAGGAGCTGGTCTTGTCGATGGTGGTGTTGTTCGAGCCGGCGAGGTCGGCGGAGCCGCCCCACAGCTCCGGCAGGACCGGGCCGAGCGCCTGCAGCACCTTGCCGGAGGCGGCGCGGGTGGCGACCGACCTGCCCTCCTCGAAGACCGGGAGGCTGTCCTCCCAGCCCTCGGGCAGCTCGCCCTTGGCGACGCGGTCGAAGAGGGCGGCCCGCTCGGGCTGGGCGGCGCGCCACTCGGCGATCCGCTTGTCCCAGGCCGCGTGCGCCTCGGCGCCCCGGTCCAGGGCCCGCCGGGTGTGCCTGAGGACCTCGTCGGCCACCTCGAAGGTCCGCTCGGGGTCGAAGCCGAGGACGCGCTTGGTGGCGGCGATCTCCTCGGCGCCGAGCGCGGAGCCGTGGGAGGCCTCGGTGTTCCGGGCGTTCGGGGCGGGCCAGGCGATGATCGTGCGCATCGCGATGATCGACGGCCGCTCGGTCTCGGCCTGGGCGGCCTTCAGGGCCGCGTACAGCGCGTGCACGTCGACGTCGCCGTTCTCCTCCGGCTCGATCCGCTGCACGTGCCAGCCGTAGGCCTCGTACCGCTTCAGCACGTCCTCGGAGAAGGCGGTCGCGGTGTCGCCCTCGATGGAGATGTGGTTGTCGTCGTAGAGGAAGACCAGGTTGCCGAGCTTCTGGTGGCCGGCCAGGGACGAGGCCTCGGCGGAGACACCCTCCTCCAGGTCGCCGTCGGAGACGATCGCCCAGACGGTGTGGTCGAAGGGGGAGGTGCCCTCGGGGGCCTCCGGGTCGAACAGGCCGCGCTCGTAGCGGGCGGCCATCGCCATGCCGACGGCGTTCGCGAGGCCCTGGCCGAGCGGGCCGGTGGTGGTCTCCACACCGGCGGTGTGCCCGTACTCGGGGTGGCCCGGCGTCTTCGAGCCATGGGTGCGGAAGGCCTTCAGGTCGTCCAGTTCCAGCTCGTACCCGGCGAGGAACAGCTGCGTGTAGAGGGTCAGCGAGGTGTGACCGGGAGAGAGGACGAAACGGTCACGGCCGGTCCACTCGGGGTCGGCCGGGTCGTGTCGCATCACCTTCTGAAAGATCGTGTACGCGGCAGGAGCCAGGCTCATCGCGGTGCCCGGGTGTCCGTTGCCCACCTTCTGCACCGCGTCGGCCGCCAGGAGTCGGGCGGTGTCCACGGCGCGCCGGTCGAGGTCGGTCCACTCGAAGCTGTCGGAAGTCTGCGTGGTCATCTTCAAGAAGTCCTCGTTCAGTACGGGATGGCTGGCCGGACGCGTTCAAACTTAAAAGTCTGACTTTTTCGAGGAAAGGTCGGGGTGTGTCAGCCTGTGGTGAATCTGGGACAGTGATCACGCGACAGGGACGGCACGAAAAGGACATGGCGGCTATAAGGGACCAAGGTGACGACGGCAGAGTCCGCGGCGGCGGCGACAGGGGCCGAGCCGGTGGTGACAGGGGCCAGACCGGCGGCGGCAGGAGCCAGACCGGTGATGACAGGGGCCGGGCCCGTGGTGACGCAGGCCAGGCCCAGGGTGACGGGATCAGAACCTTCCCCTTCCCGGCCGAACTGGCCGTCGGTGGCGTCGGCATGCAGATCGGCCCCATGGGCACCGACCACACCTGGCACGCCGACGCCCCCCTGCACCGCGTCCACCGCATCGACTTCCACGTGGTCATGCTCTTCACCGACGGCCCCGTACGGCACATGATCGACTTCGCCGAGTACCAGGCCGACGCCGGTGACCTGCTGTGGATCCGCCCCGGACAGGTCCACCGGTTCTCCCGCGAGTCCGTGTACCGCGGAACCGTCCTGACCATGCAGCCCGGCTTCCTGCCCCGCGCCACCGTCGAGGCCACCGGCCTGTACCGCTACGACCTGCCGCCGCTGCTGCACCCCGATCCGGCGCAGCTCACCGCGCTCCGGGCGGCCCTCGACCAGCTGCGCCGCGAGTACGAGGACACCGCCACGCTCCCGCTCAGCCTGCACACGGCCGTCCTGAGGCACACCCTGACCGCGGCCCTGCTGCGCCTCGCCCACCTCGCCGCCAGCTCGGCGGAGACCTCACGCGGGCACACCGACAGCACCTTCACCCGCTTCCGGGACGCGGTCGAGCGGGGCTTCGCCACCAACCACAGCGTCAGCGCCTACGCCGACGCCCTGGGTTACTCCCGCCGCACCCTGGTCCGCGCCGTCCGCGCGGCCACCGGCGAGACGCCGAAGGGCTTCATCGACAAACGGGTCGTCCTGGAGGCCAAACGCCTCCTCGCCCACACCGACCTGCCCATCGGCCGCGTCGGGGTGGCCGTGGGCTTCCCCGACGCGGCGAACTTCTCCAAGTTCTTCCACCTGCACACCGGGCAGACGCCGGTGGGGTTCCGGGCGGAGCTGCGGTGACGCCCGGCGGCCCGGCCCTGGCTGCCCTCGTCGGCGCGGGGCGGGGTCCACGGCCTGGACGCCCGCCCCGCCCGCCGGGCACGGTGCGGCACGAAGGGCGGACCAGGCCCGAGGAGCGGGGCAGGCCCGAGGGGCGGGGCAGGAGCGGCATCAGGCGCCGCCGGCGCGCTCAGTGACCGAAGTCGAACCAGTTCACGTTCACGAAGTCGGCCGGCTGGCCGCTGGTGAAGGTGAGGTAGACGTCGTGCGTGCCGGTCACCGCGCCGATGTTGGCCGGGACCGTCCGCCAGGACTGCCAACCGCCGGTGTTCGCCACGGCGAAGCTGCCGACGGGCGCGTTGCCACGGCTGTCCAGGCGTACCTCGACCAGACCGCTGACCCCGCTCGCGGCGCCGCTCGCGACGCGCGCGTAGAACTGCTTGGCCGCCGTCGAGCCGAAGTCGACGCCCTTGTACAGCGCCCAGTCGCCGTTGGCGAGGGACCCGATGTCCTGGCCGCCGCCGGTGTCCGTGGTGGTCTCCGCCACGACGCCGGACTGGCCGTCGTAGGACTCGGCCTGGATGGCGCTGTAGGCGTCCCGGTTGCCGGACGGCGGGGGAGTGGTGCCGCCGCCGGAGGACTGCAGGACCTGCACGTAGTCGACGGCCATCGGGTGGCCCGGCTCGGTCCCGCTGTCCGGGCCGCCGCCGAACGCGTCAGGGAAGCCGCCGCCCATCGCGACGTTGAGGATGACGAAGTAGCCGTGGTTGGTGGCGTTCGCCCAGGTCGTCGCGTCGACCTGGTTGGCCCGCACCGTGTGGAAGGTGACGCCGTCGAGGGAGAAGCGGATCTCCTCCGGGCTGGTCGAGCGGTCCCACTCCATCGCGTAGGTGTGGAAGCCGGCCTGGCAGGTGGTGCCGGTGCAGGAAGTGGAGTTGCCGATGCCGGAGGTCTCGTTGCACGGACCGCCCGGGTTGGTGCCGCAGTGCATGGTGGCCCAGTCGGTGTTCAGGCCCTGGACGTTCTCCATGATGTCCAGCTCGCCGATGCTCGGCCAGTTCCAGTAGTTGCCGCGGAACGGCGCGCCGAGCATCCAGAACGCCGGCCAGTAGCCCTTCGCCGCCGCGCCGGTGACGTTGGGCATCTGGATCCGCGCCTGCACGCGCAGCTTTCCGCCCGCCGGGGGCTGGAAGTCGGTGCGGGTGGTCTCGATCCGGCCGGAGGTCCAGCGGCCGGCGGAGTCGCGGCGCGGGGTGATGAGCAGGTTGCCGTTGCCGTCCAGGGAGACGTTGCTGGTGCTCGACGTCATCGTCTCGACCTCGCCGGTGCCCCAGTTGGCGGCGCCGCCGGGGTACGACGTCCCGGTGTCGTACTGCCAGTTCGCGGTGTTCACGCCGGAGCCGGCCGCACCGTTGAAGTCGTCCACGAAGACCTGCGTCCACCCCGAGGGCGGGGTGGGCGCGGAGGCGTCGGCGGGCGCGGTGGCTGCCGTGGCGAGGGCCGCGGCGAGGCCGAGGGTGGCGGCGACGGCGACGAACGCGCGGCGCAGCGGGCGGGGTCTGGGAATGCCGGAGGATGCGCTCATGGGGAGCCTCTCGGGTACGGGAGGGTGCGGGAGGTGGGTGAGAGCGCTCCCACGCTTGTCTGAGAGCGCTCTCAAGATGTCGCCAATGTGCTCCCCGCCCCGGTGACCGTCAACCCTTGAAGCGAGGAAAGTCCTTGTGCGGACACGGAGTTCACGTGGTGAAGCCGCCCGTATCCGCTCAGACCGTGCGCCTCACCGGGCGGCCGCCACATCGACGAGGGCGGGGGTGGCGTGGGATCAGGTGCCGGCCCACGGGTCACCGTTCCCGGGCTCGTGCGGGACGGTGTGCCGTGTGCGTGATCGCTGTGCCGGTGTGTGATCGCCGTGCTGGCGCGCCGCGCCCCGCGCGGGTCTGCTAGAAGGGTGCAGGCGTGAAGAAAGGTGCGGGCGTGAGGCTGACGATTCTGGGCGGCGGCGGATTCCGGGTTCCCCTGGTGTACGGCGCGCTGTTGACCGACCGTGCCGAGGGGCGGGTCACCGAGGTCGTACTGCACGACCTGGACGAGCGCCGGCTCCGTGCGGTGAGCCGGGTCCTGGCCGAGCAGGCCGCCGGGATCCCCGACGCGCCCACGGTGACCGCCACCACCGACCTGGACGAGGCCCTGCGCGGCGCCGGCTTCGTCTTCTCCGCGATCCGCGTCGGCGGCCTGGAGGGAAGGGCGGAGGACGAACGCGTCGCGCTCACGGAGGGCGTGCTGGGCCAGGAGACCGTCGGCGCGGGCGGGATCGCCTACGGGCTGCGCACGGTACCCGTCGCCGTCGACATCGCCCGGCGCGTGGCCCGCCTCGCCCCGGACGCCTGGGTCATCAACTTCACCAACCCGGCCGGCCTGGTCACCGAGGCCATGTCCCGCCACCTCGGCGACCGCGTCATCGGTATCTGCGACTCGCCGGTGGGCCTCGGCCGCCGCGTCGCCCGCGTCCTCGGCGCCGACCCGGGCGAGGCCTTCGTCGACTACGTCGGCCTCAACCACCTCGGCTGGGTACGCGGCCTCCGGGTCGCCGGACGCGACGAACTGCCGCGCCTGCTGGACGACCCCGCCCTGCTCGGCTCCTTCGAGGAGGGCAGGCTGTTCGGCGCCGACTGGCTGCGCTCCCTCGGCGCGATCCCCAACGAGTACCTGCATTACTACTACTTCAACCGGGAGACCGTCCGCGCCTACCAGGAGGCCGAGCGGACCCGGGGTGCCTTCCTGCGCGACCAGCAGGCCCGGTTCTACGAGGAGGCGGCCGACCCCGGCCGCTCCGCCCTGGACGCCTGGGACCGCACCCGCGCCGAACGCGAGGCGACCTACATGGCCGAGAACCGGGAGAGCGCCGGCGCGGGCGAACGCGAGGCCGAGGACCTGTCCGGCGGGTACGAGAAGGTCGCCCTGGCGCTGATGCGGGCCATCGCCCGCGACGAGCGGGCCACCCTGATCCTCAACGTCCGCAACCGCTCCACCCTGTCCGTCCTGGACGCCGATGCGGTCGTCGAGGTCCCCTGCCTGGTCGACGCGAGCGGCGCCCACCCGCTCGCCGCCGACCCGCTGCCCGCGCACGCCACCGGCCTGGTGTGCTCGGTCAAGGCCGTCGAGCGCGAGGTGCTGGCCGCCGCCGAGTCCGGTTCCCGGTCGACCGCCGTGAAGGCCTTCGCCCTGCACCCGCTGGTCGACTCGGTCACGGTGGCCCGCCGGCTGGTCGAGCGCTACACCGAGGTCCACCCCGGCCTGGCGTACCTCGGATGAGGACGGCGGGCCGCCCGCCGGGCGGCCCGCCGCCGTTGCGTTCCTAGAGCGGCAGCGCCTGAGCCGCCTGCACGGGCGCGGGTACGGCAGGCAGCAACACGTCGGCCGCACCACCCCTCTGCCGCGGAAGCGCCGCGGGCGACAGCGGGCGCGGACCCGACACCACCGTGTAGTCCTGCCCCAGGAACGGCGGCTCGATCACCCCGGGATCCTCGCCCAGCGCCAACCGCACCGCCGCCCAGGGCGCGTTCACCCCACAGAGCGACAGCTGGTGCAGCCCGCCCGCGGGCCTCGTGTTGACGTCCAGCAGCACCGGGCGGTCACCGAGCATGCGGAACTGGATGTTGGACAGGTGATGCAGCCCGAAGCCCTCCGCGATCAGCCGGGCCGGCGCCAGCCACCGCTCGTCCAGGGTGAAGCCCCGGCGGCGGCCGTTCTTGGTGCGGCCCACCGCGAGCCGTACCCGGTTGTCCGGCCCGGTCAGGCAGTCGACGGACACCTCCGGCTGCTCCAGGCGCGGCATCACCAGCCAGTCCACGGGGGCCTCGGCCCGCCGCAGCGCGTCGAGCACCAGGTCCAGCTGGACGTGGGGGCCGGGAAAGCCGTTCAGGTGCGCGAGCGAGAAGGGGGACCGGGTGATCACCCGGAAGCCCACCCCGCCCGCGCCGGCGGCGGGCTTGAAGCACACCCGGTGCCCGGCCGCCTCCAACTCCTCCACGGCCGCGAGGAGCTCGTCCGCCGTCCGGACCCGGTGCCACGGCGGGACGGGGACACCCACCGAGCGCACCGCCTCGTACGCGGTCGCCTTGTCCTCGAAGACGGCGACCGCCTCGGGCGTCGGCGCCAGCAGCGCCGTACCGGCCGCGGCGAACTCGGCGCGGTGCGCCACGATCGCCGCCTGGTGCAGCCGGGGCACGAACACGTCGATGCCGCGCCGGACGCACTGGTCGAGGGCGTACTCGACGTACGCGGCCGGGGACAGGCCCTCCGGCTCCAGGTCGGCGGTGTCGGCGGCGGCCAGCACCGGCGAGTCGGGGTCGCCGTGCGTGGCATGGATCTCCACCGCGCGATCGCTGGGATTTCTCCGCAGCTGATCCATGAAGAACACGTTCTCCGCGTACGTGCGGTTGAGCCAGACGCGTACGCGAGAGGGCATGCGGGCCGCCTTTCGGGGGTGTGCGGGCAGGGCGGAGCGGCCCGTGCCCGGGCAGGTGGCAGGAAGGGTCACCAAACGGCCCCGTTCGAAGGGGAGTTGAGGGCGCTGGTGTCGGGGCGATCATACGGCTTTCCCGGGGCCCCTCGTGCAACGCGGGTGTTACGGATTTCCGGCCCCGTCCGACCATGGACATGGTCAGGGGAAGAGCCATGGGGAAGCCATGGGGAGGCCATGGGCGGCGTCACGGGAAACGCCGTGGGCAACGCCACGGGCAAAGTTGTGCGAACGGTGGTGGGCGAGGCCGTCCGAACGGTGTGGGTGCGGTCGTCCGAACGGTGGTGGGTGCGGTCGTCCGAACGGTGGTGGGCGCGGGGCGGGCCGGCCGCCCGCGCCGGCCCGGCGGAAGCTGACACGCGGACAGGATCCCCTTGTCCCGGGGCCGGTCGATGTGTTCTCGTTGTGTCATCGGATGATCGGAAGGGGTGCGCGGGTGGAGTCGACGGCCGGGGCCGGACAGCTGCTGGCCATCAGCGACCTGCACATCAGCTATCCGGAGAACCGCGCTCTGATCGAGGGCATGCGTCCGGAGAGCGACGAGGACTGGCTGATCGTGGCCGGTGACGTCGCGGAGACCGTGGCCGACGTCCGCTGGGCCCTCGGCACGCTCGCGAGCCGCTTCCGCAAGGTGCTGTGGGCACCCGGCAACCACGAGCTGTGGACCCATCCGAGCGACCCGGTCACCCTGCGCGGCGTCGCCCGCTACGAGCACCTGGTCGAGGTCTGCCGCGAGCTGGGCGTCGTCACCCCCGAGGACCCCTACCCGGTGTGGCACGGCCCCGGCGGCCCGGTCGCCGTCGCCCCGCTCTTCCTGCTCTACGACTACTCGTACCTGCCGGCCGGCTCCACCACCAAGGCCGAGGGCCTGGCCTACGCGGAGAGCACGGGCATCATCTGCAACGACGAGTTCCTGCTGCACCCCGATCCCTACCCGACCCGTGAGGCCTGGTGCCGGGCCCGGGTCGCCGAGACCGAGCGCAGGCTCGCCGAGCTGCCCGCGGACCTGCCGACCGTGCTGGCCGGCCACTGGCCGCTGCACCGGCACCCCACCGAGGTCCTGTGGCACCCGGAGTTCGCCATGTGGTGCGGCACCACGCTGACCGCCGACTGGCACCGGCGCTTCCGCGTCGCCACCATGGTCTACGGCCATCTGCACATCCCCCGCACCACCTGGCACGACGGAGTCCGCTTCCTGGAGGTCTCCGTCGGATACCCGCGCGAGTGGCGCAAGCGCCCGGACCCCCCGGGGAGGCTGCGCCGCGTTCTGCCGATGGAGGTCGAAGCAGGTGATCGAGGAGCTGCTCCCGGAGTCGGTCGTGGCCGTGGAGGCACGGGCTGACGACCCGCTGTGGGAGACCCCGCTCTACCCGGCGGAGGAGGCGCTCGTCGCCCGCTCGGTGGCGAAGCGGCGGCGTGAGTTCGCGGCCGTGCGCGGTTGTGCCCGGCGTGCGATGGAGAAGCTCGGCGTACCGCCGCAGCCGGTGCTCAGCGGCGAGCGGGGCGCTCCGCGCTGGCCCGACGGGCTGGTCGGCAGCATGACCCACTGCGACGGCTACTGCGCCGCCGCGCTGGTCCGCGCCGCCGACCTCGTCTCCCTCGGCATCGACGCCGAACCCCACGGTCCGCTGCCGGAGGGCGTCGGCGCCTCGGTCTTCCTGCCCGCCGAGGCCACACGGCTCGACCGGCTGGCCGCGCGCCGGCCCGCCGTGCACTGGGACCGCCTGCTGTTCAGCGCCAAGGAGTCCGTCTACAAGGCGTGGTTCCCGCTCACCCGCAAGTGGCTGGACTTCTCCGAGGCCGACATCACCCTCCGCCCGGACGCCGACGGCGACCAGTGCGGCACCCTGCACGCCGAACTCCTCGTCCCCGGCCCCGTGGTCGACGGCCACCGCCTCCAGACCTTCGAGGGCCGCTGGACGGTACGGGAGGGCGTGGTGGCCACGTCGGTGGTCATACCCCACACCTGACCACCCCGGCCCCGCCCCGACGCCTACCGCCCAGACACCTCCCGCCCGGGAACCCCGGCCCCGACACCGCTCCACCGGCGCCTTCCGGGACCGGGGGCGGCGCGGCGCTGTGCCCCGGGCCGGGAGCGGCGGTGCCGCGGAGGCACGTGCCGGCGGGGGCTGCGGTGCCGGACCTGCCGGAGGCTCACGCCGGCGGGGGGCACCAGTCGCGCAGGAGCCGGAAGAACGCCTCCTCGTTGCCCGCGAGGCCCGCGCGGGCCAGGGCCTTTTCCGCCTCCTCGAGGACGGTGGGCGGGACGACGGCGGGACGCGCCTCGTGCGGTGGCCCGTCGAAGGCGGCCCGCACCGTGTGCAGCAGCCGCAGGTAGGCCTGGACGGCGGTACGCTCACGGTCGGTCAGTACGGCGGTGGGCATCGGTCGGCTCTCCCCGAGTAGGCGTCACGGTCACGCGCTCTGCGGCGCACACCCCCAGCTTGCCGCCCACCACTGACAACGCCGTCTGGCTCCGCGCCGGTTAGCCCGCTTAGCGGAGGCGGAAACGTTCCGGGACCGCCCGCCCCCGCCCCGGGCCCCGCGTCACGCCTCGGGCCGCTTCACGCTCTCCAGGAGCATGTCCAGCCATTCGGCGACCTTGTCCCGGTGCTGGTCGGTGGGCAACTGCGCGGCCCGCCAGGCGATTCCGCGCACGCCGTGGTCCTGCAGCAGCCGCTCCAGCGGATCCTCCGCGGTCTCGGCGGCGGCCCGCTCCCGGTCCGCGAGCTTCTGCAGCAACTCCTGCTCGGTACGCTGCAGCGCACCCGCCAGCGCCTCGGGGTCCTCCGCGGTGAGGAACCCGGCGTGCACCCGGAAGAACCGCTGCAACGCGTCGCAGTGCTCCATGGTGGGCCGCCGGTCGCCGTTGATGAGGGCGCCGGCCTGCTGGCGGGACATGCCCGCCCCGTCGGCGATCTCCTGCTGGGTGTACTTGCGGCCGTTCGGCTTCAGCCGGGTGCGGCGCAGCAGGTCCAGGCGCTGCAGGAAGCGGGCCTGGACGTCCGGCTCGCCCGCCGGCCGGCCGCTCAGCAGGGCCCTGACCACCGGCTCCGGCACCCCGCAGGCGGTGGAGAGGCGCCCGACGTCGAAGACCTCGGCGTGCGGCACACCGAGGCGGTCGGCGAGCGCGGTGACGCGGGCGACGACGGCCGGCAGCTGGGCGGTCGCCGAGGCGCCCGGATCCTCGTAGCCATCCGTCACCGACAGAACTCCTACGTCTCTAGAGGGCTTCAGATGCGTCCGTGCTTCTCACGAGCGATCGCCGTGAACTTCCCGGAGAGTAGCCGGTGTCTCGAACTCACATCCAGGTGTCGCCACAACTGTGGCGAATTTCAGCCGTCAACCGGCATGAAATGCCACGATAGTTGACACGACTCTTGCCGGGGCAGCAGGATCGCATCGCCGCGAGAAAGGCCGCAGAGGCAAGAGGGGTGACCTCCCGATGGCACATCAGGCAGGAGGGCAGCGGCCGGCACCGCGGCCCGTCCCCGAGACCTGCGACACCCAGGCTTACCTGGCTTACCTTCAGGACTACGGAGCGCTGCTGGAGTATCTGTCCTGTCCGTCGCTGGTCGTGGACCGCCACTGGAACGTGGTCATGGCCAACAGCGCGTTCGAGACACTTTTCCAGGGCGTGCGCCCTCATCCGACGGCCATGCCGGGCGAGAACTTCCTCAGGTTCGTGCTGTTCCACCCCGACGCGGGCGAGATCCTCGGCGAGCACGAGCCCGGCTGGTGCCTGCCCATGCTGGCCCAGGTCCGGTCCGCCCTGGAGGCGCACGCCCACGACCTCGAACTCCAGGCGCTGCGCCGGGAGATCGCCCAGGACCCGATCATGGAGGCCGCCTACCGGCAGGGCCTGCCGCACTGGATCCGGGCCGTCGGCGAGTCCGCGGCCCGCCTCGACGGCGCCGTACGCCTCCTGCACCACCCGGACCCGCGCCGCGGGCGCACCGAGTGCCGCATCGTGGAGGAGGCGTCGCAGCCCCTGCTGGATCTGGGTTACCGGCGCCTGACGATGATCCTGCGCGACCCCCGCCGGTCCGCCGCCCCGGTGCGCCGGCAGCGCCGCCCGCGGGGCGCGGCCTCCCATCTGACGGTCGTCCCGTCTCCCGGAAACTGACCCGGCACCGTCGGCGTTCAGGTCGCCGACGGCGCCGGGCCGGCCCACCGGCGCGCCCGCCACCCGGCGCGATCCGCCGGTATCCACCGTCACCGAGTCTCACTGCCTCACCGTCACCGAGCCTCGCCGCCTCACCCTCGCTTCGTCTCGCCGCCTCACCGTCACTCCCGCTCTCCGCTACGCAAGCGGCTTGCGCAGCTTGCGTTACTCTTGCGCGCATGACGCGACGACTTGCGGAAGTGGCGAAGAAGGTCGGGGTCAGCGAGGCCACCGTCAGCCGGGTGCTCAACGGCAAGCCCGGGGTCTCCGAAGCCACCCGGCAGGCGGTGCTCACCGCCCTCGACGTCCTCGGCTACGAGCGCCCCACCCAGCTGCGCGGCGAACGCGCCCGGCTGGTCGGCCTCGTCCTGCCCGAGCTGCAGAACCCCATCTTCCCGGCGTTCGCCGAGGTCATCGGCGGCGCCCTCGCCCAGCTGGGGCTGACCCCGGTGCTGTGCACGCAGACCAAGGGCGGGGTGTCGGAGGCGGACTACGTCGAGCTGCTGCTCCAGCAGCAGGTCTCCGGAGTCGTGTTCGCCGGCGGTCTGTACGCCCAGGCCGACGCGCCGCACGACCACTACCGCCTGCTGGCCGAGCGCAACATCCCGGTGGTGCTGGTCAACGCGGCCATCGAGGACCTGGGCTTCCCCGGCGTGTCCTGCGACGACGCCGTAGCCGTCGAACAGGCCTGGCGGCACCTGACCTCGCTCGGGCACGAGCGCATCGGCCTGGTCCTCGGCCCCGGCGACCACGTGCCCTCGGCCCGCAAACTGGCCGCCGCCCGGGCGATCGCCGGCGATCTTCCCGAGGAGTTCGTCGCGCGCGCCATCTTCTCCCTGGAGGGCGGCCACGCCGCCGCCTCCCGGCTGATCGACCGGGGTGTCACCGGCATCGTCTGCGCCTCCGACCCGCTGGCGCTCGGCGCCGTACGGGCCGCCCGCCGCAAGGGATACGACGTCCCGGGCCGGATCTCGGTCGTGGGCTACGACGACTCGGCGTTCATGAACTGCACCGAGCCCCCGCTGACCACCGTCCGCCAGCCCATCGAGGCCATGGGACGCGCGGCCGTGGAGCTGCTGAACGCGCAGATCGGCGGCACCGCCGTACCCGCCGAGGAGCTGCTGTTCGAGCCGGAGCTGGTGGTGCGCGGCTCCACCGGGCAAGCCCCGCGCGACTGAACTACGAAAGATCCAGCCGCCTGTCGAACAATTGCATATTCTGCGCGACATCTTGCGGACCGCTCTCGGCGGTGCTTGAGTGTGCGGCGCCCACCGCTGCTGCCACGAGTGCCATGAGGGGTCCACCGATGAGAAGCACCGGGTTCCGCCGTACCGTCGTCGCGATCGGCGTCTGTTCCTCGCTCGCCCTCGCCGCCACCGCCTGCGGGTCCGGTGACGGCGGTTCGGCCGGCGGCAGGACGCGTATCACCGTCAACTGCGAGCCGCCGAAGAGCGCCACCGTGGACCGCGGCTTCTTCGAGCAGGACGTCGCCGCGTTCGAGGAGGCCCACCCGGACATCGACGTCGTCGCGCACGACGCCTTCCCCTGCCAGGACCCCAAGACCTTCGACGCCAAGCTCGCCGGCGGCCAGATGGAGGACGTCTTCTACACGTACTTCACCGACGCGCGGCACGTCGTCGACATCCGCCAGGCCGCCGACCTCACCCCGTACCTCAAGGAACTGAAGCACTACGACAGCATCCAGAAGCAGCTGCGGGACATCTACACCGTGGACGGCAAGGTCTACGGCATCCCGCGCACCGGCTACTCCATGGGCCTGATCTACAACCGCGCCCTCTTCCGGAAGGCCGGCCTGGACCCCGACGAGCCCCCCGCCACCTGGGAGGAGGTCCGCGCCGCCGCGAAGAGGATCGCCGCCCTCGGCGACGGCACCGTCGGCTACGCCGACTACAGCGCGCAGAACCAGGGCGGCTGGCACTTCACCGCCGAGCTGTACTCCCAGGGCGGCGACGTCGTCGGCGCGGACGGCGAGAAGGCCACCATCGACACCCCCGAGGGCCGCGCCGTCCTGCGGAACCTGCACGACATGCGGTGGACCGACGACTCGATGGGCAGCAAGCAGCTCCTCGTCATCAACGACGTGCAGCAGATGATGGGCTCGGGCAGGCTCGGCATGTACCTCGCCGCCCCCGACAACATCCCGATCCTGGTCAAGGAGAAGGGCGGCAGCTACAAGGACCTCGCCCTGGCCCCCATGCCGGGCGGCCGGGGCACCCTCATCGGCGGCGACGGCTACATGTTCGACAAGCACGACACGCCCGCCCAGATCCGCGCCGGCCTCAAGTGGCTCGACCACATGTTCCTGACCCCGGGCAGGGGCTTCCTCGGTGACTACGCACGTGCCAAGAAGCACGACGCCCCCGTCGGCCTGCCCGAGCCGCGCCTGTTCACCGGTGCCGCCGACGCCACCGACCAGCGGGCCAAGAAGGCCAACGCCAACGTCCCGGTGGGGAACTACCAGGCGTTCCTCGACGGCAACCACAGGCTCCGGCTGAAGATCGAGCCGCCGCACGCCCAGCAGATCTACTCCGTCCTCGACTCCGTCGTCTCCGCCGTCCTGACCGACAAGGACGCCGACATCGACCGGCTCCTCAAGGAGGCGTCCGGCAAGATCGACAGCATTCTGGCCCGGAGCTGACCGCCATGACGAAGACGGCCGAGCGACCCCCGGCACGGGCCGCCGCCCACCCGGTCCCGGAGCCGCCGCCATGCGCGGGGGACCGCAGGCGCCGCCGCCTGGTCGACCAGGCCCGGGCCTACGGCTTCCTCCTGGGCGGCCTCCTCTGCTTCGCCCTGTTCTCCTGGTACCCGGCGATCCGCGCGGTCGTCATCGCCTTCCAGACGTACACCCCGGGCTCCCCGCCCGAGTGGGCCGGCACCGCCAACTTCACCCGGGTCCTGCACGATCCCGAGTTCGCCGCGGCCTGGCGCAACACCCTCATGTTCACCCTGCTGGCCCTCCTCATCGGCTTCGCGATCCCCTTCGTCCTCGCCCTCGTCCTCAACGAGCTGCGGCACGCCAAAGCCTTCTTCCGCGTCGTGGTCTACCTGCCGGTGATGATCCCGCCGGTGGTCAGCGCCCTGCTGTGGAAGTGGTTCTACGACCCCGGAGCCGGCCTCGCCAACGAGGCGCTGCGCTTCCTGCACCTGCCCACCTCCCACTGGTCCAACGGCACCGACACCGCCCTGGTCTCCCTGGTCGTCGTCGCCACCTGGGCCAACATGGGCGGCACCGTCCTCATCTACCTGGCCGCGCTCCAGTCCATCCCCGGCGAGCTGTACGAGGCCGCCGAACTGGACGGCGCGAACCTCCTCCAGCGGGTCCGGCACGTCACGGTCCCGCAGACGCGGTTCGTGATCCTGATGCTGATGCTCCTCCAGATCATCGCGACCATGCAGGTGTTCACCGAACCGTTCGTCATCACCGGCGGCGGCCCGGAGAACGCCACCGTCACCGTCCTCTACCTCATCTACAAGTACGCCTTCCTCTACAACGACTTCGGCGGCGCCTGCGCCCTCAGCGTGATGCTCCTGCTGCTGCTCGGCGCCTTCTCCGCCGTCTACCTGCGGCTCACCCGCAGTGAGGAGGACACCGCGTGAGCACCCGTACCCTGGTCTCCCCGGCCGCCCTCGCCCGCCCGCGCGGAAAGGCCGTCTACTGGACGGTGTTCACGGCCGTCCTCGTCCTCTTCGCGCTCGCCTTCCTCTTCCCCGTGTACTGGATGGTGACCGGCGCGCTGAAGTCCCCGGACGAGGTGGCCCGCACCCCGCCGACGCTCGTACCCGAGCACTGGCACCCCGGCGGTTACACCGACGCCTGGGACCTGATGCAGCTCCCGCAGCACCTGGGGAACACGCTCGTCCAGGCCGCCGGTGCCTGGGCCTTCCAGCTGGTGTTCTGCACGGCCGCCGCCTACTCCCTCTCCAAACTGAAGCCGGCCTTCGGCAAGGTGGTCCTCGGCGGCATCCTCGCCACCCTCATGGTGCCGGCGCAGGCCCTGGTCGTCCCCAAGTACCTGACCGTCGCCGACCTGCCGCTGATCCACACCAGCCTGCTCAACGACCCCCTCGCCGTCTGGCTCCCGGCCGTCGCCAACGCCTTCAACCTCTACCTGCTCAAACGGTTCTTCGACCAGCTGCCGCGCGAGGTGCTGGAGGCCGCCGAGATCGACGGCGCCGGCCGGCTCCGGACCCTGTGGTCCGTCGTCCTGCCCATGTCCCGGCCGGTGCTCGGAGTGGTGTCGATCTTCGCGCTGGTCGCCGTCTGGCAGGACTTCCTGTGGCCGCTGATGGTCTTCTCCGACACCGCGAAGCAGCCGATCAGCGTGGCCCTGGTCCAGTTGTCGCAGAACATCCAGCTCACCGTGCTCATCGCCGCGATGGTGATCGCCAGCATCCCGATGGTGGCGCTGTTCCTCGTCTTCCAGCGGCACATCATCGCCGGGATCAGCGCGGGCAGCACCAAGGGCTGACCCCGCGCGCCCCTCGAAAGAGCCGCCCCCTCCACAGAAAGGCAAGCTCAGTGGGACAGCCCAGCCATGCCCGCACAGACGCCGACTGGTGGCGCTCGGCCGTCATCTACCAGGTGTACGTCCGCAGCTTCGCGGACGGCGACGGCGACGGCACCGGCGACCTCGCGGGCGTCCGCGCCCGGCTGCCGTACCTCGCCGGACTCGGCGTGGACGCCCTGTGGTTCACACCGTGGTACGTGTCCCCGCTGAAGGACGGCGGCTACGACGTCGCCGACTACCGGGCCATCGACCCGGCCTTCGGCACCCTCGCCGAGGCGGAGAAACTCATCGACGAGGCCGCCCAGCTCGGCATCCGCACCCTCGTCGACATCGTGCCCAACCACGTCTCCGACCAGCACCCCTGGTTCCGGGCCGCGCTGGCCGCCGGTCCCGGCAGCCCCGAGCGCGAGCTGTTCCACTTCCGCCGGGGACGCGGCCCGCACGGCGAACTCCCGCCGAACGACTGGCCGTCCCAGTTCGCCGGCTCCGCCGAACCGGTGTGGACCCGTCTGCCCGACGGCGACTGGTACCTGCACCTGTTCACCCCCGAGCAGCCCGACCTCAACTGGGCCCACCCCGCCGTCCGCCAGGAGCACGAGGACATCCTCCGCTTCTGGCTGGAGCGGGGCGTCGCCGGCGTCCGCATCGACTCGGCGGCCCTGCTCGCCAAGGACCCGGACCTCCCCGACCTCGCCACGCACCCGGAGCAGCACCCCTTCCTCGACCGCGACGAACTCCACGACATCTACCGCTCCTGGCGCCGGGTGGCCGACGAGTACGGCGGCGTCTTCGTCGGCGAGGTCTGGCTCCCCGACCCCGAACGCTTCGCCCGCTACCTGCGCCCCGACGAACTCCACACCGCCTTCAACTTCTCCTTCCTGTCCTGCCCCTGGGACGCGGGCCGGCTGCGCGCCTCCATCGACACCACCCTCGCCGAGCACGCCCCCGTCGGCGCTCCCGCCACCTGGGTGCTGTGCAACCACGACGTCACCCGCACGGTCACCCGGTACGGCCGTGAGGACACCGCCTTCGACTTCGCCACCAAGGCCTTCGGCACCCCGACGGACCTCGCGCTCGGCACCCGGCGCGCCCGGGCCGCCGCCCTGCTGTCGCTCGCGCTGCCCGGCTCGGTCTACCTCTACCAGGGGGAGGAGCTGGGCCTGCCGGAGGCCGACATCCCGGCCGACCGGGCCCAGGACCCCATGTACTTCCGCTCGCGGGGTGCCGCCCCCGGCCGCGACGGCTGCCGGGTGCCGCTGCCCTGGGCCGCCGGCGAGCCGCACGCGGGCTTCGGCTCGCGGGAGGAGCCGTGGCTGCCGCAGCCGGCCGGCTGGGCGTCGTACGCCGTGGACCGGCAGCAGCGCGATCCCGGCTCCATGCTCTCCCTCTACCGCACGGCCATCGCCCTGCGCCCGCAGTTCGGTGACGGCCCGCTGACCTGGCTGCCCGCCCCCGACGGCGTGCTCGCCTTCTCCCGCGCGGACGGCGTGCTGTGCGTGGTCAACCTCGCCGGCACACCCGCCGGCCTCCCCGCGCACACCCGGCTCCTGCTCAGCAGCGGCCCGCTGGACAGCGAGGGCCGGCTGCCACGGGACACGGCGGCCTGGCTGCGCGCCTGAGCCGCGCCCGTACGCACCTCGCGCTGTCCCACGCACCCCCACCACGAAGGGATCAGCACATGCACACCAGCACCGCCAGGCATGTCAGGCGCATGCCGGCCATCGGCGCGGTCGTCGCCCTCGCCGCCGGCATGCTCGTCACCCTCGCCCCGGCCGCCCACGCGGCGGCGGGCGCCACCCTGCCCTTCACCTCGGTGGAGGCCGAGTCGGCAGCCGGCAACGGCACGAGGATCGGCCCCGACTACACGCAGGGCAGCCTCGCCTCGGAGGCCTCCGGCCGGCAGGCCGTCCGGCTCTCGGCCGGGCAGCGCGTGGAGTTCACCGTGCCCCGCGCCGCCAACGCGCTGAACCTCGCCTACAGCGTCCCGGACGGCCAGTCCGGCGCGCTGAACGTGTACGTCAACGGCACCCGGCTCGCCAGGACCCTGCCGGTGACCGCCAAGTACTCCTACATCGACACCGGCTGGATCACCGGCGCCAAGACGCACCACTTCTTCGACAACACGCGGCTGCTGCTCGGGCAGAACGTCCAGGCCGGCGACAAGGTGGCCGTCGAGGCGACCGGAGTCCAGGTCACCGTGGACGTCGCCGACTTCGAGCAGGCCGCCCCGGCCGCGACCCAGCCCGCCGGTTCGGTGTCCGTCGTCACCAAGGGCGCCGACCCCAGCGGCACCGGCGACTCCACCCAGGCCTTCCGGGACGCCATCGCCGCCGCCCAGGGCGGCACCGTGTGGATCCCGCCGGGGGACTACCGCGTCACGTCCTCCCTCAACGGCGTGCAGAACGTCACCCTCCAGGGCGCCGGCGGCTGGTACTCGGTCGTGCACACCTCCCGCTTCATCGACCAGTCCGGCTCGGCGGGCAACGTCCACATCAAGGACTTCGCGGTCGTCGGCGAGGTCACCGAACGCGTCGACTCCAGCCCCGACAACTTCGTCAACGGCTCCCTGGGCCCGAACTCGTCGGTCTCCGGCATGTGGATCCAGCACCTGAAGGTCGGACTGTGGCTGACGGGCAACAACGACAACCTGGTGGTGGAGAACAACCGCATCCTCGACACCACCGCCGACGGCCTCAACCTCAACGGCACCGCGAAGGGCGTCCGCGTCCGCAACAACTTCCTGCGCAACCAGGGCGACGACTCCCTCGCCATGTGGTCGCTGTACGCCCCGGACACCGACTCCAGCTTCGAGAACAACACCATCACGCAGCCCAACCTCGCCAACGGCATCGCGATCTACGGCGGCACCGACATCGCCGTACGCAACAACCTGGTCTCCGACACCAACGCCCTCGGCAGCGGCATCGCCATCTCCAACCAGAAGTTCCTCGACCCGTTCCACCCCCTCGCCGGCACCATCACGGTCGACGGCAACACGCTGGTGCGCACCGGCGCGATGAACCCCAACTGGAACCACCCCATGGGCGCGTTGCGCGTCGACTCCTACGACAGCGCCATCAACGCGACCGTCGACATCACCAACACCACGATCACCGACAGCCCCTACAGCGCCTTCGAGTTCGTCTCCGGCGGCGGGCACGGCTACCCGGTGCGGAACGTCAACGTCACCGGCGCGACCGTGCGGAACACCGGTACGGTCGTGGTCCAGGCCGAGGCGCAGGGCGCGGCGGCCTTCAGGAACGTCACCGCGACCCAGGTCGGCGCGGCCGGCGTCTACAACTGCCCGTTCCCCGCGAACTCCGGCTCCTTCACCCTCACCGACGGCGGCGGCAACTCCGGCTGGTCCAGCACCTGGTCGGACTGCTCGACCTGGCCGCGGCCCGGGCAGGGCAACCCCGAGCCCGACCCGAACCGCAACCTCGCCCAGGGCCGCCCGGCCACCGCGACCGGTTCCCAGGACGTCTACACGCCGGGCAAGGCCGTCGACGGGGACGCGAACTCCTACTGGGAGTCCGCCAACAACGCCTTCCCGCAGTCCCTCACGGTCGACCTCGGCTCCTCCTACGCCGTGCGCCGCCTGGTGCTGAAGCTGCCGCCGTCCGCCGCCTGGGGCGCCCGTACCCAGACCGTCACGGTGCTCGGCAGCACCGACGGCTCCGGCTACGCGACCGTCGTCGGCGCCCAGGGCTACCGCTTCGACCCGGCCACCGGCAACACCGCGACGGTGTCCCTGCCCAGCGGCACGAACCTGCGCTACCTGCGCCTGAGCGTCAGCGCCAACACGGGCTGGCCGGCCGGGCAGTTCAGTGAGGTGGAGGCGTACCTGACCTCCTGACCGCCGCCTCCCGCCGCCGCGTCACCGGGTCAGGGGAACCCGGTGACGCGGCACCACGCGTACCGCCGAGTTTCACATCGGCGCCACCAGACCCTTCCCTGACGTTTGCTGCTCTTGGAACACTCGCTCCGCGCAGATTCCGTCATCTGACGGCATCCGCTACGTCAGGACGAGAGGACCCTCACCCATGCCCGAAGTCAACCGGCGGCGCTTCCTCCAACTCGCCGGCGCCACCACGGCGTTCACCGCGCTGGCAGGCAGCATCCAGCGCGCGGCCGCCCTGCCCGCCCACTACCGCACCGGATCGGTGGACGATGTCGAGCACATCGTCGTCCTGATGCAGGAGAACCGTTCCTTCGATCACTACTTCGGCTCGCTCCGAGGAGTCCGCGGCTTCGGCGACCCCCGTCCGGTCACCCAGAACGGCAGGTCCGTCTGGAAGCAGTCCGACGGCACCAAGGACATCCTGCCGTTCCACCCCGACGCCGACGACCTGGGCCTGGCCTTCATCCAGGACCTCCCGCACGGCTGGAACGACGGCCACACCGCGTTCAACGGCGGTAAGTACGACAAGTGGGTGCCGGCGAAGTCCGCGACGACGATGGCCTACCTGACGCGCGACGACATCCCCTTCCACTACGCCCTCGCGGACGCCTTCACCATCTGCGACGCCTACCACTGCTCGCTCATCGGCTCCACCGACCCCAACCGCTACTACATGTGGACGGGGTACACCGGCAACGACGGCACCGGCGGCGGCCCGGTCCTCGGCAACGACGAGAAGGGCTACGGCTGGACGACGTACCCCGAGCGCCTGGAGCAGGCCGGGGTCTCCTGGAAGATCTACCAGGACGTCGGCGACGGCCTCGACGCGAACGGCTCCTGGGGCTGGATCAACGACGCCTACCGCGGCAACTACGGCGACAACTCGCTCCTCTACTTCAACCGGTACCGCAGCGCCAAGCCCGGCGACCCGCTGTACGACAAGGCCCGCACCGGCACCGACGCCCGCAAGGGCGAGGGCTTCTTCGACCGGCTGAGGGCGGACGTCCAGGCGGACCGGCTGCCCCAGGTCTCCTGGATCGTCGCCCCCGAGGCCTTCACCGAGCACCCCAACTGGCCGGCCAACTACGGAGCCTGGTACATCTCCCAGGTCCTGGACGCGCTGACCTCCGACCCCGACGTGTGGGCGAAGACCGCGCTGTTCATCACCTACGACGAGAACGACGGCTTCTTCGACCACGTCATCCCGCCCTACCCGCCGGCCTCCGCCGCCCAGGGCAGGTCGACGGTCGACCCGGCGCCGGACCTGTTCAAGGGCGACGCCGGCCATGTCGCCGGCCCCTACGGCCTCGGCCAGCGGGTGCCGATGCTGGTCGTCTCCCCGTGGAGCAAGGGCGGCTACGTCTGCTCCGAGACCCTCGACCACACCTCGATCATCCGGTTCATCGAGCGACGTTTCGGTGTCCGCGAGCCGAACATCTCGCCCTGGCGGCGCGCCATATGCGGCGACCTGACCAGCGCCTTCGACTTCTCCCGCAAGGACACCGCGCCGGCCCTGCTGCCGTCCACGGCCGGATACCGGCCCAAGGACCACGACCGCCACCCGGACTACGTGCCCAAGCCGCCCGCCAACCCCTCCCTGCCCCGGCAGGAGCCCGGCAGCCGGCCCGCCCGCCCGCTGAGGTACGCCCCGGTCGTGGACGGCTCGGCGGACACCGCGGCCGGCAAGTTCACGCTCACGTTCGCCTCGGGGGCGAACGCGGGCGCGGCCTTCCTCGTCACCTCCGACAGCCGTACCGACGGCCCCTGGACCTACACCACCGAGGCCGGCAAAACGCTCTCGGACACCTGGAACTCGGTCTACTCCGGCGGGAACTACGACCTCTCCGTGCACGGCCCCAACGGCTTCCTGCGCGTCTTCAAGGGCCGCAACAAGGTCGCCGGCCCCGAGGTCACCGCCCGGCCCGCGGGCGACGACATCGAGCTCACCTTCACCAACAAGGGCTCCGGCACGGTGAGGCTGAAGCTGGCCGACGGCTACGGCGCCGCTCCGGTCACGGTGACCGTGCGGCCCGGCGCGACCGTGAAGCAGACCGTGAGCCTCACGGCGAGCAAGCGCTGGTACGACCTGACCGTCACCTCCGACGCCGACCCGGCCTTCCTGCGCGGCTTCGCCGGGCACGTGGAGAACGGGCAGCCGGGCGTCAGCGATCCGGCGATCGTCACGGGGTGAACGGGCGATGAACACCGCTCCGTGCGGACTGGTCAGGTACCGGTCATATCAGGGTAGTGTGCCCCGGTGACCACGCAATCGAACACTCCTGCAGGCTGGTACCCGGATCCGCACGGGGCGGCCCAGACGCTGCGCTACTGGGACGGCGCGCAGTGGACCGAGCACACCAACCCCGCCCAGCAGCCCGCCGGGCAGGTTCCGCCGCAGCATGCCTTCCCGCAGCAGCAGGCCGGCGACGCCAAGGTGCAGCGCCAGGTGCAGAAGCAGGCCGGCGTCACGGCCGGCGGGCCCGGCGGCGGGACCCTCTTCACCGAGCCCGTCCTGGTCGTGAACCAGAAGGCCAAGCTCATCGAGCTGACCAACGAGTACAAGGTCATGGACCAGAACGGCCGGGAGATCGGCTCGGTCACCCAGGTCGGGCAGGGCATCCTGCGCAAGATCCTGCGCTTCGTCTCCAGCCTGGACCAGTTCCTCACCCACAAGCTGGAGATCCGCGACGCCTACGGCCAGCCGCAGCTGCTGCTGACCCGGCCCGCGAAGATCTTCAAGTCCCGGGTGATCGTGACCCGCCCGGACGGCTCGCCGGTCGGCGAGATCGTCCAGAAGAACATGATCGGCAAGATCAACTTCGCGATGACGGCGAACGGCCAGCAGGTCGGCGCGATCAAGGCGGAGAACTGGCGGGCCTGGAACTTCGCGATCGTCGACCACGCGGACAACGAGGTCGCCCGGGTCACCAAGACCTGGGAAGGCCTCGCCAAGACGCTCTTCACGACCGCGGACAACTACGTCCTGCAGATCCACTACCAGCTGCCCGAGCCGCTGCTGAGCCTCGTGGTGGCCACGGCGCTGACCGTGGACACCGCCCTCAAGCAGGACGCCCGCGGCTGGGGCTGACCGGCCCGGCGGTACGGCGACGGCGGCCGGTGCCCGCGGACGACGTCCGCGCACCGGCCGCCGCCGTACGCGGTCACCGGGCGGCCCGGGTCACAGCGCCGTGAGATGTCCGGGCTGGTCCGGCTGCCGCGGCAGCAGCACCGGTTCCGCGGTCGCGGTGCCCGGCTCCAGCGCCAGCACGGCCGCCACCGGATGCTCCTCGTCCGCGTCCCGTCCGCCGGCCCGTGGTGCTGCCCGGGTGAGCAGCACCACGCCCCAGGCGGCCAGCCCCGCGCCGGCCAGGGCCAGCAGCACCCCGCCCGCGCCGCCCTGCAGATCCTGGCCCAGCAGGGTGAGGCCGATCACCGCGGCGGCCACCGGGTTGGCGAGCGTGACCACGGCCAGCGGCGCGCCGAGACCGCCGCGGTAGGCCGTCTGGGACAGCAGCATCCCGCCGACCGCGAACGCTGCGACGAGCACCGCCACCACGATCACCTCGGCGCTCAGCGCCGGACCCGAGCGGTCCGTGGCCGCCACGGTCACCGTCTGGGTGAGCGCGGAGGCCACCCCCGAGGCGAAACCGGACGCGGTCGCGTGCCTCAGGCCCGGCCGGGCGCCGGGCCAGGACAGCAGGCCGATCGCGGCCGCGGTCGACCCCGCGACCACCAGGGCCTCGGTCAGCGACAGCACCCGCGCGGGCGCCGGACCGGAGGCGCTGACCAGGAGCGCGGCGAGACCGAGCAGGGTCAGCGCCGTCCCGCGCCACTCCACCGCGCTGACCCGCCGCCCGGCCGCCCGCGCGCCCAGCGGCACGGCCGCGACCAGGGTGAGCGCGCCCAGCGGCTGCACGACGGTCAGCGGGCCGTACTTCAGGGCGACGACGTGCAGCAGCGCGGCGGCGGCGTTCAGCCCCACCGCCGACCACCAGGCGCCGGTGCCCAGCAGCCGCAGCAGACCGGTGCCGGCGCTGCGCGAGGCAAGGCGTTCCTGGGCGACGGCGGCGAGTGCGTAGGCGACGGCCGACACCAGCGACAGGCCGAGGGCGGCCAGGGCGGCGGCGCTCATCGGCCCGCTCCCGCCAGGACGGGCTCGCGGGCGACGGGCCGGCCGGTGCCGTGGCCCGCCGTGGCGGCGGTGTGCCGCGGCGGAGGGATGACCGCGAGGGCGACGCCGAGCATGGCCGTGGCGGCGATCGCGTCGAGCCAGTAGTGGTTCGCCGTGCCCACGATCACCAGCAGGGTGATCAGGGGGTGCAGCAGCCACAGCCCGCGCCACCGGGACCGGGTGGCCGCGATCAGGCCGATCGCCACCATCAGCGCCCAGCCGAAGTGCAGCGAGGGCATCGCCGCGAACTGGTTGGACAGGTGGTCGCTGGACGGCGGGCCGTACACGGACGGGCCGTAGACCTGGGCGGTGTCCACCAGGCCGGTCCCCGTCAGCATGCGCGGCGGGGCCAGCGGGAAGGTGAACGGCAGCACCAGGGCGGCCGTGGTGACGGCCGCGAGGACCCGGCGGGCCCAGACGTAGTGCGCGGGCCGTCGCAGGTACAGCCAGACCAGGAAGGCGAGCGTGGCCGGGAAGTGGACGGTCGCGTAGTAGGTGTTCGCGAGGTGGACGAGGGTGTCGCCGTGCAGCAGTGCGGACTGCACGGCGGTCTCCCCAGGGAGGTCCACGGCCCGCTCCAGGTGCCAGACCCGGCGGGCGTTGCGGAAGGCGTCCGCGGTGTGGCCGGTGGCCAGCTGGCGGCCGAGTTTGTAGACCAGGAAGAGCCCGGCGACCAGCAGGAACTCACGTATCAGGGGCGGGCGTACCGGGGTGCCCGGTTCCGCCTTCGCCCCCGCAGGCTCGGTTCGGGCATTCATCCCCCGGCCCCTTCGCTGACGGTGGTGCGTGGTGCGTGCGCGTCCCGGCTCGGTGCCGGAACTCATCGATACGTTGCCGTACCGATACGCCAGTGTACCGATACGGTCGAGTACCGGTACACTGGCGTATCGATTGATCTGAGACACACTGGAACCAGCACGCATCACGAGTGAGGGGAAGCACCACATGACGTCGCAGGCCGCGGAGGGACCGGAGACGGTCGTCGCCTCGCGCCGCTCCAAGATCACGCCGGAGCGTGAGCGGGAGTTCTTCGACGCCGTGCTGGAACAGATCCGCGAGTGCGGGTACGACTCCGTCACCATGGAGGGCGTCGCCGCCAGCACCCGGTGCAGCAAGTCCACGCTCTACCGGCAGTGGAAGACCAAGCCGCAGTTCGTCGCGGCCGCGCTGCGCGCCAACCGCCGGGTGCGGTTCGCCGGCATCGACACCGGATCGCTCGCCGAGGACCTGCGCCAGGCCGCGCGGGCCGCGGGCGACTGGTCCGGCAAGGACACCCGGCTGCTGCAGGCGCTCGGGCACGCGGTGACGTCCGACCAGGAGCTGGCCAAGGCGCTGCGCGAGGCGCTGGTGCACCCGGAGATCGCCGCGCTGGAGGAGATGCTCGCCCGCGGGGTGGCCCGTGGCGAGGTCCGGGCGGGACACCCCGCGCTGGAGTACATCCCGGCCATGATGTTCGGCGTCCTGCGCGTGCGGCCGGTGCTCAACGGCCAGTACGCCGACGCCGACTACCTGGTCCGGTTCGTGGAGTCCGCCGTGCTGCCCGCACTCGGACTGAGATGAGACCCAGGCCGCCGTCCACGGGATGACTGGACGGTGACCTGCCCGCGCCGCACCGTGGGGACGGGGGCGGCGCGCACCCCCCGGCCGGGTGGGGTTCCTCTTGAGCGGAGGGGAATCCCACCCGGCCGATCCGTGTCCCCGGCGTCCCTCAGACGTCCTGGCCGTTCCCGCCGCCGGACGAGACCCTGATCCCCTTCACGACCTGGTCGAGGACCGACAGCTTCTGCCCGACGTCGATGCCGAAGCGGACGACCACCATCTGCCCGGCCCGGTTCGGGGAGGGGAAGGCGACCGACTCGACATAGCCGTCGGCGCCCTTGCTGGTGACCGCCTTCCAGCGCACCAGGTAGCCCTTCTGTCCGGCCACCGTCACCGCCTCGGAGGCCAGCACCTCGTGCGAGGTGATGCTGCCGTAGGTGGTGCCGCCGTACGACTGCTTCGCGTTGGCCGCGATGTCCGCCTTCGCGACCTCCTCGGCCGTGTCGCCCTTGGTGCCCAGCTCCGTCGCCGGCGCCGTGTAGGCGCCGCCCGGGGTGCACGTCTGGGACGGGTCGCCCGGGCACGTGTAGGTGTCGTCGGACGTCATCCCCGCGCCGAAGTCGATGGCCTGCCCCGTCCATCCCTGCGGCACCGGCACGCTGATCCCGTTGACCGCGTCCGTCACCGAGCCGCCGCCCCTGACCTTCGGCGCCTCGGACTGCCCGGGTGACGGCGAGGCTCCACCGGACCCGCCGGAACCACTCGACCCGCCGGAGCCCCCGGAACCTCCCGGGCCCCCGGACCCGCCGGACCCCCCGGGCCCGTCGAACGGTCCGCCCCGGCCGCCGTCCTGCCCGCCGCCCGGCCCCTGCGACGAGCCCGCGCGGTCGTCGCCGCCGTGGTCGTCGGCGAGGGCGTGGACGCCGACCCCGATGCACACCAGGACCGCGGCCGTCACCGCGACGGCTATGCCCGTGCGCACCCCCCGGCGCTGCGGAGCGGGCGGCGCGCCGGGGTACCCCGGCGCGCCCGGCTGCCCCGGATACGCCGGGTACGCGCCGAACCCCGCCGGAGCCGAGGGCGCCGGCCCGGCCGGGGGACCCCACGCGGCGGCCGTGCCGGCGGGGCGGGTCTGGTCCGTCCAGGCCTTGCCGTCCCACCAGCGCTCGGTGGGCGGACCGTCGTTCGTCTGCCCGGGGTCGGGATACCACCCGGGGGGAGTCACCTGCGTCATGCCCCCACCGTATGAGGTGACGGTGAAAGAGGGATGAGAGGATCCCGTTGACCCTCCCTCCGCTGGTCGTGCGGGCGTGCGCGTCGCCTGCCCGCACCCCGTTTCACCCGGGCGGGCAACAGCTGCCGCGACCGGCCACCGAAGGCCCCGCCCGACGGCTACGCTCAGGACCCGTACGTCATTCGGGCGACCTGGGGAGGTAACGGGATGACGGAGGGACGGCCGCCGACGGTCGGCTCGGCTCCCCTGTGGGAGCGGGACGCCGAGATCGCCACCGTCGCGCAGGCACTCGACGTGCTCTGCGCGGACCAGTCGTCCGGGGGCAGTCTGCTGGTCCTCCGCGGCGAGGCCGGACTCGGCAAGACCGCACTGCTCGCCGAGACCCGCCGCATCGCCGAACGCCGCGGCTGCACCGTCTGGTCCGCCCGCGGCGCCGAGACGCTGAAGTCGGTCCCGTTCCACGTCGTACGGCAACTCCTCCAGCCCGCGCTGCTGTCCCTGCTCCCGGAGGAGGCCCGCGAGTACCTCGGCGACTGGTACGACATCGCCGGCCCCGCCCTCGGCATAGCGGACCCGCAAGGGGACAAGGCCGACCCGCAGTACGTCTGCGACGGGCTCGTCGCCGCGGTGCGCCGGCTCTCCCGCCGCCAGTGGCCGCTGGTGCTCCTCCTGGACGACGCGCACTGGGCGGACCAGGAGACCCTGCGCTGGCTCGCCGCGTTCGCCGAACGGCTCGACGACCTCTCCGTCCTCGTCGTGGTCGCCCGCCGCCCCGGCGAGGCCGGCGGCGAGAGCGCCCGCCTGCTCGACGCGGTCGCCGCCGCAGCGGGCCGCCCGTCCACACCCTCAGCGCCCTCACCCCGGACGCCACCGCCGGACTCACCCGCGCCACCCTCGGCCGGCACGCCGACGACCCGTTCTGCCGCGAGGTCTGGGCCGTCACCGGCGGCAACCCCTACGACACCGTCGAACTCCTCGCCAAGGTGCAGGACACCGAACTCCAGCCGGTCGAGGCGCGGGCCGGAGAACTGCGCGCGCTCAACCGCGCGGCCCGCGGCGGCGGACTGGTCGACCGGCTCAAGGGCCTCGGCCTGGAGGCCACCCGGTTCGCCTGGGCCGCCGCCATCCTCGGCACCGGCATCACCGTCGACATGGTCGCCCGCCTCGCCACCATGAACGACGACCTCGCCCGCAGCTGCGCCGACCTGCTGTGCACCGCCCGCATCCTCACCGAACCCGAACCGGTCCCCGGCACCGAACGGGCCGCGGGCGAGCTGGAGTTCGTCCACCCGCTCATCGCCACCGCCGTCTACAACTCCATCCCGCCCGGCGTGTGCACCGCCATGCACGGCGTCGCCGCACAGATCATCACCGAGCTGGGCCGGGGCGCCGCCGAGGCCGCCCGGCACCTGCTGAAGGTGCACCCGGACGACGACGAGGAACTGGTCGAGCAGCTGCGCGACGCCGCCCGCGAGCACCTCGCCGTCGGCGCGCCCGACGCGGCCCGCCGCTGCCTGGAACGCGCCCTCCAGGAACCGCCCCGCCCGGAGGTGCACGCGCACGTCCTGTACGAACTGGGCTGCGCCACCCTCCTGACCAACCCCGCGGTCACCACCGAGCACCTGCAGAGCGCCCTCGCCATGCCCGGTCTCGACGGCGACGAGCGGGTCGACGCCGTCGTCCGCCTCTCCCAGGCCCTGCTCCACAACGACCAGCTGGAGGAGGCCGTCCGCACGGTCGAGGCCGAGGCCGCCCGGCACGAGGCGGGCCCCGTCCGGATGCGGCTCCAGGCCTTCCAGTTCATGTGGGAGGGCATCCACGGCGAGACCGTCTCCCCGGCCCGCTCCCGGCGCCTCGCCGAACTGGCGGACACCTGCACCGGCCGCGACAACGCCGAACGCGCCCTGCTGATCCTGCGCGGCTTCGACGCGATGACCCACGGCGAGAGCGCCGACGAAGTCCTCCAACTGTGCGACCGCGCCCTCGTCAACGGCCGCCTCGCGCCCGGCCTCGGCTGGACCGACCCCGAGTGGGGCATGGAACTGCTGATGATGCTCGGCAGCGCGTACGCCTACGCCGACCGGCTCGACCGCGCCGAGAGCCTGTTCGCCGAGGCCCGGCGCGTCTACACCGCGGCCGGCTGGCGCGGCGGCCACCTCTCCCTGGCCAACGCCTTCCTGGGGCTCGCCTACCGCCGGCAGGGCCGGCTGCGCGACGCCGAGTCCACCCTGCGCGAGGCCCTCGTCCTCGCCGAACGCGTCGGCCGCCGCCTGCCGCTGTACTGGTCGGCCACCTGCGGACTGGTCGACACCCTGCTGGCCCGGGGCCGGGTCGAGGAGGCCTGGGCGGTCGCCGAACAGTACGGATTCGCACCGCCGTACCCGTCCACCATCGTGCTGCCCGACATCCGCTCCGTGCGCGGCCGGCTGCTGCTCGCCGTCGGCCGCACCGAGGAGGGCATCAACGAACTGGAGGCCGCCGAGAAGACCGCCACCTCCCGCGGCGGCCACAACCCGGTCCTCGCACCCTGGTCCATCGACCTCGCCAAGGCGCTCGCCGGCCAGGACCCGGAGCGGGCGGCCCAGCTCGTGGCCGACGCCCGCCGGCAGGCCGAGCGGTTCGGCACGGACACCGCGATCGGCGAGGCCCTGCGCTGCGCCGCCGCGCTGGAGACGGGCCGGCGGGCGGTGCAGCTCGCCGCCCGCGCCGTCACCTACCTGGAGGCCTCGCCCTGCCAGTACGAGCACGCGGCGGCCCGTGTCGAGTACGGCATCGCCGCCCGCTCGGTCGCGGAACTCGGCCGGGGGATGGACCTCGCCAAGGCCTGCGGCGCGGAGGAACTGGTGGCCCGGGCGCGGGAGGTGCTGGAGACGGGGCGCGGCCTGCACTGAGCCGCGGCCCCCGTTCCGCGGGCGGCGTCACATGCCCAGCAGCTGCTCCGTCACCGCCGCCAGCCGAGCGCGCACCCGGGGGTCGTACGCCGCCTCGTGCGCTCGCGCCGGCCGCGTCCCGTCGAAGTAGCCGCCGCTGCCCGTCTCCCGGGTGGCCAGCGCCAGTACGCCGGGCGCCCCGTCGGCGACGGAGGTCCGCGGGGTGATCCCGCCCTCGCGGACCATCGCCGTGTCCATGTAGGTGGCGGGGTGCAGCACGTTCACCGACACACCGCTGCCCGCCTCCTCCTCGGCCAGGGTGAACGTGTACGCGGCGAGCGCGAACTTGCTGCGGCAGTAGGCCGAGATCCCGCTGTAGCCGCGGGTGAGCTGGGGGTCGGTGAAGTCGACGGGCTCCTGGCCGGCCGAGCCGACGTTGACGATCCGGGCCGGCGGACGCGAGCGCAGCACCGGCAGCAGGGCGCGGGTCAGCACCACGGGCGCGAGGTAGTTCACGGCGAGCCGCAGCTCGTGCCCGTCGGCGCTGAGTTCGCGCCCGGAGCCGGGGGCACCGGCGCCCACGCCCGCGTTGTTGACCAGCACGTCGAGGTCCGGATGGGCCTCGGCGACCCGCGCCCCCAGCTCGCGCACCTCCGCCAGCCGGGCCAGGTCGGCGACGAAGCCCTCGGCCGCGCCCTCCGTGCGCAACTCCTCGACCAGCCGCTCGGTGCGGGCCCGGTCGCGGCCGTGCGCCAGGACGAGGTGCCCGGAGCGGACCAGTTCGAAGGCGACGTACCGGCCGAGCCCGGAGGTGGCCCCGGTGATCAGAACAGTGGACATGCCGCCAGCCTAGGCACGCCCGGACGCCCCGCGCCTGCTGCCGCCGAGACTACGACCAGCAGGGTCACCCTCGGCCCGGCTCCTGTTCGGCGAGCACCCGCCGGGCCGTCGCGAACGCCGCGTCGGCGGCCGGTACCCCGCAGTACACGGCGGTCTGCAGCAGCACCGCGCCGATCTCCTCGGGCGTCAGCCCGTTGCGCAGGGCCGCGCGGACGTGCGTCGCCAGCTCCTCGTGGTGTCCGTGCGCGACCAGCGCCGTCAGCGTGATCATGCTGCGCTCGCGGCGGGACAGTGTCGGGTCGGTCCAGATCTCCCCCCAGGCGTAGCGGGAGACGAAGTCCTGGAAGCGCGCGGTGAACGGGGTCTGCCGGGCCTGCGCCCGGTCCACGTGGGCATCGCCGAGCACCTCCCGGCGCACCGCCGTTCCGCTCGCCACCGGTCCGTCCAGCTGGGTGCGCAGCGCGGTCAGCACGGCCCGCGGGCACTGCGCCGGCGCCAGGTGGGAGGCCCCGCGCAGCTCCACCAGCGTCGCCGCCGGCACCGCGTCGGCGATCTCCCGCAGATGCGCGGGCGGGGTCGCGGGATCCTGCCGGCCCGCCACCAGGAGCGTCGGTACGGTGATGTCGCCGAGCCGGTCGCGCAGGTCGAACGCGGCGAGCGCGTCGCAGCAGGCGGCGTACGCCCCCGGGTCCGCCTCCCGGTGGTCCCGGATCAGGCGGGGCACGCTGAACCCGGGCGTGAACCAGCGCGCGTCGGCGCTCTCCGCCAGCCCGGCCAGCCCCTCGCGTCGCACCCGCTCCGCCCGCTCCCGCCAGGGCGCCTCGCCGCCGAAGTGGGCGGAGGAGCACAGCACGGCCAGCGAGGACACCCGCTCGGGGTGGTGGACGGCCAGGTGCAGGCCGACGGCGCCGCCCAGGGACACGCCCGCGTACGCGAACCTGTCGAGGCCGAGCGCGTCGGCCAGCTCCAGCACCAGCGCGGCCAGGTCGCCGACGGTCGCGCCCGGCCCGATCAGGTCCGCCGCCGAACCGCCGTGCCCGGGCAGGTCCCAGCGGATCACCCGGTGGGCCGCGGACAGCTCGGGCGCCACCTGGTCCCACAGGGCGAGGGAGGTGCCGAGCGAGGGACCGAGCAGCAGCGGGGGAGCGGAGGCCGGGCCTTCTTCCCGGTGGTTGAGGAGTTCCGTGGTCACAGTCGCTCCAGGGCGCGGTCGGTGAGGGTTCCGGCGAAGCCGGTGTAGCGGGCGGGGTCGCCGAGGTCGTCCAGATCGACGTCCCCCAACTCCGGCTGCTCACCGAGGAGGTCCCGCAGGGAGCGTTCCTCCTGGTGGGCGCGGCGGGCCAGTTCGGTCAGCAGCTCCTTGGCGCGGGCGCGGCCGAGGACGGGCACGAGGGCGGCGGACAGCCGTTCGGAGACGATCAGTCCCCGGGTCAGGCCGAGGTTCCGGCGCATCGCGGCCGGATGCACGCGCAGCCCCTCGGCCAGCCCGGCCGCCTGCGAGGCCGCGCCGCCGACCAGCCGGAGCAGGTCGCGCAGCGGCTCCCACTCGGCGTGCCAGGCGCCGGCCGGCCGCTCGTCCTCGGCGACGAGCGAGCCGTACAGCGTGGCCGCGAGCTGGGGGGCGCGCCGGGCGGCGGCCACGACGAGCGTGGAGCGCACCGGGTTCGCCTTGTGCGGCATGGCCGACGAGCCGCCGCCGCTGTCCTCGCTCACCTCGCCGGTCTCGGTGCGCGACAGGGTCAGCACGTCCACGGCGAGCTTGCCGAGCGCTCCCGCCGTGAACGCCAGGCAGCCCGCCAGGTCCGCGACCGGGGTGCGCAGCGTGTGCCAGGGCAACGCCGGCGGGGCGAGGCCGAGTTCACGGGCGTACGCACGCGTCAGACGGGCCGGGTCCGCGGCGCCGAACTCCTGGAAGGCGGCCAGGGTTCCGGCGGCGCCGCCGAGCTGCACGGGGAGCGCGTCGCGGACCCGGGTGACCCGGTCGCGGGCGTCCAGGACCAGCGAGCGCCAGCCGGCCGCCTTCAGCCCGAACGTCGTCGGTACGGCGTGCTGGGTGAGCGTCCGCCCGGGCATCGCCGTGTCGCGGTGTGCGGCGGCGAGGCCGGCCAGCGCCCGCTCGGTCCGTCCGAGATCGTCGAGGACCGGGCCCAGGGCGCGGCCGGCGACCAGCATCGTCGCCGTGTCCATGATGTCCTGGCTGGTGGCGCCCCGGTGGACGTAGGGGCCGTACTCCTCGCCGACCGCCGCGGTCAGATCGGCGACCAGGGGGATGACCGGGTTGCCGCCGGCCGGGGTGCGGGCCGCCAGGGAGCGGATGCCGAACCGGGCCGGGTCGGCCGCCTCGGCCACCGCCGCCGCGGCCCCGGCCGGGGCGAGCCCCAGCGTGGCCTGCGCCCGGGTCAGCGCGGCCTCGGCGTCGAGCAGGGCCCGCAGGTACGCGTGGTCACCGGTCTCGGACGCGGCCTCGGACAGCGCCCATTCGGGACCGAGCAGGCCGGTGTCGGCGTAGGGAGGGGACACAGATGTCACTGGAACTCCAGGAAGACCGTCTCGCCTTCACCCTGAAGGCGGATGTCGAAACGGTAGGTGCGGTCCGTCTCCTCGCCCGCGATCAGCGTGCGGCGCCGCTCGCCCACCTGGGTGAGCAGCGGGTCGGCGGCCAGCGCGGCCTCGTCGCCCGGGAGGTAGATCCGGGTGAACAGGTGCACGAGCAGGCCGCGCGCGAAGACGCAGACAGCGAGGTACGGCGCGTTGCGGCCGCGGGCGCCGGGCCGCAGGGTGCGTACGTACCAGTGGCCGTCCGCGTCGGTCTGGACCCGGCCCCAGCCGGTGAACTCCACGCCGTTGCGGCCCAGATGTCCGCCACCGGCCGGGTCCCGCCGCATCGAGCCGTCGACCCGGGGCACCGAGCCGTCGGGGCGCGGGCCCCACAGTTCGATCAGCGCGTCGGGCAGCGGGTCGCCCGCGCCGTCGAGGACGCAGCCGTGCACGGTGATCGTGTCGGGGTGGCCGAGCGGCGCGATGTCCTCGCCGCCGCGGAACGGCAGCGCGTAGCCGTAGAACGGGCCGACCGTGTGGGAGGGGGTGGGCGGCACCCGGTCCGGGCTGCTCGCGTCGGTGATCGTCATGGCGGTCAGCGTCCTTCTTCCGTCCAGGTGGCGGCCGGGCCGTCCAGCACGATGTCCCAGTGGTAGCCGAGGGAGAACTCCGGTACCGACAGACTGTGGTCGTAGGCGGCGACCAGCCGCTGCCGGGCCGCGTCGTCCGTCACCGACTGCAGGATCGGGTCGTACGGGAAGAGCGGGTCGTTCGGGAAGTACATCTGCGTCACCAGCCGCTGGGTGAAGGCCGTGCCGAACACCGAGAAGTGGATGTGGGCCGGGCGCCAGGCGTTGACGTGGTTGCGCCATGGGTAGGGGCCCGGCTGGACGGTGGTGAAGTGGTAGCGGCCCTCGGCGTCGGTGAGGGTGCGGCCGACGCCGGTGAAGTTGGGGTCCAGCGGGGCGTCGTGCTGTTCGCGCCGGTGGGCGTAGCGGCCGGCCGAGTTGGCCTGCCAGATCTCGACCAGCTGGCCGCGCACCGGGCGCCCGTGCCGGTCCAGCAGCCGCCCGGAGACGGTGATCCGTTCGCCGACCGGCTCCCCGGTGTGCTGCCGGGTCAGGTCGTTGTCGACCGCGGCGATGTCCCGGTCCCCGAAGGCGGGGGAGTGCAGTTCCACCAGCTCCGGGTCCTTGCTGGTGTCGATCGCCACGAGGGGCTGCTTCGGGTGGCGCAGCACGGAGGAGCGGTAGGGCGCGTAGTCGCGGCGCGGGTGGTGCTCGACGGGGGAGCCGTCGGCGACACGCTTGTCGTAGGCGGCGTGCGCGGCGGCGATCTCCTGGTCGATGTCCTGCTGGGTGAGAGCCATGGGGGTACCTGATGCTTCCTTGGCGTTCGAGGGCGGCTTCTTCAGCGAGGGCGGTTTCTTCGGCGGGGGCGGCCTTGTCGGCGGGGCGGCGTCTTCGGCGAGGGAGGAGTCGTGCGGCGAGGGGCGACCCCTCAGCGTTCGAGGGCGAGGGCGAGGGCGAGGGCGAGGCCCTGGCCCACGCGGATGCGGCGGGCGGTCACACCGGTGCCGGAGCCGTGGCGGGCGAGCCGGTGGGCGACGGTCCCGGCGAGCCGGGCACCGGAGGCGCCGAGGGGATGTCCCAGGGCGATCGCCCCGCCCCGCGGGTGGAGGACCGCCGGGTCGGACTCGGGCCACTCGGCGAGGCAGCCGAGGACCTGGGCGGCGAAGGTCTCGTTCAGCTCCGGCACCGACAGGTCGCCGAACGGCCTTCCGGCCTTGCCGAGCGCCCGGCCGACGGCCTCGACGGGCACCGGTCCGAACCAGTGCGGGCCGGTCGCGCAGACACCGGCCGCGCCGATCGGGCGTGGGCGGCCAGGTCGTCGGGACGGACGGCGGACAGGGCGCCGTTGCGGCGGCCGACCGGGGCGCGGACGGCGTCCACCATGTCCACGGGGCGGATGGTGAAAGCGCGGCTCACAGCAGATTCTCCGCAACGGTCAGTTCCGCGTCGGTCCGGGCGACGACCTCGTCCACGCCGACTCCCGGCGCGGTCTCGATCAGGGTGAGCCCCTCCTCGGTGACGTCCAGCACGGCCAGATCGGTGATGACCCGGTTCACACACGCCCTGCCCGTGAGCGGCAGCGTGCACTCCTTGAGGATCTTCGCCGAGCCGTCCTTCGCGGTGTGTGTCATCACCACGATCACCTGCCGGGCGCCGTGCACCAGGTCCATCGCGCCCCCGATGCCGGTGACCAGCTTCCCCAGCACCGCCCAGTTGGCCAGGTCACCGCCGGCCGACACCTGCATCGCGCCGAGCACGGCCACGTCGATGTGCCCGCCCCGGATCATCGCGAACGACAGGGCCGAGTCGAAGAAGGACGCCCCCGGCAGCACCGTCACGGTCTCCTTGCCCGCGTTGATCAGATCCGGGTCCACCTGGTCCTCGGCGGGGTACGGTCCGGTGCCGAGGATCCCGTTCTCCGACTCCAGCACCACCTCGACACCCTCGGGAAGGTGGTTCGGGATCAGCGTCGGCAGACCGATGCCCAGGTTGACGTACTGCCCGTCCCGCAGCTCCAGCGCCGCGCGGGCGGCCATCTCCTCGCGGGTCCAGGCCATCAGCCGCTCACCGCCCCTCGTGCCGGAGGCGCCGAGACCGTGCGCCGCTCGATCCGCTTGTCCGCCGCCTGCTCCGGGGTGAGCGCCACGACCCGCTGCACGAAGACGCCCGGCAGGTGCACCGCGTCCGGATCGATCGCGCCGGGCTCGACCAGCTCCTCCACCTCGGCGATCGTGACCCGGCCGGCCATCGCGGCCGGCGGGTTGAAGTTCCGGGCGGACCGGTGGAAGACCAGGTTGCCGTACCGGTCGCCCTTCGCCGCGCGCACCAGCGCGAAGTCCGTCCGGATGCCCCGCTCCAGGACGTACTCCACGCCGTCGAACTCCCGCACCTCCTTCGCCGGCGAGGCCAGCGCGACCCCGCCGGAGCCGTCGTGGCGCCACGGCAGCCCGCCCTCCGCGACCTGGGTGCCGACCCCGGCCGGGGTGTAGAAGGCCGGGATGCCGGCACCGCCCGCACGCAGCCGCTCGGCCAGCGTGCCCTGCGGGATCAGCTCCACCTCCAGCTCGCCGGCCAGGTACTGGCGGGCGAACTCCTGGTTGGCGCCGATGTAGGAGCCCGTCACCCGGGCGATCCGCCCCGCGGCCAGCAGTACCGCGAGCCCGGAATCCATCGCCCCGCAGTTGTTCGACACCACTTCCAGCCCGCCGACACCGCGCTCGTACAGTGCCTGGATCAGCACGTTCGGCACACCGCTGAGCCCGAACCCGCCGACGGCGAGCGACGCGCCGTCGGGCACATCGGCCACCGCCTCCACGGCCGTGGCGACCACCTTGTCCATCCCGGAAAACCCCATCTCCTTCATCAGTGCGCTGATAGTCAGCGCACTGAGCATCACAGCGAGGTGGCGCTCACGCTGCCACCGCGGGTCGAGGCCGTCAAGGGCGGGTATCGTTCAGCGCACCAACGAATCGAGAGCGGGGAGAGCACATGGCAGCGGTGGATCTCGCCACCCATCCCGGGCACCTCGCCCGGCGGCTCCAGCAGGCGCACTACCTGCTGTGGAACACGATGGTCTCGGAGGAGATCACCTCGCCGCAGTTCGCCGTCATGAACGCGCTCGTCGCCGAGCCCGGGCTCGACCAGCGGACCGTGGGCGAGCGGGTGGGCCTGGACCGGTCGACCATCGCCGAGGTCATCAGCCGGCTCGACCGCCGAGGGCTGCTGCACAAGGTGCGCGACCCGCAGGACGGCCGGCGCTTCCTGCTCCGCCTCACCGACGACGGCCTGCGCACCCACCGCAGGCTGACCGTGCGCACCGCCCGGATGAACCAGGTGTTCCTCGCCCCGCTGTCCGCCGAGGAGCAGACCGTGTTCCTCGACCTGATCCGCCGGGTCGCCGACGCCGCCGAGGAACTGCGCAACCCCGCCGAGCCCCTGGCCGCCCAGGGCTGACCCCCTGACCGGGCCCGCCCGCAGGCACCCGGGACGGGTCCGGCGTGGGCACGCCGGGGCGTCTTCGGCCAGGGGTTCAGGAGCGGTGCCCGCGGGGTACCCGGCCGGCCGCCGCACACGGCACACAGTCCGCAGCCGTACGCGTGACCGAGGGAGCGCGACCGTATGAAGGCAGTCACCTGGCAGGGCAAGCGGGACGTCCGGGTCGAGGACGTGCCCGACCCCCGGATCGAGGAACCCACGGACGCCGTCATCCGCGTCACATCCACCGGGCTGTGCGGCTCCGACCTGCACCTGTACGAGGTGCTCACCCCGTTCATGACCCCGGGGGACATCCTCGGCCACGAACCCATGGGCATCGTGGAGGAGGTCGGCCCCGAGGTGCCGGACCTGCGCCCCGGCGACCGCGTGGTGGTGCCCTTCCAGATCGCCTGCGGACACTGCTTCATGTGCGACACCGGGCTGCCCACCCAGTGCGAGACCACGCAGGTCACCGGCGAGGGCATGGGCGCCCCCCTGTTCGGTTACACCCGCCTGTACGGCGCCGTACCGGGCGGTCAGGCCGAGTACCTGCGCGTCCCGCAGGCGCAGTTCGGGCCCATCAAGGTGCCCGAAGGACCGCCGGACGACCGGTTCGTCTACCTCTCCGACGTGCTGCCCACCGCCTGGCAGGCCGTCGAGTACGCCGCCGTCCCGCCCGGCGGCACCCTCGCGGTCCTCGGCCTCGGCCCGATCGGTGACATGGCCTGCCGGATCGCCCTGGCCCGCGGCGCGGAACGCGTCTTCGGCGTCGACCTGGTGCCCGAGCGGCTCGCCCGGGCGCAGCGGCGCGGGGTGGAGACGTACGACCTACGGGCCTTCGACGACGAGAAGGCACTGGTCCACGCCATCCGGGACGTCACCGGCGGCCGGGGACCGGACGCCGTGATCGACGCCGTCGGCACCGAGGCGCACGGCAGCCATGCCGCCAAACTCGCCCAGACGGCCACCGCGCTCATGCCGCGCAAGCTCAGCGGGCCCCTCGCCGAACGCTTCAGCATCGACCGGCTCGGCGCCCTGTACACGGCCATCGACCTGGTCCGCCGCGGCGGCACGATCTCGCTCAGCGGCGTCTACGGCGGCATGGCCGACCCGATGCCGATGCTCACCCTCTTCGACAAGCAGATCCAGCTCCGGATGGGCCAGGCCAACGTCCGCACCTGGACCGACCGGATCATGCCGTACCTGACGGAGGAGGACCCGCTGGGCGTGGAGGACTTCGCCACGCACCGGCTGCCGCTGTCGGAGGCGCCGCACGCGTACGAGATGTTCCAGCGCAAGCAGGACGGCGCCGTGAAGATCCTGATGCAGCCGTGAGCCCCGCGCTGTCGTGAGCCTCCTCAGGCGGTCGCAGCGCTCATGCGGCCCTGGGCCTCACGCGGTCAGCTCCGGTCCCTCTCGCCGAGGATCTCCGCCAGGTCGTAGCGCACCGGCTCCTCCAGCTGGGCGTAGGTGCAGCTCTCCGGCGTACGGTCCGGGCGCCAGCGACGGAAGCGGGCCGTGTGCCGGAACCGCTGCCCGTTCTCCATGTGGTCGTACGCCACCTCGGCGACCCGCTCCGGCCGCAGCGGCACCCAGGACAGGTCCTTCTTGCCGGACCAGCGGCTCGGCGCGCCCGGCAGCCGGGCCGTCTCGTGTGCGGCCTCGTCCGTCCAGGCGGCCCAGGGGTGCCCGGACACGTCGTCCATGCGCAGCGGCTCCAGTTCCCCGACCAGCTCGGCGCGCTTCTTCATGGCGAACGCGGCCGACACGCCCACGTGCTGGAGCCGGCCGTGCTCGTCGTACAGCCCCAGCAGCAGCGAGCCCACCACCGGGCCGCTCTTGTGTAGGCGGTACCCGGCGACGACGACGTCCGCCGTCCGCTCGTGCTTGATCTTGAACATGGCCCGCTCGTCCTGGAGGTAGTGCAGGGTGAGCGGCTTGGCGACGACCCCGTCGAGGCCGGCGCCCTCGAACCGCTCGAACCAGTTCCGGGCCACCTCGATATCGGTCGTGGAGGGCGCCAGGTGCACCGGCGGGGTGGCCGCGGCCAGGGACCGGTCCAGCAGGGCGCGGCGGTCGGTGAGCGGGACGTCGAGCAGGGCGTGGTCGTCCAGGGCCAGCAGGTCGAAGGCGACGAAGGAGGCCGGGGTCCGCTCCGCCAGCGTCCGCACCCGGGAGGCCGCCGGGTGGATCCGCTCGGTCAGCGCGTCGAAGTCCAGCCGGCCGTTCCGGGCGATCACGATCTCCCCGTCCAGCACGCACCGCTCGGGCACCCGCTCCTTCAGCGCCTCGACCAGCTCGGGGAAGTACCTGGTGAGCGGCTTTCCGGTGCGGCTGCCCAGCTCGACCTCGGCGCCGTCCCGGAACACGATCGCCCGGAACCCGTCCCACTTCGCCTCGTAGTGCATCCCCGGCGGGATGCTCGCCACCGACTTGGCGAGCATCGGCTTCACGGGCGGCATGACGGGCAGATCCATGCATCCGATTCTGCGCGCCTACGTCGGATTCCGCTCAGATACACCCTGCTTCGTCCCGGTATGCGCGCTGTACGGGGCGCGCCTACCGTGGCCGCATGGGCGATGCGGTGGAACTGGAGGTGGGCGGCCGGACCGTACGGCTGTCCAGTCCGGACAAGGTGTTCTTCCCGGAGCGCGGCTTCACCAAGCTGGACCTCGCCCGCTACTACACCGCCGTCGGCCCCGGCATCCTGCGCGCCCTGCGCAACCGCCCCACCACCCTGGAGCGCTACCCGGACGGCGTCGGCGGCGAGTGGTTCTTCCAGAAACGGGCCCCGAAGGGCATGCCCGACTGGATCCCGACCGCCCATATCACCTTCCCCAGCGGGCGCAGCGCCGACGAGATGTGCCCCACCGAGGAGGCCGCCGTGGTGTGGGCCGCCCAGTACGGCACGCTCACCTTCCACCCCTGGCCGGTGCGGGCCGCCGATGTCGACCACCCCGACGAACTCCGCATCGACCTCGACCCGCAGCCCGGTACCGACTACGCCGACGCCGTCCGCGCCGCCCACGAACTGCGGTCCGTGCTGGAGGAGTTCGGCGGGCTGCGCGGCTGGCCGAAGACCTCCGGCGGGCGGGGCCTGCACGTCTTCGTGCCCATCGAACCGCGCTGGACCTTCACCCAGGTGCGCCGCGCGGCGATCGCGGTCGGCCGGGAGATGGAACGCCGGATGCCCGAGCAGGTGACCATCAAGTGGTGGAAGGAGGAACGCGGGCGCCGCATCTTCCTCGACTACAACCAGACGGCCCGGGACCGCACCATCGCCTCCGCCTACTCCGTACGGCCCCGCCCGCACGCCCCCGTCTCGGCACCCCTGCGCTGGGAGGAGGTCGGCGTGGCCGAGCCCCGCGACTTCGACCTCGCCACCATGCCGGCCCGGTTCGCCGAACTCGGCGACGTGCACGCCGACATGGACGAGCACGCCTACTCCCTGGAGGCGCTGCTGGACCTGGCCCGCCGGGACGAACACGACCACGGCCTCGGCGACCTGCCGTACCCGCCGGAGTACCCGAAGATGCCCGGCGAACCGAAACGCGTCCAGCCGAGCCGGGCCCGGCGCGAGTCCTCGTCCTGAGACCCCGGCGGGCCGGTGGGTGATCACGGCGGGGTGACCCGTGTCCTGACCCGGTCCGCACCGGCACCGGCCGGACCGGCGCCGCGCGGCTATCCTGATCGCCAGCCGCCGAGGAGGAGTCCCGAAGTGACCGAGGCAGTCTCGCGCCCCACGCTGGAGGCCGTGGCCGCACGGGCCGGCGTGTCCCGGGCCACCGTGTCCCGGGTGGTCAACGGCGGCGACGGGGTCCGCGAACCGCTGGCCGAGCGGGTCCGGCGGGCCGTCGAGGAACTGGGCTACGTCCCCAACCAGGCGGCGCGCAGCCTCGTCACCCGGCGGCACGACGCCGTCGCGGTGGTCATCGCCGAGCCCGAGACCAAGGTCTTCGCCGACCCCTTCTTCGCCCTCCAACTGCGCGGCATCAGCAAGGAGCTGACCGCGCACGACAACCAGCTCGTGCTGCTGCTCACCGAGGGCCGCGCCGACCACGCGCGCGTCGCCCGGTATCTCGCCGGCGGCCATGTCGACGGCGCGCTCGTCTTCTCCCTCCACCTGGACGACCCGCTGCCCGGCCTCATCCACGACGCCGGCGTGCCGACCGTGTTCGGCGGACGCCCCGGCTGGGGCGAGGACACCCCGGCGGCGGACCCGGGCGTGGCGTACGTCGACTGCGACAACCGGGGCGGGGCCCGCGCGGCCGTACGGCACCTGCTGGACCTCGGCCGCCGGCGCATCGCGCACATCACCGGTCCGCTGGACCAGACCTCGGCGGCGGACCGGCTCGACGGCTACCGGGACGTCATGGCCGACGTGCTGGGCGAGAGCGATCCCCGGCTGGTCGTGCAGAGCGACTTCACCCCGGCCGGCGGCGAACGCGCCATGCGGGAGCTCCTCGGCCGCTGCCCCGACGTCGACGCCGTGTTCGCCGCCAACGACCTCACCGCCCTCGGCGCGCTGCGCGTGCTGCGCGAGAGCGGCCGGCGGGTGCCGGAGGACGTCGCCGTGGTCGGCTTCGACGACATGGTGCCGGTCACCGAACAGACCGAGCCCCCGCTGACCACGGTCCGGCAGGACATCGAGGAGATGGGCCGGCTGATGGCCCGCCTGCTGCTCCAGGGCCTCCCCGACGGCCGCCACCGGCCCCCCGCGCTCCCCGGCGTCCCCGGCTCGCCGGGCACGGCGGTGATCCTGCCGACGACCCTGATACGCCGCGCCTCCGCCTGACGGCCACCGCGCGCTCCGCGCGACTCACCCCTGCGCGCCGCGCCGGCTCAGGCTCCTGCGTTCGTCGCCGGCTCAGGCCCCGGCGTCCCACCGCTCGGCCGTCACGGTTCGCGGTGGCTCAAGCTCTCCGTTCCGCGCCGGCTCAGGCCCCTGCGCTCCACGGCGGCCCGACCCCCGCGCTCCGCGCCGGCTCAACGCCCGCGCTCCGCGGCGCCGCTCAGCCCTGCGCCGGCTCGCTTCTGATCACCGCGAAGCGGACCCCGTACGGATCGGCGAGCTTGGCCATGCGGCCCACGCCCTCCAGGGTCGCCGCGGGCATCCGCACCGTCCCGCCGAGCCGCTGCGCCTGCTCCACCACGGCGTCGGTGTCCACCACCTCGAAGTACGGCAGCCAGTACGGACCGGGCTCCGCCTCGTCCGGCGCGTCGGCCAGCGGCACCATCCCGCCGAACATGGCCTCCTCCCCGGCGCCGTCGGGATTGACGCAGGTGTACGTCCCGCCCGCGAACGGCACCCCGGAGGTCTCCAGGCCGAGCACCCGGCGGTAGAACGCGGCGGCCGCCGCGATGTCCGGTGTGTACAGCTCGACCCAGCACAGCGAACCCGGCTCGCCCGCCACGTCCACGCCCTTGGTCCGCCCCGGCTGCCAGATCCCGAACCGCACGCCCGCCTGGTCGGCGAGGACCGCCATATGACCCTGGCCCATCACGTCCGTCGGCGGGAACAGCACTCTGCCGTGGGCCCCTTCGGCCGCCTTGGCGGTGGCCTGGGCGTCCTCGCTCTGGAAGTACACCGTCCAGGCCGGCGGTCCCTGCCCGGGACCGGTCTGCATACCGCCCGCCACGGTCCTGCCGTCCAACTGGAAGAAGCCGTAACCGCCGGCGTCCGGTCCCGCCGACTCGAACCGCCAGCCGAACAGGGTGCCGTAGAAGGAGGCCGCGCCGTCGATGTCGGGGCTGCCGACGTCGATCCAGTTGGGCGCGCCGTCCACGAAACGGGTGGTGAGCATCTCGGCCCTCCTCGCAAGGGGTCCCGTCCTGTGCACTGCCGAGTCTCGCACCGCCCACTGACAATCGCCGCCGGAACACCGTGGCGCGCCGGACCGCCCCCGCCCTCACCCGGCGTGACAGCGCGCACTCTCCCCGTTTCCCCGCCGGCCCCGCGCGCCGCCGTGCGCGCGCCGCGCCCGGGGGAGCATCATCGGAGCGGCCGGGACCCCCGGGTGCGCCCGACGGCCACGGCGCCGACCGAACGGCGTCGGTCGGCGGGGATCGAACGGCGTCGGACGGCGGGCATCGAACCGCGTTGACCGGCGTGGACCGAACGGCGTCGACCCGCGTGGACCGACGGCGTTGAGCCGGCGTTGATCGAACGTTTTTCGGCGTGGGGCAGGCTCCTGGCCATGCACATCGACACCATCACCCCGGCCGACGACACCTGGCAGGCGCAGGCCCTGTGCGCGCAGACCGGGCCGGACTTCTTCTTCCCCGAGCCCGGCAGCTCGGTGCGCGAGGCGAAGCGCATCTGCGCCATGTGCGAGCTGCGCCCGGCCTGTCTGGAGTACGCGCTGGCCCACGACGAGCGGTTCGGCGTCTGGGGCGGCCTGTCGGAGAAGGAACGCCTCGCCCTCCGCCGCACCGCCCCCTGACGCCGCCGGCACCGCACGCGCGCGGGCCGTCAGGCTCCGGCGCGCGCCGCCATCCGGGCCTTGCGCGCGGCCAGCTTCTCGTCGAACTTCAGCGCCTCCGCGTCCAGCCCGCCCAGGAACAGGCCGAGTTCCTCCTGCGCCTGGCGCCCCTCGGGGCCGAGGCCGTCGATCTCCATGACCTTCAGGAAGCGCAGCACCGGCTGCAGCACGTCGTCGTGGTGGATCCGCAGGTTGTAGACCTCGCCGATCGCCATCTGCGCGGCGGCCCGCTCGAAGCCGGGGATGCCGTGGCCGGGCATGCGGAAGTTGACGACGACGTCCCGGACCGCCTGCATGGTCAGATCGGGGGCCAGTTCGAAGGCGGCCTTCAGCAGGTTGCGGTAGAAGACCATGTGCAGGTTCTCGTCGGTCGCGATGCGGGACAGCATGCGGTCGCAGACCGGGTCCCCGGACTGGTGCCCGGTGTTGCGGTGGGAGATCCGCGTGGCCAGCTCCTGGAAGGCGACGTAGGCGACCGAGTGCAGCATCGAGTGCCGGTTGTCGGACTCGAAGCCCTCGCTCATGTGCGACATGCGGAAGCGCTCCAGCTGGTCCGGGTCCACCGCACGCGAGGCCAGCAGGTAGTCGCGCATCACGATGCCGTGCCGGCCCTCCTCGGCCGTCCAGCGGTGCACCCAGGTGCCCCAGGCGCCGTCCCGGCCGAACAGCGAGGCGATCTCGTGGTGGTAGCTCGGCAGGTTGTCCTCGGTCAGCAGGTTGACCACGAGGGCGATCCGGCCGATCTCCGTCACCTTGGACTGGTCCTTGTCCCAGGCCTCCCCGTCCTCGAAGAGGCCCGGGAAGTTGCGGCCGTCGCTCCACGGGACGTACTCGTGCGGCATCCAGTCCTTGGCGACCTTCAGATGCCGGTTCAGCTCGTTCTCGACCACTTCCTCCAGTGCGTGGAGCAGCCGCGCGTCGGTCCAGACGGACGGGCTGCCGAGGTGGGGAGAAGTGATCGTCACGGGAACTCCAGGGGGACGCCGAACAGAAGGGGGAGGAAAGGGGTGGTCCGGCGAGCGGTGCCGGAAAACCTACGTGATCGTAGGCTACGAAGCCGTAGGTTACGAAGCCGTAGGTTAAGGCTGTCGTAAAGAACCGCTGATCAGCCCGCCCGTACGGACTCCCGCAGGCACGCCGAACAGCCCCGGGACCCGCAGGTCCGGGGGCTGCCGGGGAGTGGGGCCCACCCGGTCAGGCGTACAGCTCCCGCAGGCGCACCGAGAGGCAGGTCACACAGCCCTCCAGCTTCTCGAACTCGCTGATGTCGACCGTCACCACGGTGTGCCCGAGATCGGTCAGCAGCTCCGCGGTCTTCGGCGCGCTCGCCGCCATCAGCAACGTGTTGCCGCCGAGCAGCACCACATGGGCGCCGGACTCCTCCGGCACCGACAGGAAGCCCGGGAACAGCGACGGCCGGTCGATCTTCGGTATCTGCCCGATCACCGTGCCGTCGGGCAGCGCGGTCACCGCCGACTTCAGGTGCAGCACCCGGCTCACGGGCACGGCCACCACGCGGGCGCCGAGCGGCTCGAAGGCAGCCCGCAGCTGCTGCACGCCGGCCGCGTTGGTCCGTCCGCCCCGGCCGACGTACACGGTGTCGCCGACCTTCAGGACGTCACCGCCGTCCAGCGTGCCCGGCTCCCAGATCCAGTTCACCGAGCAGCCGAGGCGGGCCACCGCCTCCTCGACGCCGGCGGTCTCCGGCCGCCGGGACTCGGCGCCGGGCCGGGTGATCAACGCCACGTTCCTGTACATGACCACGGTGTCCTCCACGAACACCGAGTCCGGGCAGTCGTCGGCCGGTTCGACCTCGATCGTCTCCCAGCCGTGCGCGCGGAGGGCCTCGACGTAGGCCTCCCACTGTTCGCCGGCGAGCCCGATGTCGACCTTCTCCCGCTCGATGTGCGTCACCAGGCCTTCGGCGAGGCGGGGGCTGGGGCGGCGGACGAGGGCCTTCTTGCTGGGCACGAGGGGCCTTTCGAATCGGTCGGTGCGGTGGTGCGGTGTCCGGCGCCGATCACACGGCGCCGGTCCGTCATCATGCAGGGCGCCCGGGCCAGGGCAAAACCCCCGGTGCCAGGCTGTGCCTGTCCTGATACCCCCGGCCCGTCAGGACGGCGGCACCGGGCCGGTCAGGCCGGGTCCCCGAGCGCCTCCGGTTCCGTCTCCGTCAGCTCCCCTCCCTCCATCAGCAGCCACCGGGTGATGCCGATCGACTCCAGGAACGGCAGGTCGTGGCTGGCCACGACCAGCGCGCCCTCGTACGACTCAAGGGCCGAGGTCAGCTGCCGGACGCTGGCCATGTCGAGGTTGTTGGTCGGCTCGTCGAGCAGCAGCAGCTGGGGCGCGGGCTCGGCGAGCATCAGCGCGGCCAGGGTCGCCCGGAAGCGCTCGCCGCCCGACAGGGTGGCCGCCTTCTGGTCGGCCCGCGCGCCCCGGAACAGGAAGCGGGCGAGCCGGGCCCGGACCCGGTTGTTGGTGGCGCCCGGCGCGAACCGGGCCACGTTCCCGGCGACCGACAGGGCGTCGTCCAGGACGTCCAGCCGCTGGGGCAGGAACCGCAGCGGGACGTGCGCCGTCGCCGTGCCCGACACCGGTGCCAGCTCCCCGGCGATCGTCCGCAGCAGTGTCGTCTTGCCGGCGCCGTTGCGGCCGACCAGCGCGATCCGCTCCGGGCCGCGCAGGTCGAGGATGCCCGGCACGCGTGCGTGGTAGGCCGTTTCCAGGTTCTCCAGGGTGAGCACCTGCCGGCCGGGCGGTACGGCCGTGTACGGCAGTTCGACGCGGATCTCGTCGTCGTCCCGGACCGCCTCCACCGCCTCGTCCAGCCGTTCCCTGGCCTCGGCGAGCCGCTCCTCGTGCATGATGCGGTGCTTGCCCGCGGACTCCTGGGCGGCGCGCCTGCGTGCCCCCATGACGATCTTCGGCTCGCGCTTCTGCTCGTACATCTTCTGGCCGTACCGCTTGCGGCGGGCCAGTTTGACCTGGGCGTCGGCCAGTTCGCGCTTCTGCTTGCGCACGTCGGCCTCGGCGACGCGCAGCATGCGCTCGGCCGCCTCCTGCTCGACGGCCAGCGCCTTCTCGTAGGCCGAGAAGTTGCCGCCGTACCAGGCGACCTCCCCGGAGCGCAGCTCCGCGATCTGGTCGACCAGGTCGAGCAGTTCCCGGTCGTGGCTGACCACGACCAGGACGCCCGGCCAGGAGGCGACGGCCTGGTACAGCCGCCGGCGCGCGTACAGGTCGAGGTTGTTGGTGGGCTCGTCCAGCAGCAGGATGTCGGGGCGGCGCAGCAGCAGCGCGGCGAGCCGCAGCAGCACCGACTCCCCGCCGGACACCTCGCCGACGGTCCGGTCCAGGCCGATGTGGCCGAGGCCGAGTTCGCCGAGGGTGGCCAGGGCGCGCTCCTCGACGTCCCAGTCGTCGCCGATCGTCTCGAAGTGCTCCGCGGCGGCGTCGCCCGCCTCGATGGCGTGCAGGGCGGCCCGTCGCTCGGCGATGCCGAGGGCCTGGTCGACGCGGAGCGTGGTGTCGAGCGTGACGTTCTGCGGGAGGTAGCCGGTCTCGCCGGCCGCCTTGACGGTGCCGTCGGCCGGGACGAGTTCCCCGGCCAGCAGCTTGAGCAGGGTGGACTTGCCCGATCCGTTGACGCCGACGAGACCGGTCCGGCCCGGACCGAAGGCGATGTCCAGCCCGTCGAAGACGGTGCTGCCGTCGGGCCAGGTGAAGGACAGGGAGGTGCAGGTGAGGGAAGCAGACATGGCGCCTCGCGAGGGGTGTGAGCGTTCGGGTGGACGCGTGTCGAGACACCGCGAGGCGGAAACCGAAGGGTCTGGGCAGGAAGGCCACGAAGAAAGGCCTGTGCCGGAGGACGGCTCGGACGCCGAGGTCGTACGCCGCGCACACCTCACCGGTGCATAGCTCACCAGTGCATACGCGGTGTCTCAGGACCTCAGACGAGCAACGTCCTTCTCCAATCGACGGCAACAGAACCGTTGTAGACGGTACGAGGGGGCTGGAAGGGCTGTCAACGCATTTGCCGCGCGGCCCTCCACGCGCGCGTGGCGCTCAGCGCGCGGTGCTCAGCATGCGTCCCGCATCAGCTCGGCCAGGTCGTGGTCCAGGTCGAACTGGAGGTGTTCCAGGCCGACGGGGACCAGGGCGTCCGCCGCCTCCAGGAACCGCCGGATCTCGCCCGAGCGCACGTGCACGATCGCGGTCCCCTCCGGGGCGTGGAACTCCAGCACCGTGCGGTCGTACCCGTACGGCCGCACGCGGACGTCGCCCTGGCCCTCGGGGCCCTGCAGGCCGGCGGTGAGCAGTTCGCGGGAGAAGGTCCAGCACACGTCGACACCCTCCAGGGTGGCCGGCGCCGGGAACGTCATGCGGACGGCGAACGGATCGCGCCGGTCGTAGCGCAGCGTGGCGGGAATGCTCGGCATGCGCGGTGCGGCGGCGACGAGACGGGCCTCTACGGGCTGCTCGATGACGGTGGACAACGCCTTGCTCCCTCGTGACGGCTGGACTACGCGCCGGTGTGCCACACCCGGCACTGGAAGAGACGACGGAATCGGCCCGTGCGTGCACACCCGGAACGAGTGACCTCGGTCACCGCCTTCATGCACGCACAACGCACGGCTGCTCCCGCGTGGTCGCGCGTTCCTCGCGGCAGGGGACGCCCTCTGGACGGCGCCGGGGGAGTGCGGCTAGCTTCGCCCGCCATGAGGCGCTTGGGGAGCACGCGACGCAGGGGACGGGCCGGCCGGTTGCTGACGGCGGGAGTGGCGTGCGGGGCGGCACTGGCCGCCCTGACGGTTCCGGCGGCCGAGGCCCGCCCGTTCGGCCAGGGCGGTGGCGCCGGCACGGCGGACGCGGGCCGGGGCGGCGTGCACTGGGCGGCGAAGGACACCGGCACCCCTCAGGTCCGCTTCCGGGGCCTCGCGGCCGTCGACCGGCACACCGCCTGGCTGGCCGGCACCGGCGGCACGGTGCTGCGTACGACGGACGGCGGCGCGAGCTGGCGGAACGTCTCTCCGCCGGGCGCGGCGGACCTGCAGTTCCGGGACGTGACGGCGTTCGACGCGCGCCGTGCGGTGGTGCTGGCCATCGGCGAGGGCGAGGCGTCCCGCGTGTACCGCACCGACGACGGCGGCACGACCTGGACGGAGTCCTTCCGCAACACCGACCCGAAGGCGTTCTACGACTGCCTGGCCTTCTTCGACCGCCGCCACGGCCTCGCCCTGAGCGACCCCGTGGACGGGAGGTTCCGCCTCCTGTCCACCGCCGACGGCGGACGCTCCTGGCGCGTGCTGCCCGCGGACGGCATGCCGCCCGCGCTGGACGGCGAGGCGGGCTTCGCCGCGAGCGGCCAGTGCCTGGTCACCTCCGGACCGGAGGACGTCTGGCTGGCCACCGGCGGCGGCGCCCACGCGCGCGTGCTGCACTCCGCCGACCGTGGGCTCACCTGGACGGCCGCCGACACCCCGGTCCCCGCGGGCGACCCGGCGAAGGGCGTGTTCGCGCTGGCCTTCCGCGACCGCACCCACGGCATCGCGGTCGGCGGCGACTACCGCCCCGACCAGCCCTCGCCCGACGCCGCCGCGGTCACCGCCGACGGCGGCCGCACCTGGCGCCGCGCCGCCGCGCCGCCGCCCGCGTACCGCTCCGGCGCCGCCTGGCTCCCGCACAGCCGCACCGCCGCGCTGGCCGTCGGTCCGACGGGCACCGACCTCACCACCGACGGCGGCCGCACCTGGCGGCCGTTCGACACGGGTTCCTACGACACCGTGGCCTGCACCGCGGACCTGAGCTGCTGGGCGGCCGGCGAACAGGGGCACGTGGCGCGGCTGGAACGGTGAGGTGGACAGGGGCGCGTGGCGCGGCTGGAAGGGTGAGGTAACCGGCCGCGAGGCGGGTACTCGATCCCTGCCGCAAAGGAAGGGAGCGATCATGCCAGCCGGTTCCAGCCCCAAGCGCGAACGTCAGTACGAGCACATCAAGAAGAGCGCGCAGGACCGGGGCGAGAGCACCGGGCGCGCCGAGGAGATCGCCGCGCGGACGGTGAACAAGGAACGCGCCCGCTCCGGCGAGTCCAAGACCGCCAGCCGCAGCTCGACGCAGGACATGTCGTCGAGCAAGCGCGGCGGCCAGCGGTCCGGCAACCGGGCCGGCTCGCACGGCCCGACGCGGGACCAGTTGTACAACGAGGCGAAGCAGCGCGGCATCGAAGGCCGTTCGCACATGAACAAGGACGAGCTGCAGCGCGCCCTGGACGCCAAGAAGGGCTGACGGCCCGGAGGCCGTCACGCCCCGCAGGACCGGTCCCCTCGGCTCAGCCGAGGGTCTGCCGGTGACGCGCCAGCTCGGGGGAGGTCTTCGTCGCGATGAACTCGGTGATGCGGTAGGCGCACACGCCGGCGACCGCGAACGGGTCGGTCGCGACGAGCTCCTCGATGCGGGCGCGGTCCCCCGCGACGGCGAGGATCACCCCGCCGTCGCGGGGGTTCTTGCGTCCCGAGGCCAGGAAGAAGCCCTTCTCGTACTGCTCCTCCAGCCAGGCGACGTGGTCCGGGAGAACGGCGTCCACGGCGTCGAGCGGCGCGGTGTAGGTCAGCTCCAGTACGAACATGATCATGAGCCTACCCCCGGCGGGCCGGCCGCCCGCGCCGGGCCCGTACAGTCACCCGGCATGACGATCGTTGGCGTACCCGCGGGCTGGCCCGCGACCGAGGAAGAGGCCCGCGCCGTCCAGGACGAGCTGCGCGGGCGGGTGGTGCTGGACGAGCCCGGTCCCCCGCCGGGGACGGGCCGGGTCACCGGAGTCGACGTCGCCTACGACGACGGCCTGGACCTGGTCGCGGCCGCGGCCGTGGTGCTGGACGCCGCCACCCTGGACGTCGTCGCCGAGGCGACGGCCGTCGGCCGGGTCTCCTTCCCGTACGTGCCCGGGCTCCTCGCCTTCCGGGAGATCCCGACCGTCCGCGCCGCCCTGGACCGGCTGCCGTGCCCGCCCGGCCTGGTCGTCTGCGACGGTTACGGCCTGGCCCACCCGCGCCGTTTCGGCCTGGCGAGCCACCTGGGCGTGCTCACGGACCTGCCCACCGTCGGCGTCGCCAAGAACCCGTTCACGTTCACCTACGACGACCCCGGGCCGGCCCGGGGCAGTTCCGCGCCGCTGCTCGCCGGGGCCGAGGAGGTCGGGCGCGCCCTGCGCACCCGGGACGGCGTCAAGCCGGTGTTCGTCTCGGTCGGCCACCGGGTGAGTCTCGGCAACGCGCTGGCGCACACGCTCGCGCTGACCCCGCGGTTCCGGCTGCCGGAGACCACGCGGCGGGCGGACGCCCTGTGCCGGCGCGCACTCCGCGAGGCGGCACAGGGGCTGACCGGCGACGGGGCTCAGGACTCCACGACGCGCCAGGCGCCGACCTCCTGATACGCCGAGTCGTACACGGGCGACCCCGCACCGGGTTCGAGGGCGTAATGGCGCAGATTGCCACCCCAGTACCGCAGGATGCGCTCCAGTTCGGCCACCCGGTCCTGCGCCACCGCGCCGTCCTCCACGGTCACTTCGAGCACGAACTTCACGTCCGCTCCGCCTCCTCGGCCTCGTCCGGCATGAGCTGCCATCGTCTCAGGCACGCGCCCGGCCGGGCCGGGCCCTGGAGCGGGCGGGCGCCGGTCAGCGCCGTGCCGCCACCCGGAAGGTGATGCCCGCGGCACACAGCCGTTCGGTCAGGGCGTCGCCCATCGCCTGCGCCGTGGTGACCTGCCCGGCCGACGGCGGAAGGTCGTCGAAGGCCAGGCACAGGGCCGCCTCGGCGAACATCTTCGCCGTCTCGTCGTACCCGGGGTCGCCGCCCGCGACCTCGGTGTACACCCGCCGTCCGCCGCCCTCGCCGACGAACCGCACGGTGAACCAGCTCCTCGCCCGCTTCTGCTCGCTCGGCCCGTCGCCCGGCTTGAGCCGGTCCGACAGCCAGCGCCGCGCGGGCGGCAGCTGGGCCGCGGCCGCCGCCGCGCCGACCGCGGCGATCCCGCCGAGGGCGACCGGCAGGCGGCGCACGGCGGCGTGGTGCCGGTACCGGAAGTCCGGGCCGTACCGCTCCAGCGCCCGCGCCGAACGGCGCACGATCTGCGGGTCGAGGGTGGGCAGCGGCAGTGCCCACGCGCCGACCTCGCCGGCGAACCGCGGCGCGCCCGCCACGGCCCTCACCCGGCGGTCCGGCAGCCGCGGCTCGTGCCGGGCCCGCTCGCGCGCGGCGGCCAGCATCCGCCGTCCGCGGGCCACCTGGGTCAGCGCCGAGGCGAGGGTGCCACCGGAGAACGCCGCGTCGACGGACACATAGCCGTCCACGGTCAGCGGCACGCCCTCGGGGAGCTGCCGGACCGTGAAGTACACGCCCAGGTCGTGCGGTACGGAGTCGAAGCCGCAGGCGTGCACCAGGCGGGCGCCCGTCTCACGCGCGCGTGCGTCGTGCCGGACGTACATCAGGTCCACGAACTCCGGCTCGCCGGTGAGGTCCAGATAGTCGGCCCCGGTGTCGGCGCAGGCGGCGACGAGGTCCTCGCCGTAGCGCACGTACGGCCCCACGGTCGTGGCGACCACGCGCGCGTGCTCGGCGAGGGCGCGCAGGGTGGCCGGTTCGGCCGCGTCGGCGCGCAGGACACCGACGTCCGCGCCGCCGGGCAGGCTCTCGCGCAGCCGCTCCAGCCGCCCCGGGTCGCGTCCGGCCACCGCCCAGCGCAGGTCCCGCGGCGCGTGCGCGGCCAGATAGCGGGCCGTGAGCGTGCCGACGAAGCCGGTGGCTCCGAAGAGCACGAGGTCGTAGGGACGGTCCGTCCCGCTCATCCTGCCCATGACACCCCTGGGTACGTGCGGCGCGTGCGCGGCCCGTCGTGCAGCCGCGCCGCTGTGGGTGGCCGAGGCTAGCGTGAGGGGAGCGGAGCCCGACGACCAGCCCGGAGGCAGCGGTGGCCGTAGCCAGGAATGGCCTGAAGAAGCGGGAGACAGCCCGCGCGCGGCGCACGGCCCGCGGTGCCCCGGCGGGCGGGGATCACTCGGTCGGGTGATGATCGGCGCTCCGGGCACTTGGCTAAGCGCTTGCTCGTTCAGGTCTTGTGTCCGGTGGAACGCGTTCTTAGCATCACCGGTGTTACATCATTGCTGTCACACAGGCCTGGGGGCTGGACGATGACAACGGCAGGGACGCCGCCGACGCCGGGCAACGGCCCGCTCTCGGGCGTGCGCGTGGTCGAGCTGGCCGGCATCGGGCCGGGCCCGTTCGCCGCGATGCTCCTGGCCGACCTGGGGGCCGACGTGGTCCGGGTGGACCGCCCGGGCGGCACGGACCTCGCGGTCCCCCCGGCCCAGGACGTCACCAACCGCAACAAACGCTCGGTCGTGGTCGACCTGAAGGCACCGGACGGCCCCGCACGCGTCCTGGACCTCGCCGAGCGCGCCGACATCCTCGTCGAGGGCTACCGCCCCGGCGTCGCCGAGCGGCTCGGGATCGGCCCCGCCGACTGCCACGCCCGCAACCCCCGCCTGGTCTACGGCCGGATGACCGGCTGGGGCCAGGACGGCCCGCTCGCCCACCGCGCCGGCCACGACATCGCCTACATCGCGCTCACCGGCACCCTCGGCATGATCGGCCGCCCCGACGAACCCCCGGCGGTGCCCGCCAACCTCCTCGGGGACTACGCGGGCGGCTCCCTCTACCTGGTCGTCGGCGTCCTCGCCGCCCTGCACCACGCGCGCGCGACCGGCACCGGCCAGGTGGTCGACGCGGCCATCGTGGACGGCACCGCCCACCTGTCCACGATGATCCACGGCATGCTCGCCGCCGGCGGCTGGCAGGACCGCCGCGCCGCCAACCTCCTGGACGGCGGCTGCCCCTACTACGGCACCTACGAGACCGCCGACGGCCGGTACATGGCGGTGGGCGCCCTGGAAGGCAAGTTCTACACCGAGTTCCTGCACCTGCTCGGCCTGGACGACCTCGCCTCCGCCCGCAAGGACTGGACCCGCTGGGGCGAACTGCGCGACCGGATCGCCGCCGCCTTCAAGTCCCGCACCCGGGACGAGTGGACGGCCGTCTTCGAGGGCACCGACGCCTGCGTGGCCCCCGTGCTGAGTCTGCGCGAGGCCCCCGCCCACCCGCACCTGGCCGCCCGCGGCACCTTCACCGACCACGGCGGCATCACCCAGCCCGCACCCGCCCCCCGTTTCTCCGCGACCCCCACCGCCATCCGCAGCGGCCCCGCCCGGCCCGGCGCGGACACGGCGGCGGTCGCCCGGGACTGGGGGACACCGGCACACCCGGCCGACGGCCCCGGCGGTCCCGGTGGCCGCGAGGACCCCGACGACCTGGTCACCGACGGCGGCTGACCCCGCCCACCCGCTCGGCCCACCCTCCCGAAAGGCACCCCAGTGAGCACCGAAGCGTACGTGTACGACGCGATCCGCACCCCGCGCGGCCGCGGCAAGGCGAACGGCGCCCTGCACGGCACGAAGCCCATCGACCTGGTCGTCGGCCTCATCCACGAGATCCGCGACCGCTTCCCCGGCCTGGACCCGGCCGCGATCGACGACATCGTGCTCGGTGTCGTCGGCCCCGTCGGCGACCAGGGCTCCGACATCGCCCGGATCGCCGCCATCGCCGCCGGACTCCCGGACACCGTCGCGGGCGTGCAGGAGAACCGCTTCTGTGCCTCCGGCCTGGAGGCCGTCAACCTGGCCGCCGCCAAGGTGCGTTCGGGCTGGGAGGACCTGGTCCTCGCGGGCGGTGTCGAGTCCATGTCCCGGGTCCCCATGGCCTCGGACGGCGGCGCCTGGTTCAACGACCCGATGACCAACCTCGCCGTCAACTTCGTGCCGCAGGGCATCGGCGCCGACCTGATCGCCACCATCGAGGGCTTCTCCCGCCGGGACGTGGACGAGTACGCGGCCCTGTCCCAGGAGCGCGCCGCCACCGCCTGGAAGGAGGGCCGCTTCGACCGCTCGGTGGTCCCCGTCAAGGACCGCAGCGGCCTGGTCGTCCTCGACCACGACGAGCACCTGCGCCCCGGCACCACCGCCGACTCCCTCGCCAAGCTGAAGCCGTCCTTCGCGGACATCGGCGACCTGGGCGGCTTCGACGCGGTCGCACTGCAGAAGTACCACTGGGTGGAGAAGATCGACCACGTCCACCACGCGGGCAACTCCTCCGGCATCGTGGACGGCGCCTCGCTCGTCGCGATCGGCTCCAGGGAGGTCGGCGAGCGCCACGGCCTCACCCCGCGCGCGCGGATCGTCTCCGCGGCCGTCTCCGGCTCCGAGCCGACCATCATGCTGACCGGCCCCGCCCCCGCCACCCGCAAGGCCCTGGCGAAGGCCGGGCTCACCATCGACGACATCGACCTGGTCGAGATCAACGAGGCGTTCGCGGCGGTCGTGCTGCGCTTCGTGAAGGACATGGGCCTCAGCCTGGACAAGGTCAACGTCAACGGCGGCGCCATCGCCCTCGGCCACCCGCTCGGCGCCACCGGCGCCATGATCCTCGGCTCGCTCATCGACGAACTGGAGCGCCAGGACAAGCGCTACGGCCTCGCCACGCTCTGCGTCGGCGGCGGCATGGGCATCGCCACCATCGTCGAGCGCATCTGAACTCCCCGCGGACAAAGCGACCGCAGACCTCAACGGAGACGACTGTCATGACCGAGAGCACCACCATCCGCTGGGAGCAGGACGACACCGGTGTCGTCACCCTCGTCCTGGACGACCCGAACCAGTCCGCGAACACCATGAACCAGGCGTTCCGCGACTCCCTCGCCGCGATCACCGACCGGCTGGAGGCCGAGCGGGACTCGATCCGCGGCGTCATCCTCACCTCGGCGAAGAAGACCTTCTTCGCCGGCGGCGACCTGCGCGACCTGATCCGGGTCACGCCCGAGACCGCACAGGAGCTGTTCGACGGCGGACTCGCCATCAAGCGGAACCTGCGCCGCATCGAGACCCTCGGCAAGCCGGTCGTCGCCGCCATCAACGGCGCGGCCCTCGGCGGCGGCTTCGAACTGGCCCTCGCCTGCCACCACCGGGTCGCCCTGGACACCTCCGGCACCAAGATCGGCTGCCCCGAGGTCACCCTCGGCCTGCTCCCCGGCGGCGGCGGTGTCGTCCGCACCGTCCGGCTGCTGGGCATCGCGGACGCCCTGCTGAAGGTGCTGCTCCAGGGCCAGCAGTACAACGCGCGGCGCGCCCAGGAGAACGGCCTCGTCCACGAGGTCGCCGCCACCCCCGAGGAACTCCTCGCCAAGGCCCGAGCCTTCATCGACGCCCACCCCGAGTCCCAGCAGCCCTGGGACAAGCCGGGCTACAGGATCCCCGGCGGCACCCCGGCCAACCCGAAGTTCGCCGCGAACCTGCCCGCCTTCCCGGCCAACCTGCGCAAGCAGACGAACGGCGCCCCCTACCCGGCGCCGCGCAACATCCTGGCGGCCGCCGTCGAGGGTTCCCAGGTCGACTTCGAGACCGCCCAGGTCATCGAGGCCCGCTACTTCGTGGAGCTGGCCGCCGGACAGACCTCGAAGAACATGATCCAGGCGTTCTTCTTCGACCTCCAGGCGGTCAACTCCGGCGCCAACCGCCCGAAGGGCGTCGAGCCCCGCCAGGTCCGCAAGGCGGCCGTCCTCGGCGCCGGGATGATGGGCGCCGGCATCGCCTACGCGTGCGCCCGCGCGGGCATCGACGTCGTCCTCAAGGACGTCTCCCTGGAGGCGGCCGTCAAGGGCAAGGGCTACTCGGAGAAGCTGTGCGCCAAGGCCGTCGCCCGGGGCCGCACCAGCCAGGAGAAGGCGGACGCGCTGCTGGCCCGGATCACCCCCACCGCCGAGGCGGCCGACCTCGCCGGCTGCGACGCGGTCATCGAGGCCGTGTTCGAGGACACCGCCCTCAAGCACAAGGTGTTCCAGGAGATCGAGCAGGTCGTCGCTCCCGACGCGCTGCTGTGCTCCAACACCTCCACGCTGCCCATCACCACGCTCGCCGAGGGCGTGCAGCGCCAGGCCGACTTCATCGGGCTGCACTTCTTCTCGCCGGTCGACAAGATGCCGCTGGTCGAGATCATCAAGGGCGAGCGCACCGGCGACGAGGCGCTCGCGCGCGCCTTCGACCTGGTACGGCAGATCAACAAGACGCCGATCGTCGTCAACGACTCGCGCGGCTTCTTCACCTCCCGGGTGATCGGCCACTTCATCAACGAGGGCGTCGCCATGGTCGGCGAGGGCGTCGAGCCCGCCTCCGTGGAGCAGGCCGCCGCCCAGGCCGGCTACCCGGCCAAGGTGCTCTCCCTCATGGACGAACTGACCCTCACCCTGCCGCGCAAGATCCGGAACGAGTCGCGCAGGGCCGTCGAGGAGTCCGGCGGCACCTGGACGACGCACCCCGCGGAGGCGGTCATCGACCGCATGGTGGACGAGTTCGGCCGCACCGGCCGCAGCGGAGGCGCCGGGTTCTACGACTACACCGACGACGGCAAGCGGGCCGGGCTCTGGCCGGGCCTGCGCGAGCACTTCACGAAGCCCGGGTACGAGATCCCCTTCCGGGACATGCAGGAGCGCATGCTCTTCGCCGAGGCGCTCGACACCGTACGCCTCCTGGAGGAGGGCGTCCTCACCTCCGTCGCCGACGCCAACATCGGCTCGATCTTCGGCATCGGCTTCCCCGGCTGGACCGGCGGTGTGCTCCAGTACATCAACGGCTACGAAGGGGGCCTGCCCGGGTTCGTGGCCCGCGCGCGCGAGCTGGCCGAGCGGTACGGCGAGCGGTTCACCCCGCCCGCGCTGCTCGTGGCGAAGGCGGAGAAGGGGGAGCCGTTCAGCGACTCAGCCCGCTCCTGAGCCGGTGAGCCACTCGCTCAGCTCCTCCCGCAGCGAGCGCTGGAAGGTGGTCAGCAGCGCCTGCACCACCAAGGGGTGCATGTGCGCCGACAGGGACTTCACGTCCCGGGCGTCCCGCTCCTCCACCTCGCCGCGCAAGAGCTGGGAGAGTTCGTGAGCCGCGGCGCGCGAGTGCTCCACGAGCACCTTGCGCGCCGCGAGGATCGCCTCCTGCGACAGCGGCACGTCCAGCAGCTGGACGCCGAGCCGGAGCAGTCCGGCGTCCACCCGGAAGTCGTCCCCGCCGGCGGGGACGACGACGTTCATCGCGGCGAGCCGCTCCACGTCCTCCTCGCCGAGCGGCCGGCCCGCCCGCCGCTCCAGCTCCCGGCGCGACACCGTCTCCACCGTCTCCGGAGCCCAGGAGGCGACCACCGCGCGGTGGATGGCCAGATCGTGCGGGGCGAGGTCCGCCGGCAGCTGCCGCAGATACCGCTCGATCCCCGCCAGCGTCATGCCCTGCTGCTGCAGCTCCTCGATCAGCGCCAGCCGCGCCAGGTGCCCGGGGCCGTAGTGCCCCACCCTGCGCGGGCCCAGCACCGGCGGCGGGAGCAGCCCCTTGCTGCCGTAGAAACGGACGGTGCGGACGGTGACGCCCGCCCGCGCGGCCAGCTCGTCGATGGTGAGGGGCGTCTCCTCGGTACCGGTCGTCATGTGCAGCAGTATCGCTGTCTCACCAATGGTGTGAAACCCGGAGGGAGCCCGTGACGGTCATGTGAGAAGAACCGCTCTGTGACGTGGGCCACCGCGTACCGGCTGATCCCTCTGGGAAACTGCTGCCTTGGTCTGTGCCGCAACACGAGGGTGGTGCGGGCCAAGACCTGCACGAACCCCGGGCCCACGAGGTCCGGGCGCACCAGGAATGGAACCACCCGTGAGCAAGGAAGCCGTGGAATCGGCACCGGCCACCACCCACCCCCAGGTGGCCCAGACGCCCGCGGACGCGGGCGACGCCGGTTACAGCAAGGACCTCAAGGCCCGCCACGTCAACATGATCGCCATCGGTGGCGCCATCGGCACCGGACTCCTCCTGGGCGCCGGCGGCCGCCTGCACAACGCCGGACCGGCGCTCGCCCTGGCCTACCTGGTCTGCGGCGTCTTCGCCTTCTTCGTCGTCCGGGCCCTGGGCGAGCTGGTCCTGTACCGGCCGTCCTCCGGTTCCTTCGTGTCGTACGCGCGCGAGTTCCTCGGCGAGAAGGGCGCCTACGTCGCCGGCTGGATGTACTTCCTGAACTGGTCGACCACCGGCATCGCCGACATCACCGCGATCGCGCTCTACACGCACTACTGGTCGATGTTCACCAGCATTCCCCAGTGGGTGCTCGCCCTGATCGCCCTCGCGGTGGTCCTGGCCGTGAACCTGATCTCGGTGAAGATCTTCGGCGAGATGGAGTTCTGGTTCGCGATCATCAAGGTCGCCACCATCGTGGGCTTCATGCTGATCAGCATCTTCCTGCTCGCCACCCAGCACAAGGTCGGCGGCCACACCCCCGGCCTGAGCGTCATCACCGACAACGGCGGCGTCTTCCCGCACGGTGTGATGCCGGTCGTCCTGGTCATGCAGGGCGTGATCTTCGCCTACGCCGCCCTGGAGCTGGTCGGCGTCGCCGCCGGCGAGACCGCCGAGCCGGAGAAGGTCGTCCCGCGCGCGGTGAACTCGATCATGTGGCGGGTGGGCCTGTTCTACGTCGGCTCGGTCGTGCTGCTCGCCCTGCTGCTGCCCGGTTCGGTGTACTCCGCCGACCAGAGCCCGTTCGTGACCGTGCTGTCCAAGATCGGTGTGCCGGCGGCCGGTGACGTGATGAACCTGGTCGTGCTGACCGCCGCCATGTCCTCGCTCAACTCCGGCCTGTACTCCACGGGCCGCATCCTGCGCTCGATGGCCATGGCCGGTTCGGCGCCGAAGTTCACCGCCCGCATGAACCGCAGCCAGGTGCCCTACGGCGGCATCCTGCTGACCTGCGCGGTCTGTGTGCTCGGTGTCGGCCTGAACTACCTCGTGCCCAGCCAGGCCTTCGAGATCGTGCTGAACGTCGCCTCCCTCGGCATCATCAGCACCTGGGTGATCATCATGATCTGCCACATGATCTTCGTCCGCCGTGCCCGCGCGGGACTGGCGACCCGGCCGCACTTCCAGCTGAAGTTCAGCCCGGTCACGGAGATCGCCACGATCGTGTTCCTGTTCGTCTGCCTCGGCATGATGTGGAACGACCCCGAGGTCGGCCGGAAGACCGTCCTGCTGATCCCGGTGATCGCCGTCATGCTGGTCGCCGGCTGGTTCGGCGTGCGCCGCCGGGTGTCGCAGAACCCCGACCAGGAACTGGCCCGGCTGACGAAGTAGCAGCTCAGCGCCACTGTCAGTGGCATCGCCTACGGTGGCGTCATGTCGGAGATCACATATGTCCGAGGTGACGCCACCGCGCCGTCGGCGAAGGGCGCCAAGGTGATCGCGCACGTCTGCAACGACGTCGGCGGCTGGGGGAAGGGCTTCGTGCTGGCCCTGTCCCGACGCTGGCCGGAGCCGGAGGCGGCGTACCGCGCCTGGTACCGCGACCGCGCGCGGAACGACTTCGGCCTGGGCGCGGTCCAACTGGTGCGGGTCGGCCCGGACGTCCGGGTGGCCAACATGATCGGCCAGCGGGGGACCAGAACGGGCAGCAAGGGCGTCCCCGTGCGCTACGAGGCGATCGACACCGCCCTCGACCGCCTCGCCGCCGAAGTGATCGAACTCGGCGCGTCCGTGCACATGCCCCGCATAGGCTGCGGCCTGGCGGGCGGCAGATGGTCCCGCGTGGAGCCGCTCATCACCGAGAGGCTCGTCAAGCGAGGGATCGCCGTGACGGTGTACGACCACGGGGAGGGCGGCGGATGAGCGGGCAGGCGGACGAGGCCGAGGTGCTGGTGCTGGGCGGGGCCGGCGTGGACACGATCGTCCACGTCCCCGAGCTGCCCCTGCCCTACGCGGACAGTTACATGATCGACTCCGGGATCCGCACGCGCGCGGGACAGACCGGGGACTTCGTCGCCCTGGGGCTGGCCGCGCTCGGCCTGCGCACCCACCACCTCGACCTGCTCGGTGACGACCCCGAGGGCGACCTCGTCCGCGCCCTGCACGCCGAGCACGGCATCGCCCTCACCGCGCTCCCGCAGCCCGCCGGCACCAAGCGGGCCGTCAACCTCGTCGGCCCGGACGGCCGCCGCCTGTCGCTCTACGACACCAGCCGCGCCCACCCCGACGACCGCTTCCCCGAGTCGACCCTGCGCGCACTGGCCGCGACGAGGCGGCACGTGCACGTGACGATCACCCAGCCGTGCGCCCACGCCCTGCCCGTCCTGCGGGAGACCGGCGTACCGCTCTCCACCGACCTGCACGACTGGGACGGCGAGAACCCGTACCACGAGCCGTTCGCGTACGCGGCCGACGTCGTCTTCCTGTCGGCCGCAGCCCTCACCGACCCCGAGCGGACCATGCGGCGCATCGCCGAACGGGGCCGGGCGAGGACCGTCGTCGCCACCGCGGGCGCGGAGGGCGCCCATCTGCTCGCCGACGGGGAGCTGACCCGGATACCGGCGGCGGACCCGCCCGCGCCGGTGGTCGACTCCAACGGCGCGGGCGACGCCTTCGCCGCCGCGTTCCTCTACGGCCGGCTCAGCGGCGAGCCACCCGAGCGGTGCGCCCGGTACGGCGCGATCGCGGGTGCCTACGCGTGCACCGTCCCGGCCGCCCGCGCGGACGCGATAGGCCGGGACGAGCTGCTGCGGCGGGCGGCCGCAGCCGGCCGCTGAGGCACCGGGACCGCGCCGAGGCACCGGGACCGCCGAGGCACCGGGCGACCGAGGGGCCCCGGCACCGGCGCCCTCGGCCGGTCAGTGCCCGTGCACCTCGTTCGTCGCCTCGATCTTCTTCCAGGACTTCGGCTGCGCCACCGCCGTCCCCGTCTTCACCAGGGCGCGGACCGACGGCGCGGCCGGCTTCTCCGGCTGGAACAGCCAGGTGTCGAACAGCGCGGACAGCGGCTTGCCGGACACCTGTTCGGCGTACTTCTGGAAGTCGGCCACCGAGGCGTTGCCGTAGGCGTGCTCCTTCGGCCAGCCCTTCAGGACGGCGAAGAACGCGTCGTCACCGATCTCGTTGCGCAGCTCCTGGATGGCGAGGGCGCCCCGGTCGTAGACAGCGCTGGCGAACTGCTCGTCCGGACCCGGGTCACCCGGCTTCACGGTCCAGAAGGCGTCGTCGGCCGGGTGCGAGGCGTACACGTAGTCGGCGAGTTCCTGCGCCGTGCCCTCGCCCTCGTGCTCGGACCACAGCCACTGCGCGTACCGGGCGAACCCCTCGTTGATCCAGATGTCCTTCCAGCCCTTCAGCGACACGTAGTCGCCGTACCACTGGTGGGCCAGCTCGTGCACGACCACGGAGGTGTTGGAGCCGTTCGCGAACTGCCTCGGGCTGTAGTAGACCCGGGTCTGCGTCTCCAGGGCGTACCCGGTGGTGGTGTTGGGCACATAGCCGCCCGCGGTGCTGAACGGATAGGGCCCGAAGTAGCCGCTCAGCCAGTCCACGATCTCCCCGGTGCGCTCCACGCTGGCCCGCGCGGCCCCGTCGGTGTCGCCGAGGTCCTTGCTGTAGGCGTTGACGACGGGCACCCCGCCGTCGGAGGTGCCGGTGGTGATGTCGAACTTCCCCAGCGCCAGCGTGGCCAGGTAGGTGGCCTGCGGCTTGTTCTGCCGCCAGTTGTAGCGGGTCCAGCCCAGCTTCGAAGCGGTCGACTGGAGCGTGCCGTTGGAGAGGGCCTGGGTGCCGTCCGGCACGGCCACCGACACGTCGTAGGTGGCCTTGTCCGTCGGGTGGTCGTTGCTCGGGAACCACCACCAGGCGGCCTCGGGCTCGTTGGCGGCCACGCCCCCGTCGGGCGTGCGGTGCCAGGAGGTGAAGCCGTAGGCGCTCTTCGCCGACGGCACGCCGCTGTAGCGGACCACCACCGTGATCTGGGTGCCCTTGGCCAGAGGTGTCTTCGGGGTGACGACCAGTTCGTGCTCGCCGGACGTCGTGAAGGACGCCTCGGCGCCGTTGACCCGGACCTCGCTCACGTCCAGCAGGAAGTCCAGGTCGAAGCGGGACAGGTCCTGCGTGGTCTTCGCCAGGATCGTCGCGGTGCCCTGCAACTCGTCCGTCTTCGGCTGGTACCGCAGCCTCAGGTCGTAATGGGAGACGTCGTAGCCGCCATTGCCGTAGTACGGGTAGTAGGGGTCGCCGATGCCCGGTGTGCCGGGGGAGTAGCTCGCGGCCGATGCCGGGATCGCCAGCAGGACGGAGGCCGCCGCCAGTGCGCCCGGCGCGATCATTCTGCGGTGCACGTCAGCTCCAAGTCGTCAGGACTGCAAGTCCGTTCGGAGAACACTGCTCGGAGCCTATTCAGTCCCCGTGGTCTCCGACCTGTCCATGGCCACTGCTGTCACACGATCGCCATTCAGCCGACACGCGCCCCGGAAAGCCCTCTTCTTTCCGGGACTTGGCAGCAGTACCGTCCGCGCATGCCGAAACGCATGCGCTCCACGATCCGGAGAACGCTCGTGACCGCCGCCGCGGCCGCCCTGACGGCCGTCTTCATGACCCCGGCCGCCGCCCAGGCCGCGCCCCGGGAGAGCAGACCCGTCTACTCCTACGCCGACGCCGTCCGCGAGTCCGTCTGGGTGGACACCGGCCTCGACGAGGACGGCGACGGCAGGACCGACCGCGTCGCCGCCGACATCGTCCGCCCCGCCGAACCGGCCCGGCAGGGCCGCAAGGTGCCGGTCATCATGGACGCCAGCCCCTACTACTCCTGCTGCGGACGCGGCAACGAGAGCCAGCGCAAGACGTACGACGCACAGGGCCGTGTCGTGCAGATGCCGCTCTTCTACGACAACTACTTCGTGCCCCGCGGCTACGCCTTCGTCGGCGTCGACCTCGCCGGCACCAACCGCTCCGACGGCTGCGTCGACGTCGGCGGCCGCTCCGACATCCAGTCCGCCAAGGCCGTCGTCGACTGGCTGAACGGCCGCGGCAGGGCCTACACCAGCCGCACCGGCGGCACCCCGGTGAAGGCCGGCTGGACCAACGGCCGTACCGGCATGATCGGCAAGAGCTGGGACGGCACCATCGCCAACGGCGTCGCCGCGACCGGCGTCAGAGGGCTGAGGACGATCGTCCCGATCAGCGCCATCTCCTCCTGGTACGACTACTACTTCGCCGAGGGCGCCCCGCTCTACGACGGCGGCCCCGACGAACTGGCCGGCTACGTCGAGAGCGCGGACGCGCAGGCCCACTGCGCGGCCGTCCGGCAGAAGCTCGCCGACGGCAGCCCGCGCAGCGGCGACTGGACGCCGCTGTGGACCGAGCGGGACTACGTCAAGGACGCGGCGAAGGTGCGCGCCAGCGTGTTCCTGGTGCACGGCATGCAGGACCTCAACGTCCGCACCCAGCACGTCGGCCCGTGGTGGGACGCGCTCGCCCGCAACGGCGTGGAGCGCAAGATCTGGCTGTCCCAGACCGGTCACGTCGACCCGTTCGACTACCGGCGCGGGGCCTGGGTCGACACGCTGCACCGCTGGTTCGACCACGAACTCCTCGGCTACGACAACGGCATCGACCGCGAGCCGATGGCCGACATCGAACGCCACCCCGACCAGTGGGTCACCTCCGCAGCCTGGCCCCCGCACGGTACCGGCACCGCCGTCCTGCACCCGGCCTCCGGCAGTCAGGCCGGCGTCGGCACGCTCGGCCGGCGACCGGCCGCGGGCACCGAGAGCTTCACGGACGACCCGGCGCTGAGCGAGACCGACTGGGCCGCGCACCTCACCACGTCCACACCGGAGAAGGCCGGCTTCCTCACCGCCCCGCTCACCCGTGACCTGCGCCTCGCCGGCTCCTCCACGGTGACGGTCACCGCGACCCCGACGACCGCCTCCGCCCACCTGTCCGCCGTCCTGGTCGACGTCGGCCCCGACACCATCCGCGACTACGCCGACCGGGCCGAGGGCATCACCACCCTCACCGACCGCACCTGCTGGGGCGAGAGCACGGCCGGGGACAGCGCCTGCTTCAAGGAGACCCGGGCGAAGACGGCCGCCGTCGGCTACACCGTGGTCAGCCGCGGCTGGGCCGACCTCGGCCACCACGCCTGGCCGGCGGACGGTGTCCCGCTCACCCCGGGCCGCGCGTACACCATCACCCTGGACCTCGCGGCCACCGACCACGTCGTCCCCGCGGGGCACCGCCTGGCACTGATCGTCGCCGGTACGGACAAGGACCTCATCGATCCTCCGTCCACCCGGCCGACCCTCACCGTCGACCTCTCCCGTACGACCGCGAAGGTCCCGCTGGTGGGCGGCGCGGCAGCGTTCACCCGCGCCACGTCCGGCCACGCGGCGGCCCCCGGGCCGACGGTCCTGAAGGGCGTCCCGGCACCGCGTCTCCAGCACGTGCCGGCAGGCTGAGGACCACCGTGTCCGGCGGCGGCCGACGGCGGCGTCCGGCCGCCGCCGTCCGTCACGGCCCGGTGGCGCCCATGCGGCCGAGCCGCATACCGGCACCGCCCCGCATTCCTGGACGGATGGTCAGGGGGCCGGGAAGGCCGGGACGGACGTCCGGCGGATGTCAGCGGGCCGGGAACGCCAGGGCGGACGCCTCCCTGGCGCAGCCCCAGGCCACCGTGATGCCGGCGCCGCCATGGCCGTAGTTGTGGACCAGTACGCGGCCGTCCGGCAGGGGCTGTCGGTCCAGGCGTACCGCCGCGCGGGCGGGTCGCAGGCCCACCCGGTGGGCCAGCACCCGCGCGCCGGCGATCTCCGGGCGGACGGCCGCGCAGCGGGCGATGATCGCCGCGGCGGTGGCCGGGTCCGGCTCCAGGGACCAGTCGTCCTCCTCGGCGGTGCCGCCCAGCAGCAGCCGGTCCGGCTGCGGGATGAAGTACGTGGAGGCGGCCGAGGAGTGGTCGACGGCGGTGTACCAGCCGGTGACGCCGGGGTTCTCCACCACGACCAGCTGACCGCGCACCGGACGCACCGCGGGGTCCGGCACCAGGGAGCGGGCACCGAGGCCCGTGCAGTTGACCACCACGGCGGCGGGTACGGCGGCCAGGTCGGCCACCTCGCGGACCTCCACCGTCCCTCCCGCCTTCCCCAGCCGCTCCCGCAGCCAGGCCAGATGTACCGGCATGTCGATCACCGGCAGCCGCGCCGCCAGCCCCTCGGCCACCGCGCGCAGCCCCGGCACCCGGCCCGCCCACGCGCCCAGCCCGTCCAGCCGGGTCCCGTGGTGCACGCCCTCGACCAGGCGCACCCCCGTCTCCTCCGGGCGGTCCGCCAGCTCCGCGTAGACACCGAGGGAGGCCAGCGCCCACGCGCCCGCGAGGGGTTCCGGTTCGATGCGGTACGGCCACCACAGGCCGCCGGCGACCGCCGAGGTCGTCCGCTCGGCCGGCTCCCGCGCCCACACCCGCACCCGCCGCCCCGCCTCGGCCAGCAGCACGGCCGTCGTCAGCCCGGCGATCCCGCCTCCGACCACGATCACTTCGTCCCTCGGCTCACTGTCCACGCCAGGACGATAGGCCCTGCACGGCCGTCTCCGGCAGGCCGGGGACGGCGTACGGCCGGTACCGGCGGACGGCGTACGGCCGGTGCCCGCGGACGGCGGACAGCAGGAGGGAGCGCGGCCGCGCCGCCACTAGGATCGACGTCCTGATGACTGCCACCCTCGTTGCCAAGAACCTCGCCGCCGGGCACGGTGACCGCGCCCTGTTCTCCGGGCTCGACCTGGTCGTCGCGCCCGGCGATGTGATCGGGCTGGTCGGCGCCAACGGCGCGGGCAAGTCGACCCTGCTGCGGATGCTCGCCGGCCTCACCCCGCCCGAGCAGGGCGAACTCCGGCTCTCCCCGCCGGCCGCGACCGTCGGCCATCTGCCCCAGGAGCCGGAGCGCCGGCCGGGCGAGACCGTCCGGGAGTTCCTGGCCCGCCGCACCGGGGTCGCCGAGGCCCAGCGCGTCATGGACGAGACCACCCAGGCGCTGGTCGACGGCGCGCCCGGCGCCGACGACGCCTACGCCGCCGCCCTGGAGCGGTGGCTCGGCCTGGGCGGCGCCGACCTGGACGAGCGGGCGGAGGAGGTCGCCGACTCCCTCGGCCTGGCCGTCGGCCTGGACCACCCGATGACCGCCCTCTCCGGCGGGCAGGCGGCCCGGGCCGGCCTCGCCTCCCTGCTGCTGTCCCGCTACGACGTCTTCCTCCTGGACGAGCCCACCAACGACCTGGACCTCGACGGCCTGGAGCGGTTGGAGCGGTTCGTCACCGGCCTGCGCGCGGGCACGGTCGTCGTCAGCCACGACCGCGAATTCCTCACCCGCACGGTCACCAAGGTGCTCGAACTCGACCTCGCTCAGCGGCGGATCAACCTCTACGGCGGCGGCTACGAGGGATACCTGGAGGAGCGGGACGTAGCCCGCCGGCACGCCCGCGAGGAGTACGAGGAGTACGCCGACAAGAGGGCCGCCCTCCAGGACCGCGCCCAGATGCAGCGGACCTGGATGGACAAGGGCGTGAAGAACGCCCGGCGCAAGGCGGGCAACGACAACGACAAGATCGGCCGCAAGTTCCGCAGCGAGGCCAGCGAGAAGCAGGCCGCGAAGGCCCGGCAGACCCAGCGCATGATCGAACGCCTGGAGGTGGTCGAGGAACCGCGCAAGGAGTGGGAGCTGCGGATGGAGATCGCGTCCGTCCCGCGTTCCGGCGCGGTCGTGGCGACGCTGCGGGACGCCGAGGTGCTGCGCGGCGACTTCCGTCTCGGACCGGTGTCGCTCCAGGTCGGCTGGGCGGACCGGATCGCCGTCACCGGGGCCAACGGCGCCGGGAAGTCCACGCTGCTCGGCGCGCTGCTGGGCAGGGTCCCGCTGGACTCCGGTCACGCGGCCCTCGGCTCCGGGGTGCTCATCGGCGAGGTCGACCAGGCCCGCAAGCTGTTCCACGGCCCCGAGACCCTGCTCGACGCCTTCTGCGCGGCCGTCCCCGACACCGAACCGGCCGAGGTGCGCACCCTGCTGGCGAAGTTCGGGCTGAAGGCCGGCCATGTGCTGCGGCCGGCCGCGACCCTCTCCCCGGGCGAGCGCACCCGCGCCGCGCTCGCCCTGCTCCAGGGCCGGGGCGTCAACCTCCTCGTCCTGGACGAGCCGACGAACCACCTCGACCTGCCGGCCATCGAACAGCTGGAGTCGGCCCTCGACGCCTACACGGGCACCCTGCTCCTGGTCACCCACGACCGCCGCATGCTGGACGCGGTCCGGGTGACCCGGCGTCTGGAGGTGGCGGACGGAAAGGTGACGGAGCGTTAGCCGACGCGGGCGGCGGCCTCCTTCGCTGCCCGCTCGACCCGGGCGAGGTGTTCCGGGTCGCGGGGCGCCACGTTGAGGCCGTCGGGGCGCTGTCCCACCGCACCGTCGACGAGTTCGCGCACGATGTCCGCGTGCCCGGCGTGCCGCTGGGTCTCGGCGACCATGTGGGTCAGCACCCGGTGCAGCGTGGTGTCACCCGGCGCGCCGGGTGTCCGGCCGACCGCGTCCAGGGGCAGCGCGGCGATGGTCTCGTCCGCGTGGGCACACGCCTGCCGGTACCGGCCGACGATGTCCTCGCGGGTCTCGTCGGCCCGCGCCCACAGGTCCGAGTCCGGTTCGGCGTCACCCGTGATCCACAGCGGTGTGCCGGGGAAGGGCCGGCCGAAGGTCCGGCCGAAGTACAGCGCCTCGGCGCCCGTGAGGTGCTTCACGAGGCCCAGCAGGTTGGTGCCCGTGGGCGTCAGGGGACGACGGATGTCGTACTCCGGCAGGCCGTCGAGCTTCCAGAGCAGCACGTCACGCGCGTCCTGGAGATACACCTGAAGGTCGGCTTTGGGATCTGATCCGGTCATGCGACGAGTCTGACGAGCGGCTGACCCGTGTCCACCGGATTTCGCGGGGGCCGCGGGCCGTGCCGGGCCGGGTGAACCGCCCGGCACGGCCCGCCGCCCCGCCCGTCAGCGCTTCTTCGGGTCCAGCAGGCCCGCGCGCCGCAGCGCGTCCGCCATCGCGCTGTTGGCCGGTGCCGGTGCGGAGGCCTGCCGGCTGCCGCGGTCACCACCGCCCCGTCCCTGCCGCTGGCCACCGCCCTGCCGCTGGCCGCCGCCCTGCCGCTGGCCGCCGCCGCCCTGCCGCTGCTGCGGCGGACGGGCCCCGCCACCGCGCTGCTGCCGGCCGCCGCCGCCCTGGCCCTGCGGCGCGGCCTCGTCGTCCAGACGCAGCGTCAGCGCGATCCGCTTGCGCGGGATGTCGACGTCCAGGACCTTCACCTTGACGATGTCACCGGGCTTCACCACATCGCGCGGGTCCTTGACGAACGACTTCGACATCGCCGACACGTGCACCAGGCCGTCCTGGTGGACGCCGACGTCCACGAACGCGCCGAAGGCCGCCACGTTGGTGACCACGCCCTCCAGGACCATGCCCGCGGACAGGTCGGAGATCTTCTCCACGCCCTCCTTGAAGGTGGCCGTCCTGAAGGCGGGACGCGGGTCGCGGCCCGGCTTCTCCAGCTCCTTGAGGATGTCGGTGACGGTCGGCAGACCGAAGGTGTCGTCCACGAAGTCGGCCGGCCGCAGCGAGCGCAGCACACCCGTGTTGCCGATGAGGGACGCCACCTCCTGGCCCGCGGTCTTCACCATGCGGCGGACCACCGGGTAGGCCTCGGGGTGCACGCTGGAGGCGTCCAGCGGGTCGTCGCCGCCGCGGATGCGCAGGAAGCCCGCGCACTGCTCGTACGCCTTCGGGCCGAGCCGCGCCACCTTCTTCAGCTGGGAGCGGGACGTGAACGGGCCGTTCTGGTCCCGGTGCGCGACGATGTTCTCGGCGAGCCCGGACGAGATGCCCGACACCCGCGCGAGGAGCGGCACGGACGCCGTGTTGACGTCCACGCCGACGCCGTTCACACAGTCCTCGACGACCGCGTCCAGCGAACGGGACAGCTTCACCTCGGACAGGTCGTGCTGGTACTGGCCGACGCCGATCGACTTCGGGTCGATCTTCACCAGCTCGGCCAGCGGATCCTGGAGCCGGCGGGCGATGGAGACGGCGCCGCGCAGCGACACGTCCATGTCCGGCAGTTCCTGCGAGGCGTACTGCGAGGCCGAGTACACCGACGCGCCCGCCTCCGACACCATCACCTTGGTGAGCTTCAACTCGGGGTGCTTCGCGATGAGTTCCCCGGCGAGCTTGTCGGTCTCCCGGGACGCCGTGCCGTTGCCGATCGCGATCAGCTCGACCGCGTGCCGCTCGGCGAGCCGTGCCAGCTTGGCGAGCGCCTCGTCCCACTTGTTCGCCGGGACGTGCGGGTAGATGACGTCCGTCGCCACGACCTTGCCGGTGGCGTCGACCACGGCGACCTTCACGCCCGTACGGAACCCGGGGTCCAGGCCCAGCGTCGCCCGCGTCCCGGCCGGGGCGGCCAGCAGCAGGTCGCGCAGGTTGGCCGCGAAGATGTTGACCGCCTCGTCCTCGGCGGCCGTGCGCAGCCGCAGCCGCAGGTCGATGCCGAGGTGCACGAGGATGCGGGTGCGCCAGGCCCAGCGGACCGTGTCGGTCAGCCACTTGTCGGCGGGGCGGCCCCGGTCGGCGATCCCGAACTTCGCGGCGACGATCCCCTCGTACGACGACGGGCCGTCGGTCGGCTCCTCGGGCTCCAGGACGAGGTCGAGCACCTCCTCCTTCTCACCGCGCAGCATCGCCAGGATCCGGTGCGAGGGCAGCTCGGTGAACGGCTCGGCGAAGTCGAAGTAGTCGGCGAACTTGGCGCCCGCCTCCTCCTTGCCCTCCCGTACCTTCGCGGCCAGCCGCCCGCGCACCCACATGCGCTCGCGCAGCTCGCCGATCAGGTCGGCGTCCTCGGAGAACCGCTCGGTGAGGATCGCCCGTGCGCCCTCCAGCGCGGCCTGCGGATCGGCGACGCCCTTGTCCGCGTCCACGAACGCGGCGGCCGCGGTCAGTGGTTCGACCGTCGGATCGCCCAGCAGCCCCTCCGCGAGCGGCTCCAGGCCGGCCTCGCGGGCGATCTGGGCCTTGGTGCGCCGCTTGGGCTTGTAGGGGAGGTAGACGTCCTCCAGGCGCGCCTTCGTCTCGGCGCCGCGGATCCGCGCCTCCAGCTCCTCGGTGAGCTTGCCCTGTTCGCGCACCGACTCCAGGATCGCGGTGCGCCGCTCCTCCAGCTCCCGCAGGTAGCGCAGCCGTTCCTCGAGGGTGCGCAGCTGCGCGTCGTCGAGCATCTCGGTCGCTTCCTTGCGGTAGCGAGCGATGAAGGGCACCGTGGAGCCGCCGTCGAGCAGCTCCACCGCGGCCTTCACCTGCCGCTCCCGTACGCCGAGCTCCTCGGCGATCCTGCCTTCGATGGACCCTGCTCCGAGGGACCCGGGTGTGGTCACGATCCGGTACCGCCTTCTCCACTCAAGGTTGCGCGGCAATTGTGGCAGGTGGCGCCGACAACCGGGGATCAGGGCGGCATCCGGCGAGGCGCCGGGCCCGGTGTCAGGCCCGGCTGCCGCGGGCGGAGGACGACGCTCCGCCGAAGAGGCGGGCGAGCGCCCGGAAGGGCAGGGTGACCACGGTGGCCAGGGCGCCGCCGATCTGCCGCAGTACGTCTGCGAGGGCACGGAACACGGAGGGTTCTCCTTTCGTCGTCGGCTTCCGGCACCGGGTTGCCCCGGGACGGCGCGGAAAACCCCCTGGCGGAAGAGGTCCCCATGGCAGAAAAGGTGGGGAATCCGTCGTTGCTGCCGTGCGCGGGGCCGCCCAGAATCGAGGCCATGACGCAGCGGACCGTTCTCGTCACCGTCTTCGACGACCTCCAGAGCCTCGATGTCACCGGCCCCGTGGAGGTCTTCGCCGGTGCGGAGAGGCTCAGCCCCGGGTCGTACCGGGTCCGTACGGCCTCGGTGGACGGCGGACCGGTGCGCACCTCCAGCGGGCTCACCCTCGTACCGGACGGGTCCCTTGCGGACGCGGAGGATCCGCACACCCTGCTGGTCCCCGGCGGGGAGGGCACCCTCGACCCGGACCCGCGGCTGGTGGAGTGGCTGCGCGGGCGGGCGCCGCGGGCCCGGCGCCTGGTCTCCGTCTGTACCGGCGCGATCCCGCTGGCCCGGGCCGGACTCCTGGACGGCCGCCGGGTCACGACGCACTGGGCGTACTGCGACACGCTCGCCCGGGACCACCCCGCCGTCCGGGTCGACCCCGACCCGATCTTCGTGCGGGACGGGCACGTGGCCACCTCGGCCGGGGTCACCGCGGGGATCGACCTCGCCCTGGCGCTGGTGGAGGAGGACCTGGGCCGGCAGGCGGCGCTGACCGTCGCCCGCCATCTCGTGGTGTTCCTGCGCAGGCCGGGCAACCAGGCCCAGTTCAGCGCCCAGCTGGCCGCCCAGACGGCCTGCCGTGAACCCCTCCGGGAGGTCCAGCAGTGGATCACCGAGCATCCGGACGGCGACCTCGGCGTCGAGGCGCTGGCCGCCCGCGCCGCCCTCTCCCCGCGCCACTTCGCCCGCGCCTTCCAGGCCGAGACCGGTACGACACCCGGCCGGTACGTCGACCGGGTCCGCCTCGAACACGCCCGCCGCCTGCTGGAGGACACCGCCGACGGCATCGAGGAGATCGCGCGGGCCAGCGGCTACGGCACGCCCGAGGCCATGCGCCGTGCGTTCGTCAGGTCGCTCGGCACACCGCCCACGGAGTACCGCAGGCGCTTCCACCCGGCGCCCGCGCACTGACACCCGGCACCTGCACGACATCACCGCCGGCACCTGCACCCACATCAGCCGACACGTGCGCCTGCCTCAAGGACACGTGCACCTGCATCAGCACCGACACCCGCACAGACACGTGCACCGACACCCGCCCGCAGAGAAGGGGCTCCCATGCAGATCGCCATGGTCGTCTACGACCGGTTCACCGCGCTGGACGTCGTCGGACCCTACGAGGTCCTCAGCCGGCTGCCCGACGCCGAGGTCGTCTTCGTCGCCGAACGGCCCGGCCCCGTACGCACCGACACGGGTTTCCTCGCCGTCACCGCGGACCGGGCGCTGCACGAGGTGACGCACCCCGACGTCGTCGTGGTCGCCGGAGGCCCCGGCACCCTCGCCCAGATGGAGAACCCGGCCCTCCTGGAGTGGCTGCGCGCGGTCGACGCGACGAGCACCTGGACGACCTCGGTCTGCTCGGGCTCGCTGCTGCTCGCCGCCGCGGGCCTGCTCAGGGGCCGGCGCGCCACCAGCCACTGGGGCGCCCTGGACGTGCTCGAGCGGTTCGGCGCCGAGCCGACGGGCGAACGGGTCGTCACCGACGGCAAGTACGTCACCGCGGCCGGCGTCTCGTCCGGCATCGACATGGGGCTCACGCTGGTCGGCACCCTCGCCGGGGACGAACACGCCCAGACCGTCCAGCTGCTGGTCGAGTACGACCCGCAGCCGCCCTACGACGCCGGCTCCCCGCAGAAGGCGCCCGCGCACGTCGTGGAGGCGTTCCACACCCGTTTCAGCCTGACGTAGGCACGCTCCAGGTGAAGCGCGGCCGCCTGCGCTCCAGGAACGCGGCGACCCCCTCCGCGGTGTCGCCGCCGCCGCGCGCCTGCGCCGTCCAGTAGGCGTCCCGGTCGGTGCGGCCGTCGGCGAACTCCTTGGCGGCGGCCTGGGTGAGCTGCGAGCGGGACACCAGGGTCCGGGTCAGCTCCGCGACCCGCTTGTCCAGCTCCCCGGCGGGCAGCACCTCGTCCACGAGGCCCGTGCCGAGCGCCCGCCCGGTGTCGATCAACTCGGCCGTGAACAGCAGGTACTTGGCCGTGGCCGGACCGACCAGGGACACCAGCCGGCGGGTCGAGGACGCCGGGTAGACGACACCGAGCCGCGCCGGTGTCACCCCGAACAGCGCGCCCTCCTCCGCGAGCCGCAGATCGCAGGCCGCCGCCAGCTGCGCCCCACCGCCCACGCAGTGGCCGCGCACCGCGGCGACCGTCGGCTTGGGGAACGCGGCCAGGGCCTCCTCTGCCGCGACCGCGAGGGCCGGTGCCTCCTCCGGCGAGCCCCGCAGCGTGGAGATGTCGGCGCCCGCGCAGAAGGTGCCGCCCTCGCCGGTCAGCACCAGCGCCCGTACCCCGGCGTCCCGGGCCAGCGTGTCCAGCAGCGGGGGCAGGGCCCGCCACATCGCGGTCGTCATGGCGTTGCGCTTGGCGGGATGGCGGATCACCACGGTGGCGACGGAGTCGGTGACCTGGTGCGACAGCTGGGGCTCCATGCGGCGGATCGTAGCGGAGGGTGATCCCGCGGCGGCAGGCCGCACCCGTACGCCCCGACCGTGAACCCGTACAACCCGACCGCGAACCCGTACAACCCGACTAGTTCGGGAACCGGCGCCCGGGGGACAGGAGCGGTCCCGCGCGCGACCAGGTCATGCGCAGTCGGTCAGAAACCGTTCGATACCCGCCGACTTCTGTTCAGGTATCCGGGCCGGAGCGCATCCTTACCAACACTCGACGTGTGGTGACAATCGAGCGCGAGGGTGGCGACCGGACGATGGACGACCATGGGCGCGGGGACGGCCCGCGCCCAGCGGGGGGCGGCGGCGAACGACCGCCGGATCCACTGCCGTACGAAGGTGTCTGGCGGTTCACCGCGGCCGCGGTGGACGCCTCGGTCCCGCAGGCCCGGCACGCGGTGCGGGACCTGCTGCTGCGCCAGGGGGTGCCCGTCTCCGACGACCTGGTGCACGGCCTGCTGCTGATCGTCTCCGAACTGGTCACCAACGCGGTCCGGCACGCGGCGCTGCTGTCGCCGGTGCTCGCCGTGGAGGTGGCCGTCGGAGCCGAGTGGGTGCGGGTGTCCGTGGAGGACAACCACCCCTACCGCCCGACCGCCCTGGAGGCCGACCACGGCCAGACCGGCGGCCGGGGTCTGCTCCTGGTCCGCGAGGTGGCCCGGGAGGCGGGCGGGGTGGTCGACATGGAGCACACCGCGAGCGGCGGCAAGGTGATCTGGGCCGCCCTGCCGCTCAAGCCCGCGGCGCTGCCGTAACGGCACGGGGGAAGGTCACCAGCCCGCGGACGGGCCCGTCAGTTCCCTGATCGCCGGGCGGGCCGCGTCCAGGACGGTCATGAACCAGGCCGAGAACGGGTCTTGGGCGTGCCGCTCGGCCAGCTCGGCCGCCGTCACGAAGGCGTACTCGGCGACCTCCTCCGGGTCCGGCGCGGGCGGCGCCTGCACCAGGCCGACGAACAGGTGGTTGAACTCCTGCTCCACCAGGCCCGAGGCGGGGTCCGGGTGGTTGTACCGGACCGTGCCGGCCTCCGCGAGCAGCGACGGTGACACGCCCAGCTCCTCGAAGGTGCGCCGGGCGGCCGCGGCGAACGGTGCCTCGCCCGGGTACGGGTGGCCGCAGCAGGTGTTCGACCACACACCGGGGGAGTGGTACTTGCCGAGCGCCCGCTGCTGGAGCAGCAGCCGGCCGTGTTCGTCGAAGAGGAACACCGAGAACGCCCGGTGCAGCTGCCCGGGCGGCTGATGGGCGGCGAGCTTCTCCGCCGTACCGATCGTCACACCCTTCTCGTCGACCAGTTCCAGCAAAATCGCCTCTGCGGTGCCCTCCGACGAGCTGTGCGTCGCGGTGGCAGGTGTGATCGGCATACCCATCCTTCGCCTCGGTCTTCGCACCCCAAGTCTGCCGTACGAATCCGGCACTCCCGGCACGCCCGCACGTGCGCGCGGCGCGGTACCGGGAGCCGGACCCGGTAGATCATCGTGCCCGGCGCCGGCCGGCCGGAACCGTCCGGAGGTGCGTCGAACGGCAGTGCGTGCCCCTCAGTGGCACAGCCGCGCCTCGTGCTCCGCGTGGCCGCCCGGCTCCAGCTGGAAGGTGCAGTGCTCCACGTCGAAGTGGTCACCGAGACAGCCCTGCAGCTCGTGCAGCATCTTCTCGTTGCCTATGGCGTTCAGCACCTCGGAGCTGACCACCACGTGCGCCGACAGCACCGGCATGCCCGAGGTGATCGTCCAGGCGTGCAGGTCGTGTACGTCCTCCACGCCGTCCAGCGCCAGGATGTGCGCCCGGACCTCGGCCATGTCGACGCCCTTGGGCGCCGCCTCCAGCAGCACGTCCAGCGTCTCGCGCAGCAGCTTCAGCGTCCGCGGCACGATCATCAGGCCGATGACCAGCGAGGCGATCGGGTCCGCGGACTGCCAGCCGGTGGTCAGGATCACCGCGGCCGAGATCAGCACCGCCACCGAGCCGAGCGCGTCCGCGGCCACCTCCAGGAAGGCGCCGCGCACGTTCAGGCTCTCCTTCTGGCCGCGCATCAGCAGCACCAGCGAGACGGAGTTCGCGACCAGGCCGATCAGACCGAACACGACCATCAGGCCGCCACGGGTCCCGGCGGGCTCCACGAACCGCTGGACCGCCTCGTACAGGACGTAGCCGCCGACCCCGAGCAGCAGCAGGCAGTTGGCCAGGGCCGCCAGGATCTCGGCGCGGGCGTAGCCGAAGGTGCGGTTGGTGCTCGCCGGGCGGGCCGCGAAGTGGATCGCGAGCAGCGCCATGCCGAGGCCCACCGCGTCGGTCGCCATGTGCGCGGCGTCCGCGATCAGCGCGAGGGAGTCCGCGACCAGGCCGCCGACGATCTCGACCACCATGATCGTGAGCGTGATGCCCAGCGCGATCCGCAGCCGGCCCCGGTACGCGGCCGTGGCCGTACCCGGGGCCGGCGCGTGGGAGTGCGCGTGCCCGTGGTCGTGCCCTGCCCCCATGACTACCGCCTTCCGTGTGCCTGCCAGGAGGCCAGTCAACTACGGGTAGGGGGTATCGGGCAACGCGGCACTGAACACCGTTGTCATGTGCCCTGACCTGCGGAAACGTTCCGCAGGTCAGAAGCCCGGGGAGCGTCGGACACCGTGCCCCGCCGGCGGACTTCGACGGCTGCGGTGGTGCAGGCGCCGGTCCGTCCGGGCGCTTCGTCAGCCGCCGTGGTGCAGTCGCCAGCCCTCCCACGCCGACTCGACCATCTCCCGCACCCCGCGCCGGGCGCGCCAGCCCAGCACCTCCGCGGCCCGCTCCGCCGAGGCCACCGCGCGCGGTGCGTCGCCGGGGCGGCGGCCCTCCACCACGGGTGCCCGGCGGTCCCCGGTGACCTCCCCGATGACCGAGATCAGCTCGCGCACCGAGACACCCTCGCCCCGGCCGATGTTCAGCGTCAGATCGCCGGTGATCTCCCCGGCGGCCAGCCGCCGCGCCGCCGCCAGGTGGGCGTCCGCGAGGTCGGCGACGTGGATGTAGTCCCGGACGCAGGTGCCGTCCGGCGTCGGGTAGTCGTCACCGAAGACGCGCGGGGCCTCGTCCCGGGTGAGCCGGTCGAAGACCATCGGCACGATGTTGAACACGCCCGTGTCCGCCAGCTCCGGCGCCGCCGCGCCCGCCACGTTGAAATAGCGCAGACACACGGTGGAGATCCCGTGCGCCCGGCCCGCCGCCCGCACCAGCCACTCCCCGGCCAGCTTGGTCTCGCCGTACGGGTTCACCGGGGCGCACGGGGTGTCCTCGGTGATGAGGTTCACGTCAGGGTTGCCGTACACCGCGGCCGACGAGGAGAACAGCAGCCGGCCGATGCCCGCCTCGGCCACCGCGTCCAGGAGGGTGGCGAGGCCGCCCACGTTCTCCCGGTAGTAGCGGGTGGGCTGCGCCACCGACTCCGCGACCTGCTTGCGCGCCGCGAGATGGACGACGCCCGTCACGCCGTACTCCGCGAAGACCCGCTTCAGCAGGTCCCCGTCCAGGGTCGAGCCGTGCACGAGCGGCACCTCGGCCGGCAGCCGGGCGGGTACGGCGGCCGACAGGTCGTCCAGCGCCACGACGCTCTCCCCGGCGCCCGTCATGGCCCGAGCCACGTGCGCCCCGATGTATCCGGCTCCGCCGGTGATCAGCCACGTCATGGTCGTCCACCCTATGCCGAGTCGCCGCGGTGTCCCGGTTGCCCGGGTCTGCACCATGGGTTTGTGGGCCGGGCCCCGGATCCCCGATGATGATCGCGGCAAAGGTCCGGACAGCCCTCGTGGGCCGGTCCGTGAACGGCCGGTGAACACCGCCTCCGGCGCATCCGATAGCCTCTGCCGACATGCCGCCCGGGTGCCGCAGGCAGGGGCGCCCCACCACGCAGACGACCGGCGCCCGTGCGCCGGCACCCAGGGAGTGAGTTCGGTTGTCGACGGCCATCGTCACCGGTCAGCCGGTCCCCGGATCGTCACTGGAGCACGATCTGCGGTCCCTCGGCTTCGACGTGCGCGTGGCCGCCGACGCCGCCGAGACGGAGACCCTGCTCGCCGCCGTACCGGCCGACCGGCGCGTGGCCCTGGTCGACGCCCGCTTCGTCGGCCACCTCCACGCGCTGCGCCTCGGCCTGACCGACCCGCGCTTCCCGCTCGGCGCCGTGCCCGGCGCCGTCACCGCCCAGCCCGCAGCCCGGCAGGCCCTCACCCGGGCCGTGGCCCGCGAGACCTCCGCCGACGGCGGTACCGCCGGGCCCGGCGGGGCTCCCGCGCTCGCCGTGGACAGCCTCGCCGACCGCGTCGCCACCGCCCTGGAGGCCGACGGCGGCGCGCTGCACCGGCCGGAGCTGGGCAGCCTGGTCGCCACGGTGCCGGACGACCCGCAGGCCCGCAACGAGGCCCGGCAGGCCGTCGCCGCCGTGGACGACGAGGCCGTCCGCCTGAAGTCGGCCGTGAAGTCCCGCGACGGGTTCTTCACCACGTTCTTCATCAGCCCCTACTCGCGCTACATCGCCCGCTGGTGCGCCCGCCGCGGCCTGACCCCGAACCAGGTCACCACGGCCTCGCTGCTCACCGCGCTGATCGCGGCCGGCTGCGCGGCCACCGGCACCCGCGGCGGGTTCGTCGCGGCCGGTGTGCTGCTGATCGCCTCCTTCGTCCTGGACTGCACCGACGGCCAGCTCGCCCGCTACGCCCTGAAGTACTCCACCCTCGGCGCCTGGCTCGACGCCACCTTCGACCGGGCCAAGGAGTACGCCTACTACGCCGGCCTCGCCCTCGGCGCGGCCCGCGGCGGCGACGACGTGTGGGCCCTCGCCCTCGGCGCGATGATCCTGCAGACCTGCCGGCACGTGGTCGACTTCTCCTTCAACGAGGCCAACCACGACGCCACCGCCAACACCAGCCCCACCGCCGCCCTCTCCGACAAGCTCGACAGCGTCGGCTGGACGGTCTGGGTGCGCCGCATGATCGTGCTGCCGATCGGCGAGCGCTGGGCGATGATCGCGGTCCTCACCGCGGCCACCACCCCGCGGATCACCTTCTACGTCCTGCTCGCCGGCTGCGCCTTCGCCGCGACCTACACCACGGCCGGCCGCGTGCTGCGCTCGGTGACCCGCAGGGCCCGGCGCACCGACCGGGCCGCGCAGGCCCTGGCCGACCTCGCCGACTCCGGCCCGCTCGCTCAGGCGGTCGGGCGCGTGTTCCGGCGCGGCCTGCCCGGGCTCGCCGTGCCCGCCGTGGCCCTGCTCGGCGGCGCCGCCGTCGTGGCCTGCTCGGCCCTCACCGGCTTCGGCGGCGTGCTCCCGGTGGCCGGCGCCGTCGTGTACGTCCTCACCTCGGCGCTCGCCGTCGCCCGTCCCCTCAAGGGCGCCCTCGACTGGCTGGTCCCGCCCTTCTTCCGGGCCGCCGAGTACGGCACCGTCCTCGCCCTGGCCGGCAAAGCGGGCGTGAACGGCGCCCTCCCTGCGGCTTTCGGCCTGGTGGCGGCCGTCGCCTACCATCACTACGACACGGTGTACCGCATCCGCGGCAACGCCGGAGCGCCCCCGGCCTGGCTGGTGCGCGCCATCGGGGGGCACGAGGGGCGGACGCTGCTCGTCACCGTCCTGGCCGCGGTGCTCACCGCTTCGCAGTTCAAGGCCGCGCTCACGGTCCTCGCCGTGGCCGTCGCCCTGCTGGTGCTCGTCGAGAGCATCCGCTTCTGGGTGTCCGCTGGGGCGCCCGCCGTACACGACGAAGGAGAACCCGCATGATCGGCCTCGTGCTGGCGGCCGGCGCCGGACGGCGTCTGCGCCCCTACACCGACAGCCTGCCCAAGGCGCTGGTGCCGGTGGGGCCCGCGGGCATAGAGGACTCGATCACGGTGCTCGACCTGACGCTCGGCAACTTCGCCGAGATCGGGCTGACCGAGGTCGCGATCATCGTCGGCTACCGCAAGGAGGCCGTGTACGAGCGCAAGGCGGCCCTGGAGCAGAAGTACGGCCTGAAGCTCACCCTCATCGACAACGACAAGGCCGAGGAGTGGAACAACGCCTACTCCCTGTGGTGCGGTCGTGACGCCCTCAAGGACGGGGTGATCCTCGCCAACGGCGACACCGTGCACCCGGTCTCCGTCGAGAAGACCCTGCTCGCCGCCCGCGGCGACGGCAAGAAGATCATCCTCGCCCTGGACACGGTGAAGAACCTGGCCGACGAGGAGATGAAGGTCGTCGTGGACCCCGCGAAGGGCGTGACGAAGATCACCAAGCTGATGGACCCGGCCGAGGCGACCGGCGAGTACATCGGCGTCACCCTGATCGAGGGCGACGCCGCGCCGGAGCTGGCCGACGCGCTGAAGACGGTCTGGGAGACCGACCCGCAGCAGTTCTACGAGCACGGCTACCAGGAGCTGGTCAACCGCGGCTTCCGCATCGACGTGGCGCCGATCGGCGACGTCAAGTGGGTGGAGATCGACAACCACGACGATCTCGCCCGCGGACGGGAGATCGCGTGCCAGTACTGACCCGGCTGATCCCCTCGCCGGTCGTCGTGGACATCCGCCCGGGTGCCCTGGACGACCTCGCCTCGGTCCTCGCCGACGAGCGCGTCTCGCAGTCCGGCAAGCTGGCCATCGCCGTCAGCGGCGGCTCCGGCGCCCGGCTGCGCGAGCGGATCGCCCCCACCCTGCCCGGCGCCACCTGGTACGAGGTCGGCGGCGGCACCATCGACGACGCGGTCCGGCTGGCGAGCGACATAAAGGCCGGCCACTACGACGCGGTCGTCGGCCTCGGCGGCGGGAAGATCATCGACTGCGCCAAGTTCGCGGCGGCCCGGGTCGGGCTGCCGCTGGTCGCCGTCGCCACCAACCTCGCCCACGACGGCCTGTGCTCACCGGTCGCGACCCTCGACAACGACGCGGGCCGCGGCTCGTACGGCGTGCCCAACCCGATCGCGGTCATCATCGACCTCGACGTGATCCGCGAGGCCCCCGTCCGGTTCGTCCGCTCCGGCATCGGCGACGCCATCTCCAACATCTCCGCGGTCGCGGACTGGGAGCTGGCCAACCGGGTCAACGGCGAGAAGATCGACGGCCTGGCCGCCGCCATGGCCCGCCAGGCGGGCGAGGCGGTGCTCCGGCACCCCGGCGGAGTCGGTGACGACGGCTTCCTCCAGGTGCTGGCCGAGGCGCTGGTCCTCACCGGTATCGCCATGTCCGTGTCGGGCGACTCCCGCCCGTCCTCCGGCGCCTGCCACGAGATCAACCACGCCTTCGACCTGCTCTACCCCAAGCGCGCCGCGGCCCACGGCGAGCAGTGCGGCCTCGGCGCCGCCTTCGCGATGTACCTGCGCGGCGCCCACGAGGAGTCGGCGTACATGGCCGGGGTGCTGCGCCGGCACGGGCTTCCGGTCTTCCCGGACGAGATCGGCTTCACGGTGGACGAGTTCGTCCGCGCGGTCGAGTTCGCCCCCGAGACCCGGCCCGGCCGCTACACGATCCTCGAACACCTCGACCTCAAGACGAACCAGATCAAGGACATCTACGCCGACTATGTCAAGGCCATCGGTAGCTGAACTCCGTCCGGTCGTCCACCCCGCGGGGGTGAAGGACCGGCGCAGCGGTGAGCACTGGGCGGGACGCCTCTACATGCGCGAGGTGTCCCTGCGCGTCGACCGCTACCTGGTGAACACCAGGGTCACGCCCAACCAGCTCACGTACCTGATGACCGTCTGCGGTGTGCTCGCGGCCCCGGCCCTGCTGGTGCCGGGGATCGCGGGCGCCGTGCTCGGCGTGGTCGCCACCCAGCTGTACCTGCTGCTGGACTGCGTCGACGGCGAGATCGCGCGCTGGAAGAAGCAGTACTCGCTCGGCGGGGTCTACCTGGACCGCGTCGGCGCCTACCTCACCGACGCGGCCGTCCTGGTCGGCCTCGGCCTGCGCGCCGCCGACCTGTGGGGCACCGGCCGGATCGACTGGCTGTGGGCCTTCCTCGGCACCCTCGCCGCGCTCGGCGCCATCCTGATCAAGGCCGAGACCGACCTGGTCGGCGTCGCCCGCCACCAGACCGGCAAGCCCCCCGTGCAGGAGGCCGCCTCCGAGCCGCGCTCCTCCGGCATGGCGCTGGCCCGGCGGGCCGCCGCGGCGCTGAAGTTCCACCGGCTGATCCTCGGCATCGAGGCCTCGCTGCTCATCCTGGTCCTCGCGATCGCGGACCAGGCCCGCGGCGACCTGTTCTTCACCCGCCTCGGCACGGCCGTCCTCGCCGGCATCGCGATGCTCCAGACGCTGCTGCACCTGGTGTCCATCCTCGCCTCCAGCAGGCTGAAGTGAGCGCGCCCATGAAGGTCGGCGCCGTCATCATCACCATGGGCAACCGGCCCGAGGAGCTGCGGGCCCTGCTCGACTCCGTCGCCAAGCAGGACGGCGACCCGGTCGAGGTGGTCGTCGTCGGCAACGGCTCGCCCGTCCCGGACGTGCCGGACGGCGTGCGCACCGTAGAGCTGCCCGAGAACCTGGGCATCCCCGGCGGGCGCAACGTCGGCACGGAGGCCTTCGGGCCCGGCGGCCGCGATGTCGACATATTGCTCTTCCTCGACGACGACGGCCTGCTCGCCCGGCACGACACCGCCGAGCTGTGCCGCCAGGCCTTCGCGGCCGACCCCGAGCTGGGCATCATCAGCTTCCGCATCGCCGACCCCGACACCGGCGAGACCCAGCGCCGGCACGTGCCCCGGCTGCGCGCCTCCGACCCGATGCGCTCCTCCCGGGTCACCACCTTCCTCGGTGGCGCCAACGCCGTCCGCACCCGGGTCTTCGCCGAGGTCGGCGGGCTCCCGGACGAGTTCTTCTACGCGCACGAGGAGACCGACCTGGCCTGGCGGGCCCTCGACGCGGGCTGGATGATCGACTACCGGTCCGACATGGTGCTGTACCACCCGACGACCGCGCCCTCGCGGCACGCGGTCTACCACCGCATGGTCGCCCGCAACCGCGTCTGGCTCGCCCGCCGCAACCTCCCCGCCCTCCTGGTCCCGGTCTACCTCGGGGTCTGGCTGCTGCTCACCCTGCTCCGCCGCCCCTCGCGGCCGGCCCTGAAGGCCTGGTTCGGCGGCTTCCGGGAAGGCTGGACGACGCCCTGCGGTCCGCGCCGCCCGATGCGCTGGCGTACCGTGTGGCGACTCACCCGACTGGGCCGTCCCCCGGTCATCTGACAAGCTCGTCCCTGAGCGCCCGTACGCCCGCGCCCGGGCGCACCGGACGAGGAACAGACACGCGAACCCGAAGACGAAAGTTTCAACCTGTGAGTGAGACCACGCACGACGGCACGGTCGCGGTGACCGCGGCCCCGTCGCCCGACGAGGGACTGACGGCGGCCGAACTGGCCGCCAAGTACGGGCTCTCCGTGAGCGGTGCCCGGCCCTCGCTCGTGGAGTACGTCCGTCAGCTCTGGGGGCGCCGCCACTTCATCCTCGCCTTCTCCCAGGCGAAGCTGACCGCCCAGTACAGCCAGGCCAAGCTGGGCCAGCTCTGGCAGGTGGCCACGCCGCTGCTGAACGCGGCCGTGTACTTCTTCATCTTCGGCCTGATCCTGCACGCCAGCCGCGGCATGTCCCGGGACGTCTACATCCCGTTCCTGGTGACCGGCGTCTTCGTCTTCACCTTCACCCAGAGTTCGGTGATGTCCGGCGTCCGTGCGATCTCCGGCAACCTCGGCCTGGTGCGCGCCCTGCACTTCCCGCGCGCCTCCCTGCCGGTCTCCTTCTCGCTCCAGCAGCTCCAGCAGCTGCTGTTCTCGATGCTCGTGCTGTTCATCGTGGCGATCGGCTTCGGCAGCTACCCGAGCCTGTCCTGGCTGCTGATCGTGCCGGTGCTGGCGCTGCAGTTCCTGTTCAACACCGGGCTCGCGCTGATCATGGCCCGCGCCGGCGCGAAGACCCCGGACCTGGCCCAGCTCATGCCGTTCGTGATGCGTACGTGGATGTACGCGTCCGGGGTGATGTTCTCCATCCCGGTCATGCTGGCGGACAAGCCGCAGTGGATCGCGACGGTCCTGCAGTGGAACCCGGCCGCCATCTACATGGACCTGATGCGCTTCGCCCTGATCGACGGCTACGGTTCCGAGAACCTGCCGGACCACGTCTGGTCCGCGGCCGGCGGCTGGGCCCTGCTCTTCGCCGTGGGCGGTTTCGTGTACTTCTGGAAGGCGGAGGAGCGGTACGGCCGTGGCTGAGCAGAACACCCAGGATCCCCGTCCGACGGTCATCGCGGACGACCTGCACATCGTCTACCGGGTCAACGGCGCCAAGACCGGCAAGGGCAGCGCGACGGCGGCCCTGAGCCGGATCCTCAAGCGCGGTTCCGACGACGCGGCGCGCGGGGTGCGCAAGGTGCACGCCGTGCGCGGCGTGTCCTTCGTCGCCTACCGCGGCGAGGCCATCGGCCTCATCGGCTCCAACGGCTCCGGCAAGTCCACCCTGCTGCGGGCCATCGCCGGGCTGCTGCCCGCGGAGAAGGGCAAGGTCTACACCGACGGCCAGCCGTCCCTGCTGGGCGTGAACGCGGCGCTGATGAACGACCTGACGGGCGAGCGGAACGTGATCCTCGGCGGCCTCGCCATGGGCATGTCCCGGGAGCAGATCAAGGAGCGCTACCAGGACATCGTCGACTTCTCGGGCATCAACGAGAAGGGCGACTTCATCACCCTGCCGATGCGTACGTACTCCTCCGGTATGGCGGCGCGCCTGCGCTTCTCCATCGCCGCCGCCAAGGACCACGACGTCCTCATGATCGACGAGGCGCTGGCCACCGGTGACCGCAAGTTCCAGAAGCGCTCCGAGGAACGCATCCGGGAACTGCGCAAGGAGGCGGGAACGGTCTTCCTGGTCAGTCACAACAACAAGTCCATCCGCGACACCTGCAACCGGGTGCTGTGGCTGGAACGCGGCGAGCTGCGCATGGACGGACCGACCGACGAGGTCCTGAAGGAGTACGAGAAGTTCACGGGCAAGTGACCCGTTTCGGCCAGGGCCCCGCCGGAATCCGTCCGGCGGGGCCCTGCGTCTGCAAAGGAAACGTCAACTCGGGCCGCTGTAAGGAATCTTGGAGCCAATCGGTGTGTTGTTGTGATGTGCAGGACACCCCGACGGTCGGTGCCGCGTTGTACAACGTAAGCTGTACCGGTGCCGGAAACCGGCAAGTGGGGCGATAATGCGCGACACCCTGCGGCAGGGCACCCCCGCGCGGCGCGGGGCGGCGTGTCCGAAATAGTGTGTATTGGGTCGGCAGTGTAGAACGGGAGATGTGACGGCAATGGCTACGGAAACTCCCCTGCTCAGCGGAGCATGTGCCGTCCCCGCCCCGGGCAGCACCCGATGACGGCCGCCGCCGAGGCGCCCGACCTGGAACGCGCCACCCTGGACAAGGCCGCGAGCGAGAACTTCCCCGTGGCCCCCTTCTTCCTGCCCCGGGCGTGGCGCGACGACCTCATGGCCGTCTACGGCTTCGCCCGCCTCGTGGACGACATCGGCGACGGCGACCTCGCCCCCGGCGGCGCCGACGCCAGGCTGCTCGGCGTGTCGCCCGCGGTGGCCGAGGACCGGCTGGCCCTCCTCGACGCCTTCGAGGACGATCTGCGCCGCGTCTTCGGCGGCACCCCGCGCCACCCGTTGCTGCGCCGCCTGCAGCCCACCGTCCGCCGCCGCGGCCTCACCCCCGAACCCTTCCTCGGGCTGATCGCCGCGAACCGCCAGGACCAGCTCGTCGCCCGGTACGAGACCTACGACGACCTCCTCGCCTACTGCGAACTGTCCGCCAACCCCGTCGGCCGCCTCGTACTCGCCGTCACCGGCACCGCCACCCCCGGGCGGACCCGGCTCTCCGACGCGATCTGCACGGCGCTGCAGATCGTGGAGCACCTCCAGGACGTCGCCGAGGACCTCGGCCGCGACCGGATCTACCTCCCCGCCGAGGACATGAAACGCTTCCACGTCCAGGAAGCGGACCTCGCCGCGAAAACCGCGGGCGCATCGGTGCGCGCCCTGGTTGCATATGAAGCACAACGCGCTCGCGATCTGCTGAATGAAGGCGCCCCCCTGGTGGGTAGCGTCCACGGCAGGCTGAAGCTGCTGCTCGCGGGGTTCGTGGCGGGGGGAAGGGCGGCGATCCGGGCGATCGCCGCCGCCGAGTACGACGTACTTCCCGGCCCGCCAAGACCCGGCAAGGTCCAGTTGCTGCGTGAGGCGGGCGTGATCCTGCGAGGAGAGAGGTGATCCGGACCGTGGAGTCCCCGCCGCACGTGTCCGCGCCGGTACTCGCCGCCTACAGCTACTGCGAGGCCGTCACCGGGCAGCAGGCCCGTAACTTCGCGTACGGCATCCGGCTGCTGCCGACGGCCAAGCGCCGCGCCATGTCGGCGCTGTACGCGTTCTCCCGGCGCGTGGACGACATCGGCGACGGCGACCTGGCCGACGAGGTCAAGCTGACGCGGCTGGAGGACACCCGGGCGCTGCTCGCCCGGGTCCGGGACGGCGAGGTCGAGGAGGACGACACCGACCCGGTGGCCGTCGCCCTCAGCCATGCCTCGGGCGCCTTCCCGATCCCGCTCGGCGGCCTGGACGAGCTGATCGACGGCGTCCAGATGGACGTGCGCGGCGAGACCTACGAGACCTGGGACGACCTCAAGGTCTACTGCCGGTGTGTCGCCGGTGCCATCGGCCGCCTCTCGCTCGGCGTGTTCGGCACCGAACCGGGGGTCCGCGGCGCCGAGCGCGCGGCCGAGTACGCCGACACGCTGGGCCTCGCCCTCCAGCTCACCAACATCCTCCGCGACGTCCGCGAGGACGCGGCCGGCGGCCGTACCTATCTGCCCGCCGACGACCTCGCCAAGTTCGGCTGCTCGGCCGGCTTCGACGGGCCGACCCCGCCGGAGGGCTCCGACTTCGCGGGCCTCGTCCACTTCGAAGTGCGGCGCGCCCGGGCCCTGTTCGCCGAGGGCTACCGGCTGCTGCCCATGCTCGACCGGCGCAGCGGCGCCTGCGTGGCCGCGATGGCGGGCATCTACCGCCGGCTGCTGGACCGCATCGAGCGCGACCCGGAGGCCGTGCTGCGCGGCCGCGTCTCGCTGCCCGGCCACGAGAAGGCCTACGTCGCCGTCCGCGGTCTGTCCGGCCTCGACACCCGGCACGTGACCCGCCATGTCTCGCGACGCTCCGTCCGGAGGCGCGCCTGATGGAGCCCACGGAACCGGACGGCATGCGCGAGGCAACCCTCCACCGCGGCGTGGCGTCCCTGACTGCGACGGCGTTCCGCGGCGCACCGGACCGCTGCGCCCCGAAGGGGTGCGGGGCTGCGCCGGACATGCGGCTACCGCCGCGTGGGCGCGCCCGGGCACGACGGTCCCACGGACGACCCACGGCCTGTCGCGGCCCTGCCCGTGGAGCGCTCGCGCACGCATGGAAGGACGCACGATGAGCGAAGGCTCACCCCCCGCACCGGTCCCGGCCGGCACCCCGCGCACCGCAGGCCGCAGCGCCGTCGTGGTCGGCGGCGGCCTCGCCGGGATCACCGCGGCGCTCGCCCTCGCCGACGCCGGCGTCCACGTCACCCTGCTCGAAGGCAGGCCCAGGCTGGGCGGCCTCGCCTTCTCCTTCCAGCGCGGCGAACTGACCGTCGACAACGGCCAGCACGTGTACCTGCGCTGCTGCACCGCCTACCGCTGGTTCCTCGACCGGATCGAGGGCGCGGCGCTGGCACCGCTGCAGGACCGCCTGGACGTACCCGTCGTCGACGTCGCCAAGCCCGAGGGGCGGCGGCTCGGCAGGCTGCGGCGCGACCCGCTGCCCGTCCCCCTCCACCTGGGGCGCAGCCTGGCCGTCTATCCGCACCTCTCGCTCGCCGAGCGCGCGGCCGTCGGGCGCGCCGCGCTCGCGCTGAAGGGGCTCGACCTCGCCGACCCGGGCCTGGACACGCAGGACTTCGGCAGCTGGCTGGCCGCGCACGGCCAGTCGGCGCGCGCTGTCGAGGCCCTGTGGGACCTGGTCGGGGTCGCCACCCTCAACGCGGTCGCGGGCGACGCCTCGCTGGGGCTCGCCGCGATGGTGTTCAAGACCGGTCTGCTGTCCGACCCGGGCGCGGCCGACATCGGCTGGGCCCACGTCCCGCTGGGCGAACTGCACGACCGGCTGGCCCGCAAGGCGCTCGACTCCGCGGGCGTCCATACCGAGGTCCGTACACGCGTCACCTCCGTCTCTATCAACGAGAACGGGACGTGGAGCGTTCAGGTTCCCGGCGAGCGCCTCGAAACCGACGCCGTCGTCCTCGCCGTGCCCCAGCGCGAGGCCCACGAACTGCTGCCGCCCGGCGCCCTCGACGCGCCCGGCCGGCTGCTGGAGATCGGCACCGCGCCCATCCTCAACGTCCACGTCGTCTACGACCGCAAGGTGCTCGCGCGGCCCTTCCTCGCCGCCCTCGGCACCCCGGTGCAGTGGGTGTTCGACCGCACCCACGCCTCCGGGCTGCGCATGGGGCAGTACCTCGCGCTGTCCCAGTCGGCCGCACAGGACGAGATCGACACCCCGGTCGCCGACCTGCGCGCCCGCTACCTGCCCGAACTGGAACGGCTGATCCCGGGTACGCGCGCGGCCGAAGTGACGGACTTCTTCGTGACCCGGGAGCGCACGGCGACGTTCGCCCCCACCCCCGGCGTCGGGCGGCTGCGGCCCGGCGCCCGCACCAAAGCCCCCGGCCTGTACCTGGCCGGAGCGTGGACCGCCACCGGGTGGCCCGCGACCATGGAGAGTGCGGTCCGCAGCGGAGTGAGCGCGGCCGACGCCGCCCTCAGCGCCCTGGGCCGGCCCCGCCCCCGCCACCTCTTCGAGTTCGAGGAGGCGGCCTGATGCCCGATCGGCAGGCGGCAAGCCCCCGCACCCCCGGTACCGCAACAAGAGGAGAGACTGTGCCCACTGTGCCCCCGGCCTCGACGCCCGCTCCACGGGCCGCGGTGGACGTGACCGCGCTGCTGGAGCGCGGACGGACCCTGGCCACACCGGTGCTGCGCGCGGCCGTCGACCGCCTGGCACCTCCCATGGACACCGTCGCCGCCTACCACTTCGGCTGGATCGACGCCGCCGGCAACCCCGCCGACGGCGACGGCGGCAAGGCCGTCCGCCCCGCGCTCGCCGTGCTCTCCGCCGAGGTCACCGGCGCCGCACCCGAGACGGGCGTCCCGGGCGCGGTCGCTGTCGAACTCGTGCACAACTTCTCGCTGCTGCACGACGACCTGATGGACGGCGACGAGCAGCGCCGGCACCGCGACACCGTCTGGAAGGTGCACGGCCCCGCCCAGGCCATCCTCGTCGGCGACGCCCTGTTCGCCCTCGCGGGCGAGGTCCTGCTGGAGCTGGGCACGGTCGAGGCCGGCCGCGCCACCCGCCGCCTGACCACCGCCACCCGCGCCCTGATCGACGGCCAGGCCCAGGACATCTCCTACGAGCACCGCGACCGCGTCAGCGTCGAGGAGTGCCTGGAGATGGAAGGCAACAAGACGGGTGCCCTGCTCGCCTGCGCCTCCTCCATCGGCGCCGTCCTCGGCGGCGCGGACGACGCCACCGCCGACGCGCTGGAACGGTACGGCTACCACCTCGGCCTCGCCTTCCAGGCCGTGGACGACCTGCTCGGCATCTGGGGCGACCCGGAGGCCACCGGCAAGCAGACCTGGAGCGACCTGCGCCAGCGCAAGAAGTCCCTGCCGGTGGTCGCCGCGCTCGCGGCCGGCGGACCCGCCTCCGAGCGGCTCGGCGAGATCCTCGCCTCCGACGCCAAGAGCAGCGACTTCGAGAACTTCTCCGAGGAGGAGTTCGCGAGCCGGGCCGCCCTCATCGAGGAGGCCGGCGGCCGGGAGTGGACGGCCGCGGAAGCACGCCGCCAGCACACCATCGCCATCGAAGCCCTCGACGCCGTCGACATGCCCGACCGGGTGCGGGACTCCTTCACGGCGCTCGCCGACTTCGTCGTCGTACGAAAGAGATGATCACTATTGGCTGGATAAGCCTCGCGTAGTCGCCGGCCGGTGTCGAAGGGTTCAGGACACCGGCCGACGGCGGACCCACAGCAGCACGACTCGCACGACTGCACGAAGGGGAAGCCATGACAGCGACGACCGACGGAAGCACCGGGGCGACCTTGCCGTCCCGCGCTGCCGCGGCCAGCGACACCACCCTCACCACCCCCGGGGCGGCCGGGGTACAAGAAGCCGCCGCACACGCCGCACGGCGCGCCACCGACTTCCTGCTCGCCAGGCAGGACACCCAGGGCTGGTGGAAGGGCGACCTGGAGACCAACGTCACCATGGACGCCGAGGACCTTCTGCTCCGCCAGTTCCTGGGCATTCTGGACGAGGAGACGGCGCAGGCCGCCGCCAAGTTCATCCGCGGCGAGCAGCGCGTGGACGGCACCTGGGCCACCTTCTACGGCGGCCCCGGCGAACTGTCCACCACCATCGAGGCGTACGTCGCCCTGCGCCTGGCCGGCGACGAGCCCGACGCCCCGCACATGGCGCAGGCCTCCGCCTGGATCCGCGAGCGCGGCGGCATCGCCGCCGCCCGGGTCTTCACCCGGATCTGGCTCGCCCTGTTCGGCTGGTGGAAGTGGGAGGACCTGCCGGAACTCCCGCCTGAGCTGATCTACTTCCCCTCCTGGTTCCCGCTCAACATCTACAACTTCGGGTGCTGGGCCCGGCAGACCATCGTGCCGCTCACCATCGTCTCCGCCAAGCGCCCGGTGCGTCCGGCACCCTTCGCGCTGGACGAGCTGCACACCGACCCGGCCCGCCCCAACCCGCCGCAGCCGCTCGCCCCGATGGCGAGCTGGGACGGGCTCTTCCAGCGGCTCGACAAGGTTGTCCGCGGCTACCGCAAGGTCGCGGTGCGCAGGCTCCGCAAGGCCGCGATGAACTCGGCCGCCCGCTGGATCATCGAGCGGCAGGAGAACGACGGCTGCTGGGGCGGCATCCAGCCCCCGGCCGTGTACTCGGTCATCGCCCTGCACCTGCTCGGCTACGACCTGGAGCACCCGGTGCTGCGTGAGGGCCTCGCCTCGCTGGACCGTTTCGCCGTCTGGCGCGAGGACGGCGCCCGGATGATCGAGGCCTGCCAGTCCCCGGTCTGGGACACCTGCCTGGCCACCATCGCCCTCGTCGACGCCGGTCTGCCGGTGGACCACCCGCAACTGGTCAAGGCGGCCGACTGGATGCTCGGCGAGGAGATCGTCCGGCCCGGCGACTGGTCCGTGCGGCGGCCCCAACTGCCGCCCGGGGGATGGGCGTTCGAGTTCCACAACGACAACTACCCGGACATCGACGACACCGCCGAGGTCGCCCTCGCGCTGCGCCGGGTCCGGCACCACGACCCGGAGCGGGTGGACAGGGCGATCGGGCGGGCCGTCCGCTGGAACCTCGGCATGCAGTCGAAGAACGGCGCCTGGGGCGCCTTCGACGTCGACAACACCAGCCCCTTCCCCAACCGGCTGCCGTTCTGCGACTTCGGCGAGGTCATCGACCCGCCGTCCGCGGACGTCACCGCGCACGTCGTGGAGATGCTCGCCGCCGAGGGCCTCGCCCACGACCCGCGCACCCGGCGCGGCATCGACTGGCTGCTCGCCGAACAGGAGCCGAACGGCTCGTGGTTCGGCCGCTGGGGCGTCAACTACATCTACGGCACCGGCTCGGTCGTCCCCGCCCTCACCGCGGCCGGACTGCCCACCTCGCACCCGGCGATCCGGCGGGCCGTGGCCTGGCTGGAGAGCGTCCAGAACGACGACGGCGGCTGGGGCGAGGACCTGCGCTCCTACAAGTACGCCAAGGAATGGAGCGGCCGGGGTGCCTCCACCGCCTCACAGACCGCCTGGGCGCTGATGGCGCTGCTCTCGGCGGGTGAGAAGGAGTCCAAGGCCGTCGAGCGCGGTGTCAAGTGGCTGGCCGAGACCCAGCGGGAGGACGGCTCCTGGGACGAGCCGTACTTCACCGGCACCGGCTTCCCCTGGGACTTCTCCATCAACTACCACCTGTACCGGCAGGTGTTCCCGCTCACCGCGCTCGGCCGGTACCTGCACGGGGACCCCTTCGAGCGCAACCTGCTGAGCCGGAAACCGCACACCGAGGCGGGGGGAAGCCGAGCTTGAGCAACCAGCCCGCCCCGGCCCCGCTGCTGATCGCCTGCGCGCTCGGCATCGAGCACCTCGCCCTGCGCACCGGCGACCGCGGCGGTGCCGGCGGGCCGTACACCGTCGTCCGCACGGGCATGGGCCCGAAGGCGGCGGAACGCTCCGTCACCCGGCACCTCGCCGGTCCGGCGGCGGCCGACACGGCCGTGCTGGCCACCGGCTTCTGTGCCGGGCTCGCTCCCGGCATGCACCCCGGCGACCTGGTCGTCGCCGAGGAGACCCGGGACCCGCGCGGGACCGTCCCGTGCGTGGGTACCGAACTCCTGGTCAAGGAACTCGTGCGGCTGCTGCCCGGACGCACGGTTCACACCGGCCCGCTCACCGGCTCCGACCATGTGGTCCGGGGCCCGGAGCGGTCCGATCTGCTCGCCACCGGCGCGATCGCGGTCGACATGGAGTCGGCGGCCACTCTGCTGGCCGCCGCCCGTTCGGGCGACCGCCCGGTCGCGGCCGTCCGGGTGGTCGTGGACGCTCCCGAACACGAACTCGTCCGGATCGGCACGGTGCGCGGTGGAATATCGGCTTTCCGCGTTCTCCGTTCCATCCTTCCCGCATTTTTCGAATGGCACCGTTCTTTGCTGCTCCCTCGGAGGTGAGCCAGATGGCCATGCCGTTGCGCCAGTCCATCAAGGTCGCTACATACCTGGCTGAACAGAAGCTCCGCAAGCGGGACAAGTTCCCGCTCATCGTGGAACTGGAACCGCTGTTCGCCTGCAATCTGAAGTGCGAGGGCTGCGGCAAGATCCAGCACCCGGCCGGGGTGCTCAAGCAGCGCATGCCGGTCGCCCAGGCGGTGGGCGCGGTGCTGGAGTCCGGTGCGCCGATGGTCTCCATCGCCGGCGGCGAGCCGCTGATGCACCCTCAGATCGACGAGATCGTGCGGCAGTTGGTGGCCAGGAAGAAGTACGTGTTCCTGTGCACCAACGCGATGCTGCTGCGCAAGAAGATGGACAAGTTCACCCCCTCGCCCTATTTCGCCTTCGCCGTGCACATCGACGGGCTGCGTGAGCGGCACGACGAGTCCGTGGCGAAGGAAGGCGTCTTCGACGAGGCGGTGGAGGCCATCAAGGAGGCCAAGCGGCGCGGCTTCCGGGTGACCACCAACTCCACCTTCTTCAACACCGACACCCCGCAGACCATCATCGAGGTGCTCAACTTCCTCAACGACGACCTCAAGGTCGACGAGATGATGATCTCGCCCGCCTACGCCTACGAGAAGGCACCCGACCAGGATCACTTCCTCGGTGTCGAGCAGACCCGCGAGCTGTTCAAGAAGGCCTTCGCGGGCGGCAACCGCAAGAAGTGGCGGCTGAACCACTCCCCGCTCTTCCTGGACTTCCTGGAGGGCAAGGTCGACTTCCCGTGCACCGCGTGGGCGATCCCGAACTACTCCCTCTTCGGCTGGCAGCGCCCCTGCTACCTGATGAGCGACGGGTACGTGCCGACGTACCGGGAGCTGGTCGAGGAGACCGACTGGGACAAGTACGGGCGCGGCAAGGACCCGCGTTGCGACAACTGCATGGCGCACTGCGGGTACGAGCCCACCGCGGTCCTCGCCACCATGGGCTCCCTGAAGGAGTCCCTGCGGGCGATGCGCGAGACCGTCTCCGGAAACCGGGACTGACGCGATGACCGCCGTCCCCTTGGGCGTTCCCGGGGTACCGGCCCGTCCGGTCGCGCCGCGGCGGGTGTCGCGGCAGATCCAGGTCGGGCCGGTGGCGGTCGGGGGCGGGGCCCCGGTGTCGGTGCAGTCGATGACGACGACCCGTACGTCGGACATCGGCGCCACCTTGCAGCAGATCGCGGAGCTCACCGCGTCCGGCTGCCAGATCGTCCGCGTCGCCTGCCCCACGCAGGACGACGCGGACGCCCTCGCGACCATTGCGCGCAAGTCCCAGATCCCGGTGATCGCGGACATCCACTTCCAGCCGAAGTACGTGTTCGCGGCCATCGAGGCCGGCTGCGCCGCGGTCCGCGTGAACCCCGGCAACATCAAGCAGTTCGACGACAAGGTCAAGGAGATCGCGCGGGCCGCCAAGGACCACGGCACCCCGATCCGCATCGGCGTCAACGCCGGCTCCCTGGACCGCCGCCTGCTCCGGAAGTACGGCAGGGCGACCCCGGAGGCGCTGGTCGAGTCCGCGCTGTGGGAGGCCTCGCTGTTCGAGGAGCACGGCTTCCGGGACATCAAGATCTCCGTCAAGCACAACGACCCGGTCGTGATGATCGAGGCCTACCGCCAGCTCGCCGAGCAGTGCGACTACCCGTTGCACCTGGGCGTGACGGAGGCCGGCCCCGCCTTCCAGGGCACGATCAAGTCGGCGGTCGCCTTCGGCGCCCTGCTCTCCCAGGGCATCGGCGACACCATCCGGGTCTCGCTGAGCGCCCCGCCCGCCGAGGAGGTCAAGGTCGGCATCCAGATCCTCCAGTCCCTGGGGCTGCGGCAGCGGCGCCTGGAGATCGTCTCCTGCCCGTCCTGCGGCCGGGCCCAGGTGGACGTCTACAAGCTCGCCGAGGAGGTCACCGCGGGCCTGGACGGCATGGAGGTACCGCTCAGGGTCGCGGTGATGGGGTGTGTGGTCAACGGTCCGGGGGAGGCGCGGGAGGCCGACCTCGGGGTCGCCTCCGGCAACGGCAAGGGGCAGATCTTCGTCAAGGGCGAGGTCGTCAAGACCGTTCCCGAGTCCAAGATCGTGGAGACCCTCATCGAGGAGGCCATGAAGATCGCCGAGCGGACGAGCCCCGCAGACAGGTGAGTTGAGGCAGAGGCACGGACCGAGAGGGGGCCCGAGCGTGACCATTCTGGAGAGGATCCGGGGACCACGCGACCTGAAGGCGCTGTCCGAGGCGGAACTCGGCGAACTGTCCGAGGAGATACGTGAGTTCCTGGTGCACGCGGTGTCGAGGACCGGCGGTCACCTCGGCCCCAACCTGGGCGTGGTGGAACTGACCGTCGCCCTCCACCGGGTCTTCGAGTCACCGGCCGACCGGATCCTGTGGGACACCGGCCACCAGAGCTATGTGCACAAGCTGCTGACCGGCCGTCAGGACTTCTCGAAGCTGCGCGGCAAGGGCGGGCTGTCCGGATACCCCTCGCGCGAGGAGTCCGAGCACGACGTCATCGAGAACAGCCACGCCTCGACCGCACTGGGCTGGGCCGACGGCCTCGCCAAGGCCCGCCAGGTGCAGGGCGGCAAGGGGCATGTGGTCGCGGTCATCGGCGACGGCGCGCTGACCGGTGGCATGGCCTGGGAGGCGCTCAACAACATCGCCGCGGCCCGGGACCGGCCGCTGATCATCGTCGTCAACGACAACGAGCGCTCCTACGCGCCCACCATCGGCGGCCTCGCCAACCACCTGGCCACGCTGCGCACCACCGACGGCTACGAGAAGGTCCTCGCCTGGGGCAAGGAGGTCCTGCAGCGCACCCCGGTCGTCGGCGGGACCCTCTACGAGTCCCTGCACGGCGCCAAGAAGGGTTTCAAGGACGCCTTCGCGCCGCAGGGCATGTTCGAGGACCTGGGTCTGAAGTACCTCGGTCCGATCGACGGCCACGACGTCAAGGCCGTCGAGTCCGCGCTGCGCCGCGCGAAACGCTTCCACGGCCCCGTCCTGGTCCACTGCCTCACCGAGAAGGGCCGCGGCTACGAGCCCGCCCTCGCGCACGAGGAGGACCACTTCCACAGCGTCGGCGTGATGGACCCGCTCACCTGCGAGCCGCTCACCCCGCCGGGCGGCCCTTCCTGGACGTCGGTGTTCGGCGACGAGATCGTGCGGATCGGCCAGGAGCGCGAGGACGTCGTGGCGATCACGGCGGCCATGCTGCACCCGGTCGGCCTGGGGAAGTTCGCCGAGCGCTTCCCGGACCGGGTGTGGGACGTGGGCATCGCCGAGCAGCACGCGGCCGTCTCCGCGGCGGGCCTCGCCACCGGCGGGCTGCACCCGGTCGTCGCCGTCTACGCCACCTTCCTCAACCGGGCCTTCGACCAGCTGCTGATGGACGTCGCCCTGCACCGCTGCGGGGTGACCTTCGTCCTGGACCGGGCCGGCGTGACCGGCACCGACGGCGCCTCCCACAACGGCATGTGGGACATGTCCGTCCTCCAGGTCGTCCCCGGCCTCAGGATCGCCGCCCCGCGCGACGCCGACCAGCTCCGCGCCCAGCTGCGCGAGGCAGTCGCCGTGGACGACGCGCCCACCCTGGTCCGCTTCCCGAAGGAGACCGTCGGCCCGCGCGTCCCGGCCGTCGACCGGGTCGGCGGCATGGACGTCCTGCACCGCGACGAACGCCCGCAGGTGCTGCTGGTGGCCGTCGGCGTGATGGCCTCCGTGTGCCTCCAGGCCGCCGAGCTGCTCCAGGCCCGCGGGATCGGCTGCACGGTGGTCGACCCGCGCTGGGTCAAGCCCGTCGACCCCGAGCTGCCCGGCCTCGCGGCCGGACACCGGCTGGTGGCCGTGGTCGAGGACAACAGCCGTGCCGGGGGCGTCGGTTCGGCCGTCGCCCTGGCCCTCGGCGATGCCGATGTGGACGTGCCGGTGCGGCGGTTCGGGATCCCGGAGCAGTTCCTCCCGCACGCCAAGCGGAGCGAGGTGCTGGCCGACATCGGTCTCACGCCCGTCGAGATCGCCGGGCGGATCAGCGCGAGCCTGGCCGTCAAGGACGTCGACGGCACAGCCAAGGAGAGTGAATGACCACCGAGTTCGACCTCGGCGCCCTGCTCGCCGAGCGCGGAGCCGAACGCTACGAGCTGCACGCCAGGCACCTCAACCCGCAACTGCCGCGCATGCTGCACACCATCGGCTTCGACAAGGTCTACGAGCGTGCCGAGGGAGCGCACTTCTTCGACGCGGACGGCAACGACTACCTGGACATGCTCGCCGGGTTCGGGGTGATGGGCCTGGGCCGCCACCACCCGGTCGTCCGCAAGGCGCTGCACGACGTGCTGGACCTGGACCTCGCCGACCTCACCCGCTTCGACTGCCAGCCGCTGCCCGGCCTGCTCGCCGAGCGTCTGCTGGCCCACAGTCCGCACCTGGACCGGGTGTTCTTCGGCAACAGCGGCACCGAAGCGGTGGAGACGGCCCTGAAGTTCGCCCGGTACGCCACCGGCAAGCCGCGCGTCCTCTACTGCGACCACGCCTTCCACGGGCTGACCACCGGCTCGCTGTCGGTCAACGGCGAGCGCGGCTTCCGGGACGGCTTCGCCCCGCTGCTGCCCGACACCGCCGTACCGCTCGGTGACCTCGACGCCCTGGCACGGGAGCTGGCGAAGGGAGACGTCGCCGCGCTGATCGTGGAGCCGATCCAGGGCAAGGGCGTGCACGAGGCGCCGCCCGGCTATCTGCGGGCCGCGCAGGAGCTGCTGCACCGGCACAAGGCGCTGCTCATCGCCGACGAGGTGCAGACCGGCCTCGGCCGTACCGGCGACTTCTACGCCTACCAGCACGAGGACGGCGTCGAGCCGGACCTGGTGTGCGTGGCCAAGGCCCTGTCCGGCGGTTACGTGCCCGTCGGCGCCACCCTCGGCAAGGAGTGGATCTTCAAGAAGGTCTACTCGTCCATGGACCGCGTGCTGGTGCACTCGGCGAGCTTCGGGTCCAACGCCCAGGCGATGGCGTGCGGCCTGGCCGTGCTGTCGGTGATGGAGAACGAGCAGATCGTCGCCGGCGTGCGCCGCACGGGCGAGCGGCTGAAGTCCCGGCTCGCCGCGCTGATCGACACCTACGAACTGCTCGCCGACGTCCGCGGCCGGGGCCTGATGATCGGCATCGAGTTCGGCAAGCCCTCCTCGCTGAAGCTGCGCGGTCGCTGGACCATGCTGCAGGCGGCGCGCAAGGGCCTGTTCGCGCAGATGGTCGTCGTACCGCTGCTGCAGAAGCACCGGATCCTCACCCAGGTCTCCGGCGACCACCTCGAAGTGATCAAGCTGATCCCGCCGCTGGTGGTGGACGAGGCCGACGTCGACCGGTTCGTGGACGCCTTCACCGCGGTGATGGACGACGCGCACAGCGGCGGCGGCCTGATGTGGGACTTCGGCAAGACCCTGATCAAGCAGGCGGTGGCGAACCGCTGAGGACCCGTCCTTAGGGGGCCAGAAGGAGTACGAAGGGGAAGAGCAGCCCGGTCGCGCCCAGGACGGCTCCCGTCACGGCGGTCCCCATCCGGCCGATGCCACGGCGGGCGTAATGGGCGCCCATCAGGCCGAACGTGACGGCGAGCCCTCCGGCGAGGAACATCACCGGCAGCAGCATGAGCGTGGGCCACATGCATGCGGCGGCCATGGCGCCCAGCACGAGCGCGGTCGGGCCGAGGGCGCCGGCGGGTGAGTCGGCTCGGTCGGGTGCGGTGTTCGCAGGCATGAGACCCCCGTGGTTTGAACGTGTTCAAATCCTGGGCTCGATCGTAACAGGGCGGGGTGCGGACCGGCGGCCCGGCCATCGCTTTGCCTGGCAGGCAAAAAAATTGCCCGAGAGGCAAGACTCGGGCTCAATGGAGGCATGAACGCCTCAGACGCCGGTCCGCCGGCGGCTCCGGCCCCGGACGAGGGTCTGCACGCCGTCGCGCCGCAGCTGCGCGCCCTGCGCCGGCGCGCGGGGCTCACACTGGAGGCCGCGGCCCGCGCCGCCGGGCTCTCCCCGGCCCATCTGTCCCGCCTGGAGACCGGGCACCGCCAGCCCTCGCTGCCGATGCTCCTGGCGCTCGCCCGTATCTACGGTACGACCGTCTCCGAGCTGCTCGGCGAGACGGTCGCCGACCGGGACGCGATCGTACGGGCCGCCGACATGGAGCCGACCCGGGCGGGCGGCTGGACGTACGTCCAGGCCGGGGCGCCCGGCCGCGGCATGCAGGCCCTGAGGGTGCGGGTGCCGTACGGCTCGCAGGGCGACATCGTGCGCGTCCACCCCGGCGAGGAGTGGCTGTACGTCCTCAAGGGGCGGCTCCGGCTCCGGCTCGGCGACACCGCCCACCTGCTCGGACCCGGTGACAGCGCGCACTTCGACTCACTCACCCCGCACCGCCTCGCCGCCGAGGACCACGACGGCGTGGAGCTGCTGTTCGTCCACACCCTGCTGCAGAGCCCCACGGCCACGCTGTGCCTGGGCCCGCTGACCGGAGAGCTGCCATGAGCGACTACGAGACCAAGTTCCCCCGTTCCCTGTGGGTCCGGCTGATCATCTACATCGCCCTGGGGCACGTCCTGGCCGCGTTCCTCTACCTGCTGTTCGCGTTGGGCGGCAAGGGCTGACGCGGCGCGGCGCGTGACAGGATGGGCGGATGCCCGAGACGTCCGACCCGGTCACCGCCCGCTGGCCGCTCGCCTCGCCCCGCACGGCCGACTGGCTGCGCGAGCTGGCCGGCGACGGTGTCACCGGGTTCATGCCGCCGCCACTGCCGGACGCGGTCTGGGTGCTGGGCGCCATGTACGAGCACGACCGGCTTCCGGCCGACGTGACGTACGACGCGTACCACCGGGCCCGCGCGGCGGAGAGCGGGGCCGGACGGGAGGTCGTCGGCGGGATCGACCTCACCGGCGTGGGGACGGCGACCGGCGGCGGTCTGGGCCGGGCCGAGCACCCCGGACCCGGCTGGCGGCGGCTGCGCTGGGCGGAACTGGCCGCACGCACCGGCGACCCGCTGGTGCCCCAGGGGCTGCTGCCGTCGTACCGGTGTTTCCCGTCGGCCAAGACGGACGGCAGCTGGCCGCTGCGGATCACGCCGCCCACCGAGGGCAGCCTGGACCGTGAGACCTGGAACCGGCTGACCGGCATCCTCACCGAGCACAGCCCGCAGGGCCCGGACACCCGCTGTCTGGCCTACTACAACCCGCTGATGCTGAGGGACGCGGACTTCGACCACCCGCACGTACGCATCGGCCGGCTCGGCGACGCCGCCGCCCTGTACGACAACCCCGAGGCCGACTTCAGCCCGTCCAACCTCTGGGCCGAGGACCGCTCCTGGGTCCTGTGCACCGACTACGACCTGTGGGCCACCAAGGTGTCGGGCCCCGCCGTGCTGGTCGAGACCCTGCTGCACGACGCCGAGATCGAGGCCGTCCGCCTGCCCTGGGCTCCCTGAGCGTGCCGTCCCGTCAGTCCAGCAGGCGTGCGCGCAGGCGCTCGCGGGAGTCGGGGGACAGACCCAGGCCCCGGGTCAGGTAGGTGTCGGTGTCGCCCCAGGTGTGCTCGATGCTCGCGAAGGCCGCCTCCAGGTACTCCGCGCGGGCGTCGAAGAGCGGGTTGAGCAGCTCCATCACCTCGGGGGTGTACGCGGTGTCCGCGCTGCCGCTGCGCCGGACCTTGTAGCGGCGGTGCTTGGCGGCCGACTCCAGGTAGTCGGCGAGGATCGCGTCCCGTTCCACCCCCAGGGCCAGGAGCGTCACCGCTATCGAGATGCCCGCGCGGTCCTTGCCGGCCGCGCAGTGCATCAGCGCGGGCACGCTGTCCTCGGCGAGCGCGTGCAGCACCCGGGAGTGCTCGGCGGTGCGCTCCTTGACGATCTTCCGGTAGGAGGCGATCATCCGGGCCGCGCCCTTGCCGTCGTCCAGGATCGCGCGCAGCTGGTCGAGGTCGCCGTCGCGGACCATCTGCCAGAACTCGGCGCCGTCCGCCGGGTCGCTCAGCGGAAGGTTCACGTTCCGCACGCCGGGCAGCTCGACGTCGGGCCCCTCCAGCTTCTGGTCGGCCGCGTTGCGGAAGTCGAAGATCGTGTGCAGGCCCAGGGAGGCGAGGAAGGCCGCGTCCTCGTCGGTCGCGTGCGCCAGGTGACCGCTGCGGAACAGCACGCCGTACCGCACCCGCCGCCCGTCCGAGGTCGGCAGGCCGCCCACGTCACGGAAATTGCGCACTCCGGCCAGCTCCGGCTCGGTCGACGGGACCTGCTGCGTCACGGGGGCTCCTCCCGGTCGTTCCCCGCCGTCACGGCTCGCCGGCGGGCGCTCTGACGACCATACGACATCGATTTCCTCGGGCAATGAGTTGTCCACAGGCATGGACACCGGGTTCCCGGCCCTCGATGATGTTGGCACTTGCGCGGATCTGTTGGCACCTGTGAGGTCTCGATGGTGGACATCGCCGAAGACGGTCGTACCTGGCTCCTTTTGGGCCCGGGCAGCAGCTACGCCCTGCATCTCACCGACGCGGACGAGCTGCTCCACCTGCACTGGGGTCCACGGATCGCCCTCCCCGACGCCGAGGCTCTCGCCGAGCGCCCCCTGCCCGGCTACCGGCCCTTCGAGTCCCCCCTCGACGGCCGCGAGGAGTACCCGGTCGAGGGCGGTCCCCGCTTCGTCCGCCCCGCCCTGTCCGTCCGCACCGAGGAGCGGCGCGGCACCGAGTGGCGCTTCCTGTCGTACGACACCGAGGGCGGCGCGCTGCGGCTGCGCTTCGACGACGACGGCGTGGGGATCACACTGCACTACCGGATGCGCGGCGACGTGGTCGAGCGCTGGGTGACCGTCGAGAACGGCGGCCACGCGCGCGTGGAGCTGCTGCGGGCCGACGCGGCCACCTGGACCCTGCCCGACCGCGAGGGGTGGCGGCTGTCCCAGCTGCACGGCCGCTGGGCCGCCGAGTCCCGGCTCACCACCGCGCCCCTCACCTACGGCGAGAAGGTCATCGGCAGCCGCCGCGGCCACACCGGACACCAGCACCTGCCCTGGGTCGCCCTCGACACCGACGCCACCGAGGAGCGCGGCGAGGTCTACGGCTGCGCGCTCGGCTGGTCCGGCTCCTGGCGCATCGCCGTCGCCCAACTCCCGGACGCGCGCGTGCAGATCACCGGCGGCGCCGGCTACGACGACTCGGGCCTGCTGCTCCTCGCGCCCGGGGAGTCGTACACCACCCCGGTCTTCGCGGGCCTGTGGAGCGACGGCGGTTTCGGCGGTGCGAGCCGCGCCTGGCACGCCTACCAGCGCGCGTACGTCATCCCGGAGGCCGAGCGGGACCGGCCCGTGCTGTTCAACTCCTGGGAGGCCACGTTCTTCGACATCTCCGAGGAGCAGCAGCTCGCCCTCGCCCGCCGGGCCGCCGAGATCGGGGTCGAGCTGTTCGTGGTGGACGACGGCTGGTTCGGCGCCCGCACCAGCGACCGCGCCGGCCTCGGCGACTGGACGCCCAACCCGGACCGCTTCCCGCGCGGCCTGAAGCCCCTCGCCGACCAGGTGCACGGACTGGGCATGCAGTTCGGCATCTGGGTGGAGCCCGAGATGGTCAACCCGGACAGCGACCTGTACCGCGCCCACCCCGACTGGGTGCAGTACCAGCCGGGGCGAAAACGGACGGAACTGCGCAACCAGCTCGTGCTCAACCTCGCGCGCGAGGACGTCCGGGAGTACCTCTGGGAACAGCTGGACGCCCTGCTCTCCAGCGCCCCGATCGACTATGTGAAGTGGGACTTCAACCGCTGCTTCACCGACGCCGGCTGGCCCGGGGAGCCGTACCCGCAGCGCCTGTGGGTGGACCACGTCCGCGGCCTGTACGCCCTGCTGGACCGGCTGCGCACGGCTCACCCCCAGGTCGCCTTCGAGTCCTGCTCCGGCGGTGGCGGCCGGATCGACCTCGGGGTGCTGAGCCGCACCGACCAGGTGTGGACCTCCGACAACACCGACCCGCTGGACCGGCTCGCCATCCAGCACGGCTTCACCCAGATCCATCCCGCCCGCGTGATGGCGGCCTGGGTCACCGACAGCCCCAACACCCAGCTCAACGGCCGGGTCAGCTCGCTGCGCTTCCGGTTCGTCAGCGCCATGGCCGGCGTGCTCGGGGTCGGCGGCGACCTGACGGAGTGGAGCGCGGAGGAGCGGGCCGAGGCCCGGCGCTGGGTGGAGCTGTACAAGGAGATCCGCCCGGTCGTGCAGCACGGCGAGCTGTACCGGCTGCGGCCCCCGACGGGCGGCCTGAGCGCCGTCCAGTACCTCCGGGGCGGGGAGACCGTCGTCCTCGCCTGGCTGCAGGCCCAGAGCCACGGCGAGCCGGTGCCGGCGGTACGGCTGCGCGGACTCGACCCGACAGCATCGTACGAATGCCGTGAAACGGGCGAAGTGCACCGGGGTGCGGTCCTGCTGCACCACGGACTGCGCACCGGCCTGAAGGGTGACCTGGATGCGACGGTTGTCCGGCTGCGCCGCCTATGATCCCCCTGCCCGGATTCAGCCCTTCCTTCCGGCTTGTTGCGGAATCAATGGCCTCTGGGGAGTGTGGCGTGAGGAGCGTCATAGCCGTGACCGAGCGTCGCACGTCATGTCCACGTAAGGCTCGGACCGAAAAGGGAAATCGACAGGACGAAGGCGCGGGAATTCACGCTGGGTGACCGCGAATTCCCGCATTCGATCACCCGGGACACGAACACCGGGAACCGGCTGCTTGTTCCGCCGCGTCCCGCTCGCTTACGTTCCGATCCCGTCCGGACGGAACGCCGCATCCTGTCGCCGCCCGGACTCCGCACACATGACCCGCGTCGGCAGGAGCGGGGGACCCACCAGGTACGACTGCCTGTCCCAGTCTCCGCGACAGGCCAGGGGTGCAGCCGTGCGGCGCACGGCCGGGCAGCTCCAGCCCGAACCCGGCAGCTGACCTCGCAGGCGCCGGAGAGGAACTGCGCCATGCCCGCCAAGGGTAAGCACCGACGTCCCAAGACCCCGCGTTTCTCCCGCTCCCTCGCCGTCGCCGGAACCGGCGGAGCCGCCCTGGCCCTCCCGCTCGTCGGGACCACCGGAGCGCACGCCGCGACCCCCGCGCAGCCCGTTTCCGGAGCGGCCGTGCAGTCCCTCCCGAACGCCGCGCAGCAGACCGCCGCCCAGCGGGACGCGGGCGCGCGCACCTACACCGTGCGCAGCGGCGACTGCCTCTCGAAGATCGCCGAGGAGCAGCGGGTCGACGGCGGCTGGCAGCGGCTCTACGACGACAACCGGCAGGCCGTCGGCGCCGACCCGGCGCTCATCCACCCGGGCCTGAAGCTCACCCTCGGCGCGCAGGCGGCACCGGCCCGCACCGAGCCCGCCGCCCCGAAGCCCGCCCGGACCTCCCCGGCCGGCCGGGCCCCGCAGACCCCCAGGGCAGCGCAGGGCGGCCAGGCCTCGCAGACCTCCGAGTTCTCCGGCTCCGGCGCCGCGCAGACCGCCTCCGCCGGCTACACCCTGCCGGTGGCCGGCGCCACCATCGGCACCGGCTACCACGTCGCCGGCAGCATGTGGTCCAGCGGCCACCACACCGGCGTCGACTTCGTCGTCCCGACCGGCACCCCCCTGAGGGCCGTCGCCGCGGGCACCGTCGTCTCCGCCGGCTGGGGCGGGGCGTACGGCAACCAGGTCGTCCTCAGGCTCAACGACGGCCACTACGCCCAGTACGCCCACCTCTCGCAGCTCTCCGTCTCGGCCGGCCAGACCGTGACCGCGGGCCGGCGGGTCGGCCTGTCCGGCGCCACCGGCAACGTGACCGGCCCGCACCTGCACTTCGAGATCCGCACCACGCCCGACTACGGCTCGGACGTGGACCCGGTCGCCTACCTCCGCGCGCACGGGGTCGCCGTCGGCTGACACCCGCCCCGCCTATTCCTGGATTGGCAAATTATTTAAGGGTGTCTCATCTCACCGTTCGTCAACCCCTGCCTACGGTCGCGTAAGTCACATCGGAAGGTGAATCATGGTCCGACGTGGCAGACGATTCGAAGAATGACAACACATCAGCGATCGGGTCGTACGTGGCGGTGGGGGACAGCTTCACCGAGGGCGTCGGCGACCCCGGGCCCGACGGGGCGTTCGTAGGCTGGGCCGACCGCTTCGCGGTGCTGCTCGCCGACCGGCGCCCCGAGGGCGACTTCCGGTACACCAATCTCGCCGTGCGCGGGAAGCTGCTGGACCAGATCGTGGCCGACCAGCTCCCGAAGGCCGTCGAACTGGCCCCGGACCTGGTTTCCTTCTGTGCGGGCGGCAACGACATCATCCGCCCCGGCACCGACCCGGACGAGGTCGCCGAGCGCTTCGAGCGCGCCGTGGCCCGGCTGGCCGAGGTCGCCGGCACGGTGATGGTGACGACGGGCTTCGACACCCGGGGCGTCCCGGTACTCAAGCACCTGCGTGGCAAGATCGCCACCTACAACGGACACGTCCGGGCCATCGCGGACCGGTACGGCTGTCCCGTCCTCGACCTGTGGTCCCTGAAGTCCGTGCAGGACCGCAGGGCCTGGGACAGCGACCGGCTGCACCTGTCGCCGGAGGGCCACACGCGCGTGGCGCTGCGCGCCGGGCAGGTCCTCGGCCTGGAGGTGCCGGCCGACCCGGAGCAGCCGTGGCCGCCGCTGCCGCCCCGGGGCACCCTGGACATCCGCCGCGACGACGTCCAGTGGGCCCGTGAGTACCTCGTCCCCTGGATCGGGCGCCGGCTGCGCGGCGAGTCCTCCGGGGACCATGTGACCGCCAAGGGCACGCTGTCTCCGGACGACATCAAGTTGCGCATCGCCTCCGTGGCCTGACACCGCCGCCCGCGCCCCCGTCCGTGCCGCCCGACCGCGCGGTCCGGGGCGCGGGCGGGGCGCGCGCTCACCGCTCCCGTTCGGTCAACGCCTTCCGGCTGAGGCCCAGTTCCCGCGCGAGGGCCTCGTCCACCCACTCCTGCGCCCGGGACCGGGCCACCGCGCCCGGGTACGACGTCAGCTGCACCGCCAGCCCGTCCAGCAGCGCGGTCAGCCGCAACGCCGTACCGGCCGGGTCCGCGCACGCGAACTCACCGTCCGCGACGCCCTCGGCGATGACCTGCGCGATCGCCGCCTTCCACTGCTTGTCCAACTCCCGGGTGACCTCCCGCAGGGCGGGCTCGCGCAGGGCCACGGCCCAGCCCTCGATCCACAGCCGCCAGCCCTTGGCCTGCCCCGTCGGCGCGTACCAGCGCACCGCGGCCCGCAGCCGGCGCAGGGCGGTGGTCCGCCGGCCCACCACCTTGCGCAGGTGCGCGAGGTCGTCTTCGGCCGCGTACGTGAACGCGGCGGCGACCAGCTTCTCCTTGGTGGAGAAGTGGTACAGCACCAGCGCGTTGCTCACCCCGAGCGACGCGGCCACGTCGGCGATCCGCACCGCCGCCACACCCCGCGCCTCGATCTGCCCGATGGCTGCCCGCAGCAGCTCCTCCCGCCGCTCCGCCACGCTCAACCGCACTCTCGCCACGCGCTCACCCTAGTCGTAGTCGATCGCATGCGAACGCTGCCGGTCACAAGCGGTCGGTCACCGAGACCCGTCGACGCGTTCCGCGATCACGGGCAACCGGTCGCCGGACCAGGTCGTGCACGGTCGGCAGCACCCCGCACTCCCGGACACCCGGGCCGCGCCCGGCAGTTCACGGTCGCCCGGGCGCGGCACCGCGCGGCCGGCGGTCCCGTGGCCGCGCCGCCGACTGCGCGCCGCCGAGCGGGACACGGCGGCTCACCGCTGGTCAGCGGTGCGGGCCGGACCCCGGCCCCGGACGGTCGGCCCCGGGCGCCGGGCGCCGGGCCGTCGCGGGGGCCGACCGTCCGGACTGTCGGAGGAGCCGTTCATAATGGAGGGCCTCACCCACTCCACCGGGAGGTACCGTGACCGGTCTGCGCTCTGCGAGCACCGGACTCCGCGCGCTGCGGCCTGCCGCCTTCGGCGCGGACCCGGGCGGTGAGCGCCTGGCACGCATCCGCCGCTCCCCCCACTTCGAGAACGGCGTCTTCCGGAACCCCGGTGGCCCCGCCCGCACCCGGCCGTCCGGCTCCACGATGGACCTCGCCAAGGTCTTCCTGGACAAGGAAACCCGGCCGCTGCGCGCCCCCCAGGGCACCGTCCCGGTCCACCCCACGACCTTCGCCGACCTGGCCAAGCCGCCCGCGACGGGACTGCGGCTGACCTGGATGGGCCACTCCAGCGTGCTCGCCGAGATCGACGGCCACCGGGTCCTGTTCGACCCGGTCTGGGGCGAGCGCTGCTCCCCGTTCCCGTTCGCCGGCCCCAAGCGGCTGCACCCGGCGCCGCTGCCGCTGGCCGCGCTCGGTCCCGTCGACGTCGTCGTCATCTCGCACGACCACTACGACCACCTGGACCTGCCCACCGTCAAGGCGCTGGCCGGAACGGACACCCTGTTCGCCGTTCCGCTCGGCGTCGGCGCCCACCTGGAGCACTGGGGCGTCTCCCCGGACCGGCTGCGCGAACTCGACTGGCACGAGTCCACCCGCATCGGCGGGCTCACCCTCACCGCCACCCCGGCCCGCCACTTCTGCGGCCGCGGGCTCCGCAACACCCAGCACACCCTCTGGGCGTCCTGGACCGTCGCCGGCGACGAACACCGCATCTACCACAGCGGCGACACCGGCTACTTCGACGGCTTCACGGACATCGGTGCCGCACACGGCCCGTTCGACGCCACGATGATCCAGATCGGCGCCTACAGCGAGTTCTGGCCCGACATCCACATGACGCCCGAGGAGGGCCTGCGCGCCCACCTCGACCTGCAGGGCGGAGCGCCGCACGGCGTGCTGCTCCCGATCCACTGGGGCACCTTCAACCTCGCACCGCACCCGTGGGCCGAGCCGGGGGAGTGGACCAAGGAGGTCGCCGAGGAAGCCGGCCAGGCCGTGGCCCTGCCCCGGCCGGGCGAGCCCTTCGAACCCGCCGGCAAGCTGCCGGCCGAGGCGTGGTGGCGAGGCGTGTCCGGGGAGGTCCGGCGCACCTGGCGCTCGGTCGGTGCCTTCGTCGCGGAGCCGCCCGCGCGCGGCACCGGCGGCCACGCGCACTGAGCCCGCGGCTCCCGGCCCCGCCCCGGTCCGGCCCCGCCCCGGTCCGGCCCCGCCCCGGTCCGGCCCCGCCCCGGTCCGGCCCCGCCCCGGTCCGGCCCCGCCCCGGTCCGGCCCCGCCCCGGTCCGGCCCTGGCCCGGCGGTCCCGCCCCTCCCGGTCCCACCCCAGCTCACCGTCTCCGGAGGCCGGGATACCGCTCCCTTTCCGCGGATAAAACGTACGATGATGGATGAAATGTACGTTGTACGCGGAGTGCGGCCATGGCAGAGCGCGGCAAACCGGAGAGGCGACGGCGGCTGAGCCGCCCCGTGGTGCTCGCCGCGGCCGTCGCCCTCGTGGACCGGGAGGGCCTCGCCGCCCTGACCATGCGCCGCCTCGCGGCGGACCTGGGTGTGGAGCCGATGGCCCTCTACCGGTACACCGACGGCAAGGAAGGACTGCTCGACGGCCTGGTGGAGGCCTTCTTCGCCGAAGTCAACGAACGGCTGCGGACCTCGGTCGAGCGGGCCCGCACCGACCCGCCCTCCGCCGCCGAACCGGCCTGGCGCACCGAACTGCGGCGCGTGGCGCGGGCGGTCGCCTGCGTCGTGCACGCCCACCCGGAGGTTCTCCCCGTGGTCGCCGTCCGCCCGCTCAGCGTGCCCGTGGCCCGGCGGCCCGAGCCCTGGCTCCAGCTCACCGAGCACGTGTTCGCCGTGCTCGCCCGCGCCGGATTCGACGACCGCACCGCGCTGACGATCTACCGCACCTTCGTCTCCTGGTCCCTCGGCTGTCTGCTCGTGGACAAGCGCCAGCTCGTCGACAACCCGGAGGAGCCCGACCCCGTCCTGCGGCTCGGCCTGCACCGGCTGCCCGCCGCCGACTATCCACGGCTGCGCGCCCTCGTCCCGCGCTTCGCCGAGTACGACGACGAACGCGAGCTGACGGACGGCCTCGACAGCCTGCTCAGCCGCATGCCCGAGGCCCCCCTCGACGCCTTCTACGACCGCGGGGCCTCCTGAGCGCGCCCGCACCCGGACGCCCGCACCCGGACGCCCGCACATGGTTCGAGGCGCCCGCCCCGGCGGGCGCCTCGAACCGCGGAGCGGGCCTTGCGGCCCGGTGGCCTACGCGGCCCGGTGGAAGAAGAACGGGTCGATGGAGACCGGCACCCGCGCCAGGGTGTCCAGGTCGAGCAACTGGTGGTGCACGAAGTCGGCGTGGCGCTGATAGGTCACCCCCTCCGGGAAGTTGGCCGGGTCGGGGGTGTTGTTGCCGGAGAACACCCCGTAGAAGTCCCGGCCCACGGCGAGCAGCCGGATGTAGTCGCCCAGGTACGGCAGGAACTGCGCGACGGGCACGTTCGCCGGCGCCTGGTGGAGCACGTGCCGCTCCGGCATGGTCTGCCAGTCGTCGGCCGTCAGTTCCAGCGCCGTCACCCACTGGCGCTGCCTGAACTGCTGGTAGGCGAGCCCGAGCAGGGAGTCGGTGGTGACGGCCAGGGCCGGGTTCTTGGCATCGGTGACGGTTCGGACGTCCGACGACCAGGTCTGCCCGTGGTCGGTCGAGTGGCGCACGTGCAGGGTGCAGCCCATCTGGCTGCCGACCCGGTCGCACCAGGCCACCCAGACACTCGCCGAGTCCGTGGGGTCCACCGCGATCGCGAGATCGCCGCCGAGGCGCTCCTGGCCCATGAACGCGTTGAACCGCTCGGACCGCCCCGTCGCCACCCGCTGGCCGATGGCCGAGTCGTCGGCGTCCTTCAGGTCCTGGAACGCGTCGGTGCCGACGCCCCCGTCGTCGTCGCGGGTGACGACGACGTCGAGCGTCACGTTCACGATGTCGCCCCCGCCGGGCGTCGCGCCCGTCCAGCTCTCGAAGGCCGTGTACACCGTGCCGTCCGGGTGCACAGCGGTGCGCACCGGCGGCCCGTCCTGGCCCGAGGGGGTGCGCTGCTCGACGGTGTTGCGCCGGAAGCCGGCGGGCGCCGCGGCCGTACGGGCGTCACCGGAGACGTCCACGGCGGCGGACCTCGGGCGCACCCCCAGGTCGTTGCTGGACACGTACACGCGGTCCTGGGCGCCGCCGTCCCCCCGGACGCTGCCGACCTCGACCCATGGCTGGTCGACCCGGTCCCGGCTGACCAGCAGCTCCATGGACGCCGCCGTCGTGATGTCCGGTGAGCGCAGGATCTGCATGCGGAGGATGTCCTGCAGGGAGGCCTCGGCGTTGAGGATGCCCGCGTACAGGGCGCCTCCTTCGGACGCGAATCCGACCGAGATGTCGCCGGTGCCCAGCCGCGCGGTTCCGCCCGGGACGACGCTGCGCATCACCCAGGTGTGCCCGCCGTCGGTCGACACGTAGACCGGGGCGAGCGATCCTCCCATCGGGTCGGGGGTGAACGCGGTCACCACGATCTCCTGGGGGTTCTGCGGGTTGACGGCGATACTGGGTTCGGCGTCCTGGGTGCGGTCCCCGCTCAGGGCGACCGGGGTGATGTCGACGACGGTGAACGTGGGCATGCCCGGTCACCTCCGTGCTGCCCGCAGAGTGTCGAGCCTCTGCGCCGGCTGGTAGTCGTCCGGGTGGACGATCTGGAAGGGCGCCCATCGGGCCAGTGCGCCCTCGGTGGTGTGCAGGAGCCACATGCCCTGCTGCGAGGGCTGTGGCTTGGGGGCGTCGTACCAGCGGAGGTCCCGGCTGTTGGGGTACAGCACCACGAGCGGGCCCGGAGTCATGTTCCCTTGCTCCACGTACTCCACGTCGATCTCCGCGAGCCACCAGTCGGGGGCGTGCTCCGATACCCGTTCGCCCGGCGCGGCCCCGCCGTCCGCCTGACGCAGTCCGACGACGACGCCGACCACGACCGCGTCCGCCTCGTCGGCGTGCGCGACCATGGCCTCGTCCCGCAGGTCGCGTTCGACCGGCGTGAACGGCATGGCGTCGGCGGTCCTGGCCGCGCGGGTCACGAACGGCCGCACGGTGTCGGCGGGCAGCCGGCCCACCTCCCTGACGGCGAGGCCCTCGCCGTAGACCGCCCCGTCGGTGAAGAACGCCGCCGCGTCGCCGACGGCCGGCGGGTCGATGTCCCCCGAGAGCTGCACGGTGACCTCGCTGCCGGCGAGCCGCCTCAACGCGTCGGGCGCGTGCAGTACCTCGAAGACCCGGACGACGGCGGTGCGGTCGTCGGCCGGGACGCTCGCCACGCGCGAGTCGCCGAGCCGTACGACCGTGCCGAGGAAGCTCAGGGGAGTCCTCCGGACGAGTTCGCTGAGGTCTTCAGGCATGGGATCCTCCCTCGCGGACGGGGTCCTCCCGCTCGCCTCAGCCTGGTGCCGCTAGCTCGGGGGGTGCGCGGCGGCCGGGTGGGCGCGGCGCCATTCGAGGCGCGCGCCGAGGACGCACAGGGCGGTCACCAGCGCGGTGACGGCGACGACGAGCCATTCCACCGCCCCGCTCCCGGCGTCCGGATCGACGCCGAAGACGAGTTCGATCCAGTCGGGCCGGAGCAGCGTCGCGAGGAAGAGCAGTCCGGACAGGCCGCCCAGTCCGGTCTCCGCCCAGAACCGCATCCGCACCGGGCCCGGTCCGTGAAGCGCGTGGAAGGCCATGGGGCCTCCCCTCTGTGCCGACGGGGCTCCGCGGTACGCCTACGGAACACGCGTACCACGTACACCAGTGTCCGCTCGGCCGTCCCCCGGGTCAAGGCCAAAGCGGGTACGCAGCGTGACAATCAGGCGTGCGGCGGACCGGGGAACCGGGGTCCGGGAGTCGGTCGCGAAGGGGTCGCCCGCGCGAGAACGGGCTCCTCGGTCGTGCACCCGGCGCGCACGTGCCGATCGGTCCACCCTTCCGTTCGTGACCGCTTCTGACCAGGTCGGATCGCCCTGAACCGGCATCCGATCGCACGTCGGGCAGCGGTCATCGGACTTTCGTACGAGGCCTCATACCAGAGCGGGACGCTGCTCGGGGGACTTTGTCAACTGCCCACCGCACATGATGCTCGGGCAACTACGGTGAGTGTCCGTCGGACGACGCGCGGCCGGACCCGGTCCCGCCGGCCGACGCCGCGATGACGCACGCCCGCATCGACGCATGCCCGCAGCGCGCACCGCGAGAGGACACAGGCCCGACGGACCAGTACGAGGACGCAGATGTCTCACCTCCGAGCACCGGCCGCCCGCGCCGACCGCCGCGAGGGCGGCCGGCACGGGCGGCCGGTCGCGCGACCCGCTCCCGCACTGCCCGAAACGCACATACGGCCCCAGCTCATGCGGCTCGCCGTGCTGCCGCCCCTCGCGGTCGCGCTCAGCTCCGCCGCCGCGGTGATCTTCAGCATCCGCTCCACCGGCGCACGCACCGGTCCCGTCCTGTGGGCCGTGCTCGCCGGAGCGGTCACCGTGACCGTCGCCGGCATCCTGATCGCCGCCGTGGCCGCCGACCGCGCCGCCCGCTCCGTCGCCGACCGCGTCGACGCGCTCCGCCGCACCGCCGCACGCGGAGAGGCCGACCTGCACGCCCTGGTCGACGCGCTGCGCCAGGGCGAGGCCCCGCCGCAGCGCGGACCGCGCCGCCGGCCGCCCGCGGACGCCGACGACTTCGAGCTGCTCGCCGCCGACCTGGCCCGCGCGTACGACGGCGCCGTCACCGCCGTCGTACGGGCCGCCCAGCTCTCCAGCCAGACCGGCAGCGAACAGAAGCTGGAGGTGTTCGTCAACCTCGCGCGTCGGCTCCAGTCGCTCGTGCACCGGGAGATCTCGATCCTCGACGACCTGGAGAACGAGATCGAGGATCCGGGTCTGCTCAAGGGCCTCTTCCACGTGGACCACCTGGCCACCCGCATCCGGCGGCACGCCGAGAACCTCGCCGTGCTCGGCGGCGCCGTCTCCCGCCGCCAGTGGAGCAACCCGGTCAGCATGACCGAGGTGCTGCGCTCCGCCATCGCCGAGGTCGAGCAGTACTCCCGGGTCAAGCTCGTGCCTCCCATCGACGGCGAACTGCGCGGCCACGCCGTGGCCGACGTCATCCACCTGCTCGCCGAACTCATCGAGAACGCCACCGTGTTCTCCGCCCCGCACACCCAGGTGCTGCTCCGCGCCAACCTCGTCACCTCCGGGCTCGCCGTGGAGGTCGAGGACCGCGGGCTGGGCATGCCCGTCGCCGAGCAGAGCCGGATGAACGCACTGCTGGCCGACCCCGACCAGGTCAACGTCGCCAGCCTGCTGGCCGACGGCCGCATCGGCCTCTACGTCGTCTCCCAGCTCGCCCGCAGGCACAGCATCCATGTGCGGCTGCAGACCAACATCTACGGCGGTGTGCAGGCCGTACTCGTGGTCCCGCAGGCCCTGTTGGGCAACCCACCGGGCGTGCCGGAGACGGCCACCGCGGCCGCCGGTGTCACCGGAACCCCCGGAACCTCCCGAACCGCCGGGATCTCCGTGCCGCCGCCCGCGCAGACGCTGGACGGCGGGAGTGCGCCGGGGGCCGGGAGCGGTGCGGGGACCGGGGGCGCGCCCGGCCGCGCCGACGCTGCCGGGACAGGGGACGCGACCGGGACAGGCAGTGCCACCGGGGCAGGCAGTGTGATCGGAACAGGGAGCCCGACCGGAGCGGGCAGTGTTGCCGGAACCGGGCACGCTGCCGGAACCGGGAGCGCGAGGGGAACCGGGGACGCCGGCGGAACCGGGGGCGCCGCTGCGGGCGGGGCCGAGACGAGGAACGCCTCCGAGACCGGGACCGGCGCCGGACGGCGGCGGCACGCCCAGCGCGGATCCGGGCGGCGCGGCACCGAGAACGGCGCGCGCGGACGGCACGGTGCCGCCCCGCCCCCGCTGCCCGTGCGCGGCGCTCAGGATGCGCGGCCCACCCCCGCCGACGCCGTGCCCGGCGTCAGTGCCGAGGACCGGGCGGTGGTGGAGGCACACACGGGCATCCTGCCCACCCCGCGCGTCGGCACGGTGCGCGGCACCATGGACAAGCCCCAACTGCCCCGTCGGCGCGCCCAGGAGCACATCGTGCCCCAGCTGCGCGGCGGCCCCGCCCCCCGTCAGGACACCGGCACCGTCGTCGGCCACGACCCCGGTCTGATGGCCGCCTTCCAGCGCGGCATCGGTCTCGCCGAGGCACAGCAGAGCCTGGAGCCGGAGTACCAGGAACCGGGGTACGGGACGTCGTCGGCGTACGACACCCCGAGCCACGGCACCCCGGGCTACGACACCCCGAGCCACGGCACCCCGGGCTACGACACCTCGCGCTACGGCGCCCACCTTCCGGCCTCCGCGCCCGACAGCACCGAGCCGACACGCGCACGCCCCGAACACGGCGGCGGCCCGGAACCTGCCGGCACCCCCCACCAGGACGCGCACCACAGGGGTTCCGACCACATGGACCCCGCCCCCATGGCCTCGAACCACATGTCCAGCGGAGACATGTCCGGCAGAGACCCGTCCGGCCCCCACATGTCCGGCCCCCACATGTCCGGCACCACCATGTCGGGCACCCACATGTCGGGCACGGACATGTCTCACGAAGACATGTCCCCGGCCCCCATACCCCAGACGCATCCCCCCGCCCCCGCGCCCGACGGCGTCCACGGCACCGGCCGGACCGACGGGAGCACCCCGGCCGGATGACCACCTCCGCCCCCGTGCGCCGCAGCCCCACCCCCGCCCCCACCCCCAGCGCTCCCGCGCAGATCTTCGTACCCCCAAGGAGTCGATCCACCATGGCGAGCGATGCGCCGACCGTCCACGCGACCGACCTCGACTGGCTGCTGAGCGGCCTCGTGCAGCGCGTACCGCACACCAACAGCGCGGTGCTCCTGTCCTGCGACGGACTGGTGAAGTCCGTGCACGGTCTGGACACCGACAGCGCCGACCACATGGCGGCCCTGGCCTCCGGCCTGTACTCCCTAGGCCGCAGCGCGGGCGCCCGGTTCGGCGACGGCGGCGACGTCCGCCAGGTGGTCGTCGAACTCGACGCGACCCTGCTCTTCGTCACCACCGCCGGCTCCGGCACCTGCCTCGCCGTGCTGGCCGCTCGCGAGGCCGACGCGGCCGTGCTCGGCTACGAGATGGCGATGCTGGTCAAGAGCGTCCGCCCCTACCTGGTGACCGCGCCCCGGCAGCACGCCGTCGAATCCACGGCGACGAGGCCTTGAGCGTGGCCGCAGCCGGCGACGGGCCCTGGCTGGACGACGCGGCCGGGCGGCTGGTGCGGCCGTTCGCGGTCAGCAACGGCCGGACCGAGCCCAGCATCGCCCTGGACCTGATGTCGCAGGTGATGGCCACCGGCGTCACCCCGCTCGGCTACCTCGGCCCCGAGCACGCCCAGGCACTCGACCTGTGCCGCGCGCCCGTCTCGGTCGCCGAGGTCGCCGCCCAGCTGAAACTGCCCGCCGTGGTCACCAAGGTGCTGCTCTCGGACCTGGTCGACTGCGGCGCGCTGACCACCAAGCCGCCCGTGTACCACCACACACCCACTGACCGGTCTCTGCTGGAGGCAGTGCTCGATGGACTACGACGACAGCTCTGACCCGTTCCCGACCGCGCTCAAGATCCTGGTCGCGGGCGGGTTCGGGGTCGGCAAGACCACCTTCGTGGGCGCGGTCAGCGAGATCGCGCCGCTCAGCACGGAGGAGCTGCTCACCACGGTCAGTGAAGGCACGGACAGTCTCGACGGCGTCGAGAACAAGATGGAGACCACGGTCGCGATGGACTTCGGCCGGATCACCCTGGACCGGGAACACGTGCTGTACCTGTTCGGCACGCCCGGACAGGAGCGGTTCTGGTTCATGTGGGACGAGCTGTCCGAGGGCGCGCTCGGGGCGGTGATCCTCGCCGACACCCGGCGCCTCCAGGACTGCTTCGCCGCCGTGGACTTCTTCGAGGAGCGCGGTCTCGCCTTCATCGTCGCCATCAACGAGTTCGACGGCTCCCACCGCTACGACCCGGAGGAGGTACGGGCCGCCATCGACCTCGACCCGCGGATCCCGGTGGTGCGCTGCGACGCCCGGATCTCCAGCTCCGGCGTCCAGACCCTGCTCGTCCTCGTCCGCCACCTCCTCGCCCACGTCCCGGCGACCGCGCCCAGCCACGGCGCCCACATGTGATCCCGTACTACCGCCCACGGAGCCGCTATATGAGGTACGCCCACAGCGACGGAGCCCGGTCATGAGCTACGAGCCGCCGCGGCCGGTCCGGGGGCTGCTGCTCACCCCCGAGGACAGGGAGGCCCCCGCCCGTGTCGACCGGCTGCGCCGACTCGGCCTCGCCGACCGGCCCGACCCGGTGCTCGACGCCTTCGCCGCCCACCTCGCCCAGCTCACCGGCGCGCCCTACGCCATGGTCAACTTCATCGGCGAGGACCACCAGTTCTTCGCGGGCCTGAGCACCCCCGCCACGGCCCCGGTCGTCCGGGACGACGGCAGCAGGGCCGAGATCGGCCGGGTGCTGCCGCGCGACCATGGTTTCTGCCCCCATGTGGTGGTGCGCCACAAGGCACTGGTCCTGGAGGACGTCCGCGACTATCCCCGGTTCGCGGGCAACCCGATCGTGGACGAGTACGGCATCCGCTCCTATCTCGGTGCCCCGCTCATCGACCGCTCCGGCATGGCTCTGGGCACCGTGTGTGCCGCCGACACAGCGCCCCGCGCCTGGGGCAGGCCCGGCCTGGAGACCATCAAGGCGCTCGCCGCCGATCTCGTCGTACGCCTCGAACGGAGCGCGGAGGACGGGTTGCCGCTCTGACACGCCGCGAGGGTGTTTCTGACGCGGCGGGAAGGCGTGTAGGAAAGCTGAGGCGCCGGTTAAGAAAAGCTCGATGGACCCCGGCCCGCGCATGCGGCAGATTGCAGGGTGATTCCACCCCTCTGACCCGGTGCGGGTTTCTTACGTCTGCCCGCGGGCCGGGCCTCACCCACAGGAGCCGTAGCGTTGAAGGCGCTGGTCAAGCAGAAGGCGGAGCCGGGACTCTGGCTGACGGACGTCCCGGAGCCCGCCATCGGCCCCGGTGACGTCCTCATCAAGGTCATGCGGACCGGTATCTGCGGCACCGATCTGCACATCCGGGCCTGGGACGGCTGGGCCCGGCAGACCATCCGCACGCCCCTCGTGGTCGGCCACGAGTTCGTCGGGCAGGTGGTCGAGACCGGCCGGGACGTGACCGACATCCGCATCGGCGACCGGGTCAGCGGCGAGGGCCACCTGGTGTGCGGCAAGTGCCGCAACTGCCTGGCCGGCCGCCGCCACCTGTGCCGGGCCACCGTCGGCCTCGGCGTCGGCCGCGACGGCGCGTTCGCCGAGTACGTCGCCCTGCCCGCGTCCAACGTCTGGGTGCACCGCGTCCCCGTCGACCTCGACGTCGCCGCGATCTTCGACCCGTTCGGCAACGCCGTGCACACCGCGCTCTCCTTCCCGCTGGTCGGCGAGGACGTGCTGATCACCGGTGCGGGCCCGATCGGTCTGATGGCCGCCGCCGTCGCCCGGCACGCCGGCGCCCGCAACGTCGTCGTCACCGACGTCAGCGAGGAGCGCCTGGAGATCGCGCGCAAGATAGGGGTGAGCCTCGCCCTGAACGTCGCCGATTCCACGATCGCCGACGGACAGCGCGAACTGGGCCTGCGCGAGGGCTTCGACATCGGCCTGGAGATGTCCGGTCGCCCCGAGGCCATGCGGGACATGATCGCCAACATGACGCACGGCGGCCGGATCGCCATGCTCGGCCTGCCCGCCGAGGAGTTCCCGGTCGACTGGGCCCGGATCGTCACCTCGATGATCACCATCAAGGGCATCTACGGCCGGGAGATGTTCGAGACCTGGTACGCGATGTCGGTACTGCTGGAGGGCGGCCTGGACCTCGCCCCCGTGATCACCGGCCGCTACGGCTACCGCGACTTCGAGGCGGCCTTCGCCGACGCGGCCAGCGGCAAGGGCGGCAAGGTCATCCTCGACTGGACCGCGTGAGCGACGTACATCCCCTTCCGCGCAAGCACCCTAGGAGCTTCTTCGATGTTCGACACCGTCCGTGACGACCTGCGCGCCACCCTGGACGAGATCCGCGCCGCCGGCCTGCACAAGCCCGAGCGGGTCATCGGCACCCCGCAGTCCGCGACCGTGAACGTCACCGCCGGCGGCCGCCCCGGCGAGGTCCTCAACTTCTGCGCCAACAACTACCTCGGTCTCGCCGACCACCCCGAGGTGATCGCCGCCGCCCACCAGGCCCTGGACCGCTGGGGCTACGGCATGGCCTCCGTGCGCTTCATCTGCGGCACCCAGGAGGTCCACAAGGAGCTGGAGGCCCGGCTGTCGGCCTTCCTCGGCCAGGAGGACACGATCCTGTACTCCTCCTGCTTCGACGCCAACGGCGGTGTCTTCGAGACCCTGCTCGGCGAGGAGGACGCGGTGATCTCCGACGCCCTCAACCACGCCTCCATCATCGACGGCATCCGGCTGTCCAAGGCCCGCCGCTTCCGCTACGCCAACCGCGACCTCGCGGACCTGGAGGCGAAGCTGAAGGAGGCGTCCGACGCGCGGCGCCGCCTGATCGTCACCGACGGCGTCTTCTCCATGGACGGCTACGTGGCGCCGCTCGCCGAGATCTGCGACCTCGCCGACCGCTACGACGCGATGGTGATGGTCGACGACTCGCACGCCGTCGGCTTCGTCGGCCCGACCGGCCGGGGCACGCCCGAGCTGCACGGCGTCATGGACCGGGTCGACATCATCACCGGCACCCTCGGCAAGGCCCTCGGCGGCGCCTCCGGCGGTTACGTCGCCGCCCGCGCCGAGATCGTCGCCCTGCTGCGCCAGCGCTCCCGCCCGTACCTGTTCTCCAACACCCTCGCCCCGGTGATCGCCGCCGCCTCCCTGAAGGTCCTGGACCTGCTGGAGTCCGCCGACGACCTGCGGGTGCGGCTCGCCGAGAACACCAAGCTGTTCCGCAGCCGGATGACCGAGGCCGGCTTCGACGTCCTCCCCGGCGACCACGCCATCGCCCCCGTCATGATCGGCGACGCGGCCGAGGCGGCCCGCATGGCCGAACTGCTGCTGGAGCGCGGGGTGTACGTGATCGGCTTCTCCTACCCGGTCGTCCCGCAGGGCCAGGCCCGCATCCGCGTGCAGTTGTCCGCCGCGCACTCCACGGACGACGTCGACCGCGCGGTCGACGCGTTCATCGCGGCGCGTGCCGAGCTGGCGGCCTGACCAGGGCGGACGTCCTGGGATAATGGGGACATGATCGAGGCACGGCGGCTCCACATCCTCCGTGCGGTGGCCGACCACCGCACGGTCACGGCGGCAGCCGCCGCGCTCTACCTCACCCCCTCCGCCGTCTCCCAGCAGCTGACGGCGCTGGAGCAGGAGACCGGTCACCGCCTGGTCGAGCGCGGCGCCAAGGGGGTACGGCTCACCCCGGCCGGCGAGATCCTGCTCAGCCACACCAACGCGGTCCTCGCGCAGCTGGAGCGTGCCGAGGCCGAACTGGCCGCCTACGGCTCGGGCGAGGCGGGCACGGTCACCGTGGCGGCCTTCGCGACCGGCATCGCCCAGGTCGTGGCCCCCGCCGTGGCCGGCCTCGCCCGCTCCGCCCCCGGCATACGGATCCGGGTCCAGGACGCGGAGGGCGACGCGAGCCTGCCCATGGTGCTGGACCGGCAGGTCGACGTCGCGGTCGCCGTCGAGTACCGGGGCGCACCGTCGGCCGACGACCCCCGCCTGACCCACGTACCGCTCTACGCCGAGCCGTTCGACGCCGTCGTACCGCTCGGTCACCGCCTGGCCGACGCCCCCGAGGTGCCCCTCGCCGAACTGGCCAAGGACCCCTGGATCGGCCCCTACCCCGGCAACCCCTGCCACGACGTGGTGGTGCTCGCCTGCGAGAGCGCCGGCTTCCAGCCCCGCCTCGAACACTCCTCCGACGACTTCCGCGCCGTCGTCGCGCTCGCCTCGGCCGACGTCGGGGTGGCGCTCGTCCCGCGCTCCGCGCTGCGCGGCATGGACCTCACCGGCGTGGTCGTACGGCCCGTCGACGGTGTCGCGCCGACCCGCCGGGTCTTCGCCGCCGTCCGGCGCGGTGCCGAGGGGCACCCGCTGATCCGCCCGGTGCTCCAGGCGCTCGGCGAGGCCGCGCTCGGCGAGACGGAGCGGGCGTGAGGCGCCCGTAACGCGGCCGTCTCATATCAGGGATAGCGTCCCGGATATGAGAAGCGATGATTCCGTCGATCTCCTCATCGGCGCCCGGCTGGCCGAACTGCGCGCCCGGCACGGCTGGTCCCTGGGCGAGCTTGCGCAGCGCAGCGGGGTCAGCCGGTCCACCCTCTCCCGCGCCGAACGCGCGGAGACGAGCCCCACCGCCGCCCTGCTGAACCGGCTCTGCCACGTGTACGGCCGCACCATGTCCCAGCTGCTGAGCGAGGTGGAGGCGGCACCGGCCCCGCTGGTCCGGGCCGCCGAGCAGCGGGTGTGGGAGGACCGCGCCTCCGGCTTCGTCCGCCGCTCCGTCTCCCCGCCGCACACCGGACTGCGTGGCGAACTGGTCGAGGGCCGGCTCACCCCGGACGCGGACATCGCCTACGACCGCCCGCCCGTGCCCGGCCTGGAACAGCACCTGTGGCTGCTGGCCGGAGCCCTGGAGGTGACGGTCGGGGAACGCGTCCACCGGCTCGCCGCGGGCGACTGCCTGCGGACGCGCGTCACCGGCGCGACCCGCTTCCGCTGCCCCGGCCCGGACGAGGCGCGTTACGTCCTGGCGGTGGTACGGCCATGAGGATCGAGCCCTGGAGCGGCACCCGCGTGCGCGAGCGGGCCGACGACCTGGCGGAGCTGCTCACCGACACCGTGGCCTCGGGCGCCTCCCTCGGCTTCCTCGCACCGCTCGGCCACCCGGAGGCCCTCGCCTGGTGGCGGGAGCGGGCGGCGGCCGCGGCGGCGGGCGAACTCGCCGTCTGGGCGGCCCTGGACCCCGCGGACCGGGTCGCCGGCACCGTCAGCCTGGCCTTCCCCGACGCGCCGAACAGCGGCCACCGCGCGGAGGTGGTCAAGCTGATGGTGCACCGCTCGGCGCGCGGACAGGGTCTGGGCCGCCGCCTCCTCACCACCGCCGAACAGGCCGCCGCGGCCGCCGGCCGCACCCTGCTCCTCCTCGACACCGAGACCGGCAGCCCCGCCGAGCACCTGTACCGCTCGGCCGGCTGGACCGCCGCCGGCACCATCCCCGACTACGCGGCCGCTCCCACGGGGGTGCTGCGGCCGACGACGCTGTACTACAAGCGGCTCGGAGGGTGACTGTCAGTGGCAGGGGCTACCTTGCGTGGCATGCCGGACGCTGAAGACGTACGCCGAATCGCCCTGTCCCTGCCGGACACCACGGAGAAGATCGCCTGGAGCATGCCCACGTTCCGGGTCGCCGGGAAGATGTTCGCGACCCTGCCCGAGGACGAGACGTCCATCGCCGTGCGCTGCCCCAAGGAGGAGCGCGACGAACTCGTGCTGGCCGAGCCGGAGAAGTTCTGGATCGCCGGCCACGAGGCGCAGTTCGCCTGGGTGAGAGCGAGACTCGCCGTGCTGGAGGACGAGGAGGAGCTGCGGGACATCCTGGCCGACTCCTGGCGCCAGGCCGCCCCGCCCCGGCTCCTGGACGCCCACCCCGAGCTGGGACTGCCGTCCGGGACCTGACCGACCCGGTGGGGGAGCGGCCGGCCCGCCCGCGCGGGGCGGGCCGGAGCGGCGGGTGCCCGGGCCGGCGCGCCGACTGCCCGCCGCTCGCCGGGCCGCGGGGCTCACCGGCGGCCCGCGGTCACCTGCCCGGCGTCCAGGAAGTGCCCGATGCGTTCGCGCAGGGTGGCCGGGTCCAGGCCGTGGGCGGCGACGTGCTCCTCGATCGTGCCGTAGCGGCGTAGCTCGCGGCGGGCGACGCCGAGGCCGAGCACCCGGTGCGGGGTGTCGGCCAGCGCCTCGTTCACGGCGGCGGTGGACGTTCCCGCCAGGTACGGCTCGACCAGCACGACGTCCGTGCCCGCCGCCTCCGTCGCCCGGCGCAGCCCGGCCGTGTCGAAGGGGCGTACGGTCGTCGCGTACAGCACGGTCACGTCCAGGCCCTCCGTGGCGGCGAGGACCGCGTCCAGCACCGGGCCGACGGCGACGACCACACCGGAGCGGCCCTCGCGGACGGTGCTGAAGTGCTGCCCGTCGATCACCCGGCCCTGCCGGTTCGACTGCACCGACAGCCGCACGTACACCTTGTCGTCGCCCGCGGCGACCGCGTGGTGCAGCAGCGCCTCGGCCTCGTCGGGGTGCCCGGGCACGTGCACGGTCCAGCCGTCCAGCGTGTCGAGGAGGGCCACATCCCCCGGAGCCATGTGGGTGAAGCCACCGGCCGGCCAGTCGAAGGAGGCGGCGGCGCTCACCAGCACGGCTCCTGTGTCCTGGTGCCCGAGATCCAGCTTGAGCTGCTCGAACGGCCGCTCCACGAGGAAGCTGGCGAAGGTGTGCACGACCGGCCGCAGCCCGGTGAGCGCAAGCCCCGCCGCCGCTCCGACCAGCAGCTGTTCGCGGATGCCGACGTTGATCACCCGGTCGGGATGCCGGCTCATGGCGTCGCGGAAGCCGTCGACACCGATCTCGGCGAGGACGACCGCGACCCGGGGGTCCTCGTCCAGCAGCCGGGAGACGACGGGGGCGAAACGCTCACGCATGGTGTCCATCGATGAGACCCTTTCCGGGAAGTCAGGAGTTCTTCGGTTCGACACGGGCCACGACCACATGCGGCCGGCCCGGGTGCGGCGCGGTGAACGCGGCGTACAGGGCCTCGTGGTCGCGTCCGTCGACGGTGACCGCGGACCAGCCCGCGGCCTCGAACCGGGCGGCGATCCCGCCGGGCAGCGCATGGCTGGCGGAGGAGTTGTCGATCACGACCGTGTGCAGCCGGTCGAGTCCGGCGGGCCCGGCGAAGGCGATCGCCTCGTGGTTGCTGCCCTCGTCCAGCTCGGCGTCCCCGATCAGCACCCACACCGCGGGATCGGGCCGGCCCTGTGCCCGCAGCCCCAGCGCGGTGCCCACGGCGATCGGCAGCCCGTGCCCGAGCGATCCGCTGCCGATCTCGGCCCCCGGCACCAGCACCCGGTCCGGGTGGTGCCCGAGCGGGGAGTCGTACGACCCGAAGCCCGGCAGCCAGTCCACCGGCACGAACCCCTTCGCGGCGAGCACGGCGTAGTAGGCCATGGGCCCGTGCCCCTTGCTGAGCAGGAACCGGTCCCGGGCCGGGTCGTCCCGCCGCTCCGGGGTGACCCGGAGCACCCGGTCGTACAGCACCCACAGCACATCGAGCGTGGAAGTGGCCGCCGGGCCGTGCTTCTCGTCGCCGGTCATCAGCCCCATCAGCCGGGGCAGGTCGTCGTAGCCGTACATGCGGCTCTGTTCCGCTGCGATCGTCATACCGGCGATCTTGCAACCTCAACCAAGCTTGAGGTCAACAGTGAAAGAGATGCGCGACCACCGGGCCGAGTGCGGTATTGTTTCTCTGCGCGTTCGGCCAGGGAAACCCCAGGTCAAACGGCACCGGGACGTGGCGCAGCTTGGTAGCGCACTTGACTGGGGGTCAAGGGGTCGCAGGTTCAAATCCTGTCGTCCCGACGGGAGCACCGCTCCGACGTCGTAGATCAGGGCCCTGCCTCACCGTGGTGAGGCAGGGCCCTGGATCGTTCCCGTGGGTACAGGCGTGATCGACCGCGGGGCAGCACTCAGACGGCGCACTTCTCGGCCCCTACATCTTTCAGCAGCGCATTGGCGCCGGCTTCGATGCCGGCTGAGGTGGTGGCGTCCTGCCGGGCCTGCTCGACGTAACCCGCGGCTGTTCCCGTGGCGAAATTGACCTGGCGCAGGTCCTGTCCGAGCTTGTACAGCTCCGTGCTCATTTTCTCGAGCGTTGTGATGATGTTCTGGACGTCCGACTTCCCGTCCTTCGGCGAATGGATCTGGGCCAGCTCACCGCTCAGCTTCCGGTAGTAGCCTCCGGCGCTGAAGTACAGGTTTCCGGCGTAATTGAACAGTTGCTGGTTCGGATTTCCGGCCTGCCATGACGCGAGGGCAAAACTGAACTCGTCGTTGGCGTTCGTCAGGCTTGCCGCCAGATTTCCGAAGTCGCGATCGCAGGTGCCGTCCGCCTCCGCGGCCCAGTCGCTCAACGTGAAGGGGCCGGGCGTCGAAATCCAGGTCAAGATCAGGCTGATGATGCCGGCGATGCCGGCGAGGACGCCGATCGCCGCGGCGATGCGCTTGCCTATGCCTGACTTCTTGCCTTCTTCGTCGGGTGGAGGGCCAGGATGCCGGCCGGATTCCTGCATGCCTGCCATCTTCCGCGGACGTGGGCGGCAGGCAAGCCGCACAGGGGCTTTCACCCCACTGGAGCATCGTCCAGGGCGGCATCGGCGCGCGGGCGGCAGGATGGATTCTCTTGGCGTGCGACGCGGAGGGCGGGATGTCGTGGGGGTGGCGCGGGCGGCCACCCCAGGGGCACTCCTCGGTGTCAGATCATGATGCAGCCGTCCTGGCTGACCGTTGCCTTGGAGGGCGGTTCGGCGGCCGAGGCGTCCGGCGCCGGCAGGGAGAGGAAAACCAACACCGCGAGGAGTGCGGCGCCGCCTGCCCTCAGGCATATTCCTTCCACGTGAGCTGCTGCTCCTTCCCGTCCATGATCGTTTCACGGACGGGAAGGAGGATACAGCAGATAATGCGGTGGTACGAAAATTTGCTCGGCGATCGCAAATTTGCCGGAAACGAAATCAGTCGATCACAAGTTACTGCTCATTCGCCTTGCAGGTTTCGGTAATGTTCGACCTTGCCCTCCGGAGGGCGTCCTCCGCGGCGGCCAGCTCGCTCGCGTCGTGGGTCCGCCCGGACAGCTCGACGGCGGTGCGCAGGAGTGCGACGGCGTCCTCCCGCCGGCCCAGGACGGCGTAGGCCTCACCGAGGCAGCGCGTGGCTCTGGCCTCCTGGTGTGCCGCGCCGAGGGCGCGCGCGTTGTCCAGTGCGGCGCGCAGATACCCCAGGGCCTTCTCCGTGTCGCCCGCGCGGCGCAGGGCCTCCCCCAGCCCGATCAGCATGTCCGCCTCGCTCTTGGGGTCCCTGAGCGCCCGGAACTCCGCGAGGGCCTCCTCGTAGAGCCGCAACGCCTGCACGGAATCTCCACAGGACGTCAGTACCTCGGCCAGGCCACCCTTCACCGTTGCCCGGTCGTATCGATTTCCCGAGGCGTCGAGAAATCGCAACGCCTCCTCGAAGGAGCGCCGGGCGGATTCCAGGTCGCCGGTCCGGATGTACAGGTCACCCATGTTGTTGAGCGTTTTTCCGAGCGCCGTGTGGTCGTCGGTGTCCGTGAATCCGCTGACGGCCTTCTCGAAATGTTCCAAGGCTCTCCGGTACTCACCGAGGAACAGCAGTGTCACGGCCATGTTGTTGTGCGCCCGGGCGTGGTCCCAGGCGTCCCCCGTGGTCTTCTTGATGGCGAAGGACCGCTGGAGGAGGGACAGGGCGGCGTAGTGGTCTCCCACATGCCACTTCAGTGTGCCCAGTGTCCGGAGGATCTCCGCCTCCGCCTCCGTGTCGCCGGTCAGTCGGGCGATGTCCCTCGCCCGTTCGCCGATCCGCGCCGCCTCCGGGTAGTGGCCGGTGTGGGCGTGGGCGGCGCTCAGCTGATCGAGGGCGCGGCACAGGGCGGCGTCGTTCCCGGTCCGGCTCCAGTGGGCGGCCGCGGGTTCGAGAACGGTCCGCGCATCCTGCCAGTGGCATTCGGTGTTCAGGAACTCCGCGAGGACGTAGGCCAGTTGTGCGGCGTCCTCGGCTCGGCCGTGCGTACGGCAGTGACGCTCCACGGCCAGCAGGTTCGGACGTTCCAGGGACAACCACGCACGCGCCGCCCGGGCGTCGCCCAGCGGGGCGAGCTGCCACGGCACGGACCGGGCCGGGGCCGCTCTGCGGCGCCGGGGGTAGGCCAGTCGGTCGGCGTGGTCCGCGGCGGCGAGGTGGAACTCCGTCAGACGGCGGACGACCCCGGCGCGGTCCTCCTCGCTGTCGTCGGTGAGCGCCCGGGACATGCCGTACTCGCGCAGCAGATCGTGATAGTGGTACCGCTCGGGCACGGGCTCGCGCAGCACATGGCAGGCCAGCAGGGACTCCAGCATGCGTTCCGCCCGAGCCGTCGGCAGGTCCAGGGCGGCGGCCGCCACCTCCGCCGTGAAGTCCGGCCCGGGGTGGAGGCTGAGGCGGCGGAACGCCGTGCGCTGCTCCTCGGACAGTGCCTGATAGGTGAGGTCGAAGGCGACCCGGACCATGTCCTGGTCGGCGTCCCTGAGTTCGCTCAGCCGGCTGTCGGCGCGCTGGAGCCGGTCGGTCAGCGTGCTGAGCGTCCACGAGGGGCGCATCCGGAACCGGCTCGCGACCAGCTCGACGGCCAGCGGGAGGTGGCCGCACAGACGGACGATCCGAGTGATCTCCTGGACGTCCTGGGCGCGGTCCGCACCGGCGAAGGCGCGGAACAGCTCGATCGCGTCGTCCGTCGGCAGAACGTCCAGCGGAATGTGCCGGACCTGCGTCAGCCCGGTGAGATGACGTCGGCTGGTGACGATCGTCAAAGAGGGGGAGTGACCGGGCAGCAGAGGGCGGACCTGGTCGGCGTCCGCGGCGTCGTCCAGCACGATCACCGCCCGGCGTTCGGCCAGCAGCGTGCGCCACAGGGCGGTCCGGCCCTCCAGCTCCGCCGGGATGGTCTCCGTGGGTGTCCCCAGCAGCCGGAGCAGCAGGGCCAGTGCCTCCGCCGGACCCAGCGGCTCCTGCCCCGGGTCGTGTCCCCGGAGATTCAGGTACAGCTGCCCGTCGGGGAACCTCCGCGCCAGCAGGTGCGCGCCGTGCACGGCGAGCGCGGTCTTGCCGACCCCGGCCATACCGCTGACCGTGCTGACCGTTTCCAGGCTGACGACAGCCCCCTGCCCGGTCGCCGAGTCGACGGCCGCGGTGAGCAGCCGGAGCTGTTCCCGCCTGCCGATCAGCAGTGGCTGCCGCGGGAGGTTGCGGGGAGCACCGGTCGCCGGTGGGGGCACCGTCGCGGTCGGTGAGGCCGACGCCCGCTTGCCGTGGACGATGTCGAGAGCCGGCAGTCGTTCGAGGATCCCGCGGTGGATACGGTTCAGCTCGGCGCCGGGACGCGACCCGTACTGCGCGAGCAGGGACCGCCGCACCTCCTGGTGCACCCTCAGCGCGTCGGCGTAGCGGTGCGTGCCGTAGTACGCCAGCATCAGCTGGCCGGCCAGCGTCTCATCGCCTGGATGCAGGCCGACGAGCGCCGCCAACTCCCCGGTGGTCTCCGCGAAGCGGCCGAGACGCAGCAGCGCGGCCGTCCGGGACACCGAGGCGGCGAGCCGCCGCTCCGCCATGGCCCTGCGCATGCTCTGCGCCCAGGGGCCGGGCAGTCCCGCCAGGGCGTCGCCGCGCCACAGCCGCTCCGCCCTCTCGAGCAGCACGACCGCCCGCTGGTCGTCGCCCTCGGCGGCCACCGCGCCCGCCTGGCTCACGAGCCGCTGGAACACATGCCAGTCCACGGACTCCCGGGTGATCTCCAGTGTGTAGGTGTGGGCCCGGCAGACGATCCGCGCCCCGTCCGGCGTTCCCGCACCGCTTCTCAGCCGCCGGCGGATCCGTGACACGTACGTGTGGGTGTTCGCCCGGCCGTGCGGCGGTGGATCCCCGTCCCAGAGCCGGTCGATCAGCGTTTCCAGGGCCAGCGGCCGTCCCGCTTCCAGGGCGAGGGAGGCCAGCAGGATCCGTTCCTTGTCCGATCCGATCTCCACCCGCCTGCCGCCCGCCCGGAAACCGACCGGGCCGAGCAACTCAAGCTCCACCGGCGCCTCCGCTGGTCCGCCGATCCGATGAACAGGACAGAGAGCACGATGTGTTGTGGCGCGAAGAGCATGACAGGAAGTGGTCCGTGCCGCCAGACGGAAATGTCGCCCCTGGCCGATTCGCTGTGTTGACGCGCCGAATCCCCCCGTTCGGCCGAATGGCCGACGCCGCCGCAGGGGTAGGGGGGTGCATGATGAGGTATCGGCAGCCGACGGGGGGAGGCGCGGATGGAAGCGGCCGGGGAGGGCGGTCCGGGCCACACGGTGCACAACGGCATCTCGGGAAACGCCCGGTTGTACGGGCCGACGGTGCAGGCCGGCGATGTCCACGGAGGAATCCATGTGCACGTCGCCGGGGCGGAACCGACGTCCGTTCCCCGCCAGCTACTGCGCGTCCCGCCCCACTTCACCAACCGGAAAACCGAACTCGACGAGCTGGACGGCCTTCTGCCCACCGACCCGGGCCAAGCCGGCTCGCCCAGGCTGATCGTCGTCAACGGCCCGGCCGGCATCGGCAAGACGGCCCTGGTCTCGCGTTGGCTGCATTCCCGGGAACGCGTCTTCCCGGACGGCCAGCTGTACGCGGATCTCCGCGCCCACGCCGCGGAGGGCCCGGCGGATCCGGACGACATTCTCGGTCAGTTCCTGCGGGCCCTGGGCGTCGGCCCCCCGCCGGCCGGGACGGCCGAGAAAGCCTCGCTGTGGCGGACCGCCACGGCCGGCCTGCGCCTCGCCGTCATGCTGGACAGCGCGTTCACCGCCGCGCAGATCCGGCCCCTGCTGCCCGGCGGACCGGGCGGGCTCGTGGTCGTCACCAGCAGACAGCGACTGACCGGGCTGCATCTGGACGGAGCCGCGTTCTTCCGGCTGGGAGCCCTGGGGCCGGCCGCGGGGATGGAACTGCTCACGCGCGGCCTCGGCGAGGAGCGCGTGGCCGGTGAACCCAAGGCGGTGCGGCAGGTGGTGTCCCTGTGCGCCGGACTGCCGCTCGCGGTGTGCCTGGCGTCGGCGCGGCTCGCCTCACGCCCGAGACAGCCCATCGCCGCCCTGGCCGATTCCCTCGCGCCGGACTCCGACCGCCTGGCCGCCCTGGAGATCGAGGGGGAGACCACCGTGAGCAAGGCCCTGGACGCCTCGTACGCCGTACTGGAACCCGCCGCCGCCCGCCTCTACCGCACCCTCGGCGCCCTGCCCCTGCCCACCTTCGACGTCCGCACGGCCGCCGTCGCCTGCGCGGAGTCCGAGCAGTGGGCGCAACACCGGCTGGACGAGCTGACCGAGGCCAACCTGGTGGAGGACATCGGACCGGACACCTTCCGATTCCACGATCTCGTCCGGATCCACGCCCAGTCCTGTGCCCGGACCACCGACAGCGAGGAGATCCGGAGCCGGACACTGCGGCGGGTGACCGACTGGTACCTGCGCACGGCCACCGCCGCCGAACAGCTCATCACCCCGGCGCAGTTCACCCTGCCCCGGGACTACGCCCACCCTTCGTCGGTGCCCGCGCCCTTCGGCGTCGAGCGTGAAGCCCTCGGCTGGCTCGACGCACACCGCAACCACCTGATGAACGTGCTGCGGGCGGCGGCCGCCCGGGGATGGCACACCACCGCCTGGCAACTCGTCGACGCGATGTGGCCGTTGTTCCTCCGGCTGCGCCACTACGACCTGTGGATCGAAGCGCACCGCCTCGGCCTCGAAGCCGCACGCCGCGACGCCCATGCCGACGCCGAGCGCCAGATGCTCAACTCCGGCGCGATCGGGCTCGCCGCGGCGGGCCGGACCGAGGAGGCCGCCGACTGGTACGCGAGGTCCCTGCAGGCGGCCCGCGCCGCCGGTGACGTCCGGGACGAGGGGCAGGCGCTGCTCGGACTCGGCGGCTGCCGGCTCGACGCGGGGCGGCCGGACGAGGCCCTGCGGCACCTGAACCAGGCCGTGGACGTGTGGCAGGCCTGCGGCTATCCGCGTGGCGTGGCCCTCGCCCGTATCCTCCTCGGCGAGATCGCCCTGGGGCGACAGGATCCCGCCCGGGCGATCCCCCTCTTCGCGCAGGCCCACGAGACCCTGGTCGCGGTGTCCGATCCGCACGACGCCGCCCGGGCCCTGGCCTTCCTCGGCCGGGCCCGGGCCCAGCAGGGTGACCACACCCGAGGCACCGGGCAGATGCGGGAGGCACTGGAGGTGTTCCGTGCCTCCGGCGCGGCCCACTGGCAGGCGCGGACGCTGGAGATGCTGGGGGACAGCGCCCGCGCGCGAGGAGACGGGGACGAAGCGCGCACCTGTTACGCGCGGGCCCTTTCCCTGTACGAGGTCACCAGCCCCGCCGACGCCCGCCGTCTGGAGCGGGCGGCGACGCGGCCGTGAGCGGGGCACCGGCCGGCCGTACGTAGGCCAGGTCGGCCAGCGCGTGCCCGCGGACCAGCCAGGCGTGCAGACAGGAGGCCAGCAGCGGCTGGTCGGGCGGGACCGTACCGGCCAGGACCGTCGGCGTGCCCCTCCCCGCGGCCCCGGCGACGGCCATCCACCCGCCGTCGGTCACGGGCACGGCGGCCAGAGCGCAGGCCGGATGGCGCGCCGTGACCTCGGCCAGCCAGCGGGCCGCCGCGGCGGGCGGGCGTGGCAGCCTGCCGTACAGCACGTCGGCCCAGTCGAGCCGGCGGCGTTCGGCACACGTGTCGGCGTCCACGGCGAAGTGTTCGTCCGCCGTCGGGTCCGGCAGGTACCGGCCCGCGGCGGAGCCCCACCGCACCGGACCGGCCTCGGCGACCACGTCCCCCCCGCCCCCGGCCGGCCCCATGCTCAGCCGCAGCACCGGCATGGTGCCCGGCACGGTGCCGGCGTGCGGGGCCGGGACGTCGGTCAGCAGCCTGACGACCACGTGACCGCTCATACCGCGGCCTCCCGCCCGGCCCGGGACCAGGTGCTCAGCGCCGGCGGGGCGGCGAGCGGGGCGGCCACCGCCGCGTGCGCCGGCTGCCCCAGGCCGAGCACCCGGTACAGCAGCCGCCGCATGTTCCGGTGGAACCGGCCCGGTTCGGACGTGAGGCGTGCGCCGATCGCCGCGTACTCCTCCCGCCGGTACTCGGCCGCCGCGTACTCCAGCTGGTCGACCAGCGGATGCACCGGTGACAGGGCCGGTGCCGTCACGGCGAGGGCGGCGGCCGGCGACTGCGGGTTGATCTCCTGCGAGGGCGAGGACACGAGCAGGATCGGAGCCGGCGTGAGCGTGCCGTACAGGGTGACCGATCCGTGGTCACCGATGATCCAGTCCGCGGCGATCAGTACGCTGCGCCAGTCCGCCTCCGGCGGAGCCAGCGCGATACCGGACCGGGCGCAGCGTGCCAGCCAGGCGCGGACCTGCCAGGCCCCGTGCCCGGACCAGACGTTCGGATGGGCCAGGACGACACAGCGGTAGCGCTCCGCCGGCAGTTCGGCGAGCAGGCGGGGCAGCAGTGCGGTGAGCCGGCCGAACGCCGAGTGGGTCCCCCAGGTCGAGGCGACGACCACCAGTTTCTCCGCGTCCCCGAGTCCGAGGGCCCGCCGGTACGCGGTGCGCCGCGGCAGGCTGACGGACATCCGGTCGTACGCCGGATCCCCCACGACGTGGGCGAGCGGCAGGGCCTCGGGGCAGTGCCGCGCCAGCTCCGCGAGGTCGGCGTGATGCGGCAGGACCACGGCGGCGGGCAGCTTTCCGCCCGGTGAGACGTCCTGCCGGCGCAGTCCGAACACCCCCGCCTCGGGGCCCGACCGCATGCGTTTGAGGTAGGCGGCGCCGTGCGGCAGGGTGATCACGGGGGCGGAGAGCCGTTCGACGCCCCTGGGCCCCGCCGCGACGGCCGCGTCGAACGGCGTGCGGACCGCCTCCTCCCAGGGCAGCACCGCACAGCCGAGCCGCTCGAGGAATCGCGGCACCTCGTCGCCGAACACGTGCGGGGGCGCGGTGAACGCCACCTGGACCCGGAAGTCGTCCTCCAGCAACGACAGGATGTCGACCAGTCGTTTCGCGTAGGTGACGGTGTGCGCGACGGTCAGGACCGTCCTGCGCCCGAGCAGCGTCAGCCACTGGCGCCCCGCGGCCGACGCTTCCGTGTGTAAGCCCACTGCCGACACGGTGTACCCCCGTTGTCTCTCGCGAGTCCCTTACGGGCTGTCCACCGTCGCTCTGCCCGGCCGCACGGACGGAAGGCTTGCTGCCGCCTTGCGGAAACCTTGCGGCGGTCAGATCACCAGTCCCACGTGCGCGAGCGCCTGCTTCAGCAGCACCCCGTGCCCCCCTGGCATCTCGCTCTGCACCGCCGGCGACGCGGCCTCCTGCGGGCTGAACCAGACGAGGTCCAGGGCGTCCTGGCGGGGCCGGCAGTCACCGGTCACCGGCACGATGTAGGCCAGGGAGACCGCGTGCTGGCGCGGGTCGTGGTACGGCGTGATGCCCGCCGTCGGGAAGTACTCCGCGACCGTGAACGGCTGGAGCGAGGCGGGGACGCGCGGCAGGGCGACCGGGCCGAGGTCCTTCTCCAGGTGGCGCAGCAGCGCGTCCCGGACCCGCTCGTGGTGCAGGACCCGGCCGGAGACCAGGGTCCGGCTGACCGTGCCGTCCGGGCCGATGCGCAGCAGCAGCCCGATGCTGGTGACTTCACCGCTGTCGTCCACGCGCACGGGCACGGCCTCGACGTACAGGATCGGCATCCGGGCCCTGGCCATCTCCAGCTCGTCCGTGGTCAGCCAGCCGGGCGTGGTTTCGGTCATGTCAGACATTGCTTGATCATACTTTCCGGGTGGGGCGCCCGCTGGAATCGCGGGCCGGTTCGGATACGGGCGGTCCGTACAGCCGGCGGGCGTTGTCGCGGCCCGTCCAGGCGGCGATCCGCAGGGCGTCGGCCAGGCTCAGCTCGTCGGCGTCCACGCGGTCCTGCAGCAGAGCGGCGAGGCCCTGCCGGAAGCACAGCGCGCCCAGGTGGTGGAACTCGGCCACACCATAGGCGTCGGAGCTGTACAGCAGTTTGCGGAACGGGGTGACCTCCAGCGCCTCCTCCAGCACCGCACGGCAGCGCGCCGGGCCCGTGTGGTGCAGGGCGAGACCGACGTCCAGGTACACCTGCTCGAACACCGCGGCCAGGTAGGCGGCCTGGCGGTGGTACGGCCAGCAGTGCAGCAGCAGCACCGGGACCGTGCCGGACGTCCGGTGCAGCCAGTCGGTGAGCAGGGCGGGGTCGGCGCGGTGCAGCCGCAGGTCCGCGTCACCGAAGCCGGTGTGCAGTTGCAGCGGCAGCCCCAGGTCGACGGCGGTCCACAGCAGGTGCCGTACCAGGACCGGGTCGTCGAGGCGTCCGCCCCGGGCCAGCCAGCGCCCGGCCGCCGCCGTCACCTCGGCCGCGGCGGGGCGCTCGGGATCCAGTGCGAAACCCGTGCGGTACGCCGCGACCGACTTCACCGCCACCACGCCCGGCCGGCGTACGGCCTCCTCGGCGGCGGCCCGGAACGCGGCAGCGTACGCGCCCGCCGCCACACCCCGCGCCGCCACCGACTCGGCGATCCGCTCCAGGCGTACGACCTCGCAGGCCGCGGCACCGGCCGCGGCGGCCAGTTCGCCGGGGGTGGTGAGCGGGTGCGCGGTGTAGCCGGTGTCCACGCAGAACACCTCGGCTCCGGCGGCCGTCAGGAAGCGGCGGTTGACCTCCTGCCAGCCGAGGGCCGAGCGCCGGGCCGTGTAGTCGGCGGGCGGGGCGTGCCGGGGCAGGTCCAGCAGGGGCGCGCAGTGGCGGCGCACGGCCACGCCGGCGGGGCTGTCGAAGGGGGAGACGCCCGGCCAGGCCGCGCCCTCGGTGAGCAGGGACGCGAACTCCCCGGCGGCCAGGTCGGCCGTGACCGCGCCGTGGCAGTGGTGGTCCACCAGCGGCAGCGCGGCGAGCGCCTCGTGGACCGGTCCCGGGGCGGCCATGTCAGTAGACCCAGCGGTAGGCCGCGGCCACCCGGTCGGGGTCGAGTCCGTCGACGGCCGCCGCCTCGCCGAGCCGTACGGCGGCCACCGCGTCGGAGAGGACCGGGCCCAGCGCCTCCCGCAGCACCCGGTCCGCGCGGAACTCCCCGACGGCCTCGGGCAGCGACCGCGGCAGCCGCCGTACGCCCCGGGCCGCCGCCTCCTCGGGGCCGTAGCGGGCCGGGTCGCCGGTGATCTCCTCGGGCAGGGTCCGGGCCGCCGTGATGCCGTCGAGTCCGGCGGCGATCACACAGCCGAGGGCCAGATACGGGTTGGCGGCCAGGTCCACCGGTTTGACCTCCAGGTTGGCGTCCTGGTCGTGGCGGCCGGCCGTGCCCGTGATCAGCCGCAGCGCGGCCTCGCGGGTCTCGCGTCCCCAGGCGGTGAAGACCCCGGCCCACTGGGAGGGCTTCAGCCGCAGATGGCTGGCCGGGCTCGGCGCGGTGACCGCCGTCAGCGCCGGGAGGCGGGCGAGGACCCCGGCCGCGAAGGACTCCGCCTCCGCCGTCATGCCGTACCGGCGCTCGCCGCCCGCGTGCAGGTTCACCCCGTCGCGCCAGCAGGACAGGTGCAGATGGCCGCCGTTGCCGACGCCCTCGGCGGACACCGCGGGCGCGAACGACACCCGCAGGCCGTGCCGCTGGGCCACCGCCCGGATGGTCTGGCGGACCAGCACACTGCGGTCGGCCGCGGCCACCGGGTCCTGCGCGCCCACCGAGATCTCGAACTGCCCGGGCGCGTACTCGGGGTGCAGCTGGTCGACCTCCACGCCCTGGGCGGCGCACGCGGCGAGCAGATCGGCGCCGTAGTCGCTCAGCTCGACCTGCCGGACCGCGCCGTACGCCGGCCCGGAGACCGCCGGTACGAACTCCCCGGCCGGCGCCGAGCCGAGCCCTACGGCCCACTCGATCTCGATCGCCGCCTTGAACGCGAGGCCGTGCCGCTCGGCGGCGCCGGTGACGATCCGGCGCAGGAAGGTCCGGGCGCAGCCGGGGTGCCGGTCGCCCTCCTGGGTGATCCGGTCCACCGGCGCCCAGGCCCAGCCGGGCTGCCCGGCCAGCACCACCAGCCGGTCCAGGTCCGGGTAGAGCCTCAGGTCGCCGTCGGGGGAGCCGAGAGCGTCGGTGCGGACGACGGAGTCGTCGGCGAGGAAGGTGTCGAACACCGGGGACATCCCGACGCCCCAGGACACGGCCGCCTCCAGCCGGGCCGTGGGGATCGTCTTCACCCGGCCGACGCCCGCCGTGTCGACGTACGCCAGCACGATCCCGCGGACGCCCCGCGCGGACAGCTCGGCGGTGAGGGCGGCGACCCGGCGCAGATCCCCGGGCCGGCCGCCGGGCACGGGGTCGGCGAGCGTCGTCATACGTCCTCCTCGGCGGGCTCGGCGGGCTCGATGGACTGGGGGAGACTCGGCGGACCGGCCGGCTCGGCGGGCCCGGCAACCGGCCGGCTCGGCGGGGGCGCGGCCGGCCGGGCTCAGGGTTGCACGGCGACCGCGCCGGACCACGGCACCGGCGCGGCGGACGCCGGTTCCGCGCACCACCGGGAGCAGCGCACCAGGTCCGGCCCGACCGGCTCCCGGCCGTGTCCAGCCGGGCCGGACCGGCCGTCGGGGAGGGGCCCTCGCTCACCTGTCCGCCCTTCTCACGTGCGGTGCTCCGCCGTCATTGTGCCCCCCGGTGATCGCGCTGTCCCGGGAAACGGGCACCGTGGGCGGTTCCGGGCGCGCGGAACGGATGAGGAACACTGGACCGGTATCCCCGCCGCCGACCGGAAGCAGGACACGCCCGCCATGCCCACGTCCCTCCTCGACTCCTCGCACCTGCCCGCCGGCCCCGCCGACATCCGGCTGGTCGTCACCGACATGGACGGCACGCTGCTGGACGACGCCAAGCGGATCCCCGGCGGGCTGTGGCCGATGCTCGCCGAACTGCGCCGCCGCGGGGTGCTGTTCAGCCCGGCGAGCGGCCGCCAGTACGCGACCCTGCACCGGCAGTTCGCGGAGGTCGCCGAGGGCATGGTGTTCATAGCGGAGAACGGCACGTACGTGGTCCGCGACGGTGTGGAACTCAGCTCCGACCCGCTCGACCCGGCCGTCGCCGCCGGGGTCGCCCGGACGGTACGGCGGCTGGCCGCGGGCGGCGCCGACGTCGGCGCCGTGGTCTGCGGCAAGCGGTCGGCGTACGTGGAGCGGACCGACGAGGCGTTCCTCGCGGAGGTGCGCAAGTACTACGTCGAGCACCGGATCGTGGAGGACGTCACCGCCGTCGAGGACGACGTGATCAAGGTGGCGCTCTTCGACTTCGGCCCGGTCGAGCACACCACCGCCCCGGCCCTGGCGGAGTTCGCCGCCACCCACCAGGTCGTCGTCACCGGCGAGCACTGGGTGGACGTGATGAACCGGACCGCCAACAAGGGCACCGCCCTGCGCGGTCTGCAGCAGGCGCTCGGCATCACGCCCGCGCAGACCATGGTGTTCGGCGACTACCTGAACGACCTGGAGATGCTCGACGCCGCGGAGTGGTCCTTCGCGATGGCCGGCGCTCACCCCGAGGTGATCCGCAGGGCCCGCCACCTGGCCCCGTCCAACAACGACGACGGCGTGCTGCGGACCGTGGCCCGGGTGCTCGGCCTCCCGTACGACGGGGAGAGGGCCTGAGGGTCAGGGCTTGATCGCGACCCCGCCGTACAGCGAGATCGGCCCGTCGGGCGCGCCCTCGGGCCGCCACTCGGCCACCGAGACGATCCCCGGCTCCAGCAGCCGGAGTCCCCTGAAGAAGGCGCCCACTTCCGCGTGCGTGCGCGCCACCAGCGTCACCCCGCCCGCCGCGTAGGCGGCGATCCCCTTCCGCACGTTCTCCGGCTCGAAGTCCGCCGTCATCGTGGACAGGACCAGAGCGCTGCCCGGTGCCAGCGCGCCGACCAGGGTCTCCACCAGGTCGTGGGCACCGTCCTCGTCGGCGACGAAGTGGAGCAGGGCGATGAGCGAGAGGGCCACCGGGCGGCCGAAGTCCAGGACGCGGGCGGCCTGGTGCAGGATGGCGTGCGGGTCGCGGGCGTCGGCCTGCACGTACTCCGTCACGCCCTCCGGGGTACCGCGCAGCAGCGCGTTCGCGTGGGCCAGCACGATGGGGTCGTTGTCGACGTAGACGACGCGGGCGTCCGGGACCTCGGACTGGGCGATCTGGTGCAGGTTCGGCTCGGTCGGTATGCCGGTGCCGATGTCCAGGAACTGGCGGATCCCCGTCTCCGCGGCGAGCGCCCGCGTGGTCCGGCGCATGAACGCCCGGTTGGCGCGGGCGGCCTTGGGCGCGCCCCCGTCGATCGCCGCGATCCGGCGGCCCAGTTCCTCGTCCACCGGGTAGTTGTCCTTGCCGCCGAGGAACCAGTCGTACACCCGGGCCGGGTGCGGCCGGGCCGTGTCGATGGTCTCCTGGATCTCCGGGCCGGTCCCCGTCACGTGCCGCTCCTCACCGCCTGGGGTCCCGGTGGTCGGTCCGGGACGTGCGGGAGCAGTCTGACACGATCATGCGGCGCGGCGCAGACAGTCCTCGGCCACCTCCTTGTCGAGTGCCGCCCGCACCAACGCGGCGGCCAGCACGGCCGGATGGGTGTCCCCGGCCAGCTCGGCCAGCTTGCGCGGGTCCTTCGGCAGGCCGAGCCGCTCCGCGCCGGCCAGCGCCTTGGCGTCCAGGTAGGGTGCGACATCCGGCCACACCCGCTGTGCCTCGCGCAGGAAGATGTCCGCGCCGGCCGGCCCGATGCCCGGCTCCTCCTGGAGCAGCTCCCGGAGCGTGCCGACGTCGCCCTCCGCCTCCTGGTGCAGCCGGCGCAGGTCGCCGCCCCAGCGCTCCGACAACAGCTCGGCCCCGTCGCCGAGTTGGGTGGCCGTACGCTCGTCGTAGCGGCGGTAGCCGCCGCGGCCGAGCGCGTCCACCCGCCGCTGCCGGTCGGCCTCGGCCATCCGGCGGGGGCTGTCCAGGTGCTCCTCGTGCAGCGCCCGGGCGGCGGCCACCGCCACCGAGGCCCGGATCCGGGCGCTCAGCAGCAGCGACAGCACCAGCAGCCGGTACAGCGGCTGCGGGGAGTCCTTCAGGCGGATGCCCGCCTCCTCGGCGTACGTCCGCCCGTACTCGGACACCAGCTCGTGCACGACCCGTTCGTCCCGGTCCACGGTCGGGCTCCGGCTAGGGCTTGAGCGGGTCGTGGCCCAGCGTCATCAGCCGGTGCCGGCGGCGGGTGTCCTCCGGCGTCCGCTCGGGCTCGGGTTCGTTCTCCATGTCGACCAGGTCCCCGACCGTGTCCACGACCTTGTGCATGATCCGGAGGTCGTCGTCGGTGAGGTCGGTACGGCGCTTGCGCAGGATGGCGAGGACGTGCTGCCCGGTGGGCGTGCCCGCCTCCTCCGGCAGCGGCTCCGTCTCCTCGTCGGCGTCCCGGACCTTCAGCCAGGCCGCGAGTTCCGCCGAGCTCATGTTCACCACGCGGTGGAAGTCCTCCCAGAGCGCCTCGATCTCCCAGGAGTCGGCCATGGGTCTCCCCTTTCCGGTGTGCTAGCTGGCGGCGTCGTCGCGCGGGTGGTTCTCGGCCTGGAACATCCAGCGCTGCTTCTCCAGGTCGGCCGTGACCGAGATCAGCAGGTCCTGGGTGACCGGGTCGGCCTTCTCGGTCGCCTCGATCCGCTCGCGCAGCCGTCCGACGGCCGCCTCCAGCGCGGAGACCATCAGCTCCACGACCTCGGTGTCACGAAGCCAGCCGTCCTTGGTGCCGGGCAGCGCGAAGGACGCCGCGATGGTCTCCGGCCTGCCGTCCGGCGGCACGCCCAGCGTGGCGGCGCGTTCGGCCACCGTGTCCGAGTGGGCGCGGGCCGTGGCGACCACCTCGTCCAGCTGGAGGTGGATGGACCGGAACCTCGGGCCCACGATGTTCCAGTGCGCCTGCTTGCCGATCAGCGACAGCCCGAGCAGATCGACCAGGGTCTCCTGCAGGGCGGTCCCGGTGACACCGAGCGCCTCCTCGGGCAGCGAGCTCTTGACCACGGTCATGGTGCGCGTGTCCCCTTTCGTCATGTGTCCACGGTCATGTCCGAAAGGGCGGGTGCCCGGTGGGCGGGGGAGCAAACCGGCTGATCAGCGGGGCAGCACCCGGTCCAGGAAGGCCAGTGCCTCGGCGAACGCGTCCGCCCTGCACGTCTCGTGGAACACCTCGTGACGGGCCCCCGCGAAGATCCGCTCGGTCAGCGCCCCGCCGCTCAGCCGCTCCACCCCGGTCCGGCTGCCGGCCAGCGGCACCAGCCGGTCGTCGTCGCCGTGCAGCCACAGCAGCGGCAGCCGGCCGACGTCTCCGCCCCGGTCGACGGTCTCCAGGGCCCGGGCGAAGGCCTCCACCGTCGGCCGTTTCATCGGCCCGTGCCAGACCAGCGGATCGGCCGCGTACGCGGCGCGCACGGCCGGGTCCCGGGAGAGTGCGGAGGGGCTGACGGGGGTGTCCGGGATCTCGTCCAGGGCCAGCAGCCGCCCCGGCAGCTCCCAGGCGCCGATCACCGGGCCGGACAGGATCAGCGCGCTCGGCTCGCCGCCGTACCGCTGGGCGTAGCGGGCCGCGACGAGCCCGCCCATCGAGTGGCCGACCAGGACCAGCGGCAGGCCGGGGTGGGCGGTCCGGGCCAGCTCCGCCACGGCGTGCACGTCCGTGACCACGTCCTCGAAGTCCTCGATCAGCACCCGCTCCCCGGCGGAGCGGCCGTGGCCGGCGTGGTCGGGCGCGTACACGGCGGCGCCGTGCCCGGCGAGTACGCCGGCCAGCTCCTCGTACCGGCCGGCGTGCTCGCCGTACCCGTGCACCACGAGGGCGAGGAAGCGGGGTGCCGGGTGCGGCCACTCGTGGACGGCGAGGGGGCCGTGCGTGCCGTCGAGGACGTGCGCGCGGGCGTGGGGCATCTCTCCTCCAGCTGCCTCGGTGAAGGTCCTGGGGGATCTTCCCAGCGGGGTGGTCGGGGGTCTATAGTCCAAAACTAGCAGTGCTAATTAATTGGTGCTGTGCAGGCCAGTCCGATCCACAGCGTCGTAGGTCAGGAGTCCCAGCCGTGCGTCCCGTCCACTTCGCGGCCGCCCGCCGCACCCCCATCGGCAAGCTGCGCGGAGCCCTCTCCTCCGTCCGCCCCGACGATCTGGCCGCGACCGTGATCCGCCGCCTGGTGGCCGACGTGCCCGCGCTCGACCCGGCCCGGATCGACGACGTCTACTGGGGCGCCGCGAACCAGGCGGGCGAGGACAACCGCAACGTCGCCCGCATGGCCGCCCTGCTCGCCGGACTGCCCGACTCCGTGCCCGGCGCCACCGTCAACCGGCTGTGCGCCTCCGGACTCGAAGCGGTCACCACCGCCGCCCGCACCATCGCCGCGGGCGAGGCCGACATCGTGATCGCCGGCGGCTCCGAGTCGATGAGCCGCGCCCCCTTCGTGCTGCCCCGCCCCGACGAGGCGCTGCCGCACCGCATCGAGACCCACGACACCCGGCTCGGCTGGCGGCTGGTCAACCCCGCCATGAAGGAGCTGCACGGACTGCTCTCCATGGGGGAGACCGCCGAGGAGGTCGCCGCCCGGCACGGCATCTCCCGTGCCCGGCAGGACGAGTTCGCCCTGCGCAGCCACCAGCTCGCCGCCGCGGCACGCAAGAACGGCCACTTCGACGACGAACTCCTGCCCGTCGAACGCCCCGACGGCGTCGTGGTCGAGCAGGACGAGTGCGTCCGCGAGGACACCTCGCTGGAGAAGCTGTCCCGGCTGAAGCCGGTCTTCCGCGCGGAGGGCACCGTGACCGCCGGGAACGCCTCGCCGATGAACGACGGCGCGGCCGGCCTCCTCCTGGTCAGCGAGGAGGCGCTGAACGACCTGGGCCTGGAGTCCCTCGGACGCTATGTCGCGGGCGCCTCCGCCGGCGTCCACCCCGACGTGATGGGCCTCGGCCCGGTCCCCGCCACCCGCAAGGTGCTGGCCCGCGCCGGCTGGGAGACCGGCGACCTCCAGGAGGCCGAGTTCAACGAGGCGTTCGCCGCACAGGCACTCGCCTGCGTCGACCAGCTCGGCATCGACCCCGACCTGGTCAACCCCACCGGCGGCGCCATCGCCCTCGGCCACCCCCTCGGCTGCTCCGGCGCCCGCATCCTCACCACCCTGCTGCACCGGATGCGGCGCACGGGCGCGGAGCGCGGGCTCGCGACCATGTGCGTGGGCGTGGGACAGGGGACCGCGGTGCTGGTCGAGAGGGACTAGAGCGTCACCGACGGGGGCTCCCTCCAGGGGAATTCGCAACACGAGCCGCAGCAGCAAGGAAACGGAGCAGCACTCCATGGCCACCCTGTCCGTCGCCGCCATCCTCGCCGAGAACGCCCGGCGCCGCCCCGGCAAGACCGCCCTCGTCGAAGGCGATCTGCGGCTCACCTTCGCCGAGGTCTGGCAGCGCGCGCTGGCCCAGGCGGGCGCGCTCACCGGGCTCGGCGTCCGGCCCGGCGACCGGGTCGCCCTCATGGCTCCCAACACCGCCGAGTTCCCGGTCGCCTACTACGCGATCGCGGCGGCGGGCGGGGTCGTCGTCCCCGTGCACCTGCTGCTGTCGTCCGGCGAGGTCGAGCACGTCCTGCGGGACAGCGGGGCCACGCTGCTGCTCGTCCACCCGGGGCAGGCGGAGACCGGCCGTGCCGCGGCCGAGGCGGCCGGCGTCCGGGTCTTCACGCTGGGCGGAGAGTTCGGGAAGCTCGCCGCCGACGCCGAGCCCCTCGCGTCGTACGTCACCCGGGCCGCCGACGACCCGGCGGTCGTCTTCTACACCAGCGGTACGACCGGTGTCCCCAAGGGTGCCGTCCTCAGCCACTTCAACCTGGTGATGAACGCGACCGTCAACGCCTTCGACGCCAACGACATCCGCGCCGACGACATCGCCCTCGGCGCGCTGCCGCTGTTCCACGCCTTCGGCCAGACGGTGTCGCTGAACTCCACCTGGCGGGCCGGCGCCACGCTCGTGCTGCTGCCCCGCTTCGACGCGGCCCGGGCCATCGAGCTGATGGTGAAGGAGGGCGTCAACACCTTCCACGGCGTGCCGACCATGTTCGTCGCGCTCGCGGCGGCGGCCGCCGACGCCGCCCGGCTCCCCGCGCTGCGGGTGTGCGTCTCCGGCGGGGCCTCGCTCCCGGTCGCCGTGCTGGAGCGGTTCGAGGCCGCGTTCGGGGCGAAGATCTACGAGGGGTACGGGCTGTCGGAGACCTCGCCGACCGCCACCGTCAACCAGCCGGTGTTCGGCACCCGGGCCGGCACCATCGGCCACCCCCTGTGGGGCATCGACGTGGAGATCGCCCGCGCCGAGGTGGAGGGCCGGATCGAGCTGCTGCCGCCCGGGGAGCTGGGCGAGGTCGTCATCCGCGGCCACAACGTCTTCTCCGGATACCTCGGCCGCCCCGAGGCCACCGCCGAGGCCCTGGTGGACGGCTGGTTCCGCACCGGTGACCTCGGCACCAAGGACGACGAGGGCTTCCTGCGGATCGTCGACCGGAAGAAGGACGTCATCATCCGCGGCGGCTACAACGTCTATCCGCGGGAGGTCGAGGAGGTGCTGATGCGCCACCCGGAGATCGCCCAGGTCGCCGTCATCGGCCTGCCCGACGAGCTGCACGGCGAGGAGGTGTGCGCCGTCGTCGTCCCGGCAGAGGGCACCACGCCGGACGCCGCCGCGCTCACCGAGTGGTCCAAGGAGCACCTCGGCAAGCACAAGTACCCGCGGCGCGTGGAGTTCACGGACGCGCTGCCGCTCGGGCCGAGCATGAAGGTGCTGAAGCGGGAGCTGCGGACGCGGTACACGGGCCGTTAGGCGGTACGCGGGCCGCCACGCCGGGACCGGTCTGCGAGACGTCGCTTACGCCGTACGGATGCGTGCGCATAGCATCGGTCACTCCATGAACACGATGACGCTCTGGCACATATCCGGCTGGGGGTTCGCGGCGCTCGCCTTCGCGGCCCTGCTCGTCGGCTTCTCCAAGACGGCGGTCAGCGGGGCCAACACGGTCAGCCTCGCGATCTTCGCGGCGGTGCTGCCCGCCCGTGCCTCCACCGGCGTGCTGCTGCCGGTACTGATCGCCGGCGACGTGCTCGCCGTCCTCACCTACCGACGGCACGCGCACTGGCCCACGCTGTGGCGGTTGTTCCCGGCCGTGGCGGCGGGCGTGGTGGCCGGCACGCTGTTCCTGGTGTGGGCCGACGACGGGATCGTACGGACCTCGATCGGCGCGATCCTGCTGCTGATGGCCGGGGTGACGGTGTGGCGTCGGCGGACGGCCGAGACCCCGGAGGAACCGGACGCGGTCGTCACCCGCGCGGGCCGGATGAAGGCCCGCTCGTACGGCGTGCTCGGCGGGTTCACGACGATGGTCGCCAACGCGGGCGGCCCGGTGATGTCGCTGTACCTGCTGTCCGCGGGCTTCCGGAAGCTCGGCTTCCTGGGGACCTCCGCCTTCTTCTTCCTCATCGTGAACATCTCGAAGGTGCCGTTCAGCGCGGGCCTGGGTCTGATCGACGGGCGCTCCCTGCTCCTCGACGCCGCACTCGCGGTGTTCGTCGTGCCCGGTGCGCTGTTCGGCAAGTGGGCCGTGAACCGGATCAACCAGCGTCTCTTCGAGCAGCTCGTGATCGCGGCGACGGTCGTGGGCGGCCTGCAGCTGCTACTCCGCTAGCCCCAGCAGCCGCGGCACGTCCGCGAAGGAGTCCACCACGTGGTCCGGGGTGCCGCTCGCCTGCTCGTGCGTCTCCGGCTGGTACTTGCCCGTCCTCACCAGCACCCCGGTGAGCCCGGCCCGCTGGGCCGCGAGCACGTCCGACTCGATGTCGTCCCCGACCATCACCGCCTGCTCCGCACCCACCCCCAGCCGGGCCAGCGCCGCCTCGAAGAACGCCCGGGACGGCTTGCCCGTCACCTCCGCCTCCACCCGCGCCGCCCGCTCCAGACCGAGCAGGAAGGCCCCCGAGTCCAGTTGCAGCCCGGCGTCGGTCCGCCAGTACAGGTTGCGGTGCATGGCGACCAGCCGCGCACCCCGCTGCAGTTCGCCGAAGGCCCGGTTCAGCGCCGGGTAGTCGAACCCGGGTCCGGCCCCGCCGACCACGACCACGTCGGCACCCTCCTCGACCAGGGTGACATCGCCGAGGTCCGCGCCGATGTCCCCGCTGTTGAGCAGCAGACAGCGGGCGCCCGGACAGTGCTCGGCGAGGTGGGCGGCGGTGACGGCGGGCGCGGTCAGCACGTCCCCGGGGTCCACCTCGAAACCGGCCTCCGACAGCGTCCCGGCGATCGACACCCGGGTCCGGGAGGTCGTGTTGGTCACCAGGGCCACGCCGAGCCCGGCCGCGCGGAGGGCACGCAGCGCCGCCACCGCACCGGGCAGCGGCTTCCAGGACACGGTCAGGACGCCGTCGATGTCGATCAGAACGGCACGCACGGGCTCCTCGGCTTCCATGGCCCGACCGTAGCGACCCGGGCACCGATCCGCCCCGCACGACCTCGTACGCTCACCCCTATGCCCGCCACCCCCGCGCCGGCCGACGGCCCGGCATCCGCCGCCGCCCCGGTGCCGTCCGCCCCTGTGCCGGCCGGTGGCCCGGTGCCGTCCGCCACTCCTGTGCCGGCCGGTGGCCCGGTGTCCGCCGCCGCCCCCGGGCCCTCTGCCCCCGCACCTGCCGGCGGCCCGGTGCCCGCCACCCCCGCGCCGGCCGACGGCCCGGCATCCGCCGCCGCCCCGGTGCCGTCCGCCCCCGGGCCGGCCGGTGGCCCGGTGCCGTCCGTCGCTCCTGTGCCGGCCGGTGGCCCGGTGTCCGCCGTCGCCCCCGGGCCCTCTGCCCCCGCATCTGCCGGCGGCCCGGTGCCCGCCACACCTGCGCCCGCCGCCCCCGCCCCCGCCCCCGTACCCACGCACGTCCTCGTGCTCGGCGGCACCACCGAGGCCCGCCGCCTCGCCGCCGACCTCGCCGCCCGGCCGGGTGTCCGCGTCACCACCTCGCTCGCGGGCCGGGTCACCCGGCCCGCGGCACTGCCCGGCGAGGTGCGGTCCGGCGGTTTCGGCGGGCCGGAGGGGCTGGCCGACTGGCTGCGCGCACACCGGGTGGACGCCCTGGTGGACGCCACCCACCCCTTCGCCGCGTCGATCACCGCCCATGCGGCCCTGGCGGCGCGCGCAACGGGCGTCCCCGCCGTGGTCCTGCGCCGCCCCGGCTGGCGGCCGGGCCCCGGAGACCGCTGGTACGACGTCCCGTCCCTGGCCGGGGCCGCCGAGGCCCTGCCCGGACTCGGCCGCCGGGTGTTCCTCAGCACCGGGCGCCTCGGCCTCGCCGCCTTCGCCGGGCTGACCGGCCTGCACTTCCTCGTCCGGTCGGTGGAGCCGCCCGAGCCGCCCCTGCCGCCGGACACCGACGTCCTCCTGGCCCGCGGCCCGTTCACGGTCGCCGGCGAGACCGAACTCCTGCGCGCGCACCGGATCGACGTCCTCGTCACCAAGGACAGCGGAGGCGAGGCCACGGCCGCGAAACTGACCGCCGCACGCGACCTCGGTCTGCCGGTGGTCGTCGTCCGCCGGCCCCCGCTCCCCGAGGGCGTGCGGGCCGAGCCCGACGTGCCGAGCGTGCTGGCCCGGCTGGGTTTCGCGGGGACCGCGGCACCGGAAGCCCGGCCGCGCTCCTGAACACCGGGCTTTGGCAGTCGGCCCGGGCTCCCGAGCACCGCGCTTCGGCGTCCCGGCGGTACCGGGCCGGTCAGTCCTCCGGTGTCGGCCGGCCCCGCTCGGGATGCCGGCGCAGCAGGTACGTGTCCATGATCCAGCCCTTCCGCTCCCGGGCCTCCGCCCGGACCCGCTCGATGCGCGGACCGGCCTCGGCGATCGGCCCGGAGACCAGGATCTCGTCCGGCGTGCCGATGTAGGCGCCCCAGTAGATGTCCATGTCCTCCTCGGCGTACCGCCGGAAGGCCTGGTGCGCGTCCAGCATCACGACCACGTCGTCCACGCCCTCCGGGAAGCCCTCGGCCAGCCGCCGCCCGGTGGTGATCTGCACCGGCCGGGCAACCCGGTTCAGCCCCGTGCGGTGCCGGGCGACCAGCGCGGAGACACTGCTGACGCCGGGCACCACGTCGTACTCGAACCGCACCGCCCCGCGCTCCAGCACCTCCTCCAGGATCGCCAGCGTGCTGTCGTACAGCGCCGGGTCCCCCCACACCAGGAAGGCGCCGGTGCCGTCCTCGCCCAGTTCGTCCGCGATCAGCCGCTCGTAGATCCCGGCGCGGGCGCTGCGCCAGTCCCCGACGGCCGGCGAGTAGGCCGGCCCGCCCGCCGCCCGGTCCCGCTCCGGGTCGCGGGCCTCCACCACCCGGTACGACCCCTTGGGCAGATGTGCGTCCAGCATGTCCCGTCGGAGCCGGGTGAGATCGCTCTTCACCTCGCCCTTGTCGAGCAGGAAGAACACCTCCGTGCTCCGCAGCGCCTTGACCGCCTGCAGGGTCAGCTGGTCGGGGTCGCCCGCGCCGATACCGATGACATGAATCCTTCGCACGTCCCGAGTCTGCCGCACGCCACTGACAGCGCGTCCACCGCCTCCGCACGCACGGCGACGGCCACCGGTCAGGGCCCCAGCCGGGGAGCCTCGGCGCGCGGGTCCACCGGCGCCGGGTCCTGCTCCACCCGCCCGGCCAGCTGCCGTGCCCACCGGGTGAGGCCCGGCAGGTCCAGCCCGTACGGCCGGTCCTCACCCCGCTCCACCGCCCACTCCTCGACCGCGCCCGCCCCCCGCAGCAGCAGCCGCGCACCGCCGACGGCGTTCCCGCGGGCCGCGTGGGTGAGCCCCACCGCCAGCTGGGCCAGCCCCCGCCACAGGGCACGCTCATCCTCGGGGCCCGCCTTCCAGGCGTCCTCGAACACCTCGTGCGCGTGGAACGGCCGCCCCGAGGCCAGCAGCTCCTGCGCCTCGGCGACCGTCTCCGACGGCGCCCGCGGAACGCCCTCCGGCTGCCGGGGGACCCCCTCGGCGCCGTACGGCAGCGGGCGCCCGAGCCCGTCCCGGGGCCGCGCGTTCCGGGCCCGCCCGGTCAGGTCCCGGTCCCTGGCATCCGATCCGCCCGCGTTCGTCATACCGCCGATTGTCCCTCGCCCCGCCCGGGCCTTCTTCGGCACACCCCCGGACGTGGGGTAAAGTTCTGTTCGCACGATCACGCGGGACACCGCGGGTGAGAGCAACGGGACGTGGCGCAGCTTGGTAGCGCACTTGACTGGGGGTCAAGGGGTCGCAGGTTCAAATCCTGTCGTCCCGACTTGTGAAGGTTTTCGCAGGTCAAGGGCTGTTTCAGAGGAATCCGAAACGGCCCTTTCGTCATTTTCGGTCCGCGGCTGAGCTGCTTCGGGCAGGCTCTGCTCGCCACGATCCCGCCTCGCCCTCGCGCTTCTCCGCCGGCTCCGGTGTCAGTGTGCTGGGCTATCCTTCCCGCCGCCGTACAACGACGCGGAGGACCAAGAGAATTGACCGGCCTGTCTGCTTTTCCGCTGCCCTTTCACGCTTCCCGTTCCATAGCGTTCGCGACACCCCGAACGCTGCGGGAACTGCAGATGATGCAGTGCAGCTCGCACATCCGGGCGAAGCCGGGGTGGTTCGACAAGATGAACGACGCCGACATCGTGGCCAGGTGGACGCGGGAAGCGGTCGCCCAGGGCCTCACCGAGGCGCAGGTCCGGTACGTGCTTGCCGAACTCGGGCACTACGCCGCGCTGCGGGACGGGCGAACCGGCATCGAGGTGTCCGCCGTCGACGGGGTGTGGCAGTCGGACACACTGGTCGACGACCGTCTCAGGTCCCGGCTGCGCGAGGCGGTCCGGGTTCTGGAACAGGTCCCCGAAGAGGAACAGGACTGGCATCCCGGGTCCGACGGCCAGGTACTGGACCTGGTCCATCCCTCACTGTTCTGCCTGGTGAGAGGCGTGAGCGGCGCGCCCGAGCAGGCTTGGCGGAACCCGACGGACCGCTACTCGAAGTACGAGTTCTCGGAGAAGTTCCAGTGGCTGCCCACGGACGTCGACGTCAGTGACGACGGTGACGTCACCTTCCGTTCCTACGTCAACAACGTCCACCCCGAGACGCATCGCGAACTGGCCTCCGTCCTGCCGGAGCTGTTCGCGCGCTTGCGCCCGCTGATGGAGAACGTGCTCACCGACCTGCGCCATCCGCGGCCCCTGCGGATCGAGGCCGATCCCTACGGGTGGTACGACTCGCAACCGGAGTATCCGGACGAGTCCTCCTACAGTGACGAGGCGGCCCACGCCGAAGCCGTCCGTGCGTGGGAGGAGGCCCAGGACGAGTGGTGGGAGAACCGCCGCCCGGTCGTCCCGGACGCCCCGCCCTTCACCCCGCCCGAGGTGCCCGACGCGTCCGCCCGGGTCGACCTGCGCGGCCGCCGCCTCCAGGTCATCGTCAAACTCGCCACCATCCATCTCACCCCGGACAAGCCCGAGTACCCTGGCGGTTCCTGGCATGTCGAGGGGATGCTGAACGAGCGGATCGTCTCGACCGGCATCTACTACTGGGACAGCGAGAACATCACCGAAAGCCGGCTGGGTTTCCGGGCGGCACTCGACGACCCGCACTACGAACAGAACGACGACAACGGTCTGCGCGAGGTCTACGGCCTGGAGGACGAAGACGCACTCAACCAGGTGCTGGGGTCGGTCCCGACACCGGCGGGCCGCTGCCTGGCGTTCCCGAACATCCTGCAACACCGTGTCGACTCGTTCCGCCTCGTGGACCCCACCCGACCGGGGCATCGCAAGATCCTCGCGTTCTTCCTGGTCGACCCGTCGGAGAGGATCGTCTCGACGTCCGACGTGCCACCGCAGCAACCCTGGTCCACCACCTCGACCATGACGCTTGAACAGGCCAGGAACTACCGCGAAGAACTCATGCGGGAACGCAAGTTCTTCGTCGACGAACACAACGAGCAGCTCTACGAACGAGAATTCTCCCTCTGCGAGCACTGAAGATCTGAAGATCTCCGGTCACCCCGTGCCCACACGGGTCGGGGGTGGTTCCGGATTCCTCCGGAACCACCCCCGACCCGTTGTCGCGGACCGGCAGGGCCGTCAGGGCGCCACGGCGCGGCCGGTCTGCGGGGAGATGCGGCCGGCGCACAGACCCTTGCTCGCCAGCGTCTGGGCGATGCGCGGGATGGCGGCGAGGGTGTTGGCCGGCCATTCGTGCATGAGGATGATCTGGCCGTTGCTCAGCCGGGACACGGCCTGCACGATCGCGTCGGTGCTCGCGCCGTTCCAGTCCTGCGAGTCGACGTCCCAGATGATCTGCCTCAGCCCGTACTTGCTCTCCACCGCCTGGACGGTGGCGTTGGTCTCGCCGTACGGCGGGCGGAACAGCTGCGGCGTGCCGCCGCCGGCCGCGGCGATCGCCTGCTGGGTGCGGGAGACCTCGGAGTCGACCTGCGCCTGGCTCAGCTGGGTCAGATGAGGGTGGGTGTAGCTGTGGTTGCCGATCCACATACCGGCGTTCACCTCGGCCCGGACCTGGGCCGGATAGGCGGCGGCGAACTGGCCCTCGTTGAACATCGTGGCCCGCAGGCCGTTCTGCCTCAGGGCGTTGAGCAGGGCGGGGGTGTGGTCGCCCGAGGGGCCGTCGTCGAAGGTGAGTCCGACGTAGCCGTTGCAGGCGGCCGCGTGGGCCGGGACGGCGTCGACGGTGGAGGTGACGGTGCCGGCCAGGGCTGTCGCGGCGACGGCCAGTCCGGTCAGCAGGGAGCGGGGTGCGGCGCGCATGCGGGTGGGTCCTCCTCAGGGGCGGGCGTGGCCGCGGCGGGGCGTGACGGGAAGGGGCGGGGCGGTCATCCGTTCACCGTGATGTTGGAGCTGCCGCTGCTCTGGTAGCCCTCGGTGGCCAGGATCATGTAGTAGCTGAAGCTGCCGAGGGGCATGCCGGCGCGGGCCCAGGCGTCGAAGTGGTTGCCGGTGGTGATGGTGCCGCCGGTCCGCTTGGACTGCCGGACGCTCCAGTACTGGTTGAAGGTCCTGGTGCCTTCGACGGACGGGGCGTTGTACCGGGTGGTCTGGTAGATGTCGTACGTGCCGCCGTCGCTGGTGACCGTGCCCTTGTAGGTTCCGGTGGGCCGGTAGGTGCCCCAGTTGTCGACGATGTAGTACTCCACCAGCGGGTTCGAGGTCCACCCGTACAGCGCCAGGTAGGCGTTGCCGGACGGGCTGAAGCTGCCCGAGTAGGAAACGGTCCTGCGTCCGCCGTTGCTCCAGCCCTTGCCCGCGACGAAGTTGCCGGTGTTGCGCCACGAGGTGCTGTAGTTGCCGCCGGAGTTCAGGGTCATGGAGACCGTTCCCGGCGCGTCGGTCCAGAAGGAGTAGAAGAAGCCGTTGTCGGTGCCGGTCTGGTTGCTGGTGATGGTCGTGGCGGCGTGGGCGGTGCCGGGCAGCAGCAGCCCGGAGGCGGACGTGGCCAGCGCCAGGGCACCGGCACGGTTGATGAAGCCCCTGCGGCTCATCGGGCGGGAAAGGGCGTGGTCCATGTCCATGCGTCCTCCTGGATGAGAGCGCTCGGCGCGAATTGTCATGATCGCGCCATGCAATGGGTGGGGGGTCGTCCCTGCGGGGAGGGCTCGATTGCTGGAGAGTATGGGGCCGGGCGGAAACGGCGGTCAATGCGTCCGTTTCCGAAACTTCATCGAAACTCGGCGGCCATAAACCGGGTGTAGGTGCGAAAGTTTCGATGCCGATCGAATCCTCCGCGGAAATATGGCGGGGCGCGGTGGTTGACGCGCCGAGGCCGTCTGCCTAGCGTGACGCAACGCTCGTAAGGCATGCCGAAACTTTCGACCTCTTTCCGGGAGTGCCCGTGAACCTGCCCCGCCTCCTCGCGACAGCCTGCTGTCTCGCCCTGCTTCCGCTCGCCGTCGCGAGCCCCTCCCACGCGTCGGGCGGCCCCGCGGCGCCCGACCGTCCGCTGCGGCAGCTCGCCGCCGACGACCACCTGCGGATCGGTACCGCCGTCGACGTCTCCGCGCTCACCGACGACACCGACTACCGTCGGCTCACGGGCTCCGAGTTCTCCACCGTCACCCCGGAGAACGTGATGAAGTGGGAGTCCCTCGAACCCCGCCAGGGCGAGTACGACTGGGCCGCCGCCGACCGCCTGGTCGACTTCGCGCACCGGCACGGACAGAAGGTGCGCGGCCATGTCCTGGTCTGGCACAACCAGTTGCCGTCCTGGCTCACCGCGGGCGACCTCGACGCCGGTCGACTGCGCGCCGCCCTGCACCGGCACATCACCGACACCGTGCGGCACTTCAAGGGCCGGATCTGGCAGTGGGACGTCGTCAACGAGGCGTTCAACGAGGACGGGACGCTGCGCGACAGCATATGGCTGCGCACGCTCGGCCCCGGCTACATCGCCGACGCCTTCCGCTGGGCGCACGAGGCCGACCCGCACGCCCTGCTCTTCTACAACGACTACAACACCGAGTGGACGGGACCGAAGAGCGATGCCGTCTACGACCTGCTCCGCAGCCTGCGCGCCGCGGGCGTACCCGTCGACGGCGTCGGCTTCCAGGGGCACTTGAGCATCCGGTACGACCTGCCCACCGGCATGGCGGACAACTTCGCCCGCTTCGACAGGCTCGGTCTGGCCACCGCGGTGACGGAGGCGGACGTCCGCATGCCGGTGCCGGCCGACTCCGGCAGGCTCGCCACCCAGGCCGAGGGGTACCGGCGGCTGCTCGACGCCTGTCTGCGCACCCGCCGCTGCATCTCGTTCACCGTCTGGGGCTTCACCGACCGGTACTCCTGGGTCCCGGACACCTTCCCCGGTGAGGGCGCGGCCAACCTGTTCGACGAGGACTACCGCCCGAAGCCGGCGTACCGGGCTCTCCAGTCCGAGCTGGCGGGCCGGGCGCGGTCCGAAGCGGCCGGATAGCGAAGGCCGCCCGTCCCGGCCGTCCATGGCCCAGCCGCCCCCGAACCCGTGGCACGGCCACCCCCGAACCCGTGGCACGGCCACCCCGAAATCCACGTCGCAGCCGTACCCGAGCCGTGCGCGGGTAGCCGGATGGACGGGACACGGCCGGGCCGGTACGGAGAGGAAGACTCGTGGACGGACGTTCGCTTCGCGCGGTGGGCTGGGCGCGCTCACTGCCGCTCGACAGTCAGGTCAAGACGGCACGGGACTGGGCGCGAGCCCATCTGGCCGAGCTGGGCTGGACCCGCTCGGCCCCCGAGACGGTGGACGACGTGCTGCTGGTGGTGTCCGAACTGGTCACCAACGCCCACGTGCACGCGCACAGCACCGCCCAGCTGGTGATGTCCTGGGACAACGATTGCCTGCACATCGCGGTGCACGACACCTCCCCGGTGCTGCCCGGGCCCCGGAACCCCGGGGTGCTCCAGCCCGGCGGGCGCGGCGTGCTGCTGATGGACGCCCTGGCCGACCACTGGGAGGCCCGGCCCTGTCCGCACGGCAAGACCGTCGTCGCCTGTTTCCGGCCGCCCGCCCAAGGGGACGCCTGACACCCGCAACGCCCCTGCCGGTGTACGGGGGTTCAGCCGAGGGCGGGCGGCGCGGTGCTCTGCCGTATCACCAGGTGTGTGGCGAGTTCGATGCGCAGTGCCGTCTTGCCGGGGTCGGTGGGGCGCAGCAGCATCCGTGCCGCCTCCTCGGCCATGCGCTGGAGCGGCTGCTGCACGGTGGTCAGCGGCGGGCTCGACCACCGGGCCGGCGGTACGTCGTCGTACCCCACCACCGACAGATCCCCGGGCACGCTCAGGCCCAGCACCCGCGCCGCCTCAAGGACGCCCAGTGCCTGCAGGTCGCTCCCGGCGAAGATCGCCGTCGGGCGGTCCGGGCGCCGAAGGAGGTCCATGGCGTGCTCGAAGCCGCCCTGGACGTGGAAGTCCCCGAAACGCACCAGCCGCGGGTCCGGTTCGTGGCCCGCCATCGCCATCGCCGACCGGTATCCGTCCAGCCGGGCCAGTGAGCACATCAGGTCCTCGGGTCCGGTGATGATGGCGACGCGCTCGTGTCCCTGTTCGGTGAGGTGACGGGTGGCGGCCACGCCTCCGGCCCAGTTGGCGGAGCCGACCGACGGGACGTCGGGGTCGGGATCGCCCGCCGGGTCCACGATCACGAACGGGATGGCCCGGGACCGCAGCTGCCTCTTCACATCCTCCGGAACGGTGGAGAAGACCAGCAGCACGCCGAGGGGCCGGCGGCGCAGCACGCCCTCGATCCACTCCGGCCCGGGAGCCTGCCGTGTCCCGCTCTCGGTGAGCGCCACGGTCGCGTCGTTCCGCTTGGCGACGTTCTCCACACCGCGGATCAGTTCCATCGCCCAGACGCTCTCCAGTTCGTGGAAGACGATCTCGATGAGGGGGGCCTGCGGCGGCCCGGCGGCCCGTCGGCGGTAGCCGTGGATCTCCAGAAGACGCTCCACCTTGGCTCGGGTCGTGGGGGAGACATCCGAACGGCCGTTGAGGACCTTCGAAACTGTCGGAAGCGAGACGCCGGCTTCTCTGGCCACGGCTGCCAAGGTAACTCTGCGACCGACCTGGGCTTCTTCGCGCATGGGCGCAGCATAGGCCACGACGCGGGTAACGGTTTGGCTGCGTACGTGCACGACCGTTGACCATTTCTTCCCCGGCCTCCTACTGTCCAGCCGCAGGACTTTCGACTTTTAATCCGAAACTTTCGGAAGGCGGACGACCATGCGTACACGGATGCCCCGCGTGCTCGCTTGCGGAGCGACACTCGCCCTCGCGGCGAGTCTCGCGGCGTGCGGGAACGGAAGCGGCGGGGGTTCCTCGGACGACGGCAGGATCCACGTGCTGGTCTACGGGGACGCCAGCAACAAGGTCGAGAAGCAGATGGTCGACACCTTCAACAAGACGTCGAAGGTCAAGGCCGTCCTCGACACCATTCCAGGCGCCGACTACCAGCAGAAGCTGCAGACGATCATCAATACACCGCAGGCGCCGGACATCTTCTTCAACTGGGGCGGCGGCAGCATCCAGCCGTTCGTCAAGGCCGGGCTGCTGATGCCGCTGGACGACTTCGTCAAGAAGGACCCGAACCTCGACGACAAGTTCCTGCCCAGCGTCTACAACAGCGCGGTCGTCGAGGGCAAGCCCTACGGCATCCCCATGCGCGGCACCCAGCCGGTGCTGCTGTTCAGCAACAAGGAGGTGCTCGACAAGGCGGGCGTCAAGCAGCCGGCGACCTGGGACCAACTCCTCGCCGCCGTCAAGCAGCTCAAGTCCGAAGGCGTCACACCGATCGCCCTGGGCGGCGGTGACCAGTGGCCGACGCTGATGTGGTTCGAGTACGTCTACGACCGCGTCGCCGGCCCGGAGCTGTTCCAGAAGGCCCTGAGCGGCGACAAGGACGCCTGGGCGAGCGCGGACAGCAAGAAGGCGCTCGGCATGCTCAAGGAACTGGTCGACACCGGCGCCTTCGGCAAGAACTACGACTCGGTGAAGTACACCAACGGCGCCTCGCCCGCGCTGGTGGCCCAGGGCAAGGCCGGCTTCGAGCTGATGGGGTCCTGGTACTACGCGCAGCAGCAGCAGGACGCGAAGGACTTCGCCGCCAAGGGCCTCGGCTACAGCACGTTCCCGACGATCCCCGGCGGCAAGGGCGACCCGTCCGACGTCGTCGGCAACACCAACAACTTCTATTCGGTGCTGAAGAAGACCAAGCACCCCGAGGCGGTCGCCGAGTTCCTGAAGCTGATGTACTCCGACGAGTTCGTCAAGGCCCAGATGGCCATCGGCAACCTGCCCACGACCACCAACACACCGAAGTTCCTCGACACTTCGGCCAGCCCCGAGTACTCCCGTTTCCAGTACGACCTCGTCGCCAAGGCCAAGTCCTTCCAGCTGTCCTGGGACCAGGCCTTCCCGCCGTCGGCCATGACGCCGATCCACCAGACCGTCCAGCAGTTCTTCAACGGACAGCTCGACACGGACGGCTTCATCAAGGCCATGCAGGCCCTCCCGACCGAATGAACCGCTGATGACCACACAGCTCACGAGCGCTCCGCCCACCGCCGCGCCCGGCAAGGCCCGGCGGCGGCCGGAGGACTCCCACACCGCACGCGGCACGCGCCCCGGCTTCCTCTGGGCCCTGCCCGCCACCCTGTTCTTCGCCCTCTTCGCCCTCGCACCGCTGGTCATGGTGGCGGTGCTGTCCTTCATGAGCTGGAACGGCCTGGGGTCACCGCAGTTCGTCGGGACGGACAACTGGGAGCGCATCCTCGACGACCCCGTGATGATCAACAGCATCTGGCTGACCCTGCTGCTCACCGCCCTGGGCGTGGTCATCCAGACCCCGCTGAGCATCGTGCTCGGCGTCTGGGCCGCCGGACACCAGCGCAACCGCGCCGTCCTCTCGGCGGTCTACTTCGTCCCGCTGCTGCTGTCCGCCACCGCGGTCTCGGTGCTCTGGCGGGCGCTGCTCGACCCGAACTTCGGCATCCCCGCGCGGATGACCTGGCTGTTCGGGGACGGCAACCTGTTCGGCGAGCAGGCCACGGCCATCGGGGTGCTGGCCTTCGTCAGCACCTGGCAGTTCACCCCGTTCCACACGCTGATCTACCAGGGTGCGGCCCGGGCGATCCCGCCGGTGCTGTACCAGGCGGCCGCGATCGACGGCGCGGGGCGCTACCGCCAGTTCTTCCACATCACGCTGCCGCAGCTGCGCAACTCGGTCATCACCTCGATGATCCTGATGATCGTCGGCGGGCTGACCACCTTCGAGACCGTGCTCATCCTCACCCAGGGCGGACCGGGCACCGACACCACGATCAGCGCCTACTACATGTACCAGAAGGCCTTCAAGGGATTCGACTTCGGCGCCGGCTCGGCCATCGCCCTCTGCCTGGTCGTCGCCGCCACGGTGGTCTCGCTCATCGTGGTCCGCGTCTCCGGCTACGACAAGATGCGCAGCGACATGGAGGGGGTGTCATGAGGCACCGCCCCAACTACCTGGCCGGAGCGGGCTCGATCGTCTGGCTCGTTCTGGTGGGTCTGCCGCTGTACGTGATGCTCGCCGCGACCCTGCGCACACGGCAGGACTACGCGAAGCACGGCCCGGTGTCCTTCCCCCGCGACTTCACCCTCGACAACTACACCGCGGCGTTCGACTCGGGCTTCGGCCGGTACTTCCTCAACACCATCGTCGTCACCCTCTGCGTCGTCGGCGTGGTGCTGCTGCTCGTACCACCCCTGGCCTACGCGATCGTACGCAGCCGCAGCCGTGTCACCTCGCAGGTCTTCCGGCTGTTCCTGCTGGGCCTCGCCATCCCGGCCCAGGCCGTCATCGTGCCGATGTTCTACCTGATCAGCGAGGCGGGGCTGTACGACAACCTGCTCGGGGTCATCCTGCCCACCGCCGCGTTCTGCCTGCCGATGTCGGCGCTCATCCTCAGCGGGGCCATGCGGGACATCTCCCCGGAGCTGTTCGAAGCCATGACGATGGACGGCGCGAGCCCCCGGCGGATGTTCTTCCAGCTCGTCGTCCCGCTCTCGCGCGGCGGCCTGTCCACGATCGTGGTGTTCTCCGCGCTCCAGGCCTGGAACGGCTTCCTGTTCCCGCTCGTCCTGACCCAGTCCGACTCGACCAAGGTGATCACCCTCGGTCTGTACAACTTCCAGACCGAACACGGCGTCGACATCCCCGGTCTGCTGGGAGCCGTGACGCTGTCCATGGTGCCCGTCCTGCTCGTCTACCTGTTCGCCCGCCGGGCCCTCGTCCAGGGCCTGATGGGCATGGGAGGAAAGTGACCGCCAACGTGGCCGTAGAGACCACCCCCGAAGTCCCCCTCTGGAACGACCCCACCCAGGACATCGGTACCCGCGTGTCCGCGCTGATCGACGCGATGACCGTCGAGGAGAAGATCGCCCAGCTGTACGGCGTGTGGGTCGGCGCGTCCGACGAGGGCGGCGAAGTCGCCCCGCACCAGCACGACATGGAGGAGGCCGTCGACCTCGACGCGCTCCTGCCGGCCGGGCTCGGCCAGCTGACCCGCCCCTTCGGCACGGCGCCCGTCGACCCGGCGCTCGGCGCGCTGTCCCTGCTGCGCACCCAGACGCGGATCGCCGCCGCGAACCGCTTCGGCATCCCCGCGCTGGCCCACGAGGAGTGCCTGGCCGGATTCGCCGCCTGGGGGGCCACCGCCTACCCCGTCCCCCTGTCCTGGGGCGCCACCTTCGATCCCGGCCTGATCCGCCGGATGGCCGCCGCCATCGGCCGCGACCTGCGGTCCGTCGGAGTCCACCAGGGCCTCGCGCCCGTCCTGGACGTGGTGCGCGACGCGCGCTGGGGCCGTGTCGAGGAGACCATCGGCGAGGACCCCTACCTCGTCGGCAGTATCGGCACCGCCTACGTCCAGGGCCTGCAGTCCGCCGGAGTCGTCGCCACCCTGAAGCACTTCGCCGGGTACTCCGCCTCCCGCGCGGGCCGTAACCTGGCACCCGTCGGCATGGGCCCGCGCGAACGGGCGGACGTCATCCTGCCCCCGTTCGAGATGGCCGTACGCGAGGGCGGAGCCGACTCCGTCATGCACGCCTACACCGACACCGACGGAATGCCCTCGGCGGCCGACGAGGACCTGCTCACCGGGCTGCTGCGGGAGACGTGGGGCTTCGACGGCACCGTCGTCGCCGACTACTTCGGCATCGCCTTCCTGAAGACCCTGCACGGTGTCGCCGGTGACTGGGCCCAGGCCGCGGCCACGGCCCTGCGCGCGGGAGTCGACGTGGAACTGCCCACCGTGAAGACGTTCGGCGCGCCGCTCGCCGAGGCCGTCGCCGCGGGCCGGGTGCCGGAGGCGCTCATCGACCGGGCGCTGCGCCGGGTGCTCGTCCAGAAGGCCCGGCTCGGACTGCTCGACGCGGACTGGAACCCGGTGCCCGCCGCACTCGCGGGAGCGGACCTGGACGACCCCGACGCCCTGCGCGGCACCGTCGACCTGGACACCTCCGAGAACCGGGAACTGGCCCGTACCGTGGCGGAGGAAGCGGTCGTCCTGCTGGCCAACGACGGCACCCTGCCGTTGGCCCGGCCACGCAGCATCGCCCTGATCGGCCCCAACGCGACCGCTCCGACGGCCGTGCTGGGCTGCTACTCGTTCCCCCAGCACGTCGGCGTGCACCACCCGCAGACACCGCCCGGCATCGACCTGCCCACACTGGAGGACGCCCTCCGGCGGGAGTTCCCCGACGCGGAGGTCACCGTCGTCACGGGCACCGGTGTCGACGACGGCGACGTCTTCGGCATCGCCGAAGCCGTCGGCACCGCGCGCCAGGCCGACGTCGTCGTCGCGGCCCTCGGCGACCGCGCCGGCCTCTTCGGCCGGGGGACCAGCGGCGAGGGCTGCGACGCGGAGTCCCTGGCGCTGCCCGGCGCCCAGCAGCGACTGCTCGACGCGCTGCTCGACACGGGTACGCCCGTGGTGACGGTCCTGCTCGCCGGCCGGCCCTACGCCCTCGGCCGCGCCGCCGACGAGGCCGCCGCGATCGTGCAGTCCTTCTTCCCCGGAGCGGAGGGCACCACCGCCATCGCGGGCGTGCTGAGCGGCCGGATCAACCCGTCCGGACGGCTGCCCGTCAGCGTGCCCCGCGACGGCGGCGGCCAGCCCGCCACCTACCTCGGGGCGCGTCTCGCCCAGGCCAGCGACGTGTCCAGCATCGATCCCACGGCGGCCTTCCCGTTCGGGCACGGCCTGGCCTACACGTCCTTCGCCTGGGACGGCCTGACGGTCGACCGGCCGGAGGCGGACACCGGCGGCGAGTTCTCCCTCGCCTTCACCGTGCGCAACACGGGGGAGCGGGCCGGCACCGAAGTCGTCCAGCTCTACCTGCACGACCCGGTCGCCTCCGTCGTCCAGCCGGTGCAGCGTCTCGTCGGCTACGCCCGGGTCGCGCTCGCCGCGGGCGAGGCCCACCGGCTGCGGGTGACCGTGCCGGCCGACCTGGCCGCCTTCACCGGCCGCGACGGACGGCGGGTGGTCGAACCGGGCGAGCTGCACCTGCGTCTGGCGGCGTCCAGCACCGACACCCGCCTGACGGCGACGGTGACCCTGACCGGCCCCGAACGCCATGTGGACCACAACCGCCGGTTCCACGCGCGCTTCGAGCAGGAGACGCAGCCGGGGACACACTGACCCGCACCGCGCCGTGGCCCGCTCCTTCGCCGACGGGGACGGGCCACGGCGCGCGGCCGGCACCACCCGTGGTCAGCCGCGCCGCACGGTGACGCTCACCAGCCTGCCCGGGCCGGCCAGGACCCGGACCCGGCCTTCCGTGTCGCGTACGACGGTCGCGCCGCCGTCGCCCGTGATCCGCCACGTGCCGGCCGGAAGGGACACCGTGGTCACCCGGGGCCCGGCGGAAGCCGCGCGGTAGGACAGCCGGTACACGCCCGCCCCGGAGTCGTACCCGGCGAAGCGGACCGTGCCCGCCACGGCCTCCGCGTACGGTTCGGCGGTCAGCTCCTTGTGGGGGCGGAAGGCACCCGTGTCGTCCACCGCGCAGTACCCGCCGCCGTAGCACCACACGTAGCCCGCCCAGCCGGAGGCGTAGCGGCCCAGGGAGGCCATCGCGTCGCGGTAGAAGCGGTTCATGCGGGGCAGGGCGCTGTCCGGCGGCCCCCATTCGCCCACCACCACCGGGACCCCGTACCGCTTCGGGTACTCGGTGACGGCCCGCTCGTACGCCTCGATCCAGCCGGCCCCGGGATCGTAGTCGGCGCCCGCCTCCATGGCGGTGTCGTAGAAGTGCGGCGCGTACACGACCCGGGGATCCTCCACGCGCCCCAGGCCGGTGGGCACGCCCTCGCCCACGATCGGGGTCGGTTCGACGAACAGCCAGGCGTCCCGGTCGACCGGACGGACCGCGTCCGCGAGGCGGTTGTACATCGGCGTGAGCTGGTCGCGTTCGATGCGGCGCGCGGCCGTCGCCAGGTCCTCTCCGGGTCTTTGCTCACCCATCGGCTCGTTGACGAGGTCGTAGCCGAGCACGGCGGGATGGCGGGCGAAGCGGGCGGCCAGCGTCCGCCACATCGCGGCCTGGGCGCTCTGCAGGTCCGCGTCCTCGTAGAGATGGGTGAAGGCCCGCTGTACGGCGGGTTCGAAGTACTCGGCGAACCAGTCGTCCGGATGCGGGGTGAACGGCAGCCCGTCGGTCCTCGTCGCCCACTCGGGTATGCCGCGGTGGCCGAAGGCGGGGCCGAAGACGTCCTGGTGGGCGTCGATCACCACCTTCAGGTGGTACTTCCCGGCCCAGTCCAGGACGCGCTCGATCCTGCGGAGGTAGCCCCGGCTGTACTGCCCGGGTGCCGGCTCCAGGTCGTCCCAGAAGACCAGCAGCCGGGCGAAGTCGAAGCCCTGCGCCCGCATGTCGCGCAGGTGGCGTTCGGTGATGGCGGTCAGGGCCGCCTCGCCCCGGTGTGTCTTGTCCTCGATGTTCCAGCCGTGCAGGGTGAGCACCCGCCCCTGCCGGTCGGTGAGCGGCGGGATGTTCTGCCCGGCCTCCTCGGCGTGGGTGGTGGCGGGGGCCAGCAGGGCGGCGACGGCCGCCCCCGCCGTCAGGATCGCTCGCAGCACGGAAAACCTCCCGGACCGGTGGGGCAGGTGTTGCCGCGCATCCCACCAGCCACGGGGTGAACCTTCAAGAGCCTTGCCCGTAAAGGGACTTCACCGGTGTTCTCTTTCGGGTGCGGGCGCCTCAGCCCTTGTTGGAGCCCAGGGTCAGGCCGCTGACGAACTGGCGCTGGAGCGCGAAGTAGACGACCAGGGTCGGGATCGCCGTCAGCAGGGAGCCGGCGGCGACCAGGTTGGGGTCGGTGAAGTACTGGCCGGAGAGGTTGTTCAGCGCCGAGGTGATCGGCATGTTCTCGCCCGTCGAGATCAGCACGAGGGCCCAGAAGAAGTCGTTGTAGATCCAGATGGACAGCAGCGTCGCCAGGGCGGCCATCGCCGGCTTGCACAGCGGCAGCGTGATCTGCCAGTACAGCCGCCACACCGAGGCGCCGTCGACCAGCGCGGCCTCGGTCAGCTCGTGCGGCAGTGAGCGCATGTAGTTGCTCAGCACGAACGCGCAGAACCCGGACTGGAACGCCACATGGATGAGCACCAGGCCCAGCGCGGAGTCGTACAGCTTGCCGCTCGCGGTGATGCCCGGCAGGTTGGTGAGCAGGTACAGCCGGTACAGCGGGGTGATGATGACCTGCTGCGGGAGCAGGTTGCCGGCCGTGAACACCAGCAGCAGCGCGAGGTTGAGGCGGAAGTCGAACCGGCTGACGTAGAAGGCGACGCAGGAGGACAGGAACAGCGTCAGCAGCACCGCCGGGACCGCGATCACCAGCGTGTTGCCGAAGTAGTGCAGCATGTCCGACTGCTGGAAGGCGTGCGTGAAGTTGTCCAGGCTCAGCGTGTCCGGCCAGGACACATAGCCCTTGGCGCTGGTCTCGCTGTACGGGCGCAGGGCCGAGAAGACCGCCCAGAGCAGGGGTGCCAGCCAGGCCAGGGCGGTGCCGGCGAGGAAGACGTGCAGCAGGACCCGGGCCGGCCGGATCGGGGCACGCCGCTTCCCCGGCGCGCTCATCGTGCTCATGCGCGCCGCTCCTTCCGGAAGGTGGCGATCAGGTACGGGATGATCACGGCGAGGGAGATCACCAGCAGGACGACGGCGATGGCGGAGCCGTATCCGATGCGGCTGGACTCGCCGATGATGTTGTTGGTGACCAGGATCGACAGCAACTCGGTGCCCTGGGCGCCCTTGTTGAAGACGAAGACCAGGTCGAAGGCGCGCAGGGCCTCGATGATGGTGACGACCAGGACGACCGTGTTGGTCGGGCGCAGGGTCGGGAAGATGACGTTCCTGAACGTCTGCCACTCGTTCGCGCCGTCGAGGGCGGAGGCCTCGCGCAGCGAGGGGTCGACGCTCTTCAGACCGGCCAGGTAGAGGATCATCATGTAGCCGGTGTGCCGCCAGGACGCGGCGATCAGGACGGCCCACAGGTTGAGGTCGGGATCGCCGATCCAGTCGATGTAGTGGCCGGGCTCGTTGGCGCCGAGGATGCTGTTGATCAGGCCCGTGTCCGGGTTGTAGACCAGCTGCCAGACGAACCCGATGCACGCCATCGAGATGACGACGGGCAGGAAGAACGCGGTCTGGTAGACCCGGCTGAACCGGATCCGCTTGTCCAGCTGGACGGCGAGGAACAGGCCGAACGGCGTCGGGACCAGGATCAGTACGACGAACCAGACGACGTTGTGCTGGACGGCCGGCCAGAACTGCGGGTTGTCGGAGAAGAGCTGGTCGAAGTTGTCCAGCCCGACCCACTTGATCGAGTCGAACCCGATGCCGTCCCACGTGGTGAAGGCGAGGAGGATCGAGGCGAGGGCGGTGACCCAGACGAGGATCACGTGCAGGACCGTGGGCACGCCCGCCATCACGGCGAGGGTGAACCGGTCGCGGCGGGTCAGCAGGCGCCGGTGGCCCCCTGCGGCCCGCTTCTTCCCGGGCGCGGCCCCCGGAGCCGGCAGGGCCGCCGGCTCCGGGGTCTTCGTCGTCGTGTCGGTGGTCATCGGGCCGCTCACGAGGACGCGAAGATCTGCTTCTTCTGGCGTTCGACGGACGACAGCAGGCTGTCCACGCCCTTGGGGTTCTGGAGGAACTTCTGCAGGCCGGGCTGCATCACCGTGGAGGTGAAGTCGGGGCGGCTGTCGCGGTCCATGAACTGGGTGAGGCTCTTGGCGCCGCCGATCATGTCGAACGCCTTCTTCTGCAGCGGTGAGTAGGCGGAGGTGTCGGCCTTGCCGGAGGCGGCCACCACGCTCGGGTCGGTCTTCAGGTACAGCTCCTCGGCCGCCGGGCTCCCCAGGTACTCCAGCAGCTTGACGACGCCCGCGTGGTTCTTCGGGGACTTGCTCACCATGAAGCCGTCGGTGGGCGCCTCGACCGTGTCCTGGCCGTACGCGGGGTTGATCTCCGGGAAGGGGAAGAAGTCGAGGTCGTCGAGGTCCGCCTTGTCGGTGAACTGCTGGGCCACGAAGGAGCCGAGGAGGTACATGCCGGCCTTCTTCGCCACCAGGGTCTGCGCGGCGTCCTGCCAGGTACGGCCCATGAAGCCGTCCTGGTGGTAGGGGAGGATCTCGGCCCAGTGGTCGAAGACGTCCTTCACCTTGGCGTCGGTCCAGGACGCCTTGCCCGCCATCAACCGGACGTGGAAGTCGTAGCCGTTGAGACGGAAGTTGATCTGGTCGAAGGTGCCCATCGCCGGCCAGGCGTCCTTGTCGCCGAAGGCGATGGGGACCAGACCGTCCTTCTTCATCTGCTTGCACAGGGCGACGAAGTCGTCCCACGTGGCGGGGATCTCGTATCCGTGCTGCCGGAAGACGCTCTTGCGGTAGAAGACCGCCCAGGGGTACGTCGTCATCGGCACGAAGTAGTACCTGCCGTCCTCGCCCTTGCTGAGCTTCTTCATCGCCTCGGGGAAGTTGTCCCCGATCTTCGCCCACACGTCGTCGATGGGTGTGGCCAGCTTCTTCGCCGCGAAGAACTGCATGCGGTAACCGGCGAACCAGTTGAACACGTCGTCCGGGGTGCCCTGCAGATACGAGTTGATCTGCTCCTGGAACGTGTTGTGGTCCTTGGTGTTCACATCGACGGTGAGGCCCGACTGCTTCTTGAAGGCCGCGTAGACACTCTCGAACGCCTTCTTGGGCACCGCGTCCGAGGCGTTCGAACCGACGGTGACGGTCTTCGGGTCGGAGCCGGAGCCGCTGCCTCCGCAGGCGGACAGCAAGGGTGTGCCGACCCCGGCGAGGAGGGCCGCACCGCCCGCTCCGCGAAGCAGGGAGCGTCGGCTGGGACCGGGGACGGAAAGACCGGAAGGGGAGAGGCGCATGGCGGCTCCTGAGGAATACAGGGTTCGGCCAAGGGGGTGAGTTGATCACCGAAAGGTCTTCGAAACCGCTCAGAAACCAACTCGACCGAACATCGTGGGCGTAATAACAGCCCCAGTCCGCTCATGCGTCAATAGCTCCGGTCGCAACGGAGGGTCTCTTGCCTGAAACGTAATCGTCACCGCCGCCGGGCCGTTCCGGCGGGGACGGCGTCCACGGCGCCGCCGTGCGCGCTCGCCCGGTGCCGTTCGCCCCGGGGTGCGGTGTACTGGGCTCATGCCTCTCGGGTGAGGTCGGGCGTACACCTCTCGGGTGGCGGCCGGGCGTGAAGGGGGTGTCCCTGCTTTGTACTTACATTCTGACCATCGCGTGCAATGATGTCTTAACAAAGTATTGACAGTGGGCCCGACAGAGGCTTGTATCCCGTCCCAACGCACTCAGCGTCTCCCTTGCCCCGTCGCACGCACAGTGAGGTGCAGGAAAGATGGACCGCTCTTCTCGACCCCGCTCCCGCAGAACGGCCCCCCTCGTGGCCGTGGCCGCTGCGGCAGCCCTCACCCTGGCCGGCTGTTCCAGCAGTTCCGGCGGCAAGAAGGCCGAGGAGGAAGCGGCGAACGCCTCCGCGGGCAAGGCCGACACCCCGCGCATGACCGTCGCGCTCGTCACCCACCAGGCGCCCGGCGACACCTTCTGGGACACCGTCCGCAAGGGCGCGGAGGCCGCCGCCGCCAAGGACAACGTCAAGCTCGTCTACTCCGCCGACCCCAACGCGGGCAACCAGGCCAACTACGTGCAGAACGCGATCGACCAGAAGGTCGACGGCATCGCGGTCACCCTGGCCAAGCCCGACGCGATGAAGGGCGTGCTCGGCAAGGCCCGGCAGGCCGGCATACCCGTGGTCGGCCTCAACTCGGGACTGAGCGACTGGAAGAAGCTCGGCCTGCTGGAGTTCTTCGGACAGGACGAGAGCGTGGCGGGCGAGGCGTTCGGCAAGAAGCTGAACACCACCGGCGCCAAGAAGATCGTCTGCGTGATCCAGGAACAGGGCAACGTGGGCCTCACCCAGCGCTGCGACGGTGTGAAGAAGACCTTCACCGGCACCACCGAGACCCTGTACGTGAACGGCACCGACATGCCGTCCGTGAAGTCGACCATCACGGCCAAGCTGAAGCAGGACAAGGACGTCGACACGGTCGTCACGCTCGGCGCCCCCTTCGCCCTGACCGCCGTGCAGTCGCTGGGCGACGCGGGCAGCAAGGCCAAGGTGGCCACCTTCGACCTCAACAAAGAACTGGTCAAGGCGGTGCAGAACGGCACCATCGAGTTCGCCGTCGACCAGCAGCCCTACCTCCAGGGCTACCTGGCGGTCGACTCGCTGTGGCTCTACAAGAACAACGGCAACTACAGCGGCGGCGGGGAGGAGCCGGTGCTGACCGGCCCGGCCTTCGTCGACAAGTCCAACGTCGACAAGGTCGCCGAGTTCGCCGCGAAGGGCACCCGGTGATGAGCATGGCCCAGCAGGCTGAGCCGGCGGTGGGCAGGCCGCCGGCGTCAGGTCCGCAGCAGACCGACGGCCGCACCGCCCGGCGCTCGCCGGCCCTCAGGCTGCTGGCCCGGCCGGAGGTGGGGGTCTTCCTCGGTGCCGTCGCCGTCCTGGTCTTCTTCCTGATCACGGCTCCGCCGGTGCGCGACGGCAGCTCGATGGCGAACATCCTCTACCAGTCCTCGACCATCGGCATCATGGCCCTCCCGGTGGCCCTGCTGATGATCGGCGGCGAGTTCGACCTCTCGTCGGGCGTCGCCGTGATCTCCTCGGCGCTCACCGCGAGCATGCTCAGCTACCAGCTGACCCTGAACGTGTGGACCGGGGTGATCGTGGCCCTGGTCGTGTCCCTCGCGATCGGCGCCTTCAACGGCTGGATGGTGGTGAAGACCGGACTGCCCAGCTTCCTCGTCACCCTCGGCACCTTCCTGATCCTCCAGGGCGCCAACCTCGCCGTGACCAAGATGGTCACCGGCAACGTCGCCACCGACGACATCAGCGACATGGACGGCTTCGACCAGGCCAAGGCGATCTTCGCCTCCACCTTCGACGTCGGCGGGGTCCAGGTGAAGATCACCATCGTCTGGTGGCTGGTCTTCGCGGCCCTCGCCACCTGGGTGCTGCTGCGCACCAGGTACGGCAACTGGATCTTCGCCGTCGGCGGCAACAAGGACAGCGCCCGCGCGGTCGGCGTCCCGGTGAGGTTCACCAAGATCTCGCTGTTCATGCTGGTCGGCCTCGGCGCCTGGTTCGTCGGCATGCACAACCTGTTCTCGTTCAACACCGTGCAGTCCGGCGAGGGCGTCGGCCAGGAGCTGATCTACATCGCCGCGGCCGTCATCGGCGGCTGCCTGCTCACCGGCGGCTACGGCTCCGCGATCGGCCCGGTCTTCGGCGCCTTCATGTTCGGCATGGTGCAGCAGGGCATCGTCTACGCCGGCTGGAACCCCGACTGGTTCAAGGCATTCCTCGGCGTGATGCTCCTCGGCGCCGTCCTGATCAATCTGTGGGTCCAGCGCACGGCGACCCGGAGGTGAAGCGATGACCGACCCCACCACCCACGGCGCCGTCCTGAAGGACACCCCGCCCGCCGGCGACGGCCCCCTCGTCGAACTGCGCGGCGCCGGCAAGTCCTACGGCAACATCCGCGCCCTGCACGGCGTCGACCTGGAGGTCCACGCCGGCCAGGTCACCTGCGTGCTCGGCGACAACGGTGCCGGCAAGTCCACCCTCATCAAGATCATCTCGGGGCTGCACCAGCACACCGAGGGCGAGTTCCTCGTGGACGGCACCCCGGTGCGCTTCTCCACCCCGCGCGAGGCCCTCGACCGGGGCATCGCCACGGTCTACCAGGACCTCGCCACCGTCCCGCTGATGCCGGTGTGGCGGAACTTCTTCCTCGGCTCCGAGATGACCAGGGGCCCCTGGCCGCTGCGCCGCCTCGACATCGCCCGCATGAAGGAGACCGCCGACCAGGAACTGCGCAACATGGGCATCGTCCTGGACGACCTGGAGCAGCCCATCGGCACCCTCTCCGGCGGCCAGCGCCAGTGCGTGGCCATCGCCCGCGCCGTCTACTTCGGCGCCCGCGTCCTCATCCTGGACGAGCCGACCGCCGCCCTCGGCGTCAAGCAGTCCGGCGTGGTCCTGAAGTACATCGCCGCCGCCCGCGACCGCGGCCTCGGCGTCATCTTCATCACCCACAACCCCCACCACGCCTACATGGTCGGCGACCACTTCAGCGTCCTGCGCCTCGGCACCCTCGAACTGAGCGCCGGACGCAGCGAGATCGGCCTCGAAGAACTCACCAACCACATGGCCGGCGGCGCCGAACTCGCGGCCCTCAAGCACGAGCTGGCCCAGGTGCGCGGCGTCGACACCGAGGAACTGCCCGAGGAGGGCGACCTCACCGCACCCGTGGCGACCACCCCCGAAGGGACCTCCTGACCATGCCCCACGCCCTCGACCGCATCCGGGTCGGCTCCGCCCCCGACTCCTGGGGCGTCTGGTTCCCCGACGACCCGCAGCAGGTGCCCTGGGAACGCTTCCTGGACGAGGTCGCCGAGGCCGGCTACGACTGGATCGAACTGGGCCCGTACGGCTACCTGCCCACCGACCCCGCCCGGCTCACCGACGAGGTGGCCCGGCGGAACCTGAAGGTCTCGGCGGGCACGGTCTTCACCGGCCTGCACCGCGGCCCCGCCGTCTGGGAGGAGACCTGGGCGCACGTCAGCCAGGTCGCCGCGCTCACCCAGGCGATGGGCGCGAGGCACCTGGTGGTGATCCCGTCCTTCTGGCGGGACGACAAGACCGCCGAGATCCTGGAACCGCCCGAGCTGACCGCCGAGCAGTGGGCCCACCTGACCAAGGGCATGGAACGGCTCGGCCACGAGGTGAGGGAGAGCTACGGCCTGGACATCGTGGTGCACCCGCACGCCGACACCCACATCGACACCGAGGCGCACGTCGAGCGCTTCCTGGACTCGACCGACTCCGGGCTGGTCAACCTGTGCCTGGACACCGGGCACTACGCCTACTGCGGCGGGGACAGCGTCAAGCTGATCGAGACCTACGGCGAGCGCATCGGATACCTGCACCTCAAGCAGGTCGACCCGGACATCCTCGCCGACGTCGTCGCGGGCGGGGTGCCGTTCGGTCCCGCGGTGCGGCGAGGGGTGATGTGCGAACCGCCCTCCGGAGTCCCGGAACTCGGGCCGGTGCTCCAGGCGGCGCAGCGGCTGGGCGTGGAGCTGTTCGCGATCGTCGAGCAGGACATGTACCCCTGCGAGCCGGACAAGCCGCTGCCGATCGCCGTACGCACCCGGCGCTTCCTGCGGTCCTGCGGGGCCTGAGGGGCCGGCCGGCCGGACGGAACCGGGCCGCGGTGAGGACCGCGGCCCGGTTCCTGCGCTGTTGCTGGGGATTCGGTCACCGGGTGGCCGGGAACCAACGGGGGCACGCGGGCGTTCTGACAGACAACGGGGAACGCCCGCGCAGACGGGAGGACGAGATGACACACCGTACGGAAGCTCGCAGCACACCCCAGGAACCGACCGACGCCGCGGCCCTGCGCCGCGACCGCTTCGGCGCGCTGCCCGAGCGGATACGCCCCGAGGAGACGGTGGAGACGAGGCCCGCGACGGTGCCGGACCCGGCGCGGGACACCTACAACCCGGACGAGTGGCTGATCCGGTACTGCGGCTGACCGGCACACCGACCCGCGGCCGGCCGGCAAGCGGGCCTCGGCCGACCGGTGAGCGGGCCTCGGCCGGCCGGCCGGTACGCGTTCGGCGCCGGGCAGGTGCCCGGCGCCGTCCGGCCGGCTCAGCCCTGCCGGACCTCCGCCGGCGTCACCGGCCGGTGCTCGTGCAGGGACAGCGTGCAGGCCTCGGCGATCCAGCCGGCCTCCAGGGCGTCCTCGACGGTGCACGGGGAGGGCCGGGTGCCGGCCACGACCTCGGTGAACGCGGTCAGTTCGGCACGGTAGGCGTCGGTGAAGCGGTCCATGAAGAAGTCGTGCGGTGTGCCGGACGGGAAGCTCGCACCGGGCTCGACCGAGCGCAGCGGCAGTTTGTCGTCCAGACCGACGGCGATGGAGTCGGCGAAACCGTGCAGTTCCATGCGGACGTCGTAACCGCGCTTGTTGTGCCGTGAGTTGGACACCACCGCGATGGTGCCGTCGTCCAGGGTCAGGATCGCCCCGGTGGTGTCCGCGTCGCCCGCCGCCCTGATGTAGTCGGCGCCCCGGTTGCCGCCCACCGCGTACACCTCGGCGACCTCACGGCCCGTCACCCAGCGGATGATGTCGAAGTCGTGCACCGAGCAGTCGCGGAAGATACCGCCGGACGCGGCGATGTACGCGGCCGACGGCGGCGCCGGGTCCAGGGTCGTGCACCGGACGGTGTGCAGCGTGCCCAGCTCCCCGGCCTGTACGGCGGCCCGCGCGGCGGCGAAGCCCGCGTCGAAGCGCCGGTTGTAGCCGATCTGGATGGGCACGTCACTGCCCTGGACGGCCTTGAGGACCTCGACGCCCTCGCTCATCGTCCGGGCGACGGGCTTCTCGCAGAAGACCGGAACGCCGGCCTCGACGCCGGCCAGGATCAGGGCGGGGTGGGCGTCGGTGGCCGCCGCGACGACGAGGCCGTCCACACCGGCCGCGAGCAGGGCCTCCGGCGAGTCCGCGACCTCGGCCCCGAACCGCTCGGCGGCGGCCTTGGCCGCGTCCGCGAACGGGTCGGCGACGACGAGCGACTCGACGGCGTCGAGGCCGGAGAGGGTCTCGGCGTGGAAGGCGCCGATACGGCCGAGGCCGAGGATTCCGATACGCATTGCGGTGCTGCTCCTAGGGTGGGTGCGGAGTTCTGGTCGAGGCCGCCGAGCACGTTCTGGTCCCAGTCGATCACCGACCCCGTGACCACCCCGGACCGCTCGGACAGCAGGAAGACCACGAAGTCGGCGATTTCGTCCGGCTGGCCGAGCCTGCCCATCGGCAGCCGGGCCGCGGCCTGTTCCCGTCAGTCGTCGCCGGCGCCGTGGAAGGCGCGCCGGGTGGCGTCCTCGCCCTCCGTCGCGGTCCAGCCGATTCCGTGTGAGGCCCGCCAGGCCCGCCTCGGCGGCGATCGTGCCGGGCGCCTTGCGGGCCGTCATGTCGGCGACCGCCGCCTGCATCGCGAAGAACGGCCCCTTGAGGTTGACCGCGATGTGCGAGGACGATCTTGTCGTCGAGAAGTCCCATGATCCGCCTCAGCTCTCCCGGCGTTCCGTCGCCGTCCGCGGTTCCCACCGGAGGTTTCGGCCGGGGAAGCGGCGCGGCCCTGTCATTCTTGTCAGAACAAACCCCTCGAACAACCAGCAGCCAGCCATCAAAAACCCCTCACGCAGCGAGGAGCCGCTCCATGGGCCACCCGTTCCCGATCCGGGAGATCGCACGTCAGGCCGGTCTCAGCGAGGCCACCGTGGACCGGGTGCTGAACGGCAGGGGAGGGGTGCGCGAGAGCACCGCGCGGGAGGTGCACCGGGCCATCGCCGACCTCGACCGCCAGCGCACCCAGGTCCGGCTGGTCGGCCGTACCTTCATGGTCGACGTCGTGGCGCAGGCGCCCGAGCGGTTCACCACCGCCGTACGCGCCGCCCTGGAGGCCGAACTGCCCGCCCTGCACCCGGCCGTCGTCCGCTGCCGCTTCCACTTCCGCGAGACCGGCCCGGTGCGGGAACTGGTCGCCACGCTGGACCGGATCGCCCGGCGCGGCTCGCAGGGCGTGATCCTCAAGGCGCCGGACGTCCCGGAGGTCACCGCGGCCGTGGGCCGGCTCGCCGCCGCCGGCGTCCCGGTCGTCACCCTCGTCACCGACCTGCCCGCGAGCGGACGCGTCGGCTACGTCGGCATCGACAACCGGGCGGCCGGCGCGACCGCCGCCTACCTGATGGGCCAGTGGCTCGGCGACCGGCCCGGCAACGTCCTCACCAGCCTCAGCAGCGGCTTCTTCCGCAACGAGGAGGAGCGCGAGATGGGCTTCCGCAGCGTGATGCGCGCACGGCACCCGCAGCGCACGCTGGTGGAGATCGCCGAGGGCCAGGGCCTGGACGCCACGCAGTACGACCTGGTCCGCACCGCCCTGGAACGCGACCCGGAGATCCGCGCGGTGTACTCCATCGGCGGCGGCAACAACGCCACCCTGCGTGCCTTCGCCGACCTCGGCCGCGACTGCGCCGTGTTCGTCGCGCACGACCTGGACCACGACAACACCCGCCTGCTGCGCGAACACCGCCTGTCCGCCGTGCTCCACCACGACCTGCGGCACGATCTGCGCGAGGCCTGCCACGGGGTGATGCGCTTCCACGGGGCGCTGCCGCCCGCCGGGCCGCTGCTGCCGTCCGCGATCCAGGTGGTCACCCCGTACAACATGCCTCCAGGCTGACCCACCTGCCGGTCTCCGCCGACCGCGCCATCGCGTCGAGCACGGTCGCACTGTGGACGGCGTCCGCGAGCGTGGTGCCGTACGGCGTGCCCTCGGCGATGGAGCGGACGAAACGGTAGGCCTCGATCACCTTCAGGTCGTCGTAGCCCATCGCGTTGGCGGCGCCCGGCTGGAACGCGGCGAACTCGCCGGCGCCGGGGCCGACGTACACCGTGCTCACCGGCTGGTCCTGGTACGTCGTACCCCGGCTCACCTTCAGTTCGTTCATCCGGCGGAAGTCCCAGAACACCGCGCCCCGGGTGCCGTGCACCTCGAAGCCGTAGTTGTTCTGTTCGCCGACCGAGACCCGGCAGGCCTCCAGGACGCCGCGGGCGCCGGAGGCGAAGCGGAGCAGGCAGCTGACGTAGTCCTCGTTCTCGACCGGTCCCGGCTCGCCGCCACAGGCCAGGGCGTGACCGGCCGTGGCCCCGCTCGGACGGGCGCGTTCCGGGACGAAGACCGCCGTGTCGGCGGTGAGCGAGGCGATCTCGCCGAGCAGGAAGCGGGCCAGGTCGGTGCCGTGCGAGGCGAGGTCGCCGAGCACCCCGCTGCCGCCGCGCTCGCGCTCGTAACGCCAGGTCAGGGCGCCCTCCGGGTGGGCGGCGTAGTCGCTGAAGAGGCGGATGCGCACGTGCGTGACGGTGCCGATCCCACCGGAGGAGATCAGCTCGCGGGCGGCCTCCACGGCGGGCGCGTTGCGGTAGTTGAAGCCGACCGTGCCCTGGACGCCGGCCTTGGCGACCGCGTCGGCGACCGCGCGGGCGTCCCCGGCGGTCAGGCCCACCGGCTTCTCGATCCACAGGTGCTTGCCGGCCTCGGCCATCGCCACGCCGATCTCCCGGTGCAGGAAGTTCGGCGCGGTGACGCTCACGGCGTGGACGCGCGGGTCGGCGGCCACCTCGTGCCAGTCACGGGTCGCCGAGGCGAACCCGAACCGCTCGGCGGCCTCCTCGGCCCGCCCCGGCACCTCCTCGGCGACCGTGACCAGCCGGGGCCGCAGCGCGAGCTGCGGATAGTGGTGCGGGAGGCGGGCGTAGGCCTGGGTGTGGACCCGGCCCATCCAGCCGAAACCGATGACGGCGACACCGAGCGCATCCACCATGACAGCCCTCTCTCTGGCCTGCTTGGACCGGTCCATCTCCCTCGCGGGCCACCTTTGTTCGGACATGGCCTGGGTGTCAACCCTTTGACAGCGCGGCACGCCGCATGGAACGGTCCATGCCATGAGGTCCTGCTGTGAGGTCCTGCGGTGAGGTCCTGCCATGAGGCCGCTGCCGTGAGAGCGCCGACCATCCGTGACGTGGCCGAACGCGCCGGCGTGTCGAAGTCGCTCGTGTCCCTGGTGCTGCGCGGGTCCGGCCCGGTGCGGCCCGAGAAGCGGGAGGCGGTCCTGCGGGCCGTGCGCGAGCTGGGCTACCGGCCGAACGCGGCGGCCCGCAGCCTCAGCGAGCAGCGCACCCGCACGGTCGGCGTCCTCCTGGACGACCTGCGCAACCCCTGGTTCGTGGAACTGCTCGACGGGCTCAACGCCCCGCTGCACGCGGCCGGTCTGCACATGCTCCTCGCCGACGCCCGGCTGAACCGCCGGATGGGCCACGACCTCGCCGAACCCTTCCTGGACCTCGGCGTCGACGGCCTGGTGGTCGTCGGCACGGTCCCGGACGCGGGTGCGCTCGGCGTGCTCGCCCGGCGGATGCCGGTGGTGGTGGCGGGCGCACGCGAGGAGCAGCCGCCGGAGGTGGACGTCGTCGCCGGCGACGACGAACGGGGCGCCCGGCTCGCCACCGAGCACCTCCTCGGGCTCGGCCACCGCCGCATCGCGCACCTCGCCGGGCACGGCGCCGTCGGCGCACTGCGCCGGCGGGGCTACGAGGCGGCGATGCGGGCGCACGGCGCGCAACCGCTGGTCGAGCCCGGGGATCTGACCGAGGAGGGCGGCTACCGCGGAACCGTACGCCTGCTCAGCCGCCCCGAGCGGCCCACCGCGCTGCTCGCCGTCAACGACATGGCCGCGGTGGGCGCGCTGTCGGCCGCCGCGGAGCTGGGGCTGCGGGTGCCCCGGGACCTGTCGGTGACCGGGTACGACAACACCGGCATCTCCCGGCTCCGGCACGTCTGGCTGACCACCGTCGACACCTCGCCGCACGAGATGGGCCGGCGCGCCGCCCGCTGCCTGCTGGACCGCTTCGACACGCCGGCGGGCGAGGGGCGGGTGCGACTGGCCGTGCCGACGCTGGAGATCCGGGGGACGACGGGACCGCCCGGGGACGGCCTCACAGGTTGATCGCGTAGGCCTTGCGCAGGGTCTCGTGCACGGTCCACGTCGTACGGTCGCCCGCGCGCAGCACGGCCATGTCGCCGGGTCCCACCGTCAGCGTCGGCCCGTCCGCCACCTCGATCGTCGCCGACCCGCTGATCACCACGAACAGCTCGTCCGCCTCCGTGTCGGTGACCACGCCCGGGGTGATCTGCCAGATCCCGCGGATCTGCCGGCCGTCCGCCGACTCCCAGACCACCTTCCCGGTCACCTCCGGGTTCCCGGAGACGATCTGCTCCGGTTCCAGGGGCTCGGGTTCGAGGTCGGCGTCGGGGATGTGGAGCGCGAAGCTGTGCGTCATGCGGCCGACCCTAGTGGGCGTGCGAGCCGTCCCGCCGTGGACAGTGTGTGGGGCGTCGGGCCCGGTGGGAGGACACTCCGTCGGGCGCGGCGAGACGGACAGCCCCGAGGGGCGCGGGTGCACGGGGGGTGCGGGCGGAGTGGCGGGGGTGCGGGGCGCGGGTGATCGTGGGGAGATGGCTGACTCCACGGCGGCCGGTACGGCGCCGCCCCGGCAGCACGACGCCCGCGAGGCCGTCCTCTTCGGCGGGGTGTACGGCGCCGTCCTCGCCAGCTCGTTGGTCGCGGCGCTCACGCAGTACGGGCACACCTCCGCCGAGGTCCGCGGCTACGACGCCGCCTGGGTGCTGGTGACCGCGGGCGCCTCCGCCCTCGCCCACGGCTACGCCCACTACATCGCCGAGCGCACCCCGCACCGCCGCGGGGACGCCCTGCTCGCGATGCGCAACGAGTGGCCGCTCGTCACGGCCGTACTGCCCACGGTCTTCCTTCTCGCGGGCGCGCGCTGGGGATGGTGGCCCGCGAAGGGCGTCGAGTACGCCGCGTTCGTCCTCAACATCGTGATCCTCTTCGTGCTCGGCCTCGTCACCGCCCGGTGGTCGGCGCGGCGCTGGCCGGTCGCCGTCCTCGTGGGGCTCGGGGACGCGCTGCTCGGGTTGGTCGTGGTGGTGGCGAACGCGTTGATCAAGTAGCCGGGCGTGCTCAGCGGGCGGTGCGGACCCCGTCCAGGGCGATCGACAGGACCCGGTCGCGCTGGGCGTCGCTCTCGAACGCCGTCGCCGTGATCCCGGCGACCATCCGCAGCAGGTCGCCGAAGTCCATGTCGGCCCGGGCGGCGCCGGCCTGCTGGGCACGCTCCAGCAGCGGGCCGCCGGCCTCGTACATGGAGTCGCGGCAGGACTGGAAGATGTCCGACTCGCCGTCGAGGGCCTCGCGTACGGCGCGCTTGGTGACCATGTACCCGGCGAACCGGTTCAGCCAGGCCGTCAGCGCCTCCCACGGCTCCCGCCCGGTCAGCTCGACGGCGGCCTGGCACAGGGCGTTGACCTCGTCGGCGTAGACGCTCTCGAACAGGTCGCGGCGGGTCGGGAAGTTGCGGTACAGGGTGCCGATGCCGACGCCGGCACGGCGGGCGATGTCCTCCAGGGAGGCGTCCGAGCCGTGCTCCGCGAACGCCTCGCGGGCCGCGGTGAGCAGGGCGTCGTAGTTGCGGGCGGCGTCCTTACGGTGCGGCCGGCGAGCCGCCACGATCTCGCTGACGGGGAACGGCGTGGCCGTCACTGCTGCCTCCCTGGAGGGGAATCGACTGGAACCGGAGGTGCACCTCCGCTACAGTGGAGGGGTACCTCCACTTTAACAGTGCGGGGTCGGCTCCGCCGTGGCCGGACGCGGCCCGCCCAGCCGGCTCCCCACCGTCGCGGCACGGCCCGTACGACCGTGCCCCCCGGCTTTCCGATGCTCCGCATCCACGATCCGTCCTGACTCCGGAGAGGCTTCTCCATGCCCCGCGCGTCAACCCGCGTCACCTTCACGGTCCTCGCGACCGGTGCCGGCGTGTTCTCCATGCTGCAGTCGCTGATCGCACCGGCCCTGCCGACCGTCCAGCACGCCCTGCACACCTCCCAGTCCACCGCGACCTGGGTGATGACGGCCTATCTGCTGTCCGCCTCGGTCTTCACCCCGATCCTCGGCCGGGTCGGCGACCTCGTCGGCAAGAAGCGCACCCTCGTCGCCGTCCTGCTGGCCGTCCTCGCGGGCTGCCTCATCGCCGCGCTCGCCCCGGACATCGGCGTGCTCATCGTCGCCCGGGTCGTCCAGGGCGTCGGTGGCGCCCTGTTCCCGCTCTCCTTCGGCATCATCCGGGACGAGTTCGCCCCGGGCGAGGTCAGCGGGAGCATCAGCAACCTCTCCGCCGTGATCGCCGCCGGCGGCGGGGTCGGCATGGTGGCCGCCGGGCCGATCGTGTCCGCGCTCGACTACCGCTGGCTGTTCTGGATCCCGGTGGCCATCGTCGCCGCGACGGTGCTGATCGCCCTGCGCTACGTCCCCGAGTCGCCCAGGAGGGCCGACGGCAAGGTCGGTTGGGGCGGCGCGCTGCTGCTGTCCGGCTGGCTGGTGGCCCTGCTGCTGCCGCTGAGCCAGGCCGGGCAGTGGGGCTGGGGCTCGGCGAGGGTGCTCGGCCTGTTCGCCGCAGCCGTCGTCCTGTTCGCGGTGTGGCTGACGGCCGAGGCCCGCTCGCGCACCCCGCTCATCGACCTGCGCGTGCTGCGGCTGCCCGCGGTGTGGACGACCAACGCGGCGGCCCTGCTGTTCGGCGCCGGCATGTACTCGATCTGGTCCTTCCTGCCCGGTTTCGTCCAGACGCCGTCCGCGGCCGGCTACGGCTTCGGCGCCAGCGTCACCGCCTCCGGCCTGCTCATGCTGCCGATGCTGGTCGCGATGTTCCTCTCCGGCGTGCTGTCGGGCCGCTTGGAGCCGCGCGTCGGCGCCAAGGCGCTGCTCACCACGGGTGCAGCCCTCGGCGCGCTGGCCTGCGGCTTCCTCACGCTGTGGCATGACGCGCAGTGGCAGATAGCGGTCGTGGCCGGTCTCTTCGGCCTCGGTATCGGACTCGCCTTCGCCTCGATGGCCAACCTCATCGTGGGCAGCGTCCCGGTGGAGCAGACGGGCGCGGCGACCGGCATGAACGCCAACATCCGCACCATCGGCGGCTCGATCGGCGCCGCGCTCACCAGCGTCCTCGTCACCGGCCGGCTCCAGCCCTCGGGCCTGCCGTACGGCTCCGGCTACACGCACGGCTGGGCCCTGCTCGCCCTCCTCTGCCTCGCCGCGGCCGGCGCCGCCCTCCTGGTCCCCGTCCGCCGCACCCCCCACCCCGCCACCACGGCCCCCGCACCGGCCCCGACACGGGCACCCGCCCAGGTGCGGTAGTGTTGACCTGCGCGATCACGCGGAACACCCCGCGTGAGACCGCAACGGGACGTGGCGCAGCTTGGTAGCGCACTTGACTGGGGGTCAAGGGGTCGCAGGTTCAAATCCTGTCGTCCCGACGGGAGCTTGCTCCATCGTCGCAGGTGAGGGCCCTGCTTCACACTAGTGAGGCAGGGCCCTTGATCATTTCCAGGAGACCTGTGTCACATCTAGTCACAAACCCACCAAATGTCGCTCTGGGTAGCTAGATTTGCACTCGGCGTGCGGGCCCCCTAGAGTGCTTGCTCTAGCGGGCCACGCGAAACGCGCGGTAGCAGCTCTTCTGGTCCACGTCTACGTGGACGGGCCGTCTAAGCCGCTGATGATGGAGATGGAGAAGGAGACAGAAAGCATGACCGCCAGTCATATTCCCGGCTGGGCGGCCAGGTTCCTGTGTTCCTGACCGCTCCAGCCTTGATCACAAAAAGGTTGGAGTAGTAGCTGTGTCGGAACACAACAAAGGGCTGTGGCTTCTCGCGGCGGCACTTGCATCTCTGGCGATCGCCGTCGTGGCCGCGGTGATTTTCAGCGCCACGGGCAAGACGGCCCTTGAATCCTTGTTGTACGGAGGTGGGGCTTTTGCCGCTTCCATGCTGGTCTGTATCGGGGTGATCGGGGTGCTCTAGAGCATAAAAGGCGGCAAGCGCATGAGCGAGTTGGTCAATGTCACCCCAGCAACTCGCTCAGCTTGTCGGAGCCGACCTTGAGGCTCTGCGGGTCGGGATGGACGTACACACGCTTGGTGAAGGACAGGTCGCTGTGCCCGGCCCAGGCCGAGACCACCGTGTCGGGCACGCCGTTGTTCGCCATCCACGACAGGCACGCGTGGCGAGCGTCGTACAGGCGGACGCGACGGACGCTGGCCTCCTCCATCAGCCGGTGGGCAACGCGGCGGAGCTTGTCCGTCTTGAACGGGCGGCCCAGTTCATCAACCACGACATAGCCGCTGTGCTCGTAGGCATCACCTGCTGCGAGACGCTCCTTTTCCTGGAGCGCTCGAAACTCCACCAGCGCTCCGCGCACCGGACTCGGCAGCGGGAGGACCCGCCGACCGTTGTGTGTCTTCGGGTCCTTCTCAACAACGGTGTTACGCGTTCCTCGCGGCCTTTGTCGGTCATAGACGATGGTGCGGGTATTGCCAACCGCGATGGTGCCCGTGCCGGTCAGATCAACGTCCTCAGTCCACCGGGCACCACAGACCTCGGCAGGACGCTCGGCGATAAGCGTGAGGAGCATGACGCCGAAGAGGCGGTCGTGCTTGGTGGCCTCGATGAAGGCCTTGACCTCGGACTCGTTCCACGGGCGACGATCAACCTTTGCCTTTGTCTCTCTGCGCACAGCATCGCGAGGAATCCGCACGTACTCGGCGACATTGCGGGTCACCCACCCGCGGCGAACAGCAAGCGTGAGCGCGGAGCGCAACCGGCCCAGTGTCAGTCGGACCGAGCGGACAGAAAGCCCCGTACCCGGCTTTCCCCCGCGTTGGCGTCCCCGGGTCAGCATCCAATCGACAAACGCTTCAACATCCTCCTCGGTGAGCTGCTGCACTCCCTTGTCTCCAAGGAACAGCCGGACCGGACGGATGACATTGTCATAGTTGGAGGCCGTTGCCTGCTCGACGCCTCGTGTCGCAGTGGCGAGCCAAATATCCAACAGCTCATCAACCGTGAGCTTGCTCGGCACAACGAATGAACCAGTCGCCGTCTGATGACGGATGCGGGCGAGTTCGTTCAGCGCCTCTTTCTTCGTGTCGAACGTCCGGCGGATCTGCCGGCGACTGCCGTCAGGCTTCCGGGGACCATCAACGATGAAGCGGTACCGAATAGCACCTGACTTGAGTATCACCTTGGTAATCGCACTACTCATGGAGCAGCACCTTGATCTTTAGCAAATCCCCCCTCAGACTGAGATCTGCTTTGCCTCCCTTCGATTCACCGAAAACCGCTGACGTGGCATATATGGACGGGCTGTCCGAACAAACACCCTGCTGTGAGCTATATGAGGGTTGGTATCTACCGCCAGGACTGGCCTACGCCTGTTCTAGATACGCAATGAGTGAAGCGGTGATGACCCGGTACCGCTTCCCAAAAGCGACGACCCGAAAAGGGGCATTGCCCCGCTTGATCAACTCGTAAAGGTGGGACTTAGAGATACCCACAGCGGCGGCTGCATCGGCAACAGCAACGGTTGCGGCCCAGGAACGAATTTCAGAAAGCGTCGGATGGTGATCAGCGTCCAAGCGCTCATCCTCCTCGGCGAGAGAACCTCCGGGAGCGGAAGCGAGTGGAAGACGATGCTCCGCTCCCTACAAGGATATGCGCTCACCCCCTCGCCGCAGAAGAAGCCGAGCGAGGAAAGTCAAACCCCTCCTCACGCTCCCCTCGCCTACCGGCCGAGAAGCTGCTGGCGAATCAACGCCCACCATGAGCGAGTCGCATCACCTTGAGCCGGCCCAGTCTGATGCGCTGACTCCTTCGTGTAGTCACGGACGTGGAAGTCTCGTTCAACACCCGCCTCCACGGCCTCTATGAAACGCTCCTGCGCTTCTTGCGCACTCACGCCTGGTACGCGGTAGACCCGAATGATCGTGTACTGCATGGTCGATCACACCTCCTTTCTGCCGCGAGAGCTTCCTCGCGACCCGCACACCGCACACATGGGGCACTGGCGCGTCAACGACCGAAGCCACCGCAGTGGGGCCCGCAAAGCGGGAAGTCTTGACGCGGCTGTGGAAGCCATGTGCCACCCTGCGGAATCAGCGAGGAAGCAGAAGAACCGGAAATCCTCCCAGCACCATCGGTGCTCGTTCTGTATCCGGCGATACCGGATCAGTCAATCCGCGTGAGCGGTCTCCTGCTGGCCGGCGGAAGGAAGGTCTGGAAGGAATGCCGCCGCGCCAGCCACTGTGTCCCCCTTTGGGGGTGGCCTCGGAGCCTGCACACCCGAAGGGCTCATGGGTATCCATGTGTGCAGGTGGAGAGGACGGGGGGAGTCAGCCACGCGACCGACCGCAGGAAGGCCCCGATTCCATCCTCGCCGCGTGGCTGACTCCCCCCGTCTCGGAACCCTTCGATCCCGGCTCCAAGCTGGGCCTTTCCTTCCAGCTTCCTCGCCCGGCGGGCGTACCGCATGTACCGGATCAAGACGTACCGGCTGTTGTACCGGCCTGAACCGGTACGACACCCGGCCGGGTACAAAACGTACTCGTTCATGATTCGCCCACACTATCGAGCACCATCGGTACTCGAAATCTGGCCCCGAACCGTCGCATCGCACCCCGGTGCTCAGGACACCAGCGAGTACAAGTTGTATTCACAAACTAGCCTCGCGCCGTTTTTGGTACGACAAAGAAACCCCCTTAGATCCCCCTCGAAGGCTCCCTATTCCCCGTTCGCTTCGTTCTCTCGTTTCTCTTCGCATCCCTATCGACGCTGACGCGTCGCTTTTCAAAAAGGACATGCGTCAGCAACTCGTCGATGAGGTAACTCAGATCACCTGGGGTTGATCCCCAGCGTCCTAGTTCGATCCAGTATTTAATGGATCGACCACGTTGCTTCAGTCACTCGGTCACTCGCTCACGGCCAGCTAGTCCATCTTTAATCGCAAACCCCGGTTGAGCGGGGGAGACGGCGGCTGCTGTGTCTGCTCCAGTTATGAGTCTGGCAAATAGAAAGACGTCTGAATAGTCCCGCCGCTACGATGCCACGTGCCAACGATCGATACATCGATGCGTCGACGCATCGTTCGGGCGAACGACCGTTCGGGCGTTCGGGTGTAAGGAAGACTGCTACTTATTCACCGGGTGGTCCTTGAGGTAGTGGTCAATGGCGTCTCGAACCATGGCGGACATACTGCCAATCTTGCCAGCCATCTTTTCTGCATAAGCCAATCGGCGAAGATCATCCATCTGATCTTCGTAGACCTCGAAGGAGTTGCGGGTAACAATCCGGCGTGTAAATGACCGTTCGGGCGAACGACCGTTCGGGCGTTCGTGCGCATCGGAGGTTACAACAGGGACTGAATTCTTATCGGAGGACGCGGGCTTCTGGGAAAAGAAGACAGAGCCTTCGAGTTCGTTAGTGATCGTACTGGTGTCAAGCTTCTTGGTCATAGATTGAACAACTCGGCAATCAACTTGTTGTAGGCAAACGCCGCCGGCGACTTAGGGCTGAACGAAAAGATGTCACGCTTCTGGAAATGGGCATCTCGCAGGTCGGTGTTGCGTGGAATGACCGTATTGAGCACCGAGCTGGTATAGGTCTGGCGCAATATCTGCAGGGACGTCTTGCTGTTGACGGTCGGGTCGCTCATCGTGAAAAGAAAGCCCGCGAGCTCCAAAAACGGGTTGAAAAGCTCACGTACTTCCTTGATGGTCTTGCTGATCTGAACGATCGAGTCGAGTTCAAAATAGCCAGGGGCTACAACAACGAGGACCTTATCGGCCGCGGTAAACGCGTTGATTGTCAACCAAGAGAGAGTCGGCGGGCAATCGATAAAAACGTAATCGTAGCTGCCCTTGAGGGCATCGAGCTCGCGTTTGAGACGTTCCTCGCGATGATCGATCGCTGTAGTCAGTTCGACATCGGTAGTAGACAGGAGGATGTGCGAGGGTACGATCGCTAGATTCAAGACGTTGGTTTGATGAACCGGCAGGGGACTGCGGTTAAGGATTGTCGCGATGACTGTTTGGTTCTTCTCGATCCTGGGGTAATCGGGCAGCAGTACCTTGCTGCTATTGGCTTGTGAGTCAATGTCGATGAGGAGCACGCGCTTGCCCTTGTATGCAAGGCCTGCGGCGAGCGAGATGGCTGATGATGTTTTTCCGACCCCTCCTTTCTGAGAGGCAATTGCGATGACCATAGACAAGTTAAACCCACCAAAGTCCTGGACAGGTTCGCTTCGGTGGCATTTCTTAAACCTATTGACAGAATAGCGAAAAAACGAACATTCTGTCAATAAGGAATAATAGACATAGAAAAGAGGCCGGGTCCCCTCTATGGGGAGCACCAGCCTCTTTGCCAGCCTCAGTGTGGGATCAACACGGTCGGACGGCAGTCCCGAACAGGGTGCCGATGTGTCCTTGAGTGGGAGCATCGATCACCTTCACGCCCGCTCGCTGAAAGCCGGACTGCAACAGCAGGTTCCTCCACTTCCGCGGGGTGTAGCTGTACCGGTACGTGTAGACAGGCCGTCCAGCGAACCCGCCCTTGTACATCCCCTGCGGGCCGTAGGCGCCCGGGATGGCCGGCGGCTGGGAGAAGGCGAAGACGCCTCCCGGGTTCAGTCGGGACAGGACTCGGGGGAAGAGCTGCGTCGGATCGGCGAACCAGGCACAGCCGAAGATCGAGTAGATGGCGTCGTACGTCTCGTTGCTGGTTGTGAGGAACGTCAGCACCTCGCCCTGGTTGAAGACCGCCCCTGTGTCGGACCACCTATCGGTGATCTTCTTGACCATGACGGGGGAGAGGTCAAGCCCATGGGCTACCACGCCCCGCTGTGCCAGGAAAGCAACGGCCCGGCCGGTGCCGCAGCCGAGCTCCAGCGTTTTCTTCGGCTCGCCGAGGACCTCGGGTCCAGGGCCGTGGCCCTTGTACTGGGTCCAGTTGAACACCGGCTCGGCGGCGGGCTCAAAGGCCGATTCCGCGTAGGTGTCCCAGACCTCGGTCTCGATGGCGTAGTCATGGTGAGCAGACACAGGGCGTTCCTTGTCCTGGGTAACGGGGGAGCCCCCGCCCTCGGGGAGCTTCTCTGAGGGCAGGGGCGATGGTGCCAGGGGTCGGTGCGGTCAGTGGGAGTCGGGGACCTTGTCGTCGCACGGACCGCAGTCGGAGGCGTCGACCTCCCACAGTTCACGGTCGATGGCGAAGCCGTTCTGTCGGATGATCTCGGCCGTTCGCATCACGATGCCGTCGCGCCGGCGCTGGATCAGCGGTGCGTGGTGCTTGTACCGACCGCCGTTGTACCGCTCACAGATGGCGAAGTACACCGGGGTGTCGAGGATGATCTGGTGGACGCCCTGATCGACCTCGAAGCCCGGCCCCATGTCGTTGCCCGGCTTCTCCATGGCGGTGATCAGATAGGCGACGCCCTGGCCCAGAATGCGCTCCGCCAGGCTTCGCACGCGCACGGTGTCACGCATGAGGAGCTGCACCTCGCGCTCCCACAGGCCGATGCCAGGGTCGGGGATCAGGTGAGGATTGGCCTCTCCGATCTCGTCGAGGATCATCTTGGGATCCCGGACCTTCGTGGTCTGGGGAGCCTCAAGCAGTACGGTCATGGTGTGCCCTCTCTTCGTCGTGTCGTGAGGGTGCGGAACCCACCCGGCTGGCCGACTGCCTAGGAAGTACAGCCGGGTGGGAACTAACCCCGTTCGTCTCCGTCGGGGGAGGCAGAGACGAGACGGGAGCTTGTACGGGATGTGCATCCCGTTGTCGGTTGTAGTCGCGTACGAAGCTGCGCATATAGGTGCAGCAGCTGACGCAGGCATGGACGGGGGCTGCCATGCCATCTGCTTCAACCGGGCCTATGAAGACGACCATGTCGTAGTGGCGGCCGAGGGCGCACCAGCCCCAACTCAAAGGCCTTCGTGGTCGACTGGTCATGTCGGCTTCACGATCGCGTAGTCCTCGACGGGAAGTGCAGCTCTCACGGCGCGGCGATCCCGTGTCTGTTCGTGTAGGCGCAGAGCAGGGCCCTGGCGAACACCGCGGCATCGTGCATGTAGTTGAACGCCTCATGGGCCTGCGAACGGCTCGTCGGCCGGCTGCTCAAGGCCACGTGCCGGTCCACCATGCCAAGGAGCTGCAACACGTCCTGGTCCTCGTCCTCACCGAGGTACTGACCCCTGAGCAGGTTCAAGAACCCGGTCAGCTGGCCCACTCTCGTGTCGATGTCCGCGCGCTTGGAGGTGCCCAGGCTCATCCCAAGAGCGAGGTCAACGGTTGCGGAGATCGTCTTCACGTCGATGGGCAAGCACGAGGCTTCGGCCTCCGACATCGCCCGTTCGTCAGTCACGCTGCCCACCACGTATCTCCCCTCGGTGCCGCCTGGGCGGGTTGGGTTCGATGACGAACGTAGGGCGGCCGACTGCCAAGTCCCAAGCAGATTGCGCGAGTTTGCAGCAAGCCGATTGACGGGCCCGAACAGCCTCGCGACGATCGTGTCGTCGCGCAATCCGGCGCAAGGCAGCGGACGGGAGAGCAACCATGAAGCTACGGTTCCTTGGGAAGAACTCCACCCCGGGAGACAGTCCCACCCTGTACGCCAGCGACCAGGGCACCTACGTCATTCAAGGCTGGAAGGTGTATGCGAACGAACTCCTCATGCAGCTCGATGTGCCGGAAGAACAGACCGTCATCGAGGTACCGCCCGAGCTGTTCGAACACCTGACGAAGGATGGCCACCCGTCCGGTCACATCCGCACGTTCGCCGATCCGATCAAGCTCGTCACCGAGCAGGGAACATGCGTCCTGCAAGGCCCGCAGATGCACGACCTAGAAGCCCTGGGCCAGATGCGCATGCCCGAATATGAGACCTGCATCGAGGTCCCCAAGTCCTCGATCACGGCCCTCCTGGAGGAAGACAGCAGTGGATCTGATCACTCCGGCGCAGCGTGACGAGCTGTTCAACCAGTTCGAACGGGATGCCTTCCACCTAGAGTTGCGAGACGACTACGGCTCCCCCATCGAGGACACCCCGTACGTCCGATGGAAGCGGGGCGAGCCTGACGACTACGCCTGGCTCAACGACTGGACGACGCTGATGAAGCGCGTCACGAGAGAAGACAAGACAGTACGTCGCGTTCGTGTCGTCACCCAGCCGCACAGCCAATACGTCACGTGGGAACACTCGCTCACACACCTCAACATTGAGATGGGCGAGGACATCCGGTGGCTTCCGCGGCCCCTGCTGCCCGAGGGCATCACCTTCCCCCTGAACGGGAACGACTGGTGGCTCTACGACGACCGGCTCCTCGCTGTGGGGCACTTCGATCCCGAGGGACGAGTGCTGGGGTCAGAGATCGTGGAAGACCCCGACATCGTGGCCGAGTGCATCTATCTGCGCGACCTGCTCTGGAGTCTCGCCATCCCTCACGCCGAGTACAAGCCCTGACCCATCAGTGAGCAACCAAGCACAAGAAGCACGAGAGGCGCTGGGTGCCCGGCTCCGCGGGTTCCGCAAGGATGCGGGATTCACAAGCGGCCGGGCATTCGCGCTGGCCACCGGATGGCAGGAGTCCAAGGTTTCCCGGATCGAGAACGGGAAGCAGAACGCTTCCGAGGACGACATCCGGGTCTGGTGCACCAAGACCAACAGGCCTGAGCAGATCGACGACCTGATCGCCACAGTGCGCCACATCGACGAGCTGTGGCTTGAGTGGCGCCGGCAGCTGGCGACGGGGGCGGAGAAGCGGCAGCAGGCCGCGATGCCGATCTACGCCAAGACCAAGGTCTTTCGTATCTGGCACCCGACGCTCGTGTGGGGGACGCTGCAGACTGCGGAGTACGCCGCGGAGACCTTCAATCAGGTTCGCGATTACTACCAGATCCCCGATGACACTGAGGCCGCCACGGCCAAGCGGCTGGAACGGCAGCAGTACCTGTACCAAGGCGATCGCATCTTCAACGTGTTGCTTGCTGAACAGGCGCTGTACAGCAACTTCGGCGGCCCAGAGGTGATGAAGGGACAGCTCGACCGACTGCTGGCCGTCATGCGGCTCGCCCGACTAAGCCTGGGCATCGTGCCAAGATCTGCGCCCCTGCGCATCTGGCCCGGAAACTCGTTCTCCATGTTTGATGACAAGCTCGTCCTCGTTGAGACGTACTCAGCCGAGTTCTCGGTGACACAGCCCCGAGAGATCGAGCTGTACATGAAGGCCTTCGCCCTGTTGCAGCAGTCAGCGGTCTATGGGACCGCTGTCCGAGACCTCATCTTCACCGCGATCCATCACTTCGACCGCATGGCAACCGACTAGGAGGCGATCAGCTTGACCGAGCCCAACTGGCGAACGAGCAGCTACACGAAGTCTGACAGCTGTGTGGAAGTGGCCGACAGCAACCCGCAGCGGGTTATGATCAGGGACACGAAAGACCGGGGCAGGGGAGTCCTGGGCGTGCGGCCGGCTACCTGGACACACTTCGTTACGTTCACCAAAGACTTGCCACCTAACTGAGTGGAACACCCTTTTCTTGCATCGTGATACGAAAAAGGGCACCCAGTGGTATGTGTAAGGCCGCCGGCCTCGTTCTAACGAGTCGCTAGAACACATACATAGGTGCCCGAAAGGAAAGAAGAGAATCATCTGGTTCCATAATGAGGGCCGCACGGCGCTCACCAGATATACCCTCCTCAACTCTCAATCAAAACGGTGGCTCCGTCCACTCGTCCGCCGCGGTACGTAGTAGCAGAACCACCGTCTCGGCGGTCGTGTCTGGATCGTCGTTCCACGAACCTAGATCCGTGATTCCGCGATTCCAGGCCAGCCAGTCACAAAAATAGTTCCTGGTCTCGACGAGCTCCCCAAGCCCCACCGAGTCAACACGGAATGTTTCGAAGCGCTGCACCTTGCCCCAGATGGCACGCTCCATCGCGCCCTCAATAGAGACAGGCGCACACGTTACTGCATCATCAATGAGCTGCTCCCAGGTCACACCCTGCGACCGACGGAGCCGTGGGTAGGCAAAGGCCGAACCCTTATTGTGTCCATCGCGCTCGATGATGTCTGCTGACTTGCGCAAAATCTCGGCAGGTGTCATCACAAACCCCATTCCTGATTGAGTACAAAAGGACAGGGTTTGCTTATACACCAGGGCTATAAGCCGATTCAGTAAGGTAGATGACAAAAGACGATCCAGAACGCGTTCACCGCCGGCGCTGAGGCTAGAACAACGGGAACAGCTCAACTACAGGACTACCGAGGGTCGTTGAGCGCTTTGTCAGCCTCGACGACCCGTCGAGGAACTTCTATTGTGCGACATGGCACGGCAGAGGCCTTGAGCTCTATGGGCTATTCCCTTCCTTCCTTTGCCGTCATGCTGCCGCGGTCTCCCTGCGCGTCAAGGGCTTCGCAAGCCGCCTCCGTACCTCCGCCGGCCCTTGACCCGAGAGGAGAGCCCGCACGAGACCGTCAATTAAGGGAGGAAAGGAAAGTTTTGGTACATAAGGTACTTTGTGGATGATCGTTGATCTCTGGTCCTACGTAGCGCCACGAACAGGGCGCGCTGGGTAGCATCATGGGGTTGGGTCAGCGATGGAGCTGACAGGGGTAGATGAGGGGCGGGCAACGTGACGTCCATGCGAGCGCAGCGGATTCATCCAGCGGCGTACGGCGCTCTGACCGAGGCTCTGGCGACGGTCTACTGGTACAAGCAGGACTTGGCCAAGTTCCTGCGCCTTCGGTCGACTGGACACCCCGAGCTCATCGCCGGGCTTGACTTCGATGCCTACAAGCGGGTCTTCGCCGATGAGTTCGTTGATCGGCTCATGGCGGATGAGGACCGCTACCGCGACCTGACGCTCGCGATCATGCTTGAGATCGCGCAGATGACCGCGTTCCCGAGCCTGAAGCGACAGTCCGACGCTGAGAAGCTACTCGCTCAGGCCACCGAGGCGGTGGCAGACCTTAAGGTGTGGACCGAGCGCCTACAGGGGCTGTTGGCTGAAAAGGCGAAGGTTGAGGCCGAACAGGCACAACAAGAAGAGCGAGAGGCGCATAGGCGAGGGTTCTCTGAGAAGCTGTCAGAGCTGAAGGCGGAGTTTCTACGCCTGGAAACCGAGCCAAACAGGCAGCGAGCTGGTCGCGAGTTCGAAACCTTCCTCAATGGCCTCTTCAGGTTGTTCGACATGCAGCCGCGCCTAGGTTACGAGCTTGACTACGAGCAGATCGATGGCTCCTTCGCCTTCGACACTGATGATTACGTGCTTGAAGCCAAGTGGTGGAAGAAACCTGCCGAGGCCGGCCAGCTGCGAGAGTTTAATGACAAGGTGCGTCGCAAGGGGAAAAACGCTCTCGGGCTGTTTATTAGTGTGAAGGGCTTCACATCGGGGGCACGCGCCGCTTTTCGTGAGGGCACGTCGTTTCTCACCATGGATGGAACGGATCTCTTTTGCGTCCTGGACGATCGTGTGCGGCTGGATGACCTTCTCAGCCGAAAGAAGCGCCACGCGAACGAGACGGGAAACTGCTACTTTCCAGCGCATCTGATGCTCGATGAATAGACTCCTCGCGGCTACTCACCCAGTGAGATGTAGCGCCCCCTGAAGTAGCCCGGTCTGTGTCTCATAAGGAGCGCCGTAAGCTGGCTATCGACTTGCTTCGGCTGCCAGTGCGGGGGAACTCCGATGACGCCAGCGTCGGACTTTCCGCCAGCCAGCGGCTTGAAGTGCTTCACGTTCTGAGTGACGATGATTCTGCTGGCTGTGCGCGCCAGCTCATAAACCGAAGCATCTTTGATTCCGCCTTGACTCAGGTCGTGATCTACGTGCTTGACGTCGAAGTGTTCGTTGAGGCGAGGAAATACACCTCGGGGCGGCATGTTCTCGTCGAGCAGCAGCTTGTGTTTAAAGAATCTTCTGACCATGGAGTGTAGGCGTAATGAGATCGAGCGCCTCGCCGACCGCGCCCTTGAGTGTTGGGATGCTTGGAGTTGGGTACAGCTCGTGGATCTCCTCCAGCGAGTAGCCGTCTCTCAAGCGGTAGAGGATGACCTCAACGGGAATCCGTGTTCCCCGAATGACGAGGTCTCCGCCCATAATATCTGGATCAGAGTGCAAGTACTTCATATAGCTCCCTGTTTATACCAAATATGGACATAGCAAGTCAATCACCGCTATTGGTCGTTGGTGAGAAGCAGCCTTCAATGCCACGTTCAGCGGCGTAAGTTTGAGAGGTGGTCCCATCGGTCAAGGACGGCTCACGCCAGATGCGCCCAACGACCCCTGGCCTGCGCTTTCTGACTGGTTGTCAGTCCCGTGCCCTACTCTGTGGCTTAGTGATCGCAGACACCAGGCTGTGTGGATGCTTGGGCTGCGCAAGGCCACGGGGAGGGACCTTGACGAACGATCAGTTCGAGCTTGCCGTTCGTGCGTTCTGGGAGAAGCGCGCAGAGCAGGCTGCGAAGCAGGTTGCCGAGGGCAGGGAGGACGCTGGCACGAGGGGATCTGTCACCGGAGGCGCCCACCTTGATGCGCTGACGATGCTCTTCGTCAAGTACTTTACGGATGTCTTGAACTACCCCAAGGATTCGATCTACTTGGGCAAGCGCGCCGAACTGCCGGGGTACTACCGACCGACGAAGCAGTGGGACTTGGTGGTCAAGGTCGGTGAACAGCTCGTGGCGGCTATCGAGTTCAAGTCCCAGTCCGGTTCCTTCGGCAACAACTTCAACAACCGGACGGAAGAGGCCATCGGCAGTGCCGTCGATACGCGGCGTGCCATCGAGCAGGGGCTGATGGGCCCGGCCCGGCCGTGGCTGGGGTATGTCTTCGTACTGGAGGACATCGACGGATCCACCAAGCAGGCAAGTAGGGACTTCAAGCCGGCCTTCAAGGGGGACCCTGCCTTTGGGGGCCGGCCCTCGTATGCAGAGCGGTACCGGCTCCTCTGCAAGCGGCTTCTTGAGGACGAGCTGTATGACGCAGCGTGCTTCGTTCTGGCGCCCAAGGATGCAGAGCGCCCCATCAGCCAGCCCGACGATGCTCTGACCTTCTCCAGGTTCATCGAGTCGCTTACGGATCACGTGAAGCGCGAATCGGGGCTGTAGGGCCGTTTACAGATGGCGGAGGGTCGGCAGCCAGGGCTGGGCCTTCCGCCATCTGCGTCTGGTGTCAGGCAGGCAGGTGGTCGAGCCCGTAGACCCGAAGTGCCGCCGTGGTTGCTGCATCGATGTCACGGCGGTCGAAGGCCCGGATGAGCGCCTGTGCGTCAGTCTCGCTGATCGCCTCAGGCCGCGGAACCCGGATGCGTCGGAGGTACTGTGCCTGAAAGCGCAGGGTGCCGCCCCGCATCCTGACGGCGTATGCCTCGACGAAGGCCTGCGCGACGCGTGACAGCAGCAAGCCGCCAAGGACTCGAAGGTCCCAGGCGTCGGCTACCACGTAGTAGAGGTTGTGGTGGGGGTAGTGCCCGCCCTCATCCAGCACCGGATGAATCGTGAGCTTCATGTCTGGCAGCAGGAGCTTCGGCTTGGCCGTGAGTGAACTGTCGACCTTATCGATGGTCTTGTACCACTGAACGGGATTCTTCTTGGCGATGTACCGCCCCGCCAGGGCCTCGCGATGCCGCTCGAAGTAAGCCTTGAGCTTTGGGTACCTATCGAGATCGACGAGTTTGCCGTCCTCTTCCCACGGGTTCACGAGATACGTGCCATCCCACTTGAGTGTGCCAGTGCGGGCATCCCGCACCATGCTCATGGGAAGGGCCCGGCTCTGCTCGACCTGGTCTGGGTCCTGGGTCAGGAAGACGGCGTCCGCTCCGGTAGCCAGGCCGATCCCCACGCGGGCACCAGTGTCCTCCAGAGCTGGAAACCGCTCGTTGAGGTCTTCGAGCATCTCTAGACGGGCGGGGCTCCCCGCCGGCCACGACTCGCCTCCAGAGAACCAACTGGGCAGCCGCGAGACCTCATAACCTGCCGTGGTCTCAGCATGGTTATCGCTCGCCGCCCAAGTGACGAGCCTTTGCGCCTGTGTCGCGTCGAAGTGCTTGGTGGTTTGGGCCACCACGGCAGGGGTCTGTGGCCGCTTGCGGATGACCGTGATTGCCGGATACGCCGCCACGGACTCCTCGAACGCATCAACGTCGTGCATGATTGCCACGAACTCCACGCTGAACTGGTGCCCTACCAGACGACGAAGCTCGCGGCCATACTGGTTACGCATCCAGCGGTCAGCACAAATGAACCCAAGTGCCCCGCTCTGCGTCAGGGCCCCGAGCGCTCGCTCGTAGAACCCGACGTAGATGTCTGCTCGCCCCACCATCGTGGGGTGGTTCTGTCGGTACAACTTCATGCGTTGGTCGGGAACATCTTCGAGCCGAATGTACGGGGGATTACCTACCACGAAGTCCGCTGCCGCGGGCTCCTGCAGGAGATAGTCGCCTTGCCGAATCCAACCCTCGACTAGGGGTTCGACGTGGTCACGAGCCCAACCGTCGTTGACAAGTAGCTCGACGACCGCCTCACGGCTTGCCCGAACGTTGCGGCTGAGAAGATCAAGAGCACGAACCCCGTCGATGGGCAGCTCGACCTCGTGCTTCCGGCAGGCCGCACTCAGACGCCGGACGATGCCAAGAAGGAAGGCTCCCGAGCCGCAGGCCGGATCGCTTATCACCAGCTCTGCAAGGTCGCGGTCCGGTGTGTAGCCCACAAGATCAAGGATCATCTCGACAACCCAGTCCCTCGTGTAGACCTCGCCATGCTCAACGGCGGTGTCCGGGATCGAGGGGAGAGCGTCTGGGATGAATGCGGTGCTGTGGGTCACCGGGGGAGCCTATCGACAACGAGCCGCCCGAGATCCTATGGGGTAGCAAGATGGCCGGGGTTCGAGGCGAGACGGAGTGGTCAGCCAGCACTGCGTCAGATTCTCCGCTTTCGTGATGATGGCGTATATATAAGGCCTTTCTGTTGGTTTTGCCGTGAGATCGCTGGTCGCCGGCGGATGGCCGTGTGTGGGAGCTCGGTGATACCTGGCGCCCGCGCGGCTGCGCCCTCCGTGCGCGGTCGCTCGAAGTAGCGATGCAGGTAATGACTCTCCACCTCGGCCAGGTCGTGGGGGAACGCGTCGAGATCTGGCAGACGGGGAGTCTGCACCTTGTACACCTCGTCATCGGGGAGGCGGATGTACGCCTCTCCCACTCGGAGCTGCTGGATGGACTGGACGTGTCGCTCCCACTGCTCCTGGAGCGGGTAGTACGCAGGATGCGTCCGCTCCTCGGCGGCCTCGTCCGAGACGACGTGTTTGATGGCGTCGGGGTCAACGACCCCGAAGAGGCGGGCGGAATGCTCAGCGTCGGGTCGGCCAGCTTTGAGAATGACCTCCATGCCGACGTTCTGCAGGGCTCCTTTGAGGCGGTCTGATGCCTGGCTCCAGTTCTGGTGCGCCATGACGCAGAACAGCTTGTACTTGCGAGTCTCCGAGAGCATGCGGGTCAGGCTCTCCTCGCTCTGTGCCATGAACTGGGAGAACTCGTCCAGCATCAGGACGTGCGGCGTCCTGGCCGCTGTCGCTGCTCGGAGGTTGGCGCGGCTGAGTGCCGCGGTCTCCATCCCCACGGTGAATAGACACCCAAAGAGTCGGCGAGCGTCTGGGGAGGCGATGGCCAGGTTGACGATGAGGGAGGTGCCCGAGTCGATGAGCCGGCGGAAGTCTAGGACGTTGCGCTTGTGGCCCAAGGCATAGCGGAGGACAGGGGAGAGGGTGAGCAGGTCCGCGCGGTTGAGGGTGGACTCCTTCATCAGCGGGGCTTCCCGTCCCCACTGGTCCATGCGAAGCCTGAAGAAGCGGATCACCTGGGGATCACGGATGTAGGTATCAAGCAAATGGTGGCGGTAGGCCGTGTCGGTTAGAAGATCTGAAAGCCGAGTGAGGGGGAGGCCTGCCTCCCGGAGGGCCACCACCGAGTGCTTGAGGATGTTCTCAAAGGTCGGTGCTCCCTGCGCCAGCTCGGGCCAGGCACGACGTGCGGCCTCGGCGACGTGCTCGGCCATCGCATGGTCGTCGTACGGCTGGGCCAGGAAGTTGAAGGGGAGGTAGCGCTTCTCGGCAGTCGCCGCTGGCAGATCCAGGTAGATGAGGCGTTCTCGCTGCTCTTCGGTTCGCAGCTGCCCACGGTCCACCAGGTGGGCGAGCACCAGCTGGGCCAGGTCGCCATGCGGATCGATGAGAGTGACCGGTTGGCCGGCGAGATAGAGGGCGAGGAAGAGTGAGGCGAGGAAGTAGCTCTTACCGGAGCCTGTCTTGCCCAGAACGTGCATGTGGACGCGGGCGGCGTTGAGCGGCAGGTGGAGCGTCCGTCGGATGAACCACGTCCAGTAGGTGCCAAGGGGGATCTTGGGCTCACGGGCAGAGGCGCTCATACGATCTAATGGCCCACCCCCTCTTCGTCGTCCATCAACGCCCACGCGAACTCCTCGTCCTCAGCATGGGCAGCGGTGTTGTCATCTACCGGGCCAGCTGCGTCCTCGGGGACGACCTCCACAGGAGCGGGTACATCGAGCAAACCCACCGGCGACGCACTGCCGGCCGGGTACCAGAGATGGTCGAAGAACAGCTGGGAAGGCTCCGTCTCGACGGAGGAAGCGTCGGTGAAGACGAAGATATCTGCGAGTTCAGATCGGCCTACGTCCGACAGCTCCTCGTGGGTCCACTCAGACAGCTGGATGCGTCGCGCCACTGTGGGGACGGTAACGGCAACGGTCAGGTTGTCGGCCTGGAACGCCCCGCGATATGGACCCTCTGCCCAGGCAGACAGCGCAGCGACCTTGCGGCGCCAATGCTTCTGGCCCTCGGTGCTTCGGTCTACCTCCAGGGCGATGTAGAAGGACTCGTCCTGCACTGTCAGCTCGAACCACGCATCAGGGATGACAGCCACGCGTGGTGCCTCGGGACGTCCGAGCGGTCGGACGCGTACAGGACTGCGCTTGATCTGTCGCTCGGTGATCAGGCGAGGCATGGTGACGAGGTAGTCCCGGCACAACGCCTCGGCGGCCACAAGAACGTCGACCGCGGCAAGGGAGTGCTCCATGAACGGATTGTCCCGGGCCTTCTGCCGCTCCTCGGAAGGGCGGTAGTACGGGCTCGTCAGCGGGATGCCGCGTGAGGTGAGATACCGGCGGCCCTGATCGGCGAGCGTAAAGACGTGCGGGGCTGACCCGATACGAGGTGTCGGCAACTCGCGAAGCCGCAGGAGGTAATCGGCCTCGGCAAGCCGGCGGAGACGGCGCTGGACGTACCGGTTCTCATCGCGAGCGTCCGGATACAGCAGCCGGCCGACCTGGGCCGCCGTCATGTACACCATGCGGTTGACGGCTCGCAGGATCGCATCGTCGGCTTCGCCGATCACAATTGTTGCCATGGTGGGCTCGGGGAATAATCGATCCATCGGGCTATTGTGCCAAATGGGCGTTAGAAATCTTACGGGCCCTTGTATGGCTCCCGTAAGAGAACCGGCTACTGGTTCTTCTTCGGCGACCTCCGGCCGATCGTGGGCGGCTTGGGTGGTTGCTGGTGAGGCGCCTCTTTCCGCGCTGCCTCCTGGCGCTGGTTCGCTTTCCGAGCCTTTGCCTGAGCCAGATCGATGCTGGAAAAAGAAGACTTGACATGACCAGGCGGAGGTAGCGGAGGGTCAGAAACAAGAGAGAGCCGCTGTCTCTCATCAGTCGCGCGGCTTACTTGATCGCGTGGGGTTCCATAGCGCTCGCGGCTGCGCCTGCGCACTTCATCGACGTGAGCCTCGTCCACAACATCGCTGCTGCTCCCGCTGGCCTTCACGTCTTTCATGAACGCTGCCATATCCTTCTGAAATTCCTTGATCTTGAAGTAAGCCCCGATCTCAGGAGCCCAGCCCCCATATTGAGCAAGATTCAACCCTTCGGCCGCGTTAATCTTCTTGTTGAGTCGCAACGCCCAGGCGGACATGGTGTCCTCTTGTGATCCCGCAGGAGATAGCGTCGCAACTCTGAATTCATGCGGGACGCCTGACGGGTCTGGAACCTTACAGTGGGCAACGTGGCGTGGAAGTGCCACGAGCGTCGCTGCAATTTCCTCACGTCGGTCTGCCTGAGACTGACTAGGTTCCTCCACAAGGTCATACCAGGGATTCCCATAACGATCACGTTCAGGGCTTTCTCCCAAATAATCCCTATGGTGGTGGATAGTGCAGTGCTTGTTGTAAAACTCGTTTCTCCTGTCTCTCGCCTCCCACCATTGAGGATCAAGATCGTCACTGGCGAGACACGCACTGTAGGCGTTGTGTTCTTGGCGTGTGAGCTCATCGTAACGACGCTTATTCTCTTGCGTATCCCAAACTTCTTCATCCCACTCGGAGTATTTGGACTCTGTACGCTGACGCAGTCTCTGCTTGACGCGAGCTGGTGTTGTGCCGAGCTCATGCACAATCAATCGTGCATCACTACCGCCAACCTGAAAGACTATGAGTGTCTCGGCCTTCAAAGCCTCCTGATCTGGCGTCTGAGAAAGATCCTGCTGGGCTATGGTCATCCCCAGGCCATACTTGCGACTCTCGCGCAAGAGCCACTGGGTTGTAGGCGTGGCAAACCGGCCGTACTCATCGAGGTAGAGGTGAACTCTGGAGCGCTGGTTCTGTGGGACGCGACTACGTCGAAATAGCTCATTGGTCAGCACGGAGAGCAACACCATGCCGAGAAAAGAGATGCTGTCGCGACTCATCTCGGACAGGTTGAAGATGAGGGTCCCGCCCTCATTCATGACCTGACGGAGGGGGATGGTTGTCTTGGCCTGGCGGACCATCGGTCCTATGAGTCCGTCATCGAGAAACCGGGCGACCTTGTTGAGTACTGGCTCGCGCTTCTCTTGTTGTCTGCGGGGATCACTACGCTCGTACTCGTCCCAATAGTCAGGTAGTTCAGCTAGCACTCGAAGTGCAGCCTGGCGGAAAACTGGCTGCTTGTACAAAAGCGGTATCTCCGCCATGGTGTACCCGTTCGCGATCAGCACGCGCGCTGTATTCTCAAGTCCCTGGTAAATATACGGCCGGTATGGCGAGCCGGCGTCGTATCCCATGAGCTTGTTGAAAATGTCAACGACATGTCCAACCGCTACGTCTACAGCTGCTGAGTCGGCAGGATCCCAGCACTCATAGAGGTTGAGACCAAAGGGGCGCTGAGCGTTGGGTTCTATGAGAACGATCTTGTCTCTCGCAGCAGTTGATGTGAGGGCGATCAAGCGCTTAGACAGGTCACCGTGAGCATCGATCACGATTGTTGCGGTGCCATCCTTCATGTCGGCGAGCGCAAGATGCTCAATCAGTGTGGTCTTGCCATAGCCGGACTTCCCGAGGATGGCGACGTGAGAGGTGCGGTATGCGTACGGCAGGTAGACCGGAACGCGATCTTCGCCGGCATACCCCAGTAGCGCATCGGAGCCCATACAGCCGCTCCTTGCTGTGACGCCAAGCTGTCTTCACCCTCAGGCTACGCTGCCTAGATGATGAGAGTCACCTGGTCTCAGACTCGCCTTGATCGAGGGTCTCAGGAGGCTGCATACGCTGGCGTGCCTTGTCAGCCAGCGATGACGTCCGAGGGCTATCTGGTTCGACGAATTCGACCTGCCACCCATAGGGCTTGGTCGCAAGGGTGACCTCGTTTGCGAGATCCTCGCGGGAAAGCGTATTGGCTCCCAAGCCATCCTCAAGCACCATGACTACGGCTCGTGTCAGGTGGCTCGCTGCAAGGACGCGCTCACGTGCTGAAGGAATCAATCCCTTTGGTTCTGAAGATATTTCGCGGCATTTCTCCTGTTCGGCAAGAAGGCGCCTCGCTTCACTGAGTTGGGCGAGGAAGTGAATGACCTGTGGGTTCTTGAGGTCCTCAGCCGACACCCCTAAACGTGTTGCCTCCTGTTGGCAACGCTGGAGCCATTCCTGTTTCTCCTCTGGAAGGATCGGGAGGCCGATAAAGTCTGGGTGTTCGTAGAGATCATCAGGATCAAGACGAGAACTCCACCAGCGATGGTCACCAGTTGGAGGCGCCAAGAAATCCGCTGTTTGCGGATCATGCCAAGCACCGTCAGGTGGAGGGAAGACCTCGTCGGGAGGATTATGAATCCTACTGGGTTCGGCCATCTTTTTGATAGTGAGCCCATATGGACTGACTGCGTCATGAAGGGGATAGCCAAGCGAATATACAGAATGCTCCCACATCTGCTTTGGGAAACCCTCGTCGAGAATGGCTTGGCTAGTACGTAAGAGCGCTCTTGCAGTGCCATAACGCTCGCGAAGTGAGTGTTCCCCCATGTCTTGCTCAACGTAGGTAGATGAAGGATTCTCGAAGTTGAGCCTAAGGTCTTGCGTGTCTTTGATGACGGTAGCTAGGCTCTGCACGGCGGGCTCTGCACTGTAAGACTCAAGGGAAATGCCACGATCATGCGCGACTTTGCGGATCTGGTAATCCCGACGCAGCTCGTGATTACCGGGAGCGTAGCGCTCCGCTGGTTTAGCTTGTTCTGCGTGAACCGGTAATCCTTCTCCTTCTTCTGTCATAGCTTCCTGTTTTTCTCATACTAGACACTTGCTGTCAATATGGAAAATGGGGAGTGAGGGCGAAAAGCCAGCTGCGCAGGAAATCAGACCACCAGATGAAAAAGGAAAACTTAGCGGCGCTTAACGGCGGCGAGGTAGATCTCCTGCGCCGTCTTGGGGGTGCCGTCCCGGCCTGTGTACTCACGGGTGTGCGGGTAGCCCACCACTTCGATCTCGTTGCCCTTGTTGAGCTGACCGGAGTCGACGCGTTTCTGCAGCGCCGTCGCTCGATCACCGAAAGCCAGGACGTCGTGCCACTTGGTCTCACCATCCTCGGTATGGACGGCCAGGGAGAACTTGCCGACGAACTTGCCGCCGGCTGTCGTTCGAAAGGTGGGCGTTCGCCCCAGGCGGCCGGTGAGCTTCACGCGTTCCCGCTCTGCCTCGCTGCTGGCTTCCTGCTGCTCCTGGACCCGGATGCGCCGGGCCGTGGCAAGCGGATCGTCTCCATCGGCGGGAGCAGGCTGCGTCTGCGGAGTGGCCTCGGTCGAGGGATCTCCGGCGGGATCTCCCACGCGTTGGATCATCGGGCGCTCGTCTGGGAACGCGCCGGGCATGCGGATGGGTTTCTCAGGTGGCTTCGAGCTGCTGACCGCGGGCGCAGATTCCGGCTCCTCGGCCGGCGCCTTCACGGCCTCGGCACGCGTGATGATCTGCTCAGTGTCCTCAATGTCATCCGGCAGGCCGTCGATACTCGTCGGGCCGGCGTCCACCTGGTACCCCAGGGTCACACCGCCATCGGGATGCAGAGCGACCGTTGAGTGCTCGTGGTCTGAGTCCTTCTGCAGAAAGACGATGCCCTCGTCCTCAACCTTCGGCAGCATGCCGCCGAATAGCTCGATGCGAGCGCTCTTGGTCGTGATCCGGGAGACGCCGCTCTCGGGGAAGGTGTCGAGACTCAAAAAGTTCTTGTCTGTCTGCACCTGGAAGTGCTGTCCCTGCCCGTAGGCGGGGTCTGTTACCTCTTGGGCCTTTGTCCCTAACGCCTTCGCGACTGCTTCCCCGTCGAATGTTGGTCGTGCTCGTTCTGTCATGTGAGGACGGATTATACGAGGCAAGACAGAAGAAAGATGTAAGGCAACTTACGTTTATCCAATCTTGATCCTCTCTAGACAGTACAACGTAAAAGCCAACGCCCACAATGACAGCAAAGACAGCAACAGAAGAAAATGCTTCCCGCGGCGGATGAACATTCCCAATGAAGTCGTCTCCCGTACGAGGAGCGATGATGCGGCGAAAGTCACTGGTAGCAAGATGACAACCGCATCGCCAGAAGTCAGTTGGGCGGTGTAGTTCGCCCAACCGAAGATAACCAGCAGAGCTATGGCTGACCAGGTAATGAGGATCAATCCCCAACTCACAAACAAGTGGGGAAGGGCTTGGCAGAGTTGAATCTCAACCCAGAGCCTAGCGGGCCGAGGGGTGCTGCCGTAGCGTGAATAATACTCATGATCCTTATGCTGATCATCAGGAGGCCTCCGACCGAAGCGTGGTTGTGTGGGCAACCGTTTCCACGCATCATCCCTGGCGCATGAGCCCCATTTTACGATGCGCACGCTGCTATCTGGGACCCTGATCCGCAAGTGATTGGTGCGAGCATCCGCAAAAGCGACATGATGCCGAGCCCGAGGGAAGAAACGATCACGAACCCACCTTGGCCACCTCGCCCAATCCTTCATGGGCGAGCTGAAGTAAATAACTCGCTTCTCGGATACTTCCATGGTTAGCGGATCCCGCAGAGGAACCCGATGTATCACTATGACCTCTCGGCGCCTGCCATAAGTTGCGTAGGTGGAAAGAAGAGCAGTATTTGTATCTACGACTTGCGAGGTTGATGCAGGATCATGAACGCGATCGTTGGCCGTTTTCAACAGGTTCAGCAACTTGTTCAACGCGGGCAAAACGCGACCGCGATCGCCACTCACTTCGTTAACGAAGCGAGGAACGGCCAGCAACGGGTTCTGGGTCGGGCTGTCTGGGTAAGGAACTGCCCACCTATGTTTCGTAATGATCTTTCCTATGCCGCTCGCCCGATCTTGCCAAGCCTTAAAGTCATCATCGGGCACCCAGTTAATGATGTTTTCAATGTAAAGTCTTTCGGTGGGTATGTCGGAAAGCTTGCCAAATATTCGGTCGGATCTCCGAACTGCACGCCAGGGGCTCGAAATGAACTGGAACATGCTCGTGAGTAGCGTTTCTACATCTTTATCTATGTCGACGCCATAGGTAAACCCTGCGCGCTGCGCCAAGTGGATGATATATCGAGCTTGCAGCAGACTGTTGCGCTCCCGTGAAATCCGACTCACTGACTGTTTGCCAATCTGCAGTTTTAGATCGAAGGATGGGTCTCTAGAGAGATTCGCAACGGGGAGCAACAGCTCAGGGGTGTGAGGCTCGAACGAAAGTATCAGGCGCAAAGCGCGTCTTAGATCCTCGTCCGTCTTTGGGTCAATAGCAACCTCAATAAGAGGTCTCGTTTCTACGGTGCGCTCTCTGATGGACCATCGAGCGCTGTGCAGCTCGATCTGTTCTACTGCGCGGGTCCTCCAAGAGGCGGGGTGGTCCAAAAGGGCGAAGAGTAGAGATTCGATACAAGAAGAATAGTAAATCATGACTGTGCTCCGCTCGCGCCTTACGGAAACCACCTATTGACATCAAGATCGACTTCGTCTATAAATAGCCAAATGAGAGAGATTCTAGAAGCGACGAAAATGCGTTATGAATCGGTCAAGTATCACCGAAAGGAAAGAAGGGAGCTGGCCAAATCCGGAGTGGTTTTTGAAAAAGAGTCAATCTTGAAAAGGTGGAAAAAATGGCGCAGATGGAAGAAGACAGCAGGGGCTGGCCGTGATGGGCCGGCTGCACCTTAGTAAAACCCTCCGCGCATCCCTCATCGAGTACCTCCTCGCGCTCACGTGAAGAAGACTCTTATTCCAGTTGACCCCTGAGTTGGACGCGTGTCAAAGCGAGACCAATCCTTGCCGCGAGGCTTTGGTCGGTGGCCTGTATCGTGCTGGGAGCCAGGTCGGCCGCAGGCTTACCCGCCGTTCGGGCAGCAGCAGCTGTCCGACAAAGCCCGAACACGGGCGGCCTGGCGTAGGGCCCCAGCACGGGACAGGTGGGTAAAGCCTCGGGGCCAACCCACCAGGCGGTCTGCCGCTCCTACGCAACCACCAGCTCCGACCAGATGACCTTGCCGCCATCGTCCCGACGGGTTCCCCACCGCTCACTCATCGAGGCCACGAGGAAGAACCCGTACCCACGGGGGTCCGCAAGGCTTGGCCGACGCAGTATGGGCAGGGCCTCCACCTGATCCCCAACCTCGATGACCACCCTGCCCGGTTCCCTACGCAGACGGACCGTGATGTCCGTGCCTCCCGGCGCGCTGGCCGCGACAGCATTGGTGACGAGCTCGGACACAACCGTCTGCGCATCATCGACCAGGTTGAGCATTGACCAGCAGTCCAATACGTCGGTGACAAACCTGCGGGAAGCCGGGACGGCACTCGGTACAGACGGAAACACAACGTCAACAACGTGCAAGTGCTCATCTGCCATGACGACCCTCCTACGAGTCGAGCATGCGTGTGCCTCAAGCGTCACGCGAGTTACCGGGAAACGTCAACGACCGGTCTCCACGACGCCTCTTCGGAAACCTCGTAGCGGCGGCGATCGTCGGTTCGCGATGATGACGTGATGGCTGAACCTGACCCAAGCGACGGCTTGATCCGTCTCGAAAAGCTGATCACGAAGGACCTGCACACGTACCTTGACCCTACCAATCGCGCCTCTGTGATCGGCTGGGGACTCTTCTTCCAGGTAGAGCGCCAGATCCACGCGGTCCTGACGCTTCACGCTGCCGGCGCTTGCTCCGCCGCGATCCCGAACCAACGAACGGCGCTGGAGCACGCCGTCACGCTCCGGTGGTGTGTCGACCAAGGGGATCGAATCGGCGACATCTACAACCGCAAGCTCGGTAACGATCAGATCCAGCTCGCCAAAGCCCTGAAGGCGGACGGTACGAAGGATCGGTATGGGGATGCCTACAAGATCATGGCCGACACGGTACAGACGGTGAAGGAAACGATCTCCCCTGACCCCAACGAGCGGCTAGCGAAGATCGAACATCTCATGAAGGGGTACGGGCTCGCCAAGGAGTGGTCGTTCTACCAGGTCGAGTCCCGCTACGTGCACCCCACGCTTACGGGTGCACAGCTGTTCTTCAAGGACGACGGCGAAGCTTTCCACGTCAGCCAGGCTCCCATCCACCAGGAACCTGTGCCGTGCCTGCTGTTCAGTCTCTGGATCTTGCACGTCGCGATGCTGTCCTTCAACCAGATGCTGCGCGACAAGCCGTGGAGAGCCGAGCTTGAGCAGATCGCCAAGGAATACGACCTCACGATGACGCTGCCAAAGTGGCAAGGACCCGACGACTTGCACGCGAAGGGAGTCAGGTTGCCCAACTAGCGCCGTGTAGATCCACTAGGCGGGCGCTGCGCGCCTTCTTGATCAGACCTTCACCCACGCGAGACGCGCACCTCCTGGACCCTCTGGTGACGTTTGGGGAGCCCTCCTGTCACACGGCACGTGTCACCGATGTGTCACACACCTAGTCACAGCTCCCGGAGCACACTGCCCTGACCTGGACGTTTGCCAGACTGTGTGGACTGGACGGACGGTGCGGACTGCGCGTCGGTTTCTGGGGGTCAAGGGGTCGCAGGTTCAAATCCTGTCGTCCCGACGGGAGCAACGCTCCGAGGTCGCAGACAAGGGCCCTGCCTCACCGTGGTGAGGCAGGGCCCTTGTCCATTCTCCCTAGGGTCCGGGAACCGGCCGGGAACTGTTGCTTTGGTATCGGGGTGCGTACACTCCACTGCGACGTGTGATCATCGCGGTCGGAGGACGCGGCATGGGTGCACCTGGGACTCCCCGGCGTGAAGTGGTCACGGGGGTCCCGCGTGGCGGCCGTGCGGTCCGGGGAGGGCGTGCGGGGTCCGGACCCGGTCCCGTTGTCGACTCTCTCGGCCTGCGTCTCCTGATGCGGCGTCAACTCCGGCTCGGCCTGGTGGCCTTCGGTGTGCTCGTCGCCCTGCTCGGGCTGCTGCCCCTCGCCTTCGCGGCGTTGCCGGATCCGGCGGACTCGCCGGGCAGCGCACTGATCGTCTGGGCCGTGCTCGGTGTCGCCGCCTACCCGGCCCTCGTCGTCATCGGCCGGTGGTACGTCGTACGCGCCGAACGCAACGAACGGGACGCCGCGGACCGTACCGAAGGAGGCTGACGGTGGCCGGCGTTCGGCTGGACCGGTCGGGCCGCGCATCCGGGGCGGCCGGGTGAACCAGGCGTACGGCATCGTGGCCGTCTCCGCGGCGGTCGTCGCGACCCTGGTGATCGGCTCGACGGGACTGCGCATCTCCCGCACCACCTCCGACTTCTACGTCGCCTCCCGTACCGTCCCGCCGTACCTGAACGCCATGGCCATCAGCGGCGAGTACCTCTCCGCGGCCTCGTTCCTCGGCATCGCGGGGCTCGTCGCCGCCCAGGGCGTCGAGATGCTCTGGTTCCCCGTCGGCTACGCCGCCGGCTACCTCGTCCTGCTGGTGTTCGTCGCCGCCCCGCTGCGCCGCTCCGGGGCCTACACGCTGCCCGACTTCGCCGACTCACGGCTGGAGTCCCGGGCCGCCCGGCGTGTGGCCAGCGTGCTCGTCGTCGGTGTCGGCTGGCTGTACCTGCTGCCCCAGCTCCAGGGCGCGGGCCTCACCCTCGGGCTGGTCACCGGCGCGCCGCGCTGGCTCGGTGGGGTGCTCGTCGCCGTCGTCGTCACCCTGGCCGTGGCCGCCGGCGGCATGCGCAGCATCACCTTCGTCCAGGCCTTCCAGTACTGCCTGAAACTGACCGCGCTCCTGGTGCCCGCCGTCTTCCTGGTGCTCGCCTGGCACGGCGACCCGCGGCCCGCGGGCGCCCTCGACGAACCGCCCGCCTTCCGCCGGCACACCCGGGTCACCGTCGAGACCACCGTCCTGATCCGGATCGAGGCGCCGCTGCGGACGGTGGTGAGCGGTGCCGTGGACGGACGGGGGTACGACGACGGCCGGCTGGTGCTGGAGCCCGGTGTGCACGAGGTGCGCGGCGGGACGACGCTCCGGTTCGCGCCCGGCACCCCCGTGCCCGAGCGCGAGAGCGGGGACGGCCGGCGGGACGGGGCCTCCAGCTGGGCGGCGCCGCTGTCGGGCGGCCGGGACGATCACCCGCTGTACACGACGTACGGGCTGATCTTCGCCACCTTCCTCGGCACCATGGGGCTGCCCCACGTCCTCGTCCGCTTCTACACCAACCCCGACGGCCGCGCCGCCCGGCGCACCACCGTGATCGTGCTCGCCCTGGTCGGCGGCTTCTACCTGCTGCCGCCCCTGTACGGCCTGCTCGGCCGGATCTACGCCCCCGACCTGCTGCTCACCGGCACCACGGACGCCGCCGTGCTCGTCCTGCCCGAACGTCTGGTCGGCGGCCTCGGCGGCGATCTGCTCGGCGCCCTCGTCGCCGCCGGCGCCTGTGCCGCCTTCCTGTCCACCGCCTCCGGGCTCACCCTGTCCGTCGCGGGCGTCCTCAGCCAGGACGTGCTGCCCTCGCTCGGCGTCCGCCACTTCCGGCTGGCGACGCTCCTGGCGGTCGCCGTGCCCGTCACGGTGAGCGTGGCCGCCAGTAAACTCCCCGTCGCCAACGCCGTGGGACTCGCCTTCGCGGTGGCCGCCTCCTCCTTCTGCCCGCTGCTGCTCCTCGGCATCTGGTGGCGCGGCCTCACCGCGCCCGGCGCGATCGCGGGGCTGCTCACCGGTGGCGGCAGCGCCCTCGCCGCGGTCGCCCTGACCATCGCCGGACCCCTGACCGGGCCCCTCTCCGACGGCTGGGCGCACACCCTGCTCGCCTGGCCGGCCGTGTGGTCGGTACCGCTCGGCTTCCTGACCATGATCCTGGTCTCGCTCGCCACCCGGGACCGGATCCCGGCCGGCACCGAGGCCGTCATGGCCCGCCTCCACCTGCCCGAACGCCCCACCGGCCAGGACGCGCCCCCCACCCGCCGAGGAGTGACCACCCCATGACGATCCGCATGACGACCCGCCGCCGGCCCGCCGACACCGGGGGCCCCGCATGAACGGGCTCGCTCTTCCCGCGCCCGGAGCCCCCGCGTGAACGGGCTCGCCCTCCTCGCCGCCGGAGCCCCCGTGCTGTTCGCCGCCGGCCTCGGCGCCGGCCGTCTCCTGGCCCGCCGGACCCACCCGGACGGCACGGACCACGGCACCCCCGTGGAACGCGCCACCTTCCACACCCTGCACACCGCCTCCATGGCCGCGCCCCCGCTGCGCGCCGGACTCACCGAGGACGCGGCCCGCAAGGCGGTACGACGGCTCCGGCCGCTGTTCGCCACGGCCGCGCTCGGCCTCACCGCCGAGGACCGGCTGCTGGCCTGGGACGGACCGGGCCGGCACCACACGGACACCGCCCTGGACCGGGTCCGCCAGGTGCTGGCCACCGGCCGCCCCCAGACCTTCACCGTCGGCTGCCCGGACCCGGACTGCCCCGTACGCCGGGGCGCCGTCGCCCCGCTCACCGTCGACGGACGGGTGCTCGGCGCGCTCGTCGTGCTGGGCTCCGGGGGGTCGCAGTCCGTGGTCCGGGCCACCGAGGAGGTGGCGCGCTGGGTCTCCGTGCAGCTCGAACTCGCCGAACTCGACCGGACCCGCACGGGGCTGATCGAGGCGGAGATCCGGGCGCTGCGCGCGCAGATATCACCGCACTTCATCTACAACTCGCTGGCGGCGATCGCCTCGTTCGTGCGGACCGACCCCGAGCGGGCCCGGGAGCTCCTGCTGGAGTTCGCCGACTTCACCCGCTACTCCTTCCGCCGGCACGGTGAGTTCACCACGCTGGCCGAGGAGCTGCGCTCCGTGGAGCAGTTCCTGGAGCTGGTCCGTGCCCGGTTCGGGCAGCGGCTGCAGGTCACCCTGCAGATCGCCCCCGAGGTGCTGCCCGTGGCGGTGCCCTTCCTGTGCCTCCAGCCCCTGGTGGAGAACGCGGTCAAGCACGGGCTGGAGGAGAGCGTCGAGCGCAGCCGCATCGCGATCACCGCGCAGGACGAGGGGGCGACGGCCCGCATCGTCATCGAGGACAACGGGGTCGGCATGGAACCGGACCGGCTCCGCCGCATCCTGCGCGGCGAGGGCAGCCCCTCGGCCGGCATCGGGCTGCGCAACGTGGACGAGCGGCTGCGCCAGGTCTACGGCGACGAGCACGGGCTGGTCATCGAGACCGGTGTCGGCGCCGGCATGAAGATCACCATGCGCATCCCCAAGTACCGAGGGGGAGCGCAGCGGTCCTCACGTCACCGAGCCGCCCGCGGGTGACCCGCCTCCCCGTCCGCGGGGGCGCCGGCCGCGGTGTCCGGAACCTGCTTGCGCTGCCGCCGTGCCGCCATCACCGCGTAGACGATGACGCCCACGAACAGGAACAGCACGCCCTGGTAGACCGCCGCGTAGCCCGCGCCCGCCATCAGCCAGACGGAGAAGGCGGCGGCCACCGCGGTGATCACCGAGTCCCGTACCAGCCGCGCCCGGTCCACCGCCTCACCGCGGCCGGAGACCAGGTGGAAGATCTGGGCGGCGGTGGCCAGCAGGTACGGGACGGTCGCGGTGAACGTGGTGACCAGGACCAGGACCTCGAAGACCTTGCCCGAGCCGGAGGCGTAGTTGTAGACGGTGAGCAGCGAGGCGAGCACGACCGTCACGCCGACGCCGACCGTGGGCACGCCCCGCCGCCGGCGCGTGAAGGCGCTCGGGAACAGACCGTCGTGGGCCGCCGCGTACGGTGTCTGGGCGCTCAGCAGGGTCCAGCCGTTGAGGCAGCCGGTCATCGACACCAGGGCGGCGAGCGCCACCGCCGTACCGCCCCAGCTGCCCCCGAACATCGCGTTCACGGCGTCCGAGAACGGTGCGGTGGAGGTCACCAGACGGTCGTGCGCGACCGTGCCGAACACGGACAGCGTGCCCAGCAGGTAGACCAGCGCGGCGCCCGCGGTGCCGATCACGGTGGCGCGCCCCACGTTGCGGCGGGCGTTCTTCACCTCGCCCGCGCTGACGGCGGCGGACTCCACCCCCAGGTAGGAGAAGAGCAGCAGGGCGGCGGAGGCGGACACCGCGCCGACCGCGCCCTGACCGCTCGTGTTGAACGGCCCCAGCCGGTCCGGGTCGAAGAAGAACAGCCCGCCGACCGCGACGAGCAGCAGCGGCACGAACTTCAGCACCGTCGACACCAGCTGGACGGCGCCGACGTACCGGGTGCCCGCGAAGTTGGCGAGCGCGGGCAGCCACTGCAGGGCCAGCGCGGCCAGGCACGCCGTCCAGCGGTGTCCGTTCACCGGGACCAGCACGTCGAGGTAGCCGACGGCGGCCACGGCGAGCGCGGCGTTCGACACCCACGTGGTGATCCAGTACGACCAGGCCGCGAGGAATCCCGCGAAGTCGCCGAAGGCCTCGCGGGCGTAGACGTAGGGCCCGCCGGTGCGCGGGTCGCGCGCCGCGAGCCGGCCGAAGACCAGGGCGAGCGCGATGGCACCGACGGTCAGCACGCCGAAGGCGACCAGGCTGACCGTGCCGTACGGGGCGATGGAGGCGGGGAGCAGGAAGATGCCGCCGCCGATGATGTTGCCCATGACCAGCGCGGTGGCGACCGGCAGGCCGAACCGGCGGGCATGTCTGCCGGTGTCGCCGTGCGGGTCCTCGGCGGGGCTCGCGGAGGACGGGGCGGGGACCCCCGCGGGGGCCGGAGCCGACTGCGGGACGGTTCCGGTGCTGTGCATCGGTGGTGCGCCTCTCATGGAACTGGTTCCCGGGATCGCCGGGACCAGCCCATGGTCGGGGATGCGCCGATGTGGCTCAAAATCGCCGTTTTTTGTTCTGTAGGGGTCGCCTGATCACGGAAAATGCGTCGTGGCGCGGCCCTCGCGCCGCCAGATGTCCGGCGCCTGCCGCGGTCAGTCCGGTGCCGCCCAGAGGCTGCGCACATGCCCCAGGTGCCGGGTCATGACCGCGTGCACGGCCTTCTCGTCGCGCTCCAGCAGCGCGTCCAGCAGCTCCAGGTGCTCCTCGGCGGAGGCGAGCAGCCGGCCCGCCTCCACCAGCGCGGTCAGGCCGTAGAGACGGGAGCGTTTGCGCAGGTCGGCGACGACCTCGACCAGGTGGGCGTTGCCGGCCAGGGCGAGCAGCCCGAGGTGGAAGCGGGTGTCGGCCTCGACGTAGCCGATCAGGTCGCCGGCCGCGGCGGCGGCGACGATCTCCCGGGCCGCCGGGCGCAGCGCCTCCAGGGAGACGCGGTCGGCGGTGCGGGCCAGCTCCACCACGGTGGGGATCTCGATCAGCGCCCGGACGTGCGTGTACTCGTCCAGCTGCCGGTCGGAGACGACGGTGACCCGGAAGCCCTTGTTGGGCACGGTGTCGACCAGCCCCTCCTTGGCCAGGTCGAGCATGGCCTCCCGCACCGGCGTCGCCGAGACACCGAACCGGGTGGCCAGCGAGGGTGCCGAGTACACCTCGCCCGGCCGCAGCTCGCCCGCGATCAGCGCGGCGCGCAGGGCGTCCGCGACCCGCTCGCGGTAGCTGCTCCGCCGGCCGCCCAGCCGGGGGAGCGCGGGCAGCTCCGCGCCTCGCGCGCCCTGAGCCGTGTTCTGTGCCATGTCACGCATCACCGGGTGAGTGTAGAGGACCCTTAGAGCACGAAGCCCTCCGGGAACGGGTCGGTCGGGTCCAGCAGGTACTGTGCGGTGCCCGTGATCCACGCGCGCCCGGTGAAGCTGGGCAGCACGGCCGGCGCCCCGGCGACCTCGGCGGTCCCCAGTAGCCGGCCGGTGAACCGGGTGCCGATGAACGACTCGTTCACGAACTCGGTGTGCAGCGGCAGTTCACCGCGCGCGTGCAGCTGTGCCATCCGCGCGCTGGTGCCGGTGCCGCACGGGGAGCGGTCGAACCAGCCCGGGTGGATGACCATGGCGTGCCGGGAGTGCCGGGCCGTGGCACCGGGCGCGTACAGGTGGACGTGGTGGCAGCCGCGGATGGTCGGGTCCTCCGGGTGCACCGGCTCCGCCTGCTCGTTGATCGCCTCCATCAGGGACAGCCCGGCCGCCAGGATGTCGTCCTTGCGGGCCCGGTCGAAGGGCAGTCCGAAGGTGTCGAGCGGCAGGATCGCGTAGAAGTTGCCGCCGTAGGCCAGGTCGTAGGTGACGGTACGGCCGTCGGGCAGGGTGACCTCGCGGTCCAGGCCGGCCGCGAACGAGGGGACGTTCCGCAGGGTCACGCCGCGTGCGGCGCCGTTCTCCACCGCCACCTCGGCGACCACGAGCCCCGCGGGGGTGTCGAGCCGGATGACGGTCACCGGCTCGGTGACCTCCACCATGCCGGTCTCGACCAGCACGGTGGCCACCCCGATCGTGCCGTGCCCGCACATCGGCAGATAACCGGAGACCTCGATGTAGACCACGCCCCAGTCGCAGTCGGGGCGGGTGGGCGGCTGCAGGATCGCGCCGCTCATGGCGGAGTGGCCGCGCGGCTCGTTCATCAGCAACCGCTTGACGTCGTCGCGGTGTTCACGGAACCACAGCCGCCGTTCGTTCATGGTCGCCCCCGGGATGGCGCCGATCCCGCCGGTGATCACCCGGGTCGGCATGCCCTCGGTGTGCGAGTCGACGGCGTGCAGGACGAGCTTGCTGCGCATGGTCCGGCTCCCTTACGCGAGGCCCGCGGCGACGGCCTTCTCGGTGGCCGCGCGGACCGCGGCCTCCTGCTCGGGCAGCAGCGGCACCCGCGGCGGCCGCACCGGGCCGCCGTACCGCCCGACGACGTCCATGGACAGCTTGATCGCCTGCACGAACTCCACCTTCGAGTCCCAGCGCAGCAGTGGGTGCAGCTGCCGGTACAGGGGGAGCGCGGTGGTGAGGTCACCGGCCAGCGCGGCGCGGTACAGCTCCGCCGAGGCCCGCGGGAGCGCGTTCGGATAGCCGGCCACCCAGCCCTTGGCGCCGGCCACCGCCAGCTCCAGCAGTACGTCGTCGGCGCCGATCAACAGGTCCAGCTCCGGGGCGAGTTCGGCGATGCGGTAGGCGCGGCGGACGTCACCGGAGAACTCCTTGACGGCCTGCACGAGTCCCTCGCCGTGCAGCCGGGCGAGGAGTTCGGGCACCAGGTCGACCTTGGTGTCGATCGGGTTGTTGTACGCCACCACGGGCAGGCCCGCCTCCGCGACCTCCGCGTAGTGCGCGAGCACCGACCGCTCGTCGGCACGGTAGGCGTTGGGCGGCAGCAGCATCACCGCCGCACAGCCGGCCTCGCCCGCCTGCTCCGCCCAGCGGCGGGCCTCGGCCGAGCCGTAGGCGGCGACCCCCGGCATCACCCGCTCACCGCCGATCGCGGCCACGGCCGTCTCCACCACCCGGGCCCGCTCCTCAGGGGTGAGCACCTGGTACTCGCCGAGCGAGCCGTTCGGCACGACACCGTCGCAGCCGTTCGCGACGAGCCAGGCGCAGTGCTCGGCGTAGCGGTCGTGATCGACCGAGAGGTCGGAGCGCAGGGGGAGGGCGGTGGCGACGAGGATGCCGCGCCAGGGACGGTGCTGTGCCTCGGACATGGGTGATCCCTCATTCAGTAGCGTGTGACATATTACTGAGCGGTCAAGGGTGCCGGTCTCACTCCTTCTCCGGCAGGGCGGCCAGGACGCCCAGCGGTACCGGCCGGGCGAACGGCCGGCGTCCGGCGGTGAGCGGGCAGCCGGCCAGGCCCGCCACCGCGGGCCCGCACATCCGGCCCTGGCACCAGCCCATCCCGGCCCGGGTGAGCAGCTTCACCGTGCGCAGGTCCCCGGCGCCCAGCGTGCCGGCGGCATCCCGCACCTGTCCGGCGGTGACCTCCTCGCAGCGGCACACCACCGTGCCGTCCGGGACCCGGTCCGCCCAGCCCGCCGGCGGGGCGTACACGTCGTCCAGGGCCGTGGCGAACTCCCGCAGCCGGGTCCTGGCCCGGTCGGCGGCGGCCCAGCGGCCCGGGTCGGGGGTGGTGCCGTGCAGCCGGGCGGCGGCCGAGCGGCCGGCGATGTGGCCCTCGGCCAGCGCCAGCGCCGCGCCGCCGACACCGGTGGCCTCCCCGGCGGCCCAGACACCGGGGACGTCGGTGCGCTGCTCGGCGTCGACCCGTACGGCGGTGCCGGACAGGGTGCAGCCGAGGGTCTCGGCGAGGTCGGTGTGCGGCAGCATGCCGTGGCCGACGGCGAGGGTGTCGCAGGGGATGCGCCGGGCGCTGCCGGGCCGGAGCCGGCCGTCCCGGTCGAGCGCGGCCACCGTGACCGCCTCCAGCCGGCCGGTGCCGTGCGCCGCGACGACGGTGTGCCGGGCCAGGGTGCGCACACCGTGCCGGAGCAGCCGGGCCGCGTATCCGGCGCCCTCGGCGAGCTTTCCGGGCTGCGCGGCCAGGGCGGGCGCCCGGCGCAACAGCGCGGCCGGATCGGCGGACTCGACCAGCGCGGCGACCCGGGCGCCGGCCGCGGCGAGCCCGGTGGCCACCGGCAGCAGCAGCGGCCCGGTCCCGGCCACCACCACCGTCCGGCCGGGCAGCACCAGGCCGCCCTTGAGCATGGCCTGCGCGCCGCCCGCCGTGACGACCCCCGGCAGCGTCCAGCCCGGGAAGGGCAGCACCCGCTCGTACCCGCCGGTGGCGAGCAGCACGGCGTCGGCCCGGACGGTGACGCCCACCTCCTGCGCGGGGCCGCGCAGGGCGTGCACGGTGACCGGTCCGGCATCCGACTCCCGCTCCAGGCACCAGACGTGATGATCGGTCAGGTGGGTGATCCGGCCGGCCGCGCGGTGCCGGGCCAGCGCGTCCCGCAGCCGCTCCCAGGTGCGCCACTGGTGGTGCAGGGCCTGCGGCCGGCGTGCGCCGAGGGCCGGGGCGGGCTGCCGGTAGAACTGCCCGCCGGCCTGCTCGGCCGCGTCGACCAGGGTCACCCGGACGCCTCGTGCCGCTGCCGCCAGCGCCCCGGCGAGGCCCGCGGGGCCCGCGCCGACGACGGTGAGTCGCGGTGGTTCAGTCATCGCCGTGGCCCGTCCCTTCCTGTGTGCGGATCACGTCTCCCGGGCGCACCGGCACGAGGCAGGCCCGTTGGTTCGGGCGGCCGTTGACGGTCACCAGGCAGTCGAAGCAGACCCCGATCCCGCAGAACACCCCGCGCGGCTCGCCGGTGCCGCGCGTGCTGCGCCAGGCCGTCACGCCCGCCGCCCACAGCGCCGCCGCGACCGTCTGGCCCGGCAGCGCCGGCAGGGGCCGGCCGTCGAAGCTGACGGTGCAGGTCTCGCCCGGGCGGGCGCGGGCCGACTTCAGCGGATTCACCGGGCGTCGCCTCCATCGGTGTCGAACCGCTCCGGGCGGAACGGCGTGAGATCCAGCTCGGGTGCCTTCCCGGTGAGCGCCTGCGCGATCAACCGCCCGGTGCCGGGGGCGAGTCCGATGCCGGCGCCCTCGTGCCCGCAGGCGTGGAACAGGCCGGGCGCCCGCGGGTCGGGGCCGATCGCCGGCAGGTGGTCGGGCAGGTACGGCCGGAAGCCCGCGTACGTCCGCAGCGCGCGGACCCGCTCCAGGAACGGGAACAGGCCGACCGCCCCGGCCGCGAGCGCCCGTACCGCGTCCAGCGACAGCGAGCGGTCGAAGCCCACCCGTTCCCGCGTGGCACCGATCAGCACCGGGCCGGCGGCCGTGCCCTCCACCACCGGCGAACTGCGCAGGGCGGCCGAGTCGCTGGCCACGTCGGCCACGTAGTCCGCGGCGTACACCTTGTGCCGGACCATCCGCGGCAGCGGCTCGGTGACCAGCACGAACCCGCGCCGCGGCAGGACCGGCAGCCGGACGCCGGCGAGCGCGGCGAGGTCGCCGCCCCAGGTGCCGGCCGCGTTCACCACCGCCGGTGCGTGGATCTCGCCCCGGTCGGTGCGGACGCCGTACACCGTGCCGTCCGCCGTCCGCAGCACCCCGGTCACGGCCTGCCCGGGGTGCAGGGCGGCACCGGAGGCGCGGGCCAGGTGTGCGGCGGCCAGCGCGGGCATGACCTGGGCGTCCTGCGGGTAGTGCACACCGCCCGCCATCCCCGGCGCCAAACGCGGTTCCAGCTCGGCGAGTCGGCCGCCGTCGACGGGTACGGCCGTGACGCCGGCGTCGCGCTGGCCCGCCGCGAAGTCCCGCAGGGCGTCCAGGGCCGGGGCAGTGGAGGCGACCACGAGGCCGCCCTTGGGTTCGTACTCGATCGCGGCGCCGTGCTCCCGCGCCAGCTCGGCCCACAACCGGGCGGACAGCAGGGCCAGTTCGAGTTCCGGGCCCGGTTCCTTGTCGGAGACGAGCAGGTTTCCCTCGCCGGCGCCGGTGGTGCCGCCCGACACCGGGCCCCGGTCCACGAGGCGCACGTCGAGCCCGGCGCGCACGGCGTACCACGCACAGGCGGCGCCCACCATCCCGGCCCCGACGACCACGACATCGCAGGTCAGTCGCTTCGTCACGGCAGTACTATGTCACATGTTCCTCCAGGTGAGGAGTCCCCCGCGCCGACCCCGCGTCCCGGTCGGGTCCGCGTCCTGGTCGGCGCCGCGTCCCGGCCGGCCCCGCCCCCCCCGGTCGGCCCGGATCCCGGTCGGCTCGTGCTCCGGTCAAGCTTCCGGCGCGCACACCCTCTTGACGTCGTACCACCCCGGATCGACACTCCAGGGAGGGAATCCTAGTGAACAGGTAGGGAATCATGACGCGCCTCGCGACGGGCACCGGCCGTACGGGCCGGACGCCGTTGCGCGCCCCCCTGTTGACCTCCCGCCGCCACATCGACCTGCAGCGCGTCTGCAGCGCGATCAGCCGCCACCGCTGACCCGGGCCCCCACCCCCGCCGACCGGCCCAGTACGCGCCGGCGCGTCCGTCCGCACGCCCACCATCCGGGGAGACGCATGTCCATCACTCCGCTCGCCGCCGTCCCGTCCGCCCGCCGTACCGCCCCCGTCTTCCGGGGCCGGATCGGCCGGGACGCGCGCAGCGGCCACTACGCCGTGCCGCACCGCTACCGGCTCCATCTCTCCACCGCCTGCCCCGACGGGCTGCGCCTCGCCGTCGGCCACAGCCTGCTCGGCCTGGACGCCGACTGTCCGGTCACCCTCCTGCCCGCCGTCCCGGACTGTCCCGACGGCGGCCATTCGGCCCTGCGCCCGCTGTACGAGGCCGGCGCCCACCACTACACCGGACCGGCGCTCGGACCCGTGCTCAGCGACGACTGGTCCGGACGCATCGTCAGCACCCACACGCCCGACATCCTGCGCGACCTGGACCGGTTCCGGCCGGGCGGCGGCGCCCGCCTGTACCCCTCCGGGCTGGAGTCCGTGATCGAGGCCGTCGAGCGCATGTGCGCCGAGGGCATCGAGGAGGCCGCACAGCGCGCGGGACAGGCCGGTGCCGGCCCGGCCGAGCGGGCCGCCGCCCTCGACGTGCTGCTCGACACCCTCGGCCGGCTGGAGCGACGGCTGGACGGGGAGTCGTACCTCGCCGACGACCGGCTCACCGCCGCCGACATCGAGCTGTGGGTGACCCTCGTGCAGCTCGACACCGTCCACCGCTGCCACCTCGACGCCTCCGCGGTGCACCGCATCGCCGGCCACCGCGCCCTGTGGGCCTACGCCCGACGGCTGGCCGCGCACCCCGCGTTCGGCCGCCACCTCGACCTCGACGGCATCGCCCGCCGCCACCACGGCCGCTGCCAGGGCCTGGAGGCCGCCGGAGCCGCTGTCCAGATCCTGGACTGGATGGGCCACGCCGCGGAAACCCCGGACGCTTCCCGCAGGTGAGAGCGGGTCGCCGGTGTCCAGTGGGCGGACGGCCGTTGACAATCGCACGGGCAACTGCCTTACTTACGGCTCAAGAACGGTCATGAGCGTCAGCGCCAAGCCCTGGCTCGCTGACCGGCAACCCTCGCACCGCGGTGGGGTGCCCCAGGTGACGACCGGACCGGATGACGTTTCGGTAAGCGCGAGGCCCCCCGGGGCCCGGAACAGTGACAGGTGACGCCATGTACGCAGCTCCCAGGACGGCCGAGAGCCGCCCCCAGGGCTGCGTACCGTCGTACGCCGGTCTCCTCGTCGCCGACCGTGCCGTCGACCTGCTCCGCGTGAACAGCGCACTGTGTACCGCACCGGGCTCTGCCCGCTGTCAGGGCTGACGTCTCCTCCCAGCCCCCGCGTTCCCGCCGCACACCGTTCCCGGGTGTGCCGTTGTCCGCCCCAGCCCCCGGTCCCGTGCCCGTCCGTGCGCCGCCCCGTGCCGTAGTGCCGCCGTGGCCCACGCCCGCCCGTGCGCGGCTCCCGGGGGTGTCCGACTCCGCCGGAGCCTGCCATGAGTGAACCGCCGGGCGCCGCCGTCTCGCTGGCCGAGGCGCCGCCGACACCGACCGACATACCGTCAAAACCCGCGGCCGCACAGCGCGTTCAGCCGCTGCGCCGGCCCGGCCGGTGGATCGTCACCGCCGTCGTCCTCGTACTCGTCGCGCAGATCCTGCACGGACTGGTCACCAACCCCTTCTACCAGTGGGACCGCTTCCGCTACTGGTTCCTGCGCCCCACCGTCCTCGACGGCCTCCTCGTCACCCTCGAAGTCGCCGCGCTCAGCGCCGTCCTGGGACTCCTCGGCGGGATCCTGCTGGCCCTCGGCCGGCTCTCCGGCAGCCCGGTGCTGCGCGCGGTCAGCTGGACGTACACCTGGCTGTTCCGTTCCGTACCGCTGATCGTGGTGCTGATCTTCCTCTACAACTTCAGTGCCCTGTACAAGACCTTGAGCCTCGGCGTGCCCTTCGGTCCCGCCTTCGTCACCTTCGACGAGTCGAAGCTGGCCACCGACATGACGATCGCCGTCATCGGCCTCACCCTCAACGAGGCGGCGTACGCGGCCGAGGTGGTGCGCGGCGGCATCCTCTCCGTCGACCAGGGACAGCACGAGGCGGCCGCCGCGCTCGGCCTGCCCAAGGGCTACCAGTTCCGCCGGATCGTCTTCCCGCAGGCGCTGAGGTCCATCACCCCGAACTACGTCAACCAGCTGATCGGCCTCATCAAGAGCACGTCCCTGGTCTTCTACGTGTCCCTGCTCGACATCTTCGGCACCGTCCAGTCGATGAGCAGCACCTACCCCGGTGACGTCGTGCCGCTGCTGATGGTCGCCACCGTCTGGTACCTGATCCTCACCAGCGCCGTGTCCGTCGTCCAGTTCTACGTCGAGCGGTACCACGCCCGGGGCGCCACCCGCACCCTGCCGCCGACGCCCTTGCAGAAGGCGCGGGCCGGCCTCGCCTCACTGCGTGACCGGCTGCGCAGGGAGGCCGCCGTATGACCACCGCACCGACCCTCCCGGAGACCGCCCCCGCCGCGCTCGAAGTGCACGGCGTCCACAAGTGGTACGGCGCCCACCGCGTCCTCGACGGCATCGACCTGACCGTCCGCCCCGGCGAGGTCACGGTGATCCTCGGGCCGTCCGGCTCCGGCAAGTCGACGCTGCTCAGGATGATCAACCACCTGGAGAAGCCCGAGATCGGTCACGTCAGCGTCGGCGGCGAGCTGATCGGGGTGAAGCGGCACGGGGACCGGCTCAAGGAACTCAGTGAGCGTGCCATCCTCGCCCAGCGCGGCCGGATCGGCTTCGTCTTCCAGAACTTCAACCTCTTCCCGCACCTGACCGTCCTCGACAACGTCGCCGCCGCCCCCGTCGCCACGGGCCGGCTGACCAGGGCGGCGGCCGTGGCGCTGGCCCGCGAACTGCTCGACCGCGTGGGCCTCGGCGACAAGACCGGCGCCTATCCCCGGCAGTTGTCCGGCGGCCAGCAGCAGCGCGTCGCCATCGCCCGCGCCCTCGCCCTGCGGCCCGGGATCATCCTCTTCGACGAACCGACCTCGGCACTCGACCCGGAACTCGTCGGCGAGGTGCTGGCCGTCATCAAGGACCTGGCGACCAGCGGCACCACCCTGGTCATCGTCACCCACGAGATCGGCTTCGCCCGCGAGGTCGCCGACCGGGTCGTCTTCATCGACGGCGGCCGGATCGTCGAACAGGGCCCGCCCGGCGAGGTGCTGGACCACCCGCGGCACCAGCGGACCCGGGACTTCCTCGGCAAGGTGCTCTGACCGGCTCCGGCTCCGGGACCAGCACCGGCTCCGGCACCAGCACCGGCTCCGGAACTTGCCCTCACTCGAGGGCCCTCCACTACGCACCCCGCAACGACTCTCCGTCAACACCTCTGCGAACGACAAGGACAGCCATGCCCAGCCACCTCTCCCGACGCGGCCTCCTGCGCGGCCTCACCGCGGCCACCGCTGCCTTCTCCCTCGCCGGCGGCCTCACCGCCTGCGGTGGTGACAGCGAGGCCGCCGCCACGACCGACACCACGGGCACGGTGACCGTGGGGAGGCTGTCCAACGGAGCCGCCACCCAGACCGCACTGAAGGTCTCCGAAGTGAAGTCCATCAGAGCCCACCTGCCCGCCTCCGTCCGCAGCAGGGGCAAGCTCGTCATCGGCATCGGCGCCCTGCCCTCGGGATCCGCGCCGCTGACCTTCCTGGGCAGCGACCAGAAGACCCTCACCGGCTCCGAGCCCGACCTCGGCCGCCTGGTGGCCGCGGTGCTCGGCCTCGAACCCGAGATCAGGAACTCGACCTGGGAGAACCTCTTCGTCGGCATCGACAGCGGGAAGGTCGACGTCGCCTTCTCCAACGTCACCGTCACCGAGGAGCGCAAGAAGAAGTACGAGTTCGCCTCCTACCGCAAGGACAACCTGGCCTTCGAGGTGCTGAAGAAGAACCCCTGGAACTTCGACGGCCGCTACCAGAACCTCGCCGGCAAGACGGTCAGCGTGGGCGCCGGCACCAACCAGGAGAAGATCCTGCTGGAGTGGAAGGCGAGACTCGCCAAGGAGGGCAAGAAGCTCACCGTCAAGTACTTCCCGGACCAGAACTCCATCAACCTGGCCCTGAAGAGCGGCAAGATCGACGCCTACTTCGGCCCCAACCCCACGATCTCCTACCGTGTCCGGCAGACCGCCAGGACCCCCCAGCCGACCCGCAACGCGGGCACCTACTCCGGCGCCGGCGCCACGCTCCAGGGCCTGATCGCCGCCACCGCCAAGAAGGACAGCCACCTCGCCGAGCCGGTCGCCGAAGCCATCAACTACCTGATCGAGCACGGGCAGTACGGCAAGCTGCTGGCCGCCTACAACCTCTCCAACGAGTCCCTGGCGAAGTCGGAGGTCAACCCTCCCGGGCTGCCGCTGGACAACTCCTGATGCACCGTCACGTGCCCGGCGGCGGAGCAGGCCCGTTCCCGCCCGACGCCCCCGCCCTCGACAACGCCGTCTGGGCCGCCCTCGACGGGCCGCACGCCCACCTCGCGCAGCGGTTCGGGCGCGCGGCCCGCTACCGGCCGGAGATCTACGCCTTCGCGGCTGTCGCCGACCCGGCGGACCCCTCGGCCTGGGACGACCTGCACACGCTCGTCGGCCCGGGAACCACCGTACGGGTCAAGCCGGTCGAGCGGGTCCCCGACGGATGGGAGGCGCTCGGCGACGGCGAGGGTGTCCAGCTCGTCGACACCGCGCTGCGCGCCGAACCGGCCCCGGAGGCGGTGCGCCTGGGACCCGGGGACGTCCCCGAGATCCTCGACCTGGTCGCCCGCACCCGGCCCGGGCCGTTCCTCCGACGGACCGTCGAGATGGGCACCTACCTCGGCATCAGGCACCACGGCAGGCTCGTCGCCATGGCGGGGGAGAGACTGCGGCTGCCCGGCTGGACCGAGATCAGCGCGGTGTGCACCGACCCCGCGTACCGCGGCCGGGGGCTGGCGACCCGGCTGGTGCGCGCGGTCGCGGCGGGGATCCGGGAGCGCGGGGACACCCCGTTCCTGCACGCCGCCGCCGACAACACGTCCGCCATCCGGCTGTACGAGTCGATCGGGTTCACCCTGCGCCGCCGCTCCCGCATCGTGCAGGTGCGCAGTCCGGGAACAACCGGCGCCGGCCGGGCGTTGAGTGTCATGACGAGAACCGACAGGCGGTCGCAGGCAAGGCCCGCCGCGTCCGACGCAGGGAGGTGACGGCCGTGACCCGAGTGCCCCCGCAGGCACGCCCGCCGCGCCCCGTGCCCGCGTACCGCTCCGTCCGTCTGCACTCCCGGCCGCACATAGACCTCCAGCGCGTGTCCGCCGCGCTCTGTCGCCCCTGACGTCTCCCCGGTCCCTCTTCCTCCGGCCCGGGTCTCCTCCTGCCGCGCTCGCCCGTGGCCGACGCCGCCCGCCCCGGCCGCCGTCGGCACCGCGAGCCGGTGTTCACGTACGGACATCAAGGAAGGCACCGACGTGTCCTCGACCTCCCCCGCACCTCTGCACCTCGCCGTCGCCCTGGACGGCACCGGCTGGCACCCCGCGTCCTGGCGCGAGCCGGTCGCCCGCCCCCGCGACCTGTTCACCGCCGGCTACTGGACCGACCTGATCACCGAGGCCGAACGGGGCCTGCTCGACTTCGTCACCATCGAGGACGGCCTCGGCCCGCAGTCCTCCCTCCCCTTCGCGCCCGACGAGCGCACCGACCAGGTCCGCGGCCGGCTCGACGCGGTCCTCATCGCCTCCCGCGTCGCCCCGCTCACCCGCCGCATAGGCCTGGTGCCGACCGTGGTGACCACCCACACCGAGCCGTTCCACATCTCCAAGGCGATCGCCACCCTCGACTACGTCAGCGCCGGACGCGCGGGCCTGCGCGTGCGGACCACCTTCCGCCCCGACGAGGCCGCGCACTTCGGCCGGCGCACCGTCCCCCGGCTCGACGGCTTCGACGGCCCGGACGCGCAGGAGGCGATCACGGAGCTGTTCGACGAGGCCGCCGACCACGTCGAAGTGGTGCGCCGGCTCTGGGACAGCTGGGAGGACGACGCCGAGATCCGGGACGCGGCCACCGGCCGCTTCATCGACCGGGACAAGCTGCACTACATCGACTTCGAGGGCCGCTTCTTCAGCGTCAGGGGCCCCTCCATCACGCCCCGCCCGCCGCAGGGCCAGCCGCTCGTCACCGCCCTCGCCCACCAGACCGTCCCGTACCGGCTGGTCGCCCGCCAGGCCGACATCGGCTACGTCACCCCACGGGACGCGGACCACGCCCGGGCGATCGTCGCCGAGATCCGCGCCGAGCAGGAGGCGGCGGGCCGCGCCGGGGAGACCCTGCACGTCTTCGGTGACCTCGTCGTCCTCCTGGACGACAGCCAGGCCGAGGCGGAGGCCCGCCGGGACCGCCTCGACACGCTCGCGGGCGAGCCGTACACCAGCGACGCCCGGATCTTCACCGGCACGGCAGCCCAGCTCGCCGACCTGCTGGAGGAGCTGGCGGGCGGAGGGCTGAGCGGATTCCGGCTGCGGCCCGCGGTCGCCGGCCACGACCTGCCGCGGATCACCCGGGACCTGGTCCCCGAACTGCAGCGCCGCCGCCGCTTCCGGGACGTCTACGAGGCCGGCACCCTGCGCGGGCTCCTCGGCCTCACCCGCCCCGCCAACCGCTACGCAGCAGCCTGAGACGCCGGAGAGGACGACCGCACGCCATGAGCAAGCCGCTGAAGCAGATCCACCTCGCCGCCCACTTCCCCGGCGTCAACAACACCACCGTGTGGAGCGACCCGGCCGCCGGCAGCCACATCGAGTTCAGTTCCTTCGTCCACTTCGCGCAGACCGCCGAACGCGCCAAGTTCGACTTCCTGTTCCTCGCCGAGGGACTCAGGCTCCGCGAACAGGGCGGCCAGATCTACGACCTGGACGTCGTCGGCCGCCCCGACACCTTCACCGTGCTGGCCGCGCTGGCCGCCGTCACCGACCGGCTCGGCCTGACCGGCACCATCAACTCCACCTTCAACGAGCCGTACGAGGTGGCCCGCCAGTTCGCCAGCCTCGACCACCTCTCCGACGGCCGGTCCGCGTGGAACGTGGTCACCTCCTGGGACGCCTTCACCGGCGAGAACTTCCGGCGCGGCGGCTTCCTGCCGCAGGAGGAGCGCTACTCCCGCGCCAAGGAGTTCCTCGCCACCGCGCACGAGCTGTTCGACTCCTGGCGCGGCGACGAGATCCTCGCCGACCAGGCCACCGGCACCTTCCTCAGGGACGCCCGGGCCGGCGCCTTCGTGCACCAGGGGCAGCACTTCGACATCCACGGCCGGTTCAACGTCCCGCGCTCCCCGCAGGGCCGCCCGGTCGTCTTCCAGGCGGGCGACTCGGAGGAGGGCCGCGAGTTCGCCGCCTCCAGCGCCGACGCGATCTTCAGCCGGTACTCCACGCTGAAGGAGGGCCAGGCCTTCTACACGGACGTGAAGTCCCGCCTCGCCCGGTACGGCCGCCGCCCCGACCAGCTCCTGATCCTGCCCGCCGCGACCTTCGTCCTCGGCGACACCGACCAGGAGGCCGCCGAACTCGCCCGGGAGGTCCGCCGGCAGCAGGTCAGCGGCGCCACCGCCATCAAGCACCTGGAGTTCGTCTGGAACCGGGACCTGTCGGCGTACGACCCGGACGGCCCGCTGCCCGACGTCGACCCGGTGGTGAGCGAGGAGCACATATCCCGGGGCCGCGCCCAGGTGCGGATGTACCGGGACCCGGTCGCCATCGCCCGCGAGTGGCGGCAGCTCGCCGAGGCCAACAAGTGGTCCATCCGCGACCTGGTCATCAACACCGGCAACCGGCAGACCTTCGTCGGCTCCCCGGCCACCGTCGCGCAGACCATCAACGACTTCGTGCAGGCCGACGCCTCCGACGGCTTCATCCTCGTCCCGCACATCACCCCCGGCGGACTCGACCCGTTCGCCGACAAGGTCGTCCCGCTCCTCCAGGAACAGGGCGTCTTCCGCTCCGACTACGAGGGCACGACCCTCCGCGACCACCTGGGCCTGGCCCACCCCGACGCGGACACCGGAACCGGCACCTCGCCCGAGCGGGCGGCGTCCTGAACGACCGCGCCACCGCCCTGATCGTGCACCGGCCCCGCCCGGTCACCAGGGTTCCGGGCCCCTAGCAGGAGCGGCCCGTGAGCGATCGCCCCGGGGAGTCACCGAGAACGATGAGCATGCCGTCATCGTGCCCCGGGCGACCCGGGCGGCCGGGGCGGCCGGGGACGCGGTGAGAGTTCATGTGAGTGCAACGGTGGGGACTGGTCCGGGGCAGGGTCACCCGCCTACCGTGGAGAGGTGACCGCCCCGGCGTTGTCCCGCAGACTGCACGTGGACCTGGCGCGCACCGGCGCGTCGGTCTGTCGACACGCCTGACACCCCCCCCCATCACCCCGGGCCCGCGGGGAGTTCCGAGCTGCCGCTCCTCCCACCGGCCGCCCAGGGGTGTCCCGTCCGCACGGCGCCGTCCGCACGGCGTTCCAAGGAGATGGACATGACCACTGTCACCAGCCATGAGACGCACCTCGCCCTCCACCGCGCCGGACCGCGCTTCGGCGCGGAGGTGACCGGCGTCGACCTCACCCGCCCCGTCGACGAGGCCACCGCCGACGCGCTGCGCCTGGCCTTCCGCGACCACAAGGTGCTGGTCTTCCGGGACCAGCACCTGACGCCGGACCAGCACGTGGAGGCCGTACGGCTGTTCTCGGACGTCCTCGACCACCCCACCGCCGTACGGCACCCGGAGCACGCGCTGGTCTACCCGTACAACGTGCGGCAGACCGGCAAGGCCAGCACCTGGCACATCGGCGGCCTGTGGCGCAGCCCGGCCTTCGCCATCGAGTCGCTGACCTACGACGAGGTGCCCGAACTGGGCGGACACACCCTGTGGGCGGATCTGCAGGCCGCCTACGACGACCTGTCCGAGCCGTTCAAGGCGCTGCTGGCCGAAGTCAACGCCGTGTACGACGGCAACCCCGCGAACTACGCGCAGGGCAGCAAGAAGACGGGCATCGGGGAGACGACGGTCGAGCACCCCGTCGTCCTGGAACACCCCCTCACCGGGCGCAAGGGACTCTTCCTCAGCTCTTCCGCGCTCGGGCTCACCGGCGTCACCCCGCAGGAGGGCCGCGCCCTGCTCGACCACCTCCTGCGGCACGCCTCCTCACCGGACTACACGATCCGCTTCGGCTGGCGGCCCGGCGACTTCGTCCTCTGGGACAACCAGGCCACCTGGCACTACGCCGTGGACGACTACGGCGACGGCGCCCGCGTGTACCGCAAGGTCATCGGCGTGGAGCCGCTGCGCACCGCCGACTGAGCCGGTCCAGCAGCCGCCGGCCGTCCGCGCCGCTGAACCACTCGGCGTGCCCGACGTAGTACTCGTACGCCAGGCGGGCGTTCTCCGGCGAGCGCGTCACCCCGTGGAAGTAGTCCATCTCGGAGAGCGCGAACTCGGCGTGCACCAGCGGCAGCAGCTCCGGCAGGGCCGCCGACTCGGCCTTGGTGAGCGGCCGTACGGACCGGTAGCCGTCGAGGAGGGCGAACGCGTCCTCCTCCCGCACCGGGAAGCCCGGTTCCAGCCACTGCACCGCGTTGCGTTCGATCGCCGTGGCCAGGTCGTGCACGGCGGTCGTGCGGTCGCTCATGCCGAAGTCCAGGACGGTCGCGACCTCGCCGGCCGCGTCCCACAGCAGATTGGAGGCGTGCCAGTCGTTGTGGGTCCACAGCGGCTCCAGGTCCGGCAGGTGCGGCGCCAGCCGCGCGTGCAGGGGGAGCAGGACACGACGTGTGTCCGCACGCCACGGATACCCGGCCAGCGCCTTCGCGAGCGCGGGGCGTTCGGTGACGTACCGGCCCAGGCGGGGCAGCGGGTCCCCGGGCGCCGCGAAGACCGTGAACGAGGCGACGAGCGGCTGCACGCGGCGGCGCGGCGCGGTGAACCCCTCGGCCGCCAGGTGCAGCCGGGCGAGCGCCGCCCCGGCCGCCCGCGCGTGGCCCGGCGAGCGGAAGGGGGACCAGGACAGCGCGTCCCGGTACAGGTCGGTGCCGGTCCCGGCCGAGTGCACCTCGTACGTCCACTCGCCCCGCCGCACCGCGGCCAGCACCTCCACCACCGGCGCCCCGTGCTCGCGCAGATGGCGCAGGAACGCGTGCTCCTCCGCCAGCCCCCCGGCCGTCCGCACGGAGACATGGTGCCGTTTCACGAACAGCCGCCGTCCGCCCCGCTCCACCACGGCCGCCGCCGACAGCGGGCGCGGGCTGCGCCACACCACCCGGGCCGGGCCGACGATCCCGGTCACCTCGGCGTCGGTCAGCGGCGGCCAGTCCGGTACGACCGGGTCGGTGCCCAGGCCGTGGGCCAGATGCGTGCTCACCCCGCCGTCACCTCCGTCCTGCCGGTCGTCGCGTCCGCCGTGGCACCGCGCAGCGCGTCCAGGATCCGGCGCTCGACCGCGGTGAACTCCGGTGCGGCGACATCCCGCTCCTCGTGCGGCAGTCGCACGTCGATCCGGTCGACCACCGTGGCCGGGCGCGGGGACAGGACGTGCACGGTGTCCGCGAGGAGCACCGCCTCGCGGATGTCGTGAGTGACCAGGACGACGGTCCACCGGTGGCGCCGCCACATGCCGGCCAGCCACAGCTGCATCTCGGCCCGGGTGAGGGAGTCCAGCGCGCCGAACGGCTCGTCCAGCAGCAGCACCGGCCGCCCCAGCACCACGGTGCGCAGCAGCGCCGCCCGCTGCCGCATGCCGCCGCTGAGCTGGGCCGGGTAGGCCCGCTGGAACCCGTCCAGGCCGAACTCCGCGAACAGGGCGTCGGCCTGTGCCCGCGCCCGCTTCCTGCGCACGCCCTGGGCCTCCAGGCCGAGCGTCGTGTTGTCGAGTACCGTCCGCCACGGGAACAGCAGGTCCTTCTGCGGCATGTAGGCGACCTTCCCGGACGTCACGCCGGCCGGCTCGCCCTCGACCAGGACCCGGCCGCCGGTGGGCCGGTCCAGACCGGAGACGAGGTTGAACAAGGTGCTCTTGCCGCTGCCGCTCGGACCGATCACCGCCGCGAACTCACCCTCTCGCACGGAGAGTTCCAGATCCCGCAGAACGTCGAGCGAGCCGTAGGACTTCGAGACGCCCTCGATGCGCAGAGCGGTCACCGCTGCTCCTCCCCCGACACCCGCTGCCAGGGCAGCACCAGCCGCTGGAGCAGGTGGGTCGCCCCGAACAGCGCGATGCTCAAGCCGGCCGTGACCGCCACCGCCGCGAACACCAGGTCCGTGCGGAACGCGCTCTTCTGCGCCTGCATGTAGATCCCGAGCCCCGCCTCGGCACCCGCGTACTCGGCGAAGACCGCACCGATGACGGCGTAGGTGATGCTCACCCGCAGCCCGGCGAAGAAGTACGGCATCGCGCTCGGCACCCGCACCAGCCGGAACGCCCGCCACCGGCCCGCGCCGAGGGAGCGCAGCAGCCGCATCGCCTCACGGTCGGTGGCCGCGAATCCGGCGGCCAGGTTGGCGGCCAGCGGGAAGAACGTCGTCAACGTCACCACCAGCATCTTCGGCAGCAGCCCGAACCCGAACCAGATGATCAGCAGCGGGGCCACGGCCACGACCGGGATCGTCTGCGAGGCGACGAGCAGTGGATACAGGCCCCGCCGGGCGGCGGCGGAGAAGTCCAGGACCACCGCGATCAGCCAGGCCGCCGCGAAGGACAGCGCGAACCCGAGCAGGGTCTCCTCGAGGGTGGGCAGGGTCTGGTCCCACAGGTCCCGGCGGTTGGCCCAGCCCTGGGTCACGACCCGTGCGGGGGAGGGCAGGGTCGTCGGATCGACCCCCGCGACCGTGACGTACAGCTGCCATCCGGCGACGACGGCGGCGAGCACCAGCAGCGGCGGCCACAACGACCGCAGCGCGGACCTCACTTGGCGTCCGGGAGGTAGGCGTTGGTGAAGAACGACGTGGTGTCCGGCGCCTTCGTCAGCTTCCGGCCGTTGGCGTCGGTCAGCAGACCCGCCCGGTACTCGAAGTCGGCGAACGCCTTCCAGCGGGCCGCGCTCTGGGTGCCGATCGTGCCGTCGGCGCCCTTGTAGTACTCCTTCGCCAGCAACCGCTCGCTCTCCTTCACCAGCCTGGTGTTGGTGAGGACGCTCCTGTTGGCGGCGACGAGAAGGCCGGCCGCCCGGTCCGGATGGCCGGCGGCGTACCGGTAGCCCCTGTCGACGGCGGCGAGGAACGCCCGTGCCAGGGCGGGGTGCTGGTGCAGGAACCGGTCCGAGGACGCGACGAGGGTCGAGTAGATCGCGGGGAAGCCGTAGTCGGACAACCGGAAGTCCTTCAGCGGCTTGCCGACGAGTTTCGCCTCCAGGCCCTCCCAGGTCGGCATCGGCATCGCGAAGTCGGCCTTGCCCGCGTACAGCGCCGCGTACGCCGAGGTGTTGAGGGACACCTGCCGGAACCCGCCCTTGCCGCCCGCGTTCCTGATCACCCTCTCCAGCAGCGGTTTCTCGTAGGGCGCGCCGAAACCGGCGTACGTCTTGCCGTCCAGGTCCTTGGGGGAGCCGATGTCGGAGCGGTCGGCGCGCACGGCGACGGTGACGTTCGTCCTCTGCGTGACCGCGTAGACGGAGGTGATGTCCTGGCCGGCGGCGCGCGCGGTGGTGACGCCCTCCTGGTAGGAGATGCCGAAGTCGGCCTTGTGGTTGGCGACGAGGGTCTCGGGCGCGGTCGAGCCGTAGGGGACGATCTTCAGATCGATTCCGGCGTCCTTGAACCAGCCCTTCTGCTGGGCGACGTAGATGCCGGTGTGGTTGGTGTTCGGGGTCCAGTCCAGGGCGAGCGTGACGGTGGTGGTGCCCTCGTGGGCGGCGGCCGTGGAGCCGGCGGAGCAGCCGGTCGTGAGGGCCAGGAGCGCCGTGACGGCCAGTGCGGGCAGTGTGGTGCGGCGGGACATGCCGGGGGTTCCTTCGTGCGGTGGTGAGTCGGGCGGCGGTGTGGGCGGTCAGGCCCGACACAGCGCGCTGTCCACCCGCTTGAAGTCGACGGCGAGACGCCGGGTGAGCGCCCCCGCCTGATCGGGCGTGCGGCTCACGCGGGCACTCCCAGCAGGGAGTTGGTGAACGACGCCGACCAGTCCCGGTCGTGCGCGAGCGCGCCGTGCTCGGCCAGCCAGCGGGCGTACGGGCCCATACGGGTCTCGTCGATCACGCCCCAGCGGCCGTCCGAGTCGGTCCAGGTGGGCGCGATCAGACCCAGGGAACGGGCGATCAGGGGCCGGGGGAAGTACGGGATGACGGTCTCCAGCGACTCCAGGGTGCGGTCGGGCTCCTGGGCGGCGGCACCGTAGCCCCGGCCGGTGAGCGTCAGGAACTCCCTGACCAGGTCCGGCCGTTGGTGCAAGGTGCGCTCGCTCGTGCCGAGCAGGTAGCTGTGGTAGCGGGGAGCGCCGATCTCGTCCACCGGCCACGTCAGCCGTCGTTCCTCCGGCAGGTCGCCGCGCAACGCGTCCCAGGACCAGTAGGTGCCGAAGGTGGCGTCCGCCTCGCCCGCCTCGATGTCGTCGACCGTCAGTTCACGGGTGCCCGCGTCCACGGTGACGACCGCGTCCGGGTCACCGCCGTCGGCCGCGACCAGGTGGCGGACCATGGCCCGGCCGCGCGGGGTCGGGTTGTAGGCGATCCGGCGGCCGGCGAGGTCGCGGGGGCGGGTGATGCCGGTGGACGTGGTGGTCTGGATCGCCTCCAGGCCGCGGTGGTTGACCGCGGCGACCGCGACCAGCGGCTGCCCGAGCGAGGCCCGGCGGGCGAGCAGCCGGTTCGGCGGGAAGATCCCGAAGTCCACTTCGCCCCGGGCCAGGTACTCCAGGGTGTCCCCTCGGCCCGGGTCCTGTACCACCAGTTCGACGTCCAGCCCGGCGTCCGCGTACCAGCGGCGGGCGCGGGCGACGTACAGACCGGCGGAATTGGGCCAGGGGTGGAAATAGTCGAGCATGACCCGCAGGTGCGGCATGAGGGTACTCCGCGAGGTACGCAGGCGTGACGACGCCTGGGAGGAATCAGGAAGCGAGGAGGGAGGTCAGCGTGTACGGCGACAACAGGAGGGCGCCGGGGTGCTGACCACCGGAGGCGTCGACTCGACTGCTGCTGCGGACACGTGAACTCCTACGCGGGGCGCCGTGCGGCGCGGTTGGTGCGGTCGGCGTCCCCATGGGGATCACACGCCCGCCCTGTCGGCGGCGCGGATCCCAGACGCCCTCTCAGCCCGTTCGGGGAGGGGCTCCCGCGTAGATGGCCGAAACCATAACGGCAGCTGCCCGGCCCTGCGCAAGCCGCGTCCGGGATATGGGATCCGCCTGCCCGAGAAACGAGACGCCCAGCTCACGGGCGTACGATCGGCAGGCATGACCTCCCTGCTGCCCGGCCCCCTCGTCGACACCGCCTGGCTCGCGGACCACCTGGACGACCCCCGGCTGGTCGTCCTGGACGCCACCGCGGTGCTTCCCTCGCCCCGGTACGACGGCGACCACCGCTGCGCGAGCGGCCGCCCCGGCTGGGCCGAGCGCCACCTCCCCGGCTCCCGGCACGCCGACCTCACCGAGGACCTCGCAGACCCCGGCGCGCCCTACCACTTCGCCGTGCCGGCCCCGGACGCGCTGGCCGCCGCGCTCGCCCGGCTGGGCGTGGGGGAGGGCAGCGAGGTCGTCGCCTACGACACCGGCGGCGGGATTTGGGCCGCGCGGCTGTGGTGGATGCTGCGCGCGATCTCCGTACCGGCGGCCGTGCTCGACGGCGGTCTGCACGCCTGGGAGGCGGCCGGGCACCGGCTCGCCTCCGGCGACACCGCCGCGCCGCCCGCCGCGCCGCCCGCCGCGGTCCCGGTGACGCCGGTTCCGCGCCCCGAACTGTGGACCGGTGTCGAGGAGGTGGCCGCGATCAGCGCGGGTGACCGGCCCGGCACCCTCGTCTGCGCGCTCCCGCCCGGCGGGTACGACGGCTCGGCCCCCACCCGCTACAGCCGGCGCGGCCGCATCCCGGCCAGCCGCAGCCTGCCCGGCCGGAGCCTGCTGGACGACACCGGCCGCCTGCTGCCCCGCCCCGACCTGACCACCGTCGCGGACGCGGCCCTCACCGGCGCCGGCTCGCCCCTCGTCCTCTACTGCGGCGGCGGCATCTCGGCAGCGGGCACCGCCCTCGCCCTCACCGTCCTGGGCCGCGAGGACGTCTCCCTCTACGACGGCTCACTGGAGGAGTGGTCCAAGGACCCGGCCCGGCCACTGGAGCCGGGGCGCTGAGGGCTCGGGCACGGGCCCGGAGCCGACGGCGTGGGCGTGGACGTCACCTCCCCCGTAGGTGACGTCCACGCCCGTTCCCCCGGCGCCGGACTGTGGCTCCCCGCCGTCCGTGTGCTGTCACCAGCACATGACCGCTGTCTCCCCCGACCCCCACGTGGAGTACAGGCGGACCCGGACGACGTAGCGGCGGCCCTTGACGAGCCGGACCCGGACGGCGGCGGTGTCCGGCCTGCCGCCGTCGTCGTGGCCCGCGAGGAAGCGCGGCTCCCCGTCCCGCTCCTCGAAGACCACCAGCACGGTGTCGGCGTCGCCGAAGGCGCCCACGGTGTACGCGCGGGTCTCCGGCGGCTCGACGGCGAAGTCGGCCTGCCCGCCCGGCCCCAGACCGAGCGGAGCGGACCGGAACGGCACCAGCGCGGCCGGCCCGGAGGGCGCGGCGGGCGGGTACCAGCGGAGCACGAACTCCTTGTCCGCCGGGGAGGGGGTGCCGGACGGACGCAGCCCCCCGCGGTACTGCTCCGGCTCCAGCACCAGCCCCGGCCCGAACGGCAGCGTCATGACCGACTGCGGGTCCCACACCGAGCCCCCCGCCTCGCAGGCGTCCAGCGGGCGCAGCACGTTCGTGTACGTCGTCTCCCGGCTCCAGAAGTTCGGCGGGCCCGCCAGCTCGGTGTACACGGCCTCGTCGTCCCAGTGCAGCCCGGCGAACGGACTCTGGTGCTCGTGCACCATCCCGAGCGCGTGCCCGATCTGGTGCAGGACGGTCCCGCGCTCCCCGGGCGCGGTGACGTCCCAGCCGAGGTTCATGGTGCGCTCGCCCCGGCCGACCGACAACGCGTCCCGGCCCACCGCCGACCAGGACCCGGCACCCGCCTGGAACCCGATCCGCAGCTCCGCCTCGTGGCGGTCGCCGACCTCGGCGAAGGTGACGCCGATGCCGAGGTCCTGCCACTCGCGCAGGCACTCGCGGACCACGTCCCGCTGCTCCTCGCCGCCCGCCCACGGCACCCGGCGCAGCTCCCCGGTCCCGGGGACCGGGATGACCGAGGCGTCGTCGGGGGCGTCCAGGAAGCAGTAGTGCAGCACCGTGCCGTTGACCCACATCCGCCGCCCGGCGAGCAGCGCGCCCAGCCGCTCGGCGGTCAGCCCCGGTGCGAACGACGGGGCCGGCTGCCGCGGAAGCGAGCAGAGGCGTCGGGTCATGCGGCCAGAGTGCCGCCCGCCCCGCCCGCACGCCTGAGTCGGGGGCTACTCAAGTCGCCCTGTATCAAACCTGAGTACGCGCGCTCTGTCTGATGTGAGGACTTACGGACAGAACGCGAAGACCCTGGAGCTGCCGTGGCCGTTCACCGGCCGCGCGGACGAACTGGAGCTGGTGCGCGGCGCGCTGAGCGCCGGCCGGCCCGGCATCGTGGTGACCGGCCCGGCCGGCCGCGGCAAGACCCGGCTGATCACGGAGGCGGTCCGGGGCACGGACCACGCCCGGGTGACCGGCACGCCCGAGGCCCGCGATCTGCCCCTCGCGGCCTTCGCGCACCTGCTCCCAGACACCGTCTCGCTGCACCGCGCGGTCCGCGCGCTGTCCGGCGTACGGCTCCTCGTCGTGGACGACGCCCAGCTGCTGGACGAGACCTCCGCCGCCCTGGTCCACCAGCTGGCCGTGCAGGGCCGCACCCGCCTGATCGTGGCCGCGGCGGACGGTACGCCCGCGCCGGGCGCGGTGTCCCGGCTGTGGACCGGGGAGCTGCTGCCCCGCCTGGCCCTCGACCCGCTGTCCCGCGAGGACACCGCCCGCCTCCTCGCCGGGGCCGGCCTGGAACCGCTCACCGTGCGCCGGCTGCACGAGGCGTGCCGGGGCGATCTGCGACTGCTGCGCGACCTGGTGACCGCGCTCACCGGCTCCGGCCGGCTGACGCCCGTCCCGGGCACCGGCGAGCGGGCCTGGCGGGGCCCGCTGCCCGTCACCCCGGCCGTCCGCGAGCGGCTCGCCCCCGCCCTGGAGCGGACCGGGCCCGGCGAACGGGACGTCCTGGAACGCCTCGCCTTCGCCGAACCGCTGCCGCTGCCGGCGGACGAGCTGGACCTGGACGCCCTCGAACGCCTGGAGGCGGACGCCCTGATCGACGTCGACGAGCAAGGGGGCGTCACCCTCGCCCACCCCCTGCACGGGCCCGCGCTGCGTGCCGCGGCGGGCCGGCTGCGCGCCCGGCGGCTGGCCCGCGCGCCCTTCGCCCACGGCCCCGCGCTGGCCGACGAACAGCACCGCCTGGCCCGGCGGATGGACCGGCTCGACGTCCGGCCGGTACCCACACCGGTGGGGGACTGGCTGCTCGCGGAGGGCGGTCCGCTGCCGGCCCGGTACGCCGAGGTCCGCGCCCGCTTCGCACGCCTGCGCGGTGAGGTGCGGGAGGCGGCGGCCTGGGCACGGGAGGGGCTGCGGGAGGCACCGGGGGACACGGGCTGCCGGCGTGAACTGGAGTGGGCCGACGGGCGGCCGGGCGAAGGGGCCGACCCGGACGGCGTCCTCGCGCTCTACGAGGCCGTCCGCCTCGGCGAGCCCGGGCGGGCCGTGGGGCGGCTGCCGGCCGGGAGCGTGTTCGCGCGGCACGCGGACGCGCTCGCGCGCGCGGACGGGGCCGCGCTGGACCGGGCCGCGGAGGCGCTGGCGGAGCGGGGGTTCGCGCTGTACGCGGCGGAGGCGCACGCGCAGGCCGCACGGGCGCACCGGGATCCGCGGGCCGCGCGGCTCTCCCGCACCCGCGCCACCGCTCTGGCCCGCCGCTGCCAGGGTGCGCGTACGCAGGCGCTGGCCGGGCTGGTGCTCGGTGAACTCACCGTCCGCCAGCGGCAGATCGTGGAACTGGCGGCGGCGGGGCTGAGCAACCGGGAGATCGCCGAGAAGCTGACGCTGTCCGTGCGGACCGTGGGGAACCATCTCTACAGCGCCTACACCCGGCTGGGCACGGGGGACCGAGGGGCGCTGCCCTGGCTGGTGGACACGCCCGAGAGGGAGACGGCATAGAAGACACCCTCACGCCGCTCCGAAGGCCGCGAACGCCCACCCCGTCGCCTGGTGCACCGCGTCGCCCGGCAGGGCCGCGCGGGCGTCCCGGAGGGACTCGGCCAGGGACAGGCCCGCGCCGAGGCCCTTGTGCAGGGCCAGCATCAGCGGGACCACCGCCGCGTCGTTGACCGGTGCGCTGCTCGCCACCACCCCGGCCGTGCCCAGCGGCAGCAACGCGGTGACCACACCGAGGAGTTCGTCGGCGCCGACCGAGGCGAGACGGGCGGTGTCGCAGCTGGAGAGGATGATCCGGTACGGGCTGCGGGCCAGGCGCTCGAAGTCGTGGACGATCAGCGGGCCGTCGGCCATCCGGAGGGCCGAGAACAGCGGACTGTCGGCGCGGAACGTGCCGTGCGCCGCGAGGTGGGCGAGCCCCGCCCCGTCGAGTTCCGCCAGCACCCGCGGCACCTGGGCGGCCTCGCCCTCCAGGACCGTCGCCGCGCCGTACCGGTCCGCCAGTTCGGGGACCTCCGCGCCGCCCGTCGCCAGGCCGGGGCCGCGCACCAGCACCGGCGGGCCGTCCGGCGGCGCCGGGGTCTCGCGGGCGCGCAGCCAGCTGCCCGCCGACGGCGACACGCTGAGCACCCGCTCCCGCAGCGCGGGCAGCAGCGCCCACGGCACCCGGTGCAGCGACCCCGGCGGCACGATCACCACCTCACCCGAGCCGAGATGCGGCACCGCCCCGGCCAGCAGGAGTTCCTGCAGGCGCCGGCCCGCGGCCTCCACCAGCGGCAGCCGTGTCTCGGCCCCCGGGTGCGCGAGCCGCCGCAGCCCGGCCTGCACATGCTCGGCCTCGGCCACCGCCTCCGCCAGCGACCCGCCGGCGAACCGCCGTACCCGGCCCTGCCCGCACAGCAGGACGTGCACCCGGCCGTCCACCACGGCGAGTTCGACCAGCCGTCCGGCACCGAGCCGGTCCAGCAGCCGGCCCACGTCGAACCGGTCGCCCGCGTCGGCGGCGGCCCCGCCCATGTGGCGGGTGCGGGAGCGGATCTCCCGCTCCAGGCGCCGCTTCTCGCGCTCCAGCGCCGGCACCGGGCGGCCCCCCATCCGGGCGGCCTCCGCGCGGGCCGCGATCTCCCGGTAGGCGGTCAGCCCGCTCAGCAGGGCCGGATCCTCCGGCGGCCGGGTCGGGGGTGTGGACAGCACGGTCGCCCGCCACCGCTCGCTCCACTCCAGCAGCCGCCGCGGACTGCCCTGGGCGAGGGTCACCTCCTGGGCCAGCGCCGCCAGTTCGGCGCCCTGGGCGGTCACGTGGGCGCGCAGCTCGGAGGCGCCGAGCGTCATGCGGTGGTCGTCCAGCACGTCCAGGCCGCGCCGGCACGCCTCCAGCACACCGCGCCGGGAACCGGCCGCCCGCGCCCGCAGCGCCTGCGCCGCCCAGCCCGTCATCCGGGCGGGCGGCGGACCCCCGTGCCGACTGCGCGCGGCCACCGCCAGGTGCCGCTCCGCGTCCGCCGTCCAGCCCAGCGCCAGCGCGATCCGGCCCGCGACCAGCGAGGCCTGGGGTGCGGCGGGCGAGCCGAAGGACGCCAGCCGCTCGGCGACCGCCGCCGCGTCCGCGACCATCCGCCCCGACCGGCGCCCGGCCGCCACCCGCGCCTCCAGCAGCACCAGCCGGGCGTGCGTCTCCCACCACGTCCGGCGCTGCGCCGCGAACAGCCGTACGGCGACGGCGGCACGGGCTATGGCGGTGTGCGCGTCGCCCGCCGAGCGGGCCGCCCACGAGGCGGCGAGCAGCAGCTCGGCCTTGCGCGTGGACTGCCCGCCGATCCGGTCCAGCAGCGCGATCGCCGCGTCCGCCTCGACCAGCGCCTCCGGGGCGAGCCCGGCCGCCATCAGCACCTCGCAGCGCCGGATCGACAGGTTGTACGTCGGGGTGCCCAGCTTGGCGTAGCGCTCCTCGGCCTCGTCCAGCAGCCGCAGCGCCGCCGGGATGTCCCCGGACCGGAACGCGGCGAGACCCCGGCTCTCCACCGCGTCCGCCTTGTCGTGCTCCTGGCCGGTGGTGTCCCACAGCCGCTCCGCCGCCGTGAAGTCCGCGACGGCCCGCTCCACCGCGCCCAGCGCCAGGTGCACGGTGGCCCGCAGGGTCAGTGCCCGCGCGGTCCAGATGCCGTCGGCGGCCTGCCTGAGGACGGGAAGGGCCCGCCGTACGTCCTCCAGGGCCTCCCGGTGGTGCCCCAGCACCCACCACACGTACGCCCGCCGGTACAGCACCCGGGCCCGGGTGTGCCCGCCGCCGCGGGCGACGCCGCGCTCGAAGGACGCGAGCCCCTGCCGCGTGCGCCCCGCGTGCACCAGTGCGACCCCCAGCGTCGCCAGGACGTCGGCCTCGCGGTCGGCCGACTCGGCGCGCGCGGCCAGGTCCCGGGCCCGCCGCAGATGCCGGAGCGCGATCCGCAGGTCGCCGAAGTCCCGCTGCCAGATGCCCAGCACCTGGTGGGCCACGCTGGCGTGCAGCGGCGACGGACCGGCTCCCAGGACCTGTTCGGCGCGCGCCCGGGCCTCGCCGGGGTCGGCGAACACCAAGGGCAGCAGTTCGAGAACCGACTCGCTTCCCGCTGTCACGTCTCGCATGGTAGTGGCCTGCTGTATCAGACGGTGGTCCCGCGACTCTCACTGTCGGACACCGTCTTGAGGGGGAGGACACCACATGGCACCACAGCGATTCCACGAGCAGTTCCACCACATCCAGCGGTCCCTGCCGGACGTACCCCTGACCATGGGGCCGGACGACTCGGCCGGGTTCCTCTACGAGAAGGGTGTCGTCCTGGTCCGGGACGGCGAGGAGGCCCGGTTCGTCGAGGACACCGTGCGTACCCACTTCACCGAGACCCAGGGACTCGTCCCCGACCATGTGCGCCGCGTCGGCCCGCGGGCCGGCCGCACCGGCGTCACCCGGATCCGGGTCGGCGACCCGGCCGAGGGCGAGGACACCGTGCCGCACGCCCTGCGCGCGGTGCGGGAGGCCGAGGAGCGCCAGGGCCGCCGGCTCGCCGGCCGCAACCACGTGGTGCACATCGCGGTCAACGCCTGCCCGGGCGACGAGCCGGTGCCCGTGTCGCGCACCGAGCCCGCCAACCCGGCGGCAGCGGAGGGCAGTTACGACCCGGCCACCGCGGTCGGCGTCCTCGTGGTCGACACCGGTCTGGTGCACGACCACCGCTCCTACCCGCTGCTGTCCCACACCACCGGCGACGCCCAGCTGACCGAGACCGACGGCGACGGCGTGCTCCGCCAGTACGTCGGCCACGGCACGTTCATCGCCGGGATCCTCGCGGCCGTCGCACCCAACACCGACATCACCGTACGGGGCACGCTCAGCGACGCCGGGGCCGTGCTGGAGTCCGAGTTCGGCGGGCTGCTCTTCGAGGCCGTCGACCGGGACGGCTGGCCGGACATCCTCAGCCTCTCCGCGGGCACGCCCGGCACGGACCCCGACGGTCTGATCGGCCTGGACGCGTTCATGCGGGAACTGCGCGCGCAGCGCACCCTGCTGGTGGCCGCCGCCGGCAACAACGGCAGCGACACCCCGTTCTGGCCCGCCGCCTACGCCGCCCTGCCCGAGTACGCCGACTGCGTGCTCTCGGTCGGCGCCCTGCGCGCGGACGGGCAGTCCGGTGCCTGCTTCACCAACCACGGGCCCTGGGTGCGTGTCCACGCCCCCGGCGAGCGCCTCACCAGCGCCCTCACCGGCTTCACCACCCCCGTGCCGTACGTCTACCAGCACTCCACCTACGACTCCTGCCGCTTCGGCGTCGACGACTACCCCTGCACCTGCCGGTACCCGCGCCACACCGGCGTGCTGAGCGAGGGCCGGGAGAGCACGGGCGCCAAGCCGGACCAGGTGATGTTCGACGGCCTCGCGCAGTGGAGCGGCACCTCCTTCGCCACCCCGGTGGCCGCGGGACTCGTCGCCGCGCGGATGACGGCGTACCGGGAGAGCGACCCCAGGGCGGCCGGCGCCGCACTGCTGGCGGCCGCCGCGGACCGGGCCGAGGTGCGCGGGGCGCACGTACCGGCGCTCCGCCCGCCCACCTGGCGCCCCGTCCCGGCCGGGATCCCGGCGGTGCCCGCATGAGGGCCGGAACGCTCCGCTCCGCGGCGTACGATGACAGGCCGTACACAAGGGGTGGAGCCGTGGACCGAGCAGAGGTCGGCGCGTTGGTCCAGTCCGCCGTCGACGGGGACGCCGCGGCCTGGAAGGCGCTGGTGGAAGGGATGAGTCCGCTGGTGTGGTCGGTGGTGCGCGCACACCGGCTGTCGGACGCCGACGGGCACGAGGTCTTCCAGACCACCTGGTTCCGCTTCGCCCAGCACCTGGGCCGGATCCGGGAACCCGACAAGGCCGGTGCCTGGCTGGCCAGTACGGCCCGGCACGAGTGCCTGAAGGTCCTCAAGGGCCTGGCGCGGCTGACCCTGACCGACGATCCGCGGGTGCTGGACCGGGCCAGCGAGGACCGGACGCCCGAGGAGACGCTGATCGATTCGGAGGAGGAGGCGGACCGGGCGGAGCGGGTCCGCCGCCTCTGGCAGGAGCTGGACGGACTGGGCGAGCGCTGCCGGCAGTTGCTGCGCGTGCTGATGGCCTCGCCGCCGCCCAGCTACGGGGAGATCTCGGCCGCGCTCGGTATCGCGGTCGGCAGTATCGGCCCGCTGCGCCAGCGCTGTCTGCGCCGGCTGCGGGCCCGGATGAACGCGCGGGGTGCGGTGTGAACGGCGGCGACGGGATGCCCGAGGGACCGGAGGAGTTCGCGGACGCCGTGCTGGAGGAGGAGCTGCGCCAGGCCGCGGTCGTGCTGGACCCGGTCCCGGCCGAGCTGCTCCAGGTGGCCCTGGAGGCCTTCGCGTTGCACGACCTGGACGCCCGGCTCGCCGAGCTGACCTTCGACTCGCTCGTGGACGCGCTGCCGGTCAGGGGGGCCGTGGACGCGCCGCGCATGCTGACGTTCCGCGCGGGCGGGACGACCGTCGACGTGGAGGTCACCGAGGACGGCCTGATCGGCCAGCTGCTGCCACCGCGGCCGGCCCGCATCGAGGTCCTCGGCGGCCCCCAGGCCACCCGCCCGCTCACCGTCGATCCCCTCGGCCGCTTCACCAGCGACACCCCGCCGTCCGGCCCGTTCGCCCTGCGGCTGCGGACCGGCGCGGAGGTGATCGTCACGGAGTGGCTCAGGGCCTGACCGCGTCCACGAGCGCCGCCAGCGCGGTGGCGAGCCGGTCCAGGCCGGGACCGGCGGGGCCGCCCGGCTCCGTCATGTAGGTGTCCCGGCGGATCTCCACCATCAGGGCGCCTACCCGGGCGTCCGTGCCGTAGAAGTCCAGCGGGACGTACGTGCCGGCGAACGGGCTGTCCAGGCCGGTCCCGCCGCAGGCGGCGAACGCCCTGCGAGCCGACTCGGTCAGGTCCGGCGGGGTGTGGAAGGTGTCCGTGCCCAGGCACACCGGCGGACGCGGCCCGCTCCCGTGCAGCTCGTACGGGAGCGGTTCGGCCGGGTAGGAGTGGACGTCGATGATCACGGCCCGGCCGGTCGCGGCGAGCCGGTCGGCCACCGCCCGCGTCATGGCCGCCGCGTACGGCCGGAAGTACCGGGCGAGCAGGGGCTCGGGGTCGGTGTCCGCGGGGCGCAGCTCGGCCCGGTGCGTGGTCCGCGTGTACACCGCGCCCATGCCGGCGGCCGTCATCTCCTCCCGCTCGTCGGGGAACCGCTCCGGGTCCACCACCAGCCGCGAGAGCCGGTTCACGAACCGCCAGGGGCGGACCCCGGCGAGTGCGGCGGCCCGCTCGGCGATCTCCGCGGTGTGCGCGTCCGTGATGTGGTCCAGCTCCCGCTCCAGCGCGGTGTCGTCCAGCACGATGCCGGCCCGCACGTCGTCCGGTATCGCCCGCGCGGAATGCGGCACGTGCAGCAGCACCGGCGAGTCGGCGGCACCGGGGAGGAGTTCGAACGAGGGGGCGGCATGGGACACCGGCTGCTCCTGAGGTCCTGAGGTGTGGGCGGCGTGCGTGATCGAGGCGCGTGCGTGATCGAGACGCGTGCATGATCAAGGTGCCACACGGCACTGACAACGGCCCCCGCCCCGCATGCCTCCGCCCCGGCCGGGGGGTTCCCGACCGGGGCGGAGGGCACGTCACCTGGGCGGCTCAGGCGCCGCAGGCACTAGCTCAGGGACGCCAGCGCCTCGTTCCAGGTGGCCGACGGGCGCATGACCGAGTCCGCCTTGGCCTTGTCGACCTGGTAGTAGCCGCCGATGTCGGCCGGGGAGCCCTGGACCGCGTTCAGCTCCTCCACGATCTTCTGCTCGTTGGCCGCGAGGGTCTCGGCGAGCGGCGCGAACGCCTTCGCGAGGTCCGCGTCCTCGGTCTGCCCGGCCAGCTCCTGCGCCCAGTACAGGGACAGGTAGAAGTGGCTGCCGCGGTTGTCGATGCCGCCGACGCGCCGGGTCGGGGACTTGTCCTCGTTGAGGAAGGTCGCCGTGGCGCGGTCGAGGGCGTCGGCGAGGACCTTGGCGCGGGTGTTGCCGGTGGCCTCCGCGTACTGCTCGAAGGACGGGACGAGCGCGAAGAACTCACCGAGGGAGTCCCAGCGCAGGTAGTTCTCCTTGACCAGCTGCTGGACGTGCTTCGGCGCGGAGCCGCCGGCGCCCGTCTCGAACAGGCCGCCGCCCGCCATCAGCGGGACGACCGACAGCATCTTGGCGCTGGTGCCCAGCTCCAGGATGGGGAAGAGGTCGGTCAGGTAGTCGCGCAGGACGTTGCCGGTCACCGAGATGGTGTTCTCGCCGCGGCGGATGCGCTCCACCGACAGCTTGGTGGCCTCGACCGGGGACAGGATGCGGATGTCCAGGCCCTCGGTGTCGTGCTCCTGCAGGTACTGCTTGACCTTGGCGATCAGCTGCGCGTCGTGGGCGCGGTCCTCGTCCAGCCAGAACACCGCCGGGTCGCCGGTGGCGCGGGCGCGGGTGACGGCCAGCTTGACCCAGTCGCGGATCGGGGCGTCCTTGGTCTGGCAGGCGCGGAAGATGTCGCCCTGCGCGACCGGCTGCTCGATCAGCACGTTGCCGGCCTGGTCGGTCAGGCGGACCGTGCCGGCGGCCGGGATCTCGAAGGTCTTGTCGTGGGAGCCGTACTCCTCGGCCTTCTGCGCCATCAGGCCGACGTTCGGGACCGAGCCCATGGTCGACGGGTCGTAGGCGCCGTTGGCCCGGCAGTCCTCGATGACGGCCTGGTACACACCGGCGTAGGAGGAGTCCGGGATCACGGCGAGGGCGTCGTGCTCCTGGCCGTCCGCGCCCCACATGTGGCCGGAGGTGCGGATCATGGCCGGCATCGAGGCGTCGATGATGACGTCCGACGGCACGTGCAGGTTGGTGATGCCCTTGTCCGAGTCGACCATGGCCAGGTCCGGGCCCTCGGCGATCTCGGCGTCGAAGGAGGCCTTGATCTCGGCGCCCTCGGGCAGGCTCTCCAGGCCCTTCAGGATGCCGCCGAGGCCGTCGTTCGGGGTGAGGCCGGCCGCCTTGAGGGTCTCGCCGTACTTCGCGAACGTCTTCGGGAAGAAGGCGCGCACCACGTGACCGAAGATGATCGGGTCGGAGACCTTCATCATCGTGGCCTTCAGGTGCACGGAGAACAGCACGCCCTCCGCCTTGGCGCGGGCGACCTGCGCGGCCAGGAACGTGTTCAGCTCGGCGACGCGCAGGACGGAGGCGTCGACGACCTCGCCCGCCAGGACCGGTACGGACTCCTTCAGGACGGTGGTGGTGCCGTCCTCGCCGACCAGCTCGATCTTCAGCGCGCCGTTCTCGGAGACGACGACGGACTTCTCGGTGGAGCGGAAGTCGTTCTCGCCCATGGTCGCCACGTTGGTCTTGGACTCGGGGGTCCAGGCGCCCATGCGGTGCGGGTGGGTCTTGGCGTAGTTCTTGACCGAGGCGGGGGCGCGGCGGTCGGAGTTGCCCTCACGCAGGACCGGGTTGACGGCCGAGCCCTTGACCTTGTCGTAGCGGGCGCGGATCTCGCGCTCCTCGTCGGTCTTCGGGTCGTCCGGGTAGTCCGGCAGCGCGTAGCCCTTGCCCTGCAGCTCGGCGACGGCGGCCTTCAGCTGCGGGATGGACGCCGAGATGTTCGGCAGCTTGATGATGTTGGCGGCCGGGGTCTTGGCCAGCTCACCCAGCTCGGTCAGCGCGTCGGGGATGCGCTGGTCCTCGTTCAGGTACTCCGGGAAGACGGCGATGATGCGCCCGGCCAGCGAGATGTCGCGCGTCTCCACGGGCACACCGGCCTGCGAGGCGTACGCCTGGATCACCGGCAGGAACGAATGCGTCGCCAGGGCCGGGGCCTCGTCTGTGTAGGTGTAGATGATGGTCGAGTCAGTCACCGGGTGCTCCGCTCCACGTCTGTAACATTGCTCGACATCAAGATATCTCGTGATCGGGGTCGGCTCGACAGGGGTCCTGGCCGGAAAAAGCGCCGTCCGCCATCTCGCGCGCGATCCAGCGGCAGATCACCTCCACCACGTACAGGTGTTCGGGCCGGGTCAGCTCCCGCCCCTTGGGGATGCCGTGCCAGCGCTCCAGGCAGCCCCGGCAGCAGGTCGCGGTCGCGTGCTGGGCCACGAACACGGGATGGCCGCGGTACGGCGTCTGCCGGCCGTCCTTGTACGGCTCGGCCGGTGCCAGCCGCTTGGCGATCAGGTCGTACGCGTGCCACCGCAGGGTCGCCGGGCCCTTCAGGGCGGCGGTCGCCCGGTCCCGTCCGCGCAGGTGGAACTTCGCCCGGAACGGCTGTCGCGCGAGGGCGTCGAGCCGCTGGTCGAGGGCGCGGGGCCCGGCGGGGCCCCGGCCGGCGGGCCGCGGGTCGGACGGCTGCCCCGGAGAGCCGGGGGCGGGGGAGGAGGTCATGCTGCCTCGAGGGTAGCCCGTCCGGGCCGTCCGGTCAGGGTTCGACGTCCGCCCGGTGCCAGGGGCTGTGGCCCGTGCCCAGGTGCCAGGCCCGGAGGTCGTCGCCGTTGACGCAGACGATCCCGCACTGACGGGCGTACTCCAGAGCGGGCTCGGTGAAGTCGCTGGTGGTGACGACCGCCGCGACATCGGCCTCGTGGATGGTGAAGCAGGTTCCCCCGAAGCGCTGCACGTCCTGCGAGCCGACCTTGTTGCCGTCTCCGTAGTACTTGCACTGGATGACCACGCGCCGCCCGTCCGGGGCGACCGCGACCACGTCCGCGCCGAGGTCACCGGCTCCGCCCACCACTTCCACGTCGCGGCAGTCGGAGCGGACGCACAGCTCCGCCACGGCGTGCTCGAAACCGTCGGGGTCCAGCCCGGCGGGGTCTGCCGCGAGGAGCGGAGCCGCGTACCCCGCCACCGGTACGGTGCCCCCCGCGGGCTCGGGCGGCGGGCCGGCCGCCGGCGGCCGGGCAGCCGCTTCCTCCGCGGCGCGGAGACTGTCCGAGGCCCGGTCCGCGGCCTCCTCCAGGGCCCGGGCGGCCCGGCGCGCGTACCGCCAGGCGGAGAACCGGCGCCGCCCCGATCGGAACTGCAGCGCCGCGGCCGTGCCGAGGACCGCCAGCACACCGGCCCACAGCGGGCGGCGCTCGACCATGCTCGCCGCCGTACGCGCCACGAACGCCAGGACGCACAGGATGATCGCGAGCAGGACGAAGAACATCGTGGTGCTGCGCAGGTCGAAGCGCCGCCGGCGCTCCGCCCGACCGATCCGGCGCACGGGTATGGTCATGCTGGCTCCTCCTGACAGCGACGACGATCTCTGCTACGGATGCCCAAGATCGCCGACTGCTCCCACGAGGGGGCGGCGACGAGGCGCCGCCGCACGCCGCTCCTAGTCGGACCGGGCCGCCCCGCCGACGACGTCCTCCCCGCTGCGCTGCTGCGGGATCACCGCCGAGCCCGGCTGGAGCGAGACCGTGCGGGTGGGGGCCGGGATGCGGATGCCCTCCTCGCGGTAGCGGCGGTGGAGGCGCTTGATGAACTCGTGCTTGATCCGGTACTGGTCGCTGAACTCACCGACGCCGAGGATCACCGTGAAGCCGATCCGGGAGTCGCCGAAGGTGTGGAAGCGGATGGCCGGCTCGTGGTCGGGTACGGCGCCCGTGACGTCCGTCATGACCTCCGTGACCACCTCCGCGGTCACCCGCTCCACGTGCTCCAGGTCGGATTCGTAGCCCACCCCGACCTGCACCAGGACGGTCAGCTCCTGCTCGGGGCGCGTGTAGTTGGTCATGTTCGCCTTGGCGAGCTGGCCGTTGGGGATGACCACCAGGTTGTTGGAGAGCTGGCGGACCGTCGTCTGGCGCCAGTTGATGTCGACGACGTAGCCCTCCTCGCCGCTGCTCAGCCGGATGTAGTCGCCCGGCTGGACCGTCTTCGAGGCGAGGATGTGGATGCCCGCGAAGAGGTTGGCGAGCGTGTCCTGAAGGGCCAGGGCGACCGCCAGACCGCCCACGCCCAGGGCGGTGAGCAGGGGCGCTATCGAGATGCCGAGGGTCTGGAGGACGACCAGGAAGCCGATCGCCAGGACCAGGACCCGGGTGATGTTGACGAAGATGGTCGCCGAGCCCGCCACCCCCGAGCGGGACTGGGTGACCGAGCTGACCAGGCCGGCGATCACCCGGGCCGCGGAGAAGGTCACCACGACGATCAGCCAGACCTGGAGCGCCTGGTCGATGTGGTGCTGGATGGTCCAGGTGAACGGCAGCACGGCCGTCGCCGCCGCCGCGCCGCCCGCGATCGCCGCCCACGGGACGACCGAGCGCAGCGCGTCCACGATGACGTCGTCGCCGCTCCACCGGGTCCGCTTGGCGTGCTTCGCGAGCCAGCGCAGCAGGGTGCGCGACATGAAGGCGAGCACCAGGCCGGCCGCCAGCGCGATACCGGCGAGGACGAGGTCGTCCAGGGTCAGCGCGCGGTTCACCGGTCACCTCCGGGGCGCGCGGCCGCTGCGGAGAGCCGTTTGTGAAGTCTCGTCACGTTGTCACCTGCTCGAAGTCCGGGATGTGCGATCGCGCCGGCCGGGGGAGGGGAACTCCGCTGACCGGCGCGCTCGTTCATCCTGCCGTATCCGGCACTGCAGTTCGTACCGGGACCGGCGCTCCTCGGGCAGCCGTCAGACGATGCCCTCCGCGAGGTCCGCCTGGTCGCGGTCGCTGCCGTACGCCGCGGTGGTGGGGGTGCCGTACGAGCGGCGGGCGACGTACCACCAGACGCTGGCGAGGACCAGGACCACGGCGAGGGCGACGGAGGCGTAGTTCATCGAGCTGACGGTGACCGGCGACGCCTGGGGCAGGCAGAACAGGACGGTCACGCAGGCCACCCACACGACCGCGATCCAGCCGATCGGCCTGCTCCAGCGGCCCAGGTGCCACGGTCCCGGCCGGAAACGGTCGCCGGCGCGCAGCCGCAGGAACACCGGGATGGCGTAGGCCGGGGTGATACCGATGACGTTGATGGCGGTCACCGCGTTGTACGCCGTCGCCGAGTACAGCGACGGCAGCGCGAGGACGCAGGCCACGACGACGGACAGCCAGACGGCGGCGACCGGGGTCTGGGTGCGGCCGCTCACCTTGCGCCACAGGTGCGAGCCGGGCAGCGCGCCGTCCCGGCTGAACGCGAACACCATCCGGCTGGCCGCGGCGACCTCGGCGTTGCCGCAGAACAGCTGCGCGACGATGACGACGAGGAGCAGCGCGCTCGCGCCGTCCGTGCCCAGGCCGTCGAGGAGGATCTGGGCGGGCGGCACACCGGTGTCGGTGGTGCGCGTGGCGTCGTAGTCCTGGATGGCGAAGGTGAGGCCGGCCAGCAGGACGAAGCCGGCGAGCCAGGACGCCCAGATGGCGCGGACGATGCCGCGGGACGCGGCCACCGAGGCGTGCGAGGTCTCCTCCGACAGGTGGGCGGAGGCGTCGTAGCCGGAGAAGGTGTACTGCGCGAGCAGCAGGCCGATCGCGGCGACGTACAGCGGGTTGTCCCAGCCGGTCTCGTTGACGAACTTCGTGAACACGAAGGACGGCGACCGGTGGTGGTCGGGGAAGACCGCCAGCGCGCCGACGATCAGTGCGACGCCCGCCAGGTGCCACCAGACGCTGACCGAGTTGAGCAGGCTGACCAGGCGGACGCCGAACAGGTTCAGCACCGCGTGCAGCAGCAGGATGGCGCAGAAGATCAGCATGGTTCTGCCGGGCGTGGGGGTGAAGCCCCACTGGAGGTTGGCGAACGCGCCGGTGAACAGGGCGGCGCCGTAGTCGATGCCGGCGATCGCGCCGAGCAGGCCGAGCAGGTTCAGCCAGCCGGTGTACCAGCCCCAGCGCCGGCCGCCGAGCCGGTCCGCCATGTAGTACAGGGCGCCGGAGGTCGGGTAGGCGCTGGTGACCTCGGCGAGCGCGAGGCCGACGCACAGCACGAACAGGCCGACGCCGGCCCAGCCCCACAGCATCACGGCGGGGCCGCCGGTGTTCAGGCCGAAGCCGTACAGGGTCATGCAGCCGGACAGGATCGAGATCACCGAGAAGCTGATCGCGAAGTTGCCGAACCCGTCCATGCGGCGGGCCAGCACCGGCCGGTAGCCGAGCTCGCGCAGCCGCTGCTCCTCGTCCTGCTGCGGCAGACCGGGGGAGGGCGCTGGATCGGGGGTGCGGGACATGCGGAAACCTCCGGAATCGACAGGCTTGCGAAACGGGGAGCGCTCAACTGGGCGTGTGCTGGCGGGAAGCGGCGGGGAGGCAGCGGGGGAGCCGGCCGGGAGATCAGGGACGGGATCCCCCCGCGGCGGCCCGGCAGCGGTCCCGGGCCTGTACGAAGATCTCCACGGCACGCTCCCGGTCCGGCGTGCGGTACATCCAGGGCGGGGGCGTGAACCAGGGGCCGATCGCCTCGAACACCCGCGCCGCCTCCTGGAACTGCAGCGAGCCCCACAGCGCGTGGGCCAGATGGTTGAGGTCCGGCAGCGCGCGCTCGGCGGGCTCCGTCCGCTCGAACCAGGAGTGCAGCGCGCGCTGTGCCTCGCGGGCCGCCTCCTCCACCACCCAGTGCAGGTCCAGTGCCGCGTCGTGCCCGCTGTCCCGGCGGTACCGCTCGACCCGGACGTACAGCGGCAGCAGGTGCAGGGCGGAACCGGGCGGGGCCTGGCCGGCCGCCCACTGCGCGTACCCGGCGGCCTCCGCGAGCCGGCCCGAACCACCGCGCGCGTACAGGAACTGCAGCATCCGGTGGTGGGCCTCGCGGTTGAACGGGTCGCGCCGGCCGGCCTCGGCCAGCAGCCCCCAGGGGCCCGGCGGCAGCATCGGCTCCGGAGCGGCGACCCGGTGCTCGTCCCAGCGCTGCTCCGGATCGAGCTGGGCCAGCGCCAGCAGACACACCCAGGGCACCGGGTCGCGCGGGGCCGCCGCGGTGGCCGACTGGGCGGCGTCCCACGCCTCGATCCACAACTCGTGGGTACGGCGGTGCTGTTCCCGCCGGGCGCGCAGGGCCCGCTCCACGCCGACCCGGGCGTGCATCACCACCGCGTGGGCGCTGCCCGGCTCCTCGGCGAGCCAGGCCCGCACCACGTCGGTGCCGGCCGCGGCCGCCGCGAGCACCTGGGTGCGCTGGGTCCACTGCCACCACTGCGTGGTCTCCGCGAGCAGGGTGCGCATGGCCATCCAGCGGCCGGTGCGCAGATCCTGGAGGGCGGCGCGCAGGGCGTGGTCGGGGCCGGCGGGGTCGTAGGAGGGGCGGACTCCGTCTCTGGCCATCAGCCGCGAACCCCCGGCCACGGGCGCACGGGCGTGGTGGCGGGGTGACGTTGCAACAGCCCTCCCCTGGGCGGTGACGGAGATACCTCGTGTGGTCGGCGGTCACTATAGAGGTGCGCGTTGCGACGAGCCATTGTTGCCAAGTCAACTATCAACACGCCGAGTTGGCCAATCCGGGGAAGACCTTGACTCCGGGCCGGGGCGGCGGCAGGCTGACGCGGTGATCTTCGGGACGGGAGCGGAGGGCGTGTGATGACCGGGCCGGTGCTCGCCGTGGACCAGGGCACGTCCGGCACGAAGGCGCTCGTGGTCTGCCCGGAACGCGGCGTCCTCGGCAGCGGATTCGCCGAGGTGCACCCCCGTCACCTGCCCGGCGGCCTGGTCGAGGTGGACCCGGCCCAGTTGTACCACTCGGTGGTCGAGGCCGGCCGGCGTGCGCTCGCCGAGGCCGGTGAGGACGTCGTCGCGCTCGGCCTCGCCAACCAGGGCGAGACCGTCCTCGCCTGGGACCCGGCCACCGGCCGCCCGCTGACCGACGCCCTGGTCTGGCAGGACCGGCGGGCCGAGAGCGTCTGCGCCGAACTCACCGACCACGCCGACGAGTTGCGGCAGCTGACCGGGCTGCCCCTGGATCCCTACTTCGCCGCGCCCAAGATGGCCTGGATCCGCCGCCACCTCACCCGCGAGGGCGTCGTCACCACCTCCGACGCCTGGCTGGTCCACCGTCTCACCGGCGCCTTCGCCACCGACGCCGCCACCGCCGGCCGTACCCAGCTGCTCGACCTGGACCGCGCCGAGTGGTCCCCACGCGCCCTCGACCTCTACGGCCTGGCCGGCGAGGACCTGCCCGAGGTGACCGACACGGCCGGACCGGTCGGCACCACCCGGGCGTTCGGCCCCGAGATCCCCCTCACCGGACTGATCGTCGACCAGCAGGCCGCCCTGCTCGCCCAGCGCGTCACCGCCCCCGGCACCGCCAAGTGCACCTACGGCACCGGCGCGTTCCTCCTCGCGCACACCGGCGACCGCCCCCGGCGCGGCGGCTCCGGCCTGGTCAGCTGCGTGGCCTGGCGGCTCGACGGCACCACCAGCTACTGCCTGGACGGCCAGGTCTACACGGCCGCCTCCGCCGTCCGCTGGCTCACCGACCTCGGCGTCCTCTCCTCCGCCGCCGACCTCGACCCGGTCGGCGCCACCGCCCCCGACAGCGGCGGGGTCACCTTCGTCCCGGCCCTCGCCGGACTCGCCGCCCCCTGGTGGCGCGGCGACGTACGCGGCTCCCTCACCGGACTCGGCCTCGACACCACCGCCGGGCACCTGGTGCGCGCCCTGTGCGAGGGGATCGCCGCCCAGGTCGCCGAACTCGCCGAGGCCGCCGCCGGCGACCTGGGCGCACCCCCGGCCACGCTCCGCGTCGACGGCGGCCTCACCCGCTCCGCGCTCCTCATGCAGACCCAGGCCGACCTGCTGCAACGCCCCGTCGAGGTGTCCGCGCTGCCCGACGCCACCGCGCTCGGCGCCGCCACCCTCGCCCGCCTCGGCGCACAGCCCGGCCTGAGCGTCGAGGACGCCCTGCCCGACGGAAAGCCCGCCGCCGTGTACGAGCCCCGCATCCCGGCCGGCCAGGCCGCCGAGCGCCGCGCCCGGTTCCGGGCCGCCGTCGCGGCCCTCCTCGACTCGTGACGGTCACCGCGGCCGGCCCGCTGCCCCAGACGCCGTACGACGTGGCGATCGTCGGCGCCGGCGTCGTCGGCTGCGCCATCGCCCGCGAACTCGCCCGCCACCCCCGCCTGCGCATCGCCCTGGTCGAGGCCCAGGACGACGTCGGCCAGGGCACCTCCAAGGCCAACACCGCCATCCTGCACACCGGTTTCGACGCGACCCCCGGCACCCTGGAGGCCCGTCTGGTCCGCGAGGGGTACGCGCGGCTCGGCGCCTACGCGGCCGAGACCGGCATCCCCGTCGAACGGGTCGGCGCACTGCTGGTCGCCTGGGACGAGGAGCAGCTCGCCGCGCTGCCCCGGCTGGCCGAGAAGGCCCAGCGCAACGCGTACCCCGACACCGTCCTGCTGGGCCCCGGGGAGCTGTACGCCCGCGAACCGCACCTCGGCCCCGGCGCACTCGGCGCCCTGCACGTCCCCGGCGAGAGCATCATCTGCCCCTGGACCACCACCCTCGCCTACGCCACCCAGGCGGTCCGCGCCGGAGCCGACCTGCACCTGAACACGGCCGTACAGCACGTCCGCGCGGCGGACGGGCACCTGCTGACCACCAGCCGGGGCACCCTGCGCGCCCGCCACCTGGTCAACGCGGCCGGGCTGCACGCCGACACCCTCGACCGCGCGCTCGGCCACGAGGACTTCACCGTCACCCCGCGCCGCGGCCAGCTCCTGGTCCACGACAAGCTCGCCCGCCCCCTCGTCCGGCACATCCTCCTCCCCGTGCCGACCGCCCTCGGCAAGGGCGTCCTGGTCGCCCCCACCGTCTACGGCAACGTCCTGCTCGGCCCCACCGCCGAGGACCTCGACGACAAGCGGGCCACCGGCTCCACCGCCGACGGGACGGCCGCGCTCCGCGAGCAGGGCCGGCGCATCCTGCCCGCCCTGCTGGAGGAGGAGGTCACCGCGGTCTACGCCGGGCTGCGCGCGGCCACCGGGCAGGAGGACTACCGCATCACCGCCCACCCCGGACAGGCGTACGTCACCGTCGGCGGCATCCGCTCCACCGGCCTGACCGCGTCCCTGGCCATCGCCGCCCACGTCACCGGCCTGCTGGCCGACGGCGGTCTCGACCTCGGCCCGGTACGGGAGCCCGAGCCGGTGACCATGCCCAACCTCGGCGAGGCCTTCCCGCGTCCCTACCAGCGGGCCGACCTCATCGCCGCCGACCCCGAGTACGGCACCCTCGTCTGCCACTGCGAGCGCGTCTCCCGCGGCGAGATCCGCGACGCCCTCGCCAGTACCGTCCCGCCGCGCAGCCTCGACGGTCTGCGCCGCCGCACCCGCGCCCGGGCCGGCCGCTGCCAGGGCTTCTTCTGCGGGGCCGCGGTACGGGAGCTGTTCGAGCGGGGGGCGAGGCCATGACGGCCCCGCGCCCCGTGGACGTCCTCGTCGTCGGCGCCGGTCCCGCCGGGCTCGCCGCCGCGGCACGGCTGGCCGCCGCGGGCGCCGGACGCGTGGAGGTGCTGGAGCGGGAGACACGGCCCGGCGGAGTCGCCCGGCACTGCGCGCACGGCGGCTTCGGCACCTGGACGCACCCGCTGACCGGCCCCGGATACGCCCGCCTGCTCACCCGGGCCGCCGAGCGCGCCGGCGCCACCCTCCGGACCGGGGTGACGGCGCTGGACTGGGCGGCGGCGGGGCCCGTGCTCACCACCGTCGGACCCGGCGGCCCGGAGACGGTCGAGGCGCGGGCGGTCGTCCTCGCCACCGGCGCCCGCGAACGCCCCCGCGCCGCCCGCCTGGTGCCCGGCACCCGCCCCGCCGGCGTCTACACCACCGGCGAACTCCAGCAGGCCGTCCACCTGTTCGGGCAGCACATCGGCACCCGCGCCGTCGTCGTCGGCGCCTCGGACGTGTCCTACGCGGCGGCCGGCACCGTCCGCGCGGCCGGCGCGGAAGTCGTCGCCCTCGTCACCGAACACCCGCGCGCCCAGACCGGCCGCGCCCGCGCCCGGACGGCCCGGCTGGGCCACCGCCTCCCCCTGCTGACCGGCACCACCGTCACCGAACTCCTCGGCCACGGACGGCTGTCCGGCGTCCGCGTCCGCCACCGGGACGGCCGTACGACCGTACTGCCCTGCGACACCGTGGTGTTCACCGGCGACTTCGTACCCGACCACGAACTGGCCCGGCGCGGCGGCCTCACCCTCGATCCGGGCACCCGAGGCCCCGCCGTCGGCGCCGCCCTGCACACCTCCCGCCCCGGTGTCTTCGCCGCCGGCAACCTCCTGCACGCCGTCGAGCCCGCCGGCACCGCGGCCCGCGAGGGCGCCCGGGCGGCCGGCGCGGTGCTGGACTTCCTGGCCGGGACGCCCTGGCCCGACCCGGGCGTCCCCGTGGCCGTCGAGGCGCCGCTGCGCTGGATCGCCCCGAACCGCGTCACCCCGGCCGCCCCGCAGGCCCGTCACGTCCTGCGCACCCGGATCCCGCTGACCCGCCCGGTCCTGTACGTCCACCAGGACGGCCGCCTCCTCCACCGGGAGCGCCGCCCCACCGCCCTGCCCGACCGCACCCTGACCCTCGGCGCCCGCTGGCACGAGCGCGTCGACCCCCGGGGCGGGGAGGTGCGGGTGAGTGCCGGCTGAGCCGGGTGCCACCGCTGTGGGAGCGGCGGTTCACGAGTCCGTGAACGACCCGTGCCGTCCGGCACCCGACGCGAACCGGGCGGCGCCCTCCGCGCTCCCGGCCAGCACGCCCATGCCCCACCGGAGTTCGCCGCGCAGCGCCGTCTCCTCGTCCTGCCCCTCCTGGTCCAGGACCGACGCCCGGTCACTGCGCAGGCAGGCCTGCGGGAAGCCGGCGATCCGCGCCGCCAGCGCCTCGGCCTCGACGCGGGCCTGCCCGGCCGGGACCAGCCGGTTCACCAGACCCGTCGCGTACGCCTCGCGGGCCGGGACCGGACGCCCGGTGAGGATCATGTCCAGGGCCCGGCCGGTACCGATCAGCCGGGGCAGCCGTACCGTGCCGCCGTCGATCAGGGGCACGCCCCAGCGGCGGCAGAACACCCCGAACACCGCGTCCTCCTCGGCGACCCGCAGATCGCACCACAGGGCGAGTTCGAGACCGCCCGCGACCGCGTGCCCGGACACCGCCGCGATCACCGGCTTGGACAGCCGCATCCGCGTCGGCCCCATCGGCCCGTCGCCGTCCTCCGCCACCCGGTTGCCGCGCTCCGTGCCGATCGCCTTCAGGTCCGCGCCCGCGCAGAACGTGCCGCCCTCGCCCCACAGCACCGCCACCCGGGCGCCGTCGTCCGCCTCGAACGCCCGGAAAGCGGCGGCGAGTTCGGCGGCGGTCGGACCGTCCACCGCGTTCCGGGCCTCCGGCCGGGACAGGACGACCGTGGTGACGTACCCCTTGCGTTCTGTGCGGACCGGCACGGTGGGTGCTCCTTCTCCGGGGGCGGCTCGAAGGGCCACTGTGCCTCAGATGACCTTCAGCCGCACCAGCGCCCCCAGCGTCAGCGCCCCCGGCACCAGCGGCAGCCACACGGTGATGATCCGGTAGGCCAGCACCACCGCCGTGGCCACCGCCGCCGGGCCGCCCACCGCGACCAGCGCCACGACCAGCGCCGCCTCCACCGAACCCAGCCCGCCCGGCGTCGGCACCAGGGCCACCGCGACCGTCGCGGCGAGATACGCCAGCACGATGTGCGCGGGCGGCACCGGAAGCCGCAGCGCCTGCCCGACCGCGGCCAGCCCGGCCGCCTGCAGCGCGGGGAAGGCCAGCGAGCCGCCCCACAGCGCCAGCGCGCGGGCCGGCCGGGTGTGCACCGACCGTGCCTCGCCGACGGCTGACCGCACGAACCCGAGCACGCGCGTGCGGAACCGGCGTACGAGCGCGAGCGCGTCCCCCGCGACGACCAGCAGGACGGCGGCGCCCAGCAGCAGCGGGAGCGCCGAGCGCTCCGGCAGCAGGGTGCCGGGCCGCAGCGCGTCCGGGAACGCCAGCAGCAGCGCGGTCAGCAGCCCGAGCCGGCCCACGCACTCGGCCAGCAGGTACAGGGCGAGCGCGGCCGAGGAACGGGCCGGTGGCACCCCGCACACGGTCATGAAGCGCAGGTTCACGGCGCCCGCGCCCAGCCCGGTCGGCAGCAGGTGGTTGGCCGCGGCCGCCGCGAACTGGGTGGCCAGCAGCCGCCCCTTCGGCAGCGGCTCCAGCACCGCGCCCTGCCGGGTGACGGCGGCGGCGACCCAGGTCAGACAGGTGGCCCCGGCCGCCGCCAGCAGCCACGGCCAGGAGGCGGTCCGCAGGTGCCCGAAGCCCTCGGCGAGCACCGAGCGGTGCCGTACGGCGGCCACGGCGACGAGCACGAGCGGCAGCAGGCACAGCACCTGGCGGACGGGGAGGCGGCGGGGCGGGCGCCGGCGGGGGAGGGGGACGGCAGTCACATCCGCACAGGGTCTCCGGGGCGTCCCAACGACGGGTGAACCGTCGCGGACATTGACCTCAACGAACCTTGAGGTTCTACGGTCTCTTCCATGAGCATGGAGACCACCGCCTGGACGCAGCTGCACAGCGTGATGAACGCGCAGTCCGAGCGTCGCCCGTTCGCCCGCGCCACGCTGCGCCGCATCGCCGCGTTCGCCCGCCCGCACCGCGCCGGCATCGTCCGGTTCGTGCTGCTCGGGGTGGTGACCGCCCTGCTCGCCGTGGCGACCCCCGTACTCGCCGGCCGCGTCGTCGACGCGATCGTGGCGGGGCACGACTCCGGCACGGTGGTCCGGCTCTCCCTGCTCATCGCGCTCGTGGCGCTCGCGGAGGCGGGGCTCGGCATCCTCGGCCGCCGGCTGTCGGCGACGCTCGGGGAGGGACTCATCCTCGACCTCCGCACGGCCGTGTTCGATCATGTGCAGCGCATGCCCGTAGCGTTCTTCACACGTACCCGTACGGGAGCGCTGGTCAGCCGTCTCAACAACGACGTGATCGGCGCCCAGCGGGCGTTCGCCAACACCCTCTCCGGCGTCGTCAGCAACCTGGTCACCCTGCTGCTCACCCTCGCGGTGATGCTCACCCTCTCCTGGCAGATCACCCTGCTCGCACTCGTCCTCCTGCCGGTGTTCGTGCTGCCCGCCCGCCGCATGGGCAGCCGGATGGCCCGCATGCAGCGGGAGGCGGCCGCGCTGAACGCGGCCATGGGCACCCGGATGACCGAGCGGTTCTCCGCCCCCGGCGCCACCCTGGTCAAGCTGTTCGGCCGCCCGGAGGAGGAGTCCGCCGAGTTCGGGGCGCGGGCCGCCCAGGTCCGGGACATCGGAGTCCGCACGGCCACGGCCCAGTCCGTCTTCATCACCTCCCTCACCCTCGTCTCCGCCCTCGCCCTGGCCCTCGTCTACGGCCTCGGCGGCTGGTTCGCGCTGCACGGCACCCTGGAGCCCGGCGCGGTGGTCTCCCTCGCCCTGCTGCTGACCCGGCTGTACGCCCCGCTGACCGCGCTCGCCGGGGCCCGGGTCGAGGTGATGAGCGCGATCGTCAGCTTCGAGCGGGTCTTCGAGGTGCTCGACCTCCAGCCGCTCATCGTGGAGAAGCCCGACGCCCGCGAGGTGCCCGAGGGCCCGGTCGCCGTCGAGTTCGACGACGTCCGCTTCTCCTACCCCTCCGCCGACCAGGTCTCCCTCGCCTCCCTGGAGGAGGTCGCCGCGCTCGACACCCGCGGCGGCTCCGAGGTGCTGCACGGCATCTCCTTCCGCGCCGAACCCGGCCGGACCGTCGCCCTCGTCGGCTCCTCCGGCGCCGGCAAGTCCACCATCGCCCAGCTGCTGCCGCGCCTGTACGACGTCGACGCCGGCGCGGTCCGCATCGGCGGGGTCGACGTCCGGGACCTGACCGCCGCGTCCCTGCGGGCGACCCTCGGCATGGTCACCCAGGACGGCCACCTCTTCCACGACACCGTCCGCGCCAACCTGCTGCTGGCCCGGCCCGACGCGGGTGACGACGAGCTGTGGGACGCCCTCGGCCGCGCCCGCCTCGCCGACGTCGTACGGTCCCTGCCCGACGGCCTGGACACGGTCGTCGGCGAGCGCGGCTACCGGCTCTCCGGCGGCGAACGCCAGCGCATGACCATCGCCCGGCTGCTGCTGGCCCGCCAGCGCGTGGTCATCCTGGACGAGGCCACCGCCCACCTCGACAACACCTCCGAGGCGGCCGTCCAGGAGGCGCTCACCGAGGCCCTGGAGGGCCGCACCGCCGTGGTCATCGCCCACCGCCTGTCCACGGTCCGCGCCGCCGACCAGATCCTCGTCGTGGAGGCCGGCCGCATCGTGGAACGCGGCACCCACGAGGAACTGCTGGCGACGGAGGGCCGGTACGCGGAGCTGTACCGCACCCAGTTCGCGGGCCGGGACGAGACGGAGGGGGCGGGGGTGCCGGGGGTGTGAGGGCCGCAGGGGTGGCGGTGTGAGCGGGTGGCGGAAGGCGGGGGCGGGGCCTGCGGCGGTCAGGCCGGGCCGTCGCAGGCGGTCAGCAGGGCGTCGACGGCTCCTCGGAACTGTCGCAGGCGTTCAGCAGGGCGTCGACGGCCCCTCGGAACTCCTCGTCCTGGGTGAAGCCCCGCCAGCCGCCGGCGGAGCGGTAGCGGCCGTCGTGGGCCGGTACGGCGCGCAGGAGGCCGGCCGCGGCGCGGGCGGCGGGGCCGATCCGGGCCAGGTGGCGTACGGCCGGCAGCATGACCGGCAGGTACCTGCCCTCGGCAAGGCCCCGGACGGCCGAGGTGAGCGCCGGGACCGTGTGCTCGGTGTCGCCGGTCGCGGCCCACAGCGCGTGGGCTGCCTCGACACGGACCCAGGGCTCGCGGTCGGCGGTCAGCGCCCGGAGCCGGTCCGCCCAGGGAGCGGCGTGCGGGCCGAGGCCGGCCAGTCTGCGCAGGGTCTGCGGGGGGAGGTCTCCGGCGAGGGGGAGCCGCTCCAGGAGCGGGCCGGGCTCCCCGGTGACCTTCCAGTACGCCCAGGCCGCGAGGTCCGCGTCCGGGCCGGCGCCGGCCGAGCGGGCCGACAGCGGCTCCCCGGCACCGGCGGCCGCCGCACCGATGCCAACCAGGGCCGTCGCGGCGGACGTCCAGGTCCGGTCGTCGGCGAGGAGGGCGAGCAGCCGGGGGACCGCCGCGTCCGCCCGCGGCCCCCACTCCGCGAGCACCTGGCAGAGGCGCCGGAGCAGCAGGGGGTCCGTGGCCGGGTCCAACCGCGCGCAGAGCGCCGGCAGCAGCGCCCCGGCGTGGTCCGGAAGGCGTACCAGGACCTCGTCGAGCGCCGGGAGCATCGCGGGGTGCCAGTCGCCGGCGGGGAGGTGCACACCGGCCGTCGCGAATCCGGACGGTTCGCGGGACGGGGGGCCGGGCTGTTCGCCGGAGCGTGCGTCGGACGGGGTGCCGGGCTGTCCGCCGGCCAGCAGCCCGGTCAGTGCGGGCAGACAGCGCGGGTCGTTCGTCCGGGCCAGCGCCCACACGGCGGCCTCGCCGACGGAACCCTGGTGGCGGGCCGCCCGGGCGGCGTCCCCGAGCAGCGCGGCGACGGCGTCCGCGTGCGCCGCGGCGGCCGGACCGAGGCAGGCGAGCAGTTCCGCCGCCCGGTACCGGACCTCGGCGGCGGGGTCGTCCAGCCGGGCCGCGACGCGCGGCAGCAGCGCGGCGGCCGGGGAACGCCACCGGGCCAGCACCGCGCCCGCCTGGGCCAGCGCGCCGGTCCGCTGCTCGTCGTCGGGGTGGTCGGCGAGCAGACCGAGGACGAAGCCGGGGGCCGGTCCGGTGAGCAGTGCGGCGGTCCAGTGGTGGACACCCTGGACACCGGCCTCCACGGCGCTGGTGCGCTGCCACAGCGCGACGCCGGGATCCCGTACCGCTTCCAGCAGCAGGTCCAGCCGACGCCCGGGCAGCCCCGGGTCGGCCGGGGCCAGCGCGTGCACCGCGGCCAGCCGGAGCTGGGCCTCGGGGGCGTCGAGCAGGTCGCGCAGGAGACGGCGCACCTCGCCGGCGTGGGCTCCGGCCGGCTCGCGCAGGGCGGCCCGGCCGAGGGCGAGGACCAGGTCCAGGCGGGTCACCGGATCGTCCTCCACCCGCCAGCGCCGCAGCAGCGCGGGCAGCGTCGACTCCCCCGGGCTCGCGCCGGCTCCCACCACGTCCGCGGCGGCGCACCGGACCGACGGGTCGGGATCGTCGAGCAGAGCGAGCCCAGCGGGCAGTGCCGCGGCCCAGGCCGGGGGCCATCCGGGGTCCAGGGACCGGTCGGGGATCCGCCCGGCCTCGTGCGCCAGCACGGCCACCAGTTCGAGCAGGCCGCGCCGCACCGGCACGTCCGGCCTCGCGGCCAGGCGGAGCAGGAACGGCAGCGCGGCCGGGGCGGCGGAGCAGATCCAGCCGCCCTGGTGGAAGAGCAGGTTGAGCAGCTCGGACGACGCGTCCTCGGCGTCGCCCGCGTCCGGCCCCGCGCACCGCCGCAACAGCTCCGGTACATCCGCGGCGGACCCGTAGTGGTGCTGCAACGCGGCCCAGTCGACGGCGCCCAGGCCGCCCACGCGCTCCAGGGGGTCGGCGGGGTCGGGGACGTCCGGGACATGCGGGGCCGTGCGGGGCGGCGGGGGGTCGTGGGGCGGCCGGGTGGTGAGCCCGGTCTCCCCGTCCACGGCGGTGCCCTCTCCCTCGTGGTCCTCTGGCACCTGCACGGCGCCGGTCCCGTTCACGCCGTCCACGGCGTCGGCGTCCACAGTCTCCACACCCTCCCCGGCCCCCAGCTCCCGGCCCTGGCCCCGAGTTCCTCGCGAGCCCCCGGGCCCCGCGCACGCCCCCGCGCCCCGATGCCCCCACCCCCGCGCCCCTGACTCCCGCCCGACCCTACCGACCGGCGTCGACCGGCACCCCACCGGCACACCCGACCGGCACACCCGCCTCCCGCCCGCCCCCCGCGCCGCCTCTCCCACCCCGGTGACGCCCGCCCCACCCACACCAGGCGTACGGCCTCGGCAGCTACTGCTGCTTCAACGTCAACCCCGGTGTGACGGCCGCCCGCGCCATCGAGGCACCCGACCACCCGAACGTCCGCTTCACCAGCATGGTGACCGTCTCCCTCGGCGGCACCGGCACCATCGGTCACGTCGTCGACAACACCGGAGGGCCGTCGAACGCGGCGAGCAACGTCGCCGACCTGGTCCGCTACCCGTGAGCGAAGCGGATGACCTTCCGCACGTGTGAGCCCGGCACGACCTGGATACGCGGTCTGCACGGTTACACCGCCCGTCCGGAAGGTCGTCCCCGCCATGAGCAGCGCATCCCGGCCCGGCCATCACTCCGAGGTCACCCTCCGGGTCAACGGAAAACCCCATACCCTGCGCGTCGACCACCGGCGCGTCCTGCTGGACCTGCTCCGTGAGGACCTGGATCTCACGGGGTCCAAGAAGGGCTGCGACCACGGCCAGTGCGGTGCCTGCACCGTGCTGGTCGACGGGCGCCGCCTCAACAGCTGTCTGCTGCTCGCCGTGACCCTCGACGGCAGCGAGGTCACGACCGTCGAGGGCCTGGGCGGTGACGGCGACGAGCCGCACCCGCTCCAGCGGGCCTTCCTGGACCGTGACGCCTTCCAGTGCGGCTACTGCACCCCGGGCCAGCTGTGCTCCGCCGTGGGCATGCTCGCCGAGGCCGCCGCCGGGCACCTCTCCCACGTCACCGACCCGGCGGCCCCCGCCGAGGGGCCCGTACCGCTGGACCGGCGCGAGATCCGCGAGCGGATGAGCGCCAACCTGTGCCGCTGCGGCGCCTACCCGCGCATCGTCGAGGCGATCGAGGACGTGATCTGAGTGACCGGCTTCGGATACCTCAGGCCCGGCAGCGTCCAGGAGGCCGTCGAGGCCTACGCGGCCCACCCCGGCGCCCGCTACCTGGCCGGCGGCACCAACCTCGTGGACCTGCTGAAACTCGGCGTGGAGCGGCCCGCCCTCCTCATCGACATCGGCCGGCTGCCGCTGGACGGCGTCGAGGAGCTGCCCGACGGCTCCCTGCGGGTCGGTGCCACCGTCCGCAACAGCGACCTCGCCGCCGATCCACGGGTGCGCGAGCGCTGGCCGGCCCTGTCCCAGGCGCTCCTCGCGGGCGCGTCCGCGCAGCTGCGCAACGCCGCCACCACCGGCGGCAACCTGCTCCAGCGCACCCGCTGCCCCTACTTCCAGGACCTGGGAAAGCCCTGCAACAAACGCGAGCCGGGCAGCGGCTGCGGTGCCCGGGAGGGCGTCCACCGCGACCACGCCGTCCTCGGCCACTCCGAGCTGTGCATCGCCACCAACCCCTCGGACATGGCCGTCGCCCTCGCCGCCCTGGACGCCCAGGTCGAGCTGTACGGCACCGACGGCGCCCGGCGGCTGCCGGTGGCCGACTTCCACCGGCTGCCCGGCGAGCACCCGGAGCGGGACACCTGGATCCGCCCCGGTGAACTCATCACCGGGGTGCTGCTCCCGGCCGCCACCGCCGGTGTCCCCTCCGCCTACCGCAAGGCCCGGGACCGGGCGTCGTACGCCTTCGCGCTCGCCTCGGTGGCCGTCGTGCTGCGCGTCGCGGACGGTGTCGTCGACCAGGTCGGGGTCGCCTTCGGCGGGCTCGCCCACCGGCCCTGGCGGGCCCGGCACACCGAGCTGGCCCTGCTGGGCGCCCCCGCCACACCCGCCGCGTTCGAAGGGGCCGTCGACCTCGAACTCGCGCACGCCGAACCCCTGCGGGACAACGCCTACAAGGTGTTCCTCGCCCACAACCTCGCCCTCGACGTCCTGAACCGTCTCGCCCCGGCCCCCGCACCGGCCTGAGCCGTCACGGCCCCGGCCCGCAGCCGCCCGAGCCCGCAACCGCCCGAGCCGTCACAGCCCGAGCCGTCACAGCCCGAGCCGTCACAGGAGGAGCAGGAGGAACCCATGACCGGCACGACCGGCAGCCCCCTGGGCGCCCCCGCCGAGCGCCGCGAAGGACGGCAGAAGCTCACCGGCGCCGCCCGCTACGCCGCCGAGTACACCCTGCCCGGCCGCGCCCAGGCCTGGCCCGTGCCCGCCGCCGTCGCCCACGGCCGGGTCCGCGCCGTCGACACCTCGGCCGCCCTCGCCCTGCCCGGCGTCCTCGCCGTCCTCACCCCCTTCGACGCACCCCGGCTCGCCGAACCCGAGGACCGCACGCTCGCCGTGCTGCAGAACCCGCACGTGCCGCACCGCGGCTGGTGCGTCGCCCTGGCCGTCGCCGACACCCTGGAGACCGCCCGCGCCGCCGCCCGGGCCGTCCGGGTCACCTACGACACCTCCCCCCACGACGCCGGCCCCGTCGACGGCCACCCGGGCGGCTACGACCCGGAGGAGGCGGGCGGCCAGCCCGGCCGCGTCGAGCACGGGGACCCCGACGCCGCCTTCGCCTCCGCCGAGGTCCGCGTCGACGTCGTCTACCGGGTGCCGCCGCTGCACAACCACCCCATGGAGCCGCACGCGAGCACGGCACACTGGGACGGGGACCGGCTCACCGTGTACACCTCCAGCCAGGGCGGTACGGCCGTGCGGTCCGTCCTCGCCCAGCTGTTCCGGCTGCCGGAGGAGCGGATCACCGTCGTCGCCGAACACGTCGGCGGCGGCTTCGGCTCCAAGGGCACCCCGCGTCCCGACGTCGTCCTCGCCGCGCTGGCCGCCCGGCACACCGGCCGGCCCGTCACCCTGGCCTACCCCCGCCGGGACCTGCCGGCCGTCGTCGGCCACCGCGCCCCCACCGTGCAGCGGCTGCGGCTCGGTGCCCGGCCGGACGGCCGCCTCACCGCCGTACTGCACGAGGTCACCACCCAGACCTCCCGGGTCCGCGAGTTCGTGGAATACGCCGGCGTGGTCTCCCGCGTCATGTACGCCACCCCGAACCTGCGCAGCACCCACCACGTGGTGCCGCTGGACGTGCCCAGCCCGTCCTGGATGCGGGCCCCCGGTGAGGCACCCGGCATGTACGCCCTGGAGTCCGCCCTGGACGAACTCGCCGACGCGCTCGGCCTGGACCCGGTGGAGCTGCGGGTCCGCAACGAGCCCGAGCGGGAGCCGGCGAGCGGCAAACCGTTCAGCAGCCGGCACGTCGTGGAGTGCCTGCGCGAGGGCGCCCGCCGCTTCGGCTGGGCCGGCCGCGACCCGCGCCCCGGCGTCCGCCGCGAGGGCCCGCTGCTGCTCGGCACCGGCGTCGCCGCCGCCACCTACCCGGTGCAGACCGCCCCGTCCACCGCCACCGCAGAGGCCCGGCCCGACGGCACCTTCGTGGTCCGGCTCAACGCGGCCGACATCGGCACCGGAGCCCGTACCGTCCTCGCTCAGATCGCCGCCGACGCCCTCGGCGTGCCCCTGGACCGGGTGCGCACCGAGGTCGGCCACACCGACCTGCCGCCCGCCCCGCTGGCCGGCGGCTCCATGGGCACCGCCTCCTGGGGCTGGGCCGTGCACGAGGCGTGCGCCCGGCTCGCCGCGCACCCCGAGCAGGGGCCGGTGGTCCGCGCGGACACCACCGGGACGGCCGACGCCGACAGTCCCTACGCGCGGCACGCGTTCGGCGCGCACTTCGCCGAGGTCGCCGTCGACACCGTCACCGGCGAGATCCGGGTCCGCCGGCTGCTCGGGATCTTCGCCGCCGGACGGATCCTCAACGCCCGCACCGCACGCTCCCAGTTCACCGGCGCCATGATCATGGGCCTGGGCATGGCCCTCACCGAGCACAGCACCCTGGACCGGGCGTTCGGCGACTTCCCCGAGTCCGACCTCGCCTCCTACCACGTGCCCGTGCACGCCGACGTCCCGGCCGTCGAGGCCGACTGGATCGACGAGCACGACCCCCACCTCAACCCCATGGGCAGCAAGGGCATCGGCGAGATCGGCATCGTCGGCACGGCCGCCGCCCTCGGCAACGCCGTCCACCACGCCACCGGCATCCGCTTCCGCGAACTCCCCCTCACCCCCGACCGGATCCTCGCCGGCCTGCTGTCCGAGGGCTGACGGTGGACGGGCCCCGCTGGGAGTACGAGGGCTACCGGCCCGCCGAGGAACGCCTGCGGGAGTCGCTGTGCACCCTCGGCAACGGCTACTTCGCCACCCGCGGGGCACTGCCGGAGTGCACCGCGGACCAGGTCCACTACCCGGGCACCTACGCGGCCGGCTGCTACGACCGGCTCACCTCCGAGGTCGCCGGGCGCCGGGTCGAGAACGAGGACATGGTCAACCTGCCCAACTGGCTGTCGCTGCGCTTCCGGCCGGCCGGCGGCGACTGGCTCACGCCGGACACCACCCCCGTCAGCGAGCACCACCAGATGCTCCACCTCGATCCCGGTCTGCTGGAGCGCCGCACCCGCTACCCCCTCGGCGCCGACGCCCACCTCGTCGTCCGGCAGGAGCGCCTGGTCCACCTGGACGACCGCCATCTGGCCGCGCTGCGCACCGAGCTGACCGCCGAGGGCCGCACCGTCGCGCTGGACGTGGAGGCCGCCCTCGACGGGACCGTCACCAACTCCGGTGTCGCCCGCTACCGGGACCTGGACGGCCGGCACCTCAGCCACATCCAGGCCGGCACCGCCGCACCCGGCGTCGTCTGGCTGCGCTGCCGTACCCGCACCTCCGACATCGGCTTCGGACTGGCCGCCCGGCTGACCGCCGAGGGACCGGTCACCCACGACAACGAGGCCCACCGCGCCGTGCAGCGGGTGAGGCTGCGGCTGCCGCCCGGCCGGACCGTGACCGTCGACAAGACCATCGCCCTGCACGCCTCCCGCGACCCGGCGATCAGCGACCCGCTGCGCGCGGCCGTCGACCGGGCCGCCGCCGCACCCGGATTCGACGAACTGCGGGAGTCGCACCGCGCGGCCTGGGAGCAGCTGTGGCGGCGCACCGCACTCGACGTGCCCGGGGAGGCGGGCAGCATCCTGCGCCTGCACCTGTTCCACGTGCTGCAGACCCTCTCGCCGCACACCGCCGACCTGGACGTCGGCGTCCCCGCCCGCGGACTGCACGGCGAGGCCTACCGCGGGCACGTCTTCTGGGACGAACTCTTCGTCCTGCCCTACCTCAACCTCCACCTGCCGGAGGTCTCCCGCGCCCTGCTCCGCTACCGCCACCGCCGCCTGGACGCGGCCTGCCACGCGGCCCGGGAACTCGGCCGGTGCGGCGCGCTCTACCCGTGGCAGAGCGGCAGCGACGGCCGTGAGGAGACCCAGCAGGTGCACCTCAACCCGCGCTCCGGCCGCTGGCTGCCGGACCACTCCCGGCTCCAGCACCACGTCGGCTCGGCCGTGGCCTACAACGTCTGGCAGTACTGCGAGGCGACCGGCGACATCGACTTCCGGCACGGCGAGGGCGCCGAGATGCTCCTGCAGATCGCCCGCTTCTGGGGACAGTCGGCGGTGTGGGACGGACACCTCGGCCGGTACCGCATCCGGGGCGTCGTCGGCCCCGACGAGTACCACGACGCCTATCCCGGCGCGGAGCGGCCCGGCCTGGACGACAACGCGTACACCAACGTCACCGCCGCCTGGGTGCTCAGCCGCGCCCTGGAGCTGCTGCACGGCCTGCCCGAGCCGCGCCGCCGGGAACTCCTCGAACACACCGGCCTCGCCGACGACGAGCCGGCCCGCTGGGCCGAGGTCTCCCGCGCCCTGCACGTCCCCTTCCACGACGGGGTGATCAGCCAGTTCGACGGCTACGGCGACCTCGCCGAACTGGACTGGGACGGCTACCGCAAGCGGTACCGGGACATCCGGCGCCTGGACCGGATCCTGGAGGCCGAGGGCGACACCGTCAACCGCTACAAGGCCTCCAAACAGGCCGACGTCCTGATGCTCGGCTACCTCTTCTCGCCGCCCGAACTCCGCTCGCTCTTCCGGCAGCTGGGCCATCACCTGGACGAACACACCTGGCCGGCCACCGTGGACCACTACCTGCACCGCACCAGCCACGGCTCCACCCTCAGCGGCCTGGTCCACGGCTGGATCCTGGCCCGCGCCCGCCGCGCCGACGCCTGGAGCTTCGTCCAGGAGGCGCTGCGGGGCGACATCGCCGACCTGCAGGGCGGCACCACCGGCGAGGGCATCCACCTCGGCGCGATGGCCGGCACGCTCGACCTCGTCCAGCGCGGGCTGACCGGACTGGAGACCCGCGGCGGCGGCCTGTCCCTCGACCCCGTCCCGCTGCCCGAGCTGTCCTCCTACGGCTTCAGCATCCGCTACCACGGCCACTGGGGCGTGCGGCTGCGGCTGCGCAGCGGACTGCTGGAGATCGCCGTACCCGACTCCGACCAGTCGCCCATCGACGTCCGTCTGCGGGACTGGGTGCTCCCGGTGGTGCCGGGGGAGACCGCGCGGCTGGTCCTGCCGGACTGAGCCCCCGGGCGCCCGCGCGTACCCCGGGGGATCATGACCGGATCACAGCCCGGACACACCACCGTCCGTGATCTCGACGGCGCCCGCCCGCGGTACCACCATGGGAGAGCGGCCGAGGACGGAAGGAGCTGCCGGAGATGGGGGTGACCGACGTGCCCTTGCGCGTCCTGGCCGTGGACGACGAGGAACCCGCGCTGGCGGAACTGCTGTACCTGCTGGGGGAGGACTCCCGGGTCGGCACCGTCGTACCCGCCCCGGCGGCCACCGAGGCGCTGCGCCTGCTGAGCCGGGCCGTGGCGGACGGCCCGGACGGCACGGAGGGCTTCGACGTCGTCTTCCTCGACATCGACATGCCCGGCCTCAGCGGCCTCGAACTGGCCCGGTTGCTGGGCGGGTTCGCCGCCCCGCCGCTGATCGTGTTCGTCACCGCCCACGAGGACTTCGCCGTGCGCGCCTTCGACCTCAAGGCCGTGGACTACCTGCTCAAGCCACTGCGCAAGGAGCGCTTCGCCGAGGCGGTACGGCGGGTCGCCGAGCTGGTCCGGGCCGGTCAGGGGCCCCGCCCGGCCGCTCCCGCGGACCCCGGGCCCGCGGCACCGCCCTTCGGCGACCAGGTGCCGGTGGAACTGGGCGGGGTGACCCGGTTCGTGCCCCTCGCCGACATCACCTACGTCGAGGCGCAGGGCGACTACGCCCGGCTGCACACCGGCCACGGCAGCCATCTGGTGCGGATACCGCTGTCCACCCTGGAGGAGCAGTGGCGTCCGCGCGGCTTCGTGCGGATCCACCGCAGCCGGCTCGTCGCCCTCGGCCGGATCGAGGAACTCCGCGTGGACGGCGGCAACCTCACCGTCCGGATCGGGGACCGGGTCCTGGCCGTGAGCCGGCGCAACGCCCGGGAGCTGCGGGACCTGCTGGCCGGGCGCGCGGCGGGCCGGGTGCGCTGATCCGGCGCAGGGCTTCGGCCACGGTGGCCGAAGCCCGCCGTACCACCTCCGGCCGAGCCGCGTCCGGCCTCCGTGGTGTTGGTCACGTTCACAGAGGTGCCGACCTGGGCAGGGCTACTCCCCGGGACGCGCGGGTCGGCGAGCCGCCTTGCCACTCCCGCAGGGGTGGGACTTGTGTGGGGGAATGGTGTACGCCGAACGCGGCCGAACGCGCTCCGGGTCAGTGGTCGAGGAGCGTTAACGGCAGCGTCACAGCGATTCGTGGTACTTCATCGATTGAATACGTATCGTTGTGCGAAGGATCGGCGAGTAGGTGGCGAGAGCGTTATTTCTCGCCAGCCTTGTGACGTTCGTGCGCGACTGCGTTCATCACACGTGTAGGCAACACGGACAACTGGGTCACGGGCCAGGGGGGTTACTTGATGTCCTGCACCAATTCGGGCTGTTCCGGGCGGCGGATGTTTCGCCGGGCCGGGTTCCGCAGACGGTGCGTTCCCGGAGCGAGGCCGACCGGGCGCTGACGCACCGGCGGTGAGGTGCGTGATCGTGCTGGACGGCGGACGCGCGCGGACGCAAGACACCTTTCGGCAATTCCGGGCCGGGTTCCGGACTGCCGTACCAGGGGACAGGGCACCGCCGGCGGCCGGAAACGGCCGGACCGCATGCGCGACGGGGATGACGGGAGCAGCGTGTGCGCGGTCCGGGAGAAACGGTCGACGGGCAAGAGCGCGACTACCCCACGAGTTCAGAACGCCACCCGATTACACGTCAGAGGTTGTAGTGCCCCCGCGATATTCAGTCATATCCGAGCAAACTCTTCTGGAATCGTCTTCCGAGCCAGGCCGTTCTGTCGCACAATCAGCACTCTTCTGGCTCGACGGACGGCTCGGCAAAAGCATGGAGTTAGCCGCCGCCGCGTCGGAACCGGCCACGGGAGAACGTCCCGTCCGCGAGGCGCCGTTGGAGGCGCGCATCTGGTACGCGACGCTGCTGACACGAGTCCGCGGCCTCCGGCCGGCCGAACGTCTCCTCGCGGGCGAGGAGACCGTCGCCCGCGAACCGCACCGGCTGGAGGCCCAGGCGGCACGGCTGCTGTGCGAGGCGGAGATCCACCTCGCCGTGGGCAGACTCGGCGAGGCGACCGCGGCGGCCGAAGCCGGGCTCCGGCTGGCGTCCCAGGCCGGCAACCGCGGACTCCCACCACGCGGCCACGTCGTCCTGGCCGTGTGCTCCGTCCGCTCCCTGGACCTGACGACCGGCCTGCTGTACGCCAACCGGCTCCGGGACGCGGCCCTGCTCGGGCAGGAGAACCTCATGCCGGGACAGTGCGTCTGGGCCGCGGCGCAGGCCCTGGAGGCGCGCGACGGCATGGAGAGCGTGGCCCACCTGCTCAAGGGCATCCTCCACGACGACGTCCTCACCCGCGAGCTGCTCCTCTCCCAGCCCGCCGCGGCCCCCTGGCTGGTCCGGGCCGGACAGCGGCTCGGCGACACCGACCTCGCCGAACGCACCGTCCGCACCATGAGCCGGCTCGCCCTGACGAACCGCAGCTTCCGCAGCGTCCAGGCCGCGGCCGAGCACGCCTCCGGGCTGTACGCCCGCGACGCGGACGCCCTGGAGGCCGCCTCCGCACGGCACCTCGACCCCTGGGCCCGGGCCTCCGCCCTGGAGGACGCGAGCCGGGTCCGCTCCGTACGCGTCCCGGAACGCGACCGGGCGGTCGACCTGCTCCGGCGCGCCGCCGACGCCTACCTGAGCGCCGGGGCCTCCCGGGACCTCTCGCGGGTCCAGAGCCGGCTGCGCGAACTCGACGACCACGGCGGCCGGCCGGCCCGCGGCCGGACCCGGGTCAGCCGGCTCACCGACACCGAGTTCGCCGTGGCCGAGCTGGTCAGCCAGGGCCTCACCAACGGCCGGGTCGGCAGCCAGCTCTACATCTCCCCGCACACGGTGGCGTTCCACCTGAAGAAGATCTTCCGCAAGCTCGACGTGACGTCCCGCGTGGAACTGGCCCGCTCCTGGAGCCGGATCCTGGTGGAGGAACGCGCGGACCGGCCCGCCACCACGCCCGAACCCGACTTCCTCGTCCGCACCTCCATGGCCCGGCAGGCCGGGTAGCCACCGGCCGGCGCGGGACCGTCAGCGCAGGTGACGGCTCCGCGCCGCCCCCACCACCACCGCCCTACCAACCTGAGGGATGCCGTGGCAGCCCTCCCTCCACGTAGCCTCCGCAAGGGAAGCACCGCTCCTCACCGTGTCGTGCCGTACCGCCGGCGAGCGCCGGCCGGAAGGGACCGGGCGGGTTGCCGGAACAGCCATACCGATTGGCCAGGAGTCATGTCATGACCCATCTTCTGCACATCGACGCGAGCATCCGCTCCGGCGAATCCGTGACGCGGCAGCTCACCGCCGAGTTCGTCACCCAGTGGCGGCAGAACCACCCGGACGCCGGCTACACCTACCGCGACCTCGGCGCCGAACCGGTCCCGCACATCACGCACGAGGTGCGCGAGTGGCTCTTCGACCCCACCGGCGACCTGCACGGCGTCAGCCCCGAGGAGAAGGCGCTCACCGAGGCCCTGCACGCCGAGGTCCGCGAGGCGACCACGATCGTGTTCGGCATCCCGATGTACAACTACACGATCCCGTCGTCCGTCAAGACCTGGATCGACCGGCTGGTCACCCCCGCCCACATGCTGCCCCCGGGCGCCGAGTCCGGCGCGCTGAGCGGCAAGAACGTCATCATCGTCACCGCCCGCGGCGGTTCCTACGCCCCCGGCACCCCGCGTGAGGGCTGGGACTACCAGGAGCCCTACCTGAAGGCCGTGCTCGGCGCCATCGGCCTCGCCGACAACCTGACGTTCGTGCACGCCGAACTCACCTTCGCGGCCATCGTGCCCGCGATGGAGCAGCTGAAGCCGCTGGGCGAGAAGTCCCTGGCCGACGCCCGCGAGACCCTGCGCAAGCTGGCCCTCGAAGGAGCCTCATGACCGAGATGCTGTCCTACGAGGACGTCTGGTCGCGCACCCACCACTTCGACCCTCCCGCGATCTTCGACCGGCTGCGCGAGGAACGCCCGCTCGCCCGCATGACCTACCCGGACGGCCACATCGGCTGGTTCGCCACCAGCCACCGCGTCGTCCGCGAGGTCCTCAGCGACCCCCGCTTCAGCCACAGCCTGGAGATCGGGCACTTCCCCGTCACCAAGTACGGCGCCCCCGTACCGCAGTTCCCGGCGATGCCCGGCATGTTCATCCACATGGACCCGCCGGACCACACGAAGTTCCGCCGCATGCTGGCCCGCGAGTTCACCGTCCGGCGCGTCGCCGAACTCGCCCCGCACGTCGAGTCGGTGGCCGCCGGGCAGATCGAGGAGATGCGCGAGCACGGCGCGCCCGCCGACCTGCTCACCACCTTCGCCAAGCCGCTCGTCCTGCGGGTCCTGTCCGACCTGGTCGGCCTGCCGTGGGAGGAGCGCGAGCGGTACGCCGACGCGCCCGCCATCACCCACGACCCGGACGGCGACGCCGAGGAGTCGATGGCGGTCTTCCAGCAGGTCGGCGCGCTCATCGGGGAGACCATCGAGCGCAAGCGCAGGCAGCCCGGCGACGACATCATCAGCCGGCTCCTGGCCGCGGGCGAACTGACCGACGAGGAACTCGGCAACATCGTGGCCCTGCTGCTGTTCGCGGGTTACGAGACCACCGAGAGCGCTCTCAGTGTCGGCGTCATGGCGCTGCTGCACCACCCCGAGCAGCTCGCCGCCCTGCGCGCCGACCTGTCCCGCGTGGACGCGGCGGTGGAGGAGATCCTCCGCTACGTCACCGTCAACCAGTACGAGATCTTCCGCACCGCGCTGGACGACGTCGAGCTGGACGGCCAGCTGGTGAAGAAGGGCGAGACCGTCACGGTCTCCCTGCCGGCCGCCAACCGCGACCCGGCGAAGTACGGCTGCCCCGCCCACCTCGACCTCGACCGGGACACCGCCGGCCACCTGGCGTTCGGTCACGGCATCCACCAGTGCGTCGGCCAGAACCTGGCCCGCCTCGAACTCCGCACCGGTCTGCGCGCCCTGCTGCAGGCCTTCCCCGACCTGCGGGCGGCCACGCCGGCCGAGGAGATCCCGCTGCGTACCCGCGGCTCCGTCTTCGCACTGAAGAGCCTCCCGGTCGCCTGGTGAACCCGCCGGCCCGGCCCGCAGGACCCTCGGTCCTCCCGCAGTACGTCCCCCGCACGCCCCGGGGTACGTCCGTAGCACGTGTGCGTCCTCGGTGCGTCAGCACGTCCGCGGCACGTCCGCGGCACGTCCTCAGCACCTCCGTAGTGGGTCCGTAGTACGTCCGTACGTCCGCCCTTCCGACCACGTCCGGCGGTACGGCGGCCCTCCGCGCGAGCTCGTGCGGACCGGCCGCGACCGCCCCGCTCCGGCCCGGCCCTCCCGGCCGTCCGGAGCGGTGGGAACGGCCCCCGCCCCACCGGCGGAAACCGGCCGCCCCGCTTTTCCGGGCGCCTGTCCGCCGCACGCACCACCGCGGCGGAGGGATGTCTGCTCCCGTCGTTCCGGACGACGGCCGGCTGTCCACCGTCGTACAGCCGCTCGCGCCACGTCCGGAGACCGTCCCCGACCTGCTGCTCCCGGTACCCGCTGCCGCCCTGTGGAAGGAGTCCGAGGCGTGCGTCCCGACCTGGTCACACCGCTTGCGGTCACGCTGCACGAGCACGCCCTCCGCATCCCGGAGAAGGTCGCCTTCGCCGACGACCGGCGCGCGGTCACCTACGCGGAGCTGGAGGCGCGGACGCGGCGGCTCGCCGGACACCTCGTCCGCCTGGGGCTGCGCCGCGGCGACCGGGTGGCGCTCTGCCTCGGCAACTCCGTCGCCATGGTGGAGGGGTACCTCGCGGTCGTGCGCGCCGGCGGCGTCGGCGTGCCGGTGAACCCGCGGTCCGCGCCCGCCGAGCTGGAGTACCTCCTCGACGACAGCGGCGCGAGGTTCGTCCTCACCGCGGCGAGCAGTGCAGTGACGTTTCTTCAAGGGGTGTCGGCCACCGCCCCCGACACCACCGTCCTCGTGGCCGGCACCGCAGACGTGCCCCCGGGCACCCACGCCCTGGACGACCTCGCGGCCACCGACCCCGGCACACCCGCCCCCGACGACCTCGGCCTGGACGAGGTGGCGTGGATGTTCTACACATCCGGCACCACCGGCCGCCCCAAGGGCGTGCTGTCCACCCAGCGCAACTGCCTCTGGTCGGTCGCCGCCAGCTACGTACCCATCCCGGACCTGCGCCAGGACGACCGGGTGCTGTGGCCGCTGCCGCTCTTCCACAGCCTGTCCCACATCGCCTGCGTGCTCTCCGTGACCTCCGTCGGCGCCACCGCCCGCATCACGGACGGCAGTTCCGCCGACGACGTCCTCGACCTCCTCCGCACCGAGCGGGCCACCTTCCTCGCCGGCGTCCCCACCACCTACCACCACCTCGTCACCACCGCCCGTCGCACCGGCCTCGCCCTGCCGCACCTGCGCATCGGGCTCGTCGGCGGCGCCGTCACCGGCTCCGAGCTGCGCCGCTCCTTCGAGGAGACCTTCGGCGTCCCGCTGGTCGACGCCTACGGCTCCACCGAGACCTGCGGCGCGATCACCATGAACCCGCCGGACGGCGCCCGCGTCGACGGCTCCTGCGGACTGCCCGTACCGGGCGTCGACGTCCGCATCGTCGACCCCGACACCGGGGCCGACGTGCCCACCGGGCAGGAGGGCGAGGTCTGGGTCAGCGGCCCCAACGTCATGGTCGGCTACCACAACAGCCCCGAGGCGACCGAAGCCGCGCTGCGCGACGGCTGGTTCCGCACCGGCGACCTGGCCCGCCGCGACGAGGCCGGCTACTTCACCATCTGCGGACGCCTGAAGGACCTGATCATCCGCGGCGGCGAGAACATCCACCCCGACGAGGTCGAGGCGGTCCTGCGCACCGCCCCCACAGTCGCCGACGCCGGCGTCGCCGGAGCCCCCCACGACACCCTGGGCGAGGTACCCGTCGCCTGGCTGGTCCCCGGACCGGACGGCCTCGACCTCGCCGCCCTGCTCGACCACTGCCGCGCCCGGCTGTCCGCGTACAAGATCCCCGAGCGGATCCACGAGGTCACCGGCATCCCGCGCACCCCCTCCGGGAAGATCGTCCGACGGCTCCTCGCCGCCCTGCCGTACTGGCCCCGCCACACGGCCGACGGCCACCACGACGCCCTGCTGACCCCCGCGTGGCTCCCCGCTCCGGCCGGCACCGGCGACGGCACGGGCACCCCCGGCGGTGCCCGTCCGGCCGCCTGTGCCGTGGTCGGCGAGGACACCACCGGACTGGCCGATGCCCTGCGCGAAGCCGGCGTGCACGCGGAACTCCACGCCGACCCGGCGACCGCAGAGGGTACGACCCCCGGCCCGGCCCTCCTGCTGCCCCCGGCCCCCTCCGCCGACCCCCACGCCCCGGCCCGCCTCCTCGTCGCACAGGTGACCGGCGGAAACGCCCCCGAGTCGCTGGTGGTCCTCACCCGGCACGCCACACCCGCCGGCGACACCGCACCCGACCCCGTCGGCGCCGCGCTGTGGGCCGCCGTGCGGTCGCTCCAGGCGGACGGGCACCGGGGACTGACCGTCCTCGACCTCGACACCGACGACCCGGACGCCGAGACGCTGCTCGCCGCGATCACCTCCGGCGAACCCGAAGTCGTCGTCCGCGGCGACGCGTTGCTGGTACCCCGGCTGCTGCGCACCCCCCTGGACGGCCGACCCCGCCCCGCCGCCGCCCTCACCGGCCCCGGAACCGTCGTCGTCACCGGAACCGACACGCCCGCGGGCGCCGCGCTCGCCCACCACCTCGCCGACGTGCACCAGGCCACGGACCTGCTGCTCGTCCACGCGCCCGGCACGACCGACCGCACCGACCCGGACGCCTGGCCCGCCGCCACCCGCGTCCGCAGCGTCACCACCGACGCAACCGGCCTGGGCGACGCCCTGGACCGGGAGGTGAGCCTGGCGGTGCACACCGCCGACGACCCCGGCCTGGCCCGAGCGCTCGCCGAACTCATCGGTGACACGGCCGAGTTCGTCACCGTCACCGACGGCTCCGCGACGCTGGGCGCCCCCGGCGACCCGGACCGGGCGGTGCGCGGCGCCCTCACCGAGGCGGTCACGCACACCCGCCGACTGCGCGGACCGGCCGCCGCCCACCTCGTCTGGGCGGCGGACGACGACACCACCCGACTCGCCGATCTCCTCGCCGCGTTCGACGTCCTGCGCGCCGGCCGGGCCCCGGCCCTCTTCGCCCCGCGCCCGGCTCCGCCCGACCCCTCCCGGCCGGTCCCCGCGATCCTCCGCGCCCTGACCGAGCCGCCCGCCCCCCAGGCCCGCCCCGACGAGGCCGTCACCGCCGCCCTGCGCACGCGCCTGACCGGCCTGGACGAACGCGCCCAGCTGGACCTCCTCGACCACCTGGTCCGCACCCAGGCCGCCGCCGTCCTGCACGGCCCCGGCACGGCCCCCCTCCCGGCCGACCGTGCCTTCCGCGACCTCGGCCTGACCTCGGTCGCCGTCGTCGCCCTGCGCGACCGGCTGACCGAACACACCGGGCTGCGCCTGCCCACCACCGTCACCTTCGACCACCCGACCCCCCGGGAGCTGGCGGCCCACCTGCGCGCCGCCGTCCTCGGCCTGGACGACACCCCCGCGCCCGCCGGGCGACCGGCCGCCGACGCCGACCCGCAGGAACCCATCGCCATCGTCGGCATGGCCTGCCGCCTGCCCGGCGCCGTCGACACCCCCGACGACCTCTGGCAGTTGCTGTCCGCCGGCCGGGACGCCGTCTCCGACTTCCCGACCGACCGGGGCTGGGACCTCGACGGCCTGTTCGCCGACGACCCGGACCGTCCCGGCACCTCCTACGTCGACCAGGGCGGCTTCCTGCCGGACGCCGGACAGTTCGACGCCGGTTTCTTCGGCATCTCCCCGCGCGAGGCGCTGGCGATGGACCCGCAGCAGCGGCTCCTCCTCGAAACGTCCTGGGAGGCCCTGGAGCGGGCCGGCATCGACCCCCACGCCCTGAAGGGCACGGACGTCGGCGTGTTCGCCGGGGTCATGGGCCAGGGCTACGGCTCCGGGGGCGCGCTCCCCGCCGAACTCGAAGGCCTCGTCACCACCGGAACCGCGTCCAGCGTGGCCTCCGGCCGGGTCGCCTACGTCTACGGCCTCGAAGGCCCCGCCGTCACCGTCGACACCGCCTGCTCCTCCTCCCTCGTCGCCCTGCACCTGGCCGCCCAGGCCCTGCGGCGAGGGGAGTGCTCCATGGCCCTGGCCGGCGGCGCCACCGTCATGGCCACCCCGGGCACCTTCGTGGAGTTCTCCCGGCAGCGCGCGCTGGCCGCCGACGGCCGCTGCAAGTCGTACGCGGACGCCGCCGACGGCACCGGCTGGGCCGAGGGCGCGGGCATGCTGGTGCTGGAGCGCCTGTCCGAGGCCCGCCGCAACGGACACCGGGTGCTGGCGGTCGTCCGCGGCAGCGCGATCAACCAGGACGGCGCCTCCAACGGCCTGACCGCCCCGAGCGGACCCGCCCAGCAGCGCGTCATCCGCAAGGCCCTGACCGACGCCGGTCTGACACCGGCCGACGTCGACGCGGTGGAGGGCCACGGCACCGGAACGACCCTCGGTGACCCCATCGAGGCGCAGGCGCTCCTCGCCACCTACGGCCGCGACCGCGAACAGCCGCTCTGGCTGGGCTCGTTGAAGTCCAACATCGGCCATACGCAGGCCGCCGCCGGTGTGGCCGGCGTCATCAAGATGGTCCAGGCGATGCGGCACGGTGTCCTGCCCGCCACGCTGCACGTCGACACCCCCTCCTCCCAGGTCGACTGGTCCGCCGGCGCCGTCGAACTGCTCACGGAGCCCCGCCGGTGGCCGGAGACGGGGCGTCCGCGCCGGGCCGGCGTCTCCTCCTTCGGCGTGAGCGGCACCAACGCCCACGTGATCCTGGAGCAGGTGCCCGAGGAACCCGCCGTCACGCGTGAGCCGCACGAGGGTGTGGTGCCGCTGGTGGTGTCGGCGGCGTCGGAGGGTTCGCTGGCGGGCCAGGCCGAGCGGCTGGCCGTGTTCGCCGGTGACACCGGTGCGTCTGTGGCCGACCTCGCGGGTGCGCTGGTGCGGCGGCGGGCGGTGCTGTCGGAGCGGGCCGTGGTGGTCGCCGGGTCGCGGGAGGAAGCGGTGGCCGGGCTGGCGGCGCTGGCCAACGGTGAAAGCCATCCCGCTGTGGTGAGCGGTGGCGCGGGCGCATCCGGCCGGACCGTGCTCGTCTTCCCCGGTCAGGGGTCGCAGTGGCTGGGGATGGGCCGGGAACTGCTGGAGTCCTCGCCGGTGTTCGCCGAGCGGGTCGAGGAGTGTGCCCGGGCGCTGGA
>NZ_BMRM01000013.1 GCF_014648635.1 Streptomyces cinerochromogenes | reverse complement strand
CGGTCAGACCCTTGCCGAGCGAGGAGGCGACACCCCCGGTGACGAAGATGTGCTTGGTGGGTCCGGGCGGACCGGGGCGGACAGCGGCGGGCGGCGTGGCCAAGAGGGGGCTCCCGTGGTCGCGGTGAGTCAGGTGGAGGCCTGGCGGAGCGGGGTGTCCGGGCCGGGGCCGGGGCTGTAGGCGCGGGTGATGACCGCGGTGTCCAGGTCGGTGACGTCCCCGGCCGGACCGAGGACGTCGACGAGGAAGCCGTAGACGTCCTTCTCGTGCGGGAGGCAGACCTCCGCCAGGAGGGCGTACGGTCCCGTGACGGCCGTGCAGCAGTGCACGTCCCGGTGCGCGGCCAGGGCCGTGCCCACCTTCTCCAGGCCCGCGGGGCGGACCTTGAGGCGCAGCAGGATGCGGGCCGGCCGGCCCAGCAGGGCGGGGTCCACCGCGGTGCGCAGGCGCAGCACCCGCCGTTCCAGCAGCGAGGCGAGCCGCCGGCCGGCCGTGGCCGTGGAGAAGCCCAGTTCCCTGGCCAGCTCGGTGAGGGAGACCCGGGCGTTGTGCCGCAGCAGGCCGGCCACCCGTTCGTCGGTGGGTGTGGGCTCGTAGCGGTCCGCGGGTACGGGCAGGGGCTGGACCAGGCTGGCCCGCAAGAGCCTCTCCTCCTCGTCGGTGAGCACCGGGGCGTGCCACTCGGCCGCCGTCTTGAAGGGGCGCAGTGTGAGGCACATGTCGAGCACCTCCGCGTCGGGGAGGCCCGGGACCCCTTCCGCCAGGGCGTGCAGGAGCGGCCGGTCCGGAATCGCCAGCTCGCACCACAGCAGGCCCGGCGCACCGCTCACTGCGGCGACGTTAAGCGCATCGACGCGCCGCGCCAACGTGTCACCAACGGCTTCCAGACAACCGGGTCGGGCCTTCAGACGCAGCCAGGCCGAGTGGCCCGGCGCACTGCGCAGCCGCTCGTACTCCGCTGTGAAGTGGACGATCTCCAGATTCAGCAGCCGCTGGAGGCGACGGGCCACGGAGCGTTCGTGCTCGCCCAGAATGCGGCCGACCTCTGCCACCCCGGCCCGCGGATTGATCTGGAGAGCAGCGATGATTCGATGGTCAACTGCATCGAGGATGTCGGAATCATTCATCGGGACCTCATGATGGCAGGATCTTTATCAAAAAGAATAGGGCAGTTGTCGCAACCGATCACTTGGGTCAGACTGTCGCATCGTCACCAACCGTGACGCGTGGTGAGCTTCTTGTACCCGTACAGGCCGATCAGGCCGAGAGGACAGAGCTTGTTAGGCGAGAGCACCTCCGCAGCAGTCGACAACCCGGTCACCTCCGGTCAGTTCCGCTCCGTGCTGGGGCACTTCTGTACCGGCGTCACCGTGATCACCGGCATGGGAGCCGAGACGCCGATGGGCTTCACCTGCCAGGCGTTCTCCTCCCTGTCACTCGACCCGCCACGCGTCGTGCTGTGCGTCAGCCGCACCTCGGCCAGCTGGCCGGCGATCAGCGACAGCGGCTTCTTCTGCGTCAACGTGCTGGCGCAGCAGCAGCGGACGCTCAGCGACCGGTTCGCGCGGTCCGGCGGCGACAAGTTCCACGGGGTGGACTGGGATCTCTCACCCGACGGCTCGCCCCGGCTCGCCGGCGCCGCCGCGTGGATCGACTGCCGGGTGCACGCCGAACACGACGGCGGGGACCACCTCGTGGTCATCGGCGACGTCCGCCGGCTCGTCGCCCCGGCGGAGGCCCGGCCGCCGCTGCTCTACCACCTCGGCCGGTACGCACGGCTCGACGCCACCCCCTGACGCCTCCCCGCCCCCCGTCCCCCGTCCCCCGTCCCCCGTCCCCCGTCCCCACGGAATCACCCACCGATCCGGGCCGTTCGGCAACGCCACGGTCCCTGTGTCCCCCGAGGGTCGGCGGGGTCCCCCGAGGGCCGGCGGGCAGCGCGGGCCCCGCGCTGCCCCGATCCTCCCGGGTGCCGCCGTATCCCGTGCACCCGTATCCGTGCACTCGTGCCCTGTGCACTCGTACCCGTGCACCCGTATCCCTGTCCCCGTATCCCCGGCCGGGCCCGCCCGCAGGCTGCCCGGCCGTGACCAGCCCTGCTGCCCGCAGGGCCTTCCTTCCCTGAAGAGGAGCACCGCACATGGCGGAGAACATCATCGTCGACGCGCCCGAGCCGGCGGACGGCGTCCTGAGCGGCCTCGACGTGTTCGTGGGCGGCCCCATCCAGCACGCCATCCTGAGCACCGGGTTCGTCGGGGGGTTACAGGACGCCATCACCACGGCCATCGGCACCGTCACCGAGCACGGTGCCACCGTCTTCTCGGCGCACGTCGTGGAGAAGTTCGGGGAGCAGACCGCGGCCTTCACCCCGGAGCAGGTGTCGGTGCGCGACTTCCGCTGGATGAGGAAGTGCGACGTCTTCGTCCCCGTGCTGCCGCTGCTGGACGACGGCACGCTGCGCCGCACCGACGGCACCCACGTCGAGCTGGGCTGGGCCACGGCGCTCGGCCGCCCCATCGTGATGATCACCAAGCAGCCGTTCGCCGAGTCCGCGAGCCACCTGCTGAAGGGCCTGCACCGGGTGGGTGCCGTCCAGGTCATCGACTACGACGACTTCACCCAGAAGCCCGCCCTCCTGGTCGACGCCGTCCTCGCGGCCACCGAACGCCAGCGCGAGGCGATCGTCGCCGGCCTCGTCGCCTGACCGACCAGCGCCCCGCAGCCATCCGCCGGACGGAGTGAGAAGTGCCCGACTTGGCCGTACTGGGCCTGCCGATCGCCAACCCCGTGATCGTGGGATCCGGGTTGCTGACCGACCAGGAACGCAACATCCGCAGACTGATCGAGAAGGGAGCCGGTGCCGTCGTCACCAAGACCATCCACCCCAGCCCGCCGACCGGGCTGGACGAGCGCATCCTGCGGCTGCCCGTCGGCATGCTGAACAGCACCACGTACTCCAAACGCAGCGTCAACCACTGGCTGGGCGTGCTGCGTTCGTTCGCCGACGACGGCCTGCCCGTCATCGCCTCCGTGCACGCCGACACCCCCGCCGAACTCGCCGCGCTCGCCGCGGATGTCGAGGCCACCGGGTGCCGGGCGCTGGAGCTGGGCATCTCCTGCCTCAACGAGGAGGACGGCCTGGACGACGACAACCCCGACCGGGTCTACGCCTACACCGCCGAGACACGCGGCCGTACCAGCCTGCCGATCGCCGTGAAGCTGGCCATCGGCGAGGGCCTGCACGACCGGGTCCGCGCGGCCATCGCCGGCGGCGCGGACGCCGTCACCCTCAGCGACACCATCGCCGGAGCCGCCGTGTCACCGGAGACCGGCACCCTCGAACTGGGCGGTGTCTTCGGCTACTCGGGCGCCGGCCTCAAACCCCTGGTGCTGGCCGCGATCTGGCAGCTGCGCCGGCGCGGCTTCGACCTGCCGATCCTCGCCAGCGGCGGCGTCGGGAGCGGCCGGGACGTGGCCGACTACCTCGCCGTGGGCGCGAACGCCGCCCAGGTCTACACCGCCCTGCACACCGACATGTACGACACCCTGCAACGCATCCTCGCCGAGACCCGGGACCTCGTGGGCCCCGGGGGCCGCGCGGCGGACCCGACGGCGACGGGCCAGGCACCGGCGGACGCGACCGCGAGGGGCCAGGCACCGGCGGACCCGGCGTCGCCGGAACCCGCACCGCAGGGGGCGACGGCATGAGGGACGACCGTACCGCCCCGCGCCGGCTGACCGATCTGACCAGCACCCAGGTCACCGACGCCGTACGCGGCCGGACGGTGGTGTGGCCCATCGGGGCCGTGGAGCAGCACGGCCCCCACCTGCCGCTCTCCGTCGACCTGCTCCTCGCCGAGGCCTTCGCCGACGGCATCGCCCGCGAACTGGACGCCTTCACCCTGCCCGCGCAGGCCGTCGGCGCCCGCTCGCTCCCGCAGAGCGGCGGCGGCCTCCACTTCCCCGGCACCGTGCATCTCACCGGCGGCACCCTGATCGACCTCCTGCGGGAGACGCTCACCTCCCTGCTCCGGCTGCCCATGGCCCGCCTCGTCGTGGTCAACGGCCACTACGAGAACGAGCCGTTCCTCTTCGAGGCGCTGGACCAGGTGCGTCAGCAGGGCCTGCTGGACACCACCGAGGTGTTCGCGTTCAGCTGGTGGAGCCTGGTGCGGGAGACCTGGACCGACGCCGAGATCGCCGAGTTCCCCGGCTGGCACGCCGAGCACGCCGGCGTCACCGAGACCAGCCTGATGCTCCACCTGCACCCGGACCTCGTCACCCCTGAGCGCCCCGACCACGACCGCCCGCCCCGGGCCGGCGTGTACCTGCACCCGGTCGACGTCGACCAGATCAGCAACCGCGGCATCCTGTCCTCGACGTCGGGATCCAGTGCCGCGCTGGGCGAGAAGCTCCTGCGCCATGTCCTCGACGAGGCCGTCACGCTGGTGCGCGAGGGCGAGGGACTCCTCTTCGCGCAGACCCGCCCCGACCGCCGCCCCCCGACCGGCAACAGCCGCTCCGCCCAGCCCGGAGGAAAGCACCCGTGACCCGGAAGTTCCACCTCGCCTTCATCTTCAACTTCACCCCCGACGACTGGCAGGGCCCCTTCGGCACCGGCGGCTCCCCCTGGGACGGACGGTTCCACACCGAGGTCGCCCAGGCCCTCGAACGCGCCTGTTTCGACTACGTGATCGTCGAGGACAAGCTGATGGTCCCGGAGAGCTACGGCGGCTCCTCCGAGGCCGCCCTCAAGCAGGCCATGGTCGTCCCCAAGCACGACCCCGTGCCGCTCGCCGTGGCCATGGGCCTGGCCACCACCCGCCTCGGCGTCGTGGCCACGCTGTCCACCCTGGCCTACCCGCCGTTCATGACCGCCCGCCTCTCCTCCACCATGGACAGCATGCTGGGCGGCCGGTTCGGCTGGAACATCGTCACCAGCGCCGAGGACCTGGCCGCGCAGAACTTCGGCCTGGACAAGCTGCCGCCCCGGGACGTCCGCTACGAGATGGCCGACGAGTACGTGGACGTCGTCAAGGAGCTGTTCGACTCCTGGGACCCGGACGCGGTCGTCCTGGACCGGGAGAACGGCGTCTACGCCGACCACACCAAGGTCCGGCCCATCCACTTCCGCGGCAAGTACTTCAGCGTGCGCGGCCCCCTCAACACGGTCCCCTCGCCCCAGCACCGGCCGGCGTTCGTGCAGGCCGGAGCCTCACCGCGGGGCCGGGCGTTCGCCGCGCGCAACGCCGACTCCATCATCGCCATCGCCAGCGGCCCCGAGAGCATGAAGGAGTTCCGCGACGACGTACGGCGCCGGGCCGCGGAGAACGGGCGCGATCCGGACTCCGTCAAGGTGCTGTTCTGCGTCACGCCGACCCTCGGCGAGACCGAGCAGGACGCCCGCGACAAGCAGGCCCGCATGGTCTCCTCGCCGCAGTTCATCCAGGACATCCTGGCCCAGGTGTCGGCCCTCACCGAGATCGACTTCGCCCGGTTCGACCTCGACGAGCCGCTGCCGGAGAAGCTGACCACCAACGGCGAGCAGGGCACCCTCGACAAGTTCCAGCAGTGGGGGAGCGGCAAGACCCTGCGCGAACTCGTCATCGACGGGGCCGGAGGCCTGGTGTCCTCCGTGGACCTGGTCGGCACCCCGGACCAGGTCGCCGAGCGGATGGGCGAGGTGATGGAGGAGGTCGGCGGCGACGGATTCATGATCACCACACCGCTGCTCCGGCTCAACCGGCGCTACATCGCCGAGGTCACCGACGGACTCGTCCCGGCGCTCCAGCGGCGCGGACTGACCCGCACTGCCTACACCCCGGGCAACACCCTCCGGCAGAACCTCGCGGAGTTCTGACCGGCACGGCCGGAAGGCCGTCCGGTCGGGGAGTCGTCCGGTTCCCGCCCTCACTCCGCGGGCCGGGAACCGGACGGCACCGCGCCGCGCACCCGCTCGCGGTACCAGTGCCCCCACTTGTCCAGCTCGGCGGTGATGGCGTCCAGGCTGTGGCCCACGTCGGTGAGCGCGTACTCCACCCGCGGCGGCACCTCCCGGTACACCGTCCGCGACACCAGCCCGTCCTCCTCCAACTCGCGCAACTGGCGGGTCAGCATGCGCTGGGTGACGCCGGGCAACGCGCGCCGCAGTTCACCGAACCGATGGGTACCGGCCACCAGCTGCTTGAGGATGGCCAGTTTCCAGCGGCCCCCCAGAATCTCCATCGCGAACTCGACGGCGCACTGATCCGGTGAATCCTCGACCTTCGAACGCACCGCTGACCTCCATCGGTATACAGCGTGGCACTAGGCCACAGAAAAGACCGTACTTGCAGCCGGAGTCAGTACCTCCAGAAACTGAGGATATGTCACACAAGGAAGCCCCGGCGGTTCCGCGTACGGACGACGGGACGGCGGAGCCGGACGAGGCGGCCCGTGTCCACGCACGGCGCTGGCTGGTCCTGGCCGTGGTCTCGGGCAGTCTGCTGCTGTGCGGGACCGACCTCACCGTTCTGCATGTCGCCGTACCCCGCATGAGCCGCGAACTGGAGCCCTCCCCGGCCCAGTTGCTGTGGATCGTCGACGTCTACTCCCTCACCCTCGCCGCGCTGCTGGTGACCTGCGGCACGCTCGGCGACCGGATCGGCCGGCGCCGGATGGTGCTCAGCGGCTTCTTCACCTTCGGCCTCGCCTCCACGGCGTGCGCCTTCTCCACGACCACCGCACAGCTGATCGCGGCGCGTGCCGCGCTCGGCGTCGGTGCGGCCATGATCATGGCGTCCACGGTGGCGATCATCCGGGTCGTCTTCACCGACGACCGGGAACGGGCCGTCGCCATCGGCATCTGGACCGCCGCCCACAGCGTCGGCGCGACCATCGGCCCCCTCGTCGGCGGGATCGTCACCGAGACCTGGGGCTGGGGCGCGGTCTTCCTGATCAACGTCCCCGTCATCGTCGTCATCCTGGCCGTCGGCGCCAAGGTCATCCCCGAGTCCCGCAACCCGCTCCCGCGCCGCTGGGACGTCGCCAGCGTCGCGCTCTCCGTCACCGGCCTGGCCGGCGTGGTCTACGCCCTCAAGCAGGCCGGCGAACACGCGGGCGTCGACGGCGTCATCCTCACCACCGCCGTCGCCGGCACCGCCCTGCTGTACGTCTTCGTCCGCCGCCAGCGCCGCATCCCCGAACCCCTGCTGGACTTCTCCCTGTTCCGCGAACGCCGGTTCACCACCGCGACCCTGTGCGTGATCGGCTGCTTCGGCAGTTACGTCGCCCTGTTGTTCTTCCTCACCCAGTGGCTCCAGCAGGTCGGCGGGTACTCCCCGCTGCACGCCGGACTCGCCCTGATGCCGCTGGCCGGCGCCAACGCCGTCGGCGCCGTGACGGCACCGTGGGCCGCGAACCGCTGGGGCAACCGCTGGTCGCTCACCGCCGCTCTCGCCCTGTTCGCCGCCGCCATGGCCGTCATCGCCCTCACCGGCGACACCGGCCGCTACGGCGCCCTGCTGGTACCGCTGCTCTGCGCGGGATACGGCGCCGGCATCGTGATGACCCTCGGCGCGGACTCCATCATGAGCGCGGCCCAGCCGGAGCGGTCCGGCGAGGCCGCCGCCATCCAGGAGACCTCCTTCGAACTCGGCTCCGGCCTCGGCGTCGCCGTGCTCGGGACCGTACTGACCGCCGCCTACCGCACCGGCCTGCCCTCCGTCCCCGGACTCGGCGGCGGGGACCGGGCCACCGCCGAGAAGTCCTTCGCGGCGATGGAGGACCTGGCCCCGCACCTGCCCGCCCGCACCGCCGACGCCCTGCGGGAGGCCGGCCGGCACGCCTACGACCGCGGATTCACCGCCGTGACCGCCATCGCCGCCGCCGGCCTCGCCGGTACCGCGCTGCTCGCGGCCCTGATGCTGCGCCCCCGCCGGACCGGGGACTGAACCGCACACCGGGGCTTGAAGCCGCCCGGCGGGGATACCCGGCCGGTATGGCGAAGCTGCACGTACCCCGGCTGCACCACCGGCAGGCCGCCGACGAGACCCCGGAGCCGCACATCCCGGACCCGGACGAGGCCGGTCCCGCCCCGGACGTCGAGCGGCGCGCACCGGACACCCCGGCGAAACTGCCCCGGCGGGCGTGGGCCGCGGTGTTCCGGGGCGCCCTGCACGAGTTCCGGGACGACGAACTGACCGACCGGGCCGCGGCGCTCACCTACTACGCCGTCCTGTCCCTGTTCCCCGCCCTGCTGGTCCTGGTCTCCCTGCTGGCCGTCGCCGGCCGCTCGGCCACCGACCGGGTGCTGGCCAACCTGCGGAACCTCGCGCCCGGCCCCGCCCGGGACATCATCACCCGGGCCGTGGAGCAACTGCGCAACGGCGCCGGCGTCGGCTCGGTCGTGGCCCTCGTCGGCCTCGTGCTCGCCGTGTGGTCGGCGTCCGGCTACGTGGCCGCGTTCATGCGCGCCGCCAACGCCGTCTACGACATGCCCGAGGGCCGCCCGGTGTGGAAGATCCTGCCGGTACGGGTCGGCGTCACCGTCGTGCTGATGGTCCTCGCCGTGGCGAGCGCGCTGATCGTGGTCTTCACCGGCGGTCTGGCCCGCCGCGCCGGGCAGGCCATCGGGCTCGGCGACACCGCTCTGACCGCCTGGTCGATCGCCAAGTGGCCGGTGCTGGTCCTGCTCGTCACCGTGATGATCGCCATCCTGTACTGGGCGACCCCGAACGCCAAGGTCAAAGGCTTCCGGTGGGTCACCCCGGGCAGCGTCCTCGCCCTGCTGATCTGGATGGCCGCCTCCGCCGGCTTCGCGTTCTACGTCGCCAACTTCGCCTCGTACAACAAGACCTACGGCACCATGGCCGGCGTCATCGTCTTCCTGGTCTGGCTGTGGATCACCAACCTGGCCATCCTGCTGGGCCTGGAGTTCGACGCGGAGGCCGTACGGCAACGGGCCATCGCCGGCGGCCACCCGCCCCAGGCCGAGCCCTACACCCAGCCCCGCGACACCAGGAAGTGGGACGAGGAGGACCTGCGCCGCCTGGACGAACCCTGACGGGCCCGCCGCGCGGATCCTCCCCGGCCCGTCACGCGGAGTACCCGCCCTCGACCGGGTACTCCGCGCCCCTCACGCGCCGTACCCGCCGTCCACCGAGAACTCCGCGCCCGTCACGTACGCGGCCTCCGGCCCCGCGAGGAACGCCACCGTGGAGGCCACCTCCTCGGCCGTGCCGTAGCGGCCCAGCGCGGTCATGGCCGCCTGGTCCGACGCGTACGGGCCGTCCGCGGGGTTCATGTCGGTGTCGGTCGGTCCCGGATGCACGACGTTCGCCGTGATGCCGCGCCCGGCCAGCTCCCGCGCCAGGGCCTTCGTCAGGCCGACGACGGCCGACTTGCTCATCGCGTACAGCGTGGCCCCCGGCCCCGGCACCCGCGCGGCGACACAGCTGCCCACGGTGATGATCCGGCCGCCGGATCCCATGAGCGCGGCGGCGGCCTGGGCGGCCAGGAACACGCCGCGCACGTTCACCGCGAGCAGCCGGTCGACGTCGGCGAGGGACAGGCTCTCCAGCGGCGCCATCACCCCCATGGCCGCGTTGCCCACCAGCACGTCCAGCCCGCCCAGTTCCTCCGCCGCGCGCCGTACCGCGCCCGCCGCCTCCGCCGCGTCCGCGGAGTCCGCGCGCAGGGCCACCGCCCGCCGCCCCATCGCCTCGATGTCCCGTACGACGTCGTCGGCCGCGTCCTTGCCGTGCACATAGGTCACGGCCACGTCCGCGCCCTCCCGCGCCAGCCGCCGTGCCGTCGCCGCGCCGATGCCCCGGCTGCCGCCGGTGACCAGTGCCGTCCTGCCCCGCAGTTCCGTTCGTGACTTCATGCCCCCATCCCAGCCGAGGGCCGGGGGGAACACCGGCGGGCAACGGACATCGAGCTCGACCGGCCCGGTGCGGGCCGGTACGCGGTCAGCCGCGCGGGACACCGCCCGGGCTGATCAGACCGGTCTCGTAGGCGAGGATCGTGGCCTGGACCCGGTCGCGCAGCCCGAGCTTGGACAGCAGGGCGTTCACATGGCTCTTGACCGTGCCCGTGGTGACGCCGAGTTCGGCGCCGATCTCGGCGTTGGTCAGCCCGGAGGCGATCTTCAGCAGGACCTCGCGTTCCCGCTGCGTGAGCCGGCCGAGGGGGCCGGCGGCCGGGGACGGGGGCGGGGCACCGCGGGCGAAGGTGTCGATGAGGCGGCGGGTCACGGCGGGCGCCAGGATGCCGTCGCCGGCCGCGACCACCCGGATCGCGGACAGCAGCTCCTCGGGCCGGGCGTCCTTCAGCAGGAACCCGGACGCCCCGGCGCGCAGCGCCTCGTACACGTACTCGTCCAGGTCGAACGTGGTGAGTACCAGCACCCGCGGCCCGTCGGCCGGCGTGGTGATCAGCCGGGTCGCGGTGAGGCCGTCCATGCCCGGCATCCGGATGTCCATCAGGACGACGTCGGGCTTCTCCTCGGCGGCGAGCGACACCGCCGTCGCCCCGTCGCCGGCCTCGGCCACCACGGTCAGATCGGGCTCGGCGGCCACGATGGCGGCGAATCCGGCCCGGACCACGGCCTGGTCGTCCACGACGATCACGCGTACTACGGGGACACCTCCTGGACGGGGGCCGGAACGACTCCGACCGGCAACGACACCCGTAGGGTACCGGCCGGTTCGCACAGGATCCGCCCCTCACCCGCGGCGACCTGCACCCGCAGGCGCTCGGCGACCGGGCCCGCGACGGCGAGCCGGACCCCCGTCACCGTGATCCGCAGGGTGCCGCGCCGCCGCCGCAGGGTCACCCGGGCCGGCCCCAGGTCGCCCGCGCCGAGCGCCGCCTCGACGATCCGGTACACCGAGACCTGGACGGACGGCGGCAGTTCCCGGGCGGCCTCCACGAGTCCCCGCACCCGCACGTCACGGTCGGCGGACCGCAACGCGCCGCACAGCGCGTCCAGGTCGGCGACGGCCGGCGACGGAGCGAGCCGGCCGCCGGGCCCCCCACCGCCGCCCGCGGAACCGCCCAGGCCGTGCAGCATCTCCCGCATCGCCGCCAGCGCCGCCCTGGCCGTGTCCGCCACCTCCGCCAGGTCACCCCGCCGGGCGGCGGCGACCAGCGCCCGCGTGTGCTCCAGCACGGCGTCGCGCAACGTGGCCGCCAGCCGCTGCCGTTCGGCCTCCGCGGCCCGGTCCGCCTGCCACATCGAGGCGGCGAAAGCGAAGTCGTCGTACGCCAGGGCACGCAGCCGGCGCCGCCGCACGAACAGACCGGCCCCCCACACTGCGGTGAACACCGGTGCCAGCGGGACGGACAGCAGGAAGGCCAGCAGGACGGCGCCGCCCGGACCCACCGGCTCATCCCCCACCGAACCGTCCGCGCAGGACATCGCCGTCACGGCACAGGCCGTCACGAGCGTCGCCGCGGCGGGCGCCGGCCAGGTGCGCCCGGGCCCCTGCCCGTACCCGGCGACCGCGTACACCGCCAGCGTCTCCACGAGCGTCCCCAGGACGAGGAACTCCGTGACCCGGGACGGCACATGGCAGGCGACGACGGCCGCCGGCCCCAGCGAGGCCGTGGCGAGCACCGCGCCGAGGACGGTCCACGGAGCCCGTCTGCGCCACAGCAGGGGCAGCGCGTGCAGCACCAGCAGTCCGCAGACGAGCAGCAGCGCCGGCAGCGCGGCACGCCGGGCGGCGGCCGACCAGTCCTCCGTGAGCGCCAGCGCGAACGAGACGGGCAGGATCATCGCGGCCAGCGCCAGCGCGGGGTCGGCGAGCCGCTGCTCGCGCAGCACGTCACGCCGCCGGCCCGGCTCGTGCGACCCCGGTTCGGCGCCGTCGGGGAGCGTCGCGCGCACCCGCCAGCCGCCCTCCCGGGTGGGCTCGGCGGTCAGTTCGCCTCCGGCCGCGGCGGCCCGCTCCCGCATCCCGGTCAGGCCGTGCCCCGCGCCCAGACCCCCGGCAGCCTGCGACGCGGTGCGCGGCGGCGCGTTCTCCACGGTCAGTTCGAGCAGACCGTCCGCCCGCCGGACGATCACCCGGCAGGCGGCGCCCGGGGCGTACCGCAGCGCGTTGGTGAGGGCCTCGCGGACGATGCCGTGGATCGCCTCGGCCGAGGGGCCGGCCAGGCCGGCGGGGATCCGCGCGGTGACCGGGCGGCCCAGCCGGCCGAAACCGGCGACCAGTTCCTCGATCCGACCGCTCATCGGCCCGTGGCCGGGCCGGTCGGTGTCCCGCAGCAGCCCCACCAGCCGCTGCAGCGCCGTCAGGGTCTCGGTGCCGGTGCGCTCCGCGAACGACAGCGCCTCCGCGGCCAGATCGGGCCTGCTGTCCTGGAGCCGGTGCGCGGCGTCGACGGTCACCACGACCGAGGTGAGGTGGTGGGCGCTCACATCGTGCAGCTCGCGGGCCAGCCGCCGGCGCTCCTGGTCGCCCGCCAGCCGACGGGTGTGCTCCGCCCCGGCCAGCCGCCGGGCCGCGGTGAGCCGGCCGGTGAGCCACTGCCGCCGTGCCTCGCCGAACCCCGCGCACAGCAGGTACACACCGAGTGCGATCGCCATGTCGGACAGCACCGCGGCCCGCGACTCCCACAGCACGGCGGCCAGCACCCACTCGACACCCACCCCGGCGGCCACGGCCCGCACCGTCACCGGCACGGGGCAGCGGACGGCGACGGAGTACAGGGCGATCAGCGGGCCGAGGGCCAGGTAGCCGTCCGGCCAGGCGAGCGAGCCCAGCACCGCGGCACCCAGGGTCCAGGCCAGCGCCCGTACCGGGGCGGTGCGGCGCCACCCCAGCGCGGCCGTCTCCAGGGTCAGCGCGGCCACCACGCCGAACAGGGCCGGGGCACCGGGCGGGCTGTCGGGGCCCACCCCGGGCCACATGAGGGCGCCCTGCCCGGTCGCGAGCAGCAGGGGCAGCAGCCAGTTGCGTAGCGTCTCCATCTCGCCGACGAGCGTAGAGGCCGCCCCGTGCGGCCGGCACCGGACCTGAGGGGGAGGCCCGTCCCCACCCGGAGATAGAGACGCCGTTCGTGCCCCGGGCCGATGGCGGGCCCGCGTGCCTTTGGCAGTCTTGCGGCATGACACAGCCACAGCTCGCCGAGCAGCTCCCGTACCACCGCCTGGCCAGGCTCTCCCCGCGCTACGGCTGGTGGCGTCCCCTGCTGGGGACCCTGGTCGTGGCGGTGACCTACGTGGTCGCGCTGGTCGCCCTCATGGTCCTGACCACGGTCCTGGGCCTGGCCATGGGATACCGGGAAGACGCCGACGGCTGGCCGGAGTTCGGCCCCGTGTCGGGCACCGCCCTCGACCTGCTCTCGATCGCGGTGGGCATACCCGTCGTGCTGCTGACGGTCCGCTGGATCGGCAAGCGCCCGGCCGGCACGGTCTCCTCCGTGACCGGGCGGCTGAGGTGGCGCTGGCTGCTGCTGTGCGTGCTGACCGCCGTACCGGTCCTGGGCCTGTCGATGGCCGGTGTGTTCCTGCTGCCCGCGGACGGCGGGCCGGAGAGCCAGTGGGTGGGGTGGCCGGCCTTCGCGCGGGCCCTCGCCATGCTGGTGCTGCTCGTGCCGGTGCAGGCCGCCGCCGAGGAGTACGTGTTCCGCGGCTGGCTGACGCAGACCGCCGGTGCGTTCCTGCGCTCCCCGTGGGCCGCGATCCTGCCCCAGGCCGTCCTGTTCGCCGCCGCGCACGGCCTCGGCACTCCCTGGGGCTTCGCCGACCTGGTGGTGTTCGCGCTGGCCGCGGGCTGGCTGACCTGGCGGACGGGCGGACTCGAGGCGTCCATCGCCCTGCACACGGTCAACAACCTCTTCTCCTTCGGCGTCGCGGCCGCCGTCGTGGGCGGACTCGACAGCGACGAGACCGCCGCCGACGCCGGCTGGCAGCTGGTCGCGCTCGACGTGCCGGCCATCGCGCTGTACACGGCGGCCGTGGCGTGGTGGCTGCGCCGCCGCCGGCTGGAACGCACGGCCCCGGCCCCGCAGCCCGTGCCGCAGCCGCCCGGCTTCGTCATGGCGTACCCGTACGTCAGCGCGACACCGTCCGCCTGGCCGGCCCACCCGGCAGCCACCATCCCCACGACGCCGCCGTGGGCGGGTCAGCCGGGGGTGGGTGCGGCTGGTGGCTCGCCGTGGGCGGGTCAGTCCGGTGCGGCCTCGGCCGTTCCGGCGCCGGGTACGGCCTCCCCGCCCGCCTCGCCGGGTGCCCCGGAAGACGGCGCGGAGCGCACCTGAGCCCGGGGCGGGCCGGGTCAGGCGGTGTGCAGGGCCGCGTGCGGGGCGCGGACGGCCATGATGACGGCGGCCTCGGCGGCGTGGGTGCCCCCGCAGGGGGATCCCGCCGGCGCAGCGGGTGCTGTTCCACCCGGTCACGGAGGGCGGGCCGGCGGTCGCCGCCGCGAACTCGGCCGCCCCGGGCGCCCGCACGGGTTCACCGGTGCCACGGCATCGGACATCGCATCTCCGGGCACGGGGCATGTGCCCGGCCGCGCACCGTCGGTGTGTCTACAGTGCACGGATTCGCCCGGTGCCGCACTCGGGGCACCCGGCCCGCCGTCACCCGGTGCGGCCGAAGGGCTCCGCCTCCTGGACGGGGTCGGCCAGCTCGGCTGCCAGCGCGCCCAGCGGGAACTCCCTGCGGCTCACGGCGCGCGCGGCGACGAGGGCCAGGGCCAGGGGCAGCCGGCCGCACCGCTGGACGATCTCCTCGACGGCCCCGGGCTCCGCCGCCACCCGCGCGGCCCCGATCCGCCGCGCCAGCAGAGCACGGGCGTCCACGGCGGTGGGCAGGTCCAGGGGGAGTGCACGGACGTCTGCGGTGGGCGGGGGGTTCTGGGGCGGCGGCCGGGTGCCCGTCGGCAGGGGTGTGGCCGGAGGGCCCGTCCGTGGAAGCAGCGGGTCCGTCTGTGGCACCGAGGGGTCCGTCGGCGGAAGCAGGGGGGAGCGGCTGGTGATCAGGGTCAGGCAGCCGGGGGCCGCCGGGAGCAGGGGGAGGAGCCGGCCCGCGCAGACGGCGTCGTCGAGGAGGACGAGGGCGCGGCGGTCCGACAGCACCTCGCGGTAGCGCGCGGCGAGGGCGGGCACCCCCGTCGGCATGGTCCGCGCGGGCACGCCGAGCGCGGCGAGCAGTCGGCGCAGGGCCTCGGCGGGCTCCAGGGCGGCCCGGCGGGCGGCCGATCCGCCCAGCTGGAGGTGGAGCCGGCCGTCCGGGAAGCGGTCGGCGGCCCGGTGCGCCCAGTGGACGGCGAGGGCCGTCTTGCCGATGCCGGCCGGACCGCTGATCAGCACTGCCCGCGTCGAGGCCTCCTCGGCCAGGGCGTCCAGCTCGGCCAGCTCGGCCTCGCGGCCGGCGAAGACCGGGAGACCCGGCGGCAGTTGGTCGGGCCGCACGAAGGGACGTACGGGCTCGGCCGGCGCCGCCGGGACCCGTCGCCGGGCGGGCCGTACCTGCTGCCGCAGGACCCGGGCGTGGGCCGCGGCCAGTTCGGCACCGGGGGCGACGCCCAGCCGCGCGGCGAGGCCGGCGCGCGCGGCCTCGTAGGCGGCCAGCGCCTCCGCCTGGAGCCCGCAGGCGGCCAGGGCCAGCACCAGCCGGGCCAGCAGCGGCTCGGCCAACGGGTCCGTCGCGGCGGCTCTGCGCAGGCTCGGCAGCACCTGGTCCGCGCGGCCGCACAGCAGCGCGGCGTCCGCGGCCATCTGCGCGGTGCGGACGACCTCCCGGTCCACGGCGGCGAACCGCGGGTGCGCGCGCACCGGTTCGGGCAGGCAGGCCGCCACGGGCCCGCGCCACAGGCGCAGCGCGCCGGTGAAGTGCCGTACCGCCTGCTCGGGGCAGCCGGTGGCGGCGGCCCGCATGCCCCGCCGGGTCAGCGCGCGGAACCGCAGCACGTCGACCTCGTCGGTCTCCGCCTCCAGCAGGTAGCCGCCGGTACGGCCGAGGAGGCGCCGCCCGGGCGCACGGGGCGCCAGCCCGGGTTCCAGCAGCCTGCGCAGCGCACCCACGTGCCGGCGTACCGCGTTCGGGGCGCCGGCGGGCGCCGGTCCGGGCCACAGGACGTCGATGATCCCGCTCATCCCCACGGCCCGGCCCGGCCGCAGCAGGAGCAGCCCGAGCAGGGCCCGCGCCTGCGGGAACCCGAGCCCCAGCTCGGTCCCGCCGCGCAGCACCCGCAACGGCCCGAGCACCTCGAACCGCAGCACGTCACCGCGTCCGTCTCCGCGCCCGGCGCCGCTCCTGTCACCGCGCCCTGCGCCGCGCCCGGCCCCGCGGCCGTCTCCGCGTCCTTCGTCAACCCCGGCCGGCACCCGCATCCCCGCTTCCTTCCGTCAGTCGACGCGGGCCGCGATGGTGCGCGCACACACCAGGGACTCGGTGCGGGTGGTGTCCACCTCCAGGTCGTACGACACCCCTTCGTGCACCAGGCCGGCCTGCGCCACCGCCATGCCCCGCGTCCGGTCCCCCCGGGCGATCTCCCGTGCCGCGGCGACCTCGGCGTCGCACCGGACGCCGACCCACAGCACGGCCAGCCCGGACAGGGCCTTCCGCCACCGCTCCTGGGAGGCCGCGCCGCCGAGGAAGACGTCGTCCACGACGACCCGGGCGCCCGCACGGGCCGTCGCCGCGACGCCCTCCATCCAGGCCGCCTCCAGCGCCCGGAAGTCCGCCCCGACGTGCACCCCGCCGTCCGCGGCGAACTCGATCCCGCCGTCCGCCCCGTGCAGCGCCGGCGGCAGCGCGTCCACGAACGCGTCGATTCCGAACGCCAGCCAGGGGTCGGGCAGTACGGCCTGCAGGCACCGCACGATCCCTGACTTGCCCGCGCTGGAACCACCGTTGAGAAGGATCACCTGAGTCGTCACCGGGCCACACTACGAACCCGCGAGGCCGGCGGACCACCCTCATCCCGTATCGGGCTGCTCCTCCGCTCCGCCGAGCCGCTCCCGGACCCGGTCCGCGTCCGGATGCCCGAGCGCCGTCAGCAGCGCGAGGGCCCGCTCCCAGGCGGCCCGCGCCCCCTCCCGGTCACCGGTCGCCAGGTGGGTGTCGCCCATGCGCGTGAGCGTGTCGGCCTCCGGGTACGGTGCCCCGAGCGCCCGGTACAGCGTGAGCGCGTTGCGGTAGCCGAGCAGGGCGTGCGGATGCCGGCCGAGGCGGTGGTAGGCGTAGGCGATGCTGTCCCAGGTGGCGGCCTGGCCGTACCGGTCGCCCAGGTCCTGGAGCAGGGTCAGCGCCTCGAAGCAGTGCGCGAGCGCGGGCCGGTACTCGCCGAGCAGCGCGTGGTACCAGCCGACCGAGTTGAGGGCGCTGGCCTGCGCGGGCCGGGATCCGATGGTGCGGTACAGGTCCAGGGCGAGCCGGTTGTGCCGCAGCGCCCCCGGCAGGTCGCCCTCCTGCTCGCACAGCCAGCCCAGACTGCGGTGGGTGCCGGCCAGCCCGAGGACGTCGGAGGCGGCGGTGAACAGGGCCCGCGCCCGGTCGAGACGGCCCCGGCTGTCGTCGAGCAGCCCCAGTCTGCCCTCGGCCCGGGCGACGCCGCGCAGGGCGCGGGCCTCCAGCGCGGGGTCGGCGAGCCGCCGTGCGGCGCCGAGCGCGACGCGCTGGGCGGCCAGCCCGTCGTGCCAGTGGCCGCGCCGCTCGAAGTACGGCTCCAGGGCCCAGGCCAGCAGGCACGCCCACCGGTCGTGGCCGGAGGCGGCCGCCGTCTGGACGAGGGCCGGCAGGGCCGGGTGCTCGGCGGTGAGCCAGTCCAGGGCCGCGGTGTCGTCGGCGAACGGAACGGCCTGCCGGCCCGGCGGTTCGGGCGTCGGCCCGGGGGCGTCCCCGGCGGGGTCGAGCAGGGTCCCGGCGGCGTGGGCGGTGTGCGCGTAGTGCCCGAGGAGCCGGTCGAGGGCCTCCTGCTGTTCGGTCTCGGTGTGGTGCTCGGCGAGCAGGTCGCCGGCGTGGGCGCGGAGCAGGTCGTGGAAGCCGTAGCGGCCGGGCGCCGGCTCGGTGAGGAGGTGGACGCCGGCGAGTTCGGCGAGCAGCGAGCGCGCCGGGCGCCGGGGCAGCCCGGCGAGCGCGGCGGCCGTGGCCGCGTCCACGTCCGGGCCCGGGTGCAGGGCGAGCAGCCGGAAGAGCCGGGCGGCGGCCGGGGACACGGCCCGGGTGGACCAGGAGAAGACCGTGGAGACGTCGACCGGGGTGCCGGGCCGGGCGAACGCGTCGAGGCCGCCGGGCGCCTCCCGCAGCTCGGCGGCCACGGCCGCCAGCGGAACCTGCGGGCGCAGCGCGGCACGGGCGGCCACACAGGCCAGGGCCAGCGGCAGTCCGGCACACCGGGCGACGATCTCGTCCACCGCCCGCGGCTCCGAGGCGATCCGCGCGGCGCCCAGCCGCGCGGCGAGCAGCTCCCGCGCCTGGTCCGCGTCGAACGGCCGCAGGGTCAGCGAGCGGGCGCCGTGCGCGGCCAGCAGGCCGGTGAGTTCGTCCCGGCTGGTGACGACGGCGAGGCAGCCGGGCGTGCCGGGCAGCAGCGGCCGTACCTGCTCGGCGTCCCGGGCGTTGTCCAGCAGCACGAGCACCCGCCGCCCCGCCAGCACGCTGCGGTACAGCGCGGACTGTGCGGCCAGGCCCCGCGGGACGTGCTCGGGCGGCACCCCGAGCGCGTGCAGGAAACCGCGGACCGCCTCACCGGGGTCGGTGGCCGATCCGGAGGGGGCGAAGCCGCGCAGGTCGACGTAGAGCTGCCCGTCGGGGTACCGGTCGGCGACCCGGTGGGCCCAGTGCACCGCGAGGGTGGTCTTGCCCACGCCGGCCATCCCGCCGAGCGCGGAGATCAGCACCGTCCCGGCGGGCTCCGCGGCGTCGGCGAGCGGGTCGAGCAGCTCGGCCAGCTCGGCCTGCCGGCCGGTGAACGCGGCCAGGTCGTGCGGTAGTTGGGCCGGTACGACGGGACGCACGGCGAGGGGCTCCGTGGACGGAGTCGGCGCCGGGCCGTCGTCCCGCGGGTCCCCGAGTGCCGTCCGGTGGGCCTCGTGCAGTTCGGGCCCGGGGTCGATGCCGAGTTCCTCGGCGAGGCCGCGGCAGGCGTTCCGGTAGGTGGCGAGCGCCTCGGCCCGCCGCCCGGTGGCCGCGAGGGCCAGGACCAGCCGGGCCAGCAGGGGCTCGTCCAGCGGATGCGCGGCGGCGGCCTCCCGCAGCCGCGCCAGCACCGCGCCCGGCACGCCCGCGTGCAGCGCCGCGTCGGCCGCCTCCCGCAGCGCTGCGAGCCGCTCGCGCTCCAGCCCGTCGGCACCGAGCCGGGCCCGTACGTCCGGTGCGAGCCCGGCGGCGACGGGTCCCGGCCACAGCGTCAGCGCCTGTGTGAGGAGGTCGACGGCCCGCCCGGCCGCGCCCTCGGCGACGGCCCGTCGGGCCTCCTTCCGCAGCTCCCGGAACCGTACGAGGTCCACCTCGTCCCCGTCGGTGACCAGCCGGTAGCCGCCCGCTCCGCGCACCAGCCGGCGTCCCGCCGCCCGCGCGGGCAGTCCCGGCTCCAGCAGCCGCCGCAGCGAACCGACATGGCGGCGGACCACGTTGAGGGCGGTGGGCGGCGGGCCCGGTCCCCACAGCACGTCGACGATCTCGGGTACGGGGACGGGCTGGCCCGCCCGGAGCAGCAGCAGGGCCAGCAGCGTCCGGGCCTGGGGGCCGCCGGCATCCAGTTCGTCCGCCCCGCGCCAGACCCGCACGGGTCCCAGCACAGCGAACCGCACCGAACTCCCCTGTGGCATCCCGCCCCTCCCGCTCTCCCTCTCCCGCCACCGACTGTACGGGTTCACGGACGTACGACAGGAGCGGTGCGGCCGCGACCGGCGGGGGCGGCACGCCGGGGGAGGGGCTCGGCGCGCCGCGCGCCCGGCTGGTGGAAGATCTCTCCGTGGCCGCCGCGGGCCCCCGCGTCAGTCCCCCCGCATCAGCCACCCACGCCAGTCCCCTGCATCCGTCCCCTGCACCAGTTCCCGATCAAGTCCCGTCAGGAAGTTGAGGTCATGACCGACACACTCACCGTGAGCGTCCTGGGCACCGGCATCATGGGCGCCGCGATGGCCCGCAGTCTCCGGCGGGCCGGACACACCGTCCGCGCCTGGAACCGCACCCGCGCCAAGGCCGAACCGCTCGCCGCCGACGGCGTCCATGTCGCGGGCACGCCCGCCGAGGCGGTGGAGGGCGCCGACGTGGTCCTGACCATGCTCCACGACGGCCCGGTCACCCTGGACGTCATGCGCGAGGCCGCCCCCGGCCTGCGCTCCGGCACCGCCTGGGCGCAGGCCGGCACCGCGGGTGTGGAGGCCCTCGGCGACCTGGCCGCGTTCGCCCGCGAGCACGGCCTGGTCTTCTTCGACGCGCCGGTGCTGGGCACCCGCGAGCCCGCCGAGGCCGGCCGGCTGCTCGTCATCGCCGCCGGTCCCGGCGACCACCGCTCCGCCGTGACCCCGGTGTTCGACGCGGTCGGCACCCGTACCGTGTGGACCGGTGAGGACGGGGCGGCCGGTACCGCGACCCGGCTGAAGCTGGTCGCCAACAGCTGGGTCCTCGCGGCCACCGCCGCGACCGGCGAGGTGCTGGCCCTGGCCAAGGCGCTCGGCGTGGACCCGCAGGGCTTCTTCGACGCGATCGAGGGCGGCCCGCTGGACATGGGATACCTGCGGGCCAAGTCGAAGCTCATCCTCGAAGACCGGCTGTCCCCGGCGCAGTTCGCGGTGGCCACGGCCGTCAAGGACGCCCGGCTCATCGTCCGGGCGGGCGAGGAGCACGGCGTGCGTCTGGACGTGGCCGCCGCGAGCGCCGCACGACTCGAGCGCGCCGCCGCACAGGGCCATGCCGACGAGGACATGGCCGCGGCCTACTTCGCCAGCTTCGACACCGACGACCGGCCGCCGGCCTGAGCTAGGCCCCGAACCGTCAGGCGGAGGTGTGCGGTCCTCCCGTCGTCTCCGCCGGCGACTGCCCTGCCGATTCCGATTCCGATCCCGGTTCCGCTGCCGATGGCGCCGCCGGTTCCCCCGCCGCTTCCCCCGGCACGGTGTAGAAGACGGACGAGCCCTGCTTGGTGCGCTGGGCGCCGTTCCTGGCCACGAGGTTCTCCAGAGTGGTGCGTACGACCTTGGTCTGGATGCCGCGTTCGGGGTGCGCCCGGACCAGCGCCTCGGCGACCTCGGCGGCGGAGCGCGGTTCCCTCTGCTCCGTCAGGTGCCGGCGGACGAGTTCCACCAGCGTGGGCTGAGCCGGCTGGGAAACCGCGTTCCGGACAGCCGCCTTCCGGGCCGCCGGCTTCCTCACCGCCGTCTTCTTCGTCTCCGCCCTCTTCGTCTCCGCCCTCTTCGTCTCCGGCTTCTTCGTCTCCGGCTTCTTCGCCTCTGCCTTCTTCGCAGCTGTCTTCTTCACCGCCGGCTTTCTGGCGTCGGCGCGCCGCGTGCCGCCGCTCCTCTTCCGGGGGGAGGGGACGACCACCCCGCCGGCCGGCGCGGTGATGCCGAGGGCCTGCCGCATGCTGAGCAGGATGGCGTGGTCGTGCTGCAGGGTGGTCAACTGTTCCTGCAGGGCGGCGATCTCCGCCGTGATGCGCTCCTGCTCCTTGAGGTTGCTTTCGAGGTCGTTGGTCACCTGGCTGACGTACTGAGAGGTCAGCTCGGTGACGGGCCCAGCGCTTTCCGGCATCTTTCCCTCCGCTCCTGACGGTGCGACACCAGGATGATACGGGCGGGTCAACCCGTTTTCACCGTTGGCGCAGTCACCGGCAGGGTGAGCGTAGCCGGGCGGAGGCCCTGCGCGTGAGGTCGTCGCGGCCCCGGAAGCCGACTGCCTCCTGATGCCGATGGCGCACCCGGCTACGATCCCTGCCCATGGCCGCGCCCGGACCCGGCGGACCTCCCCGGTCCCGACCCCTCACCCGTACCGCCTCCCTGACGGCGGCGGGTCTGCTGCTGCTCGCCGGGGGCGAGGACGCGCTGGGCGAACCTCCGCCGCGGCCGACCGCACCGCCCGCCGTCACCGCGTGTCTGACCACGTCCGGGGAACTGATCGCCGACGTCGACAACGACGGCCGGCCGGACCGGATCACCGACCCGTCCCACCGCGGCGCCCTGCTGGCCGTCACCTTCGCCCTCGGCTCGCCGCACGAAGTGACCGTCTCCGCACGGGGGTTGGCCGACCGCCCCGGGCGCCGGCAGGAGTACGTGCGCGCCGCCGTGGCGGACTTCGACCGGGACGGCTGGAGCGATCTGGTCGTCGTGGCCGGCAAGGAGCAGGGCGGCGACGACCCGGTCCCGCCCCGCGTGGCCGAGCTGAGGTTCGGCCCCTTCTCCCGCACCGGCCGCAGCCGGCGGACCGTCCGGCTCGACCTCGGTGCCACGAAGGACATCGCCGTGGCCGACTACGACCACGACCGCCACCCCGACCTGGCGGCGTACACCTACGCCGGCGACGGCGTCTACGAGACCCAGGCCCGCCTCGGCGACCCGCACACCGGCCTCGCCCCCGACACCCGCGCCTACACCACGGACGCCCCGGGCACGGGCTACGACCCCCCGGCCACCCTCTCCGGCTCCGGCCTCACACCGTTCTACCCGGCGTGCGGGGCACGGCGGCCGGCCGGATGACACCGTACCGGTGGACCCGGCGGCGGGCGTTCACCCGAGGACGAGCGGGAGTCTCGCGGCCAGTTCGCCCAGTTCGGCCCGCTCGGTGCCGGTCGGGGTGCGGCGGCCCGTGCCGATGCGCAGGGCGTCCTGGTCGGACCACGAGGCGGGGAAGGGTGCTCCGGCGATCTCCTCCAGCAGGGCGCGGGCCCCGGCGAGGCCCTCGGCGGGCGGTTCCGGCGCGCCGGGGAGGCGGGCGGTCAGGTCCAGGTGGTGCAGGGTCCACTCCAGGACGTACGCGGAGAGGTAGTCGCCCACGGTGAGGACCATGTCCTGGGTGCTCACCCGCTGTCCCGGGTCGGCCAGCTCCGCCGCCCGCCCGGCGGCCGAACCGACGTCGTCCAGATGGAACTTCAGCAGCTTCGGGTCCTGGTAGGCGGCGGCCAGCCGGACGGTCAGCGCGTCCAGCGGGTCGTCACCGGACGGCGGTGTCCCGGTGACGTTCCAGTACGTCGCCGCGTTGCGGGTCGGCTCCGCAGCGGCCGGTGTCACGAGGGTGATCAGCACGTCCTGGGCGTCGATGACCAGATGGCACACGAGGTCCCGGACCAGCCAGCCGGTACAGCCCGACGGCCGCGCGAAGTCCTCGTCGCGGAGTCCGGCGACCGCCGCGCGCAGGGCCGTCCACGAGCGCGAGAAGAGATCCACGGCCGCAAACTAGCAGCGCCCCGCCGGTCCTTCGAGCCGTTTCCCCCGGCTCGGGACGACCGCCGCACTCCTCCTCAGGAGGCCGCGAGGGCGACGCCGAAGCCGATGAGCACGGCACCGGTGGCCCCGTCGGGGGCCCGGCGGACGCGTGGCCGTGGCGGCGGGGGAAGAGGTGCACCCCGGCGGTGTCCTTCGAGGTGTCCGGTGAGCGGGGTGTTCAGCGGATGGGCGTGGGGGAGTGCGGGTTGGCGGCGGTGCCCTCGGTGCTCAGCAGGACGACCACCGAGCCGGGGCCGAGCCCCAGCAGGTCCCGGCGCTCCCCGGCACCGTCGCCGCCGAGGGCCGCGCGGACCCCGGCGAGCGCGGCCGCACCGCAGGGTCCCGAGGAGACGCCCAGCCCGGCGAGGTCCGCCGCCGCACGGGTGCTGTCGGCGTCGGTGACGGCGACAGCGGCGTCCAGCCCGGCGCGCAGCACGGGCCAGGCCGTACGGGACAGTGTCCCGCAGTTCAGCCCGGCCATGACGGTCTCGCCGGTGGTGACACCGACCGCGGCGCCCCGGGTGAGGCTCGCCAGGAGGCAGGCGGCGGACTCCGGTTCGACCGCCAGCAGGGCCGTGGCCGCTGTCGCCGTACGGCTGCGGTAGTGGGTGACGACGGCCTGCGCCAGCGACCCGACCCCCACCGGGACGGCCACCAGCCCCGGCGCGGCGGCACCGGCGGCCGCCAGCTGCTCGTCGATCTCGGCGCACAGGGTGGAGTAGCCCTGGACGATCCAGCCGGGGACCGTCTCGTACCCCTCCCACGCGGTGTCCTGCACCAGCACCGTGTCCGGTGCCCCGGCCGCCTCGTCCGCCCGGCGCACGGCCTCCTCGTACGGGCCCATGACCCGGGTCACCGCCGCGCCCTCGGCCGCGATGGCCGCCACGGCGTCCGGATGGACCCCGCGAGGGACGAAGACGAGCGCGCGCAGGCCGTGCAGCCGGGCCAGCCGGGCCACGGCCCGGCCGTGGTTGCCGTCCGTGGCGCAGACCAGGGTGACCGGCCCCCGCGCAGGCGCCGCCAGGAGCAGGTGCACCGCCCACGACGCACCCAGCACCTTGAACGCGGGCAGACCCAGGCGCGCCGACTCGTCCTTGAGGAAGACGCGGCCCACCCCCAACTCGTCCGCCAGCCCGGGAAGTTCCCTCAGCGGGGTCGGGGCGTGACCGGGCAGGGAGGCGTGGAACTCCCGCACCTCCGCGGGGGCCGGCGCGCAGCGCCAGGAGCGGGCGGCCGGCCGTACGAACCACGGCGGCGCCCCGGTGGACGACACGGTCTTCTCTCGCACCCCCTCAGCCTGCCGCGCCCCCCTCTCCTCGGTCCAGCGGATGTCTCCGACCTGTGTTCGTCAGGAAAGCCGGTGACTCGGGCCCGGGCCGTGCCGCGAGGCCGTGCGCCGGGCGGCGTCCGGGCTGGCATGATGGCCGTCATGAACGTCATGACCGACGACCGAAAGGCCGATGCCGCGTAAGCGGCCCGGCGCGCTGCGCTCCCGACAGCCCTCCCGTGCCCCACGGGACCTCCCGACCCGGCGGATCCACGGCCTCTCCCCGCGGACCAGCCGCGCGATCGAGCACGTGGAGCGGCTCTCCGACGACTACTACCTCTACCCCGGCGCCACCGCCCGCGCCCTGCGCCGGTACCGGGCGTTCCTCGGTCCGCCCGGACGCCGCCCCCTGTATCCGCGGCTCTCGGGGTGCGACTGCCGGGGCTGCTCCTTCGACGACGTACGGCATGCCCGTGACGTGCTGGAGGAGGTTCTGCGGCAGCTGCCGCCCCGCCCCCGTGCCGAACTGAGGCGCCGGGTGCGGGTGCTGGACGCCGCGTACGCGGCACGCACCCTGCCGGACCCGTTCGCCGGCCGGCGCCAGTGGCACGCGCACCTGTGGTGGCGGCGCCGGCTGGAGGACGGATGCGAGGGAGGGTGAAGAGGGGCGGGGCCGTCGGGGGCCATGTCACATCCTGGCGCGCCGTCCCGTCGTAGGAGGTGAGGGAACGACAACGGACCCGAGGCCCATGCCTCACGCCCACAGGGGAGGAACGCATGCCGACAGCGCAGGCGGAACGCAACAAGGCGACGTTCGGTCGTCTGCACGACGCCGTCAACAGCGGCGACCTGGAGACCGTTTGGAAGACCATCGACGAGACGGTCGCGCCGGACCTGCGGTTCCACGCGCCGGTACCGATGGGCATGACGGGGGTGCAGGCGCTCAAACAGGTGTGGGAGGTGCTGCTGCGCGCGTTCCCCGACCTGCGCGTCACGACGGAGGACACCGTCGCCGAAGGGGACAGGCTCGTCCTCCGCAACACGGTCACCGGCACCCACCTGGGCGAGTACCGGGGCCTGCCGCCCACCGGGAAGCCCGTCCGGTACGGCGAGATCTTCATCGTCCGTTTCGCGGAGGACCGCGTCGCCGAGATCTGGGGTGTGGTGGACGTCCTGGCCCAGCTGCGGCAGCTGGGCGTGGCGCCGGACCTCCCGTCCTGACACCTTCCCCGGCCGGTACGCCGCCCGGTCCGCGGTCCGCGTTCATGTCCATGAACTCTGCTCATGTGGGTGTACAGGGTCGGTGCTGCTGTGCCAAGCTCAGCCGACTTCTCTTGTCCGAGGCGGAGTGGGAGGGCGACCATGAGCGTTTCCCGGCGTGCGCTGTTGGCCACGGCGGCCGGTGCGGCGGCCGTAGGAGCCTCCGCGGTGCCGGCCGCGGGGGCAACGGACCGGCAGGCACCGACGGCGACCCTGCGGACGCTCCGGTCGGCGGCGGACTACGCCGTCGAGAAGGTCCGCACCGTCGCCCCGGGCGTGACCGGCTTCCCGGTCGGCACGAAGTTCGAGAAGTGGACGTACTCCCGCACCGGGGACTGGGTGGGCGGATTCTGGCCCGGAACCCTGTGGATGGCCTGGCTCCACACCAAGGACGACTCCTTCCGCACATGGGCGATCGACTCGGCCCGCGGCCTCGCCCCCCGTCAGTACGACACGGGCACCCACGACCTCGGCTTCCTCTTCACCCCCTCGTGGGTCACCGCGTGGCGGCTGACCGGCGACGAGACGTGGCGGACCGGGGCGCTCCAGGCCGCCGACTCCCTGAGCCGGCGGTACAACCCGCGCGGCAGGTTCATCCGGGCCTGGGGCGCGCTGACGGACCGCACCAACGCGGGCCGCGTCATCATGGACACGATGATGAACCTGGACCTGCTGGCCTTCGCCAGCCGGGAGACCGGCGACGACAGGTACCTGGACATCGCCGTGGAGCACGCGAAGACCGCGCAGCGCGTCTTCCCCCGACCGGACGGATCCACCCCGCACGTCTTCGACTTCGACCCGGACACCGGCGCGCCGATCGGCCCGAACACCGTCCAGGGGTACAGCCCCGCCTCCTGCTGGTCACGCGGACAGGCCTGGGGGATCTACGGCTTCACCACGATGTACCGGCGCACCGGGAACACGGAGTTCCGGGACACCGCGCGCAGACTGGCCGACTTCGCCATCGGGGCGCTGAGCTCGGACCACGTCCCGGTCTGGGACTACCGCGCGCCGCAGCAGCCGTACGACGTCAAGGACGCCTCCGCCGGCGCCGTCATGGCCTGCGGCCTGCTCGACCTGCACGCGGCCACGGGCAGCCACACCTACCGCGAGGTGGCGCTGCGCCTGCTCACCGCGCTCGCGGACACCTGCCTGACGAGGAACTCGGCCCGCGCCGACGCCGTCGTGGCCCGCTGCACCCGCAACCGCCCGGCCGAGGACGGCATCGAGATCTCACTGCCCTACGCCGACTACTACCTGCTCGAAGGCATCCTGCGCGTGCTCCGGCCCGAGGACGTCGACCGGGCCATCGATCTGTCACAGCCGCGCTGACGCGCCCACCGGCACCCCGGCACCCGCGACCGCCGTCACGGCAGGATCGAGTCGATGTACCCGCCGTCCACCCGAAGCGCTCCGCCGGTCGTGGCCGACGCCTGCTCGGAGCTGAGGTAGACGACCATGTGGGCGATCTCCTCCGGCTCGATCAGCCGCTGCAGCAGCGACTGCGGGCGGTACTCGCGCATGAACGCGCGCTGCGCCTGCTCCCAGGGCAGGTCCCGGTCGACGAGGTCGTACACGAAGTCCTCGACGCCGCCGGTGTGCGTGGGACCCGCGATGACCGAGTTCACCGTGACGCCCGTGCCCGCCGCCTTCTTGGCGAAGCCGCGGCTCACCGCCAGCAGCGCGGTCTTCGACATCCCGTAGTGGATCATCTCGGCGGGGATGACCACCGCCGAGTCGCTGGCGACGTACAGGACGCGCCCCCAGCCGCGCTCGGTCATGCCCGGCAGATACCGCCGGGTCAGCCGTACGCCGGCGAGGACGTTCACCTCGAAGTAGCGCCGCCACTCGTCGTCGGTGATCTCCAACGGGTCCGCGGCGCCGAAGACGCCCAGGTTGTTGACGAGGATGTCCACCTGCGGCAGCAGCTCCGCCACCCGGGCCGCGCCCTCGTCGTCGGACACGTCGGCGGCCACCGGCACCAGTTCGGCGCCGGGAGCCCGCTGTGCCAGCGCGGCGACGCTGTCGGCCACCCGCCGCTCGTCGCGGCCGTTGACGCCCACGCGGGCACCGGCCCGGGCGAGGGCGACGGCGATGGCGGCACCGATGCCCTGCGTCGAGCCGGTGACCAGCGCGGTGCGTCCTGTCAGGTCGATCTGCATGGGTCGGCGGGTTCCCTTCGAGCGCGCGTGGATGCCACGGGCCGCCAAGTCTGACGGCCGGGAGCGCGGAATCGGCGAACGGCGCGACCGCGCTGGGCCGTTCGGCCCCGTCCGCGGGAAGGTCGTCCCCGGCCCGTCCGAGGCAAGGCCGTCCCCCGCCCGTCCGCGGGAACGCCGTCCCCGACCCGTCCGAGGCAAGGCCGTCCCCGACCCGTCCGAGGCAAGGCCGTCCCCGGTCCGTCCGAGGCAAGGCCGTCCCCGGTCCGTCCGAGGCAAGGCCGTCCCTGGCCCGTCTGCGGGAACGCCGTCCGCGACCCGACCGAGGGCAAGGCCGTTCGCGGCCCGTCCGAGGGAAGGCCGTCTCCCGCCCCTCCGCGGGAACGCCGTCCCTGGCCCGTCCGAGGCAAGGCCGTTCCCCGCCCGTCTGCGGGAACGCCGTCCGCGACCCGACCGAGGGCAAGGCCGTTCGCGGCCCGTCCGAGGGAAGGCCGGCCCCGGTCCGTCCGTACGCCGTTGCCCGCTGCTCCCCCTCCCGCCGGTCACGGCCGGTTTCCCGGGTGCGGGGGCGACGGGCGACGGGAAACCCGTCGACCCCGGCCGGGCGCCGCGGGACCGTGAAGCCGTCAACACCAGTCACGGCCTGCGACGACGCAGGAGAACTGCAAGGGGGAACCATGCGCACGATGATTCGCGGGGCCGCCGCGTTCGCGACCGCCACGGCGGCGCTCCTGGCGATGAGCGGCGCGGCCCACGCGCGGCCGGCGGCCGACCCGTGGGCCGGCTGCCCGGACGGCGCGGTCTGCGTCTACCCGCAGAACCAGGACCCGGCCCGGTCGCCGAGCCTGGTCCTCTACAGCTACGGCCCGCACAACCTCAGCAACCAGGTCGGCCGGCACTGGGTCCTCAACAACCAGTACGGCGGGGCCACCGCGAGCCTGTGCACGGGCTACAACGGCACCGGCTGCGGCGAACCCGTCGCCGAGGGGACCGGCGTGTACGCCGACCTGACGCCGATCAACTCCATCACCCTCAACCGGCCGTAGGGAAACGGCAGAAGAGGACCGCGGACCCTCGGCCGCCGTACCCCACCCACGGCCGGCCGAAGGGGAACCACGGGGGAGGCTTCCGGAACCGTGACCGCGGTTGGCGGAAGCTTGATTTCGGCCACTGTGCACGCATGGCTGGGCCACCTGTCCGACCCCGGCAGTAACCTGGGCTCCCGCCGTCTCACGGCCTGGGCACGCTTGCCATGGGGGACCCTTGGGGGAGCCGCGACAGGGAGCCGGCAACGGCTACCGGAACGAGAACGACGGGGACCGGGCGGTGCCGACCACACCGTCCTTCCCCGCACACCTACGACGACTGAGGCAGCAGCGCGGTCTGTCACTCGCCGACCTGGCCCGACAGACCCACTACAGCAAGGGGTACCTGAGCAAGATCGAGACCGGCGCGAAGCGCCCGACCGTCGACGTGGCCAGCCGCTGCGACCGGATCCTGCGCGCGGACGGCGAGTTGCTGGCCCTGGTCGTCCCACCGCGCCCGGCACGCACCGCCGAGGGCAACGATGTCACCGGCCCTGCCTGTCCCTACCCGGGCCTGTCGGCGTTCACCACGGAGGACGCCGGCCGCTTCTTCGGCCGGGAGCGGGCCACGGCCGCCCTCGTGGAACGGGTCTTCGGCAGGGTCGGCAAGGGACCGCTGCTGCTCGTCGCCCCCTCGGGCGCGGGCAAGTCGTCCCTGCTCAACGCCGGTCTGGTGCCCGCCCTGTGGCGGCCCGGCGGCTTCCCGATGGCCGGCGCCGACCGCTGGCCGGTCGTCACCCTCACGCCCACCGCGCACCCGTCGCGGGAACTGCTGGAGCGCGCCGCGAAGGTGCTCGGCGGCGACCTGGACCTCACCGCCGCCCGGCTGGCCGAGCGGCCCGAGGCCCTCCTCGACGCCGTACGGACCCGCGCGGACACGCCCCCGGCGGGGCGCCGGCCACCACCCCCGCCCCGGCTCGTCCTGCTGGTCGACCAGTTCGAGGAACTGTTCACCCTTTGCGCCGACGAGGACGAACGGCGCACCTTCGCCCGCGTGCTGTGCGCGCTGGCCGCGCCCGCACCGTCGGCCGCCCACGATCCCGCGGTGGTCGTCCTCGGCGTACGCGCCGACTTCTCCGGCCGCTGCCTCGACCTGCCCGAACTCGCCCCCGCCTTCACCGACGGCCTGCACGTCCTGCCCCCGATGTCCACGGCGGAGCTGATCGAGTCCATCACCCGCCCCGCCGAACTCGCCGGGCTCACCCTCGAACCCGGGCTCGTCCCGTTGCTGCTGCGGGACGCCGGACTCACCGGCGACACCGGCGACCCCCGCGAGCCCGGCACACCGGGCGCACCCGGCGCGCCCGGCGCCCGGGGCGTGCCCTCCGGTGCGCTGCCCCTGGTCTCCCACGCGCTGCTCGCCACCTGGCGCCACCGCGAGGGGGACACCCTCACCGTCGCCGGGTACGAGAGCACCGGCGGCATCCAGGGCGCCGTGGCACGCACCGCCGAGGACGCCTTCGCCCAGCTGTACCCCGCCGAGCAGCAGACCATCCGCCGCATCCTGTCCCGGCTCGTGCACGTCTCCGACGGCACCGGCGCCACCCGGCGCCGGGTCCGCCGTACCGAGCTCATGGCACAGTCGTCCGACGCGGCGGGCGCCGACACCGCGCTCGACGTGTTCGTCCGCGCCCGGCTCGTCACCGTCGACAGCGACAGCGTGGAGATCGCCCACGAGGCCCTGCTGCACAGCTGGCCCCGGCTGCGGGACTGGATCAGCGCCGACCGGGCCGGCCTGCTCGTCCGCCAGCGACTCGGCCACGCCGCGGCCGCGTGGGAACGCGAGGGCCGCGACCCGTCGGCGCTCTACCGCGGCACCCGGCTGGACACCGTGCGCTCCTGGGCGGCGGACACGCGGGGACTCGGCCCGCTGGGCCCCGTGGAGGAGGCGTTCCTGCACGCCAGCGAGACCGAGGAGGAGGCCCGGCAGCGGCAGACACGGCGTCAGGTCCGGCTGCGGCAGGCGATGACGGCCACCCTCGTCGTCCTGCTCGGCTGCGCCCTGGCCGCCGGAGGCCTCGCCCACCGGCAGCGCGCCGACGCGCTCGCCCAGGAACGCCTCGCCCGCTCCCAGGCCCTGGCCGTCCGGTCCACCCTGCTGGCCGGGGGCCGCCCGGAGGCCTCGATGCTGCTCGCCGCCGAGGCCTACCGCACCCAGCCCACCGCCACCACCCGCGGCGCCCTGCTGAGCACGCAGGCCGAGCCCTTCGCAGCCCGGCTCGGCGGCCACCGCGGCCCGGTCAACGCGGTGGCCTTCGCCCCGGGCGGCCGTCTGCTGGCCACCGCCGGCTCGGACGGCACGGTCCGGCTGCGGCGCCTGACCGACCACCGGACGACCACGACGCTGAGCGTTCCCGGCCGGGTCCGTGCCCTCGCCTTCAGCCCGGACGGCCGTACCCTCGCGGTCACCTCGACCGACGGACCGGCACGGCTGTGGTCGCCGTCCCGCCCGTCCCGCACCACCCTGCTGCCGGACACCGGAGCGGCCCGCGCGGTCGCCTTCGCCCCGCGCGGGCACACCCTCGCCGTCGCCGCCGCCGACGGAGCCGTCCAGCTCTGGGACACGGCCCGCGCCCCGCGGCGGACGGCCCGCCTCACCGGGCACTCCGGCGAGGTCGACGCGCTCGCGTTCGCCCCGGACGGCCGTACGCTCGCCTCCGCCGGCGCGGACCGGACCGTACGGCTGTGGGACCCCGGCCGGGCCCGGCGGCCGGCCGTCCTGCGCGGTCACACCGACACGGTGCTCGGCCTGGCGTTCGCCCCCGACGGCCGCGGCCTGGCCAGCGGGGGAGTGGACCGGACCGTACGGCTGTGGGACGTCGGACGCCGGCGGGTCACCGCGACACTCACCGGGCACAGCGACGACGTCAACGCGGTCGCCTACACCCGCGACGGCACCACCGTGATCAGCGCGAGCGGGGACGGCACGACCCGGCTGTGGGACATCCGGAGCGGACGGCTCGTCACCACCCTCAGCGGCCACACCGACTACGTGATGTCCGTGGCGGTCGACACCACCAGCACGCTGCTCGCCACCGGCGGGTTCGACCAGTCCGTGGTCCTGTGGGACCTGCGCGGCCGCACCCTGGCCGCCCGCCCGTTCACGGAGGTCTCCGCCGTCGCCTACCGGCCCGACGGGCGGCAGCTGGCCACCGCGGACGCCGACCACACCGTACGGCTGTGGGACCCGGACCCGGCCCGCCGGCGCGGCACCCCCACGACCCTGACGGGACAGCACGGCAGCGTCACCACCGTGGCCTACGCGCCGGACGGGCACACCCTCGCCGCGGCCGGTTCCGACGGCACGGTGGTGCTCTGGGACACCACCGCCCGCCGCCCGCGCACCGTGCTGCACGGCCACCGCGGAGCCGTGTTCGACGTGGCGTTCGCCCCCGACGGCCGCACCCTCGCCTCCGCGGGCGCCGACCGCACCGTCCGCCTCTGGGACGTCCCCGGCCGCCGCCCGCTCACCGTCCTCACCGGCCACACCGACTACGTCAACGGCGTCGCCTTCAGCCCCGACGGCCGCCAACTGGCCAGCGTCGGCGACGACCTGACGGTCCGGCTGTGGGACGCCCGGACCCACCGCCCGCTGGCCAGGCTGACCGGCCACACCGGTGCCGTGCGGGGCGTCGCCTTCAGCCCCGACGGCCGCACCCTGGCCAGTGCGGGCAACGACGGCACCGTACGGCTGTGGGACGCCGCCCGGCACCGGCTCCTCGACTCGCTGACCGGCCACACCGGCTCGGTGCGCGGCCTGGCGTTCTCACCGGACGGCCGGCTGCTCGCCAGCAGCGGCAACGACCGTACGGTACGGCTGTGGGACGTGCCCGGACGGCGGCCGTGGGCCACGCTCTCCGGGCACACCGACGCCGTGTGGGGCGTGGCCTTCGCCCCCGACGGGCGGACGGTGGCGAGCAGCAGCTACGACGGCACGGTACGGCTGTGGAACCCGGACACCGGGACCCGGCTGGCGGAGATCTGCCGCCTGGACCGCGGGACGGACCCGGCGACCCGCCGCTCCCTGCTCCCCGGCGAGCCCGCCCCCGGCGCCTCCGCGTGCCCGCGGAACTGAACAACCGCCCTGACGGCAGGGGGTTTCCCGAACGTTTCCCGTTGCCCGTCGCAGAAGGCCCGCGCGTCCTTGTCGACCGGCACGCCGTGCCCGGGAAGGCTGTCCACCGACCACACCACAGAACGAAACGGGGGTTCCGGCATGCTCCGGCGGACCGGCGCCATCGGCGCGCTCATCGCCCTGCTCACAGCACTCTTCCTCACCCGGCCGGCGCTCGCCGCCGGCCGGCTCCCCGGGCCGGCCGACGGCGGCTGCGCCGTCCTCGCCCCGGGCGCCACGGCCGCGGCCGAACGGGCCGTCGACACCGCCTGCGCGCAGGTCGCGGCCGGTGTCTGGTACACCTGGGGCGGCGGCCACGGCGCGCAGCCCGGCCCCACCTACGGCAAGGTCGACCCGACCGACCCGGCCAGCGAACACGATCCCGAGCGCCTCGGCTTCGACTGCTCGGGCCTCGTCCGCTACGCCTACGCCCGAGCCACCGGGGCCGACATCCTCGACGGCGACGCCAGCGCCCAGTACTACACCCACCGCACCGCCGCCCGCTTCACCGCGGCCGAGGGCCTCGCCCCGCTGCGCCCCGGGGACCTGCTCGCCTACGGCACCTCGGCCGACCTGCACCACATCGCCCTCTACCTCGGCGCGGGCAGGATGGTGGAGGCCCGGCAGTCCGGCACCAAGCTGATGGTCGGTGACGTCCGCCTCGGCGGCGACTACTTCGGGGCCGTCCGCGTCAACACCGGCACCGTCGAGGGGCCCGTCCTGCGCACCTGGGGCACCGGCGTGTGGACCAAGGCCCAGCCCTCCGTCCGGGCCGCCCGCGTCTACGCCTTCCCCGGCCCCACGACGATCCGCGTCGCCTGCCAGAAGCACGCCGAACCCGTCACCGCCGAGGGCTACACCAACGACGCCTGGTCCTACCTCCCCGACTACCGCGCCTGGGTCACCAACATCTACATCCAGGGCCCGGCCTGGCTGGACGGCGTACCGGCCTGCACCACCTGAGCGGCCGGGCCCCGCCGGGTTCAGACGCTGGTGAGGACGACGAGCTGCCGGGTCGCCCGGGTCATCGCGACATAGCGGTCCACCGCACCCTCCACACCCGCGCCGAACCCCTGCGGATCGACCAGCACGACCAGGTCGAACTCGAGGCCCTTCGCCAGCTCCGGGGTCAGCGAGCGCACCCGGGACGTCGACCGGAACGCGGGATCGCCGATGACACAGGCGGTCCCGTCGGCGTGTGCGGCGAGCCAGGTGTCGAGGAACGGGCGCAGGTCCGCCACGGACCCGTGGACGACGGGGACACCGCCGCTGCGGATGGAGACCGGCACGTTGGCGTCCGGGAGCACCGCCCGGATGACCGGCTCGGCCTCCGCCATGATCTCCTCGGGCGTCCGGTAGTTGATGCTCAGCGAGGCCAGTTCGATCCGGTCGAAGCCGACCCGTTCGAGCCGTTCCCGCCAGGACTCCGTGAAGCCGTGCCGGGCCTGGGCGCGGTCCCCGACGACGGTGAAGCTCCGGGACGGGCAGCGCAGCAGCAGCATCTGCCACTCCGCGTCGGTCAGTTCCTGCGCCTCGTCCACGACGACGTGCGCGAACGGGCCGGCGAGCAGGTCCGGGTCGGCGGCCGCCAGTTCCGACTCGTCGACCAGGCTGACCTTCGCGTCCTCCCCGCGCAACATCCGCACCAGGCCCTCGCCGTCGTCTCCGTCGGCACCGGAGGCGGCCGCCGCCTCGATGAGGTTGTCGACCACCTGTGCCATGCGCTCGCGCTGCGCGGCGAGGACGGCCTCCTGCCGGCGCCTGCGCCGGGCCGTCTCGGGGTCGCCGAGCCGCTGCCGTGCCGCGTCGAGGAGCGGCAGGTCGGACACCGTCCAGGCCTGGGCGTCCGCGCGCTGCAGCCGCCGTACCTCCTCGCGGGTCAGCCAGGGGGCGCACAGCCGCAGGTAGGCGGGCACCGACCACAGGTCCCCGACGAGATCGGCCGCCTCCAGCAGCGGCCACGCCCGGTCGAACGCCGTGCGCAGCTCCCGGTTCTGCCGCAGCGCCCTGCGCAGCAGCTCGGGCGGGGCACCGCCGTCGACGTCGCCGTCCAGCTTGTCCACCAGGATCGTCAGCAGCTCCTCCCAGACCTGCTCGCGGGCCTCGTTGTGCGCGGCGCCGGGCTCCGCCGCGTCGAACGCCACGGCCCAGTCGCCGGGGCTCAGCCAGACCTCGGACCAGGGGGTGCCGACCGTCATGCCCTCGGCGGGCGGCTCCTCGTAGAACCGCACGGCCTTCTCGATCGCCTTCACCATGTCCGCCGACGACTTCAGCCGGACCACCTCCGGGTCGGTCTCGGCCACGGCGTCCGCGCCCTCCGCGACGAGGTCCCGCAGGGTGCAGGTCTGCACGCCCTCCTCGCCGAGGCTGGGCAGGACGTCGGAGACGTAGGCCAGGTACGGCCGGTGCGGGCCGACGAACAGGACGCCGCCCCGGCGGTGGCCCACCCGGGGATCGGAGTGGAGGAGGTAGGCGGAGCGGTGCAGGGCGACGACCGTCTTTCCCGTCCCCGGGCCGCCGTCGACCACCAGAGCGCCGCGCGACCCCGCCCGGATGACGGCGTCCTGGTCGGCCTGGATGGTGCCGAGCACGTCCCGCATCCGCGGCGAACGGGTGTCGCCGAGGCTGGCGATGAACGCGGACTGGTCGTCCAGGGCGGCATGCCCGGCCAGCCCGTCCGGGGTGAACACCTCGTCCCAGTAGTCGCTGATCCGGCCGTCGGTCCAGCGGTACCTGCGGCGGCTCACCAGCCCCATCGGGTTGGCGTGGGTCGCGCCGAAGAAGGGCTCGGCGGCGGGGGAGCGCCAGTCCACCAGCAGCCGGCGGCCCGTGCTGTCCGTCAGGCCGAGCCGCCCGATGTACACGGGCTCGGAGCCGTCCGCGCCGACCATGCGGCCGAGGCACAGGTCCAGGCCGAACCGGCGCAGGGTGCGCAGGCGGGCGGTCAGCCGGTGGATCTCCGCATCCCGGTCCATCGCCTGCCGGCCCATGCCGCCCGGCGCCCTGCGCTCGGCGTCCAGGCGTCGGGTCAGGTCGGCGATCGTCTGCTCGAGACACGCCGCGATGGCCGCGAAGTGCTGCTCGTCGCCGGCGATCAGGGCCGGGTCGGCCTTGGGGGCGAGGCGCTCGGGAAGATCGAAGGCGCCGGTGGTCAGGGGCTGTGTCATATCAGTGGGCTCCGTGGTGAGGCCGCTCGCGACCATGCGCGCGGCGGGGCGTCCGGACGGCTGCGACGAACCTGGTGGTCTCAGCCGTGCGCGTCGAGCAGCAGCCGTGCCGCCACCTCCGCCCCGTCGGCGCGGACCCGGCCCGCCAGGGCACCGGCCCGGGCGCGGGTGCCGGGGGCGAGGGCCGTCTCGAGCGCGGCGGACAGCGAGTCGAACGCCGGCGTGGGGCCGTCGTGGGCCGCGCCGATCCCCAGCTCGGCCACCCGGCCGGCCCAGTACGGCTGGTCCGCCACCTGGGGGACCACCACCTGGGGCGCGCCGGCCCGGGCGGCCGTCGTCGTGGTGCCGGCGCCGCCGTGGTGCACGACGGCCGCCACCCGGCCGAACAGGGCCTGCTGGTTGACCTCGCCGACCACGCAGCAGTCGTCCTGGCCGTCGACCGGGGACAGACCGGCCCAGCCGCGGGCCAGGACCACACGGCGGCCCTGCGCGCGGACCGCCTCGACGACGACCCGGGCGGCGTCCGGCGACGCGTGCAGGGGCATGCTGCCGAAACCCACGTACACCGGCGGCGCACCGGCGTCCAGGAACGCCGACAGCTCGGCGGGGAGCGGGCGTTCGTCGGGCAGGATCCACGCGCCGGTCTGGACGACGTCGAGGCCGGGCCGCTCGTACAACGGGTCCAGGACGGGGTCCGTCGCCACCCACGGCCGGCCGCCGACGACGTAGTCACGGACGTGGTCCACCGCCGGCAGGCCGATCGCGGCCCGGTTCGTGTTGAGCGCCTCGCCGAACAGCGCGTCGGTGTGCCGGGTGTCCAGGTCCCACAGCGCCTGGTGGTCCGTCACCTCCGGCGGGAGCGGCCGGCCCGGATAGGCCAGTGGCGGGTGGTGCGGCGACGGCACGGTGAGCTGCTGGAAGGTCACGGACACGGCGCGGACACCGAGCCGCTCGGCCACCGACAGCGCGCCGGCCGCGGCGGGCAGCGGACCGGTCGCCACCAGCACGTCACAGCCCTCGGCCGCCGCGGGGAGCGTCTCCAGCTGACCGGCGATCAACCCGGCCGCGCGCTGCGGCAGGGACGCGGGCTCCGGCCGGGCCCTGGTCAGCTCGCGCGCCGACGGGCCGACCGGTATCAGCGGCACGCCGGCATCGGCCAGCCGTCGCGCGAAGTCCTCGTCCGGCGGCGCGCAGACCCGCACCTGTGCGCCGTGCTCCCGCAACCGCGCGGCGAGTCCGGCCATCGGTTCGACATCCCCGCGCGACCCATACGTCGACAAAAGCACACGCACTGAGTGAATCTCCAATTTCCGCAGCTTCCTGGCTTCGGCCGGCAATTCTGCGGGACGACGGGGGCCTTGCCGCAAGCCCCCCAGTGCGCTATAAGTTGAGAGTGGCAAGGAGTGGGTGTCCTCCTTGCCTTCGTTTTTGCCGCCGATTCCGGTGTGCTGTCCGCGCCTTTCCTCCCGCCTCGTTCCCAGCCGCCCGCTGCGCCGGGCCGTGAGGTGCCGGACCCCCGGCCGTCGGCGATTCTGTAGGGGTGTGGGGTGTCCCGGCGGCCCGGCTGCCGACGGCCTACGCCGCCTCCGGCCGTCGTGCGCTGCGCGTGACGCTGGTCGCGGCGGCGGGCTTCTACGCCTTCCGCTACGGCCTCGACCGCCCCGTGGCGGCGACGTACGCCCTGTTCACCGTGGTGGCTCTGGGCGGACTGTCCAGGATCCCCGGCACCGGCCGGCAGCGCGCGGCGTTCATCGCGCGCCTGCTGCCGGTGTGCTGGGTCCTGGTGGTCCTCGGCACCTGTCTGTCGGTGCGCACGTGGAGCGCCGTCCTCGGCATGCTGGTGGTCGGCTTCACGCTGGCCTTCTCCGCCGTGGGCGGACCGCGTCCGGCGGGGGCGGCGCCGGGCCTCCAGCTCCTCTACATCCTGCCGTCCTTCCCGCCGTACGATCCCGGCTCGCTCGGCGACCGGCTGCTCGGGACGACCACGGGCGTGGCCCTGTTCGTCGCGGCCGAGGCACTGCTCCTGCCCGAGCCCGCCCCGCCGTCGTACCGGGAGCGGGCCGCCCGCGCGGCCCTGGTCGCCGAGAGGTGCGCGGCGCGGCTCGCCGCCGCCCGCACCGCCCTGACCGGCACCGACATCCGGGCGGCCCAGGAGGCGAGCCAGGCGCTGCGCCCGCTCAGCGTGCCGGAGGCGGAGCGCCCCGCGGGACCCGGCGTACGCGAGCGCGCCCTCAGCCACACCGGCCTGGCCATCCGCACTCTGCTCGGCAGACTCGCCCGGCTGCCCGCCGTGCGGGACGACGCGACGGCACCCGACGTGACCGCCGTACTGCGGGCGGTGGCCCGCCTCGCCACGGCCACCGCCGGCTGTCTGCGCACCGGGACGTCCGCGGTGGCCCCGCGCGAGGAACTGCTCACGGCACGCGCACGCCTGTCCGCCGTGTCCGCCGGCCACCCGTCCCCCGGCGCCTGCCTTCCGCCCGATGTCCTGCGCTGCCACGCGGCCGTGCTGGAGGTCGCCGACGCGGCTCTCGCGATGGGCGCGGCGGCCGGTCTCGCGGTGGGCGGACGGCACGCCGCGGTCCCGCTGCCGCCCGGCCGCTTCTGGTACGCCACGACCCCGGCTCCGCTGCTGTGGTGGCACCGGGCGTGCGGCCACGCCGGACGCCGTTCGGTGTTCTTCCAGAACGCGGTGCGCATGGCCCTGGCCCTGACGGCCGTCCGGCTGGTGGCCGGAGTGGACACGCTGCCGCACGGGTTCTGGGCGATGCTGGCGACCCTCACCCTCACCCGGACCACCCTGGGCGAGACCTGGAGCACCATCCGCCTGGCGCTCGCGGGCACCCTGGCCGGGGCCCTGCTCAGCGCCGGCGTGCTCATCCTGGTGGGGTCCGACACCGCCGTGTACGCCGTCCTGCTGCCGGTGTGGATGCTGTGCGCCTTCACGGTGGGCCCGGTCCGGGGCGTCGGCTGGGCGCAGGGGATGTTCACCGTGCTCGTCGCGCTGGTCTTCGCGCAGCTGGCGCAGCCGACGTGGCGGCTGGCCGAGGTCAGGATGCTGGACGTGCTGATCGGCAGCGCGATCGGCGCCGTCTTCGGAGTGCTGGCCTGGCCCCGGGGCGCCCATGACGAACTGCACCGGGCCGCGGCGGACCTCCTGCGCCGGGCCGCGGAGACCGTCGTGGCGACCAGCGCCTCGGTCACGGCCGGGGCGGCCGCGGCCACGCCGTCGGGGGTGCCCGGCCACCGCTCCCTGCAGCGGGCCGTCGTCCTCGCGGAGTCCGCGTACGCGCAGGTGCAGAGCGAACCGACGCCCTTCGGGGGCGGCGGGCGCGGGGCGGACCCGCGCACGGTGGACTGGCAGGCGACGCTCATCGCCGGTCACCACACCCTGTGGGGCTCGGCCCGGCTGCTGGAGCCGCCGCCGACCGCGCTGAGCCCGGAGGCCGCCGAATCGGCCGGCACGCTGGGGGAGCGGGTGGCGGGACGCATGCTGCTCGTCTCGGCGGCCCTGGACCCGGCGGACGACGCCCCGGACGCGCCCCCGTCCCTGACCGACCCCGTCCTCGCCGGCTTCACCGCCGAGCCGCCCGGTGCTCCGCGGCGCTACTACGCGACCGTGGCCTGGCTCAGCGCGTTGATGACCGACCTCACCCGGATCACGCACGGCCCGCCGGGGAAAACATGACGACGCCCCCGCCGGCTTCCGCGCCCACGGACGGGCGGCCACGCCGGGCGTGGCCGCCCGTCACCACAGGACACGCTCCGGACATTACAGAGCGGACGTGCGACGACGCAGAGCGTGACAGGGTGCGCGTCGCGGGCGCGTGGAGCCCGGTGGTGTCCCGGGCCCGCTCGTGATCGCCCTTGACAGACACGCGAGTTGGCGAATGAGACGATCCCCGGCGTCGCCCCCGGTCTCCCCGCGGGCCGCCGGGGTCACGCGCCGGGGCTCCGGTCCAGGATCTCTCTCACCAGGACGGCCTGGGATTCGATCGTGGTGCTCTCGAACAGGTCGGGTACGGGGATCACGATCCCGAACTCCTGCTGCAGGCGCAGGCCGAGGCGCATGAGGCCCAGCGAGTAGCCGCCCAGGGTGAAGAAGCTGACGTTGGCCGGGGGGTCCGGGGCTCTGAGGAAGGCGGACCAGATCCCGGCGATCCTCTCTTCCTCGGGGCCCCTCGGCGCCCTGGGCGCGGGGCCCGTCTCGGGGGTGTCGGTCTCGGCCGTCATGCTGTGCCTCCTCGGAAGGCCGCGTGGGTGGGCGCCGGCATCGCCGTCACCCGCTCTGCCGCTGCACCGCCCGTACGGTCACGGGCAGTTCGGCCAGCGGTACCGCACCGCCGGTGGCGGCGATGGTCAGGACGTCGGTGAAGGACCCGGCGAGGAGGTTCAGGGTGTCCGGGCGGAAGAGGCCGGCCTGTCCGGCGAGGTAGCCGTGCAGACCCTGACCGGGTGTCTCGGTGACCTCGGTCAGCAGGTCCATCTCCCCTGCCGTCGGCGGCGGTTCGAGCACCTCCACCGTGGCGCCGCCCGGGAGCCGCCGCGGGGCGAGCAGCGGGACGCGCAGGGCGAACATGGCGGGCCCGAGACGGGTGTGGTGCCGGTCGCGCCGCCAGACCGCGCCGCGCACCATCCGCTCGTAGGGCAGGTCCTGGTGGTCGTACGCCTCCAGGCAGGTCAGGCGGACACGGCGGAGCAGTTCGAGCAGCGTGGGATCGCCGGACGCGTCCACGCGGATCGGCAGCGTGTTCACGAAGAAGCCGACGGTCCGGGTGAGTTCCTCGCGGGAACGCCCGGCCACCGGAACCGTCAGGACGAAGTCCCGCTGACCGGTGAAGCGGGCCAGGGTCGCGGCGTACGCGGTGAGCAGCAGCATGAACAGGCTGGCGCCGTGCCGGCGGGCCGTCTCGGTCAGCGCGACGGTGGTGGCAGGGCCGATCCGCACGGCGGCCGACGGCGCGGGACGGACACCGGGCGGGACGGGCTCCGGGACGGGGTCGGGCGGCAGCCGCAGCGGGGTCGCGCCGTCCAGCTTCCGGGACCAGTACGCGAGATGCTCCCGGGCCGGCTCGGACGTCAGCCACTCCCGGTGCCAGACGGCGAAGTCCGCGTACTGCAGCGGCGGTTCGGGCAGATCGGGGACGCCGCCGGCGGCCAGCCGGAGGTACAGCTCGGTCAGTTCCGACGTCATCAGGCGCATCGACCAGCCGTCGCCGACGATGTGGTGGACGGCCAGACCGAGCACGTGGTCCTCCGGCCCGACCCGGGCGAGACACGCCCGCAGCAGCGGCCCCTGGGCCAGGTCGAACGGGCGGCCGGCGAACCGCTGGAAGTCCGCCCGGATCCGGTCGCCCGCCGGACCGGTGCCGCCGCCGAGGTCGTACCCGACGAGGTCGACCGGCTCCGCCTCCCGGATCACCTGGCTCAACTCGCCCGAAGCGTCCATGCGGAACACCGTCCGCAGCGCTTCGTGCCGCTCGACCAGCAGGTCCAGGGACCGCCGGAGAGCGCCGGGGTCGAGGCGCCCCCGGACGCGCACCATGCCGGCGATGACGTACGGCGAGGCGTCCCGGAGCATGTGATGGATCAGCCACATCCACTCCTGGCCGGGCGAGGCAGGCAGGACGTACAGATCTCGGGGCATCCGGTTCCTCTGCGCTGGGGGCACTGGGGCACTGGAACACAACGGCTCGTCCCCATTGTGATCAGCCGTCGGCACTCGCCCAGTCGGGAACCTCCCTGACAGCGGTACGGCGATCGGTGTTCTCCCGACTCGTCGCCCCCGGTGTCCGGCCGGATCATGGCGGTGACCGGGCCGTGTCCGCCGGCCCTCCGTGCCGCCCCCTCGACCGAGCAGAGGCCCGCATGCCAGACCGCCCCTACGTGGAGTGGGAGTCCGACGCGTTCGACACCGCGGCGTTCCGGCGCGCTCGGGGCGTGATCGTGCCACGCCGGCGCGTGCTCGGTGGCCCGCCCGGGACCGACGGCGCCGCCCGGCCCTGGGACGTGCTTCTCACCCCGCTGCCGGGCGGTCGCACCCGCCTCCGCCCCGCCGTCGACCCGGCCGTGGCCGGCCGGCGGAACCTCGCGCACGTACTGCTGCCCGACCCGGTACCGCCCACCGCGGGCGGTGACGGCGCGGGCCGGGGAGCCGAACCCGACCGGTCGCGCGTCCGGTGCACGGGTGATCCCGCCCCGCCGCCCGCGCTCCCCGTCGCCCCGGCCCGGAACCCGGCCGCGCCGCCCACCTGGTGCCGTGCGTACCGCTCGACCGCCCCGGGCGTGTGGGAGGGGCTGGCCGAGGCCGCACGGTCGTACGGCGTCACGGCCGGCGACGCGGTCGTGGCCGCCTTCGCCGAGGTGCTCCGCACCTGGAGCACCACGCACCGCTTCGGCTTCACCCACGTCTGCGTCGGCACCCGTGGCATCAGGTCCGCGCAGTGGGAGAGGGACGCCGACGGCGCTACGTTCGCCGAGCGGGCCCGGCGGCCCCGGGCGAGCGCACCCGACCCGTCGTCCCCCGTCGTTCTCACCACGGCCCTGCACCGTGCACCGCCCGCGGGCTCCGGCCCGCCGGCCGTGGAACTCTCCCCGCGGCCCCAGGGCCTGCTCGGCGTGGACGTCACCCGGGACGAACGCGGTGCCGTCGCGGCGGTGTGGCAGTGGCCGGCCGACCGCTGCCCCCCGGGCACGACCGAGGCGATGGCGGACGCCTTCCGGCTGCTGCTGGAACGGCTGGGCGGGAACGGCCCGGACTGGACGTCGGAGCACCTGCGGCTCGTACCGGAGGAGCAACTCGCCCTGCGGGCACGGGTCAACGCCACACAGACCCCGCTGCCCGGCGGTCTGCTGCACACCCCCGTCATCGAGCAGGCCCGGCTGCGCCCGCACGCCCCCGCCGTGATCACCGCACACCGCACCCTCGACTACGGCGAGTTGCACCGCCGGATGAACCAGGTGGGGCGCCGCCTGCGGGAACTGGGCGCCCGGCCCGGCCGGCTGGTGGCCGTCGTCATGGACAAGGGCTGGGAACAGGTCGTCGCCCTGCACGGCGTCCTCGCCTCCGGCGCCGCCTACGTGCCGGTCGACCCGGCCGTGCCGGCGGAGCGGCTGCGCCGGCTGCTCGACCGGGCACGGGCCGGGCTGGTGCTGACCGAGAGCCGGACCGACGCGCGGGTCACCTGGCCGGACGGCGTCCGACGGCTGTGCGTCGACACCGACTTCGACGCGGTCGACGACGGCCCGCTGGAGCCGGTGCAGCGGCAGACCGACCTCGCCTACGTCATCTTCACCTCCGGTTCGACCGGCACCCCCAAGGGAGTCATGGTCGACCACCGGGGTGCGCTCAACGCCCTCCACGACGTCAACCGGCGCGTGGGCATGGGGCCCGGTGACCGGTGCCTGGCCCTGTCGGGCATCTGGTTCGACCTGTCGGTGTACGACACGTTCGGCGTGACCGCGGCCGGCGGGGCGGTGGTGGTCCCGGATCCGTCGCCGTACCCGGACCCCGGCCACTGGGCCCGGCTCATGGACGCCGCGGGTGTGACGTTCGTCCTGGCCGTGGCCGCGCTGCTGGAGATGCTGGCCGCGCACCTGGAAAGCGGCGGCGAGCGGCAGCGGATCGCCCGGCTGCGCACGGTGATCCAGGCCGGGGACATGCTGCCCGTCGCGCTCCCCGGCCGGTTGCGCGCCCTGAACCCGCGCGTGAGGGTCTTCAACGCGGGTGGCCCCGCCGAGAGCTGTGTGCTGTCGGTGATCCACGCCGTCGGCCCGGCCGGGCCCGCCGCCACGGGCATCCCGCTCGGCCGGCCCATGGCCAACCAGCGCTACCACGTCCTGGACGAACGGCTCCAGCCGTGCCCCGTCTGGGTCCCGGGAGAGATCCACATCGCCTCGGAGGTGGGGCTGGCCCAGGGCTACTGGCGGGACGGGGAACGGACCGCCGCGTGCTTCCGCCCGGTGCCCGGCCTCGGCGAACGCGTCTACGCCTCCGGGGACATCGCCCGCTACCTCCCCGACGGGGAGCTGGAGATCCTGGGCCGCAAGGACTTCCAGGTGAAGATCCAGGGGGTGCGCATCGAACTCGGCGAGATCGAGACGGCGCTGGCCGAACACCCCGCGGTGGCCTCGGCCGTGGTCGTGGCCGACCGCACGGTGCCCGACCTGCCCATGCTGCGGGCCTTCGCGGTGGCCGCGGGGGAGGCACGGCCCGAGCTGCGCGCCTTCCTCGCCCGGACGCTTCCCTCGGCCATGGTGCCCGCCGACGTCACCTGGCTGGAGCGGCTGCCGCTGAACGCCAACGGCAAGGTCGACCGGCTCGCCCTCGCCCGCCCGGACCGGTGAGGACGTACGAGACCGGTGAGGACGTACGTGCCACGGCCCGAACCCCGCTAGGCGCCGAGGCGGCCGTCCGGGTCGGCGGGCAGGGACGACAGCAGGGTCAGGTAGCGGCCGAGGAGGGCCTCGGCGGTCGCCCGGTCGAACAGGTCCGCGTCGTAGACGAGGTCGACGCGTGCCGTGTCCCCCTGGTCGACGGCGACCAGGGTGAGGTCCCGTTTGGCCCGCGCGCCGCGGTGGGCCGTGGGCGCCCGCAGGGGCGTCATCCGCAGCCCGGCGAACTCGACGGGACGTCCCGCGCCCTCCCGCTCGAAGATCAGCATCGTCTGCAGGAGCGGGTGCCGGCTCTCCGCCCGGCCCCCGGTGACCGCGTCCACCACCTCGGAGAAGGGCACGTCCCGGTCGTCGTACGCCTCCAGGCACCCGGCGCGGACCCGCCCGAGCAGGGTACGGAAACCGGGTGTGCCCGACAGGTCGCAGCGCACGGCGACGGTGTTGAAGAAGCAGCCGAGCACGTCCTCCAGGTCGGGATGGACACGGCCGGCCTCCGGAAGCGTGACGGTGATGTCGTCCTGCCCGGACTCCTGCCGCAGGAGCACCAGGAAGACGGCCAGCAGGACCATCACCTCCGTGGCCTGCGCCTCGCGGGCGAGTTCCCGCAGGCGGCGCCACGGCTCCGGGCCGACGGTCGCGCCGACGGCACCGCCCCGGCCGGTCGGCCGCGGCGGCCGGGGCCGGTCGGCCGGCAGACGGATCTCGCCGGGCATGCCCGCCAGCCGGGCCACGCAGCGGCGCAGGCCCGCCGTCGCGGAGCCGCCGGCCGGCCCGGACCGCTGCCACACGGCGTAGTCCGCGTACTGCAGGCGGGGGGCGGCGGCGGGCGGACGGCCGTTCAGGCGCCGCTCGTAGGCCTCCACGAACTCGGCGAGGAGCAGGCCGGCGGACTGCTCGTCCGTCAGGATGTGGTGCAGGACCAGGCTCAGGACGTGCGCCTCGTCCGCCGTGCGCAGCAGGACGGCCCGGAACAGCGGCCCCTCGGCCAGGTCGTACGGGCGGGCCGCCTCCGCGGCGAGGCGCGCGGCGACCTCGGCCCCGGTGTCCTGCGCGCCCCGCAGATCGGCGAACCCCACCTCCACGCCGCCGTCGCCGGCATCGTCGTGGACGAGCTGGTACGGGACCCCGTCCCGCTCGCCGTACGTGGTCCGCATGATCTCGTGCCGCGCGACGAGGTCCCCGAACGCCGCCCGCAGCACCTCGGTCCGCAGGTCGCCTTCGATCCGTACCCTCAGCGGCACCAAGTAGGCCGCGCCGCTGGGGTCGGCCCGGTGCCGGTGCCACATGTGCTCCTGCGACCAGGACAGCGGCAGCGGGCCCGCGCCGGCGGCACGCGGCGGGATGCGGGCGGTGCCTCCCGGCGCCGGCGGCCGCGCCCGCTCGGCGAGCCGGCGTTCCAACTCGGCACGCTGGTCCGGCGAGAGGCCCGCCAGCCGCTGGGCGAGTGCCGTACGGCGGGTCATGTCCGCTGTCACCGCGACCTCCGAAGTCCGTTGTCACACGTGTGCCGAGGGGTCCGGCGGGGGTGCGGCCGCGCCGCCGGGGTCAGCCGATCGTCCGGGAGGCGGCCGAGGCCCGCCCCGGACGGGTCCTGCGCAGGTCACGCACGATGTTGACGCGTTTGAGCCAGCGGTCCGTGCCGTTGTAGCGCGGATGGAACGGCCGCCGCCCGTGGACGGCGGTGCGGTTGTCGATGAAGGCGATGTCGCCCGGCGCCAGCGGGAGTTCGCGCAGGTTCGCGTCCAGGTGGGCGATCAGCCAGTCCAGTGCCCGCGCCGCCTCGCCGTCACCGGGGGCCACCGAGGTGAAGTCCCGGTCGACGCGCACCACCGGTGCCTGGGGCGGGCCGCTGACCAGGGGGATCGGCGGCGGGCTGCGCCGGGCCAGCGCCACATCGGTCAGTGCGCCGGTCACCTCCCCGGTGTCCGTGCCGCCGGCGGGCGCGTCGGCGTGCGCGTTGTCCGGGACCACGAAGAAGCGCCGTCGGCGCAGCACGTCGACCACCCCCTCCGGTGCCGTGCCCAGATCGGGGACGGCCAGGGTCGTGGGGGTCAGATCGGCGTTGCGCAGGCACAACAGCCCCACCCAGTCGGCCCGGTACGGGGAGAAGGCGTCCTCCGTGTGCCAGCTGAGTTCGCTGTGGCTGCTGGCACTGATCAGGCTGTGCTCCATCCCCTCGGTCGGGACGACGTCACCGACCATCCGTCCCGCCTGCTGGGTCCGCCAGGTGATCGTGTCCCCGAGCAGGGCGCCGAAGAGCATGAGCAGGAACGCGTACGGCAGGCTGGCCGGGGTGTCCGCCGCCTGCCACCCGGCCGGGGTCGGGCCCAGCGCCCCGGAGTCGACGTGGTTGCCGGAGATCACCGTGACCGCCCGGCCGCTGTCCCGGCAGGCGGCGAGCAGGATGTGCCGGGCCCGCCGGGGCAGCGTGTGGGCCAGCACGCCGGCCTCGGCGAGGAAGCGGGGATCGTCGACCCGGCCGTACTCCCGGAGGCACTGGTGCGCCAGGTCGAGGGCCTGCTCGGCCTCGGTGCCGGTGAGGACGCACCGGTGGACGAAACCGTCCGCGCCCGGGTCGGTCACCGGGGGCCCGGGGTGCGGACTGGCATGGGGGATCGGCATCAGAGGTCTCCACAGAAGGGCGGGGCCGGCCGGATGCGGGTGCGGCGGGCCGTTCAGCTGTCGGCGGGGGCGGCGAGCACGGTCCGGGAGGCGAAGTTGCGGTAGCCGGCGCGGTCGAACGCGGCTGCCATGGGACGGTTGACCAGGTCGGTGTCGGCCGTGATCCGGCGGGCGCCCGCGTCGAGCAGGATGCGGGTGGTCTCCGCCAGCAGTTCGTGCACGTATCCCCGGCCGCGCAGGGACGGCACCACGCCGAGGTAACCGACCACGAAGCTCTGGTCGTTGCGGGACGGGACGAGGAAGCCGGCGAGGGTGCCGTCCGGGGTGTGGGCCAGACGCCACCAGTCCCGGTCGCCGGGCATCCCCCGGTAGCCCTCCAGATCGTCCCGGGCCGCCTTCTCCACGCCGTGCTCGGCGACCGCGCGCCGGGTCGTGGTGTCGAGGCTTCCCTCGGCCACCTCGCGGAAGACGCCGAGGAACACCTCGTCGTCCGGTTCGGGCCGGAACACCAGCCGCTCGGGGGCCGCGGGCGGTGTCCGGTCGGCCGTCCACTCGTAGCGGAGCCTGCGCAGCACGTCCGTGAGGCCCGCCGCCGAGGCCGCCCCGATCCGCCAGTCGAGCGCGGCCGCCGACCGGGCCGGGGGCGCGTCGTTGCGGGAGAAGAGGTGGAACTCCGGCAGCCGGGTCATGCCCTGGGAGCGGAACCGCCGGTGTGCCGAGGTGATCAGCTCGGCGGCGAGCGCCTGCCGGTCGCCGACCGACTCGTGCACGTACAGGCAGTCCAGCGCCAAGGGGTGGGCGCCGTCCGGCAGCCCCCACCACACCGCGCGGGCGAGGAACTGCCCGCCGTCCTCGGCTACCCAGATCCACTCCGGCCGGTAGTGGCCGGTCTTCAGCCCGTCTTCGAGCTGGTCGGGGCCGACCCAGTCGATCGGTTCGCTCACGGTGCAGTCGAGAGCACGTGCCGCTTCGCTCGCGGAAAGGGCGCGTACCAGCATGCTGTTCTCCAGGGCGGTGCTAGTCGGGGCAGTACGGGTCGTGCGTCGGTCAGGGGCGGTACGGGTCGTATGTCGGGCAGGGGCACTACGGGTCATTCGTCGGTCAGTTCGGCCAGCAGGGAGTCGAGTTCCGCCTCGTCCAGGGCGGCGGCCTGCAGGGTGAGGACCTGCTCCGCCAGCCGGGCGACAGTGGGCGCCTCGAAGAAGGCGCGCAGCGAGACGTCCACCGCGAACTCCGTCCGCACCCGCGTGACGAGCTGGGTGGCCAGCAGGGAGTGGCCGCCGAGGGCGAAGAAGTCGTCGTCCACGCCGATGCCGTCCCGGTCCAGCAACTCGGCGCAGAGCGCGGCGAGCCGGTCCTCCATCGGGGTGCGCGGGGGCTGCGCCGGGGACGCGGGGGCGTTCCGGCCCGGTGCGGGGAGCGCGGCGCGGTCCACCTTGCCGTTGGCGGTCAGGGGGAGTGCGTCGAGGACGACGACGGCGGAGGGGACCATGTAGGCGGGCAGCCGGTCCCGGACGAAGGAGCGCAGGGCCTCGGGGTCGGCGGGGGTGTCGGGATCCGCCGGGGCGGCTGGGGCTGTCGAGGCCGCTCGGGCCGGCGCCGGGGCTGCCGGGGCCACGACGTCTGCCGGGGCCACGACGTCTGCCGGGGCCGCTACGTCCGCTGGGCCTGCCGGGTCGGTTCCAGGGGGCGTGGCGCGTGCGGCGTAGCCGACGAGTCGCCTGTCGCCCGGACGGTCCTCACGGACGACGGCCACGGCGGCGGACACCCCGGGGTGCTCGGCCAACGCGGCCTCCACCTCGCCGAGTTCGATGCGGAAGCCCCGCAGCTTCACCTGGTTGTCGACGCGGCCCAGGAAGTCGAGGCTGCCGTCGGACCGGTGGCGGGCGAGGTCGCCGGTGCGGTACATCCGCGCCCCGGGCGCCGGGTCGAACGGGTCGGGGAGGAAGCGGTCGGCGGTGCGCGCCGGCTGGTGCAGATAGCCGCGGGCGAGCCCGGCGCCGCCCAGGTACAGCTCGCCGGGCACCCCGGCCGGCACGGGACGCAGGTGGCGGTCGAGGAGGTAGACCCGGGTGTTGTCCAGGGGTCTGCCGATCGGCAGGCCGGAGCCGCCGTCCCCGGTGTCCCCGGGCTCCCGGCCCGGCACGAGGTGCACGGTGGACGTGCAGGTCACCTCGGTCAGGCCGTAGACGTGCAGCAGCGGGACGCCGAGGGCGTGCCAGGCCGCCAGCCGGTCCGCCAGCACCTGCTCACCGCCCATGGCGACCAGCCGCAGCGAGGCCGGCAGGCTCCGGCGGCGGGCGGTGAGGTCGTCCACCCAGGTGTGCCAGTACGCGGTGGTCAGCTCCAGGCAGGTGATGCCGTGCGCCTCCACGTACGCCGTCAGGTCCGTCCCGGCGGCCACGAGGGGGTGGCCGGGCATCACCACGGTCGCGCCCGCCGCCAGGGCCGGGAACACCTCTTCGAGCAGGACGTCGAAGCCGATCGAGGCCAGCTGCAGGAAGCGGTCGTCACGGGTCAGCTGTAACCGTTCGACCATGGCCCGAGTGTAGTTGGCCAGTGCGCCGTGGGTGACGGCGACACCTTTGGGCGTCCCGGTGCTGCCGGACGTGTAGAACACACAGGCCAGGCTCTGCGCGTGGGCCGTCTCCGGCAGGGCTCGGGGCGGCGCGGGCCGGCCGTCGGGCCACGCGCCCAGGACCCGCAGGGCGTCGCCGGCCACCACGCCGTCGAGCGCGCGGGCCGAGGCGGCGTCGGCGAGGACCAGGTGGGGCCGCGCGTGACCGAGGACGCTGCGGAGCCGGGCCGGCGGATACCCGGGGTCCAGGGGCAGGAAGGCCCCGCCCGCCTTCAGGACGGCCAGCATCGCGACCACCAGCTCCGCGGTGGGCTCGGTGACGAGGGCCACGACCGACTCCGGACCGACCCCCTCGGCGGCGAGCCGGAGCGCCAACTCCTCGGCCTCTTCGTCGAGTTCGCCGTAGTCCAGCCGCCGTGTCCCGTCCTCGACGGCGACGGGCGCGGGGGTGTGCCGGGCGCGTCCGGCGATCTGCTCGTGCACGGCGGCGGAGGGGAGCGGGCGGCCGGTGTCGTTCCACTCGGTCAGCACGCGCAGGCGCTCGGCGTCGTCCAGCAGGTCGACGCCGGACAGCGGCCGGAGCGGGTCCGCGCTCACCTGCTCCAGGACCCGGCGGTAGCAGCGGGCGAAGCCGGCCACGGTCGACTCGTCGAACAGGTCCGCGTCGAACTCGAAGCAGGCCGACAGCCGGTCGCCGTCCTCCGTCAGGGTGCAGACGACGTCGGTGAGCGGCGCCACGCCCCGGTCGGTGGCCAGCGGCGCGATCCGCAGGCCGCCGAGGTCGAGCATGGGCACGACGGCGTCCTGGAAGGTGAACATGGCCTGGAAGACCGGCGTACGGGTCAGGTCCCGTTCGCCCGCCACCGCCTCCACCACCCGCTCGAACGGCACGTCCTGATGGCCGAGCGCGCCCAGCACCTCGGCCCGTACCGCCCCGAGCAGCTCGGCGAACGAGGGGTCGCCCGACAGGTCGGCCCGGACGGCGAGCGTGTTGACGAAACAACCCACCAGCTCTTCCAGCTCGATCCGCGTGCGACCGGCGACGGGCGTGCCGACGACCACGTCGTCCTGGCCCGCCAGCTTGCCCAGCGTGAGGTGGAACGCGGCGAGGGCGACGGTGAACAGGGTGACGTCCCGCTCCGCCGCCAGCTTGCGCAGGGCCATGGCGAGCGGGGCGTCCAGCACGATGGTGAACCGGCCGCCCCGCGGTGGACCGGCGGCGCCGCGCGGACGGTCGGCGGGCAGGTCCAGTGGCGTCAGGTCCGCCAGACGCGCACGCCAGTAGTCCAGTTGCCCGTCGAACGCGCCCGCCTCCCAGCGGGCGTGCTGCCAGGCGGCGTAGTCGGCGTACTGGAGCGGCAGGGCGGGCGGTTCGCGCAAGGCCGACACGGGAGTGGCGTAGTACGCGGCGAGTTCGCTCAGCAGCAGGCCGATGGACCAGCCGTCGGCGGCGATGTGGTGCAGCGTCGCCACCAGGGCGTGCTCCTCCTCGCCGAGCCGGACCAGCAGCCAGCGCGCCGGTACGTCCCGCGCCAGGTCGAAGACGCGCTCCGACTCGCTGTCCACGAGGGCCCGCAGCGCCTCTTCCCGGGCCGCTTCACCGGGCAGCGCCGACAGGTCCACCAGGGGCAGGTCCGCCCGCGTCATCTCCCGCACCCGGGGCACCGGCCGGTCCCCGTCCGGCGGGTACACGGTCCGCAGCACCTCATGCCGCCGCATCACCCAGGTGACGGCCCGTCGCAGGGCCTCCTGGTCGAGGGGGCCGGACAGCCGGACGGAGACGGGGACGTTGTAGACGGGCCGGTCCGGAGCCAGCTGCTCGGCGAACCACATGCGCTGCTGGGCGAAGGACAGCACCGGTGCCGGCCCGTGGCGGGCGGGCACGATCGGCCCCGGATCGCGGGGCTCCGGCCGGTGCGTCATGACGCGGGCCGGCCCGTCACGGCCATCCGCCGCGCCGCCACCGGCGCCCGTCGCGCTGCCTTTGCCCCTTGCCGCACCGGCGGCGGTGATCCCGCCGGTGCCCGGAGGCTTCCGCGCATGCCGCACGCCACAGTCCGCAAGGTCATGGACCGACTCTGTCAGGGTGCCAACGGCCCGCCAATCGGGAGTTCTCCTGACTGGCCCCGCCCGCACCCGGAACCGAAGCTGCTCCGTGGGCCGCACCGGCTGCGCTGCCGTCCCTGCCCGCCCCGCCCCGCCCCGTCCCGCCCGCGCGGCCCCTGCGCGGCAGCGTCACGTCGGCAGCACCACGTCGGCAGCACCACGTCGGCCCGGCCCCCTGTCATGGACCCCCCGGCCATGGGACCCCGCCACGGGCCCGGCCCCGGGGTAAGGGAATGTCCCGACTGTTCCCCGCCCGGGCGCGCCAAGACCCTGGCCCCATGAACTCGTTGCGGCTCTGGTACAGGAGCGAGGAGGTCCGGATGTGGCTGCTGTGCCTGCCGCCCGGAGGCGGCGGCGCGCACCAGTTCCGGAGCTGGGCCGACCGGCTTCCGCCGGCCCTGGGCATCGCCGCCGTGGAACTGCCCGGACACGGCGCCCGGTCCGCCGAGCCGCCGTGCACCGACCTGGACGCGCTGTGCGCCGAACTCGCCGCCGAGGTCGTGCCGTTGCTGGGCCGGCCGGTGCTGCTCTACGGCCACAGCATGGGAGCGGTCATCGCCCACGACCTCGCCCAGCTGCTGCGCGCCGAGCGCGGCTGGCGGCCGGCCGCCCTGGTCGCCGCCGCCGGTGACCCGCCGGACCGGCCGCTGCCCGCGGGCCTCGACGCCCTGTCCGACGCGGATCTGACCGGCCTGCTGCGGGCCTGGGGCGGCACCACCGCGGAACTCCTCGACGACCCCCGGTACCTCGCCGAGACGCTCCCCCTGGTCCGCGCCGACCTCGCCCTGGTGGGCGGCCGGGCCGCGGACGAGACGCCGCCGCTCGACTGCCCCGTCCACGTCTACCTCGGCGCGCGGGACACCACCGTCGACGCGCGCCTGGCCGCCGAGGGCTGGGCCGGCCGCACCACGGCCGGCCACACCGTGCGGACCTTCCCCGGAGGCCACTTCTTTCCCCAGCAGTCGCAGGACGAGATGCTCACCGCCCTGGTCGAGGACGCCGACGCCGCCGTGGGCGGCCGGTTGCTCGCGGCAGAAGGAGTCGCACATGGCTGACCCCCGCAGCACCGCGCGGGACCCCCGCAGCACCGCGCAGGACCCCCGGGAACGCGTGGACGCCCTCCCGGCCGAGCGCCGCGCCCTGCTCACCCTGGAACTGGCCCGGCGCCGGTCCGCGGCGAACCGCCCGGTACGCCGCCCGAGGCAGGGCCCCGAACCACGCTTCCCGCTCTCCTACGCGCAGGAACGGCTGTGGTTCCTCGACCAGGCGGACCCCGGCACCACCGCCTACGTCATGCCGGGCGGAATGCGGCTGCGCGGACCACTGGACGAGGAGGCGCTGGGCCGGGCGCTCACCGAGATCGTGCGCCGCCACGAGGCCCTGCGGACCACCTTCCCGGCCGAGGGCGGAAAGCCCGAGCAGTGCGTCGGACGCCCCCGCCCCGTGCCCCTGCCCGTCACCGACCTCGGCACGGCCGCCCCCGAGGAGCAGGAGGCCGCCGTGGCCGAATGCTGCCGCGCCGAGGCGTCCCGGCCCTTCGACCTCACCCGCGACCTGATGCTGCGCGCCCGGCTGCTGCGCCTGGCCGACGACGACCACGTGCTGCTGCTGAGCCTGCACCACATCGCCGCCGACGGCTGGACCCTGGACGTGCTCAAGCACGAGATCGGGGTGCTGTACAACGCCTACCGCGACGGCGTGGAGCACGGCCTGCCCGAACTGGACGTGCAGTACGCCGACTACGCGGTCTGGCAGCGCGCCTGGCTCGACCAGGGGCCGCTGGAGGAGCAGCTCGCCTACTGGCGGGAACGGCTCGGTGACACCCCCGTGCTGGAGCTGCCCGCCGACCATCCGGGCACCACCGAGCGGACCTGGCGGGGTGCCTCGGTGCCGTTCACCGTGCCCGCGCGGCTGTGGCGGGAGGTGGGCGTGCTGGCCGAACGGTCGGGCGTCACCCCCTACATGGTCCTCGTCGCCGCGTTCGCCGTCGTACTGTCCCGGTGGAGCGGGCAGCCGGACCTGGTGATCGGCTCGCCCGTGGCGGGCCGCAGCCACCCCGAACTGGAGCGGCTGGCCGGGTTCTTCGTCAACACGCTGCCGCTGCGGGTGGACCTCTACGGCGCCCCGTCGTTCGCCACGCTCCTCGAACAGGTGCGGGTGACCTGCACCGACGCCTACGCCCACCAGGACGTGCCGTTCGGCCACCTGGTGCAGGCGCTCGCCCCGGACCGCTCCCAGGGGCCGGTCCCGCTCGTCCAGGTGATGCTCGCGCTGCGCGACTCACCGGCCGAGGGACTGCCGCTCGACGGTGTGCGGGCGGAGGAGCTGGAGGTGGTGCTCAGCGGCCGCTCCAGCAAGTTCGACCTCGTCCTCGACCTCGTCGCGGCCGGGGACGGACGGCTGCGCGGCCGGGTGGAGTTCAGCACCGACCTGTTCGCGGACACCACGGCCGAGGCCGTCGGGCGGGCGTTCGTGCACGTGCTGACGGCGGCCACCGGGAACCCGGAGGTGCCGGTGGACCGGCTGCCCCTGCTCTCCCCGGAGGAACGCGACCGCGTCCTGTACGACCTGTCCGGCGACGGCGACGCGAGCGCCGCGGACACCGCCGGCTGTCTGCACCCCCTCATCGACCGCACGGCCGCCCGTCACCCGGACGCCCCCGCGGTGACCTGCGGCGAGGTCACCCTCACCTACCGGGAACTCGTGGAACGCGCCAACGCGCTCGCCCACGAGCTGCGCGACCTCGGTGCCGGCCCCGAACAGCTGGTGGGGGTCTGCCTGCCGAAGTCCGCGGACATGGTGGTCGCCCTGCTCGCCATCCTCAAGGCGGGAGCGGGCTACATGCCGCTCGACCCCCGCTATCCGCAGCAGCGCGTCCGGCTGATGCTCAACGACTCCCGGGTGCCCGTCGTCATCACCGACGCGGCCGTGGCGGCGGGAGGGCTGCTCGCCCCGCCCGACGGCGGCACCGGCCCCCGGCTGGTCCTGGTCGAGGAGTCCACCCGCCGCCGGACCGATCCACCGGCCGACCTCGCCGCCGAACGCACCCTCGCCTACGTCATCTACACCTCCGGCTCCACGGGCGTGCCCAAGGGGTCGGCCAACGAGCACGGCGGCGTCGTCAACACCCTCCTCGGCCTGAACCACCGCCTCGGCCTGGACGCCTCCGACCGCATGCTCGCGATCTCCTCGCTGAACTACGACATGTCCGTGTACGAGATCTTCGGCCCGCTGCTGGCCGGCGGCTGTGTGGTCGTGCCCCGGGACGAGGACGTCACCGACCCCGAACGCCTGCGCCGGCTGCTCGGGGAGGCGGGCGTCACCGCGTGGAGCAGCGCGCCCGCCCTGCTGGAGATGCTGGTGGCCCACGCCCGCGGACACGGCGGCCTGCCGGACAGCGCCCTGCGGCTGGCCGTGCTCGGCGGCGACCGGCCCGCGCCGACCCTGGCCGACCGGCTGGCCGCCCTGGTCCCCGGTGTCCGCCTGTACAACCTGGCCGGCATGACCGAGACGTCGTACTGCACGCTCTACCACCTGGTGCGCCGGCCCGAACCCGTCCCGGGCAGCATCCCGTGGGGCAGGCCGCTGCCCAACCAGCGGGTCTACGTCCTCGACCGGCACGGCGAACCGGTGCCCGTCGGCGTGCGCGGCGAACTGTTCGTCGGCGGCGCGGCCGTACGCCGAGGCTACTGGCGCCGGCCGGCCCTGACCGCCCGGCGGTTCGTGCCGGACCCCTTCGGTGCCGTACCGGGCGGCCGCCTGTACCGCACGGGTGACGCGGCCCGCTGGCGTTCCTCCGGCGAGCTGGAGTTCCTCGGCCGCCTCGACCACCAGGTGAAATTGCGCGGCCTGCGCATCGAACCCGGGGAGATCGAGGTCGCGCTCGCGGCGCACCCGGACGTGGAACGCGGAGTGGTGCTGCTGCGCGGGGAGGCGCCGGACCAGCGGCTGGTCGCCTACCTCACCGCCTCCAGCCCGCTGCCGCCCAGCTCAGGGGAGCTGCGCCGGTTCCTGCGGGAGCGGCTGCCCGAGCACATGGTCCCGTCGGCCTTCGTCCTGCTGGACCGGCTGCCCCTGCTGCCCAGCGGCAAGCTCGACCGCTCCGCGCTCCCGGACGTCGCACCCGTCCGCCCCGAGGCCGTCGCCTACGTCGCACCGGCCGGCCCCCTGGAAGAGGTGCTGGCCGGCATCTGGGCCGAGGTGCTGAAGGTGGACCGGGTCGGCGCGGGCGACGACTTCTTCGAACTCGGCGGCCACTCCCTGCTGGTGACCCAGGCGGTCTCCCGGATCCGCGACCTGTTCCGGGTGGACCTCTCCATCCGCGGCTTCCTCGCCGCCAGCACCCTGCCCGCCCTGGCCGCCCACCTGCGGGTGACGGCGGACACGCAGGGCGTGGACGCCGACCGGGTCGCACGCCTGGTGCTCCAGGTGGGCGCCATGTCCGAGGAACAGGTGAAAAGGAGCCTGGCCGAATGAGCGCCCGCCTCACCGCCGACCAGCGCAGGCTGCTGGACCGGCTCCTCGAAGAAGAGGCCGGGCAGGCCGGGCGGCCGGAGCGCGCCGGGCAGCCGGGCCGGGCGGCGCTCGTGCCGGGTGCCGCCGACCGGACACGGTCCGAACTGTCCTTCGCCCAGCAGCGGATCTGGTTCTTCGACCGGGTCCGGCCCGGCTCCTCCCTGTACACCATCAGCGGCGCCGCACAGCTGCGCGGAGCCCTCGACACCCGCGTGCTGCGCCGCGCCCTGGACGAGGTGCTGCGCCGGCACGAGTCGCTGCGCACCACCTTCCCCGGCGAGCACGAGCCCTGGGCGCGCGTGGAGGAGGCGGGCCCCGTCGACCTGCGCGAGACGGACCTGTCCGGCCTGCCGGAGGAGCGGCGCTCGGCGGCCGTGCGGGAGCACCTCGCCGCGGAGGCGGCGCGCCCGTTCGACCTGGCCCGCGACCGGCTGCTGCGCTGCGCGCTGTTGCGGCTCGCCCCGGACGAACACCTCCTGCAGCTGTCCATGCACCACATCGCCGCCGACGGCTGGTCGCTCGGTGTCCTCATCGGCGAACTCGGCACCCTCTACGAGGCGTTCCAGCAGGGACGCCCCTCGCCGCTGCCGGACCTGGGCGTGCAGTACGCCGACTTCGCCCGCTGGCAGCGGCAGCTGACCCGGGAACCCCGCCACACCGAGCTGCTGGAGAAGTGGACCGACCGGCTGGCCGGGGCCGCCCCGCTCGACCTGGTGACCGACCGGCCCCGGCGCACCGAGGAGTCGTACGCGGGCGGCTGGGCCGATCTGGAACTGCCCCCGGAACTGGTGGCCCGGATCAAGCGGTTCGCCGACCGGGAGCGGGCCACGCCCTTCATGGTGCTCTCGGCCGCGTTCGCCGCGCTGCTGGCCCGCTGGGCCGGCCGGGCCGAGGACGTCCTGCTGGGCTGCGCGGTCGCCGGACGCGACCGCACCGAGATCGAACCGCTCATCGGGTTCTTCGTCAACACCCTGCCCCTGCGGCTGGACCTGAGCGGGAACCCCTCGCTGCGCACCCTGGTGGGCAGGGCCAGGGAGGCCTGCACCGATCTCTACGCCTGGCAGGAGGTACCGTTCGAGCGGATCGTGCAGGCCCTGCGGCCCGAGCGGGACCCGGGCGCACGGGTGCCGCTGGTACGGCACATGCTGGTCCTGCACAACACTCCCCGCCCCCGCCTGCACCTGCCGGGCCTCGAGGTGGCCGTCCTGCCGGTGCAGACCGGGACCGCCAAGTTCGAGCTGGAGATCGAGCTGGCGCCCACCCCGGACGGCGGCCTCACCGGCTGGATCGAGTACGCGCGGGAACTGTTCGACGAGTCCACCGTCACCCGGCTCGCCCACGGACTGCGGCTGCTCCTGGCCGACGGCGTGGACCGGCCGGACACCCCGGTCCGGGACCTGAACGTGCTCGGCGACGAGGACCGCGACCTCGTGACCCGGTACGCGTGCGGCACACCGGCGTACGACGTGGCCGGGCAGAGCCTGCCCGGGCTGTTCGAGCGGACGGCGGACGAGCGGGCCTCGGCCCCCGCCGTGGTGCACGACGGCGAGGTGGTCTCCTATGCCGAGCTGGACCGCCGTGCGAACCGGGTCGCCCACGGCCTGCGGGCGCGGGGCGTGGGCCCCGAGGACGTGGTCGGGATCGCCGTGCCCAGGTCGGCGGACGCGATCGCCGCGATGCTCGGGGTGCTCAAGGCGGGAGCGGCCTGGCTGCCCCTGGACCCCGCGCTGCCCCCGCGGCGCCTTGCCCGGCTCGCCGCCGACGCCGCGGTCCACGCGGTGCTCGCCGACACCGGCACGACGGCCCGCCGCCTCCTCGCCGCCGCACGGGAGGAAGGGCAGCCGGCGCCGCCGCCCGTCCTCAGCCTGACGGACGAGGAGATCCGCCTCGCCCCCGAAACCCGCCCCGGCGTCACGGTCCTGCCCGGCAACGGCGCCTACGTGCTGTACACCTCCGGATCGACGGGACGTCCGAAGGGCGCCGTGAACGAACACGCGGCCGTCGTCAACCGGATCCGGTGGATGCAGGACCGGTACCCGCTCGAACCCGGCGAGGCGGTCCTGCACAAGACCCCGCTCGGTTTCGACGTCTCCGTCTGGGAATGGCTCTGGCCGCTCGCGGTGGGAGCCCGCGTCGTGGTGGCCGACGGGGACGGGCGCCGCGACCCCGCCGTCCTCGCCGGGCTGATCCGCGAACACGCCGTGACCACCTGCCACTTCGTCCCCTCGATGCTACGGATCTTCCTGGACGACCCCGCGGCCGCCGGCTGCGCAGGGCCACTGCGGCGGATCGTGTGCAGCGGAGAGGCCCTGCCGCCCGGACTCGCGGCCCGGGTCCAGGAGGTGCTGCCCGGGGTGGCCCTGCACAACCTGTACGGTCCGACCGAGGCGGCCATCGACGTCACCGCGTGGACCGTGCCCGAGGGCCTCGACCCCGAGGCGTGGGCCCGGCTGCCGATCGGCACGCCGATCGCGGGCGCGCGGACGTACGTCCTGGACGAGCGGCTGCGTCCCGTGCCGCCCGGCCTGCCCGGAGAACTCTTCCTCGGCGGACTCCCCGTGGGCCGCGGCTACCGCGGGCGCCCCGCCCTCACCGCGGACCGCTTCCCGCCCGACCCCTTCGAACCCGGCCGGCGCCTGTACCGCACCGGAGACCGGGCCCGCTGGCTGCCGGACGGCACCCTCGACTTCCTCGGCCGGCTCGACTCCCAGCTCAAGATCCGCGGCCAGCGCATCGAGCCCGGCGAGATCGAGACGGTGCTCGGCGCCCACCCGGCCGTCGAGCGGGCGGCGGTCGAGCCGTACCGGGACGCGGCGGGCGACCTCCAGCTCGCCGCCTACGTCGGCCTGCGCGCGCGGGCGGCCGGTCCGCGCGAGGAGCCCTCCGTCGAGCACGCCGCACACGTCGACCGGTGGCGCACCGTCTTCGACGCGACCTACCGGGACTCCCGCCCCGAGGACCCCACGTTCGACACGGTCGGCTGGGTGGACTCCGCCACCGGCGACCCCATCCCCGACACCGAGATGCGGGCCTGGGTCGAGGAGACGGTGGCGCGGATCGGCGCGCTGCGCCCGCGCAGGGTGCTGGAGATCGGCTGCGGCACCGGGCTGCTGCTGTTCCGGATCGCCCCCGACTGCGCGCTCTACCACGGCACCGACGTCTCCGCCGAGGTCATCGAGCGGCTGCGCCCCCACACCGAGCGGTTCGCCGGCACGCACGTGCAGCTCTCGCGGCGGGCCGCCGACGACTTCTCCGGCCTGCCCGCGGGCGGCTTCGACACCGTGGTCCTCAACTCGGTCGTCCAGTACTTCCCCGACGCCGAGTACCTGGTGCGCGTGGTGCGCGGGGCGCTGTCCCTGCTCGCCCCGGGCGGTCACCTGTTCCTCGGCGACGTACGCAACCTGCTCCTGCTCGACGCGCTGCACACCTCCCTCCTCCTGCACCGGCTCCCGCCCGACACCCCCGTGCGCGCGCTGCGCCGGCTGGTGGCGCGGCAGGCGGCACGCGAGGAGGAACTCCTCGTGCACCCCGCCCTGTTCGAGGCGGTGGCCGGCACCGACGCCGACGTCACCGTCCTGGCCAAGACCTCGCCGTACCGCAACGAACTGACCCGGTTCCGCTACGACGTCGTCCTCACCGCCCGGCCGCCCGGGGCGCCCCCCGCCCCGGCGACCGACTGGCGGCCCTGGCCCGGACCGGCCGCGCTCCCCGGTGCCGGCGAGCCGCGCCCCTTCGGCTGGCGCGCCGTCCCCGACGCCCGGCTGGCCGCGGACCTGCACGCCGTCCGCGCGCTGCGCGCGGCGGGCGACGACCAGACCGTCGACGACCTGCGCCGCACCCTGGCCACCGGCCCCGACACCCCCGCCGCCGACCCGGCCGCCCTCGCCGAACACACCCGCACGACCGGCCGCACGATGACGCCCCGCCTGGGAGCCGAACCGGGCACACTGGACCTGGAGTTCTCGGCTCCCGCCTCGGGACCGGCGGCCTCCGCTACGGCGTCCGTGGCTCCCGTCCCGGGGCCGCCGGCTCCTGCCCCGGCGCCCGCGGCCACCGCCGCCTCGGGGGCCGCGGTTCCCGCCTCGGGGTCTCCGGTTTCTGCCTCGGCGTCTGCGGTTTCCGCCTCGTCACCAGCGGCTTCCGCTTCGGCGCCCGCGGGTTCCGCCCCGACACCGGCGGGCTCCGCCACTCCCGCCCCGCTGCCCACCCCCCGCGGGGACACCGGTGGCTGGGCCGCGTACACCAACGACCCGCAGCGGGCGGCACGTGAGCGGCTCCTCGTCGCCGGCCTGCGCGAGCACCTCGCCCGGACACTGCCCGACTTCATGGTCCCGGCTTCGCTGGTCGTCCTGGAGGAGTGGCCGCTCGGCCGCACCGGCAAGCTGGACCGTGCCGCCCTGCCCGCGCCCGACGGACTGCGCCCGACGCTGGCCACCGGATTCGTGGCGCCGCGCACCGCGACCGAACGAGCGGTGGCGCGGGTGTGGTGCGAGGTCCTCGGGGTCGACCGCATCGGTGTCCACGACGACTTCTTCGCCCTGGGCGGCCACTCCCTCCTGGCCGTCCAACTGGTCGGCAGGCTGCGGGCGCTGCCCGGCGGCGAGCTGTCCGTCGGCGCCCTGCTGCGCGCCCCCACCGTCGCCGCCGTCGCCGACCTGCTGGACCGGGCCGCGGACACGGCGGCGAAACCCGTGCCCATCCAGCGCGCCGCACGACACCTGATCGGCGAACACGAGGCGGAGGAGGGCCGATGAGCGCCGGCTTCGTGGAACTGCTGCGCGAGCGGGCCGCGACGGCGCCGCACCGTCTCGCCCTGGAGTTCGTGCTGGGCGAGGACGCCCGGCTGCCTCTGGACCACGCCGCACTCGACCGGCGGGCCCGTGCCGTCGCCGCGCTCGTCCAGGAGCACGTCAGCCCGGGGGCCCGGGTCCTGATCGTGCATCAGCCGGGGCCGGACTACGTCAGCGCCTTCCTCGGCTGCCTGTACGCCGGCGCGGTGGCCGTGCCCGTCTACCCGCCCACCGGAGCGCGCGGCCGGGAACGGCTGGCCGCCGTGATCGCCGACGCCGGCGCGGAACTCGCCCTGGCCGACGGTGAATTCCTGTCCGGGCCGGGCGGGGCGCGGGAGGAACCCGGTGCGGACGGTACGGTGCACTGGGCGGCCGGAGACGCCGTCGACCCGGCCCGGGCCGAGGACTGGACCGAGCACCGCCCCGCCCTGGACGACCTGGCGTTCCTCCAGTACACCTCCGGCTCCACCGGGCGCCCCAAGGGCGTCATGGTCAGCCACGGCAACCTGGTGCACAACTCCGCCGTCATCGCGCGCGCCCTCGGGCTGACCGAGGACAGCCGGGGCGTCAGCTGGCTGCCGCCGTACCACGACATGGGGCTGATCGGCGGCATCCTGCAACCGCTGCACACCGGCTTCCCGTGCACCCTGCTGTCCCCGCTCGCCTTCATGTACCGTCCGGCACGCTGGCTGGACGAACTGACCCGCACCCGCGCCACGGTCACCGCCGCACCCGACTTCGCCTACGGTGAGGCGGTCCGGCGGGTCACCCCCGAGGAACGCCGCGTCCTGGACCTCTCCGCGTTGCGGCACGCCCTGGTCGGCGCGGAACCGGTGCGCGGCGCCACCCTCGACCGGTTCGCCGAGACCTTCGAGAGCACCGGCTTCCGCCGGTCGGCCTTCGTCCCCTGCTACGGCCTCGCCGAGGCGACGCTCTTCGTCTCCGGCAGGGCCCGCGGCACCGGCGACGCGGCCCGGCTGCGGGTGGAGCGCGCCGCGCTGGACGCGGGCCGGGCCGTCGTCGCGCCCGACGGCCCGCGGACCCGCGAACTGGTCGGCTGCGGCTGGGCCGCCGGCGAGGACGTCATGCTCGTGGCCGACCCCGCCACGGGCCGCCCGCTGCCCGACGGCGAGGTGGGCGAGGTGTGGGTCAGCGGGCCGACGGTGGCGCTCGGCTACTGGCAGCGGCCCCGGCAGACCCGCGACACCTTCGCCGCCCGCGCCGACGGCCACCCCGGACGCGCGTTCCTGCGCACCGGGGACCTGGGCTTCCGGTACGGCGACGACCTCTTCCTCACCGGCCGCGACGACGACCTGATGATCGTCCGGGGGCGCAACCACTACGCTCCGGACCTCGAACAGACCGCGGAGGCCGCGCACCCGGCGCTCCGGCCCGCGCGGAGCGCCGCGTTCGCCGTGGACGACGAGGCCGGCAGCCGGATCGTCCTGGTCCACGAGGTCCGTGGGCGGCCGTCCGGTGACGACGTCGCCGGGATCACCGCGGCGGTACGGCAGAGCGTGGCCGACGGGCACGGGGTGAGCGTCGACGAGGTCGTCCTGGTGCGGCTCGGCGCGATCCCGCGGACCAGCAGCGGCAAGATCCGCCGGGCGGAGTGCCGTACCCGATGGCTGGCCGGTCACCTCCCGCCCATCGCCGCATCCCCGGCGGCCCCGGCCACCCCGGCCGCCCCGGCCGTCCGGGCGGAGCCGACTGCCCCGCCCGCCTCCGCCGCGCTGCCCTCCGGCCTCCTCCGGCTCGTCACCGCCGAGCTGGGAACGTCACCGGCCGCCCTCGACCCGGACGTACCGCTGGTCGCGCAGGGCCTGGACTCGCTGCGCGCAATGCGGTTGCTGGCGGCGCTGCGGGAGGAGCACAAGGCCGCCGTGTCCCTCGCCGCCCTGCTCGGCGGACTCACCCCCCGGGAACTCGCCGGCCTCCCGCAGGAGGAGCAGGACGGACCCACCGCCGACGGACCCCCGGGGCTGACGGCCGCTCAGGAGCGGATGTGGCTGCTGGACCGGATGGGAGCGGGCGGCGCCTACCACATCGCGGGCGGACTGGACCTCACTGGACCACTGGACAGCGAGGTGTTCCAGGAGTGCCTCGTCCGGCTCCTCGCCACGACACCCGTGCTGCGCTCGGTGTTCCCGGCGGGACCCGACGGTCTGCCCACGGTGGAGGTCCGGCCGGCCGACGACAGCCCTCGGCCGGCCGTGGTGGACCTGTCCGGTCCCGTGGCGGACCCGCCCCCTCCCGCAGCGCACTCGCCCGGTCCCATGGCGGACTCGCCCGGTCACCTGGTGGTTGCACCCGGTCCGCACGACGACGCCGGCCGTGAGGCGCGTGCCCGTGAACTCCTCGCGCGACTGGCGGCCGAGCCGTTCGACCTCGCCGCCGGTCCGCTCGTACGGGTGCTGCTGGTCCGGCTGGGGCCGGCGCGCTGGATGCTCGGCCTCGTCGCCCACCACATCGTGCTGGACGGCTGGTCCCTGGGCCTGCTGCTGCGCCGGCTCGCCGAGGACTACCGGCGGGCGACACAGGGCGGGGCCCCGCCGCGCCCGGCCGCCGGCAGGCCACCGGCGCCCCACCCCGCCTTCGGCGAGGCCGACGCCGCGTTCTGGCGGGGGCAGATCGGCACGGCACAGCCGGTCGCCCTGCCCACCGACCGACCGGCGCCCGCCCTGCCGACCTGGCGCGGGGCAGCGGTACCGGTCCACGTCGACGCCGACCTCGCCGGCCGGCTGCGCGCGCTGGCGGCGGAGCACGCGGCCACCCCGTTCATGGTGCTGATGGCGGCGTTCGGGGTGCTGCTCGGCCGGTGGAGCGGCCAGGACGACATGGTGGTCGGCACGGTCGTGTCCGGCCGGGGGCGGGCCGAGGACACCGCGTACGTGGGTCTGCTGGCCGACACCGTGCCGATCCGCGTCAGCCTGCGACCGCGCGACGACGGCCCGGCGCCCGCCCCGGCGGACTTCGCGACCGTCCTCGACCGGGTGCGCGCCGCCTGTCTCGCCGTCCACGGCCACCCGGGAAACGCGTTCCACGACATCGTCCGCGCGCTCGGCGGACGGCCCGACGGCAGCCGGGCCCCCGTCGTCCGCACGCTGCTGGTGCTGCAGAATCTCCCCGTCGAACCCTGGGAGGCGGCGGGCGTCCGGGCCGAGCCGTTCGAACTCCCCTCGCCGGGCGCCCAGTTCGAACTCTCGGTGCATCTGGGCGAGCGTCCGGACGGCTCGCTCGCGGGCCACGCGGTGTACGCCGCCGACCTCTTCGACGAGGCGACCGTGGCCGGTCTCATGGACCGCCTGCCGAGCCTGCTGGCCGCGTTGCTCGCCCGGCCCGCCACCCCTGTCGCCGACCTGCCGCTGCTGACGGACGAAGAGGCCCGGGAACGGGTGCGCGCCGTCTGCGACGGCGGTCCCCCCGCCCTCGGCGAGGGCATCGTGCACGACCTCCTCCAGCGGGTTGCCCGTGACCACCCGGACGTCCGGGCGGTCGTCTGGGACGAGGGGGCACTCACCTACCGCGAGCTGATGACGCGCGTGCGCCGTCTGGCCGCCCGGCTGAACGCGCTCGGCGTCGGCCCGGACCAGCCGGTGGCCGTGTGCCTGCCCCGCTCGCCGGGCCTCGTCGTCGCGGTGTGCGCGGTACTGGTCGCGGGCGGCGCCTATGTGCCGCTCGACCCCACCCACCCGCCGGCCCGGCTCGCCCGGCAGCTGACCGGCACCTCCCCCCGGGTGCTCATCGGCACGGAGGAGACGGCGCGCCGCTCGCTGTCCGCACTCGGCGACACCGCCACCGCACCGGCCGTGCTCGGCCCGGACCCCGCGGACGAGCCGCTCGCCCGGCAGGAACCGGCGCCCCGGGTGCGGCCCGCACACCTGGCGAACATCCTGCACACCTCCGGCTCCACCGGCGAACCCAAGGCGGTCATGACCACGCACGCCGCGCTCGCCAACCGCCTGGTGTGGGTGCACCAGGAGTACGGGCTGCGCCCCGGCGAGGCCGTGCTGCACAAGACACCGGTGAGCTTCGACGTCGCCGGCTGGGAACTCCTCGCCCCGCTGACGACCGGCGCCACCGTGGTCCTGGCCCGCCCCGAGGGGCACCGCGACCCCTCCTACCTCGCCCGCCTGATCACCCGGCACGCGATCACCACCTGCCACTTCGTGCCGTCCATGCTCGACGCCTTCCTGGAGGAACCCCTGGCGGCGTCCTGCGCGTCCGTGCTGCGCCGGGTGGTGTGCAGCGGTGAGGAACTGACCGTGGCCCTCGCCGAGCGCTTCGCCCGGGTTCTGCCCGGGGTCCGGTTGCACAACCTGTACGGGCCCGCCGAGGCGGCCATCGACGTCACCGCCCATCCGGTACCCCTGCCGCCGGACGCGGGCGCCCGCCTGCCCATCGGGCGGCCGATCGCCGGCACCGAGGTGTACGTCCTGGACGCCGCCGGACACCTCGCCCCGCCCCTGGCGCCGGGCGAGCTGTACATCGGCGGGCTCGCACCGGCCCGCGGCTACCTCGGGCAGCCGGCGCTCACGGCGGAGAGGTTCGTCCCCCACCCCTTCGTCCCCGGTGCCCGGCTGTACCGCACCGGTGACCGCGGGCGCCACCTGCCCGACGGGAGGCTGGAGTTCCTCGGCCGGGCCGACCGGCAGTACAAGATCCGCGGACAGCGTGTGGAGGCCGGGGAGATCGAGACCGTCCTCGGCCGCCATCCCGCGGTCCGGGCCGCCGTGGTGGCGGCCCGTCCCGGGCCGGACGGCCGGCCCCGGCTGCTGGCCTGGGCGGTCGCCGGGACGGCCCCGGCACCGGACCCCCGCGAACTGCGCGCCTTCCTGGCCGAGCGGCTGCCCCCCGGGCTGCTGCCCGACGCCGTGTGCCTGGTGGACCGGCTGCCGGTCGGACCGCACGGGAAACTGGACGTGGCCGCGCTGCCCGAACCGAGCGCCCACGAGGTCGCCGGCCGCCCGGGACCGCAGGCCCGGATCGCCCCCCGCGACGCCGTGGAACGCACGCTGGCCGGCATCTGGAGGGAGGTGCTGGGCAGCGAACAGCCCTCCGTCACCGACGACTTCTTCGCCCTCGGCGGCCACTCGCTGCTCGCCACCCGGCTCGCCGTGCGCATCCGCGCCGTGTTCGGGCTGGAGCTGCCGGTCGGGGAGCTGCTGGGCGGCGGCCCGCTGACCATCGAGCGCCTGGCCGCCCTGGTCCAGACCCGCCAGCTGGCCCAGACCGACGGCGAGGAACTGGACGAAGTGCTGGGCTGGCTGGCCGAGTTGTCCGACGACCAGGTGGCGCAGCTGCTGGCCGGCGAGGGGCAAGCCCGGCAACTCCCCGACACCGCACCGGACACCCGGCCATGAGGGCTGTGCGGGAGCTTCCCGACTCTCGCCCGGCCGCCCCGGCTGGCAAGCTGCCGTCAAGATCACCCGACGTGCGAGCGGAGCGTTCCCGCCGCACGCCGCGCACGGCACACGACAAGCACCACGCCGCTCGCAGCGCGGCACGCATCGCGCACCACGCGGCACGCAGCACGTACCGAACCGGACCGACCCACAGGGAGCGGACATGACCGACGCCGTGACCGAGCAGTACGTCGTCGTCGTGAACGACGAGGAGCAGTACTCCATCTGGCCGGCCGGCCGAGAGGTTCCCGCCGGCTGGCGGGCGGTCGGCCAGGCCGCGGCCAAGGACGAGTGCCTCGCCGACATCGAGACCCGGTGGACCGACATGCGGCCGCTGAGCCTGCGCCGCGCCATGGAGCCCTGACCGCCGCCGGCCGGTCACGTCCCGTCCCGGAGCACGCCGACGTCCCGCAGGAACCGAGCCGACACACAAGGAGGACGGATGCCCCAGGCAGCCCGAACGATCCCCCAGGCGTTCCGGGGTGCGGTCGCGCAATTCCCGGACCGGACAGCGGTCACCGCGCCGGACGGTGACCTCACCTACCGCGAACTGGACGCGCGCTCGGACGCGCTCGCCGAGGAACTCGTCCGGGCGGGCGCGCGCCGGGGCTCGCTGGTGACCCTGCTGACACCGCGCCGCACGGACCTCGTCGTGGGGATGCTCGGCATCCTCAAGGCGGGCGCCGCCTACCTGCCGATCGACCCGGAGTACCCGCCGGCCCGCATCGCCTGGACGGTCCGCGACAGCGGCTCCGGTCTGGCCGTCGTCACCACCGCCACCGCACACCTGCTGACGGGAGCGCGGCAGCCCCCCGGCCTGCGCCTCGTCACCCTCGACCGGGTGCCCGGCGAGCCGGCCGGGACCACCGCCCCGGACACCGCCGGGGACGGCGACGACCTCGCGTACGTCATCTACACCTCCGGGTCCACCGGCGATCCCAAGGGCGTCCTCGTGGAACAGCACAGTGTGCTGCGCCTGTTCGACGTCGTGGGGGAGCACCTCGCCTTCGACGAGCACGACGTGTGGTCGATGTTCCACTCCGCCGCGTTCGACTTCTCCGTGTGGGAGATCTGGGGTCCGCTGCTGTCGGGCGGGCGCCTGCTGATCGTCCCCCGGGAGGCCGCCCGGGCGCCGGAGAGCTTCCGCGCCCTGCTGCGCACCGAGGGCGTCACCGTGCTCAGCCAGACCCCGTCGGCGTTCCACGCGCTCGTGGCGGCCGACCTGCGGACCGCGGCCGACCCGGGCGCGCTGCGGCTGGTCGTCCTCGGCGGCGAGGCCCTGGACGTCGCGGCGCTGCGTCCCTGGACCGACCGCTACGGCACCGACCGCCCCCGGCTGGTCAACATGTACGGCATCACGGAGGCCACGGTCCACGCGTCGTACCGCCGGCTGGTCCGCGCCGACCTGGACCGGCGCGGACCCAGCCCCATCGGCACCCCGCTCGCCGACCTCTCCTTCCACCTGCTCGGCGACGACGGGACGCCGCCCGCCGACGGCGAGCCCGGCGAACTGTTCATCGAGGGCCCCGGTCTGGCCCGCGGCTATCTGGGCCGCCCGGAACTGGAGGCGGAGCGGTTCGTCGTCCACGTCGGAGCCGACGGCGTACGGCATCGCCGGCTGCGTACCGGGGACCGGGTCGTCGCCCTGCCCGAGGGCGGCTACGGCTATCTGGGCCGCGTCGACGACCAGCTCAAGATCCGGGGCCACCGCGTCGAACCGGGCGAGGTCGAGGCGGTGCTGGCCGGTCACGACGAGGTCCGGCGTGCCGTCGTCGTCGCCCACGACTACGGCGACGCCGACGTCCGGCTCATCGCGTACGTGCAGTCCGCCGCGGACCCCGAGTCCCTCGCCGCCGAACTCGCCAAGCGCGCCGAGGAACTGCTGCCCGCCCACATGTGCCCGTCCCGGTACGTCGCGCTGGCCGAACTGCCGCTCACCGGCAACGGCAAGGTCGACAGGGCCCGGCTGCCCGCACCGCGGGGCGCGGACGGACCCGCCGGCCCGGCGGCCGGCCCCGCCCGGGGCACCGCACGGCGGATCGCCGCGATCTGGCGGTCCGTGCTGGACGTGCCCCACGTGGGGGACGACGAGGACTTCTTCTCGCTGGGCGGCACGTCCCTGACCCTCGTGCGGATGTTCGCCCGGGTCAACGAGGAGTTCCAGACCGACCTCGACATCACCGTCCTGATCGGCGGGGCGACGGTGGGCGCGCTCACCCCGCACGTCGACGCCGCGCTGGCCCAGCGCGCCGGACACCTTACGGAGACACCATGACGGCGCAGACCACGGACTTCTCCCTCACCCCCGAGGAACTGGCGGCCTTCCACCGCGACGGCTTCGCGGGACCCTTCACCCTCTACGAACCCGAGGAGATCGCCGAGGAGTGGGGCCGGGCCCGGCTGGAGCTGCTCGACCGCAGCCACGCCGTCTACCGCGACGAGGCCGCCGTCTCCGGTGGCAACAACATCGCCAACTACGACCGCCACCTCGACCACCGGTTCCTCGCCCGGCACATCACCCGCCCGGAGATCGTGGACCGCGTCGCCGGCATCCTCGGCCCCGACGTGCTGTGCTGGCGCACCGAGTTCTTCCCCAAGAACCCGGGCGACGAGGGCACCGACTGGCACCAGGCCGACACCTTCGCCAACGCCTCCGGCAGTCCGCAGATCCTGTGGCCCGGCGAGTCCCGGTTCGGCGGCACCATCACCGTGTGGTGCGCCTTCAGCGAGGCCACCGTCGACATGGGCTGCCTGCAGTTCATCCCCGGCACCCACGAGTCCATGAACTACGACGAGACCAAGCGCATGCACTACGCCCCGGAACGCAACGCGTCGGTGGTGAAGGACGGCGTGCGGCGCGGCTTCTTCGGATACGACTACCGGGAACTGCAGATCGACCCGGACTTCAAGCCGGACGAGTCGAAGGCCGTGTCCATGGAGATGCGGGCCGGGCAGTTCATCGTCTTCTGGTCGACCCTCATGCACGCCTCCCACCCGCACGCCGGCACGAGCAAGCAGATGAGGATGGGCTACGCCGCCCGGTACGTCCCGACGTCGGTGCGGATCTACCCGGACACCGAGGTCATCGAGGAGTACGGCGGCACGGTGAGCCTGGACCGCTACGGCGCGGTGCTGGTCAGCGGCGAGGACCGGTACGGCCACAACACGCTCGCCGAACACACCACCCGGGGCGTGCCGTTCCCGCACCGGTCCCGGCCGGCGGCCCGGTGATGGACGCGCCGGGGCCCCGGCCCTCGGGGGTGGCGGAGGCGCTCCTCGACGCGGACCCCCTCGTCCGCGCGGTGCCGGGCCTGCGGATCGCCTCCGAGGGCCGCGCCCCGCTGTCCCAGGAGCGGCTGGACGCCGTCACCGGGTCCCTGGGACTGCCCCGGCTGGAGGTGGTCACCGATCCCGCCGGTCTGTGGTCCGTGGAGCTGGCCCTCAGCCGGCACCTGGCCCGGGCGAGCGCCGGGGACGCCACGGACGGCGGGCCGGACGCCGGGTCCGGCGGGGCGGGGGCACCGGCACGTCCGGCGGCGGCGCGGTGGGGCGAGGGGCCGATACCGGTCCGGGCCGGTGACGGCACCCCGCTGCGCTGCTGGTCGGCCGGGCCCGCGGACGCCCCGGCCGTCGTCCTGGTGACGGCGTGCGGCATGCCGGCGGGGCTCGCCGCGGGCTGGATGCGGGCGCTGGCCGGACCGTTCCGTGTGGTGACCTGGGAGAGCCGCGGGATGTTCGCCGAACCGGGCGGGCACGGCCCCGCCCCGCTCGCCGCGTACGACGTCGCCTCCCAGGCCGGCGACCTGACCGCCGTACTCGACGCCCTCGGCATCGCCGGCGCCCATGTCATGGGACTGTGCGGCGGAGCGGTCGTCGCCCTGGCCGCGGCGGCCACCGCCGGTGACCGGGTCGGCTCGCTGAGCCTGTGGCACGGCGACTACGACCTGCGGGACGCGGCCCCCAGGACCGAGCACCAGCGGGACATGCAGGCCATGATGGCGATGACCGCCCGCAGCGAGGAGAAGGCGACGGGCGTGCACCGGCTGATGCGCCGCCCCGTGGTGCTGGACTCGATGCGCCCCGACATCGCCCACCACCTCATCTACCCCTACGCGACACCGCTGCTGCTGCACCGCTACGGCCTGCTCAACGGAGCGATCATGTCCCACGACTCCCGCCCGTACCTGTCGGCCGCCCAGCCCGCCCTCGTGGTGACCAGCCGGGACGACACCACCGCCCACCCCGCCGGATCGCAGTACGTCGCGGCCCGTCTGCCCCGGGCCCGGCTGGTCACCCGCCCCTCCGGCGACCACCTCACCGCGTTCGACGCGGGCCCCGAGGTGGTCCGCATCGCCGAGCGGTTCCTGAGCGACGTCCTGGAGGACGCATGAGGCAGTTCGAGGACACCGACCGGAGCGGCCGGCTCGTGGCGGTGCTGCGCGAGCACGCCGCCGTGGCCGACGCCGCCGTGGAGACACCGGACGGCGGCGGGGCGAGCGTCGTCCGCCTGGTCCCCGACCCCGAGCGGGCACCGCTGCTGTACCGCTCGGCGGCCGTGGAGGCGGCCGGCCGGCTCGGCACCCTCAGCTGGCACGAGCCCGCCGCCGACCTGCGGGTGGCCGGGGTCAACCGCAGCGAGAGCGACTTCCTGCACCGCGAGATCTTCGTGGACGACGTCTACTTCCGGCACGGTGTCGAGCTGCCCCCCGGTGCCGTCGTCGTCGACGTCGGGGCCAACATCGGCATGTTCACCCTGTGCGCGGCCCGCCGCAGCCCCGGAGCGCGGATCATCGCCTGCGAACCGCTCGCCGAACTCGCCGCCGCCGTGGCCGTCAACGCCGAACTGCACGCGGCGGACGTCTCGGTCGTCGGCAAGGCCGTCGGGGCCGCCGAGGGGGAGACCGACTTCACCTACTACCCGCACAACAGCGTGATGTCCGGCGCGTTCGCCGACGCCGACGACGACCGGCGGACCCTGCGCGGCTATCTCCTCACCGGCGCCGGCACCGGGGGCGCGGACCCGCAGGACCGGATCATGGCCGACCGGCTCGCCGCCGATCTGCTCGCCGGCGAGCACCGGCGGGTCGCCGTCACCACGCTCGCCCGGATCGCCGCCGACCACGCGCTGACCCGGATCGACCTCCTCAAGATCGATGTGGAGAAGGCCGAGGAGGACGTGCTGCGGGGCATCAGCCCCGAACTGTGGGACGGCATCCGGCAGATCGTGATGGAGGTGCACGACATCGAGGGACGCCTGGCGTCCGTCACGAAGACCCTGGAGCACCGGGGTTTCACCGTCGTCCACGAACAGGACGCCCGGCTGGCCGACACCGCCTGCGTCAACGTCTACGCCCGGCGCCCCGGCGCACCCGCGCCCACCGGTTCCGCCCCGCCCGCGACCGCGCACCACCCGGACCCCGGGCCGGTGATGTGGCGGCTGGAGGCGGAACTCCTGGACCTGCTGGCGCGCAGGCTCCCCGGCAGCCCGGCCCCGGGCCGCTTCGAACTCACCACCGACCTCGGCACGGCGCCGGCCCGGCCGGAAGCGGTGCCCCCGGCCACCCTCCCGCGCACGGCCCGCGTCGAGGTCTTCAGCCGGATCTGGGCGAGCATCTTCGGCGCGGAGGCGGTCCGGCCGGACGCGGACTTCTTCGACCTCGGAGGCGACTCGCTGATCGCGATGCGCCTGCTGGCCCGGCTGGAGGAGCAGCTCGGCGAGGACGTGCTGGAACCGGACATGATCTTCACCGAGAGCACCTTCGGCGCGCTGGCCGCCGCCGTCGAGGCCTCCGGCGAGCCCCCTTCCGAACCGGCCCGGTCCCGGTGACGTCCGCCGGCCGGTGGTTCCACCGCCCCCTCCACCGGCCCGCCGCCCGGATCAGGCTGGTGGGCCTGCCGTACGCGGGCGGCGGCGCCGCGGTCTTCCGGCACTGGACCGAGGCGCTGCCCCCCGACGTGGAGCCGGTGTGGGTACGGCTGCCCGGCCGGGAGAGCCGGCTGCGCGAGACACCCCTGTCCGACTGGGACACGCTGGCCGACGCGTTCGGCCGCGCACTGATGCGGCACGTCCCCTCCCCGTACGTCCTCTTCGGGCACAGCATGGGCGGCATGCTGGCGTACGAGACGGTGACCGCCGCGCTGAGCCGTCCGCCGGAGCGCGTCGTCATCTCCGCCTGCCGGGCCCCGGGCGTCGCCCGCGCGCTGCCGGCCATCCACCACCTGCCCGGGCCGCAGTTCGCCGCCGGCCTGCGGGACCTGGGCGGTGCACCGGAGGAGGTCCTGGCCAGTCCCGGCCTGTTCCGGCTGCTCGAACCCGCGCTGCGCGCCGACGTACGGCTGGCCGAGACATGGCCGGCGCACCCGCCGCGTCCCGTCCCCGTCCCGGTCACCGTGCTGTGGGGCGACACCGACCCGGTCGCCCCGCGCGGCGCCGTACGGGCGTGGCGGCGTCTGGCGTCCGCCGGGTTCAGGGGCCACGAGGTGAGCGGGGGCCACTTCTTCCTGTCCGACCCGTCCGCCGGTGTGGTGGACCTGCTCAACCGCGAACTCGGAGCCGCCGGATGACCCGATCCGTCCACCTGACCGAACGGCACGAGGAGTTCCGCACGTGGGTCCGCGCGGTGCTGGAGGCGCTCGTCCTGCCGGCCGGCGAGTCCTGGGAGCGGGACGGCGCACTGCCGCGTACGGCGTGGAAGGTCCTCGGCGACGAGGGCCTGCTGGGACTGCTGCACCCGCGGCGGGCGGGCGGCACCGAGCAGGACCTGTTCACGTCGGTGGTGTTCCTGGAGGAACTCGGGCGCACCGGGTTCGGCGGCTTCCGGGCGGCGGTCTCGGTGCACGCCTACATGGCCACGCACTATCTGGCGCAGGCCCGCGACCCGGGCCTGGACCGCGACTGCCTCGCGCCCGCGGTGCGCGGCGAACGGGTGGCCGCCCTGGCGATCACCGAACCCGGCGCGGGCGCGGACCTGTCGGGGCTCGTCACCACGGCGGAACCGGACGGGGATCACTTCGTGGTGCGCGGGGTGAAGTCCATGGTCAGCAACGGCACGACCGCCGACTTCCACGTCGTCGCCGTCCGCACCTCGCCTCCCGCCGACTCCGGGCCGCGCGGTACGACGGGACTCTCGCTCCTCGTGGTCGACGCCCGGCTGCCCGGCATCACCACCGAGCCGGTGACGACGCTCGGCTGGCGCTCCGCCGGGACGGCCACGGTGACCTACGACGGGGTGCGGGTGCCGGCCGGCTGCCTGCTCGGGCGGCCCGGCAGCGGGTTCTACCAACTCATGCGGGGGTTGCAGCTGGAGCGTCTCGTGGCGGCAGCGGCGGCGCTGGGCGGCATGGACCGCTGCCTTGAGGAGACCCGGCGCTTCCTGACCGGACGCCGGGCCTTCGGGGGCCACTTGGCCGATCTCCAGGCTCCCGCGCACCGCATCGCCGACCTCGCGACCGACCTCGCGGCGGCCCGCCAGCTCGTCTACCACGCCGCCTGGCTCTACGCGCAGGGGGAACTGCCGGCCACCGAGTGCTCGATGGCCAAGCTGCACACGACGGAACTGGCGTGCCGGCTGGCCGACACCGCCCTCCAGCTCCAGGGCTCGGCGGGCTACCTGGACTCCTCGGCGATCTCCCGGATCCACCGCGACGCCCGCGCGGCGACCATCGCCGCCGGCCCGAGCGAGGTGATGCGCGACCTCGTCGCCCGGTCGGTGCTGCGGACACCGGCGTCCTGAGGACCGGCGCCGGGGCCCCGGGGCCCGGGGCCGCTCAGCCGGTCAGGCCCCCCTCCATCCCCACGAGGGCGGCCAGCTGGGCCCGCGAGCACAGCGTCAGCTTCTTGAACACCCGGGCGAGATACGTCTCCACCGTCTTGGGGCTCAGCGCCAGCGCCCGCGCGATCTGCTGGTTGGTCCGGCCCTTGCTGACCAGGACGGAGATCTCCCGCTCGCGTTCGCTGAGCCGGCCCAGTCCGGTCGAGGGGTCCGCGGGACGGCCCCGGGGCGCCGGCTGCGGGGCCTGGCCGGTGCCGGGCTCCGGCCCGGGCCCGGCGAGGTCCTCCGCGGGGCCGGCGTGCGGCGGGCCGGGGGGACCGGACCGGTCGATGCGCGCGCGGAGCCGGCCGGCCGCGTCGGCCTGGAAACCGCTGCGGATGCGCTCGGCGGCCCACCGCGCGTGGTCGGCGTGGAGCAGGGCGGCGGCCGTGTCCCCGCGGGCGAGCAGGATGCGGCCGGCCTCGGTGGCCAGTTGGGGGACGACGTAGCGCAGCCGGTGCCGCAGGGCGAGGTCGAGGGCGCGCTCCAGGCGCCCGAGTGCCGCGGTGTCCCGGCCCAGAGCGCTCTCGGCCCGGGCCACCCAGTAGAGCGTGTCCAGGGAGCGGCGGGCCGGCTCGTCGCCCAGCCCGTCCGCCAGACGCGCCGCCCGCTGGACCAGTTCGGCCGGCCCGCCGTCCGGGGCGCCGTCGGCGCCGGACGCCAGCGAGCGCAGCGCCAGCAGCTGGGCCTGGAGCGCCTGGTCGGTCTCCGTGACGGCGCCGGCGTCCTCGACCAGGGCCGGACGCGGGCGTTCCCCCGCCTCCAGGCAGGTCGCCAGCAGCGCTCCCGTCGTACGCGCCCGCACCTCGCAGGCGTCCGGCGCCAGGTTGGCGGCCGTCTTCTCCAGCAGGTCCGCCGCGTCGCCGTGCCGCCCCAGCAGGCGCAGCACCCGGGCCCGCCACAGCTCGGCGTCCGGATGCGCCACCGAGCCCCTGGCCAGCGTGCCGTCGAACAGGGCGAGGCTCTCGGCCAGTTCTCCGCTCAGCGCCAGCGCGGTCGCGAGCCGCAGCCGCTGCCGCGGATCACCCGTGCCGGGGCGCGGCCCGAGCACCGCCCGGAGCCAGCCGGCCGCCCGGTCGGGGCGCTGCCACAGGACGGTGCGCGCCGCCTCCTGGAGGATGCGGACGCCGTCACCGTCCTGACCGGTGAGGGCGCCGTGGCCGAGGTGCCAGGCGACGCGTGCCGGGGAGGCCGCGCGGTCGCGCAGGGCCGCGGCCGCCCGCGCGTGCGCGCCCAGCTGCCAGGCGGCGCCCGCCGTGTCGTGGGCGGTACGGCGCACCAGCGGATCGCGGAACCGGAAGGTGCCCCGGAGGGTGCCGGGGCGCAGGATGTCCCGCCGCAGCAGTTCGTCGACGCCGGCCCGGGCCTCGTCCTCCCCGGCCTGCGCGGCCCGCGCCAGGAGCCCGGTGTCGAAGGGCTCCTGCAGGACCGCCGCCGCGTGCGCCACCGTCCGTCCCAGCGGGGACAGTCCGCGGAACTCGCGCAGCAGCGGCATCGAGGGATCGGCGGGGGAGTGGGGCGCGCCCGGTGCGCCCTCGGCCCAGGGCGCGCTCAGGGCGAGGGCACGGAGCAGCCCCGGGCGGCCCTGCGAGGCGTGGAGCAGGCTGCGCAGCTGGGCGGGCGGCAGCGGCCGGGGCAGGAGGCCGCTCATCTCCTCGTCGGGCAGCGGTGGCAGCTCCAGCCGGGCGGACCGGCCGGCCGCCGCGGCCTCGCCCAGCAGGATGCGCAGGCTCTGCTGGTTCTGCCGGGGCCGGTGCGCGAGGGCCAGCACGACCCCTGGCGCGGGATGCCGCAGCAGGTGCTGCACGAGCAGGACCGACGCCTCGTCGGCCAGGTGCATGTCGTCGAGGACCAGCAGCAGGCGGTTGCGGGAGCCGAGACGGCCGAGCAGGCCGCGGACCGCGTGCAGCACGTGGTGACGCTCCGACGGACCGGCGGGGAGCGCGACGGCAGGAGCGTGCCAGGACAGGGCCGGGAAGATACCGGCCAGCCAGGACAGGTGGTGCGGGGAGAGCCAGGACACGCTCTGCTCGCCGACGGACGACAGCAACTCGTCCAGGGCGTCGGCGAAGACCCCGAAGGGAAGCCCCTCGGGGACCGATCCGCCCGCGGCGGCGGCCACCGTCCACCCCCGTTCCCGGGCGCGTTCGCCCAGGGCGCCCAGGAGCGCCGACTTGCCCATCCAAGGGTCGCCCCGCACCTCGATGAGCGGCACGCCAGGTTCGTCCCGGTCGAGGACCCGGTCCAGCGCGGCCAGTTCCCGCGCTCTGCCGTGCGGGGCGCGGGCGGGCCCGTCGGCTGTCGTCGGCCGGCTGTCGGAAGGGCCCCGGAGGGCTGTTGCGTGGTCGGCTTGCCGAGTGTCCTCACGGGTGGGCAAGTAAGCGCACCTCTTTCATCTGAGCACGGGTGGGTCAGCCCGAGGAAACCGGAGAAATACCGGGAGGCCGGTGACGCTGGTCAACGCGTGGCTTTTGCCCGCGGCAGGATCCCAGAGTAACGAGTTGACGACCGGATTCGGTAGTGCGGTGAAACCGCGCAACGAACCGGCCCTGCCGAATCGCGATGCCGTCCGCGTACTGAAAAGAATTTAAAAAGGTTCGGTATCCGGCCACCGTGAACGAACATCAACCGACTGGTAACCGCTCTATCCGGTCAAGTATGGCCGGAAAAGGTCAGAACAACATGTCGTACAAGGGACAAAAAGGGCATCTCGCGCTCTCCCGCATCCTGCCGTCCGCATGTCCGATTCTCACCCTGGCTGCCCGGGCGAGGTGCGGTCAGGATTGAGTCACCTCCGCCCCGCGGTTGCCGCGCCGACGCACGTGAAACCGGCTGGAACGCATGGAACCGCATCCTTGTGCGGCAGTTATCAAGCTGATACAACAGAGTGGTTACCGGGCGTATTTCACCGCCTTTTCCAGGCAGCCTCTCTATTTCTTCTGCCGGTTCTTCCGCTGGAATAAAGGATCCGAACCAGGTCATCCGCACCTATTCAAAGGGGAGCGATGGTTCAGCTGGCGCCTGACGTGCCGAAGGACTCCGGAGACGGCCACGACACGACCCCCGTCGTATGGGTGGTGGACGCTCCGGGCGGCGGCTACGTCGACAGCCCTGACATCGAAGGACGCGTCCTCGGCCCGCACGGCACCGCACGCCTGGTCATCGTGCCGGACGACGAGCGCGACCGGCTGCTGCGGGCCGAGTGCGACTACATGATCCTCTGGCACCGCGTCCCGCTCGACGCCGCCTACTTCACCCACAACACCCGGTGCCGCGCCGTCGTCTGCGCCAGCACCGGATACGACCACGTCGCCGTCGAGGCCGCACGCGCCGCCGGCACCAGCGTGTTCCACATCCCGCACTACGGCACCGAGGAGGTCGCCGACCACACCCTCGCCCTCTTCCTCGCCCAGGTCCGCAGACTCGCCGACCTCCGCGAGCACGTGCGCGACGGAGGCTGGGACTGGCGTGCCATCAGCGACGCCCCGCGCGTACGCGGCATGACCTGGGGGATCGTCGGGCTGGGCCGCATCGGCACGGCCGTCGCCCAGCGGGCACGCGCCTTCGGCGTACGCGTCTGCTTCTACGACCCCTGCAACCACCCCGGCGTCGAGAAGTCCCTCGGCATCGAACGCAGGCACTCCCTGGAGGAACTGCTGGCGGACGCCGACGTGGTGAGCGTGCACGTCCCGCTCGACTCCGCCACCCACCACCTGCTGGGCGCGGCCGAACTGGACCGGATGAAGCCCGGCTCCCTGCTGATCAACACGGCACGCGGTGCCGTCGTCGACGTGTCCGCGCTGCCCAAGGCGCTGGCCGCCGGCCGCCCCGGACGCGTCGCCCTCGACGTCGTCGAGGGCGAGCCCGAGCTGCCGCGCTGGCTGCGCGACCACCCCCGGGTGCTGCTCACCCCGCACGCCGCCTTCTACTCCGTGGAATCGCTGACCGAACTGCGCACCCGGGCCGCCGAGGCGGTCCGGCAGCTGATCGCCGCGGCCCCGGTCACCTCGGCCGTACGCGTGGCCTGAACCGCCGGCGCCGGCCCCCTGACCTCACCGCCTCTGACCCCGAAGGACCGGAATGGCTGTGGAAACCCTGTCCCCCGACGCCGAGAGGCAAGCGTGGACGGACTGGAAGTGGCAGCAGCGCAACGCCGTGCGCACCGCCGCCCAGTTGAAAGGCCACTTCCCCAACTGCGACCAGCGGCTGCTGGAGAGGATCGACCGGCACAACCAGACCAAGCGGTTCCAGGCGACGCCCTACTTCCTCAGCCTCGTCCGGACGGACCCCGCCACGGGCAACCCGCTGACCGACGACCCGCTGTGGAAGCAGGTCGTCCCGCTCGACACCGACGGGACGGGCGACGGGGACGACCCCTACACGTACGACGGGAAGACCGAGAACTGGGAGCTGCCCAGCGAGATGGTCACCCCGATCGCCCAGCACAAGTACGACAACCGGGTGATCGTCCGCTACGCCAACGTCTGTCACGCCTACTGTCAGTTCTGTTACGAGGCGCTGCGCACCCTGGACCGGGACTCCACCAAGGTCTCCTTCGACCGCGGCCACTGGCAGGCCACGCTCGACTTCCTGCGCGCCAACCCGCAGGTGGAGGAGATGATCCTCAGCGGCGGCGAACCGCTCATGCACAGCAACGACCAGATCGACCAGGTGCTGACGGAGGCCCGCGCGGCCCGCCCCGACCTGATCGTGCGCATCCACACCCGGTCGCTGACGTTCAACCCCTACCGCGTCGACCCCGGCCTCGTCTCCGTCCTGGCCCGGCACGGGGTCACCGCGGTGGGCCTGCACATCACCCATCCCCGCGAACTCAGCGCGGACTTCGACACGGCGATACGCCGGCTGCAGAGCGCGGTGCCCATCCTCTTCGCCAACGTGCCGCTGCTCGGCGGCGTCAACGACGACACCGCGACGATGCGGGACCTGTGCATGGGCCTGTACCGGCGCGGCGTCCACGCCGGCTACCTGTACCACTTCATGCCGCACAGCCCCGAGGCCGGCGCCTTCCGCGTGCCCGTGCGCCGCGGGGTGGAGATCGTACGCGCACTCAAGCGGCACATCTCCAACCCCGCCGTCCCCGAGTACGTCCTGCCGCACGCCACGGGCAAGTACACCGTCCCGCTGATCGACTCGCCGGACGCGTATCCGCGCCACACCCTCGACGCCAACGGCGTCCGCGTCCTGCGCGCCGTCAACTGGCAGCAGGAACCCATCGAATACCCCGACCCGGAGATCGTGTGAGAAGCCGGCCCCGGCTCTCTGGCACATCGCGTCATCACACGGAACGACAGCGACGGAGGACAGGCGAGTGAGCAGGGATCTGAGCCTGGAGCGGATGCCGGCTCGGGGCGGAGTGCTGCGCGGTCCGCACGAGACCCCGCCGGAATCGGTGGAACGCAGGCTGAACCAGTGCCTCCTCGGCCCCGAGACGACGGTGGAGCACCTCCCGCTCCACGACGAACTGCTGACCGCACTCGACCGGAGGCTCGAGGAGGGACTGTCCCACGGGGACGACGACGCCCTGCTCGACGTCCACCGCAGCGCCTACACCGTCTACGAGACGCTGCTGGGACACCCGCTGAGCCCGGCCGCCCGCCATGAACGCACCGCCTGGTTCAACGCGTTCCGCGCCCAGTACGAGGAGAGCGTCCTCGCCGCGGACGTCAAGGAGATCGCCGACCGGCTGCCGTCCGAGGCCGACGCCCGGCGCCCCGGGTTCGTCCGCGAGTGGTTCCTCACGGCGGCGAAGGAACGCAACGACCTCGACCGCGCGGTGGAGACCCACCTGGCCGAGAAGGCCACGATCGAGCAGCTCGCCGCCTTCATCCAGGCGGACGGCTACCTCAACTACCGCTTCTACGACGCACTCGTGCTGGCCCAGCCGCACTTCATGGAGGGCGTCAAGCACGAGATCAGCAAACACATGTGGGACGAGTGCGGGGAAGGCCGGGCCGACGCCGCGCACACCCTGCAGTTCACCCGCAGCCTGCGCCGCCTCGGTCTCGAACTGCCCACCGTCCCGCCCTGGGAGGACTGGCGGCCGTACGCCGGACACAACCTCTACTTCCTGCTGGCCTGCAACCGGCGCCACTACTTCAAGGCGCTGGGCAGCCTGGCCATGCCCGAGCTGTTCGACGTGGACCGCGACGCGGCGGTGGTCAAGGGCCTGGAACGCCACGGCTTCACCGCCCAGCACGACTTCGAGTTCTTCTTCAACCACATGGAGGGCGACGCCGAACACGGCCCCGAGTGGCTCGACGGAGTCGTGCTGCCCATCGTCGAGGCGGAGCCGGACGCCAGCATGGAACTCATCACCGGAGGCGTGCTGCGGATGCTCGCCATGCGGCGGTACAACGAGTACCTCGGCGAACGCCTCGGCCTCGCCGACGTACCGGACCGGGACACCGGCCTGCCCCCGGAGGGCAGCCGGTGACCGGCGAGGAGGACAACCCGTTCCCCTCCCTGGAGATGACCGAACGCGCCACCGGCCTGCGGGCGCGGGAGCGGCTGAGCACCAACGAGAACGAGTTCGGACCGGCCCCCGAGGTCGTGCGCGCCATCGGCGCCGCGGCCCGGGAGTGTCACCGCTACCCCGACTGCGACCACCACGAGCTGCGCCGGCGGCTCGGGCACACCCTCGGCGTCCCCAAGGACGGCGTGCACATCGGCTCCGGCATCGACGGACTGCTCGGCGTGCTCGCCCGCGCCTTCCTCGGCCCCGGCCGCACCGCCGTGACCAGCGACGCCACCTACCCGACCTTCGCCTACTTCGCCCGCGCCCGCGGAGCCGCCGTCCACCTCGTGCCGTACCGGAACACGGCCGTCGACACCGAGGCACTCGTACAGCGGGCCACCGACGCCGACGCGGACGTCGTCTACCTCGCCGACCCCGACAACCCCACGGGCCGCTCCCTCGGCGGCCCGGCCCTGCTGCGGCTCGCGGACCGGCTGCCCGAACGCACCCTGCTCGTGGTCGACGGCGCCTACACCGAGTACCAGCCGCCCGCCGACCGGTTGCGCGCCGACGAGGTCACCGGCCGGCGCATGCTCTGGCTGCGCACCTTCTCCAAGGCCCACGCCCTGGCCGGTCTGCGGATCGGCTACGCCGTCGGCGAGCCGGGGCTCCTGGCCGCACTGCGCCGGGGCGGCGAACACTACGTCGTCGGCCGGATCGCCGAGACGGCCGCGCTCGCCGCGCTCGACGCCGCCGGACACCTCACCGACACCGTCCGGCGCACCGCCGAGGGCCGGGCGCACTACGGCCGGCGGCTGACCGAGCTGGGCTTCACCGTGCTGGAGGGGACGACGAACTTCGTGACCTTCCGGTGCGCCGACCCCGAGACCGCCGGGGCCGTCACCAAACGGCTCGCGCAGTCAGGGGTGTTCGTACGGCACCTGGCCGCACCCGGCCTGACCGACTGCCTCCGGATGAGCATCGGTCCAACGGCGCAGCGCGAAGCGGTCCTCGCCGAACTGTCCAGGACGGCGTGAGGCGTCCGCCGCGCCGCGGACCCCGCCCGTGCACGCCCCCCTCCTCGCACTGCGCCTCCCGCTGCATCGAGACAAGGAGCCCTCATGGCCGTACCGCTGAGCTTCCGGTCCGGATCGCAGATCGCCGAATCGGTGTGTGCCGGACACCCCGACAAGGTCGCGGACCGGATCTCGGACGCCGTGCTCGACGCCTTCCTGGCGATCGACCCCTACGCCCGGGTCAACTGCGAGACCCTGGTCACCCGGGACAACGTGATCGCCACCGGCCAGATCACCGCCAACGCCGAGGTGGACGTCGACGCGACGGTCCGCTCCGTGCTGCGCGAGATCGGCTACCACGACGTCGAGCGGCACGGCCTGAGCGCCGACACCTCGACCGTACAGGTCCTCCTCGACCGCCAGTCCCGCGAGATCGCCGACGGAGTCGACCGCGGCGGCGCCGGCGACTCCGGCATCGTCTACGGGTTCGCCTGCGACGAGACCCCGGAACGGCTCCCGCTGAGCTGCGTACTCGCCCACGACATCGCCCGCCGGGTCGGCGCCACCAGCGCCGACGGCCTGCCGGCGCTCGGACCGGACGGCAAGGTCCAGGTCGACCTGGCCCGCGAGGACGGCGCCGACCGGGCGATCGTCGTCGTCTCCGCCCAGCACCCGGCCGACCTCTCGCTGGACGAGCTGGCCGACCTGGTGGAGGCGAAGATCGTGACACCGGCGCTGGAGGACCGCGGCGTCGTACCCGCCGACATCCACGTCAACCCCGCGGGCACCTTCGTCGTGGGCGGCACCTCCGCCGACGCCGGCCTCACCGGACGCAAGCTCATGGTCGACGCCTACGGCGGCCTCGTCCGGCACGGCGGCGGCTGCTGCTCCGGCAAGGACGCCACCAAGGTCGACCGGTCCGGCGCGTACGTCGCCCGCTACCTGGCCGCCAACGTCGTGGCCGCCGGACTCGCCGGGCGCTGCCGCGTCGGCCTGGGCTACGCCATCGGCCGCCCGCTGCCGGTCTGGCTCGACGTGGAGTGCTTCGGCACGGCCACGGCCGCCCCCCGACGGATCGCCGCCGCTCTGACGGACCTGGTGGACCTGCGGGTGGAAGCCGTGATCGAACGCCTCTCGCTGCGCACCGCCGCCTACCAGCCGACCGCCGCCTACGGCCACTTCGGCCGCCCCGAGTTCGCCTGGGAACGGCTCGACCTGGCCGACGACCTGCGCACCCGGCTCGGCGACGGGAAGACCGCCTCCGCGTGACCGGGCACGAGCACCCCCGAGCCGCCTGACGAGCCCCCCGGACGAGACCCTTCCCGACGAGCCTCCTCCTGACGAGAAGAGAGCCCCCGCAGCCATGGCCCTTGCCCGCATCCGGCAGGAGGACCCCCCGGTCCTCGAAGAGTGGTACCGCAGGCATCTGACCGCCTGCCGGTACGACATCAGCTCCAGCGGAGTCCACCCCTACACCTTCGCGGAGACCAGGGAGTTGTGCGGCCTGCGCGTCGAGGACCTGGACGAGGTCGTCATGGACGACAGCGTCTCCGAGGGCGGGGCCGGCATCCGCCGGGCGATCGCGGACCGGTACTGCGCCGGTGACGCCGACCGCGTCCTGGTCACGCACGGTTCCAGCGAGGCGATCGCCCTGACCCTCGACGCCCTGCTGCGCCCCGGTGACCGGGTGGTGGTGCAGGAGAGCATCTACCACTCCCTGGGCTACTTCCCGCGGCGGACGGGATGCCGGGTGGTGCCCCTGCCGGCCGACCGCGTCCGGGACGGCGAGATCGCCCCGGACGCGCTGACCGGCCTGGTCACCGCGGACACGGCGGCCGTCATCGTCAACTTCCCGCACAACCCGAGCGGGAGGACCCTGAGCCCGCGGGGACTGGACGCCCTCCTGGCCCGGGTGGAGGCCGTCGGGGCCGTCCTCGTCTGGGACGGCGCGACGGCGGAGATCGCCCACCGGTGGCAGCCGCTGCCCGACCCCGCGACCCGCTACGAGCGGACCGTCACCTACGGCACCTTCTCCAAGACCTTCGGGCTGCCGGGCCTGCGCGTCGGCTGGGCGATCACCTCCCCCGAACTGCTGCGGGCCACCTTCCCGTTGCGCGACCGCACCACCCTGTTCCTGTCACCCCTGGTCGAGCTCGTCGCCGAGCACGCCATGCGCCACGCGGACCGGCTCATCGAACGGCGTGCCGCGGAAGCCCGGCGCAACCTCGTCCATCTCACCGAGTGGGCGGCCCGGCACCGGGAGCTCGTCGACTGGACCGCGCCGGAGGGCGGGGTGTGCTGCCTGCTGGGGATCCGCGAACTGGCCACCGCGCGGGACGGCACCGCGGTGGAGGAGTTCTGCCGGGATCTGCTCGCGGAACACAAGACCCTCCTCGTCCCCGGCTCCGCCTTCGACGCCCCCCAGGCGGTGCGGCTCGGCTTCGGCGGCCCCGAAGCCGACTTCCGCGCCGGCCTGGAACACCTCTCGCGGTTCCTCAGGACGCGCGCGGCGCGCACCGGCATTCAGGGCGTGTAGACGTTCGGCCGGCGTGGTGCGGTACTGCGGGTCCTGGAGCAGCGTGGTGATGCGCGTGTCGCCGAGGATGTCCCCGCAGAGCGAGGGCGTCGCCTTGGTGCTGTTGCCGGGTTCGCCGACTCCGGACCGGGTCAGTCGTCGGTGCGGAGGGCCGTCATGCGCTGGTCGAGTCTGCGGAGTGCCATGTCGCCCCAGTGGAGGTTCTCCCGCTCGAACGACATCCCGCGCAGCAGGGTGAGGTACGGGCCGATGCGCTCGGCCTCGGCGAAGTACGCCTCCTCCGAGCGCCCGTCGAGCAGGCGCTGCCGGAGCCGTTCGTAGCGGGCCAGCTTGGCCGTGGCCCACTCCATGCGCTCGGCGACGGCCTTCCGTACCGCCGCGATGTCGCCGGCGTCCAGGCACTGCACCTTGACCAGCAGCTCGTCCCGGATCACCGGCGGCCGGCCCGGAGGCTCGGCCGTGTAGGCGCGTACGGCCTCACGCCCGGCCTCGGTCAGTGAGAACAGCCGCTTGTTGGGGCGGCGCTCCTGCTGGACGACGCGCGCCGAGACCAGCCCCTCGGCCTCCATGCGCTCCAGCTCCCGGTAGAGCTGCTGGGGCGTCGTCATCCAGAAGTTGGCGACCGTCGCGTCGAAGCCCTTCGCCAGGTCGTAACCGGACGCCTCACCCTCCAGGAGGGCGGCCATCACCGCGTTCCGCAAAGCCATGGGGCACAAGTTAGCACCAGGGTGAGTAATCAGTGATGTGAGTGATGCCGTATGCCTCCGCTCATGGACAACCACCGGAGCACGGCCGTAGCCTGCCGGTCCGGCTATTCAATTTTTTGAGTATCAGGAGTGGCGTATGCATCCCTTCCGCGCGGCCGTCGAGAGCGGTGACCTGGACGCCGTCGCCGGCCTGCTGGCCGACGACGTCGTCTTCACCAGTCCCGTCGCCTTCAAGCCGTACCAGGGCAAGGCGATCACCGCGGCGATCGTGCGCGGAGTGTCCCGGGTCTTCGAGGACTTCACCTACGTCCGCGAGATCGCGAACCCCGACGGCCGCGACCACGTCCTCGTCTTCACCGCCACCGTCGCCGGCAAGGAGCTCCAGGGCGCCGACTTCCTGCATGTCGACGAGGACGGCAGGATCGACGAGTTCACGGTGATGGTGCGTCCGCTCTCCGCCGCGCAGGCGCTGGCCGAGGCCATGGGTGCCCAGTTCGAGCAGATCGCGCGGGAGGCCGGCTGACCCCCGCGCGCCGGGGCGAGGCGGCTCAGCAGCCGGGGCGGGTGCTCCGGGCCGGGTCCAGGGCGTCGAGGACCAGGTGGGTGGCGACCGGGTCGTAGCTGATGTCGGTGTGGTCGCTGGTGTCGGTGAGGCAGTACGTCTGCACCGTCTGGTTGTCGACGTTCGCCGCCGGTCCCAGGTAGGACGAGGTGAAGGGCGTGACCACCTGGTCGTGGACCGTGGCGATCACGGTGTAGTCGACGTCCGGGGCCACGGCGCCACCGGAGTTGAGGTCCTTGAGGAAGCCCGAGCCGACGACCTGCTGCTCACAGGCGGTGCAGGAGCCGCCGAGGAGCGCGTCGGCCCCCGGCGTCGCGCGGGCCATGAGGCCCAGCCCCTGGAAGGTGGTGCCGTGGTTGGGCGGGGTCAGCGCGACCAGCTTGTCCACCTTGGCCGCACCCCCGAGTCTGTCGAGGTAGTAGCGCGGCATGAGCCCGCCCTGGGAGTGGCCCACCAGGTCCACCTTGGCCGCGCCGGTCGCCGTACGCACGCGGTCCACGAACGAGGCGAGCTGTCCGGCGGAGGCGACGATGTCGCCCGTGCCCTTCAGCGGGGCGAGATCCGGGGCGCCGTAGTTGAGCGCGTAGACGCAGTACCCGGCGCGCTCGAGGCGGGGTGCGAGTGCGGCCCAGTTGGCGTAGCGGTTCTCGAAGGTGCCGTGCACCAGGACGACCGGCTCGGGGTGGGCCTGGCCGGGACGGCAGGACCAGTCGTTCGTGCCGGCGGGCGTGGCCGTGGGGTGGGTGAGGGAGTAGCCGAACGCGGAGGAGAAGTCGCTCTGTTCGGGGCCCTGCGGCTCGGTGACGGCGCCGGCCGTCCCGGTGTCCGCCGGGCCCTCGGCGGTCTCGGCGTGAGCGCGGGCCAGTGAGGTCAGGCCCAGGCCGAGGGCCACCGCGAGGCCCGTGGCGCCCGCGGTCAGCCCGCGTCGGCGCCGTGCGCGCCGGCCGTCGCGCGGACGCAGGGGTGTGGTCCCGTTGCCGATCATGCTGGATCTCCTTGTCCCAGGGCGCCGGGACGGCCCGCGAGAGGGCGGAGCCGCGGGATTACCGGCGCGTAGCATCGGGATCACGCTGGACTCCGGGCCGCGGCCGGCACCAGCGATGCGGCGCGGAGCACGGAAAAGATGTCATCCGCATGACACTTCTGCGTGACGACGGCGCAACACGGGGACACCGCCGGGCACGCTGGCGGGCGGGGAGAGGAGGCGATGTCGATGCAGGTGCCGGACGAGGTGTTCACCCGCCGCCCCTGGCACGAACTCCCGCCGGCGCTCGCCGTGGTGCTGCGGCCGAGGATGGACGCGATCGCCACGGACATGATCGGCGTCATCCGGGACGAGGTGCCCGCCTACCGCCGGCCGCTGGACTCCGCGCTCGGACGGGACCTGGCCGGCTCCGTCCGCCGGGCGATCGGACAGTTCGTCGAGCTGACCGAGGAACCGCACAGCCGGCAGGAGCACCACGTACGGCACTTCCGCACCCTGGGCCGGCTGGAGTTCCTCAACGGGCGCACCACCGACGCCCTCCAGGCCGCCTTCCGGGTCGGCGCGCGCGTCGGCGCCCGGCTCTACGCCGAGACCGCGCGGTCCGCCTCGCTGCCGCTGGAGGTGGTGATGCCGCTGCACGAGGCGGTGCTGACCCATATCAACGTCCTGTCGAACGAGTCGGTGAAGGGCTACGCCGCCGCCCAGGCCCTGGCGGAGGGCGGACTCCAGCGCAGCCGGCGCACGCTGGCCGCCTGCCTGTTGGACCAGCAGCGCGCGGCCCGGCGGGACGTGGTGGAGAGCCTCGCCCGTCAGGCGCAGTGGCCCCTGCCGGACGCGGTCGCCTGCCTGCTGGTGCGCCAGGGCGCCGGCGGCGGACGGCTGTCCGGGCCGGGACAGGAGGGCGGCGCGGACGTCCTCGCGCTGACGCACGGCGCGGATCTGGTACTGATCGTCCCCGCCCCGGAGAGCAACGGCACGGTGGAGCGGCTGCGGACGGCCGTACGGGGCCGGACGGCCGCGCTCGGCCCGGCGGTGCCGCCCCGGGACGCGTGGGTGTCCCTGCACTGCGCCCGGCTGATGCTGGCCGGGCACGCCGTCACCGCGGCCGGGGACGGGACGGCCGGCGGTGCGTTCGTCCGGGCGGGCGACGGGCTCGCCGAGGCACACCTGCGCCACGGCATCCACATCGGGCGGCTGCTCGGCGACCGGACCCTCGGCGTGCTCCGCGACCTTCCGCCGGGGCGGGCCGCACGGCTTGCGGAGACCCTCGACGCCCTGCTGATGTCGTGGAGCCGGACGGCGCCGGAGGTGGCACGGGCGCTGGGCATCCACCCGCAGACGGCACGGAAGCGGCTGCGGCGGCTGGAGGAACTGTTCGGGGACCGGCTGAGCGACCCCGCGTTCCGCTTCGAGGCCCTGCTGGCCCTGCGCACACGGGCCTTGACCGCGCCCCGCGCTTGACCGGTGTCACGGCAGGGCAGGAAGTGCCCCATGACTGTCCTCCCCAAGGAGATCCGCGAACGGATCGAAGCGCCGGAGATCTGGTACGTCGCCACGGTGGACGCCGACGGGGCGCCCCACGTCAGCCCGATGTGGGTCGGGCTCGACGGCGACCTGGTCTTCTTCAACACCGCCGTCGGGCGCGTCAAGGAGCGCAACCTCCGCCGGGACCCGCGCGTGTGCCTCTCCCACGCGGACCGCTCCGACCCGTACGACCGCGTCCAGATCCGCGGCCGGGTGGTCCGGTTCGTCGAGGGCCCGGAAGCGGACCGGAACATGGACCGGCTGGCGGCCGCCTACGCCGGTACCGAGCGCTTCGAGTGGGGGATCCCGGGCGAACGGCGGGTCATCGCGTACGTCGAGCCGACGAGGGTGCGGCACGTCGTCGGCGTCGAACCCATGCCGCCGGGCACACCCGGGGCCGTGTGACGCTCACCGCCCCGTCCGGAACGGACCGGTGGGGCGGTGAGCCCGGCACGGGTCAGGCGGTGCCCTGTGCCGTGACGCAGCCGATCGAACCGGCGGGGACGTCGTTGCCGGTCGAGGTGGCGGTGAAGCCGAAGGTGACGCTGCCGTCGGCGGGCACGACCCGGTTGTGGTCCGCGTTGCGGACCGTGACCGTGCCGTCGGCGGCGGTGGACTGCGTGCCGTTCCACAGACTGCTGATCCTGGTGCCCGCTCCCGGCCGCCAGGCCACGGCCCAGCCGTCGAGCGGCTCCGTGCCGTGGTTCATGACCTCGACGGAGGCCTGGAAGCCACCGTTCCAGGAGTTCACCACGGAGTAGACGGCCATGCAGGAACCGGTGTGCGGATCCGTCGGTGTCGGTGTCGGTGTCGGGGTGGGCGTGGGCGTGCCGTTCGAGCCGCGGATACCCGTGACCTCCCCGTGGCCGCCGTCGAAGACGATGTCCGAGCAGGAGAAGAAGTTCTCCTGGCTGTCCGAGCGGACCCACTGGATGAAGAGCAGCGCGTCACCGGACCGACCGGACGGGAGCTTCATGTCCCAGTAGTAGTGGCCGCCGTCGGTGCCCGGCGACCCCTGCTGCGGCGGGTTGGTGACCGTCTGGACCAGTTCCAGGTCGGCCCAGCGCAGCGCGGAGGTGGGTGACCAGCCCTGTTTGGTGACGTAGACCCGGAAGTCGCCGGGGTGCGCCGCCCAGTTGCTGTACTGGGCCTGGATCGTGGCCCCGCTGGTCAGATGGGTGCGCGGCCAGTCCGACCGGGCCGCGTTGTAGGCGCGGAAGTCGTACGGGGACCGGTCGCCCGCACTGCACAGCGTGCCGTCCGGGACGTAACCGGCGCCACGGCCCCCGGCCTTCGAGTCGAGCACGGCGAACCAGTTGTACAGCGCCGTCGCACCGCTCTGCGCCAGCGCGTCCCGGCACGCCGGGTTGGTCGGGTCGAGGCCGCCCGTCGTCGTGTGCGCGTCCAGGTAGCACAGGTAGGTGCGCGAGCCGGGCAGCATCGCCACCCCGTGCGCCTGGGCGCTGGTCTGTCCCAGCAGGGTCAGGGCGAGTGCGGCCAGCAGCGTCGAGAGAGCCGCTGCCGCCGACACCAGTCTGTTGCGTCGAGCCACGTTCTGCTCCTTCCGGTGTGGATCGGTCGGGCGGTGCACCCCGGACGGGTGCCGTACCGGAGTGCGCGGGGAGCGTCGGGGCGCCGGTGTACGTCGGGGTTCCCCGGACCTCCTCGTGGCGCGGGGGTAGGAGGTGGTGCTGCCGGCGGGCGGGTGCTCAGCCGCCGGCGCAGTGGAGGCCGGGGGTGCCGGCGGTGCCGTCCGCGGTGAAGCCGAAGGAGGTGGTGCCGCCGGGCGGCAGGGAGCCGTTGAAGGCGGCGTTGCGGACGGTGGCCCGGCCGTCGGCGGTGCTCAGCGCACCGTTCCAGAGGCTGGTGACACGGGAGCCGTCCAGGTCCCAGTCCACCGCCCAGCCCGTCAGCGCGGCCGAGCCGGTGTTCTCGACGGTGACCTCCGCCTGGTAACCGCCCTGCCAGGAGGACGTGGTGCGCAGCCGCGCGGTGCACGCCCCCGGCGCCGGGGTGGGCGCGGGACCGGCACCGGAGTACGTCAGCCCGTACCCGTAGGGGAAGAGCGGGTCCTTGCCGTCTCCCTCGTTGACGGGCTCCTGCGCGGACGTCCTCGGCCAGCTCACCGGCAGCTTCCCGGTGGGGGCGTGGTCGCCGAACAGGACGTCGGACACGCCGGCGCCCTCCGTACCGGGCAGCCAGGCGGCCAGCAGCGCCCGCCAGTCGGGCAGTCGGTCGGCGATGTCCAGCGGACGGCCGGAGACCAGGACCACGACGACCGGCACCCCGCTCGCCTTCAGCCGGGCGAGGGTCCCCAGGTCCTCCTGGTCCAGGCCGAGGCCGCCCGGCCGGTCGCCCCTGCCCTCGGCGTACGGGGTCTCGCCGACCACGGCGACGGCGGCGCGGTAGCTGGAGTCGATGCCGTTGCCGTACCGGTCGTAGGTGACCCGGGACGGGTCGGTGACGGCGGCCCGGATGCCCTGCAGGACCGTGGTGCCGTCGGTGACCGGGCCGCTGCGGCCCTGCCAGCCGACGGTCCAGCCCCCGCTCTGGTTGCCGATGTCGTCGGCGGACTTGCCGGCGACGAACAGCTTGGCCGACTTCGGCAGGGGCAGCACACCGCCCTCGTTCTTCAGCAGCACCTGCGAGGCGCGCACCGCCTGCCGGGCCAGCTCCCGGTGCGCGGCCGAGCCGACCGTGGCGGTGTACGAGCGGTCGGTGAACGGCTTCTCGAACAGGCCCAGTTGGAACTTCTTGGTGAGGATGCGGCGGTTGGCGTCGTCGATCCGGGACTGCGGGATCCGGCCCGCGGTGACCTCGCCGCGCAGCAGGGTGAGGAACTTCCTGTAGTCGTGCGGGACCATGACCATGTCGACGCCCGCGTTGACGGCCGTGGCGATCTCGGCGCCGGTGAAGCCGCTCTGGCCGTCGAGCTGGTCGACCGCGGCCCAGTCGGACACGACGAACCCGCTGAACCCGAGTTCGCCCTTCAGCACGTCGGTCACCAGGTACTTGTTCGCGTGCGACCTGACCCCGTTCCAGCTGCTGTACGACAGCATCACCGCGCCCACCCCGTGGCGCACCGCCTCCCGGAACGGCGGCAGGTGGACGGCACGCAGGTCGGCCTCGGACAGCCGGGTGTCGCCCTGGTCCACGCCGCCCGCGGTGCCGCCATCGCCCAGGTAGTGCTTGGCGGTGGCGAGGACGGACGCCGGGCCCGCACCGAGGGTGTCGCCCTGCAGGCCGGTGATGAACGTGGTGAGGGCCGAGGGCAGTTCGGGCGTCTCGCCGTACGACTCGTAGGTACGGCCCCAGCGGTCGTCGCGGGCCACGCACAGGCACGGCGCGAAGTCCCAGTCGATGCCGGTGCCCGACACCTCCTCGGCCACCGCCCGTCCGATCCGCTGGACGAGCGCGGGATCGCGGGTGGCGCCGAGGCCGATGTTGTGCGGGAACAGGGTGGCCCCGCGGACCGCGTTGTGGCCGTGCACCGCGTCGATCCCGTAGATCATCGGGATGCCGAGCGGTGTGGTCAGCGCGGTGCGTTGCAGGGAGTCGTAGGTGTCGGCCCAGGTCTGGGCGTTGTTGGGGCTGACGGTCGAGTCGCCGCCGGACAGCACCGATCCGATGCGGTAGGCGGCGAGGTCGGTCTGCGGGACGAGGGCGTCCTTCTCGATCTGCGTCATCTGGCCGAGCTTGTCGTCCAGGGTCATGCGCGACAGCAGGTCGGCGACGCGGTCCGGCACGGGTAAGGACGCGTCCTGGTAGGGGAGGACCGCGGCCGGTGCGGCCACGGGCTCCGGTACGGCCGAGGCCGGCGCGGCGAGGGCCAGGGCCGCCGCACACACGGCCAGGGCCGTCAGCGGACGGCGGCGGGCGGACAGGAGGCTCATGCGGGCGGGCCTTTCCTGGAGTCCTGGAGGCGGCCGGGAGCGGGGCCGCCTGTGGAACCGGGACCCGCCCGATCGGCGGGTGCGGGACGAGCGGGTCCCGGGGCGGGTGGGGTGCGCCGCCCGCACGGAGCAGGCGGGCTGGGGCGCGGCGGGCGGTGCCGGTGGGCTGTGCGGGTGGGCTGTGCGGTGGGGCTTCGCCACGCTGTCGGGCCGCGGTGGACGCGCGGGTCACCCGGTGGTGCAGGCGGTCCCGTTCAGGCTGAACCCGGCGGGCTTGGCGAAGGTCCCGGCGTAGCTGCCCTGGAACCCGAAGGTCACCTGGCCGCCGGGCGCGATCTGCGCGTTGTAGAAGAGACCGCTCGCCGTGACCGCGCCCGCGGACGGCGTCACCCCGGCCCCCCAGGCGCTGGTGATCCGCTGCCCCGTGGGCAGGGCGAAGGCCAGCTTCCAGTCGCTGACGGGGGAGGAGCCGGTGTTGGTGACGGTGACGTCGGCGGTGAATCCGCCCTGCCAGACGTTCGTCGCGTACGCCACCTTGCAGGCCGCCGGGGTCCCGGAGCCGCCGCTGCCGGTCTCGACCGTGGACGAGAAGGAGTTCACGGCGAGGCCGGCGCCGTTCTGCCAGGGCTCGAAGCCCGCCTGCACACTGGTCAGGTACCAGCTGTCCTGCGCGAGCCCCCGGGAGACGGCCTGCCGGACGAAGTCCATGACGTCGAAGCTCCAGCTGGTGATCGCCGACGGCGCGACGAACGACAGGACGTCGTTGGAGCCGTTGTTCCCGGACCACACCTGCCAGGTGCGCCCGGCGACGGTGGCGGTGCCCACCTGCGAGCCCACCGGCTGGATGGAGCCGACCTTGTTGAACCACACCATGATCTCGGTCCTGTTCACGCCGTCGGTGCGGGGCGTGGGGTCGAGCCAGATGTCGTACGCGGCGTCGTACACCGCGTTGCTCACGTAGCTGTAGGAGATGCTGGTGGGCGCGGTGGAGATGGTGCCGAGCCGCGCCGGGAGCCTGGTCCCGGGCGAGCAGTTGGTGTAGTGGCAGCCGTTGAACACGGACGGGTACGACTTCGGGGCGCCGTTCGTCGGGACCGATCCGTCGGCCTGGGTCAGGCGGAACCCGGAGTCGGTCACGGTGATGCACTGGGTGTCGCCGGTGCCCCAGCGGTTGTTCTGGACGACGTAGCGGTCCTGGATCGTCGTGGAGCCGTACTGTTCGCAGATCGTGGTGTCGGCGTGCGCCGCCGGGGCGACGGTGAGCAGCGCCGCGAGCGCGGCGAGGGCGGTGAGGAGCGCGCCCAACAGGCCGCGCGTGCCACGGGCATGGTGCTTGGACGGTCGCATGCGGGTCCTCTCCATGACGGTGGGGGGATGCCGGGAGCGCTCCCAGGGGCGTGGGGTGGGAGCGCTCCCATTTCCTCCGTTGGGCACGGACTGTAGGGAGAGTTCATGCCCCTGACAAGACTGGGCGCGGGGGTGAGTGTCGAAAGAGTTTCGAAGCCGCAGGTCACAGTGTGGGTGTGCGACAGATCGGAGGCGTTTTGGGAGCGCTCCCGAGACAACTCAGCCCGAGTCGCGGACCACCAGCTCCGTACGGAGGATCGCGTGCCGCCATGCCACGGACGACTCCTCCAGCTCCTCCAGGAGCAGCCGCACCATGGCCCGTCCGATCTCCTCCAGCGGCTGCCGTACGGTCGTCAGCCGCGGCTCGGTCCGCTCGGCCAGCGGGAAGTCGTCGAAGCCGATGACGGCGACGTCCTGCGGGATCCGCCGGCCCGCGGCGCGCAGCGCCTCCAGGGCGCCGGCGGCCGTGGTGTCCGAGGCGGCGAGGACGCCGTCGATCTCCGGGTGCCGCTCGATCAGCCGGGCCATGGCGCGCCGGCCGCTCTCCTCGGTGAAGTCGCCCTCGGCGACCCAGGACGGCCGCGCCTCGACACCGGCCTGGGCCAGGGCCTCCCGGTAGCCGCGCAGCCGGCACTGGGTGACGTACATGTCGAGCGGCCCGGTGATCGTCGCGATGGTGCGCCGGCCCGACTCCAGCAGCCGGGCGACCGCGCTGCGGGCGCCGCCGACGTTGTCCGCGTCGACGTAGCTGACGTGCTCGTCGGCCGAGCGGCGGCCCAGCAGGACGGTGGGCAGCCGGGCCTCGGCGAGCATGTCGGGCAGCGGATCGGCGGCGTGCACGGACATCAGCAGCACCCCGTCGACCCGGCCGCCGCGGGCGAACTCCAGGAAACGCCGCCGTTCGGTGTCCGAGCGGACCAGTGTCAGCAGCAGCTGCATGCCGGTGTCCGTCAGGGCGTCGCCGATCGAGGTGACGATCTCGGAGAAGAAGGGCTCCGCGAAGTTCCGCCAGTCCGGCTCGGTCATCACGAGCGCGACGGCGTCGGCGCGACGGCCGGCGAGCGAACGGGCCGCGAGGTTGGGTACGTAGCCCAGTTCCGCGATGGCCTGCTGCACGGCCCGGCGCGTCGACTCCTTCACGCCCGCCTCGTTGTTGACGACGCGGGAGACCGTGCCCCGGCCCACTCCGGCGTGAGCGGCCACCTCCTCCAGCGTCGGCGTGCCAGGGCGCCGCTTGCCCATGACCACCTCCCCCCACGAGATCACCGATATTACGGCTCCGGCGACAGCGGGCCCACAGCGTGTCCCGCGCGGGGGCGCGGTCCGGACAGCCGCGCGCACCTGTCCGGACCGGCCGGTGTCGGATGTCCGGACCGGCTGGTGTCGGATGTCCGGACCGGCTGGTGTCGGATGTCCGGACCGGCCGGTGTCAGAGGTCCAGGGCGTCCAGCAGGGCCGACGGGTCCGGTTCCGTGGCGCTGTCCAGGGTCTGCTCGGTCCAGATGACCTTGCCGCGCGCCGCGTAGCGGGTGCCCCAGAGGTCGGCGAACTGGGAGACCAGGAACAGACCGCGGCCGCCCTCGTCGGTGGTGGCCGCGCGGCGCAGCCGGGGGGAGGTGTTGCTGCCGTCCGACACCTCGCAGACCAGGGTCCGGCCCAGCAGCAGCCTCACCCGCACGGGCGGGGCGCCGTACCGGAGCGCGTTGGTGAGGAGTTCGCTGAGGATCAGTTCCGTGGCGAACGCCGTCCCCTCCAGTCCCCAGCCGGCGAGCCGCCGGCTGACCTCCCTGCGCACCCGGGGCACGGCCTCGACGTCGAAGGGGACGTCCCAGGTCGCCACGCACTGGGGGGCGAGCCGTCGGGTGCGGGCGACCAGCAGCGCCACGTCGTCCCTGGGGTGCGCGGGCAGCATCGTCTCCACGAGGGCGTGGCAGGTTTCCTCCGGTGACCGGTCCGGGCGGGCGATGGCCGAGGAGAGCAGCTCCAGGCCCTCGTCGATGTCCCCTCCCCGGTTCTCGATCAGCCCGTCGGTGAACAGGACGAGACGGCTGCCCTCGGGCAGGTCCAGTTCCCCGGCCTCGAAGGGGTGCCCGCCCACCCCCAGCGGCGGCGACAGCGGAAGGTCCGGGAAGGTTACCCTGCCCTGGGGATCCACCACGGCGGGCGCGAGGTGTCCGGCGCGGGACAGCGTGCAGTGTCCGCCGACCGGGTCGTAGATGGCGTAGAGACAGGTGGCCCCGGTCAGCGGTACCCGGTCGTCCTCGTCGGCGGCGGTCGCGCCCTGGCTGTCCAGCCGGGTCACCATCTCGTCCAGGTGGCCGAGCAGTTCGTCCGGGGCCAGGTCCAGCGAGGAGAAGTTCAGTACGGCCGTGCGCAGCCGCCCCATGGTCACCGCGGCCTGCAGCCCGTGGCCCACGATGTCACCGACGACCAGCGCCACCCGGAAACCGGGCAGCGGGATGACGTCGAACCAGTCGCCGCCCACACCGGACCGCGCCGGCAGGTAGCGCGAGGCGACCTCCAGCGCGTCCTGCTCCGGCAGGCCCAGCGGCAGCAGATTGCGCTGCAGCGTCACCGCCAGCTCGTGCTCGCGGGAGTACCGGCGCGCGTTGTCGATCGCCACGGCGGCCCGGGCCACCAGCTCCTCGGCCACGGCCACGTCCTCCTCCTCGAACCGGGCGGAGCCCGCGCCGCGCCAGAAGTTGACCATGCCCAGGACGACACCGCGGGCCCGCAGCGGCACCGTGATGAGCGAGCTGATGCCGTAGTCCAGCGCCCGCTGCGCCCCCTCGGGGTCCTGGGCCCGCCAGTCCTGGGCGGTGCGCAGGTCGGACACCAGGACGGCCCTGCCCTGCCGGAGCGCCGCCACCATCGGCGTGTCGGCCATCACGAACCGGATCACATCGCCCACCGGCTGCAGGGGGTGCCCCGTCCGCGAGGCCCGCAGCGCGGTGCGGCGCATCTCGTGGACCGCGCTCGTGGGCTCCTGGCCGCGCAGCACGGAGTCGAGGAGTTCCACCGTGACGGCGTCGGCCAGGCGGGGGACCGCCACCTCGGACAGCTCCTCGGCCGTGCGCCGGACGTCGAGGGTGGTGCCGATCCGCACGCCCGCCTCGTAGAGGAACGACAGCCGGCCCCGCGCGACCTCCGCCTGCCCGGACAGCGCCCTCAGCTCCGTGGTGTCACGGAAGGTGGCGACCAGCCCCTGGGCACCGCCGTACGGGGCGGTGGGCCGGATGTTCACCGCCAGCAGCCGGTCCCCGGCCGGGATGACCTCGTCGCTCGCGGCCTCCTGCGACTTCAGCAACCGGGTGAGACGCGGGCCCAGGCCCAGCTCCCGCACCAGCCGCCGGTCGGCTTCCGGGGGCAGGTCCAGCAGCCGCTGCGCCTCGTCGTTGGCGAGCAGGACGCGCCCGTCGCCGTCGAGGATCAGCACCCCCTCGCGCACCGCGTGGAGCACGGCGTCGTGGTGCTCGTACATCCGGGTCATCTCGGCGGGGCCGAGCCCGTGGGTCTGGCGCAGCAGGCGGCGGCTGACCAGGGCCGCGCCGCCGGTCGCGAGGAGGAGCGCCCCCGCGGCCGCGCCGAGCAGCTTCGGCATCTGCTGGTCCAGCACCTGGCTGACGTTGGCGTACTCGATCCCGGCGGTGACCATGCCGACGACGCGCCTGCTGGCGTCCGTCACCGGGACGACCGCGCGGACGGCGTCGGCGGGCCGGCCGTGGAACGTCTCGGTGAACGTCTCGCCGGCGATGGCCCGGCCGACGCCCTGGGTCTTGGTGCCGATCAGAGCGGGGTCGGGGTCGGTGAGCCGGACCCCGTGCCGGTCCAGGACGGTGACGAAGTCGACGCCGGAGCCCTTGCGCGCCTGCTCCGCCGCCGGCTGGAGCCGGGCCGTGGGGTCGGGGGTGCGCAGCGCGAGGGCCGTTCCGGGCGCGTGCGCGAAGGACTCCGCCACGGCCAGGGAGCGGTCCTCGGCGTTGTGCTGGGCGTCGTACCGTCCCTGGACCACCAGGGCGGCGGCGGCCACCGTGACCAGCACCAGCATGATCAGCGCCTGGAGCAGGAAGACCTGCGCGGCGAGCGTGCGGACGCTCAGGGACGACGAGAGGCGGCGTCCGCGTGACGGCCAGGGCCCTCGTCCACGGGACGGATCGGATGACCCACGTGTGCCGGGCGGCGGCGCCGCGCTTGCCCGTGGCCAGCGGGAACGTCCGCTCATCTCCCTTTTCTAGCACTGGAGCTCCGCCGACGGCGACCGGTGACCCGCCGCGACCGGTGACCCGCCGATGGCGCAGGCCCGCGGCGGACGGGTGGCGGACGGGTGGCGGCCGGTGGAGTCGGGGGCCGCGCAGGCCCGCGGCGGACGGGTGGCGGTCGGCGGAGTCCGGGCCGCGCCGGCACCGCGGTGCGGGTCTTCGGCACGGGGCCCGGCGGCGCGATTCGGGTTTCCGGCACGGGGCCTGGCGCATGCGGTTCGGGTTTCCTGCACGGGGCCCGGCGTCGCGGTGCCGGTCTCCGGCGCGGCGGACCGGCGCCGCCCGTGTCCAGGAGGCCGGGGCGGACGCGGGTGATCCGGAGCCGTCGGCGCCCGCCCGGTGGAACATGCCGTTGAGTGGAGCAATACCGGCGCGTCGTTGCCCCGCGGACCAGGCTGGGAGTCTTGTCGAGTTCCTCTGACAGGAGTCCGTGTGCGCAGACCACGTATGCCGAGGCCTGGACATACCGGTCGGGAGCCGGAGGACGGTGCCGGTGCACGGACGCGGTTGCCGGCGGCCCCGGCGTGGCTGCGGTGGCTGCCGCTCCTGTACGTGGTGGTCCTTCTGCTGCTGGAGCCCGCGACCCCCGTGCAGTGGCCGGTGAGCTTCGTGCTGATCGCCCTTCCCCTCGTGGCCGCCTTCGCCCACGGCCCGGTCGTCGTCGCCGCCGCCACGGTCTTCGCCATCGCCTTGGAGGGCGTCCTGGCCGGCACCCCGTGCTGTGCGGGCCGCTCGGTCGGCTACCTGTGGGACCGTCACTACGTCGCCGCCTACGTCTGCACCGCCCTGGTGGGCGTCCTCGGCACGATCCTGGCCGCGCACCGCACGCGCCGCGAGCGCACCCTGGCCGACGTCCGGTTCGTGGCCGACATCGCCCAACGGGTCCTGCTCAGACCGGTTCCGCACCGGATCGGCAGGCTCCAGCTGGAGAGCCTGTACCTGTCGGCCGCGGCGGAGGCCCGCATCGGCGGCGACCTCTACGAGGCCGTTCCCACCCGGTACGGGGTCCGGCTGCTCATCGGGGACGTCCGGGGCAAGGGCCTGCTCGCGGTGGAGACGGCCGCGGCCCTGCTCGGCGCGTTCCGCGAGGCCGCGTTCGACGAACCGGCCCTGCCCGCGCTGGCCGACCGCGTGGAGACGAGCATGAACCGCAGGGCGATGCTGCTGGCCGGGAGCGAGGCCGGCGAACGGTTCGTCACCGCCGTCTTCGCCGAGATCCCCCCGACGGAACCACTGATCCGCGTCGTCAACTGCGGCCACCCGCCCCCGGTCCTCCTCAGGGCCGGTGAGGTCCGGGAACTGGACAGCGGCCGCTCGGCCCCGCCGCTCAACCTCGGCATGCTGGTCGGGGAGCCGTACCACGTCGACGCCTACCCCCTCCGGGCCGGCGACCAGCTCCTGCTGTACACGGACGGCATCACGGAGACCCGCGACGCGGCCGGCTCCTTCTACCCCCTGCTCCAGCGCCTCCGTCCCTGGTGCTCCCTTCCGCCCCGGGAGCTGCTGGAACGGCTCCACCACGACCTGCTGGCCCACAGCGGAGACCGGCTGCAGGACGACATCGCGGCGCTGGCCGTCTCCCTCTGCGCCGAAGCGCCGTCCGCACCGCCGCCGTCCCCGGCCGGCTGAACCGGGCCGCCGCTCGGAAGGCCGCCGCTCGGAAGGCTGTGGCGCGCGCAAGACGCCGCTCGGAAGGCCGTGGCGCGGAAGGCTGTGGCTCAGAAGGCCGTGTGGGCGAACCAGCGGTCGAGGACCGTGACGTCCCCCGACACGTCGAAGACGGGCTCCTGGTACGACCGCCGGCCGTAGAGCAGCAGCAGAAGGTCCTCCGCCGGCCCGTGCACCGCCACCGTGTCCGGCTCGGACGCCGTGTCGCCGCTGGTGCGCGGCAGCAGCCGGAACCCGTCCGGGTCCAGGCGCACCCGCCACTGCCCGCCGGACGCGCCGTCGCCGCCCGTGCACCGGAACGCCAGGGTCTCGCCGTCGCCACGCAGCTTCGTCACACCGGGTGCGAAGATCCCCGCGTACGGCAGGTTGACCAGGAACTCGTCCACCCCGTCCGCCGCGAGCACGGGATCCACGTCCGGTTCGCCGCCGACGGCCCGTTCCGCGTCCACCCGGTGCACCAGCGTCTCGTGGAGCATCCGGCGCGCCCAGAACCGCGCGTGCTGGTCCTCGCCCCACGCCCACATCGCCGCACCCGGATCCGTGTCCCGCAGTACGGCCGCCACCTCCGGTACCCCCGCCGCCACCCAGTCGGCGAGCTCCCGCACGTCCTCGGGCATCCCCAGCTCCACCTCCCGGCTGCGCGGCGGCTCCTGCACGCGCCGGGTCAGCAGCGCGCAGAACCAGCGCTGCAACGACCCCACGTGCCGGGTGAGGTCGGCCAGCGCCCAGTCCGGACAGGCGGGCACGGCACGCGCGGGGTCGGCGCCCCGCACCACCTCGGCGAACCGCCGCGTCTCCCGCTCGATCGCCTCGCGGTAGGTGTCGTACGGCAGGGGGTGCCCCGCCGCGCTCGTCGTCGCCATCTGCTGCCGCCGTTCTGTCCCGGGCACCGGTGCCCCTCTTCTCGTGACGGCCAGTGTGACGGCTGGAGTCCACTCGAAGGCAAGTCCGGACGCCTTGGCCGGCGGTACGGCGCCGGCCTGCCACCGGGGCGTGTGTCAGCCGGGAGCGACGGCGAGATCGTCCACGACGGACTGGAGGCGGCCCCCGTGGTGGTCCGCGATCCGTCGCTGGCGCGCCGAGCCGGTGCCCTCGCGCTGCACGTCGCTCAGCCAGTCGCCGACCCACCGGTCGTCGCCGTAGCGGGTCAGGTGCGGCTCGACGCGTTTCCACAGTTCGTCCACCAGCCGGCCCACGGCCGTGGGGGCGCAGTCGGGGGTGTGGGTGGCGGGCAGCGTGCCCTGTGTGCCGTACCGGGCGGCCTGCCAGCACGCCGCCCTCAGCAGCAGGTCGGGGACGACGGGCGCGGGTTCACCGGCGCGTACGGCGTCCACGGCACAGCCGACGAGAGCACGGACCAACAGCGCGTAGGCCGTGGTGGCCGCGGGCTCCGGCAGCACGTCGGCGACGCGCACCTCCACGGTGGGAAGGTGCGGTGAGGGCCGGACGTGCCAGTAGACCATCGCCGGGTCCATCGCCGCGCCGGAGGCGACGAGTTGGCCGACGACCCGTTCGTGGTGGGCCGCGCCGTGCAGAAAGGGCGGCGGGCCCGCCACGGGCCACCGACCCCAGAGCATGGAGCGCCAGCTGGCGTATCCGGTGTCCGTCCCGTCGCTGAACGGGGAGTTGCAGGTGACGGCCAGCAGCAGGGGCATCCAGCCCCGGAGGTGGTTGACCGCCCGCACGGCCTCCTCCCGGTCGTCCACCCCGACGTGCACATGGCAGGCGTTCACCCCCTGGTCGTGGGCGAGCGGCCCGAAGCGGCGGGCGAAGGCGCGGTAGCGGGCCTTGTCCACGATGGGCGGCGGGCCGGGCCTGCCGAGCACCGCGGTGCCGCTTGGCACCAGGAGGCAGTCGTACTCGGCCGCCGCCACGGCCGCGCCGCCGCGCAGCCGGACGATCTCCGCCGCCAGGTCCTCGGCCGTGCGGCACACCGCGCTGACCGTCTCCACCTGGGCCTGCGAGACCTCCGCCGTGGCGTGCGGCGCACCGAGGCGACCGCGCGCGGCACCCACCACGGCCGGGGCTCTGTGCACAGCCGCCCTGCTGTGCCGATCGGCCAGGACGAACTCCTCCTCCACGCCGACCGTCGGCGGCGCGGTCAACTCGGCCGGGAACACGGGCGTACCGGCGGCGGCAGGGGTCACGGCGTCAAGCGGCTCTGGCACGACCAGCCCTTCCGGGAGACACGGGGCACCGGCATCCGCTCGGCGCCGGCTCTTCGCGGCCCTCGATCACTGCTGTCACGCTCGGAGACACGGGCCACTCCCTGTGCGAACAGCGGGTGGGCCCCTCATGGTCGTCCCGGCCCCGCGGGCGCGGCAAGCGGCTACCCGGTCACCGTCGAGGGGCCCGGGCCGCCCGTGGCCCGCCGCCGGCCGTGGACCGCGCCGCCGGAAGAAGACGCAGGTCCGGCAGCGGTTCCCGCACGACGGACCCCGGCGGACCGGTGCGCCGCGCCGCTCCACCGCGACGCACGCGGCCTGAGGGTTCTGACCGGGTGGCCGAACTCCGACGCCACACCGTCGCCGCCGCGCCGCGCCGCGACCAGGAAAGAGTGCCGGGCATCGCCCGGAGCGTCATGATGCGCCTGTGTCCCGTCGCCGTCCGTCCGCCGGGTTCCGCACCGCGGCCCGGTATTCCAGGGCCCGGCGTTCGTCGTCCAGGCCACCGGTCTCCCGGAACAGGGCGGCGGCCTCCGTGAATGCTGTGCCGTCCTCCTCCCGGCCGCCCGAAGGGGCCTGGACGAGGCCGAGGTCGCCCAGCGCTTCGGCCTCTCGCCGGCGGTCGCCCGTCTCCCGGAACTCGTCCGTGTCGGCGAGCGCCGGCACGGCGAAGTGGCGTATGACTGGGAGGACTTGCCCCACCCCACCACCAGGGAGGCCGGATGCCGGGCCGTACGGAGTCGATCGAATCGATGGAGCAGCTCGCCGTGGCCTGGCGGGCCATGGTGCTCGACCGGGATCCCGGTGCCGATGTGCGGGACCTTCCGGGGATCGCCGTCCGCTGGGCCGACTGCCGGTTCGCGTTCTGGAACTGCGTCACGCTGACCGACGTCGACGCGGACGCGGCACTGGTCGAGCACCGGCTCGGCCAGGCGGCGGAGATCATGCGGTCCAAGCGGCACCCCGGGTTCCTGTGGCTCTTCGAGGATCTGCTCGGTGACGAGGCACGCGCCGGGGTGCGGTCGGCGGCCGAGCGGGCGGGCCTGGAGTACGCGTTCCCGGGCACCGGCATGGCCGGCGACCTGCTGCCCCTCCCCGAGCCGTCCCACCCGGACCTGACCTTCGTACGCGTCACCGCGGACGAACAGCTCCGGGCGTACGCGGACCTGAACTCCCGCGCCTACGGCTTCCCGCTGGAGGACGGCCGGGACGGGCTCCTCGGGTCCGCGCTGTGGACGAGCGAGGTTCACGCCTACCTGGGGCTGCGGGACGGCGACCCGGTGACGTGCGCGGCGACGGTGGAGGCGGACGGCCGCCTGTTCGTCGTGCTCGTCGCCACCGCCCCGGAGTGGCAGCGCAGGGGCTACGGAGAAGCGGTGACCCGCAAGGCCCTGTACGAGGGGGCCCGGGCGACCGGCCTGACCCGGGCCACCCTGCACGCGACGGAGGCCGGGGCACCCGTGTACCCCCGCATCGGCTTCGAACCGAACTCGCCGGTGCACTTCTACGGCCTCAAGGAGTGACCGGACGGCAGCCTCAAGGAGTGGCCCGGCGGCCCGGCCCGGTGCGGCGGCGCCGGGCCGGGACCGCGGGTTCCGCGGGCTCATGCCGCACGGGAGACCGGCGCACCGGCGGGGCCGAGGTCCAGGCTGCCGGTGGTCGTGACGAGCGTGCCGGACCGGTCGCGGGCGACCTGGAGGAGGGCCGGAAAACCGATGACGGCGAAGGCCAGCGACACCGGTCCGCCGCGCTCCTCGACCACCACCTGGGCCACGGGCGCGAGCTGCGCGACGTACCCGGCCGCCGCCTCCTCCTCGCCGACCACGACCGCCAGCACCTGCCGGCGCCCGCCCGGAAGCGCCCGCGCGTACTCCAGGAACCTCGGCAGCGTCTCCCGGCACGTCCCGCAGCCCGGCGTGAAGAACGCGACCGCCGTGCCGTCCGGCAACTGGTCCCGGTGCAACGGACGGCCGTCCGCGGTGACGGTCCGGAACGCGTCCACCCGGTCGCCCTCGGCGAGGGAGGACGCCGGACCCCGGCCGAGACGGGCGCACTTCTCGGACTGCTCCACGAGCCGTTCGATGACACCGACCGTGAGGGCCAGGTCCAGAGCGCAGACCACCCCCACCAGTGCGACCAACCCGAAGAGGACAGGCATCACGCCTCCCAGCGTCGTACTCGTACGGGCCGTAGAAATCCGACCCGGACCCCCCGGCGGCCGGCAGGACCGCGACGAGGCGTCAGCTGGACACCCAGCCGGCCGAGCAGCCGGCGGGGTACGCCCGCCCGTGGCTGTCCCGGGCGCCGCAGCCCGCACCGGTGCGGCACGTGTGTCACGGGGCCGCGGCCGACGCGTCGGCCCCGGACGAACCGCTCCGGCCTGCTGTCCAGCTCCTCCGCCCCCTCGTACTCGTCGCACTCCTTGACTCGGTCGTGCTCCCGGCCGTTCGGCATTCGGGATACTGATGGGTGCGCTTTGGGCAAACCTTGGAGAGTCCTTGAATGCGCAGGTGAGCCCCGCCGACCCCGGGACGGGCCGGCGGCGCGAGGGGGGAGGATGTCCGTGGACTTCGTTCTGCTCGGTGGGATCGAGGCACGCGTGCACGGGGTTCCGGTCGATCTGGGCCCGGTCCGCCAGCGGTCGGTGCTGGGGGCGCTGCTGGTCGACGCGAACGCTCCCGTCCCGACCGCCAGACTCGTGGACCGGGTCTGGGCGGACCGGCCTCCGCGGCGGGCCCACGCCACGCTCTACAGCTATGTCTCCCGCCTGCGCCAGGCCCTGGCCACGGCGAGCAGCGAGGCGCACATCACCCGTCGGACGGGGTCCTACGTCCTGACGGTCGATCCGTCCGCCGTGGACCTGCACCGCTTCCGTGACCTGGTCGCCCGGGCCCGCAGCGCCGCCGCCGACGACCGGGCCGAGGCGCTGTTCGCCCAGGCGCTCGCCCTGTGGAGCGGCGACGCCTTCGGCGACCTGGACGCCCCCTGGTTCAACGCACTGCGCGCCTCATGGAACCGGGAGAGGCTCGCGGCCGAACTCGACCTCACCGACGTCCGGTTGCGGCTCGGCCGGCACACCGAGCTGCTGGTCGACCTCCCCGCACGCGCCGAGCGGCACCCGCTGGACGAGCGACTGGCCGGACAGCTCATGCTGGCGCTCTACCGCGGTGGCCGGCGGTCGGACGCCCTGGCCCACTACCGGCGCGTACAGCGCCGATTATCGGCGGAACTCGGCACCGACCCCGGCCCGGACCTGCAGCGACTGCACCAGCAGATCCTCACCACGGACCCCGCGCTGACCCTGCGCCCCACAGCCCCCGCCCCCACCCCCGTCCCCACACCCGCCGACCCCGCCGTACCCGTCCCCACACCCGCCGTACCCGTCCCCGAACCCGGCCCCGTCCCCACACCCGCCGACCCCGGCCCCGGTTCCGCCCCCGCCCCGAGCGCCCCACGCCCGCCCGCCCTCGTGCCACGTCAACTGCCCCCGCCGCCCGGCCCGTTCATCGGGCGGGCCGGCGAGATCGCGGAACTCGACAAGACGCTCGACGCGGGCGGTGCCCCGGGCGGCACCGTGGTGATCTCCACGATCGGCGGGATCGGAGGCATCGGCAAGACCTGGCTCGCCCTGCACTGGGCCCACCGCAACGCCGCCGCCTTCCCCGACGGTCAGCTCTACGCCGACCTCCGCGGCTTCTCCCCGGCGGGAGACGCCGCCTCCGCGACGGAAGTGGTGCAGGGCTTCCTCCACGCCCTCGGGCTCGGGTCCACGGAGATGCCGGTCGACCTGCCGGGCCGGACGGCGGTCTACCGGAGCCTGGTCGCCGGCCGGCGGATGCTGATCGTCCTGGACGACGCCCGCGACGCCGGCCAGGTCCTCCCCCTGTTACCGGGATCCCCTTCCTGCACGGTCCTGATCACCAGCCGCCGCCGGCTCGCCGGGCTGGTCACCGCCCACGGGGCCCGCCCGCTCGCCCTGGACGTGGTCTCCGCGGCGGAGGCCCGGGACATACTGGTACAGCGCCTCGGCGCAGAACGCCTCGCCCGGGAGCCGGAGGCGGTGGCCGCGCTCCTTCGCTACTGCGCGGGCCTGCCCCTCGCCCTCAGCGTGGTGGCCGCCCGCGCGGGCACGCACCCCGCCTTCCCGCTGGCCGCGCTCGCCGACGAACTCCGCGACCGCGCCGCCCGGCTGGACGCCCTCGGCACCGACGACCCCATCGCCGACCTGCGGGCCGTGCTCTCCTCCTCCTACGACGCCCTCGACCCGGCGACGGCGCGCGTCTTCGGACTGCTCGGCCAGGCACCCGGCCCGGACATCGGCCTGGCCGCGGCATCCGCGCTGACCGCGCTGTCCGCCCCCGAAGTACGGTCGCACCTGCGCCGGCTGGAGGGCGCCCACCTGGTCCAGGAGACCCGTCCCGGCCGCTACCGCATGCACGACCTGGTACGGCTCTACGCCGCGGAACGCGCCGCACAGGACCAGCCCGGCGACACCCTCGCCAACGCGCTGCGCGGACTGGTGGACTTCTACGCCGACACGGCACACGACGGCGACCGGCTGCTGTCGCCGCTGCGCACACCGTTCCGGACGGATCCGCCGGACGCCGACCGGGGCACCCACCCGCTCCCGGACATCGACACCGCCATGTCCTGGTTCAAGGACGAACACCTCTGCCTGCTCGACGCGCACCGCTTCGCCCTGGCACACGGCCACTACCGGCAGGCCTGGCAACTGGCCTGGTCCCTGGACACCTTCCACTGGCGGCAGGGGAACCTGGACGAGCGCGCCGCCATGCTGCGGGCCACGCTCGCCGCCGGGGAGAACATGGGGGACCGCGCACAGCGTGCCCTGGCCCACCGGCTCCTCGGACGCGCCCACGTCGCTCAGGGCCGGCACACCGAGGCCCTGGACCACCTGCGTGTGGCTCTCGCCCTTTTCGAGGAAGCCGACGACCCGGCGGGCAGGGCCCAGACACATCTCAACCTCGCCCTGGCCTGGGAGAAACACGGCGACGACCGGCAGGCACTGGCCCACGCCCTCCTGAACCTGCGGATCCGCAGAAGGCTCGACAGCCCGCCGAGGGAGGCCGAGGCGCTCAACGCGGTGGGCTGGTACCACGCCCGGCTGGGCCACCACCGGCAGTCCCGCCGCTACTGCGAGGAAGCGCTCGTCCTGTGCCGCCGGCACGGGTTCCGCGAGGGAGAGGCCTTCACCCAGGACAGCCTCGGCTACCTCGCCCACCGCACCGGTGACCACGCCCTCGCCCTCACGCACTACGGCCAGGCCCTCGCCCTGCGCCGGGAACTCGGCGACGCCTTCGAGGAAGCGGACACCCTGCTGAGGATCGGGGACGTCTGCGCCGGTCTGGCCCGGTGGGCCCAGGCCCGCACGGCATGGGAACAGGCGCGCTCCCTCTACCTCGCGCAGCGACGCCTCGGCCAGGCCGCCGAGACGGAGGAGCGGCTGGCCCGCGGCGGCCCCCTCCAGGACGGGCCGGCCGGGAAGCCGTAGGCGACGTCCGGGCCGGGAAATCCCGTTGTCCGCGGGCGGCTGGTGGCCTACGTTCCGGGACATGCTGCCGCCGGTGGAAACAGACGAACAGTGGGACGCGGTCGTCCCCGACGAGACGGTCATGCGTCCCGGCGCGGAGGACCTCTGCGCACGCCTCGGCCTGGCCGGCGCACCGCTGACCCGTTTCCCGGACGGGTCCCAGCCGGTCTACGCGGTGGGTGACGAGCACGTCCTCAAGCTGTTCCCCGGCACCGCCGCCCAGGACGGCGTCACCGAGGGCACCGTCCTCACCCACCTCCACGGACGGCTGCCCGTACCGACACCACGGGTGCGCGACTTCGGCCCGTACGAGAACGGCTGGCAGTACGTCCTGATGTCCCGGCTCCCCGGCGAGAACCTCGCCCGCGCCTGGGACCTCGCACCGGACTGCCACCGTGAGCGGTTCGTCACCGAGATCGGTGAAACCCTGGCGGTGCTGCACTCCCTCGACCCCGGCCCCCTCGCCGACGCCGTCGGCCCCGGGGACTGGGGAGCCTTCCTGGACCGCCGGCGTTCCGGTGCCGTGGAACAGCAGTGGGACCGCGGACTGCCGGCCGCGTGGCTGGAACAGATCCCGGACTTCCTCGCCTCCGTCCCGCTGCCACGCGACCCCCACCGTTCCCTGCTGCACACCGAGGTGATGCGGCAGCACTTCCTGGTCGACCCCGACGGCTGGAGCCTGACCGGGTTCTTCGACTTCGAGCCGGCCATGATCGGCGACCGCGCCTACGACTTCGTGGGTGTCGGCCTCTTCGTCACCCGCGGCGACCCCGGCCTCATGACCCGCCTCAGCAAGGCGTACGGCCACACCTTCGACCCGTCCCAGCTGCTCGCGTACACCCTGCTGCACGTGTACAGCAACCTCCCCTGGTACATGCGGGAACTCCACGTACCGGCCGACGCGACGCTGCCGTCGCTGGCGGAGGCCTGGTTCGGCACGGCATGACGCGTCCCCCTGCCGCCCACCGAGGCGAGAGGGATCCCGGGTGCCGCATCGGCGCACGGCCGCCACTCCTGCCCGTGTCCGGATCCCCCGCCCCCTCCACCGGACACCGCCCGACACACCTGACGTCACGCACGCACAGCGGGATCTCCCGAGTCCCCGCCGCCCCTGCCACCGCCCCCGCCTCCCGGCCGATCACGTAAGGCACCGCCGTGAAGTTCCCGCCGCCTCACCGGAAGACCCCGTCCGTGACGAGCACCGCCCCGGACACCCCCACGGGCATACCGGCCCGGCCCGAGGCGCAGCGCCGCATCCTGACGGTCCTGGTCGCCTCCCAGCTCCTCAGCGGCGCCGGGCTCGCCGCGGGCGTCACCGTCGGCGCGCTGCTGGCCCAGGACATGCTCGGCTCCACCGGCCTCGCCGGCCTGCCCAGCGCCCTGTTCACCGCCGGCTCCGCGCTCGCCGCCGTGGCCGTGGGCCGCTTGTCCCAGGCCCGGGGCCGCCGTCCCGGGCTGGCCGCCGGATACCTCACCGGCGCCGTCGGCAGCGCGGGAGTCATCGCCGCCGCCGTCGCCGACAGCCCCGTCCTGCTGTTCGCCGCCCTCTTCGTCTACGGCGCCGGCACCGCCACCAACCTCCAGGCCCGCTATGCCGGTGCCGACCTCGCCGCTCCCGCCCACCGCGCCCGGGCGGTCTCCACCGTCCTGGTCGCCACGACCCTCGGCGGCGTCGTCGGTCCCAACCTGGCCGCTCCCACCGGCGACCTCGCCGGCTCCCTGGGCATCCCGGCCCTGGCCGGGCCCTTCCTCCTCTCCGGCACCGCCTACGCCTCGGCCGCCCTCGTCCTCGCGGTCCGTCTGCGTCCCGACCCGCTGCTGCTCGCCCGCAGCCTCCACCTCCAGCAGCAGGCGGCCGCCGCGGCGCGGACCGCGGGCGACAGCGAACCGGGTCCGGCGCCCGGCCGCGGCCCCGGCCTGATGCCCGGCGCGCTGACCATGATCCTGACCCAGCTCGTCATGGTCGCGATCATGACGATGACCCCCGTCCACCTGCACGACCACGGCCACGGCACCGCCGCCTCCGGCCTCGTCATCGCGCTCCACGTCGGCGCGATGTACCTGCCGTCACCCGTGACCGGCCGGCTCGTCGACCGCCGCGGCCCCACCGCGGTCGCCGCCGCCTCCGGCGTCACACTCCTCGCAGCCGGCGTCACCGCCGCGACCGTGCCCGGCGACTCCGTCGCCCTGCTCGCCGTCGCCCTGGTGCTGCTGGGCATCGGCTGGAACCTGGGCCTCGTCTCCGGAACCGCCATGGTCACCGACGCCGTACCGCTCGCCACGCGCGCCAGGACCCAGGGCCTGGTGGACGTCTCCATCGCCATCGCCGGCGCCACCGGAGGCCTCACCTCCGGCATCGTCGTCTCCACCGCCGGCTACCCCGTCCTCGCCCTCGCCGGCGGCGTCCTCGCCCTCGCCGTCCTCCCGGCCGTCGCCGCCACCGCGGGCCGGCGCTCGGCACCCTGACCAGGTCCCGTGGACGTGCACCGGCGGACGTCGACGGCGAGCCCACCGCAGGCCCGGTGCTGCCGCGTTGGTACGGGCAGTCGCCCAGCCCCAGGCGCCCGCCGCTGCTCACCCCCGACTCAGGGCCGACGACTTCGACATCGTCACGGAGTACGCGCACGGCGAGGCCCGGATCCACCGGGAGCCGGGCCAACGCCACCTCCACCTGCGCTTCACGGACGGTTCGGGGCTCCACCCGGGGCGGCCGACAGCGAGGACGCCGGCCACTTCCTGCAGACGGTCGGCTCCTGACGCGCCGTCCGCTCGCCGGTCTCAGCCCTCGTCGTCCTCGTCGTCCTCGAAGAAGTCGCCGATCTCGTCCACGACCTCGGCCGCGACCATGCCGCCCACGACACCGACGGCCAGACCTGCCGCACCGGCGGCGACCGCCGTGCCGATGCCCGGCCCGGAACGGTGGTGCTCGTGGTGCTCGTGATGCTCGTGCCCGTGATACCCGTGGCCGCCGGCGTACGGATCGCCGTGCCCGTACGCGGCGTGCGAGCCGTACGCGGCCCGGTGCTCGACCAACTGTCGGATCCAGCCGTCGACTTCGGCGTTCCAGTCCCGTGTGTCGTGGTGGCCGACGGTGAACCGGGTCAGCGCGTCGTGGCCGGAGGAGAAGAGGCCGCCGCGCTTGTCGGCCTCCAGGACGACCTCCAGGCCGGCGGGGGAGGCGAGGAAGGTCAGCTCGATCTCGTTGACCTGGTGCGCGTACTGCGGGGCCGGTGTCAGCTCGATCTCCTGGTAGAAGGGCAGCTGCTGGCCCGTGCCCCCGATGCGGCCGTACTCGAGGTCGGCGGACTTGAAGCCGAAGCCCAGCCGGCCCAGCGCTTCGAGGATCGCCTCCTGGGCCGGCAGCGGTCCGACGGTCAGCTGGTCGAGGTCGCCCTTGTCCTTGGCGCCGGCCACGCCCAGCTCGGTGCGCACGCCGAGCACGATGCCCAGCGGCTGTCCGTACAGTTCGGTGACCGGGGTCTCCCAGGGCAGCGTCACGCTGAACGGGACGCTGCGCTGCTCACCCGCCACGAGCCGGAAGCCGCCGCCGACCGTGAACCGGTCGAAGGCGACGACCCCCTCGCTCTCCCCGCCGTCGTGCTCGGCCTCGACTCGCGCCACCAGCTCCAGCGTGATGTGCTCGATGTCGAAGTCGGCGTCCCCGCCCCGCAGATGGACCTGCCCGGTCAGGCCGCGGCCCGGCAGAGCGGGCCCGGGATCGAGGACCGTGTCCACCGAGGGGCCGCCGATGCCGAGTGAGCCGAGCAGCCGTTTGAACACCATCGAGGCGTCCACTCCTTCATGTGCGTATGTCTTCCAGGTCCGTGAGGACGACCGGGAGCACCCCAGTCGTTCTCTACAAGCGAGTAGAAGCATAGGGCTGTTCGAGCACACCACGACGGCGGTGCGGCGGCCCCGGCGCGGGAATGCCCGCGAGAGCGCACTGTCCGACGCCCGGCACGGCCTTGCGGCACAGCGTGCACCGGCCCTGCCGGACGAGCGTCGTCCAGGGAGTGCCGCGGCCCCTCACGGAGTGCGGAAGCCGCGGAAGGTCACGGGTTTCCGGCTCGTGCCTCCGGTGCGGTGCAGACCGAGCTGATCTCCGTCCATCCCGGAGGCCGGAGCCGTTCGCCCGCCATGGCCACCAGCCTGCCGTTGTCGCGGACGCCGAGGTAGGTGCCGAGTTCGTGGGTACGCGGCCGGAACGGGCCGGGCCCGTGCGACCAGGTCGAGCATCTCGGGCACGTCGGACGCACCCAGCTCCACCACGCCGGTGCCGCTCACGGCGTCCGGGTGGTCCGGTCGGCGGTCACCGGACCAGATCATCTGCCGGCCCTCCAGGACGAAGACCGGCTCCCAGTCCGACGGCGGGATCACCGGGCAGCCGAACATGCCGGCGAACTCACCCGGACCGAGCAGCCGGGCCAGGTCGGCCCAGGCCGCCGAGCCGGGGTCGCCGGACACCGCGCAGAAGGCCGCGACGTCCGGCACGTAGGTGCCGGCCCGGCCCCTCTCACCTCACGCGGTCGGCGTCCGTCGTGGCGATCGTCTCATCGTGCGCGGACGCCCCCGGGACAGGGCCGATGGGGTACCTGCCCGGCCCTGTGAGCCCCTGTCCGGGGCCCGGCCACGGCCTACGGTGGTCATCAGACCACCCGAAGCGACGGAAGAGGACCACGTGGAGATCCTTGCGTACGGCGTCCAGTCGGACGAGGAGCCGCTGCTGCGGGAGGCGTTCGACAAGGCGTTCGCGGACCGGCACGAACTGCGCTGTCTGGCACTCTTCCTGGACCGGGACACCGCGCCCACCGCACGCGGCCACGAGGTCGTGCTCAGCAGCGTCAACGACACCCTGGACGCCGGGGTCCTGCGCGCACTGGCCGAGGGCGGCACCCGGATGATCGCCCAGCGGTCCACCGGCTACAACAACATCGACCTCGGCGCCGCCGAGGACCTGGGCCTGTCGGTGGCCCGGGTGTCCTTCTACTCGCCGTACTCGGTGGCCGAGTTCGCCTGGGCCCTCGCGCTCGCGGTCAACCGCCGGATCGTCCGGGCCGCGCACCGCACCCGGGAGTTCGACTTCCGGCTCGACGGGCTGATGGGCCGTGACCTCCGGGGCCGTACGGCCGGCGTGGTGGGCACCGGGAAGATCGGGGCCGCGTTCACCCGGATCGCCCACGGCTTCGGGATGCGGCTGCTCGGCTGGGACCTCGTGGACAATCCCGACTGCCTCGCGCTCGGCATGGAGTACGTACCGCGCGAGCTGCTGTTCGCCGAGGCCGACCTGGTCAGCCTGCACGTGCCGCTGCTGCCGGACACCCACCACCTCGTGGACGCCGGGGCGCTGGCGCGGATGAAGGACGACGCCATCCTGGTCAACTCCAGCCGGGGCGGTCTCGTGGACACCGGCGCCCTGCTGGAGACCCTGCGCGCGGGACGGCTGACCGGCGTCGGACTCGACGTGTACGAGGAGGAGGCCGGCGTGTTCTTCCGCGACAAGTCGCTGGAGGTGATGACCGACGAACGCCTCGCGCGGCTGATGACCTTCGGCAACGTACTGGTCACCTCGCACCAGGCGTACTTCACCCGCGACGCCGTCGCCCAGATCGCGCAGAGCACGGTGGACAACGTCCAGGACCACCTCGCGGGCCGCACCAGCGACAACACGCTGGTCAGGGCCCGGGCAGCCTGAACCGGCGACGTCCCGCCGCGCTCCCGCGCCGTTCAGCCGCCCTCGGAACCGTGCCGGTCCAGGTGGGACGCGAGGACCGCCGCCTGGACCCGGCGCTGGACACCCAGCTTGGCCAGCATCCGCGAGATGTGGTTCTTGACCGTCTTCTCCGACAGGTACAGCCGCCTGCCGATCTCCCGGTTGGTCAGCCCCTCACCGATCAGCGCCAGGATGTCCCGCTCCCGGGGCGACAGCGCGGCCACCTCGGGCGGCACGGAGGGCACCGACGCGGCCGGCTCGGCGCGCAGCGACCGCATGAGCCGGGCGGTCGTCGCCGGATCCAGCATGGACTGTCCCGAGGCGACGGTACGCACCGCCGACACCAGGTCCGAGCCCCTGATCTGCTTGAGTACATAGCCGGAGGCGCCGGCCATGATGGCGTCGAGCAGGGCCTCCTCGTCATCGAACGAGGTCAGCATCAGACACGCCAGCTCCGGCATCCGGTCGCGCAGTTCCCGGCAGACCGTGATGCCGTCGCCGTCGGGGAGACGGATGTCCAGCACCGCGACGTCCGGGCGCAGGGCCGGTCCCCGCGCGAGCGCGTGAGCCGCGGTGTCCGCGTCGCCGACCACACGGATGTCCGGTTCGGTGTCGAGCAGGTCGGCCAGTCCGCGCCGTACGACCTCGTGGTCGTCCAGCAGGAACACGCGGATCGGGTGCTGCTCGTTGAAGGTGCGTTCCTCGGCCATGGCGACCTCGCGTTCCGCGGACGACGGCGGACTGCCGATTCCCCCGGAATTCGAGCATGAGCCGTCGGCGCGGTGACGGCCAGGGCCGACCGGCCCCTGGTGTGTTCCGCCCCCACGGCACACGCTGGAGGGAGCCGGACATCGTGCGGCGCCGGCCGGGGGGAGAGGCTTCCAGCCCGGAGGCGGAGACCATGTCAGCACCTGTCACCGTCGGCCTCGACGATTCGCCCGAGGGCCGGGCCGCGGCCGAGTGGGCGGCGCGGGAGGCACTGCTGCGGGGGCTCCCGCTGAGGATCGTGCACGTCGAGGAACCGGCGCCCACGAGCATCGCCCGGTCCCCGCTGTGGGATCCCGGGGCATACCGGCAGTGGGCCGAGCGGATGGTGAGCGAGTCCGCGGAAGGAATCCGGCTCCGGCACCCCGGTATCGAGGTGGTCGGCGAGCGGCTCACCGGGACCCCGGCCGCCACCCTGCGCGCGGCGGCGGACCTCGCCGAGCTGCTGGTCCTGGGCTCGCGGGGCCGCGGCGCGCTGGGCGGGTTCCTGGTCGGCTCGGTGAGCCTCGCCGTCGTGGCCCGCGCCGAGCGTCCGGTGGTGCTGGTCCGGGCGGGGGAGCAGGCCGCCGACGAGCACGCGAAGGATCCGGCGGGCGTGCCGTCCGCCGCGGCGCCCTTCCGGCCCGTCGTCCTCGGCCTCGACATCGACGCCCCGGACGACGCGCTGCTGGAGTTCGCCTTCGACGCCGCCGCGCGCCGCAGAGCCCCGCTGCGCGTCGTCCACGCCTGGTGGGAGCCGCCGACCTCCTTCCACGGCTTCAGCGATGACGCCGACCTGTACGACGCGCTCGCACGCCAACAGGCCGCCCTCCTCGGCAAGGTGCTCCGTCCCTGGCGGCAGAGGTTCCCGGGCGTCGACGTGATCGCGGCGAGCCGCTGCGGCAGCGCGGCACAGCGCCTCGTGGACGACGCCCGGGACGCGTCCCTGGTCGTCGTGGGCCGGCGTGTCCGTGCCGCGCCCCTCGGCCCTCGTATCGGGCATGTCACCCATGCCGCCCTGCACCACGTCGCCGCCCCCGTAGCGGTCGTGGCACACGACTGACCCGCGGGCCGCCATGACGACGCGCACCGCCCCCGTCAGTGTCGGCGCAGTGCGGCGAGTGTCGCGGCGAGGTCGGCCGGGCGGGGGCGGTTGTGGGGCAGCCTGGCCAGCAGGAGGGCCATGCCACAGGTGTCGGTGAGCGCGGAGAGGACGAGGCCGCCCGCGACGCCGGCGGAGAGGACCTGGAAGGCCGGGTGCACCAGCAGGCCGAGGAGCAGGCCCAGCAGTACCGCGGTGCCCGCGGTGAAGCGCACCTGGCGTTCCATGCTCCAGCCGGCCCGTGTGTCGCGGACGGCGGGCCGCCGCAGGTCGTGCCCGGCCGCGGCCCACGCGTGGGTCCCGCCGGCCAGGGTGGCGGTCGGGACGCCGTGCTCGGCGAGGACCCTGCCGGCGTTCTCCGAGCGCGCGCCCGAGGCGCACACCAGCAGGACCTCGCCGCGGACGGCCGCGTGCCGGATCTCCGGCAGGGCCCGCCGGATCCGGTCCAGGGGGATGTTGAGGGCTCCGGGCAGATGGCCGGAGGCGTACTCACCGGGGGTGCGTACGTCGATGACGGTGAGCTCGTGCAGCCGGGCGTGGGCCTGGTCGGTGCCGAGGGTGAGGGGAGTGGTCATGGCAGAGGTGATCCTTGATCTGTCGCCGCCGTCCCGAACCGGGACGTACAGTACCCCTAGGGGTATGGGTTTCGAGGAGTGATGGTGGAACTGGAGCTTGAGGGCGCGTCCCTGAAGGCGGTGCTGAACCGGCTGCGGCGTGCGCAGGGGCAGATCGCCGGAGTGATCCGGATGATCGAGGAGGGACGGGACTGCGAGGACGTCATCACGCAGCTGGCCGCCGCCTCGCGGGCGCTCGACCGCGCCGGTTTCGCGATCATCGCCACCGGCCTGCAGCAGTGCGTGACCGACATCGAGTCCGGCCGGAAGAACGGCGAGGACACCGAGGCGATGCGCGCGCGGCTGGAGCGGCTGTTCCTGTCACTGGCGTGAGGGACACGCCGGCGCGTGACGGACGCGCCGGCTCGCCGGCTTCCGGTCTGCCGGCTTCCAGTCGGGCGGTTGCCGGTCGGGGGGTTGCCGGTCGGGGGGGTGCCGGTCGGGGGGGTGCCGGTATGTCGGCTTCCGGCCAGGGGGTTTCCGGCTTGTCGGCTCGCGTTCGGGTGGGCGTCACACCAGCACGTCCAGCAGCATGAGGCCGGCCACGGCCAGCAGGACGAGGGCGAAGGCCCGTTGCAGGGTGTCCCCGGACAGCCTCGCCGAGAGGCGCTTGCCGTCCCACGCGCCGAGGACCGCCGCCCCGGCGAAGGGTCCCGTGACGACCCAGTCCAGACCGTCGGCCGTACCGGCGCGCATCGCCAGGGCGGCCAGCGAGTTGACCGTGATGACGAGCAGACTGGTGCCCACCGCCGAGCGCATCCGCATCCCCAGGACACCGACCAGCGCGGGAACCGCGAGGAAGCCGCCGCCGACGCCGAGGACTCCGGTCAGCCCGCCCAGTCCGGCCCCGGCGGCCGCCGCCCGGCCCGGCCGCACGGCGACGGTGCCGTCCGGGGCGGAGGAGCGGGGTCTGAGCATCCGGGCCGCGGCGGCGGCCGCCACCACGGCGAAGGCCACGGTCAGCACGGTGGCCGGAAGGTGCCCGGCGAGCACGCCGCCCAGCATCGCCGGACCGATACCGGCCGCCGCGAACAGCAGCCCCTCACGCCAGCGCACATGGCCGTCACGGGCGTGCGCGGTCAGGGCGGTGGCGCAGGTGAGGGTGACGATGACCAGGCTGGTCGTGGTCGCCGCGACAGGGGTCAGGCCGAGCAGGTAGATCAGGACGGGGACGGACAGCACGCTGCCGCCGCCTCCGAGCGCTCCGAGCGCCAGGCCGATGACGGCGCCGGCGGCCAGGGCGAGTATCACAGTGCTCACGCGACGGTTCCGTTCCCGCTCCGCCCGTCCACGACCGGCAGGCCGGCCTCGGCCCACTCCCGCACGCCGCCCCTGACGTCGACGGCCTCGGCCCCCTGGGCCCGGAGCAGCTCGACGGTCCGCCGCGAGCGCTGCCCCGACCGGCAGATCACGACCATGGGCCGGACGTCCGCCGCGGCGGGCAGCCCGGCACCGGCGGCCGGCGCCGCGAGCGGCGGCGGGACGGTGCCGGGGGCGTGACCGGTCCGGCACTCGTCGGGTTCCCGTACGTCCCTCAGCCCGGCGGCTGCGGCGACCGCCGCCACCCGGCCGTCGTGCCCGGTGCGGGCGGCGGCCTCCCGCACGGTCAGCCGGAGTGGCCCGCCCGGCTCGTGGGGATCGCCGGGGTCCCCCGGGGTGCCCGGCCTGCCTGGATGGCCCGACCTGCCCGCGTCGCCTCTGAAGAGGCCCATCGTGCTTCTCCTTCTTTTCCTCTCGGTCGTCCGGTGCGACTGGTCCGCGGTGGCTGCCGTCAGGGCGTCCGGACGGTGAGCCCGGCCTTCTCGGCCGCGGCGAAGGGGTCGTCGACGGCGACGACGTCACGGCCCGCCGCGTCCAGCACGGAGGAGGCGACGGCGGCGCGCATACCGCCGGCGCAGTGCACCCAGACCTGCCCGGCGGGCACCTCGTGGAGGCGGCGGTGCAGGGTGTGGAGGGGGATGTGGACCGACCCGTCCAGGAAGCCGGACGCCCGCTCGGAGTCCCGGCGGACGTCCAGGACGACCACACCGTCCCCCGGATGCTCCGCGAGGTCGGCGAACGTGGCGCGGGGGAACGAGGCGAGGGCCTCCCCCCGGCGTGCCCAGTGCTCCGGGTCCCCGGTGGCCGCGGCGGCCGGACGGTCGATGCCGACCCGGACCAGCTCCCGTTGCGCGGCGGCGAGCTGTTCGGCGGACTCGGCGAGCAGCGTCACCGGCCTGCCCCACGGAATCAGCCAGGCGAGGTAGGTGGCGAGCTGTCCCTCCGCTTCGAAGTTCAGGGAACCCGCCACATGCCCCTCGGCGAAGGCGACCCGGTTGCGCAGGTCGACCACCCACTCCCCGGCGGCCAGCCGGGCGGCGATCTCCTCGGCGTCCGCGACGGCGGGCGGGGTGAGGTCGACCGGCGCCGGCCCCGCGGCGTTGGCCGGCCCCATGTGGGCGTAGTACGCGGGAACATCGTCCAGGCCGGCCAGCAGGCCGGCGACGAAGCTGTCGACGTCCCGGGTGAGCGCCTCGTTCGAGGTCTTCTCCCTGCCGATCGTGGTGGACCCGCCCTCGGCCTGGCCGGAGGAGCAGAAGCTGCCGAAGCCGTGCGTGGGGAGCACCGCCGTGTCGTCCGGCAGCTCGGCGGCCAAGCGCCGCGCGGAGGCGTGCTGCGCCCGCGCGAGGTCCTCGGTCAGCCGTGGCTCGACCAGGTCGGGGCGGCCGACGGTGCCGATCAGCAGCGAGCCGCCGGTGAACACGGCGACGGCCGTGCCGTGCTCCTCCAGCACGTAGGAGGTGTGGTGCGGGGTGTGGCCGGGCGTCGCCAGTGCGCGCAGGGTCAGGCCGGCGGTGGTGTCGACCTCGCGGCGGTCGCCGTCGTGCACGGGGACGCGGTCGTAGGAGACGCGGGCCCCGGCGGGGACGAGGTAGGCGGCGCCCGTGACGCGGGCCAGCTCCAGGCCGCCGGTGACGTAGTCGTTGTGGACGTGCGTCTCGACGACCTGGGCTATCCGCACCCCCCGGCGTGCCGCCGCCGCGATCACCCGGTCGATGTCCCGCGGCGGGTCGACCACCACGGCCGTCCGCCCGCCGCCTGCCAGATAACCACGGTTGCCGAGCCCGGCCACCTCGATCGTGTCGATGAAGAACACGGGGTGCTCCCTTCCAGTGAAAATTACCCCCGGGGGTATATCTGGACGGTAGCACGATTACCCCGGGGGGTATTTTTGGAGGGGTGGGAGGAGCGTGAGGGGGTGTGCGGCGTGCTGGTCGAGCGGATCTTCGGTCACGCCGGCCGGTCACCCGGCGGGCGTGGCCCGGGACGCGGCGGTCATGTCAGGCCCCCGCTGCCGTAGGGGGCGTAGAGGTCGAGCAGCCGGATCCGGGTGGCGTGCAGCCGCTGGGCGATCACGCGACCCACCCACACCGCCACCGCCCGGCCCAGCTCGGGGTCCGCGGCGCACATCGTCCGCACCGACTCGGCGTCGAACTCCCAGGCCCGTACGGGGCCCACCGCTTCGGCGCCGAGGTGCCACAGGTGCGGAGGGAAGTGCCAGGACCAGCCGACGAGTTCGCCGTTGCCGAGCGACTCGATCACGGCCGGGCGCCGGCCGGGCACGTGCAGGTCGAGGGCGACGGTGCCGGTGCGCACGATCCAGAAGCGGTCGGCGCGCCGGCCCTCCTCGAAGAGGCGGGTCCCGGCCTCGAACGAGACCTCACGGGCGAGCCCCATCAGTTGTTCCCGGTAGACCGGCTCGAGCGCCGCGGTCATGCTGGCGGAGGTCATCACACCGGCTCCCTTCCTGGGATCCTGATCCCAGCCTGCGCGCCGGCGAGTCCCCGCACCACCGGTCGCCCGGGCCCGGGACGGGGGCTCTTCGGCCCATGCGGCGCACCGCGCGCCCCGTCCCGCACGGGGGCCCATCGGCCCCTCGCCTCGGCCTCACCGGCCCATGACGCGCTCGAGGGACCGGTGGAGGGTGGGGAGTGGGTGGTCGGGGAGACGCGGGCGCCGGGCCCGCGCTCCCGGCACCCCTCAGGAGGCGAGTCACCGTGGTGATCCGGTACTGCTGCGGCGTCCCGCTGTTCCGCGCCCTGGCGGTGGTGCCGGGCGGAAGGGGCGGCCATGCCGCCGGCCGGCCGTCCGGGGCCGCTCCCGAGCGGCTTCCCGCCGAACGCGGCCGGTGCTGACCGGGAGGAGGCAGCCGTGGACGAGAGGCTTTCCGTGGGCGCCCTCATGGACGGAGCGCCGTACGCGATCGGCGAGGACGAGACCGTGCTGATGGCCTGGGAGGTGGTCGAGCGGTGCGGGCAGAGCCATCTGCCGGTGGTCCGGCGGGACGGCTGCTGTGCCGGGCTGCTGGACCGCGCCGAACTCGCCGTCGCGTGCGCGGACCCGGCCGTGACGCTGTCCCGCCGCAGGGTGCGCGACCTTGTCCGCGGGCGCCGCACGGTCACGGTCCATGCCGAGGATCCGGCGCCGCGCGCGGCGGCCGTGATGACGGAGGAACGGATCGACGCGCTGCCGGTCACCGACCCCCGCGGCCGGCTGACCGGCCTGCTGACGGCGCGGGACTACGTGGCCGCCGCCGCCGGTCTGCACCGCCGGACCGGACCGGCGCAGCAGGCGCCATGGGTGCGGGCCACGCTGCCCGGGCTGCCGCCGCGCCGAAGGGAGCGGGAGTACGGCATACCGGTTCCGTAGGGCGCGAACCCTCCGCGGGCGTGGGCGTTCCTGAGGTCCGAGCCTCCGTAGCGGGCGAACCCCCGTTCCCCTGGCCGCGGCGCTTCAGGCGCCGGCGGCACCCGTTCCCCTGGCCGCGGCGCTTCAGGCGCCGGCAGCACCCGCGCGCCGTTCGGCCGCCGCCCCCTCACACCGTCCGGCCGCTCCCGTGCGCAGTCCGTCCATGACCAGGTCGAGGAGCCGGGTCGCGCGAGGCCGCCAGTCGTCGCGCGGGTCGAGCTGCCACAGGCCCGCTATGGCGAGGAGGAAGTCGTCCGCGGTGACGCCGGGCCGTACGGTGCCGGCCTCCTCGTTGGCGCGGAGCAGGAGCTCCGCCGCGCGGGCCACCGGCGTGGGGGACGGCTTCGCGGGGCCGCCCGGCGCGCCGGTGACCTGCCGGATCGCGTCGGCCAGCCCGGCCTTGGTCATGGCGAACTCCGACAGCCGGTCCATCCAGGCGCGCAGGGCCTCGTCGGGGGCCCGGGTGTCGAGCAGGCGCTGCGCGCTGTCGGCGACCTGCTGCATTTCGTGGCGGTAGATCTCCAGAACGAGGGACTCGCGGTTGGGGAAGTTGCGGTAGAAGGTGCCCTGTCCGACCCCGGCCTTCTTGGCGATCGCGCTCAGCGGGGCGTCCGCGCAGCGCGACAGCTCGGTGAGGGCCACTTCCAGGATGCGCTCGCGGTTGCGCTGTGCGTCCGAACGCCGGGGTGAGTCCTTCTGCTGAGGCACTCGTCCTCCTCGAGGCGTGGCCAAAACCTCGCCCTTGCTAAGCGGACAGCTGTCCGTTAAGTTTCCAAGTAGCGGACAGCTGTCCGGTCGCGTCCACCATAGCGGCGGACGAGCCCCTACGGCAGTCGTCAGCTGCACTGTTCGGCCCCGGCACCCCCGCACCTTCGCTACGGCCCCGCGGCACAGGCCCGTACGACGCACTCCCCCTCGCCGCCCAGCACGACGCACCTCCCCGCCGCCCAGACCCCGGCTGCAGGTCCTCCGTCTGTCCTGAAATGCGAAAGAAGCTTGCTCATGGCCTCTTCGACGTCCAGTGTCATCACCTTGAAGATCAACGGCGAGAAGTACACACTGCCCGTCGATCACCGCACCACCCTGCTCGACGCCCTGCGCGAGCGGCTCGACCTGACCGGCACCAAGAAGGGGTGCGACCAGGGACAGTGCGGGGCCTGTACGGTCCTGCTGGACGGCCGCCGGTCCGTCGCCTGCCTGCAGCTGGCCGTGGCGGCCGAGGGCCGGGAGATCACCACCATCGAAGGCGTGGCGGACGGCGAGCGGCTGCACCCCGTGCAGCAGGCCTTCCTCGATCTGGACGGTTACCAGTGCGGCTACTGCACACCGGGCCAGATCTGCTCGGCGATCGGGATGATCGAGGAACACGCGGCGGGCTGGCCGAGCGCCGTCACCGAGGACGTCCGCCCCGAAGCGGGGCCGCCGGCCCTGAGTGCCGACGAGATCAGGGAGCGGATGAGCGGCAACCTGTGCCGCTGCGGCGCGTACGTCTCGATCGTCGAGGCGGTGGCCCGCGCGGCGCGGGCCCGGACGGACGAGGGAAGCGTGGAGTCCGGGACGAACGCGAAGGAGACCGTGGCATGAGGGAGTTCGACTACCAGCGGGCGTACGACGTCGCCGGCGCCGTCGCACTGCTCGACGCCGACCCGGACACCCGCTTCCTCGGAGGCGGCACCAACCTCGTCGACCTCATGAAGACCGGTGTCGAGCGGCCGGTACGGCTCGTCGACATCCGTGAACTCCCGCTCGACCGGATCGAGTCGACGCCCGAGGGCGGTCTGCGCATCGGCGCCACCGTCACCAACGGCGACCTGGCCGCCCACCCGGAGGTGCGGCGCCGCTACCCGGCGCTCGCCCAGGCGGTGCTCGCCGGCGCGTCGGGACAGCTGCGCAACATGGCCACGGTCGGCGGGAACCTGCTCCAGCGCACCCGCTGCGGCTACTTCACCGACGTCAGCCGCCCCTGCAACAAGCGGGTGCCCGGCAGCGGTTGCCCCGCCCTCACCGGCGAGCACCGCAACCACGCGATCCTGGGCGCCTCCGAGCACTGCGTGGCCGTACACCCCTCGGACATGGGCGTCGCCCTGGCCGCCTTCGACGCCGTGGTCCACTTCGAAACCGCGGACGGGGCCGGGGAGTTGCCGCTCGCCGACTTCTACCTGCCCGTCGGGGACACCCCGCACCGCGAGACCGCCCTGCCGCCGGGCGCGCTGATCACCGGCGTCACGCTGCCGCCCGCACCGGTGGCCGCCCACTCCCGCTACCGCAAGGTGCGCGAGCGGGCCTCCTACGCCTTCGCCATCGGCTCCCTCGCCGCCGCGCTCGACATCCGTGACGGCGTCGTCCGGGAGGCCCGCCTGGCCTTCGGGGCCGTCGCCTCCCGCCCGTGGCGGGCCGCTGCCGCCGAGCGGGTCCTGACCGGCGCGCCGGCCGGCGCCGAGACCTACGCCACCGCGGCCGACGCCGAGCTGGCGGCGGCTCGGCCGCTGCCGGACAACGGCTACAAGGTGGACCTCATCCGCAACCTCGTGGTGACCGTCCTGACCGAACTCGCCGAGGAGACCGCTCGATGACCACCGTCACCACCGGGACGACCGCGACGACCTCCGTCCAGGCGCCGTCCGTCGGCACCGGCCACACCCGGGTCGAGGGCCGGGACAAGGTCACCGGAGCCGCCCGCTACGCGGCGGAGGTGCCCTTCGCCGACCTCGCCCACGGCTGGCTGGTGCTGTCCACCGTCGCCCGCGGCCGCATCGTCGCCCTCGACACCGACCCCGTGCTCGCCATGCCCGGAGTCCTCGCCGTCCTGGACCACCGCAACGCCCCGCACCTCGTCACCGACTACCACGGCATGCTCGGCACGCCCGACCCGACCTGCGCCGTCTTCCAGCACGACCGGGTGCCGCACCAGGGCTGGCCGGTGGCGCTGGTCGTCGCGGAGACCTCCGAGCAGGCCAGGGAAGCCGCCGAGGCCCTCGTCGTGCGCTACGAACAGGAGCCCCACGACGTCGAGTTCACGGGCGACCACCCCGACGCCTACCCGGTGGACGGCCATATGCCGGCGGTGACGGAGAAGGGGGACCTCGACGCCCAACTGGCGGCCTCGGCCGTCGTCGTGGACGCCGAGTACACCACCCCCGAAGAGCACCACAACCCGATGGAACCCCACGCGGCCACCGCCCGCTGGGACGACGGACGGCTGGAGGTGATCGACTCCAACCAGGGCGTCACCTGGGTCGCCGGCGAACTCGCGAACCTCTTCTCGCTCGACCCGGCCTCCGTGCGCGTACGCTCCGAACACGTCGGCGGCGGCTTCGGCAGCAAGGGCGTCCGTGCCCACCAGGTGGCCGCGGTGATGGCCGCGACCCTGCTGCAGCGACCCGTTCGGGTCGTCCTGACCCGGCGCCAGATGTTCTCCCTGGCCGGGTACCGCAGCCCCACCACCCAGCGGATCCGGCTCGGCGCCGACCCCGACGGACGCCTGCGCGCCCTGGAGCACCGCGCCGTCAGCCGCACCTCCACGGTGTACGAGTTCGTCGAGCCGAGCGCCGGGGTGGCCCGGGTGATGTACGACGCCGACGCCCACCACACCGCCAACCGCGTCGTACGGCTCGACGTGCCGTCCCCGACCTACATGCGCGCCCCGGGCGAGGCACCGGGGTCGTTCGCGCTGGAGGCGGCGCTCGACGAACTCGCCGAGAAGTGCGGGATCGACCCGATCGAGCTGCGCCTGCGGAACGAACCGGAGACGGGCCCGGTGTCGGGTCTGCCGTTCGCGGGCCGCAACCTGGCCGCCTGCTTCCGCGAGGGCGCCCGCAGGTTCGGCTGGGCGGAGCGCGACCGGCGGCCCGGACTGCGCCGGGAGGGCCGTTGGCTGCTCGGCACCGGCACGGCCGCCGCCTCCTTCCCGGCCGGTGCGGCACCGTCGACCGCGACGGCGACCGCGCATCCCGACGGCACCTTCACGGTGCGGATCTCCGCGGCGGACATCGGCACCGGGGCCCGTACCGCGCTCACCCTGGTCGCCGCGGACGCCCTCCGGACGGCCCCGGAGCGCATCCGGGTGCGCATCGGCGACAGCGACTTCGGCCCGGCGATGATCGCCGGCGGCTCCATGGGCACCCGCTCCTGGTCCTGGGCCGTCAAGACGGCGGCCGGCGAACTCCGCGAACGGCTGGCCCTCGGCGCCGACATCCCCGCGGAGGGACTCACCGTGCACTCCGACACCACCGAGGCCCTCGGCGCCCTCACCCCCGCCGAACGGCACTCCTTCGGGGCGCAGTTCGCCGAGGTCGCCGTGGACGTCACCACCGGCGAGGTACGCGTGCGACGCATGCTCGGCATCTTCGCCGCCGGCCGGATCGTCAACCCGCTCACCGCACGCAACCAGTTCCTGGGCGGCATGATCTGGGGCATCTCCATGGCTCTGCACGAGGAGGCGGCCCGGGACCGCGCCTCCGGCGGCCACGTCGGCGCCGACCTCGCCGGCTACCACGTCGCCACCCACGCCGACGTCCCCCGTATCGAGGCCGACTGGATCGACGACACCGACCCCGACGACCCCGTGGGGATCAAGGGCATCGGCGAGATCGGCATCGTCGGTGCCGCCGCCGCCGTCGCCAACGCGGTCTGGCACGCGACCGGTGTGCGCCACCGCAGCCTGCCCATCCGGCCGGACCGCGTCCTGTCGGCCGCCACGGGGGCGACGGATGTTTGACCTGGCCGCACAACTGCACCACTGGATCGAGGAGGGACGCGAGTTCGCCGTCGCCACCGTGGTGTCCGTGGGCGGTAGCGCACCGCGCGGCCCCGGCGCCGCCCTCGCCGTCGACCGGGAGGGCACCGCCATCGGCTCGGTCTCCGGCGGCTGCGTCGAGGGCGCCGTGTACGACCTGTGCCAAGAGGCGCTCCGGACCGGGGAGAGCATCCGCGAACGGTTCGGCTACAGCGACGAGGACGCCTTCGCCGTGGGCCTGACCTGCGGCGGAACCATCGACATGCTGATCACCCCGGTGGTCGGCGAGTCGCCCGCCCGGACGGCCGTCGCAGCGGCGCTGTCGGCCGCTGCCGAAGGCCGGCCGGCGGCCCTCGCCCGGGTCGCCCGCGGCCCGGCCGAACTCCTCGGGCGGGCCCTGCTGGTCCGGTCCGACGGCACGTCCGAGGGCGGCCTCGGAGGCCACCCGGACCTGGACCGGACGGCGGCGCAGGAGGCCCGGGCCCTGCTGGAGGCGGGCCGCACCGGCACGGTGGACGTCTCGGCGGACGGTTCGCACTGCCCCGGCGGCCTGACGCTGCTGGTCGAGTCGAACGTGCCGCCCCCGCGCATGATCGTCTTCGGCGCGGTCGACTTCGCGTCGGCGCTGGCCCGGGCCGGCAAGTTCCTCGGCTATCACGTGACCGTCTGCGACGCCCGCCCCGTCTTCACCACCCGCGACCGCTTCCCGGACGCCGACGAGGTCGTGGTCGACTGGCCGCACCGCTACCTGCGGCGCACCGCGACCGACACGCGTACGGTCCTGTGCGTGCTCACCCACGACGCCAAGTTCGACGTACCCCTGCTGAAGGTGGCCCTCCGGATGCCGGTCGCGTTCGTCGGCGCGATGGGCTCACGCCGCACCCATGAGGACCGCAACCGGCGCCTGCGGTCGGAAGGCGTGACCGAACGCGAACTGGCCCGGCTGCGCTCACCGATCGGCCTCGACCTCGGCGCCCGCACACCGGAGGAGACCGCCCTGTCGATCACCGCGGAGATCGTCGCCGCCAGACGGGGCGGCACGGGCGTCCCCCTGACCGGTTCGGGCACGCCGATCCACCACGAGACCGGGGAGAGCGGCCGGCCGGCCGTCGCCTGAGTCCGGCCCCAGGAGTCGACGGCCGCGTTCGCCCCCACCGTGGCCGAGGCGGTCGTCACACGCACACCCACACGCACACGGGTACGGACCGCGGGCCGGTGCCGCGGTCCGTACCGTGATGAGCGCCCGGGCTGTGGGGGAGCCGCCGGCTTGGGGCGCTCGCGGGGTCAGCCCGCCTTGCCCACCTGCGCGAGGGCCTTGGCGAGGCCGTTGGCCCACAGCTGGTTGACCCGGGCCCGCTCGGTGGAGTTCGGGTACCGGTTGGTGCAGCTCGGGCCCGGCCCGCCGCCCGACATCAGCTCGCTGCACGGGCCGCTGTAGTGGTCGGGCAGGCCCAGCACATGGCCGGTCTCGTGCGCGGCGACCCGGATGGAGTCGTACTGCTGGTTCTGCGTGTAGTCCAGGAAGATGTAGCCGCTGCCGTGGCCGTCGGTGGAGGCGTAGGACCCGCGCGGGTCGCTGCCCTCGTAGTAGGCGAAGTCGCCGCTGCCCGAAGTGGCCTGGAGCTTGACGTTCGACACCGAGCTGTTCCAGATGGAGGCGGCGCTCGATATCTGGGAGCGGAAGCTCGGCGCCTGGGAGGCGTTGTAGTAGACCGTCACCGCCTTCAGGGACGGCTGCTCGGCCTGCCTCTTGGCGACCGACTTCAGCACCGCGTCGAAGAACGCCTTGGTGCCGGCCTTGTCGGCCGTGGCCGTGTATCCGGAGACGGCGGTACGGGCGGGGGTGTCCGCGGTGCTGTTCGCGTTCGCCGGGCTCGCGGTGCCGAGCGCGGCGGAGGCCAGACCGAGGCCGAGCGCCAGGGCCACGAGGCTCCTGGATCTCTTCGGCCCGGTGCTGCTGCGGAACGACGCCATGGGGGGCTCCTTCTCGTCCTGTGGGGTTGAACGATCGGTTGCCAGTGAGTCTCGGGCAGACCAACGGGGCGACGGATGATGGCAATCGGGGATAGCACCGGGCTATCGGTGGCCGACTCGTCCACTTTCATTGGAAGTTGAACATCTGGTGTGGTGCCCGGCGCCGCCCTACGCTCCTCCCATGGAGCTGGAGGTGAGGCATCTGCGCGTTCTCTGCGCCATCGCCGACACCGGCAGCCTGCACGGAGCCGCTCGGCAACTCGGCCTGGCGCAGCCTTCGTTGAGCACGCAGCTACGACGCATCGAGCGCGCTCTCGGTGCCCAGCTCTTCGTCCGCACCCGGACCGGCTGCCGCCCCACCCCCCTCGGGCTGGCCGTGCTGAGCCGGGCCAGACCACTGGTCGCGGAGTTCGCGGCGATCGTCACCGAGACCAGGGCGGCCGCCGCCCGTGCCGCCGGCGGATTCCGGCTGCGCATCGGCGCCACCGCGAGCCGCGCCATCCCGGGCTGGCTGCGCCTGCTCAGAGCCCGGGGCCAGGGCCTCGAACCGACCCTGCAGATGAACGTGTCCGCCAACGCCCTGCTCGGGATGGTCGCCGCCGGCCGGCTCGACATGGCCTTCGTGCACGAGGTCGAGGGCAGTCCGCTGCGCGTCCCCCCGGGCCTCTGCCTGCGCGTGCTGGTCGAGCGCGAACCCCAGTTCGTCACGCTCGCCGCGGACCACCCCGCGGCGTCCCAGCCGGAGGTGGCCCTCGCCGATCTGGCCGGCGACCGCTGGATGGTGGACTCCACGGTCGACGGCGAGTGGGACGGCCTGTCCCGGGTCCTGCGCGCGGCGGGCCTCAACCCCGAGATGCTGCACGGCGACTACCTCACCGCGTACTCCCTGGCCGCCACCGGCGAGGTCGTCACGGTCAGCCAGCCCACCGCCCACCCGCGCCCCGACCTGGCGATCCGCCCGCTGAAGGGCGACCCCATAGGAGTACGCCTCCTGCTGGCGGCCCGCACGGAGACCGAACTGGACGAAGCGTTCCCCGCGCTGGAGGAGGCCTACTGGACCGTCGCCCATGAGGCACCGGCGTACCGGGAGCGGCTCAAGCGGGCACGCGGCGGCGGTGCGGCCTCCTTGGCAGGGGCGTTCTGAGGATGCGCCTGCGGAGCCCGTTTGCGATCAAGGGCTGCCCGGCGTATAGAAGCGTATAGAAGCAAGAAATGGGACGAAGTTACTCGACGGAGATCCTCTTCGGAGGCACTCTTCGCAGTCACTCTTCGCGATATTCGACATATTCGACGCAGTTGTCCGAAGCCGTTGTTCGCAAGCGCCCCCGCGCGCCACCATGACGCTGGTCGAGACCCTCCCGGATACAGGGGAGACTTGCCATGCCCGTCGCAGGCCCATGGCAGTGGGCCCTCGTTTCCACACTGGTCGTTCTCGGTGCCCTCTTCGCCGTGATCGCCTGGCGGATGGCCGTCCACGAGAGGGAGCAGGAGCCGAGGATCGAAGTGCTTTCCGCCTTGGGCGGAGGCCTCATCACCGGCCTGGCCGTCGGCTTGGCGGTGCTGTTCCTCCAGGCGTCCTTCGAGCAGTCCCAGAAGTACGCCACATGGCGAGCGAACGTCGAGGCCGCCGAGAGCATCCCTGGGTTCACCCCCGGCGGCCGGGACATCAAAGGCATCAACTTCAGCGGCAAGAACCTGCGCGACGCGGACTTCCGGACACTCGACCTGAGAGGTGCCAGATTCCGGGACGCCGTACTGCAGGGCGCGACGTTCGACGGTGCCGATCTGGAGGGCGCCGAACTGATTGGCGCCGATCTCGAAGACGCGAGCCTCAACGGGGCCGATCTCCATGGCGCCCTCCTGCAGAGCACGAACATGACGCACGCGGACATCGGCGGCGTCTCACCGAACGCGCTCGACGGGGCCCAGGTGAACGGGCGCACGTGCTGGCCGGCCACGGTGAAGCCCGAGCAGCTCAGGGAGACCTGGGTGCGGGCCTTCGAAGACAAACGCGGACACCTGGTGACCCCGGAGCAGGAGCAGAAGGAGGACGGTTTCAAAGGAGGGCAGAAAGCACCCTGTCCGCACCTGGAGGACAGCGCCCACTGAAGGCGGCCGTGGGTGGGACAAGCGTGTGGCGCCACCCGCCCCCGGAACGGGGACGGGCAGCGCCACACAGGAGAGGGAGACTCAGCCGGGGAACGGCTTGCTCTGGTTCTCCTCGGTCTTGATGCACTGGTCGAGCCGCCGCTGGATGGCGGCCGCGTCCGCGAGGGCCTTCCTGGCCGCCGCGTCCTCCCCCAGCCGCTTCAGCTGCGCGGCCTTGGTCTTGAGCTGCGCGATCTGCTGGCGCATCTGGCGCTCGTTGCACGTGATGGCGGCCTTGGACACGATCGCGCCGTGGCCGGCCGGCGTGGCCGCGTGAGCGGGCACCGACGTGACGAGGAACCCACCGGCGATGACCGCGGAGACGGCCAGGGCGGAAAGGCGCTTGGTCATAGGTTGTAATCCCCCAGATAGGGCTTGAGTTGGTCGGAATGGATCTTACAAAGCGCTGTGAACCGGCCAGTAACCGGCCCCGGCACCGTAGGGTCGGACGGCCACCGGTGGATGGAACGCTCGGACGGGAGACAGCGTGCACGGTATGGAGATCGGGGCTGTGGAGACCGGCAGACTCAGCCTCCTGCCGCTCGCCGTCGAGCACGCGGACGAGATGGCCGACGTGCTGTCCGATCCGGAACTGCATGCCTTCATCGGCGGCGCCCCGCACTCTCCGCAGGACTTGCGCACACGGTACGAACGCCTGGTCGCCGGCTCACCGGATCCCTCCCGGACGTGGTGGAACTGGGTGATCAGGCTCCGCGAGGAGAAGCGCCTGACCGGAACGGTCCAGGCCACCGTCACCGCCGCCGCCCACGGATGTGTGGCCGAGGTGGCCTGGGTGGTCGGAACTCCGTGGCAGAACCGGGGCATCGCCACCGAGGCGGCGCGAGGACTCGTCGCCTGGCTGCAGGAGCAAGGCGTGCAGACGATCCGTGCCCACATCCATCCTGACCACCGGGCATCCGCCGCCGTCGCCGCCGCAGCCGGACTCGCTCCCACCGAGCACCGGTACGAGGGCGAGGTCAGGTGGGAGCTTCCCGCGCCGCAGTCCCCGGCCCACGGACTGTGCCGTCCCGCCGAACCAGCGGCCACGCTCGACGCGTAACGCATGCGGGTCATGACGCATGGCGTATCCACCGTCGCTGTCGCTGTCGCTGTCGCTGTCGCTGTCGCTGTCGCTGTCGCTGTCGCTGTCGCTGTCGCTGTCGCTGTCGCTGTCGCTGTCGCTGTCGCTGTCGCTGTCGCTGTTGCTGTCGCTGTTGCTGTCGCTGTCGCCGTGGACCGTGCCGAACGTCGGCGGGGCGCCGGGGGAGGTAGACCTCGCCCGGCGCCCCGTGGGACCGCCACCGGTCACAGGACGGGTCACACGACCCGGAGCCGCCGGGGGGCCGGCCCGTCGGCCAGGACGGCGAACAGCCTCTTGATGTCGCCGGGGGCGAGCTTGATGCAGCCGTTGGACCTGTAGTCGGACGGCCCGTCCCAGCGCCGGCTCTCCAGGCGCCCCCGTCCGCCGTCACGGGTCATCTCACTGTGGATGAACAGGGCCGTACGCCTGGTCCGGCCGTTGTCGCAGGTCTTGTCGCTCAGCGGGACGGCGTACCCCTTGATGACCGAGCCGTCGTAGCGCGTGTGGCGGGCGCCGACGGTGTAGGTGCCGGCCGGCAGCCAGCCCCGGGCCGTGGCGCACTCGTCCCGCCCCTTGGGGTGGCCGGCACCGAAGCCGGAGCCGGCGCGGTAGGAGGCCACGGTGTGGTCGCCGCGCAGAACGGTCAGCCGCGAGTTCTGCGGGTCGCCGGCGTTGCGGACGAACTTCAGCGTGGTGACGGACGCTCGGCCCGCCTCCCGCACGAAGCGGCGGGCCGCGACCGTCCGGCGACGTTACGCCCTGCGGACGGTGGCGGCGACCGCGGCCCTGGTGGCCGCCCTCACCCTCCCCCTCTCCTGGTGGCTGGCCGACGCACTGGGCCGTCCGGCCGCACGCCGCTTCCCCGCGCCGGACCTCGCGACCGCACGGCCCCTGTGCACCGGCCGGGCCTGCCAGGGCGAGGAGGCCAAGGCGACGTGGTGTTCGGGCACGTCGGAGACCGTCGCCAGGAGACGAACCGCCGAGGGCGCGGTGTTCGAGGTCCTCTACGCCAGGGCGTGCGGGGCGGCCCGGGGCCGTATGTGGTTCTCCCACCACGGGGACCGGCTCGTCATCAGCCTGGCCGGCGACCGGTTCAGCGCGCAGGACACCGACCCGGCCACGACCGGCAGTTACCACTCCACACCGATGCTCGCCACGGACACACCCCGCCGCATCACCGCCTGCTACCTCCCGGAAGACGGTGCCCGGGTGTGCGTCCCGCATCCCTAGACTTCACGGGGCCGCGGAACGCGACGGGGGAGAGACATGAGCACGGGTGCGGGCACGAGCGGTGCGGTAGACGGTGAGCTTCCCACGGGCGGTGAGCTGCCCCTGGACGGTGAACCTCCCTTGGTCGCCGCGGCTCGGGACGGCGACACCGACCTGGTGAGGAGGCTCCTTCTGGAGGACGGCGACCCCGACGTGTGCGACGCCCGCGGCACGCCCGTGTTCTGGCTGGCCGTCGAAGCCCGCTCCGCGACCGTCGCGCAGCTGCTGCTCGACCACGGCGCCGATGCCGTGCGGTGCGGGCCGGACGGTCCGCACCCGCTGCGCGCGGCGGTCGACCGGGGATCGCCGGCGCTGGTCGAGGTGCTGCTGGACAGCAGGGTGCGGGCGCGGTACGGCGAGCAGGAACTGCTGGAGATGCGGGACCTGGCGCGTCACTGGTACGAGACGGGCGTCGAGGCCGAGCTGCGCCGCCGCACAGGGGCCGGGGGTTCCGCCGGCCGTGTCCGGGTCCAGGACGACGAGTTCAACAGCGTCCACGAGCTCTCCCTCGGCGGGACGACCGTACGGGACGGGCACGCTGCGATTCTCACCCGGCTGGAGGAACTCCTCCGCATCCGGGCCGGCTTCGAGGAGCTGATGGGCCGTGCACTGACCCACCGGGACCCGGACCACACCGCATGGGGGAGCGCCGCCATCCTGCTGGCCCACCGACGTGACGAGGAGACCTGGACGGCCGCCGCGGCGCTGCGCGCCCACCCCGACCCGGTCCGCCGGTTGTTCGGTGCCGAGGTGCTCCGGCTGACGCATCTCTTCGACGACGGCGACGAGGACGCGTTCGCCGGGCCCGCCCTGGACATCTTCACCGACTGGTCGGCCGAGGAGACGGACCTCGCCGTGCTCACCGAGGTGCTGGTCGCCCTCGGAGAACACCCCGGCCCCCGCGCGGAGGCTGCGCTCCTGCCCCACGCCGGCCACCGGGACGCCCGGGTACGGAGGGCGGTGGCCCAGGGACTCAGCGCCTGGTCCTCCCCGCCGGTCTTCTCCGGCGCGGCCCGCGCGGCCCTGCGGGAGCTGATGACCGACAAGGAGGCGGTCGTACGGGAGGACGCCTGCCTCACGGTCGCCGTGGGCAGGGACCGGGACCCCGCCCTCGCCGACGCCCTGGCCGCCCTGCTGGACGACGCGGACCGCCGGGTCCAGGCCGTCGCCGTGTACGGACTCGCCCTCCACGACGACGAGCGCTGCGTGGAAGGCGCCCGCCGCCTCGGCCCGCCGCGGCCCGACCGCCCCGACGAGGAGCGCTACCTCGGCGCGGCATGGCGCTACGAGTGGCGGCGCGACGGCCGATGACGCCCTCGCCCATGGCGGTTAACGGTTGCGCCGCCGCTGCCCGCCGTAGAGGACGGACGCCCCGGCCACCACGGTCAGCCCGGCCGTCGCAGCGGCGGTGATCTCGCTGGTGTCCTGGTCGTCGGGGCCGTACGGCAGCCACGGATCGAGCAGGCCCAGCGGGTCCTCCCGCACCGTGATGCGGTCGCCCTTCGCGGCCTGCCCGAAGCAGTTCTGCATCTGGGAGACCTCGAAGGTGCGCCGCTCCCCGCCCAGTTCGCGGACCCGGCACGTCATGTCGGCGCCGTGCTCGCGGTGCAGGTCGGCGACGTCCACGACGACCGCGTCCACCGGCTCGCCGGCCGCCCGCATGTACCCCTCGTACACCGTCGGCCCGGCGAACAGCGTCAGCGCGAAACCGGACACCGCCACCAGCGTGGCCGCCCCGGCCCGGTGCCACACTCCACCGACCAGACACGTCGCGACCGCGAGGACGGCCAGCACGACGACCACGCCGAGCAGCGTCACCCACTGCGCCACCCCGGCTCCGAACAGCAGCAGTACCGGGACCGCCGCCGCCCACGCCAACGAGTCGACCGCCCTGCGGGCCGGACTCCACGCCCGCTTCCCGCTCGCCGCCCCTGCGGGAACGGTCCCCGCCGCTGTCCCGAACTCGCTCATACCCCCGTCGCCTCCCGAACGTCGTCAGCCGTCGTACGCCGACGAGGGTACGAGTACGAGACCAGGGCGGATGCGAGAGGGAGGGGGACGGAAAGGGGCCAGGGCGGAAGCGAGGGGGACCGGTTGCGGGGCCGGCGGCAAAACCGGTGGGCCGGGACGGACCGGTGGCGGATCATGGACCGGTCACCGAACCGCACCCGCTGAGGAACTGCGAGGACCTGCGCGCCATGCCCGCGATGCCCGCCATGCCTGCCCCTGCCGACCCGACGGTCCTCCACCCGATGCCCGACCAGCCGCGCGTGGTGCTCCTCAAACCGCTGGTCAAGTCCCCGCTGATCGAGGTCGGCGAGTACTCCTACTACGACGACCCCGACGATGCCACCGCGTTCGAGACCCGCAACGTGCTCTACCACTACGGGCCGGAGAAGCTGGTCATCGGCAGGTTCTGCGCGTTGGGCACGGGCGTGCGGTTCATCATGAACGGCGCCAACCACCGCATGGACGGCCCGTCGACCTTCCCCTTCCCCACCATGGGCGGTGCGTGGTCCGCGCACTTCGACCTGCTCACCGGTCTGCCGAACCGAGGGGACACCGTCGTCGGCAACGACGTCTGGTTCGGCCACGGGGCGACGATCATGCCGGGCGTGCGGATCGGACACGGAGCCATCATCGGCACCGGCGCCGTCGTCACCGGTGACGTGCCCGACTACGGCATCGTCGGCGGCAACCCGGCCCGCCTGATCCGCACCCGGTACAGCGAGCAGGACGTCGCCCGGCTGCTGGCCGTCGCCTGGTGGGACTGGCCGGCGGAGCACATCACCGAGCACGTGCGGACGATCATGTCGGGCAGCATCGCCGACCTGGAGGCCGCCGCGCCGGCGTAGTACCGGGTCTCCTCGTCCCCGGACGGGACCACAGGACACCGTGCCGTTCCTCAGCGCAGCCCCAGGCAGCACAACCAGCCGCGCGGTGCTCCGTGGGCGGCGGTCAGGAGCGCGGACAGGGTGCCCGGCAGGCCGGTCAGCAGGTCGGCGGGCCAGGCGGCCGGGGCAGGGGAGGCGAGGCGGGCCGTCAGGTGGTGGACGAGCCGGTGCTTGAGCGCGGCGGCGGCGGGCAGCCGCGCGTGGCGGTCGAACGCGTCGGCCACGGCCAGCACACCGGCGGCCCCGTGACACAGCCCCAGACGGTCGGCCGGGGTGTCGCCGTAGAGGTGGAACGTCTCGTCGTAGTGCTCGGCGAGCGTGGTGAAGGCGGCCGCGGCCCAGTCCGCGGCCGCCGCGTCCCCGACGGCGTCGGCGGCGTCCCACAGCGCCCAGGCGACCCCCGGGGTGCCGTAGCACCAGGCCTGGCGGGGGTGGGCCCGGCGTGCGGGCGGACGGTCGAGTCCGGCGCCGGGCCAGGTGCGGATGCCCCGCTCGTCGTCGTACGCCTGCCGGACCAGCCAGCGCGTGGCCCGGCGCAGCGCCGCGGCGAGCCCGGCGGCGAGGTCCGTCTCCGGCCCCGTGCGCAGCGCGGCGGTGAGCGCGGTGACCACTCCGGCGACGCCGTGCCCCATGCCGGTGTTGACACGGCCGTGCACCCAGGCGAGGTGCGGGTGGTGCGCGTAGTGTCCGGTGCGCAGCCGTCCCAGCTCGTCGTCGTCGCACAGCAGCGCCAGGTGCTCGGCGAGCGGTCGCGGCGGGGGCTCGGCCGGCGCGGTGGCGCACAGGGCGAGCAGGGTGCCGGCGGGGCCGGAGATGAGGTCGTAGTCGGGGAAGGCGACCGCGTGGGTGCGGTACCGGAGCGGTCGCCCGCCCAGGTGGGCGGCGAGCCGGTCGGCGGCGGGCCGCAGCCCGGGGTGGACGCGGGCGCCCAGGCGCAGGCCGACGAGCGTGCCGGCCAGGCCCCCGTCGTACAGGGCGGGGTGGGACGGCCCGCGTCCGGCCGTGCGGGACCACACGGCCACGGCGTCCGGTGCCGCCCGTCCGTCGGCGACGAGGTGGGCCAGGACCGGGATCCCGGGGTCGCAGGGGTGCCCGCCGCTCCCGGGTGCCTCGGTCCACTCCCGCAGGCAGCGGACGGCGAAGCCGTGGACGTCACCGAGTGCGGCGGCCGGTGCGGGGGTGTCGTGCTGCATCGTCCTCCTCGCCTGCGTGCGGGCCGGGGCGGAGCCGCCCTCCCGGGCGGGCGGCTCCTGGGGGCGGATCAGCAGATCACGACCGTGGCACAGACGAGGATCGTGCACAGGCCGCTGCAGCCCTCGGTGTACGCGGACGCCGACGGCAGGTCCTCGCTCGTGATCCGCTCCTCGAGGTCGCTGATCAGGGTGTCGAGTTCGGTGAGTTCGTTGGCGGGCATGGGACTTCCCCTTTCACTCATCGGTTGTGGGCCGCCCCGGCGGGCCGCCTGGCGGGCGGGCCGGGGACGTCGTGCCGGCCCCCGGCGGCCAGCGCGTCCGCGGCGGCTGCGGCGAGCCGGGCGGCGCTCTGGTCGTGGGGGAGCCGGAGCAGCAGTTGAGCGGCGACGGCCGCGCCGCCGTGCAGCGGGTCGCGCAGCAGCAGGCCGTCGGGTGCCGGCAGCATCTCCTCCACCAGCAGCGCGGTGCCCGCCTCCCGGGCGCACAGCCGCTCGATCTGGTGGAGGGCCGTCAGCGAGGCGAAGTCGACGGGGACCGGCTTGGCTCCGGGGGCGGTCCGCGCGAACGCGTGCCGGGGCAGACCGGCACTGCGGCGCAGCAGAGCGAGCGTGCGGACCTTGGCGAACAGGTCGTCACCCGGCTGCCACAGCCGGCCGCGGTCGATCCGCCAGGTGGCGGGGGCCAGGACGAGGTCGCCGCCCGCGGTCAGCCGCGGCAGCCTGGCCCGGTCGGGCAGGGCCGCCTCCAGCGCGTCCAGGCGCACCAGGTACGAGGCGGCGGGGTGGCTCGCGGTGAGCAGCAGGCGCACGAGGGTGTCGTAGGGCGGGGCGGGGGACCGGGTGGCGTGGTACACGGGGATGATGCGCCGGCCGTCCGCCTCGGCGACGATCCGGCCCCGGCTGCACCGCAGGCTGATGCGGTCCAGCGGCAGGTAGCGGGCGTGCCTGCCGGATGCGCCGTAGTACGGCGTGGGGTCCGGGTCGCCGGTCCACCAGCGGGTGGTGACGGGCCGGCGCACGGCGTTGGCGGACCGCTCGGTGAGCGGCGGCACGAGCAGGTCGACGAAGCGGACACCGGTGCGGTCCTCGACGGCGGCGAGGAAGGCGCGGTAGGCGTCGCCGTTGCCGTAACCGCCGTGCAGGGCGCGCAGTCCGTCGGCGAACCGCGCGTCGAGCACCCCGGCGGCCGAGGCGGTCTCCAGGACGGCCACCGGGCCGGTGCCGGCGGAGGGGGCCAGCGGGCGCAGCAGGCAGTCGACCGGCCAGGGCGGCAGGGCGTCGTCGGCGGGTGGTGCGCCCAGGGTGTCCAGCAGCGCGTGGTCGAGGTCGACGCGGTCCGCGCCCCTGCGGGCGGCGGCGTCGAGGTGGTCCAGCAGCCGGGCGTAGCCTCCGCCGCGGTCGTGGGCGGGGGACCAGCCTGTGTAGCGGCGGGGAGCGGGCGGCGGGTCGTCGGCGCTCAGCCGGTCGGCGAGGAACTCGCTGAGGGGGCGCGCCTGCTCGGTCAGTCCGGCGAGCGCGGCCTGCCGGTCGGCGGGGACGGCGGGGTGGTCGGCTTCCCGGAGGGCGGCGATCCGGGCCGCGATCCGCAGTCCGCGCAGGACGCGTGCGACGGCCGCCGCGGGCACGGTGGCGTCGGCTCCCGGACGACGGTAGGAGTCGAGGAACCAGGCGTCGGACCGGCCGCCCGCCGCGGGCCGCGGCAGGGTGCCGGTGGCGGTGACCGTGCCGGCCTCCACCCAGCCGCTGTGGTGGTGCCGGGGAGCCCGGCAGATCTGCAGCAGGCCCAGGCCGTGCAGGTGCCGGAGGAACCCGCGCAGCACATCCGGGGACAGGGGCGGTCGGCCGGGCGGCGCGGACAGGGGTGCCAGCGCCCGTTCCAGTTCGCCCAGCGGGCGCGGCCCGTCGGCGAGGAGGGCCAGCACACCTTCCAGCAGGGGGGTGCGGCGCAGCAGGATCTGCCGCAGCCGGCCGGGTTCGCGGGGATCCACGACGTAACAGCGCACCTGGCCCGGCGCGTCGCCGGGTGCGGTGGCGGGAGGTTCGGCGAAGTGCAGGGGCGTCGGCGCGAGCAGGGTGTCCGGGCCGGCGGTGCGCAGGTCCGCGGGGGCGGTCCGGGCGCGGACGAGGTGGACGTTCTCCACGGCGATCGCGGCCAGGGCACCGAGCGTCGTACCGGGCACGAGCAACGGGGGGCACCCGTCCGGCCCGCCGGTCACCGGGAGCGCGGCGATCTGGCCCGCCCAGCCGCGGGGCGTGGTCTTCACCGCGGCCCGGCCCACGACGCGCCACAGGTAGGCGGCGCGTTTGCGCAGCTGCCTGCCCGACCAGGACTGCCCTGCGGCGAGCCGCCGTTGGACGTCGTCGGCGAGTCCGGGCGCGGCGCTGTCCACGAACGCCCGCATCACCGGGCTGGAACACGTCGTACGCCAGATCTGCTCGGCGACACGCTCCTGTTCGGCCGTGACCGCCTGCCGCAGTGCGGCGACCGCCGCCTCGGCCGCCTCCGCCTCGCCCAGCAGGGCGCGCGCCTGCCGCGCGAGACCGGCGGGCACGGCGGGCGAGTGCTCCAGGAGCAGGCAGTCCGGCCTGCGCGGGGCCGCTCCGGAGTGCAGGCGACGCCGCAGGGCGAGTACGGCACCCCGGTCGGCGGGAGCCAGCGACGGGTGCGGTACGACCTCGTCGCCCAGCCGGTCGGCCAGCGCCCCTGCCCGTACGGCGAGCCGCCCGTCGGTGTCGGCCTGCCGGGCGGCACCCTCGAACAGGTGCTCGGCGGCCCCCGCCGTCCAGGCCGCGCCGGGCATCCCGCCCACCCGCAGCAGCGCCGTGGCCCCGAGGACCGCGCCACCGGTGTCCGCCGCCTGTGCCGGTACCCGCCCCGTGCTCACCGCACCCCCTCGCGGCCGTCTGCGGCGAGCGCCTCGGTGAGCAGGCACTGGCGTGCGGTGGAGAGCGCGGCCCGGTTCCAGTGGAAGACCGCGTAGTGGGCGGCGGCCCGGCGCGCGCCGATCGTGGCCTCGCCGGAGGCGAAGTAGCGGGTACGCCACTGCTCCGCGGCCCGCCCCACCGCCTGCACGTGCTCGCCCACGACGTTCCGCCAGTTCTGGGGCAGCGCTTCGAGCCGGGCGCCGGGGCTCAGCTCCCACCAGTCGCGGATCCCGGCGGCGGCCCGCCGCAGGTCCGGTGCGCCGAGCCCTCCGGGCAGCCGGCGGCCGGCCTCCTCCCGGACGGCCTGCCAGACCCCTCGATGTTCCCAGCCGACGATGTCCAGGGCGTCGAACACCGCGTGCAGCAACGCGAGCGACACCCGCCAGGACGGCGGTGGCGGAGCACCGGCCGCGAGGGTGTGGACGTCCAGCCAGGCGCGCGAGTCGGCGGTGAACAGCGCGTGCACCCAGGGCATGGCCGGGGGCCCGCCGAAGAGGTACGTCTCGGGCTCGTACACACCGGCCACGGGCGGCCCCCAGGTGCCTTCCGCCTGCCCGGACCCGAGACGCCGGAGCAGCGTCTCGCGCAGCTCGCCCGCCCGGGACGGCCGGGCCGCGAGGAACCGCACGCGCAGGCCAGGGGGTTTGTGCATGAAGAAGAACTCGCGTGCCTGTCCGGAGTCGAGCAACTCGCGTGCCGTGGCGGCGAGCTGCCCGTACGGCAGCGGTCCGGGGCCGGCGGGTGCGCAGGCCAGGCCGAGCTGCACCCACCCGGCGTCGGGGGTGTGCGCGCGCAGGGCGTCCAGACCGGCCGCGAGGAAGGTCCGGCGGGCCGCCGCGTAACCGGCGCCCCGGACGGCGACGGGCACGGTGCCGAGCGGCTGTGTACGCGCGTCGTCCAGGCAGTCGGCCAGTAGACGCTCCACCCGCACCATGCGGCCTCCTCACCGGGGAAGACGAAACCACCCTTGTGATGTCCGCACGGCACGCGTCCCGAAGCACGCGAACGAATTGGTCATATGATCAACAGGAGTGCGCGGGAGGTATACCACCCGCGGTGGAAGCGCGGTCGGCGCGCCCTCTCCCACCGGCGCCGCCGACCGGCGGGGCGAGCCGTCACAGCGTCACGTCCTCGCCCGGCCCGGGTGCGATGACCTCGTATGGCTCCCCCTCCGCCGCGTCGAGGAAGCGGGCCGGTGCGCCGGGCCGGGTGGCGTGGACGCCGTCGATGGGGAATGCGTCGTAGGGAGGGGGCGCGTCGCCCGTCACTGCTGGGCGGAGTGCTTCTCCAGCCAGCTGAGCAGGGCGGCGAACTCCGGGGACATGGTGGTGTCCGACTGGGTCAGCTCGGTCGAGCGCCCGCCCTCCTCCACCGTGACCGTGTAGCTCATCGCGTCCCTGGCGCGGCCGGGCCCGGGCCCCTCATGCCCGGCCGCACCGGTGGAGGCAGCCGCCACCAGCTCGGCCAGCTCCGCCGCGGCGCTCTCGGGCAGGGCGTCGGTGTCCACCACCGTGGGCGGCCGGCGCAGGTGGACCGCGGCCGCGAGCCCGCCGTGCCGCGCCAGGGTCACCTTCATCGTGCACACCCTCCCGGGGCCGGCCGAGTCGCGAAGGAACGGTTCGTGACGACCTCCCGAGGACCGGGCCGGTACCGACCGGCCGCGGTCACCTCATCGCCTTCAGCGCGGTGAGGTCCTCGTTCAGTTCCCTCAGCTGTGCGGAGAGTGCCCCGACCTGCTTGCTCAGCGCGGCCAGGCCGTCGTCCCGGCCCACACCGCCGTCCCGGCTCGCCGCGAGACTGCGCGCCCGGGCCACCCCGGCGGGGACTCCGCTGATCTGGATCCCCACCCCCTGCCACGCCGCCAGCACGGCCAGTTGTTCGGCGCTGCCGGCGCCGAACAGTTCCTCGGCCTTCCGGTAGGTGGTGTCCGCGAAGTCCTGGAACTTCGTCTCCATGCTGGATGCCTTGAGCGACTCGTACCAGATGAGGCCGGGAGCCTGCCAGGCGAATCCGCCGATGCCCACGGCGGTCAGGTAGAACGCCTTGTTCGGGATGCCCGAGTTGATGTGCACCCCGCCGTAGTCGCCGGCCTCGGTGTTCGGCAGGTTGACGAACCTGCTCATGTGGTCGGGTTGCGGGTCCTTGCCGAGCAGGGGGCTGTCGTACGCCGTCCCCGGGGCCTTCAGCGAGCGCAGTGCGTCGGCCTCGATGCCCGGGGTGAACACGTCGGCGCCGATCAGCCAGTCCGCCGTCTCCGCCGTCTCGTTCGCCGACCACTGCTTGACCAGTGTTCCGAAGACATCCGAGATCGACTCGTTCAGCGCACCGGACTGGTGGTGGTAGGCGAGGCCCGCCGTGAACTCGGTGACCCCGTGGGTCAGCTCGTGGGCGATCACGTCGATGGACGCGGTGAAGTCGGTGAACATCCTTCCGTCCCCGTCACCGAAGACCATCTGCCGTCCGTCCCAGAACGCGTTGTTGTACCCCACGCCGAAGTGGACGTACCCGTCCAGGCGCATGCCCAGGCCGTCGAGCGAATTGCGCTGGAACACCTTCTGGTAGAAGTCCCGCGTGGTGCCGAGTCCGTCGAACGCCCGGTTCACGGAACTGTCCCCGGACTCCGCGCCCTCCTCTGTCCGGACCAGAACGGCGAAGGGCAGGAACCGTCCCTGCCGGCAGTCGAACACCGTCCGCCGGCCGTTCCCGGCGGCGGCCGCTCCGGCGAAGGTTGCCCGGACCGACCGCTCACCCCGCAACCGCGTCGTGGTCAGCAAGGTGTCCAGGGCGGCCTTGCGTACGTCGCTGTCGTCGCTGTGCAGGAGCTTGTCGAGGAGATGCGGCGGGATGATGCAGTTGACGTGGCGGGTCCTGGTCATGGGAGACCTCCTGAGCGAGAGGAACGACGGTTGATTCGTTGACCACTTGCAGACGACGTGATCACCCGGCCGCAGGCACGGACGCGTCTCATGCCGTCGGCGGGTGTACTTCCAGTTCGAAGACGACGGGACAGTGGTCGGATGCCTTCGGCTTGTCGTGCCCCACGCCCGGGAACCGGGGCCCGGTGTATTTGACGGCACGCAGCGGCATGCCCTTGCGGAAGATCTCCGGCGGGGTGTGCGGGGCTGCCCGGGCGAGTGAGACGGACGGCAGGATGTAGTCCAGCTGCCGGTAGTCCTCGCCGTCGTCCCAGTAGTGTGTCCACCGCTCCCCTTCGGGCAGGCGGGCCACCACGTTCTCGACCTGGTCCCAGTTGACGAGGCGACTGATACCCGAACCCCCGTCGCCGTCCGCTTCCAGATAGTCGTTCAGATCGCCGAGGACCACGAACGGACGGTCGCCCGGTGACGCGCTCCCGAAGCGGTCGGTGACGATGTCCATCACCTTGCCGGCCTGCCGCTCCCGCTTCCCCCGGGTCTCCGCGCGTCCTTCCCGCATGGACTTGAAGTGGTTGACGAACAGCGTCACGGGCGTACTGTGCCCCTGACCCACCCCGACCTCGACGTCGACCTCGAGGCAGTCACGCGAGAACAGCGGTGCCGTCGGGGCCCCCGGGTCCATCAGGTGCTGGTACGAGCGGATACGCGTGATCGGCAGCTTCGACAGCACCGCGACGTCGATCAGCCGCGGATCGTTGCCGTCCACCCCGGCGACGTAGGGGTACTCGGTGCGCCCGCCCAGCGCCTGAGCACGGAAATACTTGAGCGTGTCGACGTTCTCCACCTCTTGCAGGCACAGCACGTCGGCCCCCAGTTCCCGCACCGCCGCCCCCGTGATGGCTTTGTCGTCCATACCCAGTTCCTCGAAGAGGGTCTGATCGACGATCCAGCCCCTCGAGTTGGCGGCCGCCGGGTCGACGCCGGCCTTGAACCGCCAGCGTGCGAAGAGATTCTCGACATTGAACGTGGCCAGTCGCAGCGTTGTCACGGGCCCTCCCGAAAGACCGGGACGGATAGGTGGCCAGTACCGGGAAATGCGCGTCCGCGCTCGTGCGCGGCAGCAGCAGAAGAAGCGCGGAGGCCCGCCGGCCCCGTTTCCAGCGGCAGGGGCCACGCTGACAGCAACAATTTTCCTGCCGGTCACGGTGCCTTGCAAACGCAGGGACGGCCAGGACCTCTGACGGATGCGGGCGGTCGACGACGCGCGTTTCCAGCGGAGTTGGACAGCGGGAGTACACCCCCGGCACCGTCGCACGCCGAAGGCGACGTCAACTTCCCGACGGGCGATTCACCCGGGGAAAGGGTGAGCGGACAGGAGCGGCCGGTCGGTTTCGGCCACGACGGGGGCGGCGGGTGAGGTCAGGGAGGCGGGTGCGTCCCCAGCGGTGTGGAGGCCGGGGGCGCGCGTGCCGGTGCGGGGCGCCAGGCGCAGGCGAGAGCCGGCGAAACCTGCGGCACAGGGTTGTCCGGACACGCGTCGATGTCACTTCTCGTGTTCGCGTGAATACGGTGAGCTGTCTGCCGTTTCGGGCTCCGTCACCCGACGTGCAGGCGTGGCAGGTCGACGGGGCGCCTCCGTGACGCCGACCCCAAGGAGAAGACCGATGAGTACACCTCCCGCCGCACCGCTCCGCGTCGCCCTGGTCAACGGCAGCTTCGAACAGCCCGCCGTCACCGACTACGAGATCCTTCCGGACGCCTCCCAGACCCAGGCGCCCAAGCGGGTCCCGGGTTGGCTCACCACGGCGTCCGACCACAGGATCGAGTTATGGCGGTCGGGGTTCAGCGGCGTGCCGGCGGCCGAAGGCGCCCAGTTCGCGGAGCTGAACGCCAACGAGGTCGCCACCCTCTACCAGGACCTGCCGACCACGCCCGGGTCGAAGCTGTACTGGCGGCTCTACCACCGCGGCCGGCTGGGACAGGACACCATGGCGCTGGACATCGGCGCACCGGGCTCCCCGGTGGAGCAGCGACGCTTCACCGACGGCAACACCGCCTGGGGCTACTACACCGGCACCTACACCGTGCCGGCCGGCCAGACGACGACCCGCTTCTCCTTCCGGTCCGTCTCCGCAGCCGGCGGCAACCGCGGCATCGGCAACTTCCTCGACGGCATCTTCTTCGGCACCGCCCCCTACCTGGTGCTCACCAAGACCGCCGTGCCCGCCGGACCGCTGGAGGTGGGTGATGTCGTCACCTACCGCGTCACCGCCAGGAACGAGGGCGGCGGCAACGCCGAGAACGTCGTCCTGACCGACACCGTCCCGGAGGGGACGACGTACGTGCCCGGGTCGCTGCGCGTGGTCGACGGTCCCAACGCCGGTGCCAAGAGCGACGCGAACGGCGACGACCAGGCGTATTACGACGCCCAGGCGGACCAGGTCGTCTTCCACCTGGGCAACGGGGCGTCCGGGGCGCAGGGAGGCAGCCTGCCCAGTACCGAGACGCTGCCGTCGGGCACCACGGTGGAGTACCGGGTCGTCATCGACCGGGCGAGCGGCGGCAAGCAGATCAGCAACACCGCCTCCGCCTCGTACGAGAACCGGCTCGGCCCGACCCCGGAGCCGCTGACGGCCACCTCCGGCGAGGAGGTCACCGAGGTCAAGCCGGCGGCCGACCTCACCGTGACGAAGGCGGCCGACGCGACCACCGTCACCGTCGGGCAGACCGTGACCTACCGCGTCGCCGTCCGCAACACCGGCCCGAACCAGGCCACCGGCGTCACCGTCACCGACCGGCTCCCGGACGGCCTCGCCTTCCTGTCCGCCGACGGCACGTCCGGAGCCTACGACCCGGCCACCGGACAGTGGGCCGTGGGCGACCTGTCCGACGGCTCCACGGCGACCCTCACCCTGCGGGCCAAGGCCACCAGGGCCGGCCGGATCACCAACACCGCCACCGCCACCGCCAACGAGAAGGACCCCGACCTGACGGGCAACACCGACACGGTCACCGTCTGCGTCGAACCGGCCCCCTCCTGCTGCGATCCCTGCTCCCCCCGGAAGTAGCCCCTCCGATCCGGCTGCGACACCGGCCCCGGGCCCGGGTGAGGGGCCGAGGGCCGGCGTGTGTGGGTCCTCCCGGGACGGTCACCGGGAGGACCCATGTCGCTGCCCCGCGATCGACGGCGGCGAGCCGGAACCCACGGCCGACGCGGAGCCGGTCATCGACATCGCCTCGACCTCCTCAGCCCTCCCCGGCACAGCACCCGCCCTGCCCGGCCGAGTGCCCGGAGGTCTGCAGCCGGCAGAAGCAGGACGCCTCGATCTCCACGTCCGCCACCGCGGCGGCGAACTTCAGCTGCTGGGCAACGAGCCGTGCCTCCGCCTGCCTGCCCAGCCGTACGAGGCACTCGTGCAGGCCGTGCAACGCCCAGACGTTGCCCGGGTGTTGCAGCGGGCGGGGCAGCGTGTCGTCCAGTCCGAGGTCGGCGCGGTAGACGTCCTCGGCCTGCTCGACCAGGCCCTGTTCGAGGAGCAGGGCGCCGTAGGCGTGGCGAGTGGGCTGCATCCACCCCCAGGGCTCGTCGTACGGAAGACCGTCGTCCAGCTCGATCGACCGGCGCAGCGCCGCGAACGCCGCCTCGTACGCACCCTTGCGGTACTCCAGCTCGCCGTCGAGCATGTGCGCCGCGATCGCCAGGATGTCCGTACAGGTGTTGTTGAACAGCATCCGGGTCGCGGGGACCCGGGCGGCCGCCTCCCGGAACAGCTCGCGTTCCCGCTCCGCCTCGCCGATCCGGCCCGTCGCGGCGAGCGCGACCCCGCGCGCGTACCGGAGCATCGCCGTGGTCACGCAGTACAGCTCCGCGTCGGCCGGCAGCGCGAGGCGCAGGACGTCCTCCCAGCGGCCGAAGCGGATGAGCACGTGCACCCGCATCGCCAGGAAACCCTCCAGCCAGTCGGCCATGGGCGGACTGTCCACGCGCAGCAGTTCCTCGGGCACGGCCGCCTCCAGCCGTTCCGCCGCGTCCAGCGCGTCCTCGAAGCGGCCGAGGAACATCGCGCCGTAGATCTTGAAGTGGTGGTTGTGGCACCGGTACAGGGTGTAGAAGTTCATCGCGCCGGCCCGGTCCGCGAACTTCTCGTCGGCCGCGATCGCCGCCGTGTTGTCGCTGACCACACGGCGGTAGTCGCCGCAGAGCACCTCCAGGTGCGAGGGCATGTGCCGCAGGTGACCCGCGTCCGGTACGAGGTCGCGCAGCCGGTCACCGGCGGACAGGGCGGCCTCGGGGGTGGGGGACATCTCCATCAGGTGGATGTACAGGTGCAACAGCCCCGGGTGCCGCTCGCCCGCCGCCGTGGCGATCGCCCGTTCGAGTACGGTCCTGGCCTCGGTGGTGCGGGCGCCCCGGGCCGGCCGGCCGGTGCGGATGTCCCACAGCTGCCAGGGAGTGAGGTTCATCAGCGCGTCGGCGTACAGGGCGGCGACGTCCGGGTCGTCGCCGGCCAGGCGGTACACGGCTCGCATGCTGTCGGCGTAGGCGGTGTTCCACACCGGGCAGTCCCCGGCATCCGGCACCGAGGCCCGGGGGTAACGGGCCTGCAGGGCACCGATGAGCGCCTGCTCGACCGGCGTGGCACCGGCCGCCTTCGCCCGCGCGCGCCGCACGGCCGCGTGCGCACGCTCCACCGTCCGTTCCAGGTCGTCCTCGTCGAAGAACTCCCACGGTTTGTTGTAGTTCGGTCCCAAGGCGTAGGCCAGGCCCCACTCGGCCATGGCGCAGCCGGGATCAGCCGCGGCAGCGGCCTCGAAGCAGCGGGCGGCCTCTTCGTGGTTGAAGGCGTACGTCCAGGTCAGGCCGCGGTCGAACCATGCCTGTGCCTCGGGGGACGTCGTCGTCACGCGCCGGCCGTGGCCGCCGAGGTCGTAGTCGTAGTCACGCATGCGGACTCCTCACGGTCCGACGGCCGACCGTCCCGGTGCCGTCCCGGTGGGCGTGGCGGTGGCCGTGATGGTGGCCGTGGGCGGGACGGCGGCGGTGTCAGGATGTCGGCGAAGCGGGTGTGACGACCTTAGCGAAGTACGATGCGGAGGCCCGCCGTGTTCCTGTGGAAACCCCCGAGGGTGTCGCGGAACCAGCTTCCCCCCGCACCCCGGCACCTACCGCCGTCGTCCACGGACTCCGCAGACGGACGCACCCGCCACCGTCTAGAGACGGACGACGATCAAAGCGATGTCGTCCCGTCCTCCGTCCGCCACGCCGAGGCGGGTCAGCAGGGTGTCGGCCAGTTGTTCGGGGCCGGCACGGGCATGGCGGGCGAGCGTGCCCGTGAGCCGGTGCAGGCCCGCGTCGATGTCCTCGTCGCGGCGTTCCACGAGCCCGTCGGTGTAGAGCACCAGGGTGTCGTCCGGGGCGTAGGGAAGCGCGGCCTCGGGGCGCGGGGTGTGGCCGAAGGGGACGCCCAGGGGAGGATCGGTGGCCTGGTCGAGCAGGACCGTGGTGCCGTCCGGCCGGGACAGGACGGGCGGCAGGTGGCCGGCGCTGGTGTAGGTGATGTGCCGGCGGCGGGTGTCGACGACGGCCTGGACGGCGGTCGTGGCCAGAGCGCCCTCACAGGTCCGGGCGTACAGGCTCACGACGTCCATCGCCTTGCCCGGTTCGTGGAGGGCGCGGACGGCGGCGGACAGGGTGCTGCGGAGCATGCCCATGACGGCGGCGGCCTCCAGGCCGTGGCCGACGACGTCACCGACCGCGACGGTGAAGCGGCCCTCGGCCAGGTCCACCACGTCGTACCAGTCGCCGCAGACGTTGAGGGAGCGGGCGGCGGGCATGTAGCGCACGGCGATGTCCTGGTGCCCGGCCAGGTCGGGGGAGTGCAGCATGGCCTCCTGGAGGGTGAGGGCGGTGCGGCGCTCCCGGTTGTGTGCCTCGCGGAGTTCCTCGTTGAGGTGCTGCAGTTCCTGCGCGCGGGAGTACAGCTCGGCTTCCACCGTGGCCCTGCCACAGCCGGAATCCTGCGGTCCGGCGTGCGCGGGGCGGGCCAGCACGAACTCGGTCATGTCCTCCACCCGGTGGATGATCCACGCGACCTTTCCGTCGGGCCCCAGGACGGGAGTGTTGATGGGCGACCACCACTTGGCCCGGAACACTCCGGGACGGCCGGTGACCGGGACGTCGTACTTCTGCACCGCCATCGTGTCGGGCTTCTTCGAGTGCAGGACCCGTTGCAGGGAGGCGGTCAGGTTGCGGACACCGTCGGCTCCGGGGTCCGCCGGGTTGTCGGGGTGGACGTCGAAGATGTACCGGCCGATCAGTTCGTCGCGGCTGCGGCCCGTCGCGTGCAGGTACGCCTCGTTGACCTCGGCGACCACCAGGTGGGGGTCGAGGACCAGGTAGGGGCTGGGCGTCACGGCGAACAGCGCCCGGTAGTCGATCTGCGGTGTGATCACATGCGGCTCCCGTCCCGGCGCCGGGTGTCCTCACAGAAAGTATGCGCCTGACCGTGAGCGGCGGATCGCTGCCGCTCCGCCGTGCGGCTCACGCGGCAGACTCCTCTGCCGGCCACCGACCGCAGGGGGTGATCGCGTCACGCAGTGTGACACCGGAGCCCGGTCCCCACCGATGTCCCCGGCTCCCTCAGCCGGAGTGGAGCACCCGTCAGACGATGTGAGCGTGTCGGGCCGTGGAGTGATGATGTCGGAGGGGGCCGGAGGTCACTGCAGGAAGAGAGGGAGATCCGCTATGGCGGCACAAGGCCCCGCGACTCGGCCCACGACCGAGTTCGACGCCCGCTACAGCTCCGCGACCAACCCCCGCCCGGGCGCCGCGGACGCCACCGCCACCGAGTGGGCCGAGGCCCGGCGACAGCTGGAGGCAGCCGAGATCTTCTGGGTCTCCACGGTGCGGCCGGACGGCCGGCTGCATGTCACCCCGGTCATCGCCGCCTGGCACGACGAGGTGCTGTACTTCGCCACCGGCCCGGGTGAGCAGAAGGCGAGGAACCTCGCCCACCACGCGCAGTGCGCGCTGACCACCGGGGGAAACGCGCTCACCGCAGGGCTCGATCTGGTGGTCGAGGGCACGGCGGAACCCGTCGCCGACCCGGTGGTCCTGGAGGAGGTGATCGCGGCCTACGAGGCGAAGTACGGGCCGCACATCACGTCCCCCGAGGGCACGTTCCACGGCATCGGGGACGCGTTCCGGAGAGGGGACGCGGTGGTGTTCGCGGTGGCCCCGGCCACGGCGTACGGCTTCGGCCGCAACGGCGGGGTGTACACGCACACCCGGTGGACGTTCTGAACGCCGTCCACCGCTCGCGCCTGCGCGTCGTACGGCTTACGGCCGAGAGGTCCTCCACACCTCTGCGGGGCGCTGGTGCCGACGACGATGTTCTCGCCGCCGTTGACCTTGGTGCCGGTGCGAAGCCCTCTCGGGCCCCGGCCGTCCGTGGTGGCGGGCTCAGTCCGGCTGTGTCGTGCCCCTGACCACGTCCACCGCGTGGCGTCGGTGTACGGCGAAGAGGTCGAGCGCGGCGCCGGCGTCGCGGGCGCGCAACGCGGCGACGAGCTCCCGGTGCTCGCTCGGAATGCGCTCCAGGTAGTCCCCGGTACTGTGCCCGATCCGGGTCAGCAGGAACAGGTGGACCTGACACCGGATGCCGTTCCACGCGTCGGTGAGGCGCTGGTGGCCGGTGGCGGCGAACACCGCGTCGTGGAAGGCGATGTCGCAGCGCACCATCTCGTGCGCGTCCACGGCCCGCTCCATCATCCCGGCCGCCTTCGCCAGCGAGGCGAGATCCTCGTCCGAGGCCCGTGCGACGACCAGACGGACCGCCAGGTCCTCCAACGCGCTGCGGAGACTGTCCAGTTCGTCCACGTCCGTCGCCGACAGCGTGGTCACCGTCGTACCCCGGTGCCAGGCGCAGTGGACCAAGCCCTCGCGTTCCAGCAGGCGGAGAGCCTCGCGGACCGGGCCCCGGCTGACGTCCATGTCACCGGACAACTCCACCTCGCGCAGCTGCGCGCCGGGGGCGTACGTCCCGTCGAACACGGCCTCCCGGATGCGGTCCGCGACCTCCTCGGCCAGACCACGGCGCCGGGCCGGAGCCACACGACCCCGTTCGCTCAACCTGCCCACCTCCCCGATGAGCCGACGTTAACATTCACTTCGTTGTCGGAATGTCAACATTAGGACAAACGGCGGGGGCGGGGACCACGACCTCTTCGCCTGCCACCAGGAAGGCAGTTGCCATGACCGTTCTCGACTCGCCGATCCCGCGCTTCCACCTGGCCGTGCCGGTCGACGACCTGGCAGCCGCCCGCCGGTTCTACGGCGATGTACTGGGCCTGGAGCAGGGCCGCAGCGCGGACACGTGGGTGGACTGGAACCTGCGCGGCCACCAGTTCGTCACGCACCTCGCCCCCGAGCGCGGCCCGCGCGTACACAACCCGGTCGACGGACACGACGTCCCCGTGCCGCACTTCGGGCTGATCCTCACGATCGCCGAGTTCCACAGGCTCGCCGACCGGCTGCGCGCAGCGGGCACCGAGTTCGTCATCGAGCCCCATGTCCGTTTCGAGGGCCGGACGGGCGAGCAGTGGACGATGTTCCTCCTCGACCCGGCGGGCAACGCCCTGGAGTTCAAGGCGTTCGCCGACGACTCGCAGGTCTTCGCCGCCTGACTGGCGGCCACCGCCGCACTCCTGTCGCACTTCTGCCGTACTCCTGCCCCGCGACCCGGTCGGGCCGCGGGCGCGGTGAGGGGACAGCGACGAGCCTTTCGAGGGACTAGGTTGGGGGGATGACGACCGGGACGGCATTGCGCCACACACGGATCGGTGACCCGGTGCTCTCCTGAGCGCCGTACGGGCCCCCGGGGGCCCGGTGTCCGACAGAGGATCCCGCGCCGCCGCCGCGCGGGATCCGCCTCCGTCGTGTTGATCACAGGCTGAACACATCAACCACGACAGGAGAGTTCATGCACACCACGACGCTGCTGATCCCCACCGCGGACGGCCGGGCGGACGCCTTCGCCGCGTTCCCCGACCACGACGAGCGGCACCCCGGGGTGCTGATGTACGCGGACGGCTTCGGCATCAGGCCCGTACTGCGGGAACTGGCCCGCGAACTGGCCGGGCACGGGTACTACGTGCTCGTGCCCAACCTCTTCTACCGGCACGGCCCGGCGCCGGTGATCGAAATCCCCGACCACATCGGAGAGGAGGACAGGCCCGCCGTCTTCGCCCAGCTGATGCCCCTGATCGAGGCGCACACCACCGAACGCGTCCTGCGTGACGCCGAGGCCTACCTCCGCTTCCTCACCACCCGGCCCGAGGTCAGCCCCGGACCGGTCGCGGTGACGGGCTACTGCATAGGCGGCCTCCTGGCGATGCGCACCGCCGCGGCCCACCCCGGCCAGGTGGCCGCCGTCGCCGGGTTCCACGGCCCCGTGGGCGCCGACGAGCCCGACGGCACCCACCGCCTCCTCTCCGGGCTCACCGCCCGCGTCCACCTCGGCCACGCCGAAACCGACATGACGCCCGAGGCCCTCGGCCGGCTCAACAGGGCCCTGGACACCGCGGGTGTCGACTACACCTCCGAGATCTACCCCGGCACCGTCCACGGCTTCACCATGGCCGACACCGACGCCTTCGACCCCGCCGCGCTCCAGCTCCACTGGGACCGCCTGCTCCCCCTCCTCGACCGCACCCTCACCGGCTGACGCGTCGTCGGGCCGCACTGCGCCCGAGGGCGCGTACCGGGCGGCCCGCGCGGCGGACATCGAGGCTTCGGCGCCGCCGTCACGGTCCGGTGGAGCGGGCCGGAGTCCACGCGGTGCACCGACGCCCCTCGGCGACCGTTCGGGACCGGGCTTGACCTTGACACGTTGATAAGGTGTGCCCTGGGTGCAGGAGGTGGTCCCGATCAACACGACTGACGGAACCCCGCGGAACACCCGCACAACCCACGCCCTCAGCGCGAAGGACTCGTCGGTCCGGCTACAGGCGGCCCTCGCGGCCGGCTCGGACCCGCACCCCGGCTTCCTGGAGACCCTCGTCGAACGGTGCGCGGTCGAGCCGGACTTCTTCGTTCGGGACATGCTGTCCTGGGCGCTGACCCGCCTCTCGCCGGAGCTCACCCTGCCCAGGATCCGCCGGGAACTCGACTCCGAGCGCGCTCAGGCCCGCAGCCAGGCGTTGCACACGCTCTCCAAGATCGGCGACAGGAGGGCGTGGGCCTGGATCACGCGCGACCTGCTGCGCGACAGCGACGACGAGGTCGCGCGGACCGCATGGCGCGTCGCGGTCGCCCTCGTGCCGGACGACGAGAAGGAGGACCTGGTCGGTGAACTGGTCCCGCAACTCGGGCGCGGCGACCGCGAGACGCGGCTGAGCCTGAGCCGGGCCCTCGTGGACCTGGGCGACGTGATCAAGCCCGCCGTGCGGAAGGCGGCGGCGCATCCCGACCCGGCGGTGGCCTCGCACGCTCGTGCCACCGAGCTGCTCCGGCAGAACCCGGAGACCGGTTTCGACGCGGCTGTCGAGGAGGCGAAGCGAGTCGTCGTACTGGGCCCGGAAGGAGCCGCTGCCGCCGCCTCGGCCGCGCCGGGATCCGCCGGGACCACGAACGCCGCGAACGTCACGGAGGACGCCGCGAACGCCACGGAGGCTGCGGATTGCTGATCGGTGAGGTGGCCCGTCACTCCGGGGTGAGCACCCGGATGCTCCGGCACTACGACGCCCTGGGACTGGTGCGACCGACGGGCCGTACCGTCGGCGGCTACCGCGAGTACTCCGCCGAGGACGTCCGCAGGATCTTCCACGTGGAGAGCCTGCGGTCCCTCGGGCTCTCCCTCAAGCAGATCGGGCGTGCGCTCCAGGACCCGGCCTTCACACCGTCGGCCCTGGTCGGCGACCTCATCCGGTGGACGGAAGACCGCTTGCGGCGGGAACAGGAGCTGCTGGAGCGGCTCCGCGCCGTCGATGCGTCGGAGCCCACCGGCTGGCAGGACGTTCTGCGCATCGTCGAACTCATGCAGGGGCTCAACTCGACCAGCCCCGCGCGCAGACAGCAGGCCGTCCTGGCCCGGCCGGAGGGCGTGCCGGTTCCCGCCGAGCTGCTGGCCCAGGCGGTCCTGTCGGAATCCGATCCCCATGTCGCGGGCGCGCTGCGCTGGGCGCTCGCCCGGTCGGACGGCGACAGCGTGGCGGCACTGGCCGCCGGCATGACGTCGGAGGACGTCGGCGTCCGGCGGCGGGCGGTGCTGGCGATCGCCGGGATGGCCGATACCCCGGGAGCGACCGCGGTGCTCGCGGACGCACTCGGGGACCCGGACCCGGCGGTGCGCGGGCAGGCCGCTCTGGCGTTGGGCAGGCGCGGCGTGACCGCGGCCGTGCCGACCCTCGTCGGCATGGTGGCCGAGGGTTCCCACGACGTCGACGCGGCGGAGGTCCTGGGAACGCTGTCCCAGGACCCGGGGTGTGCGGACCGGATCAGGACCGCACTGGTCGGGCAACTCGCAGCGTCCACGGCGGACTCCGCGACGCGGATACGCCTGACCCAGGCGCTGGTCGAGCTGCCGGGGGACACCGCGCTGGCGGTCCTGCGCCAACTGGCACACGACGACGACCGCGTTGTCGCCCTCGTGGCCTCGGCGTTCGTCGGAGTTCTCGGCAAGCGCTCCTCGTGAACGGGCGAGTTCACGACCGGACAACGGTTTCCTCACGAAGTCTCCCCGGTTGTCATCGGCGTGCCTATGCTGCTGTCCCGTTCAAGGCACCGCCATCCCGGGGGGATCGTGACCGACGCGTCCATGTCCAAGCCGGCGCTCAAGCGCTGCACGGTGTGCCGCCAGCCGGTGGCGAGGAAGAAGCTCGTCCTCGCCGCGGACGGACGTCCGGTGCACCGCGCCTGCCACTCGCCTGCGGCTCGCCCGTCGGCCCGCCCGGCGGCTCCGTCGTCCGGTCTCATCCGGGCACCGAAGGACATCAGCCGCGCCGAACTGCTGAGAAGGATCGAAGCGCTGCGCAAGCGCGATGCGAAAAAGAAGCCGACGGTCGCCAAGAAGGCCACGGTCGCCAAGAAGCCCTCAGCCGGCCAGAAGCCGCAGACCGCCAAGAAGCCGCAGGTCGCCAAGGTGTCGCGGGGCGCCAAGGTGCCGTCCGCCGGTCGCCCCGCTGCGTCGGCGTCGTCACACCGCGGCAAGGGGGCGGTCATCCCGCCCCAGCCGTACTACGGCGTGGAGATGAAGTTCATCAACGGCCGGTGGGTGCAGATGCACCCAGACTCCGAATAGCAATCCAAGCCGCCTGCCGGTGGGTGGTGCCGTCGTCGCAGGCGGGGCGATCGGCGGGGCCCTCCTCGCCGACCCGCGGGAGGCGGCCGCCGGGCTGGACCTGCTGCGCGAGCCGAGACGGGTACCCAGCCCACCCCGGCGCGCTCCGGCGCGCCGGGGTCTCAGGTGGCGGGGTGCCGCGCTCCCCGGCCGGCGCTCTCGGTGGCGGCCAGGGAGGCGAGCAGGCGCAGTCCCTCCTCTGACGGGGAGCCGGGCTCGGCGGTGTAGACGGTCATGTGGAGTCCGGGTTCGGCGGCCAGGTCCAGGGACTCGTAGGCGAGGGTGAGGTCGCCGACCGCGGGGTGGTGGAACCGCTTGGTTCCGGTGCCGTGGCGGCGGACGTCGTGGGCGCCCCAGCGGGTGCGGAACTCCGCGCTGCGGGTGGAAAGCTCCCCGATGAGGTCGTGCAGGTCCTTGTCGTGGGGGTCGCGGCCGGCCTCACGGCGCAAGATGGCCACCGCCATGTCCCCGAACAGCTCCCAGTCCGGGTAGAACCGGCGGGAGGCCGGGTCGAGGAAGTTGAAGCGGGCCAGGTTCCGCTGGTTGTCCGCGCCGGCGAACAGGTCGGCGTAGAAGGCGCGGGCGAGCGGGTTGGCGGCCAGGATGTCCAGTCGGCCGTTGCACACGACCGCGGGCCCCGCTGTGATGGCGTCGAGGGTCCACTGCAGGCTGCGGTGCGGGGTCCAATGGCGGGTGGTGGGACGGCGCCGGGGGCGGGTGAGGGCGTCGGAACCGTCGGCGGCCTGGGCCAGGTGCAGCAGGTGGGCGCGTTCGGCGTCGTCCAGTTGCAGGGCGCGGGCGACGGCTTCGAGGACGCCGGGGGAGGCGCCGGCCAGGTTGCCCCGCTCCAGTTTCGCGTAGTACTCCACGCTCATGTCGGCCAGCGCGGCGACCTCGCTCCTGCGCAGACCCGGCACGCGCCGTCGGGACCCGGCAGGCAGGCCGGCCTGCTCCGGGGTGATCTTCGCTCGCCGCGAGGTGAGGAACTCGCGGACCTCCTCACGGTTGTCCATGCCTCCGACCGTACGGCCTGCACGCCCCCGGAGGGATGTACCGGCAGTACACCTTTCGCTGGTGACTCGCTGGCCGCCGGGATGCGCGGTTACCTGGAGCAGAGGCACTCCCCGAGGCGGCACCGCCGCCCCGCGGGATACCCGGCCGGCAGCGTGCGAAGGACAGCGGCAGCCTGCCTTCCCCCCGGCTCCTACCTGCATACACCCAGCTGCCCGGGCCGCCCCCCAGACCCCGGCCCCCAGCGAACCGGAAGGACTTCCCCATGCGCGGAGCAGTGATCCACGCCCCCGGCGATGTGCGCTTCGAGACCCTGGCCGACCCGAAGATCCTGATGCCGACGGACGCGATCATCCGTACGGCCGTCACCTGTGTCTGCGGCTCCGACCTGTGGCCCTGGCGCGGCCTGGACGCGACCGACGAGGCGCACCCGATGGGCCACGAGTACGTCGGCTTCGTCGAGGAGGTCGGGGCGGAGGTCACCTCCGTCAAGCCCGGCCAGTTCGTCGTCGGCTCCTTCGCGACCTCGGACAACACGTGCGCCAACTGTCGCAACGGATGGCAGTCCAACTGCCTGAACCGCGAGTTCATGAGCACCTGCCAGGCCGATTACGTCCGTATCCCGAACGCCCAGGGCACGCTGGTCGCCACCGACGAGGTGCCCGGCGAGGAGTTCTGGCCCGGCCTGCTGGCCGTCTCCGATGTGATGGGCACCGGCTGGTACGCCGCCGACGCCGCCGAGGTCAGGCCCGGATCCACCGCCGTGGTCGTCGGTGACGGGGCGGTCGGCCTGTGCGCCGTGATCGCCGCGAAGGAGAGGGGCGCGGAGCGGATCATCGTCATGAGCCGCCACGAGACCCGCCAGCGACTGGCCCGCGAGTTCGGCGCCACCGACATCGTCACCGAGCGCGGCGACGAGGGCATCGCCCGGGTCAAGGAGCTGACCGGCGGCATCGGCGCCGACTCCGTCCTGGAGTGCGTCGGCACCGCCCAGGCCATGCAGCAGGCCCTGCACTCCACCCGCCCCGGCGGCAACGTCGGCTTCGTCGGCGTACCCCACGAGGTGCGGATCGACGGCCAGGAGCTGTTCTTCTCCCACGTCGGCCTGCGCGGCGGCCCCGCCCCCGTGCGCCGGTACCTGCCCGACCTCATCGAGCGCGTCCTTTCCGGCCGTATCGACCCCGGCAAGGTCTTCGACCTCACCCTGCCCCTGGAGCAGGTCGCCGAGGGCTACAAGGCCATGGACGAGCGCCGCGCCATCAAGACCCTCCTCAAGCCCTGATCCCACGGTTCCCCCGGCGCGACCGGCCGGGACACGCCGTCGCCCCCGCGAGCCGGGGAGCGAGCGGCCCGGGCGTGCCCGCGCACGCATGACGATCACGAAGAAGGAAACGACCTTGCAGATCACCCGGAGCTCGATCAACACCGTCAAGGGGCCCGCCGACTGGTTCACCGGAGACGTGTACATCGACGCCGTCGCCGCCGCGCCCGAGCCGTCCCGGGTCACCGCCAACCTGGTGCACTTCATGCCCGGCGCACGCACCCACTGGCACCGCCACCCGCTCGGCCAGACCGTCTTCGTCACCGAGGGGATCGGTCTGTGCCAACGCAGGGGCGGACCGATCGAGGTCATACGGCCCGGTGACCGGGTGCTCTTCGAGGCCGACGAGGAGCACTGGCACGGCGCCGCGCCGAACCGGCTGATGGTCCACCTGGCCGTCAACGAGAGCGATGCCGACCACGACGTCGTGCACTGGCTGACCCCGGTCACCGATGAGGAGTACGCCGCCGCCCCGCCCATCGCCTGACACCCTCCGCCGCCGGCGACCGTCTGCTCACCGCCTCCGTCCGGCGCGGAACGGTGACGAGCAGTACTGCCTCCAGGGCGGTCCGCACCCAGGCGGGCGCCCCGCCCGTGGATCGCCGGCCCCGGCGAGAGCGGTACGCCCGCTCGCCGGCCCCGTCTCCCCACCGTCTCCCCACCCCTGTTCGATCGGAGCTGTGTGACCGTCCCCGTGAACCCGAGTGTGCCGCGCGAGCGGACGGTCGGCCGTGCCCTGGCCGTCGTTCTCGCCCTGCTGACCGTCTTCGGGCCGATCTCGATGGACCTGTACCTGCCGGTGCTGCCCGCGCTGACCGGCGAGCTGCACGCGTCGACGTCGTCGGCGCAGCTCACGGTCACCGCCTGTCTGCTCGGCCTGGCGTTCGGGCAGGTGGTGGCGGGGCCGCTGTCGGACCGGTTCGGCCGGCGCCGCCCCCTGCTGGCCGGTGCCGTCGCCTACGTCGTCACCTCCGCGCTGTGCGCCTTCGGCCCGAACGTCGAGTCGCTGGTCGCCGCCCGCTTCGTGCAGGGCCTGGCGGGAGCGGTGGGCATCGTGATCGCCCAGGCAGCCGGGCGTGACCTGTACTCCGGGGGCAAGCTGGTCCGCTACTACGGCCGCCTGACCGTCATCGGCGGACTGGCCGCGATCATCGGACCGGTCGCGGGCGGCCGACTGGCCGCCTTCACCGACTGGCGCGGCATCTTCCTGTTCCTCGCCCTGCTCGGCGCCGTGATCCTCCTGGCCTGCCTCACCGTCTTCCGCGAGACCCTGCCACCGCGGGAGCGCACGCGTGGCGGGCCGGCCCGGAGCGGGCGAGACGTCCGACGGCTCCTGTCCGACCGGCTCTTCCTCGGCGCCGTCCTGATCACCGGCTTCGTCAACGCGGCCCTGTTCGCCTACCTCAGCGGCGCCACCTACGTCCTGCAGGGCATCTACGGCCTCTCCCCGCAGGGCTATTCCTTCGCGTTCGGACTGAACTCGGCGGGTTTCATGGTGTTCGGCTTCATCGCGGGACGCCTGTCGGAGCGGTGGTCGGAGAAGGGCACCCTCGTCCTCGGCCTGGCGATGACCCTGCTCGGCGCGGGCGGGCTCCTGGTCACCGCGGCGCTGCACCTGCCGCTGGCCGCGATGGTGCTGTCCCTGCTCACCATGGTCAGCGGCGTGGCCGCCACCACCCCGCCGTCCACCTCGCTCGCGCTCGCGCACTACCCCGGGATCGCGGGTACCGCGTCCTCGCTGCTCGGCATGGCACGCTTCGCGTTCGGCGGGCTGTCCGCGCCGCTCGTCGGACTCGGCGGCGCCGGCACCGCCGTCCCGCTCGGCCTGGTCACCCTCGCCTGCGCCGCCCTCGCAGTGACCGTCTACGCCCTCTCCGTCCGCCCCCACCCCCGGGAGGCCGAGCACACCGCCGCCCGCGGGCGGCCCGTCGACCGGGTGACGGCCGCGTCCTGACCCGTCGGCCACGCGCGTGGCACCAGGCAGCAACTCAGCGACGAGGCACCGAGCACCCGCCCCCACCACCGGAAGAAGACCAGCCCATGACCACGTGGAGCCCCGAGACGCTGGCGCGGATCGCCGGCGCCGACGAACTGCGCCTCGCACCCCGCCGCGACGACGGAACACTGCGGGCGCCGACCACCATCTGGGTCGTGCGCGACGGTGACGACCGGTACGTCCGCTCCTGGCGCGGCACGGCCGGCACATGGTGGAACACCGCCCGCACCCACCGGAGCGGCCACATCAGCGTCGGCGGCGTCGAGACGTCACCGTGAACGGGCCTCACCCCCGAAACCCTGAACGGCCGCCGCCGTGCACCGCGACGGGTTCCGCCCGCCGATCCAGGGGCCTGGCCGACGCGGGTGCAGGTCGGCTGACAGTGGCTATGCCGGCGTGGTCAGCTTCTCGGCCGCGGCGTCCAGACGGGTCAGCACGCGGTCCCGGCCGAGCAGTTCCATGGACTCGAACAGCGGGAGTCCGACCGTCCGGCCGGTGACCGCGACCCGGACGGGTGCCTGGGCCTTGCCCAGCTTCAGCCCGTGCTTCTCTCCGACGGCGAGCAGGACGGCCTTCAGGTCCTCGGCCTGCCACTCCCTGACAGCGGCCAGCCCGGTGCGGGCGTCGGACAGGATGTCGCGGGCCCCCGCCTTCATCGCCTTGTTCCAGGACGCCTCGTCCTCGACCGGCTCGTCGAGGAACAGGAAGTCGACGTAGCCGGTGATCTCGGACAGCAGCGCCAGCCGGGTCTGGGCCAGCGGCGCGGCTGCCTCGAAGACGGCCCTGTCGAACGCCTCCGGCCGCCAGGGCGCGTACGGGGGTACGAGCCACGGCACGCAGGCGGCGGCGAACTGGGCGGCCGACAGGGCGCGGATGTACTCGCCGTTGAACGCCGTCAGTTTCTTCACGTCGAAGAAGGCGGGGGCGGTGTTGACGGCCTCGATCCGGAAGAGCTGCTCCAGTTCCTCGTACGGCCTGATCTCCCGGTCGTCACCCGGGCCCCAGCCGAGGAGCATGAGGTAGTTCACCAGTGCCTCGGGCAGGAAGCCCTCGGCGAGGTAGTCCTCCAGCGCCACCTTGTCGCGGCGCTTGGACAGCTTCTGCCGCTTCTCGTTCACGATCACCGGCAGATGAGCCCAGACCGGCGGCTCGGCACCGAGCGCCTCCCACAGCAACTGCTGCTTCGGCGTGTTCGACAGGTGCTCCTCGCCGCGGATGACGTGCGTGATGCCCTCTTCCAGGTCGTCCACGACGTTGGCGATGAGGAAGACCGGGGACCCGTCGCCACGGGCGATCACGAAGTCCTCGATCGCGCTGTTCGGGAACGCCGGCTCACCACGGACTACGTCGGCCACGACCGTCTCGCCCTCGTCCGGCGTCCGGAACCGCAGCGCCCGCCCCTCCTCGTAGCCCAGCCCTCGGTCGCGGCAGTACCCGTCGTACCCGAGGTGCTCGGATCCCGTGCGCTCCTTCAGCTGGTCCCGTGTGCAGTCGCAGTAGTACGCCCGGCCGGCCGTGAAGAGCTGCCGGGCCGCCTCCTGGTGCCGGCCGGCGTTGTGCGACTGGAAGTACGGCCCTTCGAAGGCGGGGTCCTCTTCGTGGATCCCGATCGCCGCGAGCGCGTTGACGATGCCGTCGACCCACTCCGGCTTGTTCCGGGCCGTGTCGGTGTCCTCGATCCGCAGGACGAACGTGCCGCCGGACTGTCGGGCCACCGCCCAGTTGTAGAGAGCGGACCGGGCGCCACCGACGTGGAACATGCCGGTCGGGGACGGGGCGAAACGAACGCGGACCGTGGCAGTGGACATGCGCCCCAGCGTACAGACGCCGGACCACCGTCCCCACCGACCGTGGTCCCTCAGGCAGGCGCGATCTCGGTGATCAGCTCCTCCACCCGTGCCTTGATCTCGTCGCGGACCGGGCGCACGGCGTCGACGCCCTGGCCGGCCGGGTCGTCGAGCTTCCAGTCGAGGTAGCGCTTGCCGGGGAAGACCGGGCACGTGTCGCCGCATCCCATGGTGATGACGACGTCGGACGCCTGGACGGCTTCGGTGGTGAGGATCTTCGGGGTCTCGGCGGAGATGTCGATGCCGGCCTCGTTCATCGCTTCGACCACGGCGGGGTTGACGGTGTCGGCGGGGGCGGAGCCCGCCGAGCGGACCTCGATGCGGTCGCCGGCGAGGCGGGAGAGGAACGCGGCCGCCATCTGGGAGCGGCCGGCGTTGTGGACGCAGACGAAGAGCACGGACGGGCGCGCGGCGGAGGCGTTCATGAACAGGGACTTTCCCGGGAGAGCGGATGGGTCGGGAGGCGGTGGCCACCGAAGGATCTTGTCAGTAGCCTTGGCGTCCTGTGCGCCTCACCGAGGGAGGGCTCCTCGCATGACCACCTCGTTCGTCCGCCCCCAGCCGCCATACTACGCGGTGATCATCACCACCCGGCCCTCCACGGATCTCGAAGGCTACACGGCGATGAGCCGGCGCATGGCCGAACTCGGTGAGGCACAGCCCGGCTATCTCGGCCGCGAGTCGCTGACGGACGAGGACGGCCGGGACCTCGTCGTCATCTACTACGCGGACGAGGCGTCCATAGCGGCGTGGAAGGCCCACCCCGAACATCTCGAAGCACAGCGGCTCGGACGTGACCGCTGGTACTCCTCCTACAGCGTGGAAATCGCCCGGGTGGAGCGCGCCTACTCCTTCAGCCGCGACTGAGGGACGGATCCGCGGCACCGGCTGACGCCGACACCGGGCACCTCTCACCGCTGGAGGCACCCGACCAGGTCGCCGCGCACATCGGCGCGTTCGTCGCCCGGCTGTAGGCGCGGCACTCCGGCCGCACATCCCCTCGCGGAGTGATCGGCCGTCACTGCATGTGCCGTTTCGGCCGCGGAACCCGGCAGGCGAGAGCGCGCCGTCGGGCCACCACGGCGGCCGCCCGCGGGCTACTCGTCGGAGAGCGTCAGGTCGGGAACCCTCCAGGACGCGATCACGAACGCGACCAGGGCCACCGCGGCACCGGTGAGGAAGACGACGCGCATCGAGGCGACGTACCCCTCCAGGAACGGCAGCGCCGCGCCCCGGTCGAGGGAGTGCAGGAACGCCGAGTCCTCCAGGTCGACACCGCCACCGGGACGCAGGACGCCCGCGAGGGCGTGGGCGTTGTCGGGCCGGGCCAGCAGACGGCGGTAGGCGGGGTCGTGGCGGGCCTCGGCCAGCCGCTCGGATATCCGGCCGGCCGCCGTGGAGAACAGGACGGAGAGGAAGGCGGCGGTGCCGACCGTGCCGCCGTTGGACCGGAAGAAGTTGACCGACGCCGTCGCCGCGCCCATCTCCGTACGGGGCACCTCCGACTGCGCGAGCGTGGTGAGCGTCTGCATCGACGCACCGAGCCCCGCGCCCATCAGCGCCATGCCGAGCGCGGCGTACCACAGCGGGCTGTCCACCCGCAGGGTGGCGAAGACGAGCATCGCGGCGGTCAGCGAGCCGACACCCGCGACGAGATGCACCTTGAACCGGCCGGTCCGCGCGATCAGCCGACCCACCAGCAGCGTCACGGCGAGGTTCGCGGCCACGGTGGGAAGGGTGGCGAGCCCCGCCGTCATCGGGCTCATGCCGCGCACGATCTGGAGGTACAGCGGCAGTGTCGTCATCGCACCGAACATGCCGATCCCCACGACGAAGTGCAGGGTGACGCCCAGCCGGAAGGCGCGGATGCGGAACAGCCGCGGCGGCAGCAGCGCGGTGTCACCCTTGCGCCGTTCCACCAGTACGAAGACGACGAGCCCCAGCACACCGACGGCGTACATCAGCAGTGCCCGGGGTGAGCCCCACCCCCAGGTGCGGCCCTGCTCGGCGACGGTCAGCAGCGGGATGATGCCGACGGCCAGGGCCAGCGCTCCGGGGTAGTCGAGCCGGTGCCGTACCCGTCGGTGCGGGAACCGCAGAACGCGGACGATCGCCACGGCGGCCACCGCGGCGAGCGGCACGTTGGCCAGGAAGATCCAGCGCCAGCCGTCGATGCCGAGCAGCGTGTCCCGGTCCGCGAGGGCCCCGCCCGCCAGCGGCCCGACGATGCTGGCGCCGCCGAACACGGCCATGAAGTAGCCCTGGTAGCGGCCTCGTTCCCGAGGGGTGGTGATGTCGGCGACGATCGTCATCGCCAACGACATCAGCCCGCCGCCGCCGAGCCCCTGCACGGCGCGGAACGCCGCGAGTTCGTAGATCGACGTGGCGCATCCGCACAGCAGGGAGCCGGCCGTGAACAGACCGATCGCGGCGAGGTAGACGGGCCGGCGGCCGTGGAGGTCGGAGAGTTTGCCGTACAGCGGTGTCGCGATGGTGGCGGTGATGAGGTAGGCGGTGGTCACCCACGCCTGGGCCGTCAGCCCGTGCAGGTCGTCGGCGATGGTGCGCAGCGCGGACGCGACCACCGTCTGGTCCAGCGCCCCCAGGAACATGCCGAGGACCAGACCGGACATGACCGTGGTGATCTGCCGGTGGCTGAGCCGCACGGGCGCGTCCCCGGCGGCGCCCTGGCGCCGGGTGTCGGAGGAGGTCACATGTCGTCCTAGAGGTGGGGGCCTTGGGGTCTTGCCGGGGGNNNNGGGGGGGAGAGGGCGACCGGTGTCAGGGGGCCGTGCCCGTCTTGCGGGTACGGCCCCCCGTGCACCGGGGAGCCCGGGGACTATCCGGCGATGCCGCCCAGGTCGGTGACCGCCTGCCCGACGTCCGGCAGTGTCAGCATCTCCAGCTGGGCCGCCCGGGCCCGGGCCCGGGGCGCGGGGTCGGCGAGCAGCTCGCGGCACACGCCGGCGATGCCCCGCGCGCTGCGGTCGGTGATGCGGCGGCCCACACCCAGTTCCTCCACGCGCTCCGCGTTGGCGTGCTGATCGCCGAAGTGCGGCAGGACCGCCACCGGCGTGCCGGTGCGCAGGGCCTCGCGGATGCTGTTGAACCCGCCGTGGGTGACGAACAGGTCCACCGACTCCAGCAGCAGCGGCTGCGGTACGCGTTCGGTGACGTGCACGTGCCCGGGCAGCCCGCCGGTGTCCAGGGGGATGCCGGAGGTCGACACGACAACCGTGCAGTCGCCCAGTTCGGCCGCCGCCCCCGCGATCGCGCGCAGGCTCTCGGCGGTGTCCGGCATCTTCACCGGCGACGGGGCGGTCCGGTCCGCCGTGTGCTCCTGGAACGTCGGCAGGGCGGTGCCGATCGCGGCGTACACCAGGGGCCGGTCCGTGGGCAGTTCCGCGGCCCACCGCGGCAGCACCCCGCGCCGCTCGACGTCCACCGTCTGCCGGTACGACCAGGCCGGCGGCAGGTGCCGGGAGAAGGAGAAGGCGGGTGGTACGTAGTCGACGCGACCGTGCGGTACGACGGACAGCGGATCGTCCCGCTCCGGCAGCCCCAGCTCCTGCCGCCGCTCGTTGAGCAGCGGCAGCACCTCGGAGGGGTCCATGATGTTGCTGAACCCGGAGGGCGTCGGCAGCTGCGGCACACCCAGGAGTTCGGCGGTGAGTACCGCGCTCATGTCCATGCCGTCCCGCAGGATCAGGTCGGGGCGGAACTCCCGGGCGAGGGGGAGGAGGATGTCCAGGTGCGGCTTGACACCCGGCCCGGCCAGGGCCCGCATCAGCAACCGGGACAGCGCCGGCGCCGGCTCGGTCAGGTCGATGGTGTCCGGGAGTTCGGCGGCGTACGGGCTGATCATGGCGAGCGGGTCGAACCGCGGTAAGACGGCGTTCACCGTCACGTCGTCGTCACGGAAGACGGGCGCGAGGGCGTCGGTGGTGACCACCAGCACCTGGTGCCCGGCCTCGGCGAGGGCGCGCAGCAGGGGCAACTGGGCGCGCCCGTGGGACGGACTGCCGAGCGTGGTGCAGAGAACGCGCATGAGCTGGGCCTTTCTCTCGATGGACAGGTGGGGTGCACAGGGAGGGGGTGTCGGGGCGGCCAGGACGGCCGGCGGCGGCCCGCCGGCCGCCCCGTTCCCGCCTCGCGGCAGTCGAGCGGCTCCCGCGTCAGCCCACCCGCGCCGCGGTGCTCGCGCGTCCGATGCCCTGCAGGGTCAGCCCGGCCCGGGCGAGCAGGTCCGCGTCCAGGAGGTTGCGGAAGTCGTAGACCTCGTGGCCGGTCATGCGCGCGGCGATCGCCGCCCAGTCGAGGTCCCGCAGTTCCGGCCACTCGGTGAGGACCACGCAGGCCGCGGCCCCCTCGGCGGCGCGCACCGGGTCCTCGGCGAGTTCGACCAGATCGCTCAGGTCGGGCCGCTCCTCGTGCAACGCCGGGTCGTACGCGACGAGTTCGGCGCCCCGGTCGCGCAGCAGCCGGGCGACGGCGAGGGCGGGCGAGTCGCGCAGGTCGGAGGTGCCGGCCTTGAAGGTCAGGCCGTACAGGGCGAGCCGTACGCCGTCCAGCGAGGCGCCCTCATCACGCCCGCACGCCGCGGCGACGCGCTCGACGAGCTGGCGCTGATGGGTGACGTTGGTGTCGATGGTGGCGCGCAGCAGCGGGAAGTCGACGCCCGACCGTTCGCACACCGTCAGCAGGGCGTGGGTGTCCTTGGGCAGGCAGGAGCCGCCCCAGCCCGGCCCGGGCCGCAGGAACGCCGAGCCGATGCGCGGATCGCGCCCGATGCCCTCGGTGACGTCGGCGATGTCGGCGCCCAGGCGTTCGCAGAGGGTGGCGAGGTTGTTGGCGAACGACAGCTTCATGGCGAGGAAGAAGTTCGCCGCGTACTTGGTGAGTTCGGCGCTCGCCGGGTCGGTGAGCACCAAGGGCGCGTCCAGGGCGGAGTACAGGTCGGCCACCTGGCGGGCGGCGTCCCGGTCGGCGGCGCCGATCACGATGCGGTCGGGGTGCAGGAAGTCGTGGACGGCGCGGCCCTCGCGCAGGAACTCCGGGTTGCTCACCACGGTCACGTCGGCCCGGCCGAGCAGTTCGGCGACCCGTTCGCAGGTGCCGACCGGCACGGTCGACTTGTTCACGACGACACAGCCGGGTCGCAGCACCTCGCGGATCTGCCCGGCGACGGCCTCCACGGCCGCGAGATCGGCCGCGCCGCCCGCTCCCATCGGTGTGGGCAGGCACAGGAACACCACGTCGGCCCCGGCGACGGCGGCCGCGGTGTCGCCGGTGAACTCCAGCCGGCCCGCCTCCAGGGCGTCCCGTACGGTCTCCGGCAGACCCGGCTCCAGGATGTCGACCCGGGCCTCGCGCAGCCGCTCGACCTTGCGCGGGTCGGCGTCGGCGCACACCACGGAGTGGCCCAGGGAGGCGAGGCAGGCACCGGTGGTCAGTCCGACGTAGCCGGTTCCGATCACGGCGACATGACGTGCAGACACAGAAGATCACCATTTCCGGTCGGTGGGGCCCGCGCGCGGCGGCGTGGGCACGCGCGTCGAGGACGTGCGCCGCCGTGCCGTGCGGGCGACCTGGAACGGGCCGACCCCGTCGTACGGCCCGGTACAGCGAGTTCTCAAGTCATCAAGCGTTGACCTGCCTCAGGTATCGCATGCGGCGCGAACACAAGTCAACGATTGGTGACATCGGTCGGTGACTTTTGAGACAGGCGCTCCAGACTGGAACATGGGGCGGACGGCGGGACGTTCGCAGAGACGAAAGGTGCGGTGACGTGACGGGAGCACACGACGGCGAGGCCTCGAAGGCGGGGGCGTGCCGGCCTGCCCACAGGCGCTCGGCCTCGCGCACGCGCACCGCGCTCAGGGCCGCCGCGGCGTTCCGCTTCGGCAAGTACGGCTACGAGGGCACCAGCGTGCGCGACATCGCGGGCGACGTGGGCGTGGACGCCGCCCTCGTCTACCGCTACTTCGGCTCGAAGGAGGCGCTGTTCAACGACGTGACGGGCACCGACAAGATATTCGAGCCGCTGCTGCGGGAGCCGGTCGAGACGATCCCCGACTGGTTCTGCGCGCTGCTCCTGGGGGCGCCCAAGGACGGCGACTTCCCGCATCCGGTGCTGTCGGTGCTGCGGTCCTCCGGCAGGGACGAGGCCGTCGCCCGGCTGCGGGCGGACTTCACGGAGGTGTTCACCAAGCGCCTGGCCTCCCGCCTCGGCGGCCCCGACGCCGACCTGAGAGCGGAACTCCTGGCGGCCTGGATGCTCGGCACCAGTCTGATGCGTACGGAGATCCGCCCCCCGGCTCTGCTCTCGGCACCGGACGCCGCCCTGGAGCGCTACCTGCGCGCGGGGATCGAGGTCCTGCTGGGCCCCGCACCGCAGCCCGACGCGGAGACCTCCGAGGCCGGAAACGGGCAGTGCGACACGGAGGAGCACTGACCCGGGGCGCGAAAGCCGGAACAGCAACCCCGGATGCGCCGATGACGCGTTCCGTCAGTCCTCCCGGGGTGCCAGTGCGCGAGTCTCCCCGGGCGCGACGGTCACGGCGCGGCCGGCCAGCACCACACGGATCGGAGTCTCCTCCGAGTGGGGCACACCGATCTCCAACCGCCCGCTCCGGCACCGCACGCTGACACCCCAGTGGCCTCGGTAGCGCAGCGAGAAGCCGTACTCGGACAGCGCCGGAAGCGGCACCGGGTCCAGCCACAGGGCGTCCTCGCGCGCTTCCAGGCCCGTCAGGCCGCGCTGCACCAGGTCGAGGGTCCCGGCCATGGCCCCGAGATGGATGCCCTCACCGGTCGTACCCCCCTGGATGTCGGCGATGTCCGCCTCCAGGGCCTCGCGGGCGTACTGCCACGCCTCGGACCGCCTGGCTCGCGCGAGGACGAACCCGTGGACGACCTCGCTGAGGGTGGAGCCGTGACTGGTGCGCCGGAGGTAGTAGTCGACGGTCCGGCCCCAGGTCTCGTCGTCGAGTCCGTACCCGAGACGACGGAACAGGTGCCGCAGCTCGGCAGGCGGGAACAGGTAGCCCAGCATGAGGACGTCGGCCTGTTTGGACGCCTTGTAGCGGTTGACCGTGTCGCCCTCGGCCTCAAGGATCCGGTCCAGCCGGCGGATGCTGTCGTAGCGGGCGCGGTAGGCCTCCCAGTCCAGCTCGGCGAGGACGTCGTAGCCCTCGAACTGGCTGATGACGCCCTGGTGGAACGGCACCCGCAACCGCCGGGACACCTCCGCCCACTTCGCGAGTTCCTCGCCCTCCAGCCGGACGCGGTCGCAGAGTTCGTCGCGGCGCCACGCGGGCAGGCGCCGCAGGAGGTCCAGGGCGCGGGTGAGGACCCAGGCGGCCATGACGTTGGTGTACGCGTTGTCGTCCAGCCCTGGCCGGGCGGCACCCGGATAGGCGTCGTGGTACTCGTCGGGGCCGACGACGCCGCGGATGCGGTAACGACCCGTACCGGGGTCGAGGACCGCCAGGTCGGCCCAGAACCGGGCGATCTGCAGCAGCATCTCCGCGCCCTTGCTGTGCAGGAACTCGGTGTCCCCGGTGGCTTCCCAGTACCGCCACACGTTGTAGGCGATGGCGGAGCCGACGTGGTGCTGGAGCCGCGAGTGGTCGGGCAGCCACCGGCCCGAGCGGGGGTTGAGATGCCACGCCTGGGTCTCCTCGCGACCGTCGCTGCCACTCTGCCACGGGTACATCGCGCCGGCCCGGCCGGCCGCGGCGGCCTCCCGGCAGGCCCGTGGCAGGCGCCGGTACCGGTAGTTCAGCAGAGCGCGGGAGACCTCCGGGAAGTGCAGGTCGAGGTACGGCAGGACGAACAACTCGTCCCAGAAGACATGGCCCCGGTACGCCTCGCCGTGCAGGCCCCGGGCGGGAACCCCCACATCCAGGTCCGCGGTGTGCGGGGAGAGGGTCTGCAGGACGTGGAAGAGGTGGAAACGCAGGATGCGGCCGGCCTCGCCGGGCACCTGGATGTCCGCGCGCCGCCACAACCGTGCCCAGGCGGCGGCATGGGAGTCCAGCAGGGCGGGGAAACCCGCGGCCGCGGACACCCGGTCGACCGCCTCGCCGAGCGGGTCGCCGATCGCCGTGTCCCGTGAGGTGTGCAGGGCCACGGTCTTCTCCACGGTGACCGGGCGGCCGGGAGCGATCGGGACGACCAGGTGGTGGAGCGCGCGGTGGCGGGCCGGACGAAGCACCGACGAGGCAGGAGCCCCGTCGGCGACCGTCGTCCGCGCGGCCAGCGCGACCGTGACGTCCGAGGTGCGGGTCCGGCAGCTCAGCCACACCGTGTGGGGCTCCTCGGCCCCGGTCCGCACAAGGGTCAGATGACGGCGGTCGAGAGCGCGGTACCGGTGCACGTTGCCGTTGATGACCTCGCCGTCGAGGCCGGACTCGATCTCGATCTCCCCCGACCAGTCCTCGGCCGTGAAGACCGTGCGCAGCGAGGCCAGGTGAGGGTCTCCCATGTGCACCAGGCGGGTCTGCTCGACGCCGAGCACCCCCGCATCCCCGCCCTGGTGGCGGAAGGTCCGGGTGAGCGTGGCGCGGCGCAGATCCAGGGTGTGCCGGTGGTCCGGCAGGGCGTGCGCGTCGGGCGAGAACCACGGGCCCCACGTTCCCTCGGCGCGGCGCCGACGGAACCGGAAGGGCAGCCAGTTCGGGAGGTTGACCAGGTCCTCGTTCACCACCTGCCGTCCCGCCACGGTCGACACCAGGCGGTTGTAGCACCCGGCGGCGTAGGTTCCCGGGCAGTGCACCAGACCCGCCCGGCTCTCGGGAACCGCGCCCCGCGTCGCGAAGTAGCCGTTGCCCAGGGTGCAGAGGGATTCACGCAGTCGCTCGGCGGCGGGGTCGTAACCCGTCCACTCCCAGGTCCACTCCGGCTCCGCCACCTTCTCCCTCTCCTCCGTGGGCCGTGATGGGGTCCGCGTACGGTCCGGCCGGCTTCAGCCCGGCTGGGGGACCACGGCGACCGGGCACTCGGCGTGGTGCAGCAGCGTGTGGGCGACCCTGCCGAGTTGCAGACCGAAGTGGCCGTGCCGGCGCGCGGCACCGACGACGACCAGGTCGGCTTCGGCCGATGCCGCCAGCAGGACCCGGTGGGCGGGGCCCTCGGCCGGCCGGCGACGGATGTCGACCTGTGGGTTCTCCCGTACGGCCGTGCGCAGCGCGTCGTCGAGGCCGGTGGCGGCCCGCTCCTCCCGTAGCCGGGCCGCGTCGTCCGCGATCAGCATGTGGTCGACCGGTTCCTGGGCAGGGTTGCGCCAGGCCCGCACGGCCGTCAGGGTTCCGCCGCGTACCGCGGCCTCGCGGACGGCGAACCGTACGGCCCCCGCGCCGCCGCTCGCGTCACCGATCCCCACCACGACGCGCCCGAAGGCTCCCCGGCGGTTGGGTTCCGCGCCCCGGACGACGACGACCGGGCAGACGGCGCGAGCCGCCACCGCGAGGCTGACGGACCCGAGCAGCATCCCGGCGATCTCGCCGCGCCCGCGTGCGCCCGTGACCAGGGCGAACGCCTCCGGCCCCAGCCGCAGCAACGCCGACTCGGCATCCGCGGGCAGCGCCGTGCCGGAAACCCTGAGCCCGGGATCGCGACGCCGGGCACGCTCCACGCACGAGGCGACGATGTGATCGGCCATGACCTCCCCGGCCGGGCGGCCGGTGCCGAAGGACGGTTCGGATCCCTCGTAGCTCTCCCACAGGGAGGCGTGGACGAGGTGGAGCGGCAGCCCGTGCCGTGCCGCTTCGTCGACCGCCCAGTCGACGGCCGCGAGACTGGAGTCCGATCCGTCGACGCCCACGACCAAGGGGGGTTCCATCGCCGTCACCGCCTTCCCCGTCCGGTCGCCGGGGCTCCTGTGAATACCGTCGCACTGCCTGCCCGGCTCCGCGACACGCCACCGGATCGGGACAGACGGCGGCCTGGCGCGCGGCCCGGCCCGAGGTTGCCCGAGGCCGCCTCCCGGTGCTGCCCGAGGCAACGGCCGAGCCGGGGCCTCCGGAACGCCCGCGTCGGTGCGGGAGGGGATCGCCACGCTCCGCGCCCCCGTCCACGACACCTCCCTCATCCGGGTCGCGGAGCGCCTCGTCAGCGGGGTGGAGGGCGGGGTGGGCGTCGCGTCGCGGTTCACCGGCGCGGGTTCCGTTTCCGCACCGACCCGGCGGGTAGCGCCGCCGGTCTTCGTCGTCGCGGCTCGCGGCTCGCGGCGCCGGTCGCCGGGCTTACGGCACCGGTCGCCGAGGTGAGTTCGCATGATCGCCGCACTCTCCGCAGAATGGTGCTGTATCCCACCCGCCGCGCGGGCCGGCCCGTCGCGGGGCGGCGGCCCCGTCCGCACGGTGGGCGTCCGGACCCGGGAGGCACCATGCACCACCGAACGGTCGAGGAACTCATGACCCGGGACGTCGTCCGGGCACGGCCTGACACGCCGTTCAAGGACCTTGTCAGGCTGCTGGAGGAGAACGACGTCACCGCCGTACCCGTGGTGGACGAGCTCGACCGTCCGGTGGGCGTGGTGTCCGAGGCGGACCTGCTGCGCAAGAGCGCCGACCAGGCCGATCCCTCGGGCAGGACCCCCATTCCCCGTCTGGAGGCGTGGGAGCGGGCCAAGGCCGAGGGGGCCCGGGCCGAGGAGCTGATGTCCGCTCCCGCGGTGTGTGCGCGGCCCGAGTGGACCGTGGTCGAAGCCGCCCGGCTCATGGAGGTCCAGCACGTCAAGCGGCTCCCCGTGGTGGACGAGGCCGATCGGCTCCTGGGCATCGTCAGCCGCGGTGATCTGCTGCGGGTCTTCCTGCGCCGGGACGAGGCCATCCGCGAGGAGATCACCGGAGATCTCCTGCGACGCACACTGGCCGTCGACCCCCGGGACGTGACGGTGGAGGTCCACGACGGTCGGGTGACCCTCACCGGGACCGTGGAGTACAGGAGTCTGATCCCGGTCATCGAGCAGTTGTGCCGAGGCGTCGACGGCGTGGTGTCGGTGGCCGGGCACCTGGACCACCGGACGGACGAGTGACGCCGCGCGCCACGCCCGTCCGCGTGCGCCGCGTCCACGACCGGAGGATCCTCTGAGGGGAGAGGCGCGCCGCGCCCGGTCAGGCAGGGGACGGAGGCCGCCGCCGTGCAACCAGTCGTCACCGTGGGGCTCGACGGCTCCCCCGAGAGCCTGGCCGCCGCGCGGTGGGCCGCCGACGAGGCCGAGACGCGGGGGCTCCCCCTGCGGCTGCTGCACGCGTGGCCGACGCTCGCACCGGAACCGGCTCGCCTCCCCGGGGAAGCCGAGCAGAACCGCGCGGCGAGGCGCCTCCTCGCCGCCGCGGAGGCGGAGCTGCGGGCAGCCCATCCGGACTTGTCCGTCGTCGGGAGCCTGGTCGCCGACGACGCGGAGCACGCCCTGCTCGAAGCCGCCGCGGAGTCGGAGGTGACCGTCATCGGCTCCCGGGGCCTCGAACCCGCCGAGAGCTACTTCCTGGGAGACGTCGGCCTGCCTGTCGTGGCGCGGGCCCGGCGGCCCGTGGTGCTGGTGCGCGCCGGCACCACGGAACAGGAGGCACCCACGGCACCCGCGGGCCGGGTCGTCGTCGCCCTGAAACTGCACGGATCCTCCGACGACCTCCTCGACTTCGCCTTCCGCGTCGCCGCGGCGAGGAGCGCCCCGCTCCTGGCCGTCCACGGACACGGTGCCCCGCCGCACGCACGTCTGCCCCAGGAGGCGGACCACGGCACCGACGAGCACAGGACACGGGACCCGCGCGACCGGCTGGACGACGCGCTGGCCCCGTGGCGGGCCAAGTACCCGCAGGCCGACGTGGCCGGCAGCGTCCGAAGCGACGCTCCGGAGAGGGCCGTCGTGCAGGCCGGTGAGGGCGCCGTACTGCTCGTCGTGGGCCGGCGGCGGCATCGTGCCGGTCCGGCGCCCCGCCTCGGTCCGGTGGCGCAGGCCGCCCTCCACCACGGGCGCTGCCCCGTCGCGGTCGTACCTCATGACTGACCCCGGCTTCCGCGCGTCGCGGGCCGGCGCCTCCGGCCGGCGGCAGGGTGCCCGCCACGACGGCGAGCCTCCGGTGCGCGCCGGGGTGCACGAGACCCACACCGCGGTGCTGTTCTTCCTCGGCGACCGGGTCTACAAGGTGAAGAAGCCCGTCGACCTGGGATTCCTGGACTACACCACGGTCGCCGCGCGCCGGGCCGCGTGCGAGCGGGAGGTCACCCTGAACCGCCGGTTCGCCCCCGACGTCTACGTGGGCCTGGGCGAGTTCCGCGGCCCCGACGCGGCGGAACCCGAACCCCTCGTGGTGATGCGCCGCATGCCGGAGGACCGCCGCCTCTCCCAGCTCGTCCGGGCGGGGGCCGCCGTGGACGACGTCCTGGGCACCGTCGCCCGGCACCTGGCCGCGTGGCACGCGGCCGCTCCCCGCGGCCGGGACGTGGACGAACAGGGCACGCGGGACGCGCTCTCGGCACGGTGGGAGGCCGGCTTCGCACAGGTGCGCACGCTCGCCGCGGAGCCCGACCGCCTGGCGGAGACCGAGCAGCTGGTGCGCCGCTATCTCGCCGGTCGCAAGCGGTTGTTCGACGCCCGCATCGAGCAGCGGCGCGTGGTCGACGGCCACGGCGACCTGCTCGCCGAGGACGTCTTCTGCCTCGACGACGGCCCGCGCGTCCTGGACTGCCTGGAGTTCGACGACCGCCTGCGCTACGTCGACGGCCTGGACGACGCCGCCTTCCTCGCCATGGACCTGGAACAGCTCGGCGCCCCGGAGGCCGCGGCCTGCTTCCTCACCCGGTACGGCGAGTACTCCGCGGACCCCGCGCCGCCCTCCCTCTAGCACCACTACGTCGCCTACCGCGCCTTCGTGCGGGCCAAGGTCTCGGTGATCCAGTCCCGCCAGGGGGCACCCGGCGCCGAGGCGGCGGCACACCGGCTCGCCTCCACGGCACTGCGGCACCTGCGCGCCTCCGCCGTCGCCCTCACCCTCGTCGGCGGACTGCCCGGCAGCGGCAAGTCCACGCTCTCCGGCGCGCTGGCCGACCGGCTCGGGGTCACCCTGCTCAGCAGTGACCGCCTCCGCAAGGAACTGGCGGGCATCCCGGCGGAGCAGCCGGCCGCGGCCCGCTACGGGGAGGGGTTGTACACGCCGGAGTGGACGGCCAGGACGTACGCCGCCCTCCTCGACCGCGCGGACCTGCTGCTCTCCTCCGGCGAGTCGGTCGTCCTCGACGCCACCTGGTCCGATGCCACGCAGCGCGAAGCCGCCGTGCGCCTGGCCGAACGCACCAGCGCCGACCTGGTGGCCCTGCACTGCCATGTGCCGGGCGACGTGTCCGCGGCCCGTCTGCGCACGCGCTCGGCCGGTGTGTCCGACGCCGGCGCCGAGATCGCCACCGCCCTGGCGGCCAGGGAACCGCCGTGGCCCGGGGCGGTCCCGGTCGACACCAGCGGCGCGCTGGAGTCCGCGGTCGCCCGGGCGCTGACGGCCGTACGCCCGTGGGGCGCCGGCCAGGCACCGGTCTTCCGCCGCCCCTACATGGAGCCCGACTGAGTCCCGGGGGCCGCCGTGTTGCCCGGGGGCACTGCGCGGGTGACCGTGGAGATGGGGGGCGAGGGAGTGAATGCGGTGCGAGCGCTCGTCTACCACGGCCCGGGACACACCTCCTGGGACACCGTCCCCGACCCTGTGATCGAGGAGGCGACCGACGCCGTCGTCCGGGTCGACGCCACCACCGTCTGCGGAAGCGATCTGCACATCAGACGGGGCCACTTCCCGGAGGTGAAGCCGGGGACGGTACTCGGTCACGAGGCTGTCGGCGAGGTGGTGGAGGCCGGTGGAGAGGTCCACCACCTGAGCCCCGGCGACCAGGTGATCGTGTCGTCCGTGTCGGCCTGCGGTGACTGCGCGGAGTGCCGCGAGGCCAGGTACGGACAGTGCCGCGGGGGCGGCGGCTGGATTCTGGGCAGCCTGATCAACGGCACCCACGCCGAGCTGGTGCGCGTGCCGTTCGCCGACCACTCCACCACGCGGCGCCCGTGCGACCTCCGGCTCGACGACGCGGTGCTGCTCGCGGAACTCCTCCCGACCGCCTACGAGGTCGGGGTCCGGAACGGACACGTCGGGCCGGGAGACACCGTCGTCGTGGTGGGTGCCGGCCCCGTCGGCCTGGCCGCGGCGGTCGTCGCACGGCTGTACTCGCCGCGCAGGGTCATCGTCGTGGACCTGTCCGGCGCTCGCCTGGAGGCCGCCGCCCGGGTGGGGGCGGACGCCGCCGAGTCGCCGGGGAAGGTGATCGCCGACCTGGCCGAGGGGCCGGGCGCCGACGTGGCCATCGAGGCGTCGGGCGATCCGGACGGCTTCGTGCTGTGCACGCGGGCCGTCCGCTCAGGAGGGCACATCGCCAACATCGGCACGCACGGCAAGCCGGCGACCCTGCACCTGGAGTCGCTCTGGCGCAAGAACGTGACCATCAGCATGGGCCAGGTCGACACGTCCTCGACACCGTGGCTGCTGGAGCTGGTGAGGTTCGGTCAGCTGCCCGTCTCCGCGTTGGTCACCCACACCCTCGGTCTCGACCACATGGAAGACGCCTACGAGGTCTTCGGGCACGTCGCCGGCACCGGCGCGCTCAAAGTCGTGCTGCACCGCGAGTGAACCACGGCCGGACGTCGAGGAGGACCCGTCGAGGAGGACCAATGGACCCAGGGGATGCCCACATGGCACTGCCGGCGCGGCGCCGTACCGGCAAGGATGCGGTAAGGGGCCCGAGGGGACGGCGGGGTCCCTGCGCCGTCCCCTGTGCTGAAGGAGGCCGGTCATGAGCGCCGACGCCGAGGTGGACGCCTCCCGGTCGCCCGCGTCCGAGGGGCTCGTCATGGGCAAGGACGGCATGGCCGCCCTCGTGGAGGTGCTGGTCCGGCGCGGTTTCACCGTGATCGGGCCCACGGCGCGGGACGGCGCCATCGTGCTGGCGGAGCTGCGCTCGGCCGACGAGCTTCCGTACGGATGGGGCGTGGAGCTGGAGGCCGGCCGGTACCGGCTGCGGGAACGGCAGGACGGCGCGGCCTTCGCGAACGCGGCGGGCCCCCAGTCGTGGAAGTCCTTCCTGCATCCGCCGCGGGTGCGGGAGTGGACCGCCGACCGGGTGGAGGGGGAGCTGGTGCTCCGGGCCGACAGCCCCGCCCCGCCCCGGTACGCCTTCCTCGGCGTACGCCCCTGCGACCTGCGGGCCATCGCCGTACAGGACCGGGTGCTGACCGGCGGGGCGTACCGCGACCCCGGCTACGAGGGACGGCGCTCCGGGGCCCTGCTGATCGTGGTCGAGTGCACGGAACCCGGTGCCACCTGCTTCTGCGTCTCGATGGGCACCGGTCCCGCCGCCGGCCCGGGCTACGACCTGGTGATGACCGAAGTGGCCGATGCGGACGGGCACCGCTTCTGGGTCCGCAGCGGAAGCCGGGAGGGCGCGGAGATCCTCGCCGAACTGCCGGCCCGCCCGGCCGACCCGGAAACCCGCGAGACGGCCCGCGCGGGCGTCACGGCCGCCGCGGACCGGATGGGCCGGACCATGCCCGAGGCCGACCTGCGGGAACTGATGGCCGGCACGCTCGACGCGCCCCGCTGGGACGACGTCGCGGGACGCTGCCTGACCTGCGGCAACTGCACCATGGTCTGCCCCACCTGCTTCTGCACCACCTCCGAGGACGTCACCGACCTCACCGGCGACCACGCGGAGCGCTGGCGGCTCTGGGACTCCTGCTTCGACCTGGACTTCTCACACCTGCACGGCGGCCCGGTCCGCGCCTCCTCGCGCAGCCGCTACCGGCAGTGGATGACCCACAAGCTCGGCACCTGGTACGACCAGTTCGGCTCGTCGGGCTGTGTGGGCTGCGGACGCTGCATCGTGTGGTGCCCGGTGGGCATCGACATCACCGAGGAAGCGGCCGCCCTGTACGACTGGACACGGTCCGGGCGGCCGGATCCCGGACCGGAACCGCCATGACCACCGTGACGCCCCCACTGCCGTACCGGGTCGCCGACGCCTGGGCCGAGACCGCCGACACCCGGTCGATCGAGCTGGTACCGGCCGGAGGGGAACTCGCCCCCTTCTCCGCGGGGCAGTTCGCGATGATCTACGCCTTCGGGGTCGGCGAGGTGCCCGTCTCGGTCAGCGCCCTGCGCGGCCGTCACGGGGGCCTCGTGCACACCGTGCGCGCGGTGGGAGCGGTCTCCACCGCCCTGTACCGGCTGCGTCCCGGTGACAGCGTCGGCCTCAGCGGACCCTACGGCACCGGCTGGGACCTCGAAGCGGCCGCCGGTCACGACGTCCTGGTGGTGGGCGGCGGCATCGGTCTGGCCCCGCTGCGGCCGGTCGTCCACGAGGTCCTGGCCCGTCCCGCCGCCTACGGCCGGCTCGCCGTCCTGGTGGGCGCCCGCACCCCCGCCGACCTGGTCTACCGGGACGAGATCGAGAGCTGGCGCGGTCGGGCACGGGTGGAGGTGACCGTCGACCGCCCCGGCCCGGGCTGGCCGGGCGCGGTGGGCGTGGTCACCACGCTCCTCGACCGTCTGGACCTGTGCCCCGGACGGACCTGCGCGCTGGTGTGCGGACCCGAGGTGATGATGCGGCACACGGCACGCGACCTCGTGACGCGGGGCCTGGCCCCGCAACGCGTCCAGGTGTCCTTGGAACGCACCATGCACTGCGCCACCGGCCACTGCGGTCACTGCCAGCTCGGTCCGCTCCTGCTGTGCCGGGACGGACCGGTCGTCGGGTACGACCGGGTGGCATCCCTGCTGCTCGTGAGGGAGCTGTGACATGGCCACCGCCCCCGGACCGGCCACCGCCCCCGGACCGGCCACCGCCCCCGGACCGGCCACCGCCCCCGGACCGGCCACCGCCCCCGGACCGGCCCCCGCCCCCGGACCGGCCCCCGCCCCCGCGCCGGCCACCCACCCCGGACCGGCCACCGACCCACGGCCGACGCTCGCCGTGTGGAAGTTCGCCTCCTGCGACGGCTGCCAGCTGACCCTCCTCGACTGCGAGGACGAACTCCTCGGCCTCACCGAGCGCGTACGGATCGACCACTTCCTGGAGATGACCCCCGCCGAGGGCGCCGACGGGGAGCGGGCGCCGCTGGCGGGCCGGGGACCGTACGACCTGTCCCTCGTCGAGGGGTCCGTCACCACGGCCGAGGACGCCGAGCGGATCCAGCACGTCCGCCGCATCTCCCGGTACCTGGTGACCATCGGGGCCTGCGCCACCGCGGGCGGCATCCAGGCGCTGCGCAACTTCGCCGACGTCCGGGAGTTCGTCGCCGCGGTCTACGCACGCCCGGAGTACATCGCCACGCTGGAGACCTCGACACCGATCTCGGCGCACGTGCCGGTCGACTTCGAACTGCGCGGCTGCCCCATCGACCGCCGCCAGCTCCTCGAAGTCGTCACCGCCTACCTGGCCGGACGGGCACCCCGGATACCGGGCCACAGCGTCTGCTTCGAGTGCAAGAGGCGCGGCACCACGTGCATCACCGTGGCCCACGGCACCCCGTGTCTGGGCCCGGTCACGCACGCGGGATGCGGTGCCATCTGCCCGGCGTACGGACGCGGCTGCTACGGCTGCTTCGGACCGTCGGACACGCCCGACCTGCGCTCGATGATCGCGCAGCTGCGCCGCGACGGGATGAGCGAGCGGGACGTCCAGCGTGTCTTCCGCACCTTCAACGCCGCGTCGCCGGAGTATGCCCCCGTACCCGAACTCGCGGCCGGGGAGCAGCAGAGCCCCGGCCGGCCAGGACACGCCCGGAAAGGCTCGCATGAACCCTCACGGAACCCGCGTCCTGCGCCTGGACGCGCTGGCCAGGGTGGAAGGTGAGGCCTCCCTCCACCTGCGCGTCGACGGGGACACGGTCACCGAGACCCGGCTGCGCATCTACGAACCACCGCGCTTCTTCGAAGCCTTCCTGACCGGCCGGGGCCACACCGAACCCCCCGACATCACCGCCCGCATCTGCGGCATCTGCCCGGTGGCGTACCAGATGAGCGCCTGCCAGGCGATCGAGAACGCCTGCGGCGTCACGGTGGACGGCCCCCTCGCGGACCTGCGCCGCCTGCTGTACTGCGGTGAGTGGATCGAGAGCCACACCCTGCACATCCACCTGCTGCACGCTCCCGACTTCCTCGGACGCGCGGACGTCGTGGCACTCGCCCGCGACCAGCGCGCCGCCGTCGAGCGCGGCCTGAGGATCAAGCAGACCGGCAACGCGATCCTGGAACAGCTCGGCGGCCGCCCCATCCACCCGGTCAACGTCCGGATCGGCGGCTTCTACCGGACCCCGGCACCGGAGGAACTCCGTCCGCTCGCGCAGCGGCTGCGACAGGCCCGGGAGGACGCCCTGGAGACCGTCCGCTGGGTGGCCGCGTTCGAGTTTCCCGACGCGGCCTGCGACCACGACCTGTTCGCCCTGCGCGACCCCGGCCGCTATGCCATCGACACGGGAACGCCCGTGGTCATGGCCGCTGACGGCAACGGCCGCGCACCGAGCGACATCCCCCTGGCCGACTTCGGACAGCACGTGCAGGAACGCCAGGTACCGCACTCCACCGCCCTGACCGCCACTCTCGACGGCCGCCGCTTCCTGACCGGTCCCCTGGCCCGGTACGCCATCAGCGGCCGGTGGCTGCACCCCGCGGCCGCCGAGGCGGCGCGGGACGCCGGACTGGGCGACCCGCTGGCGGGCGCGGTCTGCGACAACCCGTTCCGCAGCATCGTCGTACGCGCCGTCGAGGTGGTGCACGCCATCGAGGAGGCCCTGCGGATCATCGGCGGATACGAACGGCCACCCCGGCCGGCCGTCGAGGTCCCGCCACGCCGGAGCGCCGGCGCCGGGGCCACCGAGGCACCGCGTGGGCTGCTGTACCACCGCTACGCCCTCGCCGAGGACGGCACGCTCACCGAGGCCCGCATCGTCCCGCCCACGGCCCAGAACCAGACGGCCATCGAGGAGGACGTGCGCAGGACGGTCCAGGCACGCCTGGACAGGGCCGGCCCCGCCGCCGACGACGAGGAACTCACCCACCTGTGCGAGCGGGCCATTCGCAACCACGACCCCTGCATCTCCTGCGCCGCCCACTTCGTCGACGTGACCGTGGAGCGCACATGAGCGGCCGGGTCGTGGTGATCGGCGTGGGCAATCCGCTGCGCGGTGACGACGGGGTCGGACCGGCGGCCGTGGAGGGCCTGCGGGGCCGTGTCCCCGACGGCACCGTGCTGACGGTCAGCGACGGCGAACCCGCCCGCATGCTCGACCTGTGGGACGGCGCCGACACGGTGGTCGTGGTGGAGGCGCTCCGGGCAGGCTTGGCCCGGCCGGGGCGGCTGCACACCCTCACGGCGGCGGACGCCGCCTCCCGGACCGCGGGTACGGCGAGTACGCACGCGCTCGGCCTCGGCGCGTCCCTCGCGCTGGCGGAGGCCCTCGACCGGCTGCCGCCGACGCTCGTGGTGCACGCCGTGGAGGCGGCCGACGTGGAACTGGGGGCGCACCTGAGCGAACCGGTACGGTCGGCGCTCCCCGAGCTGATCGACCGGGTGGCCGCTTCCGTACGACAGGCCCACGGACGGGACGGCGAACAGTAGGGCCGACCGGACGCGTGGGCCACGCCCTCACCCGAAGAGACTGCGGACCCGGATGGTCTCCACCCGCCGCCAGGTGCCGTCCGGCAGCAGCATCCGCTCACCGTTCGCGCTGCGGGCACGCGCGCGGGACGAGCCGGCCGCGGGGGGCGCGGCCCGCCGCCGGGTCTGCCTGGCCGACGGCAGCACGGTGCCGTAGCAGGCGCGCTTCGCCTGCCGGCCAGCCCCGGTGCGCTGCTTCATCCGGCCCTCCGTCCAGCGGGGAAGTGAGGAAGACCGGTGCCGGGACCGTCGCCGGTGACGGACCCCGGCACCGCTCCCCGGGTACCCGCCTCGCCGCGAGCCGAACGGCACCGAACGGCACCCGGGGGATCCGGTCCCGGCGTCCGTTCATGCCGCCGGATGCGCTCCCCTGGCGCTCCGGCGCCGGGTCCCGCAGCGTGGGGAGCAGAGGCGGACCGGCCCGGTGGGCACAGGCACCGAAGGAGAGGTGGGACGCATGGCAGAGGATGTCTCCGAGCGCCGGGTGGTCGTCGGTGTCGACGGATCGCAGTCCTCGTACGAGGCCCTGCGCTGGGCCGTGCGCTACGCGGGACTGGTCGGCGCAGCCGTGGACGCCGTCGCGGTGTGGGAGCTGCCGGGTCTGTACGGCTGGTCGGGGCCCGCCGTGGACATGGACGTCGACGAGGAAGAGACCCGCGAGAAGATGAGCCGGGAACTGACCGACGTGCTCGGCCCGGACGCCGCAGGGTCGGTCCGCACCCATGTGGTGCACGGCAATCCCGCGGACGTGCTGCTGCGAGCCGCCGAAGGAGCCGAGGTCCTGGTCGTCGGCAGCCGGGGAAGGGGCGGGTTCGCGCGCGCCCTGCTCGGTTCCGTCAGCCAGCACGTGTCGCAGCACGCGAGCTGCCCGGTCGTGATCGTGCGCTCCGGGAAGCGGTGAGCCGGGGTCCGGCGCCTCGCCGGGACGGGCTCACTGGAACGCCGCGTGGATCTCCTGCTCGGTCGCCTCGTGCGACACGAGCAGGAGTTCGTCACCGGGAAGCAGCCGCAGACCGGGGCTGGGATGGGTGGGCCGGCCCTCGCGTACGACGGTGGCGACCACGGTGCCGGCGGGCAGGGCGATCTCGCCCAGCGGGTGCCCCGCGGCCCGGGACCGTTCGCTGATGGCGGTCTCGATGACCTCCACGCCCGCCTTGCTCAGCCGCAGCAGCGCCACCGTGTCCGTGGCACCGGTGGCCTCCTCGATCAGGGAGATCAGCGGGGTCGCCGCGGGTACGGCCACGTCCACCCCCCCCAGCGCTGGTCGAACAGCCAGGCGTTCTCCGCCTCGTTGACACGAGCGGCCACCCACCCCACCCCGAACCGCCGCTTCGCCAGCAGACTGATGACGAGGTTGTCCTCGTCGCGGCCGGTGGTGGCGAGGACCAGGTCGCAGGCGAGGGCCCCCGCGTGCTCCAGCAGGTCCCGATCGCACGCGTCCCCGGCCACCAGGCGTACGTGCGGGAGGCTGTCGAGTTCGGCCACGCGGTCGTCGTCGTACTCGACGAGGGTGACGTCGTTGCGCGCGGCGGAGAGCACCTGGGCGATCTGTGTGCCCAGCCGCCCCGCGCCCGCGATCAGCACCTTCACGTGCCCAGCTCCTTGTCGAGAAAGCCGCCCAGCCGGCCCAGCGCGGTCGCGGTGACGCTGAAGGTGACGAGATCGCCGGACTCTGCCAGGACCCCGTGGGCGGGCAGGAGCGAGCGTCCGGCGCGCGTGATCTCCACGACCCGGATCTCCCCGTCGACGTCGAACTCGGTGACCTGCCGTCCGGTGAGGCGGACGCTGGAGATCGTCGGGATCCCCAGTTCCCGGCAGACATCGGCGCGGTGCGGGTCCTGGATGCTTGCCAGGACGATCGGCACCCGGTACGTGTCCTTGGCGGTCCGCGCGCTGACGATGTTGCCGTTGTCCCCGGAGGTGACGGCGACGAAGGCGTCCGCGTGGACGATCCCCGCCGCCTCCAGCACGGCCCGGCTGAAACCGTTGCCGACGTGGAAGGCGCCCGGAAAACCCGGTGACAACATCTGCCGCGCCTTGGGCCGCCGGTCGATGAGCCGTACGTCATGGCCCTCGGTGACGAGCTGCGCGGCCAGGTTGGCGACGAGGCTGCGGCGGGTCACGGTGTCCGGCCGTCACCGCGGAGACCTTCACGTGGATCCTCCTCGCTGCCCGGAGCCCTCCGAGTCGCCGGTGGGGCGCGTCAGGTCACGTCCGGACAGCTCACGTCCAGTACGTCGGCCACCGGACGCCGTGGACTGGCGGGGCCTTCGGGGCCGTAGCCCAGCCGGATCACCATCTGCACGTAGCCCATGGCCGAGACGGGATCGCGGACGGCCCACCGGGTCGCCTCCGACTCCAGCGGCTGGGAAGTCACCGAGGCGACCAGCCCGTCCGACGTGGCGCGGAGCAGGACCCGTTCCAGTGCCTGACCGGCGCGCAGCCAGTCCACGGGCCCGTCGCGAGCCGTACCCAGCAGGGCGATGGTCGGATTCGGCTCGAAGGACGCCCAGCCGCGTCCCGGAACCGGACGGCCGGCCGCGAAGTCACGGACCGGGGAGGAGGAGCCGCGCTGCCGGGGGCCGAACGCCTCGCCCGGGATGCCGTCGGCCGCCGGCACGGCCTCGGAGGGCTGCGTACGCGTCCACCGTGCCGCCTCCGCACGCAGCTCCTGGTCGAGCGTCTCCCTGTGCTCGGCGTCCCGTACCAGTTCCAGGAGCGACTGGATGTGCCAGGCTCCGGGGAACAACAGCTGTGCGCCCTCGGCGCGGGCGGCTGCGCACAACCCCTCCCGTACGGCGGCGGGAACCGCTTCCCCACGGAAGGGAAGGCGGCTGGAGTGGCGGCGGTGGATCGCGGGGCCCAGCCGGGCGAGCGTGTCGTCCGGTGGTCCGGTGCCGGACAGGTGCACTTCGGCGAGGAGGTCCGGGTGAGCCGGGTCGGGCAGCAATCGGACGACCGGCGCCAGCCCCGCCGCCGCGGCGGCCACCCGGAGGTTGAGCAGCGCGGCGCCGCAGCCCAGGTGCAGGCCTCGGTGCTCGGGGTCGGTCCGCGGCAGGTCGCGCTCCATGTCGGCGTACAGACGCAGCACACCGGCGTCCCGCAGGCAGCGGAAGGCCCAGGGCTGCGCGTTGTGCAGTGAGGGCGCCGCGGTGGCGTCCGCAACGAGCGACCTGACGATGCTCAGGTCCACACGTCCCGTGGTCATGATCGCCTTCGCCTCCTACCAGCGGTGGCGCCGGTCCTACCAGCGGTGGCGTCGGGGAGTGCGCGCCGCCGATTCCATGGATAGCTCCGGGGTCGTCGTCCTGCCAGGGGCCATTGGTCCCCACGACGGACCTGCCGGCCCTCCGCAGCACGGACCCCGGCCACCGCGTGCGCCGCAGGCCGCCGGGGCCGCGATCGCTCGGCATGTGCAAGGTGTGGCGGCACCGCGGCTTCCTGGACCGCCCGCCGGGGGGGGGACAAGGGCCGGACGGCCCAAGCGGCACCCCCCACCCACCGGCCAAGCTGAACGTGCGGGCTGAACAGACGTACGGCGCAAGGGGGTGAGGCCCGATGAAAGGCTTCGTCTTCCACGGTCCCGGACAGGCGTCCTGGCAGGACGTCCCCGACCCGGCCGTCGGCGAGTCCACCGACGCCATCGTGAAGGTCGGAGCCGTGACCATCTGCGGGACCGACCTGCACATCCTCAAGGGCGACGTGCCCGAGGTCCGCCCCGGCACCGTGCTCGGCCACGAGGCGGTCGGGGAGATCGTCGACGCCGGCAGCGACGTGCGCACCGTACGGCCCGGCGACCGCGTGCTGGTCTCCTGCATCACCTCCTGCGGACGCTGCCGGTACTGCCGCGAGAGCGCCTACGGCCAGTGCCGTGGCGGCGGTGGCTGGATCCTCGGCCACCTCGTCGACGGCACGCAGGCCGAGTACGTCCGCGTGCCGTACGCCGACCTGTCCGTACACCCGCTGCCGGCGTCGTTGCGCGGCGAGGACGCCGTTCTGCTCGCGGACATCTTCCCGACCGCCTACGAGGTGGGCGTCCTCAAGGGGAACGTCCGTCCCGGTGACACGGTGGCCGTCGTCGGTGCCGGCCCCATCGGCCTGGCGGCCATCGCCACGGCACGTCTGTTCGCGCCCGCGCGGATCATCGCCGTCGACCTGGCCCCGGCCCGTCTGGAGGCCGCCCATCGGCTCGGCGCCGACGCGGTCGCGGACGTCCACGAGGCTCCCGGCCAGCTGGTCGCCGACCTGACCGACGGGCTGGGGGCGGACGTGGTGATCGAGGCGGTCGGCGTTCCGGAGAGCTTCGAGCTGTGCACGCGCATGGTCCGGCCCGGAGGCCGTGTCGCCAACGTGGGGGTGCACGGCAAGCCCGTCACGCTGCACCTCGAACACCTGTGGAGCAAGAACGTGACCATCACGACCGGCCTGGTGGACACCTCCTCCACGCCCACCCTGCTGCACATGGCCACCGCCGGCCGGCTCCCGACGGGGCAGCTGGTCACGCACACCTTCCCACTGGACCGGATGGAGGAGGCGTACGACGTCTTCTCCAAGGCCGCAGAGACCGGTGCCCTCAAGGTCGTGCTCGGCGGGGAGCAGCACGCGCAGGTCGCCGTTCCCGCGGCGTGACGGGGCAGCCGCGAGGTGAGCGGTGTCCGGCACGTGGGGGCAGCACCGTGGATCGCTGCGCTCCCGCACCGGCGGCAGCAGTTCGACTCGCTCCCACAGCTCATCCGGCACCCGACTGCGCCGAGGGCAGCGACCGGTCGGACGCCGGCGTGATGACCCGTTGACCCGCGCACTGCCCGGGTCGTCTTCTAGGGTCGCCCCTATGATGATCGACGATGAGGCCGGCGGCTCGCTCTTCGCATCCCTCCAGGCGGACGCCCTCACCAGCCCGGAGGCGCTGCGCGAGCTCTACCCGCAGCCGAATCCGCACGCGCTCCGCAAGGAGGTCGACCGCCTGACCGAGGAGACCCGGGCGCTGATCGGCTGTTCCTCCCTGGTGTTCATCGGCAGCGCGGACGTCGAGGGCCGGGCGGACGTGTCGCCGCGTGGCGGCCCGCCCGGGTTCGTCTCGGTGCTGGACGAGCGGACCTTGGTGCTCCCCGACGCGACGGGCAACAAGCGGCTCGACACCCTGCACAACGTGCTGCAGACCGGACGCGTCGGACTGGTCTTCCTCATCCCCGGCCGCCCGACCACGCTGCGCGTCAACGGCCGCGCCTGTGTCTCGGCACGCCCGGAACTGCTCGCCCGACTCACTGCCGTGGGAAAACCGCCGGTCACGGCGATCGTGGTGGAGGTCGAGCAGGTCTATCCGCACTGTCCGAAGTCGCTGATGCGCGCCGACGCCTGGCAACCGCAGCGGTGGGTGCCTGCCGACGCCCAGCCGACCAGCGCGGAGGTGACGCTGGCCCAGCTGAACCTGCCGGGCCTGACCGTCGACCAGATCGAGGAGGACGAACGGGAGTCACTGCGCCTGCGCTACGAGTGAACGCGGACCGTGCGTGCCTTCACTGGTCGGCCGCCGGGTCAGCAAGGCCGGGCACGGGACCGCTGTCGGGCGGCCGGACGCTCAGCCGATCGGCGTGCCCGGTGCGGGCCCCTGTGGACCGGCTGATGGACTCCATGGCCTTCTCGGCCGATCCGGGATCCAGGAGCCTGTCGCAGTCGAACCAGGCACGGCGGAGGCGGCCGGTAGCCTCGGGCTCCATGGGACTTCGGATAGACGTAGAGGCGGGTTACCCGGTCAACGACGAGATGGAGCGGGTGCTCGGGCTGGCCGAGGCGGTCGGGGAGCCCGTCAACGTCACGTTCCTGTGGGAGGGGCGCGCGGAGGCGGAACACGCCGTGCTCGTGCCCGCGGCCACGCTGGCGCTCTGGGAGCACTGGGCCCCCGCCGCCTACCCGACGAGTGACCCCGGGGACGAGGAGCAGGCCGAGACGGAAGAACCGGAACTGGCCCACCCGGCGGAATACGGCCCGTTCACGCTCTTTCGCCGCCGCGTGGGAGGACGCACGGCGGTCGCTCGCGGAGGCGTGGTCGTAGCCGAGCTGCTGAACCCAGGCGAGGCGCACTGGCTCCGGGAACAGGCGCGCAGCGTCCGCCAGGGCTTCATGGACCCGAAGCAGAAGGCGGCGTTCGAGGAGTTCCTCGCCCGCCAGCCACCCCTCGCCGAGCAGTGACGCGGCGACTCGCGCAGCCCTCGTCCCGGGCGCGGTCGGACAGGGGTGCCGCGGCGGCACTCAGAGCATCGCGGGGCGCCGCCACTCGTGTCCGAGGACATGGTGGTCGAGGAAGTTCAGCACCGTCTCGTACATGACGCGGATGTGGTTCGGCGCTCCGACGGTGTGGCCCTCGGTCGGGAAGTGCAGGAACCGGACCGGCACGCCGAGCCGTTGGAGATCGTGATGCAGGCTCAGTGCCTGGCCCATCGGCACGCGGTGGTCCCTGCCTCCGTGCACGACGAGCACGGGTGTCGTCACCCTCGCCGCGTCGACATGCGGCGAGTCGGCCTCGTACCGCTCCCGTCGCGTCCGCGGGTCGCCGAAGATCTTCCGGAAGTAGGCGTGCATGTCGGTGTCGGCCTGCAGGGCCTCCAGGTTCCACATCCCGGCGGCGGAGACGATGGCCTTGAAACGGTCGGTGCGGGTCGCTGCCCGGTTGGCCAGGTAGCCGCCGTAGGACCAGCCGGCGAGGGCCGTCCGGGTCGCGTCGAGGTCGGCGCGTGCCAGTGCGGCGTCGGTCAGCGCGATGACGTCACGGTAGGGCTGGCCGCCGTACTGTCCCCGGCCGCGTTCCTGCATCCGTTGCCCGTAGCCGGTGGACAGGGCCGGGTCCGGCAGCAGCACCGCGTAGCCGCGGGCCGCGAACGGCCAGGGGTTCCACGACCAGGTCCAGGCGCTCCAGGACGCCTGCGGGCCCCCGTGCGGAACGACGAGCAGAGGCGACGGACGCTCGGGCGAGGCGCCTTCGGGCAGAACGAGCCACGCGCGCAACGGGAAGCCGTCGTCCGCCTGGGTGCGCACCTCGGTGAGAGTGCCGGGAAGCCGGTGGAGGTCGCCGGGCGCCCGGAGGAACACGGGCTGCTGATCAGGTGTCGCGGCCTCCAGCCGGACCACCCGGGGAGGGCTGTCGATCGCGCTGCGCAGCGCGTAGAGAGCGGTCCCGTCGGGTGTCACGCACAGCGAGGTGTAGGCGCCGGATGCGGTCAGGCGGGTGACGGTGCCGTCCGTGTCACGGCGGAAGACCGGGCAGTGCCCCCGCTCGTCCCCGGTGAACCACAAGGTGGAGTCCCCGGGAACCGGCGAAAGGACCGCCCGCCCCGGCCACGGCCAGTTGTCGAACTCCGGGAGCAGATCCGTCTCTTCACCGGAGTTCAGGTCGAATGCGACGAGCGTGACGCGCCATTCGGTGTCGTACGTCTCCTCCCGCTGGCGCTGGCAGACCAGCGTCGAGCCGTCGGCCGTGAACGCCGGGCGGTAGTACTGGTGACCCGGGCGCGAGAAGGCGCGGCGCCGGACACCCGTGGCCGCGTCGGCGACCACCACCGTGTTCGTGTCCGGTTCACGGCCGGTCGCTGCCCGCGTGTAGGCCACCAGCGAGCCGTCCGGTGAGAGCGCCACGTCCGCGTCGCCCGCCAGGCCCTGGCTGCCGGCGTTCACCGCGGGCCCGTCGGAACGCAGGACGAACGTGTGCGGTTCGTCCGGTCCGAGGGCCGCACTCCAGACACCGGTCGTGGTCTCCTCGTACAAGGCCGCGGTGACCCTGGCGTCTTCGCGCGCACGCAGAGAGGCGGCGTAGGACTCGGTGTCCGCGGAGCCGGGCAGGAGACCGGCGGTGTAGGCGACCGCGTCGGCACGCGCGGCGACGGTGAAGGCGGATATGCCGCCCGGGTGGCGGGCAATCCGCTCGGCCTCACCGGCGGCGGACAACGCCCACAGCGACGTACCCGTTCCGTCGTCACCGGCGGAGTCGGGACCCTGGCGGTCCGAGAGGAACAGCAGCGTCCCGTCGGCAGCGAACGCGGGATCGAAGTCACCCTCGGCAGACCTGGCCACGAGCCGGCTCTCGTCCTGACCCGAGGGGTCGATCTCCCAGAGCGTCGCATCGTGCCCGGTTCCCTCGCCGTTGACCGAGTACACCGTCAGGACCAGGCGGGCCCCGTCGGGTGCCAGAGCCAAGTCGGACAGACGGGCGTGCCCGGCCAACTGCCCGTGGAACGCGGCGGTTTCGTTCGAGGAGGGGGTCATGCCGATCATCCTGCCTGCCGCCTCCTGTCTGGGACAGCCGACTCACGGGCCCCGAGGGAAGGGGACCTGACGCATCGCCTCGTACCCGACCGTGGCGGGAGTCCGAGGGAACCGCGCGCCGAACCGGTCGCGCTGATCCCCGGGGACTCCGGACGCCGAGCGTATTTCTACTCCAGTAGCTTTCGGAGCGTTCAGTAGATTGCCGACGCAGCCCGGATCACCCGCTGCTCCGCGACGGAACAACCGGAGTTTCAGCCGTGCCCAGAGAAGCGCCGTACCTTGCCGTGGCCGACATGCTCCGCACGCGAATCCTGGCGGGGGAGTGGGAGGTCGGGGAGCGGCTGCCGTCCCGGGTGCGGCTCGCGGAGGAGTACGGCGTCGGGCGCAACGTCGTCCAGAGAGCCATGGACCGTCTGATCATCGACGGCCTTCTCGAAGGCCGCGTCGGCTCGGGCACCTACGTCCGCACACCGCGCGAGCGCCTGCGACTGGTCCGCTCGCGCCACCGTGAACGCCGGGGCGGATCCCCGTACGGCGCCGGCCTGAGGGAGCGGGGCAGGGCCGACGCCTGGGACGCGTACAGCCAGGTGCGCGTCCCCGCCCCCGAGGCGATCGCCGAGCGGCTCGCCGTCCGCCCGGGGGACCTCTGCGTCCGTACCCACTACGAGTTCCTCGCCGACGGTCAGCCCGTCCAGCTCTCCGAGTCGTGGGAACCGATGGCCCTCACGGACGGAACGCCGATCGTGCTGCCCGAGACGGGCCCTTTGGCGGGGAAGGGGGTGCCCGAACGCATGCGCTCCATCGGCGTGCTCATCGACACGGTGGTCGAGGTGCCTCGCCCGGCCAGGGCCACGCGGACGCAGGCGAACCTGTTGGGGATCAGTGCCGGCGACCTCGTGCTGCAGATCGAGCGGACCATCTACGACACGGACGGACGGCCCGTCGAAACCGCCGACATCGTCATCCCTGACGCGCGCCGGGAAGTGGTGTACGAGTTCGCTGCCGAGCTTCCCCAGCCACGGCAGTCGGCACCGCGACGGCGCGAACACCCGTAGGAGAGCCGGATGCCGACACCCTCCCGACTCGGGCTTCTGCGTGATCCCGACTTCGGACGTCTCTTCGCCGCCACCGCCCTGGGGCAGTTGGGCGATCGCGTCCTCTTCCTCGCCCTGCCCTTGGTCGCGATCGTGGCCCTGCACGCCGGCAACCTTCAGGTCGGGTTGCTGACAGCGATGACCACGGCAGGCTCACTCCTGGTCGGGTTACCGGCCGGCGCGTGGGTCGACCGTATGCGGAAGCGATCCGTGATGATCAGCACCGACGCCGCACGCTCGCTGGTCCTGCTGACGGTACCGGTCGCGTGGTGGGCCGGCTCCCTGACGATCTGGTGGCTCTATGCGGTCGCCCTGGTCCATGGTGTCCTGACCGTCTTCTTCGACGTCGCCTACGTCAGCTATCTGCCCCACCTGGTGGGACGCGTCAGCCTCGTCGAAGCGAACGCGAAGCTCTCGGCGATGCGCTCGGTGACCAGCATCAGCGGACCGTCGATCGCCGGGCCGATGGTCGGCCTGCTCGGTGCGCCCGCGACACTGCTGGTGAGTGCGGCGGGGATGGCCATGTCAGGGCTGCTGGCGAGCACCATCGGCAGACGCGAGCAGAAGCCCGAGTCGAGTGAACGTCCCCATCTGGGCCGAGAGATCAAGGAAGGGCTGGCGTATGTTCTCCAACGACCCGCTCTACGGGCCATGATGCTGGGGGACTCGCTGTTCAACCTCTCCCTCGTCGTCTACCAGACCATGCTGCTGGTCCACCTGGAACGGGAGCTGGGAATCGGTTCCTTCGGCGTGGGTCTCGTTCTGTCGGGGATGGGCTGCGGTGCTCTGCTGGGCGCGCTGTCGGCGACCAGGGCCACCAAACGCGTCGGGTACGGTCCGGTGATCTGGCTCGCCCCCCTGGTCACCTGCCCGGGGACCGTCCTGATGCCGCTGGCCCGACCGGGCTGGAGCGTGTGCGTTGCCGCGATCGGGCTCGCGACGCTGTCTCTGGGGGGAGTGGTGCGGGTCGTGGCCCAATCAAGCCTGCAGCAGGCCCTCACGCCGGACCGGCTCCTCGGCCGCGTCAGCGCCACAGCCCGGTTCGTGTCCTGGGGCGGCATTCCTCTGGGAGGCGTCCTGGGCGGGGCGTCGGGCTCCGTGTTCGGCGCAGCGCCCACGTTGTGGATGGGCGCAGCCGGTATGACGCTGAGCGCCCTCCCCAACGTCCTGTCGCCGCTCAGAACCATGCGCACACTGCCCGCTGAAAGCACTCCCGAGCCGGTGGGTTGAGCGTGCGGGCCCTGGAGCACGGCTCCCCCAAGGGCACAGCGGCGCCGACCCGGCCGGGTACAGCGGCGCCGACCCGGCCGACGAGGCCGCGACCTCACCGGTCCTTCGGTCCGCTTCCTCGCAGGAGGGGGCACGCGCCCTCCGGCATTGCGTTCAGGGGCCATTCATTGCAACGCGGCGTTGCATTCAACGTCAGTGTCATTGCATCAGTTTTCCGCGTGTGAGCTGGGATAACGTGTTCAAGTTGATTGACGGACTTGTAAATGCAACGTAGCTTTCAAGCGTCCCGAACGTCATATCGTGAGATGAGGAACGGTCATGAGCGAGTCCCTCCACACCGTCACGCCGCTGCCGGCGCAGCGTCGTCCCGGCTGTCCCTTCGACCCGCCGGCGGAGCTGCTCGACGCCCGCCGGCACGGACCCATCAGCCGCTACACCCACCCCGGCGGCAAACCCGGCTGGATGATCACCGGATACGACATGGTCAGGTCGGTGCTGGCCGACCCGCGGTTCAGCTCCCGCAAGGAGCTCATGAACGTGGTCGACTTCGAGATCCCGCCGGCGCCGCCCGGCGAGTTCCTCCTCATGGACGAACCGCAGCACAGCCGCTACCGGAAGCCGCTGGTGGGCAAGTTCACCGTACGGCGGATGCGACTGCTCACCGAACGCATCGAGCAGGTCACCGCCGACTGCCTGGACGCCATGGAGAAGGCCGGGCCGCCGACCGACCTGGTGACCGCGTTCGCCAAGCCCATCCCCACGGTCGTGATCTGCGAACTGCTGGGGGTGCCGTACGAGGACCGGGGCTCCTTCCAGGAGCAGATCGACACGTTCATGGGCGGGGAGGCGAGCGACGAGGAACTGATAGCGGCCTACACCGCGACCCAGGAGTACCTCGCGGGGCTGGTGGCCGCCAAGCGCGCGAACCCCACCGACGACGTGCTCAGCGAACTCACCGGCAGCGACCTGACCGACGAGGAGCTGAAGGGGATCAGCCTGCTCCTGCTGTCGGCCGGATTCGACACCACCGCGAACATGCTCTCCCTCGGCACCTTCGCACTGCTGCAGAACCCGGCACAACTGGCCGCGCTGCGCGCCGATCCCGCGCTCACCGACCAGGCCGTGGAGGAGTTGCTGCGGTATCTGAGCGTCGCCAAGACGTTCTGGAGGACGGCACTGGAGGACGTCGAGCTGGGCGGCCGGACCATCGAGGCCGGCACGACGGTGGTCCTGTCGTACCACACCGCCAACCGCGACCCCGAGCGCTTCACCGACCCCCACGTGCTCGACCTCCGCAGGCCGTACGAGGGGCACCTCGCCTTCAGCCACGGCATCCACCAGTGTCTGGGGCAGCAACTGGCCCGCATCGAGATGCGGGTCGCGTTCCGCGCACTGGTCGACCGCTTCCCCACGCTGCGTCTGGCCGTACCGGCTGAGGAGGTCGTCCTGCGCCCGGAGACGGCGGACATCTTCGGGGTCAAGAGCCTCCCGGTCACCTGGGACAAGGAGACGTCATGACGACGACGCGCCTGCACGCCGACCGGGAACGCTGCATCGGCGCCGGGATGTGCGCACTGACCGCGCCGGAGGTCTTCGACCAGGATGCCGAGGACGGTCGGGTGCTCCTGCTGAACCCAGAACCGCCCGCCGCCCAGCGCGCGGCCGTACGGATGGCCGCCGGTGTCTGCCCCTCCGGGGCGATCACCCTGCACGAGCGGGAACCCGGCGGTTCCTGACGCCCGGGCGCGAGCGGGTGGCGTGGAGCGGGGACGCCGAGCAGCCCCGGTGTGCCGCCGCGGGGCCCCCGGTGTGCTGCCGTGGGCCCGTCAAGCGACCAGGAAGCCGACGACCAGGAGGCCGGCCGCCAGGCCCACGGTCCCGACGACGCAGAAGACGACGGCCAGCGCGGCGCCGTCGTGCCCGTCGACGAGCATCCGCTTCGGGTTGTCCGGATCGTAGAAGACCGTCACCGCAGCGCCCGCACGGAGATCACCGACCGTGTTCCTGGCGATCGGTGACACGGCCTCCACGGTCCGGCCGTCGCCGGTCACCCACTGGACCACCGGGCTGTACATCGTGCTGTGGGAGTCGACGTCGCGCCGGGTGTGAAACCGGACGACCGTCCCCCGGGCCTTCGCCCCCTGCTGCCGCAGCCTCCGTGTGCGACGCCGGAGGCCGAGGCCGACAGCCATGAACACCGTCCCGAGCAGCAGCGGAACACCCGCCCCGATCAATCCGCCCATGAATCCGACACTCCCTTGTCCGCCGGACCTATTGGATCATGGTGGTGAAGACCCAGCTCAGGCGGGAGCACGGCTACGGCGCGGCGGTCGAGCTGTTGTCCCGCCCTGACCGTCCCACCGCCGTGTTCACCGCGAACGACATGCAGGCGCTCGGCGTCTACCAGGCCGCACGCGAGCTGGGCCTGCGTATCCCGCACGACCTGAGCGTCGTGGGCCACGACGACGTCCCGGTCGTCGCCTCGGTGGATCCGCCCCTGACCACCGTCCATCAGCCGCTGGCCGAGACGGCGATGGCCGCCACCGAGCCGGCCCTGGCGCTAGGCCGCGGCGAGCCCGTGCCGCAGCGGGGGCTGGAGATCGCCGCCACCCTGACCGTCCGGGAGAGCACGGCCCCGCCGAAGGAGGAGTGAGAGCCGGGCCGGAACACGGGTGTGCCCTGGTTGCCCGGGGGAGCGGGCGACCAGGGCGAGCGGCCGATCGGTCAGGACGTCGTGCCGGTGACCGAGCCCGCGGACTTGGTGACGTGGTAGGTGACGGTGGCACCGCTCCAGAAGTGGAAGGTCAGCGTCACGGGTGCGTCGTCGCGCAGCGCGCCCAGGAAGTCGGGCGTCAGACTGATCCGGCCGGCCGAGTAGTCCGGCGAGAACGCGCGGTTGAACTCCTGGTACGGGGTCCAGTCGGCCTGGCCGGCGTTGCCGCCGTCCGCGTACGTGGCCTCCATGGTCGCCAGCACGTCACCGCGGTACTGCGTGGGCACGGTGAACGAGGCCGTCGTCCCCGTGGCGTTCGACAGCACCGGAGGGTCGTAGGTGACGATGTCGATGTTCCAGGGCAGCCCCCGGGAGAACCGGGCCTGGAGCGTCGTGTCGACCCCGTAGGCGTGGTCGCCGGTCAGCCGGGTCAGCGCGGCGGCGGTGAGGGTGAGCCGGCTGTCGGAGAGCGTGTAGTCGCGTCCCGGGACGAGCCGGGTGCCGCCCTGCCACAGGCCCCGGAAGGTGGTGCCGTTCGGGTTCAGGGTGAGCGTCTGGGCCGTGACCGGGCTCGACTTCCGCACGAAGACCTTGTCGGAGGAGGCGGTGCCCGAGCGGGTGGTCCAGCTCGACCTGATCCAGGCGAACAGCGCGGGGTCCCGCCACTGGAGGGTGGAGCGGTTCAGGAAGGAGAACGGGTCCCACAGGGCGGTGGTGACCCCGGCGACACGCGCCTGGTACCCGAGCTGCTCAAGGTACTTCAGGCCCTCACCCCGCTCGATGGGGTCGGGGTGGGTGTAGTCGGGCCAGCTGAGGGTGCCGTACTCGCCGAGGTAGACGGGGATGCCCCGGGCGACGAACACGTCGTGCATGCGGGCGAAGGCGTCGGTCAGGTCCTTCTGGGCGGTCGCGTCGTACCGGGTGCCGCCCGCGATGTTCACGCTGAACGGGTACCAGCCGTAGTAGTGCACGGTGGCGACCAGGTTGGGGTCGTGCAGCTCGCCGATCGTGGCGGACAGGTCGTCCATGAGGGCCTGCGAGGGCGTGCAGCCCAGCGTGGGCAGGACCAGCAGACGGCTCGTGTTCCCGCCTCCCGAGCCGCGGACGAGGGTGTGGAAGGAGGTGTTGAGTTCGTCGAGGAGCTGGGTCTTCTGCGCGTCCGTGGCGTTGTTGAACTGCGGTTCGTTGACGCTCTCGAAGAGGAGGGCACGCGGCTCGTCCCGGAACGTGGCGGCGATCTGGGTCCAGGCGGCGTCGAACCGGGCCCGGACCGTGTCGTGGTCGGTGGGCATGTCCGAGATCCACTGCCACGAGTCGTGGTGGACGTTGAGCACGACGTACAGGCCGTCGGCCAGCGCCCAGTCGACCACCTGCTTGACACGGCTCATGAAGGTGGCGTCGATGGCGTAGGGGGCGGTGGCGGACTGGTGGGCGGTCCAGGTGACCGGGATGCGGACGCTGCGGAAGCCCTGCGCGCGGACGGTGTCGAACAGGGCCTTGGTGACCGGCGGGTTGCCCCAGGACGTCTCGTCGGGGATCGCGTCCAGCGTGTTGCCGAGGTTCCAGCTGGGCTGCATGGCCGCCACGGCGTCCATGGCGGAGGCCGGAACCCGCAGCTGCGACCGTGCCGGGTGCGCCGGGTTACCGGCAGCCGTGGCCATCGTGGTGCCGCTGGACAGGCCCACGACGACGAGCAGTGTCAGCAGCAGGGCGGCCAGGTGCCCGGGACCGCGCCCGCGGTGCGGTGAGGGGTGGCGTATGTCCTTCACCTGTCGTTCCTTTCGGTCGGTCGTCGGACGGCGGTCGGATCGGTGGCCGGGACGTTGGCCGGGACGTTGTTCGGATCGGTGGCCGGACCGGTGGTCATGTGTCATGACGTGAGGGGCTCGTAGTCGAACCAGTCGAAGTGGACGGTGCCGGCGGCGGCGTACATGCCGATGACGCGACCGGTGAAGCCGCCGGCCACCTCGGTCGACAGGTAACGGCCGTCGAGGGCCGCGAGCACGGTGAAGGTGCCGTCCGGCTGCTCGTAGCCGAGGGAGACGACGTCGGGTCCCGTGCACGGCCCGTGCGGAGGCGGCGGGTCGGTGACGGTGAGGCCGAGGACCACCGGCCCGTCGGAAACGGGGTGCGTGGCGACGACCGTGCGAAGCGGGCCGACGCGTGCGACGACCCGCACCTCCGTGCCGGACGCCTCGACCGCGTAGTGGTGCCGCTCGTCCAGCCGCACGGCCAGGCCCCCGCAGCCCTCCGAGGGGTCGACCAGAGTGCGCGCCCGGCACGACGGGTGCTGCTGGCGCCGGCCGGTGAAGACGACGCCGGGCGCGTCGAGGCTGCCGTCCCGCGCGCGGAGCGTCAGCCATCCGGGGCGCTCCTCGGTGGTGCAGTGCTCGGCCGGACGGTCCCGCACGGAGATCCACGCCGGCCGCAGTGCGTTCCGGTCGAAGTCGTCCCTCCGTTCCTCCTCCGGGCCCGGGACGAGGGGCCACGGCAGATCCGACAGGTCCAGGGCGACCTCGCCGACGACCGGCCAGTCGTCCACCCAGGTCACGGGCGCGAGGAAGGTCTCCCGGCCGAGCACGTGCCATCCGGGGGTGCCGCCGCGCGGTCGTACACCGAGCAGCACCATCCACCAGGAGCCGTCCGGAGCCTGGACCAGGTCGGCGTGCCCGGTGTTCTGCACCGGGTGGTCGGTGCTGCGGTGGGTGAGGATCGGGTTGGCCGGACAGGGCTCGAACGGGCCGTCGGGCCTGCGGCCGCGGGCGACCGCCACGCCGTGGCCGCGCTCGGTGCCGCCCACGGCGATGAGCAGGTACCAGTAGTCGCCGATCCGGTACAGGTGCGGCGCCTCCGGGGCCTTGTCGCCGGGCGCGCCGGACCACGTCTTGCGCAGCGGACCGTAGGTCTTCCCGGTGTACGGGTCGATGCGGACCTGCGACACCCCGGCGACGGTGCACCAGCAGGTGCCGTCCTCGTCCCACGCCAGGTCGGGGTCGATGCCGGGCACATCGGGGAGCCGGACGGGATCCGACCAGGGGCCGGCCGGGTCCGTGGCGGTGACGATCAGGTGGCCGCCGCCTTCCCGGACATCGGTGACGATCAGCCAGAAGCGTCCGTCGTGGTGGCGCAGCGTGGGGGCGTAGACCCCGGCGGAGGACGGCACGTCGGCCGTCAGACGCAGCTGGCCCGGACGGTCCAGGACGTTGCCGATCTGCGTCCAGTGCACCAGGTCCCGGCTGTGGAAGAGGGGTACGCCGGGGAAGTACTCGAAGCTGGAACAGGCGAGGTAGTAGTCACCGCCGACCCGGCAGATGCTGGGGTCGGGGTGGAAGCCGGGGATCACGGGGTTGGCGGGGCCGGTGTCTGACAAGCCACCAGGTCCTTTCGGTGTACGGGAGGGGGTCCGCGAGCCGGGAGCCGGTCGGCTGACCGACGCGGAAGTCGGTGCTCCACCGGCTCGGCACGACCGCCCCCGCGACCGACGCCGCTGCGCCGCCGACGCTTGCGCGGTTCGACTCGTGTGGCATGGTGGCGGCCCATTTCCCGGTGGAAGGGTGTCGAAGCGCTTCACTCGACAGGCGAAGCTAACGGACCTGTTTCGCGCGAAACAAGAGTGCGCGCACAAAGAAAGTTTCTTTCGCAGGCTCGGTTGCCGGAGTCCGGCAGAGTCTGCGACGGCGAATGGCGGAGTCGATGCGCTTCGACAGCGGGGCCGTCAGCCCGGCTTCAGCCTCGGCCTGTTCCCTCCCGCCCCCTCGCACGTACGTCACGCGGGCTCGCGCCCAGCTCGCGGCGGCAGGCCTTGTTGAAGGCCTGGAGGTCGGCGATGCCCACGGCCGCGGCGATGGCGGTGACGGACAGGGTGGACGACAGCAGGAGGTGGCGTGCGCGTTGGAGGCGCCGGTGCCGGATGTACGACACGACCGTGCGGCCGGTCTCGGCACGGAACACGCGCGTCAGGTGGGTGTGGGAGATCCCGACCGCGCGAGCGATGTCCGGTACGGACAGCGGGCCGGCCAGGTGCTCCTCGACGTGGGCCTGTGCGGCGGCCACGAGGGGATGGTGGCGCCCGGGTCCGGCTCCCTCGATCCCGGGCAACTCGGCGATGCGCCACAGAGCCGCCCACACCTCGGCGGTGGTTCGCGCGGGAGAAGTCGGCATGGCCGTCACGGCGTTCCGGAGCAGATCGGCCAGGCGGGTGCTCTCGGCCGCGGCGTCCTGCATCACCGGGACTCTCCGCGCGGTTCCGCCGCCGTGCAGCCGGAGGTGGACGTAGACGTGCTCCGACCGGCCCCGGTAGTGGAAGTGCACCTCCGTGTCCGGCGGTACCAGGCTGACGTGGCCGGGTCGTATGGGGTGGACCGACCGCCCGAGGGACAGGACACCCTCGTAGTGGTAAAGGTGCAGCTGCCACAGGTCGGGCAGCCGGAAGACGTCGTGCGCGGTGGAGACGCCGTGCACCCCGATCCCGGCATCGACCACTGCGGGCGGCTCGTCGAGCCGTGGCGTGGTGAACTCCATGAGGGTGAAAACTAACCAGCAGTGGACGATTTCGGCCCACGACCCGGACGAGCCCGGCCCGTACGTTCGTCGCATGCCAACCAGCAAGCACCTCCTGACGTCGGTTCAGATGGCGCGCTTCGTCGCGCAGGGCTTCCTGCGCCTGGACGGGGTGGTGCCGCAGGAGATCAACGAACGGGCCCTCGCGACCCTGGCCGAGGGCATACCGCAGGTGCCCTACGGTGCTCCGCTGAGCGGGGCGTTCACCCGGGACACCTTCATCCACGGACTGCTCGCCCTCCCGGACGTCGCCGGCGCCGTGGAGAGCCTGGTCGGCCCGGAGCCGACCGTGGACCACCACGCGGTGCACGTGCGCGAGCCCCACGAGGGGAAGGCACAGGCCCTGCACGCGGACGCGATCATCGACGTACGGCCGGACGCGTTCGACATCCAGCTCATGTACTACCCGCACGATGTGACCCCCGAGATGGGCGGCACGCTCAGCGTGCCGGGAAGCCATCTGCGCAGGATCAACGAGACGGACATCGGCCGCGTCCAGAACCTCAGGGGGCAGACGCGCCTGACCTGTCCTGCGGGCACGGTCGTCCTCGTGCACCACGGCATCTGGCACAGCGGCCGCCGCAACGACACCGCGCACCGTCGCTCCCTGTACAAGCTCCGCCTCAACCCGACCGTGCCGCAGGTGCGGCTCTGGGACACCTCCGACCTGCACGACCCGGCCGTGACCGCGGAGCTCGGCACGTACTTCCCCTGGTACGAGCAAGCCGCCGCCCGACTGGAGGTCTACAACCGGGTCCTGCTGTGGCGGGCGCTGACCGGCGACGAGTCCTTCGACATCGACCACTGGGTCACGCGCGTCAGCAACCGGCCGGCCCCGCGGAGGACCGCATGAGACAGCAGGTTCTGGTCCTCTACCTCGCCTCCTCGGCGCTCGACTCGGACGTCGTGGGCTGGTCCCGGTACGACGGGACCGGCCGAACCCGTCCGACGACCGGTGACGGCGACGAGCCGCCCTACTCCACGGCACTCGCCGCCCTGCAGGACGGGTGGCGCCTCTTCCAGGCCTCCCAGCTGCTGCCGCCGCATCCCGGCCACGAGTACGACGTCTCCTTCCCCAAGCACGAGTTCTTCTTCGAGAAGCTGGAGGAAGGCGCCCACCCCTGACCCGGGGCGAGCGGTTCGCCCCGGCGGTCACGCAACGGGGGAGAGGCTGATGACCAGCTGCTCTGCCTCGGCCGGTGCGCACGCGCCCCACCAACCTCCTTGATTCCTCCTGGTCCGGCCGAAGTCCGTGATCGGGCGGTTGTCGCCGCCGATTCCCGGATACCCCGCTCCGGCAGACTCTAGGGTGAGCGCGTGGACATGGAGATGAGGGCCAAGAAGGCCGTTGCCCGCATATGTGAGACGTCCGACGGCATCCGTCGGCTCCTGGACGATCCCGCGCCGCTCGACGCCGTCCTCGATCTGCTGCGGTCCGGCGGCGGTGGCACCGCCGTGCTGACCGGCCCGCTCGACGCCCTGGACGACGCCCTGCGGCAGGCCGGTGACGAGCTGGGCCTGTACGGCGAGGTCGGCAGGGGCCCGCTCACGGTGCCCTCCGGCGGACTCGGACCCGCACGTCGTACGGAGATCGTCTTCCATTGCCCTCGCGGACGCTGTGCCCGGATGGTACGGCCGGACGCGACCGTGGCGACCCGTCCGCGCTGCACCCTGTTCGATGAGGATCTCGCCTGGATCGCCTCGTGACCGGTCTGCTCGCGGAGGTGGGCAAGAAGTTCGCCGAGCGCTGGCTGACCCTGCTGGTGCTGCCCGGGGTGCTGTACGTGTGCGCGGTGGCTGCCGCCCGGCGCCTCAAGGGTTTCGACGTCGCGTCTCTGGCCGGACGGGTGGAGACGCTCGCACCGCGGGACAACGCCTCCGCGCTCGTGTACATGGTGGTGCTCGGGGTGGCCGCGGCCACCGTCGGGCTCGCCGCCTCGGCTGTCGGCTCGCTGGTCGAGCGGCTGTGGCTCGCGGAGGGCTGGCAGTCCTGGCCGCGGCCCCTCCGGGCACTGGCCCTGCTGCGGGTGTCGGCCCGGCAGCGCCGCTGGGACGACGCCCATCGGGTCGAGGGCGCGCTGAGGGAGCGGTACCTGAGCGGCCGCATTCCCGGCAACCCGCCTTCCGGTGTCAGCGAACTGGACCTGGACCTGGCGCTGAGCAGAGTCCTGGCGACCGCCCAGGAGCGTCCCGCCCGTCCCACGTGGATGGGGGACCGTGTGCAGGCCGTCGTGACGCGCTACCGGCAGGAGTGCGGTCTGGACCTGCCCAGTGTCTGGCCGTTTCTGTGGCTCATGCTGCCGGACCAGGCACGCACCGAGATCCGGGAGGCCCGGGAGCGGATCACCAGGGCCACGACGCTGGCCGGCTGGGCCGTGCTCTACACAGCGGTCGCCGTCCTCTGGTGGCCCGCCTCCGTTGTGGTCGCCGGCCTGTTCGTGACGGCACGGCAGCGAGGCCGCCGGGCGGTGGAGACGTACGCCGTACTCGTGGAGGCGGCGACCCGGTTGCACGCCCCCGAACTGGCCCGTGGGCTGGGCCTGGACCACCACGGTCCACTCGATGCCCGCACCGGCCGGGCGATGACACTCCTGGTGCAGGGGCAGAGCCATGTGATTCCCCTGACCGTCGGATGGCCGCAGCCCAGGCAGCCGGTGTGACCACACGATGGCGGTTCGACTCCTCGCGTGGGAAGGTGAGTCGGGGAGCGTGACCGGGGGGTGAACAGCCGTGGGCCGAGACGCACTGGCGTCCATGGAAGCGCGGTTGCGGTGGTTCCACGCGCACGGTGATCCGGGCCGTCTGCTCGACGAGAAGGCAGAGGCCGAAGCGAGAGAGCTGGCCGGTACGCTCGATTCCGACCCCGGTTTTCGCAGCCACTTCGCCCTTGGCCTGTTCCACTGGTACCGCAGTCGCGTTCGCTCCGGGCGCGACACCCCGCGGGAGCGCGCAAGAGCGGAGGAACTCCTGCTGCCGTGCTACGGCGTTGGGCGGCCGGACCTCCCGGCCCCCCTGGTGCCGGTCCTGGCCGAGCGCTCGTTGCGGCTGCTCACCGACCGACTGGACGAGACGTTCGCCGGTTCGGCGGGCCCCCCGCCCAGCGTGTTGGTGTCCGCCTGGGCACGCAGCCTCCGGGAAGCACCCAGCGGCCCGCGTGAGGAGATCATCGCCAGGGTGCTGCCCACCGGCGGCACCTATGGGCCGGAGCAGGTCGACCTACTGGTCGACGTGGGCCGAGCCATCGTTTCCGTAACCCCTCCGGAGCACGGTGACCGAGCCCGCCGCCTGGACGCGTTGGCCAACGCCTTGTTCGGACGCTTCCTCTCCGAGGACGCCGAGGCGGATCTGAAGGCAGCCTACGAAGCGAGCCGCACGGCCCAGCAGATCACTCCTGCCGGCCATCCGACCCCTCCTGACGTGACGAGCCGACGGCGCATGATGGCGCGCCTCCACCTCAGACGTACGGCGCGGTCGCAGGAACTCGACGCAGTCGTCAAGGACGCCCACCGCGCGCTGGCGGACGCCGAGGAAGCCGATCGGCGGACCTGCCTCCACGCCCTGGCCACCGCCTTGGACAGCCGGTACCGAAGGACCGGGTCCGCAGCGGACCTTCAGGGAGCCGCCGACGCCTTCGACGAACTGGTCCGGAGCACCCCTGCCGGCTATCCCCGCGAGCTGCGGGTGGCAGAGATCAGCGACCTCGCCGAGGCGGTGTCCGAGCTGTACCGACTGCACCGGCGGAGCACGGATCTCGACAAGAGCATCCACCTCCTGACGCTGCTGCTCCACACCACCGACGAAGCCGGCCCTCTGCACAGCGAGGTCGTCCACAGCCTGGCCGGGATGCTGACGACCCGCTTCGAGACCACCGGCACGCGGGAGGACATCGACGCGGCGGTGGCGCTGCTGGAGACCACCAGGCGTCGACTGCCCGACGGTGCTCCGCAGGTCGCCGAGGTGCTCCTGCTCCACGGCCGTGTCCTGGAGCTGAGGGAGGAGCGCCTGTCGGAGCCCGCGGACCTGGACTCCGCGATCGGCCGGTACCGGTGGGCCTCGGCGGTTCCCGGGCCCGATCCGACGGTACGCCTCAACGCGCTGGCCCACCTGGGCTCGGCCCTGCGTAAGCGGTCACAGAAATCCGGGAGCGAAAGCGACATCGACGCGTCCGTGGCCGCATGCCGCCAGTCCGTCGACGAAGCGCCGCCCGGTCACCCGCTGCTCGCCTCCCTGCAGACCAATCTCGCCGCCTCACACAACGCCCGTTACCGTCTGACGGGCAGCGTCACGGATCTCGACACGGAAATCGAGATCAACAGGCTGCTGAAAGGCTCTGCGCGCCCGGAAGATCCCGAGTACCCCCTGTACTTCCTTCGCCTCGGCCACGCACTGGCCTTCCGGTTCCATGTGACGGACGAAGCCGCGAACGTGCACGAGGCGATCGACGTACTCCGCACGGGACTGGAGCTCGCGGACGACGACAGCCCGCATGTGGCGATGCTCGAGCACGCCCTTCGGGACGCCTACCGACTGCGGTCCCAAGTCACCCGCGACTGGCGGGACATGGAGGCCGCCGCTGCGGCCACGAAGGCCCAACCGTACGTCCCCGCCTCCGCCGGCCTTCCGCAACGGGAGAACATCGGCTACTTCATGGACGAGCACGGCGTCGTGCGCCTTGAGAACAACCGCTGGAACGGCGGACTGCTGCCGATCCTCGTGAAGGTACGCGAGACGCTGGCCGCCATCCCGACGACATCTCCCGAGTGGCCCTACGCGCAGCAGTTGAAGAAAGTCCTGAGCGAGCCACCGGAAACACTCGGAGGCTTACCGGGCGTACAGAAGGCCGTCGACGACTACAGCGCGGCCCTTGTACCGATCCCCGTGCGGCAGACCGCCGGGGGGCGCCTCGACTTCGACGCCTTCCTCGAAGAACTCAGAGCCCAGTTCGACAACCCCGACACACAGCCGTACGCGGAGCTTCGCGTTCACACGGCGATCGACATGCAGGAAACTCTGCTCCAGGACCTGAAATCCGGCGGCCACAGGTACTCCCACCTGGCCCTGGCCTGCGCCAGGCTCGCCCTGTACGAGCATTCGGGGCGGCTGCCCGAACTCGACACAGCCCTGCGTGCCGTGCGCTCCGCCATGGCGGCGACGCCCCCGGGCCACCACGAGCAGGCCGCGCACCACTGGTTCCTGGCCGATGCCCTACGAGAACGCTACGAGCGGGCCGGGGAGCCGGAAGACCTCAAGGGCGCGATCACCGCACTGCGTCAGCTGGCGCGGATGCTCCCCACCACCGGTCAGGGGCCGGCCCGGCTGTACTTCAATCTCGCGTGCGCCCATCGGCTGGCCTTCGAGCGGTGGCGGGACGAACGGGATCGTGCAGAGGTCCTGCGATCGCTGGAACAGGCACAGGCCTGTCTGACCGCCGAGGACCCTGATCACGAGCTGTACCGGGCGCTGTGCGTCTGGTGGTCGCACGGGGGACCGGATCCCGCAGGTCCTCTCGGCCCGCTCGACGACCTGATCGCGGCGTGCCGCGCCGTACTCCGCGCTCTGCCCGGTCACGATGCGGACCGGGTGGCATGCCAGTCGAGTCTCGGTGAGCTTCTGCGTCTCCGTCACGCTCGCACCGGGGACCGCCGGTCCCTTGACGAAGCCGTGGAGGTCTCCCGGCGTGTGGTCGAGGCGACGGCGGTGCCGCGGGCGGCCCGCGCCACCGACCTCACACGACTGGCCGCACTGCTGCACCACCGTCACCGCACCGACGGCGACGACTCCGACCGCACCGCGGCGATCGACGCCTACGTGCGCGCATCCGCGTACCCCACCGCGGCGCCGACGGCCCGGATCCACGCCGCCCGGGCCGCCGCCGACATCCTGGCCCCGGACGACCCCGGGGAAGCCGCCCGGGTTCTCGGTACAGCGGTGCGGTTGCTGCCCGAGACCGCCCCGCGACAGCAGACGCGGGACGTGCAGCAGCGCGCGTTGTCGGCGTTCCCGGGCCTCGTCGCCGACGCGGTTGCGCTCACACTCGCCGGCGGGGAGGTGGAAGGGCTGGATCCCGCGCCACTGCGGGCTCTGACGCTGCTGGAGGCGGGCCGCGCGGTACTGATCGGTCAGGCGCTTGAGGTGCGCGGTGACGTCGCACTCCTCCAACAGCACCATCCCGCCCTCGCACGGCACCTCGTCGACATCCGCTCCGCCCTGCATCTTCCCGACGGTGACTGGGAGGGGGAGGAGGAGACCGCCGGTGGCTCACCGGCGCTGGCCTCCCCTCACAGCCGTCATCCGGCCGAGGAACTCACCACGTTGCTCCAGGAGATCCGCCGGCAGCCCGGTTTCGCCTCGTTCGCCATGCCCCCGACCCTCGAGTCGCTGACCGCCCAGGCCGCGCAGGGTCCCATCGTCGTCCACAACATCAGCACGTACCGCAGTGATGCCCTGATCATCACGGAAGGCGGCGTGACGAACCTGGAGTTGCCCGCACTCGATCCCCAGGCGGTACGGAGTCAGCTCCGGGCCTTCCAGCGGGCGCTGCGGCACACCGCGGACGCGCGACTGGACCCCGTGCAGCGCCAGGGCGCCCAGGACCGCTTGCGGGCGGGTCTCGCCTGGCTCTGGGACAACGCCACCGGCCCCGTGCTGCATCACCTCGGTATCGACACGACGCACCGGACGTCGACGCCGTGGCCGCGCGTGTGGTGGGTACCGGGAGGACTGCTGGGACAACTCCCGTTGCACGCGGCCGGCCACCACGACGACAGCCCCGACGCCGTGGACCGCCGGACGGTGATGGACCGCGTGGTCTCCTCCTTCTCACCCAGTCTCCGCGCGCTGGACTTCTCCCGTGCGCGCAGCAGGAACCACCACCGGCGCCCGGACAAGGCGCTCGTGGTCGCCATGCCGACAACTCCCGGACTTGACGCGCCACTTGACTGCGCCGGTCGAGAAGCCGACCTCCTGAAGGCCTTGCTCCCCGCATCGCTCCACCTGTCGGCTCCGACCAGCGCACAGGTCATGACACACGTGGCCGACTACCCCATCGTGCACTTCGCCTGCCACGCCCTGTGCCATCCGACGGACCCGTCCCACAGCACGCTGCTGCTCGCGGACCACGAGGGCGCCCCCATGACCGTGCGACGCCTGAACACCCTGCACCTCCAGCAGGGCCAGCTCGCCTACCTGTCCGCCTGCAGCACTGCCGCCACCGCGGCCGACCCCCTGCTCGACGAAGCCATCCACCTCACATCGGCGTTCCAGCTCGCCGGCTTCCCCCATGTCATCGGCACCCTGTGGCAGGTGAACGACGCTGCCGCCCTCCGGGTCGCCACGGCCTTCTACGGCCACCTCGTCGAAACCGAAGCCGGCCCGGACGACGCGGCCCTGGCACTGCACAGGACGCTCCGGTCGCTGCGGGACCAATACCCCAGGCTGGTCAGCACCTGGGCCGCCCACCTGCACACCGGCGCGTGACGGTCACGGGGAGACGGCCACCGGCGGCGGCGTGAGACGCCTCACGCGTCATGCCCAGGGCCCTGCCGCGACAACCACCGCTCGCCGGCGCCGACATGACTCAACAGCGTCAGTGGCAGGTCCAGGAGTGCACAGACCGCGCGGCCGCGGAACCGCCCCGAAGGGCCGTCGGTCTTGCCGGATGCAGACAACTGGCAGTCACTGACGGGGTGGCATGACGTCACACCCGTCTCCCCCTACCAAACCTGAGGAACACTCATGTGGAGCAAACTACGCGTGTGCGGCGCGGCGTTGGGTCTCGTCGCCGTCTCTCTGACGATGGCGGAACCGGCCTCCGCCATCCAGGGAGGCACGGTCAGCAAGCACGGCCCGTGGGCGGTGCGTGTGTACACGGACGGCGAGCCGTCCTGCACGGGCACCGTCGTCGACCCCCAGTGGGTGATCACCGCGGGGCACTGCGTCCGGTACGACAACTGGGACGTCGCCTTCCGCGTCGGCAGTCTCGATCAGCGGCGCGGGAAGGTCGTCCACCGGGTCCCGAACGCCACCTTCTTCGCGCCCGGGGCCGACGTCGCCCTCGTGCGGGTGCCCCGCCTGGGCGTCGAGCCGATCAAGCTGGGACGCGGTGACCGCGTGAAGGAGGGGCGCAGCGTGCGGGCCTACGGATGGGGAGCCACCTGTGCGCCGCCGAAGAACGAGGCCTCGTGCCAGTCGAACGTGCTCAAGCAGGCGCAGGTGAAGATCGTGGCGCACTCGGATCGGCGATGTGATCTGCTGGTGGGAGCCGGAGACTTCTGCGTACAGCGCGGCAGCGGCCTTCCGGCCGGGGGCGACTCGGGGGGCCCGGCAACGGCGTTCGACCAGGCCGGCCATGAGGTGCTCGTGGGAGTGCTGTCCGCATCGGACAGGACGGACGTCGCGTCGTTCGGAGACGTCACGCGCCTGCGCGCGTGGATCACGGGTGTCATCCGTGGCAGGGGCCACAAGGGCGCCCGCGGGTCCGGTCCGGTGCCGGCCGGGGTTGAGTAGGAGGTCCTGACGCGGTGAGGTGCGGCCGTCTCCTCCCACGGCGCGGTGTCGAACGCGGCGGTGCGGGGAGCCGGCCGGCGCCCGGGACGTTCAGCTCCGGTGCGGAACGCCCAGCATGCCGAGAAGCTGGGTAAGTTCCTCCCGGAAGAGTTTGTCCGGGTTGGTGGTCTGGGTGTGCATGTGGCCGTAGACCTCCAGGGACACCAGGCCGTGCAGGTGTCCCCTTCATCCAGCGCCGCTTCACCATCGGCTACTGAACGCCAGGTGACCGTGGCGGCACCCCGGCGCCCCGGCACCCGGGCGCCTCCTCCCTCAAGCGGGAGCCCGCGGGCGGTGGTTGACGGGTCAGGCCTGGGCTGCTGGGCCGGGGCCGGTCCGCAGGACCCGATGGAGCGGGGTGGCGGGGTGGCCGGTCAGCTCGCTGATGGCCGTGGTCACCCGGGCGAGGGAGCCGTCGGCGATGGCGGTGTAGGTGGAGACCCAGGCGTCGAGCTGCCAGTCGGGGGCACCGTGGTGTGCCCGGGAGGCGTAGGCCTCCTCGACCGTCTCCGGGTGATAGGAGACGGGGCGGCCGGTGGTGGCGGTGAGGGTGGCCGCGACGTCGGCGAGGGTGAGAGCGTCGGGGCCGGTCAGTTCGTGGACGCGGCCGACGTGCGGGGCCGGGTCGCGGAGCACCGCCACGGCGGCGTCGGCGATGTCGTCCTGGGCGACGACGGCGACCCGGCCGTCACCGGCGGGGCCGCGGATGACGCCGTCGTCGCCGACGAGGCCGGGCATGAAGTCGGCGTACAGGTTGTCGCGCAGGAAGGTGAAGGGCACCCCGCTGGCGCGGATGTGCTGTTCGGTGTGCCAGTGGTCCCGGGCCAGGGTGAAGGTCGCATCCGGTGCGGCGCCGTAGAAGGAGATGTACACCAGGTGCGCGACGCCGGCCCGGGCCACGGCGTCGACGAAGGCGCGGTGCTGCTGGAGCCGGTCGGGGGACTCCGAGGCGGAGACCATCAGCACACGGTCGGTGCGGCGCAGGGCGCGTACGACGGCCTCGTGGTCGTGGTAGGCCCCGGGTACCGCGGTCGCGCCGGGCAACTCGGGCGCGCGGGCGGGGGCACGCGCCAGGAGGGTCTGGGGGATGCCGGCGGCGGCCAGGCGGCGGGCGATGCGTCCGCCCAGGCGGCCGGTGGCACCGGTGACGGCGTAGGTGGGCTCGGTGGGAGCCATCGTGGGTCTCCTCGTGCGGGTGCGGGTGCGGCGGTTCCGGGGGGCGAGCGCGGCGATCACCTGCCGCGCGGGGTGGGCGAGCGCCGGGGCGCGGTCGGCGAGGTGGTCGGGGACGTCCGGATGCAGGAGCGACTGCGATGTCCTTCTGCGGTGGTCTGCTGTGGTTCTGCGGAGCTGTCCTGCGGGATCGTCCCCGCGGGGTTGTCCCGCAGGGCCGTCCTGCGGCCTCTTCCGGCCGGGATCAGTAGGCGACGGAGATACGGGCCTTGGGGTGTGCGGCCTTCTCGATCTCGTCGACGAAGGCGACGGCGTAGTCCTCGGCGCTGATCCTGCTGTTGCCCTCGGCGTCGGTGAGCAGGCTGTCACCGCCGACGCGGAAGGTGCCGGTGCGCTCGCCCGGAGCGATGAGCGCGGCCGGGGACACGTACGTCCACTCCAGGTCGCTCACCCCGCGCAGCGTCGCCAGCAGCGCGGCATGGGCGTCGGCCTCGGGCTTGACCTCGTCCGGGAAGCCGGGGGTGTCGCGCAGGACCGTGCCGGGGGCGACGTCGAGGCTGCCGGCACCGCCGACGATGACGACGCGGCGCACACCGGCGGAGCGCACACCGTTCAGGACGGCGTCGTACAGGGCGGCGAACGGCGCGCACGGGTCGGAACCGTCCCGCGGCGGGACCAGCGCGCAGGCCACCGCATCGGCCTCCTCCACCAGGCCGGCGACCTCGGTGGCCGAACCCGCGTCACCGGCGGCCGCGGTCAGCCGCGGGCTGTCGACGGGTGCGGAGCCGGAGCGGGAGACGGCCACCACCTCGTGACCCCGGGCGACGGCCTCGGCGGCGATGCGGCTGCCGACCATACCGGTGGCACCGAGCAGAACGATCTTCATGGGTCTGTCCCTTCTCCGTGTGGCGCGCTCGACGGCACCCGTGTGGTCGAGCGCGTCGGGCGGTTCGCGCCACCCGGCCGTCACCTGCCTGCTCCCTTTTTCCGCCACTCTCAGGCTGTAGCCGGTTCCCGATATCTCTACGCTAAGGCGGCTTCCTGCGCACGTCTGGATACGCTTGCGACTGATGACGGCCAAAATCCGACACGACGGTTCCGGAGACATTCCCGAGGTCCCGTTCGCCGCCCCGGCCGGCACTCCGGCCGGCGTGGAAGTGCTGTCCCTGGCCGACCTGCGCCGGCGCCTCCCGGCGCGCAGCCTCGCCCTGCCGCAGCGACCCGCCTTCCACCACCTGCTCCACGTGACCGCCGGGACACTGCGGCACAAGGTGGACTTCACCGCCCACGTCCTCCCGCCGGGCTCGTGGATGTGGGTCCGCCCCGGCCAGGTGCAGCAGTGGGGCGACCTCACGGACGTGGAAGGCACCCTCGTGCTGTTCGAGAAGGACTTCCTCGATTCCACCACCGCCGCCACGGCCCGTCTGGACGACCTCCACGACCCCGTCCTGCGTACGCCGGCCGGTGACGAGGCCCGGTCGCTGGACCTGGCCACCGCGCACCTCGCACACGAGTTCCGCGCCCTCGGACAGCTTCCCCTGACCGTCCACACGGCGACACTGCGCCACCTGCTGGCCGTCCTCGTCCTGCGCCTGGCCCAGCCGGACAGCTCGGCGGGCGGCACCGCCCCGGCACCGGACGAGACATATGCGCGCTTCCGGGACGCGGTGGAGCGGCACTTCGCCCACACCCGCCGTGTGGAGGACTACGCCCGCCTGCTGGGTTACTCCCCGCGCACCCTGTCCCGCGCGACCCTGGCCGCCGCAGGCGTCGGCGCGAAGGAGTTCATCGACCGCCGCGTCGTCCTGGAGGCCAAGCGGCTGCTGGCCCACAGCGACCACACCGCCAGCCGGATCGCCGACCGGCTGACCTTCCCGAGCCCCACCCACTTCAGCAAGTACTTCCACCACCGCACCGGCCAGACCCCCATCGCCTTCCGTACGGCCGTCCGGGGACGTGGAGGCACTGCCGGGCCTGCTCGGTGACGACGACAGACGACGCGTTCTCGTCGACACTTTCGAGCTGCCCGATCGCTCCCCGCCGCCCGGAACCACCGGCCAACGCTGCTCGCTCTCGCCGACGCAACCACCTCCTGGCCGGAGGCAAGCTCCTGTACGCTGGGACCCGTTCGTATGCGACCAGGAGCGGAGAAACAGGGAGGTGAGGTCGATGACCGCGTGCAAGGCCGCCCTGTACGGCGTCCGGGTCTCCCTCACGTCCCGGGCCGTGGCCTGACCTCGTCCTGTCCGCCCTCGCTGGGAGCGTGAGCTCGCGAGGGGCCCACACGAACACCACTCCGGAACGGACCTTCCTCCACCATGCGCAACTGGATCACGCGCGCCGAGACCGGCGCCGACATTCCCGCCATCCGTGACATCCTCCTCACCGCGTTCGAGACCTCCGAGGAGGCTGACCTCGTCGACGCCCTGCGCGCCGACGCCTCCTGGATCGAGGGCCTGTCCGTCGTCTCCACGGACGAGAACGGCCGGCCCGTCGGCCACGCACTGCTGACCCGCTGCCACATCGGCGACGAGCCGGCCCTGTGCCTGGCCCCCTGCGCCGTACGGCCCGAGCACCAAAGGAGCGGCGCCGGCTCCGCGGCCGTCCGCGCCGCTCTGACGGCGGCCAGGGAGAGGGGTGAGCACCACGTCGTGGTCCTGGGACACCCGGCCTACTACCCGCGGTTCGGTTTCACCCGCGCCTCCGCCCACGGCATCGGCCTGACCATCGACGTCCCGGACGAGGCCCTCATGGCACTCGCCCTCGACGCCGACCACCCGCTGCCCGCCGGGACCGTCCGCTACGCCGCACCGTTCGGCATCTGACCCACCCTGCGGTGCGGGCCGCGTCACCGCGTCCCGCACCGCGACGGCTGCCTCGTGCGGGTTCCGTCCCACCGGCAACCCCCAACGGTTCATGCCGGTGAGGTGCTCGGCGTGAGCGGCCAGCGGTCTTCCCGGTCGCGGACCACGGCGGAGGCCAGCCGCCACATCCGTCCCACAGCCGAGTAGACGCAATACCAAGCAAGTGTGGACTCTCCGCCAGCGACATGGTGCCGCTTGTCCGGCAGGCTCAAGATGACGCCGCCGTACCGGGCGTTGAGTGCCGCCACCGAGGGTGGGAAGCGGGCGTTGCCTGGCCCTCGGGGCGACATTCTTCCAGGGGCGTTGTGCCGGCCCAACAGGCGAAGGAGAGTGCGTATGGACGGCGGCGGTGGCGGTGGCGACGGTGGCGGCTCTCACGGAGGGAGCGACGGGGGAGTCTTCTCCAGTAGCGGTGGCAGCGGGGGCAGCCGGAACGGCGGTCCAGGTGGGCCGGGTGGGCCGGGCGCGAGCATCCTCGCGATCGTGCTGATGTTGTTCGCTGCCGGCGTCGTCTTCTTGGTCGGGTACGCGAACAAACCGTGACGACGTCCCGTCTCGGCCCCGATGTGCACGGCCTCGTCGGCGACTTCCGGGCCGCGGCCAGGCGGCATCGGCGGGTGGTCACCCGTAGAGCGAGCGGGCTCCGGGGCTGTCGCCCGTGAAGCGCCGGCCCGCGGCGATCTCCTCGCCGACCACCGACCAGACGGTCTCGTCGTCCTGGAAGGGCAGCGGGTCGATGCTGCTCGTCTCCTGACGGATCCGCTCCACCTCGCGACCCAGGCGCTCGAAGTCGGCTTCCTCGTCGGCGTCGTCGCCGCTGAAGGTGAACTCTTCGAGCAGGCGCTGGAACCGGAGGGTGACCTGGACCAGGGAGGAGACGTCCGTGTGCAGTTCCCGCACGGTCTCCTCGTCGGCGTCGAAGGCGTGCACCTTGCCCGAACCGGGGTCGAGGGCGAGGTGGGCGTTGAGCAGCCAGCCGATGACGGGCCATGCGCCGGCGTCCTCCGAGGCGTCCTCGAAGTCCTCCACGTCGACGACGTCCCGGACGAGGGGCAGCCGGCCGGAGTCACCGTCGGGCTGACGCAGCCACAGCGTCCCGGTGGGGACACCGACCGTCCCCAGGAGCCTGGCACCCTCGGTGTCCGCGGCGGCGGGCAGGGTCGCGAGCCGGTCCTCGCCGAACGTGGCGGCGACTCCCTCGCGGGTGATGTCGAAAAGCACTGCCAGAACTCCGAACTCAGTGGCGGCACGGGCGCCGTGGGACTCCTGGCGGACGGGAGCGGTCCCCACGACGGCGTTGCGGGTCGAGGCGCTTGCGGCGACCCCGGTTCCGCGGAGCCGCCGCCTCGGACACAGGTTCCCACGCCCTCGTACCGGGCACCGGACGGATCGGGTGCCACACCAGCGGTCTCAAGGCAGGTACTGGCCGGAGCGGTCGCTGGAGGAGCCGTACCGCTCCGGCGTCCGGTCAGCGGGTGGCGAGGAGTTCGAGGGTGTCGATCACGCGGTTCGAGAAGCCCCACTCGTTGTCGTACCACGCGACCACCTTGATGTGGCGGCCGTCGACGCGGGTGAGGGCCGAGTCGAAGATCGAGGAGGCGGGATTGCCCGTGATGTCGGACGAGACGAGCGGGTCCTCCGAGTATTCGAGGATGCCGGCCAGCGGTCCCTCCGCCGCGGAGCGGTAGGCCGCCAGCACGTCGTCGCGCGTCACGTCGCGGGCGACGGCCGTGTTGAGTTCGACAAGGGAACCCACCGGCACGGGTACGCGGATCGAGTCGCCCGACAGCTTGCCGTCGAGGTTCGGCAGCACCAGGCCGATCGCCTTGGCGGCGCCGGTCGTGGTCGGCACGATGTTGACGCCGGCGGCCCGGGCGCGACGGGCGTCGCGGTGCGGACCGTCCTGCAGGTTCTGCTCCTGCGTGTAGGCGTGCACGGTCGTCATGAACCCGTGCTCGATGCCCGCGAGTTCGTCGAGGACCGCTGCCAGCGGCGCGAGCGCGTTGGTGGTGCAGGAGGCGTTCGAGACGATCGTGTGCACGGCCGGGTCGTAGGCGTCGGTGTTGACCCCGAACGCGAGCGTGACGTCGGCGCCGTCCGACGGCGCGCTGACGAGCACCCTCCTCGCACCCGCGTCGAGGTGGGCGCGGGCGGCCTTGGCCGAGGTGAAGCGGCCGGTGGCCTCCAGGACGATGTCGACGCCGAGTTCGGCCCACGGCAGCTCCGCCGGTTCCCGCTCGGCCAGCACCCTGATCCGACGGCCGTCGACGACGAGGGTGTCCCCGTCGACGGTCACCGGACGCCCGAGCCGGCCGGCCGTGCTGTCGTAGGCGAGCAGCCGGGCGAGCGTGGCGGGCTCGGTGAGGTCGTTCACGGCGACGATGTCGAGGGCGCTGTCGCGTTCGAGCAGTGCGCGCAGCACATTGCGTCCGATGCGGCCGAATCCGTTGATGGCGATGCGAGTCATGAGTGATGTCCCTTCGGTTCGCCACCAGGCTCGCCCGCGGCGCGCACCGCTGACAGTGGCGAGATCGCCAGTGTTCACAAGGATCCCGCCATGGGGGGTCACAGGGATCTCGCCATGGCGTTCACAAGGACCTCGACAGGGCGTCATTCGCCCTGGGTGAAGGTGCGCCGGTACTCGCTCGGTGTGGTGCCGAGGACGCGCTGGAAGTGCAGGCGCAGGTTCGCGCCGGTGCCGAGGCCGACGTCGGCGGCGATCTGCTCGACGCTGCGCTGCGACCGTTCGAGCAGCTCGCGGGCCAGGTCGATGCGGGCGCGCATCACCCACTGCATCGGCGTGTACCCGGTCTCCTCGACGAAGCGTCGCGAGAACGTGCGCGGCGAGACCCCGGCCTGCCGCGCCAGTATGTCGAGGGTGAGGGGCTCGCCGAGCCGGTGCAGCGCCCACTCGCGGGTGGCGCCGAAGCGCTCGCCGAGCGGCTCGGGGACGCTGCGCGGAACGTACTGGGCCTGGCCGCCGCTGCGGTAGGGGGCCGCGACCAGGCGGCGGGCCGCGTGGTTGGACGCGGCCACCCCGAGGTCGCCGCGCAGGATGTGCAGGCACAGGTCGATGCCGGAGGCGGCACCGGCCGAGGTGAGCACGCTGCCCTCGTCGACGAACAGCACGTTCTCGTCGACCTGGACGAGCGGATGCCTGACCATGAGTTCCCGCGTGTAGTGCCAGTGCGTCGTGGCGCGCCTGCCGTCGAGCAGGCCCGTGGCGGCGAGCGCGAAGGCGCCCGTCGAGATGGCGGCGAGCCGGGCGCCCCGGGCGTGGGCGGCGATCAGTGCGTCGACGACGGCCTGCGGCGGGTCCTCGCGGCCCGGGAACCGGTAGCCGGGGACGAAGACGATGTCGGCCCACGCCAGCGCGTCGAGGCCGTGGGCGACGGAGTACGACAGGCCGTCACCGCCGGTCACGAGCCCGGGTGCCGCCCCGCACACCCGCACCTCGTACGGCATGCTCGCGCGGGTCGTGAAGACCTGTGCGGGAATTCCGACATCGAGCGGCTTGGCGCCCTCGAGCACGAGGACGGCGACGCGGTGCAGGCGGGAGGCTGGCATGGCACAGAGGCTACGGGGGCGTGCCCTTCGATCTCCGGCCGCGGCCGGTGCACGAGAGGGTTCTGTCTCCTTGTGTCGCGCTGCTTCGCACCGAGGTGCCCTAGAGTCGCCGCATGCGGTGGAGGACGGGACTGACGGTAGCCGGGGTGGCGGCCCTGGCCTGGGGTGAGTGGTTGAACTGGCGCTGGTCCCGGGCTCTGGTGGGAAACAGCGGGGGCGCTTCCGAGGCCGTGGTGGTGCTGGGGTACCGGAATCCCGGAATGACGGTGAACTTGATCAACCGATGGCGAGTCCGTGCCGGAATCCGGTCCGTCGCCGCTGACGGTGCGCAGGAGACCCGGGTTGTCTTCAGCGGCGGTGCGATCGGCAGCGGCGCGTCGGAGGCCCATCTGATGGCCGAGTATGCGAAGACGGTGCTCGGGTTCGACGGCACGGTGCTTCTCGAAGACCAGAGCGCGACGACGTGGGAGAACATCACCAACGTCATCCCGCTGCTGGAAGACGTGGACCGCATCAAGATCGCCTCCCAGCCGGCTCATGCGCTCAAGGCCCGTGCGTACGTGCGGCGTCAGCGCCCCGATCTCGCGGAGAGGCTGGTGCGGGCGGATGACTACCGTCCCGGAGAGTGGACGGTCGTCAAACCGCTGCTGGCTCTGTACGGACTCTGGACACTGCGCGGTCTCCAGGCCGACGAACGGAAGGTCTCGTCGTAGGCAGCCGCTGTCGCTCGGCGTCACTCACGGGGGCGCTCGCGTATCCGCCGGCCACCCCCCTCGCGAGGCGCCTGCGGCCTCCACGGCCGGCCGACGCGAGGGGCGTCGGCCGGCGTGGCGTCCGGGTGGGGCGTCTCCCCGGTGGCGGCTACGCGAGCCAGAGCGCGTTGCGCCGATGACGCGCCGGCGGGATGTCCACCATGTCCGCGGCGTCGAGTGCGAGTTCGCCGGCCATGGAGTTCACCAGCTTCAGAAGAGTCCCCACGTGGGCGCGCAGCCGCTGTCTCGCCCGGCGCTCCTCCAGCGCGGACCACTGGGCGACGGAGCGGTCCCGCCGGTGCCGGGCGAAGGAGCGGACCTCCACCGTGCGGCGGACCATGCGGGGTCGGGGCCTCCTGGACTCTCGTGCCGCGTCGGCGAAGCTGTCCGCGCTGTACCTGAGGTCGTGGAGAACCACAGAACGCCAAGGCCTTCCTGACGAGTAGTCGTCCGCGTTCCGACTGTGTGAAGGGGGGAGATGGTGAGCGGTGCGTGCCACGGGACTCCGTTCGCAGCAACCGCCAGGTATCTCCTGGCGGGCTACCTGAATCCCGTGGGCCCTGTCGAACGGGCCCTTCGCGGGTCGTCCGACGTCCTCCGAGCCGTCATGACCCCGGCTGCCGTCCGCTGGCGGGCCGGCCCTCCTGCCGGCGGGGACCCGGGATGGTCGCGACGTGCCTGGTCGTGCCGGTTCACGCGCTTTCGGTATCCAGACGCTGCGCTGCTTCGAGCAGGTATGCCGGCAGCTTCGAGCCGGCCGCCAGCACCTCGACACCGATCACGCGTCCCTGTTCGTCGAAGTCGAGATTGATCATGCCGTCGACGTCCACCGGATCACAGGGGTACGTGCGTGCCACCCGCGGACGTGCTCGTGGATCTGTGAAGTACACATAGGCGGCATCCGCCGTCTTGTCGTAGGTGACGTTCACATGCGCCATGGCTGGCGGGCTCCTTCGGTGCGAGGGGGGGCCGACCGGCATGGTCAGCCTGAGCGCGTCCCGGGCTCAGGCGGGGCCGGCAAGCCGAAAAGGCCAGGACGGGCTTGACGATGCCGGTGACGCGGGTGGCGTCGCAACGGGGTTTGTGCGGGTGGGGCCGTCCGCGCGGTCCACCGACGGCGCCTCGACCGGCCGGGCCACCGGAGCGACCAGCCTGGCCGCCGGAGCCGTGCCGGAGGAGCCGGACCGAGGAGCCGTGCCGGAGGAGTCGGCCGGAGAAGTCCGGTGGGCGCCGGGGCTGGACCTTTCGTAGATTGAGAGCGAGTGACTGGCAGGGAATGCGTGTGACGCCGAAGATCGACTACATAGGGGTCTTCGCGGCCCTCCCGAGCCCGTGCGTGATCCTCGGCACGGACCTGGCGATCGCTGACGCCAACGTGGCCTTCTGCGAGGTGACCGGACGGAGCCGGGCCGAGCTGGTCGGGCAGTACCTCTTCGACGCCTTCCCGGACAATCCCGGCGACCCGGAGGCCAGCGGGGTCGAGACGCTGAAAGCCTCCCTGCACCGCGTCCTCTCCTCCGGCCAGACCGATCACATGGCGTTGCAGAAGTACGACATCCCGATCGCCGGAAACCCCGAAGCGTTCAAGGAACGCTGGTGGACCGCGATCAACGTGCCCGTCCGCGGCCCGGACGGCAAGGTCGCCTGGATCATCCACCGGTCCGAGGACATGACCGACGTCGTCCACGCCCGTCGCACGGCGCAGCTGCCGTCGGTCAGTCCCGGCCGGGAAGCGGCCATGGAAGCCGAGCTGTACACCCGTGCGCGGCAGCTGCAGCAGCTGAACGAGGAACTGCGGCAGGCACACGCCCGTGAACGGCGCATCGCCGTCGCCCTCCAGGAAGCCATGCTCCACTCGCCGGACCTGGCCGACCACCCGAACATCGCCGTGCGCTACCTGCCCGCGACCGGATCACTGAACGTGTGCGGCGACTGGTACGACGCGGTCGACCTGCCCGCGGACCGCTTCACCGTCACGGTCGGCGACGTGGTCGGCCACGGACTGATGGCCGCGACCGTCATGGGCAGACTCCGCAGCGCACTGAGTGCCGCCACCCGCACCGTCCACGGCCCCGCCCAGGCACTGGAGGTCCTGGGACTGTACGCCCGCTCGGTCGAGGGAGCTCTGGCCGCCACCGCCGTCCAGGTCCTCGTCGACTGCCACAGCCAGCTGCTCATCTACAGCAGCGCCGGCCACCCCCCGCCCGTCCTGCTGCACCCGGACGGCTCCTGCGAACTGCTCGACCAGGCCACCGACCCACCCCTGGGCGCCCGCCCCGAACACGTCCCCCGCCCCCAGGCCAACCTGACCTACACCCCCGGCGACACACTCGTCCTCTACACCGACGGCCTGGTCGAACGCCGCGGCGAGGACATCGACACCGGCCTGGACCGCCTGACCTCCACGCTCGCCACCTGCTCCGAGTTCAGCGCGGAGCACCTCGCCGACGCCCTTCTCGCCCGCCTCGACGTCGCCAGCGGCGCCGCGGACGACATCGCCATCGTCGTCGTCCGCCTCGACCGAAGCACCCGACCGTACTGATCAGGGCATTGCCGGTGCCCGTGTCGGTGTCGGTGTCGGTGGACGTGAGGCCGTGGGGGAGAGGCGGTTCGGGGCGGCCCGGGCCCTGCCCGACAGGTTCGAAGCGCGCGGCGTCCTACGGCTCCGGCCATCCTCCGCCTCCGCTTTCACCGCGCGGTTCGCTGGTGTGGGCGAAGCGACCCCCGCTGTTATTCAATGAGGTGTGCGGTCAGGGATCTCGGGGGCCCCGTCGCACGGGTCCGAGTACGGCCCCGGCAGTGCGCCGGGGATTGCTGGGAGAGTCGTATGGACTCCACACCCTCCCCCTCGTCCTCCTCGGCGTTCGACCTGGTCAGCAGCGCCCTGGGGCGCTACATCCCGCGTGGCGGGGCAGCGGCGGACGCCGGTTCCGGCGACGCGCAGGGCGACCGCGCGACGCGCCGACGCGTACCGGAGGATCCGGCGGAGGCCCGGCAGGAGCAGATTCTCGGCGCGGTCAACCTGGACAGGGATCTGGTCGTCACCCGCTGCAATCTGGACGCCCCCGTGTTCGCGGGTCTGGACGCCGTGGTCGGGACGCCGTTCGTCGATCTCCTGCCGCCGGGGGACGTACCGACGGTCACCCGCCGGTTGCGGCAGGTCGTGGAGACCGGTGAGGCGCACGTCGCCCGGATCCAACGTCTGCGCCGCCGCGACAGGTCCGAGCTGGTGGTATCGATGAGCATCCTGCCCGCCGCGGCGCCCGAGGGGGGCCTGACCGTCTCCCTGATCGCGATGGCCAGGAGGCTGCACCTGTACGCCGCCGAGACCGCGATCGGCACCTCGCTGGACATCGGCGAGACCGCCCAGTCGCTGGCGGAGTCCCTGCTGGCCTGGGGGGACGTCGCCGCCGTCGACCTCGACTTCGCGGTGTGGACGGGGGAGGGAGTCAGCGCCCGGCCGAAGGGACGCATCCGGCTGCGGCGGGCGGCCCTGGTGCCGGACCGGCCGTGGCCCGAGGGCTACGTGACCCCTGGTGACGATCTTCCGAGTGACGCGAGTCGCCTGCTGGCACAGGCGGTGCTGCGCGACGATGCCCCGCAGACCATCGTCATACCCGACCGGGAGGCGGTCGAGCGGGTCCTCGGCAGTCCCCGGGTCGTGCGGGCCCTGGTGCCCGGTGACCGGTCGGCGGGTGTGGCCTGCGTACCGCTGGTCCTGGACGGCACGCCGCCCGTCGTACTGGGCGTGGCGGAGGTCTGGCGGCGGGCGGACTGCCCCTTCCGCGACAGCGAGCTGCTCGACCTCCAGGAACTGGTGGCCAGGACCGCCCACCACGTCGACCTGGCCCGCCAGCACCAGCGCGAGCACACGCAGGTGCTGGCCCTGCAGCGCCGGCTCCTGCCGCGGAGCGGCGGCGACACCATCGAGATCGCCAGCGTCTACCAGCCCGCCACGCCCGACAGCGCGGGCGTCGGCGGCGACTGGGTGAACAGCTTCCCGCTGCCGGACGGCCGGACCGCGCTGGTGGTCGGTGACGTCGTGGGGCACGGCCTGGGAGCCGCGGCGACCATGGGACAGCTGAGCATGGAGGCCCGCGCGCTGCTGTCCGCGGGGCTCGCGCCCGACGAGGTACTGGAGCACCTGGACGAGACCGTGGCGCTTCTGGACGACGCGGAGTCAGGGCTGACGGCCGGCTACAGCGCCCTGGGGTCGACGTGCTGCATCGCCCTCTACGATCCGGTCGGCCACCAGGTGACACTGTCCAGCGCCGGCCACCTCCCCCCGGTCCTGGTCTTCCCGGACGGCCACGCGGACACGCTCGCGGTCCGCCCCCACCCCGGTCTGGGCGCCGAGTTCGCGCTCCGGGAACCGTTCGACGTGCACACCTTCGGCGCACCCCCGGGCTCCTTGCTCGCCCTCTACACCGACGGACTGGTGGAGGATCCGGCCATATCGATCGACGAGGGCATCGGGAGGCTGACGGACGCCGTGTCCACGGTGCACCCCTGGGACGCCCTGCAGAAGGCGGCACGGCACGTCGTCTCCGTACTGGCGCCCGTGCACCAGCGCGACGACGTGACCCTGCTGCTCGCACGGATGATCGGCTACCGCAAGGGGGACACCGCGACCTGGCGGCTGCCCGCCCGCGACGACGCCCCCGCCCGTGCCCGCGCGCAGGTCGCCGCGCTGCTGCGGCGATGGTCCTCCAGGAACGACACCCGGGACACCGTACTGCTGCTGGTCAGCGAGCTGGTCACGAACGCGGTGCGCTTCGCCACGGGTCCCGTCACGGTGCGGCTGATCAGGTCCGGCCACGGCCTGCTGTGCGAGGTGGGCGACACCGGCCACGGCAGGCCGCGTCTGAGGCGCGGCGGCCTGCTCGACGACGGCGGTCGTGGCCTGCACGTCGTGCACAGGCTCACCACCCGGTGGGGGGTGCGGTGGACGGACACCGGGAAGGTGGTCTGGGCCGAAGTCGCGCGGTGACGGGCGAGGTGCGGTGACGCGGCGACGTGCGACGGGGGGGCGACGTGCGGTGAAGCGACGTGCGATGGCGGGGCCACATGCGACGTCGGGGCGACGAGTGGTGGCGCGGCCTCGTACTACAGCCACTCCCCTTCCAAGGCGGTGGCGGTGAGGCCCGGTGCCGCCGCGTAGAGGACGGCCCGATCGCCGGGCTTCTGCTTCCCGGCGTCGTGCGCCCGTCGCAGGATGTCGAACACGGCAGCGCCCCCTCGGTTGCCGGTGGCGTAGCCGGCCCGGCTGTAGTCCAGCAGTCCCGCCGGCCACGCGTCGGGCATCGTCTGCTCCATGTACTCCAGCACCCGGGTCCCCCCGGGGTGCGCGAGCAGCACGTCGGGGTGCCACGAGTCGGGGGTGTCCTGGTAACGGGCGCGCAGCCACTCCCACATCGCGTTGACCGTCGCCTGTACGGCGCGCGGCCCGCGCCGGTCCATCACGAAGTGGGTGCCGTCCGCCCGCGTCTCCAGGCGGTGCAGGTCCTGGGTGCCGGGCAGGGTGTGGTGCCAGGCGGCGTCCAGGCGCAGCACCGACTCGCGCCTCGGGCGGCCCGTGACGACCGCCGCGACCGCGGTGTCCGCGAACAGCAGCCGGACGATCAGGGACTCGAGGGTGTCGTCCGCGGGCTGGTAGGTCGTGCTCAGCGCCTCCGCGATGACGACCAGGACCACTCGGTCGGGGTCCGCCGCCACGAGGTCCGCCGCCAGCGCCAGGGAGCGGGTCCCCGCGACACAGGCCCACTGTGTGGCCGGCAGGAGCATCACGTCGTCACGGAGCGGAAGCTTGTTGGCCAGGGCTATGTCCAGGCCCGGCAGTGCCGGGGTGGTGGAGTGACTGGTGATCAGGCAGTCGACGTCCGCGGCGTCCAGTCCGGCCGCCTGCAGGGCCCCGCGCGCCGCACGCTCCCCGTACGACTGAACGGCCTCCCAGGCCGGGGCGGTTCGCTCCTGGACCGTCTGCGGCGCGGGTACGGTCTCCAAGGCGGCGAGCACGCGGTCCACCTCCTGCTGGGTGAACCCGTCGCGTGCCAGCGCCTCTTGGGCCGGTTCGATCCCGACAGCCCGCAGGCCACTGCCGTTGCCGCGTGCGACGGCGGTCTCCAGCGGCAGCATCCACCCGCGGGTCTCGATGCCCGTACTGGCCGCGATGCCGTCGATCCGCGGCGCCCACGCCGCGTGCGGGTGCCGGTCGCGCACCTCCGCCACGATCTGGCTGGTCTTCACGGTGTGCTCGCCGTTCATCACGGCAGGAGGGCAGACGTAAGCGGCCATAAGGGGGCACCTCTTCGGGGAACCTGGGGTGGGGTGAGGGGGAGGAGCGTCACGAGTGCTGTGTCATGGGTCACTTCGGACGTGCGAGCCCAAAGTGACGCCGATTAGCCCTCTTTGGGGGGCGGTGTCCGTTTCGAGCATGGGCGATAAATGGACATTTCCGCTGTGATGCAGGCAACGTATGCGCCCATGGAACGAGTGACACGGGACACAGCGCGGTGAGGGACCCTCAGACGGTTCCCCAGGTCCTCCCCAGGCCGGTGCCGGCACGGGGAGCGACTCGGGCGGCGACCTCGCCGAGCACCGGGTGACCGGACACACCGTCACCTGGCACCGGCGAGGTGACCTCGCCCCCTCGCACCGATGAGCCGGTACGCCGTGGAGACGCGGAGGCGGTCAGCCCCGGTTCTGTACGGCCATCTCCGTGAGCAGGGACCAGTCCTCCTGCGGAAGCGTCATGTTGACGACGCGCGGGGTCTCGGCGAGGTGCGGCGGCAGCGTCTGCTGCGCGTTGCGGAAATGGGCGGAGCGGACGTGCGCGGCACCCGCCTCCTCGTCGCGGAAGGCCTCGACGAGCACGTACTCGGTCGGATCGTCGACGCTGCGGGACCAGTCGAACCACAGGCAACCCGGTTCGGCGCGTGTCGCCTCGGTGAACGCGGCCGAGATCTCCGGCCACTGGTCGGCATGTTCCGGCAGCACCCGGAACTTCGCGGTGATGAAGATCATTCAAGCTCCTCGACGGGCTTCGTGTTGGCTGCCTCCATGGTCTGTGTGGTCCGCCGCTGCCGAGGTGGCCGACGCGCCGAGGACGTGTGGGTGGCCGTGGCCGCACGGACCAGGCGGCTGGAGGCCGAGCCGGTCGAGACCCACTGGTTCCAGGTCGAGCCGGCCGAGGCCGGCTGGTCCAGGTCGAGCTAGTCCAGGTCGAGCTGGTCGAGGTCGAGCTGGTCGAGAAGGAAGTCGACCGGTGCGAGCCGCGGCGCCGCGGACGTGCCGTCCCGGAGATCCTGTTCCGCCCAGATGACCTTGCCGCGGGTCGTGTACCGCGTCCCCCACCGCTGGGCGAACTGTGCCACCAAGAACAGCCCCCGCCCGCCTTCGTCCGTGGTCGCCGCCCGCCGCAGGCGCGGCGAGGTGCCGCTGCCGTCCGAGACCTCGCAGATCAGGCAGCGTCCGTGCAGCAGCCGCACGCCCACCGGCGGCGAGCCGTACCGGATCGCGTTCGTGACCAGTTCGCTGACGATCAGTTCCGTGGCGAACCCGGTCTCCTCCAACCCCCACTCCCGCAACGTCTCCCTGCAGCGCGCCCGCACCGAGGGAACCAGCGCCGGGTCCGGCGGCACCTCCCACTCGGCCACGCGCGACGGCGGGAACGTCCGCGTACGTGCCGTGAGCAGCGCGATGTCGTCGCTGGAGTGGGACGGCTGCAGGGCGTCGATCACCGTCTGGCACGTCTCCTCCGGGGTACGGCTCCCGGACCCGTCCAAGGCCCGGCGCAGCCTCTCCAGTCCCACGTCGATGTCCTGGGTGCGGTCCTCCACCAGGCCGTCGGTGTACAGCACCAGCTGTGACCCCTGCGGCAGGGACAGCTCGGTGGTCTCGAACGGGTAGCCGCCCAGACCGAGGGGCGCCGAGGCCGGCACCCCGGCACAGGTGACCGTCCCGTCCGGGCGCACCACGACCGGTTCCGGGTGCCCCGCACGGGCCATGGTGCAGACCCCCGCCACCGGGTCGTAGACCGCGTAGAGGCAGGTCGCCCCGGTCACGCCCTCGCCCTCGCGCTCCTCCTCCGCGCCACCCGTCTGCTCCTCGTTGTCCATGCGGGCGACCAGGTCGTCCAGGTTCCCGAGCACCTCGTCCACGGGCAGGTCCAGGACGGCGAAGTTGTGTACCGCCGTACGCAGCCGGCCCATCGTCGCCGCCGCGTGCAGGCCGCGCCCGACGACGTCACCCATCACCAGGGCCACGCGGGCCCCGGGAAGCGGGATGACGTCGAACCAGTCCCCGCCCACACCCGCCTCCGCCGGCAGATACCGCCAGGCCACCTCCAGCGCGTCCTGTTCCGGCTGCCCCCGCGGCAGCAGACTGCGTTGGAGTGTCACCGCCATCGCGTGTTCCCGGGTGAACCTCCGGGCGTTGTCGATGGCCACCGCGGCCCGTACGGCCAGTTCCTCCGCGAAGGTGAGGTCCTCGGGCTCGAACGTGGGGGAGTCCACCGTGCGGTAGAAGTTCACCACGCCCAGTGCCACGTCCCGCGCCCGCAGCGGGACGGTCACCAGTGACCGCAGCCCGCACTCCAGCGCCGTCCTGGCGCGCTCCGGATCCTGTTCCCGCCAGCCGTGCGCCTGCCGCAGGTCCGGCTCCAGCACGCCCCGCCCCTCCTGCAGCGTCCGCAGCTGCGGGCTCCGGGCCGAGAAGGTGATCGCTTCGCCCAGCGGATACACCGGCACCATCCGCTGGTCACCGCCGATCGCCACGCGGCGCAGCTGCCGCCAGCCCTCCGCGGTCGGCTCCCACCCGCGCAGCACCGCGTCGAGCAGGTCCACCGTCACCAGGTCGGCGAACTGCGGCGTCGCCACCTCGGCCAGCTCCTGGGCCGTACGCCCCACGTCCAGGGTCGTACCGATCCTCACCCCGGCCTCGTACAGCAGCTTCAGCCGCTCCCGTGCGACCTCGGCCCGCCCCGAGACCGCCGCCAGCTCGGTGGTGTCCCGCAGGGTCACCACGCTGCCTCCCCGGTCGGCGTGCGGGTACGTCGGCCGCTTGTTCACCGCGAGCAGCCGGTCCCCTGCGCGATGCACCTCGTCGGTGACCGTCTCCGGCGACGTCAGCAGGCGCATGAGCGGATCCGGCAGCCCCAGCTCCCGCACCGGGCGCCCCCGCACGTCGTCCGGCAGCCCGAGCAGCCGCGTCGCCTCGGGGTTCGCGAGCAGCAGTCGTCCGTCGGCGCCGGTGATCAGCACCCCCTCCCGCACCGCGTGCAGGACCGCGTCGTGGTGCTCGTACAACTGCGCGAGCTCCTCCGGGGACAAGCCGTGCGTGTGCCGTCGCAGCCGGCGGGACACCAGCGTCGTTCCCGTCACGGCGAGCGCCAGCGCGGTCGCGCCACTGCCCAGGACGATCGGCAGTTGCGGCAGCCACAGCGCCGCCACGTTCTTGACCTCGAGCCCGGCGGAGACCAGGCCGACCACCTTGCCGCGGGAGTCGGTCACCGGGACGACGGCCTGCACGGTCGTCCCCTTGCCCGCGGGCAGAGGCGGTCCGCCGGCCTCCTCGATGACGGTACGGCCGTGCAGCGCCGGTTCGATGGTGCCGACGAACTTCTTCCCGATCTCCCGCGGATAGGGGTACGTATAACGAATTCCTGTCGTGCTCATGGCGATAACGAAGTCCATGCCCGTGCGCTTGCGTGCCTCCTCGGCCCGCGGCTGGAGCACCGCCGACGGGTCCCGGCTCCGCAGGGCCGCGGCCGTGCCGGGGGCGCTCGCGAACGACTCGGCCGCGATGACCGACGCCCGCCGCCCCTGCAGCAGAGCGTCACGCGCCGCCTGGAGCAACATGCCCGCCATGGCGGCCACGACCAGCAGGAGCACGATGGCGACCTGGAGAAGGAACACCTGACCGGCCGCACTGCGCGGATCCAGCAGGGAGGTGCGACGTTCACGCGGACGTCCGTCGAGCGGATGATGTTCCGGGCCCCGTGAGCGCCCGGAAAAGACCTCCATACACCCTTGATAACACCACTGTGGGCAGTCGGCGCTGCTCGGTCCCGTCGCGCGGCCGCCGTGTCACCGTCCACGAGGAGCGTTCGCCGTCGGACCGTACTGGCGGGTCCGGCGGCCCCTGGCGCGTCCGGCACCCCTCGCGCGTCCGGCGGCCGGCCGGTGCGCTCGGGGCGGGCGCTCTCACGGAACGAAGACCGTTGTGCCCCGATAAGATACTTTTGTGATCAGGACAGGACGGCCTCGGCGTCACCGCCCTCCTTACGGTGGCCGACGCGAGCCCGTGATGCTGTCCCCGGTGCTCCTCACCGTCGTCATCTCCGCGCTGGCCTTCGCCACCCCCAGGGAGATCGCCTTCAGTCGTCTCCTGCCCGTCGCACCCGCCATCGCCGCCGCGATGTGGCCCGTGGTCCCGACGATCCTGCTGGGGGTGTTCTGCCTGCTGGTCATGATCGGGCTCAGCCTCGTCTACTCCGACCTGGGAACGCCCTACACGGCGGCTGCGATCGCCGCGGTCACTCTGGCGGCCGCCTATACGAGCCATCTCCGGCTCCTGCGGGAGGAGACCATCTTCCAGATCCGGCTCGTCGCCGACGCCGCCCAGCAGGTGCTGCTGCGCCCGCTGCCGCGCCGGGTCCAGGACGTCGAGATCGAGTCGCTGTACCTGGCCGCCCAGGAGCAGGCCCGCATCGGGGGCGACTTCTACGAGGTGGCCGACACGCCCTACGGGGTGCGGCTGCTCATCGGTGACGTGCGCGGTAAGGGGCTGTCCGCGGTGGGGGCCGCCTCGGCGGTGATCAACTGCTTCCGGGAGAACGCGTACGACCAGCCCGACCTGAGGGGCGTCATCCATCGCCTGGAGACCAGCATCGGCCGCTACAGCGTGGCGATGCTCGACCCCGACCAGCCCGAGCACTTCGCCACCGCCCTGATCGCCGAGATCCAGTACGGGGGAGGGCAGGTCAAGATCCTCAACTGCGGGCATCCCCCGCCCTTGCTGATGCGGAGCGGAGAGATCCGCGTCCTCGAACCCACCGTGCCCTCACCGCCCCTCAACCTGGCCGCGCTCCTCGGCGGCGACTACACCATCGACACCGTCCCCTTCGCCTCCGGCGACCAGATGCTGCTCTACACCGACGGAGTGACGGAGACCCGGGACCGCACCGGCACGTTCTTCCCGCTGCCCGAGTGGATCCGGCAACTCGGCCCGGCGGCGCCCCGTGAGCTGCTGGACCGGCTCCACCGGGACCTGCTCCGCTACAGCGGCGGAAGGCTCGAGGACGACATCGCTGCCGTCGCCGTCCGCTGCGGACACCCCGGGGCCCGACAGGGCTCCGCATAGGCGGCCGGGAGCCACCGTCGCGGCTCGAGGCGCTCGGCGGTTCACCGCAGCCTTCGGGTGCGCCCGCTGCGGCAACGCGCTGCTAGGAAATGGCCAGCTCGGCCCAGATGGTCTTCCCCGACGCGGTGTAGCGCGTGCCCCAGCGCTGGGACATCTGGGCGACGAGGAAGAGGCCGCGGCCTCCTTCGTCGTCCCGTCGCGCTCGCCGCAGATGGGGTGCGGTGTGCGCATTGTCGGAGACCTCGCACAGCAGGCAGCGGTCCCTGATCAGCCGCAGCATGACGGGCCCGGTGGCGTACCGGATGCTGTTGGTGACCAGCTCGCTCACCACGAGTGCCGCGCTGAACGACAGTTCGGACAGGCCCCAGTCCGCCAGTTGGCGTTCGGTGTCCGTGCGGGCCCGCGCCACCATGGCCGGGTCGGGCGGCAGCTCCAGGTCCGCCACGCGGTCGGCGCCGAGCCGCCGGGTGCGGACGAGCAGCAGCGTGGCATCGTCCGGCTGCGGGCCGGGCGGCCGGGCCGACAGGGCGCGGTCGCACAGTTCCTCCAGCGGGCAGCGCTGCCAGGTGAGTACATGGGCCAGCCGGTCGATGCCGCTGTCGATGTCGGTGTGCCGGTCCTCCACGACCCCGTCGGTGAAGAACGCCACGACGCTGCCACCGGGCAGACTCAGCTCGACGTTCTCGTAGGGCAGCCCGCCCAGGCCCAGGGGCGGTCCCGGTGCGAGCGCGGACAGGGCCACCGAGCCGCTCGCGTCGGCGACGATCGGCGGGGGATGACCCGCGCTCGCCCAGACACACCGGCCGCCGACCGGGTCGTAGATCGCGTACAGGCAGGTCACCCCGAGCGTCTCGTCGCCGAGCCCGTCGTCGGCATCGGTCTCCGCGTCCTGCGCGACCAGGCCGTCCAGCCGGGTGAGCAGCTCGGCCGGATCCAGGTCCAGCAGGGCCAGGGTCCGTACGGTGGCGCGCAGCCGGCCCATGGTCGCGGCCGCGTGCACCCCGTGGCCCACCACGTCGCCGACGGTCAGGCCCACTCGGGCACCGGACAGCGGGATCAGGTCGAACCAGTCGCCGCCCACGCCCACGCGGCTGTCGGCGGGCAGGTAGCGGTACGCCACGTCGACCGCGCTCTGCTCGGGCAGGTGCTGTGGCAGCAGGCTCCGCTGGAGGACCAGGGCCGCCGCGTGCTGACTGGTGTACCGGCGGGCGTTGTCGATGCCGACGGCGGCTCGTTCGGCCAGTTCCACGGCGAGCGTCTGCTCCTCGGGCCCGAAGCGGTCGGGGTTGCTGCTGCGCCGGAAGGTGGCAAGACCGAGGACCGCGTTGCGGGTGAGCAGCGGGACGAAGAGGGAGGAGTGCGAGGGGTGGGGGGAGTGCGAGGAGGCCGGGCCCGTACCGACCGGAGTCCCGGGCGGGGAGCCGACCGGTGTTCCTGGCGGGGCGGCGTCGACGACGGGGCGGCTGGAGGCCAGGCTCTGCGCCTGCGGCGAGGAGGGCGGGTAGGAGACGGGACTGGTCCGGAACTCCTCCGGTGTCCGGCCGTGCATCCGCAGCAGGCTGTGCCCCGGCGCCGAGCCCGTGGGCGGCTGCCGCCCCTCGATGACCGCCGGCGCCAGGTCCACCAGCACCTCGTCGGCCAGCTGCGGTACCGCCACGTCCGCGAGTTCCGCGGCCGTACGCCGCACGTCCAGCGAGGCACCGATGCGCTTTCCCGCCCGTACGAGCAGCGACAGTCGTTCCTGGGCCCGGTAGCGGTCCGTGATGTCGAGGGACTCCTCGAAGAGCCCCAGCAGTTCCCCCCGGGCGTCCACCATGCGGTGGTACGAGCAGGACCAGACGTGCTCGCGCACCGGGTCGGCAGGGGCACGCCCGCGATAGTGCATGCCCATGATCGGTTCCCCCGTCGTCAGCACGTGCTCCATGATCTGGTCTTCGTCCGGAGGGTGGTGGCGGGAGATGAACTCGCCCTCGGGGAAGAGGTCCGCGGCCGGTCGGCCGATGTACTGGCCGATGCCCGCCAGCTCCAGATCGGTGGAGACGTTCCCCCAGACCACGCGCATGTCGGTGTCGAAGATCGTCAAGCCCACGGCGGACTCGGTCGCCAGTCCCTGCAGCATCGCCAGCTGAGCCTCCCAGCCGCGCAGCACTGCCAGGTCGGCCGCGACCACGACGGTCGCAGCGGCGCCCTGGTGCGCGAGCGGGCTGAACGTCACGGCCGCGCGCAGGGTACGGCCGTCCCGGCAGCAGAGGTCGAGCACCGTGCTGCGGGGCCTGTGCGCCGTGCACAGCTTGCAGAGGCTGGACAGTCGCTGCTCGGGGGTGGCTGCCAGCAGCCGGGCAGCCGACTGCCCGAGCACGTCCTCGGGGGAATGTCCGAGCAGGCGCCGGGCCGAGGATCCCCATCCGCACACGCGGCCCTCGGCGTCCAGTACCGCGGCGGCGGCCTTGGAGAGGTCCAGGGGGCTGTGGAAATCGACGTTGGCGGCATTCGGAAAACGATCCATGGCACCGCTTCCCTTCGTGCCCCCTCAGGATCCCGTGCGGCAGGACGGACGACAACCGCACCCGTGATCACGACGTGCCGGGTGGCCGGCACGGGGCGGGCAACGGGGACAGGGGCCGTCCGCGGGGTGAGCCGTGTCGCATCCGGGCGGGAAGGCTTGTTATGCAACGAGTTGCATAGCATGATCGTCGTCATGGCGCTCGAACACGCGATCCTCGTGTCACTTCTGGAGAAGCCAGGCTCCGGCTATGAGCTGGCCCGGCGCTTCGAGCGGTCCATCGGCTACTTCTGGACCGCCACCCACCAGCAGATCTACCGCGTGCTCAAGCGCATGGAGAACGACGGCTGGGTCGACGTCCGGGACGTCCCGCAGCAGGGCCGCCCGGACAAGAAGGAGTACTCCGTCGCCGACCTCGGCCGGGCCGCGCTGACCTCCTGGCTGCACGATCCGATCGAGCCGGAGAGCGTCCGCCACGACCTGGCCGTGAAGATCCGGGGCGCCGCCTTCGACGACGACCCGTCCGCCCTGATCCACGAGGTGGAACGGCACCGGCAGACGCATCGCGGCCGGCTGGCGCACTACCTCGCGGGCGAGGCGCGGGACTTCCCGGCGCCGGAGGCGAGCGGGGCCGGCCCGGGGGCGCCGCTCGACGCGGAACGGGAGCTGCAGCACGTCGTGCTGCGCGGCGGCATCGCGTACGAGCGGATGATGATCGGCTGGCTGGACGACGTGCTGGCCACGCTGGCCCGGTTCGGCCCGGCCCGCTGACCGACGCCGCACCCGCCGCCGTACTCCCGACCACCTGCCTCGCCCGGCCCCGATCCGCCCGGCCCCGATCCACCTGGCCTTGATCCGCCCGGTCCCGGTCCGCCCCGTCCCGCCTCGGGCGGGCCGGCCGTCAGACCCCCGATCCCATTCCCCGTCCACCAGCCGAAAGGCGTCATCCCCATGGCTGACCAGCTGCTGTTCAACCCGCGCACCTACGACCCCGCGCACTTCGACCCCGAGACGCGCCGCCTGCTGCGGGCCACCGTCGACTGGTTCGAGGAGCGCGGGAAGCGGCGGTTGACCGAGGACTACCGCACCCGCGCGTGGCTCGGTGACTTCCTCGCCTTCGCGGCCAAGGAGAACCTGTTCGCCACCTTCCTGACGCCGTCGTCCGCCGCGGGGGAGGGGCAACCGGACAAGCGGTGGGACACCGCCCGGATCGCCGCACTCAACGAGATCCTGGGCTTCTACGGCCTCGACTACTGGTATGCCTGGCAGGTCACGATCCTCGGCCTCGGCCCGGTCTGGCAGAGCGACAACGCCGCCGCACGCGCCCGCGCCGCAGAACTCCTCGCCCAGGGAGAGGTGTTCGCGTTCGGCCTGTCCGAGAAGGCCCACGGCGCCGACATCTACTCCACCGACATGCTGCTCGAACCCGACGGCAACGGCGGCTTCCGGGCCACCGGCTCCAAGTACTACATAGGCAACGGCAACGCCGCGGGACTCGTCTCCGTCTTCGGCCGCCGTACCGACGTCGAGGGCCCCGACGGCTACGTCTTCTTCGCCGCCGACAGCCGTCACCCTGCCTACCATCTGGTCAAGAACGTCGTCGACTCCTCGAAGTTCGTCAGCGAGTTCCGCCTGGAGGACTATCCCGTAGCGGCCGAGGACGTCCTGCACACCGGCCGTGCCGCCTTCGACGCCGCCCTCAACACGGTCAACGTGGGCAAGTTCAACCTGTGCACCGCCTCGATCGGCATCTGCGAGCACGCGATGTACGAAGCCGTCACCCACGCCCACAACCGCATCCTCTACGGCCGTCCCGTGACGAGCTTCCCGCACGTGCGGCGCGAGCTGACCGACGCGTACGTCAGGCTCGTCGGCATGAAGTTCTTCAGCGACCGCGCTGTCGACTACTTCCGTTCCGCCGGCCCGGACGACCGCCGCTACCTGCTCTTCAACCCGATGACGAAGATGAAGGTGACCACGGAGGGCGAGAAGGTCATCGACCTGATGTGGGACGTCATCGCGGCCAAGGGCTTCGAGAAGGACAACTACTTCGGCCAGGCGGCCGTCGAGATCCGCGGCCTGCCGAAGCTGGAGGGCACGGTCCACGTCAACCTGGCGCTGATCCTGAAGTTCATGCGCGCCCACCTCCTCGACCCGGTCGAGTACCCCGCCGTACCGACCCGCCTCGACGCGGCCGACGACGACTTCCTGTTCCGGCAGGGACCGGCGCGCGGCCTCGGCGCGGTGCGCTTCCACGACTGGCGGCCCGCCTTCGACGCGTACGCGCACCTGCCCAACGTGAGCCGCTTCCGCGAACAGGCCGACGCCCTCTGCGACTTCGTCGCCACGGCCGCTCCCGATGCCGAGCAGAGCCGCGACCTCGACCTCGTGCTCTCGGTCGGTCAGCTCTTCGCCCTCGTCGTGCACGCGCAGCTCATCCTGGAGCAGGTCGCCCTGACCGGACTCGACGAGGACGTGCTCGACGAACTCTTCGCCGTCCTCGTCCGGGACTTCTCCACGCACGCCGTCGAGCTGCACGGCAAGGACTCGGCGACCGCACAGCAGCAGGAATGGGCGCTGGGTTCGATCCGACGGCCGGTCGTCGACGCGGCACGCACCGAGCGGGTCTGGCATCGGGTCGAGGCGCTGTCCGGCGCGTACGAGATGGCCCCGTAGACACGCCGTACACATCGAAGGAGCGCCTCACGGGGGCCGGGCCGCGCGGGCCCGGCCCCCGGGTTGCCGCCGCTGGTCACCTGGTCCGCACCGTGAGAGCACAGGGGGAGCGCGTCACGGCGGCTGGGCCTTCCCCGCCGTACCCCACGCCTCACGGGAGGCCGGTCACCAACGACTTTGCCGCAGCGTTACATACCCCACATTGTCGGCCGACGATTGAGCACGCGTTGCCTGCGTCCCGTTGACCCCGGTAGCTGCTGACCGCTGCCCGGCTCGGGTCACCCCTTGCCTTCCGTCAACTCGACAACTGAGAACGGCCGCTTCATGGACTACTGCATTCCGTGCAACCGCACGCTCAACGGCGCCGTAACCTGCCCCGAGTGCGGGGCGTACGACTCCGGCATGACACAGCCGAGCGAGCGGAGAGACGGTGCTCCGGCCGTCGACGGAGCGATGCCGGAAGTCCTCTTCAACGGGGATCCGGGCTCCTCCGAGTCCCCCCTTCTCGGCCCGCCGACTCCGCCGCAGGACCTGCCGGCGGACCGGTACGACCGCCCGCCGCGGCTGAAGAAGTACGCCGTCCAGTCCGTTGTCGCGGTCGCCTTCACCATCCTCGGCGGCGTGGCCACCGCGTCGGTGCTCCTCCAGTCGACAGCCCCGCGAGCAGCCCCGCCCCCGGAGTCGTCCTCGGTGGAGCCGGAGGTCCGCGTCACCGGCTCCCCGGCCTCACCGGAGAGGGAGTCCACGCATCCGGCGCGAAGCGGCGTCCGGGACCGGAACAGTGGCGACGACCGGCGCCCCGCACCGGCGCCGCCTCGCCGCAGGCCACCGGTCTCCTCGCCTTCCGCCGCCACCACCAGTGCGCCGCCACCAGTGAAGGAGAAGCCCACCCCCCGGCCCTCCAGCAGCCGCCGTTCCAGCCCGCCCTCGCGAACGGCGACCCCGTCCACGCGTCCCTCCGCCAGTCCTTCGGACGGCACCAGCCCCTCTCCCACCAGGAGCGGCTCACCGAGCACGTCGCCTTCCCCCGCCCGCTGACCCCTGAACTCAAGTCCCGCGCAGCCGAGTGGGACCCGGGCTCCACGCCGGCCGGCAGACCAAGGCGTCCTTCGGTTCCCTCGCCGTGCCGGTGGCGACCCCGACTCAGGCCGGGCAAAGGGACGTTGACCCCGGACACGTAGAGTCTGGTACTGACCAGTCGCCTCGCATTGTGGAGGAAGTACACCCATGTCCAAGGTCCCGTTCGGCTCCCTGGCTGCCGCGATCGCGGCGCTCGGGACGGCCCTCGGCTTCTTCGCGCTCCAGCTCCGCGCAGACGGATACGAGCAGTACGTCGAATCAGTGGCCAACTTCAGCGTCGTGATGTACGTGACCGCGGCGCTGATCGTGGTGACGTGGCTCCGTGACGGCCGGCCGCACTCGAACTGAGTTCCACGGCGGCAACGGCGGCGGGCGCGGAGCCGGTGGCTTGGCGCCCGCCACCTTGCACCCCGTGGCCATGTGACGCACGACACATGCGATGTCTGTCAGGGATCGGGCTGCTGTTCCGCTCAACCCACCGAGGGAGCAAGCGAACAGGCAGGAGAGACACATGAAGCACCGCATCGTGGTCCTCGGGGCCGGCTATGCCGGGGCCTACGCGGCCGGGAACCTGGCGCGCCGGCTGTCTCCGGCGGACGCCGAGATCACCGTGGTCAACGCTGTACCGGACTTCGTCCAGCGATTGCGGCTGCACCAGCTCGCGGCCGGCCAGGAGATCGAGACCCCCAAGCTCGCCGACGTCTTCGCGGGGACGGGGATACGGCTGCGTCTGGCCCGTGTCACCGCTGTCGACCCCGAGCGCCGGACCGTCGCCGTGGCCGACGCCGAGGGCGGCGGCGAGATCGGCTACGACACGCTGTTCTACGCGCTCGGCAGTCACGTCGACGACCGCGGCGTCCCCGGCGTGGCCGAGCACGCCTTCGACGTCGCCGGCCGGCCCTCGGCGCTGCGCCTGCGCGAGCGCCTGGACAGCCTGGACGAGCGGGGCGAAAGGGGGAGTGTGCTGGTCGTCGGGGACGGGCTGACCGGCATCGAGACCGCCACCGAACTCGCCGAGTCCCGGCCCGGCCTGTCGGTGACGCTGGTCGCCCGCGGTGGGCTGGGCGCCCACTTGTCCGCCGGAGCCCGCAGCCACCTGCGTCGGGCCTGTGCCCGGCTGGGCATCACCGTCCTGGAACACACCAGCGTCGAAGCCGTCGAACCGACCCGGGTGCTGTGCGCCGACGGCACTGTGCTGGCATCCGACGCGACCGTCTGGGCAGCCGGGTTCGCGGTCAGCCCCATCGCCGCCACGGGCGGGCTGGAGGTGACCGGGGACGGCCGGATCGTCGTCGATCGCACGATGCGGTCCGTCTCGCACCCGGACGTCCACGCCGCCGGCGACAGCGTCTGTGCCGTCGGCGACAACGGCCGGCCCCTGCCGATGTCCTGCGCCTCGGCCGGCTACACCAGCATGCAGGCGGTTGCCGCGGTCGTGGGACGCCTGACCGGCCGCCGGATCCCCCACACCAGACTGGAGTACCTGGGCAACCACATCAGCCTCGGGCGGCGGGACGGCATCCTGCAGATGGTCGACGACGAAGCGCGGGCGAAGCCGAAGTACATGGGCGGCCGGAAGGCCGCACGGATCAAGGCGGGCATTCTCAACGCCTCGCTGTGGACCACCTCGCACCCGACCTTCGGGTTGCCCAAACGCCGACGCAGCCTGGTTGCCGCCCCGGACACGTCCCTGGACACGTCCGCGGGCACGCCGGCGGTTTCGCCCACGAACTCGTCCACGAACTCTTCCGCGGAATCGTCCGGGAGTTCGTCCGCCGAGAAGTCGATCGCGTAGCCGCCCGGGGTGGTCCGCGTGGACAGCACCGTCACCGAAGCCTTCGACACGCCTCGGTTCGAGGCCAGCCGGAACCGGCTGGCCTCCTTGGCGTACCGTCTCCTCGGCTCCGCCGCCGACGCGGAGGACGCCGTACAGGACGCGTTCCTGCACTGGCAGGCCGCCGACCGGCAGCTCATCAAGGTGCCGGAGGCATGGCTGACCAAGGTCGTCACCAACCTGTGCCTGGACCGGCTCCGCTCGGCACGGGCCCGCCGTGAACGCGCCGTGGGCGCCTGGCTTCCCGAACCGCTCCTCGACGGCGACCCGATGCTCGGCCCGGCCGACACCTTCGAGCAGCGCGAATCGGTCTCCCTGGCCGTGCTGACTCTCGTGGAGCGCCTGTCGCCCTGTGAGCGGGCCGTCTACGTCCTGCGCGAAGCGTTCTCCTACAGCCACGCCGAGATCGCCGGGATCCTCGACATCACCGAGTCCGCGAGCCAGCAGCACCTCCACCGCGCCCGGCGCCGCATCATCGCCGCACGCCGCGGCGGCGGTGAGGTCGACCCGGCGTCCGCCCGCGGCATCGTCGAGGAATTCCTCGCCGCTGCCGCCTCGGGCCGTACCGAACGGCTGGTGGCACTGCTCACCGACGACGCTACAGCGATCTCCGACGGCGCGGGACTGACCGAGAAGCTGGTGCGGTTCGACACCGCGCGGCGCATCGCCGCGGTCGCACGGGCCGGCTTCACACCCTCACCCGCGAAACGACGACTGGCCGGCGGTACGCCCGCCATCCACTACGCGCTCGTCAACGGCGCCCCCGCCATCCTCTTCGTGGTCGGCGACCAGGTCGTCGGCGCCGTGACCTTCGACCTCGCGGGCGGCAGGATCGCGACCGTGCGCGGCATCGCCGCCCCCGCACGCCTCACCCGCCTCGCCGAAGCCTGGCGACAGCACGAACCGGGGACGCCGCTCGTCAGCCAGTGGTGATACCCCGCGCCCCAAGAACTCCTCACAGATTCTGGAGGGCGGTGCTCTTGCCCGCCGGTGCTACGACGTCGGGCTGCTGCTGCGGACTCCGCGGCGTATGCCGGTCTCTGCGAGCATGCCGAACTGGCGGTGCAGTCCGGCGCCGGGCACCGTCCCCGGCTCGACGATCGTGTGTGGTTCACACTGACGCAGTACGCATCCACGCCCTTCCGGAAGCTGATCAAGGGGGCGTAATCTCCTTGCCGCGCACGAGATCTTCACGGTCGGGGTCAGGGGGAGACCGCATGCAGCACCTTTCCACACCACTCGCCAGGGCTCTGGGGGCGGCGGCTCTCGTGTCGACGGCCGCCGCATGGGGCGCGGCGACGTTCCGGAGCGACACCGGCCGACGCCTCGACATCGTCGTGCTGCTGGCCCTGGCGGCGCTGTTCGCCCTGGGCTGGCTGCTGGCCTCTCGGTCAGCCCCCCTCGTGAAACCGCTGCCGGCGACCGCCCCTGCCCGGACGGCGATCCCCGGCAAGCTGGGAGCGGTACGCCGCGACTGGGGGCTCATCGCCGCGGCCTATCTCACCGTCTGGGCACCCAACGTGGCCGCCTGCGCAGCCAACGAGGGCCGCGAGTCGCTCCTGGGTGACCTGTTCGTCGTGCTCACCTTCGTCCTGGGTGCCGCGCTGTCCCTGTGCAACCTCTCCCTGCTCCAGAGCTACCTCGATCCCGCGCAGCGCATGCTCAGGGAAGACGCCGCCGCGGGCGGCGTGCACGCGGTTCGTGTCCGGTTCGGTACCCCGGTCCGGGAGACGTACCGGTACCCGACAGGGACGGGTGTCGGCCGGATCGGCGTCAGATCCTCGTACCACATCGAGCTGGTACCCGAGGGTGAGACCGACGGCCGAGGGACCGTCCGGCTCCGGGCGACGCACGCCGGCCACAGCGTCATCGTCAGCGAGAAACACCTCACCCATGCCGCTGCCCAGCTCGTGGGGCACGGCGGCTGGCTGTGCTGGCCGACCCGGTGGCGCGACATCGCGGGCACGGAGAAGGAGCGCAAGGTTGCCGCCGCCTTCGTCTCCGACTCCGGCCATGTGGTCTGGGGCGTGACGCAGGAGGAGGACTACGCGCCCTACCTGCGCCAGGGTGCCGCACCGGTGTGCGCGACCGACACCGCGCTCACTGTCACGCCGCTTCCCCGGCCGTCCCGCTACTTCCCGAAGGTGCACGGCCGGCACCTGGGCGTCGCGGCGGTCGGCGCCCTCCTCGCGCTGCCGTTCCTGCTGGACGTCGTCCCGTACTGGGCCAGCCTGCTGTTGGGCGTCTTCTCGGGGGCCCTCGGGATCTTCGCCGGGATGACGCTGGACGGAGTGGGCGTCGACCAGGAACCGTGGAGCGTACGCGAGAGGCTGCATCCCGCGCTGCAGTGACGCGGCCCGGCGGCCCGGTGCAGGCGGCGTTCCCCGTCGGACGCCCGACTCGCCCAGGACAGGCGGCCGGGCACCCCGGCACTGGGAGTCCGGAACTCGACGACGTGCGCGCCGCCCTCAACCACCCCGCGGTCGCCTTGGTCCTCACCGGCCCCCCGCACCGCGGACACCTCCGCACACAGCTGCCCGCGGCCGACGTGGTCGTCGCCCCGAAGGTCCTGGACCACATCGACGCCGCCGTCACCCCGGCACCGCCGTCACCCCGGCCGACACCAGCTACATCAACCCCTCGCTCCCGCCTGCCGTCGCGGAGCAGCGCGGTGGTCACGGGTGGTGGCCGGGGCCAGGGGAGACCGGCGGGGGTGTCGAGGGCGTCGGCGGCCAGGACCCACAGGTGTCCCCTGCCGCAGGTTCCTGGTCACCGGTGGTCGCTAGGGTGACCGCTGTGATGGTGGGCACTGAAGAGACCCGGCTGGTCATCCTGCGCGGCAACAGCGCCTCGGGGAAGTCGTCCGTCGCGGCCGGCCTCCGCGCGAGGTTCGGCCGCGGTCTGGCCCTGGTCGGCCAGGACAACCTCCGCCGCATCGTGCTGCGCGAGCGCGACCGCCCCGGAGCGGCGAACATCGGCCTGATCGACCTGACGGCCCGCTACGCCCTGGACGCCGGCTATCACGTCGTGGTCGAAGGCATCCTCTACGCCGACCGCTACGGCGACATGCTCGCCCGACTGCGCGCCGACCACCGCGGCCCGACCCACGGCTACTACCTGGACGTACCGTTCGGTGAGACCCTCGCCCGGCACGCCACCAAGCCGATCGCGGACGACGTGGACGAGACGCAACTGCGCGACTGGTACCGACCGCGCGATCTGCTCCCCGGCGGCGGCGAGACCGTCATCGGTGCCGACAGCGCCCTGCACGAGACGGTCGACCGCATCATGCTCGACACCGGCCTGGCCCACCTGCCCGCACTCGACCGCTGACCAGGCACCGTCGCCACGGATGCCTCCGTGACAGCTCCCCGGCGAGCAGGCCGGTGGCCGCGGTGCCTGCCGCACGGACGGCGGTCGCCCCCGCACGCCGGAGCGGTCACCGGATGGGAGCAGGCGTCGTGGACCTGCCATGATCTGTCTGCCATGTTGAACGTACCCGTTGTGGGAGGCGCGTCGCCTCTCTATGCCGCTCTCACCGATGCCGTACGCCTGTTGACCGGGGTCCGGGAGGTGTCCCGTGCCGACGCGCCGGCGGCGCACAGCGAACTCCGTGAGGCGCTGGCCGGTTCCCTCAGGCGCATCGACCCGGATTTCCGCCTGAAGCCACGCATCGCCCCCGTACGGCAGGGTCCTGCCGGAGTGCTCGCCTATCTGCTGTACGAGTCGGACCGGCTGTCCCGACTGGTCAGGGTGACGTCCGAGGGGCAAGAGGCGGGAGCCGGGGAAGAGGCCGTGTGGACCTCGCTGGTGTTCATGCGCCACTCGGCCCCGGAGCTTTCCCGGGTCAGCCGCCGCTCCCTGCCCGAGCCCCATCAGGGCGCCAGAACGACCCTCTTCGACCAGTTGCCGGGTGTGTCGCTGCGTGGGCTCGTGCCTGTCGCACTGTCGATGTCCCGTGCGACGACCGTTAAGGCGCAAGGAGAAGTGCTGCGCAAGGCCCGGGAGTCCGGGCTGCTGACGGCCGCCGAGGAGGACCTGGCAGGGTCGGCCGACGACGGGGAAACGATCGACTACTTCATCCATCGCACCCGGAACAAGCAGCGGTGGGCGGCGCCCCTGTGGGGCGACACGGCGCGGGAACAGGACGCGTCGGCACGACCGTATGTGCTCTCCCCGGCCGCTGAGCGGGACCTCATCGCCGAACTGGAGAAGGACGCCGCCCGGGCGGCCGGTCTGGACGTCGCGCGGCTGGCCCTCCTCCGTTCGCGGTTCGAGGCCGGGGATGCCGCGCTGACCTCCGAGGACCTCCGGAACCTGTCACACGCCGCCGCCAGGTTGGAGCAGCACGCCGCCGACACCGAGCGCGAGACCCCGAAGAGCCGTGCCGCCCATCTGGTCAACGTGCACGTGTCGATCGCCCGTGAGAACGCGGACCGCCCTGCCGCCGAGGTGGCGGTCGAGGTCCTCGGGGCCTGCGACAGGGCGCGTCAGGCGGTCGATCTGCGAGAGGCCTCCGAAGCGGCGGCGAGGGAAGTCCGGGAGGCGTTGCCCCGCCGCACGTTCCAGATGATGTGCGAGGTCGACTATCTGGAGCACGTGAAGGATCAGGTCCGCCAAGCTCTGGACGGCATTCCGCACAGCATCCGGAGCAAGCGGAACGTGCTCCTCGACCCCTCCGTCTCCGATGCCACGGCTGAGACGGCGTTGCGGCGGCTCGACGGAGTGTTCGGCGGGACCTGCGTGTTGCAGCAGTTCGGCTCCGGCGGCGCCACCATCCGGATCCCCCGTCCGAGCCAGTTCGGGATCCGGTTGCGGCGGGCCCGCACCTGCGACTGCGGCCGGCACGCGGCGCTGCGCATGCGCGAGAACGAAGGAGAAGAATGACCGTTCCCTTCCTCCAGCGGCTGAACAGACACCTGGCCGACACGGCACAGACCGCCTGGTGCGAACGCCGCTGCCCCGGCTGCGGCTCCACGCTGGATCCGTCGTGCCTCGACGACTACTGCCAGGCGTCCTGCCGCCCCGCCGAGAAACCCGTGGTCCCCGCGTACCTGACCCGGACACCGGCCGCCAGGATCCACGGGTTCCGGCTGACCTCGGCCGCTCGCGCCCTGCCGGGAACCTACTTCGAGGACGTCGACCCCCTCTCCGTCATCGAAGCGGCCGACTGGCGCTGTGAGCTGTGCGGCGGCGGGATACCGAAGCATGTCGACCGCTACGACCCGCAGGCGGCGAGCGTGGACCACCACCTGCCGTTGGCGCTCGGCGGCCACCACGTACGCGGCAACATGCGCGCCGCCCACCGACGCTGCAACATCAGCAAGAACGCCACACATCCCGACGATCTCACCTGCGGCGATTAGCTGGCTTCTCCCGCCGGGGCCGGCGGATGCCGCTCGCCTGCTGGGGCGGAGGGAACGCGGTCGGGGTCGGCTCCGGCCGCGGTCCCGCCAACCGGAGCCAGGGACAGTGCGGTCTGCGTCTTCGTCCTCGGGACGCACCCCACGCACCCCCTCAGCAGCCCGCGAGACGGTGTGCGAGGTGGACCAGATCCGCCAGGCGCAACACCCGTCCGTCGCATCCGGGGAGGGGGACGTGGAGCGGCTGGGTCCAGCGGGCGGGGATCGCGTCCAGCCCGTAGGACGCGCCGGCGAGGCCTCCGGTCACCGCGGCGACGGTGTCCGTGTCACCGCCGAGGTCGATCGCCGCGCGTATCGCGTCCTCGAAGCTGGTGGTGGTGCGCAGGGCCCAGACGGCGGAGCCCAGGCAGGGCCAGACGGCACCGTTGAACTCGGTCGCCCGATCCGGGTGCCACTCGGGTGCGAGGACCGTGGCGTAGCGGTCGCGGTGTTCGGGGTGGACGAGAGCCAGGACGTCCGGGAGCGCGGCGAGGGGGTCGGCGTCCTCGAACGCGAGGCGGACGAGTTCGTGGAAGACCGCGGTGCCTTCCCAGGCCGCGCGGTCACCGTGGGTGAGAGCGGCGATGCGGCGGGCCGCGTCCATGGTGGCTTCTCGGCCGGCGGCCGCGAAGTGCACCGCGGAGGTCGATGCCCGCATCAGGGAGCCGTTGCCCGCGGCTCGCTGGTTGACCTGGAAGTGGGTGGTGGCGGCGAGGTCCCAGGGCATGCCGTTGGTCAGGACGTCCTCGGTCTGCAAGCCGATGTCCTTCGGCTCTGCCGCGGCCCACCGCTGGAAGCGGGCGAAGATGTCCGCCAGATCCAGTCCGCCCCGCTCAGCAGGGACTCCGCGACCAGAACGGCCATCTGTGTGTCGTCGGTGGCCTCACCGGGGTCCCAGCCACCGCCGCCGCTCATCTCGCCACCGGCACCAGGCACGGGAAACCGCGCGGAGAACGCTCCCCGGGGACCGAACTCGAAGGGGCCGCCCAGGGCGTCCCCCACCGCTGAGCCGACGACGACACCGGCGGCCCGCTGCATCCGCTGCACCCGCTTCATGCGCGCAGGCTATCCGGGCCGCGGTGACCACGCCGGGCACGCAGGTGCGCGGAGCGGCCGGTCGAGGCGCTCGGATTCAGCAGGCTGTTCACGAGGGGGGTGCTGTCGGGGAGACGTGGTCTGTCTCGCGTTGTGCGGCGTACCAGCCCAGTGCGCGCACCATGGCCTTGTGGAGGGTCGGCGGGAGCAAGGGGGAGAGAGCGCTCCACGCGTCGTCGACGAGGGCGCGGGCCTCGGCCCTGCACGCGTCCAGGGCTCCGCTGCGCAGCAGCAGGTCCGATGCTGCGAGCGCCCCGGTACCGGACCGCTGACGGAGGGCGTCGCGCAGGCGTCGGCGGTCGGCTGCGTCCAGGCGGCCGACGGCGTGGGCCACGGGGTAGGTGACCTCGCCGTTGCGGAGGTCCTCGGCGGGCTGGCGGGTGACGATGCCCCGCTCGTGCTCTTCCGGGGTGCACAGCCCGTACAGGTCGGCGATGTCGTCGGTGATCTGGTAGGCGATGCCCAGCGCCTCGAAGTAACGGCACACCGCCCCGAGTTCCTCCTCGTCGGCGCCCGCGAGGATCGCGGCGATCTCGGCGGTGCTGCGGACGAGCATGCCGGTCTTGAGGCGGTGGGCGGCACGGACCTGACGCAGGAGGGGGCCGGCGTCGCCGGTGGTGACGGCCTCGTCGAAGGCGGCGTGGTGTCCGGCGATGTCCAGGGCCTGCCCGGCGTGGGCGGCGCGCAGGTCCCGCAGGTAGAGCCGGTGGATGCGCAGCATGGTGGCGGCGTCCGCTTGCGGGACGCGTTGCATGAGGGCGTCGAAGGTGTAGTACCCGAGGGTCCCTGCGGTGATGGCAGGGGCTGTGCCGAACACTTCGTGGACACTCGGCCGTCCGCGCCGGGTGGAGGAGTCGTCCTGGATGTCGTCGATGATCAGCGCCGAGACGTGGAGCAGTTCGGTGATCGCCGTCAGCGGCCGGTAGGGCTCGGGGTCGACGCCGAACAGGCAGAGGACCGTGGCGGCGATGTAGGGCCGCCAGGATCGGCCGGGGTTGTCCAGCAGGTGCAGGACGGGGGCGGAGACCGCCCGGTGCAGGCGGGCAAGGGTGGCCGCGTCCAGGTCCGTTGCACCGCCGGTGCCGGTGAGGAGGCTGAGCGCGGCGTGGTCGTCGGGATCGGCGGAGTACAGCGCGGCGGCTTCCGCACGGGCGATGTCGTGGGCGCGGCGCATGTAGTGCTCGATGTCGCCGACCGTGTTGGACGGAAGCGTCTCCAGGTAGGCCACCCCGGAGAGCGCGGTGCCGTTCATCGTGCCGGTGACGGTGGCCGGACTCTCCCACAGGGCGCGCCCGGCCGTGAAGGTGCGTACCTCGTGCGGGGTGTCCGGGCCGGTGACGTCCACGTGCAGGCCGAGGTCGGGGATCGCGAGGCGGACCTGCGTGGGATAGGTGTTGAGGGTGGCGGCCGAGGTCCACCGTCGGGTCGCCTGCCACGACAGTGCCGGGTAGGTGACCGTGCCGTCGGGTGCGACGGCGGTCGCCCGGTCATGCACGATCGTGCGGTGCCCGGAAGCGGGGGCAGCGTGATACGTGAGCGGTGCGCTGATCTCCCAGCCGTTGTCCAGTTGCAGGCCGGCCCATTCCCAGGCCCGGTCGGCCGTCGCGGCCGAGCGCCGCGCCCGGTACCAGGAAGCGCCCCAGGTGTGTTCGAACCACGCCTGCCCCACGCAGTCCACCCCCACGCCTTCGGCAGTCGTCAGGGTGCCGCTGATCCGCAACCGCGGAGAGACATGGGTGGTCAGCTCGTCCTGGCCGTCCCCGGCCCGGCCCGGCAGCCGGCCTTGTTCGTTGAGCTGCGGCACGCCCGGTTTCTCCGCGGTGAGGGTGAGATCGAGTTCCGGCTGCCCGTCGGCGTGGAAGCGGAGACGGTACGTGCCGTTGCCTTCCTCCCGGAGCGACGCGAGCGTGCCCAGGGCGATGTCCAGGCGAGTGGGGCAGTCGGTGACCGTACCCTCAAGCAGCCGGTCGGGCAGCAGGGGCCCCTCGCTCAGCGCATCGGCCAGCGCCTCCCGGATCCGCGGGTCCGTGGCCTCGTCGCGGCGGAGCGCCTCGCGGAGGCCCTTGAGGCCCCGGGGGGTGATCCAGGTGCCGGACGCCATGCGCTGGTGGTGCGAGTGCACGAAGTAGCAGCAGTACCCCGGTTCGTCCGCGCGGCCGTGGGGGTCCGCGTGCCGGAAGATCGCCACCGCCCAGTGGTGCCGCTCCCCGTCCGGGGCGGCCAGATGTCCCGTCAGGTACCACCACTCCAGACCGGCCGACGGATGCGGTCTGCCGAACGGTACGGCGTCGAAGCGGTGCTGCACGGGCACGGTGGTACGAGGCGGGTGCGCGGTACCCGGGGGGTTGGTCACCAGCCCGACCCTAGAAGGCGTACGTCGGCACCCGGCCCCCCTCACCTGCCTGGTCAGCACAACGGATGACATTTCACGGAGCACGTTGACGGCGGGTGACCAAGGGCCGCCCGCGGCGGTTGGGCCCAGGGCATCGCGGTAAGGACCGGCCGGGGACGAGGAGGGCGCTGTGGAAGTCAGGAACGTGCACCACGCCTACGGGCGTCGTCCCGTACTGCGCGGCATCAGCCTGGATCTGGGCCCCGGCGTCGTGGCCGGCATCGTCGGGGAGAACGGAGCCGGCAAGACCACGCTGCTGAGGATCCTGTCCGGCGAACTGCGACCGGACGGGGCACGGTCCGACACCGGGGAAGGTTCGGTTACTGCCCCCAGGTGGCCGTCGTCAACGACGCCCTCACCGTCCGCCAGCACCTGGAGTACTTCAAGGTCGCCTACGGCCTACCGCACCTGCGGCGAGCCGAAGAGGTCATGGAGGAACTCCACTTCAGCGAGTACGCCGATGAGCGGGGGTGCCGGTTCGTCCGAGGCGCGGTCGCCTGCCTCCCGCCGGCATCGGCCTGAGCTTCCCCCGGCTCTGGGCTACCGCTTGACCCGTCCGCGAAGGGCAAGCACCGCAAGGCCCAGCAGCGCGGGCTCGGTCAGGCGGGAGGCCATCTCGGTGTACGTGCCGGTGGTGGTGAGGTTCTGGTCGGAGGAGCGGAAGACCACCGAGTTCACGACGATGTGCAGGGACTTCTCCCAGCGCTGGGAGGCGAGGCGGGAGCGCAGCGGACCGGAAGGGTTCACGGGGGTGGGGTCGTCCGTGGTCAGCGAGATGTCCTGCCCGGTCAGGTGCCCGGTTGTCACGGCCTGCAGGTCGTTCCCGGGGATGCCCCACAGAACCATGACCAGGACGGTGGCGGCCATGGCTCCCAGCAGCCAGGCGAGGGCCCTGGAAGCGCGTAGGCCGTAGCCGGAGACGGCCCAGTACAGGGTGAGCAGCGCGCGCTCGGAGCGGGGCCGGTCGCCGTCGTGGCGGCGCATCTCCATCTCGCCGTAGTAGAAGTCCGCTGCGTCCGGTTCGTTCTTGGCGTCCTCGAAGGACTTCCGCAGCTGGCGGTAGACGGGGGCGAGGGCGGCGGGTTGCTGGGGGGTCGTTCCGGAAGGCGCCGGTGTCCAGCCGGTCGAGCCGTTGGCGGCGCGCCAGTGGTGTTCTTCGGCGAGGGTGCGACGCTGTGTCCAGCGGGCCGGAAGCGCGCCGTGCCGGTGCAGGCCGGCGGGGGCGTCCGCGAAGACGCAGCGGCCCTCCAGGCGGAGCTGGTCGAGGTGGAAGGTCCCGGTGAGACGGCAGCCGGACAAGTCGACGTCGGTCAACGCCAAGTGGGCGGCGTCCACGCCGCTCAGCGAGGTGATGCGGGCACTCGGGTCCCGGTCGGCCAGAGCGGACTCGTCGACCGGCCTCCGGTCGTGGGTGAAGGCGGACGGACGGGTGGCCACGCTCAGCGGGTACTCGATGACAGCGTCCGTGAGGTCCACCGTCGCGTAGCGCAGGCGCAGCGTGGCCGTGGACTCCCAGCGAGTCCTCACGCAGGTGAAAAGGGCCGATGCCGCTTCGATGGTCACCGGACCACCGAAGCGCGCACCGGAGAGATCGAGTTCTCCCCGGCACACCAGGGGGCCCAGACGGGACAGCGTCTCGAAGGTCGCACCGCTGAAGAAGGCGCCGGCGGAGAACGCCGCCGCGCCGAAGCGGGCGTCGCCGGAGAAGGACGCCCCGCGGAAGGCCGCCTCCCCGGAGAACACCGCACCGCCGAAGTCGGCGCCGCCCGAGAACACCGCCCCGGCGAAGTGGGCGTCGCCGGAGAACGCCGTCCTGCGGAAGACGGCCTCGGCGGAGAACTCCGCGGCGTCGAAGCGGGCGCTTCCGGCGAGTGTCGCCGAGCTGAACCGGGCGCTGCCGGAGAAGGCGACCCCGACGAACCAGGCGTCGCGGGAGAACGTCACGTCATGGAAGTCGGCGCCGTGGGAGAAGGTCGCCCCGCCGAATCGGGCGTCTCCGTCGAACCGGACTCCGAGGAACCCGGCATCACCGGAGAACACCGCCTCTCGCAGGCCGGCCGCGCCGGAGAACACCGCACGGTCGAAGAGAGCGCTGCCGGAGAAGGAGGCCCTGGTGAACCCCGCGTTCGCGGAAAACACCGCCCCGCGGAAGTTGGCTTCCGTGAACGTCGCACGGTCGAAACGGACGTCTTCGGAGAACGTCGCCGCACCGAACCAGGCGTCACCGGAGAAGGCCGTACCGACGAACGTGGCGCCGGCGAACGTCGCGTTGTCGAAGCGGGCGTCCAGGGCGAACACCGCCCCGCCGAAGTCCGCGGCACGGGAGAACACGGCCCTGCTGAACCCGGCGCTCCCGGCGAACACCGTCCGGCTGAACCCGGCGTTCCCGTCGAACGACGCCCCGCGGAAGACGGCGTCGCCGGAGAAGACCGCCCCGTCGAACCAGACGTCTTCGAAGGCCACTCCGCCGAAGTCGGCTGTGCCGGAGAACGTGGCGGCTTCGAAGCGGGCGTGGCGGACCAGCGGCCGCCCGCTGTCCGGGGCCCGGAGTGCGTGGAGCAGCCGGTGCAGCAGATCACCGGTGAACGGGGTGCCGGAGTGATGGACCTCGGTGCCGGGGGCCAGGCCGGCCAGGTACGTCGTGCGGAAGGCTTCCGGCAGGTGGGCCAGGCAGGCGTCGTACGGGTCGACGATGACGCCACGGCAGCCCACGGGATCGTCCGGGCTCGCCCCGGCAGCGCAGTGCGGCCAGGGCGGCGGATCCAGGTGCGGCGAGGTGGTGGTCACCAGGAGAAGAGATCAAGCGGCAGTGGGTGAAGGCAAGGACCGTGGCTGGATACCTGCCACCGTCGTGGCGGCTCCCCACCGGGGCAAGAGGCCAGGACGGTGAGCGAGTCCCGGACAGCCACGGGGCTGCCGACCCGCCTCCGTGCCGGAACTCCGGGCGAGGAGCACGTCGTCGTACGACGCAGTCGGCCAGGACGGACAGGACGCCCCAGGGCTCGCGCACATGGCTTCCGCCGGGACCAGCCCGCAGTGGGCACAGACGGTCCACGGGATCGTGAGCAGGTCGACCTCCGGCCTGGGGGAACGGCGCCTGCCGGGGCGCGCACCCACAGGTTCGAGTCGTCGTCACCGCGGGGACGGGACCGGCCGATCCGCTCTGCGAGCGCTACGCGTCGGCCCCGCACGACCCCCCGGGGCGTCGCCGCTCACTGGGACGACCGGGGTCCCGCGGCGCGCCGGAGCCGATTGGCGATCGCGAGACCCAGCCCCTGCTCCGCCGGAAGGGAGGCGACGATGAGGTCGCACCCCTGCTGGTCGAGCTCGCGCAGGAACCCGTACAGCCCGCGCGCGTAGGCGTCCATGGAATCGGGGAGGGCCACCACCGCGTGCGCCTTCACCGGAGCGTCGGCGGAGGCGGCGGGAAGAAAGACACCCACCTGGTGCCCCTCCTCCTGCGCGCGCCCGGCTTCGGCGACGACCTCCTCCGGCTCGACGAGGACGACCCGAGCCCGTGGCGCGTAGTGCGACGGGTGCTGACCCGGCACCCGGACATGGCTGGTGGAGGGCACCTCGATCGGGCACCCCAGCACCGCTTCGAGGTCCTCGCGGGTCACCCCGCCGGGCCGGAGGATGCTCGGGGTCTCGCCCGTGACGTCGACGATGGTCGACTCGACACCGACCCCGCAGGACCCGCCGTCCAGGACGAAATCAACGGCATCACCGAGCTCCGCTCGGACGTGGTCCGCCGTGGTGGGGCTGACCGAGCCGAAGCGGTTCGCGGACGGAGCCGTGACCCCGCCGCCGAAGGCCGAGAGCAGCGCGAGGGCGACGGGGTGGTCGGGCACGCGCACGGCCACCGTCTCCAGGCCACCGGTGGCTTCGAGGGGCACCCGTCGGCCGCGCCGCAGGACCAGCGTGAGGGGCCCCGGCCAGAAGTGTTCGGCCAGCAGGCGCGCCGTCGCGGGCACCTCCTCGACCCATTCGTCCAGGTGTTCCGCGCCGCCGATGTGGACGATCAGCGGGTGGGAGGGCGGGCGCCCCTTGACCTGGAAGATACGGGCGACGGCGGCGGGGTCCTCAGCGTTCGCGCCCAGGCCGTAGACGGTTTCCGTCGGGAGGGCCACGAGGCCTCCCGCACGCAGCACCTCGGCAGCCTTCTCGATGTCACTGGCTGTTGCCATCACCCTCGCAACCCTCACTGTTCCGACTCCTCCGCACATGATCCGCCCGGCCGAGGCGACCGCAGGCCGGCGGCTGTGCACACCCTGCTCGGTGACCGACGACGCGCACCGCGGTGCTCGTGCTCCGGCCGACCGGGCGGTCCCGGCCGGCCCGCACGGCGCCGTCCCGGCAGGCTGCCCACACGATAGTGCGGACGGACGGCATCGGACATCTTCGGCCTCGGCGTGAGGCGCTGACCGGCCTCCGCGTGAGGTCCTGGCCGCCGGGGTCCGCCCCCGCGCACAGCTGACCCGCCTGGCCGCGAGCCTGCAGCTGGTGCTGGAGGGCGCGCCCGTCGTGGCCGTGCTGGCCGTGGTGGTCATGGGCACCCGGCTTCCCCCCGGTCTGCACGCTGCTGATGTGTGCAGTGAGCGCTGAACCGGCCGGCCCTGCTGGATGAGGCTGGATGAGGCTGGACGAGGCAACCACCGCGGGCCCCGCCCGCTCGGCGCGGACAGGAGCCCGGCCCGGGGCGGGGCGGTCCGTGAACGGGGCGGTCCGTGAACGGGGTGCCGGTACTCGCGTACCGGCACCCCGCAGTCTGGCTCGTCGCTCGTCAGCCGGGAGCGGCGTGAGCGACCGGCTCGTAGGCGATCGTCAGGGCCTTCACCCCGCTCATCCCTCGCGGCGACGGCAGACGATCCACGCCACGACCGCCACACCGGCGGCGGCCAGGAGCAGGCCGCGCTTGTCGCGGGCCATCTGCGCCCCCTGGGCCGTCTTCTCCCTCAGCGGCTCGGGCGCCTTCTCCTGCCACATATGGCCGGCCTGAGCGGCCTTGGCCCGCGCCTGTCCGGCGGTCTCGACGGCCTTCTCCCTCACCGGATCGGGCAGCTTGTCCTGCAGGTGGCCGGCAGCCTGCGCCGCCTTGTCCTTCAGCTCCCCGGCCTTGAGCGAGGCCTGCTCCTTCAGTTCGCCCGCCCGGGCGGCGACATGTTCCCTGACCTCTGTCGCCTTCTCCTGGGCGCGGGCCTTGACGTCGGTCTTGGCCGCGAGGGCCTCGACGGTCTGGCCGAGTTCCTGGCGGGTCTGTTCGGCCTGCTCGCGCAGTTCCTCGGGGCTGTCGGCGGTGGGCTCGTCGTGGGGCGGCTGGGTCATCGGTGTGCGCTCTCCTTGATCTCGGCCACATCGGCCTTCACGTTCTCTACCGTCTGCTCCGGCGTGGGCGGTGCGGCCTGGGCAATCTGCTTCTTCCCACTCATGGCCATTGCCGCGGCGATCACACCCAGCACTGCGGTGACGATCAGTGCGGCGGCACACACCGGGAGCACGAGTGCCAGTGCGGCGATCACGGTCGCCACCAGAGCCTGCAGCATCAGCAAGCCGACCAACCCGGCTCCGCCGAACAGGCCACCGCCCTTGCCGTACCGTTTGCCCTTCTCCTTCATCTCCGCCTGCGCCAGGCGCATTTCCGTGCGCACCAGCTCCGTCAGCTGCCGCGAGGCACGCTGCACCAGCTCGCTCACCGGCTCCTGGCCGGCAGGGCCGGCGGAAGAGGGCTGGGTACTCGACACGGTGATCACCTCCCGTCGCTCTCTGTACGAACCGGGCTCACGGCGCCCGGCATCGGCTGAGCGCGCGAGTACCCCGGCGCCGTCGGTTCAGCCGGGCCACCGACGCCGGCCGTTGCCGGCACCCGAAGAGGCTCCGGACTCTGCGGACTCTGCCTCGGGCCCCCCGGGCTCACCCGTCCCCGGGACGAAGAGGACGCGGATCGCCAGGACCCCGTCGGCACCCGGCGTCTGCTGCTACACCTTGTGCCGCAGCAGCAGCCGAGGCCCGTGCCGGACGAACAAGGCGCTGATGAGGCCGATGCCCGCTCCAGCCGCGACGTCGCTCGGGTAGTGGGCGCCGGACTGCACACGCTCCACCGTCACCATCGCAGCCGGCACCGCGCACACCATGCCCGCGGTCGGCCAGACGGCTGCGACCGCAGCGGTGAACGCAACCGCGGCGGCGGTGTGGCCGGAAGGAAAGGACGAGGAATCGGGGCGGTCCTCGACCTCGTCGTGGGGGATCCACTCCTTGGGCGGCCGGGGCCGGTCGGCGAGCCGCTTGCACAGACCGTTCGACACGACCTGGGCCACGCCGAGGGCGACCAGCCCCGTGGCCGCGGCCCGCCGGCCCCGCCGGCCGCCACCCGTTGCCATCACCGCCGCGGCGGCACACCACAACTTGGTGTTCTCCGCGGCCTCCTCCACGGCCGAGAGCACCCTGCCGACCCGTTTCGGGACGCGGGCCGCCGCCTGCTGCGTCAGCACCCGGTCCATCTCGTGCAACTCCATCAGCAACTCCATGACCTCCCTGTTTCCGCTCTGCGGGAGGTCACACCGCGGACGGGGACCGCCCCGCGCACCGGACATCCGGTGCCGGGGTACGGGCCGTTCCTGCCTGCCGGCAGGAACGGCCCGATCGAGATCCGCTGTCCCTCGGTGACTCACCTGCGCGTCACGGCCGTTCTCCTACCGGACCCGCCTGCCGGGCGGATGCGGAGCGGCCGGCTGTCAGGAGGGCACGGCCGGGCAGCTGGTGCCCCGGGGCGGGACTGCCAGGTCGGTGAGGTAGCGGTCCACGGTGTCCTCCATGCACGGGCCGCTGGTGACGCTGCCGTGCCCCTGGCCCTCGTAGGTGAGCAGCACGCCGCTGCGACCGAGCTGCCGGGCCACCGAGACCGCCCACGGGTAGCCGGTGGCGGGGTCGTGCAGCGCGTTGGACACCAGGATCGGAGGGACACCGTGTGCGTCCAGGCGGTGTTGCGGGTTGGCGGTCGGCGCGCCCAGACACGCCGCTGTCATGTGGACCGGCAGGAGGTAAGGCAGGTCAGGCGCGGTTCTGTTCATAACGGCGACGAGTGAGGCGTACTCCTCGTAGTCGCGCACGGGCAGGTGCCAGTCCGAGCAGAAGACGGGGGTGGCCGGATGCAGCGGCGCCGTCGAGGTGGGCGACGCGGGCAGCGGCCTGCTCGCGTCCATCCCCGCGATCGCCGTGGCCAGGCCCGCGTAGTCGGCGTCGTAGAACTTCCGGAACGCCGTCTTGTTGACCAGGTCCGAAGTCGACAGCGGGGTGCCCGGCTTCGCCGGGTCCTCCAGCTCGCCGCGGCCGGCCCGGGCCAGCAGGCCCTGCCAGACGGCGCGGACATCGCGGCCGTGCAGCGCGCAGCCCGCGGCACCGTCGCACCACTTCACGAACTCCTGGAACGAATCCTCTGCCGTGGCCGCCTCCGACTGCAGGAAGTCACGGGTGGTCGGGACGCCGTGGTCCATGACGCTCTCCAGCACCATCGCGCGTACGTGGCGCGGGTAGGTCTCGGCGTACTGGGCGCCGAGCAGTGTGCCGTACGAGCTGCCGTGGAAGGTCAATTTCCGTTCACCCAGGGCGACCCGCAGGGCGTCCAGGTCCCGGACCGTCTGGGCGGTGTCGAGATGGTCGAACACCGGGCCGGTACGGGCCCGGCAGTCGGCACGGAGCCGCCTGTTGTACGCCATGGTCGCGTCGAAGTCCGCCTGGCTCTTCAGCTCCGGTGACGGCCGCTCGGCAAGCAGGTCGTCGGAGCAGGTCACCGGGTTGCTGGCGCCCACGCCGCGTGGGTCGAAGCTGACGATGTCGAACCTGCGGCGGACCTCGGGACTGAACCGGCTGATACGGCGCACCACCATGTCCACACCCGAGTCGCCCGGCCCGCCGGGGCCGAACACCATCGAACCGACGCGTGCGCCGGGGTCGGTGGCCTTGCGGCGGGCCACGGCCAGGTCGAGTCTCGGCCCGTCGGGACGGGCCCAGTCGACCGGCACCGAGAGAGTGGCGCATTCGGCTCCCGGCTCCGCCGGGTCGTCACACGGTGCCCACCGCAGGCCCCCGGTGGCGGACGGTGCCGCGTGGACCGACGGAGCGGCGGCGAGGCCGGTGACGACGGCCATGGCGGCCCCCGCGGCCAGGGCCGTGCCCCGCGCGGCGACGCGCCGTAATGCGGATCTGCCCCTGAACGGCATGGATCCTCCTCGTGAAGAGATCGGTTGTGTCAGACGTGCGGACCCGGCCGGGGCACCGTCGTCACGTTAGGTGCACTGGCGCCCCTGTGGTGCGCCTGTCAGGGGCTTTTCCGGGTCGGCTCGGGGACCCCTCAGGGGTGATCGGGTGTGCGGGGCGGACGGAAGTCAGGGCCGGGTCAGGGAGCCGCGGTCGGCCGGGCCGCTCAGGATCTCAGCCTTCCGTGCCCCGGCCCGCGACCCCTGTCGACTCTCCGCCAAGGAAGTGTGGACCGAGTGCTGTCGCCGGCCCCGGACTGACGAACCATCATGGGCGACCCGGGGAGGCGTCGAAGACCGCGCTCTCCGAGGTGGACAACGGACCAGACGGAACAACGGGGAGTGATGAGCAGTGAGGAACAGCCTGGCCGCGGCGACCGCCGCAGTGGGGATGACCGCGGCGTTGCTGGCTTTCGTGCCGGCGACGACGGCGAACGCGGGGCCGATGATCTGTGACCCGGGAAGCCACAGCGTGGATTGGGTCACCACGAGTCGGACCCGGGTGCTCACCCACAAGGTGAAGGGGTACGAGAAGGAGTACACGGGCGGCAGCCGCACGGTCACGAAGACTCTCGAACACTCCAAGACGCTGACTTCCGGGCGGAGCGTGGACTCCGGAGCCTCCGGAGGGTTCGGAGTGAAAGGGATCCTGATCAGCTTGGACGCACACGTCAACGGCAGCTACACGCACGAGAAGGGCCGCACCACGACGCGAAGCGTCAGTGTCTCCGACACGCTGACGAAGAAGGGCCGTTACTTCTTCTACCTCGGCAGGCTCAAGGCCTCGGGGTACTGGGTCGGGTACCGGTGCGACGGCGGTACCAAGTGGATCGAGCAGGCCCACGGCCGGGCGAGAAGCTACAGCGCCGCGGTTGACGGCGCCACGCGCTGTGGCGAGCGGGTGAGCAAGAAGAGCATCGCCGATCTGGTGCAGAAGAAGTACTGCTGACCCAAGTCGCCGGTTCCCACGGCCGCTCGCGCCTCCGGACAGTCACGGAACGCGCGGTGCACCGGGTGGACCCGGCCAGGACAGGGGGGGAGCAGCAGGCCCGGGACCGGGCCTGCTGCTCCCCCTACACCGCGCCCCGTCGGGAAGTGGCGGGCCGAGTGAGGCGGGCCAGATACGCGTCGATGTCGGATACCCGCCCCGGCAGGGGTGCGGTCAGATCCCACCACCGCATCGCCCCGATCTCGTGGTCGGCCTCGAAGTCGCGGCGCCGCAGCGCGTGGCCTGTGAACAGCGCACCGTATTCGGCGCGCTGTTCGGGACCCAGCAGGAATCCGGCGTATCCGACGAATCGCAAGGGATCGCCGGGTACTTGCCCGCTCTCCTCGAAGAGTTCACGGACGGCCGTCCGGCGAGGAGTCTCCCCCGGTTCGCGGAGGCCACCGGGTCGTTCCCAGTGGCCCCGGAACCGGTCGTGGACCATGACGACCTCGCCGCGGTGCCACAAGGCAGTCAGAGCCATGGGCAGGGGAGCCCCGCCAGGGGGTACCTCTTCGGTACCGGGCGTGAACGAAACCAGCCGGTTGCCGTGTCGATCGACCGCGAGTGGCCTGGACGAAGGGGTGGGCATGCGGAAGTCTGCCCCCGTTCGGCACGCCCGACGCCGCGGACGGGCGGGGGCTCGGGGGAGCAGCGGCGATTCCCGCAGCACCGCCGGAAACGACCCCCTCGGTACGGGTGCCCCCGCGCTGGACGGTCAGGATGGCTGCACCTGGTCGAAGACGGCGAGGGCTTGGGCGGGGTCCGGGCTCACAAGGCGTTCCAGACCGGCCATCGTGAGCCTCGCCCACCGCTCGGCCCGTTCCCACATCTGTTCCTCGAAGGCGCGGACGGCCATGTCCAGGTCTCCAGGGCCGGTGGCGATGGACTCGGCGAGTTCGGCGCCTTCCAGCATCGCGAGGTTCGCGCCCGCCCCCAACGGGGGCATCAGATGGGCGGCGTCGCCCAGCAGCGTCACCCCTGGGACGTGCGGCCAGGTGTGGGGCACGGGCAGGACGTAGAGGGGGCGGTGGACGAAAGCGGTGCCGTGACGGAGGAGGTCGAGGACGGGGGCGGCCCAGCCGGCGAAGAGAGCCAGCAGGCTCGATCGCACGGCTTCGGCGTCTTCCAGGTCCAGGTCCGTGTGCCAGTCCAGCGGCGCACGGAACTGGGCGTACACCTTGACGTGGCCGCCGCTGTTGCGCTGGGCGACGACGGCTCGGTTCACGCCGTACACGGCCAGGGAACCGTCGCCGATCAAACGGGCGAGGTCAGGGTGGCGGGTGTCGACGTCGTCGAGGGAGGTTTCGACGAAGGTGACGCCGGTGTACCGCGGCGTCACCGGGGAGACTGCCGGGCGGACCCGGGACCAGGCGCCGTCCGCGCCGACCACCAGGTCGAAGGTCTCCTGTCGCCCGTCCGCGAAATGGACCCGTACGCCCTCCCGGGCCCCCGGTACGACCTGCGTCACGTGCCGCCCCCACCGGATGGCGAGCGGGCCGAGCAGCAGGTCACGGAGTTGTCCGCGGTCGATCTCGGGATGGGCCCGGTCATCCGGACGGGGCCGCCAGTCGCGCAGGACGCTGCCGTCCGTGTCCAGGATGCGCATGGCCTGCCCTTCCGGGCGGGACAGCGCCCGGAACTCCGCCAGCAGGCCCGCCTTGTCCAGCGCGAGCTGGCCCAGCCCTTCCTGCAGGTCGAGCGTGCCGCCCGGGGGGCGGGCGTCGGGGGCGGGATCACGTTCGAGAACGGTGACCGGGTACGCGTGGCGGTGCAGGACCCGGGCGAAGGCAAGACCGGCCGGGCCGCCACCGACCACGGCGATACGATGTCTCATGCCGATACACTGTATTGACGGGGAACGATGTATCGCAACGGTACGGTGTGGCCATGACTGTGTGGGACCGGCCGGAGCCGCCGACTCGACCCGTGCCGCTCGACCGTGAGCGGATCGTCTCCGCCGCCATCGCGCTGGCCGACGAGGGCGGGCTGGAGGCGGTGTCGTTGCGCAAGGTCGCTGCCCGGCTGGACGCCGGGCCGATGCGGCTGTACGGATACATCTCCGCCAAGGAGGAGTTGTTCGACCTCATGATGGACGAGGTCAACGCCGAGATCCTCCCCGAGGAGAGGCCCGCGGACTGGCGGGAGGCGCTGCGCGTCCTCGCCCACCGCACCAGGCGGGCCGCTCTCCGCCACGAATGGCTGGCCGACCTGCTCGGCGGCCGTCCGAGCCTGGGCCCGAACGGCCTGGCCGTGGCCGAAGCCACACTGTCCGCCCTCGACGGCCTCGCCGACATCGACACCGTCATGCGTGCCGTGGAGACGGTCAGCGCCTACTTCACCGGCGCGATCAGGCGCGAGATCGCGAACCTGCGGGCCGAGCGGGCCACGGGCCTGTCCAAACGCGACTGGCAGCGCGCCTCAGGCCCGTACATGACGAGAATGCTGGCCACGGGCCGCTTCCCGGCGCTGACCAAGGCCGTGTACGACGGCACGGAGGTGGACGCCGAGGAATCCTTCGCGACCGGCCTCGAATGGGTCCTCGACGCCGTGGCCGCCCAACTCGGCCGGCCGCCGGCGTGACGTTCGGCCCGCGCCGAATACCCCGCCCCCGTATACTCGGCCGGGTGCTCGACAGGCAGCGCGTCGCATCGCGGGGCCGCATCGTGGGAAGGGGGACGAGGAACGTGGGCAGCGGACATGCGGGCAGGCGAGGCATCGCCCGGCTGCTGGCGGTGTGCGCTGTGCTGGTCGGCCTGTTCCTCATGCACGGCTCCCCGGTCAGTGCCGCCGACGGCTGCCACGGCTCCACGCACGCACCCGCACCCGCATCGATGCGCGCCGGCCACGACGCCTCCCTGACGGTCACGGCTCACACGCCCGCCGCGTACCTCCCCGGCCCGGTCCTCAAGGGTCCCGGGACTGCCGGGACGCCCGGAGTGCTGTGCGTGGCGACCGTGGCCCACGAGCGGATCCCCCTGTCGGCGCCCGGCCTCCTCGCCGTGGCCGCCCTCGCGGTTCCGCCGGCATGGGCACCGGCCCGACTGCGGGCACCGGGTGCGAGCGGGCTGCGCGGCCCGCCGACCGGCGGAAGAGACCACCTGCTCCGGGCGTGCATCGCGCGGACGTGACAGGCACCAGCCGAGACCCGGCCACCGGCCGGAGCCGGCACCGTGCCCCGTCCCTCTCCGCGCGCCACCGGCGTGGCGCGCCCCCCGGAAGGCTTCCCTTCGATGATCTTCTCTGCCCGCCTCGCCGCACCCCGCCGCGCGATCGCCGCGGCCGGTGCCGGAGTGACTCTCGTCCTGTCCCTGGCCGCCTGCGGTTCCTCCGACGACTCCTCGTCCATGCCGGGCATGGACCACGGCAGCAAGCCCTCGACGGCCTCGTCGTCCAGCGCGTCGCCGTCGACGGACGGCATGCCCGGCATGGACCACAAGGCCTCCGGCAACGGCCTGTCCGACAGCCAGGACGGCTACCGCCTCACCTCGAAGGACACCACACTGTCGTCGGGGCGGCAGGCCGGGTACCGGTTCACGGTGACCGGCCCGGCCGGCAAGCCGGTCACCGACTTCGCCGTCGACCAGACCAAGCGGATGCACTTCTACGCGATCCGCTCCGACCTGACCGGATTCCAGCACGTCCACCCGGTCATGGCCGCCGACGGCACATGGACCGCGGACCTGTCCGCGCTCACCCCGGGCTCCTGGCGCGTGTTCGCCTCCTTCACCCCGAACGCCGGCCCGGGCAAGGGCGAGGACCTCGTGCTCTCGCGCACCGTCACGGTGCCGGGCAGCGCCGAGCGGATCCCGTTGCCCGCACCGGCCGCCAGCACGCGGGTCGACGGGTACACCGTCACCGTCGAGGGCGAGCCCATGCCGGGCATGGCGCACCCGCTGACCGTCTCGATCACCAAAGACGGCAGGCCCGTCACCGACCTCGAGCCGTACCTGGACACCTACGCCCACCTGACGGCCTTCCACGAAGGCGACGCCGCGTTCGCCCACCTCCATCCGACCACCGAGGTGAGCGGCGGCAACGGCGGCCCGGACCTGTCCTTCCACGCCGAACTGCCCGACTCAGGCAACTGGCGGCTGTTCCTGCAGTTCCAGACCGGCGGCAAGCTCCACACCGCCGCTGTGACCCTGCGCGTCGGCTGATTCCGGGGCGGGGCGTCGCCCACCAGGCCGCGCCCCGCATCCTCAGCTCGGCGAGGGGGTCGCGGGCGGCGAGCAGCGCTGCGCGCGCCTCCGGGTGCCCCAGGGCACCGACTGCCTACCTGACCCGGATCGAGCCGGGCCGCTTCGTCCCGGCCGCCGAGGCCGGACCATGAGAGAACTGACCGATGTGATAAACCAGTTCGGCTCAGCTCGCACCGCCCGATCCGTGGCCAGCCACCCGCAGAAAGAGACTCCACCGTGTTCCAGGAAACCCCCATCTTCAGCCGCCTCGTCGCCGAACGCGGTGACATCCCCACCCAGGTACGCGGTGAAGCCGATCGCATACACCGCGACCTGGCCCGGGTGATGCCCTGGGTGCCCGCATCCGACCTGCCCGCCCGCGCAACGCCGGACAGACCAGCCTGGTGAGGCGCGCACGCTTCCGGATCCCGCCCGTCTCGCACCGGGCGGGAGGAAGCGCGCTGTGACGGCGCACTGTGACGGGACGCATATGCGACGTAATCGGCGTTTCGTGCCCTTCGCCACAACAACTCGTTTCTGGATGGATACCTGCCTATAACTGGTTGGGGACTATGTGCGCCGCAAGGCGCTCAGTTCGCACGTGTGTAAAAACCAGTGGCATGGGAGAAGCGTTTGATCACGGTACGTAAACGACGCACCGGGCTGGTGACCGCGGCCGGCGTACTCGGCGGCGTACTCGCAGTCACGGCCCTCGGCGGTACCAGCAACGCCGCGACCGGCCCCGACGACGCCGGGAACCCCCCGCAGCCCCAGGCGCAGGCGGGTCGGACGGTCGCACCGGACGCTTCCGACGCCCGAATAAGGATCACGCCCGGGCACGGCGCCCACAAGGTCGGGCTCGACGGCCCCGTCCAGGTCACTGTCGGCAACGGCAAGCTCACCAAGGTGACCATGACCGCCGTCGCGACCGGTGCCGAGATCCGGGGCACCCTGTCGCCGGACGGCACCTCCTGGAAGCTGGACGGCCGGCTGGAGCGGGCCACCAAGTACCAGATCGCCGCCGAGGCCGTGGACACCGAGGGGCGTCCCGCCACCGAGAACGCGACGATCACCACCGTCTCCCCGGCCAACAACTTCATCGGGCACGTCTCGCCCCTGAACGGCTCGACCGTCGGCGTGGGCATGCCGGTGTCGGTCAACTTCGACACGGCGATCAGCGACAAGGCCGCCGTGGAGTCGGAGATCCAGGTCAGTTCCAGCAGCGGCCAGCGGGTCGTCGGCCACTGGCTCAACGACGGCCGCCTGGACTTCCGCCCCGAGCACTACTGGAAGCCCGGCTCGACCGTCACCGTCAAGCTCTCCCTCGACGGCGTCCGGAAGACGGTCACGTTCAAGATCGGCCGGAGCCAGATCAGCACGGTCGACGCCGCGACGAAGAAGATGACCGTCGTCCGGAACGGCAAGACGATCAAGACCATCCCGATCTCTTCCGGCAGCTCCGAGCACCCGACGTACAACGGTCAGATGGTCGTCTCCGAGAAGTTCCGGCACATCCGTATGAACGGTGCGAGCGTCGGCCTCACCGAGAAGGACGGCAAGCCCTCGTACAACATCGAGGCCGTACCGCACGCCATGCGTCTGACCGACTCGGGCACGTTCATCCACGGCAACTACTGGGGCGCGGACTCGGTCTTCGGCAACGCCAACACCAGCCACGGCTGCGTGGGCCTGAAGGACGTCAGGGGCGGCACCGACGGCAAGCAGCCCGCCGCGTGGTTCTTCGACAACTCGATGATCGGTGACGTGGTGATCGTCAAGAACTCCGCGGACAAGGCCACGCCGGCGCCGGACAACGGCCTCAGCGACTGGAACATGCCGTGGAGCGAGTGGGTCGCGGGCAGCACGACCCGGTGAAACGGCCTGGCGCGGTGCCCGGTGCGTGAGGCCGGCGACCGGGGCGCCGCCGGGGCGTCGGCTTCGCCTCGATAGGCTCCAGGCGTGATCAACTCCTACGCGGGTGCCGACGATGCCGCGGTGGCGACAGCCGGGGCGCGGGCTGGTGCGGACGTGGTCCGCTCCCTGTACGGCCGGCGGCTCCACCGCCTGGACAAGGGTGCCGGGGACTTTGCCACCGTGGCCGACCTGGAGGCCGAGAAAGCGATCCTCGACGTCATCCGTGCCGCACGGCCCGATGACGCCGTGCTGGGCGAGGAAGGCGGGCAGCAGGGAGCGGCCGACGCGGTGCGCCAGTGGCTGGTGGACCCCCTGTGCGGCACGTTGAACTACGCCGTCGGCACCACGCTGGTCGCCGTCAACGTGGCGCTGTGCGGCGGGGCCGCGGCGGTGGCCGATCCCTTCAGCGGCGAGGTCTTCTTCACCGACGGGGTGACGGCCCGCGTGCGGCACGACGGGCCCGACGACGCTCTGCTGACGCCCTCGCCCGCCAGCCGATTGGTGGACGTCAACCTGGATCCGCCGTTCCCGGGTGCGCCCGGATTCCGGGCCGTGGACCTGCTGGCCCACCCCGGGTTCGTCGAACGCTTCCGGCCGCGCGTCGTATCCACGACGCTGGCGCTGGCCTGGGTCGCTGCGGGCAAGCGTGCCGCGTACGTCACCGATGGCGGTGACCTCTCCGGCAGCGTTCATTTCGCGGCCGGCATCGCTCTGTGCCGGGCGGCAGGCTGCGTTGTCACCGGGATCGACGGCGCCCCGATCGGTGAGGGCGGCCGTGGGCTCGTGGCCGCCGCCGACGACGAGACCCACGGGCTGCTGATGTCGCTGATACGCGGCCGCGGCTAGTGCGGTGATCGCAGGGGTTTCGCGGGCCGGATCCAACCGCGACTCCTGAAGCGGGCGCCGGGCGCAAGCTTCCTCCTGCACGCCGGCGCCCCCCTCCGGCGGTGTCTCCGGCAGCGTCGCGCCTGTGCCTGCGGCGGCCGGCGTCGGGGCCCTGGGGCCGGCTCCGGGGCGCCGAACACCTCACTGCGGACCGACCGGGAGAGATCTGCTCAGGGCAGGGGGATGCCGCGTGCGGTGACCCACAGCTCGTACCACTCCTCGTGGGTGAGGTCCGGTCGGCGGTGCACCGCGTCCGCGCAGGCGCTGATGCGATCGGGGCGGGTGGTGCCGACGACCGGGGCGATGCCCGCCGGATGGCGCTGGAGCCACCACAGGAGGATGCTCTCCGGTGTGGTGCCCTTACGCCGGGCGAGTTCGGCGACGAGCCGGTTCACCCGCGTGTCCGCGTGGGAGGTCAGCCGGCCCCGGGCGAGCGGGCTCCACGCCTGGAGCCGGACGCCGTTGGCCGCGCACCACTCCAGCGTGCCGGGCGCGAAGCCGTTCCCTGCGGCGTCCGCCGTGTTGAACAGGACGCCCGACTCCACCCAGTCGCGCCGGTCCAGGCTCATCTCCAGTTGGCTGACGACCAGCGGGAGGTCCATGTGGGCCTGCAGGGCGGCGATCTGCGGGCCGTTCATGTTGGAGACGCCGAACTGCCGCACCAAGCCCTGGGCGTGCAGGGAGGTCAGCGCGGCGCCGACCTCCCGCACATCGGCGAGAGGGTCGGGCCGGTGCAGGAGGAGGACGTCGAGGAAGTCGGTGCGCAACCGGACGAGGCTCTCCTCGACCCGCCGTACGATGCTGGTTCCCCGCAGGTCGTAGTGCCCGGGCCGGTCACCGTCGGGCAGCCGGATACCGCACTTGGTCTGGACGACGACGCGTTCCCGCAGCCCGGGGCTGCGGGACAGGACCTCGCCGAACACGGCCTCCGACTTGCCGTACCGGTAGATGTCGGCGTGGTCGAAAGCCGTGATGCCGGCGGCCAGGGCCGCCTCGACGGCGATTTCGGCCTGGTGGATGTGCTCGGCCGTGTACGGCGTCGTGTCCCAGCCGCCGCCGAGCCCCATGCAGCCGTAGACCAGGTGGTGCGCGCGTATGTCTGTCTCTGCCGCCATGGCTGTCTCCGTGGTGGGTGCGGTCGGTGGAAGGCCGGTCAGGCGCGCAGGGTGTCGGCGAGCATCTCGGCGAGGGCGAGGACCGGCAGTTGTGTGTTGGCGGCGGGCACGGTCGGCAGGACGGAGGCGTCGGCGACGCGCAGCCCCGACACACCGTGGACGGCGCCCTGCCCGTCGACCACCGACCGCGGGTCGTCCGCCGGACCCATGGCGCAGGTTCCCACCGGGTGCCAGTAGGTCCCCACCCGGGCCCGCAGGTCGGCCGCGGGGCGCGCGTGGACCGGTGTGCCGTCCGCCGGACGGGCCAGCGGCTCCATGGCCGCGGCCAGTTCCGCCGCCTTCTCCAGCCCCGCCCGGACCACGGCGACGTCCCGGCCGGCCGGATCGGTCAGGAAGGCAGGATCGATCTCGGGGGGCTCCAGCGGATCGGCCGAGCGGAGCCGGACGTGTCCGCGCGAAACGGGCTTCATCAGGAACGCGGAGATTCCCGCCTCGTACTGTCCGGGCGGAAGCTTCCCGAACAGCGGCGGTCCGGCGGTGGGCAGCAGGTGCAGGTCCCACGCCCCGTCCGGGCAGTACTCGCTGGCGGCCCGGACCAGCATGCGGCTGACGTACAGTTCCCCGGCCGACTCCTTGGCCGCCAGCGCCCTGTTCAGGTGGTCCGTGGGCACCAAGGGCACGAAGACACCGGGCTGGTCCGACAGGTTGGCGCCGACACCCGGCAGATCCACCTCGCAGCGGATCCCGTTCTCCTTCAGGTGCGCGGCGGGACCGATGCCGCTGCGCATCAGCACGGTGGGGGAGCCGAAGGTGCCGGACGCCAGTACGCAGGTGTCGGCCTCCAGGGTCACCGGTGCACCGTCCAGGACGATGTGCACGCCGGACACCCGGCCGGCCCGTATCGCGAGCCGGTCCACCAGGGCGTCGCCGAGGACCGTCAGGTTCGGCCGCGCCCGGGTCGCCGGGTCCAGGTAGGCGAGGGCGGCGTTCCGGCGCACTCCGTCGGCGGCGTTGAGGAGAGGCCTGCCGTACCCGGGCGAGCCGGGGACCCCCATGTCCACCTCCGGGTACCCGAGTTCGCGCGCGGCGGTCAGGGCGGCCGAGGCCCAGGCGGACAGTTCGGCGTCGGGGACGGCGTGCAGCCCCATGCGTTCCACCGCCCGCAGCCGGTACGGTTCCAGCGCGTCGGCCGACCACCGCTCACCGCCCGCTCGCGTCCACTCCGCGTGGTCCGCGTGCGACCCCCACGTGTTCCAGGCGCCGTTGATGCACGACGAGCCGCCCAGCACCCGGGCCCGGATGCGGTAGAACGCCGTGTGCCGCTCCCACACGTCGTCGCGGGGCAGGGCACGGGCGTTCAGGATCTTCTCCGGCCAGTTCCGCTGTTGCGGCCCGTAGTCGGGCCCCGCCTCCACCAGGCACACGGAACGGCCGGGGTCCTCACTGAGGCGTGCCGCCAGCACGCACCCCGCCACCCCGCCGCCGAGGACGACGACGTCATGGCCGGACAGGAGGGAGGAAGTCGTCATGGTCGCTCCGTCGAAAGGTGGGTGCCGGGGGCACGGCGTGGGGGGACCGGTCGTACGGGACAGGGCCGGGCGTGCCGGAAACGGGTGGGCGCTGTGGCCACGGGGGCTCCTCGCAGAGACGGGATCAGACGGCCGGCGGGCCGGCGAACGCGGACGCCAGCAGGCGCGCTCCCTCGCACACCCCCCGGACCCGGATGGCCTCGGTGGCGGGCAGGGTCGCCAGCACCTCACTGGTGAGGCAGGCGTTCACCGGGCGGGACGCGTAGCGGGTGCGGGCCCGCGGTACGGGCGTCACCAGGTCCGCCGGTGCCCCCACCGCCCGCGCGATGACGCCCGCCCACTCGGCGCGCGTGACGCGGTCCGGGCCGCCCAGGTGGAGCACCGGGGGCAGCGGGTGCCCGGCGTCAAGGAGCGCCGCCGTCACCTCCGCGACGTCGTCCAGGAGCACCGGCGTCGTCCAGTGGTCGTCGGGGGCCTCGATCCGCTCGCCGCGCAGCAGGCGGTGGGCGCAGGCGGCGAAGAAGTTGAGCCACTTGCCCGCGTCGGCCGGCTCGTGGCCGTAGACCAGACTGACCCGCAGGGCCACGGCCCGGGGTGCCTCGGCGAGCAGCGCTTCCTCCGCCGCCAGCTTCGCGCGGCCGTAGGCGTTCGCCGGCGAGACGGCCGTGCTCTCCGTGTGGTGCGCCGAGTCGCCGCCGAAGACGTTGTCCGTGGAGACCAGGACGATCCGCGCGTGCGGTGCCAGGGCGGCGAAGGTGTCGGCCACGGCGACGTGCGCGGCCCGTGCCTCGTCCGGGTGGTCCTCGCACCAGGTGACGTCGGACGGCCCGTGCACCAGGACGATCCGTCCGGGCCGCAGGTCGTCGAGCAGCCGTCGGCAGGCCTCGGGGTCGGTGGCGTCCAGCGCACACCAGCGGGCCCCGTACGCCTCGGCGGGCAGGGCCGCAGGTCGGCGCGAGACGAGCGTCACGTGCTCGCCGGCCGCGGCCAGCCGCCGGGCGGTCGCGGTGCCGATCAGGCCGCTGCCCACGATGAGGGTGCCGTCACCGGTCACGACGCCCCCCGGGCGAGGGAGACCGGTGTGCGGTCCGCCAGCAGCCGGCCCACGCCGATCAGTCCGTGGTCGTCGTCGGCGACCCCGAGCGACACCATCGCGTCGATCTGTCCCGGGCCGAGGCCGAAGCAGCCCAGCCGCTGCAACTCGGCCACCAGCAGGCGCCGGTAGGGCTCGCCGACCGCCAGCGCGAAGCCGCCCATCAGGATGTAGCGGCACACCCCGATCGAGCCGAACACCCCGCTGACCGCCTGGGCCAGGGGCGTCACCGTGCCGCGCAGCACCTCCGTGGCGAAGGGATCGCCCGCGCGGACCGCCTCGGCGACGGCCCGGTTGTCGATCCGCTCCGTGCGGCCCTCGCACAGGGCGCCGAGCCGGGAGCCGCGGAAGGCGGCCCCGTCGGCCCGCGCGGCCCGGCGCGTGGCGGCGAGGACGCCGCGCCCGGAGGCGATGGCGCCCAGGTGCCCGCGCCCGCCGCAGTCGCACAGCGGCGCGTCGGGGGAGAGGTCGCAGACCCAGTGGCCCAGCTCACCGCCGTGACCGTCGGCGTCCACCAGGACCTCACCCCCGCGGAACACCTTGTTCCCGATGCCGGAGCTGACGGTGAGCAGGCAGAAGTCCCCGGGTTCGCCGGCGGCGTACCGCCAGGCCGCCGCCGTCAGGTCGTTCACCACGACGGCCGGTGCGCCGGTCCGCTCCGTCAGCAGGTCGCCCAGCGGCAGGGGGTCTCCGCGCCGCCCCCAGACGGTGGGGGCGGCCAGCACGAGCCCGGCGGCCGTGATGGGACCGGCGAAGGCCACGCCCAGTGCCCGCGGCGGCCGTCCGCCCGTGTGCGCGCCGACCTCCCGCACGATCTGCTCCACCACCCGCCGCTGCAGCACCGCAACCGGGGCGCCGGGGTCGCGGTGCATGCCGTCGACCGGGATCCGGCGCACCCGGGACAGGGCGCCCGTCGCGGGGTCGTAGGTGCCCACCCGGAGCGTGGTGCCGCCCACGTCGAGCACGGTGAAGTCGTTGTCAGCCGGCACGCCGCTCACCCGGTCCCTCCTCGAAGACGAGCAGCCTCAGGTCCCGCTCACCGTCGTTGAGCAGTCCGTGTTCCCCGTGGGGGTCGTTGACGACGACGTCGCCGGGGCCCACCCGGAACTCCTCGCCGTCCCGGTACATCAGTCCGCCGCCGTCGAGCACGACGTAGGTCTCGCGGTCGGCGCCGTGCCGGTGCCGGCCGATCGAGGTGCCCGGCGGCAGGACGGCCAGGTCGATGAAGTCCGCGCCCGTACCGCCGGGCCGGCGGGCGAAGACGCGGTGGGCGAGGATCGTGCCGAGACCGCCGTGGTCCCTTTCCTTCCCCGCCAGCAGGTCCCGCAGGTTGACCACGGGCTCAGGCATCGTGCCGCTCCCCTTCCGAGGCGAGGTCCCGGAGCGCGGCCGTCAGGACGTCCCCGGGCACGTCCTCCAGTTCCTCCACGAAGGCCGCCTTGCCGATGCCCGTCGGCACGACGAGGTGCAGTTTGCGGCCCCGGCGCTGCCAGGAGGCGCGCAGGGCCTGGCCCATCAGCTCCGGGGTGCAGGTGGCGGGGTCGAAGACGGGCAGCCCGATGCGCCGCAGCAGCCGGACGATCCGGTCGCAGGTCCCCTGGTCCGCGAGGCCCAGCAGCCGGGCCAGGTGCGCGGAGAGCGCCATGTCGACGGCGACCGCCTCACCGTGCTCCAGGCGGTGTCCGCCGGCCGTCTCGACGACCGGGCTGAAGGTGTGGCCGAAGTCGACGAGCCGGGCCAGGTCGTGTTCCTCGAGGTTGGGGCACAGCTCTTCCATCATCAGACGCATCGACGTGCGCAGGATGTAGGTCTCCAGATCCCCCTGGGAAGGGCCGGGCCCGCCGCCGTCCCCGGGGCGCCGGAACGCGTCCGGGTGCCGTTCCAGAGTCCGGAACAGGTCCGCGTCGAGGATCACGGCCATCTTCACGATCTCGGCGAGCCCGCAGCGGATCTCCCGATGCGGCAGGGTCGCGAGGAAGGCGGGGTCGTTCAGGGAGGCGTGCGCCGGGTGGTAGGCGCCGAACATGTTCTTCGTCTGCAGGGCGTTGACGCCCGTCTTGACGCCCACGCCGACGTCGACCTGGCCCACCAGGGTGGTGTTGACCTTGACGTAGCGGACACCCCGGGCGTAGATCGACGCGGCGAAGCCCACCACGTCGGCGACGATGCCGCCTCCGACGGCGAGCATCACGCCGTGCCGGTCCAGCCCGTCCGCCTTGGCGAGGGCGCAGACGCGCTCCGCCGCACCGAGCGTCTTGTGGTGCTCGCCCGTGGGGATGACGTGCAGCGTCCACTGGCCCGGCGGCGTGCGGGCCTCCAGGTACGCGCGCAGCCGGTCGCCGTGGAGCCGGTCGACGGTGGGGCTGACGAAGGCCGCCACCCGCCGGCCCTCCAGACGGTCGGCCAGCAGCGCGTTGCGCGGATCGAGGACTCCGGTGGTGAGATCGACCCGGTAGCGCGTGCCGTCCGGTGCCGCCAGGTCGAAACCGCCGGGGTCCTCGCGGACCCCCGTCGGCGGATGGTCGACCCGCTCAAGAACCTGGCCTGACATCTCTCTCCTCCGTCTTTTCACGATGCCGTCGAAGGTCCGCGAACACCCGGGACAGTGCCTCCGTCAGGGGCCGGCCGGGCAGGTCCTCCAGCGGTACGGGACGTCCCTGCTCGTCGCTCACGGGCAGCCGCCAGTTGGGGTGCACCGAGGACGTGCCGGGAATGTTCTGGGGTCTGCGGTCGCCGGTCGCGTCCGGCAGCCAGACGCCGAGCAGACGTGCCGGGGTGCGGCACAGGAAGCGGTGCAGCGCGACGACCTCGCCGTCGGGGTCGGGCAGCAACCCGAGCCTGGCCAGCTCGGCCAGCCAGCCGTCACGCTCGGCGGCGGCCTCGGCCTTCTCCTCCGCCTCGGGGCGGGTCAGCAGCCCCAGCCCGGCCCGGAGTTCCACGTGCTCGCCGCTGAGCCAGGCGGCGGTCGTCGGCAGGTCGTGCGTGGTGAGCGTGGCGAGGCACTCCCGCCGCCACCGCTCGGGCGGAAGCGGCCCGTGCCGGCCCCGCGAACCCCCGACGTACTCGAAGCGCTGCACGGATGTGCCGAGGATCCCGCGCTCGTCGAGCGCGGTGCGTACGGAGTCCTCCACCGTACCGAGATCCTCGCCGATGACGGCCGCTTTGGCCCGGTGCGCCTCCAGCGTCAGTACGCCCAGCATCGCCTCGGCGTCGTAGCGGACGTACGTGCCCTCGGACGGTGGCCGCCCCTCGGGCACCCACCACAGGCGGAACAGGCCCATCACGTGGTCGACGCGGAGGGCACCCGCGTGCCGCAGCCCGGCCCTCAGCAGTCCGGCGAGGGGCCGGTAGCCGGACGCGGCGAGCCCGCCGGGACGCCACGGCGGCTGGCCCCAGTCCTGGCCGTGCGGATTGAAGTCGTCGGGCGGCGCGCCGACGCTCATCCCCGCGGCCAGGCAGTCCTGGAGGGCCCAGGTGTCGGCACCTTCGGGGGCGACCCCGACGGCCAGGTCGTGGATCAGGCCGATGCCCATGCCCGCCTCGACGGCCGCCGTCTGGGCGGAGGCGAGCTGTTCGTCGGTGACCCAGGCGAGCCAGCGGTGGAAGTCCACCTCGGCGGCCAGCTCCCGCCGGGCGCGGGCCACGGCCGGGGAGCGCGGGTCGCGCAGCCCGGCCGGCCAGGACCGCCAGGCCCCGCCGTGCACACCGGCCAGCGCGCACCAGGTGGCGAAGTCGGTCAGGTCCTCGCCCTCGCGCGCCACGAACCGCGCGAAGGCGGCGGCCCGCCCGGGCGGCAGCGGCACCCGGTGCACGGCGCGCAGCGCCTCGTGCTTGAGCGAGCGCACCGTCTCCCGGTCGATGAGCGCCTCACCGCGCAGGACCGCGTCGTTCAGGGCCCGCGCCCGGGTGACGCACCGGTCGGCGGTGCGCCTTTCCTCCCCGGTGAGATACGCGTACTCGGGTACCGCCTCGACCCGGAGGTGCAGGGGGTCCGGATACCGGCGCGAACTCGGCCGGTACGGCGACGGGTCCGGCAGCGGACCCGGCTCGACGGCGTGCAGCGGCCCGAGCTGCACGAAGTCCGCGCCGAGGGCACGCCCCGACCAGGACACCAGTTCCGTCAGGTCACCGAGGTCGCCCATGCCCCAGGAACGGCGCGAGAGGACCGAGTACAACTGGACGAGGAACCCCCAGTGCCGGCCGGAGGGCACGGGCAGCCGTTCCGGTACGACGAGCAGGGGTACGGACTCGCGGCGCGCCGGTGTCCCGGCGTGCAGGACGTGGCGGCCGGCCGGCAGCGAGCCGGACAGGACGGCCGTGCCGCCCCCTTCCAGCTCCACCTCGGTCGTGGCGCCCGCGGGGAGGGCGAGCCCCGGCACGGCGCCGCCGCGCACGACGACGCACTCGGGCAGCAGCCGGGCCGCCTCACGCTCGCGGTGGGCCGCGAGGGCGGCGCGGGCGGCGGTCTCGTCGGCCGCCTCCACACCGCAGGCGGCGAGCACGGCCACGAGGGTGTCCGGGGCCACCTCGACCCGGTGGCCCCGGTCGGTGGTGTAGGCGGTGGATATCCCGTGAGCGCGAGCCAGCTCGCGCAGGATCCCGGTCACAGAGCCCCCTCCGCGGTACCGAAGAGGCGCTCCAGGACGACGGCGACACCGTCCTCCTCGTTGCCGGGTGCGATCTCGTCCGCCATCGCCCGCAGCGCCGGGTGGGCGTTGCCCACGGCCACCCCGTGCCCGGCCCAGGCCAGCAGCGGGATGTCGTTGGGCATGTCACCGAACGCGATCGTCTCGGCCGCGTCGAACCCGAGGAGCCGGGCCGCCCGCTCCACCCCGGCCGCCTTGGTGGTGCCGGCCGGCAGGACCTCCACCATGCCCCGCACCGAGTGCACGACGGTGACCTCGTCCCCGCACAACTCCCGTGCGGTGGCCTCGACTTCGTCCTCCGGCACGCTCGTGTGGTGCAGGACCAGCTTGTCGATGGGGTCCGTCCACAGCAGCCGGCGGTCGGTCGTGACGTCCCAGCCGTGCCGGACCCGTTCACCGAACCGGGGGGTGACCTTGAACCGGCTCTCCGGCGGCGCCGTCACCACGCCCAGTTCGAGGGGGCCCAGCGCGGCCTCGACGCGTGCGACCACCCGGCGCGCGAGGTCGGTGTCGAGCGAGGCCGAGGTGAGCAGCCGGTCGGCGCCGGCGTCGTAGAGCTGGGCACCCTGCCCGCACACGGCGAGACCGCGGTAGCCGAGGGCCGCCAGATACTGCTTGCAGGCGGCGGCGGGCCTGCCGGTGACCACCAGGTGGTGGGCGCCCGCCGCGGCCACCGCGGCGAGTGCGCGCAGGGTGCGCTCGGAGACGGTCTGGTCGCCCCGCAGCAGGGTGCCGTCGAGGTCGGTCGCCACGAGCCGGAACGGCGGGGGGCCGGCCGCCGCCCCGGCCGGGACGGTGTCCCAGGTGACGCGCCCGGACGCCAGGGTCAGCATGAGGAGCAGACGCTGCCCGACGGGCGGCCCCTCCAGCACGCCCTGGAAGACGCCCTCGCCCGCCGGTGCCAGGGGCGCCAGGACGACACCGCTGCCCGTGGGCACGGCCTCGTCCGAGGCGACCGCCTCCGCGGGGGACTCCAGGTCCGTCGGGCGGCCACCGGCACCGGGCACCGCCACCTCCACGTGCCGCGCCCCCGGGTGCCGGTACTCGACGTGCAGGCGGCCCGCCGCGTCCTGACGCGTCCGGCACCGGCCGCGCACCCGTGCGGCCCAGTCCTCCCGCCCGGCCGCCCGCGCGGTCTCGGCGCACCGGGCGAAGTCGGCCCGCGCGTGGGCGGCCTCGAAAAGACGCTCGTAGGCCGCGTCGTCCAGCGGTGCGCAGCGACCGTAGGCCGCCGTGTCGCCCAGGGCCGCGGCGGACCGCGCGATGGACTCCCGGTGCCGGACCCAGGCGGCGGGGGGCAGGGCGTCGAACCAGCCGTACCGGATCGCGTCCTCGGCCGGGAAGGTCCTGGGCCGTCCGCGCAGGACGTCCGTGAAGGCCGCCAGGCGCCGGTCCGCGCTCCGCGCCCAGGTGAACTCCCGGGCGAGGGAACGGGAGTTCGCCGAAAGCCGGGCGTGTTCGTCGGGGGCCGCGCGCCGCAGGGCCGCGGCCTGGCGTATGCGGTCGGCGAGCGCGCGGGTGAGGTCGGGGTCGTCGTCGCGGAACGAGCCGGGCAGCGCGAACCCGGTCGCCCGCGGATCGTCCGCGGGAAGGGCGTGTCCGAAGTGTGCCGTGACGCTCTGCGCGGTGGCGATCGGCACCGCGCCGCACGCCATCGCCTCCGCCTGGGCTATCAGGAACCCGTCGAGTTCGAACTTGGAGGGGAAGACGCAGAAGTCGGCACAGGCCGCCTGCTCGAACAGGGTGTCCTCGTCGGCCAGCCGCCATTCGAGGTGGATCCGGCCGGGATGGCGGGCGGCGACGCTCTGGAAGTAGGCGTTGCCGGCGGGCGCGGTCCGCCCGCCCCCGCTGGTGGCGAAGCGCAGCACGAAGACCGCCTCCAGGCCGTCCGTCAGGACCTCGTCGACGGCGCGGACCAGCTCCACCTGCCCCTTGTGGTGCACCGCGTAGCGGGCGGCGTGGTAGAAGACCGGAAGGGCGGGGTCCAGGCCCAGCGAGCGCAGGACGGCCGCACGGTCGACAGCCCCCGGATCGCGCGCCAGCCAGCTGTCGGATATGCCGCAGCCGCCCACGAGCAGCTTGTGCGCCTGCTCGCGCAGCATCCGGGACACCGGCAGGGTGTGGAACAGGCTCTCGACCGGGGTGTCCCGGAAGGTGCTGTAGTGGTCCCGCTGGCCCGGCGACACGAAGTCGACCAGGTCCGCGTGTGCCAGGACGAGCGGCAGGAACGCGATGTGGTCCGGGCCGTACTCGACGTGCATCCGGGTGCCGGCCAGGGCCCGGGCCATGGTCGCCTCCGGGCCGTCCTCGGCGGGCAGCGGCTCCTCCGCGGCGTCCAGGTCCGCCGACACGCCGAACAGGCCGAGCAGCCGTTCCACCTGCGGGCGGTACACCTTCTGCGTGACGGGGGCGTTGGCCGCGACCGTGCTCACCGTCCGCAGCGACGGGTCGCCGGCGAACAGCGGCGGCAGCAGGTAGTGGTAGTACGGCTCGAAGCCGTGCACCACCGCCTCCTCGCCCCTCAGGTGCCGCCGGATGAAGTGGGCCCCCGCGACCTGGAACACCAGCGGCTTGAAGTACGCCAGATCCCTGCCCTCGGTGCCGGGCGGCGGATACAGCCGGTCCGGCAGCAGGTCGAGAAAGGCGTCGGAGAGGAAGTACACGTCCACGCCGTCCAGCCGCAACCGGTGGGCCCGGGTGGTCAGTTCGAGGGTGACTTCGGCCGGGCGGCCCGGCCACACCTTCGGGTCGAGCACGAGCGGAACCCGGTGTTCGTGGACGTAGGGCAGCTCCTCGACCGGATGGTCGCGCCGCAGCGCGTCGAGGAGACCGTGCGCGGGGGTGACCAGCGAGACGCGGTGACCGCGCGCGGCGTACTCGCGCGACAGGTTCCACACCAGCGGGGAGAGCCCGCCGCGCATCAGGCGGTGGTCGAACCCGCCGCACTCGAAGGAGAAGTGGATGATGTGCATGCCGCTCACCGGGCCGCCACGGCACGCGCGGTGGCCGCGCGCAGTCCCGGCAGGTCGATGAACTCGGTGTGCGTGCCCACGCTGCCGCACACGAACGCCCCGGCCACCGAACCGGCCAGCACGCACTCTTCGAGCGTCCGCCCCTCGAACAGGGAGTGCAGGAACGCGGTGACGAACGCGTCACCGGCACCGTTGCTGTCCACGACCGGCCGCTCGGGGCGTACGGCGGGGAAGTGGCGCACCCTGCCGTCCCCGCGCTCCAGCAGGTGGCAGCCGTCGGCGCCGTCGGTGGCGACCACGAAACGGGCCCGGCCCTCCGCGACGATCATCCGCATGACGGTGTCCAGCCGGTCGTGGATCGCCGCCGCGCTCAGGAAGACGTAGTCGGAGTTGAGGGCGTAGTGGCGGTGGTGGGGGTTGTGCCCGTCCCAGTCGTGCAGATCGGTCGAACTGGTCACGCCGAGGCGGTGGATGTCCTCGTACATGTCCTGGTTGTGGCCGATGATCGACAGGTGGACGTGGGCCGTCCGCTCCAGGAAGGGCAGGTAGAACGCGCGGGGCAGCCGCAGGTCGCCCGGGTGCCGTCCGTCGTAGAAGGAGAAGCGGCGGCCCTCGGGGTCGACCAGGTTCGCCGAGCGCGGCGTGCCGTGCGGCGAGACCAGATGGCTGAAGTCGAGGCCGAGGCGGGCGTAGTGCTCCAGCACCATACGGCCCTGCGGGTCGTCGCCGAGGAAGTCGACGAACTTGGTCCGCAGGCCGAGCGCGTGCCAGCCGAGGGCCACGCCGTTGCCGGTGTGCCCGACGTAGTCCCGCAGCGGCTCCACGAACACCGAGTCGCCTGGTGGCACGCGCAGTTCGTCCACGCGCACGATGGTGTCCACGCCGACCCCGCCGACCACCAGGACGTCGTAGTCGGTCGGACGCCGGTCGGCACCGGGGCGGTGGTGTGCGGTCAGGGTCATGCGCTCACTCCTTCGGCAACGTGCTGAATGTGTCCGTCCTCCAGGACGACCGCCCCGTCGATGTCGGCGCCGGGCGGTATCACCGCACCGGGCAGCACCACGCTGCGCCGCACCCGCGCCCCCGCGCCGACCCGGACGCCGGGGAAGAGCACGCTGTCCGCCACGAGCCCGGCGTTGACCAGGTCCGACGGGATCACCGACGCCCGTACCCCGGGTGCGTCGGCGACCCAGCGCCGCCCCACCGCCGGCCGCACCGTCCTGGGCATCCGCCCGACGGGCAGCGGCGGCCGCGGCCCCGAGGCGAGGGCCAGGTGCGCCCGGTGGTAGCGCTCGACGGTGCCGATGTCCTCCCAGTGGCCGTGCACCTCGTGCCCCCGGATGTGCTCCCCGGCCGCGAGCATCGCGGGGATCACGTCACGGCTGATGTCGTGCTGCCAGTCGCTGCCGTCCAGCTCGTCCAGGTACCGGCGCAGCACGGCGGCGTCGAAGACGCAGAAGGCCGCGAACACCAGGTCGGAGGTGGGGTTCTCCGGCTTCTCCGTGAACTCGGTGAGCCGGCCTCCGCCGTCGAAGCGGACCATGCCGAACAGGTGCACCCAGCGCGGGTCGATGCGCTGGTAGGCGATCGTCAGCGCCGCGCCCGACGTCCGGTGCGCCTCGACCAGCGGGCCGTAGTCGTACCGGTAGACGTGGTCGGCGTGCAGCACGAGGACCTGCTCGGTGCCCTCGGCGAAGACGTACTCCGCCTTGCGGATCAGGGCGTCGGCGGTGCCGCGCTCCAGCGGCCAGGTGCGCTCCGGCAGCCGTGCGGGCAGCTCCCGGCCGCGGTAGGCGGCGTCGTACGGCCCGAAGTGCACCCGGAAGCCCGGCCCGGTGTTCCACACCCGGTGCAGGTCGTCCATCAGCAACCGCTCCTCGTACTGCGACAGGAGCAGCACCTCCGCCAGGCCCGAGGCACGCGCGTTGGCCAGGCTGAAGTCGATCAGCCGGCAGGTGCCGCCGTAGGGGACCAGTGGTTTGAGCCGTCCCGCGCCGAGCGGCCCCATGCGGCGTCCCTCACCGCCCGCGAGCAGCACCGCGCGTACGGCACGCAGGTCAGCCATGACGCACCTCGTCCCAGGTCACCCGGCCGGAGGACAGGGTGAGCAGCAGTCGGCCGTCGGCGCCCGGGGCCTCACCCGCGAAGACACCGGGTCCGGTGCGTTCCAGCGTGCGTACCTCGGGCAGGGCCCTGGCCGAGCCCCGCCGGGCCGAGACGACTTCCACCCGTTCGGCGTGCGGCACCCGGTACTCCAGCCGCCCGTCGGGCAGCACGCGGGCGCGTGCGCGCAGCCGGGCGGTCTCCTGTTCGGGCACCGCCCCGGGGAGGCGTTCGAGGACCCGTTCGCAGGCGGCGAAGTCGGCCCGCTGCCAGGCGGCGCGGAACATCCGTACAGCGGCGTCGGTGTCGAACGGGGCACAGCGCTCGTAGGCCGCGATGTCCCCGTGCTCGATCGCCGCGGCCGGGGTGATCCGGTCGTCGGTGAGCAGGTCGAACCAGCCGTGGCGCAGCGCCAGTGCGGTGGACAGGGTCGCGGGCCGGCCCTCCCACAGCCGGGTGAAGGCCGCCAGGTGCAGGTCCGCGCAGTGGTCCCAGGTGAAGACGCGGGCGACGGCCGCGGCGCGCTCCGACAGCTCCCGGTAGCGCCCGGGATCGTCCGACCACAGGGCCGCCGCCTGCCGGATGCGGTCGGCGAGCGCGGCGGTGAGCAGCTCGTCGTCCTCCGCGAAGGACCGGTTCACGGCGAACCCGGTGGTCGTCGCGGGGCCGTCGGCGTGCCGGAAGTGCTCCATGCCGCGCTGGTCCGTGGCGATCGGCACCGCGCCCACGGCCATGGCCTCGCCCTGGGCGATCAGGAAGGTGTCCATCTCGAACTTGGACGGGAACAGCGCGAAGTCCGAGGCCGCCGCGAGGGAGAAGACGCGGGCCTCCTCCACGCGTTCCCACTCCAAGTGCAGCCGGCCCGGGTGGCGCGCGGCGACCTCGTGGAAGTAGGGGTCGTCGATGCCGTTGCCGGAGATGCAGCGGATCACGAAGTTGGCCTTCAGCCCCTCGCGCAGGACCCGGTCCGCGGCCCGCATCAGCTCGACCTGTCCCTTGTGGTGGACGGCGTAGCGGGCGTTGTGGAAGAACGTCGGCAGCGCGGGGTCGAGACCGAGGCCGCCGAGCACCCGCGCCCGGTCCACCCCGGCGGGGTCCCAGGCCAGCCACCGGTCGGAGACGGCACACCCGCCGACGAACATCTTGTGGGCGTTGCGGCGCACCACGTCGGCGATCGGCAGCCGCCCGAAGAGCGTCTCGAAGGGGGTGTCGCGGAAGCCCGCGTAGAAGTCCAGCTGACCGGGGGAGAGGAAGTCGACCAGGTCGGCGTGGTCGGCGGTCAGTTGGTAGATCGCCACGTGGTCCGGCGGGTAGGTGTAGTGCAGGTGCGTGAGCTGCTGGTACTGCACGACGGCCGCCGGCGCGTCCGGTTCCGGGGCGGGGGCGGGCAGTGCGACGTCCACGTCCAGGAGTTCGAACAGCCGCTCCACCTCGGGCGCGTACACCCTCTTGTCGATCGGCATGTTGCTCTGCACGTTGCTGACGACCATTTTCGTGGGATCGTCACGCAGGGCGGCCGGCAGCAGATAGTGGTAGTACGGCTCGTGCGCGTGGACGACGGCCCTCTCGTCGCCGAACCAGTCGCGCAGGAACCGCACACTGTCCACCTGGAACACCAGCGGCTTGAAGAACACCAGGTCCCGTCCCTTGGCGGAGTACGGCGGGTAGAAGGTGTCGGGCAGCCGGTCCAGGTACTCGTTGGAGAGGAAGTACAGGTCCACGCCCTCCAGGCGGATGCGGTGGGCCGTGGTGCGCAGCGCCAGGCCGACCTGCTCCGGGAAGCCGTCCCAGACCCGGGGGTCGAGGACCACCGGCAGGGTGTAGGTGTCCTCGTAGGGGAGGTCCTCCACCTCGTAGCGCCGGCGCAGGTCGTCGAGCCTGCCGTGCGCCGGGGTGACGACGGAGACGGTGTGGCCGCGGGCGGCGAAGGTCCTGGACAGGTTCCACAGGTACACGGACGTACCACCCTGCAGGAAGGTGTGGTCGAAGCCGCAGCACTCGAAGTACGTCTCGATGATGTGCATCCGGGGCGCGTTCACGACGGTCATGTCCTCGCGGGGGTCGTCGGGGCGGGGGAGGCCAGCGCGAGCGCGTGGCGCAGGTCGATCGCGGCGTGGTAGGGACGGGCGTGGTCGTGGTTGTAGGCCAGTTCGTGCAGGAGGCGGCGCAGGTACAGCAGCCGTCGCAGCGGGCTGTCCGGGGCCTGCCCGAGCAGCAGGCGCACCACGTGCTCGCGCCACGCGTCGGCGGTGCGGAAGACGCGTTCCAGCACGGCCCGTCCCGTGGGCGGCAGGCCGGGTGCGCCGTCGAGGGAGCCGTTCATGGTCTCGGTCGAGTCGATGCCGAGGCGGCGGGCGCTCTCGAAGGCCGCCTCGTCGGCCGCGAAGTACTCCAGCGCGCGCTGCACGGCGACCAGGTCCTGCAACGGCGACTGCGCGGCGTAGCCCGGGCCGTCCGGCGGCAGGGCCGGCGTGGACAGGTCGATGACGCTCATCCGCCAGCTGCCGTCTGTCCCTTCGGTGCACAACAGGTGCGACAGGTGCAGGTCGCCGTGACAGGGGCCGGCACCCGGAGCCGTGCTCCGGCCGCCGAACTCCGCCCGCAGCGAGCCGAGTTCGCCGTCCAGGGCGTCGAAGGCGGCGCGCCTGGCGGCGGGCGGGAGAGGTGCCGACGCGCCGGCGAGCGCCTCCAGCCGCGCCGAGGCACCGGCCAGGGCGTCGGAGACGGGGTAGCCGGCGGCGGGGCCGCCGAGGCGTGCCGCCAGGTCCCGGTGGAAGGCACCGAGGAAGCCTCCCGCGGCCCGCAGCCTGCCTTCGAGCGGACGCAGATGGTGGCGCACGAGCTGGTCCGGTACGACGCTTCCCACGAGCCTCGGCCACAGGGAACGCAGGTTCTCCCGCAGGGGCGTGTCGATGCCGTGCCCCGGTGCGTGGCGGTAGAGGACGCCCAGCGGATGCCGGGTCCCCCGGACGGGGTCCGTGTACGTGCAGTCCCCGGCCCACTCGGGCGTGTGCCCGCTCCCGCTCATGAGGCGCAGCACCTCGGGTTCGTGGACCGCTTCGTCCAGCCGCCGGTAGGTCTTGAGGATGTACGGCGAGCCGCCGATCCCCACCAGGGACAGCGAGTTGGACGACCAGCCCTGGTCGAAGGGCAGCCACCGCAACTCGCCCGCCGGTGCGGAGGGCGCCCGGCGGAAGTCCAGGTACCCGCCGCGCATGGTGCGCAGCCGGGCGCCGGCCAGCACCCGGCGTACGGCCGCGAGCCCGAAGGTGCCGTCGCCGCGGGCCTCGGTGACCGCGCCCGACGGCTCCCGGCGCACGGGGACGAAGACCCGCTCGCCCGAGGCGGGGCCGCCGACGGCGGCCACGACCAGCAGCAGGTCCCGGGGACCCAGCTCGGCGAGGTCGACCGCTTCGTAGCGTTCGGCGGCGCGCAGGTCGCGCGGCAGCCACGACGCGGCGCGCAGCAGGGGGCCGAGGTGTTCGTCACGGATCACGGGCTGTTCAACTCCCGGTCATTTCGTAAGCGTTGACGCCCCGCCGCCACACGGTCAGGGCGAGGACCAGCGCACCGGCCGTCACCGGCGGCAGCCACACCACCAGCCCCGTGGCGCCGGTCAGCAGGTAGACACACGGCACGTAGGAGGTGAAGGCGAAGGGCAGCACCCAGGTCAGCAGGACGCGCAGGGAGGGGTGGTAGACGTCCAGCGGATAGGCGGCGAACTCGGACACCTGGCTCGCCGCGTACATGGACGGCAGGCTGGTCACGGTCCAGAAGGACAGCGAGGCGAACAGCAGCTTCACCGAGGTGTGGATCAGGGCGCCGCACAGCACCAGCAACGGGACGACGGCCCACTGCAACGGGGTGAGGCGGAGGTGGAGCGCGTTGCCCGACCAGCCCACCAGCACGGCCCCGACGGCCAGCTCGCCGAGCCCGTCCGGGTGGAAGAAGCGCTCCGACAGCAGCGAGAACAACGGGTTCACGGGGCGGACCAGATAGCGGTGGAACTCGCCGCGCTGGACGAGCTTGCGCCCCAGCTCCCACAGCTGGTCGGTGAACAGGTGGTCCAGGCCGCGCGGCAGCAGGGAGAAGCCGAGCAGGAACAGGACCTCGTGATAGGTCCAGCCGCCCACGGCGGGAACCTGGCGGAAGACCAGTCCCACCACCGCGGTCTGCAGCCCCACGCGCACCAGGAACGCCCCCGCCCCCAGGACGAAGTCCACGCGGTACGCGCTCAGCCGGTGCAGTCCCACCCCGCCGAGGAAGAAGGCCAGCCGCAGATGGCGCCACACGGTGCGGGTCATCCGCCGAGCACCTCCAGACGCTTCAGCGAGGCCCGCCACAGGACGGCGCTCAGCAGGGCGAGGCCGGCCGCCCAGCCGGTCTGCCGGGCGAGCACGTCGGCCGCGCCGGCCACCCCGTCGTAGCGGCCGAGCAGGAGGGTGAGCGGCCCGTCGACCATGCCCCGGAAGGGCAGCGCGGACGCCACGGCCGCGAGCGGAGCGGGCATCAGGGCCAGGGGCACCAGCTGACCGGCGAAGAACGCGACCACGCTCTGCTTCACCATCCGCACCCCCCAGGTGTTGGTGGTGACGAAACCCGTCATCCCGGTCAGCAGGTTCACCAGGAAGGCGAGCAGGACGGAGAGCGCGGTGGACACCAGGAACAGCACGACGTCCACGGGCCGTGGCACGGTGAGCGGCACGATCAGCGCGAAGAGCGCCAGCACGGGCACGCCGACCAGGACGGCGTTGGCCGCCACCACCGGCAGACAGGCGAAGAACCGCACCACCGGGTAGCTGACGGGCCGGACCAGCATGACGGCGACGTCGCCGCGGTAGACCTCCGCCGCGACCTCGTCGTCCACCCGGTTGGCGTGCAGGACCTGCAGCACCTGGGCCATCAGCAGATAGGTGGTGATGCCCTCGGAGGTGAAGCCGCCGGGGCCGCCGCCGGGCGGGGAACCCGCGTACACGGCACGCCACAGGAACACGGTGACCGCCGCGCCGGCCGCGGCGGTGACACCGGTCGTCACGAACGTCGAACGGTACTGCAGCAGGGACTGCAGTCCACCGGTGGCGAAGGGCAGGTAGTGCCGGACGCGTGCGGACAGCGGAGGCCGCGGGGTTCCGTCCCGCTCGGGCACGGCGATGCCGCTCATGCCGCGCCCTCCTGCCACGGCCCCGCAACCCGCCTCGTGCGTACGGCGATGCCGCTCATGCCGCGTCCTCCTGCCCCGGATCCGAGACCCCCGTCGTGCGGGGAACGCTTCGCTCGCCGGCGTAGATCCGCCGCAGGACATCCTCCAGATCGGGTTCGGGCGCGTAGCAGTCCGCCAGGTCGAAGCGTTCGAGCAGGAAGGCGAGCACCTGCCGTGAGCTGAACCGGTCGACCGGATAATCGACCTTGATCCGGCCGTCCTCGGCCGGGGAGGCGCTCACCCCGGGCAGCTCCTGTTCGATCCGGGCACAGGCGTACCCGGGGTCCGGACCACCCCGGTGGTCGAACACGACGGAACGACGCTCGGCGGTCCGCAGCAGGTCCCGGATGCTCCCCTGGTGCACCACCCGGCCCCGGTCCACCACCAGGGCGCTGTCGCAGATCGCGGCGATGTCCGCGATGTCGTGGCTGGTGAGGACGACGGTCGTGCCCAGTTCCCGGTGGACGTGGTTGACCAGGTGCCGTACCGCGTCCTTGAGCACCATGTCGAGGCCGATGGTCGGCTCGTCCCAGAAGACGACCGCCGGATCGTGCAGCAGGCTGGCCGCTATCTCGGCCCGCATCCGCTGCCCCAGGCTCAGCTGGCGCACGGGCGTGGTGCCGAGCGCGTCGATGTCCAGCAGGTCCCGGTACAGGGCGAGGTTGCGCCGGTACACCGGGCCGGGGACGTCGTAGATCCTCCGCAGGATGCGGAAGGAGTCCGGTACCGACAGGTCCCACCACAGCTGACTGCGCTGGCCGAAGACGACCCCGATGCTCCGGGCGTTGGCCTGCCGGTGCCGGTAGGGTTCGATGCCGCGGACCAGGCAGCGTCCGGCGGTGGGCGTCATGATGCCGGTGAGCATCTTGATCGTGGTGGACTTGCCCGCCCCGTTGGCGCCGATGTACGCCGTCTTCGAGCCGGCCGGGATCGTGAAGGAGACGTCGTCGACCGCCCGGACGATCCGGTGCTCGCGGGTGAGCAGGGTGGACAGGCTGCCGACCAGGCCGGGCTTGCGCTCGGTGAGCCGGAACTCCTTGACGAGGTTCTCCGCGACGATCACGTCAGCACTCGCTCCATGGCCTGTTCCAGGAGGCCCACGCCCTCGTCGAGCAGGGGCTGGTCGAGGGTGAACGGCGGTGCCAGCCGCAGGATGTGGCCGCCCAGCGCCACTCTGAGCCCCAGGTCGAGGGCGGTGGCGTACACGGCCCGCGCGATGTGCGGGGCCGGCGTGCGGCTCTGGCGGTCCGTCACGAACTCCAGCCCGTACAGCAGCCCCAGGCCCCGCACGTCACCGAGGTTGTCGAAGCGGGCCGCGAGCGCGGACAGCCGGTCGTGGAGCAGTTCGCCGAGCACGCGGACGCGTTCGAGGAGGCGATCGCGCTCGATGACCTCCAGGGTGGCCCGCGCGGCCGCGATCCCGAGGGGGTTGCCCGCGTACGTCGACGCGTAGGCGCCGGATTCCGAGGCCGCCGGATGGCGCAGCAGGTCCGCCCGCCCGGCCAGGACAGCGAAGGGGAATCCGCTGGCCAGGCCCTTCGACAGGGTGACCAGGTCGGGCTCGACACCGAACTGCTCGCTCGCCAGGAAGGTACCCGTGCGGCCTCCGCCGGTCAGCACCTCGTCGGCGACGAGGAGCACACCGCTTGCGTGACAGGCGTCGGCGATCTGCTCCCAGTAGCCCGGGGGCGGCACGATGACGCCGGCGGCGCCGAGCACCGGCTCGAAGACGAGCGCCGACGTGTTCGGCTTGTCGGTGATGTGTCTGCGCACCAGAGAGGCGCAGCGCAGCCCGCACGACGGGCGGGTCAGTTCCAGCGGACAGCGGTAGCAGTACGCCGAGTACCCGAGCACGGAGTTGCCGGCGAAGGACTGGTGACCGATGTCCCAGTGCACGAGCATCCGCGCACCCGTGGTCTTGCCGTGGAATCCCCCGCGCATGGCGCCGATCCGGTTGCGGCCCGGCTCGGCGGTCGCCTGCACCACGCGCAGCGCCGCCTCGACGACCTCGGCTCCGGTGGAGAACAGGGCGTAGGTGTCGAGCTGTTCGGGCAGCAGCCGGGCCAGCAGCTCCAGCAGCGCGGCCCGGTCGGGCGTGGCCGAGTCGTGCACGTTCCACAGCCGCCGGGCCTGCGCGGTCAGCGCCTCGACCACCTCGGGGTGCCCGTGCCCCAGGGACTGGGTCAGGGTGCCCGCGGCGAAGTCCAGGTACTGGTTTCCGTCGAGATCGGTGAGTACCGGGCCACGCCCCTCGGCGAAGACCCGGCGGCCCACGGCCGCTTCCTCCGAAGCGCCCGGCGCCAGATGTCCGGCCTCACGCTCCAGCCGTTCCCGCTGGTGCCGACCTGTCACTGCTGCTCCCCACGCTCGGTGTGAACTGCCTTGACCGGCCACGCCGTTGAGCGGGCCGGAAGCGAGTCAAACATCAACCGGGCGAAGTCTGCAAGGAGTTGCTGAAACTTTCAGGCGGGTCTTGCGGTCCCGGCACACCCTCTGCTTGAGTCGAAATCAGCTCAACCGGTGACACCGCGACTTCCGTTCGAGGAGAGATCCGTGAGACCTCAGCCCCCCTTCCCTCCGCGACGCCGGTGGCCGGCGTGAAAGCCCTGGTCCTCGCGGGCGGCACCGGCAGCAGACTGCGGCCGTTCACCCACACTCGCGCCAAACAGCTCCTGCCCATCGCCAACAGGCCGGTGGTGCACTACGCCCTCCAGGCGATAGCCGACGCCGGCATCGAGGAGGCCGGCGTGGTGGTCGGCTCGCACGCCGACGAGATCCGCCAGGCGGTGGGGGACGGGTCCGCCTTCGGGCTGCGCCTCACCTACCTCCACCAGGCGGAGCCCCTGGGCCTGGCACACGCGGTGCTGATCGCCCGCGACTTCCTGGCCGACGACGACTTCCTGCTGTACCTCGGGGACAACTACCTGGAGGACGGCGTGACCGGGTTCGTCCGGCGTGCCGAGGCGGGCCGGGACGCCGCACGGCTGCTGCTCACCCCGGTGCCCGACCCCACCGCCTTCGGCGTCGCCGAGGTCGGCGGCGACGGACTGGTGCGGCGGCTGGAGGAGAAACCGGACCGGCCCCGCAGCGACCTCGCCCTGATCGGCGTCTACGCCTTCACTCCCGCCGTGCACGAAGCGGTGCGCGCCATCCGGCCCTCCGGCCGGGGGGAGCTGGAGATCACCCACGCGGTGCAGTGGATGGTCGACCACGGCCTCGCCGTACGAGCGGAGACGACCGCCCGGCCCTGGCGCGACACCGGCAGCGTGGACGACCTGCTGGAGGCCAACCGGCACGTCCTGGACCGGATGGAGGGCCGCGTCGACGGCAAGGTCGACCCGGACAGCGTGCTGGTCGGCCGGGTCCGGATAGCGGAGGGGGCCGTGGTCAGGGGATCGCGGATCGTCGGGCCCGTCGTCGTCGGAGCGGGCGCCGTCATCAGCAACTCCAGCGTCGGCCCCTACACCGCCATCGCCGAGGACTGCCGGATCGAGGACAGCGCGATCGGGTTCTCGGTGCTCCTGCGGGGTGCGTGCGTGGAGGGTTCCTCCCGTATCGAGGCGTCGCTCATCGGCCGCGAAGCGGTCGTCGCCACGGCACCCCGCCCCGCCCACGTCCATCGTCTCGTCCTCGGCGACCACAGCAAGGTGCAGCTCATCCCATGACTTCCCGCATCCTCGTCACCGGCGGAGCCGGCTTCATCGGCTCCGCCTACGTCCGCGCGCTCCTCGGCCCCTCGGGACCGCCGGGGGTCACGGTCACCGTCCTGGACAAGCTCACCTACGCGGGCAGTCTCACCCGCCTCGGCCAGGTGCGCGACCACCCCCGGCTGGCCTTCGTCCGCGGTGACGTCTGTGATGCCGGGACGGTGCGGCGGCTGGCGTCCGAGCACGACGAGATCGTCCACTTCGCGGCCGAGTCGCACGTGGACCGCTCCATCGAGGACGGCTCGGCGTTCACCCGCACCAATGTGCTGGGCACCCAGCTCCTGCTGGACGCGGCCCTGCGGCACGGGGTGCGCACGTTCGTCCAGATCTCCACCGACGAGGTCTACGGCTCGCTGCCCGAAGGTGCCGCGCGAGAGGAGGACCAGCTCAGACCCAGCTCGCCGTACGCCGCTTCCAAGGCCGCGGCCGACCTCCTCGCACTCGCTCATCACCGCACCCATGGCCTGGATGTCAGGGTGACCCGCTGCTCCAACAACTTCGGTCCCTTCCAGCACCCGGAGAAGGCTGTCCCGCGCTTCGTGGGCGCTCTGCTGAGCGGCGCCGATCTGCCGGTGTACGGCGACGGAAGGCAGGTGCGCGACTGGCTGCACGTGGACGACCACGTCAGGGCGATCGAGCTGGTGCGGACGGCGGGGCGTCCGGGGGAGACCTACAACATAGGCGGGGGCACCTCGCTGACCAACCTCGACCTCGCGCACCGCCTCATCGGCCTGTGCGGCGCCGACCCCGCCCGCATCAGGCACGTCACGGACCGCAAGGGACACGACCGCCGCTACGCGGTGGACCACGGCAAGATCAGCGCCGAACTCGGGTACAGGCCCGGCGTCGGCTTCGAGGAGGCGCTGGCCGCCACGGTGGAGTGGTACCGGCGCCACCGGTCCTGGTGGGAGCCGTTGCTGACAGCGGCGTGACGGGTGTCAGGACCCGGCGGGGACGGCCCTGACGTCCTGCGGAAGGCGGTGCGGTGCGGACACTCCGGCCCGGACGACCGGGCGCGTCGGGACACGGCGTGCGCACCCCGCGGTCGTGGACCGGAGTTCGTTGAAGGTAACACCGCTGAAACGCTTGCGAAAGGGTTTTCACCATCCCTCCCTCCACCTCACAGGCTCCAACCGGCTTTCCTGCGCGATGGGTTGACCTTCGGTAAGCGGCGCCGTACGGTCTCGACCGAAAATTCTTGCTGCAAGAATCAACGAACGGCTGTCTCTGGCATGGCGCGTTGTCAATGAGGCTGTTCTCCGGATCACCCCACTTCCGAACTGGAGACACCATGCCCAGAAAGACCGTGGCCGCTGCACTCGCCGCCCTGGCGGGAGCCGCTGTGGCCGTCACGGCACCGACGCCGGCGCAGGCGAGCGCGCCCGGCGGCAAGGACGTCACCGCGGTGATGTTCGAATGGAACTTCGCGTCCGTCGCGAAGGCCTGCACCGACGAGCTGGGCCCCGACGGGTACGGCTACGTCCAGGTCTCCCCGCCCAACGAACACATCCAGGGCCCCTCCTGGTGGACCGCCTACCAGCCCGTCGGCTACAGGATCGGCACCAAGCTGGGCGACCGCTCGGCCTTCAAGAGCATGGTGGACACCTGCCACGCGGCGGGCGTCAAGGTGGTCGCCGACACCGTGATCAACCACATGGCGAACGCCTCCGGCACCGGCACCGCGGGCTCGACCTTCAGCAAGTACGACTACCCCGGCACCTACTCCGCCGCCGACATGGACGACTGCACCACGTCCATCACCGACTACACGAACCGCTGGCAGGTCCAGCACTGCGAGATGGGCGGCCTGCCCGACCTCGACACGGGAGAGGAATACGTCCGCAAGACCATCGCGGGCTACATGAACGACCTGCTCTCCCTCGGCGTGGACGGCTTCCGCATCGACGCGGCCAAGCACATCCCCGAGGACGACCTCGCCACCATCAAGTCCCGCCTGTCCAACCCGGGCGTGTACTGGAAGCAGGAGACGATCGGAGCCTCCGGCGAGGCGGTCCAGCCCTCCGAGTTCACCGGCACGGGCGACGTCCAGGAGTTCCGCTACGCCTACGACCTCAAGCGGGTCTTCAACAACGAGAAGCTCGCGGAGCTGAAGAACTTCGGCGAAGCCTGGGGGTACGTCGCCGGCGACAAGGCGTCCGTCTTCGTCACCAACCACGACACCGAGCGCAACGGAGGCACCCTCACCTACAAGGACGGAGCCAACTACACCCTCGCGCACGTCTTCATGCTGGCCTGGCCCTACGGCTCCCCCGACGTGCACTCCGGCTACGAGTTCACCGACACCAACGCCGGCGGACCGAACAACGGCCAGGTCGACGCCTGTTACACCGACGGCTGGAAGTGCCAGCACGCCTGGCGCGAGATAGCGAGCATGGTCAAGTTCCGCAACACGGCCGCCGGCACCGCCGTGACCGACTGGTGGGACAACGGCGGCAACCAGATCGCGTTCGGCCGCGGCGACAAGGCGTACGTCGTCATCAACCACGAGGGATCCACCCTCACCCGCACCTTCCAGACCTCCCTCCCGGCCGGCGGCTACTGCGACGTGCAGAGCGGCAAGGCGGTGACCGTCGACTCCTCCGGCCGGTTCACGGCCACCCTGGGCGCCAACTCGGCCCTCGCCCTGCACGTCGGGGCGAAGAACTGCGACACCGGCACCGGCACCGGCACCGATCCCACGCCGGCCACCGGGGCCTCCTTCAACGTCAACGCCACCACCCAGTGGGGCCAGAACGTCTACGTCGTCGGCAGCACCTCCGCCCTCGGCGGCTGGAACACCTCCAACGCCCTCAAGCTGGACCCGGCGAGCTACCCCGTCTGGAAGCTCGACCTGTCCCTGCCCGCGGGCACCGCGTTCGAGTACAAGTACCTCCGCAAGGACGCGAGCGGCAACGTCACCTGGGAGAGCGGCTCCAACCGGACCGCCACCGTCCCGTCCGGCGGCGTCGTCACGCTGAACGACACCTGGCGCAACTGACCGCCGTACCCGGCGACGGCCGCCGATCGCCGGAGAACGAACGGCGACCACCGATCACGACCGCCCGGCCCGCGCAACCGGTGCCGGGCGGTCCCGCGCCCCGCCGTACGGCGGGGCCTCGTCCTTGCCCGCGACCGACACCCCGAGGAGATGCGTCACGTGGTCGGCAGACCCAGACACCACGCAACCGTCCTGGCCGTCGCGCTGTTCACAGCCGTCCTGCCACCGCTGACGCCCCCGGCGACGGCCGCCGGGCCGCCCCCGCCACCGGCGGACGCCACACTCGCGCACCAGCCGGCCCGTCCGGCCGCGAGCCGGGAACAGTTCTACCTGCTGCTGCCCGACCGCTTCGCCGACGGCGACACCGGCAACGACCGCGGAGGACTGACCGGCGACCGCACCGCCACCGGCTACGACCCCACCGACGCGGACTTCTTCCAGGGCGGCGACCTCAGAGGCGTCATCGACCGCCTCGACTACATCAAGGGCCTCGGCACCACCGCCATCTGGCTCGCACCGGTGTTCAAGAACAAGCCCGTGACGGTCCGCGACGGCAGGCCCACCGCCAACTACCACGGCTACGCCATCACCGACTTCACCCGCGTCGACCCGCACTTCGGCACCGAGACCGATCTGTCGGAACTGATCGACAAGGCCCACTCCAAGGGCATGAAGGTCTTCTTCGACGTCATCACCAACCACACCGCGGACACCATCGACTACGCGGAGAAGCGGTACGGATACCGCAGCAAGGGCGCCTACCCCTACCTGGACACGGAAGGCCGTCCCTTCGACGACAGCACCGGCATGCGGCCGACGGACGCGGACGGCGCCCCCTACACCCCGCGGGTCTCCACCGACCCGCGCGACCGCAAGGTGCCCGACTGGCTGAACGACCCGTCCCTTTACCACAACCGCGGCAACTCCACCTTCGCCGGGGAGAGCGCCCTGGACGGCGACTTCATGGGCATGGACGACCTGTGGACCGAACGGCCGGAGGTCGTCCGGGGCATGGAGCGGATCTACGAGAAGTGGGTCCGGGACTTCGGTGTCGACGGCTTCCGCGTCGACACGGCCAAGAACGTCGACATGGCCTTCTGGACCCAGTGGGCCACCGCGCTCGACCGCTACGCGGCGCGGCACGGACACCGGGACTTCTTCCTCTTCGCCGAGGCCTTCTCGGCCGACGCCTCCCTCACCGCCCCCTACGTCACCCAGGGCCGTCTCGACGCGACGCTCGACTTCCCGTTCCAGGCCGCCGTCCGCGACTTCGCCTCACGCGGCGGTCCCGCCGACGACCTCGCCCACGTCTTCGCCCAGGACTACCGCTACACCACCGACAGGACCAACGCCTACAGCCAGGTGACCTTCCTCGGCAGCCACGACATGGGGCGCATCGGCACCTTCGTCAGCCAGGACCACCCCGGCGCGGACGACGCCGAGCTGCTGCGCCGGGACCGTCTCGCCCACGAGCTGATGTTCTTCTCGCGGGGCAATCCGGTGGTCTACTCCGGGGACGAGCAGGGTTTCACCGGTGCCGGGGGTGACAAGGACGCCCGGCAGACGATGTTCGCCTCGAAGGTGCCGGAGTACCTGGACGACGACGAGATCGGCACCGGCCGGACGGCCGCCTCGGACGCCTACGACACCTCCCATCCGCTGTACCGGGCGATAGCCGCACTCTCCCGGCTGACCAAGCGGAACCCGGCGCTGCGCGACGGCGTCCAGACCGAGCGCTACGCGCAGGGCTCCGTCTACGCCTTCTCCCGGACCGACGTCCGCGCGGGACGCGACTACCTGGTCGCGTTCAACGACGCCACCGAGGACAGGACCGTCACCGTGCCGACCGGTGCGCCGGACACGCCGTACCGGGCGCTGTACGGCGCCACCGGCAGGGTACGCGGCGACACGGACGGCAGGATCACCGTGACGATCCCGGCCCTGTCCTCCGTCGTGTACCAGGCGGTACGGCCACCGCACCGGTCGACGGCCGCGCCGTCGCTCGGACTCACCGTCCCCGACGCGGGCGCCCACGGGACCGTGGAGATCTCCGCCGACGTCACGGGCGGCACGTACCAGCGGGTCGTCTTCGCCGCCCAGGCCGGCAACGGCCCCTGGCGGACGCTCGGCACCGCCGACCACGCCCCCTACCGGGTCACCCAGAACATCCCCGCGGACGTGCCCGCGGGAACACCGCTGAGGTACAAGGCGGTCGTCGTCGACCGCGCCGGCCGGACCGCCGCCGACCTCGCCACGACGACCGCCGGCCGGGCGGAGCCGACTCCGGCACCGACGGCGGCACGCCACTGGGCCGTCGTCCACTACAAGCGGCCCGACGGCGACTACGACGCCCTGCGGCTGTGCACGGCCGACGGCCGGACCGCCGCTTTCACCGGCCGGGACGCCTACGGAGCGTTCGCTTGGCTGGCTCCGCCCGAAGGCGCCACCGAGATCCCCTTCACCGTCGAGAAGGACGGCGTCGCCGAAGGCCCCGCCCGCACGCTGGACTTCGCCGCGACACCGGAGGTGTGGACCGAGCAGGGCAGCGACACGGTGACGGCCACCAGACCCGAGGACGCCTACCCGGCCCAGGACCCGGCCAAGGCGGTCGTCCACTACCACCGCCCCGACGGCGACTACAACGGCTGGGGCCTGCACGCCTGGACGGGAGCGGCCCACCCGCCGGAGTGGAACGACCCGATCCGCCCGGTGGGCCGGGACTCCTTCGGCCTGGTCTTCGAAGTCCCGCTGACCGACCACGCGGACTCCCTCAGCTACATCCTGCACAACAAGGAGCAGAAGGACGTCGCCTCCGACGAGACCCTCGACTTCATCCTCTACGGTCACGAGGCGTGGCGTGTGGCCGGGGACAGCGCCTACCTCATCCCCACCCTCGGCGGCGCCTTCGGCCTGGACCTCGGCACCTCGGCCGCGACCTGGCTGGACGACACCACCGTCGTATGGCGGGGCACCGGTGCCGGAGTCGCCAGCCAGCAACTCGTGTACGCACCCGACGGCGGCATCCGCGTGGAGAACGGCGCCCTGTCGGACGAGGGCCACTGGCTGCGGCTGGTCCCCGGCCGCCTGACCGACGCACAACGGGCCGCCCACCCGGAGTTCGCGAACCACCAGGCCTTCACCGTCGACCCACGCGACCGCGACCGGATCGCCGAGGCGCGGGCCGGCCGCCAGGTGATCGCCACGCAGCGGGGACAGGACGGGGCCCTGCTCGGCGCCACGACCGTGCACATGCCACCCCGCTGACCTCCCCGGCACACCGCACGAAAGGAAAGAGCCGCACCATGACGCCCTCACCCACCGCCCGCGGCAACCCGGGCGGACCACCGGCACGCCCGCGCGGCCGGAACCTTCCGGCCGCCGTCTCCCGCTCCGCCACCGTGGCCGTCACCGCCGCACTGCTCGCCACGGCCCTGCACGCCGCCCAGCCGGCGAGCGCCACGGACCGCCCGCCCGCTCCGCCGTCCGACGCCCGTCTGGCCGAGGTGCCGGCCCGGCACGACATGACCCGCGAGCAGTTCTACTTCCTCCTCCCCGACCGGTTCGCCAACGGCTCCTCCGGCAACGACCGGGGAGGGCTGACCGGCGACCGCACCGCCACCGGGTACGACCCCACGGACAAGGGGTTCTACCAGGGCGGCGACCTGAAAGGGCTGATCAGCAAGCTCGACTACGTCAAGGGGCTCGGCACCACAGCGATCTGGCTGGCCCCGATCTTCAAGAACAAACCGGTGCAGGGCAACGGCGAGAGCGCCGGCTACCACGGTTACTGGATCACCGACTTCACCCGCGTCGACCCGCACTTCGGCACCAACGCGGACCTCGCGGAACTCATCCGCAAGGCCCACGCGAAGGGGATGAAGGTCTTCTTCGACGTCATCACCAACCACACGGCCGACACCGTCACCAACACCGAGCACAAGTTCGCGTACCGCGGCAAGGGCGCCTACCCCTACCTGGACACGGAAGGCCGTCCTTTCGACGACAGCAAGGGCATGCGGAAGGTCGACACCCGCGGCTTCCCCTACACACCACAGGTCGCCCCCGCCGAACAGGACACGAAGGTTCCGGCCTGGCTGAACGACCCGACCATGTACCACAACCGCGGTGACTCCACCTTCGCCGGAGAGAGCACCCTGTACGGCGACCACACCGGTCTGGACGACCTGTGGACCGAACGCCCCGAAGTCGTGCACGGCATGGAGAAGATCTACGAGAAGTGGGTCGAGGACTTCCGCGTCGACGGCTTCCGCGTCGACACCGTCCGCAACGTCGACATGGCCTTCTGGACGCAGTGGGCGACCGCACTCGACGCCTACGCGGCCCACAAGGGCCGGAAGAACTTCTTCGTCTTCGGCGAGACGCTCTCCTCCGACCCGGCCGTCACCTCGCCGTACGTACGCCAGGGCCGTCTCGACGCGACCCTCGACTTCCCCCTCCAGGACGCCGTCCGCCAGTACGCCTCCCAGGGCCGGGCGGCCGACGGGCTCGCCGACGTCTTCGCCCAGGACTACCGCTACACCACCGACAAGGCGAACGCCTACGAGCAGGTGACCTTCCTCGGCAACCACGACATGGGCCGCATCGGCGGCTTCCTGCTCAAGGACAACCCGGAGGCCGACGACGCCGAGCTGCTGCGCCGGGACCGTCTCTCCCACGAGCTGATGTTCTTCTCGCGGGGCAATCCGGTGGTCTACTCCGGGGACGAGCAGGGTTTCACCGGTGCCGGGGGTGACAAGGACGCCCGGCAGACGATGTTCGCCTCGAAGGTGCCGGAGTACCTGGACGACGACGAGATCGGCACCGGCCGGACGGCCTCCTCGGACGCCTACGACACCTCCCATCCGCTGTACCGGGCGATAGCCGCACTCTCCCGGCTGACCAAGCGGAACCCGGCGCTGCGTGACGGCGTCCAGACCGAGCGCTACGCGCAGGGCTCCGTCTACGCCTTCTCCCGGACCGACGTCCGTGCGGGACGCGATTACCTCGTCGCGTTCAACAACGCCTCCCAGGCACGGACCGTACGCATTCCCACGGGCACCACGGGCCGCGCCTACCGGGGCCTGTACGGCACCACCGCCACGGTGACCAGCGGCGCCGACTCCCGGGTGACCGTCACCGTCCCGCCGCTGTCGTCCGTGGTGCTGAAGGCGGCACAGCGGCTCCGTACGCCGGTCACCCGGCCGGCCCTGGAACTCAAGGCCCCCGCGGCGGGCGCGACCGGCGACGTCGATATCGCCGCGGACGTCAGCGGCGGCGGCCTGAACCGCGTCGTCTTCGCCGCCCAGGCCGGCAACGGCCCGTGGCGGACGCTCGGCACCGCCGACCACGCCCCCTACACGGTCGCACAGCACCTGCCCGACACCGTCGAGCAGGGCACACCCCTGCGCTACAAGGCCGTGGCCGTCGACCTCGCGGGCCGCACCGCGAGCGACCTCGCCACCACCACGGCGGGCCGGCCGGCGGCGCCGCAGCCGCCGAGCGCCCTGCACCGCGACTACGCCGTGGTGCACTACCTGCGCCCCGACGGCGACTACACCGGCCGGCGACTCGAATCCGGCGGCCGGTCGGCCGAGTTCACCGGGCGCGACGCCTACGGCGCGTTCGCCTGGGTCAGGCCGGAGGACGGGGCGCGGAGCCTGACGTACACGGTCACCGGGAACGGCACCGCCGACGGCCCCCAGCGCACCATCGACCTGGACAGGACGGGCGAGGTCTGGATCCGGCAGGGCGACGACGGCCAGTCGGACACGGCACCGTCCGGCGCCTACCCGGCTCCCGACGCGACCAAGGCCGTGATCCACTACCACCGGGCCGACGGCGACTACGACGGCTGGGGCCTGCACACCTGGACCGGGGCCGCACACCCCACGGACTGGTCGGCGCCGCTCACACCGACCGGCAGGGACGCCTTCGGCGTGACCTTCGAGGTGCCGCTCGCCGACGGTGCGACCTCGCTGAGCTACATCGTCCACAAGGGCGACGAGAAGGACATCGCCGCCGACCGGTCGCTGGACTTCGCCACCTACGGCAAGGAGACCTGGCTGATCGCAGGTGACGGCGACTACCTGCTGCCGACGGTGGGCAGCGCACCCGACCTGGACATCGACACGGCCAAGGCCCGGTGGATCGACGCGGACACGGTCGTGTGGAAGGTGAAAGCCACCGACTCCACCAGCGAGCAACTCGTCTACGCCCCCAAGGGAGGCATCACCGTCAAGGACGGCATGCTGTCCGACGAGGGCTACTGGCTGCGGCTGATCCCGTCGAAGCTCACGGACGCGCAGAAGTCGGCGCATCCCGAGCTGGCGGACGACCCGGCGTTCACGGTCGACCCCCGCGACCGCGACCGCGTCCCGGCCGCCCAGCGCGCCCAGCTCATCGCCACGCAGCGAGCCGCCAACGGCGCGCTGCTCGCCGCCAACGGAGTGCGCCTCTCCTGACCGGCACGAGCGAACGGGTGCCCCTCGCCGAGCGAGGGGCACCCGTCGTGCTCCCGGCCCCTGCACGGGGCCGGACGGCTCAGTGCGTGAACACGGCGACGGTCCTCGCCGGCACGGAGAAGGTACCGGTGCCGGTCGTGTAGGCGGCGGTCTTCACCACCGCGTCGGCTCCGGCCGCCTGTACCGGGTGGAGCCGGTACGGCGTCCCGGCGAGAGCGCCGATCTTCTGCTCCTGCTGCTGTGGGGTGGCGTTGAAGACGACGACCAGGTCACCGAGGCGCATGGTGATCACGCCTGGTGTCTCGTCCTTCCCGGAGAGCGGGAAGGACAGCTGCTCCTGTACCCGGGCGGCCGTGCCGAGGGAGAAGGCCTTCTCGGTGGTGCGGATCTTCAGCAGGTCGCGGTAGGCGGCGGAGGCGCCGGTGATCTGCGGGCAGCCGACCTTCACGCTCGTGAGCAGTGGCCGGGCGTAGTCCCACTTGGCGGCGTTGTCGGCGGCCGGGGGCAGTCCGCGTCCGAAGCCGTTGCCGTCGGCGCAGTTCCAGTGGATGGCGTTGAACCAGTCGCCGCTGTCGAAGGAGTTGCGGTCCAGGGACTTGGAGCGCAGCAGGTCGGTGCCCGCCTGGGACAGCGCGGGCCCCTGTGAGAGGGCGGCGGTGG
>NZ_BMRM01000012.1 GCF_014648635.1 Streptomyces cinerochromogenes | reverse complement strand
CTGAAGACGACGTACTACCTGCGCTCCCGCCCCGCCACGCGCATCGCCCGCGCCGCCCAGGGCCAGGCGCAGGCCGCCAAGCCCATCCCCGTGCAGCAGGCCGTCGACCCCGACGCGATCGCCTGCTCCCTTGAGAACCCCGAGTCCTGCGAGGCCTGCCAGTAATGTCCACCCGTAACGCCAACCTGCTCGACCCGGGCTTCGAGCTGACGCTCCGTCCGATGCGCTACCCGGACTTCTACGAGCGCTACCGGGACGCGATCAAGAACACCTGGACGGTGGAGGAGGTCGACCTCCACTCCGACGTCGCCGACCTCGCCAAGCTCACGCCCGAGGAGCAGCACCTCATCGGCCGGCTGGTCGCGTTCTTCGCGACGGGCGACTCGATCGTGGCGAACAACCTGGTGCTGACGCTGTACAAGCACATCAACTCCCCGGAGGCGCGTCTGTACCTGTCGCGCCAGCTCTTCGAGGAGGCCGTCCACGTCCAGTTCTACCTGACCTTGCTGGACACCTACCTGCCCGACCCGGACGACCGCGCCGCCGCCTTCGACGCCGTGGAGAACATTCCCTCCATCCGCGAGAAGGCCGGGTTCTGCTTCAAGTGGATCAACGAGGTCGAGAAGATCGACCGGCTGGAGACCAAGGCCGACCGCCGCCGCTTCCTGCTCAACCTGATCTGCTTCGCCGCGTGCATCGAGGGCCTGTTCTTCTACGGCGCCTTCGCCTACGTCTACTGGTTCCGCAGCCGCGGCCTGCTGCACGGCCTCGCCACCGGCACCAACTGGGTGTTCCGCGACGAGACCATGCACATGAGCTTCGCCTTCGACGTGGTCGACACCGTCCGCAAAGAGGAGCCGGAGCTCTTCGACGACCAGCTCCAGCAGCAGGTCACCGACATGCTCCGCGAAGCCGTCGAGGCCGAGCTGCAGTTCGCCCGCGACCTGTGCGGCGACGGCCTGCCCGGCATGAACACCGACTCCATGCGCCAGTACCTGGAGTGCGTCGCCGACCAGCGCCTGACCCGCCTGGGCTTCGCCCCGGTGTACGGCTCGGAGAACCCGTTCTCCTTCATGGAGCTGCAGGGCGTCCAGGAGCTGACGAACTTCTTCGAGCGCCGCCCGTCGGCGTACCAGGTCGCGGTGGAGGGCACCGTCGACCTGGACGAGGACTTCTGACCGTCCCGGAGCCCGTTCGGCGTCGTCCGCCCGCACCGCCTTCGAGGGGGTGCGGGGCGGGCGGCGCCGTTCGCTTTCCGGTCAGGCGTGACGGGTCAGGCCGCGGTGCCTGCGGAGGGGCCCGGCGGTGCCGGCCGGCTGCCGGGCGGCGGGGCGGGGGCGTTCCGCCTGCCTGAGCTGCCGGTCGATGCGCCACTCGCGCAGGGCGCCGAGGGCGGACGGGAGGATCAGGAGGACCAGGATCCCCAGGGTCGCGAGCATTCCGATCAGGCCTTCGATCTGGTTTCCGTTCATGGACACCACTGTCGCGCCGGACGCTGCTGACCGGGAGTGGCAGGACTGCCGTAGACCCTCGAATTACTGCCATCGTCGAGGCACACTGGCAGCATGCTGAAGAACGTGGCCGCCGTGCTGCTGGACGGGGTGCATCCCTTCGAGCTGGGTGTCGTGTGCGAGGTGTTCGGCATCGACCGCAGTGACGAGGGGCTGCCGGTGTACGACTTCGCCGTGGTGTCGGCGGAGGGGCCCGAGCTGGGCACCCACTGCGGGTTCACCGTGTCCACGCCGTACGGCCTGGAGCGGCTGGAGGAGGCCGATCTGATCGCCGTGCCGGCCGGTGAGACCTACACGGAGCGCGCGTACCCGCCGGAGCTGCTGGCGGCGCTGCGGCGGGCCGTGGACCGGGGCACACGGGTGCTCAGCGTCTGCTCCGGGGTGTTCGTGCTGGCCGCGGCGGGGCTGCTGGACGGGCGGCGGTGTGCGGTGCACTGGCACCACGCCGAGCAACTCGCCCGGCGCTACCCCGGGCTCACGGTCGAGCCGGACGTGCTGTACGTGGACGAGGACCCCGTGATCACCTCCGCGGGCACCGCCGCCGGGATCGACGCCTGTCTGCACCTCGTGCGCAAGGAGCAGGGCCCGGAGGTGGCCAACAAGATCGCCCGCCGGATGGTGGTGCCGCCGCACCGGGACGGCGGGCAGGCCCAGTTCATCGAGCGTCCCCTGCCGAAGGTGCCCTGCGACACGGTCGGGGAGGTGCTGGCGTGGATGGAGGCCCACCTCGACCAGGAGGTCACGGTCGAGCAGCTCGCCGCCCGCGCCCACATGGCGCCGCGCACCTTCGCCCGGCGCTTCCAGCAGGAGACGGGGACCACGCCCTACCGGTGGATCCTGCGGCAACGGGTGCTGCTGGCCCAGGAGTTGCTGGAACGAACGGACGAGACCATGGACGCCATCGCCTGGCGCACCGGGTTCGGTACGGCCGCCGCGCTGCGCCACCAGTTCGTCCGGGCGCTCGGGACCACCCCGAATGCCTACCGGCGCGCGTTCCGGGGCCCGCAGGCCGCCTGAGCGCGCGCCGGTACCAGGCCTACCAGGGCATCGCCCGCAGCAGCAGGTTCTGCGGGCGGAGCGTGATGCCCACGCGGGTGGTGTCGTCGGACCCTCCGACCTGCTCGAAGCGGTACTTCGCCGAGACCGCCGCGGTGATCAGGCTCAGCTGGGTCATGGAGAAGTGGTCGCTGGGGCACTTGCGGTTGCCCACGCTGAACGGGTTCATGGCGTACTTCGGTACCTCCTTGGCCCGTTCGGGCCGCCAGCGGTCGGGGTCGAAGTCGAGGTGGCGGGCGTAGGAGCGGGCGTCGCGCTGGATCGCGTAGGGGCTGTAGACGATGTCCGCCCCGGCCGGAATGCGGTACCCGCCGAGTGCGGTGTCGGTCACCGCGCGGCGCGTCAATATCCATACCGCGGGCCTGAGCCGCATGGCCTCGACGACCACATTGTTGGTGTGCGTGAGTGAGCGGACGTGTGCGAATCCGACGGGTCGGCCACCGGTCACGGATTCGACCTCGGTCCGTACCTTCTCGGCGTGTTCCGGGTGTTCGGCGAGGACCTGCAACAGCCACATGATCGTGGACGCGACTGTTTCGCTGCCGGGGGTGAGTATCGCGACGACCTGGTCGTGGATCTCCTGTTCCCCGATGGGATCGCCATTGTCGTCCTTCGCCTCCAGCAATGCCGTCAGCAAATCGTCCGGCTTTTGACCAGATGCCCTCCGCTCGGCGACGATCTCGTCCACCAGCAGATGCAAATCGGCCAGTGCCCGGTTGAATTCGCGGTTGGCGGGAAACGGCAGCCGGTAGAGCGGCCCGAGCGGGACGACCATCCGCCGGTACATGCCGCGGAAGACGGTGGCGAGATCGGTGCTGAGCCGTTCCGCGCGCTCGTCCATGTACTCGCCGCGCAGCAGGCAGCGGGCGGCGATACGGACGGCGACGCGGAAGGACTCGGAGGTGCAGTCGATGGTCCCGCCGGGTTTCCAGCGGTCGGTCAGCGCGTGCGCCTCCTCCTCCATGACCGGCCCGTAGGCCGGTATCGCGTCGAGCCGGAACGCGGGCTGGATGGTGCGCCGCTGCCGCCGGTGCCGGGGGCCGTTGGCGGTGGCCACTCCCTCCTTGCCGAGCAGGCCTTCGAGGGACTCCCACAGCGGGCCGTCGATCTTGAAGTCGGGGCTCAGGGCCAGGGCTCCGGTGAGCGCCGGCGTCGTCACGGCGTACACCGTCTTGGGGCCGAGTTTCAGGCGTACGACGTCTCCGTGCTCGCGCAGCCCGGACATGAAGGCCAGCGGGTCGCGGACCAGTTTCAGGCCGTGGCCGAGGACCGGTACGGCGCCCTGGGCCAGGGGCGGTTCGCTCAGTGCGGGCGTCCCCGGGGTTCCGGGGGTCTCGGGGGTCTCGGGCTTCACCGACTCGACGGTCATTTCTCACCTGCCGCTTCGTTCGTGACGTACGGGGGCGTGGACCGGTCGTCCCAGCTGTCGACCATGTACCGACCGGACTCGTGGTGGAACCAGTAGACGGAGCTGAACCAGTTGCGCATACTTCCGACGCAGGATTCGACGGCGGCACTCAGTTCCTTGCCGCCGACCGTTCCGTCGTCGAGTTCGCGGGCGAACACCAGGGCTCTCTGTTCGGCTTCGAGGAATTCACTGATGCATTCCTCGACACGTCGCCTGACTTCGTCCACCGCTTCTTCGAGGGTCAGCCCCGCATGGGTGATGAGGCTGATTCCGAGATTGTGCACCTCGTCGCCCGCGATTTCCTTCGGCAGCGAGCAGAGGTCGTTGTACCAGGCGGCGAATTCCTGGCTGAGCAGCGCCGCCCGGCGGTAGGCCGGGTTTTTCCTCACCCGCTCCGGGAGTTCGCAGCCGGCACTGATTTCCAGCAGGTCCGTCCATATCCAGTGCGCGAAGGTGAGCCGGCGCAGCGCGAGGTACTCCTCGACCGCGGGTATGCGCCCCTCGGTGCGGTTGCGGAATTCACGGTCGTAGGCCTCGATCACCGCGTGGAAGTGCCGGGCGAACCGCTGGTTCCAGGTGGGCGGCAGGAAGCCGTACAGCCGCAGCACGCTGTCCGCGAAGGCGGCCACGACCGGGTCGGGGTGGTGCACGTGGTGCCTGGGTGCGTCGAGAGCCGTGTGCAGCCGGTTCCGCAGCCGCCGCCAGTCGGCCGCCCGGCCGTGCACGATGTCGCGGTCGTGGCGGTCGTCCCAGACGAAGAACCAGGCGCTGTAGTCGGCTATGGCCTGCAGGACCTCCTCGGAAGCCGAGGTGTAGTAGCCCGCCATGAGGTCGGTGTAGCACAGTCCGTCGGCATATTCCTGCACCTTGTCCGCCGGCATGAGCCGTTTATCCAGGAGCCAGAGCCGTGTCTTCTCCTGGAGTTGCGGCCAATACGGATGCAGCTGCCGGGGAAAGACGGACTCGATCACCGGGAGTGCCAGTGAGGGTGGGACTACGACCGCCGTCGCTGCCGCTGTGGTGCTGCGTGGGAAAGCTTGCACGAACAAACCCCTCTCAGCCGCCAGGAGCGCACACCCCTCCTGTTGTGCCGGGCGTGCGCCGTTGCGTATCCCCGCACTTCCATTCAGCACCACAACTGACCGTCGTGGGAACGGATTTGCCTCACTCACTACCCCAAGGTGCCGAGAATCCCCCCTTGGGTGACTGATTAGGGATCACCAGGAGCCCGGAAGGGATCGCCTGTACGACGCACGCACGAACGGGCAGCGGCATCACGAAAGCGCCCCGGCCAGGAAAGATCCCGGCCGGGGCGCCCCGCGTACGCGGTGCTGCTCAGTCGTTGGCGACCACGGGGTAGCGTGGCTCGTTCTCGGCCATCTGCCGCAGCGCGTCCTTGCGGTCCCGCTTGGACAGCCGGTCGATGTACAGGTAGCCGTAGAGGTGGTCGGTCTCGTGCTGCAAACAACGCGCGAAGTATCCGGTGCCGCGGACCTTGATCGGGTTGCCCTGCTCGTCCTGGCCGGTCACCTCGGCGTAGTCGGGGCGCGCGAGCGGCGCGTACGCCGTGGGGACGGACAGGCAGCCCTCGTTGCTGTCGTCCAGCCGGCGCCGCTCGGCGGGCAGGTCCACCAGCTTCGGGTTGCACACCACGCCGACGTGCCGGACGCCCTCGTCGTCCGGGCAGTCGTAGACGAAGACCTTCAGGTCGACACCGATCTGGTTGGCGGCCAGGCCCACGCCCTCGGCGGTGCGCTGGCTGGCGAACATGTCGGCGACCAGCTGCTGCAGCTCCTCGCCGAAGTCGGTGACGTCCCTGCACTCCTTGTGCAGCACCGGGTTGCCGACGACCGTGATCGGCCGCGAGGTGCCCCGCTCACGCCAGGCCCTCTCGCGCTCCTCGCAGTCCTCCGTGTCGACGACGTAGCCCTCGTCGTCGACGGGGAGCACGCCCGCGTGCTGCTGATCGGTGTCCTGCTGCGCCATGACCGACGTACGCCTTCCTCGGAAAAACAGGGAGTGATGCTGATACAGGGTACGGCGACCGGTCAGCAGACCTCTTCCAGATCCCGCCAGTCACGCGAGTCCGGGCTGTCCGCGACCCACCCGTCGAGCAGCCCCCGGACCAGCGAGGCCGGCGCGGCCACCCCGCACTCCCGCTCCGGCACCCACAGCTGCCCGTCCGTCCGGTGCCCCAGCGGCCCGGGATGGCCCGGCTCGCTGTGGTCGTGCGGGTCGAGGTGCACGCCCTCGCCCTCGTCGGACGGCATCCGGGACTCGCTGCACATCCGGCACAGCAGCCGCACCGAGGACGACCAGTCCTCCGCGGCGAACCCCGCGTCCGCGGCGAGCTGCTCCAGCGCGTCCCGGTCCGCCTCGGTGGCCGCCTCCAGCAGGACCACCCAGGTGGGGACGGGCGACGGCGCCCACAGCTCGATCTCGTCGAAGACCGGGTAGGAGTGCCCGGTGGACGTGGTGCGCTCGCCGTGCGGGACGCCGTCGTGCAGCACGACCTCGCCCCAGCGCCGCCCGGACGAGGGAAGCGGGATGGACAGCACCTCCAGCCGGGCCGGATCCAGCCTGCGGCCCCAGACGACCTCGGCCTCGCCCTCCGGGGAGAGCCGTACGGCCGCGCTGCCCAGCTCCATGCCGACCGGCTCCGCGGCGGCGGCGGAGCCCCCGGGCACCTTCAGCCCGTACGCCTGCCAGGCGCGGCGGGCCAGCGGCCAGTCCTGCAGGGCGGTCGCGGCGATGCCGACGTTCCACCAGTCGGGCGCCCCGGTCTCCCGGTCGAGCAGGGCGACCGCGCGCAGTCCGGCCGCGCGGGCCTGCTCCCAGTCGTGCCGGAACTTGTGCAGCAGCGCCAGGTTGAACCAGGACTCCGACAGCCAGGGTTCCAGGTCGGCGGCGCGTGTGAGCAGCTCGCCCGCGTCCTCGTACCGGCCGTCGCCGATGAGTGTGAACGCCCGGTCGGTGGCCTGCCGCCAGGAGGCGGAGGGCCGGTGCCGTCCCTTGCCGAAGATCCTCACGATTCCCGCCTGCCAGTTCCATTTCCCGCTGTGGGCTGGCTTGTGCCCCCGGACACCTCTCCCTCGCATCCAACCACGTACGGCGGGAAAGGCGCTCATTACCCATGGGTTACCCAGCCGGGCAGGGGGTCAGACAGTCCTGTTCGTCTCACCGGCGCGGGCTCGCGGGTGCCGGGGGACCGTGCCAGCACCCGGGCGAGCGACTCCACGACCTCGGGGGCGTAGGTCCCGGCGGCGGAGAGCCGCAGCTCCTCCAGCGCGCGCAGCGGACCGTCGGGGCCGGCGCCCCGGGTCCTCTCCTCGTAGGCGTTCACGGCCCGGACGATGCGGGCGGCGAGCGGCTGCTCGGGGTAGGGGTCGGCCTGCCGCTCCACGACCACGGCGACGGCCGGGTCGACGCCGGTCTGCCGGACGACGGCCCCGCCGAGCAGGGCGATCCGCCGCTGCTCCACGGCGGGCAGGGCGGCGGTGGCGCCGCCCGGCACCGGGTCGACCAGGCTGAGCTGGCCGATGTCGTGCATCAGCGCCGCGTACTCCAGGACGGTCAGTTCGGGGCCGGTCAGACCGAGGTCCCGGCCGACGGCCTGGCTGAGCGCGGCGACGCGGTGGGCGTGCCCGGCGGGGGTGCAGCCGGCGATCTCGGTGGCGCGGGCGAGGGAGGCGATGGTCTGCCGGTAGGTGGCGCGGACGGCCGCGTACCGGCGCAGGGACAGCTGGACGAGCAGCATGGGCAGGCAGAACACGGGCAGCGCCCACAGGCCGACGACGGCGACCGCGAGCGCCATCACCGCGCCGGTCGCGCAGACGGCGGAGCCGATGCCGAGCAGCCCGCGCAGCTCCTCGCGGAGCAGCGGGACGAACGGCCAGCGGGTGCGGCAGCGGGCGAGCGCGGCGGCCAGCACGGCGCCGCACAGGGAGGTGAGGGCGAGCAGGGTGAGCAGCAGCAGGGCGTAGGCGGGGCCGCTCCAGGGGGTGAAGACGCCCCGGTTGTAGAGGGGTTGGAAGCAGACGGCGGCGAAGCCGACGGTGAGGAGGCGGCGGGCCAGGTGGTCGGCTGTGGGGCTGCCGCCGGACCAGATGTGCGGGACGGCACCGAGCACGGTGGCGACGAGGACGACGGTGACGACCTGGGCGGCGCCGTGCTGGCTGGGCCGTCCGGCGTCGGCGCCCAGCAGGGCGTACGCGAGGGAGCAGGCGGCGCCGAGGGGTGCGGCCTGCCGGCGCCCCTGGGTGTGGCTCCACCGGGTCAGCTCGCCCACGGTGATGAGCACGCCGAAGGCGAGCGCGACGCCCCGGTCGTGCAGGCCGGTCCACAGGGTGGCGGCGAGGGAGCCGGCCGCGACGAGGGCGGCGGCGCCGTGGATGAGCCGCAGCACCGTCACCGGGACGACCCGGTGCCGGCGGCCGTCCCCCCAGGCGGGCCTCACCGGGACGCTCCGGTGCCGGCGGTGCGCTCCGCGGGCGGGCTGTCGTGGGCCGGTTCGTCGGCGGTGACCGCCGGGTGCCAGCCGGAGCGGCGCAGGGCGCGGGCCAGGGCGCCGACGATGCGGGGGTCGAAGTGCGCGCCGGCGCAGCGCTCCAGCTCGGCGACGGCGGCCTCGACCGGGCGGGCCCGGCTGTAGCAGCGGGTGGAGGTCATGGCGTCGAAGGCGTCCGCGACGGCGACGATCCGCGCGCACTCGGGGATCCGGTCGCCGCTCAGGCCGTACGGGTAGCCGCTGCCGTCGAGCCGCTCGTGGTGGTGGAGGATGGCCGCGCGGGCCTCGCCGAGGAAGGAGATGCCGCGGACCATCTCGTGGCCGTACTCCGGGTGCAGCTCGATGATCCGCCGCTCCTCGGGGGTGAGCGGGCCGTTCTTGCGCAGCAGCCGGGTGGGCACGCCGAGTTTCCCGACGTCGTGCAGGATGCCGGCGAAGCGGAGCACCTCCACGCGGTCGTCGTCCATACCGAGTTCGCGGGCGATCAGCACGGAGGCCTGTCCGACGCGTTCGCTGTGCCCGCGGGTGTAGCCGTCCTTGATGTCGACGGCCTGCACGAGGGCGCGGATGGTGGCCTGGTGGGCGGCGCGTTCGCGGTGGTACTGGGCGAACACCCACCAGGAGACGCACATCGGCAGCAGCACGAGGAGCGCGGCGACCGGGCCGTACGGGCTGCGCCACAGCACGGCCATCATCAGGCCGGCGAGTCCGTGGACGGCGACGGGAGCGAGGTGGCGGGCCAGCAGCCCGCGCCAGGCCCGCCGCGGCGGCACCAGCCCGGCCGCCGCGCGCAGCCCGCCGTCGAGCGCGGTGAGCACCAGGCAGAAGGCGAGCACGGCCGCACCGGCGGGCAGCAGGGTGCACGGGAAGTCGGAGCCGGCGAGCGTGTCCCGGCCGCCGAGCCCCTCGTGCACGCGGGCGGCGGCCCACACGGCGAGCGCGGGCTGCGCGGCCCGCCAGACGCGCCGCGGCAGCGCGGGCCGGTGCTCGACCGGCGAGAGCAGGGCGGCGGGCACCGCGACGAGCGCGGCGGCCGGTGGGGGCAGCAGGAACGCGCCGGCGAGCAGGACCGGGTAGAACGGGCCGCCGAAGCGGCGCCGCACGACGTGCTCGCAGGCCGCGTAGACCGCGGCGAGCAGGGCCGACGCCCCCCAGGGGGTGTGCGTCGCCGGCAGGGGCAGGAGGCAGAGGACGGACAGCAGGGCGACGCCGGTCACATAGCCGCGTGCGCCCGCCGGTACCGCGTCCATCGCGTCCCTCCCCGACCTCCCTGGCCGTGCCCGTCCAGGCTCGGAGCGTAGGACGGGGATCGGCGGGTGCGGGGCCTATGACCTGAGGATTAGCACGTTCGGGTGATGCGTCCCGTCCGTGTCCCGGGCAGGTCGGGAGGCGGGTCAGGACTCCTGCGGTGCCGCCGGGGCCCTGGTCACGTCGTGCTCGGGGACGGTCTGCCCGGAGCGGATCAGGTCGATCCGCCCCATGACCTTGGCCCGCAGGTCAGCGGGCACGTCGTCATGACCGCAGCACCGCTTCACCAGCTTCTTCACGGCCTGCTCCAGGCCGTACTTCTCCAGGCACGGCGAGCATTCCTCGAAGTGGTGCTGGAACTTGTCGCGGTCGACGTCCGGCATCTCGCTGTCGAGGAACTCGTACAGATGGTCGAGGACCTCACTGCAGTCCGTCTCGTGCGGCTCTCCGCAGCTCATGAGCCCGAGCCTTTCGCTTCGTTCGACTCTCCGGCGCCGGCCGGGACCAGTCCGCGCTCACGGGCGTAGTCCTCCAGCATGCCGCGCAGTTGACGGCGGCCCCGGTGCAGCCGGGACATCACCGTCCCGATGGGTGTCCCCATGATGTCCGCGATCTCCTTGTAGGCAAAGCCCTCTACGTCCGCGAGGTAGACGGCGATGCGGAACTCCTCGGGGATCGCCTGCAGGGCTTCCTTCACGTCCGAGTCGGGCAGGTGGTCGAGCGCCTGCGACTCGGCGGAGCGCAGACCGGTCGACATGTGCGACTCGGCGCGGGCGAGCTGCCAGTCCTCGATCTCCTCCGCGGCGGAGCGCTGGGGCTCGCGCTGCTTCTTGCGGTAGGAGTTGATGAAGGTGTTGGTGAGGATGCGGTACAGCCACGCCTTGAGGTTGGTGCCCTCGCGGAACTGGTGGAAGGACGCGTACGCCTTGGCGTACGTCTCCTGCACCAGGTCCTCGGCGTCGGCGGGGTTGCGCGTCATGCGCAGCGCCGCCGAGTACATCTGGTCGAGGAACTCGAGCGCGTCCCGCTCGAAGCGCGCGCTGCGCTCCGTGGTCGTCTCGTCGGACGCGTCCGCGCCGGCGCCCTGGCCCTCGGGCAGCTCCGCCTGGCCGTTGTCGGTCCCTGCGTCGGTACCGGTGACCGGACCCACCTCCTCAAGATCCCGGGCGGGACCGAAACCGATCCCACTCGATTCGGAGGATAGAACACGACCCGTACCCGCCGCCGCTCGAGCAGGAGCGGTCTTGGCCGCGTGCAGCACCGTCCAGTCCAGGTCGGCGCTCCGCGTACGGCTCGAATCGAACTCTGCCGGGCACAGCCCGTCCACGGGGTGGTGGCGGGTGGCGGGAGGGCAGATGGTCGAACCCATGCGGCGGACTTCCTCTCCTACGACGTCGGTGCCGAGGCCTCAGCACTTCTGTCCGCCTCAACAGAGGTGCGCCGCGCGGCATTCCCGGGGGTCACCCGAGTGACGCGATCCACTCCACGACACCGTCGGTAATGATCTCCAGGGCCCGCTCCCCGGTGATCTCCGCCCGCTTGGGCACCGCGAACCCGTGATCCCCGTACGGCACCTCGATCAGCCCGAAGTCACCGTCGGGGAACTCCTCCGGCTTGCCGAAGGGGTCGTTGCCGCCCTGGACGACCAGCGTCGGCACCCCGGCGGCCAGCAGTTCCCCGGCGCGGGACTTCTCGGGCCTGCCCGGCGGGTGCAGCGGGAAGCCGAGCGCGAGCACGGCGTGCGCGCCCAGCTCGGCCGCCGTACGGCAGGCGACCCGGGCCCCGGCGCTGCGGCCGCCGGAGATCACCGGCAGCTCCATCCCGGACAGCGCGGGCCAGACGCCGCGCCAGCCGGTGTCCAGGGTCTTCGGCGCGGGGGCGACCTTCTTCCCGGCGACGCGCCAGGGCTGTTCCACGAGGGCCACGGTCACGCCGTGCTCCGGGAGCACCCGGGCGAGCGCCTGCAGGTCCCGTGCCTCGATGCCACCGCCCGCCCCGTGGCCCACGGCCAGCACGAGCCGTGCCTGCTTCGCTTTGTGCCAGGTGATGCGGGCGGTCCCGGCGTCGGTCTCGACAATCTCGATCACGCTAGAAGAGTGTGCCCTCTTCCGGCGCTTCGAGCTCCTTCAGCAGCTCCGGACCGTTGTTGCGGACGTTGCTGACGGCCGTGGGGACCGGGTAGGCGCGCATCAGGCCGGCCGGGGGCGGGGCGAGCAGTTCGCGCAGGTCGTCGGGGTCGGTGCGGGAGGGGTCGAGCCAGGCGTCCCAGCGGTCCGGGGTGAGCATCAGCGGCATCCGGGGGTGGATCTCGGCGAGGGAGTGCGGGCCCTCGGCGGGGGCGGCGGCCAGCGGGGTCCGCTCCGCCTCGGTGGTGATCACCGAGCAGGTCACCCACCAGGCCCGGGGGTGGTCGTCGGGCAGGGTCCGGTCGCGCCAGAACTCGTACAGTCCGGCCATCGCGAACACCGAGCCGTCGGCGGGCAGCACGAAGTACGGCTGCTTGCGGGGCCGCTTCTTCTTCCCCTCCACCTCCAGCTCGCGCTCCTGCCTGCCGGTGACCCACTCGTAGTAGCCGTCGGCGGGCAGGATGCAGCGGCGGGCGGCGAAGGCGCGCCGGAAGGCGGGTTTCTCGTGCACGGTCTCCGCGCGGGCGTTGATCATCCGGGCGCCGCCCTCGGGGGTCTTGGCCCAGGACGGGACCAGGCCCCACCTGAGCCGGCGCAGCTGGCGAACCGGACGCGGGGAGTCCGCGTCTTTCAGGGGGCGGTCGAGGACGGCGTAGACCTCCTTGGTGGGCGCGACGTTGTAGTCGGGCTCCAGGGTCTCCTCGGGCTCCCACTTCTCGACCTCGAAGACTCCTGCGAGATCCTCGGGCCTACGACTCGATGCATACCGTCCGCACATACGTGCCACACTGCCAGATTCCGCACACCGAAAGGGAGCCAGCAGCCCCCATGGACAGCCTCGCCGCCACCGCGCTGCCCGACCTCTGGGACCGGCTCACCGGGACCCAGCCCGATCCCGGTCTGTGGGTGGTGCTGGCCACCCTGGGGGCGGCGCTCGCCGTGGTGGTCCCCCACCCGGTGTGGCGGATATCCCGCAACGCGGTCACCATCGCGCACGAGGGCGGCCACGGTCTGATCGCCCTGCTCACCGGCCGGCAGCTCGCCGGTATCCGGCTGCACTCCGACACCAGCGGGCTGACCGTGAGCCGGGGCAAGCCGTACGGGCTGGGCATGATCCTCACGGCCGCCGCGGGATACACCGCGCCCTCCCTGCTGGGCCTCGGCGGGGCCGCGCTGCTGGCCGCCGGGCGGATCACCCTCCTGCTGTGGGCGGCCACCGCCCTGCTGGCGGCGATGCTGGTGATGATCCGCAACGCGTACGGCGTGCTGACCGTGGTCCTCGCCGGCGGGGCCTTCCTGCTGGTGTCCTGGCTGGCGGGTCCGCAGGTGCAGGCGGCGTTCGCGTACGCGGTGGTGTGGTTCCTGCTGTTCGGCGGGGTACGGCCGCCGTTCGAGCTGCAGGCCAAGCGGTCGCGGGGAGGCGCGGGCGACTCGGACGCGGACCAGCTGTCGCGGCTGACGCACGTACCGGCGGGCCTGTGGCTGTTCCTGTTCCACGCGGTGTCGCTGTGCTCGCTGATCGGCGGGGGCCGCTGGCTGCTGGAAGGTTGACACCGGGCCCTCCTTATAAAGTGGCCTCATGGCCCCGAACACCGCCTCTCCCGCCCTCTGGCCCGCCCCGCACGCGAGCGGAGCCGTCGACGCGACGGTCCACGTGCCGGGGTCCAAGTCGGTCACCAACCGCGCCCTGGTCCTGGCCGCCCTGGCCTCGGAGCCCGGCTGGCTGCGCCGCCCGCTGCGGTCCCGGGACACCCTGCTGATGGCCGGGGCCCTCAGGGCCATGGGCGTCGAGATCGAGGAGGGGGTGGGCCCCGACGGCACCGGCGAGGCCTGGCGGGTGCTGCCGACGGGGCTGCGCGGCCCGGCCACGGTCGACGTCGGCAACGCGGGCACGGTGATGCGGTTCCTGCCGCCGGTGGCCGCGCTGGCCGACGGGCCCATCCGGTTCGACGGGGACCCGCGGTCGTACGAGCGTCCCCTGAACGGCGTCATCGACGCGCTGCGGGCGCTCGGTGCCCGGATCGACGACGACGGCCGGGGCGCCCTGCCCCTGACCGTGCACGGCGGCGGCGCCCTGGACGGCGGCCCGGTGTCGGTCGACGCCTCCTCGTCCTCCCAGTTCGTGTCCGCGCTGCTGCTGTCCGGCCCCCGCTTCAACCAGGGCGTCGAGGTCCGCCACACCGGCGCCAGCCTGCCCTCGATGCCGCACATCCGGATGACGGTGGACATGCTGCGCGCGGTCGGCGCCCAGGTGGACACCCCGGAGTCGGGCGGCGAGCCGAACGTGTGGCGGGTGACCCCGGGCGCGCTGCTCGGCCGGGACCTGACGATCGAGCCGGACCTGTCCAACGCGCAGCCGTTCCTGGCGGCGGCCCTGGTCACCGGCGGCAAGGTGCTGATCCCGGACTGGCCGGCCCGCACCACCCAGCCGGGCGACCGGCTGCGGGAGATCTTCACCGAGATGGGCGGTTCCTGTGAACTCACCGACTACGGCCTGGAGTTCACCGGTTCGGGTGCGATCCACGGTATCGACGTGGACCTGGGCGACGTGGGCGAGCTGACCCCGGGCATCGCGGCGGTCGCCGCGCTCGCCGACTCCCCCTCCACCCTGCGAGGCGTGGCCCATCTGCGGCTGCACGAGACGGACCGGCTGGCCGCGCTCACCAAGGAGATCAACGGGCTGGGCGGCGACGTCACCGAGACGGCCGACGGCCTGCACATCCGCCCGCGCCCGCTGCACGGCGGGACCTTCCACACCTACGAGGACCACCGCATGGCGACCGCCGGTGCGATCATCGGCCTGGCCGTGCCGGGCGTGCAGATCGAGAACGTCGCGACGACGGCGAAGACCCTGCCGGACTTCCCCGAGCTGTGGACCGGGATGCTCGGGCAGTAGGGACGTACGCCATGCGCCGCTACGGCAAGCACACCGACGAGGACGACATCCGCAGCCGTCCCAACCGCAAGGGCAACCGGCCGCGGACGAACATCCGGCCCAAGCACGAGGACGCGGCCGAGGGGATGGTCCTCACCGTCGACCGGGGGCGGCTGACCTGCCTGGTCGAGGACCGGGTCGTGATGGCGATGAAGGCCCGCGAGCTGGGCCGCAAGGCGGCCGTGGTCGGCGACCGGGTGGCCCTGGTCGGCGACCTGTCCGGCGCGAAGGACACCCTCGCGCGGATCGTCCGCATCGAGGAGCGCACGTCGGTGCTGCGGCGCACGGCCGACGACGACGATCCGTACGAGCGGGTGGTCGTGGCGAACGCGGACCAGCTGGCGATCGTCACGGCCCTGGCCGACCCCGAGCCCCGCCCCCGGCTGATCGACCGCTGCCTGGTCGCCGCCTTCGACGGCGGCCTGGAGCCGCTGCTGGTGATGACCAAGTCGGACCTGGCCTCGCCGGACAAGCTGCTGGAGCTGTACGGAGCCCTGGACATCCCGTACGTCGTCACCAGCCGCGAGGAGCTGGAGAGCGGGGGCGCGGCGGACCGGGTGCGCGCCCATCTCGACGGCAAGATCACCGCGTTCGTGGGCCACTCCGGCGTCGGCAAGACGACCCTGGTGAACGCGCTGGTGCCCGAGGAGCGCCGGCGGATGACGGGCCATGTGAACGCGGTGACGGGCCGCGGCCGGCACACCACCACCTCGGCTCTCGCCCTGCCGCTGACCGGTGCGGGCGGCTGGGTCGTCGACACCCCGGGGGTCCGCTCCTTCGGCCTGGCCCACGTCGACCCGTCCCGGGTGATCCACGCCTTCCCGGACCTCGAACCGGGCACGGAGGGCTGCCCGCGCGCGTGCAGCCACGACGAGCCGGACTGCGCGCTGGACGCGTGGGTCGAGGAGGGGCACGCGGACCCGGCACGGCTGTACTCGCTGCGCCGGCTGCTGGCCACCAGGGAGCGCACGGAAGGCGACTGAGCCTGGCGTTGCCCGAAGACGACTGAGCCTGGCGTTGTTTGCCGTGGCGTGAGTCCGGTAAGTGCATAATCGCACCAGCCGGAGATCCGGACCAACGGGAGGAACGCACATGGCGTGGCTGCTGGTCATAGTGGCCGGGATTCTGGAGACCGGTTTCGCCGTGTGCCTGAAGCTCTCGCACGGGTTCACCCGCCTGTGGCCGACGATCGCCTTCGCGTCGTTCGCCCTGGGCAGCTTCGGTCTGCTCACCCTCTCCCTGAAGAAGCTGGACGTCGGTCCGGCCTACGCCGTCTGGACCGGCATCGGCGCGGCGGGCACCGCGATCTACGGCATGGTCTTCCTCGGCGACCTGGTCTCCACCCTGAAGATCGTCTCGATCACCCTGGTCATCGTCGGGGTGATCGGCCTCCAGTTGTCGGGGTCGGCGCACTAGGGCGAGGACAGGTGCCGCGGCAGCACGGCCCGCACCAGCTCCCCCATCCCTCCCTCGCCGGGCGGAGCCGCCACACAGGACAGGGCGAGGCGTACGACCAGTTCGCAGGAGCGGAGCAGTTCGGCGGTGTCGGCCGGGTCCGCGCCGGGGCCGGCCAGCGCGGTCGCCGCGCGGTCCCGGACGATCCGCACGAAGTCGCGGGGCGCCGGCAGCGGCCCGTCCGCCCGGCGCTGCGCCGGTACCGCGGTGGTGGAGGGTACGGCGGTGAGCGGCGGGCTCGGCAGCCACTCGGTCCAGCAGCCGGTGAGCATGGCCCGCACCAGCGCGTTCTCCCGGGCCGCCGCGGCCGTCCACTCGGCGGTGGCGGTCAGCCGGTCCCGCGCCCCGGCCGAGCCGGCGAGGGCCCGCTCGACACCGGCGAGGTATCCGTCGGCCTCCCGCCGCACCAGTGCCCTGGCCAGACCGTCCTTGCTGCCGAACTCGTTGTACAGGGTCTGCCGGGACACCCCCGCCTGCACGGCCACGTCGACCATCCGCACCGCGGACCAGGGCCGGCGCGCGAGCGCCCGGTAGGCGGCGTCCAACAGCGATTCCCGGGCAGCAGGCATCCTCGCCTCCCTGGGGCACGGCGACTCTGCGCCCAGATTTGACGTGCTTGTACGCACTGTCAAGGGTTCGCACCGGTCGTACACAGGCGTACGACCGGTGCGGGCGGTCGCGCCGCCCACGCCCCCTGTAGCCCGGTACCGACCACGACGGATACGGTTCCTTACATGCCCGACTACCTCGACGACCTGCGCCTCGCCCACGTCCTCGCGGACGCCGCCGACGCCGCCACCACGGCCCGCTTCAAGGCCCTCGACCTGAAGGTGGAGACGAAGCCGGACATGACGCCGGTGAGCGAAGCGGACAAGGCGGCGGAAGAACTGATCCGCGGCCAGCTCCAGCGCGCCCGCCCCCGGGACGCCGTCCTCGGCGAGGAGTACGGCATCGAGGGCAGCGGCCCCCGCCGCTGGGTCGTCGACCCGATCGACGGCACCAAGAACTACGTGCGCGGTGTCCCGGTGTGGGCCACGCTCATCTCGCTGATGGAGGCCGGCGAGGACGGCTACCAGCCCGTGGTCGGCGTGGTCTCCGCCCCCGCCCTCGGCCGCCGCTGGTGGGCCGCGAAGGGCCACGGCGCGTTCACCGGCCGCAACCTCACCTCCGCGACCCGCATCCACGTCTCCCGGGTCGGCAAGCTCGCGGACGCCTCGTTCGCGTACTCCTCGCTGTCCGGCTGGGAGGAGCAGGGCCGCCTGGACGGCTTCCTGGACCTCACCCGCCAGGTGTGGCGCACGCGCGCGTACGGGGACTTCTGGCCGTACATGATGGTCGCCGAGGGTTCCGTGGACATCTGCGCCGAGCCGGAGCTGTCCCTGTGGGACATGGCCGCCAACGCGATCATCGTGACGGAGGCGGGCGGCACGTTCACCGGTCTCGACGGCCGCCCGGGCCCGCACAGTGGCGACGCGGCGGCCTCCAACGGGCTGCTCCACGACGAGCTGCTGGGGTATCTCAAGCCGCGTCGATGAAAGGGGAGTACTCCCGGTACGCCCTCAAGTGGCTTCGCGCGCCCCCTTGTTGACTCCCCCTTTACCTGGCACTCTGAGTCCACCCCCACATGTGAACTTGTGAATCCCTGAACTGTCCAGGGATTCCCAGGAGGTGGCCCATCCATGCTCGTCCGTGACGCCATGAGCACGGTGATCCTCACCCTCGGCCCCGCCCACACCCTCCGCCAGGCAGCCGCCCTGATGTCCGCCCGCCGCGTCGGCGCCGCCGTGGTCCTGGATCCGGACGCCGGAGGCATCGGCATCCTCACCGAACGCGACATCCTCAACTCCGTCGGACTGGGCCAGAACCCGGACGCGGAGCGCACCCACGCCCACACCACCACCGACGTCGTCTTCGCCGCCCCGACCTGGACCCTGGAGGAGGCGGCCCGGGCCATGGCCCACGGCGGCTTCCGGCACCTGGTCGTCCTCGACCGGGGCGAGGTGGCCGGGATCGTCTCGGTCCGCGACATCATCCGCCGCTGGGTCCCGGACCGCGAACCGGCCCCCGTGCCCTGAACGCGCGAAGCGGGCCGGACCCCGAGCACCGTGGGGTCCGGCCCGCCCAGCCGCGAACGCGGCCGGCTCAGCCGCGCAGCGCCTGCACCGCCGCCTCCAGCCGCTTGCCGAAGTCGGCGTCGGCGTTGCGGAAGTTGCCGACGGCGCGCTCGACGATGTCCTCGCGCGAGACCTTGGAGATGAAGCCGGCCAGATTGGCGACCAGCCGCTCCTTCTCCGCCTCCGACATCAGCCGGTAGAGATTGCCCGCCTGCACGAAGTCGTCGTCCTCGGCGTGCACGGGCGTCGGGTGGTTGCCGGTACCGCCGGTGAAGCCGTCGAACGGCTGCCACAGCGGGCGGCCGGTCTGCTGCGGCCCGCCGAAGCTGTTCGGCTCGTAGTTCTTCGCCCCGCCGTGCCGGCCGTCGTAGAGGAAGCCGTCGCGGGAGTTGGTGCGCGCCTCGGTGGCGTGCGGACGGTTCACCGGCAGATGGTCGGCGTTGATGCCGACGCGGTAGCGGTGCGCATCACCGTAGGCGAAGAGCCGGCCCTGGAGCATCTTGTCGGGGGACGGGCCGATGCCGGGCACGAAGTGCGCCGGGGAGAAGATCGACTGCTCGACCTCGGCAAAGATGTTCCGCGGGTTGCGGTTCAGCTCCAGCCTGCCGATCTCGACGACCGGGTAGTCCGCGTGCGGCCACACCTTGGTCAGGTCGAACGGGTTGAAGCGGTACGTCGCCGCGTCCGCCGCCGGCATGATCTGCACGCCCACGGTCCAGCTCGGGAACTCGCCGCGCTCGATCGCCTCGCGCAGGTCGCGCTGGTGCGAGTCGGGGTCCTTGCCCGCGAGGACCTCGGCCTCCTCCGCGGTGAGGTTCTTGATCCCCTGGTCGGTCTTGAAGTGGTACTTGACCCAGAAGACCTCGCCCGCCGCGTTGTTCCACTGGTAGGTGTGCGAGCCGAAGCCGTCCATGTGCCGGTACGACGCCGGGATGCCTCGGTCGCCGAACAGCCAGGTCACCTGGTGGGTCGACTCCGGGGACAGCGACCAGAAGTCCCACACGTTGTCGGCCTCGGTGGAGCCGGTGTACGGGTCGCGCTTCTGGGTGTGGATGAAGTCCGGGAACTTGATCGCGTCCCGGATGAAGAAGACCGGGGTGTTGTTGCCGACGAGGTCGTAGTTGCCCTCCTCGGTGTAGAACTTCAGCGCGAAGCCGCGCGGGTCGCGGACGGCGTCCGCCGCACCCAGGTTGCCGGCCACGGTCGAGAAGCGCAGGAAGACCTCGGTCTGCTTGCCCACCTCGGAGAGGAAGGCCGCGCGCGTGTACGGCGTGACGTCCGCGGTCACCGTGAAGGTGCCGTAGGCGCCGGCGCCGCGGGCGTGCACCACGCGCTCCGGGATGCGCTCGCGGTTGAAGTGGGCGAGCTTCTCCAGCAGCAGCTGGTCCTGGACCAGGACCGGTCCGCCGACGCCGGCCGTCTCGCTGTTCTGGTTGTCGGCGACCGGAGCACCGGCCTCCGTGGTGAGCGGTCCCTGCGTCACGTGCGCCTCCTGCGTCATCACTGACTAGTCCTGTCCTGTGGCCAAAGCCGTTCCCGATCCTACCCTGGACATTGTCTAAGTCAAATGCCAATCCAAAGTCACACCTATTCCCGACCTGGTGCCCCCTCCTGTTAGGCTGGTGGCCATGAGCGACCTTCTGGAACGGCTGCGTGGACGCGGATGGCGGATGACCGCGCAGCGGCGCGTGGTGGCCGAGGTCCTGGACGGCGAGCACGTCCACCTCACGGCCGACGAGGTCCACGCGCGTGCTGTCGCGAAGCTGCCCGAGATCTCCCGGGCGACCGTCTACAACACCCTGGGCGAGCTGGTCACGCTCGGCGAGGTACTGGAAGTCACGACGGACAAGCGGGCCAAGCGGTACGACCCGAACGCGCACCGCCCGCACCACCACCTGGTCTGCGCCCGGTGCGGCGCGATCCGTGACGTGCACCCGACCGGCAACCCCCTCGCCGACCTCCCCGACACCGAGCGCTTCGGCTTCACGGTGTCGGATGTCGAGGTGACGTACCGGGGCCTGTGCCCGAGCTGCGCGAGCGCGTAACGCGGCGCACCCGGCACATCCGCTTCCGAAGAAGCCCCGGCGTATGCCGGGGCTTCTTCGCGTGCACGCACGACGGGCGCGGACGCGCGGATGGTGCGGACACACAAACACCGAGGGCCGGAACCCATCTCTGGATTCCGGCCCTCGGCCTTCAGTAGCGGGGACAGGATTTGAACCTGCGACCTCTGGGTTATGAGCCCAGCGAGCTACCGAGCTGCTCCACCCCGCGTCGGTGAACACGACACTACGTGACCCCGACGCCCGGATGCAAATCGCTCAGCGGCGAGTGGTCCGGGTCACGCCGACAGTTCCTCCCGCAGCGCGTCCCGCAGGCGCCCCGCCCGCTCCGCCACCTCCGCCGGCCCCAGGGCCACCGCCCGGTCGGCCCACCGCTGCCCCTCCGCCAGCTCGCCGCGACGCGCGTAGACCAGGGCCAGCCGGAGGGCCGCCCGTCCGTGGCCGGCGTCCGCCGCACGGGCCCACCACACCGCGGCCTCCGGCTCGCTGCCCTCCCGGGCGAGCAGCAGGCCCAGGTTGAAGGCACCGTTGCGGGAGCCGGCCTCGGCCGCCGCCCGGTACCAGCGCGCCGCCTCCACCACGTCACCCCGGGCCGCCGCGAGCATGCCGACCCGGACCTGCGCGCGCCGGTGCCCCTGCGAGGCGGCACGCTCGTACCACTCCTCGCACTCGGTCTTCTCCTGCACGGTCTCCCCCAGCTCGTGCGCGGGCTCCGGCGGCCGGCGCGCGTCGAGCAGGGTGGCCAGCCGGTATGCGCCCTCCGCGCTGCCGCCGCCCGCCGCACACCGCAGGTGCCGTTCCGCCTCCTGCTCGTCGCCCTCGCGCAGCCGGGCGATCCCGACCTGGAGCGCGGCCTCGGCGTGGCCCGCGGCCGCCGCCCGCTCGTACCAGCGCAGCGCCATCTCCTCCTCGCCGCGTCCGGCGTAGAGGATGCCGAGGTTGAAGGCGGCGTCCACGCTGCCGGCCTCGGCGGCCTTGGAGAACCACGGCTCGGCGCCGGTGGTGTCGCCGCCCTGGAGCAGGAGGATGGCCAGCGCGTTCGCGGCCTCCCGGTGCCCGGCGTAGGCGGCCCGCCGGTACCACTGCTCGGCCTGGGCGGTCCGGCCCTGCTCGGCGCAGAGCAGCCCGAGGTTGTAGGCGCCGTTGTCGTCGCCGGCGTTCAGTGCGGCCCGGTACCAGCGCTCGGCGGTCTGGGTCTCACCGCGCTCGGCGTGCAGCGCGCCCAGCGCGTTGGCGGCGTTGCCGTCGCCCTCCTGGGCGGCGCGCAGCCACCACACGGCCGCGCTCTCGGTGTCGCCGGCGTCACGCAGCAGGAAGCCGAGCGCGCAGGCGGCCCGGGGTTCGCCGTCCTTGGCCGAGGTCAGGTACCAGCGCCCGGCCTCCTTCAGCTCGCCCCGCTTCTCCAGGATCGCCCCCAGGTGCAGCGCGGCCCTCCGGTGGCCCCGCGCGGCGGCCTGCCGGTACCACTGCTCGGCCTCCGCGACAGCGTTGTCGGCGCCGGATTCCTCCCCCGGTCCGGCCGTGCGGTCGAGCGCGCGTGCCAGCCGGTAGGCGGCCTCCCGGTGTCCGCGTTCGGCGGCGGCCCGCATCCAGTGCTCGGCGCCGACGTCGCCGCGGTGCTCCAGCAGGTCGGCGAGCGCGTAGGCGCCGAGGACATGGCCCTGCTCGGCGGACTGGCGCAGCCAGTACTCGGCGGCGGGCTCGTCCCCGCGCTCGCGGTGGTGGCGGCCCAGCGCGTGCGCGGCGGCGGCGGAACCGGCGACGGCGGCGATCCGCCACCAGCCGGCCGCCTCCTCCGGGTAGCCGCGCTGGTGCAGCAGGACGCCCAGGTTGTTGGCGGCGGCCCGGTCGCCGGCCGCGGTGGCCGCGCGCAGGTGGGGTTCGGCTCCGTCGAGGTCGCCGCGGCGCAGCAGCATGGCTCCGAGGACGCTCGCGGCCTCGACGTCACCGCTCTGCGCGGCGAGCGCGAGGCGCGTCTCCTCGGCGGCCTCCCCCATGTCCGCCATCTCGTCGCGGGCCGGCTCCGTACCGGCAGGTTGCACAAATCGCCCTGACTCGAACAGAGTTGCCTTGTCCCCCATAACGTCCATCGTCGCACCACCTGCAACCTGGGTACACCCGGTATACCGCAGCCCGTGAGGTCACTTCAGCGTTTTGTCGACATGCCCACAGGGAGACAAGTCAAACACACCCCGCCCAACTCCCCACGGCGGCGCGGCCGTCCCTCCCCTCCGCACATGAGTTCGCTCGCACACCACGAAGGCCCGGATCCGTGTTGGATCCGGGCCTTCGACTTCAGTAGCGGGGACAGGATTTGAACCTGCGACCTCTGGGTTATGAGCCCAGCGAGCTACCGAGCTGCTCCACCCCGCGCCGTTGCTGGTCAACCGTACCACGGCGCGAGGGGACCTTGATCAATTTCCGTTCTTGCCGCCGGTCCTGTCACCGGCCTTGTCGCCGGTCGCGGCCTTGTCGCCGTTCTTGCCGCCGGTCCTCTCGCCGGCCTTCCCGCCGGTCTCGCCGGCCTTGGACTGGGCTTCCTCGGCCCGCTTCAGCGCGTCCTGGAGCTCCTTCTGCGCCTTGGCGTACGCGTCCCAGTCCGGCCCTTCCTTCAGCGCCTTCTGCCCGGCGTCGAAGGCCTTCTGGGCGTCCTCCAGGGCCTGCCTGACGGTGGGGTTGGCGGTGCCCGGCGGGTTGGTGGTGCCGGTCCCCGGCGGCTCGGTGGCCGAACTCTTCGTACCGAAGACCTTGTCGAGCGCCTCGCCGAGCGTGTTCTCGAACGCGGTCTCGCCCTCGTAGGTGACCAACACCTTGCGCAGCAACGGGTACTTCAGACCACCACCGCGTACGTAGACGGGTTCGACATAGAGCAGGCCGCCGTCCAGGGGCACGGTCAGCAGGTTGCCGTACTCGACCTCCGAGTCGCCGCCCTTGAGGAGTTTGATCGCGGCGGCGATGTCCTGTTCGGAGTTGAACTGGCTCTGGACCTGTTTCGGTCCGTCGACGGTCGTGCTGGTCGGCAGTTTCAGGATTCTGATCCGGCCGTAGTCGGGCGTGCCGGCCTCGGCGTCGACCGACATGAACGCGCTCAGGTTGTACCGCCCGTTGGGCGTGAACGTCGTCGACAGCGAGAACGCCTGCCGCGTCTGGTCCGGCATCTTCATGCTCAGGTAGTAGGGCGGCACCGCGTTGCCCGACTTGTTGGTCGGGTCGTCCGGCACCTGCCACACCTCGCTGCCGGTGAGGAAGGTCTCGGCGTCCGTCACGTGGTAGCGGGTGAGCAGCTCGCGCTGCACCTTGAACAGGTCCTGCGGGTAGCGCAGGTGGTCCATCAGGTCGTCGGAGATCGCGCTGCGCGGCTCCACAGTGCCGGGGAAGGCCTTCATCCAGGTCTTGAGCACGGGGTCCTTGGTGTCCCACTCGTACAGCTTGACGTCGCCGGTGTAGGCGTCGACCGTCGCCTTCACCGAGTTGCGGATGTAGTTGACCTGGTTCTGCTGGGCCACCACCGCGCGCGAGTTGTTCGTCGCCGTCAGCGAGTCGGCCGTCGTGTCCCCGAGGGTCGTACGGGAGGAGTACGGATAGCCGTTGGTGGTCGTGTACGCGTCCACGATCCACTGGATGCGGCCCTTGACGACGGCCGGGTAGGCGTCGCCGTCGATGGTCAGCCAGGGGGCGACCGCCTCGACGCGCTCCTTGGGCGTGCGGTTGTACAGGATCCGCGAACCCTTGCCGATCGCGCCCGAGTAGAGGATCTGCGGCTCGTTGAACGCCACCGCGTACGCGGCCCGGTTGACCGGGTTGTCGAGGTTGACCCCGCTCCCGCCCCGGTAGCTGGTGGTCTTCTCGCCCTTGTTGTCGGAGTAGTCGATCTCCTTCTGGGGACCGCCGACGATCGAGTAGGTGGTGGTCTTCTCGCCGTAGTAGACCCGCTGCTGGTACGTGCCGAGGTCACCGCGGGACGGCAGGTCGTACTCGGTGAAGACCGGCTCGCCGTTGGGGTTGGCCTCGGTGCCCTTGGCGGCGACCACGCCGTAGCCGTGCGTGTAGCGGAAGTGGTCGTTGATCCAGTTGTTCTTCGGGATGCCGTCCAGGTTCAGCTCGCGCAGGCCGAGGACGGTGTCCTGCTCCTTGCCGTCCTTGGTGGGGTACCGGTCGACGTCCAGGTTGGTCGGGAAGCCGTAGTAGTTCTTCATCTGCTGGAGCACCTGGAACGTCGGCGAGACGATGTTCGGGTCCAGGATGCGGATGCTCGCCGCGTCGTTCGCGTCGTCGCGGAGCTTCGCCTTGTCCGTGGTGGTCGACTTGCCCGCGTACTCGGTGACCTCGGTGTCGTCGATGCCGTACGCCTCGCGGGTCGCCTTCAGGTTCTTCTGGACGTACGGCGCCTCCTTCGCCTGCTCGTTCGGCTGGACCTGGAACTTCTGCACGATCGCCGGGTACAGGCCGCCGATCAGGATCGCGGACAGCACCATGAGGCCGAAGCCGATGACCGGCAGCTGCCAGGTGCGCCGCCACAGCGTGGCGAAGAACAGCAGCGCGCAGATGACGGCGATGCAGAACAGGATCGTCTTCGCCGGCAGGTAGGCGTTGGCGTCGACGTAGCGCAGGCCGGTCCAGTTGTCGGTCGCCTTGAAGTCGCTGGACTTGACCGCGAGGCCGTACCGGTCGAGCCAGTAGGCGACGGCCTTGAGGGCGACGAAGATGCCGAGCAGCACCGACAGGTGCCCGGTCGCGGCGGCCGTGGCACGCGCGCCCGGGCTGGTGACGCGCAGCCCGCCGTACAGGTAGTGGGTGAGCGCGGCGGCGATCAGGCACAGGATGGCGGCGGCGAAGCCGAAGCCCAGCAGGAAGCGGTACCAGGGCAGGTCGAAGGCGTAGAAGGAGACGTCCAGGTGGAACTGCGGGTCCTTCTGGTGGAAGGGCACGCCGTTCACCCACATCAGCCAGGTCCGCCACTGGCCGGACGCCGACGCGCCCGCGATCAGCCCGACCAGGGCGGTCACCGCGAGCAGCAGCCACTTCTTGTACGGCGCGATGGCCATGCGGTAGCGGTCGAGGCTCTGCTGCTCCATGGACATGGCGCTGAGCGGGGGCCGCAGCCGGTGCGCGAGCCAGATGTTGAGGCCGACCGCGGACGCCATCAGCAGACCGAAGACGAAGAACAGCCCGATCTTGGTGGACAGGGTGGTGGTGAACACGGACGAGTAGTGCACCGACCGGTACCACAGCCAGTCCGTCCAGAAGCCCGCGAACATCGTGAACGCCATGCCGAGGACGGCAAGGACGCCCAGTGTCACGAGCAGGGCTCGGACCCTCCGGGACGGGCGGCCCGCTCTGATCCGTGGCCCCGTCGGGCCTCCGCCACGGTCCGGCATCTGGAAAGCCAAGGTGCGCACCTCGAAGTTCGCTGTCGATCCGTCAGGCCCTCGGGTTCGCGGGCCCGCCGTGGCCCCCCGTGATCGCGGGCCCACACTTATGCAACTTACTCACGGTTTACTCGGTTCCCGATTCCGGCCGGGAACGAGGCAGGATTGTGACCATGTCCAACACTCCCATGGCAGCGAGCCCGCTCACCCGGGCCGTGCTCGAAATCGACGAGTACGTCTCCGGCCTCGGCTGGGACCAGCCCGCTCGCCTCTTCGCCCTCGTAGACACCGCACGGCTGCGTGCTCAGGAACCCTCGCTCGCGGCCCAGCTGGGCCTGGAGGACGAGTCCGAGACCGCCGGTCTCACCCCGATCGAGCAGGACGAGGTCCCGTCCGGCAAGCCGCTCGACGAATTCCTCGGCACCATCGCCTGGCCCGACGCCGTGGTCGGCTGCGCGCTCTCGGTGGAGCGCCTGATGCTGCCGCCGTCCGCCGAGGCCCAGGTCCCGCAGGGCCTGAGCGAGGCCAAGCTGGCCAAGTGGGTGGCCGACCACCCCGAGCGCCAGGAGGTCCGGATGACGGTCGCGGTGCTGCGCGACGGCGGCCGCGAGTCGGCGCTGCGGCTGCGCGAGAAGGACTCCCCGACGGAGGTCCTGACCGGCCCGGACCTGGTGCCGGGGCTGGCGGAGGCGCTGGCGGCCACGTTCGCGGACTGAGGTCCTCTTCCGGTACGGCGACGGGGGCGCCCCTGGTGATCAGGGAGCGCCCCCGGCCGTGTCACGGTCCGCTCAGCCCTTGGTGGTGCACGTGGGCAGGCCTGCCGTGTCCCCGCTGCGGATGTCCTTCAGCGCGTCGAGCGCGTCGCCGATGGTCTTGACCCGGACCAGGGTGAGCCCGCTCGGGGTGTCCTTGGCGGCCGCCGCGCAGTTGTCGGCGGGCGTCAGGAAGTACCGGGCGCCCTTGCTGCGCGCGCCGACGGTCTTCATCTCGATGCCGCCGATCGGGCCGACCGTGCCGTTGTCGTCGATGGTGCCGGTGCCGGCGACGAACCTGCCGCCGGTGAGGTTGCCCGGGGTGAGCTTGTCGTAGATGCCGAGGGCGAACATCAGGCCGGCGCTGGGCCCGCCGACGTCGGCGAGCTTGATGTCGATGGTGAACGGGAAGGTGTGGTCGGTCCCGGCGGAGATGCCGACGATGGCCCGCTTGGCCCCGGTGTCGTCGGAGGCCGCGGTCGTGATCGTGACGTCCTGCGTGCGGGTGGCCGTCTTGTGGGCCTTCTCGGCGGCCTCCTGGTCCTTGGCGGGGACGACGGTGAAGACGACCTTCTGCCCGGGCTTGTGCTTGGTCACCAGCTTGGCGACGTCGGACGGCTGCTTGACCGCCGTACCGTCGACGGCCTTGATCACATCGCCGGCGTGCAGCCTGCCCTCGGCCGGGGAGCCCTTGACGACGGTGGAGACGATCACCCAGGACTTCACCGGGACGCCCAGCTCCTTCAGGGCGGCGACCTTGGCGCTCTCCTGGGACTGGCTGAACTCCTCGGCGTTCTCCTGGGTGGACTGCTCCTCCGTCTTGCCGTCCGGGTAGAGCGTGTCGTGCGGGACGATCTTGCTGTCGTGGGCGAGCCAGCCGTAGACGGCCTCGACGAGGTTCATCCGGTAGGCGGCGCTGGTGACCCGGACGGTGGTCATGTTCAGATGGCCGTCCGCCGGGTAGGTCTTGTGTCCGGAGATCTGCAGCACCGGCTCGCCGTCGTGGTCCCCGAGCGTGTTCACGGTCGGGCCGGGGGACATCTCCGCGTACGGCACGGGGATGAGGACTCCCGCGCACAGGAGCGCGATCAGCATCAGGGTCGAGGCGAGCATCGTCGCGGTGCGGCGTGGCATGTCTCGACAGTACGGGACGCCTCTGTCAGCGCACCGTCAGGGCACCCCGGTCACGCGCCGCGCGCGCCCGGGTGCGACTTCTCCATGGCTTCGCGGAACCGGGCGTATCCATCCAGCTCAGGACCATCACTGCGGGCCTTGCGGGTCCGATTGGCCCAACTGCCCCACAGCCCACCACCGATCGCGGCCATGAGCGGGATCAGCAGCCAGACAAGCACCCCCATGCCGACCTCCCATACGCCATGAGCGTCCGCAACTGACTGATCAGCAGATTAACCATCCGCACCGACAACGCTCACGCCAGGGGGGCGGTTACGCAACCGGACTGCACGGTTGGCCCAATGTGACCGGAGGGACTCGGGTGGCGACCGAGGGTGCGGCCGGGGGGAACGGGAGGTGCGGTCGGGGTGACGGCCGAGGGTGCGGCCGGAGGGACGGGAGGTGCGGTCCGGACGGCGGCCGAGGGTGCGGCCGGGGGCGGTGGGCTTCGGCCGGCCTCGGCGGGGCCGGTGTCAGCAGGCGCCGACCCACTCCTCCGTGCCGTCCGAGAACTTCTGGTGCTTCCAGATGGGCACCTCGTGCTTGAGGTCGTCGATCAGCTTGCGGCAGGCCTCGAAGGCCTCCCCGCGGTGCGGGCAGGCCACGGCGACGACGACGGCGAGGTCCCCCACCCGCAGGTCCCCCACCCGGTGCACGGCGGCCAGCGCCCGCACGGGGAAGTCGGCGACGACCTTCTCGGCGATGCGCCGCATCTCGGCCTCGGCGCTGGGGTGGCACGAGTACCCGAGCGCGTCCACGTCGGCGCCTCCGTCGTGGTTGCGCACGGTGCCCACGAACAGCGCGACGCCCCCGGCCGCGTCGTCCCCGACGGCCCGGAACACCTCGTCCACGGAGAGCGGCGTCTCGCGGATGCCGATCAGCTTGATGGGATCCTGAGCCGCCCGCTCACCCGGGTGGTCGTTCGTGTGTGCCATGCGTCCATCGTGCCGTACGGGTCCGGCAACGGGGAATACGAGTTTCGCCCGGCACGCGCGCGGGGCGCTTTGGAGGCTCGTACAGCGCCCGTGGCTCACACGCGCCGCCGGGCCTTGCGGGCCCGCCGTACGACCGCCGCCGCGCCCAGCAGAGCGACCGTCGCGCCCGCCGCGCCGGCCGCCGTCGCGTCCTTGCGCCCGAGCCGCCGCCCGGCCACGGTGTGCCGCCCGGCCACCTCCTCCAGCAGCTCGGCGAGCACCTCCTCGTTGGTCCACTTCGGCCGCCACCCGGCGTCGTGCAGCCGGCTGCCGCTGACCACCCAGGGATACATCGTGTAGGCGAGGTCGCCCGCCGGGGACGGGGTGAGTCCGATCCGGTGCAGCCGGGCCGCCGCGCCGAGCGCGACCGCCGACGGCAGCTCCATGCGCCGGATCCCGCTCAGCTCCTCGACCTCCTCCTGCTCCAGCCAGCCGTCGCAGCCGACGGCCAGCTCCCCGTCGACCTTCTCCAGGACGGCGTACTCCAGGGCGCTGCACAGGTCCTCGACATGGCAGAACTGCCACGCGGGCCGCGAGCCGGCGACGACGAGCAGCCGCGGCGACTCGAAGTACCTGGTCAGCGCGGTGTCGGTGCCGCCGACCAGGACGGCCGGACGGACCACGGTGACGTTGAGCCCCGGGTGCGCGCGCGGCGCGCGGCGCGCCAGTCGCTCGATCTCCAGCAGGTCCCCGACCCCGGTCGCCTCGGCGGTCGCGCGCAGCTCGGCGTCCTCCGACAGGGGCAGCTCGTTGTCCGGCAGCGCGCCGTAGACCATCGCCGAGGTGCACAGCACCACGCGGTGCACCCCGGCCGCGGCGGCGGCGGTCAGTACGGTCTGGGTCCCCCGGACGTTGTAAGCGGTGCGCGCCGCCGGATCGGTCTCCAGGTCCAGGTCGAGCGCGAGGTGGACGACCACGTCGGCGCCCCGCAGCTTGTCCGCGATGGCGGGGTCGCGCACGTCGAGGATGTGCCACTCGGCGTCGGCGCACTCGCCGCGCCGCTCGTCGATGGCGACGACCTGTTTGATCTCCGCACAGGCGGCGAGCCGCTCGGTGAGCAGGGCGCCGACCCCGGTGGCGGCGCCGGTCACCGCGACGACGGGTCCGCGCGCGGCAGTCGTCTCGCCGGCGCGGAGCGCCGTCGTCGAGGGACGGTGGTCGGGCGATGGGTGGGTTGAGGGGTTTCGCGCTGCGCGAACCTGCGGATCTGGGGAACTCACCGGGCGTCTCCAGCGGTTGTCTTCAGTACGGGCGCGAGTGACGCGTGCGTACCAGGTGCATCCATCCTGCCGCAGGCCTTCCGCAGGCGAAGCACCGAGGCCCGATCGGGTCCGGGTGTCTACGCTGGGTGGTGTTGTCGGGCAGCCGCGCCGCCGGAGGAGACCGGTGGCCTTACCAGCCGAGGAATCCCGTGAGTGACACCCCATTCGGTTTCGGCCTTCCGCCGGAGGAGCCGGAAGACGGCGACGAGGGCAAGAAGAAGGACCAGCAGAGCGGTGGTGGGCAGGGACCGGCCAATCCGTTCGGTTTCGGCGGCCTGCCCGGAGCCGGCGGCTTTGGCGGCCCCGGCGCCGACAACCCGCTCGCTGCCATGTTCGGTTCCCTGAACCCCACCGACCTGGGCGCCGCGTTCCAGCAGCTGGGCCAGATGCTCTCGTACGAGGGCGGGCCGGTGAACTGGGACATGGCCAAGCAGATCGCCCGCCAGACGGTCGCCCAGGGCACGTCGGACGGCACGAAGGACGCCAGTGTCGGCCCGGCCGAGCGCCGGTCGGTGGAGGAGGCCGTGCGCCTGGCGGACCTGTGGCTGGACGACGTGACGTCCCTGCCGTCGGGTTCCGCCTCGGCGGTGGCCTGGTCCCGCGCGGAGTGGGTCGAGGCGACCCTGCCGGCCTGGCAGGAGCTGGTCGACCCGGTCGCCGAGCGGGTCGGCGCGGCCATGGGTGACGTCCTGCCGGAGGAGATGCAGGCCATGGCGGGCCCGCTGATCGGCATGATGCGCTCGATGGGCGGCGCGATGTTCGGCACGCAGATCGGGCAGGCCGTGGGCGTGCTCGCGGGCGAGGTCGTCGGTTCGACCGACATCGGCCTGCCGCTGGGCCCGGCCGGGCGGGCCGCGCTGCTCCCGGTCAACGTGGAGGCGTTCGGCAAGGACCTGAGCGTGCCGCAGGAGGAGGTGCGGCTGTACCTGGCCCTGCGCGAGGCGGCCCACCAGCGGCTGTTCGCGCATGTGCCGTGGCTGCGCTCGCACCTGTTCGGCGCGGTCGACGGCTACGCGCGCGGGATCAAGGTCGACACCGCCAAGCTGGAGGACGTGGTCGGCCAGTTCGACCCGCAGAACCCGGAGCAGTTGCAGGACGCGCTCCAGCAGGGCATGTTCCAGCCGGAGGACACGCCCGAGCAGAAGGCGGCCCTGGCCCGTCTGGAGACCGCTCTGGCGCTCGTGGAGGGCTGGGTGGACGCGGTGGTGCACGCCGCCGCGAAGCCGCGCCTGGGGTCGGCCGACGCCCTGCGTGAGACGCTGCGCCGCCGCCGCGCGACCGGCGGGCCTGCGGAGCAGACGTTCGCCACGCTGATCGGTCTGGAGCTGCGCCCGCGCCGGCTGCGCGACGCCTCCCGGCTGTGGGCCTCGCTCACGGACGCGCGCGGGATCGACGGACGGGACGGCCTGTGGGCCCACCCGGACATGCTGCCGACCGCGACCGACCTGGACGACCCGGACGGCTTCGTCCACCGCGAGCAGATGGACTTCTCCGAGCTGGACAAGATGCTCGGCGAGGCGGCGGGCGGCGCCCACGGCACGCCGGACCTGCGCAAGAAGGACGACGGCGAGACCGAGGACGACGACACCGAGTGAGCCTGTACGACGACGCGGTCCTCGTCCTGAAGGGGTACGAGGGCCAGGGAGAGCTGCGCCAGGCCTACCTGGATCATCTGGCGGCCCACCCGGACGGGATGTGGAAGGCCTGTCACGCGGGCCATGTCACGGCCAGCGCCCTGGTGATCGACCCGGAGCGCGGCCGGGTGCTGCTCACGCTGCACCGGAAGCTGCGGATGTGGCTGCAGATGGGCGGCCACTGCGAGCCGGGTGACGCGACGCTGGCGGCGGCGGCCCTGCGCGAGGCGACGGAGGAGTCCGGGATCGCCGGGCTGACGCTGCTGCCCGGCGGCCCGGTGCGGCTGGACCGGCATCCGATCCCGGCGCCGTGCCACTGGCACTTCGACGTCCAGTACGCGGTCCTGGCCCCGCCCGGCGCGGTGCACGAGATCAGCGACGAGTCGCTCGACCTGCGCTGGTTCGCCTACGACGAGGTGGCGGGTGTGGCCGACGAGTCCGTCGTGCGCCTGCTGGAGGCCACGCGCGCCAGGCTGTGACGGTGCAAGGGGTGGCCGCCCACGCGGTCACCCCTTCCCAGGTCCGGCTCAGCTCCAGACGTTGCCCTGGTTCTGGCCGCGCGCCCCCTGCTGGCCCATGCCGAACTGGGCGGCCAGGCCCTGCCCGATCACGGCGTTCTGCGGCGGCAGCAGCTCGCTGGGCTGCACGAGCGCGAACCCGGTGCCCATGAAGCTCAGCTCCCAGCCCTCACCGGTGGTGCCGCGCCGCCGCCACACGCCGGAGGAGTGCGTCTGGGCCTGCATCTGCACGCGCAGCCCGGTGGACCAGGCCACGATCGCGTCGGCGTCGCAGTTGACGTACCGGTCGGGCGTGACCTGCATCAGCAGCGGGGCACCCGAGGTCGTCAGGGCGACTTTGCCGCGCCCGGTGATGTTGAGCTGGTACTTCCCCGAGCCGGAGATGCCGTAGAGGCTGTCGACGGCGATGACCTCGTGGTGCAGCGAGGAGTCCATGGCGAGGACGTAGGAGCTGTCGACGGTCAGCCCGTCCTGCTCGACGTCCATGATGTGCACGTGCTGGGCGAGGTTGGCGAGGTAGACCGTGCCCTGGCCGTGACAGCGCATCAGGTCCAGGCCCTCGCCGGTGTGCGCACGCGCGCGTGCCTGGCTGTTGCTGCGGTACTCGGCGTCGAACTCGACGAGGCCCTGGTAGGCGACCATGGTGCCCTTGCGGGCGAGGAGGTCGTCGTGGCCCTCCAGGGTGATCCGGAGCATCTGCTTGTTCTGCAGGCTCCAGCGCTCCTGGGTCTGGAGGTCGTTGTGTGCGAAAAGCGGGCTCTGCATGGTGTTCTGGCTCCCCCTCAGCCCCGGATCCGGAGGCGGTCGGTGCTGTCCTCGCTGGGCTGGACGACGACGATGCCCTGGCCGGAGAAGGCCATCTGGTAGGCCTCGCCGCTGCCCCGGCCGATCAGCGACTGGGCCTTGAAGCTGCGCTTGCCCTTCACCTTCAGGTTCGGCGACCAGGCGACGAGCGCGTCCGGGTCGACGTACGTCTCGTCCTCGCCGCCGCCGCAGTCCACGACGATCGGCTTGCCCCGGGAGGTCAGCGCCACCCAGCCCTGTCCGGAGATCCGCGTGTTCCACAGGCCCTGCCCGGCGAACTTCGCGAGCCCCTTCACGCGCTCCACGCCCCAGGTCAGGTGCGCGTCGAAGGCGAGCAGGTTGGTGGCGTTGACGGAGATGCCGTCGCCGTTGAGGTTGATCACGACGACGTCGGCGCCGTAGTCGGCGAGGTAGAGCAGGCCGTCGCCGGTGCACTTCATCAGCGGGGCGCCCTCGCCGGTGACCCAGTCGCGGGCGATCTGCCGGACGGCGGGCGGGTTGGGCTCGTACTGGATGAAGCCCTCGTAGGCGACCATCGAGCCCACGCGCGCCAGGAGGTCGTTCCCGGTCTGCAGGGCGACCTTCAGCATGTGGCTGCCGTGGTTCTCCATGCGGGCGGTGACGGGTGCGGGGGCGTGGCCCGCTAGCGGCTGGTTCATGACGGGCTCCCCTTAGACCTCGTACGGCTGGACGACGATGAAGTTGCCGGGGGCGCCCCGGAACTGGAGGTTGACGCTCTCGCCGGTGTCGCCCGGGTAGGCGTTGCGGCGCATGCGGACCTGACTGGAGACGATCACCTGGGAGGCGGCCGACCAGGCGACGACGGCGTTGCAGTCCGCGAAGGTGGTCGGTGTGACGGGCAGCACCACGGGCGTGCCGTGCGTCTTGACGACGATCGTGCCGGTGCCCTGGAACTGCATGGTGAACAGCGCGCCGCCCGGGATGCCGTGGCCCTCGATGCGGCGGACCTCGTACTGCAGGCTCTCGTCGAAGGCGAGGACGTTCTCGGCGGAGACGCAGATCGCGTCGCCCTGCAGCTCCACCGGGTGCAGGTGGGTGGAGTTCTCGGCGAGGAACACCTGGCCCTGTCCGGTGCAGCGCATCAGCTGCATCTCCTGGCCGGTGGCGTTGCCCACGACCCGGCCCATGAAGCCGGCGCCCTTGTAGCTGAAGTCGACCTTGCCCTGGTAGAGCACCATGCTGCCCTGCCGGGCCAGCACGGGCTGGCCGCCGATGCCGAGGTCGACGCGGACCAGCTTCTTGTTCTGCTGCGTCCAGCGCTGGCCGGTCGGCGTCTCCTTGAACGCCTGGAGCGCGGCCGTCACCCCGGCACCGCCCTGGGGCGCGCCCTGCGGCACTCCGTAGGGGGCGGTCTGCTGTCCGGGGGCCTGGCCGTAGCCCGGGGGCATGGGCGGGGCCGGCTGGCCACCGCCGTAGGGCGCCTGCTGCTGGCCGTAGCCCGGGGGCAGCGGCGCGCCGGGCCCGCCGTAGGAGGGCTGCTGGGGCGGCTGGCCGTAGGGCGTGGGGGCCGGGGCGGGGGCGGTGGAGGCCGTCGGGGCGGCCGGCGGCGGGACGGTGCCGGTGGGCGGGGTCATGGGCGCGATGACCGTCGGCGCACCGTGCACGCCCGGCGCCGGGGCCGGGGCCGGCGGCGCGGGCGGGGTGTGGCCGGGCGGCGGGGCGAAGCCCTGCGGTGCGGGCTGCGGTGCCGGGGCGGGCTGCGGTGCGGACGGGGCGCCGAACGCGGGCGGCGGCGTGGCCTGGGCGGGCGGGGCGAAACCGGGGGCCGCGCCGGACTGCTGGGGCTGCTGCGGGGCTGCGGGCGTCTCCTCCTCCAGCACCTCACCGCCGAAGTTCTTCAGCAGCGCCTCCAGGCCGCCGTCGAAACCCTGGCCGACGGCGGCGAACCGCCACCCGTCCTTGAAGTAGAAGTCACCGAGCATCACGGCCCGCTCGGTGGAGAACTCGGCACCGTTGAAGGAGTACCGCGCGACCTCCTCGCCGCCCGCCACGATGCGCAGGTAGCCGGGAGCGATCTGCGACATCTGGCCGCCGCCGTCGAGGGTCGCCGTGAAGGACAGCTTGCGGATGTGCGAGGGAATCCGGTCGAGCGTGACCCGGAACGACTCCGTGTCACCCGCCTGGGCGCCCAGCAGCTGGATGGACTCCTCCGGGGACTTCGGCTGGTTGAAGAAGACGAAGTACCGGTCGTCCGAGAGACGCTCGTCGGCGTCCAGACCGAAGCAGCTGATGTCGAAGGTCAGTCCGGGTGCGGAGATCTGCACGCCTACGTACAGATCCGTGCCCGCCGTGAGGTCACTGATCCTGGCCTTGTGGCCGCGTTGGAATTCCCTGGCCATGCGTTACGACCGTCCCCCATCCCGAATGTGAGTGCGTCGCGCCAGGCTAACGGCAAAGACCGACACCGGCCCCGGAGGGTGGCCGTCGGTACAGACCCGGTACACAACCGGACCCGGCCGCTCACATCGGGGCCCTCAGTCGTCCCGCTCGTCCCGCGCGCCCGGCACATGCGGCAGCCGTGCGGCGGCGACCACCCCTTCGAGGTAGCCACGGGCCCGCTCGGTGCGCGGGTAGGCCTCCAGCAGCCGCCAGAAGTCGGGGCCGTGACCGGGGACCAGCAGGTGCGCCAGCTCGTGGCAGAGCACGTAGTCGATGACGTACTCCGGCATTCCCTGCAGCCGGTGCGAGAGCCGGATGCTGCCCTCGGCCGGGGTGCACGAACCCCAGCGGGTGTTCTGGTTGGTGACCCAGCGCACGGAGGCGGGCCGGGCCCGGCCGTCGAAGTACTGGGCCGACAGCCGCTCGGCGCGTTCGGTCAACTCGACGTCCCCCAGCACCCGCCTGCTCTCCTGGGCGGCGAGTTTGTCGAGCATGACGGTGACCCAGCGCTGCTCCTCCGCCTTCGACATCCGGGCGGGGATCAGGACGACGGTGCGATCGCCCTCGCGGTACGCGGAGACCGTCCGGCGGCGCCGGGCACTCCTGCGGACCTCGATCGCGCTCGTCCCCGAGCCGCCGGGCGGCTGGCTCGTCGTGCTGCGCTGTGGTTCACCGGCGCGGTGCAGTGGGTCGGCGGGCACGCCCCGACGTTACCCGGTGGGCAAGGACAAAGTCCCGGCTCCCGGGCGGTTGACCGCCGATACCCCACCATGTGTTTGATTCGTACGACCGACCCGGTTACCCGATTTACCCCCCTTCGCCCCCACTTACCGGTACGACAAACCGCCCCCGCCTGTGGATAACTCCCGACGCCCGACGCTCCGGACGGGCATGCTGACAGGCATCGGCGAAGCGCGACGGGCTCCGCCGACGGATCTCGGTACCCACACGCGACACATACACGGATACGGGGGCAGTCATGCATCCGGTGGTGAAGCCGGCGCTGCGGCGCGGCTGGCGCGATCGCAACACCGTGCAGTTCGGGATGACCCCGGCGCACGCCGTGACACTGAGCCCGATGGACACGGCGACCGGCAGCTTCCTCGACCTGCTCGACGGCACCCGCGGGCTGCCGCTGCTGCGCGAGGAGGGCCCCCGTGCGGACGTGCCGGCCCGCCGTGTCGACGCGCTGGTGCAGCGGCTGGCCCGCGCGGGCCTCGTCGACGACGCGCGCGGCGGCGGACCGGCCGCGGACGCGCTGCGGGAGAAGACGGACGTGCTCGAACGGCTGCGCCCCGACCTCGCCTCGCTCTCCCTGGTCACGCCCGAGCCGGGCGGCGCCCCGGCCCGGCTCGCGGCCCGGCGCGCGCTGCGGGTCCGGGTGCGGGGAGCGGGCCGGGTGGGCGCCCTGCTGGCGTCGGTCCTGTCGGGCGCCGGCGTCGGCGAGGTCGACGTACGCGACGTGGGCCGCGTGGAACCGTGGGACGTGGCGCCGGGCGGGCTGCCCGCCGACTCCCTCGGTGACCGCCGGGACGCGGCGGCGCGGGCCGCCGTCCGCCGTGCGGCACCGGACCGGTCCCCCCGCCACGCCCACTCCCCCGGCTCCGGCGCCGAGGACCCCGGCCTCTCCCTGGTGATCTTCGCGCCCCGCGACGACGTCGCCGTGCACGCCCCGGACCCGTTCACCGCCGAGCCCCTCATGGCCGCCGGCACACCCCATCTGTACGCCGGTGTCGTGGAGGGCACCGGCGTCGTCGGCCCGCTCGTGCTGCCCGGCGAGACCGGCTGCGCCGGCTGTCTGCACCGGAACAACACGGACCGGGACCCGGCCTGGCCCCGGCTTGTCACCCAGTGGCGTTCCGGCCGGGCCCGCCGCGTCGGAGCCTGCGACCTGACCCTGTCCACCGCGGTGGCGGGACTGGCGGCGGCCCACGCCCTCGCCTTCCTGGACGGGGAGTCGCCGTCCGGCGCCGGCACCCGCTGGGAGGTGTCCCTACCCGGTCTGACCTGGCGCTCCCGGCCGGTCCCGGCCCATCCTGAGTGCGGCTGCGGGGCCGCGGAGAGAGGTAAACGGGAGCGCGCCTCAACCCCGGCCGATCCGCGCGCGACAATGGCGGTGCAACGGCCGTCGACGCGGTGGCGACGCACAGCGGGCGCGGCACGGCCGACTGGGACCTGGAGGGCGCATGTCTGATCTTCCCCGGAAGGCGGTCACCCGTACCGCCAAGCTCGCCGCGCTCCCGCTCGGCTTCGCCGGCCGGGCGACCTGGGGGCTGGGCAAGCGGATCGTGGGCGAGTCCGCGGAGATCGTCGGCCGCGAGCTGCAACAGCGCACCGCCGAGCAGCTCTTCAAGGTGCTCGGCGAGCTGAAGGGCGGCGCGATGAAGTTCGGGCAGGCGCTGTCCGTCTTCGAGTCGGCGCTGCCGGAGGAGATCGCCGGCCCCTACCGCGCGGCCCTGACCAGGCTGCAGGACGCGGCCCCGCCGATGCCGACCCGCACCATGCACGCGGTCCTGGAGGAGCGGCTGGGCCCGGACTGGCGCGAGCTGTTCGAGGAGTTCGAGGACAAGCCGGCCGCCGCGGCCTCGATCGGCCAGGTGCACCGCGCGGTGTGGCACGACGGCCGTGAGGTCGCGGTCAAGGTGCAGTACCCGGGCGCCGGCGAGGCCCTCCTCTCCGACCTCGGCCAACTGAGCCGCTTTGCCCGGCTGCTGGGCCCGCTCATCCCGGGCATGGACATCAAGCCGCTGATCACGGAGCTACGGGACCGGGTCTCCGAGGAACTGGACTACGGCCTGGAGGCACAGGCACAGACCGCGCACGCGGAGGAGTTCGCGGACGACCCCGACGTGGTCGTCCCGGCCGTGGTGCACCAGTGCGAGCAGGTCCTGGTGACCGAGTGGATCGACGGCATCCCGCTGTCCGAGATCATCGCGGACGGCACCCAGGAGCAGCGCGACCGGGCCGGCCAGCTCCTGGCCCGCTTCCTCTTCTCGGGCCCGGCCCGCACCGGCCTGCTGCACGCCGACCCCCACCCGGGGAACTTCCGCCTGCTGCCCGGCGGACCGGCCGGTGAGGACGACTGGCGCCTGGGGGTCCTGGACTTCGGCACGGTCGACCGGCTCCCCGGCGGCCTGCCGTCCCCGATCGGCGTCTCCCTGCGGATGACGCTGGACGGCGAGGCCGAGACGGTCTACGAACTGCTCTGCGAAGAGGGCTTCGTCAAGGAGTCCATCGACCTGGAGCCGGGCGCCGTCCTGGACTACCTTCTGCCGATCATCGAGCCGGCCCGGGTGGACACGTTCACCTTCACCCGCTCCTGGATGCGCAGCCAGGCCGCCCGCATCGCCGACCCCCGCTCCCCCGCCTACCAGCTCGGCAAACAGCTCAACCTGCCCCCGGCCTACCTCCTGATACACCGGGTGACCCTGAGCACCATCGGCGTCCTGTGCCAACTGGGCGCCGACGTACGCCTCCGCGAGGAACTCGAGGAATGGCTCCCGGGCTTCCTGCCCGACGCCCCCGAGGAGACGGAGGAGGAGCCGGCGGCGGGAGCGTGACCGGGGCTGCCTGCGCGGTGTGAGGGGCCGGGGGGATGACTCCGGGACCGGCCGGGCGCCCTGCGCAACGCACCGCGGGGGCCGGTCCGTTCGGCCGGACCGGCCCCCGCGGGGAGGCTTCGCCTCCCGGGTCCGGGAGGCCACCGCTGCTCAGGTGTGTTTCTTACTGCATGACCGCCATGGCGAGCGCACGGCGGGCGCGGAGCGAGGCGCGCTCGGCCCGGCGCTGCATGCGCTGGGCGACCGCCAGGCGCATGGCCCGGCGTTCGTGCACGGCCTCATGGAGTCGCTCGTGCATATGCGCACGAGCCAGGGCTTCTTGCATGAGTTGCATGTCTCGGTTCCTGTTCTGACGCGCCTCGGTGGCGCTGGTGGTGGTGAAGTCTGAGGTCGCGGAGCCGGCGGGCTCGCTGGTGGACGGCTTCATCGGGGCCTGCTTCTTGGGGTCGTGCGTGAGGGGGCGGTCGATCGTTCCTGCGGTGTTCATGCCGTGACCGGGTTCTTGCGCGGGCGGCCACGCGGCCGCTTCCGGGCGACGACGACACCCTGGACGAACAGCTCGCCACCCCAGACGCCCCAGGGCTCACGCCGCTCCTTGGCGCCGGCGAGGCAGGCCTCGATCAGCGGGCAGGTACGGCAGAGGGACTTGGCGTACTCGACGTCCGCGGGCGACTCGGCGAAGAAGACCTCCGGGTCGTAGGAGCGGCAGGGGACGGGTACGCCCAGGTTCTCGATGGCGTCGTCGAGCGCGGTGAGCGCGGTGAGGGGGGTCAAGGTGGAGTCCTCCGTGAGGCCGGGCGGGGGGATCGTTTGCGAAGGCGGTACGGACGGGGCGTGCGCTTCGAGTTGCACGATTGGTCTTCCTCGTCTGGTCGTTCCGGCCGGTTGACCGGGTGTCGGCTTGGTACCGGGTTCCTTGTCCCGAGGCCCCTTCGCTCCGTCGTCCCCGTTCGGGGAAAACAGAAGGGCCGCGGATCCCGGATGGGGTTCCGCGGCCCTGAAGGCGCCGGCCTGATCGGCGATCAGGCTGGATCACTCCAGGGTTCTGGCCCACGGAAGGCCCACATCAGGTGGTGGTGCGTCGTCTGCTTCCGGAATCCGGCACCGGCCGCCGCAAAGGCATAGGCGTGTGCCTGTGCCGCTACCGCTTCCAGTGCCTTGGTCGGTCGCTCATTGCGCTCACGGATGGGAAGACCCGCGAGGGCAGGGGAGGACGCCGGACGCACGGCACGGATGCCGGACAGACCGGTGCCCTGGTTCGAGGCGCCGAGCATGCACGTGGAGACGGTCGAGCGATCGGTCAGTTTGGCCGTGCTGACGGTGGTGCTGATGTTGATGCTGATCACTGGACTCGCCTCCTCTCGGCGTCTCTGGGACTGGGATGAGCCAGTCCGTTCGGATATGCAAGTACAACACGGAACCGTGCCTTCGAGAAGGCCGCTGCTTCCGTGCCTAGAACCTATGGGGATTGCCGGGGCATGCGCAAACTATTTTTTCGACGAGTTCGCATCAGTCGTTCCCGTCGTCTGCGCCGGGCTGTCGACCTGCGCAGATGGCCAGAACGTCGGCTCCGTAGCTGCGCAGCTTGCGGCTGAGGACGCCGGGGATGCGGGCCAGTTCGGCGGGACTTTCGGGGCAGGCCTCGGCGATGGCCATGAGCGTCCGGTCGGTGAAGACGCAGAAGTCCGGCTGGCCGCTGCGCTCGGCCTGGACGGACCGCCAGTCCCGGAGCCGCTCGTAGAGCCCCTCGTCCATGTCCGAGGGGCAGTCCTCGCAGCGCATCAGCTTCATTTCGCCCGCGTCGGTGAGCGTGCGGCCGCAGACCCGGCAGCGGGCCGGAGTGCGCTGGACGCGCCGGGGGGCTGGGGTGGTCCTCGCGGTGATCCCGTGCTCGACGCCTCCGCCGGCGCCGGCGCCCGTGTGGCCGACGGTGGGGGTGGTGCCGGAGCGCAGCCCGTCGAGGAAGCGGCTCGGCCGGCGGTTGGGGCGCCCGCCGGGTGAGCGGGACAGGGCCCAGGAGAGGTGGAGGCGTTCCCGGGCGCGGGTCACGCCGACGTAGAGGAGGCGGCGTTCCTCCTCGATCTGTTCGTCGGTGCGGGCGTAGGTGATGGGCAGCATGCCTTCGGCGACGCCGACGAGGAAGACGACATCCCACTCCAGGCCCTTGGCGGCGTGCAGGGAGGCGAGGGTGACGCCCTGGACGGTGGGGGCGTGCTGGGCGTTGGCCCGCTCGTCCAGTTCGGTCACGAAGTCGGCGAGGGTGGCGGTGGGCCGGGCGGCGGCGATGTCGTGGGCGAGGCTGACCAGCGCGGCCAGGGATTCCCAGCGTTCTCTGACGGCGCCGGATCCGGCGGGGGGTTCGCTGGTCCAGCCTTCGCCGGAGAGGACGGCGCGCACCTGGGAGGGCAGGTCGACGGCTTCGTCGAGGAGGGAGTCGTTGCCGCCGAAGCGGGCGGCGCCGCGCAGGGCGATGCCTGCCTTGCGGATCTCGGGCCGGTCGAAGAAGCGTTCGGCCCCGCGCAGCTGGTACGGGACACCGGCGTCGGCGAGGGCCTGCTCGTAGGTCTCGGACTGGGAGTTCGTACGGAACAGGACGGCGATCTCGGCGGCGGGGACACCGGCGTCGATCAGCTCGCGGATGCGGCGGGCGGCGCCCTCGGCCTCGGCGGGCTCGTCGGTGTACTCGGTGTAGACGGGTTCCGGGCCCGGGGGGCGCTGGGAGACGAGTTCCAGCCGGTGGTCGGCGGCGCGGCCGCGGGCCTGGGCGAGCAGGCCGTTGGCGAGGCGGACCACCTGGGGGGTGGAGCGGTAGTCGCGGACCAGCTTGACGACGGTGGCGCCGGGGTGCTTGAGGCGGAAGTCGAGGAGGTGGTCGGGAGTTGCTCCCGTGAACGAGTAGATGGTCTGGCTGGCGTCACCGACGACGCACAGGTTGTCCCGGTCGCCGAGCCAGAGATCGAGCAGCCGCTGCTGCAGCGGGCTGACGTCCTGGTACTCGTCCACGACGAAGTGCTGGTACTGGGTGCGGACCTGTTCGGCGATGTCGTGCCGGTCCTGGAGGATGGCGACGGTCAGCAGCAGGACGTCTTCGAAGTCGATGACCGAGCGGTCGCGCTTGAGGTCCTCGTAGGCCGCGTAGAGGTGGGCGATCTCGGCCGGGTCGCGGGGGACCTCGCGGCCGGCCTTCGCGGCAGCGTACGGGTAGTCGGCGGGGACGGTCTGGGTGACCTTGGACCATTCGATCTCGGCGGTCACGTCCCGCAGCTCGTTGCGGTCGAGGCGGGTGCCGAGGACGGCGGCCGCGTCGGCGACGAGTTGGATCTTGCGGTCGACGATCCGGGGCAGGGAGCCACCGATCGCTTTCGGCCAGAAGTACTGGAGCTGACGCAGAGCCGCGGAGTGGAAGGTGCGGGCCTGGACGCCATGGGCACCGAGCTGGCGCAGCCGGCCGCGCATCTCTCCGGCGGCGCGGTTGGTGAAGGTGACGGCGAGCACACTGGACGCGGGCAGGATGCCGGACCGCACTCCGTAGGCGATGCGGTGGGTGATCGCCCGGGTCTTGCCCGTGCCCGCTCCGGCCAGGACGCACACCGGACCGTGCAGGGAGGTGGCGACCTCGCGCTGCTCGGGGTCGAGCCCTTCGAGCACCGCGTCGGCCGTGTCCGGTGCCTGCGGGAAGAGGGGGGAGTGCGTTGCTGCTGTCACACCGCCATGCTGCCAGGTCGGCCGGGACGGCTGCGTCGGTTGTCCACAGGCGGGGGCTCGCAGTCGTACTAATGCGGCCGGTGTCACACGGATGCGGCGGGTGTCCCTCCGGCGGGGGGATACCCCTGCCGGGAATGGCGGGCCGGTCGCTTACGTTCTCCCCCTGGACGACCTTTTCCGAGCTGCCTGAGGAGCGCGAGAGATGCAGGGCACTGTGACGATGTACAGCACGACTTGGTGCGGCTACTGCCGGCGGCTGAAGAGCCAGCTGGACCGGGAGGGCATCGCCTACACCGAGATCAACATCGAGCAGGACCCCGAGTCCGCCGCTTTCGTGGAGAAGGCGAACGGCGGCAACCAGACCGTCCCGACCGTGCTCTTCGCGGACGGGTCCACCATGACGAACCCGTCGCTGGCCCAGGTCAAGCAGAAGCTCGCCGCGTAAGCACGGGCTGCGCCGGACGGCGGCTCCCGAGCCCGGAAGGGCTCAGGGGCCGCCGTTCGCTGTTTCCCCGGTCCGGCCCCGTCCCGGACGGGGCTCGCCGTCTCAGACGAAGCTGCGGGTCGGCAGCGGCTTGCCGTACCACATCTCGATCAGGCGGGCCGCGATGGAGATGCCGTAGGGCGGCAGCACCTCGCCGGACTCGAACGCCGCGTGGAGCTCCTCGCGGGAGAACCAGCGGGCCTCGTGGATCTCGTCCCCGTCGACGTCGATCTCGGTGGAGGTGGCGCGGGCCATGAAGCCGAGCATCAGGCTGGACGGGAAGGGCCAGGGCTGGCTGGCGACGTACTCGACCTGGCCGACGGTGACCCCGACCTCCTCGGACACCTCGCGGCGCACCGCCTGCTCGATGGACTCACCGGGCTCGACGAACCCGGCGAGCGTGGAGAAGCGGCCCTCGGGCCAGTGCACCTGGCGGCCGAGCAGGATGCGGTCGTCCTCGTCGGTGACCGCCATGATCACGGCCGGGTCGGTGCGCGGGTAGTGTTCGGCGCCGCAGGCCGGGCAGCGGCGGATGTGGCCGGCCGCCGCGATGACGGTGCGCTCGCCGCAGCGGGAGCAGAAGCGGTGGGTGCGCTGCCAGTTCTCCAGGCCGACCGCGTGGACCATGAGCCCGGCGTCGCGCGGCGACAGCAGCAGGCCGGCCTCGCGCAGTCCCGCCGGACGAGCGGACTGGTCGATACGGCCGGGCAGCGAGTCCTTCTGGAGCGCGAAGTAGCTGACGCCGTCCTCGTCGATGCCGAGGAAGTAGCGGTGCGCCTCGGTGAGCGGGGCCTCGAAGGACGGCGTCATGACGAGTTCCGTCCGGCCCTCCGGGGTCTCGTCGATCAGTACCTGGCCGCCTGAGACCACGAAACAGCGGGTGGTGGGGTGGCTCCACGCCGCCGCGAGCCAGGCCTCGTCCAGCCGGTGGTGGGCGGCGCGGTCGATGCCGCTCGGGGCGGTCAGCGAGATGGGTCGGTCGGCTGTGTCGTCGGTCCAGGTGGTCACGGGTGCTTCCAACTCCCCCAGTAACGGCGGTTCTTTCGGCGGGCGGTTCGGCGGGACGTGGGCGGGCGGGCACCGGGCCGGGAGCGGCCGGGGCGGGCGGGGCGGTGCATCCAGTGTGCCCCGCGCGCGGTGCCCTTCCGTACGGCGCCGGCCGGTCAGAGTGCGGGACGCCAGTTCCGGGCCAGGTCACCCCACAGGTACGCGCTGGTCTCGACGCCCTTCAGGAGGAGGTCCAGCTCGACCTTCTCGTTGGGCGCGTGCCAGCCGTCGGAAGGGACGGAGATGCCCAGGAAAAGGACGGGGGCGCCGAGGATCTCCTGGAGGTCGGCGGAGGGTCCGGAGCCGCCTTCCCGGGTGAAGCGGACGGGCCCCTCGAAGGCGCGGCCCATGGCGCGGACCACCGACTGGAGCGCGGGGTGGTCGAGCGGGGTCAGGCAGGGGCGGGTGGCCGAACCGAAGTCGATCTCGTACCGGATCCCGGCGGGCACCTGCTCGGCGGCCCAGGCGCGGACGGCCTTCTCGATGTGGTCCGGGTCCTGGCCGGCGACCAGCCGGAAGGAGAGCTTCACCATCGCCGTGGAGGGGACGATCGTCTTGCTGCCGGGGCCCTGGTAGCCGCCGCCGATGCCGTTGACCTCGGCGGTCGGGCGGGCCCAGATGCGTTCCAGGGTGGTGTGACCGGCCTCGCCGTGGGTGGCGTGGGACTTCGCGGTGCGCAGCCACTGCTCCTCGTCGAAGGGCAGCTCGGCGAAGAGTTCGCGCTCGCGGTCGGTCAGCTCGATGATGCCGTCGTAGAAGCCGGGGATCGCCACGCGCGCGTGCTCGTCGTGGAGGGCGGCGACCAGGCGGGCGGCGGCGGTGGCCGGGTTGGGCACGGCGCCGCCGAAGGAGCCGGAGTGGATGTCCTGGTCGGGGCCGTGGAGCCGGATCTCGCACTCGGCGAGGCCGCGCATACCGGTGCACACGGTGGGAGTGTCCTCGGACCACATGCCGGTGTCGGAGACGATCACGGCGTCGGCGGCGAGGCGCCCGGCCCGCTCCTCGACCAGGGCCCGGAAGTGCGGGGAGCCGGACTCCTCCTCGCCCTCGATGAGCAGCTTGAGGTTGACGGCCGGTGCGGTGCGGCCGGTGGCGGCGAGGTGCGCGCGGACACCGAGTGTGTGGAAGAACACCTGGCCCTTGTCGTCGGCGGCCCCGCGCGCGTAGAGGCGGTTTCCGCGGACGACCGGCTCGAAGGGGTCGCTGTCCCAGCCGTCCTCGCGGGCGGCGGGCTGCACGTCGTGGTGGCCGTAGACCAGGACGGTGGGTGCCTCGGGGTCGCCGGAGGGCCACTCGGCGTAGACAGCGGGGGCGCCCGGGGTCGGCCAGACCTCGACGGTCGGGAAGCCGGTCTCCTGGAGCTTGTCGGCGAGCCAGTCGGCGCTGCGCCGTACGTCCGGTGCGCGGTCGGGCTGGGCCGACACGGAGGGGATGCGCAGCCATGCGGCGAGGTCGTCGAGGAAGGCGGCGCGGTGCTGCTCGATGTACGTGCGGACGGCGCTGTCCGGGGTCTGGCTCATGGTCCCGAGCCTATCCGCCCGCACCGGCATCCTCGGCGGGCGGTTCGTCACACTCAGCTTGCCTCCCGTGTGCTCTCCGTCTCACCCGTGAGCAGCCGCTCCAGCGCGTCCCGGTCCGGCAGCCCTTCGGGGCGTACGACCTCCCCGCTGCGTACGTACAGGAAGGAGGCCGTGACCGACTCGGGGGGTATGCCCTGCTGCTCGGCCCAGGCCAGCCGGTACACGGCGAGCTGGAGCGGGTCGGCGGTGTGGGCGCGGTTGGTCTTCCAGTCGACGATCTCGTACGTCGCCTCGTCGCCGTCGCCATGCCGGTAGACGGCGTCGATGCGGCCTCTGATGACGCGGCCGGCGAGGGTGAGCTGGAACGGGGCCTCGACCCGGTAGGGGGTGCGCCGGGCGTACTCGGTGCGTTCGAAGGCCTCCTTGAGGGCTTCCAGGTCGCGTTCGTCGGCGATCTCGGCGTCGCTGCCGGGCAGCTCGTCCGGCTCCAGCAGGGGCAGCGTCAGCTCCTCGAAGCGGGCTTCCACCCATGCGTGGAACCGGGTGCCCCGGCGCGCGGCCGGTTGCGGGGGGCGCGGCATGGGGCGCGCGAGTTCCTGCGCGAGCCCGTCCGGGTCCTCGGCGAGCCGCAGCAGCTGGGAGGCGGTGAGGGTGGCGGGCAGGGGCACGTCGGTGACGGTCTGCCGGGCACGCAGCAGCTCTCCGGTGAGCGCGTCCAGGTCACGGTCCCAGGAGGCGACGGTGCGGGCCTCCTCCGGGGTGAGGGAGGCAGGGGGCAGCGGCTCGGCGGGACGGGGGTGGTCCTGCGGGGCCGAGGCCTGGTGGGGGACGTGGGGGACCTGGGGGATGTGAGGGGCCTGGGGGACGCGGGGGGCCTGGACGGTTACGGGCCGTTCGGCGCTCCGGGCGTTCTCGTCCGAGTCTCCGTCGAAGTCGTCGTCGAAGTCGTCGTCGGAGACGTCGTCGTAGGGCGGCAGGTCCTGCTCGGGCGGGAAGTCGTCGTACGGCGCGTCGTGGGGCTCGTCATACGGCTCGTCGTACGGCGCGTCGTGGGGCTCGTCGTACGGCTCGTCGGTGAACGGATCCCCGTAAGGGTCGTCCCCGTACGCGTCGTCCTCCGGTGGTGCGGGCCAGTCCGGGTGCTCGTCGCCGGCCGGGTCGTGCAGGGCGGGGCGGCGGCCTGCGGGCACGCCGGGGGCGGCGGGGGCGACCGGCTCGGCGGCGAGCGTCTCCAGGTGGGTGAGGACGGTCTCGGCGGCGGCGCGGCGGCGGGCCAGGGCGGCGGCGTCCAGCGGGAGCGGCCAGACCTGGTCGGCGGTGGCCGTGTGCAGGGCCGGGTTCTCCTCGTCCTCCGCGGGCTCGTCCGCCCAGACCTCGATCTCTCCGTATCCGGCGGCGCAGTGGTCGTACAGGGCCTTGAGGAAGTCGGAGGGGCCGCGCGGCTTCTTCTGGCTGGGTCCCCACCAGTGGCCGGAGCCGAGCAGGAGCGAGCGGGGACGGGTGAAGGTGACGTAGCCGAGGCGCAGCTCCTCGGTGTGCTGGTGGTCCTTCATGGCCTCGTGGAAGGCCTTCATGCCGCGCGCGTCCCAGCTGTCGACGTCGGGCAGGGTGTCGGTGTCGCCGCGCAGGGCGTGCGGCAGCACCTTGGCCTGGGCGGTCCACTTCTCGCGTCCCTGGGCGCTCGGGAAGGTGCCGGTCACCAGGCCGGGGACCGCCACGACGTCCCACTCCAGGCCCTTGGACTTGTGCGCGGTGAGCACCTTGACGGTGTTCTCGCCGCCGGGCAGGGCGTTGTCCAGGCCCTTCTCGTACTGGGCGGCGGTGCGCAGGAAGCCGAGGAAGGCGAGCAGGGTGGCCTCGCCGTCGCTCGCGGCGAAGGAGGCGGCGACGTCCAGGAAGTTGGACAGGGTCTCCCGGCGGCGGGCGGCGAGCGCGTGCGGGGACGCCGACAGCTCCACCTCCAGGCCGGTGACGGCGAGGACCCGGTGCAGGACGTCCATCAGCGGGTCGGACAGCGAGCGGCGCAGATCGCGCAGCTCGGCGGCGAGCCGGGCGAAGCGTACGCGCGCGTCCGGTGAGAACGGCAGCCCGTCGTCGCCCTCTTCCGAGGAGCCTTCCAGGAAGGTGTCCAGGGCGTCCGCGAGCGAGATCACCTCGGCCGGGTCGACTCCCTCGACGGCGGCGGCGAGCCGGCGGTCCGGGTCGTCGGCGGCGTCCACGCGCGCGTGGGCGACGAGCAGACGGGCCCGGCGGCCGAGCAGGGCGAGGTCGCGGGGGCCGATGCGCCAGCGCGGCCCGGTCAGCAGACGCACCAGCGCGGCGTTGGCGCCGGGGTCCTGCAGGACCTCGCAGACGGCGACGAGGTCGGCGATCTCGGGCAGGTGCAGCAGCCCGGAGAGGCCGACCACCTCGACCGGGACGTCGCGGGCCACGAGGGCGCCCTGGATCTCGGCGAAGTCGGTCGCGGTCCGGCACAGTACGGCGATCTCGCCGGGCGGGGTGCCGGTGCGCACGAGGTGGGCCAGGGAGTCGGCGATCCAGTCGATCTCCTCGGCGTGGGTGGGCAGCAGGGCGCAGCGGACCGTGCCGTCGTACTCGGCGCCGGGGGCCGGGCGGAGGGCCTCCACGCCCGCGTGCATGGCGCGCAGGGGCTCGGCGAGGCCGTTGGCGAGGTCGAGCAGGCGCCCGCCGCTGCGGCGGTTCTCGCTGAGCGCCTGCCGGGTGGCGGGCCGGCCGTCGGCGTGGGGGAAGTGGTCGGGGAAGTCGTCCAGGTTCGCGACGGAGGCGCCGCGCCAGCCGTAGATGGCCTGGCAGGGGTCGCCGACGGCGGTCACGGGGTGGCCGGTGCCGCCGCCGAAGAGGCCCGCGAGGAGGACGCGCTGGGCCACGGAGGTGTCCTGGTACTCGTCCAGGAGCACCACACGGAACTCCTCGCGCAGCAGGCGGCCCACCTCGGGGACGCGGGCAAGGCGGGCCGACAGGGCGATCTGGTCGCCGAAGTCGAGCAGGTCCCGGCGGCGTTTGGCCGTCCGGTAGCGCTGGACGAGGTCGGCGAGTTCCCGGCGGGCGGCGGCCGTCTCGGGGACCTTGCGCAGGTCGGCGTTGGTGAGTCTGGCGCCTTCGAGGGTGCGCAGCAGGTCGGCGTCCCAGACGCGCAGTTCGTCGGGGTCGACCAGGTGTTCGGCGAGTTCGGAGTCGAGGGTGAGGAGGTCGCTGACGAGGTCGGCGAAGGAGCGGGTCAGCGCCGGGTAGGGGCCGGGGGCCTCGCGCAGTACGCGCGCGGCGAGCTGGTAGCGGGTGGCGTCGGCCAGCAGCCGGGAGCTGGGTTCCAGGCCGATGCGCAGGCCGTGGTCGGTGAGCAGACGGCCGGCGAAGGCGTGGTACGTCGAGATGACCGGTTCGCCGGGGGGGGTGTCCGGGTCCGGCCAGGAGGCGTCGGCGCGAGGCGCTGTCGCCGCGGGGTGGTGACCGGGTGGCGGGAGGGCGTCGGGGTCGGTGACGCCGGCCTTGACCAGTGCGGTGCGGACGCGTTCGGCCAGCTCGCCGGCGGCCTTGTTGGTGAAGGTCAGACCGAGGACCTGTTCGGGGGCGACCTGTCCGGTGCCGACCAGCCAGACCACGCGGGCCGCCATCACGGTGGTCTTGCCCGACCCGGCTCCGGCCACGATCACCTGCGGGGCGGGCGGCGCGGTGATGCAGGCCGTCTGCTCCGGGGTGAACGGGATGCCGAGGAGCTGCTTGAGCTGCTCGGGGTCGGTGATACGGGCGGACATGTCGAAAGAGGCTAGCGGCGGGCACTGACAGTCGAGGACGAATCGGTCGCCCGGGGCGGAAGAACCGCAGGTCAGCGCGTGGGGTGCCGTACGTCACCCCGGACGCGAGCAGCCCACCCGGTCCACGTGCCGTTCCCTCGGACCCCGCGCCCGGCCAGCCCCGACCGCATGCCGCCGTCCGGCTCCGGCCGGCCGCACACTCCGGCCACAGGCGTCACCCAACGGCTGCTCTGCGCCCGGCGCCCCGGCCCCTGGCCCCTGGCACCTGGCACCTGGCCCCTGGCACCCACGCACCCCCGCACAGCTCACTCCACCACGTGCCGCCCCTCCGGCCGGGCGCTGCACGAGGCGCGGAACGCGCAGTGTGTGCAGTGCTGCCCGGTGCTGGGGGTGAACCGCTCGTCCAGGACCTTCCCGGCGGCGGTGGCCAGCAGTTCGCCGACCCACTCCCCCGCCGGCGGCTCCTGGGTCTGCACCTTGGGCAGGCTGTCGCCGCCGTCGCGCTTGGCGGCGCCCTGGCGCAGGTGGACCAGTTCGGCGCCGCCCGGTTCGGGGCGTACGCCGTCGAAGGCCTCGTCGACGGCGCCTTCGCGGAGGGCCAGCTGGTAGACGGCGAGCTGGGGGTGCCGGTCCACCTCGCGCGCGGTGGGCGCCTGCTTGCCGGTCTTGAAGTCGACCACGTAGGCCCGGCCCTCGGCGTCCGTCTCCACGCGGTCCATCTGGCCACGGATGCGGACCTGGTAGTCGCCGGCTTCGAGGGTGACGTCGAAGTCCTGCTCGCTCGCCACGGGGGTACGGCCGGCCCGGTCCAGGACGTGCCAGTTCAGGAAGCGTTCCAGCGCCCCGCGCGCGTTGTCCTTCTCCTGATGCGACTTCCAGGGCGCGTCGAAGGCGAGCGCGTTCCACACGGAGTCCAGGCGCTCCATGAGGACGTCGAGGTCGGCCGGGGTGCGGCCGGAGGCGACCTCGTCGGCGAGCACGTGGACGACGTTGCCGAAGCCCTGCGCGGCGGTGGCGGGGGCGTCGGCCTTCACCTCACGCCCCAGGAACCACTGCAGCGCGCAGGTGTTGGCGAGCTGGTCGAGGGCGCTGCCGGAGAGCACCACGGGCTGGTCGCGGTCGCGCAGCGGCACCTTGCTCTCGGTCGGCTCGAACATGCCCCACCAGCGGTAGGGGTGCGCGGACGGCACCAGCGGGCGGCCGTCCTCGTCGGCGAGCGCGGCGAGCCGGGCGAGCCGGCGGGCGGCGGCCTCCCGCAGCGTGGCGGACGCGCGCGGGTCGACGGTGGTCGCGCGCAGCTCGGCGACGAGGGCGGCGACGGACAGCGGGCGGCGGGGGCGCGCGGTGACGTCCCTGGGCTCGACGCCCAGCTCGGTCAGGAACCGGGACGGCTGGTCGCCGTCGTCGGCCGGGGCCTTCACCGCGGTGACGACGAGCCGGTCACGCGCGCGCGTGGCGGCGACGTAGAACAGGCGACGCTCCTCCGCGAGCAGCGCCCCCGGGGTGAGCGGCTCGGCGAGTCCGTCGCGGCCGATGCGGTCGGCCTCCAGCAGGGAGCCACGGCGCCGCAGGTCGGGCCACAGGCCCTCCTGGACACCGGCGACGACGACCAGCCGCCACTCCAGGCCCTTGGCGCGGTGCGCGGTCATCACGCGGACGGCGTCGGGCCGTACCACGCGGCGGGCGAGCGTGTCGGCGGCTATGTCCTCGGCCTCGATCTCCTCCAGGAAGTTCAGGGCGCCCCGGCCTCCGGTGCGCTCCTCCGCGCGGGCGGCGGTGGCGAACAGGGCGCAGACGGCGTCCAGGTCCCGGTCGGCGTTGCGGCCGGCCGCGCCGCCGCGCCGGGCGGCCCGCTCCAGGCGCCCCGGCCACGGCGTGCCCTCCCACAGGTCCCACAGCGCCTCCTCGGCCGTACCGCCCCCGGCGAGGCGCTCGCGGGCCTTGCGGAGCAGCGCGCCGAGACGCTGTGCCCCGCGCGCGTACGCCGGGTCGTGCACGGCCAGGCGCTCGGGTTCGGCGAGCGCCCGCGCGAGCAGTTCGTCGGACGGGGGCGGCAGCGGGTTCCCGGCGGCCCGCTCCTCCTCGCGCAGGGCGCGCCCGAGGCGGCGCAGGTCGGCGGCGTCCATGCCGGCGAGCGGGGAAGCGAGCAGGGTGAGGGCGGTCTCGGTGTCCAGCCAGCAGGCGTCAGGGGCGGCGTCAGGGGCCCCTGCGTCGTCGCCGGCGGCCTCCCCCGGTACCGCGGCGCCCTCCGCGACCGGGGGCTCGGTGGCGGAGGGCTCCTCGCGATGCCGTGTCTCCGCCGTGGCCACCGCGCGCAGGGCCGTGAGCAGCGGGGCCACGGCGGGCTCGTGCCGCAGGGGCAGGTCGTCGCCGTCGATGTCCACGGGGACGCCGGCCGCGGTGAGGGCGCGGCGGAGGGTCGGAAGGCGGGAGCCGGCGCGCACCAGGACGGCCATGTCGCTCCAGCGGACCCCGTCCTCCAGGTGCGCGCGGCGCAGCAGGTCAGCGACGTTGTCCTGTTCCGCGCCGGGCGTCGGGTACGTGTGGACCTCGACCCGGCCGCCGTCGCGTACGGCGGCCGGCTCCCGGTGGGCGCGGACCTTGTCGGCGGGCAGCCGGGTCAGCGGCATGCGCTGGGTGACGAGACGGGTGGCGGCGAGCAGGGCGGCGCCGGAGCGGCGGGAGGTGCGCAGCACCTCGACGGGGGCGGGGCGGCCGTCCGCGCGCGGGAAGACCGCCGGGAAGTCGAGGATGCCGTTCACGTCGGCGCCCCGGAAGGCGTAGATCGACTGGTCGGGGTCGCCGAACGCGACCAGGGTGCGGCCGCCGCCGGCCAGGGCGTGCAGGAGCCGGACCTGGGCGGGGTCGGTGTCCTGGTACTCGTCCACGTACACGGCGTCGTACCGGGCGGCCAGCCGTGCCGCTGTCTCCGGGCCGCGGGCGAGCAGGACGGCGCGGTGGACCAGTTCCGCGTAGTCGATCACGCCCTGGAGGTCGAGGGTGTCGAGGTACTCGGCGAGGAAGGCGGCTGCCGCCCGCCAGTCGGGGCGGCCGATGCGGCGGGCGAAGGCGTCCAGGGCCTCCGGGCCGAGGCCCAGCTCGCGGCTGCGGGCGAGGACGGCGCGGACCTCGTCGGCGAAGCCGCGCGTGGTCAGGCAGGCGCGCAGCTCGTCCGGCCAGCGCACGTGGGTCAGGCCGAGCCGCTCCAGCTCGGGCTGGCCGGCGAGCAGCTCCCGGACGGCCACGTCCTGCTCGGGGCCGGAGAGCAGACGCAGGGGTTCGGCGAACCGGCCGCTGTCCTGGTGGGCACGGACCAGCGCGTAGCAGTACGAGTGGAACGTGGTCGCCCGGGGTGCGCGGGCCGCGCCCATGCACAGGGCCATGCGGTCGCGCAGGTCGACGGCAGCCTTGCGGCTGAACGTGAGCACCAGGATCCGCTCGGGGTCGCCGCCCCGGGCGATCCGGGCGGCCACGGACTCGACGAGGGTGGTGGTCTTTCCGGTGCCGGGACCGGCGAGGACGAGAAGCGGTCCGGTGCGATGGTCAACCACGGCCTGCTGCCGAGCGTCCAGACGAGGGGGATCCACGACGGCCGGTGGAGTACGGACCAGTCGGTAAGCGCCACGGCTCCCCTGCCGCACCGGGGGGTGCGACAGGCGACTGGTGGAGGAAGAGGAGCTCACGTGGTTGGCCGGTCCTGGTGGTTGTGCTGGCGGGCGGGCGGTCACGCGCGCGAGGCGGTGGCCGCGGGGTGAGGGGGACAGGTGCTGCCGACGCTACGCCGCCGCTCCGGACGGAAGCAGGGCTTCCGTTTGTTCCCTCGCGGCGCTCCCGCCGCGCGTGTCCCTCACCTCACGAACGTACGGCATGCCACGGACGTCCCCCGTGTCACCCGAACGGGCCACGGGTCTGCCCTGGCGCCCTCCGATGGCGGAAGCTGTCAGGTGTGACCGTCCGCGTCCGCGCCACCCTCCCATCGGGCCCGTCGCATGTCGAGCCGCGGCAGATGGCCCTGGGTGGTCCTGCCCGCCTGCCTCAGCGGGGTGCCCTCCGCGCGGTAATGGGCGAGCGCGCGCAGCTCGTGCCCGGGCAGCAGCACGCCGTCGGCACGCACCACACGCCACCAGGGGACGGCGCCGCCGTAGAGAGCCATCACCCGGCCCACCTGTCGCGGGCCGCCCTCCTCCAGCCACTCGGCGACGTCGCCGTACGTCATCACCCGGCCCGGCGGAATCCGCTCGGCGACGTCGAGGACCCGCTCGGCGTACTCCGGCAACGCGTCCGCGTACTCCTCGCGGGCGTCCTGGGGAGGGCTCTGCTCGCTCATTCCCCCCATCCTGCCGCACCCCGCCGGCATTCCTGCGGGGTGCGCGGGGCACGGCCCTCTCGCCCCCGGGCGGTCCTTCCGGCAGACTGTGCGCCCGCGCATCCGCACCCTGATGCCCGCGTGTGTCGGCGGGGCATGCCACCATCGTGCGGGCGGTGACTGGTGATACGAGACCAAGAAGAGACCATGAAGGAGCAGGGCGTGCACTCCGATGGAGCGGCGGGCACCCCTGACGCCTCCGCGCGCCCCGGTACCGCCCGCACGGGCGAGACCGGCGCGCACCAGGAAGACACCGGTCCGCACACGGACGACGGCACGCGCGCGGGGGGAGGCGACCCCGCGGCCCGGGAGAACGACGCCACGCGCGCGGAGACAGACGGCCCCGGGAGCCGGGAGAACGACCCCGGGAGCCGGGAGAGCGACGCCACCCGCGACGCCGCGACAGGCGACCCCGCGGCCCGGAAGACCGACGTCACGCGCGCGCGTGAGGGCGGCACAGAGGCCGCGGAAGGGCCGTCCCGCCCCGGGAACCCGTCCTCGGACCACCCTCCGTGCGCCGACGACGACCCGCACGCCGAGCAGGTGGAGGGCGACGAACCGCTGCTCCCCGCGCGCGTGCACCGCCCCTCCGACCTCATGCGGCTCCTGGTGGGCGTGCTCGCCATCGTGGTGCTGCTCGCGATCGCCGGGTTCGCGCACGGCACCACCTCGGGCCTCGAACAGGACATCAACAAGGGCACCGGCCAGGCCCCGGACCTGCTGATCAAGATCGCGGGTCTGGCGTCCAGCATCGCGATCCTCCTGGTGCCGGTCGCCTTCGCGATCGAACGGCTGATCAAACGGGACGGCCTGCGCATCGCCGACGGCGTCCTGGCGGCCGTCCTGGCCCACGGAGTCACGCTCGCCACCGACCTGTGGGTCGCCCGGGCCGCCCCGGACTCGATCCAGGAGGCGCTCACCCAGCCCTCGCCGGGTGACATCCACGCCCTGACCGACCCGGTGCACGGCTATCTGGCACCCGTCATCGCCTACATGACGGCCGTCGGCATGTCCCGCAGACCCAGATGGCGCGCGGTGCTGTGGATCGTGCTGCTGCTCGACGCGTTCTCGATGCTGGTCACCGGCTACACGACCCCCTTCTCGATCATCCTGACGGTCCTCATCGGCTGGACCATCGCCTACGGCACCCTGTACGCGGTCGGCTCCCCCAACGTCCGCCCGACCGGCCAGACCCTGATGGCGGGCCTCAGGCACGTCGGCTTCCACCCGGTCTCCGCGGCCCGCGAGGAGGCCGTGGAGACGGAGAACGGCGACCGGGGCCGGCGCTACTTCGTCACCCTGGAGGACGGCCCCCCGCTGGACGTCACCGTCGTGGACCGGGAACAGCAGGCCCAGGGCTTCTTCTACCGCGCGTGGCGCAATCTCACCCTGCGCGGCTTCGCCACCCGCTCCAGCCTCCAGTCGCTGCGCCAGGCGCTGGAGCAGGAGGCGCTGCTGGCGTACGCGGCGATCGCGGCGGGCGCCAACGCGCCCAAGCTGATCGCCACCTCCGAGCTGGGCCCGGACGCGGTCATGCTCGTCTACGAGCACACCGGCGGGCGCACGCTGGACTCGCTGGCCGACGAGGAGATCACCGACGAGCTGCTGCGCAACACCTGGCACCAGGTGCGGGCGCTGCAGTCCCGGCGCATCGCGCACCGCAGGCTGGCCGGAGACGCGATCCTGGTGGATCGTTCCGGCAGGGTGATCCTCACCGAGCTGCGCGGCGGCGAGATCGCGGCCGGCGAGCTGCTGCTGCGCATGGACGTCGCCCAGCTGGTCACCACGCTCGGCCTGCGGGTCGGCGCCGAGCGGGCGGTGGCCTCGGCGGTCGGTGTGCTGGGCCCGGACGCGGTCGCCGACTGCCTGCCGATGCTCCAGCCGATCGCTCTGACGCGCTCCACGCGCGCGACGCTGCGCCGACTGGCCCGGGAACGCGCCCAGCGCGAACGCGAGGCGGTGCTGGAGGCCTCCCGGCAGGCCAAGCCGGCCCGCCTGGAGGAGGCGGCCGAGACGGCCCCTCCCGCCGCCGACAAGCCCGACAAGAAGGCGGTCCGCGCCGAGCAGCGCGCGGAGAAGCGGGCCATCGACGAAGCCCTCGAAGAGGCCCGCGAGGAGGACCTGCTCACCCAGATCCGGCACGAGGTGCTGCGGATCAGGCCGCAGGCGCCCGTGGAGCCGGCCCGGCTGGAGCGGGTCCGCCCCCGCACGCTGATCAGCTTCATCGCCGGTGCCATCGGCGCGTACTACCTGCTGACGCAGCTCACCCACATCGAGTTCGGCACGCTGTTCGCGCAGGCCCAGTGGGGCTGGGTGGTCGCCGCGGTGCTGTTCTCCGCGCTCAGCTACGTCGCCGCGGCGATGGCCCTGCTGGGCTTCGTCCCGGAGCGGGTGCCGTTCCCGCGGACCGTGGCGGCGCAGGTCGCCGGGTCGTTCGTGAAGATCGTGGCACCGGCCGCGGTCGGCGGTGTGGCCCTGAACACGCGCTTCCTGCAGCGCGCGGGGGTACGGCCGGGGCTCGCGGTGGCGAGTGTCGGCGCCTCCCAGCTGTTCGGGCTCGGCTGCCACATCCTGATGCTGCTGTCCTTCGGCTATCTGACCGGCACCGAGAAGACCCCCTCGCTGTCGCCGTCCCGCACGGTCATCGCGGGCCTGCTGACCGTGGCCGTGCTGGTCCTCGTCGTCACCTCGGTGCCGTTCCTGCGGAAATTCGTCGTCACGCGTGTGAGGTCGCTGTTCGCCGGCGTCGTACCGCGCATGCTCGACGTGCTGCAGCGGCCCCAGAAGCTCGTCACCGGCATCGGCGGCATGCTCCTGCTGACCGCCTGCTTCGTGATGTGCCTGGACGCCTCCATCCGGGCCTTCGGCGACGGATCGGTGTCGCTGAGCATCGCCAGCGTCGCCGTCGTCTTCCTCGCCGGCAACGCGCTCGGATCCGCGGCACCCACCCCGGGCGGCGTGGGCGCGGTCGAGGCGACGCTCACCGTCGGTCTGATCGCCGTGGGCCTGCCCAAGGAGGTCGCCGCCCCGGCCGTGCTGCTGTTCCGGCTGCTGACCCTGTGGCTGCCGGTGCTGCCGGGCTGGCTGGCCTTCAACCACCTCACGCGCAAGGGAGCCCTGTGAGGACACCTCAGCCGCGGTGAGGACACCTCAGCGGCGCGAGCACCCCGCCGGGCGAGCGCACCCCACCGGGTGACATAGCTCGTACGGCCCGCGTCCCGTGCGCCCCGGCGCACACGCCCCCACGATGGGAGTATGGCGAACCGCTCCGGGCTGCGCGCCGTCGCGCTGACCACCACCGCTGTACTGCTCTCCGTCGCGCTGGCCGGTTGCGGCGGCAAAGAGGAGCACGGGGACCTCACGGCGCAGAAGCTGGACTGGCAGGACTGCCCGGCCCCCTCCGACGCGGAGGGCGGCGGCAGCGCCCCGTCCCCGCTGCCAGGCGGTGGCAAGTGGCAGTGCGCCACCATGAAGGCGCCGCTGGACTGGAGCAGGCCGAAGGGCGACACGATCGACATCGCCCTGATCCGCGCGCGGGCCAGCGGCCCCGCGGACAAGCGGATCGGCTCGCTCGTGTTCAACTTCGGCGGCCCCGGCGGCAGCGGTGTCAGCACCCTGCCCGCGTTCGGCTCCGACTACACCGCCCTGCGCACCCGCTACGACCTCGTCAGCTTCGACCCGCGCGGGGTCGGCCGCAGCGCACCGGTGGAATGCGAGAGCGACGCCCAGCTGGACGAGTACTTCCAGCAGGACGCCATCCCCGACAACGCCGCCGAACGCGCGCAGCTGCTGCAGCGCACCCAGCAGTTCAACGCGGCCTGCGAGAAGAACTCCAAGAAGATCCTCCCGCATGTGCGCACCACCGACGCGGCCCGCGACATGGACCTGATGCGGCAGGTCCTCGGCGACGCCAAGCTGCACTACTTCGGCATCTCCTACGGCACCGAACTCGGCGGCGTCTACGCCCACCTCTTCCCCCGGCGCCTCGGCCGCGCCGTCCTCGACGCCGTCGTGGACCCCACGCAGAACCCTGAACAGAGCGCCCTCGGCCAGGCCAGAGGCTTCCAGCTCGCGCTCGACAACTTCGCGAAGGACTGCACCTCGAAGACCACGGACTGCCCGATCGGCGACACCGAGCAGGAGGTGAAGGACCGCATCGCGAAACTCCTCGCCGACCTGGAGAAGAAGCCGATCCCGGGCATCTTCCCGCGCCAGCTGACCCAGACGGCCGCCACCAACGGCATCGCGCAGTCCCTGTACTCGAAGGACTTCTGGGAATACCTCACCGAGGGACTGGAGGAGGCGTACGACGGCGACGGCAAGATCCTCATGCTGCTGTCCGACTCGATGAACGGCCGCAACGAGAACGGCGAGTACAGCAACGTCACCGCGGCGAACGTCGCCATCAACTGCGCCGACGAGAAACCGCGCTACACCGCGGACGACGTCCAGCGGAGGCTGCCCGAGTTCCGCGCCGCCTCCCCGCTGTTCGGGGACTACCTGGCCTGGGGCATGGTCAGCTGCACCGACTGGGCCGTACCGGGCGCCGCCGACCACCCCGACGTCAGCGCACCGGGAGCGGCGCCCATCCTCGTCGTCGGCAACACCGGCGACCCGGCCACCCCGTACGAGGGCGCGCGGAAGATGGTGGAGGCCCTCGGCAAGGGCGTCGGCGTCGAGCTCACGTACAAGGGCCAGGGGCACGGCGCGTACGACAGCAAGGACAAGTGCGTGCAGGGCGCGGTGAACGGCTACCTGCTCGACGGGAAGGTGCCCAAGGCCGGCACCGTCTGCTCCTGACCACCCCCGACAACCACCCCCGAGAGCATAAAACCGCAGCTCAGAGGGTTATCCACAGGCTTCCGCACGGCGGGCCCGGGGCGCCTACCATGACCTGGAACGCCCGGCGCGAGTCGATGCGACGGGCCTGTCAGGGGGGTGCGCATGATGCGATTCCTGCGGTGGACGGCCGCGGTGGCCGCGGGGCTGCTGCTGGCCGGCTGCGGCGGCTCGTCCGACGGGGGCGGAAGCAGCGACGAGGGCAAGGGAACCGGCTCGGCTCCCCCGTCGGGGTCGCGTTCCACAGCCGCACCGACCCCGACGGCCCTTCCGTCCTCCCTCACCTCCCAGCGCCTCGACTGGCAGCGCTGCAAGGCCACCGGCGCCTCCTCCGCACCGAGCGACGCCTGGCGGTGCGCGACGCTCAAGGCGCCGCTCGACTGGTCCCGGCCGGACGGCGCCACGATCGGTCTCGCCCTCATCCGCTCCCGGGCGACCGGCGGCGACCGCATCGGCTCGCTGCTGTTCAACTTCGGCGGCCCCGGCGGCTCGGGCGTCTCGACGATGCCCTACTTCGAGTCCTCCGTCTCCGCACTCCACAAGCGCTACGACCTGGTGAGCTGGGACCCCCGCGGAGTCGGCGCCAGCCAGGGCGTCCGCTGCCGCGGCGACCGGGAGATCGAGGCCGCCGAGTCGGTGGACGCCACCCCCGACACCCCGGCCGAGGAGAAGGCGTACTTCCAGGACGCCACCGACTTCGGCAAGGGTTGCCAGAAGGCCGCCGGACCCCTGCTGGCCCACGTCTCCACCACGGACACCGCACGCGACATGGACCTGATGCGCCAGGTCCTCGGCGACGCCAAGCTGCACTACTTCGGCATGTCCTACGGCACCGAACTCGGCGGCGTCTACGCCCACGTGTTCCCCCGGCGGGTGGGCCGGCTGGTGCTCGACGCGGTGGTCGACCCGGCCGCGGACACCGTGGGCCACGCCGAGAACCAGGCCCGCGGCTTCCAGCGGGCCCTGGACGACTACCTGAAGTCCACCGGCCAGAACCCCGAGCAGGGCTCCCGGAAGATCGCCGCCCTGCTGACCCGGCTCGACGCCAAGCCGCTGCCGACGTCCTCGGACCGCAAGCTCACCCAGACGCTCGCGGTCACCGGGATCATCCTGCCTCTGTACAGCGAGTCGATGTGGCCCCGGCTGACCAGCGCCCTCAAGTCGGCGGAACAGGGCGACGGTTCGGGCCTGCTGGCGCTCGCCGACGAGTACAACGACCGCGACCCCTCGGGCCGCTACGGCACCATGACCCACGCCCAGCGGGTCATATCGTGCCTGGACGACAGGCAGCGGCCGACGCTCGCCGAGACGAAGCGGCGGCTGACCGAGTTCGAGCGGATCTCACCGGTGTTCGGGGACTTCCTGGGCTGGGACACGGCGGGCTGGTGCCACGACTGGCCGGTGCCGGGCCAGTACGACACCCCGGAGGTCAGCGCGCCGGGCGCGGCGCCGATCCTGCTGGTCGGCACCACCGGCGACCCCGCCACCCCGTACGAGGGCACCCGCAGGATGGCCGACGAACTGGGCCGGGGCGTGGGCGTCGAACTCACCTGGAAGGGCGAGGGACACGGGGCCTACGGCAACGGGAGCGACTGCGTCGACTCGACGGTGGACGCCTACCTGCTGAACGGCACGGTGCCGAAGGACGGCAAGGTCTGCTCCTGACGCGAACGGGGGCTCCGGGCGCCGTACGCACCCGAAGCCCCCACCCGGCACACCGGGGAACCGGCTCAGTAGACCGGCTTGTGCGGTTCGATCTGGTTGACCCAGCCGATGACGCCGCCGCCGACGTGGACCGCGTCGGCGAAGCCCGCGGACTTCAGGACCGCGAGGACTTCCGCACTGCGGACACCCGTCTTGCAGTGCAGGACGATCTTCTTGTCCTGCGGGAGGCCCTCCAGGGCGGTGCCCATGAGGAACTCGTTCTTCGGGATCAGCCGGGCGCCCGGGATGGAGACGATCTCGTACTCGTTCGGCTCGCGGACGTCGATGATCTCGATGTTCTCGCCGTCGTCGATCCACTCCTTGAGCTGCTTCGGAGTGATGGTCGAGCCAGCGGCCGCCTCCTGGGCCTCCTCGGAGACGACGCCGCAGAAGGCCTCGTAGTCGATCAGCTCGGTGACGGTCGGGTTCTCGCCGCAGACCGCGCAGTTGGGGTCCTTGCGGACCTTGACCTGGCGGTACTGCATCTCCAGGGCGTCGTAGATCATCAGACGGCCGACCAGCGGCTCGCCGGTGCCCGTGAGGACCTTGATCGCCTCGGTGACCTGGATGGAGCCGATGGACGCGCACAGCACGCCCAGGACGCCGCCCTCGGCGCAGGAGGGAACCATGCCGGGGGGCGGGGGCTCCGGGTAGAGGCAGCGGTAGCAGGGGCCGTGCTCGGACCAGAAGACCGAGGCCTGGCCATCGAAGCGGTAGATGGAACCCCACACGTACGGCTTGTTCAGCAGCACGCAGGCATCGTTGACCAGGTAGCGGGTCGCGAAGTTGTCCGTGCCGTCGACGATCAGGTCGTACTGGCTGAAGATCTCCATCACGTTGTCGGCTTCCAGCCGCTCCTCGTGAAGGATCACGTTCACGTACGGGTTGATGCCCTTGACGCTGTCACGCGCGGACTCGGCCTTGGAGCGGCCGATGTCGGCCTGGCTGTGGATGATCTGGCGCTGCAGGTTCGACTCGTCGACCTCGTCGAACTCCACGATGCCGAGGGTGCCCACGCCCGCAGCGGCCAGGTACATCAGCGCCGGCGAGCCCAGGCCGCCGGCGCCCACACAGAGCACCTTGGCGTTCTTCAGCCGCTTCTGCCCGTCCATCCCGACGTCGGGGATGATCAGGTGGCGGGAGTACCTGCGGACCTCGTCTACGGTGAGCTCGGAAGCCGGCTCGACCAGGGGTGGCAACGACACGGGGACTCCGTTGGTCGGTCAATCACTACAGTTGTTCTCCTCGTAACACTGCCACGGCCTTCTTCATTCCGAGACACCTGTTCCGACCAGCGAGACGATGTCGTCCCAGTAGCCGGGCATGGTCTCCCAGGGGTCCACTCGACCGCCCCTGTCCGTGCGGTCCGTGAAGTAGATGGTCGCCGCTCCCTGCCAGCGGGCGATCCGCAGCGCCTCGTCGAGATGGCCGCGGGGCACGCTGTGCACGAAGTGGCAGAAGCGGTCGGGCGGGTAGTCGGCGGTCCACTCGGCCACCTGCGACCAGCGGTAGTCGGACCAGGAGCCGGCGAAGGTCACCAGCTGGTCGGCGTACTCGGCGTAGCCGGGGTGCGGGTGGCGGCCGTGGCCGAGGACGATGTGGGCGGTGTCACTGATCGCCCGGAGGGTGGTGATCGCGCGGCGGACCTCGGGCAGCGCGGTCCGCTCTGTGGGACAGCGGTCCAGCAGGAAGCCGTCGGCCCGGTACCAGTCGAGGTGGCGGTGGGCGTCGGAGAGCAGTTCGCCGAAGACCCGGGCGCCGTAGGTGAGGTCCAGGTGGCCGAGGACGCGCACGCCCGCGGCCCGCAGCCGGCCGGCGGCCTCCAGGCAGTGCGGGTCGGGGCGGCTGCCGGGGCCGGCGGCGACGTCGAGGACCACCCAGTCCAGCGGGGTCCCGGGGCGGGCGAGTTCCGCCCACTGGGCCGGGGCGACGAGCGGGTGGGCGTAGCCGGGGATGCCGAGGGCGGTGCGGACGCCGGTGCCGGTGCCGGTGCTGCCCGAGGTGGTGCTGGTCAGATGCGGCATGCCGCCTCCATCCAGATGTCGGCCAGGGATTCTTCGAGGTTGATGCGGGGGCGCCAGCCGAGCCGGTCACGCGCTGTGCGTACGTCGGCCTGCTGCCAGCTGCCGCAGCCGTCCGGGTACGGGTACGCCACCGGGGCCGCGTGCTCGGAGTCGGGGCGGGGCTGGGCGAGGGCGCTGCGCAGCGGCCCGGGCGGGGTGTCGAGTTCGTGCAGTGCACCGCCGTATCCGGCCACGCGCGCGAGGACGGCGGCGGCGTCTCTGAGGCGGACGGCACGGCCGGAGCCGATGTTGATCACCCCCTGCGCGGCGGAGAGGGAGGCGGCGTGCACGGCCCGGGCGACATCGCGTACGTCCACGAAGTCCCGCTGGACACCGAGGCCGCCGAGTTTGAGTTCGCCGTCGCCGGACTGCATGGCGCGGCGCATGGCCTCCGCCAGGCGGCCCAGCGGGGAGCCGGCCGGGGTGCCGGGGCCGGCCGGTGAGAAGACGCGGAGGACGACGGCGTCCAGGCCGGAGCCGAGGACCAGTTCGGTCGCGGCGAGCTTGCTGACGCCGTACGGGCCGCCGGGGCGCGGTACGGCGTCCTCGGCCGTGGAGGAGCCGGGCTGGCTCGGACCGTACTCGGAGCCGCAGCCGATCTGCACCAGGCGGGCGCCGCAGCCGCTGCGGCGCAGTGCCTCGCAGACGGTGGCGACGGCGACGGTGTTGTGCCGGGTGAGTTCGCGGGCGCCGCCGCGGGTGGCGCCGGCGCAGTTGACGACGACCCCGGGGTGGACCGCGTCGAGGAAGCGGGTGAGCGCGCCCGGGCTTCCGGTGGCGAGGTCGAAGCGGACGTCGGCGTCGTCGCCGCGGCCGAGCGCGGTCAGCTGGACGGCCGGGTCGGCGAGCAGGCGGTCGGCGACGAAACGGCCGATGAATCCGTTGGCTCCGATCAGCAGGACCCTCATCGGGCGGCTCCCGGGGTGTGCGCGCCGGTGGTACCGGCCGTGTCGACGGCTCCTGCGGCTGCTCCGGAGGCGCCGGCGGTTCCGGGCGCTCCGGCTCGGGAGGTGGTCATCTGGTGTTCTCCTTCAGAGGGGTCGTGCGGATGCCTCCGGCGGCGGGACCGGGCCGGTGGCGGAAGGTTCACTCGGGTGCTCCCGAGGGCGCGTGGGCCGAGGCTCGGGTGAGGGTGCGGCCGGCGTGCCACAGCAGGGCCAGGGCCGCGGTGCCGCAGGCGAGGGTGGGTACGGCGGCCTCGCCCCAGGCGCCGGTGAGGGTCTCGACGGGGGTCGCCAGGAAGGCGCAGCCGGGCAGCCGGCCGGCCAGGGGCAGTGCCAGGGCCGTCGTCTCCGTGGCCGCCGCCGCGCCGAGCGCCAGGGCGGGCGCGCGCCGGTGCCGGTGCGCGGTGAGCAGGCGGGCGAGCAGGAACAGGGCGCCCAGGGTGAGGGCCTGCGGGAAGGCGACGGGCTCGTGCAGGACGGTGCCGCACAGGGCGAGCAGTGCGGTGAGCGCGCCCAGGAACAGGGCGAACGCGCCGTACAGCAGTGGTTTCGCGGCGGCCGTGAAGTCTCCGAGGCCCCGGCTGCCGACGAGCCTGCGGCGAGCGCCGGCGGCGAGGAGATGGGCGGACCAGGCCGCCGGCGCGCAGGCCGCCAGGAGGGCGAGGACGGGCGCGGTTGCCGTGGGCCAGGGGCCGTACGGGGCCCCCGTGGGCGGGGTGTCGGGGCCGCCCGTCAGGACGGCGTGGAGGAGGCCGTCGCCGACGAGGGCGTACCCGAGCAGCCAGAACGTGCACGCGCGCGTGCCGAGAGTGATGCGCCTCGTGCGCGTGCCGAGAGCGGTGCGCCACGCGCGCGTGCCGGGCGGGCCGGCGAGCGGGCCGTGGCGGAGGGCGGCGCCGGTGGCCAGGGAAAGGGCGAGGAGACCGCCGAACGCGACCATCAGCCGGGGGTGTCCGTGGGTGACGCGCAGCCCGGCCACCGTGGCCGCGCCCAGCGCTCCGGGCAGGAGGGTGAGCAAGGCCCAGCCGGCACGGATCCGGGGCGCCGGCAGGGCGGTGGTGGGGCGCGGCCCGGCGGTGCGCGGCACGCGCGCGTACAGCTCCTCGGCGAGGGAGAACACGTCGCGGTGGCGGAAGCGGGCGGCGGTACGGTCGGTGACGCCGTGCGCCTCCAGTCCCGCCGCGATCTCCAGCGGGTCCACGGCCCGCTCGCACAGCTCACGGTGCCGGTGCAGCAGGGCTTTCACCGGATCACCGACCCCACGGCGCGGACCCACGGCCCACTTCCGCGCGCCCTCCACGTCCGCCCTCGCCCCCGCCGCGGCCCGTGGACCGATCGCGATGGGGGCGCCACGGTCGGGTCCGTCCGGGGCCGGGGTGCCACTGGGGCCGACCGGGGTCGCGGCGTCACGGGCGGGGCCGGCAGGAGTCGGGACGTCCCGGACAGGGCCGGCAGGACTCCAGGTGCCGCGGGCGGGGCCGGATTCCGTCAGGTCCGTGCCGGCCCCCCTGTCGGCGGTCCGGTCGTCCAGGTCGCTCATCGTGGTCCCTCCGCCGCCAGCGGGGTGGCTCGGACCGGGACGGGGGTGGCCCAGGTGGGGGTGGAGCGGGGCAGGACGCGGGCCGTGGGGTCGGTCCAGCGGCCCGGGACGCGGGACTCGGCCGGGGTGGCGAACGGCAGGGGTTCGCCGGACTCGTCCAGGACGACCCGGCGGACCGGGCAGTGCGAGACGATCTCCAGGTAAATGCCGTGAAATGCCGCGATGTTCTGCTCGACGGTGAACAGTTCGAGCGCCCGGGCGCGCGCGGCGGCACCGAGGCGCTCACGGCGCTCGGGGTCCCGCAGCAGTGCCACGCACGCCTCGGCGAGCGCCCTGGGATTGCGCGGGGGCACGACCAGCCCCGTGCCCCCGATGACCTCCACGACCGCGCCGACGTCGGTGGAGACGGTGGCCCGGCCGCAGAACATGGCCTCGACGAGGCCGACCGGGAAGCCCTCCACGACGCTGGAGAGGACGACGACCGCGCCGGCGGCGTACGCGTCGGGCAGCGTGGGGGCGTCCGGCGCGCCGATCTCCTCGAAGGAGACGGGGTTGTCGCCGACGGCGTGCGCGCCCTCCGCCTCGTCCGGGAAGAGCTGTGCGGCCAGCGCCCGGCAGTGGCCGAGGTACTCCGCGCCCGCCGCACCGGAGGGTGAGCCGACGATCCGCAGGCGGGCCTCGGGCTCCTCCTTGCGGACCTCGGAGAACGCGTGCAGCAGGGAGACGAGGTCCTTCGCTGGTTCGACGCGGCCGACCCAGACCAGGGTGCGCGGATCGGCGCGTTCCGGGGACTCGCCGACCTCGGTGAAGCGGTCGGCCGCCCTGCCGGGGTACACCGTGCGGATCCGTGCGCGGTCGGCGCCGCACCGTTCCTGCCAGCGGCGGGCGTGCGCGTTGCCCGGGGTGAGGAGGGCGGCGCGGCGGTAGATCTCGGCGGCGAGCCGGCCGTGGAAGGCGCCGAGCAGGGCGCGGACGGCGGGGGCGGCGGTGTCGGGGCCGAAGGCCAGGTAGTGCGAGCGCAGTCGGACGCCGTATTCGGTGACGAGCAGCGGTACGTCGCAGAAGTGCCGGGCGAGCAGCCCGGCGAGGGCGGCGGGACCGCCGGTGGTGGCGTGGCAGAGGTCGGCCGTGCCGAGGGCGTCGTCGCCGTACCAGTCGAGGGAGAGGGGGCGCAGGGCGCGTTCGAGGTGGGCGGCGACGGCGAGCAGATCGGGTACGCGCGCCTCGTGCGCCGTGCGCAGCGCGTGCGGGGCGCGGCAGGCGCGCTCCAGGGCGCGTACGGCGGTGTCGGAGCGCAGGGCGCCGACGAGTCCGCCCTTGTCGCGGGCGAGTTCGGCGAGCCCGTACAGCGCGTTGCCGAAACGGTCCGCCAGATCATCGTGAGAGCCCTGGGAGCCGGCGTCCGCGGCACCCTCGACCGCGGCCGGGACGCCTCCCGCGCACACCGCCGTGACCAGTTCGCCGTAGCACTCGGCGAAGCGTCGGCGCGTGCGCCATCCGTGCGTGACGCCGTCGTCCCCGGCCGTCCGCGGCGGCGCCGTGCGCACCCGCCGGACCTGCGGCGGGAGCGGAACGCGGCCGTCGTCCTGCCGGACCCGTCCACGGTCGAGCGCGTAGACGTCGAACTCGTGCTGCCCGAGCCCGCGCACGAGCCGGTCGCACCAGAGCGCGGCGTCACCGCCCACATACGGAAAGTCACCCTCGGTGACCAGCCCTACGCGCACGTGTACACCCCCGACCTCCCGTCTGGGGAGCCGCCTGCCCGTGTCCCGGCGGCTCACAGCGGGACGAACGTAAGGGGACAAGGCGGTGGTGCGACGGACGGTTGTCCGTCGCACCACCAAAAGGGGTGAACGGTCGTAACTTTCGCGTGCGGGTCGCGTTCCGTCGCGCTAAGGGATCAGACGGTGATCATCCGAGCGCGAAACGTTACGCCACCCGGGGCGCGGGCGCGCACCGGGCGCTAGACGGCCGCCGGTGCGCGCCGGGCTGCGCGCCGTCGGGCCGCCAGCTCCGGGTCGAGCGCGGGTACGGCGGCCAGGAGCTGCCGGGTGTACGGCTCGCGCGGGCTGTCGTAGACCTCGTCGGCGGGCCCGTACTCGACGAGCCGGCCGTGCCGCATCACCGCCACCCGGTCGCTGACCTGGCGGACGACGGCGAGGTCGTGCGCGATGAAGACCAGCGCGAGGCCGAGTTCCCGCTGGAGTTCGCCCAGCAGGGCGACCACCTGGGCCTGGGTGGTGACGTCGAGCGCGGAGACGGGCTCGTCGCACACGATGGCGCGCGGTTCGGCGGCGAGCGCCCGCGCGATGCCGATGCGCTGGCGCTGTCCGCCGCTGAACTCGTGCGGGTAGCGGTCGTAGTGCGCTCCGTCGAGCCCCACGCGCTCCAGCAGCTCCCTGACGCGCCCCCGGATGCGTTCCTCGTCCCGGTCGCCGCGCGCGCGGAGCGGGTCGGCGATGGACTCGCCCACGCTGCGGCGGGGGTTGAGGGAGGAGACGGGGTCCTGGAAGACCATCTGGACGGCCGGGTTCACCCCGGTGTGCGGGCGCCCTTCGTAGCGGATCTCGCCTGCGGTGGGTTCGAGCAGCCCGACGAGCATGCGGCCGAGCGTGGTCTTGCCGCTGCCGCTCTCGCCGACCACGCCGAGGGTCTCCCCGCGCCGGACGGTCACCGAGACGTCGTCCACGGCCGTCAGCACCCGCTTGCCGCGTCCGAACTCGCGCCGCGCGCCGACGGTCTCCAGCACGACCTCGTCGGTGGCCGGGGAGCCGGTCCGGCGGGCGTCCACGCGCGGGACGGCGTCGAGCAGTTCGCGGGTGTACGGCTCGGCGGGTGCCGCGAGGACCGCGCCGACCGGGCCGCGTTCGACGGCTCTGCCGTGCCGCATGACGAGGACGTCGTCCACGCTCTCGGCGGCCACGCCCACGTCGTGGGTGACGAGGAGCAGCCCCATGCCGGTCTCCTCGCGCAGCCCGTGCAGCAGATCGAGGATCTGGGCCTGCACGGTGACGTCGAGCGCGGTGGTCGGCTCGTCGGCGATCAGCAGGTCCGGATCGCAGGCGAGGGCCATGGCGATGAGCGCGCGCTGGCGCATGCCGCCGCTGAACTCGTGCGGGCGGGACCGGGCCCGCCGCGCCGCGTCCGGGATGCCGACCCGCTCCAGGACCTCCACGGCACGCGCGCGTGCGGCGCGCCGCGACACGCGCGCGTGGACGCGGTGGACCTCGGCGATCTGGTCGCCGATGGCGTAGTACGGGTCGAGCGAGGACAGCGGGTCCTGGAAGACCATGGCGGCCTTCGCGCCGCGCAGCCGGCGCAGCTCCTCGTCCGTGGCCGCCTGTACGTCGGTGCCGGCCACCCGCACGGAGCCGCCGACCCGGGCCCCGGTGCCCCGGTGCAGGCCCAGCAGGGCGCCCGCGACCGTGGACTTCCCGGAGCCGGACTCGCCGACCAGGGCGAGGGCGGCGCCCTTCGCCAGGCTGAAGGAGAGCCCGTCGACGGCGCGCAGGGCGCCGAACTCGACGGTCAGGTCCCTCACATCCACCAGGCTCGTGCCGGCCGCTTCCACCAGGCTCATGCGAGCACCACCCGTCGGTCGGCCACCGCGTACAGGACGTCCGCGACGGCGTTGGCGAGGATCACGAAGAAGCCGGTCACCAGGACCATCCCGACGACCACCGGCAGGTCGACGACCTTGACCGCGTGCACCAGCTCCTGGCCGATGCCGGGCAGCCCGAACAGGGTCTCGGTGAGGACGGCGCCGCCGATGGCCGAGCCGAAGGTGACCGCGTTGAGCGCGATGACGGAGGCCGTCGCGCCGCGCAGCGCGTGCCGGGCGATCACCGCGCGCTCGCCCACGCCGTACGCCCGGAAGGTGCGGATGTGGTCCTCGGCCAGCGTCTCCAGCATGGAGGCCCGGGTCAGCCGGGCGAAGTTGGCCGCCTCGATGAGGGCGAGGGAGAGCCAGGGCAGCAGCAGGTTCCACGCCCATTGCTCGGGGTCGTCGGTGAAGTTCACGTACTGCGGGAAGGGCAGCAGCTGGAGTTCACCGCAGACGACGATCATCAGGATCAGGCCGATGACGAAGACGGGCGTGGCGACGCCGGCGAGGGTGACCGCGGTCAGGACGCGTTCGGAGAGCCGGCCGCGCCGCCAGGCGGACAGCACGCCGGTGCCGATGCCGAGCACGAGCCAGATCACCATCGCGCCGAGCACCAGCGAGAAGCTCACCGGCAGCTTGGCCAGGAGGATGTCGGTGACCTGCCGGCCGCTCTGGTACGACTGGCCGAGGCAGGGCGCCGCGCAGTGTTCCACGGAGGTGCCCGTGGAGAAGTCCTGGCCCACGAAGATCCCCTGCAGGAAGTGCCAGTAGCGCACGTACAGCGGGTCGTCGAGATGGAGCTGCTGGGCCACCTGGTGGACCTGGGCCGGGGAGCAGCGCGGGCCGCAGGTGATCTGGGCGACGTCGCCGGGGGTGACGTAGAAGACGACGTAGATGACCACCGAGAGCACGAACAGGGTGACCACGGCGCCGATGGCCCGGCGCAGGACGAAGCCGGTGAAGCCGCTCACGGCCGGTCCTCCTTCCTCTGTTCGCCGCTGGGTACGGCGGTGTCGACGCGCGCCTCCCGCTTGCGGCCGGTGCCGATGCGCAGGCGCGAGGCGGCGCGCGGGTCCAGGGCGACGCGGACGCCGTCACCGAAGACGGTCATCGCGACCACGGTCACGAACAGGGCGAGCGCGGGCAGCAGCAGGTACTGCGGGGCCGCCTGGTACCAGACGTCGGCGGAGGTGAGCATCTGGCCCCAGGAGGGGGTGGGCGGCTTCACGCCGACGCCGAGGAACGACAGGGCCGCCTCGACGCTGATGTTGGACGGGATCAGCAGCGCGGCGTAGGTGATGACCGGCGCGGCGAGGCCCGGGAGCAGCTCGCGTACGGCGGTCCGCCAGGTGCTCCAGCCGCTGAGCCGGGACGCGGCGACGTAGTCGAGGTTCTTCAGGGTGAGGGTCTGCGCGCGCACCATCTTGGCCGTCGTGGCCCACCCGGAGACCAGCGCGATGATCAGTGCGACCAGGACGGGGCGCGGGAAGCTGCCCGGCACGATGGCCAGCAGCGCGAGCGCCATGATCATCAGCGGCATGGAGATGAAGATGTCGGTGACACGGCTCAGGACCAGGTCGACCCAGCGGTTGCCCAGTCCGGCGGCCACGCCCATGGCGACGCCGAGGGCGACCTGGACCAGCGTGGCGCCCAGCGACACGCCCAGCGAGACCCGCGCTCCGTAGACCAGCCGGGCGAACATGTCGCGTCCGGTCTGCGGTTCGACACCCAGCCAGTGGTCGGCGCCGACGCCGCCGAAGGACCCGATGGGCACGCCTCCGCGCGCGGAGTCGATGAGCGTGGGGTGGTACGTGGTGGGGTCCTGCCCCTCCAGGGCCGTGAGCAGCGGCGCGGCGAGCGCGACCAGGACGAGCAGCGCGACGACGACCGCGGCGACCAGGGCGGCCCGCTGCGCCCGCAGCCGCCGCCAGAACTGACGTGCCCCCGAGACCGCCGGGACGGAGAGGTCCGTCCCGGCGGTCTCGACGGCGGCAAGTGCCTCGCTCACGGTGCTACTTCACCGCTACCTGGGAGATGTCCAGCACGCCGGTCCAGTCGCTGATGACGACGTTCTTGACGTCCGAGCCGTACAGCCGCTTGTAGACGGGGTGGAACAGCGGCACGACGAGGGCCTTCTCGCCGATCTTCTTGTCCAGCGCACCCCACCGCTGGGCGGCGGCGTCAAGGTCGGTCAACTTGTTGATCGCGTCAATCTCGTCATTGACCGACTTGTCGTTGAGCTGGCCCGTGTTGAAGTTCGCTCCATCCTTGACGATCTGCCGGCCGTCGAAGATGGGCGCGAGGAAGGGGCCGCCGGACGGCCAGTCCGCGCCCCAGTGGGCGAGGAAGAGACCGGGCTCGGTCTTCACGCTGTGGATCTTGTCCCGGTAGTCGTTGTCCTCCAGGCCCTGCAGCTTGACCGTGATACCGGCCTTCTTGAGGGCGTCCTGGACGGCGGTGGCGATCTCCGGGCTGGTCTCGAAGTCCTTGTTGTTGGAATGGGTCAGCGTCACCGTGAGGCCGCTCTTGTAACCGGCCTGCGCCAGCAGCTCCCTGGCCTTGGCCGCGTTGCCGGACGCGCCCGCCGGGAACGGGTCGTACGGCGTGTACCCGAAGGACTTCTGGTTCGGCAGGAAGGTGGTGGCGGCCTCGGCGAGGGAGCTGCCGCCGGCCGCGTTGACCACGGAGGACCGGTCGATGGCGTAGGCGACGGCCTGGCGCACCTTCGGGTTGTCGAACGGCTTCACCTTCGGGTTGAAGGCGAGGTAGTTCGTGTAGCCGAAGTGGCCGGTGCCCACGCGTGCGGCCAGCCTCTTGTCGCCGGTCACCTTGGCGAGTTCGGCCGGGCCCAGGTTGGTGTCCGTGGTGACGGCGGCGGCGTCCGCTCCCTGGGACGCGGACAGCCGCTGGTTGATCACCGAAGAGTCGAGTCCGGAGCGCACGTCGATGCTGTCCGGGTACGCCTTGCGCTCGTCGTCGGTCGCCGCCGACCAGTACGTGTTGCGCTCCAGGACGAGGTGCTCGCCGTCGTTCTCGTTCTTGACGACCTTGTACGGGCCGGAGGAGACCGGGTGCGACTCGTACTTGGTGCCGGTGTCCTTGCTCTTGGGCACCGGGGTGAACTGGGTCTGGGTGGCGAGGTACGGGAACTCGCCCTCGGGCTTGTTCAGGTGGAAGACGATGGTCCGGGCGTCCGGCGTCTCGATCGCGGACAGGCCCTTCTTGTCCTTGTACGGTCCCTGGTAGTCGGCGGCACCGACCAGCCAGTCCCGCAGGTAGGGCGCGCCGCCGGAGAGTTCGGGGGCGAAGGAGCGCTCGATGCCGTACTTGATGTCGGCCGAGGTGATCGGCGTGCCGTCCTCGTACTTGAGGCCCTTCTTCAGGGTGTACGTCCACACGGTCGCGTCCCTGTTGGGACGCCCGGTGTCGGTGGCGAGGTCCGGGACGACCTTGGCGCCGGCCGCGCCGTTCTCGCGGTTGCGCGTGGTGAGGGTGCGGAAGACCAGCGAGGGGACGTTTCCGCCGCCGGAGGTGTACAGGCGCGCGGGGTCGAAGTCGGTCTGCGGCTCGGAGTTCAGGACCGTGAGCGTGCCGCCCTTGTGGGGCACGGAGTCGCCACCGGAACCCTTGGCATCGCTGTCCTCAGGCCCGCAGGCGGCGGCGCCCGCTGCCACGACCAGGCTGACGGATGCCGCTGCCACGCGGCGCGCTATGACGGACGGTTGACGCATCGGAATGACGACCTCTCGGGTGACGTGACGGGGTTGATCAAGAATCGATCAAGACGTGTCGAGGGTTTCTCGAGGAGTTCTGGATCGCTTCTCGGCATGTGAGACATGCGGACGAAGGGTGAGACGGCTGCGGGCAGACGTCGGCCCCGGCGTCGGGTCGTCGAGAGATCCGTGACACGGCCACGGACGGGAAAGGGGAAAGGGTCGCGACGCGAACGCCGGGGAGGCGGCGTCAGCGACAGTGGATGTCGGCCACGCAGAGCGCGGTCACGCCGATGAGCGCCAGCTCGATGGCGGCGCTCGCAGGGACGGCATGACTAGACCACATGCGCAGAAATATGTATGAACTCACGACTCATGTCAATGTGACATAAGGGGATCCGGTCAACTCGTGGGATACGGCCAGGGGTTGGGCCGGCAGTGGATCCCGTCGTGATCGAGGAACTTGGTCTGCTGCTGCATGACGGGGGCCAGCTCGCCGTCCTTCTGGCAGGTGACATGGCCGTGGCCCAGCCGGTGGCCGACTTCATGGTTGATCAACATCTGCCGGTACGCATGGATCCGGTCACCGTATGTCTTGCTGCCTTGAGCCCACCGGTACGCATTGATCATGACGCGTTCGGTCGCGGCCGAGTCGCAGGAGACGTTGTCCTCGGTGGTGTCCAGACCGGACTTGGCGCACCACTTGGCGGTGGTACCGGGGCTGGCCAGCGTGATCACGAAGTCGGGTTTGCCGGAGGAGACGCGCTCGAAGGTGCGGGCACCGCCGTGCGCCCAGCTGCGCTTGTCGTTCAGCGTCTTCTGCACGGCCTCGGCGAACAGCGCGCCGTCCAGCCCCAGGCCCTGCTCGACATCGACGCGGTAGCGGTACTTCTGCCCGGTGCCGGGGGCCTTGTCGAAACCGGGCACGGCGTCGAACTTCCCCGGCCCGGCCAGCGTGGCGCCGAGCGGGTACCTCTTGCCCATCTTCTGGTCGTACGTCAGCGTCACCGCGCTCGGCACGCCCGCGGTGTCGCCGGGGGTACCCGTGTCGCGGGCCGGGCCGGCGGTGGACTGCGCCTGCGCGTCGTGGTCCCGTGCCTCGGTCACCTGACCGGCGACGACCACCGCGAGCACGGTGGTGACGGCGGCCGCCGCGATGCCGGTGAAGGCCCACCCCTTGGTGGCGCCGCGCTGCGCGGGCACAGCGGCGCCGGACGCGGAGGCCCCGGTCCGCTCGGCGCCCTGGGCGTCCCCGGCGCCCCGGGTGCCCCGGGTGCCCCTGGTGTCCTCGCCGGCGGCTGCGGAGCCGTCGAAGGCGTCGAGGTACTCCTGCCGGGGGCCACGGCGACGCCGCGCCCCGCCCGGTCCCGGTGTACCCGGCCCCGGCGCACCCGTCCCGGGCGCACCCGGCGTCCCCGGCGCACCCGACTCCGCCTGCCGCTGCCGGGGCAACACGACACCCGGCCCACCGCCACCGCCCGTCCGCCCGGCGAACTCCCCCCAGCCGCCGCCGGCTTCACGCTGCTCGGGATGCCCGCCCCGCGCCCCCGGCACCGGCGCGCCACCGCCGGCCCTCGGCACGCCGGGGGCCGGAGCGCCGTCGGTCATCCGCGGCACCCCCCGGGCCGGAGTGGCCGCGGGAGACCCGGGAGCCGCGGGAGACCCGGGAGCGCTGGGAGTACCTGGAGCACTGCCAGGAGTCCCCTGGGCGCCGCCGGGACGCCCAGGCGCCCCGCCCCTGTCGTCGGGGCTTTCGCCCCGTCGCCCCCCACGCTGTGCGGCTATGTCCGCGGAGTCGCTCTTGATGACCGGTCCGCGACGGCTGTGGCGTCCCACCCTGGCCCTCAGCTCCTCGGACCCGTGGCGACGGCGTCGGCACCGGTACCGGCGTCGGCGTCCGCGTCGGCGTGGGCGCCCCCGCCGGAGCCGTCCGCCTGCGCCAGGAGTTCCCGGAAGGCACCGGCCACCACGTCCGGGTACTCCATCATCGCCACGTGCCCGGCGTCCGGCAGGGACAGCAGGCGGGAGTCGCGGAAGGCACGGGCGGCCCTGCCGGCCATGCGGAAGCCGACGAGTTGGTCCCGGCCGCCGTAGATCAGCAGGGTGGGGGCGAGCACCCGCTCGGCCTGGCGCCACAGCCCGTGCTGTCCGCCGAGTGTGTACGCGTTGACGATGCCGCGCGCGGAGCGGGCCATCGCGTCCCAGAAGTAGGGCAGCCGCAGCCGCCGTTCCAGCTCCTCGACGGCGTGCTGGAACGCCTCCGGCGAGACCCGCCCGGGGTCGCCGTAGCAGAGCGCCATGACCCCCCGCACCCGCTGCTCGGCCGTCCACTCCCTGGTGAGCCGGGTGAACAGGGCGGCGATGCCGGGCACGGCGAGCAGCCCCGTCGGCACCGCGGTGCGCTGCACCCGCAGCTCGGGCAGGGCGGGCGAGACGAGCGTGAGCGTACGGACCAGGTCGGGGCGCACGGCGGCCACGCGCGTGGTGACCGCGCCGCCGAGCGAGTTGCCGAAGAGGTGGACCGGGCCGCGGCCGGCCGCGTCGAGATAGCGGATCACCGCGCGCGCGTGCCCGGTGACGGAGTAGTCGCCGTCGTCCGGGGGCGGGGAGTCGCCGAAGCCCGGCAGGTCGACCGCCTCGCTGTCGACGACACCGTCCAGCTCGGCCATGAGCGAGGACCAGTTCTGCGAGGAGCCGCCGAGCCCGTGGACGTACAGCGCGGGCGGCAGGCCCTCGCGCGCGGGGGGCCGGGAACGGACCGACAGGGTGACACCGGGCAGGCCGACGGACCGCAGCCGCTCGCCCTCGCCGACCCGGACGGGCGCCACCCTGGGAAGCACACTGGCGGCCGACGGGGACGGCGACTCGGTCGAAGACATGCGGCAATGTTACGAGGTGATCACGTCGAGGTTCGTGTGTTCGCCGTCACAGAGTGAACCCCGTGGAGCTGGAGAACCGGTGCCGCGAACGCAGTGCGGCGAACGGCCCTGACGGCATGGCGTCGGGATCAGCGGTCTCCTAGGCTCTTACAGAGGGCACCCGCGTGTGGCCCCTGCTCTATCCAGGGACGTTCGTAGGAAGGGAGCCCACCATGGCCTATGACCCCATCGAGCCCGACGCGATCGAGGACGTCGACGAGCTGGAGGCGGACGCGGTACGGGAGCGGGACGTCGAGGCGCCCGAGGTGGACGCCGCCGAGCAGCAGGCGGACATCGCGCCGGACCGCGACGACCCGCTGACGGGCATGGACCCGGACCGCGGGAACGTGGCCGATCTGGTCGAACAGGCGCGCGTGGTGTCGCTGGACGAGGACGACTACCGCTGACCTCACGGGGCCACCGCCACTGACCTCGCAGGCCCGCCACCGCTGACCTCACGGGACGGATCGCCGACCTTACGGGCCCGCCACCGCCGACGTGACGGGCCCGTCACCGCTGACGTCACGGGCCCGCCACCGCTGACGTCACGGGCCCGTCACCGCTGACCTCGCAGGACCGCGCGGGACCCGGCAGGCCGAGGCGGGCGGCCCGTCCGGCCTTCCGCCGTCGTCCGGTACGTGAAATTCTGCGCCCGCACCGCGCACACCGGGGTTACCGAAACGTACGATGGCGGCGCGGCCGACACCGCATGTGGACGACTTTGGGAGGCGGCGTGACAGCCATCGAGCAAACTGAGGCGGCACGCCCGCGTGGCACCCGTCTGCCGCGCCGAGCCCGGCGGAACCAGTTGCTGGGCGCCGCTCAGGAGGTTTTCGTCGCGCAGGGCTACCACGCGGCGGCGATGGACGACATCGCCGAGCGGGCCGGCGTGAGCAAGCCGGTGCTCTACCAGCACTTCCCCGGCAAGCTCGACCTCTACCTCGCGCTGCTGGACCAGCACTGCGAGTCGCTGATCCAGTCCGTGCGCAGCGCGCTGGCGTCGACGACCGACAACAAGCAGCGCGTGCGGGCGACGATGGACGCCTACTTCGCCTACGTGGAGGACGACGGCGGGGCCTTCCGGCTGGTCTTCGAGTCAGACCTGACGAACGAGCCCGCCGTGCGCGAGCGCGTGGACAAGGTCACCAACGAGTGCGCCGAGGCCATCTGCGACGTCATCGCCGAGGACACGGGCCTCTCGCGCGCGGAGTCCATGCTGCTCGCCTCCGGCCTCGGCGGACTCGCCCAGGTGGTGGCCCGTTCCTGGCTGCACAGCGACCGCAGCGTCCCACGCGACCAGGCGGTGCAGCTGCTGACCTCGCTGGCCTGGCGGGGCATCGCCGGTTTCCCGCTGCACGGCACCGAGCACCACTGAGGCCGCGCTCTCCGTTTGTTCCCGCGCGGTGTTCGCTCCTGGCGTTCCGGCCCACAGCGTGTACGTCCCCTCACCGGGCTAATGTGTGCTGGGTACGGCGCGGATGATCGCGCACATCACTGACCGTCGGAGGGACATAGCCGTGGAGGTCAAGATCGGCGTGCAGCACGCGCCCCGCGAGATCGTTCTGGAGAGCGGTCAGAGCGTCGAGGAGGTCGAGCGTCTGGTGAACGAGGCGCTGTCCGGCAAGACGCAGCTGCTGAGCCTCCAGGACGAGAAGGGCCGCAAGGTCCTGGTGCCGACGGACCGTCTGGCGTACGTGGAGATCGGCGAGCCGACCGTGCGCAAGGTGGGCTTCGGCGCGCTGTAGGCGACAGTCGTGCGAAGGGCCCGGCGGCCGTGTGCCGCCGGGCCCTTCCGCATCCGCCGCGCGCACGGACGGAGCCGCCGCGCGCACGGACGGAGCCGCCGCGCGCACGGACGAAGTCGCTGTGCGCGCGAACGGAGAGGCGCACACAGACGGAGCACAACCCCTCCACAGCGCAGGATTGCAATCCGCAGGTCACGGGTAAGACGGGCTACGACCGTCGAGCCAGACCGGCCGTGGGAGGGACCCCTACATGATCCTCGAAGCACTCGGCTCCGCCGTGCTCGGTCTGATCCTCGCGTGGGCGGCGACGCACCGCCTCGCCCACCGACTGCCGGCCCGCCCGCTGGTGTACTGCACGGGCGTGGCCGGAGCCCTCTTCGGCGACTTCGTCACCCACACCGCCCTGGGCCCCGGCACCGCCCTGCTCAGCCTGCTGGGCGCCGCGGTCATCGCCGTGGCGTCCCTGTCCCTGCTCCTGCGCCCGACGGGCCGCCTGCGCCGCCGATCAGCGACGGCGTGAAGGAGCTTTCTCAGCGAACGGGGGTGCAGCGGCCCGAAGGGGCGCGAGGAACTGCGCGAGCAACCCCAACGCACCCGCGGCCGGAGGCCGATGGGCACCCACCCCCACGGAGTGCTACGCCGCGAGCCCCAGCGCGGCCATCCGCTTCGTGTGCGCCTCCGTGATCCGCGAGAACATCCTGCCGACCTCCGCGAGATCGAACCCGTCGGCCACCCCGCCCACGAGCATCGTGGACAGCGCGTCCCGGTCCGCGACCACCCGCTGGGACTGCGACAGCGCCTCCCCCATCAGCCTCCGCGCCCACAGCGCCAGCCGGCCGCCCACGCGCGGGTCGGCGTCGATGGCGGCCCGCACCTTCTCCACCGCGAACCCGGCGTGCCCGGTGTCGTCCAGCACGGCCAGCACCAGCTCGCGCGTGTCCGAGTCGAGCCGGGCCGCGACCTCCCGGTAGAAGTCGCTCGCGATCGAGTCGCCGACGTACGCCTTGACCAGGCCCTCCAGCCAGTCCGACGGCGCGGTCTGCCTGTGGAAGCCGTCGAGCGCGGCCACGAACGGGTCCATCGCGGCCGTCGGCTCCTCGCCGATCTCGGTCAGCCGGTCCCGCAGCCTCTCGAAGTGGTGGAACTCGGCCGAGGCCATCTTCGCCAGCTCCGCCTTGTCCGCCAGGGTCGGCGCCAGCTTCGCGTCCTCCGCGAGCCGCTCGAACGCCGCCAGCTCCCCGTACGCCAGTGCGCCGAGCAGGTCCACGACCGCGGCGCGGTACTGCGGGTCGGCGGACGCCTGCGCCCAGTCCTGGGCGGCGACACCGGTGGGTTCGGCGGGTTCGGCGGACGCGTTCTCAGGCTTGTCAGAGCTAGTCATGAGGCGCACAATAGCCCGCTTGACGCGCCGCTCAAGCCCTGGTCAACGAGTGTGACCACGACTACGTGACCAAATCGGCCATCGCATGTGCGCGAATCCGGGGTATGGTGGTAATGCGCCTGCCAGAGTGCGTCGACGATGTTCGACGTGTCCCGACAGGCCGCACGCATGAGGATGCCCGGTCGGTGGCCCGATCGGCTCCGACCCGACAGCCCTCCAAGGCCGTACGGCAGTGATCGTACGACGGCAGGAGGGACCCTCAGCGGTACGAGCGCTAGAGCGTCGGCAGAGGTCCCGTGTCATACGGCTCGCCCGAGTGGCTGGTCCGTACGGCAGCCGACGTCCCCGGCACGGTCAGACATGACCCCCGCTCGCTCGCCTCGCACCGCGCACACAGAAGAGGCAGCACCCTGACTACGACGTTTCGAGAACTCGGAATCCTTCCCGAGACCGCCGAGGCCCTGGAGGCCGTCGGCATCACCACTCCCTTCCCCATCCAGGAGATGACGCTTCCCGTCGCCCTTTCCGGCACGGACGTCATCGGCCAGGCCAAGACCGGCACCGGCAAGACGCTGGGCTTCGGCCTCCCGCTCCTCGAGCGCGTCACCGTCCCCGCCGACGTCGAGGCCGGACGCGCCGCCCCCGAGGCCCTCACCGACGCCCCGCAGGCGCTCGTCGTCGTCCCCACGCGCGAGCTGTGCACCCAGGTCACCAACGACCTGCTGACGGCCGGCAAGGTCCGCAACGTGCGCGTCCTCGCGATCTACGGCGGCCGGGCCTACGAGCCCCAGGTGGAAGCCCTGAAGAAGGGCGTCGACGTGGTCGTCGGCACCCCGGGCCGGCTCCTGGACCTCGCGGGCCAGAAGAAGCTGAACCTGAAGCACGTCAAGAGCCTGGTCCTCGACGAGGCCGACGAGATGCTCGACCTGGGCTTCCTGCCCGACGTCGAGAAGATCATCGACATGCTGCCGGCCAAGCGTCAGACCATGCTGTTCTCGGCGACCATGCCGGGCGCGGTCATCGGCCTCGCGCGCCGCTACATGTCCCGGCCCACGCACATCCGCGCCACCGCGCCGGACGACGAGGGCGCCACGGTCGCGAACATCAAGCAGTTCGTCTACCGCGCGCACAACATGGACAAGCCGGAGATGGTCGCCCGCATCCTCCAGGCCGAGGGCCGCGGACTGGCGATGATCTTCTGCCGTACCAAGCGCACGGCGGCCGACATCGCCGAGCAGCTCCAGCGCCGCGGGTTCGCCTCCGGCGCGGTCCACGGCGACCTCGGCCAGGGCGCGCGCGAGCAGGCCCTGCGGGCCTTCCGCAACGGCAAGGTCGACGTCCTGGTCTGCACCGACGTCGCCGCGCGCGGCATCGACGTCGAGGGCGTGACCCACGTCATCAACTACCAGTCCCCCGAGGACGAGAAGACGTACCTGCACCGCGTCGGCCGCACGGGCCGCGCGGGCGCCAAGGGTACGGCGATCACGTTCGTCGACTGGGACGACATCCCGCGCTGGCAGCTGATCAACAAGGCGCTGGAGCTGGACTTCAACGACCCGGTGGAGACGTACTCCAGCTCCCCGCACCTCTTCTCCGACCTCGGCATCCCCGAGGGCACGAAGGGCATCCTGCCGCGTTCCGAGCGGACCCGTGCCGGGCTGGACGCGGAGGAGCTGGAGGACCTGGGCGAGACCGGCGGCCGTGGTGCGCGCGGCCGTGCCCGCGGTGGGCGCGGTGGCCGTGACGAGTCGGCCCCGGCCGAGCGTGAGCGCCCGGCCCGTACGCCGCGCCGGCGCCGCCGCACCCGCAGTGGAGCGCCGGTGGACGCCGTGGACGCCGCCGCCACGCCGATCGCCGAGACCGCCGGTACGGAGGAGACGCCGGCCGCGGCTCGCACCCCGCGCCGCCGTCGCCGCACCCGTGGCGGAGCGCCGGCGGAGCCGGTGACGGCCGCCGCGGCACCGGCGACGACCGCCGAGGTCGTCGAGACCGTCCAGGCCGCCGCCGTCGAGACGGTGGCCACGGCCGAGGGTCCCGCCGTCCTGGACACCCCGGACAAGCCGCGCCGCCGCCGCACGCGGAAGTCGGCCGCCCCGGAAGCCACGGCGACCGAGTCCGCCGTGACGACCGAGCCGACCCTGGCCGAGGCCCCGGTGGCCGAGCCCGTGCTCGCGGACAGCCCCGTGGCCGAGCCGGAGGCCGCGCCGGCCGCGGAGACCAAGCCGCGCCGCCGCACCCGGAAGACGGCCGAACCGGCCCCTCAGCCGGAGACGGCACCGGAGACGGCCGAGGCCGAAGCCGCGACCAAGCCGCGCCGCACCCGCAAGACCGCGGCAGCCGCTGACACCGCCGAGGCCACCGAGGCCAAGCCGCGCCGCCGCACCCGCAAGGCAGCGGAACCGGCCACGCCCGACGCCCCCGCGGCCGAGGCCGAGGCCGGCGTCGAGGCCGAGGCCAAGCCGCGCCGCACCCGCAAGACCGCGGCAGCCTCCGAGGCCGCCGCGGACACCGCGGAAGGCACGGAAGCCAAGCCCCGCCGCACCCGCAAGGCCACCACGGCCGCACCGGAGACGGCCGAGGCCGAGGGCGAAACCGCGACCAAGCCCCGCCGCACCCGCAAGACCGCGGCAGCCTCCGAGACCGCCACGGACACCGCCGAGGCCACCGAGGCCAAGCCGCGCCGCCGCACCCGCAAGGCTGCGGAACCGGCCACGCCCGACGCCCCCGCGGCCGAGGCCGAGGCCGAGGCCGAGGCCAGCGTCGAGGCCAAGCCGCGCCGCACCCGCAAGACCGCGGCAGCCGCCGAGACCGCCACGGACACCGCGGAAGGCACGGAAGCCAAGCCCCGCCGCACCCGCAAGGCCACCACGGCCGCACCGGAGACGGCCGAGGCCGAGGGCGAAACCGCGACCAAGCCCCGCCGCACCCGCAAGACCGCCGCTGCCGCGCCGGAAGCGCCCGCGGCCGAGGCCGAGGTCAAGCCGCGCCGCACCCGGAAGACGGCAGCCGCCGCCGTGGACGCCGTCGACGGTGAAGCGGTCGCCGCTCCCCGGGCACGGCGGACCCGCAAGGCCGTTGCCGAGGCGGCTGTTCCGGAGATTCCGGCGCAGGCCACCGAGGAGCCGGAGGTCAAGCCGCGTCGCCGGACCCGTAAGGCGACGGCCGCAGTGGAGGCCTCCGAGGCCTGACCCGGCGCCGCGTGCGCGGTGACGACGTCAACCGGTCCGATGGCCGGGTTCACGACAGTGGACCCGGCCATCGGCGTTTCCCGGCCCCCCAAAGCCCGCTCCGCCCCCAGAGCCCGCTCCACGCCCCGGAGCCCGCTCGACACCCCCCGGAGCCCACTCCCTGCACGCCCCCGGGGCCCGCTCAACACCCCGAACCCGCACCCCGCCCCGAACCCGCAGCTCACCCCGCCCCTCCCTCACCACCCACCCCCCGTACACGCGCCCCCTGCCGATAACCTCTCCCCATGAGCAGGCCGCCCACCTTCCTCCCGCCTCCCGGTGCCCGTGCGTACCCGCTTCGAACGGCTCGCGGTGAATTCGCCGTGGTGGACGCTCCCGTGGCCCCCGGTGTGGAGCCCAGGGGCGTTGCGCTGCTGCTGCCGGGGTTCACCGGGAGCAAGGAGGACTTCAACCCGCTGCACGTGCCGCTCGCCGAGCGCGGATACCGGACCGTCGCCGTGGACGGGAGGGGCCAGTTCGAGTCGGACGGCCCCGCGGCGGACGAGTCCGCCTACGCGCAGGAGGAGTTGGCGCGGGACGTACTCGCGCAGGTGGAGGCGATCGGCGGCCCGGTGCACCTGCTGGGGCACTCCCTCGGCGGACAGATCGCGCGCGCGGCCGTCCTGCTCGACCACACGCCCTTCGTGTCGTTCACCCTGATGTCCTCCGGTCCGGCGCAGATCTCGACGTCCCAGCAGGAGCGCGTGAAACTGCTCCGGGACGCGCTCGCGGTGATGGGCATGGCGGAGGTGTGGGCGGCGATCCAGGCGATGGAGCCACCGGAGGAGACGGACACACCCGCGCTCGACGCCGGGCTGGACGACCGGGACGACCTGCGACGCCGCTGGCTGGCCACCAAGCCTGCCCAACTCCTCGCCACCGGACGCCAGTTGTGCGCGGAACCGGACCGGGTCGCCGAACTGGCGGCCGTACCGCTGCCGTTCCACGTGCTGTCGGGCGCGCTGGACGACACCTGGCCGCTGCCGCTGCTCGACGAGATGGCCGTACGGCTGAAGGCGCACCGGACGGTCGTCGAGGGTGCCGAGCACTCGCCCAACACCGACCGCCCCGCAGAGACGGCCCGCGCCCTCGCCGGCTTCTGGGACGGCGTGGCCGGGCGGGCGGCCTAGTACTGCGCCCGCAGATGCTCCCAGAACCCGTCCCGTAGGGCCCGCCGCAGGTCCGCCTGGCCGCGCAGGGAGTACTGGAGCAGTGCCTCGGCCTCGACCAGCAGGTCCTGGTCGACGGAGCCGGGCAGGTAGGGGTGGCCGGGGAAGAGTTCGACCAGCGCCTCACGGCCCCGGGAGGCGAGCCAGCGCGCCGCGATCTGGGCGCCGACGAAGCGGACGTCCTCGCGGGTGGGGCGGTTGCCGCCGGCCGTGTCGTACGCGGCGGCCGTGCGCCGGGAGACGTACGGCTTGAAGAACTCCAGGTCGAAGGTGCGCTGGCTGTCGACCTCCCAGAGCAGCGGCTCGGCCTGGTTGCGGCCCTCGGGTGCCTCGATGCCCCACAGGTGGACGCGGGCGCCGTAGCCCTGGGCCGCCTCGACCGCCGAGACCAGGTCCTCGTCGCCGCCGAGGAGGGCCGCGTCGCTGATCGCGCGGTGGCGGGCGAGTGACTCCAGGTCGGTGCGGATCAGCGAGTCGACGCCCTTCTGCTGGTTGTTGGCGTTGAGGTTGCCGAGGCGGACCTTGACGTCGGGCAGTTCGGCGATGACCTGCTGTTCGGCGGTGTGGATGCGGCGCCGGGCGCCGTCGTACCAGTACACGCGCAGCAGCCGGCTGTCCGCGAAGATCGTGCGGGCCTTGTCGATCAGTGCGTCGATCAGGCCCTCGGCGTCGAGGTCGAAGGCGCGTCGGTCCTCGGTTCCGGCGACCAGCCGGCCGGCGGCCGCGTACAGGTAGCCCGCGTCGACGAAGATCGCGTGGGTGGAGGGCGTCTTCGCCACCTCGGCGAGCATGCGTTCCAGCAGCTCGTTCGTGCGGTCGATACGGGCGCCGAGGGCGGCCAGGTCGTCGTCGTTCATTGCCTCCATTGTCCCGGTGGTCACATTCCGAACACAACCGGTCCCGATCGGTCCCAGTCGGTCCGGGCCGCTCCCGGCCGCTACGGCTCGCCATCAGCCGGTCTCGCTCCGTCAACGACCACCCGGCTGCTTACCGGTCAGTAATTAGCCGTTCGAAAAATTTCTTTAGCGTAGGGAATGTTTGTAACAAGCCGCGTGTTGACTACGTACGACGCTGGATACACCGGACGTCACACCAAGTAGTTCTCCGCAGGAGGATGACCAGACGAAGGGAGAAGCCCATGCGCTTCGAAATCATGCGACTCGACGAGGTCGACGGCACCGCCGTGGACAGCACCGTCGTGGACGCCGCCTCCGTCAACCGGATCGTTCAACAGGCCGCCGCCATCGGGCAGCGCCTGTGGATCCGCCCGGCCGAGACCCCGGCCTCGTAGCCCGCACGGGCACACGCCACTCAAGCTTTCCGGGGGAGCCGAGCCGTCGCCGGCTCAGCTCCCCCGGATCACCTGAGTGACCCCGTTGATGATCTGCTGCACGGCGATCGCGGAGAGCATCATGCCCGCGAGCCGCGTCACCAGGACGACACCGCCGTCCTTGATGACCCGGATGATCAGCAGCGAGTAACGCATCACCAGCCACAGCACGACGTGGATCGCGAGGATCGCGGACCACACCGAGAGCTGCGTGGACACGCTGTCGGCCTTCTGCACGGCGAGGATCACGGACACGATCGCACCGGGCCCCGCCAGCAGCGGCATGCCCAGCGGGACGAGTGCGACGTTGACGTCCTTGGTCTGCTTCGGCTCGTCGGTCTTGCCGGTGAGCAGGTCCAGCGCGATCAGCAGGAGCAGCAGTCCGCCCGCGATCATCAGGGCGGGCACGGACACGTGCAGGTAGTTGAGGATCTGGTGGCCCAGGACACCGAAGACGGCGATGACCCCGCCCGCCACGCAGACGGCCTGGAAGGCCATCCGCTTCTGCACCTTGGCCGGTCGTCCGGCGGTCAGGGCGAGGAAGATCGGGGTGATCCCGGGGGGATCCATGATGACAAAAAGGGTCAGGAACAGAGAGCCGAAGACGGCGATGTCGAACATGAGGGAAGAACAGGCCTTGCAGGAAGAGGAAATACGGGCGTGAGAAGGTGAGCCGGCGAGCCGGCGAGCCGGTGAGCCGGCGATTGATCCGGTGATCCGCGATCCGCTGATCCGTGATCCGTGATCCGGTGATCCGGTGATCCCGATCCGGTGGTCCGTGGTCCGGGCGGGCCTCAGGCTCCGCCGGTGCCCGGCACCGGGAACGCGCCCGTCGCCCGCCGGATGATCTCCCCGTACACCTCGGGGTCGGTCGTGTACGCGCCCAGCGCCACGGTCTTGCGGCTGCCGTGGTAGTCCGAGGAGCCCGTGACCAGCAGACCCAGCTCCTTCGCGAGACCCCGCAGGCGGTCCCGGGCGTCGGGGTCGTGGTCCATGTGGTCGACCTCGACGCCGTCGAGACCGGCCTCGGCCATCTCCGCGATACGGAACTCCGGCACGGTGCGGCCACGCTTGGCGGCGGCCGGGTGCGCGAACACGCAGACCCCGCCCGCGGCCTTGACCAGCCGGATCGCCTCGAAGGGGTCGGTCTCGTGCTTCTCCACGAAGGCCCGCCCGCCGTCGGCCAGCCACTCCTCGGTGAACGCGTCACTCACCGTCGGTACGACACCCAGCTCGACCAGCGCCGAGGCGACGTGCGGGCGTCCCACCGAGCCGCCGGCGGCGATCCGCTCGACCTGCTCCCAGGTGACCGGCACGCCCAGCGCGTTCAGCTTGGCGACCATGCCCTTGGCCCGCGGCACCCGGTCGTCGCGCACCAGCTCGCGCTCGGCGAGCAGAGCGGGCTCCTCCGGATCGAACAGGTACGCCAGCATGTGCATCGACACACCGTCGATCCGGCACGACAGCTCGGCACCGGTGACCAGCGTCAGCCCCTCGGGCAACGCGGCGATCGCCTCGCCGTACCCACGGGTGGTGTCGTGATCGGTCAGCGCGACCACGTCCAGCCCCGCGGCAGAGGCCTTCCGCACCAGCTCGGCCGGGGTGTCCGTACCGTCGGACGCCGTGGAGTGACAGTGCAGATCGATACGCACACGAACTCCAGGCGGGACGACGGAAGAAGGGGACACCCAAGGATAGCGGTGTTTTCCACCCCGCCTGTCACACCCACAACCCCGGAGCACCCCCTACGACGGCCGGCCAAGGGGCGCGGGGAACCGCGCGACGAACCACAACGCGCCCGCAGCCTCGGACGCACAGAACCCGGCGTCCCGGTGGGCGCCGACCCACAGAACCCGGCACCTCGGCGGCCGCTACGGCCGGAGCGCTACGGCCGAAGCAGGCGCGGCGACAACGCCCCGCAGGGCACCAGGTCTATCTCCGCCCCCGCGTCCCGCAGATCGGTCAGCACGAGCTCGTCGTACATGAGCAAGCCCGACTGCTCCGGCCACATCACCGCCCACAGCCACATCCCGAGCGCCTCGCCGGCGAAGACGGCACGGTCGTCGGGGGCGCGGTAGACGTGCCAGAGCGGGGTCGGACGGCCCGCGGCCAGCACCTTGGCCTGCGGCGGCTTCTCGACGTTCATGTACGACCCCGGGTCGGGGCCGTCGATGCCGGCGTAGCGCGCGCCGAGGCCCACGCCCAGTTCCTCGGCGATCAGGATCATCTCGCCGGGGCCGCCGAGCGGTCCGGGGCCCGAGCAGGCCACCGCGGTCGCCCGGCCGCCGCTGCGGTCGTCGCCGGCGTACGCCACGCCCGTGAACAGCCAGCCGACCGGCAGGGGCCACGGCATCCACACCGGCACCTGCGTGCGGTGCACCACGACGTTGAGCGCCTCGACGCTGGGCGGGATCACGGGCTGCAGCGGATACACCGTGCCGTGCACATCGCACTGCCACGCATCGGCGAAGAGTCCGGGAGCCCTGACCCGGCCACCGCACCTCGGGCAACTGGGTTCGCCCCTCATAGGGCTCCACGGTCCTACCCCTGCCCGCTCGCGTCAAGGACGATCACCCGTCCGGACGGAAGACCCGACCATATGCCCTACCGGACCCCCCGCACACCACACTAGATGCATCTTGCATTAATTAGATGCGCTAACTTACTATGTGCATAACCCAACTATCTCCGGCGAACCACCACGTGAGGATGGGAGAAGCACATGGACCCCTTCGACGCGGGAACCGGCAGCATCCTGCGACAGCCCAAGGCGGTCTGGGCCACGGCCGGCGCCTCCGTCGTCGCCTTCATGGGCATCGGCCTCGTCGACCCGATCCTGCCGTCGATCGCCCAGGGCCTGCACGCCACCGCCAGCCAGGTGTCCCTCCTCTTCACCTCGTACTTCCTGATCACCGCCGTCGCGATGCTGCTGACCGGCTTCGTCTCCAGCCGCATCGGCGGCCGGAAGACCCTGCTGCTCGGCCTCGCCTTCGTGGTCGTCTTCGCGGGCCTCGCCGGAACGTCGGACACGGTCGGCCAGCTCGTCGGCTTCCGGGCGGGCTGGGGACTCGGCAACGCGCTGTTCGTGTCGACCGCCCTCGCGGTGATCGTCGGCGCGGCGGCCGGGGGCAGCGCGGCGGCGATCCTGCTGTACGAGTCCGCGCTCGGCCTCGGCATGGCCTGCGGCCCGCTGCTCGGCGCGGTCCTCGGCAACGTCAGCTGGCGCTACCCCTTCTTCGGCACGGCCACGCTGATGGCGATCGGCTTCCTGTGCATCACGGCGTTCCTGAAGGAGCAGCCGAAGCCGGCCCGCAGGATCTCGGTCCTGGACCCCCTGAAGGCCCTCGGCCACGGCGGCCTGGCCTCGGCGGCGGTCTCGGCGTTCTTCTACAACTACACGTTCTTCACCGTGCTGGCCTTCACGCCGTTCGTGCTGGACATGACGCCGTACCGCTCGGGCGCGGTCTTCTTCGCCTGGGGTGTGCTGCTCGCCGTCTTCTCGGTGATCGTGGCGCCGCGCATGCAGGCCCGCTTCGGCTCGCTGAAGGTGCTCGGCGGGTCGCTGGTGCTGCTCGCCGCGGACGTGCTCGTGCTCGGCTACGGCGACCACACCACGGCCGTCGTCTGCACGATCCTGTCCGGCGCGTTCATCGGCGTGAACAACACCGTGTACACCGAACTGGCCCTCGGCGTGTCCGACGCCCCGCGCCCGGTGGCGAGCGCGGGCTACAACTTCGTCCGCTGGTTCGCCGCCGCCGCCGCGCCCTACTTCGCGCCCAAGATCGAGGAGTGGACCGACCTCCACATCCCGTTCGTGGTCGCGGCCGTCACGGCGGTGCTGGGCGCACTCGTGGTCGTCGTACGGCGGAAGGCCCTCACCCACGAGGCGGAGGAGCTGCGGCCGGGGCACGCCACCGAGGACGGGGTCGGCGTCTTCGCCAACTGACCGGATCACCCAACCGACCGAAAAACCCGGCCGACCGGAGCACCCGGTCGACCGGAACACCGGTCGGCCGGATCACCCAACCGACCGGAGCACCCGGTCGGCCGGAGCACCCAGCCGACCACGGCGCCGACCGACCCGGATCACCAACCGACCGGATCGCGAACCCACCGGATCCTCAACCGGCCGAACCCTCAACTGGCCGGATCACGCCTTGTGTTGGTGAGATCGGTCACGTGGGTGTCAGTCCAGCGGGACGGACCGGCGGGCCGGGTCCCTCAGGTCCGTCCCGTTCGCCAGCCAGCGCTCCTGGAGGGCCTGGGCGCCGTGCACCCGCTTCCAGGCGGCCTCGTTCGGGGTCATCGGCAGCAGCGGCAGGAACCGTACGGGGTCCATCGGGGCGTCCAGCTCCAGGTCCTCCACCAGCCCGCCGGGCTCGCCCACCAGCACCGAGGTGAAGGGGGCTTCGGGCCACAACGGCTCGCCCACGTCCAGCGAGGCGCCCGGGGTCACCACCAGCCCCTCCACCTGGGGCGTCGCGGCCAGCACGGCGAGCGGACGCAGCACCTTGTCGGTGTCGGCGAGGCCCGCCCGGACGGACAGGACCAGTTCGGCGCGGGGGCCCTTGACCGGGTCGGCGAGCATCGCCGTGGGGTCCGCCATGGGGTGCTGCGACATGCCGAGGGTGGCGTACCGGACGACGTCCCCCTCCTGGAAGCGGAGCACCTCGATGCGGTCCGTGCCGAGGAAGGTCACCGCGGCACGGGCGTCCGGTTCGCCCAGGGCGGTGGTCAACCGGGCCTCGACCAGAGGAAGAACATCAGCCATGCGCCGAGCATAGAACTCGTCAGTAGCGGGCAAAGCGGCGCCTTGACAGTACGGGCGGCTGGTACTCTGAGCCGGTGGTTCGGGGCAGCACGCGAAGCGTCGCTATCGGGTCCCGACGCCGATGAGACTCCCTTACGAGGGACCGGCCGGAGGAGGTGGGGCTGTCATGGATCGAAGTCGACCGTGCAGTACCACTCGCTCTTCCGGCTGCTGACGTAGTTACCGGCTGGCCGCCGCCTTCCTTTGCGCATCGTCGTGCGGAAGAGCACGAAGAGCACTTCGTTTCGCCTTGCCTGATCTGCCTGATCTGCATCAGTTCTGCATCAGCAGCGAAGTCGCCACCGCAACGGTGCGGTGCTCCCCGCTTTGTGGACGTGCCAAACGTACGCACACAGGACGTCCCCATTCCGGGTAGTTCCACCCGTTGCCGCGCGCAGTCGCTGCCCGCCCGCGAAGGAGCCTGCCCATGTCGATGATCCGCGACCTGCGCGCCGTGGTCCGCCCGTCGTCCCGTGTCTCGCTGCGCAAGGACACCACCCCGTCGTACGACACCACCCGCGCCCCCGGCACGCCCTCGGCCGTCGTCGACTGCGCCGTCTACCGCGACGGCGCCCGCGTGCAGAGCACCGGGCCGCTCACCCCGCAGGAGGCGATGCGGCTGGTCCGCCGCGACGGCGGCTTCGTGTGGATCGGGCTGCACGAGCCGACCGAGGCCGAATTCGCCGGTATCGCGAGCGAGTTCGGGCTGCACCCGCTGGCCGTGGAGGACGCGGTGCAGGCCCACCAGCGCCCGAAGCTGGAGCGCTACGACGACTCCCTCTTCACCGTCTTCAAGACCATCCACTACGTCGAGCACGACCGGCTCACCGCCAACAGCGAGGTCGTGGAGACCGGCGAGGTCATGTGCTTCACCGGCCGGGACTTCTTCATCACCGTCCGGCACGGCGGCCAGGGCTCGCTGCGCGCCCTGCGGCACCGCCTCCAGGACGACCCGGAGCTGCTCGCCAAGGGCCCCTCGGCGGTACTGCACGCCATCGCCGACCACGTCGTGGACGGCTACATCGCGGTCGCCGACGCGGTCCAGGACGACATCGACGAGGTGGAGACCGAGGTCTTCTCACCCGGCCGCAAGGGCGGCGTCTCGCGCGGTGTGGACTCGGCACGGATCTACCAACTCAAGCGCGAGGTACTGGAGTTCAAGCGCGCGGTGGCTCCGCTGCTGCGGCCGATGCAGCTGCTGAGCGAGCGGCCGATGCGGCTGATCGACCCGGACATCCAGAAGTACTTCCGGGACGTCGCCGACCACCTGGCCCGGGTCCAGGAGCAGGTCATGGGCTTCGACGAACTCCTCAACTCCATCCTCCAGGCCAACCTCGCCCAGGCGTCCGTCGCGCAGAACGAGGACATGCGCAAGATCACCGCGTGGGCGGCCATCATCGCCGTACCGACGATGGTGTGCGGGGTCTACGGCATGAACTTCGACCACATGCCCGAACTGCACTGGAAGTACGGCTACCCCGTGATCATGGGCATCACGGTCGCCCTGTGTCTGGGCATCCACCGCACGCTGAAGCGCAACGGCTGGCTGTGAGCGGGCCGCCGCGGCCTGGTTAGGCTGGGGCGCATGACAAGCGAGCTGCTCGACCGGGCCCTCATCGAGGAGGCCTCGAAGAAGTCCGGCCTGATCTGGGTCAGGGGCGCCGGCGCGCCGGCCGCGCGTGCGCTGTGGCACGTGTGGCACGAGGGCGCCGTGTGCGTGGTCGGTGACGGCCCCGGTGAGCAGCCGCTGGAGGGGCTGGCCGACGGCGGCTCCGCCGAGGTGAGCGTGCGCAGCAAGGACAAGGGCGGCCGGCTGGTGACCTTCCCGGTGACCGTGTCCGAGCTGGCGGCCGGCTCCGAGCAGTGGGAGGCGGCCGTCGCCGAGCTGAAGGGCAAGCGGCTGAACGCCCCCGACGGTGAGCGGATGCCGGCCCGCTGGGCCCGCGAGTGCCGGGTGCTCCGCCTGGTACCGACGGGGCCGGTGGCCCCGCTGCCCACCGGCAACCTCGCCGAGTCCCCCGTGCCGAGCCCCGCGACCACGCGCAGACCGGTCCCGGCAGGCCTGCCGAAGCTGCTGCTCAAGCGCCGCAAGAGGAAGTAGGGACGGGAGCGGCGCGGTCGTCCTACGACGTCGGCAGCTGCTTGCCGTAGTCCACCGTGTCCGACCTGGCCGGTTCCCGGACGGTGAAGCTCTTGCCCCAGTCCGAGAAGACGAGCGTCCCCGCGTGGCCGGCGCGGACCAGGCGGAGGGGGTAGGGGGTGCCCTGGAGGGAGACGTCCAGCGTGCCGCCGGAGCCCTCGTCGCCGGTGATGCGGATCGTGCGGGTACCCGCCTCGGCGTGGTGGCCTTCCGTCGCCAGCGTGCCGTGCAGCGTCAGCAGACCGTCGAGGAGGACGTCCTTGTCCGTGAAGCCGCTGAACTTCTTGTACGCGGGATCGCCCTGCGGCACCTTCACGTACTTGCCGTCCAGCTTGCCGGTGGTGCCGTCGCTGCCGTCGGCGTGGGTGCCGTCGGCGTGGTTCCAGAAGTCCGCGTCGGCCTTGAGGTACAGCTCCCGCCCGATGCGCAGCAGCTTGAACGTCGCCCCCTCGGAGGTCACCGACCCGGTGCCGCCGTCGGCCTTGAGCTGCATGTCCAGCCGGTACGTACGGCCGCTGGTGACCACGGTCCCGGAGAGCCGTACGGCGGAGGCCGCGTCCGCCGCGGCCCGGGTCTTCGCCTGGATCTTCGCGGCGGGCAGCTTGCCCACCCCGTTGGTCCCCGCGTCCGGATCGTCGCCGCCGCACCCCGACAGCACCATCGCTCCCGTCACGGCCAGCGCGCAGCTCGCGGTCACCAGCGCGGTCCGGCGGCTACGGCCCGGGGGAATCGCAGTCACAGGTGGGGTCGCCTTTCTGACGGTTCCTGAGCGGCGTACCGCAGGGTACCGGTGCCCTGCCCGCCCGGCGGAGCCAGTCCGTCCGGACCGCCCACCAGGGCGTATCCGATCAGGACGGGCTAGCCTGAAGCGCACCCGTGCGGGCATATCTGAGCAACTCACACGATCCCCACGCAAAGGAAGCACAGTCATGGCAGCCGGCGCCCCCCGGATCTTCGTCTCGCACCTCGCCGGGGTCCCCGTCTTCGATCCGACCGGCGACCAGGTGGGCCGCGTACGCGATCTGGTCGTCATGCTGCGCGTGGGCCGCAAGCCCCCGCGCGTCCTCGGGCTGGTCGTCGAACTCTCCAACCGGCGGCGCATCTTCCTGCCCATGACCCGGGTCACCGGTATCGAGTCCGGCCAGGTCATCACCACCGGCGTGGTCAACGTCCGGCGCTTCGAGCAGCGGCCCACCGAGCGGCTGGTCTTCGGCGAGCTGCTGGACCGGCGCGTGACCCTCGTGGAGACCGGTGAGGAGGTCACCGTGCTCGACGTGTCGGTGCAGCAGCTGCCCGCCCGGCGGGACTGGGAGGTCGACCGCGTCTTCGTCCGCAAGGGCCGGAAGGGCGGCGCCTTCCGGCGGGCGAAGGGGGAGACGCTGACCGCCGAGTGGTCGGCCGTCACCGGGTTCTCCCTGGAGGAGCACGGACAGGGCGCCGAGAGCCTGCTCGCCACCTTCGAGCAGCTGCGCCCCGCCGACCTCGCCAACGTCCTGCACCACCTCTCCCCGAAGCGACGGGCGGAGGTGGCCGCCGCCCTGGACGACGACCGGCTCGCCGACGTACTGGAGGAGCTGCCGGAGGACGACCAGATCGAGATCCTCGGCAAGCTGAAGGAGGAGCGCGCGGCGGACGTGCTGGAGGCGATGGACCCGGACGACGCCGCCGACCTGCTCGCCGAGCTACCCGAGGAGGACAAGGAGCGGCTGCTGAGCCTGATGCAGCCCGCCGACGCCGCCGACATGCGCCGTCTGATGTCCTACGAGGAGCACACCGCCGGCGGTCTGATGACGACGGAGCCGATCGTGCTGCGGCCCGACGCCACCGTCGCCGACGCGCTCGCCCGGGTCCGCAACCCCGACCTGTCCCCCGCGCTCGCCGCCCAGGTCTACGTCTGCCGCCCGCCCGACGAGACCCCGACCGGCAAGTACCTGGGCACCGTCCACTTCCAGCGGCTGCTGCGCGACCCCCCGTACACGCTGGTCAGCTCGCTGGTGGACGACGATCTGCAACCGCTGTCCCCGGACGCGTCGCTGCCGATCATCGCCGGGTTCTTCGCCACGTACGACATGGTGGCGGCGCCCGTCGTGGACGAGTCCGGGTCGCTGCTCGGCGCGGTGACCGTGGACGACGTACTGGACCACATGCTCCCCGACGACTGGCGGGAGACGGAGTTCCACCTGGAAGAGGGGATCGACCACGGAGAGGGGGCGGCCACGCATGGCTCCTGAGCGCGAGACCGCGACCCGCGAGCGTCATCCGGCGGGTGCCACGGCCGCCGGCCGGCCCCGGACCGCCCGGCTGGACCAGCCGCGTGCGCCGCGCCGCCGGCTCCTGCCCGAGTGGGATCCGGAGGCCTTCGGCCGGCTGTCGGAGAAGATCGCCCGGTTCCTGGGGACGGGACGCTTCATCGTCTGGATGACGGTCGTCATCATCATGTGGGTGCTGTGGAACGTCGCCGCGCCCCGCCACCTGCGCTTCGACGAGTACCCCTTCATCTTCCTCACCCTGATGCTGTCCCTCCAGGCGTCCTACGCGGCCCCGCTGATCCTGCTCGCGCAGAACAGGCAGGACGACCGGGACCGGGTCAACCTGGAGCAGGACCGCAAGCAGAACGAGCGGTCCATCGCCGACACGGAGTACCTGACCCGGGAGGTCGCCGCGCTGCGCACGGGACTGGGCGAGGTGGCCACCCGGGACTGGATCCGCTCGGAACTCCAGGACCTGGTCAAGGAGCTGGAGGAGCTCCGCCGTCACGACGGGCACCCCGCTCACGTCGTATTCCCGGCGGAACGGGCAGAACGCCCGCCGGGACGTGACACAGACGACCGCTGAGGGGCATCCCGGACGCCCCTCGGCGCGCCGTACCATCGTCCTTATGGCTACGGAAGACGCGGTGCGCGAGGCACTGGCGACGGTGAACGACCCCGAGATCAACCGCCCGATCACCGAACTCGGGATGGTCAAATCGGTGGAGATCGGCGCGGACGGAGCGGTCGCCGTCACCGTGTACCTGACGGTGTCCGGCTGCCCGATGCGCGACACCATCACGCAGCGCGTCACCGAGGCGGTCTCCCGGGTCGAGGGTGTCACCCGCGTCGACGTCACCCTGGACGTGATGAGCGACGAGCAGCGCAAGGAGCTGGCGGCGGCCCTGCGCGGCGGCCAGGCCGAGCGCGAGGTCCCCTTCGCCAAGCCGGGCAACCTCACCCGGGTCTACGCGGTCGCCTCCGGCAAGGGCGGCGTCGGCAAGTCCTCGGTGACGGTGAACCTGGCGGCCGCGATGGCCGCCGACGGCCTGAAGGTCGGTGTCGTGGACGCCGACATCTACGGTCACAGCGTGCCGCGCATGCTGGGCGCCGACGGCCGGCCCACCCAGGTCGAGAACATGATCATGCCGCCGTCCGCGAACGGCGTGAAGGTCATCTCCATCGGCATGTTCACCCCGGGCAACGCGCCGGTCGTCTGGCGCGGCCCGATGCTGCACCGCGCGCTCCAGCAGTTCCTCGCCGACGTCTACTGGGGCGACCTCGACGTCCTCCTGCTGGACCTCCCGCCCGGCACGGGTGACATCGCCATCTCCGTGGCCCAGCTGGTCCCGAACGCCGAGATCCTGGTCGTGACCACCCCGCAGCAGGCGGCGGCCGAGGTCGCCGAGCGCGCCGGGTCCATCGCGGTCCAGACCCACCAGAAGATCGTCGGTGTGGTCGAGAACATGTCCGGCCTGCCCTGCCCGCACTGCGGCGAGATGGTCGACGTCTTCGGCACGGGCGGCGGACAGCTGGTCGCCGACGGCCTCACCCGCACCACGGGTGCGACGGTCCCGGTCCTCGGCAGCATCCCGATCGACGTCCGCCTCCGCGAGGGCGGCGACGAGGGCAAGCCGGTGGTCCTGACCGACCCGGACTCCCCGGCGGGCTCGGCGCTGCGCGCGATCGCCGGCAAGCTGGGCGGGCGGCAGCGGGGGCTGTCGGGGCTGTCGCTGGGGATCACGCCGAAGAACAAGTTCTGAGCACAGGCGCCGGGCCGGCTTCCGGCCCTGCGTCACAGGGGCGCCGTCCTTCGCCGACGGCGCCCCTTCGCCGTGTTCAACGGTCGTCTCGCCGTGTTCGACGGCCGTCGTTCGCGTCCGCGCGCCCCGGGCAGAGGTCGAGCTTCGTGCACAGCAGGATCTCCTGGTAGGCGCCTCCCGCGGGCCCGCCGCCCGGCTCCCGGTCGGCATGGGGCACGAACCGCCACTGCGACGCCTTGGCGTGCCCGGTCCGGTCCGCTTTCTCCACGTGGACCTGGAGGGTGCGGGCGGCGGGGTCGTTCGTCTCCACCAGCACCTCGTCGGCGGCGAGCGGGAAGTGGTCGTGCAGCAGACACAGGCCGAAGCGGTCGAGATTCCCGTGCCTGGCCAGCACCTCCACCAGGTCCCGGACGAACTCCGCGTCCTGGGGGCCCAGCCCTTCGGCTTCCTCGAAGCGGGGAAGCGGGGACCTCGGAGCGGAAACGTTTATGTCGGGCATAATCCCTCCGTCAATTAGTTGACGGTCATCGGATTCAATTATCAGCCACCGACTTTTTTCCCGCAACTCGCCTCCGCGTGTCCGGAAGCATCACGCAGCGAGAGCATATAAATTCCTCCAGGAGGAGGTGTCGGGGCGATGAAGGGTATCCGGTGGTGGCGGCTTCTGCCACTGATTATTGCGGCCGCGATGTGGTGGGGATGCCCGTCTGCGGAGGCGCATCAGAACGATAGCAGTAAATGCGAGGAAAGGCAGCTCGCAAGCAGCCACGTGCATGCCGCGATCCATTTCGACCAGCATGACGGTAACTACGTCGAGATCCACTCGGTCATGACGGTCGAGATCCCTGGGGTTGAGTGGCCCCAAGCCAAGAAGCTACGCTACGACGAGAACTCCAAGGAATACCTTCAGGCCATGCGCTGTCTGCTGCGAGGCGGGGATAAAACCTCCCACAAAACGGAGTGGCGCATCGACGGCCCGAAGGTGAACGGCCAGGGCGACGACGTGCGGGTGAGCTACGACTGTTTCGCATTGATCAGTAATTACGGGCCCATCCGGCTCGGCCCGTGGTCGATCGAATCGAAGCCAGGCCACACCTGGAACGCCTCCCTTAATTCGATGACGCTGAGGAGCTCCCTCTGGGATGTCGAGGCGGATTTGGGCGGCTTGAAGCTTGTTCGCGCGTCGAAATCTGCCTCACTTACTGATGCGCCCCAATGGAAAGGGGTCTCGCCCAGCGAGGTCAGCTTCCGGTTCCGCCTTCCGTGGAAACGCTGGTGGCTCCTGAGCTACGGCCAGTCGTTCTGGAGCAAGGTCGGCGTCGCAGCCTGGTGGGTGTGCGCTTCCCTCGTGATCGCACTGGCAGCACTGCGCGGACGGCAGGCGCACCCGTCCTCCGGGGCCGACGGTCGCAAAGACAGCGTCGTGCGGGCCGTGCTGCAGTGGGCTGTGCTCAGCGGGTCGTTCGCCGTGACGCTGCTTCTGATCAGGGCCCAGGAAAAACCTATCGGTCCACCCTGGAACGCTTTCATCTGGATCCCCGCCGGCCTGGCCATGACCCTTGTCGCCCAACCCTGGCTCGGTGGCGCGCCTCTTCAGGCCCGGGCCGTGAAAGGTGCGACGCTCACCGTGGCGGCAGTGGGACTGCTCGTGGTCCTGGCGCCCGAAGTGTTCTCCCTGCCGCCGAACCTGGTGTCGAAGGGGGAGCCGAGCGTCTCCGGCAAGATCGGCTACGTGGTCGTGGGCCTTGCGATCGTGTGGTTGTGGCTTGCGGCCATGACCGCCTGGGCATGGCGCTTCGCGCGTGAGGGGCAACTGGTGCCCGCCTCCTGGACCGGCAGGTGGGACAGGGCGCCGGTTCTCTGTGTCGCCGTGGTATCCGTACTGCTCGGAGTGGTCGCCGGCGGCCTGCTCGGATGTTTCTGGTGGGTACAAGAAAGACAGTGGGCCAGGGCTTCCTGGCCAATCGGTGAAAGCGCCGGACAAGGACACGGAAAATACATCAGTGACTACCTCTCGGGGTTCTCGTTCACTCACCTGACCTTCATCTTCTCCTACAGCTGGATCTTGACAGGCATCGCGCTCCTGGCTCTCCTGCATTTCCGCATCAAGACGCGCCAGGAATCTGACGCCAAGCATGAGAAATCCGCTTTGGGCCCGGAAGGACCCGACGTGATACTCACGGCGGCGGTGTTCGCTTTCACCGCAGGGCTACAGGGCGCTGCATTCACCGGGAACGCCGGTCAGTACCCGATCTGGATTCTCCTGAACATCGGCTCACTGTTCGCGGTTGTTGCCGCAGGACGACGGTGGTCGGTACTGAGCCGAGTCGGCGACTGTTTTCGACGGAAGAGGCTGAGAAGCGGAAAGCGGCGCCATGAAATGAGGGTAAAGGCTCACGAGTTCCAGAATCTCGACCAGCAGACGCGCCTGATCGACCAGGGGCGCTCCGCGAGCATGACCTTGGATCAGCTGGCGGCGCATCAGCGGGACTTGCGGCACTGGATGGTGGCCGGATGCGGCAAGACGAATCCGCCCCCGGAGAACATCTCCGTCATGGACATCGCCCTGGCCTGGGGGCCGGAAGGTCATTGGTGGGACAACGGTGTACACGCCGTGCGTCCGGCCTTGTGGCTGGGAATCCCGGCCAGCGTCGGCCTGCTATGGCTGGAGCTGCGGAACATCTGGAACGTCATGAGACTCAGCCATGAGCCCACCGCGATTCCTGAGCTCATCGTGAAGTTCTTCACCTACCAGGCGGCGTGGGCCGCTGCCGGTTTCGTCCTCGGCGCGCTCTGGCGCCTGCTCCCCGGCCGCCTCAGCCCGCTCAGGGCATGGAGCCTGGTGATTGCCTATGCCGTGCCCGCATGTCTGGCTGTGCTGCTCGACATCTTCATCGGTGGGAGCTTCCGGGAACTGCTGCTCTACTCCCTGTTCATGGCCGTCATCCTGACGGGCACCGGTATGTGGATGGACACCTCGACGTTCGACCAGGACCAGCAATACGCGCACGGGCGTCTGGCGTTGCTGGTGTCCATCTATCGGGTCCGGGGCGCCGCCGTGCTCTTCGGCTGGCTCCTCACCCAGCTGGTGGCGGCCACAACGCTCTGGCAATTCATGGTCCGTCAGTAGGCCGACCCCGGACCGCCGCACAGCCGCGGCGGCCCTCTGAGGCCGCCGGCTAGGCGTACGCGGCGATGTCCTTGACCGCGGCGAAGCCGAGCCCGTACGCGCTCATCCCCCGCCCGTACGCGCCCAGGTGCACGCCCGCCTCGGTCGTGCCGGCCAGCACCCAGCCGTACTCGGACTCCCGGTAGTGGAAGGATGCCGCGACCCCGTCGACGGGGAGGGACAGCCGGGTCCACTCCGGGCCGTCGAGATCGTCGGCGAGCGCCCACGCCGTCTCGGTCTGCTGCTCCAGCCAGTCGTCCCGCAGGCTGTGGTCCATCTGGCCGGGCCAGGTGAACGACAGCAGCCCGACCCCGGCCAGCCATGCCGCCGAGGACACCGAGGTCGCCTCCAGCAGTCCCGTGCCGTCGGCGCTGCGCCGGGACGGCTGCGCGGCGACGGTCACCACGACCGCGAACTTCTCCCGCGGCTCACCGGCGGCGCCGGACTCGACCCGCACCGACGGCTCGTCACCGTGCCCGATCGACCCGTGCTCGACGGCGCCGTCGGCCGCCGTGCCGACCTGCATCAGCCAGCGCGGCCCTGTGAACGCCTCGTCGAGCCCGTACCAGGGGAAGGGCGCCCGCAGGTAGCCGTCGACCGTACGCCGGACGGAGGGGAGTTGCTGTCCGCCCTCCGCGGCCGGCGCCTGCGCGCCCACCCGACTCGTCGTCTCCATCTGCCCGGACGCCTCCTCGCTCTCGTCGGACCGGGGTGGCCCGCCCCCCTTCGGGCGTACGCGTCCGGTCCGCACAACAACTCGGCAGCATATCCACACCGCTGAGAGCGGCAGGGCAGGTGCTGGATGCGTGGGTCGCGCGAACGGCCCGTTCAGGCCGTACGCGACCGGCGCACGGTATGAAACGCGTCACGTGCGCGGCGTGCGCCCGCGCGCGTGTCGGCGGGGAGGGGCGCCGTCGGGAGCGCCTATGTCGCGTCCGCGTCGAAGGGCGGGCGGTCGTCGTCGCCCGGCGTCTCGGGCTTCTTGGTCATGTCGACGCGCCCGCCGCCGGAGGGCGAGGAGGAGGTCGAGGAGGAGGGCGAGGAGGACGCGCTACCGTCGCGGCCGTGGACCGCGTCCGTGACCTCGGCCATCTCCTTCTTCAGGTCGAATCCGTTGCGGATCTCCTTCAGCCCCAGGTCGTCGTTGTCCAGCTGCTTGCGGATGAACGCCTTGGGGTTGAGGTCCTCGAACTCGAAGTCCTTGAACTCGGGACCCAGTTCGTTGCGAATGTCCTGCTTCGCACTCTCCGAGAACTCGCGGATCTTCCGGATCGTGCGCATCACGTCCTGGATGACCTTGGGGAGCTTGTCCGGACCGAAGACGAGCACGGCGAGCACGATGATGGTCACCAGCTCCAGTGGCCCTATGTCATTGAACACCTGACGCTCCTTGCGATGTCCTCGGTCGCTCAACGGTACCCGGCGTTCCTGTCCGACCGGTACCGTCCCGAGGTGAGACTTGTGTCAGTTCTGCTCCGAGGCGCCCAGCACGAGTGACACCTCCCGCTCGGTTCCGTCGCGGTCGACCGTCAGCCGCAGCCGGTCGCCGGGCCGGTGCGCGCGGATCTTGACGATCAGTTCCTCGCCGGTGTGGACGCGCTCCCCGCCGACCTCCCTGATGACGTCGCCCGCCTTGAGACCGGCCCGCTCGCCGGGGCCGCCCCTGAGGACGGCGGGGCCGCCGCCCGCGCTCTTGCTGTCGATCCGGGCGCCGTCGCCGGTGTAGCCCATGTCGAGGGTGACGCCGATCACCGGGTGGGTGGCGCGGCCGTCGTTGATCAGCTCCTCGGCGACGCGTCTGGCCTGGTTGACGGGTATGGCGAAGCCGAGGCCGATGGAACCGGCCTGGCCGCCGTCGGAGTCGGTGCCGCTGCCGGCCGAGCGGATGGCGGAGTTGATGCCGATGACCTGGGCCCGGGAGTCGAGCAGCGGACCGCCGGAGTTGCCCGGGTTGATGGGGGCGTCGGTCTGGAGGGCGTCGACGTACGACACGTCGCTGCCGTCGCTCTTCTCCCCGCCGGCCGTGATGGGCCGCTCCTTGGCGCTGATGATGCCGGAGGTGACCGTGTTGGCGAGGTCGAAGGGGGCGCCGATGGCCACGACCGGGTCGCCGACCCTGACGTCGTCAGAGTTGCCGAGCGGCAGCGGGGTGAGGCCGTGGACGCCGTGCACCTGGACCACGGCGAGGTCGTAGCCGCTGTCCCGGCCGACGACCTTCGCCTTGACGGTGTCGCCGCTGCTGAAGGTCACGGATATCTCGCCGCCCGACCCGGCGGGCTCGACCACGTGGTTGTTGGTGAGGATGTGCCCCTCGGCGTCGAGCACGAAGCCGGTGCCGGTGCCCGCCTCGTCGGCCCCTCTGACGTGCAGTGTGACCACGCTGGGCAGGGCACGGGCGGCGATCCCGGCCACGCTGTCCGGCGCCCGCCCGGCCGGCACGCTCCCGGCCTGCGGCAACCGTACGTCGTCGCCGAGGCCCTCGCGCTCCACATAGGCGCCGACGGCTCCGCCGATGCCCGCGGCGACCACGGCGACGACCAGGGTCCACGCGAGCAGGATCCGCCGCGCGCTCTTCTTGCGCTGCTGCTCCGTCCGCACGCCCTCACCGGTCTGCTGCAGCGGCTCCCGGGCCAGCGCCTGCTCCGTGGCGGAACCGGCGGCCCAGGGGTCGTAGCGCCCCCAGGGATCGGCGGCCCGCGGCCCGGAGTCACCGGCCGGGGCGCCCGGCGCGGCGACCGTGGGTGCGGGTGAGGGTACGGGTGCGGGAACCACGGCCCCGGGTACGTGGGGCGCCGGGGCCTGGGCGGGGACCGTGGGCCCGGGCGCGGGTGCCGTCGGCATGGGTGCGGGTGCCGTCGGCACGGGTGTCGGCGGGCCCGCGGGCGCCGGTGCGGCCGTGCCGTGCGCCGGGGTGGCCGCCGGGTGCTGCACCGGGGGCGCGGGTGCCCAGGGGCCGGGTTCGCCGTACGGCGGGGTGCTGTACGGGTCGGGGTCGTGCAGCGGCCTGGGCCGCTCGGCGGACGCCGTCCAAGCCGTGTCCCCGGCCGCCGGGGTCTCCCCAGCACTTGCGGGCGTCCCGACCGCCGCAGCTGACTCGTCCACCGCGGGCGTCCCGACCGCCGCAGGTGACTCGTCCGCCACGGGCGTCCCGCCCGCGGCGCCGTCGGCCGGTGGCACCGGAACCGGCGTGGGCTTGGCCAGTTCGAAGTCGCCCTCGGCGCCCGCCACGCCCGCGGTCCGGTCGGCCGGTGCCGCTCCCGCCGCTCCCTCCGGTCCGTCCACCGGCGGGACACGGTTCCCCTCGTTCATGCTCTCCCCACGGCTGGGCCGCGACCGCGCGCTGCGGCGGTCATGGAACATCGACTGCCGCCCCGGGTCGTCGCCGCGGGCACGGCCTCCCAGGATTCAACCAGGTTCGCGGGCCGTGGCGCAGTGACCGGTCAGGGCGACGGCCGGGGCGCGGCGGGAGCGGCCGGCGAGGCGGAGGGAGCGGGGGCGGTGCCGGGCGTGGTGTCGGGGACGAGGGCGGACAGCAGACCGGAGCCGGCGACTCCGGGGGTGGTGGACCAGTCGGTGAGCGGAAGGGGCACGGCCTCGTCCAGCCGGCGTATCAGCGGGGAGACGGCCGCCGCACCGGCCAGCAGCGGCGCCGTCAGGCCGCGCACCGCCTCGGTGCGGCCCTGCCCGGCGGCGGGGTCCGGCACCCCGGGCAGCAGCGGCGCGGACAGGCTGGTCGGTGCCACCGGGGCCGGGCCGGCGAGCATGCCGCCCTGGGCCAGCAGAGGTCCCACCGGGCGGCGGCGCTGGCTGTCCGGCGTGGCCGCGCCCCCGCCGGAGCCGGTGCCCGCCGAGCGGACCGGGGTCACATTGCTGCCCGCGCCGGAGCCGCCCCGGGCGTCGGTGGTCAGGTCGCCGGGGATGGCGGTGGTCACGCCGCCGAGGGCGACCGCGGCCAGCGACACCGCACCGGCGGCGGCGAACGCGAAGCGCAGCCCGCGCGAGCCAGGGCGGCCGTCGTCCGGGCGGCCGACGGGGTGGATGCGGAAGCCGCGGTCCTCCGGGGCCGCCGGACGGTCCGCACCGGCCGGGGCGAAGCCGTGGGCGCGGGCGGCGGCGTACCCGAACGGGAGTCGCTCGCCGCGCCTCACCCCGAACGCCCCGGAGGGTCCGGAGGATCCCGACGGTCCGGAGGATCCGGCGGGTCCGGCGCCGAGGAGTCCGCCCCCGGGCGACGGCGTGCCGCCGCCGTCCAGGTCACCTCCCCCGGGGAGGCCCTGGAGGCGGGCCAGGAAGCTCGCCGAGGGCGACGGCGGGGCCGCCTCCGCGAAGACGTTCTTCAGTGCGCGCTGGGCGTCCGCCTCCGCCTTGCACCGGGCGCAGGTGGCCAGGTGCGCGAGGACACGCTCACGCGTCTCATGACCCAGCTCTCCGTCCACCAGGGCGGAGAGCCGGTCTCCCAGGTGCTGCTCTGCGAGGCGTGCCTCGACAGGTTTCGGCCGAGATCCACTCACGCGGTCGCGCCCCCTCCTCCCAGAGCGGGGACCCGGGCCAGGAAGGAGCGCCGCTCGGCCGCGCGGGCCTCCGGGGAGCGGTGCGCGAGGGCCTTGCGGAGCTGGGACCGGCCGCGGTGGATACGGGAGCGGACGGTGCCGAGCTTCACGCCGAGGGTCGCGGCGATCTCCTCGTACGACAGTCCTTCGATGTCGCACAGGACGACGGCGGCGCGGAACTCGGGCGCGAGGGTGTCGAGGGCCTGCTGGACGTCGGCGTCGAAGTGGGCGTCGTTGAACAGCTGTTGCGGGGTGGGCTCGCGGCTGGGCAGGCGCTCGGCCGCGTCCTCGCCGAGGGCGTCGAAGCGGATGCGCTGCTTGCGCCGGACCATGTCCAGGAAGAGGTTCGTGGTGATGCGGTGCAGCCAGCCCTCGAAGGTGCCCGGCGAGTACGTGGACAGGGAGCGGAAGACGCGGACGAAGACCTCCTGGGTGAGGTCCTCGGCGTCGTGCTGGTTGCCCGTCAGACGGTAGGCGAGCCGGTAGACGCGGCCGCTGTGCGTGCTGACGATCTCGTCCCACGTGGGCGGAGTCCACGCCTGCCCGTCCGCGTCGGTGGCGAAGGTCGCGGTCTGGGTCTCGCCTGCGGCGGGACCGCCGGCGTGGCTGTCAGCAGCGGTGTCGGTCACGGATTTCGGCCTGCCCGCCGACCCGAGGAAGCGCCGCAGCACTCCGCCCCGGTCCCCGGGCGCAGCCGCACCTCCCCTGTCGGCTCTGGTGGTGTCCAGTGGAGCCCCTACCATAGCCACCTCGCCCGTTAGCTCCGGATAAGCGGTTTTACGAGAATTTGATACACGCTGATACGGCTCATGCCGCTGCGTCAGCAGTTGCTCGGTGCCCTGCTCCACCTCTCGCCCCCCCCGTCGCGTCTCCGACCACCGGCCCTTCCCTTTAAACGCCCGGTCCCATCTGCGGGTTCCCGTCGCCAACGGATACAGTCACGCCCAGGCAACCACGGGGACAGGAGAGGGTCATTACCGGCAACCGGCAGACGAGCTGGGCGTTCGCCGACGCCTTTGTCGCCGAGGACGAAGCGCTGCACTGGGCCCGCGACCGGGCCCGCGAGGCGGGGCTGCGCTCGGTGTCGCCCAGCACGGGCGCCGCGCTGCGCCTGCTCGCCGCCTCCGTGGACGCGAAGGCGGTCGCGGAGATCGGCACGGGCTGCGGTGTGTCCGGGATCCATCTGCTGCACGGGATGCGGCCGGACGGGGTGCTCACCACGGTGGACCCGGAGCCGGAGCACCAGCAGTTCGCCCGGCAGGCCTTCCGGCTCTGCGGCTTCGCCAGCAACCGGGCCCGGTTCATCCCGGGCGGCGCCCTGGACGTGCTCCCGCGTCTCGCGGACGCCGGCTACGACCTCGTCTTCTGCGACGGGGACCGCCTCGAGTACCCGGACTACCTCGCGGAATCGTTGCGTCTGCTGCGGCCGGGCGGCCTGGTGGTCTTCGAGGGCGTCTTCGCGGGCGGCCGTACGGTCGACTCGGGGCCGCAGCCGACCGAGGTGCTGCGGCTGCGCGAGCTGCTGCGCACGGTCCGCGAGAGCCAGGAGCTGGTCTCCTCGCTGCTGCCGGTGGGCGACGGCCTGCTGTGCGCCGTCAAACGGTGACCCCGCGGCCGGAGGCGGCCGAACGCGGCTGCCCCGGCACCGCGTACGATGCCGGGGCAGCCGGAAGGACTGATCGCTGGGACGTCAGGCGACGACCTTCTTGAGGGCGTCGCCAAGCGCCTCGGCCTCGTCAGGGGTCAGCTCGACGACGAGTCGACCGCCGCCTTCGAGCGGAACGCGCATGACGATGCCCCGCCCCTCCTTGGTCACCTCGAGCGGGCCATCACCCGTCCGCGGCTTCATGGCCGCCATGCTCGTTCCCCTTCCTGAAACCAGCTCATCGTCTGCCGACGGCCCCGGAAGGGCACCCGCCATCCGAAACGGACACGCGACACCGGCATCGAACACATTGCTTCCCAGCCATTATCCCGCATCGCACGACCCGATGACCAACATCGGTCGGCATCGCTTGGGCAACGCGCGCGAGCAAAACCACCCAATTCGGCGATGTGGCTGCGATACTGCGCCGCCGCACGAAGGTCCGCCGACGGACTCCGCTCCGGTTTTCTTTGACGCAGGTCACACGTCCGGTCCGGCTCTTGGACGGCGATCTCCGCCATGCTGTCCTCATAGATGGACGTACTGAGCGGTACGTCACCAGCCGCTGGACCGGAGGGGATGCGCCATGGCCGACACCGTGCTCTACGAGGTGAGCGACGGGCTCGCGACGATCACGCTGAACCGCCCCGAGGCGATGAACGCGCTGAACATCGCGACCAAGGTCGCCCTCCGCGAGGCGGCGGAATCGGCGGCCGCCGACACGGCCGTACGGGCGATTCTGCTGACCGCGGCCGGGGAGCGGGCGTTCTGCGTGGGCCAGGACCTCAAGGAGCACATCGGGCTGCTCGCCCAGGACCGGGAGACCGGGTCGGGGCAGACGATGAGCACGGTCAAGGAGCACTACAACCCGATCGTGCGGGCCCTCGCCGGGGCGGCGAAGCCGGTGGTCGCCGCGGTGAACGGCGTCGCGGCCGGGGCCGGCTTCGGCTTCGCGCTCACCGCGGACTACCGCGTCGTCGCCGACACCGCCTCGTTCAACACGTCCTTCGCCGGCGTGGCCCTCACCGCCGACTCCGGCATCTCCTGGACGCTGCCCCGCGTGATCGGCCCGAGCCGCGCCGCCGACCTGCTGCTCTTCCCGCGCAGCATCAGCGCCCAGGACGCGCTGGAGCTGGGCATCGCCAACCGGGTCGTCCCCGCCGCGGAGCTGCGCGCCGAGGCCGAGAAGGTGGCGCGGGCGCTGGCCGAGGGGCCGACGGTGGCGTACGCGGCGATCAAGGAGGCGGTGGCCTACGGGCTGACGCACTCGCTCGCGGAGACGCTGGAGAAGGAGGACGAGCTGCAGACCCGGGCCGGGCAGTCCGAGGACCACGCCATCGCCGTCCAGGCGTTCGTGAACAAGGAGCGGCCCAAGTACCTGGGGCGGTAGCCCGCCCCTTGCCTACCCGGCGCCGCGGGCCACGCAGGCCTCCAGGTGGTCGTCGACCAGACCGCAGGCCTGCATCAGCGCGTACGCCGTGGTCGGGCCGACGAATCTCAGGCCCCGTTTCTTCAGGGCCGTGGACAGCGCGGTCGACTCCGGAGTGACCGCCGGGACGTCCGCGAGCGTCCTGGGGGCCGGGCGGGTCGCCGGGTCGGGGGCGTGGGACCAGATCAGCTCGTCCAGGTCGCCCTCGGCCCAGTCGGCGAGGACGCGGGCGTTGGCGAGGGTGGCGTCGATCTTGGCGCGGTTACGGATGATGCCCGGGTCGGCCAGGAGGCGTTCGCGGTCGGTGTCGGTGAAGGCGGCGACCTTCTCGATACGGAAGCCGGCGAAGGCCGCGCGGAAGCCCGGGCGGCGGCGCAGGATGGTGATCCAGGACAGCCCGGACTGGAAGGCCTCCAGGCTGAGCCGCTCGAAGAGGGCGTCGTCGCCGTGGACCGGGCGGCCCCACTCCTCGTCGTGGTACGTCACGTAGTCGTCGGTGGACAGGGCCCAGGGGCAGCGCAGGGCCCCGTCCGGCCCGACGGCGGCCGCTCCGGTGGTCATCGTCCGCCCTCCGGGCCCTCGCCCGTCCCGGGCCGGGCGTGCGGTGCGGGGGGCGCGTGCGTGGCGGCGGCTCTGGCACCGGCCAGCGCGGACTCCAGGTCGGCGATGCGGGCGTCCCGCTCCGCCAGTTCCGCGCCGAGCCGGCCGAGGGCGTCGTCCACGTCGGCCATGCGGTAGCCGCGCGGGGCGACCGGGAAGCGCAGGCTCTCCACGTCCGCGGCGCCCACCGGGCGGTCGACGGGCAGCGGGTCCCTCAGGCGCTCCGGTGCCACCTCGGGGAGCGGGGCGCTCTCGCCGCCGCCCACCACGGCCAGGGTCACCCCGCCGACCACGACGGCCAGCGCGACGACCAGGAACAAGAACATCATCATCGCCTCGGGGTCCCCACGCTCGTACCGGACACTGTGCCGGATGCCGAATCTGTCAGGGTCCGATCGTGCCATGCGACTCTGACAGTTAGGGTCACAGGCGGCCGTACTGCGGAACGTACTAGGAGAGGTCACAGCGGATGCTCAGGCTGGGCAGGCGGGAATTCGGCCCGCACGAGCCGGTGATCATGGCGATCGTCAACCGGACGCCGGACTCCTTCTACGACCAGGGAGCCACCTTCCGCGACGAGCCGGCCCTCGCCCGGGTGGAGCAGGCGGTGGCCGAGGGCGCCGCGATCATCGACATCGGCGGGGTGAAGGCCGGCCCCGGCGAGGAGGTCACGGCCGAGGAGGAGGCGCGCCGGACGGTCGGTTTCGTCGCGGAGGTACGGCGCCGGTTCCCCGATGTGATCATCAGTGTGGACACCTGGCGGGCCGAGGTCGGCGAGGCCGTGTGCGAGGCCGGCGCTGATCTGCTGAACGACGCGTGGGGCGGGGTCGACCCCGGGCTCGCGGAGGTCGCGGCGCGGTACGGGGTGGGGCTGGTGTGCACGCATGCCGGGGGTGTGGAGCCGCGTACGCGTCCGCACCGGGTGACGTACGACGACGTCATGGCCGACATCCTCGCGGTGACCGTGGGGCTGGCCGAGCGGGCGGTGGCGCTCGGTGTGCCGCGGGAGTCCGTGCTGATCGATCCCGGGCACGACTTCGGGAAGAACACCCGGCACAGCCTGGAGGCGACGCGGCGGCTGGACGAGATGGCGGCAACGGGCTGGCCGGTGCTGGTCTCGCTGTCCAACAAGGACTTCGTCGGCGAGACGCTGGACCGGCCGGTGAAGGAACGGCTGATCGGTACGCTCGCGACGACCGCGGTCTCCGCGTGGCTCGGGGCGCAGGTGTACCGGGTGCACGAGGTGGCGGAGACCCGCCAGGTGCTGGACATGGTGGCGTCCATCGCCGGTCACCGGCCCCCTGCGGTGGCCCGGCGGGGTCTGGCCTGACCCGGCGGACGAATCCCGGGGGACGGCCGCCGGAGGACGAGCCCCGGGGGGACGGGCCCCCGGGGTGAAGCGCCGTGCTAGCGGCCCGCCTCCTTCGAGACCAGGGCCACCGCCTCCTCCACGTCGTCCGTCACGTGGAAGAGCAGCAGGTCCTTCTCCGCCGCCTTGCCCTGGGCCACCAGGGTGTTCCGCAGCCAGTCCACCAGGCCGCCCCAGTACTCGGTGCCGAACAGGACGATCGGGAAGCGGGTGACCTTCTGGGTCTGGACGAGGGTCAGGGCCTCGAAGAGTTCGTCGAGGGTGCCGAGGCCGCCGGGCAGGACCACGAAGCCTTGGGCATATTTCACGAACATCATTTTTCGCACGAAGAAGTAGCGAAAGTTCAGCCCGATGTCGACGTACGGGTTCAGGCCCTGCTCGAAGGGCAGCTCGATGCCGAGGCCGACCGAGATGCCGCCCGCCTCGCACGCCCCCTTGTTGGCCGCCTCCATGGCTCCCGGGCCGCCGCCGGTGATGACCGCCCAGCCGGCCTGCACCAGCCCGCGGCCGAGCCGCACCCCCGCGTCGTACTCCGGTGAGTCCACCGGTGTCCGCGCCGAGCCGAAGACGCTGATGGCGGGGGGGAGTTCGGCGAGGGTGCCGAAGCCCTCGATGAACTCCGACTGGATACGCAGGACCCGCCAGGGGTCGGTGTGGACCCAGTCCGTGGGGGCGCGCTCGTCCAGCAGGCGCTGGTCGGTCGTGCTGGCCGTCACCTGGCCCCGCCGCCGGAGGACCGGTCCGAGCCGCTGCTCGTCCGGCGGCTGCTTCTTCCCCTCGGGGTTGCCGGTAGCCATGTGCGCTCCCTCCGCTTGCGGGCAGTTCGATCTCAGACTAGATCCACCCGGGTTACGGAGGGGGGACCTGCGCGTGTCCGACATGCACCGGCGCCGCCCGGGACCCTAGGCGGTGAGCCAGTTCCGCAGCCGCTCCTCGCCCGCGAGGATCTTCGCGGTGTCCACCCGCTCGTCGCGCTTGTGGGCCAAGTGGGGGTTGCCGGGGCCGTAGTTGACCGCGGGGATGCCGAGCGCGGAGAAACGGGACACGTCCGTCCAGCCGTACTTGGGCTTCGGGGTGCCGCCGACCGCCTCGATGAAGGCCACGGCGGCCGGGTGGGAGAGACCGGGCAGCGCGCCGGGGCTGTGGTCGTCGACCGTGAACTCCTCCACGCCGCAGTCCGCGAACACCTCGCGGACGTGCGCGATCGCCTCCTCCTCGGTGCGGTCGGGGGCGTAGCGGAAGTTGACCGTCACGACGCACTCGTCCGGGATGACGTTCCCGGCCACTCCCCCGCCGATCCGCACCGCGTTCAGGCCCTCGCGGTACTCCAGGCCGTCGATGACCGGCCGGCGCGCCTCGTAGGAGGCCAGGCGGGCCAGGACGGGGGCCGCGGCGTGGACGGCGTTGGAGCCCATCCAGCCGCGCGCGGAGTGGGCCCGCTCGCCCTTCGTCTTCAGCAGCACCCGCAGCGTGCCCTGGCAGCCGCCCTCCACCTCGCCGTCGGAGGGCTCCAGCAGCACCGCGAAGTCGCCCGCCAGCCACTCGGGGTGGGCCTCGGCGACATGCCTGAGACCGTTGAGGTGGGCGGCGACCTCCTCGTTGTCGTAGAAGACGAAGGTCAGGTCCCGGTTGGGGGCGGGGACCGTGGCCGCGATGCGCAGCTGCACCGCCACGCCCGACTTCATGTCGCAGGTGCCGCAGCCCCACAGCACGCCGTCCGCGTCGAGCCGCGAGGGCACGTTGTCCGCGATGGGCACGGTGTCGATGTGACCGGCCAGGATCACGCGCTCGGCGCGGCCCAGGTTCGTCCGGGCGATCACGTTGTTGCCGTGGCGGTCGACGGTCAGGTGCGGCAGGGCGCGCAGGGCGGTCTCGATGGCGTCCGCGAGCGGCTTCTCGGTGCCGCTCTCGGAGGGGAAGTCCACGAGCTGCGCGGTGAGCGCCGCGGCGTCCAGCGTGAGGTCAAGCGAGGTGTCGGCCATGGCCTCGACCCTAGCGCGCCGCCCCCGGGGCCGGAGGGGACGCAGCGCGCCGCGGAACCCCCCGCGAGGGGCGGGCGGGGCTCCAGTACCTTGTACGCGTGTCAGAGCCGTCCCCCACCCGTCCCAAGCGCCGCGGTCGCCTCTTCCGTGTCTGCGCGGCCCTGTTGGTCCTGTGCGGTGTCGCCGCGTACCTCGTGGTGCAGTACGTCACCGGAGGCGGCGGAGCGCGCGGCTGCAAGGTGGTCTCGGCCTCCGGCGACGGGGCGTCGTACGAGTTCACGCCCGAGCAGGCGGTGAACGCGGCGACGATCGCCGCCGTCGGCACCGGGCGCGGGATGCCCGAGCGGGCCGTGACGATCGCGCTGGCGACCGCCCTGCAGGAGTCCGGGCTGCGGAACATCGAGCACGGCGACCGGGACTCGCTGGGCCTGTTCCAGCAGCGGCCCTCGCAGGGCTGGGGCACCGAACGGCAGATCATGGACCCGTCGTACGCGGCGGGCATCTTCTACGCGCACCTGGCCAAGGTGCCGGACTACACCGGTCTGCCGCTGACGGTGGCCGCGCAGCGGGTGCAGCGCAGCGGCTACCCGGAGGCGTACGCCAAGCACGAGCGGGACGCCACGCTGCTCGCGGCGGCCCTGACCGGGCGGGCGGCGGCCACGCTGACCTGCGACGGGCGCCCGCAGCGCACGGCGTCGGCGACCGGTCCGGACGCGGTACGGAACGCGCTGGTGCGGGACTTCGGGCGGGACGCGCTGCAGGAGACCGGTGCGGTGGTGGGCGGGACGCCCGTGCCGTCGCCGTCCCCGTCGCCGAGCGTGACGGCGACCGCGCACGGGCGGACGGTGACGGTTCCGGTGCGGCAGGGCGGTGCGAAGACGGCAGCGGCCGGGCGTGGCGAGCGGGCGCGGGGCTGGCAGCTGGCGCAGTGGGCGGTCGCCAACTCCTCGGCCCTGCACATCGAGCGGGTGTCGTACGCGGGGCGGGTGTGGACCGCGGGGAGCGAGAGCGACGCGTGGCGGACGGCCGGTTCCGAGGGGGCCGGCGGGGCGGAGCAGTCCCTGGGCTCGGTCCGGATCGTCACCGCACAGTAGTACGGCCGATCACTCCGGCGGGTTGCGCGGCGCGACGGCGCCCGGCCGTCCGGGCGGGTGCGGTACGAAGCGCGGAACTCCTTGGCAGTACAGGGCCGGAAGGATTCTGCACGACCGACGGGCGGACGTTCTTTGCCCGTTTTTATCCACACCTGATAATGCGATGCGTTATCCATTCTTTACCTGGGGCGTCCGCAACCTTCGCGGGCTTCGAGCGGTAGTCACGGCGTCCGAGCCGGACACGGTCCCGGACACCTACACCGTTCTCTCCCGTCGAATGGAGCATCATGTCCCTCCCTCTGACCCGCCGGATCGCCCGTGCCGCGCTGCTCGTCGCAGCGGGAGCGGCTGCCGGGGTCGGTGCGGCCGGCTCCGCCGGAGCGGCCACGAATCTGCCGGCGGCCACCCCGAACCTGGGCGGCCTGACCGCCCTGGACGGCGCGCACGCCGCCAACACCGTCGACGGTGTCGCGCAGGGCGCCACCTCGCTCGCGGGCCACGCGGGCGGCAAGGCGGTCGAGCAGACGGTGCCGGCCGCGGGCAAGACCGGCGGCGGCGCCGTGAAGAAGACGGCGCCCGTGGCGCAGAAGGCCGCGGGGGACGCGGCCGGGACGGCGGGCGGTGTCCTGGGGGACGCCGCCTCCGGCGCCACGAAGGGCGGGCTGCCGACGGACTCCCTCACCAAGGGCGGCCTGCCGACGGACTCCCTGCCGGCCAAGGGGCTGCCGCTGGGCGGCTGACCCCCGCCGCACACGCCGACGGGGCCCAGGGAGTCTCCTGGGCCCCGTCGGCCTTTGTGTCACGCCGGCAGTACCTCGGCGTTCCGGCGGGCGCCCGCTGCCGCGGTCCCGCGCCGGTCCCGCGCCGGTGCCGCGCCGGGGCGGTTACGCCGTCAGGCGGGCGACCGCCGCTCGTACGCGCTCGTCCGTCGCCGTGAAGGCCACGCGTACGTGGTTCTCGCCGGCGGTGCCGTAGAAGTCGCCCGGTGCCACGAGGACGCCCCGCTCGGCGAGGCGGGCGACCGTGGTCCAGCAGGACTCGTCCCGGGTGGCCCACAGGTAGAGGCTGGCCTCGCTGTGCTCGATGCGGAAGCCGCACGCGAGGAGGGCCGAACGGAGGGCCTCGCGCCGGGCCGCGTAGCGCGCGCGCTGCTCGTGGACGTGGGTGTCGTCGGACAGCGCGGCGACGACCGCCGCCTGGGTCGGCGCGGAGGTCATCATGCCGCCGTGCTTGCGGATCTCCAGCAGCGGGCCGAGGACCGCCGGGTCGCCGGCGACGAAGGCCGCGCGGTAGCCCGCCAGGTTGGAGCGCTTGGACAGGGAGTGGACGGCCACGATGCCGTCGTAGGAGCCGCCGTTGACGTCCGGGTGCAGGACCGAGACCGGGTCGGCCTCCCAGCCCAGCTCCAGGTAGCACTCGTCGGAGAGGACGAGGACGCCGTGGGCGCGGGCCCAGGCGACGATGTCGGTCAGCTCCTGCTTCGACAGCACCTTGCCCGTCGGGTTGGACGGGGAGTTCAGCCAGAGCAGCTTCAGGTTCGACGGGTCCAGCTCGCGCGGGTCGTCGTAGACCTCGTGGTCCGCGCGGGCCAGGCGGGCGCCGACCTCGTAGGTGGGGTAGGCCAGGCGCGGGTAGGCCACCCTGTCGCCGGGGCCGAGGCCGAGCTGGGTCGGCAGCCAGGCGACCAGTTCCTTGGAGCCGACGACCGGCAGGACGTGGTGGTGGGTGATCCCGCGGGCGCCGAGGCGGCGCTCCAGCCAGCCGGTGATCGCGTCGCGCAGGGCGGGGGTGCCCCAGACGGTCGGGTAGCCCGGGGAGTCGGCCGCGTCGATCAGGGCCTTCTGCACGAGATCGGGGACCGGGTCGACCGGGGTGCCCACGGAGAGGTCGACGATGCCGTCCGGGTGGGCCGCGGCCGTCTTCTTGTACGGGGCCAGCTTGTCCCAGGGGAAGGCGGGAAGCCGGTCGGAGACTGCGGACACGGGAATCAGGCTCACTTTCGTACGGTGCGGCAAACGCCTCGGTCCCGTGCGGCGGTGATCGGGGTGATCGGGCCGTACGGGACCGAGGCGGCGCTGTTGCGGGCGGCCGCTTGGCGCTTAGACGGTCACTCGCCCTGCGGCGGCAGCGCGGCGACGAAGGGGTGGTCGCGCTCGATCAGCCCCAGCTTGCTGGCACCGCCGGGCGAGCCCAGCTCGTCGAAGAACTCGACGTTCGCCTTGTAGTAGTCCTTCCACTCCTCCGGGACGTCGTCCTCGTAGAAGATCGCCTCGACCGGGCAGACCGGCTCACAGGCACCACAGTCGACGCATTCGTCCGGGTGGATGTACAAGGACCGCTGGCCCTCGTAGATGCAGTCGACCGGGCACTCCTCGATGCACGCCTTGTCCTTGACGTCGACACAAGGCTGCGCGATGACGTAGGTCACGCTGTCGTTCCTCCTCGATAGGGCGCTGGCGGGCCTCCTCAGGCTCCGCCGCCTGGCGCGCGGGAGCGCGGCGTCGTCGATGCCCGCCCCTAGTATCTCCGTTCCGGAGCATGATCCGAACAGGAGGGGTGAACTGACCAGTGGAAATCTCGGCGAAAGGACGCCTGGAGGTCCGAATCACCCCAGCTGACGTGGGGAAACGGGTCTCTGTACGACGCTTGGGGGAAACCGGTTCCGGATCGGAGAAGTTCACTGACACGGTGGGTGTTCTCACATCATGGGACGGTGGCGTGCTCATGATCACACGCCGGGACGGGGAACGGGTGCGAATCCCGGAAACCACGCTGGTCGCGGGCAAAGTGGTGCCGGCGGCTCCGGCGCGGCGGAGGGGCCCCGCCGCCACCTACCCGGAGCTGGCGCACATCGCCGCGCGCGCCTGGCGGCCGGTGGAGAGCGAGCGGCTCGGGGAGTGGGAGCTGCGGGCCGCCGGAGGGTTCACCCGGCGGGCCAACAGCGTGCTGCCGCTCGGCGACCCCGGCCTTCCGCTCGACGCGGCCCTGGCGGCCGTACGACGCTGGTACGGCGAGCGTGGCCTGCCCGCCTACGTGCAGACCGCGACCGGCGCCGAGGGCACGCAGGAGCTGCTGTGCGCGGAGCTGGAGCGGCGCGGCTGGGTGCGGGAGGTGACCGCGGAGCTGTGGACCGCGGCTCTCGCGCCGGTCGCGGACCGGGCCGGGGGCGCGGGAGTGGTCCTGTCCCGGACCGCGGACGAGGCGTGGCTCGCGCGGTACCGGCGCAAGGGGATGAGCGAGGTGGCCCTGCGGGTGCTCGGGTCCGGGCCGTCGGTGTGGTTCGCCTCCGTGCCCGGTGCGGCGGAGGGCGAGCCTCCGGCGGCGATCGGGCGGTGTGTCGTGGACGGGCGCTGGGCCGGTTTCGCCGCCGTCGAGGTGGACCCCGGCCGGCGCCGGCAGGGGCTGGCCACCGAGGTGATGGCCGCGCTGGCCCGGCGCGCCCTGGACGAGGGCGCCTCGGCGGCCTGGCTCCAGGTGGAGACGGACAACGAGGGCGGCCGGGCGCTGTACCGGGCGCTCGGCTTCCTGCCGCACCACGCCTACCACCACTACCGGGCGGCCGAGGAGCCCGCGTCCGGCCGCCGGCCCGGGGCAGCGCGGGGGCCGGAGGAGACCGCCGGCCCCGGACGCCCGTAGAACCCGCCGTGGAAGGGCATGAGCCTGGCATGCGTCACCCCTATCTGCCGCCCCCGTATCCGCCCCCGCCGGAGCGCTCCGCCGAGCTGCGGCAGCGCTTCGCCGAGGAGGCCCGGTCCGAGCGGCCGGACCTGTCGGCGTTGTGCCTGCTGATCGGCGCGGAGACGGACGGCTCGCTGGACGAGGCCGGCATCGACTCCGCGCAGGCGGAGCTGGACCGGCTGGCGGGCGAGCTGCCGTACCGGCCGGGCGGGCCGCGCGCGTGGGCTCAGGCCGTGAGCCGGCTGCTCGGCGCCCGCTACGGCTTCCACGGCACACCGGGCGACTACCAGCGCCTGGAGTCCTCCCTGCTGCACGAGGTGCTGCGGCGGCGGCGCGGGCTGCCGATCCTGCTGTCGGTGGTGTGGCTGGAGGTCGCGCGCCGCGCGGGGGCCCCGGTGTACGGGGTCGCGCTGCCGGGGCACTTCGTGGTCGGGTTCGGCACGGCGGCCGAGCAGGTGCTGGCCGACCCGTTCGACGCGGGCCGGGTGCTGACCGGGACGGACGCCGAGCTGCTGGTGGTGGGTGCCACGGGCGCGCCGCTGGACCCCTCGATGCTGGAGCCGGCACCCCCGCTGGAGGTCGTCCAGCGCATCCTGAACAACATCCGGGCCTGGGCGGCGGCGCGGCCGGAGCGGTCGGACGTCGCGCTGCGGGCCGTGGAGCTGGCGCTGCTCATCCCCTCCCACCCGGCCCGGCTGCGCTACGAGCGCGGGCAGCTGCTGGTGCAGCGCGGGGAGTTCGTGGCGGGCGCCGAGGAACTGGAGTACTACGCCGACCTGATCGAGGTGGTGGACGAGTCGGCGGCGCGGAAGGTGCGGCAGGAGGCGGGGACGGCGCGGGCGAAGCTCAACTGAGGAGACGTCTCAGAGCCATCCCTTGTCCCGGGCGATCCGTACCGCCTCCGCCCGGTTGCGTACCGCCAGTTTCTGGATGGCGGTGGACAGGTAGTTGCGGACCGTGCCCTGGGAGAGGTGGAGGGCGCGGGCCAGTTCGGCGTTGGTGGAGCCGTCGGCCGCCGCACGGAGGACCTCGCGCTCGCGCTCGGTGAGCGGGTTCGCGCCCTCGGCGAGCGCGGCGGCGGCCAGCGTGGGGTCGATGACCCGCTCGCCGGCCAGCACCTTGCGGATCGCCTCGGCGAGCTGGGCGGCCGGCGCGTCCTTGACGAGGAAGGCGTCGGCGCCCGCCTCCATCGCGCTGCGCAGATAGCCGGGCCGGCCGAAGGTGGTGAGCACGACCAGCTTGACCCGCGGGTACTCCCGGTGCACCCGGGCGCAGGCCTCGATGCCGGTGCAGCCGGGCATCTCGATGTCGAGCAGCGCGACGTCCACGCCGTGCGCGCCGACGGCCGCGAGCACCTCGTCGCCGCGCGCGACCTGGGCGACGACCTCGATGTCGTCCTCCAGGCCGAGCAGCGCGGCCAGCGCCTCGCGGACCATCGACTGGTCCTCGGCGAGAAGGACCTTGATCGTGCTCGTCATGCCCCGGATCCTACGTCGGCCGCGGACTTCGCGGGCACGCGGGCGAGCAGCCGGAACCCGTGCCGGGACCGGCCCGCCTCCAGGGCGCCGCCGGCCTTCTCCAGCCGCTCGGTCAGCCCCGTCAGGCCGTTGCCGGGGCCCGTACCGGAACCGCCGGATCCGTTGTCCTCGACGGAGAGTTCGAGCACCGGCCCGTCCAGGGTCTGGCGGCGCAGCAGCCGGATGACGCAGCGGTCGGCGCCGCTGTGCCGGACCACGTTGGTGATCGCCTCGCGCAGCGCCCAGGCGAGCGCGGACTCGGCGTCCTCCCCGACACCGTCGAGGTCGGGTTCGGCGGGTGCCTCGGCTTCGACACCTGCGGCGGTCAGGGCGACCTGGGCGCCGGCGAGTTCGGCGGCGAGCCGGGGCCGCCGGTAGCCGGTGACGGCCTCCCGGACGTCGACCAGGGCCTGCCGGCTGACCTGTTCGATGTCGGCGACCTGCTGGGCCGCCTTGTCGGGGTGGTCGGGCAGCATCCGGCCGGCCAGCTCGCTCTTCAGCGTGATCAGCGACAGCGAGTGGCCGAGCAGGTCGTGCAGGTCGCGGGCGAGGCGGAGGCGTTCCTCGTTGGCGGCCAGCTGGGCGACGGTGGCCCGGGCCTTGCGCAACGCGATGGTGGTGCGGACGAGTTGGCCGACCCCCGTCATCGCGAACCCGATGAGGAGGACCAGCACGACCAGGCCCCGCGCCTCGTTCTCGTCGGTGCGCAGGCCGATCAGGTACATCGCCACGGCGGACGCCGGGATGGCCCAGTACGCCGCCCGCAGCGGCAGGGTGGCCCCCCACGCGACCGACAGGTAGACGAACAGGCCCAGCCAGGCGCTGCCGAGGGTGTACGCCAGGACGGGGGCGAGCACACCCAGGACACCGCCCAGGGTGAGCACCACGCGGGGGGCGAACGGCCGGCCCATGTTGCGGAAGACCAGCGTCAGATAGACCCCGACGAAGACGGTGAGGCCGGCCGCCCCGGCCACGGTGGCGCCGGTGGAGTGCCCGCCGCCGACCAGGTCCTCGACCGGTGAGCTGAGGAAGACCAGCCAGACACCGATCCACAGCGTCTTGACCAGCAGCTCGCGCCGGTTGCGGGGCGGCCAGCCCACGGGCGCGTGGGTCGGTGTTCCGGTGTGCGGGTCTTCCCTCATCGTGCTCACGCCTTCAGCGTGTCCTTCCGGTACAGCCAGGCCGCGCCGCCCGCGAAGAGGACGAAGGAGACGGCGAGGACGGCGATGTCCTGGGTGTGCGGTGCCTGGCTCTGTTCGATCGCGCGTCCGAGGGCAGCGTACGCGTGGGTGGGCAGCCACTGGGCGATGTCCTGGAGCCACTGCGGGAAGCCCGCGGACGGCATCCACAGGCCGCCGAGAAGCGACAGGCCGAAGTAGACGATCATCGTGATCGGGCGCACCGCGTCCCCGGAGGCGAGGTAGCCGATGGCGACGCCGAGCGCGGCGAAGACGAGGCTGCCGGCCCAGATGACCCCGGTGAGCGCGAGCCACTGCCAGGCGTCCAGGCGTACGTCCTTGATGCCGGCGGCGACGGCGAACACCATGACGATGGCCGGCAGGCTCACCACGGCGGCGCTCGCGGTCTTGGCGAGGACGTAGCCGCGCCCGGGCAGCGGGGTCAGCCGCAGCTGCCGCACCCAGCCGCTCTCGCGTTCCTTGGCGATGCGCTCGCTGTTGCCCATCAGGACGGCGGTCAGGGCGCCGAAGGAGGCCATGGAGACCATCAGGTAGGTGGCCACGGTCAGGTCGGTGCCGTAGACCTTCCCGGACGAGCCGGCGCTGCTGGAGAAGATCAGGTAGATGATCGAGGGGTAGAGCACCGAGAAGAACAGGAACTTCTTGTTCCGCAGGGCGCGGGCCAGTTCGAGCTTGATGAGGGCGTTCATGACTGCCGGGCCTCCTCGGCCTCCGTGATGGCGACGAAGGCCTGCTCCAGACCGAGCCCGGCGACTTCGAGATTGCGGGGGTAGAGGCCGAGGCCGTACAGGGCGTGCACGGTCGCGTCGGCGTCGGCGGACTGAATGCGCACGGTCTGGCCGGACACGTCGAGCGAGGTGAGGAAGGGCAGTCCGCGCAGGGCGTCCTGCTCGATACCGCCCTCCAGGTCGAAGGAGATCCGCCGCGCGCCCGCCTTCGCCTTGATCTCGGCGGCCGTGCCGTCGGCGAGGAGCCGCCCGCGGTGCAGCACCAGCACCCGGTCGGCGATGGCGTCGGCCTCCTCCAGGTAGTGGGTGGCGAAGAGGACCGTACGGCCCCGGTCGGCCTGTTCCCGCATGGTGGCCCAGAAGGCCTGGCGGGCGGAGACGTCCATGCCGGTGGTCGGCTCGTCCAGGATGATCAGGTCGCTGTCGCCGGCGGTGGCCAGGGCGAACCGGACCCGCTGGGCCTGGCCGCCGGAGAGCTTGTCCACCTTGCGGTCGGCGATCTGGGCGATGCCCGCGCGGGCCAGCACCTCGGACACCGGGTACGGCCGCGGGTGCAGCGAGCAGGCCAGCTTGACCAGTTCGGCGACGGTGACCCCGTCCATCAGCCCGCCGCTCTGCAGCATGGCGCCGACCCGGCCGGCGACGATCGCCTCGCGCGGGCCGGTGCCGAACAGGCTCACCGAGCCGCTGTCGGCGTGCTTGAGCCCGAGGAGCAGGTCGAGGGTGGTGGACTTGCCCGCTCCGTTCGGGCCGAGGAGGGCGACGGTCTCGCCCGGGTACAGCCGGAGCGAGAGGCCGTCGACGGCCCGCACGCTCCCGTACGTCTTGGTCACCTGGTCGAACCCGACCACCGGGGTGGTGGCCGGTGCCGCTGTCGTCGTCATGGGTCCATGCTGGCCGTCAGGGCCCGGGGGCCGGCAGTGTCGGGGGTCCTCGGTGCCGGATGACAGATGTCATGCGGGTCGGATGACGGACGTGCAGAGGGGGCGCCCCCCTTGAGGAGGGCGCCCCCTGGACCGGGCCGGCTAGCTGGGGTTGGTGTCGATGACCCCGACCCGCTCGGCCGTCGTCTTGCCGACCAGCGCCTTCCGCAGGGCGGCGACGACGTCCTGCGGCAGCACACCGCGCTTCCCGGTGGCGGTCTGGATCTGCACACCGTCGAAGGTGCTGCCGTAGGCCTGCTTGAGCGCCTTCAGGTCGTACGTGTCCACGAGCTTGCCGTCGACCGCCTTGAAACTGATGATCTTCGGCAGGGACAGCGGGCCGAACGGGATGCTGTGCACCGCGTCGGTCTGCACCCGGACGAGGCCGGACATCGCGGGCTTCGCGAAGTCGTTCATCATCCGGTCGACCTCGGCGTTCGACACCGTGGGCTGCTTGGTGGTGGTCGGCACGGTGACCGGGGCCGCGGCGTCCGTCTCCACCAGCCTGCGGTAGGCCTGTTCGACCGCGTCGGTCGCGCGGCCGGCGTCGATGGCCCGGCCCGCCTTGCCGTAGACGGCCACGGCCTTGCCGGAGCGGAACGTGATGGTGCCGTCGGTGACCGAGCCGGAGCCGCCGCCGGCCTGCTGGAGGGCGGCCTGCAGCTTCTCCTCGTCCACCGGCATGACCGGCTCGACCACGCGCTTCTGCCCGAAGAGCGAACCGACGACGTGCACCGGGTTGTAGTCGCTCTTGGCGGCCTCGCTCACCGTGGCCTGGTAGTCGAACTGGAGGCCCGCGTTCCCCGGCGCGAGGGTGACCGTCCTGCCGCCCACGGACAGCTTCAGCGGCTTGTTCACCCGGCTGCCGAAGGCGTCGTCCAGCTTCTTGACGGCGTCGTCGCGGGTGCCGCCGCCGATGTCGACGCCGAGCACGGTGGTGCCCTTGGGCACGTCGGTGCGGTTCATCAGCAGCCCGGCGCCGTAGGCACCGCCCGCGACGACGACCACGCCGACGGCGAGCAGCATCAGCTTGCTGCGGCCCTTCTTCTTGGGCTTGGCCGCCGCCTTGGGCGCGGAGGCCCGCTGCGGCGCCGGCGCGGCGGGCGCGGCCGGGCCGCCGGGGTGGGTGCCGAACGGGGGCTTGCCCGCGTTCGGGACGACCGGGATGCCGCTGGTGACGGTGTGTCCGGACACGTTGTCGGCGGCCGGGGAGCGGTAGCCGGGCGTGCCCGGCTCCGGGGCCGGCTTCTGCGGGGTGAGGATCGCGGTGTCGTCGCTGAGCCCGGCGCCGGGACCGCGGCCCGCGGGACCTGCGCCGGGACCGCCCTGGCCGCCGGTGCCTTCGAGGTCGGCGATGTCGGTGAGGGCGCTGCGGGCCGGCGGGGTGCTCCGGCCGGGGAAGCCGGCGGCCGCGGGGCCGTCGAAGGGCTCGCCCGGCCCCATGCCGAGGCCGCCGCCGGCGGCCCGCGGGACGAGGGTGCCGTCGCCGGTGACCGGGCCGCCGGTGGGACCGGCCGGGCCCTGCTGCGGGCCGCCGGCGCCGCCGGGGCCGCCGGGTCCGTTGAAGCCGCTGGCGCCGCCCGGGCCGCCGTGCCCCTGGGCACCGCCCGCGGCACCGGCGAAGCCGTCGCGCCCGTGCGCGGCGGCCGCACCGCCGCCGAGACCGTCCTGACCGCCGAAGCCGCCGCCGAAGCCGTCCTGGCCGCCGGTGCCCGACGCGCCGGTGCCGAAGCCGTCCTGGCCCGTGCCGTCCGGGTGGCCTTCCGCGAAGTACGGCAGGTCGTCCCGGCGGGGCTCGCCGGAGCCCGCGGAGCCGGGGCGGGAGCCGCCGGCCAGCGGGCCCGCGGTCAGCGCCTCGGTCACGTCGAAGGAGCCGGTGCCGCCGCCGTGTCCCGGGGCGACGGGGCCGCCGGTGGCGCCGGGCAGGCCCTTGCCGTTCGAACCGCCGGAGCGGGGGCCGCCCGGCACGCTCATGGAGCCGACCACACCGCCGGGACGGCCGCCGCCGGGGCGCGCGCCGGTGGTACCGGCGGCCTTGGAGGCTCCCGGACCACCCGTACGGCCGCCCGGCACGCCGGACGACGCGGCGGATCCGGCGGCTCCCGAGGGTGCGGCGGACGCGGCGGAACCGCCGGGGATCCCGGCACCGTTCGTGCCGCCGCCGCCCGGCCCGCCCTTGGGGGCCGAGGACTTGCGGGGCGCGAACCAGTCGCTGGTCTTCTCCTCCGCCTGGGCGCCGGACTCGGCCGGGGCCTCGGAGGCCGCGGCGGCGGGCGCCCGGTCGGCCGCGGGCCGCGGCTCGTCGGCGGGCGCCTCGTCCGCGGAGCCCTCGCCGTCCCCGACGGGCTTGCGCACGACGACCGGCGGGATGGGCCGGGACCCGGGGATGTTGATCCGGATCCGGGTCGTCAGCGTGGTCTCGGTCTTCTTCTCCTCCGGACGCGCGCCCGAACGGCCCGCGCCCGTACCGTCGTCGGAAGCCAAGGGGGTCCCGTACGGCGGCGTGCCGGAGGGGTATGCGGCTCCGCCGCGCCCGTTGGGCCCGGAGGACGGAGTGTCAGTTTCACGACTCAAGGCAGGTTCTCCCGGTTGGCTCCGCCGCCCGTCACGACCTCACGCGGGCAGCTCGGCGGCGCGCACCACCATACTGGCCACTTATGGCGCTTATCCCATGACCGCCGAGGAAACCCGCACCGGACTCGCACGTGCGCCGCACGGCGAAGTGGTACGTCACTTGCCAAGTCGGGCGGAGTCGCCGCGAGGTTGCCGCACCACGCCGATGGTGGCGCAGATCACAGCGAGGGCCATGCCGCCGAGCAGGAAGAGATAGGAGCCCCCGCCCGCGCCGAACAGGAAGTCTCCCTCCGGGCGTGTGGTGGTGAGCAGGATGACGGCGACGATCCAGCCCGCCGCCGGCGCGACCGCGCCGCCCCGGCTCGCGGTGGCGTACCCCCCGCCGAGGAACAGCCCGGCGGCGCCCGCGAGCGCGAGCAGCAGCCCGCCGGGGAACCAGGCGGCCTGCACCAGGGCCCCGGCGAGGCCCGTGACCGCGCCGAGCAGGAACAGGCCGAGGTAGGCGAGGGCCCGGCCGGCGGAGGGCGGGCGGAGCGGCTGGGCCAGCAGGGGACCGTTTCCGCCGCCGCTCACGACGCCTCCCCGGGGCCGAGGCCCAGGCCGGCGAACAGGTCGGTCTCCCCGCGCTGCCCCGGGCCGCGCACCAGCTCGTAGTACTCGGTGGTGAACAGGGGCTGGGCGAGTGCGTTGGAGAGCGCGAAGTACGGTTCGGCCACCTCGATCTGGGTGGCGTGGGCGCGCATCGCGGCGGCCTTGGCGGCGGCGTGGGCGGTGCCGTCGACCGCGGTGGTGATCCGCTCGTCGTCCACCACGCCGGGTACGTCGTCCAGGTCGGCGCTCTTGTCGAACGGCAATGCGGGCAGCTCGTCCTGGAGGCGGGCGAAGGCCGCCTCCGCGACGGAGTGCGGGACGCGGTTCCAGTACACCTTGGCGATCCGGTGGCCGCGTTCGGCCGCGAGGTCGACCGCGCGCATGGCGACGCGGTGGGCCTGGATGTGGTCCGGATGGCCGTAGCCGCCGTGGTCGTCGTAGGTCACGAGGACCTGCGGGCGGACCTCCAGGATCACCTCGGCGAGCAGACCGGCGGCCTCGTCGAGGTCGGCCTGCCAGAAGCAGCCGGGGTCGTCGTTGTCGGCCAGGCCCATCATCCCGGAGTCGCCGTACCGCCCGGCGCCGCCGAGCAGCCGGACGTCCCGGACCCCCAGCGCGGCGGCGGCCGCGGCCAGCTCACCGCGCCGGTGGGCGCCCAGCGCCGGGCCCGTCAGGTGCCGCAGCTCCGGCGGGATGACCTCGCCCCGCTCCCCCAGGGTGCAGGTGACCAGCGTCACCTGGGCACCCTCGGCCGCGTACCTGGCCATGGTGGCGCCGTTGTTGATCGACTCGTCGTCCGGATGCGCGTGCACCAGGAGAAGGCGCCGGGAGGACAGTTCCGTCATGGGGACCACCCTACGAGGTCCCCACGACAGTCCCCGGGACGGCGGCCGTCAGAACTTGATGCTGCCGATCATGCTGGCGACGTTGGTCGTCAGCTCGCTGATCGTGGGAGCGACCGTCGAGGAGGCGAGATAGAAGCCGAGCAGCATGCAGACGACCGCGTGGCCGCCCTTCAGCCCTGACTTCTTGATCAGCAGGAAGACGATGATCGCCAGCAGCACAACCGCCGAAATCGAGAGTGCCACGGCGGCTCACCTCCAAAGATCCCAGGGACGCGGGTTCTAGATCAGTTGAGCAAATCCATGCAGACGCCAGCAGGTTCATACCCACTCTGCGGTAGTGATCATAACTATCCGTACTCGCGCATCGGTCGGCGCACAGCCGCACAAGGGGGCGCATGGCCAATATGGTCGGGGTATGACGACCGAGGCTGACACCTTCCCCCGCCGGTACGCCCGGACCCTGCGGTTCACGCTCGGCGCGCCGCGTGCGTTCACCGTGGCGCCCGACGGTTCGCGTGTCGTGTTCCTGCGTTCCGGCTCCGGCACCGACCGGGCCAACTCCCTGTGGGTCATGGATCTTCCGGAGGGCACGGAGCGGCTCGCGGCCGACCCGCGCGCGCTGCTCCAGGGCACCTCCGAAGAGCTGTCGGCCGAGGAGCGGGCGCGCCGTGAGCGCAGTCGCGAGGGCGGGGCCGGCATCGTCGGCCTCGCCACCGACAGCGCCGTGGAGTTGGCGTCTTTCACCTTGTCAGGGCGGCTTTTCACGGCGGAGCTGCGGGCCGGCACGGCGCGTGAACTCCCCGTCCCCGGGCCGGTGATCGACCCGCGTCCGTCCCCCGACGGGCGGCACGTCGCGTATGTGGCGCGGGGCGCGCTCAGGGTGGTGGGCGCCGAGGGGGACGGCGACCGGGCGCTGGCGGAGCCGGAGTCGGAGGACGTCTCCTACGGTCTCGCGGAGTTCGTCGCGGCCGAGGAGATGGGGCGTTCGCGGGGGTTCTGGTGGGCGCCGGGATCGGACCGGCTGCTCGTGGCGCGCGTGGACGACACGCCGGTACGGCGGTGGTGGATCGCGGATCCGGCCCACCCGGAGCGTGAGCCACTCAACATCCGGTACCCGGCGGCGGGCACTCCGAACGCGGACGTCCGTCTGTACGTACAAGGGCTGGACGGGACCCGCACCGAGGTGGTCTGGGACCGTGCGCGCTATCCGTATCTGGCGCGTGTGCACTGGTCAGAGGCGGGTGCGCCGCTGCTGCTGGTCCAGGCGCGGGACCAGCGAAGCCAGCTTTTCCTGGCCGTGGACCCGGATTCCGGGGCCACCCGGATGGTGCACGCCGATGAAGATCCAAGTTGGCTGGAACTGTTCGCCGGTGTGCCCTGCTGGAGCCCCTCCGGGCAGCTTGTCCGCATCGCGGACGAGGCCGGCGCACGGGTGCTGACGGTCGGCGAACGGCCCTTGACCAGCGGTCAGTTGCACATTCGTGCCGTTCTGGACGTGGGTCCGGAGGACGTACTGGTTTCCGCCTCTTCCGGTCCGGAGGCCGAGGCGCCGGAAATTGGCGAAGTCCATGTGTACCGGGTGAACGAACTGGGCGTGGAACGCCTGTCGCAGGAGCCCGGTGTGCACTCGGCGGTCCGTTCCGGGAACGTGACCGTCCTGGTGTCCTCCGCACTGGACCGGCCGGGCGCCCGAGCCCAGGTGCTGCGTGACGGGAAACCGACGACGACTGTCCGTTCGTACGCCGAAGATCCCGGTTTGTCCCCGCGGGTGACCCTGACCCAGGGGGGCGCACGCCGAATTCCGTGCGCCGTGCTTATGCCACGGGACTACCCCGGTGACACTCCCCTGCCGGTCCTCATGGACCCCTACGGCGGCCCGCACGGCCAGCGGGTGGCCGCCGCCCACAACGCCCACCTGACCTCGCAGTGGTTCGCCGACCAGGGCTTCGCGGTGGTCGTCGCCGACGGCCGGGGCACCCCGGGCCGCTCGCCGGCGTGGGAGAAGGCGGTCCGGGACGACCTGGCGGACGTCGTGCTCCAGGACCAGGTCGACGCCCTGCACGCGCTCGCCGAGCGGTACCCGCTGGACCTCGGCCGGGTGGCGATCCGGGGCTGGTCCTTCGGCGGCTACCTGGCGGCGCTGGCGGTGCTGCGCCGCCCGGACGTCTTCCACGCCGCCGTGGTCGGCGCGCCGGTCACCGACCTCCGGCTGTACGACACCCACTACCAGGAGCGCTACCTCGGCGACCCGAACGAGCAGCCGGAGGTCTACCGCCGCAACTCGGTGATCGACGACGCGGGCCTGGTCGACCCGGCCGAGCCGCACCGCCCGATGATGGTCATCCACGGGCTGGCGGACGACAACGTGGTCGTCGCCCACTCGCTGCGCCTGTCCTCCGCCCTGCTGGCCGCCGGCCGCCCGCACGAGGTGCTGCCCCTGTCGGGGGTGACCCACATGACCCCGCAGGAGACGGTCGGGGCGAACCTGCTCCGGCTCCAGCTGGACTTCCTCCGGCGTTCCCTGCCCCGGCCGGACGACCGGGCGTGACCGGCGTCACCGCACAACCGCTTTAACACACAGGCAACTTCACGGAAGCCGTACCGATATACGGACACGGGAGGCTGATCAGCGTACGGCCGTGCGGGTGCCGTGAACGGGCCGGGGTGACGCCATGTCATCCCGGCCCGTTGCCGTTCGGCCGCGGCGCCTTGGGCAGGACCGCCTGCCTCTCCTCGGCGAAGTGGCACGCCGAGGCGTGCGCCGCCGGGCCGGAGGTGCCGCGGAAGGCCTCGGGGACGGCGAGCGCCGGGACCTCCCGGACGCAGCGCTCCTGCGCCTTCCAGCAGCGGGTGCGGAAGCGGCAGCCGGAGGGGATGTCCGCCGGGGAGGGCACGTCACCGGTGAGGATGATCCGCTCCCGGCGGTCGCGGGCCTCGGGGTCGGGCACGGGCACGGCGGAGAGCAGGGCCTGGGTGTAGGGGTGGGTCGGATGGTCGTAGATCTCGCCGTGGCTGCCGGTCTCCACGATCCGGCCCAGGTACATCACCGCGACCCGGTCCGAGATGTGCCGCACGATCGACAGGTCGTGCGCGATGAAGACGTACGACAGCTCGAACTCCGACTGGAGTCGGCCGAGCAGGTTGACCACCTGGGCCTGGACCGAGACGTCCAGCGCGGAGACCGGCTCGTCGGCGACGATGACCTCCGGGCGCAGCGCGAGGCCCCGGGCGATGCCGATGCGCTGGCGCTGGCCGCCGGAGAACTGGTGCGGGTAGCGGTTGACGTACTCCGGGTCGAGGCCGACGACGTCGAGCAGTTCCCGCACCCGGCGCCGCCGGTCGCCCTTGGGGGCCGCCTCGGGGTGGATGTCGTAGGGCTCGCCGACGATGTCGCCCACCGTCATGCGCGGGTTGAGCGAGGTGTACGGGTCCTGGAAGACCATCTGGATGTTCCGGCGTACGGCCTTCAGGGCGCGGCCGGACAGCCGGGTGATGTCCTCGCCCCTGAACCGGATGGAGCCGGCCGTCGGACGCTCCAGGTGGCACAGCAGCCTCGCCACCGTCGACTTGCCGCAGCCCGACTCGCCGACGATGCCCAGGGTCTCGCCCCGGCCGAGGGTGAAGTCGACGCCGTCCACGGCCTTCACCGCGCCGATCTGCTTCCTGAAGAGGACGCCCCGGGTCAGGGGGTAGTGCTTGACCAGGCCGCTGACCTCCAGGATCGGCTCAGTGGTCGCGGTCATGCAGGCACTCCCTCCAGAAGTGGCAGGCGCTGCCCCGGTCCTCGTCCACCGCGTACAGCGGGGGCTCGTCGGTGCGGCACACGTCCCGGGCGAGCGGGCAGCGGGGGTGGAAGGAGCAGCCGGGCGGGATGTGCGTGAGGTTCGGCGGGAGGCCCTGGATGGCGTAGAGCTGCCGTCCCTTCTGGTCCAGGCGGGGGATGGAGTCCAGCAGGCCGCGGGTGTAGGGGTGGGCCGGGGCCTTGTAGATGTCGTGCACCGGGGCGGACTCGACGATCCGCCCCGCGTACATCACCGCGATCCGGTCGGCGACGTCCGCGACGACGCCGAGGTCGTGGGTGATGAGGATCAGCCCCATGCGGTACTCCCGCTGCAACTCCGCGAGCAGGTCCATGACCTGGGCCTGGACCGTGACGTCAAGGGCGGTGGTCGGCTCGTCCGCGATGACGAGCGCCGGTTCCAGGGCCAGCGCCATCGCGATCATGATGCGCTGGCGCATGCCGCCGGAGAACTGGTGGGGATAGTCCCGCACCCGCTGGGCGGCGGCCGGGATGCGCACCCGCTCCATCAGCTCCACGGCCCTGGCCCGGGCGCCCTTGCGTGACATGCCCCGGTGGACGACGAACATCTCGCCCAGCTGGTCCCCGACGGTCATGACGGGGTTGAGGGCGGACAGCGCGTCCTGGAAGATCATCGCCATCCCGGTGCCCCGGATCCTCCGCCGCTCCTCCCCCTTCAGCGTCAGCAGGTCCCGCCCCTGGAACAGGATCCGCCCGCCCGTGATCCGCGCCGGAGGCGTGTCCAGGATGCCCATCACGGCCTGCGCGGTGACGGACTTCCCCGACCCGGACTCCCCGAGCACGGCCAGTGTCTCCCCCGCGTCCACCGCGAAGCCGACCCCGTCGACGGCGCGCGCCACACCGTCCCGGGTCCGGAACTCCACCCGCAGGTCCCGCACGTCGAGCAGCATGGCCGCCGTCACCTCAGCTTCGGGTCGAGGGCGTCGCGGACCGCGTCGCCGAGCATGATGAAGGCCAGGACGGTCACCGCGAGGGCGCCGGAGGGCCACAGCAGGGCGTGCGGGGCGTTGCGGATGTACGGGGAGGCGGCGGAGATGTCGATGCCCCAGGAGACGCTGGGCGGTTTGAGGCCGACGCCGAGGTAGGACAGGGTCGCCTCCAGGGCGATGTAGGTGCCGAGCGCGATGGTCGCGACGACGATGACCGGGGCCACGGCGTTCGGGGCGATGTGCCGCAGCAGGATCCGGGTGTCGGAGGCGCCGAGGGCGCGGGCGGCCTGGACGTAGTCGTGCTGCTTGACGGTGATGACCGAGCCGCGCGCGATGCGGGAGATCTGGGGCCAGCCGAGCAGCACCATGAACCCGATGACCGGCCAGACCGTAGTAGAGGTCACCACGGAGAGGAGGACGAGACCGCCGAGGACGACCGGGATGGCGAAGACGATGTCGGTGATCCGGGAGAGCACCGCGTCCCAGACGCCGCCGAAGTAGCCCGCGAGGCCACCGAGCACCGATCCGAGCAGTGCCACCCCGAGCGTGGCGCACAGGCCGACCGTGACGGACGTACGGGCGCCGTACACGGTCCGCGTGTAGACGTTGCAGCCCTGGCCGTCGTACCCGAAGGGCGCGCCCGGGCCCGGACCGTCCTGGGCCTTGGCCAGGTCGCACGTCAGGGGGCTGCCGGAGGCGATCGCCGAGGGCCACAGGGAGATGAGGACGAGGAAGACGATGACCAGGGCGGAGAGGAGGAAGACCGGGTTGCGGAGCAGGTCCCGCCAGGCGTCGGACCACAGCGAGCGCGGCTTGCCGGCCGGTCCGCCCGGTGCCCGCCCGCCGGAGGCGGCTGACGGACGACCCTCCAGCGTGGTCGCCTCGCTCGCCGCGAGGTCCATCGCGCCGCCCATGCCGGTGCCGGCGATCGCACGCTCGGGCTCGTACGGCTGCTCATGCATAGCGGATCCTCGGGTCGAGTACGGCGTACAGCAGGTCCACGAGCAGGTTGGCGACCAGGAAGACGAGGACGAGCACGGTCACGAAACCGACGACCGTCTGGGTGTTCTGGCGCAGGATGCCCTGGTAGAGCTGGTAGCCGACGCCGTGGATGTTGAAGATCCGCTCGGTGACGATCGCGCCGCCCATCAGCGCGCCGATGTCGGTGCCGATGAAGGTGACCACGGGGATGAGGGAGTTGCGCAGCAGGTGCCGGGTGATGATCCGGCGCCGGGGCAGGCCCTTGGCGACGGCCGTGCGGACGTAGTCGGACCGCTTGTTCTCGGCGATGGAGGTGCGGGTCAGCCGGGTGACGTAGGCGAGCGAGACGGAGGCGAGGACCAGGCCGGGCACGATCAGCTCGTCGAAGGTGCCGCTGCGGACCGACGGCTTGATCCACTGCCATCGGATGCCGAGCAGCAGCTGGAGCAGCAGACCGGTGACGAAGGTCGGTACGGAGATCACGACCAGCGTCGCCAGCAGCACCCCGGTGTCGACCGGCCGGCCGCGCCGGAGCCCGGTCACGACGCCCAGCGTGATACCGACGGCGATCTCGAGGAGGACGGCCACGACCGTCAGCCGGACGGTGACCGGGAACGCCGTCGCCATCAGCTCGGTGACCGGCTGGCCGTTGAACGCCGTACCGAAGTCTCCGGTGAAGACGTTCCCCATGTAGGTCAGGTACTGCTGCCACAGCGGCTTGTCGAGGCCCAACTCCCTGCGCAGCTGGGCGGCCGTCGCCGGGTCGCAGCCCTGCTCCCCGCACAGCCCGGCGACGGGGTCGCCCATCACGTTCACCATCAGGAAGATCAGCAGCGTGGCCCCGACGAACACCGGGACCATCTGGAGCAGCCGCCGGGCGACATAGCGTCCCATCGCGGCTCAGCCGACCTTGATCTCGTTGTAGACGGGCACACTGAACGGGTTGAGCGCCACGTGGGACAGCCGGTCGGAGTAGCCGGCGTTGCCGTTCTGGTACCAGAGCGGGATGGCGGCCATGTGGTCGCGCACCACCTCCTCGGCCTTCTGGAAGAGGGCGACCGCCCTGGCGGTGTCCGTCTCGGCGTTGGCCCGGTCCACCAGCCGGTCGAAGTCCTCGTCGGACCACCTGCCGTCGTTGGAGGACGCGCCCGTGTAGTAGAGCGGCTGGAGGAAGTTCTGGATGAGCGGGTAGTCCATCTGCCAGCCCGCGCGGAACGGGCCGGTCATCTTGTGCCGCCCGAGCTGGTTGCGGAAGTCGGCGAAGGTGCCGACGGGGTTGCCGACGCAGGCCTTGTCGTCGCCGAGCGCGTTGTTGACGGAGTTGCACACCGCGTCGATCCATTCCTTGTGCGAGCCGGAGTCCGCGTTGTACGTGATCCTCAGCCGGCCGCCGGGGATCCCGCCGCCCTCCTTGATCAGCTGCTTCGCCCGGGCGGGGTCGTAGTCGCAGGCCCTGCCGCACAGCCCCGCCTTGTAGCCGCCGGCCGCGCCGAGGACCGGGGAGGTCCAGTCGGTGGCCGGGGTCCGCGTCTTCCGGAAGATGGTGTCGGTGATCTGCCTGCGGTTGATCGCCATGGACAGACCGGTGCGGACCTTCTCCATGCCGGGCCGGTTCCAGGCCCTGTCGTAGAAGGGGAAGGCGAGGGTCTGGATGATGCCGGCCGGGGTGTTGATGTAGCGGTCGCCGAGGTCCCCCTTGACGTTCTTCAGCTGGGCGGCGGGGATGTCGTCCGCGAGGTCGAGGTTGCCGGCCAGGAGGTCGGTGTAGGCGGTGTTGCTGTCGGTGTAGACCAGGAGGGTCACGCCGTCGTTGCGCGCCTTGTCGGGGCCCGGGTAGCCGTCCCACTTCCTCAGGTACATCTGGGCGCCCTTCGTGTAGGACGCGATGGCGTACGGCCCGTTGCCGACCGGCTTGCGCACCCAGGCCGCGTGGTCGGTGAAGAACAGCCGGGGCAGCGGGGCGAAGGCGGCGTAGCCGAGGGTGTCGGGGAAGCCTGAGAACTTCTGGTTGAGCCGGACGGTGAAGGTGTGGTCGTCGACGACCCTCAGTCCGGAGAGCGTGTCGGCGCGCTGCCCGCCACTGTCGGGGTGGACCCGGTCGTACCCGTCGATGTAACCGAAGAAATAGGCGTTCTTCTGGTTGTTGCGCAGGCTCGCCCCGTAGTTCCAGGCGTCCACGAAGGACCGGGCGGTCACCTTCTCACCGTTGGAGAAGGTCCAGCCCCGCCTGATCCGGATGGTGAAGTTCCGCGAGTCCCGGGTCTCGATGGACCGGGCGAGCCAGTCCCGGGCCCGGCCGGTCCTGGGGTCGTACTTCTTCAGCCCGCGGAAGATCATGTCGAGGACCTTGCCGCCCTGCACCTCGTTGGTGTTGGCCGGCTCCAGCGGGTTCTGCGGATCCCCCCAGGAGGAGGTGAGCACGGCGCCGCCGTTGCCGCCCCCGCTCCAGCCCGCGCTCCCGCAGGCGGTGGCCGCGAGCGCCGTCACCACCGCGCCGACGGCCCATCGGGCGTGCGCGCTGCGCCGCATGGCGTGCCTCCTCCTTGAGCCGGGACCGGCCTGCGTCCCTGAGCCGGGACCGACTATCGGTCATATAGACACATACCGCGCATACTTCATGCACACCGCCGGATTGAGCCATCTTTAGAGGGACACGTCATCCGAATGCAGGCACGGCCCGCCCGCCGCTCTGATGATCTTGGGCGCCGAGCGCAATAGATCGTCACGTAACGATGCTGAAACGTTGGATTGAGAGGCGGTGATGTACGCATTTCGACACTCCACCGTCCGCATATCGAACTCCTTGCCCGTTTGGCCCGATTGGTCCGATGTGAAGCACGGATTGATTACGGCGCGCTACCCGCGTAGCTACGGAATGATCAAGCGCGAGCAAAGAAGGTAAAGAGACAACCAAGGCGGTCGAGAATTTATTGACCTTGAATGAATTGCGTTGAAAAAGTCCGGCGTAGCCCGTAGGGGAGCGCCCTGCGGAGCCTTGACCCACAAGGCACGGAGCATCATGACCCCCGCAACCCCTTCCCCGGCCGCCCCTCTTGAGGTGACCGACAAGGACAGCGCCGCATCGGCGAAGCCCGGCGCCCCCAAGGGCAGCGAAAGCCGCTCTCCGGGACGGCTGGCCTGGACCCGCTTCAAGCGGGACCGGACGGGCGTCATATCCGCCTTTGTGGTGATCTTCTTCTTCGCCGTCGGCATCCTCGCGCCGCTCATAGCCAAGGTGTACGGCAAGGACCCGTACACCACCTACGGCATGAACACCCCGGGCCTGCTGAACGAGTTCAACTTCCCGGTCAAGCCGAACGGCGGCATCAGCTCCGACTTCTGGTTCGGCATCGAGCCGCAGCTCGGGCGGGACGTCTTCACGTTCCTGCTCTACGGCATCCGCAACTCGCTGCTGATCGCGGCGGTGGCCGCCCTGCTGACGACCCTGCTCGGCGTCGTCATCGGCATCACCGCCGGCTACCTGGGCGGCAAGACGGACTACCTCGTCGGCCGCGTGATCGACATCCTGCTGGCCTTCCCGCAGACCTTGTTCTTCATCGCCTTCTGGCCGGTGGTCATGGCGATCTTCGTCTCCTCCGAGGAGAACACGCCGGTCTGGCTGACCGTCACCAGCCTCATCCTCGTGATGACGGCCTTCGGCTGGGCCTCCATCGCCCGTCTGCTGCGCGGCGAGGTCCTCGCCCTGCGCGAGCGGGAGTTCGTCGAGGCGGCCAAGGTGACCGGTGCCTCCCCGGCCCGCATCATCTTCAAGGAACTGCTGCCCAACCTGTGGACGCCGATCCTGATCCAGTCCACGCTTCTGCTCCCCACGTACGTCACGGCGGAAGCGGGCCTCGCCTTCGTCGGCGTCGGCCTCACGGATCCCACCCCCGACTGGGGCGTGATGATCCAGAACGGTGCCAAGTACTACCAGGACGACATCACCTTCATGCTCTTCCCGGGTCTGTCGATGGTGATCTTCGTCGTCGCCTTCAACCTCCTCGGCGACTCGGTCCGCGACGCCCTGGACCCCAAGACCAAGCGCTGATGCGTCATCCCCGGCCACGGCGACGGGGCCCGGCCGGGGTCCAGCACCACTTCGTTCCTCCAGCAGAACAGGCCAGCCATGTCCTTTTCCCGCAGAAACTTCCTGATCGCCACCTCTGTCGCGGCCGCGGGCACGACGGTGCTGTCCGCGTGCAGCAGCGGTGACGCGGGCGGCAGCGGCGGCACCCCGAGTGCCGGCGCCACGGAGTACACCGGTGCCAAGGTCACCGTCGGCACCGCGGCCGACTCCACCGGCCCGGCCCCGGAGATCCCCGGCGCGAAGACGGGCGGCACGATCTACGGCCTGGCCCCGGACGACTTCTCGCACCTGGACCCGCAGCGCATCTACTTCGCGTACAACTCCACCGTCGCGCTGCTGCTGCACCGCTGCCTGACCGGCTACAAGATCGACGCCTCGGGCAAGCAGAAGCTGGTCGGCGACCTGGCCACCGACACCGGCAAGGCCTCGGACGACAACAAGACCTGGACCTTCACGCTGAAGGAGGGTCTGAAGTGGGAGGACGGCAGCGAGCTGACCGTCGAGGACGTCCGCCACGGCTTCGAGCGCGCCTGGGCGCCGTTCGTGACCGAGGGTGCCGACTACGCCCAGCGTGCGCTGACCGGCAAGGGCGGCAAGTGGCGTGACGCGTACGAGGGCCCGTACAAGGGCAAGCACCTCGACGCGATCACCATCGACAAGGCGAAGCGGACGATCACCTTCAAGCTGGCCGAGTCGAAGCCCGACTTCAACTTCACCCTGGCCATGCACTCCTACGCCGCGGTGCCGGTGAAGCTGGACACCAAGGAGAAGTACGACAAGAAGCCGGTCGCCGCCGGCCCGTACAAGATCAAGGCCCACACCACCGACAAGTCGATGGTGCTGATCCGCAACAAGCACTGGGACCCGAAGACCGACTCGATCCGCAACGCCTACCCGGACGGCTTCGAGTTCACCTTCGGTGTCGAGACGCTGGACGGCGTGGACCGCCTCATCTCCTCCCAGGGCAACGACGCCTACGGCGTCTCCATCTACAAGGGCGTGCCCGCCGAGCGCATCCAGAAGGTCCTCACCGACCCGGACCTGAAGAAGCGCACCTTCAACGGTCTGCTGACCGGCACCTACTTCTACTGGATCAACACCAAGCGCGTCACGGACCTCAAGGTCCGCCAGGCCCTCATCCACGCCTGGCCGCTGCAGCAGATCCGGCAGATCTACGGCGGCCCGTCCGCCGGTGACTTCGCGACCTCGGTCCTCAGCCCCGACATCATCGGCTACCAGAAGACCGATGTGTACAACAAGCTGAAGAAGCCGCAGGGCGACCCGGAGGCCGCGAAGAAGCTGCTGAAGGAGGCCAACGCGCTCGGCCAGAAGATCGTCTACGCCTTCCCGAACGACCCGACCTACAACAAGACCAAGGTCGTCATCGAGAACGCCCTGAAGGCGGCCGGCTTCACCCCGGTCATCAAGCCGCTGGAGTCCACGGCGTACTACGACCAGGTCCAGCAGATCGACAACACCTACGACGTGATGTGGGGCGGCTGGTCCCCGGACTGGCCGACCGCCTACACGATGATCCAGCCGCTGCTCGACGGCGACGCGATCGGCAACGGCAAGAACAACGTCTCGCAGACCAACGTCGACTGGATCAACGAGGCCATCAAGAAGAACGCGGTCATCCCGGACCAGCAGGAGGCCGGCAAGGCCTGGGCCGCGCTCGACAAGCGGATCATGGAGGAGGTCGCCCCGATGATCCCCGAGACGTACCAGCGTCGCTTCTACGTCTACGGCAACAAGGTCGGCGGCGCCCAGTTCGACCCGAACTTCTCCGCGACCCTGCTGTACAAGACCTTCGTCAAGGCCTGACGTACGGCCCCCTAGGCGGGGCGGCCCGGTGCCGCCCCGCCGTCTGACCCCCCTACGGCATCCGTCAGGAAATCCCAACTGCCATGTTCCGCTTCCTCGTCCGCCGGATCCTCGGCGCCGCGGTGATCCTGCTGATCATCAGTGCCCTGGTGTTCGTCCTGTTCTACGCCGCTCCGCGCGACCCCGCCCGCATCGCGTGCGGCAAGGTCTGCACCCCAGAGACGCTGGCCCTGGTGCGGAAGAACCTGGCGATTTCCGACCCGCTCCCCGTGCAGTACTGGGAATGGCTCAAGGGCCTGTTCGTGGGGCGGGACTACAGCTCGTTCGGACACTGCGACGCTCCCTGCCTGGGCTTCTCCTTCCAGAGCCGCGAGCCGGTGCTGGACACCATCCTGGACCGCTTCCCCACCACGGTCTCCCTGTCCCTGGGTGCCGCCGTCATCTTCCTGATCTTCGGTGTCGGCACCGGCATGCTGGCCGCCGTCAAGCAGGGCAAGCCCCTGGACAAGATCGCCAGCTCCGCCTCGCTGGTCGCGTCCTCGATGCAGATCTACGTCGTCGGTGTCTTCGCCACCTACCTCCTGGTCGACCAGATGCACCTGCTCGACCGGGCGAGCTACACACCGTTCACGGACAACCCGGGCAAGTGGTTCTCGGGCCTGCTCGTGCCGTGGCTGGTGCTGTCGCTGATCTTCACCGCCAACTACACGCGTATGACGCGCTCCCAGATGGTCGAGTCGCTCACGCAGGACTACGTGCGCACCGCCCGCGCCAAGGGCCTGTCCCGCCGCACAGTGTTCTTCCGGTTCGCCTGGCGCGGCGCCATGGGCCCGATCATCACCATCTTCGGCCTCGACCTCGGTGTGCTGCTCGGCGGCGCGATCATCACCGAGTCGACCTTCAGCCTCCAGGGCCTCGGCATGCTCTCGGTGAAGGCGGTCCAGAACAACGACCTGCCGGTGCTGCTCGGTGTCGTCCTCGTCGCCGCCGGCGCGATCGTCGTCTTCAACATCATCGTGGACGCCGTGTACGCCCTGATCGACCCGCGCGTGCGCCTCGCTTAAGGAGAGACCCATGAGCACCCCCTTCCTCTCCGTCCGCGACCTCAAGGTGCACTTCTCCACCGAGGACGGCATCGTCAAGGCCGTCGACGGGCTCTCCTTCGACCTGGAGAAGGGCAAGACCCTCGGCATCGTCGGCGAGTCCGGCTCCGGCAAGTCCGTCACCAACATGGCGATCCTGGGCCTGCACGACCCGCGCAACACCGCCCTCGACGGCGAGATCCTGCTCGACGACAAGGAGCTGATCACCGCCACCGAGAAGGAGCTGGAGCAGCTCCGCGGCAACAAGATGTCGATGATCTTCCAGGACGCGCTGGCCTCCCTGTCGCCGTACCACACGATCGGCGCGCAGATCAGCGAGACGTACCGGAAGCACACCGGCTGCAGCAAGCGCGAGGCCCGGGTCCGCGCGATCGAGATGCTGCGCCGCGTCGGCATCCCGCAGCCGGACGTCCGGGTGGACGACTACCCGCACCAGTTCTCCGGCGGTATGCGCCAGCGCGCGATGATCGCCATGGCGCTGGTCTGCGACCCCGAGCTGCTCATCGCCGACGAGCCGACCACGGCCCTCGACGTGACGGTCCAGGCGCAGATCATGGACCTGCTGAAGGACCTCCAGCAGGAGTTCGGCACCGCGATCATCTTCATCACGCACGACCTGGGTGTCATCGCGGACATCGCGGACGACGTGCTGGTGATGTACGGCGGCCGGTGCGTGGAGCGCGGGACGAAGAAGGAAGTCCTGCGGGACCCGCAGCACCCGTACACCCTCGGCCTGCTCGGTTCGATGCCGGCGCTGGACGGGCCGGTCGACGTCCCCCTGTCGCCGATCCCCGGCTCGCCGCCCTCCCTGCTCAACCCGCCGTCCGGCTGCCGCTTCCACCCCCGCTGCGCGTTCGCCGACAAGGTGTCCGGCGGGCGGTGCTCCAGCGAGCGGCCCGCGCTGGAGGTCGTGGACGGGCGGGGTGCGGCCTGCCACCTGACGCCGGAGCAGAAGCGCGAGTTGTTCACCGACTACGCCGCCGCCCGCACCCACTGACGGATTTCAGACGGGACTTCACCACCATGAGCAGCACCACCCCCCTCCTGGACGTCTCCGGGCTCACCAAGCACTTCCCGATCAAGGGCGGCTTCCCCATCAAGCGGACGGTCGGCGCCGTGCAGGCCGTCGACGGCCTGGACTTCCAGGTCGCCGAGGGCGAGAGCCTGGGCCTCGTCGGCGAGTCGGGCTGCGGCAAGTCGACCACCGGCCGGCTCATCACGCGCCTGCTGGAGCCGACCGGCGGCCGGATCACCTACCGCGGGCAGGACATCACGCACGCCGGCCGCAAGCAGCTGGCGCCGATCCGGTCCGAGATCCAGATGATCTTCCAGGACCCGTACGCCTCGCTGAACCCGCGGCAGACGGTCGGCAAGATCATCTCCGGTCCGATGGAGATCAACGGCATCAACCCGCCCGGCGGCCACGAGAAGCGCGTGCGCGAGCTGCTGGAGACGGTCGGCCTGAACCCGGAGCACTACAACCGCTTCCCGCACGAGTTCTCCGGCGGCCAGCGCCAGCGCATCGGTGTCGCCCGGGCCCTCGCCCTGGAACCGAAGCTGATCGTCGCCGACGAGCCGGTCTCGGCGCTCGACGTCTCGATCCAGGCGCAGGTGGTCAACCTGCTCCAGCAGGTCCAGAAGGACCTGGGCATCGCATTCGTCTTCATCGCCCACGACCTGGCGATCGTCCGCCACTTCTCCCAGCGCGTCGCGGTGATGTACCTCGGCAAGATCGTGGAGATCGCCGACCGCGACGACCTCTACAACAACCCGCGCCACCCCTACACGCGGGCCCTGCTGTCCGCCGTGCCCGAGGCGACGGTGGACGAGGAGCCGCGCGAGCGCATCCGGCTGACCGGTGACGTGCCGTCGCCGATCAACCCGCCGTCCGGCTGCCGCTTCCGCACCCGGTGCTGGAAGGCGACCGAGAAGTGCGCGACGGAGGCGCCGCCGCTGGTGGAGGCCGCGGGCAACAAGCCGGGCCACCTCACGGCGTGCCACTACCCCGAGACGACGGACACCGTCCCCGCTCCGCGCCTCTCCAAGGACGGTCTCACCAAGAACCCCGAGGCGGCGGCCTGACACACCCCTTTCCGTCAGCCGCCCCCTTGCGGAGCGGACTTTCACCGGCCCATTGACCCGAGCCCATGAACGTCCGGTCCCGGGGACGAGGGCCCGCGCCTCCCCAAGGCACGGGCCCTCTTCTGTGCCCGGGTGCCGTTTTCCTGACACACCGTTCAGCATCGTGTGTCAGACTGCCGCGGTGGTGGATCACGTCTTTGCCGATCTCTCGCTCGCCGCGCTCTACGACCGCCTCAACCCCTGGGGACCGGGGGACGACTTCTACCTGGGTCTGCTGCGGGAGGCCGGGTCCGTGCTGGACATCGGCTGCGGCACCGGGCAGTTGCTGCGGCGGGCCCGGACCGAGGGGCACCGGGGGCGGCTGATGGGACTCGATCCGGCCGCCGCGATGCTCGTCCAGGCACGGCGGGCTCGCCCCGACATCGAGTGGGTCCTCGGCGACGTACGGGTCCGGCGGTGGCAGCACGACTTCGACCTCGTCGTCATGACCGGGCACGCCTTCCAGGAACTGCTGACGGACGACGACATCCGGACCTGTCTGCACGCCGCCCGCTCGGCCCTCCGCGGCGGCGGCCGCTTCGTCTTCGAGACCCGCAACCCCGCCGCCCGGGCCTGGGAACGCTGGACCCCGGACCGCGTGCACGAGATCACCGCCGCCGACGGCACTCCGGTGCGGGTGTGGCACGAGGTGCAGGGCACGGGCCTGGACCGCGGCCGGGTCCACTTCACGGAGACCTACGCCGGCCCTGTCTGGCCCGCCCCCCAGGTCAACCACAGCGTCCTCCGCTTCCTGGACGCCGACACCCTGGCTTCCTTCCTCACGGAGGCAGGCCTGACCGTGACCGAGCAGTACGGCGACTGGGACCGGGGCCCGCTGACCCCGACGTCCCCGGAGATCATCACGGTGGCCCGGCGGGAGTGACTGCGTCTCGCCGGGTACCGGTTCAGGTCCGCTACGCGGCGGCCTTCTGCCGGGCGACCTCCCGCACGCGCTCGCCGAGTTGCCGCACGGTCCGGCTCTTGCGGGTGGCGACGTGCTTCTTCAAGGTGTCGAAATGCTCGTCTCCGCGGGACGTCGACAGAGCGGTGTAGTCGTCCAGGAACCGCTCCCACGTAGCGCACGCGGCGTCGACATGGCCCAGCTCCCACTGCCGGGAGGCGAGGAGGCCGTTGGAATGGACGCGGCCCTGACGCTCGTGTGCGGGTCGGGCCCGGTTGGACTGGTGCATCGCCTTGATGGAGCCGGGCAGGTCGCCCAGGGCGTAGAGGACGCTGCTGACGTGGAACTGGTAGGCGGCCTGGTCGTAGCCCCCGACGGCATCGTTACGGCCGTCGGCCTTCGACAAGGCCTCCTCGGTCTCCCGTAGCCTGTCGAACGCCTGCTGCCGGTCGCCGACCAGAGCGGCGCCGTGAGCCTGCTGCCCGCGCAGGAACGCGACCAGGCGCGGACCGCCGGCCGGTGCTGCTTCGGCGGCGGAGTCGGCCAGTTCGAGAGCCTTCGAAGCGTGTTTGAGGCTGGCCGCCTGCAAGGCCATTCCCCGGAGCGTCCGGCAGTAGGTGATCTGGTCGTCGCCCTCCTTGGCCAGGTCGAGGGCCTGTACGAAGTAGCGCTGTCCGAGACCGTGAGCCCGCTCGTACATGGCCATCCAGCCGGTCAGGTACACGAAGTCGCTGGCCGCAGCGAGCAGATCGCGCTTCACCCTGCCCGTGGCATCGGCGTCCAGCCACGGCAGGACGGTGTTCGCGAGGAACGCCGCTGCCATGGGACGGGCGTGGCCGCCGCCGAGGTCGTCCAGAATCGTCGCGATGTGGTCCGTCATCCGCTGAACCGTGACGACCTCGCCCGCACCGACTCGCACCGTACGCCCGGCTTTCGCGTCGTCGTCGGCACGGTCGAGCCGGTCGCCCAGGTCGGAGAAGCTCGGGACCATCAGGGCCGCAGAATAGAGCCCAGTAGCAAGTACTCCGCGTCGCGACGGGTCCATGTCGCTCCTCACGAGATCCACCAGGGCGGCAGACGTGTGCGCGTCCTCGCCGGGGAACCCGGCCTCCGCGAACGTTACGACGCGACCGACCCTCCGCGAGAGTGCTTCGAGAACAGCCGCCCGCGCTTCATCCTTCGGAACGCTTCCCTTGAGCCAGTGCGTGACCGTGCTGGCGTCGTAGTGCAGTTCCACCCCGCCCTCGGCCGCCGTGCGGTTCACCGCTCGCGCCAGCTGCCCGTTTCCCCAGTCGGCCTCACGCATCAGCGCGGCGAGGGCCGTGTTCGGTGTGCGTCCCATGTCCAGCTCCCCTGGCGTTCAACGCATTCAACGGCCTTACCAGCATGGACCGTTCTCACTGCGGGCGTACCCCCGTTGGATGGATATCAGCCGCCGGCAACACCGCTCAGCGGTCCGGCGGCAGCCCGACGGGGCCGGGTGCCCCACCCCAAGGAGACGACTACGTGATCACGACTGCCACGAGACCGATGCCGAAGGGCGATCCCGGCTATGCGGAGACGATGCCCTGTGAACCGCAGTCCGCGAAGCGAGCCCGGAGCCTGGTCGCCACCGCGCTCAGCACCTGGGGGATCGGGGATCTGCTGGACGCCGGAACGCTGATCGTGGACGAGCTGGTGACGAACGCGATCGACCACACCCGCTCTCGCACGGTCCGGGTGGTGATCCGGCGCGTGACCCGGGACCGGGTACGGATCGGCGTCGCCGACACCTCCCGCGAAGTCCCCGGTGCCGGGATGCCGGACGAGGACTGCGAGGGCGGTCGCGGCCTGGTCCTGGTCGACGCCCTGAGCGACCGCTGGGGGTACGACCTGCACCCCACGTGGAAGCTCGTCTGGGCCGAGCTCCGCAGCCACGAGCCGACCGCCTGCCCCGAAGACCTGCCCTCGCGTACGCACCCCTAGTCGGCCGCGAGCGGCAGCGGGCCGGGGACCAACGCCGCCCATGCCTCCCCCGCGCCGTCCTCAAGCAGCACTCGCACCTGTTCGAGAGGAGCACCACCATGAACAGCACCCTGCGCCCCGAGCGGATCGAACTCGGGCGGTTCCTCGCTGTCGCCGCCGAGCGGTTGGCTGCCGGGCACACGGTCGTGGAGATGTTCTCCGGCGCCGTCGACGCCGAATGGCACCGCTTCCTGGACGACCCGGGATACACCGCGTTCTGCACCGACCACGCCGGAGGTGTCCTCGGCCACGCCGCCGTGGCCGGCGCCGGTGAGATCTCGTGGGTCGCCGCCTACGAGGAGATGTTCGGCACGCTGCCGGAGATCTGGTTCACCGACGCGGACGGCACGGTCGACACCGGCGCCCTCGGCCGCTACCGGCGGACCGGTGTCGTGGTCGCGGAGTGGGACTGCTCCCCCACCAGCGGAGACGGCGACGATGTCGTACCGCGGGAGCCGGAGAAGGCCACGACGCGGTGACCAGCACGCACACCGACGGAGCGCTCCGGCCCGCCGCTGGGGCGCTCCGCCTGGTCGAGGCTCGTACGACGCATCCGAGAACCGTCGGCATCACTTCGTACGCACAGGCGGTCACGGTCAACTGCCCCTATCTCGCGCCCTCTCTCGAACGGGGACTGACCCGTTGGACCGTCTATGAAGCGGTCGGCGAAGCCGAGGCTGTCGAGGCGGCGGTGTTCCGTGCCGGGGTGCAGACAGCGGAATGCGTCAGGGCGTCGGCCGCCTGCCGCCACGGCTCGCTCGTCTGCGAGAACATCGTCCTTCTGAACGCGGACGACGACACCATGACCTGGCCTCACTGGGCACTGAAGAACCTCTACGGTCCGGTCGGTCTGATGTTCGGGAAGTTCCGCAGGGGCGAGGAGGACACGGACCGGCACGGTCTGCGTATCCCCCCGCCGCCGGTGGCGTTCCTGCCTGTGCGGGTCGCCGTACGGACACGAGACCCGCGCTTCCTCGCGGCGACACCCGGCTTGGCCGACGCCGTGGCGAACGCGGTCGACGACGGCCGGGACGTCTTCGCAGGAATGCCGCAGGACTGGAAGGACGTGAAACTGTGGGCGCAACGCCTCCTGCTGAAGCGGTAGCAACACTCGAAGCGCGTTTCGGCCCGGTGTCGTACGGTCTGCTCAGCGACCGGCGCGGGTCCCGGGTGTGGAGGATGACCGCCGGCGATGACGGGATGGTGCTGAAGGCCAACGTGCCCGAAGCGGAGGAGTCCCGCGACAAAGCCGCTGAGCTGGCGCAGGAGAACGACCATCTGATCCGCCTGTCCCGAGCAGATGCCATCGACTCCGCCTACCGGGTCGGCGCCGGTGCGTGGGAGGGCGGCCGATGGCTCGCCGTACGGTGGGTCGACGGCGTACGCCTGTGGAACGCCCTCTCGCCCACCCGGGAGGCCGGGGGCGGCACCCGGGCGCACCGCACGCTTCTGCTGTCCGTGGCCCGCACCTGGGCTGCCCGCCTGGCCCCCCTACATGCGGCAGGCTGGGCGCATGCCGACGTCCAGCCGACGAACACCCTGGTGACCGACGACGGCACGACCGAGATCATCGACTACGCCCTGTCGTGCGGCCCCGACGACGGCCGACGCCTGCCCTACCGAGGCGCCCTCACGCACACCACCGCTCCTGAGGTCGCCGCCGCCGTCCTCGACACGGAACACGACGTCCACATCCCCGTCCGTCCCCCAGCTGACATCTGGAGCCTGGGGGCCTCCTTGTTCTGGTGCTGGACCGGCCACCGTCCCGGCATGTACGAGGACGGCGATGACCGCCGGGACAAACTCCGCGCCCTGGCCGACCAGCGTCTTCACGCCCTCCGCGATGTCCGGCCCTGGCCCTTTCCGGCCCTGGAGGAGCTGATCAACGCGTGCATGGCACCCGGCTTCGCCGACCGCCCGACCGCCGAGGAGATCGCCGCGTGGTGACTCTGCGCCCCTTCACCCTCGATGACGTTCCCGCACTTCAGCGGATCGTCTCGGGTCGCACCACACGATTCACCCATGGCTACGACATGACCGCCGAGGAGGCGGCGGCCACCGTGCGGAGATTCATCGACCACGACCTGGACGATCCGCGTACCCACTGGAATCGCGGGATCGAACGTGACGGTGACCTGATCGGCCTGGTGAAGGCGCGCCTCCGAGCCGACAGGGCCGCCGCCCTGAGCTATCTCCTCCGCGAAGACACCTGGGGCAACGGCTACGCCACCGATGCCGTACGGCAGTTCATCCCCCTCGTCTTCGCCGACGGGGTGCAGCGCATGGAAGCCAAGCACCACCCCGACAACGCGGCCTCGGGACGAGTCCTGGTGAAAGCGGGCTTCGTGCCGACCGGTGTCACCCCGGCCCAGCAGGTCGGCGGCAGGACTCTCCCGCCCCACCCCCTCTACGAACTCCGCGCCTCGGTGCTTTCGCCTCGGAGGGCACCGGTTCACGCACGGGGAACCCCGGTGGCCCGGCGGGAGTGAGGCTCACACCGCCGGTGTCGCCGCTCCCGCGGCGATGCGGAGGACGCCGGGAGAGCAGCTTGCGTCGCCGTCGGTTCCTGCGGGGCGAGGCTGGTGGCGGGTCACGGGTGAGGCCACCCCGTTGTGGCGTGCGCCGGGCCGGATCACCTTGCCGTGTCCCGGCCCGGCCGGAGCCGGTCTAGTTCCGGTCCTCCTCCAGCGCCGCCAACGCCGGGTCCAGCACGATGTCCTCCTCCCGGGCCTCCGTCGTCGGGTCCTCCGGGAAGTGGCAGGCCGTCAGGTGGCCGTTCCGGTTGCCGGAGAGCTGGATCAGCGGGGGTTCCTCGGCCGCGCACTTGTCCTGTGCTTTCCAGCAGCGGGTGCGGAAGCGGCAGCCGGAGGGCGGGGAGATGGGGGACGGTACGTCGCCGGCGAGACGGATGCGCTCGCGCTGGGGGGAGTCCTCCTCCGTGAGGGTCACCTCGGGGACGGCGGACAGCAGGGCGTGGGTGTAGGGGTGGCGCGGGCGGGCGTAGATGGAGTCGCGGTCACCCACCTCGATGATCTTGCCGAGGTACATCACCGCGACACGCTGGGAGAAGTGGCGGACGATCGCCAGGTCGTGGGCGATGAAGACGAACGCGATGCCCAGGTCCTTCTGGACCTGCTGGAGCAGGTTGACGACCTGGGCCTGAATCGAGACGTCCAGGGCGGAGACCGGCTCGTCGGCGACGATCAGCTTCGGTTCCAGGGCCAGCGCCCTCGCCACGCCGATGCGCTGGCGCTGGCCGCCGGAGAACTCGTGCGGGAAACGGTTGTAGTGCTCCGGGTTCAGGCCGACCGTCTCCAGGAGTTCGCGCACGCGCTTCTCCCGGCCGCCCTCCGGGCTGATGCCGTTGATCTCCATCGGGCCCGAGATGATCTTGCCGACCGTCTGCCGCGGGTTCAGCGACGAGTACGGGTCCTGGAAGATCATCTGGATCTCGGAGCGGATGGGGGCGAGTTGCCTGCGGCCGGCGTGGCTGATGTCCTGGCCGCGGTAGGTGATCGTGCCGCTGGTGGGCTCCAGCAGGCGGGTGATGAGCCGGCCGGTGGTCGACTTGCCGCAGCCCGACTCGCCGACCAGGCCGAAGCTCTCCCCCGCGTGCACGGTCAGGTCGAGGCCGTCGACGGCCTGGACCGCGCCGACCGTACGGCGGATGGGGAAGCCTCCCTTGACCGGGAAGTGCTTGACCAGCCCCGAGACCTCGAGCAGCGGCTCCGGTGCCGTGTCCGCACGGGTCTCGCGGGTGGCGGGGAGGACCAGGTCCTCTTTCATGACGGTTGTCCTCCTAGCCCAGTCGGGGCCTGATCTCTTCGATGAAGATGGTTCGCTTCTGCTCCGCGCCCAGATGGCACGCCGAGGAACGGTCCGGTGCCAGGAGAGGACGTTCGGTGACGCAGCGGTCGCCGTCGACGCGGTCCCGGAAGGTGCACCGGGGGTGGAACCGGCAGCCGGGCGGCGGGGTCAGCAGGGAGGGCGGGGAGCCGGGGATCGGGGAGAGCGGGGTGCCGAGGTCGGAGTCCAGCCGGGGCATGGAGTTGAGCAGGCCCCAGGTGTAGGGGTGCTGCGGTGAGCGCAGGACCTCGTCCACCGTGCCGCGTTCCACCGCCCGGCCCGCGTACATCACCATGATGTCGTCGGCCATGTCGGCGATGACCCCGAGGTCGTGCGTGATGAAGACGATCGCCGTGCCGAACTCCCGCTGGAGGTCCTTGAGCAGGTCCAGGATCTGGGCCTGCACGGTCACGTCCAGGGCCGTGGTCGGCTCGTCGGCGATCAGCAGGTCGGGGTCGCAGACCAGCGCCATGGCGATCATCGCGCGCTGGCGCATACCGCCGGAGAACTGGTGCGGGTAGTCACGGGCGCGTTCCTTGGGATGGGGGATGCCGACCTTGGCGAGCATCTCCACGGCCCGTTCCCAGGCGGCCTTCTTCGAGGCGCCGGTGTGCTTCATGTACGGCTCGGCGATCTGCCGGCCGATCGTGTAGAAGGGCGACAGCGCGGTGAGCGGATCCTGGAAGATCATCGCCACCCGGTTGCCGCGGAGCTTCTCCATCTCCTTCTCGGTGGCGGTGATGAGTTCCTTGCCGTCGAGGACGATCTCCCCGTCGATCGTGGTGAACAGCGGGTCGTGCAGCCCGAGGATCGTCAGGTTGGTGACCGACTTGCCCGAGCCGGACTCGCCGACGATGCCGAGGGTCTTCCCGCGGTGCAGGTCGAAGGAGAGCCCGTCGACGGCCTTGACCGGGCCGTCCTCGGTGGAGAACGTCACCTGGAGATCGCGCACCGAGAGGAATCCCTCCGGCCCGGCCGGGGCCGGTGCCCCCTCGGCCTTGGTCACTGTGGTCACTTGGCTGGTTCTTCCTAGGAGAGCCGGATGCGGGGGTCGATCCACGCGTAGGTGATGTCGGTCAGGATGTTGATGATGAGGATGAAGAAGGCGCCGAAGAGCATGACCCCCATCGTCAGCGGCAGGTCCTTGTTGACCGCACCGTCCACCGCGAGCCGGCCGATCCCCTGGAGGGAGAAGGTCAGTTCGGTGACGACGGCGCCGCCCAGCATGGAGCTGACGTCGATGCCGAGCACGGTGACGATGGGGATGAGCGACCCCCGCCAGGCGTAGCGCAGGAAGACGTACTTGCGTGACATGCCCTTGGCCCGGGCGGTGCGCACATGGTCCTCGGCGAGCTGTTCGATCATGGAGGAGCGCGCCATACGGGTGTACTGCGCGGTGAAGATCGTGGCCATCACGCACACCGGGATCGACATGCCGACGAACCAGCCGACCGGGTCCTGGGTGAGGGGGACGTACTTGGGGTCCTCCATCCAGCCGGTGCCGTAGACGAGGATGGTCAGCACGACCGGGCCGAGGAAGTAGATCTGGAAGGAGCTGAGCACCATGGACGCGCCGGTGGCGGCCTTGTCCACCAGCGTGCCGCGCCGGTAGGCGGCGATCATGCCCGCGCCGACGCCGATGAGCAGGAAGACGACGGCACCGCCGGCGGTCAGGGTGAGGGTCAGCGGGAACCGGTCCATGATGGTGCTCCAGACCATGTCCCCCGAGTAGAACGACACGCCCAGGCAGGGGGCCGAGCAGTGTCCGGTCGGGAAGTCGCGGCCCGTCACGATGCCGGACATGAAGTCCCAGAACTGCTGGGCGAGGGGCAGATTGAGGCCGAGGGCCTCGCGGATGTCCGCCAGTCGCTGGGGCGAACAGTCCTTGCCGCAGGCCAGGGAGGCGTAGTCGGAGGGTGCGGCCACGAAGAGGAAGAAGGTCGCCGCCCCGATGAGGAAGAGCGTGACGAAGGCGCCGACCGTGCGCCGGATGATGAACTGAAGCATGGCGGGCTGGCTGCTCTCTGCGACAGACGGTGGGTGGGGTGCGGTCGGACCGGGGGCGCGCCCGCTGCGGGGCGCGCCCCCGTCGTCAGCCGCGGATCACGACTTCAGGTACAGCCGGTTGATGTCGAGGAGGCTGGACACCGAGCCGTACCGGGTACCGCCCACGTTGGAGCCGGAGATCTGGAACTGCTTCGTGTACCAGAGGGGGGCCGCCGGGATGACGTTCTCCAGCAGGTAGTGCTGGGCTTCCTTCCAGGTCTTGGCGGCCTCGGTCGGCTCCTGGGTCAGCGCCTTCTTGATGAGGGCGTCGACCTTCGGGTCCTTGACGTGCGAGTAGTTCGAGGAGCCGTCGGCGACCTGCGAGCCGTCGTAGATCGGGGTGACGACCGTGCCGGGGGACGGCCAGTCCTGGCCCCAGCCGGTGATGTAGATGTCGTACGGGTTCTTCAGCTTGCCGATCTGCTCGTAGTAGCTCGCCGAGTCGACCTCCTTGGCGACGACGTCGATGCCGACCTTCTGCAGCGCGTCCTCGACGGCGACCTTGCGCTTCTGGCCGGCCTCGCTGTTGGGGTAGGCGAAGACGAGCTTCCTCTCGCCGGCCGGGACGCCGCTGAGGATCTCCTTGGCCTTGGCGATGTTGCCCTGCGGGGTCTTCAGCCGGCCGTAGGGGTCGTAGCCCGCCTCGTAGCCGGGCAGCGTCGGCGCGAAGTAGTTCGGGGCGACGTCACCGCCGTAGGCGCCGCCCTCGCCGGCGATGAGGGACTTGGAGTTGACCGCGTAGGTGACGGCCTCGCGGACCTTCTTGTCCTTGACCCGGTCGAGGTTGAAGGTCAGCGTCATGACGTAGGGCTGGTAGCCCTTGACCGTGCGCTTGCTGGCCTCGGGGTTGTTGATGACGTCCTGGATCTGGGTGGCCTCGACGCCGTTGGTGAGCTGGATGGCGTTCTTGTTGTCGCCCTCGTCGGCGATCAGGCGCTTGGTCTGGGTGGACTCGGTGACGCCGAACTGGATGGTGAAGCCGTCGACGTACTGGTGGCGCACGGAGTCGGTCTTCGGGTCCCAGCCGGTGTTCTTCACCAGCTTCAGGGTCTTGCCGGGCTTGTTCTCGGCGATCTTGTACGGGCCGGTGGCGACCGGCTTCTTCTCGTACCGCTCCTTGGTGTCGCCCTTCGCCGGGACGACGGCGTAGCCGGCCATGGCGAGGGTCTGCGGGAGGTCGGGGCGCGGCTGGTCGAAGTGGAAGACCACGGTCTTGTCGTCCGGGGTGTCCAGCACCGAGGCGGGCAGGTGCTTGCCGTCGAAGCCGCCGCCGGGCAGGGCCTTGCGGTAGTCGGCGCCGCTCAGCCAGGTCTGGAGGTAGGTCGGGCCGTCGAAGATGAACTTCGCGTAGAGGCGCTCGACGCTGTGCCGGACGTCGGCCGAGGTGAGCGGGTTGCCGTTCTCGTCCTTGATCCCGTCCTTCAGCGTGAAGGTCCAGGTCTTGCCGCCGTCGGAGGACTTGCCGGAGTCGGTGGCGAGGTCGCCGACGACGGACACGTTGCCCTTGTCGTCCTCCTGGAACTGGGTCAGGCGGCGGAAGAGCAGGTTGGCGACCTGGCCGGCGTCGGAGACGTAGATCTGGCCGGGGTCCAGGTGGGACAGGCCCGCCTCCTGGTACACCGTGATCGTGCCGCCGGGTTTGGCGCCGGGCACCTCCTTGGCGGGGCCGGTCGAACCCGCGGCGCCGGCATAGGTGACCGCCTTCGACTGGACCGCCGCTTCCTGCTGGTCCTTCCTGGAGTCCTTGCCGGACTTGCCGCCCTCGTTCTTGGAGCAGGCCGTGAGAGCGAGGGAGCCGGCCGCGATGGCGATCACGACGGCACGCGCTCCGCGGGCGCGATGAGACATCATGTGGCGAATCCACCTACCTGTCGGTTGTTATCCGTGAGTTCTGCCGGGCGCCGGCCGGCTGGGGCCGGCGGGGGCGGCAGCCACCCCCCACCCAACGGACGACCTACCGCCCGGACTTGGGGTCGAACGCGTCCCGTACGGAGTCCCCGAGGAGGTTGAAGCACAGGACGAAGATCACCAGCGCCACCCCGGGGAAGAACATGAACGCCGGGTCCTGCTCGGCGTACCGCGCGCCGGCGGCGAAGAGGCGTCCCCAGTCGGGTGTCGGTTCGACGAACCCGACGCCCGCGAAGGACAGGAAGGCGATGCTGAGGATGGTGCTGGGCAGCTGGTACGTGAACTGCACCAGGATCGGGGTGACGACGTTGGGCAGGATCTCCTTGCGTACGATCCGCCACGGCGAGGCCCCGGAGACCTTGGCCGCCTCCACGAACTCCCGTTCCCGCAGGGACAGTACGGTCGACCGCACCAGCCGGGCCATGCCCATCCAGCCCAGCAGCCACAGCACGATCAGCATGGCCAGGGCACGGAAGTAGGTCGGCGTCTCCTCGCGGGGGTCCACGAAGAACGACGTCACGACGGGCATGAAGGCGATGAAGAACAGCTGCTGCGGGAAGGAGAGGAAGAAGTCGGTGCCACGGCCGATCCAGTAGTCCGTGCGTCCGCCGAAGTAGCCGCCGATCAGGCCGATCACGACGCCGGTGACCATGATGAGGACGGTGATGCCGAGCGCCATGTACAGCGAGGTGCGCATGCCGTACAGCAGCATGGCGTAGAGGTCGCGGCCGTACTGCGGTTCGACGCCGAACCAGTGGTCTCCCGAGACACCTCCCAAGTAGCCGAGCGGAAGCCCGAATTCGTCGAGGACGGGCTTGTCGGCGTAGGTGGGGTCCTGGCCGTACAGGGTGTACGGATCGGTGCCCGGCAGCTTGACCAGCAGCGGGGCGAGCAGGGCGACGAGGAAGTAGCCGATCACCACCAGGGCGCAGACGACACCCGTACGGTCGCGTTTGAAGCGCAGCCACATCAGCTGGCCGGGGGACCGGCCCGTGAGCTTGACGGCCTCCGTCCTCGTCTTTGGCCCTGGTTCGCCGTCGACGACGAGCGGAGCCCCGCCGCCCTCTATGTCGATAGGACTTGTCACGGTTTGTCCGTTTCACAGGTATAAGTATGGGAGGTGCCCGCGTACTCCAAGGACGCGCGTGACCGCAGCCGGACGCGCGTAGTTACTGGGGTTCCCTCCTCGTGACTCCACGTGTTCACCAACAGGAAGGGGTTTCCGTCTTCCCTCCGACACCCCTGACGGAGGGGCAGACACCCCCTGGTGCTCGTGAGTCGGCACTGTCCCCACAGTGCGAGACCCATTGACCCGAGCGCTACGCGGCTAACTATCTGCCATGGGTCGACTACCGACCACTGCCCGTAGATCTCAATTCAGTCACAGCTCGCCTCTACATCTTCCAAAATCTGGACAAACTGTTCGTCGGAAGAAGGCGCGAAACGGACTTGTTACATGGCTATCGGGCACTGATCTCCGCATGTCGGACATGCGGCCCCCGAAAACGGGTTGCAAAAAGCCCGGATGCCCCCACCAGGGGGGCACCCGGGCTCAAATGCCGGTGTGTCAGCTGTGCTTGGCGCGGCTCGCGGAGCGGGCCCGCTCCCGCTGGTCGAGCACGACCTTGCGGATGCGAACGGCCTCCGGGGTCACCTCGACGCACTCGTCGTCGCGGCAGAACTCCAGCGACTGCTCCAGCGACAGCTTGCGCGGCGGCACGATCGCCTCGAACGAGTCGGCCGACGACGACCGCATGTTCGTGAGCTTCTTCTCCTTGGTGATGTTGACGTCCATGTCGTCGGAGCGGGAGTTCTCGCCGACGATCATGCCCTCGTACACCTCGGTGCCCGGCTCCACGAAGAGCACGCCGCGCTCCTGGAGGTTCGTCATCGCGAACGCGGTGACGGCGCCGGAGCGGTCGGCGACGAGGGAGCCGTTGTTCCGGGTCGTCAGGTTGCCGAACCAGGGCTCGAAGCCCTCGTGGATGGAGTGGCCGATGCCCGTGCCACGGGTCTGGGTCAGGAACTCGGTACGGAACCCGATCAGACCGCGCGAGGGCACCACGAACTCCATGCGCACCCAGCCGGAGCCGTGGTTCGACATGTTGTCCATGCGGCCCTTGCGGACGCCCATGAGCTGCGTGACGGCACCCATGTGCTCCTCGGGCACGTCGATCGTCATGCGCTCGACCGGCTCGTGGACCTTGCCGTCGATCTCCTTGGTGACGACCTGCGGCTTGCCGACGGTCAGCTCGTAGCCCTCGCGGCGCATCTGCTCGACCAGGATGGCGAGCGCCAGCTCACCACGGCCCTGCACCTCCCAGGCGTCCGGGCGCTCGGTCTCCAGGACGCGCAGCGAGACGTTGCCGATCAGCTCGCGGTCCAGGCGGTCCTTGACCTGGCGGGCGGTGACCTTGCGGTCCTTCACGGCCGCCTTCGCGTCCGCGCCCTTGCCGGTGCCGCCCCGGCCGACCAGCGGCGAGGTGTTCGTGCCGATCACCATGGAGATCGCCGGCTCGTCCACCGTGATCAGCGGCAGCGCGACCGGGTTCTCCGGGTCGGCCAGCGTCTCGCCGATCATGATCTCCGGGATACCGGCGACCGCGCAGATGTCACCCGGGCCCGCCTTCTCGGCCGGCTTGCGGGTGAGCGCCTCGGTCATCATCAGCTCGGAGATGCGGACGTTGCTCACGGTGCCGTCGCGCTTGATCCAGGCGACCGTCTGGCCCTTGCGCAGCTCGCCCTGCTCGACGCGGAGCAGCGCGATACGGCCGAGGAAGTTGTCGGCGTCGAGGTTGGTGACGTGGGCCTGGAGCGGGGCGTCCTCGTCGTAGGTCGGGGCCGGGATGTGCTCCAGGATCGTGGAGAAGAACGGCTCCAGGCTGGTGGAGTCGGCCGGGACCGTGCCGTTGTCCGGCTTGGTCAGCGAGGCGATGCCGTCACGGCCGCAGGCGTAGACGATCGGGAACTCGATCTGCTCCTCGTCCGCGTCCAGGTCGAGGAACAGGTCGTAGGTCTCGTTGACGACCTCGTCGATGCGGGCGTCGGGGCGGTCCGTCTTGTTGATGCACAGGATGACGGGCAGCCGGGCCTGGAGCGCCTTGCGCAGCACGAAGCGGGTCTGGGGCAGGGGGCCCTCGGAGGCGTCCACGAGGAGGACGACACCGTCCACCATCGACAGACCGCGCTCGACCTCGCCGCCGAAGTCGGCGTGGCCGGGGGTGTCGATGATGTTGATGGTGATCGGGTCCCCGCCGTCCTTGGGGTGGTACTTCACCGCCGTGTTCTTGGCGAGGATCGTGATGCCCTTCTCACGCTCCAGGTCGTTCGAGTCCATCATGCGGTCGTCGACCGAGTCGAGCTGGTGGGCGGCGAACGCGCCGGCCTGCTTCAGCATGCCGTCGACGATGGTGGTCTTGCCGTGGTCGACGTGAGCGACGATGGCGACGTTGCGGATGTCGTGGCGCGTGGCCATAAGCTGCCGTACTCCCGGAAGTGTGAGGATCGCCCTGCGCGTACGTCCGTGTCGCGCGGGCCCTGCCGGGCTGGACACGCCACGGCCTCACCCCATGGTACGGGTGCGCCGCCGCTGGGGCTCGCCGGGATCCGACGGCGCGGTCCGGCACGGCCCCGGACGCACCCGGCGAGCAGGGCCGTGCCCACCCTTCCCGGGCTCGGCTCCGCCCGCTCGGGAGGGACCTCCGCCGCCCCGCGGAACGACTGCTCGCGGTGGTCTATTTCCCGGGGCTCGGCGACGACACCTTCGCTCCCTTCTTCAGGAAGCCCATGTCCTCGTAGACGGGCGTCTGGAAGCCGAAGGCCCCCGCGTTGACCACGTTCTTGCGTGCCCCCACCAGCTGCGGGCGCTGGTACAGCGGGATCGAGCCCGCCGCCGCCCAGATGCGGGCGTCGGCCTTGCGGATCAGGTCCCGCGCCTCGCCCTCGTCCAGCGTGGTCGCGGCCTGGTCGAAGAGCTGGTCGACCTGGTCCGTGCCGACCCGGGTGTAGTTCTGCTCGACGTTCACCGAGCCGTCCGCGGCCGGGACGGGCTTGGCGTAGACGGGCCGGGCGTCGGTCGCCGGGAAGGCGGAGGACGGCCAGGAGTACAGGGCGAGGTCGTAGTCGCCGGCGGCGATGTGGTCCTTGAAGTAGCTCTCGTCCGACACCTTGGTGATCGTCGTGCGGATGCCGACCTGCTCCAGCATCGCGGAGATCCGCTCGGCGACCGAGTTCAGGGTCTGCGAGCCGGGTCCGGAGGGCAGGACGAAGCGGAGCGCGAGGGGCTTGCCGTCCTTGGCGAGGGGCCCGGCCGGAGCGGCGGCCGGGGCGGCCGTGCCCTTGGGGGCGTAGGCGCCGGGCGCGCCGCCGTGCTTGCCCTCCTGCGCGAGGTGCCGGTCGGGGTGCTCGTGCTCGTCGCCGGGGGACTCGTGGTGCTTGCCCTTGCCGTCGGTGCCCCCGTGACTCCTGCCGCCGCCGGTGCCGCCGTGCGCCCCGCCGTCGCCGTGCCGGTCGTCGTGGCCCTTGTCGTCCTCCCCGACGATGTACTCGCCGTCGTCGCCGCCGTCCGAGACGTCCCCGTCCTCCTTGCTCCGCTTGTCCTTCTCCTGCTTCTGCGGGCCGGCCGCCTTCTCGCCCTTCTTCTCCTCCTTCAGCGGGCCGCCGCGCACCCAGCCGGCGTCGGCGAGCAGCGCCTGCGCCTCCTTGGCGTCCTGCCCGCCGATCGCGCCGCTGTTGTCGGCGTACGCGGCCTGCCCGGACAGCGCGAGGTGGCTGCCGACGGGTACGGCGGGCAGCCCCAGCGGGGTGAGCACCAGGCGGGCCAGCTCGGTGCGGTCCAGGGCGCGGGCGACGGCCCGGCGGACCCGTTCGTCGGTGAGGGGGCCGGTGGAGCCGTTGAGGGCGAGCTGGGTGTAGACGGGTTCCAGGGACTTGCGGACCTCGATGTCGCGCAGCGCCTGCTGCTGCTCCAGGTAGCGGGTGACGGCCTCGCGGAGCTTCTTCTTCCCGGCCTGTACCTGCTCGGAGTCGAGGCCGTGCGCGACCGCCCACGCGCGCAGCTTCTTCACGGAGGTCCTGCCCCCGGCGCCCTGGAGCGGGGTGCCGGTGCCCTTCTCCCGGTGGGCGAGGCCGATCCGCTGGGCGTCGGCGGGGTCGATCTCGGCCAGGTCCACGCTGCCGTCGGCGAGCGCGGTGGCCCGCTTGTCGCGGGGGACGGCGTGCAGCACGATCTGGTTCAGCTTGGCGGGCTTGCCCCACCAGCGCGGGTTGCGGGTGAGGACGACGTCCTTCTTGGCGGTGTCGACCTTCTCCACCTTGAAGGGCCCGGCGGTGACCTTGAGCTTGCGGCGGGCGCCGTCGTTGAAGGCGTCCGGGGTGCCCATGACGTCCTTCGGGTACAGCGGTGAGAACAGGGACTTCCAGTCGGCGTAGGGGCGGGAGAAGGTGACCCGGACCTGGAGGTCGTTGGCGCCGCGCTCGATCTTGGCGATGCGGTCGTAGCCGGCGTTGCGGGCGGTCCAGTAGGCGCTGTTCTTCCCGGACAGGGCGCGCCACTGGGCGACGAAGTCGGCGGCGCCGATCTCCCGGCCGTCGCTCCAGACGGCCTGCTGGTTGAGCTTGTACAGCACGACCTGGCGCGGCTCGGTCTCGATGACCTTGGCCGACTCCAGATAGGCCGGGTTGGCCACCGGCCGGCCGGCGGAGTCCAGCCGGAACATGGAGGGCAGCACGGCCTGGGCGATGCGGCTGGTGCCGGTGTCGGCGTCGGCCTGGAAGGTGTTCAGGGTCTCCGGTACGGCGTCCACGGCCCACTTCAGGGTGCCGCCGTCGGCGACCAGGTCCCGGGCGACCGGGGCGATGTCCTGCGGCGCGAGCGGGCTGCTGACCTCGTCGTCGTCACCGCAGCCGGCGAGCAGGGGGACGGCCAGGGCGCTCGCGCTGAGGAAGACGAGGGTCCGCTGGAGACGCCGGGACCGTCCTTCGGTCGTCTGCGGGTGCGTCGTGGCACCCGGCGCCCCGCGGCGGAGCCGCCGGTCGGTGCGGCCGCGCGCCCCTTCAGGACGCTGCCCAACGCCGTCGTAGGACATCTCTGCTACCTCCAGGAAGCCGCGGGCCTTATGCTCACATTTGTCGGTATGTGGAGCTGATCACGTTTGGCGGTATATGGAGCTGATCAGATCTATGCGGCCACTGAAGAGGAAAGGATCCGGCAACAGCGGGCGACACGGCGACGACAGCCGGTAAGCCCACCCGTGCGGCGCAACACACCGGGCGATGCACCCGTACGCCCCGGCCAATCGCTGCACATCCCTTCACACCGGCAGGCGTGAGGCGCAACACTCCAAGGCGCATGAACGTTGCCGTCCATGGCCCGCCGGACCCGCGGAAGCGAGGGCAAGTCATGTCCGTGCACGACGACATCAACGCCGTCCAGCGCTGCCTCGACGACCTCCACCGGTCGCTGGGCCGCCTGGAACACCAGCTCGGCAGCGGCGGCCTGGAGATACGCCGGGTCCGTCTGGACGCCGACCACCTGCGCGAGAGCGTGGCCCTGCTCCGGGACGCCGCCGCGGCCCCGGCCACGCAGCGCCGGCCCGACCTCGTCACCATCTCCGACGCGCCCTACGACATCAGCCTGTGGACGGACACGGACGACGAGGGACTGGGCGCCCGCGACCGCCGCGCCCCCTGATCAACCGCTACCGACCGGAGTCCCGACTTGGCTACTGGTACGGAACCCCAACAGAACAGCGGCGGCGTACGCGCCCGTACGCGCGCCGCGATCGCCGCCCCGCACCTGCGGACCGACCGCTGGTGGCTGGCGCCCGCCGTCACCGCGGCCGGTCTGCTGGCGTTCGTCGTGTACTCGACGTGGCGGGCCTTCGCGGGCGCCGACTACTACGCGGCGCCGTACGTCTCGCCGTTCTACTCCCCCTGCCTGGCGGAGAACTGCCGGACCATGCGCGCCGGGCCCAACGCCGACCTCTTCGGCTCCTGGTGGGGCATCTCCCCCGCGATCATCATCCTGATCTTCCCGCTCGGCTTCCGGCTGACCTGCTACTACTACCGCAAGGCCTACTACCGCGCGTTCTGGGCGTCCCCGCCCGCCTGCGCGGTCGCCGAGCCGCACCGCACCTACACCGGCGAGACCCGCTTCCCGCTGATCCTGCAGAACGTCCACCGGTACTTCTTCTACGCCGCCCTGCTCGTGGCCGGCGTGCTGACGTACGACACCGTGCTGGCCTTCCGGGACGAGCACTACCGGTGGGGACACATGGGCCTCGGCAGCCTGGTCTTCCTCGCCAACATCGTGCTGATCTGGGCGTACACCCTCTCCTGCCACTCCTGCCGGCACATCGTCGGCGGCAAGCTCAAGCACTTCTCCCGGCATCCCGTGCGCTACCGGGCCTGGCGGTTCGTCGGGCGGCTCAACGCCCGGCACATGCAGCTGGCCTGGGCCTCGCTGCTCAGCGTGGCGTTCGCCGACTTCTACGTGTACCTGGTCGCGTCCGGCGTCCTCGACGATCCGAGGTTCTTCTGATGGCAGCGGTGGAACGGCAGCAGTGGGACGTCGTGGTCGTCGGCGCGGGCGGCGCCGGGCTGCGCGCGGCGATCGAGGCACGCGAGCGCGGCGCCCGTACGGCGGTGATCTGCAAGTCGCTGTTCGGCAAGGCGCACACGGTGATGGCCGAGGGCGGCATCGCGGCGGCGATGGCCAACGCCAACGAGCACGACACCTGGCAGGTCCACTTCCGCGACACCCTGCGCGGCGGCAAGTTCCTCAACCAGTGGCGGATGGCCGAGCTGCACGCGCAGGAGGCCCCGGACCGGGTGTGGGAGCTGGAGACCTGGGGCGCTCTGTTCGACCGGACGAAGGACGGCCGGATCTCGCAGCGCAACTTCGGCGGCCACGAGTACCCGCGCCTCGCCCACGTCGGTGACCGCACCGGTCTGGAGCTGATCCGCACGCTCCAGCAGAAGACCGTCGCCCTCCAGCAGGAGGACTTCCGCGAGACCGGGGACTACGAGTCCCGGCTGAAGGTCTTCCAGGAGTGCACGGTCACCAGGATCCTCAAGGACACGGCATCCGACAGCGGCTCCGCCGCGGGCCGGGTCTCGGGGGTCTTCGCCTACGACCGCGAGACCGGCCGCTTCTTCGTCCTGGAGGCGCCCGCCGTGGTCCTCGCCACCGGCGGCATCGGCAAGTCCTTCAAGGTCACGTCGAACTCGTGGGAGTACACCGGCGACGGTCACGCGCTGGCGCTGCTCGCGGGCGCGCCCCTGCTGAACATGGAGTTCGTGCAGTTCCACCCGACCGGCATGGTCTGGCCGCCGTCGGTGAAGGGCATCCTCGTCACCGAGTCGGTGCGCGGCGACGGCGGGGTCCTCAGGAACTCCGAGGGCAAGCGGTTCATGTTCGACTACGTCCCGGACGTCTTCAAGGAGAAGTACGCCGAGTCGGAGGAGGAGGCCGACCGGTGGTACGAGGATCCGGACCGCAACCGGCGGCCCCCCGAGCTGCTCCCCCGCGACGAGGTGGCCCGCGCGATCAACGCCGAGGTGAAGGCGGGCCGTGGCTCCCCGCACGGCGGGGTCTTCCTGGACGTGTCGACCCGGATGCCCGCCGAGGTGATCCGGCGCCGGCTGCCGTCCATGTACCACCAGTTCAAGGAGCTGGCGGACGTCGACATCACCGCGGAGGCGATGGAGGTCGGCCCGACCTGCCACTACGTGATGGGCGGCGTCGCGGTCGACTCCGACACCGCGGCGGCCCGCGGGGTGCCGGGGCTGTACGCGGCCGGTGAGGTGGCCGGCGGTATGCACGGCTCCAACCGGCTCGGCGGCAACTCCCTCTCCGACCTGCTGGTCTTCGGCCGCCGGGCGGGCTGGCACGCGGCGGAGTACGCGCGGGCACTGGCCGGCCGGCGCCCGCCGGTGGACGACGTCCAGGTCGACGCGGCCGCGGCCGAGGCGCTGCGGCCCTTCTCCGCGGAGGCGGGAGGGGACGGCGAGACGGTGTCGCCGGAGAACCCGTACACCCTGCACCAGGAACTCCAGCAGGCGATGAACGACCTGGTCGGCATCATCCGCCGCGAGGGCGAGATGGAGCAGGCCCTGCACAAGCTGGCCGAGCTGCGGGCCCGGGCCCGGCGGGCCGGGGTCGAGGGCCACCGCCAGTTCAACCCCGGCTGGCACCTCGCCCTGGACCTCAGGAACATGCTGCTGGTCAGCGAGTGCGTGGCCCGGGCGGCGCTGGAGCGCACCGAGTCACGCGGCGGGCACACCCGCGAGGACCATCCGGCGATGGACCGCGCCTGGCGCAACGTGAACCTGCTGTGCACCCTCGCCGACCCCGCCGGGGGCCTCGCCGCGGCCGACCCGGCCCGGGGCCAGATCCGTCTCGCCCGCGAGACCACCGAGCCCATCCGCCCGGACCTGCTCGCCCTCTTCGAGAAGGAGGAGCTGGTCAAGTACCTCGCCGAAGAGGAGCTGTACGAGTGAGCAGCTACGAGGCCCGCTTCCAGGTGTGGCGGGGCGACGAACAGGGCGGCGGCCTGGAGGACTTCACGGTCGAGGTGAACGACGGCGAGGTGGTCCTGGACATCGTCCACCGCCTCCAGGCCACCCAGGCGCCCGACCTCGCCGTGCGCTGGAACTGCAAGGCGGGCAAGTGCGGTTCGTGCTCGGCGGAGATCAACGGCCGGCCGCGGCTGATGTGCATGACCCGCATGTCGGTCTTCGACCGTGCCGAGACCGTCACGATCACCCCGCTGCGCGCCTTCCCGGTGATCCGGGACCTGGTGACGGACGTCGGCTTCAACTACGAGAAGGCCCGGGAGGTCCCGGCCTTCGTGCCGCCGTCCGGGCTGGGCCCCGGCGAGTACCGCATGTTCCAGGAGGACGTGGACCGCGCGCAGGAGTTCCGCAAGTGCATCGAGTGCTTCCTGTGCCAGAACACCTGTCATGTGGTGCGTGACCACGAGGAGAACAAACAGGCGTTCGCCGGTCCCCGCTACCTGATGCGGGTCGCCGAACTCGACATGCACCCGCTGGACGCGGCGGCCGAAACCGGCCTGGAGCGCAGCCGCACCGCCCAGGACGACCACGGCCTCGGCTACTGCAACATCACCAAGTGCTGCACGGAGGTCTGCCCCGAGGGCATCAGGATCACCGACAACGCGCTGATCCCGCTGAAGGAACGGGCGGTCGACCGCAAGTACGACCCGCTGGTGTGGCTCGGGGCGAAGATCAGGAGGCGTCCCGCAGAAGGCCGAGCGCCCGCCGGAGATTGAACTCCGCGATCCCCTGCATCGCGTCCCGCTCCGGGAAGTCGCCGTCGAGCAGCCGCAGCGGCCCGGCGACCAGGCTCAGGTGTGTCGCGAGCCGGTACAGGGCCATCCGGTCGGGGTCGAGGCCGGGGGCGCGCAGCACGTCGTAGGCGGGCCCGAAGCGGAGCTGGAGGAAGACGTGCTCCCACTCGGCGTCGAAGTACATCAGGCCTTCGACGTCGATGAGCGCGGGATCGCCGTCCGGGGTCACCAGGACGTGGTCCGGGCCGAGTTCGCCGTGCACGAGGGAGGTGTGGCCGCGCGGTCCGACGGCACCCGCGAGGTCCCGCACCCGCTCCGTCAGCGCCTCGCGCGCCGCGCGGACGCGGGGGTCCCGCTCGGCGGCGTCCGCGATGTCCCGGACCGCCCGGTCGGTGACGACCCGCGCGCAGGAGCCGCCGAGCGCGGTGCCGCCCTCCGCCACCAGGAGGGCCTTGCCGTGCCCGGCGGCCGTGCACTCCCGCAGCGCCCCGAGCACCCCGGCCAGCCGCTCCAGCGGCACCCGGGCCGCGTCCGGCTCGTCGCGCAGCAGCCGCTCCAGGCTCGGGCCGCGGATGTCCTCCACGACCGCCGCGGGCGCGGGCAGGTGGACGGCGTCCTCGTCGGCGAGGAGCAGCCGCGGCACGCGGACGCCCAGCTCGGTGAGCCGGTGGTGGGCGGCCAGGAACAGACCGATGCCGGAGGCGTGCGAGAAGGTGTCGCGGATGTCGGTGCCGGACGGCCCCCAGTAGTCCTCCTCCGGGGACCAGACGTACGCGATCGCGGTGCTGCCGTCGTCGAGGACGAGCCGGTAGACGCCCTTCTTGGAGCCGCCGCGCAGCCGGTGCACGGCGGCGGGGGCACGGCCGAGGGCCGCGCGGGCGAGCGGGGCGAGGCCGTCACGGGTGAGGGGGGCGCGGGCGTCACGGGTGAGGGGGGCGCGGGCGGACGTCATGGCGTACGGACCCAGTCCTTCCGATAGGCGGTCCAGTCATCCTCCGTGGCGGCGAAGTCGACGTACAGGGCGACGCCGAAGCGGGCACGGTCCGCGTCGGTCCGGGACAGGCCCAGCCGGACGCCCCGCACGGCCGCCGGGACGGTCTCGGCGTGCGCCCAGTGGCCGAACCGGTTCTCGTGGTAGAAGGGCAGGCCCATCAGCAGGTCGGTGCCCTCCGGGGTGACCTCCAGGGCGAGGCTGGTCTGCTGGGCCACATAGCCGCCGTACAGGCTCTGCAGCGGCTGCATGGTGTCGTACGACATGACGGCGATCTGGTCCACCCGGCGGGCCACCTGCCCGAAGTACGCCTGCGACCACCACTTGGGGTGGCCGGTGGTGGCACCCCAGAAGGAGTGGAAGGCGGGCAGCGGGTCGATCTGGTGGGCGGCGACGGAGAGCACGGCGCCCCGGGCGTGGGTCAGCTCGCGCAGGTCGTCGAGGAGGCCGAGGTAGTCGCGGTCGCCGGAGTGCAGGGGTTCGAGGTCGAAGTGGGCGCCCTGGAAGCCGGCGGCGAGGACGGAGCGGGTCGAGTCGAGGACCGCCGCGCGGGTGGCCGGTCGGTCGAGCCGCAGCCCCTCCGGACCCTCACTGGCCAGCTTGTCCCCGAGCCAGGCCTGGACCCGCACCCCGGGCAGCTCCCGGTGGACGGCCGCCGTCAGCCAGCGGGCCTTCGGGTACGCGGACGCGGGGAGTGTGCCGTCGTGCTCCAGCGGCCCCGCGTGCACGTACAGATCCCGGATCCCGGTGTCGCTCAGACGCCGGGCGAGGGCCTTGACGTCCTTGCCGGTCTTCCGTCCGTCCACCCAGGCGTGCCCCAGCCAGAGGGCGTCCTGGTGGCGGGTGCGGGTGCCGGGGGCCGGATCGCCGGTGTAGTTGAGCCGGAGGGCCGTCTCGGCGGTGAGGAGCGGGAGCAGGAGGAGGGCGAGGACGACGGAGGTGACACGGAGGATGCGGCGACGGCGCTTGCGGGCCGGCACCCCCTCCGGCCGCTCGCCCGCAGCCGACGGCTTGTCGTCCGCCTGCCCCTCGCCGGTCGGGTTCCCGTCGGCCGGGCTGTCGGCGGTGGGGGTGACGCCGGTCGGGTTGTCGCCCGCGGGCTCCTCGCCGGTCGGGTTCTCGTCCGCCGGACTCTCGCCCGCCGGGTCTCCGCCCCTCTGGCTTCCGCCCGCCGGGTCTCCGCCCCTCTGGCTTCCGCCCGCCAGGTTCCCGTCCGTCGGGCTCCCGTCCGTCGGGCTCCCGTCCGTCGGGCTCCCGTCCGTCGGCTTCCCGGCCGGCCGGCTTTCGCCTGTCGGGTTTCCGTCCATCCCGTCCCCCTGTCCGCCTGGTCCCCCACCCGTATCCGTACCGCTCGCGGAGCCGCCGACCTGCCCATACGCTCCGAAATGTGACGTCCTCCCTGGAACGGGGCCGGCCCCGGCGTGCCTCCCCACCGCACATACGGGCGCGGGTGGCGCATGCCGTGCTGGGTGCTCTGGTGGGAGCCGGGTGGCTGGTGCTGCCGGTGATGACGGTCGCGGACCATGATCCGGTTCCCGTGGCGAGCGCCTCCGCCCCGCAGGAGGACGGGACGTCGGCGGCCGACCTCGTGCTGCCGCTGGTCGCCGGGGTCGCGGCCGTGTCCCTGGCCGGGTACGGCTACCTGCGGCGCACCCGCCGGGCCCGGACCCGGACGACTCCGGGCACCGTCCCCGCACACCCGGCCGTGCCCGCCCCGGCCGACTCCGAGCGCCAGGCGCGGGCGGCACTGCGGCTGGCCGACGACTGCGTACGGACCAGCGGGGAGGAACTGTCCTTCGTACGGGAGCTGTTCCCGGAGAAGCAGACGGAGCCGTTCACGCACGCGCTGCGGGCCGCCGAGACGGAGCTGTCGGCCGCGTTCGCGATCTGGCGGCGGTACGAGGAGGGCGTCCCGGAGGAGGCGAGCGCGCGGCGCCAGGCGCTGGTCGGGGTGATCGGCCGCTGTGCGGAGGCCGGGCGCCGGCTGGACGCGGAGGCGGAGGCGCTGGACCGGTTGCGGGGGCTCGGCGAGGAGCAGGAGGGCGGGGAACGGGGGGTGGCGGCGGCGCTGGTGGTGGCCGAGGAGCGGTTCCGGGAGCTGGCGGCGCGGGCGGTGACCGCGCAGGGCATCCTGGCGGATCTGCGGGAGCGGTACCCGCCCTCGGCGGTCGGCCCCGTCAGCGGGTACGTCGAACAGGCCAAGGACCGGCTGGTGTTCGCCACCCTCCGGCTCAACGAGGCCCGCCAGGCCGTCGACGCGGGCGAGCCGCGTCGGGCCGCCCGGCGGCTGCGCGCCGGAGAGGGTGCGGTGGTCCAGGCGGGGGTGCTGGTCGGCGGGGTGGAGCGGCTCGCGGCGCGGCTGCGGGAGGCGGCCGGGCTGGTACCGGCGGCGCTGACCGGCGCGGAGGCGGAGCTGGCGGCGGTCCGGAACGGCACCGGGACCTCGCTGACCACGGGTGCGCCGCACCCCCGGCTGTCCTACGCCGACGGGGTGCTGGCGGCGGTCCGCGAGGAGCTGACGGAGGGTCCGTACGATCCGCTGGACGCGCTGCGCCGGATCACCCGGGCCGCCGAGCGGCCGGCCGGGGCGGCGCGGAGCGGGGTGCTGGACACGGCGGCGCTGCTCGTGGCGCGCAGTTCCGTGGCCGGGGCGGAGGAGTACGTCGCGGTGCACCGGGGGGCCGTGGGCACGGAGGCCCGGGCCCTGCTGGCGGAGGCGGTCCGGGAGCTGGGCGCGGGCGACACCGCCCGGGCCGACGCCGTGGCCCGGGAGGCACGGGACCGGGCCGAACGGGACGTGCGGTCCTACGGCACCCCCCGCACCGAGGCCCACGCGGCCGGACTCACCGGCGCCCTCCTCGGCGGAATCCTCCTCCCGGATGCCCCGGAGGCCCGGGATGCCCCGGAGGCCCCGGATGTCCGGGAGGCCCCGGAGCCCGACCGTCCCGCCGCTTTCGGCGGACCGCGGACCCGTGCGCGCCACGCCGCGTGACCCGCTTCCGACGGCCCCTCGGCACCGCCACCGCAGCCCACCCACCGAGCCGGGTGGGTGGGCGGTGCAGGCCGGAAGGGGCTCAGCGATCGCCGCCGCCGGGCCCGACGGGTGGGCGATGTCCGGTCAGAAGAGGCTCAGCAGTGCCTCCGCCGGGTCGGTGAGGGTTCCGTCCCCGCCCGGCAGCGGCAGTTCGAACCACACCGTCTTGCCGCGGGGTGTCCGGCGGGAGCCCCAGGCCGCGCTGAGGAGACCGACCAGTTGCAGGCCCCGTCCGCCCTCGTCGGTGTCCCGGGCCCGTCGGCGCCTCGGCTGGACCAGTCCGGAGTCCCAGACCTCGCAGACCAGCGTGCGGTCGAGCAGCAGCCGCAGCCTGATGTCCCCCTCGCCGTACCGGAGCGCGTTCGTCACCAGCTCGCTGACCAGCAGTTCCGTCGTGTCGACCAGCGGCTCCAGGTCCCAGGACAGCAACTGCCCGCGAGCGTACTCCCGGGCCCGGCCCACGCTGCGCGGCTCCCGCGGCAGGGTCCAGTCGCCGACCGAGTCGGCGGGCAGCCCCTGCACCCGGGCCATCAGCAGCGCGATGTCGTCCTCGCCGTGGTGGGTGTCCAGGGTGTTGAGGACGTGGTCGCAGACGTCCTCCAGCGGGCGGGAGGGGTCCGTGAGCGCGCCGATGAACGCCTGGAGGCCCTCGTCCAGGGGGTGGTCGCGGGACTCGACCAGGCCGTCCGTGTAGAGCGCGAGCAGTGCGCCCTCCGGGAGTTCGACCTCCACCTCCTCGAACGGCTCGCCGCCCACCCCGAGCGGCATCCCGGGTGGTACGTCGAGCATGAGCGCCGCCTCGCCGGGCTCGACCAGGACCGGCGGCAGATGGCCGGCGTTGGCGAACGTACAGCGTCTGGTGACGGAGTCGTACACGGCGTACACGCAGGTCGCCAGGTACACCTCCGAGAGGTCGGCGTCCCGGGGCTGACGGGCCGCCCGGGTCGCCTGCTGGACACCGCCCGGCGTGCCGAGCCCGCGTGCGATCTCGTCCAGCGCCGAGAGGACCTCCGCCGGTTCCAGGTCCAGCAGGGCCAGCGTGCGTACGGCCGTGCGGAGTTCGCCCATCGCGACCGCCGCCCGCAGACCCCGCCCCATGACGTCCCCGACCACCAGCGCCGTACGGTGCCCGGGGAGTTCGATGACGTCGAACCAGTCGCCGCCCACCTCGGTCGCCGCGTTGCCCGGCAGGTAGCGGCAGGCGATGTCCAGACCGGAGGCCTCGGGATCACCGGGCGGGAGCAGGGACCGCTGCAGTATCAACGCCCGTTCGTGCTCGCGGCGGTACAGACGCGCGTTGTCGATGCAGACCGCGGCCCGCGCCGCCAGTTCGACGGCCAGGTCCCGGTCGCGGTCCCCGAACGGCTCGCTGCCCTTGGTACGGGCGAACTGGGCGAGCCCCACGACGGTGTCGTGGGCGACCATCGGCACGGCCAGCGTGGACTGCACGAGGCCACCCTCCTCGGCGGGCACGTGCTGCGGCCGGGCGGTGCGCAGGGCGTCCGCGCAGGGCGAGTTGAACGGGAAGTGGTGGACCGCGCCGACCTCGACGGCTTTCCCGGAACCGCTGAAGGGCGCCCCGGAGACGGCGCTGGCGAAGGCGACCCGGCGCAGTTCGGCGCTGCCGTCGGCGAGTCCGGGCGGGGTCTCGTCGCCGGCCAGCAGGCCCTGGTAGAGGTCGACGGTGGCGAGGTCGCAGAAGCCGGGGACGACGACGTCGAGGAGTTCGCGGGCCGTGGTCTCCAGGTCCAGGGAGTTCCCTATGCGGGCGCCGGCCTCGTTGAGCAGCGCCAGGTTGCGGCGGGCGGCGGCGGCCTCGCGGGCGGCGGCCCGGCGGGCGGTGATGTCGGTGCCGAGCCAGGCGATGCCGATGGGCCGGCCGGTGCCGCTGTGCACGCGGTAGAGGTTGACCGACCAGTGCCGGCGTTCCTCCGAGCCCGGGACGAAGCCGGTGATGTGCATGTCGGTGATGGACTCGCCGGTCTCCAGCACCCGCCGCAGGGTGGCCGAAACCCGCTCGGCCTCACCGCGCAGCAGATAGTCGTGAACCCCCTTGCCCCGGTGGTCGTCCGGGGTTCCGCCGAAGACGGAGGCGAAGCGCATGTTGGCCCGGCGGACCCGCAACTCGGCGTCGATCAGCAGGAATCCGAAAGGGGATTGACCGAAAATCGCCTGCGAGGCGGCGAGATCGGTCTCGATGCTGCGCAGCGTGCGGACGTCCACGACGATGCAGACGGCGGCCTTCTCGCCCTCGGCGGTCCGCGTCGGCATGACGTAGACCTCGGCCAGCCCCTCCTCGCCGCGCGTGCCGTCCGGCCGGTCCGGCATCCGGAACGGCACCACCCCGGTCCACTCGCGCCCGTCGAGGATTTCGGCCATCTTCCGCTGGCCGCGATCGCGCAGGTCGGGGTCGATGAAGGCCTCTATCGGGTCCATGCCGACGGCGCGTTCGGCGGGGATCCCGAAGAGCTGCTCGGCACGCAGGCTCCACTGGTCGACCAGTCCGCCGGGGCTGATGGAGAAGGACGCGACCTTGATGTAGTCATAGATCGAACCGGGCGGACTGCTCTGCCACATGGCGTCACCGGGTGCCGCGGCAGCCTCCGCGGTCTGACTCCTCGCGCCGTCCGACGGGTCCTCGGACTCCGTGGCCTTCGCTGGTATCTCGCTCACGCGAACCGTCCCCTCCAGCTCACCGCGTCCGGCACCGGTCACCGGGGGCGGCTGCCCGCAGTATCCAGCACTACGGCGCCGCACGACACGGTGTTCACGATCACAGCTCGGTCCAGGTCTTTTTCGGACCGGTCCGTGACAACACTTCCACTCTTCTAACCAGGGAACACACCGCCGAACCACCCACCGCCGGGCCGTGTGCGCCCCCGGCGCGCACGATGGACGGCACGCTGACGGCTGTACACCCCCGTGCCCCCGCGGCTGCCGCGGCGTCACCCGGGCACCGCCAGTTCGAACCAGACGGTCTTTCCGCTCTCGCCGGGACTGGTGCCCCAGCGGCGGGAGGAGCCGGCGACCAGCTGGAGGCCGCGTCCGCTCTCGTCCTCGGGGTGCGCGACACGTTCCCGCGGCGGGTCGGGGAGCGGGTCGGAGACCTCCACCCGCAGCGTGTCACCGATCCCGGCCGGGCGGACCAGCCGTACGCCGATGGGGCCGGCGGCGTGCCGCAGCGCGTTGGTGACCAGCTCGCTGACCAGCAGCTCGGCGAGATCGGCGAGGCAGTCGAGGTGCCAGCCGTACAACTGGTCCCGGACCGCCGCGCGGGCGGCGCGCACGGCGCCGGGTTCCGCCGGAAAAGTCCACTCGGCGCAGCCGCCATCGGTGTGGATCACGCCGATCACTTCCCAGGCCAGGGAGCCCACCCATGTCCGGTTTCATGGGGTTAATGGGCACATACCCGATATCGAGGCGGCAGTACCGCGCGAGAGGGCGCACGGTGGCACCTCCGGCGTATGGGGAGGCGCCTCCCGGCTCGGGGGGTGTGGTGGTGCGGCGACCGCGGGTTCGTCGCGGCCGTCGCGGTCACGCGGCGACAGCCTCGGATCCGGCGCGGGCCCGCACCCCTCCCGGGCTGCGCCCCGCGCCCACGGTCGGGGCCAAAGCCGCTCCCCGCACGACGCCCTCGCGCGCTACACCCCGCCTCGCCATCGGGCCGTCACCTCGCGCACCGCCGGCACGTCCTGGTCCAGCCACGGCACGTCCCACAGCTCGGCCCGCGTCAGCCAGCGCAGCTCGTCGTGGTCCTCGAGGGGGCGGGGGCCGGGTGAGCCCGGGCGCAGGCGGGCGGTCCACACCTGGAGGACGTACGGCGTGCGCAGGGGCCACTCCCCGGGCACGCGGCCGAGCGGCTCGGCGTCGACGCCCAGTTCCTCGCGCAGTTCGCGCACCAGCGCGTCCTCGGGCCGCTCCCCCGCCTCGACCTTGCCGCCGGGCAGCTCCCAGCGCCCGGCCAGGTCGGCGGGCGCGCTGCGGCGTGCGGCCAGCAGCCGGCCGCCGTCGAGCAGGGCGGCTCCCACCACCACGATCCGTTCCGCTCCGGGGGTCATGCGCGTCATGGAGCGGAGCCTACGGGAGTGCGCGCCCGGTCAGTTCTGCGCGCCGTCCCGGTTCTGGCCGATGCGCTCGACCCAGTAGAGCTGCTTGTGTCCCCGGTCGTCGAGGCTGTCGGCGATCTTCTGCGCCTCCGCGCGGGTCGCGTACCGGCCGACGCGGTAGCGATTGCCGTTGTCGTCCTGCCGTATCACGATCCAGGGAAGGGAGACCGTGCCCTCACTCATGGCCCCCACCGCCCGCGTTCCTTCTCGCACCACCCCACCTGCTTCCCGTCCCGGGCCCCCGCAGTGCCCCGCCTAAGGAAACCCCAATCCGCATATGCCCGAGCGTACGCCCAACCTTCACGCTGCGAATACGGCTTTTCACAAAGAGGTACGCAACCAGCCAGAACGCCGGGGGCGCACGGGACCGAATGCGCCGCCCTGAACTCCGTCGGCTCGGGTCGGGGGCATATCCGGGGAACCGCTGACCACCTGCGAAAACGGCCGGATCGCTGCGACGCGGAAGGGGCCCGTGGGGTACCGGACGGCGGGGGTGACCGCGCGTGAGGCGCACGGGGGTGTGCGCTACCTCACGCCGAGGGGGTCCCGGCGCACCGCCCGGGCGGGCGCGGTCACTTGGCGGACGGGGTCACGCGACGGGCGGGGACACCGGGCGGACGCAGTCCCTCGTCGGGCAGGACCACCGGGCGGAACACGGCCGCTGACGGGCCGGGTCACCGGGCGCAACGCGGTCACTTGACGGGCAGGTGGTAGGCGACGCGGTAGCGGTCGGCGGGGATGACGACGTCGGCGGTCTCGACCGGGCGGCCGGAGGCGAAGTACGTGCGCTGGACGACCAGGACCACATGACCGGGGACGCCGCCGAGCAGGTGCAGCTCCTCGGCGAGGCCGGGGCGGGCGCCGACCTCCTCGGTGACGTTGTCCACGATGACGTCGATGGCCCGCATGCGCTCGACCACGCCCATCCCGCCGAGCGGCCCCTCCTCGGGCAGCATCACGGGGGTGCGGCCGGTGACGGCGAGGGGCTCCCAGGAGGTGGAGAGCATCATCGGCTCGCCGGCCTCCCGGAAGAGGTACTTGGTGCGCATGACCCGGTCGCCGGTCTGGATGGCGAGCCGCTCGGCGATGGCCGCGCCGGCCTCGGCCTGCTCGCTGCTGGACTCCCAGGTGCCGCGCACCGAGGCGTCGGCCTGCTCCTGCCGGAACGGGGTGGCGCCGCCCGCCGGGCGGTATCCGGAGCGGGCCACCCTGCGGGGCACGGGCCGCTCGCGCACGTACGTCCCCGAGCCGGAGCGGCCCTCCACCAGACCCTCGGCCATCAGCACCTTGCGGGCTTCGAGCGCGACCGTGTCCGAGACGCCGTACTCCTCGCGGATGCGGGCCTGGGAGGGGAGACGGGTGTGGGGCGGGAGTGAACCGTCGACGATCTTCTTGCGGAGATCACCCGCGACGCGCAGGTACGCCGGCTGCTCACCGAAAGTCACTGGCCGCTCCCCTCAGGTTGTACAGACAGCAACAGCCTGGCAACCGTGGGTTGTGCCATGCAAGCAAAGGCCAGAGAATCACTCGATGTGATGACAAAAGGCCGGGGAGGGCTTTACCCAGGCGGTTTCTCCCCCGTATAGGCGTGCTCTCACACCTGGACGCTCGTGCCGGCTCCGTCGTCGCCCGGCGGGACGGTGGTGGCGAGCCCCAGGGCCGTGCGCGCGGCGACCGGCTTGCGGGCGCCGCCCGGCCGGTCGTGCGCGCGCAGCATCCCGGCCTGCTCGCCGAGCGCGGTCGCCACCCGGCCCGCCCACGCCTTGTGTCCGGGCAGGTCGTCCTCCACGTACTCCTCGTCCGGGGCGGTGTCCAGGGCCGCGTCGAGGACGTGCGCGGCCTTCAGGTAGGCGACCTGGTGGGCGTCGAGGACGGTCTCGTCGTTGCGCAGCGACCCGGTGAGGTCCGCTCCCTCGTCGGTGTCGCCGAACACGCAGGTGACCTCGCGGTCCCCGGCCGACCAGCTCTCCTCGGTCGGCGACAGGTAGGAGACGGCGACGTCCTCCGGGACCGCCCAGCGGTCCATCGCGTAGCCGTCCTGGAGGTTCCGGCAGCGTTCCTCGGCGGTGTCGGCGACCGCGTCGTCCCCGGGGTAGGCGCCGCCCGGCAGCCGGAAGGAGGCGAACACCTCCCCGTCGTGCGCGCCGGCGCACGACACCGTGTCCACGTCGTAGGTGTCGCCGGTCAGCGCACCGTCCGGCGCGTCGAAGCACTCGCCCTCCGCGAGCGAGATCGTCGCGCCCTCGCGTGCGCCCTCCTTGAACCCGTGCCACATCGCCGCCGCGCCGCCCGTGGCGATCAGCAGCGCCCACAGCGCGAGCCCGACCCCGGACAGCACCGCACCGCCAACGGCCAGCCCCGTCCCGCGCTCGCCGCGCCGGCGGATCTGCCGCAGCGCCACCAGCCCGAGGACCAGCCCCACTCCGGGCAGGAAGCACAGCAGCCCGAGCACCAGGGAGGCGATGGCGAGGCCGTTGACGGGCGCCGGGTGGTTGTACGGGCTGTAGCCCTGCGTCCACGGCTGGTAGCCCGCCGGTTGCGGGTACGGCGGCGGACCGTACGGCCCGTGCGGCTGCGACGCCGGGGGCGGAACGGGCCCTTCCGGCTGGCGGGGGCCGGGAGGCGGAGGGAGGGACACCGGTACCGTGCTCCTGGATCGGGCGGCGGCAGCACGGGACCGGGCGGCCGTCCGGCGGCTGGACTGACGTACGACTGGCCGCATGGTAAGCGGCACACGAGCGGGGGCGGAATGCGGGTGGGGGGCGGGGCAGGACGGCGGGGCGGGAGCGGAGCCGCAGGTGAGCCGGCCCGGTGAGCGGGCCGGGGTGTGAGGACGTACGTGTACAAGGGGGAAGCAGGAATGAGCAGCGCCGTGGGGGAGCGACGAGTGAGCAAGGTGACCGAGGAGACGGTCCGGTGTGTGAACGGGCTGACCGCCCGCTGGGCCGGGGCCCTGGCCGAGGGCACGGTGTTCTCCGCGCCGGGCGTGTGGCCCCTGCTGGCCTTCCTCGCCGACGGCGCGGCCGGTCCGGCCCGCGCGGAGCTGGCCGGCGCGCTGGGCGTACCGGCCGAGCGGGCGGCCTCGGCCGGGCGGGAGTTGCTGGCGGGGCTGGCGTCGGTGTCCGGCCTGGACGCGGCGCTCGGGCTGTGGACGCACCACGGGCTGGCCCTGCGCGAGGAGTGGCGGGCCGGGCTGCCCGCCGGGACCCACGGGGTCTTCGGGGACGACCTCGTCACCGCGCAGGAACGGCTGGACGCCTGGGCGGCCGAGCGGACCGGCGGGCTGGTCGAGCGGATGCCGGTGACGCTGACCCGGGAGGCGCGGATGGTGCTGGCCACCGCTCTCGCGCTGCGCACGACCTGGCGCCAGCCCTTCACGGAGCAGCCGCTGCGGCCCGGCACCGGCCCCTGGCAGGGACGTACCCTGCGCGGACTGCACCGGCGCAGTGTGCGGCCGGACCGGGTGGGGGTGACGGGCACCCCCGACGGCTTCGTCACCGCGCTGACCGTCCCCGGGGACAACGGCGTCGACGTCCACCTGGTCCTCGGCGAGGAGCGCATGACGCCGGGTCAGGTGCTCGCGGCCGGTGTCGGCGTCGTGGAGCGCGGCCTGCCGCTGACCGCGGGCGGCGCGCTGCCGCACGGGCACGTGGGCCCCGGTCTGCACGTGGAGCAGCAGCCGGCCACCGCGCCGGAGCCGAGGACGCTGGACGTGACGACGGTGGCGTACGAGGTACGGGCCGACCACGACCTGCTCGCCCTGGCGGGCCTCTTCGGCCTCACGGCGGCCATGGACACCGACGCCGGGCACTTCCCGGGGGTGAGCCCCTACCCGCTGGCCGTCGGGGAGGCCCGCCAGTCGGCCGTGGCCCAGTTCGGCGCGCTCGGCTTCCGGGCGGCGGCGGTGACGGCGGTCATGCCGGTGCCGGCCGGTGCGATGCCGCAGTACCGCTACGAGACGACGGTCGTCCGGGTCACCTTCGACCGTCCCTTCGCCTTCCTCGCCGTCGACCGCGAATCCCGCCTGGTGCTGGCGGCGGGCTGGGTGACGGAACCGGCGCCCTACCCCGTCCCGGGTGTTCCGGGGGCCCCGCCGGTGCGGTGACCGGCGGGACCGCATGCGAAAGGGGGCCGGACCCCGCGGGGTCCGGCCCCCTTTCGCATGCCCGTCGTGCGTCACGGAGAGGTGGTGCCCGTCTCCGTCGACCGGGCGGCGGCGGGGCGGTCGGCCGGAGCGGTGCCAGGGCGGGCGGCCGGAGCGGTGCCGGGACGGTCGACCGGAGCAGTGCCAGGGCGGACGGCCGAAGCAGTGCCAGAGCGGGCGGCCGAAGCAGTGCCAGGGCGGGCGGCCGGAGCGGGGCCGGGACGGGGCGGGTTGCGCAGGACCGTCGCGGCGACCACCAGGGCGCCCAGGACGAAGCAGGAACCGACCCGGAAGGCCAGCTGGTACCCCTCGGTCAGCGCCTCCGCGCGGGCGGTTCCGTCAGCCAGCGCGGTGCTGGTGCGGGAGGCGGCCAGCGTGCTCAGGACCGCGAGGCCGAGGGAGGCACCCACCTGCTGCATCGTGTTGAACATGCCCGAGGCCAGTCCCGAGTCCCCCGGGTCCGCTCCCGACATGGCCAGCCCGGCCAGGGCCGGCATCGCCAGCCCGAAGCCGGTCCCGAGCGGCACGGTGGCGGGGAACACGTCGGTGAGGTAGGCGCCGTCGGCCGGGATCCGACCGAGGAGCGCGAGGCCCCCGGCGATCAGGACCAGGGCGCCGAGCAGCACGGTCCGGTGGCCCGCCCTGGCGATGAGGCGCGGGGCGAGGAACAGCGACATCAGGCCGATGAGCAGCGAGACCGGGACCACGCCGAAACCGGTCTGCACCGCGTCGAAGCCCAGCACCTTCTGCATGTACAGCACGGCCAGGAACTGGAAGCCGAACATGCCGGAGATCATCAGGGTGTGCGTGCCCAGGGCGCCGGAGACATTGCGGAACGCGAACATCCGGGGCGGCAGCAGCGGGTCCGCGGCCTTCGCCTGGCGGACCACGAACAGCGCGAGCAGGACCAGCGCGGCGAGGCCGAGGCCGAGGGTGCGCGGGGAACCGAAGCCGTGGCCGGCCGCCTCGACGATGGTGTAGACGGCGAGCATGAGCGCGGCCGTGACCAGGCAGGCGCCGAGCGCGTCGGCGCTCTTGCCCCTGCCCGCGCCCTCCTCGGCGCGCAGGGTGCGCCGGGCCATGAAGACGGCCACGGCACCGATCGGCACGTTGACGAAGAAGATCCAGTGCCAGCCGACGGTCTGCGTCAGCACACCGCCCAGCAGCAGGCCGAGCGTGCCGCCCGCGGACTGCACGAAGCTGTAGACACCGATCGCCCCGGCCCGCTCCCGGGGCTCGGTGAACAGGGTGACGACCATGGCCAGCGTGACCGAGGACGTGATGGCGCCGCCCACTCCCTGGGCGAAGCGGGACACGAGCAGCACGGCCGGACTCTGCGCCACGCCGCACAGCAGGGAGGCCGCGGTGAACACGGCCAGGCCGGTGGTGAAGACACGCCTGCGGCCGAAGAGGTCACCGAACCGGCCGGAGAGCAGCAGCAGACCGCCGAAGGGGATCAGGTACGCGTTCACCACCCAGCCGAGGCCCGACGGGGAGAAGCCCAGGCTCTCCTGGATGGACGGCAGCGCCACGTTCACGATGGTGCCGTCGAGGATCACCATCAGCTGGCCGGCGCAGAGGACCGCCAGCGCGAGCCGGCGGGACGCGCCGGCGCCCGCTCGTACGGGCGGGACGTGAGCGGACATGGAACTCCCCCTCCGTGGTTTCACTTTGTTACGGAGTCCATCTTGTGTAACGTCAACTACCTGCGGAAGGAGGCACTTTTATGTCTCGGGGTCACATGGATGTGACGGAGCAGGCCGACAACCCGGCGTGCCCGGTCAGCGAGGTCCTGGACCGGGTGGCCGGCAAGTGGGCCATCGGGATCCTCGTCGCGGCGGCGAAGGGCCCGGTGCGCTTCAGCGAGCTGGAGCGCGGCATCGAGGGCATCAGCCGTCGCATGCTCACCCTCAACCTGCGCAAGCTGGAACGCGAGGGCCTGCTGGTGCGCACCGTCTACCCGACCGTTCCGCCCAGGGTCGAGTACGAGTGCACCGAGATGGCGCTGGAGCTGTACGAGACCCTGCTCTCCCTCGTCGACTGGGCCAGGCGGCACAGCGGCGACATCGCCCGCGCCCACGCGGTGTACGACGCCGCACACGCCCCCGCCGTCCCCGCCTGACGCGCTTCCGACCCCGCGCCGCGTCGGCCGTCCGACGTCGGGCGTCCGGCGTCGGCCGTCGGGCGTCGGGCGTCCGGCGTCGGGCGAGGCCGATCGAGCGGCTAGGCGCCCAGTCCCGCTCCGTGGGGCAGGCGGAAGGGGACGGTCTGCCAGGGGCTGTCCGGGTGGGTGGCCAGGGTCTGGTGGGCGGCGAGCATCTCCTGGTACCAGCCGCCGAACTCCTCCTCGTCGAAGTGCAGGCAGCGGCCCAGCGCGTAGCCGGCGGAGAAGTCCCGCCAGGAGGTGTGCGCGGCCTGCGCGGCCCCGCCGGCCTCCACGACGGCCTCGCGCATCTCGGCGCGGGTGGCGAACCGGGCGCCGTAGCCCCAGCGGGCCATCATCGAGGCACGCCCGATGTCCCAGGCGGCGACGGAACGCACGGCGGCGTCCGGCGCGAGCAGGCCGTCGGCGCGGAACCTGCCCTCGTAGCGCAGCACCTTGCCGACCAGGCCCACCACGTGGGCGACGAACTCCTCCCAGTCCGGCCCGATCTGGTCCGGCACCTGCTCGGCACGCTCCCGCAAGGCCGTCTCGACGTACGCGCGCCACGCGGTGGCGTCGACGGCCTGCAGCCGTCCGTCGGCGTGCCGCTCGGCGAGCGCGGTACGCGCGTCCAGGACGAACTCCCAGTACCAGGGGGTGACTTCCCGGTCCAGCAGCCGCCGCTGGACGTCCAGCCACTCGTCCCGGCCGGTGACGCCCCACCACTTGGCGAGCCGCTCGTGCTCGATGGACAGGCCCAGACCGTGGTAGTGCGGGTTGTTCCAGGCCTCGCCGTTGACGAAGCACATGTGCGCACCGAGGGCCAGCCCGTGCAGGAGCGGCCCGGGCGAGGGCGCCCCGGAGCGCAGGGTGACGAGCCGCTCGGCGCGGCCGTCCTCGTCCCAGTGCTCGTTGTGCAGCGCCCGCCACACCTGACGCTCCTCCGCGTCGGCCGCCATGAGCATCGGGATCGGGGTCCGGTTGTTGACGGCGATGCCGTCGACGTCGCCGGGCAGGTCGTCGGCCAGGTCGCGCAGCGTGTACGACTCGAAGACCAGGAACGGATGGGGGCGCGGGAGCAGCCCCCGGGTGTACACGGCGACGAGCCGTCCGACAGGGGTGTCGTAGACGTGGAACGTACGCCGGCCGGGGTCGGGCGAGGTCTCCTCCCGGCGGAACGGCACGTACACGAGGTCACCGGCGAGCGCCCGCAGGAAGGCGAGGGTCAGCTCGCCCCGGGCCTCCTCCCGCGCCTCCTCGTCCTCCCACTCGCCCGCCGCGTGCCGGGTGACCAGCTCGTACAGGTGCTGTTCGAGCACATCGGGCGCCTGCCAGGCACCGGGCTCCTCGGGCACCGGGATGTCCGGCAGCGCCTCGTCGTGGTCGTCCAGCTCACCGACGACGTAGCGTTCGTCCGAGCGCCCCTCCTCCTCGTACCGCTCACGCCGAGCCGCCCGCCCACGCCCTCCGAACACCACACGCCCCCGTATCCGCGATCATGACTGCGGCCACTCTAACTTCCGTGGTCCACCGGCCTGACGTGCCCTGTGGGCACCGCCCCTGTGCTTCCGTACGGCCATGCCGAGCGCTTTCCCCGAGACCGCCCGGAGCTGAGGCAGCCGGCCCCCGCCCGGGCTCAGTCCTCGATCACCGGACTGCACGGCGAGAGGAACGGATCCAGGCGCTCCTCGATCATCCCCCTGCGCATCACGCGCACCCGGAACGCGTTGTCGGCGTTCGGGATGTCGCCGTCGTCCGAGCGGTCGTAGAGCATCCCCCAGGAGCCGGGGAACCGGCGCGCGATGTACGCCAGCAGTTCGTCCAGCTGCCCGGCCTCGTAACCGACGTGGTTGGTGTGGCCGGTGGCCGTGACGACGTCCAGCCCGTTGAAGACGTCGAGCGCGACCTTGCAGCTGGAGCCCCACCGGACCGCGTCGATCCGCGCACGCAGCTCCTCGACACCCGCTTTCAGAGACCGCGAGTCGTCCTCGTACGGGTCCTCGGAGATACCGAACCAGCCATGGAACTCGTACATGTCCTCACTCCAGCGGAGTCGTGTCGATCACCGGCTCGACGCCGTAGCGGCGTCCGTATTCCTGGAGCTTATCGATCACGCCTGGTCCGGGCGGTCCGTCGAAGTGGAAGTACGGCGTGCGACCGCTCTGGATCGCCGCCTCGAACGTGGCCTGCGCCTGCTTGCGGAACTTCTTGTTCAGGGTGAAGTCCTTGGGCTTCGCCTGGGCCACGTAATCGTCGCTGATCGCGTCGAACTCCCGTCCGTCCGGGTCGTTGGCGAACCTCCTGCGGGGCGCTCCGCCGAGCTTCTCGGCCAGCTTGTCCGCGTCCGGGTCGGGCTTGTTGACCTCGATGAGGTCGCCGAGTCCCCCGTTGTCCTCGTACGGCGCGAGGCCCAGCGGATCGCTGAACCGGTGCGGGTTGTGCACGTACGCCGTCGGGTTGGGCGCGGGCGCCAGGCCCAACGGGTCGGGCGTGGTGTACCGGGCGGTCTGCGGGTCGTAGTAGCGGTGGTGGTTGTAGTGGAGACCGGTCTCCGGGTCGAAGTACTGGCCGGGGAACCGCAGTGGTGTGTACGCGGACGCGTCGGCGTTCCACGTCGTGATGCCCCACAGCGTGGTGCGGCTCTGCCAGGCGATGCGGCCGTCCTCGTCGATCAGCTCGGTCGGGCTGCCGATGAGGTCCGTCGCGATGGCGAAGAACCGCCTGTCGATCTCCTGCCGGGTGGCCGCGTCGGTGAGCCGTTCGGTCTGGGCGACCGGGGTCATGCCCTCGTGGTCCCAGGTCAGCGTGGTGTGGTGGGGCAGCTCGCCGGGGATCTCCGTGGTCTGCTCCGCGAGCACGGGCCCGTCCCAGACGAAGCGGGTGCGCTCGGCCACCGTCCGGCCGTCGGCCGCCATGCGCTCCTTGGCGATGCGCCGGCCGAGCGGGTCGTACCGGTAGCGCCACAGCGTGCCGTCCGGGGTGGTGACCTCGGTGAGCCGGTCCTCGGCGTCGTACGCGTACGTCCACACGTCACGCTTCTTCGACAGCCGGGTCTTCGAACGGCGGACCAGCCGGCCGGCGTCGTCGTACACGTAGCGGTTGGCCCCGGCCTCCGTGATCCGGGTGCCGGTGTAGGAGCGGTTGCCGCGCGCGTCGCCGCCGGCGTGCCGGTCCGGCCAGGCGGCGGAGACGGTGTTGCCGCCGCTGTCGTACGCGTAGGACTCGCTCCACCGGCCGGCCGTGACGGCGGTGACCCGGCCCGTGGAGTCCAGGCCGAAGCGGCGCGGGCCGCGCAGGGCGTCGTCCATCGCGACGAGATGGCCGTCCTCACGGTACGCGTACGTCCGCAGGTTCAGCCGGTGACCGCCGCGCGCGACCTCCTGGGCGGTGAGCCGGCCCGCGGCGTCCCAGTCCGACGTCAGCGTCAGCGTCTCCCCGACGCTGCGGGTCAGCTCGCGTCCCGCGGCGTCGCGTGTGAACACGATGTCGTGGCCCGCGACGTTCAGCGCGGCGGCACGGCCCACGCTGTCGTGCGTGTACGAGGTGACATGGCCGCTCGGGGTGATCCGCCGGGTGCGGCGCCCGGCCGCGTCGTACGAGAAGGACAGCACCCGCCCGTCGACCAGCTCGCTCTTGACGTGGCCCCGGCGGTCGTACGCGTACATCAGCTCCGCGTCGGGCCCGCTCGCCCGCAGCAGCCGGCCCGCGGGGTCGTACTCGTACGTCGTCACGGCGCCGTCGGCGTCCTTGCGGACGACCTGGCCGAGCGCGTCCCGCTCGTAGCGGACGGCCGTGCCGAGCGGGCTGGTACGGGTCAGCACCCGGCCGAGCGGATCGACGTCGTAGGTGACGGTGCGGCCGTCGAAGTCGGTCTCGGCGACGAGGTGGCCGGCCGGGTCGTAGGTGTAACTCCAGCGCAGCCCCAAAGGGTTGCGGACCTCGGTGAGGCGCAGCTCGGTGTCGTGCGTGAACTCGTGGCGGGTGCCGTCGGGGTCGGTGCGGGCCGTGAGCAGGTCGAAATGGGTGTACTCGAAGGTCGTGGTGCCGCCCTCGGGGTCGGTGTGGCCGAGGCAGTTGCCCTCGCCGTCGTACGTCCACGACTCCACGGCGCCGTCCGCGGCCGTGAACCGCGCGAGCCGGCCCTCGGGGGTCCACTCGAAGCGGGCGGTTCCGCCGCTCGGCCCGGTGCGCTCGGTGATCCGGCCGAAGGCGTCCCGCACGTATGTCGTCGTGGCGCCGTCCGGGGTCGTCTCGGCGACGAGCAGGCCGGCGGCGTTGTGGCGCAGCAGGGTCGTGGCGCCGAGGGGGTCGGTGACCGAGGTGACGTGGCCGAGCGCGTCGTGGGTGTAGCGGGTGGTGCGCCCGGCGGGGTTGGTGACCGCGACCCGGTTGCCGCGTTCGTCGAACTCCTGCTTCCAGCGCAGCCCGCCCGGCTGGACCAGCTCGACGGGGCGGCCGTCGCTGCTGTAGGCCGCCGTCTGGACGCTGCCGTCGGGGCGGGTCGTGGAGACCAGCCGGCCCTGGTCGTCCCAGCGGAACTCGGTGCGCCCGCCGAGGGGGTCGGTACGGGACAGCAGCCGGTCGTCGCGGTCGTAGGCGTACCGGACCGTCGCGCCCGTGGGCCAGGTCTCGGCGACCACCTGGAGGTGGCTGTTGACCGTGTAGCGCCAGGTGTGGCCGAGGGAGTCGGTGACCGTGGTGGTGGTCAGGCCGGTGTCGGGGTGCGGGTGGCTGTAGTGGAACTCCGAGCGCAGATGCCCCTCGGCGCCGGTCTGGGACACGCACCGGTCCCTGTCGTCGTACACGAAGCTGTAGCGGGAGCCGTTGGTGTCGGTCCAGGCGACGATGCGGCCCTCGGTGTCGTAGTCGAACCGGGTGGGGACGCCGGAGGACCTGGTGACCTCGGTGAGGTGGCCTTCCTCGCTGTAGCCGTACCGGGCGATCTCGGTGCCGCCGAGGCTGAGCGAGGTGATCCGGCGGTTCTCCGTGGTGAACGTGAGGCGGTAGCCCCCCGAGTGGGTGAGGGCCAGCGGGGCGCCCTCCTCGTCGTACTCGACGGTGATCGTCCGGCCGTTGCGGTCGGCGATCTCGGCGAGCGGCGCGGAGCCGTTGTCTCCCGGCTCGGCGCCGGGCGGGGCGAGGAAGTGCCGGACGATGCCCGTGTCCGGGTCGGTGAGCGTGTAACTGCCGTCGGTGTGCCGTTCCAGCGGCCAGCGCGGCCCCGCCTCGGGGAGCACCGGGGTGCCGGGGGCGGGGTGCGGATAGGGGACGAGCAGGTTGTCCTCGCCGTGGAAGACGACACCGATCGGGTCGACGGTCAGCCGCTGGTCGATCGTGGACGACCAGCTCTCGCCGAACCAGCGGCCCGCCCGGTACGAGGACTCGAAGTCCCTGCGGAACAGCAGCGGCAGGCTGCCCGGCAGCAACACGTCCTGCTGCGGCAGGAACATGCGGCCGGTCGCGAAGTCGACGGGCTCACGGCCGCACCGCTTGCCGTCGGGCCTGCGGACGGTCTCCCTGAGCCTGCGGGCGCGGCGCGCCTTGGCGGCGTCCGAGAGGTCCTCCGCGAGCCGCGCTCCCTTCGCGGCGGCTCCGGCGCCACCCGTCGCGGCGGTGAGGAGCGCGTCCGGCACCAGCGTGCCGAGGCCTTCCGCCGGGTCCTTCATGAAGTTGTCCAGCATCTGCTTGCCGGTGCCCCAGGGGTCGTTGGCGACCTGGACGAGACCGGCGACGGTGCTGTTGAGGTTGGTGACGTACTCGGCCGGATGCGTGATGTTGTACGGGTCCGTCGGGTTGAGGCTCCGGACGAAGTTCACGATGCCCGCGGTGCCCTTGACCACACCCATGCCGAAGTGGGTCTTCATCAGTTCGGCCTCGTCGAGACCGTCGTTGAGCTGTTCGGCGTAGGAGGGCTTGGGCGGGGCCGCGTCCCGGGCCTTCTGCACGGCTTTGCGGGCGGTCTCGGCGGCGGAGTTCCGCTGCTTGCGCGCCTCGGCCAGGATGTCCTGCGCCTCCTGCATCTTCGCCTTGCCGGGGTCGGAGAACTCGCCCGGCTTCGGCGGCAGTGTGGCGGGGTCACGCTTGTCGGCGGGCGTCGCGTTGTACTTCTCGACGGCGCTGTTGTAGGTCTCGACCTTCTTCTTGTGCGCGTCCAGGGCGTCCGCCGAGGCCTTCGTGCCTTCCTTCCACTTGTCGATGGCGAGCTGCGCCTGGCCCTGCGCCCAGGTCACCGTGTCCGCGAACGACTCCAGGGCCTTCGCCGCCTCCTCGAACGCGTCCGCGCCCTTGTACCACCTGGGCGGCTCCAGCTTCACCGTCGTGCGGAACGCGTCCGCCGCCCGGCCCCGCAGGGAGTCCGAGTCGAGCCCTTCGAGACCGAGCCCGACGTCGTTGAAGGAGTTCGTGAAGTGCCGCAGGTGGGACGCGGTGGAGCGCAGCTTGCCCGGCGAGCCGTAGACGAGTTTGGTCTTGTCCTCGGTCTGCCCGAGGTCCAACTCGTCCACCTCGGCGCCCATCCGGTTCGCCAGGGACCGCGACTTCTCGCGCACCCAGTCCGCACCGGACTCCCAGCCGACGTCGTCGAGCCGGTCCGCCGTCCAGTTACCGGCGTCCTCGACCCGGTTGCCGACCCACTCGACGCCGTCCTCGACCGCGTCCTCCACGACATCCGGGGTGATGTCACTGACGAAATCCCCGATGCCCATACGTCAGTTCCCCCCGCCGTCGTGCTGCTGCTGTTGCTGTCCGGCGCGCTCCTCGGGCGACGGCCCGAAGGTGTCGTCCACGGCCTTGTCGAACTGGTCCTGGTCGATGCCGAGGAGGTCGTTGAGCCTCCGCGTCCGCTCGCCGCCCTGCCCCTCGGTGAGCAGCGCGCGCCCGGTGTCCTTCCAGGTCTGGGCCATCTCGTCACCGGCGCGGTCCCACGACTCGGCGCTCCAGTCCGGGTTCAGCGCGTCCGGTGTGAACACCTCGCCCCAGCCCTGCCTGGCGATCTCCTCCTCGGAGGCGTACGGGCTGCCGCCGGCGACCGAGTTGACGCCGTACTTCAGCGCGCTCTCGACGTACTGGTCCTCCTCCCACAGCACGCCCGCGGCCAGGCCGAGCTTCGCCGCGATGGCGTTGGCGTCGTGGATCAGCGCGCGGACGCCCCACTCCCACCGCTCGCAGAAGTCCTCGAAGTCCACGGACAGGCCGTGGTGCCCGGCCTCCATGCCGGTCATCGCCAGTTCGGAGAAACCCTTGCCGAGCACCGCTCCGGTGCTCGTACCGATCTCCTTCAGCTCACCGACCGCGTCGCGCAGGCCCTGGGTGAGCCGCTGGACGGTGTAGTCGTCGACATGGAGATCCTTCGCCCCGTCGCCCATCAGACGGCACCCCCCGCGGTCGCGCCGGTCGTCTCGGTCCCGCCGACGGGCCGGGCCGGCGCGTCGACGGCGGCTTCCTCCGGAACGATGCCCAGGGCGGGCGGGAAGAGCATGGCCCCGTAGGGGTCGGCGACGTCGACGGCGAGGCCCGCGGGCTCGCCCATCGCCGGGATGACCTCGTCCAGCAGCCGGGCGCCGAGCAGTTCGGCGAACTCCCAGGGCCGTGCGCTGTCCTGCGCGTTTCCCGACTCCCGTGCCCGCTCCTGCGCGAAGCGGGCGAGGGCCTCCTCGCCGGTGAACGCGAACACCCAGCGCACCCCGCCGAACCGCCCCGTCCACAACCGGCCCCGGTCCAGCGGGACGAGCATGCCGGCCCGCCTCAACTCCCCAAGGAGTGCCCGCGGATCTCCCGTCCCGGCCCGCCGCGCGGCGATCTGCTCGGCGAGCGCAGTCCCGTCACGCACGTCCATGCCTCCCCCGACATCGTCGACAACGTGCTCCCACAGAAACCACGTCCCGCCCGCACCGATGGTTCCCGGCCATTCCGCTCCTGCCCTGAATTCCCTTCCGGACGCCGGCATGACTGTCGGGTGACGGGTGCCGGGTGCCGCGCCAATGCGTTCTCATACGCCTTGAGCAGTCGTTCGTCCGCTCAGACGTTGAAGCGGAATGTCTGCGGTCCGATTCCGACCTGCGGCGGAGCGCCGTGCAGGACCCTGACCTGGGGTTCCTCGTTGGCATGCGTTGACTCCCGACGGCCGTTCACGGGTGTCCTGCGGACCGGCTGCGGACTGGCCGGGGGGCCGAGGCAGAGAAACCCATGGCACCCCGGCGGGACCTCCAAGGAGACTGCGGGGGTGAGCGACTCCTACCCCTGCCCGTGCTGCGGGCACCGCGTGCTGGACGCGATGCCCGGCTCGTACGAGATCTGCCCCATCTGCTTCTGGGAGGACGACGGGGTCCAGTTCCGCTGGCCGACCATGGCCGGAGGGGCGAACAAGGTCTCCCTGATCGAGGCCCAGCGGAACTACCAGGACTTCGGCGCCTGCGACCAGCACGGCCGACGGTACGTCCGCCCGCCGGCCGAGGACGAGCCGCTCGACCCCGCCTGGCGCCCCATCGATCTGACGCGGGACTCCTTCGAGGACTGGGCGGCCGAGGACCGCGCCCCGTGGCCCGACGACCGCTCGGTGCTCTGCTGGTGGCTGCCCACCTTCTGGCGCCGGGACCACCCATGACCGCCCACATCGAGAGACTCATCCAGCAGCTCGACGACTCGACCGGCCCGTCCTACGACGCCCGCGCGGAACTGATCGGCATCGGCTCCGACGCCATCCCCGCCCTCATCGAGGGACTGCCCTCCCTCGGCGGGTTCGGTCAGCTGACCGCCATCGAGGTCTTCGAAGAGGTGGCGGACCCACGCTGCGGCCGCGCCCTGATCGCCCTCCTGGACAGCGACGACTCCACCGTCCGGGAATGGGCGGCGATGGCCCTGGCGAGCCTGAAGATCGACGGCGCGGTCGAGCCCGTACGCCGCGCCTACCGCGTCTGCCTGGAACGGGCGACGCCACCCGCACAGGTCGGTGCGGTCGCGGGGTAGTCATTCACACCCCAGACTTACGACCGCCGGTAGGATCAGCACCATGAGCGGTAGTAAGAAGTACTCGATCAGCCTGCCCGAGGATCTCGCCGAGGCCGTACGCGCCCATGTCGGGCCCGGCGGTTTCTCCGCCTATGTCGCCGAGGCTCTCGAACAGAGGGTCGCCATGGACAAGCTGCGGGAGATCGTCGCCGACTTCGAGACCGACAACGAAGCTCTCACCCGCGAGGAGGTCGAGGCCGCCCGGGCGCTGCTGCGCCACGACCACCGGCAGGCCGGCGGGGCCGCCGCCTGATGCCCGGCACCCTCCTGCTCGACAGCGAAGGCCTCTCGAAGCTCTACCTCAAGGACCGTACCGTCGTGGCCCTGGTCCAGGCGGCCTCGGAAGAGGGCATCCGCGTCGCCACCAGCGCCATGACCACGCTTGAGGCCGACTACGAACGCATCCACCCGGCCCGTATCAAGTGGATCCTCTCCCGCGTCGACGTTCACGACGTCACCAAGGAGATCACCGACCAGGCCGCCGCGCTTCTGCGCGCCCATCACCTCCACGGCCACAAGTACGCCATCGATGCCGCCTTCGCCGTCATCGCCCGCAACGCACCCCGGCCGGTCACGGTCCTCACGTCCGACCCCGAGGATCTGACACTCCTGTGCGGCCCTTCCGTCGAGGTCATCAAGGTCTGAGGCGGTCTCACGCCGACCAGACCTGCCACTGCCCCTCATCACGGGGGCGAGAACTCCCTGGGACAAAAGCTTGTGCCCGACCCACCGGCAAGCGGGTCGGGCACAGTTCTCGACGAAACGTCAGACGTTGAAGCGGAACTCCACCACGTCCCCGTCCTGCATCACGTAGTCCTTGCCCTCCATGCGCGCCTTGCCCTTCGCGCGGGCCTCCGCGACCGAGCCGGCCTCCAGGAGGTCCTGGAAGGAGATGACCTCGGCCTTGATGAAGCCCTTCTGGAAGTCGGTGTGGATGACACCGGCCGCCTCGGGGGCCGTGGCGCCCTTCTTGATGGTCCAGGCGCGGGATTCCTTGGGGCCGGCCGTCAGGTAGGTCTGGAGGCCGAGGGTGTCGAAGCCGACGCGGGCGAGGGTGGCGAGGCCGGGCTCGTTCTGGCCGACGGACTCCAGCAGCTCCAGGGCCTCCTCCTCGTCCAGCTCGGCGAGGTCGGCCTCCAGCTTGGCGTTGAGGAAGATCGCCTCGGCGGGGGCGACCAGGGCGCGCTGCTCGTTCTTGAAGTCCTCGTCGACCAGTTCCTCCTCGTCCACGTTGAAGACGTAGAGGAAGGGCTTGGTGGTGAGCAGGTGCAGGTCGTGGAGGAGTTCCGCGCGCTCGGTGCCCTGGACGATGCCCTGGGAGAAGAGGGTGTCGCCCTTCTCCAGGATCTCCTTGGCCTCCTCGACCGCCTTGACCTTGGGGGCGAGGTCCTTCTTGATCCGGGACTCCTTCTGGAGGCGCGGGAGGACCTTCTCGATGGTCTGGAGGTCGGCGAGGATCAGCTCGGTGTTGATCGTCTCGATGTCGTTCTTGGGCGAGACCTTGCCGTCGACGTGGACGACGTTCTCGTCCTTGAAGGCGCGGATGACCTGGCAGATGGCGTCGGACTCGCGGATGTTCGCGAGGAACTTGTTGCCCAGGCCCTCGCCCTCGGAGGCGCCGCGCACGATGCCGGCGATGTCCACGAAGTCGACCGTGGCCGGGAGGATGCGCTCCGACTTGAAGATCGAGGCCAGCTGGGCGAGGCGGGCGTCGGGCACCCCGACCACGCCGACGTTCGGCTCGATCGTGGCGAACGGGTAGTTGGCCGCCAGCACGTCGTTCTTGGTCAGGGCGTTGAACAGGGTCGACTTGCCGACATTGGGCAGGCCGACGATTCCGATCGTGAGCGACACGTTGCGACTTCCCGTTGTTGAGTGGGCCAGGGGCTGCCAGGGGCCAGAGACCGACACTGGCCGATCCACCAGTTTACGGCGTCCCGCGCGCCCGCCTCACGGACGCGGCGAACCCCCGGCCAAGCTCCGCCCACCGGCGTGTCTGGACGGCGATTCGGCACATAAACAGACCTAGGTTGGTCCCTGTGGAGCAACACAGAACGCATCGCCCGAACGACGGACCGCGACGTGGCGTGCCCTCGTCACCTCCGCTGCCGGCGCAGGCCCGGCGCAGGCCCGCCGGGGAGCCACGGTCCGCGCCAGGTGCCCGGCACCTGCCGAACCCCCGGCTGACCGGGCTCGGCAGCGGGCTGTTCTGCGTCGCGGGGATGTTCCTGCTCGGCTGCCTGGACGAGCTGCTGTTCGGCGCCTCCCCGGCGGTCTACGGCGTGCTGTTCCTGCCGGTGTGTGTGCTGACCGCGCTGTGGGTGCGCGCGGGGGACGTGCTGAGCGCGCCCGTCGTCGCGCCGATCGCGTTCGCCGTGGGGCTGCTTCCGGTCGCCGAGGGCGGCGGGGGGCTGCCCGGCCGCCTGATGGGGCTGGTCACCGGGCTGGCCACGCAGGCGGGCTGGCTGTACGGGGGGACGCTCGCCGCCGGGGTGATCGTGCTCGTGCGCCGGGTGCGGTGGGTACGGGCGCGCCGGCGGCGCGGCTGACCCTGGAGGCCGCGCGACGGGTGCGGTGGCGCCGGCGGCGCGTCCGACCCTGGACGCCGCCCGTCCGCCCCCGCACGCCGCACGCCGCGCGCCGTCCGCCGTACCCGCCCCGGGCGGTCAGGCGTGCTGGGCCGCTCTCATCGCCGCGCCCACGATCCCCGCGTTGTTCTGCAGCTGCGCGGGCACGATCTCGGCCTGGATGTCCTCGATGAGGTGCAGGAACTTCTGCGCCTTGCGGCTGACCCCGCCGCCGATGATGAACAGCTCCGGGGAGAACAGCATCTCCACGTGCGCCAGGTACTTCTGGACGCGGTGCGCCCACTGCTCCCAGCTGAGGTCGTGGTCCTCCTTGGCCTTGCTGGAGGCGCGCCTCTCGGCGTCGTGGCCGTTCAGCTCCAGGTGGCCCAGCTCGGTGTTGGGCAGGAGGGCGCCGTCCACGAAGACGGCGCTGCCGATGCCGGTGCCGAAGGTGAGCAGGATCACCGTGCCCCGGCGGCCCCGGCCGGCGCCGAACTCCATCTCGGCGACACCGGCCGCGTCCGCGTCGTTGACCACGGTCACCGGGAGGCCGCCGAGCCGGTCGCTGAACAACGCGCGCGCGTCCGTGTCGATCCAGCTCTTGTCGACGTTCGCCGCCGTACGGACCGTGGCGCCGCCGGTGACCACCCCGGGGAAGGTCAGGCCGACCGGGCCGGTCCAGCCGAAGTGGTCCACGACCTGCCTGACCCCGTCGGCCACGCCGTCGGGCGTCGCCGGGTGCGGGGTGAGCACCTTGCAGCGCTCCTGGGCCAGGTCGCCCCGGTCCAGATCCACAGGGGCGCCCTTGATGCCGGATCCGCCGATGTCCACGCCGAAGATCTGCATGGCTCCACGTTACGACGGACCACGGACGGTCATGCCCCGGGCGTACCGCTTCCGCCGCGCTCGGCGACCAGGGTCGCCGCCTCCTCGCGCAGGTCACGGCGGAGTTCCTTGGGCAGCGAGAAGGTGATGGATTCCTCGGCGGCCTTGACCAGCTCCACGTCCGCGTAGCCGCGCTCGGAGAGCCACCCGAGGACCTCCTCGACCAGCACCTCCGGCACGGAGGCCCCGGAGGTGACGCCGACGGTGCTCACGCCCTCCAGCCAGGCCTCGTCGATCTCGCTGGCGAAGTCCACCAGGTAGGCCTCGCGGGCGCCGGCGAGCTTGGCGACCTCGACCAGCCGCTTGGAGTTGGAGGAGTTGCGCGAGCCGACGACGATGACCAGTTCGGCCTCGGCGCCCATCTGCTTCACGGCGAGCTGCCGGTTCTGCGTGGCGTAGCAGATGTCGTCGCTGGGCGGGGAGACGAGCCCGGGGAACTTCGTCTTCAGGGCGTCGACGGTCTCCATGGTCTCGTCCACGGAGAGGGTGGTCTGGGAGAGCCAGACGACCTTGGACGGGTCGCGGACCTCGACCTTCTCGACGTCCCCGGGGCCGTCGACCAGCTGGATGTGGTCGGGCGCCTCGCCGGAGGTGCCGATGACCTCCTCGTGGCCCTCGTGACCGATCAGGAGGATGTCGTAGTCCTCATTGGCGTACCGGACGGCTTCCTTGTGGACCTTGGTGACCAGGGGGCAGGTGGCGTCGATGGTGGCGAGCCGGCCCTGCCGGGCCTCCTCGTGCACCGCGGGGGCGACGCCGTGCGCCGAGAACATGACGATGTTGCCGGGCGGCACCTCCTCCGTGCGCTCGACGAAGATCGCGCCCTTCTTCTCCAGGGTCTGCACGACGTACTTGTTGTGGACGATCTCGTGCCGGACGTAGATCGGGGCCCCGTACTGCTCCAGGGCCTTCTCGACGGCGATCACGGCGCGGTCCACACCGGCGCAGTAGCCACGGGGGGCGGCGAGCAGGACACGGCGGCCAGAGGAAGCGGTCATGCGTCCCATCGTAAGGGTGCGTTCGGCGGCGCCGGGATCGCTTCCGCGCGCCGCCGCGGGGAAGACTGAGGCGTATGTCCGACACCGGAACGACAGCTTCCACGACCGGCGCGCGCGACGGGCTGCGACGCGGCCTCGGCTTCCGGGAGTCACGCTGGTCGCCGCGGGGTGGGCGGCACGGCGGGACGACGGTCTGGACCGGCTCGTCTCGGTGGTCGACATCGGGGCGCTGTCCGCGTTCACGCTGCTGCACGCGAGCGTGGTGGGGTATTTCGTGCGGCGGCGGGGGGAGCTGAGCTGGTGGCGGCATGTGCTGGTGCCGGTGGCGGGGGCGGTGGTCACGGTGACGGTCATCGTGGAGGCGTCCGGGGCGGCGCAGGCGGTGGGGGCGGCTTGGCTGGCGGCCGGGTTGCTGGTGCCGGCGGGTCAGCGGGGGCGCCGGGAGGCCCCTCGGTAGGCGCGGGCCCAAAGGGGCGGGGGGAACCGCGCGAGCGGCCCGCCGGGCGCCCGCGCCCGACGACGCATCGCCCTTCCCACGGCGCGCGGCCCCGCTGTCGGTGGCGGCCGTTAGGCTCGCCGCATGGCTGTGAACACGTCCCCGGAGTCCCCCCTGCCCGTCGGCGAGGTGTCGCGGCTGATCGGGGGGTGGATCGACCGGCTCGGCGCGGTGTGGGTCGAGGGGCAGATCACGCAGCTGTCGCGCCGGCCGGGCGCCGGCGTCGTGTTCCTGACGCTGCGCGACCCGTCGTACGACATCTCCGTCAGCGTGACCTGCTACCGCCAGGTCTTCGACGCGGTCGCGGACGTCGTCGGCGAGGGCGCCCGCGTGGTCGTCCTGGCGAAGCCGGAGTGGTACGCGCCGCGGGGCCAGCTCTCCCTGCGGGCCGCCGAGATAAGGCCGGTCGGCGTCGGCGAGCTGCTGGCCCGGCTGGAGCAGCTGAAGAAGACGCTCGCGGCCGAGGGCCTGTTCGCGCCGGAGCGGAAGAAACCGCTGCCGTTCCTGCCGCAGCTGATCGGGCTGGTGTGCGGCCGGGCCTCCGCCGCGGAGCGGGACGTGCTGGAGAACGCCCGGCACCGCTGGCCCGCCGTCCGCTTCGAGGTGCGCAACGTCCCCGTGCAGGGCGTGCACGCCGTTCCCCAGGTCGTGCAGGCGGTCAAGGAGCTCGACGCGATCGACGAGGTGGACGTGATCATCGTCGCGCGCGGCGGCGGCAGCGTGGAGGACCTGCTGCCGTTCTCCGACGAGCAGCTGGTGCGGGCCGTGGCGGAGTGCCGTACGCCCGTGGTGTCCGCGATCGGGCACGAGCCGGACAACCCGCTGCTGGATCACGTCGCCGACCTGCGCGCCTCCACGCCGACGGACGCGGCGAAGAAGGTCGTGCCGGACGTCGGCGAGGAGCTGGAGCGGGTGCGGATGCTGCGGGACCGGGCGCGGCGCTGCACGGCGGCGTTCCTGGAGCGCGAGCAGCGCGGGCTGGCGCACGCGCTGGCGCGGCCGTCCGTCGAGGATCCGCACCGGATGGTCGACGAGCGCGCCGACCACGTGGCCGCGCTGCTCGACCGCGGCCGGCGGACCGTGGGGCATCTGCTGGACCGCGCGGAGTCGGAGCTGACGCACACGCACGCGCGCGTGGTGGCCCTCTCCCCCGCGGCGACGCTCCAGCGCGGTTACGCGGTGCTGCAGCGGGCCGACGGGCACGTGGTGCGCGGTCCGGACGAGGTGACGGCGGGCGAGGCGCTGCGGGCCCGCGTCGCCGAGGGTGAATTCACAGTGAAGGTGAGCGAATGACGAGCAAGGTGGACGAGGCGCTCTCGTACGAGCAGGCGCGGGACGAGCTGATCGAGGTCGTACGGCGGCTGGAGGCGGGCGGCACGACGCTGGAGGAGTCCCTGGCGCTGTGGGAGCGCGGCGAGGAGCTGGCCAAGGTGTGCCGGCGCTGGCTGGAGGGGGCCCGGGCCCGGCTGGACGCGGCGCTGGCCGAGGAGGAGGAGACGGAGCAGGCCGAGGACTGAGCGGAGCACGTGGGCTGTGAGGCGGGTCACCACACCCCCGCTTTAGTTGAAGGTTAAACCTCACCTGTCGTAGGGTCGTGCCGTCAGCCGGTCCGGGGCTCCGGGCCGGACGCGCATCCGAGGAAGTCACATGTCTCTCGTTCTTGACCCCGCCGCCCAGGACCTGCTGTTCCGCGAGGCCCGTACCGCGAACACCTTCACCGACGAGCCGGTGACCGAGGAGCAGGTCCAGGCGATCTACGACCTGGTCAAGTACGGCCCCACCGCCTTCAACCAGACCCCGCTGCGCATCACGCTGGTCCGCTCCCCCGAGGCCCGCGAGCGCCTGGTGCAGCACATGGCCGAGGGCAACCAGGCGAAGACCGCCGCCGCCCCGCTCGTCGCGATCCTCTCCGCGGACAACGAGTTCCACGAGGAGCTGCCGAACCTGTTCCCGGCCTTCCCGCAGGCCAAGGACGTCTTCTTCGCCGAGCGCCCGGCCCGTGAGGGCTCCGCCACGCTGAACGCCGCGCTCCAGGCCGCCTACTTCATCGTCGGCGTCCGCGCCGCCGGTCTCGCCGCCGGCCCGATGACCGGCTTCGACTTCGAGGGCGTCCGCAAGGAGTTCCTGGACGACGACCACACCCCGCTGATGGTCGTCAACATCGGCAAGCCGGGCCCGGACGCCTGGTACCCGCGCTCCCCGCGCCTGGCCTACGAGGACGTCGTCACGACCGTCTGAGCAGCCCGCGTACGCGAAGAGGCCCCCGGCACCGCCGGGGGCCTCTTCGCGTAAGCGGAGGTGGTACGGCCCACCTCACGGCTCACTTCATCCTCAGCGCCGCCGCCATCGTCCTCAGCTCCTCGAAGGAGCCGGTGCCGGCGACCACCGTGGTGGAGCCGGGCGTGCCGTCGAGGACCAGGGCGTCGTACCGGCCGCCGGTGTAGCGGGTCCAGGTGCGGCCGTCGATCGTCTCGGTCCGCTTCGTCGCCGAGCCGCCCTGACTGGCCTGGTCGATGAAGTCGGAGGGCTTCTGCGTGGACTGCTCGACCTGCACGTACTGGCCACCCGGGGTCTGGAAGCCGAGGTGCCAGCGATCGGAGTTCTCGCCCTGGAAGCGTACGGAGGTCGCCTTCCAGGTACTCGGCAGGCCCTCCGGCGCCGCCACCGGGTAGCTCGCCGCCCGGCGGGCCGTGAGCAGTTCGACCCGGTAGTCGACCCGCTTGAGGTCGGGAGAGTGATCGTCGTGCGGGATGGCGAGGAAGTAGACGACCAACGCCGCGATACCGATCAGGACCAGGGAGATCACCATGTCCCGGGCCGTCTTCTGCTTGCCGTTCGAACCTGCCACGCCCCCTATCGTCGCAGGTGCCCCATGCGCTCATCCGTGGGGTCCCCTGCTCATTTTGTCTGTCCGACGATAGAGTCAGGGTTCAATACCCTCATCCGGCCGTCGTCGTATCAGAAAGGTGCGCTCCGATGACCGAAAATCATCATCTGCCGTCCGAGCTCGACGTTCCCTCCGAAGCTCCCGACCGCAACCTCGCCCTGGAGCTCGTCCGGGTGACCGAAGCCGCCGCGATGGCCGCGGGCCGCTGGGTGGGGCGCGGTGACAAGAACGGCGCCGACGGTGCCGCGGTGCGCGCCATGCGGACCCTCGTCTCCACCGTGTCGATGAACGGCGTGGTCGTCATCGGCGAGGGCGAGAAGGACGAGGCCCCGATGCTCTTCAACGGGGAGCACGTGGGCGACGGCACCGGTCCGGAGGTGGACATCGCCGTCGACCCGATCGACGGCACCACCCTGACGGCCAAGGGCATGCCGAACGCGATCGCCGTCCTCGCCGCCGCCGAGCGCGGCGCGATGTTCGACCCGTCCGCCGTGTTCTACATGGACAAGCTGGTCACCGGCCCCGAGGCGGCGGACTTCGTCGACATCAACGCGCCGGTGGCGGTGAACATCCGCCGGATCGCCAAGGCCAAGCGGTCCTCGCCGGAGGACGTCACCGTCGTCATCCTGGACCGGCCGCGGCACGAGGGCCTGATCCGGGAGGTCCGGGAGGCCGGCGCGCGCATCAAGCTGATCTCCGACGGCGACGTGGCCGGCTCGGTGTACGCGCTGCGCGAGGGCACCGGCGTCGACCTGCTGCTCGGCATCGGCGGTACGCCGGAGGGCATCATCTCGGCCTGCGCCGTGAAGTGCCTGGGCGGGACCATCCAGGGCAAGCTGTGGCCCAAGGACGACGCGGAGCGGCAGCGGGCCATCGACGCGGGGCACGACCTGGACCGCGTGCTCACGACCGACGACCTGGTCTCCGGGGAGAACGTGTTCTTCGTCGCGACCGGCATCACCGACGGTGAGCTGCTGCGGGGTGTCCGGTACCGGTCCGAGACCGCGCTGACCGAGTCGATCGTGATGCGGTCGAAGTCGGGGACGGTGCGGAAGATCTTCTCCGAGCACCGGCTCAGCAAGCTGCGGGCCTACAGCGCGATCGACTTCGACCGGGCCAAGTAACACCCACGGGAGGGGGCTGCGCGCCCGCCGGCGAGTGCGGTCGCCGGTGAGGGCCGCGCAGTCCCCGCTTCCCTTTTCCGTCCGCTAGCCCGCCATGCGGTCCGCCGCCGCGCGTGCCGCCTTCTTCAGCTCCAGGTCCCTGCGGCGGCGCCTCGCCAGGACCACCCGGCGCTCGGCCGCGGTGAGGCCGCCCCAGACGCCGTAGGGCTCGGGCTGCAGCAGGGCGTGTTCGCGGCACTCGACCATGACCGGGCAGCGGGAGCAGACGCGCTTGGCCGCCTCCTCGCGGGACAGCCGGGCGGCGGTCGGTTCCTTCGACGGGGCGAAGAACAGGCCGGCCTCGTCGCGCCGGCACACCGCCTCGGTGTGCCAGGGGGCGTCTTGGTCCCTGTCTCGCGCTGGCACCCGCTGGGCCGGAACGGCAGCGACCTGCAGGGACGAATGCGGCGGTTGCAGCACGGTCTACTCCTGACGACGGCTTCGCGAGCGAGAGACGATGCAGCAAGGCCTACCCGCTGTGCGCGGGCCTATGCACAGAGTTCCCACCGGCGGGCGCGCGGCGGCCCGTTCACGCCCCCGGCCGCCGTCGGGACCGTCAGTGACCCAGGTGTCTGCGGAGCTTGCGGTCGACCTTGTCCTGGACCCGGTCCAGGATGTCCGCCACGCGCCTGCCCCGCTTGGGCCGCGCCTCCACATTGCCGAGGACGGCCCAGCCGTCGACGTAGACCACCGGCGCGTCGGAGTCGACCGAGTCCAGCGGGCTCACCTCGAAGCTGCCGAGCACCCCGCCGCCGGTGCCGCGCAGCGAGATGTTCTCCGGCACGCGGATCTGGACGTCGCCGAAGACGGAGACCGCCTTGATGACCACCTGCTGGTACTCGAAGATCGCCTCACTGAGGTCGATCTCGACACTGCCGAAGACCGCGTACGCGTGCAGCCGGCGCCCGGCCCGCCAGCGGCCCCGGCGCATGGCGCTGCTGAACACCGCCACCACGCTGGCGTCCGCCTCCGCCGGGACCGCGCCCGGGGTGGGGCGGGGCGGGACGGGTGTGTAGGCGGGGCCGGCGGGGCGCTGGTGGGCGGCGGGCAGGTCGCGGATGAGGACCTCCAGCTCCCCCACCGTCTTGGCGGCCAGTGCCCCGGCCACGCGCTCGGCGTGCTCCTCGGCGGTCAGCCGGCCCTCGGCGAGGGCCTCGCGGAGGATGTCGGCGATCCGGTCGCGGTCGGCGTCGGAGGCGCGCAGTTCGGCCGGCGGCGGGGGTGCGCTCTGCTTGTGAAGGTCCACGTCGGCAGCGTACCCACACACGATAGATCGCGACACCCCCGACTGAGCCTTACCTCACAGGTTCGCCGTCGGCGGCAGGTTCTAGGCTGGACGGGCCCGCCAGCGTCGGCGGGCCGCCGTCCGTCAGAGTGAGGAATGGGCTGAGATGCCTGAGTTCGCGTACACCGATCTGCTCCCCCAGGGCGAGGACACCACCCCGTACCGGCTGGTGACCTCCGAGGGCGTCTCCACGGTCGAGGGGCCCGACGGACGGACGTTCCTCAAGGTCGAGCCGGAGGCGCTGCGCAAGCTGGCCGAGGAGGCCGTCCACGACATCCAGCACTACCTGCGCCCGGCCCACCTCGCCCAGCTGCGCCGCATCATCGACGACCCCGAGGCGTCGGCCAACGACAAGTTCGTCGCGCTGGACCTGCTGAAGAACGCCAACATCGCGGCCGCGGGCGTACTGCCGATGTGCCAGGACACCGGCACGGCGATCGTCATGGGCAAGCGCGGCCAGAACGTGCTCACGGCCGGCGAGGACGAGAAGCACCTGTCCCACGGCATCTACGACGCCTACACCAGGCTGAACCTGCGCTACTCGCAGATGGCTCCCCTCACCATGTGGGAGGAGAAGAACACCGGCTCGAACCTGCCCGCGCAGATCGAGCTGTACGCCACCGACGGCGGCGCCTACAAGTTCCTGTTCATGGCGAAGGGCGGCGGCAGCGCCAACAAGTCCTTCCTGTACCAGGAGACCAAGGCCGTCCTGAACGAGGCCTCCATGATGAAGTTCCTGGAGGAGAAGATCCGCTCGCTCGGCACGGCCGCCTGCCCGCCGTACCACCTGGCGATCGTCGTCGGCGGCACCAGCGCCGAGTACGCGCTGAAGACCGCGAAGTACGCCTCCGCGCACTACCTGGACAACGCCCCGACCGAGGGTTCGCCGCTCGGCCACGGCTTCCGGGACAAGGAGCTGGAGGAGAAGGTCTTCGAGCTGACCCAGAAGATCGGCATCGGCGCGCAGTTCGGCGGCAAGTACTTCTGCCACGACGTCCGCGTGATCCGGCTGCCGCGGCACGGCGCGTCCTGCCCCGTCGCCATCGCCGTCTCCTGCTCGGCCGACCGGCAGGCCGTCGCGAAGATCACCGCCGAGGGCGTCTTCCTGGAGCAGCTGGAGACCGACCCGGCGCGCTTCCTGCCGGACACCACCGACGCCGAGCTGGACGGCGGCTCCGCCGCGGGCCTCGACGAGGCGTCCGACGTGGTGAGGATCGACCTCAACCAGCCGATGGACACGATCCTCGCCGAGCTGACCAAGTACCCGGTCAAGACGCGGCTGTCGCTGACCGGCCCGCTGGTCGTGGCCCGTGACATCGCGCACGCCAAGATCAAGGAGCGGCTGGACGCGGGCGAGGAGATGCCGCAGTACCTGAAGGACCACCCGGTGTACTACGCCGGTCCCGCGAAGACCCCCGAGGGGTACGCCTCCGGTTCCTTCGGCCCGACCACGGCCGGCCGCATGGACTCCTACGTGGAGCAGTTCCAGGCCGCGGGCGGCTCCAAGGTGATGCTCGCCAAGGGCAACCGCAGCAAGCAGGTCACCGACGCGTGCAACGCCCACGGCGGTTTCTACCTCGGCTCCATCGGCGGTCCGGCCGCCCGGCTCGCCCAGGACTGCATCAAGAAGGTGGAGGTCCTGGAGTACGAGGAGCTGGGCATGGAGGCGGTCTGGAAGATCGAGGTCGAGGACTTCCCGGCGTTCATCGTGGTGGACGACAAGGGCAACGACTTCTTCCAGGACCCGGCTCCGCAGCCGACGTTCACGAGCATCCCGGTGCGCGGTCCCGGGCTGGCCTGACCGCCCGGGGCGGGGTCCGTCCCGCGGACCCCGCCCCGCAGGGCGGCCGGGACGTGTCAGTGGGGCACGCAGCCGAACCAGTCCACGGTGTCGCCGTGGGAGATGTAGCCCATGCACCTGATGGTCCTGTCGTGCGTGGTCTCGGTCCGCTCGACCCCTCCGTCCAGGTAGTCCGTCCGGTAGTGGGGCTCCACGAGGTCGTCGACCTCGACGGTGTACCAGCGGCGCCCGTCGTCCGGCAGGTCGCAGCCGTGGGCGGTCATGTTGCGGCTGGGGTCGCCGCCGGTCCACACGGGCCGTACGGAGCGGTCGCAGTACGCGTGGTGTGCGCGGCCGGCGGCGTCGGCCGCGCCGACGCCGGTGCCGAGCAGGGCCGCGGCGCCCGTGGCCGCGGCCGCGGTGACACCGAGCAGTCGCCTGAGAGTGGGGTTCACCGGTTGTCCTCCTGCCAGCTGTGGTGACGGCCGGGAGTCGCCAAGTCACCTTGAGGTGATGGTCACCCTGATCCCGGACGTCCGGCGCGGCGGCCGGAGGCGCACTCCCCCGACCCGGTGACGCGGTCATGCCGTTGCAGCAGCCGGGCGGCCGGCCCCCGCACCCCTACGGCTCCGATCCGCACCGATCCGCACCCGGTACGGCTCCGCCCCCGCCCTCACGGCCCCGCCCCCACCCGTACGGCCCGGCGTCCGGAACATCCCCGGCGCACAGATCGCTGTACCCGGCATGAGCGAATACCGCATCGAACACGACTCGATGGGCGAGGTCCGGGTCCCGGCCCACGCCAAGTGGCGGGCGCAGACGCAGCGCGCGGTGGAGAACTTCCCGGTCTCCGGGCAGCGCATCGAGCGGGCCCACATCGAGGCACTGGCCCGGATCAAGGCCGCGGCGGCGAAGGTCAACGCCGAGCTGGGCGTGCTGGACAAGGACACGGCGGAGGCGATCCAGGAGGCGGCCGGTGAGGTCGCCGAGGGGAAGTGGGACGAGCACTTCCCGGTGGACGTGTTCCAGACGGGCTCCGGCACCTCGTCCAACATGAACACCAACGAGGTCATCGCCACCCTCGCCACCGAGCGGCTGGGCCGGGACGTGCATCCCAACGACCACGTCAACGCCTCGCAGTCGTCCAACGACGTCTTCCCGTCCTCGATCCACATCGCGGCCACCGGAGCCGTCACCCACGACCTGATCCCGGCCCTGGAGCACCTCGCCGCCTCCCTGGAGCGCAAGTCCGAGGAGTTCGCGGACGTGGTGAAGTCGGGGCGGACCCATCTGATGGACGCCACCCCGGTGACGCTGGGGCAGGAGTTCGGCGGGTACGCGGCCCAGGTGCGGTACGGCGTCGAGCGGCTGAGGGCCTCCCTCCCGCGCCTGGCCGAGCTGCCGCTGGGCGGCACCGCGGTGGGCACCGGCATCAACACACCGCCCGGGTTCTCCGCCGCCGTCATCGCCGAGGTCGCCCGGACCACCGGGCTGCCGCTCACCGAGGCCCGCGACCACTTCGAGGCGCAGGGCGCCCGGGACGGCATCGTGGAGACCAGCGGGCAGCTGCGGACCATCGCGGTCGGCCTGACGAAGATCGCCAACGATCTGCGCTGGATGTCCTCCGGGCCGCGCACCGGCCTCGCCGAGATCCGGCTGCCCGACCTGCAGCCCGGCTCCTCGATCATGCCGGGCAAGGTCAACCCGGTGGTCCCGGAGGCCGTGCTGATGGTCGCCGCCCAGGTCATCGGCAACGACGCCACCATCACCACCGCCGGTGCCGCGGGCAACTTCGAACTGAACGTCATGCTCCCGGTCATCGCCAAGAACGTGCTGGAGTCGGTGCGGTTGCTCGCGGCCGTGTCGCGGCTGCTGGCCGACCGGACGATCGACGGCATCACCGCGGACCGCGAACGCACCCGCGAGTACGCCGAGTCGTCCCCGTCCGTGGTGACCCCGCTGAACAAGTACATCGGATACGAGGAGGCCGCGAAGGTCGCCAAGAAGTCCCTCGCCGAGCGGAGGACGATCCGCGAAGTCGTCCTGGAGAGCGGCTACGTGGAGCGCGGCGACCTGACGCTGGAGCAGCTCGACGAGGCGCTGGATGTCCTGCGGATGACGCGCCCGTAACCGGCGGCGAACCTTTCCGGCCACCGCCGGACCACCGTGACGTGCACCGCAGCGTCGTATGCCCGCGGCACCTAATATCTGTGCATGACGGACGACGGAGCGATGACACGAGTGACGGCGGGACCTGCGGCGTACTGGACCCCGGGGACGCAGATCCTGTGGCGCTACCGGGAGAACGGCGGCGAGCACTTCCACATCGCCCGGCCCGTCACCGTCGTACGCGACGACGCGGAGCTGCTGGCGGTGTGGCTCGCCCCCGGCACCGAGTGCGTGAAGCCGGTGCTGGCCGACGGCACGCCCGTGCACCTGGAGCCGCTGGAGTCCCGTTACACCAAGCCGCGTACGGTCCAGCGGGACCGCTGGTTCGGCACCGGTGTGCTGAAGGTGGCCCAGCCCGGCCGGCCCTGGTCGGTGTGGCTGTTCTGGGATCCGGGCTGGCGGTTCAAGAACTGGTACGTCAACCTGGAGCAGCCGCTGGCCCGTTGGGCGGGCGGGGTGGACTCCGAGGACCACTTCCTGGACATCTCGGTACACCCGGACCGCAGTTGGCACTGGCGGGACGAGGACGAGTTCGCACAGGCCCAGCGGGACGGGCTGATGGACGCGGCGACCGCCGAGCGGGTGCGGGCGGCCGGCCGGGAGGCGGTGGAGGTGATCCGGGCGTGGGGCACCCCGTTCGCGGACGGCTGGCCGCACTGGCGACCGGACCCGTCCTGGACGGTACCTTCTCTCCCCGAGGACTGGGACCGCACCCCCGCGCACATGTCCTCGTGAGACCCTTGATGCGCCCCAGGGCAAGAAACGTAGGATCGTCCTCCGCAAGGGCACACCAAGGCAACTTCCGGATCACTCGCCGGGCTTGACCGATCGTCACCGAGGGGCGGCAGGACGTGAACGAGGGGTACCAGGGCACGACCACGAAGGCCGACCCCACGGGAATTCCGTTCCCGGGGCACGTATTGCGGGTATCGGCATGTCGGCGGGACCAACTGCGCGCCCGGCGTACCCGGCGCTCAGCCCCGGACGGATGGATGCGACACGCGTGACGGAGCAGCCCACCTCCTTCGAACGCCCGCAGTCGGGCGTGGACCCCGCGGAGGCCCGCGGGGCGCTCCTTCGTACCCAGAAACAGGCCGCGCAGCAGCTCGGCACCTCCGCCTTACCCGCGCAGGCCCGGGCCGACGGACCGCTCTCCGGCCCCGGCACGGCCACACCCTGCGGCAAGGGAACGGACGGCAACGGGAAGGAGCTACCCGTCAACGGCCCCGAGCACTCCCAGCCCGCCGCCACCGAACCCGGCGCCCACCGCCCGCGCCCCGCGCCGGAGGCCATCCCGGCCCAGCCCGGCGCCGACCAGGAGCGGACCCCGGGCGGTCAGGAGCGCCGTACCGGGCGGGGACTGCCGCCCGGACGGCCGATGCCCATGCGGCGCGACGGGGACCGGCTGAGGTTCGTGGGCGCGGCCACCCGGCGGATCGCCCGCGGGCTCGACCTGGACGAGATCGTGATGGGGCTGTGCCGGGCCACCGTGCCGACGTTCTCCGACGCGATCCTGGTCTATCTGCGCGAGCCGCTGCCGGTCGGCGACGAGCGGCCGAGCGGGCCGGTGGTGCTGCGGCTGCGCCGCACCGACCGGATACCCCAGGAGCGGGACACCGACGGCGTCCTGCTGCCGCCGGCGTTCGAACCGGAACCGGAGACGTCCGTGCTGGCGGACCTGTCGTCGCTCACCACCGAGCTGTGCGAGGTGCGGCCGGGCGGCGCGCTGAACGAGGTGCTGCGCGGGGTGCGGCCGGTGTTCGCCGACGCGCCCGCCGCCCGGGCCGCGCTGCCGGAGCTGCTCGGCGAGGGCGGTGAGACGGTCGTACCGGGCGGGCAGCGGGCGATCCTGGCGCCGCTGCGCGGGCGGCGCCGGGTGATCGGCGCGGCCCTGTTCCTGCGCCGCCCGGACCGGCTCGCGTTCGACGGGGACGACCTGCTGGTCGCCGCGCAGCTGGCCACGCACAGCGCGCTCGGCATCGACAAGGCGGTGCTGTACGGCCGGGAGGCGTACATCGCCGACGAGCTGCAGCGCACCATGCTGCCCGAGACCCTGCCCCGCCCGACCGGCGTCCGGCTGGCCTCCCGCTACCTGCCGGCGGCGGAGACCGCGCGGGTCGGCGGCGACTGGTACGACGCGATCCCGCTGCCCGGCAGCCGGGTCGCGCTGGTCGTCGGCGATGTGATGGGCCACTCGATGACCTCGGCGGCCATCATGGGCCAGCTGCGGACCACGGCCCAGACGCTGGCCGGCCTCGACCTGCCGCCGCAGGAGGTCCTGCACCACCTGGACGAACAGGCCCAGCGCCTCGGCACGGACCGCATGGCGACCTGCCTGTACGCCGTCTACGACCCGGTGACGCACCGCATCACGATCGCCAACGCCGGCCATCCGCCGCCCGTGCTGCTGCACCTGGGCGGCCGGGCCGAGGTGCTGCGGGTGCCGCCGGGCGCGCCGATCGGCGTCGGCGGGGTCGACTTCGAGGCGGTCGAGCTGGACGCGCCCGCCGGGGGCACCCTGCTGCTGTACACCGACGGCCTCGTGGAGTCCCGGCTGCGGGACGTGTGGACCGGCATAGAGCAGCTGCGGGAGAAGCTGGCGGCGACCGCCCAGCTGACCGGCCCGGACCATCCGCCGCCGCTGGAAGCGCTGTGCGACGAGGTGCTGGACATGCTCGGCCCGGGCGACCGGGACGACGACATCGCGCTGCTCGCCGCCCGGTTCGACGGGATCGCGCCGAGCGACGTCGCCTACTGGTCGCTGGAACCGGAGGACTCCGCCCCCGGCCAGGCCCGCCGGATGGCCCGTCAGGCGCTCGCCCGCTGGGACCTGGAGGAGCTGACGGACTCGGTCGAGCTGCTGGTCAGCGAGGTCGTGACGAACGCCGTACGGTACGCGTCCCGGCCGGTGACGCTGCGGCTGCTGCGGACCGACGTGCTGCGCTGCGAGGTCGGCGACGACGTGCCGCAGCTGCCGCGCCTGCGGCAGGCGCGGGCCACGGACGAGGGCGGGCGCGGCCTGTACCTGGTCAACAAGCTGGCCCGGCGCTGGGGCGCGACCCGGCTGAGCACCGGCAAGGTGGTGTGGTTCGAGCTGAACCGGGGCTGACTCCCCCTGGTGACGCGTGAAGGGCGCCCGGAGCACCGGCTCCGGGCGCCCTTCACGTGTGCGCGCCTACGGGGTGAGGCCACCGTCGGGGTCGAGCGGGCCCTCCGTGGTGGGCTCCGTCGGCGGCCCGGTGGTGGGCGTGTGGGACGGCGTCTGGGACGGGGTCTGCGACGGCGTCTGCGACGGGGTCTGCGAGGGCGTCTCGGACGGCGACTGCGACGTGGGCGGCGCGCTGCTCGGCGTCTGCGACGGCGTCTGGGTCGGGGTGTGCGTGAACGTCGGCGTCTCGGTCGGCTCGACCGCCGCGCCCTGCGTGGTGTTCAGGTCGAACTCGGCCCTGTGGGTGACGCCGAAGGTGTACGCGGCCCAGATCTTCGCCGGGTAGCCGCCGCCGTTGATCCGGCCGGGCGGCCTCAGGAGGCCGGTCGCGCCCTTCATGGACACATGGGCCTTGGTCTTCGGGTCCTCGCCGAACAGGCCGACGGAGGTGACCAGGGTGGGGGTGTAGCCGGTGAACCAGGCCGACTTGTTCTCGTCGGAGGTACCGGTCTTGCCCGCCACCTGCTGGCCGCCGCGCAGCGGGTTCCGCGCCACGGAGTCACTGGCCGTACCGTCGTCCACCACGCCGGTGAGCACCGAGGTGACCGTGTCGGCGGCGGTGCGGCTGATCACCGAGCCGCCGACCGGGTTCGGTACGTCCACCGAACGGCCCTTGTTCTCGGCCGACTTCAGGATCGTCGGGGTGACCTTGTAGCCGTGGTTGGCGAAGGTGGCGTAGATCCCGGCCATCTCCAGGGGGCTGGCGCCCATGGAGCCGAGGGTCTGGGCGGGCACCGCCTGCATGCCCTTGGTGTCCATGCCGAGCTTGTTCGCCGTGCTCATGACCTTGCCCATCCCGACGTCCACGCCCATCTGCGCGAAGACGGAGTTGACGGACTTGTTCATGGCCTCCTGGACGGTGATGTCGTCGTAGTCGGCGTCGTCCTCGTTCGGCGGGGCGAAGCCGACCTTGGCGCCGTGGTCCACGACCGGGCGGCGGCTGGTGCCGTCGTAGAGGGTGCTCGCCGTGATGGGCTTGCCGTCCTGCGTGGTGGCGTTCTGCTCCAGCGCGGCGGCGAGGATCACCGGCTTGAAGGTGGAGGCGGGCTGGTAGTCCCGGCGGGTGGCGTTGTCGAAGTAGTGCCGGTAGTAGTCCTGGCCGCCGTACAGCGCGACGACCTTGCCCGTCCTGGGGTCGACGGAGACGGCGCCGGCCTGGATGTCGCCGTCGACCTTGCGCTTCTTCGCGTCGAGCTTGCTGGTCAGCTGGGCCTTGACGGCCTTCTCCAGCGCGGCCTGCTTCTTCCGGTCGACGTTGAGGGTGATGGTCCAGCCCTTGTCGACCACGGCGTTCTCCGCCTGGGACGGGGTCAGGCCCTCCTGCGCCATGAGCCGCTGCTCCAGCTGCTGGTTGGCGAGTTCGACCAGGTAGCCCTTCTGCCCGCCGAGGCCGGGGGCGCCCTTGGGCTCCTTGGGGTAGGGGAAGTGCAGTTCGTCCCGCTTGGACTTGGAGAGCCAGCCTTCCTCGACCATGTTGTCCAGGACGTAGTTCCAGCGCTGGGTGACCAGATGCTTGCCGGTCTTGGTCGCCACCGCCCAGTCGTACTGGCTGGGGGCCTGGAGCAGCGCGGCCAGGTAGGCGCCCTGCGCGACGTCGAGGTCCTCCGCGTCGACGTGGTAGTAGGCCTGGGCGGCGGCCTGGATGCCGTAGGCGTTGCGGCCGTAGTAGCTGGTGTTGATGTAGCCGGCGAGGATGTCGTCCTTGGACTTCTCGCGGTCCACCTTCAGCGAGATGACCAGCTCCTTCAGCTTGCGCGTGACGGTCTGGTCCTGGTTGAGGTAGAAGTTCTTGACGTACTGCTGGGTGATCGTGGAGCCGCCCTGCTTGCCCTTGCCGGACAGCGTGTTGAGCAGACCGCGGGCGGTGCCGCGGAAGTCGACGCCGGAGTCGTGGTAGAAGCTCTTGTTCTCGGCGGCGACGAAGGTCAGCTGGACCTTGCGGGGGACCTTGGACAGGTCGACGATCTCGCGGTTGACCTCGCCCTTGCGGGCCAGAATCGTTCCGTCGCTGAACTTGTAGACGTTGCTCTGCTGCTGGGCGGCGGCGTTGCCCTCGGGGACGTCCACGTAGAGGTACAGGCCGATGAAGCCCAGGATGCCGAGCAGGCACACCCCGAAGAAGGTCCCGAGGATCTTCTTCCACGTGAACATCCGGCGTATGAGGCTCTTGGCGGGCTTGCCGCCCGCCGCGGGTGCGGACTTGCCGCCGGCCGTGGGCGCGGACCCGCCGCCCGCCGTGGGCGCGGGGCGGCGGCGCTTGGGCGCCGCGCGGCGGCCACCGCGCTGTCGCGCTCGTCTCTCTTCCGCTCGTCCCATCGGTCCCTACGCTCGCTTCCGTCTCGGGGTCAGCTCCGAAAGCTAACACCCCTCTATATGACAAAGGGCGCCCGATCCGTTCTTTTACGGACGTGACAATCAGCACCCACCCCACCGGAACCGACGGCTGCCACTGGCCCAAGGTTGCTCGACGGCATAAAGTGATATCACTTAGCTAGGACCGAGCTATGCTCTGACCACGCGCCCGCCCGGGCGCCACGAGAACGGGGGGATCACCCATGTCCGAGATACCCGAGATGCCCGCTCCGCGCGTGCGGGAGTTCACCGCCCACAGCATCGGCGGCGGACTCGCCCTGCTGCTCGGCCTCATCGGGCTCGGCGCCTCGATCGCGCTGTTCGCGGCCTCCGGGGCGCCCCACTCGCCCGGCGCCGAGGGCGGGCTCGTCGCCGCCGGTGTCGTCGTCCTGCTCGCGTCCCTGGTCTCCCTGCGCGGCCTGAACACGGTCGCGCCCGGCGAGGCCCGGGTCGTGCAGCTCTTCGGCCGCTACCGGGGCACGATCCGGCAGGACGGCCTGCGCTGGGTGAACCCCTTCACCTCCCGGACCAGGGTCTCCACCCGGGTGCGCAACCACGAGACCGCCGTCCTGAAGGTCAACGACGCCTACGGCAACCCGATCGAGCTGGCCGCGGTCGTCGTCTGGAAGGTCCGGGACACCGCGCAGGCCACCTTCGAGGTGGACGACTTCGCCGAGTTCGTCGCCACGCAGACCGAGACGGCCGTACGGCACATCGCGATCGAGTACCCCTACGACGCCCACGAGGAGGACGGCCTGTCGCTGCGCGGCAACGCCGAGGAAATCACCGAGAAGCTGGCCAGGGAACTCCAGGTGCGGGTCGAGGCGGCCGGTGTACAGATCGTGGAGTCGCGCTTCACGCACCTCGCGTACGCTCCCGAGATCGCCTCGGCGATGCTCCAGCGGCAGCAGGCGGGGGCGGTCGTCGCGGCCCGGCGCCAGATCGTGGACGGTGCCGTGGGGATGGTCGAGGCGGCGCTGGCCCGGATCGCGGAGGCGGACATCGTGGACCTGGACGAGGAACGGAAGGCGGCGATGGTGTCGAACCTGATGGTGGTGCTGTGCGGGGACCGCGCCCCGCAGCCGGTCCTCAACACCGGGACCCTCTACCAGTGACCGACTCTTCGGAGACACCGAAGCGCCGGCCGCAGCAGCGCAAGCAGGTGCTGCTGCGGCTGGACCCGGCGGTGTACGAGGCGCTGGCCCGCTGGGCCGGGGACGAGCTGCGCTCCGCCAACGCGCAGATCGAGTTCCTGCTGCGCAGGGCGCTGGCGGAGGCGGGCCGCCTGCCGAAGGACACGGGACCGCTGCCACGCCGGGGCCGGCCGCCCGGACCACCCGCGCCGCCCGTGTCAGAACCGTGACAATCGGCCCCCACCTGCGGGGCCGTACCGGCAGCCATCCCCTGCACACTCCGCGTATACATCGTGCGTATACACCGTGTGTAGAGTGCTGCCATGTCCATCGGTCACACCCTCCTAGGGCTCCTGGAGTCCGGCCCGCGCCACGGCTACGACCTCAAGCGGGCCTTCGACGAGAAGTTCGGTCACGACCGGCCGCTGCACTACGGCCAGGTCTACTCCACGATGTCCCGGCTGCTGAAGCACGGCCTCGTGGAAGTCGACGGCATCGAGGCGGGCGGCGGCCCCGAGCGCAAGCGGTACGCGATCACCGACGCCGGCGTCACCGACGTCGAGCGCTGGCTCGCCACCCCGGAGAAGCCGGAGGAGTACCTCCAGTCGACCCTGTACACCAAGGTCGTCCTCGCGCTCCTCACCCACCGCGACGCGTCCGACATCCTCGACACGCAGCGCGCCGAACACCTGCGCAGCATGCGGATCCTGACCGACCGCAAGCGCAAGGGCGACCTCGCGGACCAGCTGATCTGCGACCACGCCCTGTTCCACCTGGAGGCGGACCTGCGCTGGCTGGAGCTGACCGCCGCGCGCCTCGACAAGCTCCGTGAGGCGGTGGCCCGATGACCCCTCCCCCCGGCTCCCTGCTCGCCGCCGAGAACCTGCGCAAGTCCTACGGCCCCACGGTCGCGCTCGACGGCGCCGAGTTCTCCATCCACCCCGGCGAGGTCGTCGCCGTGATGGGCCCCTCCGGCTCCGGCAAGTCGACGCTGCTGCACTGCCTCGCCGGCATCGTGCCGCCCGACTCCGGCTCCATCACCTACGCCGGCCGGGAACTGGCCGGCATGAGCGACGCCGAGCGCAGCGCGCTGCGCCGCAGCGAGTTCGGTTTCGTCTTCCAGTTCGGCCAGCTGGTCCCGGAGCTGACCTGCGTGGAGAACGTGGCGCTGCCGCTCCGGCTGAACGGCCGCCCCCGCAAGGAGGCCGAGCGGGCCGCGCTGGCCTGGATGGAGCGGCTGGAGGTGGACGACCTCAGGGGCAAGCGGCCCGGCGAGGTCTCCGGCGGCCAGGGCCAGCGGGTCGCCGTGGCGCGGGCGCTGGTCACCGAGCCCCGCGTGGTGTTCGCCGACGAGCCGACCGGCGCGCTCGACTCCCTCAACGGCGAACGCGTGATGGAGCTGCTGACCGACGCGGCCCGCTCCGCCAACGCCGCCGTCGTCCTCGTCACCCACGAGGCCCGGGTGGCCGCCTACTCCGACCGGGAGATCGTCGTACGCGACGGCAGGTCCCGCGACATGGAGCGGGCCGTATGAACGTCCGGCAGTGGAGCAGGGACCTGGGCCTGGGCATCCGGTTCGCCTTCACCGGCGGGCGCGAGGGCTGGGTCCGGATGGTGCTCACGGCGGTCGGCGTCGGCCTGGGCGTGGCGCTGCTGCTGCTGACGACGGCGCTGCCGAACATCCTGACCGCCCGGCACCGGGTGGAGGACGCACGCCAGGACTACTCGGCCGCCTACACCGTCGCCAAGGCGGACGACACCGTGCTGGTCGGGGTCACCGACACGTCGTGGCACGACAAGGACATCCGCGGCCGGCTGCTGGAACCGGAGGGTGCGAAGGCCCCGCTGCCGCCCGGCGTCGGCCGCTTCCCGGCGAAGGGCGAGATGGTGGTCTCGCCCGCGTTGAAGAGGCTGCTGGACTCGGACGGGGCGAAGCTGCTGCGCGAGCGGATCCCGTACCGGATCGTCGGCAGCATCGCTGACAGCGGGCTGATCGGCTCGCACGAACTCGCCTACTACGCGGGCGGCGAGGGTCTCGTGCCGCACGCCGGCGGCACGCGGGTCGACCGGCTGAAGGCGTTCGGCAATCCCGATCCGACGCCGGAGAAGACCGACCCGGTGCTCATCATGATGACGCTGGTCGTCTTCGTGGTGCTGCTGATGCCGGTCGCCGTGTTCATCGCCGCGGCCGTGCGGTTCGGCGGGGAGCGGCGCGACCGCCGGCTGGCCGCGCTGCGGCTGGTCGGTTCCGACAGCCGGATGACCCGGCGGATCGCGGCCGGCGAGGCGCTGGCCGGGGCGTTGCTCGGACTGGCCGTCGGTACGGTGTTCTTCCTGATCGGACGCCAGGTGGCGGGCTCCGCCGAGGTCATGGGCGAGAGCTTCTTCCCGAGCTACCTGGACCCCTCCCCGGCGCTGGCCGCGCTGGTCGCGGTGGCGGTTCCGGCGTCCGCCGTGCTGGTGACGCTGCTCGCCATGCGCGGGGTGGTGGTCGAGCCGCTCGGTGTGGTGCGCACGGCCAAGCAGGCCCGGCGGCGCCTGTGGTGGCGCCTGCTGCTGCCGCTGGCGGGCCTGGGGATGCTGTACCCGATGACGGGCCAGGGCCGCGGCGGCGGCGACTTCAACGAGTACCTGGTGGTCGGCGGTGTGCTGCTGCTGCTCGTCGGCGTGACCGCGCTGCTGCCGTGGCTCGTGGAAGCGGTCGTCGGCCGGCTCGGCGGCGGCTCGGTCTCCTGGCAGCTGGCCGTACGCCGGTTGCAGCTGAGCAGCGGAACGGCCGCCCGCATGGTCAACGGCATCGCGGTGGCGGTGGCCGGTGCGATCGCGCTGCAGATGCTGTTCGCGGGCGTGGAGAGCCAGTACACCAAGGAGACCGGGAAGGACCCCGGCCGGGCCCAGATGGAGATCAATCTCTCCGACCACGCCCCGCTGGACACCGCCCGCACGGAGCTGGCCCGGACCACGGGCGTACGGACGTCGGTGACGCTGTCCACCGGGCAGGTCGGCGGCACGCGCCGGGACCCGGAGAGCACGCTCGGCTTCACCGTCGGCGACTGCGCCTCGCTCCGGGAGATCGCCCACCTGCCCAGCTGCCACGACGGCGACGTCTTCGCCGTGGACACCCCGGGCTACGACCCCGGTTACATGGCCACGATCCGGCCCTTCATGCGGCCGGGCTCGCGGTTGTGGATCGACCCGACCGAGGGCGAGGTGCACGGCCGGGAGATCCGCTGGACCCTGCCGGCCACGGTCCGCGCGGTCCCCGCGCGCAAGGACTCGTTGCAGAGCGACCCGACCGGCCTCCTGGTCACCCCCTCCGCCCTGCCCGCGGGGGCCGCCTCCACGCTGCACGGCTCGGTCTTCCTGCGCCTGGACGCGTCGGTGCCGGACGCCGAGGAGTACGTGCGCACCACCGCCGCCCGCGTCGACCCCCTCTCCTTCCCCTGGACCTGGGCGGCCACCGAACAGTCCAACCGGTACACCTCCCTGCGCACCGGCCTGTTCATCGGCGCGGTCTGCGTGCTGGCGCTGATCGGGGCGAGCCTGCTGGTCTCCCAGCTGGAGCAGCTGCGCGAGCGGCGCAAGCTGCTGTCGTCCCTGCTCGCCTTCGGCACCCGGCGCCGCACGCTGGGCCTGTCGGTGCTGTGGCAGACGGCGGTACCGATCGCGCTGGGGCTGCTGCTCGCCTCGACGGTGGGCCTGACCCTCGGGGCGGTCCTGCTGAAGATGACGGACACCGCGGTGAGCGTCGACTGGATGAGCGTCGTCGCACTGACCGGCGCCGGCGCGGCGGTGGTCCTCGTGGTGACGCTGCTGAGTCTGCCGCCGCTGGTGCGGCTGATGCGGCCGGAGGGGCTGCGGACGGAGTGACCGGCGTCGGCGGCCGGGCGCGGCGCCGCCGCGGCCGGCCGCACCGCTCCCCGCGCCCGCGGGGGGGGTGCGCTCAGGCGTCCAGCACCCGTACGGGCAGCAGCCGTAGCGCCTCCCGCAGGGCCCCCGCCAGCTCCTCGTACTCCGCGGCCCGCGCCGCCCCCGCGCGCATCGCGAAGGCGACCCGGCGACTGGGGGCCGGGTCGGCGAAGTAGCCGGTGAGCAGCTGGCTGCTGCGGGCGGTCTCCAGCTTCAACGCGGTACGCGGCAGCAGTGTGCAGCCGAGGCCGCCGGCCACCAGCTGGACCAGGGTCGACAGGCCGGCCGCGGTCGTGGTGACCGGCGCGTCCTCGCGGCCGGCCTCCCGGCAGATGTCCAGGGCCTGGTCGCGCAGGCAGTGGCCCTCGTCCAGGAGCAGCAGGTTCAGCTCCTTCAGCGCCTCGCGCGGGATGCCCTCCCGGCCGCCGAGCCAGTGGTCGAGCGGGGTGACGAGCACGAAGTCCTCGTCGAAGAGGGGGAGTTCGACCACCCCGGGGACGCCGAGCGGCACGGCCAGCAGCAGCAGGTCGAGCCGGCCGGAGTTCAGCCCGTCGATCAGGCTGGCGGTCTGTTCCTCGTGCACCTGGAGGTCGAGGTGCGGGTAGCGCTCGTGGACGAGCCGCAGGACGGCCGGCAGCAGGTACGGCGCGACGGTGGGGATCACACCGAGGCGCAGGACGCCCGTGAAGGGCGCCCGGACCGCCTCGGCCTCCTCCAGCAGCGCCCCGACCGCGTCCAGCACCGCCTTGGCGCGTACGGCCAGCCGCTCCCCCGCGGGCGAGAGCAGCACCTTGCGGGTCGTACGCTCGAGGAGGGTCACGCCGAGGGTCTCCTCCAGCGCCGAGACCGCGCCGGACAGGGCGGGCTGGCTCATCCCGATGGCCGCCGCCGCGTCGCGGAAGTGCAGGTGCTCGGCCACGGCGGCGAAGGCGCGCAGCTGCGACAGGCTCGGCTGCTTCCGCTTGCCGTTACTCATGGTCACTGATAGCTCCCTCCGATCAACACGACCGAGTGTAGCTATTTCCCTAATCAATGCACCCTGTGCCAACATCGAGAAAGTCCAACCCATGGGAAAGATCCCCAAAAGGGGTCTTTCTTCGCTGCAAGGAGAGCCTGTGCTCACTGTCGGTGACAAGTTCCCCGAGTTCGACCTGACCGCCTGCGTCTCGCTGGAGAAGGGCAAGGAGTTCGAGCAGCTCAACCACAAGTCCTACGAGGGCAAGTGGCTCGTGGTCTTCGCCTGGCCCAAGGACTTCACGTTCGTGTGCCCGACCGAGATCGCCGCGTTCGGGAAGCTGAACGACGAGTTCGCCGACCGCGACGCCCAGATCCTCGGCTTCTCCGGTGACTCCGAGTTCGTGCACCACGCCTGGCGCAAGGACCACCCGGACCTGACCGACCTGCCGTTCCCGATGATGGCGGACCCGAAGCACGAGCTGATGCGCGACCTCGGCATCGAGGGCGAGGACGGCTACGCCCAGCGCGCCGTCTTCATCGTGGACCCGAACCACGAGATCCAGTTCACGATGGTCACCGCCGGTTCCGTGGGCCGCAACCCCAAGGAGGTCCTGCGGGTCCTCGACGCCCTGCAGACCGACGAGCTGTGCCCCTGCAACTGGACCAAGGGCGAGCAGACCCTCGACCCGGTCGCGCTGCTGGCTGGTGAGTGACCCGTGTCGCTCGACTCCCTGAAGTCCCGTATCCCGGACTACGCCAAGGACCTGAAGCTCAACCTGGGCTCGGTCATCGGCAACTCGGAGCTGCCGGCGCAGCAGCTGTGGGGCACGGTGCTGGCGACCGCCATCGCCTCCCGCTCCCCGATCGTGCTGCGTGAGCTGGAGCCGGAGGCGAAGGCGAACCTCTCGCCGGAGGCGTACCAGGCCGCCAAGTCGGCCGCCGCCATCATGGCGATGAACAACGTCTTCTACCGCACCCGGCACCTGCTGTCCGACCACGAGTACGGCACCCTGCGCGCGGGCCTGCGGATGAACGTCATCGGCAACCCGGGCGTGGAGAAGGTCGACTTCGAGCTGTGGTCGTTCGCGGTCTCCGCGATCAACGGCTGTGGCATGTGCCTGGACTCGCACGAGCAGGTGCTGCGCAAGGCCGGCGTGGAGCGCGAGACCGTCCAGGAGGCCTTCAAGATCGCCTCCGTGGTGCAGGCCGTCGGCGTCACCCTGGACGCCGAGGCCGTGCTGGCCGAGTAAGCCGTACGACGAGCTGGACAAGCCGTACGACGAGGACCCCGCTCACCCCTGGTGGGCGGGGTCCTCCGCGTGCTCCTCCGACTCCTCCGCCACGGCCTCCCCGGCGGCCTCTGCGGACGCCTGCCCGTGGACCTCCTGCGAGTACTGCCGCAGATAGCCCACCACCGTGTTCGTCACCGCCACCAGCGGTACGGCCACCACCGCGCCGCCGATGCCGGCCACCATGCCGCCGGCGGCCACGGTCAGCACGACCGCGAGCGGGTGGACGCGGACCGCGCGGCCGAGGATGAACGGCTGCAGGACGTGCCCCTCGATCTGCTGGACCGCGAGGACCACGACCAGGGTCATGACCGCGGTGAACACACCCTGCGTCACCAGGGCCACGATCACCGCCAGCGCCCCGGAGGCGACCGCGCCGACCAGCGGGATGAACGAGAACAGGAAGATGAAGACGGCCAGCGGGACGGCCATCGGCACGTCCAGGAAGTAGATGCCGATGCCGATGAAGATGGCGTCGATGAGGGCGACCAGGACCGTGCCGCGGACGTAGGCGGTCAGCGTGCTCCACGCGCGCGGGCCGGCCCCGGCCACGCCCGGGCGGGCCGCGGACGGCACCAGCTTCAGGAACCACTCCCAGATCCGCTTGCCGTCGTAGAGCAGGAACAGCGTGGAGAAGAACACCAGCAGGATGCCGGTGAGCGCCTCCACGATGACCTGGACTCCCTCCAGGCCCGCGGACGTTATCTGGTCGGCGTTGGCGCCGATCGCCTCGCGGAGGTTCTTGGCGATCTGGTTGATCTGCTTGTCGGTGACGTGGAACGGGCTCTTCAGCAGCCAGTTGCGCAGGTCGTCGATGCCGGACTGGATCTGGGTGGAGAGCGTGTCGATGTTCTCCATGACCTGCCAGGTCACGAACCAGCCCATCAGGCCGATGACGACGAAGCCGCTGATGGCGGTGAGCGCGGTGGCCGGTCCGCGCGGCACCCCGCGCCGGGTGAGCCGGGCGACCGTCGGCTGGAGCAGCGCGGTGACCAGCAGGGCGATGACGAAGGCGAACACCACCAGCTGGACGGCGCTGATGACCCGCATCAGCACCCAGACGGTGCCGGCCAGCACCAGCAGCCGCCAGCCGGCCTCGGCGGCGACCCGGACGCCCCAGGGCACGGCCTCGGCCGGGTCGGGGCGGGGGCCGCGCGGCGCCGCGGACCGGCGGACGGGCGGGGCCGCGTCGGCGGGCGGACCGGCGGGTTCGGCGCCGGCGGGCTCCGCGGAGTCGCCCTGCTCCTTCTCCACCTCGGCGCGGCGCTCGTCCAGGCGCTCGCTCATCTCGGTGAGACCGGCTCCCAGCCGGCCGAGCCACCCTGGCACTCGCGACATGATCCGTCCTCTTCCCCCGCGTCCCCGGGTGCTCGCCACCACTCCCCCCGGGAGTCGTCCGGATACGACCGTACAGGGCGAAAGCCCCTCCCCTGAGGACGGGGAGGGGCTGCGCGAGGTGGAGAGGGGCCGACCGGATCCGGCGCGGCGCCTAGTACCAGTGGTTGGCCTGCCAGAAGGACCAGGCCTGGCACGGGCTGCCGTAGCGGCTGTTCATGTAGTTGAGGCCCCACTTGATCTGCGTGGCCGGGTTGGTCTGCCAGTCGGCGCCGGCGGAGGCCATCTTGGAGCCGGGCAGGGCCTGGAAGAGACCGTAGGCACCGGAGGAGGCGTTCACCGCGCGGTAGTTCCAGCTGGACTCGTGGTCCACGATGTTGCTGAAGCACTGGTACTGCCCGCCGGCCACCATCTGACGCGCCATCGCCTGGATCTGCGCCACCGTGTAGCTGCTCTGGGTCGGGAAGCTGGAGGAGTCGCGGACGTCGGTGCCACGGCTGGCCGCGGTCTTCGCCTCGGCGCGCTCCTTGGCCTCCTTGGCGGCCTTGGCGGCTGCCTTCTCGGCGGCCTCCTTCTTGGCGATCGCCGTCTCGGCGGCTGCCTTGCGGGCGGCTTCCTCGGCGTCCTTCTTGGCGCTCACGTCCGCGGCGATGGCCTGGGCGTCGGCCTGCTGCGTCAGGGAAGCGGCCTGCACCTGCGCCTGCTGACCCGCGGGTATGTCCGCGAGGAGCGTGGTGTCGGCTGCCGTAGCCTCGGCGTCGTTGGTCTGCGCGGTGCTGCCCGAGGCAACGCCGACGACGCTTCCGACAGCGGTGACCGCGGTGGCCGAGGCCACTGCGAATCCCCGGACCGAAATCCGGCTCACACGGTTTCCTTCCAGCATCGCCCGCTTCGGTGACCCTGGCGGACGCAATCGTGCCCCTGACACTGGCCTCCCAACTGCGGGGTCACGGGAGGCGCGGGCCCGGTGGGCAACTCCCCCGAAGGGAGCGCCGCGTGGTGCTCGGGCGGCATACGACGAACTCTATGGAGTTGGCGGTGCTTGGGTGGTGCTGTACCGCTGGGGGTACAGGTGTGTCGTATGCGGGGCCTGACAGGAGTGAGACTCTGCCGTAACCGGACGCCGCGTGGCAATTCTGTGTTGCGTGTGAAAGCTCACATCCCGTTTGGCCCCGGGGATTTCAGGAAAGCCCCACGCACGAAGGCGCCGCCCGGCTAGGCTCTTGGCCTTTTGCCGGACGGCGCCAACTGCCGGGCAGGAGAGGTCAGATGTGGCCGTCCTCCAGCATTTCGGTCACAAGCGCGGCAATCTGGGACCTCTCGGACCGAGTCAGCGTGACGTGGGCGAAGAGGGGATGTCCCTTCAGTTTCTCCACGACGGCGACGACTCCGTCATAACGGCCTACGCGCAGATTGTCCCGCTGTGCCACGTCATGGGTGAGAACGACCCGCGAGTTGGCGCCGATCCGCGACAGCACGGTCAGCAGGACGTTCTTCTCCAGCGACTGGGCCTCGTCCACGATCACGAACGCGTCGTGCAGCGAGCGCCCGCGGATGTGGGTGAGCGGGAGCACCTCCAGCATCCCGCGCGCGGTGACCTCCTCGATGACCTCACGGCTGGTGACCGCCGAGAGGGTGTCGAAGACGGCCTGCGCCCACGGGCTCATCTTCTCCGCCTCGGTGCCCGGCAGATAGCCCAGCTCCTGCCCGCCGACGGCGTACAGCGGCCGGAAGACCATCACCTTCTGGTGCTGGCGGCGCTCCAGGACCGCCTCCAGGCCCGCGCACAGCGCCAGCGCCGACTTTCCGGTGCCGGCGCGGCCGCCCATCGAGACGATGCCGATGTCCGGGTCGAGCAGCAGGTCGAGCGCGATGCGCTGCTCGGCGCTGCGGCCCTTGATGCCGAACGCCTCCCGGTCGCCGCGCACCAGCCGGACGTTGCCCTCGGCGGTGACCCGGCCGAGGGCCCTGCCGCGCTCGGACTGGATGGTCAGACCGGTGTGCACGGGGAGACCGGCCGCCTCCGGGACGTACACGTGTCCTTCCTCGAAGAGGATGTCCACCTGCTCGCCCGGCAGGGTGAGTTCGGTCATCCCGGTCCAGCCGGAGTTCTCCGTGATGGCGAGTTCGGCCCGGTACTCCTCGGCGAGGAGGCCGACCGAGGACGCCTTGATCCTGAGCGGCAGGTCCTTCGACACGACGGTGACGTCGAACCCCTCGGCCTGCAGGTTGCGGGCCACCGCGAGGATGCGGGAGTCGTTGTCCCCCAGGCGGTAGCCGGTGGGCAGCACGCTGGGGTCCGAGTGGTTGAGCTCGACACGGATCGTGCCGCCGAGGTCCCCGATCGGGATGGGGGCGTCGAGACGGCCGTGCCTCACCCGGTACTCGTCGAGCAGGCGCAGGGCCTGCCGGGCGAAGTAGCCGAGCTCGGGGTGGTGCCGCTTGGCCTCCAGCTCCGTGACCACCACGATGGGGAGCACGACCTCGTGCTCGTCGAAGCGGGCCAGGGCGTTCGGGTCGGCCAGCAGGACGCTGGTGTCGAGAACATACGTGCGCCGGTCGGGCTTGTGGCGCTTTGTGCTGGTCACCACGGAAGAACGTACCCCCTCGGATGAGGTCGGGGAGCGACGAAGTGATGCTGGACCGGTGTCTGGCCCTCGCGCACGGCGGGCCGTGAACCGGCCCTCCGCGGCTGCTTCCGTGCAGAGACCGCACGGTCGGGCTGGTGCAAAGGGCCTCCCGGGCGGACGGCTCCCTGCCGTCCGCTGAGATCCGACGCCCGTGGTTCGGGTGTCGACCTGTTTGGTCTATGCCCTCGAACATGCGCTGCCATGCAAATGTGGCCAACAGCGCGCCGGTGAACTCCTCGTTACGCGCCCGGTGATCCGGGTGAACGACGACGCCCCGTCACCGGGCGGCGACGGGGCGGGACGGGGCGGCGCGGGCGGTCAGCCGCCGTAGCGGCGGTGACGTGCGGCGTAGTCGCGCAGGGCGCGCAGGAAGTCGACCTTCCGGAACGCCGGCCAGAAGACCTCGCAGAAGTAGTACTCCGAGTGAGCGGTCTGCCAGAGCATGAATCCGGACAGCCGCTGCTCGCCGCTGGTGCGGATCACCAGGTCCGGGTCGGGCTGGGCGCCGGTGTACAGGTGACGGCCGATCATGTCGATGTCGACGGAGTCGGCGAGCTCCTCCATCGACACGCCCTTGTCGTGCGCGTCGTGCAGCATGGAGCGCACGGCGTCGGCGATCTCCTGCCGGCCGCCGTAGCCGATGGCGACGTTGACGAGTATCCCGTCGATGTGGGCGGTGGCCTCCTCGGCCTCCTTCAGCGCCGTCTGCATCTGCGCGGGCAGCAGGTCCATGGTGCCGACATGGTGGACGCGCCAGCGGCCGTCCGCGGCGAGGGTGCGGACGACGTCCTCGATGATGCCGAGCAGGGGGACGAGTTCCTCCTGCGGCCGGTCGAAGTTGTCGGTGGACAGCAGCCACAGGGTGACGACCTCGACGTCGGTCTCGCTGCACCAGCCGAGGAACTCCTCGATCTTCTCGGCACCGGCCCGGTGTCCGTGGACGGTGCTGGAGCCGGACGCCTTCGCCCAGCGGCGGTTGCCGTCCATGATGACGCCGATGTGCTTGGGCACCTGAGCGTGGTCCAGGTGGCCTTCCACCCGGCGTGCGTAGAGCCTGACGAGCAGGCCGCGCAGCTTGTCGCGCAGGTTCACGTGACCCTCCGGGGGTTGGGCGCGGGGGTGGGCGCGGGGTATGGGGTGCCGGAGCCGTTGAGCCTACCGCTGATCGGGGGTTGGTCACGGCCCGCCCCTGAGGGGGACGGGGCCGGGTGCCGACCGGTTCCCGGGGGGAGGCCGTTCGGGGGGTCCCGGGCGGGGGAACCGGGGGCGGGGGGGTTCCGGGGCCCGGGGGGCCCGGAGGTTCCCGACGGACGAAAAACGGGCCGGTCCGTGGGGGGGAGACGGACCGGCCCGAGGGGGGGTTTCCACCATAACCCTTCGTAAGGGATGGTGGGTGCATCGGCGCGCCACAACTACTCTCCGGAATCATCCGGCAACGCGCCGCTGGTCGCGGAACGTGAGATTCAGCGGCGTTTCCGGGCCTATTCACAGCGGAACCAGAGGTAAATCCGCTCGATGCGTTGAGATTCGCAGGGATTAGGCCACCTTGGGGGTGCATCGGCGAGTTGCCCGGAGTCCCTCCGACGGGCTACGGCGTCAGCGAATGGTGGACTTGACGATTCCGCTCTCCCGGCCGAAGGAAGATCACCCGGCCCCACGGCACCGCGCAGCCCCCTCCACTGCGCGGTACCGGCCGCGCAGCTTTGCTCACGCGAATAACCTTGGTCTGAACTTACGTGACCGGTGAGGCTCATGTGAAACCTGGGCTGATAACAATGTGGAAACCCTGAGAGAACTCCCGTCGAACTTCCGACGGAGGACCGGTTGCGCACGCCGTCAACGAGCCGGCTTGCGTACGTCGAAGAGGTGCCGGGCGCTGTGCGCGACGAACGGCCCCTCTTTCTCGATCCGCTCGTGCAGCGCCCGGAGTTGCGGCTCGTACGCCTGGACCGTGAAGCCCGGGACCATCCAGACGACCTTCCGCAGGAAGTGGACGACCGCGGCGATGTCGTGGAACTCCATCCGCAGCCGCTCCGCCCGCAGCCCGGCCACCTCAAGACCCGCCGCCTCGGCGTCGGCCCGCTCGCCCTCGGGGTCGCGGGCACGGCGCACCTCCTCCGGCTGCGGCCCGAGGAAGTACTCGACCAGCTCGAAGACGCTGCTGGGACCCACATGCTGGGCGAAGTACGTCCCGCCGGGCCGCAGCACCCTGGCGATCTCCTCCCAGTGCGGGCGCACCGGATGCCGGCTGAGCACCAGGTCGAACGCCTCGTCCGCGAACGGCAACGGTGCGTCGTCGGGGGCGGCGACCACGACGACCCCGCGGGGCCGCAGCAGCGCCGTGGCCTTGGCCACGTTCGGCGGCCATCCCTCCGTCGCCGCGACCAGCAGCGGCCGGTCCGGCTCCGCCCGGCCCAGCGCGAAGTCCAGCACCTCCCCGCCGCCGGTCTGGATGTCCAGCACGGCCTCGGCCCCGGCCAGCCGCTCCCCCGCCGACCGCGCATACCCCCACGACGGCCGCGCCTCGGTGGCCCGGCCCTCGAACCACGAGAAGTCCCAGCCGTCGGTCGGCACGTCGGCGCCCTCGGCCAGGAGGTCTTCGAACGAGCGGTGCGGCGTCATACGGCCATGATCTCAGGGGAGGACCGCCGTTTCCTGCCGATTTCCACGGTCGAGGGACCGCCGGCGGGGGTGGGCTGTGGGGGCGGGTGCTGTGGGGCGGGGGTGCTGTGGGGACGAGGGGGGTGCTTGGGGCGGAGGTGCTGTGGGGACGAGGGGGGTATGGGGGCCGCGGGGTGCCCCGCGGGAGGCGGGTCAGCCCGGCGGGGCATGGCACCTCCAGGGGCGGGCGAAGCCTCATGGCTCGAGGAAGGCGGCGTCCGCGTGGGCGCCCTGCCGGCGCGGTCCGTCCGTCACCCCTTCTCCTTCTCTCCCCCCGGCTCCTCACGACCATCCCCGGCGGCTCCCCTGAGGACCAGCAGCACATGCTCGTCCGTGCCGTGACGGACCGTGCCGGAGCGCTCGAAGCCGTGTCTCTCCAGGAGCCGTACGGAGGCGGTGTTGCCGGAGAAGGGGTCGGCGTACAGGGGGCGGACCGGGTCCAGCCGCAGGAAGAGGCCGAGTGCGCGGGTGCCGATGCCACGGCCCCAGTACGGCCGCCCGAGCCAGTAACCGACGAACCGCCGTCCGTCCTGCGTCCAGGACACGACGCTCCCGGCGGCCTCCCCGCCGACGGCGACCGTCCGCACCAGACAGTCGGGGTCGCCGAGCACCCGGTTCCGCCAGTGCGGGAAGAAGCGTTCGCGCGGCCGGGGCGTGAACCTCGACCGCCTGACGGCCTCGGGGTCGTGCTCGTAGGCGAAAAAGGCCTCCAGGTCGTCGTCGGTGACGGGCCGCAGGGACACGGCCTCGCGGATGTCGGCGTCGCTCTTCCCAGTCATGCCGGGCAGTGTGACACCCGCCACTGACAACGCCCCCTGACCAGCGGCGACGCCCAGCCCGACCCCGCCCTCGTCCCCGTCAGGGCAGCAGCGGCCGGACCTCCTCCGCGGCGAAGCGCACGAACCCCTCCGGGTCGGGCTCGTCCGCCGTCGGCTGCAGTACGACGGTGTCCGCACCGGCCTCGGCCAGCCCCCGTACCGCCTCGGCCACCGCGCCCGCGTCCCCGGCGACCCCCGCGTCCCCGGACTCCAGCCCCTCGGCGAGGAGTTCGGCGCGCAGCCGGTCCTCGGCGCCGGTGCCCGTGGCGGCCAGGAGGTAGACGACGATCCGGTGCGAGCCGCCGCGTCCGGCCGCCCGCCGCCCCTCCGCCACCAGCTCCCGGGCCCGCCGTACACCGTCCGCCGAGGTGGCGGCGGTGAGGAGGGTGCCGTCGGCCTTCTCGCCGGAGAGCCGGAGCGTACGGGGTCCGGTGCCGCCCGCGAGGATGTCGACCGGACGCTGCGGGGGCCAGTCGAGGGCTACGTCGTCCAACTGGACGTACCGCCCGCGTACGCTGAGCCGCTCGCCGCGCAGCAGGGCCCGCAGGGCGTCGAGATGCTCGCCGAGCAGGCCGAGCGGGGACGCGGCGCGGGCGCCGACCTGCCCCATCCAGTCCTGCACCCCGTGTCCCACGGTCAGGATGGCCCGGCCGGGGAACATCCGCTCCAGCGAGGCGGCCTCCATGGCGGTGACGGCGACATTCCTGAGCGGCACGGGCAACAGCCCGATCCCGACCCGCACCCGCTCGGTCCAGGCCAGCGCGGCGGCGGCCGTGGACACCCCGCCCTCCAGGAAGCAGTCCTCCCACAGCCACAGCTCGTCGAGTCCCGTCGAGTCCGCGAGGCGTGCGATGTCCCGCAGCCGCTCGGGAGGAAGCTGGGGGCGGAACACGACACCGAGTCCAGTCATGGTGCTCTTCCTAGTGGGGAGAACGGGGAAGTACAACACATTTACGCGGACGGCGAGTTCGCGGCCGGGGGAAGGGGAGGGCAGGACATGGGACGCTGGCGGGACGGCCGTGGGCACCTGATCGTGCGGACGGGTTCCGGGGCGGCGACGCCCGCCGCACGGGTTCCCCTGGAGATCGCCGCCTCCTACCGGGCCCGGACCAAGGGTCTCCTGGGCCGGGACTGTGTCGAGGGGGCGCTGTTGCTGTCGCCGGCGAGCGGGGTGCACACCTTCGGCATGCGCATCCCGATCGACGTCGCCTACCTGGACCGCCACCTCACCGTCATCGCCGTCCACACCATGCCCCCGGGCCGCCTGGGCCTGCCCCGCCTGCGGGCACGGCATGTACTGGAGGCGGGGGCGGGGGCGATGGCGGGGTGGGGGCTGGATGCGGGTGTTCGAATCGAGATCGAGGCCGAAGTGCAGGTCTAGATCCTTCAGGCGAAGGATCTACCTTCTTTGCAGATGGCCGTGTCTTCGACGGCATTTGTGTACCCGATGATGAGGTGCCTCATCGCATCGGCGTCCCGGTGGTCGGACGACCGCATCTGAAATGCGGTGAAGATGTGACTTCCTGGGAGCTTTCTGTGCGTACACCGCCTCGTCTTCCCGAATGCCTCCCAGCCGGAATAGAGAAACCTTCCGCCCTCAGCTTCGCGGTCGAGCCGTGAGTCCGCCTGTCCCCCCACGAAGTACGCGGTGCTGCTGCTCGTCAACCACATCTGCCTGATCTCCACCGCTACACGAGAGTCGATGCGAACCTGGCAAACCCACGACAGAGAGTCGGGGACCTTCTTCCGGATGGTCAATTTTTTACCAGCAGGCATGAAAGGCGCGAGTTCATTATGGTTGACCGGAATGCCACACAATGAGTGCGGAACCGCGTACTCACGCTGCTTCTTAGGGCTGCCGCACCCGGAAACAGCGACCAGAAGCACGGCGACCGCGATGACAGCGACACCGAAGACGCTTCTCGATCGAAAGCAGAAGGCGTTCAATGACTCTCCTTCGTTCACCCCGGGATGTCCGAGGCACTGCCCGGCGTCTGACCGTGAACAACAGCCCACGAGTTCTGATAGCCCTGATGGGCCGAATTTGCCGCGTATGTCACTAGGTCTGAACTCAAGTGGTATCGCTTCACGGCTTGTTCCGTCGCCTTTTGCGCGTACGCAGAGTTCCCATGCAGGCCACGGTCCCAGAGTTTTCCTTCGTCGTCCTGAGCATCATCCGCCGCGCTGCCCTGGACATCCTGGAACAGCCACTGCAAGGCCGCGCCTGTCGCGGTGCCTGCCGCGCCGCCGACAACCGCGCCGGCCGCGGGGGAGCCGATGAATGACGTGCCTACGCCGACGACCGTACCGACGCCGCCAGAGGCCAGGTTCTGATATTGGGCGACAGCGTGGTCGAAGGAGTCGTCCTTTCCCTTCGCCACGCTGCCGATGGCCTCCATGCGGGCCTGGCTGAGGATCCCGGAGACCTCGCCGCTCCTCTCGGCGACGGTCTGAACGAGGAGTTTGTGGTCGCTGGTGAAACGGTGGTCGGCCGGCAGGTCGGGGTTCAAGTGGTGCTGCAGCAGATTCGACATGTAGGCCTTCTGGCCGACTTCGACGGCAGCGTACCCCTCGGGGTTCTGCCCCACGGCGAACAGGAACTTGTTCACGTTCCGCCCATCGAGATCGGCCGCAGCACCATCGATGGGATAGAGCAGGTCCGTGTGCGGCAAGTCGCTGTTGGCCCGGTTGATGTCCGGCAGATATTCCGAGGCGATCTGGCCCATGCTGTCGGACATGTAGCCGCGGTCGGTGAGGAGTTCCTGTTTGTCCGCTGTGGCGGAGACGATCTCCTCGAACAGTTTGGTCTGGGCACTGGTGTGTGCCGGGGTGTCGGCCGTGGGGATCTCGCCCGCCGGGTGGCCGGTGGTCGCCGCCTCCAGGGCCTGGGCGAGGTAGTTCTGGCCGGCGATGCTGTGGACATCGTGGGTGTCGTGGATGTCCATGGGCCACTGACGCTGCTTGAAGAGGTAGTCGAAGTTGGAGACGGCCTTCTTGTGGTCGCCGTCCTGCGGGACGAAGTCGTCGTTGAAGAAGTCCGTGGCGGCTGCGGGGTTGTTCGCCAGGCCCTTCAGGTACCCGTTGAGCGGGTCCCAGCCGCCGTCGGATCCCTGGTGGTTGAGCCGGGGGCAGATGTTCGCCTGCCAGGCCGTGTCCTCGCCGTCGTGCGTATAGAACCGCTCGGTCTTCATCAGCGCGCGGCCGTAATCGGTCATGAACCGGTCGTCGAAGTCACCGTTGCGCATGAGGTTGCTCATCACCTGGAAGCCCAGCACGTCGCCGTGGGTACCGACGGCCTTGTTGCCGGAGGTGATGACCTGCTGTTTCCACGCCTCCATGCCCGCGCTGTCCGACTGGCTCGCGGTGGCCAGGGTCAGGCTCAGGTTCTTCTGCAGCTCGGCGTACTTGTATCCGCGGTCGTAGGCCAGGTGCGCGCCCTCGCGGTTGTCGTTGAGGCCGAGCCAGAACCTCTCCGTCCCCCGGGCGCCGAGCCGCTCGGCGAACTCCTCGGCGAACAGAGGGTCGTCGTGGTACTGCTTCAAACCGGCGTTGATCTTGTCGAAGTCGGCCGATGTGAGCTTCGACGGGTCCTTCCGCGCCAGTTCCGCCAGCTCGTCGGCCTCCCGGACGGCTCTCGCAGCCGCGTCCCGGTTCTGGTAGACGGCTCCGGAGAAGCCGTACGTGCTCTCGTCGACGAGCGCCATGAGGACGTCGGTGGCCGTGCTGTCGCTCCTGGCTGCGTTGCCGAGGATCCTCTGCACCTCGTCGCGCAGGTGCTCCTCGTCCGCGACGCTGTGATCGGAGACCTCGGTCCCGTGTCCGGCGCGGTCCGGATGGACGGCCATGGTGACGGTGAAGCCGCCGTCGCCGGACGGCACCACGGTGAGGTTCTTCTTGCGGCCGTCCTCGATGACCTGGTGCAGTTGCTCCTTGTACTGCTTCAGCTCGTCCCGCGTGTCCTGAAGGATCTTGTGGATGGAGGACGCCTCCTTGGTGGCGTCCTCGAACTCGCCGGCGGTCTTGCCGATGAACTCCTTGGAGACGGAGGCGTTGACGCCGTGCCAGTCCGCCTTGACCGCCTTGTCGTGCAGTCCGTCCCGTGCCTGCTTCTGCAGGTCCGTCAGGTTGCGGACGAGCAGGCCCCAGTCGTGCACCGCGTCGTCGAGCTGCTGGAAGTTGGCTTGATAGAGGTCTGAGAACTTCACTCGGCGGCCTCGCTCAGTGCTTCTTCTCGGGGTAGTAGACCGGGTTCTTCCTGCCCGGCTCGCCCGCGCGGTCGTCGAAACCGGCGTCCAGGGCGTCGATGCTGCTCATCTGCCGACCGATGTAGCCGTCGTCGCCGGAGTGGATCTTCTTGGTGACGTGCATGTGGTTGGAGATCTGTGCGCACGCGTCCAGCAGCGACCTGAGCTGGTCGTCCCAGCGCTGGGCGACGTGTTTCAGCCCCTTGCCCAGGGTGAAGCCCTGCTTCGCCAGATCACCGGCCGCGGACTCGCTCGTCGACTGCGCCACCCGGGCCTTGTTCCACAGCTGGTCGTAGAGGGAGTGGGCCTCTTTGCCGATGGCCACGAGATCGCTGTTGCTGACCTTGAGGTCGCCGTAGGTACTGCTGCCCGTGTCGATCGGGTCGGCGAGGTGGTTGAGCTGCATGCGTGTGGAGCCGCGTTCCTTCGCACCGGTTTTGAGCTGCTCCCACTCGTCCCACGCCATGTCAGGGCCTCTCCCCGTGGTTGCTGTTTCCGTGCGGCCGCCGGCTCCCGGGCACCGGCCCGTTCGGCGCAGCCAGCTGTCGGCCGGCGGGTTCGGCGCGACGCCGACGTGTGCGGACTGCCGTAGGGGCGGCCCTCGCGCCGATGAGAACGGTGTTTCCCGTGCCCGCGGCTTCCACGGCTGCGGCGGTCGCCGACAGGGCCCCCGCGCCCTCGGTCACTCCGCCCTCTCCCATGCAGTCAGCACCTCGACGCTTGCGCACAGTGTCCATGATGTCTCTGTCCGTAACACGGACAACACCGGCACGATAGCCGAGGCGTCGAGGCGTCACGGACTCCTGACGCTGCTACGGAGCACAGTCGGCTGGAAAGCGTCCCTGACCGATGCTTGCGGTCACTGCTGGGTGCGGGGGAACGTCACCTCCACGCGTCGGTTCTTCCGGCGGCCCTCCTCGGTCGCGTTGTCGGCGATCGGGTACTGCTCGCCGTAGCCGCGGACGTCGAAGGTGATCGTCGGGCTGTTCAGGTCCTGGTCCAGCACGGCCTGTACAGCGTTGGCACGCTGCTTGGAGAGGGTGTCGCCGTGGGCGGAGGAGCCAAGGTTGTCGGTGAAGCCGAAGACGCGGACCCGGGTGGCGTTCTGCTTCCTGATCTCCTCGGCGATACCGGCGATGCGCGATGTGGCCTCCGGGCTGATCTTCGCGCTGTCCTTGCCGAACAGCACCTCCGCCTGGAGGGCGAACGTCACATCGGCGTTGGTGTCCTCACGTCGCTCGTCCCCGCTCTGTTCCTCCACGACCGACTTGATGTCCAGCACCTTGGCCTCGGCCAGCGTGGCGCCCTCCGGAAGCTTCAGGTCCGGATCCGTGGGGTCGACCTTCACCGGGGCGGCGGCGGAGGGTTCGGTGCCGGGGGGTTCGCTGGGGCCGGTGTCGTCGGCCGTCGCGGGGGTGGCGGGCAGGTACGCGATGAGCAGCAGGGCGGCGGAGGTGAGGGCGAGGCGGGGTGTGGTGGTCACTGGGGCCTCACCCGGAGATCTGGATGCCGGCGCTGGAAAAGGTGGGCAGCTGGAGGATCACCTCGGTGGTGTTCGTGGGTGGCGAGGGGAATTGCATGAACACCGGAATGGTTTGTCCCGGTTGGATCGTGGTCAGACCGGTAGTGGTGAGGGGCCGCCCGTCCGTGTCCCGCAACACGTAGTACCGCTTCTTGCCCTTGGCGTCCACAAGGGTCGCGCCACCCAGAGACGTCCCGTGCTGGACGATTTCTGTCTCGTCACCACGAAGTGCGGACGGAATGACCACCGACTGCGCGCCCTCGTTCTTCAGGTTTCCATTCACAGTGATGAATCCGCCGGAGTCCCGCTGGGCGGCGGTGATTTGGAGCAGGAGGCCGTCCTGCCCCTTGAGTTCCGCCAACGGCTCCTCCGACTGTCCCTCCTGGGCAGTCGGCTGGGAGCCATCGGTCCTGGAAGCTGTCGCAGAGGTCTCCGGCTTTTTGTCGTCGTTCCCTCCGCCGCCGCAACCGGAAACGACAACGGCCAGCCCAGCAGCAACGGTCAGCGCGACCATCCCCCTGCGGGCCTTCGCAGTGAACCGCATGATCATCGCTCCGTTTCCTTCATCAATCATCGTGAGCTTGTCCGTCGGCCAGGTGAACATCGAAGAGGTCCTCGGGCGCGGGCAGGGTCGCTCCGTCTTCCGGATCCAGCTCCCAGGGCTTGCCGTCGCACGTGAGTTGGGGCAGCTTTTCGTCCTCATCGGGCTCACCTGGGAGGTCGAAAGTACAGCGCGGTTCGATGACGGCCGCGGCAGAAGCCGTGGAGTGGATGTCCTCCGTACCCGGGACGACGGAGTCTCCGACCGACTTGTTGGTTTCGACATCGACCGTGTACCGCAGGAGCTGCCAATTGCAGTCTTGCAGTGTCGCGTCGTTCTGGGCTGCAAGTTGCTCCGCGCGCCCGCACGGGTTGTCCAGAGGCACCTTGCCCTCGAAGACGTCCTGCCACTTGTCCGGGTCGAGCAGGTCGGTGGCCCATGCGGCCGCCAGTTGGTCACGCCCGTTCTGGGCCGCCGCCAGCACCGCTGCGTCGGCCGCCGTCTGAGCGCCACCGCGGTTCACCGCGGCCTGGCCCACCGCGAGATAGGCGAACGCAAGAAAGAGCAGGCCCGCCACCACCGTGATGTAGATGGGGAAGGCCTGCCCGGCATCGCCGTGACGGCGAAGGCGCCTCACACGATCTTGTTGATCTGCGACATGATCTTGTCGAGGATCGCCGATCCGATGCTGGTACCCGTGACCGCCAGCACAATCGCCACCACCACCGCGATGATCCCGAGGTACTCGACGGCGGTCTGCCCCCTGTCGTCGGTGCGACGCTGCATCGCAACCATCAACTTCAGCATCCAGTCGCTCATGGCGCTCCCCTCCGGCTTCGCTGCGGACTCCGGCAACGTAAAGCCCGGGCCGACTCGCGCCAGAGGGCCCAAGGACCCAACCCCAGGCCCATTTCCTCCCCGGGTTCCTCCCCGGCCGCCGCATTTCAAGCCACCCCCAGCCACTTCGCCGTCGCCTGGGACCTCGTGGTGCTGTGGAGCTTGGCGAAGATGCGGTTGATGTGGTTCTTGACCGTCTTCTCGCTGATGAAGCAGGCGGCGGCGATCTGCTGGTTGGTCATGCCGGACGCGATGAGGTCCATGATCTCCGCCTCCCTCGTACTCAGCCGGAACCGCGACCGGAACGACTGTCCCACAGATGGTTGCAGATGCGAAAGATTAGAGGGGGGTGAATCCGCCGAAATTACCGGGTGTTGAGTCGCAGCATGTGCAGGTGCATCCCTTCGGAGATCATCCAGCAACGCCCTTGCCGCCCCCGGCGTCACATGCGGTCTCCCCTCCCGGACATCCCGCACCGCCCGCACCAACTGCTCCGTCGTGAACTCGCCGTGCACCAGGTATCCCCCCGCCCCCAGCCGCAGCGCCTCCCGCACGGTCTCCGTCTCATGGCTGTAGGTGAGCATCATGACGGGGGCCAGCCCCACCAGGTGGGGCAACGCCGAGATTCCGTCGACTCCCGGCATGCGGACGTCGAGGAGGATGACGTCGGGCCGGTGCCGCACCGCCGCCTCGTACGCCTCCCGGCCGTCCCGTGCCTCCGCCACCACCGTGGTGTCCGGGCGTCCCGACAGCAGGGCCGTCAGGCCGGCGCGGACCACGGGATTGTCGTCGGCGACCAGGAGCCGCAACGGGGGCGCGGCCGGCGCCGAGGGTGGGAACGGCTTGCTCTCGACGTCGAGTTCGCGGTGGGACGGCCTTGGGGCGCGTGAGGGCCGCATGGTGCCTCCTCTCAGGAGCTTCCGGTGTACGGGGGCGACGGGTGGCGGGCGGGGAGGGGGATGTCCAGGCGTACCTCCGTACCGCGCTCGTGCGTACCCCTTCCGATACGGATACGGGCCCCCGCCTGCGCGGCGCGTTCGGCCATGCCGAGCAGGCCGAAGTGACCGGACCCGCGGAGCCTTTCCAGGGTGGTGCCGGGTGGGAGGCCGATGCCGTCGTCGTGGATGGTCAGGCGGAGCAGGTGACCGTCGACCGACGCCCGTACGTCCACGCGGGTCGCCGACGCGTGGCGGTGGGCGTTCTCCAGTGCCTCCGTGGCGATGGCGAGGATGTGACGGGTCAAGGCGGGTGCGAGGGGCGGGGGTGCGAGGGGCGGGGGTGCGAGGGGCGGGGGTGCGAGGGGCGGGGGTGCGAGGGGCGGGGGTGCGAGGGGCGGGGCGCCGTCGGATGCAGCGACGTCGGATGCAGCTCCGTGGGACGCGGCCCCCTCGGATACGGCCTCTTCGGATACGGCCCCCTCAGACGCGGCCCCCTCGGACACGGCCCCGACAGGCGGAGCCCCGTCGGGCACTGTCCCTCCGGCCTCGCCCCAGTCCCCGTTCGCCTCCCTCTCGCGCCCGTTCGTCTCCCTCCCGGACCCGTTCGCCTCCCTCTCGCGCCCGTTCGTCTCCCTCCCGGACCCGTCCGCCTCCCCCCAAGCCCAGTGGCACGTCACCTGGAGGCCGGTTCGGCTTGTGAGGTTCATGGCCTCCCGCTCCAGTTCCTGCCACAGCGGGGAGGCGTGGTCCGGTGTCTGCGGTCCGTTCCGGCGGAGGTCCGTCAGCAGTTCCCGGGACTCCGCCGCCGCCCTGCGGGCCGAGCGGGAGACCAGTTCCGCCTGTTCTCTGAGGCGGGCCGGGTCGGGGGTCCCGGTCGAGGCCGTGGCCGCCAGGCCGTCCGCCGCCAGGGCGACGCCGTAGAGGGTCTTGGCCACCGAGTCGTGCATCTCGCGGGCCAGGCGGGCGCGTTCCGCGCTCACCGCCTCCGCCGCCGCGAGGCGGGCCTGGACCGTCGTCAGGGCCTGGGTCGCGGCACCGAAGCGGAGCATCAGGTTGCGCAGGGTCGAGCCCATGGCGCCGGCGATGACGCACAGGCCGGGCAGCAGCAGGGCCTCGGCGACGGGTGCGTGCCGGTCGGCCTTCAGGGTGGCCTGGACCAGGAGCAGGATCAGGGACTGCAGCGAGGCGAAGCAGGCCGCGCCGCGCCAGCTGTAGACCAGACCGGCCAGCAGGGGGGTGCAGACGCTGACGTAGGCGAGGGTGGTGTCCGGGCCCGCCGAGACGAGGAGGAAGGAGCCGAAGACGGTGTCCGCGGCCAGCAGGCTGGGGTGGCGCAGGAGGAGGGGGCCGAAGCGTTCCCAGTCGCGGAAGAGGACGTAGGACACCATGAAGGTGACGACCACGGCCGCGCCGACCAGGCGGGCTCCCAGGCCGGGCGCCGCGTTGAGGAGGGCCGCCGGGGCCGACACCACGATCATCGCCAGGCGGAAGCCGAAGACCTGGCGGCACATCGCCTGGAGCGCGCTGATCTGGAGCTTCTCGGACGGCTCGGCCGGGGGGAGGACGGCCGGGGCGGGCGCGGCTTCCGGGTCGGCGCCGTCCGCCGAGCCCCTACCGTCCGCCGGCCCGACACCACCCCCCACCCCACCGGCGCCCGACTCGTCCCTCCCCGCCTCGACACCAGCCGCCCCACCCCCGACGCCCCCTCCGGCCCTCCCCCGCAGCCACCCCCCAAGACGCACCCCTCCCCTCCACGTCCCACGCCCCGCGAGCCCCGTCACCGCCACCCCGTCCCTCACTCCCCCGTGAGCGAGCCGAAGTTCACGCCGGAGCCCAGGAGGAGGCCCGCGCCCAGCAGGAGCATCGTCGCCGGGACCATGAACGTGGTGATCATCAGCGTGGCCTTGGGCACCGCGCGCGCGGCCTTGCGGCGGGCGTTCTGGGCGTCGGTGCGGCGCATGTCCTTCGCCAGGGAGACAAGGGTGTCGACGATCGGCGCGCCCAGTTCCTCGCCCTGCTGCAGGGCCGTGACGAACATCGCCACCTGCTCGGAGTCGTTTCTCCGCCTCAGCTCCGCGAAGGCCTGGCGGCGGCTCATGCCGAGGTCCATCTGGCGCAGGGTGATGCGGAGTTCGTCGGCCCAGGGACCCTCGTAGCGGGAGGCGACCCGGTCCAGGGCCTGGCGGAAGCCGAGGCCCGCGCTGACCACGACCGCGAGGACGTCCAGGAAGTCGGGCAGGGTGCGTTCGATGACGTCCTTGCGGACCCGGATCGCCGACCAGAGGCCGACCTCCGTCCAGAAGGCGCCGAACAGGAGGAGGAGTACGGCCACGAACCACTGGCCGCGCAGGAGGAAGACCAGGAAGCCGACGGCTCCCAGGGCGCCGTAGACCGCGCGGCGGGCCGCGTAGCGGTCGATGGTCAGGCCGCCGGGGTTGCCCGCGAGGTCGATCCTGCGGCGGTACCTGGCGACCAGGCGCGGGCCCATCAGGCGCAGCACGGCGGGGGCGTAGCGCATGCCGAGGCGGTCGACGACCGAGCCGACCGCGCCGGTGCGGGTGGCGCCGACCTCCAGGGCGACGGCGAGGTCACCGGGGAGCTTGGCGTCCGCGCGGTACATGCGGATGCCGGCGAAGACGCCCCAGACGCCGACGCCCATCAGCAGGGCGAGCAGGTATGCCATCGGGTCACCTTCCTCAGACGTCGATCCGGCTCAGGCGGCGGATGAGGACGAAGCCGACGGCGTACATGGCGAACGCGATGATCACGCAGGCCTGGCCGACCGGGGAGCCGGTCATGCGGTCCAGCGCTCCGTCCTTGACGCCGTTCATCAGGAACAACGCGCCGATCCCGAGGACGGGTACGGCGTACGACGTCATGGTCACCTGGGAGAGCTGGGTGCGGATCTCGCGCCGGGTCTCCTTGCGCTCCTCCAGGGTCTCGGTGAGGTTGCGCAGTGCCGACACCACCTGGCCGCCCGCCCTGTTCGACAGGACCAGTGTCGTGACGAGGACGACCAGTTCGCGGGAGGGGAGGCGGCCGGCCAGCTCGCCGAGCGCGTCCTCCAGGGAGTGGCCGATGGAGAGCTGGTCGGCGACCTTGGCGAGTTCCTCGCCGGCCGGGGCCTCCAGTTCCTCCGCCGCCATGCCGATCGCGGTGCGCAGGGCGAGGCCGGCCTGGGTGGCGTTGGCCAGGATGCGGGCCAGTTCGGGGAGCTGGTTGATGAAGCGTTCGATGCGTTTCTGGCGCTGCCAGTTGAGGAACTGGACCGCCGCCCCGACGCCGAGGAGTCCGGCGAGCGGGCCGAAGAAGGGGGCCAGGGTGGCCTGGCCGATCAGCCAGAGAGCGGCCACGGCCGCGAGCACGGCGGCGAAGAACTCCCCCGGTGTGACGTCCAGGCCGGTCGCCGCCAGGCGCCGCTCCAGCCAGCGGCCGAGGCGGGTGCGGCGCAGCCGCCGGTCCAGGTCGCGGAAGCGGCGGGTGCGGCCGGTCGCGGGTGGTGGGCCGGTGTGGGCGAGGCGGTCCACGAGGGCGGCGCGCCGGGCCCGGCCGGAGGCGTAGGCGTGGACGCCGGCCACCGCCAGGACGCAGGTCAGCAGCGTCACTCCGGTGGTGAGCCGGACGAGGGTGTGGAGTTCCATGGTCGGGGGTCCTACCTGGCTTCTCGGGTGGCTAGCTGGTCGGCGGAGCGGGCTACGCCGAAGGCCTGCGGGAGGGGCTGGCTCGCCATGTAGAGGCGGTCGGCGGTGCGGCGGGGCAGGGGGAAGTAGCGGAAGGTGCCGTGGACGCGGCCGTCGGGGGTCATGGGCTGTGCTTCGAAGCGGGCGGCGGTCGCCAGCCGGTACGGCTCCGAGCCGTGGCTGTCGAGCAGGGCGATCTCGGTGATGCGGCGGGCGCCGTCGGCGAACCGGGTGAGCTGGACGATGACGTCGACGGCGCTGTTGATCTGGTCGTGCAGGGCGACGAAGGGGACCTCGACGTCGGACATGGAGGCGAGGGTCTGCAGGCGGGTCAGGGCGTCTTCGGCGCTGTTGGCGTGCACGGTGGCCAGGGAGCCGTCGTGGCCCGTGGACATCGCCTGGAGCATGTCGAGGGACTCGCCGCCGCGGACCTCGCCGACCACGATCCGGTCGGGGCGCATGCGCAGGGAGTTGCGGACCAGGTCGCGGATGGTGACCTGGCCCTTGCCCTCGACGTTCGGCGGGCGTGACTCCAGACGGACCACGTGGGTCTGCTGGAGCTGGAGTTCGGCGGAGTCCTCGATGGTGATGATGCGTTCGTGGGCGGGGATCAGGCCGGACAGGGCGTTCAGGAGGGTGGTCTTACCGGTGCCGGTGGCGCCGGAGACGATGATGTTGAACTTGGCCTGCACCAGGCCCGCCAGCAGGTACACCATGTGCTCGTCCAGCGAGCCGAAGGCGATCAGCTCCTGGAGGGTGAAGGAGCGCGGGAAGCGGCGGATGGTGAGGATGGGGCCGGTCAGGGACAGCGGCGGGATGATGACGTTGACGCGTTCGCCGGAGGGCAGGCGGGCGTCGACCATGGGGTTGGACTCGTCGACGCGGCGGTTGACCGTCGACACGATCCGCTCGATGGTCTGCATCAGCTGGTCGGCGGAGACGAAGCGGAGGGGGAGCTGCTCCACCCGGCCGCCGCGCTCCACGAAGATCGCGTCCGGGCCGTTGACCATGATCTCGGTGATGGACGCGTCCTCCAGCAGCGGCTCCAGGATGCCGAGGCCGAGCGCCTCGTCCACCACCCGGCGGATCAGCTGGGACCGCTCGACCGTCGACAGGACCGGGCCCTCGCGGCTGATGATGTGCCCGAGCACCCGTTCCAGCCGGGCCCGGCGGTCGGCGGCGGCGAGCGAGCTCATCTCGGCGAGGTCGATCTCCTCCAGCAGCTTGGCCCGGTAGGAGGCGACCAGATGCCCGTCCTCGCCCCGGCTGCCGTGCTCCTCCGGGGTGCTGATGCGTGCCCGCAGACTCATGGGGTCGCTTCTCCTCGGTCAGTGGTCGAGCGGCATGGTGGCGGACTTGGTGGCGGAGCCGAGGTCCCAGACGATGGTGGGGATGTGGACGGTCGCGGTGACGGTGACCGAGTCGTCTCCCGGGGCGGCCGCGCAGGACACCGTGAGACCGCCGCTCACGGCGTCGGCGCACGCCTGGCCGTACGACTGCCCCAGTGACGCCGCCCGCGCCCCCGCCCTGGCCGCCGTACCGGCCTGCTCGGCGGCGTAGGCGACGGCGCCGATCTGGAAGCCGGCCAGGCCGACGACGAGCAGGACGGGGATGAACCCCAGGTACTCGACGGCGACCTGGCCCCGGTCGCGTCCCGGATGGCGGTACGGCATGTCAGTGCTTCGCCTCCTCGACGGCTCCGGCGTGGCCGTGCACGGTGACGGGGAAGTCGACGAAGCCGGGGAAGAGGACGGGGACCTTGATGGCCACGTCGGCCGTCACATAGCCGCTCCCGCCGCAGTGGTCCACGCCGGCACCCTCCCGCCACGCCCCCGACAGATGCCGCAGCGCGGCCTGTTCGCACACGCCGAACCGCTCCCCCGGAGGTGCCGCCGTCCCCGCCCGTACGCCCTCGTCCGCGGCGTTCCCCGCGAGCGTGAAGGCGTATCCCACCAGCACGGCCTGCCACATGAGCACCAGGGTCAGAACGATCAGCGGGGTCATGCCCAGGAACTCGATGCTCACCTGCCCCCGGTCCCCGTCCGGCCTTCTCATGGCAGGTTCACTCCTTCCGCCGCCGCAGACCCACCGGGCCCCGCCCGCTCCCGCGGTGGGAGGCTCCCTCCGCCGCCTTCACCAGCCCCAGCTCCCCCGCGAGCGCCCACAGCGCCTGTTTGACCGTGCTCTTCGCGTCGAGTTCGTGGAGCCGCCCGGCGTCCACGACCCCTTGCAGCTCCCTGAAGTTGGCGGGTACGGCCGTACGCGCCAGCGCCGTCCCGGTGATGCGCTGCACGAGCGCGGGCTGGATCTCGGTGCTGCGCGTGTGCCGGTTGACGACCACCGTGGTCTCCTCGGCCTTGCGGACCTGGAGCCGGTCCCACATCCGTACGGTCCGTTTGGCGGCGCGTACGGCGATGACGTCCGGGGTGGTGACCAGCAGCGCGGTGTCGGCCATCTCGACGGCGGCCGCGCCGGCCCCGCCGAGCTGGGCGCCGCAGTCGATGACGACGACCTCGTAGCGCGAGCGCAGGGCGCTGACCATCTGGCGGGCGGCGCGGTCGGTGACCTCCTCGCCGCGTTCGCCCTCGCCGGGTGCGAGCAGCAGGGCGAGGCCGGTGTCGTGGCGGAAGACGGCGTCGGCGAGGACGCGGGGGGAGATGTCGGTGATGGCGGCCAGGTCGGCCACCGAGCGGCGGAACTGGATGTCCAGGTAGGAGGCGACGTCGCCGGTCTGGAGGTCGAGGTCGACGAGGGCGGTGGCGCGGCCGGAGGCCTGGGCGGCGAGGGCCAGCTGGACGGCGGTCAGGGTCGCGCCGACGCCTCCCTTGGCGCCGCTGACCGTGACGACGGTGCCGCCGGCCCCGGCGAGCAGCTCGGCACCGTGCCCGAGGTGCCGTCGTACCCCTGTCGACCACTGGGCGACGGCCTGGACCCGGCTGGCGAGTTCCTCGTACGACAGCGGGAGCGCGACCAGTCCGCGGGCGCCGGAGTCCATGGCGGCGGCGAACAGGCCGGGGCTCGCGTCGGTGGTGACGAGGATGACGCCGACGGCCGGGAAGCGCAGGGCGACCTCGCGGATCAGTTCCAGGGCCGGGACGGGCCCGATCCGCTCGTGGACGACCACCACCTCGGGCAGTTCGTCGACGGACTCGGCGGCGAGCCGGGCGAGGCCGTCGACCAGCTGGGTGGAGTCGGTGACCGGGGGCTGGGGTTCGGCGTCGGGGAGCTGGCTGAGGAGGGTGGTGAGGGAGCGGACGGCGTCCGGGTCCGCGCCGGCCGGGAGGATCCTGGTGGGCATGGCCGCCTCTCACTTGTCCGTCGCGAGTTCGTAGGTGCGGTCCTTGTCGGGGACGCTGGTCTCGCTGCCGGGGGCCACGAGCGCGAGCCGGACGCGCTGGGCGAAGGACTCGGCGTAGGTGATGCGCTGGGCGTCGATGGTGGACAGCGCGAAGGTGATCGGGACGGCCTCGGTGGCCCGCTGGTCCTTGTCCCGGTCCGGGTCGAGGGCGGTGATCTGGCCGACGTCGAGGACCCGGGCGTTGGTCACGATGATCTTCGACTGGTCGGGGTCGCCCTCCTTCTTGCCCTCGAAGGTGGCATAGACGTTGACCCGCGAGCCGGGGGTGATCTTCCCGGCCACGCCGGTCGCCGCGTCGATCATGATGGCGACCTCCTGCTGGCCGGGCTGGAGGGCGGGCTGGTCCACGATCATGTCGGTCTGGAGCAGGGAGCCGGTGTGCAGGGTGGTCACGGCGATCTTGCCGCGGATCTGCCCGAGGTCGGTGACGGCGTTGCCGGACAGCCACCGCCGCGGCATCTCGACCTTCTCGAACTGGTCCGTCTCCAGCGCGGTGTACGGCTTCACCTCGGACCTGACCCGGTAGGCGGCGACCTCGGGCCCGACCTTGGAGTTCACGTCGTGGATGACGGAGAGCACGCCGGCGAACGCGCCCAGCGCGCACAGGACCGACAGGATCAGGAGTATCACGCCGCGGCGCTGACGGGAGTTCATGAACCGTGCAACCTCATTGGGGGAATCGGTCGAGCGGGCTGTGAGGGCGGTGGTGTCCGGTCGGGTCAGGCGGGCGTGCGCTGCTCCAGGGCGCGGGGCGGTTCGGGGGCGGGCGGGGTGGCGGAGCAGAAGACGCAGCGGTCGCCGATGACGTCGAGGCCGCACCAGTGACAGCTGGTCTGCCGTACGGAGGTGACCAGTTGGTAGAGGACGGACAGGTCGGCGAGGTAGCCGCAGAACTCGACCATGCGGCCGGTCCCCCACCACACCGGGGACTCGGCGGGCAGCGGCACCTCGCGCACGCCGTGCACGCCCCACTGGCCGCCGAGCCCGCCCGCCCAGTCGCTCTGCAGCTGCCCTTTGGCGACCAGCAGCCAGGTGCTGAACTCGGGCCCCTTGAGCGTGACCCCGGGGCCGGCCCTGACCAGCTGGGGCTCGGGGTGGGCGAGCACGGCGAACTGGCTGCCCGGCACCCAGGACCGGGCGTGCGCCTTCAGCCCGACCGGGACCCGGTCCAGTCTGGCGACGGAGCCGAGGACGGCGCCGGCGTGGAGGTAGTGGGTGAGCAGCCGTCCGGCGGAGGCGAGCACGCCCGGGCTCAGGTCGCAGGAGGCGAGCTGCCGGAGCTGCCGGGCCAGCACGGCGATGCCGAGGGGCGGCAGCGCGGGCCGGAACAGGGCGATCCGGTCGCTCTCCAGCAGTGAGCGCAGGGTGTACAGCCGCCGCACGACCGGCTCGGGGGCGGCCTGGGAGCAGACGACGACCACGTACCCGTACTGCTCGACCAGGGCGTTGAGTTCGGTGAGCGCCTGGTCCAGCGGCCTGCGGTCGATCTCGGCGAGCACGACGGCGGGCATGGTCCGCTCGTCCTGCGCCGGCAGCGCCATGTCGGCGCTGGTCACGGCAATGGCAGTTGGCACGCGCAGCTCCCCGCTCTTCACACCCGCCGGCCCACCGGTGTAACTCCAATGCGCCAGGACGACTTCATTGCGTGACTACCTGAGCACTGTAACCACGGCCCTGTGGCCGGAGAACAGCGTTCGTGAAGCCGGTGTGGAACTCTCCAGCCACAAGTCCCGCCAAACCCGGACAGGTTGAGCGACCACCCTTCGCTCTTGTCGGTCTGGACCTCTTGACACCCGGATTGGTCTGGACCAACTTGGGACGCGCAGCGAAGACGTGGCTCCCCTCCCCCTCTCCCCTTCCGGAGGCTTCAGTGGACCGTGCCCCAGGCATACCCGGACCCCGCAGACGGCGGCTCGCGGCATGGTCCGCCGCCGGCGCCCTGGCCCTCTCGGCCGCGGGCCTCGCCACGGCCGCCCCGGCGTCCGCCGCGGACGTCAACAACGTGCGGAACGCGGGCTTCGAGTCGGGCCTGACCAACTGGACGTGCACGGCCGGCAGCGGTACGACGGTCACGTCCCCGGTCCACGGCGGCACCGGGGCCCTGAAGGCGACCCCGGCCGGCCAGGACAACGCCCAGTGCACCCAGTCGGTGGCGGTCAAGCCCAACTCGACGTACACGCTGAGCGCATGGGTGCAGGGCGGATACGCGTACCTGGGCGTCACGGGCACGGGCACGACGGACGTCTCGACGTGGACCCCCGACTCGACGTCCTGGAAGCAGCTGTCGACGACGTTCACCACGGGCTCCTCCACGACCTCGGTCACGGTCTACACCCACGGCTGGTACGGCCAGGCCGCCTACTACGCCGACGACCTCTCGGTCTACGGCCCCGACGGCGGCGGAGGCGGCGACCCGGCCCCCACGGTCCCCGCGGCCCCGGCCGGCCTCTCCGTCACCGGTACGACCTCCTCCTCGGTCTCCCTGTCCTGGTCCCCGGTCTCGGGCGCGACCGGGTACAACGTCTACCGCAACGGCACGAAGGTCACGGCGGTCACGGGCACGTCGGCGACGGTGACCGGCCTCTCCGCCTCCACGTCGTACACCTTCCAGGTGACGGCGACCAACGCGGCCGGCGAGTCGGCGAAGTCGGCGACGGTGACCGGGACGACGTCCTCCGGCACCGGCGGCGGGGGCGGCTCCCTCCCCAAGCACGCGGTGACCGGCTACTGGCAGAACTTCAACAACGGCGCGACGGTCCAGAAGCTGTCCGACGTCCCCTCCGCCTACGACATCATCGCGGTGGCCTTCGCCGACGCGACGTCGACACCGGGAGCGGTGAGCTTCTCCCTCGACTCCGCCGGCCTGGGCGGCTACACGGTCGACCAGTTCAAGGCGGACATCAAGGCCAAGCAGGCGGCCGGCAAGAAGGTCATCATCTCGGTCGGCGGCGAGAAGGGCTCGGTGTCGGTGAACGACGCGACCTCGGCCACCAACTTCGCCGACTCCGTCTCCTCCCTGATGCAGACCTACGGCTTCGACGGCGTCGACATCGACCTGGAGAACGGCCTCAACGCGACCTACATGACGCAGGCCCTGCGCGCCCTGTCGGCGAAGACCGGCTCGTCCCTGGTCATCACCATGGCCCCACAGACGATCGACATGCAGTCGACGTCGAACGCCTACTTCCAGACCGCGCTGAACGTGAAGGACATCCTCACGGTCGTCAACATGCAGTACTACAACAGCGGCTCCATGCTGGGCTGCGACGGCAAGGTGTACAGCCAGGGCACCGTCGACTTCCTCACCGCCCTCGCCTGCATCCAGCTGGAAGGCGGCCTCTCCCCCTCCCAGGTCGGCCTCGGCCTCCCGTCCTCCACCCGCGCGGCGGGCAGCGGCTACGTCTCCCCCACGGTCGTGAACAACGCCCTGGACTGCCTTACCGCCGCCACCAACTGCGGCACCTTCAAGCCGTCCAAGACCTACCCCGGCCTGCGCGGCGCGATGACGTGGTCCACGAACTGGGACGCGGCGTCGGGGAACGCCTGGTCGGGTCCGGTGGGGGCGCACGTGCACGCGCTGCCGTGACCTGACCTGTACGGACAGACGTTCGTGGCGCCCGGGCCTTGCGGTCCGGGCGCTTCCGTGTGTACGGCGGCCGAACTTGAGCGGTCCGCCGTTATCCCTTTTGCCCCTGGTCGCAGGTCGGTGTGATGATCCCGGACATGGCTGAACACGGGGGCGACGCCAACTCGACGGGGAATGTCCGCAGGTCACGGCTGTACGACTACGCGGACGTCGCGGTGCCGGACCGGCGGCCGGAGACCACGGGCGATCCCGACCACAGGCGCCGGGAGTTCGCCGTCCTGCTGGGCGAGTTCCGGCGCACGGCCGTACTGGTGCCGGTGGACGAGGACGAGGCACCTCTGACGGCCGACTTCGGCGGTGTCCGCTGGATCTACGCGTTCTCGGACGAAGGGGCGTTGGCGCGTTTCGCGGTGGCGCGGGGCGAGGGTGCGCGGGACTGGGCCTACCAGCGGTGGCTGGGCGCACGCCTGCTGGACGCGGCGGTTCCGGCGGTGGGGATGCCGTGCGGGGTGGCGCTGGACTGCGCCGACGGGGAGGACGGCATGGTCTTTCCTCCGGTGCGGGGGATCGTGCCGGATGCGGTGGCGGTGGACGTGGAGGGTGTGACGGGGGATGAGCGGTGACCGGTAAGGATCTGGCGACCGAGGGGCTGGGCCTGATCGCCAAGGGGCTGACCGATGCGCTGGGTGAGCTGAAGGAGCTGGGCGGCTTCGGCACGTCCGGGGCCGGGCGCGGCTTCGCCGAGATCGCGCTGTCGGGCCTGGAGCTGGGCCATGAGGGCCTGACGGACGAGTTCAAGTCGTTCTGCGAGCGCTGGGAGTGGGGGGTGCGGTCGCTGATCGCCGAGGGCAATGGCTTCGCGGAGAAGACGGGCCTGGCGGCCGGCACGTACTACGAGACCGACAAGTACGTCGAGGGCACGGTGAAGGTCGTGGAGAACGCGGCCGTCGGCAACCCGTACGCCTCCGAGAAGGACGTCGAGAAGATGGGCTACGGCGACATCGCGACATCCGGTGCCTACGGCGGCGACGTCGACTACAGCGAGGAGTCGTTCGAGAAGGCGTGGGCCAACAGCAAGCGGGGCTGGAAGCAGGCCGCGGACGACGTGACGACCTCGCACACCATCGGACCGGTGCCGGGCGTGGGCGTGGGTGACCTGGTTGGTGACGAGCCGGGCGGTGAGGGCTGATGGGCATCGGGGATGTGACCAACGCCCTGCTGGGCGGTGCCGAGAACCTCTACGACAAGGGCAAGAAGAAGCTCGGCGAGGGCGTCGACTGGGCCACGGACAAGGTCGGCGACAAGCTGGACGAGGTCGGCCTGCACAAGTGGGCCGACGTGGTGGAGGACTGGGGCGACGGGATCGCCTCCGACCTCGGCGCCACCCCGGGCGAGCAGCAGCTCGGCCAGACCGAGGAGGCCAACGAACTCGTCCACGGCGACCCGGCGAAGATCCGGGACAGCGCCAAGCACCTGCGGGACTTCCACGACGCGTTCGACAAGGTCGGCCAGGGCCTGAAGAAGGTCGACTCCTCCGGCTGGAAGGGCGAGGGCGGCGACGCCTTCCGCAAGAAGTTCGGCGTCCACCCCGCCAGATGGGCCCAGGCGGCAGAGGCGTGCAAGTCGGCGGCGGAGGCGCTGGACTCGTACGCCGACACCGTGAAGTGGGCGCAAGGCCAGGCCAAGGAAGCCGTAGAGCTCTACAAGAAGGGCGTGAAGGCGTCCAAGACCGCGTTCGAGACGTACAAGGACAAGGTCGAGACGTACAACGCGAAGGCGAAGGCGGGCGAGGACCCCGGCCCGGATCCGGGGAAGTTCCACGACCCGGGCAAGGCCACCGTCCAGGCCGCCCAGCACAAGCTGGCCGAGGCCCGCAAGCAGCGCAACACCGCCGCCTCCGAGGCCCAGGGCAAGGTCAAGGCGGCGCTCGCCCACGCCCCCGCCGAGCCCCCGCCCCTGGACCGCCTCAAGGGCGACCTGAAGGACGGCGCGCTGTCCACCGGCATCGAACTCACCCACTTCGCGGGCGGCGTCGCCAAGGGCACGGCCGGCCTGGTCAACTTCGTCCGCGGTCTGGACCCGACGGACCCCTACAACCTCACCCACCCGGCCGCCTACATGCAGAACGTCAGCATGACGCTCTCCGGCCTGACCTCCACCGCCGCCCACCCCGAACGCACCGCCAAGACCATGTGGGAGGAGTTCCGCAAGGACCCGTCCGAGTTCAGTGGGCGCATGGCCCCCCAGTTCCTCCTCGGCGACGGCGCCGGGCTGGAAGCGGGACTGGCCCGGAAGGCGGCGGAAGAGGGCGCCGAGCAGGGCCTGCGCAGCGCCGCCCGGAACGCGGTGGAAAGGGGACCCGAGGACGTCTCCCGACGACCGCTCGAAAAGGTCTGTGAGAAGGACCCGGTCGACGTCGCGACCGGCCGGATGGTGCTGCCGCAGACCGACGTCTCCCTCCCCGGCGCCCCTCCCCTGGTCCTCAAGCGACAGTTCGAGTCGTCGTACCGGCTCGGCGGCTGGTTCGGCACGACCTGGTCCTCCACGCTCGACCAACGCCTGGAGATCGACGCGCAAGGCGTGGTCTTCGTCGGCGAGGACGGCCTGATACTGGCCTACCCCCACCCGGCGCCCGGCGTGCCGACGCTCCCCGGTCACGGCCCCCGCTGGCCGCTGGACCGCACGGACGACGGCTACACCCTCACCGACCCCGAGTCCGGCCACGTACGGCATTTCGCCGACCGCTCCGAGAACCTGGCGGTGCTGGAACAGATCGACGACCGCAACGGCAACTGGATCGCGTTCGAGTACGACACGGCGGGCGCCCCGCGCGCCCTCACCCACAGCGGCGGCTACCGCCTGCTGCTGTCGACCGCCGACGGCCGGGTCACCGCCCTGCACCTGGCCGGAGCCGCGCCGGACGGCACCGACCAGGAACTGGTCCGCTACGGCTACACCGACGGCCACCTGAGCGAGGTCGTCAACTCCTCCGGCCGTCCCCTGCGCTTCGCGTACGACGCCGAGGGACGCATCGTCTCCTGGACGGACACCAACGACAGCCGCTTCACCTACGCCTACGACGCCCAGGACCGCTGCACCCACCAGTCCGGCGCAGCCGGCCACCTGGCCTCGACCTTCACCTACGGACTGGTGGACGCGGACACCGGCGAGCACACCACGACGATCACCGACTCGCACGGCCACAGCACCCACTACCGGATCAACCGCCGCTGCCAGGTCATCGCCGAGACGGACGCGGTGGGCGCGACCACGCGCTACGCCCGCGACCGCTACAACCGCCTGCTGTCCACGACAGACGCCTTGGGCCACACGACGACGTTCGAATACAACGACGCAGGCAACCTGACGCGGGTGGTCCGCCCGGACGGCCGCGAGGCACGGGCGGAGTACGACGACCTGGGCCTGCCGGTGAAGGTGGTGAACCCGGACGGCACGGTGATCCGCCAGACCTACGACGAGAGGGGCAACCGCACCTCCGTGACGGACCCGACGGGCCAGACGACCCGCTTCACGTACACGGAGGCCGGCCATCTCACGTCGGTGACGGATCCGCTGGGCGCTACCACGACGGTCGTCTGCGACGGCGCGGGCCTACCGCTGGAGGTCACGGACCCGCTCGAAGCGGTGACCCGCTACGAACGGGACGCCCTCGGCCGTCCCACCACCATCACGGACCCCACCGGCGCGACAACTCGCCTGGAGTGGTCGATCAAGGGCCACCTGACCCGCCGCACGGCTCCCGACGGCACGACGGAGACGTGGACGTACGACGGCGAAGGCAACTGCACCAGTCACACCGATCCGCTGGGCGGCGTCTCCCACTTCGAGTACACCCACTTCGACCTGCTGGCGGCCCGCAGGGGCCCGGACGGAGTCCGCTACGAATTCGCGCACGACACGGAACTGCGCCTGACAAAGGTCACGAACCCGCAGGGTCTGACGTGGGACTACGCGTACGACCCGGCCGGCCGTCTGGTATCGGAGACGGACTTCGACGACCGCACCCTGACATACGAGTACGACGCGGCGGGCCACCTGATCTCCCGACGCAACGCACTCGGCGAGGTGACGTCCTTCGAGCGGAACGAACTCGGCCAGGTACTCCGCAAGGACGCGGCGGGCCGCATCACGACGTACGCCTACGACCTCACCGACCAGCTGGCCCAGGCAACGGGCCCTGACGGTACGACACTGACGCTGCTGCGCGACCGGTACGGCCGCCTGCGCTCGGAATCGGTCGACGGCCGCACCGTGACGTACACCTACGATGCCCTCGGCCGCCGCGCCGGCCGCACCACCCCGACCGGGGCCAGGACGACCTGGTCGTACGACGCAGCGGGCCGCCGCACGCGCATGATGGCTTCAGGCCGGGCGATCAACTTCACGTACGACGAAGCGGGCCGCGAACTAACCCGCCACATCGGCAGAACGATCACCCTGGAACACACCTTCGACTCCATGGGCCGCCTGACGACCCAGGCGGTGACCGGCGCCGCGGGCCACAGGATCCAACACCGGAGCTACACCTACCGAGCCGACGGCAACCTGATCGGCATAGACGACCACCTGTCCGGCACCCGACGCTTCGACCTGGACGCGACGGGCAGGGTCACAGCGGTCCACGCGGCCGACTGGACGGAGCGGTACGCCTACGACGAGGCAGGCAACCAGACTGAGGCGTTCTGGGCGAGGAGCCACCCGGGCCATGAGGCGACCGGCCCCCGCACCTACACGGGCACCCGCATCACCCGAGCCGGCAACGTCCGTTACGAACACGACGCCCTCGGCCGCATCACCCTCCGCCAGAAAACCCGCTTGTCCCGCAAACCGGACATCTGGCGCTACGAATGGGACACCGAGGATCGCCTGACCTCAGTGGTAACCCCCGACGGCACCCGCTGGCGCTACACCTACGACCCGCTGGGCCGTCGCACGGCAAAACTCCGACTCGCGGACGACGGCGAGACGGCCGTAGAGAGGGTGGACTTCACCTGGGACGGCACAACGCTCTGCGAACAGACCACGACATCCCTCGGCCTGCCCAACCCGGTCACCCTCACCTGGGACCACCAGGGCATTCACCCGCTTACTCAAACGGAACGCATCACCGCAACAGACGCCACTCAAGGGGAAATTGACTCTCGCTTCTTCGGAATCGTCACGGACCTGGTCGGGACTCCCACCGAGCTGGTGGACGAACAAGGCGAGATCGCCTGGCGCACTCGCAGCACCCTTTGGGGAACCACGGCATGGTCAACGAACGGCACCACCTACACTCCCCTCCGCTTCCCCGGCCAGTACTACGACCCCGAAACCGGCCTCCACTACAACTACTTCCGCCACTACGATTCCGAAATTGCCAGATACCTCACCCTGGATCCTCTTGGGCTGACGCCAGCCCCGAATCCGGCAACATATGTGCACAACCCTCACACATGGACGGACCTGCTTGGCCTCGCTCCAGGGTGCAACCAAAAGACCGTCTGGGAGGACATCAAACCCACACAGCCGAACTATCCAGGGACCGAGATTCCGAGGTCTTTCGAGATGCAGGCAGGCGAGCAACGCGTATGGGTGCACGCCAACGCAACGAAGCATTTGAACGAATACGCCCAGGGGAGAATAGCCGAGCTAGCAACCCATGACAAGATCGGGCTCATCAACCAAGTCCAACTCAAGAGCCTCCAACAAGCAGTGACGGCAGCCACAAGGGACGGCATTCCCTTGGGTAAGATGACAGAGGTGGGAGATTGGGAGTTGAAGTTCAATAAACGACCAGAGGATCCACTTCCAGCGCTGGTACACGCGCTATACAAAGGGTGAAGGGAAAGTTACTTGATCAAGGCTATCGGCGTCACAAATTGCACGGCGGTCGAAACGGAGAGCGATCCCTACATCCCCCTGACTGTCACTTGGATCAATGAGAGCAGGCTGCAGCCCCTCTACTGGCGGATCACCGGGGAAGCTGGCGGCGAACTGGAGATCAAGGTAGACCCACAGTCTGGAGCGATCCGGGAGCTGGTCGTCATCGATGAGCCCCCCAGAACGGTTGACACAGGGCTACCTCAATTGCCCCACGAGGCCGGCACGGGAATCCCCGTATTCGATTGCTCCCCTTGGGGCGATTCCACGAAGCCGGACTATTCAGATTTCCGATCCAGGGTCATAACATCCAGCGAGGCCGTATCCTTCCTCAAAGGAGACGACACAGCAACGCTGCTATTCACGGCGAATCAAACCGCACGCGTACTTACCTGCGAAAATGTCGAAATCCACCTGGCAGGCGATGGAGCTCTTAGCGCCGTCGTTGTTCTCGCTCGCCCTTGCCCAGATCCCGCCGGGTGAGACTTCGCTAAGGGTTGTCCCGTACTGCTGGTCACCGGTCAGCTGATCTCGCCGTGTCTGGTGTGCCTGGACATCCCGTTCACCGATTCGGAGCTGATCATTCGGCATCTCCAGCAGAACCCAGCCTCTGGAAAAACTGATCCGACGTAAGACAGGAATCTCATGTCGTTCGGTCCGCCACCTGGTGGTTTTCCTCCTCCCCCGCCCGCCGCCTGGACCCCTCCGTCAGAGGTCGAGCAGGCGCTGTTCGAGGCCAAGTTGCGTGAGGACTGGGCGGCGTACTTCGGAACGCTCGCGCAGAGCAGGCTGTTCTTCGAGATACAGAAGGACAAGGCGGATGCCACACCCAGCGCGACGTACGCCGTCTTCGGGTACGACCCCCGCGTCGCCGGCGGGCGGATCTGGGCCGTGTACACCGAGGGCATGCTGCCCGCGCCGGAGCCTCACCGGGTGTTCGGCTGGAACTACCTGGAATGGTTCGCCAAGGTATGGCAGCCGACGGACCCACCGATGATCGTCGTCAATCCGGGAAGCCCCTGTGAGGCGTTCCTGCCCTCCGCGCCACCGCACTCGGCGGCCTGGGCCCGGTACGGAGAGCAGGCCCCGCCGCAGAACCGGTCGATGCGGCTCCGTACCCTCCGCGTCGGTGGCCCCCTGCACGGCCCGGTGGCCCACAGTCTCGCCTGCGGCGCGCTCCTGTGTGTGAACAACGGCTCCTTCTGGAACGCCATGGCGTGGCACGGCACCGGCTATCCGGGTGAGCGGAAGCGGCTTCGCGAGTGGTGGGGAATCACCACCCGCGAGCAGTGGCAGTACTACCTCCGCGACCTCCTCGCCTGCGAACAGCACAGCTCTGTCTGGGACTTCGCCCTCGGCCTGCGCCGTACCATCGCCCGGGACTTCGGCGGACACGTCGACGCGGGCTACTGGCGCCAGGCCGCCGCCGAGGTCATCCGTGCCAGGTCCGAGGGTTCGGTCGTCGTCGGCGAGGACGGTGTGACCAAGACCGAGCCCCGGCCCCAGTCCGAGGTGGAGGCGCACGTCGAGGGGGTACAGCGGCTCATCGGGCGGATCACCCGCTACGAGGCCCGGATGCGCGCCGACGGTGTGCTCGACGGCAACCGGTACGTCTCGTCCGTCGACGCCTGGGATCTCGGCCGCGCTTCGAAGATGGCCCGGTGGGGACTGGGCGCCCGCCTCGGCACCCTCCAAGAGGCCGAGGCGGCCGTCCTCCAGGCCGGCCGGGCCGCCGCCCTGTCCTACAAGTCCTGGCAGGACTTCTCCGCCGGCTACATCCTCGGACGGTGCCTCCACTTCGACGACGAGGAGTTCGGCGACTGGTACCAGGACATGGTCAAGGCCCATCACATCCTCGTGTCCGACCCCGGCAGCCCCTGGCTCACCATCCCGTTCCGGTGACGGCCAGCAGGCATTGGCAGATCTGTTCCACTCCACAAGCCGCGCCGACAGCGCCACCTGTACGTTTCCAGGCGCTGCCTGGAATGGATCTGCCAATCACCACCGGTGGGGCCCGTCCGGGGGACTTCGGTCGGCTGACGGGTTCGCCGGAGCCGGCATCGAGATGATGCGGGACTTCGTCCACCACATGATCAAGGAACTGTGAGGCGCCCGATGACCCTGGCCGTGCACTGGCGCAAGTCGTCCTTCTCCGGCGGAGGTGAGGGCAACAGCTGCGTCGAAGTCGCCCACCTCGACACCCACATATCCGTCCGCGACTCCAAGGCCCCCGCCCGCTCCACCCTCACCTTCCCCGCCCCCGCCTTCGTCACCTTCCTCGACGCCCTGAAGGCGCCCATGCCCTCCGCCGGAGCGGTCGGGTGCCTCCCCGGCTGAGGGGTGTGCTGGGCACCATCGGGGCGTACGAGAGCACGTACGACGGCTTTCTCGACGTGTTGGGCGGATCGCCGGACAGGCTCGCCGCGTTGGTCCGGCGGGCCGAGAGGCGCGTCGATGTCGCGGGCTTCGGCGTGGACGAGCTGAGAGGCGTCCTGCTCGCCGAGGTCCAGGACGTGGGGCAGGACGTCTGGCTGGCCTGGCCCTACCCGCCCCACCGGCTCCGTCCGGTTTCCGTCGGGCGCCTTGACATGTACTTGACCTGATCATGTCAAGGGCGCACCATGAGCGCCACCCGCACGGCGAACCCACAGGGACCCCCCAAGAAGGCCCCTCCAGGTTCACATCCGCACGTCGCACGGGAACATCCCCACCTCCACCCCACAAGGAGAGTTCATGCGACTTCGCATCCGCGGCTCCGGCGCGCGCGGCGGCAGACGTACCGCCGCGCTCGGTGCGCTGCTGGCCCTCGCCCTCGCCGCTCCGGTCTCGGCCGGTCTCGGCCATGCCCGTGCCGACAGCGTGCGCAGGGCCGGGTCCGCCGACGACGACGTCCGGCAGTACGAGATTCACCGGGGCACGACCGCCGTCACCCGTACGGCCATTCAGGCGACCGGTGTCACCGTCGACGAAGCCGACGAGGAGAGTGTCGTCGTCTCCGGGCGGGCCGAGCAGATCAGCAGGCTGCGCCGGATGGGGTACGACGTACAGCCGTTGGGGGACGTGCCGCAGCGGGGCGGAGCGCGGCTCTACGACTTCCCGAGCGCCGACGCGAAGTACCACAACTACGCCGAGATGAACGCCGAGATCGACCAGCGGCTCGCCGCCTACCCGGGCATCATGAGCAAGCGGGTGATCGGGAAGTCGTACCAGGGGCGGGACATCGTCGCCATCAAGGTCAGTGACAACGTCGGGACGGACGAGGACGAGCCCGAGGTGCTGTTCACCGCCCACCAGCACGCGCGCGAGCACCTGACCGTGGAGATGGCGCTGTACCTGCTGCGCGAACTCGGTGCGGGGTACGGGAGCGATCCGAGGATCACCAACATCGTCAACAGCCGCGAGCTCTGGATCGTTCCCGATCTGAATCCGGACGGGGGCGAGTACGACATCGCCAGCGGGTCGTACCGCTCCTGGCGGAAGAACCGGCAGCCCAATTCCGGGTCCTCGTACGTCGGCACGGACCTCAACCGGAACTGGAACTACAAGTGGGGCTGCTGCGGCGGGTCGTCGGGGTCGGCGTCCTCCGAGACCTACCGCGGGTCCGCCGCCGAGTCCGCGCCCGAGGTGAAGGTCGTCTCCGACTTCGTGCGCAGCCGGGTCGTCGGGGGCAAGCAGCAGATCAAGGCCGGGATCGACTTCCACACCTACAGCGAGCTGGTGCTGTGGCCGTTCGGGTGGACGTACAACGACACCGCCACCGGGATGACCGCGGACGACGCCGCCGCCTTCAAGGCCGTCGGACAGAAGATGGCCGCCAGCAACGGGTACACCGCGGAGCAGTCCAGCGACCTGTACATCACCGACGGGTCGATCGACGACTACCTGTGGGGTGTGCACAGGATCTTCGACTACACCTTCGAGATGTACCCGACGTCCAGCTGGGACGGGGGGTTCTACCCGCCCGACGAAGTCATCGAGCGGGAGACCTCCCGGAACAAGGACGCCGTGTTGCAGCTGCTGGAGAACGCCGACTGTATGTACCGGTCGATCGGGAAGGCCGACCAGTACTGCAGCTAGGGGTCACGCCTCCTCGAAGTAGGCGTCGAGCACCGCGTCCAGCTGCTCGTCCCACTCCTTGAACCGCGACCTGGCCGCCGCCTCGATCTCGATCGGGTACCAGCGGCGGTCAGGCGTGTGCACGGTGATCGTGTAGCGCTTGCCGAAGCGGGGCGACTCCGTCTCGACGGCGGCGATCTCGTCCCAGCGGAACTCGCAGGCCTCCTCGTCCAGGCTGAGGCGGACACCCCGGCGGTCGGCCACTATCCGCGCCCGGCGGTCGGAGGCCTCGAAGACCGGGCCGTCGGTCACCGGTTCGTCGGCCGGGGCGTCGGTCAGGCCGTCGGCCGGGCCGTCCGCATCCGCCTCCCGTTCGTCGGCGGGCCGTGCCGGCTTCTCGGCCACCGCCGTCTCGGCCTTCAGCTCCTCAGCCGTCGCCTGAGCGGGACCCGGCTCCTTCGACACCGGCTCCCTGGGCGTCGGACCCGTGATCCCCGGGATGTACGCCGGGTCGAAACCGGCGCCCGTGACAGGCTCCGCCTTCAACGGCTCGGCCTTCGACGGCTTGCTGCTCGATCCTATGCGCTGCTCCACGGCGGCAGTATGGACGACTTCCCTGTGCCGGAACCAGTCAGCTCACGAACACGCTGACCACCGCCGCCACCGCGAACCCCGCCAGTGACAGCACCGACTCCAGGACCGTCCAGGTCCGCAGCGTGTCGCGCTCGCTGATGCCGAAGTACTTGGCCACCATCCAGAATCCGCCGTCGTTGACGTGCGAGGCGAAGATGGAGCCCGCGGAGATGGCCATGATGACGAGGGCGGTGAAGGCCGGGGAGTGCTGATCCTGCGTCAGCAGCGGGGCCACGATGCCCGCCGTCGTCACGATCGCCACCGTCGCCGAGCCCTGGGCGACGCGCAGCACGAGCGAGATCAGGTACGACAGGACGATCACCGGCAGGCCCACGTCGTGGAAGGTGTCCGACAGCGCCTGGGCGACCCCGCTCGCCTTCAGTACGGCCCCGAAGACCCCGCCCGCGCCGACGACCAGCAGGATGTTGCCCACCGGTTTCAGTGACGCCGTGGACACCTTCTCCAGCGAGGCGCGGGACCAGCCGCGCCGGATGCCGAGGACGTAGTAGGCGAGGAGCAGGGCGATCGTCAGGGCCACGAAGGGGTGGCCGAAGAACTCGATCACCGCGCGGGCGGGGGACGGGTCCAGGGCGATCGAGGAGAACGTCGCGGCGAGGATCAGCAGCAGGGGCGTACCGATGACGGCGAGGACCGTACCGAGCGGTACCGGTTCTTCCCGCGAGGCCAGGCCCTGGGCACGCTGCTCCTCCAGCACCGCGCGCCGCGCCTCCTGGGCGGCCTCCGCCATGTCCTGCGGTACGGCGACGAAGATCCGCCTGCCGATCCACGCGGAGTACGCCCAGGCGGCCAGGACGGCCGGGACGCCGCAGACGACGCCCATGAGGATCACCCAGCCCAGCTGGACGTGGAGCAGTCCGGCCGCGGCCACCGGGCCCGGGTGCGGGGGCAGGAAGGCGTGGGTCATCGACAGGCCGGCCAGCAGGGGCAGGCAGTACAGGAGGATCGACTTGCCGGTGGGGGTACCCCCTGAACCGGAGCCTGTCGGAGGCTCTTGGGGGAGCTTCGCCGCCGCGTAGACGATCGGGGCCAGGACGAAGATGCCGACGTCGAAGAAGACCGGGATGCCGAAGACCAGGCCGGTCAGGCCCATCGCGAGAGGGGCCCGGCGCTCGCCGAACAGGGCCAGCAGGCGCGCGGCCAGCACCTCGGCGCCGCCGCTGACCTCGAGGATCGCGCCGAGCATCGTCCCCAGGCCGATGATGATCGCTACGTGGCCGAGGATGCCGCCCATGCCGGACTCGATGGTGGACACCGCGTCCGAGCGCTGGACCGTGCCGAAGAGTTCGGTGACCGACAGGCCGGCCAGCAGGCCGACGGCTATGGAGACGGCGAGCAGGGCGACGAACGGCTGGAGCCTGGCCTTGATGATCAGGAAGAGGAGCAGGGCGACGCCCACGGCGGCGACCGTGAGCAGTCCGGCCGTGCCGTCGACGAGGAGGAGCAGGCCTCCGGTGTGGGGTGGGGTGGCGGGGGCGGGGACGGGGGCAGCGATCGGGTAGGACATACGGGGGTCCTCTGCGTACGTGCATGCTGCTTTCGGGCAGGGGGGATCGCGGCACGGCGCCAGGGGGCGCCGCGCCGGGGACGGCGTGCGTGCGGGAGTGCTGCGGGAGTCCGCGGGAGTCCGGTGGAGTCCGGTGGAGGTCGTCAGCCCAGTACGGCGAGCGCGTCGATCTCGATGAGGAGGCCGGCCGGCAGGCCGACGTAGACCGTCGTGCGGGCGGCGGGCGGCTGGGTGAGGGCCTGCTCCTCGAAGTAGGCGTTGTAGATCTCGTTCATCTCGGCGAAGTGGGCCGTGTCGGTGAGGTAGACGCGGATCATCATCACGTCGTCCCAGCCGGCGCCGCCCTCCTCCAGGATCGCCTTGACGTTGGCGAGGGTCTGCAGGGTCTGCTCGCGCAGGGTGGGGCCGGCGGGCGTGGGGGGCTTGCCCTCCTCGGCGGGCAGGAAGCCGACCTGGCCGGCGACCTGGAGGATGTTGCCCTTCTTCACGCCGTGCGAGAACTTCGCGGGCGGGGTGGTGTGGGTCTTCGGGGTGAGCGCGGTCTTGTCGGTCATACGGTGGGGTCCTTCACTGGGGTTCGTCCGGAGTACTCGCCGCTGATCGCGTCCGCCGTACGGCGTACCAGCGGCAGGAGGGCGAGGAGTTCCTCGGCGGTGACGACCACGTTCGGCGCGGACACCGACATCGCGGCGACCACCCGGCCGTCGGCGCCGCGGATGGGGGCGGCGACGCAGTTGATGGACTCCTCGTGGCCACCGAGGTCGGTGGCCCAGCCCTGTTCGCGCACCGTGGCCAGTTCCTTCAGGAAGGCGTCGGCGTTCGGGGTCGAACGGGGCGTGTACAGGGGGTAGTCGAGCCGCTCGGCGAGGGCGCGGCGCTCGGGTTCGGGCAGGTCGGCGAGGAGCAGTTTGGCCACGGCGGCGACGGTGATGGCGACCGGCTTGCCGATCCGGGAGTACATGCGGACCGGGTAGCGGCTGTCCACCTTGTCGATGTAGAGAACCTCGTTCTCCTCGTGGACGGCGAGGTGGACGGTGTGCCCGCACTGCTCGTTGAGCCGTACGAGGTGGGGGTGGGCGATCTCGCGGATGTCCAGGTTCTCCATCGCCTCCTGGGCGAGGGCGAAGAGGCGGGCGCCGAGGCGGTAGCGCTGGTCGGACTGGCGGTAGACCAGGCCGTGTTCGTGCAGGGTGCGCAGGAGCCGGAGGGCCGTGGACTTGTGGACGCCGAGGCGCTCGGCGACCCGGCCCAGGTCGGCGGGGCCCTCGGCGAGCAGCGGCAGGATGCTCAGGGCGCGGTCGACGGTCTGACTCATGGGATGTTCGCCTCCTCCGGGGCCCGATCGGCCTGCGTCCAGCCGGGGCCGAGTCGCAGTCTCCCCCATGCGCCGTCGTCCAGGGCGGCGAGGCGGTCGGCGTGGTCGCGGGCGGGGGGCGCGGCGAGGTCTCCGGGGGCGGTGAGGACGGCCGCGGCGAAGAGGTGGCCGTGGCGCAGGCGATGCCGCACGGGGAGGCCGCGCAGGGTCGCGGAGAGGAATCCGGCGGCGAAGGCGTCCCCGGCGCCGGTGGTGGCCACGACGGCGGTGCGCAGGGCCGGTTCGAAGGTGCCGGCACCGCGCTCGCCCGTGCACGGTCGCACGAACGCCGTCGCCCCCCTCTCCCCCTGCTTGACCACCAGCACCCCCGGTTCCGGCAGTTCCCTCCGGATCGCGTCGGGGCCGCCCGTGACGCCCCAGGCCTCCTCGGCCTCGTCCTCCCCCACGAACACGATGTCCGCGCGCCGTGCCAGTTCCCGCAGCAGCCGGCCGCCCTCGCGGTCGCGCCACAGCCCCGGCCGGTGGTTGACGTCGAAGGACACCGGCGGGCGGCCCGGGGCGGGGGCCGTCAGCTCGTGCAGCAGCTCCAGGCAGTCCCGCGACAGTGCCGCCGTGATGCCGGACAGGTGCAGGATGCGGGCCGCGCGCAGTGCCGTCAGGTCCACGGTGGCCGGGGACATCGCCGACGCCGCCGAGCCCGCCCGGTAGTACGCCACCTCGTGCGCACCCGTGCCCCGGTCCCCGGCGGTGCGGAAGTACACCCCGGTGGGCCGGTCCGGGTCGCGGTGGACGGCGCGGACGTCGACGCCGTACCCGGCGATCCGCTCCACGAGATGGTCGCCGAAGCCGTCCGCGCCGACCCGGCTGACCCAGCGTGCCGTGTGTCCGAAGGCGGCCAGGGCGCAGGCGACGTTGGACTCGGCGCCGCCGACGGCCCGGTCGAAGGCGGGGACGTCGGCCAGGCGGCCGGGGCGGGTGGGCAGGAAGGCGACCATGGTCTCGCCGAGCGTCGCCACGTCCGCGGTCTTCCACGGCTGCGCAACGGCCGGGGCGTAAGCAGCGTCGTCGATGATGACTCCTGTCGAGACTCCGGTCGAGGTCCGGGTGACGGCTCCGTTGACCCGGTGTTCGGCGAGATGCTAGACACCATTAGCAGTACACGCAATGGCCGTTGCGCATATTGCAACGGCCGAGAGAGGGGCTCCATGGGCACCGAAGCGCTCACCCGCCTTGCCGAGGAACGTGTCGACCACCGCTTCAAGGGCCTGCCGCCGGACGCCGACGGCCTCACCGTCGCCGAACTGACCGCCCAGCGGCGCAACCTCTTCCGGGACGGCGACGGCTTCACCACCCCCGTCCTCGCCCTCTCCGCCGAGCGCCTGGAGCACAACCTCGCGCTGATGGAGACGTACACCGCCCGGCACGGCCTGGCCTTCGCGCCGCACGGCAAGACCTCCATGGCCCCGCAGCTCTTCCACCGCCAGATCGAGCACGGCGCCTGGGGGATCACGCTGGCCCTGCCCCACCAGGTGCGGGTGGCCCGGGCGTTCGGCGTCCCGCGCGTGTTCCTCGCCAACGAGCTGGTGGACGCCTCCGCCCTGCGCTGGATCGCCGGCGAGCTGGCCGCCGACCCGGAGTTCCGGTTCGTCTGCTACGTCGACTCCGTGCGCGGGGTGGAGCTGATGGACGCGGCCCTCGGCGGTACCGCCCGCCCGGTGGACGTGGTGGTGGAGGTCGGCGCGGGCGAGGGCGCCCGGACCGGCGTGCGGTCGGAGGCGGAGGCCCGGGCGGTCGCCGACGCGGTGGCCGCCACCGGGACGCTGCGGCTCGTCGGCGTGGCGGGGTACGAGGCGCAGGTGCCGGACGCCTCCCCGGAGCGGGTGCGGGCATGGCTGGAGCGGCTGGTGGCGCTCGCCGTGGAGTTCGACCGGGACGGGCGGTTCGCCGAGGCGGACGAGATCGTGGTGAGCGCCGGCGGCAGCGAGTGGTTCGACGCCGTCGCCGATGTCTTCGCCGGTGTTCCGGGGCTCTCCCGGCCCGTGCTGAAGCTGCTGCGCTCGGGGGCGTACGTCTCGCACGACGACGTGCACTACAGCAGGCTGACCCCGTTCAACCGGGTGCCGGAGGAGGGGGCGCTGGAGCCCGCGTTCCGGTTGTGGGCGCAGGTGGTGTCCCGGCCGTCCCCGGCCGAGGCGTTCGTCAACGCGGGCAAGCGGGACGCCGCCTACGACCTCGACCTCCCGGTGGCGCACGTGGTACGCCGGGACGGCGGCGAGCACGCGGCGACCGGGATCGAGGTGACCGCCCTGTCCGACCAGCACCTGTGGCTGCGCACCGGGCCCGGCGCGGATGTCGAGGTCGGCGACTGGGTCGGCTTCGGCCTCTCCCACCCGTGCACGTCCTTCGACAAGTGGCAGCTGATCCCGGTGGCCGAGGCGGACGGCACGGTGGTCGACTACATCCGTACCTTCTTCTAGGAGGCCCGCGTGGAGGACCTGGTCGTCCGGGACGCCGAGGTGGTCGACGGCAGCGGTGAGCCGTCGTACCGCGCCGATGTCGTGATCGACGCCGGACGGATCGTCTCGATCGTCAAGGAGGCCGCGGCGGCGGGCTGCCAGCGTCCGCGCGCCGTGCGGGAGATCGACGCCGAGGGCCTGGTCCTCTCCCCCGGCTTCATCGACATGCACGCCCACTCCGACCTGGCCCTGCTGCGCGACCCGGACCACAGCGCCAAGGTCGCGCAGGGGGTCACGCTGGAGGTCCTCGGGCAGGACGGGCTGTCGTACGCCCCCGTGGACGACCGCACGCTGGAGGAGGTGCGGCGGGCGATCACCGGCTGGAACGGGTACGGCGACGACGTCGAGGCCGACTGGCGCAGCGTCGGCGAGTACCTCGACCGGCTGGACCGGGGGATCGCCGTGAACGCGGCCTATCTGGTCCCGCAGGGCACGGTCCGGGCGCTCGTCGTCGGCTGGGAGGACCGCCCGGCCACCCCCAAGGAGCTGGACCGGATGCGGCGGCTGGTGGCCGAGGGGCTGGAGCAGGGCGCGGTCGGGCTGTCCTCCGGGCTGACGTACACGCCCGGGATGTACGCCGGGAACGGCGAACTGGCCGAGCTGTGCCGGGTGGTGGCGTCCTACGGCGGCTACTACTGCCCGCACCACCGCTCCTACGGCGCCGGCGCCCTGGAGGCGTACGCGGAGATGGTGGACCTGGCCCGGGAGGCGGGCTGTCCGCTGCACCTCGCGCACGCGACGATGAACTTCGGCGTGAACCGGGGCCGGGCTCCGGAGCTGCTCGCGCTGCTCGACCGGGCCCTGGACGCGGGCGCGGACATCACGCTGGACACCTATCCCTACACCCCCGGCTGCACCACCCTCGCCGCGCTGCTGCCGAGCTGGGCGAGCGAGGGCGGCCCCGAGGAGGTCCTGGCCCGGCTCGCCGACCCGGGGACGGCCGAGCGGATCCGGTACGGCCTGGAGGTCACCGGCTCGGACGGCTGCCACGGGGTGCCGGTGGAGTGGGAGACGATCGAGATCTCCGGCGTCACCGATCCGGCCCTGGCCGGCCTGGTGGGCCGTACCGTGCGGGAGGCGGCACGACTGCGCGGCGAGGAGCCGTGGACGACGGCGCGCCGGCTGCTGGTGGACGACCGGCTCGGTACGACGGTCCTCCAGCACGTCGGCCACGAGGAGAACGTCCGCGCGATCATGCGGCACCGCGCGCACACCGGCGGTTCCGACGGCATCCTCCAGGGCAGCAAGCCGCATCCGCGGGCGTACGGCACCTTCCCGCGCTATCTCGGGCACTACGTGCGGGAGTTGGGGGTGCTGAGCCTGGAGGAGTGCGTCGCCCACCTCACCTCCCGGCCCGCGGCGCGGCTGCGGCTGCCGGACCGCGGGCTGGTGCGCGAGGGCTACCGGGCCGACCTGGTGCTGTTCGACCCGGAGACGGTCGCGCCCGGCGCCACCTTCGCCGAGCCGCGCACGCTGCCGGCCGGGATCCCGTACGTGCTGGTCGACGGACGGTTCGCCGTCGAGGACGGCCGGCGGACGGACGTCCTCGCGGGGCGTTCCGTCCGCCGTACGCCGCTGTGAACCGCGCCTACGGCTTGGGCAGGGTGCAGCCGGCCGCGCTCAGGTCGAGCTTGTTGCCGGTGGTGAAGCAGGCCGGGATGTTGTAGATCTCCTGGGCGTAGTTGATGCCCTGTCGGACGGTGACGTTGCCGTTCGCGTCGACCTCGCACGGGTTGTTCACCGTGCACTGCTCGCCGTCCTCGTTGCCGGTGTTGTTGACGGCGACGACCTTGCCGGTGGTGGTGTCGATGACCGGGGAGCCGGAGGTGCCGCCGATGGTGTTGCAGGAGGACGTGTAGCGGACCGAGTCCTTGAAGGTCCAGTCGCCCTCCTTCAACCGGTACACGAATCCGTCGATGTTGCAGCTGTAGGTGCGCTTCCAGTAGCCGGAGACCACCTTGATGGAGGTGCCGGCGACCGGGTGCGTGTCCTGCACGGTGAGCGGGCTGATGCCGTACGTGCTCTTGATGGCCGCGTACGTGGTGGTGGTGCGGTAGATCGTGACGTCCGTGTCCGTCATGGTCGAGTAGACGACCTGGTTGGCGCGGAGCGTGCCGATCTTGGTGCCGGAGGAGTTCAGCAGACCGAAGGAACGGCTGGACGACTGGCCGGTGATGACGTCGCCGGGGCCCGGCATGCCGGTCTCCAGGCAGTGGCCGTTGGTCAGGACCAGCGCCGGGTCGGTGTCGGCCGAGCCCGGGAAACGGATGACGGAGCCGGAGCAGTTGCTGAGCGAGACGGTGCCGGCGAAGGTGACGGTCGCCTTGACGGCCTTCGTGGTGTGCGGGGTGGTGGTCTTGGCGGCCGTGTGCGGTGCGGCGACCGCCGGGGTCGCGCCCAGCCCGGCTATCGCCAGGGCGGAGAGCGCGGCAAGGAGAGGCTTGTTCACGTGGGGGTCCCCTCTTACGACTGGGGCGACCGGAGTTGCTTCCGGTCGCCCATCGGTTGTCATGCGCATTCTCAGCAGCAGAGGGGTGCGGGGACAAGACGCGGCGTCAGGTCATAGGGGTTTCCCTGTGCGCGCGGGCGGCGGCGCGACCGCCCGCGGCACGGAACACGTCGTCACCGGCGCCCGACCCTACGGGTGTTTCGTGGTGCCGTGGCCGCGTCCGCGGCCCCTGCCGACGGCCGTGGCGGACGGCGACACCGTCGGCGCGGCGGTCGTCGCCGTCGGGCTCGCGGTACCGGACGCCGAGGGGGCCGGAGCCGAGGTCGCCGGGCCGGGGCCGCCGTCCGTCGGGCCGGTCGCGTCCCGGGTGCCGGCGGTGGCGGGGGCGGCGGGGTCCGGGGAGGAGGCGGCGAGGGACGGCGAGGAGCCGTCGGAGCCGACGCCGGCCGGGGACGCCGTGTCCTGCGAGGGGGTCTCGCCGTCCGGGCCCGTGGACGCCGACTCGGCGCCCGCGCTCCGGCCGGCGCCGGGACGCGCGCCGTCCGGGGTGTCGGAACCGCCCAGCGCGACGAACGCCGCGACCGCACCGGCCACGCCGAGGGCGCCGGCGGCCACCGCCATCCGGCGCCGGCCGCCCGAACGTCGCGCGGCCCGCCGCCGGCCGGCCCGGCCGGGCTCACGCGAGCCCGCGGGGGCGGCCACGGCCGGCACCCCGGCCCGCTCCGGCGGCCCCGCCTGCTCGGCCTGCTCGGCCTGCTCGGCCTGGTCGGCCCACTCCGGCGACTCGGCCGGAGGGACGAGTGCGCGCGTGTCGTCGTAGGCGTTCTGCCAGCCGTGCGCGGCGGCGGGGTCGGCGTACTGCTCGTACGCGGGGGCCGGAGCCGGCTGCGGGTGGTACACGTTCGGCTGGACGCCGGACGCGCCGCCCGCCGCCTGCATGCCGTACGCCCCCGCCTCGTACTCCCGTTCCGTGGACATGCCAGCGGATTCTAGGGATGCAAGTGACTCCCGAGACAGCCGGCATCGATATCCGGGCAAACCTCCGAGTCTCACGTGGCGGAAAACACGGGCCATGAGGCGTTACCGGGCCGTAAGCTCACGGACATGCAGGTGATCCAGTCGACCAAGCTCGCCAACGTCTGTTACGAGATCCGGGGCCCGGTACTCGAAGAGGCCATGCGGCTTGAGGCGGCGGGCCACCGCATCCTCAAGCTCAACACCGGCAACCCGGCCGCCTTCGGCTTCGAGTGCCCCCCGGAGATCCTGGAGGACATCCTCCGCAACGTCTCCACCGCGCACGGCTACGGCGACGCCAAGGGCCTGCTCGCCGCGCGCCGCGCGGTCGTGATGCACAACCAGACCATCGGGATCGAGACGGACGTCGAGCACGTCTTCGTCGGCAACGGCGTCTCCGAGCTGATCGTGATGGCGATGCAGGGCCTGCTGGACGACGGCGACGAGGTGCTCGTTCCGAGCCCGGACTACCCCCTGTGGACGGCCGCCGTCTCCCTCTCCGGCGGCACGGCGGTGCACTACCGCTGCGACGAGCAGTCGGACTGGATGCCCGACCTCGCCGACATCGAGCGCAAGGTGACCGACCGCACCAAGGCGATCGTCATCATCAACCCGAACAACCCCACGGGCGCGGTGTACGACGAGGCGGTCCTGCGGGGGCTGACCGACATCGCCCGCCGGCACAACCTGCTGGTCTGCTCCGACGAGATCTACGACAAGATCCTCTACGACGGCGCCACGCACACCCCGACGGCCGCGGTCGCGCCGGACCTGCTGACGCTGACGTTCAACGGCATGTCGAAGGCCTACCGGGTGGCCGGCTACCGCGTCGGCTGGATGTCGATCTCCGGCCCCCGCGCGCACGCCGACTCCTACATCGAGGGCCTGACGATCCTGGCCAACATGCGGCTGTGCGCCAACATGCCGGGGCAGCACGGAGTGGTCGCCGCGCTCAGCGGGCGCCAGACGATCAAGGACCTGGTGCTGCCGGGCGGGCGGCTGAAGGAGCAGATGGACACGGCGTACGAGCTGCTGACCCAGATCCCGGGCGTGAGCTGCGTACGGCCGAAGGGCGCGCTGTACCTGTTCCCGCGGCTGGACCCGGAGGTCTACCGGATCAGGGACGACCGGCAACTGGTCCTGGACCTGCTGCGGCAGGAGAAGATCATGGTCGTCCAGGGCACCGGCTTCAACTGGCCCGAGCAGGACCACTTCCGCGTGGTGACCCTGCCGTCGGTCGGGGACCTGCGGGACGCGGTGACCCGGATCGGGAACTTCCTGGACGGGTACAGCCAGCGGTAGTCGACGGACCTCGTTCCGTGACCCGACTCAACTTTAGACGAAATCCAAGCTAGGATGGCTTCCTGTCAGAGCACAGGAGGCCATCACCCATGTACGAACCGATCCGCACCAAGTCGGTCCACAGCACGATGGCCGGCACCCCCTCCGACTTCCCGCACCGCTCGCGCGAGGAGGAGCTGGACATCCAGCTCGCCGGACACCTCGCCGCGCTGCTCGCGGTCACCGACGAGCTGCGGGCCCTGAGTCCGTCCGCCGACCTGGACACGGCGGCGGAGCGCCTCGCGGCACAGGTGTCCAGGCTGCGGGGAGGACGTACGCCGCTGCGTGCGGCGCCGGCCCCGGCCGGTGACCCCGCCGCCCTGCACCGGCGGGCGCACACCCTCGCCGGCCGCGCCCTCGTGGTCGCCGCGTCGCGCGCCGACACGGCGGCGGCGATCCTCGCGGCCCAGCGGATGGACGCGCACACCGCCGCACTGTCCGGGCCGAAGGCGTACAGCACCGCCCGCTGATCCCTCCGGGGATCCCCTCGAACGGCCCCGGTCCGCGTGCACCCGCAGCGACGCGCGGACCGGGCGCCACACACCGGCCACCGGGCACGGGCCGCCCGCCCGGCAGCCCGAGCTGCCGGGCAGGGGGGCCGAGCGGCCGGCGGCGGGGCTCAGCGCCTGACGAACACCGTGGCCGACGCCGTCGCGCCGGTGTGCAGGTCGTCGCCCGGCCAGCTGACCGCGTAGGTCACCTCGCGCCGGGTGCGCGGCAGGTCGTCGACGGTGAAGGTGCCGTCGGCGGCGACGGTCACCGACGACAGGGTGCCGGTGCCGAGCCGGTCCGTGCGCTTCACGGTGAGCACGGCCCGCTCGGGCAGGGCCTTGCCCTGGGCGGTGAAGGTGCCGGTGATGTGGACGCCGCCGCCCATCGTGGCCTCGTCCGGTGCGGTCAGCGCGATCGCGCTGGGCGCCTTGCCGACGGTCACGGTGTGGGTGACGTCGGTGGCGGGGCGGTGGGTGAGGTCGCCGAGGAAGGACACGCTGTAGGTGGCCTCGCCGACCAGGCCGGGCTCGTCCAGGACGGTGAAGGTGCCGTCGTCCTTGACGGTCGCCGTGCCGAGCTGGTGGGTGCCGGTGGCGTCCTTGCGGACGGCGCTCACCTTCAGCGGCTCGGCGGGCGCGGGCCCGTCCCACTCCAGCCGGCCGCGCACGGCCAGCGGCTCGCCCGCCACCGCCCCGGCGGGGCTGTGGGTGAGGTCGCCGGCGAAGCGGGTGTCGTACTGGACGGCCGGCGGCTGGATGACGTGCAGCCAGAACTCCTGGCCGGTGCCGCCCCGGGTGACCGCGAAGAGCCGGGAGCCGTCCTGGGACCAGGCCAGGCCCCGCGGGGCGACCGCGTTGCCGTCGAGGCTGCCCTCGAAGGCGAACTCCAGCGGCGGTGTGGCGTCGGCCGGGTCGGCGCTCTGCACCAGCAGGTCGGGCGTGCTGCCGGGGGCCTGGGCACCGCGGGCGATGTACGTGCCGTCGCCGCTGAAGGCGACCGCGGTGGCGGTCGCTCCGGCGGGCAGCGCCCGGTACTGTCCGGACGCGTCCGACAGGTCGGCGTTCAGCAGCCGGGTGCCCGCACCCGCGTCGGCCACGGCGACCTTGCCGCCGTCCGGGCTCATCGCCATGTCCTGCAGGTCCAGGGCGCCCTTGCCGTCGCCGTCGGCGAACCGGCGGGAAGCCTCCCGCACCGGGGTGGCGCCGCTGACGTCGAACGAGGCGAGGAACGGGTTCGCGGCACCGCTCTCCTTGGGCTGGCCCATGAGCAGACGGTTCTTGCCGCGGGCCCCCGGGGCCAGCTGGAGCCGGCCGACGTCGTTCCAGCCGGTCCGGTCGACCGTGCCGCCGGTGAGCATGTCCAGGCCCGTGGAGGCCGTGGCGCACTGGTAGGCCTGGTAGACGTAGGCGTCCGTGCTCCACACCGTGCCCCCGGCGAAGGCCAGCTGCCGGCCGCAGCTGTCGTAGGCGGCGCCGTACGCGCCGCTCTGCTGGAGCGTGCCGGTGTCGTAGCCGACGACACGGCCGCGCTCGCCCACGTACAGCGTCGCGGAGTCGTCGCTGAGCGCCACGCCCGAGACCGCGTTCTCGTGCGGGAGCGTGCCGACCTTCTGGCCCTGGAAGTCGTAGACCAGCACGGTGCCGTCGGTGTTGGTGTCGCGCTGGTCGGCGATGTAGACGCGCCGGTGCACCGAGTCGACGGCCAGGCCGGAGTACGACGAGATCGGCAGCTTGGCCACGGCGTCGGACGCCGCCGCGTGGGCCGCGGGCGCGACGGCGACGGTGAGTCCGGTCCCGGCGAGTGCGGCGGCGAGCAGCGTGGCCGCGAGGCGTCTGGATCGCTGTGCTGTATTCAACTGTGCCCCCCACAGGCTGAGTTCGGCGCCCCACGTCATCGGTGAGACACCTGTGCAGCCATGAAACAGCTGTGAAGATCCGGTGAGCAAGGGGGCGCGCACGGGAAGGGCCCCGCACGCCGTTGTGCGGGGCCCTTCCCGGGGTGTTCCACGGCCGGTCGTGACGATCGCTGGTCAGGGCACATCCTGGCCGGCCGTGGGGTCTTGCGGCGGGACCGGTCAGCCCAGGCGCTCCACCAGCGCCCGGTACTGGTCCCACAGCTCCTTCGGGGTGTGGTCACCGAAGGTGTTGAGGTGCTCGGGGACCAGGGCGGCCTCCTCGCGCCAGATCTCCTTGTCGACGGTGAGCAGGAAGTCCAGGTCGGACTCGGCCAGTTCGAGGCCGTTCGTGTCCAGCGCCTCCTTCGTCGGCAGGATGCCGATCGGGGTCTCGACGCCCTCGGCCCTGCCCTCCAGCCGCTCCACGATCCACTTCAGGACGCGGGAGTTCTCGCCGAAGCCGGGCCAGACGAACTTGCCCTCGTCGTTCTTGCGGAACCAGTTGACGTAGTAGATCTTCGGCAGCTTGGACTGGTCCTTGTCCTTGGCGACGTCGATCCAGTGGGCCATGTAGTCGCCCATGTTGTAGCCGCAGAACGGCAGCATCGCGAAGGGGTCGCGGCGCAGCTCGCCGACCTTGCCCTCGGCGGCGGCGGTCTTCTCGGAGGCGACGTTGGCGCCGAGGAAGACACCGTGGTTCCAGTCGAAGGACTCCGTCACCAGCGGGACGGCGCTGGCGCGGCGGCCGCCGAAGAGGATCGCGGAGATCGGCACGCCCTTGGGGTCCTCCCACTCGGGCGCGATGATCGGGCACTGCGAGGCCGGCACGGTGAAGCGGGCGTTGGGGTGGGCGGCCGGCGTCCCGGAGGCCGGCGTCCAGTCGTTGCCCTTCCAGTCGGTCAGGTGGGCCGGGGGCTCCTCGGTCATGCCCTCCCACCACACGTCGCCGTCGTCGGTGAGCGCGACGTTGGTGAAGACCGCGTTGCCCCACAGGGTCTTCATCGCGTTGGCGTTGGTGTGCTCACCGGTGCCGGGCGCGACACCGAAGAAGCCGGCCTCGGGGTTGATCGCGTAGAGGCGGCCGTCCTCCCCGAACCGCATCCAGGCGATGTCGTCGCCGATGGTCTCCACGGTCCAGCCGGAGATCGTGGGCTCCAGCATGGCGAGGTTGGTCTTGCCGCAGGCGGAGGGGAAGGCGGCGGCGACGTACTTGGACTCGCCCTGCGGCGGGGTCAGCTTCAGGACGAGCATGTGCTCGGCCAGCCAGCCCTCGTCCCGGGCCATGACCGAGGCGATGCGCAGGGCGTAGCACTTCTTGCCGAGCAGGGCGTTGCCGCCGTAGCCGGAGCCGTAGGACCAGATCTCGCGGGACTCGGGGAAGTGCGAGATGTACTTGGTGGAGTTGCAGGGCCAGGGGACGTCCTCCTGGCCTTCCTCCAGCGGGGCGCCGAGGGTGTGGACGGCCTTGACGAAGAAGCCGTCGTCGCCCAGCTCGTCCAGGACGGCCTGGCCCATGCGCGTCATGGTGCGCATGGAGACGGCGACGTACGCGGAGTCGGTGATCTCCACGCCCAGCGCCGCGAGCGGGGAGCCGAGGGGGCCCATGCAGAAGGGGACGACGTACATGGTGCGGCCCCGCATGGAGCCGCGGAACAGGCCCTTCTCGCCGGCGAAGATCTCCCGCATCTCGGCGGGGGCCTTCCAGTGGTTGGTCGGGCCGGCGTCCTCCTCCTTCTCGGAGCAGATGAAGGTCCGGTCCTCGACGCGCGCGACGTCGGTCGGATCGGAGGCGGCGTAGTAGGAGTGGGGGCGCTTGACCGGGTCGAGCTTCTTGAACGTTCCCTTGGCGACCAGTTCCTCGCACAGCCGCTCGTACTCGGCCTCGGAGCCGTCACACCAGACCACGCTGTCCGGCTGCGTCAGTTCGGCGATCTCGTTGACCCACGAGATCAGTTCCTGGTGGTTGGTGGGGACGACGGTGGGAGCCGCGATGTCGCGCGCCACGATTGCTCCTAAGTGAGGGTTTTTGTGTTTGTCCGCCCCGTGGGGGCCGCGACCCGGATGCTTCGTAGCCCGCTCATCCGGTGCCGACCGCACTCATTTGATCATCCGAGTCTAGTGCCCATCTGTCCAGGGGGCATCACAGGTGAGCGGCGTGAGGAATCACACGATTTCCTCGACTCTTTGCGTCCACGTTGGGTTCAGGTGAAGGACTTTTTGCCCGAGCGGCCCGGGACGCGGTAAATCACCGTGCGCTAATGAACGACTCACGGCGACGTCGGTACCATGCGGCGCATGACTGCGCCCGTTCCCGACGCGCCCACGGACACGCCGGCCGCCGGCCGCGGTCCCGTCGCGCTCTCCCTGCCGCATCCGGTCAAGCCGAGGCTCCGCGGCTGGCTGCACCTCGGCATGTTTCCGGCCGTACTCATCGCGGGCCTCGTGCTCACCGCCCTCGCCGACTCGACCAGAGGCCGCGTCGCCTGCGGGATCTACGCCCTGACGGCCTGCCTGCTGTTCGGCGTCAGCGCGCTGTACCACCGGGGCAACTGGAGCCCGCGCATGGACGGCGTGCTGCGCCGCCTGGACCACGCCAACATCTTCCTGATCATCGCGGGCACCTACACCCCGCTGGCCCTGCTGCTCCTGCCCGGCGGGAAGGGCCGGTGGCTGCTGTGGGGGATCTGGGCCGCCGCCGCGGCGGGCATCGTCTTCCGCGTCTTCTGGGTCGGCGCCCCGCGCTGGCTCTACACGCCCTGCTACATCGCGATGGGCTGGGCGGCGGTCTTCTTCCTGCCGGACTTCCTGCGCACCGGCGGCGTCGCCGTCCTGGTCCTGGTGGTCGTCGGCGGCCTGCTCTACAGCGCCGGCGGCGTGATCTACGGCATCAAGCGCCCGAACCCGTCACCGCGCTGGTTCGGCTTCCACGAGGTCTTCCACTCCTTCACCCTCGCCGCGTTCGCCGTCCACTACGTCGGGATCTCGCTGGTGGCGTACCAGCACGCGTGACCCCGCCCGACCCGCTCTCCGCGGCCACGGCTCACCCGAGCCGTGGCCGCTTCCGTAGCACTTTGCGATCGCCGCCGGGACGGAAGGGGAGGACCCTCGGCCCGTGGTCCCGGTCACGGCGGATGCCGGACAATGACCGGCATGACGGCCGCACGTTCCCCCCTCTCCTCCGCCGACCGCCCCCAGCCGGGACTGCGTGAACGCAAGAAGATCAAGACCCGCGAGGCGATCCGCGTCGCGACCTACGCGCTGATCAGGGAACAGGGGTACGACGCCACGACGATCGAGCAGATCGCCGACCGGGCCGAGGTGTCGCCGTCGACCGTCTTCCGGTACTTCCCGACCAAGGAGGACATCGTCCTCACGGACGAGTACGACCCCCTGATGCTGGAGGAGTTGCGCGCCCGGCCCGCGGCGGAGCCGTGGACGGACTCGGTGCGGCACGTGATGCACAGGGCCATCGACGCGATGATGGCGGAGGACGCGGAGGTGGCCCGGATGCGGGCGCACCTCGCGGTCCAGGTCCCCGCCGTCCGCTCCCGGATGATCGAGAGCATGTCGGAGACCGGGCGCCTGCTCCGGACGGCCCTCGCCGAGCGCTTCGCCCTCGCCCCGGACGGCCTGGAAGTGCGCGTCTGCGCGACGGCCCTCGTCGCCGGCCTCATGGAGGCCACCATGTCCTGGGCGGAGAACGGCTTCACGGACGACCTGCGCGCCCTGCTGGACCGCGCCCTCGACGTCCTGGAGCACGGCCTCCCCGCCGGAAAACCCTGAGGCCACGGCCCGCTCCCGTGGCATCCTGACCGGGTGAACGGTCCCGAGATCCACGTCGAGTTCGCCCCCGAGCTGTCCCTGTTCGTCCCGCGCGAGCCGCGCCGGACGCTCGTCACCGACGGCGTCTCCACGCTCGGGCACGTCATCGAGTCCCTCGGGGTCCCCCTCACCGAGGTCGGCGCGCTGGTCGTCGACGGCCGCACGGTCCCGCCCTCGCACATCCCGGGACCGGCCGAGCGCGTCGCCGTCCGGCCGGTGGAGCGGCCCCAGCGGGTGCCCGGCGCACCGCTCCGCTTCCTCCTCGACGTCCACCTCGGCACGCTGGCCCGCCGGCTGCGCCTCCTCGGCGTGGACACGGCGTACGAGTCGACGGACATCGGCGACCCGGCGCTCGCCGCCCGCTCCGCGGCCGAGAAGCGGGTCATGCTCAGCCGGGACCGGGGCCTGCTGCGCCGCCGGGAACTGTGGGCCGGCGCCTTCGTCTACAGCACCCGCCCCGACGACCAGCTCCAGGACGTCCTCGACCGCTTCGCCCCCGACCTGTGCCCCTGGACCCGCTGCACCGCCTGCAACGGCCTGCTGAAGGAGGCCACCAAGGCGGAGGTCGCCGACCAGCTCAAGGACGGCACCCAGCGCTCGTACGACGTCTTCGCCCAGTGCACGGACTGCGGCCGGGCCTACTGGAAGGGCGCCCACCACGACCAGCTGGAGGCGGTCGTGGAACGGGCACTGAGCATGCGTACCCAGGGCGGTTGAGTACGCCGGCCGATCCGCAGGACCCGGCCCGCGGGTTTGCTGGGGGCATGAACACGGCTCGGACGACCGACGACCGGGTGCGGGACGACGTCCGCGTGGCAGCGGGGTGGGGGCTCGGGCTGCTCCTGCCGGTGGTGGTCTTCTGCGCGCTCGTGGCCTTCACCAGCGAGCGGGCCGGCAGGTGCCTCGCCTACGGCCAGGACTGCTCCCCGGTGCCCGACCAGCTGCTGTACGGCAGTTTCTGGACCTCGCTCGTGGCCGGTGCGGCCGTGCTGGCGTGGCCCCGAACCCGGTGGGCGGGCGCCAGGGTCGGGGCCGTACTGGTCCAGTGGGGCGCCCAGCTGCTGCTGGCCGCGCTGATCCTCAGCTACGCCTGACGTCCCCCTTCCCGCAGGCGGTGCCGTCCCCGTCGCGGCCGGGGGCCCGGTCAGGGCCTGGCCAGCCGTGTCCTCAGGGCCGCCGGGTCCGTGGTCGGCAGGTCGCAGACGAAGCCCCGGCAGACGTACGCGGCGGGGGCGCCGTCGATGAGGGCGCGGTCGGCGAGCAGCGGGAACTCGTCGCTGTCCGGAGTGCCGCAGGCGACGACGGCGCCCGGGGCGGTGCCCAGCAGCGCCGTACGGTGCAGGGCGGCCGTCCGCCCGTCGGTCGGGGCGGGTCCGACGACCGCCACCTCGCGCGGCCCGTCGTGCAGCGCCTCGGCGACGGCGAGCCCCCACCCGATGAACCGGGGCACCCGCGGTCCGAGCGTCTTCACGACCCCGAGCGCCCGCTCGGCGGCGGTCCGGTGGGTCTCGGAGCCGGTGTGGGCGGCATAGCCCAGCAGCGCTCCCGCCGCGGCGGTCCAGCCGGAGGGTACGGCGTTGTCGGTGGGGTCCTGGGGGCGGCGGATGAGCGGCTCGGCGTCGGACGCGGTGTCGTACAGCGCGCCGGTCGCGGGGTCGGTGAAGCGGGCGAGGACCTGGTCGAGGAGGAGTCCGGCGAAGTCGAGCCAGACGCCCTCGCCGGTCACCGAGGCGAGCGCGAGGAAGCCCTCGGCGACGTCGGCGTAGTCCTCCAGCACACCGGCGTTGGGGCCGACCCGGCCGTCCTTGCTGGTGCGGGCGAGCCGGGCATGTTCGTCCAGGTGGACGCGGACGAGCAGGTCGGCGGCGCCGAGGGCGGCCTCGGTCAGGTCGGGCCGGTCGAAGTAGGCACCGGTCTCGGCGAGCGCGGCGACGGCGAGTCCGTTCCAGGCGGCGACGACCTTGTCGTCCCGGCCGGGCGCGGGCCGCCGCGTGCGCGCGTCGAGCAGCCTCTGCCTGACGGACGCGACCTTCTCGGCGTCGAACACACCTTCCGTCTGCGGGAGCTGGAGGACGGACTGCCCGTGCTCGAAGGTGCCCTCCTCGGTCACGCCGAAGTACTGGGCGGCGAGTTCGGCGTCGTCGCCGAGCACCTCCCGAAGCTGTGCGGGCGTCCAGACGTAGTACGCCCCCTCCACGTGCCGCCCGCTGCCGTCGTCGCTGTCGGCATCGAGCGCGGAGGCGAACCCTCCTTCCGCCGTGCGCAGTTCCCGCACGAGGAAGTCGGCCGTCTCCAGCGCGACCCGCCGGGCGAGATCCGACCCCGTGGCCCGCCACAGGTGGGCGTACACCCGGCACAGAAGGGCGTTGTCGTACAGCATCTTCTCGAAATGGGGCACGATCCAGTCACGGTCGACGGAGTACCGGGCGAACCCGCCGCCGAGCTGGTCGTAGATCCCGCCCCGGGCCATCCGCTCGCAGGTGTCCTGCGCCATCTGGAGGGCGCCCTCGGCACCGGTTCGCGCGTGGTGCCGCAGCAGGAACTCCAGCACCATGGACGGCGGGAACTTCGGCGCGCCGCCGAATCCGCCGCGCTGCGGGTCGTACTCACGGGTGAGCCCGAGCAGCGCCTGCACGAGTTCCGCCTCACCGGGCGCCTCGGCGGCATGCCGGACCATCTCCCGCTGGGACAGGTCCCGGACGATCTTCCCGGCGACCTCGGCGACCTCGTCGTGACGGGTGGTCCAGGCCTGCTGCACCCCTTCCAGCACCTGCCGGAAGGACGGCATGCCGTGCCGGGGGGCGGGCGGGAAGTAGGTGCCGAAGTAGAACGGCTCGGCATCCGGGGTGAGGAAGACGGTCATGGGCCAGCCGCCCTGTCCGGTGGCGGCCTGTACGGCCTCCATGTAGACGGCGTCCACGTCCGGCCGCTCCTCGCGGTCGACCTTGACGCTGACGAAGTGCTCGTTGAGGTAGTCGGCGGTGGCCTGGTCCTCGAAGGACTCGTGCGCCATGACATGGCACCAGTGACAGCTGCTGTATCCGACGCTCAGCAGCACGGGCCGCCCGGTCCTGCGGGCCTCCTCGAAGGCCTCACCGGACCACGGCCACCAGTCGACGGGGTTGTCCGCGTGCTGGAGCAGGTACGGGGACGTCTCATGGGCCAGTCGGTTCGCCATGAACCCCATCCTGCCGCAGGACCGCCTGCCGGCTCTTCTCGTCCACCCGCTCGTCCGCGAGTTCGGGGACGGCGTAGAAGCGCATGAGGACCGAGCGCGCCCCGTCCGGCGCCTCGTCACGCGCGTGGCTGTACCGCTCCAGCAGGGCGTGGTACTCCCGCATGAAGGCGAGCAGTTCCTCCCTGGTCATCCAGGCGCCGTGACGCTGCACCTGCGCCCAGCCCTCGGGACCCCGGTACTCCAGATGGGCCCGGCGGTACAGCGCGGTGTCGAACTCGATCTTCAGGTGGGCCAGCTCGACGGCCGCCGTGTACTCCTCCGGGGCCATGGTGGCCGGGTCGGGCGTGGTGTGCCGGAAGGGCAGTACCCGCCACCACCGCTCCCGCCCGCCGGACTTCTCCGGGATCTCCTCGATGAGCCGCTGCTCGGCGAGTTTGCGCAGGTGGTAGCTGGTGGTACCGGAACTCTCGCCGAGTTCGCGGGCGAGCACGGTCGAGTTCGCCTCGCCGTGCCGGCCGAGGTAGTCGAGGATTCGGCGGCGCAGCGGATTGCCGAGGGACTTGTAGAGAGCGGTGCGCTCCAGGCTGGTCATCTCGGGCAGGCCGTCGGTCATGGGCTCACGGTAACGCGCGCACCCCTGACATCCCTGAGCCACCCTGAGACATCCCTGAGATCCGCCGAATTTTCTTTGCAGAGTTTTCTCTGCAGTCTACGGTGGGGGCAGTCGGGTTGGGTACGCGGCGGTTCGTGACGGCGATGAGGGGGCCCGGGGTGAAGGGGACGAGGAAGTGGACGCTGATCCTGCTGGGAGCGGCAGCGGTCCTGCTGGTGCCGTGGATGGCGGTGCTGGCCGTGACCCTGCCCGGCAGCACCCGGGTGCACCACTGGTCCCTGGCCTGGATCGGCCTGGACGTCCTCCTGGCGGCCGGCTGCGCCGCCACGGCCGTCCTGGGCCTGCGTGGCGACCCCCGCTCCCGCCTCACCGCCTCGGCGACGGCCAGCGTCGCGGTCCTGGACGCCTGGTTCGACATCACCACCGCCCACACGACCACCGCCCTCCTCCAGGCCCTCGCCTGCGCGGTGGCGGAGGGGGCGGTGGCGGGGGTGTGCGTGGCGCTGGCCCTGGCGAAGGGGGCCGGACGCGTGGAGTCCCCATGGGCGCGGTCCCGGCACACTTCCCCCACATCCCCCGGGTCGTCACCCCCTCGCGCTCCCGCCTCCCCCGAAGGACACTCGTAGGCAACGGAGTTGCCGCCGGAGGGGGACGGGACATGCGGGACGGTCATCGGGCGGAAGCCGAGCGGTTGCTGGTGCGGGCCGTCGAGGAGGAGGTGCGGCGGTCGGGCGGGCGGGTCGACGGCCAGGTGCTGCTGTCACGGGCGCGCGGTGCGCTGGAGGCGATGGCGGGGGCGGCCGGCGAGGAGTACGAGACCTACGTCCGCGCGCTGGACGAGGCGGAGGCCGGCCGGCTGACCTTCGGCCAGCGGTACGCGCGTGCGGGGGCCGGAACGGCCCTGCTGGTGGCGGCCGTTGCCGCCGTCGCCGCCGCCGTGGCCGACCTGTCCCTGGGCACCGGTACCGGTACGGCCCTCGGTGCGGGTGCCACCGCCGCCGTGGTGGGCGCCGCGGCCACGGTGGTGAAGGTGGCCGGTGCGCATCTGCCCGCCGCCCACCACCGCGCGGGCGCGGCCGGCCAGCCCGGCGGCCCGGAGCAGCTGCGGCTCCAGTGGCTGACGGCGCTGGAGGTGCGGGGCATCCGCCCGTTCCTCGACCAGCAGCGGGTCCTCAGCGCCTCCACGGGCGCGAAGAAGACCGGCGGCGGCCCGGCGCTGCGCGGTGCGGACAAGAGCGCGGCGGCCCGCAGGCGTTCGGTGCTGGAGCAGTCGTTCGGCCAGCTCCCGGCGGCCGACGGCCTCTTCGCGGGGCGTCGGGCGGAGCTGGGACGGATCAGGCAGTGGGCGCAGGCGGCCCGTGCGGCCACCGAGACGCGGCCGACGGTGGTCGTGCTGCACGGCGAGCCCGGCTCCGGCCGGACCACCCTCGCGGTGCGCGCGGCGCACGAGCTGCGGGACCACTTCCGGGGCGCGGTCGTGGTCGATCTGCGCGGCGGCAGCCGGGACGAGGCGCCGCTGTCCACCCGGGACGCGCTGCTGCACCTGCTCAACCGGCTGGGCGCACCCCGCGAGCAGCTGCTGTTCCGGGAGCGGTCCTCCCCCGACCAGCAGCTCAAGCGGCTCGGCGAGCTGTACCACCGGCATCTGACCGGGCTGCCGGTCACGATCGTGCTGGACGACGCCTCGGACCCGGAGCAGGTGCGCGTCCTGGTGCCGGAGCGGTCCGACAGCCTGGTCCTGGTCACCGCACGGGCCCCGCTCGACCTGCCCGCCGACCTGCCGGCCTGGGTGCACGAGCTGCCGGTGCCGGCGCTGGACGCGGCGGGCGCCGAGGAGCTGCTGGGCGCGGCGGCACAGGACGCGTCGGGGCCGTACGACGCGGAGTCGGCCGAGCAGGTCCGTGAGCTGTGCGGGGGGCTGCCGCTGGCGTTGCGGGTCGCGGGCTCCGCGCTGGGCCCGCGCTCGCCCCGGCAGCTGGCCGCGGACCTGGGAGCGTACGGCCCGGTGGAGCCGGTGGAGCGGGCGCTGTGGCTGCGCTACTCCGACCAGCCGGAGCCCACCCGCCGGCTGCTGCGGAGGCTCGCGCTGGCGGGCCGGGCGTCGCTGGGCGCGGCCGCGGCGGCCGCGCTGCTCTCCACCGACGAGGCCGAGGCCACCCGGCATCTGGTGGCGCTCGCCCGGGCGGGCCTGATCGACCACGTACGCGGCAGCCGGTACCGGCTGCACGACCTGGTGCGGGCCTTCGCGCACGCCCGCCTGCTGGACGAGGAGGACCCGGCCGAGCGGGCGGCGGCGCAGGAACGGCTGATCGTGAACTACGCCGAGCTGGCCGACGCGGTGCTGCGCCTGGTCGACGGGAACATGTCGACACGGTCGAACCAGTTCGGCTCGCACGGCTTCCCCTCGCTCGACGAGGCGCTGCGCTGGCTGGACGACGAGTCCAGCTTCATCACGGCGGCCCTGCGGCACGCCGAGGGCGTGGACCAGGCGGCGGTGCTGAACCTGCTGGGCGCGCTGTGCGACTACTGCCTGCTGCGCGGGGACCTGTACCGGCTGGGTGAGATCAGCGAGCTGGCGCAGTCGGTGGACCAGGGCCTGCTGGTGCGCTCGGTGCAGTGGCGTACCGGTATCGCGGCCCGGCAGCTGGGCGAGCTGGACAAGGCGCGTACCACGCTGGCCTCGGTGGTGGACCTGTACCGGGAGGCCCATCACGAGGCGGGTGCGGCCCGCGCCCTGACCTCGCTCGGGATCACGCTGCACCACCAGGGCAACCTCACCGAGGCCGCGGCCAGGCTCCAGGAGTCGCTGGACCTGCAGCAGGCGCCGGAGCTGGCGACGGACCGGGCGTGGACGATGCACGCGCTGGCGGCCGTGCAGCGGGACCGGGCGCGGCTGGCGGAGGCGCTGGACCTGCTCACCCGCTCCCTGGTCCTGCACCGCGAGGGCGGCTCGGTGCACGGCGAGGCCTGGGCCCACTTCCAGCTGGGGCAGCTGGCGCTGCGGCTGGGGGACGTACCGCGCGCGGAGACGGAGCTGCGGGCGGCCCTGGAGCGGTACGGCAGGACGCAGGACGCCCGCGGTGAGGCCTGGGCGCTGACCCAGCTGGCCCGGGCCCGGCTGGTGGCCGGCGACGCCCCGGCGGCCGTGGAGGGGCTGCGCCGGGCGGTGACCCGGCACCGGGACAACGAGGACGCGCGCGGGGAGGCGTGGACGCTGTACTACCTGGGGCAGGCGCTGGAGGAGACCGGCGAGCTGGACCAGGCGGTGCGCGAGCTGGAGCGGTCCCGGACGATGTTCTCCCGGATGCGGGACGTCTACGGCCTGGCCTGCGCCCGGCACCACTCGGCGCGGGCGACCCGGGACCAGCGGGCCGCGCAGACCGGATCGCTGCGCAACTCGGGGTTCGCCCGTCAGCTCCTGGTCGACGCGCGGGCCGACTTCCAGCGGATCGGCGTCGCCCATGGCGAGGCCTGGACCTGCCTGGAGCTGGCGGTGGTGGACGCGGGCAACGCGCGCACGCAGCAGGCGCTGACGCTGTGCGACGAGGCGCTCACCCTGTTCTCGTCGTACGGCGACCGGCGCGGCGAGGACTGGGCCCGCTTCCTGCGCTGCACCCTGCTGCCGTACGCGGCGCCGGGCGGGGTGGAGGTGGGCACGGCGGTCGCACAGGAGGAGCTGGCCCAGCTGGCCCGTGCCACGCATCCGCTGCGGGACGAGAAGCTGGGCGACTACGTGCCGGCGTACGCCCTGCTGCTGGAGCGGGGCGTCCAGCTGGAGGCCGGCTGGCAGGCCTGGCGTCTGCGCATGACTCCGGACCGCCACGCCCGGGAGGTGATGGGGGTGGCGGTGCCGGCGGGGGGCTGACCCGCCGCGGGTCAGCCCCGCTGGGCCGAGGGGCCGGCCTTCTGCCCGGCCTTCTCGCCCTCGGTGTCCGGGGCCTCCTTGAAGTCGACCTTCTGCATGTGCTTGCTCATCGACTTCATCAGGCCCCACACGGCCAGGGCCATCACCGCGAAGACGATGAAGCCGAGGACTCCGGGGGTGACCTTGTTCTGGTCGACCTCCTTGGCGAGGGGGACCAGGTGCGTCACTGCGAGGCTCACGCTTGCGCTCATGTCAGGCATTGTCCCGGATGCCCGCGAAGAGGTCGTCCTCGGGGATGGAGGTGTCCACGAGAGACTTCGCCAGCTCGTACTCCTCGGTGGGCCAGACCTCCCGCTGGAGTTCCAGCGGCACCTTGAACCAGCCGCCGTCCGGGTCGATCTGGGTGGCGTGCGCGATCAGCGCCTTGTCGCGGATCTCGAAGAAGTCCGCGCAGGGGATGTGCGTGGTCAGGGTGCGCTCGGTGCGCTCCATCTCGTTCCACCGCTTGAGCCATTCGCCGTACGGCGACTCCAGGCCGCGGTCGAGCATCGCCTGGTGCAGCGCCTCGGTGCGGGGGCGGTTGAAGCCCTGGTTGTAGTAGAGCTTCAGCGGCTGGTAGGCGGGGCCGAACTCGGCCTCGGGGTACTTCTCGGTGTCCGCCGCGCCCTCGAACGCCACCATGGAGATCTTGTGGGTCATGATGTGGTCGGGGTGCGGGTAGCCGCCGTTCTCGTCGTAGGTGGTGATCACCTGCGGACGGAAGGAGCGGATCTGCTTCACCAGCTCGCCGGCCGCCTTGTCGACGTCCTCCAGGGCGAAGCAGCCCTCGGGCAGCGGCGGCAGCGGGTCGCCCTCCGGCAGGCCGGAGTCGACGAAGCCGAGCCACTCCTGCTTGACGCCGAGGATCTCCCGGGCCTCGTCCATCTCCTTGCGGCGGACCTCGTGGATGTGCTCCTCGATGTAGGTGTCGCCCTGCAGCTTCGGGTTGAGGATGGATCCGCGCTCTCCGCCGGTGCAGGTCACCACCAGCACGTCCACCCCCTCGGACACGTACTTCGCCATGGTGGCCGCGCCCTTGCTCGACTCGTCGTCGGGGTGCGCGTGAACAGCCATCAGTCGCAACTGGTCAGTCAAGACTCAATCCTCAGTAAGTCGGCGCCCCCGTGCCTCCGGGTTGCGATGAAACCGGCGTCGTCCCGGAGGGACGTCGTGGCGGGGCGGTGGTCGGGTGGCGGGCGGGCGGCTTCTATAGTGACCGAATCGGGGGGCGAATAATTCCGCGGAGAGGACGATCATGAGTACCGCGAGCACGCGGCTGCCCGAGGGCCGCTACGGCCGTTCCTCGGACCGGCGCGCCGACCGCAGGCTCAGGATCGCCGGCGCGGTGCTGGGCGCGGCCCTGCTCGCGCTGATCGGCTTCTTCTTCTACCACTACGTCGCGAAGAGCGAGATCAGCGCCGCGGTCATCTCCTTCGAGGCGTCCGACGACGCCGTCCGGGTGCACCTGGAGGTCCACAAGGACGCCGGCGCCTCGGGCTACTGCACCGTGCGGTCCCAGGCGGCCGACGGCGCCGAGGTGGGCCGGGCCGACTTCCGCTTCTCCGGGCAGGCCACGCGGATCGACAAGGTGGTCACGCTGCGTACGACGGCCAAGGGGACGACGGCCGAGCTGCTGGGCTGCCACACCGACTGAGGTGCGGTGCGGGCCGGGGGTGACACCTCCCGGGTTCACCCGGAATGCGTAGGCGCTGACCTGCGTTGATGTAATTCTGGTGGCTTATGTCCTCCCCCTTGGGCCGTTGAATTGTTAGGCTCGTGGTTTCGCCCACCCGAGAGGGAACATTCTTCTGGGTAGGGCGATGCTTTGTATCCCCAGTACCGACGAGGAGCACCCTGTGACCCAGACCAGCGAGAACGTCACCTGGCTGACCCAGGAGGCGTACGACAAGCTCAAGGAAGAGCTTGAGTACCTTACTGGTCCTGCGCGCACGGAGATCGCCGCCAAGATCGCGGCTGCGCGCGAGGAGGGCGACCTGCGCGAGAACGGCGGGTACCACGCGGCCAAGGAGGAGCAGGGCAAGCAGGAGCTGCGCGTGCGCCAGCTGACCCAGCTCCTCGAGAACGCCAAGGTCGGCGAGGCGCCCGCCGCGGACGGTGCCGTCGCCCCCGGCATGGTCGTCACGATCGCCTTCGACGGTGACGAGGACGACACGCTGACGTTCCTGCTCGCCTCGCGCGAGTACGCGAGCGCCGACATCGAGACGTACTCCCCGCAGTCCCCGCTCGGCGCGGGCGTCATCGGCCACAAGGTCGGCGAGGACGCGGAGTACGAGCTGCCGAACGGCAAGAAGGCCTCGGTGCGGATCCTGGAGGCCAAGCCGTACACGGCCTGAGCCAGGTCCGCGGCCCGCTTCCGGCCCCGGCCCGCTTCGGCCGCGCTTCCGGCCCCCGGCGCCCTCAGGGCGTCCGGGGGCTTCGTCATGACCGGCGAACGGGTCCGGGTGCGGTGCCGCCGGCTCAGTCGGTGACGGTGTAGCCGGCGTCGCGCAGGGCCTGGCCGACCTCGGTGCAGTGGACCGGGCCCTTCGTCTCCAGGTGCAGCTCCACCTCGGCCTCGCTCAGCCCGAGCCTGGGATCGGTGCGGACGTGGCTGACGTCCAGGACGTTGGCGTCGACCGCCGACAGCACCCCGAGGAGCGTGGCGAGCGCGCCCGGCCGGTCCGTCAGCCGCAGCCGTACGGCCAGGTAGCGGCCCTGGGCGGCCATGCCGTGCCGCAGCACCCGCTGCATCAGCACCGGGTCGACGTTGCCGCCGGAGAGCACCGCGACGACCGGGCCCTCGAAGGTGTCCGGCGCCGCCAGCAGTGCGGCGACCGGGCTGGCCCCGGCCGGCTCCACGACCAGCTTGGCCCGCTCCAGGCAGAGCAGCAGCGCCGCGGACAGCTGGTCCTCGCTGACCGTGCGCACCTCGTCCACCAGTTCGCCGACGATCCCGAACGGCACCGCGCCGGGCCGCCCCACCTTGATGCCGTCGGCCATCGTCGCCGGGTTCCGCAGGGACACCGGGCGCCCGGCGGCCAGCGAGGGCGGGTAGCAGGCGGCGCCCTCCGCCTGGACGCCGATGATCCGGACGTCCGGCCTGAGCGCCTTCACCGCCACCGCGATACCGGCCGCGAGTCCGCCACCGCCCATGCCGACGACGACCGTGCGGACCTCCGGGCACTGCTCCAGGATCTCCAGGCCGACCGTGCCCTGGCCGGCGATCACGTCCGGGTGGTCGAAGGGGTGGATGAAGACCGCGCCGGTCTCGGCCGCGTACTCCTGGGCGGCGGCCAGCGTCTCGTCGACCACCTGGCCGTGCAGGCGCACCTCGGCGCCGTAGTCCCGGGTCGCGCTGATCTTCGGCAGGGGCGCGCCCTTGGGCATGAACACCGTGGAGTGCACACCCAGCAGCGAGGAGGCCAGCGCCACGCCCTGCGCGTGGTTGCCGGCGCTCGCGGCCACCACGCCGGCCGCCCGCTCCTCCGGCAGCAGCCCGGCGATCCGCACGTAGGCGCCGCGCAGCTTGAACGAGCCGGTCCGCTGGAGGTTCTCGCACTTCAGGTGCACCGGCGCGCCCACCAGCTGGGTCAGGTGCCGACTGCCCTCCATCGCGGTCACGCGGGCCACGCCCGAGAGCATCTTCTGGGCGCCGCGCACGTCGTCCAGGGTGACGGAGCGCAAGGAGTCGGCCGTGCGGTAGCTCATGACTCCAGCATCGCAGTTCACGTTTGCGCACGACGGGTGTGACCAAGCAGCGAGACCGGTTTGCGCAGCGCCGGTACGGCCCGGCGCCGGGCCGCGTACCCTGTCCCCCAACCAGCAGCCCTTCATGAAGCGAGCCTCCGGCCATGCCCACAACACCTGAAATGTCGATGGACATGACGACCGTCGGTGACACCGGTCTCCTCGACACCCTCCAGCACGAGGTGGCGGTGTTCGCCCGCCGCGCCGAACAGACGCGGCTCGGCGGCGTCGGACAGGTGCGCAACTCCATGGACCGCGCTGCGTACCTGCTGCTCAACCGCCTGGACAACGAAGGCCCGATGGGGGTCAAGGCGCTCGCCGCCAGCATGGGCATCGACTCCTCCACGGTCACCCGCCAGGTGGCGCCGCTGGTCGACACCGGGCTCGTCAAGCGCACCTCGCACCCGGAGGACGGGCGCGCGGTGGTGCTCCAGCTGTCGCCGCGGGGCGCCGCCCGGCTGGAGGAGGTGCGCTCGTCCCGGCGTCAGCTCATGGCCGAGCTGACACACGACTGGGCGCCGGAGGAGCGCGAGCAGTTCTGCACGCTCCTCACTCGCTTCAATGTCGCGCTCTCCACCCGGATGTCGGTGCAGGGCGTCGCGGCGGCGGAGCAGCCGCCGGTCTCCTGAGCGCACACCCCACCGCAGGCGTCCGCACCTCTTGACCCCGGGCCGCCGCTGGCCTCATATGAGACCGGGTCCCGACCAGGACCCCGTCAGGGGGAGGCGTGGTGCGCGATCGGCAAGTGGCCCGTGATGCCCGCCGGGCCCGGGAGTTCGAGGCGTTCGTCGCGGGCGCGGCCGGGCGCCTGCTGCACGCCGCCGTGCTGCTCACCGCGGAGGCGCCGGACGCCAGCCCGCGCGCGCGGCGCCTGCTGACGCTCGCGCTCGCGCACACCTACGCCCGCTGGGACCGGCTGCGCGGCGAGGACCCGTACGACTGCGCCCGCCAGTACCTCGCCACCCGCTTCGCCCGCACCACCTGGCACCGGTACGGCGTCCTCGGCCGGGCCCGGCCGGACCCGCGCAGTCCGCTCGCCGCGCTCACACCGCGGGAACGGCTCGTCCTCGTCCTGCGGTTGTACGAGGGTGTGGCCGAGGAACAGACGGCGGCACTGCTCGGCCTGCCCGCGGAACGCGTCCACGCCCTCTGCGACCGGGCGACGGCCTCGGTGCTGCACCCGGACCGCCCGGCGGCCCCGCGCACGGCGAACACGGAGGTGGCACCGTCATGAACGCCGCCGACGGCCGGGGAGGCCGGGATGAACCGGGGTGAGCGGGAGGCCGCCGTGCGGCGGATCATGGAGCGGGGCGGCGCGGTCCTGCCGCCGGACCTGTACGGGGAGGCGGTGCGCCGCGGGGACCGTCTGCTGCGGCAGCGGCAGCTCGTCCGCCGTGTGCTGTGGCTGCTGGCGTTCGCCGCGGCCGTCGCGTTCACGGTGTGGGCGGCCGAGGCGCAGCCGTGGGCGGAGCCGCCCGCGCAGACGACTCCGCCGCTCACCGGCTGGTGACGCCGGGCCGTCAGCCGAGGGCCTGCTGCAGGTCCTCCAGCAGGTCGTCGACGTTCTCGATGCCGACGGACAGGCGGACCAGGTCGGCCGGGACCTCCAGGGCGGAGCCGGCCACGGAGGCGTGCGTCATCCGGCCGGGGTGCTCGATGAGGGACTCCACACCGCCGAGGGACTCGCCGAGGGTGAAGACCTGTGCGCGGTTGCACACGTCGATCGCGGCCTGCTCGCCGCCCTCGACGCGGAACGACACCATGCCGCCGAACGCCTTCATCTGCTTGACGGCGATGTCGTGGCCGGGGTGCTCGGGCAGCCCGGGGTAGCACACGCTGCTCACCTTGGGGTGCCGGGTCAGCATGTCGGCGATCTTCGCGGCGTTCTCGCTGTGCCGGTCCATGCGCACCGCGAGGGTCTTGGTGCCGCGCAGCACCAGCCAGGAGTCGAAGGGGCCGGCGACGGCGCCCATCGCGTTCTGGTGGTAGGCCAGTTCCTCGCCGAGGGCCGGGTCGGAGACGATCAGCGCACCGCCGACCACGTCCGAGTGGCCGCCCATGTACTTCGTCAGGGAGTGCACGACGACGTCGGCGCCGAGCGAGAGCGGCTGCTGGAGGTAGGGGGTGGCGAAGGTGTTGTCCACGACGAGCTTCGCGCCCGCGTCGTGGGCGACCGTCGCGACGGCGGCGATGTCGGTGATGCCGAGCAGCGGGTTGGAGGGGGTCTCCACCCAGACCGCCTTGGTCTTCGGGGTGATCGCGGCACGGACGGCGGCAGGGTCGCTGGTGTCGGCGACCGACCACTCCACGCCCCAGCGGGTGGCGACCTTGGCGAAGAGCCGGAAGGTGCCGCCGTAGGCGTCGTTCGGGATCACCACGTGGTCGCCGGGGCTGAGGAGCGTACGCAGCAGGGTGTCCTCGGCCGCCAGGCCGGACGCGAAGGCGAGGCCGCGGCGACCGCCCTCCAGCGCGGCGAGGTTCTCCTCCAGGGCGGTGCGGGTGGGGTTGGCGCTGCGGCTGTACTCGTAGCCGCCGCGCAGTCCGCCGACGCCGTCCTGCTTGTAGGTCGACACCTGGTAGATCGGCGGTACGACCGCGCCGGTGAGGGGATCCGCGGTGTTGCCCGCGTGGATCGCGAGGGTCTCGAAGTGCTGACTGATATGCCTGTCGCTCATGTGCACCGAGCGTAGTCCGCCCGGCCCGCTCCCGACGCCCGCCAAGCCCGTTCTGCCCCGCCTTGTCCCCTCCGGTGCCGCCCGCTGCCCTCCCGGCGCCGCACGTCGCTCTCCAGCCCGCCCGTGCCGCTGCCCGGCGTTGTCATGGTCCAGTCGGGAGTTTTCCACAGGCGCGGGGCGGGGTTCGCCAAGTGTCGGCGGCGTCTGGTTCGCTTGGGGCATGGCGATTCTCTGGCTGCTGATGGCGCTGCTCATGCTGAGCCTCGTGCTGCTCCCGGTCATGCGGCGCAGGCGCGGGGTGATCCAGCAGGTCCTCCCGGGACACCCGGACGCCGCCGACCCGGCGGACTACGGCTTCGTGCGCCAGGAGGAGCTGGACGTGCGCCTGCCCGGCCCGGACCAGGACCTGCTGGCGGTCCTGGAGCTGGTGCAGCGCACCCGGGACTACCGGGCCGCGGCCCAGCTGCTGGCCGGCACCGAGTCCGAGGGCGAGCTGCGCTGGCAGCGGGTGCAGGCCTTCGCCGGCGCCGCCTCGCTGGAACTGCGGCAGCGGCCCGGCGGGATGCACGAGACGCCGGGCGGCCAGTGGCTGCGGGTGTGGCGGGCCGAGCAGCCCAAGGACGCGGGCGGTGCCGCCGTCCACGCGGAGTTCCTGGTGCAGCAGGCCTGGCGGACGGCGACACCGGGCACGGAGGACTTCCGGATCATCATGGAGGAGGCGCGGGAGGCCTGCGCGCAGGCGGCGCTGCTGGCCCCCGGCGATCCGGTGCCGTACGTCACGGAGCTGTCCGTCGCGCGCGGACTGGCCTACCCGCGGGCCGAGTTCGAGCAGCTGTGGCTGAAGATCATCGACCGCGCCCCGCAGCACATGGGCGCCCACCTCGCCGCCCTGCACTACTGGTGCGAGAAGTGGCACGGCTCGCGCGAGCAGGCGTACTCCTTCGCCGAGACCGCCGCCGCCCGCGCCCCGGAGGGCTCGCTGCTCGCCGCGCTGCCGCTGTTCGCGGTGTTCGAGCACCTCCCGGAGGTGACCACGGTCAGGAGCTTCTGGCAGAGCGAGGTCATCACCCGGGCGATCCACGGCGCGCTGCACGCGGTCCGCGGGGCCCGCCCCGACGACCCGGTGCTCCCGCACGTCCGGCATCTGCTGGTGTTCTTCCTGGTCCGCGCCGAGCGCTGGGCGGAGGCCATGGAGCAGCTGATACACGTCGACGGTCACGTGGGGGCGCTGCCGTGGACCCTGTTCACCGACCCGGCCGCGGAGTTCGCCGTGGCCCGCGCGCTGGCGGTGGCCGGTTACGAGGCCAACGGCGGCAGCCCGGCCGGCCTCCCCGGCTGACCGGCGTTGCCCTTCTGACCTGCGGTAGGGCATACTCCGCATCCCCCCACACCACAGGCGTCACCCGTGCTGCAGCAGCATCAGCAGCACCGCACGACACCGCAAGCACCACCGGTACCGACCGGGCCCGACGGCCCGGCGGCCTTGTCATGTCCCTTTTTTGAGGTCCTGTGGGGGGATCTGCCCGATGGGCGCAACTCTGCGCGCGCTGCGCGCTCTTGTCCTGCTGCTCGGCTTCTATCTGCTGAGCCTCGTCCTGCTCGCCGCGCTGATCGGCCTCGATGTCCTCGTCTTCAGCTGGGGACACGGCCCGCTCACGGCGAAGGTCGGCTTCGTCACCGTACTGCTCGCCATCCCCGTCGTCCGCGGCATGCTGATGCTGCGCACGCCCAAGGGCGAGGACGGCCCCGGCATCCCGGTCGCCGAGGCCGACGAGCCCCGGCTGTGGGCGCTGGTCCGCGACATCGCCGCGGCGGCCGGCACCCGCGCCCCCGACCGGATCGTGCTCACCGGCGAGGTCAACGCGGCCGTCAGCGAGAATCCGCGGCTGCTCGGCCTGCTCCCCGGCCCGCGCCGTCTCTACCTCGGCGTCCCGCTGCTGACCGGCCTGACCGAGGCTCAGCTGCGCTCCGTACTCGTTCACGAGTTCGGGCACTTCACCGGCGGTGACACCCGGCTGTCCGCGCTCGTCGTGCGCGGGCGCGTGCAGATCGGCCGGGTCATCGGCCAGTTCCACGAGAAGGCGGACGACAAGGTGGCCGCCGACCGTGCCCGGCAGGAGCGGAAGTCCGCCGAGCGGGTCGCCAGGGGCAAGAAGGCCAAGCAGGTCGACACGACCGGCGTCGGAGCGACGTACCGGACGATGGCGCGGATCTACACCGCGTACGGCAAGTTCTACCTGCGCGCCTCCCTCTCCACCGCGCGCGGCCAGGAGTTCGCCGCCGACCTGACCGCCGCCCGGATCGCCGGGCGGGACGCGACCGCGTCGGCGCTGCGGGAGATCCCGGTCCTGTCCGCCTCCCACGACTTCTACCTGGAGTCGTACGCCACCCTCGGCCTCCAGGCCCGGCTGCTGCCGCCGCGCGGCGAGTTCTTCGGCGGCTTCGGCCGGCTGCTGACGGCCCGTGAGCTGGAGCTGGCGGACCTCCGCTCTCAGCTGCCGGAGGAGCCCGCCGGGCCGTACGACTCCCACCCGCCGATCGCCGAGCGCGTCCGCCGGATCGAGGCGCTGCCCGCCGACGGCCGCACCGACGAGGCCAGGGGGGCGGCCCTGGCCCTGCTGTCCGAGCCCGCGCGCACGCTGGCCGCGCTGGAGGACGCCGCCCTCGCCGACGAGCTGCTGCGCTACCCGCGCGCGGCCGGCTGGGAGGAGCTGCTGGACGCCTCGATGGCCGCGGGCCTGACGACCGCCCAGACCCCGCTGCACCGGGCGCTGGCCGGGTACACCGGGCAGCCGGCGACGCTGCCCGCGCTGCTGGACGTCATCGACGACGGCCGGCTGTGGCGGCTGGCGGAGAAGCTGCCGCTGTCGGAGGAGGCGGCCGCCGCGAAGGGGCGGGCGTTCCGCGAGTTCGTACGGCCGGTGCTGCGCCGCTCGCTGCGCACGATGGTGCTGGCCGAGTTCAGCTCCCGTTCCCTGCTGCACTGGGAGTTCTCCTGGTCCCGGCCGGCGTCGCTGCGGCTGCCCGGCTGGGGCTCGGAGACGGGGGAGGGCGGCCCGGAGGCCGAGCTGGAGGCGGCCCTCGAAGCGGCCCTCGCCGACCACCCCGACACCACGCGGCTGCGGGCACTGCTGCCGCCGGCCACCCAGAACGCCTGACGACCCCGGCCACCGGCACCCCCGCCCCCTCTCCCCCCCCCTCGCCCCCTGAAACTCCCCCGAGAACTCTCCCAAGAAGGAAACGGACCGACCCCCGATGACCGTCCTGTTCTGGATCCTGGGCGTCCTGGCCGTCCCGACGCTCCTCTTCGTGCTGTGGCTGGCCTGGGTGTTCCTCAAGGAGCTGTTCAACCCGAGCCCCGACGAGGACGCGGAGGCCGCGGAAGCCGCGCAGGCCGCGCAGGCCGCGGAGAAGCTCGGCCTGCTGCCCGCCGAGCGGCAGAACACGGACCTCGCCGCGCCCCTGCCCGCCGAGTGGGCCGGTGTGCTCGCCGCGGTGCGCGGCGGTGACTGGCTGCCGGCCGCCGACCTGCTCGCGTCGATAGGCCGGGACTGGGAGCGCCGGTCGTGGGCCGCGTACCTGCTGGCCGAGTGCGCGGCCGAGGAGGACGCCTGGCTGCTGGCGTGGGAGGCCGTGCGGCGCGACGATCCGGACGCGGCCGTGGTCCGGGCACGCAGCACGGTCATCCTGGCCTGGAAGCTGCGGGGCGGCCAGCGGGCCCAGTACACGACCGGGGAGCAGTTCGACGCCTTCCACCGCACGCTGGCCGGTGCCCGTGAGGAGGTCGCCAGGGCGGCGGCGCTGAACCCGGACGACCCGACGCCGTACGTGGCGGAGATCTGGGTGGCGCTGGGCCTCGGCTACCCGAACGCCCGGATGGACACGTTGTGGGAGGAACTGACCGCCCGCGCCCCGCACCACTACGAGGCCCACTTCTCGGCGCTTCAGTACTGGTGCGCGAAGTGGCGGGGCTCGGCGCGGCAGGCCATGGAGTTCGCCGAGCGGGCGGCGGCCGGCGCGCCGCTGGGCAGCCTGCTGACGGCGCTGCCGCTCATCGCGCACTTCGAGCACGACGACTCGGAGGACACCGCGGCCGACAACACCCCGCAGATGCTGGCCCGGGTCGAGGCGGCCCTCGCGGACGCGGCGGCGGCCGACCCGTCCCACCCGCGGCTGCCGGAGCTGCGTCACCTGCTGGCGTTCTACCTCCACCTGCAGGACCGCAACGAGGCGGCACTGGAGCAGTTCAAGCTGGTCGACGGGTATGTGCACGCGCTGCCGTGGCGCTACCGGAACGACAAGGCCGGGTACTACTGCCGGGTCCGCAACACCGTGGTGGGCGAGGTGGCGGCGCAGGCCGCGCCGGCGGCCGCCTGACCGGAATGCGCGGGGCCGTCCGGGCGTTGCAGGGGGTGCCCGCCGCCGAGGCGGCGGGCATCCCGTCCCCGCACCGACAGGGAGACCCCATGCTCTTCGGCCGCACGCCCCGGCTGCCCACCCCCGAGCAGGCGCTGGGGGGCCGCCCGGCACTCGCCTTCGAGGTCCCCGACCGCCACACCGTCCTCGGCACCCCGCTGCTCGGCCCGTACCCGGAGGGCCTGGAGATCGCCGACTTCGGCCTGGGCTGCTTCTGGGGCGCGGAACGGAAGTTCTGGCAGCTTCCGGCGGGCGTGTACACGACCCTGGTGGGCTATCAGGGCGGCTACACGGAGTACCCGCTGTACGAGGAGGTCTGCTCCGGCCTGACGGGCCACACGGAGGCCGTCCGGGTGGTGTACGACCCGGAGCGGATCTCGTACGAGCGCCTGCTGAAGACCTTCTGGGAGTCGCACGACCCGACCCAGGGCTTCCGCCAGGGCAACGACGTGGGCACCCAGTACCGTTCGGCGATCTATACGCACACCCCCGAGCAGGCCGCCACCGCGCAGGCCTCCCGCGAGGCCTACCAGAAGGTCCTGACCGCCTCCGGCCACGGCACGATCACCACGGAACTCCTCCCGGCCGAGGGCCGCCCCTTCTATCCGGCCGAGGCGTACCACCAGCAGTACCTCGACAGGAACCCGGCGGGCTACTGCGGCCTGGGCGGGACCGGGGTGTCCTGCCCGGTCGGGGTGGCCCGGGGCTGACGTACCGGATGGGCTTCACGACCCACGCCCGCAGAGTCCGGGACGAGCAACTGCCCCTCGCCCGGCGGCACACCGCCCTGAGGTGCGCCGTCGGGCACTTCTGTCCGCTCGGCTTCCACGCGACCTGGGCCTACCTCGCCGCGACGTCGTGCCCCTCCCCCGACCTGCGCAGGGACCCGGCGGCCATGCTGCGCGCGCTGGACACCCTGGAGGCCGGCCGTGCGGTCCGGCTCGCGGAGGTGGGCGCCTTCGCCGCCCGCCGCCGCACGGAGAAGGCATCCGGCCGGCGGACTCCCCGGCCCGCCGACACGGCGTTCCTGCGCGGACCGTGCTGGCCCGGTGCCACGGCACCGTCGCGGCTGGGCCTCGTCGCCGCCGTGGCGAACCGCCACGCGTCCTTCACCCGCTTCCCCTTCCCCGACCCGACGCTCTGCACCGTCGGCCAGGCGCGCCGGCTCGCGGACCTGCACGCCCGCCTCGACGCCTGCGCGAGGTCCTACCTCACGAACCTCGGACGAACGGACGGCCCGACCCGCCAGGCGCTGGCCGAAGCGGTCGGCACCCTCCAAAGCCTCGTCCACCCGGGCTACGCGCCCCTGAACACGTACCTGCTGGTGTGGCTGCGCTTCGCCACCCTGCTCACGTATGCCGCGGAGGCGGGCGCGTCCGGCAGGTGATCAGTGCCGCGCTGCGGCGTGCCCCGTGGTCAGGGCGGTGAGCAGGCGGCGTAGTTCCGTTCGTTCCGCCTCCAGGCGCCGGGCCTTCTCGTCCAGTTCGGACAGGCGGCGGCGCAGGGTTTCGGGGACTCCGGGGCAGGCGGTCAGGGTGGGGCCCGTCCCGGTGTCCGCCGTGCACGGCAGCAGCGTGGCGACCAGGCGGGTGGGCAGGCCCGCGGCGAGGAGGGTGCGGATGCGGTGGACGCGCTGGACGTCCGCCTCCTCGTACGTGCGGTAGCCGTTGGGGCGGCGGTGCGGGGTGAGCAGGCCGGTGCTCTCGTAGTGGCGCAGGAGGCGGGGGCTGGTGCCGGTGCGGGCCGCCAGTTCGCCGATCAGCACGGTGTGCTCCTCATGTACCGTCCCGTCTTTCCCTGTCGTGCTTGACCCTGTCACTGTGTCAGGCTGCAACGCTCCCCCGGAGAGCGGGATTCCGCGAACCGAGGGAGAGACAGTGATCATCGATGCGCACGGGCACGTGCACGACCCCGTCGGCCTCCACCTGGACGCTCTGGACGCCGCCGGTGTCGACAGGGCCGTCCTGTTCCCGACCCGGCCGCATCCCGAACGCGCCGGTGACCTTCCGTCGCTGCGGCGGGAGTTCGCGGTGCTGGACGGTGCGCTCGGCGGGCGCGGCGGTACCCGGGAGGCCTTCGCCGGTGCGCTGGACGAGGTCACCGCGGCGGTCGCCGCGCATCCCGAGCGGTTCGTGGGGTTCGGGTCCGTGCCGCTGGAGCTGCCGGCGGAGGAGGTCGAGCGGGCCGTCGCCGAGGACGTGGTCGGCCGGGGACTGTGCGGGATCGGGGAACTGACGCCGGCGCCGGGGCGGGCCGGCCGGCTGGAGCCCGTGCTGAGGGCCGCCGCCGACCATGGCGGGCTGCCCGTGGTCGTGCACGGCTTCGCTCCCACCACCGCGGAGGACCTGCGCACGCTCGCCGCGCTCTCCCGCCGCCACCCCGGCGTCCCGCTCATCGTCAGCCAGCTCGGCGGCCTGCACTGGATGGAGGCCGTGGAACTGGTGCGGGACACCCCCGGCATGTACCTGGAGCTGTCGACGGCGTTCCTCGTCATCGCCGTACGGCTGGCCGTCCGCGAACTTCCCGAGCGGACCCTCTTCGGCTCCGACGCCCCCTACGGCGACCCCGTCGTGGCCCGCGTGATGGTGGAGCGGGCCACGGCCTCCGGCGAGATCCGCGACCGGGTGCTCGGCGGCACCGCGGCCGAGGTGTTCCGCTTGCCCCGCTGAGCGTAATTCGGGCGACGGTTCCCGCTTCCGCCCCGTACATTCGCCCCTTACGTCTGGTGAAGGGGAGGGCATGGGCAGTCCCGTGTTTCTGATCGGTGGTGGCTGGGACCGCGCCGAGGTGTACGAGCCGTTCCTGCGCCAGGTGCGCGGGAAGCGGCGCGTCGGGTGCCTGGTCCTCGACGAGGGGGACGGGACGGCGCAGTTCGAGCGGTACGCGGTGGCGCTGGGGAAGGCGGACCCGGCGTGCGTGCCGGTGCCGCTGCTGGTGCCGCTCGGCGGCCGGTTCGAGCCGGAGGCCGCGCTGGACGGGATCGACGGGCTGCTGGTCTGCGGCGGGCTGACGCCGGCCTACCAGGACGCCCTCTCGGGGTGTCTGGAGCGGCTGCCGGAACTGCTGGCGGCGCGCTGTCTGCCGTACGCCGGTTTCTCCGCCGGTGCCGCCGTGGCCGCGCGGCGGGCCGTGGTCGGCGGGTGGCTGGTGGACGGGGTGCCGGTGTGCCCGGAGGAGACCGGGGAGGACCTGGCGGAGGTCGCGGTACGGCCGGGGCTCGGGCTGGTCCCGTTCGCGGTGGACGTGCACGCGGCCCAGTGGGGCACGCTGCCGCGGCTGGTCGCGGCGGTCGCGCGGGGCGAGGTGCCGTACGGGGTCGCCGTGGACGAGAACACGCTGCTCGCGGTCGGGGACGACGGGGCCCGGGTGTCCGGGGCCGGGCGGGTGCATGTGGTGCGGCCCGCGCCGGACGGGGGCGCGGTGGTGCGGGCGTACGGCGCCGGCGAGGGCTTCGCTCTGGGCTAGTGGGGCTGGGGAGTGCCCCGAAGGGGCGCGGGGAAGTGCGCCAACGACCACGACGGCCCGCAGGCGGCGGACCTCCGCAGCAGGCAGACGATCCGCCGCCGGCCGCAGCCCGGCCGGACCACGGCCGGCAGAGCCACGGCGGGCAGGCCCACGGCCCGGCAGAGCCACGGCCCGGCAGAGCCACGGCCCGGCAGGGCCGCAGGTCAGATCGTCGCGGTGTCGATGACGAAGCGGTAGCGGACGTCGCTCGCCAGCACCCGCTCGTACGCCTCGTTGATCTCGGCCGCGCTGATCAGCTCGATCTCGGCGCCGATCCCGTGCTCCGCGCAGAAGTCCAGCATCTCCTGGGTCTCGCGGATGCCGCCGATCATGGAACCGGCGAGGGTCTTGCGGCCGCCGATCACCGAGAACAGGTTGAGCGCGATGGGCTCCTCGGGCGCGCCCACGTTCACCAAGGCGCCGTCGACCTTCAGCAGGGACAGCAGCGCGCCGAAGTCCATCGGCGCGGACACCGTCGAGACGATCAGGTCGAAGGTGCCGGCCAGCTCCTCCAAGGTCTTCGGGTCGCTGGTGGCGTGGTAGTGGTCGGCGCCCAGCTTCAGGCCGTCGTCCTTCTTGCGCAGGGACTGGGAGAGGACGGTCACCTCGGCGCCCATGGCGTGCGCGATCTTGACGGCCATGTGGCCGAGGCCGCCGAGGCCGACGACGGCGACCTTCTTGCCGGGGCCCGCGTTCCAGTGGTGCAGCGGGGAGTACGTGGTGATGCCCGCGCACAGCAGCGGCGCGGCGACGTCCAGGGACAGCCCGTCGGGGATGCGGACGACGTAGTTCTCGTCGACGACGATCTTCTCGGAGTAGCCGCCGTAGGTGGGCTCGCCGTCCTTGCCGACGGCGTTGTAGGTGCCGACCATGCCCTTGAGGCAGTACTGCTCCTCACCGCGCAGGCAGTTCTCGCACTCGCGGCAGGAGTCGACCATGCAGCCGACCCCCACCCGGTCGCCGACCTGGAACTTCGTCACGCCGGGGCCGACCTCGGAGACGACGCCGGCGATCTCGTGGCCGGGGACCATCGGGAAGATCGCCTCGCCCCAGCCCTCCCGGGCCTGGTGGATGTCGGAGTGGCAGATACCGGCGAACTTGATGTCGATCAGGACGTCGGACTCGCCGACCGCGCGTCGCTCGATGGTCGTCCGCTCCAGCGGGGCCTTCGCGGCGGGCGCGGCGTATGCGGCAACAGTGGTCATGCCGGGGATCTCCTAGCGAGGGGGGTCGCGCCCGGCTCTCTTCCGCCGGGCACGGTCTCCAGCCTGCAGCGCGGCGGGGCGGCCACCCAGACCACGGCTTTGCGTACGACGGCTGTGCGTACCACTGGCGGGGTCAGGCTCGTATGCGTACGACCAGGAATACTGGACGCATGGAGAGCAGGGACGAGCAGCCGGACGCAGCGGTCACCGCCGGCCGGACCCTGGACCGGCGGGCGGAGCTGAGCGAGTTCCTGCGCAGCCGGCGGGCCCGGCTGAAGCCGGAGGACGTCGGGCTGGCCGGCTTCGGGCGGCAGCGCAGGGTGCCGGGGCTGCGCCGGGAGGAGCTGGCGCAGCTGGCCGGGGTGTCGGTGGCGTACTACACCCGGCTCGAACAGGGCAACGGGCGGAACGTGTCGGCGGAGGTGCTGGCCTCGATCGCGCGGGCGCTGCGGCTGACGGAGGCCGAGCACGCGCACCTGACCCATCTGGCGAAGCCGAAGGCGCACAAGAAGAAGCCGGTGGCACGGCAGCAGCAGGTGCGGGGGGCGCTGCGGCAGCTGCTGGACACGATGGACGGCGTACCGGCGTACGTGGTGGGCCGGCGGGCGGAGATCCTCGCCTGGAACCGGATGGCGGCGGCCGTCTTCGGTGACTGGGCGCAGCTGCCGCCGGGTGAGCGGAACTGGGCGCGGCTGGTGTTCCTGCAGCCGGACTACCGGGACCTGTTCGTCGACTGGGAGCAGAAGGCGATCGACGTCGTGTGCGCGCTGCGGATGGACGCGGGCTGTCATCCGGACGATCCCCGGCTGTCGGCGCTGGTGGGCGAGCTGTCCGTGAAGAGCGAGGAGTTCCGCCGGCTGTGGGCCACGCACGACGTCAAGGAGAAGAGCCACGGCGTCAAGCAGCTGCACCATCCGCTGGTGGGCGACCTGGACCTGCACTTCGAGAGCTTCCGCATGACGGACGGCTCGGACCAGTCGCTGGTGACCTACCACGCCGAGCCTGGTTCCCCCTCCGCCGAGTCCCTGCGTCTGCTGGCCAGCTGGGGCGCGGACGCGACCCGCGCGGCGACGCGGTGAGGGGCACACCGGAGGCTGTCCTCCGGTGTGCCCCTCACCTGGGAGCGCTACGGCCTACTTGCCGAAGTACGCGTTGTAGATCGTGATCTCCGACGTGTTGCCCTTCTTGTCGGTGATCTTGGCGCGGAACGAGATCGCCTTGTTCTTCGCCGGGTTCTTGACGGTGATCTTGCCGTTCTTGACGGTGACCTTCTTGAAGTTCTTGCCGTCGTAGGAGACGTAGACGGCGAGGGACTTCAGGTTGCGGCCCGCGGCCGAGCCCTCGACGGTGACCGGGAAGGTGACCGTCCTGCCGGCCGTGACCCGGCTGTCGAGGCCGGTCGTGGCGCCGAAGTGCAGCGCGGAGGCGGGCAGCTGGGTGAAGTCGGCCGGCTTCTTGGAGCGGAAGGTCCAGGCCGCGTCGATGCGCGTCGAGGCCTCCGCCACCTTCGCGGACCGCTTGACCGAGGTGGTCAGCCGGTACGCCGCGTCACCGGCCGGGACCTTGAAGGTCTTCCCGCCGAACAGCGGGTCGCTGTTGGAGCCGACCTTGGTGCCGTTGCGGTACAGGGTGGTGTTCGCCGAGGTGAACTGCGAGTACCCGGCGTGCTTGCCGGAGTCGGCGAACAGCGGCAGCGAACCGAAGATCTCGTTGCCGTCCCGGAAGAGACCGAGGCCCGTGCCCACGTGCGGGCCGAAGACCGCGGTGTTGACCGTCCTGGTGTAGGTCCGGCCGGCCTTGAAGGCGGACTGGCCGAGGGTGTAGCCGGCCTCGGTGACCGGGAAGCCGTCCTGGTCGACGCCGCCGTCCTGCTCGAACTCCAGCTGCCACTGCGCGCCACCGGTGGCGGACAGGTGCAGGGTGCGGGTGCCGGGCAGGTTCTGCGGGATGCTGATGGAGGAACCGCTGGAGCTGCCGGGCAGCCAGCCCACCGCGCCGATCGAGCCCTTCTTGCCCTTGGCCGCGGCGCCGAGCCGGGCCTTCACCGTGGCCAGGTCGCTCGCCTTGTAGTGCTTGGTGTAGCCGGTGGCGAGCTGCTTGACGGCGCCGCCGGAGGTGACGTCGTACTGCTCGGTCGCGCCCTTGGTCCAGTGGCCGTCCCACTGCTGGCGCAGCGAGCCGGCGGGCAGCTGCGGGCCCAGGTGGGCGGTGCGGAAGTTCTTGTACGTGTCCAGGAACCAGCCGTAGCCGTACTGGCCGTCCCCGAGCGTGACGTCGAACTCGGGCGAGGCGAACCGCGACTTCACGCCCGTGGCCGGGACGGTGATGTCCACCGGCTTGGCCTTGCGCGCGTCGATGGTGATCGTCTGCTTCTTGCCGACGGTCAGCTTCGGCTGCGCGATCCAGTCGATGCCCTTGGTGGCGTCCTGCGGGTCCGCGTAGACGGAGGTGTTGAGGATGTACGTGCCCTTGGGCGCGCGCACCTTCACCGTGCCGGACTTGTCGTACGGGTTCAGCCAGATACCGCCGGCCAGGCCCGCGACGCCGCTGAGGTCGGCGCCGTAGTTCGGGGTGGGCCTGCCGTCACGGCCGATGAACTTCAGGGTGAGGTCGTACGACTCCACCTCGCGCTGCACCGCGGCGGCCGTGCGGACGGTCTGGCCGTCACCCGTCGCCGTCACGTACGCGGAGTAGGCGCCGTCGACGGTGCCGCCCAGCTTGGTGTCGACGGTGAGGTCGACCGCGGCGCTGCCGTGCGCCGGGACGGTCACCTTCGTCGCGCCGAGCTTGAAGAAGCCCGTCGGGGCAGCCGCGCCCTTGGGGTTGGTGGCGGTGCTGCTCAGGGTGAGCGTGACGTCCTTGTCGCCGAGGTTGCGGTACGTCAGCTTCTTGGTGGCCGGCTTGTCGTCGGTGTGCGGCCACTGCTGCACGCCGAAGCTCACGGACACCGGGTCGGCGACGATCGACTGCTTGATGGCCTTGTCGACCTGGATGCGGCCCGAGCCCTGCTGGAACGGGGTGTACTTGCCGCCCTTGGTGGAGCCGGTCAGGGCGCCCTTCAGCTCGGCGTACCCCCAGTCGGGGTGCTCCTGCTTGAGGATGGCGGCGGCTCCCGCGACGTGCGGGGTGGCCATCGAGGTGCCGGAGATGGTCAGGTAGCCCTCGGGCTTCTCGCCGACCTCCTGGTCGATGACGCTGCCCTTGGCCGCCGCGGCGGTGATGTCCACGCCGGGCGCGGTGACGTCCGGCTTGATGGCGCCGTCGCCGGTGCGCGGGCCGGTGGAGGAGAAGTCCGCGAGCTTGTCCTTCTTGTCGACGGCGCCGACGGTGAGCGCGGCGTCCGCGCTGCCCGGGGAGCCGATCGACTGGGGGCCGTCGTTGCCCGCGGCGATCGCGAACAGGACGCCCTTCTCGGCGGAGAGCTTGTTGACCTCGGCTTCGAGCGGGTCGACCTCGGGGGTGTCGTAGCCGCCGAGGCTGAGGTTGATGACGTCGGCGCCCTGCGCGGCCGCCCACTCCATGCCGGCGAGGATGCCGGAGTCGTCACCGGAGCCGGAGTCGTCCAGGACCTTGCCGTTGAGGAGCTTGGCGTCGGGGGCCACACCCTTGTACTTGCCGCCCGACTTGGCGCCGGTGCCCGCCACGATGGAGGCGACGTGCGTGCCGTGCCCGAAGTGGTCGGTGGCGTCGGCGGCGGCGGTGAAGTTCTTGGACTCCAGCACCTGGTTCTTCAGGTCCGGGTGGCTGGTGTCGACGCCGGTGTCCAGGACCGCGACCTTGACGCCCTTGCCGGTGTAGCCGGCGGCCCAGGCGGTGGGAGCGCCGATCTGCGGCACGGACTGGTCGAGCGAGGCCTTGCGGACGCCGTCGAGCCAGACGTGCGCGATGCCGGAGGCGGTCCTGTCGCCGTTGGTGACGGCGTCCCACAGCTCGGCGGTGGCCTTGGCCGGGGTCTGCACGGCGTCCGCGTTGAGCGCCTTCAGGCTGCGGCGCAGGGTGCCCGCGTCCCGGACGTCGGCCTTGGCGGCGGTGGCGGCGCCGCGGTAGCCGACGATGACCTTCAGGCCGTTCTTCTGGGCCTTGCGGGTGGCGGCCTTGTTCAGCTCGGTGACGTCGAACAGGCGCTGGTCCAGCGTGCCGGAGGCGACCAGGCGGGCCGCGTCGGCCGGGACGACCAGGGTGTGTCCGGCGGCCTTGCGAACCTGGAAGGGTATGTGCTCGCGCCCCTTGGCCCGCTCCAGGCCGACGATGCGGCCCTTGGCGTCGAGGGCGACTCGGTCACCGGTGATCAGGGTGACGTGGTGCCGGGCGGTGCCCTTCGGGGCTGCGGCCACCGAGGCACCTGCGGGCTTCGCCGACGCGGGGCTGGTCATACCCGCTGCGAGGGCGACCGCTGCGGCCGTTGCCACGGTGGCTGCAGCTGCTCTTTTCACTTGTCTGCGCAAGTTCTCCCCCTGGAGATGGAGTACCGGGCGAATTCGCCGTTCACCCGGCCGGGGGTGGACTCGCATGTATGAACGCCAACCCCCCGGATCACGCAGTATGCCGGGGGGTGATCAGACGGCTCAATAGATGAGAGGAGGGTGAGAAAGCGCGTACGGAAACTGTTACGCGGCGGCCGGAACACCGTTACAGAACCGCGAAGTGCTCTGTGGGACCACGGTGTTATACGCCGTCAGGTCCCCGCGTTCTCCTTCACGGTGATCCTGCCCTTGCGCAGGGTGGCCAGGCGCGGGGCCTTCTTCGCCAGCGCGGAGTCGTGGGTGACCATGACGAAGGTCAGCCCGTGTTCCTTCCACAGGCGTTCCAGTACGTCCATGATCTCGTCCCGCATGCCCTCGTCCAGGTTGCCGGTCGGCTCGTCGGCCAGCAGCACCTTGGGCTTCTTCACCACGGCCCGGGCGATGGCGACGCGCTGCTGCTGTCCGCCGGACATCTCGCCGGGGAGATGACCGAGGCGTTCGCCGAGACCGACCGACCGGAGTGCCTCGGCGGCCAGTTCCCGCCGTTCCCTCGCCTTGACGCCGAGGGGTACGAGGGCGGTTTCCACGTTCTCCTGGGCGGTGAGGGTGGGGATGAGGTTGAACGACTGGAAGACGAAGCCGATGTTCTCGCTGCGGAATTTCGTCAGCCGTGCTTCGGTCAGCGTGGCCAGATCCGTGCCGTCGAGGACGACTTCACCGGAGGTCGGGCGGTCGAGGGCGCCGAGCATCTGCAGAAGGGTGGATTTGCCGCCGCCGGTGGGGCCCTGGATGACGAGCCTGTCTCCGTCGGCGATGGTGAGGTCGATCCCGTCGAGGGCGTGGACGGTTTCCTTGCCCCGGGTGTAGCGCTTGGTGACGTTTCTCAGTTCGTACATGGTGGCTCCGCGATCTGTTCGGGGTGGGCGCGCGCTCGTGTTCGGCCGCCGGTCCGTGGGGGCTGGGCGCGCGGTTCCCCGCGCCCCTTGGCCGGGCCGGACGGCCTTCACCGGTGGACCGGGCTACTCCACCCGCCTCAGCGCGTCCGCCGGGCGCAGCCGGGACGCCCGCCAGCCGCCGAACGCGCCCGCGATCAGGCCGCCCGCCACCGCGAGGCCCACCGCGAGGACGATCGTCGTCACGCTCACCGGGGCCGTGAGGGCCACTTCCAGGGTCTTCGCCGTCCGACGGCCGGGCCCGCCCGGGAGGCCACCGCCGCCACCGCCGCCGAAGCCGCCGCCCGTGCCGCCGCCCAGCTGGGCCTGGAGGCTGGGGCTGATCGCCGTGACGGCGTAGGCGCCCGCCAGTCCGAGGGCGATGCCGAGGACGCCGCCGACCAGGCCGTTGACGACGGCCTCGCCGACCACCTGCCGGGTCACCCGGCCGGACTTCCAGCCCAGTGCCTTCAGCGTGCCGAACTCGCGGACCCGGCGGGAGACCGCCGAGGAGGTGAGCAGTCCCGCCACCAGGAACGCGGCCGCCAGCACGGCGAGGGACAGCCACGTGCCGACGTCGCTCGCGAGGGAGGAGGCGGTGGACAGGGAGCCGGAGACGGTGTCCGCGAGGTCGGCGGAGGTGGTGACCGTCGTCCCCGGGACGTTCTTCCGGATCGTCGACTTGACGCCGTCGATCTTCTGCGAGTCGGCCGCCTTGACGTAGACCGTGGTGACCTTGTTCTTCGCGTCGCCGAGGGTCTGCGCCCGCTGCAGCGGGATGTACAGGTCGGCCGCCGCGTCACCGCTGTCGGCGGTGGCGATGCCGATCACCTCGAACGTGACGCCCTTGATGGTGACGGTGGAGCCGACCTTGTACTTCTTCTGCTCGGCGTAGGCGGAGTCCGCCACGGCGACCTTCGCGTTGGTCTCCGTCGCCTTGAAGGTACGGCCGCTGGTGATCTTCGAGGAGGTCAGCGGGCCCAGCGCCGGCTCGGTGACGTCGGTGCCGTAGACGGAGTAGGTGTTGACGTCGAAGTCGGCGCCGCCGCCCTTCACCTCGCCCTGCGGCCGGCCGTCCCCGCCGCGCTGGAACCCGCCGCCGCCCTCGCTCTGCTGGAATTGGCCGCGCGTGAACTGGCCGCTGACCTTGAGGACCTGAAGGCTCAGTCCGCCGACCGCGCCGGAGACCCCGGACTGCGAGCCGACCTCGGTGACCGTGGAGGCCGGCAGCGTCTGGAAGCCCTGCACCATGACCCGGTCGCTGCTCTGCTCGGAGTCGTCGTCGCCCTGCGCGTCGAACCGGAAGCGGGGCCGCTGGGCGTCGCCGGTGGACGCCGACGCCGCCTTGGTGACCGTCATGTCCGTCCCCAGCCCGTACAGCGACTGGAGGACCTTGTCCTGGGCCCGGCTCATGCCGTTGGACACGGAGTCGACCACGATGACCAGGGCGATGCCCAGTGCGAGCCCGGAGGCGACGACGAGGGCCGCCTTTCTGCGGCGGCGCAGTTCGCGCCTCAGGTAGGTGAAGAACATGGCCGCAAGCTAGGGACGGACCGTGATGCCACCATAAGGCCGGCATAAGAGGAGCATGAGAAGGCCGCGGCCGGGCCCGAAAACACCGGTGCCGCCCCTGAGGGCGGCACCGGAGCTGTGGTCGACGCTGTGTCAGACGGCCGAGCCGGCCTTCCACTGCGCCCAGTCCATGTTCCAGCCGTTGAGGCCGTTGTCCGGGGAGACGGTCTTGTCGCCGGTGTTCTGGACGACGACGACGTCACCGATCAGCGAGTTGTTGTAGAACCAGGCCGCCGGCGTGCTGGGGTCGTTCGCGCCCTTCTTGTCCTGCAGGCCCACGCAGCCGTGGCTGGTGTTGACGTTGCCGAACACCGAGGGGGCGCCCCAGTAGTTGCCGTGGATGAAGGTGCCGGAGGTGGTCAGGCGCATGGCGTGCGGCACGTCCTTGATGTCGTACTCGCCCTTGCCGTCGTCGTCGGTGAAGCCGACCGTCGCGCCGTTCATCCGGGTCTCCTTGAACTTCTCGGAGATCACCATCCGGCCTTCGTACGTCTTGTTGTCGGGCGAGCCGGCGGAGATGGGGATGGTCTTGACGACCTTGCCGTCGTGCGTGATCTTCATCTGCTTGGTCTTCGCGTCGACGTAGGAGACCTGGTTGCGGCCGATGTGGAAGGTGACCGTCTTCTGCTGGACGCCGTAGACGCCGCTGGCGCCCTGGACGCCGTCGAGCGCGAGCTTCAGGGTGACGGTGGAGCCCTCCTTCCAGTACTCCTCCGGGCGGCAGTCCATGCGGTTGGCGTTGAACCAGTGGCAGGCGACCTCCTGGCCGCTGCTGGAGCTGACCGTGATGCCCTTCTGCACGGCGGCCTTGTTGGTGATCGCCTTGTCGAAGTTGATCGACACCGGCATGCCGACGCCGACCGTCGAGCCGTTGTCCGGGGTGAAGCTGCCGATGAAGCTGTTGGCCGGGGAGACCGTGGTGAAGGAGGCGTTCTCGTGGGCTATGCGGCCCTCGGAGTCCTTGGCCTCGGCGGCGAGCTTGTAGGTGGTGGAGCGCTCCAGCTGGACGCTGGGCTTCCAGCTCTTCTTGTCGGCGGACAGCTGGCCGGCGACGGTCTTGCCGTCCTGGGTCGTCATCGTGACACCGGTGAGGGTGCCCTTGGCCACGGTGACGGCGGCGGAGTTGTTGATCGAGGCGTTGTTGGAGCCGTCCTTGGGCGTGATCGTGATCTGCGCCTCGGACGACTTCTTGGCCGCCGCCTCGTCGACCTTGGCCTGCGAGGTGTCGCCGCCGGAGGCCTTGTCGTCGCCGCCGGAACACGCCGTGAGCACCAGCACACCGCCGAGCAGAGCGGACGCGGCCGCCAGGCCCCTGCGCCGCATACTGTCCGTCATCACAAGCTTCTCCATCGTTGCCGAGTCGCGATAACCCCGAGAGTCCCCGTCAAGAACCTTCAACGCTACGGCCGCCCCTCCCCGTTCCACAGACCGCGGGTCTGTGGGGCATCCCACGTCCGCGCGGCGCGGTCGCGGGCGGTGCGGGTTCCGGTCCGTGCGCCCCCTGGGACGACGAAACCCCGGACGGCGGTTGCCGTCCGGGGTCATGGGTGCCCCGCGACGCTCAGCCGATGCCGTCCTCTTCCTCGTCGTCCGCCCCATCATCCTCGCCCAGGTCCCACTCGGGCGAATCGGGGTCGAAGTCGATCCGCTCGCTGGACCAGGAGGCCTGCTGGAGTTCCACCCCGGGCACCCCGTCGACCAGGTCGAACGGGTCCACGAGATAGGCCAGGGCCTCCGCGGTGTCCTCCGTCACAGCGCTCTCGGCGTGGGTCCGTTCCGCCTCGGGCAGCTCGGGGTCCTCGGCGACCCGGCGCAGCGCGGCCTTGGTCACCTCGTCGTCGTCCTGCACTTCCAGCACCAGCTCCACGCGAAGCCGTACAAAACGTGATGTGTCTTCTGCACTCATGGCGGGAGCGTACGGCCGAAACCTCCCGTGACTTTCCTGTGACCCGCGCCTTTCACTAACATCGCCCCACACGGCCAATTCGCCAGCGTCACAAGGGGGATCGATATTCCGTGTCATCCGCTCGCCGTCCGCTGCTGACCGCCACCGCCGCGGGCACCCTGCTCTGCGCGCTGTGGTTCGTCCCGTCCGCGAACGCCTCGCAGGACGCCCCGGCGAGAGAGGCGGCGACCGACTCCGTCCCGACCCGGGTCACACAGGTGACGCAAGCAAGAGCGGTGACGGCTGCGGCCACCGAGACCGTGGACCGGGCGGCGCAGGAGACCGAGCTGGCCGACACGGGGGCCTTCGACACCACCCCGTACGTCATCGGCGGCAGCCTCTTCCTCGCCGTGGGCGCCGGGTTCGTGGTGTATTCGGTACGTCGGGAACGTCTGGGTTTTTAATCTGTCTTGACGAACCCTTGACAGCGGACACATAGTTCGCCCATGAAGAGATCATCGGGCGTGCGGCTGTGCGCCACCGCAGCTGTGAGCGCGCTGTCGCTCGCCCTCATCACGGGTTGTGGCAAGGGAGACGCGAAGGACTCCGGCGCCACCTCGGACAAGGACGGGGCGAAGCCTGCCGCGAAGGCGCTGGGCGCCGCGGAGTTGAAGAAGCTGATCATCACCCAGGGCGACGTGCCCGGGCAGAAGGTCGGCGCGGTCGAGGGCGGGGTCCCCGACGCGGACAAGGTGAAGGCCGACAACGCCCAGTGCGACCCCGTGCTGCGCGCGTTCACCGGCATCGCGCCCGGCTCCCCGGCGGCCAACACCAGCAAGATGGCCACCGAGGACAAGAAGGACCCCACGGACGACGCCACCTCCATGGGCGACCTGGAGAGCGGCAAGTTCGAGGACGCGATCAACAAGTCCATGGACCTCGACGTCACCGTGGTCACCCTGGCCTCGTACGACGGCGACGGCGCCGAGCAGGGCCTGAAGTCGGTCTCCGACGCGGTCAAGGCCTGCGCGGGCGGCTTCTCCGGCGAGCAGGACGGCGAGAAGGGCAAGTTCACCAAGGTCTCCGAGGAGAAGTCCTCCGGCACCGGTGACGCGTCCGTCGCCTTCACCGCGGTCGACGACGCGGGCAAGGACGGCTCCCTGCCGCTGCACGCCGAGGTCGTGCGGCACGGGAACAACCTGGCCGTGTACACGACGATCAACATCGGCGCGATGATGAGCAAGAAGGCCTACACGGTCTCCGCTCCGGTCGTGAAGGCGCAGGCCGCCAAGCTGAAGTGACGTTTCGTCCGTGAACGTGGAGGGGCCCCGGCGACTGCCGGGGCCCCTGCGTGCTTCACGGGCGGTTCACCGGAGCGGACCGGTGACCTTCTCCACGGCCGCCACGAGGTCGCCGCCGCGCACGAACGCGTCGGCGGCGGCCAGGTCCGGGGCCAGGAACCGGTCCGGGCCCGGGCCCTGTACGCCCGCGGCCCGTACGGCCTCGATGACCGCCTGGCTGGCGGGCGCCGGGGTGAGGCCCTCGCGCAGTTCGATCGCCCGGGTGGCCGCGTACAGCTCGATGGCGACGATCCGGGTGAGGTTGTCGACGGCGGTGCGCAGCTTGCGCGCGGCCGACCAGCCCATGGAGACGTGGTCCTCCTGCATGGCGGAGGACGGGATGGAGTCCGCGGAGGCCGGTACGGCGAGCCGCTTCATCTCGCTGACCAGCGCGGCCTGCGTGTACTGGGCGATCATCAGGCCGGAGTCCACGCCCGCGTCGTCGGCGAGGAAGGGCGGGAGCCCGTGGCTGCGGTTCTTGTCCAGCAGCCGGTCGGTGCGGCGCTCGGCGATGGAGCCGAGGTCGGCGGCGGCGATGGCGAGGAAGTCCAGGACGTAGGCCACGGGCGCGCCGTGGAAGTTGCCGTTGGACTCCACGCGGCCGTCGGGCAGAACCACCGGGTTGTCGACGGCGGAGGCCAGTTCCCGCTCGGCGACCAGGCGGGCGTGCGCGAGGGTGTCGCGGCCGGCGCCGGCGACCTGCGGCGCGCAGCGCACGGAGTAGGCGTCCTGGACGCGCGGCGCGTCGTCCTGGTGGTGCCCGGTGAGCTGTGAACCCTTCAGGACGGCCAGCATGTTGGCGGCGGAGGCGCCCTGGCCCGGGTGGGGCCGGATGGCGTGCAGCTCGGGTGCGAGGACCTTGTCCGTGCCGAGCAGCGCCTCCAGGCTGAGGGCGGCGGTGACGTCGGCGGACTTGTACAGGGTGTCCAGGTCGGCGAGGGCCATCACCAGCATGCCGAGCATGCCGTCGGTGCCGTTGAGGAGGGCGAGACCCTCCTTCTCGCGCAGCTCGACGGGGGCGATCCCGTGCTCGGCGAGCAGCTCGCCGGCGGGCCGGACGACACCGTCGGGGCCCTCGGCGTCCCCCTCCCCCATGAGGGTGAGGGCGCAGTGGGAGAGCGGGGCCAGGTCGCCGGAGCAGCCGAGCGAGCCGTACTCGTGCACCACCGGGGTGATCCCGGCGTTCAGCACGTCGGCCATGGTCTGCGCGACCTCGGGCCGCACACCGGTGTGCCCGGAGCAGACGGTCTTCAGCCGCAGGAACATCAGGGCCCGGACGACCTCGCGCTCCACGCGCGGCCCCATGCCGGCGGCGTGCGAGCGGACGATGTTGCGCTGCAGCTGGGCGCGGAGTTCCTGGCTGATGTGCCGGGTCGCCAGGGCGCCGAAGCCGGTGGAGACGCCGTAGACCGGGTCCGGCTTGGCCGCCAGCGCGTCCACGATCTCCCGGGCCGCCGCGAGGGCCGCCACCGCCTCAGCCGACAGTTCGATGCGGGCACCGCCGCGCGCCACGGCGAGAACGTCGGACGCCGTGACACCGGACGTCCCCACCACCACAGTGTGCATATCCATATTCAGGAGCGTACGCATTGAATGCGAGGATGTCACTAGTGGGGACCGGGGGTGACCCTTACCGTCCGGTGTGGGCTTCGCCTCACGGCCGGCGCCCGCGGAACCGCCGCCGCTCGGCCCGCGAGGGCGGCGGCTCGTCGGCCAGCCGTACGACCGGGTCGTCCGGCCCCTCCCGGCCGGCCACCACCGGCCGATCCAGGCGCATCGCCTTCGCCCGGTACTGGGCGGCGTCCGCGAGCCGGAACAGCCGGCGGGCGTCGCGCACCTCGCCGATCGGGTCCTCGGTCGAGGCGACCCCGCACGCGACGCCCTCCCCCGGCTCCAGCTCCCCGGCCCGCCGGCACAGCTCGTCCGCGGCCTTCACCACCTCGTCGGCGGGCGGCCCGACCGCGAGCAGACAGAACTCGTCCCCGCCGAGCCGGGCGGCCAGCGCGCCCGGCACCATCGCGCCGCACAGCGACAGCACCGAACCGAAGCGTTCGAGGAGGCGGTCGCCGACGGCGTGCCCCAGGGTGTCGTTGACCCGCTTGAGCCCGTTCAGATCGCACACGACGAGACTGACGACCACGCCCTCGGCGCGGTGCCGTTCCACCGCCTCGCCCAGGCGCACGTCCACGGCCCGGCGGTTGGCGAGTCCGGTCAGGGCGTCGGTGTACGCGAGCCGGCGGGCCTCCTCCAGCCGCTCGGTCTGCGCGATGCCCGCGGCGACGACGGCGGCGAGCACGGTGGCGAAGTCGGCGTCGGCCCGCGCGAAGAGCGGCTCGCCGACCGCACGCGCCACGTACAGCTCGCCCCAGGCCCGGCCGTGCAGGACGACGGGGGCGACGACGCAGCAGCCGCGGCCCCGGCGGCGCAGGGCGGCGACGCGCTGGTGGAAGTAGCCGGGGGTGCCCTTCGCCGTACCCGCGGCCGTCTCCACCCAGGCGTTGGGACCCCCGCCGCCGGCCCACCGCTCGTGCAGGAACTCGGTGATCTCCGGGAACTGGTGCACCGGGTAGGTCTCCGACTCGGGGAACTCCTCCTCGTCCGGGGCGCGGTCCCCGACGTTCGCCAGGACGCGCAGCCGGCCCAGCTCCCGCTCCCACACCGACAGCGCGGCGAAGCTGCCGTCCAGCGCGCGGCAGGCGCCTCGGGCGGCGGCCTGCCAGCACTCCCGCGGGGTGTGCGCCGCCGCCATGCCCTGCGCCAGCGCCACGACTGCGGCTAGCCGCTTGTCCTCAGCCATTACTCCAGGTTAGGGAGGAATGTGCCGGTACGGGGCATTGGTGCGGCGATCAGGTGGCGGGTTCCGGCGCGTCCCCGGGTGCGGGTGCAGGGTGCCGGCCACGCGGCTGACCGCGCCCCCGGGGCACTCGCACCGGGCCACGGCGCACGGTGCCCTACTCCCCCGGCCACTGCGGCTTGCGCTTCTCGTTGAACGCGGCGACACCCTCCGCCCGGTCCCCGGAGAACGCCACCGACCGCCACGCCGCGTCCTCGACCTCGAGGCCGGCCCGGAGGTCCAGGCCGTGCCCCAGCCGCAGGGCCCGCTTGGCGGCGCGCAGGCCCACCGGCGAGTTCGCCGCGATCCGCTCAGCGAGCGCCAGCGCCTCCTCGCGGTCGCGGCCGGCGTCCACCACCCGGTCCACCAGACCCAGCTCGGCCGCCTCCGCGGCCTCCACCCGCCGCGCCGAGAAGACCAGCTCGGCCGCGCGCGCCGCGCCGACCCGCCGGGGCAGCAGCTGGGTACCGCCGCCGCCCGGGATGACGCCCACGGAGACCTCCGGCAGCCCCACCACGGCCGTACCGTCGGCCACGATCAGGTCGCAGGACAGCGCCAGCTCGAACCCGCCGCCCAGCGCGAAGCCGTGCACGGCCGCGATCGTCGGCATCGGCAGCTCCAGCACCCCGGTGTAGGCGGCCCGCGCCACCGGCCGCTGCCGTACCAGGTCGGCGTCGGTGAAGGAGTTCCGCTCCTTCAGGTCCGCGCCCACACAGAACGCCCGCTCGTGCGACGAGGTGAGCACGACCACCCGGGCGTCCCGGTCGCCGGCCAGCGCGGAACACGCGCCCGCGAGGGAGCGGGCCATCTCCGTGGAGACGGCGTTCATCGCCTTGGGCCGGTCCAGCACCAGCTCCGCGACGTACCCGTGCCGCCGCACCAGCACGAACTCCCCGAACCGCTCCTCGCTCATGACACCCCTCCGGTTAACGCGGGTTAACTGACCGTCGGCCCGATCATCGCAGCCGCACCCCGTCCCGGGAAGCCCGGGGGTCTACGCCCGTTCGCCCGTTCGAGTGACAACCCGACCGTCTCCCCGCACATCGCCCACAGGAGCGCATAGCGTGCGCTCCGCCACGGCGCGCCCCCGGCGCGCGGCGGGGAGGGAACCCATGACACCGATACCTGCACGGTCCGGCGCGGAGCAGCACCCCGCGCCGGAGCGCACGCCGGGAGGACGGCGCGGGCGGCACCGCAAGCCCCGTCCCCGCAAGGTGCTGTTCGCGGCCGGCGGCCTGGCCCTGGCCGCCGGGGTGCTCGGTCTGGTCCGGGTCACCCCGGAGCCGGGGGCCGGCGGACCCGGCACCGCGGAGGCCGAGCCCCGCCTCGAAGCGGGCGGCACGGCCCCGGACCACTCCGGGAACACCTCGGCCACCCTCGCCGCCGCCCCCACCGCGCTGCCCTCGGCGACCTCGGTCATGGGCGGCCGGAGTCTCGTGCCGGCGCCGGCCGGATCCCCGGCGGCCCGCACGGCACCGCACACGGCCCCGCCGACGCCCGGCCACAGCGCCGTACCGACGGCCGCACCGGCCGAGACCCCGGACACCCACGGCACACCGCGGCCCGGTCCCACGGCGTCCGCCCCACGCCCGGCCCCCACACCGGCCCGGACCCCCACCCCGAGCCGCACCCCGGTCGAACCGGAACCGGGCGGGGTGTGCGTCCCGGTGATCGGCCTGTGCGTGGACGTGCCCGACGGCGGCTGAGGGGGCTCCCGGATCAGCGCGGACGCGGCTGATCCGAAGGGAAACCCCCTGGGAGCGGCCGTCCGGGACCGGCGTCCAGGGCCTCTCTTTCGCGACCCCGGCATGATCCGGAAGAGAGGTCCTACGAGGGCCGGTCGTCGCGGCGCGTGAGGAGCCACGGCTCGACCACGCCGAGCCCGCGCACCGGGCGCTGCCACATCGGCTGGAGCGCGAAGCGGTAGACCGGCGGGTCCTCGCCCTCCTTCTCGGCGGCCGCCGCGGCCTCCGCGGCCTCCGCCTCCGAGGCGGGCGCCTCGCCGGTGCGGATCAGCTCCTCGGCGAAGGCACTGTCGACGAGGACGGCGTCGCGCGGGGCTATGGAGGTCAGCCGGGAGGCCAGGTTCACCGTCGTACCGAACACATCGCCCATGCGGGTGGTCACCGTGCCGAACGCCATGCCGACCCGCAGCTCCGGCATGGTCTCGTCGTTCGACAGCGTCTCCACCAGCCGCAGCGCGATGTCCGCGGCCGTGCCCGCGTCGTCCGCGGCGTACAGCACCTCGTCGCCGAGGGTCTTGATGAGCCGGCCGCCGCGCGCGGCCACCAGGTCGGCCGCGGTGGTCTCGAACGCCTCGACCAGCTCGCCGAGCTCCTCCTCCTCCATACGGCGGGTGAGCCGGGTGAAGCCGACGAGGTCGGCGAAGCCGACGGCGAGCCGACGGTCGACCATCTCCTCGTCGTCCCCGGTCTGCACGACCCGTCCGGCGGAGGCCGCGAGCTGGCGGCGCCAGACGTAGACGAGGAACTCCTCCAGCTCGGGCAGGAGCAGTTCGACGATCGGGTACGTCACCTCGGTCCGGGTCATGCCCGGCTCCGGCGGCTCGGTCAGCCCCTCCAGGAAGGAATCGATCTGCCACTCCGCCAAACGGGCGGTGGTCTGCCCGGTGGACCGGGCCACCTGCACCGCCATGGCCTCGCTGAGCAGCCCCGCCTCCACCAGACCGGCGAGGCGGCGCAGCGCCAGCACGTCGGCCTCGGTGAGGGCCTTCGCCTGCCCGATGTCCGCGAAGCCCATGGCCCGCCAGAACCGGGACGCCAGCTCCATGGAGACACCGGCGCTGCGGGCGGCCTGGAACGGGGTGTAGCGGCGCTCGGCGCCCAGGATGAGCTGTTCGAGCCGCAGGGCCAGCGGGTCCTCGCCGGTGTCGGGGGCGTGGGGGTCCACCCGGCCGTCCCCGCCAGCGCCGGAGCCCGTGTCGTCGACGGTCACGCCTGCTGCCCTTCCGATCTGCCGCGGTCAGGTATCGACCGGCCTCAACTCTACGGCAGGTGTGCGCCAGCTCACTCCGTAGGGTTCGGCCGACGGGTCGCTTCCCGGCACCGGGTACGCGGAGCGGCATCGGCGCCGACCACCCCGGGTCCGCGCCCCCGGGCCCCCGCATCGGGGCAGGTCCGGGGCGCCCCGCCGTCCCCGGCCGACGGTCCCCCGGTGGCTGGTCGCGCGGTTCCCCGCCCCCTCGCTCACCGGCAGCGGCAGCGGCAGCGCGGGCTTCCCTCAGGCCGGCCGCAGATGGACGATGTCCCCCGCCCCCACCGGCTCCTGAACCCCCTCCTCCGTGGCGATGATCAGGCGCCCGTCCCCGTCCAGCGCCACGGCCTCCCCCACCACCGCCCGGTCCCCGGGCAACTCGGCCCGCACCACGCGCCCGAGCGTCGCGCAGCCCGCCGTGTAGGTCTCCTGGAGCCCGCTCGCCGCGGGATCGCCGCCCGCCGCCCGCCAGCGCCCGTACCACTCCTCCAGCGACCGCAGCACGGCCCGCAGCAGCGGGTCCCGGTCCGTCCCCCGCGCCCCGGCCAGCGCCAGCGACCCCGCCTGCGGGACGGGAAGCTCCTCCTCCCGCAGGGTGACGTTGACGCCCACGCCGATGACGACCCCGTCGTCCCCGGCCCGCTCGGCGAGGATGCCCCCGGCCTTGCGCTCCTGGCCGCCCACGGTCACCAGCAGGTCGTTCGGCCACTTGAGCGCCGTGTCGACCCCCGCCGCCCGCGCCAGCCCGGTCGCCACCGCCACACCCGTCAGCAGCGGCAGCCACCCCCAGCGGGCCACCGGCACCTCGGCGGGCTTCAGCACCACGGAGAAGAAGAGACCCGAGCGCGGCGGTGCCGTCCAGCGGCGGTCCAGGCGCCCCCGGCCGGCCGTCTGCTCCTCCGCCACCAGCACCGCGCCCTCACCGGCCTTCCCGGCGGCGGCCAGCGCGGCGAGGTCGGAGTTGGTGGACCCGGTCCGCTGCACGACCTGGACGTCGCGGTACAGACCCCCCTCCCGGACCAGCCCGCGCCGCAGCGCCATGGCGTTCAGGGGCGGACGGTCCAGGTCGGACCAGCGGCTGTCGTCTGATGGATTCTGCGGCGTCATGCAAGCCACCCTAGGTGTGGTAAACGACGCACTGCTGATCCGCAGGCCCGCCACTACCCTACGGATGAGTAACCGTCCCCCCTTTTGAGCAGGCAGGGAGCCGCATCCCGATGTCCGAGCCGGAAGAGCGTCACGAGATCCACGAGACCGACATCCACACGACCGCGGGAAAGCTCGCGGATCTCCAGCGCCGCATCCACGAGGCGACGCACGCCGGCTCGGAGCGCGCCGTCGAGAAGCAGCACGCCAAGGGCAAGCTGACGGCCCGTGAGCGCATCGAACTCCTCCTGGACGAGGGGTCGTTCGTCGAGCTGGACGAGTTCGCCCGGCACCGGTCCACCCACTTCGGCCTGGACAAGAACCGCCCGTACGGGGACGGCGTCGTGACCGGCTACGGCACCGTCGACGGCCGCCCGGTCGCCGTCTTCTCCCAGGACTTCACCGTCTTCGGCGGCGCCCTCGGCGAGGTGTACGGCCAGAAGATCGCCAAGGTGATGGACTTCGCGCTGAAGACCGGCTGCCCGGTCATCGGCATCAACGACTCCGGCGGTGCCCGCATCCAGGAGGGCGTGGCCTCGCTCGGCGCCTACGGCGAGATCTTCCGCCGCAACACCCACGCCTCCGGTGTGATCCCGCAGATCAGCCTGGTCGTCGGCCCCTGCGCGGGCGGCGCGGTGTACTCACCGGCCATCACCGACTTCACGGTCATGGTGGACCAGACCTCGCACATGTTCATCACCGGACCGGACGTCATCAAGACCGTCACCGGCGAGGACGTCGGCTTCGAGGAGCTGGGCGGCGCCCGCACCCACAACTCCGCCTCCGGCGTGGCCCACCACATGGCCGGTGACGAGAAGGACGCCATCGAATACGTCAAGCAGCTGCTGTCGTACCTGCCGTCCAACAACCTCTCCGAGCCCCCGGTCTTCCCGGAGGAGGCGGACCTCGCCGTCAGCGACGAGGACCGCGAGCTGGACACGCTCGTCCCGGACAGCGCGAACCAGCCGTACGACATCCGCACGGTGGTCGAGCACGTCCTGGACGACGCCGAGTTCTTCGAGACGCAGGCGCTGTTCGCGCCGAACATCGTCACCGGCTTCGGCCGGGTCGAGGGCCGCCCGGTCGGTGTCGTCGCCAACCAGCCGATGCAGTTCGCCGGCTGCCTCGACATCGACGCCTCCGAGAAGGCCGCCCGCTTCGTGCGCACCTGCGACGCCTTCAACGTCCCGGTGCTGACCTTCGTGGACGTGCCCGGCTTCCTGCCCGGTGTCGACCAGGAGCACACCGGCATCATCCGCCGCGGCGCCAAGCTGATCTACGCCTACGCCGAGGCCACCGTCCCGCTGATCACCGTGATCACCCGCAAGGCCTTCGGCGGCGCCTACGACGTCATGGGCTCCAAGCACCTGGGTGCCGACCTCAACCTCGCCTGGCCCACCGCCCAGATCGCCGTGATGGGCGCCCAGGGCGCGGTCAACATCCTGCACCGCCGCACCATCGCGGAGGCGGAGGCGAACGGCGAGGACGTCGAGGCGGTGCGCGCCCGGCTGATCCAGGAGTACGAGGACACCCTCCTCAACCCCTACGTCGCGGCCGAGCGCGGCTACATCGACGCGGTGATCATGCCGTCCGACACCCGCGCGCACATCGTCCGCGGGCTGCGTCAGCTGCGCACCAAGCGGGAATCCCTGCCTCCGAAGAAGCACGGCAACATCCCCCTCTAGGCCCCGCGGACCCCGGGAGCGGTCATGAACATCAAGGTCGTACGAGGCAACCCGACTCCGGAGGAGCTGGCCGCCGCCCTGGCGGTGGTCCGCGCCCGCGCCGCGGCGGCAGCGGCGACGCCGTCCGGCGCGGAGCCCCCGAAGGACGCGTGGTCCGACCCGTCGAGGATCGCGACGGCCCGCGTCCCGGCCCCGGGCCCGGCATCCTGGACCCGGACGTACTGGCCGAGCTAGGCGGAACACAGGGGCGGCGGGCCGCATCGACGTGCGGCTCCGCCGCGTGGGCGCACAGGAGGACGGCTCAGGGCGCGAACTTGAGTACCCCTACTCAGGCGTCCCCCCCGGCCGAGGCCGCACGCTGGTGGAATGCTGTGGTCAGACCCGGAGAACGAGCCGCCGAAGGAGCTGCGCGACGCGCAGAACATGCTTCGGCGGCTCGGCTTCCTGATGGCCCTGGCCATGGTGCTGTTCATGATCGTCAGCGGTCTGAGGTGAGCCGCACGGCGCACCCTGACTAACCTGACCGCATGACTGCCACACACCGCAGGCGACTCGTGCTCGCCTCCCAGTCCCCCGCCCGGCTGGCCCTGCTCCGGCAGGCCGGTCTCACCCCCGAGGTGATCGTGAGCGGGGTCGACGAGGACGCCGTCACCGCCCCCACCCCGGCGGAGCTCGCGCTGGCCCTGGCCGAGGCCAAGGCGAGCGTCGTGGCGGCGAAGCCGGAGGTGCAGGGCGCCCTGGTGATCGGCTGTGACTCGGTGCTGGAGCTGGACGGGCAGGCGCTCGGCAAGCCGGCCGACGCCGAGGAGGCCACCGCCCGCTGGAAGAGCATGCGCGGGCGGGCCGGTGTCCTCCAGACGGGTCACTGCGTGTGGGACACGGAGGCGAAGCGGTACGTGTCGGGGACCGCGTCCACCGTCGTCCGGTTCGGCGAGCCCAGCGACGAGGAGATCGCCGCCTACGTGGCCTCCGGTGAGCCGCTGCACGTCGCCGGCGCGTTCACCCTGGACGGCCGCTCGGCGCCGTTCATCGAGGGCATCGACGGCGACCACGGCAACGTGATCGGCATCAGCCTGCCCCTGATCCGCAGGCTCCTCGCCGAACTGGGCGTCGGCATCACGGAGTTGTGGGCGCCGGAACGGTGATCTGGGCGGGGACGGAGTCCTGCGGCTCCTCGTCCCCGTCCTGCGGCTCGTCCCCGCGGCTCGTCGGCGCACCCACGCCGGCGGGCGCCGCGCCCGGCTCCGGCTCCGCGGCCGGGTCGCCCCCCTGCCTCGGCACACCACGGCCGGGCACCCCGCCGTCCACGCCACCCACACGGTCGTACGTCACCAGGAGCAGCACGATCAGTGCGAGGACGACCATCATGAACAGGAACGCCCTCCAGCCGACCGGGCCCCAGGCGAACGCGCCGAGCAGGCCGTGCACGACGGCGGCGCTGATCAGCAGGACGCGGCCGAGGCCGGCCGGGGCGCGGTCGCGGACCGCGACGAGCACGGCCACCAGCGCGCACACCGCGAAGTACAGGCCGAAGACCACTCCAGCAATCTTCGAGGTCCTCGCCATAACGTCCGGATCGAGGCCGGCCAGGGACATGCCCTGCCGGTCCACGACCATGCCGAGGAACCAGTTCAGCGCAGCGATGAAGACGGCCTCCGCCAGGAGGACGACCGCCACGACCCATGCCACCGGTCTGCGCACCACCGGGCCCACCCACTCTCACACCGACAGCCTGTTACCTCAGGTACGTTCCGGACAGCGCGAACGCTACTAACGGGTAAACCGGGGGACAAGGGTTCGTGCGGCAGCAAAGAATCGTTGGGCCATTCGTAGGGACTCGACAAAGAAACAGAGTGGGCCGCAGCACGCCCTCACAGAGACCTTGGCCACATGGCAGGGCTAGGGTTTTCCGAAGGAGTCCTGCGTACCGAGGTGCGACATGGGCTTTCGCGGGTCGAGCGAGCCTCGTATCACGCTCCGTGTGGGCAAGCTCACCACTGGGGACGGGTCGAAGTGCCGTGTCGGCAGTCCCTAAACTCGGCTTGTTTCAAGGAGGGAGCCTCAATCGTGCGCAAGGTGCTCATCGCCAACCGTGGCGAAATCGCTGTCCGCGTGGCCCGGGCCTGCCGGGACGCCGGGATCGCGAGCGTGGCCGTCTACGCCGACCCGGACCGGGACGCTCTGCATGTCCGCGCCGCGGATGAGGCGTTCGCTCTGGGCGGTGACACCCCGGCGACCAGTTACCTGGTCATCGACAAGATCCTGAACGCCGCACGCGAGTCCGGTGCGGACGCCGTCCATCCGGGTTACGGCTTCCTCTCGGAGAACGCCGACTTCGCCCAGGCGGTGCTGGACGCGGGCCTGATCTGGATCGGCCCGCCCCCGCAGGCCATCCGCGACCTGGGTGACAAGGTCGCCGCCCGGCACATCGCCCAGCGCGCCGGCGCCCCCCTGGTCGCCGGCA
>NZ_BMRM01000011.1 GCF_014648635.1 Streptomyces cinerochromogenes | reverse complement strand
GCCGCGGGAACGCCACATCGGGCGCGCCGATCTGCAGCGGCATGATCCAGTTCGCGAAACCGGCGAACAGCGGCGTCGCGAACATCAGCAGCATCACGGTGCCGTGCATCGTGAACGCCTGGTTGAACTGCTCGTTCGACATGAACTGCAGGCCCGGCCGGGCCAGCTCGGCGCGCATGAGCAGCGCCATCACGCCACCGATCAGGAAGAACGCGAACGACGTCGCCAGATACAGCGTGCCGATCGTCTTGTGGTCGGTGCTGGTGAGCCACTGCACGGCTCTGGTGTCTCGGATCCTCTTCACGCCCCGCCTGTGTCCGCGTCCGGGCCGCGGTTCACACTCGGGGGACGCGAGGAGCATCACGGAAGAAGGGTGTGACGATCCGGGGGGTGCCGGACACGAACCGAGCATGAGCAACGACGAGATCTTCGCCGCTGCCTATCGCGAGCACTACTGGGCGGTCAGCCGCTATGTCGCCAGGCGGCTCCAGGGGCGGACCGACGAGGTGGAGGAAGTGGTGGCGGAGGTGTTCACGGTCGCCTGGCGGCGCCGGGCCGACCTGCCGGCCGCGCCGCTGCCCTGGCTGTACGGGGTGGCCCGGAACTGCCTGGCCAACGCGGTACGCGGCTACGGGCGCCGGCGCCGGCTGATGGACCGGCTGGGCAACGACGAGGCCGCGCACGGCCGGCACATCGCGGCCGGCCCCGACGCGGAGGCGCCGGGCGCCTGGGTGCACGAGGCCCTGGACCGGCTGTCCCCGGCCGACCAGGAGATACTGCGCCTCGCCGCCTGGGAGGAACTGGGCGCCGAGGAGATCGCGGTCGCCCTCGGCTGCGGCCACCGCGCGGCCGCCATGCGCCTCCACCGCGCCCGCCGCCGCCTCCGCGCCGAGATCACCCGCCTACGCCCGCCGCCCCCGCCGACGGCCCCGCCCCCGCCCCCGCGCCCCGCCCCGTCGGCGACCGGCTCACCGCGCGACCAGCCGTCCACCGGCACCACCCCCCGCAGACCCCCCGACCCCCCCGACCCCGCCGGCCCCGCCGGCCCCGCCGACCGCCCGGCCCCACCCGACGCCTGTGACCCCGCTCGGCGGGAGGCGTCGTGTCCGTCCGACGCCCGCGAGCCCGCCCGGCGGGAGGCGTCGAGTCCACCCGACGCCCGCGAGCCCGCCCGGCGGCGACCGGCGGAGTCCGCTCACGCCGAGTCCCCGGCGCCCGCCGGTGGCCCCGGCCCGCGCCAGGCCGTGGCCGTGGCCGTCCAGTCCGAGGGCCCGGCCCCCGCCCGGGACGGCGCTGGAGGCCCGGCGGGCGCCCGTTCCGTGTCCACCGTCGACGCATGCCTGTGCGAGGACCCCCGACATGCCTGATGAACTCGATCTCCTGCGCCGGGCCGATCCGGTCCCCGCGGACGGGCCGTACTTCGGTGACGGCCCGCTGGACCACCGCGCCGAGCAGCGGCTGGAGCGGCTGCTGGCGCAGGGCCGGCCGGTGCGCCGGGTGTCCCGGGCCCGGCTGCTGTGGGGGCTGGCCGCCTCCGGTGCCGTCGTGGCGACCGCGCTCACCGCGCTGCTCGGCGGGCCCGGCACCCAGCCCGCCCTCGCCGCACCCCGCCCGCTGACCGTCGCGGCCCACTCCACGCCCGTACCGCTGACGCAACTGGCCGAACTGGCGCAGACCGCCGCCGCCGACGGTTCCCCGCGCCTGCGCAAGGGCACGCACGTGCAGTCGTGGAGCCTCGGCATGACCGACGGCAGACCACCCGTCACCCTGCCCGAGGAACGCGTCGTGCGCTGGCACGCGGACGACAGCCGCACCGAGCTGGTCGTGGCGACCGACCCACGGCACCCCGGCCGACCGGTCCTCACCGACGAGGGCGGCGAGCCCCGCGCGGTGGCCGACGGGCACGTCCTCAGCCGGACCACGTACCCGCCGAGCTGGAGCGACGCCCCGCCCGAGGCGCCCCCGCCGCACACTCCGGCGGCCCTGCGCGCCTACCTCGCCGAGACCGTCCGCGCCGACTCCCCGGACGCCCCCGAACTCCTCGACGGCGTCCAGCAGTTGCTGGACCACTGGACGCTCGGCGGCCGCGAGTCCGCCGCCCTGGTGCGGGTGCTCGCGGACGCCGGGGGGCTGCGGCCCGCGGGACAGGTGACGGACCGCCTCGGCCGCCCGGGACAGGCGTACGTGTACGAGGGCGGGGGCGGCCGGCGGATGCTGGTCCTCGACCCGCGCACCGGTGCCGTCCTCGGCCTGGAGACCACCTTCACCCGAGCCGCCCCGGAGTACGGGGTGCGGGCCGGGGACGTCATGGAGTACAGCGCCTGGATGCGCTGACCCCCTCCCCGCGCCCCCGCGCCCCCGCGCCCCCGCTCCGCTCAGGCCCCGAGCTGCCGGGCGGCGGCCTCCACGGTCTGCTCCAGCAGCGTGGCGATCGTCATCGGACCGACCCCGCCCGGCACCGGGGTGATCAGCGAGGCCCGCTCCACGGCCGAGTCGAAGTCGACGTCGCCGACGTTGCCCGGGTTGTAGCCCGCGTCGACCACCACCGCGCCGGGCTTGATGTCCTGCCCGCGGATCAGCCGCGGCCGGCCGACCGCGGCCACGACGATGTCGGCCTCGCGGACCGCCGCCGACAGGTCCCGGGTGCGCGAGTGGCAGTACGTCACGGTCGCGTCCCGGGCCAGCAGCAGCATGCCCACCGGCTTGCCGAGGATCGCGCTGCGGCCCACCACCACGGCCCGCTTTCCCGACGGGTCGACGCCGTACTCGTCCAGCAGCCGCACGATGCCGCCCGGCGTGCAGGAGACGAAGCCCGGCAGCCCGAAGCTCATCGTGGCGAACGAGGCGAAGGTGACGCCGTCCACGTCCTTCTCCGGCGCGATCGCCTCGAACGCGGCCCGCTCGTCGATGTGGTCGCCGACCGGGTGCTGCAGCAGGATCCCGTGCACGCCCGGGTCGGCCGACAACTCCCGCAGCACACCGACGAGTTCGGCGGTCGTGGTGGCCGAGGGCAGCGCCACGTGCCGGGACTCGATGCCGGCCTTGCGGCAGCGGTTCTGCTTCATGCGGACGTAGGTCACGGAGGCCGGGTCCTCACCGACCAGCACGGTTGCGAGGCAGGGCGCGCTGCCGGTGCGCTCGGTGAGGGCGGCGGCCTTCCGCGCGGTCTCCTCGACCGTGCGGCGGGCGAGCGCGGTGCCGTCCATCAGACGGGCCTGGGTCATGCTGCACACTCCTGGACTGGATCGACTCTCTCGCCCAGGCGCGCGGCAACCACCACGGACCGCTCCCCGGTGGTGCTCCACCTCAGCGCCAGTCACGGCCCGGGTACAGCGTAACCGAGCCGGTCCGGCCCAGGCCGGGAAGGTCCAGGTCAGCCGCCGGGTGACCCGGACCCGTGCGGCCCTCCGGCCGGAGCCGGCCCCACTCGGCCGGGCGTTACTCGTCCCAGGCCTGGATGATGACCTGATCGGTGATCTTGCCGTCCCGCAGGGTGACCATCGACTCGGCGAGGACCCGGGTGCCGTCCGCGTACTCGCAGGACTCGCTGTAGGCGGCGCGGTCGCCCTGCACGACGCACTGGTCCAGCTTGTGCGTCATGTCGCGGCGGTAGATGTCGTCCAGCAACTCGGCGATCTGGCCCCGGCCGTGCAGGACCGTCGGGTGACTGGGCTGGTGGTCACGGTCGACGATGCGGATCTCCGCGTCGTCCGCGTAGAGCGACAGCAGGTTGTTGCCGGTGTTCCCCTCGATGGCCCGGCGCAGTGTCTCGGTGTCGAAACCGGACCCCGTGGTGGTACCCATGGTGACCTCCTTCAGGCGCCCGCGACCCGACCGGGAACGGGCCGCACGGACCCCACATCCGAGGCTCCTCCGCCCCGGCGGCCACGGCAAGCGCAGCCGGCGTGCTCCGCCTCACGGGTGAGCGCTGCCCGCCGGCCGTGTCCGGCGGGGGCCCGCGGCCGTTGCTGAGGACATGATCTCAACACGACGTATCGCCGCCGCCGTCGGACTGGCCGCCGGGATCGCCGGGCTCGCCGCACCGCAGGCGAGCGCGGCGGACACCGGCACACCGCTCGTCGGGAAGCTCGGCGTGCTGACCACTCTGGACTCGCTCGCCGCCGGTGACATCCCCGCACCGCAGCGCGAGCGCGTCCCGCGGGTCTCCGAGCAGCTGGGGGAGCTGAAGCACCTCCGCGAGCTGAACCAGCTGAACCAGCTGGAGCAGGTCATCGCGCCCGCGGCGCCCCTGCTCGGCCTGGTCGGCGCCGTCCACTGACGGGACTTCCCAGGGTGAGGGCCGTCCCGGCAGGGGCGGCCCTCAGCGCTGTGCGCGGGCGGTGCCGGCGTCCCCTGGCGGAAAGATCCACGATCATCCTCGTGGTCCGTCCCGCCACCGACCGCCGGCGCGTAGGGTCGGCCCGGAAGGCAACCGAAGGAAGGGACCAGACGATGGCGCAGGAAGTGCGCGGCGTGATCGCACCGGGCAAGGACGAGCCCGTACGGGTCGAGACGATCGTGGTGCCGGACCCGGGGCCCGGCGAAGCCGTCGTACGTGTCCAGGCCTGCGGGGTCTGTCACACCGATCTGCACTACAAACAGGGCGGAATCTCGGACGACTTCCCCTTCCTGCTCGGCCACGAGGCCGCCGGAGTCGTGGAGTCCGTCGGCGAGGGCGTCACCGACGTCGCCCCCGGTGACTTCGTGATCCTCAACTGGCGTGCGGTGTGCGGGCAGTGCCGGGCCTGTCTGCGCGGCCGGCCCTGGTACTGCTTCAACACCCACAACGCGCGGCAGAAGATGACCCTCGCCGCCACCGGCCAGGAGCTGTCCCCGGCGCTGGGGATCGGCGCCTTCGCCGAGAAGACGCTCGTCGCGGCCGGCCAGTGCACCAAGGTCGACCCGGCCGTCTCCCCGGCGGTCGCGGGCCTCCTCGGCTGCGGGGTGATGGCCGGCATCGGCGCCGCGATCAACACCGGCGGTGTCGGCCGCGGCGACTCGGTCGCCGTCATCGGCTGCGGCGGAGTCGGCGGCGCGGCGATCGCCGGGTCGAACCTGGCCGGCGCGGCGAAGATCATCGCCGTGGACATCGACGACCGCAAGCTGGACAAGGCCCGCACGCTGGGCGCCACCCACACGGTCAACTCCAAGGAGACCGACCCGGTCGAGGCGATCCGCGAGCTGACCGGCGGCTTCGGCGCCGACGTCGTCATCGAGGCCGTCGGCCGTCCGGAGACGTACCGGCAGGCGTTCTACGCCCGCGACCTCGCCGGCACCGTCGTCCTCGTCGGCGTCCCCACCCCCGAGATGAAGCTCGAACTGCCCCTGCTGGACGTGTTCGGCCGCGGCGGCGCCCTGAAGTCCAGCTGGTACGGCGACTGCCTGCCCACCCGGGACTTCCCCATGCTGATCGACCTCCACCTGCAAGGCCGCCTGCCGCTCGACGCGTTCGTCACCGAGACCGTCCGACTCGACGAGGTGGAGCAGGCGTTCGAGCGGATGCACCACGGCGACGTACTGCGTTCGGTGGTGGTGCTCTGATGACCGTACGCATCGAACGCCTCGTCACCTCCGGGCAGTTCACCCTCGACGGCGGCACCTGGGACGTCGAGAACAACGTGTGGATCGTCGGCGACGAGCGGGAGGCGATCGTCATCGACGCCGCCCACGACGCCGAGGCCATCGCCCGCGCCGTCGCCGGCCGGCGCCTGACCGCCATCGTCTGCACCCACGCCCACAACGACCACGTCAACGCCGCACCCCGGCTCGCCGACCTCACCGGTGCCACCATCTGGCTGCACCCCGACGACCTGCCGCTGTGGAAGCAGACCCACCCCCACCGCGACCCCGACCGGCACCTGCTCGACGGACAGGTCATCGAGGCCGCCGGCGCCGACCTCACCGTCCTGCACACCCCGGGCCACGCCCCGGGCGCCGTCTGCCTGTACGACCCCGGCCTCGGCACCGTCTTCACGGGCGACACCCTCTTCCAGGGCGGCCCCGGCGCCACCGGACGCTCCTACTCCCACTTCCCGACGATCATCGAATCCATCCGCGACCGCCTCCTCACCCTCCCCCCGGAGACCAAGGTCCTCACCGGGCACGGGGACGCCACCACCATCGGCGCCGAGGCCCCCCACCTGGAGGAGTGGATCGCCCGCGGGCACTGAGCCCCGAGGCCGCGGCAAAAGCCGACAGAGGATGTCCGGCTTCCCGGTGACAGTGGTGTACGACAGCACATCGCACCGCACGGGAGGCCGGACATGTCAGGACCGCTGGAAGGCAAAGTGGCGCTGGTCGCCGGGGCGACCCGGGGCGCGGGCCGGGGCATCGCCGTGGAACTCGGCGCGGCCGGCGCCACCGTCTACGTCACCGGCCGCAGCACCCGCGCCCGCCGCTCCGAGTACGACCGCCCGGAGACCGTCGAGGACACCGCCGACCTCGTCACCGCGGCCGGCGGACAGGGCGTCGCCGTACCCGCCGACCACCTGGACAAGACCGCCGTACGCGACCTGGTGGACCGCATCGCGGACGAGCAGGGCCGCCTCGACGTCCTCGTCAACGACATCTGGGGCGGCGAGAAGCTCTTCGCGTGGGACACCCCCGTGTGGGAGCACGACCTCGACAACGGGCTCCGGCTCCTGCGCCTCGCGGTCGAGACCCACGCCGTCACCAGCCACTACGCCCTGCCGCTGCTGCTGCGCCACCCCGGCGGGCTGGTCGTGGAGGTCACCGACGGCACCGCCGACTACAACCGCGACACCTACCGCGTGAACTTCTTCTACGACCTCGCCAAGGCGTCCGTCCTGCGCATGGCCTTCGCCCTCGGCCACGAACTCGGCCCGCGCGGTGCGACGGCCGTGGCGCTGACCCCGGGCTGGATGCGCTCGGAGATCATGCTCGAGGCGTTCGGCGTCCGCGAGGAGAACTGGCGCGACGCCCTGGAACGCGAACCCCACTTCGCCGTCTCCGAGACCCCCCGCTTCACCGGCCGGGCCGTCGCCGCCCTGGCCGCCGACCCGGAGGTGTCCCGGTTCAACGGGCAGTCCCTCTCCAGCGGCGGTCTGGCGCGGGTGTACGGCTTCACCGACCTCGACGGCAGCCGGCCGGACGCCTGGCGGTACCTGGTCGAGGTGCAGGACGCGGGCAGGCCGGCGGACGTCACCGGCTACCGGTGAAACCCGGCGCCGTACCGGTGAAACCGGGCCCGGGGAGCCGTACCGTCGGCCCATGACTGATCCGACGCGCTTCGCAGGACACGGAGTTCTCGTCACGGGCGGCGGCCGCGGCATCGGCGCGGCCGTCGCCCGGCGCATCGCCGAGGAGGGCGGCCGGGTGCTGGTCACCGACCGGGACCTGCCCGAGGCGGAGCGGACCGCCGCCGCGCTGCGCCGGGAGGGCCGCACCGCCGAGGCGTATCCCTGCGACGTGGCCGACCGCACCGCCGTCGAGGCGGCCGTCGACCGCGCTGTCACCGTGTTCGGCTCCCTCGACGTGCTGGTCAACTGCGCCGCCCACTGCACCCCGGACGTCCCGCGTTACGAGGAGGACCCCGACGACTCCTGGGCCCGTGACCTCGACATCACCCTCACCGGCGCCCACCGCTGCTGCCGGGCCGCGCTGCCCCACCTCGCCGCCTCCGGCCGCGGGGCGATCGTGAGCATCGGCTCCGTCAACGGCGTGCAGGACTTCGGCAACCACGCCTACAGCGCCGCCAAGGCCGGCCTCGCGTCCCTCACCCGCACCCTCGCCGGGCACGCGGCGGCCCGGGGCGTCCGGGTCAACCTCGTGGTGCCGGGCACGGTCCGCACCTCGGCCTGGGAAGGGCGCGAGGACGACCTCGACGCCGTCCGCGCCCTGTACCCGCTCGGCCGGGTCGGCGAACCCGAGGACATCGCCGCCGCGGTCGCCTTCCTCGCCTCCCGCGACGCGGCCTGGATCACCGGCACCACCCTCGTGGTCGACGGCGGCCTCACCGCCGTCAACACCGGCTTCCACGCGGCGGTCCGACGCTCCTGACCGCCGTAGGCACCGGCCTTCCGCACGGCCCGTACGACGTCCTGGCCGGCGCGCGGACGGCGCTCCTGACCGGCGTGAGATCGGCGCTCTGACCGGGCTCAGCCCGAGGCCGCCGCCAGCACCCGCAGCACCCGCTCGGTGTCGGCCTCGGTGGTGCGCCAGTTGCTGAACGCCGCACGCAGCCCGGGCACCCCGCCGAACACCGTCGGGGTCACATACGCCTCGCCGGACGCGGCGACCTCCCGGGCCAGCGCCGCCACCCGTTCCCGCGAGGGGTCCGCGGCGAGGGTGAAGCAGACCACGTTGAGCCGGACCGGGGCCAGCAGGCGCAGGCCCGGCAGCTCGTCGATGCCCGCGCCGAGCCGGCGGGCCAGGATCACGTTGCGTTCCACGATCTCCCGGTGCCCGGACCGCCCGTACGCCACCAGCGAGAACCAGGCCGGCAGGGCCCGCAGCCGACGCGAGTTCTCCGGGGTCAGATGCAGGAACTCCGGCTCGCCCCCGGGCAGGCCCAGATACGGGGAGGCGTTGTGGAAGACCGCCACCTGCAGATCGCGCCGCCGGGTGAACTGGACGGCCGCGTCATAGGGGACGTTGAGCCACTTGTGCAGGTCCACGCAGACCGAGTCGGCCGCGTCCAGCCCGTCGACCAGCGCGGCGTGCTCCGGGGACAGCGCCGCGAAGGCACCGAACGCCGCGTCCACGTGCAGCCAGAAGTCGTACCGCTGCCTCAGCGCCGCGATCGCCCGCAGATCGTCGAAGTCGACGGTGTTGACGGTGCCCGCGTTCGCGACCACGATCACCGGCCGGCCCGCCCGCTCGGCCAGCGCCGCCTCCAGCGCGGTCACGTCGACGGCCTCCCGGTCGCCGGGCAGCAGCGGCACCTTCCACAGCCGGTCCCGGCCCAGGCCCAGCACGGACATCGCCTTGGTGATGCTGGAGTGGGGGCTGCCCGAGAGCACGTCGACAGGGCCCAGCGCGGCGGCGCCCGCCCGGGAGACGTCCACGCCCAGCCGCTCACCGGCCCACTCCCGGCCGATCGCCAGACCGACCGTGTTCGACATGGTCGCGCCCGTCACGAACGCCCCGCTGTGCGCCTCGCCCAGCCCGAACAGCTCCCGCAGCCACGCCAGCGTCTCCCGCTCCAGCTCCTGCGCCCAGGACCCGCCCGCCCCGGACAGGTTCTGGTCGAACGCGGACGTCAGCCAGTCCCCGGCGACGGCCGCGGGCGTCGCACCGCCGGTGACGAAGCCGAGGTAGCGCGGACCGGCGGAGCCGGAGAAGCCGGGCGCCCACCGCTCGGCGAACCGGGCGAGCGCGCCGTCGCCGCCCGCACCCCCCTCCGGAAGAGGGTCCCGTCCGGGCACCGGCCCGGGCGCGGCGACCGGCCGCTCGGCCAGCCCCGTCACCTCCCGGGCGGCGAGATCACGAGCGGCCTGCAGCAGTTCGGGGAGCCGGGAGAGATCACCGGCGAGCATGCGGTGCATGCGCCGCAGCGTAGACCGGTGCGACCGCCGGGCACCTGGTCCACTTCGCCCGAACTGGACCAGCGAAAATGGGCCGGTGGACACAGGATTCGTCGCCGCGCTCGGCGACTGGCGCACCCGGTCCGGACCGCTGGCTCGCGCCCTCGCCGCCGCGGTACGCGACGCCGTGATCGACGGCCGGCTCCCGGCCGGCACCCGGCTGCCCTCGGAACGGGAACTGGCCCGCACCCTGCGCCTGAGCCGCGGCACGGTGGTCGCCGCGCTCGGCCTGCTGCGCGCCGACGGCTGGCTGCGCACCCGGCACGGCAGCGGCAGCGCCGTACGCCTGCCCGCCCGCCTCACCGAGCGCACCACCCCCTGGTCCCTCGACCGGGGCGGCGCCCCCGACGCCGACCTGGACCTCACCCTCGCGGTGACCGCGGCGCCCCACCGGGCCTACCGCGCCGCACTCGCCCGCGCCGCCGAACTCAGCGCACCCCTGCTCCTCGACTCCGGAGTCGCCACGGCCGGCCTGCCCCGGCTGCGCGCGCTGATCGCGGACCGCTACACCCGCGCCGGCCTCGCCACCCGGCCCGAACAGATCCTGGTCACCGCCGGTGCCCAGGCCGCCCTCACCCTGCTCCTCGACCACCTGCACACCGACCGCAGGGCACCCGTGATGGTGGAGAACCCCGCCTACCCGGGCGCCCTCGCCGTGCTGCGCGCCCGCCGGGCCCGCCTGCTGCCGGTCCCGGTCTCGGCCCGGGACGGCTGGGACACCGACCAGCTCACCACCGCCGTACGCCGGCACCGCCCCCGACTCGCCTACCTGGTCCCCGACTTCCACAACCCCACCGGTGCCCACATGTCCGCGGCCGCCCGCCGGAGTCTGGCCGCGCTCGCCGACCGCCACCACCTCACCGTCCTCGCCGACGAGACCATGCGCGACCTGGACCTGCGCACACCGCCCGGCGGGGAACCGCACCTCGCCGGGGCCCGGGTGATCCAGATCGGCTCCGCGAGCAAGACCCTGTGGAGCGGCCTCCGGGTCGGCTGGATACGCGGCACCGAGGACCTCGTACGCCGGCTGCTGCGCAACCCCCTCCAGGCCCAGCTCGCGCCGCCGCCCCTGGAACAGCTCATCGCCGCCGAACTCCTCGGCGCACCGCTCGCCGCCCTGCTCGCCGACCGGCGCGCCCGGCTGCGCGCCCAGCGCGACCACCTCGCCGCGCTGCTCGCCGGTACCGGCTGGACGTACACCGTCCCGGCGGGCGGGCTGACCCTCTGGCTGCACCTGGGCGAGAGCGGCCCGCACGCCACCGACCTCGCCGTCCGCGCCGCCGCACGCGGCCTCGCGCTCACCCCCGGACCCCGCTTCTCCGCCGACGGCGCCACCCTGACGCGACTGCTGCGCCTGCCGTTCACGGCGACACCGGACACGCTGACCCGGGCGGTCGACCTGCTCCGGGAATGCGCTGCGGCCTGAATGCCGTCCCGGGTGCCGTACGGCCTGAAGTTCACCGTTTCGTCACAGCCTGACCGGAACCACAACCCTGCACCGCCCGGCCGGGTCTAGTAGTCACAGACCGCGGGAATCGCGCTGGGGAGCACCGGGGAGGCCCGGGCGAACGAACGGGAAAAAGGGGAAGGGGAAGAGGCCGCCATGGGGGCAATACGCAGACGAGGTGTGGTCGCGCTGGGCGTCACGGGGCTGGTGGCGCCGCTCGCGCTCGCGCTGACCGCGGCGCCGGCGCAGGCCGCGAGCTGCACCACGCGGACGGGGCCGTACCAGAAGCAGGTGGAGAAGTTCCTGGGCCGGCCGGTCGACGGCAGGCAGTCCGCCGCCGACTGCCGGGCCGTCCAGGCGTTCCAGAACAAGCACGGCATCACACCGAGCATCGGCTACGCGGGCCCCGTCACCTGGGGTGTGATGGATCTCATGAACAAGCAGAAGGCCGTCGGGAACAAGCCGAACAGGGACGGCAAGTGCCCGGTGAACAAGGGCCGGATCGCCTGCGTGAACCTCACGCTCCAGCTCAGCTGGATCCAGGACGGCAGCCGGCTCGTCTACGGCCCGGTGCCGGTGCGCACCGGCCGCGACGGCTACGAGACCCGCACCGGCCTGAAGAAGATCTACTGGCGTGACATCGACCACCGTTCGACCATCTACGACGTGCCGATGCCGTACAGCCAGTTCTTCGACGGCGGCCAGGCCTTCCACTCGGTGGGCCTCAGCATGTGGAACCCGCCGGGTTCGCACGGCTGCGTCAACATGACCACCAAGGACGCCAAGAAGTACTGGTCCCTGCTCAGGAACGGCGACGACGTCTTCGTGTACGGCCGCAAGCCGGGTACCTGAGCCCGCGGTTGACACATTGACGTGATGAGTAACACGGTCCGGAATGCCCGGATTGCGGATACTTACTCACAGCGTCTTCACCTCGCTCGGCATATGCTTCACACCATGTCCACCACTGTTGAAGCCGTCTCCGAGCGATCGGCCGCGGAGGTCAACGAGGAGATCCGGGCCCTGTGGCGCCGGTCGGGCGGGAGACTGACCACCGAGCAGCGCGCGCAGTACCAGCGCCTCGTGATGGAGTGGGCCGCCGCGGCCCCGCACCCGCACCGGGCGGTCTGACCGACCCCGCGCACACCGCACCAGGGGCACCCGTGAGTGTACGGGTGCCCCTGTCGTCGTACCCTCTCCGTCCGGTCAGCCCCACGTCGCCGAGTAGTGCCGCTGATACGCCTTGCGGTCCTGCTCGGCCCGGATGTACCGGGTCGCGACCAGCGCGATCAGACTGCCCGCGATGACCAGCAGCCCCGGCCCGACGTTCCGGGTGTCCGTCAGCCGCGCCAGCAGGGTGCTGCCCTCCGACGTGCCCGTCACCGGGGCGGAGGAGCCCGGCGTGGCCGCGCTGGGGGTCATCGCGCCCTGGGCCCCGGCCGCCGACGGCGCGGGGGAGGGGGTGCCGCCGGGGGCGCCGCCCGCGTTCTGCGCCGACACGATCAGCCGGACCCCGAGCGCCGTCAGGGCCTTGGTCACCGGCTGGAAGAACGTCGTCCCGCCCGTCGTGCAGTCGCCGTTCCCGCCGGAGGTGACACCGAGCGCGACACCCTCGGAGAACAGCGGCCCTCCGCTGTCCCCCGGCTCGGCGCACACGTTCGTCTCGATGAGCCCGGTGACCGTCCCCTCCGGGTAGTTGACGGTCGCGTTCAGCGCGGTGACCTGGCCGTCGTGCAGACCGCTGGTGCTGCCGCTGCGGAACACCCGCTGCCCGACCGCCGCGTCGGCGGCCCCCGTGATCCGCACCCCCTTGCCGCCGCCGACCGCGACGACGTCGGCACCCGCCCCCGCCTTGCCGCCGTCGTACTGCACGAGCGAGAAGTCACTGCCCGGGAACGCGCTGTTCACCGTCGTCCCGAGCTGCCGGTTCCCCTGGTTGTCGGCGAACCAGACGGACCCCGACGGCCCGCAGTGGCCGGCCGTCAGGATGAACTCCGACTGCCCGTTGGTGACGTTGAACCCCGCCGAGCAGCGACCGCCCGTCGACAGGATCGGCTGGGCGCCGTTCAGCCGTGTGGTGAACGTGCCCTTCGTCCGCTCCATGTGCACGAAACCACCGATCCCCGTGGCGACCCGGCTCAGCCGGGACCAGTCACCGGCGGACACCGTGCGGTCCGCCCGCACCACCACCCGGTTGGTCCGGTAGTCCACCGCCCACGCCGTGCCCGGCACCCGGGGGGCCGAACGCAGCGTCGCCGTCGCCGACTTCAGCTCGTCCATGCTGTGCGTGACGACCTTCGCCTCGGCCCCGGCCCGCCGCACCTCCCGCGCCGCGGTCGCGTCGGTCACCGCCACCACCGGGCGCCCGTCCGCGCCGATCCAGCTGCCCGCCGTACGGGCGGTACCGAGCCGCGCCACCAGCGCGGCACCCGTGTCGTCCCTGGCGGCGAGCGGTCTGGCGGAGGCGGGCGGTGTCTCGCTGGCCATGGCCGCCTGGGCGACCATGGCGCCCCCCAGGAGGAGTCCGCCGACCGCCGCCAGCCGTGTCACTCGCCGGACGACCCGTCGTCGTGCGTGCCGCATGCATGGCTCCCGAAGCCGAACCCGAACGCGCGCTGCCCGTACCGGCACCGCGAGGCCCCCGCGTCGTCGAGGGCCCGCACCTCCATACGGCGCCGGGGGCCACGGCGTTCACCGGCGGCGGCGAACTCCCGCACCCGGTCAGTTCTTGCGGGCCACCCCGCCGAACATCGCGACCTCCTCCGGCTCGGCCCCGTCGCCGCCCTCCGGGCGCCACCGCGAGCAGGACACCACACCCGGCTCCAGCAGCTCCAGACCGTCGAAGAACCGGGCCACGTCCTTCGGCGTGCGCTGCGTCAGCTTCGGAGTGCCGTGCTCGTTCCAGAACTTCACCGCCTCGTCCACGTCCGGCATGGACGGGCTCGTGACGGTGTGCGACAGCACCAGATGGCTGCCCGCCGGCAGCCGGTCCGTCAGCTGCCGCACCAGGCCGTACGGATCCTCGTCGTCCCCGACGAAGATGACCACGCCGAGCAGCATCAGCGCCACCGGCTCCCGGAAGTCCAGTGTCTTCGCGGCGTGTTCGAGGATCGCGTCGACATTGCGCAGGTCCTCGTCCAGATAGTCGGTACGGCCCTCCGGCGTGCTGGTCAGCAGGGCACGCGCGTGCGCCAGGACGAGCGGGTCGTTGTCGACGTACACGATCCGGGACTCCGGCGCGATCCGCTGCGCCACCTCGTGCGTGTTGTCGGCGGTGGGCAGCCCGGTGCCGATGTCCAGGAACTGCCGGATGCCCACCTCACCGACCAGGTGGCGCACGGCCCGGCCCAGGAAGAGCCGGTCGGCGCGCGCGTACTCCCCGATACCCGGGTGCAGTTGCCGGATCTGGTCGCCGGCCGCACGGTCGACCTCGTAGTGGTCCTTGCCGCCCAGCCAGTAGTTCCAGATCCGGGCGGTGTGCGGCTGGCCGGTGTTGATGCGGGCGCGCAGCGACGCGGCCACGTCGTTGGTGGCTGCCGGGTTGTCGGTCACGTGGGTCAGCTCCTGGATACCTGAGGACGAACCTGCGGGAAGTAGTACACCGTGCAGCACGCAATCTAGACGCCTCCGTCGATCTCCGCCGACCGGCCCCGGGGTGTGCACCGCCGGAGCGGGCCGCGCCCGGCCGCACGCGCCGCCCCGCACCGACTCCGGCTCCCCGTACGGCCGCAGACGGATCGTCAGGTCCGCGTCACGGGCGTCGGCGACCTCCGCACACGACCGTCGGCCGGGCCGCGCACTCAAATCGCTGGTGTGCGCCCCGGCGGCTCTTGTAGGTTGGCACCGCGACCGCGCCTCCGATGCGCTCGGCTGCGGCTACTTCCTTTGACAACCAAGTGACGCCGCCGCCTCCTCAGATCTCGGCGGGCGCGGCCGTCCTCGCCCCGTCGGACCGTTTTCCCGGGGCCGTCCCGTACCTCGAATCCGGGGGGATTCGCTGCCTCGTCACACCCCACGCGTCTCCAAGATCTGGCCCGAGATGCTCGTGGCCCCGCACGTCTCGGCGGCCGCCCGCACCCTGAACCCACCACGGCACCGTCACGAACCCGTCAGGCAGGGCCTCCGCACCCACGAGGGCGGCCCGGCCTTCGTCCGGGAGCCCCGCGAGGAGCTGTTCCTCCTCGCGGTCGGCAACTTCGTCTCCCAGGAGACCTTCTACGAGAGCGGTGAGGAGCGGGACCACCGCTACACCCGCCTCGTCGGGGAACTCGCCGTCCGGGACCCCGACTGGACGGCGAGCCTGCTGCGCTGGCTTCGCGGCGAGGGCAACATGCGCACGGCGTCCCTGGTGGGCGCCGCCGCGTACGTGCGAGCCCGGCTCCAGGCCGGGGTGTCCGCGGGCCCGTCCAACCGGTCCGTGATCGACTCGGTGCTCCAGCGCGCCGACGAGCCCGGCGAGCTGCTCGCCCACTGGATCCCGGCGTACGGGCGGAATGTGCCGCAGCCCGTGAAGCGGGGCATCGCCGACGCCGTGCGCCGGCTGTACACGTCCCGGTCCCTGCTCAAGTACGACACCCCGTCCCAGAGCTTCCGCTTCGGCGACGTGCTCAACCTGGTCCACGCCTCCCCCGACCCGGGAAAGCCCTGGCAGGCCGCGCTCTTCCGGTACGCCCTGGACCGCCGCCACCACCCGGAGCAGGCGGTCCCGCCGGCCTCCGACCACGTGCTCACCGCTCACCGGGAGCTGATGGAGTCGGCCGTGGGGGAGCGGCGGGCGGTGGTGACCGGGCCGGGCGGCCCCGAGCGGCTGGCCGCGGCGGGCATGACCTGGGAGGCCCTCGCGGGCTGGCTCCACGGACCGATGGACGCCGCCGTCTGGGAAGCCGTGATCCCCACGATGGGGCCGATGGCGCTCCTGCGGAACCTGCGGAACTTTGACGAGGCGGGCGTCTCGGACGACGTCGCGGCCCGGGTCGCCGCACGGCTCTCGGACGCCACCGAGGTCGCCCGGTCCCGGCAGTTCCCCTTCCGCTACCTGGCCGCCCACCAGCACGCGCCGTCGCAGCGCTGGGCAGCGGCACTGGAACGGGCACTGGGCCACTCCCTGGCCAACGTACCGTCCCTGCCCGGCCGGACCCTGATCCTGGTGGACCGGTCGGACTCCATGTTCTGGGACACCGTCTCCGAGCGGTCCCGGCTGAGCAGGGCCGACGCGGCGGCCGTGTTCGGTACCGCGCTGGCCGTGCGCGCCGAGCAGGCGGACCTGGTGGAGTTCGGCTGGCGCAGCGCGGTGGTGCCGTTCGAGCCGGGCGAGCCGGTGCTCGAGGTGCTGAAACGGTTCCACAGCCTCGGCGGCACCCACACCACGAAGGCGGTGCGGACCCATTACCGGGAACACGACCGGGTCTTGATCGTCACCGACGAGCAGGCCGCCCCCTACGGCCCCGGCGATCCGACCGAACCGGTCCCGGCCGACATCCCCGTCTACACGTGGAACCTGGCGGGATACCGGCCCGCCCACGGCCCCACGGGCCCCCACCGGCACACCTTCGGCGGCCTCACGGACGCGGCGTTCCGGATGGCCGGCCTCATCGAGGCCGGCCGCGAGGCCGCCTGGCCGTGGACCGCGAACCGGCCTGGTCCCCAGGACACGGCCGGGTAGCGCCTGGCGGGCGGCCGCCCGGAGGCGGATCCCGCTGTCGGCCCCCGTCGGCCAGGAGCCCCGCCGGGGCCGAGGACCACACTGCGGACGTGGTTCCCGCGGGGCGTTCGGTCCCGGTGCACGGCCGGACGGGACGTGCGTCGCGCACGTGAACCGGACCGCCCGCACACCGGCCGGAACCGACCGCCCCCCGCGGTCGTCTTGTGCGCTGACTGTGCACCGAGCAGGGATACGGGGGACGTGGTGACGCGGAACGTGACGAAGGCAGGTCTCATGGCGGTGGCCATGGCGACGGTGCTCGGGGCCTCGGCCTGCGGCGGGGGAGCCGGCGCGGCCGCCGGGGGGAGCGGCGGGAAGCCCTCCGCGCACAGCAGGACGGAGCCGGTGGCACCCTCCGGGGGCGGGGTGTCGTCCGATTCGGAGCCTGCGTCCGCCGGAAGTGTCGCGAAGCTGTCCGGGACCGGGCGGACCGGGGCGTCGTCCCTCACCCGCCATGTGCCGTGGAACCTGGACATCCTGGACCAGCGGTCACGGCCGCTGGACGGGAAGTTCACCACCGGCGCCACGGGCAAGGGCGTTCACGTCTACGTGATCGACACCGGGATGGACATCGGGCACACGGAGTTCGGCGGACGCGCCCACCTCGGCGCCGACTTCGTGGGCCCGAAGGACTCCGGTGACTGCTTCAGCGAGGACGGCGGCGGCCACGGCACGTTCGTCGCGGGCATCATCGGCGGGGCGAGGTACGGGGTGGCGCCCAAGGCCGAGCTCGTACGCGTCCAGGGCATCCTGTGCGAGAGCGACGGCGGCGGTTCCCCCGAGGCGGCCGAGGCGGCTCTGGTGAAGTCGGTCAAGTGGGTGACCGCACACGCGCAGAAGCCCGCGGTGGTGAACATGTCGCTCAACCTCGACCACCGGTCGGCGGCCCTGGAGTCCGCCGTCAAGAAGATGGTCGACGCGGGGATCCCGACGGTGGTGTCGGCCGGCAACTTCCACGACGACGCCTGCGGGCACTCCCCGGCCGGCGTCCCCGGCACCATCGTGGTGGCGGCCTCCACCCCGAACGACCGCGCGTGGAGCGACAACAGCTCCTACGGATCGGACTACGGGCGGTGCGTGGACCTGTACGCCCCCGGCCAGAAGGTGACCGCCGCCCTCGCCGGCGGCGGTACGACCACGGAGAACTACGGCGCGACGTCGTGGGCCGCGCCGCACGCGACCGGCGTGATCGCGCTCTACCTGTCGGCACACCCCCGGGCCACCGCCCACGAGGTCCACGTCTGGCTCGACCGCACGGCCACCCGCGGTGTCCTGCGCGGCGTCCGCTCCGACACCCCCAACCGGCTGCTCAACACCGGCGGCCTCTGACCTGCCCCGGCCGCACGGTCACCGAAGCGCCCAGGTGGCGTGCGCCCACTCGCCGGGTGGGGACACGGGCGGGCAGCCACCGGTGCCCGCGGCCGGCGGCAGCGGACGGCGGCCACGCACGCGGCGGGCCGCCTCCTAGACTGCGGGCATGGATGACACGCGGCTCGACCGGCTCGGGACCGGCAAGTACCTGCTGGTGACCAGCTACCGCAAGAACGGCACCCCCGTCGCCACCCCGGTCTGGGTGGTCCGCAACGGCGGCACCCTCGGCGTGTGGACGGCCGCCGACAGCTGGAAGGTCAAGCGGATCCGGCGCCGTGCCGACGTCCTCGTCGGCCCCTGCGACCTGCGCGGCAACCCCACCGGCGACCAGCTGCCGGCCACCGCCGAGATCACCGACCCGGCCACCACCCACCGCTACCGGACCCTCATCGCCCGCAAGTACGGCATCCTCGGCCGCCTCACCCTGCTGGGCAGCCGGCTCCGGCGCGGCCTGGACGGCACGGTCGGCATCCGGGTGACCCTCGCGGAATGAGAGCCACCCGGACGCCGGCGGAGTGGGGGCCACCCCGGATGCCGGTGCGGTGGGGGCCACCGGGATCCCGGTGTCCTACGACGCGTCGCGCACCGAACCCGCCAGTTCGAGGCCGCCGGTCTGCGGCTCCCCGGTCTGCGGGTCGACCTGCCGGAACCGCACCGACTCCGTGGCCTCCCGGACGCGGTCCTTCACCGTCGGCAGGGTGATGTCGGCGCTGGTGCGTCCCGCCGGGACGTCCACCCACAGATAGAGCCCGGACAGCTTGGACAGGGGACGCTCGGGGTCGGGCCTCTCCCCGGTCATGTCCCGCAGCCAGCCCGCCGGGACGTCCTTGGTGGACAGCTCCGGAGCGGTGGCCGGCGCGACCGCGAACAGCGCGCCCATGTCGACGTCCACCGCCTCCGACAGCGACAGCCGCCACTTCAGCGACTGTCCCTCGGTCACCTCGCCGGCGACGGGCGTCACGGTCATCCTGGGTGCCGGATCGTCGTCGTGGACGGTGATCCCGCCCCGGTAGGAACCGACGACCGCACCGCGGACCGCCTTCACCAGCACGTCGTACGACACGTCGGTGCCGTAGCGGGTGTTGCCCTTCACCTCGACCGGCACGTCGATGTCCCGGCCGCCCGGACGCACCGTCACCAGCCGGTCCGTGGCCTTCCCGGTGGCCGGGTCGACGACGTACACCCGGACCTGGCCGCTGCCGCCCCGGCCCGTCACCCGGACGGGCACCCGATAGGTCCGCACACCGGAGTCACCCTCGTCCACGGTCCTCCGGCCGATGTCCACACGCGGCAGCGCGTCCGTCCGCACCGCGGGCGTCCCGGGCCGCCAGCCCCACGCGTCCATCAGCCACGCCCGCCCGGACCCCGAACGCGGCGTCAGCTCCAGGGACTTGACCGAGCGCAGATCGAGCCCGGCGCGGCCGGCCCCGGTCAGCGGCACGCGGATCTCCTGCGCCCAGTAGGAGGCGGTCCGCTCACTGCCGGGCAGCCCGGCGGGCCTGATCCGGCCGAGCTTCGCCTTCTTGCCGGAAGCGTCGGTCAGCGACACGTCCATCTGCGCGGCCCCGGAGTTCGGCGGCACGAACAGCCGCAGCGCCAGCGCCTTCGCCCCGGACAGGGACACCGGCTTCTTCGCGGTCACCCGGGCCGGGGTGCCGGCGCGCGTCCAGCGCAGCGCGATCGCGTGCCGGCCCGCCTCCCGGTCGGTCTCCCACTGCGCGAAGTGCGGAGAGGCGCCCTTGGCACCCGTCCCCAGGCACGTCCTGGCCGGGCTCGGGTCCACCGCGGAGCACAGCCTGCCGCCGGTCACCGACACCCCGCCGTCCGGCAGGAACCCACCGCCCCGGCGGGCCCCCACCGCATGGCTGAGCACCCGGGCCGGGTCCGCCGACGGCGCCCGCTTCCCGGAACCGTCCAGCAGCGGACGCACCCGGTCGTCCCCGGCGAGGAACAGCCGTGCCGCGGCGGCGATGTACGTCGAACCGGCACGGTGCTGCTGGTCGGCGGTGAGCCGGGTCGGGGCCCGCTTGCCGCACACCGGGTCGTGGTGCTGCGGGTCGTCGGAGAAGTCGTCCTCGGCGGGCGCCGCGGCCTGCCCCGGCGTCCACTCCGAGTTGAAGAAGTTGTGGTTGGCGCCGAGCACGTACACCGCGCTGTGCAGCGCGGTGCCGTTGCCGACCCCGCGGGTGCCGTCGACGTACACCTCGCCCTGGAGGTCGGAGACGTCGCCGTCGCAGCCCGGCAGGATGGTCGTCGACGGCACGTCCGGTACCGGGTTCTGACCGAAGACGGTCGGGCCGATGAGGACGGTGCCGCGGATGTTCCAGCGCACCGGCCCGTGGTAGCCGTCCTGTTCGGCGGGCGGCGGGGCGAGGCTGTCGAGCGCGGCCCGGTTGACGCCCTCGCCGCCCCGCGAGTGGCCGACCAGCAGCACCCGCGACAGGTCGGCGCGGGGTGCCTCACGGACCGCCTTCGGCGCGGTCTCGGGGTGCTCGGCCCAGTCGGCCCAGTGGGCCAGGTGCAGCCGCACCAGCGACGACCGGGCCTGCGCACCGCCGTCCTCGGCCGCGAAGTCCTGCCCGTTGATCCCGTTGGCCGAGATCGACACGGTCACATAGCCCTGGGAGGCGAGCAGCTTCTGGTCCCGCAGGTAGCCGCGGTGACTGGGCACCGGCTTGGTACCGGCCGGGCAGGGCCAGGTGCCGGTGACGTCCTCGCGCCCCTTGTAGCAGGTGACGTGCCGGCCGTGCAGGAACAACGCCAGCGGGCGCTTGCCGGACGCGCCGACCGGGGCGACGACCACCGCGCGCATCTCCACCGGTGCCGGGAAGTCCGGCAGCCGGACCGACTTCAGCGCGTACTCGCCGGTCTCGGTACGGTACGCGCCCGGCTTGCCCGGGTCCACGGCGTTCGCCGGCAGCGGCGCCGGCAACCGGGCCGCCGACGCGGCTCCGGAGGCCTCCCGCGTGTCCAACCGCCGTCCGCCGGACCACACTTCCAGCCCGCGCAGGGCGGCGGGCCGCCGCCCGTCGAGCGGCAGCCGGAACGTGTGCCCGTCCGCGCCCGGTCGCGGCACGCCCAACAGCTGTCCTGCCGCGCGGAATTCGACCCGCGCGTCCCCCATCGGCACCCGCCGGTCCGACCGCCACACCAGCTGCGGCGCCGAGCCCCCGCCGGCCAGCCGCCACCCCGACGGCAGCGGCGCATCGCCGTCGGCCGCCGACACGCCTGTGCCGCCGGGGGGTTGGGCGTGGGCGACTGCCACCCCCGGGGATGCCGCCGCCACCGCGAGTAACGCGGCGGCGGCCATCCATATGCGCCGGGCACGGACCACAGTTCCTCCTCGAACCCCGACCTCGGACGTCCCGGCCCTCCCGGGCGCCCCTCGCTCCCGGAGGATGGAAAGCGGGGACCGTGGGTTGCCTGTGAAGGTGAGGTGATCGATCACACCGGGAACTGGAGGGGGCGGATCCGGCCGGGTGCGTGGAGGCCTTCGAGACCGGACGGCCCGTCGCCGTACGGGAGGTGTGCTCGCGCCGCTGTGGCGGCGCCGACGGGGCGGGGAGGGCGGCAGGGGGCTGTGCTCAGCGGGGTGCGGCGGTCAGGTCCACGCCCGGTACGGCTCGTCCAGCAGCTGGAAGACCGGCTCGCCGCGCACCGGGTCCTTGGCCGTGGACAGCCGCACCCGGTCGCCGCTGTGGATCCCGACCGGCGGGCCCATGACCCGGCCCCGGACGACGAACCCCTCGGCCATCTCTATCAGCGACACATTGCGCGCCGCCGGCGTGTTGCGGTGCACCACGGTGGAGTGGCGGACCGTGCCGACGCCCTCGCTGCGCTCCGTGCGCAGCTCGCTGCCCTGGCAGACCGGACACAGCAGCCGGTGGTACATCGCGGTGCCGCACCAGGTGCAGCGCTGGAAGTGGATGGCGTCCTTGGAGTCCGCGGCGGCGGGATCGAGCACACCCGCCGCGGAACCGGCCGCCGGATGCGAGGTGCTTGCTGAGTGGTGGTACACGCTGGTCAACTCCCTGCGCTCGGCCGGAATCCCGCGTGCCCGGCGCGGACCGCGCACGCGTGTGCACGGTTGCCGTGCCACCGCGCACGCCGACAGGGTATGGCACTGAGTGTCACTCGTAAAGGCACTGCGTACCCAGAATTGTGTCGGCCGGCCCTCGTCCCAGGGTCAGGCGCGGCCGAGCACCGTCTCCAGTTCCTGCACCACCCGCCACAGCGGGGCGTCCCGGCGGGACACCAGTACGACCACGTCGTCCGGCTGCCCCGTCGCGGCGCCGGCACCGGCGTGGCCGGCCCACGCGGCCGCCGCGGCGGGGGCTGCCGCCCGGACGGTCTCCGTGGGAGGGGCCGTAGCCGCTGGGGGCGCGGCCGGGGCGGCCGTCGAGCGGCCGAACGTCATCTGCACGTACCCGAGGGCGTGGTCCACCGCCGTGCCCGGGTCACCCTTGCCGTCCGACCGCAGCCAGGAACGCAAGGCGTTGTTGTGCGCGGCGACGACCGCGGCCGCGATCACGTCGGCGCGCAGGGTCCCGTCGGGCCGCCCCGCGAACCGCGCGCGCAGGTACTCGGCGAGCGCGCGCTCGTAGCGCCACACCACCGACAGCTCGTAGGCGCGCAGGCCCGGCACCTTCCGGGTGAGGCGGTAGCGCTGCACGGAGAAGGTCGGGTTCTCGGCGTACATCCGCAGCACCAGCCGGGCCGCGTCGCACACCCGCCGTACCGGCTCGTGCTCGGGGCCGCCCGCCGCGAGGAAGGCGGTCATCTCGGCCAGACAGCGCTCGTGGTCGGGGAAGACCACGTCCTCCTTGGAGGGGAAGTAGCGGAAGAACGAACGCCGGCCGACCCCGGCCAGGGCCACGATGTCGTCCACCGTGGTCTGCTCGTACCCGCGTTCCAGGAAGAGCCGGAAGGCCGCCGCCACCAGGGCGTCCCGGATCGGCGGCTTCGCGGCCGGCACCGCGCTGCTGGAGCTCATGAACGGGAACGTAGCACCCGGACCGGGCTCGTGACACTCAGTGCAGCGAGAGTGCGCTCACGAGGGAACTGAGTGCTTCCGTTCGTACCGTGTCGTCATCGCGTCCCCGTGGACCCACCGCGGAGGACCTCGGACCCGGCACTCCTCGCCAGGGGCGGCGAAGAGCCCCGGCACCCTGCGGCGTAACCTTTCTCCGCCACCGCCACCGCCACCGCCACCGCCGTAGTCGCAGCCGGTACCGCCCCGAGGAGCCCCATGCCCGCCGCCCGCCCCCGACTGCTGTACGTCACCGACCTGGCGTACCAGGCCCGCGGGCGCCGCTACTGCGACGAGGACATCCACCTCACCTCCCGGCTGCGCGCCCACTTCGACCTGGCCCTGTGCCATCCGCTGGACGCGGCGGCCCTGATGGACGGCTTCGACGCCGTCGTCGTCCGCAACAGCGGACCCGTCCTCGGCCACCAGAAGGCGTACGACGACTTCCGCGCCCGGGCGCTCGCCGCCGGCACCCCGGTGTACAACCCGCTCACCGGGAAGGCCGACATGGCCGGCAAGCAGTACCTGCTCGATCTGACCGCCGCCGGCTACCCCGTCATCCCGACCGTCGACCGGGTCGAGGACCTGGACCGGCTGCCGGCCGCCGCCCGCTACGTGGTGAAGCCGAAGTTCGGCGCGGACTCCCTCGGCCTGCGGATCGTCCCCGGCAGCCGCCTCGCCGGGCACACCGCCGGGGACGTCCTGATCCAGCCCTGTGTCGACTTCGCCTACGAGGTGTCCTTCTACTTCGTCGACGACGACTTCCAGTACGCCCTGTACGCCCCCGATCCCCGGCGCCGCTGGGAGCTGAAGCCCTACACGGCGACCGCGGCCGACCTGGAGTTCGCGCGCCGGTTCATCGACTGGAACGACCTCGGTCACGGCATCCAGCGCGTCGACGCCTGCCGCGCCCCCGACGGCGGCCTGCTGCTGGTCGAACTGGAGGACCTGAACCCCTACTTGTCCCTGGACGCGCTGGAGGAGGAGGCCAGGGACGCCTTCGTGACCGCGTTCACGGCGTCCCTGAGCCGGTTCGCGCAGGGAGCGCTCAGCCCGGCCCGGCCCTGACCCGCCGGCGCGCTCAGGGCGGTCACCGCCGTTCCGTCGGTCACGAGGGTCGTGGGACCTGGTGCGTGAGGAAGAGCGGAGGAGGGGTACCGGGCCGCTGAACGCGGTGGCGACGGCCGCCGTATCTGAGCGCGGGGCCGTGGAAGCCCCCGTGACCGAGGGACGGAAGGAGAGCCAGGTGCCGACACCGCCCGACCCCCAACAGCCGCCACCGGGACCGGTCCTGGAGCCCATGGGACCGGTCCTGGAGCCCATCCGGGTCGTGCGGCTCCGCCATTTCGACGCCCTCGCCGAGCTGATGCGCGACTTCCGGCCCGATCCGGCGGCGCCCGGCCCGGCGACGCCCGACTCGGCGAAGCCCGGCCCGGTGGGGTACGAGCCGCTCGCCGAGGTCCGCACCCGGCAACTCCCGCCCGCACCCACCGCCGGTCCCGCCACGGCCACCCCCGAATTCCGCCCAGGGCGGCGTCGGGCCGTCGTCGCCGTGGCCGTCGCGGCGGCCGCGCTCGTCGGGTTCGGCGGCGCCCTGCTGCTCCCCGGCCGCCAGCAGGCCGCCGCCACCGCCCGTCCGGCCCCGTCCGCGTCCTCGGCCCCGTCCGCCTCCTCGGCCGGCGCGGCCACACAGGCCCCGCCCGCCACCGCGCCGGCTCCACCGGCCCCCGGCGCGTCGACCGCCGCGACCGACCCCGACGGCCCGGGCGTCCTCCGCCAGGGCGACACCGGCCCCGACGTCACCGACCTCCAGCAGCGCCTGCTGCGCATCCCGGACGTCTACCGCGGAGGCTCGACCGGCGGCAGCTACGACGCCACGCTCACCGAGGCCGTGGCCCGCTTCCAGCTCTGGTACGGCATCAGCGGCGACGAGAGGGGCGTCTACGGCGACGACACGCGCCGTGCGCTGGAGTCCCGCACCGGCTTCGGCGACGATGCTTGAGCGGACGGAACCGAGCGGCGACGGACGGGAGTGCAGCGGCATGGCGGACGAGAGCGGTACGCGCGGCCGGGCGGGGGAGCCGAACGCCTTCTTCCATCGGCTCGACCCGGACATGTGCGTGGTCACCGCAGTGGCGGGCGGCGAGCGCTCCGGCTGCCTCGTCGGGTTCGCCTCGCAGTGCTCCCTCCAGCCGCCCCGGTTCGCCGTGTGGCTCTCCAAGGTCAACCACACCTACCGGGTCGCCCGCGCCGCCCAGTACCTCGCCGTCCATCTGCTCACCCGCGACCAGCGGGACCTCGCGGAACTCTTCGGTGGCGAGACGGGCGACGAGACCGACAAGTTCGTCGGGCTCGACTGGCGGGAGGAGCACGGCGGCGCCATCGTCCTCCAGGACGCGGCGGCCTGGTTCGTCGGCACCATCCTGCACCGCACCGACGGCGGTGACCACGTGGGTTTCGTGCTCGACCCGGTCCAGTGGGGCGAGGGGAGGGGCGGGCCGCTGCTGCGGCTCTCCGACTCCGTCACCATCGACGCGGGCCACCCTGTCGACCCTGTCGACTGAACGGCCCGTACCGGTCCGGGCTGCGCCGTCAGCCGTGTGCCGCGCCCTCCGCCGCGTCCTGCACCCCCTCCAGGGGCATCCGGATGTCCAGCACGCACACGTCGTCCCGCCGTTCGTCCGCCAGCAGCGTCGCGAGCAGCGCCTCCAGGGAGCCGGACCCGCCGGAGCCGTGCGCGCGCACCGCCTCGGACAGCCGGTCGAAGCCCGCGTCGAGGCCCTCGCCGGGGCGTTCGACCAGGCCGTCGGTGTAGAGCAGCAGCCGGTCACCGGGTTCCAGCCGCAGTTCCAGCGACTCGTAGGCGGGCGAGGACATCGCGCCGAGCAGCATGCCGCCGGGCCGGTCGAGGAAGCGCACCTCGCCCCGGCGCACCAGCAGTGGCGGCGGGTGCCCGGCCTGGGCCCAGGCCAGGACCTGCCGTTCGGGGTCGTAGCGGGCCAGCACCATGGTGGCGGTGGTCTGGCTGTCGCGGGAGTGCAGCAGCAGCTGGTTGAGCCGCGCCAGCGCCCCGGTGAGCGAGGAGCCGGTGCTGACCATGCCCTTCGCGGTGAACCTGAGCTGGGCCATGGTGGCCACCGCGTCGATGCCGTGGCCGGCCACGTCACCGACCACGAACAGCGCGTCCGAGTCGGGCAGTTCGATGGCGCTGAACCAGTCGCCGCCGACGTGGATGCCGGACTGCGCGGGCAGGTAGGCGACCTCGACGCGCAGCCCGGCCAGCCGGACCGGCTTGCTCGGCAGCGGCAGCAGGGCGTGCTGCAGCCGGGCCGCCAGGGCCCGCTCGGCCTGGAGGACGCCGCGCTGCAGGAGCATCGCGCGTTCGCTCTCCACCAGCGCGAGCTCCGCGCTGCGCTGCGCGGTGAGGTCCTGCACGAAGCTGTGCACCTCGACCGGGGTCCCGTCGGGCGAGGTGACGGCCTCCGCGACCATCCGCAGATGCCGGACTCCGGCGGGCGCCTCGACGCGGAACGGCACGTCGAACGGCTGCCCGTCGCGGACCAGTCCGTCGATCGCGCGGGTCAGCGGCCCGGTGTCCTCCGGCACGACCAGGCCGGGCAGCTCCTCCAGCGGCACCGGCCCCTGCCCGGGGCGCCGGCCGAGCACGGCGTACGTCTGCGCGGCCCAGGACGCCTCCCGGGTGAGCAGGTTCCAGTTCGCCCAGCCCAGGTTGCCGAGCCGCTGCACGTCGGCGAGGCGCTGCTCCTGCCGTTCCACCGGGTCGTGCCGCAGCCAGGTCACCACCAGGCCCTCGCCGAGCGGGGCCGCCCGCACCGAGTAGGTGGCGGTCACGGGCACGTCGCCGACCACGTCCTGGTAGGCGAACGGCTCGCCCTCGAAGGGGCGTCCGGTCCGCAGCGCCCGCAGATAGCCCTGCCACAGCGGTTCGCCCGCGACGGACGGGTAGCTCTCCAGGATGTGCGAGCCGACCATCTCCCGGCCCGTCCGGCCGAACACGTCGACCGCCTCCGGGGTGGCGGCGTCGATGCGGTAGTCCTCCACCTCGCCGGAGGGGGCGCGCAGCGGGGTCAGCAGGATGGCCGCGCCCGGCAGCGCGTCGAACACCGCCTGCACGGTCTGGGCGACATCGCCGGGCGCCCCGCTCCGCGGGCTGTCGAGGGCGCGCAGGCGGCCCGCGCAGAGCCGGGCCACGGCCCGCAGCAGCTCCCGCTCGCGCGGCGTGAACGGCCCGGCCTGCCGGCGCAGCACCCCGAGGGCGACGTGGGCGGCGTCCCCGGCCGGCACGGGCAGCCAGACCCGGCTGAGCCACCGCTCCGGGGCGTCCCCGATGAGCAGGTACCGGGTGCGGTCCGCGGTGAGGTCCTCCAGCCAGACCGGTTCCCCGGACCGTACGGCGTCCAGCGCGGCCATGCCGGTCAGCGGGGGCATGTGGCGCCACTGGGCGGCGAGGGCGGGCTCGATTCCGGCGTACCCGATGAGCCCCAGGCCGCCCTCGGGCAGCCGCTCGTACAGCATGACGGCGTCGGCGCCCGCCTCGGGCGCCAGGTGGCTCAGCAGGCAGCCGGCCAGTTCGTACGGCGAGCCGACCGGGACCAGGTCACGGCCGATGCGGCCGAGTACGTCCGCCAGGTCCGTGGTACCGGCCGGCGGGATCCCGGCGGAGCCGGAGCGGCCGTCGGGGGTGGCGGAGCCGAGGGGGGCGAGGGCGGCGGAGCCGAGGGCGGGGGGCGGTGGCGTGGCCGGGGCGGCGGGCTGTGTCCTGGGCGGCAGGGCACCCAGGGTGAGCCAGCACTGTTCGAGGAGGGTGCGGTTGCCGTCCCGGGCGCGCTGGGCCAGCTCCTCGTGGGCCGCGTTCGGGGTGCAGCCGGTGACGGCCATCAGCACGCCCGTGGCCCGCTCCAGCACCGCCGAGGTCGCGGCCAGGTCGCGCAGCCGTTCCACCTCCGCACGCTGCCGGGCGACGACCTTGGCCAGCGCCGCCAGATCTGCGCTGGCGTCGCGGTCCACCGGAGGCAGGGGCTCGCTCGTCACCCGTTGAGCATTGCACACATGGGGCCGTCCGATCACTCGTCTGCCGGGTCGCGATTCCCGTGACCTTCGGAGAGGCGCCCCGGAGGGGGCCGCCGCAGGTCGGGAGGGGGTCAGCGGCCCGTGCCGCGTCCGGCCAGGGCCTCGCTGACCGCTCGGACGCTGCGCGCGATGTGCTGGAGCTGGAGCACCTCCGCCGCGTACAGCTTGATCGTGTGTTCGATCACCGATTCGGGCAGTCCGAGGACGGGCAGTTCGGCCCGCGCGGTCTGCAGGGCGGTCCGTGCGACCCGGATCTCCTGCTGCACCTGGATCTGCGCGTGCCGGGCGAGCAGGACCGGGTGCCGGATGAGCACCGGATAGCTGGCGTAGCGCGCCGGGATCAGTTCGCGCAGCCACTTGGCCGCCGAGCGCTCCCAGTCGTACGAGCCCGGCGTCTTGACCTGACAGGGCCAGTCGGGACTGATGCGCGTGCTGGTCAGGGGCATGATCATCGCTTCCGGTGTGCGGCGTCGGAGGGTGGTCGACGGTTCGGGGCGGTCCCGGTCTAGGGGATGACCGGGACCGCCACGGGCGGGTCGCGCAGACGACACGCCCCGGTACACCCCGGGCGCCGACGTGGGTAGGGGACGGCGTTCAGGGTGTCCGTGCGGGGCCCCGGACGCGGGGAACCGGCACTGCGTCCGCCGAGCAGTATTTATATATGCCGAGTGGTTTGCAAGACGTATGAAAACATTCATGCGCGATATGCGGTGAATCATCCCCGTCCAGGCGGTGGACGACCGCAAGATCTTCACGGATGCCCGGCGCGGCCGGAAGGATCCGCCGCCCGGTGTGCTCAGTCCCTGAGGAAGAACTGGTGCTGCTCGGAGAGCTGTTCGTACTTCTCCAGCCGGCCCTGGGTGCGCTCCGGATCGGCGTCGGTCATGGCCTGGAGCAGCGCCGCGGCCAGCACGCCGGGCGCGGCGTAGGAGTCGAACACCAGCCGGGAGCCGGTGCCGGTGGCGAAGGTGATGTCGGCCTCGTCGGCCAGCGGCCCGAGCGCCAGGTCGGTCACCAGCGCGACCTTCAGGCCCGCCCCGCGCGCCACCCGGACGGCGTGGAGCGTCTCCTGGGAGTGCCGGGGCATGGCGAAGGCCAGCACCCAGCTGCCGCCGGCCTCACGGGACTGCAGCAGCGCGTCGTAGGCCACGCTGCCGCCGCGGGTCACCAGCCGCACGTCCGGGTGGATGCGGCGGGCGGCATAGCCGAAGTACTCGGCGAGCGACACCGAGATCCGCAGGCCCAGCACGGTCAGCGGGGTCGAGCGGGACAGCTCGCGGCCGACGCGGATGACCCGGTCGGGGTCGGCGAAGTCCCGCCGCAGGTTCTCCAGGTTCGCGATCTCGGCGTCGACGGCGGCCTGCAGCTCGTTCGCCCGGTCCTCCTCGCCCGGCCCGCCGGCCAGGCTGCTCAGCGCGATCGACTGGAGTTTCTCGCGCAGCGCGGGGTAGCCGCTGAAGCCGACGGCACCGGCGAAGCGGGTCACCGAGGGCTGGCTGACCCCGACCCGGTCCGCCAGCTCGGTGATCGACAGGAACGCGGCCTCGGTGATGTGCTCGATCAGGTACTGGGCGATGCGCCGCTGCCCCGGCGACAGACGCGGCCCGTCGAAGAGCTCCCGCAGCCGGGAGGTCGGGGCGGCCTCGGCCTGGGGCACCGTCTTGCCCGACGTGATCGCTGACGCCTGTGCGCGTGCCTGCTGCGGCGAGGGCACCGGTCGGCCTCCTTTGTCTGCCACGATCACTCAACATAGCTCACCGACCGCCGTGACCAGCGGGTTGGAGCAGCGGCATCACCTCCGGTACAGGCTGATGGAGCGGCCCACCGAGTCGACCGGCCGGCTGCTCGCGATCAGCTCGGCGAGCCGCCCGCGCGCCTTGGCGACGGCGGAGTCCGACACCACCAGCAGTCCGTGCACCCGGCCGGGCGGCACGGTCCGCGGATCGGCGGCGTGGATGCCGTAGTACGACGGCACCCCGCTGCCCTTGTAGACCAGCCACACCCGCTCGCCCGGGTACCGCTCCCGGAGCCGGTCGGCGAGCCGGCCCAGGTCCTGACCCCAGTCCACGTTCGAGTCGTGCAGCAGCCGGTGCGTGTGCGCCGGCCCGCCGAACGCCTCGTTCGCGTACGGCAGGTAGTACGGGAACGTCCGCACCGAACTCACCGCCACCCACAGCATCAGCGCGCCCGTCAGCAGCCCGGACCAGCGACGGCGCGGCGTGGGCACACAGGCCGCGGCCACCGCGCAGAACACCGGCACGAACAGTGCGTACCGGGTGCCGAAGTCCCGCGATCCCGTCATCGCCGCCGCCAGCAGGACCGCCGGCGGCAGCAGCAGGTACGGCGCCGCTGGGCGCAGCCGGCGCCGCGCCACGACCGCCACGGCACCGGCCGCGCCCAGCGCCAGCAGCCCCAGCGGGGTCTTCACCAGCAGGGCGGCCGGCAGGTAGTACCAGAGCGAACCGGTGTACAGGTGCCCGAACAGGTACCCCTGCCAGGGGAGGTCCTCCAGCCCGAACTGCACCCGCATTCCCGCCCGGTACGCCCGCGGCACCGGCAGCAGCTCCACCAGCCGTCCCCGCGGCCCGTGCACGGCCGGCACCGGCTCGGCGGGCAGGAACCGCAGCCGCGGGTCGACGGCCAGGTACACGGCCCACACGACGACGACCGCGACGACCGCCACGACGACGGCGCCCACGAGCGCCCCCGCGGCCCGTCGTTCCGCGAGCCGCCGCAGGACCGCCCGGGCGGAGCGGAGAGGGCCGGAGAGGGGCGGGCCGGAGAGGGAAGGGCCGGAGGGAGAACGGCCGGAGGGAGAGCGGCCGGAGGGAGAACGGCCGAGGGAGAGGGGCCGGGGCAAGGAAGGCCGGCCGGAGGGGAAGAGCCGGGACAGGGAAGGCCGGCCGGAGGGGAGGGGCCGCGGCAGGGAAGGCCGGGGCGGGAAAGGCGGTGGCGGCCGATGCGCGGTCCACGCGGAGACCGCCGCCAGGCCCATCACCACCGGCACCGCCGGCAACGCGCTCATCTTGGTCGCCACGGCCGCGCCCAGGGCCGCACCCGCGAGCGGCAGGTAGAGCACCGGGCGGCGCCGGGCCCGCCAGGCGAGCCAGGCCGAGGTCAGGACGGAAGCGGCCGCCGGCAGGTCCAGTGTGGCCAGCGAACCGTGGGCGATCACATCGGGGGAGAAGGCGTACAGGGCGAGCGCGGCCGACCCGGCCGCCGTACCCGCCAGGTCCCGGGCGAACGCGAAGACCACCAGCCCGCACAGCAGCGTCAGCGCGATCACCGGCAGCCGCGCCCACAGCATCAGCCGCCAGGGGTCGTTGCCCGAGGCGTACAGCAGATGCCGTCCCACCTCGCCCTGGCTGCCGGTGTACGACGGGTCGTAGTGCGGGGCCGCCACCGCCACCCCGGCCGCGATCAGCAGCTTCCCGAGCGGCGGATGCTCGGGGTTGTAGCGCAGCCGGTGCTCGCGCAGGTAGTCGGTGGCCGTCGCGACGTACACCGGCTCGTCGATCGTGGGGGTCTGCTGGACCGCCGTGGTGACCATCGCCGCGGCCATCTGCGCCAGCAGCAGGACGACCAGGAGCGGCACCAGCCACCGCCGGTGCCGGCGCAGCGGCGCGTACCGGCCGGCCGGGACCTGCCGTACCGGCCGCGCGGGAGCCTCCGAGGTGAGGACCGGGTGCTGTTCGTGCGCCATCATCCGCCCAGCGGCTGCACCCGCCCTGCGGTGGCCGGAGGGCGCGGGGACCTGATCATGGCCCTACTGTCGCACCGTTCCCGCCGCCGCGGCCGTCACCGCCGCACGAGTCCTACCGACAGACCTTCTGCCGTGTACACCGGTACGGCCCGCAGCCCCCCGGAGTTCACCTCGATCCGCTCGAACCGTCCGGCAAGCCTCGGCGCGGCGAGGACCGGCAGCGTGCTGCCCGCGGCCGGCGGCCGTTCGGCGTCCAGTCGCAGCACCAGCACCGCCGCGCCGCCGAGCAGCGCCCGGTGCCCGGCCGTCAGCGGCGCCTCGCCACCGGCCCGCACGGTGACCTCCAGCGTGCCCGCCTCCTGGGTGTAGGCGCCGCGGACCCGCAGCCGCCGGGCCACCCGCAGCGTGCCGCCCGTCACGCGCACCTCCCCGTGGCCGAGGGCGTCCTCGGACCCGGCCGCCAGCGTGCCCCCGGCCAGCACGGTGCCGCCGGTGTACCGGTTGCGGCCGGTCAGCGTCAGCGTGCCCGTGCCCCGCTTGGCCAGCCCGCCGCGCCCGTCGATGTCGTTGCGCCAGCTGTCGGCCGCCGAGAAGCCGCCGTCCGCCGCGTCCATGGTGACGGTGACGTCCGTGTCGAAGGCGCCGTAGCCGTCCGCCGCCGCGAACAGGTCCAGCCGCCCCCACTGCTCGAACCCGTCGAGCAGCGCGAACCCGGAGGGCAGCCCGGTGGTGCGCAGGACCTCCCGGCGCTGGTCCGCCGTCAGGTAGGGCAGCCGGGTCTCCAGCAGCACCTCCGCGCCCTTCGGCACGGTCAGCGGCAGCTCGCGGCCCTGCCGGGGCAGGACGTACGTCAGCCGGTGCCGCACCGCGCGCCGGTTCGCGGCCCGGTCGCCGTAGGGGTCGCCGGCCGGGTGGGCGTAGGCGTACAGCGTGTCGGCGGTCGTGCCGGTCCGCTCCGTGAGGTAGGCGAGCGCCTGGGCGCGGGCGGCGGCCTTCAGCGCGGCGTTGGCCGGGTCGGCGAGCGCGGCCGCGGCGAGCGCGGTGGCCATGATCCGGCCCCCGACGACGTCCACCGGGTGGTGCATGCCGGCCGTGATCCGGGTGTGGCTCAGCTCGAACGCCCGCGTCACCAGCTCCTGGAACCGCTCCGGCACGGCGTACGCGTACGCCAGCGCGGCCAGGTGGAAGGCGTTGGTGTGGCCGCTGGGGAAACCGCCGTCGTCGGCGGGGGAGGTGCCGCGCTGGCGCAGCAGCTGCGGGGCCACGACCACCTCGGACTCGTACACGGGGAACCCGAACGCGTCCGTCCGGCCGGTGTCCACGACCTCGCTGTCCCCGGTCAGCCGCCACGGCCGCGGGTACTGGTAGGCGTACTTGGCCGGGTTGCCGGAGGCGTACGGGCCGCGCACCGTGTCGACCAGTTCGGCGACCTTGCCCAGCGCCGAGTCGTGCGCGCCGGCGCCGAGGGCCGAGCCCGCCGGGGCGTTCGCGGGCACCGTGTCGCTGACCGGGGCCGCCGGGGTGCCGTCGGGCGCGCTGGTGATGGAGGTGACCGCCTTCGCGCCCGTCCGGTACGGGTCGGCCAGCGGGCCCAGGCCGGCGATCAGGGCGTGGCTCTGGTGCTGGCGGTCGTAGACGAACGCCTCCTTGGCCTCGGCGTCGGTGCGGCCGGCGGTGACCCGCGCGCAGTAGCGCAGGTCGGCGCGCAGGATGTCGGGGCGCAGCGGGGTGCCGGAGTGCCAGTCGGGCCCGGTCTTCCAGAGCCGGGCGAAGCCGTCGAGGACGCGGACCACCGCGTTCGTCTCGGGCGTGAGGTTGGCCGGGGTGTTGGTCCGGTAGTCGTCGACGAACGCGGCCGGGCCGGTCGCGGCCTTCGCGTCGGCCACGGGCAGCCAGACGGCGGCGGCCGGCACGGTGAGCACACCTGCCGAGGCGGCCAGCGAGGTGGTGAGGAACCCGCGCCGGTTCGGAACGAGGGTGCGGTGCCCGGCGGTTGACGGCATGCCTGTGCCTCTCGGAAAGGGGTCCCGGCAACGCACATGCCGCTGTGCGGACTTGTGCGGTTCCGGGAGAAGCGGTGGAGCGGGAGGACGAACGGGTGCATGTCTAGGGCCGGTTCGTGTCCGGTCGGGGAGGGCCCGGCGACGGGTGGGTGTGCGACGGGTGAACGCGCCGCCGCGAGGCACACGACCGAACGCGGATCCCCGCGCCCCCCGCACCCCCGTGCTCAGCGCGGCACGTCGGTCCCAGCGCCCCGCACCCCCCGTGCGTCAGCGCAGCACGTCGGCCGGTACGACCAGGTCCGCGCGCTCCCGTGTCGTCGCGACCAGGTCGGCGTTGCGCTGGTCGGTGCCCCGGACCCAGGCCACGGCCGCCGTGTGCTCCTTGCCGAACTCCTCGTGCCGGGCGACCAGTCGGCGGATCCGTTCCTCCTCGTCGACCTCGCAGAACCACACCTCGTCCAGGCACGGCCGCACCCGCGCCCACGAACCCTCCTGCAACAGCAGGTAGTTGCCCTCGGTCACCACCAGCCGGGCCTGTGGCGGCACCGGGATCGCGCCGGCGATCGGCTGCTCCAGCACCCGCTCGAAGCCCGGCGCGTACACCACGTCGTCGGTCTCCTCGCGCAGCCGCCGCAGCAGCGCCGCGTACCCGCCCGCGTCGAAGGTGTCCGGCGCGCCCTTGCGGTCCCGGCGGCCCAGCCGGTCCAGTTCGACGTCGGCTAGGTGGAAGCCGTCCATGGGCACGTGCGCCGCCCAGGGCGGGCCGTCCCCGTTGAGGGCGGCCACCAGCCGCTCGGCCAGGGTCGTCTTGCCCGCGCCGGGGCTGCCCGCGATGCCGAGCAGGGCCCGCCCGCCGTCCCGGGGCAGGGCGCGGGCGCGGAGGAGGAGGTCGTCGAAGGTCAGCGGCACACAGCAGAGTGTGTCACCGCCCGCCCGCGCGGTATGTGGCGTGCGCCACTCACTGGAGTGCTCCGGACGGGGAACAGTCCCCGGTATGAGTCAGCTCGGTCTGCCCGACACCATCCAGGCCTGCCTGTTCGACCTCGACGGGGTCGTCACCAAGACGGCCATCGTGCACGCGGCGGCGTGGAAGGAGACGTTCGACGCCTTCCTGCGCGCCTACGAGGGCGAACAGGGACGGCCGTTCGACGCCGTCGCCGACTACGACGAGTACGTCGACGGCCGCCCCCGCGCCGACGGCGTCCGCGCCTTCCTCGCCTCGCGCGGCATCCACCTGCCCGAGGGCGGCCCCGACGACCCGCCGGACGCCCGCACCGTCCACGGTCTCGGCAACCGCAAGAACGAGCTGCTGCTGGAGCGGATCCGCACCGGCGGGGTCGAGGCCTACGAGGGCACCCTGCGCTATCTGGAGGCGGTCCGCGCCGAGGGTCTGCGCACCGCGATCGTCTCCTCCAGCGCCAACTGCCGCGACGTGCTGCGCTCCGTCGGCGCCGAGCACTTCTTCGACGTACGCATCGACGGTGTGGTGGCCGCCCGGCGGAACCTGCCGGGCAAGCCGCACCCCGACACCTTCCTCGCCGCCGCCCGGGACCTGGGCGTGGAGGCGTCCCGCGCGGCCGTCTTCGAGGACGCGCTGGCCGGCATGGACGCGGGCCGCGCGGGCCGCTTCGGATACGTCGTGGGCGTGGACCGGGTGGGCCAGACCGACGCGCTGTACGCGCACGGCGCCGACATCGTCGTGAAGGACCTGGCCGAACTCGGAGGCAAGCAGTGATCACCGACCGGTCGTACGCCGTCGAACCGTGGACCGTCCGGGAGACCGCGCTCGACCTCGACGTCCTCGCCCAGAGCGAGTCGGTGTTCGCCCTCTCCAACGGACACGTCGGCTGGCGCGGCAACCTCGACGAGGGGGAACCGCACGGGCTGCCCGGCAGCTACCTCAACGGCGTCCACGAGGTCCACCCCCTGCCGTACGCGGAGGCCGGCTACGGCTACCCGGAGTCCGGGCAGACCGTCATCAACGTCACCAACGGCAAGATCCTGCGGCTGCTCGTGGACGACGAGCCCTTCGACCTGCGCTACGGCCGGCTCGTCGCCCACGAACGCGTCCTCGACCTGCGCCGCGGGGTGCTGGAGCGGACCTGTGAGTGGACCTCGCCGGCCGGCTCCACGGTCCGGGTGCGCTCCACCCGGCTGGTGTCGCTGACCCAGCGGGCGATCGCCGCCGTCGCCTACGAGGTGGAGGCCGTCGGCGACCGCAGCCGGGTGGTGATCCAGTCGGAGCTGGTCGCCAACGAGAGCCTGCCCGAACCCGACGGCGACCCGCGCGCGGCGAGGGCCCTGAAGTCACCGCTGGAACAGGAGGACGGCTTCGCCGCCGGCAACCGGCTGCGGCTGGTGCACCGCACCCGGCGCAGCGGGCTCCGGGTCGCCGTGGCCGCCGACCACGTCGTCACCGGCCCCGAACGCACCACCACCAGCAGTGAGAGCGGCATCGACGTCGCCCGGCTCACCGTCACCTCCGTGCTGGAGCCCGGCCAGACGCTGCGGGTGGAGAAACTGGTCGCGCACGGCTGGTCCGGCACCCGGTCGCTGCCCGCCATGGCCGACCAGGTCGACGCCGCGCTCGCCGCCGCGGGCCATGACGGCTGGCAGGGCCTGCTCGACGGCCAGCGGTCCTGCCTGGACGACTTCTGGGCCCGCGCCGATGTCGAGGTGGAGGGCGACGAGGAGATCCAGCAGGCCGTCCGCTTCGCGCTGTTCCACGTCCTGCAGGCCGGTTCCCGCGCCGAGCAGCGCGCCATCCCGGCCAAGGGACTGACCGGCTCCGGCTACGACGGACACGCGTTCTGGGACACCGAGATGTTCGTGCTGCCCGTCCTCACCCACACCGCGCCCGCCGCCGTCGCCGAGGCGCTGCGCTGGCGCCACCACACCCTGGACGAGGCCCGCGAACGCGCGGTGCAGCTGGGGCTGGCCGGGGCCGCGTTCCCCTGGCGGACCATCGCGGGACCGGAGGGCTCCGCGTACTGGCCGGCCGGCACCGCCGCCTTCCACGTGAACGCCGGCATAGCCGACGCCGTCGTCCGCTACGTCGAGGCCACCGGCGACACCGCCTTCGAGCGGGAGACCGGCGTGGAGCTGCTGGTCGAGACCGCCCGGCTGTGGCGGTCGCTGGGCCACCACGACACCCACGGCGTCTTCCACCTCGACGGCGTCACCGGCCCCGACGAGTACAGCGCGGTCGCCGACGACAACACGTACACCAACCTGATGGCCCGCCAGAACCTGCGCGCCGCGGCCGACGCCGTGGAGCGCCATCCGGCCGAGGCGCGGCGGCTCGGCGTCGACGAGGAGGAGAGCGCGGCCTGGCGGGACGCCGCCGACGCCATGCACATCCCCTACAACCCCGAACTCGGCGTCCACGAACAGCACGCCGGGTTCACCCGCTACCAGCGCTGGGACTTCGAGGGCACCCGCCCCGACCAGTACCCGCTGCTGCTGCACTTCCCGTACTTCGACCTCTACCGCAAGCAGGTCGTCAAACAGGCCGACCTGGTGCTGGCCATGTACACCTGCGCCGACTGGTTCGAGGAGGAGCACGACGAGGAGCAGATCGCCCGGAACTTCGCCTACTACGAGCCGCTGACCGTCCGCGACTCCTCGCTGTCCGCCTGCTGCCAGGCCGTCATCGCCGCCCGGACCGGCCACCTGGACCTCGCCTACGCCTACACCGCCGAGGCCGCGCTGATGGACCTGCACGATCTGGAGCACAACACGCGGGATGGGCTGCACATCGCCTCGCTCGCGGGCACCTGGATGGCGCTGGTCGCGGGCTTCGGCGGCATGCGGCGCGCCGGCGACCGGCTGCGGTTCGCGCCCCGCCTGCCCGAGCGGCTGCGCCGGCTCGCCTTCCACGTCCAGTTCCGCGGGCGCCGGCTGCGCGTGGACATCGGCGCGGACAAGGTGACGTACGCGCTGCTGGACGGGCCGCCGCTGACGCTGAGCCACCACGGCGAGCTGCTGGAGGTCGCCACCGACGAGCCGGCCGTCCGGGCGGTACCGCCGGTGATCCGCCGTCCGGCCCCCGAACAGCCGCCGCACCGGGCGCCGAACAGCGGCTGAACCGGGCGCCCCACAGCGCTGAACCGGGCGCCGGACAGCTGCTGTCCGGCGCCCGTCGCATTGGCCCGGGCCGGCCTCGGACGCCCCCTGCGGCCGCTATCCGGCGGCCGCGCTCGCCGCTCCGCCCGAGGTTCCGTCTTCGGGTCCGCTTCCGTCGTCGGGTCCGTCTGCGGGTCCGTCCGCGGTTCCGTCTCCGGCTCGGTCTCCGGTTCGGTCTCCGCCGAGCAGCTCGCGCAGGGCCCCCTCCTCCTCGGCGCTCAGGCCGGTCACGAAGTGCCGGAGCGCCGCGATCGGATCCGGGTCCCGGTCCAGGGCCTCGTGCATCACCGCGGCGGTCATCTCGGCGGCCTTCCTCGCCGCCCGGTACGCGCCGCGCCGCCCGTCGGCGTCGCGCCGCACCAGCCCCTTGTCGTACAGGCGGGTGAGGATGGTGTGCACCGTGTTGTACGCGAGTCCGCCGCCGATCCCCTGCTGGATCTCCGCAGGGGTCAGCGGTCGCTCGGTGGCCCAGAGGACGGCCAGCACCTCACTCTCCAGCTCCCCGGCGCCGCGCCGCTCCGCCCTGCCGCGGGACCCTGTGCCAGCCATACTCCAACCTTACAGCGCGTAGGGCCGTCGGCCGGATGGCCCTGTTCGCCGGGCCGCCGCGGGGCGGGCGGCGCTAGTTTGGCCGTGATGTCCGAAGGGGTGGTCATGGCCGGCAGCGCGCACGCGACACTCGATGCGGTGAGCCGCGAGGGCGCGCGCCGCACGTCCGCCGGTTCCGCTCGCGCCTCCCGGCCGGCGGCGGCCGTCGCCGCGCTCTTCACCCTCGCCCAACTCGTCCTCGTGGGGCCGGGCCTGGGGCTCGGCTGGGACGAGACGGTGTACGTCAGCCAGGTCAGCGGACACGCGCCCGCCTCCTTCTTCAGCGCACCCCGCGCGCGGGGCGTCTCCCTGCTGGTCGCGCCGGTCGCGGCCTGGTCGTCGTCCACCGTCCTGCTGCGGGTCTACCTCGCCGTCCTCTCCGGCCTCGCCCTGTTCCTGGCGCTGCGCGCCTGGCGCGGACTCCTCCACGGCCGTGTACTCGCCCTCGCCGGCGCCCTGTTCGCCTCCCTGTGGGTGACCCTGTTCTACGGCCCGCAGGCCATGCCCAACTACTGGGTCGCCGTGGCCGCCCTGGCCGCGGCCGGCTGCTTCCTGCGCGCCCCCGCCGAGCGGACCGCGCTGTGGGGTCTGGCGGGCAACGCGGTGCTCATGGCGTGGATGCGGCCGGTGGACGCGGTGTGGGCGACCCTGCCCCTGCTCGCCGTCGGCCTGACCCGCCGCCACCGGCGGGCGCTGCTCGTTCTGCTCGCCGGGCTCGCGGCCGGCGCCGCGGAGTGGGTGATCGAGGCGTACACGAGCTACGGCGGCCTGGCGCGCCGGCTGTCCGACGGTTCGCAGATCCAGGGCGGCCTCGGCTGGCACCTCGCCGTCGTGGACCAGCTGCGCAGCCTGGGCGGGCGCACGCTCTGCCGGCCGTGCACCGGCGCCCTGCCGCACCCCCTGCTCACCCTCTGGTGGTTCGCGCTGCCCCTGCTCGCCGTGCTCGCCCTCGCGGTCGCCGCCCGCGCCCGGCGTACGGCGTCCACGGCACTGCCGCTCGCCTGCGCGGCGACCGCCGCGTTCCCCTACCTCTTCCTGATCGGCTACGCGGCGCCCCGCTTCCTCCTCCCCGCCTACGCCCTCCTCGCGATCCCCGCCGCCACCACCCTCACCCACCTGCTGACCCCTTCCTCCTCCCGGCCCCGAGGCCGGGCCACGCCCCCGACCCGCGGCCGGACCCCGTGGTGGCGCCGCCGACCGGCTCGGCGCCCGGACCCGAGCGGGGGCGGCCGTCTCCCCAGCGGTCCGGACCGGGGCTCCCGCCGACGCCCGTCCCGGCCCCCGACCACGACCGCGGCCCGGCCCCCGGCCTCCTCCCCGCTGCCCACAGCTGCCATCCGGCCCCCGCTCCCCGCAGCCGCGACCCGAATCCCGGCCTCACCCCCGGCCACCCCGCCCCCGTCCCGGCACCCGCTCGTCACCGTGCTGGTCTGTGCCGCGCTCGTCGCTCACTTCGCGGTGCAGCTCGCCGTGCTCGTGCACACGGTGGGCAAGACCGCCGCGGCCCACCGGGAGTGGGCCCGTACCGCGGTCGAGCTGGGGCGGCGCGGGGTCCGGCCGCCCTGTCTGGTGACCGGGCACGAGGCCATTCCGGTCGCCTTCGCCGCCGGGTGCTCCTCGGGCGCGACGGCCGGGCCCAACGCGAACACCACCGAGGACGGCATCACCCGGACCAGCCGGCGGATGCCGGTCGCCACGCTGGTGCCGGCCGGGTCCGCGCCGCCCGGCTACGCCCGCGACTGGCCGTCCGCAGCCGTCGGCGCGGTCCGCCTCTACTACGTCCTCCCGGGCGCCGGCCCATGACGGCCCCCGGCCGGACCCAGCCGGCGGGTGGGGGGACGGTGAGTGCCGGTGTTCCGGGAAGCTCTGTGAGACCGGGGAGTTTCCCGGGCGCCCGGGGCAGGTAGGACACGGGTACTGCCGGCTGACACAGGAGGGGGAGTCATGCGGGGGAACGACAGCGCGGGCCTGCCGAGCGCGGCCTTCTTCACACCGGGGTCGTCGTCCTTCACCGAGTTCCTGGCCGCGCACCGCCCCCGGCTGCTGCCCACCGCGCCGCCGCTGCCGCCCGGCACCCGGATGGCGCCCGGCCGGTTCCCGCACGGCACCACCGTGCTCGCCCTGACCTACCGCGACGGCGTGCTGATCGCCGGCGACCGCCGGGCCACCATGGGCAACCTCATCGCACAGCGCGACCTGGAGAAGGTGCACCCCGCCGACGACCACACGGCCGTCGCCTTCGCCGGCACCGTCGGCCTCGCCCTGGACATGGTGCGGCTTTACCAGGTGGAACTGGCCCACTTCGAGAAGATCGAGGGCGTTCCGATGACCCTCGGCGCCAAGGCGACCCGCCTCGCGGCCATGATCCGGCAGAACCTGGCCCAGGCCATGCAGGGACTCGCCGTCGTCCCGCTGCTCGTCGGCTACGACCTCACCGCGCCCGGCGGCGGCCGAGGCCGCATCTTCAGCTTCGACGCGGCCGGCGGGCTCTACGAGAAGCAGCGGTTCCACGCCGAGGGCAGCGGCTCGCCGTACGCCCGGGGCGCCCTGAAGAAACTGCACCGGCCGGACCTGACCCGCCGGGAGGCGGCCCTCGTCGCGCTCCAGGCGCTGTACGACGCGGCGGACGACGACTCGGCCACCGGCGGCCCGGACCTCGGCCGCCGGATCTTCCCCGTCGTCTCGGTCATCACCGAGGACGGCTTCGAGCGGTTGCCGGAGACGGAGACGGAGCAACTCAGCCGGGACACGGTCCGGCAGCGCACCGACCGCCCGGACGGCCCGCACGCCACCCTCTGACCACCCCACCCGCCCCCGCTCCGACCGCCCCACCCCGGCTCCGAGCGCCCCACCCCCGGCTTTCCCTCCCCATGGGGAAGGCCTGCCGAGCCCTTTACTGCACATGGGTTGCAGCTACGGATGGAGGGCACAAGGCTGTGGACGGCCGCCCCTGATCCCGCTCCGCCCCTCCCCGCCCGGGCCGGCATCCCTCACCGCCGGGCCCGGCACCGCGTCCGAGGCTCCCGACGCGGCAGGAGTGGATCAGGGTCGGCGGGACGGCCGGCGCGGTGCTCGAACGAGCGCCGCCGGCCGGCCTGTCCGGGCGTCGGCGGCGTCGTCGACCCGGCCTGGGTCAACCCAGAGGGTCAACCCAGGGGGTCAACCCAGGGGGTTAACGGCCCGGCCACGGGAAACGCGGACCAGGACCGTCCGCGAACCCGAAGGAGGCGACCATGAGCGACCAGCAGTCCGAGCAGACCCCGATGGCCGACGACGCCTACCAGCCCACCGGCAGCAACGAGGAACAGGAGGACGCCGGTCCCCTCGACCTGCAGGACGCGGTCGGTGAACGCACCTACGACGACATCCTCGACGAGGGATACTCCCCGCCCGAACGCCCCCTCGGCGTCACCCGGCACGGCACCACCGCCGCCGAGCAGCACGAGGGGGAGACCCTGGACGAACGGCTCGGCCAGGAGGTCCCCGACGTGACCCCGCCGGCCGGCGACGAGATCGGCGACCTGCCCGGCGGCGAGGGCGAACCGGTCGACCCGGAGGCGGGCGAGAGCCGCGCCGGCCGCCTGGTCGCCCCCGACGAGGGCGCCCACACCGACACCACCAAGGAGGAGGTCGCCCAGGACGTCGGCATCGACGGCGGAGCAGCCGGCGCGGAGGAGGCCGCCGTGCATGTGATCCCGGACGGGACCGGACTGCCGGAGTGAGCGCACACGGCACCGGCCGGGCGTGCGCACGCCCGGCCGGTGCCCCCGTTGGTGTCCCTGAACTTCCCCGGACCGCCCTAGGGCAGCAGCTTCTCGATGGCTGCCGGGCCCTCCGACTCCAGCTTGCGACGCGCCCAGTCGAGGGTCTTCGGTGTGACGTCCCTGCCCGCCGCCATCACCAGGTCCTCAGGGGTGACGTCCCTGGGGGGCGCGGAGTGGAGCAGGGCGTCCGGGGTGCAGACGTCGTCCGACGAACGGGACTCTTCGGGTGTGGATGTCGACATGATGCCTCCTCCTCGGTCCGGATGACCGCATCCGTGCCGGTGCCTGTCGAACGGGGCACACTCTCACCATTCCCCTCCCCGGCGGACCCTGCATCTCCAGGCGCGTCGGGAACGGGTGAGGAGCGCGTTCCCCCACCACACGGAATCACTCGCTCCTCTTAAGCTGGAAACCACGCGCACCAGCAGCACACCGGACCGCACCGCACACCGCACCCCACCGCACCGCTCACGGGGAGGCCGCCGATGGCCGAGACCGCGTATCCCGAGGACACCACCCGCAGCCCCGGTTACCTGCCCATCGCCGAGCACGGGCTCATCGGCGACCTGCGCACGGTGGCCCTGGTCGGCAGCAACGGCACGATCGACTGGTACTGCTGCCCCTCCTTCGACTCCCCGAGCGTCTTCGCGGCCGTCCTCGACGCCGAACGCGGCGGCTGTTTCGAGCTGGCCGCCGCCGTACCGGCCCGCACCAAGCAGTTCTACTTCCCCGACACCAACGTGCTGATCACCCGGTTCTTCACCGAGGACGGCGTCGGCGAGGTGCAGGACTTCATGCCGGTCGCCGACGACACCCGCGCCGAGGCGGGCCGGCACCGGCTGATCCGGCGCGTGGTGTGCGTCCGCGGCACCGTCCCGTTCCGCGTCCTGGTCGCGCCCCGCTTCGACTACGGTGCCGCCCCGCACACCCTGAGCGCCCTGGACGGCATGGTGGTGTTCGAGTCCCCCGCCCAGTCGCTGGCGCTCACCTCCACCGTGGCCCTGGAGTGCGACGCACGCGACGCCCGTGCCGACTTCAAACTCGGCGAGGGCGAGTCCGCGGTGTTCGCCCTCGACCAGGTCACCGGCCAGGTGACCCCGCGCGGCTGCGCCCACGCCGAGGCGGAGCACCAGTTCAGCGCCACGGTCGCCTACTGGCGGCGCTGGCTGCACCAGTCCCGCTACCGGGGCCGCTGGCGCGAGATGGTGCACCGCTCCGCGCTCACCCTGAAGCTCCTCACCTACGCCCCCACCGGCGCCATCGTCGCCGCCCCCACCACCAGCCTGCCCGAGCAGCTCGGCGGCGAACGGAACTGGGACTACCGGTACGTGTGGGTGCGCGACGCCGCCTTCGCCGTGTACGCGCTGCTGCGGCTCGGCTTCAGCGGGGAGGCCGAGGCGTTCATGGGGTTCGTCACCACGCACGTCAGCCCCGGCTGCGGCGACGGCTCCGGCCCGCTGCAGATCATGTACGGCATCGACGGCCGCACCGACCTGCCCGAACGCGAACTGCCGCACCTGTCCGGCCACCAGGGCTCGGCCCCCGTCCGGGTCGGCAACGCCGCCGCCGGCCAGCTCCAGCTCGACATCTACGGCGCCCTGATCGACTCCATCTACCTCTACGACAAGTGGGCCCAGCCCATCTCCAGCGGCCAGTGGGACGACGTCTGCCACCTGGTGGACTGGGTGTGCGACCACTGGGACCAGCCCGACGAGGGCGTGTGGGAGACCCGCGGCGGACGCAAGGACTTCCTGTACTCGCGACTGATGTGCTGGGTGGCGATCGAGCGGGCCATCCGCCTCGCCACCCACCGCGGGCTGCCCGCCGACCACCGGCGCTGGCGCCAGGCCCGGGACGCCATCTACCGGCGGATCATGGACCGCGGCTGGTCGGAGCGCCGGCGCGCCTTCGTGCAGTACGAGGGCGGGGACGTCCTGGACGCCTCCCTGCTGATGATGCCGCTCGCCAAGTTCATCGCCCCCACCGACCCCAAGTGGCTGTCCACCCTGGACGCCCTCACCGAGGACCTCGTCTCCGACTCGCTCGTCTACCGCTACGACCCGCAGGCCAGCCCCGACGGACTCCGCGGCGACGAGGGCACCTTCTCCATCTGCTCGTTCTGGTACGTCGAGGCGCTCGTCCGGGCCGGCCGGCTCGACGAGGCCCGGCTGGCCTTCGAGAAGATGCTCACTTACGCCAACCACCTCGGCCTGTACGCCGAGGAGATCGGCCGCACCGGCGAGCAGCAGGGCAACTTCCCGCAGGCGTTCACCCATCTCTCCCTCATCAGCGCCGCCTTCAACCTGGACCGCGCCCTCGGCTGACCCCCGCCGTCCCCGGGCCCGGTGATGATCTGTCACCGCAGTCTCACAGACCGTCCGCGCCCCACAACCACCCCCGCTCCCTCCGGCACCCAGGGCCCCGGCACCGCCCCGCAGTGGTGGTCGCAGAACTCCCCGCACGTCCCCGGCACGGCGGAGGCCGACGACGCCTGGGGCGCCCAGGTCCGCCTCGCCGACACCGACGGCGACGGCCGCGCCGAACTCATCGCCGCGGCACCCGGCGAGAACGCGGGCGACGGCGCGCTGTGGTTGCTCCCCGCGAGCCGGACCGGACTGCTCGCCGACGGCTCCTGGTCCTACGGCGCCGCCTCCCTCGGCGCCCCCGTCCACGGCGCCCGCTTCGGCGCCGTGCTCGACGAGTAGGAACGGCCACCCGATCGGGCGGTGTGTCCGCAGGTCGCACGGGTACCCGGGGCGTCGACAAGCGGAACCGACACAGGGTCCACAGAAGGAGGACACCCCGGATGACCAGCACCAGCGAGACCGGCGACGTCACCGGCACCCGTGACAAGGACTACAACCTCATCTGGTACGTCGAGGCGTGCCTGAGTAACGCCCTGCGCCTGGAGCAGTACATCCAGGACGCCGAGCGCGACAAGGACAACGAGGTCGTCGAGCTGTTCCGCAAGGCCCAGGCCGACAGCCGCAAGGGCGCCGAAATGGGCAAGCAGCTGCTGCGCTCCCGGCTCGACGGCGGCTGACCGCCGCGCCGCTCAGGCGAACCGGGAACCGGGAACGGGCCCGGCGGACCGCACTCGCGCCCGGTCGCCGCGCAGCCACGTGCCGGCCACGGCCGTGGCGAACGCGGTGAACCCGGCGTCGCCGTCCGCCGGGCCGTCGCCGTTCCCGTCGCCCTCGCCGTCCTCGGCGGCGGCCGGGTCCGCACCGGTGACCTCGGCGGCGATCTCCGCCTCCGGCCGGTCGTCCGCCGGCCCCCGTTCGAGCCGCCCGTCGGCGCCCGCCCGCAGCTGCTCGCCCCACGGTGCCACCACCGACTGGTGCAGCAGGGCGGCGCTGTCCGGGGTGACCGCGGGAGGGTCCGTCCAGCAGCACGCGTGCGCGTGCAGCACCTGCCCGGGCGCCCGGTCGAACAGCTCCCCGATCAGCTCCGGCCCGCCGTCGTGCGCCGCGAGCCCGTCCAGGTCGTACGCCACGACGACCGTGTCCGCCCGTCCCGGCGCGAACGGCTCGGCCGGCAGGTCCAGTACCTCCGCCGCGGCGAGACCGAGGATCCGCGAGTCCCGGTCCGGCAGCAGCGACACCGACCGCGGCCGCGCCCCGGTGGCGGACAGCAGCGTCCGCAGCCGCAGCAGACCCCGCAGGCACAGGTCCGGGCTGTCCTGCAGCCAGGCGTAACGGCCGTTCATCCCGGCGTCGAAGCCGTACGGCGACAGCGTGCCGAGGACCGTCCCGCCCATCACGTACTGCCAGCCCCGCAGATCCGCCGCGTCGAGCGGGCCCGCCCGCCCGGCGTCCGCTGCCCGCGCCAGCATGCGGTTCTGCCGCTCCCGTGCGGGCCGCCACCGCGCGTCCTCCGGATCGGACAGCAGCGCGTGCCGGCGCCGGGCCAGCTCCAGGTCGCCCGCCAGCACGGCGTTGAACACCAGCAGATAGCGGTCCGGCCAGTCGGCCAGGCGGTCCTCGTGCCGGACGAGTTCGGCCACCGCCTCCCGGTGCCGGCCCTCGTCCTCGTACGCCGACACCAGCTCCCGCAGCACGGGCAGGGCCCCGCCGCTGCGGCGCAGCGCCTCCCGCAGCGCGGGAATCGCCAGGTCCGGCACCCCGCGCTCCACGCACGCGTACCCGAAGTCGTACAGCGCCCGCGCGTCCTCGGGAGCGGCGGCCAGGGCGGCCGAGGCGTCGGCGAGGTCGGTGAAGCCGGCCTCGCCGGCCGCCCGCCCCACCACCAGGGCCACCTCGGCGAGCGGCGGGCCCTCCCCGGCGGCCCGGACCTGCCGCAGGGCACCGGGCACGTCCCCGGCGTCCAGGGCTTCCCAGGCGGCGAGCAGAGCGGGGGAGGAGGGGCGACGCGTGCGGCGGTTCCTGCGCGAGAACATGCCGGAGATCATCACCCGCCGCACACAGCGCCCTCAAGGGAATTCCCCGGCGCCCCGAACGCTCAGGGCAGCGGCTGCTCCGCCCAGATCACCTTGCCGTGCGGGGTGTAGCGGGTGCCCCAGCGGTCGGCGAGCTGCGCCACCAGGAACAGGCCCCGGCCGCCCTCGTCGGTGCTCGCCGCGTACCGCAGGTGCGGCGAGGTCGTGCTGCTGTCGGAGACCTCGCAGATCAGCGTGCGGTCGCGCAGCAGCCGCACCTCGATCGGGCCGCGCCCGTAGCGGATGGCGTTGGTGACCAGCTCGCTCAGGACCAGCTCCGTCGTGAACGCCAGCTCCTCCAGACCCCAGTCGGCCAGCCGCCGGGTCACCGAGGCCCGCACCTGCGACACGGCCGCCGGATCGGTGGGCACCTGCCACTGCGCGACCCGGTCGCCGCCCAGCACCCGGGTGCGGGCGACGATCAGCGCCACGTCGTCGCTCGGCCGGGCCGGCAGCCGGTCCAGCACGGTACGGCAGGTGTCCTCCGGGGAGTCACCCGGCGTCCGGAGCAGGGAGTCCCGCAGCAGACCGAGCCCCTCGTCGATGTCCCGCTCCCGGTCCTCCACCAGCCCGTCGGTGTACAGCACCAGCCGGCTGCCCTCCGCCAGCTCCAGCTCCGCCGTCTCGAACGGCAGCCCGCCCAGGCCCAGCGGCGGTCCCGCGGGCAGGTCGGCGAACTCCACGGTGCCGTCCGGGTGCACCAGCGCGGGCGGCGGATGGCCGGCCCGGGCCATGACGCACCGCCGGGACACCGGGTCGTAGATCGCGTACAGGCAGGTCGCGCCCGTCACCACGGCACCGCCCGACGCCGGGGTCTCGTCCTGGTCGATCCGGCCGACCAGCTCGTCCAGCAGGCCGAGGAGTTCGTCCGGGGGCAGATCGAGGGAGGAGAAGTTGTGCACGGCCGTACGCAGCCGGCCCATGGTCGCCGCCGCGTGCAGCCCGTGCCCCACCACGTCCCCGACGACCAGCGCCACCCGGGCCCCGGACAGCGGCAGCACGTCGAACCAGTCGCCGCCCACCCCCGCCTGCGCCGGCAGGTACCGGTAGGCGATGTCCAGGGCACCCTGCTCGGGCAGGGACCGCGGCAGCAGGCTGCGCTGCAGGGTGACCGCCATGCTGTGCTCGCGGGTGTACCGGCGGGCGTTGTCGATCGACACCGCCGCCCGCGTCACCAGCTCCTCCGCGAGGGCCAGTTCCTCGGCGTCGAACGGCTGCGGCTTCTCCGCCCGCCAGAAGTTCGCGACACCCAGCACCAGACTGCCCGCCCGCAGCGGCACGGTGATCAGCGAGTGGATGCCGTACGCCAGGACCTCGTCGGTGCGCTCCAGGTCCTGCGCCCGCCAGCCCCGCTCCCCGCGCAGCCGCTCCACCACGACCGACTGCCCCGTGGTCAGGGCGCGGGTCTGCGGCGAGGTGGCCACGAACCGGATCCGCTCGCCGACCGGGTACAGCGGGGCCTCCTTGCGGACGCCGGCGCAGGCCGCGCGGCGCAGCGCCGTCCCCGGCCGCGGTTCCTCCCCGCTCAGCACCGCGTCGAACAGGTCCACCGTCGCGAAGTCCGCGAACCGGGGCACCGCCAGCCCGGCCAGCTCCTCCGCCGTCCGCGTCACGTCCAGGCTGGTGCCGATACCCACCCCGGCGTCGTACAGCATGTTCAGCCGCTCCCGCGCCACCTCCGCGCGGCCCGACAGGGCCCGCAGCTCGGTGGAGTCGCGCAGCGTGGTGACGCTGCCGGGCGGGCCGCCGCGCAGATCGGTGGGCCGCTGGTTGATCGCCAGCAGGCGGTCCTTGACCAGGTGCACCTCGTCCGTGGCGACCCGGCCCGAGGCCAGCAGCGCCGCCGTGTCGTCGTCCAGGCCCAGCTCCCGCACATGCCGCCGCTCGGCGTCGGCGGGCAGGTCCAGCAGCCGGTGCGCCTCGTCGTTGGCGAGCAGCAGCCGGCCGTCCCCGCCGACGATCAGCACACCCTCCCGGACCGCGTGCAGCACGGCGTCGTGGTGCTCGTACATCCGGGTCATCTCGTACGGGCCCAGGCCGCGTGTCTGGCGCAGCAGCCGCCTGCTGACCAGGGCCGTGCCCGCGGTGGCCAGCACGAGTGCGGCGGCCGCCGCGGCCAGCAGCAGCGGCAGTTGCTGGTCGGCGGCCCCGCCCACGTGCGCGGTGGTGATCCCGGCCGCCACCAGGCCCACCACGGTGCCGTCGCGGTCCTTCACCGGCACCACGACCTGCACCAGCGGCCCGAGGGTGCCGGTGATGTGCTCGGTGACCGTGCCGCCGGCCAGCGCCGGGGCGATCGTGCCGACGAACTTCTTGCCGATGCGGTCGGCCCTGGGGTGCGTGTAGCGGACGCCGTCGGTGTTCATCACGACGATGAAGTCCACGCCGGTCGCCCGGCGGGCCGCCTCCGCACGGGGCTGCAGTACGGCCGTGGGGTCGGGGGAGCGCAGCGCGGCGGCCGTGCCGGGCGCGTTGGCGAACGTCTCGGCCACGGCGAGGGAACGGTTCGTCGCCTCCACGTCGCTGTCGTGCCGCACCTGGAGGACCTGGGCCACCACCGCCGCGACGACCAGCAGCAGCACGATCACCACCTGCAGGAGGAACACCTGACCGGCCACGCTGCGCCCGGTCACCGCCGAGCGCAGCACCCCCGGCCGGCTGCCGCCCGCACCGTCTGCCCGCGGCGGTGGGCTGTGCGGTGCGCGCGGGTGCCCGAGAGAACGGGGCGGCCGGGTCGCGGGCCGGCCGGGCAGTCGCACCATGTGCCCATGTCTACACTGCCCGGCGCCGTCAGGCGAGACCGTCACCCAAGGCGCCGTTCGACTGGAGACGGGGCGGCGGTCCTTGCGGTGCGCGGCGGGACGGCGCGGTCCCGTCCGGCCGGCGCAGCCGCTCGGTCATCCGCCGGGGGAGACGGCCGGGCGGCGGGCGGCGAGGAGGAGGGCGACGTCGTCGGGGCGGTCGGTGGCGTGCCGGGCGGTCGCGGTGAGCCGGTCGGCGACCCCGGACAGGGACCGTCCGGCGCCCCGGCCCGCCGCGGCGCCGGCCTCGGCGAGGGCCAGCCGCAGCGCCGTGATGCCGTCGTCGATGTCGGCGCCGGGCCGCTCCACCAGGCCGTCGGTGTACAGCGCGAGGATCGCCTCCGGTTCGAGGAGCAGCTCCGTCACCGGGTACCGGGCCTGCGGATCCACTCCGAGGACGACACCGCCGGGGACGTCCAGCAGCCGGGTGCGGCCGTCGGGGCAGCGCAGCAGCGGCGGCGGATGGCCCGCCCGGGCGATCCGGGCGCGGCCGGTCACGGGGTCCAGGCGCAGGTAGCAGCAGCTGGCGAACTGGCCTGGGTCCAGGTCGATCAGAAGGTGGTTCGTGCCGCTCAGCACCTCGTCCGGCGGCCGGTCGCCCAGCGCGAACGCGCGGACCGCGCTGCGCAGCTGGCCCATGGTGGCCGCCGCCTGCACCCCGTGCCCCTGCACATCGCCGATGACCAGCGCGAGCCCGTCCCCGGCCTCCACCACGTCGTACCAGTCACCGCCCACGTCCATGCCCTGGGTGCCCGGCAGATAGCGCCCCGCGGTCTCCACCCGGGGATGGGCGGACAGCCGGCGCGGCAGCAGCGCCTGCTGCAGACCGCGGGCGAGGGCCGCCTCGTCGTCGTAGCGGCGGGCCCGCTCCAGCGCGTGCGCGATCAGCCCGGCGAGCGCGGTGAGGACCGTACGCTCCTCCGTGCTGAAGTCGCGGGAGCCGTCGAAGCCGAGGATGCAGGAGCCGACCGGCCGGCCTGAGGCGATCAGCGGAAGGAAGGCCCGCGCCCCCTCGACCGCGTCGAGGGCGATCCCCGGGTAGCCCGCCGCGATCTGCTCCATCGACTCGAAGAACAGCGGCCGGCCGGTGGTCAGGGTCTCCACCCCGGGCAGGTGGGCGTCGAGGCCGACGCCTTCGAACGAGGCGAGGAAGCCCTGCGGGAACCCCGTCTCCCAGGCCAGGTAGAGGTGCCGGTCCTGGAGCAGGTAGATGGCCAGGCGCCGCCCTCCGAACGCGGGCAGCAGCTCCTGCATGACCACCTCCGACACCTGCCGGGCCGTCACCGCGTCCGTCAGCGCGATGGCCAGCGCGATCGGCCGGTACAGCGGCGCCATCGCGTGACCGCGCGCCGCCGAGTCCTCGGAGGGGTGCGGGTCGGGGGCCGGTCGCCCGGTGGCGTCCATCCGGGTGGCCGGGGCGAGCGTGCAGGTCAGCAGGTCCGTACCGGGGTGCACGGAGACGGCCAGCCAGTCGCCCTCGCCCTCGCCGGTGCCGTCCTGCTCGTCGGCGGGCCGCAGGGCGTGGAAGTGCACCGGTTCCGGGGACAGCAGGGCACCCCGCAGATGGTCGTCGTACGGCGGTCCGGTCAGCCAGGGCAGCGCGTCCCACAGCGCCCGCCCGAGCAGCGCCCGGACGGGCCGGCCCGCGAGCCGGGCCGCCGCCGGGTTGGCGTACACGATCAGCCCCAGCCGGTCCAGGCAGAACACGCCCTCCGGCAGCAGATCGGCGGCGCCGTCCCCGGCGGCGGACGTACCGGGGTCGAACACCATTCCGAGGACCGCCGGCCCGGCCGTCTCGGCGTCGCCCGGCCACAGGTCCAGCAGCCGCGGTGTGCCGTCCCGGGCGCGCAGGCTCAGGGGCGCGCCCGGGGGCTTCCCGGCGCCGGCGTCACGCAGCGCGGCCAGGATCCGGTGGGCGTCGGCCGGGGCCACGGCGTCCGCGAGCGCCGCCGCCGTCCCCGTGAACTCGCCGGGGCCGAGCCCGAGGAGGGCGTGCAGCCGGTCGTCCGCGTGTACGGCGGACGTCGCCGGGTCCCAGCTGAACCGTCCTACGGCGGCCCGCGCGGACCCGCTGACGGGCGGCCGCAGGCACAACGGCTCCCCGTCCCAGGACACCGCGTTCGTGTCCCCGCCGGCCAGCCCGAGCAGCTCGGTGCCCAGGCGCTCGGCCAGCCGGACGAGCACATCGCGGTCGAACAGCTCGTCCACGGTGTCCGACACTGCCGGGTGGAGCACGGTGAGCACCCCGAGCGGCTCGGTCCCGCCCGGCACCGGCAGGTACACGGACCCGAACGGGAAGGGCAGGCCGGCCGCGAACTGCGGGTACCGGCGCATGGTCTCCGTGGCGTTCGGGAGGACCACCGGGACACCGAGCCGGTAGGCGTCGGCGACCGGGAACGGCCGGTCGACGTGCAGCCGCCACCAGGGCCGGAACAGCGGCCCGGGCAGTCCCACCAGCACCGACAGCCTGAGCAGCCCCGGCACCCCGGACCGCAGGTACACCCCCGCCCCCCGCCCTCCGGCCGCGGTCAGCGCCTCGGTCGAGGCGTCGGCCAGCAACGCGGTCAGCCGGGCCCGCCCCCGGACCGCCTCCTCGTCGCTCCCAGCCATCGGCCCTACCTCGTCCCGTGCGCCTCCGGGTGGATGACACAGCAAGAATGCGCCACGAGACACACGGAACGCACGTGGGCGGGAGGGGAGAGCGGAGAGAAGCGGAGGAGAGGGGGGAGAAGGGGAGGGAAGCCGGCCGATGGCGGGGCGGCGCGGGCCGGCGCCGGGCCGGGCTCGCGCCGCCCGGCCGATGCCGGAACGGGACTAGCGAAGGGGGCCGGAAGCGGGTGAGGGCTCCAGGCCCTTCCTGAGCCGGTCGAGGATCTCGCGCTCCGCGGGCCGCAGCGGCGGCTCCGGGATGTGCGGGAGGGGCGGGCCGGTCAGGGCGGCCAGCAGGGCCCTGGGGTGCAGGACGCGCGTCGGGGCCGCCCTGAGGCTGGTGACGTCCCACAGGGCCGCCGCAGCGTCGAAGGAGCCCGTGGCGGCTCTGGTCAGCCGGCGCGCGTAGCGGGCGGCGACGCGGTCGGCGAAGCCGGGCTGTCCGCCGACCACACCGGGGTACAGGACGTCCATGCCGACGGCGGTGGCCCACGCGGTGTCCACGTGCCGGGCCGCGCCGTGCAGGACACGCCGGGACAGGCCGGGGGCGGCGAGACCGGTCCGCCGCAGCTCGCGGGCCAGGACCTGGGCGCCGAGCGCCGCCACCGACATGCCCTGGCCGTAGGCGGGGTTGAAGGTCGCCAGCGCGTCGCCGAGCACGATGAACCGCTCGGGCCACCGCGCCGACCTCTCGAAGTACCGGCGGGCGTTGCTCGTGCTGCGGCCGCGGCTGACCACCACGTCGGTCAGGGGCTCCGCGCCGGCGATGAGCTGACCGACGATCGGGTGGGGAAGGTCGAGCGTGTACCGGAGGAAACCCTCCGGGTCCTGGGGAGGTTCGCCCCCGCGCGTGCCCCCCGCGCTGACCATCCACCGGTTCCCCTCGATCGGGAGCACCATCGCGCTGCGGCCCGGCCGGCCGTCGTAGGGGTTGGCCTGCACCACCGTCAACGGGAACGACTCCGCGCCCGCCGGTGTGCGGTAGATCCGGGTGGCGTTGGTGAGGCCGGAGTCGAGCCTGCGCTCCTCCACGCCCGTGATGCCGATCCCGGCGAGCCACTTCAGGCTGCCCGAGCCGCGGCCGCTCGCGTCGATGACGAGGTCCGCCTCCACCGCGGACCCCAGGCGCTCGTCCGCGCCGCTGATCCGGACCCCGTGGACCCTGCCGGCATCGCCGAGGAGCCCTTCCACCGTGGCCTGGTGGATCGAGACGTTCGGGCAGGAGTCGAGCAACGCCTGCCGCACGACCCAGTCCAGCAGGGCACGCGTGCAGGCGATCATGTGGGGGCCGCTCCGCCGCCACCTGCGCAGCCAGCCGCTGTCCGGGGTGCGGGCCAGCATCCCGTTGCCGAGGGCGATCTCGTGGGCCCCCGCGTCCAGGAGCCGGTCACGCACGCTCACCGGGAAGAGGGACTCCAGGGCGGACAGTCCGCCGGCCATGAGCAGATGGGCATGCTGACCCTGGGGGACGCCCCGCCGGTTCTCGGGTCCCTCCGGAAGCTCGTCCCTGTCGAGAACGACGATCCGCAGCGCGGGCTCGGCGAGGGACAGGGCCGCGGCGGCCACCAGCCCGGCGATGCCGGCTCCGACCACGACAGCTTTGTGCGACAACTGGTTCTCCTTGTAGTGCTGTTGAGCCGACGTCACTGGGTTCTCACCTGATCCGGTGCCGCCTCACCGAGGCGGTGCACGGCGTGCGCGAGCTCGACCAGATCGATGGTGACGCGGAACTTCTCCGGTGGGTCGGCGGGGCCGTCGCCCCTGCCCGACGCCCGGCGGATCCCGTCGATGATCATCGCCTCCTCCGAGGCGATGCGCGCCCTCTCCCGCTGCTCGCCGCGCTCCACGGCGGCCGCGTACGTCGCGTGGCCGACCCGTTGGTCGAAGTACGCCGTCAACTGCAGCAGCGCGTCACGGATGTTGGCCTCCAGCAGGTAGAGGCGGTTGCTGGGCAGCTGCCACCACAGCTGCCACCAGGTCGGTTCCGCGACCGGTGTCGCCGCCACGTCCTTCACCGCCGACCACAGGGGCCGCAGCGCCCGGTAGGTGGCCAGGCTCTGCCGCTCCGCGGCGGCCGCGGAGGCGAGACGCGGCAGGACGAACCCGGCGGAGTAGATCAGGGCGCCGAGCGCGGCGGCCGGCGGCGCGACGGAGGTGGACAGGAAGTCCAGGTCGTACCCCAGCCAGCGGGCGACGACCGCGGTGACCTTGGCGAGGGTGAATCCGAGGGCGTCGAGCAGCAGACCGGCCAGGATCAGCCGCAGGCCGAGGCGGAGCAGCCCGGTGACCTCGTCGCGGGCCCACTTCAGGCAGACGGCGCTCAGGACGATCGTGCTCGCCAGATGGCCCATGAGGTAGAGGGCGATCATCTCCCGCATGTACGGGGTGTTGGCGTAGTACGTGTCCAGGTCGGTGAGGCGCTCCGTGTGCGCGTCCGCGAGGCTGAACAGCACGACGATGGCGACGATGAGCGTGCCGTAGACGGCCACCGCCATCCGGGTCATCCGGCGTATCTGCTCCTTCGGGCCGCCCTTCCAGTGGATCAGCAGGATGATCAGGGAGCAGCTCAGGGCGGAGATCGAGCCGTAGGTCAGCGGGGCGCCCACGTTGGGGATGCCGGTGGCGTGGTTGACGGCGGCGAGCGTCACCGGAGCGGACCAGAAGAAGCACACGGCGGCGATGAACGCGGTGGCCCGGGTGGCGATGGACAGCGGAGAGCGGGGAGTCCTGCGCGGCCGGCGAAGCATTATGGCGGCCAGAGCCAGAAGGAGAGACGCCATATACACGACAAGGCTCATCTTTCGGTGGCTCCGTTCAGGTCCTGCGGCTGTGGGGGGATGCGTGCGCTCGGTCCGCCGGTCATACCGACCGAGCCGCGGCGGGGCCCGGCTCGACGGCCCGTGCCTCACGCTCGCACCTCTTGACGGCGTCGGCGATGAGGACGAGGGACTCGGCGTCGCGCGGGTGTGAGAGCCGGGCCGGCGCACCGGCGGGCTCCAGCGCCGGCTGGGTGCTGCGCCGCACGGCCGCGGCGATGGTCGCGGCCCACGCGGCGGAGGTGGCTCGGGACCAGTCGCCGGTCCTCTCGAACTCCGCGTCGAGCGTGTGGTCGTAGAGCCTCTCGTCGTAGAGCGTCTCGATCGCGAGGAGACCGTTGTGAATGGTGCTCCAGCGCCAGGTGCCCCACAGCAGCGGCGAGCGCGGCCGCTCGACCCGCAGGGCACGATCCGTGAGCACCGGATCCAGCACGGCATCGAGAGGCGCCAGGCGGAAGAAGTCACGCCAGGCCGCCAAATGGTGGCCGGCCATGGGCAGGAGGACCCCCACCACGGTGAGCACCGCCCCCAGACCGGCGCACAGCGGCGGGATGGACGTACCGAGCACCGCCCAGTCCCGGCCGGTCCACCGGGCGACCACCGCGATCAGTTTGCAGACGCTGTACCCGGAACTGATCACCGTGCCCGTGCCGATCGTCAGCAGACTGGCCCGCAGCCAGGGCCGCCTGCGCACCTCCGCTTCGAATCCCCAGCGCAGCGACCAGACCGCACTGACCGCCGCGGCCGTCAGATGAGCGATCAGGTACAGGACGACCATTTCGGAGATCCAGGGAGTCGTCGCGTAGTACGTGTCGAAGTCGCTGCTGCGCTCCTCGGGGGCGTCCCCGGCCATGAACAGGGCGCCGATGACGGTGAGTACGGCCGTGTACCCGTAGATCCAGCTCCGCGTCGTCCGGCGCAGCGAGGGGCCGCCCCGCCAGCAGGCGATCATGATCAGCAGTGCCGCGCTGTACGCCGTGATGGACGCGTAGGTCAGGGGAGCGGCCAGGTTGGGCACACCGCTGACCCGGTTGATCACCTGCACCGAGGCGGGCGCTCCGAAGAGGAAGCAGAGCGAGGCGAGCGCCAGCACCCCGTTGACCGCGCGAAGCGAGCGTTCGCTCCAGTGCCGGATCAGATCGGGCAGCTTGACCAGCAGACCGATCCACAACAGGCCGCAGCTTATGTAGTTGATCGCCCCGCTCATCTCCGGTTCCCCCGATAGTTGAGAGAGTCCGCGATGCGGCGGGCCGTCTCGCCGGTGATCACATCGCGCTCCATCAGTGCGCGCATCTCCTGCCCGACGCGGATCCCGAACAACTCGGCTTCTTTCTCGGGATCCTCGTCGAAACGGGAACGCGCGGCGGCCGGCTGCGCGCCGTGTACGTGCCCGGCCTCCAGCGCTTCCCAGGCACCGTCCGCCAGCTGCTCGGGGGTGAAACCGTCCTTCTGCCGCATGTGCCACAGCTCGTGGCCGAATATCTGTGCCTGATGCCAGATCTCCGCGTCCTGCTCGATGATGACGTCGTCCTGGTCCGTGCGTTCCAGCCACATCCCGGTGGCCTTGAACTCACGCGGGATGTGGACCCGGTGCACCACGAGCCTGCGGTCGCCACGCCACCGCCGGGCCGACTCGACCAGGGCCTCGAACAACGACTCGGGATCCTCCGGGGCCTCTCCGGCGGACAGCTCCTGGTCCGCTCCGGTGCTGCTCAGCCTCGCCCGGACCGGGGCGATGAGCAGCTCGGCGAACTGCCGCATCTCCCTGTCGCGCTGCCGTAACCGCTGCCATTGACGCAGCCGGGTCATCGCGGTCACAGGCCGCCGTCCCGCCCGCCGGGAGCAGGGGCCTTCGGGGGCTGGGGCGAGCTGAGCGTTCCGGCGGTCAGGGGTGAGCCGGTCACGGCCGCGGTCAGGGGTGAGCCGGTCACGTCGGCGGTCCGAGGCGAGCCGGTCACGTCGGCGGTCAGGGGTGAGCCGGTCACGTCGGCGGTCCGTGGCGAGCCGGTCACTCCGGCGGTCCCTGGTGAGTCGGACACCCCAGCGATCCGTGGCGGGCGGGACACTTCGGCGGTCCGTGGCGAGCGGGACGCCCCGGCGGACCCGCGGATCACCACGCGGCCCCCTTGCGGTCCGGGCCGCCGCCGTCGGCGCCGGATACGGCGGGCCGGGTGATGCCCTCCGCCCACTGCGCCATCGCCCGCACCCCGCTGGGCGACAGCAGTCCCCGCGCGGCCAGCCGGAGGATCTCGGGCGTACGCAGCTCGGCGAGCGGATCCGACTGCGACTCAAGGCGTTGCAGATGCCGTTGCAGCGCCTCGTTGAGCGCCTCCGGCTCGTCGGCGAAGAAGAAGCCGGGCGGCAGGGAGAAGAACCGCCGCAGCCGGTCGGCGGACTCCAGACTGGGCAGGCCCTTTCTGCGCCACTCGCTCATCGTCTGACGGGTCACGCCCGCGGCGGCGGCGATCTCTTCGAGGGTGTACTTCTTCCCGTCCTCGCGCCGGCGCGTCTCGCGGAGGAGGTCCAGCCGCTGCCGTACGCGCTCCGCCACCGAGACCTCCCGGGCCCGCCCGCCGGCGAGCAGGTCCTCGACCACGGCCTGGGGGATCCCCGTCTCGAAGGACAGGTCCCGCGTGTTCAGCACGTCCGTCAACGCGCCCGGTCCGACGGCGTGGTGGAGGCGTTCCAGGGTTCCGGCCAGTCTTGCGTAGGCATCGTCTGCTGCCACCGAGCATTCTCCTGGGCGCGTCGCTGATCAGGGGCGGGGGGACGTACGCGAGGGTATCCGCATCGTCTCCACCGGTCGACAGTGTCGAGAAAACCTGCATGGGAGCGCAGGCTGAGTTGACATTCCGTGGCGTCCAGTAGCAGGATCACCGCGCAGGGTGATCCAACAAACCAGCTGTGCGGTTTGGTTGTCGTAGCCGAGCCTCCCAGCGGAGTCCAGGCTGTCCGCCCCTACCCCGCCGTGAGGTGACGCGATGTCTGAGCCCTTGTTACTGATCGGCGCCGGATCGGCAGCCGCCGGGGCGGAGTTCCATCTCGCGCGGATCGCCGCCGCGCACCCGGTCGTACTCGTCGACACCACCGCGCCGGCCTGGGCCAGACCTTATCTGCTGAAGCACATCGCGGCCGACCCCGCCCACTGTCCGGCCACCGAGGACGCGGTCATGGGCCACGCCTCTCGTCACGACGTGTGCGGGGTGCTCAGTCACGTGCCGGACCATCTGGTCACGGCGTCGCGCCTCGCCGGCCGGTTGGGTCTTCCGGCGGCCTCGGCCGAAGCGTTGGCCGTGTTGAACGATGCCACCGCGCTACGCGGACTGCTGTCACGCCACCACATATGCCAGGCCCGCATGCCGGAAGCCGTCGACGACCATCCCGCCGGGTCCGCCGTCTCCGCCGAGACCGTCGTCCTGCCCGACGGCGACATCCGGATCGTCGCCGTCACGCGTACGACCCTCGCCTCGGCCGGCGGCCGGGAGGCGACGCGCCACTCCGTCTACGCGCACGACAGCCTGCTGCACAACCCGTTGGTGCGCCAGACCGTGCAGCGCGTGGTGCGGGCCGTCGGCCTCACGTTCGGGGTCCTTCACATCGGCATGAAGCTGACCTCCCTCGGTCCGCGCGTCACCGACGTGCAGGCCCGCTTGGCGGACGATCTCATCCCGTTGCTCGTCAAGCGGGCCACGGGAGTGGACCTCCCGCTCGTCTCCGCGGCCCTGGCCGCGGGCAGGACACCCGACCTCACCCCCACCCGGCAGAGAGCGGCGGCCGTCCGTTTCGCCTACGCCTCCGTGAGCGGCCGCATCGAACACCTCGACGTCTCGCCCGACGCGGCCCGCCAACCGCTGCTCGAGTGCATGGGCCTGCTCCAGCAGCCGGGGAACCACGTCCTCGCGGCGCCCGGAGCCGGCCTGGACGACCGCCTGGCCTACTGGGTCGTGTCGGGTCCCGACAGGGAACACTGCGATGCCGCTCTCGACGACCTGGCGCAGCACCTGAGCGTCGGCATCACCGCCGCGGCGGTCAGCGGTCAGGCCGCGTGACACCGGGGAAGGACCCGGTCCCGCTCGTCTCCGGCGGCAGCGGCAGGGCGGCCCGCAGGCCGCGCAGGGCGAGGAGCAGGACGCCGATGTCGTCGAGGTAGACCGGATCGGGCAGCAGATCGACCGGCAGCAGCAGATACGCGACCGCGCCCCAGAACACCCAGCGCGGCCCCGTCGGCAGCCCGGCCCGCCGCAGCGTCCGACGCGCACGCACCAGCCGGACCAGCAGACCGACGGCGACGGCGAGCAGCCCCGCGGCGACGACGGCGGCGATCGTCAGAAGCGTCATGGTCGTGTCCATACGGAATCCTGGCCCCGGTTCCTTGTCGGTTCCTCGTCCTGGCCGAGCTCCTACCCCCTGGCCGAACTCCTACATCCTGGTCGAACTCCTACATCGTGGTCGAGCTTCTGCATCCTGGTCGAGCTTCTACGACGACCGGTCATCGGCGTCCTCGTCCGTGCCCCCGCCCTGGCCGGCCTCCCGCGCGGGCCCGGCGGGGGCGCCGCTCGGTGCGCCGGCCGGTGTGCCGTCCGGGGAGACGTCCGCGGCGGGCTCCGCCTGCTGCCGGCCCCTCGCGGTCAGCTTCAACCGTTCGAACGTGCGCGTCAGCTGCTGCAGAGCGGTCGGCGTCCGGGCCGCGGGACGCTGCTGGGGCACGGCGGGCACGGGGACGTCCCGGTAGGCGGCGAGGGCCTCCAAGGCCTCCTCGGCGGCCTGCTTGTACAGGTCCCGGGACTTCGTCATCGCCTCCAGCGCCTCGGCGTACATGGCGACCAGCCGCCGCTCACGCTCCAACTGCTCCTGAAGGGTCATCAGCGTCCAGTTGTCGCGCAGGTCCGTCAGCGCCTCCTCGGCGCCCTGCGGCAGCGGCCGGGGCAGGGCGACGAAGTGCCGCAGTGCCGTGACGAGCTCGGCCGGTTCCGAACCGTCCAGGAAGACGCTGCGCACGCTGTGCTCCCGGCCGTCGTAGCCGTCCTCCGGCGCCGGATCCGGCGGCAGTAGCACCGCGCCGCCGCGCGGCACCTCGACGCCGAGGTCCTTCAGCGCCCAGTTGACGCCGCGCAGCTGCTGCGGAGCGGCCCGGTGCTCCACCACCCGGTGCCGCAGACCGGGCGGCAGCAGGCGCGCCAGCGGCAGCCGGCCCTGCTCGTCCGGGGTCATCGCCTCGTGGACGACGACATGGACGCACCACGCCTCGCGGGCCGCGTCCCGCAGCAGGCGCCGCATGTCCTTGTCGTCCTCGGGCAACGCGTTGACCTGCCGGAAGCGCAGGCCGGCGATCGTGGGGTGGTGGTCCCAGGAGCCGTCCTCGCCCTCGCCCGAGCCGGACTCGGGCCAGAACAGGGTCGCGGGCGAGGGCCACGCGTCGTCCCACGGGCGCTCCGCCTCCGCGACCAGCCGCCACTCGTGGCCCTGCAGCCGGCCCCGACACGGTACGAGGGTGAGCCGGGCCCGCACGGTCACCGTGCCGCCGGCCCGCCAGCGCGCCTCGAAGACCCGCGGTTCCGGATCCCCGGCCGAGGGCGGCTCGGCGAAGTCGTCGATGTCCCCGCTGTCCTTGTGCCGGCGCAGGGTGCGGCGGACGACGTCCTCGGGGGCGGGACCGGTGTGGCGGCCCCGGGCCGCCCAGAGGGTCTGCGGGATGGTGGCGCGGTCGCCGGCGGAGTTCGACATGAGCCAATCTGCTGATGGGGGCGGGTGAGCTTCCCAGTATCACCGCTCGGCGGGCGACACGGCGGCCGGGGGGTTCGGCCCGCGCGTCGCCCGGAGGTGTGACCGGCGCACGGGGTGTGCGCCACACGCCCGGGGCGCGTGCCGTACGCCCGGGACGGGCGCGGTGCGCGTCAGACGACCGCCGCACACCCGTGCCCGGCCCCCGCGCACGGCGCCCACAATGTCGGACGAACGGGGTCCGTCCGTCCATCCGCTCAGGGGCGGACCCCGTTCATCTCCTCACTCTCCGCACCCACCTCGGCACGGCCGCCACACCATGGACCGGCCGCCGTCCCCGGGATCTCCACCTGCCACCGCCGGGATCTCCACCTGCCACCTCTGGGGCGCCCCCTTGAGGCTCCCGGGAGACCACCCGCAGGAGGGCGTCCCGGCCGTCGCCCCGGTCGGCACACCCGATCGTGTGAATCCTCGCGATATATATCGGCAGCCGATATATCATCGTCGCATGACAGCGAAGAGCATGACCCGAGCGGCGTTCCTCGTCCTCACGGCGCTCGCCGACCAGCCGCGGCACGGCTACGGCATCCTGCGCGAGGTCGGGGAACTGTCCGACGGGGAGGTCCAGTTGCGAGTCGGCACGCTGTACGGCGTGCTGGACCGGCTCACCGCGGACGGCCTGATCGTGCTGGACCGGGAGGAGGTCCAGCAGGGCCGGCTGCGGCGCTACTACCGGCTCACCGACGAGGGCGTCGCGGCACTCGACGCGGAGGCCGAGCGGATGGCCGCCGGCGCCGGTGCCGCCAAGCGGCGCATCGCGGCCGGTCGCCGCACCGGCGCCCCGTCCCGTCCCGCCGCCGAGGGCCCGGCCGGACTGGAACCCCCCACCCCGCCCGGACTCGCGGGAGGCTTCGCATGACCCCACCCTGCTGGAGACCCGCTACCGCGCCGTCCTGCGCCTGCTCCCCGCCTCCTACCGGCGTGAACGGGAGGAGGAGATGGTCGAGACGTACTTGGGGGACATCGACCGGGACCTCCAGGACCAGAGCCGGCCCACACTCGGCGAGGTGGCCAGCATCGCCGCGCTCGCCGTGCGCTGCCGGCTCGGCGCGCCCGGCTCACCCCGCCGGTACGCCGTCCTCGGCTCGGCCGTCCGCCTCTTCGCCCTGGCCGCCGTGCTGCTCCAGGCGGCCTCCGCCGTCGTCGACCGGATCCTCGAGCTGACCTGGTCCCTCACCCACGGTGCGAGCGGGCGGCAGATGTTCCTCAGCGGGTTCACCGGCCGCGGTGCGACCGACACGGTCGCCGCCGTGCTCACCTGGACGCTCCCCCTGCTGTGGACGGTGGCCTACTTCGCCCTGCTGCACGACCGCCGCCGGCCGGCCCGGTACAGCGCGCTCGCCGCGGCCCTGCCCACCCTGTGGCCCCTGGTCCGTCCGCTGGCCGGGGACGGGGTTCCGCCGGGCGTGCCGTGGTACGAGCTGTCGGCGGTGCTGCTGGCCTGGCTGCCGGCGCTCGCCCTGTGCGCAGCCCACCACCGGGACGCGCCCGCGGCACGGCTGCCCGCCGGCTCGCCCGGACTGGTGTTCCTGGCCGGGTGCGTGGTGACCGGTGGGTCCCTGGTGCTGCTGCCCGGCGCCGCGGACTTCGTGTGGGCGCCCGCCACCGGCTTCGTCGTGGGCGCGCTCGGCTGGCTGCTGTGGCGCGCCCGGCGCGGGGACGGTACGTCCCCCGGGGCCGCCCTCGCCCTGGCGGCGCTCGGCCTGCTCGTCCTGGCGGCGCGGGTCACGGCCCTCTACCCGTGGCTGCACGTCCCCGGAGCCGGCGTCCTCCTCGGCGGCGGCCTCGGCCAGATGGCGGCCCTCGTCCTGCTGACCGCGGCGCTCGCGGTGGTCGGGGGCCGCGATCTCGCCCGACGCTGACCGGACCCTCGGACGACGCGGGCCCTGACATGACGGGGCCCTGGCGCTCTCGCATGACGCGGGCCCTGGCATGACGCGGGCTCTCAGTGCGGGAACGCCCGGGGCGGCCGCTGCCGGGGCACCTCGTCGCGGAACCCGGCGATGACCGTGCTGATCTGCCGCATCAGCACCGTGCCCTCCAGCCGTTCCAGATAGAGGTTGGCGCGCGCCAGCGCGGGCAGGTCCACACAGAAGTACAGGGCCATCAGCGGGTTGACGAACAACTCGCTGTCCCGGGTGCGTTCGGTGAACCGCACGTCGCCGAAGTCCCCGCGCAGCGCCGCCGAGACGGACCCCTGCACGATGCTCGGGCGGCTCGTGTGGCAGTCCTGGGCGTGGGCCACCGCGTCCAGGTAGGCGGCACCCTCCGGGCTCTCGCGCGGGAGTGAGAACGCGCCCAGATAGCCGCCCGCGCGGTCCAGGGCGGCCAGGTTCTCCAGGACCAGCGCGTGGTTGACCCCGTGGTAGGCGTCCACGCCGAAGCCCAGGCAGGCCACCAGCCGGTGCGGGACCTCCGCGAGCCCGGAGACGGCGCCCAGGCTCGCCATGTCCTCCTCCGGCGTGCCGAGCCCGTGCTCGTCCCCGCGCATCAGGATGTCCGTGCCGCCGTCCACCAGCACGATCGCGTCCACCCCGCCCAGATGCGCGAGGAGGGCCCGGTAGGCGGCGCGCAGCGTCTCGACCCCCGTGAGGGGAAAGGCGTACACGGTGTCGGGCAGGCCCTGCGACCGCAGCCACCGGGCGAGCGCACGCTCGGGGAAGTAGTCGCCCCGCAACGGGGTGTCCGGGCGGACGGCGGCGACGTCCTGCTCGACCCAGCTGTCCAGGTCCAGGCCGTACAGGTCGGCGAAGGACAGGTTGGCCAGGTGCACCTCCTTGCCGGCCGCCCGCAGGGCGAGGGCGAGGGGCAGCCCGGCGTAGACGTCGAAGCCGCCGCCGGCACCGGCGACGAGCACGCGACGGGCCTCGCGCAGGCGGGCGAAGAACGGGGGTTCGGACAGCGAGAACACCGCAGGACCCTAACAGGGCCGCACCCGGGGGCGGTTCGGGGTTTTCGCGCTACGACCCCGCAGACGGCCCCGATTGTCCACAGGGCCGGTCCCGCCGCCTGCCAAGGTTGTCCACAGGGCCCGGACGAGTGTCGGAGCCTCGTGCCAAGATCGCCGCATGCTCACTCACGACCTGCTGCCCGCGGAACCCCACCGGTCCAGGACCTACACCCTCTGGGTGACGTCCCGCGATCCGGGCGCCGAGAGCGCCGCGGCCGCCCTGCTCGACGAGGTGTCGGCGGCCGTGTCGTCCGCGTATCCCAAGATGGGGCGCTGCCTTGAGCGGCTGCGGCGGCCGGCGAGCGGGCTGCCTCCCGCCCACCTGCCCTGGTTCTGGGACACGGTGGCGCACCGCCTGCTGGGATACCCCGGCGGTGCCGCGGCCAAGGCCTACTCCCTGGCCCGCAAGGCGGAGCAGGAGCACGCGCTGCCCGTCGACCCTGCCTGGCGGCGGGCCAACGCACTGCTCTTCGCGGCGCACGGAGCCCTGCCGGTGAAGGAGCTGAGCGAGCACCAGCGCTGGCTGGCCGGGCAGTCGGCGCCCGCCGAGGCGCACGCGGAGTACGTGCGCGTGCTGACCGCCTGGGCGGCCTCACCCGGGGACCTCCCCGCCGACCTCGCCCGTCGTATCGGGGCGTCCGCGCGGGCCGCCGGCCTGGGCACGGACGAGGACGCCCGGGTCCTCGGACAGGTCCTCGGCGCCGCCCGCGGCAAGGCGGTGCCGGACGCCCTGCTGGAGGCCGCCGCCGGACCGCTGGGCGACCATCCGCAAGGCCCGCGCGTGCAGGCCGCGTTGCTCGACCTGTTCCCGGACTCCCGCAAGGACGCGGCGGCCTGGCTGCGGTTGCTGCTGCGCGGCGGCATCGTGGACGCGGCGGCCGCCGGGCAGTTGGAACCGGAGGGCGGCCTGGCCGGCTGGCTGGGGCGGTACACGCGCACGTACCGGCACCAGAAGGTGGCGTACGGCGGCGTGGCGAGCCAGCCCATGCCCGCCGAACTGTTCGAAATCGTCTCCCGGTTCGCACCCCGGCTGCGCGCCGCGGGCACACCCGTGGTGATCCACGAGGACAAGTACCGCTGGCCGGCCCTCGACGCCGACCTCCTGGACGCCTGCCTCGCCGAGGGCATCGAGGTGGCGGACCCCGGCGACGCCGTACGGCTGACGTTCTGGGACGACCGGTCGCGCCGGGACCTGAGGGCCCTGGCCGCGCACCCGGTGTTCGGCCGGCGCCTCGAAGGCACGGTGCACGAGGGGCTGCGCGGCTCCGGCACCGCGATCACCCGGCTGCCGCGGAACGCCGGCATCGCCGCCGAGGTGCACAGCCGCATCGAGGGCCTGCTCGCCGCGCTGCGCGGCGGCGGGCTCGCCGCGGCCGACGAGGCGGTCACCGAACTGTCCGGCCTGCTGGACCGGCCCACCGCCGACGCCCTGGACGGCATCGAGGAGGCGCTGGCCGCGCTGGACCTCACCGGTCCGCTGGCCCGTGCCCTGCGCGCCGGACTGCCCGAGGAACTGGGCTGGCCCGCCCTGGACGCGGCCCTCGAGGAGTTCGACCCGGCCGACACCCTCCAGGTCACCTGTACCTGGCCCGTCCTCACCGTCTTCGGCGGCGACCGCGCCGTGGCCGTCGACCCCTCGGGCGCCCGCGCGAGGTGTTCCTTCCGGGTGCCGGAGGAGGCGACCTCGCACGCCGTCCATTACGTCGGCGGCCAGTTCCTCGTCAGCTGGCGCACCGGCGACCGCTACTCCTCCGCCGACCAGGCGTACTGGACCGACCGCCCGGAGGAGGTGTTCACCCCGGAGGACCGCTTCGGTCTGCGGCCGTACGGCGGACTGATCCGGGGCGGGTTCGGGTACCAGTTCGAGACCCCGGACCGCGGCGGCCGGTTCGACGGCCGACGAGTGCTGCGGCCGGGCGGACGCGAGGGCATCGGCGGGCACGAATTCCAGCTGAGCGACGGCCGGCGCTTCTTCGGCGCCCGGGTCTTCCACACCCGCGGCAACTGGACGCCGTACGACCCCGCGACCGGTGCCCCGGCGGCCGACCGTACCCTGCCGGACTTCCACCGCGACCGGGAACTCCCGCCCGGCATGGAGGAGTTCGAAGGCGGCCAGTACCTCGCGGTGCTCCCCGAGGACGCCCCGCCCTCCCCGTTCGGCCAGGACGGACGGCTCGTCGGCTGCCGCGTCCTCAACCGCACGCCCCACCAGGGGCCCTCACCCACCGAGTTCCTGCTGGAGACGGTCGACGGCCGCACCGCCCGCTACCGCAGCCGCCGCTTCGGCCGCCACCCCTGGGGCATCATGAGCCTCCCCGAGGGCGGCGAGGACGCCGTCACCGTCGGCGAGGTGACCGTCCGCTGCCACGCCGCCGCGGACAACTCCCTGCTCTGGCAGGTCCACGGCTTCGTCCCGCCCTCCGGCCGCGACCGCGACCACCCGCCCACCCTCGGCGAGGCAGCCGGCCCGGTGCCGCCGCCCGCCTTCTGGCACTTCCTCACCCCACGTGACGAACGCTCCTCCAAGGCGCTGCGCACCATCGGCGACGCGACCGTGCGCGCCCTCCTGGACGCCGCCCGCGACACCGGTGACGACGATGCACTGCGCGACCGGGTCACCCGGCTGCTGCCCGAAGCCGGTGACGCCCGCGTGCGGGACGGAGTGGTGCGCGCGGCCCGGCTCGCGGCCGACGTGCTGCGGCGCCGGAAGGAGCTGTCCCGGCGCGTCGGCATCATGCGCTCCGGCCCGGTCGTGACCCTCTCCGCCGACATCCCCGACACCGCCCTCGTCCCCGCCCTCTCCGGCCTCCTGCCCGACCTGCGCCCCTACGAGGCCCACGGACCCGAGCGGCACCCCGGTACCCTCACCGCCATCGCCGCCGACGGCCGCTTCCTGCGCGGCGAGATCGACGACGAGACCCGCGGCCTCGCCCCGCCCGCACGCCCCGCGGAATGGCAGGTGCTGCTCGGCGCCATCGACGCCGCCGCCTGGCGGGCCGCCGTCGAGACCACACCCGAGGCCGAGCGCACCGCACTGAACGCCCTGCTGCGGACCTGGAGCCGGCAGCCGTTCGCCGAACCCGGCGGCACCTGGCGCACCGGCCGCGCCCCGCAGGAGGAGCTGACCACCGGGACCCGCGCCGCCGCGGGCCCCGCACGCGGCGGACTCCGCCGCTTCGTCCAGCCGGCCACGGCCCCCGCACCGGCCGGCACCGAGGAGGAGCAGACCGTCACGGTCACCCGGGACGACGGCGGGCGCCTCACCCGCCTCCTGGAGCTGGTCGAGGAGAACGGACCGGTGCCGCTGACCCCGGAGGCCCTCGCCGTCTTCTCCTGGCGCACCGGAGTACGCCGCCCCGTCGCCACCCTCGCCCTGGCCGGCCTCCCGCGCCGCGCCGGGCACGACGACCACGCCAGGATGCTGCGCTCCAGGCCCTACAAGGCGAACAGGACCACGGCCGCCGAGTACGACGGCTTCTGGCACCGCCTCGGCCCGCACGGCCGACGCCGCATGCTCGCCGCCGGCGTCCCGGAGGACCCCGCCGACCTGTGGACGGCGGACGGACCCGTCCGGGCCGCGGAACGGATGGCGGCCGTCTGGGCCGAGCTGCTCGGCACCCGGCCCTACGTCGACGAGGAGCTGGCGGACGCCCTGGAGGCGGACCTGGGCCTGCCCGCCGACTGGGCCCGCGCCCTGCCCGCCGGCCGCCCGCCGGCCGAACCGGGCGGACACGTCCTGGTCGGCAGCCGCACCGGCCGGCTGCACCTGCACCAGGAGGAGCCGGACGGCAGGGCAGGCGCGTGGATACGGAGGGACCGGGCGCCGCACACCGAGACGCTGTCCGTGATCGCCTGGGCCCTCACCGAGCGCCCGGTCGGCGACCCCGCGGCCGAGGAGGCACTGAAGCTGTACGAGGGCCTGCGGGCGTGGTTCGCCGCGCCGTGGACGCTGGTCGAGCTGGTGCCGTCGCCCGCCCTGGCCCGGGCCGCCGCCGGGGACCCGGCCTTCCGCCCCTTCACGGGCACCCTGGTCCCGTGCCCGGAGCCGCTCCTGGACACCGTCCCGGAAGCACCCACGGCGCTGGAGGACGGGACGTTCGTCGTCGCGGTCCCCAGCGGTGACCTGTTCCTGCGGACGGCCGCCCTAGCGGAACCGGAGCGTGCGGCTCGGGCACGGGACCTGTGCGACCGGCTGGACCTTCCCGGGCTGCAGGAGGAGGTCACGGGGATACGGGCGCTGCTCGACGGGCTGGGCCGGATGGCGGCCCGCGCCGCCGGGACACCGGTGCCCGCGGGCGGTTACGAGGCCAATCCCGCGCTCAGCGCCCCGGCCCTCGTCGCCGAGGTCGCGCGGCGGCTCGGTGTCGGTGCGGACGCCGCCGCGCTCCACCTCCAGCTGCGCGCGCTCGCCCGGCCCACGGACCGCAACGTCCGCCGCTGGAACGGCTGGTCGGCAGCCCGGCACAAGGCGGCGCAGGCGGAGCTGGTGGCGGTCGGGGCGGTGGAGACCGGCCGGCGCGCCCGGGCCGGGCGCACGGCCTTCGCCCCCGGCACCTGGGAGACCCTCGACGCGCCCCACCTGCCCGTGGAGTCGGACAAGTTGGGCACACACGGCGCGGTCCGCGCGGGCAAGGGCGTGCACGGCCCCTTCACCCGGCTGCTGTCACCGGTGCCACTGCACGAACTGTTCGCCCGCGCGGCGGAGCACTGAGGGGGCGTGGGGCGCGCCTGAACGGCGGCGGGGCCGACGCGCAGGCGCCGGCCCCTGGGCCAGGGGAGCCGGAAGCTTACGCCCCGCTCTCCCGCAGCATGTCCTCACGCTCGACGATCTTCACGCGCTCGCGGCCCTGCGGCTCGCCCAGGGCACGCTCGGCGGCGTCCAGCCTGTACCAGCCCTCCCAGGTGGTGAAGCGGACGTTCCGCTCGGCGAGGAAGGCGTCGACGGCCTCCGGCTCGGGCGAGGCGGGGGTGTGCAGACGGCCGCTCGCGTAGTCGTCCAGCAGGTTGGCCACGGTCTCGTTGGCGTCGCCCTTGGTGTGGCCGATGAGGCCGACGGGGCCGCGCCGGATCCAGCCGGTGACGTACGTGGACTGCACGGGGGTGCCGCCCTCCTCGATCACCCTGCCGCCCTCGTCCGGGACGGTGCCGGAGTCGATGTCCCAGGGCAGCTTGGGCAGCTTCTCGGAGAGGTAGCCGACCGCGCGGTAGACGGCCGTGACGTCCCAGTCCTTGAACTCGCCGGTGCCCTTGACGTTGCCCGTACCGTCCAGGGCGGTGCGCTCGGTGCGCAGGCCGACGACCTTGCCGTCCTCACCGAGGATCTCCGCAGGCGACTCGAAGAAGTGCAGGAACAGCTTGTGCGGGCGGTTGCCGACGTCCCGGATCGCCCAGTTCTCCAGCGTCTTGGCGACCATGTCCGCCTGCTTGTTGCCGCGCCGGGTCTCGATGGAGCCCTCGTCGTAGTCGATGTCCTCGGGGTCGACGATGACCTCGATGTTCGGGGAGTGGTCCAGCTCGCGCAGCTCCATCGGGCTGAACTTCGCCTGCGCCGGGCCACGGCGGCCGAAGACGTGGATCTCCAGGGCCTTGTTGGCCTTCAGACCGTCGTAGACGTTCGGCGGGATCTCGGTCGGCAGCAGCTCGTCGGCGGTCTTGGCGAGGATGCGGGCGACGTCCAGGGCGACGTTGCCGACACCGAGCACGGCGACCTTCTCGGCCTCCAGCGGCCAGGTGCGGGGCACGTCCGGGTGGCCGTCGTACCAGGAGACGAAGTCGGCGGCGCCGTAGGAGCCGTCCAGGTCGATGCCCGGTATGGGCAGTTCGCGGTCGGCCGTCGCGCCGGTGGAGAAGATCACCGCGTCGTAGAAGGCGCGCAGGTCGTCCAGGCTGATGTCGGTCGGGTAGTCGACGTTGCCGAACAGGCGGATCTGCGGCTTGTCCAGCACCTGGTGCAGGGCGGTGATGATGCCCTTGATGCGCGGGTGGTCGGGCGCGACGCCGTACCGGATCAGGCCGAACGGGGCGGGCATCCGCTCGAAGAGGTCGATGGACACACCGGGGTCGGCGGCCACCTCGGACTTGAGCAGGGCGTCGGCGGCGTAGATCCCGGCGGGGCCGGCTCCGACGATGGCTACCCGCAGGGGGCGCGGCATGATCAGGTTCCCTTCGAGCGTGAATGGGCGACTTGATCAGGAAGCCTAAACTAAGGCAGACCTAAGTTGGTACGGGGGTCTGGTCTATGACCTCATAAGTTGATCTTATGGGTGACCCAGGAGTTGCTTATGCGGGGCCCCGCGGGCAGGCGCGGACCGGCCCGGACCGGCGGCGAGAGGGCGCTCCATCGTGGCGGCCGAGGCCATGACCTCGTTCCTGGGGATGTCCGGAGCCGCCGCGCCCACCGGCGCAGCGGCTGGTCCGGGTCAGGCCGGCCGGACGATCCGGTGGATCGCCGCCTCGCCGGCGCCGTAGACGGACTCCTCCCGGATGGTCGACCCCGGCCCCGGCGCATGCACCATCATGCCGTCGCCGACGTGCAGACCCACATGCCGGTCGTCGTCGAAGAAGAGGACGAGATCGCCGGGTTCCAGGTCGGCGAGCGTCACCGGGGCACCGGCGAGCGCCTGCTCGTACGCCGCGCGGGGCAACGTGACACCGGCCGATCGCCACGCGGCCTGGGTGAGGCTGGAGCAGTCGTACGAATCCGGCCCGGTCGCCCCCCAGACGCACGGCTTCCCGATCTGCGCCCGGGCGAACGCGATGGCCTTGGCGGCACGAAGGGCGCGGGGCGACGCCGGGGTGGGGGCAGGGAGGGGGAGGGCGCTGGAGGGGGTGAGGGGGGCGGCGGCTGTGGTGGCGGAGAGGGGGGCGGCGACGCCTGTGACCGCCGTGGTGTCGGTGAGCGGGGGGAGGGGGCCGGGACCGGTGACCGGGGCGGATCCCGTGCTGGTGAGTGCGGTGAGGGATCCGGTGTCGGTGAGGGCGGTGAAGGGTCCCGTGCCGGTGAGTGGGGCGAAGGTCCCGGTGTCGGTGAGTGCGGTGGCTCCCGTGCCGACGGCTGGGGTGAGGGATCCGGTGTCGGTGAGGGCGGCGAAGGGTCCCGTGCCGGTAAGTGGGGCGAAGGTGCCGGTGTCGGTGAGTGCGGTGGCTCCCGTGCCGACGGCTGGGGTGAGGGATCCGGTGTCGGTGAGGGCGGTGAAGGATCCCGTGCCGGTGAGTGGGGTGGCTCCCGTGCTCACGGCTGGGGTGACGAACCCGGTGTCGGTGAACGGGGTGAAGGATCCCGTGTCGGTGAGGGTCGTCAGGGAGCCGGTGTCCAGGAGCGGGGTCGGGGAGCCGGTGTCGACGGCCGACGTCGCCGTTGCCGGCTGGGCGGGTGTCGCCCACTGCGGCTGCTGCCACTGTTCCGCCGGCTCGGCCGGGGCGGAGTGCGGCAGTGGCCGGGTTCCGGCGGCCCAGGCGGGCTCGGCGGCGGTACCGGGCAGGGCGAGTCGGCCGGTGTGACGGGACAGCAGGTCCCGCGCGGTGTCGAGCTTGCGCCGGTTGCCGGCCTTGGAGGCGGCGGGGGAGGGGCGGCCGGGTACGGCGGCACCGGGCAGCGTCCTGGGTGCCTGAACGGCGAGGCCCTGTGCGGCAGCAGGGCTCACCGGTGCCGGCGCGGCCCAGCTGCCGCTCGGTTCGGCCATGGTCCCACCGGTCGACGCCGGTGCCGCGCCGGGCGGTTCGAGGCCCTGGACGCCCGGGAGTGACGTCTCCGGAGACCGTGGCGGTCGGTTCACGGGGGCCGCCGGTGAACCGGCCGTCAGCTCGGCCACCGCGCGGGCCGCGCCCGGTTCGAGTTCGAGGGCCTGCCGCTCACCACCCGGCAGAGCGCGGACGTCCCGGTCGCCGCCCGGAAGGGCGAGGGCACCCCCGCCTCCCGGCAGAGCGAGGGCATCTCCACCGCCCGGCAGGGCGCGCGGCTCCCGCTCGCCCCCTGGGAGGCCGCCCATCCGCTCCCGCCCCGAACGCGCGGGCGCCGCCGGTCCGTCGGTGAGCCGGTCCGCGGGAAGCGCGGCGGGGACGGTCGGACCCAACTTGGCGCGTGCCGCGTCGAACCACTGCCGGGCGACCTCGTCGAGCCCCGGATCCGGGCGCCGGCCCGTCCGCTTGGCCAGCGGTACGCCCCGGGACCGGCTGCGGCTCCGCCCGGCCATGGCCCGTGTCGCGTTGAAGTTACCGGTGGCGTTCTCGGCCTGGTCGTAGAGGGATGCGATCCGCTGCCGAACCTCGTCGCGGCTTTCCGGCGCCATGGAAGACGTGCTCCTTCCTTGCCCCACAGGGCAGTTCAGCGGCTCGCCGGGGCAGAGCCGGGCGGCGGCCTCGCGTCAACCTAGCCAACGTGTGTGCCTCGTGTGAAGGTTGAGGTGTGAAATGTCCGATACATATTCGTGATGTTCGCGAGGGAGTTCGACGGGGAAGGGGCGGAGACCATGGTTTCCTGTGAGATCCCGGTGAATTCGCGATTCCGTTGAACACGGCGGCTCCGCCCTCCGTATGAAGCCGGGGAACTCCATGCCCGACCGGCGAACTCACACAGGGGACGACCTTGGTACGCAACAGCCGCAGACGCCCGACGGGTGCACGACGCGCGACCCTCGCAGCGGTCGCCCTGATGCTGGGCGGGGCCGGGATCGTCGCGGCGAACGTCTACGCCTCGGCGAGCGAGGGCTGGGGCGACGGATCCGGCGCGGGTACGGCCGGACAGGTCCGGTCGACGGGCATGGCCACCATCGACTGCCCCGACGTCGGCAGCCGGTTGACGGCGGTACCGGACGCGGCCCGCGCGGACGTCGACCGTGAACTCGCCCAGCTCGACCAGCAGACCGCGGCGGCCTACCGGCAACTCCAGCAGGCGGGACAGGCCGTTGGTGCGGACGGGGAGGCGTACTCCGGCGCGGTCGACGACACGATCATGAACCCGCTCGAGGAGAAGCGGTCGGCGTCCATCGGGCGGATCGCCGATGCCATCGACCGGGCGGGCGAGCGCCCGCAGGGCCTGGACTCCCTGGCCCCCTGCACCCTGCGCCCCGCGGAGACCGGCCAGTCCACCGGCACACCGGGCGACGGCGGCGGACAGGACGGCAGCGGCCAGGGACAGAGCGGGCAGGGGCAGAACGGCCAGGGACAGAGCGGCCAGGGGCAGAACGGCCAGGAGCAGAACGGCACAGGCCAGGGCGGCGCGGGGCAGGGCGGCAACGGGCCGGTCGCCTCCGACTACGCGGACATCACCGCCGTACCCCCGGACGCACCGGCCCCGGCACCGCAGGACGGTGCCTCACGCGGCACCTTCACCTCCGACTGCGGGGTCAACGCGAACGGCCTGTTCAACTCGGACAACGTCATCGTCGCCCCCGGTGTCTCCAACGGCGCCCACCACTTCCACGACTACGTCGGCAACCAGGCCAACACCGCCTTCGCGAGCGACGAGGACCTGGCGCGGGCCGGCACCAGCTGTGCGGACCGGCGCGACAAGTCCTCGTACTACTGGCCCGTGCTGCGGCTGCAGGACGGCACCCAGGAGCGGGACGCCGGGGCACCGGGCGGCGGAACGGAGGGAAACGCGGGCCGGATCGTGACGCCCGAGCAGGTGACGCTGACCTTCGTCGGCAACCCGCGCGGCAAGGTCACCGCCATGCCGCGCCTGCTGCGCATCATCACGGGGGACGCCAAGGCCTTCGTCAACGGCCCCGGCAACGCCAACGCGTCCTGGAGCTGCACCGGTTACGAGAACCGGCAGCTGAAGGACAAGTACCCGCTGTGCCCGCCCGGCAGCGACGTCGTGCGCACCTTCCGGTTCCAGAGCTGCTGGGACGGCCGCAACATCGACAGCGCCAACCATCGCACGCACGTGGCCTTCACCACCGACGACGGCTCCTGCCCGGCGGGCTTCCGGCCCATTCCGCAACTGGTCCAGCGCATCGTCTACGACGTCGACGCGCCGAGCGTGACGGACGGCGGACGGACCGTCCCGCTGTTCGCGGTGGACTCCTTCCCGGAGCAGTTGCACAAGCCCGTCACCGACCACGGCGACTTCATCAACGTCTTCGACGAGGACCTGATGCGCGAGATGGTCGACTGCATCAACTCCGGCCGCACCTGCGGCGCTTCAGGTGACGACTCCGGTACGACGGTGACGCCCGCGCCCACGCCCCCGCCCGCGCCCGGTTCCGGCTCAGGTGCCACCGCCGCTCCCGGTGCCGGCGTCACCCCCGGCGACCCCGCCCAGGGCGGCTCTTCCGCCCCCGCCGCCCCGCATCCCTCGGCCTCCCGGCCCGGCGACGCCCCGCGGAACGACGTGACGACCTCACCGGCCCGCACCACCAAGCACGACACGGACAACACGGCCGGCACGGCCAACACGGCGAACACGGCCAACACGGAGAAGAGAGATGGCAAGGCCGCCCCGGCCGCGCCCGCCGCACCCCGCTCCACACCGGCGCGTCCGGCCTCGACCCGGCCGGTGCCGTCCCCGTCCGCACCCGCCGCTCCGGCTTCGGGCGGGTCCACCGCCGCCGCGTACGCCCCGCCACCGGCCACCCAGCCCGGACCCCAGGCCGCCGAGACCGCCCAGGGCGGTCTGGCGGAGACGGGCGCGCACCTGTGGCCCGCGGCCCTCGGCACGCTGCTCGCCCTGTCGGGTCTGTTCATGTTCCTGCGGGCCAGGCGTCTGCGCTACTGACCGGTCCCGTGTGCGGTCGGCGACACCCAGGGCGCCCGGCCCTTGTGAGAGCGCTCCCATCGGGTCGAGGATCCGGGGTATGCAGACTCGTCAGCAGACCCCCGCCATACGCCCCTACCGCACCGCCGACCGCGCCGACGTCGCCGACATCTGTGTGCGCACCGCGCTGGTCGGGGGCGACTCCCGGGCCGTCTACCCCGACCAGCGCCTGATGCCCTCGCTCTTCGCCGAGCCGTACTGCCACTTCGACCCGGACCTCGCCTTCGTGCTGGACGACGGCGGGGGCCGGGCCGTGGGGTACATCGTCGGCACCGCCGACACCGAGCGGTTCGTCGAGGACTTCCGGCGGGACTGGATCCCGCGGCTCGCCGCCCGTTATCCGGAGCCGGTCGCGGCACCGCGTACGCCCACCGAGGAGATGATCCGCCTCCTGCACCACCCGGAGCGGATGCTCGTCCCCGAACTGGCCGCCTACCCCGCCCACCTGCACATCGACCTGCTGCGGCCCTGGCAGGGGCAGGGACACGGCCGCCGTCTGCTGCGGGCCTTCCTGGACGCCCTGCACGGCAAGGGCGTCCGGGCGGTCCACCTCGGCATGGTCACCGCCAACACCGCCGCCCGCGCCTTCTACGACCGGGTCGGCTTCCACGAGATCCCGGTCGCGGACGCCGGACCGCTCACCTACCTGGGCCGGGCCACGGCCCCTTGAGCGAGCGGGGCGCGGCCGGCGGGTCTCAGGCGAGTTCCAGTGTCTGCTTGGCGAGGTCGTACGCGGGCCGCATCTCCTCGTGTTCCTCGGTGTCCATGCCGCCGAGGTGGAGGACGACGGGGCCCGCGGGCGTGCTGACCGCGAAGGCGCTCTCCTTCTTCGTCTCCTCCAGGAGCTTGCTCGTGTAGAGGTACTCCACCTCGACGGCGTCGAGACCGCCGCCGGTCCTGAAGGAGTGGTACTTCTCCTTGCTGACGTTGTCCTCGGCGGCGACGAACGCGCGCAGCGCGCCGTCCGCGTCCGCGTCGCCGGGCTTGCCGGTCCACACGCGCAGGAAGCCGATGTTGCCGGCCGGCTTGGCGTCGATCTCGCAGGCCGCGGTGACCGGCCCCTGTCGCAGGATGGTGTCGGCGAGCGCCCCGCTCAGGTCGCCGTCCTCCCCCTTCGACGCCTTGGCCAGGTCCTTCTCGGCGTCGATCGACTTGGCCTTCCAGTCCTTGGCGAGGGCGAAGCTGACGGGCAGTTCGCAGGCCGAACCGGCCGTGCCGATCGTGCCGCCGCGGGCCGCCGCCGTCCCCTTCGCTCCGGTGCCCCCGGCCGCCGTGCCCCTGGCGCTCGCCGACGGGCTCGCGGACTTCCCGCCGTCGCCGTCAGTCGACCCCGCGCAGCCGCCGAGCAGCGCCGCGAGCGCCGCCGCGGCGATCACCCGGCTCCCGACGATCCCCACTCTGACCTGCACTGTCGCCTCCCCTTCGCTGCGGAGCGGCCACTGTAACCGAGGGCACCGACAGCACCGAACGGCAAGGGGGCTCACCGGTCGCGGGTCACTGCGCTCCGCGCCGGGCGAGCAGGAACAGGTGCGGCTCGGGTACGGCATCGGGGTGGGCCGGGGTGAACACCTCGTGCTGCTCGGACAGCACCGTCAGGCCCGCGCCGGTCACCAGCCCGGTGAACGCCTCCGCGGCGAAGCTCGTCACCCGTACCGGCTGCCCCATGAAGACGGCCTCGACGTCCTCCACGTCCAACGGCACGGTGGCCAGCGCGACCAGACCGCCGGGCCGTACCGCGCGCGCCAGCCTGGCCACGACCGCGGTCTGCTCGGCGCGGGTCATCTGCAGCAGCGAGAAGTAGGCGCATACGGCGTCGAACGACGCGTCCGGCAACGGTGTGTCCCGGATGTCGGCGAGCCGGAACTCGGCGTCCGGGACCTGCCGGGCGGCCAGGTCGACCATGACCGGTGAGACGTCGAGGCCCAGCACCCGGTGACCGGCCGCGGCGAGGGTCTGCGCGGTCGGCCGTCCCGTCCCGCTGCCCACGTCCAGCACCCGGCTGCCCGGCGCCAGCAGTTCCAGCAGCCGGTCCAGCGACGCCCGGTGCGGTGCGGAGCCGGCGAACGCCCGCTCGTACGCCGGCCCCAGCGCGTCGAACACCACGGCGGCCGGTACCCGGCCGTCCTCCTCGGTCACGGTGCCTCCTCGGTCACGGTGCCTCCTCGATCAGGGAGGCTTCACGGTCACGGCGACTTCCGGTCACGGCGACTTTCGGTCACGGCGGCTCCTCCCGTCGTCCCCGGCACTCGCCCGACGCGCGCCGCGGCGACGTTTGCCACGGGCCGTGGACGCACGGCAGGGTGCCGCATGTGCCTACCCTGCTGATCGTCCATCACACCCCCTCGCCCCACTGCCAGGCGCTGTTCGAAGCGGTCGTGTCCGGTGCCACGACACCGGAGATCGAGGGCGTCCGCGTCGTACGCCGGGCGGCCCTGTCCGCCACCGCCTCCGACGTGCTCGAAGCCGACGGCTACCTGCTCGGCACCCCTGCCAACCTGGGCTACATGTCGGGCGCCCTCAAGCATTTCTTCGACCAGATCTACTACCCCTGCCTGGACGAGACCCGGGGCCGCCCGTTCGGCTTCTGGGTCCACGGCGGCAACGACGTCACCGGAGCCGTCCGCGCCGTCGAGACCGTCACCACCGGCCTCGGCTGGCGTCGCGCGGCCGAGCCGGTGACCGTCACCGGCGACCCGGGCAAGGCCGGCACCCAGGCCTGCTGGGAACTGGGGGCCACGATCGCGGCGGGCCTGATGCCCGGCGTCTGACCGGCCCGGGTGTCCGCGGCGCGGCCCGTGAGGCGCCGGTGCGCGTCGCGCGGCCACCGGGGTGATCTTCGTGCGGTCGTGCCCGGTGACCGGCGTGGGCCGGAGCCCACCCGTAGACCCCTCTGTTAGTACGTTTTACGTGTTAATAGGGCATTTAGGGAGGTGCCGACAGGCCCTCGGGACACGGCTTCCCGTCGTGCTGCCGCTGCTCATGGCCGTGTACGGCACACCTGCGCAGCGGGCCGTCGCCGACGGCGCGGGAAGCCAGGGCCTCGCCCTCCAGGTCGCCGTCGACGACAGACCGGGCACCGAGGCGACCGACCCCGGTGTTCGCGTCGGCCGCCCGCTGGTGAAGACGTACCGCCTGATCAACCGCACCGGGGCCGACCTGTACGACGTGGAGGTGAGCGACCCCGGGCTCCCGGACGCCGACATCCGCTGCCCCGGCGGCGGCGATCACCTTCCGATGCTCCGCGGCCTCGACTCGGCGACCTGCACCGCCCGTGCCACCGCCCGCCCGGGCATCTGGGTCGCCGACGTCACCGCCGTCGGCCGCGTACCGTCCCTCGGCGTGGAGTCCCGGGCGGCCGCCCGCTCCGGGTACGCCGGCGTCGGCGGCGAACTGGCCCTGGCCGAGACGGTGACGACCACCACCGGAGTGCCGGGCCCGGTCCTGGCGCCCGGCCGTGCCACCGTCTTCTACGACGTGACCAACACCGGCAACCGCACGGTGTTCGGCCTCCGCCTCGCCGACCCCGTCCTCCAGCCGCCCCTCATCGTCTGCCCGGCGGGCGGTGACACCGTCCCGAGCCTGGAACCGGGTGGTACGGCGCGGTGCGTGGCGACCGTCGAGCGGCCCCCGGGGTGGTACCTCAGCGAGGGGCACGTGACGGGAAGCGACCGGACCAGCACCCTCCTGCCGGACGGCTGCCTGGAACCACCGCCGCGGCTCAAGGCCGAGGCGACCGGTGAGTTCACGCTGCACGAGCCACCACCACCCCTGCCACCGCCTCCGGCCCCGCCCCCCGTACCACCGCCCCCCGCCCCGACCCCCGCCCCCCTTCCCGTCCCGCCTCCTTTCCCCCCTCCCGTGCTGCCCCCGCCCCCTGCCGCCCCCGCGCCGGTCCCACCCCCGGCCCCCGCGCCTCCCCCCGCGCCCCCGGTCCTGCCGGTGCCCCCCGGAGTCGTGTTCCCCCCGCCCCCGCCGCTGCCTCCGGCGGGTACGGGTGCGCCCCTGCCCGGGCTGCCTGTTCCTGCCCCGGGGGCGGCGGCTCCCGGCGCGGCTGCCGGTGCAGCCGCCGGTGCTGGAGCGGGCGTGGGTGCGGGGGTCGGGGTGGCGGCGGGTGCGGGTGCCGGTGCCGGTGTTGGAGCGGGCGTGGGCGTGGGTGCGGGTGCAGGCGTGGGTGCGGGTGCCGGAGCAGGCGTGGGTGCCGCCGGCGGTGGTGGTGCAGCTGCCGGTGCCGCCGGCGGTGGTGCCGGTGCCGGGGCGGCAGGGGCCGCGGGCGCCGGGGCAGGCGCTGGTGGGGCCGCTGGTGCCGGCGCGGCTGCCGGAGCAGGTGCCGCGGCGGGCGTCGGCGCGGTCGCCGGCGCGGGCGCAGGTGCCGGTGCGGCAGCCGGGGGAGCGGCGGCGGGTGCCGGTGCGGGTGCTGCGACTGGGGGAGCGGCGGCGGGTGCCGGTGCGGCAGCCGGAGGAGCGGCAGCCGGTGCCGGTGCGGCGGCTGGGGCGGGTGCCGCGGCGGCCGCGGGTGCGGCAGCCGGGGGAGGAGCCGCAGCCGCAGGAGGAGGAGCAGCGGCTGCCGCAGGCGGCGCGGCGGCCGCCGCTGGTGCTGCCGCCGGTGCGGCCGCAGGCGCCGCCGGCCCGGGCGGGACCACCGGAGGCGCGGTGACCGGCGGCGGAGCGACCGGAGGTCAGTCGGCGGGTGGCCAGGCCACCCAAGGCCAGGCCACCCAAGGTCAGGCCACCCAAGGTCAGGCCACCCAAGGTCAGGCCACCCAGGGCCAGTCCGGTCAGGGGCAGACGACTCCAGGCCGGAACACCCAGGGCGAAGCCACTCAAGGCCAGTCCACCGGAGGCAGGTCCACCACGCCGAGCGGCCCCCCGACCACACCCCCCACCACCTGGCCCCCCTCCACCTCGTCCCCCTCCACCACCTCACCCCCCGGCACCGCCTCCCCCCGCACCGCTTCCCCGCACCCCCGCACCCCCTCCATCATGTCCCGCTTCATCCGCCCCGGCGGTGGTCCGACGGGGCTCGGGCTGCTCGTCGTGCTGTTCCTGCTGCTGATCCCGGCCGTCCTCGCCGCCGTCCTCCTCGGCTCGCGGCGCATCGGCAGGTAGGCGGCGGGGGAGACACCGAGACGACAGGAGACGCACCCGATGATCGAGACCTTCGCCGTGGTTCTGGGGATCGCCGTGGTCACCGCGGGCATCGTGGTGATCCGGCACCACTACTGGCCGCCCGCCCCGGACGAGGAACCCCGCGAGGACGTCGCCGAGTACATCTCCATGATGGTCGGCGTGCTCTACGCGCTCGTCCTCGGTCTGTCGATGGTGTCCGTGTGGGAGACCCGGTCCGGCGCGGTGGGCCATGTGCAGGCGGAGGCGAGCGCCGCACACCAGATCCGGTTGCTGTCCGCGGGGCTGCCGGCGTTGGAGGGGGAACGGACCCGGGGGGCCGTCGACGCGTACGTGCACCATGTGGTGTCCGCGGAGTGGCCCGCGATGGCGGTGGGCCGGCCGCCGGGCCGGCGTGGCTGGGAGCTGCTGAACGACCTCCGGGCGGCCGGCCAGGTGCCCGCCGACGCCACCCCGGCCCAGCAGGCCACGCTCCAGGAGACCCTGGCCCAGCTCAGCGTGCTGGACGACGCCCGGCGCGGCCGGGAGGCGGACGTGGCCGACACCCTGTCACCCGTGCTGTGGTTCGGGCTCATCGTCGGCGGGGTGCTCACGGTGACCTTCATGTTCATGTTCGGGGTGCGCCGGAGCTTCACGCACATGGTGATGGTGATGGGCCTGAGCGCGCTCATCACCTTCACCGTGCTGCTGGTCTACCAGCTGAACGAGCCCTTCAACGGCATGTTCGCCGTCGACCCCTCCCCGTTCACCCGCTACTTCACGGGCAGTTGAGGATGCGGCACTCGCCGGCCGGCCGCCTCCGGGCGCAGCCGGGCGGTGATCCGCCGCTCGTCGGGCCACCGTACGTCGTAGGCCCAGCCCCGCCGTTCGAACCGGGCGATCAGCCATGCCGTGAGGTCCGGCTGGCCGCGCAGTCCGCCGTGCCGGGCGCTGAGGGGGTCGGCGTGGTGGAGGTTGTGCCAGCCCTCTCCGAAGGTCAGCATGGCCACCCACGGCACGTCCCGGGACTGGTCCCGGGTGGCGTAGTGGCGTGGACCGAAGGCGTGGGCCACGGAGTTGACCGACCAGGTGACATGGTGGACGACGGCGTACCGGACGAGGCTCGCCCAGAAGAAGGTGACCAGCGCGGACCGCGTGTCCTGGGTGACCGCGAGGACCAGGGCCGGCGGCAGCCCCAGGGAGACGGCGATGGTCAGCGGGTACCAGCGGTCCAGGCGGCGTACGTCCGGGTCGGCGAGCATGTCCGGCGCGTAGCGCGGGTAGTGGGAGCGGACCGGTGAGGAGAACCAGCCGACCTGGGCGTGCCACAGCCCCTTGAGCAGCGCCCGCCGGGTGGTGCCGTACTTCCACGGCGAGTGCGGGTCGCCCTCCCGGTCCGCGTACTGGTGATGGCGCCGGTGCTCGGCCACCCACAGGGTCACCGGGCCCTCCATGGCGAAACCGCCCGCGACACCGAGGGCGAACCGGAGCGGTCGTTTCGCCTTGAACGACAGATGGGTGAAGTGCCGGTGGTAGCCGGCGGTGATGCCCATGATCGACAGCGCGTACATCCCGGCGCCCAGGGCACCGTCGTACCAGCGCGGCCCCCAGCCGCCGGCCAGGGCGACGGGCAGGACCAGGGCCAGCGCGGCCAGCGGGCCGACCACGATCGTGAGCAGGGTGCCGGTGCGCAGCGGCAGGCTGACCGGGACGGTGTCGGGGAGCGGGGCGCGCAGGCCCTCCGGGTGTTCGGAAGACAGGGTCACGGTGCGCCCCCCGCGGGGCGGGGCGGGGCGGTACAGGGGGTCATGTGCGGCGATTATGTGGCAGCCATATGCCCGTCGGGCCCAGGCTCGGCGGGCGGTACGGCACCCGGCGGCATGCTCTACCTGGATGGATGAAGGTGCGGGAGCGATCCCCCTGGCCGACCATGGGACCGAGGCCGCCGCCTCGGGCGCGGCCCCGCCCCATGTCGTCGAACCCAGGGAGCGTCGGATGCGAGCGGACGGCACCGCACCCGGACGGCCCGCGCCGGACGGTCAGGACGCCAGGGAACTGCTGCGCCGGTGCGCGCGGGACGTGGTCGACGTCGCCGAGGGCATCCGCGCGGTGTCCGAGCGCACCAGCACCGCGCTGTTCGCCCCGGCCCTGGCCGCCTCCGCGCGCCGCCGTCCCCGTACCGGCCTCGCCGCCCGGTGGGCGCTGCTGCGGGCCCTGACGAACAAGCAGGGCCTCGGCGGTTCGGCGATCACGGCACCGAAGGGGGTGGGGCACGTCCTCGGCACCGCCGGGGAGGTGCTGGGCCGGGAGAGCCTGGCCGCGCTGGTGGCGGTCACCTCGTTGCGGCTGCGGATCGCGGCTGTGCTGGTCGACCACCCCGAGTTCGTGCGCGATCCCGGTATGCGCCGGCTGACCGAGGCCGTCACCGCCGACAAGGACCTGGCGGCCGTACGCTCCCTGCGCGCCCTCTTCCGCGACCAGGGCGCCCAGCGAGCCCTGTCCGGGCTGGCCCCGCTGATGGCCGAACTCCTCGCGATCCGCGCTCTGCTGGACGAGGACCCGAAGAACGACGAGACCGGCTGGGCGCTGGCCACCGGCCGGGAGCTGTCCGCTGACCCTCTGCACGGCATCAGCGCCGCCCGTCTCGCCGGCCTGGACAAGGGCGAGGGCGCCGCCGAGGCCGTCGAACTGACCGACCAGGAGCGGCAGGTCATCACCCCGGAGGGGTCCTTCCTCGGCTTCCTGCGGAACATCGAGATGCTCTCCACCGACGGGCGGATCCTGCTGCAGAACGTGCGCGGCCCGGACGGTGTCGTCCGCTACGTCCTCCAGGCGCCCGGCATGGCGCCCGGCCGGCCCCGCAACGACTCCCCGCAGGACTTCGTCGGCGCCTGGCGCAACCTGTTCATGCCCGACTCGCCGTACACCCGGTCGATCCTGCTCGCCCTGAAGGACTACGGCATCCCGCGCGGCGCCGACCTCGCCCTGATCGGGCACAGCGAGGGCGGTATCGCGGTGATGAACCTCGCCCAGGACGAGGAGTTCTGCCGCACCTACCGGGTCACCCACGTCATCGCCGTGGGCTCACCGGTCGACAGCAAGAAGCCCGCCGACCCGCGCACCTGGGTCGCCAGCATCACCAACCAGCACGACATCGTGCCCGTCCTCGACGGCCGCGGCGCGGGCACCGCGTTCGACCCGCATCCGCACTGGTACGAGGTCGACTACACCGGTCCCACCCACGAGTTCCCGCTGTGCCACATGCTCCACGAGTACATCGAGCACCTCAAGACAGTGATCCCCGAGGCCCGCGAGCGCGTCGACGAGGCCCTCGCCCCCTACCTCGGCCCCGTCGTGCGCACGCAGGCCTACCAGCTCAAGGACCGTGCCAACCCGCCCGAGGGCTACCCCTTCCTCACCCTCCCCACCACCTCGGTGCCCACCACCGCCGGCCCCATCGACGTACCGGTGCGCTACTACGACTCCTCCGCCGCCCACCTGTGCTACACCGTCGGCGCGGACACCGCCCGCGGTCTGCTGCCCGACGTCACCTGGATGACACCGAGCCGCCTCGGCCGCCGCGCCATGGCGGTGCTGTCGCTGTACGAGCACCGCTGCACCACGATCGGCCCGTACACCGAGATCGCCCTGTCCGTGCTGGTGGACGACCTGTGGCGGCCCCGCCCCCACGACGCCGCCGTGGACCTGCTGCGCCGCGTCGACCTCAGGCGCACCGGCCGCCATGTGCTCTGCCTCGCCGTCACCAGTGAGGAGGCCCGGGTCGTCGCCCAGGAGATCTGGGGCCAGCCCGCGCGCCGGGTGACCGCCGAGGCCGATCTGACGGGCCGGCGGATCGGCGTGCGCTCCCCGGACCTCGGCCTGGCCGTCGACGCCCGCCTCGGGCGCGGCGTGCGCTGCCCGGAGGCCGACTGGATCCTCTACGGCCGCCGGGGCGAGAGCACGATCCGCACCCTGGTCCGGGCCCACGGCAGGCTGCGGCTGCACACCGGCGGCGGCGTCCGGCTGCGGCTGGACACCGCGGCGGCCGAACCCCTCGCGGGGCAGCTGCGCCGGCTCGGCATCGACACGGCCCGGCCCCGGTTCGTCCTCACCTGCCCCCAGTTCATGCTCCACCGCAGCGCCGGCGCCGTCCTGCCGCGCTGACACCCCACACCCCCACCGCCCGCGGGAGCACGCCATGGTGACCGAGTCCCCCGACATCACGTCGTACGACACCGAACTCCTCGACCAGGCCGAGGCGCTGCGGGCGGACGCCGGCCTCATGGAGGAGTACGCCCGGCGGCTGCGCGCCACCGCGGCCACGCTGGGCGGCTGCCCCACGGCACCCGAGTGGAGCGGCCCCACCCTGGAGCGGCAGGCCGCTGCCTGCGACACGGCGGCGGAGCAACTGCGCACCGCCGCGGAGACGCTGCTCGCCCACGCGGGAGCCAGGGACTGAACCGAGCGCCGGCCGGCGGGCCGTGCGGTCGGCGGGCCGTAGCGCCGGTCGCGCCGGTCAGTGGGCCGCGGCCCGGGTGTCGGCCGCGCTCCGGCCGAGCGTCACGACGTAACGGCCCTTGTCCTCCGGGAGGTTGCGGTGCACGAGGTCGGAGAAGCCGCGTGTGCCGCGGACGATCTCCAGGCCCTCCGCGGAGAAGGTGGCCGGTCCGAACAGGCGGGGCGCGAGCAGCGGGTTGTTCAGCGCCTCGGAGAACGCGTCGACGGAGATGACGCGTTCCAGCAGCCGCCCGAAGATCGCACCGGGCTCCGGCTCCTCCGCGAACAGCCCCACGTACAGTTCGATCGCGTCGACGTCGCCGTACAGGTCGAGCAGCGCCTCCTGCACCCGCGGGTCGCCGGAGATCTGCCGTGCGTCGGTGACCCGGGGGAAGCCGTAGTGGGCGCGGTAGTCGTTGTACGAGGCCAGTCGCAGCTCGCGGCCCACGGCGACGCTGCGCTCCTCGATCGGCAGCAGCAGCTCGTCGGTGTTGAACAGGCCCGACAGGCCCGCGGGCTGGCGGGACAGGTCCTCGAAGAGCGGGCCGAGGCCCCGCTCCACGACCAGCTGCCCGTTGGCGATCGTCCGCGCGAGCGGCACCGGGCGGCCGGCGATGGTGTACGTGGACGGGATCAGGCTGTGCCAGCGGTAGACGAGACTGAACTCGATCGTCGCCCGGTTCTCCCGGTGCCACACCCCCCGGTCGGTGCGGACCGGGTCGAGGACGAAGCCGAAGTGGTACGGCGTGATGTGGTTGATGTACTCCTCCAGCATCACCCGGATCATCGTCACGATCAGCGTGTTGCGGGTGGTCTGGAAGACGCGTTCGTCGTCCCAGTCCGGGTGGGCGGCGGCGAGGATGCCGGCGACCCGGTTGTGCTCGCGCAGGAACAGGACGGTCAGCGCCATCGGCCCGATGTGCGCGTGCGCGCGTTCCCCGCCGCACGCGAACAGCGTGTCCACGAACTCCGCGGGCACCTCGTCGAACCGGACCGGTCGGATCGCCCGGAACTCGTCCCTGATCCTGCCTCCTTCGCACAGCGCGGGCGGGAACTCGGCGCCGTCGACGACCCGGCTCTTCAGCCGGCCGCCCTCGAAGGTGCGCAGGCAGGCGGTGACGTCCTCGCGGTCGCCGTACAGCTGGGACATGTCCAGGGTGTGCGGGGAGTCGGTGCGGCGCGGGTCGCCGGTGGCCGCGTGGCCGCGCAGGAAGCCGTCGGTGAACCACTGCGCGAACGCCGGCAGCAGCGCGCTGGACCGGGTGCAGGAGCGGCCCTCGCCCTCGCGGCGGAACAGTTCGGCGACCTTCTCCGGCGCGGGCAGGCCCCTGGGCGGCCCGGCCGCCGGCGGCAGGTGGCGGCCCACCCAGGAGCGGTCGGTCAGCGAGTCCCAGGAGGTGTAGGGAGCCTTGGTGCTCAGGGGGTTGGGGCGTGGCGGCGCCTTCAGTACGGCCAGGTCGGTCAGCTTGGAGTTGAGCCTGCGGTGGAGCCACCGGCTGCGCTGGGCCGCCTGCCAGGCCGGGCCGTAATGGGTCAGCAGATGTGTCTCGAAGCGATTGCGCAAGCCGTCCCGGGACCGGTCCCTGGCCCCGGTCCACGGCACGGTCCGGGTCCGGGGCGGGCGAGAGATGACGGTCATGGGTCCTCCGGTCGGTCGCGGGGCGGGTCCCGGTGCCGGGCCGCGGTCAGGTGTGGGGCAGGGCCGGGCCGCGGTCGGACGTGGATCAGGTCCGGGTCGTGATCAGGTGCGGGTCAGGGCCGGGCCGTGGTGACGGCGGGGCGGCCGGAGCGCACCGGGTAGTGCTGCGGGAACGGGGTGCCCGCGTAGTCCAGGGCGCGTTCACCGCCGGGCAGCGGGCGTATGCCGGGGCGCAGCAGCACACGCCGTACCAGCTCGGGCACGATCACCTGGGCCGCGTACCTGCCGACGCAGTCGTGCGCGCCGTAGCCGAGGACGAGGTTGTGCGCGGGCGGGCGGCCGGGCCGGAACTCCTGCGGGGCGTCGAGCACCTCCTCGTCGAACATCGCCGACGCGAAGCAGGCCATGACCACGCTCTTGGCCGGGATCACCGTCTGCCGCGGGGTGCCCGCGGCCAGCACGTGGTCGCGCAGGCACAGCCGGGGCGTGATGGGCACGAACGGGTGGAAGCGCAGCGCCTCCCACACATAGGCGTCGAAGCGGGCCGGGTCGCCCTCGCCCGCCGCGCGCACCGCCTCGGCCAGCGCCTCGGGCCGTACGGCGAGTTCCTTGAGCGCGGTCGCCGTGCACTGGGTGGCGTTCTGCTGGTACCCCGTCAGATAGCCGACCAGGTTGGCGTTGATCCGCTCGTCGTCGAAGCCGTACTCGTCGGGCAGCCGGGTGCGCAGCATCCGGCCGAGGACGTCGTCGGGGCCGCCGTCGTGGGCCGTGTCCCGGCGGCGGTCGATCAACTCGGCGACCCGTTCGTGCAGTTCGCGGCCGGCGGCGACGCCCGCCGCGTGGATCTCCGGGTCACGGTCGGGGTTGACCGCGAACGCCCACTGCATCCGCCGGGTGCAGGAGTGCAGGGTCTCCTCCTCGATGCCGGTGAACCCCAGGTAGGCGATGGCCACACGGGCGGCGGCCACCCGGGCGTAGTCCTGGACGAGGTCGAAGGTGTCCGCGCCCCGGCGGGTCACCTCGTCCAGCACCTCGTCGGCGATCCGCGCGGTCAGCTCCCGCACCCGGGGCGCGTCCTCGGCGGCGAGCACCACCTGCCCGTACCCGCGCTCCCGCCAGTGCAGGTCGGCACCGTCCCGGGCCAGGATGAACGGCGCCCCGAGCACGTCCTCCAGCGCCGGGCCGAACACCCCCACGGTGAACGTGCCGGGCGCCGACAGCACCTCCAGGACGTCGGGGTGCCGGGTGACGAAGACGCCGACGGGTGTACTGAACACCGGCCGGCGGGCGCGCAGCTCGGCGAAGAGGGCTGCCCTGCCGTTCGTCATGGCGGTACGCAGCAGGGCCACCCGCTGCGGGACGTCGTCCTCCGGGATCGCGTCGTACGCGGCGAGAAAGTCCATGACGGCCATTCAGCCACCGGCCCGTCGGCACCGCACGCCAAACAGGCATTCGGGGCAGTATGGGCGAAAGCGGTGGAGAGGAGTGCGTGATGCTGTCCGCATGGGCCGGGGCCCTGGTGCCCGTCTTCAGCGACACGAGCGTGAGCGGCGCCCGGCACCTGGCGCAGCCGCCCGGCAGAGGCTGCGTCCTCGCCGCCAACCACACCTCGTTCTTCGACCCGGTGCTGCTCCTCGGTACCCTGCACCGGCTCGGCCTGCGCCCCGCCGTGCTCGCCACCGCCGGGCTGTGGCGGGTGCCCCTGCTGGGCCGGGCCCTCACCCGGGAGGGCCATGTGCCCGTCCACCGGGGCAGCCGCCGCGCCCCCGACGCGCTCCGTGCCGCCGCCGACGCCCTGGCCGCCGGCCGTGGCGTACTCGTCTACCCCGAGGGGGGCCTGCCCCGCTACCGCGCCTCCCACGACCGCCCGCCCGGACGCCTGAAGTCGGGAGTGGTCCGGCTCGCCCTGTCGACCGGCGCGCCGGTGATCCCCGTCGGGCACGCGGGCGCCCGCCGCGTCTCCTCCGGCAGCCGCGCCAAACAGCTCGCCGGCTGGGCCACCGCCCCCGTGCGCCGCCCCCGCGTCCACGTCCACATCGGCCCCGCCCTCCGCCTCGACACCTCCGCCCACCCACTGGACGACCTGGAGACCGCGCTGGCAGAGGCCTGGTCGAGCGCGGTCCACGCCCTGGACGGCGACGCCGACGGGAACGGCCGCCCGACTGCTGGACGGCGCTGACGGCTCGGGGTCCGCCCGCCGGATGGGGGCCGCCCGCTAGGAGGTCGCCCGCCGACTCGGTGCCCCGCCCGCCGGCTCGGTGCCCGCCCGCCGGCTCGGTGTCCGCCCGTCGGCTCGGTGTCCGCCCGCCGGGGGAGGTCCGCCTGCCCGCAGGGCGACACCGCGCGCCCGGTCCCGATTCGCGCATCCGGGTGGTAGCAGCCCCCGACCTGGGCCGAAGGAGTTGTGGCGGGGCAAAAGCGCGTCGTCCGGCCCGGATAATCACGGCCCATGCAGCAGGTGAGAACAGGCGTACGCCGTGCCCCCGTCGCCGTCACCGGACTCGGACTGGTAACCCCGGCGGGCATCGGCCGGGACGCGGCCTGGGCGGGCCTGTGCGCCGGACGGTCCACCGCCACCGCCGATCCCGCCCTGGCCGGGCTGCCCGTGGCCTTCTCGTGTCAGGTGCCCGCCCTGGACGCGGCCGGCCTGCTCGGACACCGGCTGGCCCGCCGGCTCGACCGATTCACGACCTTCGCGCTGCTCGCCGCCCGCGAGGCGGTCGCCGACGCCGGACTCGACACCGACGGCTGGGACGGCGCCCGGGTCGGCGTGGTGATGGGCGTCGGCACCGGGTCCATGCAGGGCTGGCAGGCCGAGTTCGACCGGCTCGCCGACCACACCCCCGAACGCGTCTCCCCGCTCGCGCTGCCACGCAGCGTGCCCAACATGGCCGCCGCCGAAATCGCCCTGGACCTCGGCGCGCTCGGCCCCAACATGGTGGTCAGCACCGCCTGCGCCTCCGGCACCAGCGCGCTCGGCCTGGCCCGGGACTGGCTGTTGTCCGGCCACTGCGACCTGGTCCTGGCCGGCGGCAGCGAGTCCGCCCGGCTGCGGATGACCGCCGCCTGCTTCGCCCAGATGCGCGCCCTGTCCCGCCGCGCCGACACCCCCGACGCGGCCTCCCGCCCCTTCGACCGGGACCGCGACGGCTTCGTGCTCGGCGAGGGCGCCGCCGTCCTCGTCCTGGAGCGCACCGAGGACGCCCGCGCCCGCGGCGCCCGCCCCGCGGCCCTGCTCGCCGGGTTCGGCGCCTCCTGCGACGCCCACCACTTCACCGCACCGCACCCCGACGGCGACGGCGCCGCCCGCGCCCTGAGCGGCGCCCTCGCCGACGCGGGCCTCGGTCCGGAGGACGTCGACCACGTCAACGCGCACGGCACCGCCACCCCGCAGGGCGACGCGGCCGAACACAACGCCCTGCACCGGGTCTTCCACCGGCCGCCGCCCGTCACCGCGGTCAAGGGCACCATCGGGCACGCCATCGGCGGTGCCGGGGCCATCGAGGCGGCCTGCACCGTGCTGACCCTGCGCCACCAGCTGATCCCGCCCACCGCCAACCTGGACACCCTCGATCCGGCGATAGACCTGGACGTCGTCACCAAGGCGCCCCGACCGCAGCGGATACGAGCCGCCGTCAGCAACTCCTTCGGCTTCGGCGGCCAGAACGCCGTGCTCGCCTTCACAGCCGTCGAGTAGTCCGCCCCCGGCAGCCCGTCCCGGCAGTCCACCCCCCCGGCAGTCCGTCCCGGCCGAGAAAGGGTCGCCATGTCCTCGGAGTTCTCCGGATCCACCCCGCTGGCGGCCGGCACCCGGTCCTGGCCCACCGGCGAGCAGGTGATGATCGGCGTCTTCGTCGCCGTACCGTTCCTCGCCCTCCTCGCCGCCGTGCCGCTGGCCTGGCGGCACGGGCTCAGCCCCGTGGACCTCGCACTGGCCGTCGCCTTCTACCTGGTCAGCGGGCTCGGCATCACCGTCGGCTTCCACCGGCACTTCACCCACGGCTCCTTCAAGGCCAGACGGCCGCTGCGGATCGCCCTCGCGCTGGCCGGCAGCCTCGCCGTGCAGGGCCCGCTCATCACCTGGGTGGCCGACCACCGCAAGCACCACAAGTACTCCGACCGGGACGGCGACCCGCACTCGCCCTGGCGGTACGGCCACTCACCCCGCGCCCTCGCCAAGGGCATGCTCCACGCCCACCTGGGCTGGCTGTTCGAGACCGAGCACGCCTCGGCCCGCCAGTACGCCCCCGACCTCGTCCGCGACCGCACCCTGATGACGGTCTCCCGGCGCTTCGGCGTCCTGGTGCTCGCCTCCGTCACCCTGCCCGCGCTGCTGGGCGGGGCACTGACCCGGTCCTGGCAGGGCGCGCTCACCGCGTTCTTCTGGGCCGGGCTGGTCCGGATCTGCCTGGTCCACCATGTCACCTGGTCCATCAACTCCATCTGCCACGCGACCGGTTCCCGCCCCTTCCGCAGCAGGGACCGCTCGGGCAACGTGTGGTGGCTGGCCCCGCTCTCCCTCGGCGAGTCCTGGCACAACCTGCACCACGCCGACCCCACCAGCGCCCGGCACGGAGTCCTCACCGGCCAGCTCGACGCCAGCGCCCGGCTGATCCGCTGGTTCGAACGCCTCGGCTGGGCCTACGACGTGCGCTGGCCCGACCGGCGCCGGGTGACCGGGCGCCGCCAGGACACGCCCTGACGCTCACGGGCACCTGACGCCCACGGGCCACGTCCCTGGCGGTCAGCGGCAGCGTGAGGGGGACGCGGTGTCGTGCCGGTGCCAGACGGCGTCGACCACGCGGCCGTCGGGCAGGGTGTGCCGGCGCGGCCCCTGGTCGGGGGCGAGCCCCGCGCGGGTCAGCGACCGCCGGCTCGCGGTGTTCCCCGGCTCGGCCCCGGCCCGGACCGTGGCCAGTCCCAGATGGGTGTGGGCCAGCGCCAGCCCCGCGCGGAACAACTCCGTGCCCAGGCCCTGACCGCGGCAGCCCGGTGCCAGCCAGCCGCCCATCTCGCCCGCCCGTGGCTGGAGTTCCAGGGCACCGGCGTAGCTGAGGTCGGACCTGCGCACACAGACGAGCAGGAGCGGGTCGTCCGGGGCGGGCGTGTACGGCTCGGCCAGGACGCGCGGGATCCGGCGGCCGTCGTCGCCGGCGGGCCGCCAGGCCAGCAGCGCCCGGCGGGTACCGGGGTCGGGCAGCACCTCGTCCGCCCGGGTGCCGAGCCACCGCTGTGCCTCGGCGTCCGCGCTCGCCGCGAGCGCCGCCACCACGTCCAGACGCGTCCGCGGAGTGAACAGCAGCAGTCGCTCGGTGGCGAGCACGTGCCGGCCGGGAGCGCACCGGCCCGGCACGGGGAGCCCGGACCCGGTCCGGCTGCGGCGGAACAGCGACCAGACCATCGGACCCCCGGCACCACGGCACACGCGGCGGACCCGGGACCCGTACGGAACCCGGCCGCCCGCGGGTGCGGACGCTCCGCACCGGCGGTGAATCTAGCGGGTCGCGGGGCGGATGCCGTAAGCGGTACGGCCTCAGCCGGCCTGTTCCTGGGAGCCGGGCCGGGGGCGGGTGCGGGTCCAGGACGGGTCGGCGGCCGGTACGGCGGCGGGGGCGGGCGTGACGGCGGGGGTGGTGTGGTGCATGACTGTCCTTCGGACGAGTGGGGGATGGTCCGGGTGGTGCGGTCGGTGCATGTGGGGGGTGGGCGGCGAGGCGGGCGAGGCCTCCTCCGCGCCGCTGCGGAAGAGGCCTCGCCCGTGCCGGTGTTCGTCAGCGGGCGCCCGGCGGACCGCCGGTGCCGCGGCGGGCGGCGGGGCAGGGGAGCGGGACCCGGCGGGCGGGCCGGGCGGCCCCGGAGGCGAGCCGGTCGGAGCCGTGAGGCCCAGGGAGTCGACCGGGACGCTCGCCTCCGGGTGGTACGGGGACACCGGCCTGGACCGGCAGCCGCTGCGGCACCGACGCCGGGAACACCCCGCCCCGCGGGGAGCGGCGTCGGGCCGGTCTGCGGTCGTGGGTCGGTCGGAGGGGAGAGGGCGGGGTCATCGCCGTGCGCCTTTCGTCCGGCCTCGCAGGCGTGGGTGTGCGGGCGTCGGGCCGGCCGCTCGGGCAGCAGACGTCACACCGCCTGACAGCAGGCCGTGCAGGCGGCCTGTCTCCCCCGAGCGGGCCGCGCCGTCCGCTCCGTGGGTCGGCCGGAGCAGTGAGTCCACTCTGACACCTGCCAACCACGCTCCGCAACCGGCAAGTTGAAATTTGCAAGTGGCCAAGTGCATGCTGCATCAGCCAGAACGTGATCGAATGGGGGCCGGGTCACCGCTCGCGTGCGAGGGTGACCATGGGACCGGACCTGAGGAGGGGGTGGGCGTGACCGCGGACACCGACTGGGGCGGCGCTCCTTCCGTGCTGCGCATGATCCTCGGCAGACAACTGGAGGAACTGCGCACCCGGGCCGGTCTCAGCTACGCCGAGGCGGGTGCCGCCATCGGGGTCAGCCACTCCACGATCCGGCGCATGGAGGCCGCCAAGGTGGCCCGGCTGCGGCTCGCGGACGCCGAGAAACTCCTCCAGGTCTACGGCGTCACCGACCAGCAGGAGGTCGACACCTTCCTGCAGTCCGTCCGCGAGGCCAACAAACGCGGCTGGTGGCACACCTACCGCGACGTCATGCCCGAGTGGGTCGCCGCCTACCTCAGCCTGGAGCAGGCGGCCGTACAGATCCGCGCCTACGAGAACCAGTTCGTGCACGGGCTGCTGCAGACCGAGGACTACGCCCGCGCCCTGCTCACCACGGCCGGCCCGCACGCCCCCGCCGAGGCCACCGAACGCCGCGTCGCCCTGCGCCTGCGCCGCCAGGAGCTGCTGTCCCGGCCGGCGCCGCCGCGGCTGTGGGTGGTGATGGACGAGACCGTGCTGCGCCGGCCGGTCGGCGGTCCCGGGGTGATGCGCGCGCAGATCGACCGCCTCGTCGAGGTCAGCCGGCTGCCCCATGTCACCGTGCAGCTGATGCCGTTCGCCCACGGGCCGCATCCCGCCCTGTGGGCCGGTGCCTTCCACCTCTTCCGGTTCCGGGCCCGCGAACTGCCCGACATCGCCTACCTGAGCGGCCTCGCCGGAGCCGCCTACCTCGACAAGGCCGAGGACGTCGTCGTCTACCGGGAGGCACTGGACCGGCTCAGCGCCCAGGCCGCGCCCGCCACGAGGACCGAGACCCTGCTCGGCGCGCTGCGCAAGGAGTGGTGACCGGCACCCGCAACCGCACCCGCCCCGACGCGAAGCCCCCCCGACCCCTCGACCGAATGGGAGACACGGCGTTGCCCGACAACGGATGGCCGGCCGACCGCATCGACACCGAGAACGCCCATTCCGCCCGCATCTACGACTACATACTCGGCGGCAAGGACTACTACCCCGCCGACCAGGAGGCGGGCGACGCGATGTCCCGGGAGTGGCCCGCGCTCCCGGTGCACATGCGCGCCAACCGCGACTTCATGAACCGTGCCGTGCGCTGGCTCGCCGAGGAGGCCGGCATGCGCCAGTTCCTGGACATCGGCACCGGCATCCCGACCTCGCCCAACCTGCACGAGATCGCCCAGGCCGTCGCCCCCGAGTCCCGGGTCGTCTACGTCGACAACGACCCGATCGTGCTCACCCTCTCCCAGGGCCTGCTGGCCAGCGCCCCCGAGGGCAGGACCGCGTACATCGAGGCCGACTTCCGTGACCCGGCGGCCATCCTGGACGCGCCCGAACTGCGCGAGACCCTGGACCTGAACCAGCCGGTCGCGCTCACCGTCATCGCGATCGTCCACTTCATGCTGGACGCGGACGACGCGGTCGGTGTCGTACGCCGGCTGCTGGAGCCGCTGCCCTCCGGCAGCCACCTGGCGATGTCCATCGGCACCGCCGAGTTCGCGCCCGAGGAGGTGGGCCGGGTCGCCCGCGAGTACGCGGCCCGCAACATGCCGATGCGGCTGCGCACCCTCGACGAGGCCCACGAGTTCTTCACGGGCCTGGACCTGGTCGAGCCCGGCATCGTCCAGGTGCACAAGTGGCATCCCGACGGCAGCGGTGAGCAGGGCATCCGCGACGAGGACATCGCGATGTACGGCGCGGTCGCCCGCAAGCCCTGACAGACCCGGGGCCGGGGTCCGACCCACCTCCCGGACCCCGGCCCCGCCCCGGCCGGACGAGAACAGCCCCCGAAGCGGAATGACCGGAACAGGTGCGTCGGAAGCGGAACCGACCCCGGGGAAAAGAGGTCTTAGAGTCCGTGAACAGCCGGATCAGTCCGGTCGTACCGAAACCGGGGGGATTGACACACATGTCGTACACGTCCGTTCGTGGTCGCAAGACCCTTCTCACCGCCGCCGCCCTCACCGCGGGCCTCACCCTGGCCGCCGTCACGCCCGCCCTCGCCGGGGCCTCCGCGAGCCACACCACGCGCGCCGCCGCCGTGTCGTCCGCCCAGGGCGACCCGCGCAACGTCACCCAGCACGTGGCCGACTTCTACGGCGCCTACATCGACGCCGTCTGGGCCACCGACGACCCCACCGCCGCGGCCGGCGCCAAGGCGCTGCGCGGGTTCTACCTCTCCGCCGCCGCGCAGAAGCAGGTCGCCTCCTACGAGAAGAAGCAGCACGCCGACGGCATCCTGTTCGCGCAGAACGTGCCGGTGAAGTGGAAGGTGACCTACACCGGCTCCGGGATGGGCCACGCCACCAGCCGGGTCACGCTCACCTGGAGCGACGGACCGCACGCGCAGGTCAGCCGGATCGACGTCCAGTCCGACCTGAAGACCCTGAAGATCACCGGTCTGAAGCCGGCCGGCTGACCCGGGGACACGGGCGTGGGGCCCGCCCCGCCCCATTCGGGGCGGGACCCACGCCCGCCGCACCGGTCAGCCGCGGCCTGGCGGGCGGTAGGAACGCGGCAGCGGCATCCCGCGATCGGCCATGATCCGCCGGACCCGGTCGGGATAGTCGGTGATGATCCCGTCGACGCCGAGGTCCATCAGCGCCCCGACGGTCGCCGGGTCGTCACAGGTCCACGGCACCACCTTCAGCCCGCGGGCGTGCGCCTCGGCGACCATCGCCGCGTCGGAGTAGAACCGGAACCCCGGGTCGCCGACCTTGCCGTTCTGCGGGAAACCGTAGGTGGGGGAGAGGGTGGTGACCCCGGGCAGGGTCGCGGCCGCCCGGACGAAGTCCCCGCCGTAGTCGTCCGCGTCGATACCGCCCAGCCACGGGGACGCACCGGGCTCGCCGACCCGGAGGAAGTCGTAGTTGGTCAGCGCCACCAGCGGCCACCTCGGCGCCAGCCGGTGCATCACCCTGAGCGCGCCCCAGTCGAAGGACTGGATGGTGACCTGGCGCTCGACGCCCGAGCGGTGGATCTCCTCGTACACCCGGCGGACGAACACCTCGCGCGGCGCGGTCTGCTCGGGCGCGCCCGCCTCCACCTTGGTCTCGATGTTCAGCTTGACGTCCCGGGCGCGGTAGCTCCTGACCAGGTTCAGCACGTCCCTCAGCTCCACCATCCGGAAGCCCTCGACGACCTCCTGCTCGGGGAAGCCGGGCAGCTGCCGGTAGCCGCAGTCCAGGGTCTTGACCTGGGCGAGGGTCAGGTCCTTGATGTACTTGCCGACGTACGGGTACAGCGGGTCACCGGGCGCGACCGGGCCGGTGTCCCTGCACTTGACTCCGCTGATCTGCCGGTCGTGGTTGACGACCACCCTGAGATCCCTGGTGACCTGGGTGTCCAGTTCCAGCGTGGACACCCCGAGCCGCATCGCCTTGCCGAAGCCCTCCAGGGACTCCTCCGTCGTCATGCCGAGACCCCCGCGGTGCGCCTGGAGGTCGAAGCGGGCCTTCGCGGGTCCGGCGGGCGCCGCGTGCGCGGCCACCGGGGACAGCAGCGCCGGCAGCAGGGCCAGGCCGGCGAACAGGTGTCGTACGGTCGGGTGTCGTACGGGCAACGGGAACCTCCGGGGAGAGGAGCGGGAGAAGCGGGGAGAAGCGGGGCGGGGAGGACGGGCGCGGCGCCCTCCGTCCGCGTTCCGCGGCGGCGGCCGGAGCGCGGCTGTGAGCACGGAGGCCGACTGGCGCACGGGCCTCCCTGTGGTCGAGGCCCCCAGATTCTCGCAACGCCCCGCCGCCGCGGGCCACCCTCCGAACCGGACATGGCCGCACGGCCGGCTGAACGCGGGCGCCGACCGGCCTTTCCCGGGCGCGCCCCGGCCTCCGGCCCACCCCCGCCCCCGCCCGCCCTCACCCCTGGCTGGTCGTGTCCTCTCGGCCGTGGTGGTGGTGGCGGCGGCGGTCGCTGGTGGTGCGGTGGATGGCGATGAGGGCGGCGTCGTCGCCGAGACTGCCGCCGGCGTGGGCGAGGAGGTCGCGACGCAGGTGGTGGATCAGGGCTTCGGGGCTGTCGTCGGTCCAGCGGGCGACCCGGTCGGCGAGGGGGTAGAAGCGGCCGTGCTCGTCCCGGGCCTCCACGACCCCGTCCGTGTAGAGCAGCAGCGTGTCACCCGGCTCGAAGGAGAAGACGTCCAGCGTGTGCTCGGTCCCGCCGTGCACCCCGAGCGGGGGCGACGGGTGCAGGCTCGGGACCGTCACGGCGTGGCCGGGGCTCAGCAGCAGCGGCGGCGGATGGCCGCAGCTGGTCATCCGGGTGACCGGATCCCGGTCAGGGATCTCCACGAGCAGCGCGGTGGCGAACCGCTCCCCCTCCTCCTCCGGGGTCTCCAGGTCGGCCGCGTAGCGCGTCACGCTCTGGTTCAGCCGGTTCGCCAGTTCGGCCAGCGGGATGTGCCGGTGTGCGCTCTCCCGGAACGAGCCGAGCAGCAGCGCCGCCTCGCCGATGGCGGGCAGCCCCTTGCCCCGCACGTCACCGATCAGGAGGCGGACGGAGCCGTCGCTGACGGTCGCCGCGTACAGGTCGCCGCCGATCTGCGCCTCGTCCTCCGCGGCCAGGTACAGCGAGGCGATCCGCAGCGGGCCGATCTGCTCGGGCAGCGGCCACATCAGGACGTGCTGCGCGGCCTCGGCGACCGTGCGGACCTGGGCCAGCTGGGCCTGCCGGCGCTCCCGCAGGACGCTGTAGAGGACGGTGAGCACCACGAGCACCGTGAGCGTGATGATCTGCACGATGTGGTTGCTCGTACCGATCCCGCCGTGGTGGATGCCGATGAACACCTGCGCGGCCACCGCGAGCGCCCCCACGCCGGCCGTGGTCCGGGGCCCGGCGAAGGAGGGGGTGAGGGCCGGGGCGATCACCAGGGCCGGCCCCAGATGGACGTTGGAGGGCGTCCGCAGGTCCACCACCGTGATCACCAGGATGAGTGCGACCGGGAGCACCAGCAGCGCGTGCGCCGACTGCCACGGCTGCCGCGGGCCCGCCCCCCCGCTCCGGGGTGCCATGCCTACCAGCGTGCTCCCGGGCGGGTCGCCCGGCCACTCGCCGCCACGGGTGAACCCGTACCCCCATGCCGTGTCGCCGACGTCGCGGAGGGTACCCGTACGGCTCCCGGGGGGCCGGCCCGGCCGCCCGGGTGCAGGGTGCCGAATGGAGAGGTCATGACGCACAACGGGGAGGACACCGCGCCCGTGAAGCGGCCGGAGGTCACCGGACTCCGGCTCGCCTCGGACGGACCGGACGCACAGCCGATGCCCGCGCCGGATCCACCGGATCTGCCGCACGACCGCAGCCAGGCGATCCTGGAGGCCGCGAAACAGATCGGCGCGCTGCTCAAACGCGCCGGTCATACGTTCGCGCTGGCCGGCAGTGTGGCCGTCTACGCCCACGGCGGCAGTCGCTACCTCCAGCACGACGCGGACTTCGCCATCCTGCCCGAGGACGCGGAGGCGGTCGCCGCCACCCTGCGGGAGGCCGGCCTGGGCGTGCGGACCCCGCTGGAGGACTGGCTGCTGAAGACCACCTGCCACGGGCAGAACGTCGACATCATCTTCGCGCTGGCGCACCAGCCCGTCACCCGGGAGATGCTCGACCGGGCGCACGTCCTGCCGGTCGACTCCGTCCTCATGCCCGTGCTCTGCCCGACCGACCTGATCCACAGTCTGATCAGCGCCTTCTCCGAGCACTACTGCGACTTCGGGTCGGTGCTGCCGGTGGCCCGCGCCGTCCGCGAGAAGGTCGACTGGGACGCGGTCCGTGCGGCCTGCGGCGACCAGCCGATGCCGGCCGCCTTCCTCTTCCTGCTCGAACGGCTGAACGTGATCGACGCCCAGGAGGGGCAGCCATGACCGACACGAGCCCGCCGCCCCCGCCGGCGACGGCCAACCTCGACTACCGCGTCGCCCATCTCGCCGAGCACCTGGCCGCCGGAGACCTCGCGGAACTCGGCGTACGGCTCGAACTGCGCGGCGACGCCGTCCTGCTCACCGGCACCGTGCCGTCCACCCAGTGCCGGGACGACATCCTGCGCATGGCCCGCGAGGAACTGGCGGGGCACCCGGTCCACAGCGACCTGCTCATCGCCGGGACGTCCTCGCCCGACCACGGAGAGGACCTGACATGATCCGCGTCGCGGCCGTGGGAGACATCCACATGGGCCCCGAGAGCCAGGGCACCCTGCGGCCCTCCTTCGAGACGCTGCCCGGGTGTGCCGACGTCCTGCTGCTCGCCGGCGACCTCACCCGGCACGGCACACCGGAGGAGGCCGCGATCGTCGCCCGGGAGATCAAGGATCTCGGGGTGCCCGTCGTCGCCGTGCTCGGCAACCACGACCACCACGACGAGCGCCCCGAGGAGGTCACCGCGATCCTCCGGGACGCGGGCGCGCACGTCCTGGAAGGGGAGGCCGCCGTCGTCGGCGTCGACGGCGCCCGGATCGGGGTCGCCGGGACCAAGGGCTTCGGCGGCGGCTTCGTCGGCCGCTGCGCCGGGGAGTTCGGCGAACCGCTGATGAAGGAGTTCGTCCGCTACACCCGCCGGTGCGCCGACGGGCTGCACAGCGCGCTGAAGCACCTGGACGAGCAGGACTGCGACGCACGGATCGCGCTGACCCACTTCTCGCCGGTGCCGGACACCCTGGCCGGGGAGCCGCTGGAGATCTATCCCTTCCTCGGCAGCTATCTGCTCGCGGAGGCCATCGACACCGGCGGCGCCGACCTCGCGGTGCACGGCCACGCCCACGCGGGCACCGAGCACGGCATGACCAGCGGGGGCGTCCGCGTGCGCAATGTCGCCCAGCCGGTGATCGGGCAGGCGTTCCACGTGTACCACCTGCCCGGCCGGCACGGCTGAGCACGTCCGAGGCCGTGCGCCACCCCCCGGCCGGGACGCCGTACGGCCCTCAGGCCGCCGTCTGCAGGGCCTCGCGGCCGGAGACGTCGCCGTCCTTCGTGCGCAGCGTCAGCGGCACCGGCCCGCCGCGGCGGCGCAGGAGCAGACCCGCGCCGACCGACCCGGCGATGAGCAGTCCGCCGGCCACCAGCGCGCCGCGCGCCCCGGCCCACTCCATCAGCAGGCCCAGCAGCGGGGGGCCGCCGAGGCCCCACACCGTGCCGATGCTGCTCCACACCCCGAGCACCCGGCCCCGCAGATGGGGCGGCGGGTCGGTCTGCAGGACGGCCGTACCGGCGGTGTCGGAGACGGACTCCACGACCGCCATCGGCAGCACCAGCACCAGCAGCACCGCCAGGGACGGCGACAGACCCGCCACCACCTGGAGCAGCGCGCCCGCCGCCGCGAGCAGGCCCACGGTTCGCACGGAAGGCCTGCGCAGCCGGGCGCCGAGGACCGCGCCGAGGATGCCGCCGACGGCGAGCACGGTGGAGACGGTGCCGAACGCCCCCGCGCCGCCGGCCAGGGGTCCGGTGACGAGGACGGCGAGCGTCAGGCCGTAGTTCCGGCCGAAGACGGAGCTGAGCCCGGTGATACCGGCGAGCGCGACCAGGCGGGGGCGGCGCGCGAAGAAGGACAGACCCTCGCGTACGGTCATCTCCCCGCGCACCGGAACGACCCGCGGCCCGGGCTCCTGGGAGGCGGTCCCGGGCGCCGGCCGCAGGAACGGCACCACTGCGGCCACGAACAGGAACGACAGCCCGTTCGCCGCGTAGGCGGCGCCGGTGCCGAGGAAGCCGACGGTCACGCCGGCCAGGGCGGTGCCGGCCAGCCGGCCGGAGCTGTGCACCAGCGCGCCCACCCCGATCGCGGACGGCACGTCCGCCACCGGCACGAGATCGTTGCCGAGCAGCGCGCAGGCCGGACCGTCGACGGTGGCGATGACACCGGTCACGGCGGCCAGCACCAGCAGCGCCGTCATGTCGATCCGGTCCAGCGCCACGAGCAGCGCCGTCGTGAAGGCCACCGCGCCGAGCAGGGCCTGGCTCACGGCGACCGTCAGCTTCCGCGGCCAGCGGTCCACGGCCGCGCCGCCGAGGAGGCTCACGAACAGCGCGGGCGCCGCCTGGACGGACATGGACAGACCGGTCGCCGCGGCCGAGCCCGTGATGTGCAGCACGAGCAGGTTCTGCACCGTGAGCTGCATCCACGTACCGGCGTTGGAGACGAAGTTGGCGGCCGACCACCACCGCATGCTCCGGTACCGCAGGGAGCGCCACGGCGAACGTGAGGCCGGGGCGGTGGCGGGCGCGGACGGGGGCAGGGCGGAGGAAGAGGACACGGCGGGGTACACAACCAGGCGATCGGAGCGGACCGGCGGATCCCGTCGGTCCGGCGGCGTTGCACGGCCGGGCCGCCTGGTCAGGGCGTCGACCATGGTGGCAGACGGGACACCGCGGTCGACGCCGGCCGGCCCGCCGTCCCGGGCCGGTATTCCCCAAACACCCGCTGCCCCAAGCCGGTTGGCACCCGCGTGGGGTTCCTCACAGAGAGGGCGGGGAAGCGGGGTGCCCGGTCAGCGGTTGACCGTACGCATCCCCGCCTCGTCGTACCGCTCACCCGCCGCCCGAGGCAGCTCGGCGTCGATGCGGGCCAGGTCCTGCGCGGTCAGCTCGATGTCGGTCGCGGCGGCGTTCTGCTCCAGGTAGGTGCGGCGCTTGGTGCCCGGGATCGGCACGAGGTCCTCGCCCCGCGCCAGCACCCAGGCGATGGCCAGCTGGGCCGGGGTCACGTCCTTCTCGGCGGCGATCTCCTTCACCTTCTCCGCCAGCCGCAGGTTGGCCTGCAGGTTGGCGTCCGTGAAGCGGGGGTTCTCCCGACGCCAGTCGTTGGCGTCCAGCTCGTCCGGGGAGCTGAAGCGGCCGGCCAGGAAGCCACGGCCGAGCGGCGAGTACGGCACGAAGCCGATGCCGAGCTCCCGGCAGGCGGGCAGCACCTCGGCCTCCACGTCCCGCGACCACAGCGAGTACTCGCTCTGCACCGCGGTGACCGGGTGGACGGCGTGGGCGCGCCGGATGGTCTCCGCGCTCGCCTCGCTCAGGCCGATGTACCGGACCTTGCCCTCGGCGACCAGCTCGCCGAGCGCGCCGACCGTCTCCTCGATGGGGACGTTCGGGTCCACCCGGTGCTGGTAGTACAGGTCGATGTGGTCGGTGCCGAGCCGCTGGAGCGAACCGTGCACCGAGGCCCGCACGTGCGCGGCCGAGCCGTCCTGCCGGCCGACCGTGCTCATGTCGCCCGGTACGGCGTCGTCCATCCGGTAGTTGAACTTCGTCGCGATCACGTACGCGTCGCGGTGCCCCCTGATCGCCTCGCCGACGAGCGACTCGTTGGTGAGCGGCCCGTAGACCTGCGCCGTGTCCAGGAAGTCGATGCCGAGGTCGAGGGCGCGCCGGATGGTCGCGATGCCCTCCTCCCGGTCGGCGGAGCCGTAGAACGCGGACATGCCCATGCACCCGAGCCCGATGGCCGATACCTGGAGGTCCCGCAGCCTGCGCTTCTGCATGAGGAATCCCTTTCTCGCACCCTTGATCGTCGTTCCGGCACGGCACACGGCCTGTCTCCATCTAGCGACGGATCCCGGCACCCGGCATCCCGTGGGGGACGCCGGGCCCGGGGCCCTGTGCGTGCCGTCGGTGACGCTACGAGCTGGAGCGCTCTCGAAGTCAAGGAGCGGTCCCCCGCCCGCGGGGGCTGCGGATTCCTGCGGGCTACGGATTCAGGAGCACCGGCAGTTCGAACAGGTCGTTCTGGGTGACCACCGGCTTGTTGCGGAGTTCGGCCGCCGGAACGGCCAGGTCCAGGCGGGGGAAGCGGGCGTACAGCGCCGGCAGGGCGATGCCCGCCTCCAGCCGGGAGAGCGCGGCGCCGGGGCAGACATGGGGGCCGTGACCGAAGGAGATGTGCCGGTTCCTCGTCTCGCGGGTGATGTCGAACCGCCCCGCGGTCGGGCCGTGCGCGTGCTCGTCGCGGCCGATCGCGCCGTACGACACGATCAGCGCGTCCCCGGCCGGGATCACCTGGTCGCCGACCGGCACGTCCTCGGTCGCGAACCGGATCAGGACGTGGGAGGTGGGGGTGGAGAAGCGCAGGGTCTCCTCGATCACCGCCGGCCAGTCGGCCTGCCCGGACAGCACCAGGTCCCGCTGCCCGGGGTGGGTGGAGAGGTTGACGACGGCGTTGACGATCAGGGAGATCGTCGTCTCGTGGCCCGCCGCCACCATCAGCTGGAGGGTGGAGACGATCTCCTCGTCGGTGAGCCGGTCTCCGTCCTGAGAGGCGAGGACCAGCGCGCTGGTCAGGTCGTCGCCGGGCTCGGCCCGCTTGGCCGCGACCGTCTCGGCCATGATCCGCGCCAGCTCGGTGAGGGTCGCGACGACCTCCTCGGGCGGGGTCTGCGTGGAGAAGAACTTCTCGAACAGCACCTTCAGCCGGGGCAGCCGCGCCTCCTCGATCCCCATGAGGTCGGCGATGACGTACATGGGCAGCGGGTAGGCGAAGGCCGCCTTCAGGTCGACGGCGGAGCCGTCCGCGGGCAGCGCGTCCAGCAGGTCCTGGGTGAGCTTCTCGATCCGCTCCCGCATCCGCTCCACCCGGCGCGGGGTGAGCGCCTGCGCGACCAGGGTGCGCAGCCGGCGGTGGTCGGCGCCGTCCACCGTGAGCATGGAGCGGCCCGGGTTGGCCAGGCCGATCAGCGGCCAGTCCGCGGGTATCTCACCGCGCCGCCAGGCGCCCCACACGTTGATGTCCTTCACCAGCCGCGGATCGGTGAGCAGCGCCTTCGCCTCGGCGTGGTGGGTGACGGCCCACACCGGTACCCCGCCGGGCAGCTCGACGGCGGCGAGCGGGCCGGCCGCGCGCAGCGCCGCGCTCTCGGCGTCCAGGTCGGTGACGAAGGGGTCCAGGGCGATGCGGGGTGCTTCGGTACCGGTCGTCATCGTGACGTGCCTCCCAGGGCAGGGGTCGGAAGTACGGCGAGCACGGCGCCGGTCCCGGGGACGGGCCCCGGGGGCACGGCGGAACAGCGGGTCGTCACAGGGCGGGTACGGGGGTGAAGCGGACGGGCAGCCGGGTCAGCCCCCTCAGCCACGGCGAGGGACGGCGGGTGAGGGACTCGGCGGGCACCGCCAGGTCGATGTCCGGGAGCCGGTCCAGGACCACCTCGATGCCGGTGCGCGCGATCACCTCGGCGATCTCCTGCGCGGGGAACGGACAGCGGTGCTCGCCGTGGCCGAAGGAGAAGTGCGCGTTGTTGCCGCCGGTCAGCGCGGAGGCGTCGGTCCGCACCTGCGGGTCGGAGTTGGCCCCCTGCAGTCCGAGCAGCAGCAGGTCGCCCGCCTTGACGGCCCGGCCGCCGAGACGGGTGTCGCGGGCGGCCCAGCGACCGGCCACGTTCTGCGTCGGGGTGTCCTCCCACAGCACCTCGTTCATCGCCTCGGCGACGCTGTTGCGCCCGCCGAACAGGGAGGCGGCGAACCGGTCGTCGGTCAGCATCAGCCGCAGGGAGTTGCCGATCCAGTCGGCGGTCGGCTGGTGCCCGGCCGCCATCATCACCATCAGGTCCTGCGCGATCTCCTCGTCGGTGAAGCCGCTCTCGTCGGCGAGCATCCGGGAGACGACGTCGTCCGCGGGCTCCTTCCTCCGGTCGGCCAGCAACTGGCCCATGGACGCGGCGAGATGGGCCTGCCCGGCCAGCGCCCGCTCCCGGCCGTCGATCATGTCGTTGAGGGCGGTGACCAGTCCGGGGCCGTCCTCGTCCGGGAAGCCGTACAGCCGGGCCAGGACCCGCACCGGCAGCAGCATCGCGTACTGCGCGACCAGGTCCGCCTCGCCCGCCGCGCACAGCGCGTCGATCAGCTCGTCCGCGAACCGCTCGGCGTGCCCGCGCAGTTCGAACGGGTCCACCTCCTCCAGCGCGTTGCTGATCATGCCGGCGCGCTGCCGGTGCCGTTCACCGACCGTGTAGAGGATCGACGGCTGCTTGCGGCCGATCATCGGCAGCAGCGGCCAGTCGGCGGGGATGTCGTCCCACTGGTTCCACAGGTCCGAGTCCCGGCTGAACAGCACCGGGTCGCCGGTGACCTGGTGCAGCTCGCGGTAGCCCAGCACCAGCCAGGCCGGGACGTCGCCGTCGAGCAGCACCGGGACGACGGCGCCGTGGTCGCGGCGCATCTCCCGGTACAGCCGGGCGGGTTCGGTCTGGAACCGGGGCCCGCTGAGCGGGACGGCGTCGGGGGTGGTCACACGAACTCCTGTCGGGGCAGGCCCGCCCGCGCGGACGGGTCGGCGTACCGGTTCTTCACGTGCTGCACCAGCGTGATCAGCACCTGCTTGCCCGACTCCCGGGAGCGGGCGTCGCAGTCGATCAGCGGCACCTGCGGATCCAGGTCCAGGGCCTCGCGGACCTCGGCACCGGCGCGGACGGGGCCGCCGAAGTCGTTGCAGGCCACGACGAACGGCGTGCCGTGGTGCTCCAGCCGGTCGATGGCGTACCAGGAGTCGTCGATGCGCCGGGTGTCGACCAGCACGACCGCGCCGAGCGTGCCGGAGAACAGCCGGTCCCACAGGAACCAGAACCGTTCCTGGCCCGGCGCCCCGAACAGGTACAGCACCTTGCGGGCGTCCAGACTGATCCGGCCGAAGTCGAAGGCGACCGTGGTGGCCGACTTGCCCCGCACCTGGCGGATGTCGTCCACCGTCGCACCGGCCTGCGTCATCGTCTCCTCGGTGTTGAGGGGGCGGATCTCGCTGACCGAGCGGACCAGCGTGGTCTTGCCGACGCCGAAGCCGCCCACGACCACGATCTTGAAACCCTGGTCGGCGGAGGCGCCCAGGGGGGTGCGTGCCTCAGAGGTTGCGGAGTCCAACGAGCACCTGCTCCAGGATGTCGGGATCGGTAATGGCGGGCCGGTGCGGATGGCGGGCGCTCACCCGGCCCGCCGCCAGCAGGTCGGCCAGCAGCACCTTGGTGATGCCCACGGGCAGCCGCAGCTCGGCGGCGATCTCCACCACCGAGGTGGGGGACCGGGTCAGCTTCAGGATCGCCACGTGCTCCGACTGCATGCCGGTCACCGGTTCCGACTCGGCGACGACGAGGGTGACCAGGTCGAAGGGGTTGTCGGGGCCGGTCCGGGTGCGTCCCTGGGTGAGGGTGTACAGCCGGTCCGGGGCGTCGTCCCGCCCCGGACGGTTGCCCGGTCGGCTCATGAGCTGCGGGGCAGAGCGGTCAGGTACTCGCCGAGCTGCTCCACCAGTTCGCTCATGTTGTGGCCGACGACACCGGCGTCCGCGTCCTCCGTGGTGACCACGGCCAGATGGGCGCCGGCACCCGCCTCCACGATGAACAGCACACCGCCGTAGAACTCCGTCATCGCCGAGCGCACCCCGCCGCTTCCGTCGCCGAACTCCACGGACGCCCCGTGCGAGAGCGACTGGATGCCGGCGGCGATCGCGGCGAGCTGGTCGGCCTGGTCGACGGTCAGCTCCGGAGTCCGGCACAGCTTCAGCCCGTCCCGGGACAGCACGAGCGCGTGCCGGGCACCCGGGGTCCTCTCCAGCAGGCCCTCCAGGAGCCAGGTCAGCTTGTCGTCGGTGGTGGTCGGGCCGGTCATGAAGTGGTGTCGCCTTCCAGGTGCACGTGCGGGTGAGAGGGGGCGGGGGAGCTGTGCCCGGCAGCGCCGTACGACGCTTCGCCGGCACCGCGGGAGGAGTCGTGCGCGTCCGGCGCGGGGCCGTGCGGGGCGTCGGCCGTCCGGCTGTCCCGTGCACCGTCCCGTACGGGTACGGCGCCCCGGTCGTCCGGCGCCGTGGCGTGCGCGGGGTCGGTCTGCGGGGCGGTGCTCGGGGGGCCGTCGTCCTCCGGGGGCGGGGCCGGGGTCCCGGCCTGGTCGTCCGCGACGGGCGGGGGCGCCGCCGGTGCCGACGGGCGTACCGCCTGGCGGAAGCTGCTGAAGCGGGCCGCGCGGGCCTTGCCCTCGCCGGCGGCCGGCGCGGTGCGGGACGTGGCGGTGCCCGGCGCGGACCGGGCGCGCTCGGCCGCGGCGAGCGTACGGCCCCGGCGCCGCTTGGGCAGCCCGGCCGGGCCCGGCTCCGACGGCGCGGCGGACTCGGGGACGGCGGCGGCTTCCACGGCGACCGGTGCCGCAGCGGACAGGTCGCCCTTGGGGCGGGACGGGCCGCTCTCCGGGTGCGGGGCCGTGGTGGCCGGGCCGTTCTCCGGGTGCGGGGCCGTGGTGGCCGGACCGTTCTCCGGGCGTGGGGCCGCGGTCGCGGGCCCGGCCGGGGCGGGGCTGGTCAGCAGGGACTGCGGGATGAGCATCAGCACACCCGTGCCGCCGCGCGCCGACGGCCGGAACGACACCGTCAGCCCGTGCTTGCGGGCCAGTCGGCCGACCACGGCGAGGCCGAGCCGGGTACCGGTCAGGCCGCCCAGCCCGGTGATGTCACCGGAGACCGCGCGCTCGGCGCGGCGCAGCTGCACCTCGCCCATCACCAGCCCGCTGTCCTCCACGGACACGATGACCCCGGCCGGCACCTCCTCCACGTAGACGTGGACCTCGGCCGTCGGCGGCGAGAAGTTCGCGGCGTTGTCGAGGAGTTCGGCGAGCGCGTGCATCACGCCCTCGGCGGCGTGCCCGGCGACGGCGGCCTCGCTGACCGAGTGCACCCGGACCCGCCGGTAGCCGGCGATCCGGCCCATCGCGCCGCGCAGGATCGACTCCATCCCGATCGGCCGCGCCCACCGGCGACCCGAACGCGCCCCCGTCAGCACGGCGACGGAGTCCGCGAGCCGGCCGGCCTGGGCGGTGCGGTGGTCGAGGTGGAGCAGGTCGGCCAGTACGTCCTCGTCGGTGTGCCGGTCCTCCATCGCCCGCAGGTCGGCGAGCGTGGCCGTGGCGAGGGCCTGCATCCGGGCGGCGGCGTTGGCCGTAGCGGAGAGCGCGGTGGCCCGCTCCCGCCGGGCCCGCTCCGACTCGCCGCGGAGCCGGGCGTTCTCCTGCCGGAGCCGGTCCAGCTCCCGGGTGCCCTCCTCCTCCAGACGGGCCCGTTCGGCCGCGAACGACTCCGTGAACTCGGTTCGCTGCTGGGCGAGTTCGTCGATGAGTCGCTGCTGCTCCCGGCGTGCCTCCTCGGTCGTACGGGCCTGCTGCTGGAGCAGCCGTCCGACGTCCTGGGTGACGCCCTCCAGCCTGCGCCGGGTGGTGCGCTCGGCCCGCAGGGCGTGGGCGGCCGTGGCCACCGCGACGCTGAGCACGACGGCTGCGGCGCCCGCGCCCCAGGCGAGCGGGGTGCGCACCGAGCCCGGCGCCACCGCCACGGCCGCGAAGACCGCGAGCGCCGACAGGACACCGGTCACGGCGAGGGCGGAGACGAACGTACGGAGGGAAGGTCGGTCGCCGGGGTGCGTGGGCGCGGTCATCGGTCCGGTCTGGTCCTCGCGGCAGAGAGGGCTGGGTGGGGCGGGCAGGAAGGCTCGGGTGGTGCGTGGTGACACCGGTGGTGAACTGGCGGTCACTATACGAGAGTTCCTGATCGAAACAGAAAGATTCCGGGTGCGTTCCGGTAACCGGACGCTCACATCGGAGGGCCGCACCCGATCTCGGCGCTCGTGTTCCGGTGCGCGGGGCGGTCGCCGGCCAGGGGCACGGGGTGCTGCTCTTCCGCGAGGTCGGCGAGCCCGCCGAAGGCATCCGGGAATGCCGGACCACCCTCAGCGCGCCGGCCGAGGCCGCCTCCCGTATGCGGAGTACGCCCGGCGGCCCCGCCCCTGCTGACCGGCGGCTCCGGTCCCCGCATGCTGCGGGCCACCGCCCGCCACGCCGACCTGGGGAACGGCCGCTGGGCCGAGGACCCGGCCGGATTCGCCCCCGCACCGCACACCGTCCGTCCCCGGCGTCTTCCACACCCGCGAGTGCACACACACCGGGCCGCCCCGCTTCACCAGCAACACCGAGGCCGCCCTCACCGCACCCCCGCGCCGGCACGGCGGCGGCCACGGCGCCCGCTCCGTCCTGGGGGAATCGATCCGCGCGGCCCTCGCCGCGCCCCCGCCGGCCTTCCCCGAGGGGCTGCGCTGCCGCTTCCGACCGGGACGGCCCGGCGCGCCCCTGTGGCGCCGCCCACCCTGTCGGTGTGATGGTTTTCGCATCTCGACCCGTGCGGGCACCCCCTATGGTGTCCGCGAGTACGGCAGGGCGTGGCTGACACCAGGGTGTTCGTCGCCGGCAGGCAGCTGAAGGGAATCCAGAATGTTCCGCAAGGTGCTGGTCGCCAACCGTGGCGAGATCGCCATCCGCGCGTTCCGGGCGGGCTACGAACTCGGCGCGCGCACCGTCGCCGTGTTCCCGCACGAGGACCGCAACTCGCTGCACCGGCTGAAGGCCGACGAGGCGTACGAGATCGGGGAGCCGGGGCACCCGGTGCGGGCCTACCTCTCCGTCGAGGAGATCGTGGGCGCCGCCCGCCGGGCCGGCGCCGACGCCGTCTACCCGGGCTACGGCTTCCTGTCCGAGAACCCGGAACTGGCCCGCGCCTGCGAGGAGGCGGGCATCACCTTCGTCGGCCCCAGCGCCGCCACCCTGGAGCTGACCGGCAACAAGGCCCGCGCGGTCGCCGCGGCCCGGGCCGCGGGCGTGCCCGTCCTGGGCTCCTCCCAGCCCTCCCCCGACGTGGACGAACTGGCCCGCGCGGCCGAGGAGATCGGCTTCCCGGTCTTCGTCAAGGCGGTCGCGGGCGGCGGCGGGCGCGGCATGCGCCGCGTGGAGGACCCGGCCCAGCTCCGCGAGTCGATCGAGGCCGCCTCCCGCGAGGCCGCCTCCGCGTTCGGCGACCCCACCGTCTTCCTGGAGAAGGCCGTCGTCGAGCCCCGCCACATCGAGGTGCAGATCCTCGCCGACGGCGAGGGCAACGTCATCCACCTCTTCGAGCGGGACTGCTCGCTGCAGCGCCGCCACCAGAAGGTCATCGAGCTGGCCCCCGCGCCCAACCTGGACCCGGAGCTGCGCGACCGGATCTGCGCCGACGCCGTCCGCTTCGCCCGCGAGATCGGCTACCGCAACGCCGGCACGGTGGAGTTCCTCCTCGACCGTGACGGCAACCACGTGTTCATCGAGATGAACCCGCGCATCCAGGTCGAGCACACCGTGACCGAGGAGGTCACCGACGTCGACCTGGTCCAGGCCCAGCTGCGCATCGCCTCCGGCGAGACCCTCGCCGACCTCGGACTCTCCCAGGACAGGGTCACCCTGCGCGGCGCCGCCCTCCAGTGCCGCATCACCACCGAGGACCCCGCCAACGGCTTCCGCCCCGACACCGGCCGGATCAGCGCGTACCGCTCCCCGGGCGGCTCCGGTATCCGCCTCGACGGCGGCACCACCCACGCCGGTACGGAGATCAGCGCGCACTTCGACTCGATGCTGGTCAAGCTCACCTGCCGGGGCCGCGACTTCCAGGCCGCGATCGGCCGGGCCCGGCGCGCGGTCGCCGAGTTCCGCATCCGCGGTGTCGCCACGAACATCCCGTTCCTGCAGGCGGTCCTGGACGACCCCGACTTCCAGGCGGGCCGGGTCACGACCTCCTTCATCGAGCAGCGCCCGCACCTGCTCACCGCCCGCTCCTCCGCCGACCGCGGCACCAAGCTGCTCACCTACCTCGCCGACGTCACCGTCAACAAGCCGCACGGCACGCGGCCCGAGCTGCTCGACCCGCTGACCAAGCTGCCGCCGCTGCCCGCCGGCGAGCCGCCCGCCGGATCCCGCCAGCTCCTCGTGGACCTCGGCCCCGAGGGCTTCGCCCGGCAGCTGCGCGAGTCGCCGACCATCGGCGTCACCGACACCACCTTCCGCGACGCCCACCAGTCCCTGCTCGCCACCCGGGTCCGCACCAAGGACCTCCTCGCCGTCGCCCCCGTCGTCGCCCGCACCCTCCCGCAGCTGCTCTCCCTGGAGTGCTGGGGCGGCGCCACCTACGACGTCGCGCTGCGCTTCCTCGCCGAGGACCCCTGGGAGCGGCTGGCCGCCCTGCGCGAGGCCGTCCCCAACATCTGCCTCCAGATGCTGCTGCGCGGCCGCAACACCGTCGGCTACACCCCGTACCCGACCGAGGTCACCGACGCCTTCGTGCAGGAGGCCGCCGCCACCGGCATCGACATCTTCCGCATCTTCGACGCCCTCAACGACGTCGGCCAGATGCGCCCCGCCATCGACGCCGTACGCGAGACCGGCACCGCGATCGCCGAGGTCGCCCTCTGCTACACCGCCGACCTCAACGACCCGTCGGAGCGCCTGTACACCCTCGACTACTACCTGCGCCTCGCCGAGCAGATCGTCGAGGCCGGCGCCCACGTCCTCGCCGTCAAGGACATGGCGGGCCTGCTGCGCGCCCCGGCCGCCGCCAAGCTCGTCTCGGCGCTGCGCCGCGAGTTCGACCTGCCCGTGCACCTGCACACGCACGACACCGCCGGCGGCCAGCTCGCCACCTACCTCGCCGCGATCCAGGCCGGCGCCGACGCCGTCGACGGCGCGGTGGCCTCCATGGCCGGTACGACCTCCCAGCCGTCGCTGTCCGCGCTCGTCGCCGCCACCGACCACTCCGACCGCCCCACCGGCCTGGACCTCCAGGCCGTCGGCGACCTGGAGCCCTACTGGGAGGGCGTCCGCAAGATCTACGCCCCGTTCGAGGCGGGCCTCGCCTCCCCGACCGGCCGGGTCTACCACCACGAGATCCCCGGCGGTCAGCTGTCCAACCTGCGCACCCAGGCCGTCGCCCTCGGTCTCGGCGACCGCTTCGAGGACATCGAGGCGATGTACGCCGCCGCCGACCGCATCCTCGGCCGCCTGGTCAAGGTCACCCCGTCCTCCAAGGTCGTCGGCGACCTGGCCCTGCACCTGGTGGGCGCCGGAGTCTCCCCGGACGCCTTCGAGGCGACCCCCGACAAGTTCGACATCCCCGACTCGGTGATCGGCTTCCTCCGCGGCGAGCTGGGCACCCCGCCCGGCGGCTGGCCCGAGCCGTTCCGCACCAAGGCCCTCCAGGGACGCGCCGCGGCCAGGCCCGCGCCCGAGCTGTCCGCCGAGGACCGCGAGGGCCTCGCCAAGGACCGCAGGGCCACCCTCAACCGACTGCTGTTCCCCGGCCCGACCCGCGAGTTCGAGACGCACCGCCAGTCCTTCGGCGACACCAGCGTGCTGGACAGCAAGGCCTTCTTCTACGGCCTGCGCCCGGGCAAGGAGTACGCCGTCGACCTGGAGCCCGGCGTCCGGCTGCTGATCGAGCTGCAGGCGATCGGCGAGGCCGACGAGCGCGGCATGCGGACCGTGATGTCCACGCTCAACGGCCAGCTCCGCCCGATCCAGGTCCGCGACCGCGCGGCCGCCTCCGACGTCCCGGTGACGGAGAAGGCCGACCGGTCCGACCCCGGCCATGTCGCGGCACCCTTCGCCGGTGTGGTGACGCTGGCCGTCGCCGAGGGCGACGAGGTGGCGGCGGGTGCCACGATCGCCACGATCGAGGCGATGAAGATGGAGGCCACGATCACCGCCCCGAAGGCGGGCCGTGTCTCCAGGCTGGCCATCACCCGGATCCAGCAGGTGGAGGGCGGGGACCTACTGGCGGAACTCGCGTGACCGGTCCGTCAGGCCTTCCTCGTAGATCTGCATGAGGCGCGGGCCGAGGTGCTTCACCGCGGTCGTGCGGAACTCCTCGTGCGCGAAGCGGAGCCGCGGCTCGGCCGGACCCCCCTCCTCCGCCGTGAGGAGGCGGCCGATGCCGCCCCTGAGGATCGTCTCCAGCCGGTAGGGGGCCTGGCCCGTCAGCCGGGCCAGGTCCGACCTGGTGATCCCCGCCGGGTTGGCCGCGATCAGGCCGATGACGTCCTGGTTGTCCTGGTCCGCGGTCAGTACGGTGTACAGCTCGTCGAAGGCCTCCCGGGAGACGTCCCGGGCCACGGAGGACGGCCCCAGTAGGCGGACCCGGCAGTGACGCAGCGGGTGCCCGGCGGGTACGTCGTCGGGCAGCGGCGTGCGACGGCCGGCGACGAGCACGCGCAGACCGTCGTCCGGTTGCTGCGGCAGCAGTGAGGCGATGCTGGGCAGGCCCGTCTGCGGGCCGCGGTCCTCGTCGAGACCGTCGACCAGGAGCAGCAGCCGCCGGCCCTCGGCGCGGGCCCGCGCCGAGGCCCGCCCGAGCAGGCGACTGCGCAGCTGGTCCCGTGCGCCGGAGTGCATCGTGGCTCCGGGCACGGGTTCGTCGAGCAACCAGGCCAGCTGTTCGACGAGCGAGTCGGTGAAGGCCATGCTGTCGGCGTGCCCCGCGGAGCGGTGCGTGGCGAAGAACGCCACGACGTCGACGCCGGAGGGGGGACGCAGGGCGAAGGCGGCGAACAGCGCCGTCTTGCCCGACCAGGGGGCGCCCTGCCAGCGGGCGTACGGCTCGTCCCCGTGGCAGAAGGCCGTCAGCTCGGCCAGGTCCGTCTCCCGGTCGTGGAGCACGGCGGGAGCCAGGGCGCGGATGTGGTCGGCATAGGGGGCCACCCGCTCGGGCTCCGGGCGGGGGATCTCGGGCAGCTTGTCGAGCTGTCCGAGCCCCAGCAGCGCGGCCAGCTCGGGTGAACCGGTCAGGAAGCGCTCGATCCGGACGGCTTCGAGGTGACCGGGGCCCTCGGACGGGTTGACCGCGTGGATGATGCCGACGATGTGCCCCTCGGTCCACACCGGTGCGCCCCCCATTCCCGCCCAGGGGGAGGGGCCGCCGTCTGTCGGTTCGTGCGGCGCGCCGTTCACGGTGATCTCGAGCGTGCCGCTGCGGAGGTTGGACAGCGTGGACGCGGTGCCGAACAGGTGGGCCAGGTCCCTGATGATCAGCCCGCTCTGCCAGTCCTGACGCCTCTTGTAGGCGGGGAAGCCCGCGGCTTCCACGGTGACCACCGCGGGCCGGCTCGTGATGCGGCCGTAGCGGACGGGAGGGACGACGGGGGCGTGGCTGGGCGGCTCGAACCGCAGGAGGGCGACGTCCGCGCTGTCGTCCACCCAGGCGACGGTCGCCGGGCCGGTCCATTCCTCGGAACCGAAGGTGAGCCGCAGGCGGATGTCGGCGTCGTCCTGCACCGCGTGGGCCGCGGTCAGCACGCAGTCGTTCGTCACCCGGTAGCCCGAGCCGCCGGAGCCCAGGGTCCGCACCTCGGCGATGCGCGCCGGGTCCAGGTGCCGGGAGGAGACGGCGTCGGCCTCCGTCCGCGCAGGCCGAGCGGATTCCCGGACCTCCGGCGGGTCGGCCGGGAAGAGGGTGACCGAGATCATTCCGTGCCGGATCACCACCACCGGTTCCGGCGATCCCGCGGTCTGGCAGTCCGCGACCGACCGGGGCAGCCCCAGGCCGACGGACTCGACCAGCTTCACCCAGGTCAGCAGCCGGGCCAGACGGAAGTTGCGGGGCTGTGACTGGCCCTCCAGGGCGCTCAGCCGTACCTGCCCGTCGGGCCTGTGCGAGGGGCCGCCCCAGGTGCCGGGACTGGTCACCTCGATCCGGTCGTCGAAGACGTGGACCTGTACGCAGGCCGCCTGGTCGGTGTAGTCCCGGTGGACGACGGCGTTGGCGATGATCTCCCGTACCGCGATCATCGGATAGCGGTAGGCGGGCTCGCTGAACGCGCTCGCGGCGGTGGGCGACTCGCCGAGCGCGGTCGAACTCGCCACGAAGTCCCTTGCCTGGACGATGAGTTCGGGAACCGTGCCGTGCAGGTCGAGGCTCTGCACGGGATCCGTCTTGCGGGTCCCGCGGAACCGGACGCAGCGCACCATCGCCGAGGGCAGCAGTGCCGTCGGGTTCTGTCCGAACAACAGGACCCCGGTCACGGTGGGGTGGCCGTTCTTCAGGAGCCCGGCCCGCTGGAGGAACTCGCCGGACGTCAGCTGCTCGGGCAGGGCGGCCGCCATGTCGTCCTTCAGGCCGCGCCGGAACGCCTCGATGAGCTTCTCGCTGAGCGTCTCGCCCGGGGCGATGTCGTCCATGGACACCGGGCGGCCCCCGGCACGGTGGTCGCCGCCGGTGGGTCCGGGCTCCGGAGGCGGCGGCGGGACCGCCGGCTGCTCGGCCGCCGGTGCCGGGCGGCGGGCGATGGGGACGGCTCCCGCCCCGTCGAAGGTGCGGTGCGGCGCGTGCCCGTCGAACTTGACCTGCGCGAGGTAGGTGAAGAGGTCGTCCAGGTCGACCACGTGATCGTCGTTCCGGTCGACGGCCTTGGTGAGCAGTCCGTCGACCAGGGCGCGGGTGAAGGGACTCGGTTCGCCGCGCGCCTCCGCGTCGGCCGCCCGGTCCGCCGCCGAGGTGGCGGCTATCAGATAGCGCCCCTCGCCGGACAGCGCGTCGAGGAGGCCGTCGTCGCCCTTGAAGCCGCCGCTGTGGCAGCAGTCCAGGATGACGATCTTCACCTGGGCGAAGCTGTCGTCGATGGCATCCGACAACGTCGCCGCCGGGAGGGCGGTCCCGCGCAGTCTGTCCGTCCGGGTGTCGCTCGCGCACAGGAAGAGCTTCCGGTTGCGGTTGCGGCCGTGCCCGCTGTAGTAGAAGAGCAGGGTGTCGTCGGACTCCGCGGTGCTGAAGAACTCGTCGACCGCGCGGACGATCTCCCCGGCGTCGGCTTCGGTGACCAGACGCACCTCGCTGCGTTGGAAGAGACCCGCCGTCGGGTCGGTGAGCGCGTCCCGCAGGAGCAGCCCGTCGGCCTTCGGGCCCTGGAGTTCGGACAGGGCGCCCGGGTCTCCCGGGAACCGCGAGTTGCACACGATCAAGGCCCGGTACATGCAATCCTTCGCGGTCCGTGCGGAGTTGGCGGCCGACGGCCAGCTTATGCCCTGCCCGTCGGCGCCCGCCAGACACGCGCTCGCCGCCGGCCGGACCGGCCGGCGGCGACGGGGTGCGGGGCCTACCCCCGGCCGATGAGGTGGCGCAGGCGGGCGAGGAGGAGGTTGGGGTCCCGCCGGGTGGTGAAGGCGGCGCTCGGCACGTACACGGTCCGGCCGCGGACGGCCACGGAGGTGGGGTTGGACAGGCCGTCCTCGGCGGTGAGCACGGGGTGGACACTGCCGTCCGGGTGGATCAGGACGACCTGGTTGCCGGAGTTGAGCGCGGCCAGCACGCTGCGGCCGTACCCGGGGAAGGCGAAGTCGTCGATGCCGGTGAGCCCGTCGGCGCGGGTCTCCACGGGGCCTGCGGTGCCGTCCGGGCCGACGGGGATGCGCAGCAGCGTGCCCCGGTCGCTGTTGGACACCCACACGGCGTCCCGGCGGACCTTGATGCCGTTGACGCCGGAGCCGTGGGCGGCCGGCGCCGGGAGCGGAGCGAGCGCCGGACCCGATGCCCACTTCGTGGCCGTGCCGCCGGCCTGCGGGACGCGCCAGACGGTGCCGCGCACCGAGTCGGCCGCGTACAGGACGCCCTGCCGCTCGTCGAGGGCCAGCCCGTCGGGCAGCCCGTCGGACGGCAGCGCGGCGATCTTCTCTGGCGCGCCGCCGTCGGGGGAGAGGCGCCAGATGCCGGTCCTGCGGGTGCCGGTGGCGTAGTTGACGTACAGCGTGCCGTCGTGGGCGCGGGCGATGCCGGTGACGACCGCGCGGTGCACGAGGGGGGTCGCCGGGTGGGCCACGGCGGGCAGGGTCGCCCGGATCCGGGTCAGGCCCTCGGGGGTGACGTGCGCGATCTGCCGCGCGTAGGCGAAGGTCAGGTCGGCGGAGCCGTCGGGGGCGAGCGCGATGTTCTCGGGTGTGCGTCCGGCGGCCAGGTCGAAGTGGGTGAGGACGCGCGAGTCCGTGACGAGCCGCTCGCTGCCGGGGGCGGGCGGGGCGGGCGTGGCGGCGACGAGGCCGAGCGCGAGCACGGCCGTGGCGGCGCCGGTCAGGCGGGAGGGTCGGGGCATGTGACCTCTTTTCGGTCGGCGCGCGGGGCGCCGGCGTGCGGGTCACACCAACATGACCGGGGAGGGGCCGCCGGTGGCGGGAGCCGGGCCGGGGTATCGCCCGCGCGGACCACCGGCACGCGCCCCGCGGGGCGCGCCCGGGTGACGCTCCGGCCCACGGCGCGGGCCCCGGGGCGTCCGTACCGGCCGTCAGTCCCAGAGCGGGTACGTCATGACCTGCTTGAAGCCGTCCGGACGGTTCTGCGGGTAGGTGAGGCTCATCCGGTCGTACCGCTGGACCCGGGGGTGCTTCTTCCAGGGCTTGGCCTGGTCGAGCCGGATGGTCACCGGGTAGGAGCGGAAGGTGCCGGCCGCGCAGTACGGCTTGCAGTCGTTGACCATGTTCACGCCCACGGCGGTCGCCCCGTCCGGGCCCCACTGCGACCAGTGGAGCCCGGTGAGCCGGCTGTTGCCGTCGCCGCAGGCCAGGATGAAGTCACCGGGGCGGACGGTGCGGTGCCACAGGCAGTCCACCAGGACGGGCTGCGAGGCGTCGGCCCGGGGAGGCGGCGGGGTGGTGGTGGCCGGCGGGCCGGCCGTGGCCGTGGTCATGGCCGCTGTCAGCAGGGCTCCCGCCGCGAGGGTGACCGCTGTTCCCACCACTGATCCGCGCATGGCCGCTCCCACCCGTCGTGCTGTGTCCGACCGCGTGCACCCGACGCTACGACCGTCCCGCCGTTTGCACCAGTCGCGCAGGTCGGGCCGCGTGTCCGCCGTGCGGGAGGGGTGAGCCCGCGGAAGGCAAGGCCGGAATCGGACACGTCACGAGGGCCGGCGGTTCAGCAGGCGCCCTCGTCCTGCCAGGGGCCCCACTGCGAGGCTCCGGGCGCCTCGTTCTGGGTCCACCACTTGGCCTTCCAGTTGTGCTTGCCGTACGAGACCTCGTCGCCGCCCGTGTACACCGCCGTGGAACTCCAGGCCGGCTTGCAGGAGGCGGGCGTCGGGGTCGGCGTGGGGGTGGGGGTGGGCGGGGTGGTCGGCGGGGTGACGCCGGCGAACTTCACGGAGTACTTGGCGAAGTCCCACGCGTTCTGGGCCACGCTGGAGCAGGTGCCGGAGGTACGGCCGCCGTTGTCGGCCGGTGTGCACTGCCGGTCGCGGTTGAGCGACCAGAACGTGAACCGGTCCATGTGGTGGCTCGTGGCGTAGTCGAGCACGGTCTGGAAGTCGGCCTGGGTGAAGTACTCGCCGGTGTCGCTGCGGCCGTTCATGCCCGAGAAGCCCTCGTGGGCGTAGGCGGTCGCCTGGTCCCAGCCGAAGGTGGACTGCAGGATCGTGTTGAAGTTGGCGAGCGCGCCGGTCTGGCTCGCCGCGCCGTTGAAGCCGCCGTCGAAGGGCATGATGGAGAAGTTGTTCGGGGTGAAGCCCTGCGCCTTGGCCTCCAGCAGCATCTGCTTGCCGAACCAGCCGGTGCCGTCCGCCGTGCCGGCCGTGGTCACGGACACGTACAGCCCCGGGTTGTTCTGCTGGAGGATCTTGGCGGCGCCGATCTCGTTCCTGATCGCCGCGCTGTTCTCGTACTCCGGCTCCTCCAGGTCGAAGTCGATGGCGTGCAGTCCGTACCTGGTGACGACCTGCTGGTAGGCCGCAGCCGTGGACGCCGGGTCCGCGCAGGCCTGGCCGAGCTTGGTGCCGCCGTAGCCGCCGATGGAGACGGAGACGTCGCCGCCCTTGGCGCGGATGGTGCTGATCACCGACTTCACGGCGGTGTCCGAGGCGACCGGTGCCGTGCCGCCCCAGGTCGGGGTGCAGCCGCCGCCGTCGGGGGCGAGGACGAACGCCAGCTGGAACGCCTTCAGCCCGGTGGCGTCCATGATGGCGGCCGGGTCCGGCGGGTCGTTGTCCAGCGGCATCAGATAGGGCGCGGCGGCGTACCAGCGGTTGTCCAGCGCGGTGGTCGCGCCCGAGGCGCTGCTCGCGACCAGTGCGGTGGTACCGGCGGCGGCGAGGGTGACGGCCGCCGCCGCGCCCAGACATGCCCGAAGACGTCTCATGCGTGCCTCCAGAGGGTGGGGGCCCCAGAGCGGGGAGCCCCACCCTCCGGGAGCTGTTGCGGTCACGTCAATCATTTGGACTAGACCAACGTTCACTTTGGACTAGACCATACGATTCCTTTACCTGTGCTTACCCTGGTCGACCAGGCGCAGAGTGAACCCGCGGTCGAGCGACAGGCTCGGGGTGCTGACGGTGGTGACCCGGGTGCCGGCGTCGTACGACCAGGCGCCGGGCGGCAGCTGACGCCCGTCGAGCAGGACCCGCGCGGGTGCCGCGCCGCCGTGCACGGTGAACCGGTACGCGCGGGCGTCCGCCTTGCCCGCGTAGTCACCCCGGCTCGCGCCGGCCGTCACGGTCGTACCCCTGGCGTCGCCGCGCACCGACACCCGCTGGGTGGCCGCCGCGCCCTTGGCGAAGTCGCGGGTCACACCGTCGTCCTCGTACAGCGTGTAGCGGCTGGTGCCGTGCGCCGCCGGGTACAGGTCCCAGTCCAGCTCGTGCCGGTCGCGGGTGAGCCAACTCGTCGTGCCCTTCGGCCACATGGGCACGATCGCGCCGGCGCGCACGAACAGCGGCAGGGTGTCCAGCGGGGCGTGGTAGCCGTTCAGCGTGGTCGGTCCCTCGTAGGTGCGCCCGGTCCAGTAGTCGGTCCAGGTGCCCTTCGGCAGATAGATGCCGTCGCGGGTGTCGGAGTCCTCGTACACCGGCGCGACCAGGAAGTCCGGGCCGGACAGGAACTCGTACTTCGCCCGCGCGCCCAGGGTCTCCGGGTCGTCCGGGTACTCCAGCCACAGCGGACGCACCGCACCCACGCCCGTCCTCGCCGCCTGCGCGGACAGGGTGTACATGTACGGCAGCAACCGCTCCTTCAGCTGGAGGTACTTGCGGTTGACGGACGTGTACGGCTCCCCGTCCCGCCACGGCTGCTGGTCGGCGGGCTTGCCGGTGGTGAGGTCGCTGGCCCAGCCGTCCATCGTCATGACGGCCGGCAGGAAGGCCTTCCACTGGAGGTCGCGGGCGTACATCTCGGCGTCGTGGCGGTAGATGCTGCCGATGTCACCGGTGTTGTAGGCGATACCGGACATCGTCGCCCCGGCGTACGTCGGGATCTGCCAGCGGATGTAGTCCCAGGACAGCTTCTGGTCGCCGCTCCACAGCACCCCGCAGCGCTGGGCACCCGCCCAGGACACGGGCAGCCACACGAAGCCGCGCGCGTCGCTGTTGTCCTCGATCCCCTTCTTCGCCGCGTCGCAGGCGTCCAGCGCGAACTTGTAGCCGTTGCCGACCCAGGCCACGTCCAGCTTGGCCACCCGCTGACCGGCCTTCACCTGGTCGGCGAGCTTGTCGATGCCGTCCTGGGTCCACAGGCCGAGCTGGGCGTGGTGGTCCTGGAGGCCCTTGGCGGTCTGCTCCAGGTTCTCGTACCCGCAGCCGTACCCGTCGTTGACCAGCATCCAGCCGAGCGGCATCCGGTGCTCGGTGTAGCCGTCGGCGATCTTCAGCGCGTCCAGGGTGTGCCGCTCGCCCCGGTTGGCGTTGTGCAGGTAGCAGTCGGAGTCGCCCGGTTCGAGACCGTAGACCGGCGGCATGAAGGGCCTGCCCACCAACGCCGTGTACGCGCCGATCACTTGCTTGGCGTCGCCGAGGAAGTAGTAGGCGTCCAGGCGCCGTTCCTGCTGACCGGTCGTCACCGGGGAACCGAAGGTGTAGACGCCCGGCGCGAACGTGTTGCGGAAGACGCCGTAGCCCGCGCTGGAGAGGTAGAAGGGCTGGGAGTTGTTGTAGCCGCCCTCGTTCCAGTCGAAGCTGTTCGCGACGTACATCGTCCGGCCCCGGTGCGAGAAACCGCCGTTCTGCTCGCCGCCGCCGAAGAACTGCTCGTCCGCGCCCCGCGCGAGGCTCTGCCGCATCCCGCCGGTGGACCAGCGCAGCGGCTTGTCCTCCTGCCAGATCCGGGTGCGGTTGTCCGGCCGGTACAGCCCGAACCGCAGCGGCTTCTTGTAGACGCGCAGCACGGCCTGGGGGGACCGGATGCCGTAGTAGTCGCCCGCGTCGAACGACGTCGTGTGCCGCTGGAGCGGGGGCTGCCGGCGCACGATGGCGGAGCCGGCCGGATCGCTCAGCGAGCCGGACGGGTCGGCCCGGAGCCGCAGTCGGCCCCCCTCCAGGAAGTCGGCGCGGGCGGTGAGCCGCCCCGCGCCGATGGTGTAGCTGCCGTCGCCGCCCGAGAAGGACGTGAGGTCCCCGGCGTCCGTGGTCGCGGGCAGATAGGCGGTGCCGGTGAAGGAGTTGTCGTGCACGTCGTACGGCACCACGAGCACGTGGTAGGTGCCCGAGGCCCGCGGGATCACCGTGGCCTCGGGGTCGGCGGTGCCCGCGCTGGACGCCACCTGCTTGCCGTGGTCGTCGTAGACGTACAGGTCGAAGTCGTCCGAGGGGCGTTCCCATCCGATCGACAGCGGGATGCCGCCCTCGGGGTTGTCGTCCCAGTAGCCGTCCGGCACCGAGACCGTGAGGTCGAAGCGGGCGCAGACCGTGCCGTCGGGGTCGGTGGCGGCGTCCGGGCACTTCTCGGGGCCGCCGCCGGTGCCCTTGGCGTAGACGGGGCTCTGCCAGCTGACGCTGCTGTGGGCCGGGTCCAGGACGGCGCCGGCCGCCGGTGCGGCGGCCTGGGCGGGGGCCGGGGCGGCGAGCGCGGTCCCGGCCAGGACGCTCGCCAGCCCCAGCGGTATCCAGGCCGGCCACGGCACACGGTGTCGGAGTCTTCGCACGGCGGAACAGCTCCCCTCGCACCTTTGCGGACTGACTGTTCTTACGGCGGTGTTGCTCGGAAACGCTTGAAACGAGCGCCGATCAAGCAACTTCACGCACGAAGCCTCAGGGTTGACGCAGGCTCATGTCAATACCGCGAGCGGCGGGAGGGGGGATGTCCCTCCCGCGCCCTCAGCGGCTCCGCCACCACAGCAGCCAGCCCGCGACCAGAGCCGAGCCCGCCGCGCCGGCCATCCCGCGTACGACCGCGAACAGGGCGGCCCGCCCCAGCCGGCGGACGGTGCCCCGGCGCCGCGGCGTCAACCTTTTCCGCACGCCCATCGGAGACGCAAACCCCGGCCGCTCGCCCCTCGCACGCCTCGTCCGCTTCTTCACCGCACGTTCCTTGCGCATCTTCACCGCAGGTCCTTTCCGGTTCCTCCGGCTCGACCCGAGCCGTCGGCCCGCAGTCTGCTGCCGTGTCGTCCGACCGCCCCGGAGCGGCGGGGACACCGGGCGAACTCGTCCTACGCTGGCTGTTCGGCGCGTTGCCCGCCCTGCCCGCCGCGGGCGGGAACGGACGGCGGGCAGAAGGGGGATGTGGGTGACAGCGCGGTCTCAGCAGGCCCAGGCGCTCTACGAGCAGTTGCGCGCCCTGGAGCAACGCGCGCGGGACGCACTGCGCCGGACCGGCCGTCGGTACTCGCGCAGGGAGGTCGCCCGGGCGCTCGGCAGGTCCCCGTACGGCAGAACGGTCGAGAGCCGGCGGATCAGCGACTGGGTGCCGCTGGACCGGGCCAGGGAACCCAAGGTCCCGAGTGACAGGTGCGGCGACGACGTCCTGGCGCTGGTCCGACTGTGGAGTTCCTGGGCGGGCGAGGAACCCGACGAACGCTGGTGGCGGGATCTGCTGGACACGGCACAGCCGGTACGGAGGCCCCGCTCGGCGACGCCCGCTCCCGGACGGCCGGTGCGCGAGTTCACCGATCCGTTCGCCCTGCAGGTGCACCGGGCCATCGACGGCGGCGCCGGCCGGGAGCTGCCGCTCTACGTCCGGCGCGCGCACGACCGGTGGCTGTCCGACGTGGTGAACAGCGTTCTCCGGCGCGGCGACGGGCGGTGGACCAGCGCCATCGCCGTACTCGTCGGGGACTCCTCCACCGGCAAGACGAGGGCGTGCTGGGAAGCGCTCGCCCTGCTCCCCTCGGACTGGCGACTGCTGCACCCCCTCGTACCGGACCGCTCCGAGGCGCTGATCGCCGCGCTGGAGGACATCGCTCCGCGCACCGTCCTGTGGCTGGACGAGGTGGACCGTTTCCTGAGCGGTGCCCGGGGCGAACAGGCGGCCGCCCTGCTGCGCGAGGTGCTCGACGACCCGCGCCGGGCCCCGCTGCTGGTGCTCGGCACCACCTGGCCCGAGGAGTGGGCCGAGTTGGTCAAGCCGCGCAGGGCCGGCGAACGCGGTGATCCGCACGCGCACGCCCGTGCCCTGCTGACCGGCAGGCACCACCGGGTCCCGGACGCCTTCGAGGACACCGACCTGCCCGAGCTGAGGCGCCTCGCGGCCCGGGACCCCCGGATCCAGGAGGCGCTGGACCACGGCGAGCAGGGGCGGATCACCCAGTACCTCGCCGGTGGCCGCGCTCTCCTCGACCGCTACGAGACCGCCACCGCGCTGGAGCGGGCGCTGATCGAGTCGGCCATGGACGTCCGCCGGCTCGGACACCAAGTGGCCCTGCCGCGGCTGCTGCTGGAGGCGGCGATCCCGCACTACCTCACCGGCCGCCGGTACGACATGGTGGCGGACGACGACCTCGAAGCCGCCCTCACCGATCTGGGCGAGCCGTCGCGCGGAACGTCCGGGCCGCTCACACCGGTCACCGTCCGCCGGCCCGGCCGCCCTCTCGTCGTCACCGACACGGTCCGGCTCGCCGACTACCTGGACCAGCACGGCCGCCGGGAACGGCACACCGAGGTCCCGCCGGCCGGGCTGTGGGACGCCCTCGGGGACCACGCGGCGCCCGGCTCCCTGAGGGCGCTGGCCGAGTCGGCCGGAGAACGGGGGCATCTGCGGATCGCGCTGCGTCTCCTGGTGGCCGCGGCCGAGGCGAAGACACCGGGAGCCGTACTGGCCGTCTCCCAGTTCCTGGAGGAGCACGACAGGCACGACGAGGCCCTGCTGTGGTGCCTGCCCCTCGCCGGCACAGGGGACCCGGACGCCATGGCCCGGGTGGCCGGAATCATGGAGGAGACCCGCAGACGGGACGAAGCCGTCGTCTGGCACACGCGCGCGGCCGAGGCGGGGTGCCGGGAGAGCTGGATGTACGCGGGCATGCTGCTGCACGGCGCCGGACGGCACGGGGACGCGGAGGCCTGTTTCCGCCGCGCGCTGGACGCCGGTGTCTCCCGCGCGCGGGGCCCCCTGGCCTCTCTGCTGGAGCACCTGGGCCGTACGGACGAGGCGCTCGTCCACCACCGGCAGGAGGCCGAGGCCGACGGCGGGTACGCCGTGATGCGGGCCGCCGACCTGATGCGCCGGCGCGGCGACAGCGGCACCGCCGTTCTGGTCTGGCTGCTGGAGCGGGCACGGGAAGAGCTCGCGAGGGAGGAGGTCAGGCTTCCGTGGGCGGGGACCGCGCTGCTGCACCACCTGGCCGAGGACACCGGACTCCGGCACCGTCTGCGGGAGCATTCCGCGGCCGGTGAGGACGGCGAGGTGCGGCGTGCGCTGACCGTCATGGTGTACCTGGGGGAGGAGTTCGCCAAGGCCGCCCGGCGGACGACGGCTCAGGGCACCGCCGAGGCGCCGCGGCAGGACGGCGACCCTGCCGAGGCGCTCGCGCGGTACGAGGAGGAGGCGGCCGAAGGCGGGCGGGGCGCGGCAGCGCACGCCGCCGCGCTGTGCGAGCGGTTGGGGCGGCCCGCTCAGGCCGCCGACTGGTACCGGCGGGCGGCCGAGGAGGGGGACCTGGACGCCCTCGGGCACACCGCGCGCCTGATGACGCCGGCCGAGGGCCCGGACGCGGCGTTCGCCTGGCTCATGGCGTGCGCCGACCGCCGTGCCGCGGCGGAGTACGGCGAGGCCCGGGCCACCGTGGCCCAGCTGCTCCACGCCGCGGGGCGCACGCGGGAGGCGCTCGACTGGCTCCGCCGCGCCTCGCAAGCCGGTGACCCGTATGCCTGGCGGCAGTACGCGGACCTGCTGAAGGCGGCAGGCCGTACGGAGGAGGCGGAGCGGCTGCGGCGGTACGGCTGGGAGCCCGACGGCGCGATCTCGCCACCGTGGAGCGCGGCCCCGCCCGACCCCCTGCCTGTGCGAGGGCCGGCCGAACGGCCTTGAACCGGCCCGCGGTTGCGACGGGGGGCACTGGCGGTCGGTACTGCCGCTCGTGCACTGGCGGCCCGCACTGCCGCTCGGTGCCCGGCGGCCGGCGCTATCGCTCGGTGCCCGGCGGTCGGTACTGCCGCTCGTGCACCGTCGGCCGGCGCTGTCGCTCCGTCCCCGTCGGCCGCGGGCCGCGCCCGGTCACGCGGGTGGGCCGGCGATGCGCAGGGTGGCCGCCGGTGCCGGTGCGGGGGCGGCGGTCTCGCCGGTGACGTCCGTCCACCAGTCGGATCCGTCCTCGACGTAGCGCAGCAGCACCCCCTCGCGGATCGCCCAGGGGCAGACGACGGCCCGGGGCAGGCCCATCAGCTTCAGCGCGGTGTGCCCGACCACCGCTCCGGCCAGGCTCTGGGCGGCGCGCGGCGCGGAGATGCCGGGCAGCTGGGCGCGTTCGGCGGCGGGCAGCGCGGCGAGGGAGCGCACCGCCTCCCGCAGGTCCCGGCAGGCCAGCTCCCGCTCCACGAACGGCCCGAACCGCCCCGGCGCGGCCCCGCACAGCCGGGCCAGTTGCTGGAACGTACGCGAGGTGACGGCGGCGGTGCGCGGACGCTCCCAGCGGATCCGGGCGGCCACGTCCCGCAGTTCGTGGCGGATACGGCGGCGCAGCACCTTCAGCTCGGCCGCCCCCGGCGGGTCCTGGACGCCCAGGTACTCCTGGGTCAGCCGGTTCGCGCCGAGCGGCAGGGAGGCGGCGAAGTCGGGCAGCCGGCCCCGGCCGAAGGCCACGTCCAGCGCGCCGCCGCCGATGTCGAGCAGGGCGAGGGGGCCCGCCTTCCAGCCGAGCCAGCGGCGGGCCGCCAGGAAGGTCAGCTCCGCCTCGGTCTCCCCGGGCAGGGTGCACATTCGGATCCCGGTGCCGGACGCCACCCGCTGGAGCACCTCCTGACGGTTGGTGGCGTTGCGGACCACCGCGGTCGCGAAGGCCAGCGGGCCCGCCGCGTGCCAGCGCCGGGCCGTGGCGCCCGCCGCGGCCACCGCCTTCACCAGCTCCTCCACCGCCTCGTCGGCGAGGGCGCCGTCCGGGCCGACCTGTTCGGACAGGCGCAGCTTCCACTTGACGGTGTGCACCGGCAGCGGAACGCCACCCTCCACATCGGCGATCACCAGACGGACCGTGTTCGACCCCGCATCCACCACGCTCACCCGCATGGCCGGGAAGTACCCACTTCACCGGCGACAACCCGTCACACGGGGGGCGTGCCGATGCACGCCGTCACCCTCGCGCGCTTCAGGACCCGCTCGCCGGGCGGTCCGACGCGGCCCAGGAACGCGAGGCGCACGGGCCCGGGCTCCAGCGGACGCCCACTGCGAGGCAGCGTGCGGGCGCACCCCCCGCACACCCCTCAGTCCCCCCACACCACGTCCGCCCGGGCTCCCGCCCCCCGTAGCAGCTCCGCGGCCCGGACGGCCGCCCGCCTGCCCCGCACCGGTGAGCAGCACACGGAAATCCGGCTCCTCCACCCGCAATCCCCCCCTCTCTCTCGCTCGCGGTCCCCCTCCCTCGCCCGCGATCCCCCTCCCTCGCCCGCGGTCTCGTCCCCGGCCCTGTCCGGATCCCGCCCTCCCGGCTCCCGACGGTCCCGCACCTGCCCTTAGATGGCCAGGACCACTGTCGGCGGGCGGAGCGGCGGGTGACCGGAGCGGATGCGATGAGGGTACTGGTGATCGGCGGTGGCATCGCGGGGACCGCGACCGCCCTCGGCCTGCACAAGGCCGGTGTCGACGTCACCGTGTTCGAGGCACACCCGGACACGGCCGAGGACATCGGCGCCTTCCTCACCCTGGCGAGCAACGGCATGCGCGCGCTGGCCGAACTGGACGCCACGGCCGCCGTCACGGCCGTCGGTTTTCCGCTGACTTCCCTGCGGCTGCTCGACAGTAAGGGCACCGAGGTCACGCACGCACCGCTCGGCGAGGCCGACGACCCCGCGCTGCGCTACCGCTGTCTGCGCCGCGGCGAGCTGAACGCGGCCCTCCAGGGCGAGGCGGTCCGGCGGGGCATCCGGCTGCGCCACGGGGCCCGCCTGGTCGCCGTGACCGACGGACCGGACGGGGTCACCGCCCGCTTCGCCGACGGCACCACGGCCACCGGGGACCTGCTCGTCGGCGCCGACGGACTGAAGTCGGCCGTCCGCCGGCTGCTGTTTCCCGAGGCCCGGCCGGGGTACTGCGGCCAGCGGGTCTACTACGGCTACACCGGCACCGCACCCGTGACCGCCGCTCAGGGCGCCATCACCATGGTGCGGGGCAGTGCCACCGCGTTCGGGTACACGGTGTCCCCCCAGGGGCGGACGTACTGGTTCGCCCGCGCCGGCGGCGGTCCGCTGCCCGCCGCGGCGGCCGCCGCGCCCTCCGCCGGACTGCGCGCACAGCTGCTGCCGTTGCTCCGCGAGGACAGGACGCCCGCCGCCGACCTGGTCGCGACCGCCGACGGGGAGATCATGGTCGTCAACGCGATGGAGATGCCGCTCGGCGCCCCGTGGCACACCGGACGGGTCCTGCTGGCCGGTGACGCGGCCCACGCGGCCTCCCCGGCCACCGGCCAGGGCGCCTCCATGGCCCTGGAGGACGCCGTCGTCCTGGCCAAGGCGGTGCGCGACCTGCCGGACCCCGAGCGCGCGTTCACCGCGTACGAACGCCACCGGAGGCCGCGGACCGAGCACAACATCACCGTCAGCGGCGGCCTCTCCCGCGGCACCCGCGCACCCTCCCGCCCGGCCCCCGTCGCCGCCCGCCCCGCCGGACCGGACGAGCGGCTGCTGCGCCAACTGGCCTGGGACACCCCGCTGTCGCCCGAACCGTACTGACCGCCGCTGCGTGCGCGAACGTGGTCGCAAAGACCGGCCCGCGCGCACGAAAGTGCAAGAGGCGGGGCGTGGGAGTCCATTGCCGGGGTGCGGCCGGAGCCGGATCGTTCCGTGCAACCGGCCCTTCGGCAACAAGGAGCACCCGTGCGACCGTTGAGCAGAGCAGGCGGCACCGTCGCCGCCGCCGTCGCCCTGGTCCTGGGCGGCGGCACCGCGGTGCCCGCGCAGACCTCGTCCCCCGGCGCCGCCGGCTACACCGTGACCGTGGGCACCCCGGTGCCGTTCGCCCACCCCACGGACACCCCCGCCACCCCCTACCTCGACAGGGACGGCACCTTCCACTACCAGCAGTCCGCCGCGCTCTACGGCGCCGGCGACCCCCGGGTGTGGGACTTCTACACCGGCAAGGACTTCGACAGCGCCGCCTTCGACCGCACGCTCAGCGAGGCGGCCGACCCGGCCAACCCCGCCGACCGCAACGACGACACCACCTGGCGCTGCAACAACAGCCCGACCGGGCGCGAGGCGACGTACGCGCCGGCCGGCTCGGGGTACGCGCAGAAGAACTACTGCGACCTGTCCGGGGTGTGGGTCGACCCCGACACCGGCGACTGGTACGGCCTGGTGCACAACGAGTTCACCCCCCAGCCCTTCGGTGACGGACTCCACTACGACGCCGTCGACTACGCCGTCTCCACCGACCAGGGCCGCACCTGGACCGTGAAGGACCACGTGATCACCTCGCCGTACAGCACCGGGCGCGGTGACACCACGGCCTTCCCGCACGAGACGTACTCCTACGGAGACGGCGACCAACGCCTGTTCGTGGACCCGGCCTCCGGCTACTTCTACGTCTATTACGGCTCGCGGATCATCGACAAGAGCGGCGGCTGGAAGGCCTTCTACGAGCACGTGGCCCGCGCCCCGATCGCCGCGAAGATGGCCCCCGGCTCCTGGCGCAAGTGGTACGACGGGGCCTGGTCCCAGCCCGGCACCGGCGGCCGGGAGAGCAACCTCGTCCCCGTCGACGCCGGCCACCCCACCGGCTACACCCCGGCCGACGCCGAGTACGACCCGGCCAACACCGGGACCGCCGCCCAGCAGATCGCGGCCGGCACCATGCCCCCGACCTCACCCCTCTTCGTCCTGAACATCGCCTACGACGCCCACCTCGGCCTGTACATCGGCACGCCGCAGGCCGTCGACCAGAGCGGCCACGCACCGCAGTACCTGTACGCCACCGACGACCTGGCCACCCAGAAGTGGCGGCTCATCGGCGACACCGGCGACTACACCACCGCCTCCTGGTACCGCTGGTTCCTGGACCGGGCGAACCGCACCGGCTCCACCGTCGTCGGCAGGACCTTCCGCGCCTACTGCTCCTTCGGCTGCTCCCACGACGCCTCCGGCGAGTACGTCGACATTACCGTCGACTCCGCCGCGCCGGCCGCGCCGCCGGTGGAGACCGGCCGCAGGTACCGCATCGCCGCCGGCACGGGCCGTGTCCTCGCCCAGGCGTCCGGCGGTACCGCCGTCACCTCGGTGGCGCGGCCCTCCGGCTCCGCCCGCGAGTCGTGGTCCTTCACCCCCACGGGCGACGGCGCCTTCACCGTCGCCAACACCGCGACCGGCCGGCTGCTGAGCGTCGACTCGGGCCGGACGGCCGGCCGCGCCTGGGGCGCCCGGCCCACGGTCACCGCGGCCCGGGCCGGCGGACCGGCCGTCGGACAGCAGTGGTTCGTGATCCCCGGCTCCGCCGCCGGCGGCGGTGACCGCCTGGTCAACCGCTACAGCGGCCTCGTCCTCGCCCTCTCCGCGACCACCGGCCGGCTCGCCGAGACCACTGCGCTGCGCACCTGGACGGACACCACCGGCGGCACCGTCGGCGACGGCCGCACGGCCGCCGAACAGACCCTGTCGCTCAGGCCGTTGGAGGGCTAGCCGCCGACGTGCTCGGCGGCGGCAGTCGAAGGATGTGGTGTCACAAGGCTTGTGGGCCGCTTGGTTCATCACTTAAATCAAAACATGAACTAAGCCATGGGGTGAACCCTTTGCATCCCCACACGTCTGGAGCCGCCGCATGAGACTGAGATCCCTGGGCGCAGCGCTGGCCGCCACGGCCGCGCTGCTCGCCCTGCCCACCACCCACCCCGCGGCCACGGCCGCCGAAACCCCCTTGTCCCAGGGGAAGTCCGCCACCGCCTCGTCCGAGGAGAACGGCGGCACCGCCGCCGCCAAGGCCGTCGACGGCGACACCGGCACCCGCTGGTCCTCGGCCGCGAGCGACGACCAGTGGGTCCGGGTCGACCTCGGGGCCACCGCCACCGTCACCCGGGTCGTCCTCGACTGGGAGGCCGCCTACGGCAAGGACTACAAGGTCCAGATATCCGGCGACGGGACCAGCTGGACGGACCTGAAGTCCGTCAGCGGATCCGACGGCGGCACCGACACGGTCGACGTGTCCGGCCGCGGCCGCTACGTACGGATGCTCGGCGTGCACCGGGCCACCGCCTGGGGCTACTCCCTGTGGGAGTTCCAGGTGTACGGCAGCACCGACGGCGCCCCGTCCGCCTGCGGCACCGCCAATGCCGCCCAGGGCAGGCCCGCGACGGCCTCCTCCACCGAGAACGCCGGCACACCCGCCTCCGCCGCCTTCGACGGCAGCACCGCGACCCGCTGGTCCAGCCAGGCCGCCGACCCCCAGTGGCTCCAGGTGGACCTCGGCTCCGTCCAGGACCTGTGCAAGGTCGACCTGACCTGGGAGGCCGCCTACGCCAAGGACTTCCAGATCCAGGCCTCCGCCGACGGACAGACCTGGAACACCCTCAGGAGCGTCACCGGGGCGACCGGCGGCACCGCGTCCTACGACGTCAGCGGCTCCGGCCGGTACGTCCGCGTCCACGGCACCGCCCGCGGCACCGGCTACGGCTACTCCCTGTGGGAGGTCGCCGTGCACACCGGCACCACCGGCGTCCCGCCCGTCCAGGGCGGCGGCGACCTCGGCCCGAACGTCATCGTCGTCGACCCCTCCACGCCGAACCTCCAGCAGAAGTTCGACGACGTCTTCGCCAAGCAGGAGTCCGCCCAGTTCGGCACCGGCCGCTACCAGTTCCTGCTCAAGCCCGGCACCTACGACAACATCAACGCCCAGCTCGGCTTCTACACCTCGATCTCCGGCCTCGGCCTGAACCCGGACGACACACAGATCAACGGGGACATCACGGTCGACGCGGGCTGGTTCAACGGCAACGCCACGCAGAACTTCTGGCGTTCGGCGGAGAACCTCGCCCTCAAACCGGTCAGCGGTACCGACCGGTGGGCCGTCGCCCAGGCCGCGCCCTTCCGCCGGATCCACGTCCAGGGCGGCCTCAACCTCGCCCCCAACGGCTACGGCTGGGCCTCCGGCGGCTACATCGCGGACTCGAAGATCGACGGCACGGTGGGCCCGTACTCCCAGCAGCAGTGGTACACCCGGGACAGCTCGGTCGGCGGCTGGACCAACGGCGTGTGGAACATGACCTTCTCCGGCGTCCAGGGCGCACCCGCCACCAACTTCGACAGCGGCCCGTACACCACCCTGGACACCACCCCGGTCTCCCGCGAGAAGCCGTTCCTGTACCTGGACGGCTCCGCCTACAAGGTGTTCGTCCCGGCCAAGCGCACCAACGCCCGGGGCGTCTCCTGGCCCGCGAACGCCGGTACGTCCCTCCCGCTCGACCAGTTCTACGTCGTCAAGCCGGGCGCCACGGCGGCCACCATCAACCAGGCCCTCGCCCAGGGCCTCAACCTCCTGTTCACTCCCGGCGTCTACCACCTCGACCAGACCCTCGACGTCACCCGCCCGAACACCGTCGTCCTCGGTCTCGGCCTCGCCACCCTCGTCCCCGACAACGGCGTCGACGCGATGCACGTCGCCGACGTCGACGGCGTGCGGCTCGCCGGATTCCTGATCGACGCCGGCCCGGTCAACTCCGCCGCCCTGCTCCGCATCGGCACCCCCGGCGCCACCGCCGACCACTCCGCCAACCCCACCACCATGCAGGACGTGTTCATCCGCATCGGCGGCGCCGGACCCGGACTCGCCACCGACTCCGTGGTGGTGAACAGCGACGACGTCATCATCGACCACACCTGGATCTGGCGCGCCGACCACGGCAGCGGCGTCGGCTGGGACACCAACCGCGCCGACTACGGCCTGCGCGTCAACGGCGACGACGTCCTCGCCACCGGCCTGTTCGTGGAGCACTTCAACAAGTACGACGTCTACTGGAGCGGAGAACGCGGCCGGACGATCTTCTTCCAGAACGAGAAGGCGTACGACGCCCCGAACGCCGCCGCCATCACCCACGACGGCATCACCGGCTACGCGGCCTACAAGGTCGCCGACTCGGTGAGCACCCACGAGGCGTGGGGGCTCGGCAGCTACTGCAACTACACCGCCGATCCGTCGATCGTCCAGGCGCACGGCTTCCAGACGCCCGTGGCACCGGGGATCAGGATGCACGACCTGCTGGTGATCTCCCTCGGCGGCAAGGGCCAGTACGCGCACGTCGTCAACAGCACCGGCGCACCCACCTCGGGCACCGACACGGTCCCGTCCAAGGTGACGTCCTTCCCCTAGGACACCGCTCAGCCGCCGGCCAGGGTCTCGTGCGGGGCCCGCTGGTAGGTGTCCCGGTACAGGGAGGCGAAGCGGCCCGGATGGTGGAAACCCCACCGGGCCGCGATCTCCGTGACCGTGGCTCCGGTGCCGGGGTCGGCGGCCACCAGGTCGTGATGGGCGTGCGCGAGCCGTACCCGGCGCAGCTGGGCGAGCGGAGTGGTGTCCAGGTGGCGGCGGAAGGCGTACTGGAGCGCGCGGGCCGTCACATGGGCCGCGGCGGCGATGTCCGCGACCGTCACCGGCTGGTCCGCGTGGTCGTCGATGTAGGCGAGCGCGCGGCGCAGCACCGCCGGGTGCGCGTCGGCGCTGTCGGCGGCGGACCCGTCCAGCGCCGTGTTCGGGAACGCGGCCAGCACGCTCGCGGCCAGGTGCTGGGCCGCCGTGGCCGCGACCAGCGGCTGGTCCGCCATCTCGGGATCGGCGAGCACCGTGTCCCGCAGATGGACGATCGTGCGGTACAGATGCCGCGCCGACACCGCCGAGCGCGGCCGGTGCCCGGTCAGCCGTACCGGCCGCGAGCCGTCGGCGTCCCCCGCCACCTGGGCGAGCAGCGTCGGTTCCAGCATCGTGATGTTGTACCGGGCGTTGCAGATCCGGCCCGTGTACGGCAGGTCCGGCGGTGCGAACAGCACCACGTCACCCGCGCCGAAGGAGTCCTCGACGCCCTGGAAGGCGTGGTCCCGCACGGTCCCCTCGTGCATGACGCACAGACAGATCCGGCCGAGCGGGGTCACCGAGTAGTCCATCTCGAAGTCCAGCGCGAGTTCGTCGACACTCACCGCATCGATGCCGGTACGGCGGATCCGGGCGCGGTGGGAGCCGGGGCTGCCGCTGCCGATCCGCATCCGGGCGTAGGCGCGGCTGAGGAAGTCCTCCGTGACATCGAGGTCGTCGCTGTCGAAGGTGAGTGTCTCCATGGCCTCCCGCTGCCCCTGATCCCCGCGTGTATGGGGCTTCCACCAGCCATTTTTCGTTTTCTGTACGGAGGCTTGCCCTGTTGTTCGCCTGGCGGCTGGCGGGCAGCGGCCGCACCACTGAGGGTGAATCGCATGATCGGACCCGACGAGCGGACGGAGCATGAGCAGGTGAAGGCACTCCGGGACGAGGTGGACCAGCTGCGCCAGGCGCTGGTGTCGCACGCCCTGGTCGACCAGGCGATCGGCGTGGTCATCACCGTGGGCGGTCTGCGGCGGGAGCAGGGCTGGGAGGCCCTGAAGCACATGTCGCAGCACACCAACGTCAAACTGCGGGAGGTGGCGCGCTGCCTGGTCGAGTGGCCGGCCCGGCGCACGCTCCCGGAGGTGATCCGCCGGGCGTTGCCGGCCGCCGTGGAGCACGCGCGTGCCCAGACCGGTGCCGACCCCCGCGAGGCCGAGCGGGAGGCACCGTCCGGCCGGCCGGGGTGAGCCCGGCCGCGGGCGGGCGCGGTCAGGCCGGGGCGCGGCGCAGGTCCTCCCACGCGCGGTCGCGGAGCCCCGGTTCCCGCAGGACGTCCACGGCCGTGCAGGCCAGCGCCTCCACCACCGCCAGGAGCACACCGCGGGCCCGCTCCGAGGCCGCGGCCTCGGCGAACTCCGGCGTGTGGTCGGAGCCGTCGGCGCCCATGATCGCGACGAAGGGATGGATCGCGGGCACCCGGCCGCTGACGTTGCCGATGTCGGAGGAGCCCAGGTAGACGCCCGGAACCGGCGGGGTGAGGGTGATGCCGGCGTGGTCCAGGTGCCCGGCGAACCGCTCGGACAGCACCGTGCTGTCCCGGAAGTGCTCGTAGCGCACGCTCGCCCGTTCCACCGTGACGGCCGTCCCGGTCGCCAGCGCGACGCCCTCGGCGGCGGTGCGCAGCTGCCCCGCCAGCTCGTCCAGGGCGGCCGTGGTCAGGGCGCGCAGCCCGAAGCGGCCCTCGGCGTACTCCGGGACGATGTTCGTGGCCGTGCCGCCCTCGGTGACGATTCCCTGCACATGGGACCCCTCCGGCAGCCGCCGGGCCAGCGCCGACAGCACGTTGAACAGCTCGATCAGCGCCGCCAGCGCGTCGATGCCCTCCGTCGGGTTGCCCGTGGGATGCGCGGCCCGCCCCCGGAAGCCGACCCGGTACTGCTCCTGCGCGGTCAGCGGCGCCCGCACCCAGTCGTACACCCCGGGGTGGAACATCAGAGCGGCGTCCACCCCGTCGAAGACCCCGGCCTCCGCCTCCAGGGCCTTGCCGCCCCCGCCCTCCTCGGCCGGCGTGCCCACCGCGAGGACCGTTCCCCCGGCGCCGTCCCGCACGGCGTCCGTGACCAGGGCCGCTCCGAGACCGGCCGCCGCGATCAGGTTGTGCCCGCAGGCGTGCCCGAGCCCGGGCAGGGCGTCGTACTCCAGCGGGAACGCCACCACGGGCCGCCCCTCGCCCGAGCGGGCCGTGAACGCGGTCGGCAGGCCCGCGATCTCGCGCCGCACCTCGAAGCCGGCGCCCTCCAGCTCGCCGCTCAGCAGCGCCGCCGCCCGGTGTTCGGCGAACGCGGTCTCCGGCTCCGCGTGCAGGGCCGACGCCACGGCCCACAGCGCGTCGGCGCGCCGTGCGGCCTCCTCCCGGATCCGCTGGTACAGGGACACGAGACCTCCTCCGGTTCGGCGGTGTGGTGCGTGCCGGCCCGGGTTCCACCCGGACGGCCCCCTGACACCGGACGGAGTGTTTGGGGCGCCCGGCCGGTGCAACACGGTGGAGGCGGCACCGACCAGCTCAGGAGGAAAGCCATGGACCACTCGCGCGTACCCGTCCTGGAGGCACTGCAGGAATTCCGGCGCCGAGGCGACGTGGCATACGGGCCGCCGGGTCACAAGCAGGGCCGCGGGGCCGATCCGCGCGTCGCCGAGATCGTCGGCATGGACGTCTTCCGCTCGGACGTGCTCTCCCTGAACGGCCTGGACGACCGCCGTCAGTCGCAGGGCGTGCTGCAACAGGCCGAGGAGCTGATGGCCGACGCGGTCGGCGCCGAGCACGCCTTCTTCTCCACGTGCGGCAGTTCCCTGTCCGTGAAGACCGCGATGTGTTCGGTCGCCGGGCCGGGCGAGAAGCTGCTGCTGTCCCGCAACGCGCACAAGGCGGTCATCTCCGCGGTGATCATCAACGGTGTGGAGCCGGTCTGGGTCCACCCGAAGTTCGACACGGAACGGCACATCGCCCACCCGCCGGAGCCCGACGACGTCCGGGCCCGGCTGCGCGAGCACCCGGACGCCAAGGGCATGCTGCTGATCACGCCCACCGACTGGGGAACCTGCGCCGACATCCGGGGCGTGGCCGACGCCTGCCACGCCTCCGACGTGCCGCTCATCGTGGACGAGGCGTGGGGCGCGCACCTGCCCTTCCACCCCGGGCTGCCGACCTGGGGCATGGACGCGGACGCCGACCTGGTCGTCACCAGCGTCCACAAGATGGGCGGCGCGATCGAGCAGAGCTCGGTGTTCCACCTCCAGCACGACCGGATCTCGCCCGACGTCCTCAAGCAGCGCGAGGACCTGCTCGGCACCACCAGCGCCTCCTCCCTGGTCTACGCGACCCTCGACGGGTGGCGCCGGCAGATGGTGGAGCAAGGCCACGGACTGCTGGACACGGCCCTGCACCGCGCCGAGCGCATCCGGGCGCGGCTGCGGGAGCTGCCGGGGCTGCGGGTGATGGGCGGCGAGATCATCGAGGAGGGCCTGGCCGCCGAGTTCGACCCGCTGAAGATCGTCGTCGACGTACGGGAACTCGGCATCAGCGGCATGCAGGCGGCCGAGTGGCTGCGCGCCCACTGCCACATCGACGTGGGCGGCTCGGACACCTGCCGGATCAGCGCCTCCATCACCCACGCCGACGACGAGACCGAGAAACTGCTGCTGGAATCCGTGCGCACGCTGGTCGAGCGGGCGGACACCATCGAGCGGCAGCCCCCCGTCCACCTGCCCGAACCCCACGTCCTCGAACTCGAACAGGCCGTCCTGCCCCGCGACGCCTTCTTCGGACCGGCCGAGCAGGTACCCGCCGAGCGGGCCGTGTCGCCGCCGAGGTGATCTGCCCCTATCCGCCGGGCGTGCCGGTCGTCGCACCCGGCGAGGTGATCACCGCGGAGGCCCTCGACTACCTGCGCAGCGGTGTCGCCCACGGCTTCCTCATCGCGGGCGCGGCGGACCCGGCCCTGGAGACCGTGCGGGTGACGGCACGCCCCTGACCGTCCGGCCCGGCTCCACGCGCCCGGCCGCGCCCGGACTGCGCCGGCCGCCGCCACCGCCTAAGGTGGCGTGTGCGGGCGGCCGGTTGCCTGCCTGCCCCGGGTCAAGAAGCCGGCCCTGCTGCTGAACACGTCGTCGGCAGGGGGCACTTGGCCCTGCCGGTGGTCCCCGGGTCCGGACCAGCGCGTCCGGCGGGCCTCCTGCCCCGGCAACTCGACAGGAGACGGCCCGACTTCACCCCGACCGGAAATCGCCGTGATTCCCGGTTTCGGACGCCCCGGCCCGGGGACCTCGGTACGAGTGCCGATGGCACCCCCTTTCGTTCGAATTCCACCCGGTATATCCCGGTGTCGGCCGCATGCCCCCGGCGTGACCAGCGAAGGAACAGGTACTGATGAGCGAGACGAACCCCCTGAAGCGAGCGGCGGACAAGGTGGCGGACGCCCTCCAGGGCGGGCCCGCGGGCCCCGAGGACGGCATCCCCGGCAAGCCCGGAGCCGAGTCGCCGCCGGTCGCCGAACCGACCCGGCCTCGCGAGCCGCTGCCCCCCAAGCCCGACCAGACCGGCCCGGACACCGTCTCGCCCACCGGGCAGCCGACCGGCGCCGACCAGGCCCGGATGGCGCAGAGCGGCAGCTACCTGACCAACGCCCAGGGCACCCGGCTGTACGACACCGACCACTCCCTCAAGGCGGGCCCCCGCGGACCGGTGCTCCTGCAGGACCACCACCTGCGCGAGAAGGTCATGCACTTCGACCACGAGCGCATCCCGGAGCGCGTGGTCCACGCCCGCGGCGCCGGCGCGCACGGTGTGTTCCGCAGCTACGGCACCGCCGCCAACGTGACCAAGGCGGCGTTCCTCGCCGAGGACATCGAGACACCGGTGTTCGTCCGCTTCTCCACCGTGCTCGGCTCCCGGGGCTCCTCCGACACCGTCCGCGACACCCGGGGCTTCGCGACGAAGTTCTACACCAGCGAGGGCGTCTTCGACCTGGTCGGCAACAACATCCCGGTCTTCTTCATCCAGGACGCCATCAAGTTCCCGGACGTCATCCACGCCGGCAAGCCGCACCCGGACCGGGAGATCCCCCAGGCCCAGAGCGCCCACGACACCTTCTGGGACTTCGTCACCCTGCACACCGAGGCCACCCACCACACCCTGTGGAACATGTCCGACCGGGGCATCCCGCGCTCGTACCGCACGATGGAGGGCTTCGGCGTCCACACCTTCCGGCTGGTCAACGCGGCCGGTGAGACGACCCTGGTGAAGTTCCACTGGAAGCCCAAGCTGGGCGTGCACTCGCTGGTGTGGGAGGAGGCGCAGATCATCAACGGCGTCGACCCGGACTTCCACCGCCGGGACCTCGCCGACGCCATCGAGGCGGGCGCCTACCCCCAGTGGGAGTTCGGCATCCAGACCTTCCCCGACACCCCCGACCAGACCTTCGAGGGCATCGACCTGCTGGACCCGACGAACATCGTCCCCGAGGAACTGGCCCCCGTGCAGCCGATCGGGCTGCTCACCCTCGACCGCAACCCGTCGAACTTCTTCGCCGAGACCGAACAGGTCGCCTTCCACGTCGGCCACCTCGTCCCGGGCATCGACATCACCGACGACCCGCTGCTCGCCGGCCGGCTCTTCTCCTACCTGGACACCCAGATCACCCGGCTCGGCGGCCCCAACTTCCCGCAGCTGCCCATCAACCGGCCGCACGCCCCCGTCAACGACATGCTGCGCGACGGCATGCACCAGACCGCCGTCCACCGGGGAACGGCCCCCTACCGCCCCAACTCCCTCGACGGCGGCTGCCCGTTCACCCCCGGCGCGCAAGCCGACGGCGCGTACGTCGAGACACCCGTACGGATCCCGGAGGCGTCCAAGGTGCGCGAGGCACCCGAGTCCTTCGACGACCACTTCAGCCAACCGCGCCGGTTCTGGCTCAGCATGAGCGCGCCCGAACGCGAGCACATCATCGGCGCCTACACCTTCGAACTCGGCAAGTGCTACGAACAGGCCATCCGTGAGCGGGCGTTGCAGGTCCTGGCCAACATCGACCCGGAGCTGTGCGAGGGCGTCGCCGCCGGCCTCGGCCTGCCCGCACCCGCGCCCACGGTGCCACTGGCCGACGTCGCGCCCAGCCCCGCCCTCTCCCAGCTCGGGCAGACCTGGCCCACCGACGGCAGGATCATCGGCATCATCACCGGCCCCGACGGCGACCTCGACGGCGTACGGGCCGTACGCCAGGCCGTGCTGGACGGCGGCATGGTCCCGCTGGTCGTCGCCCCGGCGGGCGGCACCGTCGGCGACGGCGCGGACGCCCTGACCGTCCAGCGGACCTACGCCACCGCACGCTCCGTGGAGTTCGACGCCCTCCTGGTGGCCGGCACCCCCGGCGTGGGAAGCGACGCCTACGGCGCCCGGGACGCCAAGGCCGGCCAGCCCAGCACCCACCAGGCCACCCCCGACCCGCGGGTCGGGCTGCTGCTGGCGGAGGCGTACCGGCACGGGAAGGCCATCGGCGCCGCCAAGGGCGGGGAGAGCGCGCTGGAGGCGGTCGGCATCCCGCTCGACGCCCCCGGCGTGATCGCCGACGACTCCGCCACCGCCGTGCTGCAGCAGCTCACCCGGCTGCTCGGCGCCCACCGTGTCTGGGAACGCTTCCCGTCCGCCGCCTGACGGCACGCACGCCCCACGGCACCGCCGGCCCCCGCCACGGGGGCCGGCCCACGCGGTTCAGTCCAGCGTGGTGCGGCACAGCAACAGGCAGATGTCGTCGTCGTGCTCGGAGTCGTGCAGCATCGGCTTGAGCAGCGCGTCGGCCGCCGCGTCCAGATCCACCAGATCCGCCGCACCGAGCGCCCCCATGGCCTGCGCCAGCCGGTCGATGCCCGCGTCGATCCCGGCGGACCGCCGCTCCACCAGACCGTCCGTGTACAGCGCGAGCGTGGACCCCGCCGGCAGCTCCACGGTGTGCTCCTCGTAGATGAACGGCACCGGAACGCCCAGCATGATCCCCGGCCGGGTCTCCAGCACCCGCACCTCGCCGCCGGGACCGCGCACGAGGGCCGGCGGATGGCCGGCGGCGGCCCACACCACCTTCGGCTCGCCGGGCGTGAACCGGGCGATCGCGCAGGTCGCGTACAGCTCCGGCTGCTGGTGGCGGAGCATCCGGTGCAGCAGGGTGAGGATCCGCGCCGGGCCGTTGCCCTCGACGGCGTAGGCGCGCAGCGCGGTGCGCAGCTGGCCCATGATGACGGCCGCGCGCAGCCCGTGCCCCGTGACGTCCCCTATCACCGCCAGCACACTGCCGTCCGGCTGCGGAAAAGCGTCGTACCAGTCGCCGCCGATGTTCAGTCCGTGCGTCGCCGGCAGATAGCGGGCGGCCAGGTCCAGGCCCCGGGTGGCGGGCAGCTCGGTGAGCTGGGCGCGCTGCAGGGCCTCGGCGACGTCCCGGTGCTGCTCGTACTGGCGGGCGTTGTCCAGGGCGATGCCCGCCCGCCGGGCCAGCTCCAGCAGCATGACGGTGGTGTCCGGGTCGAAGCGGTCGCCGGGCGCGGCCAGCGTGAGCACGCCCTGCACGGTGCGCGCGCCGAGCGGCAGGCACAGCAGCGGCCGGTCCGGGGAGAGCGCGGAGGCCGGCAGGTCGTCCACGCCCGGCAGCTCACCGGGGTGGGGCCCCGCGTGCTGGGGGCGGCCGGTGCGCGCCGCAGTCACCGTGGCCGCCGCCCGTTCGCCCGGCGGGGTCCGCTCGTCGTCCACGAGCCAGAGGTCAACGTGCCGCGCGTACTCCGGGACCAGCAGCTCGGGCAGCCGGCGCAGGATGTCCTCGTGGTCGAGGGAGGCGTTCAGCGCCGCGCTCGCGTTGGCCAGGAAGGTCAGCAGACGGCGGGCGTTCTCCGCCTCCGCGCGCGCCGCCCGCTCGGCGTCGAGGAGGTCCCGCTGTGCGCGCGCCGCCGCTTCCAGTTCGGCGTGCAGCGCCAGCACGCCCTGGTTCGTCTGGTGCAACTCCTCCCGGTGGAAACGGAGAAGCTCCTCCGTCTCCGTCAGGCGCGCCAGCAGGGTCTCGGCGTCCGCGTCGGCGTCCAGCAGCGCCTCGGCGAGCGGGGCGCCGCCCGGGCCGGGCGGCGGCACGGTCACGGGCAGGGGGCAGACGAGCGTGTCCTCCCAGGGTTCCGGCCCGCCCAGGGCGACCCGCAGCCGCCCGCCCGGGCCGGCGGTCACGGCCAGGTCCGCGCCGCCCGCACCGAGGCCACGGCGCAGCCGGGCACCGAGCCCGGCCAGGAAGCGGGCACGGTCGAACGCGGGCACCCCGGCGTCCGCCAGCATCCGCGCCAGCAGAGCGCGGGCACGGGCCGCGTCGGCAGCGGAGGCGATGGTCCATTTCTCAGAGGCGGCTGTCATGGGCGCTGGTCCGGCGGTCGGGGGCCAGTACGGCCACGCTGGTGTCGTCGCGTGTGGGGCGGGCGGGGCTGCCGGCGTCGCGCAGGATCGCCGCGGCCACCACCGAGGGGTCCTGGCCGAGCAGCCGGGGATCCTCCGGCGGCCTCCAGCGGCTGGGCAGTCCGTCGCTGTGCACGACGAGCAGGCTGTCCCCGCGCCACGGTACCCGGCGCACCGGAACGTGCGCCGGGAAGTACGCCCCGACGATCCCCGGGTGGGAGACGAGGGACGTCCAGGAGTCCCCGGTGCGCACCCGGGCGCCCACGTTGCCGACCCCCGCGAAGCAGAGTTCTCCCCGCTCGGTGTCCGCCTGGGCCACGACGACCGCCGCGCCCCGGGTCGGCCGCAGCACCGCGTGCAGCCGGCGCAGGATGTCCGGCGGCGGCAGATCGGCGCAGCGGCGCAGTTCGGCCACCGCGGCGGAGGAGGCGTGCGCGGCCTTCGGACCGTGCCCGAGCCCGTCCGCGAGCAGCAGCGTCAGCAGCCTCCCGGACCGCACCCAGCCCCAGGCGTCACCGCACTCCTCGGCCCGCCCGAGGGCGACCGTGATCCCGCCCACGGGCACCGGTGCCACGCGAGTGCCGCGCCTGCCGGCCTCCGGGTCGATCCGGGCCGCCGCCACCGTCCCCCGTCCCGGCAGGCTGTACAGGTGGAAGTCGCTGGCGCTGCGCCGACAGCTGCCCAGGCCCGCGCCGAGCGAGCCCTCGGCGGTGGACCAGCCGTCCCGCAGCGCGGCGTCTACGTCGGCGATGCCCGGCCCGTGGTCGAGCGAGAACAGCTGCACCGAGGTGCCCGCCCCGCCCGTCGGCGGATCGACGAGGTTCACCACCATGTGGCCCCCGCCCGCGTGCCGGAGCAGGTTGGTGGCCAGCTCGGTGGCGACCAGCTCGGCGGCCGCCGAGCGCGCGGGGACCAGCTCCGCCTCCGCGCACGCCTCACGGGCCGCGATCCGGGCGTCCCGGACCCGGGTGGAGTCGTGCACCGGGACCTCCCACACCCGGCTCATCTCACCCCCGGACGCGAGGCGGGCACCTGGGCCACCCAGGCGACGGCCGTGACGGTCGTCCCCCGGCCGGGCTCGGTGTCGACGCTGAACTCGTGCACCAGCCGTTTCGCTCCGCTCAGCCCCAGTCCGAGGCCGCCGCCGGTGGTGTACCCGTCGGTCATGGCCAGCTCCAGGTCACGGATGCCCGGACCGCTGTCGATGAAGCACATCCGCAGTCCCCGGGTGCGTCCGTTGTCCAGCGGCGTGATCTCCGCCCGTCCGCCGCCGCCGTGCACCAGCGTGTTGCGGGCCAGCTCGCTCGCCGCCGTGACCAGTTTCGTCTGCTGCACCAGACCGAAACCGAGCTGCGCCGCGCACTGCCGCACCTGCTGCCGGACCCAGGCCAGATCCGCGTCCGAGCCGATGGGCAGGCTCGTCGCGGACGCCTGGCCGGACTGCTGCATCAGCTCCCTCCCCGGGACAGCAGTTCCATGGCACGGTCCACGTCCAGGGCGGTGACCAGGCCGGGCAGGGTGAGCCCCAGCTCGACCAGGGTGATCGCCACGGCCGGCCGCATCCCGGCCAGGACCGTACGGGCCGCCAGCAGCCGGGCCGTGGAGGCGATCTCCGCGAGGACCCGGCCGAGGAACGAGTCGACGATCTCCACCCCGGAGATGTCGATCACCACACCGGTCACCCCGCTGGTGGCGACCCGGCTGGTGATGTCGTGCTGCAGCTGCTCGGCCATGCCGTCGTGCAACTCGCCCTGCAGGGAGACCAGCAGGACGTCGCCCAGGGCGAGCACCGGGACCGCCGGCTGACCGGGAGTGGGCTGGTTCACCGCGCGCTCGCACCCGCGTCCGCACGGGACACCTCGATGCCCTGCTTGCCCAGCGCGTAGGCCAGCGCGTCGGACAGCGAGGCACGGGTGAGCACCGAGCCCAGGTCGATGCCGAGCTGCACGATGGTCTGCGCGATGGCCGGGCGGATCCCGGAGACGATGCACTCGGCACCCATCAGGCGCGCCGCGGCCACCGTCTTCATGAGGTGCTGGGCGACGAGCGAGTCCACCGTCGGCACCCCGGTGATGTCCAGGATCGCGTACCGGGCCCGCTGGTCGACGATGGCCTCCAGCAGCGACTCCATCACCACCTGGCTGCGCGCGCTGTCCAGGGTCCCGATCAGCGGGACGGCGACCGTGCCCTCCCACAGCTTGATCACCGGGGTGGCCACTTCGAGGAGCTGCTGGCGCTGCCGTTCGATCAGCTCGGCGTTGGCGTCCAGCGCCGTCTCCATCACCACCAGGCGCAGCGTGCCCAGCAGCAGGGTCAGCGCCAGGACGCACTCGTGGGCCTGCGGGGTGGCGGGATCGGCGAACTCCTCGCGCAGCAGCTCGACCGCGGGGGCACGCAGCCCGGCCACCTCCTCGGCGATCTGGGCCGGGGTGGATCCGGTCCGGGCCCGGGTCGCGGACATCCGCCCCAGCTGCTCGCGCACGGTGCCGAAGCCGGGCGCCCGCACGTCCTCCAGCCGTCCGCTGACCGCCACCTCGGACAGCGCCTCGACCACCGCCTTGCACGCCTCGACCGCCTCGTCGCGGGAGACGGTGAAGACCGAGCGGAACAAGGGGGCGTCGGCCCAGCGCTGGGCGATCTGCTCCTTGCGTTGCTCCAGGAAGGAACCGACGATCTGCGGTGCCGATCCGGCCGCGTCCTGTTCGGACACTCTCATCCTCTCCTCTCGCACAGCCGGGTCCGCCGGTCGGCCGGCTCCCCGTGGCCGATCACTGCCGGCCGCCCACCGTAGCTGGCCCGTCCCGGCCGTCCAAACGCGGTTCTCGGCACCGCTTTCACGCAATTCCCCCCAGGTCGGAAGCACTGTGCACCGAGCGGCGGACGGCGCGCGCCGCCGGGCCGGTGTCGGGACCCGCCTACCCCGAAAGCCGCGGGACTCTCCTCGCTGTTGCGCACGTCACCCGCGCGTGCGACCGGCCGCGTCCGCACCGGGTGACGCGGCCGGTCACCGGGCCGGGCGGACACCCTTCCCGGCGTGCGCCCGGCGTGGTGACGGGGTCAGTCGCGCGCCGCGGCCGGGACCTCCCGGCGGGCCGGCACCGGGTCCGGGTCGTGCGGGGGCCGGCGGCGGCGCAGCAGCAGACGCCGTGCCGGGCGCTCCACCCCCTCGTACAGCGCCCAGGACAGGCCGAGGGAGACGGCGAACGCGGCCGCGGTGACGGCCAGCCCCGCCAGGGCGCCGAAGTGCGGCTTCCTGCCCAGCAGCTCGGTCGCGGCGCACAGCACCAGCAGGTGGATCATGTAGAAGGCGAACGACAGCTCCCCGAGCCGCACCATCCGCCGGTGCCGCCACAGGGAGGGCAGACCGTGCAGGTCGGCGACCGCGGCGGCGGGGATGAGCAGGGCGAAGCCGGCGAGGGTGCACACGGTGGCCGAGTAGCCGGGTGTGACCTGCGGGACCAGGAAGTAGCCGATGACGGCCAGGGCGAGCGAGCCCTCCAGGCCGGGGCCGCGCCAGCGACCGAGCAGCACCAGCCGCGCGGTGACCGCGCCGAGCACGAACTCGGGCAGCCGGGCGGCCGGGAAGGAGTAGATGGAGTGGGTCCACCAGTGGTGGGCGTCCGCCCAGGCCAGCACCAGGACCGCGGCCACCGAGAGGCCGCCCAGCGCGGCCGAGCCGCGCGCACCGAGCCGGCGCAGCAGCAGGAAGAGCAGCGGGAAGGCGGCGTAGAAGAAGGCCTCGCAGGCCAGGGACCAGCTCACCGGGTTCAGCGTCTGCCACCACGGCTGCCACCAGGAGTGCAACAGAAGCGCGTTCGCCAGTGCCTGCTTCGCCGTCGGCCGTGGCTGGTGCGCCAGCGTGCAGGCCATGAGGAGGGCGACGGCGAGGGTGGCCAGGTGGACCGGGTAGATCCGGGCGACGCGCCGCCGCCAGAAGGCCGTCGCGCGGTCCCGGGGCCGCGCGGACCAGGTCAGGACGAACCCGGACAGGACGAAGAAGAACGACACTCCGGTGGCGCCGGCGCCGAAGGCCCAGGACACGAGGCGGCCACCGGTGCCGCCGAACCAGCCGAAGTTGTGCACGTGCAGTCCGAACACCAGCAGCGCCGCCATCCAGCGCAGCCCGGTGAGGGACGGCAGCGAGGGCGGGACGGCCGGTGCGGGAGACCCGGCGGTCGCCGCGCCGGTCCGGGCGGGCGGCGTCCGGAGCGCCCGGGTCGTCGCCGTGGTCATCACATCACCTGCCGCAGGGGGTTCGCGTGGGGCATGAAGGGGAACGTTGCCCGTTCACCCCCCGTCCATCACGCCGCATGGCAAACATCACACTGCTGCCGAACGACGGGCCGCCGTGGATGCCACGGACGGCGGGACGGGGTGCACCCGCACGAGTGAGCGAGGCTCGCCGCGGTGACGGCCCCTTCGGGATCCGCTCCGGCATGAACACCGAGGGCTGCCGGGCCCGCTCCGCCCGGGTGAACACACAGGCCGTGCCTTCCAGCGCCTGGAGGGCCCGGCACCGGACCGCCGGCAAGCGGAGTTGGACGTCAGGCCGGCGGTCCGGGGCACCACGGGGCCGCCGTCGGCGCGAGCGGGAGGGGCGGCCTGAGCGGACGGCCGGCTTGGGTGGTCGGACGGCCTGGGGGACGGACGGCCTGGGCGGATGGGCGGATGGGCGGCCTGGGCGGTTGGGCGGCCTGGGCGGCCTGGCCGGATGGGCGGTCTGGGGGGACCGCCGGTCCGAGCAGGCCGACAGCCCGAGTAGATCGCCGGCCCGAGCAGGTCCAGGACTCGCGCGGACCGGCCGCCTGAGCAGCCGTCAGGCCGCGGTGCCCTGTCGGCCCAGCGCCTCGGCCAACTGCTCCCGGGTCATCTTCGAGCGGCCCGGCACGCCGGCGGCGCTCGCCCGCTCGTACAGCTCCGCCTTCGACAGGGCGGCCAGGTCCTCGGCCGGCTGCCTCCGCTCCGGGCGAGCGGTGCGCTCGCGGTCGGGGGTCTGTTTCCGGGCGGAGGACTGTTTCCGGCTGGTGGTCTGTTTCCGAGGGGCGGGCCGTTTCCGGTCGGTGGCCTGGCTGCTCCGTTTCGTGGGCTGTTTCCGGTCGGTGGCCTGGCTGCTCCGTTTCGTGGGCTGTTCCCGGTCGGCGGCCCGGCTGCTCCCCTCCGCGGCCCGGTGCGTGCCGCCGCCCTCGCGGTTCCGGGAGCGGCTCTGCTCGACGCTGCGGCTGAGCGCCTCCATCAGGTCGATGACGTTGGTCGCCTCCGGCGGCTCCGCCTCGCCGACGACCTCCTCGCCCTTGGCCTTCGCCGCGACGAGTTCCTTGACCCGTTCCTCGTAGGTGTCGCGGTAGTCCGCGGGGTCCCAGTCGATGGTGAGGGCGTCGATCAGCTGCTCGGCCGTCCGCAGCTCCTTGCTGTCGCCGCTGGTGCGCCGGTCCGGGAGTCCGGGCACCACGTCGGCGGGGTCGCGCACCTCGTCGGCCCAGTGCAGGGTGTGCAGCACCAGGACGTCCGGCTGGGCGCGCAGCGCGGTCAGGTACTCCTTGCCGCGCATGGTGAGCGTGGCGATGCCGGCCTTGTCCGAACGGTCCAGCGCCGCCCGCATCAGCTCGTAGACCTGCACGTACTCCTTGCCGCGCGGGCCGACGTAGTACGTGCGGTCGAAGTAGACCGGCTCCACCCGGCGGAGGTCCACGAACCCGGCCAGGTCGATCACCTTCGACCGCCCCGGCGCGATCTCCTCCAGCTCCTCCGGCTCCACGACGACGTACTCGCCCTCGTCGACCTCGTAGCCCTTGACGATCCGGTCGGTGTCCACCTCCTTGCCGGTGCGCTCGTTGACCCGCTTGTTGCGGATCCGGTCGGAGGTACCGCGCTGGAGCTGGTGGAAGTGCACGGTGTGGTCCTGGGTGGCGGTGTACAGCCCCACGGGCAGGGTGACCAGCCCGAAGGTCAGCACACCGGTCCAGATCGGTCTCGCCATGGCCGCGCCTCCTGTCCGGGACTCTCGCCGATCGGCCGCCGGCTCCGAACGCTTCGCTGTGTCCGCTCACCGTAGAGCGCCCGGCCCGCGGGCGCGCGCCCGGTCGTGTGGCGGCCGGAGCCGGCGCGGAGCACACCGCGTTCCTCCAGCAGATCCCGGAAGCCTTCGCCATCACCACCGGCCGGATCACCGAACCCGAAGAAGTGGCGGCCCTGGTCGCGTTCCTCCTCTCCGACGTCGCCGGCAACATCACCGGTGCCGACTACGTCATCGACGGTGGCACGGTCAAAACGCTCTGAGGTCGCGCAGCCCCCGGTGAGGTGAGCCCGAGCCTCATGGCGGCGGGTACCGAACCCGGACGCCGACCAGGCCGGGGGCCCGGCTGCCGCTTTCGCGGTCCGTCGCCCGTCGAGTAGTTTCTTGACCCTCACACCGTGTCAGGCGGTCCACTCGGAGACATCATGTTCACCATCGGAGACTTCGCCCGGCACGGCCGCGTCTCGGTCCGGATGCTGCGTCACTACGACGCCACCGGACTGCTGCGCCCGGCCCACGTCGACCCCGTCAGCGGCTATCGCCACTACACCGCCGCCCAACTCGCCCGCCTCAACCGGATCATCGCGCTGAAGGACCTCGGATTCACCCTCCAGCAGGTGGGCGACATCGTGGACGAGAAGGTCGGCGCCGAGGAGCTGCGCGGCATGCTGCGGCTGCGGCGCGCCGAGCTGGAGACGGCCGTGGCCGCCGCGGAAGCACGGCTGGTCCAGGTCGAGGCGAGGCTCCGAGCGATCGAGAGCGAGGGGCGCATGCCCACGAACGACGTCGTCATCAAGAACGTCGGCACCCTCCGGGTGGCCGAGCTGACCGCGACCGCCGCCGGCTTCGACCCCGAGGAGATCGGCCCGGTCATCACGCCGCTCTACGACCAGCTCTTCCGCCACCTGGACGCGGCGGGCATCACGCCCACCGGTCCCGGCGTCGCCTACTACGAGGACGCCCCGGAGGGCGGCGGCAGGATCAGCGTCCACGCCGCCGTCCAGGTCTCCGCCCCGCTCCAGGACGGCGCCTTCCGCGTCCACGACCTGCCGGCCCTCGACCAGGCGGCGACCATCGTCCACCGCGGCTCGATGGACGCCGTCGTGCCCACCGCCCAGGCTCTGGCCCACTGGATCGACGCCAACGGCTACCGGTCGACCGGGTACCCCCGCGAGATCAACCTGGAGTGCCCCGAGAACCGTGACGACTGGGTGACGGAACTCCAGGCACCGGTGATCCGGGCCTGACCGGACCGGGGGCCCGGCGGCGGTTCGCGCCTACGGCACCGGGGCCGCGTGCTCGTGGCGGGGCGCGCGGCCGCACCGCCGGGGACGCGCGTACGTCACCGGACTTCCGGGCCCGGAGGCCACGTCACCGGGGAGCGGGGTTCCGGGGCGATCCCGTGCCCGGAAGCCGCGCCACCGGGACCGGGGTTCTGGGGCGATCCCGTGCCTGCGATCCGCGTCATCGGTATCGCGGGTCCGGCACCCGCGTCAGCGGGTTCCCGGGTCGGGGTGCCGTGTCACCGGGGATCCCCCGTACTACGTCGGTGGGAGCGGGTCCCCGCGTCGGCGCCCAGCCGTTCCGCCTCGGCGGTGGCCGCTGCGGCCCGGCGGCGGGCCCCTCCGACGGCGCGGGCGGCCTCGCGCGCCCGTTCCCGCGCATTCCGCTCCTCCTCGCGGGCCCGCCGCTGTTCCTCCTCGGCGCGCCCCAGCCGTTCCCGCAGCTCCCGGATCCGCCCCTCGGCGTCGGTCAACCGGGCGCGGGCCTCCTCCACCGCCCGTTCGGCGGCCTCGGCCTCCGTCTCGCGGGCGTGGAGGTCGCGTTCGGCGTCGCGGACGGCCTTGCGGGCCTCGTTGAGGCGGCGGCGCCGTGCGAGTTCGTCCTCGCCACCCTCGCGGTCCCTGCCGCCCTTGCCGTCCTCGGTCTTGCCGCGCGGTCGCTTCGCCTCTCGCGTGTCGCTCTTCCCGTCGCGCGCGCTGCTCTTCCCGCCCTCGCCGCGCCGTGCGGTTCCGGTCGTCGCCGGGGGAGCGGGGCGGTGCGCGAGGACGCTCTCGTCGGCCTGGGGGAAACCGAACGTGGCGCTGAGCGGCTTGACCAACCGCCCTTCGGCCCAGGTACGACCGGCCTCCGGGTCGGCGAGTACGGCGTGCAGCGTCTCCTCGACCTCCCGCTGGACCCCGTCGCCCACCGGACGCCCGGCCTCCGCGGCCAGCAGCCGTGCCTGCCGCCCGAGGGAGCCGATCACCTCGCTCTGCCGGCGGGCCAGCCCGCGCAGCCGGCCGCCATCCAGCTCGCGGTGCGCCCGGCGCAGCTCCTCGCCGAGTTCCAGGAGCGGCTCGACCTCCTGCCGTTGCCGGCGTACCAGCAGGTTGCTGACCCAGGCGGCGAGGCTCGGCCGCCGCAACGCGCCGATCTCCTTGGCGAGGGCCTCGTCACCGGCCTTGCGGGCGTCCAGGGCACGGCGGTCACGGGCGGCCACGAACTCCTCCGGCCGTAGTCCGTACAGCTCGTCGGCGACGGCGTCCAGATCCACCGGCGTCCCTCTCGACGGCCTCTTGACGACAGAGTCCGAGTTTCTCATCCCCGACCCGGTCCGTGCCCTTTCTCCTCATGTGCGCGGTCCACAAGACCGGACCACAAGACCGGACCACAAGACCGGCCCTCAGGCGCACCGCGACTTTCGGGACCGGATCACCGCCCTTCGCCCCCGACCCCTGGCGCGTCGCCCCGGATCCCGCGGGCCGTCGTCCCGGATCCCGTGGGCCGTCGTCCCGGAACCTCTGGACCGTCGGCCCCGAACCCCTGGACCGTCGTTCCGCAACCTCTAGACCGTCGACCCCGCCCCCTAGACCGTCGGCCCCCATCCGTAGACCGTCGGCGGACGGCGCCGGGAGGGCCGGGCCCGGCAGGGTGGCCGTATGCAGAAGAGCAGGGGAGACAAAGCACCCAAGGGGATCAGGCGCGCCCAGTTCCTGGCCGGTATGGCGTCCGCGGGGCTCGCCGCGGCCGTGCTGCCGTCGGGACCGGCCCGGGCCGCGCGGCGCGGACTGCGCCACCACGGGGTCGTGTACACCGTGGGTCAGGGGGAGACGCCGGGCACCGCCTTCAGCGTGACCCGGATGCGGGAGGACATCCGGGTCATCCGCGACGAGCTGTACGCCGACACCGTGGACGTGACGGGGGACGGGGTGGCACGTCTCACGGCCACCGCCGCCGAGGCGGCCGAGCGGGGGCTGCGCGTCTGGCTCCAGCCGACCCTCGGTGACGTCCCTGAGCGGGACATCCTGGAACACCTCGCCGAGACCGGCCGGTTCGCGGAGCGGCTGCGCCGGCAGGGAGCGGCCGTGGACCTCAGCGTCGGCTGTGAGTTCTGGCTGTTCGTGCCGGGGATCGTGCCCGGCGCCACCGCCCTCGAACGCATCCGGAACCTGCTCGACGGCCGGGTGGACCCCGTCGCGATGCAGCGCCGGCTGGACAGCTTCACGGCGAAGGCCGCCGCGGTCGGCAGGTCCGTCTTCCACGGTCGGCTCAGTTACGCCGCCGCCCAGGACGACCGGGTCGACTGGCGGCTGTTCGACATCGTGGGCATCGACTACTACGCGTACTACCCCCGCAGGGCCGACCACGTACGGGAGTTGGGCCGCCATCTGCGCTGGGGGAAGCCGCTGGCCGTCACCGAGTTCGGCACCTGCGCCTACGTCGGGGCGCCCGAGGCCGGCGGCATGGGCTGGGACGTCGTGGACCACGACAAGAAGCCCGAGGAGATCAAGGGCGACCTGGTCCGCAGCGAGCGCACCCAGGCGGCGTACCTCACGCAGCTGCTCGACGTGTTCTCCTCGATGGACCTGTACGCGGCGATGGCCTTCGAGTTCGTGACCCCCGACGCCCCGCACCGCCCCGACGACCCCCGCCACGACCTCGACATGGCGAGCTACGCCATCACCAGGACCGTCAAGGACCGCCCCGACGACCCGCACTCCGACTGGCACTGGGAGCCGAAGCAGGCGTTCCACGCCCTGGCCCACCGGTACCGGGCGGCCCGCGGGGAGGGCGGCCGCGGGTAGGCAGGCGCCGAAAGGGGGCCATCGAGGGGAGGTTGGGGGAGCGGGGGCGGGCGAGGCCGGTTCGCCGCGCGCCCGGCCCCGGTCCGGGGCACCATGGTGCGGGCAGGGGCAGGACTCGGTCTCCGACCGCCCGCCGGACCACCAGCGGCCACCGGGCCGGGCGGGCCGGGCGGGTTCGGCCGGAAACGTGCGGCTGCAAAAGCGGGGGCATTTTCGGGCGGATGCCGTAACGGCCCGGAGGTGGACGCCGGGTGACACGACACGGCCAAAATTGCATGGTTAGTTTTCTTGAACCCCTCGTGTTTATGAGGGTAGGTTCGGCCGCATGACCGCCTCCCCGACCCCGACCACCGCCGAGGAGCTGCGCGGTGCCGGCCTGCGCGTGACGGCCGCCCGCGTCGCGCTGCTGGAGACCGTCCGGGACGGCGACCACCTCGGCGTCGAGGCGATCGCCTCCGGAGTCCGCGATCGCGTAGGCCATATCTCCCTGCAAGCCGTCTACGAGGCCCTTCACGCGCTGACCGCGGCGGGCCTCGTACGCCGTATCGAACCGGCCGGCCACCCGGCCCGGTACGAGGGGCGCGTGGGGGACAACCACCACCACATCGTGTGCCGGTCCTGCGGTGCCGTCGCCGACGTCGACTGTGCCGTCGGCGACGCGCCCTGCCTGACCGCCGCCGACGACCACGGTTTCGCCATCGACGAGGCCGAGGTCGTGTACTGGGGCCTGTGCCCCGAGTGTTCCACCGGCCGCAGTTCCTGAGCACCGAGTTCCGCACAGTTCGGAAGGATTGCCATGACTGAGAACCACGACGCGATCGTCACAGACGCGAAGTCGGAGGAGGGGAGCGGCGGCTGCCCCGTCGCGCACGACCGGGCCCTGCACCCGACCCAGGGTGGCGGCAACCGCCAGTGGTGGCCGGAGCGGCTCAACCTGAAGATCCTCGCCAAGAACCCGGCCGTGGCCAACCCCCTCGATGAGGACTTCGACTACGCGGAGGCCTTCAAGGCCCTCGACCTCGCGGCCGTGAAGCGGGACATCGCCGAGGTGCTGACCACGTCGCAGGACTGGTGGCCCGCCGACTTCGGCAACTACGGCCCCCTGATGATCCGTATGGCCTGGCACAGCGCGGGCACCTACCGCATCAGTGACGGCCGCGGCGGCGCCGGCGCCGGCCAGCAGCGCTTCGCCCCGCTCAACAGCTGGCCGGACAACGGCAACCTCGACAAGGCCCGCCGTCTGCTGTGGCCGGTCAAGAAGAAGTACGGCCAGAGCATCTCCTGGGCCGACCTGCTGGTTCTCACCGGCAACGTCGCCCTGGAGACGATGGGCTTCAAGACCTTCGGTTTCGGCGGCGGCCGCGCGGACGTCTGGGAGGCCGAGGAGGACGTCTACTGGGGCCCCGAGACCACCTGGCTGGACGACCGGCGCTACACCGGCGACCGCGAGCTGGAGAACCCGCTCGGCGCGGTCCAGATGGGTCTGATCTACGTCAACCCGGAGGGCCCCAACGGCAACCCGGACCCGATCGCCGCGGCCCGCGACATCCGTGAGACGTTCCGCCGCATGGCGATGAACGACGAGGAGACCGTCGCCCTGATCGCCGGCGGCCACACCTTCGGCAAGACCCACGGCGCGGGCCCGGCCGACCACGTCGGCCCCGACCCCGAGGCCGCCTCGCTGGAGGAGCAGGGCCTGGGCTGGAAGAGCACCTACGGCACCGGCAAGGGCGGGGACGCCATCACCTCCGGCCTGGAGGTCACCTGGACCGCCACGCCGACCCAGTGGAGCAACGGGTTCTTCAAGAACCTCTTCGAGTACGAGTACGAGCTGGAGCGGAGCCCGGCCGGCGCCCACCAGTGGGTCGCGAAGAACGCCCCGGAGATCATCCCGGACGCGCACGACCCGTCGAAGAAGCACCGTCCGCGCATGCTGACCACCGACCTCTCGCTGCGCTTCGACCCGATCTACGAGCCGATCTCCCGCCGGTTCTACGAGAACCCGGAGGAGTTCGCGGACGCCTTCGCCCGCGCCTGGTACAAGCTCACCCACCGTGACATGGGCCCGAAGTCGCTGTACCTCGGCCCGGAGGTCCCGGCGGAGACCCTGCTGTGGCAGGACCCGCTGCCGGAGCGCGAGGGCGAGCTGATCGACGACGCCGACATCGCCACCCTGAAGACCAAGCTGCTCGAATCGGGCCTGTCCGTCTCCCAGCTGGTCACCACCGCGTGGGCGTCCGCCTCCACCTTCCGCGCCAGCGACAAGCGCGGCGGCGCCAACGGCGCCCGTATCCGCCTCGCCCCGCAGCGCGGCTGGGAGGTCAACGACCCCGACCAGCTGGCCCAGGTGCTGCGCACCCTGGAGAACGTCCAGCAGGAGTTCAACGCCTCCTCCGGCGCGAAGAAGGTCTCCCTGGCCGACCTGATCGTCCTCGGCGGTGCCGCCGCCGTGGAGAAGGCCGCCAAGGAAGCCGGCTTCGAGATCCGGGTGCCCTTCACCCCGGGCCGTGTGGACGCGACCGAGGAGCACACCGACGTCGAGTCCTTCGAGGCGCTGGAGCCGACCGCGGACGGCTTCCGCAACTACCTCGGCAAGGGCAACCGCCTGCCGGCCGAGTACCTGCTGCTCGACAAGGCGAACCTGCTGGACCTGAGCGCCCCCGAGATGACGGTGCTCGTCGGCGGTCTGCGCGTCCTCGGCGCCAACCACCAGCAGTCGCAGCTCGGCGTCCTCACCACGACGCCCGGCGTCCTGACCAACGACTTCTTCGTCAACCTGCTCGACATGGGGACGACGTGGAAGGCGGTCTCCGAGGACCAGACCACGTTCGAGGGCCGCGACGCCGTGACCGGCGAGGTGAAGTGGGCCGGCAGCCGTGCCGACCTGGTCTTCGGCTCCAACTCCGAGCTGCGCGCGCTCGCCGAGGTCTACGCCAGCGACGACGCGAAGGAGAAGTTCGTCAAGGACTTCGTCGCCGCGTGGAACAAGGTCATGGACGCGGACCGCTTCGACCTCGCCTGACCGACCGGCACCGGGCGGACCGGCCGGCCGGACCTCTTCCGGCCGGCCGGTACGAAGCCGACCGGCGGCTTCCACCCCGCCGACCGGCCGGTACGGCCTCGCCTGACCGGTTGAAGCCGAACAGGACGTCCGGGTGCGCCCAGCCGGGAGCACCCGGACGTCCTGCTGTCCCGGCGGGACCGGATGCCGGTCCGTCAGCGACCCAGCACCGCCGCGCCCGCCTGCGCGTACCGCTCGTCCAGGTCGCCGGACGGTGCGCCGGCGACGCCGATGCCCGCGACCGGGGCGCCCTTGGCGGTCACCGGCGTGCCGCCCGCGAGGAACAGCGTGCCCGGGATGTCCTTCAGGGCCGGCGCCTGCGCCAGCCGCCCGGCCAGCTCGGAGGTCGGCGCGTTCCAGGACACCGCGGTGTACGCCTTGCGCTCCGCGGACGCGTACGACTGCGGGCCGGCGCCGTCGCCGCGCAGGGTGACCAGGGTGTTGCCGTTGCGGTCGACGACGGCCACCGACACGTGCCGGCCGTCCTTCTCGGCCGCCTCCACCGCGGCGCGCGCCGCCTTCGTGGCGGCCTCCAGGGTGAGGTGCGTGCTCTGGGTCAGCTCGCCGCCGCGGGCTGCGGCGGGGGCGGCGGGAGCTGCGTCCGTGGAGTCGGCGGCGTTGGCGGCGACCGTGCCGGCGGCACCGGCACCGAGGACGGCCAGGGCGGCGCCGCCCACGAGGACGCGGGTACGGCGGGACGGGTTCTTGCGGCTGGGCATGCTGGGGAACCTTCCAGGAGAACCGGGGGGAGCGTCACTGGCTCCCGGAACCGATCCTCGGCCCGGAACCGGCCGCGTCCCGTCGACGGACCGGATGCCCGGGGGGTCATCCGATCGGATGACCCCCCGCGTTGCGGGCCTGGGCACAATGGAGGGTGTTTGCCCAGTTCAGCGCGGAGCCGAGGGAGGTGCCGACGGTGGCCGTACCCGAGCGCGACGCCACCCGCGCCCTCACCGTCGTCATGCACACGGCGTTCTACGTGCTGCTGGCCGCGTCCGTCGCCCGCTATCTGGCCCGGCACGCCGACGGCCCCCACACGCCCGGGGTGATCGCCCTCTCCCTGCTGCTGGCCGTGCTCTACGCCCTCGGACCCGCCCTCGGCACCCGGCCCGCCCCGCGCCGCCTGACCTGGCTCGGCCTGGTCGTGGCGGCCTGGGCACTGCTCGTCGTCCTGGCCCCGAGCTTTGCCTGGTGCGCGGTCCCGCTCTTCTACACCGGCCTGCGCACGCTCCCGGCCCGCGCCGCGATCCCGCTCGTCGCCCTGCTGACGGCGCTCGCGGTCGCCGCCCAGCTCCGCCTGGCCGGCTGGGCGGACCCGAACGTGCTGCTGGCCCCGCCCGCGGTGGCCGCCGTGGCCACCACCGTCTTCGTCGTCATGCAACGCCAGGCGGCCCGCCGGGACGCCCTGATCGACGACCTGGTCCGCACCCGGCGCGAGCTGGCCGCCACCGAGCGCCGCGAGGGCACCCTCGCCGAACGCGAACGGCTCGCCCGGGAGATCCACGACACCCTCGCCCAGGGCCTGTCCAGCCAGCGCATGCTGCTCCAGGCGGCCGACCGGCTGTGGGACACCGCGCCCGGCACCGCCCGGGACCACGTCCGTACGGCGGCGGCGATCGCCGAGCGCAGCCTCGCCGAGGCCCGTCGCTTCGTCCACGACCTCACCCCCGCCGACCTGGCCGAGGGCGGCGGCCTGCTCCAGGCACTGCGCGCCGTCGCCGAACGAGAGACGACACCCGCGCTCGCCGTCCGCGTCCACACCGAGGGCAGCCCGCCCGACCCCCTGCCCGCCCCGGTGGAGTCGGCCCTGCTCCGCATCGCCCAGGGCGCCCTCGCCAACGTCCGGGAACACGCGGAGGCCACGACCGCCACCCTCACCCTGACCTGCCTGGACGACCAGATCGTCCTGGACGTCACGGACGACGGCCACGGCTTCGACCCGCAGACCCCGTTCGCTCTCGCGGCGGACTCCCGCGGCCACGGCCTGCCCGCCATCCGCGCCCGCCTGCGCCAGCTGGGCGGCACCCTCACCATCGAGTCGGCACCGGGCGAGGGCACGGCCCTGTCGGCCGCGATCCCGCTGGAGCCAAGATGACCCGCGCCCCCGACACGGCCGCACGCCCACCGGTACGCATCCTCGTCTGCGACGACCACGCCGTCGTACGCGCCGGCCTGCTGGCCCTCCTGCACAGCGCACCGGACATCGAGGTCGTCGGCGAGGCCGGCAGCGGCGAGGAGGCCCTCGCCCTCGCCCGCAAGACCGACCCGGACGTCGTCCTGATGGACCTGCAGCTCGGCGAAGGCATCGACGGCGTGGAGACCACCCGGCGTCTGCGCGCCGCGCCGTCCGCCCCGCACGTCCTGGTCCTGACGACGTACGACACCGACGCCGATGTCACCCGCGCCGTCGAGGCGGGCGCCACCGGCTATCTCCTGAAGGCCGAGCGCGCCGAGGACCTCTTCACGGCGATCCACGCCGCCGCCCAGGGCCGCCCGGCCCTCTCACCCCCGGTCGCCGACCGCGTCATGTCCCGTCTGCGCAACCCACGCCCCTCCCTCACTCCCCGCGAACGCGACATCCTCTCCCACCTCTCCCAGGGCCTCCCCAACCACGCCATCGCCCGCGCCCTCTACATCAGCGAGGCCACCGTCAAGACCCACCTCCGCCGTATCTACGACAAACTCGGTGTGGACACGAGGGCGGGCGCGGTAGCGGTGGCGAAGGAACAGCGGCTGCTTCCGTAGCGCAGGGGAACAGACGCCGATGAGACGGCTGCCGGCACGTCCCGCTCGACGCGAAGCCGGGCTACGGGCGCTCGGTCACCGTCCGCAGGCCGGCGACGTCCACGTCAGAGGAGCGTCTCCGCCGCCGGGGCGGGCATTTCCGCCCAGATGATCTTTCCGTTCGCGGTGTGGCGGGTGCCCCAGCGCGCGGCGAACTGTGCCACCAGGAAGAGGCCGCGGCCTCCTTCCTCGCCGAGTCTCGCCCGTCGCATGTGGGGGGAGGTGCTGCTGCTGTCCGAGACCGCGCAGATGAGGCGGTTCTCGGTGCGGATCAGGTCCAGGGAGATGGGGCCGCGGGCATGGCGGATCGCGTTGGTGACCAGTTCGCTGACGATCAGTTCCGCGGAGAAGGACAGATCCTCGAGCCGCCACTGGGCGAGGCGCTCGCCGACCAGTGACCGGGCGTACCCGGCCGCTTCCGGTTCGAAGGCCAGTTCCCAGGAGGCGACGCGGTCGGCAGGCAGGGGGCAGGGCCGGGCGACCAGGAAGGCGACGTCGTCGGCGGGATGATCGGGCAGCAGGATGCGCTCCATGGTGCCGGTGATCTCCTCCAGGGGGCGCTCCGGATGAGCGAGGGCGAAGCACAGCCGCGCCAGACCGATGTCCGCATCGCGCTCGGAGGCCATGATCAGACCGTCGGTGTACAGGGCCAGGACGCAGTCGTCCGGGATGTCCACCTCCACCGACTCGAAGGGCATGCCCCCCACACCGAGCGGCGGGCCGGGCGGGACGTCGCAGAACTCCACCGGCTTGTTCCGGTGGGCGAGGGCGGGTGGCGGGTGCCCGGCGCTGGCGAACGTCGCACGGCGCGTGACCGAGTCGTAGACACCGTACAGACAGGTGGCGCCGACCACCCCCTCCGCGGCGAAGGGGTGCGCGGTCTCGGCCTCCTCGGCCAGACGCTGGACCAGGTCGTCGAGGTGGGCCAGCAGTTCGTCGGGCGGCAGATCCAGGTCGGCCAGCGTGTGCACGGCGGTGCGAAGCCGGCCCATGGTGGCCGCGGCACGCAGGCCGTGGCCGATGACGTCGCCGACCACCAGCCCCACCCGGGCGCACGCGAGAGGCAGCACGTCGCACCAGTCGCCGCCCACCCCGGCCTCCGTGTCGGCGGGCAGATAGCGGTAGGCGGCTTCCACGGCCGTGTGCGCGGGCATGTCGTGCGGCAGCAGGCTGCGCTGCAGCATGAGCGCGGAGTGGTGCTCTCTGGTGAACCGGCGTGCGTTGTCGATGCAGACGGCGGCGCGGGCAGCGAGCTCTTCGACGAGCAGCAGGTCATCGGGGAGGAAGGACTCGGGATTGCGCCACCGCATCAGCGTCGCCGCCCCCATGGTCACGCCGCGCGCGCGGAGCGGAACCACCATGTGGGAATGGATGCCCAGCTCCCGCATGCGCGAGCTGCGCTCGGCGTCCCTCACCAGCCAGGGGCTGGACAGAGCCAGCACGGCGTTCAGTACGGGATACCCACTGGACAGACACTGCCACTGCGGGGATCCCTCCGGATATCCGACGGTGCAGCCCGCCGGGACGACGACTTCGGGCAGGTCCTCGCGGACGGACCGGTGGGCGGCCCGGCGCACGTCGCCCGTCCGGCCGACGGAGCGGACATCGGGTTCCCGCCCGTCGAGAACGGCACCGAGCAGGTCGACGGCGACGAAGTCGGCGACCTCGGGCACCAGGACCTCGGCGAATTCCTCCACCGTGCGGTCGAGGTCCAGGGTGCTGCCGATCAGGGCAGCGGCCTCGTTCAGCAGCGCCAGTCTGTTCTGGGCCCGGTACAGGTCCGTGACGTCGACCGATTCCTCGCACACCCCCAGCGTCTGTCCCGCCGCGTCCTGCAGCCGGTAGTAGGACAGCGACCACACGTGTTCACGGTCCGGATCCGCGAGGGTCCGTCCCTGGTACCGAAGATCCACGACCGTCCGCCCGGTGACGAGCACCTCTCTCATCAGCTGCGTCACCGAGGACGGGTGGCCGGGGGACAGCACCCGGCTGCCGGGGTACAGCTCACTCTCGCTGCGTCCCAGATACTGCGTGAACTCCCCCGGCAGCTCGCTCCGCGCCGCGGCATTGGCCCATGCCACCCGCAGGTCGGGGCCGTAGATCGTCAGCGCCACCGGGGATTCGGCGGCAAGGCCCTGCAGCATGGCCTGCCCCAGCTGCCACTCCGCGTGTTCCCGGGCGTCCGCCAGCAGCAGGAGAAAGGCGGTGCCCGCCACTCCGGCCGGAAGCTGGTACAGCGACGTCACCGCGCGCAGGAAGCGGCCCGACCGGTGACGGAGAACCGTGTGCACAGGCGCCGCGCCGTCCCGCCGCGGGCCGAGCCAGTCCTCGTCGGCTCCCTCGGCCTGCACCGACAGCGCGCGGATCGGTTGGCCGAGCATGTCCTTCGCGTGGTAACCGAGCAGCTGCTCGGCCTGCGGGCTCCAGCCGGTCACCCACTTCCGGCCGTCCAGCGTGACGACGGCTGCGCGCGTGACACTCAGCGGGTCGCCCCGATCGTCCGACCCAGGGGCAATCGTCGATGTGGTCACGACACATCCGTCCTCGCTGTCACCACGGAGCCACAGCAGGCGACGCAGCCCGCGTGCTTCCCTTCAAGGATCTGCTCGCGGGAGCGGAGGCACAACGCCTGGGCGGAAGGGCGGCGCCGTCCGCCCGGCGACCCCGTCGGCGCACGCACCGCAGGGCGCTCCGTGGCGAACGGCCGGCCGTTCGCCCACGGCGGCTCCGGTCGCTGAGCGGCCGGGTGCAACGCCGCACGGCACAGGGCGCCACCTCGTGTGACCGGTGTGCTGCATGTCACTTTTGGCCTAATGTATGAATTAGGTCATTTGGCCGGAACATTCTGATCTGGGTTGATCACGGTCGGGTCAGGAGACCGTGGGCACACAGACCGCGAGAGTGGCCGTACGAGGGGCTCCCACTTCCCGCTGAACCGCACCGGTACAGCCATCGCCGAAGCGGGCATGGCGGTCCGTCGCACCGCGACGTCGGCTCGTTCGGGCATCCGAACCCGGACAAGAAGGGCGCCAAGCTGTTGCTCCAGGTCCTCACCGACCCCCGGCCGCGCGCGGGGGCCGTCCACCGGCTCGCCTTCGACGGCACACCGACCCCCGCAGGCACGGACCTCTGCCCGCGGAAGGCGGCCGAGCCCGGGTACCGGTCCGCCAGGCGGTCGTGATGGCGGGCGGCAAGGAGGGCGCGGCGGCGGAGCATCCGCGACGTCCTGAGCTGCTGGCACGTCTGGACGCCGAACTGGGCCGGATCGACGATCAGCTGCATGCCCTGTCCGCCGCCAAGAACCGGCTCCAGGGCCTGCTGGACGCGGTGGTGACCATCACCCGGGAGGTGGAGCTGCCCGCGGTGCTGCATCGCATCGTGACCACCGCCATGGACCTGGTCGGCGCCCGCTACGGGGCACTGGGAGTTCTGGACGAGGCCGGTGAGTATCTTAAGCAGTTCATCGTCGCGGGCCTGTCCGAGCAGGAACGTGCGGCCCTGGCCGGGGTGGGGTTTCCTCGCGGCCTGGGCGTCCTCGGACACCTCATCTGCCACCCCGAACCTCTGCGGGTGGACGACATCCCCTCGCACCCGGCCTCTGTCGGGTTTCCGGCCGGCCACCCGCGCATGGGCACCCTGCTCGGCGTCGCCATCAGCGTCCGCGGCGAGATCTACGGCGACCTCTACCTCTCCGAACGACGCGACGGACGACCCTTCGACGTGCACGACGAGAACGTCGTCGTCGCGCTCTCCAGCGCCGCCGGCATCGCGATCGAGAACGTCCGCCTGCTCGAACAGGTGCGTACCGGGTCCGAACAGTTCCAACGGCTCCTGCTGCCGACGCTGCCCGACATGCGGCCTTTCGACGCCGCCGCCGTCTACCAGCCCGCCGCCGAACCCCACCATGTCGGCGGTGACTGGTACGACGCCATCCTGCTGCCCGACGGCGCGGTGGCGGTCGTCATCGGCGACGTCGTCGGCCACGACCTGCACGCCGCCGCCGCCATGGCCTCCACCCGCAACATGCTGCGCGCACTGCTGTTCGCCCTGCGCACTCCGCCCAGCGCGGTCCTCGCCCAGCTCGATCTGACCCTGGAGGCCATCACCGACAGCCCCGTCACCACCACCAGCCTGGCGCGGGTCGAACCCGCCGGCTCCGCCTGGCGGCTGCACTGGAGCACGGCGGGCCACGTCCCGCCTCTGCTGATCCTCCCCGGCGGCCGGGCGGAATACCTGTTCGCCGAGCCCGGACTGCCGCTGAACGTCAACAGCGCGCAGTCCCGTCCCGACCACACCCACCCCCTGCCCCGGGACACCACCGTGGTCTTCTTCACCGACGGCCTCATCGAGCACCCCGACCACCCCATCGACGAGAGCCTGGACCACCTCGCCGAACTAGCCACCACGCACGCCGCCCTGCCCCTGCGGGACCTGGTGCAGGCCCTCGCCGACCACCATCCCAGCGACGGGCACGACGACATGGCCATCCTCGCCCTGCGCACCCCGCGCTGAGGCGCCGGACAGCCCTCCGCGACACGGCTGAAGCAGGGACCGGCAGAGCGCACCGGCAGAGCGCACCACTCCCTCCCGGGCGGTCGCCCGAAGCAGCCCCGGCCGGCAGAGCAGACGTCGAAAGGTCACACAGATGAGCAGCGGTGCGGTGGACCCGGCACGAGCAGCGGGCGGGGACCGGCCGGCCAGGGCCGGCCGGGGGACTTCCACGACGACTCGCGGAGCCCGCCGCGGCGGGCTCCGCGGCGCCGGCAGGACGGCCCTGCAGATCGTCGCCGTCGCCGCGCTGTACTACGCCTCGGGGAAACTGGGACTGTTCCAGCAGCTCGTGCGCGGCCAGGTCACCCCGTTGTGGCCGCCGACCGGCATCTCCCTGGCCGGCCTGCTCGTGTTCGGTCCGCGGATCTGGCCCGGCATCGCGCTCGGCGCCTTCCTGATCAACCTCTCCCTCGGGCCGTCCTTCCCCGCCGTACTGGCGATCACGACGGGCAACACACTCGCCCCCCTGTGCTCCTGCGCGCTCCTTCGCCGCGTGGGGTTCCGTCCCAGCCTCAACCGGTTCCGGGACGCGCTCGCGCTGGTCTTCCTCGGGGGATTCGCCGGCATGCTCATCAGTGCGACCGTGGGCAGCGGCACCCTGCGCCTGGCTCACGAGCTGCCCGCCGGCGGGTTCTGGCCCACGTGGTGGGTCTGGTGGACCGGCGACGCGATGGGCGTCCTGGTGGTCACGCCGGTGCTGCTCGTGCTCCGCTCGGCACACCTGCCGAAGCACGCGCCTCCCTCCCGGTGGCACGAGGCGATGCTGCTCGCCGCGGCCACCATCGGCGTCGGCCTCCTGGAGAACGCACCCCCACCGCTGGCCTTCCTCGCCTTCCCGTTGCTGACCTGCGCCGCCTTCCGCTTCCAGCTCGCGGGAACCGCGCCCTGCGCGCTGGCCGTATCCACCAGCGCGATCCTCGCGGCCACCCGGGGGACAGGTCCGTTCGCCGGTCACACCCTGGTCACCAACATGATCGCGCTGCAGGCGTTCAACGGCGCCGCCGCGATGACCGCGCTGCTGCTCGCCGCGGTCGTCACCGAACGGAACGAGGCCCAGCAGAAGATCGAAGAGACGTGCAGGCGGCTCGCCGACATGGCGGCGCGGATCGCACCGGACACCGGGGGCCCGCCGGTTCTTCCCCGCGACCGGAGCGACGAGGAGGAGAGCGGCGGTCCGACCCGGCGGCCGTGACGGCCGACGCGACGACCGGCAGCGCCGCCGCACCGGCCCCGCGCACCGGCCCGAGGGCTCGGAGCCGACCGCACCACGAACGCCGACTCCCTGTTCGCCGAGGTGCTCATACGACGCCGAGGTGCTCATACGACGCCGAGGTGCTCGGACGACGCCGAGGGGCTCATACGACGAAGGGCCGAGAGGCAGCATCCACCACTGCGGACCGCCATCCGCGTACGGTCTGTCCGCATCCGGCCGACGCCCTCGCCGGCGAAGGTGCCCGCACAGGGCCGCCGGGTCTCGGCCGCCGAGTTCAGCGGCAGCGCAGCGCCTCGAACGCCTCCCGTCCCGCCACCCCGATCGCCAGGTCGATGTCCGCGGCCACCCCCGCGATGCGGTCCGCGCGGGTCAGTGCCGCCATCGCCACCCGGTCTCCGGAGTCCGCCTCCAGCACCCCGATCTCGTGCCGGAGGTGCAGGAAGGTGCCCGTCTTGCCGAACCAGCGGAGCGTGTCCGCCCGCAGTTCGCTCGACAGGCGCTGGGTGAAGACCTGGAGTCCCATCAGACGCCGCAGCTCCGCCGTCGCCGGGGGACTGGCGATCTCGTCGCACCATACGCGGCGCAGCAGGTCGACGAGCGCCGCGGCCGTGCCGGTGTTGGCCTGCGCGGGGTCGAGTGTCCCGATGGTGTGGCGGCCCGCCCGCTCGTCCCGGACGGCCAGTTCCAGGGCCAGGGAGAAGTCGTTGCCGGCGGCACCGGCGGCGCACTCGTAGAGGTGGTTCATCCGGTGCCGCATCCGGATCCCGTCGCACCCCCACGCCCGCAGCCGTGCCTCGACGTCCGCCACCGGCACCAGGTCGAGCAGCGCGTCCGCGGCGGCGTTGTCGCTCACCGACAGCATCAGCTGGAGCAGGTCGGCGACGGCCACGGTGGCCGGGTACCGGAAGGCGGCGAGTCCGGTCGGACCGACGCTGCTCGTGCCCGGGTCCACCGTGACCGGGAGCGCGGGGTCGAGTTCCCCGGCCGCGATCAGGTCCAGGACGACCAGGGCGAGCGGCACCTTCACCACCGACGCCAGGGGGGTCGGTACGTCGATTCCGAAGCCGAGTTGCTCGCCGGTGCCGAGGTTGCGGGCGAGGAAGGAACCGCGCACCCCCAGCGCCGCCCACTCCGTGGCGACGGTCTCGGCGACGTCCAGGAGGGCACCGTCGTCACCGGTGTACACGGGGTGGTACGCCGCCGCCCCGCTCATCCGCGTGCCGCCAGCCGCGCGGGGACGTCCTGGCCGCCGGTCGCGGATTCCGGCCGACCGTCCCCGTCCTGCCCGCCGTACCCACCAGGCCCGCCGTACCCACCAGGCCCGCCGTGCCCGTCGTGCCCGTCGGCTACGGCGCCCACGGCCGACGCGAGCAGCGCGGCCAGCCAGCCCGGCACCCCGCTCGCGTCGGTCCGGACCTGGGCGGCACGCACGTCGTACCCCCGGTGCAGTGCGCGGTCGGCAAGGGGGCGCCAGTGGGCGCCGTGCCGGCGGGCGAACGGTTCTGCGCACAGCAGCAGGGCGCTCCCGGCCAGCGTCTCGGCGAGCGCGGTGGCCGCCGGGCCGGCCGGCCGTATCCGTCCCCGGGGCAGCCCGGCGCGTGCGGCGGACCGCAGCAGCCGGTCCTCGACAGAGGGCAACTCGTCCTCCGTCAGGAGCAGCAGGGGTGGCGGGGCGGCGGTCGCCGCGCCGCGTCCGCGGCGCGGTCGCAGCTCTTCGAGGTGGAGCGGACGCCCCGCGGTCCCGGGTCGTCCGGTCCCGGGTCGTCCGGTTCCGGTGCCGTCCTGGCCCGGCGCCGACGCCAGTCCGAGCGGGACCCGCAGCGCCCCCTGCTCCGGAGCGGTCCGCACCAGTGCGTACTGGAGCGAACCGTCTGCCAGTCCGGACGTCCGCTCCGCCGGCGGCAGTTCCCGCATGCCGAGAGTGATGCCGCGCTCGGTGCCGGCGCGGATGGCGCGGGCCAGCGCGGCCGGGGCGCAGTCCGCCGGGACTCCGACGGCGCGCACCCGCGAGCGGCGGGCCGACCGGGCGGCCCGCCGCAGCCGCTGGGTCCGGTCCAGTACGTCCCGGGCGTACGGGAGCAGCAGCAGCCCCAGCTCGGTGGTCGTGATCTGCCGCCGGGACCGGTCGAACAGCGAGCCGCCGAAGTGCTCCTCCAGTGTCTTGATACGGCGGCTGAGCAGCGGCTGGGCGATGCCGAGCCGGTCGGCCGCCCGGGAGAAGCTCGCCTCGTCGGCCGTCGCCACATAGGCCTCTAGGTGCGCCAGGAGATCCACCCTGCACTCATATCAATTGAGCATGGGAGCTTCAAAGTTTCCTCTTGGACATGGGTGTGTTCCTCCTGTTTCCCTGTCCCCGTCGAGCGAGGAACGCCGACGACGGACGACCTGGGAGGCCCGCATGACCCACAGCAGTACCGGTGCCCGTACCGACCGCCCCGACCCCCTGCCGCGCCGCCGCCTCATCCGCGCCGGCCTCGCGGCCACCGGCGCCGCCATGACCGCCACGGCGCTCTCCACCTCCGCCTCCGCGGCGCCGGATGTCCGGTCCCGCGCCGCCCGGGCCGAGTTGGCCGAGCTGGAACGCCGCTACCGAGCCCGGCTCGGTGTGTACGCGCGCAACGTGCGCACCGGGCGGGCCGTGGCCCACCGGGCGGGGGAGCGGTTCGCGATGTGCTCGACGTTCAAGGCGTTCGCCGCGGCGGCGGTCCTGCGCGACCGGGCCGGATGTGCGCCGATGGACCGCGTGGTGCACTATCCGCCGCACGACCTCCTCCCCAACTCGCCGCGGACGGAGGAGAATCTCGCGACCGGCATGACCGTGGCCGACCTGTGCGCGGCGGCGATCCAGTACAGCGACAACGCGGCCGGCAACCTGCTGCTCCGGGAACTCGGCGGCCCGGCCGGTCTGACCCGTTTCCACCGGTCGCTCGGCGACGAGGTGAGCCGGCTCGACCGGTGGGAGCCGGAGCTGAACGCCGCGGTCCCGGGGGACGCGCGCGACACGACGACCCCGGAGGCGATCGCCACGAGCCTGGAGCGCCTCGCGCTGGGCCGGGCGCTGGCCCCCGCCGACCGCGAGCGGTTCGTCACCTGGCTCAAGGGCAACCGGACCAGTGCGGAGCGGTTCCGCAAGGGGCTGCCGCAGGACTGGGTCGTGGCGGACAAGACCGGTACCGGTGACTATGCCTCCGCCCACGACATCGGCGTGGCCTGGACGACCCGGGGGACCCCCGTCGTGCTGGCCGTCCTGTCGAGCAAGAGCACCCCGGACGCCCCGGTGGACCAGGCGCTGATCGCCGACGCGGCGGCCGTCGTGGCCCGCGCCCTCGCCCCCGGCGAGTAGTCCGGGGCTCACCCGGAACCCCGCCCGCGATCCCACCGTACAAGTTCCCTAGAGATTCACACATCTGAATATGAATCATGTACGCGATGGTTGACGTGTGCATGACGTCTCTCTACCGTCGGGAAGGTCCAGGGGAAAGCGCTTTCCGTGCACCCTTCACCATGCCATGACCGGCCGTCGGGTTCACCCCCCTGGACCACTCGCATCCGCACAGCCGAGCCAACCCGCAGGGAGACAAGCCGATGCAACTGAGACCAGCCATCGCGTGCGCCGGTCTGCTCGCCGGCGCGCTCGTCGCGCTGTCCGGCACCACGGCCGAGGCCGCCGCCACCTTCCCCCACGATCCACTCGGTTCGAGCGGCACGGCGGCCACCGGCGCCGTGCTCTACGTGTCACCGACCGGCACCGACGGCGCGGCCGGCACCGAGTCGGCCCCGACCACGCTCACCTCGGCCATCAGCCGGATCACCCCGGGCGGCACGATCTACCTGCGGGGCGGGACGTACGCCTACTCCTCCACGGTCACCGTCCCGGCCGGCCGTGACGGCACCTCCAGCGCCCGCACCACCCTCTCCGCCTACCCGGGTGAGAAGCCGGTGCTCAACTTCTCGGGGCAGAGCGAGAGTTCCTCCAACCGGGGCATCCAGCTGTTCGCCAACTACTGGCGGCTGTACGGCCTCACGGTCGAGCACGCCGGGGACAACGGCATCTACGTCGGCGGCAGCAACAACGTCGTCGAGCGGGTGGTGACGGCCTACAACCGGGACACGGGGCTGCAACTGGGCCGGATCGCCTCCAGCACTCCCAGCTCGCAGTGGCCGTCGAACAACCTGATCGTCAGCTCCGAGTCGCACGACAACGCCGACTCCGACGGCGAGGACGCCGACGGCTTCGCCGCGAAGCTCACCACCGGCACCGGGAACGTCTTCCGCTACGACGTCTCCCACCACAACATCGACGACGGCTGGGACCTCTACACCAAGACGGACACCGGCGCGATCGGCCCGGTGACCATCGAGTACTCCCTGTCCTACGGCAACGGCACCCTGAGCGACGGCACCGTCAACTCCAACGGCGACCGCAACGGCTACAAGCTCGGCGGTGACGACATCGCGGTGAACCACGTGGTCCGGCACAGCATCGCCTACAAGAACGGGCACCACGGGTTCACCTACAACAGCAACCCCGGCACGATGACGATCTCCGACAACGTCGGCATCGACAACGCCCAGCGCAACTTCTCCTTCGACGCGGGCACCTCGGTGTTCCGCAACGACACCTCCTGCCGTTTCGCCGTCAGCGGCTCGAACGACAAGACCGTCGGGAACACCGACGGCTCCGACCAGTTCTGGACCGGCACCAACGGCTCGCGCTGCTCCTCGTACGCGGGCGCCCTCGGCTGGTCCTTCGCCTCCGACGGCCGCCTCGCGGTCACCTTCGGGGGCAGCGTCGTGAACCCCTAGACGGGGGCGGCGGGGCGTGGGAACACGGGACGCCGCTCCGGGCGGCGTCCCGCTTCCGTCCGTCCCGGCAGGCGGAGCCGGTCCGGGTGAGCGGACCGAGCCGCCACGGCAGGCTGTGGTGGTCGCCGCTCGCGTTCGGGTTCAAGAGCCGCGCTCAGCCGACCGGGTCCTCCGGGTGGACGGGATGGGCCTCCAGGTCCGCCGTGGTCAGCAGGTCGGCGATCAGGGCCGGGGATCCGCCGACGTAGGTGCTGACCAGGTCCACGTCTCCGCCCAGACACCAGGCGCGGTCCTGCGGCCACCACAGGTCGCACAGCTCGGCGAACTCCTCCGCATCCGCGGGGGAGACGGCGTCGGCCAGCCGGCCGGCCAGCAGGACCTCGTCCCGGCCCGGGGCCTCGAAGGCCGGGAAGCGGTCCCAGTCCCAGCGGCCGTACCCGGACCACAGTCCGAACCAGCACCGGTCCGCGGTCGCGGTGTGCCGGGCCAGGACGGGCAGCAGGGCCCGTGCGACATCCGGCGGGGTCGGGCCCTCGTCGGGGTGTTCGTCCCACACGCCGGGCAGGCCGTGGTCGGAGCGGTCCACGTACTCCTGGTCCGCTCCGATGACCTCGTACCAGCGGGTGACCGGTGTCAGCCGGGTTCCGTGGGCGGCGGCCACCGTGGACCAGCGCACCGGCCGCTCGTCGAGCCGGGCGGGGTGCAGGATCCGGGCGTACGCGGCGAAGCCCGGCGCGGCGATCGCCGCCACCGTCCCGAAGGCGCCCTGCCCCGGGCCGTGCGCGGTGAGCCAGTCGGCGGGGGAGAGGTCGTCGGCCTGCGCCCTCAGGCGTCCGTACCACTCGGGGGCGGGATCCCGGTGGACCGGGCGGAAGTCGTTCACCGGCTCAGTGTGCCGTGTGCCGGCCGGGGGCGGCCGACCGGGCGGGCCGGGGTCCACGCCCCCGGCCCGCCCGGCACTTCAGGACCCCGCCGACGGCTCGGGGCTGCCGTAGGGGCGGGTGATGATCTCCATCGCGTGTCCGGCCGGATCCATGAAGTACAGGCCCCGGCCGCCGAAGTGACGGTTGATCTCGCCCGGCTGCTTTCCCTGCGGATCGGCGTAGTACGTGATCCCGGACTCGCGTATGCGGGCGAAGGCCGCGTCGAACTCCTCCTCGGAGATGAGGAAGGCGTAGTGCTGCATGACGATCGACTCCGCCGGGATCGTGGCGAAGTCCAGGGTCACCCCGTTGCTGGTGTCGACGGGGACGAACGGGCCCCACTCGGACCCGACCTCCAGGCCCAGGATGTGGGCCAGGAACTCGGCGGACTCCCGCTTGTCCCGGGCGTGGACGATGGTGTGGTTCAACTCGACTGACATGAGTGGAATGCCTCCGAGGGCAAACTCACGGGCACCTCCATGCCTCACCCGGCCGGTGACCGACACGCGATGCCGTAGGACGATCTTACCAAACCGGACCCGGCTCCCGGTGTGCCACGTGCCTGCCGGTGACCGTCAACACCACCACGGCGTAGGCGAGTTCGTCGTTCGGCGCCCGCACGGGATCCACCGACGGCGCGGTGAGACCGGCACGGAAGCCGGGCGCGATGCGGCCCGCGGTGGCGGCCTCCCCGGCGGCCGCCGCGTGGCTGGCGCACCCCTCCAGCGCCGGCAGCGGTGTGTGCCCGTCCCGGTGCGCCGCAGCGCCCCCTGGGCCGGCGGGCCGTCGCAGGCGTGTGCGGCGGCTGGAGCGACGCGGCGACGCCCAACTCGGCGAAGCGGGACAGGAAGTCGTCGTCCCCAGGCGGTTAGCCGCGTGACGGTACGGCCCCGCACCCTTCGGCTCGCTCGGCGGGCCGGGGTCCGGCCGCCCGTCAGGGGTGCCTCCGGTAGTCCTCGCAGCCCTCCCGGGCGGCGGGCGGTATTCGGGTGCCGGCCATGGTCGGCGCGATGCGTCCGCCGGCGCGGGCCTCGCTCGCGCGCCGCCCGCGACGGCGGGTGGGGTGGGCTGCTCCGGGTGCTCGGGGAGGGCGCCGACAGTACGAGTTTCCCAGTACCGGCAGTAACATGATCACCTTGTTCCGGGTGTACCAGTCAGTCAACTCGGCGCCGTCCTGGGACGCGCCCTGCCCGGAGAAGTCCATGTCTTCTGTCAACGACGCGTTGGAAAACGCGCGCCTCACCTACGAGCAGCACATGCGGACCTGCCGCCAGTGCCATGCCGACGCCGTGCCCTGTGCCGTGGCGAAGCACCTCCTGCGGATCTACAACCTCGCCCGCAGGGACCGGCTGCGTGCCACCGGCGGCCACGACATGCCCACCGCCTGACCTGCGCGGGGCGCTTTTCACCCGTCCCGGACGGGGAACCCGGTCGCCTGACCTGTCCACCCTGAGACGCAGGAGGCCACCGTGACGGACCAGCAGGGTGACCGGCCGAACCCGGTCACGCAGCACGCCCGCCCCGACTTCCCCTCCCAGGACCAGCCGCACCCGGGCTGGACCGGCCCGATGGACCCGCCGCCCGACCACGGTGAGGAGTCGTACCGCGGCGCCGGCCGTCTGGAGGGCCGCAAGACCGTGATCACGGGAGGGGACTCCGGCATCGGACGTGCGGTGGCGATCGCCTTCGCCCGCGAGGGTGCCGACGTGCTCTTCACCCACCTCGACGAGGAGGAGGACGACGCCCGCGAGACGGCCCGGCTGGTGGAGGACGCGGGCCGCAAGGCGGTCGCGGTGTCCTGCGACATCCGTGACGAGGACAACTGCCGGTCGCTGATCGAGCGGGCGGTCGCCGAGTTCGGCGGGATCGACGTCCTCGTGAACAACGCCGCCTACCAGATGCCCCAGCCCGACGGCATCGAGGCGATCAGCACCGAGCAGTTCGACCGCGTGATGCGGACGAACCTGTACGGGATGTTCTGGCTGACCAAGTTCGCCCTGCCGCACATCCCCGCCGGGGGCTGCGTCATCAACTCCACGTCGGTGCAGGCGTACCAGCCCAGCCCGCACCTGCTGGACTACGCGATGACCAAGGGCGCGATCGTCACCTTCACCCACGGGCTGGCCCAGATGGTCGCCGAGCGCGGCATCCGGGTCAACGCGGTGGCGCCGGGGCCGGTGTGGACCCCGCTCATCCCCTCGACCATGCCCGACACGGCGGAGTTCGGTAAGCAGAGCCCGCTCGGACGCCCGGCCCAGCCCGCCGAACTGGCCCCCGCCTACGTCTTCCTCGCCTCGCCCCAGGCGAGCTTCATCACCGGGGAGATCCTCAACGCGACCGGCGGCACACCGCTGCCCTGACCCGCGCGCCGCTGGGGGGAGCCGTCAGGCGGACCGGAAGGGCGGCTCGCCCAGCAGTTCCAGCAGCCAGGCGGCGCCCTCCGCGGCTCCCGGTTCGGCGCCGGAGGCGTCGGGGAACATCCGGCCCCACGAGGCCGCCCGGCCGAGCGCGCTCAGCCGCCAGGCGAGTTCCGCGGCGCGCCGCAGCTCCGCCGCCGTGCGGCCGGGACCCGTCCACGGCTCCAGGTAGGCGTCGAGCAGCCGGGGCAGCACCTGCGGCCCGTAGCGGTCGCAGGCTCGTTCGACAGGGACGCGCAGGCTGCAGAACGGGTGGGAGACGGTGGCGTCGCCCCAGTCGAAGAAGGTGAACCGGCCCGGTGCCGGCCGGAACAGCTGGCCGTCGTGCAGATCGGCGTGGTCGAGCGTGTCGGGGATGCCGGCCGAGGCGAGTTCCGCGCACCAGTCCGCGAGCCGGGGCCGCAGGCCCTCCAGCCGGGTGTGCTGGTCCGGGGTCAGCGCGCGGTTCGCGGCGAGCAGCTTGTCGAACACCTGGGGCAGGTCGCGGGTCCGGGCGGCGGGCACGCCCAGCCGCTCGATCTCGGCGGCGTGCGCGACGAGGTCGTTCTGCATGCTTCCGTACTGGCGCAGCAACGCCTCCCAGTCCCGCGGCTCGACCTGTTCCCGGCCGAGCACGGCCCGGAACAGGTCGCCGCCGTCGGGCAGCAGCGTCCAGCCGTGCTCGGCCTCGACGGCCAGCGGCCGCAGCACGTGCTCCGGCACCCAGCGGGCCAGCGCGGCGGTCAACGGCCCCTCGAACGCGCTGGCCGGAGGGTTCGCCTTGAACCAGACGACAGCCCGCCCCACGCCGGCCCCCCGCCCCGCACCGTCCCCGTGCTCTGCGCCGCCTCCGTGCTCTGCTCCCACGCCGGTCCCCGGTCCCGAGACCGGTATCCGGACCAGAACCGACCACGGTCGCAGTCGTACCCGCAGGGCGCCGTCCGGACGGAGGCCGTGCGCGCTGAGGCGGTCGGCCACCCAGCCGAAGGCCTCCGCACGCCAGGACTTCCGCTGCCACGGGGTCGCCGCGTCCGGATAGCGGCCCCGGTCCACGGTGGTGGTGTCATCGATGCGCATCACCGCATCCCAGCAGCAGGGCCGACGGCCCGGCCAGCGGTTTTTCCAGGGGTGCCTTGGGGGCGGCGAGCAGACGTGCCCCGGCCGTCCGCCGGAACCGGGTCAGTACTCCCGCGTCCGGCGGACCTCGCCCGTGCCGAGGCTGATCACCGCCCGGGGCCGCATCGGCTCCTCGTCGCGCCGGGAGAGCAGCACCACCTCCTCGACCTCCGCCGTCAGCGTGCCGAGCCGGGTGGCGCACTCGGCGGCCAGGGGCCGGGGATCCTGGGTGCGGCCGAGGGAGAGGTGCGGGGTGAAGTGCCCCCTGCGGCCGTGACAGAGCGGGAACCGCACACTCAGCTCCCGCTGGAGCCGGGCCCACGGCGCCGGGTCGGCCGCGGCCGGGTCGAGCCACACCGTCGCGTAGTGCCGGTGCCGGAAGCTGCGCACTCCGGACAGGCGCGCCGTGAACGCCGTACTGCGTGCCGCCCCGGCGGAGAGCAGCGGCAGCGCCCGCTCGAACGCCTCCTCCGGTACGAACCCGAACAGCAGGTTCACATGCGGCGGCCACCGCCGTACCTGTGGGTCGTGCTCCCAGCGGATGTCCTGGATCGGCGCCCACAGCTCCGACGGCGGCAGCCACGCCACCGCCGTCCGGGGCGTCGGCGCCACATCGAGGGCGTCCAACGGCTCGGCCCCGCCGGAGGCCGGATACCCGTCCACACGGCCATGCTCGCAGACCGGTCCCGGAACCCCCACCTCCGGCGGCCCGTTCCGGGCGCCGGCCCACGCGGTCCTCGTACCGGGTGACGCGCACCTCTCCAGGACACGGACACGGCAGCGGCCGGGTCCTCGACGGCCGAGGGTCAGTCCTTCACCGCTCCGCCCAGTCCGGAGACCAGCCGGCGCTGGACGAGGACGAAGAACACCAGGACCGGGACCGTCATCACGGTGGACGCCGCCATGACCCCGCCCCAGTCCGGCTCGTCCGGCTTGTAGAAGACCAGCAGGGCCATCGGCAGCGTCGACTGCGAGGTGTCGCTGATGATGAACGACCTGGCGAACAGGAAGTCGTTCCAGGCGGAGATGAACGAGAACACGCTGGTGGCGACCAGGCCCGGCAGGACCAGCGGGAGCAGGATCCGCCACAGGAAGCGTGCCCGGCTCGCCCCGTCGAGGTACGCGGCCTCCTCCAGGGACTCCGGGACGGCGCGCACGAACCCCCGCAGCATCCAGATCGCGAACGGCAGCGAGAAGGCGAGGTGCGGCAGGATCAGCGAGCCCAGCGTGTTCAGCTGGCCCAGGTCCCGCATGAGGAAGAACAGGGGGATGGTGAGCGCCTCCACGGGCACCATCTGGGCCACCAGGAACATGATCAGCAGGGTGGTCCGGAAGCGGAACCGGAAGCGGGTCACGGCGGTCGCGGCGAGGAAGGCGATCAGCGCGGAGGCGATCACCACACTCACCGCGACGACGAGGCTGTTGACGAAGTACCGGCCGAAGTCGTGCTGCTGGAACACGCGCCGGAAGGAGTCCAGCGAGGGAGAGGAGGTCCAGGGCCTCGGCTCGGTGGACTCGATCTCCCCGGCCGGTTTCACGGCGCTCAGCAGCATCCAGTACAGGGGGAAGGCGACGACCGCGGCGACCAGCAGCGCCGTCGCCTCGGCCGCCGGCCGCCAGGGGAGCCGTGGCGGACGACGGGGTACGGGACGTCGTACGAGACTCACAGTTCCTCCCCCTGGCGGCGCAGCAGCCGCAGGTAGCCGAGCGTGACGGCGAGCAGGATCAGCAGCATCACGACGCCGATCGCCGAGCCCAGGCTGTACTGCGAGGACGCGAAGGCCTTCTGGTAGGCGTAGACGTTCAGGACCAGGTTCTGGCCGGCGATGCCGCCGCCGCCCGTCATGACGTAGATCTGGGTGAAGACCTTGAAGTCCCAGATCACCGACTGGACGGTGACGACGACCAGGATCGGCCGGAGCATCGGCGCCAGCACCGAGCGCCAGATCCGCCACTGCGAGGCACCGTCCAGCGCGGCGGCCTCCAGCACCTCGCCCGGCACTGCGCGGATGCCGGCGTAGACGGTGACCATCACGAACGGGAAGGAGCACCACACCACCTCCAGCAGCACCAGGAGGAAGGCGCTGTACCGGCCGTAGGTCCACGAGAAGTCGCCGAGCCCCAGCAGGCGGTCGACCGGACCGAAGTCGGGGTCGAAGAGGAACAGCCAGACCGTCGAGCCGGTGATCGTCGGTGTCGCCCACGCGCCCAGCGCGGCCAGCATCAGTGCGAGGCGGGGAAGGGCGCGGACGCGGGTGAGCAGGACGGCGAGCGCGCAGCCCACCGCCAGGGTGGAGACCACACAGGCCGCCGCGAAGCCCACCGTGGCCAAGAGCACCTGCCGGAACTGGTCGTCCGCGAACAGTTCGGTGTAGTTGGCGAGGCCCCGGAAACGGGTGGGCTCCCCACCGCTGACCTGCGCCTGGGTGTACTCCAGGACGGACATCAGCCCGAGTTGGCAGACGGGGTAGACCAGCAGCCCGCCCAGCACGAGCAGGGCGGGAGCCACATAGAACCAGGGCGTCCATCCGGCCCGGCGGCCCTTCGCGGACGTCCGCCCGGACGGCACCGCCGCCCGGCTCATCCGGCGGAGCCGAACGCGTCGTCCATCTTCCGCGCCGCGTCCTCGGACGCCGCCGCCACGTCCTTCCTGCCGCTGACGATCTCCTGGAACATGGTCGGCAGCACCAGCGAGGAGTCGATCCGCGCCCAGGCGGGCGAGGCCGGCACGAACTCGGTGCCGGCGGCGAGGGTCCGCACGAACGGCTTCACGAACGGCTCCGTCGCCGCGGCCTGCCGCCGTACATCCGTGAAGGTCGGCAGGAAGCCCATGGCGTCGAAGAGGTCGCGCTGCGTCCTCTTCGAGGCGAGCCGTTTCATCAGGTCAACGGCGAGCGTGCGGTGCGCGGTGTTCTTCAGGACACCGATGTTGTTGCCGCCCGCGAAGGCCGGTGCGATCGAGCCGGGCTCCACCCCGGGCAGCGGCACCACCGCGTACTTCCCCCTGACCTTCCCGGCCTCCACGGCGGCGTGGCTGAAGTCGCCGCCGATCGCCATGGCCGCCTTTCCGGAGGCGAACGCGGTCACCGTGTCGTTGCCGGTCATGCCCGCGCAGGTGGCGGCGGGGCAGTTGTCGTCGCCGAAGAGCGAGGTGTAGGCCTCGATCCCCTTCCGGGCGGCGGGGCGGTCGAGGGCGGAGGCGTACGACCCCTCCTCGCCGGTGGCCAGGTCGCCGCCGTGGGCCCAGATGAACGGCAGCGCGCCGTAGGTGTAGGCGCCGCCGACGGCGAGGCCGTACAGGCCGGGTTTCTCGGCGCGGATCCGCCTGGCCGTCGAGATCAGCTCGGCCTGTGACCTCGGTACGGAGAGGCCGAGTTCGCGGAAGATGTCGGTCCGGTAGTACAGCGCGCGGACGCCGACGAAGTACGGCGCCCCGTAGACCCGGCCGTCCACGGTGACCGACCGCCGGGCGGTCGGGTCGGTGTCCTTGGTCTCGCCCCAGGCGTCGAACTCCCGGGTGACGTCCAGGAGTCCGCCGTCCCGCACATAGCCGGCGGTGTCGGTGTTGCCGTACTCGATGACGTCCGGCGCGGACTTCGGGTCGTTGAAGGCGGCTTTGATGCGCTGGGCGCGGGTCTCGACGGGGATGTACTCGACGCTGACCTCGGTGTCCTCGTGCGCCTTCTCGAAGCCGGCGAGGACGGCGTCGACCACGTGCTGCTTGGGCCGGTTGTCGACCTCCTGGAAGAGCCACACCCGCAGGGTGCCGCTCTTCTCGTCCGTGCCGGCGGAGGAGGTGCCGGCGGTCCGGGGTGCGCAGGCGGTGACCAGGGCGGCGGCGAGCGCGGTGAACGCCGCGAGACGGACGGACAGGTTCATGGAGTCTTCCTCCGATGAGGCGTTGCAACATGCGCAATGACTATTTCGCTGTGCACAACGCCTCGGAGGCTAATTGCTGCATGAACACGCCCACAAGAGGGGCGGGCGGAACCCGGGGCCGGTTTCTCAGCGCACGGGGAAACCGAAGTCGTACCCCTGCTGCTTCAGCCAGGGCAGCAGGGTGCGCAGCGCCGCCACCGTCTGGGAGCGGTCGCCGCCCGCGTCGTGGAAGAGGATCGTGGGCCCGTTGGTCACCTCGCTCCTGACCGTGGAGATGATCGCGTCGCTGCCCGGCCGCTCGAAGTCCTTCGAGTCGACGTTCCAGCCCAGCGGACGCATGCCGTGCGAGGCCGCCAGCTTCCGGCTGTACGGCGTGAAGGCGCCGCCCGGCGCCCGGTAGTACATCGGGCGGACGCCCCCCGACGCCTTGGTGATCTGCCGTTCCGCGTCCACGATCTGCTGCGCCTGGTACGCCTCGGACTTGGTGTCCATGGTGGTGTCGTGCGACACGGTGTGGTCGCACAGCCGGTGCCCGGCGGCCACGACCTGCCGGACGAGATCCGGGTGCGCCTGGGCCTGGGTGCCGACCATGCAGAACGTCGCCTTCACGCCGTTGTCGCGCAGTACTTGGAGGACCTGCGGGGTCCAGACCGGGTCCGGGCCGTCGTCGATGGTGATGTTGACGGCGTGCTCGCCCCGGTCGGAGGCGTGCGCGATGGCCGCGGACACGGCCGCCTTCGGCTTGGCGGGCCTGGCCGGCGCGGCCGGGTGGCCGCTCTGGCCGGCCTGCGCGGTCCACACCGAGGTGGCGGCTGCCACCGCCGTGACCCCGACCGCCGCCGCGATCACCCGGCCGTACCATCCCCGTCCGCCATGCCGCGCCATGTCCGTCCCGCCCCCTGCGTCTGTTGTCCGTGCCGTGCCGATGCTTCGCACCTGGCAGGACGGCGGGGAACGGGCGGGGGATCCCTCTGTTACCGATCACGGACAATTCCGCGGCGCTGCCGCGACAGTCGCCCGCGGTCCGGCGGGCCGCAACCCGGCGGACAGCCCGGCGCGTTGCGCGCTACGGTGCCCGGATGCCTCTCTACCCGCAGACCGAACCGTACGCGCACGGCATGCTCGCCGTGGGGGACGGCAACCTCGCCGCGGCCTACGGCCGCCCGCCCGAATCCCCCGGCCCTGAGGTGCGGCAGCGGGCCGCGCGGGCCCGGACCGACGGGGAGACGGCCACCGTCCCCGCGCCCCCGCGCTCCGTCGAGCGCTTCGAGGACCCGCTGTTCCGCCAGGGCTTCGCCCGCACCGTCACCCACTACCGGGGCAACGGCCACTTCCTGCGCGACGGCGACGGAAGCGGCGGAGACAGGGGAGACGGGGACGCCGGGCGGGCCCGCCGGTGGCCGGCCATCGTTCAGGAGAGCGGCCGATGACGACACCGCCCCGCCTGCGTCCGCTGCTGGACCAGTTCGACTTCGCGTGCGAGCGGCTCCTCGGCCGGCTGCGCGGACCGGTCATGGACAGCGGTGACGGCACGGACACGCGGGTCGAGCCCCTGACCGACGAGGAGTACCTGTGGGAGCCGGTGCCCGGCTGCTGGTCGGTCCGCCCGCGGGCGGCAGGGCCGGGACCGCGGGCGACCTTCCTGGCCGGTGCCGGTGACTGGGGCCGCGACGCCGCCGCCTACCCGCACCCCTGGCCGCCGCCGGTCACCACGATCGCCTGGCGCCTGAGCCATCTCACCGAGATGCTGGTGCTGCGCGCCGACCACACCACCGGCAGCCGCTCGGCGACCCGCGAGGAGCACCCGGTCGGCGGGGACGCCGCCGGAGCCGTCGAGGCCCTCGCCTCAGGAGCCGCCGCCTGGCGCGCCGTGCTGCTGGGCGCGGACGACGCCGCGCTGGACACGGTCGGGTACTGCGCGTACCCCTACGGCAGCGACGTCGAGGAGCCCTTCCGGGACATCGTGTGGTGGGTCAACCAGGAGGTGCTGCACCACGGCGCCGAGATCGCCCTGCTCCGTGACCTCCACCGGGCGGCCGGGCCGGCCTGACGCCCCCGCGCACACGCCGCCCGGCGAGCGCCGGAAGCGCCCGCCGGGACGGATCACATGGTGCCGTTCACCAATAGTGGCGGCGGCCGGCGACCGCGTGTCCCATGGACCCCATGATCCACAGGATGGCTCCCACCACCAGCAGGATCACGCCGATGGTCCACAGGATCGAAATACCGGTGACGAAGCCGATGATGAGCAGGATGATGCCGAGGGCGATCATGACGTGCCTCCAGCTGCTGACGGTGGTCCTGCCCTCCGGGTGCCCCGGATCCGCGAGTCCTATCAGTGCGGTCCGTAATTCAAAGAAGTTCTGTCGCCGCTGTTGACTCCGCATGTCGGCGGCCTCACATTACCTAGCGGTAGTACCCCGCGGTAACCCCCCGACGTTCTCCCGGCCGCCACCTCGTGGCCCGCACGCCGTTCCGCACGCCGTTCCGCTCGATCGAGCCACGCCGTCCCCGCGCTCCCGCACGCCCGTCCTACGGCACCCCCATGCCCGAGAAGCACGCCCGCCCCACGGCACCCCCATGCCCGAGAAGGGAGAGCACCCCATGCCCCTGCCCGCCCTGCGCCGAGCCCTCACCGCCGCCTCCGCGGCCGTCGGCGCACTGGCCCTCGGCCTCACCGCGGTCCCCGCCCAGGCCACGGCCCCCCTCGACTACGCGGCCCTCGGCGACAGTTACAGCGCCGCCTCGGGCGTCCTCCCCGTCGACGTCACCAGCCCGCTCTGCCTGCGCTCCACGGCGAACTACCCCCACGTCATCGCCGCCCGGACCGCCGCACGGCTGACGGACGTCACCTGCGGGGCCGCCCAGACCAAGGACTTCACCGAGGCCCAGTACCCCGGCGTCGCCCCCCAGACCGACGCCCTCACCGACGACACCGACCTGGTGACCCTCACCATCGGCGGCAACGACAACGGCACCTTCATCAACGCCGTGACCGCCTGCGGCACCGCGGGCGTCCTCAGCGGCGGCAAGGGCAGCCCCTGCAAGGACCGGTACGGCACGTCCTTCGACGACGAGATCGACGCCAAGACCTACCCCGCGCTGAAGTCCGCGCTCCGCAGCGTGCGCGCCAAGGCCCCGCACGCCCGGGTCGCGGTGCTCGGCTACCCGTGGATCACACCCGCCACGGCCGACCCCTCCTGCTTCGTCAGACTCCCGGTCGCCACCGGCGACGTGCCCTACCTGCACGCCCTGCAGGCACACCTCAACGCGGTGGTGCAACGGGCCGCCGCGGAGACGGGGGCGACCTACGTGGACCTCGCCGAGGCCTCCACCGGGCACGACGCCTGCCGGCCCGTCGGCACCCGGTGGATCGAGCCGCTCCTGTTCGGGCAGAACATCGTCCCCGTCCACCCCAACGCCCTGGGCGAGCAGCGCATGGCCGAACACACCCTGGGCGTCCTCGGCCTCGGCTGACCGCGCGACCCGCGCGGAGCCCCCCGGTCAGGCGTCGGCGAGCAGCGGGTCGTAGGGGGACGAGCGTTCCCGGCCCGCCATGAAGGCCAGGAAGTCCCGCACGAACGCACCCCGCGCGTACGTGTCGTCCGAACCGGCCCTGTCCCGCCGGAAGCCCCTGCGGAACAGGGCCCGGTACTCCGCCGCGTCGATGCGCTGGTCGCCGTCGGCGTCGGTGACGTCGAAGAGCACCTCCGCCACCCGGATCAGGGCGGGACCGGCGAGCGACGGCACGGCCGCCGCGTACTCCGGGCCGCTGACGCGGCCGTCGCCGTCGGTGTCGAGGGCAGCCTGCAGCTCCCGCCACCAGCCGGCGAAGGCGTCGTAGAGCCGGGTCTCCTCCGGCTCGTCCAGATCGAGCCGGCCCGCGATCTCCCGGGCCATGGCGGCGAGGTCGGGCCAGTCCAGGTACCCGTCCCCGGTCTGGTCCAGCACCGCCGCGAACAACTCCTCCGCACTGCGCCGCGCGGTGTCGCCCGCATCGGGGTCCGGCTCCGGCGGAAGGGGGGCGAGCAGCCGTACCAGGGCCCCGGCCCGCTTCATCCGGTCCCGCAGCGCGCCGATCGTCCGGGCCCGGGGGTCGTCGCCGTCGGGGGAGAGGGCGAGCAGCTCGGTGAGGACCTCGGTGCGCAGCCAGCCGCTCGGCAGGAACCGGGCGAGGCCGACGCCGAGGTACGCGCCCTGCATCAGGGCCTGGGCGCCGGGCAGCTCCGGCAGCCCCGCCCGGCGGCGGAACGGCTCCGGAAGGGACGCCACGGTGACCACGCCGAGCAGGGGCCCGGCGAGCGCCCGGCCGGCCGCCCACAGGGTGGGCAGCCCCTGCAGCAGCGGTGGCGCGGGCAGATGGTCGAAGAGCCGGTAGAGGATGACGCGCATCGCCTCCGTGTTCTCCAGCTCCTCCTCCACCACCCGGTCGTAGTACGGCCAGAACTCCCGCACGGTGGCGGGCAGCTGACGGGCGTCCCCGTCCAGGGCGGCGAGATACGCCCGGAACTCGGCGTACAGCCGCTCCATGTCCGTCTGCTCCAGCGGCTGTCCGCTGAGACGGCACATCGTGACGCTGCTCTCGAAGAGTGTCGCCACCACCCAGGCACGCACCGCGGGATCCATCGCGTCGTAGGGCCTCTCCCGCGTGTCCGTGCCCCTGAGCCGCGCGTGCAGCCGGTTCAGCCGCGCCGCCTCCCTGCGCCGTACCTCGTCGTCGGCCCCGAACATCCGCTGCAGGCTCACGACCGTGTTGCGCAGCCGCCGCCACGGGTGGGCCACGAACACCGAGTTGTCGACCAGGGCCGCGCCGACCTGGGGGTGCGCGGCCTCCAGCACCGTCGCCCGGACGACGGCCAGCGCCCAGCGCGGATCGTTGAAGAACGCCTCGAACCGGCTGCCCGGGCCGAAGAGTCGATCGCCCCCGGCGCCGGAGGTGTCGCCGGTGCTGCCGGGTTCGTTGCGGGCCGTTTCCGTCACGGGCGTCGTTCTCCGTTCGTGTACGGCGTGACGCCGCCGAAGCGGCGGTCGCGCTGCCGATAGGTGTGCAGGCACTCCAGGAAGTGCGTCGCGCGGAAGTCCGGCCAGAGCACCGGCGGGAACAGCCACTCCGCGTAGGCGACCTGCCAGAGCATGAAGTTGGAGATGCGCTGCTCCCCGGAGGTGCGGATGACGAGGTCCACGTCGGGTGTGTCGGGAAACGGCAGATGAGCGGCGAAGCTCCGCTCGTCCACGGCCTCGGCCGGCACCCCGCTGCGGATCAGGGACCGGGCCGCCGCCACGATGTCCCGGCGCCCGCCGTGGTCGAACGCGACGGTCAGCGTCATGCCCCGGTTCTCGCCGGTCAGCGTCATCAGATCGGCGAAGTCCCGGGCCAGCGCCGGGGGAATACGCGGATCCGCCACGCCGAGGAACCTGCAGCGGATCCCGCGCGCGTGCAGCAGCGCGGCGTGCTTGCGCACCACCCGGCGGACCAGCCGCATCAGGAAGTCGACCTCGGTGCTCGGGCGCCGCCAGTTCTCGGTGGAGAACGCGTACAGGCTCAGCCACTCCACGCCGGCCGTCCGCGCCGCCTCGATGACGTCGATCACCGTCGTCTCCGCGGCACGGTGGCCCGACGTACGCGGCAGCGACCGCCGTGCCGCCCAGCGGCCGTTGCCGTCCATCACGCACGCCACATGCCGCGGCACCCTCCGGACGGAACCGCGGGTGTCCTCCCCAACCGTCACGCCTGCCCCCCAGCGGCACCGAACGGAACCTCGTCCCGCCCAGCGTGGCAGTTCCTTGATCCGGGAAACCGCGGGAGCGCCCCAGGTTCACCCTTGGTACTGCTGTCCGACCGTGCGACCGACGGCCGGCCGGCACGGCGGGCGCGGGGGCTCTCCCCCGGTCGTGCGCGGGGGATGTCCCCCGCACCGATCCGCCTGCCTGCCGGAGTGAGCGCGGCCCCGGCGGTGCCTAGCGTGCTGTCACATGGCGAACCCGTTACCGACTTCCGCGTTCCGCCGGCGTACCGGCCTGACGGCCGTGGCCCTGGCCTGCCTGCTGACCGCCGCTCCGGCCGCCGCCGCACAGCCGCCTCCTGCCACCTCCCGCCCGTGCGGCCCCGACACGGCGCTGAGCCGGTCCGTGCACCACCTGGTGACGAAGGACCGGATCGCCGGCGCCGCCGTCCTGGTCACCGGCGGCGGCCCGGACGCCCCCTGCGCCCGCCGGACCGTGACCGACGGGGTGGCCGATCTGCGCACCGGCCGCCCCATGAACAGCACCGACCGGCTGCGCGTCGGCAGCGTCACCAAGACGTTCACCGCGACGGTCGTCCTCCAGCTCGCCGCCGAGCGACGGCTCTCCCTGGACGCGCCCGTCGAGCGCTACCTGCCGGGCCTGATCCGCGCGGGCGGTCACGACGGCCGCCGGATCACCGTACGGCAGCTCCTCCAGCACACCAGCGGTCTGCCCGACTACCTCGAAGCCCCCGAGTGGGAGCACCCCGAACGCGTGCGGTACCGCCACTTCGAGCCGCGCCGGCTCATCGCCCGCGCCCTGCGGCTGCCACGCCCGGAACACCCCTGGCACTACGCCACCACGAACTACCTCGTCGCCGGCCTGATCGTGCGCGCGGTCACCGGCCACAGCCCGGAGACCGAGATCACCCGCCGCATCATCGCGCCGCTGGGCCTGCACGACACGTACTGGCCGGGCGACGAGAGCCGTATCCGGGGCCCGCACTCGCACAGCTACTTCACCGCGGAGGACGGCCGCCGGACCGACGGCACCGCCTGGAACACCACCTTCGGCGGCGTCGGCGGCGCCCTGGTGTCCACGCCCGCCGACCTGACCCGGTTCGCCACCGCGCTGTTCGGCGGCCGGCTCCTGCCCGCCCCCCGACTCGCCGAGATGCGGCGCACGGTGGCCGCCGACCCCGACCGGCTCTGGCCCGGCGCCCGCTACGGCCTCGGCCTGATCTCCTCACCCCTGTCCTGCGGCGGCAGCTGGTGGGGCCACGCCGGGACCGTGCCCGGCGGCCACCGCGCGCTGGTCGCCACCGGACCCGACGGCCGCACCGTCGCCGTCGCCCTGACCGAGGTGCCCGCCACCCTCCAGGCCGAACGCGACTTCCTCGACGTCGTCGACACGGCCCTCTGCGAGGCCCCGTCCACCGAAAGGACCCCCGCATGACCCAGGCCACCTCCCCGCGACGGCTCGCCCCCCGGGCCGCGGCAGCCGTCGCCCTGTCCCTGGCGGGCGCCCTGACCCTGGGCGCCGCCCCCGCCTCACCGGCCGCGGCCCGGCCGGCCGCCGACCCCCTCGCCCGCTACCACCACCAGCACCTCCGCTGGAAGAGCTGCCTGCTCGGCCCCGACGACACCACCGGCAAGGAACTCCAGCAGGCCGGCGCCCAATGCGCCGACGTCACCGTCCCGCTGGACTACAGCCGCCCCGACGGCCGGACCCTCACCGTCGCCGTGTCCCGGATCCGGGCCACCGACACCGCCCACCGCGCCGGCGCGCTGCTGCTCAACAGCGGCGGCCCCGGCGGACAGACGATCGGTGACCCGCCGTGGGTGCGCAAGGCCATGAAGGACGTCGGCGCACGCTACGACGTCGTCGGCGTGGACCCCCGTTTCGTCGGCCGCAGCACCCCGCTGGACTGCCACTGGCCCACCGGCAGCATGATCCGCGGCGCCGGCACCGGCCGCGCCGGCTTCGACCGCATGGCCGCCTTCTCCGCGGACCTCGCCGCACGCTGCCGCACCCACGCCGGTGACCTGCTGCCGTACGCCACCACCCGGAACACCGCCCGCGACATGGACGTGATCCGCGCGGCGCTGGGCGAGCGCAGGATCTCCTACCTCGGCTGCTCCTACGGCAGTTACCTCGGCCAGGTCTACGCGACGATGTTCCCCCGGCACACCGGCCGGGTCGTCCTGGACGGCGTGGCCGACCCCGCCCGCTACAGCCCCCGGCTGCTGCGCGGCTCGGAGGAGGCCAACCGGCACGCCCTGCGCGGCTGGGCCGGCTGGGCCGCCGCGCACGACGCGACGTACCGGCTGGGACGCACCCGCGACGCCGTGCTGAAAACGGTCGACTCGGTCCGCGCGGCCGCCGCCCGCACACCCCTGCGCCTGGGCGGCCACCGGGTGGACGACCACGTCCTGCCCGTCATCGTCTTCAACGGCCTCTCCCAGGACAATCCCACGGCCTACGGCGACTTCGCCCAGGGCGTGCGGGAGCTGCGGCGCGCCGCCGCGGGCCGCGAGGTCACCCCGTCCCCGTGGCTGGCCTCGACGCTGGACTTCCTGCTGACCGGCCGGGAATCCGCCTACGGCAGCGCGCAGACGGCCATCCTGTGCGGGGACGTGGCCGCGCCCCGCGATCCGGAGACGTACTGGCGCGACCTGCGGCGCGCCGGAACGGCAGACCCGCTGTTCGCGCCCGTCACGCACGACATCAACGCGTGCGCCTTCTGGGACCCGCCGCGCGAACGCCCGACGACGATCCGCGACGACCTGCCGGCCCTGCTCGTCAACGCCACCGGCGACCCCCGCACCATCTACCAGGGCGCGCGGGCGGTGCGCCGCAACTGGCCCAGCTCCCGCCTGGTCACGCTGCGCGGAGCGGACCAGCACGCGGTCTACGGCGTGTACGGCAGCACGTGCGTGGACACCACCGTCAACACCTACCTCGCGACCGGCCGCCTGCCGGACCGGGACCTGACCTGCCCCCGCCCCACCACGGCCGGGGTCCGGGGCGGCGGTCCGGCGTCTACCTGAGACGCTGCGCGAGCGCCTTGACGAGGTCGGTCTTCGCGACCTTGAGGGCGAAACGGTCGCGGGAACCGGGGAGGGGACGGGCGTACCAGGGCAGGGCCAGGCGCCGCCACTTGGCGGGGGCGAGGTCCGCGGGAAGCGCGGGCAGGGGCAGGGTCCACGGTCCGAGCCGCAGCTCCCCGGTCCAGACACCGGCCGGGAGGGCGCCGACCGGCACGGCGACGCGGAAGGCGCCGCCGGGGGAGGCGGGGCGGACCGGGAAGGAGACGGTGCTGCCCGCGCCGTCCTCCAGGGCGAGGACGAGGGTGCCCTCCGGGTGCTCGGCCGCATCGAACCGGCCGCTGACGAGCAGCTCCGTGGGGGCGCCGTCGGCCCAGCGGACGTCCTTGTCGACGTGCAGGAGCCGCAGCACCTTGTGCTTCTTCTCGCCGAGGTCGAGCGTGAAGTTGCCGTACGGCTTGGTGGTGTACAGGGTGACGGCGCGCAGCCCTTCGCCGGCGGCGACGATCCGCGTGTCGGCGGCACCGGAGACGTCGTCGGCGCGCTTGCTGCCGATGCGCACCTCCTTGGTGAGCCCCTGGGCGCCGACCGCCAGCGAGATGTCCCACAGCCCGTCGGCGAGCGGCTTGCCGTCGGCGGCGGTCGCGATGTCGACGGTCGCCTCGAACCCGGCGAGGTCGTACGCGTACCGCCCCTCGTCCTGGTCCGCCCCCAGCCCCGGGGTCACGGTGTGCGTGACCGGCAGCCGGTACTCGGTCCCGCTGTCGCGCTCGCGCAGGACCAGTTCGGTGCCGACGTCGCGGGTCTCCACGCGGTGCAGGTACGCGTGCCCGGCCAGGCGGAGCACACCGCCCGTCATCTCGGCGCGGCTGACGTGGTGGCGGACGCCGAGCTGGGCGGTGACGTCGTAGCAGAGGTCGGGGATCGCGCGCTCGGGGTCGCGCAGGAACGGGTAGCGGGCGAGCGCCCGGCCGCCGTCCACGAGGACGGGCGTGGCGACCTTCGTCCGGGCCAGCTGCTTCTCGAACTCCACGAGTTCCAGCAGCTCGTCCAGCATGCGGTGGCGTACGAGGTGCAGCCGCAGCCGGGCCATGGCCGAGAGCCGCTCGTTCATCCCCTCGTGCCACAGCGGCTCGATGATCTCGGCCAGCCGGTCCAGCGTCTTGTGCTGGCTCTCGCGGGGCTCGTGGACCAGGTGGTACGCCAGCAGCTGCTGGACCTCCACGGTCAGGTGCCGGTGCGCCAGGTGGTCGCGGCCCGGGCCCGGCGGCACGTTCTCCAGGATCAGCTGGACCATGCGGGGCAGGAACCGCAGCCGCCGCTCGGAGCCCTTGAGCCGGCGGGTGATGTTGCCCTCGTCCTCGCGCTGCACCCAGTACAGGCAGTCGTAGTCGGCGACCACGGAGATGCCCGAGGCGTGCAGGTAGGCGGCGCCGACGAACAGCTGGTCCTCGCCGATGGCGAGGTCGGTGGGGAAACGCAGCCCGTGCCGCTCCAGCAGCTCCCGGCGGAACAGCTTCATCGGGTTGAGCGTCCAGTACACACGGGACGAGAACACGTCCGTGCGCGGCTGGTTGCGCTGGAACATCGACGTCGGCGCGCCACGGCCGCCGACCCCGACCATCTTGCCGAGCACGACGTCGGTGCCGTTCTCCTCGGCCATCGTCACCATGCGTTCCAGCGCCTCGGGACCGAGGCTGTCGTCGGCGTCCAGGAAGAACACGAACGTGCCGGTGGCGTGGTCGAGGCCCGCGTTGCGGGGGGCCGACGGGCCGCCCGAGTTCTCCTGCCGGAAGACGCGCAGCATGGTGGGGTAGAGGCCCTGGAGGCGCTCCAGCTCGGCGGCCGTACCGTCCGTCGAACCGTCGTCGACGACGATGACCTCGATGCGGTCACGGCCGATGCTCTGCTCGGCGACGGAGGTGATGCACTGGGTCAGGTACGGCATCGCGTTGTACGCGGCTATGACGACCGAGACGGTGGCACCGGGCATGAATGTGCGCTCCCCATTACCGGGCGGTCCCGGGGCGGCTTCGAGTTTTCTGTGAACCTACCATGGACAAAAGGTGTCGGCGTGGCGGGTGGCCGGTGACGTGCTGCTTCCCGCCGGGCATCGGCGGCGCGCCGGTCCCGGGGATAGGGTCGGCGTCGTGAGCGGGACACGAAGGCGCGCGCGGCGGGTGGCCGACGCGGAGAAGGCGGCTGCCGCGGCGGCGTTCCTGGAGGGCCAGGAAATCACGCGGACCCAGTGCGTGCAGTGCTATTCGGAGATCGCCGGCGTCAACGGCCGCTACGCCTGCGGGAACTGCGGATGGGTGAACCCGTGGACGGAGGGCCACAAGCCGCTGCCGACGGCGGAGGACGACGTGCAGGCGCGGGAGTGCGCCCAGGGCTGACCGCCGGACGGTGCGGTGCCTCGCCGGGTGTCCCGGGGGTGCCACCGGGCCTCCGTCACGTCTGACAGGGGCGGTGGGTGTGCGCGCCGGCCGGCAGCCGCCCCCGTTCGGCCGTCGTGTACGGGCGGTCGGCCGCCCGGCAGAGGCCGGCCCACCAGTGGGCGGGGTCGAGGTCCAGGCCCTGGAGCTGGCCGCTGGTGGTCAGGCGGAGGCGGCTGCCGGAGGCGGCCGCGGCGAAGGGGTACGGGCCCACCGTCTCCGGGCCTTCCCCGAGCGCGCCGCCGTCCGGGACACGGTGCAGCCGTAGGCCCCGGTCGTAGGTCATCGAGACGAGGGTGTCGTCGCCGACGAAGGCGAGTGCGTGCGTCCCGGTGGGACAGGGCACGACGCCACCGGTCCGGCGGCCGGCCGCCGCGTCCCAGAAGCGCAGCTTGCCGTCGCTGTGGCCCACGGCCACCAGGCTGCCGTCCGGACTGAACAGCACTCTGGGCTGCCCCGGGTCCAGGGATCCGGCCACGCCGGTCGGCGAGGTCCAGCTGGAGATCCGGTTGTTCTTCACCAGGTCCCAGACCGCCAGTTGTCCACGGGCATGGCCGGACCTGGTGACGATCAGGGCTTGGTGGGGGTGGCCGGGGCGGGGGACGAGCTGGCCGTGCGGGGTGAAGGCCGGGGGCGGGCTGGGCTCGGGCTCTGCCACGCGCAGCGGAGCGGAGACGACCTGTCCGGTCGCGGGGTCGACCCGGAGTACGTCGTTGGTGGTCAGGAGCACGGCCAGTGAGCCGTCGCCCAGCTGGGCCACGGACTCGATGCGGGACTTTTCGGCCGTACCGTGCAGGCGCCGAGCCAGATCGACGTCCTGGTGGCTGGCGAGATCGTCGGCCGCGTACAGCGACAGCGTGAGCGTGTTGGCGTCCCACACGGCCACCGAGTCGCCGTCCTCCGAACTCACCCAGAACGCCACCCACGTGCGGGCGGCAGGGTTCCCCGGCAGGGCCACGCTGCGGGTCGGGGACCCCGCGCTGCTCAGATACAGCCGGCCCTCGTCCACGGTCGCGAAGCGGTCGTGGTGCCGATCGAGCGCCACGGACTGTTCGCCGGAGGAGTCGAACGGCAGTGGCTCGACGTCCTCGCGCAGACGCAGCCGTACCAGCCGGTCGCCGACCGCCGCCACCGCCCGGGGACGGCCGGCCGAGCCGTGTGGCCAGATGGCCAGCCGCACGTCCTCGTCCGAGGTGCCGTCGGTGGGCACCACCGCCGTCCAGGTGTCACCTCCGAGAGCGTCGACCGCTGAGACGACGCCGTACTCCGGGCCGTCGTCGCTGGGTTCCGCCGGGCGGAAGTACGTGCGGTAACGCGTCGTCGCGTCGAGAACGGAGAACCGGCTCGGCGTGGCCCGGGCAGCCCTGCCACCGTCGGCGCGCAGGAACCGGGTGTCCGAGCCGAGGCGGGCCCCGGCCAGGGAGAGCACCTTGCCCCCGGCCATGAAGCCGTCGCTCGTGTCGACATCCGTGGCCAGCCGCCGCCGTTCCTTTCCCCGCGCCAGGGAGAAGACGCCCGCCGAGTACCGATAGCGGCCGGCGATCGGGCCGCGGACCCAGTGGAGGGTCACGTGGTCGGTCCCGTCCGCGAACGCGGCGCTCTCCACCACCCGGCCGGCGATCACCCGCCCCGCTCCCCGGACCGGAGCCGCCGAGGGCACCTGCCAGACGTCCAGAGCGGCCCGCTGGTCGGTGCCGCCGCCGGCGCGCGGCCTGCCGTAGGAGTGCAGGCGCAGCAGGCGGGAGGAGTCGTCGGAGAAGTCCAGCGAGGGGGCGTACGCCTTCTCCGGCCCCGGGCGCGCCCCGGTGAGCAGACGCGGTCCGGGATCCCCGCCGACCTCCCAGAGCCGGACCGAACCGTCCGCCGAGGCGACGGCGTACCAGCGCCCGTCGTCGCTGATCGTGTCCCGCGTGTCCTGCGCGGGCACGCCCTGGAGGCGGTGCATCCGGGGGTGGTCCGAGGCGGCGTCCGTGACGACGGTGACCGTCCTCCTGCCCTGCTCCGGTGCGGAGGTCACCGCCAGCACATCCCTCCCCGACGCGGCGGTCACCCGGTCGATGCTCCCCGACCACAGCCCCGCGTGCACCCGCTCCGCGTCCCGCATCCGCAGGTACTGCCGGAACAGCTGGGCGTGGGCCTTGTCCGTACGGGAGGTGGCCCACGCGCCCATCGCCATCTGCACGGACAGCCCGAAGTCGGTCGCGGACCGCTCCTGCGCGAGGTCGGCCAGCTGCTCGGAGGCCGCCGTGCGCAGCTGCGTGGCGATCCGGTCGCGGCTGCGGCCCGCGTCCCAGGCCAGCCAGCCCGCCACCAGCGTCAGGACGGTGACGACAGCGAAGAACCCGCGCAGCACATACGCGCCGCGGCGCGCGTGGCGCCGTCCCGCTGTCAGGTACGCCCGCTGGAGGTCGGTGACGTCCCGGCCGCGTTCCAGCACCCACCGGTCCGCGGCGCCGAGCAGGTTCCCCGTGACGGCGACGAACGCGGGACGGCCGGCGGCGTCCCAGGCCACGGCCTGGGACGCGACCTGGGACTGCCAGGCACGGAACTCCTCGCCCTCCCGCAGACAGGTGCGCAGCCACTCCCACTCGCGCAGCAGAGCCTCATGGGCCATGCGCAGGGACTCGCCCCGCGCGTCGCCCGGTGGCACTGTGAAGGCGAGCAGCTTGTGCCGTGCCAGGTGCCGGGCCAACCGCCGCTGCGCCTCGTCGAGTTCGCCCACCGGCACGGTGTCCGGCAGGAACCGGCCGAGCCCGTCCGGCCGGGCCAGGCGCTGGAAAAGACGCCGCGCGGTCTGCTCGTCGGCGACGTCGTCCTGGACGGCCTCGTCGAGGGTGCGCTTCGCGTGCTGCGCCAACGCCCCGGACAGGCCGCCCAGTTCCTGGTAGGCGGCCAGGGTCAGACGTCCCCCGGAGCGCTTCTTCCAGAGTTCGGCCAGCGTGAACTCCAGCAGCGGCAGGGCGTTGCCCTCACCCCGGACGTCCTGGGCGTCCCGGGCGTCGCGCAGCAGCAGTTCCTTCAGCCCGTCCTGGAGTCCGGCCCCGGGGATCGGGGCCAGCCGTGCCGAGATCACCTCGCTCAGTGCCTCGTGGGTGAGCGGGTCCAGGGGGACGACGGCCCGGGCCCGCTCGGCGGCCGGCAGCACGGCGGACAGCACGTCCAGCGTGGCGTGCCGGGCGGACACCACCGCCCGGAGCCCCCGGCCGGGCTCGGTCCCGCCGGTCAGCTCGCGCCACCACCTCACCACCTGGCGGGCGGCGGAGGGTTCGGCGGCGGCGTACTCCTCGAACTGGTCGAGGACGAGCACACCCATCCGGTCCCGGAAGACGGTCCGCAGCTCCTCCCGCAGCGCGGCGAACGCGATCTCGTCCCCGTTCAGCGCCTCCCGTACGGCCTCCAGCCGGGTCCCGCCCTCCCTCTCCGGTACGGCCTCCCGCCACAGGGCCAGCAGTGCCCCGCCGAGGGTCGCGGCCGGGCCTTCCGCCTTGTACAGGGTACGCACCACGGTGACGGCCTCGGCCGCCCGCAGCCGTGGCAGCAGGCCGGCGTGCAGCAGTGACGACTTGCCCGTGCCCGACTGCCCGGTGAGCAGGGTCAGCGGCTGCTCGTGGACCGCCGCGGCGAGAGCCTCCGTCTCCGCGGCTCGCCCGAGGAACAGATGCGCGTCCTTCTCCTCGAAGCGCAGGAGTCCCTTGAACGGGCCGGCGGCGTCGGGGGCGTCCGGCGCGCGGGCGGCCAGCCGCGGGGCGGGGATCAGGTAGGCGGTGCCGTCGAGGCCGTCCCGGCCCCGGGTGGCGAGCATGCCGACGACATGGCGGGCCTCGACGTCCCAGACCGGACTGCCGCTGAATCCCGGCTCGACGGCCACGCTGCCGTGGCCGGCGTCCAGTTGGATGAGCCCCGCGCCCTGGCCGCCGCGCAGCACGCCGTGCGCGTTCACCCCCGTGTCGGTGGACTCGGGGAAGCCGTACAGGCGGGCCGCCCGGCCGTAGAGCGGGGCGTCGGGGCCGGCCAGGGGGAGCGGCTCGGTCCCGGCGACCGGGAGGTCGAGCCGGAGGACCGCGATGTCGTCTGCCGGATGCCAGGCGGCCACGGTCGCGGTCACGCGCTCCCGGGACTCGTCGGGCACCAGGGGGAAGTCCACCAGGAGCCGTTCTCCTGGGTGGTGCGGGCCGTCCTCCCCGTCCTCGGCGATCGCGTGCGCGCACGTGCACACCAGGTCGCGGGCCAGCAGGAACCCGGCGCCCAGCAACTCCCCGTGCCGGTCGAAGAGCCGGGCGAGCCCCTGCTCGAACGCCGTGCCTCCCGACGGGGCGGCGGGAGGCCGGGCCTCAGTCGCCGCCAACGGCGGGCTCCGCGACCGGGGCCGGCTCGCCGGCCGAACCGTCCGAGCGGGCCGCGCCGCCGTCCGCGCGGGCCGAGCCGCTGTCGGCGCCGGCCGAGGTGTCCGCGTCATCCGAGCCGGGCAGGGCGTCCGCGTCATCTGCGTCGTCCGCGTCGTCCGCGTCCGCCCGGCCGGTGCCGTGGGGCTGCCGCTCCCACTCCAGGGCCACCTTGAAGTGGGCCTCGGTGGCGGCGCGGGCCAGGACCACACCGGCGTCCGCGCTGAGCTTCACCCCGAACTCCAGGCAGACCCGGTCGGGGGCCTGAGGCATGGCCCGCAGCGAGGCCAGTACGTCCTGGACGGCCGGCCGGACCCGGTCGACGGCCTGCCGGAGGCTGTCCGCAGCGGCCCCCGCGGCATCACCGCGCCGCCTGCGCACGGGTTCGTACGGGTCGCCGGCCGGCGGCGCGGGACCGTCGACCTCCACGCGCAACACCGAACCGTCGCTCGCCCGGAACTCCCTTGTCGCCATGAGTGCGCCGCCCCGTCGCTTCCCTCAGTGCGTCTGCTGTGGAGGCGGCCAGCCTAATCGGACGTCGTCCCCCCTGTCCCGGTGTTCTGTGAGTGCACCGACATGATGCCGAGAGTGCACAGCTGCCCGGGTGCCGACAGCCGCGCCGAGGCAAGAGAACAGACCACTTCGTGCACTCGGGGACGCATACCCGTGCACGGACAGGCGATTGCGGGGCGTTTCCGGCCCCCGCGTGCCGCCGGCGCGGTCATCGGCCTCCTCACCGCCGCGACCTGGTGTGTTTCGCGCAGGTGACGCGGCCGTCCGCGCCTTGTCGAAGAAGTGGACCGTGTCTTTCACGCCTTGTAGAAAGGCCGGGTTCGAAGGAGGGAATCACCATGGTCGAGCGGCGCCGGCGGATCCGGGTGGGCAGCGACGCACTGCAGCAACTGATCGAGGAGCTCGCGGCGCGACTGAAGCGGTCCGTGGTCGTCGACGACCCCCTGGTGCGGCTGATCTGCTCCAGCCAGCACTTCGGGGACGCGGACCCGGTCCGTATCCGCAGCCTGCTCCAGGGCCGGGCCGACGACGAGATCATCCGGTACGTCCTCGACCAGGGCGTGGCCCGCTGGCCGAAACCGGACTTCGTGCAGGGCCGCGACGACCTCGGACTGCTCACCCGCTACTGCGTGCCGCTGCGCGAGCGCGGGGAACTGCTCGGCTTGCTCATGGTCGTCGCGCCGGACGGCACCCTGACGCACGAGGAGGCCGACACCGTCGCCCAGGCCGTGCCGGCGATCACCGCCCAGCTCCGCGCGGACCAACTGGCCGCCGACACCGGCGAGCTGGACCTGCCGGCGACACTGGACGCCCTGTTCGGCACCAGTGAGGCGGCCCGTACCGGGGCCCGCCGGCAGCTCATCGACGGCGGCCTGCTGCCCGACGCCCCGCACGCCGTGGTGAGCGCGGTCCAGGTGGCGCGCTCGGTGGAGCCGCCCGGCCAGGTGGAGCTGGCGCTGCGCGCCGCCCTGGAGCGTTTCCTGCGCACCCGCTCGTCGGACGGCGTCATGGGGGTCACACCGGACGGTGCGGTCCTCGTGCAGGTCTCGGCCCGGCCCCTGACGGCGCAGGAGCTGGCGGACCAGGCCACGACCGTCCGGGAGGCGCTCGCCGCCTACCTGGACGCCTCGGCCGCCCCCGTCGTCGGCATCGGCGGCGGCCAGGACGGCCTGGCCGACGCCTGGACCTCGCACACGCAGGCGCTGGTCGCGGCTCGCGCGGCCCGCCGGCTGCCCCACCTCAAGGGCATCGGCGCGTGGGAGTCGCTCGGCGAACTCGCCGTACTCCTCCAGCTTCCCGACGACGCCCTGAACCCGTCGCTGCTGCCCGGACCGCTGCGCCTGCTGCTGGACAGCCCCGTCGGACAGCGCCTGGAGGACACCCTGCGGTGCTTCCTCGAAAACGCCGGATCGGTCCCGCGCACGGCGGAGGCCCTCCAGATCCACCGGACCTCGCTCTACTACCGGCTGCGCCAGATACAGGAGATCACCGGCCTCGACCTGGACAGCGGTGACGACCGCCTGGTCCTGCACCTGGGCCTGCGCACGCGTGCACTGCTCCAGGCACAGGCCGACCCGTCCGCCGTGTGACCCGCGTCATGCCGCCCCGGGAGCCGGGACCGGCCCGCGCTACAGACTGACGAAACGCGCGGCGGCTGTTTGCTACGCGATGCCGGGGCGCGGAACCGGCCCCGACAGATTGACGAAGATTTCCCCGGCCGATCCCTACGGAGCGCGGTGGTGCGCGAAGAGCCGGGCGACACAGAATTCCGTTATGCAGGAGTCGCCCATGACGTCGGCTCCGCACAGTGCGAGGAGAAAGCGGAGTGGGGGCCGTGGGCGAACTGACGACCGGTGACGGTGCGCGTCTGGTGTACCGGGACAGTGGGGGAGAGGGATTCCCTCTGGTCATGCTGCACGGCTGGGGGCAGACACAGGAGATGTTCCGCCACCAGCTGCGCGGGCTGGCGCCCGAACACCGCGTCATCACCCTGGACTTCCGGGGGCACGGGCTGTCCGACAAGCCGCACCACGGCTATCGCATCGCCCGCTTGGCCGCCGACGTCCTGGACCTCGTCGACCATCTGGGCCTCGAACGGTTCGACGCGCTCGGCTGGTCGATGGGGACCTCCGTGTGGTGGAGCTTCCTCGACCAGTACGGCTCCGGCCGCATCCGCCGCTTCGTCGCCGTGGACCAGCCCGCCGCCGTCGCCGCCGTGCCGTGGATGTCGGTCGACCAACAACAGCAGTCGGGTGCCATCTTCGATGTGGCGGGCCTTGTCGCGCTCGGCGCGGAACTCGCCGGTCCGCGCGGTGAGCAGGCGCGGTACGAGTTCGTCCGCGGCATGTTCTCCGGCGAACCCGACCCCGCGCTCCTCGCCTTCGTCGCCGAGCAGATCGCGTTCACCCCGGCCCACGCCGGTGTGCCCCTGCTCTTCGACCACTGCGCCCAGGACTGGCGGGACGTGCTGCCCCGCGTCGATGTGCCGACGCTGGTCATCGGATGCGAAGGCAGCCATGTGGACCCGCGGTCGCAGCAGTACATCGCCGACCGCATCCCCGGCGCGCGGCTGCACGTCTTCCCGGCCACGGTGGCCAACTCGCACTTCCCCTTCCTGGAGAATCCGCCGGCCTTCAACGAGGTGGTCGGCACCTTCCTCGGTTCGACGACGAACTGAACCTCGAGATCCGACAGACCACAGCTGAACAAGCACAAAAGAAACGACGGGAGTTCGACGTGACCCGGTCGACCACCTTCCCCATGCCCGAAACACTCCGGAAGACACCGTCCGGTACGGCCACGGGAAATGATTCAGGCCCTTTCATCATTCTGCCGTGGCCGGCCTCCGGCGACGACGACCACCTTTATCTCGCCGTCAACGTCTCCGACGGACCGGTGCTTTTCAACCACGACTCCGCCCTGCGCATGGAGCCCGGAGATCTCGTCATCGGCGGCACCTCCCGCGCCGGTTTCCTCTCCCACGGCGAGGAACTGGCCCGCTTCCGGATCCCCCTCGGCCTGCTGGACGCGTCGGCCGCCGACCTGCGCGAGGTGCCGCACACGTGCCTCAGCGGCCGCAGCGGCCTGGCCTCGCTGGTGTCCCAGTTCCTGACCGCCCTGGCCCGGACGCCGGGCCGGCAACGCCTCACCGGCGGCCGCCGCCTCGCCCTGAACACGGCCGACCTCGTGGCACTGCTGGTCGGCGAGGTCCTCCAGGAACACGGCACACGGTCCGCCCCCGCGGGCAACGAGATGCTGGCGCGCATCCAGCGCCACATCCAGGACAACCTCATGGACCCGGACCTGTCGCCCGAGTCGATCGCCCGCGCCCACCACATATCGGTGCGCTACCTGCACAAGCTCTTCCAGGCCGCCGGCACCACCGTCGGCGCCTGGACACGGCAGCGCAGACTCGACGCCTGCCGTGCCGAACTGCGCGGCAGGCGCCGTACGGTGGCCTCCGTCGCGCACAGCTGGGGCTTCGCCAGCCCGTCCCACTTCAGCCGCCTCTTCAGGCAGACCTACGGCCTCTCGCCCAGCGAGTGGCAGGCCACCGCGACCACCGACTCCTGAGCCGACCTCCGGGCGGACCACCGACTCCTGGGCCGACCGCCGGTCGGACCACCGCAGTCGCAGCAACCATCGAAGGCACCGGCCCCGGCCCCGGCCCCGGCACCGGCTTCGGTTCCGGGACCGACTCCGGCTCCGGCACCGCGCCCGTCCCCGCGCCGGCACCGGCGGGCGGGCCGCCTTCGGACCCGCCGGCCGAGCCCCCGCCCGGCGCCGGCCCGCGTACCGGGAAGGAAACCCGCCATGCCCACCCCCACCGTCGTCCTGGTCCACGGAGCCTTCGCCGACACCGCGCTCTGGTTCGGTGTCGTGGCCGAGTTGCACAGCCACGGCATCCCTGTTCTCGCCCCGCCCAACCCGCTGCGCGGCCTCGCCTCCGACGCCGCGCACATCGCCTCGGTGGCCGCCCGGATCGACGGCCCCGTCGTCCTGGTCGGGCACGCCTACGGCGGCGCCGTGATCACCGTGGCCGGTACCGCCGACAACGTCGTCGGCCTGGTCTACGTCGCCGCCTACGTGCCGGAGGTGGGCGAGAGCCTGAGCGAGCTGCAAGGGCGCTTCCCGGCCACCGAGCTGGTGGGCAACCTCCGGCGGTGGACGTACCGGGATCCCGCAGGCGGCGAGGTCGTCGAGGTCGGCCTCACCGAGGACGCGTACCCGGCGGTGTTCGCCGCCGATGTCTCCGCGCCGGTCGCCAGGGTGCTGGCCTGCTGCCAACACCCGCTGGCCGAGGCCGCGTTCGAGGAGAAGGCTACCGCGGCCGCCTGGCGGGCCAGGCCCTCCTGGGCGCTGGTGGCGGGCGCGGACCGGACGATCGCACCGGACGTCGAGCGCTTCGGCGCCGCGCGGGCCGGGGCGTGCGTCGTGGAGATCGACGGCGCCTCGCACGCCGTCGCCCTCTCCCAGCCCACGGCCGTCGCGCGGCTCATCCGCGACGCCGTCCACGCGGTCGGCTGACCGTCACCGCACGACCACCACGAACCGAGAGGAACGGACAGACCGATGACGACCCGGCTCACACCGCTGCTGCGCGCCTGGGAATGGCAGACCGAGGCCGCCTGCCGGGGTATGGACAGCTCGGTGTTCTTCTCACCGCCCGGTGAGCGGGGCAAGGCCCGTCGGCGGCGCGAGCACCGAGCGCAGGAGATCTGCCGGCGCTGCCCGGTACGCGTCCCGTGCGGCAGCTTCGCCGCCGCGTCCGACCAGCGGTACGGCGTGTGGGGCGGCCACACCGAGGCCGAACGCCGGACCACCTCGGCCGCCCCCGCCGCCGACCGCGTGTAGTCCGTCGGGTCAGGCGTGGGTCGTGAGGACCATGTACGGCGCGGTCCTGGTCTCCGCCGGCGCCTCGTGGGCGGAGCCTTCGGCAGGGAGGGTGGGCAGGTCCACCTGGGGGGAGGGGAAGCCGGCCCCGGTGAGCAGGGACCGGTACCGCTCGAGGGAGCGGTAGTACGTGGTGCTGGTCATCGTGGAGCCGTCGCGCAGCCGCAGCCGCGTGGCCACGGTGTCGCCGTCGCCGTACACGGTGTCCGGCTCGCCGTGGCGCAGCGTGGAGAACGCCACGCCGGTCGCCGCCGGGTTGAGGTCCGCCAGGACGTACGGGGCGCCGGGGCGCAGCACCCGGTGGATCTCGGCGGTGAGGCCGGCCAGCCGGTCGTCGTCCGGGTCCGTGCAGTACACCAGGCAGCACACGGCGGCATCGACACTGGCGTCGGCGAGCCAGTCGAGTCCGCGGCCGTCGAAGAGGCGGTACGACACGCGGGGGTGCGGCCGGTCGGCCCGGGCGATGTCCAGCATGTCCGCCGAAGGGTCGAGCCCCTGGACCGTCCACGCGCCGGTCCCCGCGAGCAGCGCCGCGACCGCGCCGGTGCCGCACCCGATGTCCAGAGCCAGCCGGTCGGGGCCCGAGCGGCCGGCGAGCCGTTCCAGCACGGCCGGGAAGATCAGTGCCTCGGCCAGCGTCATGTCGCGGCCCCGGTAGGCGTCGGCCGCGGCGGTGCTGTCCCAGCCGAGGGCGTCTTCGTCGGCGATCAAGTTCGCTGCCTCCTGCGGTGAAGCCGAGTCCGGACGAGGGAAGCGGGACGCTCCCCCGGCAGCCTGGCACACGGCGACGCGCGGCTGCCCGCGGAACGGCAGGATTCGGCCGACCGTGCCTGCGGCGTGCACGCCCGGGGCCTTCGCCGCCCGGATGCAGGACACCGCCCGCGGCGGAAGGATCGGAACGGAGGGCGCCCCACCACGCCGCGGGGACGGCCCGTGACCGGTCGCTCGGTGTCCGGCCGAGCTGGGGGTCCCGCCCGTTCCGGCGTTCCGACCGGAGCAAGACCATGATGATGAAGCGCATCCTGAACCGTTCCACGCGTCCGGAGCCACCGGCGGCGCAGCCCGGCGCCGCCGAGCCCCGCGTGACCGCCGCCGACTGCGGTCTGCTGATCCTCCGGCTGACCGTCGGCCTGATCATGGCCGCGCACGGGGCTCAGAAAGTCTTCGGCCTCTTCGGAGGGAGCGGCCTGACGGCGACCGGCAAGGCCTTCGCGTCCCTGGGCTTCCGCCCGGGAAAGCTCTTCGCCCTGATCGGAGGCCTGTCCGAGCTGCTCGGCGGCCTCGGACTGGCCCTCGGGCTGCTGACCCCGCTGGCCGCCGCCGCCCTGATCGGCGTCATGATCAACGCGATGGCCACGGTCACCGCCGCCCACGGACTGTGGGACGTGGACGGCGGTGTGGAGTACAACCTGTCCATCGCGGCCGTGGCCCTGGCCGTCGCCGCCGTAGGTCCGGGCCGGCTGGCCGTCGACCGCCTCTTCCCGTGGGGCAGGGGCGGCTGGGGAGCGGCTGCCGTGGCCCTCGTGCTGGGCGGTGCCGGGGCCGCGCTCACGCTCGCTCTCTAGACCCTGAACGCTCGGGGGAGAGGTCCCCGGACAAAGACCGACGCTCCTTGGACGAAAGCCGTCGGCCGAGGCCCTGCCGAGTTCACACGGCCGTTGGGATTACGTATGTTCGCGCAGCGGTGGGCGTCACCTACGGCGGGTGAAGTGGGCCTCCGGAGCCACGGTGTGCTTTCCGGGCCGCTGAAGGGTGTGCCCGGCCGGCCGCCCCCGACCGATCGTGAGGTGCATGGAGATGCGTCGTCCCCTCGTCCGGGACGCCGAACGGCGGTCCGCTCGCGTCCGCACGAGGCTCGCGACGACCGTCGTACTCGCCCTGACGGTCCCGGCCCTGCTGCCCGGCCCGGCGGAGGCGCGCCCCGCCCCCACCGCGGTGACGGGTCAGCGGACGACGGCGACCGGGCAGCGGACGACGGCGACCGAGCACTGGACGACACAGACCCTCGCCCCCGGCGTCACCGTCCGCACCGGTGTCCTCCGGCACCCCGGCGCCGAGCACGCCTGGACGGTCACCGTGCAGGCCCCGGCCGACACCCGGTGGTCCACGAACGATCCGGACGCGCCCGTGACCTGGGCCGAGGTCGCCCCCCGCGCCTGGGCCGAGGACACGGCACGGGCGCTGACCCGGGCCGGCCTCACGCCCCGCGTGGAGAGCGTGCGCTGGCCGGACTACGCCGACACACCGCACGGGCCGATGGGATTCCGGGTGCGCGTCGGCCGCTTCGCCACACAGCAGGAGGCGAAGGCCACCGCGTCGGCGGTCACCACGGCCGGGTTCCACCCCACTGTGTCCTGGACCGGATACGACGTCCAGGAACCGGCCGACCAGGAGAACGTCCAGGTGGCGGTGGTCGACCCGAAGACCTTCGACGGACGGGTCGAGGTCACCCACGACGGCAACGTGGCGCAGCGGGAGACGACCTCCGCGGTGGCGCGGAAGCTGAACTCGCTGGTCGGGGTCAACGGCGGCTTCTTCGTGCTGTCACCGGGCGACGGCGTGCCGGGCACCATGTCCGGGATCGGCGCCTACGAGGGCGAGTTGGAGTCGATGGCGGTCGGTTCCCGTTCCGCCCTGCTCGTCGAGGACGGCGGCCACACCATCCGGATCGCCGGCCTGACCAGCTCCGTCACCGCCCGGGCGGGCAAGGCCGCATACGGCGTTCAGGGCATCAACCGGGTGCCCGGCACGGTCCGGGACTGCGGCCGTCCCGGCAGCACGCCCAGCGAACTGCCCTGGCAGGACGTGACCTGCCGGCTGGCCGACGACATGGTCCGCTTCACCGACGCCTTCCGGACCGACCTGCCGACCGGTCCCGGAGCGCAGGTCGTGCTGAACGCGTCCGGCCGGGTCGTCTCCGTCGGCGCGCGCGGCGGTCGCGTACCCGACGGCGGCTACGTGCTGCAGGGCATCGGCCGGGCGGCCGACTGGCTGACGGCGCACGCCGAGCCGTACGGCCGTATCAGGCTCAGTGAGGTCATCCGTACGGCGGAGGGCCGGCGTGTCGTGCTCGACGCCGGTGACTCCCTCGTCAGTGCGGCCCCGACGCTGGTCGAGGACGGCCGCATCGACATCGACGCCGCCGCCGAAGGCGTGGTCGACCCCGAGTACACCTCCTTCGGGTACGCCTGGGCCAACGTCCGTCAGCCGCGTACCCTCGCGGGCATCGACAAGCGGGGCCGGCTGATCCTCGCGACGGTGGACGGACGGCTGAAGAACGGCAGCGAGGGCTTCACCCTCCACGAGGCCGCCGTGTTCATGAAGTCGCTCGGTGCCGTGCAGGCGATGAACCTCGACGGCGGCGGCTCCACCGCGATGGCCGTCAACGGCACACTCGTCAACCACCCGTCCGACGCCGCCGGCGAACGCGCGGTCGGCGACACCGTCCAGATCCTGCCCGCGGTTCACTGACGAGGACACCCGCGCGCTGGATGTCGCCCGGACCGAACAGGTCGTCGATCCCGGAACGCGGCGGGGGAACGGTGGGGGAAGTCCGGGTACGTCACCTACGCGGGATCCGTCGTCCGAGAGGTGCCCGGGAACGTCGTCCTCCCGGCGGTGTCCGGAGGGTTACGGGGCGAGCGGTGCGGGGCGGGGGGCCTGGGTCTGGGTGCCGGGGGCGCAGATGGCCACGGCCCAGAACTCGATGGTGTTCGTGGAGCTGGTGTTCCGGGCCACCGCGTGCCACCCGTCCGAGGTGGGCGAGTTCGTCCGCACCATGAGGTCGATGACGCCTCCGTCGAAGGCGTTGTAGCCGCCGCCCGTCGGCACCTGCCCGGGTGGGCAGACGGCTTCGGAACTGCCGGTCCGGCCGGGTGGGATCACGACGTGTGCGCCGTCGGCCCACGTGTAGTCCTCGGCCCGTGGGACCGTTCCCCTCCCGCCCGGCTGGTCGGCTGCGCCCCGGGCGGCGGCCGTTCCGCCCGAGGCGAGCACCGCGACGGCGACCAGGGCGGGGATGGCGAACCTTCTCATCGGGAACCCTTCCTCTCGTACGAGGGATGACAACCCGGATATGCCCCCCGCGTGAACGGGGCTTTCTCCCCCTCACACGTCCGGAGCAGGCCCGTACGAGCCGGCCACCTGATCGCGGTGCCCGGGGCGTTCCTCCTTGCCGCCCTCCTGGTCGGGTCGGGGCGCAGGTGACCGCACGACGCCACGCCCCCGGCGCCGCCCGGCCGTCGGTTTGACATGGAGCGCGCTCCAGCACCTAGCGTCGCGGGAAACGGTTCGACCAGCCCAGGAGGCAGCGACATGACCGACGTCCCCACCCGGTACCTCGGCGAACTGGCGGTTTCCGCCCAGGGACTGGGCTGCATGGGCATGAGCCACGGCTACGGTGCCGCGGACGACGCGCAGTCGATCGCCACGCTGAACCGCGCCCTCGACCTCGGCGTGACCCTCCTCGACACCGCCGACTTCTACGGCTCGGGACACAACGAGGAACTGGTCGGACGGGCCGTCGCCGGGCGGCGCGACGAGGTGGTGCTGGCCACGAAGTTCGGCTTCGCCAACCGGCTGGGGGAGCCCACCCTGATCCGCGGCGACGCCGCCTACGTCCGGCAGGCCTGCGACGCCTCGCTGCGCCGGCTCGGCGTCGACCACATCGACCTCTACTACCAGCACCGGGTCGATCCGCAGGTACCGATCGAGGAGACCGTCGGTGCCATGGCGGAGCTGGTGCAGGCCGGCAAGGTCCGTCACCTGGGGCTGTCCGAGGCCGGCGCGCAGACCATCCGGCGGGCGCACGCGGTGCACCCGATCTCCGCGCTGCAGAGCGAGTGGTCGCTGTGGACCCGGGACCTCGAGGCGGAGATCGTTCCGGTCTGCCGTGAGCTGGGCATCGGCCTGGTCCCGTTCTCCCCGCTCGGCCGCGGCTTCCTGACGGGCCGTTACGACTCGCTCGACGCGCTGGCGGAGTCCGACGTGCGGCGCAGCCAGCCGAGGTTCGCCGACGGCAACCTGGAACGGAACCTGGCGATCGTCGCGAAGCTGAACGAGCTGGCCGCCGCCAGGTCCGTCACCGCCGGCCAGCTCGCCCTGGCCTGGGTGCAGCACCGGGGCGACGACGTGGTGCCGATCCCCGGCACCCGCCGGCAGCGGTACCTGGAGGAGAACCTTGCGGCACTGGCCGTCGAGCTGACCGCGGACGACCTCGCCGCGATCGAGGCCGCGGCCCCGCCGGAGCGGATCGCCGGCAGCCGGTACGACGCGAACAGCCTCACCTTCGTCAACCGCTGACCCCACTTGGGCGTGCCGCGGAGCGAGCCGGCGGCGCCGGGGCCACGCTGGGTACAGGGCATTCCCGGCCCGTGACCCACCGGAGGAGCGGATGCGCAGACCCGACGCACCACCCGTCGTCGCCACGAGGGAGGCACACGCGATGCACCCCAGGCACGCGACGCGCCCAGGACACGACGTGCGCCCAGGGCACGACATGCGTGCCAGGCACCCGATGAGCCCAGGTCACCCGATCAGCCCCAGGCGCTCGATGCGCTCGATGCGCTCGATCCGCTCGGTCGGAAGAGTCACGGCCGCAGCCCTGGCAGGGGCCGCGGTGCTGTGCCTGTGGGCCGCGGCCCAGGCCGTCGCCGGCCCCGACGCCGCCCGGTCCTCGGCCGCGTACTGCGGACCGGACAAGGCCACCGGGCTGGCGGTCTGGGCCGACCCGGCGGACTCCTGTGCCACCGCCCTGCAGGTGGCGAGCGCCTACGCCAAGGCCCGGTCCGGCACGGCGCGCGCGCCCGTCACGGTCCGTACCGGCGACGGCACGTGGACGTGCCAGGAGCGCCAGGGCGACCCGAACCCGTACCAGGAATGCGTCGACACGGGCGACAGCGGCCGCCGGGTCTTCCTCTCGTCCTGAGCCGTGCCCCCTGACCCCTGTCCGTGCCGGTCAGCCCGGCGACCGTCCGCCGAGCGGCGGGAGCACCGTCAGAGTGCCGTTGGCCTCCTGCAGCGCCTCCTCCAGGGTGCCGGGTGAGTGCAGTGCGCCCGTGCCGTCGGGCGGGACGAGCCACTCCAGGGAACGGGCGGACCGGTACGGCGGCGGTACGGAGACCCAGGAGCCCTTCGTGGCGTAGCGCACTCCGGTGCCCACCCAGCCCCCGGACGGGTCCGGCGGCAGGAAGAAGCCGACCCGGCCCGCTCTCGTGTCCACGAGCGTGGGTCCCGGCACCGGCAGCGCCGGCCGCCACAGCAGGTCCAGGGTGAGCATCCCCAGCCGGTCGGGGACGCTCAGCACGTCCCAGAAGCGGCCCGCCTCCAGCAGTGCGACACCCTCCCCGTGGTCCCATTCCCATTTGCAGGCGCGCGGGTCGGCCGACGCCGCTGCCAGCCACTCCACGCCCCGCATCCACATCGTGTTCGTCATGCACTGCTCCGGATGTCCTCGCCCACCTGCCTGAGCGCAGGGAACGTCCCTGACCGGGCACTTCGTGCGTCCGCACACCAACCCGGCATATGCATGGTTGTAGATATTTCTACGTGGCGGAAGGGGTGGCGAACCCTGGCGTTTGAGTCGGGGCGTTCGAACTCCGCGAGTCGGTTCGTCAGTTGAGGTATAAGGCCGCGTCACTCGTCCGGTGGTCGAGGGTCTGCACGACGCTCGATTCCGTTGATCACGCGATCGATTCCACTGTGGATCATTGCTCCAGGCTGCTTTTCCGTCGTAGGCTCACGCTGTTCCGTCGCCGTCTCTGCCGAGGTGTTCCATGGACCGCACGCGCCTGCACGCCCTCCTCGCCCGCGAGAGCGCCGAGGCCGAACGCCTGAGCCCGCGTTCCCGGGACGCGTACGCACGCGCCGACCACCTCTTCGGGCGAGTGCCGATGACCTGGATGAACAAGACCGCCGGCGCCTTCCCCCGCTACCTGGCCGAGGCGCGGGGCGCCCGTGTCACCGACATCGACGGGCACACGTACATCGACTTCTGCCTCGGAGACACGGGCGCCATGGCCGGCCACTCGCCCGCGCCCGTCGCCGAGGCGGTGCACCGCAGGTACGCCGAACTGGGCGGGGCCACCGCCATGCTGCCCACCGAGGACGCCGAGTGGGTCGGCGCCGAACTGACCCGCCGGTTCGGCCTGGCCCGCTGGAGCTTCTCGCTCACCGCGACCGACGCCAACCGCTGGGCGATCCGGCTCGCACGCGCCGTCACCGGCCGGCCGAAGATCCTGGTCAACAGCTACTGCTACCACGGCAGCGTGGACGAGTCGCTCATCGTCACCGGTCCCGACGGCACCGGGGTGCCCCGCCCCGGCAACGTCGGCGCGCCCTGCGAGGTGACGCTCACCAGCAGGGTCGCCGAGTTCAACGACCTCGCCGGGCTGGAGCGGGAGCTGGCCCACGGGGACGTCGCCGCCGTACTGATGGAGCCCGCCCTCACCAACATCGGCATCGTGCTGCCCGAACCCGGCTACCTCGCGGGGGTCCGCGAGCTGACCCGGCGGTACGGCGCCCTGCTCGTCAACGACGAGACGCACACCTTCTCCGCCGGACCCGGCGGCTGCACAGCGGCCTGGGAGCTGGCACCCGACCTGCTCACCATCGGCAAGGCGATCGGCGGCGGCATCCCGGCCGGCGCCTACGGGCTGTCCGCCGAACTCGCCGAGCGGCTGCTGGCCCGTACCGACCTCGACCTCGTCGACATGGGCGGCGTCGGCGGCACCCTCGCCGGCAACGCGCTGTCGGTCGCGGCCACCCGGGCCACCCTCGAACACGTACTGACCGACAAGGCCTTCGACCGGATGAGCCGGCTCGCCGAGCGCTTCGAGGCGGGCGTCCGGGCCGGCGTCGAGGCACACGGACTGCCCTGGTCGGTCACCCGGCTCGGTGCCCGCACGGAGTACCGTTTCACCGCCCCGGCGCCGCGCACCGGCACCGAGTCCGCGGCGGCCTCCGACCCGGAGCTGGAGGACTTCCTCCACCTCTACCTCGCCAATCGCGGCATCCTGCTGACCCCGTTCCACAACATGGCGCTGATGTGCCCGGACACCAGTGAGCAGGACGTCGACACCCACACCGAGGTGTTCGCCGCGGCGCTCGCCGAGCTGGCCGGCTGAGGAAGCCGAGACGGCCGAGGAAGGCCGGGGGAAGGGAGACGTACGACGTGAAGGACATGGACGACATCGACCGGGCCATCCTGCGCGAGCTGCAGAGCGACGGCCGCATCGCCTACGCCGACCTCGGCCCGAAGGTGGGCCTGTCAGCCTCGGCGGCCCGGCAGCGGCTGCAGCGCCTGCTGGACGCCAGAGTGGTCCAGGTGGTCGGCGTCACCGACCCGATGGCCATGGGCGGGCAGGCCATGGCGCTGCTCGGCATCGGTGTCGACGGCGACCCGCGGGCCGTGGCCGACGCCCTCGCCGAGCGCCCCGAGGTCGTCTACTCGGTGCTCACCTCGGGTGGCTTCGACCTGTTCGCCGAGGTGGTCGCGCCCGGCCCGAAGGCGCTGCTCGACTTCGTCAACGACGTGGTCCGCCCCGTCGAGGGCGTCCGGGAGATCCGCTCCTTCCCGTATTTCGGCATCCACACCCACCGGTTCCTGTGGGACGTGGGCTGACCGGCGGGGGACGGGGGAGGCGTCAGCCGTCCCGTGACTCCGGTGCCCGCGGTACTCCTGCCGCCCCCGATGCCTCGGGTGCCGTCGGTACCTCCGGGTCCAGCACCAGGATGGTGGCGTCGTCGCGGACCTCGTACCGCTGCCGCAGCAGGTCCGCCCAGACGGCGCCGGGCAGCTCGGCGGACGGGCTGCCGGCCAGGGCGGCCAGCCGCTCCGGCAGCGGATAGAAGGTGCCGGAGGCGTCCCGGGCCTCCCACACGCCGTCGGAGGCGAGGAACAGCCGGTCCCCCGGGCCGAGCGGCACGGTGATCTCCTTCGGCCGGTCGGCGTCGAGGAGCCCGATGCCCAGCGGCGGCCCGGGCGCGACGGCGACCTCCCGGGTCTGCTCCGCGTGCAGCAGCACGGGCGCCGGATGACCGCAGGCCACCACCCGCACCGCGGCCGAACCGGTGGCGAACTCCAGCAGCAGGGCCGTGGCGAACAGCTCCGCGTGCCGTACGTCCGCCGAGTCCACCGTCAGCCGGCGGTCCAGCCGGGCCGCCACCGACTCCAGGTCCGGCTGGTCGAGGGCGGCCTCCCGGAACGCCCCCAGCAGGGACACCACGGTCGCGACGGCCGCCAGCCCGTGCCCCTGCACGTCCCCCATCACCGCGCGCACGCCGTACGGCCCCTGCCGCACGTCGAAGAAGTCCCCGCCCACCAGCGTCCCGTCCTGCGCGGCCCGGTAGAAGGCCGCGCAGCCGACCCGCCCGACCCGCTCCGGCAGCGGCGGCAGCACGGCCCGCTGCACGGCCTCGCCGATCGCCCGCTCCGTGTCCAGCTGGGCGTCCCGGTGGCTGCGCACATACGACACGAATACGCTCAGCGCGGCCACGAACACGATGGTGAGCAGGTCGGTGTCACCGGGCCGGTTCAGGTGCGTGGCCGGCACGTTCAGCACCACGACCACGCCCAGCCCGAGCAGTCCGGTCGTCAGCGGGCCGTACGACAGGACCGCCAGCGGCGGGATGGCGCCCAGCAGGAAACCGAGATCACGCGCCTGGGACGTGACCAGCGTGGCCGAGCCGACGGCCGCGAGCAGCAGCACGGGCAGCACCCGGACCCACCACGGCGGCGGCGCGCCCCGCAGCCAGCCGCGATCCTCCGGGCGTCCGCGCGATGCCCATCCGCGCACCGATCCCACATCCCCAAGTTACGCCGCCCACGGCAGACCGCCAGGAAGGCAGCGAACACCGACCGGACCACCCCCTGCCCGACCGACGGTGAACCCGCGCACCGTATCCAGCCGCAGCACCGTAGCCCCGTGATCGCACTCCGCAACCGTCAGACGGCGGTCACGCAACCTCAGCCGCCAGCCGCCAGCCGCCAGCCGCCAGCCGCCAGCCGCCAGCCGTCAGCCGCCGGCAGCAGCCCCGCGGTCGCTGCCGGCACGCCCGGCCGACCGTGCGCCCCCGGGCCGAGGGGGCCTGCCGGGGTAGGGAGCCCCCCGCCGGCGACCCGCCCCGCCGCTCGTGCCGAGGCCGCCCGGTGCCGGTGCGTTCCCCGGGCCCCCGGGTGGGGCGCCCGCGTGCCGGGGCCGGCCGTCCGTGCCGGACCGCGTGGTGACGCCTCCCGGTGGCCGGTGCGTTCGCCGGGCCCCGGGCGGGGTGCTGCCGGACCTCGTGCCGCGGCCGCCCGGTGCCGGTGCGTTCCCCGGGCCCTCGGGCGGGGCGCCCGTGTGCCGGAGCCCGCTCCTCCTGCCGGACCTCGTGCCGAGGCCGCCCGGTGACCGGTGCCTTCCCCGGGTGCTAGTCCGTCCCGCCGGCCAGGCGGGACTCCGCCGCGGCCAGGATCTCGGTGACCCGGAGGCCGAACGCGGCGTCGCAGGGGTGCGGGCGGCCCGTGCGGGCGGCGCGCGCCAGTGCGTCCGCCGCGCGGGTGAGCGCGGGGACCGCCCCCTCGGTGCTGCCCGGCAGGACCGTCACGCCCGCCTCGCCGCGCAGTTCCACATCGGCACCGGCCGCCGCCGGCGGGGCCGTCAGGCTGAGCGTGAGGGTGCTCGACGCACCGGTGGCGTGGTCGAGCACCAGGTGCACGGTGTCCGCCGGACCGTGCGCCGCCGCCACCACGTGCCGTACGTCGCCGAGCACCGGGAGCAGCACCGACAGGGCGTGCGGGCCCACGTCCCACAGCGCGCCCTTCTCCCGCCGCCACGGCGAGGCCGCGAACGGGCTGTCGCTCGTGAACACCGCCCCCAGCCACTGGGCGCGCGCCGTGAACCAGCCCGGCACGGCCGCCTGCTCCTCGATCCAGGCATCCGGCTCCTTCTGGAACCGCGCGGTGAAGAACACCACCGACGCCACCCCGGCCCGCTCCACCGCCTCCACGACGGCCCGCCCGTCCTCGACCGACACCGCCAGGGGCTTGTCCAGCAACAGGTGCCGGCCCGCCCGGGCCGCCCGCACCGCCACCTCGGCCTGCACGGACGGGGGCAGGGCCACCGCCACCGCGTCCACGTCGGCCAGCAGCGCGTCCACGTCGGCGTACGCGGCGACGCCGTACTGCTGCGCCAGCCCGGTGGCCGCCTCCGGCCGGCGCCCCCACACCCCGGCGAACTCCAGGCCGGTGTGCCCGGCGAGGGCGGGAGCGTACGCCGCCCGTGCCCAGGGGCCCGTTCCCAGCAGTCCGATGCGCATGTCGCGTTCCCTTCTCCGAGCCGATCCCCGCACCCTCAAGATGCTGCGCTCCGGTCGCCCTCCGCACACCTGCGGCCCGGATCGCCTTGCCGGGCGAGCCAGTTGGCGATGGCGGCGGCGATCGGCTGGCCGGTGTCCATCTCCACGAAGCCGAACTGGCCGGACTGGTTGCACTCCAGGAACCACCAGATCCCGTCGGCGTCCTCCGCGAAGTCGAAGGCGCCGTACGCCAGTTCCGCGCCCGCCATGTAGCGCAGTACGCCCTCGGCGACGCGCGGTGGCACGTCCGCGGGCAGCCAGGGGGAGACCGACGGGGCGAACCGGACGTCCACGTCGTCCGGAGAGGCGCCCGGGTCGGCGGGCTTTCGTGCGGCCAGCAGCGTGTCGCCGACGACGGTGAGCCGGATGTCGGCGTGTTTCGCGATCCGCCGTTGCAGCAGGGTCGGGCCGAAGGCGACCGCGGTGAAGTCGGCGTCCGGCGGCACCCGGCTGGTCGGCACCGCGCGGGGCGGCTCCTGCGGATGCGCGCCGGAGACCGGTTTGACCACCAGGTCCGGGAAGCGCTCCGCGAACTCCCGGGCCGCCTGCGGGAACGTCGTGATCAGGGTGGCCGGCACCGGCAGGCCGCTGCGCTGGGCCAGATGCAGCTGCCAGGGCTTGTGCCGGGCCCGGCGGGCGGCGTCCGGATGGTTCATCCAGCGGGCGTCGCTGCACCGCAGCATGCCGTACAGGGCCTGCGACGACTCCTCCGTCAGCCAGGCGGACGGCTGGACGGCGCGGGCGGCCGGGGCTCCCGGCCTGCGCACCCACACGGAGCGCAGGCCGTTCATGCTCACCAGGCGCCCGCCGACGGACAGATGTCCGTGGCGGGCGCCGTGTACGTACTCGCCCGACAGCGCCACCCCGTTGGTCAGATCGGCGGGGTCGAGCCGGACGACGGGCACCCCGGCCTCGCCCAGCCGGAGGACCACCATGTCCGCCGTCACGTCCTCTTCACTGGTCAGGATGAGCACGGTCATCTCTCGAAGTCCGCGGTTCAGTCGTCGAAGTGCGTCTTGGAACCGGCGGTCGACGTCGTGGTCCCGAGGGCTCTCAGGGTCGCGTGGTCGGTGGCGGCGATCCGCCCGTCCGGGAGGACGTTCAACTGCAGTCCGGAGTCGTACGCGTACGGAGCGCTGACCTCCAACTGCACTGCGGGCCGCGCGTAGTTGAGGGTGAACGGTTGCATGGTCTCTCCCTGTTTAGGCTTTCACGTCCTTATACGAGTCGAACGGGTGATTGGTTTCCTCACGCTGAGTGAGCACGGCCGGAGCGGTTCCTTCCGGGGCTATCGGGCGAGCGCCCTCCGAGCCGCCGCCAGTGCCTGTTCCCCGTATCCCCGGCCGAACAGCACCGCGTGCACGAGCAGCGGGAAGAGCTGGTGCACCGCGACCCGGTCCCGCCAGCCGTCGGCCGGCGGTGCCACCTCCCGGTAGCCGGCGAGCACGCGGTCCAGGTGGGGGCAGCCGAACAGCTGGAGCATCGCCAGGTCGGTCTCCCGGTGCCCGCCGTGCGCGGCCGGGTCGATGAGCCGGACCTCTCCGTCGGCGCCCCACAGCACGTTGCCGTTCCACAGGTCGCCGTGCAGCCGGGCGGGCGGCTCGGCCGGACCCGCCAGCTCCGGCAGCCGGGCGCAGACCCGCTCGAACACGGCCGCCTCGCCCGGCAGCAGCGTGCCGCGGTCGAGCGCGGCACGCACATAGGGCAGGACGCGGTGTTCGGCGTACCAGCCGGGCCAGTCGGTGCCCGGCGCGTTCCGCATGGGGGCGAGGCCGATGTAGGCGTCCTGCGGTCCGCCGGGCGGCGGCGCCCCGAAGTGGGGTGCGCCGGCCGCGTGCAGGGCGGCCAGTGCCTGGCCGAAACGCAGCGCCGCCGCGGGGTCGGGGGCGCCGGTCGGCACCCGTTCGGTCACCATCCAGTGCTCGTCGTGCCCGAGCACCGCCGGTACCCGCACCGCGCCCGCGTCGGCCAGCCAGTGCAGCCCCGCCACCTCGGCGCGCACCGCCCCCGGACCGTCGCCACGCTTGACCATCACCGGTGTCCCGCCGTCCAGCAGTACCTCGGCGGGCGAGCCCGACGCCCGCCCGGCGCCGCTCACCGGGCGCCCGGTGAGCCGGGCCGCCACCTGTCCTGGATCCTCGTCCTGTGTGACCACGCGCCCAGAGTACGACCCGCAACCACGGCCGCCCGCCGGGCACTTCAACCGTTGATACGACTGTTTTCAGTCAAACCCAGGTGGTAACTACCCGTGCTGATCCCGTACCGCTAGCGTGATCCCGCCGCGTCGCCACACCGGGGGCACAGGGCCCCGCAGGGACTAGCGCGCGGCGGAGGATCTCCCCCGTGACCACAGCATCCGTGCTGATGGCCGACGTCTTCGAAGTCCAGCCGTACACCTCCCACTGCGAGGTGATCCTCCGTGAGGGCGCGCACGCCGTGATCGGTGTGTCCCCGGGCAACAGCTACTTCTCCGCCCGTCGCCTGAACGACCTCGCCCGCTGGGGGCTGGACCACTTCGACCGGGTCGACTTCGTCTACACCGACCTGTACGTCGCCGAGATGTACGAGGCCTCCGGGTACCCACCCGACGAGGCCCGCCGCAAGGCCGTGAAGAACCTCCGCGGGGTGCGGGCCAAGGTCCGTGACGCGGTGTCGGCCGCCGATCCCGACGGCACCCGGCTGGACTGGCACCCGATGTCGGAGTTCCGCACCAACCCCGACTACCAGGACATCCACCGGCGGCTGAAGGCCCGGCTGGCCTCCGACGGCGCCTTCCGGGCCGTCTGCGAGACCCTGGTGAATCGTTTCCTCACCGCGCGCGGCGAGACACCGACCGAGCGGCAGCGCGCCGTGTGCCTGGAGTACGTGTGCGCCGAGGCCCCGCTGTTCCTGGACACCCCGGCCATCCTGAAGGTTCCCTCCTCCCTCAACTGCTATCACCAACTCCTGCCGATGGCCGAGCTGTTGTACTCCCGGGGTGCCGGACTGCGTGCCTCCCGCAACCAGGGCCACGCCATCGTCACCCCCACCGCCCCGGAAGGAGCCGCGGCATGACCACCGCCCCCGACACCCGTACCGACCACCCTCCCTTGCCCGGTTTCCCGTTCTCCTGGGACGGCACCCGGGTGCCCCCCGAGGTCGCCGAACTGCGCTCCGCCACCCCGGTGCGCCGCGTGCGGACCATCGCCGGCGACGAGGCCTGGCTGGTCTCCTCCTACGAGCTGTGCGCACAGGTGCTCAAGGACGACCGCTTCTCCCTCAAGGACACCTCCGCGCCCGGCGTGCCCCGGCAGTACGCCCTCACCATCCCGCCCGAGGTCGTGAACAACATGGGCAACATCACCGGGGCGGGGCTGCGCCGCGCGGTGATGAAGGCGCTCAGCCCCAAGGCGCCGGGCCTGACCGAGTGGCTGCGCACCGAGGCCCACCGCCTGGTGGACCTGATCGTCGCCGACGGACCGACGGCCGACCTGCGCGGCGCGTTCTGCGAGCCGTACTCCGCCGGGATGCACTGCCGCGTCCTCGGCATCCCGCGGACCGAGGCCCCGGCCTTCCTGCGCAGCCTGGACATCGCCTTCATGAACTCCCCGTGCCCGGTCACCGGGGCGCGGCTCAACTGGGACCGGGACATCGCCCGGATGGCGGCCCTGCTCGACGACCCGGCCACGCACGGCCTGATGGGCGAACTCGCCGCCCTGCGCCACGACCCCGACTACGCGCACCTCACCGACGAGATGCTGGCCACCGTCGGCGTCACCCTGTTCGGTGCCGGTGTCGTCTCCACCTCGGGCTTCCTCACCATGGCCCTGGTCCACCTCCTCACCCATCCCATCGCCCGCGACCTGCTGCGCGCCCGCCCCGACCTCATCGGCCCGGGCGTGGAGGAACTGCTGCGGGTGAACCTCTCCATCGGCGACGCCCTGCCCCGCCTCGCCCTGGAGGACGTGACGCTCGGCGACGTCGACGTCCGCGCGGGCGAGCTCGTCCTCGTCCTGGTGGAGGGCGCCAACCTCGACCCGGAGAAGTTCCCCGACCCGCACCGCTTCGACGTCCACCGCGACAACGCCGCCGACCACCTCTCCTTCGGCGGCGGCGCCCACTACTGCCCGGCGACCGCGCTCGGCCGCGCGCACGCCCGTGTCGCCCTGGAGGTCCTGCTCGACCGGCTGCCGGAGCTCGCCCTCGCCGTCCCGGCGAGCCAACTGGTGTGGCGCACCGGGTTCATGAAGCGGATCCCCGAGCGGCTGCCGGTGACCTGGTAGCCCGTGGCGACCCCGCCCTCCGTACGGCGTCCCCGACCCGGCACCCCGTACGGCGTCCCCGACCCGGCACCCCGTACGGCGTCCCCGACCCGGCACCCCGGACGGGTGCGCCGGGCCGGAGCCGCTCAGCGGCCCCCGGGGTACGTCCCCCGGGTCAGCCCCACCGGATTACCGGCCGGCAGCAGTCCCGACTCCCCGACCGTGCGGGCCAGCGGCTCCAGCAGCGCGGCCAGCCGCTCGCCGCGCTCGGCGCCCAGCGCGGTCCACGGCCCTTCGGCCGCCGCGTCGGTGCGCGCCTCGGCCTCCGCGCGCAGCGCCGCCCCCGCGGGTGTGAGCGAGCCGTCCGCCGCGAGCCGGCCGTCCGCGCGCAGCCGCGCCACGGCCGCGGCCCAGTCCTCCTCCGGCCACTTCCGCGTCTCGCGCAGGAAGGCCCCGTCGGACTCGCCGGCCGCCGCCTTGAGCACCATCGCCTCGACCGGACCGATCCCCAGTCCGACCAGCACCGCCACATGGGAGTCGCCCCGGTGCTCGCGCAGCGTCGTCAGGGCCTGCCACAGACGCCCGGCGGGCCGCCCGGGGCGGTCGATCGCCTGGTTGGCGGCGGCCAGTACCCTGCCCGTGGTGTCCGCGGCCGCTGCGGCCTCCCAGGCGAGGTCCGCGGCCTCCGCGAAGGCGGCGGAGCCCACGGTGTCCGCCCCGAACAGCCGGGTCATCGCCGCGTCCATCGCCTCCGCCCGCGCCGCCAGCGCGTCCGCCGGAGCCGCGTACGTCCAGGCGTCCGGCAGCGCCCGCGCCACCCGCGCGGGGTGGAAGACGTAGAAACAGCTCGTCACCACGGAGGGAGGCGCCGCGCCGAGCGGGGCGGCCCGCAGCGCGAAGTACCCCATCCAGAACCCGCGCAGCCCGAGCCCGTCCGCCGCCCGGTGCGCCTCCGGCGCGAAGTAGACGAGTCCGTGCACCGGTTCGTACCGCTCCCACAGGGCCCGAGCCATTCCGTCCGCCACTGCGTCCTCCCACCACGTCGGCCTGCCGTGCCGTCGGGACCAGCCTGCGTTATGACAGCAGTCATAACAAGGGGACGGAGGTCACCCTGGGTGGGTGGCCGACATCACACCGGCGCCGCGCCGATCACTCCGGCAGGTGTACGGCCGCTGCGCGGATTGAGCCGGACGAGGGGTCCCGGGCCCGGCGCACTGGGGCAGACGGGTGGCGTGGTGCCCCGCCTGGACGGCTCGGATGGTGGGAGACAGATGCCTCACTGACGGTGGTTCATGTCGAGGCCGGGTCCACCCAGCTGATGAGGTATCCGCTGCCCGGTCCCGGCGGAAGGACATCACTATGCGCTCTGCCCGCATGCTCCTGGCGACGGCGGCTGCCGCCGCCGCACTGGCCTTCGCCACGCCCGGCGCCGCGTTCGCCGTGCCGGCCGAGCACGACAGCGGCCATGACGACTCCTCCTACAGCAAGGAGCACGACAGCGACTCCGACCGCGAGGAGAAGGGATCCGGCGGCGACCACGACAAGGACTACGGCAACAAACGCGGCGGCGGAGGAGAACACGACGGCCCGCGCGGCGGAATGCACACGGGTGGCGGAGCGCTCGCTGCGGTGCGCAGCGGCGACTGGGGTTCGGGCGGCGACAGCCGGTTCGATCCCGAGAGCTACCGGGACAAGGGCCGCGACAGCGGCGAGGAGGAGGACGAGAACGAGGAACAGGACAAGAGCGAGAGAGGCGGCAAGGGCGACAAGGAAGGCAAGGGTGACAAGAGCGAATGGGGTGGTGGTGACGACCGTGAGAAGCCGCGCGGTGGCATGCACACCGGTGGCGGAGCGCTCGCCACGCCCGGCGTCACCGCGAGCGGACTCGCCGTGCTGGGTGTAGGCGCCGCCGGCGCGTACGCGCTGCGCCGCAGGAAGGCCGCCGAGCCGGCGTCCTGACGGCCGGTGCGTCCCACAGGGGCTGCGGACGCCGTCGGCGCGCATCGTGTCGGCGGCCCGCGCTCCCCGCGCACCGCACCGTCCGGACCGCCGGTCGCGGCGCCGTTCCCCTCCCGCCCTGATCCCCGTGCTGCCGTGCCCGAGTGAGGTGGTGTCCGATGGCAGCAGATCCCTCCTCCCCGCCCCCCTCAGGACCGGCGGCGGGCGCCCCGCGCACCGCCCGCGGCGGGCGGCTGACGCTGTGGGGCGTGGCGGCCGTCTTCCTCGCCGTCAGCCTGTTCGGCGGTCACCGGACGCCGGAGGACACCCCGCAGGCACCCCGGGCCTCGGGCGGCGGCACCGCCGCACCGGCCGACCCGCAGCAGCCCGGTGAACAGCTGCCCCGGTCGGAACCGACCCGCCTGCACATCCCGAAGATCTCCGTGGACGCCCCCTTCACCTCCCTCGCCATCGGCGCGTCGGGCCAGCTGCAGCCGCCGCCCGCCGGCGACACCAATCTCGTCGGCTGGTACGCCGACGGGGTCTCGCCCGGCGAGAAGGGCACCGCGATCATCGCCGGGCACGTCGACACGGTGACCTCCCCGGCCGTCTTCGCGAACCTCGACGACCTGGAGCCCGGCGACCGGTTCTCCGTGGAGCGGGCCGACGGGCGCACGGCGGACTTCGTCGTGGACGACACCGAGACCTTCGCCAAGGACGACTTCCCCAGCAGCCGGGTGTACGCGGACGCCTCGCGTCCCGAGGTCCGGCTCATCACCTGCGCCGGGGACTACGACCGGACGGTGCGGGACTACACCGACAACCTGGTCGTCTTCGCTCACCTGGTGTGAGCCCCCGGGGCCTCCGGCCGGACGGCGCGGCCGGCGAAGGGGCCGTCCGCGGCGAACGCCAGCGCCGCGAACCGTTCGCCGATCCGGCGGTGGGCTGCGGCGTCCGGGTGGAGCCCGTCGGGCAGCGGCAGTTCGGCGGCGTCGGCCTCGCCGTACAGCTCCCGGCCGTCCAGGAAGTGCAGCCACGGGTCCTCGGCCGCCCGTTCCCGCACGATCCGGGCCAGCTCCTCCCGGACGACCCCCAGGGTGAGCTTCCCGGCCGCCCGCTCCGCCGGATCCCCGGTGGCCCGGAAACGTACCCGGCCCTCGCCCAGGGCCTGAAGGTCCAGGGCGGTCGGGCCGGGCGTCTCCTCGTGCATCGGGCACAGCACCGGCGAGACGACGAGCAGCGGAGTGCCGGGGTGGCCCTCGCGGACGGTGTCGAGGAACCCGTGCACCGCGGGGCCGAAGGCGCGCAGCCTCATCAGGTCGGTGTTGACCACGTTCAGGCCGAGCTTGACGCTGATCAGGTCGGCGGGTGTGTCGCGCAGCGCGCGGGCGGTGAACGGGTCGAGCAGCGCGCTGCCGCCGAGCCCGACGTTGACCAGCTCCACCGAGCCCAGGGCCGCGGCGAGCGCCGGCCAGGTGGTGGTGGGGCTCGCCGCGTCGGAGCCGTGGCTGATCGAACTGCCGTGGTGCAGCCACACCCGGCGGCCCCGGTCCGGTACGGGCTCCACGGGCGCGTCGGCGCGCAGCGCGACGAGTTCGGTCGTCTCGTTGTGCGGCAGCCAGATCTCCACGTCCTTGACCGTGTCCGGCAGCCCGGCGAAGCGGACGGTGCCGACCGGGCCGGGCCGGTGCTCGGCGGTACCCGTGCCCAGGTCGATGACGATGGTGTCGCCCTCGGTGAGGGTGGCGCTGCCCGCCGGGCGTCCGTCCACGAGCAGGTCGTAGACGCCGTCGGGGCGGGGCGGTACGCCGGGGTAGAGCCGCTTGGTCGGCAGGGTGTCCAGTTCGACGGCGGTGGCGCGGGTGCGCAGGGCGAGCCGTACGCCTGAGGGCTGTGACTCCGCCAGGGCCAGCTGCGGGTCGGCGCACTGGGCTCGGGCCCGGGCGGGCAGCCGGTGCGGCAGCAGGCCGCGCGCGGTGCGCTCCAGATCGAGGGCGCCGCGGATGAGGTCGGCGGTCAGGGGGATGGTCTGCATGGTGTCTGCCTGCGTCTTCAGAGGGGGTGGGGGCCGGGTGGCCAGTTGCGCAGCAGGGAGTCGAGAGCGTCCAGGATCCGGCTCCACGACTCCTGCGAGTCGGGGGCGCTGTGGCTGAAGCCGCCCGCCGCCTCCAGGCTGACGTAGCCGTGGAAGACGCTGCCGAGCAGGCGGACCGCGTGGGTCTGGTCCGGCTCGGTCAGGTCGTAGCCGCGCAGGACGGCCCGGGTCAGCTGGGCGATCCGCACTCCCGCGCTGCCGGCCGCCGTCGCGGGGTCCAGCGGGTGCCGGGCCGCCGTGTAGCGACCGGGGTGCGCGCGGGCGTAGTCCCGGTAGACGTGCGCGAAGGCGGCGAGGGCGTCCTTCCCGGACCGGCCGGCCAGCGCCTCGGCGGCACGGTCGGCCAGCTCCTCCAGGGCGAGCAGCGCGATCCGCGTCTTCAGGTCCTGGGAGTTCCTCAGGTGCGAGTACAGGCTCGCCACCTTGACGTCGAACCGCCGGGCCAGCGCGGACACCGTCACCTGCTCGAAGCCGACCTCGTCGGCCAGTTCCGCGCCGGCGTGGACCAGACGTTCGGTGGTCAGACCCGCACGCGCCATCCTCGCTCCTCTCCCTCGTACCGAAAGCCATTATGGAGCTGCCTAAAACATTTAGGCAAACGGGATGCCCGACTAGGCGCCACGCTCACTCCCGCCCGCTGTCCTCCGCGTTCTCCGTGTTCTCCGTGTTCTCCGCGAGACGGTAGAGGGCGGCGCCGTGGGCGGGCAGCCGGACGGTGAGGTGGTGGCCGTCGTGCGGGACGTCGGTACGGGTCCACAGCTCGCGGATCCGGTCGTCGGGACGGGCGCCGACCGAGCCGAGCGGCACCTCGTGGCGGCGTGGCCCGTCGGCGAGGGAGAAGATGGCGGCGTAGCGGGTACGGCCGTCGGTGTCGCGGGCGGTCCACAGGACGAGCCCGTCCTCGCGGAGCACCTCGCGGTTGCCGGTGCTGTGCCACAGCACGGCCAGCGCCTCGTCGTTGGTGAGGAGTTCGATGGTCTCGGGCGGACTGGTGGGCAGGTCGCCGCCCATCATCAGCGGCGACCGGGAGATCAGCCACAGGGTGAGCAGGCTGATCTGCTCGGGCCGGGTGAGGGAGCACAGCCGGTCGGTGCCGCGTTCGGCGCGGACGCCGATGCGCCCGAGGGGCAGCATGTCGGCGTCCGCCCAGCCGCCCTCGCCCTGCCAGGGCGCCCACCGGGCCATCCGGGCGAACTGCGCCTCGACGTCCTCCCACCGGTCCCACAGGTCGTCGCAGACGCGCCACATGGTGGCGTGCTCGCGCAGGTGGTCCAGACGGGCCAGGGAGACGTCGGTGCCGGGGGACAGGCTCAGCTCGACCGGCCGGCCGCAGCGCTCGATCGCCCGCGCGTAGGCGGCGATCTCCCGCTCGTGGTAGGGGAAGAGCATGTCGTCGGCCTTGACGAAGTCCACCCCCCACTCCGCGAACCGGGCGACCTGGGAGTCGTAGTACGCCTGGGCGCCCGGACGGGTGTGGTCCAGGCCGTAGTTGTCGGTGTTCCACGGGCAGACCGAGGAGGTGTCGGCGATCTCGTCGGCGGTGAACTCCGTGCCGTACACCGGCAGCCGGGCGGCGACGGCCCGGCGCGGGATGCCCCGCATGATGTGCAGGCCGAAGCGGAGCCCGAGGTCGTGGACCCGGCGGGCCAGCGGGGCGAAGCCCGCGCCGCCGGCGGCGGACGGGAACCGGTTCGGCGCCGGGAGCTGGCGGCCGTACGCGTCCAGGACCAGGGGGGCGTCCGGGTTGTAGCCGTGGGCGCGGGCCGTCGGCTCGTACCACTGGATGTCCACCACCACGGTGTCCCAGCCGTGCGGCAGCAGGCGGGCGGCCATGAACTCCGCGTTGGCGAGCACCTCCTGCTCGGTGACGGCCGGGCCGTAGCAGTCCCAGCTGTTCCAGCCCATCGGCGGACGCAGGCGGCGGGCGGGGAGGGGGCGGTCCACGGATCGGTGTCCTCTCGGTCCGGCAGGGACATGGGGCCTGGACGGGCTCCGCGCCGAGCAGTTCGCACAGCGCCATGAACTCGTGCGTGCCGAAGCGGTTGCTCTCCTCGACGTTCCCCCAGGGGGTGTTGACCATTCGGGGGCGCTGCTCGCGCGGTCCGTCGCCGTCCCGCCGGTGGTACTCGTCGGCGAAACAGCCGCCCGGCCGGCGGAGGTTGGGGATGTCCAGGCCGCGCAGGGCGTCCACGACGTCCAGCCGGATGCCACACGGAGGGGGGTGGGGCGGAGGGCTGGACAGGGGTCCGACACCCACTTTTTTGTGGGTACTTGGCAGCTCCCGTCCACCCGGGAGAGGCTGTTCTCCGAGGTCAGGGGCTGCCGGAGAACGGACGGGAGGTGACGGCGGCAGCGGTCAGGACGCCGCTTCGCGCTCGCGGAGCAGCTCCAGACGGCGGTGGCCCCACGCGGCCAGCGGGTCCAGCGCCGCGGCCAGGTCGCGGCCGAACCCGGTCAGCGAGTACACGGTCTTCGGCGGCAGCACGTCGTGCACCTCCCGGTGCACCAGGCCGTCGTCCGTCATCTCGCGCAGCGCCTGGGTCAGCACCTTCTCGCTCAACCCGGGCAGATGGCGCCGCAGTTCACCGGGCCGGTGCGGCCCGGACTCCAGCAGCCACAGCAGCGACGTCTTCCACTTGCCGTCGATCACAGCGATCGCGGCGGTCACCCCGCAGACGTTCGGGTCCTGGGCGCGGCTGCGCGTCATCGTCGTCCTCTCTGTTCTCTCCACCGGCCCTCCGGCCGACTTCTCCACCACCTACGGGAGTTGCAACATGTCCACGTCTACGGATCTTCCTGCCGTCACCGTGCTCGGGCTCGGCCCGATGGGCCGCTCACTGGCGGGCGCCTTCCTCGCCGCCGGCGTGCCCACCACGGTCTGGAACCGCACGCCCGGCAGGGACCGGGAGCTGGCCGAGCGGGGCGCGGCGAGCGCCGCGACAGCCGAAGAGGCGGTAGCCGCAGGCGAGTTGGTCGTCGTCTGCGTGGTGAACTACGACGCCTCCGACGCGATCCTGCGCCGCGCCGACGTCACCCGCGCGCTGAAGGGCCGTACCGTCGTCAACCTCACCGCCGACACCCCGCGCCGCGCCCGGGACACCGCGGACTGGGCGGCTGCCCACGGCATCGGCTACCTGGACGGCGCGATCATGACTCCGGCTCCCAGCATCGGCACACCGGAGGCCGTCTTCCTGCACAGCGGCCCGCGCGAGCTCTTCGCACAGCACCGGCCGGTGCTGGAGGCGCTCGGCGGGACGCACACCCACCTGGGGGAGGACGCCGGGCGCGCCGCCGCCTTCGACATCGCGCTGCTGGACGTCTTCTGGACCGCGATGGCGGGTTACGCGCACGCCGTGGCGATCGCCCGCGCGGAGGGCGTCACCGCCCGTGAACTCGCTCCCTTCGCCCAGGGCATCGGCGCGATCCTGCCGCCGCTGTTCGAGCAGTTCGCCGAGGACGCCGACAGCGGCACCTACTCCGGGGAGATCAACCCGATCACCTCGGCCGCCTCCACCATGGCCCATGTCGTCGAGGTCGCCGAGTCGCACGGCATCGACGCGGGCGTGATGCGGGCCGCGGAGGGCATGGCCCGCCGGGTGATCGGCCTGGGGCACGGCACGGACGGGTTCATCCGGGTCGCCGAGGTGCTGGGGCGCCGCTGAGCCCCACGCCCCGGGGCGCCGGCCGGGGGGATGTGACCGCCCGCACCCTGGCGGACCTGCGACTTGTGCCAGGGAGGAGGCCATGGAACGCTTCGGTCCGCCGGCCCTGACCACGGCCGGCGCGGGCGGCGGGCGCGGTCACGTACGGGGTGCGGGGGCAGGGCGCCGGGCCGGCCGTGGGAACGAGCCGGGAGTGGACCGATGGAGCTGGAGCTGCGGCACCTGCGGGTGCTGTGCGCGATCGCCGACGCGGGCAGCGTGGGCCGCGCCGCCGCGCAGCTGGGCTACTCGCAGCCCGCCGTGAGCACCCAGCTCCGCCGCATCGAGCGCCATCTGGGCGAGCCGCTCTTCGAACGCGGGCCGAGCGGGGTCCGGCCGACCCGGTACGGCGCCGAGGTGGTGGAGCAGGCCCGGGACGTCCTGGTACGGGCCGCCGCGATCGGGCACCGTCCGGCATCCGCCCGCCCCCGCCGGCCCCTGCGCGTGGCCGCCACCAACTCGCCGGTGCTGTCCGGCACGGTCTCCCGCGTCCGTGCCCGGCTGCCCGAGCTGACCCTCTCGGTCACCAGCGTCTACGCCTCCTCGCGGATCGTGGAGCTGCTGGAGGAGGGCGCGGTGGACGCCGCCATCGCCGCGGACTACCCGGGCATGGAGCTACGGCACTCGACCGCCGTACGGCACCGCGGCATCGTCACCGAGCCCACCTTCGTCGCCCTCCCCGCCCGGCACCGGCTCCGGCAGAGCACCCAGGTGCAGCTCGCCGACCTCGCCGAGGACGCCTGGTTCGTGACCCCGGACGACGGCGCCGGCTGGCCCGGGGTCTTCTACGACGCCTGCGCCGCGGCCGGTTTCACGCCGGTCACCGTCCACGAGTGGCTCGGCGACCAGACCCAGCTGCAGAGCATGATCGCCGACGGTCTCGGGGTGTCCCTGGTGCAGCCGACGCTGCGGCCGATCCCGCACGTGGTGGTCAGGCCGCTGGCGGGCTCCCCGCTGTGGTGCCGCTACGTGCTGGCCTGGCGGCCGGACACCGTCGCCGACGACGTCGTGGAGACGGTGCTGCAGTCCGCCATGGACGCCTACCGCGACCTCGTCGCCCAGGCACCGCACCTGCGCACCTGGGCCTCGCGGACGTGGAGCGCCGCCGGGGCGTAGGAGCGGGTCACGGGAGCACCGCGATGTTATGAGCGGGCAGTGTCATGTGCTATGTCACACGCCATTGTTGGCCCGGGCGGGGCGCTGAGACAGTGCCTCACACGCCTCAACACCCCACAGAGGCGCATCCCTTCGTGGAGGAATCCCGATGCGCTATCGCTTCGCGCTGCCCGGACGCGTGCCGAGAGGCACGGCCGGCCGCATCGCCGGCGCCGCCGCCGTCTGCGCCACCCTGGCCGGCCTGCTGTCCACGCCGGCGCTGGCCGCACCCCGGCCGCACCCCGCCACGGCCACCGTGCCCCGCCCGCACCCGGCCGTGCCGTCGCCCGCCGCCGCGTCCGCCGCCGCCACCGAGCGCCCCGCGACCCAGGCCCGGCGGCTCAGCCCGGCCCAGCTCCCGCCCCGACCGCCGTCCTTCACCCGCCAGTCCGGACCGCGCGCGGCGAAGGCGGCCTCCTGCACCCCGGCCGACTTCGGCAGCCGGACCGGCTCCGCCCTCGTCTCCTACGTCAGGGCCGCGACCCCGGACTGCGTCAACACCCTCTTCTCGGTCACCGGCCCGGACGCGCGCGCCGTCTTCCGCGAGGCCCAGATGCTGACCGTCGCCGACGCGTTCACCCGCACCGCCGGGCAGTACCGCGGCGACAACTCGGGCAGCCTGCTGCAACTGGTGCTCTTCCTGCGCGCCGGCTACTACGTGCAGTTCAACCACCCCGGCGACGTGGGCTCGTACACCTCCCGCCTCACCACCGCCGTCACCAGCGGCATGGACACCTTCTTCGCCCGCTCCCGCTCCCGGGACGTCACGGAGGCCAACGGCCGGATACTGGGCGAGACCGTCATCCTCACCGACAGCGCCGACCAGCAGGGCCGTTACCTGTACGTCTACCGGCGGCTGCTGAACGACTACGACAGCTCGTACGACGCGGTCGACAGCATGATCAGGGCCGTCAACGACGTCTACACCCCCCTGTGGCGCGGCAACTGGAACCCGCGGTACGTGCAGGCGGTCGAGGCCGACCCGCGCATCGTCGACACGCTCTACGACTTCGCCCTGGCCAACACCGACCAGCTCGGCACCGACCTGGCCTTCCTGGACTCCAACGCCGGGATGAACCTCGCCCGTTACACCGAGCACGCCGGACTGCGGGACGACGTACGGCCGCTGACGAAGGACCTGCTGGACCGGACCGGGATCACCGGTCCGACGGCCGCGCTCTGGGTGGCGGCGGCCACGCAGGCCGCCGCCTACGACACGGCCGACTGCGCCTACTACGACGTCTGCGACCTCCCGGGGAAGCTCGACAGGGCCGTCCTGCCCGTCACCCGGCACTGCGACGCGAACATCACCGTCCGCGCCCAGGCGCTGACCGCCGCCGACCTCGACGCGGCCTGCGCCAGCGTGCTCCGCCAGGACGCCTACTTCCGGTCGGTCGTGAAGGCCGACGGCGCGATACCCGGCCAGTACGCCGCCACGCTCCGGCTGGTGGTGTTCACCAGCCGGGCCGACTACCAGACGTACGCCGGCGCGATGTACGGCATCAGCACCGACAACGGCGGCATGACGCTGGGCGGCGACCCGTCGGACCCCGCCAACCAGCCGATGTCGATCATGTACCAGAAGAACTACGACGACGGGTTCCCGGCCCGGATCTGGAACCTCAACCACGAGTACACGCACTTCCTGGACGCCCGCGACGACATGAAGGGCGACTTCGCCCGGCAGATCTCCGTGCCGGACGTGTGGTGGATCGAGGGCATCGCCGAGTACGTCTCCTACGGCTACCGCGGCCTCGCCGACGACCAGGCGGTCCAGGAGGCCGGCAAGCACACGTACCGCCTGAGCACCCTGTTCGAGAACACCTACGACAACAGCGACGTGACCCGCACCTACCCGTGGGGCTACCTCGCCGCGCGCTACATGGTCGAGCGTCACCCCGACGACGTGCAGCGCATGCTCGCCCGCTTCCGCGTCGGTGACTACGCCGGCGGATACGCCGTCTACCACGACGGCATCGGCACCCGCTACGACGCCGACTTCGACCAGTGGCTCACGGCGTGCGCCGCGGGCGCGTGCGGCAGGCCGGCCTCGGCCTGAGCGCACCCGCGCCCAGGGGAACGGCCGCCGACCGGAAACCCCGGTCGGCGGCCGCATGCGTACGGAGGGGCGAGGGATCAGACCGCCGTCGCCGGGAACGTCGGGTACTCCACGCCCGAGACGTGCTGGACGACCCGGACGACCTGGCAGGAGTAGCCGAACTCGTTGTCGTACCAGAGGTAGAGGATCGCGTTGTCCCCGTCGACCTTCAGTGCACCGGCGTCCACGATCGAGGCGTGGCGCGAGCCGATGAAGTCACTGGAGACCGCGTCGGGCGCCGTGATGAAGTCGATCTGGCGCTTCAGCGGGGAGGTCAGCGAGACCTCGCGCAGGTAGTCGTGGACCTCCTCGCGGGTGGCCTCGCGGGCCAGCTGGAGGTTGAGGATCGCGATCGAGACGTCCGGCACCGGCACCCGGATCGAGCTGCCGCTGATCTTCGCCTTGAGGTCGGGCAGCGCCTTGGCGACGGCGGAGGCGGCACCGGTCTCGGTGATGACCATGTTGAGCGGCGCGGAACGGCCCCGGCGCTCGGACTTGTGGTAGTTGTCCAGCAGGTTCTGGTCGTTGGTGAACGAGTGGACGGTCTCCACGTGGCCGCGCAGCACGCCGTACTCGTCGTCCATGGCCTTCAGCGGCGGGACGATGGCGTTGGTGGTGCAGGAGGCGCAGGACAGGATCTGCTCGTCCGGCTTGACGGTGTCGTGGTTGACGCCGTGCACGATGTTCGGGACGTCGCCCTTGCCCGGCGCGGTGAGGACGACCTTCTCGATACCGGGGCGCAGGTGCTTGGACAGGCCCTCGCGGTCGCGCCACTTGCCGGTGTTGTCGATGAGGATGGCGTCCCGGATGCCGTACTCGGTGTAGTCCACGTGCGCCGGGTCGTCGGCGTAGATCACCTTGATCGCGTTGCCGTTGGCGACGATCGTGCTGGTGTCCTCGTCGACGGTGATCGTGCCCTGGAACTGGCCGTGGATGGAGTCGCGGCGCAGCAGCGAGGCGCGCTTGACGATGTCCTGGGCGCCGCCGCCGCGCACCACGATGGCGCGCAGCCGGAGACCGTTGCCGGAGCCGGCCTTCTCGATCAGCAGACGGGCGACGAGCCGGCCGATGCGGCCGAAGCCGTAGAGCACGACGTCGCGCGGCTCGCGGCGCTCGATCTTGTTGGCGCCGGTGGCGCCGGCGACCGCCTCGGCGGTGAACTCGGCCACGCTCAGGCCCCGCTCGTCGGCCTTGTACATGGTGGCCAGCATGCCGAGGTCGATCTGGGACGGCCCGAGGTCCAGCGCCGTCAGGGCCTCCAGGAAGGGCATGGTCTCGGTGACCGACAGCTCGGCACCGGCGATCTGCCGGGCGAAGCGGTGGGTCTTGAGGATGCTGACCACCGACTTGTTCACCAGGGAGCGGCTGTGCAGCAGGACGGTCACGTCCCGCTCGCGGTGCAGCTTCCCGATGAGCGGGATCATCGACTCCGCGATCTCCTCGCGGATCTTCCAGTTGGTGAACGAGTCGTCGTTGACAGTCACAGATCCATCTTTCGAGCTAGGCAGCGCTCATATGATAACCACACTCGTTCGAGGGCCTGTCGACGGCCCCGACCGGTTCCTGAATCAGGGTGGAACCGGGTGAGAAACCCGGGTCGCGCGTTGCACCCGCGCACGGGCCCGCCCAAGGTCGGGACCGTGAGTACCTCCTCCGTGCCCCGGCCCGAGCCGACGGCCCCCGCAGGACCCCTCAGCCGTCTCCGGCTGCCCCGGCCGGGCGGGGCCGGCTCGCCGCAGGGCTTCCTGCCGGCCCTCGCCCTGTTCGCGGCCCTCCGGCTCGCCGGGATCCTCGCGGTGGTCCTCGCCAACGCACTCCGGGGGCGCCCGCTGGTCGGCAACCTGGCCCACTCCTGGGACTCCCGCTGGTACCTGCACATCGCCACGCACGGCTACGGCCACCTGATCTGGATCACCCCGCAGGGCGCCGTCCAGACCGACTGGGCGTTCTTCCCCCTCTACCCCGCGCTCATCCGGGCGCTGACCCTCCCCCTGCCGCTCACCCCCGGCCAGGCCGCCCTGCTGATCGCCTGGACGGCCGCCTGCGTGGCCGCGTACGGCGTCTACCTCGTCGGCCACCGCCTCTACGGGCGGGGCGTCGCCACCGCGCTGGTCGCCCTGTGGGCCGCCGTGCCGCACGCGGTCGAACTCACCATCGCCTACACCGAGTCGCTGTTCGCGGCACTCGCCGCCTGGGCCCTGTACTGCGTGCTGAGGGGGCGCTGGGTGTGGGCCGGAACCCTGGCCGCGCTCGCGGGCCTGTCCCGGCCCAGCGGCTTCGCGGTGGCGGTGGCCGTCTCCCTCGCCGCCGGACACGAGGCGCTGCGGCGGCGCGGCCGGGTCCCGGCACGGCTGTGGGCCGGCGCGCTGGTGGCCCCGCTCGGCTGGCTGGGCTATGTGCTGTGGGTGGGCAGCCGCACCGGGGACGTCCTCGGCGGGTACTTCACGGTGCAGAGCGCCTGGGACTCCCGCTTCGACTTCGGCGCCGGCTCGGTCCGCTTCCTCAAAGCCCTGCTCCTGCACGGCGGAGGCGTCGTCTACCCGGCCGCCCTCCTCATCGTGACGGCGGGCCTGCTGCTGTTCGCGCTGCTGTGCCTGGAGCGCGCCCCGCTGGCCCTGGTGGTCTTCTCCGGCGTGCTGGTGCTGCTCGTCATCGGGGGCTCCGGCTCCTTCTCCTCCAAGCCGCGGTTCCTGCTGCCGGCCTTCCCGCTGCTCATCCCGATGGCACGGGCCCTGGCCCGGACCTGGTGGCTGCGCCGGTCCCCGGCGGTCGTCGTGTACGGCGCCCTCGCCCTGCTCTCCCTGCTGTCCGGCGCCTACGTGATGGCGGTGGCCCACTCCCCGCTGTGAACCACCGCCGGCTCACCCCCGTACCACCCCGGCTACGCGGCCCGCTCCCGCCGGTGTGCCGGAAGACGGGCGACCAGTCCCGCGACGGCCGTGAGCAGCACGCTGACCGCGACGGGAGAACGGTGGCCGAAGCCGCCGTCGAGCGCGGCCCCGCCGAGGACCGGACCGAGCGCGGCGCCCACGTTCAGCGCCGAGGTCGCGAACGCGCCCCCCAGGGACGGCGCGTCCACCGCCTCGTACAGCACCCGCGTCACCAGCGTCGAACCGACACCGAAGGCCAGCAGACCCAGCACCGGCACCAGGGCGAGGGCCACCGCCGGCCGGCCGGCGGTCACGGCGAGGGCGGCCCAGCCGGCGAGGAGCGCGGAGCCGGCGGCCGGCAGCACCCGCCGCGGCCCGCGGTCCGCCAGCCGGCCGGCCGCCGTCACTCCGGCGAACGCACCGGCGCCGAACAGCGCCAGCACCGCCGGCACCCACCCGGCCGCGAGCCCGCACACCTCCGTGACCAGCGGCGCCAGATAGGTGAAGGTGCAGAAGGTGGCGCCGTTGACGAGCGCGGCGAGGCAGAGCACCGACAGCAGGCGGGGGCGGCGCAGGGCCCGCAGCTCCGTGCGGACCCCGGGGGCCGGGTCCCCGCCGTCCGCCGGGCCGCGCGGCACCGACCGGGCGATCGCGACGAGCGCCGGGGCGGACACCAGAGCCACCGCCCAGAACGCCGAGCGCCAGCCCAGCAGGTGCCCCAGGGCGGCACCGGCGGGCACCCCCACCACACAGGCGAGCGTGGTGCCACCGAGCAGGACGGCGGTGGCCCGGCCCTTGGCATCCGGTGCGACCATGGCGGTCGCCGTCACCAGGCCGACGGCCAGGAAACCGGCGTTGGCCAGGGCCGCGACCACCCGCGTGAGCAACAGGACGGTGAAGTCGGCGGTGAGCGCACCGACGACATGGACGGCCAGGAACACGGCGAGGAACACCAGCATCGACTGCCGCCTCGGCCGGCGGCGGCCGAGCAGCGCCGTCAGGGGCGCCCCCACGATCATGCCCACGGCGAAGGCGGACGTGAGCGTCCCCGCCGCCGGGACGGAGACCGTGAGGTCGCGGGCGATGTCCGGCACCAGGCCGGCCAGCATGAACTCGGAGGTGCCCTGGGCGAAGACGGCCAGCCCGAGCAGATACAGAGGGAAAGGCATGAGACTCCACACACCGTGACGCGGACGGGAAGCGAGCACACGCAGCGCGTGCGGTCCCGGCAGCCCGGTGGTGGCGTGAGTACGACAGGAACAGCCACCGGACGGCCGGCGGCTAGCCTCTGGAAGCCTCGGGGCTGGACATGCCCGGCACGCTAACGTGCGGACACGGGCGCGTGCCACTCGGTTTTTCCGCGCCCGGCGCGCGACGATGGACACCGGCCGGCCGCCGCGCGCGGACCCGGCACCGGCCGCGGTGAGCCGACCAGCCGACCAGAACGGGGGAGATGCCGCCGATGAGGCTGCACACGCACGAGTGGGGGAGCGGCGACCGGATCGCCGTCCTCGTCCATGGCCTCATGTCCGACCACCGCACCTGGCACCGGCTCGCGCCCGTCCTCGCGGACAAGGGATACCGGGTCGTCGGCGTGGACCTGCGCGGACACGGAGCGAGCGGGCGGGGCGAGTACAGCCCCGAGGCCTGGGCGGGCGACCTCGTCGAAACCCTGCCCGCCGGGCCGGAGTTGGCGATCGGGCACTCGCTCGGGGCCCTGGCGCTCTCCGGGGCCGTCGAACGGCTGGCGCCCGCGCGGGCCGTCTACTGCGACCCGGCCTGGGAGTTGCGCCACCGGGCGGTCCAGGCGTCGGCGTACTTCACCGTGTTCAAGAACGCGAACCGCACCATGATCAGCGGCCTGAACCCACGCTGGGACGACACGGACGTGGACATCGAGCTGGCCACGCTCGCCGACTGGGACCCCGCGACGGCACGCATCCTGCCGGCCGTCTACTCGGGCAGCCGGACACCGGCGCGCCCGGCGGTGCCCTCGCTGGTGCTGCTGGCCGGGGGGAGCGACCTCGTACGGCCCGGTCTGGGCGGGGAGCTGGTGCGGCGGGGCTTCGAGGTGCGGACCGTCGAAGGGGCCGGGCACACCCTGTTCCGCGACGACTTCGACGGCTTCATGGGCGCGCTCGACGGCTGGATCTGAGGGGAACCGCGGGGGCTCACGCCCCCGCGTCGTCCCGCGGTGCGTTTCAGCGCGGGTTGAAGATCACGCTGGCGAACCGGGTGCGGGCGGGCGCGGACCGGCCGGGCCCGAGCCGCAGTGCGGTGCCCTTGCACCTCTTCTTCGTGTAGATGACGAGAGGCTTCTTCGTCCCGTTGCGGGCGGCGCGCGCCTCCTGGCCCATGTCGAAGCACTTGTTGTCCGGCGGGCTGTCGATGGCGTACGCCTTGCCCTGGGGCCCGACCCACACGAACGTGCCGTCGGCGGCGAGCGCGGAACCCGTGGTGGTCAGAGCGAGGGCGAGACCGCCGAGTACGGCGGCGAGCGGACGGCACAGGCGCATGGGCGTGTCCTTCGTGACGGGGGTCGGGAGGGTAATCTCCCACTCCCGCCCCGCCCGGCCCCGGTGCCGACACGGGCACATCCACCGTCCGGGGGACGACAGCGGGGGCGTGGGGTGCCGCCGGCCGGCCGCCCGCTGTGCGAAGCACGCGAATCGGGGTAGTCGAGGGGACGCCCGAGGAAAGGACCGTCTCATGACGACCTATGTGATCAGCGTCCCCGGCACCTTCACCACCGGGATCGAGGCCGACACCCGCACCCGGCTGGCCCGGGCCTTGCGGCCCGCCGATCCGCACGGCACCCGGATGGGCAACGCCGAGGACCTGGACGTGCTCAGTGTCAACGAGGACAACACCTTCACCCTGCGCCTGACCGTCGAGGCCGACACCGGCCGGCACGCCGAGGAGGAGGCACACCGGCTCGCGGGCTCCGCGCTCCAGGACGCGGGACTGGACGAGCGCACGGCACCGCTCGGGCCCGCCGTGATCACCGGCATCGACTCCGAGGTCCGTTGACCGGGACAGGAGCCCGCTCCCGGTCCCGGCCCCGATCACCCCCCAGGGCGCGATCGTCCCTTTTCGGTAAAATCTAGGCGTTTGCCATAGATGCAGGCGACCGGCCCGCCCCGGGCCACCGCCCCGCCGGAAGTGATCGATGCCCCGCAAGCGCTCCCCGGACGAAGGCGACGAGCTGCTGGCCAGACTCGGTTCGCTCACGGCCCAGGCGCGTCAGCGCGCGGAGGTGCAGCGCACCCAGGTCGAGCTGGCCCTCGCGCTGCAGCGCGGCATGCTCCCCCGGGACCTGCCGGCCGCGCCCGGCCTGCATCTGGCGGTGCGGTACACCCCCGCCAACCTCGGTCTCCACGTGGGCGGCGACTGGTACGACGCCTTCACCCTGCCGGACGGCCGCATCGGGCTGTCCATCGGGGACGTGCAGGGCCACAACATCGAGGCCGCGGCGTTCATGGGCCAGGTCAGGGCGGGACTCCGGGCGCTCGCCTCGGTCACCGGCGAGCCCGGCGAACTCCTGGCCCGCACCAACGACCTGCTGCTCTCCCTCGGCAGCGAGCTGTTCGCGACCTGCACCTTCATGCGGCTCGACCCGGCCACCGGGGTGCTGGAGAGCGCCCGGGCCGGTCACATCCCGTTCGTCTGGGCCACGGCCGACGGGAAGTCCGGCGTCGTCGACGACGAGGGAGGGCCGCCGCTCGGGATCGAGCGGGGCGTCGACTTCCCGGTGAGCCGGCACCGGCTCACCACCGGCGGGGTGTTCGTCCTGCTCACCGACGGTGTCGTGGAGGGGCCGTCGCTGAACATCGAGGACGGTCTCGACCAGGTGGTGCGGCTCGCCGGCATCGCCGCCGTCGCCGGGCTGGACACCCGCGCGCTGGCCGCGGCCGTGATCAAGGGAGCCGGGAGCGTGGGGCACGAGGACGACGCCGCCGTCCTGGTCGTGGGCCTGGACGGCCGAAGCGGCGGACTCTGAGCCGGGCGCCGTGGGCAGCACCGGATGCGGCCGTCGCGGTCCGTCGCTGTGGTCCGTCACCGTGATCAGCCGCCGTAGGAGCCGTCGCGGTCGGCCGTCGCGTTCAGCTGCCGTACGAGCCGTCGCCGTGAGCCGTCGTATGAGCCATCGCGTTCAGCCGTCGTAGTCCGTCGCCGTCGTAGTCAGCCAGAGGGCCGGACCGGAGCCTGCCTCGCCTCGCCGTGCGGCGGCCGTCGGTGTGAGATGGCTGCTGTGGTGGCTATCGAGGAGCTGCGCCGGCCGGTCGGCTACGCCGTCCAGACGCTGGCCGTCGCCGCCTGCTACTACGCGGCGGCTCGGCTCGGGCTGCTGCGCGAGCTGACCGTCGAGGGCGCCACCGTCACCCCCATCTGGCCGCCGACCGGCGTCGCCGTCGCCGCGCTGCTGATCCTCGGCCTGGGCTGCTGGCCCGGCATCACACTGGGCGCCCTCTTCTCCGTCCTGTCCCTCACCACCCCCGGCGCCGACGTCCTCGTCATCCTCCTCGGCAACACCGCCGCGCCCGTCTGCGCGGCCCTGCTGCTGCGCCGGGCCGGATTCCGCACCGGCCTGAACCGGCTGCGCGACGGCCTCGCGCTGGTGTTCCTGGCCGCGCTGGGCGCCATGCTGATCAGCGCCACCCTCGGCGCCGGCCTGCTCGTCCTCAACGACAGCCTGCCCGCCCGCAGCTTCTGGCCCGTCTGGCTCGCCTGGTGGGTCGGCGACGTGATGGGCGTCCTGATCGTCACCCCGCTGCTGCTGTTGCTCCACGGCGCCCGCAGACCGCTGCCGCTGGGCCGCTGGCAGGAGGCGACCGCGCTGGCCGCCGTCGCCTGCGCGGTCGTCCCGTTCGCCGTCCACAGCTCGCTCAGCATGCTCTTCCTGGTCTACCCGCTCATCATCTGGGCGGCCCTGCGCTTCCAGCTGGCGGGCAGTGTGCTCTGCGCGCTGCTGACCTCGGTCGTGGCCACCGTCGCCGCCACGGAGGGCGTCGGCGCGTTCGCCGACCTGAGCCGGATCGAGGTCATGCTGAAGCTCCAGGCGTTCAACGGAGCCATGGCCCTGACCGCACTGCTGCTCTCCGCCGTGATCACCGAGCAGCGCAACACCCGGCGCTCGGTGGAGCGGGCCTGCCAGGAACTGGTCGAGGTGCTGGAACACCTCACCGCGGGCGAGGCCCCGCCACCCCGGCCGCCGTCGGACGACGCGGGCGACGCCGACGACGCGGACGGACGGTCCCGGCGGACCGGGGCCCCGTGAGCCGTGCTCCGCGCGCGGTCAGCGCTCCGACCGGTTCACCGGCCCCTCGTCGTCACTGCCCGGCTCCGCGGCCGGCGTCCCCGCCGCCGTGCCGCGGCGCTCGCGGTTCGGCGGGTGCGCGGCGCCGACGGCGCCGGGCTGTCCGCCGCCCGTCGTGCCGTACCCGCCGGGGATCCCCGGCGGTGTGTCCGCGGCGGCCGCCGCCTCGCTGATGTGGCGCCGGGCCCGGACGCCCGCCCGGCGCTCCGGGTAGGGGTAGTCGAACGGCTCGGCGGAGGCGCGCTCGCGCTCCGCCTCGAGCTGCCGGCGCGCCGCCCGCCCGGCCTCCGTCGTGTTCTCGTCCTGTGGCTTGCGCTCGTGGTCCTTCATGAGCCGCCGAGTACCCGGCCGCCGGCCGCCGTACCGGAGGCAGTGCCTCCCTCGTATCGGGGCGGCCGGGCGGCGCAGTGGAGCGGTGCCGTCGGTACCGGAGCGGTGCTGCCGCCGTACCGGAGCGGCGGCCCGGTACCGGAGCGGTGCCCTGGGTACCCGGGCGGTGCCCGTCGTACCGGTCGTCCGGCGTGTCGGGCCGTCCGACGGGGGCACTGGGAGACGATGGGCCGTGCCCGAACGGGCGCAGGGCCGGACCGGGAGGGACAGGGGCGGCATGGAGCAGCGGCCGGTACAGGAGAGGACGGGCGAGGCCACCACGCGGCGCACGCCCCGGCCCGCCGACCCGATCGCCGACCCGATCGCCGATCCGATCGCCGACCCGCCCGGCGGCCGGGATCCGGAGGGCGTCCGCCGCCGCATCCCGCGCACCGACGCCGTCCTGCGCGACCCCCGGCTGGCCGCGGCCGCGGACCGGCTCGGCGCGCACCGGGTGAAGGCCGCCGTACGGCAGGCGCAGGAGCGGGCCCGCGCGGGCGGCATCCCGCCGGAACAGGTCCCGCAGCACGCCCTGGACCTGCTGCCCGGCACCGCGAGCGGACTGCGCCCGGTGATCAACGCCACCGGGGTACTGCTGCACACCAACCTGGGGCGGGCCCCGCTGTCGGCCGCCGCCCGGGAGGCGGTCCGGGAGGCGGCCGGTCCCACGGACGTAGAACTCGACCTGACGACCGGCGTACGGGCCCGCCGGGGACGTTCCGCGCTCGCCGCGCTGCACGCCGCGGTGCCGGCCGCCGGCGCCGCGCACGTCGTCAACAACGGTGCCGCCGCCCTGGTCCTGGCCGCCACCGCCCTCGCCGCCGGGAGGGAGATCGTCGTCAGCCGGGGCGAGATGGTGGAGATCGGCGACGGCTTCCGCCTGCCCGACCTGCTCGTCTCGACCGGCGCCCGGCTCCGCGAGGTCGGTACGACCAACCGCACCACCCCCGCCGACTACGCGGCCGCGATCGGGCCGGACACGGGGTTCGTGCTGAAGGTCCACCCGTCCAACTTCCGGATCACCGGCTTCACCCGGTCCGCGGAGGTCGCCGACCTCACCGGCCTCGGCGTCCCGGTCGTCAGCGACATCGGCTCCGGGCTGCTCGCCCCGCATCCGGCGCTGCCCGCCGAACCCGACGCCGACACCCAGCTGCGCGCCGGCGCGGCGCTCGTCACCGCCAGCGGCGACAAACTGCTCGGCGGACCCCAGTGCGGGCTGCTGCTCGGCCGGCAGGACCTGGTCCGCGCCCTCGCCCGGCACCCGCTGGCCCGCGCCCTGCGCGTCGACAAGCTGACCCTGGCCGCCCTGGAGACCACCCTCACCGGGCCGCCCACCCCGACCGCCCTCGCCCTCACCGCCGGCCCGGCCGGGCTCCGGGCCCGCGCCGACCGGCTCGCCGCCGCGCTGGCCGCCGACGGGATCGACGCGTCCGCCGTGGAGAGCGCCGCCACGGTCGGCGGCGGAGGCGCGCCCGGCGTCACCCTGCCCAGCGCGGCGCTGTCCCTGCCCGAGCCGTACGCCGCCGCGCTGCGCACCGGACCGGTCCCGGTGGTCGGGCGCCTGGAGGCGGGGCGCTGCCTGCTGGACCTCAGGGCGGTACCGGCCGAGGACGACGAACGGCTCGCCACGGCCGTGCGGTCGGCCCGGACCACCGCGGAAGGGCGGCCGTGATGCGGGTCCTCGCCACCGCCGGACATGTCGACCACGGCAAGTCGGCGCTGGTCCGCGCCCTCACCGGCATGGAGCCCGACCGCTACGAGGAGGAGCGCCGCCGGGGTCTCACCCTGGACCTGGGTTTCGTGTGGACCCGCCTCGGCGGCGACCACCTGGCCTTCGTGGACGTACCCGGGCACGAGCGGTTCGTGCCGACCATGCTGGCCGGGGTCGGACCCGTGCCCGCCGTGCTGTTCGTGGTCGCCGCCGACCAGGGCTGGCAGCCGCAGTCCGAGGAGCACCTGGCCGTCCTGGACGCGCTCGGCGTCCGGCACGCGGTCCTCGCGGTGACCCGCAGCGACCTCGCCGACCCGGAGCGGGTGTGCGCGGACGCCGTGGAGCGGCTGGCCGCGACCTCTCTGGGCAAGGTGCCCCATGTCGCCGTCAGCGCGGTCACCGGTGCGGGACTGGACGCGCTGCGCACCGAACTGGCACGGCTGGCGGACGCCCTGCCCCCGCCCGACACCGAGGCCGACGTGCGCCTCTGGCTCGACCGGGCGTTCACCGTCCGTGGCCACGGCACCGTGGTGACCGGCACTCTCGGCGCGGGGACCCTGCGCGTCGGCGACCGGCTGGTCACGGCGGACGGGGCGGCCGTGCTGCGGGTGCGCGGCCTGCAGAGCCTGCAGGAGGAGCGGACGGCCGTCGGCGCGGTGGCCCGCGTCGCCGTCAACGTGCACGGCCAGGGGGACACCGGCCTGGGCCGCGGACAGGTGCTGCTCACCCCGGACCGCTGGCTGTGCACCGAGGTCGCCGACGTACGGGTCACCGGTGAGCCGGCGGCCGACCTGCCCCGGTGCGTCACCCTGCACATCGGCACGGCCGCCGTGCCCGTCACCGTCCGCCCGCTCGGCCCGGACACCGCCCGGCTCACCCTGGGCCGGTCGCTGCCCCTGCGGGTCGGCGACCGCGCGGTGCTCCGGGAACCCGGCGGCACCCGCACCCCCCGCGGGGTCACCGTGCTGGACGTACGGCCGCCCCGGCTGGCCCGGCGCGGCGCCGGCCGGGCCCGCGCGGCCGAGCTGGACACCATGACCGGCCGTCCGGACGGTGCCGCCGAACTGCGCCGCCGCAAGCTGGTCCGGCGCGCCGACCTGCGGGCGATGGGCGTCCCGGCGGCAGGCGAGCCCGTCGCCGGGGACTGGCTCGCCGACCCGGAGCACTGGAGCCTCCTCAGGGAGCGGCTGGCCGGCCAGGTCCTCGCCCACGCCCGGGCCCACCCGCTGGACCCCGGCCTGCCCACCGAGGCGGCCCGTCGGCTGCTCGGCCTGCCCGACCGCGCCCTGGTCGACGCGCTGGCCGCGGCCCAGCCCCGGATCCACGCCCGCCAGGGCCGGCTGTACCCCGCCGACAGTCCCCGGCCCGTCCTGCCGGCCCCCGTCCGCGCGGCCGTGGACGCCCTGCGCGGGGACCTCGCCCGCACGCCGTTCCGGGCCCCCGAGGCCGGACGCCTCGCCGAACTGGGCCTGGACCGCAAGGCGTTGGCGGCCGCGGCGGCCGCCGGGGCCCTGCTGCGGATCGCCGACGGGATCGTGCTGCTGCCCGGCGCGGACGCCGACGCCGCCGCCGTCCTGCGCGCCCTGCCCCAGCCGTTCACCCTCAGCGAGGCCCGGCGCGCACTCGACACCACCCGGCGGGTGGCCGTACCGCTGCTGGAGTTCCTGGACGCCCGGGGGCACACGGAACGCGTCGACGAGCAGCACCGGCGCTGCCGTCCGGACGCGGTGGACGGAGGCGGACAGGAATCGAACCTGCCTGCCCGAGATCCTCGGGCACCTCGGTTTTGAAGACCGGGAGGGCCACCAGGCACCCACACGCCTCCACCGCCCGTCAGGCTACTGCCCCAGGAGACCACCGGTATGACAACGACACCGGCCCATCGGACGCCCGTACGGCTCACCCAGTTCGCCCACGGCGGCGGCTGCGCCTGCAAGATCCCGCCCGGCGAACTGGAGGAGGTGGTCGCGGGGCTGACCGCGCCGCCGCTCACCGGCGGTGACACCCCGCTGCTCGTCGGCCTCGCCACCGGCGACGACGCCGCCGTGGTCACGCACCGGGGGACCGCCCTGGTGTGCACGGCCGACTTCTTCACCCCGGTCGTGGACGACCCCTACGACTGGGGCCGGATCGCCGCCGCCAACGCCCTGTCCGACGTGTACGCCATGGGGGGCCGGCCCGTGCTCGCCGTCAACCTGCTCGCCTGGCCGCGCGACCGGCTGCCGTTCGACCTCGCCCGCGAGGTGCTGCGCGGCGGACTCGACACCGCCACCGAGGCGGGCTGCCATGTCGGCGGCGGCCACAGCGTGGACGACCCCGAGCCGAAGTACGGCATGGCCGTCACCGGCATCGCCGATCCCGCGCGGCTGCTGCGCAACGACGCCGGCCGCCCCGGGCTGCCCTTGTCCCTCACCAAACCACTGGGCACCGGCGTCCTGAACAACCGGCACAAGGCCACCGGCGAGCGGTTCGAGCACGCCGTCGCCACGATGGCCGCGCTCAACCGGGAGGCCGCCGAGGCCGCGCTGGCCGCCGGCGCGGTGTGCGCCACCGACGTCACCGGCTTCGGCCTCCTCGGCCACCTGCACAAGCTGGCCCGCGCCTCCGGGGTGACCGCCGTGGTCGACACGGCCGCCGTCCCGTACCTGGAGGGCGCCCGGGAGGCCGTACGGGACGGGTACGTCAGCGGCGGCACCCGGCGCAATCTGGAGTGGGTCACCCCGCACACCGACTTCGGGACCACCGACGAGGACACCCGGCTGCTGCTCGCCGACGCGCAGACCTCCGGCGGGCTGCTCGTCGCCGGAGAGGTCCCCGGCGCGCCGGTGATCGGGGAGCTGGTGCCGCACGGCACCCACTCCCTCGTCCTCAGGTAAGTCCCCCTCACACACTCCCTGGTTCTCAGGCAGGGCCGCTCACGGCTCCGTGCCCGTGTGCTCGTCGATGCCCGCCCGGATCCGGTACGCCCGCACCAGCGCCAGGGCCGCCGGGCCCCGGGGCCGCCGGCCCGGGCGGACGTCGACGGCGAACGCCTTCGTCTCCTGGATGTGCGTGTTCGGGTCCAGGGACAGGTGCAGCAGCTCGTTGGCCGCGTCCCCGGTGCTGTAGCCGTTCGGGCCCCAGTGGTACGGCAGCCCCACTTGGTGCAGCCGCCGGCCGTGCACGGTCAGCGGGGCCATCCGGTCGGTGACCAGCACCCGCGCCTCGACCACGCCCCGCGCGCTGACGATCGTCGCCCACCCGGTGTGCGCCAGGCCCCGCTCGGCGGCCAGCTCCGGGGACACCTCGCAGAAGAACTCCGGCTGCAGCTCCGCCAGGTACGGCTGCCAGCGGGACATGCCGCCGGCCGTGTGGTGCTCGGTGAGCCGGTAGGTGGTGGCCACGTACGGGAACACACCGGAGCCGGGTTCGTCGCCGCTCGGCTGGTAGCGGTTGTCCGGGTGCGGCGGCAGCAACTGCCGCACCGGGTTGCGCTGCTGGTCGTAGAGCAGGTTCGGGAAGGGGGAGTCCTGCGGTTCGTAGTGCGCCGGCAGGGGACCGTCGGTCAGCCCGGACGGCACGTACAGCCAGGCCTTGCCGTCGGCCTGCATGACGAACGGGTCCGTGCCGGACAGCGCCTCCGGCCCGGACGCGTCCTCGGGCGGCTCGTGGTCCGGCGCCTTGTCCTTCTTGAAGTCGGGCACGTCGTGCCCGGTCCACTCGCCCCGCTCACCCTTGTCCGGGTCCCACCACACCAGCGCCTTCCGCTCGCTCCACGGCCTGCCCTGCGGATCGGCGGAGGCACGGTTGTACAGGATCCGCCGGTTGGCCGGCCAGGCCCACGCCCACTCGGCCGCCACCCAGTCCTGCTCCCGGCCCGGCTTGCGGCGCGCCGCCTGGTTGACGCCGTCGGCGTAGACACCGCAGTAGATCCAGCAGCCGCAGGTGGTGGAGCCGTCGGGCTTCAGCTGCTCGTAGGAGGAGAGCGGGTTCCCCTCGGCGTCGCGGCCGTTGATCTCGGCGAGGACGGCTTCCGCGTCCGGTTCGGTGAGCGGGCCCTTCACCGGGTAGTCCCAGGCCAGGTCGAGCACGGGCCGGTCCATCTCGTCGCCGGACCCGGCGAGCTTCTGCCGGATGATCCGCCCGAGGTGGTAGGCGAACCAGAGGTCGCTGCGCGCCTCGCCGGGCGGTTCGACCGCCTGGTGGTGCCACTGGAGCAGCCGCTGGGTGTTGGTGAAGGTGCCGTCCTTCTCGGTGTGCGCGGCGGCCGGCAGGAAGAACACCTCGGTGCCGATGTCCTCCGTGCGCAGCTCCCCGGTCTCGATCTCGGGGCCGTCCTTCCACCAGGTCGCCGACTCGATCAGGGAGAAGTCCCGGACGACCAGCCAGTCCAGGTTGGCCATGCCGAGCCGCATCAGCTTGGAGTTGGCGTTGCCCACGGCCGGGTTCTCGCCGATGAGGAAGTAGCCCTTGCAGACGCCTTCCAGCTGGGCCATCGTCGTCTCGTACGTCGAGTGCGAGCCGGTGAGCCGCGGCAGGTAGTCGAAGCAGAAGTCGTTCTCCGGCGTCGCCGCGTCGCCCCAGTACGCCTTGAGCAGGCTCACCAGGTACGCCCGCATGTTGCCCCAGTAGCCCTTGTGCGTGGCCTCGGCCCTCACGAAGGCGTCCAGGTCCTGGTTCTGGTGGGCGTGCGGCATCGGGATGTAGCCGGGCAGCAGGTTGAACAGGGTCGGGATGTCCGTGGACCCCTGGATGGAGGCGTGCCCGCGCAGCGCGAGGATGCCGCCGCCGGGCCGGCCGATGTTGCCGAGCAGGGTCTGCAGCACGGAGGCCGCCCGGATGTACTGCACGCCCACCGTGTGCTGGGTCCACCCGACCGCGTAGGCGAACGCGGTCGTGCGGTCGCGGCCGGAGTTCTCCGTGACGAGTTCGCACACCTGCCGGAACACGTCCTGCGGCACCCCGCAGATCCGCTCCACCATCTCCGGCGTGTAGCGGGCGTAGTGCCGCTTCAGCACCTGGAACACACAGCGCGGGTGGGTCAGCGTCTCGTCCCGCTCCGGCTCGCCCTCGCCGATCACCGCACCGCCGGCGCCGTGCGCCTCACCGCGTGCCGCCTCGGTCACCGAGCTGCCGCCGCCGGGGCGCTCGTCGTACTCCTGGTCGCGCTCGCCGGAGGGCGCCTGCACCTCGGAGCCCTCGTACTGCCAGCTGTGGGTGTCGTACGAGCGGGTGTCGGTGTCCAGGCCGGAGAAGACGCCGGCCAGGTCCTCGGTGTCCCGGAAGTCCTCCCGCAGGATCACCGGGGCGTTGCTGTACGCCACGATGTACTCGCGGAAGTACTTCTCGTGCCGGAGCACGTGGTTGATGATGCCGCCGAGGAAGGCGATGTCCGTTCCCGCGCGCAGCGGGACGTGCAGGTCCGCGAGCGCGCTGGTGCGGGTGAAGCGCGGATCGACGTGGATCAGCTTCGCGCCCCGCGCCTTGGCCTCCATCACCCACTGGAACCCGACCGGATGGCACTCGGCCATGTTCGAGCCCTCGATGACGATGCAGTCCGCGTTCTGCAGGTCCTGCTGGAAGGTGGTCGCGCCGCCGCGTCCGAACGAGGTTCCCAGACCGGGAACGGTGGAGGAGTGTCAAACACGCGCCTGGTTCTCGATCTGGATCGCTCCGAGCGCGGTGAACAGCTTCTTGAGGAGGTAGTTCTCCTCGTTGTCGAGGGTGGCTCCGCCCAGGCTCGCGATGCCCAGGGTGCGCCGGGTGCGGGTCTCGTCGACCTCCCACTGCCAGCCGGCCCGGCGGGACCCGATCACCCGGTCGGCGATCATGTCCATCGCCCGGTCCAGGTCCAGCCGCTCCCACTCGGTGCCGTGCGGGCGCCGGTAGAGGACCTGGTGCTCGCGGGCGTCCCCGGTGGTCAGCTGGAGACTCGCCGCGCCCTTCGGGCACAGCCGGCCGCGCGAGATCGGGGAGTCGGGGTCGCCCTCGATCTGGGTGACCTTCCCGTCCTGCACGTACACGTTCTGGCCGCAGCCGACGGCGCAGTACGGACAGACGGACTTCACCACCCGGTCGGCCGTGGCGACCCGGGGCGTGAGCCGTTCGCTGCGCCCGCTCTTGGCGGCGGCGCCGCGGCCGAGCGGATCCGTGCCGGTGAGCTGGCGGTAGACGGGCCAGGAGTCGATCCAGGTGCGTACGCCCACGTCTCCTCCTCCCGCTCGGTGCCTCGATTGTCCCGCGACCTTCCGATCGCGGCACCTCAGGCCGTGGTCGGCACGGAGGTACCCCTGCCGGGTCCGGCCAAACCGGTGTCGAGAACTTCGGGATGCACTTCGGGATGCCGGGCACGATCCTGGGCGGCCGGCTGCGGCTGCGCACTTCCGGGCGGGGCGGGGATCGCTTCCTCGCCGCGCCACTGCTGGACCTCCCGGCGGTCGGCATGGTCGCCGCGGGCCACACCGTGGCCGGACTGGCCATCATGGTGGGGATGCTGCCGGTGGGCGTCGCGGCCGCGGCGGTCACCTGGTCGTGGGTGAACCGCGAGGAACGCGAGGCCCCGGCCGACCAGGCAGCCCGACTCGGAGGTGGTGATCCTGGTGCCCGGTGACGGACGTCCCCGCGTGCTCGTGTTCGACGTCAACGAGACGCTCACCGACCTGTCCCCGCTCGCGGCGCCGATGGCGCGGGCCGGGCTGCCGGAACACGGGCTCCAGACCTGGTTCGCCGGTGTGCTGCGGGACGGGATCGCCCTGAGCCTGGCCGGAGGCCACGCGTCCTTCGGTGACGTCGCCCGCGACGGACTGCGGACGCTCGCGGCCGCGACGCCGGGCGTGGGCGACCCCGAGGCGGCGGCGGACCAGGTCCTCGCCGCGCTGCCCCGGCTGCCCCTCCACCCGGACGTCCCCGACGGTGTCCGGGCCCTGCGCGCCGCCGGATACCGGCTGGCCACCCTCACCAACGGCTCCGCCGCCAGCACCCGTGCGGTCCTCGACCGGGAGGGGCTGACCGACTGCTTCGAGACGCACCTCGACGTCGAGGCGGTGGGCCGCTGGAAGCCCGCCCGCGAGGCGTACGCGCACGCCGTGGACGCCGTGGGCGTGCCGGCCGACGAGGTGGTGCTGGTGTCGGTGCACCCCTGGGACATCGACGGCGCGGCCCGGGCCGGCCTCGCCACGGCCTGGCTGCGGCGCACCCCCCGGCCCTACCCGGCCGCCCAGCTCCCCGCGGCCATCGAGGCCACCGGCGTGCGCGACCTGGCCGACCGGCTCGGCGCCCAGGGGCAGCTGATCGACGGGGAGGGCATCGGCTAGGGTCCGGCCACGCGCGCCGGCAGCCCGCGCGGTACGGCACGAGCGGCGGGCGGCACCGTCAGCACTCCCGCGCCCGGAGCCGCTCCCGCTGCGGGACGACCGTGTACCGGGGGTCCTCCGCGGAGGCCACCCCGGCGTGGAAGACGCCGAAACGCAGCGCCGCCGAACCGGCGAGGAGGGCCGCGCCCGCCGCCGCGGCCGGACGCCGGTCCCGCACCCGGGCGGAGAGCACGGCCAGGGCGGCTCCGCCCGCCGTCAGGGCCTCCGCCGCGCGCAGCAGCCGGTGCGGCCTCCCTTGCTCGAAAGGCTCCGCGGTCAGCCCCATCCGCCGCTTCATCACCTGGAAGGAGCCCAGTTCCAGCACGGCTCCCAGCGCCGCCATCCGCCGTGCCGGCCCGGCCTGGGCGGCGGGCGCCGCGAGGAGGGCGAGGCCGGCGGCCGACGTGGCGGCGGAACCCGCGAACACGAACGGCAGCTGCCGGTAGCCCTCGTGCCAGGACGGCACCGCCGTGTCCGAGAGCAGCACCGCGGTGTAGGTCGCCACGGCCGGGCCGAGCACGGCGGCGCCCGCCGTGGCGGCCGAGCCCACCAGCCGGTACCGGCCCGTCACGTCGGTCGCCGCGGCCGCCAGCGTCAGCGGCGCGTACCCGCTCAGGATCCAGGAGCCGACGCTCATCGGCGAGGTGGGCTTGAACACCCGGAGCATGTTCAGGAACCGGGCCGGGCGCCCCAGGTCGTGCACCAGTGCCGCCAGGGACAGCGTGATGGCGCCGGCCGCGCCCAGCTTGGCCGTCCTGCCCAGCGCCGGCCGGCCCGTGGCCCCGGCCCCCGCCGCCAGCAGCGAGGAGGCTCCGGCCAGCCCGCCCAGGTACAGGTACCCGGCGATGTCCAGGGGCTTCCAGGTCGGCTTGTTGAGGACCGGCTTGCCGTAGTACGACGAGAACTCGGCGTCCGGCACCATCGGCTGCTCGCCCCGCCCGCGCCGGCGTCGCCTACGCCCCGCGTGCACCCCCGTCGGCGCCTCCCGGTCGGGCCGCGCGTGCCGCACACCGTCCCGTGTCACCTCGGACTCGCTCATCGCGGCCTCCGCACGAAGCTGCCGGCGGCGAGCGCGACCAGCGAGACGGCGGCCAGCGCCGCGTGCCGCCACATGTCGGGCAGGTCCCGGGTGGTGACCACCGGGTCCGGTGGCAGGCCGTACACCTCCGGCTCGTCCAGCAGCAGGAAGAACGCGCCGTCGCCGCCGACACCGTCCTCCGGGCTCTCGCCGTACAGGCGCGCGTCGGTCACACCGGCCGCGTGCAGCTGCGCCACCCGGGCCTGCGCACGCTCCCGCAGCTCCTCCAGCGGACCGAACTGGATCGAGTCCGTCGGACAGGACTTCGCGCACGCCGGTTCCATGCCGACGCCCAGCCGGTCGTAGCACAGTGTGCACTTCCACACCCGGCCGTCGTCCTTGCGCTGGTCGATCACGCCGTACGGGCAGGCGGGCACGCAGTAGCCGCAGCCGTTGCAGATGTCCTCCTGGACGACGACCGTGCCGAACTCGGTGCGGAACAGCGAGCCCGTCGGGCACACGTCCAGGCAGGCGGCGTGCGTGCAGTGCTTGCACACGTCGGACGCCATCAGCCAGCGCAACTCCGTGCGCCCGTCGGGGGACAGGGGCGAGATCTCCCCGGCGGGCGCGCCCTCGGGAGCCCGGTCCGGCGGGGGAGCGGTGGCGCCCGGCCCCGGGGAGGCGGCGCCGGTGCCGAGCCGGGACGCGGCGGCGAAGACGTCCACGTCCTCGTGCGCGACCCCGGGTTCCTGTCCGGCCAGCGGCTTGCGCTGCTCGATGAAGGCCACGTGCCGCCAGGTGTCGGCGCCGAGGCCCTGGGTGTTGTCGTAGGACATGCCGGTCAGCAGGAGCCCGTCCTCCGGGACGGCGTTCCACTCCTTGCAGGCGACCTCGCAGGCCTTGCAGCCGATGCACACCGAGGTGTCGGTGAAGAAGCCCATCCGCGGCGGGGCGTCCGGATAACCGGCCGCCCCGGCCACGTCCGGCTCCGGCCCGTACAGGAGGTTCTCCCGGCCCTCAGCGCCCTCGCCCATGTGGTGCCTCCTCGCTCATGGCTCGCCTTCCCGCCCGGGTACCTCGCCCGGCGCGGCCCGCACTCCCTCGATCCGGCGCCTCTCCCAGGCGGTGGCCGGCATCTCCACACTCCTGGCGAAGTACCAGCGGCTGAGGGCGTTGCGCAGCCGGTGCCGGTGGAACCAGCGCCAGGCCTCCGTGCCCTCGGCGCGCGGCCGGGATGTGTCCCGGACGAGGGTGCGGTAGGCCTCCTCGCGGGACAGCAGCGTGTGCGCCTCCTCGTAGCCGCCGCCCGCCGTGCGCCGTACCTCGCCGGTCGTCCCTCCCTCCAGGATCCGCCGCCGGTCGGCGGCCTGCAGCCCCAGGCAGGCCCGCTGGGTGAGGTGGTACGTGAGGAACGGCACCACGAACAGCGCGGTCCGCAGGGTCCGGGTCAGGAACTCCACCGGCAGGCCGAACGGGTACGCCGGCACGTCCTGCTCGCCCGCCGGCAGCAGCACGCGCCGTACCCGGAGACGGCGGCCGCGCCCGGCGCGGTGCGCGTGGGCTGGTCGCGCGGCCGGCCGCACAGGTGCTGCTCGGGCCGTGGGCCGGTGAGCCGGCGCTCGATGTACGGACAGCCGTGCAGGACCAGGAAGAGCAGCGCGGGCAGCACCACACCGGGCAGGAGCACGTCCCAGACGATCGTGTGTCCGGCGACGTCCGTCTGGGCCGTCGCGCACCCGCCTCGGCGTCCTGCTGCGGGCGCCCGGCTGACCGCCCCGCAGGACCGGCTCGGCCGGCCGCCGCGGGGTCGGGCGGAGCCCTGCCGCAGGCGTCTGGCCGACCCGCTCGTGCAGAACCGGTTCAGCCGGACCCGGCGGGGTCGAGCGGAACGGTCGTGGTGACCCGCTTGCCGTGGGACAGGCGGATCACCTCCAGCCCGCGGGAGAGCATCGCCACGAGGTGCAGGCCGTGGCCGCCGACGCGCCGGGGATCGGGAGGGCGTCGCCGCGGCGGCTCCGGGGAGGTGTCCGTGACGGTGATGCGCAGCGCCTCGGCGCCGGGCAGCAGCTCCAGACCGAGCGCGCACGGGCCGGGCGCGTGCTTGGCCGCGTTGGTGATCAGTTCGCTGACGACGAGCTGGGCGTCCTGCACCGGCCGCCGCCCTGGCTGCGGCCGCGCCCGGGCCAGCAGGGCGGCGACGGCGTCTCTGGCCTCGCCGATGCTGGATACGCCGGTGTCCCATGTGCGGCTGTAGCGCAGGGCCGTAGGCCGGTCCTGCGTCGTCGCGTGGGTCCTGAGCGGGATGTCCATACCTCGTCGCCCTTGTCCTTCGGGGTCTGGGGCCCCTCCTGTGCACAGGGGGTCGTTGCCGTCCCTGCTCGGTTACCCCATGCCGCGCCGGTCAAGGGGACGTGTCCGAGGAATCCTCCGGATGCGCGGGAAGCCCCGGGACACAGGGAACGGGCCCGGAGATCCGCCTCGGCTGGATCTCCGGGCCCGCGGCACAGCCGGACCCGCGCACGCTCAGTGCTTGAAGACGTCCTTGATCTTCTCCTTGGCCTGCCGGGCGTCCCCGCGCGCGCCTTCCATGCGGCCTTCGGCCTCTTTGCTCTCGTTCCCGACGGCGCGGGCCGCGGCCTCCTTGGCCTTGCCCTTGGCCTGTTCCGCCTTGGCCTTCGCCTTCTGGTTGCCGGCCATCGTGTGTCACATCCCCACTTCGACGCGGTCTTCGGTCGACATCCGGATTGCCGCTCCGACGGTGTCCAAACCAGGAATGTACGAGGTCCCTCGGCTCGTCACCGTCCAGGGCGCCGGCTGCGCCTGATGCCGCGAGGTCAGCATGCGCGGCGCCGGCGGGCGACGTGCCGTCCGGCGACGCCCGCCACGGCGACTGCGGCGGCGAGGAGGACGTACGGCTGGTAGCGCCTGATCTCCTCGTAGACCGCGGTGATGTGGTCGCCCGCCAGGTAGGCCAGGGTGGTCCACAGACCGACCCACAGAGCCGCGCCGAGGGCGTTGAAGGCGAGGAAGCGGCGCCAGCGCATGCCGGTCGTGCCCGCGATGATGCCGTTGGCCTGGCGCAGCCCTTCGACGAACCGGGCCACCGTGACGATCCGGCCGCCGTGCCGGGCGAAGAAGGCCTCGGCGGCCGCGAACCGCTTCGGCGTCAGGAGGACGTACCGCCCCCAGCGGTGCACGAAGGCCCGCCCGCCGGTCCGGCCGATCAGGTAGCCGAGGTTGTCCCCGGCGACGGCCGCGACGAACGCGATGACCGCCACGGCCGCCACGTTCAGCCGCCCCGCGCCCGCGTAGACCCCCGCGGCCAGGAGGATGGTCTCGCCGGGGGCGGGGACGCCGAAGTCCTCCACGAAGACCACGGCCCCCACGGCCCAGTAGCCGTAGTGGCCGAGCAGCGGCTCCAGCGCCGCCAGCGGTCCGGGCAGGGGTGGCGACATTCCTCCACGGTACGACGGCCCGGCCGTACGGCCGTCAGGAGCGGGTGACGGCCGCGTCCTCCTCGTCCCGCGAGGCGGCCTCCGGTGCCGTGGGCCGTTCCCGGCAGCCGGTCAGGCGGAGGGCGAGCGGCTCGGTGTACCGGGCGGTCAGCGGGCCGAGGACGACCAGGAGCAGCACGTACGCGGTGGCCAGCGGGCCCAGGTCGGAGTCGATGCCGGAGGTGACGGCGAGCCCCGCGATGACGATCGAGAACTCGCCGCGGGCGACGAGGGTGCCGCCGGCCCGCCACCGGCCGCGGGCCGAGATGCCCGCGCGGCGGGCCGCCCAGTAACCGGTGGCGATCTTGGTGAGGGTGGTGACGACGGCCAGGGCGAGGGCGGGCAGCAGCACCGGCGGGATGCTCGCCGGATCGGTGTGGAGGCCGAAGAAGACGAAGAACACCGCCGCGAAGAGGTCCCGCAGCGGCGCGAGGAGGTGGTGCGCGCCCTCGGCGACCTCCCCGGACAGGGCGATGCCCACCAGGAACGCGCCGACCGCCGCCGAGACCTGGAGCTGCTGGGCGACCCCGGCCACCACCAGGGTCAGGCCGAGCACCACCAGCAGCAGCTTCTCGGGGTCGTCGGTGGAGACGAACCGGGAGATGTGCCGGCCGTAGCGGACGGCCACCAGCAGCACCAGGCCCGCCACGCCGAGCGCGATGGCCAGCGTGACGCTGCCGGCGGCGAAGCCGGTCCCGGCCAGCAGGGCGGTGACGACGGGCAGGTACACCGCCATGGACAGGTCCTCCAGCACCAGGATGCTGAGGATCACCGGTGTCTCCCGGTTGCCGATCCGGCCCAGGTCGCCGAGGACCTTGGCGATGACGCCGGAGGAGGAGATCCAGGTGATGCCGGCCAGGACGACGGCGGCGATCGGGCCCCAGCCCAGGAGCAGGGCCATGGCGGCACCGGGCAGGGCGTTGAGGGTGGCGTCGACGATCCCGGCCGGGTACTGCGTCTTCAGGTTGGAGACCAGATCGCCGGCCGTGTATTCGAGGCCCAGCATGAGCAGCAGCAGGACGACGCCGATCTCGGCGCCGATCGCCACGAACTCCTCGCTGGTGCCGAGCGGCAGCAGGCCGCCCTCGCCGAAGGCCAGCCCGGCCAGCAGGTAGAGCGGTATGGGCGAGAAGCGCAGGCGGGCGGCGAGCCGGCCCAGCAGTCCGAGGCCCAGGATGATCGCGCCGAACTCGATGAGGAAGACCGCGGAAGAGTGCATCCGGCTCACTCCCGCCCGAGTATCGCGGCGGCGGCCTCGACGCCCTCGCGGGTGCCGATGACGATCAGCGTGTCCCCGCCGGCCAGCCGGAAGCCGGGGCCGGGGGAGGGGATCGCCTCGGCGCGGCGCAGGACCGCCACGATCGACACGCCGGTCTCGGTGCGCATCCGGGTCTCGCCGAGCAGCCGTCCGTTCCAGTGCGAGGCACCGGGCAGCTCGATCCGCTCGGCCACCAGGCCCAGCTCCGTCGTGGACAGCAGGGTGGGACTGTGGTGGGTCGGCTTCAGTGCGTCCACCAGCGACTCCGCCTCGGACCCCGTGAGGTGGACCGAGAGCGCGCAGTCGTCCGGATCGTCGCGCCGGTAGGCGCTCAGCGTCCGGGAGCCGTCCCGGTGGGCCACCACGGACAGGTGACGGTGCTCGCGTGTCGTGAGGTCGTACCGGACGCCGATTCCCGGCAACGGCGTCCTGCTGGTGCGTGCGGCGCTCATGGCTGCCCCCCTGCCCGGCTTGAACGTTTCTTGGTGAAACCTTTAGCCGAACCCTACCTCGGCATTGATCACCGCAGGGAGGGTGCTCGGTCGGGCAGGGGGGGGGGGCGGAGCCCTAGGAGCCGGAGGAGCTGGAGGCCGCGGTGCTCCCGTCGGGGCCGGGATCGGGCTGGCACAGGTGGCACAGTTCGTGGTTCCCGTCGCGGGTCACGACGGTTCCCCAGCCGAGGCACTGCTCGCAGTCGCGGGCGAGGGCCAGGTCGGGGCGGGGAGGCAGGAGGGGACTGCGGTGGGCTCCGTACGCCATGCGGTGAGCGGCTCCTTGGGGTGCGGGAGGGTCACGGGGAAGGGGATGACAACGGTGTCCGAATGACTCCAATTATGTCCTACTTTTCCCCTACGTCTGTGACCCATGTCACATTCCCCTAGATCTTTCCGAGCCGGGCGTCCCGCCACAGGTCGACGCCGCCCTCGGTCGCGTACCGGTCGATCTCGGCCAGCTCCTCCTCGCTGAAGGCGAGGTTCTCCAGCGCGGCGACGTTCTGCTCCAGCTGCTCGACGCGGGAGGCGCCGATGACCAGCGAGGTCACCCGCTCGTCCCGGAGTGCCCAGGCCAGCGCCAGCTGGGCCAGGGTCTGCCCGCGCCGGGCCGCGATGCCGTTCAGGGCGCGCAGCCGGTCCCGCAGGTCGTCGGTCAGCCAGGAGGCGTCCAGGGACGTCCCCCGCGCCGCCCGCGAGTCCTGCGGGACGCCGTCCAGGTAGCGGCCGGTCAGCAGGCCCTGGGCGAGCGCCGTGAAGCCGATGACACCGAAGCCCTCGTCCTGGGCCGCGTCCAGCAGGCCGTCGGTCTCGATCCAGCGGTTGAGCATGCTGTACGACGGCTGGTGGATCAGCAGCGGGGTGCCGAGGTCGCGCAGGATCGCGGCGGCCTGCCGGGTGCGCTCGGCGTCGTAGGACGAGATGCCGACGTACAGCGCCTTGCCCTGGCGGACGGCGGTGTCGAGCGCGCCCATGGTCTCCTCCAGCGGCGTGCTTCCGTCCAGCCGGTGGGAGTAGAAGATGTCGACGTAGTCCACGCCCATCCGGCTGAGCGACTGGTCCAGCGAGGCCAGCAGGTACTTGCGGGAACCGCCGCCCTGTCCGTAGGGGCCGGGCCACATGTCCCAGCCGGCCTTGGTGGAGATCACCAGCTCGTCCCGGTACGGCGCCAGGTCCCGCTTCAGCAGCCGTCCGAAGTTCAGCTCCGCCGCGCCGTAGGGCGGGCCGTAGTTGTTGGCCAGGTCATGGTGGGTGATCCCGAGGTCGAAGGCGCGCAGCGCGATCTCGCGCTGGGTCTCGAACGGGCGGTCGTCGCCGAAGTTGTGCCAGTAGCCCAGGGACAGGAGCGGGAGATCCAGTCCGGAACGGCCGGTGCGCCGGTAGCGCATGGTGCCGTCGTAGCGAGCGGGGTCCGCGACGTACGTCATCGGGTCTTCTCCGGGTGGTGCGGTAGGGGTTGCCCGTGCGTGTGCGCACGGGCCCGTCCACCCTGCTTCCTGCGACCGCGCAAGTCCAACCGCCGTCCCGGATGGGATTGAGAGGTTCCGTTTCTTAATCGCCCACAGGGGCAGGCGGTGATCAGCGGAGCGAGAGGAGGAGGCGCCCGTGAGTGGTGCGATGTCCGGTGAGGAAGAGCGGGCCCGCGGCGGGCAGCGGGCACCGGGGGCCGTGGCGCGGCTGCCGCGCCAGGTCCGGGAGGAGCTGACCCGCAGACTGCGCCGCAACCGGCGGGCCTTCCGTGCCGACGACGTCCAGGTCGTCGAGCCTCCGCTGCTCCGGCGCGCCGTCGGCGCCTCCGCGCTCGGCAACTGCATGGAGTGGTTCGACTTCGGCGTCTACAGCTATCTCGCCGCCACCATCGGCAAGGTGTTCTTCCCGGGCGCCTCCCCGGCCGCGCAGGTCATCTCCTCGTTCGCGACCTTCGCCGCCGCCTTCGTCGTACGGCCCCTGGGCGGGTTGGTCTTCGGGCCGCTCGGCGACCGGATCGGCCGGCAGAAGGTCCTCGCCACCACCATGATCATGATGGCGGCGGGCACCTTCGCCATCGGCGTCATCCCCGGCTACGCCACCCTCGGCATCGCCGCGCCCGTGCTGCTCCTGCTGGCCCGCATGGTCCAGGGGTTCTCCACCGGCGGCGAGTACGGCGGCGCCACCACCTTCGTCGCCGAGTACTCCCCGGACCGCCGGCGCGGGTTCCTCTCCAGCTGGCTCGACTTCGGCACCTTCACCGGGTACGCCCTCGGCTCGGCCCTGGTCACCGCGCTCAACCTGGCCCTGACGGACGACCAGATGCTCTCCTGGGGCTGGCGCGTGCCGTTCCTGATCGCCGGACCCCTCGGCGTGATCGGCCTGTACATGCGGCTGAAGCTGGAGGAGTCCCCGGCCTTCCAGCAGCAACTGGACGCACACGAGAAGGAGCTGGCGCAGGAGTCGGCGGGCAGCGAGTTCAAGGACATCGTCAGGAACCACTGGCGGCCCCTGCTCGTGTGCATGGGCCTGGTGCTGCTCTACAACGTCACCAACTACATGGTCACCGGCTATCTGCCGACCTATCAGACCGAGACGCTGCACCGCTCCAGCGGCTCCGCCGACCTGCTCGTGCTCGTCGGCATGGTGTGGATCGTCGTCCTGATCACCTTCCTGGGCCGGCTCAGCGACCGGGTGGGCCGGCGGCCGCTCTACGCCGTCGCCGCCGCCGCGATGATCGTGCTCGCCGTGCCCGCCTTCCTGTTGATCAAGGCGCACGGCACCTGGCCGCCGATCCTCGGGGTGCTGCTCCTGGCCACGCTGCTGGCCTGCTTCGCCGCGCCCAGTGCGGCGACCCTGCCCGCCCTGTTCCCGACCGCCGTCCGCTACGCGGCCATGGGCATCGGGTTCAACGTCGCCGTCGCCGCGTTCGGAGGCACCACCCCGCTGGTCACCGCCGCGCTGGTCGGCGTCACCGGGGACGACCTCATGCCCGCCTACTACCTGATGCTGGCCGGTGCCATCGGCCTGCTGACCGTGCGCTTCCTGCCCGAGAGCGCGCAGGTCCCGCTCAAGGGCTCGCAGCCGATGGTCGGTTCGCGGGAGGAACTGCGCGACCTCATCACCACCTCGCAGGAGCTGTACGCTGTCGCGCGGCAGCAGGAGGGGGCGCGGCGCGGCTGAGCCGCCGGCTCCGGGGCACTTCGGGGAACGTGGGTTTGTTCGATCGTACGAACTTCGCACCGGCCGGGTACCGGTTCGTGCGTTTGACAGGAAACTTTCCTACCAGTGGGCAACTCCCCACCCCCCACGACTTCTTGGAGCCCCCGTGCTGAACAGGAACCGTCTCTCCCGCCGGGCCGTCGTCGCCGGGCTCGGTGCCGTCGCCTCGGCCGTCCTGGTCGGTGTCGCCCGGGACCGTACGGCCTCGGCCGCCGCACCCGGTCTGGACGACCCGGCGAAGAAGGAGATCGCCATGAAACTGGTGTCGAGCGCGGAGAACTCCTCGCTCGACTGGAAGGCCCAGTACAAGTACATCGAGGACATAGGCGACGGCCGCGGCTACACCGCCGGCATCATCGGCTTCTGCTCCGGCACCGGTGACATGCTCGACCTCGTCCAGCTCTACACCGACCGCAGGCCCGGCAACGTCCTCGCCGCATACCTGCCCGCCCTGCGGAGGGTCAACGGCACCGACTCGCACGCGGGCCTCGACCCGGACTACCCCGGGGACTGGCGCAGGGCCGCCCAGGACACCGCCTTCCAGCAGGCCCAGAACGACGAGCGCGACCGCGTCTACTTCGACCCCGCCGTCTCCCGGGGCAGGACCGACGGACTGCGCGCCCTGGGCCAGTTCGTCTACTACGACGCCCTCGTCATGCACGGCGACGGCGACGACCCCACCAGCTTCCGCAACATCCGGGCGCGCGCCCTGCGCAAGGCCAAGCCGCCGGCCCAGGGCGGCAACGAGACGACCTACCTCAACGCCTTCCTGGACGCCCGGGTCTGGGCCATGAAGCAGGAGGAGGCGCACAGCGACACCAGCCGCGTCGACACCGCGCAGCGGGTCTTCCTGCGCAAGGGCAACCTCGACCTGGACACACCGCTCGACTGGAAGGTGTACGGGGACAGCTACCACATCGGCTGACCTCGACGGGGGCGCACTCGCACGGTGCGCCCCTGACGGGGAAAGATGGTCGGTGAGCGAACGACCCACCGATGCGGAGGAACCGACTCATGGCGCACGAGCGCGCCGGCCGGCCGGCCGGTCCCGAGGACCTTGTCGACGTGGCCCGGCTGGTCACGGCGTACTACACGCTGCACCCCGACCCCGCCGACCCGGGCCAGCGGGTGGCGTTCGGCACCTCGGGGCACCGCGGTTCGTCCCTCGCGAGCGCCTTCAACGAGGACCACATCGCCGCCACCAGCCAGGCCATCTGCGAGTACCGTGCCGCCCAGGGCACCGACGGGCCGCTCTTCCTCGGCGCGGACACCCACGCCCTGTCCGAGCCCGCCAGGGCCACCGCCCTGGAGGTGTTCGCCGCCAACGAGGTGACCGTGCTCATCGACAGCGCGGACGGCTACACGCCCACCCCCGCCGTCTCCCACGCGATCCTGACCCACAACCGGGGCCGCACCACCGGCCTCGCCGACGGCGTGGTCGTCACCCCCTCGCACAACCCGCCCGCCGACGGCGGCTTCAAGTACAACCCGCCGAGCGGCGGCCCGGCGGCCTCCGACGCCACCTCCTGGATCCAGGACCGCGCCAACCAGATCATCACGGGCGGCCTGAAGGACGTCCGCCGGCTGCCGTACGCCCGCGCGCTCGCCGCGGACACCACCCGGCGGTACGACTTCCTCGGCGCGTACGTCGGCGACCTGCCCGCCGTGCTGGACCTGGACGCCGTCCGCGCGTCCGGCGTGCGCATCGGTGCCGACCCGCTCGGCGGCGCCTCCGTCGCCTACTGGGGCCGGATCGCCGAACAGCACGGCATCGACCTGACGGTGGTCAACCCGCACACCGACCCCACCTGGCGGTTCATGACGCTGGACTGGGACGGCCAGATCCGCATGGACTGCTCCTCGCCGTACGCGATGGCCTCCCTCATCGAGCAGCGCGACCGCTTCCGCATCGCCACCGGCAACGACGCCGACGCCGACCGGCACGGCATCGTCACCCCGGACGCGGGTCTGATGAACCCCAACCACTACCTCGCCGTCGCCATCTCCTACCTCTACCGCCACCGCGACCAGTGGCCGGCCGACGCAGGCATCGGCAAGACCCTCGTCTCCTCCACCATGATCGACCGGGTCGCCGGCGACCTCGGCCGCCGACTGGTCGAGGTGCCGGTCGGTTTCAAGTGGTTCGTGGACGGGCTGGCCGGCGGCGACCTCGGGTTCGGCGGCGAGGAGTCGGCCGGCGCGTCCTTCCTGCGCCGGGACGGCTCGGTGTGGACCACCGACAAGGACGGCATCATCCTCGCCCTGCTCGCCTCCGAGATCACCGCCGTCACCGACAAGACCCCGTCGGAGCACTACGCCGAGCTGACCGCCCGCTTCGGCGCCCCCGCCTACGCCCGCATCGACGCCCCCGCGACCCGCGAGCAGAAGGCGCTGCTCGGCAAGCTGTCACCGGCCCAGGTCACCGCGGACACGCTGGCCGGGGAGCCGGTCACGGCCGTCCTCACCGAGGCACCCGGCAACGGCGCCGCGATCGGCGGCATCAAGGTCACCACGGAGAACGCCTGGTTCGCCGCCCGGCCCTCCGGCACCGAGGACGTGTACAAGGTCTACGCCGAGTCCTTCCTCGGCTCGGACCACCTCGCCCGGGTGCAGGAGGAGGCCCAGGCGGTGGTGCTGGGGGCGCTCGGCGGCTGAGCGCACCGGGGGGCGGCCCCGTCCCGGGGCCGCCCCCCAACGGCTCAGCCCCGGCCGCGCCCGTGGGCCAGCCGGGCCAGCACGGCCCGCGCCATGACCTCTTCCCCCTTGGCGTTGGGATGCGCCGGGGCCGCGGGCGAGGCGGGCTGGAGCGGCTCGATCCAGCGGTCGGCGGGCGCCTTGCACATGTCGTGGCCGACCGTGGGGCCGTAGGTGTCCGCGTACTCGGCCCGGTTCACGGCGGCCACCAGCCGCAGCATCAGGTTCAGCCGCTTCTCGGTGTCCCGCAGATAGGGGAAGTCCCCCTGCGCGAACGGGACCTGCGGGGAGCAGCCGCTGCCGTCGTCGGGCAGCAGGTCCGGGTACCCGACCACGACCACCCGCGCGTGCGGCGCCCGGGCGTGCACGGCCCGCAGCACCCGGTCGACCTTCGGCGCGGTCCGCGCGATGGCCAGGGTCAACTCGTCGTGGCCCTCGGCCCGGTACGAGCGCTCGCAGGGGTTGCCCGACGGGTCCTGGGCGGCGAGCCGGGCGCAGGTGCCGATGATGGTCCCGAAGCCGATGTCGTTGCCGCCGATCTGCAGCGTCACCAGGCCGGTGTGCCGGCCCACGGCGTCGAGCTGGGGCGGGTGGGTGCCCTGCGCCTGCCACATCTCGGCGGTCGTGGCCCCGCCGCAGCTCACGTCCGTGAACGCGGACACCTGTCGCCGGGCGGCCACGAGCGAGGGGTAGTTGTGGTCCGAGCGCCCGCAGGCGGCGTCCACCTGCGCCGGGATGCCGGGGCCGGAGGTGTAGGAGTCGCCGAGCGCCACATAGGCGGTCGTGCGGCCGGGGCCACCGCCCGGCTGTGCCGTGGCCGGTGCCGTGCCGGCGGCCACGAGGGCGCAGCCGCCCAGTGCCGCCCCGAGCACGGCGGTCCGCCGCCGGCCTCTCGCCCCGCCCGCCCGACGCGTGTCGTGCGCCATGCATCCTCCCCCTGGTCCCGCGCGTCCCTCGCGCGGCCGACGGGGCCTGTATACCGTCCGGTAGGCCACGCCGACCAGAAGCGGGACGCGACGAGTTCAGGGGGAGGGGAGGGGCAACCGGCCCGTCGGCCGGGCGGGTTCAGGCCCCGGAGGCCTGGAGGAGGGAGTCGTCCTCGGGCCGGGCGCCGGGCGCCTGGAGGAGGGAGTCGTCCTCGGGCCGGGTCCCGGAGGCCTGGAGGAGCGAGTCGTCCTCCGGTCGGGCTCCGGACAGGCGGTGGCGGGCGGCGATCAGCGCCATGTCGACATCCCGCGTTCCGGTGGCCACGCACAGCGTGTAGGACACGTCGGCGAGCCGCTGCCGGGCCTGGGGTGTGCTGTCCTCCGCCCCGAGCAGTACGAGGGCCTCGTACTGCGCGATGAGGTCCTGCAGTACCGCGGGGTGTGCCATGAGCATGCTTCCGCCTCCATGGTGGTCGCCGATGTGCGAAATCGCAGGCCGAATACCCGCGGAGTCGCCGCGCATGCGTGCCGCCCCGCGTACACGGCGGTGGACCGGAGTCCGTGGCGGCGCGCGGGGGCATCACCCGGTCGGGTGCTCTCCGGCCGTGATCGGCCGGATCGGGGCCTGCCGCCGTGATCCTTCCGTGATCATGCCCCTGTGAGTCTTCCACGTCGAAGTGCCGTGCGCCGCCGGGCCGTTCCGGCCGCGCTCGGCGCCCTCAGTGTTCTGTCCCTGCTGTCCGCCCTGCCCGCCGCCGCCCAGCCGGCCGAGCGGGAGCACCGGTCGGCCGCGCCGCCGGCCCGGCCGGTCACCGAGGCGGAGGCGCGTACGGACGCCCGTCTCCGCTCCCTGCGCGACCGGCCCCAGGCCCTGCGCGCGTTCTTCCGGCAGCTCCCCAAGGGCGGAGACCTGCACAACCACCTCTCCGGGGCGGTCTCCACGGAGTACCTGATCGAGCTGGCCGCCGAGGACGGGCTGTGCATCGACACCGCCACGCTGACCGCGGTCGCCCCGCCCTGCGGCCCGGGCACCCGGCCCGCCGCCGACGCGCGCACCGACCGCGCCTTCCGTGCCGCCGTGATCCGCGCCTGGTCCATGGAGGACTTCCCGCCCGGCGAGAACGGGCACGACCACTTCTTCGACACGTTCGGCAAGTTCGGCGAGGTCACCTGGCGGCACCGGGGCAAGCTGCTCGCCGAGGTCGCCGACACCGTCGTGCGCGAGAACCAGTTCTACCTGGAGACGATGGTCACTCCGGCCTCCGACGGCGCGAAGAAGCTCGCCGCGGAGGTGGGCTGGGACGACGACCTCGCCGCGCTGCACCGCAGGCTGGTCGCGGACGGCAAGCTGGACAGGCTGGTCGCCGAGGCCCGCGAGGAGGCCGACGACGGCGACGCCGAGTTCCGCGCCACCGAGCACTGCGGCACCTCGCGGGCCCGGCCCGCCTGCGGGCTCACCGTCCGCTGGATCTCCCAGGCGTCCCGGAGCAGTTCGCCGGAGCGGGTCTTCACGCAGCTGGCCCTCGGGATGCGGCTGGCCGAGGCCGACCCGCGGTTCGTCGCCGTCAACCTCGTCCAGCCCGAGGACTGGGACAGCTCCCTGCGCGACTACAGCCTGCAGATGCGCATGGTCGGTTACCTGCGCACGAAGTACCCGAAGGCGCACGTCACGCTGCACGCGGGGGAGCTGTGGCCCGGGCTGGTCAAGCCCAAGGACCTGAAGTTCCACATCAGGCAGGCCGTGGACGTCGCCCGGACCGAGCGGGTCGGGCACGGCGTCGACCTCGTCCACGAGGACGACTGGCGGCGCACGGCGCGCACCATGGCGGAGCGTCAGGTGGCCGTGGAGGTGCCCTTCTCCAGCAACGCCCAGATCCTCGGCGTCAAGGGTGCCGACCACCCCTTCAGCACCTACCGCCGCTACGGCGTCCCGGTCGTCCTGGCCACGGACGACCCCGGGGTCTCCCGGATCGACATCAGCCACGAGTACCGGTACGCGGCCGCCACCTACGGCCTGAGCTACCCCGAGCTGAAGGACCTGGCCCGCGCCTCCCTGGAGTACGGCTTCCTGCCCGGCGCCAGCCTGTGGCAGGGCAACCCCACCGCCAAGGGCTACCAGCGGGTCGCGTCCTGCCGCACCGAGCACCCCGGCCTCCCCGTCCGCGGCGCGGCCTGCCGCCATCTGCTCAGCCAGAGCGCGAAGGCCCGCCTGGAATGGCGTCAGGAGGCCGCGTTCCTCGCCTTCGAGGCCACCCACAGGAGCTGACGCCGCCTGGCCGACGCCGGGACCACCCCCGCCTGCCGGTCCCGGCGTCCGGCCGCCGGCCCGCGCCGGGACCCGGAGGAGGGCGATGTGGAAGGCTGAGCAGGGTCAGTATCCGCAGCACGGGGAGGCACCCGCCGGCATGGCCGTCATTCATCAGACCACCCTCAAGCCCACCAAGCTCGAACTGCTCACCGACTGGCTGCCCGGCCGTCCCTGGTACCGCGGCGGCCCGGACGCCCCCGTGCTGGAGAAGTCCGGCGGGTTCCGGCTGGACGACCCCGAGGGCGAGGTCGGCATCGAGTTCATGGTGGCCACCGACACATCGGCCCCGGAGCGCACGGCCTACCTGGCGCCGCTCACCTACCGCGGTGCGCCGCTGGAGGGCGCCGAGCACGCCCTCGTCGGCACGATGGAGCACGGGGTGCTGGGCAGGCGCTGGGTCTACGACGGCTGTCACGACCCGGTGCTGGTCGCCGAGTTGCTGGCGCTGACCGAGGGCAGGGCGCAGGCGATGGCGCAGAGCATCTCCGACACCCCCGACCACGAGGTGACCCGCTCCTACGGCGGTGCCCCGCTGGACCTGGCCGGCTTCACTCCCGAGCCGGCCGACGACCGTGACGGCACCCGCCTCGCCGTGCCCGGGGGCGCGGTCCTGCACGTCCACCGGGTGCTCACGCCCGTCGCGGAGAACCCGCCGCTGCCGCCGCGGGACGCCCTCGGCCATGTCGCGACCGGCTGGCCGGGCCCGGACGGCGCCCGGCTGCGGGCCGTCTTCACGACGCTGCGCGCCGCCTGACCGGGGGCGCCGTCCCGCACATCGGCCTTCAGGAGTGCGGGGCGGCGTCGCCCCGCTCCTCGATCTGGCATGGACCGGTCAAATCTGTCACTCTTTCGGCAGTCGCCGCCCCGACCCCATGAGGGGGCGACGGGCATCCCCGCACCGAGGTCGCGGGGGCCCCGTCCGCGGCCGCCCCGGCGCACCCCGGCCGGACCGGCGGCCTCCGAGCAGGCCGGGATCCCGGCCGCCACGAAGGAGTAGCGTGTGAGACCGACCCCCCACAAGGCCCTCGGCGCCGGCGCACTGACCGTCGCCGCGGTGGCCGCCCTGGTGCTCCCCGGCACCCCCGCCACCGCCGGGCCGGCCACGGCCCCCGCCGCCTGCACCCCGGCCCAGGTGGTCACCAACGGCGGCTTCGAGACCGGCACTTCACCCTGGACCGCCTCCTCCTCCACCGTGATCACCAGCCGCTCCGGGCAGACCGCCCACAACGGCAGCTCCTACGCCTGGCTGGACGGCGCCGGCACCACCCGCACCGACACCCTCAGCCAGAGCGTGACCATCCCCTCCGGCTGCGCCGCCGCCACCCTCACCTTCTGGCTGCACACCGACACCGCCGAGACGACCTCGTCCATCGCCTACGACAAGCTCACGGCCAAGATCGGCGGTACCACGCTCGCCACCTACTCGAACCTGGACGAGAACACCGGCTACGTCCAGAAGTCGATCGACGTCTCCTCCTTCGCCGGCCAGACGGTGACCCTGTCCTTCACCGGCACCGAGGACTCCAGCCTCCAGACCAGCTTCGTCCTGGACGACATCGCCCTCGACACCTCCGACGGCTCCACGCCGCCCGCCACCGACGCCACCCGCACCCCGGCCGCGCCCGCGTACACCGTGAACCTCAGCAGCGACACGAGCGGCACCGTCTGGACCGGGCACGAGAGCGTGACCTTCACCAACGCCTCCGCCACCGCGCTCGGCGAGGTGTACCTGCGGCTGTGGGACAACTACCACGGCAGCTGCGACGCGATGCCGATCAAGGTCGGCAACGTCACCGGAGGCACCGCCGGCGCCCTCTCCGTCGCCTGCACCGCGCTGAGGATCGACCTGCCGAGCCCGCTCGCCCAGGGACAGAGCGCCACCATCGGCTTCGACCTCGGCATCACCGTGCCCAGCGGAGCCGACCGCTTCGGCCACGACGGCGCGTTCAGCTTCCTCGGCAACGCCCTGCCCGTCCTCGCCGTACGCGACGGCGCCGGCTGGCACCTGGACCCGTACACGAACAACGGCGAGTCCTTCTACTCCCTCGCCGCCGACTTCAAGGTCACCCTCGACCACCCCAGCACCCTGCTGGTCCCGGCCACCGGCACCTCCACCGACACCCCCGGCTCCAGTGGCCGTACCGTCACCACGGCCACCGCCGCCAAGGTCCGTGACTTCGCGTGGGCCGCCGGACCCTTCACCAGGATCTCCGGCACCTCGGCCGCCGGCGTCCCGGTCAACGTCTACTCCGTCTCGGGAATCAGCTCCTCCAGCGCCCAGTCGATGCTCTCCACCGCCAGGACCGCGGTCGACGCCCACGCCGCCCGGTTCGGCGCCTACCCGTACGGCGAACTGGACGCCGTCATCGACAACAACTACTGGTTCGGCGGCATGGAGTACCCCGGCTTCGTCCTCGACCTGGTCAGCACCACCGCGCTCACCCACGAGATCGCCCACCAGTGGTGGTACGGCATCGTCGGCGACGACGAGTACACCAGCCCCTGGCTGGACGAGGCGTTCACCGACTACGCCACCGACCTCGCCCAGGGCAAGACCGGCGCGAACTGCTGGAGCAGCGTCTCCTGGGCCTCCAGCGCCGAGAAGATCAGCAACTCGATGGCGTACTGGGACGCGCACTCCTCCCGGTACTCCACCGTCGTGTACGGCTACGGCAAGTGCGCCCTGCACGACCTCAGGCGCGTCCTCGGGGACACCGCCATGGCCAAGCTGCTGAAGGACTACGCGAGCGCCCACTGGTACGGCGTGTCCACCACGGCCGAGTTCAAGGCGGCCGCCCAGGCCGCCACGAGCACGGACCTGACCTCCTTCTGGACGCAGCACCGCATCGAGGGCTGAGCGGCACCCACATGGGTCAACCACCGGCCGTGGACTGCTTCGTCGGGCGGTACCCGGGGTGCGGGACGGCCCGGCCCCGGGTCAGATGGGAACGTGCGAATCCCCATATCCCGTTTCCGCGGCCGGTCCCGCCTCTGTCTCACCGGCGTCCTGACCGGCCTGCTCCTGTTCGTGTCCAGCCCCCCGGCCGTGCCCCGGCCGGCCGGGGGCGCACCCGAGCGCGGCAGCGCCTACATGGGCATCGGTGTCCTCGCCCATGACGGCGACACCGGCACCCGGCCCCCGGACGCCCGCGCCTCGCAGACCGAGGGCGTCGACGTCTCCAGCCACCAGGGCGACGTCGACTGGCAGACGCTGTGGGACAGCGGCACCAAGTGGGCGTACACCAAGGCCACCGAAGGGACGTACTACACCAACCCCTACTTCACCCAGCAGTACGACGGCTCGTACGACATCGGCATGGTCCGCGGCGCCTACCACTTCGCCACCCCGGACACGACCGGCGGCGCCGCCCAGGCCGACTGGTTCGTGGACCACGGCGGCGGCTGGTCGGACGACGGCAAGACCCTGCCCGGCGCCCTCGACATCGAGTGGAACCCGTACGGCGACGACTGCTACGGCAAGTCGCAGAGCGGCATGGTCAGCTGGATCCGCTCCTTCCTGGACCGCTACAAGGAGCGCACCGGCCGGGACGCGGTCATCTACACGGCCACCAGCTGGTGGACCGAGTGCACCGGCGACCACGCCGGCTTCGCCCCGGACAACCCGCTGTGGATCGCGCGCTACGCCTCCACCGCCGGGACGCTTCCCGCGGGCTGGACGTCGTACACCATGTGGCAGTACACCTCCAGCGGGAAGACGGTCGGCGACCACGACCGCTTCAACGGCTCCCAGGACGGCCTGCGGGAGTTCGCAGGCGACTCCTCCGTGAAGGCGGAGGGGTGACGGGCGGCCGGCCCGGCCGGTTCAGGCGGTCAGACGGCGCCGCAGGAAGCCGACGCTCTCCGCGACCACGGCGGGCACCTCCGGGGAGCCGAGGAAGACGTGGTCGGCGCCCTCCACGGGCCGCAGGGTGACCTCCCCGCCCGCGGCCGTCAACGCCCGGGCCAGCGCCTCGCTCTGGCTGTAGGGGACGACCTGGTCCTCGCGGCCGTGGACCAGCAGGAACGGGGGCGGGGTGGCGCCCGCCGCGTACGTCACGGGGCTGGCCGTGCGGGCCCGGTCCCGCCGTTCGGCCGCGGGCCCCCCCGAGCAGGGCCTCGAACGGATGCGGGTACGGCGGCGCGTCCGGCGGGCCGGGCAGGGCCGGCAGGGGCCGCCCCAGCAGCGGCTCGATGTCGGAGACGCCGTACCAGTCGACCACGGCCCGCACCGCGCTGTCCCCGTCCGGCACCCCCTCCCGGCCTTCCAGCCCGGTCCCGTGGACGTCGGCGCGGACCAGGCCGGCCAGCGCGGCGAGGTGGCCGCCGGCCGACTCGCCCCAGGCGCCGATCCGTTCCGGGACCACGCCGAGGACGTCGGCGTACCGGCGCACGTACCGGACGGCGGCCTTGACGTCGTGCAGCTGGGCGGGGAAGGGGGCTTCGAGGCTGTGCCGGTAGTCGACCGTGACCAGGGCCAGGCCGGCGCCGAGGACGGTTCCGTGCAGCAGGTCCACCGGCACCGTCGGCGGCGGGTAGCGCCGGTCGCCCTCCAGCCAGCCGCCGCCGTGGATCCACACCACGGCCGGTACGGGGCGCCGGCCCGGCGGCAGGTGCACGTCGAGCAGGCGCGGCCGGTAGCCGGGCGAGGTGGCGTAACTCAGCCCGTGGAAACGGCGCACCCCGTCGGCGCCGGTCACGGCGGGCAGCGGGGCCCGGAACGGGGGCGGGGGCCAGTCGGCTTCGAGCCGGGCGGGGGCTGCTGAGGTCATGTCGGGGCCTTCCGTCGCTTCGGTCGTCGGCCGGGGCGGAGCCGGAGGCGCGCGAACCACCGGCACAGTCGGGGACGTTGCACGGGTAACTGCCTGTCGGGAGGGTCTGTGGCCATGGTGCCGGGCCGGTCGGGGCACGGCGGGGAGCCGCGCCGCGCACACGCTGCCGGGGCGCGCGCACGGCGCCGCGGGGGCGGGGCGGGCACCGTGCCGCGGGGCGGGGCGGGGCGGCCGCCGCGACGGGCCACGCGGTACGGGTGCGTTCTGGCAGTGGGCCGCGCGGTTCGTACGGGTGCGTTCTGGCAGTGGGCCGCGGTCCGTTCGGGTGCGTCCGGACTGCGTGGCGCGGTGCGGGCGGGAAGACTGCCAGCAGGACGATGGGTGGTGATGGCCAGGTGACGGCAGAGCCGAGCGGGGCGCCGCTGGAGGAGTTCCTCGCCGATCCCGCCAACTGCATCCTGGACCTGGCGACCGCCGTGGCCCACTGCGCGAAGTCGCTGGGCCTGCCGCACGCCGTGGTCTACCTCGCCGACCTCCAGCAGCGCCATCTCGTTCCGCTCACCGACGTGGCCGCCAGCATGCCCGTCGACGACTCGCTCGCCGGGTGGTGCTACCGCACCCAGTCCCTGCGCGTGGAGGAGTCCGACCGGGACGGCATGACGGCCTGGTTCCCGCTGCTGGACGGCGCCGAACGGCTCGGTGTGCTCGCCGTCCACGCACAGGCGATCACCGCGACCTCCCTGCGGCAGGGCCGGGCCCTCGCCGCCCTCCTGGCGATGATGATCACCTCCAAGCGCGCCTACAAGGACTCCTTCGTGCGGCGCACCCGCACCGAGGCCATGCGCCTGCCCGCCGAGATGCTGCGGGCCTTCCTGCCGCCGCGCACCATCGGCAACGGCCAGGTCGTCTCCACCGCCGTCCTGGAACCGGCCTACGACATCGGCGGCGACGCCTTCGACCACTCCCTCACCACCAACGCCCTGCACGCCGTCGTCCTGGACGCCATGGGGCACAACCTGCTCTCGGGACTGACCAGCGCGGTGGCCCTCGCGGCCTGCCGCAACGCCCGGCGCACCGACGCCGACCTGCGCACGCTCGTCGACGGCGTGGACGAGGCGCTCGGCCAGTGGCTGCCGGACCAGTTCTGCACCGGCATCCTCGCCCAGCTCGACCTCAACAGCGGGGTGCTGCAATGGAGCAACTGCGGGCATCCCGCGCCCCTCCTGATCCGCGACCAGCGGCTGATCGGCGACGCGCTGACCCGCGAGGCCGATCCGCCCATGGGCCTGCGCTCCCTGCTGTCCGCACGGGACCGCCGGGTGCACGAGACGCGGCTCCAGCCCGGCGACCGGGTGCTGCTCTACACCGACGGGGTCACCGAGGCCCGGATGGCCGACGGCCGGATGCTCGGGCTGGAGCGCTTCGCGGACCACGTCATCCGGGCCAGCACCACCGGCGAGATCGCGCCCGAGACGCTCAGACGCCTGATCCACTCGCTGCTGGACTCCCATGACAGTCGGCTCCGCGACGACGCCACGATCCTGATGTTCGAGTGGCAGCCGGACCGCTGAACCGCCTCCCCGGGCGGCGGCGCGGGACGGTACGGTCGGCGCCATGGCCGACGCGCGGCTGACCACCTCGTCCTTCCTGGCCGCAGTGTGAACGGCTGCTCGCGGCCGGGCTGTTGGCCGAGGTGCGCCGGGAGAGCGGACGCAACCGCCGGGTGCGGACACCGGCCGACGCGGGCCGGGGCGCCCTGCGCGACGTGCCCCGGGCCCCTGACCCCCAACGTCCGCTGAGCACGCGTCAACGGTGAGACCGTTGACCTCTCCGCCCGCCGGCTCCACCGTCGGTCGGGGCGGATAGGCTCCACCCGTGCCGCACGTCGAGATCCTCCAGCTGCTGGTGTCCCCGGTGCACCGGCTCGCCGGCCGTCCGGGGGACGGCCTGCCCGAGCTGCCGCCCGGCGAACTGGTGACGACGGCCGAGGTGCGGGCGGGCCTCGGCATCGTCGGCGACCGGTACTTCAACCACCCCGCCCACCGCAACGCCTCGATCACCCTCATGGCGGCCGAGCGGCTGCCGCGGCCGGGACCGTACCCGGCCGACCTGCTGCGGACGCGGCGCAACGTCCTGCTGCGCGGTGTCGACATCGACGCCTACATCGGCCGGACGGTCTTCCTCGACTGCGGAACCGGACCGGTGGACCTGGAGGTCCGCAGCGCCGCCCGGCCCTGCGCCTGGATGGACACCACCCTCGGCCCCGGCGCACAGCGCGCCCTGCGCGGCGGTGGGGGAGTGCGCTGCCGGCCGCTGACCGACGGCGTCCTCTCGGTGGGCCCCGCCGTGTTCGGGGTGCGGGAAGCCGGGGACGACGCACCCGGCGCATGAGTGCGGCGCACGGGGGCGGAGGCGCTCACCCGCCGGTGACGGCCAGCTGGTCGGCCAGCCGGTGCGCCTGGGTGAGCAGGGCGCCGTAGGTGGCGAGCTCGTCCGGATCGTCCGTCGTGGAGCGGACCAGGTCCCCGCGCAGCTCCGTGAGAGCGCCGCGCAGGTCCGCCACGGCCTCGCGCAGCTCGTCCTCGCACTCGTCGCCGAACCGGCTGTGGCTGTACAGCCGCAGCGCGCGGGCGGTCCGGCGCAGGAACTCGGCGTACCGGCGGGCGGGGCCGGGGTGCGGCCGGGGCGCCGGGCGGTCCTCGTCGGCGGCCTCCAGCACTGTGCGGGTCACCTCCGCGGTGTGCACGGCCGCGTAGTCCAGCACCAGGAGGGCGTCGTCGTACCCCTTGCCGGGCCGCGGCGCGGCACCGGTACGGCGGCGCGGGTTGGCGCGCAGGCTCTCCCGGCCCCACTCGACGGCCGAGCGCGCCTGTTCCACGAGCCCCTGCAGGCGCAGGGCGCGCCGGTGCCAGGCGTCGGCCTCCTCGGCGTCCCAGCGTCCCGCGGCCAGCCCGTCGGCCACGGCGCGCAGGATGTCGTGGGCCTCCTCGGTCGCGTCCCGCAGCACGGCACGGGTGTCGCGCAGGTACAGCGGCGGCCGGACCAGCGCGTTCACGGCGATGCCGACCACCGCCCCGAACAGGGCCTCGGTGAGCCGGGCCGCGGAGGTGGCGACGGTGACGGAGCCGTTGGTCAGGACGAACAGGGCGCCGGTGGCCGCGTAGATGCCCTGACTGCCCAGCCGCCTCCACTGCCCCAGCAGCAGCACGAGGGGGAGCACCACCGCCATCGCGGCCACCGTGCTGTGCAGCACCAGTCCGACCACGGTGGCCGCGACGGTGCCGGCCGCGATCGCGGCGAGCTGCTGCAGGCCGTGCGCGATCGACCGGTACACCGTCGATTCCACCAGGACGACCGCCACCCAGGGCGCGACGAACGCCACGGGCGCCCGCAGCCACCAGCCGGCCACCGCCCAGGCCACCCACGCGGCCAGCGCCGCCTTCACCGCCTGGACGGCCAGGTCCCGTTCCCGGCCCGGCCCCGCCAGGGCCCGCCGCGCCGCTCGCACCGCGGCCGACAGGTCCCGCCGTACGGCCTCCCGGGTCAGTCGTATCCCATGCACGGCGAGCCGGGTGCCACTTCCGGCGCCGGTCATGCCGCCCGGTCGGCAGCTCGCCGCGCGGGTTCAGGCGTGCTCGGCGCCCGCCCGGGTCGCCCGCGTCCAGGCGGCCTCGCGCAGCAGCCGTAGCCCGTTCAGGCCGACGAGGACCGTGGAGCCCTCGTGGCCGAGGACGCCGAGGGGCAGTGGCAGCGTGCCCGCGAGGTCCCAGACCACCAGCCCGGAGATGAACAGCGCCGCGATGACGAGGTTCTGCACGACGAGCCGGCGGGCGCGCCGGGAGAGGGCGACGACAGCGGGCACCGCGGTCAGTTCGTCGCGCACGATCACCGCGTCGGCCGTTTCCAGCGCCAGGTCGGAACCGGCGCGGCCCATCGCGACACCGGTGTGCGCGGCGGCCAGTGCGGGCGCGTCGTTGACGCCGTCCCCGACGACCAGCATCCGGCGGCCCGCCTCCTGCCGCTCGCGTACGACAGCCACCTTGTCCTGGGGCAGCAGCCCGGCCCGCACGTCCCGGATGCCGACTTCGTCGCCCAGCCGGGCGGCGGCACGCGGGTTGTCGCCCGTGAGCAGCGTGGGGGCGGCCCCGGTCAGCGCGGTGAGGGCGGCCACGGTGGCGCCGGCATCCGCCCGCAGCCGGTCGGCGACCCCGAGCACCCCGACCGCGACCCCGTCCACCTGGACCACCACGGCGGTACGGCCACCGGCTTCCAGTTCCGCCACGACGGCGACGGCGGTGGGGGCGGTGGCCTCGGTGGCCGTCCGGACGGCGGCGGGGGAGCCGGCCCGGCCGCCGAGCGGCGCGGGGGCGGTCACGGGGGCGTCCGCCGTTCCGCGCGGCAGCCGGGCCGGGGAGCCCACCGCCACCGTGTGTTCCCCGACGGTGGCGGTGACGCCGACACCCGGTGCGGAGGTGAAGTCCCGGGCCACGGGAACGGTGAGGCCGCGGGCGCGGGCGGTGTCCACGACCGCGCGGGCCAGCGGGTGCTCGCTCGGGTGCTCGGCCGCCGCGGCGAGCGTGAGAAGGTCCCGTTCGGCGAGGCCGGACCAGGGCAGCGGTACGACGTCCGTCACCTGCGGGGTGCCCTCGGTGAGGGTGCCGGTCTTGTCCAGCGCCACCGCGTCCACCTCGCCGAGGCGCTCCATCACCACGGCCGACTTCACCAGCACCCCGTGCCGGCCGGCGGTGGCGATCGCCGACAGCAACGGCGGCATGGTCGCGAGGACGACCGCGCACGGCGAGGCGACGATCATGAAGGTCATGGCCCGCAGCAGCGAGCCGGTCAGCGCGGCCCCGAAGGCGAGCGGCACCGCGAAGACGGCCAGCGTCGCGGCGACCATGCCGAGCGAGTACCGCTGCTCGACCTTCTCGATGAACAGCTGGGTCGGCGCCTTGGTCCCGGACGCCTCCTCCACCAGGCGCACGATCCGGGCGATCACCGAGTCCGCGGCGTTCCGGCCGACCCGTACGCGCAGCGCCCCGGTGCCGTTGAGCGTGCCGGCGCTGGACGCGCGACGCACGCCGCGGCCTGATCCGGCCTGATCCGCCCTGGTCCGGGCTGAGCAGGCCGGATCCGGACGAAAGTCCCAGTCAGCCGGTCACACCAGGCTCGGCGGGGTCCAGTCGGCGTGCCGCAGGATGGCCCGCATCGTCGCCCGGGACGGGGCGAGGCGCAGCCCCGTGTCGCGCAGGGCGACGGCCAGCGGGTGGGACAGCTGCTGGCCCATCCGGCCGGCCTGCCGGGCGGCGCGGGCGACCGACTGGGCCCGGGGGCGGCGCTCGGCGTCGTAGCGGGCCAGCGCCGCGCCGACCGACGGCTCCCCGGCGAGCGCGGCGGCCAGGGTGGCGGCGTCCTCCAGGGCCTGGCAGGCGCCCTGGCCGAGGTGCGGTGTCATGGCGTGGGCCGCGTCACCGAGGAGCGCGACCCGGCCGGCCGTGAACGCCGGCAGGGGCGTGACCAGCTCGTGGATGTCGTGGTGCAGGACCGCCTCGGGGCGGGTGGCGGCGAGCAGCGCGGGGATCGGCTCGTGCCAGTCGCGGAAACGCTCGCGCAGCACGCCGAGCGGGTCGGTGTGGCGGACCCCGGGCGGCGCGTTGAGCACCGCGTGCCACTCGGCGCGGCCGTCGGCGAACCCGATGTGCCCGAACTCCACCCCCGGTCCCCAGGTCAGCTCGAAGTCGGTGCGCACCTCCACCGGGCCGTCCGTGACGGCCCGCAGCACCGTCGAGCCGCCGTACACCGGGCCGGGATGGTCCGGGAAGAGCAGTCCGCGCAGCCGGCTGTGCACCCCGTCCGCCGCGACGACCAGGTCCGCGTGCAGGACGCCGTCCCCGACGGGCACGCCCACCCGGTCCGGGGCCGACAGGTCGAGCGTGTGCACGGTCTCGCCGACGAGCAGGCACTCGGCGGGCAGCGCCGTTCGCAGCAGGCGGTGCAGGACCGCGCGCGGGATGCCGACGATGGGCGAGCCCAGCTCGCGTTCCAGCAGCGTGCCGTCCATGCGCGCGAGCCACCGCCCGTTCGGGGTGCGGGTGCCGCCGGTGTACTGCGGCCGTGCCGCCGCCCGGACCGCGGCGCCCACGCCCACGGCGTCCAGCGCGCGCAGCCCGTTGGCGTGGAGGGAGATGCCCGCGCCCGCGTCGGCCAGGACGGCGGCCCGCTCCACGACCCGGACCTCCCAGCCGATCCGCCGCAGCCCCAGGGCCGCGGCCAGCCCGCCGATACCGCCTCCGACCACCACCGCCGTACCGCCCATGCCGGCCCCTCCGTCCCTCTGTGTGTCTCCACCCGGTTTCTACACCTGTAGAAGCACCCTAGCGCGGCGTTCTACAGACGTAGAAGCCGGGTGTTAGAAAGAGGAGGTGGCCGCAGACCGACGTACTCTCCTCGCCGACACGGCGATCGCCGTGCTGGCCGACAGCGGCATGCGGGGGCTGACCCATCGCGCCGTCGACCGGGCCGCGCAGCTGCCGCCCGGCACCACCTCGGCCTACTTCCGCACCCGGCAGGCGCTGCTGACCGCGCTGGTCCGGCGGCTGGTGGCGCTCGACCAGGAGGAGCTGGAGGAGGCCGGCGCCCGCACCCCGGTGCCCCGGAGCGCCGAGGACCTCACGGCGGGCATCGCCGAGCTGATCCGGACGCGGCTCACCGGGGAAGGCCGCCGGCGGTCCCTCGCCCGCTACGCCTGTGCCGTCGAGAGCGCCCACCACCCCGAGCTGCGCGAGATCCTCGTGCCGCGCGACAACCAGGGGAGGCGGGTGGTGCGCGCCTTCCTCGCCGCGCAGGGCGTGGCGGACCCGGAGGCCCGTACGGTGACCCTGCTGACCTGCGTCGACGGGCTGGTCTTCGACCGCCTGGTGCACGGCGGCAGCGTCCGGGAGGAGGAGATCCGCGGTCTCGTCGCCGCCGCGCTGCGCTGAGCCGCACGCCGGCGGGATCAGGGCTCGGCCGCCGACGGCGGCTCCGAGCGCAGCGCGTCCAGCACCGCCCAGACGACCGAGACCAGCGGGACCGCCACGACGGCACCGATCACACCCGCGACGATGCTGCCCGCGATCACCGACACCGCCACCACCAGCGGATGCAGCCGTACCGCCCAGCTCATCACCAGCGGATGCAGCACGTGTCCCTCCAACTGGCCGATCACCACGATCAGCACCAGCACGCCCGCCGCCGTCAGCGGCCCCCGCCCGGCCAGAGCGACCACCGTGGCCACCCCGAGCGCGACCGGGGAACCCACCAGCGGGACGAACGCGGCGAAGAACTCCAGCAGCGTCAGCGGCAGCGCGAGCGGCACCCGCAGCACCAGCAGCACCACACCCACCAGTACGGCGTTGGTGCCGGCCACGATGATGATGCCGCGCGTGTATCCGGAGAAGGTCCGCCAGGCCGCCCGCCCCGCCCGGTCCCACACGGGGCGGGCCGCGCTCGGCAGCAGCCGCTCGCTCACCCAGCCCCACAGGCGCTCGCCGGAATGCAGGAAGAAGACCGAGGCGAACAGCGCCAGCGCGCCGCCGGTCACCAGCTCCACCACCCGGCCCAGCTGGCTGACCGCACTGCTGAGCAGCGACGCCCGGTGCGCGGCGACGTACTTCGTCACCTGGCGTTGCAGCTCGGAGAGCGCATCGGGGCCGAGCCGGAACGGCGGTCGGCGCAGCCACTCCTCGATACGGTGGACACCGCCGCGGAACTCACCGGTGAGCCGGTCCGACTCGCCCGCCACCGCGCTGCCGACCAGCGCGAGCAGGCCCAGCAGCAGCACCAGGCTGCCCACCAGGGCGACCGCCACGCTCAGCGGGCGCGGCAGGTACCTGGCGAGCAGATCGGTCAGGGGACGCAGGACCGAGGTCACGACCAGGGCGAGGAACAGCGCGACGGCGATGAGCTGGAAGCTGCCGAGGACGCTGAAGACGCCGTAGACGCCGACGCCGACCACGATCAGCCGCCAGGCGTAGGCGGCGGCGACCCGCAGCCACGGCACCGTCCGCTCGGCCGGCGGCACCCGCTCCGGGCGGGGCGCGGCCGACAGGCGCACCCAGTACGCCGGCCGGCTGCCCAGCACCACACCCGCGGCCCGGCGCCGGCCACCCCGCCCGGCCACCCGCCGGCGCGCATCGCCCACCACGTCCCGCCTCCTCTCCGCCTGCGCCCGTCCGCACGGCGGCCGGTCACCTCCACAGCACCGTAAGCACGCGACGGCGATGGGGCGCGCCCAGCGCACCCCTGTGCGACCAGGCGGGTTCCGGCGGGGTACGGGCAGGAGGGCTCCGGCGGGGCGCGGGGCGGCGGGTCCAGGCGGGAAGCGGCGGTATCCCAGTGCTCACCGTCGCGCTCGTGCCGCTGCCGGGGGTCAGTTCGCTGCTGTACGGGCTGGACCGGGTCGGGGACCGGTGGCTGTTGCGGCCGTCGACGGCCCGTCTGCCCCGGCGGCGCCGCCCGGCGCGGGTACGCCGTCGCAGAGCGCCGCGGCCGTCTCGCCGCACCGGCGGTAGCAGGCGATCGCCTTCCCCAGTTCGGCCCGCTCGGGCTCGGGAAGGGTGCCGCCCTGCGCGTAGTCCAGAATGTGCTCGGCGACGGTCCGCAGCTTGACGTTGGTGCGCTGGGAGACGTCCCGCAGTGCCCGCCAGGCCTCCTCCGGGGCGATCCGTCCCAGGACGACGACGGCGCCGATGGCTTGGTCGATCAGGGCGTGGGAGGTCACGGCGCGCTGCAGTTGCCGGTTCTCTTCCTGCAACCGGTGGTACTCCGACGCCAGGTCGGTGGCGGAGAGCAGGACCAGCGGCTGGTGCCGGGAGAGGGCGAAGAAGGCCATGGAGCACCTTTTCCGGGTGGGGGGCGTCACTGTCACGCCTGCCCCCGGTGAGCACGTGCACACGAAGTGAAGCCGCCCCGCCTTCTCTCCCGCCTGTCCCTCCCGCCTTCCGTCCCGTTTCGGCGGTTCTCAGCCCTCGATGTCCTGCGTCGCCCGGACCACCGGCAGCAGCTCGCGGATGTCCGCGGGCAGCGCGTGGGCCATGCGCTCGGTCAGTTCCGGAGCGAGGGCGGCGTCCAGTACCTCCATCACGGCCGCGGCCTCCCGCAGCGCCGTGTCCTCGTCGGTGCCCGCCCGGACGGCGACGCGTCCGGCGAAGGCGGTCAGCCCGAACCGCTCGCCGGCCGTACCGGAGTCCGGGGCGGCGGACGCGTCGGCGGCCTCCCGCATGGCGGCCGCCATGTCCGGCGGCAGCTGGGCGGCCACATGCCGGGCCAGCCCGGACGGCAGCCGCTCCGACAGCGTGCTCACGACCGCGTGCGCGGCCCGCTCGGCCGTCCCCCGGTCGGGGAGCTGGGCCAGCGCCTGCACCTTTCCGATCATCTCGTCGTGCCGCATGAGACCGGTCCCTTCCGCACGAAGTGCTGACGGTACGCCCGTCACCCGGGCGTAGCGGCCCCCGTCGAGTACCCCGCGGCGGCGCCCGGTCACGGGTCACGGGTTGCGGGCACCGGGCCCGGCGGTGCCGGCCGCCCGTCGCCGGGTGCGCGTCGGCAGCGGAACCCGGCACGGGCGGCACCGCTGGGGGACGACGGTGGCCGACGTCGAGCCGACCGCCGCGACGGACGACGAAGGGCGGCGCTCAGTCCTCGGCCGTGCCCTGGGTCCAGGTCCAGGCGTACTGGAGCCAGTCCGCCACGGCCAGCGCGCCGAAGCCGCCGCACACCAGCCGGGTGAGCCGGGGCGACGCCGCGTAGGAGCACACCAGGGCGCCGGTGGCCCAGGCGGCCGTGCAGAACGGGCAGGCCAGCAGGTCGCCGGTGGCCCGCCGCAGCCCGCTGCCCCGGGGTTCGTCGATGACCTCGTTGCCCTTCCCGTGGCCCGCGCGGCGGGTGAACGGCGCCCGGAGGAAGCTGGTGACCTTGTCCTTGGTCAGCAGCCGGGACGCCTTGTACGCCGCCGTGCCGAGCAGCGCCACGTCCCAGGGCGGCACCTGCTGCGGCAGCTGTACGCCCCGCCGCCGGGCCACCAGCGCGAAGGCGCCGACACCGGTCGCGAACACGGAGGCGAGGACGGCGTAACCGCCCAGGGGGACGTCGTCCTGGTCGTCGTAGCGTGCGGCGTCGGCGCTCATGAGACTTCCCCGACCTCCCGGTGCGTGTCCGAACCTGTCACAGGCGCAACGGGTTCCCCTCGACGAGACGGCGATACGTGACCTTCCCGTCCGGCCCGGGTATAGTATTCATCGAGTGATGAATTTATATTGATCCGCTGCTCGGGAGAAGGGCAGGACCGTGACGGAGAAGACCACCTGTTGTGTCGTGGGAGGCGGTCCGGCGGGCATGGTGCTCGCCCTGCTGCTGGCACGGGCCGGGATCGAGGTGACGGTCCTGGAGAAGCACGCCGACTTCCTGCGCGACTTCCGCGGCGACACCGTCCACCCCTCGACCCTGGCCCTGCTGGACGACCTGGGACTGGCCGAGCGCTTCGCCCGGCTGCCGCAGCGCCGGGTCCGCACCGTCCAGCTGCCGGTGGGCCCCGGCCGCTCGGCGGTCACCGTCGCCGACCTCTCGGTGCTGCCCGGCCCCCACAACTACGTGGCCATGGTGCCCCAGTGGGACCTGCTGGACCTCCTCGCCGACGAGGCCCGGCGCGAGCCGACCTTCCGGCTGCGGACGAACACCGAGGCGACCTCCTTCCTGACCGAGTCCGGGAGGGTCACCGGGGTGCGCTACCGCACCTCCGACGGCCGCACCGGTGAGCTGCGCGCCCTCCTCACCGTCGCCTGCGACGGCCGCGGCTCCCTCGCCCGCTCCCTGCCGGAGCTGCGCCTGCGCCGCTTCGGCTGCCCCATGGACGCCTGGTGGTTCCGCCTGCCCCGGCAGGACGGCGACCCGAGCGGGCTCGTCGGCGGCGCCGGCGAGGGCTTCCTCACCGCGATGATCGACCGGGGCGACTACTGGCAGTGCGCCGCGCTCATCCCCAAGGGCACCGACGCCGAGCGCCGCGCCGCCGGCCTCGACCGGTTCCTGGCCGGCTACGCCGCCGCGGTCCCCTGGATCGCCGGCCGCACCCACGCCCTGCGCTCGTGGGACGACGTCAAACTCCTCGACGTGCACCTGGACCGGCTGCGCCGCTGGCACCGCCCGGGTCTGCTGTGCATCGGCGACGCCGCGCACGCCATGTCCCCGGTCTTCGGCATCGGCATCAATCTCGCCGTGCAGGACGCCGTGGCCGCCGCCCGCCTCCTGGCCGGCCCCCTGCGCAGGGGGACCGTCGGCCTGCGCGACGTACGCGCGGTGCAGCGCCGCCGCCGGCCCACCACCGTCGCCACCCAGGCGCTGCAGCGCACGGCCCACGCCCGCTTCATCGCCCCGGTCCTGCGCGGCCGTCCGCCCCTGGGCAGCGCCGAGCGGGCCCGGCGCGTCGCGGGCCTGGTCGCCGGCTCGCCCCGGCTGCGCCGCCTGCCCGCGTACTTCGTCGCGTACGGCGCCCTCCGGGAACGTCCCCCCGCCGAGGCGGTCCGCCGCCCGGCACCGGACGCGGGGACCGCCACGGGCGCACCGCACCCGTGACCTCGGCCGCCCTCTTCAGGTGACGTCCCCGAGCTCCCGCAGCCGCTCCCGCACCTGACGTGCCTCCTCCGGCGCGTCGGCCTGCTCGTAGGCGGGCAGGGCCTCCTCCCAGGCCGCACGCGCCTCGGCCACGCTGTCGACACCGGCGTACAGCGCGCCGAGGTGGCTGGACGCCTCCCCGACGCCGTACCAGTCGCCGAGCTCACGGCAGATCGCCAGGGTCGTCCCAAGGGCCGCGATGGCCTCCTCGACACGACCTGCTTCGGAGAGGACGAGGCCCAGGTTGAACCAGGCGACCCCCTCGTCCGTGCGCTGTCCGGTCTCCTGCCGGATGTCCCGGGCGCGGGAGAGTGCTGTGATGGCCTCGTCCAGCCGGCCCGCCTCGGCAAGGGCCAGGCCGAGGCCGTTCCAGGCGGCCCCTTCGCCGGTGCGGCCTCCCGTCGCCTCGTGGAGGTGGAGGGCGCGGGTGAACGCGTCGATCGACTCGTCGAGACGGCCGGCCGCCCGCAGGGCCCGCCCGAGGTTGTGGCAGGCTGCCGCCTCCCCCTCGTGGTGGCCGATGCCCCGCAACAGCTCCCCTGCCCGCAGAGCGGCCTCGACGGCCTCCTCCGGCCGCTGGTCCTGCTCCAGCGCCCGGCCCAGTTCGCCCAGGGCGACGGCCTCGGCTTCCATGTCACCGCCGTGCCGGGCCGCCAGGGCGGCACACTCGCTCACCCTGATCCAGTCGGCCGTGAACCCCCGCCAGCTCAGGTACTCGGTGATCGCCAGGGCGAGCCGGATCGCGACCGGGGCGTGCCCGGTGTCCGCGGCCCACAGCACCGCCCCGACAAGGTTGGCACGTTCGCCGTCCAACCAGGCGAGAGCGGCCGACCGGGTCTCGAACCGCCCCGGCAGGGGTTCACCGGGCTGTGCCCGCAACCGTTCGTCGGCCTCCTCCGCCCACTGCGCGTAGAACGCGAGCAGCCGTGAGCGTGCGGCGTCGACCTCCGCGGCCCTCTCCCCGGCCGCCACGCCCAGCGCGTAGACGCGTACCAGGTCGTGCATGCTCCACCGGGACCGATTGCTGCCGCGCGTGACCAGGTGGGCACGCTCCAGCCCGGCGAGGACGCGGAAGGGCGGCGCGTCCTCGCCCAGCAGGGCCGTGAGCGCCTCCGTACTGAGGTCCGGACCCGGGGCGGCGGCCAGCAGACGCAGCACGCGGGCCTCTTCGGACGTCAGACGGCGGTAGGACGAGTCGAAGACGGAACGCACATCGCGTGTGCCGTCGGAGAGGCTCTCCAGCCTGTCGTGGGACATCTGCAGTTCGGCCACCAGCTCCGCGATGCTCATGTGCGGGTCGGCGGCCAGCCGTGCGGCGGCGATCTGGAGGGCCAGGGGCAGCCGGCCGCACAGCTGCGCGAGGGCATCGGCGTCCGCGGGATGGCGTGCCACCCGGTCGTCGGAGGGGCGGGCGATGCGCAGTGCGTTGTCGAGGAGGTCCGTAGAGGCTTCCCGGGACAGCTCGCCGAGGACCAGCGAGCGTGCATCGAGGCTCGGCATCCGGCTCCGTGAGACCACGACGAGACGGTGCCGTGGGTCGGCCGGGACCAGCGGGGCGACCTGCTCGGGCGAGGAGGCGTTGTCCGCGATGATCAACAGGGGCTGGGTGGCCCGGGCGAGGAGCGTCCGGTAGAGCGAGAGCCGGGCATCGACCGTGCTCGGCAGGTGGTCGGCCCACGCCCCCAGGGCCTCCAGGAGGAGGGTCACGGCCTGGTCGGCGGTGACCGGATCGTCGCTGTACCCGCGCAGGTCGAGGAACAGGGTGCCCCCGGGGAACCAGCCGCGCTCGCGGGCGGCGTGCGCCGCCTGCACGGCCAGCGCCGTCTTCCCGATGCCCCCCAGCCCCGCGATGGAGGTGACGACCACCGCGTCACGGGGCGGGACGGTGGGGGAAAGGGCGTCGAGCAGCGTGGCCATGGCGTCGGCGCGCCCGGTGAAACCGCTCGTGGGAGGGGGCAGGGTGGCGGGCACGACCGTGGGCGAGGTCGGCTGGCGACCGATCACCGCGCCCGTGAACGTTCCCCCGCGGAAGTCGATGTGGTCGCCGCCGAAGACGGCCGCTCCCAGCTCTTCGGCCTGCTGAGCCGTGACGGTGGCGAGCGGGGCCGTGAACGCCGCGGTGCCGGACCCGGCGTCCGGGACCGCCAGCCGGCCGAGCACCGCTGCGGCGGCCTGGGCGGCGGCGCCGGCCGCCTGCCGCCGGACGGTGTCCGCGTCGTCGACGCGCCGGCCGTCGGCCGTGTCGCTGATGCCGCGGACGGTGAGGGCCGGAAGCGCGGTGGCGGCGGCGTAGGAGATGCCGGCGGACTCCATCTCGACGGCCACCGCGTCGTCGTACCGGCGCAGCAGTTGGTGCAGCAGGCTGGACGTCGGGTGGTTGAGCAGCACTTCGGTGGCCGCGATGGGCTTGAAGTGGACCCGGCCGGCCGGCGGCCGGTGCCGCAGGGCAGCCCGCGCGGTCTGCAGCAGGAGGTGCGAGGCGGGCCACGCCGAGGGCCTGGACTTGTATCCCTCGGGGGTCGAGACCACCCCCTGGAACGCGTACACACGGGTCGCGACGACGACATCCCCCAGAGCGACGTCGTCGGTGACGCTGCCGGCCAGACCGACGAAGAGCAGGACGTCGGGCCGCACCCAGTCATGGGCGCGTGCCACGAGGGTGGCGGGGGCCTGGTTGCCCGCGCCGGCCTCCGCCAGCGCGACCTTCCAGGGGGTGCCGGGCAGGGCGCCCCGTTCGAGCAGGGTTCCGCTCGGGTGGACCAGCAGCTCCACGTCCACGAGGTGCTGCCGTACCGCCTCGTACTCGACCGGGAGCCCGGTGACGACGAGGGCGGTGCCTGACGGTGTGTCCCCGGGCGGCGGCGCGGGCGCGGCGGCAGGGGACGGCGCCGGCGACGGGGGCTCGGGATCTGGGCCAGGGGGCGGTGCCGTGGACGGGACCTCGAGTGCGGGTGCGGGTGTCGGCTCGGCCGACGGGGGCGGAGCCTGCTCGGGTCCCTGCTCCGGGCCTTGCTCCCGGTCCTGCTCCGGGCCTTGCTCCCGGTGCTGCTCCGGGGCTTGCTCCTGGTCCCGATCCGGTCCCTGCTCCTGGTCCCGATCCGGGCCCTGCTCCCGGTCCCGCTCCGGGCCCTGCCTCCGGTCTCGCTCCCGGATCTGCTCCTGACCCCGCCCGCTGCCGAGGGCCAGTGATCGCCTGATCCGCTGTGCGGCGGCGCCATGGATGCCGCCCGCGCTCTCCAGCACGGTCAGCGCGACCCTGGCGAACGGGACGCTGTCGGGCGGCAGGGGGGAGTCCCACCCGGCCGTGGCCGGGTCCGAGGAGGCGAGCGAGGCGAGGGCGCGGAAGCCGGACGCGCCGCCGAAGACCCGGGACACGCGCTCCGACACCCTGGTGAGCACGTCCCCGAGCACCGTCAGCGAGTCGTGCGTCGTCACACAGCCCAGGAGTTCCTCGCGCACCCCGGGGTGGAAGTCGTACAGGACCTCGTCGGGGTTCTCGCCGGGACGCGGCGGGTGGACCCGGCGGAGGACGCCGGACAGGAAGATCTCCGCCAGCTCCGTGAGCGTGGACCGGGGCAGCATCGCCCGCTGGACGAGCTGCATGATCGGCAGGGTGAGCGGGGCGGCCGCGAGATAGCAGGCGAGCTGGAACGTCCCGGGGGACACGCTCTCCCGGAGGTGGTGCACGCCCTCCACCGGGTCGTCGGCGGGCGTGGGGCCGAACGGTGGAGCGGTCGGCCAGTCGACGGTGGTGAGGGGAGTGGCCAGCAGGGGCGTCCAGCCGGGGGCGTGGCCGGAGAGGAGACGGGCCCAGGGGGCGAGCCAGTTGGGGCGGATCTCCATGACCGGCAGCCACGTGATCTTCGCGCGGTCCTGTGCGTCCGGGGGAAGACCCGGCAGCGGCGCCGTGCAGCGGTAGGAGGGCACGGGCGGCGCCCCGCCGTTCTGTTGCGCGGAGACCGGGACGGTGGGCAGCGCGGTGCGGTGCCACAGCCTGCGGGGCAGCACCTGGAGCACGGCCACGGGCTGCCGGCGCGCCCGTTCCGCGAGGGCCGACTTGAACTCCGCGTCGCGCCACACGCGCCCCACCCCGTCCGTCAGGAGGACGATCAGACGCCGCCCGTCGGGACCGGCCAGGTGCCGGAGCCGGTGCACCGGGCCGGTCTCCTCGTCCGGCCGCGCCCTGCCCTGACGGAACGGGAAGAGCACCGGGGTGGCCGCGTCGGTGTCCAGGGCCCACGTCCGTACGTCGCGGAAGGCGCCGTGCCGTTCGAACATGGCCCGGAGTTCGGCACCGGTGCGGTGCCACACGGCCATCGTCGTGCCGACGTCCACCACCAGGTCGACGGAGAACCGCCGCTCGGTGGGCTCCCGCCACACGGGCAGGAGCATGCCCGACTCGCCGGCGGCGTGCGCGGTGCCGTGCTCGTCGAGCGCGGGCCTGCCGGGCCTGACGACGTCCTGCCGGAGCGGGCGCAGCGACCGGGCCAGGCCGAGTCCGTCGGAGAGCAGCGGCAGGAGCGGTGTCTCCAGCGGGATGCCGCTCCGTCCGGCCTCCCCCTCCGGGCCCCCGCGGTCGGCCGCCCCGGCCGGCGGATGGAGTTCGGCCTCCTCCTCGTCCGACGCGTCCTCGATCCGGGCCGACGGACCGTCCGCACGGCCGTCGGAGGGGTGCGGGGGCTGCACGGGCGGGGGTTCGCCGGCGTGGTCGGCGGGCCGGGCGGAGGGCTCCAGACCGGCCACCGAGGCCATCCAGAGCACGTCCGCCACGAGTTCGGCGTCCGGGCCGGACGAGCAGCCCTCCCGGAGCATCCTCGCGAGGTGGTCGCGCAGGCCCTCGCCCATGGTCACCCCTCGTTGAGAGGATGCAGGACGTTGTTCTCGATCACCTTGCGGCTCTTCGGATCCGACCACAGCCCGTGGGAGGCCATCAGCAGCGCGTTGAGCAACTGGTCGCTGGCGAGTTCCGCGCCCCGGTCGCGCTGCTTGGCGACGAACTCCGCGACGACGTCCGCCCGTACGGCCTCGGGCAGGCTCTCCAGGCGGTCCGAGCCGGAGAAGTGGGCGGTCACCATGCCGGCGATCTTCTTGTCGCTGGGCGCCGCGATCTCCAGACGCAGACAGCGCCGCAGGAACGCCGGGGGGAACTCCCGCTCCGAGTTGCTGGTGAGGACCATCAGCGGGAACTGCGCACAGCGCACCTGACCGCCCAGCACGGTGACCCAGGCTCCGTTGTCGGCGGACATGATGCTGGTCGGCGTCTCGCCCAGCCGGGACAGCTCGGGAATGGTGAACTCGCCGTCCTCGAACACGTTCAGCAGGTCGTTCGGCAGGTCGATGTCGCTCTTGTCGATCTCGTCCACGAGCAGCACCCGCGGGAACCTCCACGGCAGCAGCGCGGTGCCGAGCGGACCGAGACGCAGGTACGGCCCGATGTCGGGGGGCGCGGCCGCCTCCGTCTCGCCGGCGCACCGGAAGCGGAGCCCGGCCTCCTGGAGCCGTCCGATCGCGTCGTAGTGGTAGAGGCCGTCCTGGAGGGTCGACCGGCTGGTGATCGGCCAGCGCAGTACGGGGCCCAGCCCCAGTTCCCGCGCGATGCTGTACGCCAGTGTCGACTTGCCGACTCCCGGCCTGCCGGTGACCAGCAGCGGCCGGCGCAGGTACAGCGCCAGGTTGACCAGGTGGATCTCCCGGTCGTCGGCCCGGTAGGCGGCCGCCTGGCGGGCCCGGCCGAGCTTGCGCTCGGACAGCGCGTCGGCGTGGTGGGGAGGCGCCGGCAGCTCGGCGTCGCCGTCGAGGGCGTCGAACGCGCGCCACGGCGGCGGACCGGGCAGCCTGCGGATGCCGTCGTGCGGCTGGCCCGTGCCCTGGTAGATCCACCAGGGCGGCGGCGCCGCCGTCTCCTCCTCGCCGGTCCCGGACGTCCCGGCGGTTCCCTCCGCGGTCCCGTGCTCGTCGTTGCTCACCCGACCCCCTGATACATCCCGTGCTGGAGTTGCGCCACGCAGTTCGGGTCGTCCCACAGCAGCGTGATGTGACGCCCCAGGTCGTTCGCGGGCCTGGTCTCGGCCGCCTCCCGCAGGCTCTGGGTGCCCACGGGGAGTTCGTCGATCCGGCTCAGTGCACGGCCCCGCAGCGCCGTGTCGAGTTCGCAGGGGTCCCCGTCGTCCCGCCGCCACACCAGGACGGGGATGCCCTTCGCCACGGCCTCCTCGATGGCCTGTTGCGCGAGGGCGTCGGGATGGCCGTAGGCGAAACCGACACCGACGCACGCCAGTGAGGCGTGCGCCTTCAGCCACTCGGTGACCTCGCCCACGCTGCTGAACCGGAGCGACGGGAAGCGGCGGGTGCCGCCCGCCGGCACGGACCGGTCCGTGAGGTGGGTCATCCAGGCGATGTGGTCGGTGGCGCTCGCGGGCGGGGGCGGGCAGCCCTGGGCGGCGAGTTCGTCCCAGCGCCTGCGCCACATCCCGTGCATCCAGAAGTTCTTGTGCCGGTCCAGCGAGCGCACGACCACCGGGTACTGGTGCCCGAGCACGTACGGGGTGACCGTCCACAGGTCGACGGCGTGATCGAGCAGCGACCAGGGGAGGAGGAACTCGAAGCGCACGCGGGTGCGGTAGTCCCGTATCTCGTAGGCCAGGTCTCCCCAGCCGGACAGGAGGCTGCTGCCGTGCTGGAGCAACTCCTCCTCGGTCACCTTCCTGTGGTCGATCCAGGAGTCCAGTTCTCTGAGGGAGCCCTCCTCGTGGCTGTAGAAGGCTCCGTGCACCTGGTAGCGGGGGGTCTCGGACGGCGCGGCGTCCACCTCCTCCAGCCGGAGCTGGACGATGATCTCCACCGGGCGCAGCCGCGGGACCGAGGCCGGCAGGGGGCCGCCCGCCACCTCCAGCAGCGCGGAGGCCGCCGGCTCGGGCACGTCCTGGGCGAGGAGCTGCAGGAAGCGGTGGATCGCGGGCCTCGTGCCCGGGCCCCGCTGGGCGTCGTTCAACCGCTCCAGCGCCCGGAAGAGATCGGTGGGGCCGGCCAGCGGGACGTTCAGCCGGGCCGCGCGGCACGCGTCCGCGTACCGCGCGACCTCCAGCGACTCCGGCAGCCGCTCGGTCCTCCGCAACGCCGTGAAGATCCGGTGCATCCGCCGCGTGCCGAGGATGCCGGGCGAGACGACGGCGTGGGCGCACAGGCCGAACCAGGCGACCGAGCGTTCGTTGCCCCGCCGGTCCTGGAGGAAGTCGGCGACGGCGGCCAGCGCCGTGCGCGGCTGACGGTACGTGCGGCAGGCGTGCACCAGCTCCGCGATGTCGTCCTCGCCGCGGGTGCGGTCCGCGGGCGACTTCCAGTCGGGCAGGTCGGCACGGTGATGCAGCGACCGCAGCAGTTCCCGCCGGAAGTCGGCGTTGCCGCGCATGTCGTCCACGTCCGTCAGGGCCGCTTGCAGGACCTGGGAGACGGCGTCGTCCCAGGCGCCCGCCTGACAGGCCCGCCCTCCGTCACCGACCGGTGCGCACTGTTCCACGTCTGTTCCCCGCAGCTCCACCATCAGGACCCGGCCGCCTCAGAGCCCCAGCACCTCGCGCAGCCGCACGAGCGCCTGCTCGTTCGGGCGCAGATCCGCCATCACCTCGTACAGCGCCCGGTGCGCCGAAGACGGTTCACGGCTCTGCCGCAGACCGCGCGCGATCAGCACCAGGTGGTCCCGGGCCACGGTCTGCTCCGGGATGCCCAGGGGGTGTTCCAGGGCGAGCCTGTCCTCCACCAGGGCGAGGACGGTACGGCGGAACTCCAGCCCCGCCATGCCGGTGAACGCCTCCAGCGCGTCGGCGACCCGCACGTCGGAGGACGGGGTGCGGGCGGGGGCGGCCGGCGCGGAGCGGGTCGCGGCGGGCCGGTGCCGGGCGAACTCCGTGATCACGGCCATGACGGCCGCCGCGGCGTGGGCGGCGGCACGCTCCTGGTGGCCCTGCCGGTCGGTGTCGTACTTGGTGCCGTCGGCCCGGTCGCTGATACCGCGGATCGCCAGGTGCGGGAGGTCGGCGAGGTGCGCGGCGTGCGCGAAACCGGCGCTCTCCATCTCGATGGCGACCGCGTCGTTGTAGGTGTGGTGGAGCTGCTCGCGCAGCGGGCACTCGGCGGAGTTCAGCAGGACGTCCCCCGAGGCCAGCGGTCTGAAGTGGACCTTCGGCGCGGCCGTGGGGGCCGGCGGGCCGGTGATCACCCGGTCGGTCCAGCGCGAGCTGCCGCGGCGCAGCGCGGACCGGGCGGCCTGTTCGAGGGCGTGCGCCGGCCGCACGCTGTCGGGCCGCGCCAGGAAGCCGTCGGACGTCACCTTGCCGCCGCCGTAGGCGTGGACCTTGGCCGCGACGACGACGTCACCGAGTGCGAGGTCGTCCTTGAGGCCGCCCGCGATGCCGACGAAGAACAGCGCCTCGGGCTCCAGCCAGGTCGCGATCCGCTCGGTCAGCGTGGCCGCGGTGCGCCCGCCCTCGCCGCACTCCGCGATCGCCACGGGCCAGGGGCACCCGGGCAACTCACCGACCTCGACCACGGTGCCGAGCCGGTGGACGCGTGTCTCGGGCCGTACCAGATGAGAACGGACGGCCGCGTACTCCTCCGGGAGTGCCGTCAGCACCGCCGCCATGCGTTCCGCGTCCGCCACCACGCCCCCCGGGTCCCGCGTCCGGAGGCTCAACCTAGTGCATACGCGGAGGGCACACCCCGACTTGTCACCAGATCACCGCCGATCCGAGACCGGCGGGGCAGCGGGAGGCGATCGTCGGCGGGGGTCGCGGGAGGCGATCGTCGGCGGGGGTCGCGGGAGGCGATCGGCTGCGTGGCGCGGCCGGCTACGCGGCGCGAGCGGCTACGCGGCGCGACCGGTGCGCCGGGGCCGCCTCCGTCGGCCGCGGGCGTGGGTCACGTCACATATGACCTGATTCGCACTCCCTCCCGGCCGTGCCCGGCTCCGGGCTACGGTTGCGTCGAGCCCCTGTACCCCTTCGCATCGGACGGCCCGGCTGTGCTCACTGACCTGTCTCCCCTGATCGCCGCGACGGCTCGCTGGCTGACGGTGGCCTACCCGCCGTCCGGCGGCGCGCTGGCCTCCGCGCTGTGCGAGGCGCAGGCCCGGCAGGCGGTGACGGTCGCCGCCTGGCTGCGCTATCCCACCGAGATCGACGCCGGTCTGGTCACCATGGCGGGCCCCGGCGGCACGGGACGCCTCGACTGGATCACCGGTGCCGAGGCGGCCGGCGACCACGCGGCCGAGGAGTGGGCCTGGCGGACCTGGGTGGACGAGGTGGTGGCCAGCTGGGCCGCCGCGCTGCTCACCGACGCGGAGCTGGCCGGGCTGGCCGTCGCCGGGCTGGCCGGCAGCGAGCACATCGCCGGGCCGGCCGAGTTCCGCCGGCTGCTCGCCCCGGACGACGCCGACCGCGACGCGGCGGCCCTGCTCCGCCACCCCGACCTGCTGGCGCCCGTCGCCGGACTGCACCGCGATCAGCTCCTCACCCGCCTGGACCCCGGCCGCTCCCTCGCGGCCTGAGACCGGGGCGCCCGGGGCCGTCGAGGCGCGGGCGTCTTCGCGCACCGTCGGTGCACCCCGTCCCGCCCGGCCCCGCCACCGAGCCGCCCCCTCCGCCGCCGGTGTCGTACACCCCCGCACGGGTACTGCGGACCTGACGCGCCAGCCGGCCACCGAAGCGGTGAGTCCCTGCGGCGCGGCCGTCCCGGGGCCGTGCCGCGCCCGGACGGGGGCCCGCGGCCGACCGCCGCTCACCGTGGGGAAAGGCTCGGCCATGACCTTCAAGAATCCCGTTCACCGCGGCGGACCGAGCCGCAGCCGGTTCGACCAGTTCGCCGAATACGCCTCGAACTTCACCAGCTCGCCGCTGTTCTTCCTGTTCTGCCTGCTGCTGGTCGGCTTCTTCGCCGCCGCCCACATCGCCCATCTGCCGTCCGAGCTGCTGCTGCTCGCGGGCGAGTCCATGACGGCGGTCACCCTGCTGCTCCTGGCGCTGCTGAAGAACGCCGAGATGCGCGCCGAGCACGCGATCCAGCGCAAGCTCGACGCGATCGCCGGGGCCCTGCTGGAGGCGCACCGGGACCAGGGGAGCCAGGCCTTCGAGGATCTCCGCAATGCGATCCGGATGGAGGAAGAGACCTGAGCGAGGCCGGCGAAACGCCGCGGCGGTTCTTCCCGGCACCCCCGCGAGCGACGACCATGCCGTGTCATGAACATTCTGCTCGTCGCCAGCGCGTTCAACAGCCTCTCCCAGCGCCTGTACGCCGAACTGTCGGACCACGGGCACCAGGTGGACGTCGTCCTCGCCGCGCACGGCCCCGAACCGGTCAGGGCCGCCGTGCACGAGACGCGACCGGACCTCGTCGTCGCGCCGATGCTCCGCACGGCCCTGCCCGAGGACGTGTGGCGGGAGCACACCTGCCTGATCGTGCACCCCGGCCCGCCCGGCGACCGCGGCCCGTCCTCCCTGGACTGGGCCATCGCCGACGGGGCGGAGCGGTGGGGCGTGACCGTCCTGCAGGCCGAGGCCGGGATGGACGCGGGCCCCGTCTGGGCGGCCGAACCGTTCCCCGTGCCGCCCGTCGGCAAGAGCGACCTCTACCGCAACGAGGCCTCCGACGCGGCCGTCACCGCCGTCCTGACGGCCGTACGGCGCTACGCCGAAGGCGCCCACAAGCCGCTCCCGCAGACCGACCCGTCGGTCACCGTCGTCTGGCGCGACTTCTACCGGCAGGAGCGGCGCCGGATCGACTGGGAGCACGACGACACCGAGACGGTGCTGCGGGCGCTCCGCGGCGCCGACTCCCAGCCGGGCGTCCTCGACGAACTCCTCGGCCACGAGGTGTTCCTGCACGGCGGGCACCCCGAGGACCGGCTGCGCGGCCGTCCCGGCGCCCTGCTGGCCCGGCGCGCGGGCGCCGTCTGCCGGGCCACCCGCGACGGCGCCGTCTGGATCCCCGAGCTGCGCCCCCGCCGGAACTCCGGCGACCCGGCCCCCTTCCGCCGGCCGGCCGCCTCCGTCCTCGCCGCGTACGAGCCCGGTCTCCGCCTCCCGGAGGACCATGTTCCGCTGGAGCTGCCGCCCGGCCGGCGCACCTGGACGGACATCCGCTACCGGCAGCGCGGCGACGTCGGCTTCCTCGCCTTCTCCTTCCCGGGCGGCGCGATGAGCACCGACCAGTGCCGCAGACTGCTCGCCGCCTACGAGTACGCGCTCACCCGGCCCACCCGCGTCCTCGTCCTGGGCGGCACCCGCGACTTCTTCTCCAACGGCATCCACCTCAACGTGGTCGAGGCGGCCCCCGACCCGGCCCAGGAGTCCTGGACCAACCTCAATGCCATGGACGACCTCGTGGAGGCCGTGCTGCGCACCACCGACCGGATGGTGGTGGCCGCCCTCGGCGGCAACGCGGCGGCCGGTGGCGCCATGCTGGCCCTCGCCGCCGACGAGGTGTGGTGCCGGAGCGGCGTCGTCCTCAACCCGCACTACCGCCGCATGGGTCTGTACGGCTCCGAGTTCTGGACGTACACCCTGCCGCGCCGCGTCGGCCCGGAGCAGGCCGGCCGGCTGACCACCGAGGCGCTGCCGGTCAGCGCCGCGTCCGCCGAGCGGCTCGGCCTGGTGGACCGCCTGGTGCCGGCCGCACCCGCGGAGTTCCCGGCCGAGGTGGAGCGGCTCGCGGCCGGCCTCGCCGCCGCCCCGGACCTGCACCGGCGGCTCGCCGCGAAGGCCGCGGCCCTCGCCGCCGACGAGCGGGCACGGCCCCTCTCCTGCTACCGGGAGGAGGAACTGGCCCGCATGCACGCCATCTTCTTCGACCCCGACGCCCCGTACCACGCCCTGCGCTCGGCCTTCGTCCGCAAGACCCCGGGCGGCTCCCCGCGGCCCCTCGCCCCGGCCGGCCCCGCCCCGGCCGGCCCCGCCCCGGCCGGTCCCACCGCGGCCGGTGCCGCCCCGGCCGCCGGAGGCCTCCGGTGACGCCGTCGCTCCTGGTGGCCGGCGTCGGCAACATCTTCCTCGCCGACGACGCCTTCGGCCCCGAGGTGATCCGCGCCCTGGAAAGCCGCCCGCTGCCGGCCGGGGCACGGGTCCGCGACTACGGCATCCGCGGCCTGGACCTCGCCTACGACCTGCTGTCCGGCTACGCCACCGCCGTCCTGGTCGACGCCGCCCCGCGCGGCCACCGCCCCGGCACCCTCTCCCTCGTCGAGGCCGAACCCCCGGAGGGCACCGTCCCGCCCGAAGCCCACGGCATGGACCCGGTGAAGGTGCTGGCCCTGGCCACCCACCTGGGCGACGAGCCGCTGCCCCGGGTCCTCGTCCTGGCCTGCGAACCCGGCGTGCTGCCCGGTGACGACGACCTCCTGCCGGGACTCAGCGACCCGGTGCGGGACGCCGTCGGCCGGGCCGTGGACGCCCTGCACACGCTCGTCCCCGCCCTGCTCGCCGACCCGGCCCGTCCCCTGCCCCCGTTGGGCCGCCCGGTGGAATCCGGGACCGCGTACGCGGCTGCGCTGCCCGGCGCGGCGGCCCGCGCGGCCGAAGATCGGTGAGACCCCGGGCCGCACCCGATGCGGCCCGGGCCCCGTCACCGCATCCGAGGAGCAGCGCCCATGTGCCGGTCCGACCTCAGACAGGCCGTCCTGGCCAAGAACGACGGCCTGGCCGAGGGCCTGCGCGACGACCTCGCCCGGCAGGGCGTGACCCTGGTGAACCTGCTGTCCAGTCCGGGCAGCGGCAAGACCGAACTCCTCGCCCGGGTGCTGGCCCGGGCGGGGGAGCGGGGCGTACCGGTGGCCGCGCTCACCGCGGACCTCGCGACCGAGAACGACGCCGAGCGGCTGGCCCGGTCCGGGGCGCCCGTGCGGCAGCTGCTCACCGACGGCCTGTGCCACCTGGAGGCCCGCCAGGTCCGCGCCCGGCTCGCGGACTGGCTGCCGCCGGACACCTCCGTGCTCTTCGTGGAGAACGTCGGCAACCTGGTCTGCCCGGCCGCGTACGACCTCGGGGAGACGCTGCGGATCGTGCTGATGGCGGTCACCGAGGGCGAGGACAAGCCGCTGAAGTACCCGACCGCGTTCGGTTCCGCCCATCTCGTCGTGATCACCAAGACCGACCTGGCCGGACCGGCCGGCTTCGACGAGAGCCTCTTCCACGAGAACGTGCACCGGGTCAACCCCGGCGTGGAGATCATCCGGTCCTGCGCCCGCACCGGCACCGGCGTCGGCACCGTACTCGACCGCGCCCTCGCCGCCCGCGACGGCACCCCGCCCCACCACCCGCCCCTCGCCCCGCACCCGCACCACCACCCGGCGCCCGTCTCGGACCCGCACCACGACCCGGCGCCCGCTCCGGACCCGCACCACCACGACCACCCGGCGTCCGCTCCGGACCCGCACCGCCCCCCGGCGTCCGCCCCCCTGTCGTGACCGCGCCCGCCACCGGCCCCGTCCGGCGTCGGATCACCGTGCGGGGCACGGTGCAGGGCGTCGGATTCCGGCCCTACGTCCACCGGCTCGCCGCCGGCTTCGCGCTCGCGGGGTTCGTGAGCAACACCGCGGACGGTGTGCTCATCGAGGTCGAGGGCCCTTTGGAGGAGGTGGACCGGTTCGCGGGCCGGCTCATCGAGCAGCCGCCCCCGCTCGCGACCGTGACCGGCGTCGGCAGCGAGGACGTGCCCGCCACCGGCGCCCCCGGCCCCTTCGCCATCCGACCCACCGAGCGGTCCGCGGGCCGCACCCTGCTCCCGCCCGACACCGCGACCTGCGCCGACTGCCTGCGCGAGCTGGCCGACCCCGGTGACCGCCGGCACCGCCACCCCTTCGTCACCTGCACCCACTGCGGCCCCCGGTTCACCATCGCGACCGGGATGCCGTACGACCGCCCGGCCACCACCATGGCCGGCTTCCCGATGTGCCCCGCCTGCGCCCGCGAGTACGGCGACCCCGCCGACCGCCGCTTCCACGCCCAGCCCGTCGCCTGCCCCGACTGCGGTCCCCGGCTCGCCCTCGTCCCGGCCGCGGGCCCGGGAGTCCGCCCGGCCCGGGACGCGGAGGCCCTCGCCGCGGCACGCGCGCTGCTCGCCGCCGGGCGGATCGTCGCCGTCAAGGGCGTCGGCGGCTACCACCTGGCCTGCGACGCCACCGACGACCGGGCCGTGGCCACCCTGCGCGCCCGGAAGGAACGCGGCGGGAAGGCCTTCGCGGTGATGTGCGCGGACCTCGCCACGGCGGAGCGCGTGGCGGTGCTCAACGCCGCCGAACGGGACGCGCTCACCGGCGCCCGCCGCCCCATCGTCCTGCTGCGCCGCCGCACCTCCCCGGACCGTCTGCGCCTCGCCGACCAGGTGTGCCCGGGCAGCCCGCACGTCGGTCTGCTGCTGCCCTACACCCCCGTGCACACCCTGCTGTTCGGGCTGCCCGGCGATCCGCCCGGCCCGCGGGTGCTGGTCATGACCAGCGGCAACCGCTCCGGCGAGCCCATCGTCACCGACGACGCCGAGGCGCTGACCCGGCTGGCGGGACTCGCCGACGCCTGGCTCACCCACGACCGGCCCATCGCCTGCCCGTGCGACGACTCCCTGCTGCGGGTCCGCCCCGACGGCACCGAACAGGTCCTGCGGCGCTCCCGCGGCTACGCCCCCCGCCCGCTGCGCCTCCCGCTGCCGGTGCGGCCCACGCTGGCGGTCGGCGGCGACCTGAAGAACGCCCCCTGCCTCGGCGAGGGCGACCAGGCCTGGTTCGGCCCGCACATCGGGGACATGGGCGAACTGGCCGCCCTGGACGCCGCCGAGCGGGCCGTACGGCACCTCGCCCGCCTCACCGGAGTCGTCCCCCGGCGGGTGGCCGCCGACCGCCACCCCGGCTACCACTCGACCCGTCGGGCCGCCCGGCTCGGCCTGGGCGAACCGGTGCGGGTCCAGCACCACCACGCCCACATCGCCTCGGCGATGGCCGAACACGGCCTCGACGGCAGCACCCCCGTGATCGGCGTCGCCTTCGACGGCACCGGGTACGGCGACGACGGCACCGTCTGGGGCGGCGAGATCCTCCTCGCCGACTACAGAGGCCACCGGCGCCTCACCCGCCTGGCCCCCGCCCCGCTGCCCGGCGGCGACGCCGGCGTGGCCAACCCCTGCCGGATGGCCCTGGCCCGGCTGTGGGCGGCGGGACTGCCCTGGACACCGGGCCTGCCCAGCGTCGACGCCTGCACGGAGACCGAACGCACCGTGCTGCGGCAGCAGTTGAGCCGACAGCTGGCCTGTGTGCCGACCTCCAGCATGGGGCGGCTCTTCGACGCGGTGTCCTCGCTGGTGGGGGTGTGCCAGCGCGCCGGGTACGAGGCACAGGCGGCGCTGGAACTGGAGGCGGCGGCGCTGGAGGCGCGGGAGGCGGACGCGGTGGCCTACCCGTTCGGGTTCACCGCCGGCGGGCGGGACATGGACCCGGCCCCCGCCCTCCGCGCCCTGCTGGACGACCGGTCCCGCCGCACCCCCGTACCGGTCATGGCCGCCCGCTTCCACCGGGGCGTGGCCCGCGCGGTGGCGGAGGCCTGCCGCCGGGCCCGTACGGAGACCGGCCTCACCACCGTCGCCCTCACCGGCGGTGTCTTCGCCAACGCCCTGCTGGAGGAGGAGACCGCCGCGCTGCTCACCACGGCCGGCTTCCACGTCCTTCGGCACGGCGAGGTACCCCCGAACGACGGCGGTCTGGCACTCGGCCAGCTGATGGTCGCGGGAACAGCAGCCCACCACGAGACGGAGTGACCCATGTGTCTGGCAGTGCCCGGCAAGGTCGTGTCCATCGACCACCGCGCCGACCCGCTCACCGGCCTGATCGACTTCGGCGGCGTACGCAAACAGGCCTGCCTGGAGTACCTGCCCGACGTCCGGGTGGGAGAGTACGTCATCGTCCACGTCGGCTTCGCGCTGCAGCGCCTGGACGAGGAGTCGGCCCGGGCCTCCCTGGAACTGTTCGGGCAGCTGGGGCTGCTGGAGGAGGAGTTCGGCGACGCCTGGGAGCAGGCGGCGCGGCAGGAGAGCGGAAGTGAGGCCCGGTGAGGTACATCGACGAGTTCAACGACCCGGAGCTGGCGCGCCGGCTGCTGGACGAGATCCGGGCCACGGTCACCCGGCCCTGGGCCCTGATGGAGGTCTGCGGCGGCCAGACCCACTCCATCATCCGCCACGGCATCGACCAACTCCTCCCGGAGGAGGTGGAGTTGATCCACGGCCCGGGCTGCCCGGTGTGTGTGACCCCGCTCGATGTCATCGACAAGGCCCTGGAGATCGCGGCGCGCCCCGGGGTGATCTTCTGTTCCTTCGGGGACATGCTGCGCGTGCCCGGTACCGGCCGGGACCTGTTCCGGGTCAAGGGCGAGGGCGGTGACGTACGCGTCGTCTACTCGCCGCTGGACGCCGTGGACCTGGCCCGCAGGCACCCCGACCGGCAGGTGGTGTTCTTCGCCATCGGTTTCGAGACGACCGCCCCCGCCAACGCGATGGCCGTCCACCAGGCCCGCCGGCTCGGCCTCGCCAACTTCAGCCTGCTGGTGTCCCACGTCCGGGTCCCTCCGGCGATCGAGGCCATCATGACCGCCCCCGCCTGCCGGGTACGGGGCTTCCTCGCCGCCGGGCACGTGTGCAGCGTGATGGGCACCGACGAGTACCCGGACCTCGCCGAGCGGCACCGCGTCCCGATCGTCGTCACCGGCTTCGAGCCGCTGGACATCCTCGAGGGCATCCGCCGCGCCGTCCACCAGCTGGAACGCGGCGAGCACCGGGTGGAGAACGCCTACCCCCGTGCCGTGCGCGAGCAGGGCAACCCGGCGGCCGTCCGCATGATCGAGGAGGTCTTCGAGGTCACCGACCGCAACTGGCGGGGCATCGGCCGCATCCCCGGCAGCGGCTGGCGGCTCGCCGACGCGTTCCGCGCCTACGACGCCGAGCACCGCTTCGACGTCACCGGCATCCGCACCGAGGAACCCGCCGAGTGCCGCGCGGGCGAGGTCCTGCAGGGCCTCATCAAACCCACCGACTGCGCGGCCTTCGGCACCACCTGCACCCCGCGCACCCCGCTCGGCGCCACCATGGTCTCCAGCGAGGGCGCCTGCGCCGCCTACTACCTGTACCGAAGGATGACCGACAGCCCGGCACCGAAGAGTGCCGCACAGGAGATGAACCCCGTTGGCTGACCTCGCCACCGAATCCCCCGAAGCGGTCGTCGACCCCGCGGACTGGACCTGCCCCGCCCCCCTGCGCGACCAGCCGGTCGTCGTCATGGGCCACGGCGGAGGCGGCGCCCTGTCGGCGGAGCTGGTCCAGCAGATCTTCGCCCCCGCCTACGGCAACCCCACGCTCGCGGCCCTCACCGACTCGGCCGTCCTGGACCTGGGCGGGGCCCGGCTGGCCTTCTCCACCGACTCCTACGTCGTACGGCCGCTGTTCTTCCCCGGCGGCAGCCTCGGCGACCTCGCCGTCAACGGCACCGTCAACGACCTGGCGATGAGCGGCGCCCGGCCCACCCATCTGTCCGCGGCCTTCATCCTGGAGGAAGGCGTGGAACTGGCCGTGCTCGCCCGCGTCGCCCGCGCCCTGGGGGCCGCCGCCGAGGCCGCCGGCGTCACCATCGCCACCGGCGACACCAAGGTGGTCGAGTCGGGGCACGGCGACGGCGTCTACGTCACCACCGCCGGTGTCGGCCTCGTCCCCGCGGGCGTCGACATCCGCCCGCAGCGCGCCCGGCCGGGCGACGCCGTCCTCGTCAGCGGCCCGATCGGCCTGCACGGGGTGGCCGTGATGAGCGTCCGGGAGGGCCTGGAGTTCGGTGTGGAGACCACCTCCGACACCGCGCCGCTCGCGGACCTGGTGGCGGCCATGCTCGCGGTCACCCCGGACATCCACGTCCTGCGCGACCCCACCCGGGGCGGTCTCGGCGCGTCCCTGAACGAGATCGCCCGCGCCTCCGGCACCGGTGTCCGGCTGCGCGAGCGGGCCGTACCGGTCCCGGACGAGGTCGCGAACGCCTGCGGCTTCCTCGGCCTGGACCCGCTGTACGTCGCCAACGAGGGCCGGCTCGTCGCCTTCGTCCCCCCGGAGCACGCCGAAGCCGTCCTCGCGGCCATGCGCGCGCATCCGCAGGGCACCGACGCGGCCCTGATCGGCGAGTGCGTGGCCGACCACCCGGGGATGGTGGTCGTCGCCACCGCTCTGGGCGGCACCCGGGTGCTGGACCTCCCGCTGGGCGAGCAGCTTCCCCGGATCTGCTGAACCGCCCCCGGCCCCGCCGTCAGGCCGGGGCCGGGGCCGGCTCGACCCCCGTGATCTCCAACTCCCGTCCGCCGCGCAGCTCCTGCGACGGCCGGTCGCAGCGCGGGCACCAGAAGAACGGCGGCATGCCGACCGCGAACTCCTCGGCACACCCGCCGCACCAGGCCCGCGCCGGCACCTCCTCCACGACCAGCCGGGCCGTGGCCAGGGCCGTGCCGTCGCGGGCCACCTCGAACGCGAAGTGCAGCGCATCCGGGACGACACCGGCCAGCTCGCCGACCCTGACCGTCACCGACGACACGCCGTCCGCGCCGTCCGCGCGGGCGATCTCCGCCGCCTGCTCCACGATCGCGGTCGCGATCGACAGCTCGTGCACGCCGGTTCAGTGCGGGCGCTGGGCGCCGGAGCGCACGTTGATCATGCGCCAGATGCGCACCTCGCGCCGGATGCCGGGGATCTCCCGGACGAACAGCGCGAGCGCCAGGCCGCCCACCACGGCGGCCTCGGCGACCAGCACCCGCCGAGCCGTCCTCCCGGCCCGCATCCGGGCCGCCGCGGCAGCGCCTGACGCTCCTGCTCGGTACAGCCTCATCCCGGTACCTCTCCGTTTCCGCCTGTTCCGCCTGTTCCGCCTGCAGCTCATTCCGCTCATCGCGCTCGACCCGCTCTCATCCCGGCGAGATGTTCGGCATGATCTTCATGATGGCGTCGTGCCGCTTCCAGTGGATCCCGGTGGAACGGCGCGCGTCGGACGTGCCGTCCCTGTGGTGTCCGGCCTGGTGCTTGGCGGGGCCCTTGTTGCCCTGGTGCAGCCCGAACACGTGCCCGGGCGTGTCGGGTTTCACGTGGGGGCGGCCCACTCGGATGGTGCTCATCTGGATCTCCTCTCAGGTCCTCACGTCGGGTCCTCACGTCAGGTCCTCGTGTCAGGTCCTCACGCCGGCTCATCGCCGCTCTCACGGCCTCCCGTCCTCACGACCGCTCGGTCAGCTCCTCGAAGAACCGCTCGACGGCCGGCCACACCCGGCCGCCTCCGGCGAGGCCCCGCCACTCCCGGCGGACCAGCGCGACCATGCGGAAGCAGTCGTCCACCGGCACGATCCAGTGGTGGTCCAGGCCCCGCACGGTGTTCACCAACAGAGCCTCCACCTCCGGTGCCATGGTCACCAGCGGGGGGCACACGGCGCGCATCCGGGCCCAGCGGGCCGCGTCGACCTCCCAGCGCATCGCCCCGGCGGGGCTCGGCCCCTGCGCCGTGACCGTGCCGTCGGTGTGCGGCACGAAGAAGACCAGGCCCACCGGCACCCCGAGCGGCCCGGTGTCCACCGGCTCCAGGCGTACCCGCCGCCTCGGCACCAGCAGGTACCGCCCGCCGCCCGCGCCGTCCCCGGTGAACAGCACCGTGCACGCGCCGCAGGCGCACAGCAGCTCCTCGCGCTCGGCGGCGTACAGATGGCGGTGTTCCTCCGGTACGGGCTCCGCGCACAGGTCGCACCGCTCGCCGCCGTCCCGGTCGGCGGCGGCCGAGCGGATGACCCGGGCCAGCGCCCCGTCGACGCTCACCGGGCCTCCCGCACCAGCAGCGAGTCCAGCGGTACGAAGGCCGGTGGCGCCGGCGTGGGCAGCTGTTCGACCTCGGTCAGCTCCGGTGCGGCGGTGAGCACCGCCTCCCGTACCGCGTCCGCGACCGTGGGCCCGCCGCCGCAGCCGGCCCCGCAGCCACCGGCCTCGCTCACCCGCACCCGGGCCACCCGTCCCTCGACCTCGACCAGCTCCACGTCGCCGCCCCGCTCGCGCACCGCGGGGCGGAGCCGGTCGACCGCGCGCTCGGCCCGCCGCCGCGCCGGTTCGGGGTGGAGCCCGTGCAGCACCAGCAGATGGTCCAGCAGCTCGTCCTCGGCCAGCCGGGCGGCCAGCTGCCGCCCCGCGAGGTCGAGGACCCGGCCCAGCGCCTCGCCGTAGACCTCGGTCAGCACCCGTACCGCCTCGACGGCCGTGGCGCCCATCGGTCCGGGCGCGGTCTCCAGGCGGCCCAGCAGGTCGTCCAGCCGCGCCAGCCGTCCCTCCACGTCCGTGTCGGCGAGCCGCCCGGCGTCAGCCATGGTTCGCCCCGTACGTCGGCGAGTGCACCGTCGTCAGCGTCTTCCCCTTGCCCATGTACATGTGCACCCCGCACGGCAGACAGGGGTCGAAGCTGCGCACGGTCCGCATGATGTCGACGCCCTTGAAGTCGTCGGGCCCGTTCTCCTCGAAGATCGGCTGGCCCTGGACGGCGTCCTCGTAGGGGCCCGGGGTGCCGTAGATGTCGCGGGGGCTGGCGTTCCAGGGGGTGGGCGGGTACGGGTGGTAGTTTGCGATCTTCTTGTCCCGGATCACCAGGTGGTGGGAGAGGACGCCGCGCACCGCCTCGTGGAAGCCGCAGCCGATCGCCTCCTCCGGTACCTCGAAGTTCTCGAAGACCTTCGTCTCGCCGGCCCGCAGCATCCCCATCGCCTCCTCCAGGAACTGCAGGGCCATGGCGGCGGCGTAGGCGACGAAGTACGGCCGGGCGCGGTCCCGTTCGATGGTGTTGCTCCACTTCGGGATGTGCCACTCCAGGGTCGTCTCCGGCAGCGTGTCGCCCTTGGGCAGGGAGATGCGCACGCTGCTGCCGGTGGCCTTGACGTACGGGGTGTCGACCAGGCCGCTCAGCGCGGTCGTCCACAGCCGGGCCAGCGGCCCGCCGCCGGTGTCCAGGGCGAGGTGCTGACCGGTCTCCGGGTGGTACCAGCGCGGGCTCATCACCCAGCTGTACTTGCCGTCGAAGTCCCGTTTCTGCGGCACCGGGACGGTCGTCTGGTTCCACGGGTGGCGCATGTCGACGGGGTTGCCGAGGGGGTCGTGGGTGACGAAGGGTTCCTCGTTCACCCAGTCCTCGTAGTAGGAGCTGCCCAGCATGATGCGCAGACCGAGGTTGATGTCGACCAGGTCGTTGGTGACCAGCTTGCCGTCGACCACGATGCCGGGGGTCACGTACATCGCCCGGCCCCACTCGTTCATCGTCGCGTACCGGTAGTCCACGACGTCCGGGTTCTGGAAGGCGCCCCAGCAGCCGAGCAGGACCCGGCGCCTGCCGACCTCCTCGTAGCCGGGCAGGGCCTCGTAGAAGAAGTCGAAGACGTCGTCGTTCATCGCCACCGCCTTCTTGACGAAGTCGATGACATGGATGAGGCGGCTGAGGTAGTCGGTGAAGGTGTTGGGCTGCGGCATCGTGCCGACACCGCCCGGGTAGAGCGTGGAGGGGTGCACGTGCCGCCCCTCCATCAGGCAGAACATCTCCCGGGTGACCCGGGAGACCTTCAGCGCCTCCTTGTAGACCTCGCCCTCGAAGGGGTTGAACGCCTTCATGATGTCGGCGATGGTCCGGTAGCCGTGGATGTCTCCGCGCGGCGCGTCCGTGCGTTCGGCGCGGGCCAGCACACCGGGGTTGGTGGCCTTGACCATCGCCTCGCAGAAGTCCACGAACACCAGGTTGTCCTGGAAGATCGTGTGGTCGAACATGTACTCGGCGGCCTCGCCGAGGTTGGTGATGTGCTCGGCCAGCTTCGGCGGCTTGACGCCGTAGGCCATCTGCTGGGCGTAGTTGGAGCACGTGGTGTGGTTGTCGCCGCAGATGCCGCAGATCCGGGACGTGATGAACCCGGCGTCGCGCGGGTCCTTGCCCTTCATGAAGACCGAGTAGCCGCGGAAGAGCGAGGAGGTGCTGCGGCACTCCACCACTTCCTGGTTGGCGAAGTCGATCTTCGTGTAGATGCCGAGGTTGCCGATGATCCGGGTGATCGGGTCCCAGGACATGTCCACGATCTGCGCGGGCTTGCGCCCCGGGGCCCGGCGCCGGTCCTCGGTTGTCGTCATGTCGTTTCCTGCCCCTCGTTCCTTGTACGCACGGTCGCTCGGGTGCCGTTCAGGCACGCCAGTACGGGTCGTAACCGGTGGTCAGTTCCGGGCCGTTGTGGTGCCACTTGGGTTCGCGGTTGACGGCGACGCTGGTCAGTCCGCGCAGCCGGCGGATGACGGCGCCGTACGGCTTGATCAGCATCGCCGACAGGGCTCCGCCGGTCGGCTCGTCCATGAACGGCATGAACGCGTCCGGGAAACCGGGCATGGTGCAGCCGATGCAGATACCGCCGACGTTCGGGCAGCCGCCGATCCCGGCCATCCAGCCCCGCTTGGGCACGTTGCAGTTGACCACCGGTCCCCAGCACCCGGACTTCACCAGGCACTTGGGGGAGTTGTAGTCCTTGGCGAAGTCGGCCTGCTCGTAGTACGCCGCCCGGTCGCAGCCCTCGTGCACGGTCTTGCCGAACAGCCACTGCGGACGCAGCATGTGGTCCAGCGGGGGCGGCGGCGCGGCTCCGGCCGCGTGGTAGAGCACCCAGATCAGGGTCTCCATGAAGTTCTCCGGCTGGATGGGGCAGCCGGGTACGTTCACCACGGGCAGGGCGCCCTGGGACCTGAAGTCCCAGCCGAGGTAGTCGGCGAGGCCCATGCAGCCGGTCGGGTTGCCCGCCATCGCGTGGATGCCGCCGTACGCCGCGCACGTTCCGGCGGCCACCACCGCCCAGGCCTTCGGCGCGAGCTGGTCGATCCACCAGTTCAGGGTCTGCGGCTCCCCGGTCTCCGGGTCGTTGCCGAACGACGTCCAGTAGCCGTCGCCCTCGATGATGTTCTGGTTCGGGATGGAACCCTCGATGACGAGGATGAACGGCGACAGATCGCCGCGGGCGGCCGCCCGGTAGGGGGCCAGGAAGTCCTCGCCGCCCAGGCTCGGGGAGAGGACCTTGTTGACGAGGTTCACCTTCGGCAGACCGGGGATCAGCCCGAGCACCACGTCCTCGATGGAGGGCTGGCCGGCGGCGGTCAGCGAGACGGTGTCCCCGTCGCAGCTCATGCCTTCCGAGATCCACAGGATGTAGATTTCCTCCAGCCCGTCTCCGCGCGCCTCGGTCCGGCCGGGTTCACGGCTCACCTCGGTGGTACCGCTCTGTGTGGTCATGTCGTGGGCCTCCGCTGCAGTCGGTCTCGGAGTCGGTCGTATGCCGCGGCCAGCGGGGCCGCCAGGCTCAGGGCCGGGGGCTTCTCGGGGGCGTTCGGGTGCGGCCGGGTCGGTGCGCCCTGCCTGGCCCGGGCGATGGACCGGCCCAGCTCGTCCAGTTCCTGCCGGGAGACGGCCTCGCGCAGCCGGGGCATCATCACGGCCTCCTCCTCGCGGATGTGCTCCTCGACCTCCCGGCGCAGCTGGTCCACGAGTTCGTCGGCGCGCGGGTCGCCCGCACCGAGCCGGTCCAGTTCGAGGAGGGTCTTCTTCACCGCCAGGTGCTCGCTCAGATGCTCGTCCACCTCCTGTTCGCCGTCCGGGAGTACCTTCCTTGCCAGCGGGTAGACGAGCATCTCCTCCAGCGCGGCGTGCTTGGACAGCTCACGGACCAGCAGCTCGGCGACGCCGCGCCGCTGCCGGTCGGAGGCTGCCGCGTGGTAGTCGCGGAACAGCTGCTCGACCATGCGGTGGTCGTGCGCCAGCATCTCAAGGGCATCCATCGAACCGTCCCTCCTCCGGCCGGTCGGCCGGACGCGCGGGCCGCGGGGACTGCGGCCGGGGTGGTTGGGCCGGACCCGGTGTCTCGGCCCCGCCGAGCGGTGCGACCTCGTCGGGCCGGAAGTAGTGGAACCTGCCGTACCAGCCGTGGAGTTCGGCGGCGGGATCGTCGTCCACGGTGACGGCCAGGTGGACGCCGCCGTCCACGTCGGGAAGGACCGCGGCCACCCGTGCGGTCCGCCCGTCCAGGAACATGTCCTGGGCGTCGGCGCCCCGGCCGCGCGGACACAGCAGCACCCGGCTGCCGCCGCCCACGGGCACCCCGTCCACCAGCACGGTGTCGGTCGACGGGGACAGCCCGTCGTCGCCGCCCTCCTGCCACCAGACGGGCCGCCCGGTGGCGGGGCTCGGTGCGGGGGGCAGGGTGGCGGTGCCCTGTGCCGGGGTCGGGGCAGCGGGGCTCTGTGCCGGTGTCGGGCCGGCCGGGCTCTGTGCCGGGGTCGGGACAGCGCCCTGCGCGGGGGTCAGGGAGCGGATGGCGCCGTGCAGCCGGGCGAAGACCTCCCGGGGCATGGTCTCCACCCGGTCGAGGATCCGCGCGGCCCGTGGATCGGTGGCCCGGGCCTCCGCCTTCTCCTCGTCGGTCAGCAGCATCGTGCGCAGCGTGAGGATCTCGTCGATCTCCGCCGCGTCGTGCAGATCGCCCGGGCTCTCCGGCGCCACCTGAGGGTGGTCCGGCAGGATGATCGGCGCCGACAGCAGCAGCGGGCCGGTCGCCCCGTCGTCGCTCGCCGGGTCCGGCGATGCCCCGCCGAGCACGGGGAACGTGAACGCGTTGCGGCAGCCGCGCGCCTGCTCGGCGAGGCCCGCGGGCGGATCGATCAGCGACACGAACTCCGCTCCGTCGCCTTCGAGGAGGGTGTGCGTGGCGAGCAGCGCCTGCCCCAGCACCGCGGCGCGCGGCGCCCCCGGGTCGGCCCCGTCGGCGGTGTTCTCGGTGCGCACCCGCAGCCGGTACAGCCCCGGACCGAGCGGCTCGGCCACGACCGAGGTCTGCGCCCGGACCTGCCGGCGCCGGCGCACGATGCGCCCCGCCCCCGACGGAAGCGGTTCGTACTCCGTGCCGGCCGGCGCCCCCACGACGGCGGTCCGCCCGCCCCGCACCAGCTCGGCGAGCGGGACCACCACCTCGGTCTCGCGGGGCACCGCCTCCTCGAACGACAGGTGGGTGACCCCGTCCGCCGTCCGCAGCGACTCGACCGGGCGATGCCCTCCGTCGGTGTCGGCCGTCTCCACCTGCTTGTGCTGCAGTTGCAGGTACCGCACCCGCACCCGCAGCGCCGCGCCGGCGTGCCGGGCCCGCACCAGGCACTCGGTCCGCTGGTACCAGGAGTCGGCGGAGCCGGAGACACCGGGCTTGACCGGTCCGTCCCGCTCCACCCAGTTCCGCGGGAGCAACACCCCGAACTGCCAGCGGACCCGGTTCTTCGCCGAGGAACGGCGATACGGGTAGAGCAGATAGCCCTCGTACAGCACGGCGTCCGCCACGGCGCTCAGCTGCGCACAGCCCTCGCCGACTCCGTTCGCCATGCCCGCTCCTCGCCGCTCGTGTCCGCCGACCTCTCCCCACGGTCACACTCCTCACGCCGGCCCGCTTCCCCGGCGCACCGTCATTGGGCCGGACAGGGGAAGGGGCCCCACCGCTCGCACCATGAAGGACGGTGCGCACGATCTTCACCTGCGGCTGCTTCGCCGGCCCCGCCCCTGCCTGACCGCGCTGTTCGGGCGGGCCGGGAGATCCGGCCCGCCCAGCGCGGCATCAGGCCGCCAGCGCTTCGCGGAGCGTCGCGGGCCGCAGCCCGAAGGTGTCGCGGACGTCGCTGTCGTCCACGAGGAACGGACGCTCGGACATGTAGCTCATCTCGGCGAACTCCCGCCACAGTGGATCGGTGAAGGACAGCAGCGCCAGATCCCGTTCGGTGAGCGGCTCCAGGCGCGGTTCGGGCGCTCCGTGGAGTTCGGCGACGACCGTCGCGGCCTGGCGCTGGGTCGTGGTGATGACCGGGGCGTGCCAGGCCCGTCCCCAGGACCGCTCGTCACCGCTGACCGCCACCAGCGCCGCCGCGACGTCCTCGGTGTACGAGAACGAGTGCGCCGCGTCGGGGTTGCCGTGGACCAGAGCCAGTTCGCCCTCGCGGACCCGGGGCGCGACCAGCAGCGTGAACGCCGAGACCGCTCCGGGGCCCAGGTACTGGCCGGCCCGCACTTCGGTGACCCGCAGCCGCCCTTCGTCATGGGCGTCCTTGGCCTGCCGCCACAGCTCGGCCCTCACCCGGCCCTTCCGGGTGTCCGGGGCCATCGGGGTGCGCTCGGTGACCGGCCCGGTGGTCTGCTGATAGCCGTAATGGTTGCCGAGCATCACGTAGTCGGCCCCGGCCCGCTCGGTCGCGGCGAGGATCGAGGCGAACAACGGCGGCAGGGTCTCCGGCCAGGTCTGGTAGGCGGTCATGGCGGCGTTGAAGACCGTGGTCGCCCCGGCCAGTGCCTCGGCCAGCTCGTCGGTGCGGCCGGCGTCCAGGGCGATCCTTTCGATGCCGGGGTGGTCGGGGCCACCGCCGCCGCGGGTGATGAGGCGTACCCGCTTGCCGCCGTCGGCCAGTTGCCTGGCGGTCGCGACCCCTGTCGCGCCTGCCCCGATGACGACTGATTCAGCCATGACGTGTCTCCGCTGTCCGTAGGAATGGAACGCCGCCCCTACCGGGGAGGCGTGGTGCGCGGGGGCCCGACCGCTCGCCCCACTCTGCCGTGCGGACGCACGGTAGGGTCACTGGCCTGAAAGCCACGAGATCCAAGGATCCAGCCATGCATCGTGTCGCCGTTCTGGCCGTCCCCGCGGTCAAGCCCTTCGACCTCTCCATGCCGTCGACGTTGCTCGGCGCCGCCGAACTCGCGGGACGCCCCGGCTACGAGGTGACGGTGTGCACCGCCACGCCCGGTACGGTCGCCGCCTCCGGTGGCATCGAGGTGGTGATCCGGCACGGCCTTCAGGCGGTCGCGGCCGCGGACACGGTGATCGTCCCCTCGACGGCCAGCCGGCACGACGCCGAACCGGCCGCACTGGACGCCCTGCGGGAGGCGGTCGCCGCGGGCAAGCGCGTCGCCTCGATCTGCAGCGGCGCCTTCGTCCTCGCGCAGGCCGGGCTCCTCGACGGCCGTACCGCCACCACTCACTGGGCCCTGGCCGAGGAACTGCAGCGCGCCTTCCCCTCGGTGCGCGTGGACGCCGACCGGCTGTTCGCCGAGGACGGACCGATCATCACCGGTGCGGGCTCGGCCGCCGGGATCGACCTGTGCCTCCACCTGATCAGCTCCGACCACGGCGCGGCCGTGGCCAACGCGGCGGCCCGCGCCGCCGTCGTCACCCCCGTGCGCCACGGCGGGCAGGCGCAGTTCGTGCAGACCCCGCTACCGGCCGAGACCGACTCCTCGTTGGACGCGGCCCGCATCTGGGCACTGCAACACCTGGACCAGCCGATCTCCCTCCACGACCTGGCCGGTCGGGCCAAGGTCAGTGTGCGGACCCTGACCCGCCGCTTCACCACCGAGACCGGCGTGACCCCGTTCCAGTGGCTGCTTCAGCAGCGCCTGCTGCGGGCCCGCGAGCTGCTGGAGACGACCGACCTCACCGTCGACCACGTGGCCCGCCGCAGCGGCCTCGGCTCCGGCGAGTCGCTCCGCCAGCACCTGAGCCGTCAGATCGGCATGACCCCGGCCGCGTACCGCAGCGCCTTCGCCCACCGACCGCGTGTGCAGACGGGTCGGTGACCGGCTGGTGTCCGCCTGCGGCGCCCCGCGGGCTCCCCGGGCCGGACCGGCAGCGCCGAGGCGGCCGTCCGGCACCGCGCCGCCCGCGTTCACCGCGTGCCCCGACTCGCCGGGGCGCTCGACGTGCCGGACCCCGCCGTACGCAGGCCGGGGTCCGGGAGTCCGCCCGCGAGCGCGGCAGGACCATCGGTGGCGCGGGCGGTCGCGGCCCCGGCGCTCACGCCGGCGGCGCGCCGGTGACGGCGTGGTTCAGTGCGGCAGCAGATAGCGGGTCACCAGGGACCGGGCCCGGTGGGCGTCGACGCCGAGGGCCCGGCCGAGGTCCTCCCAGCGCTGCTCGCCGTCCTCCTCGATCAGGCAGGCCGCTTCCCGTCCGGCCCGCCGGGTCAGCCGGTCCAGTGCGGTGACGGCCCGCAGCGCGGCGGCCGGCGCGTCCTCGGCCAGCGCGAACAGCTTGTCCTCCAGGGCGGCCAGCAGGTGGGCCAGCTCGTCCGGCAGCGGCACCGTCCGCCGCTCCACCGTCCGGATGTGCTCGCTCCAGTCCCGGCGCGGCCCCGAGACGTCCAGCTCCTCCAGACCGTCCCGGTCCAGCTCGTCCCAGTCGAGGGGGCTGCTCGGCCCGCGCCAGCCGCAGCTGCACGAGGCGCGCACCGCCGTCGCCCGCGGCCGGCTCATCCGGCCGTCGTACGCCCACCACTCGCAGGTCCGGTACGTCTCGGCGCCGCTGCCGACGTCGACGTACGCGGGCTTGGGCTCACTGCCGTCGGCCAGGACGGCTCCCACGATGCCCTCGTGGGCCTCCCCGAACTCCTCGGTCGTCCACCCCACGGCCGTCTCCCTCCCCTCGCCGGCTGCGTCCCGCCCATCATCGGCGACCCGGTGCCCGGCCGGACGGGGGACGGGAAAACGGTCCGAAAGGGGACCGTTCACGGACCGGGGTGCCGGTGGCCGGGTCCCGGTGGCTCCGGGTCCTCGGACAGCCGCTCCAGCGCCACCAGCGCCGCGTCGTCCCCGAGGTCGCCGTGCACATGCCGGAGGAGGTCCCGGCGCAGACCGGCGACCATCGCCTCCAGGGGCCGGCCGGCGTGCGCCTCGACGTGCGCGGTCAGGTCGAGGAAGCGGCCCCGCCGGTCCCGGGCCTCGATGAACCCGTCCGTGTAGAGCAGCAGCCGGTCGCCCGGGCCGAACGGCACGTTCTGCGCGGCCGGTTCCGTCTCCAGCAGGTCGCCGAGTCCGAGCGGGGCGCCGGGCCGGTCGGGGAGCAGGCCGTGCACCTGCCCGGCGCGGACGAGGAACGGCTCGGGGTGCCCGCAGTGCACGAGGCGGGCCACGGGCTCGCCGGGCGGGAACTCCACCAGGAGCGCGGTCGCGAACCGCTCGGTGAACAGCGACCCGGACGCGTCCGGCCGTTCCTCGCCGACGAGCGCGTCCACGGCGGCGATCTGCCGCCGCGCCCGCTCGTCCAGCCGCTCGGCGACCCGGGTCAACGACCGCTCCTGGAAGGCCAGTTCCCGGAACGCGCCGAGCAGGGCGGCGGACGCGCCGACGGCAGGCAGCCCCTTGCCCCGGACGTCGCCGATCAGGACCCGGTTGCCGTACGGCGTGTGCAGTGCCTCGTAGAAGTCGCCGCCGATCCTCGCCTCCGACTCGGCGGGCAGGTACACCCCGCGCAGCGCCAGCGGGCCGAGCCGGTGGGGGAGGGGGTGCATCAGCGCCCGCTGTGCCGTCTCCGCGACCGAGCGGACCTGCTGCAACTGGCGTTCCCGGCGCCCGCGCAGCGAACAGGCGGCCATCGAGGTCAGCCCGACCACGAACAGGCTGAACAGCACGACGTCGGAGTCCGGATGCCCGCACTGGCCCGCGTCCGCCTGGAGCAGGGCGGTCACTGCCAGCGCGGCGCAGGCGAGGGACGCGGTGGCCCACAGCGGGAGCAGCACCGAGGCCAGCACGGGCACGGCGGCCATGACCGGGGAGACGTGCAGCCAGTCGGGGGTGAGCAGATCGGTCACGGCGACCACGGCCATCAGCAGGACCGGGGCCGCCGCCGGCAGCGGACGGGCTCCGGCGAGGCGGCCGCGCGGGGTCCGGGCCGGTCGCCGGGGACCGGCGCTCGCGGGGGTGGCGGGCTGAGGGGCGGTGTGCTCGGACGTGGTGTGCTGGGTCATCGTCGCGTGGGGGGCCGTAGCGGGCTGCGTGCCCGGCGGCGGGTGGTGCGGGCGGGAGGGGCGGGGGCCGGGGCCGACAGGCAGGACAGGGCCGACTCCAGGTGCCGGAGCAGGCGGCCGGCCTCGGTACCGGCGGCCGGGGGATCGCAGCCGGCCGGGCCGAGCCGGTGCAGGGCCTGCCGGGTGGCGGGCAGGGCGGGGTGCGGCCGGCCGCCCCGGCAGGAGTAGGCGCACAGCGCGGTCGTGCGCAGCAGCCGGGCGTACGGCTGGGCGAAGCGGGTTCCGGGAGCGGCGGCGCCGGGGTCCGCGTCGAGGAGCCGGCCCTGGGCGGCCAGCTCGCGCGCCACGTCGGACAGGGTCCGCAGCACCCGGCGGTCCAGGTGCCAGCGGCGGCGCCGGGCGACGGGCCGCACGTTGAAGCGCATGCTCTCGTGCGCCTCGTCCACGGCCGTGCGGGCGCGCTCCAGCGCCGTGTCGAGGTCCCGCTCCCAGCCGGGACCGAGCACGTCCCGGGGCCGCCGGGCCACGACCGTGTCGGCCAGCCCGTCGAGATACCGGGCGACCAGCGCCCGCAGCTCCTCCAGTGCCCGCTCGGCGGACCGTACCCGCACGGCGGGGAGCAGCAGCGCGCTGCACGCCAGGCCGAAGGCGATGCCCAGCACGATCTCCCCCAGGTGGGAGAGCAGCTCACCGGGGTGGTGGCCGCGCACCAGGGCGAACGTGATCAGCGCGGTCGTCGGCAGGTGGATGCCGTGGTGCCCGAGGAAGCCGTGCCGGGCCGGCAGCAGGGACGCGAAGACGACCAGGGCCAGACCCGCCATGCCGGGCCGGACGTACAGGGCACCGGGTACGGCGATGACCACGCCGAGCAGACAGCCCGCGCCGTAGCGCAGGGCCGCGGAGACCGTGCGCACCACCGTCGTCTCGACGATGAGCAGCGCCGCCACGGCCCCCGCGTACGGGGCGGACGTGTGCAGCAGCGCCGTACAGGTCTGCCAGGTCAGCCCGGCGGCCACGGTCGCCCGGGCGGCCCCGGCGCCGTCGGTCCGGGCGATCCGTCGCATCCGCGCCGGCAGAGCGGGCCACCGTGCGCCGCGCATGCTGTCCTCGCCCCCTTCCTCGTCGGGATCCGCGGGCCGCTCGGTCGGCCCGGCACGGCCGCCCAGGATAATCGGACAAATGGGGCGCATGGCAAATAAAGGTTGTGTAGGAAACAGTGGTCCTGTGTACCTCTGTCGGGTACGTGCCTCCGCCCGTACACTGCCAACCCACAGACATGCGGGCGTAGTTGACCGGGGGGAGCCATCATGTCCGGAGGTCCGTACGGTCCGAACCAGGCATACGGCGGGCCGCCGCTGCCGCCCATGCCGCCGAGTCCGCCGCCGAGACCCGCCGGGCCGCCGCCCGCGCCGCCGGACGCCGTGCGGGCCGTCGCGATCGCCCTGCTCAACCTGAGCGGTCTCGGCCTCGGTTACGCACTCCTGCGCCGCTGGGTGCTCGCCGCCGTCTGCTGGACGGCGACCGCCGTGCTGCTGCTCGTCGCGCTTCCCGCGGACGCCGACGGCGTTCCCGCGGCCCTGCTCGCCGGCTGTGCCGCGTTCCTGCTGGTGACCGCCGTCCACGGCGCGTTCGCCGGCCTGCGCGCCCGGCCTGCCTGGCCGGGCCGAGCGCCCCTCGCCCTGCTGCTGGGCGTGCTGCTGCTCGCCGTACCGGCCGGCGGCGCCCTCTGGTACGAGGACGCCCACGACGAGGCCGTGGAGCAGGCCCTGCTCGGCCGCCTGGAACGCGCCGACGACCTGGTGGCCACGAGCGGCCGGCGGCCGTTCGGCTCCGCCCGGGCGGACTACGGCACCGCCCTGGAGGTCTACCGCGACATCGCCGTCCACCACGCCGGCTCCCGCGCGGCACACCGCGTCCCCGCCAGCCTGCGCACCTACTACACGACGGTCGGCGCGGCCTACGGCCACCGCGACTACTGCGCTGCCGTGGAGCCGCTGACGTACCTGCGCACCGTGCCGGACACGATGCCGAAGGAGCAGCTGGGGTCGCTGGCCGGCTGGCCCGACGACCGGCTCGCGAACGCCCTGTACGAGTGCGGTGCCCGGCAGCTGGCAGGCGGCCGGACGGACTGGGTCACCCGCTTCGGCGACCTGCTGGACACCTTCCCGCGGTCCGCGGCGGCGGCCAGGGTGGTGCCCGCGGTCGACGCCGCGGTGGGGAAGGCGGAACGGGCCGTCGGCGGCGACGAACCCTGCACCGCCGTCGAGCAGTTGCGGGGCCTCGGCACCCGGATCGGCGACCTGGCCCGCTCGGCCGGTGACACGGACGGCAGGCTGGCGAGGGCCGCGGGCAGGGCCGGGCGCAGCGGCGACGCCGGCGCGTACGCCTGCGGTGTCGACCAGTACGAGGACGGCGACTTCCAGGCCGCGCAGAAGACCATGGAGCAGTTCGCCGCCGGTCACCGCCACGACCGGAACCGGGCCCGCGCCGAGAAGATCGCCATAGCCGCCGAGATCGCCCAGACCCTCCCCGCGGCGGGCAGGAAGCTGCCCACCACGGCCTCCGGCGGCAGCATCTCCGTCACGGTGAAGAACGACAGCCCGGACGACATCACCGTCCTGTACACCGGCCCGGTCACCGGCAGTCTCACGCTCAAGGGCTGCCGCGGCTGCAAGGCGTACACCCTCGCGGACACCGTCTTCTCGGGCTTCAAACCCTGCAACGACAGCAGCAGGCACTACCCGCAGCGCACCATCAGCCTGCCCGTCGGCACCACGTACTTCGTCCACAGGACGAAAGGCGGCAGCACCGCCACCCCGGCCTCGGACACCGCCCGGCTCAGGTCCGGCTACATCTACACGGAGTGCGCCTACACGACGCAGAAGCTGGGGACCGGGTACTGACCGCAGGCCGCACAGCGGCGGAGCCGGGACCGGACCGGCGTCTGGGCGCCGTGCTCAGAGGCCCTCGCCGAGGGCGGCGATCACGGCCGGTCCGTGTCCCGCGGCGGTCAGCGGGGCCCGGATGTCGTCCTCGAGGTCCGGGACGTAACCGAACAGGACATCGGCGGGCCCGGCCACCCGCACCTCACCGAGTGCGGCGGGCAGCAGCAGGGTCCGTGCCCGGTCGAGCCGGCCGGTCCAGCCGTTGCAGGCGACGGTCACCGGGGCGCCCGCGTTGCTGAGGACCTGCGCCGTGGTGAACGCGCGGGAGATGCGGGCGGACCGGCCGGCGGTCCAGCGTTCCAGGGCGAAGTACGGCCCCGCGCACAGCACCGTGCGCACCACCGAGTCCTCGACGGGGACGCTCAGCCCCGGCTGGAACTCCGGCCGGGGCTCCGGCCGCCACTCCTCCAGCAGCCGTTCGATGTTCGCCGCCCGCTCCCGCTCGTCCAGCGGCGCGCCGTCCTCCATCCGCCAGGGCATGGCGTGCTGCTGGATGTCGGACGTCTGCTCGATCTCGTACACCAGGGTGCCGGGCCCGAAACTGTGCAGGGTCCCGCCCGGCACGTACACGGTCTGCCCGGCGCGGACCGGCAGCCGGCGCATGACCGCGTCGAAGTCCTGCGCGAGCAGCGCCCGCCGAAGCCGCTTCCGGTCGGTGCCGGGCCGCACCCCGACCAGCGCGGTGGCGCCGGGTACGGCGTCCAGCACGTGCCAGGCCTCGGTCTTGCCGTTCGGCTCGCCCTCCAGGCGCCGGGCGGTGGCGTCGTCGGCGTGCAGGTGCACGGGCAGCGCGTGCGTGCCGTCGATGAACTTGGTGAGCAGTGGGAAGCGGGGCCCGGGCGGGTGGGAAGAGCGGGGCCCGGGCGGGTGGGAAGAGCGGGGCCCGGGCGGGTGGGAAGAGCGGGGCCCGGGCGGGTGGGAAGAGCGGGGCCCGGGCGGGTGGGAAGAGCGGGGCGCGGGGGGCCCGGGTGGGTGGTCGCCGAGCAGGCCGTGGGGGTCGTGCGCCAGCAGCTCGCGCAGGGACCGCCCGGCCAGCGGGCCCTCGGTCACCGTGGCGCCCTCCCCGTCGACGTCGCTGACCTCCCAGGTCTCGGCGACCGGGCCGTCGGGCAGTCCCGTCCGGCCCAGCCGGTCGGCCAGGGTCCGGCCGCCGAAGACGTGCTGTTTGACGGGGGTGCTCAGGCGCAGCGGGTACCAGTCCGCCGGGTGCGCCATGTCAGCCGGCCGGGTTGTCGACCCGTATCCGCACCTGTTCCTCCAGCCGGCGCAGGCTGCCGTCCAGGGCGTCGCACACCGCTCGCTCGCCCGGGTCGTGGCCCTCGTCGAAGAAGGACAGGTGCACGGTCACCTCGCTGGCTCCGCTGCCGATGCCGGCCACCTGGAGCCAGCCGGCGTAGCTGCCCTGCTCGCGGGTGCCCCACTCCAGGCGCATCTGGTCGGGCTCCGCTCGCAGCAGTGCCGGCATGTCCTCGCCGGACCGGTCCTCGTGGACGGTCACGGCGGGCGGGTCCTGGACGTCTACGTGCAGTTCGCCCGGGAGCCAGGCGTCGAGCTGGGCGGTGTTGGCCGCCTGGTCGAAGACCTGCTCGGGCTGTGCGGGCATCGTGCGGGAACGTTCGTACTCGGCCATCGCGGTACCGCTCCTCGGGTCGGAAGTCGTACCCCGACCGCGTGCCCCTTCCTCGGCGGCCGAAAAGCCCCGGCGGTCACAGACCCAGGGCGATGGCCATGCGGGTCAGCTCGGCGGTGTTGGTGATGTTGAACTTGGCGCGGATGCGGCGCAGGTAGGCGTCCACGGTGTGGGTGGACAGTCCCATGTGGCGGGCGGTCTGCAGGTAGGTACGGCCGGCGGCGATGTGCCGGAGCGTCTCCCGCTCGCGCGGAGCCAGCGCGGGGGCGGGGGCTTCGGTGGGCGACGGGGCGAGAGTGGCGCTCATGGTGATTCCTCCGGCGGAACGGCTGAGGGAGCTGTCCGTTTAGGGCGATTTGCCCTTGTTTCTCCAGACTGCTCGCCGGACTTCATGAGGCTGTCCGCCAACTGTCACAGGCGCGTCACAGGGGCGGGGAAACGGTGTGGGGCGCCCAAGGAGCCGCCGCTCCGCCGGAGGCTCCCCTACGCCACCGCCGCGCGAGCCGTCCGCTCCACCAGGGCCACACCGTCGCCCATGGACGCGCTGCCGTTCGTCAGGACCGCCACGAGGTACCGGTGGCCCCTGACGGTGATCTCACCGACGCTGTTGACGTCCCAGAGACCCGTGGTGTTGCGCTGCAGCCAGCCGTTCTTCAGTGCCTGCCGGGAGCCGGTGGCGCCGGCCGCGGAGACGCCCCAGCGCTGTTCCGCCACGACCTGACCCATCAGGGTGCGGAGGTAGGCGCGGGAGTGCGCGTCCAGGCCGCCGGTGCCCCTGCGCACCGTGCCGCCCGTGTCGAAGACGGCCCGCAGCAGCCGGATCTGGTCGCTCGCGGTCGTCCGGGTCAGGCCCCACTTGGCGCCGGGGCCGCCCGTCGTCGACGTCAGTCCCAGGCGCTGGTTGGCCGCCGCCAGCCCGGACGCGCCTCCGATCTGCCGCCACAGGGCGTTGGCGGCCGCGTTGTCGCTGCGCCGGATCATCGGCTCGGCCCGCTTCCGTTCAGCCGCGGTGAGCTGCCGCCCCTCGTCCTGCGCCTGGAGCAGCAGTGCCGCGAGGATGTCGACCTTGACGATGCTGGCGGTGTCGTACGCCCCGTCCTCGCCGTGGATCACCGGGGTACGGCCGGTGCCGTCCAGGTCGAGCACGGCCGCCGTGGCGTGCGTCGGGGCGTGTGCGGAGGGTGCGGTGGCGGCCGTCGCCGGCGACGGGTGCAGCAGGCCGGCGGAGAACAGGGCCGCGGCCGAGGCCAGCAGGGCGCCGGACTTGGTCCGCGCGGTGCGGGAGCGGTGGAACGACATGGGTCACGAACGTAGCCACCGCGCGCTCCCGGCGACGTGGCACCGGTCACCTTCGTCCCTGAATCGCCCCGAATGTGAGAAGAGCCACCGAGGGGTGGGGGCGGTGAGGGGGCGGGGGTGCCGGAGCGAGGCCGGGGAGTCGCCGAAGCGTCGTGCGGGAGCCTTCGGCGCGCCCCGATGGGGTGCATTGTGCCGCCCGGCTCGCCCCCGCGGCGGCGTGTACGCACGGCCGGGCCGCCCTCCTCGCCTATCGTCGGCCAGACACCGACATCCGGAGCGATGATGGAAAAAACGGATGAACTGGTGGGTGTGGCGGAGGGCGCGGCCACCGTGGCCCTCGGTCCGCCCGTACGCCGTGTCCGGCCCCGGCCGCTCGGCGCCGCCCTCGCGCTCACGGCCGGTGCCACGGCCGTGCTCCTCCTCGCCGGCACCGCGTGGCTGCACCATCCCGCCGTCCAGGCCTGGCACACCGTCTGCCTGGCCATCACCGTCCAGGCGCTGCCGTTCCTGCTCCTCGGCACCGCCCTGTCCGGCGCCATCAACGCGTTCGTGCCGGCCGACCTGTTCACCAGGGTGCTGCCGAAGCGGCCGGCCCTCGCCGTACCGGTCGCCGGCGCCGCCGGTGCGATCCTGCCGGGCTGCGAGTGCGCCTCCGTCCCCGTCGCGAGCAGCCTGATCCGCCGGGGCGTCACCCCGGCCGCCGCCTTCGCCTTCCTGCTCTCCGCCCCGGCGGTCAACCCCGTCGTCCTCACGGCCACCGCCGTCGCCTTCCCCGGCAGCCCCGCGATGGTCGCCGCCCGGCTCGTCGCCTCCCTCGCCACGGCGGCCCTGATGGGCTGGCTCTGGCTCTGGCTCGGCAAGGAGGAGTGGCTGCGCCCCCTGCTGCGCCACCGGCACACCGGCCACCGGCACGGCCACAGCCGCTGGACCGAGTTCCGGCTGGGCTTCCAGCACGACTTCCTGCACGCCGGCGGCTTCCTCGTGCTCGGCGCCATGGCCGCCGCCACCTTCAACATCGCCGTCCCGCGCTCCGTCCTCGACACCTTCTCCGGCTCACCCTGGCTGTCGGTGCTCTTCCTGGCCGGCCTCGCCGTGCTGCTCGCCGTCTGCTCGGAGGCGGACGCGTTCGTCGCGGCCTCCCTCACCGGCTTCTCGCCGACCGCGCGGCTCGCGTTCCTCGTGGTCGGCCCGATGGTCGACGTGAAGCTCATCGCGCTGCAGGCCGGGACCTTCGGCCGCGCCTTCGCCTGGCGGTTCTCCACGGCGACCACCGTCGTGGCGGTCGCCGTCAGCGTCCTGACCGGAGGCGTGCTGCTGTGAAACGCCCCGTCCAGACCCTGCTGCTGGCCCTGACCGGCGCCGGCCTGCTGCACACGGCCCTCTTCACCGACATCTACCTGCGCTACGTCAAGGCCGGACTGCGTCCCCTGCTGATCGCCTCCGGGGTGGTCCTGCTGCTCCTCGGCCTGGCGGCGGCGGTCACCCGTCGCCCTGCCCCGGAGGACCCCGAAGACGCGCACGGCCACGACCACGTCGGAGACGCGCACGGCCACGACCACGTCGGAGACGCGCACGGCCACGACCAAGTCCGGGACGCGCACGGCCACGACCACTCCGGCGCCCCGCGCATCGCCTGGCTGCTGTTCCTCCCCGCGCTCAGCCTGCTCCTGCACGCCCCGCCGGCGCTCGGCGCCTACACCGCCGCCCGTTCGAACGACAAGCCCGTCGCCGTGCAGAAGGGTTTCGCGCCGCTGCCCGCGACCTCACCCCTGCCGCTGACCCTGACCGACTTCACCAAGCGGGTCCAGCAGGACCGCGGCCGGGCCATCAAGAACCGCGCCGTCCGGCTGACGGGCTTCGTCACCCCGGCCGGCGAGGACGGCGGCTGGTACCTGACCCGCATCATCTTCTCCTGCTGCGCGGCGGACTCGCAGACGGTCAAGGTGCGGGTCTACGGCTCCGAGGCACCGCCCGCCGACACCTGGCTGGCGGTGACCGGCACCTGGCACCCGCGCGGCACCCTCGGCACCAGGACAGCGGAGGCGGCCCTCGACGTCCGGGACGCCCGGCCGGTCGCCCCGCCGGTGAACGCCTACACCGACGACCTCCCGCTCACGCCGTCCTAGGACCTTCCGGACAACGGCCACGCCCGGCAGCGGACGTCCGGCGCGCAGAGGTGCAGGATGGTGTCATGACCCTCGCGCGGGCGTCCCGGGTCCGGGAGGCCGCGGGGGCCGCCCCGGCTTCGGGCCGCCGGTGTGCGAGAGGAGGCGGTGACGATGACACGGACACCCCCCATGACGGTCACCCGGGTGCGGCTGTGGCGATGGCGGCGCAACCCGCTCCGGCGGCACAGCGATGTCGTCGAGGCCTGGATCGTCCTCGCCGGCTGGGTGCTGGCCCTGGTCGCCGGGGTGTTCGCGGGCATGGTGGCGGCCCGGACCTCCGACGCGGCGTTCACGGCGCGGCAGGCCCGGCTGCACCCCGTGTCCGCCGTGCTCACCGACGACGCGGCGCGGACCCCGGCCGCGGGCACGGGCTACGACGACGGGCGGGTGTGGGCGGCCGTGCGCTGGACGGGCTCGGACGGCTCGGTCCACACCGACCGGGCGAAGGTCTACCCCGGCGCCCCCGCCGGAACCCACCTCACGGTATGGACGAACCAGACGGACCGCGTCGTGCCCGCCCCCGTCACCGGTGCGGCGGCCGGCCTCCAGTCGGCGCTCACCGGCGTCCTCGTCGCCCCGGCGGCCGGCGCGCTGGTCTGGGGCGCGGGATGGCTGGTCCGCGGCCGGCTCATCCGGCGGCGCATGGCCGAGTGGGACGAGGAGTGGAAGCAGATCGGGCCCCGGTGGGGGAACCTCAGCGGAGGCAGGGGCTGACGGCGCACGGCGATCGGCGCGCGCCCCCCTTGGACCTACCGCGGAGGTTGTACACCGGCCCGGAGCTACCGCGGCCGGTGGAGCCGGGCATCAACTCCCGGGTTGGCGACGTGCCGTGCCCCGGCACGTAGCTTGTATGGCGTGCCGACAGGCACTCGTCAACCAGGGGGAAAGACATGCGGACCAACATCTTCAGCAGGACCCTGCTCGCAGCCGCGACCACCGTGGCGCTGGCCGCGGGCAGCCTCGCGGCCGCGGGCACCAGCTTCGCCGCGCCCGCGCCCGCGGCGGCCCAGCCGGCGGCGGTCAGCGAGGCCGTCACCCCGCAGGCGGTGAACAACCTGGGCCTGAACGCCACCCAGGCGAAGAAGGTCCAGCGCTGGCTGAAGACGTACTGGAACTACCGGGGATCCATCGACGGCAAGCTCGGCACCAACAGCTGGAAGGCCTTCCAGCGCTGCCTGAAGAAGTACTGGGGCTACACCGGCCCGATCGACGGCGTCGTCGGCAAGGGCACGATCAAGGGGCTCCAGCGTCTCCTGAAGGACAGCTACGGCTACCGCGGTGCCATCGACGGGATCGCCGGCGCCGGGACGAAGGCCGCGTTCAAGCGGTTCGCCAACGCCCACTGAGGCGGCGGCCCGGCGGCCCGTCCGGAGCACCTTCCGCCCCGCTGTGGGGGAGGGCTCCGGGCGGGCCGTCCGGCATGCGGCGCGCCGGTCGGTGACGGTCAGCGGGTCCGGCCGGCCGCGGCGCGGGCCAGGGCGGCGCGGACCAGCCCGGCGAAGAGCGGGTTCGGGCGGGTCGGCCGGGAGCGCAGCTCCGGGTGCGCCTGGGTGCCGACCAGGTAGGGGTGGAGGTCCCGCGGGTATTCGAGGTACTCGATCAAGGTGCCGTCGGGGGAGGTGCCGGAGAAGACGATGCCGGCCTTCTTCTCCAGTTCCGCGCGGTAGGCGTTGTTGACCTCGTAGCGGTGCCGGTGGCGTTCCTCGACGTACTCCTTGCCGTCGTAGACCTCGCGGACGATGGAGCCCTCGGCGAGCTTGGCCGGGTACATGCCCAGGCGCATCGTCCCGCCCATGTCGCCCTCGCCGGCCACGATGTCCAGCTGCTCGGCCATGGTGGAGATCACCGGGTGGGCGGTGCCCGGGTCGAACTCGGTGGAGTTCGCGTCCGGGATGTCCGCCAGGTTCCGGGCGGCCTCGATCACGATGCACTGCAGGCCCAGGCAGAGCCCCAGCAGCGGGATCCTGTTCTCCCGGGCGTAGCGGATCGCGCCGACCTTGCCCAGCACGCCGCGGTCGCCGAACCCGCCGGGGATGCAGATGCCGTCCACGTCCGCGAGCTGGGCCTGGGCACCGGCCGGGGTCTTGCAGTCGTCGGAGGTCACCCACTTGATCT
>NZ_BMRM01000010.1 GCF_014648635.1 Streptomyces cinerochromogenes | reverse complement strand
GCCCTGGAGACGTACTGGACCGACGGCTCCGCGATGGAGAAGCAGACCCGCACCCGCGCCGAACAGGTCGAGCGGGAACTCGCCGCCGTCCGCGCGGAGAACCCCGCCGACGTCACGGGGTACCGCGGCCGGGGCCTGGTCTGGGGTCTGGCGTTCCGGGCGAAGGACCGGGCCTCGCGGGTGGCGCGGCGCGCCTTCGACCTCGGGCTGCTCATCGAGACGTCCGGCCCCGAGGGCGAGGTCGTCAAGCTGCTGCCCGCCCTCACCATCACCCCCGAGGAACTGGACGAGGGGCTGAACACCCTGGCACGCGCCGTCCGCGAAACCGCCTGACCCCTGCACGCCCGTACACCCCCCGTACACGCGACCCCCCGTACACGCCGACCCACGCACACCGACACACACGCACATCCGCACACCCGAACCAAGGAGGCGTCACACCGTGATCGTCCGTTCGTTCAAGGAGATCGAGGGCACCGACCGCCATGTGAAGGCGGCGTCCGGCACCTGGGAGAGCAAACGCATCGTCCTCGCCAGGGAGCGGGTCGGCTTCTCCCTGCACGAGACCACCGTCTACGCGGGAACCGAGACGTCGATGTGGTACCAGAACCACATCGAGGCCGTGCTGTGCGTCGAGGGCGAGTCGGAGCTGACGAACGAGGAGACCGGCGAGAAGCACTGGATCACCCCCGGCACCATGTACCTCCTCGACGGGCACGAGCGGCACACCCTGCGCCCCAAGACCGACTCCCGCTACATCTGCGTGTTCAACCCGCCCGTCACCGGCCAGGAGGACCACGACGCGAACGGCGTCTACCCCCTGCTCACCGACGAGGAGGCGGCCTGAGATGGCGGCCGCCAAGGCCGTGTTCCGCACCCCGACCCCCGCGGACGGGCTGAAGGTGTGGGAACTGGTCGCCAGTACGCCCGGCCTCGACACCAACAGTCCGTACGCCTACGTCCTGTGGTTCCGCGACTTCGCCGACTGCTCCCTGGTGGCCACCGTGGACGACGAGATCGTGGGCTTCCTCACCGGCTACCGCCGCCCCGAGGAACCGGAGACCTACTTCGTGTGGCAGACCGCCGTCAGCCCGCGGCACGGCATCCCCTTCCTCGGCGTGAAGCTCTTCGAGGAGGCCGCCGAGCGGCAACGCGCCCGCGGGGCGCGCTTCGTGGAGGCGAGCGTGTCGGCCGAGAACCGCTCGATCCTCATGGTGCTCCGGCAGTACGCCCGCCGTCGGACGGCCGAGATCACCGAACAACTGCTCTTCCCCGCCGGCCTGCTGGGCGAGGGCCACCACGACGAGATCCTCCAGCGCATCGGCCCGCTGCCCGCCCCGGATCCGGCAGCGGACCCCCTGACCGACACCGCCTCACCCGTGAAGGAGACCGCCGCATGAGCACCACCGTCCGCCGCGACCTCTACCCGACCCGCGTCACCGGCGAGGCCGTCCCGCAGCCGCGGGTCGACCCCACCGTGTGGGGGCAGGGCCCCGGCCCGCTCAGCCAGGAGCAGCTGGCGGCCTACGACGCGGGCGGCTATCTCGTCCTCGACGGCCTGCTGACCCCGGACGAGGTGGAGACCTACCGCGCGGAGCTGCAGCGCCTGGGCCAGGACCCGGTGCTGCGCGCGAGCGAGCGCGTCGTGATGGAGCCGGACTCCGACCGGGTGCGCTCGGTGTTCGAGGTCGAGAAGGTCAGCGAGGTCTTCGCCAAGCTGCTGTTCTCCTCCAGGCTCACCGACATCGCCCGCCAGGTCCTCGACTCCGACGTGTACATCCACCAGAGCCGGGTCAACTACAAGCCCGGCTTCGGCGGCGCCGAGTTCGACTGGCACTCCGACTTCGAGACCTGGCACGCCGAGGACGGCATGCCCCGGCCGCGCGCGTTCAGCGTCTCGATCGCGCTGAGCGAGAACCACCCGTTCAACGGGCCGCTGCTGGTCATGCCGGGCACCCACAAGACGTTCATCCCGTCGGTGGGGGAGACGCCGCCCGAGTTCCACAAGGAGTCGCTGCGCGTGCACCGCATCACCGTCGGCTCGCCGGGCCAGGAGCACCTGACGCGGATGGCCGAGCAGCACGGCATCGAGCAGATCACCGGTCCCGCAGGCTCGGCGGTGATGTTCGACTCGAACCTGCTGCACGGCTCCAACGGGAACATCACGCCCTTCCCCCGCTCCAACATCTTCATCGTCTACAACAGCGTGGAGAACACGCTGGAGGAGCCGTTCGCCGCGCCCAAGCCGCGTCCGCAGCACCTCGGCAACCGGGAGTTCGGGCGCTAGCCCTCCCGATCCTCTTCCCTGCGTGGGGCGGCCGTCCGGCCGCCCCACGCCGCGTCATGCCGCCGTGCCCGGCCCGCGGAAGGTGGCCCGGTAGGCGCTGGGCGAGGTGCCCAGCGCCGTGTGGAAGTGCTGTCGCAGATTGGCGGCCGTGCCCAGACCCGCCTGCTCGGCCACCTGTTCCACCGGCAGATCCGACTCCTCCAGCAGCTCCCGGGCCCGTTCCAGGCGTTGCTGGGTGAGCCAGTTCATCGGCGTGGTGCCGACCTCGTCCCGGAAGCGACGGGTGAAGTTCCGTACGCTCATGGCCTCCTGGGCGGCCATCTGCCCCAGGGTGATGGGCTCCGCCAGCCGTTTCAGGGCCCAGCCGCGCGCGGCGGCGGTGGACGGCGACGACGGCTCCGGCACGGGCCGGCGGACGTACTGCACCTGACCGCCCTCGCGGTGCGGCGGTACGACCGTGCGGCGCGCGACGTCGTTGGCGACGGCCATGCCGAAGTCACGGCGGATCATGTGCAGGCACAGGTCGATCCCGGAGGCGCAGCCCGCCGAGGTCAGTACGTCGCCGCCGTCGGTGTACAGCACGTCCGGATCCAGTTCCACGTGGGGGAACAGCCGGGCGAACCGGTCGGCGTACCGCCAGTGCGTGGTCGCCGTCCGCCCGTCGAGGAGGCCGGCGGAGGCGAGGACGAAGGCGCCCGTGCAGATCGAGGCCACCCGGGTGCCCGGCCGTATCCGCGCGAACGCGTCGGCGAGCGGCCCCGGGAGCCCGGGCAGCTCCTGCTCGTAGTCGTCGTAGGAGGACAGCACGATCACCGTGTCGGCCTCGGCCAGCGCCTCCGGGCCGTGCGCGACGTTGAGGGTGAAGTCCCCGTCGGTGCGCACTCGGCCGGGGTCGAGGGCGCAGGTGACGACCTCGTACAGGGGCTCGCCGTCCGGGGTCGCCCCGGTGCGGGCCTGTCCGAACAGCTGGTGGACGATGCCGAGTTCGATGGGCAGGGTCATCTGGCGCGCCAGTACGGCGACGCCGTGGCGTGCGGGATGCGAGAAGACGGTCCGGTCCGGCATGGCCACATTCTTGCGCATCATGGCCATCGAGACACTCGCTGGGTGGCCGTCGTCCCGGACAGGCTGGAGTCATGGCTCAGCAAGCGCAGACCCCCGTGACCTCACCCCCCGCCTCCGCACCGGACCGTCCCCGGCCCGCCGGGCGACGGGCGTGGGCCATCGCCGTCGTCGCCGGCGCGGCCATCGTCACCGCCGGTGCCTTCACCACCGTCCCGGGCCTGCTGGTCACCCCCCTGCACCAGGAGTACGCCTGGGACCGCGGCCAGATCGCGCTGGCCGCCTCCGTCAACATGGTCCTCTTCGGGGTCACCGCCCCCTTCGCCACCGCCCTGATGGAACGCGCCGGGATCCGCCGGGTGGCGGCCGGCGCCATGCTCCTCGTCGCCGCCGGCGCCCTGCTCACCAACGCGATGACCGCGCCCTGGCAGTTGGTCCTGTACTGGGGGGTGCTCATCGGTCTGGGCAGCGGCTGTCTGACGATGACGTTCGCGGCCCTCGTCACCAGCCGCTGGTTCGTCCGCCGGCGCGGTCTGGTCACCGGTGTGCTCAGCGCCTCCAGCCACCTGGGCCAGCTCCTGTTCCTGCCGCTGCTCGCCTGGGCGGTCGACCGCTACGACTGGCAGCCGCCCGTGGTCACCCTCGCGCTCGCCGCGCTGACCGTGTCCGCCCTCGTCGCCCTGTTCCTGCGCGACCATCCGGCCGACGTCGGCGCCCTGCCCTACGGCAGCGAGGAGTTCGTCGCCAAGCCCGCCCCCGCCGAGGGTGCCGCCCGCCGTACCCTGACCGTCCTCGTCCAGGCCATGCGCACCGGCACCTTCTGGCTGCTGGCCGGCATGTTCGTCATCTGCGGTGCCTCCACCAACGGCATCATGTGGAGCAACTGGGTGCCCGCCGCCCACGACCACGGCATGCACGCCACCGTCGCCGCGTCCATGCTCTCCCTGATCGGCGTCTTCTCCTCCCTGGGCGCGGCCGTCTCCGGCTGGCTCACCGACCGGTTCGACCCCCGGCGGCTGCTGGCCGTCTACTTCACCGTCCGCGCCCTCACCCTGCTCACCCTGCCCCTGCTCTTCACCGCCACGGCCCGGCCGTCCATGATCGCCTTCGCCGTCGTCTACGGTCTCGTCGACGTCGCGACCGTGCCCCCGGTCATCGCCCTGTGCCAGCGGACCTACGGGGACGACGGCCCGATCGTCTTCGGCTGGACCAACTCCGCCCACCAACTGGGGGCCGGCGCCTCGGCGTTCCTCGGCGCCACCGCACGGGACGTCTTCGGCACCTACGACACGGTGTGGGTCACCCTCAGCGCGGTCTGCCTGGTGGCCGCCCTCCTGGCCGTGGTGGTCCGCGTGTCCCCCGGGGGGCACCGGCCGGCCTGAGGCGGGCTCCGCGTCAGGCGGCCCGCCGCTGTTCCTCCCGGTCCGGCAGCCCGGCCACGAACTCCCGCAGCCGAGTGGTGAAGCCGGGGCCGAGGTCCGCACGGGCGCAGGCCGGGCGGCCCCCGTGCGCAGGTACCCGGCCTCGTCCCCGGTGTCGTACCGCAGCCCGCCGAAGAGCACCCCGTGCACGGTGCCGCCGGCCGCCGACCGGGAAGCCGGAGATTTCGTGTGCCATCCCGCTTTGCCCATCCGGCATTGCCCACACCGAAGTTGAGCGCGGTTCAGGTACCCGTCGGCGATACCGGCGGTAACCTCCGGCCAATTCCCCGACTTTTCCCCCGGGGCATTCGCGCTTCTTGTTTCCTGCGAGCCGCGTGTGCCAGGGTGAGCCTCCCCGCGGGAGGGCAAAGGCCCACGTCGACGTCGAGGCCGAACCCTTTAGGTATGCACCAATCAGGCACTGCTTTCCGACAGGACGCCCTTGCGCATGCCCGTCCTGCGGCTGGAAAGGAAATGGTTCCGTGCAGTCCCCTTACCCCCCACGCCCGCCCTGTCCACCCCTGCCCGCCCCGACGGGCGAGTCCGACCGCGATCTCGTCGCCCGGCTGAGCGGTCCGGAGGACGGCCACCACCACGCCGTCGCGCTGCTGCTCGCCCGGCACTGGCGGGCCGCCCGCGACTACGCCGTGGTCTGCCTGGCCGCCGCCGGCCCCACCGCGCAGCTGGTGGCCACCGCGGCCTTCCACCGGGTGCTCGGCCGTACGGCGGCCGGCGCGGCCGGCGGCGCCCTGCGCCCGCGCCTGCTGGTCGCCGTCCGCGACCTCGTCCGCGCCTGGGCCGTGGACGACGCGGCCCGTATCGCCCTGCCCGAATTGCGCAGAACCACCGGTGGCCGCGGGCTGCGCGCCACAAAGCCCGGGCCGCCGGAAAGCAGACAGCTCGCCGCCCGCGCATTCCGGGCCCTTCCCGGCGCCTCCCAATGCCTTCTCTGGCACACGGAGGTCGAGGCCGAACCCATAAACATACCAGCCGGTCTGCTGGGCATCGACACGGCCACCGCGGCAACGGTCCTCGAGCAGGCACGCGAGCAATTCCGCGCCGGCTGCGTCCGCGCCCACCGCGAACTCGCGCCCACTGCGGAATGCCGTTTCTACAACCGGCTCCTCGACGTCCCCCTCCGCCGCGGCGGCGCCCTGCTGCCGGACGTGCGCCGGCATCTGACGGTCTGCGCCCATTGCCGGCACGCCGCCGAACAGCTCGGCCTCTTCGACGGCGGCCTGCCCCTGCTGCTCGCCGAGGCCGTGCTCGGCTGGGGTGCCCGCCGCTACCTCGCCGCGCGGCCCGGCCGCGCCGCCCCCGAGGAGTGGCCGGCCCCACCGCCGTCGGCTCCGCCGGCCGCATCCCCCGGCGCCGGCGGCCGGCACCGCACCGAGGCGGAGCCCCGCCACCGTGCGGCGGTGGCCCTCGGCGTCGGGCTCGTCTCCCTCGCCCTGCTCACCACCGCCCTCGTGGCCGGAAGCCGGTCGGGTGACAACGCTGTCCCTGCCCCCGGCGCGGCCTGGGGAGCTCCCGCCGGGGCGACTCGGGAAGCCTCTGCCGGAGGGGCCCGGGAAGCCCCCGCCGGGGGTACCGGGGGAGCTCACGCCGGAGGGGCGGCACGGCCGAGCGGGGCCGGCGCCCGTCCCGCCGCCTCCCCCTCCACCGCCTCCGTCGGCGTACCCGCCGAGGTCGCCCACGGCACCCTGCGCGGCCTCGCCTCGGGGCTCTGCCTGGACGTGCGCGGCGACCGGGTCGCGGTGGGCGCGGGCGTCCGGCTGGCAGCCTGCTCGACGGCCCTCGCGCAGCAGTGGTCGTACCAGGACGACGGTCTGCTGCGCAGCGCCGCCGACCCCGCCCTCTGCCTCGCCGCCGACCCCCGCACCCGGGCCGTCGCGCTGGCCGGCTGCCGCGCACCCGCCGCGGAGGTGTCGTACGACGTCACCGTGGGCGGCGAGATCCTGCTCCGCCGGGACCACGGTCTGGCCCTGGCTCCCGGCTCCGGCCGGTCCGGCGCGCGGGTCGGGGTGGCGGAACGCGACGGCTCGGCCGGGCAGAGGTGGGCTCTGCAGCCTGCGGCGGTCGGCGGACGGCCACGGTCCGGCACGGTCCCGGACGGCCGGGCGGAGCCGGACCGCGGGGCGGAACCGGCCCGGGGGGCGAAACCGGGCCGGAGGGTGGTGCCGGACGGGCGGGGGGTGCCGGACGCGCGCGGTGGGCGGGCCGGGGCCGGTGCCGGGCGGTCCCCCGACCGCCAGGAGGGCACGGGCGGCTCGCGCGGGAAACCGGGGCGGACCGGTCTGGGCGTCGGCGGGCGGGGCACGGCTCCGCGTGTCGCACAGATCCGCGCCGCCCGGACGGACCGGCCGGCCGGAGGCGTCCGGGCCGTGGGGGAGGCGGGGGACCTCCCGGCGCCGGTCCCCGACACGTTCGGCGGACCCGGCGCACCCGGCACCCTGGATCTGCCCGACACGCTGACCTCGCCGATTGCCGGGAGGAGCGCCGGCGGCGGCAGTCCCGCCACGGCGGCCGTGCGAGGTGTGCTCGGCTGACGGGAGAAGGGGCCGCTCCGTGCGGGGTGGCCCCGCTCGTGCGGTGGCACGGGCCCGTGCCACCGTGTCCGTTTCCCGTCGGCCCGGTTCGAGCCACCGGGCCGACGTCATCCGGAATTTACAGAACCCCTCCGAATGTCCCGGCGCGCGGCGCCGAGGTGAGCGCGCGGTGAAGCGGGTGGACGCTTTGCCGGAGTTCGGTCCGGTGTGCCACGTATGACCGGACGGCCCGGGCGCCGCGCACCGGACGCTCCGTACCGCAAGGGAATCGCTGGATTTACCGCCCCTTGCGGGGAATTCGGCGCGCTGGCCGGATCGGCGCCACCGCACGGGGAAAGACTGCGGCGTTATTGACCCGCGAGTAATGACCTCGCTAGTTTCCGTTGCCCTCGCACCAGAGTGTCTCGCCGCGCGTACCCCCACCGTGCTGTCCCCGCCGATCGTGCCGGAGCATCATGACCTCCCCTGTGCGTGCCCACGACCTGATCCTGTGCCTCACCCCGTTCGGAGAACCCGACGCCGGTCTGGCCGCCGCCGCCACCTCGGCCGGCGCCCTCGGCATCCTGGACCTCGGCACCGGTGACCGAAGATCCCGCGAACAGCTGTCCCGGCTGAGAAGGGCCGCGCCGGGCCCCTTCGGCCTGCGCGTGACCCGGCGCTGCGCCCTCGCCCCCGCCGACCTCGACGACGCCGAAGGCACCGTCGACACCGTGGTCCTGACCCCGGACGCGCCCTGGACAGCAGCCGAACTCCCTGGCGGCATACGCGTGTTGGCCGAGGTGACCGACCTCGCGCAGGCCCGTACGGCCGTCCGCGCCGGAGCGCGCGGACTGATCGCCCGCGGCAGCGAGAGCGGCGGCCGGGTCGGTGAGCTGAGCACCTTCGTCCTGCTCCAACAGCTCCTGGCCGACGCCGAGCTGACGGCCCGTGACCTGCCCGTCTGGGCCTGCGGGGGCATCGGTCCGCGCACGGCGGCGGCAGCCGTGGCGGGCGGGGCGGCCGGTGTCGTCCTCGACAGCCAGCTGGCGCTGCTGGCCGAGTCGGAGCTGCCCGAGGCGGTCCGGGCGGTGCTGCGGTCCCTGGACGGCTCCGAGACCGTCGTGCTGGGCGGACACCGGGTACTGCGGCGACGCGGCCCGGACACGCCCCAGCCGCCCCCCGACGACCCCGACGCGGTCGCGGCGCTGCTGAGCGCCCGCGAAACCCGCGGCCGACTGCTCCCGGTGGGCCAGGACGGCTACCTCGCCGCCCGCTTCGCCGAGCGGTGGCACGACGTGCGCGGCGTCGTGCGCGCACTGGTGGCGGCGGTGCGGGAGGCGACGGAGGCGGCGCCCGCACCGGTGCCTCCCGCGGGGCAGGGGGTGACCCGGGCGGTGCCGGCGTCGCCGCCGGCCGAGGACCCGCGGCCCGGGCCGGCCATGGCGCCGACGTCTTCGCAGGCTACGGCTCCGTGTCGCGGGTCGGCCGGTGTGTCGGAGTCCTCGGGGGCTACGGCTCCGTGTCGCGGGTCGGCCGGTGTGTCGGAGTCCTCGGGGGCTACGGCTCCGTGTCGCGGGTCGGCCGGTGTGTCGGAGTCTTCGGCGGCCACGGACCCGGTGCCCGGGGCCGCCCCGGCACCGGCGCCCCTGGCGGCCACCGTCCTGCGGGCCGGGTCTGCCATGAGCCGGGCGTTGGGGACGCGGCTTCCGGTGGCGCAGGGGCCCATGACGCGGGTCAGTGACCGGGCCGGGTTCGCCGCGGCCGTGGCCGAGGACGGGGCGTTGCCCTTCCTCGCGCTGGCCCTGGCCGACGGCGAGCGGACCCGGGAGATGCTCACCGAGGCGCGCGCCGTGCTGGACGGCCGGCCCTGGGGCGTGGGCGTGCTCGGCTTCGCGCCGGAGGACATCCGAGGCGCCCAGCTCGACGCCGTACGGGAGCTGCGGCCCACCCACGCCGTCATCGCGGGCGGCCGGCCCGCCCAGGCCGAGGCGCTGGAGCGGGCCGGGATCCACGCCTTCCTGCACGTGCCCTCGCCTGGGCTGCTGCGCCAGTTCCTGGACGCGGGCGTACGCAGGTTCGTGTTCGAGGGGTCCGAGTGCGGCGGCCATGTCGGACCCCGGGCCTCCTTCCCGCTCTGGGAGGCCCAACTCGCCGTCCTGGAGGGCTTCCTGGCCAGCCGAGGGGACGAGACGGCACGGCAGCTGGAGCTGTTCTTCGCGGGCGGCGTCCACGACGAGCGGTCGGCGGCCATGGTCGCCGCACTGGCCGCCCCGCTCACCGCACAGGGCGCCGCCGTCGGCCTCCTCATGGGCACCGCCTACCTGTTCACCGAGGAGGCCGTCACCCACGGCGCCGTCCGGCCGCTGTTCCAGCGGCAGGTCCTCACCGCCACCGCGACCGCCCTGCTGGAGACCGCCCCCGGACACGCCACCCGCTGCGTGCCCAGCCCCTTCACCCGCGACTACCGCGAGCGGGAAGCCGCGTTACGCGCCCAGGGCGTGCCGGAGCGGGAGGCCTGGGAGCGACTGGAACGCCTCAACGTCGGCCGGCTGCGCATCGCCAGCAAGGGCCTGACCCGGACCGACGACGGCGACCTGCGGACCGTCGACGAGGAACTCCAGCTCAGCGACGGGCTGTTCATGGCCGGCCAGGTCGCCGTCCTGCGCTCGGCCCCCACCACCGTGGCCGCCCTGCACCACGCGGTGACCGACGGCGCCGCCGACTTCCTCGCCGCACGAGCCGCCACGGCGGCAGGGACAACAGGGGCGGCCGGGGAGGCAGGGGAGGCAGGCGCGGCACGGGGGGCAGGCGCGGCACGGGCGGTACGGGCGGTGCGGCCCGGGCGGGATCGCGTGGCCGGACCGCCGCCGCCCCCGCCGCCCCCGCCGCTCGACGTCGCGATCGTCGGTATGGCGTGCATGTTCCCGCAGGCCCCCGACCTCGCCACCTTCTGGGCGAACATCGTCGCCGGACGCGACGCCGTCACCGAGGTCCCGCCCGGCCGCTGGGACCCCGCCGTCCACCACACGACCGGCAGCACCGCCTCGAAGTGGGGCGGCTTCCTGCCGCCCATCCCCTTCGACCCGCTGCGCTACGGCATCCCGCCCGCCTCCCTCGGCAGCGTCGAACCCGTCCAGCTGCTGTCCCTGGAGGCGGCCCGCAGAGCCCTGGACGACGCCGGATACGGCGACCGGGGCCGGGAGTTCGACCGCTCCCGCACCTCCGTCGTCTTCGGCGCCGAGGCCGGCAGCGACCTGTCCAACGCCGTCACCCTGCGCGCCGTCCTCCCGTCGTACTACGGCAAGGTCCCCGACGGCCTGGAGGAGCAGCTGCCCCGGCTCACCGAGGACTCCTTCCCGGGCATGCTGGCCAACGTCATCTCCGGCCGGATCGCCAACCGCCTCGACCTCGGCGGCGCCAACTACACCGTCGACGCGGCCTGCGCCTCCTCCCTCGCCGCGCTGGACGTCGCCTGCAAGGAACTCGTCTGCGGCACCAGCGACCTCGTGCTGTGCGGCGGCGCCGACCTGCACAACGGCATCAACGACTACGTCCTGTTCTCCTCCGTCCACGCGCTCTCTCCGACCGGCCGGTCCCGTGCCTTCGACGCCTCCGCCGACGGCATCGCCCTGGGCGAGGGCGTGGCCTGCGTGGTCCTCAAACGGCTCGCGGACGCCGAGCGCGACGGCGACCGGATCTACGGCGTGGTCAAGGGCCTCGGCTCCGCCAGCGACGGCCGCGCCCGCGGCCTGACCGCGCCCCGCCCCGAGGGGCAGCGGGCCGCGCTCCAGCGGGCGTACCGCAACGCCGGCGTCCCGCCCGCCGCGGTCGGCCTGGTGGAGGCGCACGGCACCGGGACCGTCGTCGGCGACCGCACGGAACTCACCGTGCTGGGCGAGGTGTTCGCCGAGGCCGGGGCGACAACGGGCGGCTGTGCGCTCGGCTCGGTCAAGTCGCAGATCGGGCACACCAAGTGCGCCGCCGGACTCGCCGGCCTCATCAAGACCACCCTCGCGCTGTACACCGGCGTCAAGCCGCCCACCCTCCACCTCGACCACCCCAACCCCGCCTGGGAGGAGGCCGGCAGCCCGTTCGTCTTCCACACCCGCGCCCAGCCCTGGGCGGCTCCGGCCGGCGAACGCTTCGCCGGGGTGAGCGCGTTCGGCTTCGGTGGCACCAACTTCCATGCCGTACTGGCGGCCTACGGCGACGCACCGCCGCCCCGCCAGGCCCTGGACGCCTGGCCCGCCGAGCTGTTCCTCTTCCGGGGCCGGGACATGGCGGCGGCCCGCCGGGAGGCCGAGGAGATCCTCCGCGCCGCCGAGTCCCAGGCCGGCCCCTGGCGGCTCCGCGACCTCGCCCTGGCCGCGGCCCACCGCGCCGACGTCTCCCACGAGCCGGTACAGGCAGCCCTGGTGGCCGGGGACACCGGCGAACTGGCAGCGAAGCTGAGGCAGTTCCTGGCGGGGCGCCCCGAACAGGGGACCGGGGTGCACCTCGCGGGCGAGGGCGGCGGGGCCGGAGGGCCGGCGGAGGGCTCCCCGGACCCGGCCGTCGGCCTGGTCGCCTTCCTCTTCCCCGGTCAGGGCAGCCAGCGCCCCGGTATGCTCGGCGACCTCCTGGTCACCCTGCCCGAGCTGCGGCACTACCTGCACCTCGGACGGGCCCACGCCGACCGGCTCTTCCCGCCGGCCGCCTTCGACGACACCGTCCGCGAGCGCCACCGGGCCGCGCTCACCGACACCCGGGCCGCCCAGCCCGCCCTCGGCATCACCGGCCTCGCCGCCCACGCCTTCCTCACTTCGGCCGGCGTCCGCCCCGACCTCGCCGCCGGGCACAGTTACGGCGAACTGGTCGCCCTCGCCGCGGCCGGGGCCCTCGACCCGGAGACCCTGCTGGAGCTGAGCACGGAGCGGGCCGGGGCGATCCTGGCGGCGGCCGGGGACGAGCCCGGCACCATGGCCGCCGTGGGCGCCCCCGCCGACACCGTCGCAGGCGCCCTGCGCACCGCCGGGGCACCCGGGTCGGTCGTCGTCGCCAACGTCAACTCGCCCGAGCAGACGGTGATCTCGGGGCCCACGGCGGATGTCGACACCGCCGTACGGGCACTGCGCGCCGCAGGCCTCGGCGCCCGCCGCATCCCGGTGGCCTGCGCCTTCCACAGCCCGGTGGTGGCCGCCGCGGGGGAGCGGTTCGCCAAGGTCCTCGCCGACAAGCCGGTGCGGGCCCCCGAGTTCCCCGTCTGGTCCAACCGCACCGCCACGCCGTACCCGCCGGAGCCCGACGCCGTGCGCGCCGGACTCGCCGCGCAGATCGGCGCGCCGGTCGCGTTCGCCGCGCAGATCGAGGCGATGTACGAGGCAGGGGCGCGGATCTTCGTCGAGGCGGGCCCGGGTACGGTCCTCACCCGGCTCGTCGGCCGGATCCTCGGCGACCGCCCGCACCGCACGGTCGCCTGCGAACCGCGGGCCGACAGCGGCCTGGCCGGCTGGCTCGACGCCCTCGCCCGGCTCGCCGTCGCCGGGCAGCCGGTGCGCACAGCCTGGCTCTTCCGGGGCCGCGACGCCGTCGACGCGCTGCGCACCCCGGCGCCGAAGCGGCCCGGCTGGACGGTCGACGGACACCTCGTCCGTACCGCCGACGGAGCCCTCCTTCCCGGTGCGCTCGCGCCGGCCCGACGCGTCGTGGAGGCGACTGTGACGACCGACCAGCCGAACGGCGTCCCCACCGACCGGGACGCGCTGATCTCCGAGTTCCTGCGCACCAGCCGGGAGATGATCGCCGCACAGAGGGACGTCCTGCTGACCTACTTCGGCGCCACGCCCTCGCCTACGCCCACGGCATCGGCACCAGTACCTGCATCGATACCTGCACCGGTGTCAGTACCGGTACCGGTACCGGCATCGGTACCGGCACCGGTCATACCGGCCCCGGCCGCCGTGCCGGTACCGGTGCCGGATTCTGGCGTACAGGCCGCCGCCGCTCCGGGCCCGGCGGTCACGGCGGACGACGTCGAGCGGGTCGTACGCGAGATCATCAGCGAACGGACCGGCTACCCCGTCGACATGATCGAACCCGACCTGGACCTGGAAGCGGACCTCAGCATCGACTCGATCAAGCGGGCCGAGATCGCGGGCGAACTCGCGCAGCGCCTGGGCATCGCGGCCGGCGCGCGGTTCCTGGCCGACGCGGAGCTGGAGGAACTGGCCACGGCGCGCACCGCGGCGGCGGTCACGGCCTGGCTGACGACACGGATGGAGGCGGGCGCCGGGGAGGGGGAGCCGGACTCCGGCACGGCCGCCGGCGCGCCCCCGGCTCCCCGGGCGGACACACCCGGCGATGCGCCCCACGGCGTCGCGGCCCGGACGGACACACCCGGCGGTGCGTCCGCCTCCGCAGCCGGCACCCTTCATGGCACCGCACCCCGGCAGGACGCGCCGGGCACGGCACTCGCCTCCGCCCCCACGTCCGCCCCCGACCTCCCTCGCGGCGTCGCCCCCCGACGCTGCGAGCTGCGGCCGGTCCCGTTGCCGGATCCGGATCCGGACCCGAGTCCCGCCGCCGACCTGTCCGGCAGGCGGTTCGTCCTCCTCGGCGGACCCGGCCCCGTGGCGGACGAGATCGCCGCGCGGCTCCGCGGATGCGGGGCCGGCACGGTACTGCTCGACCGCGGCCATCTCCTCGGCACGACCGAACGCACGGCCGACGGCACAGACGGTGGCACGGCCAGCGGCTCACACGGCGGCACGGCCTACGGCCCGGTGGATGGCGTCCTCTACCTGGGGGCGCTCGCCGGCCCCGACCAGCCGGTGCTGCCGGACGCCTTCCCGGTGTTCCGGGCGGCGCTGGCGTGCGGCCCCCGCGTGCTGCTGGCGGTGCGTGCCGCCGACGGCGCCGGGGCGTTGCGGTCGGCGGGCCTGGACGGGCTGATCCGCAGCGTCGGCCGCGAGTACCCCGACCTCCTGGCCCGGGTGCTGGTGGCCGGCGACACCGGACCGGCGGCCGTCGCCGACGCCGTCCTCGCCGAGCTGCGCGCACCGGAACCGGCCCCCGTGGTCCTGCGTACGGCCACCGGACACCGCCGGGGTCTGGAGCTCGTGCCCGTGCCCCTCGGCCCGCTCGGCAGCACCGGCGCCGGACCCGCCGGGGACGGTGCCGCAGAGGCCGCCGCCCTGGGACTCGACCGGGACTCCGTGGTGCTGCTGGCCGGCGGTGCCCGGGGCATCACCGCGCGGTTCGCCGCCACCCTGGCCGCCGCCTGCCGGTGCCGGATCGAGCTGCTGGGCCGCACCCCCGCGCCCACCGCACCCGAGGCCGCGCGGACCGCCACCGCCCGCACCCCCGTCGAGCTGCGCGCCGCGCTCGCAGCGGGCCCGGACGCACCGAGGCCCGCCGAGATCAACCGGGCCGCCGAACGCATCCTCGCGCAGAGGGAGATCACCGCCACGCTCGCCGAACTCGCCGCGCTCGGCAGCACGGCCCGCTACCGCTCGGTGGACTTCCGGGAACGCGACGCCGTCCTCCAGGCCGTCAAGGAGATCCACGCCGAACACGGCCGGCTCGACGGTGTGGTCTTCGCCGCCGGGGTGATCGAGGACCGGCTGATCGCCGAGAAGACCCCCGAGTCCTTCCAGCGTGTCTACGGCACGAAGACGGCCGGGGCCGGCGCCCTGTTCGCCGCGCTGGACGACCTGCCGGCCGCACCGGCGTTCACCGTGCTGTTCGGCAGCATCGCCGCCGTCCTCGGCAACCGGGGCCAGGCCGACTACGCCGCGGCCAACGACGCCCTGGAGACGCTCGGCACCGACTGGGCCGCCCGGACGGGCCGGCGCGCGCTGACCGTCCACTGGGGTCCCTGGGCACCGGCCGGCGCCCACCCCGGCATGGTCGACGCGGAACTCGGCCGCGCGTACGCCCGGCGCGGGGTCGCGCTGATCGACCCTGAGGAGGGCACCGCCGCGCTGCTCCGCGAACTCGCCTGGGGCGACCCGGCGACCCGCGCCGTCGTCTACACCGCGTCGGGCTGGTGACATGACAGGACCGCAGAAGGGGCTCGCCGCGGAACCCCAGACGCCCGTCGCCATCACCGGGATGGCGGTGCTGCTGCCCGGCGCCCGCGACCTGGACGCCTACTGGAGCAACCTGCGCAGCGGCACCGACGCCATCACCGACGTCCCCGCGGACCGCTGGGACGCCGAGTACTACCGTCCCGGCCCGGCCGCCGGACCCGCCGTCGCGGGCCGGGTGTACTGCCGGCGCGGCGGATTCGTGGACGGCCCGCCCGAGGTGGAGGTCACCCGGTACGGCATCATGCCCGCCTCGGTGCCCGGCACCGAACCCGACCAGCTGATCGCCCTGGACGTGGCCGCCGCCGCGCTCGCCGACGCGGGCGGCACCGACCGGCTGCCCGACCGGCACCGCGTCGGCGTCGTCCTCGGCCGCGGCGGCTACCTCACCCCCGGCCTCGCCCGGCTGGACCAGCGGGTGCGCACCGCCCACCAGCTCACCCGCACCCTCGGCGAGCTGTTGCCCGACCTCGGACCCGGCCAACTCGAACGTGTCCGGGCCGCGTTCACCGAACGGCTCGGCACCGACAGCCCCGACGCCGCGATCGGCCTGGTCCCCAACCTCGCCGCCTCCCGCATCGCCAACCGCCTCGACCTGCGCGGCCCCGCCTACACCGTCGACGCCGCCTGCGCCTCCTCCCTCGTCGCCGTCGACCAGGCGGTCACCGCGCTCACCACCGGCCGCTGCGACCTGATGCTGGCCGGGGGAGTGCACCACTGCCACGACATCACCCTGTGGAGCGTCTTCTCCCAGCTCCGCGCGCTCTCCCCGACGGAACGCATCCGCCCCTTCCACCGCGACGCCGACGGCATCCTCATCGGCGAGGGCACCGGGGTCGTCGTACTCAAACGGCTCGCGGACGCCGAACGCGACGGCGACCGCGTCTACGCCGTGATCCGCGGCACGGGCGTGGCCGGCGACGGCCGTACGGCGGGGCTCGTCACGCCCGATCCGGGCGGGCAGACCCGGGCCGTGCGCCAGGCCTGGCGGGCCGCCGGACTCGACCCCGCCGCACCGGACTCGATCGGCCTGCTGGAGGCGCACGGCACCGCCACGCCCGCCGGGGACACCGCCGAACTCACCACCCTCGCCGAGGTGTTCGGGCCGGGTGCGGGCCACCTCCCGGACCCGGGCCGGCCGGTGCTCGGCTCGGTGAAGTCGATGATCGGCCACACCATGCCGGCGGCCGGAGTGGCGGGCCTGGTCAAGGCCGCGCTCGCCCTCCACCACCGCACCCTCCTGCCCACCCTGCACTGCGACGACCCCCATCCCGGCCTGGCCGCCACCCGCTTCCGCACCCTGGACCGGGCCCTGCCCTGGGAGACCGGGGGACACCGGACGCCCCGGCGGGCCGCGGTGAACGCCTTCGGCTTCGGCGGCATCAACGCGCACGTGGTCCTGGAGGAGGCCCCGGGCGGGAGACCCGGACCCGCCGTGCCCGCTCCCGCCCCGGACACCCGGAGCGCCGCCCGTGTCACCGAGCCCGAGCGCGTCCTCCTGCTCTCGGCCGACGGCGTGGACCCTCTCGCCGCCCTGCTCCGCGCCGACGACACGGCCGTGCTCGCCGCCGGGCTCGACCCGGCCCGCCCGCACACCGGCGCCGGCCCGGTCCGGCTCGGTGTCGTGGACCCGACCGCCAGACGCCTCGCCCTGGCCCGTCGCGCGGTCGCCAAGGGCGGGGCCTGGCACGGCCGCGGCGACGTGTGGTTCCGGCCGGGTCCGCTGCTCGGCCGGGCCGGCGGCAAGGTGGCGTTCGTCTTCCCCGGCCTGGAGGCGGACTTCGCGCCCCGCACCGACGACATCGCCGCCCGTTTCGGCCTGCCCCCGGCCCCCGCCGCAGGCCAGGACGTCCAGGTCGGTGACATCGGCCGGCACGGCTTCGGCGTCGTCGGCGTGGGCCGCCTGCTCGACCAGGCCCTGCGCCGGATGGGTGTCGTCCCGGACGCGGTCGCCGGACACAGCGTCGGCGAGTGGACCGCCATGGCCGCGGCCGGGCTGTACTCGGCGGCCGAAGTGGACGCGTTCATGGCCCGGTTCGACCCGGACACGGTCACCGTCCCCGGCCTCGTCTTCGCTGCCGTCGGCACCTCCGCCGCCCAGGTGCGGGCCGCGCTCGCCGCCGCCTGGGCGGACTCCGGGATCGTGCTCTCCCACGACAACGCGCCCCGCCAGTCCATGGTGTGCGGCCCCGGGCCGGCGGTGGCGGAGTTCGTCCGGGCGCTGCGCGCCGAGGGCGTGATCTGCCAGGTGCTGCCGTTCCGCTCCGGCTTCCACACACCGATGCTCGAACCGTTCCTCGCCCCCATCAAGGACGCCGCCGACCGCTTCCGGCTCCACCCGCCCACCGTGCCGGTGTGGTCCGGGACGACCGCGGCGCCCTTCCCCCGGGACGAGCCGGCGGTCCGCGACCTGTTCGTACGGCATCTGCTGGAGCCCGTCCGGTTCCGCGAACTGACCGAGGCCCTGTACGCCGCCGGCCACCGCGTCTTCGTGCAGACCGGGCCCGGCCGGCTGCCCTCCCTCATCGGCGACACCCTCGGCGACCACGACCACCTCGCCGTCGCCGCCAACTCGCCCCACGTCGGCGGCCTCGCCCAACTCCGGCGTGTGGCCACCGCCTTGTGGGCAGCGGGTGCGGCCGTGGCACCGAGCGCACCGCCCCGGGGTCCGGCGGCGGCCCGTCCCGCCGGTGCCCGTCCGTCCGTCCGCCTCGACCTCGGCAGCGCCCTGGTCTCCCTGGACGGACCCACCCGCGAGGCCCTGCGGGCGGATCTGCGGCCGGTGCCGAGGACAGGGGCGCTCGCCCCCGGTCACGCTCCGTCCGGCGCCCCGGCGCTCGACGACCTCGCCCGGCACCATCCGGCCGCCGCCGAACTCACCGCCCTCCTCCAGGACACCGCGACCACCGCGGCCGAGCTGATGGCGGCGAGCCGCGCACCGGGCGGCGGAGCGACCCCCGCTCCCACCGGGACCCCCGTCCCCGTCAAGCCCCACGCCGCCGTCGGCGCCCCCGCTGTCACCAATCCCCCCGCCCCCACCAATCCCCCCACCCCCACCACCTCCACCCCCGCCCCCACCACGACAACCCTCCGCGTCTGCCCCCACACCATGCCCCACCTCCTGGACCACTGCTTCTTCCCGCAACGCCCCGGCTGGCCCGACCTGGAGGACCGCTGGCCGGTGGTGCCCGCCACCACGATCGTCCGGCACATGACGGACGCGGCGGAGCGGGCGGCTCCCGGTCTGCGTGCCGTCGCCGTGCTCGGGGCCCGGTTCGACCGGTGGCTCACCGCCGTACCCCCCGTCGACGTCCCCGTCACCGTCACCCCGGAACCGGGCCGTCCGGACCGGGTCACGGTCACCTTCGGGTCCACCGCCCGCGCCGTGGTCGAACTCGCCCCGCACCACCCCGCACCGCCCCCGCCCGGTCCCCTCCCGGACACGCCCGAACGCCTCCCCGAGCACACCGCCGCCCAGCTCTACCGCGACCGGTGGATGTTCCACGGCCCGCGGTTCCAGGGCCTGACCGAGCTGACCGCCCTCGGTGAGCGGCACATCCGCGGGGTGATCACCGCGCCCGCGGCCCCCGGCGCCCTGCTCGACAACGTGGGCCAGCTGCTCGGCTACTGGATCATGGCGACCCGCACCGAGCGGACGGTCGTCTTCCCGGTGCGGCTGGGAGAGGTGCGGTTCCACGGACCGCACCCGGAACCCGGCACCGAGGTGCGCTGCCTGCTGCGGATCACCTCCCTCACGGACACCGTGCTGGAGGCGGACGCGGAGCTGACCGTCGGCGGCCGGGTGTGGGCCCGGCTGACCGGCTGGCAGGACCGCCGCTTCGACAACGACCCCACCACCCGGCCCGTCGAACGCTTCCCCGACCGCCACACCCTGTCCACGGCCCTTCCCGGCGGCTGGGCGCTGGTGCACGAGCGGTGGCCGGACCTCGCCTCCCGCGAGCTGATCATGCGCAACGCGCTGGGGAGCGCGGAGCGCGAGGCGTACGCGGCCCGCCCGCCGCGTGGGCGCCGGCAGTGGCTGCTCGGCCGGATCGCGGTCAAGGACGCCGTACGGCACTGGCTCTGGCAGCACGGCGAAGGACCGGTCTTCCCGGCGGAGATCCGGGTCGGCAACGACGGACTCGGCCGCCCGTACGCCACCGGGATCCACGGCCGCGAACTGCCCCCGCTGGACGTCTCGCTCGCCCACCGGGCCGAGGCGGCGGTGGCCATCGTCCGGCCGCACCGCCCGCAGCCCGGCCCGGGCATCGACATCGAGGAGGTCGCCGACCGCGGCCCGGCCACCCTGAGCACCGCGCTCGGCCTGTCCGAACTGCGGCTCCTGCACGCCCGGTGCGCGGACGGCGACACCCCGCGGGCCGTGTGGTTCACGCGGTTCTGGGCCGCCAAGGAGGCCGTCGCCAAGGCCGAGGGCGTCGGATTCGGCGGCCGCCCCCGGGACTTCGCCGTACTGGAGGCCGACCCCGACGGCGGCCGGCTCCTCGTCTCCGGCCGCCTGGAACGCGCCTACACCGTGCACTGCGCATCCGTGGCCAACCCGCCGAGCCTGCCGGAGCGCGCCTACGTGGTGGCCTGGACGACCGGCCCCGGAACCGTCGCCGCACCCCCCGACCCCGCAGCCGAGGAGTACTCCCGATGAACCCCACCCCGCCGGCCCCGGCGCAGCCCACCGCCGACACCGTGCTCGCCGAGGTCGGCGACATGCTGCGCACGGTCCTCGCGGAGTACGGCGACGACGACGTGGCGATCGGCATGTCCACCACCTTCAACCGCGACCTGGAGCTGGAGAGCATCGACCTGGTCACCCTGGCCGGTCTGCTGGAGGAGCGGTACGGACAGCGGGTCAACCTCGCCGAGTTCCTGGCCGGCATGGACTTCGACGAGATCGTCGACCTGACCGTCGGCCGGCTCGTGGAGCACGTGGTGTGGAGCCTGAAGACCACCCAGGCGGGCTGAGCCATGGCCATGGTCGACGCCGGCGGCATCCGGCTGCACGTCCAGCGCACCGGCCCCACGGACGGCCGCGCCCCGCACGCCACCGTCGTCCTCGTGCACGGACTGCTCACCGACAGCCTGGCCAGCTACTACTTCACCGTCGCCCCCGCCTTCGCGGCGGCCGGACTCGACGTCGTCATGTACGACCTGCGCGGCCACGGCCGCAGCGAGCGCCCGCCGCACGGCTACACCCTCGACCACAACATCGCGGACCTGGAGGCCCTGCTCGCCCGGCTGGCCGTCACCGGGCCCGTGCACCTGGTCGGCAACTCCTACGGCGGCACCATCGCCTTCGGCTACGCGGCCCGCCACCCAGGCCGCGTGGCCAGCCTGACCCTGATCGAGTCCGAGCCGGCGACGGCCGCCTGGGCCGCGAAACTCGGCCGCATCCTGCGCCGGGTGACCACCGAACTCGCGCACAACGAGCGGGACGCGCTCGCCTGGATCACCGCCCATCGCGGCCACAACACCGCCCGTCTCGCCCGGGGCGCGGCCCGGCTGGCCCGCGAGACCACCCTCGGCCGGGACATCCCCGCCAGCCGGGTCCTCACCGAGGCCCAGATCAGGGCCGTGCGCTGCCCGGTCCTCGGTGTGTACGGGGGCGACTCCGACCTGGCGGATCTGGTGCCGGAGCAGCGGCGGCTGCTGACGGACTTCCGGGCGGTCGTCCTGCCCGGGCACGAGCACTCCGTCCTGGTCGAGGCGCCCGGCACCGTCGGCGGGCACATCCTGGACCTGGTCGGCGCGGGGGCGGGTGTCCGGTGAGCGGCTTCCTCTTCGTCGTGCCGCCGCTGACCGGGCACATCAACCCCGCCGTCGGCGTCGCCGCCCGGCTCTCGGCGCACGGCCACCGGGTCGCCTGGGCGTGTGCCGACCCGGCGCTGGTACGGCGGCTCGCGGGCGCGGACGCCGTCGTGTTCGACTGCGCGGGACCGGTGCCGGGTGCCCCGGGTGCCGTACGGCCGCCCGGGCTGCGGGGCGCGGAGGCGCTGCGGTTCCTGTGGGAGTGGTACCTGCTGCCGCTCGCCGACGCGATGGCACCGGGGGTCGCCGCGGCCGTCGCCGCGTTCCGCCCCGATGCGGTCGTCGCCGACCAGCAGGCCTTCGCCGGCGCCCTGGTGGCCGAGCGTCTCGGACTGCCCTGGGCCACCTCGGCGACCACGTCCGCCGAGTTCAGCGGCGCCTACGACGGCCTGCCCAAGGTCGCCGCCTGGCTCCGCGAGCGCCTGGCCGGGCTGCGCACCCGGATCGGCGACCCGTCCGGCACCGCCGACCCGCGCTCCTCACCCCACCTGCTGCTGGTGTTCAGCGCCCCCGAACTCATCGGTCCCCGGGCGCCGTCGGCCCGGCACATCCACTACGTCGGCCCGTCGCTCACCGGCCGCCCGGCCGGACCGGACTTCCCCTGGGAACGGCTGGACCACCGCCGGGCCAAGGTCCTGGTGACCCTCGGCACGGCCAACGCGGACGCCGGCGCCCGGTTCCTCGCCGAGGCCCTGGCCGCGCTGCGGGACCGCGCCGGCCGGATCCAGGCGGTGATCGCCGACCCGGCCGGCACCCTGTCCGCGGCGCCGGACGACAAGGACGTCCTGCTCCTGCCGTCCGTGCCCCAGCTCGCGCTGCTGGAGCGGATGGACGCCGTGGTCTGCCACGCCGGGCACAACACCGTGTGCGAGGCCCTGTGGCACGGCGTCCCGCTGGTCGTCGCGCCCATCCGGGACGACCAGCCGGTGGTGGCGGGACAGGTCGTGGACTCCGGCGCCGGCGTCCGGGTCCGCTTCGGCCGGGTCACCGCGGCCCGCCTGGGCGACGCCCTCGACACCGTCCTGCACGACCCCGCCCACCGGGCCGCCGCCGCCCGGATCAGCGCCGCGTTCCGCGCGGCGGGCGGCGCCCCGGCCGCGGCGGCCCACCTCGAACGACTGGCAGGGGAGAGCCGATGACAGACGCCCGTCAGCAGGGTCCCGGTGACAGGGCGGCCCGCGTCGCCGCCCTGCGCCCCGCCTACCGGGCCGACCTGGACGCCGGCACCGACCGCTTCCTCGCCCCCCGGCGCACCACCTGCCCCTGGTGCGCGTCCACCCGCCTCACCCCCCGCCTGCACACCACCGACCTGCTCCAGCACAAGCCCGGCCGCTTCACCCTGGACCGCTGCGCCGACTGCGGCCACGTCTTCCAGAACCCCCGGCTGACCGCCGAGGGGCTGGAGTTCTACTACCGGGACTTCTACGACGGCCTCGGCGAGCAGCGGATGAGCGGCACCTTCGGCGGGCGCGGCGCGATGTACCGGGGCCGGGCCGAGGCCATGCTGCCGTACGACCCCGCCCCGAAGACCTGGCTGGACGTCGGCACCGGCCACGGCCACTTCTGCGCGGCGGCCCGCACCGTCCTGCCGGACACGTCGTTCGACGGGCTGGACTTCACCGACGGCGTCGACATCGCCGCCCGCGAGGGCCGCGTGGACCACGCCCACCGCGGCGCCCTCCCCGACCTGGCCCCCGAACTCGCCGCCCGCTACGACGTGGTGAGCATGTTCCACTACCTGGAGCACAGCACCGACCCCGACCGCGAACTGCGCGCCGCCCGCCAGGTCGTCCGCCCCGGCGGCCACCTCCTCGTCGAGGTGCCGGACCCGGAGAGCCGCTACGCCCGGCTCCTCGGCCGCTGGTGGCTGCCCTGGCTCCAGCCGCAGCACCTGCACCTGATGCCGGTCGCCAACCTGCGCCGCCGGCTCACCGACCTCGGATTCACGGTGGTGGCGGAACAGCACGCCGAGCCCCACGACCCGGTGGACCTGCTGGCCGCCGTCTGGCTGGCGCTCGACCACACCGCCCCGCGCGAGGACGCACCCTGGCTCCCCGAACCCCCCGGCCCCCTGCGCCGCGCCGCCCGCACCGCGCTCCTCCTGGCCGGCGTCCCCGGGCTCCTGGCCGCCACGCTCGTCGACCGCCTGGTGATCCGCCCCCTGTCCCACCGCCTGGGCCTGTCCAACGCCTACCGCCTGGTGGCTCGCCGGACCTGACCCCTCGGCGCCCCCGAAGGCGTCACAGCACCCTCGCCCGGATCAGCGCCGACAGCACCACCGCCCCCGGCACCAGCGGCAGCCAGTCGAGCAGCACCCGGTACCCGATGACGGTCGCGGTGGCCGCCGTCGCCGAGGAGCCGAAGGCGACCAGGGTCCACACCAGCGCCGCGTCGACCGCGAGCCCGCCCGGCGCGGGCACCGCCCCGACCGCCGTGCCCGCCGCCAGGTGGGCGAGCACGACCTGCTGCCAGGGCAGCCCCAGCCCGAGCGAGGCCCCCACACAGGCCAGGGCGCCCGCCTGCACCAGCGGCATCGCGACCGCCCCGCCCCACAGGGCCAGCACCCGGCGGGGCCGGCGGTGCACCACCCGCGCGTCGGCGAGGGCGGAGCGCAGCAGCCCGGCCACCGGCCGCCGCAGCGGTCGTACGACCGTGAGCAGCACCCCCGCCACCGTGACCGCCCCGGCCGCGACGGCGGCGAGCGGCAGCAGCAGCCGCCCGTCCGGTACCAGGTCCCGCAGGCGCCGCCAGTCCGGCGACGCGGCGAGGAACGCCAGCAGCACCAGCGTCTTCGCCGAGGACCGGGCCAGCGAGTACAACCCGATCGAGGCGGTCGCCCGCTCCAGCGGCACGCCCCGGCCGCGCAGGAAGCGCAGGGTGACGGCGTGGGCGCCGAGCCCGCCGGGAGCGACGTGGTTGGCGGCGCCCGCGGCGAACTGGGAGGCGAGCAGCAGTCCCGGCGGCAGCGGATCGGGCAGCGCGCCCTGCCGGGCACAGGAGGCGGCCACCCAGGTCAGGCAGGTGAAACCGGCTCCGGCCAGCAGCCACCAGGGGTCGGCCGCGACCAGCCGCCGCACCCCTTCGTCCAGCACGGGCCGGTTGGCCACGGCCCAGCAGGCGGCGAGCAGGAGGGGCGCCAGGCACAGGGCCAGCCGCACCGGCCGGGCCGCCCGGCGGGACACCGGGCGGGTCGCCGCCCGGGCGCACGCGGGCCGCGGGCCGGTGAGCGACGGGGAGGGCGGGGAGACGGAGGGGCACACCGGGGAGGGCGGGGAGCCGGAGGGGGACGCCGGGGAGAGCGGGGGCAGTGGGGACACGGGGACGTCGTCCTTCCGCGGCGGGCCCCACGCTGGGGGCCTGGGGGAGGCGGGCGGGCGGAACCGCGGAGAGCCTTCCCCTCCCGCGTGACACCGGGATGGCCGGAATCGTAAGGGGCGAGGGCGGGACGGTGCCGCCGGTGCGGGCGCGGGCGGGCGGCCGTTCGGCGCCGACCAGGTAGCCTTCCCTTGGGGCGCGCTTTACATGCGGCGGCCCGGGAAGCCGGAGAGCAGCACAGCGACTGGGGAGGAACCGGCGGTGCACGTCCAGGATTGGCTCGACTCGGTGCCGGCGGCCGCCGTGTACGCCGTGGTGGCCCTGGTGATCGGTCTGGAGAGCCTGGGCATCCCGCTGCCGGGGGAGATCATCCTGGTCTCCGCGGCGCTGATGTCCTCCCAGCACACGGGCGTCAACCCGGTCGTCCTGGGCGCCTGCGCGACCGCGGGCGCGGTGATCGGCGACTCCATCGGATACGCCATCGGCCGCAAGGGCGGACGCCCGCTGCTGGCCTGGCTCGGCAGGAAGTTCCCGCGCCACTTCAGCGCCGGACATGTGGCGACCGCCGAGCGGTCCTTCGAGAAGTGGGGCATGTGGGCGGTCTTCTTCGGCCGTTTCGTCGCCCTGCTGCGCATCTTCGCCGGCCCCCTCGCGGGTGTCCTCCACATGCCGTACTGGAAGTTCCTGACCGCCAACGTCCTCGGCGGCATCTGCTGGGCCGGCGGCACCACGGCCGTCATCTACTACGTCGGCATCGTCGCCGAGGACTGGCTGAAGCGCTTCTCCTACGTGGGGCTGGCCGCGGCGGTCCTCATCGGCCTGGCCTCGATGCTGGTCCTGAAGCGCAAGGCGAAGAAGGCCCAGCCGGCCGAGCGGGAAGCGGAGCCGGTGAACGCGGGGGACTGACCGACCCCCGCGACGCTCCTACTGGTGCACCTCCTTGTGCGCCTTGCCCAACTCGGCGTACAAGGTGCCGTTGAGGGTGACCCCTTCCCGTTCCTCCTCGGAGAGCGGCCGCTTCACCCGGGCCGGCACCCCCGCCACCAGCGACCCCGGCGGCACCACCATCCCCTGCGGTACCAGGGCCTGGGCCGCGACCAGGGACCCGGCCCCGATCACCGCCCCGTTCAGCACGGTCGCCCCCATCCCGATGAGGCAGTCGTCCTCCACGGTCGCCCCGTGCACCACCGCGTTGTGCCCGACGGACACCCGCTCCCCGACGGTCACCGGGAAGCCGGGATCGGCGTGCAGGGTGACGTTGTCCTGCACGTTCGCCTGCGCGCCCACGGTGATCCGCTCGACGTCCCCGCGCAGGACGGCCCCGTACCAGACGCTGGCCCCCGCGTGCAGCGTGACGTCCCCGATCACGGACGCCGTGGGCGCCACGAACGCCTCCGGATCGATCCGCGGCTCCTTGCCCCCGATACCCACGACCAGCGCCTGCTGCGTCATCACCGTCTCCTCGTGTCGGCAGTACACGGCACGGTACGACACCGGGTGGGGCAAAGATCACAGCAGCCCGCCCTCTGCGCGGGAGGCAACCGGTGAGTAACGTGACCCCGTGCCGAAGCGCAAGAACACGTTCTCATCCTGGCGGCGGGGTCTGGCCCAGCGAGCCGTCCACGCGGCCTGGTCCTGGGTGCAGCGCAGCGGCTCCGTCACGGCCGAGCACCCGGCGGGGTACCGCTTCGGCGCGCTCGGCGAAGCCACCCGCCTGGCCTTCCCGCTCGGCACGATCTTCGGCGAACCCTGGATCCGGATCGGTTCCTGCTGCATCATCGCCGAGCAGGTCACCCTCACCGCCGGCCTGATGCCCGACCTGGACCTCGGCCCGGACCCGATCCTGCGCATCGGCGACGGCGTGGTCCTCGGCCGCGGCAGCCATGTCATCGCGGACACGGCGGTCACCATCGGCAGCGACTGCTACTTCGGCCCGTACGTCTACGTCACCTCCACCAACCACTCCTACGACGACCCGCACGAGCCCATCGGCCGGCAGTGGCCGCGGATGGAGCCGGTCGAGATCGGCCCGGGCTGCTGGATCGGCACCGGCGCGGTGATCCTGCCGGGCGCGCGGATCGGCCGGAACGTGGTCGTGGCGGCCGGTGCGGTGGTCCGGGGCACGGTGCCCGACCACGCGGTGGTGGCGGGGGCGCCCGCCAGGGTCGTACGGCGCTGGACACCCGAGGACGGCTGGCAGCCGCCGCTGCGGACGCCCGCCCCGGTGCCGATACCGGACGGCATGACGCCGGGGCAGCTGCGGGCGCTGGCGGACCTGGACGAGGAGGCGGTGGCGCGGCTGGCCGCGCTGGAGCCGGAGGGCTGACCGCGGGCCGGTCCGGCCGGCTCAGCCGGTCGCCAGCAGCAGCGTGCCCAGCAGGGCGAGACCGGCCCCCGCCGCCTGGATCGCGCGGAGCCGTTCGCTGAGGAAGCCGCGGGCGGCGAGCGCGGTGACCACCGGATACAGCGAGGCGAGCACCGCCGCGACGGTGACCGGGCCGCTCCGGGCGGCGATCGCGTAGGTGCCGTTCGCGGCCACGTCGGCCAGCCCCACGAAGGCCAGCGCGGGCAGCGAGGTCCAGGGGAAGCCGCCCTCCGGCAGGGCGGCTCGACCGCGCCGGACGGAGACGGCGAGCGCGGCCCCGCCCACCGCGATGTTCGTCAGCCGCTGCACGAAGAGGGCGAGGAACAGACCGGTGACGTCGGTCGAGGCCTCCGCGATCAGCGCGAACACCGTGCCGAAGCCGAGCGCCGCGACCAGGGTGAGCAGGACCGCCCGCCGCTGCACGGCCGCGCCCCTGAGCTGGGGGCCGCCGGCGAGGACGACCCCCGTGACGGCGACGGCGATCCCGGCGACCTGGAGCAGCCCGGGCCGCTCGCCGAGGACGAGACCGACGCCGACCGGCACGGCGACGCTGAGGGTGGCGAGGGGCGAGACGACTCCCATGGGGCCGAGGGCGAGGGCCTGGTAGAAGGAGAGCAGGGCCACCGGTCCGACCACGCCCGCGGCGAAGGCGAACCACAGCCGGGGCCCGGCCTCGCTCCAGCCGCCGGTGGCCGGCACGATCACGCCCAGGACGGCCGCCGCGACGGCCTGCGAGACGACCACCACGGTCAGCGCGGGGGTGCGCCGGGTCAGCAGTCCGCCGCCGAAGTCGGCCAGCCCCCAGAGCAGGCTGGTGGTCAGGGCGAAGAATGCTGTCACGGCCGGCCTCGCAGTACAGTTCGGTGGACACTCGGGTGCACCGAACCGTAGTTCAGTGAGATGTACTACGCCATCCAGAATATTGACCTTCCCGGATATTGGACACAACGTGTCGGACCTCGACCTCCTGACCCAGTCCCTGGCGCGCAACGTCAGGCACTGGCGCTCGGTGCGCGGCTTCACGCTCGACGTGCTCGCCGCCCGGGCGGGCGTCAGCCGCGGCATGCTCATCCAGATCGAGCAGGCGCGCACCAACCCCAGCATCGGCACCGTCGTCAAGATCGGCGACGCGCTCGGCGTCAGCATCACCACGCTCCTCGACTACGAGCAGGGGCCGAAGGTCCGCGTGGTCCCCGCCGACCGCGCCGTACGGCTCTGGCACACCGAGGCCGGCAGCTACAACCGGCTGCTCGCCGGCACGGAGGCGCCCGGCCCGCTGGAGATGTGGGACTGGCGGCTGATGCCGGGGGAGACCAGCCCCTCCGAACCGCACCCCTCCGGCACGGTCGAGCTGGTCCACGTCACCGCGGGCGAGCTGACCCTCACCGTCGAGGGTGAGGAGTACCGCGTCCCGGCGGGCGCGAGCGTCTCCTTCGAGGCCAACGTCCCGCACCGGTACGGCAACCAGGGCGAGGAGCCGATGGAGATGATCATGGCCGTCTCCGTCCCGCCCGTACCCTGAGACTCGGCCGCGACGGGCGGGCACGCCTTGCTAGCGTGCGGCCATGCGCGCACCCATCGGAGACTTCGACACCGCGACCCCCGCCCCGGACTGCCTGGACGAACTGACCGCTCCGGTCGCCGACGCCCTGCGCGACTGGCGGGGCACGGTCCCCGCCGACCGGATCCTGTACGTCGACACCGAGCCGCAGTGGGCCGACACGGCCGTCTTCGTGGAGCACTACGGCCGGGACCTGCTGGAGCAGTCGGCGAACTGCGTGGTGGTCGCGGGCAAGCGGGCCGGTGAGACCACCCTGGCCGCGTGCGTGGTGCCGTCCGCCGCCCGGGTCGACGTCAACGGGGTCGTCCGCCGTCAACTGGGCGCCCGCAAGGCCTCGTTCGCCTCGATGGAGACGGCGACCGGCGAGACCGGCATGGAGTACGGCGGCATCACCCCGATCGGCCTGCCCACCGCATGGCCGGTCCTGCTGGACCCGGCCGTCGTGGACCTCCCCTACGTCCTGGTCGGCAGCGGCCGCCGCCGCGGCAAACTCCTGGTCCCCGGCAAGGCCCTCACCGAACTCCTCGGCGCGGTGGTCGTGGAGGGCCTGGGCGTGCCCGCCTGACCCGCCCCGCCCCGCCCCGTCGGTCGTCCGGTCCCGTTCGGCCGCGCGCCGCGGCGTGCCCCGGTCGCTGTCACCCCACCGCGTGGTGGGCCAGCGTCAGATGGGGGTCCGCCTCTCCCGGGGCCGGTGCCGGGTCCGCGTGGACCAGGGCCGCGGTCAGGCGGGGTACGGCGTGGAGCAGGGCGTGTTCCGCCTCGACGGCGATGGCGTGGGCCTGGCGCAGCGTCGCCCCGCCGTCCACCACCACCGTCAGTTCGGCACGCAGCCGGTGTCCGATCCAGCGCAGCCGCAGCTCGCCCACCTCCCGGACCCCCCGCACCGCGCGTACCGCGTGCTCGGCCCGGTCCACCAGGGCCGGGTCGACGGCGTCCAGGATCCGCCGGAACACCTCCCGGGCCACGTCCCGCAGGACCAGCGCGATCGCGGCCGTGATCACCAGGCCGACGACCGGATCGGCCAGGTCCCAGCCCAGCGCCGAGCCGCCCGCGCCGAGGAGCACCGCCAGCGAGGCGTAGCCGTCGGTGCGGGCGTGCAGGCCGTCGGCGACCAGCGCGGCGGAGCCGATCTCCCGGCCCACCCGGATCCGGTACCGGGCCACCCACTCGTTCCCGGCGAAACCGAGCAGCGCCGCCAGCGCCACCGCAGGCACCTGCGTCACCGGGCGCGGTTCCAGCAGCCGGCCGAGGGCCGCCCAGGCGGCGAAGGCCGCGGAGGCCGCGATGGTCAGCACGATCACCAGACCGGCGAGGTCCTCGGCCCGGCCGTACCCGTAGGTGAACCGCCGGGTCGCCGCCCGCCGGCCCAGCACGAAGGCGATGCCGAGGGGGACGGCGGTCAGCGCGTCCGCCGCGTTGTGCACCGTGTCGCCGAGCAGCGCCACCGACCCGGAGAGGGCCACCACGGCCGCCTGCGCCAGCGCCGTCGCCCCCAGCACCGCCAGCGACACCCACAGCGCGCGCATGCCGCGCGCCGAGGACTCCAGGGCCGGGTCGACTTTCCCGGCGGTCTCGTGGGAGTGCGGGGTGAGCAGGTGGGCCAGTCGGTGCCGCAGGCCGGCGGAGTGGCGCGGATGTGCGTGGGGGTGGTGGTGCCGGTCGCTCACGTCGGTCCCCTTCCGGTGTGCGGGAGTGGACGCTCGGCGCCCACGGAGCCATTATGTGCGTATGAGCGCACGCATGCACCTGTCACCTGCGCACCATGCGCACGAGCGCAGCCCGGGCGAGGAGCACTTCGCGCTCGCCGCCGACCTCCTCGCCCTGCTCGGCGACCGCACCCGGCTCGCCCTGCTGCACACCCTGACCGCCGGCGAGGCCGACGTCACCACCCTCACCGAGGCGTGCGGAGCCGCCCGCCCGGCCGTCAGCCAGCACCTGGCCCGGCTGCGGCTGGCCGGCCTGGTGGACACCCGCAAGGAGGGCCGCCGGGTCGTCTACTCACTGCGCCACGGGCATCTGCGGCGGCTGGTGGAGGAGGCCCTGAAGACGGCGGACCATCGCCTCGCCGACGGCCGGCCGGCGCGCTAGACGGGTCAGAACGCGCCGGCCGTGCCCAGGTACTGCTCGGCGAAGGCGGCCGCCGCCGCGGGCGAGGTGAACAGCCGGCGCAGGCGGGCCAGCGTGGTTCCGGCCCGGTAGGGGTCGCCGCAGGAGGCGCCGTGGTAGATCTCCGAGAGCCACTGCGAGAACTCCTGGTAGTCCCACACCCGGCGCAGGCAGGCGTCCGAGTAGCCGTCCAGGCCCGAGGAGTCGCCCGTCGTCAGCTGCGCGACCAGCGCGTCACCGAGCAGGAACGCGTCGTTCAGCGCCAGGTTCATGCCCTTCGCGGCGATCGGCGCCACGAGGTGCGCGGCGTCGCCGGCCAGGAAGAGACGGCCGGACACCATGGGTTCGACGACGTAGTTGTGCATGTCCAGCACCCGCTTCTCCAGCAGCCGCCCCTCCGTCAGCGGAGGGCGGTCCGCCGCGCCGAGACGCCGCTGCAACTCGTCCCAGACGCGCTCGTCCGACCAGGCGCCCGGGTCGTCGCCGGGCGGGCACTGGAGGTAGTAGCGGGTCATCCGGGGACTGCGGGGCATGTGCCCGGCGAACCCGTCCGCGTGCATCCCGAACAGCACGCAGTCGGCGGACGGCGGTGCCTCGGCCAGCAGCGCCAGCCAGCCGATGCCGTAGTCGTGCCGGGAGATCCGCGTCCGCGCGGGCAGCGCGGCCCGGCTCGCTCCCCGGGCCCCGTCGCAGCCGGCGACGAACGCGCAGTGCACCAGCTGCCGTTCGCCGCTGTCCGGGTCGGTGTAGGAGACGGCGGGCCGGTCCGAGTCCAGGTCGTGCAGCCGTACGTCCCGCACGCCGAAGCGGATCTGTCCGCCGCGCACGTCGGCGTACTCGCGCACCAGGTCGGTCACGAGCAGCGGCTGCGGATAGACCCAGTGGTGACGTCCCGTCAGCTCCGCGTAGGCGAAGCGGTGACCGCGGCCGTCGAAGCGGAACTCGCACGCGGAGTGCCGCTCCGCGCGCGCCGACAGGCCGGCGGCCAGGCCGCGTCGCTCCAGGCCGCGTACGACCCACTCCTCGATGACGCCGGCGCGGGGCCGCTGTTCGATGAACGCCCTGCTCTCGGTCTCCAGGACCAGGCAGTCGACACCGGCGGCCCGCAGGATGTTCCCGACGGTCAGTCCGGCCGGTCCGGCGCCCACGACGACGACCGGGAAGCGGGTGGCGGCAGGGGAGTGGGGGTGGGGGGAGGGAGACGTCACGCGAGCATTATGACGGTGTCCCGTCAGACGAGCCGACGGGACACCGGGGTGCGGGAGGGGCGGGGTCAGTGCGCGGGCGCGTCCGTGACCACGACCTCGTCGATGCTCCGCTCGATCGCCTCGGGCTGCGACGCGGTGGCCTTGGCCCAGTAGTAGATGACCAGGGAGAACGCCGCGACGACCAGGATGTCCCACCACAGCGGGATGGTGCCCCGGCCGCCGAAGCCGCCCAGCCAGGAGATCGCACCGAGACCGGCCAGATAGGCGGGCAGCCACTGCGCGGCCCTGAAGTCCAGCCGGGGCGCGCCGGGCAGCCGCTTGCTGGTGGCGTACCAGGCGTAGGAGCCCAGCAGCACGTAGCCGAGCAGGATCGCGAAGCCCAGCCGCCACAGGGTGTCCCAGCCGGCCCAGTAGATGATCAGGTTGGCGACCACGAACGACAGCGGCGAGATGAACTTGCCGCCGGGCAGCCGGTAGGGGCGCTCGAAGTGCGGCAGCCGGTCGGCGAACACGCCGTAGGCCAGCGGCGCGCCCGCGTACATCAGCACGCTCGCCGAGGTGATGAAGCCGACCAGCTCCTGCCAGCTCGGGAACGGCAGGAAGCAGACCACACCGGTGACGAACGACATCAGCAGGCCGAACCACGGCACACCGCGCTTGTCGGTCTTCGCGAAGGCCTTCGGCGCGTAGCCGTTCTTGGCCAGGCCGAAGGAGACGCGCGAGGTCGCGGTGGTGTAGATCAGGCCGGTGCCGCCGGGGGAGATGATCGCGTCCACGTAGAGCACCCAGCCCAGCCAGCCCAGACCCACGAGGGTCGCCAGGCCCGCCCAGGGGCCGCTGATACCGGCGAAGTCCAGCTTGGCCCAGCCGTGGGCGAAGGAGGCGTGCGGCAGCGCGGCGATGAACACGACCTGCAGCAGGATGTAGATCACGGCGCCGATCGCCACCGAGCCGAGGGTCGCCCGCGGCAGGTCGCGCTTCGGGTTGCGGCTCTCGCCCGCCAGCTGGATCGCCTGCTCGAAGCCGAGCAGCGCGAAGATGATGCCGCTGGAGCTGATGGCACCGAGGACGCCCTTGGCGCCGAACGGCGCGAAGCCCTCCGAGGTGAAGTTGCTCGCGTGGAAGTTGCCCACCGCGATGACGAAGATCGCCCCGAGCGGGACGGCGATCTTCCACCAGGTGGCGGCGCTGTTGGTGTGCGCCAGGGCCCGGACGCCGAAGAAGTTGACGCCGACGAAGACCGCCATCAGGGCCACGGCCGTGAGGAAACCGCTGGTCGTGAGGGTTCCGTCGGTGTGCTGCAGGCTCTGGGCCCACTTCCAGTGACCGGCGTAGCCGATCATGGCCTCGACCTCGATCGGGGCCACGGTGGCGGCCTGCAGCCAGGCGAACCAGCCGAAGGACATGCCGGCCAGGCCGCCGAACGCGTAGTGCGGGTAGCGGGCCGTGCCGCCCGCCACCGGGAACATGCCGCCCAGCTCGGCGTGGACGAGCGCCAGCAGCACGATCGCGATCGTGCCGATCACCCAGGAGATGATCGCCGCCGGGCCGGCCACGACGACCGCCTTCTCGGCGCCGTAGAGCCAGCCGGAGCCGATGATGGAGCCCACGGAGGCCCACATCAGGCCGATCAGTCCGACGTCGCGGCGCAGACCGCCGGACTCCGTCGCGGCCTGTGGCAAGGCGTCGACTTTCGCCATGTCAAGTGGCCTCTCAGTTCGTGAACGCAGAATTAACGAGCAAGGAGGCACAGGCTAGGAACGCATTCGACGTCTGCAAAAGACTGTTTTCCAAAACTTGACCCAGGATCTTGTCTGCCTTGGGAACAGCGGTGAGTGCTGTCTTGGTTACAGCCTTCGCGCAGCTCAGACGGCTGGTCAGAATGTCAATATTCAGCGGTGAATTGTGAGAAGAAAGTGAGACGGCTAGTTCAGGAGGGGAATTTCGATCGCCGGGCACCGGTCCATGACCATCTCCAGGCCCGCCGCCCGGGCCCGCTCGTACGCCGCCTCGTCGACGACGCCCAACTGGAACCACACCGCCCGCGCGCCCTTCGCCACGGCCTCGTCCGCCACCGCGCCGGCCAGCTCGCCGTTCACGAAGACGTCGACCACGTCCACGTCGAAGGGGATGTCCGCGAGGGAGGCGTAGCCGCGCTCCCCGTGCACCGTCTCGGCCTTCGGGTGCACCGGCACGATCCGCTTGCCGAACCGCTGCAGCACCCCGGCCACCCCGTAGGCGGCCCGGCGCCGGTTCGAGGACAGGCCGACCACCGCCCAGGTGTCGCCCAGCTCGGTCAGGATCCTGCGGACAGTCGCCTCGTCGCCGTACATCGGCCGCCTCCTCGGGCTGCGGGGAACAGTGCGTCCGGGCAACATCGCCGCGGCGGGTCCGGATTCCCGCCGTACCCGGCACGCTGTCCGGAATCGGTGCAAGCCGCTGCATACGGCCGCCGGTCCGCCTACGCTCGCCCCGTGCTGCGCATCCTCGACGCCAGAACCGGTGAGCCCGTCCCCGCCGCGCCCGCCCGCCGCGGCCTGACCCGCATCGAGGCCCACGCCTCCGGCCTCGACCCGACGGGTCTGCGCGTGCTGCTCACCGCCGACCTGCTCGTCCGCGCCCTGGAACTGGGCGGCACCCCGGTCTGGACGATCCTCAACGCCCCCCGCGACCAGCCGGAACTGCGCACCGCCGCCACCCGCCTCGCCGTCCGCCCCTTCGAGGACGACCGCGACCTCGCCTCCGGGCTGGGCGAGGCCCAGGTCCTCCACGTGGCCCAACGGGGCGCCGAGGGCCTGCTCGGGGAGGGGCCGGTGGTCTCGGTGGCCCCGGCGGAGTGGGTTGCGGGGCGCGGGCGGGGCGAGGCGGACGACCGGGGCGCCGGCGGGGAGACGGTGGAGACCCTTGGTGCTGGTGCTGGTGCTGGTGCTGGTGCCGGCGTCGCCCCCGACCGGACCGACGGTCCCGCGCCCCCCTCCACCCTCCCGCCGCTCCTCTCCGACCCCTCCGTCCTCCGTCTCGCCCTGCTCACCGTCCCCCGGAGCGAGCCCGCGCGGCTGGACCCGGCCGTACTGGACGCCGCCGCGCGGAGCCTCGCCCGATGGCGGCGAGCCGTCGCCGGCTGGGCCCGGCGGCCCTCGCGGCCGGTGCCCGCCGAGGTACGGGACCGGCTGCGCGCCGCCTGGGAGGACGACCTGGACCTGCCCGCGGTGCTCGGTGTCCTGCGCGACGTGGAGAGCGCGCCCGGCATCCCGGACGGCGCCCGCTTCGAGACGTACGCCTACGCCGACCGCCTGCTCGCCCTCGACCTCGCGCGCGACCTCGGGGGCCCGGCGTGAACCGGCCGGCGGGCACCGGTCCGCTGCGCCGGCTGGTGGTGCTGCGGCACGCGAAGTCCGCCTGGCCCGAGGGCGTCGAGGACCACGCCAGGCCCCTCGCACCGCGCGGGCTGCGCGACGCCCCGGCCGCCGGCCGCGCCCTCGCCGCCGGCACCCTGCCCGACCTCGCCCTGTGCTCCACCGCCGTACGCGCCCGCCGCACCTGGGAGCTGGCCTCCGCCGAGTGGGCCACCCCGCCGCCGGTGCGCTATGACCGGCGGCTGTACGCGGCGGGCGTGCGGCAGCTGCTGGAGGTGGTGCGCGAGGTGCCGGCCGAGGTGCGGACACTGCTCCTGGTCGGGCACAACCCGGGCCTGGAGGAGCTGGTGCTGGCGCTGGCCGCGGACGGCCTCGACGACACGCTGGACCGGGTCCGCGCCAAGTTCCCCACCGCCGCGATCGCCGTGCTCGCCTGGCACGGCACCGGCTGGCCGGACCTCGCCCCGGGCGGCGCCCTGCTCACCTCCTTCGCGGTGCCGCGCGGGCGGAAGAAGAAGGGCTGACCGGGGGGCTTCCGGCGCTCGCATAGGCTGGCGGGATGCAGGACGAGTACCGCACAGTCGCCCGCGCGGGCGTGCACGAGACCGAGATCAACCGCTCCCGCTTCCTGTGCGCCCTCGCCCCGGCCGCCACCGAGCAGGAGGCCCAGGACTTCATCGCCGCCGTGCGCAAGGAGCACGGCGACGCCACGCACAACTGCTGGGCCTACGTCATCGGCGCCGACGCCTCGGTGCAGAAGGCCAGCGACGACGGCGAACCGGGCGGCACCGCCGGCGTGCCCATGCTGCAGATGCTGCTGCGCCGCGACATGCGGTACGTCGTCGCCGTCGTCACCCGCTACTACGGCGGCGTCAAGCTCGGCGCCGGCGGACTGATCCGCGCCTACGGCGGTTCGGTCGGCGAGGCCCTGGACGCGCTCGGCACGCTCACCCGGCGCCGCTTCCGGCTGGCCACGGTGACCGTCGACCACCAGCGCGCGGGCAAGGTCCAGAACGACCTGCGCGCCACCGGCCGCGCGGTGCGGGACGTCCGCTACGGCGAGGCCGTCACCCTCGAGATCGGCCTGCCGGACGCAGACGTGGACGCCTTCCGCGCCTGGCTCGCCGACGCCACCGCGGGAACGGCGGGGTTCGAGCTGGGCGGGGAGGTCTACGGGGACGTCTGAGGAGGCACCGCGCGAGCCCGGGAAACGGGTCCGCCCGGGGTGGTGTCGCCCGAGTGGAGGGTCACGGGGGTCAGGAACGGATCGCCCTCGGTGCCTCCCGGATACAGCGTCGTGGGGTGCGTGCACGGAGCGTCGCCGCAGTCCTCGCAAGCCCCGGTGTCCGGCAGGGGAAAGTCGCTGCCCAGGTACCGGATGCGTTCCTCAATCCGCGGGCCGCGCGCAGGCCTTCCCGGCGACTCGTTCCGCATCACGCATCAGTCCTTCCATCAGGAGTCTCCTGCTGTTGCGGCAGAAGAGGGTCTCGGTCGCGTCCAGCCGACCTGTCTCGAAGTACTTGTTGGCGGCCTGTCCGCCTCGGCAGTAGGCGAACAGATCGCATGCGGCGCGACAGGCGTCGACCCCGGCCAGCGCCTCGGCGACCCAAGGGGTCTCCTCGGCACGGGCGAGGCACCCGGCCAGCCCCAGCTCCCGCACGTCGCCGACGCTGAACCGGCCGTGATCCGGCGAGGAGAAGCCGGCGAGGTCCGGGCTGAGAGGCACCACCTGCCCGTCCCAGGTGACCATGGGCAGCGGATCGGCAGGCAGGCCGGCCCACCGCCCCGCCACACCGGCCAGCTCCGCCCTGACGTATCGCCAGGCGTGCTCCAGGTCGCGCAGTGACATGCGCCGGTCGGTGCGCCCGCGGGCGGCCAGCGCGGCCCAGAACTCCGCGACGTTCTCGTCGTCGTGGACCGTCCGGGTGTTCACACCCTTGCGTTCCACCAGGTTCACCCCCAGAACGCGGCAGCCGAGGGCGGTGAACCACTGATGCAGTTCGGCCGCCTTGCGCGCGGTCGGTTCGGACACGACGGCGATGGCGCCGAAGGCGATGCCGTGGTCCTTGAGCAGACCGATCCCCCGCAGCGCGCGGTCCGTCGCGTCACGGCCGCCGCGGTCCACCCGGGCGCTGCCGGGTCCGGGACCGTCGACGCTGACGGAGACCTCGATCCGCCGCTCCCTGAACAGCCGGCACCACGCCTCGTCGATGAGCGAGGCATTGGTCTGCACGGCGTGCCGTACGGGGTGCTCGCGGCCCGGAGGAAACCGGTCGAGCAGCGCCCGCATCCGGGACACCCCCATGGTGAGCGGCTCTCCGCCGTGCCACAGCACGGTCACCGGGTGGTGCCGCGACCAGGAGCCGACCGTCTCCGCGACGGCGTCGACGACCTCCCGGGACATCACGCGGGCGAGCCCTCGCGAGGGCAGGTAGCAGTAGTGGCAGTCGAGGTTGCACAGCGGGGTCGGCTGGAGCAGGACGAGCGAGCTCGACCTCGCCATGCGTGGTCCAGGGGCGGGGCGTAAGCGCGGCAACGGCTGCGTCATCGGTTCCCCTCTTCTCCGAGCGGTCCTTCTTCCCCCTGCCCGGCGGCCGTGAGGAGTTTCAGCGTCTCGCCCTCGCCGTAGCGGTCGGCGAACTCTCCGAACAGGCGCAGGGCCTGGCGGTGTGCGTCCACAGCCTCGTCGTGGCGGCCCGCGCGCCGCAGCGTGACTCCGAGATCGTTGGCCGCGATCGCCTGGCGATGCCGGTCAGCCAGATCCTCGTACTCCCGCACGGCGAGAAGGTGCGCGTCGACCGCTTCGTCGAAGCGGCCCAGCGCGGACAGGGCGACACCGAAGTCGTTCCATGCCGTGGCGTGGCGTTCCCGGTCGCCCAGCTCCCGGAAAACCGCCCGGGCGGTGGTGTGTGCGGCCAGCGCCTCCTCCAGCCGCCCGGTCTCCCGGAACGCGCGCCCCAGATTGTTCGTCGCGGTGGCCTCACGGGACCGGTCGCCGATCGAACGGAACATCTCGCAGGCCCGGGTGAGCGCGACGACCGACTCGTCGAACCGGCCCAGCTTGAACAGGGCACGGCCGCTGTTGTTCCAGCTCGACGCCTCGACGAGCCGTCCGTCCGCCACCGCACGCACCAGTTCACGGGCGTGTTCGTGAGCCGCGACCGACTCGTCGAACCTGCGTGCTTCGGTCAAGGAGACTCCCAGCATGTCCCAGGACTTGCCTTCCTGGAGCCGGTCGCCGCGCTCCCGGTGGATCTCGACGGCCCGGGTGTGCGCCGTGACGGACTCCTCGATTCTGCGGTTGTTGCGCAGTGCCAGACCGAGGGCGTTCCATGCCCTGCCCGCGCCGAGCTCGTCGCGCAGGGCGAGTGCCGCCTGCGCCGCGCACCGGTAGACGGACACGGCGTCGTCGAAATATCGCCGCCGGTGGAGATACCCGTAAAGGCTGAGCGCCAGTCCCAGTCCGTTCCGGGCATGAACGGGGTCGGCCGCCCACAGCGCGGCGGAGATCAGGCCGGTGCGCTCGCGGTCGAGCCAGCGCAGCGCGTCCTGCGGCCCGCTGAACTCCGAGGCCGGGGCCGGGCCGGAACGGCTCTGCAGGTACCGGTCCGCAGCCTCGGCCCGTCGCCGGTAGTGGGCGAGGAGCCGGGTACGCGCGCGCGTGCCCTCGATCCGCAGCGCCTCCTGCCGGGACACCCGGTCCAGGGCGTAGGCCCGCACCAGGTCGTGCAGGGTCCAGCAGCCCCGGACACTGCCGGGTGCGACCAGGTGGGCGCGGATCAGGACGTTCAGCTCCCGCCGTGGGACGCTGTCGGCTCCGGACAGCACGGTGAGTGCTTCGTCGCTGGTCTCCGGGCCCGGGGCGAGGGCCAGGAGGCGGAACAGCCGCGCGGGTTCCGGACCGAGGCGGCGGTAGGACAGGTCGAAGGCGGCCCGTACGCCGCGTTCGCCGTCGTCCAGGTGATCGAGGACCGTGGCGGAGCCAGCCAGCTCGGCCACGAGTTCCGCCACCGGCTTGCCCGGATCGGAGATCAGCAGAGCGGCCGCGATCTGCAACGCCAGCGGTAGGTGCCCGCACAGCGCGCACAGCCGCCCGGTCGCGTCGGGCTCGTCCTGGACGCGCGGGTCGGCGGGGGCTGCCGTGCGCAGTGCCGTACGCAGGACGTCCCGCGCCACCGCGGGCCGCAGGATGTCCAGGTGAAGCTGGTGGGCGCCGAGCTGCGGCATGGTGTCACGCGAGGTGACGAGCACGCGGTGCGCGGGGTGGCCGGGCAGCAGGGGTCTGACCTGCGCGGGGTGCGAGGCGTTGTCCACCACGATCAGTACCCGGCCGCTCGCGCGGGCCCGCTCGGCGAGGACCGAGCGGTAGAGCCCGGCGCGCTCGTCCAGCGTGCTCGGCACATGCGCCGCCGCCACGCCCAGGGCGCGCAGCAGGGCCTCCAGGAGCTGTTCCGGCCCGGCGGGTTTCTCGTCGTAGCCGTGGCAGTCGACGAACAGCGCGCCGCCCGGGAACCAGCCGCGTTCCCGTGCCGTGTGGGCGGCCCGCACGGCGAGGGCGGTCTTGCCGACGCCGCCGAGGCCGGCCACCGCGGTGACAGGGACCAGGGTGACAGGGGCCGTGTCGTCCGGAGCCAGGGCCGCCAGCAGTGAGCCGAGTTCGTCGTCGCGCCCGGTGAACTCCGCGGCCGCCGGGGGCAGTGCGTCCTCTACCTGCGGCATGGGTCCGTAGTGGTGGTGATGCTCCACCTTCTTCCCGATCGTTTCGCCCCGGAATATCCCGTTGCGGAAGTCGATCCGTTCCCCGCCGTATGTGTCCCCGCTCACACGACCCATCCTGCCCCCAAAGGGGAGCGCCCGGCAGGTGTGACGGGCGCATCAGGGCTCTATGGGTGGGTGATAGCTCACAATACGGGCATAACTGGCGTGCATGAGAACGGTCATGACCGGCGATACCGGAGCAACCGCCCGTGATGTCGGACCCGGCCGTTAGTCTCGGGGCTCATGAGACTGCTGCACACGTCCGACTGGCATCTCGGCCGGGCCTTCCACCGGGTGAACCTGCTCGGGGCCCAGGCCGAGTTCATCGGTCACCTCGTCACCACCGTGCGTGAGCGCGAGGTCGACGCGGTGGTCGTGTCGGGCGACGTGTACGACCGCGCGGTGCCGCCGCTCGCCGCGGTCGAGCTGTTCGACACCGCCCTGCACCGCCTCGCGGACCTCGGCGTGCCCACGGTGATGATCTCCGGCAACCACGACTCGGCCCGCCGCCTCGGCGTCGGCGCCGGGCTCATCGGCCGCGCGGGCATCCACCTGCGCACCGAGCCCTCCGCCGCCGGCACCCCCGTGATCCTCGGGGACGCCCACGGCGAGGTCGCCTTCTACGGCCTGCCGTACCTCGAACCGGCCCTCGTGAAGGACGAGTTCGGCGTCGACAGGGCCGGTCACGAGGCCGTGCTCGGCGCCGCCATGGACCGCGTCCGCGCCGACCTCGCCACACGCGCGCGGGGCACGCGCTCCGTCGTCCTCGCCCACGCCTTCGTGACCGGCGGCCAGGCCAGCGACAGCGAGCGGGACATCACCGTCGGGGGAGTGGCCGCCGTACCGGCCGGGGTCTTCGACGGCGTCGACTACGTGGCGCTCGGACATCTGCACGGCTGCCAGACCCTCACCGAGCGCGTGCGCTACTCCGGCTCGCCGCTCGCCTACTCGTTCTCCGAGGCCGGCCACCGCAAGAGCATGTGGCTGGTCGACCTCGACGCGGACGGCTCGGTCACCGCCGAACGCGTCGACTGCCCGGTGCCCCGCCCGCTCGCCCGCCTCCGCGGCACCCTGGACGACCTCCTCGCCGACCCGGCGCTGACCCGCCACGAGGACGCCTGGGTCGAGGCCACCCTCACCGACCCGGTCCGCCCGGCCGACCCCATGGCCCGGCTCACCGAGCGCTTCCCGCACACCCTCAGCCTGGTCTTCGCCCCCGAACGCGCCCCCGAGGAGGCCGGGGTGTCGTACGCCCGGCGCCTCGCGGGACGCAGCGACCAGCAGATCGCCCAGGACTTCGTCGCCCACGTCCGCGGCGCCGCACCCGACGAGCGGGAGGCGGCCGTGCTGCGCGAGGCGTTCGACGCCGTGCGCGCCGACCACGCCGCGCGGGAGGTGGCCCGGTGAGGCTGCACCGGCTCGACATCACCGCCTTCGGGCCCTTCGGCGGCGCCCAGACCGTCGACTTCGACGCGCTGTCCGCCGCCGGACTGTTCCTGCTGCACGGCCCCACCGGCGCCGGCAAGACCTCCGTCCTGGACGCTGTCGCCTACGCCCTCTACGGCACCGCCCCCGGCGCCCGGCAGAGCGGCCAGGGCATCAACCTGCGCAGCGACCACGCCCGGCCGGGCACCCGCACCGAGGTCCGCCTCGAACTCACCGTCGCCGGACGCCGGCTGGAGATCACCCGGCAGCCCCCGTGGGAGCGGCCCAAGCTGCGCGGCACGGGCATGACGGTCGACAAGGCCCAGACCTGGCTGCGCGAGTACGACGCCCGGGACGGCGCCTGGAAGGACCTCAGCCGCTCCCACCAGGAGATCGGCACCGAGGTCGAGCAGCTGCTCGGCATGAGCCGCGAACAGTTCTGCCAGGTCGTCCTGCTGCCCCAGGGCGACTTCGCCCGCTTCCTGCGCGCCGACGCCGAGGCCCGGAGCAAGCTGCTCGGCCGCCTCTTCGACACCCAGCGCTTCGCCGACGTCGAGAAACGCCTCGCCGAACGCCGCCGCGCCACCGAGGCACGCGTGCGCGAGGGCGACACGGCCCTGCTCGCCGACGCCCACCGCATGCAGCAGGAGGCCGGCGACGCCATGGAGCTGCCCGAGCTGGCCCCCGGCGACCCGGGCCTGGCCGAGGCCGTCCTCGGCGCCGCCGCGGTCGCCCGCAGCACCGCCCGGGAACGCCTCACCGTCGCCCACTGCCGGCTCTCCGCCGCCGAGTCCGCCCACGCGGCGGCCCGCCGCGCCCTGGAGGAGACACGCGAACTGGCCCGGCTGCAGGGCAGGTTCGCCGAGGCCCGGCAGCGCGCCGAGCGCCTCCGGGAACGGGCCGGCGCCCACCGCGCGCACCAGGAACGCATGGAGCGGGCCCGCAAGGCGGAGGCGGTCGCACCCGCCCTGGAGCTGCGCGAGGAGACCGAGAGGGAACACCGCCGGGCCGCGGCGGCCGAGGCACGGGCGCGTGCGCTGCTCCCGGACGCCCACGCCGACGCCGACGCGAGCTCACTCGCCGCCGCCGCCCGTCGCGCCGCCGAGGAACTGGGCGGCCTGGACGCGGCCCGGCGCGCCGAACGGCGGCTCGCCGAACTCGCCGGGGAACGCGCCGGACTCGACCGCCAGGAACGGGCCGACGACGACGTGCTGCGCGAGGCCGATGCCTGGCTCGCCGACTGGGACACCACCCGGGCGGCCCTCCAGGGCCGCCTCGACTCCGCCCAGGAGGCCGCCACCCGCGCCGAACAGCTCGCCGTCCAGCGCGAACCCATGCGGCGGCGGCTCGACGCGGCCCGCACCCGGGACCGCCTCGCCGCCGACCTCGACCAGGCCGGCCGGCGCGCACAGGCCTCCCGGCAGCGCGCCCTCGACGCCCGCACCCACTGGCTCGACCTGAAGGAACAGCGGCTGAACGGCATCGCCGCCGAGCTGGCCGCCCACCTCACCGACGGCGAGCCCTGCGCGGTCTGCGGGGCCACCGACCACCCCGCCCCCGCCCGCAAGGTCGCCGGACACGTCGACCGCGAGACCGAGGACCGCGCCCTCGCCGCCTGCCGGCGGGCCGAGGAAGAGCACTCCGAGGACGAGCAGCGCCTCGGCGCGGTCCGCGAGGCCCTCGCCGCCGCCACCGCCGAGGCCGGTGACACCCCCGCCGACCGGCTCGCCGCCGAGGCGGAGCACCTGGAGCAGGAGTACGCCCGCGCCCGCCGCGAGGCCTCCGCGCTGCACGCCGCCCAGCAGGAGCTGCGGCGGGCCGAGCAGGAGCGCGAGCAGCGGCTCGCCGACCGCCAGCAGGCCGCCGTCCGGGCCGCCTCCCGGCTCACCCGCCGGGAGACCCTGGAGCGCGAACAGGCCTCCCTCGAAGCCGAGCTGGAGCAGGCGCGGGGCGGCGCCGGCAGTGTGGCCGCACGCGCGGAGCAGCTGGAGCGGCGGGCGGCCCGGCTCACCGACGCCGCCGACGCCGTGCGCGCCGCCGAGGACGCCGCACAGCGGCTGAAGGACGCCGACGCCCGGCTCGCCGACGCCGCCTACCGGGCCGGTTTCGACACCCCCCAGGCCGCCGCGGCGGCCCTCCTGGACCCCGCCGCCCACCGCGAGCTGCAGCACCGCCTCGACGCCTGGCAGCAGGAGGAGGCCGCCGTCCGCGCGGTCCTCGCCGAGCCCGGCACCGCCGCGGCCGCCCAGCAGCCGCCCGCCGACCCGGCCGCGGCCGAGCGCGCGGCGGCCGCCGCGGAACGCCGGCTGCGCGAGGCCGCCTCCGCGCGCGACGCCGCCGCCCGCTGCTGCACCGAGCTGGACCGCCTCTCCGCCCGGGCCGCCGACGCCGTACGCCGGCTCGGCCCGCTGCGCGAGGAGTACGACCGGGTGGCGCGGCTCGCCGCCCTCACCGCGGGCACCTCCGCCGACAACGAACGCCGGATGCGCCTGGAGTCGTACGTCCTCGCGGCCCGGCTCGAACAGGTCGCCGCCGCCGCGACCGTCCGCCTCCAGCGCATGTCGTCCGGCCGCTACACGCTGGTCCACTCCGACGACCGCACCGGGCGCGGGCGCAGCGGGCTCGGGCTGCACGTGGTCGACGCCTGGACCGGCCGGGAACGGGACACCGCCACCCTGTCCGGCGGCGAGACCTTCTTCGCCTCCCTCGCCCTGGCCCTCGGCCTCGCCGACGTCGTCACCGACGAGGCGGGCGGCGTGAGGCTGGACACCCTCTTCATCGACGAGGGCTTCGGCAGCCTGGACGACCAGACCCTGGACGAGGTCCTGGACGTCCTCGACAGCCTGCGGGAACGGGACCGCAGCGTTGGCATCGTCAGCCATGTCCCCGACCTGCGCCGCCGGATCCACGCCCAGCTGGAGGTGGTCAAGGACCGGTCGGGGTCGTCGCTGCGGCACCGGGGCGTGGCCTGAGGCCGTTCACTCCCCGGCGGCGCGGCGGCGCGGCGGCGCGGCGGCCTAGCGGCCCAGCGGTCGGCGGGGCAGCGGGGACGAGTACACCACGCTGGTGGTCACCGAGCCGAGTGCGCCGATCCTCCCCGAGACCTCCTCCAGGTGGGACATCGACCGCGCGGTGACCTTGATGACGAAGCAGTCGTCACCCGTGACGTGGTGCGCCTCCAGGATCTCCGGTGTCGCCGCGACCAGCTCGTGGAACGGCTTGTAGTTGCCGTTCGGGTAGCGCAGCCGCACGAACGCCAGGATCGGCAGGCCCAGCCGCTCCGGATCGACCACCGCCGCGTACCCCTGGATGACGCCCGCCTCCTCCAGCCGCCGGACGCGTTCGGTGACGGCGCTCGGCGACATGGAGACGGCGCGCGCCAGCTCGGCGTAGCTGGCCCGTCCGTCGCGCTGGAGGACATCGAGGATGCGCCAGTCGGTGGCGTCCGGGGAATACACGGTCATCCCGGATGGATAGCAGGGGAATCCCCGGCCGGGCAAGGGAAAGCCCGGGGATCTCCCCTTCTGGGAGCGCCCCTCGGACCGTAGATTCTTCGTCATGATCAACACCGCTTCCGGGAACCCCGTCCTGCGCGTCGCCCCCGCCGCCCCCGCCGAGGCCGCCGCCTACTTCCGTGCGAGCCTCGCCTTCCACGCCGACGTCTCCGACGTCGCCGCCGCGCTCGCCGCCGGCGGCGACCCCGGGTTCGTCGTGGTCGACTCCCGCTCCACCGAGTCCTGGGACCAGGGCCACATCCCCGGTGCGGTCCACCTGCCGACCGCGCTCATCCCCGAGCAGGCCGGACAGCTCCTCGACACGAGCGTGCCGGTGGTGACGTACTGCTGGGGCCCCGGCTGCAACGGCGCCACCCGGGCCGCCCTCGCCCTCGCCGACCTCGGCTACCAGGTGAAGGAGATGCTCGGCGGCTTCGAGTACTGGGCGCGTGAGGGCTTCCCCTACGAGACCTGGCAGGGCCCCGCCCGCCGGGACGCCGACCCGCTGACCGCGCCGGTCGAGGGCGACTGCGGCTGCTGACCCCCCGCCCCGGGGGCGCGGCACTCGGTCGCCAGGGGGAAAGCAGGTGGGCTCGGCGCCCGGCCGGGTACAGTCGGGCAGTGCCCGAGCTGAAGCGGCTGCACGCCAGCCACGCCCCCGCGGTCCTGGACTTCGAGCGGTCGAACCGCTCCTACTTCGCCGCCTTCGTGCCCGACCGCGGCGACGCGTACTTCGACCGGTTCACCGACCGGTACAACGCCCTGCTGGCCGAGCAGGAGGCCGGCGTCTGCGCCTTCTACGTGCTCCTCGCCGAGGACGGCTCGGTGCAGGGCCGGTTCAACCTGGTCGACATCGAGCACCGCACGGCGGTGCTCGGCTACCGCGTCGCCGAGCACGTCGCCGGCCGCGGGGTGGCCACCGAGGCCGTCCGGGAGCTGTGCCGTCTGGCCGGACAGCGGCACGGACTGCGGGCCCTGCGGGCGGCCACCACCCACCGCAACGCCGCGTCCCACCGGGTGCTGACCAAAACCGGGTTCGTTCCGATCGGACCTGCCGACCCCGCCGACCTCGGCGGTGAACCGGGTACCTGGTACCAGTGCGACCTGGCCGTGTTCCGGCCCCCGGACCGGTGAGAAACCCGCCGACCGGCGGGGGTGATCCGGTCACCTGCCGGAGGTTGGACAGGCCCCTTCCCTGGGATGTGGTGTGCAGGGGAAAACCTCGCAGAAGGAGGCCGACGGTGACGGTGCGACTGACGATGCTCTGCGCGACCCCCGCGGACAGCGGCCCTGACCGGGTCTTCGGGGACGGCGCCCTGACCGAGCGCCGCCGGCGCGAGCTGGCAGCCGTGAGAACGACCCTCCCGCCGTACCCGCCGGCCCTGCGGGGCCCCTCCGTCCGCTGCGCCCAGACCGCGACGGCTCTCGGGATCGAGGCCCTGCCCGAGCACGCCCTGCGCGACCTGGACCACGGCACCTGGGACGGCCGGTCCGTCCAGGACGTCGCGGCCGGGGACCCCCACGGCCTCTCCGTCTGGCTGACGGATCCCGACGCCGCACCGCACGGCGGCGAGTCCGTCCGCGCGCTGTGCCGTCGTACGGCCGCCTGGCTGGACGCCCTGCCCCCCGACGCCGACCCCGTCCTCACGATCACCGAGGCGTCCGTGATCAGAGCCGCGCTGGTCCACGCCCTCTCCCTGCCCGCCCGCGCGTACCGGCACCTGGAGGTGCCGCCCTCCTCCGTGGTCACGCTGACGCGACACGAGGGCCTGTGGAGCACCCGGCTCGGCCGGCTCACCGTCCCGCAGCGTCGGCAGCCGTCCGACGGGCCGGCGGCCGTCGCGGTGCTGAGCCTGCCGACCACCCGGCGGCCCGCGATCGCCTGATCACGGCACCGGACCTCCGGCGCCCGTCCGTACCACGCTCGGCGGCGAAGCGGCCCCGGGCGTGGTACGAATCGGACAGTGGTGCCGGAGAGGCTGGAGCGCACGTGATCCGGGTACTGGTGGTCGACGACGAAGCCCTGATCCGCACGGGCTTCCAGCGCATCCTCGCCGCCGCCGACGGCATCGAGGTCGTCGGGGCGGTGTCCGGCGGCCAGGCCCTGCGGGCGGTGCGCGAGCAGCGCCCCGACGTCGTCCTGCTGGACATCCGGATGCCGGACGTCGACGGGCTCACCGTCCTCGGTGAGATCCGCCGCCTGCCGGAGCCCCCCGTGGTGGCCATGCTGACCACCTTCGACATGGACGAGTACGTGGAGACGGCACTGCGCTCGGGCGCCGCGGGATTCCTGCTGAAGGACACCGACCCGGAGGCGCTGCCCCCGGCCGTGCAGAGCCTGGCCCGCGGCGGCACCGTGCTCGCGCCCAAGGTCACGCGCACCATCGTGGACGGCTATCTGAGCGCCGGACCGCAGGAGCGCCCGCCGAAGGCCCTCGACCGGCTGACCGGCCGTGAGCGCGAGGTGCTCGTCCTCATCGCCGAGGGCCTGTCCAACACCGACATCGCCTCCCGGATGCACCTGAGCACCGGCACGGTCAAGGACCACGTCAGCGCGATCCTCACCAAGCTGGAGGTCAGCGGCAGGGTGCAGGCCGCCCTTTTCGCCCAGCGGGCCGGGCTCCTCACGAAGGAGAGCGGATGACCCGCCGCCCGTCCCCGCTGGTGCTGGACGGCGTGGCGGTGGCCATGGCCCTGCTCGACGTCTGGGCCCACTGGGACATCGCGGAGCCGCTGCGGATGGCCTGCGCCCTGGCCGCCGCCGTCGCCCTCCTGCTGCGCCGCCGGCTACCGCTGCTCACGTTTCTCCTCACCCTCCCCGCCGTCCTGTTCTCGGACGCGGTCGTCGCCTGCCTGGCCGCGCTGTACACGCTCGCCTCGCTCAGCCGACCGGGGGCGCTGCTGGTCCTGTGCGTCCCGGCCTTCGCGCTCAGCGACACGATGTCCCTGCCCTCGCCCGACCTCGATCCGATCAGCACCCGCACGGTGATCACGTTCGGCTACAGCGCCGCCACGGCGGCCGCCGCCGTCTTCCTCGGGCAGCTCGTGCGGACGCGGCGCGACCTCTCCCTGCGGCTGACCGAGATCTCCGAGGCCCGGGACCACCAGCAGCTGCTGACGGCCCAGGCCGTCCTGTCCAAGGAGCGCGCCCAGCTGGCGCGGGAGATGCACGACGTCGTCTCGCACCAGGTCAGCCTGATCGCCGTACGCGCCGGAGCGCTCCAGGTCGGCGCGCGCGACGCGGACACCAAGGACGCCGCGGCGACCATCCGCCGGCTGAGCGTGCAGACGCTGGACGAGCTGCGCCACATGGTCGGGGTGCTGCGTGCCTCCGGCGGCCAGCCCACGGAGCTGACCCCGCAGCCGGCGCTCCACGACATCCGCAGACTCGCCGACGGCTGCGGCATCGACACCGAGCTGCGGATGGACCTGCCCGAAGGCCTCCCGGCCACCGTCCAGCGCGCGGTCTACCGCACGGTCCAGGAGGCCCTGACCAACACGCGCAAACACGCCCCCGGCGCCACCGCGCGCATCGACCTGCTGCACACCGACGGTTCCGTCCGCGTCCGGGTCACCAACACCGCGCCGACCCAGCCGCCCCTCCCGCTGCCCGGCGCGCACCACGGCCTGATCGGTCTGCGCCAGCGCGCCGAACTCCTCGGCGGCACCATGACCTCGGGCCCGACGCGCGACGGCGGGTACGAGGTCTGTGTGGTGCTGCCGGCGGAGGTCACGCAGTGAGCGCGTGACACAAGGACACGGGTCACGGACCGGCGCGGCGGGCGGACGGCGTGCTCAGCGCAGCCCCTCGAAGGCGATGCCCAGGTGCCGGGGGCCGCGCAGCACCGCGTTCTGCCGGTAGGGCGGCGGATCCTCGACCAGGCGGGGACTCTCCAGCCGCCGGGCCAGCTCGGACAGCGCGATCTGCGTCTCCAGCCGGGCCAGCGGAGCGCCGAAGCAGCTGTGGATGCCGCTGCCGAAACCGAGATGCTGGATGTCCCCGCGGTCCGGGTCGAACCGCTCGGGGTCCTCGAAGCGCTCCGGGTCGCGGTTGCCCGCGGCCAGCACCAGCCAGATCCGCGAGCCCTTGGGGATCGTCACCCCGCGCACCTCGATGTCGCCGATGCAGGTGCGCTGCGGCACGAGCTGCACCGGAGGTTCGTACCGCAGCAGCTCCTCCACGATGTTGACCGACAGCCCCGGGTCCTCCCGCAGCCGCCGCAGGTACTCCGGGTGGCGCAGCAGGGTGAGCATGCCGTTGGTGATCAGGTTGACCGTCGTCTCGTGCCCGGCGATCAGCAGCAGCACCGAGGTGCTGAGCACCTCCATCATCGTCATGGCGCCGTCCGGGCCCCGGCTGTTCACCAGGTCGGACAGCATGTCGTCCCGCGGCTCCCGGGCCCGCTCCTCGACCAGCTCCGCCAGGTACATGCCGAGCTGCATGCGGGCTTCCCGCGCCGTCTTGCGGTGGTCGGTGTCGTCCGCGCCCCGGCCGGTGTCGGGGTCGAGGCTCGCCACCAGCGGGTCGACCCAGGTACGGAACTTCGGCTCGTCCTCCCGGGGCACCCCGAGCAGCCGGCAGATCACCGTCACCGGGAAGGGGTAGGCGAACTGGTCGACCAGGTCGATCTGCCGGGCGTCCCCGAAGCCGTCGATCAGCTCGGTGACGATGTCCCGCATCTGGCCCCGCATGCTCTCGATCCGCCGCGGCCGGTGCGGCGGCCCGAAGGCGCCGTTGGCGATCCGCCGCAGCCGGTCGTGCTCGGGCGGGTCGAGGCGCAGGAAGGACGGCGGCAGCCCGCCCGTCTCCTCCGTCTGGTCCAGCGCGTCGTCCCCGGCGGCGGCCAGGTTCGCGGCGTCGGAGCTGATCCGCGGATCGTGAAGGAGCGCCTTGATGTCGTAGTACGAACTGATGAGGTAGGGGCCGTCCTCCTCCTCGTGGAGCACCGGTGTCCTGCGGAGTTCCTCGTACACCGGATACGGGTTGGCGCGGTTCGCGAAGTCGGTGATCTGGCGCATCATCGAGGCGTGCGGCATGGCGGGTCCTTGGAGCGTCGAGGCCGTCGGCGGCGGTCAGTGGCGGGCGGGGTGGAAGACCAGCTGCTGGTCGGCCGGCGAGTAACCGCTGAGGGTCACCATGGGGCCGTGGGTCGGCAGGGAGGGGTCCGGGAACCGGGCGTCCACCGGCTGCCGCCCCTCGGGCCGCCGGTCCATCGTCGGGTACTCCACCGGGAACGGCGCGCCGATCTCGATCTGCCGCTGGTAGAACTCCAGCCACCGTGTGTTGTCGAAGGTCACGGCGGCCACGATCCGGTCCTGGTACCCGTAGACGGCTGCGAACCGGCGCTCGGCCAGCGAGCCCTGCGTGACCATGAGCTGCTCGCCCATGGGCGGCACCCCGACCGACTTGATGTTCACACCGAACATCGAGGACCAGAAGGCGGGCATCCACAGGTGCGGGCGCCGTTCGGCGCCGTGGCAGATCATGTTGTGCGCGGCGGTCTCCGCCTGCGCGACGGCGTTGCCCCAGTGCTCCAGCGAGAGGAACTGGTAGCCGAAGAGCGCGTGCGGGGAGCGCGCCACATCGCCCGCCACGAACACGTCGTCCGTGACGATGCCCCGGAAGTCGAAGGCCCGGCAGCCCGCGTCACAGGCGACGCCCCGGGGGCCGGCGCCCAGCCCCGACCCCTGCAGCCACTCGGTGTTCCGCAGCGACCCCAGCGAGACCACGACCACGTCCGCCTCGACCACGCTCTCGTCGGACAGATGGACCGCCCGCACCCGGCCGGCCGGGTCACCCTCCAGCGCGGTCACCGTGACGTGCGTGCGCAGATCCACCCCGTTCTCCGTCTGCAGGTCGGCGGCGACCGCGCCGATGACCCCGCCGAGCGCGCCCACCAGCGGCGCGCCCGCGCGTTCCGCGACGGTGACCGGCAGATTCATCTCCCGGCACGCCGAGGCCACCTCCGAACCGGCGAAGCCGGCGCCGATGACGAACACCCGGCGCGGCCCCGCCTTCAGCCGCCGGTACAGGTCGGCCGCGTCCTCACAGGTACGCAGCAGGCAGACGCCGTCCAGCCGGGCCTCCTCCGGCTTCGGCCACGGCCGGGCGCGCACCCCGGTCGCGATGAGCAGCCGGTCGTACTCCACCTCGTCCCCGTCGGCCAGCCGCACCCGCTTGGCGGTCGGATCCAGACCGGTCGCCGCGACGCCGAGGCGCCACTTGGCGTCGATCTCCCAGCGGTGGGGCAGCTCGGTGTGGTGCGGGGACGCCATCCCCAGCAGCACGGACTTCGACAGCGGCGGCCGGTCGTACGGCTCGTACGGCTCGTCCCCGATCAGGGTCAGTTCACCGGCGAAGCCCTCGGCGCGCAGCGTCTCGGCGGCCCGCAGACCGGCCAGCGAGGCGCCGACGATCACGATCCGCCCCTCACGCCTGAGCCACTCCACGTAGTCAGCGGCCATCGGGCGCCTCCCGGACCTCGCCCACGCGGTCCAGTCCGTCGGCGGTGATCGCCTGTACCGGGCACGCGGCGACGGCACGCGCCAGCCGCTCCCGCTGCTCCTCCTCCGCGCGCGGGTTGTAGATCAGCGACTCCTCGCCGTGCATGGCGAAGACGTCGGGCGCGAGGAACGCGCACTGCGCGTACCCCTGACACTTGTTGAGATCGACGACGAGCCGCATCGACGCTCCGCCCTTTCCGATGGCCAGGTCCGCCCGTCCCACGCGCTGGCGCGGGCGGCTGCGGACGGCGGTCGTCCCCCCGCACGCCAGCATGCGAGCCGGGGCGGGACGCCCGCGCGCCGGGCACGCCGATCGAGTGAGCGGCCGACGGCCCTACCCGGGCTCCGGACGGGACCGGGCTCCCCGGCTCGCCATGAGGATGTGCACGCTGAGCAGCAGCGACCACGCGGGGAAGACGAGTTCCGCCCAGGGCACGTTCGAGGAGGCGAACAGCAGCACCAGGGCGGCGAGGAGGCCGAGGACCGTGAGCCAGCGGGGCAGGACCCTGAGGCGGCGGCCGATGACCGACATGGAGGACACGAAGACGGCCGCCATCCGCATGGCGTACTCCGTCATCAACGTGAACGCGAAGTGGCGGCCGAAGTCCCAGGTGCCGGGCACCGGCGGCAGCTCGGCGGGGTGGTCCACGTCGAGCACGGCGCTCGCCGCGGCGGCGGCGCCGAACATCGTGGCGGTGAAGACGAGCCCGCTGCCGAGGAAGACCGTGGCGAGGAACTTGTCCTCGCCCGCGCCGACGTGCGAGCGGATCACTCCGATGAACCACAGGAAGAAGATCCCGGCGAACGGCACGAGCGCGAGGGCCGCCCGCAGCGCGTCCCGTCGCACGGAGTCCGTGAACCCCGGCGCGGCGGCCGCGTCGGGGCCCTCCGGAATCCCCAGCCTGACCAGGACCATCGCCGCCGCCAGGAGCAGCGCGAAGACCACTCCGGCCAGCCCCGCGGCCCGCGGTGTCCGTATGGTCCGCCGCCCCGTCCCCGTCTCCTCCATGCCCGGCCCGCCTTCCGCATCGGCCCCCGGCACCAGCTAGCCGCCTGCGTCCCGCCCGCGCCAGCGGAGGACGCCCGTACGGCCGAGCGCGACGTCCCTCACCCTCCCGGCCCCGCCCTCGGGCTGCCCGTGGTCACCCGCTCGGTGCCGCTGCTCGTCCGGGCGGTGCGCATCACGGTGAGCCGCTGCTCGTCCGGGCGGTGCGCATCGCGGTGAGCGCCGCCGGCCCCGGCCCGGCCGGCGCCGGGTACGCCACCGGCGGGGTCCCCGCGGCCGTGGCCGCGCGGTCCCCGCCGGGATGTCCGTGCCGACGCCGCGCTGTCAGAGGCGGGACAGCTCGTCCACCAGGTCGTCCAGGCCCAGGGAGCCCTGGGACAGGGCCGCCATGTGCCAGGCCTTCAGGTCGAAGGCGTCGCCGTGCCGCTCGCGCGCCTTCTCCCGGCCCAGCAGCCACGCCCGCTCGCCGAGCTTGTAGCCGATCGCCTGGCCCGGGATCGTCAGGTACCGGGTCAGTTCGCTCTCCACGTAGTCCGCCGGCCGGCTGCTGTGCAGGCCGAAGAACTCCTCGGCCAGCTCCGGGGTCCACCGCTCACCGGGGTGGAACGGCGAGTCCGCCGGGATCTCCAGCTCCAGGTGCATGCCGATGTCCACGATCACCCGGGCCGCCCGCATCATCTGCGCGTCGAGGTAGCCGAGCCGCTCCTCCGGGTCCGTGAGGTAGCCCAGCTCGTCCATCAGCCGCTCCGCGTACAGCGCCCAGCCCTCCGCGTTGGCGCTGACCCCGCCGATCGTCGCCTGGTAGCGGGAGAGGTCCTCGGCCACGTGCGCCCACTGCGCGAGCTGGAGGTGGTGGCCGGGCACACCCTCGTGGTACCAGGTCGACACGAGGTCGTAGACGGGAAAGCGGGTCAGGCCCATCGTGGGCAGCCAGGTGCGGCCCGGCCGGGAGAAGTCCTCCGACGGCGGCGTGTAGTAGGGGGCCGCCGCGCCGCCGGGCGGGGCGATGCAGGACTCCACCCTCCGCACCCGCTCGGCGAGGTCGAAGTGGGTGCCGTCCAGTTCCTCGATCGCCCGGTCCATCAGGCCCTGGAGCCACTCCCGGACCTCGTCCACGCCCTCGATGTGCCGGCCGTGCTCGTCCAGGTGCGCGAGCGCCGCCCACGGCGTCCCGGCGCCGGGCAGGATCTTCTCCGCCTCCTTCCGCATCTCGCCGAGGATGCGGTGGAACTCCGCCCAGCCGTACGCGTACGCCTCGTCCAGGTCCAGGTCCGTGCCGTTGAAGTAGCGGGCCCAGCGCGCGTACCGCTCCCGGCCCACCACGTCCGGGGCGCCCTCGATCGCCGGCGCGTACACGTCCCGCAGCCAGTCCCGCAGCTCCGCCAGGGCGGCGGTCGCGGTCCGCGCGGCCTCGTCCAGCTCGGCGCGCAGCGCCTGAGGGCCCGCGGCGGCGAAGTCCTCGTACCAGCCGCGCCCCCCGCCGTCCGTGTCCGTCCACTCGGTGAGCTGGCCGATGAAGGTCGCCGTCGGCCGGGGCGCCGCGAACAGCTTGCGCTCCAGGCCGAGTTCGAGGGACGCGCGGTACCCCGCGAGCGCGCCCGGGACCGCGCGCAGGCGCTGCGCGATCGCCGCCCAGTCCTCCTCCGTCTCCGCCGGGGTGACCGTGAAGATCTCCCGGACCGCGTGGCCGGGCGTGTCCAGGTTGCCGATGCGGCGCAGGTGCTCCTCCGCGTCGTGCACGGCGAGTTCGGCGGTCAGCCGCTCCCGCAGCAGCCGGCCGCAGCGCCGCTCCACGTCACTGTCCGCGCCGGGCTGCCGCTCCGCCTCGTCGAGCCGGGCGAGCGTGGTCCGCGCCAGCTTCGCCAGGGCCTCCTGGCCGGCCGGCGAGTAGTCGGGGAGCCTGCTCGAACTCTCCTTCACACCGAGGTACGTACCGGTGACAGGGTCGAGGGCGATGAGGTCGTCGACGTAGGCGTCGGCGACCTGGCGGGGCAGCGGGATCTTGGTCTCAGGCATGCGGCCCATCCTCGTACGCGGAGGATCACCGCGTCACCCGCGTTTGCCGGGATTCAGCTCTGGGCGTGGCCGGGCGGCAGCAGCGGCCCGCACTCCCACTGCTGGAAGATCAGCCGGGTCTCCACCCGGGCCACCTCGCGCCGTGCCGTGAACTCGTCCAGCACCAGCCGCTGGAGGTCGGCCATGTCCGCGACGGCCACATGCACCAGGTAGTCGTCGGGGCCGGTCAGATGGAACACCGTCCGCGCCTCCGGCAGCGCCCGGATCCGCTCCACGAACGGGCCCACCAGCTCCCGCCGGTGCGGTCGTACCTGCACCGAGAGCAGCGCCTGGAGGCCGCGCCCGAGCCTGGCCGGATCCAGCTGCAGCCGGTGGCCGAGGATCACGCCCGAGCGGCGCAGCCGGGTCACCCGGTCCAGGCAGGTCGACGGTGCCACGCCCACCTGGGCGGCGAGGTCGCGGTAGGTGATCCGGGCGTCGTTCTGCAACAGCCGCAGCAGATGCAGATCGACCGGATCCAGTACGACGGATTCGGCCACCGGCCGAACGTAACACGGTGTTCGATCCCCGGGAACCGTTCGATGTTCACCCTTCCCGCCATGGACACATCGAGCCCGAGTGACTACGACGGAGTAGGCACCGCACCGAGAGCGCTGGCCACCGAGGCCGTGCACGCCGGCCGTGACGACCTCGCCCGCCAGGGCCTGCACGCCCCGCCGATCGACCTGTCCACCACCTATCCCTCCTACGACAGCCGCGCCGAGGCCGCCCGCATCGACGCCTTCGCCGCCGACGGGGCCGACCCCGTGGGGCCGCCGGTCTACGGCCGCCTCGGCAACCCGACCGTCGCCCGTTTCGAGACCGCGCTCGCCCGCCTGGAGGGCACCGAGTCCGCCGTCGCCTTCGCCAGCGGCATGGCCGCGCTCAGCGCCGTCCTCCTCGCCCGGTCCTCGACGGGCCTGCGGCACGTCGTCGCGGTACGGCCCCTGTACGGCTGCAGCGACCACCTGCTGACCGCCGGGCTGCTCGGCACGGAGGTCACCTGGACCGACCCGGCCGGCATCACCGACGCGCTGCGCCCGGACACCGGCCTGGTGATGGTCGAGACGCCGGCCAACCCGACCCTCGCCGAACTCGACCTGCGGGCGGTCGCCCACGCCTGCGGTTCGGTGCCGCTGCTCGCCGACAACACCTTCGCCACGCCCGTGCTCCAGCGCCCGGCCGAGCAGGGCGCCCGTATGGTGCTGCACAGCGCCACCAAGTACCTCGGCGGCCACGGCGACGTGCTGGCCGGGGTGGTCGCCTGCGACGAGGAGTTCGCGGGCCGGCTGCGGCAGATACGGTTCGCCACCGGGGGAGTCCTGCATCCGCTGGCCGGCTATCTGCTGCTGCGCGGGCTGTCCACCCTCCCGGTGCGGGTGCGGGCCGCCTCCGCGAACGCCGCCGAGCTGGCCCGCCGGCTGGCCGCCGACCCCCGCGTGGCCCGGGTCCGCTATCCGCGGCTCGGTGGCGCGATGATCGCCTTCGAGGTGCACGGCGACCCGCACGAGGTGATCTCCCGGGTCCGGCTCGTCACCCCCGCGGTGAGCCTGGGCAGCGTCGACACGCTCATCCAGCATCCCGCGTCCATCAGCCACCGCATCGTGGACGCCGAGGACCGGCGCGGGGCGGGCGTGAGCGACCGCCTGCTGCGGCTGTCGGTGGGCCTGGAGGACGTGGACGACCTGTGGGCGGACCTGGACCAGGCCCTGGGAGGTGTGCGGGAACGGCGGGTGACACCGCTCCCGCTGCGGGAGGCGGTGCGCTGAGGGGGCCGGGCCCCGCGGGTGGTCGCGCGGGGCCCGGCACCGCCGGAGACCGCCGCCCCGGCGGACCGGACCGAGCGGCGCCGTCCCCGTGCGGCGCCCGTCCCGGCCTGGGGTCGTCCTCGTGTGGCGCCGTCTGCGCGCGGCGCCCGTCCCGGCCTGGCGTAGTCCCCGTGCGGCACCGTCCCCGTGTGGCGCCGTCTGCGTGTGCCGCCGTCCCGGCCCGGCGCCCGTCCCGGCCCGGCGCCCGTCCCGGCCTGGCGTCGTCCCCGCGCGGCACCGTCCTGGCCTGGCGTCGTCCCCGTGCGGCACCGTCCCCGTGTGCCGCCGTCTGCGTGTGCCGCCGTCCCGGCCCGGCGCCCGTCCCCGCGCGGCACCGTCCCGGCCTGGCGTCGTCCCCGTGCGGCGCCGTCTGCGTGTGCCGCCGTTCCGGCCCGGCGCCGTCTCCGCGCGGGGGCTTCTTTCAGGCCGACCGGGGCACCGGGGTCACCGGTGTCGCGTCCAGCCGGGCCGTGATCACCAGGGTGCCCTCCTCCACCTGGTAGTCCAGCGGCAGGCCGAGGCCGCGCATCGCGGCGACCATGCCGGGGTTGGACGCCTTGGTCACGGCGTACACGCTCGCGCAGCCGGCCTCCGCCGCCATCGTCACCAGCCGGCCGAGCAGCTCGCCGCCGATGCCCCGCCGCTGCCACTCGTCCTCGACCAGCAGCGCGACCTCGGTCTCGTCGCCGTCCCACAGCAGGTGCCCGAGGCCGACGATCCTCCCCGAGGCGGTCTGGGCGGCCAGCGTCCGGCCGAAGCGCGGGCTGAGCAGGTGGTTCAGATAGCGGTCCGCGTCGCCGACCGGGCCGTGGTAGCGCATGCCGAGGGTGTGCGGCGAGCACCGGTCGTGCATCGCCCGGGCCGCGACCAGGTCCCCGGTGTCCACCCGGCGCACGGTGATGTCGTTGCCCTCGGGGAGGGTCAGCACGTCATGGCCGTCGGGGATGCGTGGCCCGAGCCGGCCGTCCAGCTCCACCAGCGCACGGGCGCGGGCGAACTCGGCGGGGGTGAACGGAAGATACGGCCGTTCCACGGTGAGCACGCCGCCCTCGGGCGCCGGCAGCCGCATCACGGTGTCCTCCAGCACACCCTCGACCGGTACCGGCGCCGGACCACGGCCGCCGCCGGCCGGTGTGCCGGGCAGCGAACGGATCGTGCAGCGGCCCAGCAACTGGCGCAGGGCGAGCGGCAGTTCGGAGGCGTCGAGGGCGGTGCGGGCGGCCAGGCCGAGCACCCGGGTGGGCACGTCGACCAGGTCGTGCGCGTCGGCCCGCTCGATCCAGGTGGCCGTGCCCCCGGCCAGCGCCACCGCCCGGGTGATCTCGGCCGCCGCGAGCGCGCCCGGCGCCCGCAGCAGGAACTCGTCCACCGTGCCGTCGGCCAGCGGGTGCGTCTGCAGGCTCAGGATGTCCACCCGCCGCCCGGCGAGCGCCGCGCACAGGGCGGCCAGCGAACCCGGCTCGTCCTTCACCGTCGTCCGCATCCGCCACAGCGTGCCGGGGTCCTCGCCGGCGCCGTCCTCGGTGACGGGCTGCCCGGACTGCCCGGCCGGCCGCGTCTCGGCGGTCGGCCGGGCACCGGTATCGCTCACCGGCGGGGCGTGTCCGTGGCGGCGTGACCACCACACGTGGAAGCCCGCCGTCGCGGCCAGCACGACGGCCGACGCCACCAGCAGGGCCGGGCCGTCGGGCCCGTGCCCGACCATGTTCGCCACCGCGTCCGCGACGGCCACGGCGGTGAAGAGCGCGGCGAGTTCGACGACGTCCCGCCGCCAGTGGTGCACGGGCCGTCCGTGCCTGGCCCGGGTCACATCAGGGATCTCTGGAGTCATACAGCCACTGTGGAGGAACGGTGTTGCATGATCACGAACTGATTGTGACCGATGGGTAAAGTATGCTCCGTCCCATTTGTTGCACTTTCTACGGCTGACCGCCCGACCGCCTGACCGACCGGCTGACCTCGTGGCCGGTCCGTCCTACTGGCCGACGCGCCCCGGTTGCAGGGTCCGCGTGAACAGTACGGTGCCGTCCTGCTCCCGCAGTCGCACCGTCAGCTCCCCGCTGTCCCCGTCGATGTCGACCTCGCCGAAGAACTGGTAGCCGCCCGCGGGCGAGACGTTCGACGCGGTCGGCGCCTTCACGAACACCCGCTCCGGGCCGAAGGTGCCGTCCAGCGCGCTCGCCGGGAAGGCACCGGCGTTCAGCGGCCCGGAGACGAACTCCCAGAACGGCTCGAAGTCGGTGAACGCGGCCCGGGACGGGTGGTAGTGCTGCGCCGAGGTGTGGTGCACGTCCGCCGTCAGCCACAGCGTGCCGGTGATCCGCCGGTGCTTGACGAACCGCAGCAGCTCGGCGATCTGCAGCTCCCGTCCGAGCGGCACCCCCGGGTCGCCCTGGGCCACCGCCTCGAAGTTCGGCTTGCCCTCCATCGGGTCCGGTACGACGAGACCGAGCGGCATGTCGGCGGCGATCACCTTCCACACCGCGCGCGACCGGGCCAGCTCCCGCTTGAGCCACTCCAGCTGCTCCCGGCCGAGGATGCCCTGCGGGTCGGTCGTCTGGTCGTCGGGGGAGTTGGCGTTGCGGTAGGTGCGCATGTCGAGCACGAACACGTCCAGCAGCGGGCCCTGGTGCAGCACCCGGTACACCCGGCCCTCCTTCGCGCCCGGACGCAGGGTGGACAGGGGGAAGTACTCGCTGAACGCCCGCCGGGCGCGCGCCGCGAGGACGTCGACGCTCTTCTCGGTGTAGCGGGTGTCGGTCGAGGCGATCACCTCGCCCGGGTACCAGTTGTTGCGCACCTCGTGGTCGTCCCACTGGACGATCGAGGGCACCTGGGCGTTGAACCGGCGCAGGTGGGTGTCGAGCAGGTTGTAGCGGAAGTTGCCCCGGTACTCGGCGAGGGTCTCGGCGACCTTCGACTTCTCCTCGGTGGTGATGTTCCGCCAGGTGCCGCCGTCGGGCAGTGCCTGGGTGGCGGTGATGGGGCCGTCGGCGTAGATGTTGTCGCCGCTGCACAGGAAGAAGTCCGGGTCCAGCTTCGCCATGGCGTCGTAGATGCGGTAGCCGCCGAGGTCCGGGTTGATGCCCCAGCCCTGTCCGGCCAGGTCGCCCGACCACAGGAAGCGCACACCGTCCCGGCGGCGCCGGGAGACGGTGCGGAAGGTGCCGGTCACGGGCTCGCCGGTGCGGCGCGGGTCGTCCGGGTCGGCGAGCAGCACCCGGTAGTGGATCTGCTCGCCGGAGGGCAGGCCGTGCAGTCGGGTGGTGCCGGTGAAGTCCGTGCCGGCGCCCAGCAGCGGGCCGTGCCAGCGGCGCGGGTTGCGGAAGGACTCGGTGGCCGAGGTCTCCACGATCATCCGGGCCGGCCGGTCGGAACGCACCCACACCAGACCGGAGTCGGCGGTCACGTCACCGGTCTGCACGCCCCAGCCCGCCTCCGGGCGTCCGGAGCGGGCGAACGCCGGGGCCGCGCCGAGGCCCACGGGCAGGGTCAGGGCCGCCGACGCGGCGAGGGAGCCGCGCAGGACGCTGCGGCGGCCGGGGAGCGGACGGTGGGACATGGCTCAAGCCTCCAGGGACGGGATCCGGCCAGTGTGCAGAGCCACACCTACTGGGGTGCCGAGGCGCGCACACGAACCGGAAGTGAACTCCAGTCGGCTGAAAGGCGGTCAGGTGCGGTCAGGTGCGGTCGAGGCGGCGGGTCGGGGTCGGTCGGGGCGGCGCCGAGGCGGGGCCGGCGCGGCGGCGGCCGGGGCGGTCAGCGGCTGCCGTCCAGGATGACGCGCGCGACCAGCGCCGGGTCGTCGTTCATCGGGCAGTGGCCGCAGCCGGGCAGCCGGACCAGCCGGGCGTGCGGGATCAGCTGCTTGGCGCGGACGCCCTGGCGGCGGACCAGGATCCGGTCCCGGGTGCCCCAGGCCACCGTGACCGGCAGGCCCGGCAGGTCGTCGGTGAAGCGGACGGTGCCGCCCGCCCGCAGGGTCGCCTCGAATCCCTCGGCCCCGACCAGCGCCAGCGTCTCGGCGACCACCGCCTCCGGCGAACGGCGCCCGGGTCGGGCGTAGATGGTGCTGGTCAGCGCGGTACGGCCGGCCGTCGTACGGGACAGCCGCTGCACCAGGGGCAGGGGCAGCCGCTGGGCGATGCCGCGCATCGCCAGCAGCACGGCGAAGGCGTACCGCCGCTCGGCCTCGGACCAGAAACCGGCCGGGGACAGGGCGGTGACGGACCGCACGAGCTTCTCCCGGCCCAGCTCCAGGGCGAGCAGCCCGCCCAGCGAGTTGCCGGCGACGTGCGGGCGGTCCAGTTCCAGCGCCTCGAACAGGGCGCCGAGCACGGCGTTGGTGGTGGGGAGGTCGTAGGCCAGGCCGTCCGGCAGCCCCGGGGACGCGCCGAAGCCCGGCAGGTCGACGGCGATCACCTCGCGCTCGGTGGCCAGGATGTCCACGACCGGGTCCCAGGCCTGCCGGTGATGGCCGATGCCGTGCAGCAGGACCAGCGGTTCGCCGCGGCCCACGCGCGCGTAGGACACGGTGACGTCGCTGGGGCCGTGCGGGGCGGGGACCGTGAAGGAGACGGTGGCGGACATGGGGTGCTCCTCGTCTGGGCTGCTGACGGACGCCGTAGACAGCTTGTCAGCAATTACTACCGACGGGTAGCCCCTGGGGTGCGAACGCGCGGTCCGCCCTCAACCCGCCCGGCGCACCTCGATGTTGAAGTCGGCGTCCCCGAAGCGCCGGAACAGGGCGAGCCACAGCGGCAGATACATCTCCACCGCCCGCGCCGACCGGATCCCGCCGAGGTCCAGCACCCGCCCGGCCGGCCAGCCGAACTCCCCGAGCAGCGCCGTCACCTGCTCCTTCGCCCCGGCGTCGTCCCCGCACACGAACAGCTGGTGCTCGCCCGGCACCCGCCCCGGATCCACCATCACCCGGCAGTTGACCGTGTTCAGCGCCTTCACCACGCGCGCCTGCGGGAACGCCCGCTGGATCCGCTCGCCCACGCTGTCCGACTCCACCGGGTCCAGCCGCGGCTGCCCGTCCTCGAACGCCAGTGGATTGGAGACGTCCACCAGCACCTTGCCGTCCAGGTGCTCGGCGCCCGCCGCCCGCAGCGCGTCCAGCGCCACCCGGCCGCCCACCGCGCTCACCACCACCTCGCCCGCCGCCGCCGCGTCCGCGAACGTCCCCGCGTGGGCCCGCCCGGCCTCGGCCGTCGCCCACTCCACGGCCACCGGGTTGTCCCGGGTGCGCGAACCGAGGGTCACCTCGTGGCCCAGCTCCAGCAGCCGGCCGGCCAGGGTACGGCCCACCTCGCCCGTGCCCAGCACCGCGTACCGCATCGCCCACCTCACGGTCACCGGCCGCCGCCCGCCGGCGGTCCGCGGTCATTGTGATCCGTACCGCTCCTGGAGCCGGGCATTCCGGGTGGACAGCGGAGGGCGTGTCGGATGGGATGGACCCGTGACCGCAGACCCAGCCACCGACGTCTTCGAAGAGCACCGGCCCCTGCTCACGGGAGTCGCCTACCGCATGCTCGGCCGGGTCGCCGACGCCGAGGACGTGGTCCAGGAGGCCTGGCTGCGCTGGTACCGGGCCGACCGCGGCGAGGTCCGCGAACCGCGCGCCTACCTGGTGCGCATCACCACCCGGCTGGCCATCGACCGGCTGCGCCAGGTGCAGTCGCGCGGCGAGGCGTACGTGGGACCGTGGCTGCCCGAGCCGTACCTCACCGAATTCGCCGACACCGCCCCCGACTCCGCCGACCGCGCCGTGCTCGCCGACACGGTCTCCCTGGCCGTCCTGGTCGTCCTGGAGTCCCTGTCCCCGCTGGAGCGGGCCGTGTTCGTGCTGCGGGAGGCCTTCGGCTACCCGTACGCCGAGATCGCCGAGCTGCTCGACCGCGCCGAGCCCGCGGTACGGCAGCTCGCCGGGCGGGCCCGCCGGCACGTGGCGGAACGGCGCCCGCGGTACGAGGTCGACCCCGCCCGGCGCCGCGACCTGACCGAGCGCTTCCTCGCCGCCGCGGCCGAGGGCGACCTGGCGGGGCTGATGTCCCTGCTCGCCCCGGACGTCCGGCTGGTCGGCGACAGCGGCGGCAAGGCCAAGGCGCCGTTGCGCACCCTGCACACCGCCGACAAGGTCGCCCGCTTCCTCATCGGCGCCGCGAGCAAGCTCCCGGCCGGGCTGTCCGTCCAGCCCGTGGAGGTCAACGGCGGCCCCGCCGCGCTGGTCCTGGTCGACGACAAGCCCGACAGCCTGTTCCAGGTGGACATCGCCGACGGCCGCGTCACCGCCGTCTACGTCGTGCGCAACCCGGACAAGCTCCGGCACCTCACCGGCGGCTGATCCGGCGAGGGGGCGCCGCCGCCCCCTCGCGCCCGCTCCGGTCCGCAGGCCCCCGTCGTGTGACGGGGGCTTTGCCGTGCTGTCACCCGCCGCGCCGCCTGCGAACGCCTCATGAACGCTCCGTGGCGGGGCGCCCGTGCGTTCGGGCAGGGATCGACGATTGGTCTTGACCAAGGGTGACGGCCGCCCTATGGTCGCAGAGAAGTGCAACAACCTTTAATAAACAAGGGCGCCAAAAACCGCCGGACCACGGCTCTTGCGGAGGACAGGGTGGGGACCACGCAGCTGGAATCGGTACCGGAACCGAAGTACTGGCATCTGAAGACCGTGCTCACCGAGGCACTGGACTCGGAGTTCTCGGTCGGCGAGATCCTGCCCAACGAGCGTGACCTCGCGGCCCGTTTCGGCGTGGCCCGCGCGACGCTCCGGCAGGCCCTCGAACAGCTGGAGCTGGAGGGCCGGCTGCAGCGCCGCCGCGGGGTCGGCACGACCGTCGCGCCGCCGCGCGTGGGCGTGTCCGTCGGCGCCGAACAGCATGCCTGGCCCGGCGCCGCCGGAGACGCCTGGCAGCCCGTCGACAGCGACCAGGCGACACCGCCCGCCGCGGTCGCCGCGGCCCTGGAGACCGGCCCGGACGAGACCGTCCACACCGTCCGCCGGACCCGCATGTCCCACGGCCAGCAGGTCGCCACCGAACTGCTCTACATCCCGGCGGCCTCGGTGCCCGGCCTCACCGCGATCGACGCCCCGTCCGGCGCGGCACGCGCGCGTGCGGTGCTGCGCGAGTTGCAGCACCTGTCGCTGGAGGGCGAGGACCGCGCCGTCGAACTGGGCTCCGCCCGCGCGGACGACGCCAGGGAACTCGACCGGCTCCCCGGCTCGCCCGTCCTCGTCGTCACCACCCGCTTCTTCGCCCAGGGCCGCACGGCGGCCCTCTCGGTGGCGACGTACCGAGCCGACACCTGCCGGCTGACCTTCGGTGAATCGGCGGGCGTGGAGATACACCACGACCCGGAGCAGCGCGCTTCCTGAAGCCCGCGGCGCTCCCCCCCCGGCGGCCCCGGGGCGGGGCGATGCCGTGTCCCGCCACGGGCGGGCGGTCACCAGCGTTCACCGGCGGGTGGTCACCAGCGGTCACCGGCGAGCGGTGACCGCCCGTCACGGGCGGGCCGTCACCAGCGGCCCGTCACCGGCGGGCCGTCACCGAGCCGTCCACGGCGAACAGCTGCTCCTCCACATGGTCCAGGGCCAACCGCAGCGCCCCCGTCGCCACGGCCGCCTCGCCCAGCACGGACAGCGCCACCCGAGGCGGCCGCAGGCAGTACCGGGCCAGTTCCTGCCGCAGCGGCTCCAGGACGCCGTCCAGACCCGCCGCCCAGCCCCCGATCACCACCAGCTCCGGGTCGAGCGCCAGCACCAGTGCGGCGACGTCGTGCACGAGCCGCTGGATGAACCGCTCGACGGCCGCCCGGGCCCGCTGGTCGCCCTTGCGCGCCAGCGCGAACACCTCGGCGACCGCCTGCTCGTCCAGCGGGTGCAGCGGCTCGTCGGTGGTGGACAGCAGCGCCTCCGGCGTGGCCTCCCGGCCCAGCAGGTGCAGCGCGCCGATCTCCCCGGCCGCCCCGCCGTAGCCCCGGTGCAGCCGCCCCCCGATCAGTGAACCGGCCCCCGGGCTCAGCCCGGCCAGGACGAACACCAGGTCGTCCGTCTCGGTCGCCGCGCCCTTCCAGTGCTCGGCCACGGCCGCCGCGTTGGCGTCGTTCTCCACCAGCACCGGACAGCGGAAGGAACGGCTCAGCCGCTCGCCGAGCCGCAGCCCCGTCCACTGCGGCAGGGCCGTGCCCAGCCGTACCGTGCCGTCGGCCTCCACGATGCCCGGTGTGCCCACGCCCACCGCCCGCAGCGAACTGCGCGCCACCCCGGCCCGGCGCAGCAGCTCGGCGACGGCGCCGCGCAGCCGGTCGAGCCGCTCGTCCGCCGGGGCCTTCTCGTCGACCTCCTTGGCCTGCGCGCCCAGCACCCGTCCGTCCAGGTCGGACAGGAGCGCGGCGACCCGGTGCGGCCCGATCTCCAGGCCCAGCAGATGCCCCGCCTCGGCCCGGAACCGGAACCGCCGGGCGGGCCGGCCCTGCCGGCGGGCGCCACCGTCGTCGGCCGCCGCCTCCACCACGAGCCCGCCCTCGATGAGCCCTTCCACGACGCCCTCGACGGTCGGCCGGGACAGACCGGTGACGCGGGTGATCTCGGTGAGCGTCGCGCAGTCCGTGGCACGCAGCGCGTGCAGCACCACCGCGGAATTGATCCTTCGCAGCAGCGAGGGATCGCCGCCGGTCAGCTGCCCCACCGTCCGTCCTCCCAGCTCGCGGGCGTGTTGGCCGGATCGTACTCGGCCCCGTCCGCCCCGGCGAGTGCCGGGTTCCGCCGCGCGGCCCGGCCCTCGGTCAGCCCGGCTCCACGAACCCCGACTCGTAGGCCGTGATCACCGCCTGGGTGCGGTCGCGCGCACCCAGTTTCGCCAGCACCGCGCTCACATGGGACTTCACCGTCTCCGCGCCCACGAACAGCCGCGCGGCGATCTCCGCGTTCGACAGCCCCCGGGCCATCAGCCGCAGCACCTCCGCCTCCCGCTCGGTCAGCCGGGCTCGCTCCAGCGCGGCCCGCGCCGGCCGGTCGGCGTCGCCGTAGCGGGCGGCCAGGCGCCGTACGGAGGCCGGGAACAGCAGCGACTCGCCCTCCGCGGCCAGTCGCACCGCGTGCACGATCTCGGCCGGACGGGCCCGCTTCAGCAGGAACCCGTCGGCGCCCGCACGCAGCGCCTCGTACACGTACTCGTCGTCCTCGAAGGTGGTCACCACGAGGATCCTCGGAGGCTCCGGCACCGTGCGCAGCACCGCGCGCGTGGCCTCGATCCCGTCCATCAGCGGCATCCGTACGTCCATGGCCACCACGTCCGGCCGCAGTTGCCGTACCAGCGGGATGACCGCCGCACCGTCGGCCGCCTCGCCCACCACCTCGATGTCGGGCTGCGCCTCCAGCACGGCCCGCAGACCCGCGCGGACCAGGGGTTCGTCGTCGACGAGGAGTACGGTGACCGGCATCCGGCCAGCCTAGATCAGCCGAGCGGCAGCTCCGCGCGCACCTGCCAGTCACCCTCGTGCGGACCGGTCCGGGCGGTGCCGCCGAGCAGCGCCGCCCGCTCCCGTATGCCCCGCAGGCCGCTGCCCCGGCCGGGCCCGGGTACCGCACCGGGCAGCGGATTGCGGACCTCCAGGGTGAGCAGCCCGTCCGTGACCGCGACCCGGACCCGGACGGGCACCGCCCCCGCGTGCCGCAGCGCGTTGGTGAGCGCCTCCTGGAGGATGCGGTGGCCCTCGCGGGACACCGGGCCGGGCACGGCCTCGACCGGCCCCGTCACCTCGGCGTCGATGGTGGCCCCGGAGGCCCGCGCCGACTCCAGCAGCCGGCCGGCGTCGGCCAGCGTCGGCCGCGCGCTCACCGGCCGCTCCGCCTCCCGCAGCACGCCCAGCACCCGTTCCAGGTCCTCCAGCGCGGCCCGGCCGGTCTCCTCGATGGCACTCAGCGCACGGTCGGTGAACTCCGGATCGCCGGCCGCGCGCGCGGCACCCGCCTGCACCACCGCCACCGTCAGGGCGTGACCGATCGAGTCGTGCAACTCCCGGGCCATCCGGGTGCGTTCCAGCAGTTGCTCGGTGCGCTCCTCCAGCGCGGCCAGCCGCTCGGCCGCCGACGGCCCCAGGAGCCGGCGCGCGGCGGCCGTGACCAGCTCGCCGAGCCCGACGACCACTCCGTACAGGGCGAGCAGCGGCAGCGGTGCCAGCAGGGCCCAGGCGGGGTGCGGCGGCAGCCGGCCCAGCAGCGGGATCCCGGCCGGCGCGTCGCCCCAGGCGCACCGCACCAGTTCGAAGCAGAGGACGGGCAGCCACACCGAGGCGAACACGGCCGCGCCGCCGAGCACCATGCGCAGCTCCAGCCACAGCACCGTACGCAGCCGGTCCCGCCAGTTCGCCGCCGGCGCCTCGGAGATGCCCGGCTCCGGCTCGCCCGGCGTGAGCATCAGCCGCGCCTGCACCCCCTCGCCCCGTCGCACCGCGGGCACGAGGCCGAGCGGGAGGAGCAGCAGCGCGGGCACCCAGGGAGCCGACGGGTCGATGTAGAGCCAGACGCTGACCATCAGCATCGGCACCCACAGATGCAGCAGGCGCGTGTACGTCGTGCCGCGCAGCAGCGGGCGCAGGAGGCGAGCCATGACGTCATCGTCGCAGGCGGCACCGACGACGGAGCTCCCCCGCACGGGGGAGACGGTCCCCGCCGGCGGGGGAGGAGCCGAACTCCGTACCCCGCCAGGCTGTTGCCATGACCAGCATCGACGTACGCGACCTCACCAAGGAGTACGGCGGCCGGCGGGCCGTGGACCGGCTCACCTTCCGGGTGAGCCCCGGCCGGGTCACCGGCTTCCTCGGCCCCAACGGCGCCGGCAAGTCCACGACCTTCCGGCTCGTCCTCGGCCTCGACCGGCCCACCGCCGGCACCGCCACCGTCGGCGGCCAGGCCTACGCGGGCCTCCGCGCCCCCCTGCGCCGGGTGGGTGCCCTGCTCGACGCCCGCGCCGCGCACGGCTCCCGCACCGCCCGCGACCATCTGCTCGCCCTCGCCGCGAGCAACCGCATCCCGGCCCGCCGGGTCGACTCCGTCCTGGAGGAGACCGGTCTCGCCACCGTTGCCCGGCGCCGGGTACGGACGTTCTCCCTCGGCATGCGCCAGCGGCTCGGCATCGCCGCCGCCCTGCTCGGCGACCCGGAGGTGGTGCTGCTCGACGAACCCGCCAACGGCCTCGACCCCGAGGGCATCGTCTGGATCCGCACACTGCTGCGCCGGCTCGCCGCCGAGGGCCGTACCGTCCTGGTCTCCAGCCACCTCATGGGCGAGACCGCCGCCTTCGCCGACCACCTGCTGATCCTCGGCCGGGGCCGCCTGCTGGCCGACACACCCGTCCAGGACTTCATCCGGGCGCGTGTACAGCCCCACGTCCGCATCCGCACCACCGACCCCGCCGCCCTCGGCGACCTCCTCGCCCGGCACGGCCACGACGCCTCCCGCGGCGAGGACGGGACGTGGACCGTCCGGCACGCGCGCGTGGACGACCTCGGCCGTCTGATGTCCGAGGAGGGCGTCCCCGTCCTGGAACTCGCCGCCCAGGAGGCCACCCTGGAGGAGGCCTACCTCGATCTGACCACGGCCGAGGCCGAGTTCACCGCACAGCACCAGGAGGCCTGACCATGCCCTTCGCACCCGTGCTCCACGCCGAGTGGATCAAGATCCGTTCGCTGCGTTCCCTGCTGGGCGCCCTCGCCGCGGTCCTCGTCGCCACCGCCGCGTTCTCGGCGCTCGCGGCGGCCGACGCCGACGACTCCGACCCGCTGTTCTCGGTGTTCTTCGGCGTCAGCTTCGGCCAGATCGCCGCGATCGCCTTCGGTACGACGGCCGTCGCGTCGGAGTTCCGGGACGGTGCGCTCCGGCTGACGCTGGCGGCGGTGCCCGACCGGGGGCGCTGGTTCGCCGCGAAGGTCACGGCGATCGCCCTGCCGGTGCTGGCCGTCGGGCTGCTCACGGGGTTCGTCACGCTGCTGGTGGGCCGGGCGGTCCTCGGCACCTCCGCACCCGGCTGGGGCGAGGGCGTGCGCGGCGCGGTCGGCTGCGGCCTGCACCTGACGCTGATGGCCCTGTTCGCCGCCGGACTCGCGGCCGTGCTGCGCAGCGGGGTCGCGACCCTCTCCGTGCTGATCCCGTTCCTGCTGATCGTCTCCTTCGTGGTGGGCGACCTGTCCGGCGGCGCCGCCGACTTCCTCCCCGACCGGGCGGGCCAAGTGGCCCTGCACAGCAGCTGGGACGGCGCCCTCGGCCCCTGGAGCGGACTCGCCGTGACCGCGCTGTGGACGGCGGCGGCCCTGGCGGCCGGCGGGTGGACGGTCCGGCGCAGGGACGCCTGACGGCGTGCGGGCCCCTGACGGACCGCCAATTGTCAGTGCCCCCCGCTTTACTGGATCGCATGGACATCGCGAAGTGCCTGACCCTCATCGACCTGCTGTGCGCCCGGGAGTTCCCGGCGGCGTACGGCAGGACGGAGCACGGCGAGAGCGGGCCCGGCTATCACATAGCCGCCTTACGGACGAGCGAGGACTTCCGGGAGGACGACGGCAGCGCACGGGACGAGGCGGAGGCGCAGGTCGAGGCCGACCGGGACGGCCTCGCCGAGCGGCTGGCGGAGCGGTGGGGCAGGCCGCAGCAGTTCAGCCTGTACAGCGTGCTCGACCGGAGCACGGCGGGCGAGGACCTCGCGGAGCCCTGGGCCGGGCTCAGCGGTCACGTCCCGGACGTCCACCTGTGGCGGGTGCCGGAGGCGGGCCGCTGGGTTGCCCTCGGCGTCTCCCGGTGGGGCAAGGAGCTGCCGTTTCAGCTGCTCGGGATAGTGACGGAGACCGACCCGCCGTGACCGGGCACGTCCGCCGCCTCCCGCAGCCGGGCGAACTCCTCCGCCATCGTCGCCGCCGTCCAGTGCGCGTTCAGCCCGCTGGGGTTGGGCAGCACCCACACCCGGGTGCCCCCGATCGTCCGCTCCTGCGGCCCGACCCGGGCCGTGCGGTCACCGAAGGCGGCCCGGTACGCGGTCACCCCGACCACGGCCAGCCACCCCGGCCGCAGCCGCGTCACCTTCTCCGTCAGCAGCCGCCCGCCCTCGGCGTACTCCTCGGCGGTCAGCTCGTCCGCCCGCGCGGTGGCCCGCGCCACCACGTTGGTGATGCCGAGCCCGTAGGAGAGCAGCTCCCGCTGCTCGGCCGGCTTCAGCAGCCGGGGCGTGAAGCCGGACAGGTGCAGCACCGGCCAGAACCGGTTGCCGGGACGGGCGAAGTGGTGGCCGGTCGCGGCCGTCATCAGCCCGGGGTTGATGCCGCAGAACAGCACGTGGAGACCGTCCGCGACCACGTCCGGGACGAGGCGGTCGCGGGCGGCCTCCAGGTCGGCCCTGGTCAGGCGGGTCAGAGGATCGCTCCGGGGGTGTAGCCGGCGGCCTCCGGGTGCTGCTTGACGATCTCCTGGATCCGGCCGACGACCACGCCGACCTGGTCGGCGGCGGCACCGGTGAAGGAGAGCTTGTCGGCCATCAGGGCGGCCAGCTGCTCCCGGTCGAGCGGCAGGCGCTCGTCGGCGGCGAGCTTGTCGAGCAGGTCGTTGCGCTCGGCGCCCTGTTCCCGCATCGCGAGCGCGGTGGCCACGGCGTTCTCCTTGATCGCCTCGTGCGCCACCTCACGGCCGACCCCGGCCCGCACGGCGCCCATGAGGACCTTGGTGGTGGCCAGGAACGGCAGGTAGCGGTCCAGCTCGCGGGCGACGACGGCCGGGAAGGCGCCGAACTCGTCGAGGACGGTCAGGAAGGTCTCCAGCAGGCCGTCCAGCGCGAAGAAGGCGTCCGGCAGGGCCACCCGGCGCACCACCGAGCAGGACACGTCGCCCTCGTTCCACTGGTCGCCGGCCAGCTCGCCGGTCATCGAGGCGTAGCCGCGCAGGATGACCATGAGGCCGTTGACGCGCTCGCAGGAGCGGGTGTTCATCTTGTGCGGCATCGCCGAGGAGCCGACCTGGCCCGGCTTGAAGCCCTCGGTGACCAGCTCGTGCCCGGCCATCAGCCGGATCGTCTTGGCGAGCGAGGAGGGCGCCGCCGCGAGCTGCACCAGCGCGGTGACGACCTCGTAGTCCAGCGAGCGCGGGTAGACCTGGCCGACGGAGGTGAAGGCCTGGGAGAAGCCGAGGTGACCGGCGATCCGGTGCTCCAGCTCGGCCAGCTTCGAGGCGTCGCCGCCGAGCAGGTCCAGCATGTCCTGGGCGGTGCCGACCGGGCCCTTGATGCCGCGCAGCGGGTAGCGGCCGAGCAGCTCCTCGACGCGGCCGTGGGCGACGAGCAGCTCGTCGGCGGCGGTCGCGAACCGCTTGCCGAGGGTGGTGGCCTGCGCGGCCACGTTGTGCGAGCGGCCGGCCATGACCAGCTCGGCGTACTCGCCCGCGAGCTTGCCGAGGCGGGCCAGCACGGCCACCGTACGGTCGCGCATCAGCTCCAGCGACAGCCGGATCTGCAGCTGCTCGACGTTCTCCGTGAGGTCACGGGAGGTCATGCCCTTGTGCACGTGCTCGTGCCCGGCGAGGTCGTTGAACTCCTCGATGCGCGCCTTCACGTCGTGCCGGGTGACCTTCTCGCGCTCGGCGATCGAGGCCAGGTCGACGGTGTCGAGGACACGCTCGTAGTCGGCGATCGCCTCGTCCGGCACCTCGATGCCGAGGTCCTTCTGGGCCCGCAGCACGGCGAGCCAGAGCTGCCGCTCCAGCTTCACCTTCTGCTCGGGGGACCAGAGCGTGGCGAGCTCGGTGGAGGCGTAGCGTCCGGCGAGGACGTTCGGGATGCGGGGCTTGGCGGGCGCAGAAGTCACGTGTCCAGATTCTACTGGCGGTTTGTGCAGGCCAACGCCATGGGTGCGGTCGGACGAAGCTACGAGATCCCCGTCACGTCGGTGGCGGCGGCCGGCACCGGCTCGCAGGGCCCGTCCTGCTGCCGTCGTGCCGCGCGGGCGCTCCGCCGCAGGGTCAGCACTACCGTGATCCCGCTGAGGAGGACACTCGTGCCCGCCACGCCGACGATCACGAGTGTCGGCACGTCGGTGGCGCCGGCCGGGGCGGTGACGTTCCCCTCGGTGGCTGCGCCGGGTGCGACGTAGGCGCCCCCGCCCCCGCCCCCGCCCCTGCCGGAGGCGCCGTTCCACGGGAGGGCCGGTGCACGGGTGGCGGACCCGGTGCCGGGGGAGGGCGGACCTGCCGATGTGTTCACCGCTCGGAAGCCCGACACCAGCATGCTGACGACACAGAGCGCGAACCCCGCCAGGGCGACGATCTGCCGGCGCAGCGCGACCCGCGAGGCGGGCCGGTTCGTACGGTTCGGCGTCTGACTCATTCCCACACCTCCATGGCTGCCGGGGCCCGAACGGCCCCTCGCCTCCATTGCGCCCCGGCCGGCCAGGCGCGTCACGGCACGGGAATGCGGGACTTGACAGGGGGAGTCGCCGGTGGAGGGCTACGCCCCGCCCTCGTAGGGCAGCAGTTCCGGGCGCTTCGCCGGGCGGCCGTCGCCGGAGGAGCGGCCGGTCAGGCGGCGGCCTATCCAGGGGAACAGGTGCTGCCGGGCGAAGCGCACGTCGGCGGTCCGCCGCGTCAGCCAGCCCGGCGGGGCCGTCGCCGGCATGGGCACGTGCCACGCGGTGTCCTCCGGGGCGTAGCCGAGCGTCTGCCACACCGCCTCGGCGACCCTGCGGTGCCCCTCCGCCGTCAGGTGCAGCCGGTCCACGTCCCACAGCCGCGGGTCGGCCAGCGCGGGCGCCCCGTAGAGGTCGACGACGACGGCGTCGTGCCGGGCGGCCAGCTCGTCCACGCAGGCGAACAGCTCCTCCATGCGCGGCCGGAACCGCTCCAGCACCGGGCCCTGGCGGCCGGGGCTGCGCATCAGCACCAGCTGCTTGCAGGAGGGCGCGAGCCGTTCCACGGCCTCGGTGAGCAGGTCCCGGACCCGGCCCATGTCGCACTTGGGGCGCAGGGTGTCGTTGAGCCCGCCGACCAGGGTGACGACGTCGGCGTTCATCGCCGCCGCCACCTCCACCTGCTCGTCGACGATCTGCCCGATCAGCTTCCCGCGCACGGCGAGGTTGGCGTACCGGAAACCGGGTGTCCGCGCGGCCATCCGCCCGGCGAGCACATCGGCCCAGCCCCGGTAGGAGCCGTCGGGCAGCAGGTCCGACATGCCCTCGGTGAACGAGTCGCCGACCGCGACCAGGCTGGTGTACGCAGGAGATGCGGGGTTCGTCTGCATGGCGACAGAGATGGTATCCCGAGGCCAATACCTGCCGGTCGGTAGGCCCGGGTTCCCCCCGTGCGCCCCCTCCGGCCCTCACCCCTGCGCCGGCTGCCCGAAGAGCTGGCGCAGCACGTCCTCCATCGTCACCAGGCCCGCCAGGCGGCCGTCGTCACCGAGGACGGCCGCGAGGTGGGTGCGGCCGCCGCGCATGGCGGTGAGGACGTCGTCCAGCGGGGTGCTCTCGCGGACGCGGGCGATGGGCCGCATGTCGCGCAGCCGGAACGGCACGTCCCGGGGGGAGGCGTCCAGCGCGTCCTTGACGTGCAGGTAGCCCACGATCCGGCGGCCGGAGTCGACCACCGGGAAACGGGAGAAGCCCGACTCGGCCGACAGGCGCTCCAGCTGTTCCGGGGTGACGCCCACGCGGGCGTAGACGACCCGTTGCAGCGGGACCACCACGTCCCGCACCGGCCGGCTGCCCAGCTCCAGGGCGTCGTGCAGGCGTTCCTGCGCACGGTTGTCGATCAGGCCCGCCTCACTGGCGTCCTTGACGATCTCGGCCAGTTCGGTGTCCGTGAAGGTCGCCGAGACCTCGTCCTTGGCCTCCACCCGCAGCAGCTTCAGCAGCCCGTTCGCGAAGGCGTTGATCGCGAAGATCACCGGGCGCAGCGCCCGGGCCAGCGCGACCAGCGGCGGGCCGAGCATCAGCGCGCTGCGCACCGGTTCGGCGAGCGCGATGTTCTTGGGGACCATCTCGCCGAGCAGCATGTGCAGATACGTCGCGAGGGTCAGCGCGATCACGAAGGACACCGCGTGACCCGCGCTCACGGGCACGCCCAGCGCGTGGAACACCGGCTCCAGCAGATGCGCGATCGCCGGCTCGGCGACCACGCCCAGCACCAGCGTGCACAGTGTGATGCCCAGCTGCGCGGCGGCCAGCAGGGCGGAGACGTGCTCCAGGCCCCACAGCACGCTGCGCGCCCGCCGGTCGCCCTCCTGGGCCAGCGGCTCGATCTGCGAGCGGCGCACGGAGATCAGCGAGAACTCGGCGCCGACGAAGAAGGCGTTGACGACGAGGGTCGCCAGACCGATCAGCAGCTGTACGGCGGTCATCGGGTCCCCTCCCGTGCCCCGCGGGTCCCGTCGGCCCCGCCTGTGCCTTGTGCCCCGGATGGCCTGCGGATCCCGCCGGCCTCCTCTGCGCGCTCGTCGTCCAGCGGCGCGTGCAGCAGGACCCGCGCGGCCCGGCGGCCCGAGGCGTCGACCACGTCCAGCCGCCAGCCGGCCACCTCGACGCTGTCGCCCGCGGCGGGTATCCGGCCCAGCTCGGTGGCGACCAGGCCGGCCAGCGTCTCGTACGGCCCCTCGGGCACGCGCAGACCCACGCGTGCGAGCTGGTCGGTGCGGGCGGCGCCGTCCGCCTCGTACAGGGCGCGGCCCCGCTCGTCCGCGCCCGCGGGGGCGAGGTCGGGCGTCTCGTGCGGGTCGTGCTCGTCCCGCACCTCGCCGACGACCTCCTCCACGATGTCCTCCAGGGTGGCGACGCCCGCCGTGCCGCCGTACTCGTCGATGACGACGGCCATGGTGCGCCGGCCGCCGAGCCGGTCCAGCAGCCGGTCGACGGTCAGCGACTCGGGCACCAGCAGCGGCTCGCGCATCACCTGCGCGACCCTGCGGTGGCGCCGCTGGTCCGCGGGGACGGCCAGCACGTCCTTGATGTGGGCGGTGCCGACGACGGAGTCCAGGCTGCCCCGGTAGACCGGGAACCGGCTCAGGCCGGTGGCCCGGGTGGCGTTGGCGACGTCCTCGCAGGTCGCCTGGGTGTCCAGGGCGACGACCTGGACGCGCGGGGTCATCACGTTCTCGGCCGTGAGGTCGGCCAGGTTCAGCGTCCGCACGAACAGCTCGGCGGTGTCCGGCTCCAGGGCGCCCTCCTTGGCGGAGTGCCGGGCGAGGGCGGCCAGCTCCTGCGGTCCGCGCGCGGAGGCCAGCTCCTCGGCGGGCTCGATGCCGAGCCGGCGTACGAACCGGTTGGCGGTGTTGTTCAGGTGGGTGATGAAGGGCCGGAAGACCGCGCTGAACCAGCGCTGCGCGCTGCCCACCCGTCTGGCCACGGTCAACGGCGAGGAGATCGCCCAGTTCTTCGGCACCAGCTCGCCGACGACCATCAGGACCACCGTCGACAGGGCCGTGCCCACGACCAGCGCGACCGAGCTCGCCGTCCCCTGGGACAGGCCCATCGCCCGGAACGGTCCGGCGAGCAGCTTGGCGATGGACGGCTCGGCGAGCATGCCGACGACCAGGTTGGTGACGGTGATGCCGAGCTGGGCGCCGGAGAGCTGGAACGTCAGGTTGCGTACGGCCTTCAGGGCGCCCGCGGCACCGCGCTCGCCGCGCGCGGCGGCCCGCTCCAGCTCGCCGCGTTCCACCGTGGTCAGCGAGAACTCCGCCGCCACGAAGGCTCCGCAGGCCAGCGAGAGCAGGATCGCCACCAGAAGGAGGAGCACTTCGGTCATCGGGTCACCCCCGTCCCATGATCGGACAGGGCAGGGAAGTACGCGCGGTGTCGCCGCGGGGGAGGCTCGCCCATGGGCGGACGCTCACTACCTTTCATAAAGGGCCGAGTGCTCCCTCAAGGGTAAAGGATGAGCAAAGAAGCGTCCGGGTCTCAGTCCGTGAGCGGTTTCACCCAGCGCCGCCAGTGCTCCTCCGGCCCGTATCCGGCCGCAGCCCAGGCGTGGTGCGCGGTCTCGTTGCGGACCAGCACCATCGCGTCCGCGCGCCGCCCCCCGAGTCGTACGAAGCGCTCCTCGGCGGCGGCCAGCAGCGCCGAGCCGATGCCCTGCCGCCGTCGCCGCGGATGCACCGCGAGCCGGTACAGGTGGCACCGCCAGCCGTCGAAACCGGCGATCACCGTGCCCACCAGCTCACCGTCCCGCTCCGCCAGGAGCAGAGCCCCGGGGTCACGGTCGACCAGCCGCTCCACACCGGCGCGGTCGTCGCTGATGCTGGTGCCCTCGGCGGCCGTCCTCCAGAAGGCGAGGACGGCGTCGAGGTCGTCGGGAACGGCGGTACGTACACGGAGATCGGTCATGGGGGCATGATGATCGCGAAGGGGCTGCCGGGCACGCGCTTTTCACCGGGCGGATCACCCCCGGGCGACGCCTGCCGGAGCCCCCTCACGCGACGCCTCCCGGAGACTCCCTCAGGCGGACTCCTCCTCGCGCAGCCGGGCCAGTACCGGCGCGAACGCCTCCATGGACGGTTCCAGCACGGTCAGGTACGAGAAACCGAACCGCTCGCGCTGCGCCCGCGCCTTCGCCACGACGTCCTCCAGCGGACCGGCCAGCACGATGGGCAGCGCCAGCACCTCGTCCACGGTCATCCCGGGCAGGCTCTCCAGCAGCGGCCTCAGCGCCGGTTCGGGGTCGTCGGTGACGGCGACCAGCTGGATCAGCAGGTTCAGCTCGGCGGGCTCCGCCCGGTCCGCCGCCAGCGCGCGGTAACGGGCCACCCGCTCGTCCAGCTCCTCCGCGCGCAGCGGCTCCAGCGTGCCGGGCGTCCTGCCCGGGCGGGCGCCGGTGAAGGCCGCGATGTCCGCGTGCGCGGCGGTCAGCCGCAGCATCCGGTCGCCGTTGGCGCCGACCAGCACCGGCACCCGGGACTGCGCGGGCCGCGGCTGGTGCTCCCCGGAGCCGAGCAGCCGGTCCAGCTCCGCCAGCGTGCGCTCCAGGTGGTCCACCCGCTCGCGCGGCGAGCCGAAGGGCAGCCCGGCGGCCTCGTGCTCCGCCTGTACGTATCCGGTGCCCAGGCCCAGTTCGAGCCGGCCGCCGGTCAGCGCGTCCGTGGTCGCGACCTCCCGCGCCAGCAGCGCAGGGTTCCAGAAGCCCGTGTTCAGCACGAACGTGCCGAGCCGCGGACGCCGGGTCGCCTCCGCCGCCGCGACCAGCGCCGGGAAGGGCGCCACCATGCCGAGGTGGTCCGGGACGAGGATCACGTCGTATCCCAGTTCCTCGGCGCGGCGGCACTTGGCGCGCCACTCGTCGGCGGGCGCCGGCGTGAGCAGGTTGACCCCGAAGCGGAACGGACGCGCCATGAACTCTCCCCGGTGCGAGACGACTTGGTGCAAAACGACTTGGTTCGCTCCGATTCCATCACGTCCGGGCCGGCACGATCACTCGGGGTGCGATCACTCCGGGGTGATCACTCGTGGGCGATCACTCGTGGGCGGTCGCCGCCGGCGCGTTCATCCGCGACGCCCGCAGCGCCTCCGTGCGCCCTTGCCGCCGCTAGCAATCCGGCGCTAGCGTCGAGGCATGGCGAAGACCCAGCTGAACGTGCGCGTGGACGAGGGCACCGCCCGCGCGGCCCGCGAGCGCGCCCTGGCCCGCGGCATGAGCGTCAACCGCTACATCGAAGAGCTGGTCAGACAGGACGCCGGGGAAGCGGGCCGCACCTTCGTGGAGGCCGCCGCCGACTTCATGAAGCAGTACGAGGCCGTGTTCGCCGAGGAGTTCGCCGAGACCCGTTCCGCCGGCACCCGCTCGGCCGACACCGGTGAAGGCCGCCGCTGATCCCTTGGACGAACTCGGCATCGACCTCGCCTGGCTGCTCATGCTCGCCGAACAGCGGACTCCGGGAGACCCGCAGGTCACGGACTGGGGCGCGCTGGTCGCCGCCGTCGCCCGGCACCGCGCCGAGATATTCGGCGTGCCCGTCTACGACAGCCCGCACGCCCGCGCGGCCTCCCTGCTCCAGCTGCTGATCCACGTGCCCGCGCTGGAACGCTCCAACGCGCTGTTCGCCTCGGCGGTGGCCTACGGCTACCTGGTCGCCGGCGGCGAGAAGGTCGCCCCCACCCCCGAGCAGGTCAGGGACCTCGCCCGGCTGGTCAAGGAGGGCGCGGCGAGCGTGGACGACATCGCCCGGGAACTGCGCGGCTGGAGCGTGTGATCAGCGGGCGTCCGGCTCGTCCTCCCGCCAGGCCACACCGAGCGTGCAGTAGGAGGTCGGCAGCGCCGGACCGTTCTCGGGCAGCAGCACCCGCCGGTGCGGGCCGAGGCGGAACCCGGCGGCGCGCAGCGCGGCCACCGGGTCCCGGGACACATGGCAGCCGCCGGCCACCGCCGGCCACAGGGTGCGGTCCAGGGCCCGCTGGGTCAGCGTCATCGCCCGGCCGCCGCCCCGCCCGTGCTCGAAGAACCGCACCTCGCCGCCGGGCCGGAGCACCCGTCGTACCTCGCCGAGCGCCCGCTCGACATCCCGGACGCTGCACAGCACCAGCGACAGCACGGCCGCGTCGAACGCCTCGCTCTTGACCGGCAGGGCCTCCGCCGCGCCCGGCACCACGTCGACCGGCACCTGCGCGCGCAGCGCGGCCCGCAGCGCCAGGCTCCTGAGCAGCGGCTCCGGTTCGATCGCGACGACCTCCGCGACCGCCCCGGGGTAGTGCGCGAAGTTCAGCCCGTTGCCCGCGCCGATCTCGATCACCCGCCCGGACAGCCCGGCGAGCAGCCGCTGCCGCACTCCGGCCATCCCCAGCCGGGACTCGGCTCCGACGCTGATCCGGGCGTAGCAACGGGCGAACAGCGGATGGCTCACCGGACTCCGCGCCATCTGGCCGGAACGGGTGGACAGCAGCCGCATGGCAACCTCCCTGGACAGCACGTCCCTGGGGAGAGTCTCCCCCGGGACGGCCCGACGCACCCGCACCGGCCGCCGACGGCACGAGGACGGCCCCGGGATGCCGGACCGGAATCCGATGGGTCAGCGACGGCCCTGGGACGCCGGATTGGTGTCCGACGGGCCGGGGACGGCTCCGGGGAGGCCGGGTCGGTGTTCGATGGGTCGGCTACGGTCCTGGGAGGCCGGATTGGTGTCCGACGGGCCGGGGACGGCTCCGGGGAGGCCGGGTCGGTGTTCGATGGGTCGGCTACGGTCCTGGGAGGCCGGATTGGTGTCCGACGGGCCGGGGACGGCCCCGGGGTGCCGGACCGGTGTCCGACGGACCGGAGACAGCCCCGGGTTGTCGGACCGGTGTCCGGAGGGCCAGGGGCGGTCCCGGGGTGCCGGACCGGTGTCCGACGGACCGGAGACAGCCCCGGGACGCCGGACCGGTGTCCGACGGACCACGGGCGGCCCCGGGGCGCCGGACCGGCGTGCGGTGCAGGAGGCTACGGCGCCGCGCGGATCCGGAACGCCTCCGCGTCCCAGGTGCCGTCCAGCCGGGGAGCGAGCCAGCCCGGTGCCGCGTCACGGAACCGGGCGGGCGGCAGCGCCCCGGCGCCCGCGGGCAGCGCGCCGAGCAGCGGGGCCTCGGCGACCTCCGGCAGGTCGGCCACATTGCAGCGGCTGGCCAGATCGGGGGCGTCGGGCCAGCTGCCGATCACCACGCCCGCCAACTCCACGTCACGGCGCCGCAGCTCGCGGGCCGTCAGCTCCGTGCTGTTGAGCGTGCCGAGCCCGGCCTGCGCGACGACCAGCACCGGCGCGCCCAGCAGCGCGGCCGCGTCGGCCAGCGTGCCGCCGGCCGCGTCGAACCGGACGAGCAGCCCGCCCGCCCCCTCGACCAGCACCAGGTCGTGCTCGGTGGCCAGCTTGGCGGCCCGCTCGGCCACCTCCCGCGGGTGCACCGGCGCCATCCCGGCCCGCCGGGCCGCCGTGCCCGGCGCCAACGGCTCCGGGAAGCGGGCGAGTTCGGCGGTCGTGACCGGACCGGCGAGCCGCGCGACCTCGTCGGCGTCCCCCCGCTCGTCCGGCCGTACGCCCGTCTGGGCGGCCTTCAGGACGGCCACCGAGCGCCCGGCCGCGAGCGCCGCGGCGGCGACGGCGGCGGTGGTGACGGTCTTGCCGACCTCCGTGCCCGTCCCCGTGATCACCAGTACCGGCATCTCATCCCTCCCGCGCCGCGGCGCACACCGCGCGCGCGATCCGTGCCACGTCCTCGTCCGAGGTGACGTACGGCGGCATCGTGTAGACCAGGTCGCGGAACGGGCGCAGCCACACGCCCTCCCGCACGGCGGCGCCGGTCGCGGCCTCCATGTCGACCTCGTGGTCGAGCTGGACGACCCCGATGGCCCCGAGGACGCGGACGTCCCGCACGCCGGACAGTCCGCGCGCCGGCTCCAGGCCCTCCCGCAGCCCCGCCTCGATCCGCTTGACCTCCGCGAGCCAGTCCTGCCCGAGCAGCAGCTCGATGGAGGCGCAGGCGACGGCGGCCGCCAGCGGGTTGCCCATGAACGTCGGGCCGTGCGCGAGCACCGGCACCTCGCCCCGCGAGATGCCGTCGGCGACCCGCGCGGTGCACAGGGTGGCCGCCATCGTCAGATAGCCCCCGGTCAGCGCCTTGCCGACGCACATGACGTCGGGGGTGACGGCCGCGTGGTCCGCCGCGAACAGCGCACCGGTGCGGCCGAAGCCGGTGGCGATCTCGTCGAACACCAGCAGCACGTCGTGCGCGTCGCACGCCTCGCGCAGCACCCGCAGATAGGCGGGGGAGTGGAAGCGCATCCCGCCGGCGCCCTGCACCACCGGCTCCACGATCACCGCGGCCAGCTCGTCCGCGTGCCGCGCGATCAGCTCACGCAGATGGTCCGCGTACGACTCCTCGTACGCGGCGGGCGGCGCGTCCGCGAACACCTGGCGCGGCAGCACGCCGGTCCACAGCTCGTGCATCCCGCCCTCGGGGTCGCACACCGACATCGGCTGCCAGGTGTCGCCGTGGTAGCCGCCCCGCCAGGTCAGCAGCCGCCGCTTGCCCGGACGGCCGAGCGAGCGCCAGTACTGCAGGCACATCTTCGCCGCGACCTCGACCGACACCGAGCCCGAGTCGGCCAGGAAGACGTGCTCCAGGCCGTCGGGCGACAGGTCGACGAGGTGCTTCGCGAGCCGGACGGCGGGCTCGTGGGTGAGCCCGCCGAACATGACATGGCTCATCCGGCCCAGTTGCTCCCGCACGGCCTCGTTCAGGACCGGGTGGTTGTAGCCGTGGATGGCCGACCACCACGACGACATGCCGTCGATCAGCTCGCCGGAGCCGTCGGCCAGCCGCAGCCGGACCCCGCTCGCCGCCTCCACGACGAGCGGCTGCGCGCGCCCGGGCATCGGGCCGTACGGGTGCCACACATGCCGCCGGTCCAGCTCCAGCAGCTCCGGCACGCCGAGGTCACGCATTGGGCGCGAGGTCCGTTCCGGCGCCCCGGCGGCGGACCGCGACGAGGTCGGGACGCGGCTCGTTCGCCGCACCGGGCACGCCCGCCGTCCCGCAGACACCGCCGCCCTCGTGGGAACCGCACCCACCCTCGGCGTGCGCACCGCACCCGGCGTCCGCGTGCGAGCCGCAGCCCGCCTCGGCGTGCGAGCCGCACCCGCCGCCGGCCGCCCGGTGCTCCGGCAGCGTCACCTCGCCGGCGCCCTCCACCTCGAAGCCGGCGTCCGCGATCATCTCCAGGTCCGCCTTGCCGGCCTGGCCCTCGCTGGTCAGGTAGTCGCCGAGGAAGATGGAGTTGGCCAGGTGCAGCGCCAGCGGCTGCATCGTGCGCAGGTGGACCTCGCGGCCGCCCGCGATGCGGACCTCGACGTCCGGGCAGACGAACCGGACCATCGCCAGGATCCGCAGGCAGCGCTGCGGGGTGAGGTTCCACTCCTTGGCCAGCGGGGTGCCCTCGAACGGGATCAGGAAGTTCACCGGCACCGAGTCCGGGTCCAGCTCACGCAGCGAGAACACCACGTCGACCAGGTCCTCGTCGGTCTCGCCCATGCCCGCGATCAGGCCCGAACAGGCGGACAGACCGGCCGCGTGCGCCTTCTGCACCGTGTCCACCCGGTCGGCGTACGTGTGGGTGGTCGTGATGTCCCCGTACGTCCCCTCGGACGTGTTGAGGTTGTGGTTGTACGCGTCCGCGCCGGCCTCGCGCAGCCGCTCGGCCTGGCCGTCGGAGAGCAGGCCGAGGCAGGCGCACACCTCGACGTCCTCGTTCTGCTCCTTGATCGCCTTGATGGTCTCGGAGACCCGGTCCACGTCCCGGTCCGTCGGACCGCGCCCGCTGGCCACCAGGCAGACCCGCTTGGCGCCGCCCGCGAGGCCCGCGGCGGCGGCCTGGGAGGCCTCGTCCGGCTTGAGCCAGGTGTACTTCAGGATGTCGGCCTTGGAGCCGAGCCGCTGGGAGCAGTACGAGCAGTCCTCCGGGCACAGCCCGGACTTGAGGTTGACCAGATAGTTGAGTTTCACCCGGCGCCCGAACCAGTGCCGGCGCACCTTGCCGGCCGCGGCCACCACGTCGAGCAGGTCGTCATCGGAGGTGGCCAGCACGGCGAGCGCTTCCTCGCGGGTCGGCAGCTCGCGCCGAAGCCCCTTGTCCACCAGCGTGTTCAGCAGGTCCATGAGGTCCGATCCTGTCCTACCGGACCGCCCCGGGCCAAGGAGACTTCGCACAACAGACCCGCTTCACCGTGTGGGTATTGCCACACCATGACCCGTCGGCCGTACCGCTAGGGTCTGTCCGCTACCTACAAAAGCACCGGAGGAACCATGGTGTTCGGCTGGATCGACGAGCAGGCCGAGGCGCGCCGCCGCGCGGGACTCGTCCGCACCCTGCGCCCGCGCCCCGCCGACTCGCCGCTGCTGGACCTGGCGAGCAACGACTACCTGGGTCTGGCCCGCCATCCGGAGGTCACCGGGGGAGCGGCCGAGGCCGCCCGGACCTGGGGCGGCGGCTCCACCGGCTCCCGGCTGGTCACCGGCACCACCGCCCTGCACACCGAGCTGGAGCGGGCGCTGGCCGCGTTCTGCGGGTTCGAGGCGGCCCTGGTCTTCTCCTCCGGGTACGCCGCCAACCTGGCCGCGGTCACCGCGCTCGGCCCGCACGGCTCGCTGATCGTCTCGGACGCTGGCAACCACGCCTCCCTCATCGACGGCTGCCGGCTCGCCCGGGGGGAGCGGCAGGTCGTCGGGCACGCCGATCCCGAGGCCGTGCGCAAGGCCCTGGCCACGCACCGGGGCCCGGCGATCGTCGTCTCCGACACGGTGTTCTCGGTGGACGGCGACCGGGCCCCGCTGGCCGAGCTGGCCGAGGCCTGCCGGGAGCACGGCGCGGGACTGGTCGTGGACGACGCCCACGGGCTCGGCGTGCTGGGCGAGGGCGGCCGGGGCGCGCCGTACGCGGCCGGTCTCGCGGGCGCCGGGGACGTGGTCGCCACGGCCACCCTGTCCAAGTCGCTGGGCAGCCAGGGCGGGGTGGTGCTCGGCCCGGCGCGGGTGATCGACCACCTCGTCAACGCGGCCCGGACGTTCATCTTCGACACGGGCCTGGCGCCGGCGGCGGCCGGTGCCGCGCTGGCGGCGCTGCGGCTGCTGGAGCGTGAGCCCGAACGGGCGGCGCGGGCCCGCGAGGTGGCCGCGGATCTGCACGCACGGCTGACCGCCGCGGGCCTGGAGGCGGTGCGTCCGGACGCCGCGGTGGTCTCCGTGCGGGCTCCGTCCCCGGAGCAGGCGGTGCGCTGGGCGGCCGACTGCCGTACGGCAGGCCTGGCCGTGGGCTGCTTCCGCCCTCCCTCCGTGCCCGACGGCATCTCCCGGCTGAGGCTGACCGCCCGAGCGGACCTGTCCGGGGCGGAGATCGAACGCGCTGTACGGGTCATCGGCGAAACGCGACCGTGAGTCGGCGTGGCACGGCCGTGCGTCGCGCGGAAGTGGTCGGAAACTGATCGATTCTGACTGAGTGCTGTCAGGTCGGAGCGCTGTCGGGCCAGGGTGCTGTCAGGCCGGAGCGCTGTCGGCTCAGAGTGCGGTCAGGAATCCCGTCCAGCTCTCGGGGGAGAAGAGCAGGGCGGGACCGGCCGGCCTCTTCGAGTCGCGCACGGCGAGCAGTCCGGCCGCGGGGCCGGAGCGCGGCCGTGCCGTCTCCACGCAGTTGTTGGCTCCCGTGCTGTGACTGCTGCGCAGCCAGCGCACGTGGTGCAGGTCGGTACTGGCAGGGACGTTCCGAGGCGGAGCGGGCATGGTGCCTCCTTACGCGCCGTCACCTATCCCGGCGATGTAGTCCAACGAGTCCTCGGGGGAAAGGGCGTGGAACTGAAGGGTGTTGAAGGCCTCGGTGTAGGCCATGAGGTCTTCTTTCCGTTCCAGGTAGAGGCTACTCGTCAGCTGGTCGAGAACAACCACGTCCAGATCAGAAGTGCTCGGAAATGAGAAAATAACGAAAGGGCCGGTGAGGCCGACATGCGCCCCCGCGCCGAACGGCAGCACCTGGAGCCGTACCTGGGGCAGCCGCGCGGCCTCCGTCAACCGCTCCAGCTGCCGCGCCATCACCTCCGGACCGCCGACCTCCCGCCGCAGCACCGCCTCGTCCAGTACGGCACTCAGCACCAGCGGCGGGTCCGAACGGAGTACGTCCTGCCGGGCGAGCCGCACCTCCACCAGCGTGTCGAGGCGGTCCTCGTCCAGGTCCTTCACCGCCGCCCGGGTCACCGCGCGGGCGTACTCGGCCGTCTGGAGCAGCCCCGGCACGACCGTGGTCTCCAGCGTGCGCATCGCGCTGGCCTGCGACTCCAGGCTGATGAAGTCGCGGTACGTGGGCGGCAGCACCCCGCGGTAGGCGTGCCACCAGCGGTGCCGGCCGCCCGCGTCCTCCGACCCGGCCAGCATCAGCAGCAACTCGCGCAGATGCCCGTCCCGGACCCCGTAGGCGTCCAGCAGCAACCCCAGATCCGCCGGTTTCACGCCGCTGGCGCCCGTCTCGATGCGGCTGACCTTCGACTGGTGCCAGCCGACCAACCGTGCCGCCTCACCGCTCGTGAGCCCGGCGCCGGTACGCAGCATGCGCAGCTCGGCGCCCAGTTTGCGGCGCCGCACCGCCGGACCGTTCTGCATGGGCTTCTCCTTACTCCTTCCGGGCCGCCCCGATACGGTCTCCCGCCGCAGAGTTCACCGCTTCGAGCGACAGATATATGCATATCCTGGTGGATCGCCCCCCTGACCGGCCCGTTGATGGCAGTCTGACGAACAAGCACCAGTCCGGGACCGTACTCGAACCCCCCGCCGTCTGTCGGACCGCGGTCCCGTGGGAAAGGGACGACGTCGCCATGGCAGACCACCTGGAAGCATCCGTCACCCTGCCGAGCGATCCCGCCTCGGTCTCCGCCGCCCGCTCCTACGTCGTCGGCACCCTCGTGGAGTGGGGCCTGCCCTCGGACACCGAGACGGCCGACACCGTCCGCCTCATCGTCTCCGAACTCGCCACGAACGCCGTACAGCACACCTTCGGCCAGTCACCCACCTTCACGGTCGACATCGCGCTGCACCATGACGAACACCTGCGCATCGGCGTCACGGACAGCCATCCCCGCCTCCCGAAGAGACTGCCCGCCGCGGTCCAGCAGGACAACGGCCGCGGCATGGTCATCATCCGCTGGCTCACCGCGGAGTGCGGCGGCAGGCTCCGCATCCGCCCCACTCGCGAGGGCGGCAAGACGGTTTCCATCGAACTCCCCTGGACCGTCCCGGCCGCCCCTGTCCCGGCGGGCCAGCCGGAGCCGTAGACCTCGCCCACGGGGCCACGCCGATACTTCGAGGACCCACCGCACAGGTGGCGCACGGCAGTTTCCCCCAGGCGTCGGCCCACGTCGGGAACCGGTGGCCCCGGCCCCGGCACACTCAGCCGCCCGTGCCTCTCCCCGCCCGCCCGAACGCCCCCCGCAGCAGCGCCCGGAAGGCGTCCGCCGCCGGATTCGTCTCGTCCGCGCGGTACGCCACCGAGATCGTGCGCCGCAGCCGCCCGCCCTCCAGCGGCCGCACCCCGACCGGCGTCGTCGCGGTCCGCGCCACCATCTCCGGTACGACGGCCACCCCCAGCCCCGCACTGACCAGCGCGCACACCACGGCGTAACCGGGGGTCGGCACCAGCAGCGCCGGTGTGGCACCCGCCTCGGCGAGCAGGGCCTCGATCTCCCGCCGGGCCGAATGGTGCGGCGCCATGCTGATCAGCGGCTGTCCGGCCAGCTCCGCCAGCGGCAGCGGGGCCGAGGCACTGGCGAGCGCGTGACCCGGGGCCGTCACCAGCACCAGTTCCTCCACCAGGACCGGCTCCAGCCGCACCGCCGCCGGCACCGGGACGGGCTCCGCCGGATGGTAGGTGTGGGTGAGCGCCAGGTCCACCTCGCCGGCCGCCACCGCGGTGACCCCGGACGGCGGGTCGTAGTCCGCCACCGAGAGCCGTACATCGGGATGCGCCCGGCGGAACGCGCTCAGCGCGGGCGGCAGGAGATGCACCCCGGCGGTCGGGAAGGTACCGAGCCGCAGCGCGCCGCCGGTGAGGCCGGCCAGCCGCGCCAGTTCGTGCCGGGCCCGCTCCAGCTCGTCCAGCACCCGGCGGGCACGGGCCACCAGGACCTCCCCGGCCTCGGTCAGCCGGGCCCCGCGGTGGTGGCGCACCAGCAGCGCCGTCCCCGCCTCCCGCTCCAGCTTGGCCAGCTGCTGGGAGAGGGCCGGCGGCGTGTAGCCGAGCCGGTCCGCGGCCCGGGTGATCGAACCGGCCTCCGCGACGGCCACGAGCGCGGCGAGCCGAGTCGGGTCGTACATGCGCTCAGGCTAAAGCAACGCTTAAGGCCGCCCCAGCCCAATCGAAATACCCGCTGAAGGCCCCGTCCCGGCAGGCTGGACGGCATGGACGCACAGCTCATCGCCTTCACCGGGATCGCCGCGGCCCTGGTCGCCATGCCAGGCGCCGATTTCGCCGTCGTCGTACGCAACGCGCTCGTCTCGCGCCGGGCCGGTGCGGTCTGCGGGCTCGGCATCGCCGGCGGGCTCCTGGTGCACACCGGCCTGGCGGTGGCCGGTGTCGCCGCGGTCCTGGTCGCCGTGCCGGCGCTGTTCCACGCCCTGCAGCTGCTGGGCGGCGCCTGGGTGCTCCAGCTCGGCGCGCGCACCCTGTGGGCGCTGCGGCGGCCCGCCCGGACGTGCCCGGAGACCGCGGCCGGAGCCGCCCACCCGCTCCGGCAGGGCTTCGTCACCAACGTGCTCAACCCGAAGGCCTCGCTGACCTTCCTGAGCCTGCTGCCGCAGTTCGTGCCGGCGGGCAGCCCGGCCCTGCCGCGGACCCTGCTGCTCGCACTGATCGTGTGCGTGCTGGCGCTGCTCTGGTTCCAGCTGGTCGCCCTGCTGGTGGAGCGCCTCGGCAGATGGCTGCGCCGGCCCCGGGCCGCCCGTGGGATTGAGGCGGGCACCGGGGTGGCGCTGACGGTCCTGGGAGCGGCCCTGCTGCTGGAGCCGCTCCTGGCCTGAGGACGGGTCAGCTGACCCGGCCGTACCAGACGCTCCTCGTCCAGATCTTCTGGAGCTTCACCACGTCGCCGGTCTTCGGGGCGTGCCAGATCTTGCCGTGACCGGCGTAGATGCCGACGTGGTAGACGTACGAACCCGAGTGGAAGAAGACCAGGTCACCCGCCTTGCGGTTGCGGGCGGAGATGTGATGCGTCTTGTTGTACTGCTGCGCCGCGGTGCGCGGCAGCTTCTTGCCCGCCTTCTTGTAGGAGTAGAGCGTCAGCCCCGAGCAGTCGAATCTGCGCGGCCCGGTGGCTCCCCAGGCGTACGGGGCACCCTTCTTGGAGGCCGCGATGTGGAGAGCTTTGGTGGCCGTGGTCGCTGCCGAGGCCTCACCCGCGAGACCGGGCACCGCGATGGAGCCGCCGACGGCGGCGAGGGTGAGGGCCGAGGCCGTGCCGGCCCGGGCCATCAGCGACGGGACACGATTGAGCGCAGTCATGCGCAACCCTTCGTCAGCCGCCTGTGAAGGATGACCTGTCGGATTCGGGCTGGCGAAGTTGCCCGGCCGCGTTGCCACGGCTTCACCCCAAGGGCTGCTCGGAACCTCACGCCCGTCCGTGTCGGACGAACATCCGTTCCGGCGACCCGTCTTGCTTGGGTCCTCCACTCCTGCCGATCCACTCCGTCGACCGGTCATCCGGGCGGCGGCAGGACTCGGCGTCCGCCCGGATCGCCCCGCCGCGGTGGCGGGGGCTTGTCGTCAGACAGGGATCTTGGCTCACTCCTGTCCGAAAATCCCAATGGAATCGGGGATTTGTGGCGTTACTCACCACTCACTCGTTCGGGTGGACACTGCTCTGTTCGAGCCTCCGTCAGTTTCCGGACGTAGCCCCCGACCTGGGACGAAGCGCTGTCACACGACCCGTGGACCCGCGTGCCGCGCAACTCGGGAGGCCCGGAAAACGATCTGGATGTACACCGGTCGGCGGTACGTCGTTCGGGCCGTTTCAAGTCCCGTCCGAACGACGTCCGTCGACGCCCGGGTGCCCCGGGCCGGTCGGGTGTCCGCCTCAGCCGACGCCGTCCGGCGGGAGCGCGACGCGAGCGGCCCGGCGCTCACCGTCGAGCACCCGCAGGGCCCGTGCCAGCGTGTCCCCGTGCAGCTCCGTCTCGCCCCGCCGGTGCATCAGCGCGAGCGCGTCGCGCAGCTCTGCCGCCTTGCGCACCAGGGCCTGCGCCGCGCGCAGCCCGTGGTAGGTCTCCCCGGGGCGGGCCGGGTTGATACGGCCCAGCAGGTCGACCGCCTCCAGGTAACGGTCGATCAACTCGCCCTCGGCGCGGGTCAGGGCGGGCAGCGGCGGAAGGTCCGGCAGCACGGTCGGCTCACCTCGCGTCCGGTGCGCCGGGCGTGTCCCGGCGGGCGGGCACGATGCCGTCCACCAGACCGTAGGCGACGGCTCCGGCGGCGTCGAGGATCAGGTCACGCTCCAGGTCCTCGTCGACCTGCTCGGCCGTGCGCCCCGTGTGCCGGACGAGCATCTCGCGGAGCGTCCCGCGGATCCGGGTCAGCTCCTCGGCCTGGACGAACAGGTCGCTGGGCTGACCGCGCACCGGTTCGGGCAGCGCGGGCTGTTCGATCACCACGCGTGCACCCGGAAGGGCGAACCGCTTGCCCGGGGTGCCGGCCGCGAGCAGCACCGCGGCCGAGGCGGCGGCCTGGCCCAGGCAGTAGGTGACGACGTCACAGCTGACGTACTGCATCGTGTCGTAGACCGCCGTCATGGCGTCGAAGGAGCCGCCCGGCGAGTTCACGTACAGCGTGATGTCCCGGTCGGGGGCCGCGTGTTCGAGGTACATCAGCTGCGCCGTCACGTCGCCGGCCGCCGCGTCGTCGACCGGCGTGCCGAGGAAGACGATCCGGTCCTCGAAGAGCTTCGCGTACGGATCGAGGGTGCGGACGGCGCTCCCCGTGCGCTCGGTGAACTCGGGCAGGACATGGCGGGCTGCCGCTCGGTGCATGGACATACGCCTCCTCATGACGAGTCCCTCGTGGGCTCGACTTCTGTACAGAATGTACAGGACGTACCTGACGTTATGATGGGGGTATGGCCTACGAGATTCCGGTGACGCAAGCCAGGGCTGAGCTCGCCGACCTGATCAACCGCGTCGTCTACGGCGGTGAGCGCGTCGTCGTGACCCGGCACGGCAAGCCGCTGGTCGCACTCGTCTCGGCCGCCGACCTGGAGCGGCTCGACGCGCTGGAGGCGCCGTCCGAGGAACAGGTCGTCAGCTCGGTGTCCGCGGTCCGCGAGGCCGGTTCCGTCTCCCGTGAGCAGCAACGCTTCGGGATCGCGGCGGAGCACCGGCGGCCGGGCGCGTCCTGAGCCGTTCCCTTCCTCTGCGGGAGGCCATCGGCCGGTCATGGGCCGATCAAAGTCTGGTTAACGTCGTTGAAACTCCGGCGTTCTAGCCTGCCGATCCACGCCACCAGGGGTTTTTCTGCCCGGAATGTCGAACCTCCGGGCATTTGTCTGTGTGTTACACCTATCCCCGCCGTGGTGGCTGCGGCAACCGGACCCCGCACGGTCCGGAGCAAGGACTGTGAGGTGGGACGTGCAACTGACCCCGCACGAGCAAGAGAGGCTGCTCATCCACGTGGCGGCCGACGTGGCCGAGAAGCGCAGGGCCCGCGGGCTGCGGCTCAACCACCCGGAGGCGGTCGCCCTCATCACGTCGCACATCCTGGAGGGCGCGCGGGACGGCCGTACCGTCGCCGAGCTGATGTCCTCCGGCCGCAAGATCCTGACCAGGGACGACGTCATGGACGGCGTCGCCGAGATGATCCACGACGTCCAGGTCGAGGCCACCTTCCCGGACGGCACCAAGCTCGTCACCGTCCACGAGCCGATCATCTGAGGGGGCCGCGATGATTCCCGGAGAGATCCTCTTCGCGGACGACCCCGTCGTCTGCAACGCGGGCCGTGAAGTCACCCGGCTCACCGTCCTCAACGCCGCCGACCGGCCGGTCCAGGTCGGCTCCCACTACCACTTCGCCGAGGCCAACCCCGGCCTGGAGTTCGACCGCGCCGCCGCCCGCGGCAAGCGGCTGAACGTCGCCGCGGGCACCGCCGTCCGCTTCGAGCCCGGCATCCCCGTGGAGGTCGAACTGGTGCCGCTCACCGGCGCCCGGATCGTGCCCGGGCTGCGCGGGGAGACCGGAGGTGCCCTCGATGCCTGAGATCTCCCGCGACGCCTACGCCGATCTGTTCGGCCCCACCACCGGCGACCGGATCCGGCTCGCCGACACCGACCTGCTGATCGAGATCGAGGAGGACCGCTCCGGCGGTCCCGGAAGCTCCGGCGACGAGGCGGTCTTCGGCGGCGGCAAGGTCATCCGCGAGTCCATGGGCCAGTCCCGCGCCACCCGCGCCGAGGGCACCCCCGACACCGTGATCACCGGTGCCGTCGTCGTCGACCACTGGGGCATCGTCAAGGCCGACGTCGGCATCCGCGACGGCCGGATCACCGCCCTCGGCAAGGCAGGCAACCCGGACACCATGGACGGTGTCCACCCCGACCTCGTCATCGGCCCCGAGACCGAGGTCATCGCGGGCAACGGGCGCATCCTCACCGCCGGCGCCGTCGACGCGCACGTCCACTTCATCTGCCCGCAGGTCGCCGACGAGGCGCTGGCCTCCGGCGTCACCACCCTGGTCGGCGGCGGCACCGGCCCCGCCGAGGGCTCCAAGGCCACCACCGCCACCCCCGGCCCCTGGCACCTGGCCCGGATGCTGGAGGCGATGGAGGCCTACCCGGTCAACGTCGGCTTCCTCGGCAAGGGCAACACCGTCAGCCACGAGGCGATGCTCTCCCAGATCCGCGGCGGCGCCGTCGGCCTGAAGCTGCACGAGGACTGGGGATCCACGCCGGCCGTCATCGACGCCGCGCTCACCGTCGCCGACCGCACCGGCATCCAGGTCGCCATCCACACCGACACCCTGAACGAGGCGGGCTTCGTCGGCGACACCCTCGCCGCGATCGCGGGCCGGGGCATCCACTCGTACCACACCGAGGGCGCCGGCGGCGGCCACGCCCCCGACATCATGACCGTCGTCTCGCAGCCGAACGTGCTGCCCAGCTCCACCAACCCGACCCGGCCCTTCACCGTCAACACGACCGAGGAACACCTCGACATGCTGATGGTGTGCCACCACCTCAACCCGGCCGTGCCCGAGGACCTCGCCTTCGCCGAGTCCCGGATCCGCCCCTCCACCATCGGCGCGGAGGACATCCTCCACGACCTCGGCGCGATCTCGATCATCTCCTCCGACTCCCAGGCGATGGGCCGCGTCGGCGAGGTCGTCCTGCGCACCTGGCAGACCGCGCACGTCATGAAGCGCCGGCGGGGCGCCCTGCCCGGCGACGGACGCGCCGACAACCACCGGGTACGGCGCTATGTCGCCAAATACACGATCAACCCGGCGCTCGCCCAGGGCCTCGCCGCCGAGATCGGCTCCGTGGAGACCGGCAAGCTCGCCGACCTGGTGCTGTGGGAACCGGCGTTCTTCGGCGTCAAGCCGCTGCTCGTCATCAAGGGCGGACAGATCGCGTACGCCCAGATGGGCGACGCCAACGCCTCCATCCCCACCCCGCAGCCGATCCTGCCCCGCCCGATGTACGGCGCGATCGGCCGCGCCCCCGCCGCCAACTCCGTCAACTTCGTCTCGGACCTGGCGATCGAGGACGGGCTGCCGGAGCGGCTGGGACTCGGCAAGCGGTTCGCGGCGATCGAGTCCACGCGCGCGGTCACCAAGGCCGACATGCGGGAGAACGACGCCCGGCCCGACGTCCGGATCGACCCCGACAGCTTCGCCGTGCACATCGACGGCGAACTGGTCGAGGCCGCGCCGGCCGCCGAACTGCCCATGGCCCAGCGTTACTTCCTCTTCTGATGTCCCGGGCAGCACTGCTGGTCCTGGCCGACGGCCGCTTCCCCGCCGGAGGGCACGCGCACTCCGGCGGGGCCGAGGCCGCCGTCAAGGCCGGGCGCATCACCGACGCCGCGAGCCTGGAGGACTTCTGCCGGGGCCGGCTGCACACCGCCGGGCTGGTCGCGGGCGCGCTCGCGGCGGCCGCCGTGCTCGGCGCCGACCCCGGCGAGCTGGACGCGGCGGCCGACGCCCGCACGCCGTCCCCGGCCCTGAGGGCCACCGCGCGGCGGCTCGGCCGACAGCTGCTGCGGGCCGCGCGGGCGACCTGGCCGTCCGCCGAACTCGACGCCCTCGCACGGCAGTTCCCCAAGGGGGCCCATCAGCCGGTGGTCCTGGGTCTCGCCGCCCGGGCGGCCGGACTCGCGCCGGAGGACGCGGCCCACTGTGCGGCGTACGAGAGCGTGAGCGGGCCGGCGACGGCCACCGTGCGGTTGCTGAGCCTCGACCCGTTCGACGCGACCGCGGTGCTCGCCCGGCTGGCGCCCGAGCTGGACCGCGTGGCGGACGCCGCCGTGGCGGCGGCACGCAGGACGGCGGAGGAAGGGGTCGACGCGCTGCCGGCCGCGTCGGCACCGGTGCTGGAGGTCATGGCCGAGGCCCACGCCGCCTGGCCGGTACGGCTGTTCGCGTCCTGAGCCACCCCCACCGCCGGCCCCGCCCCCCTTCCGCGCCTGCGCGCCCCCGCCCAGCCCCAGCCCCGCCCCCGCGCCCCCGACCCGCCCGGCTGAAGACCTACCGATCACAGGAGCCGTACCCATGCATCTCGACCACGCCCACTCCGGCCCCGCCGCCGTCAGCGCGGACGCGCACCGCCCGGACGGCACCCGTCGCGCCCTGCGCATCGGGCTCGGCGGCCCCGTCGGATCGGGCAAGACCGCCACCGTCGCCGCGCTCTGCCGGGCGCTGCGCGACGAGCTGTCCCTCGCGGTCGTCACCAATGACATCTACACCCGCGAGGACGCCGAGTTCCTGCTCCGGGAGGCCGTGCTGCCGCCCGAGCGGATCACCGCGGTCGAGACGGGCGCCTGCCCGCACACCGCGATCCGCGACGACATCTCCGCCAACCTCGAAGCCGTCGAGGACCTGGAGGACGCGGTCGGCCCGCTGGACCTGATCCTCGTCGAGTCCGGCGGCGACAACCTCACCGCCACCTTCTCCAAGGGGCTCGTGGACGCCCAGATCTTCGTCATCGACGTGGCCGGCGGTGACGACATCCCGCGCAAGGGCGGGCCCGGCGTCACCACCGCCGACCTGCTCGTCGTCAACAAGACCGACCTCGCCCCGTACGTCGGCTCCGACCTCGCCCGGATGGCCGCCGACGCCAAGGCGCAGCGGGCCGAACTCCCCGTCGTCCTCCAGTCGCTGCGCGGCGGGACCGGCGTCGCCGACGTGGCCGCCTGGGTCCGCGAACGGCTCGCCGCGTGGACGGCGTGACCGTCACCGGGGTCCGGGCGAGCGCCCGGATCGTCGCCCGCCCCGACGGCCGCGGCGGAACGGCCCTGCCCGTCCTGGACGGCGAGGGCCCGCTGGCCCTGCGCCGCACCCGGTCCACCGGAGCCGGGGCGAAGGTCATGGTCGTCGGCGCGATGAGCGGGCCGCTCGGCGGTGACCGCTTCACGCTGTCCGCACGGGTGGAGGAGGGCGCCCGGCTGCACGTCGGCTCGGCCGCCGCCACCCTCGCCCTGCCGGGCCAGGCCAAGGGCGAGGCCCGCTACGACGTCCGGCTCGACGTGGCCGCCGGCGCCGAACTGCACTGGACGCCCGAGCAGTTGATCTCCGCCGACGGCAGCGACCTGTACGTCACCACCCGGGCCGAACTCGCCGCCGGCGCCCGCCTCGTCCTGCGCGAGGAGCAGGTCCTGGGACGCGTCGGCGAGCCCCCCGGCCGGCTCACCAGCCGCCTCACCGTGCGCGTCGCGGGCCGGACCGTACTGGACCAGGAGCTGTCCTGCGGCCCCGGCGCACCGGGCGGCTGGGACGGGCCGGCGGTGCTGGCGGGACACCGGGCGGTAGGGCAGCTCGTCGTCGTCCGTCCCGAGTTCGCGCAGCGTCCGGTCGAGACGCGGATGCTGGGGGAGAGCGCGGCCCTGATACCGCTGGCCGGCCCGGCCGTTCTCGTCAGCGCCGTCGCCTCCGACGCCCTGCGCCTGCGGCGGCTCCTGGACGAGGCGCTCACCGGGCTCGGCTGAAGCGGACGGGCGGTTCGCGGCTCGAACATGATCATCCGGTTATCGGATTGGTAAAGAAGACCGGCAAACCCTGTTCCCCGCGCGCTCACAGCCGAGAGGATCCCCGCCTGACAACTCACAGCTAGGTACGGGGAGGGGCCCCACTTGAGGGAGAACAGACCGAAGAGCCGCCTGCTGGCGCTCGGTTCGGCCGGAGTACTCGTCACCGCCACTCTGATCGCCGGCGCCGTGTCGGCGCCCATGGCCGGCGCCGCGAGCCGGCCCGCGCCGGACCGGGAGGCCAAGGGCGCCGAGACAGCCGCCGCCCGCGCCGCCAAGGCCGGCGTCAAGTGGCAGGACTGCCCGGCCGACTGGGGGCTGGAGAAGCCCATCCAGTGCGGCTGGGTCAGCGTGCCGCTCGACTACGCCCACCCCTACGGCAAGCAGATCAAGCTCGCCGTGGACCGTATCGGCAACACCGGCACCAAGAAGGACCGCCAGGGCGCCCTCGTCTACAACCCGGGCGGCCCCGGCGGCTCCGGCCTGCGCTTCCCGCGCCGGGTCACCACCAAGAACCCCGTCTGGGCGAACGTCGCCAAGGCCTACGACTTCGTCGGCTTCGACCCGCGCGGCGTCGGTCACTCGGCGCCCATCTCCTGCGTGGACCCGCAGGAGTTCGTCAAGGCGCCCAAGATGGACCCGGTGCCGGACAGCACGGCCGACAAGACCGCGCAGCGCAAGCTGGCCCGCGCGTACGCGGACGGCTGCGCCGAGCACAGCGGCCGGATGCTGCCGCACATGACCACGCCGAACACCGCCCGCGACCTGGACGTCATCCGCGCCGCGCTGGGCGAGAAGAAGCTCAACTACCTCGGCGTCTCCTACGGCACCTACCTCGGCGCCGTCTACGGCACCCTCTTCCCGGGCCACCTGCGCCGCATGGTCGTCGACAGCGTGGTCGACCCCTCGCGGGAGAAGATCTGGTACCAGGCCAACCTGGACCAGGACGTCGCCTTCGAGGGCCGCTGGAAGGACTGGCAGGACTGGGTCGCCGCCAACGACGCCGCCTTCCACCTCGGCACCACCCGCGCCGCCGTCCAGGCCAAGTGGCTGGACCTGCGGGCCACCGCGAAGAAGCACCCGATCGGCGGGGTCGTCGGCCCGGCCGAGCTGATCTCCTTCTTCCAGAGCGCGCCGTACTACGACTCCTCGTGGGTGCCGGTCGCCACCGTCTTCAGCAAGTACGTCGCCGGTGACACCCAGGCGCTGGTCGACGCCGCCGCCCCGGACCTGTCGGACACCGCGGGCAACATCTCCGCGGAGAACAGCAACGCCGTCTACACGGCCGTCGAGTGCGCCGACGCCAAGTGGCCCACCAGCTGGCAGAAGTGGGACCGGGACAACACCCGGCTCAACAAGAGCTACCCCTTCCTCACCTGGTCCAACGCCTGGATGAACCTGCCGTGCGCCACCTGGTCGGCCAAGCAGCACACCCCGGTCGACGTCACGACCCACAAGGGTCTGCCCAAGGTCCTGATCGTGCAGTCCACGCGTGACGCCGCCACCCCGTACGACGGCGCCGTCGAACTGCACAAGCGCTTCAAGGGCTCCCGCCTGATCACCGAGAAGGACGCGGGCTCCCACGGTGTGACCGGCCTGGTCAACCCCTGCATCAACCAGCGCGTCGACGCCTACCTGCTCGACGGCACGCTGGACGGCAAGGACGTGACCTGCGCCCCGCACGCCACGCCCAAGCCGTAACCGCACCGGTACGGTGACGAGGGGCGGCCGGACTCTCCCGGCCGCCCCTCTGCCGTGCGCCCGCTAGGCCGTGCGCCAGGCGTCCTCCGCCGCGTAGTCGAACAGGTCCGGGTAGACCTGGGCGAGCAGCGGGAACGCCGCCCGCCAGTCCCGCCCGCGCAGCTCCCCGGTCAGCCACTCCACCGTCTCCGGCAGGCTCTCGGCGTACGACACCACCGGCCGGTAGCCCAGCTCCCGCTCGGCGGCGGCCATGTCGAACACCACCGGCCGCGGCACCGACCACGGCGTCCGGCCGACGGAACCGGCCGGCGGCCCGTCGAGGTACGCGGTCCGGGTCTCCACCCCCATCACGGCGTCGATCGCCGCGCCGATGCCGGCGACCGTCGGCGTGTCCCCGTCACAGGCGTTGAGCACCCGGGAGCCCGGCCGGGCCGCCGCCAGCCGCACCAGCTCGGCGATGTTCCGGGCAGCGGCCGGATGGAACCGGCTCCGGCCCCCGTGGGCCAGCACCCGGTCACGCCGCCCGTCCAGATTCCGCTTCACGAAGTACAGCTCGCGCGGCAGCGGGCTGTACGGCCCGTGCACGGCCCCCGCCCGCAGCACCGTCACCGGCAACTCATCACATGCCGCGCGGAGTTCGTGCTCCATGGCGACCTTACGGGTGCTGTAGGTGGCCTCACCGGGAGCGACCGTCGGCTGTGTCTCGGTCACCGGTACCGGATAGTCCGGGAAGCCGTCCGGCTCGCCCAGGGTGTCGAAACCGCGCCCCGCGCCGTCCTGGTACACGGAGACGCTGGAGACCACCACCGCCGAGCCGATCCGGTCCGCGAGAGCCGTCACCTGCCGAGCGTGCCCCGCGTCGTAGGCGATCACGTCGACCACCAGGTCGCAGCCGCCGCCCACCACCGCGGCCAGGGCCCCGTCGTCGGCGCGGTCCAGCCGGACCGTCCGCACTCCCTCGCCCCACGCGGCGTCCCGGCCGCCGCCACGCGAGGCGGCCGTCACCGCCCACCCGTCCCGCGCCAGCGCCTCCACCACCGGACGCCCGATCTGCCCGCTCGCCCCGATCACCACCGCTGTCCTCATACGGCGAGCCTAGGCACCCTGCCACGGCCGGCGGTCGTCGTTCTGCCCACGGCAGAGATCAGGCGAACGGCGCCCGCGGGAACCTGCGCTCCCGCGCCCGCTGCTCCGCGGCGTGCCGTTCCTTGACGACCGCCGCGTACTCGTCGACGTACTCCTGCCCGGACAGCGTCAGGATCGCGTAGACGATCTCGTCGGTGACCGCCCGCAGCACGGCCTTCTCGTTCTCCATGCCGGCGTAGCGGGAGAAGTCCAGGGGCTCGCCGAAGCGGATGGTCACCGGGCGGATCCGGGGGACGACCCTGCCGGGCGGCTGGGCCTCGAACGTGCCGATCATCGCGCAGGGCACCACCGGCACCCCAGCCGTCAGGGCCATCACGGCGACCCCGACCTTGCCCTTGTACAGCCGGCCGTCGTGCGAGCGCGTGCCCTCCGGGTAGATGCCGAGCAGCTCCCCCTTGCGCAGCACCCCGAGCCCCTCACGGATCGCGGCCTGCCCCGCCTCCCTGCCCGAGCGGTCCACCGGGATCTGCCCGGCGCTGCGGAAGAAGAACGCGGTGAGCCGGCCCTTCACCCCCGGCCCGGTGAAGTACTCGGCCTTGGCGAGGAAGGTGATGCGGCGCTTGAGGATCGCCGGCATCAGGAAGTGGTCGGAGAAGGACAGGTGGTTCCCCGCGACGATGGCCGGCCCCGACGCGGGCACGTGCTCCAGGCCCTCGATCCGGGGACGGAAGACCAGTCTGAGCAGCGGTCCCAGGAACACGTACTTGAGCAGGTAGTAGAACACGGCTCGCCCCTCACTCCGCTTCGACCGGTGTGAGTCATCTGTAACCATGTTCCGTCGGTCTCATGCTGACCGGGTACGGCCCAGCTGCCGAGCCGGGCGCGGCCGTTCGTGTCCGGCCTGACGGGCTCCGGCCGCCTCCCCTTGTACGATGACGCTGATGCACGGCACCGGATCACGCACCCAGCGCCCGCCCCGACGGCGGCACAGCGCGCTGTTCGTGCTGGTGGTGCTGGCCGGACTGCTGGGGATGCACGCCCTGGCGCCCGGCGGTGGCATGGTCCGCGCGCAGCACGTGCACACGGTGCACCGGGCGGTCGCGTTCAGCGCGCCGGACGGCTGTCCGGGCGACGGCGGTCACTGCGGCGGGAACCACCTGCACCACGCCGACCCCACCTGCGCGTCCGGTGCCGTCGGCGGCGCGCCCCAGCTGCCCGCGCTCGTTGCCGACCCCGTGATCACCCCCGAGGCGGCCTCAGCCGTCCGGTCGTGCGCGGTCGGGGCGCCGGACGGGGCCCGAGCGCCCCCCTCCCTGGCCGAACTCCAACTCCTGCGGATCTAGAGGCCGTCCCGGCCGCACGCCCTGCCATGCGCAGCACGCCATGCGCAGGTGCGGCGGTCGTGCGCACGCGTGTCCATATCCCTTGAGAACAGCAGGAGTTCCCCGCATGACCATCCGCACCCTGACCCGCCGTGCCGCCCTCGCCACGGTCGCCGTGACCGGCGCCCTCGTCCTGGCCGCCTGCGGCGGTGACAACGACGGCGACAGCGGCAGCGCCCACCCCGGCCACGGCGCCTCCGCCACCGCGAGCGCGTCGGCCGGCGCGCACAACGCCCAGGACGTCGCCTTCGCGCAGGGCATGATCCCGCACCACCAGCAGGCCCTGGAGATGGCGGAACTCGCCGACGGCCGGGCCGCCTCGGCCGAGGTGAAGGACCTCGCCTCGCGCATCGAGAAGGCACAGGGCCCGGAGATCCGCACCATGACCGGCTGGCTGAAGTCCTGGGGCGAGGAGGTCCCCATGGCCGGCATGGACCACTCCGGCCACGCCGGGATGTCCGGCATGTCCGGGATGATGGGCGAGGCCGACATGACGGCCCTGAAGAAGGCCCACGGCAAGGACTTCGACACCCGGTTCCTGACCCTGATGATCGAGCACCACCAGGGCGCCGTCACGATGGCCACCACCGAGAAGGGCAAGGGCCGCTACAGCGCCGCCACGGCCATGGCGGACGACATCGTCACCGCGCAGAACGCCGAGATCAAGGAGATGAAGAAGCTCCTCGGCGAGAAGTGACGCACGCGGCGGGCGGGGACCGGTCACCCGACCGGCCCCCGCCCGCCGTCCCTCAGGCCAGCACCTTCTCCAGGGCGGCCAGCGCCGACCGCAGCTCCTCCGCCGTGACGGTCAGCGGCGGCGCCAGCCGGATCGTGGAGCCGTGGGTGTCCTTGACCAGGATTCCCTCGCGCATCAGACGCTCACTGACCTCCCGGCCGGTGCCGAGCGCCGGGTCGACGTCCACGCCGGCCCACAGCCCGCGCGAGCGGAACCCGGTCACGCCCTTGCCCACCAGCTCGGTCAGCCCGTCCCGCAGGACCACCCCCAGCTCGGCCGCCCGGCGCTGGAACTCACCGGTCTCCAGCAGCTCGACCACGGCCGTGCCGACCGCCGCCGCGAGCGGGTTGCCGCCGAACGTCGAGCCGTGCTCACCCGGGTGCAGCACCCCCAGCACCTCGCGCCGGGCCACCACCGCCGACACCGGCACGATGCCGCCGCCCAGCGCCTTGCCGAGCAGCAGCATGTCCGGGACGACGCCCTCGTGCTCGACGGCGAGGGTACGGCCCGTGCGGCCGAGGCCCGACTGGATCTCGTCCGCGATGAACAGGCACCCCTTGCGGCGGGTCAGCTCGCGCACCCCGGCGAGATAGCCCTCATCCGGGATGATCACCCCGGCCTCGCCCTGGACCGGCTCGATCAGCACCGCCGCCGTGGTGTCGTCCACGGCCTCCTCCAGCGCGGCCAGGTCGTTGTACGGCACGACCCTGAAGCCGGGCGTGAAGGGGCCGAAGCCGGCGCGGGCCGTCTCGTCCGTGGAGAAGCTGACGATGGTCGTCGTACGGCCGTGGAAGTTCTCGGCCGCGACCACGATCGTCGCCCGGTCGGCCGGGACGCCCTTCACGTCGTACGCCCATTTGCGGGCCACCTTGATGCCGCTCTCCACCGCCTCCGCGCCGGTGTTCATCGGCAGCACCATGTCCAGGCCGGTCAGCGCCGCGAGGCGCTCGGCGAAGGAGGCCAGGCGGTCGTTGTGGAAGGCGCGGGAGGTGAGGGTGAGCCGGTCGAGCTGGCGGTGGGCCGCCTCGATCAGCGCCGGGTGCCGGTGGCCGAAGTTGAGGGCCGAGTAGCCCGCCAGCATGTCGAGGTAGCGGTTGCCCTCGACGTCCTCCACCCAGGTGCCCTCGGCGCGGGCCACGACCACGGGCAGCGGGTGGTAGTTGTGCGCGAGAACCGGCTCCTCCGCGCGGATCAGGTCGTCGGACGTACGGGTGCGCGCGGGTGCGGTCATCAGCGGATCTCCTGGGTGCAGCACTTGATGCCACCGCCGGCCTTGTGGAACTCGGACAGGTCGACGGGGACGGGGACGTAACCGTGGTCGGCGAGACGCCCGGCGAGGGCCTCGGCACGGGGCGCGATGAAGACGTGCCGGCCGTCGGAGACGGAGTTCAGGCCGAACGCCATGGCGTCCTCGCGGGTGGCGAGCACCGCGTCCGGGTACAGGCGCCGCAGCACCTCCCGGCTGCCCGGCGAGAACGCCTCCGGGTAGTAGCAGACGTTGTCGTCGTCGAGGACGAACAGCGCGGTGTCCAGGTGGTAGAAGTACGGGTCCACCAGGGTCAGGCCGATCACCGGGTGGCCGAGGAACTCCTGTGCCTCCCGGTGCGCCTCGCGGGTGGTGCGGAACCCGGTGCCCGCGAGCACGTACCGCCCCGTCCACACCAGGTCGCCCTCGCCCTCGGTCACCGACTCGGGGCGGTACACGTCGTAGCCCGCCGCCTTGAACCAGGTGTCGTAGTGCACCGACTCCGGGCGCCGCTCCGGCGCGTGGAACAGGGAGCCGAACACCCGGCCGCCGACGACGAACGCCGCGTTGGCGGCGAACACCATGTCGGGAAGGCCCGGGACCGGCTCGACGCAGTCGACGGTGTGGCCGTGGGCCCGGTAGGCGCGGATCAGCGCCTGCCACTGCTCCTGGGCCAGGTCCACGTCGACCGGCTTGTCGGGGTGCATCCAGGGGTTGATCGCGTACTGCACGGCGAAGTGTCTGGGTTCGCAGACCAGAAAACGCCGGGAACGCGGCACACGGCTGTCGGACACAGAGGGTTTCCTCCGCTTTCCTGTGTGTCACTGAGGGGTGCCACTACCGTAGGAAGGGAGGAAGACGGACGACAAGCGCGAAGAGCTGCGTGAATGCGCAGCATCGCTGCGTCTTCGGTGCGGGCCGCGCAGGACTCCTGCGCGCTTCCCGGGTCATTCGGGGGCCGGATGGGTGGCGCCCGCTTCCGGGCTTTCCGGGAGCAGATGGGACAGCACCATCACGCTGATCGTCTTCCGGATGAACGGCTCGGCACGGATCCGCTCCAGCACCTCCTCGAAGTGCTCCACGTCCCGGGCGCGCACGTGCAGCAGCGCGTCGGCGCCGCCGGTCACGGTCATCGCCGCCGCGATCTCCGGATGGTTGCGCACGACCTCCGCCAGCCGCCGGGGCGGGGCCGCGCCCTCGCAGTAGACCTCGACGTACGCCTCGGTGCGCCAGCCCAGCGCCGAGGGCTTGACGGTCGCCGTGAACCCGGTGATCACCCCGGTCTCGCGCAGCCGGTCCACCCGCCGCTTGACCGCCGTGGCGGACAGCCCGATCGCCGTTCCGATCTCGGCGAAGCTGGTGCGGGCGTTCGCCATGAGCGCGGTGATGATCTTGCCGTCGAGGTCGTCGAAGGACGCAGCCCTGCTGTTCATGCGGGCACTGTAATCAGCCGGGCCCGCGGGGGCGTGCTACGCCTGGGTGACCACCAGGGCGAGGGTCAGCAGACCCAGCACCACCCACCCGAACCACAGCCAGCCGTTGCTGCCGAGCGCGACCGTGTAGGCGGTCACGAGGACCAGCCCGCCGACCGTGAGCGCCCCCATCGTCTTGGTGGAACCGTTCGTGGAACCGGGCATCGCGACACCCTCCTCATGGTCCGTCTGAGACCATGGTGCCCCCGTTCGGGTCCGGAGGGGACGGGTGCGACTAGCCTTCGCGTGCGTTCAGCGAGGCCAGGTAGGCGTTGTACGCCTCCAGCTCCGTGTCGCCGTCCCGGTCGGCGGCCCGGTCCTTGCGCTTGGCCTGCCGCTGCTCGGAGCGGTACCACTGGAACAGCAGGGCGATCAGCACCAGCACCGACGGGACCTCGCTGAACGCCCAGGCGATGCCGCCCGCCGCGCTCTGGTCGGAGAGCGCCTCGATGCCGAGGGAGGCCGGCGGGTTCCTGAAGGTCTCCACCATCGGCGTCGAGGCCATCATCAGCGCGATGCCGAAGAACGCGTGGAACGGCATGCCCGCGAACAGCTCCAGCATCCGCATCAGGTGACCGGGCCGGTGCGGGCCCGGGTCGACCCCGATGATCGGCCAGAAGAACACCACGCCGACCGCGAGGAAGTGCACCATCATCGCGATGTGCCCGGCCCTGGAGCCCATCAGGAAGTCGAACAGGGGGGTGAAGTACAGGGCGTACAGGCTGGCGATGAACAGCGGGATGGTGAACGCCGGGTGGGTGATGACCCGCATGTAGCGGCTGTGCAGCAGCATCAGCAGCAGCTCGCGCGGGCCCCTGCGGCCCTTCCCGGCGGCCGGCAGCGCGCGCAGCGCCAGGGTGACCGGGGCACCGAGCAGGATCAGGATCGGTGACAGCATGCTGATCACCATGTGCTGCACCATGTGCACGCTGAACATGACCATGCCGTAGTCGTTCAGCTTGGTGCACATCACCAGCGCGATGGTGAGCACGCCGACGGCGTACGAGACGGTACGGCTCACCGGCCAGGCGTCCCCCCGGCGCCGCAGCCGCACGACGCCCCAGCCGTACAGGGCCAGACCGGCCAGGCAGGCGATGAGGAAGAAGGGGTCCGCCGACCACTCGAGCCCTCGCCCCAGCGTGAACGGCGGCAGATCCATGGTCATGCCGTGCCCGCTGTGATCCATCCGCCGGCTCCTGTTTCGTGGGGGTTGTGCGAGTTGTCCGCCCCCAAGAGTAGAACCGCCCCCGGTCAGGACCTTGACCGGGGGCGGGTTGTTCTCGGGTGAACTACTCGGGTGTCCTACAGGACGCACTCCGCCTCGTCGTACCGCTCCACCGGAACGGTCTTCAGCCGCTCGACCGCCTCCGCCAGCGACACCATCACGATGTCGGTGCCGCGCAGCGCGGTCATCTTGCCGAACTCGCCCCGGTGCACGGCCTCCACCGCGTGCCAGCCGAAACGGGTCGCCAGCACCCGGTCGTACGCGGTCGGCGTACCGCCCCGCTGCACATGACCGAGGATCACCGGGCGGGCCTCCTTGCCGAGCCGGTGCTCCAGCTCGACCGACAGCTGCCGGGCGATCCCGGCGAAGCGCTCGTGGCCGTAGATGTCCTTGCCGCCCTCGTCGAACTCCATGGAGCCGGGCTTCGGCTTGGCCCCCTCCGCGGCGACGACGATGGCGAACCGCTTGCCCGCCTCGAACCGCTCGCCGACCTTCCGCGTGAGCTCCTCGATGTCGAAGGGCCGCTCGGGCACGACGACCGCGTGGGCGCCTGCCGCCATGCCGGAGTGCAGCGCGATCCAGCCGGTGTGCCGGCCCATGACCTCCACGATCAGCACCCGCTGGTGGGACTCGGCGGTGGTCTTCAGCCGGTCCAGGGCCTCGGTCGCCACGGTCACCGCGGTGTCGAAGCCGAAGGTGACGTCGGTGACGGCGATGTCGTTGTCGATGGTCTTGGGCACGCCCACGATGGGCAGCCCGCTGTCCGACAGCAGCCGGGCCGCCTTCAGCGTGCCCTCGCCGCCGATCGGGATGATCGCGTCCAGGCCGAGTTCCCGGACGTGCCCCCTGGCCCGCTCCACCCCGTCGCGCAGGTGCTCCGGGCGGACCCGGGAGGAGCCGAGGATGGTGCCGCCGCGGGCCAGGATGCCGCCCACGGCGTCCAGGTCGAGCTTGAGGTAGTCGCACTCCAGGAGGCCCTTCCAGCCGTCCCGGAAGCCGATGACCTCGTCGCCGTGGTCGGCGACGGCACGGTGCACGACGGACCGGATGACGGCGTTCAGGCCGGGGCAGTCGCCGCCTGACGTGAGGACACCAATGCGCATAGCCCGAATACCTTCTCAACGTGGGCCGGGTAGACCGGACCACGTTGTCCGGCGGATTCCCGGCCACCCTACCGGCGTGAGGGGGTGGCTCCGTAGCGGGCGTCCGCCTGCTGGACGCGTCCGCACATGTGAGCGGACGGACCGTCAGGCGGGCCCGCCACGAGCCTGCCGGACCACGCTGAAGTCCCGGTGAAACCCGGGTGACGCGCAGCGCCGCGCGCTGGTGCTACGCGGGCTGCTGCGCGGCGCTGATCCGCTCGTCGCGCAGCGCCTCGTACCAGCGGTCGTCGATCGGCGGCAGCGCGTTGACGTCCAGCGCCAGCTTCAGCAGCAGATCGGCGATGAGCGGGTTGCGGGCGAGCACCGGCCCGTGCATGTACGTGCCGAAGACGGTCCCGTTGTAGGCGCCCTCGGTGCCGTCGCCGGTGCCGTTGCCGTTGCCGACCAGCACCCGGGCGAGGGGCCGGGCGGTGGGGCCGAGGTGGGTGACGCCCTGGTGGTTCTCGAAGCCGGTCAGCTGGGGCAGGCCCAGCTGCGGGTCGATGTCGGCCAGTACGTCGCCGACGCACCGTTCCTTCTCGCCGCGCACCGAGACCACGTCGAGCAGGCCGAGGCCGGGCTCGCGCTGGCCGAGGTCGTTGATGAACTCGTGGCCGAGGATCTGGTAGCCGGCGCAGACGGAGAAGACGATCGCTCCGTTCTCCACCGCCCGGTGCAGATGGCCGTCACGGCGCAGCCGCTCGGCGGCGAGCCGCTGCGGACGGTCCTCGCCGCCACCGATCAGGTAGATGTCGCCGGAGGTCGGGATCGGCTGGTCGCTGCGCACGTCCAGCCGGGCCACGTCCAGGCCGCGCTGCCGGGCCCGGCGCTCCACGACGAGGGCGTTGCCCTGGTCGCCGTAGGTGCTCAGCAGGTCCGGGTAGATCCACACCAGCCGTAGTTGGTTGTCGCTCATGAGGTGCTCGCCCTTCCTGTTCAGTTGCCGACGCGGCGGCGCAGGTCCTGGAACGCGGTGTAGTTCGCGATGACCTCGATCCGGCCGGGCGGGCACATCTGCACGGCCTGGTCGAGGGTGTCACAGACCTGGAAGTGCTGGTTCGCGACCTCCAGGCGGACGGCGAGGTCCATCTTCCGGTCTCCGATGACGAAGATCGGGTGGCCGGTCAGCCGCGTGTAGTCGACGTCCCACAGCCAGGAGGTGTCGGTGCCGTCGGCGGAGCGGGCGTTCACGGACAGGATCACCGGCGCGGGCGCCGGGTCGATCAGGGAGAACGTCTCCAGCCAGCCGGCCGGGTTCTTGGCGAGCAGCAGCCTGAGGTCGCGGTCCTGGAACTGGACGACGTCGTACCGCCCGGCCACCGCCTGCACCTGGTACATCCGCTCCAGGGCGACCTGCGGCGGCACGCCGAAGACGGCGGCGACGGCCGCGGAGGACGCGGCGTTGGCCTTGTTGGCGCGGCCGGGCAGCTGCAGGTGGATCGGCCAGGCCGAGCCGTGCGGGTCGAGGACGTGGTCCCCGGACAGCGCCCAGGTCGGCGTGGGCCGGCGGAAACCGCACTCGCCGCAGAACCAGTCGTCGCCCGGGCGCTGCATCACGCCGCCGCACGACGGGCAGGACCAGGCGTCCTCCTGCCACATCTGCCCGGCCGCGACCCAGACCACGTTGGGGGAGGAGGACGCGGCCCACACCACCAGGGGGTCGTCGCAGTTGGCGACGATCACGGCCTTGGAGCCGGCGAGTCCCTCGCGCCAGTTCTCGGCGAGCATCCGGGTCTCGGCCGCGCGGTCCAGCTGGTCGCGGGAGAGGTTCAGCAGCGCGATGCACTTCGGGGACGTGTCCCGGGCCACGCCGGCCAGGTACTTCTCGTCGACCTCGATGACGCCGAACTTCGCGTCCGAGCCGCCCGCCAGCGCCGAGGTGATACCGGCCGGCATGTTGGCGCCGAGCGCGTTGGACACGACCGGGCCCGCGGCGCGCAGCGCCTCGGCGATGAGCCGGGTGGTCGTGGTCTTGCCGTTGGTGGCGGAGACCAGGACGACGTCCAGGTTCTGGGCGAGCCGCCCGAGCAGATCGGGGTCGAGTTTCAGCGCGACCCGGCCACCGATCACCGACCCGCTGCCGCGTCCCGCGGCCCGCGATGCCGCAGCGACCGCCTTGCCCGCGGTCACGGCCAGCTTGGCCCGCGGCGAGAGCGGGTCCGAGTTGCCTGCCATCAGTTCTCGATCCTCCTTGCGTACGCGCCGCCGCCTGGGGCCATCCGGCTACGTGGTGTGAACCTCAGCCTATCGAGATCCACTCGCACACCCGAATCCCGGCCCACGCCTTCGGCGGCGGGCATGAGCGATACGAACCGTACCCTTGCCGCCATGCGACACGGTTCCATTCCGGGCGCCCGCGGGCGCGTCCGGCCTCTCACCCTGCTCGGCGACGCGGCGCTTCACGAGCCCTGCCGGGACGTCACGGACTTCGGCCCCGGCCTGGCGGCCCTCGTGGAGGACTTGTTCGCCACGATGTACGCGGCGCAGGGGGTGGGCCTGGCCGCCAACCAGATCGGGGTGGATCTGCGGGTGTTCGTGTACGACTGTCCGGACGACGAGGACGTGCGTCATCTGGGTCACGTCGTGAACCCGCGCCTGGCCGAGGCCGACGGCGTGGTCGTCCGGGGCCCGGAGGGCTGCCTGTCCCTGCCGGGTCTGGAGGCCGGGACCGAGCGCTACGACCACGCGGTGGTGGAGGGCTTCACGGTGACCGGCGACCCGGTCACCGTCCACGGCACCGGGTTCTTCGCCCGGTGCCTCCAGCACGAGTGCGACCACCTGGAGGGCCGCGTGTACGCGGACCGCCTCACGGGCTGGCGCAGGCGCAGGCTGGCGAGGCAGATCGACCGGGCCGCATGGCGGCGGTGAGGGGACCCGCCCGAGGGGCGCGGGGAGCCGTGCGCCCGGCCTGCGCCGGCCCGCACCCGGAGCACGGGGCTCAGAAACCCGGACCCCCGACTCTGTCCCCCGCGGCCGCGAGCCGGCCCCACAGCAGGTCGGCCAGCGACCGCACCAACTCCGCACGCGAGCACGGCCGTTCGCCGAGCCACCAGTCGCCGGCGGCATGCATCATCCCGACGATCCCGTGCCCCCAGACCCGGGCGAGCTGCTGGCTCTCCGGGCCGAGGTCCACCCGCTCCTCGATGACCTGGGCCAGCTCCTCGCCCATCCTGCGCAGCAGCGGCGCGGAGTGCTTGCCGACGTCGAATCCGTGGTCGCCCCCCGTGCTCCCCTCGGCGGGGTGCATGAGGAACCGGTACACCTGCGGCCGGGCCTCGATCGCGGCGAGGTACGTCTCCAGCGTGGACTCGACCCGCTCGCGGCGGTCGGCGGGAGCGTCCAGCGCCGCGCGCAGCGATGCCAGCAGGGCGTCGGTGTGCCGCTTGGCCAAGGCTGCGTAAAGGCCGCCCTTGTCGCCGAAGTGCCGGTAGAGGATCGGCTTGGTGATACCCGCCTCCGCGGCGATCGCGTTCATCGACGCCTGCGGACCGTCGCGCAGCACCACCCGGTCGGCGGCCTCCAGCAGCTCGCGCCGTCGGCGGTCGGCGGACCGCTGCTGATCGGTCCGCTGCGTGGTGTCCATGTGCTCTCCCCACCCGTGCTGATTCGGTGACGCCTGCGCAAACTAGCACTGACCGTGCCTCTGACATCGAACGGGATGCCGGGGCGTCCTCACCGTTTGACTTTCACTACCCATGAGTAACAGACTCGGGTTACCGCAAGTAACATCGCACCACCGCCGCTGGAGGGGACATGGCCGAGTTCACCATGGAGCTGAACGACGAACAGAGGGAAGTGCGCGACTGGCTCCATGGCTTCGCCGCGGACGTGATCCGCCCGGCGGCGGCCGAGTGGGACGAGCGGGAGGAGACTCCCTGGCCGGTCATCCAGGAGGCCGCGAAGGTCGGCATCTACTCCCTCGACTTCTACGCGCAGCAGTACTTCGACCCCACCGGCCTCGGCATACCGATGGCCATGGAGGAGCTGTTCTGGGGCGACGCGGGCATCGCCCTCTCCATTGTGGGCACCGGCCTCGCCGCCGTGGGAGTGCTCGCCAACGGAACCGAGGAACAGATCGGCACCTGGATCCCGCAGATGTACGGCGACCAGAACGACGTCAAGGTCGCCGCGTTCTGCTCCTCGGAGCCCGACGCCGGCTCCGACGTCGCCTCCATGCGCACGCGTGCCGTGTACGACGAGGCCAAGGACGAGTGGGTGATCAACGGCACGAAGACCTGGGCGACCAACGGCGGCATAGCCAACGTCCACGTCGTCGTCGCCGTGGTCGACCCGGAGCTGGGCTCCAAGGGCCACGCCTCCTTCATCGTCCCGCCCGGGACGGCCGGCCTGTCCCAGGGCCAGAAGTTCAAGAAGCACGGCATCCGCGCCTCCCACACCGCCGAGGTCATCCTCGACAACGTCCGGGTGCCCGGCTCCTGCCTGCTGGGCGGCAAGGAGAAGCTGGACGAGCGGCTCGCCCGCGCCCGGGAGAAGGCCAAGGCAAGCGGCGAGCGTGTGAAGAACGCGGCCATGGCCACCTTCGAGGCGTCCCGCCCGGCGGTCGGCGCCATGGCGGTCGGCACCGCCCGGGCCGCCTACGAGGTCGCCCTCGACTACGCCAGGACCCGCGAGCAGTTCGGCCGCCCCATCATCGACAACCAGGGCGTGGCCTTCCAGCTCGCGGACATGCGCACCCGGATCGACGCCGCCCGCCTGCTGGTGTGGCGCGCCTCCTGGATGGCGGTCAACGGCAAGCCGTTCACCGCGGCCGAGGGCTCCATGTCGAAGCTCTTCGCCAGCGAGACCGCCAAGAAGGTCACGGCCCAGGCCATCCAGATCCTCGGCGGCAACGGGTACACCCGTGAGTACCCGGTGGAGCGCATGCACCGGGACGCCGCGATCTACACCATCTTCGAGGGCACCAGCGAGATCCAGCGGCTCGTCATCGCCCGCACCCTGGCCGGGATGCCGATCCGCTAGGGGGCGCCACGGACCGGGGCCGGTCCCGACGCCCCCGGGATCAGCGGTGCCTGAGCGGTGTGAGCTGCTCGATGTCGTACTTCGCCCGCAGGGCCTCGATGGCCTCCTGGTCCGGCGGGCCGCCGTCGGCGAGGATCTCCAGCAGCTCCTCGAAGTACCGCTCGTGATCCGGCGGCGGGGACGCCTGGAAGAACATCCTCGCCGGTGCCTCCGTCGGGTTGGCGAAGGCGTGGGGACAGCCCGGTGGTACGACGATGACCGTGCCCGGTGTCGCGCGGACCACCCGGCTGCCCGAACACGACTCCCACGTCCGCCAGTTGTCGGGGGTGCGGACGCGGGGCTCGAAGGCGAGGACGTCCAGCTCGCCTTCGAGGACGTAGAACAACTCCTCGCTGCGCGTGTGCACATGGGCGCCCACGTCGAAGCCGGGCGGCACCTCCACCTCGAAGGTGGAGGCCATCCGCGAATGGGTGCCGGTGACCTTGAACGTCACCCGCTGGGCCGGTGTCTCCACGACCCGGCCCGCACCCGGCGGCACGTACAGTCCCTCGGTCTCCGTCATGGTCCCCTCACCAGGTCACCGGAAGCGACTTCGGTCCCCGGATCAACGCGCCCCGGTGGAAGGGGACCTGATCCGGCGGTACGGCCAGCCGCAGCCCCGGCACCCGGTCGAGCAGAGCGTCCATCAGGAGTTCCTCCTCCAGCCGGGCGAGCATGCCGCCGGGGCAGTAGTGCGGACCGAAGCCGAACGCCACATGCGGGTTCGGGCTGCGCGAGAAGTCGATGGTCTCCGGGTCGGGGAAGACGTCCGGATCGCGGTTGGCGGCCAGGTAGGAGACGTAGACCGCGTCGCCCGCACGGATGCGGACGCCCCCGATCTCCGTCTCCTCCCGTGCGATCCGGCACAGACCGACCGCGTTGCGGTGCGGGATCCAGCGCAGGAGTTCCTCGATCGCCCGCCGCCGGATCCCCGGCTCCGCGCGCAGCCGCCGTACCAGCTCGGGACGGGTCAGCAGCAGGTGGAACATCTGCCCGCTGTTGTTGGTGACCGCCTCACCGCCGATCTGGAGCAGCACGGCGAGACCGACGGCCTCCTCCAGCGTGACCTCGCCCCGGCCCACGGCGGCGCCGAGGAGCGAGGTGACGTCCTCACCGGTGCTGTTCTCGCGCAGCCCGATCAGGTCGGAGAAGTAGGCGCCCATCTCCCGCTTCGCCCTCTCGCTGACCTCCCTGCCGTGCGCGGAGGACAGGATCAGCTGGGTCCAGGCGTGCATGGCGTGCCGGTCGCGGGCCGGGACGCCCATCAGCTCGCAGATCACCGCGATCGGGAACGGGCCGAGCACCGCGCTGGTGAGGTCCGCGGGCGGCCCCGCCCGCAGCAGGTCGTCCACCAGCTCGTCCAGCATGCCGCGGGCCCCGGCCCGGACCCGCTCCACACCCTTCGCCGTGAAGGCGGCGGCGACCGAGCTGCGCAGCCGGGTGTGCTCGGGCGGGTCGAGGAAGCCGACCGCGCCCCGCTCCGGGATGAAGTGCGGGGCGAGCCGGGTGACCGGCCTGCCCATCACCGCCGCACGGCTGAACCGGGGATCGTTGACCACCCTGCGCACGTCCTCGTACCGGGTGACCAGCCAGGCCCAGCCCTCGCCGTTCGGCAGCTGGACCCGGGTGACCGGGCCCTCGGCCATCAGCTCCGCCAGCACCGGGTCGAACTCGGTCCCCGTGAGGTCGAGCGCCGGCCAGTGCCGGACCGGGGGCAGGGGCCCGGTGAGGGTGGCCTCCTCGATCATCGGGAGTTCCCGTCCCCGTCGACCCAGCGGCCCACCGTCATCTCGGCGGTGATCCCGGGGCCGAACCCGGCGAGCAGACCGCGGGCCCGGTCCTCGGCGCCGCCCTCGTCGAACAGCCGGCGCAGCGCGTCCAGGACGACGGCGCTGGCGATGTTGCCGTACTCGGTGAGCGTGGCCCGGCTGAACCGGAAGGCGTGCGGGTCGACCTCCAGGAACTTGCTGAGGTCGTCGAGTATGCGGGGGCCGCCCGCGTGGATGATGTAGAAGTCCAGGTCGGACGCGTCCCAGCCGTGCGTGCCGGCCAGGTCCTTCAGCGCCGGGGCGAGCGGCTCCATGGTCGCGGGCACCCGCTTGTCCAGCAGGAAGTGGAAGCCGGTCGCCCGGACGTCGTAGGCGATCCAGTCCTCGGTCTTCGGGATCAGGTAGGAGCCGTTGCGCTCCAGGCTGACCCCCCTGCCGCCGCGCCCGCGCACCACGGCGGCGGCGATGCCGTCACCGAACAGGCCGTTGGAGAGCAGCGAGCCGACACCGAGGTCGGTGGGCTGGTAGCACAGCGAGCAGAACTCGCAGGCCACGATCAGCGCGTTGGCGTGCGGGTAGGCCGAGCAGAAGTCGTGCGCCCGGTTGATCGCCGCACCGCCGGCCGCACAGCCCAGCTGGGCGATCGGGAGCTGGCGGGTGGTGCTGTCGAAGTCCATCTCGTTGATCAGCCACGCGGTGAGCGACGGCATCATGAAGCCGGTGCACGACACGTAGATGATCACGTCGATGTCGCTGGTGAGCAGCTCCGCGTCGTCGAGGGCCCGCTGGATGACCGCGGGGACGCGGGCCTTGGCCTCGGCCTCGTAGAGCTTGTTGCGCTCCTCGAACCCCGGGTGCTTGAGGGTCTCCTCGATGGGCTGCACGATGTGCCGCGTCCTGACGCCGGTGTTCTCGATCAGCCGCAGCGCCAGTGGCAGTTGGGGGTGGTCCGCGTGACGGGAGCGCGCCAGTTCCAGCGTCTGCTCCATCGTGATCACATGCTCCGGGACCGACACCGAGGGTCTGCACAAAGTCGCCATGAACCGTCCCTGCTTTCCGCTGTCCGGAAGGTGGTCCACACCTCTTGGGGTGCTCCACCCACCGTCACCCGGGAGGACGACGATCTCGCGCTGGATTACTCCGAACCGGGGACCCCGGGGTCAGGCTCGCAGGGCGATTCATGCCCCCGGACGAGGGAAAACAGGGTGCCGGCCGTTACGGCGCCCCACTGCTGTGCGCGATGCACGCCACGTCGATCCGGTCGGCCAGCTTCGCCAGCTCGATGGTCAGCGCGGCGACCGTGTCCTCGTCCAGGCTCTGCTCCCCGGCCTCGACGAGATGCAGCCACCGCGCACCCACGGTCCGCAACAACTTACTCACGTCGGCCGCGGAGACCTGCAGCACACCGCGGTCGTCGACGATCAGAGGCAGGGTCACTTCGCGGTTCACAAAACGGGATGGTAGCCGCGCGGTGCTCACGCACCCTGCCAAACCGTGGTGATGTTGCAGAACTCCCGGATTCCGTGCCCGGACAGCTCACGCCCGTACCCCGACCGCTTCACCCCGCCGAACGGGAACGCCGGATGGGAGGCGGTCATCCCGTTGACGTACACGGCGCCGGCCTCCAGGTCCCGCGCGAACCGCTCCACCTCGTTCTCGTCCCGGGTCCACACGTTCGAACTCAGCCCGAACGGCGAGTCGTTGGCGATCAGCACGGCCTCGTCCAGGTCGTCCGCCCGGTACAGCGTGGCGACCGGTCCGAACGCCTCCTCGCGGTGGATGCGCATCTCCCGGGTGATGCCGGCGAGGACGGTCGGCGGGTAGTACCAGCCGGGCCCGTCCGGCCGCTGCCCGCCGCACAGCACCTCCGCCCCGCTGCGCCGGGCGTCGTCCACCAGCTCCTCCAGGTCGGCGCGGCCCTGCTCGCTGGCGAGCGGTCCGATCTCGGTGTCCTCCGCCAGCGGGTCGCCGATCCGGAGGGCCCGCATGCCCGCGACGAACTTCTCGGCGAACGCGTCGTAGACGTCGGTGTGCACGATGAACCGCTTGGCGGCGATGCAGGACTGCCCGTTGTTCTGCACCCGCGCGGTCACCGCGACCTCGGCCGCGCGGTCCACGTCGGCGGAGGGCATGACGACGTAGGGATCGCTGCCGCCCAGCTCCAGCACCGTCTTCTTGATCATCTCCCCGGCGGTGGACGCGACCGCCCGGCCCGCGGGCTCGCTGCCCGTCAGGGTGGCCGCCTTCACGCGTTCGTCGCGCAGGACGTCGTCCACCGCGCCGGAGCCGATCAGCAGCGTCTGGAAGCAGCCCTCCGGGAAGCCCGCCCGGTGGAACAGGTCCTCCAGGTAGAGGGCCGTCTGCGGGACGTTGGAGGCGTGCTTGAGCAGGCCCACGTTGCCCGCCATCAGCGCGGGCGCGGCGAACCGGACCACCTGCCACAGCGGGAAGTTCCACGGCATCACGGCGAGGACCGGGCCGAGCGGCCGGTAGCGGACCCGGACCTGGGAGGCACCGGAGTCGCGCACGTCCGTCTCCGGGGGCTCCTCGTCGGCCAGCAGCCCCTCGGCGCGTTCCGCGTACCAGCGCATCGCCCTGGCGCACTTCGCGGCCTCCGCGCGGGCCTGCCTGACCGGCTTGCCCATCTCGGTGGTCATGATCCGGCCGATCTCCCGCTGGTCCTCGTCCAGCAGGCCGGCGGCCTTGTTCAGCAGTCGGGCGCGCTCGGCGAACGAGGTCGTCCGGTACGTGCGGAAGGTGGCCTCGGCGAGTTCGAGCCGGCGCTCCAGCTCGTCCTCGTCCATGGGCTCGTACGTCTTGAGCGTCTCGCCGTTCGCCGGGTTCACCGTCGCGATGGGCATGGCTGACCTCCCTGGGAGCGGGCTTGTCTCGACCTTCGCGCGCGGCCTGGCAGGACGCAACGCGACAGGCGCTCGGGCGTTTCAGGCCGAGTGCTCCGCCAGCCGGTCGAGAAACGCGGCCTGGGCCGTGACGATCACCGCACGGGCCCGGTCCAGACCGAACCACGCCACCCGGTCCAGCTCCGGGAACTCCTGCGTCCGGCCGGAGCGCGGCGGCCACTCCATGGTGAAGGTCCCCGGGGTGATCGTCTCCGGGTCGAGGTCCGCCGCCACCGCCCAGGCCGTGACGATCTTGCCGTTGCGCTGCACGACCTCGCCCAGCGGTACGGCCTCCCCGTCGGGCGGCTCCAGCCCCAGTTCCTCCCGGAACTCCCGCCGGGCCGCCTCCCAGGCCGGCTCCGCCGGGTCGTACTCGCCCTTCGGCACGGTCCAGGCGCCCGTGTCCTTCTTCGCCCAGAGCGGACCGCCCATATGGCCGAGCAATACCTCCAGCCCGTGATCGGTGTGCCGGTACAACAACAGTCCCGCACTGCGCTTCGTCGTCCGCACCGTCACGGCATGACCTCCGGGTGGGCTGCCAGCAGGGCCTCCACGGTATCGGCCTCCTCCGGGCGCTTGTCCTCCCGGTAGCGGACCACACGGGCGAAGCGGAGGGTGACACCGGCCGGATAGCGGGTGGAGCGCTGGAGCCCGTCGTAGGCGATCTCCACGACGAGCGCGGGGCGGACCCGGACCACCCGGCCGTCGTTCTCGACCGCCAGCTCCTGGAGCCGCTCGGTCTGCCAGGCGAGCATCGCGTCGGTCATGCCCTTGAAGGTCTTGCCGAGCATCGCGAAGCCGCCGTCCGCGGTGCGGGCGCCGAGGTGGAGGTTGGACAGCCTGCCGGTGCGCCGGCCGTGGCCCCACTCGGCGGCCAGCACCACCAGGTCGAGGGTGTGCACGGGCTTGACCTTCAGCCAGGAGGCGCCGCGCCGGCCCGCGCTGTAGGGCGCGTCCAGCGCCTTGACCACCACGCCCTCGTGGCCCCGGGCCAGGGTCTCGGCGAGGAACCGTTCCGCCTCCGGGGTGTCCGCCGGGCCCGAGGCCACCGTGCGCCGCACCCGCATCGGCTCGGGCACCAGCCGGGCCAGCTCCGCGTGCCGCTCGGCGAACGGCAGGTCGAGCAGGTCGCGGCCGTCGACGGAGAGAACGTCGAAGAAGACGGGGGAGACCGGGACCTCCTCGGCCGCCCTCACCACATCGGTCCTGGAGCCCACCCGGCCCGCCGTCTCCTGGAAGGACCGGGGCCGCCCCGCCGCGTCGAAGGAGATCACCTCCCCGTCCAGGATGAACCGCTCGCCCCGCAGCTCCCGTGCGGCCGAGGTCACTTCGGGCAGCCGGTCGGTGATGTCGTCCAGCGTGCGGGTGTGCACCCGCACGGTGTCGCCGTCCCGGTGCACCTGGACCCGGATGCCGTCCAGCTTCTCCTCCACCGCGCAGGCGCCCAGCTTCTCCACCGCCTCCGCGACCGAGGAGGCGCTGTGCGCCAGCATCGGCAGCACCGGCCGGCCCACGGTGAGCCGGAACCGCTCCAGCGCCGCGGGCCCCTCGCCGAGCAGGGCCCCGGCCACCGTCTGCAGCGAGCCCGCGAGCATCACGGCCCGCCGTACGTCCGCCGGGTCCGCGCCGGTCGCCTGGGCGAGACCCTCCACCGCGACCGCGTCCAGGGCGCCCTGCCGGACCTCGCCGGTGAGCAGGCCGAGCAGGAACCGCTGCTCCTCCTCGGTCGCCGCGCCCATCAGCTCGCCGACGATCCGGGCCCGCTCCGACTGGGACCCGGGTCCGGACACCTTGCCCAGCTCGGTGAGCCGTGCGTCGACCTCCCGGACGGTGAGGGAGGGCTCGTCGGCCGCCGGCACCCGGCGGCCCAGCACCTTCCAGCCGACGCCGAGCCGGCCCTGCGGCAGCCGTCCGGCCAGATAGGGGATGACGATCGGCGCGTCGTCCGCCTCCGCGTCCCGGAACAACTCCGCGAGCAGCGCGGTCTTCCGGGACCGGGCCGCTGTCGCGGCGACCTCCCGGGACACGTGGGCCAGCCGGGTCAGCAGCATGCAGCCCATAGTGCATCAGCCCTGTGCCGGATGCCCGGCTCCGCGCGTGCGGGTGCGCCGCGGCCGGCCGCGCACGTCCCCGCGCCCCTCAGGGGGCGCTCTCGTCGAGGTCGGCCATCAGCAGCTCCGCGTTGATCGCCGCGCCCGCCCGGTAGCCCCGGCTGGCCGCGTTGACCACCTGTTCCGCGAAGCCGCTCGCGTTGCCCGCCGCCCACAGGCCGGGCACGCTCGTCAGGCCCCGCTCGTCGATCACCGGGTAGCTGCCGAACGGGGTCTCGCGCAGCTCCGCGCCCAGCCGGACCAGCAGGTCGTTGCGGGGGACGGCGCGCGGGGCGGCGTACAGGACCTCGCGGGCGTGAAAAGACCCGCCCCCGGGGGCACCCCCGGCGAGCCGGACCCCGGTGAGCCGGTCGTCGGTGACCACGACTTCCGCCACCTCGCCGGGGACGACCGTGACCCCGGCGGCGGCCAGCCGGCGCAGGTCCTGGTCCGTCAGCTCCGACTCGCCCACCTCGTGCAGGAAGAGGCGTACGTCCTTCGACCACCGGGTGACCATCAGGGCCTGGTGCACGCTGAGCACGGAGGTGGCGAGGACGCCGGTCGGCAGGTCGCGGGATTCCCAGCCGTGGCAGTACGGGCAGTGCAGCACGTCCCGGCCGAACCGCTCGGCGAGGCCCGGGACCGGCGGCAGCTCGTCCTCCAGCCCGGTGGCGACCACCAGCTGCCGGGCCCGCACGGTCCGGCCGCCCGCGAGGACGACGCTGAAATCCCCGCCCCCGCCCCCGCCCCGGTCCGCGTCCTCCCTGGTGGCGTCCACCACCCGGTCCCGGACCAGCTCCACCCCGTACCGGGCGATCTCCCGCCGGCCGACGGCCAGGAACGCGGCCGGGGACATGCCGTCCCGGGACAGGTACCCCTGCATGTGCGCGGACGGCGCGTTGCGCGGCTCGCCCGCGTCGACGACCAGGGTGCGGCGCCGGGAGCGGCCCAGCACCAGGGCGGCGGACAGGCCGGCGGCACCGCCGCCGACGACGACAACTTCGTACCCGGTGTTCTCCGTCATGAGGAGACGGTCGCCCGTCGGCTGCGGGATTGACAAACCTGTTTGCCGTTCCTGCAATAGGGGTCATGAGTACAGACGACGTACTGGCGGACGTCGGCCCGAGGCTGCGCCGCCTCCGCAAGGAGCGCGAGGTGACCCTGGCCGCGCTGTCCGAGGCCACCGGCATCTCCGTGAGCACCCTTTCCCGGCTGGAGTCCGGCCTGCGCAAGCCCAGCCTGGAACTGCTGCTGCCGATCGCCCAGGCCCACCAGGTGCCGCTGGACGAGCTGGTCGGAGCGCCTCCGGTCGGCGACCCGCGGGTGCGGGCCAAGCCGATCGTGCGGCAGGGGCGGACCATGTACCCGCTGACCCGTCAGCCGGGCGGGCTCCAGGCCTACAAGGTGGTCGAGCCGCAGCGGGCCATGGAGCCCGATCCGCGGACGCACGAGGGGTACGAGTGGCTGTACGTCCTGTCCGGGCGGCTGCGGCTCGTGCTCGGTCAGCACGACGTGGTGCTCTCGGCGGGCGAGGCGGCCGAGTTCGACACGCGGGTGCCGCACTGGTTCGGATCGACGGGGGAGGGGCCGGTGGAGTTCCTGAGCCTGTTCGGGCCGCAGGGAGAGCGGATGCACGTCCGGGCGCGGCCCGCCCGGACGTGACCTACGCTACTGTTCCCTGATCGGCAAGCGACCGCTTAGTATGCGGTCGAACCCGGTCCGGCGAAGCAGTCGCGTGGAGGCACCGCATGCAGGCATGGCAAGTGCACGAGAACGGCGAGCCGAGCGAGGTGATGCGGCTCGAGGACGTCGAGCGGCCCACCCCCGGCGACGGCCAGGTCCTGCTCAGGGTGCGCGCCGCCAACGTCAACTTCCCGGACGCGCTGCTGTGCCGGGGCCAGTACCAGGTCCGGCCCCCGCTGCCCTTCACCCCGGGCGTCGAGATCTGCGGCGAGACCGAGGACGGACGCCGGGTGATCGCCAACCCCGCCCTGCCCCACGGCGGTTTCGCCGAGTACGCCCTCGCCGACGCACGGGCCCTGCTGCCCGCGCCCGAGGCGCTGGACGATGCCGAGGCCGCCGCCCTGCACATCGGCTATCAGACGGGCTGGTTCGGCCTGCACCGCCGGGCCCGCCTGGAGGCGGGGGAGACCCTGCTCGTGCACGCCGCCGCCGGAGGCGTCGGCAGCGCCGCCGTCCAGCTCGGCAAGGCGGCCGGCGCCACGGTCATCGGCGTCGTCGGCGGCGCGCAGAAGGCGGCCGTCGCCCGGGAGCTGGGCTGCGACGTGGTGATCGACCGGCGCGCCGAGGACGTCGTCGCCGCCGTGAAGGAGGCCACCGGCGGACGCGGCGCCGACGTGATCTACGACCCGGTGGGCGGCGAGGCGTACACCCAGTCCACCAAGGTCGTCGCCTTCGAGGGCCGGATCGTCGTCGTGGGCTTCGCCGGCGGCACCATCCCCAGCCCCGGCCTCAACCACCCCCTGGTGAAGAACTACTCGATCCTCGGGCTGCACTGGGGCCTGTACAACACGAAGAACCCCAAGCTCGTCCAGCACTGCCACGAGCAGCTCACCGAACTGGCCGCCCGCGGCGCGATCAAGCCGCTGGTGAGCGAGCGGGTGCCGCTGCGGGAGGCCGCGGCCGGCGTGCAGAAGGTGGCGGACGGCCTGAGCACCGGCCGGATCGCCGTGGTGACGGAGGGAGCAGCATGACCGACGCCGAGGAACTGCGCCGCCGGACCCGGGAGTTCCTGGCCGCGCACCCGCCCGCGACGACCGACCGCCTCGACTTCCTGCGGGCGCGGTTCGACGCCGGCCTCGCCTGGGTGCACTACCCGCAGGGCCTCGGCGGCCTGGGCGCCCCCCGCTCCCTGCAGGGCGTGGTGGACGCCGAACTCGCCGCCGCGCAGGCCCCGGACAACGACCCGCGCCGCAACGGCATCGGCCTCGGCATGGCCGCGCCGACGATCCTCGCGTACGGCACCGAGGAGCAGAAGCGGCGCTTCCTCAAGCCGCTGTGGACCGGCGAGGAGGTCTGGTGCCAGCTCTTCAGCGAGCCCGGCGCCGGCTCCGACCTGGCCGCGCTCGGCACCCGCGCCGTACGCGAGGGCGACCAGTGGGTCGTCAACGGGCAGAAGGTGTGGACGTCCGGCGCGCACAACGCCCGCTGGGCCATCCTCATCGCCCGCACCGACCCGGCCGTGCCCAAGCACGCCGGCATCACCTACTTCGCCTGCGACATGACCGACCCCGGCGTCGACGTCCGGCCGCTGCGCCAGATCACCGGCGAGGCCGAGTTCAACGAGGTCTTCCTCACCGACGTCCGCATCCCCGACACCGACCGCCTCGGCGAGGTCGGCGACGGCTGGCGGGTCGCCCAGACCACGCTCAACAACGAGCGCGTGGCCATCGGCGGCATGGCCCTGCCCCGCGAGGGCGGCATGATCGGCAAGGTCGCGCAGACCTGGCGTGAGCGCCCCGAGCTGCGCACCCACGACCTGCACCAGCGGCTGCTGAAGCTGTGGGTCGAGGCCGAGGTCTCCCGCCTCACCGCCGAACGGCTGCGCCAGCAGCTCGTCGCCGGCCAGCCCGGCCCCGAGGGCGCCGGCATGAAGCTCGCCTTCGCCCGCCTCAACCAGGAGATCAGCGGCCTGGAGGTCGAACTGCGCGGCGAGGAGGGCCTGCTGTACGACGACTGGACCCTGCGCCGCCCCGAGCTGGTCGACTTCACCGGCCGCGACGCCGGATACCGCTATCTGCGCGCCAAGGGCAACAGCATCGAGGGCGGGACCAGCGAGGTCCTGCTGAACATCGTCGCCGAGCGCGTCCTGGGCCTGCCCGCCGAGCCGCGCACCGACAAGGACGTCGCCTGGAAGGACCTCGCCCGATGACGGATCTGCTGTACTCCGAGGAGGAAGAGGCGCTGCGGGCCGCCGTCCGCGACCTGCTCACGGACCACTGCGCGGCGCCCGACGTGATCGCCCGAGGCGAGTCGGACGCCCCGCACGACCTCGCCCTGTGGAAGTCCCTCGCCGAGGGCATGGGCCTCGCCGGCCTGCTGGTGCCCGAGGACAAGGGCGGCCAGGGCGCCTCGCACCGCGACGTCGCGGTCGTCCTGGAGGAGCTGGGCCGCGCGGTCGCGCCGGTGCCGTACCTGACCAGCGCCGTCGTCGCCACCGAGGCGCTGCTGGCCTGCGGTGACGCGGACCTGCTCGCCGCCCTCGCCTCCGGCCGCACCATCGGCGCTCTCGCGGTCGGCCTGCACCGGGCGCCCGGCGCGGCCTTCCCCGCCGTACGCCTGGAGGACGGGCTGCTGCACGGAGAGATCACGGGCGTCGCGGACGCGGCCGCAGCCGGCGTCCTGCTCGTGCCGGCGGACGACGGCGGACTGTACGCCGTCGAGGCCGACGCCGTCACCGTCACGCCCCAGACGTCGCTGGACCTGACCCGCCCGGTGGCGACGGTACGGCTGGACGGCGCCCGCGGCCGCCGCCTCGGCGACGCCGAACCCGCCGTACGACGCGCCCTGCGCGCCGCGGCCGGACTGCTCGCCTCCGAACAACTCGGCCTCGCCGACTGGGCGCTGACCGAAACCGTGCGGTACCTGAAGGAGCGCAAGCAGTTCAACCGGCCCGTCGGCGGCTTCCAGGCGCTCAAGCACCGGCTCGCCCAGCTGTGGCTGGAGGTCGTCAACCTCCGCGCCGCCGCCCGGAACGCCGCCGACGCGCTGGCCACCGGCGAGGACACCGACATCAGCGTGTCCGTCGCCCAGGCCTACGCCGCGCCCGTCGCCGTCCACGCGGCGGAGGAGGCGCTGCAGCTGCACGGCGGCATCGGCATGACCTGGGAACATCCCCTCCACCTCTACCTGAAGCGGGCCAAGGCCGACTCGATCGCCTACGGTACGGCCGGCGCGCACCGCGAGGCGCTGGCCGCCCGCGTGGACCTCCAGGCGCCCTGACGCCCGGCACGGTGTGAAGCCCGCCCCACCTGACGGGGCGGGCTTCTCCCTGCCCGCCGGCTCCGAGCGGGCCTCTTCCGCGCACGCCCCCCGAACCCGTCGGCGCGCCCGTCCCCGCCCGCTCACGACAGGTGAACAACGCGCCAACTCCCCGCAGCACCAGCCCGTTCGACGGCTGGGCGCACGCATACTCTCCCCGGTCCGTCCGGAATCAAGGGGAGGCAGTGGCATGACCCCCACCACCCGTCGCAGAGCCCTCACGACCCTCGGCGCCGCCCTCGCCGGCGCGGTCGCCCTGCCCGCGCCACAGGCCTGGGCGGGCGGCACGCGGCGCGGCCCGCGCCCGCTGTGGAACGCCCACGCACACAACGACTACGAGCACCCGCACCCCCTGTTCGACGCGCTCGACCACCGCTTCGGCAGCGTGGAGGCCGACATCCACCTCGTCGGGGACCAGCTCCTCGTCGCCCACGACCCCGCCGACCTCGACCCCTCCCGCACCCTGGAGTCCCTCTACCTGGACCCGCTCGCCGCCCGCGTCAGGGCCCGGCACGGCTCGGTCTACCGGGGAGCGCGCCGGCCGCTGCAACTCCTCGTCGACATCAAGACCGAGGGCTCCTCGACGTACCGCGCACTCGACCGCCACCTGCGCCGCCACCCGCACCTGTTCACCCGGTACGCGCACGGCCGCGTCCACCCCGGCCCGGTCACCGTCGTCGTCTCCGGCGACCGGGCGGCCCGCGCCCCGATGGAGGCGCAGAGTGAGCGCCGCGCCTTCTACGACGGCCGGCTCGGCGACCTCGACGGCCCCGCCCCGGCCTCCCTCATCCCCCTGATCAGCGACAACTGGACGCAGAACTTCAGCTGGACGGGCGTGGGGGCCTTCCCGGACGCCGAGCGGCAGAGGCTGCGCGGCATCACCGCCGCCGCCCACGCGCGCGGACAGCGGGTCCGGTTCTGGGCCACCCCCGACACCGCGGGGCCGGCCCGGGACGCGCTGTGGGGCGAGCTGCTCGCCGCCGGGGTCGACCACCTCAACACCGACGACCTCGCCGGCCTGCAGGCCTTCCTCGACGCCCACCCCTCCGCGTAAGACCACACGATCGGAGGACATGTCAGCAGCCCGGACAAACCCTCCGCTACGCCACACTTGCGGCCGAACGCCGCACACGGGGCGTGGCGGAGGAGGGTTCCCGATGGTCATCTCCATCTCTGTGGTGCTGCTGCTTCTGGTCCTGGCCGTGATCTTCATTCGCAATTGCTCACTGAAGATCTCGCACGCCCTGGTCTGTCTGCTGCTCGGTTTCTACCTGGCCTGCACGAGCATGGCACCCACCATCCAGAGCGGACTCACCGCGACCGCCGAGCTGGTGAGCAGCCTGCGGCCCTGAGCCACGGGGTGCGTCACTGCGCGGAGAAGACGCCGATGCCGTTGGGCACCGGGCGTTCGGCGCCGCCGCTCGGATGGTTGCGCACCGTCACGGCGGTGGCGTCGGTGCCGCGGGTGACCAGCTCCGTCGAGCCGCCGCCGTCGAGGTTGAAGGCGTCGGTGGCCCCCAGCGACCGCATGGTCCGCGCCTCCTCCGCGACGGTCAGGCCGGTGCGGTAGGCGGCGGAGCCGTCCAGCGCCAGGAGCAGCAGCCTCCGTCCGTCGTCCTTGAAGCCGACGACCGTGCGCACCGCCGACGTGGAGTCGTCCAGGCCGGACAGCGGGGTGCCGTCGCGCAGGATCGGGAAGCCGCCGATCGCGAAGGTGTACGGCACCCCGGACGAGGCCGCCACCAGGGTGTGCGTGACGTCCACCCGGTCGCCGACGGCCAGCTTGCGCAGCTTCCGCGCGCCCTCCTCACGGCCCAGCAGGACCGTCGTGTCCGCCGGGATCGTGCCGCTGCCCGGGGCGTCCGAGGCGGACACCACCCGGCCGCCGCGCACCTTCACCTCGTAGGTGTCGCTGCTGCACGGCGCCGACCGCTGGGTGTCGGTGCCGCAGACCGCCCGCACCCGGGAGGCGCTGCCCCAGCGGGCGGTGAAGGCGCCGACGGAGCCGACCGGGAGCGCGTACTGGTTCAGGCCCTTCAACGACAGCTTCCCGTCCGGTGTGCCGACCGAGCCGGAGATGGTGAGGCGGTCCAGGCGGGCCCGCCGGTCGGTGCCCACGCCGAGCACGTCCCGGGTGCTGGTGCCCGGGGGCAGCGCGGGACCGAACCGCTGGCCCTTCGGTACCGCCGCCTTGAGCACCTGCCCGTCCGCCACGGCCGGTCCGACGGAGGCGCCGGTGGCCTCCACGCCCGGGTGCTGCGTCTCGGTGATGTTGAAGAAGTCCCCGTTCACCCCGGCGACCGCCCCGGCCGAGTCCGCCAGCCGGGAGACGGTCGCCCGGGCCGCCACCGCGCCCGGGTACAGCAGGTCCACGCTGACGTGCGGGTCGGCGAGGTCCACCGTGACCAGGTGGGCCCGGGTCTTCCCCGCTGCCGCCGTGAGGTCGAAGTGCCGGTAGGAGACGCCCGGCGCGAGCCGTCTGCCCGCCGGTGCGGCACCGGCCGGTGCCGCACCCGTCAGGGACGCGACCGTCAGCACACCGAACGCCGTGACCACCGTGAGAACCGATCTGCCCGCTGCCGAACGCCTGCGACGTCTGGTCACCGTGCCCCCTGATGTCTCGTCAACCGTCCTGTCCGCAGGGGCAGTGGACCAGAATCGGGCGGCCGGGGGGCCGACTAGGCGTCGACGACGCGAGAACGGGTGAGAAAACGCACCCCCTCGGGTGCTTCCAGCGAGAAGCCGCTGCCACGTCCCGGAACGACGTCCACGATCAGCCGGGTGTGGCTCCACGCCTGGTACTGGCTGCGCGACATCCAGAACGTGACGGGCTCGGGCACACCCGCCACCGCCAGCTCCGCCAGCAGCACGTCCGAGCCGCCGGTGCGGAACTCGCCGTCCGGATAGCACATCGGGGCGCTGCCGTCGCAGCAGCCGCCGGACTGGTGGAACATCAGCGGGCCGTGCTCGGCGCGCAGTCGGCGCACCAGCTCAGCGGCGTCGGGGGTGAGTTCGACGCGCGGGATCTCCTCTTCCATGTCACCGTCCTGGACAGCCGGGGGCGTCGGTCCGCTCCAGTCTCACGGATGGTCACGAACCCGTCCAGAACGCGTCCTTGCCCGTCCGGAACGCCTCGCTGCCCGCCCAGAACGATTCCGCTGCCCGTCCGGACACGCTCTCGGGCCCGAGGGTGCCCCGAGGCCGCGCCGCCGGGCCCTGGCCGAGGGGGGACAATGGCCGTGTGAGCCCTGCCTTCCCGACCCCGCCCGAGCCGTACCTTGTACCCGCCGGTGCGCACCCGCTGTGGGAGGAGGCGCTGGCCGTGGTCAACCGGGACCTGGCGGCGTCCCTGCCCGGGCAGCGCCCGCTGCGCCTGCTCGCCTACCCGGCCGAGGGCGGCGAGCCCGCACAGGTCTACGTCGCGCTGGCGAACGGCGACGCGCACGGCACCTCCCTGGAGCCCGCCCGCTCCGCCGCCGAAGCGCTGCCGGCCGTCGCCGAGGCCGCCCAGGACACGGTCATGGAGTGCCTGTGGCAGGTGTGGCCGGTCTGCACCCTGCACGGGCTCGGGATGCACGTGGCCGAGGAGGCCGGGCGTCCGGTGTGGAGGTGCGCCGGCGGAGGCCCTTCGGGGGAACCGGCCCATGTCCGGGCGGTGGTGGGGGAGCTGGACACGGTGCACCGGCCCCGGCGCCCGAACCGCAAGCGCCGCAAGGACCGCGCACCGCGCCGGGCCGGCTGAGCCCGGGCCGGAGGCGGCTGCGATCATCGGCGGATGCGAGAGTTCGACGAGCTGACCCGGGTGGACGATCCGGCCTGGCCGGAACTGCAGCAGGCGTTCGCGGCAGCCGCCGTACCCGTCCGGGTGCTGCCCGCCGACCCCGACGAGGGCCGCCGCTGCCTGCTCCAGCTCCAGGTCACCACGCGGTCGGTGCTCGGCGCGCTCACCCTGCACTGCGGCGGCCTCCTCCTGGACGACGGCTGGCTGCGGGTGTACGGCGCCGGCTCCGTGGCCGGCGGACTGCGGAGCCTCGGCCGGGTCAACGGGTTCCCCGGGGAGGCCGACCCCCACTGGCACCCGGAGGCCGGGCTCGTCGTCGGCCATGACGTGCTCGGCGGAGTGTTCTGCCTCAACGGCGCCGACCCCGCGGGCAGCGGCCGCCCGGGCGCCCCCGGGCAGCTGACCTACTTCGCGCCCGACACCCTGGCCTGGGAGGCACTGGGCATCGGCCACTCGGCCTGGATCGACTGGCTGCTGTCCGGCGGGACGGAGAGGTTCTACGCGGGGCTGCGCTGGCCGGGCTGGCGTGCCGAGGCGGCGGCCCTGGACCTGTCCCAGGGGGTCAGCGTCGTCCCGTTCCTGTGGTCCAAGGAGGCGCACGAGGATCTCGCCGCCACCAGCAGACGGGCCGTGCCGCTGCGCGAAGTCGTGGGGGTGGCCGCCGACTTCGCCCGGCGACTCGGCCCGGCGGACCCCGGGTTCCTCGGGCTCCTCGGCGAGGGGTGACCGGTCGGCACCGGGCCGACGTCAGCCGGTCGCCGGGGTGCGCCGGAGCCGCGGCGCGCTCAGTCCGAGGAGTCGCGGCGCTTCCGGCGGGCGCGGAGGGCCTCCGGGAGCAGCGGCAGCAGCGACACCACGACCACCACGCCGACCAGCGGCAGCAGGTAGTCGTCGATGTGCGGGACCGAGGCGCCCAGCGTGTACCCGGCGAGCACCAGCGTCTGCGACCACAGCACCCCGCCGACCGTCTGCCAGAGGGTGAAGGGCCGGCCGGGCACGCCCAGGGCCCCCGCCACCGGGTGCAGCACCGTCCGCAGCAGCGGAACGAACCGGCCGATCACCAGCGCCTTGCCGTAGCCGTAGCGCGCCAGCAGCCGCTCCGCCCGCGTCATCGCGTGCCGCACCCGGTCGCCGGAGGCGCGCGCGAGCAGCGCCCGGCCGCCGCGCCGTCCGATGAGGTACCCCACCTGGCCGCCCGCCACCGCCCCGACCGCGGCGCACAGCAGCACCTGCCACAGCGCCAGCCGCGGCGGCTGCTGGGAGCTGCCCGCGCACAGCACCCCGGCCGGGAACAGCAGCGTGTCACCGGGCAGGAAGAAGCCGACGACCAGCAGCCCCGACTCGGCGAAGACCACCACCAGGACGCCCAGCGCGCCGAAGGCGGCGAGCACCGAGGCGCTGTCCATCGGGTTGACGGCGAGCACCGGCCGAGCCTCCCGGTCTCCTAGGGGACCTGTCCGCTCCCCAGCATCGCGTGCCGGGGGCCTTGGTGCGCGATGGTCGGCCCTCCGAAGCCCGCCCGCCCCGGGTCGGTGACCGGTCCGGGCCACCCGTGCGGGGTCGGTGACCGGTCGGGCCCGCCCGTGTGGGGTCAGTGACCGACTCGGAACGTCGCGTCCTGCCGGTCGGTGGCCGTGGAGACCGGGTCGATCCGCAGGACGTAGTCGGAGTGGCGCAGATAGCGGGTGGGGTTGTTGTACGAGCGGAACGACGACCAGCTCGCGTCCGCGAGGCCCGCCGTGCGCTGGAAGGTGGCGTCCGCCGCGAACGCCGACGTGCCGTCGTTGACGTCCAGGCGCAGCTGGTAGTCGTAGTGGCGCAGATAGCGGGTCGGGTGGCTGACCGACCGGAACGACACCGCGCCGCTGTCGGCGAGCCCGGGCACCAGCTGCCACAGCGCGTCGGTGTACGGGTCGAAGGGGTACTCGTCGATCCGGCCGACGTAGTTCGCGTGACGGACGTAGCGGGCCGGGTAGTTGTACGACTTCAGCCGGTTCCAGGAGGGGACGCCCCACCGGGCCACGAGGTTGTCGTACTCGGTGGTGCTGAGGGGCGTGATCCCGCAGTGCTTGGAGTTGACCGGCTGGGTGTAGGCCTTCTGGTCGAGCGGGGTCCAGGTGCCGGAGGCGAGGTCGGTGGTCTGCCAGGCGTAGAAGACGCCGTTGGGGGTGTAGGTGTCTCCCCAGAGGTACCAGCTCCCGGCGCCGGGGGCCCTGACCAGGGCGGGCGCCTCGGTGCCGCCGTGCGCGACGGCGGTGCCGAACTCGCGGAAACTGCCCGGGTCGAGACTGGTGGAGCGGGCGCCGGCCAGCGTCTGGTTCTTCTTGAAGTAGAGGTAGTTGACCCCGTTTACCCCCACCGCCATGTCGCCGTCGATCACGTCGTAGCCGGGATCGAAGAACACCTGAGGGGCGGAGGCGGTGACGAAGTCGGTGGTGTAGTTCACCATGATCACGTTGTGCCCGCCGGAGCCGACCGCCGAGTAGATGAGCGCGTACTGACCCCGCCCCGCGTCCCAGAACGCCTCCGGAGCCCAGGCGTGGGTGTTCAGGCTGTGCACCTTCAGCCGGTGGTAGCCGGTGAAGGTCCGCAGGTCGGGGGAGTTCCACACGTGCACGTACTGACTGACGTAGCTCCAGTCCGTGCCCTTCAGGTCCGTCGCCAGGACGACGAACGTGCCGTCCTGCTTGCGCAGGACGAACGGGTCCCGCAGCCCGAGCGCGCCCTCGGTGGGGATGACGACGGGATCGTTCTGGTTCAGCGGCATCCAGTTGAGGGAGTCCGTGCTGACGGCCAGGTGGAGGCCGTAGTCGGTGCCGGTGCCGTTCGGTGACTCGGTGAAGTAGGCCATGGCGTACGCCGTGCCGGCGGCGTGGGCGGCTCCGGCGCCGGTACCCAGCGCGCCGGTAACGGCGAGGGGCGTGGCGGCGGCCATACCGAGGAAGGAGCGGCGGGGGAGGCGGGGGCCGGATGTCATGCGTGCTCCAGGGGCGTCGGAGTGGTCGGTATCTCGAACGGGGTTCGGTTGTCCGGTCGGACGGTAGGGGTGTGGTCATGCCCGCGTCAATCACTTGGCCGGTGGTGCACAGGAGCGATCACCGGCCGGGCGCGGAGAGGGCGCGCGGGTGGGGTCAGTGCCTGTGGAAAGGGGGCGGCCCCGGAGAGAAGATCAGCGCTGCCGGCCGAAGGCCGCGACGTCCTGCTCGAAGGCGACGACGATGCGGCCCGCGGGGTCGACGTCGAGCGCCGTACCGCTCACCCTGGCCACGGTCTGCGAACGGCGGGTGCGCAGGTCCCATACCCGCAGGGTTCCGTCGTACCCGCTGGTGACGGCGACCGGTCGGCCGTCCAGCTCGGCGCACGCCACCGCGAGCACGGCGTCGGTGTGGCCGGTCATCGGCTCCCCGACGGGCCGGCGGGAGGTCAGGTCCCACACGCGCACCGTGTGGTCGAACCCGCCGGTGACGGCGACGGGCCTGCCGTCCACCACCCTGCACGCCACGGCGACGACGAAGTCGGTGTGTCCGGTCAGCGGCTCCCCGAGAGGCCGTCGGGTGGTCAGGTCCCAGATCCGCACCGTGGCGTCGGCCGCGCCGGTGACGGCGACGGGCTTGCCGTCCACCTCCGTACACGCCACCGCGTACACCGTTTCCGTGTGGCCGGCCAGCGGGCCTCCGACGACCCGGCGCGAGGCCAGGTCCCACACCAGCACGGTTCCGCGGCCCCCGCCGGAGACGGCGACGGGCCTGCCGTCCACCACCGCACAGGCCAGGGAGTCGACCGAGGGGGTGGGGCCGCTGAGTGGTCCGCCGACGGGGCGACGTGACGCCGGGTCCCACATCCGCACCTTGCCGTCGTACCCGCCGGTGAGGACGACGGCCCGGCCGTCCACCTCCGCGCACGCGACGGCCTGCACCATGTCCGGGCCCGCCAGCGGCTGACCGACGGGTCGGCCCGAGGCCGGGTCCCAGATCCGTACCGTGCCGTCGTATCCGCCGGTGAGGGCGACGCTCTCGCCGTTCAGCTCCGCACACGCGACCGTCGAGACGAAGCCGGTGTGGCCGCCCGGCGCCTTGTCACCGTGCTCGCGCGCGCCGAGGTCCCACACGCGCACGGTGCCGTCCATGCCGCCCGTGACGGCGACGGGCCGGTCGTCCATCTCCGTGCACGCGATCGCATTCACCGTGCCGGCGTGGCCGGTGAGCGGCTCGCCGAGCGGCTGACCCGAGGACAGGTCCCACATCCGCACGCCGCCGTCGTTCCTGCCGAGGAGGACGACCTGTCTGCCGTCGACCTCGGCACACGCCGTCGCGGACGCGTTGCCGGAGTGCGGCCCCAGCTCACCCACCGGCTGCCCCGACGCCAGGTCCCACACGCCCGGAGCGGTTTCCGGCCCGCAGAGGACGGCGACCGCTCTCCCGCCCAGCTCCGCACAGGCCAGCTGGCCCACCACGGCGGCACCGACGCCCAGCGGTTCGCGGACCTGTCGACATGTCGACAGGTCCCACACGCGCACCGGGCCCTTGCCCCCGCCGGTGACGACGACGGACACCCCGTCCACCACGGTGGTCGCCACGGCGAGCACGGTGTCGTAGCCGGTCAGCGGCTCTCCGACCGGCCGTCGCCCGGCCAGGTCCCACATCCGTACCGTGCCGTCACGCCCGCCGGTGACGGCGACGGGTGTGCCGTCCACCACGGTGGCGGCCACAGTGAGCACCAGGCCGTCGTGGCCGGTCAGCGGCTCTCCGACGGGCCGGTGCGCGGTCAGGTCCCATATGCGGACCGTGCCGTCGTACCCGCAGGTGACGGCGACGGGCACGCCGTTCACCACCGTGCACGCGACAGCGCTGATGGTGTCGGTGTGGCCGGTCAGGGGCTCACCGGCCGGCCTGCCGGACATCAGGTCCCAGACCCGTACCGTGCGGTCGCTCCCGCCGGTGACGGCGACGGGCCGGCCGTCCACCACCGCGCACGCCACAGCGTCGACGGAGCCACGGTGACCGGTCAGGGTGTCGCGGAGAGCCGGGGTGAAACCGCTGCCGACCGCCCACCGCGGAACCCAGGATCCCGTGGGGATCCGGTCGATGAGCTGTCGGCGCAGGCCGTTCTGCTGAGCGCGCGTCGCGTCGAGCGCGAGGATCTGCCGGCGGACGGTGGGATCGGCGTGCTCGTGGACGGTCAGGCTGGAACGGTAGGCGGCCGCCGTGAGCTGGGCGGCGGCGCTCTGGGCCCGGTGCAGGTGGGGGGTGAGGCCGCGAGGCGTGGCGTGGACGAGGTAGGCGCTGTCGGCGAGGAGGTCGTCGAGACGGCCGGCCGCAGCGGCGTGGGCGGCGAGGTGGTGGAGGGCGTAGGGGTGGGCGCGGGACCAATCGCGGGTGCCGTCGGCGTGGTACGGCACGCAGGCGACGAGGACGTCCGTGAAGGCGCTGTGGACGGCGGCCGGGTCGGTGCCGTCGCGGAGGTGGTCGGTGAGGGCCTGGTGATAGAGGCGGTAGGCGGACCGGCCGGCCTCTTCCGCCTCCACGACGTAGGAGCCGGCGTGGTGACGCAGCCACAGCAGGTCCTCGTCGGTGTACACGCGGCCGGAGACGGCCGTGGCGAGGGGCGCCCAGACGTCTTCCCACGGCAGGCCCTGGCCTTCGGCGTAGGCGAGCGGGAGCAGGAGGTCGGTGGCGCGCCCGGCGTCGGCGCCGAGACGGCGCCGGAGGTCTTCCCGGAGGGCGTCGCCGGCGTGGCGGGGCAGACCGGCCCGCCAGGAGGCGGAGCGCGGGTCCGCGACGACGCGGCTGTCCGCGGCGAGGGTGCTCGCGGCGATCCGGGCGACCAGGAAGGAGTTGCCTGCTGCCTGCGCGACCGCCCGGGCGACGGGCTCGACCACGTCAAGGCGCTCACGGTAGGGGGACTCGGCGTGCGCGTCGAGCAGGTTGCGGGCGGCGTACGCCGTGAGGGCAGCGCGGTCGGCGTAGCGCGGATGGTCCAGGTCGACGATCTCCCGCCGGGGTCCCGGGCTCTTCACGCGGAAACCGAGGCGGTCCAGGAGGTACGGGCGGGTGCCGAGGAGGAGGCGGACACGACCGCGGGAGTGGTCGATGAGGGGCCGCAGGACGCGGGTGCAGAGGGTGGTGGGTGTCTCCGCCTCGTCCAGCGCGTCGATGAGAGCGGTGAACGGGCGGTCCTCGTCCCGCTCGTCAAGGGCCTCCAGGAACTCCCCGACGGTCCCGGCACGGACCCCGGCGGCGGCCGCGAGCGCCTCCAGGACCAAGCTGTTGCTGAGTTTCTGGGCGTAGACGGCGACGTCGACGGACTTCTCGTCCGGCAGGTGGGCGGCGCTCAGCCCCAGGGCGTGGAGCGGGACGGTGGCCCGCCGCTCGGGATGCGTGAGGGCGGCGACGAGGCCGAGGACGGCGGTCTTGCCCGAGCCGGGGCCGGCGGTGACGATCCGGCAGGCGTCACCGCCCGGGGCGTTCAACCAGGCGGCGAGGTCCGCGAGCGCGGTGTGCCGGCCGGAGAACCACCAGCGGGGCTCGGCCGTGCCGCCGTAGCCCATGGCGCGCACCAGCAGGCGGCGGGTCAGCTCGGTGTCGCGGCGGCGCGCCTGCGCGTCGAACTCTTCGGCCTGCTGCAGCGCCAGGTCCACCTCGTTGAGGCGGACGTCGTGCCGCGGGTTGGCGAAGAAGCCCGGAGGTTCACCGGTCAGTCCGATCAGGGTGAGGCTGACGCGCTGCCAGCCCGGCCTGTCCCGATGGTCGTTCACCTGCTGCACCACGGCGGACACCGACAGGTTCCGCGGCCCGTGCCCGGCCGTGGCCCGATGGCCGACGGCCTCCTTGAGCAGGCGCGGGAACAGGCCGGCATCGGCCTGCTGGTGGGGCTGGGCCGAGGAGATGACGACGACACCCGAACCGTTCGCGTCGCGCCACTGGGCGCTGATGCGTTCCAGGGCCGCCGCGGCCAGCTCGTTGCCGCCCCGGCCGGAATAGCAGGTGTCGAGCACCAGCAGGAGCCGGCGCAGCGGGGTGTCCCGGAGCATGGCTCTGGCGAGCTGGGCGGTGGGCAGCGTGGTGAAGGTGAGGTCGGCCGGATCGGTGTCCGCCAGGTACAGGACGTGTTCGTCGCCGTCGTCGAGGATCTCGCCGTGGCCGGAGAGGTAGACGGCCACCAGGTCGTCCTCGCGGCGGTCCGGCGCACGGCAGAACGCCCGCAGCTGCTCCACCAGCTGGGCACGGGTCACGTCCATGCCGAGCGCAGACTCGTGACGGTAGCCCAGCTGGTGCGTGAAGGTGTCGATGATCTGCTCGCGGGCGGTGGCCAGCTCGGGCCGGTCCCAGGACGGGCATTTCGCATAGCGGGCCACGGCCGTGGCGATCAGAAACCTGCGCGGCTCGCTCGGGGCCCCCGCGGAGGCGTGCGGGGTTCCGTACGGAGTGGGCCGGCTCCCGTACGGCGTGTACGGCGTGTACGGCGTGCCGTCCGGGCTGAGCCCGCTTCCGTCCCGGGTGTGCCGGCTCGGATCCGGCGTGTGCGGGTCGGTCATGCCAGGCCGTCCGCCAGAGCGCGGCCGCACAGCTTGTCGGTGAGATAGGCGGTCGCGTCGTGGGCGTGGGAACCGTTGTGCACGACCGCGGAGCGCAGGCGCCGGCCGAAGTGGGGACGCAGGTCCTTCACCAGCGCCACGACATCACCCTCGTCCGCGAGGTTGGTCCACACCAGGTGGTCGCCTCCGGGCCACACCGCCTGCACGGGCCCGCCGAGGTCGACGGGTGCCGGCTGCAGGCGGTGCAGGATCAGGTGGGGGATGCCGAGCGGGGAGCCGAGCGTGATCAGGGCGCGCACCCGGTGCCCGGGCCGGGCGCACAGCGCCTCGTAGGCGACCACCGAGCCGAGGGAGTGCGCGACCACCACACGGGTGTCCTCCGTCACCGCGTCGAGTACCCGTTGCCGAGCCTGAGCACGCAGGTCCGGATCGGTGAGGTAGCGGTGGACCTGCTTGAGATCGAAGACCATCGCCCGCAGCGCGAGTCCGGCGAAGAACCGGTACCCGGACAGGGCGCGCAGCGCGGCCTGCGCCGCACCGGGAGTCGCCACCAGGGTGCCCGCCTGCCGCGGTGGTACGACGGTCGGGTCCGAGTCGGCGGCGGCCTGCCACCAGGCCAGGAGCAACTCCTGCTCGAACCCCGGCTCGACGTCGGCCGCGGTGTAGGGCGGATCTCCGGCGTCCAGGTACCGCCCGGCGGGCCGGAACAGGTCCCCGTAGAACGCCATCGTCAGGTCGGACTCCGTCATCGCTGTGCCCGCCCCGGCCCGCCGCAGACCGTCCAGGATCGCCGGCTGCCACTCCTTGCGCAGCGTGTCCTCGCCCAGCCGTTGCTTGCCGATCCCGTGCACACCCACCACACGCGCCATACTCGCCCCGTCCCCGTGCCGTTTCTCCTCGTATCCCTCCTGCGACCGCAGGGTAAGGCCGGAGCCGGCGACCGGGGGGACGAACCCGGGAACCGACTGCTGTGCACCGCCCGCACCGCCCAGGCGCCTGCCCGGCACACCCTCCCGGCCAGGCGCCCCTCGGCCACCGTGTCTAGAAGAAGCCCAGCTTCTTCGGCGAGTACGACACGAGGAGGTTCTTGGTCTGCTGGTAGTGCTCCAGCATCATCTTGTGCGTCTCGCGGCCGATCCCGGACTGCTTGTAGCCGCCGAACGCCGCGTGCGCGGGGTAGGCGTGGTAGCAGTTGGTCCACACACGGCCCGCCTGGATGGCGCGGCCCGCGCGGTAGGCGGTGTTGATGTCCCGGGTCCACACGCCCGCGCCCAGGCCGTACAGCGTGTCGTTGGCGATCTTGATCGCGTCGTCGAAGTCGTCGAAGGAGGCCACCGAGACGACGGGACCGAAGATCTCCTCCTGGAAGATCCGCATGCGGTTGTCGCCCTCGAAGATGGTCGGCTGGACGTAGTACCCGCCCTTCAACTCGCCGTCGTACTCGACGCGTTCCCCGCCCGTGAGGACCCTCGCGCCCTCCTGGCGGCCGATGTCCAGGTAGGAGAGGATCTTCTCCAACTGGTCGTTGGAGGCCTGCGCGCCGATCATCGTGTCGGTGTCCAGCGGGTGGCCCGGCTTGATGCGCCGGGTGCGTTCGACGGCCGCCTCCAGGAACTCCGCGTAGTGGCCGCGCTGGACCAGCGCCCGGGACGGGCACGTGCAGACCTCGCCCTGGTTGAGCGCGAACATCGTGAAACCTTCGAGCGCCTTGTCGCGGAAGTCGTCGTCGTGCGCCCACACGTCGTCGAAGAAGATGTTCGGCGACTTCCCGCCGAGTTCCAGGGTGACCGGCTTGATGTTCTCCGAGGCGTACTGCATGATCAGCCGCCCGGTCGTGGTCTCCCCGGTGAACGCGACCTTCGCCACCCGCGGGCTCGACGCCAGCGGCTTGCCCGCCTCCACACCGAAGCCGTTGACGATGTTCAGCACGCCCGGCGGCAGCAGGTCCGCGATCAGGCTCAGCCAGTAGTGGATGGAGGCCGGGGTCTGCTCGGCCGGCTTGAGGACCACCGCGTTCCCCGCGGCCAGCGCCGGCGCCAGCTTCCAGGCCGCCATCAGGATCGGGAAGTTCCACGGGATGATCTGCGCCACGACCCCGAGCGGCTCGTGGAAGTGGTACGCCACCGTGTCGTCGTCCAGCTCGCCCAGCGAACCCTCCTGCGCCCGGATCGCCCCCGCGAAGTAACGGAAGTGGTCGATCGCGAGCGGGATGTCGGCCGCCAGCGTCTCCCGCACCGGCTTGCCGTTCTCCCAGCTCTCGGCCACCGCCAGCGGCTCCAGGTACGCCTCCATCCGGTCGGCGATCTTCAACAGGATGTCGGACCGCTCCGCCACCGGTGTACGGCCCCACCCGGGCGCCGCCTCGTGCGCCGCGTCCAGCGCCCGCTCGACGTCCTCCGCGGTACCCCGCGCGATCTCCGTGAACGGCTGCCCGTTGACCGGCGACGGATTCTCGAAGTACTGCCCGCGCGCGGGCGGCACGTAGGAACCGCCGATGAAGTGGTCGTAGCGCGCCTGGTAGGAGACGATCGAGCCCTCGGTGCCCGGCGCCGCGTAACGAGTCATCCTGGTCTGCCTCCCGGTGCAGCGCTGCCCGCCGTTGGGCAGCTCTCGCCGCGAGGCTAGGCAGGCGGACGTTGCAAGTACGTTGCACCGCGGGTCCGTGCCGGTGCCGGGCCGGCCGGTACGCCCAGTTCGGCCTCCAGCGCGGCGAGCCGGGCACGGACCGGTGCCGTCGGACGCACCACGGCGAGCGCCCGCCACACCTCGATGTCCTCCTCGCCCCACGGAGCGTGTGCCCAGTCCGCCAGCAGGTCGGGATCGCGGTGCGCGATCAGCGCGGTGCGCAGCGCACTCGCGAGCCGCTCCCGCAGCCGGACGATCGCCGGGGCCTGCGAGCCGGGCAGCAGGGGCCCGGCGTACGCCTTGGCCGCCGCGGTGAGCCCGCCCGTCTCCAGCCGCCGCTCGACCACGGTGGCGTCCGACTCGACCGCGGCCGTCAGCCGGTACGGCCGTGAGGCGAGCAGCTCCGGTCCCAGCAGCCTGCGCAGCCGGGCCAGTTCCGCCCGCAGCGTCACCGGCGTCACCGACTCGTCCGCGTACAGGGCGCACAGCAGCTCGTCCCCGCTCAGGCCCTCGGGGTGCCGCGACAACAGCACGAGGATCTCGCTGTGCCGGCGGCTGAGCCTGATCCGCCGTCCGTCGACGGCCAGTTCGGCCTCGTCCCGGCCCAGCGCGCTGAGCAGCGGCCCCTCCCCGGCGACGCCCGGCGGGGCGAGCAGGGCGAGCTGCGCCTCCGCCGCCCGCGCCACCGCCTGCACGAAACCGAGGCTGTGCGGATGGGCGAGCCCGTCGCCGCCGGTGATGTCCACGGCTCCGAGGACCCGTCCGGTGCGGGGGTCGTGCACCGGAGCGGCGGCACACGTCCACGGCTGCACCCGCCGTATGAAGTGCTCGGCGGCGAACACCTGCACGGGCCGGTCCACGGCTACCGCGGTGCCCGGCGCGTTGGTGCCGACCGCGCTCTCCGACCAGCGCGCGCCCGGGACGAAGTTCATCCGGTCCGCGCGCCGCCGGGTCGCCGCATGCCCCTCCACCCACAGCAGCCTGCCGTGCGCGTCGCACACCGCCAGCAGATGCTCGCCGTCGGCCGCGAACGTGCCCATCAGCTCCCGGAACAGGGGCATCACCCGGGCCAGGGGGTGCTCCGCGCGGTAGGCGCCGAGGTCGCCGTCGGACAGTTCCACACTGGCGGTGCCGTCCGGCCCGACACCCGCCCGCGCGCTGCGCCGCCACGACTCCGCCACCACCGACCGCACCGGGCGCGGCACCGTCCCCGCCGTGGTGAACGTCTCGTGCGCACGGCGCAGGGCCCGGACGCGCTCGGCGGGGTCGGCCCCTGGCTCCAGGGCAACCCACGGATCGGTCAACTCGGCCTCCCCGGACGGTGGAACGGCGGTACCACGGTGGCTCGGACCATCGTCACCCCACGTGTTCGCTGGGACAACCTGTGCGACAAGCGGCTCCTCCCGGCTAGGCGAAGTTGACCAGTCTGATGTAGCGCACCCAGTCCCAGTGCGGCCCCGGGTCGGTGTGGTCGGTGCCGGGCACCTCGTAGTGGCCGATGATGTGCTCTCTGTCCCGGGGGATGCCGTACGCCGTGCAGATCGCCGCCGTGAGTCTCGCCGACTCCTCGTAGAGGGCGTCGGTGAAGTAGGCGGGCTGGTCCACCCAGCCCTCGTGCTCGATGCCGATGCTGCGTGTGTTGTAGGACCAGTTGCCCGCGTGCCAGGCGATGTCGGCCTCGTGCACGCACTGGGCGACGTGCCCGTCCGCCGAGCGGACCAGATAGTGCGCGGAGACCTTCTTCTGCGGATTGGCGAAGATCGCCAGCGTGTTGGCGTACGTCTCCTGCGTGACGTGGATGATCACCCGGTCGATGGCGTAGTCGTCGGGGCGGTCGGACACCGTGTAGTTGGAACCGCTCGCCGGCCGCCACTCGGCGAGCGGGTAGTCGACGAACCCCGTCTGTGCTCCGGCACGCGGGTCGGGAAGCAGTGCGTAGGGGACGGCGGCGAGGGCCGCGCCCTTCAGCAGCCGTCGCCGGCTGAGCCTCGGTTCCGCTCGGTTCGTGTCCATGGCGGGATGCCTTTCGGGAAGCTGTTCGGAGAGTTTTTCGGGGAGCTTCTTCGGGATGCCTTTCCGGGCGGTTTCGCCAGGCCGTCGCGGGTGCCCTGCGGGTGCGTTCGCGTGGCCTGGCGGTGCGTACGCGTTGTCTGGCGGTGCGTACGCGTTGTCTGGCGGTGCGTTCGCGTTGTCTGGCGGTGCGTTCGCGTTGTCTGGCGGTGCGTTCGCGTTGTCTGGCGGTGCGTTCGCGTTGTCTGGCGGCTTCGCGTGGTCCGGCGGGGCCTTTGGAGGGGTACGGCGCAGACCTCAGCCGCGCAGGACCCGCGCCGTCTCCCTCAGCCGTGCGTGCACACCGCGGTACGTCTCCCGTGCGGGCAGCCACTCCTTGCGGAGCTTGGCCACGCAGGTGTAGTTCGTGTCGCATACGTTGGCCAACGGTGACTCGACCGTCTGGGTTGCGAACTGGTACGCGTCCAGCTCACTGAACCCGTAGTCGCGCACAAGCCAGTGCACCAGGTCGAGTTGGGATATGCGGAACGCGTCCTCCAGCGGGCGGGCCGATCCGGTCGACATGATGTGCGTGTCCGACTCCAGCCGGGGCCACGGTGTGGCCACGCCCTTGAGGAGGTCCACGACCACCACCGTGTTCATCGCGCACTCCACGGCCACTCCGCAGGTCTCGCCCTCCCCCTGCCGGGCGTGCCCGTCGCCGAGGCTGAGCAGGGCGCCCTCGACGTTGACGCCCAGGTAGCAGGTGACACCGGCCCGCATCTCGGGCGTGTCCATGTTCCCGCCGTGCGCGTCCGGCACCAGGGCCGAGCGCACCTCCAGGTTGGCGGGTGCCACGCCCACCGTGCCGTGCATCGGGTCCAGGGGCAGCTCCACCCGGATGTCGCTGTCCCGCGCCTGGAACAGGGCGGTCCGCCGGGCCCGGTCCAACTGCCAGATCCAGACCCGCTCCGGCAGCGGTGGCTGCAGCGTGGCAGTGGTGTGGGTGGAGGTGAGGGCGCCGAAGAGGGGGACCGTCGTGGACGCCGCCCAGTCGCGGGCCGGTTCGATCGACACGAAGTGCACGGCCAGGGTGTCGCCGGGCTCGGCGCCCTCGATGTGGAAGGGGCCGGTCTGCGGATTGAGGTAGGGGAACTCGCACACCTCGGACACGAGGTCCTTCTCGGAGCGGATCCGGCCGGCGAAGCAGTCCTCCGTGTACAGGTCGAGGACGGTGCCCGGAGCGATCCGTGCCAAGGGTGCTGCTCCGCCGAACGTCCAGGCGTACTGGTCCGGTTCCGGGCGCACGGTGAGGATGCGGGGCTCGGTCATCGTGGCGTGGCTCCTTTCGTGGGGCGGGTCGTCAGGTCGGTGCAACAGGTCGGCCGGGGTGGTCAGCCGGGCGGGCGGGGAGGTGAGGGGGCCGGCCGGGGCTCGCGACCTGGGCGTGAACGAGGCCGGATACGACGTGGTCGGCCTCGCGGTGACCACCGGTCAGCCAGGCGCAGTCCCGGTCGGCGGGTCGGCGGGTCGGCGGGTCAGCGGGTCGGCGGGTCAGCGGGGCAGGGTCTCGCTCTGCCAATCGGCGGGTCAGCGGGGCGCGGTCCCGCTCTGCCGGTCGGCGTCGGGGCCGTACGCGTCGAGGTGCACCCGCGCGGTCTCGGCTATGCGCTCGGGATGCCGTCGTACGAGCACCAGCAGGACGAGCACGCCCACCCCCAGCCAGGCGCCGACGACCGGACCGGCGTAGGACACCGGAGCCGTCAGTTCCGTGACGAAGTCGAACACCGGGAGACCGGCGGCCGTCAGCAGGGCGGGGACGAACGCGGCGATGCCCAGCACCGGGAACAGCAGGTGCCGTACCGGCTTGAAGGCGGCCCGGCCACGGCGCAGGAAGTGCCCGGTGCAGGAGAGGTTCACGATGATGTAGACGCCGACGACGACGGTGACGATCACGGTGGCGAGGAGCAGGAACGCGGTCACGGGGTCGTAGGCGAAGCCGAGTCCCAGCACCGCCGTGACGGCCACGACGGTCTGCACGGCGATGCCGGCCACGGGGGAGCGGTGCCGTGGGTGGAGCGTGGCGAGCAGGCCGGGCAGGACCCGGACGCGGGCCAGGGCGAAGGCCGTGCGGGTCGAGACGTTCGCGCACGCGTTGGCGTTCGCGATCGTGGAGTTGACCACCGCGAGGAACACCAGCACCCAGAACAGACCGAAGGAAGACCGGGCGACGCCCTCCCAGGAGGCCGCGCCCGAGGCGCCGAACTCCGCGAACCGGTCGGGGCCGAAGTAGACGGTCATCGCATACGTCGTGAGCACGTAGAACAGGCCGATGCCCAGGGCCGCGCCCAGGACCGCGCGGTGCATGGTCCGCCGCGGGTCGCGGGTCTCCTCGGCGAGCGGCGCCGCCGCCTCGAAGCCGGCGAACGCCAGCACCGTGTACACGGACCCGGCGAACACCCCGGCGGCCCCCGTGTATCCGTCGGCGGTGTGCGCCGTGCCGAACACCGTCAGGGTGTTCGCGCCGCCCGCCTTGCCGATGAGCAGCACCGCGAACACGAGGAGGACGAGGATCTCGAAGACACCGAGGACGGTGCCGAAGCGGGCCGAGGCGCGGACGCCGAGGTATCCGGCCACGGCGATCACCGCGGCTCCCGCCAGTGCCCACGGCCACCACAGGTCCGCCGGGTACGCGGACCACTCCTCGTGCAGTGTGGCGGCCGCCGTGAAGCCCAGTTGCAGGAGCAGCAGCGGTGGCACCAGCATCTCCACGAAGACGTACGCCCACCCGACGAGGAAGCCGACGGCCGGGTGCAGGCCCCGGGCCGCGTATGTCGCCACCGAGCCCGCCGCGGGCAGCTCCCGGGCCAGCTCCGCCACACAGGAGGCGGTGAACAGGCAGGCCACCAGGGCGACCAGCACCGCCAGGGGAAGGCTGCCGCCCGCGAAGGCGGCGCCGGACGGAATCGACGCGGCCACCGCGGCGGCCGGCGCCATCGCCGTGACGCTCTGGAAAAGCACCTCGCGCAACCCGATCGCATCGCGCCGCAGCGCCCCGGTCGGCTCCTCGTTCATGTGTCCCCCTGGTGCGTGTCAGTCCGCTGCCACCTGTCGCCTGCGCGTTTCCCTCGTTCCGCGAGCGCCCGCCGCCCGCGCGTGCCTGACGTGACGAGCCGCCTGCCCGTGTATGACGAGCCGCCTGCCCGTGTATGACGAGCCGCCTGCCCGTGCGTGACAAGTCGTCCACCACCCATGACGCCCCTCGGCGCGATCTGGCGACTTGCCGACGGACGTGACGGGTTGCCGGCCGTACATGACGGACCGTCGGCCTACATGACGGGTCGTCGGTCTTTCGTGACGGTCCGTCGGCTGCGCCCCGCGTGAATCACGGTACGACTCGGGCCGGTTGGGCAGAAGGGCGTGCCGCGGTTCCGTGGACAAGTCGCGGGCTGTGGATAACTTGATCACCCGATCGGGCGAAGCGCGGGACCGCGGGGGCCGTGCCACCACGGGATCCTGGGGGCACGTCCCCCACGGAACTGTGGGGGACGGCCCCGGCGTGCGGCGAGCCGGCGGCTCAGGATCGCTCCGCCACCATCGCCGGATCGTCCAGCACCGCTCGGACGACCGAGTGGGCGGCGCCCAGCAGGGGACCCTGCGGGCCCAGCGCGGACACAGCCACGGGGCAGGCCGGGCCCGCCGTGCGGCCCGTCAGCTCCGCCTCCAGCGACGGCAGCAGCCAGGGGGAGAGGCCGGCCAGGGCCCCGCCCAGGACCACAGTCTCGGGGTCGAGGAGGTTCACCGCCCCGGTCAGGGCGATCCCGAGCGCCGTACCGGCGTCCCGCAGAGCCGCCCGTACACCCTCGTCGCCGTCCTCGGCGCGCTCGGCGAGCAGACCCACCAGATCCTCACGCGGTTCCAGCCCGGCCGCGCGCAGTACCGCGTCCTCACCCGCGTACTGTTCCAGGCAGCCCCGGCCGCCGCACGGGCAGGCGGGACCGTCCGGCCGTACGGGCACATGGCCCAGCTCGCCCGCGAATCCCCGGGTCCCGCGCAGCAGCCTGCCGTCGACGACCACGGCCGCGCCGATGCCGATCTCGGCGGACACGTGCAGGAAGTCACCGGGGGTGCCGGCTCCGAGCCACAGCTCGGCCAGCGCGCCGAAGTTGGCCTCGTTGTCCACGGTCAGCGGCCAGTCGCCGGGGAGCAGGAGGCCGAGGTCGGTGTCGTGCCAGTCGAGATTCGGGGCCCGCACGACGGTCCGTCCGTCCCGGGCCACCAGGCCGGGCACGGCGACCGCGAGACCGGCGGGCCAGAGCTCCGCCCGCTCAGCCTCCGAGACGACCCGGCGGATCAGCTCCGTCAGCTCCTCGATCACGGGCCCGGCCGCCCGGCCCCGGTTGGCGCCGTGCCGCACGGCCCGCGCCCGGACCTCGCCGCGCAGGTCGACCGCGCACACCGCGAGATGGCCGACGCCGATCTCCGCCCCGATCCCGGCCGGACCCCGGCCGCTGACCGCGAGCGCCGACCCGGGCCGTCCCACCCGGCCCGGCCGCTCGGGGCCCAGTTCCTCCAGCAACCCCCAGCGGATCAGCTCGTCCACCAGTGTCGACACCGCCGCCCGGGTCAGCCCGATCCGTGAGGCGACCGCCGCGCGGGACAGTGAGCCCTCGGCGCTGACGGCGTGCAGGACCCGGGCGAGGTTGCGCCGGCGCATGCCCTGCTGGGTGTCCGGCAGGGAGCGTCCGGCGCTCTGTGGACGCGCCTCGTGCAGCGGTGCGGTCATGCCTCCGTCAATCCTCGGTGTCTGCCGCCCGGCTGGAGGCGGGCGGCCTGGTCACTGGGTGTTCGGGTCCCGCTCCAGCAGCGGGGCCGCGTCGGAGAGTACCCCGGTGATCCGGTCGAGCGCCGACGAGTCCCGTTCCACGGCCTCGAGGACCGGGCCCGCGGCCGTGTTCCAGCGGCGGGCCACCGCCGCGGGGTCCTCGCCGGTCAGCAGACCGGCCGCCTGCGCCGCCGCGCCGAGGGCGACCAGTTCTTTGGCCTCCGGCACCTGGACGGGCCGGCCCGACAGCCGGCGCACCGTCTGCTGCCAGGCCGTTCCCCGGGCCCCTCCGCCGATCAGGAGCAGCGGGGTGCCGCGGTCCGCGTCCTCGTCGAGGACCAGGTCGAGGGCGCCGAGCAGCGCGTGCACCGCGCCGTCGTAGGCCGCCTGCAGCAGCTGACCGGCGGTGGTGTCGTGGCGCAGCCCGTGCAGCAGTCCGGAGGCGTGCGGAAGGTTGGGGGTGCGCTCGCCGTCCAGGTACGGCAGGAGGGTCACCGAGCCGCCCGGTTCCACGGCCTCCCGGTCCAGGCCCAGCAGGGCGGCGACGCGGTCCACCGCGAGGGTGCAGTTCAGGGTGCACGCGAGCGGCAACCAGTCCCCGCGCGCGTCGGCGAAGCCCGCCACCGTGCCGGTCGGGTCGGTGGGGCGGTGCCTGGAGACGGCGTAGACGGTGCCCGAGGTGCCGAGGCTCAGCACCGGGGTGCCCGGCCTGAGGCCGAGGCCCAGCGCCGCCGCCGCGTTGTCGCCGGTACCCGGAGCCACCAGCGTGCCCTTGGAGAACGGCAGGTCGTGGCTGTCACGCACGGTGCCGGCGACCTCGCCGGGCCGCACCACCCGAGGCAGCAGCGCCGGGTCGAGACCGATGTGCGCGAGGGTCTCCTCGTCGTACGCCTCCGTCCCGGACGCCCACCAGCCGGTGCCCGAGGCGTCGCCGCGGTCGGTCGTGCCCTGTCCGGTCAGGCGCTCGGTGAGGTAGTCGTGGGGGAGCCGTACCGCCCGGGTCGCGCGGACCGCCTCCGGCTCGTGCTCGGCGAGCCACGCCCACTTGGTGGCCGTGAAGGACGCCCCGGGCACGCTGCCGGTGCGTTCGGCCCAGGCCTTCGGTCCGCCCAGCTCGTCCACCAGCCGACGCGCCTGCGGTGCCGAGCGGACGTCGTTCCACAGCAGCGCCGGACGCACCGGCTCGCCGTGCTCGTCGAGGGTGACCAGACCGTGCTGCTGGCCGCCGATCGACACCGCCGCCGCCTCGTGCGCCGCGTCACCGCACTGGCGCAGTGCCGCGCACAGGGCGTCCCACCACTGACGCGGATCACTCTCACGGCCCGCTCCGGAGGTCACGGAGTGCGGGGCCTGGCCGCTCGCCACCACCTGACCGGTGGACGCGTCGACGACCAGCGCCTTCGTGGACTGGGTGGACGTGTCCACCCCGACGACGAGCGGACCCTCGGCTGCTGACATCGGGCTCTCCCTCTTCCGCGGCTCCGCGGGACGTGCGGTGGGCTGTTTCGAAGACACCTTGCTGTCGAAGACATCTTGTCTCTTCCCAGCGGTGCGTCCGCATACTAATTTGTAAACCGCCATGACGAATAGTCGTACGCAGCAAGGAGCCGCGGCATGAACTACCAGCCCACCCCCGAGGACAGGTTCACCTTCGGCCTGTGGACCGTCGGCTGGCAGGGAAGGGACCCGTTCGGCGACGCCACCCGCCGTGCCCTCGACCCGGTCGAGACGGTGCAGCGCCTGGCCGAGCTCGGCGCCCACGGAGTGACCTTCCACGACGACGACCTGATCCCCTTCGGGTCCTCGGACACCGAGCGCGAGTCGCACGTCAAGCGGTTCCGGCAGGCCCTGGACGCCACCGGCATGACCGTCCCGATGGCCACCACCAACCTCTTCACCCACCCCGTCTTCAAGGACGGCGCTTTCACCGCCAACGACCGCGACGTGCGCCGCTACGCTCTGCGCAAGACGATCCGCAACATCGACCTCGCGGCCGAGCTCGGCGCCAGGACGTACGTCGCGTGGGGCGGTCGCGAGGGCGCCGAGTCCGGGGCCGCCAAGGACGTACGCGTCGCCCTGGACCGGATGAAGGAGGCCTTCGACCTGCTGGGCGAGTACGTCGTCTCCCAGGGTTACGATCTCCGCTTCGCCATCGAGCCCAAGCCGAACGAGCCCCGCGGCGACATCCTGCTGCCCACCGTCGGGCACGCGCTGGCCTTCATCGAGCGCCTGGAGCGGCCCGAGCTGTACGGCGTCAACCCGGAGGTCGGCCACGAGCAGATGGCCGGTCTGAACTTCCCGCACGGCATCGCGCAGGCCCTGTGGGCGGGCAAGCTCTTCCACATCGACCTCAACGGCCAGTCCGGGATCAAGTACGACCAGGACCTGCGGTTCGGCGCGGGCGACCTGCGGGCCGCCTTCTGGCTCGTCGACCTCCTGGAGAGCGCGGGTTACGAAGGGCCCCGCCACTTCGACTTCAAGCCGCCGCGGACCGAGGACCTCGACGGCGTCTGGGCGTCCGCGGCCGGCTGCATGCGCAACTACCTCATCCTCAAGGAGCGTGCGGCCGCCTTCCGTGCGGACCCGGAGGTGCAGGAGGCGCTGCGCGCGTCGCGGCTGGACCAGCTGGCCCAGCCGACCGCGGCCGACGGCCTGCAGGGCCTGCTCGCCGACCGCGCGGCCTTCGAGGACTTCGACGTGGAGGAGGCCGCCACGCGCGGCATGGCCTTCGAGCGCCTTGACCAGCTGGCGATGGACCATCTGCTGGGGGCGCGGGGCTGACCGCACGCGCGCGTGCGGGCGAACGCCTCCACGCGCGCGGTACGGAACGGAACAGAGAGCGGAGCGGTACGGAACAGAGAGCGGTACGGAACAGGGAGCGGTACGGAACAGGGAAGGGCATGTGCATGCCCCCCACTTCTTGATCATGCTTGAATCCACCCCGCGTCGACATCCGCGCACAGGTGCGGAGCGTTCTCAAGGGACCAAGCATGATCAAGCGAATACGGCTCGTGCTGGCGGCGGTGCTCACCGCCGTCAGCGCCGTTGTGGCGCTGGCCGCACCGTCGGCCGCGGCCGACACCGCGGTGCCCCCGTCGTCCGCGGGCCAGAGGTGGGCGCTGAAGGTCAACGGCTACTACGTGACCGTCTACGCGGGGCCGGACGGTGACATGAAGCTCAGGGCCAACCCGGATGCTGCCGAGGCCAAGGGATGGGAGCTGTTCACCCTGCACACCGACTACGTCGAGGAGGTGAAGAGGTACGGAACGACGGTCAGCTTCCGCTCCGAGGCCACGGGCAACTACGTCACGGCGGAGGACGACGCCAGCGGAGCCCTGCTGCGCACCCGGGGGACGACCACCGGATCCTGGGAGCGCTTCAAGCTGACGCCGCTGTCCGGCGGCGCGTTCGGACTGCTGGCCCACAACGGCAAGTACGTGGCCGCGGAACTCGGCAGCTACCCCGACTACGGCCTGCTGCGCGCACGGACGTCCGTCTCCGACCCCGCCGGCCTCGGTTCCTGGGAGCGCTTCACCCTGGAGCAGATCGGCCCGGAGGGCGCCTACACCGCGAACATGCCCGCGCCCACCGCCCAGGCGCCCAGGGCGCGCGACGTCGTCTCCTGGAACGTCTGCGCCAACAACAACCCCGACCCCGACTGCGACCTGAAGTACGCCCCGCCGGCGACCGTCGCGGACGACGTCTCGGCCGCTCTCCACGCCGCCATGGGCACCCGGCGGCCCGACGCGATCTTCTTCCAGGAGATCTGCGAGAAGTCCGCGAAGCCCCTGGAGCTGAAGCTCGAAGGCTGGGCCGGCCCTCTGGACGTGCGGTTCATGCCGACGTACTACAACGTGGCCACCGCATCCGACGGCACGGTCGTCCGAGCCCAGAAGAACTGCTCGGACGGCACCGACCACGTCGACCGAGGAGCCTTCGGCATCGCCCTTGCCATGCCCGACAGCAACACCTGGTACCAGGGCACCGTCCTGCCGTCGCCGAGCGGCAAGGAGCAGCGCCCCATGCTCTGCGCGGTCGTTCCGGCCGAGGGTTCCGCCTACTGCAACGCCCACTTCAGCAGCGGTCCCTACATCGACTCCAACGGCAAACTCGCCGGTGACGACACCGACCCGGACAACCTCTTCCGCCCCCAGCAGGCCGCGAAGATGCGGGGGAGCGTCGACACCCTCACGGCCGGTGGTTACACCACGTACTACGGCGGCGACCTCAACACCGCCACGAAGGATGTCGGTTACCTCGACAGTCTCTACCCGGACCACCAGGAGTGCGGGCAGCCGACCCCGACCTCACCGCACACCGGTGCCGCCACGGACGGCGGCAACAAGATCGACTACATCTTCGGCCCTCAGGGGCGCACGTACGCGTGCCGTGTCGTCGACGGTGGACTGTCCGACCACAAGATGATCAATCTGACGACGTCCTGATACCAGTCTGTCCGGCGGACCGTCTGTCCGGCGGACCGTCTGTTCGGCGGACCGTCCGTCTGGCGGGCTGTCCGTCTGGCGGGCTGTCCGTCCTGTGACGGGTCCGGCGGGCCGGCCCGCCGGACCCGTCACAGCTTCCTGGGCAGGCGGACGTACACCACCGTCGTCTCGATCCCGCTGTCGACCAGGCGACCCCGGGCGTCGAACGCGTCCGCCCCGTCCGTCATCCCGAAGTCGTTGTCGTTGACGAGCGCGAGCGTGTCGTGGTCCACGCGCGCGACGCCCTCGATCTTCCCGGGCACCCCGGCCACTTCGCCCAGGTCCACCACGAGCCGCTTGGACAGCACCGGCACCCCCACGGCCGCCGGGTCCTCCAGCTGCTCCAGCGAGGGCGACGTCGTGTCGTCGTCCCACGGGCCGCCGAGGATGTCGGATCTGTCGCGCAGCCTGACCAGCTGCAAGCGGGCAGCCCTGTCGGTGCGCTCCTCGACGAGCAGCCGGTCGCGGCCGACCGCCACCACCGACGAGATCTTCAGCTCGGAGGTGTCGTCCTCGCCCGGGTCGACCACGCCGACCGGGTCGAAGCGGTACGCGTACTCGGCCGTGACGGCCTTCTCGCGCGGCGAGAAACGCAGCAGACGCGTGGTGCGCGAGGCGTCCCCGGCGTCCGCGTCGGGCAGCGAGAGCGGGCTCTGCAGGGCCATCACCAGATCACCGCCGGGAAGCTGCGCCAGCCCCTCGAACCCGCGGTTCGTCCTGCGGTGCAGCAGGATCGACGGCAACGCCTCCACCACCGGGTAGTCCGCTCCGGCCAGAGCGAGTCCCTTGGGCACATAGCGAGCGAGAACCCGCCCGCGCGCGGAGACGTGCACCAGGGACGGTCCGTACTCGTCGACGAGCCAGAAACCGCCGTCCCCGGCCCGCACGATGCCCTCGGTGTCCAGGCCGTTCGGGTCGTAGGACAGCGGCGTCCCCGCGTCGTAGGTGTACGGTGCCTCGTCCCGGCTCCTCTGGTTCGGCAGCCCGGTGACGGCCTTCCTGGAGGAGGTGGTCAGCGGGATCGCGTCCAGGACCTCGACCGTGTGACCGGAGACCCGGATCCTGACGATCGCGGGGTCGAATCCCGGCACCGGGAAGGTGCGGCGCTTCTTGCCGTCCACCTTGATCTGGCCGTTGGGACCGCGGTCGGTCACCGTCCAGTACTCGCCCTCGCGTCCCGCCGGGTAGATGTCGCTGCCGATGCCGCCGAGCTCCACCCCGTGGTCGTCGGCCACGCTGCCGGGCAGCAGCGCGTTGCTGAACGCGCCGAGCGGGATCTCGCCGAGGGTCGCCGTACGGACGACGCGGGCGTCCCCGGACGGCGCCGCCGTGGCCGTCCCCGCGGCCACGAGGACGGCGGCCAGAGCCAGGGGGAGCCCCGTGGCGACGGAACGGGCGACGCGGCGCCGGCCGGCGGCGTGCGGGGACATCAGGCCTCCTGGGGGACAACGTCGTGGGCTGCGGCCACCCTTGGGTCCCCGGAGGAACGTTGCACGACCGCAGGGTGAACGGCCGGCGTCCGCCGCTCATCGGATCCTGCCGGTCCCCTGAGGGCGGCGGATCAGGAGACCCGAGCCTCAGCGGCGCCGGGTCGTGCCGAGGCCAGTGCCGTCGCGGGATCGGGGTCCGCCCCGCCCGTCGGCACCCAGTGGTCACCCTCCTCGCGATACGGCCACCAGTGGCCCTCACCGTCGAGCCTCAGCTGAACGCCTTCATCCGCAACGGTCCACCGGTTGCCGCTGCGGTGGAACACCGGCCGCTCGTCCTCCTCCCAGGCCGCTTCCAGAGCCGCACGCGCGCGTGCGAGGGCCACGCCCTCCACCTCACGCTCCTCGTCGAGCACGGTCAGCGCCACCGCGCCCCCGAGCCGCCACGCGCGCACGGCCGCCGCGAGCCCGTCAGGGCCACGCCCCGACCCGGTGGCGAGCCGCTCGACGACGCCGGCGGGGGCCGGCCCGCAGGCCAGCCGTACGGCGTCCTGAGCGGCCGTCAGACCGGCCTCGGCCGGCGCCTCGCCGCCCAGGATCGCGGCCAGCAGCCGGGAGGCCTCCACAGCGGTACGACCGGCCAGGTGCTCCAGTGCCGCGGTGTCGATTCCGGGAGCCACGACGGACCCGGCGGTGAGGGACGGCGGCGTGCCGGGTGCCTGCGGAAGACCCGGAACCTCGGGCAGTGGCGGCAGGATGTCGGCAGCCGCCCACGCCTCGGCCGCGTCCACTCCGGCGGCCTCGGGTGTCACTCCGGACGGCCCGGCGGTGCTGCGGACGTGCAGCTCCGTCAGGAAGGCGTCCTCTCCCCGCCCCCGCAACAGCAGCAGCAGAAACGGATCCTCGTCCAGCAGCCGCGCCACCTGGTGGCACAGCGCGGCCGTGTGTCCGCAGTGGTCCCAGGCCCCGCAGTCGCACGCCGGTTCGAGATCGCCGAGGCCCGGCAGGAGCTCGATCCCGGACAGCGCCGCGTCCTCGATCAGGTGGGGAGGAAGCTCCCGGTCCAGCAGCGCGGCCATGTGTCCGGACCGCTCCACCACGAGGTCCTGGAACCGCGCCCACTCCCCGTCGGACAACTCCGGCAGCAGGACGTCGGCCCGGTGGGCCGCACCTCCCCTGTCGCGTACGACGGCCGTGACCCGGCCAGGCCGCACGGTCACCGCGCCGACACCGCCCGCGCGCGCGAGCCGGCGTCCCGCCTTGACCGCCGCCGTTTCCAGGGCTGCGTCCTCCAGGGACTGCAGCCAGGCGCGTCCCCACCAGCTCTGCGCGAAGGCCCGCCCGCGCGCGGGTGGCAGCGCGGCGAACGTCCGCTCCGCCCGGCCGTTCTGGTCGTGGTCGTGGTCGTGAGTCATCGTGCCTCCCCGCGTAGTTCCACCAGTGCGGCCAGTTCCTCGTTCGACAGCTCCGTCAGAGCGGCCTCTCCGGTGCCGAGCACGGCGTCGGCCAGCTCCCGCTTGCGGCCCAGCATCTCCGCAATGCGGTCCTCCAGGGTCCCCTCGGCGATCAGCCGGTGCACCTGGACCGGACGGGTCTGCCCGATGCGGTAGGCGCGGTCGGTGGCCTGCGCCTCCACCGCCGGGTTCCACCAGCGGTCGTAGTGCACGACGTGCTCGGCACGGGTGAGGTTCAGTCCCGTTCCGGCGGCCTTCAGCGACAGCAGGAACACCGGTGCCTCGCCCGCCTGGAAGCGCCGTACCAGGGCCTCCCGCCGGGCGACCGGCGTTCCGCCGTGCAGGAGCAGCGACGGCACCCCACGGGCCGCCAGGTGCCGTTCGAGCAGTCGGGCCATGCGCACGTACTGGGTGAAGACGAGCACGCCCGAACCCTCCGCGAGGATGGTGCCGAGCAGTTCGTCCAGCAGCTCCAGCTTCCCCGAGCGCCCCGCGAGCCGCGGATCCTCCTCTTTCAGGAACTGTGCCGGGTGGTTGCAGATCTGCTTCAGGCCGGTCAGCAACTGCACGATCAGGCCCCGGCGTGCCATGTCGTCGGCTGTAGCGATCCGGTCCAGCGTCTCGCGCACCAACGCCTCGTACAGTCCCGCCTGTTCGGTCGTGAGCGGCACCGGATGATCGGTTTCCGTCTTCGGCGGGAGCTCCGGTGCGATGCCCGGATCGGACTTGCGCCGACGCAGCAGAAACGGTCCGACGAGCCGGGCGAGCCGTTGTGCGGCGGCGGGGTCCCGGCCGCCCTCGACGGGCTGTGCGTAGCGCGCGCGGAAGCCGCCGAGACCGCCGAGCAGGCCCGGGGTCGTCCAGTCGAGGATCGCCCACAGCTCCGTGAGGTTGTTCTCCACCGGAGTACCGGTGAGCGCCACGCGCGCGCGTGCGCCGATCGTGCGCAGTGCCCGCGCGGTCGCGGAGTAAGGGTTCTTCACATGCTGGGCCTCGTCGGCCACGATCATCCCCCACGACACACCGGCCAGGCCCGCGGCGTCCATGCGCATCGTCCCGTACGTCGTGAGGACGAACTCCCCGGCCGCCGGAGATCCGAGCGCGCGCCCTGCTCCGTGGAACCGGCGCACCGGCGTGCCGGGAGCGAACCGCTCGATCTCCCGCTGCCAGTTGCCGAGCAGCGAGGCCGGGCAGACGACGAGCGTGGGACCGGCCGCCGAGGGGTCCGTCTGCCGGTGCAGATGCAGCGCGATCAACGTGATCGTCTTGCCGAGGCCCATGTCGTCGGCCAGGCAGCAGCCCAGGCCCAGGGATGTGGTCCGGGCCAGCCAGTCCAGGCCCCGCAGCTGGTAGTCACGCAGGGTCGCGGCCAGGCCCGGCGGCTGTCCGACCGGGTCCGTCGGCTCGCCGGCCGTGAGCCGTTCCCGCAGCCCCGCCAGCCAGCCGGTGGGCCGTACGTCCACCTGTCGGCCGTCGACCTCCGCCGAACCCGTCAGCGCCGCGGCCAGCGCCTCGACGGGAGCGAGGGTGCGGTCCCGCTCCGACCGGGCGCGGTCCGCCTCCTGCGGATCGACCAGCACCCACCCGTCGCGCAGCCGCACCAGGGGACGCTTGGCCTCCGCGAGCCGGTCCAGCTCGTCCCTGGACAACTCCCGCCCGCCCAGGTCGAACCACCAGCGGAACGCGACCCCCGTGTCCGCGGAGAGGTACGACGGTGCGGATGCCGCACCGGGCGGGGCGGCGCCGTCGTCCGGTGGGCCGACGGCCACGTGCGCGGTGAGGCCGCGCGCCAGGTGCTTCGGCCAGTGCACGTCGACTCCCGCGGCGGCGAGCGCCCGCGCGCCCTGCCCCAGCAGGTCGGCTATGTCCTCGTCGGCCACGTCCATGGCGTCGGGCACGGCGGCGGAGAGCAGAGGTGCCAACGGCGGCCAGGCCCGGGCGGCGCGGCGCAGCGCCAGCAACGCGTCGGCACGCGCGCGCGGAGCGGACGCCAGGCTGCCGGCATCCGCACCGGTCCACAGGCCGGCGGCATCCATGACGTCCCCCGAACCGCTCTGGCCGTGCACCTGGAGCACAGCGCGGAAGCGGACCGGGGCGCCGTCCGGGGATACGACGTCGTCGTGACCGGGCGCCTCCACACGCAGCGACAGCCGCACCCCCGCGTCATGCCCGGCGGCGATGTCGTCGGCCCACGCCCGCAGCGCCGGCAGACGCTGCGGCTCGGGTGCCGCGTACGCGGGGCCGCCGGTCAGCAGAGGGGCGGCGGGGGAGCGCGGGAGCACGTCGGCGACCGCGTCGAGGAAGGCACACAGCAGCCGCTCCGGGTCGGGCAGCGAGAGCGGCCCGTCCCCCGGGAGCGGCACTGCGTGTGCCTCCGGAGGCATGGCGGCGGCGAGTTCCCTGACCAGTTCCGCGTCGCCGGCGGACAGCGGGCCCACGCGCCAGGTGTCGTGGTCGGCCGGGGACAGCCCCGGCAGGAGCAGACCGCGCGCCAGGAAGGCCAGGGCGAGTTCGTACGCGGTCCGCCAGAAGGCCGCGGCCCGGTGCTCTCCCGGCAGTGCACGCGCGCGGGTGAGCAGCGGAAGGGCACTGCGGACCGGAAGCAGCAGGACGGGCAGCGGGACGCGTTCGACGCCGCCGTCCGCTGCGGGCACCGCTAACTCCAGATCGGCCAGTGAACCCTCCGCGCATGCGGGCGGAGTCCCGCCGTCCGGTCTCCAGAAACCGATCCGGCCCGTCCGCGCGGGGTCGGACGGCAGGAAAACGACGGAGCAGCTGTCCAGTTCGGGTGGGTCGCAGGGTGGTGCCGTGGGGATGGTCTGCACTGCTCTGCCGCACTCCTCAAATTTGACTACTCGACCGGAGTCGCCGAGGGTACAGCACAATGCCCGCTGCCGCTGCCGCTGCCGCTGCCGCTGCCGCTGCCGCTGCCGCTGCCGCTGCCGCTGCCGCTGCCGCTGCCGCTGCCGCGTCCGAGCGCTGTGGCCCTGCTGACACGCGTGACCGCCGCCGGCCTCGCCCCTCGGTGGAGCAGCTGGGGCGGAGGTGCGGGCGAGGCGCAGCAAGAATGCGTCCAGTGCGCTTTGTGCGGCTGCTGGTCTAATCTTCGGCGTCGAGCACCACGAGGGCGTCCTGGTGACGTACGAGCGTGAGCTGCCCGGAGCCCCGATGCGGATCGACTCCGCGCACGCGGCCTATGAGCGCGAACTGCCCACCCGGTGTACGGGCCGCACGCCGAGGGGCACACCGCGGAACTCACCAGGCTCTTCGCCCGTGAACTCGGGTACCCGCCGGCGACCTCACCGTCTATCAGGCCGCGTACGCCCTCACGACCTACGACCTCTTCGGCCTGGACGACCGGGACGGGCACTTCCGGTGGTGCGCGGAACAGCTACGACGCAACGCCGTGTTCAGCGCCTGAAGCGGGTGTCCGTCACGGCCACTCGATGATGGCAGCGGCTTCGTACTGCGGCGAGTCCCCGCGCTGCCCGGCCGTCACTACGGTCGACAACGGCCTCCGGCCCTGTACGACCTAGGGGCAGACCTCAGGGATGTCTCAGGGTGGGGACGCGGAACCGCGGCCGACGCGAGGTCGTTCTCAGATCAGGGAGCGGCGGTGGCCGCGGAGGAGGCGACGCTCATGTCCATGAATAACAAGATCGCCGCAGGGGGTGCGGCGGTCGGACTGATCCTGCTGATATGGCTGACCGGGTGGGTGGCGTTCCTGCTCGTCGTGGGAGTCCCGCTGGTGGCGTACCTCGCACTGGACCCCTCACAGCGGCGCCGGCTGCGCAGGGTGGGACGCAAGCAGATCGGCCGCTGAGGCGCCGGTCCCAGGGCATGCGGGCCAGCCGTGCGGGGGGCATGGACCGTGCCCCGCCCTGGGGCGGGACACCGCGGGCGGTAGGGCCCTGGGAGCGGCGAGGAAGGCTCCGTCCGCTCGCTCCGGCTCACAGGGGCCGTACGGCCATCTTGTCGAGCGCGTCCAGCAGTCCCGGCAGCTCGGGGCCCCTGCCCACCGGCAGGACCTCGCCGGGCTCCTCGTCGAGCAGGACGAACGCGATGTCGTCGGTGCGGGCCACGATCGACCAGCCGGGACCGTCGGCGCGCAGGGTGCGGGCCTCGCCCGGGGCGAACGACGAGCGCACCCGGCCGAGCGGCGGCGGGGAGTCGACGTAGGCGCGCGCCTCCGCGAGCACCCGGCGGACACCCCTGTGGCCGCCGGACGAAGCGCGCTCCGCACCCTCCGGTGCGGACTCCGCGACCTGCGCGACCTCCGCCGGCTCACCCGGCGCGGGGAAGTCGGCGTCGTCGATCTGCTCCCGCCAGGCCGCCCACTGCAACGCGATCTCGTCGGCACCCAGCCGGCGCTGGGCGGGCCCCCACGTTCCGGTGTCCGGAGGGCTCAGCGCCGGCCGGTCCGCCGCCTCGGCAGGGGGGTCGTGCGGGGCGGGCACGCCCGGTGCCGCCACGGCGACGGCCAGGGGCCACCCCGGCAGGGCGGTCACGACCGCGCTCTCGTCCGGCGACAGCTCGTACTCCATGCCGCAGTCCCAGGAAGCGATCGCCACGGCGACCAGCGAGACGTCGTCGATGACGACCGTCCAGCGAGCACCGTCCCCGTCCTGGCCCAGCACCAGGCCGTACCCGTCGGCGCGCGGCGCGAGGTCCAGCGCCGCACACGCCTCCGGGTAGTCGTCGCCCAGCACGCTCGGAAACTGCGCCGGCGTCAGCAGCACCGCCGTCAGCACGTACAGCGCATCGTCCGCGGCGGCGACGGCCTCATCGTCCGTCCCGGCCATCCCTGCCTCCCCAGTGGTCGTCCATCGGCGCGCACCCTAGTGCGAGCGGAAGCAGCTTGTCACGACTCCGCGCACCACGCGGAGCTGCAGGTTTCCACCTGGACAGGGGCGAAACGGCCACATCTGGAGAGGGAAGTTCCGCTCATGCGGCGGGCAGTCCGAGAAGGGCACGGGCGACCTCGTCGGGCGACTCGTCCCGCTCCCGGGCCAGCGCCACCACCGCCCGGCAGGCCAGCTCGCTCACGCCGAAGGAGAGCGCCTCCGGCGACACCCAGGCCGCCGCTTCCTCGATCCGGTCCTGGTCGTCCTCCGCACGGGCCGCCACATAGACCGCGGCGGCCTCGAACAGGTTGTGCGCGCGCCGCTCCGGGGCACCCTCGGCCCGCGCGGGCGTGGCGGTGCGGAGCCTGCCTGCGTACCTGCGGATCGTGTCGAACACACGGATCACCCTTTCCCCGGACGAAGTCACCACTGATCGCCCATCTGCTGCTTCACAACGTAGAGTTGGAGATCCGGTATCAGAAGGGGGACGACGCGGTGAAGCGGTTCGAGCAGCTGGACCGGATCCGCCGGCTGGACCCGGTGGCGGACGCGCTGGAGATCTACCGGATCAGTGTGGCGTACGAGTTCCCCTGGGACTACACCCGCGCCCTGGAACTGGCCCTGTACCGCACCTACGCGGTGCCCAGCATCGGCCGGCTGCTCGCGCGGACGGCGGAGCTGACCGAGCGTACGCAGAAGCGGTACGACGACACCGTGCTGCTCCTCGACACCATCGTGGAACACGGCTTCGCCGCGGAGCAGGGACGCACCGCCGTCCGCCGCATCAACCAGATGCACCGCAGCTACGACATCAGCGACGACGACATGCGGTACGTGCTGAGCACGTTCGTGGTGATGCCCCGGCGCTGGATCGACGCCTACGGCTGGCGTCGGCTGTCCCGGCACGAGATCGTGGCCACCACCGAGTACTACCGCACCCTGGGCCGGCACATGGGCATCCCGGACATTCCCCGCACCTACGAGGAGTTCGAAGCCCTGCTCGACAGCTACGAGGAAGCCCACTTCGGCTGGGACGAGGAGGCTCGGCGGGTCTCCGACGCCACCCTGGACCTGATGGCGTCCTGGTATCCGCGTCCGCTCGCACCGGTGCTGCGCACGGCGACGCTCGCCCTGCTCGACGAGCCGTTGCTGCGCGCGTTCCGCTATCCGAGCCCGGGCGCCGCGACCTCCGCACTGGTGCGCCGCGCCGTACGGACGCGCGGCCGGCTCGTCCGGCTGCTGCCGCCGCGCCGCAGCCCGCACTTCGCCCGCCAGAACTGGGAGATCAAGGGCTATCCGAACGGCTACCGCGTGGCCGACCTGGGCACCCGCCCCGTCCCCGGGCTGCGCGGCTGCCCGGTGCGGCACCGGGACGGCTCAGCGGCCGGCCCTGTCGAGTGACGCGAGGGTGTCGCGCAGCCAGGCCAGTTCCGCCCGGCTCGTGGCACGGGCGATGGTGAGGACACCCCGCCGGAACGGATCGTCCAGTTCCTCGGCGGAGAGCGGCCGGTCACCGTCGTAGAAGAAGCTCGCCGGCTCCTGAAGGAAGGCCAGCCGGCGCCGCAGCACGGCCGCCTGTGCGGCGGGGTCCTCCAGGTGCCGCAGGAACGCCAGCAGTGTGAACCAGTGGTTCTCGTCGGTGATCTCGCGCTGCGCGGGCTCGGCCAGCCTGCGCTTCAGCTCGCGTCCGCCCTCCTCGGTCAGCCGCAGCACATGCCGTGGCGCGGCCACGGCACCGGGCTCGGTCGCCCGAGCCAGCAGACCGGCCTTCTCCAGGCGCTTGATCGCCGGATACAGCGTGCTCTCGGCGACAGGGCGCACATGCCCCGTGAGCGCCGCGATGTGGCGCCGCAGGACGTAACCGTGCAGCGGGGCGTCGTACAGGAAACCGAGGATGGCCAGTTCGAGCATGCCCGCATTCTTTCGCAGGGGTACCTCGTCACGCCAATACCGCCTTGACGGAATACCTCGATGGCGAGGTATTGTGCGGCGTCGCCGAACAGAGGGAGGGGCACGGTGCAGCAGGCCGCGTTCGACAGCAGGGGAAGTCACATCCGGTGGACCGAGGTGCCCGGGGCGGAGCCTGCCCGGGTGTACCTGCACGGACTGGGGTCGATGTCCGCCGTGTACCACGCGCACATCGCGGCCCGGCCCGAACTCGCGGGCCGCCGCAGCCTCTTCGTGGATCTGCCCGGACACGGCACGAGCGACCGGCCCCGGGACTTCGGCTACACGCTGGAGGACCACGCCGACGCGGTCGCGGCCGCGCTGGACGCGGCCGGAGTCGCCGGTGCCGAACTGATCGCGCACAGCATGGGCGGCGCGGTGGCGGTCGTCCTCGCCCACCGCCGGCCCGGCCTCGTCTCCCGGCTGGTGCTGACGGAGGCCAACCTGGACGCCTTTCCGCCGTCGACCGCCGCCAGCAGCGGAATCGCCGCCCATGGAGAGGACGAGTTCGTCGCGAAGGAGTACGCGCGCGTGCTGGAGGCGGTCGGCCCGCTGTGGGCGGCGACCATGCGTCTGGCCGACCCGCTCGCGCTGCACCGCAGCGCCGTCGGTCTGCGCAAGGGCTCGGACCCGGTGATGCGCACGCTCCTGGAGGGGCTGCCCGTCGACCGCGTCTTCCTCCAGGGCGAGCACAGCGGCGAACTCGCGGGCCGGGAGCGCCTTGAAGCCGCCGGGGTGCGCGTGGTGACGGTGCCCGGCGCCGGGCACAACGTCATGTTCGACAACCCCGGCGCCTTCGCGGCAGCCGTCGCCGGAACGCACTGACCGGGCCCCCTCGTCGGCCCTCGCGCACCGCGAGCGCAGGGAAGCGGGCGTCCTGGTCGCCGTAGGACGCGTCAGGCCTCGCGCACCGCGAGCGCGAGGAAGCGGGCGTCCTCGTCGACGTACGACGTCATGCGCCAGCCCGAACGGGCCAGCAGCGGGTCCAGGTTGGCCTCCGCCCGCAGGTCGTCGGGGGTGATACGGCGGCCCTGACGCGCTGCCAGCGCCGCGCGGCCGATGGGGTGGAAGAGCGCGAGCGTACCGCCCGGCCGTACCACGCGGGCCAGTTCCCGCAGGTTGTCCACCGGGCGCGGCAGGTGGGCGATCAGGCCGGCTGCGAACACGGCGTCCAGACACCCCGAGCGCAGCGGCAGCGCGGAGACGTCCGCGAGCAGCAGCCGGCCGTGGCGGTCCCTGCCCGCCCGTACGGCGGCCTGCAGCATGGCCGGGGTCAGATCGGCGCCGAGCACCACCCCGGAAGGCCCCACAGCGGCTCGCAGCGGTGGCAGGGCGCGCCCCGTGCCGCAGCCGGCGTCCAGCACGCGGTCCCCCTTCCGCAGCCGTAGGTCGGCCACGGCGGCCGCGTAAGCCGGGCCGTCGTCCGGGAACCGGGTGTCCCAGTCGGCGGCGCGGGCGGTGAAGAACTCCTGGACGTGTGTGTGGTCGTCGCTCATGCTCCGCATGATTCCTCACCGTCACGAGGGATGCCTCTGTGCGCATGTTCGAACGGGACGCGATCGTTCCGTCGCAACTGTGCGCCACATTCCGGCACTTTTCGAAATGCGCCCCCTTTGTGCGCCCGTGCCACCGCTAGCGTCCCGGGGCCATGGGACACCTGGACCACGCCGCCTTCGGCTGGCTGACCCCCGTGCTGTCATACGTGATGGCCTGCACAGGCGCCGCACTCGGACTGCGCTGCACCGTCCGCGCGCTCGCCACCACCGGCCGCTCGCGCCGCAACTGGCTCGTCACCGCCGCCTCCGCGATCGGGACGGGCATCTGGACCATGCACTTCGTGGCCATGCTCGGCTTCCGCGTCAGCGGCAGCGACATCCGCTACAACGTGCCGCTGACCATCCTCAGCCTCCTCGTCGCCATGGTCGTCGTCTGCGCCGGCGTCTTCGCCGTCGGCTACGGCCGCGACCGGCGCCGGGCGCTCTTCCTCGGTGGGCTCACCACCGGACTGGGCGTCGCCAGCATGCACTACCTCGGCATGGCGGCGGTCCGGCTGCACGGCGACGTCGGATACGACCCCGTTCTCGTCGGACTGTCGGTACTGATCGCCGTGGTCGCGGCGACCGCGGCCCTGTGGGCGGGACTCAACATCACGTCACCCCTCGCGGTCACCGTCGCCTCCCTCGTCATGGGAGCGGCCGTCAGCAGCATGCACTACACCGGGATGTTCGCGGTGAGCGTGCGTGTGGACCCTTCCGGCGACACCCTGCCCGGGGCCACGGCGATGCAGTTCATCTTCCCCCTCGCCGTCGGCCTCGGGTCCTACCTGTTCATCACCTCGGCCTTCGTCGCCCTCTCGCCCACCGCCGACGAGCGCGAGGCGTCCGCCTCCGCCCAGCGGCCCGTCGAGAGCATCGCCCGCTAGCGGGGCCCCGGCCGCCCACGCACCGACCCCGTCCCGAGCGAGGAGTCCATGCGCCCACCCCGTACCCCCGAGCGAGCCGCCGCCCCGGAGCACCGCCCCCGCGGCCGCCGCGCACACGCCGGACCACCCGCCGACGAGGGCACCGGCCACCCGCTCCGCACACCGCCCGCCGCGGCACGCGCGCGTGGAGGCCGCCGGCGCCTGCGACCGCGGACCGTGCGCGCCAAGGTGGTCAGCCTGCTGATGGTGCCCGTGGTCTCCCTCCTCGCCCTCTGGGCGTACGCCACCGTCAGCACCGCCCAGGACGTCGCCCGGCTGCGCCAGTCACAGCGGGTCGACGCCGAACTGCGCACCCCGGTGGCCACCGCCGTCACCGCGCTGCAGGCCGAGCGCACCGCGGCCGTGCGCTACGCCACCGGCCCGCGCACCGGGAACGACGGCGACCTCGAAGCCCTGGCGTCCCGCACCGACCGCGCCGTGGCCGCGCTCCGGCTGGGCCGCCACAGCACGGTCGCCGACAGCCAGGAACTGCCCGCCGGCGTCTCCGGCCGCCTCGACGCCTTCGTCACCGGTGCCGAACGCCTCCGCACCCTGCGGGCAGCCGTGCGCGACCACAGGGCAGGCTGGGACGACACGTTCACGCGCTACACGAAGACCATCGCCGCGGCCTTCGCCGTGGACGGCGCCCTCACCGGCGTGCAGCAGGCGGACGTCGGCTCCGACGCGCGCGTGCTGCTCGAGTTCTCCCGCGCCGCCGAGGCCCTGGCCCAGGAGGACGCGCTGCTGGGCAGCGCCCGCAGCGCAGGAGCCCTGCAGGGGCAGCGGCTACGGCTCTTCGGCGCCGCCGTGGCCGCGCGCCGTGCCCTCACCGACACCGCCGTCGCCGATCTGCCCGCCGCTCAGCGCGCCGCCTGGCAGGACCTGGCGCGCGGCGGGGACTCCGCCGACCTGGGTGCCGCCGAGGACAGGCTGCTCGCCGCCGGACCGGGTGCCCGACCGGCCACCGTGGCACCGGAGGCCGTCTGGAACACCGCGCACGCGCGCGTACAGGACGGCATGCGGACCATCGCCGCGGCCACCGGCCGTGCCGTCGCCGGCCGTGCCGACCCGGTCGCTCGCGGCCTGCTCAGCCCGGCGGGCGCCGCCGTTCTCCTCGGGCTCGCCGCCGTCGCCGCCTCCCTCGTCATCTCCGTCCGCATCGGGCGGGCCCTGGTGGTCGAACTCGTGAGCCTGCGCAACGACGCGCTGGAGATCGCCCGCCGCAAACTCCCGGAAGCGATGCGGAGACTGCGCGCGGGCGAGGAGATCGACATCGAGGCCGAGGCGCCCGCCGGACCACCCGCCGAGGACGAGACCGCTCAGGTCGGGGAAGCCCTGACCACCGTGCACCGGGCGGCGCTCAGCGCGGCCGTGGAGCGTGCCGAGCTGGCCAGCGGCATCTCCGGGGTCTTCGTGAACCTGGCCCGCCGCAGCCAGGTCCTGGTCCATCGCCAGCTCAGCCTCCTGGACAGCATGGAGCGGCGCTCCGACGACCCGGACGAGCTGAGCGATCTGTTCCGCCTGGACCACCTCACCACCCGGATGCGCCGCCATGCCGAGAGCCTGATCATCCTCTCCGGTGCCGCACCCGGCCGGGCCTGGCGCATGCCGGTGTCACTGACGAACGTCGTACGCGCCGCCGTCTCGGAAGTCGAGGACTACGCACGCGTGGAGGTGCGCCAGTTCCCCGAGGCCCACGTCATCGGTGTGGCCGTCGCCGACCTCACCCACCTGCTCGCCGAACTCGTGGAGAACGCCGCACAGTTCTCGCCGCCCCACACGCGTGTGCGGGTCACCGGCGAACCGGTCGGCAACGGCTACGCCCTGGAGATCGAGGACCGGGGACTCGGCATGGGCGCCGATACCCTCGCCGAGGCCAACCGGCGCATCGAACAGTCCGAGGCACTCGACCTCTTCGACAGCGACCGGCTCGGACTCTTCGTGGTCAGCAGGCTCGCCTCCCGGCACGACATCAAGGTGCACCTGCGGACGTCCCCCTACGGCGGCACCACCGCCGTGGTCCTGGTGCCGACCGCCCTGCTGCACAGCGGCTCGGGAGAACGTTGCTCCCGCGAGGACGCCCAAGCCCGGCACGACCGGCAACACGCCCACGCGCGCATGCCCGGCACACCCGCGCCCCAGGAGGCCGCCGTCCCCGCACGGCCGGACCGGCCGGCCCTGGCGGCCAGCGCACCCGGCGCGCACGGCTCCACCCAGACCCCCGGCCCGCGCGGCACCGGCACGGCAGCGGGCCCCCGGAGCACCCGGCCGGCTTCCGTCCCGGACGACACGGTTTCGGCGGACGGCCGCCACGCCTCCGCCCACGAACCCCCGCCGCCCGGCGTCACCGCCTTGCGCCTGCACCGCCCGCCCGACGACTCCGACTCCTCCGACGACCTTCCGCGCCGGGTGCGTCAGGCGAGCCTCGCCCCCCAACTGCGCCAGCAGCGTCCCCAGGAGCCGGCTCCGCAGGCGGTCGGGCGCGGCGACGACCGGCGCACCCCCGAACTCGTCCGGGACCGCATGGCGGCATACCGCGACGGCTGGGCGCGCGGCGGTGGCAGACAGCCCGGCCGCGGGTCCGCCCTCGAACCCGAAACGGGCAGGCACAGCACCGAAGGAGACCCGGCATGATCCAGGACCCGAACCGGAGGGCCGGCCAGCGATCCGGCGAACTGGACTGGCTGCTCGACGACCTGGTCACGCGCGTGCGTGAGGTACGGCACGCCGTCGTGCTGTCCAACGACGGGCTGGCGGTCGGTGCCTCGACCGGCCTCGCACGGGAGGACGCCGAGCATCTCGCCGCCGTGGCCTCCGGCTTCAACAGCCTCGCCAAGGGTGCCGGACGGCACTTCGGAGCGGGCGGAGTCCGCCAGACCATGGTCGAGATGGACGACGCGTTCCTCTTCGTGGCCGCCGCCGGTGACGGCTCGTGCCTCGCCCTGCTCACCGCGGTCACGGCCGACATCGGGCTGGTCGCGTATGAGATGGCCCGGCTGGTCAAACGCGTCGGTGAGCACCTCTACACGCCGCCGCGCGTCGCTGCGCAGCCACCCGCCGCCGGATGAGCCGGAAGGCCGTACCGATGACCGAGAACCCGCCCGGCGGCCTCCGCGAGCCGGGCAGCCAGTGGTACGACGGCGAGGCCGGGCCCCTGGTCCGCCCGTACGCCATGACCGGCGGCCGCACCCAGGCGGGGCCCCTGGGCGTGCGCTTCGATCTGATCGCGCTCGTCACCCTGGACCCCGCCGCGCCGGCGCTGGACGACGACACCACGCTCGGCCCCGAACACCGCACCCTGATCGACCTGTGCCGCCCGGAGACCCAGTCCGTCGCCGAACTCGCCGCGGACGCGGATCTACCGGTCGGCGTGGTCAGGGTGCTCCTCGGAGACCTCCTGGAACTCGGCTGCGTGACCATCAGCCGCCCCGTACCCCCGGCGCACCTGCCGGACGAACGGATACTGCGCGAGGTCATCGAGGGATTGCGGGCGCTGTAGATGAACGTTCAGAAACCGCCATCCCATGTGCGCAAACCGGTCGCGTCCGACGCACTTCGGTCCGACCGCCCCGGCGCGCCTGCCTGTTGTCATGCTGCTGGTTTCCCCCCGGAGCACGCGGACGCCGGCCGCAACCGGCCCTCCCGAGAGAAGTGATCATGGTCTCCGAGCACTCCGACGCCGCCGGCGACGCCTCCGCCTTGGCGCTGAAGATACTGGTCGCCGGTGGCTTCGGCGTCGGCAAGACGACCCTGGTGGGCGCCGTCAGCGAGATCCGGCCACTGCGCACCGAGGAACTCCTGAGCGAAGCGGGCCAGTTGGTGGACGACACCGACGGCGTGGACCAGAAGGTCACCACCACCGTGGCCATGGACTTCGGCCGCATCACGATCCGCTCCGGCCTGTCGCTCTACCTCTTCGGCACCCCCGGACAGGACCGCTTCTGGTTCCTGTGGGACGAACTCGCCCAGGGAGCCCTCGGCGCCGTGGTCCTCGCGGACACCCGACGGCTGGAGGACTGCTTCCCCGCCGTCGACTACTTCGAGCACCGGCGCATCCCGTTCGTGGTGGCCGTCAACTGCTTCGCGGGAGCCCGCGGGTACGGCGCCCCCGACGTCTCCCGGGCACTCGACCTCGACCGCGGCACCCCCGTGGTGCTGTGCGACGCGCGCGACCGCGACTCCGGCAAGGAAGTGCTGATCCAACTGGTCGAGTACGCCGGAAGGATGCACACGGCCCGGCTCCTGGACTCGGTCGGCTGAGCCCGCCGCTCAGGCCGCGACGTCCCGCATGGCCTGCACGTGGTCGACGGTGACGCGGACGAGGAGTTCCCCCGGTACGCCGTTGCGGGCGCCGTACTCCTCGGCGCGGTCCTCGCCCATGTACCGGGCGGCGATGCGGGTCGCCCACAGCCGCACCTCGGCCAGGTCCTCCGACAGCCGGGCGCGACCGTTCAGCACGGTGAAGCGGAACGGCGGACGGTCGTCGTCCACGCACAGCGCGACCCGCCCGTCCCGGGCCAGATTGCGCCCCTTCACGGTCTCCTTGCCGGTGGTGAACACCAGGTCGTCCCCGTCCAGCAGGAACCAGATCGGCGCCACGTGCGGGCTCCCGTCGGTGCGGACGGTGCACAGCTTGCCGGTGCGGGTGCCCTCCGAGACGAACGCCCGCCACTCCTCATCGGTCATCTTCTCTGCCATGGGCCCATCCTGCTTGCCCGCACAGCGGTCGTGGGGAAGGCTGGCGGGGAGTTCCTCCAGCCAGGGGGAGACACCACACGGGGAGACGGAGATGGCGCAGAACCAGGGTCTCGGCTGGCTCCTGGACGAACTGACCGAGCGGGTGGACCACGTACGCCACGCACTGGTCCTGTCGAACGACGGGCTGGTCACCGCCGCGAGCACGGGCCTACGCCGGGAGGACGCCGAGCATCTGGCCGCCGTGGCGTCCGGACTGCACAGCCTGGCCAAGGGCTCGGGACGCCACTTCGGCGCCGGCCGCGTGCGCCAGACGATGGTCGAGTACGACGACGCCGTGCTCTTCGTGACCGCGGCCGGCACCGGCAGCTGTCTGTGCGTGCTCAGCGGGGCGCAGGCCGACATCGGCCGGATCGCCTACGAGATGACCCTGCTCGTCAACCGGGTCGGCGAGCACCTCGGCGTCGACGTCAGGCAACCCGAGCGAAGTCGCTTGTCAGACGACATCTGACCTGCGTCTTTGCCTTCTCCTGTCGAGTTATCCACAGGCCTGCCACGACTGAGGACGGAGCGGCTACGGTGTGTGCACGGCGAGCGCACAAGGCGTGAGCCACGCCACTCCACGGGGGAGTACGACCATGTCGGCAAGCACCTTCGACCCATCCCGCCCCAGCACCTGCACGCCGAGCCGTGCCGCTCGCGAACTGGGACTCAGGCGCAGCGAGTTCGACCTCGCCGTCCACCTCGGCCGCATCCGGACCGTGCCCGACGAAGGCGGGGGAGGAGGCCGGCGCGTGGAGCGCGCGGAGATCGACCGCCTCCGCGCCCAGGACGGCTTCGCCGAATCCCTGCGCGAGCGGGTGCAGGTCGTCGGAACGGCCGAGGGCGCCGCCCTGATGGGCATCCCGGCCGGCCGGTTCAGCCGGCTCGCCCGCCTGGGCCTGCTCGTGCCCGTCATGTTCCACCTCAACCGCTACCGTGCGGTGGTCTGGCTCTATCTGGCGGAGGAGCTGCGCCAGTTCGCGGCCGCGGCGGAGAACGCGCACCTGCTGAAGGGGCGTACGCCCGAGACCCTGCGGAGCCAGCTGGAGGCGGGAGTGGATCTGCGGGCCCGCAACTGGCGCGGCCGCCATCTCGGATTCCTGCTGCGGCAGGCCGAGGACCCGTGGGCCCGCGCGGGCGCCGTGGCCGCCCTCCTCGCGCCCGTCGAGGTCGCCGACATCGTCGACGACCCCTACGAACGCGCCCACCTGAACCGGTTCCGGCCCGCGCCACCCGGACACGGCGTACCCGGTTCCCCCGCCGCACACCTTGCCGAGCAGATCATGACGGCACAGGACGCCGACGAGATCGGCTGGCTGCGCAGCGACCTGGCGCGCTCGGTGAAGGAGGCCCGCGAGGTGTCGCCCGCCCCGCGTCCGCCCGCCCACCGCGTACCACCGGCGATCCGCACGCCCGCACGACCCATCCCGCCGATGGCACGGACGGTCACCGGACTGCTGGAAGAACCGCCGGTCAGCCGGCCGTCTGGGCGGCATCCCGGGCTGGCTGTGCGGCCTTCGGAGACGCGCCTGCGGCCCCCCGAGTTCGTGACGCGACCGGTGGTGCGACCCGTCCCCCGGCAGCACGTTCCGGCACAGCCCGCCCCGCCGCGCTCGTCCCGCGGTCTGCGGGCCTGGCTGCGGCGGAGAGGCCCACGCTCGGCAGGGCCGGTGGAGGTCTGAGCCCCCCACTACCGGCCGCGGTCGCCGGCCGCGGGCACTACAGGGCCCGGAACAGGCCTTCCTGGACGACCGAGACGAGCAGCCGCCCCTGCAGGTCGTAGATGCGCCCGCGGGCCAGCCCGCGACCGCCGGTGGCGATCGGCGACTCCTGGTCGTACAGGAACCACTCATCCGCGCGGAACGGCCGGTGGAACCACATGGCGTGGTCCAGGGAGGCCATGTCGAAGTTCCGCGGTCCCCACAGCGGCTCCACCGGGATGCGCACCGCGTCCAGGAGGGTCATGTCACTGGCGTAGGTCAGCGCGCAGGTGTGGACCAGCGGGTCGTCACCGAGCGGCCCGACCGCGCGCATCCACACGGCGCTGCGCGGATCGGCCCCCTCGATCTCCTCGGCGTTCCAGCGCAGCCGGTCGACGTACCGGATGTCGAACGGCTGGCGGCGCGCCATCCGCTCCAACTGCTCCGGAAGCGCCCCCAGGTGTTTGCGGATCTCCTCGGTGACCGTCGGCAGCGCCTCGGGGTCCGGCACCTCGCGGGCCGGCGGCAACTGGTGCTCGAACGGTCCTTCCTCAGGCTTGTGAAAGGAGGCGGTCAGATTGAAGATCGTGCGGCCCTGCTGGACCGCCGTGACCCGGCGCGTCGTGAAGGAGCGTCCGTCACGGACCCGTTCCACCTGGTACACGATCGGCACGCCCGGCCGGCCCGGGCGCAGGAAGTACGCGTGCAGCGAGTGCACAGGGCGCTCGCCGTCCGTGGTGCGGCCGGCCGCGACCAGCGCCTGGCCGGCCACCTGGCCGCCGAAAACCCGCTGCAGGGACTCCTGCGGGCTGCGGCCACGGAAGATGTTGACCTCGATCTGCTCCAGGTCGAGCAGGTCGACCAGTCTCTCGGCCGGATTCGTCATCGGCGGGGTTCTCCTTGGCTCACCACTGGTCGCGAACGGCTCACAGCTGGCCCACATCGGTCACGCGGACGACGGCGCGGCCCTCGGCGTCGGAGGCCGCGAGGTCGATCTCCGCGCTGATGCCCCAGTCATGGTCGCCGTTCGGGTCGTCGAAGATCTGGCGGACCCGCCACAGGCCGTTCTCCGGCTCCTGATGGATGACCAGCAGCTTGGGGCCGCGGGCGTCGGGGCCGGTGCCGAGGTCGTCGTACTCGTCCCAGTACTTGTCCATGGCCTCGCCCCAGGCCTCGGCGTCCCAGCCGGACTCGGCGTCCAGCTCGCCCAGCTCCTCGACCTGGTCCAGGGCGGCCAGCTCCACGCGGCGGAACATGGCGTTGCGGACCAGGACGCGGAAGGCGCGGGCGTTGGTGGTGACCGGCTTGACCTCGTCGGCCTTCTCCTGGGCCTCCTCGGCGGTCATCTCCTCCGGGTTGGCGAGCTGCTCCCACTCGTCCAGCAGGCTGGAGTCCACCTGGCGCACCATCTCGCCCAGCCACTCGATCAGGTCCTGCAGGTCCTCGGACTTCAGGTCGTCCGGGATGGTGTGGTCCAGGGTCTTGTACGCGCTGGCGAGGTAGCGCAGCACGATGCCCTCGGTGCGGGCCAGCTCGTAGAAGGACACCAGCTCCGTGAAGGACAGTGCCCGCTCGTACATGTCCCGGATCACCGACTTCGGCGACAGCGGGTGGTCGCCGACCCACGGGTGGCTCTTGCGGTAGGTGTTGTACGCGTGGAAGAGCAGCTCTTCCAGTGGCTTCGGGTACGTGATGTCCTGGAGGCGCTCCATGCGCTCCTCGTACTCGACGCCGTCCGCCTTCATCGCGGCGACGGCCTCGCCGCGTGCCTTGTTCTGCTGGGCGACGAGGATCTGCCGCGGGTCGTCCAGGGTGGACTCGACCACGGAGACCATGTCGAGGGCGTAGGACGGCGACTCGGGGTCGAGGAGTTCGAACGCGGCGAGGGCGAACGTGGACAGCGGCTGGTTCAGCGCGAAGTCCTGCTGGAGGTCGACCGTGAGCCGGACGATGCGGCCCTCGGCGTCCGGCTTGTCGAGCTTCTCCACGATCCCGCCGTCCAGGAGGGAGCGGTAGATCGCGATCGCCCGGCGGATGTGCCTCAGCTGCTGCCTGCGCGGCTCGTGGTTGTCCTCCAGGAGGTGGCGCATCGCCTCGAACGCGTTGCCCGGGCGGGCGATCACCGACAGCAGCATCGTGTGCGTCACCCGGAACCGCGAGGTCAGCGGCTCCGGCTCCGACTCGATCAGCTTCTGGAAGGTGTTCTCCGTCCAGCCGACAAAGCCCTCCGGCGCCTTCTTGCGGACCACCTTGCGCCGCTTCTTGGGATCGTCGCCCGCCTTCGCCAGCGCCTTCTCGTTCTCGATGACGTGCTCCGGCGCCTGCGCGACCACGAGCCCCGCGGTGTCGAAACCGGCCCGGCCGGCCCGGCCCGCGATCTGGTGGAACTCCCGGGCCCGCAGGGTGCGCACCCGGCTGCCGTCGTACTTGGTGAGCGCCGTGAACAGCACCGTGCGAATGGGCACGTTGACACCCACGCCGAGCGTGTCCGTGCCGCAGATGACCTTCAGCAGACCGGCCTGGGCGAGCTTCTCCACCAGGCGCCGGTACTTGGGCAGCATGCCGGCGTGGTGCACGCCGATGCCGTGCCGGACGTAGCGGGAGAGGTTCCGGCCGAACTTGGTGGTGAAACGGAAGTTGCCGATCAGCTCGGCGATCTGGTCCTTCTCCTCACGCGTGCACATGTTGATGCTCATCAGCGCCTGCGCCCGTTCCACGGCCTGCGCCTGCGTGAAGTGCACGATGTACACCGGGGCCTGCTTGGTTGCCAGCAGGTCGGTGAGGGTCTCGGTGAGCGGGGTCAGCTTGTACTCGTAGGAGAGGGGTACCGGGCGGGTGGCCGAGCGGACCACCGAGGTGGGGCGGCCGGTGCGACGGGTGAGGTCCTTCTCGAAGAAGGACACATCGCCCAGAGTGGCAGACATCAGGATGAACTGCGCCTGCGGCAGCTCCAGCAACGGGATCTGCCAGGCCCACCCGCGGTCGCCCTCGGCGTAGAAGTGGAACTCGTCCATGACGACCTGGCCGACGTCGGCGTGCTTGCCGTCGCGCAGCGCGATGGAGGCCAGCACCTCGGCGGTGCAGCAGATCACGGGCGCGTCGGCGTTGACCGAGGCGTCACCGGTGAGCATGCCGACGTTCTCCGTGCCGAAGAGCTTGCACAGCTCGAAGAACTTCTCCGACACCAGGGCCTTGATCGGCGCCGTGTAGAAGGTGACCTCGTCCCGTGCCAGCGCGGCGAAGTGCGCGCCCGCGGCGATCATGCTCTTGCCGGAGCCGGTGGGCGTCGAGACGATCACGTTCGCCCCCGAGACCACCTCGATCAGCGCCTCCTCCTGATGCGGATAGAGGGTGAGGCCGCGCTCCTGTGCCCAGGACTCGAAGGCCTCGTACAGGGCGTCGGGGTCGGCGGTCGGCGGCAGCTGATCGATGAGGGTCACGCCCCCATCTTGCCTGGCCTTCGGCCCGAGAGGGGAATCGGCTACGGGTACGAAGATCACGACCGCTACGCTGTGTCGCCGACGCGGCGTCAGCGCACCAGGACAACTGGACAGCGGCACACGAGGAATGGGGCGGGAAGCGGCCATGATGGGACCAGCACACTCACTGTCGGGGGCCGCGGCCTGGCTCGGCGTCGGAGCCGCCGCCGCGGCGGCCGGGCACCCGATGCCCTGGCCGGTCCTCCTCTCCGGTGCGCTGATCTGCGCCGGCGCCGCGCTCGCCCCGGACCTCGACCACAAGGCCGCCACCATCTCCCGGGCCTTCGGGCCGGTCTCCCGCTGGATCTGCGAGATCGTGGACAAGCTGTCGTACGCCGTCTACAAGGCGACCAGGAAGCAGGGCGACCCGCGCCGCTCCGGCGGGCACCGCACGCTGACGCACACCTGGGTGTGGGCGGTCCTGATCGGCGCCGGCTGCTCCGCCGCGGCGATCACCGGGGGCCGCTGGGCGGTGCTGGCGATCCTGTTCGTGCACATGGTGCTCGCGATCGAAGGTCTGCTGTGGCGGGCTGCGCGGGGCTCCAGCAGCGATGTGCTGGTCTGGTTGCTGGCGGCGACCAGCGCCTGGATCCTCGCCGGGGTGCTGGACAAGCCGGGCCACGGTTCGGACTGGCTGTTCACCGCGCCGGGCCAGGAGTACCTGTGGTTGGGGCTGCCCATCGTGCTGGGCGCGCTGGTGCACGACATCGGGGACGCGCTGACCGTGTCCGGCTGCCCGATCCTGTGGCCGATCCCGGTGGGCCGCAAACGCTGGTACCCGCTGGGGCCGCCGAAGGCGATGCGGTTCCGGGCGGGCAGCTGGGTCGAGCTGAAGGTACTGATGCCGGTGTTCATGCTGCTCGGGGGAGTGGGCTGCGCCGCGGCGCTCAACGTGATCTGATCAACACCTCGGAATCAGGTGGCCTCGCCCGCGTCCCCGGCGCCGTACCGGCGCTCGAAGCGGGCGATGCGGCCCTCGGTGTCGACCGTGCGGGCCTTGCCCGTGTAGAAGGGGTGGCTCTCCGAGGAGATCTCCACGTCGATCACCGGGTAGGTCTCGCCGTCGTCCCACTCGATGGTCTGCTCGCTCCGTGCGGTGGACCGGGTCAGGAAGGCGTAGCCGGCGGCGCGGTCACGGAAGACCACGGAGTGGTAGTCGGGGTGCTTGTCCTGCTGCATCGCGGCTCCTTGTACGGGGTGGTCGGGACGAGGCACGGCGGGCGCGGGTCCGCTCGGCCCGGTTCAGCCGGGGAGGGTGTCCTCGTCGACGATGTGCATCGCTGCCTCCTCTGCGGAGGCGGCGGCACCGTCGATACCGACGTCGGTGGCGACGAGGGCGGCCTCCTCGTCCTCGTGCGCGCCCTCGTCGGGGGCCACCAGCCGGCCGGAGCGGAAGTGGCCGACCTCGTTGTCGAGGGGTTCCCCGTCGGTGCCCTCGCAGTCGCCGATGCCGTCACCGTCGGGTGCGTCGAGATCCGGCAGCTCCTCGGCGAGCCGCTGGTCGAGGGTCTCGCCCGCCTGGCGTTCGGCCGCCGTCACGCCGTTGTGTTCGACCGCCCAGGGCCGCTCGGGAGGGGACCAGCCACGGTCGAGGGGGTCGGCGACGCCGTCGAAGTCCAGAGTGTCCTCGACGTCGAGCACCCCCGAGTCCTCCCGGATCTCCGAGGGATCGGGCTGGTAGACGTCGTCCCCCCAACCGTCGGCGCTGTCCACGACTACCTCCAGGTGGTGAGGACGGCCGGGTACCGCCCCAGCGGGCGGCGGGCCGTCGGCACCCAGGGCACCGGGGAACTCGCCGGGAATCGCCGACTCCCGGCCGCACCCCGAGCTGGTGCCGTTCTCCAGCCTTCCACCCCAGCTCGCCACCGCGCAACGCCACGGGTCCCGGCCGGCCGGCGGGCCGCCGCCCCCGGCTGGGACCCAGGCAGCGCAGTCCTCCCGGCCCGGGCAGCGCGAGCCCCCGGCTACCGTGCCACGGAACCGCCCCCGCCCGGCGCCGGCCCGCGGCCCTCCGCAGCACCGGCACCGGACCCATGGCCGGCGCGGGCCCTTCACCGCGCCGCCGTAGTCACCCTCCCCGGCTCCCCCGAGGTGCCCTCACCCGTGCCAGGACCGCCACAGTGCCGCGTACGCGCCCTCCGCCGCGACCAGCTCCTCATGGCTGCCCAGCTCGCTGATCTGCCCGTTCTCCACGACGGCGATCACATCGGCGTCGTGGGCGGTGTGCAGGCGGTGGGCGATGGCGACCACGGTCCGGCCGTCGAGGACACGTGCCAGGGAGCGTTCCAGGTGGCGGGCCGCGCGCGGGTCCAGCAGCGAGGTCGCCTCGTCCAGGACCAGCGTGTGCGGATCGGCCAGCACCAGCCGGGCCAGCGCGATCTGCTGTGCCTGCGCCGGGGTCAGCGCCACACCGCCGGAGCCCACCTCCGTGTCCAGGCCGTCGTCCAGTGCCCGCGCCCACCCGTCCGCGTCGACCGCGCCCAGAGCGGCCCACAGCTCGGCGTCCGTGGCGGCGGCGCGGGCGAGCCGGAGGTTGTCGCGCAGGGAGCCGACGAAGACGTGGTGCTCCTGGTTGACGAGGGCGACGTGCGCGCGGACGCGCTCCGCGGGCATCCGGGACAGCTCCGCCCCGCCCAGGGTGACCCGGCCGTCCCGGGGCGCGTAGATCCCGGCGAGCAGCCGGCCCAGGGTGGACTTGCCCGCACCGGACGGACCGACCAGGGCCAGCCGGGTGCCCGGCGCGACCTCCAGGGAGACCTTGCGCAGCACGTCGACGCCCTCGCGGTAGCCGAAGTGCACCCGGTCGGCGTGCACGTCCCGCCCGTCGGGGGCGAGCGAGTCGTCCCCGGCGTCCGGCTCGATGTCCCGCACACCGACCAGGCGGCCCAGCGACACCTGGGCGACCTGCACCTCGTCGTACCAGCGCAGGATCAGGTTCACCGGATCGACCAGCATCTGCGCGATGAGCGCACCGGTGGTCAGCTGGCCCACTCCGAGCCAGCCGTGGAGGACGAGGACCCCGCCGACCATCAGGACCGAACCCAGCACGAGGAGGTGGACGGCGCTGATGACGGGGAAGAGCACGGAGCGGAGCCAGAGGGTGTACCGCTCCCACGCGACCCACTGCGCGATCCGTCGTTCCGACAGGGCCACGCGGCGGGCGCCGAGGCGGTGCGCCTCGATGGTGTGGCCCGCGTCCACGGTCTCGGCGAGCGCGGCGGCGACGGCGGCGTAGCCGGCGGCCTCGGAGCGGTAGCCGGACGGTGCCCGCTTGAAGTACCAGCGGCAGCCGATGACCAGGACCGGTACGGCGAGCAGCACGGCGGCGGCCAGCGGCGGTGCCGTCACGACCAGTCCGCCGAGCAGCAGCACGGCCCACACCACACCGATGGCCAGCTGCGGCACGGCCTCGCGCATGGCGTTGGCCAGGCGGTCGATGTCGGTGGTGATGCGGGAGAGCAGGTCGCCGGTGCCCGCCCGCTCCAGCACGCCCGGCGGCAGTCCGACGGACCGCACCAGGAAGTCCTCGCGCAGGTCGGCCAGCATCCGCTCGCCGAGCGTCGCGCCGCGCAGCCGCACCTGCCGCACGAAGACGGCCTGCACGGCCAGCGCGAGCACGAACAACCCGGCGGTCAGGCCCAGGTGGAGCTCCCGGGCCTCGTCCGTCACCCGTTCGACCAGGCCGCCGAGCAGGTACGGGCCCACCATGGAGGCGACCACGGCCACCGTGTTGACGGTGATGAGCAGCAGGAAGGCCCGCCGGTGCCGCCGGAACAACTCGGTGACGTAGGCGCGTACGGTCGCGGTGGCGCCGACGGGCAGGGTGGTGGCGGTCGTCGGGGCCGCCGGGTCGTAGGCCGGCGGCGCAACGCCGATCATGCGCTCTCCTCGATCTCTTCCAGCCCCTGGAGCGCGTCCAGCAGCATGTCCTCGTCGGCCGCGGTCAGTTCCTCGTCGGTCTCCCGGGTCACCACGGCCCGGTACCGCGGCTCGCTGCCGACCAGTTCGCGGTGCACGCCGACCGCCACGACCTCGCCCTCGTGCACCAGCGCCACCTGGTCCGCGCGGTCGAGCAGCAGCGGAGAGGAGGTGAACACCACGGTCGTCCGCCCCGACCGCAGCCGGCGCAACCCCACCGCGATCCGGGCCTCGGTGTGCGAGTCGACGGCGGAGGTCGGCTCGTCCAGGACCAGCACCTCCGGATCGGTGATCAAGGACCTGGCCAGGGCGAGCCGCTGGCGCTGGCCGCCGGACAGGGACCGCCCGCGCTCGGTGATGCGGGCATCCATCGGGTCGGCGGCGTCCAGCGAACCCTGCACGAGCGCGTCCAGAACGTCCTCGCACTGTGCCGCCGCCAGCGCGTCCGCGGGCCGCACGGCTCCGGAGGCGGGCACGTCGAGCAGTTCGCGCAGTGTGCCGGAGAGCAGCACCGGGTCCTTGTCCTGGACGAGGACGGCGGTGCGGGCACTGTCGAGGGGGAGTTCGTCCAGCGGAACCCCGCCGAGCAGCACCGACCGGTCCGGCTCGGCGGGGTGGCCGCCCAGCCGCTCGGCGAGCCTGCCCGCCGCGTCCGGGTCGCCGCACACCACGGCGGTGAGCCGGCCGGCAGGGGCGAGCAGACCGGTCGCGGGGTCGTACAGGTCGCCGGCCGGGACGTCGGCCCCGCGGGTGCCGTCGGTGGCCGTGGACCGCTCCAGCGACAGCACCCGTGCGGCGCGCTTGGCCGAGGGGCGGGAGAAGGAGTACGCCATGGCGATCTCCTCGAAGTGCCGCAGCGGGTAGTTGAGGACCATGACCGCGCTGTAGACGGTGACGAGTTCACCGACCGTGATCCGGCCCTGGCGGGCCAGGCCGATGCCGTGCCAGACGACGGCGATCAGCAGCAGTCCGGGCAGCAGCACCTGAACGGCGGAGATCAGCGACCACATCCGGGCGCTGCGCACGGCGGCGTGCCGCACCTCCTGCGAGGCCTGGCGGTAGCGGTCCAGGAAAAGCTCCTCGCCCCCGATGCCGCGCAGCACCCGCAGTCCGGCGACGGTGTCGGAGGCCAGCTCGGTGGCCCGGCCCGCCTTCTCGCGCTGCACGTCGGCGCGGCGCGTCGCCCGGGGCAGCAGCGGCAGGACCGCGAGGGCCACGACGGGCAGGCCCACGGCGACGATCACGCCGAGCGCGGGCTGGTACACGAGCAGCCCGACGCAGACGACCACCACGGTCAGCGCGGCGGCCGTGAAACGGGAGACGGCCTCGACGAACCAGCCGATCTTCTCCACGTCACCGGTGGAGACGGCCACCACCTCACCGGCCGCCACCCGCCGGGTCAGTGCGGAGCCCAGGTGGGCGGCCTTACGGGCCAGCAGTTGCTGGACGCGGGCGGCCGCGGTGATCCAGTTGGTGATGGCGGACCGGTGCAGGAAGGTGTCGCCGAGCGCGGTACCCGTTCCGCAGACCAGCATCAGACCGCCCGTCAGGGCGAGCCGGCCGCCGGAGCGGTCGACGGCCGCCTGCACGGCGAGACCGACACAGAAGGGCAGTGCGGTGACGGACACGAAGTGCAGCAGGCCCCAGGCGAGCGACTTCAGCTGTCCGCCCAGCTGGTTGCGCCAGAGCCACCACAGGAATCGGGGACCCGAACGTACGTCGGGTACGCCCGGATCGGGATACGGAAGGTCTTGAATCTGCATGACGTCCCAGTGGCTCGTGTCAAGGGGAGGGAGAAGGACCGGGAAGCCGCGGTGAGCGGCAGCAAGCCGTGAAAGGTTCGCGTCGCAGAGTGGTGAATTTCAAACGGTTTTCCTTGACGGCCCGCGAAATCCGCCGACTTCCGGCCAAGGCCCCGCTCACCCGGCTCGTCCCGCTCTCCGCCCTGCCCGTCAAGGCGGGGCAAGTGCGTCACTCGACAAGGTGATTGCCCGAACATTCACCCAATCAGCCGGTTTGGTGGTGGCAGCATGGAGGTGTGCAGATCGACAGTGTGCGGCGCCGGACGGTCGCCGGGGTGGCGGCCCTCGGTGCCCTCCTCGCGACGCTCTCCGCCTGCGGCACCCCCGCCCCCGCTCCCGCTCACGGTGCGCGCGGTGCCGAGCGGAGCACCACCGTGCCGTCCGCTCCCACGGCCGACCCGACCCGCATCCCGGGCGTCGGCGACCGCCTGTACCGACGGATACCAGCCGGCTCCCGCCAGGTCGTGGCCGTGTACGGCGAGGGCCGGGACTCGGCGGACTCCCTGGTCGTGCTGTACGCCCGACAGGGCGCGCACTGGCGCCGGATGGCGAGTTGGCCCGCCCACAACGGGCGCCGCGGCTGGACCGCGCACCACCACGAGGGCGACGCGCGCAGCCCGGTCGGCGTGTTCACCCTCACCGACGCCGGCGGTGTGCTCGCCGACCCGGGCACCCGGCTGCCCTACGACCAGAACGAGGGGGCCTACGCACCGCCGGCCGAGTGGGACGAGGCACACCAGCACGACTTCGACTACGTCATCGCCATCGACTACAACCGCGTCAAGGGCACCCCGCCACGCGACGCCACCCGCCCCTGGGGCACGGAGAAGGGCGGTGGCATCTGGTTGCACCTGGACCACGGCAGCGGCACCTCGGCCTGCGTCAGCGTCTCCCGCAAGGCCATGGAGTTCCTGCTGCGCACGCTGGACCCGGCGCGCGACCCTGTCGTGGTGATGGGGGACAGAACGAGCCTGAGGGCTTAGCGAGGACGCCGGGCCGCCCCCGCCCGCTGCCCCGCACCCGGCCACCGCGAGCTCTCCCCCCGGCCACCCCGGCCCGCGCGAGGCCGCCGCCAGGCCGGTCCGGCATCGTGTCCCGGAATTCCGCGGAAGTCCCGGCCCTGCTCCCGGCCCCGCTCCCGGCCCCCGCGAGCTCTTCGCTCGGCTGGTCCGGCTTGAAGCCCGGCCCCGCGAGGCCCCCCGGGCCACCCGGTCTGGGGCCCCCGGTCCCCGCGAGGTCACTGCCGGACCGTCCCCGCAGGGTGTCCCGGCGTTCCGCGGAAGTCCCCGTTCCGCCCGGTGGGCGAGTGTTCCGTGGCGGTCACGGCTCGGTCTGGAGTCCCGGCGCCCCCGCGGTGGCGGACGAGCCGACCACGTCCACGTCGCTGGCCCGGACGTACGCGAGCCGGTGGCCGAACTGGATCTCGTAGTACCGCTCCCGGCCCCACACCACCGGGTTGGGCGTGTCGCTGAAGGACTTGGCGGTGTAGGAGCTGCTGACGCCGGCCTGCGTCACGTACCGCTGGCCCGCCAGGAAGCTGTAGGGCAGCGGCGACTCGGTCGGCTCGTCCACGTCGTCCGGGTAGGCCTCCTCCTCCGGAAGGGCACGCCCGTACACCGGGATCTCGTCCAGACCCTGCTTCGGCGTGACCATGCGTCCGGCCGCACCGACGGCGGTCGGCTTGTTCCGGGGGTTCTTGAACCAGGCCTTCCGCCCCTGGAACCAGATCGCCGTCCAGTCGCCGCTGCGGTCGGCGACGGCGAAGGTCTGCCCGGTGGAGACGCGCGAGCCCAGGTCGTTGACGTCCTGGGTGGAGTCGTCGCCGTCCGGCTTGCGGCCCGGGTCCTGGATCAGCGGGGCCTTCTCGTCCGGTTCGGTGTACAGCCGGACGGCGCTGGAGCCGTGCGGCCGACACGGTGAACCACTGCCGCTGCAGCCCGTGAACGGCGGTTTGTGCGTGGCGTAGTCCGGCAGGATGGTCACCATGTCGCTGTCGGGTCCCGCCGTCGCGCGCAGCGGCGCGCCGAGGAGGTCGAAATAGTGCCGCCAGTCCCAGAAGGGGCCGGGATCGTCGTGCATGTCGGGGATGGTGTCGGCGGTCGGGGCCGGCACGTTGTCGTGGCCGAAGATGTGCTGCCGGTCGAGCGGAATGGAGTACTTCTTCGCCAGGTACTTCACCAGGCGCGCCGAGGCCTGGTACATCCGTTCCGTGTACCAGGTCCCCGGGTGGGTGAGGAACCCCTCGTGCTCGATGCCGATCGAGCGGGCGTTCACGAACTGGCTGCCGGAGTGCCAGGCCTCGTCCTTGGTCTTGATGTGCTGGGTGACGTGGCCGTCGCTGGAGCGGATCGAGTAGTGCCACGAGGACTCCGTAGGATCCTGCACCGTCTGGAACATGCTCTGCAGTTCCGCCTCGGTGTCGTGGATGACGATGTACTCGATCGGCTGGTCCCTGGGCCGGTCGGCGAGGTCGTGGTTGCCGTAGGAGCTGTCGTCGATCTCCTCGTACGGCGCGCCGAGCCAGTCACAGGCCAGTTCCGCGGGGCACTCCGCCTGTTTCGACCGTTGCGGGTTCTGCTGGCCGGCGGTGCGGGGGTGCGGTCGCAGCCGGGGGTTGGCGGGCAGGGAGACGTCCTGTCCCTCGGCGGTGGTGCGGTGCGCTCCCCGGCGGATCAGGGCGAAGACGTCGTCGGCGTACGAGGCGGCTGACGTGACGTCACGGGTGCCGGGGAAGCGCGCCACCGCCTCCCACCAGTCCGCCGGATCGGCGCTGAGGGGCTTGCCGAGCCGGCGTTGGGTCTCGGCCAGGATCGCCGCTCCGCCGCGTACGTTGGCGACGGCGTCCGTGCGCAGGCGGCCGGCCGGGGCCGCGATCAGGTGGGCCGCGTGCTGCAGGTCCGCCGGTTGTACGGCGCGGCGGGCCGGGGTGCCCGTGGCGGCGGGGCCTCCCGCCGTGCCCGTGAGCGGCTGGTCGTGGGCGCCGAGCGGAGGCTGTGGGGCGGACGGCGGGGTCGCGGTCTTGACGCGGTCGGTGTCCACCAGGTGCATCGGCCCGAAGCCGCCCGACACGCTGGGCGCGCCGGGGTGGGTGTCCCAGCGTGACTGCATGTAGGAGACGCTCATGAGCACACTGCGCGGCACGTGGAACTCGCGTGCGGCGTCCGTGAAGGCGTCCTGCAGACGCCGGTCCGCCGCCTCGTCGGCGCCGGACATCGGGAGGATCAGCAGGGGCGGCAGGAGAGCCGCCCCCGCGATCACACAAGCCGTGCGGCGGCACCTCCGGATGGCACCGGGACCATGTGCAGAAACATTTCTTCTCATCGCAGAGGCTCTCCCAACCACGCTCGATCGCAACCAGGGCAAAGGAGTTGCCCGTAGTGCCACCCCTTGTACGTTTCCGTGCCCCGAGCGCCGTGTCGTGGCGAGCGTCACCGGGGTGGACCAGCGGTCCGGCAGAGGCCACCCGGTCGGCGGCAGTGGCTCGGCTGCCCGGGGCAACCACGCGTGACCGGGTGCGGCTCAGTCCTCCACCGGGTCCACCTGCCAGTCGGGGTGGCCCGGCATGGGCGGGGTGTGCGGGCCGTGGAGCCACGGTTGCAGAAACGGCGTCAGGTCCTCGCCGGCGACCCGGGACGCCAGCGCGACGAAGTCCCGGGTGCCGGCCGTGCGCCCCCGGTACTCGGTCACCCAGGCGCGCTCGATCCGCTCGAAGGCCTCCTCGCCGACCTTCTCCCGCAGCGCGAAGAGCACCAGCGCCGAACCGTCGTACCGCATGACCTTGAAGAGCGTCTCCGCGGTGGGTTCGGCGGGTGCTCCCTCGTCGTGCCGCCACTGGTCGTGCTGCTCGTACGCGTCCCGCATCGCGGACTCCATGCTCACGCCGCCGTGCTCGGAGGAGTACAGCCGTTCGTAGAAGCGGGCGTGACCCTCGCTCAGCCACAGGTCGGACCAGCGGCGGATGGCCACGCTGTCACCCGTCCAATGGTGCGTCAGCTCGTGGACGAGATTGCGTTCGGCGTCGACCCGGTCGCCCAGCAGGTCGTCGCGCGGTACGACGGACAGCGACTGGGTCTCCAGGGCCACCGGCAGGTCGGTGTCGCCGACCAGCACCCCGTAACGGGGGAAGGGGTACGGACCGAGCCGCCGTTCCAGCCAGGCCAGGTGCTCCGGGGTCAGGGAGCGGTACTCCTCGGTGCCGGTGACCAGGCCGTCCGCCACCACGTCCCGGACGGGCAGCCCGCGCGGGCCCCTGCTGTCGACGAACGTGAACCTCCCGATCGCCAGCTGGACCAGCTGTGCTGCGATCGGCTGCTCGGAGTCGTACGTCCACCGGGTGCGGCCGTCGGGCCGCCGGACGGTGGAGACGAGCCGCCCGTTGGCCACCGCGCTGAGCCCCGGCGGGGTGGTGATGTGGAAGGTGACCGGTGCGCGCAGGCTCGGGTGGTCGTCGGCGGGGAAGATCATCTTGGCCCCGTCGGGCTGTGCGCAGACCATGGTGCCGTCGGCGGTGGGGACCCAGCCGTAGTCCTGGATCGCGTCGTCGCGGTGCCGGCCCTGTGCCGGGTCGGCGGTGTAGGCGATGCGGACGGTGAAGGCGCTGCCGCGGGGGATCGGCCGTGCGGGAGTGACGACGAGTTCGTCCCCCTCGCGCCGGGCGGCGGCCGGCGCGCCGTCCACGGTGACACGGTGCAGCGTGTTGCCCGCGAAGTCGAGGTCGAAGCGGGACAGGGCCTGTGTGGCGGTGGCGCTGAGGGTGGCGGAGGCCTCGAAGGGCGTCCGCGGCGCCCGCCAGTCGAAGTCCAGTGTGTAACGGCGGACGGTGTAGCCGCCGTTGCCGGCGAGCGGCATCAGCGGGTCGCCGATGCCGGGTGCGCCGGGGGCCGGCGCCGGGCCCGACGAGGCGGAGGGACCGGGTGCCGGCGGGCCGCCGGTCCCGTGCGGCAGCAGGCCGGCGACGAGGGCGGCACCGGTGACCGCGCCCGTGCCGGCGACGGCCAGGGCGAGGGTGCGGGCCGTGCGGCGGGAGAGTGACCCCTTTGCGATCTCCATGTGCGCACTATGCCAGTAAGGTCTGTTTATAACACTAAATGTTCCTTCCGTGGGTGAGTGCCGGGCGGCGGGCGGCGGCCGTACGCATCGCGCCGATCTGTCGAGGCGTCATTGCGGGGTGGCCCGTCTCCCCGTAGAACACCGGCCATGAGAAGACGGATGGTCATGTCCATGCTTGCGGGAGCGACCCTCCTGGCGAGCGCGCTCTTCGGTACGGGTACCTCCGCGGCCGAAGGTGCCGAGGTACCCGTCGAGTTCGGCACCGACTGGCACGACCCGGTGACCGCGGCCCCGCCCGTCGACCGGCCGGACACCAGGTCCTGCCGGGTCACCCTCGCCGACGTGCAGTTCCGCGACTTCACGCCCTACCGGGGCGCGTACGCACCGCCCGAGAACTGCGGCGAGCGCTGGAGCAAGGTCGTCCTGCGCCTCGACGGCAAGGTGAAGGGCCGTCAGTACGACCGGCTCGGCTATCTGCACGTCGGCGGGGTGGAGATCCTGCGCACCTCCACGCCGGAGCCCTCACCCGACGGCATCGAGTGGCACGTCGAGAAGGACGTCACCCGCTACAGCGACACCTTCCGCCACGCCCAGGACGTCGAGATGCTGATCGGCAACGTGGTGGACGACACGTACACCGGTGTCATCGACGTCCACGTCACCCTCACCTTCTACGCGGGCCGTCCCGCGACCCCCGCGCCCGACCGGGTGCTCACGCTCGCCGACTCGCCCGCCGGTACGACGCTGACCACCCCGCGCAACAGCGAACGGATCGTCGCCGAGGTGTACGCGACCGGGTCGGGCGGCGGCTGCGAGGAGTTCTGGTACCTGACCGTGGCGGACCCGGCGCCGTACTCCTGCAAGGCCGACCGCGGCCCCTACCGCGAAGTGCAGATCAGCGTCGACGGCCGGCTCGCCGGCATCGCCGCGCCGTTCCCGAACGTGTGGACGGGCGGCTGGTCGAACCCCTTCCTGTGGTACGTCGTCCCGGCCCCGCGCGCCTTCGACGTCCGGCCCGTCGAGTACGACCTCACCCCCTTCGCGGGCCTCCTCAACGACGGGCGCCCGCACCGCGTGGAGGTGTCCGTCGCCGGGGTCCCCGCGGGGCAGTCGGGCTGGAGCGCCCCGGTGAACGTCCTGGTCTGGCGGGACCCGCACCGCGCCCACGTCCCCGGCGCGCTCACCGGGGACAAGGCGACCGATCTCGCCAACTCCTCCACCTTCACGCCCGGCGCGGAGAACCGGGTGCGGACCGAGGCGGGGCACCGGCTCGCCGTCTCCGGCTACCTCGACACCTCGCACGGGCGCGTGACCACCACCGTCACCCGCACGCTCGCCAACACCTCCGACCACCGCTGGACCGACGGCGAGAACACGGACGGACTCGACGCGCGCTGGACCGACGACGAGACGGTCAGGACCGCCGGCCACGGCCCCGCGCGGACGACGCGGACGCACCGGACGTACACCGTGAACGGCACCGTCACCCTCGGCTCCGACAACCGGCTGCGCACCGTGCTGACGCTCGGCGACCGGGCGCAGTCGGTGACCCGCGAGGGCGGCCGGCGCACCGTGTGGTCGCGGCTGGACGACACCTACAGCGGCGACGCCGCGTACACGGCCGATGTCCCGCGCGACCAGCGGCACGCGGTCGGCACCTCGACCGAGCGCTACCGCCTCCTCGGCCCGGACGGCTGCTACGACCGTTCTCTGACCACGGTTCAGGGAATGCTGACGGAGGACCGCCGCCGCTGCTGAGCGGGACGGAACGGGGCGCGCCACCTGCGGTGTGGTGGACAGGGGATGGACAGGGGTGGGGCGAGGGCGTCCTCGCAAGGGGACGACGGCGCTGCGAGCGGTGCCGGGACGCGTCTTCGTCGGCCGGCGGCGCCGGGGACGCGTCCCCGTCGGTCAGCAGCGCTGGGCCGTGTCCCCGTCGATCAGTGTGTCCAGGAGGACGCCGAGCACCTCGCGTTCCTTCTCCGTCAGGGGCGCCAGTATCTCCTCGGCCGCGGAGCGGCGGGCGCCGCGCAGTTCGCGCAGGGCCGCGCGTCCCTCGTCCGTCAGCTCGATCCGGGTCACGCGCCGGTTCGCCGGATCGGCCACCCGCCGCACCTTTCCGTTCGCCTCCAACCCGTCGACCAGCGTCGTCACCGCCCGGGGCACGACCTCCAGGCGCTCGGCCAGGTCGGCCATGCGCGGGGGCGAGGCGTAGTGCGCGAGGGTGCGCAGCAGCCGGGACTGGGCCGGGGTGACGCCCAGGTCGCGCTCTTCCAGATGACGCTTCTGGATGCGGTGCACCCGGCGGGTGAGCCGTAGCAACTGCTCGGCGAGCAGGCCGTCGGGATCGGGGGTGGTCATGCGGGAACAATATCAGGATGCCGTTCATTGTGAGTATAGGTAACAATGAGCTGTGATCCGTTCCGTCATCGCCGGCCGCCCCCCTGGCCCGCGCTCGTCCCTCCCGTAGGAGCCCATGCACCCCGACCGTGAACCCTCCTGGACCCCACCTGCCGACGCCGGCGAGCAGCCCCGGCAGGTGCGCCGCATCCTGCGGCTCTTCCGTCCCTACCGCGGCCGTCTGGCCGTCGTCGGCCTGCTCGTCGGCGCCTCGTCGCTGGTCTCGGTGGCCACGCCGTTCCTGCTCAAGGAGACGCTCGACGTCGCGATCCCGCAGGGTCGCACCGGTCTGCTGAGCATGCTCGCGCTCGGCATGATCCTCAGCGCCGTCCTGTCGAGCGTCTTCGGCGTGCTGCAGACCCTGATCTCGACCACGGTCGGCCAGCGGGTCATGCACGACCTGCGCACGGCGGTCTACGGCCGGCTGCAGCGCATGTCCCTGGCCTTCTTCACCCGCACCCGCACCGGCGAGGTCCAGTCCCGCATCGCCAACGACATCGGCGGCATGCAGGCCACCGTCACCTCCACCGCCACCTCGCTGGTCTCCAACGCCACCAGCGTGGTCGCCACCGTCGTCGCGATGATCGCCCTGGACTGGCGGCTGACGATCGTCTCGCTGCTCCTGCTGCCCGTGTTCGTCTGGATCAGCCGCCGCGTCGGCAACGAACGCAAGAAGATCACCACCCAGCGGCAGAAACAGATGGCCGCGATGGCGGCCACGGTCACCGAGTCGCTCTCGGTCAGCGGCATCCTCCTCGGCCGCACCATGGGCCGTGCCGACTCGCTGACCGCGTCCTTCGCCCAGGAGTCCGAGCGCCTGGTGGACCTGGAGGTCAGATCGAACATGGCCGGGCGCTGGCGCATGGCCGTGATCACGATCGTCATGGCCGCGATGCCCGCCGTCATCTACTGGACGGCCGGCCTCGCCCTCCGGTTCGGCGGCCCGCAGGTCTCCCTCGGCACCATCGTCGCCTTCGTCTCGCTCCAGCAGGGCCTGTTCCGCCCGGCCGTGAGCCTGCTCGCGACCGGTGTCCAGATCCAGACCTCGCTGGCGCTCTTCCAGCGCATCTTCGAATACCTGGACCTGCCCGTTGACATCACCGAGCGTGAGCGGCCGGTCCGCCTCGACCGGATCAAGGGCGAAGTCCGCTTCGAGGACGTCGAGTTCCGCTACGACGACAAGGGCGGCCCCGTCCTCGACGGCGTCGACCTCACCGTGCCCGCCGGCGGCAGCCTCGCCGTCGTCGGCCCGACCGGCGCCGGAAAGTCCACGCTCGGCTATCTGGTGCCCCGGCTGTACGACGTCACCGGCGGCCGGGTCACGCTGGACGGAGTCGACGTGCGCGACCTCGACTTCGACACCCTCGCGCGCGCGGTCGGCGTCGTCTCCCAGGAGACGTACCTCTTCCACGCCTCGGTCGCCGACAACCTGCGCTTCGCCAAGCCGGACGCCACCGACGACGAACTGCACGCGGCGGCCAAGGCCGCGCAGATCCACGACCACATAGCCGCCCTGCCCGACGGCTACGACACGGTCGTGGGCGAGCGCGGCCACCGCTTCTCCGGAGGCGAGAAGCAGCGGCTGGCGATAGCCCGCACCATCCTGCGGGACCCGCCCGTCCTCATCCTGGACGAGGCGACCAGTGCCCTGGACACCCGCACGGAAGCCGCCGTCCAGGCGGCCATCGACGCGCTGTCGGCCGACCGTACGACGATCACCATCGCCCACCGCCTGTCCACCGTCCGCGGTGCCGACCAGATCGTGGTGCTGGACTCCGGACGGGTCGCTGAACGCGGCACGCACGAGGAACTCCTGGAGCGGGACGGCCGGTACGCGGCCCTGGTGCGCCGGGACGCGCAACTGCAACCGACAAACTGAACATATGCCGGGTTTATGACGATACGCGTATTACCGTGCCCGCATGCAGACGAACACTCCGTCACGGAGCAGAATCCGACTGACGCGCCGGGGCAGGCTTGCCGTCCTCGTGGCCGGCGCCGTCGTGGCCGGCACCGCCGTGGCGGTGCCGCTGCTGACGCTGGGGGACAGCCGCGAGCAGGCGAAGCCCGCCCTGCTGGTCATCCCGGAGGGCTGGCGGGCGAACCAGATCTACGACGCCATCGACAAGGCCCTCGCACTGCCACCGGGCAGCACCCGCAAGTCCCTCGACAAGGCCGGTCTGAAACTGCCGAATGAGGCCGGGGGCAACCCGGAGGGCTATCTCTTCCCGGCGACGTATCCCGTCCGTAAAGGAGCGACCCCCCAGTCCCTGCTGCAGCTCATGGTCGACACCGCGGACAGGAAGTTCAACGGCGCGCCCGTCGCGGCCGGTGCCCAGCGCAACGCGATGAACGTCTACCAGGCCGTCACCATCGCCAGCATCGTCCAGGCCGAGGCCTCGACGAAGGCGGACATGGGGAAGGTCGCCCGGGTCATCCACAACCGGTTGAACAGCGGAATGCCGCTGCAGATGGACTCGACGCTCCACTACGCGCTGAACCGCACCACCGTCGACACCAGCCAGAACGACACCCAGACGGAGAGCCCGTACAACTCCTACCAGCGCATGGGCCTGCCACCGACGCCGATCGACAGCCCCGGCGAGGACGCGATGCGCGCCGCGCTCAACCCGACACCGGGCGACTGGCTGTACTTCGTCACGGTCGCGCCCGGGGACACCCGTTTCACCGCCAGCTACAACGAGCACCTGCGGAACGTGGCCGAGTTCAACGCCCTGCACCAGGGTGCGTCGGCCGCCCAGCCGAGCGGTGGCCCGCTGGGCTCGTCCCCGGCCTCCCCGGAGCCGTCGGGCAACTGAGCCGGCGGGACGTCACGCGGCGGCCCGCTCCCCGTCGAGCAGCCGCCTGATGTCCCGGACGGCCGCGCGCCCGGCCCGGTTGGCCCCGACGGTGCTGGCCGAAGGGCCGTAGCCGACCAGGTGGATCCGCGGATCGGCGACCGCGCGGGTGCCCTCCACCCGGATGCCGCCGCCCGGCTCGCGCAGCCGCAGCGGGGCGAGGTGGTCGAGCGCGGCCCGGAACCCGGTCGCCCACAGGATCACGTCGGCGGCCACGCGCCGGCCGTCCTCCCACTCCACGCCGTCCGGGACGATCCGGTCGAACATCGGCCGCCGGTCCAGGACCCCGTCCGCGAGACCCTGACGGACGGCGTCGTTCAGGGGCAGCCCGGTGACCGAGACCACACTGCGCGGCGGCAGCCCCTGGCGCACCCGCTCCTCCACCCGTGCGACGGCCGCACGGCCCGCCTCCTGGTCGAACGGTCCCTCGCGGAAGACCGGGGGCCGCCGGGTGACCCAGGTGGTCGCGGCGGCGTAGGGGGCCAGCTCCAGCAGGTGCTGGGTGCCCGAGGCGCCACCGCCCACGACCACGACCCGCTGCCCGGCGAACTCCTCGGGGCCGGCGTACTGCGCGGTGTGCAACTGGCGCCCGCGGAAGGTCTCCCAGCCCGGGTACCGCGGCCAGAACGGCCGGTCCCAGGTGCCGGTCGCGTTGATCAGCGCCCGTGCCGACCAGGTGCCGTCGGACGTCTCCACGAGCAGCCGCCCCGCGGCGCCCTCCCGTACCGCGCGCACGTCCACCGGGCGGCGTACCCGCAGGTCGAAGGCGCGCTCGTACCGGTCGAAGTACTCCCGGACGACCTCGGACGAGGGGCGGGCCGGGTCGGCGCCGGTCAGCTCCATGCCGGGCAGCGCGTGCATCCCGTGCACCCTGCCGAACGTCAGTGAGGGCCACCGGAACTGCCAGGCGCCGCCCGGCCCGGGGGAGTGGTCGAGGACCACGGTGTCGCGGTCCGGCTCGAAGCCGGTGCGCCGCAGGTGGTAGGCGGCGGCCAGACCTGCCTGACCGGCACCGATGACGACGACCTCGACCTCACGGACTTCGTTCACGTCTCAACCAACAAGGAGTCGTGTGCGGATCTTCCCGGCCGCTCACTCCTTGGCGGGGGTCGTCGAGGGCGGCAGGCCGCCGTTGTAGCGCCGGTCCACGAAGTCCGCGAAGTCCACCTTTCCCGGGATGAGGTCCAGCTCGCTGAACGTGTCGGCGATCTGCTGCTCCGAGGCCACCAGCGCGCTGTCGACGGCGACCGGGACACGGCTGGCGTTCGTGCGCTTCACGGAGGCCAGAGCCACCTCGTACGGCAGCCCGGTGTCCTTCGCCCACACCTTCGCCCACTCCTCCTGGTGGTCGTGGACCCAGGAGGTGGCCCGTCGCAGCCGCGCCAGGTAGTCCTTGACGGCGGCGGCCTTCTTCGGGTCCTTCAGCGCGGCGGGTGCGGCGACCTGGAAGGTGAGGCCGTTGGTGATGCCGTCGCCCGTGGTGAGCACCCGGCCCTGCCGGGCCTGGAGGATCTGCGAGGTGTACGGGTCCCAGACCGCCCACGCGTCGACCTTGCCGGAGGTGAACGCGGCGAGCGCGTCGGCCGGCTGCAGGTACCTGACCTTGACGTCGGACAGGGTCAGCCCGGCCGCCTTGAGCGAGGCGACCAGCTGGTAGTGCGCGGAGGAACCCTGTGCCACCGCCACGGACCTGCCCTTGAGCTGCTGAGGCCTGGTCAGCTTGGAGCCGTTCGGCACGAGGACGGTGTCGCCCCTGGAGGTACCGTGCCAGGCGGCCACCACGGTGATCTTCGAGCCGGCGCCGGCCGCGAAGACGGGCGGGGTGTTGCCGACCCCGCCGATGTCGACGGCGCGCGCGTTGACGGCCTCCAGCAGCGGCGGGCCGGAGGTGAAGGTCGACCACCTGATCTTGTAGTGCAGGTCCTTCAGCTCTCCGGCGGCGCGCAGGATGGCCTCCGAACCGCCCTTCTGGTCACCGACGTCGAGGGTGACCGAGCCCGTGCCGTCGGTGCCGGTGCGGGCGGAGGAACTCCCGCCGCAGGCGGTGAGCAGGAGGGCGAAGGGCAGGAGCAGCGCGGCGGGGACGAGGCGTCGTCGCATAAGGTTCCGTTCGGTTTCGAAGGCGGGTGTTCAGGCGGCTGCGGCGGCGGTGTCGACGCCGAGCCGTTCGAGCAGCCGGGCGCGCAGGGCGGCGAACCGGGGGTCGGTGATCTCGCGCGGCCGGTCCAGGCCGACGGGCTGTTCGTGGGCGATCCGGCCGCCGTCCATCACCAGGACGCGGTCGGCGAGCAGCACCGCTTCCTCGACGTCGTGCGTGACCAGCAGCACCGCGCAGCCCCGCCGCTGCCACAGCTCCCCGACCAGGCGCTGGGCCCTGATCCGGGTCAGGGCGTCGAGCGCGCCGAACGGCTCGTCCAGCAGCAGCAGATCGGGCTCGCGGACCAGCGCCCGGGCGAGGGCGGCGCGCTGGGCCTCGCCGCCGGAGAGGGTCCTCGGCCAGACGTCGACGCGGTGCCCGAGACCCACCTCCTCCAACGCCCGCTCCGCGCGGGCCCGTTCCGGCCTGCCCGGCAGCCCCAGCAGCACATTGCGCCACACCTTCTTCCACGGCATGAGCCGGGGTGCCTGGAAGGCGACGGCCCGGCGGCGCGGGACCAGGGCCGTGCCCTCGATGTCCCGGTCCAGTCCCGCGAGGATGCGCAGCAGGGTCGACTTGCCGCAGCCGCTGCGCCCGAGCAGGGCCACGAACTCGCCGGGCGCGATGTCGAGCCGGAGGTCGTCGATGACCGCCCGGCCGTCGAAGGAGCGGGTCAGCCCCTCGACACGGACCGCGGGGCCGGTCACCGGCCGGTGAACGTCGGTCGCCATTGCAGCAACAGCCTTTCGAGGGAGCGGACGATGAAATCGGCGAGCAGGCCGAGGAAGGCGTACACGATCAGGCAGACCACGATCACGTCGGTCCGCAGGAAGTCCCGCGCCTGCACCATCAGGAAGCCGATACCGGCGTCGGCGTTGACCTGCTCGGCGAAGACCAGCGCGAGCCAGGCGATGCCGAGCGAGTACCGCAGCCCGGTCAACGCCCCGGGCAGCGCGCCCGGCAGCACCACATGCCGGACCAGCCCCCACCGGGACAGCCCCAACGACTCACCGGCCTCGACGAGTTGCGCGTCCACGCCGCGGATGCCGGCGTAGACGTTGAGGTAGAGCGGGAAGGTCACTCCGAGGGTGATGATCGCGATCTTCGGGGCCTCGCCGATCCCGAACCAGATGATGAACAGCGGGATGAGTCCCACGAACGGGACGGTCCGCAGCATCTGCACCGGCGCGTCCACCAGGTCCTCGCCGACCCGGAACAGCCCCGAGAGAAGGGCGAGCCCGGTGCCGGTCAGCGTGCCGAAGAGCAGTCCGAGAGCGACGCGCCGGAGCGAGGTCCCCATGGCCGACGGCAGCGAGCCGTCGGCGATCAGATCCCAGCCGACCTGCGCGATCCGGCCCGGCGAGGCGAGGACGTCGGCCGCCAGCACGCCGGTGCCGCTGAGGAGTTGCCACAGGGCCAGGAGCAGGAGCGGGCCGGTGGTCCGGCGCAGCCAGCGGGGGATGCGGACGCGGCGGGCGGAGGCGGAGGCGGGGGTGAGGCGCTGGAGGCCGGGGGGTGTGGGCTCGGGTGAGGTGCGTGGAGCTTGCTCGGATATGCCGGAAACATCCGGTGCAGGGGGATTGGGTGGGGCATGGCTGATGCTCATGACTGCTCCCGCTATGTCATGCCTGGTTCAACGAACGGCACAGGAGAGGGCAAGAGGGGACGTACGGGTGGGCCGGAAGAACCCGCGAAGGGAAACCGGAAGAGCCCGCGAAGAGGAACCGGCGGGACCCGTGGAGGGAGGAACAGAAGGGGGAGAAGGGCGTCAGCAGCCGCGGCGACACGCGGCGGAGGTCACCCGCAGCAGGTCGATGTGACCGCGCGTGGTGAGCAGGGCTGAACGCAACATGCGGCCGAACCTAGCGAGATGGAAGCGCGCTGGTCAACGGTGTCTCGTTGGATGGACCACCGGTATCGGACAACGCGGACGCCACGGGGTGTGGAAACCGGCGTATGGGTCAGGATGGGGGCATGTCCGATGCCTTCACCACACGCATGCTGCACGTCTCCACCGGTACCCGGGAACGCGTCGTCGACCTCACCACCGACTGCGAGGACTTCCTGCGGGAGGCGGCGGCCGGCCGCGACGGTCTGCTCAACATCTTCGTCCCGCACGCCACCGCCGGCATCGCCGTCATCGAGACGGGCGCCGGCAGCGACGACGACCTCCTCGCGGCGCTGCACACGCTGCTCCCCGCCGACGACCGCTGGCAGCACCGGCACGGCAGCCCCGGGCACGGCCGCGACCACGTCCTGCCCGCCATCGTCCCGCCGCACGCGACCCTCCCGGTGATCGGCGGACGCCTGGAGCTGGGCACCTGGCAGTCGGTGTGCCTGGTGGACACCAACAAGGACAATCCCGACCGCCGGGTGCGGCTGAGCTTCCTGGGCTGATCCGCGCGGGCCGGGACGGCCGCCGAAGGGTTCACGCAGTGCGGTCCACGCCGTCTCGACCGGACCCGGCTACGGCCATCGAAGGGTTCACGCAGAACCGGCCCACGCCGCCTCGACCGGACCCGGGGTCGGCACCAGGCCGAGGCGCTGGGCGCGCAGCACCGTACCGACGCGGTCGCGGGTGCCCAGCTTGCGGTAGATGTTCTCGACGTGCTTGTGCACCGTGCGGACCGAGATGCCGAGGCGGCGGCCGATCGCGTCGGCGGTGAGCGCGTCGGTGAGCAGCAGCAGGACGGCGGTCTCGCGCGGGGTCAGCGCGCAGTCCGCCGCCCGCTGGTCCGCGGCCCCGGCCGGACCGAGCGCCCGCCGCCACTCCTCCAGCAGGCGGCGCTGCCGCTCGACCGCGGCCAGCAGCGGCTGGGCGCGCTCGGCCGTCACCACCTGGTCGTCGGTGAAGTCCGCACCGGCGCGGTACACCAGACATCCGGTGATCGGTTCGGCGCTCCCCGGAAGCGGCACGCCCAGCGCGTGGTCGACGTCCAGCACCTCGCGGAGCAGGCGGGCCGTCGGGCTGCCCGGCCAGGTACGGCCCACCGCCCGGAGCGCGGTGACCGGCGTGCGATCGGTCCCGGGCCCGTAGTGACCGGCGAAGGGATACCCCGCGCGCAGCAGGCCCAGGTCGGCGTCCCCGAGGTGGCCCAGCTCCGCGGCGGCCGCGTCGGGCACCGTGCCCAGTGTGCCCCGGCTCTCGCTCCAGTCGTCCAGCTTGTGGATGACCGCCTCACCGCCGCACACCTCGGCCAGCGTGCCGGCCAGCAGCGGCCACAGCCGCTCGGGCTCCCGTTCGTGCAGCGCCGCCACGGCGACGGCCGTCATGCGCTCGTAGGCCTTGTCCAGCCGCACGAGTTCCTCCGGTTGCCTCGCGTACCCGTCCTCCCCCGTCGGCGTACGTACTTGTACGCATACCCCCGCGGTCCCCCGCTGCCGCACACTTCAACCGGCGACACCGGCCTGCCGGGACGCACCGCGCCCGACGGGCCGCCGGCACGGGGGAACGGCGGCCCGCCGGGCGTCGCCGGACACGCCTCCGCCCGGATCACCGCTGGGGCGTCTCCATGGACGCACTGGATCCGCTCCCGCTCCACGGACGTCCGCTGGACCCTTTCCACGGATCATCGAGTGGACCCTCTCCATGGTTCACCACTCGGCCATCTCCACGGATCCCCGCTCGGCCTCGCCGCGGACCACCGCTCGGCGGAGCCGCCGGAGAAGCGACGACGCCCCCCGGGCGGAGCCGGAGGGCGTGGGGAGAGCGCCGAAGGATCAGCCGCGCTCGGCGCCGCTCTCCTTCTCCTTCTTCAGGTTCTTCAGCCGCACGGCCTCCTTGCGGACCTCGGCCTGGGTGGCGCGCTCCTTCTCCAGCCACTCGGGCTGTTCCTGCTTGAGCGCCTCGATCTGCTCGGTGGTCAGCGCCTCGGTGACCCCCGCCCGGGCGAGGCCGGCGATGGACACGCCCAGCTTGGCGGCCACCACCGGACGCGGGTGGGGACCGTTGGCCCGCAGCTCGCGCAGCCACTCCGGCGGGTTGGACTGCAGCTCGTTCAGCTCGGCGCGCGAAACCACACCCTCCTGGAAGGAGGCGGGAGTGGCGGGGAGGTACACACCCAGCTTCTTCGCCGCGGTCGCGGGCTTCATCGTCTGGGTGCTCTGCTGCGACTTCATGACGTCAAGGGTATCGGCCGTGTGCCGCGGGACCGACCACGGCCGGTGGCGGAGGGCCCCGGCGGCGGCCGGTAACCTGGCCTGGTGACAGGCTCGGAGGATTCACCGTCGTTCCGGCTCGCGTACGTTCCCGGGGTGACGCCCGCCAAGTGGGTGAAGACCTGGAACGAGCGCCTGCCCGGCATCCCGCTCACCCTCGTCCAGGTCCCAGCCGCCGAGGCGCCCGAGGTGCTGCGCGCGGGGGAGGCCGACGCGGGCCTCGTGCGGCTGCCGGTCGACCGTACGGTCTTCAGCGCGATCCCGCTGTACACCGAGACCACCGTGGTGGTCGTCCCCAAGGACCACCTGATCACGGCGGCGGAGGAGGTCACGCTGGCCGACCTCGCCGACGAGGTGCTCTTCCACCCCCTGGACGACGTCTTCGACTGGGAGGCCCCGCCGGGCGAACCGGCCTTCGAGCGGCCCGCCACCACCGCGGACGCCGTCGAGCTGGTGGCGGCGAACGTCGGCCTGCTGATCGTCCCGCAGTCCCTGGCCCGCCTGCACCACCGCCGGGACCTCACCTACCGCCCGGTCGTCGACGCGCCCCAGTCGAGCGTCGCCCTGTCCTGGCCGGAGGAGGCCACCACCGATCTGGTGGAGGACTTCATCGGCATCGTCCGCGGACGCACGGTCAACAGCACCCGGGGGCGTACCGCGGCGCCCGCACCGGCCAAGCCGTCGCAGACCAAGACGCAGGGCACGTCGCAGGGCAAGCCGGCGGCGAAGTCGCAGGGCAAGGCGTCCGGGAAACCGGCCGGCCGCACGGCACGCGCCCGCACGGGCGGCGGCAAGTCCGCCAAGCCCGCCCAGCGGGGAAAACCGCGCCGGAGGTCGTGAGCCCGCCCGGCGGGGGCACGTCGGCGGACCCGCGCCCGGACCCTCAGGCTCCCGGCCGCACCGCCTCCTCGGCGCCGCCCTCTCCCGCACCGCGCCCGACCGCCTCGGCGGCCCTCTCGGGCTCCGGACGCACCTGCCGCTCCCGCAGGTCGGCGAAGGCCAGGACGAGCGCGACCACGATGATGCCCACCGCGGAGAGCAGCCCGAGCTGCATCGCCGTGTCGGTGCGGCCGTGGTTGGCGAGGTGGGCGAAGTACACCGAGCCCACCACCGCGATACCGGCCGCCGAGCCGACCCGCTGGCCGGTCTGCAGCACGCCCCCGGCCGCGCCCGCGCGGTGGACCGGTACCCGGGTGAGGGTGAGGGTGGTGTTCGGGGAGACCGTCAGGCCGGACCCGATACCGCCGACGAGCAGCGGCAGCGCCGACGCCCACCCCACGTTCGGTCCGGGGACCAGCTCCACCGCCGCCATCACCCCGAGCAGCCCCAGCGCCACCCCCGCGAGCCCGATGACGACCAGCTTGCGGCCGCAGCGCACCACCAGCCGGCCCCCGAGGGCGGCCCCGACCGCCGAGGCCGCCGCGAAGGGCAGGACGGTGAGTCCCGAGGCCAGCGCGCTGTAGCCGACGCCGTTCTGCAGGTACAGGGCGTAGAGGAAGAAGACCGTGGTGAAGCCCGCGAAGTAGGTGAGGCTGATCAGCGCGCCGAGCGTGAAGGAGCGCAGGGAGAACAGGCCCAGGTCCACCAGCGGAGCGCGCCCCAGCAGCCCCATCCGTTTCTCCCACGCCCAGAACGCGCCCAGCAGCGCCAGGGCCACCGGCACCAGCGCCCACTTCTCCCGTCCGGGCCACTGCTGCTCCTGCACCAGGGGCAGCATGAGTGCGAACACGCCCGAGCCGAGGAGCAGCACCCCGAACAGGTCGAACTCCTCGCGCCTGCCCGCCGCCGGGTACCGGGGCAGCAGCCGGATCCCCGCGACGAGCGCGGCCACGCCGATCGGCAGATTGACGAAGAACACCCAGCGCCAGCCGTCGTCGGTGCCGACGGCGTCGATCAGCAGGCCGCCCGCGAGGGGGCCCGTCGCCGTCGACACCCCGATGACCGTGCCGAGCACACCGAACGCCTTGGCCCGCTCGGCCCCCTGGAACATCTGCTGGATCAGTCCTGACGTCTGCGGCGCGACCATGCCCGCCGCCGTCCCCTGGATCAGCCGGAACACCACCAGCCAGCCGGGACCGGAGGCGAGCCCGCACGCCAGCGAGGCCACCGTGAACAGGACGAGCCCGATCAGGAAGGCCTGGCGCCGGCCGCGCATGTCGCCCAGCCGGCCCGCCGGGACCAGCGCGAGTCCGAAGGTGAGGGCGTACCCGGAGACCACCCATGACTGGACCGCCTCCGAGGCCCCCAGCCCGCGCTCCAGCGAGGGCAGCGCGACGTTCACGATCGAGGTGTCGAGGAGCGAGATGAATCCCGCCGCCAGACAGACCCCGAGCGCCTTCCACCGCCGCGCGTCGGGCGCGGGTGGGGCCTGGACTGTGCTCATGGGGTCACGCTATGCAGTCACGGCTCCCCCCGCCACGCGAGCCACCGGGCGTCACCCGCCGGAACGGTGCGGCACCGTCACCCGCCGGACCGCGCCTCCACGCCGCGGGGGCGCCGCTCACTCGGCGTAGGACGCCCGCCGTGCCGTACGCACCACCGCGTCACCCGCCGCACGCCCGAGCCGCCCCTCGGCCACCCAGGCGTCCACGATCTTCCCCACCCGGGTGACCAGCGCCCCCTTGCTCCGGAAGGGTGCACCCGCCCACACCGCGTCGAGCAGTGTCGTCCCGTCCGGGCGGGCCGGGTTGGCGACGCCGGAGTCCAGGCCGCCGAACACCACCCGGGGTTCGCTGCGGCCGCCGCGGCGCCGCCGGGGGCGGGGCCATGTGCTCCTGGTAAGGGAGTTGCTCAGCGGGACGCGTCCCGCAGCCACGCGTACGCCGACCGCGCCGTGAACTCCGCCTGCCCGCCCCGCAGCAGCAGCGACGCGGTGGTGAACTCGGGGGCGTCGGCCTGGCCGGGCACGTACGGCACCGCCACGCACCGCATGCCGGCCGCGTGGGCGGCGGCCGCGCCGGGGGCCGCGTCCTCCAGGACCACGCAGTCGGCCGGGTCCGCGCCGAGCCGGCGGGCCGCCTCCAGGAAGACGTCCGGGGCGGGCTTGCCGCGGGGCACCTCGTCGGCCGAGACCACCGTGCCGAGGTGGGCGGCCAGACCGGTACCCGTCAGAATCGCCTCGATGGCCTCCGGGGAGGAGCCCGAGGCCACCGCCATCGGAACGTTCTCGGCGGCCAGCAGCTCCACGAACGCCCGCATCTCGGGGTACGCGCGCGTGCGGGCGCGGGCCAGCTCCAGGTAGCGGCGGTTCGTCGCGGCCAGCAGCTCCGCCGCCGGGGCGCGCAGGCCGTAGCGCTCCCGCCAGATCGCCACCGCCTCCCGGGTGCTGATGCCGACGTAGCCCTCGTGGTCCTCCCAGGTGAACCCGGGCACACCGTGCTCGGCCAGGACCTGTCGGCTCGCCTCGTAGTAGTTCGGTTCGCTGTCCACCAGCGTTCCGTCGAGATCGAAGATGACCGAGAGGGTGCCGAGATCGCTCATGGCGTCCAGGATGCCAAGCGTCAGGCGCGCGCCGCCCGGCCGACCGACTCCACCAGGGGCAGCAGCCGGTACGGGACGCGCTCGCGCAGCGCCACCTCGGTGCGGGTGCGCACCACGCCCGGAAGGCTGATCAGCTTCTGGATCACGTCCTCCAGGTGCGCGTTGTCCCGGCCCACCACCCGCGCGAGCAGGTCCCCGCCGCCGGTGATCGAGAAGGCCTCCACGATCTCCGGTACGGCGGCCAGCGCGTCCCCCACGTCGTCCAGGTGGCCCTGGGTGACCTCGATGTGCACGAACGCCAGTACCGGATGTCCCAGCGCGGCGGGGGAGAGGGAGGGGCCCGTGCCGGTGATCACGCCGTCCCGCTCCATCCGGTCCAGCCGGGCCTGGAGCGTGCCGCGGGCCACCCCGAGGATGCGCGCGTACTCGCGCACGCTGGTGCGCGGCTGCTCCAGGAGCAGTCGCAGGATGCGGGTGTCGAGTTCGTCCACGGCCATGATGGACGACTGTACCAATGGCTCAGCCACTCCCGAGGGGGGTCGGCCGTCCGACCTGGTCCGTTGGCATTCCGGCGACTGTCGGTGTCCCGTCGACGCTGTGCCAATGGACCAGTGATTCCGGGCACACTTGAGCCAGTGACCTCGGTGATGCTCTCATGGACGTGTCGATGGCGCTGCGGATCCCCGCGGCGCCTTTTCTGTGCCGGTGCACCCGTGTACCCAGGGGAGGGCAGCAGTGCTGAAGAGGATGTTCGTGGCTCCGGACCCAGGGCGGGCGCGGTTGCGTTTCGCCGCGCGGGCCGTCCTCGGCATCGGGCTGGCGGTCGTGGTCTGCGCACTCGCCGGACACTCCCTAGCCGGTGCGGTCACCGGCGGCCTCGCCGCGCTGCTCGCCCTGTTCACCGTCACCGACCCGACCGTGCGCGGGCAGGCGGTCACCACCGCCCTGCTGCCCGCGGTGGGCCTGCCCGTGCTGGCCGTCGCGGCCGAGCTGCACGCCCACCCCGTCGCCCGCGACCTCACCTTCCTGGCCGTCGTCGGCGCCGGTGTCTACGCCCGCCGATGGGGCCCGCGCGGGCACAGCCTCGGCGTCTTCGCCTTCATGACCTTCTTCGTGGCCCAGTTCCTGCACGCCACCGCGGACCGACTGCCCGAGCTGTACGCCGCCGTGCTGCTCTCCGTGCTCACCGCGGCTGTCGTCCGGTTCGGCCTGTGGTGCTACGAGCGCCGGCTGCCCCCGCCCGCCGCGCCCGCCCCGCCCGCCGGGACCGGGCTGCTGCGCGTGACCACCCGGCAGGCGGTCCAGGCCACCGCGGGCGCAGGGTTCGCGCTCGTCGTGGGCCAGCTGGTGTCGGGACAGCGCTGGTACTGGGCCGTCGGCGCCACCTGGTGGATCTTCGTCAACACCGCCTCGCGCGGCGAGACGCTGGTCCGCGGCTTCCGCCGGGTCCTCGGCACCGTGATCGGCATCTGCCTGGGCTTCCTCGTCGCCGTCCCCGTCCACGGCGCGCCCGTGCCGACGGCCGTCCTCGTCGCGGTCGCCGTCTTCGGCATCTTCTACACGGCCGCCGTCTCCTACACCTGGATGATGCTCTGCGTCACCCTGCTCGCCGAACTGCTCTACGGCCTCCTCGGCGTCCTCAGTCCCGGACTGCTCGCGCTGCGGCTCGCCGAGACCGGCGTCGGGGCGCTCGGCGCCGCCCTCGCCGTCCTCTTCGTGCTGCCGGTCACCACGCACGCCACCACCGACGCCTGGATCCAGCGAGCCCTGCGCTGCGTGCACGCCTGCACGGCCGAGGCCGCCGCCCGCCTGGCCGGCTCCGCCACCGCCGACCCGGCGCCGCGCGTGGCCGAACTGGAGCAGCTGCTCGGCCGGGTCCGGCTGTCGGTGGCCCCGCTGGTGCACCCGCTGAACCCCATGCCGGCGCGCAAGGCGCGGGCCCGCCGGGTCCTGGAGCTGCTCGACGAGTGCGCCCGCGAGGTCCGCGGCCTGGTCGCGGTCGCCGCCGACCCCGAGGCCTCCCACGACGCCCGCCTCGCCGCCGCCTGCTGGCGCGTGGAGACCGCCGTCGAGGCCCTCACCGCGGGCCGCGCGGAACCCTTCCAGCGCCCCGCGGAACCGCCCGCCGAACCCGCGCTCGCCCATCTGCACGGCTTGGAACGCGCCCTCGCCGACCTCGCGGAACCGCTCCGGACGCCGTCGGGCTCGCGGCTGGTGGGCGCCTGAGCGGAGGGGCGGACGGGAGCGGCACACGCCGGGAAGGAAACGCGCCCGTTCCCTGACGAACCGTCCGAGCCGTCCCCCTCTTGGTCTAGACCGCCGCCGTCGGCCGACTGCTACCGTCGGCCCCGGACCGGCTCCACGGGCGGCTCGACCGAGAGGGGACAGCGGTGGCACAGGACGGCAGGGCAGGCAGGCGCCGGGCCTTCATCGGATCGTTCACGGCGGCGGGCGGCCCCGGACTGGTGACCGCGGAGGTCGCCCCGGACACCGGCGCCCTCACCCTCCGCACCGCCGTGCAGGACTTACCCGACCCCTCCTACCTGGCCCTCTCGCCGGACGGCCACACCCTCTACGCGGTCAGCGAGACCGCCGAGGGCGCCGTGGCCGCCTACCGCGTCACCGGTGACCGGCCCGAACCCGCCGGTGCGCCCGTCCCGGTGGCCGGCAGCAGCCCCACCCACCTCGGCCTGTACGCCGGACATGTACTGACCGCCAACTACGGCTGCGGCAGCGTCACCGCCGTCCCCCTACGGCCGGACGGCCGCCTCGCCGGCGCGCCCTCCGGACGGCTCCAGCACACCGGCTCCGGCCCGCACGACCGGCGACAGCGCGGCCCGCACGCCCACCAGGTGCAGGCCGACCCCAGCGGCCGGTGGGCGGTCAGCGTGGACCTGGGCACGGACTCGGTGCGGGTGTGCACCCTCGAGGGCGGCGGCCCCGCCCTGCACCGCGAGATCGCCCTGCGCCCCGGCTCCGGCCCGCGCCACCTGGCCTTCCACCCCGATGGCGCCCACGCCTACGTGGTCAACGAGCTGACCCCCACGGTCACGGTGTGCCGCTGGGACGCCGCGGGCGGCTCGCTCAAGCCGCTCACCGAGGTTCCCGTGCTGCCCGGCGCACCGGCCGGCGACGCCTACCCCTCGGGGATCGTCGTCTCACCCGACGGCCGCTTCGTGTGGACCGCCACCCGTGGCGAGGACGTGCTCTCGGTTCTCGCCGTCGAGGCGGGCGGGCTCCGGCTCACCGGCACCGTGCCCTGCGGCGGGCACTGGCCGCGCGCGCTGGCCCACCACGACGGCTTCCTCTACGCGGCCAACGAACGCTCCGGCGACGTGACCTGGTTCGCCGTGGACGAGACGACGGGCATGCCCCGCTACGACGGTTCCGTACGGGTCGCCGCGGCCTCCTGCGTCGTCTTCGGCTGACCGCGGAAGGGGGGGCTGCCCCGGTGCGGCCGCCTGGGAACGGCAGCTCTGGGGAGGCTTGCCGGGGGCTCCGCCGGGCGCGGCTGCCGGGCCGGGTGCGGCTTCCCGCGGAAGACTCCCCGGGGGCTGCGCGGTGCGGCCCCCGGACAAGGCGAAGGGCCCGCCCCGGGACGGGAGCGGGCCCTGTGTCGTGCGGACGCCGGACGCCGGACGCCGGAGGTCGGACGCCGGGCGGCTGCGGGCGTCAGCGGACCGGTGCGCCCTGCGGCTGCTGCGGGGAGATGCCCAGCGCCGTCGTGTACTTGGCGAGCGCGAGCTTGCCGATCGCCGGGTACGCGCCGAGCGCCTCGGCCGTGGAGCAGCCCGCCTCCTCCGCCGCCGCGGCCAGCAGCGCCGGGTCGATCTCCGGGCCGATCAGGTACGGCGCCAGGGCCAGCTGCTGCGAGCCCGAGGACCGCAGCTGCTCGGCCACGGAGGCGATGGATCCCTCCTGGTCCAGGGCCGCGGCCATCACCGGCACGGCCAGGCGGGCGGCGAGCAGCATGCCGGTGATCCCGGCCGCCTGCACGGCCTCCTCGCCGCCCACGGAGGCCAGGATGATGCCGTCCGCGGCCGTGGCCACGGTGAACAGCCGCGCGCGGTCGGCGCGGGCCAGGCCCGCCTCGGACAGCCGCACGTGCAGCGCCTCGGCGAGCAGCGGGTGCGGGCCGAGGACGTCGGTCAGCTCGGCGGCGACCCGGCTGTCCATCACGGACTGACGGATCTGACGCAGCAGCGAGCTGTCCGGACCGGCCAGCAGCGGGACGACGACCGCGACCGGGCCGTCGGGCTCCTTGATCCCCTCGACCCCGGCGGCGACGGCCTGCTCGTACCGGGCGGTGCGCTCCTCGGCGGCACGGGCCAGCACGGAACGGAGCGCCGGGAACTCGGAGTCGTCCCCGTCCAGGTACCCGATCCGGGCGTCGAGACCGGGCAGCTCGGAGCGGGCGATGCTCACGACCTCCTCGGCGAGGCTGCGCGTGGTGGTGCTGGGCACACCGGGCACCGCGAGGACGAGCGCGGGCGCGCCCTCGGGAGCCACCAGCGGTTCCGGGCGGCGGTGCCGTCCGGGCTGGCGGGGTCGCGGCATTCGTACGGGCAGGCCGGACTCGGGTCCAGTGGGGGAGCTCATGGCGCCGCATGTTACTGGCTTCCCCGCCTCCGCCGTTCGGGGAGGGTGCAGGTGAGCGGTATCCGTCCGCTTTTGTCTATGAGTTGCGCGGTGGAAACACATGATCCGGGCACGTGCCGGGAACATGGGATGACAAAGGGGACGCAAGGGTGAACAATCCGCTTTTGAGGGTCTCGATCGCCGCCCGCCGGAACAGGGCAGGGAGCGCCGCCGGTTCACCCGGCAGGGTGAGCGGGCAGCGGTCCTCCGTCCGGCGGGAGACCGGCCCGGCATGCCGGCGGTTCTCCGGAGACCGGAGCCTCAGGAGTCCACCGCCGGACAGCCGGTGACGGTCACGGCAGTCGCCAGTCCACCGGCTGCCCGCCCTGCTGGACCAGCAGGTCGTTGGCCCGGCTGAAGGGGCGCGAGCCGAAGAAGCCGTAGTCGGCCGACCTGGGCGAGGGATGCGAGGACTCCACCACCGGCAGGCGGCCGAGCAGCGGACGCAGATTGCGGGCCTCCCGGCCCCAGAGGATGGAGACCAGCGGCTTGCCGCGCGCCGCCAGGGCCCGGATCGCCTGCTCGGTCACCTCCTCCCAGCCCTTGTCGCGGTGGGCGCCCGGGCGGCGCGGGGCCACGGTCAGCGCCCTGTTGAGCAGCAGCACCCCCTGCTTCGTCCACGGCGTGAGGTCGCCGTTGGACGGCTGGGGCAGTCCCAGGTCGGTGTTCAGCTCACGGAAGATGTTGATCAGGCTGGGCGGCAGCGGGCGCACCTCGGGCGCCACCGAGAACGACAGGCCCACCGCGTGCCCCGGGGTGGGATACGGGTCCTGACCGACGATCAGGACCCTCACCTCGTCGAAGGGTTGCTGGAAGGCCCGCAGGACGTGGGGTCCGGCAGGGAGGTACGTGCGTCCGGCGGCGATCTCCGCGCGCAGGAAGTCGCCCATCTCGGCGATCCGTCCGGCCACCGGTTCCAGGGCCTTCGCCCAGCCCGGTTCGACGATTTCATGCAAGGGTCGTGGTGCCACGGCCGTCACCCTACTGCCGTACACGGCCCGGTGATCAACCGATGGCCCGAGCCCGGCGCGGACGCCCCGCGCCCCCCCAGGCGTCTCTCAGCCGACCACCGCCGCGCGCACGCACAGCACGTCCGGCAGATGCGCGGCCAGCTGCTGCCAGCTGTCGCCGTCGTCGGCCGACGCGAACACCTCGCCGTTGCGGTTGCCGAAGTACACGCCGGCCGGGTCGCGGTCGTCGGTGCACAGCGCGTCCCGCAGGACCGTGCCGTAGTGGTCCTCCCCGGGCAGCCCCGCCGACAGCGGCTCCCAGGTGCGGCCCGCGTCCGTGGTGCGGAAGACCCGGCAGCGGTGCCCGGCGGGCACCCGGTCGGCGTCGGCGTTGATCGGGAAGGTGTACGCCGTGCCGCCCCGGTGCGGGTGCGCGGCCACCGCGAAGCCGAACGTGGTCGGCAGGTCCGCTCCGATGTCGGTCCAGTGCGCGCCCGCGTCGTCGCTGCGGTACACCCCCCAGTGGTTCTGCAGATACAGCCGGTCCGGGTCGGCCGCGTCCCTGGCGACCTTGTGCACGCACTGGCCGAACTCCGGGTTCGGATCCGGCAGGAACACCGCGGACACCCCGGAGTTGGACGGCGACCAGCTCGCCCCGCCGTCCCTCGTGCGGAACACGCCCGCCGTGGAGACGGCCACCGTCACCGCCCGCGGATCGCGCCCGTCGGTGAGCACCGTGTGCAGGCCCTCGCCGCCCCCGCCGGGCACCCACTGCGAACGGGTCGGGTGCTCCCACAACGGGCGGACCAGCTCGAAGCTCTCACCGCGGTCCTCCGAGCGGTACAGCGCGGCCGGTTCTGTGCCCGCGTACACCACGTCGGGCTCGGCCTCGGCCGGATGCAGCTGCCAGACGCGCTCCAGGGAGGCGCCGGTGTCCTTCGGGAACTTCACGGCGGGCCGGGCCGGTTCGGTCCAGGTGCGGCCGAGGTCGTCGGAGTGGAACACCGACGGCCCCCAGTGCGTGCTGTCGCCGCCCGCCAGCAGCCGGGGGCGGACACCACGGGTGTCGATCGCGACCGAGTAGACGGCCTGCGCGTTGAAATACGGGCTCTCGTCGAACTCCCAGGGGCCGTCGCCCCGCCGCCGCGCGATGAACAGGCCTTTGCGCGTGCCCACCGCCAGCAGAACCTCGGTCATGCCGATCACCTCCGGACGCCGTTGTCCAGGTAGTCGTCGTAGTCGTCGTGGCTGTCGCAGCCGTCTTGGCCGTCGTGGCTGTCGTCGCCGTCGTCGGATACCGGCCAGTCTGCACCCCACCACTGACACTCACCCTCGGAGTGCGTGTCCGTGCAGGTCACGGCCTGTGTCGTGGGTCCGCTGGGAAGCCGGGCCGGTCGCGTTCCGGGATGCGCCTGCGCGAGAGGGGCGTCTCGTGCGACCGTCGGGGAGACGGCTCGTCGTGAGCAACGGAGCGATCTCCCCCGTATGGGAGGGCGGTCCGGCCGGTCGGTGCGCTCGTGAGGAGGATGCCTTTGAAGGCGTTCCGTGGTCCGAAGGTGTGGCTGTGGCGCTGGCGGCGCAACCCGCTCAAACGCCGGGCCGACGTGCTGGAGGCCTGGGTGGTGCTCGGTGCCTGTCTGCTGACCGTCCTGGCCGGAGTGCTGGCCGGCCTCGCGGCGGCCGGCTCGGTGGAGCAGGGACTCGCCCGGGAGCGGGCCACCTGGCGGCCCGCCGTGGCCCGGGTCGTCGACCAGGTGGCAGGGTCGTCACCCGCCTACGGCAGCCATGCCTCCGCCGGCGAGCGGGTCTGGGCCGAGGTCCGCTGGACGGCACCCGACGGCTCCACCCACACCGGCCAGGTCCGTGTGGAGCCCGGCAGCAAGCCGGGTACGCCGGTCACCGTCTGGACCGACCCGCAGGGGCACCTCGTCTCCCGCCCCACCACCGCCTCCGAGGCCGCCTTCCGGGCCACCCTCATAGGCCTCCTGGTCGGCGTGAGCGCCGGCTCCGTCCCCTGCGTCGCCGGCCTGGCCGTACGCGGCCGACTGGAACGCCGCCGCCTGGCCGCCTGGGACACCGAGTGGTCACGGCTCGGCCCGCAGTGGGGGCGGATGGTCTGACCTGACCTGACCTGACCTGACCTGCCCCGGCCCGACCGGGGCGGGGCACCCCGGGCGGGCGGTCGTGGTTCGGAGCGTCGGCGGGCCGCTCCCGCCCCGACCCGCCCCGCGCCCCAAGCCCTCCCCTCCCGCCCACCCCCTGCCTACATTCCCGCCAACACCTCCCGGCACATCCGCAGAAGCTCCTCGTCGTCCGGGATGTCATGCGGGCCGTAGGCGCTCTGCCGGGCCGTGTGGCGGCGGGGCTGGGTCAGTTCGGTGGTGAGCAGGTCGTGCAGGGGCGCGGCGGCGGGGCCCATGTCGGTCAGGCAGCGGGCGACGGGGACGCGGGTGCGGGGGTCCGAGGCCCACGCCGTCCGGAAGACGGGCAGGACCGGGTCCGGGTCCCCGGCGATGTGCCACAGCGCGCACGCGGCCGGTACGCGCTCCCGCACCGGGCCCTCCCCGGCGAGCCGGCGCAGCTCGGGCAGCGCCGCACGCGCGGCAGGGCCCAGCCGCGCCAGGTGCCGTACGGCGTCGCGCCGGGCGTCCGGCTCCGGCCGGCCCAACTCCCGCAGCAGCACGGGCAGTACGGTGGAGGCGTCCCCGTCGGCCGACCACAGCGCGCCCGCCGCCGCGGCCGCGTGCCGGGTGCGGAGCAGGGCGCGCAGCAGGGGTGCCGCCTGTGCCGCGGCGCCCAGCTCCGCGAGCGTCTCGATCACCTGGTCCGCGACCGCGTCCCGCGCCCCCAGGCCGTCGGGAGCACCCGAGAGCAGCCGGAGCAGTTCCGGTACGGCGTCCCGGTCTCCGACGGCCCTGACCGCCGTCAGCAGCGGGGCGGCGAGCCGGGCGGCGGCCGGGGAGGCGAGCGGGACGCGGCCGAGGTGGTGGCGCAGCGCGGGTGCCAGCGGTGCCGCGGCCCGGCCCAGGTGCGCGACTTCGCAGCCCAGTCCCACAGGTGCCGCCGGGCCGGCCAGCAGCTGGGCCAGCGGCGGGACCGCGCGCGGATCACCGGTCCTGGCCAGTGCCTTCAGCGGGCCGCCCAGCGTGGGCGAGCAGCGCTCCCAGCGGTGGGTCCACAGGTCGGGCCGGGCGGTCACCAGCGCGTGCAGGTCGTCCGCGGCGGGCGCGGCCGGCGCGAACAGTTCCGCCAGGACCGACACCGCCGCGTCCCGCAACCGGTCCTGCTCGCTGCCCAGCTGTGCGCCGAGCAGCCGCACCGGCCCGTCGTACCCACCCCGCCAGCCGCGGAACAGCCCCGCCGACATCCACACCGCATTGCACCGGTCCACCGGATCGGGGCTGGTCAACTGACCGGTGAGGAGGGCGATCCGGTCGTCCACCCGGTCACCGAGCGCACTGTGCAGGGTGCGCAGCAGCATGGCGCCCTGCTCGTCGGACGGGCGCAGCCGCCGTATCCGGCGCACCAGGGTGTCCGGGCCCGCGTGCTCCCGGAGCCGCAGGCGCTGCGCGGACCGCTCCTGCAGCAGCCGTACCGCGGCCGGCACCAGGTCGGCGGGGAGCCGGCCGGGGGCGCGGAGCGCGAGCTGGCCGAGCGCCGCGAGCCGCAGCACCGGCGCGTAGGGCGGCGCGCTCTGTTCGGCGAGGAGGTCCACCGCGCCGTCGGCGTGCGCCGGGTACCGGTGCGCGAACACACCGCAGGCCTCTATGAGGGCCAGCAGGACGCGGTCCTCCCGCTCGACCCGCAACCGCCGCCGCAGCAGCTCCAGCACCCGCGGGGGCTCCTCCAGGAAGCGCACCAGGGCCCCGGCCGCCGCCTGCCGCACCGCGGGGTCCGGGTCCCCGGAGAGCGCGGCGAAGGTCTCGGCGCCCGCGCGCACCGCCTCCCGCGCCCGCCGGTCCCGTCCCGCAGCCGCCGAGCCCTGCCGGCCCGCCGCGGCCGCCGTGCTCCCCGGGTTCTTCCCGGAGTTCTCGGAGTTCCAAGAGTTCCAAGAGTTCCCGGAGTTCTCCGTGTACTCCCCACCGATGCTGACCAGCAGTTCCACGATGCAGCTCCGGTCCGGCACCTCCTCGCGGGCCAGCAGCGCGAACAGGAAGGGCACGCACGCCAGCGTCGAGTCGTACACCCTCCCCTGGTGGTGCACGGCGCCGAACATCCCGTCGAGCGCGGTCGCCCGCTCGGCGGAGTCCGCGGAGGCCAGCGCCCACAACCACCCGGGCACGTCCTCCGCGCTGCCGTACGCGTGCCGCAGCGAGGCCCAGTCGACCTCGTCGATCCCCGTGAACACGTTGTCCTCCCCAGACGAGTGCCACCTGGTCGCGAGTGTGCACCACCGCACTGACAACGGTCCGGAAGCATCTGCTGACTGTGTGCGATCCGTCGGCGCTCACCGGCCACGGGAGAGAACTGCGCGCACGCGTGCGTGCAGGGGTTCAGTTCAGGCCGGGCAGGGCGCGCTCCAGGACGGCGTCGAGACCGGTTCCTGCGGGCAGGGTGCCGAACGCGTGGCCCCAGTCCCCGCCCAGCCGGCTCGCGCAGAAGGCGTCCGCGACCGGGTGCGGAGCGTGCCGGACCAGCAGGGAGGCCTGCAGGGCGAGCGCCATCCGCTCCACCAGCCGCCGGGCGCCCGCCTGATCCGTTCCGGCCAATTGGTCCTTGAGCGCCGCCACGGCCGTGTCGAGGCGGGCGTCCGCCCCGCGCGCGAGGGCGAGTTCGGCGAAGAACGCCTCCACGGTGTCCGGTTCGCGGCCGAGGGCACGCAGCACGTCGAGCGCGTTGACGTTCCCGGAGCCCTCCCAGATCGACAGCAGCGGCGCCTCCCGGTAGTGCCGGGGCATGCCGGAGTCCTCGACGTACCCGTTGCCGCCCAGGCACTCCAGGGCCTCGGCGGTGAAGGCCGGCCCCCGCTTGGTGACCCAGTACTTGCCGACGGCGGTGGCGAGGCGCCGGAAGGCCCGCTCCCCGGCGTCGCCGCGCACCGCCCGGTCGGCCGCGCCGGCCAGCCGCAGCGTGAGCGTCGTCGCCGCCTCCGACTCCAGCGCGAGATCGGCCAGGACGTTGCGCATCAGCGGCTGCTCGATCAGCCGGGCCCCGAACGCGCTGCGGTGCCGCGCGTGGTGCCCCGCCTCGACCAGCGTCTTGCGCATCAGCGTCGCCGAGGACATCACGCAGTCCAGCCGGGTGCAGTTGACCATCTCGATGATGGTCTTCACTCCCCGCCCCTCCGGCCCCACCAGCCACGCCACGGTCCGGTCGAACTCCGGCTCCGAGGAGGCGTTGGACCGGTTGCCGAGCTTGTCCTTCAGCCGCTGGATGCGGAACGTGTTGCGGGTGCCGTCCGGCAGGACGCGCGGCACCAGGAAGCACGACAGCCCGCCCGGGGCCTGCGCGAGCACCAGGAAGACGTCGCACATCGGCGCCGACGTGAACCACTTGTGCCCGCGCAGCGTGTACACACCCGCCTCGCCGGTGGGCGTGGCCGTGGTGGTGTTGGTGCGGACGTCGGAGCCGCCCTGCTTCTCGGTCATGCCCATTCCGGCGAGCAGCCCGGGCTTCTCGGTGGGGACGCGCAGCCCGGGGTCGTACTCCCGGCTGGTGAGCAGCGGCTCGTACACCTTGGCGAGATCCGGCTGCGCGCGCAGGGCCGGTACCGCGGCGTACGTCATGGACGTCGGGCACCCGTGTCCCGCCTCCGTGTGCCCCCACACCAGGCCGCCGGCGGTCCGGGCGACGTGCGCGCCCGGCCGGTCGTCGGCCCACGGGGCGCCGGCCAGACCCTCGGCGACCGCGGTCCGCATCAGGTGGTGCCAGCTGGGGTGGAACTCCACCTCGTCGACGCGGTGGCCGTAGCGGTCGTGGGTGCGCAGCACCGGCTCGTACCGGTTCGCCAGCTCGCCCCACTCCTGCGCCTCGGCGCTCCCGGCGCGCGCCCCCAGCCGCCGGATGTCGTCCTCGGCCCACCCGGCGCCCTCCCGGCGCAGCCCCTCCAGCAGGGCCGGGTCGGCGGAGGCGTCGTACGGCGCGAGGGGCGGCGCCTGGTTGGTGACGTCGTGCGTGGCGTACGGCTGCTCGGACGGCGACGGCGGCGACTGCGCGGGAATCGAGACCATACGAGCATGTTGCACTCATCCTGCGGCTGTAGCAATGACGCAACAAGGAGGCGCACGTACAGTCGGGGCCATGCGCGTGAACGTCCCGGCGGAGCCGGAGCAGGAGGAGGACCCGGCCGGTCTGCGGCCGCTGTCCGCCCGGTCGGTCGTACTGAGCCTGCTGCTCGGCGTGCACCCGCCCCAGCTGCCGGTCAGGGACCTGGTCCGGCTCGTGGAGCCCTTCGGCGTCGGCGGCTCCACGCTGCGGGCCGCGCTGAGCCGGATGGTGGCCGCCGGCGACCTGCGGCGCACGGACGCCGTGTACCGGCTCAGCGACCGGCTGCTGGCCCGCCAGCGCCGCCAGGACGAGGCCGTGCACCCTCGCACGCGCGCGTGGGACGGCGACTGGGAGATGGTGGTGGTCACGGCGACCGGCCGCGGCCCCGCCGAACGCGCCGAGCTGCGCGCCCGGCTCACCGCCCTGCGTCTGGCCGAACTCCGCGAGGGCGTCTGGCTGCGCCCGGCCAACCTGGACCGCCCCCTGCCCGCCGGTCTGCGCCAGGTGGCCCTGACATGCACCGCGCGCCCCGACGAGCCCCCGCGTGCCCTTGCCGCCCGGCTGTGGCCGCTGGCCGACTGGGCGGCCGGCGCGCGCTCCCTGCTCGCCCGTGCGGGCCGGGCCGGCCACCCGGCCGACCGGTTCACCGCCTACGCCGCGGCCGTCCGCCACCTGCTCACCGACCCCGTCCTGCCCCCCGAACTGCTGCCCGCCGACTGGCCGGGGGAGGCGCTGCGGGCGGCGTACGCCGGTTATCGGCGGGAACTGGGCGCGGCTCTGGACACGCGGGGAACGGAGTGATCCCGCCACGGACTGCCCACGGACTGCCGCCTTCGCAGGGTGCCGCCGGCGGGCGCGGTGGCCGTGCCGCGACTCCCCTTGACGGCACGTGAGTCGACAGGAGCGTGCTTGCCATGGACGTCGTGTCACGCCAGAACGGATTCATCGCGCCGAGCGACTGGCCGGCACCTCCCCACCCAGCCGAACAGGCCACCGGCTCACGGGACTTCGTGACCGCAACGCTCGGCTCCTGGGACGCCTGGTCGCCCGCCTCCGCACCAGGCCCCCGCCGGTGAGAAGTCTCATCGGACACCGCTGTACCTTCGAGGGGCCGGACAGCACGGCACCGAAGGACATGGTCCGGCTGTCCATCGGCCCGGAGAGCCGGGCCGATCTCGTCGCCGACCTGGAACAGGCCCTGGAACGGGCTGCGAAGGAAGACCGTTGAGCCCCGAGCCCTCCGAGACGGACACCACCCCAGGCGCGGCGCACACCGCCGCGCCGCCCCCCTCCGCCGGTCCCTCGGCACCCGAGCGGTCCGGGGGAGCGGAACCGGCCGCCGGGCCGGCCTCGGCGGACCGGCCCCGGCTGCTGCGCGACGCGTCGCCGTCCGCCGTGCTGGCGGGCCTGGTGGCCGTCGTGGTGTCCTACTCGGGGACGCTGGTCATCGTGCTCGCGGCGGCCTCCGCCGGACACCTCGACGCCGCGCAGACCAGCTCCTGGGTGGGGGCCATCTCCATCGGCAGCGGCCTGACCTGCATCGGGCTGAGCCTGCGCACCCGGATGCCGGTCATCACCGCCTGGTCGACACCGGGAGCGGCGCTCCTGGTCACCAGCCTCGGCGCGTACCCGTACGCGGAGGCCGTCGGCGCGTTCCTCGTCACCGGTGCCGTCCTCACCCTGGTCGGACTGACCGGGGTGTTCGGCCGGCTGATGCGGCAGGTGCCGGCGGCGGTGGTCTCGGCCATGCTCGCGGGCATCCTGTTCAGCTTCGGCGCCCACGTCTTCACCTCGCTGAAGACGGCACCGGTCATCGCCGGATCCGTACTGCTGGCCTACCTCCTGGGCAAGCGTCTGCTGCCCCGGTACGCGGTGCTGATCGCCCTCGCCGCGGGGGTCGTCGGCAGTGCGGCCACCTCCCGGCTGCACGTCCACGTCGACAGGATCGAGCTGGCCCGGCCGGTGCTCACCACCCCGGAGTTCTCCGTCGCCTCGCTCATCGGCATCGCCGTGCCGCTGATCCTGGCCACGCTCGCCTCGCAGAACGCCCCCGGCATGGCGGTGCTCACGGCCTCCGGCTACCAGCCCCGGGACCGGCTGCTCATCGGCAGCACCGGGCTGGTCTCCACCGCGCTCGCTCCCTTCGGCGCGCACGCGATCAACCTGGCGGCGATCACCGCCGCGATCTGCACCGGCCCGGAGTCGCACCCCGATCCGCGGCGGCGCTACGTGGCCGGTGTCTCGTGCGGCGCCTTCTACCTGGTGGTCGGCGCCTTCGGATCGACCCTGGTGGCGTTCTTCGCCGGGCTGCCGAAGGAACTGGTCGCGGCCGTCGCGGGCGTCGCCCTGTTCGGCGCGCTCGCCGGGGGCCTCACCGGCGCGGTGAAGGAGGAGAAGGACCGCGAGGCCGCGCTGGTCACCTTCCTGGCCACCGCGTCCGGCGTCACCCTGTTCGGCATCGGATCCGCCTTCTGGGGGCTGGTGTTCGGCGTCGCCGCGCATCTCGTGCTGTCCGGACAGTGGCGCAGGAGGACCGCCGGGGCGTGACCGTGGGCGGGCCGCCGCCGCGGCCCGCCCACGGTCACCCCCCGCCCGGGCTCACTTGTACGTGATGTCCGAGCTGGAGTACTTGCAGTACGTGCCGTCCGGGCCCGAGCCGTTCGTGCTCGGCTCGGCGCCCGTGTTGTTGCCGATGTACTTCTGGCAGGGAACGATCTTCTTGCTGGTGTCCCCGGCGACGGTGATGTTCCTCAGGGTCGCGCTGTCGCCGTAGTTGGTGTTGATGCCGACGAGCTTGTTGCCCTTGTAGGTCGCCTCGATACCGCTGAGGTTGATCGTCCGCTTGTACTGCGTCTTGCAGTTGCCGCAGGAGCGGGCGAAGGTGCCGAAGTTCTTCACCGCGAAGCCGGAGACGTTCAGCGTGCCGGCGCCGTTGAACTGGAACACCTTGTCGCCGGCCTCCTTCGCCCCGCCGCCGCTGACGGTGTAGACGTTGGACGAGGACGAGCCGAGGAAGGTGGCCGCGTCCTCGCCGACGTCCTCCCACCACACGTTCTGCAGCGTGCAGCTGCCCAGGCAGTGGATGCCGTCCGCGGCGGGGGAGCCGATGACGACGTTCTTCAGGACCGTGCCGGGGGCGAGTTCCAGGATGGGGCCCTGGTCCTCGTCCTGGCTGTCGCTGCCGAGGTCGCCGGTGCCGTACAGCCGCTTCATCCCGTAGTCCTTGGTGCCGGACAGGGAGATGGTGGCGGAGACCGCCTGGCTGCCGCTGGGGGTCGGCCAGGTGGCCGCGCCCGCCGGCGCCCCGGAGGTCATGATCATGCCAAGCGTGAGCCCGAGGGTGGCCAGGCCACCCAGCAGACCACGCGCGGTTGCCGATGAGGTCATGTCCCGAATGCCTTCTTCCGAGTGGGGGTCAGAGAGGGGTCGGAGTCCGTCGACGTCACTGTCCCGGCTTGTGCCGCCGCCGGTCGCCCCCGCGCCGAAGCCGACAGGCGTCGCGTCGGCCGCGCCTGGCATTCCTCTCATGTGCATGCGGGTGCGCCCCTTCTCTGGGGGAGGGGTTTGTGTACGTGAACGCCGTACGCACATATGGAACGCGAGCGGAGGTCGCGTGACCGAAGCGGCCCGCTGTCGCGTCCATCGGTCACGCTGATGAACGGACCGTAGAATGTAAGCGCTTTCTAGTCAACACGTCACGCACGGCTGTTTCCGGCCATGGAGAAGTGGCGTGGGAGCGCTTCCATGGACTGCGTGTCCATGCCACGATGCCGGTGCCCCGCACGAGCCGCGACCCAGAAGGGACAGTGACGTGCCCCCCACACCGCACCGCTCGCCCACCGGCCTCCGCAAGACACTTGCCACCCTCCTCGGTGCCCTGCTGCCGCTCCTCGCGGCACTCACCCTCGCCGCGCCCCCCGCCTCCGCCCGGGCCCAGGCCGTCCCCACGGCCACCCTCACCGAGGTCACCGGCTTCGGCACCAACCCCAGCAACCTGCGGATGTACGTCTACGTACCGGACAACCTCCCCGCACACCCGGCGGTCGTGGTGGCCGTGCACTGGTGCGGCGGCTCCGGCTCCGCGATGTACTCCGGCACCGAATGGGCCCAGCTCGCCGACCAGCACGGGTTCGTCGTCGTGTACCCGTCGGTGACCCGCGCCAGCAAGTGCTTCGACGTCTCCTCCCCCCAGGCACTGCGCCGCGACGGCGGCAGCGATCCGGTCGGCATCCGCTCCATGGTCGACTGGGCGACCCGCACCTACGCCGCCGACACCGGCCGGATCTTCGTCACCGGCCTCTCCTCCGGCGCGATGATGACCAACGTCCTGCTCGGCGACTACCCCGACGTGTTCGCCGCGGGCGCCGCCTTCGCCGGGGTCCCCTTCGGCTGCTTCGCCACCACCGACGGCTCCGAGTGGAACAGCGCGTGCTCCGGCGGCACCGTGACCCACACCCCGCAGCAGTGGGGCGACCTGGTGCGTGCCGCCTACCCCGGCTACACCGGTCCGCGCCCGCGGATGCAGCTGTGGCACGGCACCGAGGACCAAACCCTGCGCTATCCCAACTTCGGGGAGGAGATCAAGCAGTGGACGAACGTGCTGGGTGTGAGCCAGACCCCCGCCGCCACCGACACCCCGGCCTCCGGCTGGACCCGCACGCGCTACGGCGCCACCGGTGACCGGGCGCCCGTCGAGGCGATCAGCCTCCAGGGCGTCGGCCACGACTTCTACAGCCGGGTCATGGACTCCCGGGCGCTCACGTTCTTCGGCCTCGACGCCGGCGGCAGCACACCCCAGCCGCCCGCCGGTGCCTGCAAGGTGACGGCCGGCGCCAGCACCTGGAGCACCGGTCTGACCGCCTCCCTGACCCTCACCAACACCGGTACGACCACGCTGAACGGCTGGCAGCTCGGCTTCACCCTGCCGGCCGGCCAGACCATCACCAACGGCTGGAACGCCACCTACAGCCCCCGCTCCGGCGCGGTGACGGCGACCAACGCCGCGTACAACGCCACCCTCGCCCCCGGCGCGAGCGTGACCCTCGGCTACCAGGCCACGCACACCGGCAACAGCGCGACACCGAGCGCGTACAGCCTCAACGGCACGGCCTGCACGGCCGGCTGACGAGAACCGCGCGCCGGACCGGTCGGGTGGTGCGGGGGCGTCCGGGCGGGCCGCCTCGGTCGCTCCGGCGCGGGCTCGGCCGGCCCGCCCGACCGGGCAGGCGCACCCGGCCGGGCCGGTCCTCCGGGCACGCCCGCACGCCCCCGCAGCCCTCGCCTCTCCTCCTCGGCCCCCTACACCGGTCGCCCTACACCGTTCGCCTCCCCCCGGCCCCCCGCGCCCCTGGTCCCCGGCCCCCGCACCACCGCCCCTGGTCCCCCCGCACCCCCGAGAGGTCTCCGTGAAGCCGCCCCGCAGAACGCCGTTCGCCACCCTGCTCGGCACCGTCGTCCTCGTCCTCGCCCTCGCCGTGTCGGCCTCCGCGCTCACCGCGCTGGTCACCAGGCCGGCTCCGGCAGGGCCGGCTCCAGCCGGGCCGGCTTCGGGTGGTGCCGCGGACGGGGCCGGACGGCACTGGGTGAACACCTGGACCGGTATGCCCCAGCTGACCGAGCCCGCCAACCTGCCGCCCGCGCCGTACACCGGGGAGAAGTCGGTGCTCGTGGACACCACCCTGCGGCAGACGGTGCGCGTCACCGCCGCCGGTACCCGGATCCGGCTGCGCTTCTCCAACGCGTACGGCGACACCCCGCTGCCGCTCACCGCCGTCACCGTGGCCCTGCCCCGCGGCGGGAGGGCCGGTGTCAGCGCGGTCGAGCCGGGGAGCCTGCGCCGGGTCACCTTCGCGGGCCGGGACTCCGTCACCGTCCCGGTCGGCGCGCAGATGGTCTCCGACCCGCTGGACTTCGAGCTGCGCGCGGGATCCGAGCTGACCGTGACGGCGTACACCGCACGCGGCCAGGCCTCGCTCGCGCTCACCTCCCACCCCGGCTCGCGCACCACGTCGTACCTCGTCCACGGCGACCACACGCGCGACGCGGACCTGGCGGGCGCGACCGCCGTCGACCACTGGTACCTGCTCAGCGACGTCGAGGTGCTGGCACCCGGCCGCACCCGGGCGGTGGCCCTCGTCGGCGACTCCCTCACCGACGGACGCGGCTCCACCACCAACGGCAACGACCGCTGGCCCGACCAGTTCTACGACCGCCTCCACAGCAACCCGGCCACGGCGGACCTCGCCGTCCTCAACCAGGCGGCCGGCGGCAACCGCGTCCTCAACGACGGACTCGGCCCCAACGTGCTCGCCCGCCTCGACCGGGACGTCCTCTCCCGCAGCGGAGTGGCCTGGCTGATCCTCTTCGAGGGCGTCAACGACATCGGTACCGCGGACGCCACCCCCGAGGCGCAGCGGGCGGCGGCCGACGACCTGATCGCCGGGTACCGGCAGATCGTCGTCCGCGCCCACGCCCAGGGCATCCGGGTCTACGGCGCGACCATCACCCCGTTCGGCGGCAACACCCCGTACGACGACCCGGCGGGTGAACGGGAGGCCGCCCGGCAGCGCGTCAACGCCTGGATCCGCACCCCCGGCCACTTCGACGCGGTGATCGACTTCGACCGGGCGGTACGGGACCCCGAGGCCCCCGACCGGCTGCTGCCCGCCCTGCACGTCGGGGACTGGCTGCACCTCAATCCCGCGGGGTACCGGGTCCTCGCCGCGGCCGTGCCCGAGGGGTTGTTCCGGCACGCGTCGTGATCCGTCCGGTCACACGTCCGGCAGGGGCGGGTGGCGTCGGAGGGATCCGTGGCGTTCCCTGGGAAGAGGTGGCCTTCCCCGGGGAAAAAGGGGATGACCAGCACGGTCGCGGGCACTCGGTGGGGCACGCAAGACGGATCTCATCCGAGGAGAGTCATGGCTGAGCAGAAGTCGTCGTCGGCCCTCACGGCGCCCCTGCGCGGCGCGGCCTCGGTACTGCGCAGGGTGCCCGGCGCCGGAACGGTGAGCAGGGCCGCGGAGGGAACACTGGACAAGGTCGGCGCGGTCTCGCCGCGCGGGCGGCGCATGGCGGTGTACGCGGGGGCCGGTCTGCTCGGTGCCGCGGGCGTGGTGGAGTGGCCCGTCGCCGTCACCGGCGCCGCGGTGGCCTGGCTCACCCAGCCCCGCCCCGGCCGGCCCGCGGTCGCGGCGGACGCGGGCGCGGCACAGCCCGAACCCGCGCACGACCTCGGCACCGCGGCCCTCAGGTCCGGCGCCGGCGGTTCCGCCGGGACTCCGGCGGAAGGCCGGGCCCCGGGCCGTACCGCGACTCCCGGACCGGCCGAGGAGTCCGGCCGGCCCGGTCACACGGAGGCGGCAGGTCCCCCCGAGGCGTCCCCCGGCGCCCGGGCGTCGGCCGGCAGGACGTCCTCCGGTCCCCTCGGGCCGACCGCGCGGCCCGACCGCACCACGCTCTGAGGAGGTCATGGTGCTCGGTGTGCTGACGGCTCCGCGTGCCGCCGCCCGGCTGCTGCCCGCGGCACCCCGCCTGCTCGCGCGGGCGGCGGCACCGGCGGTCGGACTGGCCGCCGGTGCCGCCGCCGGAACGGCGCGGGCCGGTGTGCGCGGCGCGGACACCGTCGCCCGGGTGGCGCGGGTGGCCCGCAACGCGCTGCCCGGCGCTGGAGACCACTGGCGGTCCGGTGCCCGCGCCCACCTGGCGGTGCGGCCCCTGGACCAGGAGCAGGCGCTGCACGCCGGTGGCACGGCTCATCTGGCGCGTCGGCTGGCCGAGTCCCTGGCGGAGCACCCCGACGTGCTCGTCGCCTACTGGGACCAGGGCCTCGCCCGCCTGGTGGTGACCGCGACCGGTGAGGAGGCCGCCGACCGGGTCGTGGAGCACGCGTCCGCCCTCGCCGAGCGGCACGGCCTCGTCCTGGCGGCCGGAGACGTGGAGGAGACCACGCATCCGGCCGACCCGGCCGGGGTGCGGGCCGCGGCGGCCACGCTCGCCGCCGACGGCGTCGGCATCGCCGTGGCCCTCTCCGCGTACGCGCTGCGGCTGCCGCCCTCGCCGCGGATGGTGACCGCGGTCGTGACCCTGCTGCGGGAGAACCCGCGCTTCCGTGCCTGGCTGCGCGCCCGGATCGGCGACGCCCCGATGGACCTGGTGCTGGCCTGCGCCAACGCGGCCGTGCACGGCGCCGGCCAGACCCCCACCTCCCTGGTGCTCGACGGCGCCCTGCGGACCTGTCAGGTGGTCGAGACGGTGGCCCGCTCGGCCGCCTTCGACACGGTGCACGACCGGCTGATCGGCCCCGACCGGGTCAGCCTCGGCGCGAGCGCGGACGACCCGCCGCGCCCGCCGCTGCGCGTCTCCCCGGCCCAGGAGTACGCGGCCCACGCCTCCGCCGGGAGCCTGCTGGGCGCGGCGGCCACCCTGCTGGTCAAGCACGACGCCGCCGAGGCCGCGGAGGCGGTGCTGGCCGGCTCCCCGAAGGCCGCCCGCTACGGCCCCGCCGCCTTCCACGCCCTGCTCAGTGCCGCCCTGGCCCGCACCGGCGTCCTGGTCCGCGACCCGGAGCGGCTGCGTCAGCTGGAGATGGCCGGCACGGTCGTGCTGCACCCGAGCGCCCTGCGCACCGAGGACGGCGAGCCCGACCCGTGGGCCGAGCCGGTGCTGGACGCGGCCCGCCGGGCCGGACTCCGGGTCGTGCTCGTGGACGATCCGGCGCTGGAGGACTTCACCGGCCTCGCCGACCAGGTCGTCGACGCCCGACGGCCGCTGGACGACGTGGTGTACGAGGCGCGCGGCGACGAGGGAGCCGTGCTCGCGGTCGCCCGGGTCGGGTCGGCCGACGAACACGACGTGCTGGGCGCGCTGCGTGCCGCCGACATCGCCCTCGCCCTGACCGACCGGGGCGGGGCGGTGGTGTGGGGCGCGGACATCCTCGCCCTGCACGGACTGCCCGACGTGTGGCGGGTGCTGACCGCGGTGCCGGCCGCCCGCCGGGTCGGCCACCGGGCCCAGACCCTGGCCCGCTCCGGAGCCGCGCTGTCCGGGCTGCTCGTCGCCATCGGCGAGTCCGGCGGCGGAGGCGGCCGCCGGTCCGTGCTGCCGGGGCTGCGACACGCGCCCGTCGACGCGGGCGCCGCGGCGGCGCTGCTGTCCGGGGCGCGGGCGGCGCTCGGGGTGGCGACGGCCCGTGCCCCGCACCCGCGCCCCCGGGTGCACTGGCACGAGCTGGACCCGGAGCAGGCCCAGGACCGGCTGGCACACCAACCGGTCGCCGAGCCCGGCGCGTTCGACACGCTGACCACGCGGCTGCGCAAGACGGCCGAGGGGGTCACCGGGCATCCGGCCGCCGCGCCGGTCCGCTGGTCCTACCGGCTCGGCCGGGCCGTCCGCGGGGAACTCCAGGACCCGCTCACCCCGGTCCTGGCCGTGGGTTCCGCCGCGTCGGCGATCCTCGGCTCCGTCGTGGACGCGCTGCTCGTCGTCGGCGCCCTCGACCTGAACGCCCTGGTCGGCGGTGTCCAGCGGCTGCGGGCCGAGCGGGCGCTGTCCGGTCTGGTCGCCGAGCAGAAGCAGAAGGCGCGCGTGGTACCGCCGGAGACCGAGGCCCCCGCCGGAGGCACCCGCACGGTGGAGGCGGGCCGGCTCCGGCCGGGCGACGTGATCCAGCTCAAGGGGGACGACGTGGTGCCCGCCGACGCCCGGCTGCTGTGGCAGGAGGGGCTGGAGGTGGACGAGTCCGCCCTGACCGGTGAGTCGCTGCCGGTGGAGAAGCAGACGGATCCCACCCCGCACGCCGCCGTCGCCGACCGGCGCTGCATGGTCTTCGAGGGGACGACCGTGGTGGCGGGGGAGGCGCGGGCCGTCGTCGTCGACATCGGGGAGAGCACCGAGGCCGCCCGCGCGGTGCACCTCGCCGCCCGCACGCCCCCGGCCGCCGGTGTCCAGGCCAGGCTCCAGGAACTCACCCGCAAGGCACTGCCGCTGACCCTCGCGGGCGGTGCCGCCGTCACCGGTCTCGCGCTGCTGCGCGGCACCCCGATCCGCGAGGCGGTCAGCGGCGGGGTCGCGGTGGCCGTGGCGGCCGTACCGGAAGGGCTGCCGCTGGTGGCGACGGTGGCGCAGCTGGCGGCCGCCCGGCGGCTGAGCCGGGGCGGTGTCCTGGTCCGCACCCCGCGCACGCTGGAGGCGCTGGGCCGCATGGACACCATCTGCTTCGACAAGACCGGCACGCTCACCGAGAACCGGCTGCGGCTGGTGCGCACCTCCGACGTCGAGGGCACGGTCCGCCCGGTGGACGACGCCGGTTCCGTGGAGACCGTCCGCGCCGCCGCGCGGGCCTGCCCGCGGCTGAACGGCGGCTCCGACCGGCCGGTGCACGCCACCGACGAGGCCGTCCTGGCCGCGGCGCCGCCCGACCCGGACTGGACCCAGCTCGCCGACCTGCCGTTCGAGGCCGCGCGCGGGTACGCCGCCGCCGTCGGCCGGGTCGGGGACGGCCCGCCCGTGCTGGTGGTCAAGGGCGCTCCGGAAACCGTCCTTCCGGGCTGCTCCGGTCTGCCGGAGCATGCCTCCGAGTCCGCGCACGCGCTGGCCGGGGCCGGGCTGCGGGTGCTGGCGGTCGCCGAACGCCGGCTCGGCCCGGGCGAGCAGGAGGAGGACGTCCTCGAACAGCCGCTCAGGGACCTGGAGTTCACCGGTCTGCTGGCGCTGTCCGACGTACCGCGGGAGACCTCCACGGCCCTGGTGCACGGGTTGAACGGGGCGGGCGTACGCCCCGTCATGCTCACCGGCGACCATCCGCAGACCGCGCGGGCCATCGCCGCCGACCTGGGCTGGCCCGAGGACACCGTGGTGGTCACCGGCGACGAGCTGGCCGCGGCCGACCGCGCGACGCGGGCCCGGATGCTGCGCGACGCGGGAGTGGTGGCCCGCGTGGCGCCCGAGCAGAAGCTCCAGGTCGTGGAGGCGCTGCGGGACGCGGGCCGGGTGGTCGGCATGGTCGGCGACGGTGCCAACGACGCCGCGGCCATCCGTGCCGCCGACATCGGCGTCGGGATCAACGCGCGGGGTTCGGCCGCCGCGCGCAACGCCGCGGACATCGTGCTGACCGACGACGACCTGACGGTGCTGATCGACGCGGTCGGCGAGGGCCGCGCGCTGTGGCACAGCGTGGCGGACGCGATCGCCATCCTGATCGGCGGCAACGCGGGCGAGGTCGGGTTCGGCATCCTCGGCACCCTGCTGTCCGGGCGGGCGCCGCTGTCCACCCGGCAGATGCTCATGGTGAACCTCTTCACCGACCTGTTCCCGTCGATGGCGGTGGCGGTGACGGAGAAGGAGGACGAGGCGGACCTGGAGCACGTGGAGGAGGCGGCCGGGGTGCTGGGCGACCCGCTGCTGCGGCAGATCCGGCACCGGGCCCTGACCACCTGCCTGGGCGCGGTCACGGCCTGGCTGATCGGCCGCTTCACCCCGGGTACCGCCCGCCGCTCCAGCACCATGGCGCTGTGCGGGGTGGTCGGCACCCAGCTGGTGCAGACCCTGCTGGACCGGCGCGACAGCCGTCTGGTGCAGGTCACCTCGCTGGGCTCCGCGCTGGCCCTGGTGGCCGTGGTCCAGACCCCGGGCGTCAGCCACGCGGTCGGCTGCACCCCGCTCGGCCCGGTCGCCTGGGCCGGGGTGGTGGCCGCGATCGCCCTGGCCCTGGCGGGGCAGCGCACCCTGCCCCGCCTGGAGCGCACGGTCGTACGGCTGCTGCCGGACTGACCACCCGCCGCCCGCCGCCCGTCCCTCGCCCGGAGCGGGCCGGCAGCGGCGGGTGCGGGCTCAGACCGAGCGGTGGTACTGGTCCGGCACCCGGATCTCCGCGCCCAGTTCACGGGCGGCGTGCCGGGCCCAGGAGGGGTTGCGCAGCAGCTCGCGGCCGAGGAGGACCACGTCGGCCTCGCCGTTCGCCAGGACCTTCTCGGCCTGTCCGGTCTCGGTGATCAGGCCCACGGCGCCGACGGGCATCGGGGTGGAGGTCTTCACCCGGGTGGCGAAGGGGACCTGGTAACCCGGCCCGGTCGGGATGGTGACGCCGGAGGCGTTGCCGCCGGTGGAGACGTCGAGCAGGTCGATGCCGTGGGCGTGCAGGTCACCGGCGAAACGGACCGTGTCCTCGGTGGTCCAGCCGTCGTCCTGGAGCCAGTCGGTCGCGGAGATGCGGAAGAACACCGGCTTGTCCGCGGGCCACACCTCCCGTACGGCGTCCACGACCTCCAGGGCGAACCGGGTGCGGTTCTCGTACGAGCCGCCGTAGGCGTCGGTGCGGTGGTTGGAGTGCGGGGAGAGGAACTCGTTGATCAGGTAGCCGTGGGCGCCGTGGATCTCGACGGCCTCGAAGCCCGCGGCGAGCGCCCGGCGCGCGGCGGCGGCGAACCGCTCGACGATCCCGCCGATCTCCTCGACGGTCAGCTCGGTCGGCACCGGGTGGCGCTCGTCGAACGGCACCGCGCTCGGGGCGAGCGGCTGCCAGCCGCGCGCCTGCGGGCCGAGCGGCGCGCCACCCTTCCACGGCTGGTCGGTGGAGGCCTTGCGTCCGGCGTGGGCGAGCTGGACCGCCGGCACGGTGCCGTGCGCGGCGAGGAAGCGGGTGATCCGGCGGAACGCCTCCACCTGGGTGTCGTTCCACAGCCCGAGGTCGTACGGCGAGATCCGGCCCTCGGGCGAGACCGCGGTGGCCTCCACCACGATCAGGCCGGTGCCGCCGGTGGCCCGCGCCGCGTAGTGCGCGAAGTGCCAGTCGTGCGGGGCGCCGGCGAGCGGGCCCTCCGGTTCGGCCGAGTACTGGCACATCGGGGCCATCCACACCCGGTTCGGGATGGTCACTTCGCGCAGGGTGATGGGCTCGAAGAGGGCACTCACGACGGACTCCATTCGTCACGGACCGCTGACAGGCTCGTACGATACCCCTCGTACTACGAGGAGTGTCAAACTACGACGCTCCTCGTACAATGAGGGGACCGAGAGATCCCGTGACGAGGGGGCACCCGCCGTGACCGACACCGCCACCACCGGCCGCGCGCTGCCGCACCCGGAGCGGGAGCAGATCCGGCTGGAGTCCGTGCTGCACGCGCTCTCCGACCCGATGCGACTGCAGATCGTCTGCGAACTCGCCGCCAAGGAAGTGGAGTTGTCCTGTTCGCAGTTCGACCTGCCGGTGACCAAGTCCACCTCCACGCACCACTTCCGGGTGCTGCGGGAGAGCGGGGTCATCCGGCAGGTCTACCGGGGCACGGCCAAGATGAACGGCCTGCGCCGGGACGACCTAGAGGGCCTCTTCCCGGGGCTGCTCGACAGCCTTCTCGCCGCCGCCGACCGGCAGGCCGCCCGCATCGGCGACGGCCGCTGAACCCCGCCTCGCCCGCAGGTGGTTGAAGAGCAGGTTCAGCGCGATCGCGGAGAGGCAGCCCGCGCTGATACCGCTGTTCATCACCGTCTGGAACCAGTCCGGGAACTTCTCGTACACCGTCGGCACACCCACCGGCAGCATGCCGACCGCCACCGAGACGGCCACCACGGTCAGGTTGTCGTTCCCCCGGAAGTCGACCCGGGCCAGCGTCCGCAGCCCGCTCGCCGCGACCGTCCCGAACATCACCAGGCCGGCCCCGCCGAGCACCGGCGCCGGGACCGCCGCGACCACCGCGCCCAGCTTGGGCAGCAGGCCGAGCAGCACCAGGATCCCGCCGGCCGCGGCCACCACCCAGCGGCTGCGCACCCGGGTCATCCCGACCAGACCCACGTTCTGCGCGTACGCCGTGTACGGGAAGGTGTTGAACACCCCGCCCAGCACGGTCGACAGGCCGTCGGCGCGCAGCCCGTCGGAGAGGGAGCGCGGCTCGACCTTCCGCCCGGTCAGCTCGCCGACGGCGATCAGGTCACCGGTCGTCTCGGTCATGGTCACCAGGGCCACCACCAGCATCGACACGATCGCCGAGCCCCGGAACTCGGGCGCCCCGAAGTGGAACGGCGTGCTGACGCCCACCCAGTCGGCGTCCCCGACCCCGCTGAAGTCGGTGAACCCGAACGGCACGGCGACCGCCAGCCCGACCGCGATCCCGATGAGCACGGAGACCCGGGAGAGGGAGGCGGGCGCGAACCGCTGCACGCCGAGCACCACCGCCAGCACGAACCCCGCCAGCGCCAGGTTCCCCGGCGCGCCGAAGTCCTCCGCCCCGGCTCCGCCCGCCGCCCAGTTGCCCGCGACCGGCAGCAGTGAGACACCGATGACCAGGATCACCGTGCCGGTCACCAGTGGCGGGAAGAAGCGCAGCAGCCTGCCGAAGACCGGCGCGAGCAGCATGATCGCCAGTCCCGCGACGATCACCGAGCCGTAGATCGCGGGCAGTCCGCCCTCCGTCGTCCCGATGAGCACCATCGGCGACACGGCCGCGAACGTGCACCCCTGCATGATCGGCAGCCGCACCCCGAACCGCCAGAAGCCCACACACTGGATCAGCGTGGCGATGCCGCACACCAGCAGGTCCGCGGTGATCAGGTACGCCAGGTCGGCGGGCGGCAGCTTCATCGCACCGCCCACCACGAGCGGCACCGCGACGGCACCCGCGTACATCGCGAGCACGTGCTGGAGCCCGAAGGCGGCCAGCCGGCGTACCGGGGGTATCTCGTCGACGGGGTGCACGTCTGCGGTCGTGGCCATGGGAACTCCATCAGCGGCTGGTGGGGAGTGGCATCCGAACAGGACGAGACCGTAAGCCGCTTGAACAGTTTGTTGATTTCCAGCCTGTTGCCGCCGTGTGTCCTGCCCGCCCGCCGGCCGCGGGACGTTACGACACCCGTGCCACCCCGAGCAGCGTGTCCCAGTCGGCCAGCTTCACCACGCCGCGCCCCAGCCGCGCTCCCAACTCCGCCTCGGCCCGCTCGATCGCCAGCCAGCCGTCCCAGGGCACGGGCTCGACGCCCGCCGCCCGGAGGGCCGCGACCGGGTCCACCGGCACGTCCGTGCGGGCGAGCGCGGGGGCGTCCGCGAGCAGGGAGGTCACCGTCTCCTTGGCGCAGGGCCGGTTGGTGCCGATGACCCCCGTCGGACCGCGCTTGATCCAGCCGGCGACGTACTCGCCCGGGGCGGGCGCACCGTCGCGCAGGACCCGGCCCTCCCGGTGCGGGATCGTGCCGCTCGCCGGATCGAACGGCAGCCCCTCCAGCGGCACTCCGCGATAGCCCACCGAGCGCAGCACCAACTGCGCGGGCACGTCTTCGTACCGCCCCGTGCCGGTCACGCCGCCCGCACCGTCCGGTGCCGTCCGCTCGAAGCGCACCGCGCCCACCCGGCCGCCCTCCGCCAGCAGCTCCACCGGACGCAGGAAGAAGCGCAGCCGGACCCGCCGGGCCGCGGCAGCCGTCACGGGCCGCGCCGCCCAGGCGCGCAGCACCTCCAGATTGCGGCGCGGCCCGGCCGGCAGCGCGCCCGGATCGGCCGGATCGAGCGCCAGCTCGGCCTCGTCCACGGTCACGTCGGTGCCGGGCAGGGCGCCCAGCTCGCGCAGTTCCTTGGTGGTGAACCGGGCCTGGGCGGGCCCGCGCCGGCCCACCATCTGCACCTCGGTCAGCCCGCTCGCCGTCAGCGTGTCCAGCGCGGCCTGCGGGATGTCCGTGGGCCGCAGCTCCGCCGCGCCCCGGACCAGCATCCGGGTGACGTCCACGGCGACATTGCCCACCCCGATGACCACCGCCGACCGCACCCCGCGCAGGAAGCCCGCGTCGGCCGCGTCCGGATGGGCGCTGTACCAGGACACGAACTCGGTCGCGGACCAGCTGCCCGGCAGCTCCTCGCCGGGGATGCCGAGCCGGCGGTCGGTGGCGGCGCCCACGCAGTAGACGACCGCGTGGTAGAGCCCGCGCAGGACCTCGACCGGCAGCCCGCCCGGGCCGCCCACCCGGACCCCGCCCAGGAACCGCACCCGCTCGTGCTCCAGCACCGTACGCAGGCTGCCCTGCAGGGACTTGATCTTCTCGTGGTCGGGCGCGACGCCGTAGCGGACCAGGCCGTACGGGCACGGCAGCCGGTCCAGGACGTCCACCAGGACTCCGGGATCACTCTGGACCAGGCTCTGGGCGGTGTAACACCCACTCGGCCCGGAACCGACGACGGCGACACGCAGCACAGCGGTACTCCTCGCCCCAAGGAGGGTGTGCGGACGGCTCCAGGATGGCACTCCGGGGCGCACGGCGGCAGGGGCCGGTGGGGTGACCCGAGACGTGTCCGCCGATGTCCGTCGGTTCAAGGTGTGATCAATTGGTTACGTTGCGTGCGTGCTGGAAGCATCCTTTCTTAATCTTTCTGATCGGAACGCGGGGGACGGCGTGGTCTCCGTGCGGCCCGCGTGGGAGGTGCGGGAGTACGGCGGCGCGACGTCCTGGTTCCACGTCCGGCTGGCCTTCCCCGACGGTGCCGGGGTCGACGCCCTCGCCGTGGTGCACGCCGGGCGCGTCTCCGTGGAGGACGTCAAGGCCCAACCGCCCCTGTCCCTGGCCGATCTGACGCTGCTCGCCGACTGGCTCGGGGGACCGCTGTCCGAGGCGTGCGGCGTGTATGCGGTGGGTGCGGCGGACGCGGGCGGCGTGGTGGAGACGGGGGGCGCTGCGGGGACGAACGGCGCGGCGAAAGCGAACGGCGCGGCGGACGCGGGCGGCGCACTGGAGATGGGCGGCGCACTGGAGATGGGCGGCGCGGTGGGGACGGACGGCGCGGTGGGGACGGGCGGCGCGCTGGGGACGGACGGCGCGGTGGGGGCGGGGGGCGTGGCGAAGGCGAATGGTCTGGTGGAGACGGAGGATGCGGCGGACGGGGGGCACGCGGGCGGCGCCGGGCCGGGTCGGCGGGGCGAGCGCGACCCCCTCGACACGGGCGCCCGGCGCGCGGCGCCGGCCGGCGGGCCCGGAGCGGAGGCCGGCCGACGCCCGGGTGCGCGCCGCGCCCGGCAGGCCTGGCCGCGCGGCATCGAGGGACGCCGGCTCGTCGCGCGGCGGTACCGGACCGCGCAGGACGAGGGCACCGACCCGGTGCTCGCCGTGATGAACGCGACCGGACGCGGCCGCCGACGCGCCCTCCGGCTGATCGCCCAGGCCCGGGACGCGGGCTTCCTGACCCCTCGTCACGCCCGCCGCTGAACCGTCAGGAACTCTCCGGCCGTCGCTCCGTGGCGAAGAACCGGGACAGGTCCTCGTCCCCCGCCCCGGGCCCCGGCTCGCTCTCCGGGGGCACCCCCATCTCCCAGTCCAGTCCGTACCGCTGGAACAGTTCGGCCCGCAGTGCCGGCACGGGCATCGGCACGCCCGGCACCAGCGCCGCGTACACCGCGCCCATCAACAGGGCCCGCAGCATCGGGTAGTCGGCCGAGACGTTCTGCGCGCCGTACCGGGCGACGGTGTCGCTCAGCAGCTCCGCGAGTCGGCGCTGTTCGGGGCACTGCACGAAACCCTCGGCCTGGAGCAGACCCGCCATGTGCTGGCGCATCAGCACGGGCCGGTCCCGGGCCAGGCCCAGGACCGCGTCGATGGCCCGGGCCAGCCGCTCCCGCCCGTCCTCGGTGCGCGGCTCCCGCTCCAGCGCCTCCTCCAGCGTGCGGTGCATGAGCCGGTGGACGGCGGACTGCACCAACTGGCGCTTGCCGGGGAAGTAGTACGACACCAGTCCGCGCGCCGAACCGGCCCGGTCCGCGATGTCGCCGAGCGTCGTGGCCTCGAACCCGTGCTCACCGACCAGCTCGACGGCGGCCTGCAGCAGCCGTTCCCGGGAACGCCGCCGCAATTCTTCATTGACCGAGGCGCTGCGCGGGGACATTCTGTAACTCCTGCGTTGACTGGCTGCCAGCCAACTATACTCAACGCATCGGGGCACCCCCATGCTCGGTGCCCGCCCGGAACTGCCGTCCGTCTGGGGCGACGCGGGGGAGCGTCCCAGACGGACGGTGCCGAAGTACAGGGCCAGGCCTGCCGGTTACGCCGCGGCCGCCTCCCGATTCCGCAACACTGCCGGGACTCTCCGGTCAGGGGCAACTCCTTTGTCGCACCTCGGCCCGGCACGGCAGCCACGCGCGGGGCCCTACCCGCGCCGGCGCGGCGGCAGTCGGCGCCGGCCGTCGCGCGGCCGCTCGTACACCAGCACCGCCACCGCCACCAGCAGTGCCCCGGACAGCCAGCCGCCCAGCACGTCCGAGGGCCAGTGGACGCCCAGCCACACCCGGGTCACACCGACGCCCACCACCGAGACGAGCGCCGCCGCCACCGCCGTACGCCACAGGGCGCGGCCCGGTCCGGAGCGGTGCAGCAGCCACAGCAGCAGGCCGCAGACGACGGTGGCGGTCATCGCGTGACCGGACGGGAAGGCCGCGTAGTGGGCAACGTCGACGGGATCCCGCCAGACCGGCCGGGGGCGGCCCACGGCGGCCTTCACCCCCTGCTGCAGGCCCGCGGCCACCGCGCAGGTGACCGCCAGCCACAGCGCCGTCCACCAGGCCGACCGCCGCCACACCAGCCACACCGCCGCCGCCGCGCACAGCAGACGCATGGTCAGCGGGTCCCACACCCAGTCGGTCAGCACCCGGAAGACCCGCGTCACCTCCCGGTCGCGGACCGCCCAGCGGTGGGCGGCGTCGGAGATGTCACCGTCCACGGCGATCAGGGGGTGCCAGCGCAGGGCCACGAGGACCAGCAGCACCAGGAAGCCGGCGCCGAGGGCGGCGGCCAGCCGGGCGGCGGTGCGGGGTGCCGTCGACGGTCGGGGAGAGGGGGGCGGCGGGGGAGCGGCGGGGTTCCGGTGCATGCGGCGATCTTTGTGGAAAGGGCGGCCGGGGCCAAGCGACCACCGGCGGGCCAGGCCGGTCCGGCGCCCGCGGCCAGGGCCGGCCACCGGCGGGCGGGTCCGGCCCGGCGACCCGCGGCCCGGGCTCCGGCGCTCACATCGTCAGCAGCATCGCCACCATGCCGATCCCCATCGACAGCCGGCAGGCCCGGGCCAGCTCCGGACGGTCGCCCCAGCGGGCCGGCCCGGTCCCGCCCGCCGGGCTGCCGGCGGGCACCAGACGGGCGCCGGAGAGCAGGACGTACCCCGTGAAGTACAGCAGCAGCGCGCCGGTCAGCAGCGGTACGCCGGTGCCGCCGTGCGCGTGGTGGACGGCGGGCGGGGCCGCGGCCATCGCCACCGCCATGTAGACCATCGCGGCGCTGCCCACCAGGTGGTGCAGATGGTGCGGGCCGCCGCGCGCGGACCACAGCGCGCGCAGGGCCGCCGCACCGAACACGGCCGCGTACACCGGCCACGCCCACCGCGGCGGTGTGAAGACCGCCGCGGGGACGGCCATCGCGGCCATGCCGAACCCCATCAGCGCCTCCCCGCCCGCGGCCCGGCGCTGCTCCTCGACGGCGCTGCGCATGCGCAGCAGGCAGTAGGCCCCGGTCAGCGCGCACAGCGCCACCAGCAGCCAGGCTGTCGACACCGGTCCGTGCACGCGCACCTCCACGCTCGACGGTCGGTCGAGGGATGCGATGCCCACGGCCGGTGGAGCGCACGCGAGCGCAAGGGTGTACACGGGGAGCATGCGGGGGAGCACGGCGGGTGACAACCCCCTCGGCCCTCTCGCAAGCCAGGCCGGTGCTGTTGCCGCCCATACTGTTTTACGAGTAAAACACATGCTAAATTGATGGTATGAGCAGTGCGACCCCCCACCGTCTTCCCCTCGCCGGAGTGCTCCGCCTGGGGCGCCCCTCCGACATCTGGTTCAAGCCCGCGCTGAGCGTGGTCGTCGCGGTCGCCCCGCCCAACCTCACGCTCCTCGCGCTCGGCCGTCTCGACCTCGCGATGTACACCATGGCCGGATCGCTGTGCGCCCTCTACGGCCACAACCGGCCCTACGCCGCCCGGGCCCGCGCCCTGGCCTGGGTGGTCCTCGGCATGGTCGGCGGGCTCGCCGTCGCCCTGCTCGCCGCGGCGCTCACCACCAGCGCCGTCGTCCTCGTCACCGTCGGCGCCGTCCTCGCGGCGGTCCAGAAGACCGTCTGCGACGCCACCCGGATCGGACCGCCCGGCAACGTGGTCCTCACCTTCATCAGCTCCGCCTCGCTGTTCGCCCCGCAGACCCTCGACCGGCTGCCGGGACACCTCGGGCTGGCCCTCGCCGCCGGTGCCTGGGCCTGGCTGGTCGGCATGGCCCCCGGGCTGCTCCGCCCGTACGGTCCCGAGCGCCGTGCCACCGCCCAGGCCCTGAACGCCGCCGCCGCGTACGCCGACACGCGCGGCACCGCCGACGGCCACGCCCGGGCCCGGGCCGCGAGCGCCGCCGCGATCCACGCCGCCTGGCAGTCGCTGCTCGCCGCCGGTACCCGACCCGACCGCACCCGGCGCTCCCTCGAACGGCTCCTGGTCCGCGCCGAGGTCGCGCTCGCCGCACCCGCCGACGCCGACCCCGTACGACTGCGCGCCTGGGCCCGCGACCTGCGCGGCACGGGCCGGATCCCGCGCGTCGAGTCGTCGCGCGGGGACACCGACGAACTGCTCGGCGTGGCCGCCGCCCAGGCGCTCCCGGTCCGGCACCGCCTCGCCCCCCTCGCCCCGCTCGCCGTACGCACCGCGCTCGGCTGCGCCCTCGCCGGATACGCGGCCCTCGCGCTCGGCGTCGGCCGCCCCTACTGGGCGCTGGTCACCGCCGCCTCCCTGTACCAGGCCAACGTCACCCTCACCTGGAGCCGGGGCGTGCAGCGGGTCGTCGGCAACCTCGTCGGCGTCCTCCTCTTCGCCGCCCTCGCCCCGCTCGCCCACCTGCACCCCGCCGCCCTGGTGCTGTGCTCGCTCGCCCTCAACTTCGGCGCCGAGGCGCTCATCGGCCGCAACTACTGGCTGGGCAGCGTCTGCGTCACCCCGATGGCCCTGCTCATCACCGAGTTCACCCGCGCCCAGGACCCGGCCGAGCTGATCACCGACCGGGTCGTGGACACCCTCCTCGGCGCCCTGGTCGGCTTCGTCGCCGCCGTCGCCGTCACCAACCGGCGCGCCGGCGACCGCCTGGAGCACGCGCTGACCGCGGCCGAGCGCGCCCGGGAGAACGCCGCCCGCCTGCTCGCCGAGCCGCACCCGGCCCCCCAGGCCCTGGAATCCGCCCGCCGCGGCCTCGCCGCCGCCCTCGTCGACCTGCGCGCCACGGCCGACGCCGCTTCCGGCGAGTGGTGGCAGCGCGCCCTGCCCGAGGAGCGGGTCGTGCTCACCGAGCAGTCCGGACACCGTACGCTCGCGGCGACGGTACGACGCCAGGGACTCGTACCGCGGGACCGGGACACGGACCGGGGCCCGGCGCGCGACGGCGACCGGGGCCCGGGCAGGACGACGGAGGACATACGGCCATGACGGCGACGAACGGCGGACCGACGCCCGCAAGCGACACGGCCGGTGCCCGGCCGGGGGCCGGCACCGACCCCGCGCGCGGCGACACCGTCTCCGCCGTCGTCCGCCAGTGGCGGGCCGTCCACCCGGAGCTGGACACCGGGCCCATGGAGGTCATCGGCCGCATCAACCGCTGCGCGGCCCTGCTCCAGCAGGCCGAGGACGCCCCGCTGCGCCGGGCCGGCCTGAGCCGCGCCGAGTTCGACCTGCTCGGCGCGCTGCGCCGCACCGGCCACGAGCTGACCCCGGGCGAGCTCGCCCGGGAGACCTTCTCCTCCGGGGCCGCCGTCACCAAGCGGGTCAAGCAGCTGACCGAGCGCGGCCTGGTCGAACGGCGCGGCGACACCCGTGACCGCCGCGTCGCCCACCTCCGCCTCACCGACGCGGGCCGCGACCTGGTCGACGGGATCCTCCCCGAGCAACTCGCCTACGAGACGGCCGTGCTGTCCGTCCTCGACCGGGACGGACAGGGCGAACTGGCGGGCCTGCTCGCCGAGCTGCTCAGCCGCCTGGAGGGCCGGATCGGCGCGCTGCGGGCGTAGCACCCGGCGCTACAGCACGTCGTGCACCGTACGGCGGTACGTCGAACGGCGGTCCTCGATGTCCGCCCACCGGTCGCCGTACACGTTGCGGACGATGTGCGCCTCCCGCAGGAAGTCGTGCGGGAACCCCAGCGGTACCGCGCTGACCTCGTCCAGCCGCGCCACCGCGTCGGCGTCGAGCCGTACGCCGGTGGCGGCCAGGTTGTCCGCGAGCTGCTCCGGCTTCGTCGCCGAGATGATCGGTACGACGTTGCCGGGCCGGCCCAGCAGCCAGGCCAGGGCCACCTGCGCCGGGCTCCAGCCGCCCGACCCGGCGATGTCGAGGACGGCGCTGACGACGTCCTCCTCCCAGGCCTCGGGCCGGAGCCCGACCGCGTCCAGACGCCCCGGCTCCCCGCGCCGGTACTTCCCGGTGAGCCTGCCCGCGGCCAGCGGTGCCCAGGCGAACACGGCGAGGTCGAAGGCCCGGGCCTGCGGCAGGAGTTCGCGCTCCGGGGTGCGCTCCAGCAGGCTGTAGCGCAGCTGCGAGCCCGCGAAACACGTCCAGCCGCGCAGCTCTGCCAGGGTGTTGGCCTGCGCGATCTCCCACGCAGGCCAGTCCGACACGCCCACGTGGAGGACCTTGCCGGAGCGCACGACGTCGTCCAGGGCGCGCATCACCTCGTCCACCGGGGTGAAGTTGTCGCGGGCGTGCACCCACAGCACGTCGAGCCGGTCCGTACCGAGCCGCCGCAGGCTCTCCTCGACCGAGTGCACCAGGTTCCGGCGGTGGTTGCCCGCGGAGTTGGGGTCGCCGTCGCGGGTGCCGCAGGTGTACTTGCTCGCCAGCACGAACCGGTCGCGGCGCCCGGCGAGCAGCTCGCCGAGGATCCGCTCGGAGTTGCCGGAAGCGTAGTTGTTCGCGGTGTCGACGAAGTTGCCGCCCGCGTCGTCATAGGTGTCGAGGATCCGGGCTGCGGCGTCCTTGCCGGCGCCCCATCCCGAGTCCTCCCCGATGGTCATCGCGCCGAGCGCCAGCTCGCTGACGCGCAGACCGGTCCGTCCGAACAGCGTGTACCGCACGTGTGTTTCCCTTCGAGCAGATGGTGCGGACGACGCTAGGAGCTGGAGCGCCCTCGAAGGCAAACCGCCGCCCTGCCCTCAGCCCGCCGGCCCCCCCGGCACCCCTGGCCGACCGGCCCCGGCACCCCTCGCCGACCGACCCGTACGGCACCCTGGCCGTCCGGCCCGCCCGGTTCCCCGGCCCGCCCGGCCCGTACGGCCCCCTGGGAGCCGGGGCCGGACCGAAGGACCCACGGTCGGTTCCCTAGATCCCCGGCCGGTACCGCAGCGGATGGTCCGCCGGGACCTCCACCAGCACCACGGGGGTGCCGTCCGGGTCGGCGAGCCACATCTCGACCAGACCCCAGGGCTCCCGCACCGGCGGCCGTACGATCTCCACGCCCCGTGCCCGCAGTTCCTCGTGCGCGGCCGACACGTCCGCCACCTGCAGCCACAACCGCGCCGTCGGGGAGGGAGGGCCCTCGGAGCGGCCGGACAGCTCCAGGAAACCGCCGCCGAGGAAGTAGACCGTGCCGCGCTCGGGGCCGGTACCGAACTCCCGGTACACGGAGAGACCGAGCTGCTCGCCGTAGAAGGCGCGGGAGCGTTCCGGGTCGGTGGGCCGGAGCAGGATCCGGCTGCTGAGTACATGCACCATGCGGGCGCAGCCTAGACGAACGAGTCCGGTGTGTTCGGTGATCGAAACGCGATCAGCTGCCGCACCGGCGTGCTCCGCCACTCGAACCGTCCGCTCTGCCGAACTCCCGAGCGGACAGGCCGAGGACGAGACCGCCGGCCAGGGGCCCCGCCGAGACGCTCAGGCCCCGGTCGCCGCCCGCCGCCCAGGAGAAACGAGGCGTGGCGAAGGCGACTGCCCAGGCGCACGCGATACGCCCCACACGCCCGCCGTCGTCCTGCTCCGCGGGTCTTCACGCAGGGCGAGGAGGCGTGCCGCTGCCCTGGCACGCCACCGTGAGAGCAGGCCCGCCCTCCGGCTGCGGCCGCGGTCCCCCACCTCGGATCTGATCGTCCAGCGGCGGGGTTACCCTCGTCCGTGGCTCAGCCGCGCCCGAGATCGGAGACCCCGCCATGGACACCCCCGCCACCGGACTGACCTTCCGCGACGCCACCGACGCGGACGTCGACGCCCTCGTCGCGCTGGTCGAGTCGGCGTACCGGGGGGACAGCAGCCGGACCGGTTGGACCACCGAGGCGGACATCCTGGAGGGGCAGCGGACCGATCCGCAGGGCGTCCTGGAGGTGATCAAGGGCTCCGAGAGCCGGGTGCTCACCGTCGAGCGGGACGGCCGTATCGTCGCCTGCTGCCAGCTGGAACACCGCGGCGACCACGCCTACTTCGGCATGTTCGCGGTCAGCCCCGCGCTCCAGGGCAGCGGCCTCGGCAAGATCGTCATGGCGGAGGCGGAGCGCCTGGTCCGGGAGACCTGGGGGGCCACCGAGATGCGGATGACGGTGATCTCCGCACGGGAGGACCTGATCGCCTGGTACGAGCGCCGCGGCTACCGCCGTACGGGAAAGACGCAGCCCTTCCCGTACGGCGACGAGCGCTTCGGCATCCCGCTCCGCCCCGACCTGCGGTTCGAGCTGCTGGTCAAGCCGCTGGTGTGACGTCCACGCGGGCGTCCATGGGGGCGTCCGGGCGCGCACGGGGCGCCGTGTCACGCGGTGAAGCGGCCTGTGCGCTTGATCTCCGGGTAGTCGGTCGTCGCCCCGTCCAGCTCCAGGGCGCGCACCAGCCGCAGGTGGTCCTGCGTGTTGACCACCCAGCCGATGATCCGCAGCCCGGACGCGCGCGCGTGCTCGACGATCTCCAGGGTGAGCCGGCGGATGTTGAGGCACACGGTCGCGGCACCGACGGTGACGGCGCGGTCCACCACGTCGGTGCCGTACCGGCTCGCGACCAGCGCGGTGCGCACCCCCGGCACCAGCCGCCGGATCTCCGCGACCGCCTCGTCGTGGAACGAGGACACCTCCACCCGCGCGGTCAGGTCGCGCGCGTGCATCACCTCGGCCAGCGCCCGGGCCGCCGCCACGTCCTTGATCTCGGCCTGCAGGGGCGTCTGCACCGCGTCCAGCACCTCCTCGAACACCGGCACCCTCTCCCCGCGGCCCGCGTCCAGCGCGCGCAGTTCGGCGAGGGTCTTGTCGGCGATCGGTCCGGAGCCGTCGGTCGTGCGGTCCACCTCTGCGTCGTGCATGACGACCAGGGCGCCGTCCTTGCTCAGGTGTAGGTCGAGTTCGATCAGGTCGAGGCCGGCCCGCTGCGCGGCGACGAAGGAACGGAGGGTGTTCTCGGGCTCGACGCCCATGACACCGCGGTGACCGATGGTAAGGAAGTTCAAGGTTCGACTCGCTTCCGTCGACGGCGGCTCGGCGACGCGCGGACCGACGCCCCCGTACCGGACCTCGTCGTCCACGCGGCAAGGCCGCAGCCTAATGGCCGGGCCGTCCGTTGGACCCGCGGCTGCGCGGGGCATTCGGGGTGCACCGCGGGCGCCCGTTGGCCGGTACCCGCCTGCGCCGTCACTCTCCCGTGGGCGAGTCCCCCCGCCCTTGACCGCCCCGGCGACTCCCCGTCAAGGCTCGGCACCGACGAGCGGAAGTGAGCGTCGTCACGATGGGCGACAGGAAAAACATCGGTGACCAAGGCAGTGGACAGAAAAATTTCCGGACCATGCTCTTGCTGAGAGAAACCGGGTATGCATACGGTGTCCATACGCGAGGTTCTCCCGTGGAGGATGGGACATGACGGAAATTCTTGTGCAGGCGGGTGCGGAGGGACAGGTTTCTTCGCTGACCAGGGTGGTTGAGCACCCGGCTTGGCCTGTGCTCAAGAATGCCGTGGAGCAGATCCGGCCATGGCAGTCGAAGGACGGATCGATCGACTTCGACGCCGAGGGCGCCCCCGAGCGGGCCGAGGCCGAGGCGGCCGTCGGGCGTGTCGCCGACGCGGTCGAGCAGCTCTCCCCGCTCCTCCCGCACGACGGCGCCTACCACGAGGCGCTCGTGAAGGACCTGCGCCGCTGGGTCGAGGACGGCTTCCAGGTGCCGGACTTCCTGGACTCCCTGCTGGCCTTCCAGCCCGCCGCGAACCGCGCGGACGGCCTGCAGCACCTGGTCGTCTTCCCGATGTACACGCAGAACGGCAACCCGGACCGCAACCTGGAGGCGGTCGTGCTGCGCATGGTCTGGCCCGACTGGCTGGCCGAGCTGGAGCGCACCCGCTACGACAACCCGCTGTTCTGCGGCATCACCTTCGAGGACTTCACCTCCGGCTACGACACCAACTCCGCGGTGCTCTTCCCGGAGACCATCGCCGTCCGCCAGGCGCCGGAACGTTTCTCCTGGGGTGGCATCTTCTGCGACCGCGAAGCCGCCCGCTTCCGCCGGGTGACCGAGGCCGCGGTGGAGATCCTGGGCCTGGAGCTGCCCGAGGACATCGCCGCGATGGTCCACGACCAGAAGCGCTGCGAGGAGGCCTTCGTCCTGTGGGACATGGTCCACGACCGCACCCACAGCCACGGCGACCTGCCGTTCGACCCGTTCATGATCAAGCAGCGCCAGCCGTTCTGGATGTACGGCCTGGAGGAGCTGCGCTGTGACCTCACCGCCTTCAAGGAGGCCGTGAAGCTCCAGGCGGACGGCGTCCCGCAGGCCCGTGACGTGCAGTACGCGGTGCTCTTCGACCGGATGTTCCGCTTCCCGGTCACCGGCGACCGCAACCGCAACTACGACGGCCTCGGCGGCCAGCTGCTCTTCGCCTACCTGCACAAGCACGACGTCCTCCGCTGGACCGACAACAGGCTCTCCATCGACTGGGAGCGCGCCCCGCAGGTCACCAACCAGCTCTGCGCCGAGATCGAGAAGCTCTACAAGGACGGCATCGACCGCCCGAAGCTGGTGCACTGGTTCGCCGGCTACGAGCTGGTCCGCACCTACCTCGCCCCGCACCCCGGCTCCCGGTGGGCCAAGGGCCCCGACGCCCTGGACCTGAGCCAGCCCCCGCGCAAGCTCGTGGACGACGTGCTTCCGGACGAGTTTCCGCTGAGCATGTTCTATGAGGCGCTGTCCAAGAAGCTGAAGAACGTGATCGCCTCCACGAAGGGCATCACGGCGGACGCCGCCGAGCGGATCGCCGCGTGAGCGACCGCGTCCACAACACTGGTCAAGAGGGGAAGAACGTGGCGAACAACGGGTCTCTCAGTGGTGCGGTGATCGCGGTGGCCGGCGCGGGCGGACCCGCCGGGCACGCGACCCTGGTCCGGCTCGCCGAGGCGGGCGCGGTCGTGGTCGGCGCCGACAACAACCCGGAGCGCCTCGCGGAGTCCGTCGACGCCGCCCGCTACGCCCGCGGCGGCGCCGTCGTCACCGGCGAGACGGTCGACCTGCTCGACCTGCGCTCGACCCGCGACTGGGCCGCGCGCATCGAGAAGGAGCACGGCCGGATCGACGGCCTGGTCCACCTGGTGGGCGGCTGGCGCGGCAGCGCGACCTTCGCCGAGACCGACCTGGCCGACTGGGACCTGCTGGAGAAGCTGCTCGTCCGCACCGTCCAGCACACCTCGCTCGCCTTCTTCGACGCCCTGCAGCGCAGCGACCGGGGTCGGTACCTGCTCACCAGCGCCGCCGGCGCGTCGAAGCCGACGGCGGGCAACGCGGCGTACTCCGCGGCCAAGGCCGCCGCCGAGGCCTGGACGCTCGCCATGGCGGACGGCTTCCGCAAGGCGGGGGGCGAGCAGGGCCCGCGCTCGGCGGCTGCCATCCTGGTGGTGAAGGCGCTGGTGCACGACGCGATGCGCGCCGAACGCCCCAACGCGAAGTTCGCGGGCTTCACGGACGTCAAGGACCTGGCCGAGGCCATCGAGGGCGTCTGGAGCAAGCCCGCCGCAGAAGTGAACGGAAACCGTCTGTGGCTGACCGAGAAGCCGTGAACCCTCCCAAGACCGACGCGCGTCGCCATCACGACCCGCAGGTCCGCGGTTTCGCCAGTGACAACTACGCCGGAGTCCACCCGGAGGTGCTGGCCGCCGTGGCCCTGGCCAACGGCGGCCACCAGGTGGCCTACGGCGAGGACGACTACACCGAGAACCTCCAGGGGATCATCCGCAGCCACTTCGGTGCCACGGCGGAGGCCTTCCCGGTCTTCAACGGCACCGGTGCGAACGTCGTCGCGCTCCAGGCGGTCACCGACCGCTGGGGCGCGGTGATCTGCGCCGAGAGCGCGCACATCAACGTGGACGAGGGCGGCGCCCCCGAGCGGATGGGCGGGCTGAAGCTGCTCACCGTGCCGACGCCGGACGGCAAGCTCACGCCCGAGCTGATCGACCGGCAGGCCTGGGGCTGGGAGGACGAGCACCGGGCGATGCCCCAGGTCGTGTCGATCACCCAGAGCACCGAGCTGGGCACCCTCTACACGCCCGAGGAGATCCGCGCGATCTGCGAGCACGCCCACGCGCACGGCATGAAGGTGCACCTGGACGGCTCCCGGATAGCGAACGCCGCGGCCTCCCTGGACGTGCCCATGCGGACGTTCACCAACGCGGTCGGCGTCGACATCCTCTCCCTGGGCGGGACGAAGAACGGCGCGCTGTTCGGCGAGGCCGTCGTCGTCATCAACCAGGACGCGGTGCGGAAGATGAAGCACCTGCGGAAGATGTCGATGCAGCTGGCCTCCAAGATGCGCTTCGTCTCCGTGCAGCTGGAGGCCCTCCTCGCCAAGGACCTGTGGCTGCGCAACGCCCGCCACGCCAACGGGATGGCCCAGCGGCTCGCCGAGGGCGTCCGCGCGGTCCACGGCGTGGAGATCCTCTACCCGGTGCAGGCCAACGGCGTCTTCGCCAGGCTGCCGCACGACGTGAGCGAGCGGCTGCAGAAGCGGTTCCGGTTCTACTTCTGGGACGAGGCCGCCGGCGTGGTGCGCTGGATGTGCTCCTTCGACACCACGGAGGAGGACGTCGACCTGTTCGTGGCGGCGCTCAAGGAGGAGATGGCCCGCTGATCCGCGGCCCCGCCCGACAGCGTGCAGAGATGTAAGGCGTGCATAGATATGCGGCCATCCGAAAAGTCATTGACGCTCGGGTGGTCGCATTCCTATGCTCTGCCGGCATGCAGCTGATCCAGCAAACCGCCGACCTCTCCGCCTACTTGGCCGCGGACGAGGTCATCGACCACCATCACCCGATGGTACGGGAGGCCGCGGCCCGCCTGGCCGCAGAGGCCGCCGACTCGTATGAATATGCGCGGGCCGCCTTCGAGTTCGTCCGGGACGCCATCCCGCACTCCCAGGACTCCGGCGACCTCCGCGTCACCTGGCGTGCCTCCGACGTCCTGGCCCGGCGCACCGGCATCTGCCACGCCAAGTCCCACGCCCTCGCCGCGCTGCTGCGGGCCGAGGACATCCCGGCCGCCCTGTGCTACCAGCGCCTGACCGACGACAGGGGCGGCCACGCCGTCCACGGCCTGGTCGCCGTCCGCTTCCGCGGCGCCTGGCACCGGCAGGACCCGCGCGGCAACAAGCCGGGCGTCGACGCGCGCTTCTCCCTGGACGGCGAGCGGCTCGCCTGGATCCCCGACCCCGCAGCCGGCGAACGGGACTACCCGCTCCTGTACGCCGCACCCCACCCGCTCGTCCTCGCCGCCCTGCGAGCCGCCGACGACCGGCCGCACCTGTCGAGGACGCTCCCCGACCGCCTCTGAGCAGTGGCTGATGGAAGCATCATCCTCAAGTAGGAGGATCCTTCTCCTACTTGAGGCGGATGCCGGGGCCGTGCACCCCCTGTGAGGCTAGGTCCCGATCACAGGCGGCATCACGGTGCAGCCGGTCAACGGGGGATTCACAAGGGGGAAATCAGCTTTTTCCGGGGCGCGTAGACCTTCCGCGTCCCCTTCCTTTCGCGTCCTTTTCGCGACCTGACACCCAGGACACGGGTGTATCGCGCTGCGCCGCCGTGGAGAGATCCGGGTTCGTACCCGGCCGTGCCGCCTGCTCAATTCACGGGGAGAACAGTTGAATCGAAGAATCGCACGAGTCTCACTCGGCATCGGCACGTCCGCCGCGCTGGCCGTCGCGGGCACGCTGGCCGTCTCGGCGCCCGCCCAGGCGACGTACTACAGCGGGGGCATGCCCACGCGGTCGTTCAGCGTCAAGACCGTCGGCGTCAACGGCGAGTGGGTGAAGTACTTCGACACCGCTCGCGGCAACTGGAACAACGCCGGTGTCGGGGCGAGCATCAAGCGCAAGTCCAGCGCCAAGCCCAGCTTCACCGCCGGCAACTACAGCCAGAGCTGGTACGGCCTGTACGCGCCGTCCGGAACGCGGGCTCACCGCTCCTTCCAGATCAAGGTCAACGCCAGCACCCTGTGGCGGGACACCGGGAACATCCCCAAGTACGACAAGTGGGTCCGCAGCACCAGCACCCACGAGCTGGGGCACGCCCTCAGCCTCGCCGACAACCCCAACACGAGCAAGGTCTCGCTGATGAAGCACAGCCGCGACCGCTCGAAGGTGCAGACGCCGCAGCCGTACGACAAGTCCGAGGTGAAGAGGATCTACCGATGAACGTGAGACGGAACATTCTCGTCACCGGTACGGCGGTGCTCGCCGCGTTCGCCGCCGTCGGCTGCTCCGCGGAGGGCACCTCCACCCACGGGGCGAAGTCCGGGGCCGCCCCGGACGCCGTCACCTACCACGCGGACTACCCGGCGTACTCCTCGCTGGACGACGTCATCAAGCAGTCCGACGCCGTCGTCGAGGGCACCGTGGTCAGCAGCCGGGTGCAGCGGGTGCTGCCCGACGCGCCCGCCGGTGACAACCCCGCCACCAACCCGCAGGCCGGCCTCTCGCCCGCCGAGGCCAAGGAGGCCAAGAAGGAGGCGGAGGCCAACCCGGTCATCGTCACCGTCTCCACGGTGAAGGTCACCCGGACACTCTCCGGGAAGGTCTCCGCCGGCGACACCATCGAGGTCAGCCAGCTCGGCGGCACCTACAAGGGCGTGGCGTACCAGGAGACGGACACCACCCTGCTCGCCAAGGGTGCCAAGAAGTACGTGCTGATGCTCGCCGCCCACGGCAAGAACCCGTACGACCTGCTCAACCCCGAGCAGGCGCTCTACACGGTGAAGCCGGACGGCACGGTAAAGGCCGTGTCGGTCGGCGGCTTCACCGGCGCGGGCAAGGTCGACCAGCTGGCCGCCAAGGCCGGCCGGATCGCCAGGAACGCCCGGTAGGCACACCGCACGCAGCACACCGGCCGGTGCGCCACGGAACCGTCCGTGGCGCACCGCGCCGTCTCAGCGGCCCCGCGCCGTGAGCCGGAGCGCCTCACGCACCCCCGGACTCAGGGCCACCCGGTTGCCCTCTGCGGGCACCGCCGCTCCGCCCTCGACCTCGTACCAGCCCTGCGTGGTGTTCACCAGGACGTAGCGCCCGCCCTCGCCCTTGTCGAGCAGGAGCACGTACTCCTTACCGGCGGTGAGGGCGGCGGTCTCCGGACCCGTGCCGGGGGTCGTGTACGACACCTCGACGGAATCACCCGGCGTCCTGCCCTTGGCGGTCGCCAGCACCTGTGCCGTGGCCACCGTCGTGCGGACGTCGTCGACGGTCTCCTCGTGCCCGGCGCCGAGCCGCGCCCGCACGATCACGTCCGCCGCCCTCTCCAGCTCGGCCGTGGACCCGAAGGAGGGTTCGTCGGCGAGGGCGCCGCCGCCCGCGGCCTCACCCTGACCGGCCGGTCCGCTCCGCGCACCGGCCCGGTGGCCGCCCGGCCCGGCCGGGTCGCCGTGAAGACTGAGGAAGGCGACACCGGCGAGGGCGGCGGCGGCTCCGCAGGCGACCACGGCCACCAGCGCGCCCCGGCGGGGCGACCGGCGGGGCGACCGGCGGACGGCGGCGGGAGGCGGGGCGCCGTGGGGGCCGACCAGCGCGGAGAGTTCCTCGGCGGCGCGTGCCGACAGGGTCCCCTCCGTCGTGCCCGGTACCGGGTCGGCGTTCGCGATCAGAGACTTGACACGCATCACACTGGCTCCTGAGGCAGATCGTAGACGGCACGGAACGCCTTGCGTGCTCGGTGCAGCCGGACCCATACCGCGGACGCGCCGCAGCCGAGGACCGCGCCGGTTTCCGCCGCGCTCAGCCCGTCCCAGTAGCTCAGCAGCAGCACCTCGCGGTGCGCGGCGGGAAGCCGGTCGAGGGCGTCGAGCACGGCGTTGTCCCGGTCCGACGCCGGAGCGCGGCCCATCGTCTCGGCGATGGCGCGGTGGATCTCCGACAGGCGTGCCAGCGAGCGGTGGTGGTTGCTCAGCAGGTTGCGCGCGGTGACGAACAGCCACCCGGTTCCCACGTCCTGGCCGTCCGTCATGCGCTCCCACGCGGTGCGGAAGACCTCGGCGGTCAGTTCCTCCGCCGCTCCTCGGTCGCCCGACCGCCGGTGCACGTACGCGCACACCCGCGGATGCTCACGGGTGTACAACGCCGTGAACCGCGCGGCCAGCTCACCGTCGCTCCGGGTCTTCAGGGTCTGCACACCTCTTACATGTCTGCGACCCGGTGCATCCTTACCGATCCGTTCGGGAAATTTCCGGCTGACGCGGCGTCACCCGGCCCGCCGGGTGTCACGTCAGGCGCCGGCCGGTGGCTCAGCGGGCCTCCGCCGTGCGCAGTTCCTCCGACGTCGGCGCCGTGCCGCCCAGGTGGGCGGGGAGCCACCAGGAGTCCTCGGGGCCCTTGGGGCGGCCCGGGTAGGCGCGCTGGGCGGCGTCCAGGAGTTCCTGGACGCGCTCGCGCAGCCGGCGCGTGATGGCACCGGCGTACTGGTCGCGGGGCGCCTCCACCGGCTCGCCCACACGGATGGTGACGGGGAGGTGGTCGCGCCGGAAGTTGCGCGGGTGGCCCTTCGTCCACAGCCGCTGGGTGCCCCACACCGCCATCGGGACCAGCGGGACGCCGGCCTCCTGGGCGAGGCGGGCCGCGCCCGACTTGAAGCCCTTCAGCGTGAACGACTGCGAGATGGTCGCCTCCGGGAACACCCCGATGACCTCGCCGGAGCGCAGCGAGTCCAGCGCGTGCGCGTACGCCGCCTCGCCCTGCCCGCGGTCCACCGGGATGTGCTTCATCCCGCGCATCAGCGGTCCGGACACCTTGTGCCGGAAGACCGACTCCTTCGCCATGAACCGCACCAGGCGCTTCTGCGGCAGGGCGGCCAGGCCGTTGAAGATGAAGTCCAGATAGCTGATGTGATTGCTGACCAGCACGGCGCCGCCCGAGCGCGGGATGTTCTGCGATCCCTGGCAGTCGATCTTCAGATCCCAGACCTTGAACAGCGTCTTGGCGAAACCGATGACGGGACGGTAGACCAGCTCTGCCATGGGCGGGGTGGACCCTTTCTGCTCTGCTCGGGAAAGGGGATCCCGGCGGGAAAGTTACGCAGCCGTAGGTTTACGGCGTCTCGCAGATCGTGCCCGAAGAACGGACGGGTAGCCAGTCCTGGTGCCCCGCGTCGGCGAGATCCTCGTCACGTCGGCCTACAGCCCGTGTCGTATCTTTAAGTCCCCTTTACGCCCGGAGGTATGCCGGGCGGCCGGCGGGAATCTTTGCCGTCCTGCGCGTGCTGGTGCTGAGGACGGCCGGACACGGGCATGGACGGCGGAACGGGAGGACGCGGTGCGCGGGCGTGACGACGGCAGGCGGCTCGGGGCGGCCGAACTCGGCGGCGAACTGGGGGAGCGCGCCACGCTGGTGCAGTTCTCCAGCGCCTTCTGCGCACCCTGCCGCGCCACCCGGCGCGTCCTCGGCGAGGTCGCCGGACTGGTCCCGGGGGTGGCCCACGTCGAGATCGACGCCGAGGCCCACCTGGAGCTCGTGCGCGACCTGGAGATCCTGAAGACGCCCACCGTCCTGGTGCTGGACGCCGGCGGCCGGGTGGTGCGGCGTGCCACCGGCCAGCCCCGCAAGGCCGATGTCATCGCCGCCCTGGGGGAGGCCGTGTGAGCGGGTTTCAGGGAATCGTGAGACATCTTCCAGATCCCGGAACGCGCTTGACTGCACACACCACCTATCGTCAGCCTGACCGTATGCCGATCGAACTCCTTCTCTACGGACGGGTCCACGTCGACCTCGCCCGCACCGCGAGTGCGCGCTGTCCGGGCTGCTGAGCAGCTACGGACCCGTTTCTCCTCCCTCGCAGAAGGACAACTCCATGACGGCCACACCCGACCTCGGCACTCCCCGGCTCGCCTCGCCCGAACTGCTGCGCTCCACCTTCCGCCGGCACGCCGCCGGTGTGGCGGTGATCACCGCGCGCGGGGCCCGGGGCCCGGTCGGCTTCACCGCCACCTCCCTGACCTCCGTCTCCGCCGAGCCGCCGATGATCTCCTTCGGCATCGGCACCGGCGCCTCCAGCTGGCCCGCGATAGCCGAGGCCGACCACGTCGGCGTGCACATCCTCGGCGAGCACCAGAGCGAGCTGGCCGCCACCTTCGCCCGCAGCGGCGCCGACCGCTTCGGCGCGCCGACCGCCTGGCAGGACGGTCCGGAAGGCGTGCCGGTGCTGGACGATGTGCTCGCGTGGCTGGTCTGCCGGATCGTCGGGCGGGTCCCCGCCGGTGATCACCGCATCGTGCTCGCCGAGGTCGTCCTCGGCGATCCCTCCGGCGCCGGCCGCCCGCTCCTCTACCACCAGGGCCGCTTCAACGGCCTGCGGGATTGATCACGCTCCGGCCTCCTGCGGAGCCGTCGGGTTCCGGTTACGCTGCGTTGCGAAGGTCACAGTTCAAAGCGCTTGCTTAGCGGGCATGAACTGGGTGTACTGACGAGTAATATTTCGTTCGGAGCGCGCGGACGCCCCGACCGGGATCGGCCGCTTGAGGCGCCTATGCTGCCTCCAAGAGGCAGCCCGAAATGACGATGCAGTAGGAGAGCCGGCGTGAGCTTGAGGATCGTTGTCACTGTGAAGTACGTGCCCGACGCCACTGGCGACCGGCACTTCGCCGATGACCTGACCGTCGACCGCGACGACGTGGACGGTCTGCTCTCCGAACTGGACGAGTACGCGGTCGAGCAGGCCCTCCAGATCGCGGAGAACGCGGACGACGCCGAGGTCACCGTCCTGACGATCGGCCCGGAGGACGCCAAGGACGCCCTCCGCAAGGCCCTCTCGATGGGTGCCGACAAGGCCATCCACGTCGAGGACGACGACCTGCACGGCACCGACGCCATCGGCACCTCCCTGGTGCTGGCCAAGGCCATCGAGAAGGCCGGCTACGACCTGGTGATCTCCGGTATGGCCTCCACCGACGGCACCATGGGGGTCGTCCCGGCCCTGGTCGCCGAGCGCCTGGGCGTCCCGCAGGTCACGCTCCTGTCCGAGGTCTCGGTCGAGGACGGCACGGTCAAGGGCCGCCGCGACGGCGACGCCGCCTCGGAGCAGCTCGAGGCGCAGCTCCCTGCGGTCGTCTCGGTGACCGACCAGTCCGGCGAGGCCCGCTACCCGTCCTTCAAGGGCATCATGGCGGCCAAGAAGAAGCCGGTGCAGTCCTGGGACCTGTCCGACCTGGACATCGAGGCCGAGGAGGTCGGCCTGGACGGCGCGTTCACCAAGGTCGAGGCCGCGACCGAGCGTCCGGCCCGCACGGCCGGCACCATCGTCAAGGACGAGGGCGAGGGCGGCAAGCAGCTCGCTGAGTTCCTCGCGGGCCAGAAGTTCATCTGAGGCCCGCCCCCGCTGACCGCCCCTCAACTTCGTTTCGCAGGAGAGCAATCCCATGGCTGAAGTCCTCGTCTACGTCGACCACGTGGACGGTGCCGTCCGCAAGCCCACCCTGGAGCTGCTGACCCTGGCCCGCCGCATCGGCGAGCCCGTCGCCGTCGCCCTGGGCAACGGCGCCGCCGACACCGCCGCCACGCTCGCCGAGCACGGTGCGGTGAAGGTCCTCACCCACGACGCGTCCGAGTACGCCGAGTACCTGGTCGTGCCGAAGGTGGACGCCCTGCAGGCCGCCTACGAGGCCGTCTCCCCGGCCGCCGTGCTGGTCCCGTCCTCCGCCGAGGGCAAGGAGATCGCCGCCCGTCTGGCGCTGCGCATCGGCTCCGGCATCATCACCGACGCCGTCGACCTGGAGGCCGGCGACGAGGGCCCGGTGGCCACCCAGTCGGTGTTCGCCGCGTCCTTCACCACCAAGTCCCGTGTCGTCAAGGGCACGCCGGTCATCACGGTCAAGCCGAACTCGGCCGCCGTCGAGGCCGCCCCGGCCGCGGGCGCGGTCGAGGCCCTGTCCGTGACCTTCTCGGACAAGGCGACCGGCACGAAGATCACCGGCCGTACGCCGCGTGAGTCGACGGGCCGCCCCGAGCTGACCGAGGCCGCGATCGTGGTCTCCGGCGGCCGCGGTGTGAACGGCGCCGAGAACTTCTCGATCATCGAGGCCCTCGCCGACCAGCTCGGCGCGGCCGTCGGTGCCTCGCGTGCCGCCGTCGACGCCGGCTGGTACCCGCACACCAACCAGGTCGGCCAGACCGGTAAGTCGGTCTCGCCGCAGCTGTACATCGCCAACGGCATCTCCGGTGCGATCCAGCACCGCGCCGGCATGCAGACCTCGAAGACGATCGTGGCCGTCAACAAGGACGCCGAGGCCCCGATCTTCGAGCTGGTCGACTTCGGCGTGGTCGGCGACCTCTTCGACGTCGTCCCGCAGCTGACCGAGGAGATCAAGACCCGCAAGGGCTGATTCCCCCGGCGCTGTCAGGCGTACGAGGCCCCCGTGACCGCGGCGACGGTCACGGGGGCCTCTGCTCATCCCAGCGTCAGCGTGGCCTGCACCGGCAGGTGGTCGCTGGGGAGCCGCCCGTCCACCGAGAAGGTGTTCACCGAGGCCCGGTGTGCCGTGGCGCCCGCCGAGGCGAGGATCCAGTCGATGCGGTCGCCGTCCGGCGTCAGCGGCTGGTAGCCGTGGAAGGTCCCGTACGGCGCGCCGCGCTCGGCCGCCGTGTCCCAGGTGTCGGCCAGGCCGGCGCCCAGCATCGTGTCGTAGACCGGGTTCCGGTGGGCGGCGGCGTTGAAGTCACCGGTGACGACGAGCGGCAGTGACCGGTCGAGCCCCGCGATGCGCTGCGTGATCAGCGCGGCGGCACGCGCGCGTGCGTTCTGGCTGCGGTTGTCGAGGTGGGTGTTGAGGACGTAGAACTCGCGGTCGCCGTCGAGCCGGTCCCGGAAGCGGACCCAGGTCACCATCCGGACGGAGCCGCCGCCCCAGGTGTTGGACCCGATCACGTCCGGCGTGTCGGAGAGCCAGAAGTGGTCGTACTCCTGCGGGGCGAGCCGGCGGGTGTCGTAGAGGACCGCGGCGAACTCGTCGCGGCTGCCGCCCGCGCGTCCGGTGCCGATCCAGTCGTAGGGCCCTCCCAAGTCGGCCTCGATGTCGCGCAGCTGCTGGTAGAGGCCCTCCTGGGTGCCGAGGACGTGGGGGCGCTCGCGGTGCAGCAGGGCGCGCGTCACAGGCCTGCGGGTGGCCCAGCTGTGGGGCTCGGCGGTGCTCGCGTAGCGGAGGTTGAACGACATCACGCGCAGCGGACGGCCGGGCCGTCCGCCCGCCGACGCGGGGCCGGCGGAGAGTGCTGTACTGGACAGGGGGACGGAGATCGTGGCCGCCAACGCGGTCCTCAGGCCCATGCGGCGCGTGACGCGGCGGGGGATCGGCACGGGTGCTCCTTCTGCGACGGCTTCCGGGTGACGCGTAGCTGATGCGCTGTGCGAGAGCAGGGTGCGGCCTGGAGGCTGCCAGACGGAGGTGAACGTGCCGAGGTGCGCCGGTGGAGCGGACGGAAGGCGGTGTTGACCAGCGGGAAGGTTGCCGGATAACTTCGCTATACGGATTGTTGATTCCGTACAGCGGAAAGCTTGGAGGGTGTGGGATGGGTCAGCAGGAGAAGGTGGCGACAAGCCTCGCGGGCGCCGTCAGCGAGGAGATCAGCGCCTCCCTCGCACCGGTCGACGCTCAGCTGGAGCGCCGCTACCCCGGGGACCCCGGCACCCGGCAGCCCGTCCACACCGTGTACGTCCCCGGTGACGCCTTCACCGCCGGCACCATCCGCTCCTGGGGCGACCAGGCGCTGGCCCTGCTCGACGAACACGCCCCGGACGCCTCCTCCTTCGCGGCGGTCCTCGGCCTCCCCGACGAGCTGGCCGAGGCGGTCCACTCCCGCGTCCGCGCCAAGCTGGAGCGCGAGCCGATCGAAGACCTGCGCGTCGACTTCGAGGACGGGTACGGCCCCCGTCCCGACGCCGAGGAGGACGAGACGGCGGCCCGCGCGGCCCGCCTGATCGCGCAGGCGTACCGGGACGGCACGGCGGCGCCGTACATGGGCATCCGCATGAAGTGCATGGAGGCCCCCGTACGCGACCGGGGCATCCGCACCCTCGACGTGTTCCTCACCGGCCTGATGGAGGCCGGCGGCCTGCCCGAGGGCCTGGTCCTCACTCTGCCCAAGGTGACCTACCCCGAGCAGGTCGGCGCCTTCGTACGGCTGCTGGAGGCCTTCGAGAAGGCGCACGGCCTGGACGCCGGGCGCCTGGGCTTCGAGATCCAGATCGAGACCAGCCAGGCCATCCTCGCCACCGACGGCACCGCCACCGTCGCCCGCATGATCCAGGCCGCCGAGGGCCGCGCCACCGGGCTGCACTACGGCACCTTCGACTACAGCGCCTGCCTCGGGGTCTCCGCCGCCTACCAGGCCAGCGACCACCCGGCCGCCGACCACGCCAAGGCGGTCATGCAGGTCGCGGCGGCGGGCACCGGCGTGCGCGTCTCCGACGGCTCCACCAACGTCCTCCCCGTCGGCCCGACCGCCAAGGTCCACGACGCCTGGCGGCTCCACTACGGCCTCACCCGCCGCGCCCTCGCCCGCGCCTACTACCAGGGCTGGGACATGCACCCCGGCCACATCCCCACCCGCTACGCGGCCGTCTTCGCCTTCTACCGCGAGGGCTTCGAACAGGCGGCGGCCCGGCTCACCCGGTACGCCAACCGGGCCGGCGGCGACGTCATGGACGAACCCGCCACCGCCAAGGCCCTCAGCGGCTACCTGCTGCGCGGCCTGGACTGCGGCGCCCTGGACATCGCCGAGGTCGCCCGCCTCACCGGCCTCACCCGCGCCGACCTGGAGTCCTTCGCGTCCCCGCGCCGCGGCGGCCTGACGGCCTCCGCCCAGTAGCGGCCCGGACCGCGCCCCGCCGGACCGGTGTCCGGGAGGCGGGGCGCGGTGCCTTTGGGCGGATCCGCGGGGCCCGCTCCGCCGGAGCGGGCCTGTTCAGTCGGCGGGCGGCAGTTCGCCCGAGCCGCGGGTGATCAGGCGGGTCGGCAGTTCGATGCGCTCGGGTGCGACGAGGGAGCCGTCCAGCTGGCGGAAGAGACGCTCGGCGGCGGTACGGCCCAGGGCCGCGGCGTCCTGGGCGACGACCGTGACGCCCGGCTGGAGGAGATCGGCCAGCTCGATGTCGTCGAAGCCGACGAGCGCGACCCGGCGCGACTGCTCGGCCAGCACCCGGATCACGGTGACCGTCACCCGGTTGTTGCCGGCGAAGACCGCCGTGACCGGGTCCGGAGCGGACAGCATCTCCTCCGCGGCCCGGCGCACCCGCTCCGGGTTCGTCGCCCCCAGGGACATCCACCGCTCCTCGACGGCTATGCCGGCGTCCTCCATCGCCGCCCGGTAGCCGCGCAGCCGCTCGGCCGCGGTGTGGATGCGGGGCATGTCGCCGATGAACCCGATCCGGCGGTGGCCGTGCGCGATGAGGTGGGCGACGCCGTCGCGGGCGCCGCCGTAGTTGTCGGACAGGACCGCGTCGGCCTCGATCCGGCCGGCCGGCCGGTCCACGAACACGGTCGCCACGCCGGCCCTGATCTCCGGCTCCAGGTAGCGGTGGTCGTCCCCGGCGGGGATCACCACGAGACCGTCCACCCGGCGCGCGCACAGCGCCAGCGCCAGCTCCTGCTCACGCTCGGGGTCCTCGGCGCTGGAGCCGTTGATCAGCAGGGCGCCGTGGGCGCGGGCCACCTCCTCTACGGCCCGGCTGAGCGGGCCGTAGAACGGGTCCGCGAGATCCTCCAGGACCAGGCCGATGCTCGCCGTCCGGCCCTTGCGCAGCACCCGGGCGCTGTCGTTGCGGCGGAAGCCGAGCGCCTCGATCGCCTCCTGCACCCGGCGCTCGGTGTCCGGGGTGACCCCGGGCTCGCCGTTGACCACCCGGGAGACCGTCTTGAGCCCGACCCCGGCGCGGGCCGCCACGTCCTTCATGGTCGGGCGGTTGCCGTACCGGTTCCCGGGAAGGCGGTCTGCGCGGCGGGTGGTCTCGGGCACGATGCGTCTGTCCTGTCTCTCGTCCGTCTCGCCGACGGTCCCTCGTCCCTCGCGGCCCACGGACCTCTCGTCCGTCCCGTCGACCGGTCCTCGCCCCGTCGTCCGGGCTCGTCCGGCTCGGCCGTGGGCTCGTCCGGGTCGCGTCCGGGGCTCGTCCGTCGGCTCGACCGGGTTCTGTCCGGGAGGGGGTGCGGGATCCGTGGGCTTGTATGAGGATGTGGCGTCGAGCATAGAGCCTGGACAACGTTGTCAGATGCGCGAGAGACTGTCCACCGCTTTCTCCGGCCTGCGCCCCCACCGCTTGACCGGCCTGCCTTTCCTTGGTTCTCAAGCTTCAACGGGGAGATCTGACTCTGATGCACACCGACCTTGTGGCGGCCCTGGACATCGGCGGCACCAAGATCGCCGGCGCGCTGGTGGACCGCGCCGGACGGATCCTGGCCAGAGCCCAGCGCGCGACGCCCGCCCAGCAGGACGGCGAAACGGTCATGCAGGCCGTGGCGGAGGTGCTCGGCGACCTCGCCGGGTCGCCCCTGTGGGGACGCGCGGGCTCCGTGGGCATCGGCAGCGCGGGCCCGGTGGACGCCTCGGCCGGCACGGTCAGCCCGGTGAACGTGCCGGGCTGGCGCGGCTTCCCCCTGGTCGACCGGGTCCGCGAGATCACCGGGGGCCTGCCGGTGGAGCTGATCGGCGACGGGGTCGCGATCACGGCGGCCGAGCACTGGCAGGGCGCCGCGCGCGGCCACGACAACGCGCTGTGCATGGTGGTCTCGACGGGGGTCGGTGGCGGCCTGGTGCTGGGCGGCCGGCTGCATCCCGGACCGACCGGCAACGCCGGGCACATCGGTCACATCAGCGTCGACCTCGACGGCGACCCCTGCCCGTGCGGTTCGCGCGGTTGTGTGGAGCGCATCGCCAGCGGGCCCAACATCGCCCGCCGGGCCCTGGAGCAGGGCTGGCTCCCGGGCCCCGACGGTGACACCTCGGCCGCCGCGGTGGCCGCCGCCGCCCGCGCGGGCGACCCGGTCGCCGTGGCCTCCTTCGAGCGCGCGGCGCGGGCGCTGGCCGCCGGGATCGCGGCCACCGCGACCCTGGTCGAGATCGACATAGCGGTGATCGGCGGGGGAGTCGGCAAGGCGGGCGACGTCCTGTTCACGCCGCTGCGCAAGGCCCTCACCGACTACGCGACCCTCTCCTTCGTGCGGCGGCTCACCGTCGTACCCGCGCAGACCGGCACCGACGCCGGCCTGGTCGGCGCCGCCGCGGCAGCGCTGACCCGCGGCCGGGAGGTGCCGGCGGCCGCCGGCTAGCGGGTTTCGTCCGAACCTTCCCCGCTCGCAGGCCGGACCTTCCCCGCTCGCAGGCCGGACCTTCCCCGCTCGCAGGGGGGAGCGCGAACCAGTTCCGGGGGCCGGGCGGTTCGCACGTGCGCCGCACGAGCCCGTCGAGCCCCTTCACCACCTCTGGCTTCCGGGTCACCGGCAGGACCTCCGGGTACGTCACGTGACGATCAGTCGCGCTGAGTGACCCGCTCGCGCCCCGTCCGGAAGGAACCCTGATGCTCAAGCGTCTCGCCGCAACCGTCGGGGGCCTCGCCCTTGCCCTCGGCGGTGCCGTGGCCACCGCACCGGCCGCCCACGCGACGCCGCAGGCCTGCTTCTACGAGGTCCTGCAGTCGCATCCCGGAGCCGATCCCGCCGTGGTCGAGGAGGCGTGCCTCACCGCGGCCGACGGCAGCCCGGAGAGCGTACGGGCCTGCTACTTCCAGCTGCGCCGGGAGTACGTCCCCGCGCAGCTCGCCCTGGACGCCTGCCGGCGCGCCTCCCAGGAGTAGAGGGGCCGGGGGCGGCACGCCGGCGGGCCGTGCGGCCGCCGCCGAGTCGGTCCGCGACCGGCTGCGCGGTGTGCCGCCCCTGCCCCTGGGGTTCAGCAGACGAGCCGCGCGTTCGCCCAGTCCGCGTGGTCCGAGTCGATGCCGTCCCCGCCGTCGGTGACGACGAGCCGGACCACCTGGGCGCCGCTGATGTCGGCACTGAGCGGCTGGGCGGACAGCGCGTTGGTCAGGACACCCGTGGCGGCGGCCTTGGTGCCGTCCGCCCAGATCTCGAAGGCGACGGTGCCCTTCGTGCCCTTCTCGTCGTCCACGCCGACGTCCGCCGTGACCTTCTCGCAGGCCTTGCCGGTGTAGAAGGAGAGGTCGCTGAGCGCGTGGACGCCGAGCCCCTTGGCGTACACGGTCCCGCCGATGGTGAGCGGGGCGCCGTCGCCCGCGGCGCTCTCCCCGTTGCTGGTGTCACGCTCCACGGGCCCCCAGCCGTTGCTCGCCGACAGCCAGGGCAGGTCGCCGAGGTACGACGTACCCTCGGGCGGCGCCGTGACGACGGACGCGGTCAGCGGGACGCTGCCGGTGACCGCCGTGCCGGACGGTGAGCGGTACCTCGTGCGCAGCGTGAGGGCGTAGGAGCCGGCCGGGGTGCCGGCCGGGGCGGTCACCTGCCAGCCGGTGCGCAGGGTCGCGCCGGTGGCGAGGGCGGGTGCCGAGGTCGCCGAGGTGGCCCGTACGGTCCAGCCGGCGGGGCCGGTCAGCGCCACGGACACCTGCCGCGCGGCCGTGCGGCCCAGGTCGGTGACGGTGCTGGTCAGCGCGGCCGGGGTGGCCGCCTCCAGCAACGGGCTGCCGTCCAGGCCGAGTTCGACGGCGGGCGGATGGGCGGCCCAGCGCGGGTCGGCCGAGACGCGCAGCAGGACGGTGCCGTGCGCCGGGACGGTGGCGGCGATGGTGCCGGCGGTGTTGTACGAGCGGTGCTGCCACAGGTCGCGCAGGGTGTAGCCGTCGGCGCCGGGCAGGCCGACGGCGCTCGCGGTGGTGGCGATCCGCTGGGCGGTGCCGGACTCGTTGAACAGGGCCACGGCGCGACTGCCGTCCTTCATCTCCTTGGCGACGACCCAGCGCCCGCCCGCGGAGGAGACGACCACGCCCTGTCTGCCGAGCGGGTCCTGGTCGACGGCGATGACCTCCTTGTCGCCCAGGATGTCGTAGGTCGCCTGGGAGGCCTTGCGCAGGTCGGTGCCGATGAGCAGCGGCGCGGCCATCACCGACCAGAGCGAGAAGTGCGAGCGGTACTCGGTGTCCGTCATGCCGCCGTTGCCGACCTCCAGCATGTCGGGGTCGTTCCAGTGGCCCGGTCCGGCGTACGGCGCGAGGGGCAGGTTCTGCTTGAGGATCGACAGCATCGAACTCCAGCTGTCGCTGATGTCCCCGGTGGTCCGCCACAGGTGGCCGACGTCCGAGGCCCACTGCCAGGGCTTGTTCTCGCCCCATTCGCAGATGCTGTAGACGATCGGCCGGCCGGTCGCCTTCAGCGCGTCCCGCATGGTGCGGTAGCGCTGACGGGCGTCCACGCCCTGGTTGTTGCAGTTGTCGTACTTCAGGTAGTCGACGCCCCAGTCGGCGAACTGGCGCGCGTCGCTGTACTCGTGGCCGAGCGCGCCGGGGAAGCCCGCGCTGTTGCAGGTCTTGCTGCCGGCGCTGGTGTAGATGCCGAGCTTGAGGCCCTTGGCGTGGACGTAGTCCGCGACCGCCTTGATCCCGTGGGGGAAGCGGGCGGGGTCGGGCACCAGCTTGCCGTTCGCGTCGCGGTCCGGCAGGGCCCAGCAGTCGTCCAGGTTGACGTACTGGTAGCCCGCGTCCTTCAGCCCCTTCTGCACGAAGAGGTCCGCGACGCCCTTGACCATGGACTCGTCGAACTCGGCGCGGCAGTGCGTGGAGTTCCAGTTGTTGAAGCCCATCGGCGGGGTGAGCGCGAGGCCGTCGGCGAGGGCGGGGGCGGCCGGTGCCGCGGGGGTCCGGGCGGGGGCGGCGAGGCCGGGGGCGGCCAGGGCGGGGGCGGCCAGGCCCGCCGCGCACAGCAGCCCCGCGGTCAGGGCTCCGGCCACTCTTCGGCGGGTGGTGCGGGTGGTGCGGGTGGTGCTGGTGGTGTGGGTGGTGTCGGTTGTGTGGGTGGTGCGGGTGTGAGGGTGACGCATCGTTACGTTCCTCCGACTCGCGAAACCGGATGACGGCACGTACGGCATGTACGCGTCATCGATGCGCGTTTACGGTAGGACGTGTCGGACTGTGTTGGAAGAGGGGCGTCAGGGAGGGCGGAAAGGATGTTCGGATCTGTTCGCTTCGGGTGCTACGACGCGTCAGTGACCCTGCCCCAGCCCGGCAGCGGCGGCTGGGGCCAGGCGGGCGGCCGGGGCAGCGGCTCGGCCGGGCCGTCGACGACCAGTCCCTCGGCGGGCAGCCGGCCGGTGAGCCAGCCGAGCAGCCGGTGTCCCTCCCCGGAGACCGACGGGCCCTCCGTCGCGAGGGACCAGCGCCGGCCGAGGTCGCCGGCCGCCACGGAGGCGAGCGGGAACCCCTGCTCCCGCAGCGTCCCGAGGGTGTCGTCCAGCGCCCAGCGGACGTACCGCTCCGGCCAGTTCCCGGTGCCGTACCCGAGAGCCAGGTCCAGGTGATGCGTCTCCAGCTCGCGCAGACAGCGCAGCAGCAGGTACCAGGCGGGGTGGCGCCAGCCGGCCGGTGCCGGGACGAGCCGGTCCCAGGCGGAGGCGGGCGCCGTACGGGCCTCGGCCGTGAACCGGTCGAGAGCGTCCCGCAGCAGGGCGGCGAGCCGGCCGGCGGGCAGTACGGCGTCCCGCTCGACCGCCGCGGCCAGTGCCGCCGCGTCCGCGCGCGGACCCGGCTCACGGCCGGTGCGCGCGAGCCGCAGCAGCCGGACGTAGGCGTCCACGCTGTGGCGGACATGCGCGAGCACATGACCGCGGGTCCACGCCGCCAGTCCCGAGGGGGCCCGCAGCTCCTCCCCGGACAGTCCGGCCGCGCTCCGCACGAGCCGCTCGCCCGACCGTACGACGTCCTCGACGTACCCCCCGGCCGCGGCGCCGGAGGCGGGGGCGCCGTTCACGCGTGCTCCTCGGCCGGGCGGAACGTGCGCACGACCTCGATGCGGCCGACGATGTGCGCGTTGAACTCGTCCAGTTCCTCGGCCGGCACCCACAGCTCCAGGATGGTCTCGCCGCCGGCCTGCCGGACCGGGTACCGGGCGAGGAAGGCGCTGTCGACCTCGAAGCGGGTGACGAAACCGGCGCCGTCGTGCCGGACGTTCCAGTCCCGGGCGATGCGGACCGCGTAGTCCTCGTTGAGCACCGGATAGAAGATCGGCTGCTCCGGAAGCCGCGGCGGCCACGCCCGCCACCCCAGCTCGCGGACCAGTTCCAGCTCCACGGGCCCTGTCGGACGCCAGAGCGTGGTGGTGGGGCGGGGGCTGGTCATGGCTGTGGCCCTTCTGCGGTCGCCTCGGACGGTCCCGGCGCCACCGGGCCTCCCGGAGACTATCCGCTGGGTGATCACCGGGCCACGAGGTTTCCCGCGCTCACCGTGGAGCGGAAGGCTACGGCCGCCGCGCCTCACGGACGCGTGACGAAACCGCCGCACCTGACGGACGCGTGGACGAAACCGCCGCGCTCCGCGTGACTCCTGGCGGCCCGTGCAGTTGATCAGGGCATGAAGAAGCGCAGCATGCTCGCCATCGCCACCCTCGCCGCCGGATTCGTCGTGGCCGCCGTCACCCCTTCCCACGCGGCGGACCACGGGCCGCTCGGCGACCTCAACGTCTCGGACACCCTCGACGGGGCCGGCCACCTCGTGGCCCAGGACAGCCTCGACGTCGACCACCACGCCCTCGGGGACGACTGAGCCGACGGCGTACGGCGTGCGTGCCGGTGCTCCCCGCCGCCCGGGGGCACCGGCACTCCCGTGCGCGCGCGGACAGGCGCCCTCAACGGGAGGGGGTTTCCGTGGCAGGGTGGAGCGGGCAAGCCTCAGGGGGCCAACAGAAGAGGGGGAGTCCGTGACCGTCGTCTGGATCAACGGCGCGTTCGGTGCGGGGAAGACCACCACGGCACGCGAACTGATCGAACTGATCCCGAACAGCGCGCTCTTCGACCCCGAGGTCATCGGCGGGGCGCTCACGCACCTGCTGCCGCCCAAGCACCTCGCCGAGGCAGGCGACTTCCAGGACCTGCCGATCTGGCGCCGGCTGGTGGTCGACACCGCCGCCGCGATGCTCGCCGAACTGGGCGGCACCCTCGTGGTGCCCATGACCCTGCTCCGCCAGGAGTACCGCGACGAGATCTTCGGCGGTCTCGCCGCCCGCCGGATCGCCGTGCACCATCTGCTCCTCGCCCCGGCCGAAACGATCCTGCGCGAGCGGATAGCCGGGCGGGAGGCCCCGCCCGACGAACCCGACGGCGATCTGCGCACACGGCAGTGGTCGTACGACCGGATCGAGCCCTACCGCGCCGCCCTCGCCTCCTGGCTCACCGCCGACGCCCACCCGGTCGACACCAGCGACCTCACCCCGTACGAGACCGCCGTCCGCATCGCCGAGGCCGTCGGCAGCGGTGCCGTACCCGCGTGCGACATCGTGCAGACCCCCGAGCCGACCGCCGAGACGCTCGCCGCCGGGGTGCTGCTCTTCGACGAGCAGGACCGGGTGCTGCTCGTCGACCCCACCTACAAGCCCGGCTGGGAGTTCCCCGGCGGTGTGGTGGAGCGGGGCGAGGCGCCGGCCCGCGCCGGGATGCGCGAGGTCGCCGAGGAGACCGGGATACGGCTCCAGGAGGTGCCCCGGCTGCTCGTCGTGGACTGGGAGCGGCCCGCCCCGCCCGGATTCGGCGGGCTGCGGCTGCTGTTCGACGGCGGCCGGCTGGAGCCCGGCGAGGCCTCCCGGGTGCTGCTGCCCGGCCCCGAGCTGCGCGCCTGGCGGTTCGCCACGGAGGAGGAGGCCGCCGGGATGCTGCCGCCGGTCCGCTACGAGCGGCTGCGCTGGGCCCTGCGCGCCCGGGAGCGGGGCAGCGCGCTCTACCTGGAGGCGGGGGTGCCGGTCGGCTGATCCGGCGCGGCACCGAGCGAGCGGAGCACGGCGGAGGCGCCGGACAGCACCGGGTCGCCGTGGCCGAAGCAGGCGACCTCCGCTCCGAGTTCCGCCAGCCGCCGTATGGAGGCGAGGAGCAGGGCGCGGTCCAGGTTCAGCACCCCCGGGACGGGCGTGCCGTCGGCCGGGGCCGCCGCCACCGTGTCGCCGGTGAAGAGCACGCCGTGCGCGGGCAGGAACACCGCGATGCTGCCGTCGGTGTGCCCGGGGATGTGCAGCACGCGGGCGCCGCCGCCGAAGCCGAGCACGTCGCCGTCGGACAGTTCGGTGAGCGAGGGCGGCGGCAGCGGGGGACCCGGGGGCAACTGCCGCAGGGCCGCCGCGTGCAGGGGCCGCTCCCACTCCTCCGTCCGCGGCTCCGGGCCCGGACGCTCCCCGCGGACGAACGGGGCGTCCAGGCGGTGCGCCAGCACCTCGGCCCCGCTCAGCGCGGCGAACTCGCCCGCCCCGCCCACGTGGTCCTCGTGGAAGTGGGTGAGCACCACCCGTCGTACGTCCCGGGGCGTGTGCCCCAGCGCGGTGACCGCGTCGGCGATCGGCCGGCCCGCGCCGATCGGGCCCGCGTCGATCAGGGTCAACTCCCCGTCGTCGCGCCAGAGATAGGCCTGGCCGACGGGGAAGCGGAGCAGGTGCAGCCGGGGCAGCAGTTCGATGACGTCCATGTGCCGACCGTAGGGAGGACCCCCGCCCGCGGGCGAGGGCCCTCTGCCGCGGGCAGAAGAAATCAGCCCGCCGCGTAGTTGCGCAGGAACAGCGCCTCGGCGACCGAGAGGCGCTCCAGCTCCTCGGGGGAGACGCTCTCGTTGACCGCGTGGATCTGCGCCTCCGGCTCGCTCAGGCCGATGAGCAGGATCTCCGCCTGCGGGTACAGGCCGGCGAGGGTGTTGCACAGCGGGATGGAGCCGCCCTGCCCGGCGTACTGCATGGTCTCGCCCGGATAGGCCACCGCCATCGCGTCGGCCATCGCCTGGTAGGCGGGGCTGGAGGTGTCGGCGCGGAACGCCTGGCCCTGGCCGATCTGCTCGATGCCGACCCGGGCGCCCCACGGGGTGTGCGCCTCGATGTGCGCCTGGAGCAGCTTGGTGGCCTCGGCGGCGTCCACGCCCGGCGGCACCCGCAGACTGACCAGGGCGCGGGCGCTCGACTGCACGGACGGGGTGGCGCCGACGACCGGCGGGCAGTCGATGCCGAGGACCGTGACCGCCGGACGGGCCCAGATGCGGTCGGCGACCGAGCCGCCACCGATCAGACCGACGCCGTCCAGTACCCGGGCGTCCGCGCGGAACTGCTCCTCGGTGTACTCCAGGCCGTCCCACTCGGCCGTGGCGTCCAGGCCGTCGACCGTGGTCGAGCCGTCCTCGGCCCGCAGCGAGTCCAGCACCCGGATCAGCGCGGCCAGCGCGTCCGGGGCGGCACCGCCGAACTGGCCCGAGTGCAGGTTGCCGGCCAGGGTGTCGATCCGCACCCGGACCAGGGTCATGCCGCGCAGGGTGGTGGTCACCGTCGGCAGGCCCACCCGGAAGTTGCCCGCGTCGCCGATGACGATCGTGTCCGCCGCGAGCAGCTCGGGGTGCTGCTCGGCGTACCGCTCCAGGCCGCCCGTGCCCTGCTCCTCCGAGCCCTCCACGATCACCTTCACGCTGACCGGGACGCCGCCGTTCGCCTTCAGGGCGCGCAGCGCGAGCAGGTGCATGATGAAGCCGCCCTTGCAGTCGGCGGTCCCGCGGCCGTACCAGCGGCCGTCGCGCTCGGTCAGCTCGAACGGCGGGGTGGCCCAGCCGGCCTCGTCGAGCGGGGGCTGCACGTCGTAGTGGGCGTAGAGAAGAACCGTTTTCGCACCCTCCGGGCCCGGCAGGAAGCCGTACACGGACTGCGTGCCGTCCGGGGTGTCCAGCAGTGCCACGTCCGTGAAGCCCTCGGCGCGCAGCGCGTCGGCGATCCAGGCCGCGGCGGCGTCGCTCTCGCTCTTCGGGAACTGCGTGAAGTCCGCCACCGACTTGAAGGCGACCAGTTCGGTCAGCTCCGCCTTCGCCCGGGGCAGCAGCGAGGCGACGGTCTCGGCGACCGGATTCGACGGCATGGGCACGCTCCTCGTGGGTGCGACGTTGTACGGGGTGAGTACACCGGTGGTGTTCGGGGTGAGTACACCGATCCTCCCACAGTGGCCTGCGCGGACGGCCGCCGTAGGATGCGACAGGACACTTGGCAGCGGCTTTGATCGGAGCGGTAGACCATCGTGAGCGGCGAGAACTCTTCGGCGGACGACGTGCAGCGGGTGTGGGACGTCGTCGTGGTGGGCGCGGGCCCCGCGGGCGCCTCGGCCGCCTACGCGGCGGCGGTCGCGGGACGGCGCGTGCTGTTGCTGGAGAAAGCCGAGCTGCCGCGCTACAAGACGTGCGGCGGCGGCATCATCGGCCCCTCGCGCGACGCCCTGCCGCCCGGCTTCGAGCTGCCCTTCCGGGACCGGGTGCACGCGGTCACCTTCTCGAACAACGGCCGCTTCACCCGCACGCGCCGCTCCAAGCAGATGCTCTTCGGGCTGATCAACCGGCCCGAGTTCGACCAGCAGCTGGTCGAGCACGCCCAGAAGGCGGGTGCCGAGCTGCGGACGGGCGTCACGGTGCAGCGGGTCGAGCAGCACGGCTCGGCGGTGCCGGACCGCCGCACGGTCGCCGTCGTCCTGCAGGGCGGGGAGACGGTGCTGGCCCGCGCGGTCGTCGGGGCCGACGGCAGCGCCAGCCGCATAGGGGCCCACGTCGGTGTGAAGCTCGACCAGGTGGACCTGGGCCTGGAGGCGGAGATCCCGGTGCCGGAGACGGTCGCCGAGGACTGGAAGGGGCGGGTCCTGATCGACTGGGGTCCGATGCCGGGCAGTTACGGCTGGGTCTTCCCCAAGGGCGACACGCTGACCGTCGGCGTGATCTCCGCGCGCGGCGAAGGCGCCGCGACCAAGCGGTACTTGGAGGACTTCATCGCCCGCCTCGGCCTCGCCGGCTTCGAGCCGGCCCTCTCCTCCGGGCACCTGACCCGCTGCCGCGCCGAGGACTCCCCGCTGTCCCGGGGCCGGGTGCTGGTCTGCGGGGACGCGGCCGGTCTGCTGGAGCCGTGGACCCGTGAGGGCATCTCCTTCGCGCTCCGCTCGGGCCGGCTGGCGGGGGAGTGGGCGGTGCGGATCGCGGAGGCGCACGACGCCGTGGACACCCGGCGCCAGGCCCTGAACTACGCGTTCGCGATCAAGGCCGGGCTCGGCGTCGAGATGGCCGTCGGCAAGCGGCTGCTGACCGTGTTCGAGAAGCGCCCCGGCCTCTTCCACGCGGCCCTCACCGGCTTCCGCCCGGCCTGGCGGGCGTTCCGGGACATCACGCAGGGATCGACCTCGCTGGGCGAGCTCGTCCGCTCCCACCCGCTCGCCCAGCGCGCCCTCACCGCGCTGGACCGGGGGCAGGCCGGACAGGCCGCCGCGGCGGAGGAACCCGTCAGCCCGTGACGGTGATGCGGAAGACCGGGTGGTCGCCGGCGCAGGCGATGATCTCCTCGTCCGAGGACGTGGAGGTCACCCCGGCGAAGTACTGGTTGACCTCCCAGCCCCACTTCTCCAGGTAGGTCCGCAGGATCGGGAGCTTCTCGGCGTCGGGAAGCTCCACCGCGGTGAAGGTGCGCACCCTGCGGCCCACGCGCAGTTCCCCGCCGCCGGAGACCCGCATGTTGCGCACCCACTGCGAATGGCCGCGCGCCGAGACCAGGTACTGCCCGCCGTCGTAGCGGTGCGGATTGACCGGGATGCGCTGCATCCTGCCGCTCTTGCGGCCGGGCACGGACATCTCCGCGCTGCCCGCCAGGCTGATCCCGTGCCGGGCGAGCCAGCCGATCACGCTGTTCAGGCGGACGTTGAGCGGACTGCCCTTGAGGTAGTACGGCGAAGACGACATGGAGACCCCCACGGTGTGAGAGAGCGGTGCTCTCGCTTGCCTCCAGTCTGGGGCAGACAGGCGCTCCAAAGCAAGAGCGGTGCTCTCTTTTCGGTGCGATGCTCATGTCGGTGTGCGCTGCTCTCTTTCGTGGCACACTGCTGGCATGAGCACCGCACAGGGCGCCCGCGCACGGGCCAGGCAGGAAGTCACCGCGGCCATCAAGGAGGCGGCGCGCGGACAACTGGCGGCGGAGGGGGCGGCGAAGCTGTCGCTGCGGGCGGTGGCGCGCGAGCTGGGCATGGTCTCGTCGGCCCTGTACCGCTACTTCCCCAGCCGGGACGACCTGCTGACCGCCCTGATCATCGACGCCTACGACTCCCTCGGCGAGGCGGCGGAGCGGGCCCGGGACGCCGCGGCCGACGCGGCACCGGAGGCCCGCTGGGTCGCGGTGTGCGAGGCGGTGCGCGGCTGGGCGCTCGACCGACCGCACGAGTACGCGCTCATCTACGGCTCTCCCGTGCCCGGCTACTCCGCCCCGCAGACCACCGTGCCGCCCGCGGCCCGGGTCGGCATGGTCCTCATCGGTATCGTCCGCGACGCCCACCAGGGCCCGGGCCTCACCGCCCTCCCCCTCCCGGCCGGCCTGCGCCCCGAGGCCGCCCGCCTGGCCGCCGACCTCGCCCCCGACCTGCCGGCGGAGGCCGCGGTGGCCCTGGTGGCGGCCTGGGCCCAGCTCTTCGGACTGGTCGGCTTCGAACTGTTCGGCCAGTTCAACCGGGTGGTGGAGGACCGCGAGACGTTCTTCCGGCACGCGGCGGGCCGCCTGGCCGAGGGGGTCGGGCTGGGGCGGGGCTGAGCGGGACGGCGCACGCCTCCGCCGGGCCCCGCCACCGCTCACCGGCTTCGTCGTGTTGCCCCTCTTGAGGGTGGTTTGACGGCACATCTCCCCTGGAGCGCCGCCGCGGTGGCTTAACTCGGCATGCACGTGTTCTCCGAGCCGGTCAGTCACGGGAGGTCCCATGCGTTCTCTGCTCGTCGCCGCGGCGGCATTCGCTCTGATCACGGCAGGCGCGAGTGCCGGCACCGCCGAGACGGCCCACGCGGCCGCCGGCAGGGCACACACGAGCGCGGCCTGGAGGTGCGCGCGGGACGTCTGCCTCAGGGTGAGCGAGGTCCCCGAGCGCAGGGACGCGCACGGGTGCAACCACAAGGTCTGCATCAACGTGGTCGGGAACGCGTCCGGCTACACGACGAGCGGCTACTACAGCGGCTCCAACCGGTTCTACGGCCACATCAACGTGTGGGGCCCCGGCATGCGGGTGGAGGGCAAGGACAGCGCCTATCCCGGTGTGGCGGGCAAGGGCCGGGGGACCGGCCAGACCTGTGCCGAGGGCTGGGAGCTGGACAACGGCAGGTACACCTCGGTCGGACTGCCCTGCGAGGACGTCAGCTGAGCGCCCCCGGGGACCCGCCGCCGCGCCGCGTACTCCCCCGGGAGTACGGGTGATCACCTCGCCCGGCTGACGTCGTCGTGTGGCGGCGGCGTCTAGCGTGGCCCGTATGGAGGAGCAGCACGGCGGCGGGACCGCCCACGGGTGGCGGTACGGACCCCCGGGGTGGAGGCGCCCGGACGACACCGAGGCGCACCCCGCCCGGCCGCCGTGGCGCTCCACCCTGCTGATCACCGCGTTCGTGCTGGTCGGTACCACCTTCGCCGCGCACGGCCAGCCGGACCGGGTGCCGCTCGACGGGTACGCGCGCGTGCTGCTCCTCGCCGCCTCGGCGCCGCTGCTGTGGCGGCACCGCCACCCCGTGGCCGTGGCGTACGGCACGGCAGCGGCGGCGCTGGCCTATCTCGCCCTGGGCTACCCCTACGGGCCGGTCTTCCTGCCCGTGGCGGTCGGCTGCCTCGGCGCGGTCGTCGCCGGGCACCGGCGGGCCGCCTGGACGGCCGTGGGGCTGCTGTGGGCCGGGCACCTCCTGGTCGCGCTCTGGCTGTACCGGTGGCTCCCGCCCGCCGGGGACCGCCGTGCGGGCCTCGGCCAGGAGGCCGTCGTCGCCACCTGGGTGCTGGCCGTCGCCGCCCTCGCGGAACTGGCCCGGCTACGGCGCGAACAGTGGGCGCGGGAGCGCGCGGACCGTGCCGAGGCGGCGCGCCGGCGCGCCGACGAGGAGCGGCTGCGCATCGCCCGCGAGCTGCACGACGTCCTGGCGCACAGCATCTCCGTCATCAACGTCCAGGCGAGCATGGGCCTCGCGCTGCTCGACAGCGACCCGGAGCAGGCCCGGGCCGCGCTCACCACCATCAAGTCCGCCAGCAAAGAGGCGCTCGGCGAGGTGCGCCAGGTTCTCGGCGCCCTGCGCGCACCGGGCGCCGCGCCCCGCGCCCCCGCACCCGGCCTCGCCCGGCTGCCGGAGCTGGTGCAGCAGGCCGCGGCGGCCGGCCTCACCGTCGAGACCGAGGGCGAGCCGCCCCGGCTGCCGCCCGGCGCCGACCTGGCCGCCTTCCGCATCCTCCAGGAGGCCCTCACCAACGTCGTACGGCACTCCGGTTCGCGGCACGCGCGCGTGCGCTTCGGGTACGGCGACGGCGTGCTGCGGCTGCGGATCGACGACGACGGGCCGGCGACCGGAGCGGACGCGGGCGGCAGCGGGAACGGGCTGGCCGGCATGCGGGAGCGGGCCGCCGCGCTGGGGGGCACCATCGAGGCGGGCCCGCGCCCCGACGGCGGCTTCCGGGTGCTCGCCGTCCTGCCGTCGGACCTCAGGGAGGACCAGTGATCCGGGTACTGCTCGCCGACGACCAGTCGCTGGTGCGCGCCGGTTTCGGTGCGCTGCTCGACGCGCAGCCGGACATCGAGGTGGCCGGCGAGGCCGCCGACGGCGAGGAGGCGCTGCGCCGGGTGCGGGAACTGCGGCCGGACGTCGTCCTCATGGACATCCGCATGCCGCGGCTGGACGGCCTGGCCGCGACCCGGCGCATCACCTCGGCGGCGGACCTCGCGGAGGTGAAGGTGGTCATGCTCACCACCTTCGAACTCGACGAGTACGTCTTCGAGGCGATCCGCGCGGGTGCCTCCGGTTTCCTGGTGAAGGACACCGAGCCGGACGAACTCCTGCGCGCCGTACGGGCGGTGGTCGCCGGGGACGCACTGCTGTCGCCGGGCGTCACCCGCCGGCTGATCGCCGAGTTCGCGGCCCGCTCCAAGGAGCCCGCCGCCGCGGACGCGCTGTCCCGGCTCACCGAACGGGAGCGGGAGGTGATGACGCTGGTCGGCATCGGACTGTCCAACGAGGAGATCGCCCGCCGGCTGGTGGTCAGCCCGCTCACCGCCAAGACCCACGTGAGCCGGACCATGGTGAAACTGGGCGCCCGGGACCGCGCCCAACTGGTCGTGCTCGCCTACGAGTCCGGGTTGGTACGGCCCGGCTGGCTGGGCTGAGCCGTCTGCCGGAAGCGCACCAGCACGCTGATCACCCGGGCCATGAACACCACCGGCGCGACCGCCGTGCCCAGCCGCAGCAGGACCTCGGACAGGACGCCGGGCAGATCGAAGAGGAACGCGGGCCCGGCCACGGCCCCGAACAGCACCGCCGCCGCGAACGCCGCGCTGACCAGCGCGTAGCCGATCTCGACCGTCGCCGCGTCCTGCTCCGCCTTGGTCCGGCGGCCCCCGTATGCGTGCATTCCGTCACTTTCCCAGACGTGCGCCCGGCGGGGCAAGCAACTCCCGCCGGGCGCACGTGTGGAGGCGTCCCCCACTTTCCTAGTCGCGGACCGGTACGCGGTCCGCGACCGCCTCCTTCACAGTGGACCTGGCGACCACGACGGACCGGCCCGGCCGGGTCCGGCGCAGGCCGGTGAGCGACAGCAGCAGTCCGGCGACGGCGATGACCGTGACCACGACCAGGCCGGGCCGGTAGCTGTCCAGGACGGCCTGCGGGGTGGCCTTCTCGGGGGCGTGCGCGGTCACCACCGCCGTCACGACGGCCAGGAAGATCGCGCCGCCCAGCTGCACCGAGGTGTTCAGCAGACCGGAGACCATGCCCTGCTCGTGCTCGTCGACACCGTTGGTGGCCTGGACGTTGAGGGAGGGGAAGGTCAGGGCGAAGCCGGAGCCGACCAGCAGCATGGTCGGCAGGATCACGGCCGCGTAGACCGGGTGCAGGTCGATGCGCAGGAACAGCACGTATCCGACCGCCAGCAGGACGAAGCCGAGCACGATCAGCCGCGCGGTGCCGAACCGGTCGATGACGTCACCGACCTTGGTCGCGGAGAGCGCCACCAGCGCGCCCGCCGGGAGGAACGCCAGCGCCGTGTGCAGGGCCGACCAGCCCAGCACCTGCTGCATGGAGAGCGTGACCAGGAACTGGAACCCCGTGTAGCTGCCGACGAACGTCAACGCGCCCAGCTGGGCCCGGACCTGCGGCCCCGAGCGGAGCACCCCGAGCCGGACGAGCGGGCTCGGGCTGCGCAGCTCGACGAGGACGAAGGCGACCAGCATGACGGCCACGGCGGCGAAGGACAGCAGGGTCCGGGCCGAGGTCCAGCCGGCCTCGGGCGCCTGGACGACGGTGAACACCAGCAGCAGCATCGAGGCGGTGCCGAGGACGGCGCCCGGGACGTCGTAACCGCCGTGGTCGCGTTCGCGCTCGCTGCGCGGCAGCAGCTTCGTGCCCACGAGCAGGGCGAGCAGGGCGACGGGGGCGGGCAGCAGCATGGTGAACCGCCAGCTGGCCTCGGTGAGCAGGCCGGAGAAGACCAGGCCCATGGAGTAGCCGGCGGCGGCGCAGGTGGTGTAGATCGACAGGGCCCGGTTGCGCAGCGGGCCCTCCGGGAACGTCGTCGTGATGATCGACAGGCCCGCCGGTGCGGTGAAGGCGGCGCTGAGGCCCTTGACGAAGCGGCTGGCGATCAGCAGCGGACCGGAGTCCACGAGCCCGCCGAGCAGTGAGGCCAGCGCGAAGACGCCGAGCGCCACCAGGAACACCTGGCGGCGGCCGAGCAGGTCGGCGGTGCGGCCACCGAGGAGGAGCAGGCCGCCGTAGCCCAGGATGTAGCCGCTGACGACCCACTGCAGGGCCGACGTCGACATGCCGAGGTCGGCGCCGATGGACGGCAGAGCGACGCCGACCATCGACACGTCCAGCGCGTCCAGGAACATCGCGGCGCACAGCACCAGCAGGGTGCCCCACAGCCGGGCGGTCCAGCGGACCGCCGGGGACGGGGCCGTGGAAAGGGGGAGCGGAGAGGTCATGCCGAGGAGACTACATGCACATGCATGAGATGCAAGCGCATTTAATGACGGTGCAATGAAACGGCTTCTCTGCTACGGTGCGGTCATGGCGGCCAAGAAGCAGCCCGAACAGGCACTCGCGGAGCAGTGGCGGGACATCCTGGCCCTGCACGCCCGCACCCAGTGCGAACTCGACCGGGAACTGCACGGGCACGGCCTGTGCGCGAGCGACTTCGAGGTCCTCGACCTGCTGGCCGAGGGCGCGGCGGCGGACGGCGGCTGCGCCTACCGGGTGCAGGAGATCTCCGACCGCGTCCATCTCAGCCAGAGCGCGCTGTCCCGGCTCATCGGCCGGCTGGAGAAGGACGGTCTGGTCGAGCGGGCGATGTGCCCCGAGGACCGGCGCGGCGTGCGGGTGGCGCTCACCGCGAAGGGGCGCGCGCTGCACGGCGAGGTACGGCCGGTGCAGCGCGCGGTGCTGGCCCGGATGCTGTCCGAGACCGGCTGACCGGGCGTCAGATCCCGGCGCGCTCCCGCCACAGCTCCGCGAGGGCGGGGTCCCCGGTCACCCGTGGCGGCGCCGTCCGGTTCCACAGCGCCAGGTACAACAGATCGGCGGGACCGGACAGTTCGGCCTCGGCCGGTCCGTCCTCCGCCCGCACGGTCACCGGCGGCTCGGCCGTGAGCCGTACCGTCCACACCGCATCGGGCCCCGCGTCCACCGCGCGCACCCGCAGCACGCGCGGCTCCTCGCTGCGCAGCCGGCTCCGGGAGCGGGCGTGGAAGCCGCGCAGCAGTTCGTCGATGCCGTCCACCGCGAAGTCCCGCTCGATGGGGGACGGCGTACCGCCGCGCGCCGCCTCGGCGTCGAAGCGGTGCACGGTCGTCTCGTGCGCCTGCCGCCGGGTCCAGAACGCCAGCGGCGACGGGCTGGGCGCGGGGTGGAAGGTCCAGCAGTCGACGTCGGCGGGTGCGGCGGCCAGCGTGTCCACCAGCAGCCGGTGGCTGTCCCGGTACCAGTCCACCAGCTCGGCGCCGTCCAGCTCCGGCGGGTCGCCGAGGGGCCGGGGCGCGGCAAGCCCGTCGGCGACGAAGGCGGCGGCCCACCGGTGCACCGAACCGGTGTGCCGGACCAGGTCCCGCACCTGCCACTCCGGGCACGTCGGCACCTTGGCGTCCGTCCCCGCCGCACCGGCCGCGGCCGCCAGCAACCGGCCCTCGCGGTCCAGGATCTCAAGGAACTCGGCAGTCTCCATGGGGTGAGTGTGCCGGATGGAGTGCGCTCCAGTCGGCGCGGTCGACCGGACCCGACCTGATCGGGCACAGGATGTCGGGTCGGGCCGGGGGACCGCTGCCTAGCGTGGTGATCACGAAAGAGGAAGGAGACCGGGAGTGCTGGAGCGTCTCAACCAGACCCTGGAGCACATCGAGGGCCGCCTCGACCGGGAGATCGACGTCACCGAACTGGCCCGTATCGCGGCCACCTCGGAGTACCACCTGCGCCGTATGTTCTCCGCGCTCGCGGGGATGCCGCTGTCGGAGTACATACGGCGCCGTCGGCTCACGGTCGCGGGTGCCGAGGTGCTCACGGGGCGTGAGCCGCTCCTGGACATCGCGGTGCGCTACGGCTACGGCTCGGGCGAGGCGTTCGCCCGGGCGTTCCGCGCCGTGCACGGGGTCGGACCGGGCGAGGCCCGGCGCACCGGTGCCGCGCTCGTCTCCCAGGCCCGGCTGGCCTTCCGCCTCACCATCGAAGGGAGCAGCAGCATGCGCTATCGCGTCGTGGACAAGCCGGACTTCACCGTCGTCGGCCTCAAGACCCGGGTACCCCTGGTGCACACGGGCCCGAACCAGGCGATCATCGACTTCGTCAGCGGGATCGACCGGGAGATCCTGGGGAGCCTGGAGAAGCTGGCGGACCAGGAGCCCCAGGGCATCGTCTCGGTCTGCGACGACCTGGACCCGAGCCGTGCCGAGGGCACCGAACTCGACTACTACCAGGCGGTGATCACCTCCGCGCCCGCCCCCGAAGGCACCGCGGTCCTGCCGGTCCCGGCCGGCACCTGGGCGGTCTTCACCACGTCCGGGCCGGTCCCGCAGGCCATCCAGGAGCTGTGGCGGGACGTGTTCACGGAGTGGTTCCCGGCCAACCCCTACCGCAGCCGCCCCGGCCCCGAGATCCTGCGCACCCGCCTGTCGCAGGACAAGACCGAGGCCGAGGCCGAGCTGTGGCTCCCGGTGGAGCGGGAACAGGGCTGACCTCCGGACGCGGGAGTGCTCCGGCCGGCCGCTCCGGCCGGCCGGAACACCCGCACCAGGGCGGCGTCCCGGCACTCAGCCGCGGGGCTGCGCCATGCCCGGTGGCGGCACCGGCGTCCTGCGGCGGCCCGAGCGGGCGAGGAGCACGCCGCCGGCCAGGAGGACGACTCCGACGCCGGCGGAGACCAGGCCGGTCAGCCACAGGGACTGTTCCATCGGCGCGTTCCTGGTCTTCGGGGTGCCGTCCGGAGTTCCCAGGTACGTCTTGCCCCGGTAGGTCACCGCCCCCGTCGTGTCCTTGGGCGGTGAGGCGGCGGCCGTCACCGCGGCGTCCGCGTTGATCAGGCCGTAGCCGAGCAGGGCACTGCCGCCGCCGGCGGGACGGTGGGTGGTGGCGATCAGGACGTCGTTCGCCTGGTCCGGCGTCAGCTTCGGGTTCTTCGCGTACATGAGGGCCACGACCCCGGCGGCCAGCGCACAGGCCGGCGACGTGCCGTTGACCGGCTCGTAGCCGCCGGTGTTCTTCGCGCTGACGATGCCGACGCCGGGCGCGGCCACGTCGTTGTACGTGTGCACCGTGGAGAACCCGGCCCGCGTGCCGCCCTGTTGCGTGGCGGCCACCGCGATGACGCCCGGGTAGCCGGCGGGGTACTGGCTGTCGTTCAGCTCGTCGCCCGAGTTGCCGGCCGAGGCCAGCAGCGTCACGCCCGCGCGCAGGGCAGAGGCCACGGCCTCGGTCTCCTCCTTGTCGTAGCTGGCGAACCCGTCACCGCTGCCGAACGACATGGAGATCACGTCGGCGCCGTGGTCGACGGCGTAGCGGATGCCGTCGGCGACCGGGCTGTTGCCCGCCTGGCGGCGCTCCTCCAGCTCCTTCTCGGTGACTTCCTTGTCGTCCTTGTCGGAGGTGACGCGTATCGAGAGGATTCTGGCCTTCGGGGCCACCTTGAGGACGTCCGAGGCCATGGCGGTCCCGTGTCCTCCCCAGTCCGGGTCGCCGGGCTTCAGCCCGTCCTGGCGGTAGTCGGGGCCGGTGGTCACCCTGCCCTTCAGGGCCGGGTGGCTGACCACCACACCGCTGTCGAGAACGGCGACCGTCACTCCCTCGCCCTGGCTCTGCCGCTGCGCCGCGGACAGGCTGAGGGCGTTCCCCTCCCAGCCGACCGGTGTGGCCGCCTGGGCGGGCGCGGTGGCCAGGGTGCACAGCAGACCGGTGAGGGCGGCGGCGGTGCAGGTCGCGCGTAGGGTCCGGTACTTCACCGCGGGTCTCACCTTTCCAGGTTCTGGATGTGGGTGTGGAACGTGTCGCTGAGGGCCTTGGCCGCGTCCATCCAGGGCTGCCGGTCCTCCTCGTTCCCGCCGTAGTCGCCGAAGTCGCCCGGCAGGTTGGAGGTGCGGCGGCCGTCGACCGCGCCCGTGGTGACGGCGATCGCGTAGGGGAGGTCGCCGCCCAGGCCGGTACCGCCCATTCCGTTGCGCCGGTCCGACTGCCACTTCGCCGCGAGGGTCCCCGGGACCTGCAGCGGGACCACCGCGGCGTCGGGCACGTCCGCGGTCGACTGGCCGTCGAGGTACTCGCCCAGCTCCTGTGCCGGGGTTCCCTTGGGCAGCACGACGATCGCGACCGTGGCGACCATCTCGCCGGTGAGATCGACGTAAGTGGCGCGCAGTACGGCCTTGCAGCCGAGCTTCTGCGCGGTCTCCCTGGTCTTGCCGCTGAGACCCTTGTCGCACGAGGTGTCCTCGGAGATGCCCATCCGGCTCCACTGCGCGACCTTCCGGTCCGACGCCTGGAACCTGTAGTCGGGCGGCTCACCGATGGTCGCCGGGAAGAGCGACGCGGCGCCCTCGTTCTGCCAGAGCACCGGACCGTAGGCGTCGTTGGGCACCTGCTGCCGGCTGTTGGCGTACGCGTGTTGTGCCAGCGCTCCGCCGCCCAGCACGCCGAGCGCGCCGAACACGGCGAGGACGGTCCCGAAGACCTTCCGGGCGGTGCGTCCTCCGCCCGGGCCGGGCACGGGGGGTACCACCGCTCCGGGAACAGGGGGTGCGGCCGGTGGGTACGCACCGTACGGCGAGTGCCCCGGCTGGGGCGGGTACGGCTGCATGTGCGGCGGTTGCGGTTGCACTTGCTGGTGTACGTGCTGCTGCTGCGGTTGCCAGCCACCGGGCGGCGCCGGCTGTCCGTAGGGATTGCCGCCTCCCGGCGGGGTGGGGTAAGACAAGGGTTCCCTCTCACAGGTCAAGCTGCGAGGGAGCACGATGGGTGGTCCGGTCTCACCTGCACTGCCCGCATCTCGACTGACCCGCACCCAGGGTGCAGCGAGGCACAACTTTCGGCCACTCGCGCACCTTTCGGCGCCCCCGCGAATCTCCCGCAATCCTAGGGGCTTCGCAGACGCAAGGCGTGTGCTGTTCGTGGAGCTCGGATAACGATCTCGGTCGGACGCCCCGGCCGGGCGGGCGTCCTCAGTGCGCGAGGGCGCCCATCGGGTCCCAGGCGGGGAGGACGATCGGGGGTCCGTCGAGGGCGCTCGCCAGCTCCGGCGGCAGCGCGGAGCGCCGGACCGCGATCTCGAAGACGTGCTCGCCGAACCACGAGTCGTTCATCGTCCAGAAGCCCTTGTCGGCCTTGTCCTCGCCCCAGCTGTTCTCCACCCGCCAGCGGCGCGGGCTCCCGTCCACCACGTCGACGCCGGTGAACAGCATCGCGTGGGTCATCTGCGTGTCGTGGTGGAGCAGCCGGTCGGCCTTGTCCAGGGTGAACGGGGCGTCGTAGACGGCCGCGTAGTCGAAGAGCGCGGCGTCCCAGACGCCGGCGTCCGCGCGCATCATCTTGGCCACGTCACAGCCGAACCACACCGGCTCGCCGCCGACGATCGCCTCCATGGCCAGCCGCTTCAGCAGCTCCATCGGCGCGTTGAGATAGACCACCGGCGGCGCGTCCACGACGTTGCCCAGGTACTCGACCGTGAAGGTACGGCCCATGGGGCTGGACTCCCGGGGGTCGTGCACCAGGCAGACGTACTCCTCCAGCGGGAGCTGGACGTAGGAGGCGGCGAACTCCGCCGGGGTGAGCCACCCGTCGCGGTGGAACTCCCGGTTCTTGTCCTCCCACTGCCACAGGAACCGCCGTGGAGGGGTGCCGAGGTGGATGCCGAGCACCCGGTGGACGGCGGCCAGCACCTGCTGCTTGTGCCCCCGCTGCGCCTCGGCCCCCTCGGGGGCCAGCCGGCGCAGGTCGCGGGCGCCCTGGCGGAGCAGGGTCTTCAGGGCGCGGTTCATCGCCCGGGTCGCGGAGGAGCTGTCGGTCTCCGGCATGGCCGACTTCGGGACCAGGCCGTGCTTGGCGACCAGGGCCACGAACATGTTCCACTGCCCGCCGTCACCGATCGGATCCGCCAGCAGGTGCGCCACCGTGCGGTCGTCCACGTCCCGGTCCGAGGTCTCGACGATCGCCTCGAGGAAGTGGTTGGCCCGCTCGAACTTGTCCCACCACAGCAGGTAGTTCTGCGAGAACTCGAAGTCCTTCACACCCAGCTTCCGCGCCGCCCCGACCCGCAGCAGGTTGAGCCCGGCGAACATCCAGCAACGCCCGCTCTGGCGCTGGTTGGTGACCTTCCAGTCGTCCAGGTGGTGGGAGACCGAGTGGTCGATTCCGGTGAGCACCCGCCGGTCCAGCGCCACGTCGTCCACGGGCGTCTGGGTGACCGCGTTCTGCATCAGCCGGTTGGCCGGCCGGGCGGCGAACTCCTTCTCGAACCACTCGATCCGGTCGGGCGTCAGGCTTCGCTCCATCGCCTGGCGGGAGTCCTCGTCTCCGAAGGTCACAGCGGTCCGCCTCCCGTTCCCAGGGCTTCACGAAAGCAGCGCGCCCTCACCGTCGCACGGCCGTTCGCCGCAGTCAACGGAGCGTCGGGGGCGCAGAGTCGACGGCTCAGCGGCCCAGCGCCCGTCGCGTCGTCACCCCGATCACGGCGGCCACGGCGGCCAGCGCGGCCACGCTGGTGAGGGCGGCGGGCAGGGAGAACCAGTCGGCCATGAACCCGATCGCGGGCGGCCCCAGGAGCATGCCGCCGTAGCCGAGGGTGGAGGCGACGGCGACACCGGACGGACCGGCCAGCGCGCCCGCCCGCTCCACGGCGACCGGGAAGAGGTTGGCGAGTCCGAGCCCGGTGACCGCGAAGCCGGCCAGTGCCGCCCCCACGGAGGGCGCCAGCGAGCCGAGCAGCATGCCGGCCGCGGCGACGGTGCCGCCGGCGATCACGGTGCGGGCCCGGCCGAGGCGGCCCAGCAGCGCCGACCCGGTCAGCCGGCCCACGGTCATGGCGAGCGCGAAGCACGCGTAGCCGGCGGCTGCTGTGCCGGGGGAGGCCGCGAGGTCCTGCTGGAGGTGGAGCGCGCCCCAGTCGGCCATCGCGCCCTCGCCGTAGGCCGTGCACAGCGCGACGAGCCCGAGCACGACGACCAGTCCGCGCCCGCCCGGGCTTCCCGCCGCCCCGCCACCCTGCTCCGCCCCCGGCGCGGGTGTCCGCTCCGGGGGCACCGGCGGTTCGTGGCGCAGCAGGATCCGCCCGGCGACGGCGGTGACGAGCAGTCCGATCACGGACAGAGCCAGCAGATGGCGGGCCGGGGAGAGGACGCCGGCGACCAGCCCGCCGAGTCCCGCGCCGACCATGCCGCCCAGGCTGAACGCCGCGTGGAAACTCGGCATGATCGGCTTGCGCAGCGCCGCGACCAGGTCGACGGCGGCGCTGTTGAAGGCGACGTTGACGCCGCCGTAGGCCGCGCCGAACAACAGCAGCACGGCTCCCAGTACCGGAGCCGAGCGGGTCAGCGGAGGCAGCGCGACGCTGAGCGCGAGTACCACCATGCAGACCACGGTCACCGGGTGACTGCCGTAGCGCCGGCACAGCCGGCCGGTCAGCGTCATGGTGAGTACGGCCCCTGCGGAGACCCCGAGTAACGCGAGCCCGAGGGCTCCGGCGGAGGCGTGCGTCTGGTGCTTGATGTCGGGGATGCGCACGACCCACCCCGCGAAGAGGAAACCGTCGAGGGTGAAGAAGGCGGTGATCGCCGCCCGCAGGGTGACGAGGCTCCGACCCGGCACGGCGCTGTGCGAACGGGTTTTGTTTATTTGCGGCACAAATTCAGGGTAGGGGTGGGTGGGGAGGCCTGCAAGGGCTGGCGCGCTGCGGCCGGCCGGTCGGCCGGTCGGTTGGTCGGTTGGGCCGAGGTGGGTGGGGAGGGGGCGGTGGTCGCCGCTGTTGTGGCCGGCGCCGGAAGCGGCGGCGGAGGGAAGGACGGCGCGACCGGGGCCACCGGCGCGACCGTTACGGGTGCCCCCGGTGCTGTCGGCCCTACCGGTCCGCCCGGTCCGCCCGGTCCGCCAGGACCCGCCGGCCCGGCAGGGCAAGACGGGGCGGACGGCAGGGACGGCCGCGACGGACAGACCTGCCCTGCCGGGTACAGCCTTCAGCCGCCCCCGGACGACCCAGACGCCCTGATCTGCCGGAAGGACGCCGCACCGCAGCCCAGCGACAGCGACTCTCCCAGCGCGCCGCAGGCGCTCGGCCTCGACCCGCAACGCCGCCAGCACCTCTGAGCGATCTGATCCCACCGCCCGCCTGGGCGGTGGGGAATTTTCGCATGCCCTGAGCCTTGCGGGTTTCGGCCACAGTGGCGCATTGTTGTCGTCCCATCGCCTCACCGGAGTCGTCTAGATCCGGCCCTCCCGGGGGCGGTTGGGCGCCCCTCTTCTGTACTCCCCCGGTGGAAGAGGCGGCACCGGCCCCTGCTGGCTCAACAGCAGGGGCTTAATCGTCGCCCCCTGCGCAGCCGCGAGGTTGTGCAGGGGGCGCTTCGTCGTGCTTGTCCAAGCTCAGTTCGGGCGTGCGGCTCCGTCGGGCCACACGACGTCGACAGGGAGGCCGGCCTCGCGTGCTTCGAGGACGGTGTCGGCGGTGCCGCCGCCCTTGCCGGACGGCGGCTGGCCGTCCCAGACGGCCACGAGCCGGTCAGCGCGGCGGAGGAGCGTGCGGTTGGCGTCCTCGTACGCGGCGCGGTTGGCGGTCTCGTGTTCCAGGACCAGGACCTCGGCGGCGGCCGCCATGAGCCGGTCAAAGGTCTCCGCGTGATCCGGCTTGACCTTGGCCTGCCGGTAGTCCTGCGAAGGGATGACCACGACCAGGCGGCCGCCCAGCTCCAGCACCGCCTCAGCGAACAGCGAGTCTGAGCCCTTGGCGATGCATGAGATGCCGGTCAGGTTGCCCTGCCCGGCATACGGCGTGAGCGTCTCCTTCAGAGCGTCGCGTACGAGGGGCACGCTGGCGTCGGTCAGGTCCATGTGTCCGGTGACGGCGATCGTGGTCACGGTTCTTCCTCAACTCGACAGCAGGTCGCGGATCATTGTGCGGGCTTCCGCGACGCGCGGCGAAGCGCTCCGGCCGACGGTGTACGGGTACAGCTGGCTGAGCTGGGCCCGGACGCGTACGGATTGGGTGCGAGCGGCGGCTTCCACAGCGTGCCGTGTGTGGTCGACGGCGCCGGCTACGTCGCCCATGAGGAAGTGACACTCTGCCAGGCCGATTGTGTCGAGTGCGTGGCTGCGGCCTGCCTCGGGGCCGCGCCGCCTGATGGCCTGCCGGATGGAGTCCGCGGCTGCCTCGGCGTGCTCTTGTGAGTGTTGCCGGGCCATGTCGAGAAGGCGGCCGCCGGTGACGCCTGCCAGTTCGGCTTCGTTGAAGTAGGTGATCCAGTAGGGCTCTTCCTCGGATCCGGCGTCGGTGAGGGCCTCGGCTGCTTCGGCGGTGGCGCGCCTGAAGGCGGACGGGCGTCCCATCGCCGCGTACGCCCATGCTTCCCGGGTGTGGAGCATCGCGCGCAGCCGGGCACTGGCCTGCCGGCCCGCGCCCTTCTGTGCGAGGTGCACGAGTTCCAGCGCGTTCTGGGGTCGGTCTCGGTACAGCATCTGACGGGCCATGCCCGCGAGCACGTTGGCGCCGAATGCTGGGTCGCCGCCGGCGTGGGCTGCGCGGAGGGCGAGCAGGTAGTAGGACTGGGCTTGCTGCTGGAGTCCGGAGTCCCACGCGATCGTGGCGGCCGTGCCTCCGAGGAAGGCCATCACCCGGAACAAGGCTCGCTCGACCTCCGGCGCCTGGTGTTCTTCGAGGTGACTCGCGACCTCGTTGAGTTGGCCGACGACGGCCTTGCGGCGCAGGCCTCCGCCGAAGCGGTGGTCCCAGGCGCGGAAGGCGCGCGCCGTACCTTCTAGCTCCTGTACCTCTCGTATACCGATGCGGCCCCGGCGGTGGCCGTTGTCGGAGGCTGGTGCGGGCTGGAGCCAACCCTCAAGGGAGTCGAGGAGGGCGGCGCCGGACAGGGCGACGCCGGTGAGGGCGCGTGTGGCTGCGCGGCGGTCCATCACGAGATCGCTCCTGGTGAGGTCTACGGCCAGGTGCACGGTCGCGTTGGGACGCCAGGGCGTGTCATCTGATAACCGTGCGGCCGGGGGCTGTCGAGGCTGTGGGTCGGGCGCCTCGGCCTGTCTCTCCCAGGGGCGTTCGGCAAGTCCAACCATCTGTCCCGGGATGCGCAGCCCGTCGGCAATGCGGCAGATCACGTCGAAGCTGGTGACCTGCTGCTGACCGCTGATGATCGTGGAGACCTTGCCGGGTGTGAGCTGGCAGGCGGAGGCGATGCGGTTCTGCGACAGGCCGCCCCACTTCTTGATGAGGGAGAAGGCCGCAGCGAAGTCGTGCTCTGCCAAGGCTCGCTTCAGGTCGTCTCTGTCGAGGACTTCGGGGGCGAGCGGGCCGGGGGTGGTGGCATCCATGGGGCCAACTTCCGGAGTGATCGTATGCGCATCGTCGCGCCGTACCGCACCAGCAACGAGTGTATTACCGCCTCGGTAACCCCCGCTGGTCATCCCGCGGACTGCACGCCCGGACGACGATCGAGACACGAACCCCGGCGACCGCGCGAACGGCCCCGGGGCGTGGCCAACGCTCGTAACTGCGAGGGAGCGTCGACAATGATGAACCGTACAGTCCAGCCCCAGCCGAGTGCACGGGGCGGCGGCATGACGTTGCGCGTCTACACCGTGGACCCCAGGGGCAAGATCATCCACGACCGTGGCACGGTCACGGTGCCGTTCACCGACGAGCCGTTGCCCCTGACCCTGGACACCGGCTACCCGCCGTGCGCCTGCCCCCGCGACCGTGCCGGCCAGGCGGTGCGTCCGTGAACGCCGTGATGAGGCACAGCAGTGACACGGCGCTGGTGGACATCCCCACGATGCGCGAGACCGTCACCAAGCTGCTCGGCCCGGCCGACGGGCCCGGAGCACTGACTCCGGCCGCCGAAGGGTTGGACCTGCTCACGGCGCTTCTGCGCGGCCACCTGGAGCTGCTGATCCCCGAGGTGGCGGAGAAGGCCGGGCAGCTGCCGAAGGACAGCATTCCGCGGTACTGCGCGGAGGTCTGCATCGGCGAGGCGCAGGGAAAACTGCGCGCCACCCCGGGGCCTGGCCCGAGCGGAGCGGTCGCGTACGCCCGGCGCCTGGCCCGAGCCCTCAAGACCCTGTGCGACCACTACGAAGAGCTGGGCAGCGAACACCGGTGACTGCCACTGCGCATGTCTGCCGAGCATGCGCCAAGCCGATCCTCGACACAGAGGACGCGGTTCTGATCGCCTTCCAGGAAGGCAGCTCAGGATCGGGCTGGAACATCTGGGCACACCGCGCACACCGCTACCAGGCCACCGAGCCGGGTCGCGCGTCTCTCCGCGTCGCCGCTCTGGTTTTCGTCGGCGGGAAGTGACGGTCATGAGATCGATCCCCGCACTGCTCATGTACGTGGTGGTCGTCTCGGCCCCGGTCCTCGCCTTGGTGCTCGCGAGGACGCCGCACTGACGCACCCCCATGGCGGCCGCTCCGGGTCAGGGCCGCACCCTACAAGCCCCCGTCGTGTCACGGAACGGAAGCCGCGGCACGGCGGGTGACGCCCGCCCCGCCGCGGGGTCCGGAAGCCCTCGGCGGGGACGGGCACCCAAGGAGAGCGCGCGTCGTGTGACCGTCCCCCGCGGCCGGCCCTTCTTCCCAACAGACCCCGTCCTGCCCGCAGTGACGCGGGAGGACGGTGACAGCATCAACAACCGAGCCAAGGACAGAACATGACCGTTGCAGACGTGCGGGAAGCGTTCCCGCTCGCGCCCGAGAACGGGCGCATCCCGCACTCCACGGAGCCGCCCACGGGCGCCGAGACCCGCCCGTGGATTCTCCGCTTCGCCCGCGTCCCCGACTCCAGCCAGGCGACCGTCCTGCCGCCCGCCGTCTACGACGAGCAGTTGCAGATGTCCGTCGGCCTGTACGACGGCCCCCTGCCGTACATGCAGACGCACACCCCGACCATCCCGGACGGCAACGTGAAGAACCCGCCGCCGCTGGACGAGGGCGCGAAGGACTGATCCCGTGATGACCGCCGTTCTTGTGATCGCGGCCCGTGACGACTGGCCGACCGACCGGGTCGTCAAGGCGCTCACCGACGGCGGCGCGGAGGTGTTCCGCATGGACACCGCCGAGTTCCCGCAGGACCTCACCCTCGCCGGGCGGATCGACGCTCGGCGAGGCTGGTCCGGCGGCCTCGCCAGTCCACTCCGAGCCGTCGACCTCGCCAGCGTCACCGCTGTGTACTACCGGGCCCCGAACGCTTTCGCTTTCCCGCCCACCATGTCGGAGCCCGAGCGGCGCTTCGCCGCAGCTCAGGCCCGCTCCGGTCTGGGCGGCATCATCACCGCGCTGGACTGCCGGTGGGTCTCCCACCCCGCGGCTATGTCGCGCGCCGAGTACAAGCCGCTCCAGCTCGCCACCGCCCGCGCCTGCGGCCTGACGATCCCGGCCACCCTCATCACCAACAGCCCGGATGCCGTCCGCGCGTTCGCCGGTGAGATGCGTGGCGCGATCATCTGCAAGCCGGTGGCGTCTCCCGTCCTGATCGAGGACGACCAGCTGAAGACCGTCTACACCCGCCGCATCCAGGCCGCCGACATGGGGGACCTGCGCGGCATCGACACCACAGCGCACCTGTTCCAGGCCTGGGTCGACAAGGCTCACGAGGTCCGGCTGACCGTTGTGGGGGACCGGCTGCTGGCAGCAGAGGTCCACGCGGGCAGCGACACCGCCCACACCGACTGGCGGGCCGACTACGCGTCGCTCACCTATCAGGTCACTGAAGTCCCCAAGGACGTCGCCCAGGGCGTGCGACGCTACATGGACAGTCTCGAACTCCGCTTCGCCGCGATGGACTTCATCGTTGGACCGGACGGCCCCTGGACGTTCCTGGAGGCAAACCCCTGCGGGCAGTGGGACTGGATCGAGCACGCGACCGGCCTGCCGATTACCCAAGCCATCGCCGACGAACTCCGAGGAGTCTCCTCATGAGCGTCACAGCCCTCGACGCAGCCCGCCCCTACCTGGCCTCACTCGCCCAAGATCTCACCGACCTCGGAGCCATCCGCAGCAAGCCGTGGGCGCAGGCCTTCGCTAATGTGCCGCGTCATCTGTTCGTCCCCTCGTGGTTCGAGCAGGAGACCGACGACCGCGGAATCACCGTGTGGCGCGAGCGTCACGCCGACGACGAGGAAGACCTGGAGGCCGCCTACCGGGACGTCACCCTCGTCACGGCCCTGGACCCCGAGACGGCTGAGCGGGTCGCACCGGACGCATGGACCGGAATCCCCACCTCATCCAGCACGCAGCCGAGCCTCATGGCCGGGATGCTGGAGGACCTCGGCGTCAGCGACGGCCATCGCGTCCTGGAGATCGGCACCGGAACCGGCTACAACGCTGCCCTGCTGTGTGCCCGGCTGGGCAGCACCGCCGTCCACTCCATGGACATCGACCATGACCTCGTCTTCGCGGCGCGGGACCGGCTGTTCGACGCCGGCTACAACCCGCGCCTGGTGACGGGGGACGGAACGCAGGGATACCCGGACGCCTGCACGTTCGACCGGATCATCGCCACCTGCTCCGTGCCGTCCATTCCCGACGCCTGGGTCCGCCAGCTGCGGCCCGGGGGCGTCATCGTCGCCGACCTGGCACTCGGGATCGAAGGCGGCCTGGTACGGCTCTCCTGCGGCGCCGACGGCCTGACCCGCGGCTTCTTCACCACCAACGGCGGCCGGTTCATGCCCGCGCGCAGCGATGCCCGCGCGTACCCTGCCCAGGTTCGACCGGAACGAGCGCCGGCCACGGGAAGCCGACCGACCCAGCTCACGGCGGCGGAGATCCGCACCCACTACGCGCTGCGCCTGGTCCTCGCCTTCCACCTGCCTGATGCCGAACTCGTCTACTACAGCGACGAGGAAGGGCTCGCGCTGCAACTCCAGCGTCCGGACGGCTCATGGGCCCGTGTCCCGCTCGCAGGCGACAACGAGGGCATGGTGACGTTCGGCGGCGACGAAGGCCTGTGGCAGCGGGCCGAGGAAGCCTGGCGGTGGTGGACCGACGTCGGCCGCCCCGCACACGACAGGTTCGGCTACGCCCGGGAGTTCGACGGCAGTGCGTACGCCTGGCACCTGCCCGGCGGCGCACGCTGGCAGCTGCCTACCTGACCACCGAGACCGGCCCCGCTCGTCTGCCTCCCCCGTGGCGGATGAGCGGGGTCTTCTCGTCTGCGGTCACTGGATCAGGTTGTTTATTTGCGGCACAAACTCAGGGTAGGGGTGGGCGGGGAGGGGGAGGGAGGCCGGTGGGCCCGGGTGGGCGTGGAGGGAGAGGGGGGAGGGCGGGTCGGGATGCAGTCGAGGGAGCGGGGACGGGTGGGCCGGGACGGAGTCGAGGGAAGGGGGACGGGTGGGCCGGGGTGGGTGCCGAGGGTGGGGAGGTGGGTGGGTCGGATGGGGGCGGGGTTGTTCGATGGGTGGATCTGTGTGCGGATTTCTGAACGCCTGCTGGATACAGGTCGGTTAATGCTCGCTCACGACCTGGTTGCGGGCGGGTGAGCGCGCCATGATGGGCCCATGACGTTGGCCTCGCGCGCGCTCGCGCAACTGGCGACCTGGCCGGACCTGAGACAGGCCCTCCCGAGCTGCGGCCTCGGACGGGCGGTGAGTTCGGCCCAGGGGGAGATCGTCCACTTCCACTCCGAGCGCGATGTCGATCTCCGGCTCACCAACCGGGCCATCCGGCGGTTCGCCAAGGACCTCAGGGACTCGGGTGCGATCAGGATCGTGCCCGGCTCGCAGTGGGTGACCCTGCGTCTGGACGCCGCGAGCGACGTCGACCTGCTGCTGACGCTGGTGAGCGTGGCGCTCCAGGCGCCGCAGACATGGCCGGACCCGGACGACCGGCCGGTGACGGGCTGCAACGACCAGCGGGGCGCGGGGTTCGTGAAGGCCGACCTCGGCGGCATCTGAACCGGACGGCGGCGCGAACACCGTCCGCTCGTGCCGTCGGCAGCCGCATCCGCGTCGGTGAGCAGGGCCGCGGTGGATCGCCGTCCGCTCACACAGCCAGCACCCGTACCCCCGCCTCCTCGAACCGCCGTACCGTCTCGTCGGCCACCGCCGTGTCCGTCACCAGCGTGTCCACCAGCTCCGGCCCGCAGATCCGGGCGAACGCGCGCCGGCCCAGCTTGCTGGAGTCGGCGGCCACCACGACCCGCTCGGCGCGCTCGCACAGCAGCCGGTTGATCGCGGCCTCCGCCTCGTCGTGCGCCGCCGCCCCGTGCGTGACGTCGAAGCCGACGACGCCCAGCACGGCCACGTCGAGCGTGATCTGGCTCAGTACACCGTCCGCGAGCGGGCCGATGAGCTCGTACGACTGCGCACGCGCCACCCCGCCCGTCACGACGATCTTGAACTGGGGGCGTACGGCGAGCTCGTTGGCGATGTTGAGGGCGTTGGTGACGACGGTCAGGGCCGGTGCGCCGGTGGTGAGGTCGCCGCGGACCGCGAGGGCGCGGGCCACCTCGGTGGTGGTCGTGCCGCCGGTCAGCCCCACCGCCTCGCCCGGCGCGACGAGTTCGGCCACCGCCTTGGCGATGCGCTGCTTCTCCGACGCGCGCCGGGCCGTCTTGTAGCGCAGCGGGAGTTCGTACGACACCCCGTGCACCACCGCGCCGCCCCGGGTGCGGACCAGCATCTGCTGCTCGGCGAGCTGATCGAAGTCACGGCGGATCGTGGCCGCCGACACCGCCAGCTCGGTCGCCGCCTCCTCGACCTCCAGCCGGCCCCGCTCGACGAGCAGTTCCAGCAGCGCCTTCCAGCGGGCGTCCCGGGACATCCGCCGCCTCCGTTCCCCGATCGTTCCGCGGTCCTTCCCGCGGTCCTTCCGCGATCCTTCCACGGTCGTTCCGCGAGCGTGCCGGTCGTCCGTGCGCGGCGTGCTCGTCCGTGCTCGCCGTGCTCGTTTCTCCGGCCGTCCGCGCTCTCTCCGGCGACCCTAGCGCACCCACCGCTGCGCTCTGCATGCTTGATTGTGCTCGAAAAGGCGCTGTACCTTGCAGGAACAATCAGCTAGGGGAGGGTGTGGGCCATGACCCATGTCGAGAACGAGCTGAACAGCCAGCCCGAGTGCTGGATACGGGCGGCCGAGCAGGCCGAGCGGCACCGCGGCGCGCTGCCGGAGCCGGGGGAGCGGGTAGCCGTCGTGGGGTGCGGGACCTCGTACTTCATGGCCCAGGCGGCGGCCGCGCTGCGCGAGGGCGCCGGGCAGGGCGAGACCGACGCGTTCGCCGCCTCGGAGTTCCCGCACGGGCGGTCGTACGACCGGGTCCTCGCCCTCACCCGCTCCGGCACCACCACCGAAGTGCTGGAACTGCTGGGCGCGTTGGCCGGGCGCACGCGCACCACCGCCGTCACCGCCGACCCGGACACCCCGGTCGTGTCCGCCGCCGACGACCTCGTCGTGCTCGACTTCGCCGACGAACGCTCCGTCGTCCAGACCCGGTTCGCGACCACCGCGCTCACCCTCCTGCGCGCGCACCTCGGTCTGCACACCGACGCCGTCGTCACCGACGCGCGCACCGCCCTCGCCACCCCCTTGCCCGAAGGACTCGTGCACTGCACGCAGTTCACCTTCCTGGGGCGCGGCTGGACCGTCGGTCTCGCGAGCGAGGCCGGACTGAAGATGCGCGAGGCCTCCCTCTCCTGGACCGAGGCCTACCCGGCGATGGAGTACCGGCACGGCCCGATCAGCGTCACCACCGAGGGCACCGCCACCTGGATGCTCGGCACGGCGCCCGACGGACTGGCCGACCAGGTCCGCTCCACCGGCGGCATGTGGATCGAGGGCGGGCTGGACCCGCTCGCCGAACTCGTCCGGGTCCAGCGGCTCGCGGTCGCCGTCGCCGCCGCCCGGGGACTCGACCCCGACCGGCCGCGGCACCTCACCCGCTCGGTGATCCTCGCCCCCTGAACCCACCGGACCCGTCCCGGAAGGACACCTCACGTGCCCCTCGCGTCCACCGGCGACCTGGTCACCCGGGCCGCCGCCGCCCGCTCCGCCGTCGCCGCGTTCAACGTCATCACCCTGGAACACATCGAGGCCGTCATCGCCGGCGCGGAGACCGCCGGTTCCCCCGTCGTCCTCCAGGTCAGCGAGAACGCCGTCAGGTTCCGCTACGGGCGGCTGCTCCCGCTGGCCCGCGCCGCCGTCGCCGCCGCCGAACGGGCCGCCGTACCCGTCGCGTTGCACCTGGACCACGTGCAGAGCGACGACCTGCTGCGTCAGGCGCCCGGCGCCGGGTTCAGCTCGGTGATGTACGACGCGGCCCGCCTGCCGTACGCCGACAACCTCGCCTCGACCCGGGCCGCGGCCGACTGGGCGCACGCCCAAGGGCTCTGGATCGAAGCCGAGTTGGGGCAGATCGGCGGCAAGGACGGGCAGGGCGGGTGGGGCGGCACCGTCCGGCCCCCGCTGGACGCGCACGCGCCCGGTGCCCGCACCGACCCCGGCCGGGCGCGGGACTTCGTGGCCGGCACCGGCGTCGACGCCCTGGCCGTCGCCATCGGCAGCGTGCACGCCATGACCACGCGCACCGCCGTCCTCGACCTCGCCCTGCTGAAGCGGCTGTCCGCCGCCCTGACCGTGCCGCTCGTCCTGCACGGTTCCTCCGGCGTGCCGGACGACGGACTCGTCGCGGCCGTCGGCGGCGGCATCGCCAAGGTCAACGTCGGGACCGCCCTGAACAGCGCCATGACCGGGGCGATCCGCGCGTACCTCGCGGCCCGTCCGGAGGCCGTCGACTCCCGGAAGTACCTGAGCGTGGGCCGGGAGGCGATGGCGCGGGAGGTGCGCCGGATCATCGGGGTCCTGTCCCGCACGCCCCCTGACCGCACGCCCGCCTGACCGCACGCCCACCTGGCCGCCCGGCCGCCCGACCGGCGTCGCCCGGTGCTCAGCCCTTCTTGACCGCCTTCAGCACCACGAACTTCGGGTCCGAAGCCACCAGTTCACTGTTGCCGAACAACCGCCTCAGCTTCACGTGGTACCCCAGGTGCCGGTTGCCGATCACCCACAGCTCACCCCCCGGCCGGAGCGCGCGCAGCGCCCCCGTGAACATCCGCCACGCCGTCGCGTCCGTGGTGGCCTGGTGGGAGTGGAACGGCGGGTTGTTCAGCACCAGGTCCACACTGCCCGGCGCCACCCCGGCCAGCCCGTCCCCGACCCGGAACTCGGCGTGCCCCGGCACCCCGTTCGCCTTGTACGTCGCCTCCGCCGAGGCCACCGCCTGGAAGGACTCGTCCACGAACAGCACCTCGGCCGCCGGATCGGCCAGCGCCACCGCCGTACCGACCACGCCGTTGCCGCAGCCGAGGTCCACCACGCGCCCGGCGCCCGGTCCGGGCAGGTGCCGAAGGAAGAAGCGGGTGCCGATGTCCAGCCGGTCGGCGCAGAACACGCCCGCGTGGTTGACCACCGTGCGCCCCGAGACCGCGCCGACGCCGTCCGGCAGGGCGTAGCTGTACGGCCACGGGTTCGCCGGCCGCTCCAGCGCCGGGTCCGGGGTGCAGAAGATCAGCCGGGCCTTCTGCCGCGCCAGCGAGGTCCGGGTGGGCCCGAGGACCCGCTCGAACAGCTGGAGCGTCGAGGTGTGGATCTCCTTCACCATCCCGGTGCCCACCACGATCGTGTCTGCGTGCACCGCGGGCGCCAGCCGCAGCAGCTGGTCCTCCAGCAGCGCCAGGCTCTTCGGCACCCGCACCAGCAGCACGTCCACCCGCTCCGGCGGCGGGTCCTGCGTGGTGAGCAGCCGTACCGCACCCGGCTCCACGCCGGCCCGCGCCAGGTTCGCCCGGGTCGCCTCCCGGCCGAGGAAGGAGTCGGTGATCTGTGTCGGACGGTGCTCCGCCAGCGCGGTCACCAGCGCGCCCCAGCGGTCCCCGAGCACCACGACCGTGCCCGTGAGCGGGACCTTCTCCTCGGCGAGGTGGCGCAGCAGGTACGAGTCGGAGGCGTCCCAGGCGCGCAGCCGGTCGCGGGGGTCCTCGGGGAAACGGGTCAGCTCGACCTCGCCCCACGCTGTCGTCATACGGTCGCTCATCGTGCGTCCAGGCTAGCGGAACCGCAGATCAGAGGCGGTGGGGCAGGATGGGGGCATGGAGGACGAGCTGTTCCCCCGGGAGCGTGCGGAGGTCGCGCCGGGCGCCGTGCACGTCGTGGACTGGCTGGACGCCGAGGAGCAGCGCGCCCTGCTCGCCGCCTGCCGGGACTGGGCACGTCCGCCCGCCGGGCTGCGCACGGTCCGCACCCCGGGCGGCGGCACCATGACCGCCCGCCAGGTCTGCCTGGGCTGGCACTGGTACCCGTACGCCTACGCCCGCACCGCCGTCGACGGCGACGGCAGCCCGGTCAAGCCCTTCCCGGACTGGCTCGGCGCGCTGGGCCGCCGCGCGGTGGCCGACGCGCTCGGCCCCGACGCCGTACCGGCCGCGCCGTACGACATCGCGCTGATCAACTTCTACGACGGTGACGCCCGCATGGGCATGCACCGCGACGCCGACGAGAAGGCGGACGCGCCCGTGGTCTCGCTGAGCCTCGGCGACACCTGCGTGTTCCGCTTCGGCAACACCGGGACGCGCACGAAGCCGTACACCGACGTAGAGCTGCGCAGCGGGGACCTGTTCGTCTTCGGCGGCCCGTCCCGGCTCGCCTACCACGGCGTGCCCCGCGTCCGCCCGGGCACGGCCCCGGCCGGGCTGGGACTCGCCGGACGGCTGAACATCACCCTCCGGGTGAGCGGCCTGTGACCGGCGGCCGAGGCCACCCCGGGTACGGATCATGGGAGACTCGCCCTCATGAGCGGCAAGGCGGATCCCCGGACAGCGGGGGAGAGGACCACCTCACGGGCGCGGCTGGACCGGGGGCGCGGGGCACTGGGGCCCGCGCTGGAACTGGTGCACACCGGGCGGGCGCCGACCCGCGCCGTGCTCACCGCCGAACTCGGCGTCACCCGGGCCACGGCCGGCGCGGTGGCCGCCGAGCTGGAGGCGCTGGGCCTGATCCGGGTGGACGCCCGGCCCGGCTCGGCGGCCGGTTCCCAGGGGCGGCCGTCCCACCGGCTGGAGGTCGCCGAGGACGGCCCCGTCGTCCTCGCCGCGCAGATCCACGCCGACGGCTTCAGGGCCGCGCTGGTCGGCCTCGGCGGACGGATCGTGGCGACGGCGCCCGGCTGCGAGACCGTCGACGCCGACCCGGCGAAGGTGCTCGGCTCCGTGGTCGAGGCGGGCGCGGAACTGCTGCGCGGCACCGGCCGGCGCTGCGTCGGCGCCGGACTCGCCGTGCCGTCCGCCGTCGCCGAACCCGCCGGCCTCGCCCTCAACCCGCTGCACCTGGCCTGGCCCGTCGGCGCCCCCGTCCGGGAGATCTTCGCCGAGCGCGTGCACGCGGCGGGCATCACCGGCCCGGCCTTCGCCGGCAACGACGTCAACCTCGCCGCGCTCGCCGAACACCGGCACGGGGCCGGCCGGGGCGCGCGCGACCTGCTGTGCGTGGCCACCGGGCACCGGGGCGTCGGCGGCGCGCTCGTCCTGGACGGCCGTCTGCACACCGGCAGTTCGGGTCTCGCGCTGGAGGTCGGCCACCTCACCGTCAACCCGGAGGGCCGCCCCTGCCACTGCGGCAGCCGGGGCTGCCTCGACGTCGAGGCGGACCCGCTGGCGCTGCTGGTGGAGTCGGGCCGCGAGCCCGGCCCGGAGATGTCGCTGCTCCAGCAGGCCAACGACCTGCTGCGCACCCAGTACGACGACCCGGCCGTCCGCACCGCCGCCGAGGCCCTCATCGACCGCCTCGGCCTGGGCCTCGCCGGCCTGGTCAACATCCTCAACCCCGACCGCATCATCCTCGGCGGACTGCACCGCACCCTGCTGGACGCCGACCCGGGCCGGCTGCGCGCGGTGGTCGCCGACCGCAGTCTGTGGGGTCAGAGCGGCGGCGTCCCCATCCTGCCGTGCACCCTGGACCACAACAGCCTGGTCGGCGCGGCCGAACTGGCCTGGCAGCCGGTCCTGGACGATCCGCTGGGCGCGCTGGCCGGAGCCGCCTAGCGCGACGGCCCGACTGCTTTCAGCAGACCCCGACGGCCCGACTGCTTCCGGCGGACCGCGTCGGCTCGGCTGCTTCCGACAGGCTGCGTCGGCTCGGCTGCTTTCGGCGGACCGCGTCGGCCCGACTGCTTCCGACAGGCTGCGTCGGCTCGGCTGCTTTCGGCGGACCGCGTCGGCTCGGCTGCTTTCGGCGGACCGCGTCGGCCCGGCTGCTTCCGACAGGCCGGCCGCGGCGTGCCGGCCTGTCAGGCGCACTCCGGTGGCGTCCAGCCCGACGGAAACCGGGTCGCCGAGCGCCCGCGGCGGGCCGGGCCGTCCGGCGGCAGCGCGGTGGTCTCACGGGTTCGCGGCGGACGCGCATCTCCAGGGCCATGCTCTCTCGTCCCCCCGGGCGGCGGTCGATGGTCGTCGCCCGCCATCCTGCGGACCCCGGCCGACGGCTGGAACCCTCCGCGGGGACAGAGATCCACAGGGTCGGGCCACGGCCCGCTCAGCTCTTCCAGTCGGCCGCGAACGCCCGCCCCGGGTGATCCGTGAGGATGCGCTCCACCAGTTCGGCGCCGATCTCCTCCGCCAGCCGCTGCCGCACCCGGCGCAGCAGGTACGGCATCCCGGGCCCGCCGTCGACCGACCGGGCCCCGGGGGTCACCGTGTCCCCGCCGAGCAGCAGCCGGTCGGCGAACCCGGCGTCCACCAGGGCCCGTACCGCCTCCGGCATCCGCCAGTCGGTGGCGTGGTGGGCACGGGAGGGTCCGTCGAAGGCCAGCCAGCACCCGGTCTCGGCGGCCCGCCGGTGCACCACCGGGTCGGGGAAGCGGTTGAGATGGCCCAGGACCACCTGCTCGCCCGGCACGCCCAGCTCACCGCACAGCAGGTCGAGCACGTCCAGTGCGCCGGTGCCCTGCTCCAGGTGGACGGCCACGGGCGCGCCGGTGGCGTGGTGGGCCTCGGCCGCCGCCGTCATGGTCCAGCGGGCGTGCGCGTCGAGCCCGTGGAAACCGCCGGCCACCTTGATCAGGCCGGCCCGCACCCCGGTCGCGGCGATGCCTTCGGTGAGTTCTGCGACGAACAGCCCGGCGAGCCGCCCGCCGCGCAGCCGGGCGAGCACCTCGGGGTCGTAGTGCGTCGCCTGGTGCAGTCCGGTGGCGCAGACGATCCGTACGCCGGTCGTCCGGGACAGCACCTCCAGGTCCGCGGCGCGCCGGCCCATGCCGTACGGCGTCCACTGGACGACGGCCGCGCCGCCCGCCGCGCGGAAGGCCGCCAGCTCCGCCCGCGCGGCGGAGACGTCGTCCATCGCCGGCAGGTGCGGGGTGTGCAGGAAGAGATGGTCGTGGGCGTCGCACACGCCCAGCTCGCCGGGCCGGATGTCGCCGAGGACCGTACGGACGTGCGTCACCACTGCCGTCCCCGCGGGAGCCGGTCACGGCCGGGTGCGGACAGGTGCAGCACCTCGTAGAGGTCGCCGTCGGCCTTCGGTGTGCTGTGCTCCCAGAGCGAGAAGTGCACCAGCTCCCAGGCGCGGGTGTCCACGGCCGCCGCCGCGAGCACCGCGCCGTCCTCGGCCGCGAGCCGTTCCGTCTCCGCCACCGCGTCCGCCGTGAACGACGCCAGCTCCACGCCCTCCGGCACCGGTTGGCGCCGGCGGACGGCGAACGCCGGCGCGGAGGCGGTCGCGGTGCCCTCCTGGAACGCCAGACCGGTCCACTGCCGGACCACCGGCCGCCCGAAGTCGTCGACGGGCCCCTGGAAGGCTCCGCCCCACAGGAAGCGGTTCATGCCCTCCAGGGTGTTCCAGAGGTAGAACGGCCCGTACTGGTTCACCGGGGAGCCGTTCACCCCGCGCTCGCGCAGCACGTACGTCTTGATGCCGAGGCCGTCCCAGCCGTCCAGCAGATGCCCGACCCGGGCGACGCGGGAGCGGATGACACCCATGTCGTAGTCGGCGGGCAGGGTGAACTCGTACTGCATGGCGTGCATCTCGCGGTTCCCTTCTCAGGCGGGGTAGTCGCACACGTGCGCGTGCCACTCGACCGTCGTGCCGTCCTCGGCGGCCTCCACGGCGGCGAGGTGGGTCATGAAGGTGCGGGGCCCGGCACCGTGCCAGTGCCATTCGTCCGGCTCGATCCACACCGTGTCGCCCGCCCGGATCTCCTGGACCTCACCGCCCCGGCGCTGCACCAGTCCCTCGCCCTTCAGGACGTGCAGCACCTGCCCGTGCGGGTGCCGGTGCCAGGCGGTGTGCGCGCCCGGGGCGAAGTGGACGTTGAACATCCGCAGCCGGGAGGGGGCGGGCGGCGCGGCCAGCTCGTCCAGCCAGACCGTGCCGGTGAAGTTCTCCGCCGGGCCCTGCCGGGTGTCGGGGCGGCGTGTGGTGATGTGCACGTGACTCAGTTCTCCTGTCCGGGGGTCCGGGGTGCGAGCAGGGAGAGCAGACCCCGGACACCGGCGTCGAAGGCGGCGGGCGATCCGGACGCGCGGGCGAGGACGTAGCCGCCCTGCACGGTCGCGAGGACGGCGGCGGCGATCTCCTGTCCGTCCAGCCCGGGCGCGAACTGCCCCCGCCGTTTGCCCTCTTCGACGAGGGCGGCGATCCGCTCGCGGATGGCGGCGATCGTCTCGTCGACCGGCGCGCGCAGTTCCTCGCTCGCGATCACGTCCGGATCCATGGTCAGCCGGCCGACCGGGCAGCCGCGCAGTACGTCACGTTCGCGCAGCAGGTACGCCTCGATGCGCTCGTACGGCGTGCCCGGCCCGGCGAGCACGGCCTCGGCGGTGGCCCGCAGTTCCTCGGCGGTGCGCCGGATCGCGGCCAGGGCGAGATCGGGCTTGCCCTTGAAGTGGTGGTACATGCTGCCCTGGCCGGCCCCCGCCCGCTCCAGGATCGCCTTGGGGCTGGTGCCGACGTACCCGCGCTCCCACAGCAGCTCGCGGGTGGACTCGATCAGTCGTTCCGAGGTGCTCATGCGGCCACTGTACATACTAGTAGTTACAGTCCGCCAGTCCCTCCGGGAGCCGAGTCCTCTTCCGGGACCCGGAAGCCCGGTCCACTCCGGGAGCAGTGCGGCGGTACGGCCGTACTCCCCCGGAGGTATCCGAACCGCCCCCGCCCGCACGACGACCGGAACCCCCTGTCGGAGGGAGCCTCGGAACGTCACTCGAAGACCCGAACCGACAAGGGAGAGACCCGAGATGCAGACCCTGGCGCACTGGGGCGGTGGCTCCGGCCCCGGCCCCTGGATCCTCTTCGTCCCGCTGATCTGGGCGGCCGTCGTGATCGGCGCCGTCACCGTCCTGCGCCGCACCGCCCGGCGCGGGCGCGGTGTTCCCTGGCGGCCGGTGGGCGTGGAACGCCCGGCCGGCGACTCGCCGCTCGCCGTCCTCGGCCGCCGCTTCGCCTCCGGCGAGATCGACGAGGACGAGTACTGGCGCCGGCTGTCCGTCCTGGAGGAACAGTTCGGCCGTACCGGCAGGGGCGGCGGTACGGCATGACGACGCCCCTGGCAGGGGCAGGGGCAGGGGCAGGGGCCATGTGTTGCGTGCCGCCCTGGCGGTCCCGAACCGTCGCGGTCGTCACGACGGAGGGAGTGCGGGCTCGGGGCTCGCCGCGGCGGCGGCGCCACCCGAGGGGCGGCGCCGCCCGGTCATCGGCGCACGGCCGGCCGTGCGTGGGAGGGCGTGGTGGTGACGGAGGCCGTGTTCCCCCCGCCCCCGGCGACAGTGCCGCCGGGCGCCGGAGCCGCGGCCCCGACCGCACCGCTCGCGACCACGGGGACCGCCGTGGCCACACCGGCACCCACGGGTACGGCGGCCCCGGCCTCCGCCGCCGCGCCCATCCCCGCCCCGACGGGCGCGGCAACCGGTGCCGGCGCACGTGCCGGAGCCGGAGCCGGAGCCGGGGCGGGCGTACGTGCCCGTGTCGGAGCCGGGGCGGGCGCAGTCCGGGTCAGCTCCCGAGGCGCTGCTTCCGGACAGCCGCGGAGCGGGGTGGTGGCCGGCAGGGTGAACCAGACGACCTTCCCGTTCTCGCCGTCCGGCCGGGCGCCCCAGCTCTCGCTCACCGCGGCCACCATCGCCAGGCCCCGCCCGCAGGTGGCGAGCGGACCGGTGTCCGTGTCGTCCGGGGCGTCGGCCGGTACCGGGAGGCGTGGGTCGTGGTCGTGGACCGAGACCGTGAGCCGGTCCGGCAGCAACTCCAGTTCGACGGTGCACGACTTGTCGGGCCTGGCGTGCCGGTGGACGTTGCTGAGCAGCTCCGTCACACCGAGCGCGGCCCGGTCTATCAACGGGTCCAGATGCCAGTAGCGCAACTGCGCAGATACGATTCTGCGGACCTGGCCGATCCGCGACGGCAGGGCTTGGAGCTCCACCGTGCAGTGCCTGCTTGGGTGACTGATCACGGCTGCGACTCCCCGATGTGAGGTCCGGAGGAACCGGAAGAACACGGAGAACAACGGATCCAGCAGGGTGGCTTGCGTCCAAACGTCCGCCTGCTGTCGTGGCCGGCGGGCTGGTTCGCAGCGTTATCGCCGGTAAACCCAGAGTGACGTGAGACCAGCGTGACGCAGCGGATGCGCTCCCGCAACTCGCCGCGACCGCCCGTCGCGCGCCGTGAGCGGCGCCCCGGTGTGCAACGCCCGGTACGCGGCGTACCGTACGCGGCCCTCGCCGTTCGGCCCGCGCCGTCCGACCGGCGCGGGCCGACCCGCGCGGTGCAGGGACCGCCGTACGCGGGCACACCGTACGCGGTCCGCCTGCGCGGTGCGGACCGTACGCGGTGCGCACCGTACGCGGTTCGCCGTACGCGGTGCGCACCGTACGCGGTTCGCCGTACGCGGCGCGCCGCACGGGTGTGCCGCGCACGGCGGTACGGTTCTCAGCCGCCGCGCCCCGCCGCCCGGCGCACCGCCTCGACGAACCGCCGTGCCGCCGGCGGCCCCGGCTGCCCCGGAGCGGGGTCGTGGTCGCCCAGCGTCAGCAGGTACCGCGTGCCGTTGACGTCGGCCAGCGCCCGGTCGTCCGGCACGAACCATGGCTTGGACGCGCGCACCGCCTGCACCGGCGCGCTGTCGATCTCGCTGCCGTAGCTGGTCAGCAGCTGCAGCCGGCCGTCGCTGATCCGGACCTCCCCGGCCCGGGTGAGCGAACGCAGACGTTTGCCGATGCGCACGCCTGTGGCGCTGAACTCGGGCTCCGCCATGTGTCGCCGCCCCCTTACGGTCTTCCCGTGGTTCCGTGTGCGCCCCCGTCCGGGACGGTGGTCCCGTCGCGTGCAGTCTGCCGCGCTCCGGCGAGGAGCACCAGTACGCACGGGGCGCCTGCGACAGCCGCCCGGGGCACTTCCGCCCATGCGCCCCCGGGTGGCTCGCACGCGTGTGCCCCAGGGTGCCTTTGAGGCGCCCAAAGATGCGTTTATGCAGGTGGGAAGCGGTGTGAAAGCTGCCTATGCTCGACTGGCCGGCCCGCGTGAGGCGCCGTCGGCCACGAGCGTAAGGAGCCCTGCCGTGAGCACTACTCCCCAGACCAGGACCGGCGCCACCCTCGACGTCGACCGCAGCGACGCCGCCTACCGTGCATGGCTCAAAGACGCCGTCCGCAAGGTCCAGGCGGACGCCAACCGCTCCGCGGACACGCACCTGCTGCGTTTCCCGCTGCCCGAGCGGTGGGGCATCGACCTCTACCTGAAGGACGAGTCCACCCACCCCACCGGCAGCCTCAAGCACCGGCTCGCCCGCTCCCTGTTCCTCTACGGCCTCTGCAATGGCTGGATCCGTCCGGACCGTCCGGTGATCGAGGCGTCCAGCGGATCGACGGCGGTGTCCGAGGCGTACTTCGCGAAGCTGATCGGCGTGCCCTTCATCGCGGTCATGCCGCGCACGACGAGCGCCGAGAAGATCCGGCTCATCCAGTTCCACGGCGGACAGTGCCACTTCGTGGACGACTCCCGGAAGATGTACGAGGAGTCCGCCCGTCTCGCGGTGGAGACCGGCGGCCACTACATGGACCAGTTCACGTACGCCGAACGGGCCACGGACTGGCGCGGCAACAACAACATCGCCGAATCGATCTTCCGCCAGCTGCGCCTGGAGCGGTTCCCGGAGCCGGCCTGGATCGTCGCCACGGCGGGCACCGGCGGCACCTCCGCGACCCTCGCGCGCTATGTCCACTACATGCAGTACGACACCCGGATCTGTGTCGCCGACCCGGACAACTCCTGTTTCTTCGAGGGCTGGACGACCGGCGACCCGCACGTCATCTGTGACTGCGGTTCCCGGATCGAGGGCATCGGCCGGCCGCGCATGGAACCGAGCTTCGTGCCCGGTGCGATCGACCGGATGATGAAGGTCCCGGACGCGGCCAGCGTCGCCGCCGTACGGGCCCTGGAGGGTGCCATCGGCCGCAAGGCGGGCGGCTCGACGGGCACCGGGCTGTGGAGCGCGCTGAAGATCGTCGCCGAGATGGTGGCCGAGGGACGCACCGGCAGCGTCGTCACCCTGCTGTGCGACCCGGGCGACCGCTACCTCGACAAGTACTACTCGGACGCGTGGCTCGCGGAGCAGGGCCTGGACATCACGCCGTACGCGACGGTGCTCGACTCGTTCCTGGCCACGGGCGTGTGGCCGGACTGACCACCCCGCCCCACCACGACCGACCCGCCCCGCTACGACCCACCACCCGCCCCCGGCCGACCCGCCTCGCCCCGGCCGCCCGACCCGCTCCGGCCGCCCCGCCCCACCACGACCGACCCACCCGGCTACGACCCACCACCGCCCTCCGGCCGACCCGTCCCGCCTCGCCCCGGCCGACCCGTCCCGTCCCGGCCGACACATCCCGCCACGGCCGCCCCGACCCGCCCCGCCACGGCCGACCCCCTCCACCAAGACCGGCCCACCCCGCCACGACCGACCCGCCCCTCTGCGGCGCCCGCCCTCCGCGGCCGCCGTACGACGGGCGGGTTTCGGGCATGTGAGGGTTTGGTGACGGCTCAATTGGGGCTCTGGGCAAGTCGGTTGTGCCTGTGTGACTGATAAGATCATCGCACTTTTGAGTGGGCTGACGGCGTGTCATCAACGCGTCTGGGGGACAGTCGCAAAGGCACCATCGCGCTGGTCGTGCTCGCCCGCGGGATGCGACTTGAAGAGAGTCTCATGACGTCATTGATCCGGGATCCACTGCTGTGGATCTTGATTGTGGTGCTCGCCGCTGCGGTCGTCGCAGTGATGCGGGCCCGGAGAACCAACATGGCTCTCCGAAGAACGAGGAAGGAACTGGAGGCAGGGCTGGGGGAGGCCCGCGGTGACGTCGGTCAGCTCCACGCGCACGTCGCCGCGCTGACCGCACAGCACCAGCGCGACCTGGCGGACGTACGCGCGGACGCGGAGGCGTCGACCAAGGCGGTGCTGAAGTCCGCGATGGGCACGCTCCAGTCGCTCGCCGAGGAACAGCAGGTCCTCCTGGACAGCCTGCTGAAGAAGTACGGCGACACCACGGACGTCCTGGCCGACCTGATGACGGTCGACCACACCGGCAGCCAGTTCAGCCGCCGCGCCAAGGGCATCTCCGTGCTGTGCGGCGGCTGGCTGGGCCGGCGCGAGCGCGCCGCCACGGTCTACGACGTCGCGCGCAGCGCCCAGGGCAGGATCAAGGACTTCGACCGGGTCAGCGTCCACTCGCAGGTCAACGTCTCCCTCGTCGGCAAGGCCGTCGAGCCGGTGGCCGTCGTCCTCGCCGAGCTGCTGGACAACGCGACGAACTACAGCGCGCCCGGTACCCCGGTCGAGGTCAACATCCAGACAGTGCCGGCCGGCCTGTGCTTCATCGTGGACGACGCCGGGCTGGGCATGGACCAGGAGACCAAGGACCGGGCGGCGGCCCTGCTGTCGGTCGACGGTCCCGTCGACATCACCGGTCTCGGCGATCCGCCGCGGTTCGGCTTCGCCGTGTGCGGCATGCTCGCCGCCCGCTACGGCTTCGCCGTCTCCGTCGGTTCCGTGTCCCCCTACGGCGGAGTGCGTGCAGTGATTCGTGTGCCCGAAAGTCTCCTCGCGGCCGACGCGCCCGCCCCCGTGGCCGACGCCCAGGACGCCGCGGGCCCGGAGGCGGCCCCCCAGCGACTGGCGCCGGTCCCGGTCGTGGGTCCCTCGCACGTGGTGGGCACGACCTCCGGAGGTCTGCCCAAGCGCCGGCGGCGGGGCGGCCCCGTCACGGTGGTCCCCGCCCTCGACGCCGGCGGCCAGGAGGAGACGCCCGAGCCGGCCAGTGAGGTGACGGCGTCGCGGCTCGGGGCGTTCGCGCGAGGAACACAGCTGGGGCGGACCACGAACACCACGGAAGGACCTGACCACAAGTGAACATCGACCTGTCCTGGGTGCTGAACGACGTACTCGAAGTGCGCGGGGCCCGGCACGCGATCCTCGTCTCGGGCGACGGCCTGCTGCTGCAGCGCTCGGACGACATCGGGCGGGACGACGCCGAGACGAACGCCGCCGCGATGAGTTCCATGCAGTCGCTGAGCCGGGCCGTCGCCGGGTTCGTGGGAGCGGGACACGGGATCTGGAAGCAGACGCTGCTGGAGTACGACGGCGGCTGGATCTTCCTCATCGCGGCCGGCCAGGGCTCCTACCTCGCCGTCTCGGCCGCGCCGGACGTCGACATGGAGGCCATGTCCTTCCGCATGCAGAAGACGGTGTCCGCGCTGAGCAAGGCGATGAGCGTGGCGCCGCGCTCGGACAACGGCGTGAACGCATGACGACCCCCGGCGAGGAAGCCTCCGTCACCAGCGACTTCGTCCGGTCCTACGTCATCACCGGCGGCCGGACCCTGCCGGCCGCGGACGACCTGGCGCTGCACACCCTGGTCACCCTGGCGCCCGACCGGACACCCCCGCTGGGAGCCGGCCCGGAGGTGAGGGCGATCTGGACGCTGTGCGCGGGCGGCTACCTGTCGGTCGCCGAGGTGGCCGGCCACCTGGGACTGCCGGTGGGAGTGGCCCGGCTGCTGCTGACCGACTTATTCGAGCAGGGCCACCTGCTGCGCCGCGCCGAGCCGCCCCGGGCTCAGAACGTTGACAGAGCGACCCTGGAAAAGGTTCTGAATGGACTCCAATCCCTCATCGGCTGAGACGGCCCCCGGAAACATATACGTCTCCAGCGCGGTGACCAACGCTGCGAAGATCCTGGTCGTCGGGCACTTCGCCGTGGGCAAGACGACCTTCATCGGCTCGCTGTCGGAGATCACCCCGCTGCGCACCGAGGAGAAGATGACGCAGGCGTCGCTCCACGTGGACGACCTCAGGGGCGTGGCGGACAAGACCACCACCACCGTGGCCCTGGACTTCGGCCGGCTCACCCTCAGCGACGACCTCGTGCTGTACCTGTTCGGCACCCCCGGCCAGCAGCGGTTCATGCAGCTGTGGGAGGACATGGCGCGCGGCGCCCTGGGGGCGCTGCTCCTGGTCGACCCCGCCCGGCTGGAGGAGACGTTCCCCGTCATCGACCTCGTCGAGCGGTACGGCCTGGAGTACGCCATCGCCGTCAACAGCTTCCAGCGGGGCACGGTGTACGAGGAGGCGGAGGTGCGTGAGGCCCTCGACCTGCTGCCGGACACCCCGGTCGTCTACTGCGACGCCCGCGACCGGCAGTCCTCGGCGCACGCGCTGATCGCACTCGTGCGCCACCTGCTCACCCGGGCCGCCTGACGCCCCGGCCACCCCCTGACGCACCAGCCCCCTGGCCGCCTGACACCCCCGGCCAAAGCCCCCATCCCCCGTCTCCGGACCGCCGGCCCGGCCCCGCCCGCCTCCGGCCCGGAACCATCCCCCTACGGCCCCGGCCCGGACCATCCCCCCGGACCCCCGGCCGGAGCCAGCAGAAGGAACCTCATGGACCGCCAGTCAGCCCCCGCTTCCGCCGGCGCCAGATGCCCCATGCACGACACCGCGTTCGCCGCCGACCCCCACCAGGTCTACGACCGGCTGCGCGCCCACGGTCCGGCCGGGCCGGTCGAACTCGCACCCGGTGTCGACGCCACCCTGGTCGTCGGCCACGAGATGGCCCTGCGCGTGCTGCAGAACTCCACGCTGTTCGCCCGCGACGCCCGCCGCTGGAAGGCCCTGAACGAAGGGCGGATCGGACTGGACCACCCGGTGCTGCCGATGATGGCGTACCGGCCGAACTGCCTGTTCACCGACGGTGCCGTGCACCTGCGGCTGCGCAAGGCCGTCACGGACAGCCTGGCCCGGCTCAACATCACCCGGATCCGCCGCGACGTCGAGCCCCTCGCCGACTACCTGATCGACCAGTTCAGCGAGCGCGGCCGGGCGGACCTCCTCAACGACTACGCCAAGCTGCTGCCGCTGCTGCTGTTCAACAAGCTCTTCGGCTGCCCCGCGGACATCGGCGACACCCTCACCAGCGCCATGTCGGCGATCTTCGACGGCAAGGACGCCCTGCGCGCCAACGAGGAGCTGACCGCCTGCCTCATGGAGCTGATCGCCCTCAAGCGCCGCCGGCCCGGCGACGACGTCACCTCCTGGCTGATCCAGCACCCCGCGGGCCTCACCGACGAGGAACTCAAGGACCAGCTCGTCATGCTGATGGGCGCCGGCGTGGAACCCGAGCGCAACCTCATCGGCAACGCCCTGCTCCTGCTGCTGTCGCCCGACACCAGCGGGCGCGACTCCGGCATGCTGATCGAGGAGGCGATCGATCACGTGCTGTGGAACCAGACGCCGATCGCCAACTACGCCACCCACTACCCGGTCCAGGACGTGGACCTCGGGGGAGTGGTGGCGCAGGCGAACACCCCGGTCGTCATCAGCTTCGCCGCGGCCAACAGCGACCCCGCGCTGGCCGAGGCCCGCCGGATGCACAGCAAGGGCGCCCACCTGGCCTGGGGTGCCGGCCCGCACGCCTGCCCGGCCAAGGACCCGGCGCAGGTCATCGCCGTCACCGCGATCGAGAAGATCCTCAACGCCCTGCCCGACCTGGCGCTGGCCGTCCACGAGAAGGAGCTGGAATGGCGGCCGGGCCCGTTCCACCGGGCCCTGGTGGCCCTGCCCGTGGCCTTCAGCCCGACCCCGGCCACCCGCATGGCCTCCGCGCTGCAGAACCGTACCGCCGCCACGGCGGAGCAGCCGCTGCCCACGGCACCGGTCACCGCCGCACGTCAGGAACCGGCCAGGAAGAAGGGCTTCTGGAGCAGCTTCCTGGACATCTTCCGGGTCTGATGTGCTCTGTGTGACAGGAGCAACACTGTCAGGCGCATGACGAAGGAGAGGGGAAGGGTAGGTTCCGGCGGTAAAGGTAGCGCCCAGCCATCAAAGGAGCCTCGCGTGACCGCCGTTGGCGTCATACGCGGTACCACCCCCGACCGACGAGCCGTCATCCCCCTCCTTCGTCGCCTGCGGTCGGACGAGGGACGGGCCGACCCCCTGCCCGTCTGGGACGAGCTGCGCGCACTGGGCGACGTGGTGCCCGCTCCCTGGGGCGGGTACTTCGTGACCGGATTCGACGCGTGCAACCAGGTCCTGCGCGGCAGGAACTGGCTCGTGCCCGACTTCGACTGGCAGGAGCGCCGGCCCGACCCCGCACGCTGGCGGGAGCCGGCGACCCGGGAGATGACACGGACCCTCTCCCGCCTCAACCCGCCCGTGCACACCGCCCAGCGCCGCGCCCTGGGCAACCTCTTCGACCGCGGCACCCTGGAGGTGCTGCGCCCCCAGATCGCCGGGCACGTCACCGGCCTCCTGGACCGCCTCGACCTCAGGCTGCGCACCCACGGCACGGCCGAGTTCGTCACCACGGTCGCCGAGCAGCTCCCGATCCACACCGTCGGCCGGTGGCTGGCCATCCCGGACGAGCACCACGCCCACATCCTGGACTTCACCCACCGCCAGGTCCACGCCCAGGAACTGCTCCCCACCAAGAGCGAACTGGCCGTCTCCGCCCAGGCCACCCTGGAGATGCGGGCCTTCTTCACCGGCCTCCTCGCCCACCGGCGCGCCCACCCTGGCAACGATGTCCTCTCCGGCTGGATCCGCTACTGGGACGCCCAGTACCCCGACGACCGCGCGGCGGCCGACCAGACGCTGTACGACCTGACGATGTTCATCACCATCGCCTCCCTGGAGACCACCGCGACGCTGCTCACCAACGCGGTGTGGTTCCTGACCCGGGACCCCGCCGTGGCCGACTGGCTGCGCCGGCACCCCGAGCACATCGACGACGCGATCGACGAGGTGCTGCGCTACGACCCGCCCATCCACCTCAACTCCCGCTTCGCCGCGGACGACACGGTGCTCGCCGGCGTCCCCGTCGCCAAGGACACCGTCGTCCACGTCCTGTACGGCGCCGCCAACCACGACCCGCGCCGCAACGAGAACCCGCACGTCTTCGACATCCGCCGCAAGGGCGGCCACCTCACCTTCGGCGGCGGCGCCCACTACTGCCTCGGCGCCGCCCTGGCCCGCCTGGAGGCCCGTCAGCTGCTCACCCAGCTGCTCGAACGCTTCCCCACGCTGCGGCCGGCCACGGCCCCGACCTACGCGGACCGGATGGTCTTCCGGCGGGTGACCTCCCTGCGTGTGACCACGTGAGCGTGTGACCACCTGAGCGTGCCACCCCCTCGCACGTGACGACATGACCCCCTGAAAGTGACGACATGACCGCGCTTCCCCTCACGGCTCTCCCGGCCGCCCCGCGACAGCAGACCCTGCGGACCCACCGGGAGGGCCCCGTCCTGACCATCGAGCTGAACACCCCCGAGCACGGCAACACGGTCACGGACGCCCTGCTGGACGACCTCCTGGCGGTCCTCCAGGACCAGGACCCGGCGGTGCGGGTGCTGGTGCTGGCCGGGCGCGGGGACGACTTCTGTCTCGGCGGGGACCGCGGCGAGTTCACCCGGCACCTCGCCCACGACCCCACGGGCGGCGGCATCCGCCTGTCGGGGACCAAGGCCCGGCGCGTCTGCGACGCCCTCACCGGCAACCCGGCCGTCACCATCGCCCGTGTCCACGGCAAGGTCATCGGGGCGGGCATGGCCCTGGCGCTCGCCTGCGACCTGCGGGTGGGCTCCGAGGACGCGGTCTTCCGGCTGCCCGAACTGGCCCTCGGGCTGCCCACCGCGTGGGGCGGCCTGCTGCCCCGGCTCATCAACGAGGTCGGCGCCGCCCGGGTTCGCGAACTGGTCCTCACCGGCCGGGCCTTCGGCGCGGAGGAGGCCCGGTCCCTGTCCGTCCTGCAGAGGGTCGTCCCCGCCCACGAGCTGGACGCGGCCGTCGCCGACTGGGCCAGACCCATCGTCCGCCGCCCCCCGGCGGCCCTGCGCGTCACCAAGACCCTGCTCAACTCGCTGTCCGCCGCCTCCCGCCTGGCCGACGTCTCCGCGCTGGACGCGGAGCTGATGGCGGCGGTCGTCAGCGAGGCGCACCAGGCCCGCGGCGACGGCTGATCACCGCCCGGACAGGCGCCGGTCCAAGGAGGTCACCGCGTCGCGGAAGGCGCGCTTGAGACCGGGCCGGGCCAGCATGAGGGCGAACCGGAACGGCGCCGTCCCGTCGGCGGCGAACGTCCACCGCACGCGTGTGCCCGTGCCGTGAGGAGCCAGGCGCCACTCCTCGGCCAGGGCACGGGCGCCCGGTGCGTTCGTGGTGTCGACGCGGTAGGCGTACACGTCGGGCGCCTTCGCCACCAGCACCGTCTCCGTGAACCGCGTCCCGCCCCGCAGCCCGATCTCCCGCCCGGCGCCACCGTCGGTGGCCCGGGCGGACGTCACCGCGGAGAACCACTGCGTCCAGTCGGGCACGTCCTCGGCGAGCGCGCGGAAGACCTGCTCGGGAGGCGCGGCGATGTTCCGCGCGAAGACCAGGCGCACCGGCGCGGCCCCGACGAAGTCGATCTCCACCGGACGCAGACGACGAGCCATGGACGACATCCCCTCGTGACGGTTGCGCCGTACGATTGACCGGGCACCGTCACGATAGCTGACGGCCCCTCAGCTGTCTGCGCCGTCCTCGTCCTCGGGCTCGCCCGCCACCACCACCCGCAGGTGCTCGGAGATCTCCGCGCGCGCCTCGGCCGGCAGCCCCGCATCGGTCACCAGCGTGTCCACCTGCTCCAGCGCGGCGAACGAACTCAGGCCCACCACACCCCACTTGGTGTGGTCGGCGACCACCACCACCCGGCGCGCGGAGTGCACCAGCCGCCGGTTGGTCTCGGCCTCCGCGAGGTTCGGCGTGGACAGACCGGCCTCCACCGATATGCCGTGCACCCCCAGGAAGAGCAGATCGAAGTGGAGTGCGGCGATCGCCTGGTCGGCCACCGGCCCCACCAGCGAGTCCGACGGGGTGCGCACCCCGCCGGTCAGCACCACCGTGGCCGAGCCCTGCCGCTGCCCGGAGGTGCGCTGCGCCGCGTGGAAGACGTCCGCGACCCGCACCGAGTTCGTCACCACGGTCAGATCGGGCACCTCCAGCAGGTGCTGGGCGAGCGCGTACGTCGTCGTACCCCCGGACAGGGCGATCGCCGCCCCCGGGGCGACCAGGCGGGCCGCGGCGCGCGCGATGTCCTCCTTGGCGGTCAGCTCCAGTCCCGACTTCGCCTCGAACCCCGGCTCGTGCGTGCTCGCCTCGACCACCGGCACGGCACCGCCGTGCACCTTCTCCAGCACCCCCTGGCGGGCGAGCGCGTCGAGGTCGCGGCGCACGGTCATGTCCGAGACACCGAGCTTGCGGGTCAGCTCGTTGACCCGCACCCCGCCCCGGCGCCGGACCTCGTCCAGGATCAGGGCGCGCCGCTGCTCCGCGAGGAGGTTCTGATTCTCACTCACGTACGCTCCGGTCCTTTCGCCGCCAACCGTCCGACACGCCCGGCGCACCGGCTCCGACCAGCAGGTTCCATCCGTCCGGCAGCGCGCGGGCGTCCCATCCTTTCATGGCTCGGCCCCGGTTGCGCCACCACCTGCCGGGCCGTCCGCCGTGACACGGTTCGGGGAGATTCGGTGACAGTGGGTGCACGCGACCGCCGGAGAGGACATCCTGAACCGCGCACGACACAGACGTCAGGCGTCACGGGGGAAGTGCGAGAACAGTGGAACGTGCACAGGACCGCCCCGCGGGGCAGCACACGGAGCGTACGGCCGGGCCGGAAAAATACGAAGAGCACACGGCCGGGCCGGGGACGTGCCCGGGCCGGCCCGCTGAGCCGGAGGCCGAGCTGGAACTGCTGGTGCACGGGGTCGGCGGCACCACACCGGAGAAGATGCTCGGCGACCCGCGCACGGTCCGGGTCACCGGCGACGACACCGCCGCCGTCTTCCGGCGCACCGAGGACACCGAGGCCGCCCCGGCCGGCCGGGAGCCGCGCGGCGGACCGGTCCGCGAGGCCTACGTCTGGTGCAACCTCACCTCCGGCGACGGCAGCCGCGCCCTGTGGCTGTTACTGCTGCCGTTCATGGTGGTCAACCTCGCCCACTGGATGCGCCCCGCCGCACCCGCCCGGCCGCGCACCGCCCGGCTCTACGGGCTCCTCGTGCGCCTGGCCGCCCTCACCCTGACCGTGCTGCTGGTGGCCGCCGCCTGCGAGGTGGCCCTCGACCTGGTCGCCTGGCAGTGCGCCGGCGTCCAGGCCTGCGTCCGCCGCCACTCCTGGCTGGACTTCCTGTCGCCCGCCGCCGGCGGCTGGTGGAGCGCCCCCGGCCGCCGCCTCGCCCTCGCCGCGGTGCCGCCCGCCGCGCTGACCGGCCTCCTGTGGTACCTCTCGCACCGCACCTGGCGCGCCTACGAGTCCCACCTGCCGCTGTCCCCCGACGCCGACGCCCACCCCGATACCGGGCCGAAGCCCGGTGGCCCCGACCCCGCGCCCGCCCCGGAGTCCGGCGCCCCCGGGCCCGACGACCACGGCAGCGCGCTGGTGCGGCCCGGCTTCTGGTACGGCCGCCGTCTGGTCGCCCGGCTGCGCGCGGCCCACACCGCGGCCGGCCTGCTCACCGTGGCCGCCGCCGTCACCACCCCGGCGGCCCGCTTCGACCACCGGCCCGGCGGCCCCCGGACCCTGGACCTGCTCGGCTGGCTGCTGACCGCGGCCCTGCTCGCCTGCGGGGCGGCGGTGGTGGGGGTGGTCTGCCGCCGGGGCCGCAGCGAGAACCGCCTCGACCAGCGGCTCGACCGGCACCTCGTACGCTCCCTGAAACTCGCCGCGCTCGCCCTGCTGCTGCTCGGCCTGGTCTACGCCGGCTGGTCCCGGCCCGGCTGGCGGTCCGCGGGCCGGCTGCCCGGCGACCCCGCCTTCGGCGCCCTCATGCTGGCCCAGGGCCTGCTCGTCGTCGCCCTCGCCGTCGTGGCCCGCTACCTGTACCGGCGCCGCCCCGACCCGCGCGCCGCGCTGCGCGGCCTCGGCGGTCCCGCCGTCGCGCTGCTCGCCTGCGCGCTGGGCGGAGTGATCTCCGGCGGGGTCGCACAGCGGGTCGCCGACTGGCTGGACGGCACCCGCGCCCTGCTCGCCGGGCCGCCCGTCCTGCTGACCTGGCAGGCCTCCGCCATCCCGCCGCTCCTCGCGGTCCTCCTCCTGCTGACCGCCGGGCTCGGGCTGCGCACCGCCCGGCTCGCCCGCGCCGAACGCGACCGCGTCCGCGGTGAGCACCCCGGCGAGCCCGAGGACGTGTCCCGCACCCGCGCCATCGCCCACGCCCGGGCCATGGCCGGCCTCACCGACCGGGCGCCCCTCGTCGTCGGCGTGCTCACGGCCACCACCCTCGTACTGGGCAGCGCGGCGCTGGCCGGGGCCCTGGTCACCCGGAAGACGCCCGACGGAGCGGCCCGGCGCGCCCACCACCTCGTCCAGGCCGTGGCCGAGACCTCACAGGCGGTGGGCTCCTGGCTGGTCGGGCTCGGCTTCCTGCTGTTCGTGACCTGGGGCAGGCGCGCCTACAAGGACGCCTCCGCACGGCGCACCATCGGCATCCTCTGGGACGTCGGCACCTTCTGGCCCCGCGCCGCCCACCCCTTCGCCCCGCCCTGCTACGCCGAGCGCGCGGTGCCGGACCTCACCTGGCGCATGGCCACCTGGACCCGGCGCACCGAGGGCAGGCTGGTGCTGTCCGGGCACTCCCAGGGCAGCGTCCTCGCCGCCGCGGCGGCCTGGCAGCTGCCGCCGTCCGTCCGCGGCCGGGTCGCCCTGCTCACCTACGGCTCCCCGCTGGAACGCCTCTACGGCCGCTGGTTCCCCGCCCACTTCGGCGCGCCCGCGCTCGCCGCCCTGCACCACGACATCGCCTGCTGGCGCAACCTCTACCGGCGCACCGACCCCATCGGGGGCCCCGTCCGCGTCCCCGACGACGCCACCCCCGACGTGGACCACGAGCCCCTGCGCGACCCGCTCGCCTACGGCCGCACCCTGGACCACCCGCTCCCGGCCCCGATCCTCGGCCACTCCGACTACCAGTCGGACCCCGCCTTCACCCGCGAACGCGCCCGCCTCCTGAACCGGCTGCGCCCGGAGGTACCGGCCCAGCGCCCGGAGCGGGGAACCTCGCGCTGAGCCCGCCGCGACGGTCAGGGCAGCTCCGGCAGATCCTCCGCGTACAGCAGGGTCAGGTCGTCGGTGGTCGGGTCGGGCAGCTGGGCGACGCGGCTCGCGTGCCGCTCCACCATCGCCTCGAAGGTCTGCCGGGCGGTACGGCCGTTGCCGAACGCCGGGCCCTTCGGGATCGCGGTGAAGTACTTCAGCAGCGCCTCGGACGCCCCCGGCGCCAGCCGGTACTCGTGCTCGTCGGCCTGCTGTTCCACGATCCGCAGCAGTTCCTCGGGGCCGTAGTCGCCGAAGGTGATGGTGCGTGAGAAGCGGGAGGCCACACCCGGGTTGACGGACAGGAAGCGTTCCATCTCCGCGGTGTACCCGGCGACGATCACCACCACCGCGTCGCGGTGGTCCTCCATCAGCTTCACCAGCGTGTCGATGGCCTCCTTGCCGAAGTCGCGCCCGGCGTCCTCCGGGGAGAGCGCGTAGGCCTCGTCGATGAACAGCACCCCGCCGCGCGCCCGTTCGAAGGCCTCCTGAGTGCGGATCGCCGTGGAACCGATGTGCTCGCCGACCAGGTCGACCCGGGACACCTCCACCAGGTGGCCCTTCTCCAGCACGTCCAGCGAGGCGAGGATCTCGCCGTAGAGCCGGGCGACCGTCGTCTTGCCGGTGCCGGGGGAGCCGGTGAAGACCAGGTGCCGTTTGACGGAGGCCGCCTTCAGCCCCGCCCGCTGCCGGCGCCGGCCCACCTCGATCATGTCGGTCAGCGCCCGCACCTCGCGCTTGACGCTCTCCAGGCCCACCAGCGCGTCGAGTTCGCCGAGCACGTCCTTCGAGGTGCGCTGCGACTGCTCCGGCTCCGCGGCGGCGACCGGCTGCGGCTCCGCCGCCCGCTGCCCGGGGAACGAGCCCAGCAGCCCGGCGGGCTGCGTCGCCGTCTGCACGACCGCCTCCCGGGCCGCGGGCGCCCGCAGGCCGCCGCTCTCGTCGCTGGTGCAGTCCTCCACGACTGGCCCGCTCCCCGAGCCCGCGTCCGGTCCGCCCTCGGCGAACTCGTACCCGCCGCGCGCACAGCGCTCCGTGCGGCACCTGCGCAGCGTCGTACGGCAGCCGTCGATCACATGGAAGCCGTAGCCGCCGCTGCCGGTGACCCGGCAGTTCAGGAAGCTGCCCCGGCCGCCCGCGGAGACGTAGAAACCGGCCTCGGAGGGAGCGTCCACCGTGCAGCGCTCGATGGTGGGGTCGGCGCCCTTGGTGACGATCACCCCGGTCTGGGTGCCGTCCAGGGTGCAGTTGCTGAGCGTGCCGCCGCTGCCGTGGTCGCGGAACCACGCACCGGTGGCCGCCTCCCTGATCCGGCAGTCGTCCAGCTGCGCGGTCGCACCGTCGCTCACCGACACGGCCGTGTTGCGCACCTGCGACAGATCGCTGTCCACGACGTCCGCGCGCGAGCCGCGGTCCAGCACGAACAGCGCGTCCGGCACGTCGTGCACCCGGCAGGAGTCGAGCACGGCGGTGGCCCCGTCGCTCACCCACACCGCGGGATAGTCGCCGGTGCTGTCGAAGATCTCGCACTGGTGGGCGTCCACCCGGGTCCCCGGGTCCCACACCGACAGGCCGTTGCGCCCGAACTGACGGACCGTCGTCCGGGTCAGCGTGAGCACCGAGCGGGAGCGCAGGTCGACCGCGTTCTCCGGGATGTCGTGGAGGCGGCAGTCGGCGAGCGTGAGCACCGCGTCGGTGTCCAGGGTGATGCCGTCGGCGGTGGTGCGGTGCACATCGCAGTCGGTGAGCTGCGCGGTGGCCCGCTGGGTGACCTGCACTCCGGAACCGCGCACCTCGTAGATCTCGCAGCCCACCGCCTCCAGCGAGGAGTTCTCACCGGTGACGGTCACTCCGGTGCCGGAGGCGTGGTGCACCCGGCACCTCTCCAGCCGCGGATGGGCCCCGCCGCGGACCGCCACGCCCGCCTGCCCGGCGGCGACGACCTCGCAGTCCTCGAACACCCCGCTGCCGCCGTCGAGTACGGCGATGCCGATACCGGCCGGGTTGTCCACGGTGCACCGGCGCACGGTGGGCCGGGCGCCGCCGCGCACCTCGATGCCGACGGCGGACCGGGTGACGATCCGCACGTCCATCAGCTCGGGCGTGCCCTCTTCCACCAGCAGCGCGGGCGCCGCCGCGTCCTGCCCCTCCACGTGCACGTCCTGCACGACGGCCGAGGCCCGCACGGTCAGCGGCACCCCGTCCACGGGGGCGATCCGCACCGAACCGGGCGAGCCCTCGGGCCCACGGAGTGTCACCGGCCGCTGGACGACGAGGTTCTCCCGGTAGGTGCCCGGGGCGATGGTGAGGACGTCGCCGTCGGCGGCGGCCTCCAGGGCGGCGGCGAGCGAAGCGTACTCACCCGTGCGGCGCCGCCACCGCGACGTACCGGTGTGCGTCACCTGGACCGTGCCCTGTGCCATGGCGTTGCTGTGCCCCCACCTCGTCGTACTGATGGCTCGCTGACCGTCGGGGCGCAGCCGCCGGTGTCCGGCCGTGACCGTGGCCGGCCTCGGCGGTGTGAGCGCGTTCGCGCCCCGGTGAATGCGTGCGCCCCGGGGTTCACGCACCCGCGGGTTGTCGCCGAAAGCGCTTCGGCCGGTCCACCGTAGCGTGTGCGTGCACGCCGGGTTGACCAGAGCCGCAAGGCCGTCAGCTGCCGGTGCCCGCCTTGCCCCAGTCCGGGCCCGCCCGGTCCCAGGCCTGGTCCCAGCGCGCGTACCGCCTGCGGACCAGGCGCCAGACGGTGAGGCGCCGGCCGGTCTCGAGCAGGGCCGCCGTCAGCAGGGCCGCGCCGAACCCGGCGAGCACGGCGTGCGTCGTCGCCGTGGCGGAGTCCAGCGGGCGGGTCGTTATTCGTCCGTGCGGGTCGGTCCAGAGGCTGAAGCGGTCCCCTGGGTGCGGGGTCCTGAGGTCGGCGAGGACCGGGCCGTGCCGCCGGGTGCCGTCCGGCGCGGTCCAGTCCGCGAGGACGCGGCTGCGGGCCTCGCGCGCGGAGCTGGTGTCCGGGTCGGTCTCCGGCACGGTCCCGCTCAGGCCCCGTACCACGGTGGCGGTGACCTGGTGGCGGGCGTGCTGCTGCTGCCGTGCCGACCGCTGGAGCGAGTCCTGGGCGGCGGAGCCGACCAGGCAGCCGGTCACGGGCGCGGCCACGACGATCAGCAGCAGGGCCACGAGGGCCACCCAGGCCTCGGCCAGATCCGTCGCACGGCGCAGCGGATTGTGCCGCCAGCGCCACAGTCCGGCGAGTGCTCGCATGTCCCCACCCCCTTCCGGTTCGTCAGAAACCCCGGGGCACACGGCCTCTCACGAATTTCTCACGCTCCCTCAACGAGCGGGACGTGTTCCCCGGTTCCCGGCCCGGCGGATCGTCGCCGGAGTGCTGCGCGGGCCGGTTCTCACCCCAGGACGCGTACCGCGTCGCCGACTGCGATGGTGCCGGGGGAGAGCGGGACGAGGTTCTGACCGAACAGCAGCCTTCCGCCCGTCCGGCGGTGGCGGGCCAGGGTGTGGAGCGGTTCCTTGCCGCGTACGGCCGTGGTCTGGTCGGTGGTGGTCACGACACACCGTCCGCTGGGCTTCGCGACCCGGAAGACCACCTCGCCGATGGAGATCCGCGTCCAGTGGTCCTCGGCCCAGGGCGCGGTGCCGGCGACGACGACGTTCGGCCGGAACCGGTTCATCGGCAGCGGGCCCTCGGCGGCGTGCGGGCCCTCGGCGATCAGGGAGTTCAGGGCGTCCAGCGAGCCGAGCGTGGTCACCAGCAGGGGGTAGCCGTCGGCGAAGCTCACCGTCTCGCCGGGCAGCGCGTAGTCGGGGTCGACCGGGCGGCGGGTGGCCGGATCGTCCATGTGCACCAGGCGGACCTCGGCCCCCAGGTAGGTGCCGCACCAGGCGTGCGCGGCCGCGGCGGCCGGGATCCCCTCCACCTCGGTGCCGAACACGTTCGCCGGCACGGTCTGCGCCGGCTCCGGTACCTCGACCGTCAGCGGGGCCATACCGGGCGCGGACAGACGAACGCCGCCGCCGGGCAGAGGCTCGGCGGCGGCCAGGGCGAGGCGCGGCTCCTCGCGCTGTGTGACGACCTTTCCCCCGTCGTCGACCAGCGTCCAGCGTCGGTCCCCGGTCAGGCCCCAGGGCTCCACGACGGCCTCCCGGGGCGAGACGCCCCGAAACGCCTTGACCGGATGGACGTGGATCGACTCCACTTCGGCGTTTCCCATGCCGTCCATCGTGCCAGGCGGCACCGACGGCACGGGGCGGCCGTCAGTAGCCGCGGTACTGCTGGTTGTTGTACGGGTCCTGGTAGGGAGCCGGCGCGGGGCGCGGCGCTGCCGGGCGCATGGCCTCGTAGCCGTTGCCTCCGGGCATCGGCCGCTGCGGCTGCGGGGCCTGCGGACCGGGGTAGCCGCGAGGGGCGCTCGCCTGCTGCGGGATGTACGCCGTCGGCGCCTGCTGCAGCGGTGCGGGCTGCGGCGTCTGCGGGTAGCCGTAGGCGGGGGCGGGGGCCGCCTGCTGGGCCGGGGCCGCCGGGAGGGCGGGGAGGGCCGACGGCAGGGCGGGCAGGCTGCTGCCCGTGTCGTAGGCGGCGGGGACCCGGATCGGGGCGATCTGCGGGGTGCCCCGCTCGGCCACGAGCGAGTCGTAGATCGGGGTGTCCGGGAAGGAGGCGGAGTAGTAGCCGCCGCCATAGGTGGAGCGGGGGGAGGTCATGGCACATAAGTTAAGCCCACGATGTGCTGGTTGGGGAGACCGATAAGAGGGTTGTTTTCCGTGTCGGCAGGTGCCTGGGATCCCCAATCCGAGCGAACTTGGCAAAAAGGGACGCCGATCAACGTTTGGATCGTGTAAAAGCCGAGTTCCTCTTGGGTTACCGGCGGTTGACCGGCGATCTTCCTGTGCCGTTCATGGGCGTGCGCCGTCCCCGGGAATAGGTTGTGCGCGTAGGGATGACACGGGCCGGGACGGCAGGGACCGGAAGGCGCCACCCGGAACCGGTACCCGGAAGCCGACACGCGATGGGGGCGGACATGTCAATGCCGAAGGGATCGAACACACCGGTGCCGACGACGGCGCTGCGCGTCGAACTGGGCTGGCGCTCCGGCCCCGGGGTACCGGACGCCGACGCCTCCGCGCTGCTGCTCGCCGCCGGAAAGGTGCGCTCGGACGGGGACTTCGTCTTCTACAACCAGCCCGCGCACGCCTCCGGCGCGGTACGCCACGAGGGCAAGCGGTCGGCCGGCGGACGCGTCACCGACACCCTGCTGGCCGACCTCGCGCGCGTGGAGGGCGCCGTCGACCGGATCGTGCTGGCCGCCTCCGCGGACGGCGGAACCTTCGGCCAGGTCCCGGACCTCTACATCGAGGTGACCGACGCGGCCTCGGGCCGGGTGGTCGCCCGCTTCGACGACCCCGGCGCGACCGTGGAGACGGCCTTCGTGCTCGGCGAGCTGTACCGCCGTGAGGCCGGCTGGAAGTTCCGCGCCGTCGGCCAGGGCTACAGCAGCGGACTCGAAGGCCTGGCGACGGACTTCGGCATCACCGTGGACGAACCGCAGCACGCCGCACCGCCCACCGCCCCGTCCCGGGCCACCCCGCCACCCCGCCCCGCCGCGGCCCCGCCGCCCCCGTCGGCCGCCACCCCGCCGCCCCCGCCGCCTGCCGTCCCGCCCGCGCCGTCCCCTTCCGCTGCCGTCCCGCCCGCGGCCCCGCCCGCCCCCGCCGCCCAGCCGGTGCGCCTGTCCAAGGTCACCCTCACCAAGGCGGCCCCGTCCGTCTCGCTGGCCAAGCAGGGCGGCACCTCCGGCGCGATGCGGGTGAACCTCAACTGGCAGATGCGCAGACCGTCCACGGGCTGGGCCCGGTGGAGCGGCGGCGGCGACAACGTCGACCTCGACCTGTGCGCGCTGTACGAACTCGCCGACGGCCGCAAGGGAGTCGTACAGGCCCTCGGCAACGCCTTCGGCTCACTGCACCGGCCGCCGTACATCCACCTCGACGGCGACGACCGCACCGGAGCCGTGACGACCGGCGAGAACCTCACCGTCAACCTCGACCACGCCCGGGACTTCCGGCGCATCCTCGTCTTCGTCACCATCTACGAGGGCGCCCGCTCCTTCGCCGACCTGCACGCCACCGTCACCCTCCAGCCGCAGTACGGCGCCCCCATCGAGTTCTCGCTGGACGAGTGCACCGTCGCCTCCCCGGTGTGCGCGCTCGCCCTGATCACCAACACCGGCGGCGACCTCCTCGTCCAGCGCGAGGCGCGGTACCTGGTGCCCGAGCACGGAACGAGCCCGCAGCGCGCCATGGACCGCGCCTACGGCTGGGGCATGAACTGGACGCCCGGCCGCAAGTGAACCGCACTCAGCCCTCGTCGGGCACGGCGTCCGGGCGGGCGTAGGTGCGGCCCTTCCACGCGGCCCCGCGACCCCGGTAGTGCTGCACGGCGGAGTCGACCGTCATCAGCAGGTACAGCGACGCGGTGAACGGCAGGAGCGGGGCGAGCCAGAGCGGCTGCCGGTAGTAGCGCAGCATCGGCAGGTACGTTCCCGCCATCACCGCCCACGCCGCCGCACCGGCGAGCGCGGTCGCCGCACCGCCGCCGGCCGCGCCCACGGCCACGGCGGCCGGCGGCACCAGATACACCAGCGCCAGCCCGGCGACCGTACCGAGCAGCAGCAGCGGGTTGTGCCGCAGCTGGGCGTAGGCGCTGCGCGAGACCATCCGCCACAGGTCGGCCAGCCGCGGATAGGGGCGGACGCTGTCCACCCGGTCGGCCAGTCCGAGCCAGACCCGGCCGCCCGCGCCCTTGACCGCGCGCGCGAGCGCCACGTCGTCGATGACGGCGTGCCGGATCGCCTCCGGGATGCGCGCCTTCTCGGCCGTCTCCGCGCGCAGCAGGACACAGCCGCCCGCCGCCGCGGCCGTGCGCGAACCCGGCCGTCCGATCCACCGGAAGGGATACAGCTGCGCGAAGAAGTACACGAACGCCGGGACCACCAGCCGCTCCCACGGGCTCGCCACCCGCAGCCGCGCCATCTGCGACACCACGTCGAAGCCCCCGGAGCGGGCCGCCGCCACCAGCTCCCGCAGACTGTCCGGCGCGTGCGCGATGTCCGCGTCGGTCAGCAGCAGGTACTCGGGGTCACGCGCGCGTGCCAGGCCGATGCCGTACCGCACCGCCCACAGCTTGCCCGTCCAGCCCGCCGGCGGCTCCCCCGGAGAGCCCACCGTGAGCGGCAGCCCGCCGTGCCGCCGGGACAGCTCCCGGGCCAGCTCCCCGGTGCCGTCCGTGCTCCCGTCGTCCACCAGGAAGACCTCCGCCCGCCCCGGATAGTCCTGCGCCAGCAGCGAGGGCAGGCTCGCGGGCAGCACGGCCGCCTCGTCCCGGGCCGGTACGACCACACAGACCGACGGCCACTCCTCCGGCTCCCGGCGCCCGGGCAGCCGGACGTCCGTACGCCAGAAGAAGCCCTGGCCGAGCAGCAGCCAGCACCAGGAGACCAGTGACACGACGGTGATCCACAGGAAGGCGCTCACGGCCGCAGTCTGCCCCACCCGGCCGGGCCACGAGACCGCATCGACTATCGTGGCCGGGTGAAGATCGCGCTCATGGACTCCGGAATCGGCCTGCTGGCGGCCACCGCCGCGGTACGGCGCCTGCGGCCCGACGCGGACCTCGTGCTCTCCCTGGACCCCGACGGCATGCCCTGGGGACCGCGCACCCCCGAGGACGTCACCCGGCGTGCGCTGGACGTCGCCGAGGCCGCCGCGGCCCACCGGCCCGACGCGTTGATCATCGGCTGCAACACCGCCACCGTGAACTCCCTGCCCGCGCTCCGCGCCCGCCTGGAGCCCGGTATCCCGGTCATCGGCACGGTCCCGGCGATCAAGCCGGCCGCGGCCGGCGGCGGACCCGTCGCCATCTGGGCCACACCCGCCACGACGGGCAGCGCCTACCAGCGCGGCCTGATCGAGGAGTTCGCCGACGGCGTGCGGGTGGCCGAGGTGCCGTGCTGGGGGCTCGCCGAGGCCGTCGAGCACGCGGACGAGGCGGCCATCGACGCGGCCGTCGCCGCGGCGGCCGAACTGACACCCGACGATGTGACGACCGTCGTCCTGGGCTGCACCCACTACGAGCTGGTGGCGGAACGTATCCGCACCGCCCTCCAGCGCCCCGGTGCCGCCCCGCTGGTGCTGCACGGATCCGCCGGAGCGGTGGCCGCCCAGGCCCTGCGCCGGCTCGGCGAGCTGCCCGCGCCCGAGGCCGCCGCCGAGGGCACGCTCACGGTCCTGCTGAGCGGCCGGCCCGGACCGCTGCCCGCGCCCGCGCTGCACTACGCCGAGGGACGGCTGCTGCCGGCCACCGGCCCGCTCGCCGACCGCAGCTGACCCCCGGCCGCGCGGGGTCCCGTCCGGCGCGGCCCGGACCGCCGTCTGGGCCGCCCGGAGGAGTCACCCTGCGCGAGCGGCTACCGGCGCAGCGAAACCTGAGTAACCTCATCATCATGAGGCACCACCCCGACGCCGACGACAATCCGCACCCGGACGTCTGGACGGGACGCGCCACCAACCGGGTCCAGTGGCTGCTGGCGCTGGCCGGCGCCGCCTGCATGGCGCTCGGGATCCAGCTGGCCGTCGACTCGGCCTGGAGCTCCGGCATCGCCCCGCTGGTGATGTCCGTCGTGGGCTGCATCGCGGCCGGCCTGCTGGTCCTCTTCGGCACGCTCGCCTTCGTGCACGTCGACCTCAAGCTCGACAAGGAGTGCGTCGAGGTGCGCTGCGGGCACATCGGGCTGCCGCGCCGCCGCATCCCGCTCTCCCACGTGGCCGGCGCCGACTTCACCGCCCTCGTCACCCCCCGCCACTGGGGCGGCTGGGGCTACCGCTGGCGCCCCGAGAAGGGCACCGCGGTCGTCGTACGCCGCGGCGAGGGCATCGTGCTGCGCCTGTGGGACGGTCACACGTTCACCATCACGGTGGACAACGCCGAGGCGGCGGTGCGGGCCATCCGGGACCGCCTGCGCACGATCCGCCCCGGCACGGCGGGCTGAACGGACAGGCCGGCTGATCACGGATCCGCGGTGACGCGATGTCGCGTGGTCCTGCGGCCCCTGACGCGTGCCGTTCATCGGCTCTGCGGTGACTCCTGCTGTTGTCGACTTTCCGGTGACTCCTGCTGTTCGTGGATCCGGGGCGACCGCCTGCTGTCGGCGGGCCCGCGGTGACGTCCGCTGTCACGGTTCCGCCCGCTGCCGCGGTTGTGCGATGACACCCCCTGTCACGGCTCCCAGGCCACGCCCGCCCACGGCCGGGCCGTGGCCCAGCCGGCCAGGAGAGCCGCGCCCGCGGTCACGGCCGTGAAGCTCAGGGCGTTGCTCACGGCGGCGAGGGCGGCCAGCGTGGTCAGGGTGGTGCCCGCGGTGAGGGCGATCGGCGTGGAGCGGGGGCTGCGCCACAGGGCGTACAGGACCCAGCAGAACACCGCGAGCAGCAGGAGCGCTCCGACCAGGCCCTGCTCGGCCGCCTGCTGGAGCGGGGCGGAGTGCGGTCTGCCCTCGGCCGGCAGGGGCGGGGGCGCGGGGCTCAGCTCGCCGAAGCGGCCGGGGCCGACCCCCAGGCCGCTGTTCCGGCCCGCCAGCGCAAGGGCGTCCCGCCACAGCCGTAGCCGGGGTCCGGTGAACCGGCCCTCGAGTGCCCGGGTGAGGCCGTCGGGCAGGGCATCGGCGGCGGTCGCCCAGACCGTCGCCGTCAGCAGGGCCGCCGCCGCGACCGGAGCCGCCAGCCACGCGGCCCGGCCGCGCACCGCGCCCGCGGCGAGTGAGCACAGCAGGACGACCAGGCCGGCCGCGCACCCGCCCACCGAGCCCAGCACGGCCCCGGCCGCCACGACGGCGCAGGCCAGCGCACGCAGCCCGAGCCGGAGGGCCGGTACGGCCGTCGCCCAGGCGGCACAGCACGCGGCCCCGGTGGCCAGCGCCAGCAGCGCGGCCGTGGCACCCGCGTGCCCGGGCGGGGCGGCGTACCAGGGGCCGGGGGAGAGGCCGGGCGGCGCCACGGCCAGGGCGAGGCCCGCCGCCGCGCCGGCGCAGGGCGCCGCCACCGGCAGCAGCGCGCCGGAGACCCGGCCCGCGGCATACCCGCCGGCCACGGCGAGCACCGCGAGCAGCATGCCCTCGGGCCGTCCGCCGTGGGCCGCCGCGGTGATCAGCGACCACCCGGCGCAGGCCCCCAACAGGATCATGCCCGTCCCGTCGGAAACGTTTCTTCGCGTGCTGTAGGCGTCCGCACCGTATGTACCGGTCGCGGACCCCGTCCCCGTCGACCCCACCCGTCGCCCCTCGTACCCCGGTCCCCCGACCTGCGGCAGCCCACGACCGCGTGCCGGGTCCGGCCGCGCCGCCGAAGCTGGGCACACCGTAACGGCTCATGAGCGGTTTGGGGACGAGGCGCGGAGGAACACCGCGATTCCGGCACATACCGGAGGCCTTTCCACCCAGGGGCGTCGTCCCCGTCCGAGGCGGGGGCCGCGGCGGGACGGGCGGCCGACGGCGCCCGGGAAGGGGCGCCCACCAGCGGCGACCGCCGCGGTTCCGGCGCCGGGCCGTGCTGTCGGGGGTGACGCGGGCCGCCGTACACTCACCCGGGTGACCGTCACCGCAACTTCCGTGGACCAGCCGGACCAGCTCCAGCCGCGCCCCGCCCCCGGCGCGCGCGCCGGCCGGCTGCTGCGCCTGGTCCCGGCCGCCGCCTCCGCGCTCTGCGGAGTGCTGCTCTACGTCAGCTTCCCGCCGCGCACCCTGTGGTGGCTGGCCCTGCCCGCCTTCGCCGGCTTCGCCTGGGTGCTGCGCGACCGGAGCTGGAAGGCCGCCCTCGGCCTCGGCTACCTCTTCGGGCTGGGCTTCCTGCTGCCGCTGCTGGTGTGGACCGGTGTGGAGGTCGGTCCCGGGCCCTGGCTGGCCCTGGTCGCCATCGAGGCCGTCTTCGTCGCGCTGGTCGGCGTGGGCGTCGCCGCCGTCTCCAGGCTGCCCGCCTGGCCGGTGTGGGCCGCCGCCGTGTGGGTCGCGGGCGAAGCGGTCCGCGCGCGCGTGCCCTTCGACGGCTTCCCCTGGGGCAAGGTCGCGTTCGGCCAGGCGGACGGTGTCTTCCTGCCGCTCGCCGCGGTCGGCGGCACCCCGGTGCTCGGCTTCGCGGTCGTCCTGTGCGGATTCGGCCTGTACGAGGCCGGGCGGCTGCTCGCGGAGCGGCGCCGGACCCGGACCGTGCGTCGGGCCGCCGCGGCCGCCGCGCTGCTGAGCGTCGCCGTACCCGTGGCCGGCGCGGTCGCGGCCCGCGCGCTGGTGAGCGACCGGGCGGAGAACGGCACCGCCACCGTGGCGGTCATCCAGGGCAACGTGCCGCGCTCCGGGCTGGAGTTCAACGCCCAGCGGCGGGCCGTGCTCGACTACCACGCGCGCGAGACGCACAAGCTCGCCGCCGACGTCAGGGCGGGCAGGGCCGCCAAGCCCGACTACGTCCTGTGGCCGGAGAACTCCTCCGACATCGACCCCTTCGCGTACCCGGACGCCGCCGCCGTCATCGAGGAGGCGGCCAAGGACATCGGTGTGCCCGTCTCCGTCGGCGGAGTCGTGGAGAAGGACGGCAAGCTGCTCAACGAGCAGATCCTGTGGGACCCGGTCAAGGGGCCGACGCAGACCTACGACAAGCGGCAGATCCAGCCCTTCGGCGAGTTCCTCCCGCTGCGCTCGCTGGTCGGAGCGATCAACAAGCAGTGGACCGAGATGGCCCACCGGGACTTCAGCCGGGGCACCAGGCCGGGTGTGTTCGACATCGACGGCGCCAAGGTCGGCCTGGCCACCTGCTACGAGGCCGCCTTCGACTGGGCCGTGCGGGACACCGTGACGCACGGGGCGGAGATGATCTCCGTGCCGAGCAACAACGCCACCTTCGACCGCAGCGAGATGACCTACCAGCAGCTCGCCATGTCCCGCGTCCGCGCCGTCGAGCACAGCCGCACCGTGACCGTGCCGGTGACCAGCGGCGTCAGCGCGGTCATCATGCCGGACGGGCGGATCACCCGGAAGACCGGCATGTTCGTGCCCGCCTACCTCGTCCAGAAGGTGCCGCTGCGCACGTCCACCACCCCCGCCACCGAACTGGGCGTCCTCCCCGAGATCGCCCTGGTGCTGGCCGCCGCGGGCGGGATCGGCTGGGCGGTCGGCTCCGGACTGCGCGCCCGGCGCGCCGGTGACGCGTAGCCGTACGACCGCTGTACGACCCCCGAACCCACCGGGGCGCGGGGCGCCGGCCCGTTAGGGTCGGCGCATGGCTACTCCCGAATTCATCCGCACGCTCAGGGCCTCCGCCGGCCGTCAGCTGCTGTGGCTCCCCGGAGTCACCGCGATCGTCTTCGACGACGAGGGCAGGGTGCTGCTCGGCAGACGGACCGACACGCGCAAGTGGGCGGTGATCGGCGGCATCCCGGAGCCGGGGGAGCAGCCCGCGGCGTGCGCCGTGCGGGAGGTCTTCGAGGAGACGGCGGTGCACTGCGTCGCCGAGCGGGTCGTCCTGGTCCAGGCACTGGAGCCGGTGACCTACCCCAACGGCGACACCTGCCAGTACATGGACATCACCATCCGCTGCCGGGCCGTGGGCGGCGAGGCCCGGGTCAACGACGACGAGTCGCTCGAAGTCGGCTGGTTCGCGGTGGACGCGCTGCCCGAGCTGCACGAGTTCGCGGTCTTCCGGATCAAGCAAGCCATGTCGGAGGCACCCACATGGTTTGACCCTATGATTGCTGGCTGAAGTATGGGTGGTCACCACATGTGGTGACCCTCGGGCCCGGCTTAGGGTCGGCACATGACCTCGCCCACCCCCCTGCCCGGTCCCGACGCCCCACCCCAGGCCCTCGCGCTCGACCTCAACGGCCGCACCGCGCTCGTCACCGGCGCCGCAAGCGGCATCGGCCGCGCCTGCGCGCTGCGGCTGGCCGCCGCCGGGGCCGAGGTGCGCGCCGTCGACCGGGACACGGCCGGCCTGGCCGAGCTGGCCCAGCAGGCGGAGCGGGCCGGCGGCCTCGCGGGCACCGTCGTACCGCTGGTCGTGGACCTCACCGACCTGGACGCCGCCGAACGCGCCGCCGTCGGCACCGATGTGCTGGTCAACAACGCCGGACTGCAACTCGTGCGGCCCATCGAGGAGTTCCCGCCCGAGGTGTTCCACACGGTGCTCACCGTGATGCTGGAGGCACCGTTCCGCCTCATCCGCGGCGCCCTCCCGCACATGTACGCGCAAGGCTGGGGCCGGATCGTGAACGTGTCCTCCGTCCATGGTCTGCGCGCCTCGGCCTTCAAGTCCGCCTATGTGGCCGCCAAACACGGTCTCGAAGGCCTGTCCAAGACGGCCGCACTCGAAGGCGCCGCCCACGGGGTGACCTCGAACTGTGTGAACCCGGCCTATGTGCGCACCCCACTGGTCGAGAAGCAGATCGCCGACCAGGCGCAGGCACACGGCATCCCCGAGGAACGTGTGCTGTCCGAGGTCCTGCTGAAGGACAGCGCCCTGCGGCGGCTCATCGAACCCGAGGAGGTCGCCGAGGCCGTGGCCTACCTGTGCAGCCCGCAGGCCTCCTTCGTCACCGGCACCTCCCTCGTCCTGGACGGCGGGTGGACGGCCCACTGACCGGCCCGGAAACGCCGGCCCGGCTTTTCGCCGCGGCTCCGGCCCCTGCTCCGGCCGCCCTCCCCGCCGCGGCTCCGCTGGCCGCCCCGGCCGCCCTCCCTGCCCCGCCTTCGCTTGCCGCCGCGGCTGTCCCGCCCGCCGCGGCTTCGCTCGCCGCCGTGGCCGTCTTCCCTGCCGGGGCTCCGCGCGCCACCCCGGCCGCCCTCCCCGCCAAGGCTGTCTTCCCCGCCGCGGCTCCGTTCGCCGCCCCTTCCGCCTTCCCCGCCGCGGCTTCGTTCCCCGCTCCGGCTGTCCTTCCGGCCTCGGCTGCCCTCCCCGCTCCGGCTCCGGGAGTTGTCCACAGGCCTGCCGGGGCGGGTGGCCGATACGGAATCCTGTGACCATGTCCCGCGATCATCTGCAGCCGGCACCCAGCGGCAGCGCCGAGGCCCCGTACCTCGACCTGTTGGCCCGCGACGCCTCCGTGGAGGCCTACGAGCAGCCCGTCCTGCTCGCCCAAGCCGCGGGCGAGCCCGCCGGCCGGATCGCCGCGCTGGAAGAGGCCAGACTGCGCGCCCTGCGCGTGCGCGCGGAGCTGGAGGGCCGCAGGCGGCGCGAGGCGGAGCTGTCGGCGCTCTTCGAGACCGCGCACGACCTCGCCGGACTCCGCGATCTCGACGCCGTCCTGCAGGCGATCGTGCAGCGCGCCCGCTCCCTGCTCGGCACCGACGTCGCCTACCTCAGCCTCAACGACCCCGTGCGCGGCGACACCTACATGCGGGTCACCGAGGGCTCCGTCTCCGCCCGCTTCCAGCAACTGCGTCTCGGCATGGGGGAGGGGCTCGGCGGCCTCGTCGCCCAGACCGCGCGGCCGTACGTCACCGACGACTACTTCCAGGACGGCCGCTTCCAGCACACCCGCGCCATCGACGCCGGCGTACACGACGAGGGCCTGGTCGCCATCCTCGGCGTCCCCCTGATGCTCGGCCCGAACGTGATCGGCGTGCTCTTCGCGGCAGACCGGCGCGCGCGGGTCTTCGAACGCGAGCAGATCGCGCTGCTCGGCTCCTTCGCCGCGCTCGCCGCGGCGGCCATCGACACCGCCAACCTGCTCACCGAGACCCGGGCCGCCCTGGCCGGCCTGGAGCGCGCCAACGAGATCATCCGGGACCGCAGCGCCGTCATCGAACGCGCCTCCGAGGTCCACGACCGGCTCGCCGAACTCGTCCTGCGCGGCGGCGGGGTGCACGACGTGGCCGCAGCCGTCTCCCAGGTCCTCGACGGAACCGTCGGCTTCACCGAGGCCGCCGCTGCACCGGCCGAGGCGCTGGAGGCGTCCCGCGCCGAGGGACACGCCGTACGGCACGGCAGCGACTGGATCGCCGCGGTGGCCGCCGGCGGGGAACTCCTCGGTGCGCTGGTCCTGCGCGGCCATCCCGGCCTCGACCCGGTCGACCAGCGCACCCTGGAGCGCGCGGCGATGGTCACCTCCCTGCTGCTGCTCGCCCGCCGCTCCGCCGCCGAGGCCGAACAACGCGTCCGCGGCGAGCTGCTGGACGACCTGCTCGACACCCGGGACCGCGACCCCCGCCTGCTGCGGGAACGTGCCGGCCGCCTCCGGGCGGACCTGGACGCCACCCATGTCGTGCTCGCCGCCCGCCTCGACGGCCCGGCGGCCGACGCCGAGGAGGAGGCCGCGGCCCGCCGCCGGCTGTGGTCCGCCGCGTCCCACCTCGCGGCCACCCGGCACGGTCTGGCCGCCGCGCGCGACGGCGGCACCGTCCTGCTGCTGCCGCTGGCCGCCCGCGACACCGCCACGGAGGTGGCCCGCCGCACCGCCCGCCAGCTGGGCACCGCCGTCCACCAGCCGGTCACGGTCGGCGCCTCGGCACCCGTCACCGACCTCGCCGTGCACCCCGAGGCGGTGGCCGCCGCCTATGCCGAGGGCCGCCGCTGCCTGGACGCGCTGCACCTGCTGGGCCGGGCCGGGGACGGCGCGGCGGCCGAGGACTTCGGCTTCCTCGGCCTGCTCCTCGCGGGCGAACGGGACATCGCGGGCTTCGTCGAGCGCACCATCGGCCCGGTGGTGTCGTACGACGAGCGGCGCGGCACGGAACTGGTACGCACCCTGGACGCCTACTTCGAGGGCGGGATGAGCCCGGCGCGCACCAAGGACGCGCTGCACGTCCATGTGAACACGGTGGCGCAGCGGCTGGAACGCGTGGGCCGCCTGCTCGGCGCGGACTGGCAGACGCCCGCGCGGGCCCTGGAGATCCAACTCGCCCTGCGGCTGCACCGGCTGGCCGCACCGGGACGGCACTGACCGCCCCCCGGGCGGGGGCGGTCAGCGCGGTGATGGTGCCGACGAGGGTGGTGCCGACAGGAGCGATGCCGACGGAGGTGGTGCCGACGGGAGTGGTGCCGACGGGGGGATGACGGCTTCGGGTCAGACCGTCCGGGCCTCGGCGGCCGGCGCCGCCCCGGAGGCCTCCTCGTCCTCCCCGTCGACCTGCGCGAGGTCCCGGTGCCGGGTCTCACGCGAGACGGCCACCGCGACCAGGGTCAGCACGGCGGCGGCGATCACGTACAGCGCGATCGGGGTGGAGCTGTCGTAGTCCGAGAGCAGCGCGGTGGCGATGAGCGGCGCGGGCGCACCGGCCGCCACCGAGGCGAACTGGGCGCCGATGGACGCGCCGGAGTACCGCATCCGGGTCGCGAACATCTCGGCGAAGAACGCGGCCTGGGGCGCGTACATCGCGCCGTGCAGCACGAGCCCGACGGTGACGGCCAGGATCAGGTACCCGAACGAACCGGTGTCGACCAGCGCGAAGAACGGGAACATCCACAGCCCGACCCCGGCCGCGCCCAGCAGGTACACGGGCCGTCGCCCGACCCGGTCGGACAGGGCGCCCCAGGCCGGGATGACGGCGAAGTGCACGGCGGAGCCGATGAGGACGGCGTTGAGCGCGGTCTGCTTGGAGACGCCGGCCGACGTGGTGGCGTAGACGAGGATGAAGGCGGTGATGACGTAGTAGCTGATGTTCTCCGCCATCCGGGCGCCCATCGCCACCAGCACGTCCCGCCAGTGGTACCGCAGCACCGAGACGAGCGGCAGCTTCTCCTCCGTGTCGGACTGCCGCGCCTCCGCCCGCTCCAGCGCCTCCTTGAAGACGGGCGACTCGTCGACGGACAGGCGGATCCACAGACCGACGAGGACGAGCACCCCGGAGAGCAGGAACGGGATCCGCCAGCCCCAGGTGCCGAAGGCGTCGTCGGACAGGACGGCGGTGAGCAGCGACAGCACACCGGTCGCGAGCAACTGCCCGGCCGGCGCGCCGGTCTGAGGCCAGGAGGCCCAGAAGCCGCGCCGTCGTGCGTCGCCGTGCTCCGACACCAGCAGGACGGCGCCGCCCCACTCGCCGCCGAGCGCGAAGCCCTGCACCAGTCGCAGCAGGGTGAGCAGCACCGGTGCGGCGGACCCGACCGTGGCGTGCGTGGGCAGCAGCCCGATGGCGAACGTGGCCCCGCCCATCAGCACCAGGCTCAGCACCAGCAGCTTCTTCCGACCCAGCCGGTCACCGTAGTGCCCGAACACGAGCGCCCCGAGCGGCCGTGCCGCGAACCCCACCGCGTACGTCAGGAACGACAGCAGCGTGCCGACGAGCGGGTCCGAGTCCGGGAAGAACAGCTTGTTGAACACCAGCGCGGCGGCCGAGCCGTAGAGGAAGAAGTCGTACCACTCGATGGTGGTCCCGATGAGGCTGGCGGCGACGATCCTGGGGAGGCTGGCGGGGGGTGGGGGAGCGGTGGTTCCGGAGGCCATGTGCGCCACTTCC